>NZ_CP139976.1:0-4800000 GCF_034424625.1 Janthinobacterium lividum | reverse complement strand
AAAAGTCGTCACGGGTGACATCGCCGACGGTGCCCTGATGCGCGCCACCATCGATGCGCAGACAAGCTCGATCTTTCACCTGGCCGCCATCGTCAGCGGCCAGGCGGAAGCCGATTTCGAGCTGGGCATGCGCATCAACCTCGATGCGTCGCGTTTGCTGCTCGATATCTGCCGCGAACTGGGACACAAGCCGAAAGTGGTGTTTACCAGTTCCGTGGCCGTGTATGGCGGCAAGCTGCCGGACGTGGTGCAGGATACGACGGCGTTGAACCCGCAGTCGTCCTACGGCGCGCAAAAGGCCATCGGCGAACTGCTGCTCAACGATTACAGCCGCCGCGGCTTTGTCGATGGCCGCGTGCTGCGTTTGCCGACCATCAGCGTGCGCCCGGGCAAACCGAACAAGGCGGCGTCGTCGTTCGCCAGCGGCATCATCCGCGAACCCTTGAATGGCGAGGCGGCCGTCTGCCCCGTGTCCACCGACCTGCGTCTGTGGCTGCTGTCGCCGCGCGGCGCCATCGCTTCCCTGATCGCCGGCCATGAATTGGCGGGCGAGGCGTTTGGCGCCAGCCGCACGGTGAACTTGCCGGGCTTGAGCGTGAGCGTGGGCGAAATGATCGCCGCACTCGAAGCCGTAGCCGGCAGCGAAGTGGCGGCCCGCATCAGCTACGCGCCCGATCCTGCCGTCGAGCGCATCGTCAAGAGCTGGCCCGGCGCCTGGGATACGGCACGGGCCGAAGCGCTGGGTTTGACGGCCGATGCGGATTTCGCCGCCATCATCCGTGCGTATGTCGACGACATGAAAGCGGCCGGCTAGGCGACTGTCGCCAGCTGCGAGCGGCGATAGTCGAGCGGCGTACTGCCCACCAGTTCCGCAAAACTGCGGCTGAAATGGGCCTGGTCAAAAAAGCCCAGTTCATGCGCCAGGCTGGCCAGGTCGGGCGCATCGGGCTGCGCCAGGCGCCAGATCGCTTCCTGCAGGCGGTAGCGCTGGATCACCCATTTCGGCGGCACGCCCACGTAGTTGGCGAACAGGCGCTGCAGCCGGCGTTCGCCGATGGCCATCTTTTCGCACAACTGCGCCACGCTCGCCGGGCCGTTGCGGGCCGCCGCCGCGGCAGTCAGCCTGGCGGCCAGCAGGGCGGCGTCATCGGCTTGCGGCAGCCTTGCCTGCAGCAGCGCCTGTGCCTGCGCCACCATGGCCGTATCGCCGGCTTGCTGCAGTACCAGCGCCTCGGCTTGCGCAGCCGGCATGTCCAGCAGGGCATCGGCGGCGATGGTCGTATCGGTGAACGACGATAAGGGCTGAGTGATGAACGGGCGCAGGCCGCCCGGCGCAAAACGCACGCCCAGCACCTTGCCTGCACCAATCAAGGGCCTGTCAAAGGCGCCGCGCACCACGCCATGGATGGCGGTGCGCCCAAGCTCGAAGACCAGGTGGGCGTTCGGGTAGGGCAGCACGCGCTGCGTCTGCGGCGCGCAGCCCCGCCTGTCCCATTCCACGACCCAGAAGTACTCGACGAACGGCGCCAGCGCGCCAGCCGGCGGATAGGTCGCCAGCCGTATGCGGCGCGCCGCTGCCTGCGGGTCGACGATGCCTTTCGGCGCCTGGCCGCGCGCGGCGAGCACATTGCGCGTGCTGTCGGTTTTATCCAATATTTGTCTCCTGCGCTGCCTTAAGCTGCTTCTCTCGCATCGATTGAAAGGGAATCATGAAATCACACAGTTTGCCGGGCCTGGTGCTGGCCGCATGTTGTCTATCGGTGGCGCCAGCCGGCGCCGCCTCGTTTGCAGAAGGGGATCATCGCATGCATGTGCACGCCACAGGAAGTTTCAGCATCACCATGACGCCATCCGCGGCGCCGCAGCGCTCCGGGCGCACGACCTTGGGCAAGGTACTGCTCGACAAAGTCTATGCCGGCGACCTGGTCGCCACTGCCACGGGCGAGATGCTCAATGCCGTCACCGACACCAAGGGCGCGGCCGCTTATGTCGCCATGGAAGCCATCACGGGCGTCCTGCAGGGCAGGGAAGGCAGCTTCGTGGCGCAGCATGCGGGCACGATGGCCGATGGCAAGCAGCATCTGTCCATCGTGATCGTGCCGCATTCCGGCACGGGGCAGCTGACGGGCATCAGCGGCACGCTGGCCATCCGCATCGTCAATGGCCAGCATTTCTACGACATCGACTATTCGCTGCCGCAGCCGTAGGCCAGGCAAGGCACGGATAGCCGTTTATTTGCCCAGGATCGACGCCACGTTGTCGGTGCCGGGCGCGCCGAACAGCTGCTGCTTGAGGACGTGCAGCTGGTCGCGCACCTGCGCCGCCTTTTCGAACTCCAGGTTCTTGGCGTGGTCGACCATCAGTTTTTCCAGGCGCTTGATTTCCTTGCTGACCTGTTTCTCGCTCATGGCTTCGAACTTGGCCGCTTCCTGCGCCACTTGCAGGGTTTCTCGCGCTTCCTGCGGGCTGTAGACGCCGTCGATCATTTCGCGGATCGATTTCTTGACGCCGATCGGGATGATGTTGTTGGCCGTATTGAAGGCGATCTGCTTGGCGCGGCGGCGTTCCGTCTCGTCGATGGCGCGGCGCATGGAGTCCGTGATGCGGTCGCCGTACAGGATCGCCGTGCCGTTCAGGTTGCGCGCGGCGCGGCCGATGGTCTGGATCAGGCTGCGCTCGGAGCGCAAGAAGCCTTCCTTGTCCGCGTCGAGGATGGCGACCAGCGACACTTCCGGCAAGTCCAAGCCTTCGCGCAGCAGATTGATCCCCACCAGCACGTCGAAGGTGCCCAGGCGCAGGTCGCGCAGGATTTCCACGCGCTCCACCGTCTCGATATCGCTGTGCAGGTAGCGCACCTTGATGCCATGGTCGCCCAGGTATTCCGTCAACTGCTCCGACATGCGCTTGGTCAGGGTCGTCACCAGCACGCGTTCGTCCTTCTTGATGCGCTCGACGATTTCCGACATCAGGTCGTCCACCTGGCTGCTGGCGGGGCGCACGATGATCTGCGGGTCGACCAGGCCGGTCGGGCGCACGACCTGCTCGACCACCTGGTCGGAATGGCTCTTTTCGTATTCGGCCGGCGTGGCCGAGACGAACACGGTCTGGCGCATCTTCTGTTCGAATTCCTCGAATTTCAAGGGCCGGTTGTCGAGGGCCGACGGCAGGCGGAAGCCGTAGTCGACCAGATTCGTCTTGCGCGAACGGTCGCCGTTGTACATGGCGCTCAGCTGGCCCGTCAGCACGTGCGACTCGTCGAGGAACATCAGGGCGTCGGGCGGCAGGTAGTCGACCAGGGTCGGCGGCGGCTCGCCCGGCAGCGCACCGGACAGGTGGCGCGAGTAGTTCTCGATGCCCTTGGTGAAACCGATTTCCGCCATCATTTCCAGGTCGAAGCGCGTGCGTTGCTCCAGCCGCTGCTCTTCGATCAGTTTATTCTCCTTGCGGAAGAACTCGAGACGCTCGCGCAGCTCGTCCTTGATGGTCTCGACGGCGCGCAGCACGGTGGAGCGGGGCGTCACGTAGTGCGAGCCCGGGTACACGGTGAAGCGGGGGATTTTCTGGCGCACTCTGCCCGTCAGCGGGTCGAACAGCTGGATCGATTCGATCTCGTCGTCGAACATTTCCAGGCGCACGGCCAGTTCCGCATGCTCGGCCGGGAAGATGTCGATGGTATCGCCGCGCACGCGGAAGGTGCCGCGGCCGAAGTCGACCTCATTGCGCGTGTACTGCATCTGGATTAGGCGCGCGATGACGTCGCGCTGCGCGACCCTGTCCTTGACGCGCAAGGTCAAAATCATCTGGTGGTACTCGTTCGGATTGCCGATACCGTAGATGGCCGAGACGGTGGCGACGATGATGACGTCGCGCCGCTCCATCAGCGACTTGGTGCACGACAAACGCATCTGCTCGATATGTTCGTTGATCGACGAGTCCTTTTCGATGAACAGGTCGCGCTGCGGCACATAGGCTTCCGGCTGGTAGTAATCGTAGTAGCTGACGAAGTATTCGACCGCGTTCTGCGGGAAAAAGTCGCGGAACTCGCTGTACAGCTGCGCCGCCAGGGTCTTGTTCGGCGCGAAGACGATGGCGGGCCGGCCCATGCGCGCGATGACGTTGGCCATGGTGTAGGTCTTGCCCGAACCGGTCACGCCCAGCAGGGTCTGGAAGGCCAGTCCGTCGGCAATCCCCTCGGATAACTGGTCGATTGCCGTGGGCTGGTCACCGGCCGGAGGAAAGGGCTGGTGCAGCTTGAAGGGGGAGTCCGGGAAAGAGATAATTGCGCTTTCCGCCTCGCTGGCGGTAGATAATTCGGGCATGTGAATCAGACCTTTGTTAGAATAGTGCTCTGCTGGCGGCCCTGGCGTTGTATTTTGGGGCGCTGTCTACAACTCCGCTGTGAACCTGCTTCCAATCGAATCCAATCTTATCATGACGAACCCAACTGTTTCTGCCAGTCTGTTTAGCGCCATCGAGATGGCCCCACGCGACCCGATCCTGGGCATCACCGAAGCATTTAACGCGGACCAGAATCCCGCCAAAATCAATCTGGGCGTTGGCGTCTATTATGACGACAACGGCAAGGTGCCTCTGTTAGCTTGCGTACGCAAGGCGGAAGCCATCCTGATCGAACAGGCGGCGCCACGCACCTATCTGCCGATCGAAGGCCTCGCTGCCTACGACAAGGCGGTGCAAGAACTCGTATTTGGCGCCGATAGCACCGTAATTCAAGAGCGCCGCGCCGTGACCGTGCAAGCCATCGGCGGCACGGGCGCATTGAAGATCGGTGCCGACTTCCTGCAGCGCTTCGCGCCGGGTGCCCAGGTCTACATCAGCGACCCGAGCTGGGAAAACCACCGCGCGCTGTTTGAAAACGCCGGTTTCGTCGTGAATAACTACACCTACTACGATGCCGCCACCCATGGCGTGAACTTCGACGGCATGCTGGCCAGCCTGAACGCCATGCCAGCCGGCTCCATCGTCGTGCTGCACGCCTGCTGCCACAACCCGACCGGCGCCGACCTGAGCGTGGCCCAGTGGGATCAGATCATCAGCGTGGTGACCTCGCGCGGCCTGGTGCCGTTCCTGGACATGGCGTATCAAGGCTTCGCCAACGGCATCGCCGAAGATGGCGCCGTGGTGCGCCGCTTCGCCGACGCGGGCGGCCCGCTGCTGGTGTCGAACTCGTTCTCGAAATCGTTCTCGCTGTACGGCGAGCGCGTGGGCGCCCTGAGCGTCGTCGCCGCCAGCGCCGACGAAGCGGCCCGCCTGCTGTCGCAACTGAAGCGCGTCGTGCGCACCAACTACTCGAACCCGCCAGTACACGGCGGCAAGGTGGTCGCCACCGTCCTGGCCACGCCGGAACTGCGCCAGCTGTGGGAAGAGGAACTGGCCGGCATGCGCGTGCGCATCCGCGAAATGCGCAATGCCTTCGTGGAAAAGCTGAAAGCCAAGGCGCCGGCCCACGACTTCGAATTCGTGCGCCAGCAAATCGGCATGTTCTCGTACTCCGGTCTCACCAAGGAGCAGGTGGCATCGCTGCGCGAGCAGTCGATCTACGCCGTCGACACGGGCCGTATTTGCGTGGCAGCATTGAATTCGCGCAATATCGACATCGTTATTGACGCGATCGCCAAAGTGCTTTAAGATCTTGCTTCTTCGGCGCTGCATGCAAGTGCGGCGCTGATGGCGGTAGAAAGTCGGCGATGGCCGTGTTTGTGTAGATGCAGTATCAGTCTTGCAAATATGGAACAAGCGACATATAATATTGCCTCTTTTCCCTGATAGCTCAGTTGGTAGAGCGACGGACTGTTAATCCGCAGGTCCCTGGTTCGAGTCCAGGTCGGGGAGCCAGAATTCGGAAGGCCACGTTGAAAAACGTGGCCTTTTTTGTTATTGCGCCGCCTGGCATGGGCGCCAGGGCAAGATAAGATTTCCCCTATGGAAATCTGGACAGCGCCAAGTTTGGCCTATATAATACGGCCTCTTTTCCCTGATAGCTCAGTTGGTAGAGCGACGGACTGTTAATCCGCAGGTCCCTGGTTCGAGTCCAGGTCGGGGAGCCAGAATTCGGAAGGCCATGTTGAAAAACATGGCCTTTTTTGTTTTCTGCCGCAGCCCGCAGGGACGGCCGGTGCGTTATCGCGTTTTGCGCTATCCTGAATGCATCACTTCAGGAGCACCTTCCCATGACTTGTCCCTCCGCCTTGCGCCATATCGTCCTGTGCGACTTCCTCGATGGCATCACGTCTGCCAAGCACGCCGAGCTCGTCTACGAGTTTTCCCAGCTGAAACACCGCATTCCCGGCGTGCGGCAATTTGAATGGGGGCCGAACGTCAGCCCGGAAGGCCTCGACGATGGCTTTACCGATTGCTTTACCCTGACCTTCGATGACGCCGGCGCGCGCGACGTGTATCTGAGCCATGCGGCCCACCTGGCCTTTGTCGAGCAGCTCAAGCCATGGCTGGGTCGCGTGCTGGTCTTTGACTACTATCCGCAAGAGCATCCCGGCTGACCGCTGCCAGGCAGGGTAGCGCCGGGAAAATACACATTTTTCTGGGGGAAATCTGGACATCGTAAAATTTACCCTATAGAATGCGGCCTCTTTTCCCTGATAGCTCAGTTGGTAGAGCGACGGACTGTTAATCCGCAGGTCCCTGGTTCGAGTCCAGGTCGGGGAGCCAGAACACGCAGTAGCAAAAAGCCCAGCCTTCACCGGTTGGGCTTTTTGCGTTGCAGGGCCCGCGTGCGACGCCCGTGTCGCTCGACGGTGGTCGAAGTTGCCGGGAGTCATGCCATTTATATTTCGCAAGCCCGCGCGGTGGCGTTGCTGATCGGCAAGGCTGCGGCGAGCATTGCCGGCGACTAGGCCGGCAGTACGCCGGCCAGTCTGTCGGCCCTCCAAAAGGGCCCCATGTCATGGGGCGTCGTATCAGAACTTGGCAGTCGCATCCAATGTCTTGATGATGGCTTCTTGAAATTGCACCGGTTCATCCTGGTGTATCTGATGCCCGGAATGCTCGAAGAAAAACAAGCCCTTCCTTGGCGCCTTCAAGGTCTCGAAATACGCCTGCGTGATCCTGGTCGAGGTCTGGATATCGTTTTTGCCGACGAAGAAATACACGGGGCAGTCAACGCTCTTCAAGGTCTTGGGCAAATCAATGTTCATGACCTCGTTCCAGACGGGCGACCAGGTTTTTGACCATTGCAGAAAACCCGTCTTGAACCCTTCGCTCGTCGCAAATGCCTTGCCATCCTTGTAAAAAAGCCATTTCCTTAAATAAAACATGCTTTCGTCACTTGCAAACGGAAAATTGATGCTGTTCAGCTCCTGGCTGGCGACGGCATTGTCCTTGAAATGCACTTTCAAGGCTTGCAGCAATTCCTTCTCGCTTTCCAGCTGGCTCACGACAGGATTCGACGCGAAATAGGCATGCAGCAGTTCCGGGTGACGCTTGACGATATCAAAGCCCAGGACGTTGCCCCAGGAACTGCCCAGCAAGTATATTTTGTCCTGCTTTAACTCCTTGCGCAGAAACTGGATGACTTGATACGTATCCTGCTCCATCTGCCCGACGGATGGCTGCGTGGGGGAGGGATTCAGTTTCAAGGTTTTTCCGGCATCCCGCTGGTCCCATTGCACAATCGTAAATCTGCTTTTCAGGAGATTCGTAAAGGCATCCGCCCCCTTGATCATGGAGCTTCCCGGGCCGCCGGATAAAAATAGCAGCACGGGCTTGTTCGCGTCGTCCGTCCTGATTTCCACCACTTGCTTGATGCCGCCAATATCGGGTGTCAGGGTGGTGGTGACTTCCGCGGAAGCCGGTTTCGCTTCCGCCGTGGTTTGCGCCTGGCATGCGTAGAAGGGAATCAGGGCGGTCAAGAGCACTGCCAATGTCATTTTTTTTATCATGGTGTGAGGGTCAGTTTCAGGTTGCTTGTAAGGGCGGCGCATTGCACGCGGGGATTGCGCCGTAGTTGAACAGCTATCTATCGCATGGTCTTGAGCGGGTACGTCGACATGCCTCCTTGTCAGAGTTGGGTTTCATGGAAGTCATTGGCTTTGCCCGGCATGCAGCCGCAACGCTTCCAGCGCCAGATAGCCTGGTTGCAATTGCGCGGCGATGGCGGCCAGGCCGTCTGCTGCTGGCACTGGCGGATCGCCGCGGTAGACGGTGCCGTATTTCGCATGCACGCCGCCGCGCGCGCGCATCGCTTGCAACTGCGTCGCTGTAGTGGCGATGCCGAAGCGGGCCAATAAATCGCTGAAGAGGATGCCTGGCAATTGCTTGTAGTTAATTAACTGCAACTGGCCGGCGGCCGCATGGGGCAGGGCGGCGTTGAGCAGGCTGGCCAGCACCAGGCCCGTATAACCGTCGATATCGCCCGGCGCCAGCTGGTGCGCGGGCAGCGGCAGCTGTGCCGGGTGCAGCATGCCGGGCACCATTTGCGGCCCGCGCTGGCGCTGGTGCGAGGCGAGCACGGCCAGCGGTTCGCGGTAGACGAACAGGCAGGGCGTGCCGGGAAATGCTTGCCGCAGCAAGTCCAGGCTGTGGATGTGCCAGCAGTCGAACTTGATGATGAAGTGTGATTCTTCGCCGGAGCGGCGCTGGCCCAGTGCCAGGATGGCCTGGCGCAGCAGGGTGATGCTGGCCGCCGGGTCGCCGCTGTCGTGATGCAGGCGCAGCAGCGAGTCGATAACGGGCGGCTCGGACATGACTATGCATTGCGGCAAGGACGCCAGCAGCTGGCTCAGCAGGGTTGAGCCGCAGCGCGAGACGTGGAAGATGAAGGCGTCTGGCGCCAGGCAATCGCCGGGCGTCGCCAGCGCGGCCAGCGGCGTGCGGCAGACGCGGCGCTCCTCGTGCGGCTGGCGCGTCAGCGTATTGACAAAGAAGGCGTCGCTGAAAGCCGTTTCTCCCAGCTCGCGCCAGCACATGGCAGCGTCCGCCAGCGCATCGCCGCGCTCCACGTACAGCGGATACCAGCCGCGCAGATCCATGCCCTCGTGCCATGCCACCGTCTCGCCCCTGGCCAGCAGGCGTTCTTGCTGGGCCAGGCCCGGCGCGGCGCTCACGGCGCGCTCCCGTCTGCCAAGGCGGCCAGGGCGGCCAATTCCCTGGCCAGTGCCAGGCTGGCAGGCGAGGGCGACAATCGCAGCTGGGCGATGACGGCCCGCACATTGCCATCGTGGATGCCGGGGTCGCCATACTTGTGGGCCGCTTTCGGCACGAATCCCGCCGAGGCGAACAGCGCTTCGAGCCAGGCATTGGTGACGCAGTCGAGCACGAGGTGGATGCGCGGCGTCGTGCCCCGGTTGTGCACCGCGTGCAGGCAGCTGGCGTCCATGTACCAGGCGTGGCCAGCCGTGAAGTGGACAGTTTCACCATCGATGGTAAACAGCACCTGCGGCGAAGTGTGGATGGGGATGTGGATGCGGATCAGGCCATCGGCCAGCGACGTGCCGGCGTCGCGGTGCGCGCGGATGATGGCGCCCGGCGCCAGCGCCATCAGGCGCGCGGCGCGGATCTCGCATGCGAAGCTGGCAAGCACTTCGCGCAGGCAGGGGCAGCGCGCCAGTTGCGGCGTGCCTGCGTAGGCGGCGCCGTCGACGGGCATGATGTTGTCGGCTGCACCGCCGGGCGAGAACAGCGGCACGCAGCTCCAGCCCTGGTCGTAGGCGCCCGTATTGAAATGGCTGATCCACTCGTCCGTGGCGAACTGGTCGCTGTCGTCCTGCATGCGCGCCACGTCGAAGTGCAGCGGCAGCTGCAGCCAGCTGCTGGGGATATGTTGCGCCGGCACTATGGCGCGCTCCATTCCAATTGCTCCTGCACCTCGTTTTCCCCGCGCAGGCGAAAGCCCAGCCGCTGGTACAGGGTGCGCGCGGCGGCGTTGCTTTTGTTGACGGCAAGGTGGATCTGCCATTGCTCCGCGCCCGCTTGCGCCTGCAGGCCGCGCAGCACGGCGCTGCCGGCGCCCTGGCCTTGCGCGGCGGGCAGGATGGCGATGTCGACCAGGTGCAGCACCTGATCCTGGCGGTCCAGGATCAGGCGGCCGATGGGGGTATCGCCGTGCTGCAGCACCAGGTACACGGCGTGCGGATAGGCCTGGCGGTAGCCGTGGCTTTGCATGCGCTGCTGCATGGCGATCAGCTGTTCGATGACGGCGGGCTCGGCCGGCATCTGGCGCAAGTCGCCGCGTGTGGAACTGTACAGCGCGGCGGCAAAGCCATCGTCGTCGTCGCGCTGGACGCGCAACTGGTAGGGGGCGGGCAGGCTGGCGAGGACGAGGGTGAGGTCGGAAAGCGGCAAGGCGTGCATCGATGCTCCGGTAGGTGTTTGCGGCTGGAGATAAATTAACAGGCGTACAGTTATTTGCTATGCTGCCAATTTTTCCGCGTACTTGCAATCATTTCAAGGAAGCCGCCATGCATTCTGTCTTTATCCCGTCTTGCCAGTGGAGTCTCGCATGAATCCGGCACGCGCGGAACTGGCCGCCATCGCGGCTGCGCTGTGCGATCCGCAGCGTTCGCTGGCAAGCCTGGTCGGCGAAACGGTGCAGCTGCGCCAGCTCGTCGAACGCCATTCGCGCCTGCCCATGGACCGGCAGGACGGTTTGCGCGACGGCGAAAGCTTTCTTCCCAGCGGCTGGGCCATCTCGCCCGTGCAGGCGGGCCTGTGCGCGCGCGAGCCGTACCGCAGCGCCGCCTTCATCCAGGGCCTGGCCCTGGCCGTGCGCGAGCGCCTGGAGGTGAGCGGTGGCCGGCCCGTGCGCGTGCTGTATGCGGGCTGCGGCCCGTTCGCCTTGCTGGCCCTGCCGGTGATGGCCATGCTGGATGCGGACTTGGTGCAGTTTGCCATCCTCGACGTGCATGCCGAGACCCTGGCCTATGCGCGCGAACTGATTGCAAGCCTGGGCCTGGATCGCCATGTCACGGCATACATTTGCGCCGACGCGGCCGCCTACCGCATTGCTGGCGGCGCCATGCCGGACGTGATCGTCAGCGAAACCATGAATACGGCGCTGGGCAAGGAGCCGCAGGTGGCCATCCTGCGCAATCTGCACGCGCAAGCGCCTGCGGCGGCGGCGCTGCTGCCGGCGTCCGTTACCGTGCACCTGGGCCTGGACCGGCGCGCGCCGGATGCACCGTGCACCGACTGGGGGCGCGTGTTTGCCCTCGATGGTGACGCCCTGCGCGCCTGGCAGGACGAGCAGGGCGACAGTTTGCCGGCCGCCAGCATCCGCCTGCCTGACGTGCTGGAGCAGGCGCCGCGCCTGCTGACGCGCATCCGCGTGCATGGCGACATCGTCCTGGGCGACCATGACTGCAGCCTGAACCTGCCCCTGGCCCTGCCGGGCAAGCCGGCCCTGGCTGGCGGCAGCGTGCTCGACTTCCATTACCGCCTGGGCGGCCAGCCGGGACTGGCGTTTAGCGTGCGCGACACGCCTGAATCCATCCAGGAATTGCACCAGCCAGTGTCTCAGTCGTAATACTACATTGGCAGACAATTTACTTCTGTAGGATAATATGGAACCGGTTCCATCTATGCGCAAATGCAATGTAGCGCAATCATCGAAGTCAATAAAACAACAAGTCTTGCGGGAGTCTCATGAACCATCCAGGCAGCGAACCATCTGCAACATCCGTTTCATCCCTTCCCCGCATCAGCCGCCGCCACGCCCTGATCGGCCTGGCCGCCTTGCTGGCGCAGGCAGGTTTCTGGAGCAATCCCCTGTCCGCCGCCATGCAGGCGCCGGCCAGCGCTCCGGCACCCGGCCTGGCGCCCGTCACGATGCTGTTCTACACCTTGTCGCAAACGATCACGGGCCACCGCGATTTGTCCGCCGACACGGCGGCGCGCATCGAGCAAGCCATGCGCACGAACGTGCCCGGCTTTGCCGAGCGCTTACCGCAACTGGGCGCGCTGCTCGTCACGGGCCAGGAAGCGAAAGCCCTGCTGGCGGCCGCCAGCGCCGCGGACACCGGCCTGCGCGAACTGGCGCTGGCCATCGTTGCCGCCTGGTACACGGGCACTGTCGCCGGCAACGCGGCGCAGGGCACGAAATCCATCGTCGTTGCGTATGCGGAAGCGTTGATGTACCGCACGGTGGCCGATGGCCAGGTCGTGCCGACCTATTGCAATTACGGCCCCTTGTGGTGGCTGAAGGCGCCGCCGGCCGTGCGCGTCTCCGCGCCCGTGGCGCCAAAACCCGTACCGGCCCCGGCCACCACCGGCACTCCCGAACCGAAAGGCAAGCAAGCAAAATGAAATCACCCCAATTCAAGAGTAATGGCGACGTCGTCGCCGATGTCGTCATCGTCGGTACTGGCGTCGTCGGCGCCATGATGGCCGACCAGTTGGCCGCACAGGGTCACTCCGTGATCATGCTGGAAGCGGGCTTGCGCATCGAGCGGGGCCAAGCCGTGGAAAACTGGCGCAACATGCCGTTCGAGAATCGCGTCGGGTCCGACTTCCAGGGGCTGTATCCGCAGGCCGACAACGCGCCCGCGCCGCTGTATTTCCCGAAGAATAACTACGTGGAATTGTCCGGCCCCAGCGGCAGCAGTTTCCAGCAGGGCTATCTGCGCACGGTGGGCGGCACGACCTGGCACTGGGCCGCGTCGTGCTGGCGCCATTTGCCGTCCGACATGCGCATGAAAAGCGATTACGGGGTGGGACGCGACTGGGCCATTTCCTACGATGAGCTGGAACCGTACTATTGCCGCGCCGAACAGGAAATGGGCGTGGCCGGCCCCAACGATCCCGCCCTGCAATCGCCCAGCGAACGCAGTGCGCCGTACCCGATGGACATGGTGCCCTGGGGCTATGGCGACAAGCGCTTCGCCGAAGTAGTCAACCCCCACGGCTACCGCTCCGTGCCGATCCCGCAAGGCCGCTCGACGCGTCCGTGGCAGGGCCGTCCGACCTGCTGCGGCAATAACAATTGCCAGCCGATCTGCCCCATCGGCGCCATGTACAACGGCATCCACCACGTGGAGCGTGCCGAGCTGAAAGGCGCGGGCGTGCTGGCCGAGGCCGTCGTCTACCGCATCGACACGGACCAGAACAACCGCGTGACGGCCGTGCACTGGTATGACGCGAAGAAACAGTCGCATATGGCGACGGGCAAGGCTTTCGTGATTGCCTGCAACGGCATCGAAACGCCGCGTTTGCTGCTGCTGGCGGCCAACCAGAACAATCCGAACGGCATCGCCAACAGTTCTGATCAAGTCGGCCGCAACATGATGGACCACTCGGGTTTCCACTGTACTTTCCTCGCCAATGAACCGATCTGGACGGGCCGTGGTCCTGCGCAGAGCAGCTGCCTGGTGGGCCCGCGCGATGGTGCCTTCCGTGCACAGTATTCGGCCAACAAGATGATCCTGAACAATATCACCCGCGTCGGACCCGCTACGCAGCAGTCGTTGAAGCTGGGCCTGGTGGGCAAGGACCTCGACGATGAAATCCGCCGCCGCGCCGCGTTTGGCGTGGACTTGTCGATCAGCCTGGAACCGCTGCCCGAAGCGCATAACCGTTTGACCTTGAGCAAGACGCGCAAGGACCCGCTGGGCCTGGCTTGTCCCGACATTTACTATGACGTGGGCGATTACGTGCGCAATGGCGCGAAGGCCGCGCATGCGCAGCTCGAGCACATCGGCAAGCTGTTCGGCGCCGTGGAATTCCATATCACCGAGAGCCTGAACGCGAACAACCACATCATGGGCGGCGTCATCATGGGCAGTAACCGTGCCGATTCTGTGGTCGACGGCAATTGCCGCGCGCACGACCATGCCAATTTGTGGCTGCCGGGCGGCGGCGCCATGCCGTCGGCCAGCGTGGTCAACACCACCCTCAGCATGGCAGCGCTCGGCTTGCGCGCGGCCGACGACATCGCCCGCACCCTGGCAAGGGAGGCAGCATGATGCGCCGTTTATTACTGAGCCTGGCGCTGGTGGCCGGCTTGCCGCTGGCCGCCCACGCTGTGCCACCGGCACCGCCTGTCACCCTGACGCCGGACCGCCCGGCCGCGCCTTCGGCTGCCAGTCCCGATGCGCGCCTGGAGCGGGGTCGCTACCTGGCCATCGCGGCCGATTGCATGGCTTGCCATACGGCAGCGGGCGGCAAGCCGTATGCGGGTGGCTACGCCATCGATTCTCCGCTGGGCACGATCTACGCGACGAACATCACGCCGTCGAAACAAGGCGGCATCGGCCACTACACGGAAGCCGACTTTGCGCGCGCGCTGCGGGAAGGCGTGCGCGCCGACGGCAGCCATCTGTATCCGGCCATGCCCTACACCAGCTATGCGCAGCTGACGGATGCGGACGTGGGCGACCTGTATTATTACTTCATGCAGGCCGTCAAGCCCGTCGATGAGCCGGCGCGCCAGACGGCCCTGCCATTCCCGTTCAATGTGCGCTTGTCGATGCTGGGCTGGAATACCTTGTTCCTTGACAATAAACGCTTCGTGCCGGACGCGGCGAAGAGCGCGCAGATCAACCGCGGCGCCTACCTGGCCGAAGGCCTGGCGCACTGCAGCGCCTGCCACACGCCGCGCAACGCGCTGATGGCGGAAATCGGCAGCCAGACCCTGGCCGGCGCGTCGCTTGGTTCCTGGCATGCGCCGAACATCACGTCCGACAAGGTCAGCGGCATCGGCGCGTGGACGGATGCGGAAATCACGGCCTACCTGAAGACGGGCCACGTGGAAGGCAAGGGGCAGGCGGCGGGCGGCATGGCCGAAGCCATCCAGAACAGCCTGCAATTTTTGCGCGACGACGACGTGGCCGCCATCGTGGCCTGGCTGCGC
This sequence comes from Janthinobacterium lividum, assembly GCF_034424625.1. Lineage (NCBI taxonomy): Bacteria > Pseudomonadati > Pseudomonadota > Betaproteobacteria > Burkholderiales > Oxalobacteraceae > Janthinobacterium > Janthinobacterium lividum. Next base: position 4,785,185 of record NZ_CP139976.1, on the reverse strand, counting down.
ACAGTGCCGCCCGTGCGCGCGCCGGGCCAGACGAAAGCTGCCTTCAGCCATGGCAGCGCCGCCAGCGAAGAGCCGTTGCTGCGCGGCATGGCCGGTTCCACCGAGCACCATTCGCTCAACAGTGGCGCCGTGCTGTTTTCCGGCTACTGCGCCAGCTGCCATTCGGCCAGCGGCGCCGGCAGCACGGGGCAGGCGTATCCCGCCCTGTTCCACAACACGGCGACGGGCGGCAACACGCCGGCCAATCTGGTCTCGGCCATGTTGTTCGGCGTCGAGCGCAAGATCGAAGGGGAAGAACACGAAGCGTTCATGCCCCGTTTCGACCAGCGTTCCTACGTGCAGCCATTGACGGATGAGCAGATCGCCGCTATCGCCAATTACGTATTGAAACAGTACGGCAACCCCGATGTATCCGTCACGCCCGCGTATGTGGCGCAGGCGCGCAGCGGCGGCGAGAAGCCCTTGCTGGCGCGCGCACAACCGTTCATGCTACCGGGCGGCATCGTGGGAATCTTGCTGCTGATCGCGCTGTTCGTGTGGCTGCGCCGACGCCGCCAGCGCAAGGAATAAGTACGCCTATCAAAACCTGCTGCGCGTCGTAATTTGCGGTCTGCGATGCTCACTGCCTCGGCGGCCCCGTACTTCGTACAGTTGCGCTTCTCAACCACAACTTCCTTCCGCTCGCTACGGTTTTGTTAGGCGTTGTAAGTGTCGAAACGGCGGCGAATATGAACGTTGGGCGCAACTTGCAGTAAAATGCAGGCTGAAAAATGGTTACGAGCAATCGTAGCCATTTTTTATTCTGGCCTGATCCTGGCGATTGTTTTCGTCTTATTTGAAAATTGACAATGTCCCATTCCCTGCATCACCAATTTTTACGTTTCGCCGCCGTCGGCGCTTCCGGCACGGCCGTGCAATACAGCGTGCTGTGGGGCGGCGTGGAATGGGCCGGCATCAGCGCCGCCGCCGCGTCCGGCATCGGCTACATCCTCGGTTCCGTCGTCAACTACCTCCTCAATTACTTTTTCACGTTTAAAAGCGACAAGGGCCATGGCGAGGCGGCCAGCAAGTATTTCACCTTGCTGGGCATCGGCTGGTGCATCAATACGGGCCTGATGTGGCTGCTGGTACACCAGCTGGGCTGGTATTACTGGCTGGCGCAGGTGCTGGCGACGGGCATCGGGCTGGTCTGGAATTTTGCGGGCAGCCGCTGGTGGGCCTTCAAGCCGGCCGGCGCAGCGGGAAAGTAGTCATTTCGTCATAAAAAGAGGCGCACTGGCCACACGCAGGCGCCCGGTTTTACCAAAACAAGGGGTTAATCATGCAGTTCCTGGAACGCTATTTCAAACTGAAGGACAACGGGACCAATGTGCGCACGGAGCTGCTGGCCGGCCTGACCACGTTCCTGACGATGGCCTACATCATCTTCGTCAACCCGTCCATCCTCGGCGACGCGGGCATGCCGAAAGACTCCGTTTTCGTCGCCACCTGCCTGGCGGCCGCCATCGGCACCCTGATCATGGGCCTGTACGCGAACTACCCGATCGCGCTGGCGCCGGGCATGGGCTTGAATGCGTACTTCTCGTACACGGTGGTCAAGGGCATGGGCATGAGCTGGGAAGTGGCGCTGGGCGCCGTCTTCATTTCCGGCTGCCTGTTTATCCTCGTCAGCCTGTTCAAGGTGCGCGAAATGATCATCAACAGCATCCCGCCCGCGTTGCGCACGGCCATCACTGTCGGTATCGGCCTGTTCCTGGCCATCATTTCCCTGAAAAGCGCCGGCGTGGTGGTGTCGAACCCGGCCACCATCATCGCCCTGGGCGACTTGCACCAGGCGGCGCCCATCCTGGCCATCCTCGGTTTCTTCATCATCGTCGCGCTGGACCGCCTGAAAGTGCCGGGCGCCATCCTGATCGGCATCCTCGCCATCACCGTCGCCAGCTTCTTCTTTGGCGGCAACCAGTTCAACGGCATCGTCTCGGCGCCGCCCGCCATCGAGCCGACCTTGTTCAAGCTCGACATCATGGGCGCGCTGTCGATCGGTATCGTCAACGTGGTGCTGGTGTTTTTCCTGGTGGAATTGTTTGATGCGACGGGCACCTTGATGGGCGTGGCCAACCGTGCCGGCTTGTTGAAAGACGGCAAGATGGAACGCATGAACAAGGCCTTGCTGGCCGACAGCACGGCGATTGCCGCCGGCGCCTGCCTGGGTACGTCGAGCACGACGGCCTTCGTGGAAAGCGCGGCCGGCGTGCAAGCGGGCGGCCGCACGGGCTTGACGGCCGTGGCAGTTGCATTGTTGTTCCTGGGCAGCCTGTTCTTCGCTCCGCTGGCGCACACGGTGCCGCCGTACGCGACGGCGCCCGCGCTGCTGTACGTAGCCTGCCTGATGCTGCGCGAACTGACCTTCATCGACTGGGATGACAGCACGGAAAGCATTCCTGCCGCCATCACGGCGCTGATGATGCCGTTTACCTATTCCGTGGCCAGCGGCGTGGCGTTCGGCTTCATCACCTATGCCGTCTTGAAACTGTTGACGGGCAAGGGCAAGCAGGTATCGGTGGTGGCTTACATCATCGCTGCCATTTTCCTGTTCAAGTTTATCTACCTGGGCGAATAGCAAGTTTGCCGGCAAGCAGTTGCCGCAGCAATGACAAGGCCGCCCGTGCATCCGCATCGGCGGCCTTTTTTGATGGGCGGCTGAGAACCTATCCCAGTAGATGAATACATCCGCTGCTGGCGCCCCTCAAAAGCGGGGACTGCGTTGTTCGTCGTTGCGTGGCTCGCCACGCGTCCTCCTCACGCCTTGTCCGCGCTCCTGATACGCTGCCAGCAGAAGACGCTCCCTACTGGGATAGGCTCTTACATCAGCAGCGCGGCCACCAGGTCTTTCTTGTGGTCGCCGGCGCTGCCGTCGAAGCGCAACGCTGCTTCCACATGCGCCAGGTGCTCGACCATCAGGCGCGCCGCCAGGTCGGCGTCGCCGCTGCGCGCCGCGTCGAGAAAGCGGCCGTGTTCGTCGCAAGAGCAGGCCGCGTCGTGGCCGGACTGGTACAGCATGGTGATGAGCGAACTGCGGCCCACGAGTTCGCGCACGATGTCGCGCAGCACGGCGTTGCCGGCGATATCGGCCAGCAATACGTGGAAGTCGCCCAGCAGTTGCGAGCGCAGCGGCGTGTCCCGTGCCAGCGCCTGGCGTTCCGCTTTCAGGTGCCGCTCCAGCATCCGGTAGTCGGCAGCTTTGGCCCGCGCGACGAATTCGCGCGCCAGGGCCGCCTCGATGATGCGCCGCGCGGCAAAGATGTCGCGTGCCTCCGCCTCCGTTGGCTGGCTGACGAAGGCGCCCTTGTCGGGCACCATGCGTATGAGTTTGTCTTTCGAGAGTATCAGCAGGGCGGCGCGGATCTTGGTGCGGCTGACGCCATACAGCCGGCACAGCGCCTCCTCGCGCAGCCGCGTGCCGGGCGGCAATTGGCGCGCCACGATGGCGGCTGCCATATGCTCGGCAATTTCCGCCGAGCTGTCGCCGCTGCCGGGTTGGTCCACCAGGGTTGCGCTTGATTCTGTCATGTCGGATGAGAGCAGTAAGCCAGGGGCAAGGCGAACCTTGCAAGCGCATGTCCGCGTGGCGGCGTGGTTGACGCCCCGCTGCCGGCATGCGGTTGTGCGCCTTGCGTGTCGCTAAGGCCTGGCTATTCTACTATCTTGCGTGGCGCAGCGCAGACGGACCCTGCCATCTGGCGAGGCTTGCTCGCTGGCGGCCTGTTTTGCTGGCCATGCAGATTGAAACTGGACATGGGAAATTTTGACGTATATAATTCGGCCTCCTTTCCCTGATAGCTCAGTTGGTAGAGCGACGGACTGTTAATCCGCAGGTCCCTGGTTCGAGTCCAGGTCGGGGAGCCAGAACAAGCAGCAGCAAAGGGCCACGTGGCAACACGTGGCCCTTTTGTCATGCGCGCACGGTTTCCCGTTCGCGCTGGCCATTGCTTCAGTGCCTTGGCGACGTGCGCGATGCCGGCCCGCTGGTGGCGGGCGCGTGCGCAGTGTTTCCCGGATCAGGGATCCACAAACACGTCGAAACGCACCTTCAGCGGGCTGCCCCACGAGATATCCACCCAGGCCCGGAAACCGCCGTTATACGGTGCGATGTTGTACACGGCCATGCGGGCGGCGCCGATGAAACGGTCCTGTGGCGTCGCGGCATACTCGCTGATGTTGAGCAATACGCGCGAATTGGCCTTCACGTTGGCATTGGCGAAGTTGACCGAAGGATGCACGCCATTGGCCGTCCACGTGTAATAGGTGGTGAAGGCGGCGGGGCTCAGGTTCAAGTCTTGTGCGGCAGCGCCTTTTGCACTCTTGCCTTCCTGCTCCATCGGCGCATCGGTTTCTTCCAGTGCCAGGTTGCTGCCGGTGCGGTGTTCTACTTTCATTTCCATGATGTACTCCTGATCGATAGTTTGGACGCCGCGCCTGTCGTCGTGCGGCAAGACGCCTTATCTGTTGCCGTGACGGCCAGTGTCACGTCCTGGCTGATAAGGTAGCCGTCTGCTCCATGCTGTTGGAGTAAGCCATTCTAGGCAAACGCGCGGGCAAAAAGCGCGCGGCGCCGCCGGAAAAACGGCGCTCACTTGTGCTGGCGCAAACACCTTGCAGGCAGGCGGGAATATCTTTTCCAGTAGGCTATTTTTACGGGGCGCCACGCATGCCGTGCAGGACAATGGCACAATAGGCCCAGCCGACCTGCCGATGCGAGCCTAGCCCATGCCGATACTGAACCTGAGCGCCGAAACCGATATCTATTACGAATTGATCGAAGGCGACCCCGCCAAGCCTTGCCTGGTATTCCTGCACGAGGGACTCGGTTGCTGTGCGATGTGGAAAGATTTCCCCGCGCAGCTATGCCAGGCGACGGGGTGCCGCGGCTTGCTGTATGACCGCCATGGCTATGGGCAGTCGTCGCCGCTGGCGGCGCGCCGCCAACTCCATTATTTGCACGACTACGCGCTGTGCGAGCTGCCGCAGGTGCTCGCGGCACTGCTGCCGGGACAGGACCATTTTCTCGTCGGCCACTCCGATGGCGGCAGCATTGCCCTGATCTATGCGGCGCAGCAGCCGCCGCGCTTGCGCGGCATCATCACCGAAGCGGCGCACGTGTTTGTCGAAGGCATCACGCTCGATGGCATACGCGTGGCGGATGCGGCGTTTGGCGCGGGCAAGCTGCGCGCGCTGGCGAAATACCATGGCGACAAGACGGAGACCATCTTCAAGGCCTGGTCGGATACCTGGCTCAGTTATGGTTTCCAGTTCTGGAACATCGAATACCTGCTGCCCTCCGTCGAATGTCCGGCGCTGGTGGTGCAGGGCAGCGAGGACCAGTACGGCAGCGCGGCCCAGGTCGACACGATCGTGGCGCAGGCGCTCAACGCCGTGCCCGCCATTGTCGAGCAGTGCGGCCATACGCCGCACCAGGAGCAGCCGCAGGCACTGCTGGCGCTGATGGAAGGTTTTTTGCAAGGCCGCATGGACGCGGCCACTCACCCGAGAACTGTATGATAGACCACCTGGATCACCTGGTATTGACCACCCGCGACAAGCCCGCCTGCATCGATTTCTATACGCGCGTGCTGGGCATGCAGCTGGAAACGTTTGGCGCCGGCCGCCATGCCTTCAAGTTTGGCGCGCAAAAAATCAACCTGCATGAGGCCGGCAAGGAATTCCTGCCCAAGGCGGACTTGCCCACGCCCGGCTCGCTGGACCTGTGCTTCATCGCCGCCGTGCCGCTCGACGCGTTCATCGCCCACCTGGCGGCGCTGGGGATTGGCATCGAGGAGGGACCGGTGGCCCGCACGGGCGCCAATTGGCCCATCCGCTCCGTGTATCTGCGCGACCCGGACCGCAACCTGATCGAAGTGTCCGAGCGCGCCTGAGGGTCGTCAACCGCCGGCAACCCCCATCAATGGCAGGCGGGATCGCTGTCCCAGCGGCCCGAGCAGATGCGCGAGCGGCACAGCATGCCTTCGATCAGGCCCAGCTGCTGACAGCGCCGCAACAGTTCCGCCGTTTCCTGTTCCCCGTCCCGCTGGCGCAGCACCACGTCGCGCACAGGCACTGCCGCGCTTTCTTGCCGGTGCGCATGGGCCACCATCGCCGTCAGCAAGGTCACGTCGCTGTCGCCGGGCGCGGCAACCGGCCTCGGCCCCTGAGGGCGCGCGGCGGCCTGGCGCACGGGCGGTAGCGTCTTGTGCGGTGCGCTTGCTGTCGTGGCGGCCATCGCAGGCAAGGGCGGTCCCGCCGTATTGACGATGGTGGCCGCCTGCGACGCGTGCGGCGGCACCGTTGGCGCCGGCATTGCGGGCGGAGCCTCAGTCACCGCCGTGACGGGCACCGGCGGCAGGGGCAGGTCGTCCGTGTCATAAGCGAGCACGGCCGTGATCAGCAGCGCCAGGCACAGCGCGCCAGCAGCCCAGTGCCGCCAGGCGGGGCGCCAGCGCAGTGCAGGCCTGGCCGCAGGCGCGGCGATGCCGTGTTCGAGCTGCGACAGGATGCCCTTGTCTTCGATGCGCGCGCCAGCCGCGCCGGTCTTGCTCAACAGGTCAGGGCTGCGCGCCTGGCCATCCCCGTTTTTCAGTAAAGACAAAATATCACCTCCGCAGTGGAACAAACTCGACTGACCTTGATGTAAACCGCGCTCATGCGGACCGCGGACGCCTACGATCTAGCGATGCCGCCGAGCATGCTGCCCGGCCCCCGCTATCCCCGTCACGGAGCGCCCATGTTCGTCGCCCTGGTCTTGATGTATTTCCTGCTCGCCTGTCTTGCTTGCTGGCTGCTGCTGTTTCCCGGCGGCCGCGCCATCGTGCTGCACACGCTCGTCAACCTCGGTTGGCGCGTGCAGCGGCGCGCGCAGCACCTGAAGGGCGGAAGCGGCGCGCAGTGGCAACGCGTGCAGCGGCAAACGGGCTCGGGCATGGCGCGCGCCTGGCAGCTGCTGTGGCTGCATCGCTGGCTGAGTTTGGCGGGCAGCGTGCTGGTCATCGTGCCGCCGCTGCTGGCCTGGCTGTCCAGCGACCGCATCGCCTTGCGCGGCTATGCTGACCAGCAACACGCGATCAATGACCAGGTCAGCGACTTGCTGAAGGGCGAGCAGCTGGTGCCGCCGCCGGCCTTGCCGCCGCTGCTGTTTTCCACGGCGGAAGTAACGCAGCTGCGCCCGCTGCTGGGCGGCGCCAGCCGCAACTGGCAATTGCTCGACCACGATTTCGCGCAGCGCCTGCTGCTGGTCTTCAAGATCATGAAAGACGTGCATGGCTACGACATGGTCTTGCTGGAAGGCTATCGCAGCCCTGCGCGCCAGGATCAATTGGCGGCGGCCGGCCCGAACGTGACGAACGCGAGGGCGTTTCAAAGCTATCACCAGTATGGCCTGGCGGCCGATTGCGCATTCATGCATGAAGGAAAGCTCATCATTTCTGAAAAAAATGCCTGGGCCATGCGCGGCTACCGTTTATATGGCGTGACGGCTGAATCGGTGGGCCTGCGCTGGGGCGGGCGTTGGACCATGATGGATTTTGGCCACACGGAATTGCCGCAACCGCGCGTGCTGGGCAAGTAAGCCGCGCCAGCCATTCTAGCGCCGGGGTTCGGCCTGATTTTCACCGCTGCAAGCTTGCTTGCGCGGCGTCAATGGCAGGCCAGCGCCTGCCGCGCGCTGGCACCTGATACTTGTCATATGTCAACAAAGGCGCGCCGCATTGCTGTCAGCATGGGCCGAATCCGCCTCGCTGCGCGGCGGCGTTCCTCCTGCTTTGCGACCTCACCCTGGGCTCATCATGCTGCGACGAATCTGGCATTTCCTCACCGACAGCCGCAATCTGACCATCCTCGGCTTCATGGCGCTGGCCGTGTTCCTGTACCTGGGCGCCGAGGTGCTGGAAATGGCGCTGGTCTGGGCCCTGGTCTTGCTGCTGCTGGCCTTTGTCACGTGGCTGGGCCTGTGGCTGTGGCGCCGGCGCCGCGCGCGGCGCGATGCGCAGGCGTTGGGGCAGGCCATTCTCAACGAGGCCGAGATCGCCGCCGCGCAAGCCGCTTCGGCATCCACTGCCGGCAGCACCCAGCGGGGGGAACTCGACGCCGTGCGCACGGGCATGCTGGCCGCCATCGAGACCATCAAGACGTCCAAGCTGGGTATCAAATCGGGCGCCGCCGCCTTGTACGAATTGCCGTGGTACATGATCATCGGCAATCCGGCCGCCGGCAAGAGCAGCGCCATCCTGCATTCGGGCCTGCAGTTTCCCTTTGCCGACGGCAAGATCGTGCAAGGCGTGGGCGGCACGCGCAATTGCGACTGGTTTTTCACCACGGACGGCATCGTGCTCGACACGGCGGGACGCTACTCCGTCGTCGACGAGCACCGCGGCGAGTGGTTCGGCTTTCTCGACCTGCTGAAAAAATACCGGCGCAAGGCGCCCATCAACGGCATCCTCATTGCCGTCAGCACCGCCGAATTGAAAGGCGACCCTGATGTCGGCATGCAACTGGCGCGCAGCCTGCGCAAGCGCGTGCAGGATGTCATCGAACGCCTGGAAGTGTTCGCGCCCCTGTACATCGTGTTTACCAAGGCGGACCTGATCGCCGGCTTCACCGAGTTTTTCGCGGATGCCGAGCGTAGCGAGCGCGAGCGTGTCTGGGGCGCCACCATGCCGTACCAGCGCAAGTTGCCCACGGCCGATTTGCTGGCGTTTTTCGACCAGGGTTTCGATGAATTGCACGATGGCTTGACGGAACTGAGCCTGGCCAACATGGCGCACCGGCAACGCAAGACGATGGCGCCCGGCGTGTTTACCTTTCCGCTGGAGTTTGCCGCCATCAAGCCGGCCTTGCGCGCCTTCATCGCCACCCTGTTCGAGGAAAACCCATTCCAGTTCCAGCCCGTGTTCCGCGGCTTTTACTTTACCAGCGCGCTGCAGGAAGGCGAGCCCGTCAGTGCCTCCTCGCAGCAGGTGGCGCGCCGCTTCGACCTGGCCTTCGCGCCGGTCCCGGCCATGCTGCCCGCGGGTGCGCGGCAGCATGGCTATTTCCTGCTGGAGCTGTTCCGCAAGGTGATTTTTGCCGACAAGCACCTGGTGGCCAACTATGCCAACCGCGCCAAGCTCCGCTTCAAATATGCCGTGTTCTTTGCCGCCACGGTGTTGCTGGGTGCCTGCCTGGGCGGCTGGAGCTGGTCCTACCTGGGCAACCGGCAACTGGTGGCCAACGTCGAGGCCGATTTAACCAAAGTGGTGAAGCTGCAGGAGCGGCGCCTGGACTTGCAGTCGCGCCTGGAAGCGCTCGAGATCTTGCAGGACCGCATCGAGCAGCTGGAAGCGTACCGCACGCAACGGCCGTGGTCCCTGCGCCTGGGCCTGTACCAGGGTGAGCTGCTTGAACGCAAGCTGCGCGAGGAATATTTTGCCGGTGCGCGCCAGGTCATGCTCGGCCCCGTGGCGGGCGCGCTGGAAGCCTTGCTGTTTGAAATGAACGCCAGCGCGGATCAGCTGCAGCCCACGGCGCGCACGCCGCAGACGCCGGCCGCCGCCTCACCCACTGCAGCACCCGCCGCGCCGCGCAGCGTCCAGTACCAGGCGGCCAGCGCGACGAATGTGGAAGATGCCTACAATGCGCTGAAAACCTATCTGATGCTGGCCGATAAGACGCATGCGGAAAGCAGCCACCTGAATGACCAGCTGACGCGTTTCTGGCGCGCCTGGCTGGAGGGTAACCGGGGCGCCATGCCGCGCGAGCAGATGATACGCAGCGCGGAACGGCTGCTGACGTTTTACCTGGCGCAGATCGGCGATCCGTCCTGGCCGCGCATCGAGCAGAAGCTGGCGCTGGTCGACCAGGCGCGCGAAAACCTGCGCCGCGTGGTGCGCGGCATGCCGGCGCGCGAGCGCGTGTATGCCGACGTCAAGGCGCGCGCCGCGACGCGCTTTCCCGGCATGACGGTGGCGCGCATCGTCGGTGAACAGGATCAGGCGCTGCTGGCGGGCAGTTACGCCGTCTCCGGTGCCTTTACGCGCCAGGCCTGGGAAAAGTTCGTTGAGGGCGCGTTTCGCGATGCCGCCAACCGCGAGCTGCAAAGCGCCGACTGGGTGCTGAAAAGCGCCTCCACCGACGACCTGACCCTGGAAGGCAGTCCGGAACAGATCGAGAAAAACCTGGTGGCCATGTACAAGGCCGACTATGCGCGCGAGTGGCAGAAATTCGTGCAGGGCGTGGCCGTCGCCGACCTGCAAGGTTTTGACGGTGCCGTGCAGGCGATGAACCGCCTGGGCGACCCGCAGTCGTCGCCGATCGCCAGGCTGCTGACGACCATTTACGCGGAAACCTCGTGGGACAACCCGGCGCTGCAAAATGCCCAATTGCGCCAGGCCGAGCGGGGCATCGTCGGCTGGTTCAAGGAAACCGTGCTGCGCCGCGCGCCGTCGCCGCTGACGGCCAGTCCCGCTCTCCATGCGCAGCTCGACCCGGCCCGCCTGGACAAGCCCATGGGGCCTGTCGGGCGCGAATTTGCCGGCGTGGGCAAGCTGGTGGCGGCCAGGGACAACAATGCATCCCTGATGCGCGCCTACCTGGAAGCGCTGTCGAAACTGCGCAGCCGTTTGAACCAGCTGAAGAACCAGGGCGACGCGGGGCCGGGCGCGCGCCAGTTCATGCAGCAGACCCTGGAGGGCAGCGGTTCCGAACTGGCCGACGCCCTGAAACTGGTCGACGAGCAGGTGCTCACGGGGATGAGCGACGCGCAAAAGCAGGCGATCCGCCCCATTCTCGTGCGCCCGCTGATGCAGACCTTTGCCGTCATCGTCGCGCCGGCCGAACTCGATATCAACAAGACCTGGGCGGCGCAGGTGTATGAACCGTTCCAGAAATCGCTGGCCAACAAATATCCATTCGCGCCCGCGGCGCGCATCGAGGCGAGCAACCTCGAGATCGGCCAGTTCTTCGGCCCGGAAGGCCTGGTGGCGAAATTCGTCACCACGTCCATGGGCCCGCTGGTGGTGCGGCGCGGCGACGTGCTGGCCCCGCGCACCTGGGCCGACATGGGCATCAGCCTGTCGCCGCAGGTGGTGGCGCGTTTCCCCGGCTGGATCGCGCCGCTGGGCGCGGGCGGCGTGGCGGCCACGTCGACGGCGGCGCAAACCGTCTTCCAGATCCAGCCGTCGCCCGCGCCGGGCACCCTGGAATACACGGTGGAGATCGACGGCCAACAGCTGCGCTACCGCAACACCCCGGCGCAGTGGACGAACATGGTCCATCCGGGCCCGCAAGGCGCGGCGGGCCAGCAGGGCGCGCGCATCACGGCCGTCACCTTCGACGGGCGCACGGTGGAACTGTTCAACGAGCCGGGGCAATTCGGCTTGAAGCGCATGATCGACGCGGCGGCCAAGAAGCGCAAGGAGGGCGGCGTGTTCGAACTGCGCTGGGCGCGCGGCGAGGTGGCCGTGGCGGTCGACCTGAAAATCACCAGCAGCGCCGAGACGACGGGCGCGGGATCCGCCACGGCGGTGCAGGAGCAGGGCTTTCGCGGCATGCAGCTGCCCGAGACGATCGTCGGCGCGCCCGGTGCTTCTGCCGCGTCTCCCGCGCAGGCCATCGCCGCCGCAGTCATGCCCGGAGTTTCGCCATGATGCGCGCGGCGCAGCAGGTGCGCCTCGGCTACTTTGGCAAGATTCCCGCACGGGGCGACTTCATCAAGGCTTGCGACAATCACGCGCTGGTGCAGCTGCTCGACGACTGGCTGGCGCAGGTCATGACTGCCCTGACGGTGGAACCGCGCTGGAAGCTCAATTACGACGCCTTGCCGCCGCTGCGCTTTGCCTTCGTCGGCACGCGCAGCCGGCGCGCCATCGCCGGGCGCCTGGAAGCGAGCAATGACCAGTCGTTGCGGCGCTTTCCCTTCATGGCAATGGGCGCGCTGGAAGTCGATGACGCGGAGACCTTTGTCGCTTGCAGTCCGCTGGCGCTGGCGCCGCTGTGGCAGCGGGTGGAGCAGCTGTCGCGAGGCATCGTGGCCAGCGCCGAACCGGGGCCGGCCCTGCTGGCGCTGGCCGGCAACGTGGTCGAAGTCGAACCGGCGGCACCTGATCATGCGGCGCGGCTGGCTGCCTTCTTGCAGGCGCAGACGGTGCACGGCTTGCAGACGCTGCTGGCATCGCCCGCGTTTCCCGTGACGGTGCGCGAACTGCTGCTGGGCCTGGGCATGCTGCTGCAGCCGGTGCGCCAGAGCGGCTTGCCGCGCCTGGAAAAAAGCCTGGTGCTGCCGCTGCCGCAGGACGCGCAGCTGCGCGAGCTGGTGGCCAGCTTGTGGCTGCACCTGATCGCGCCTTTTCTGAGCCTGGCCGATTTCGAACTGGCGCTGTTCTTTTCCCACCTCGACGAGGCGCCCGTGCTGGTGATCGGCTTTTGCGGCGCCGACCCGCATGGCTTGCGCGCGCTGATCGATCCGCAGGCCGGCTGCGAACGGCTGATCGTGTTCGATCAGCTCGACTGGGTCGAGGAGCAGCTGGGACGCGATGCCGCGCTGCGCCGTTTTTCCGCCTGCCTGCAGCAGGAACAGCTGTCGCTGCGCTCGGCCTGCGCCATGTTTGCCGATACCTTTGTCTGAAGGATTGCGATGAAATATCCTGTCATTCTCCTGCTGCTTGCTGCAGCCGCTCCCTGCCACGCGCAGGCGCAAGCGCCCCAGACACCGATGCCGGGGCAGATTCTTGTCACGGGCACCCTGGCCGACGAGGCGGGCAAGGCGGCCGTGCTGGCCCGCCTGCGCGAACTGTATGGCGCCGAGCGCGTGGTCGACCAGATCGCCATCGGCAGCGTGGCCGTGCCGGCCAACTGGAACGCCTACGTGCACAAGCTGATCGCGCCGAACCTGAAGCTGATTTCACGGGGGCAGATCAGTATCGACGGCAATAACGTCAGCGTGCGCGGCGAAGTGGCGAACGAGGCGCAGCGCCAGCAGATCGCCAGTGACATCGCCACCAGCCTCAATCCCACCTACGTCGTCAACAACGGCTTGCGGGTCAAGGCGGCGGAGGCGGAGCAGGGCTTGCTCGATGCGGCGCTGGATAAACGCATCATCGAATTCGACAGCGGCAAGGCATCTATCACGCCGGCGGGCCTGGCCATCCTCGACGAGATGGCGGCCGCCATGCTCAGGCTGCGGGGCCGCAAGGTGGAGGTGATCGGCCACACCGACGACACGGGCCTGCGCGCCAGCAATGTGGCCTTGAGCCAGGCGCGCGCCGAAGCCGTGCGCGCCTACCTGGCCAGCAAGGGCGTCGCCGCCGATTCGGTGCTGGTGTCGGGCCAGGGACCGGACCGTCCCGTGGCCAGCAACGCCACGGCCGATGGCCGGGCGAGGAACCGGCGCATCGAATTCAGGATCGCACAGTAGGTTCTGTGAGGTGTTCAGGGCAGCGTGATGGTCAGGTGCGCCGGGCGCGGCGCCAGCTTGACCAGGTCCGCATACGCGGCCAGGGTCGTTTGCGTGCCGCGCGTCAGATGGGTTTTCAGGCCCAGGTAGGCGCAGATGGCCAGCAGGGCGAAAAAGCTCGACAGCGCCCACAGCGGTACGTCGCTGCCGCGCTTGTTGACCACCTGGTCGGGGCGTTCCGCGCGCGGCGCGAAGCCACGGCTCTTGCCCTTGATGTGGGCGATCTCGTCGCCCAGGCGTGCCGTCAGGTAGCTGAGTTTTTCGCCGCCGTCGATCGCATACTTGCCCTGGAATCCCAGCAATAAACACATGTGGAAGACCTGCAGCGCCTGCACGCGCATGGCGCCCTTGCCGCGCAAGGCGTCGAGGCGGTCGAAAAAGTGTTCGCCGGCCAGCTGGTCGCCAAAGATCAGCAGCTGCAGCGGGCGCCGCTCCCACTGCTTGCGCAGGGCGAAAGGCGAGGCCAGGATGATTTCATCGACGGCCGCGCAAAACGCATACTTGGCTGCCGCGATATCGTCGCCATCGGCGCGGATCTTTTTTGCTTCGCGCTCGAAGTCGTCGAGGAAGGCCGTGATGCGGTCCATGAAGCTTTGCTCGTCGCCGGGTGCCGAACCGTGCTTCAGCATGAACAGCATATAAAAGCCTTCGTGCATCAGGTCCAGCAGGGCGCTGCCGGCATGCCGGCTGCTGCCGGTTGGGGCGGAACCGCGTTGTCCCAGCAGGGAGGGCGCTGCGCGCCGTTCGATGAGCTGGCTCATGCCGTCACCGCGATCAGTTCCAGCTGCAGGTCGCGTATGCCGGCCGGCACGTACACGGAGATCGACTGTGCCTTGAGCATCTGTTCATATGGCACGCCACGGTTTTCAATCGCAAAATAATAGGTGTCGGGGCGCACGGGAATGGCGGCCGGCACTTGCGGCGCATGCGACAGTTTCAGGCCGGGCATGGCCGTGAGCACGCATTTTTCCACGTCGTCGGGCGCGCCCACTTTCACGCGCAGCGGCACCACGTCCACCAGTTCGATGGCGGGCATGGCGGCGCGGATCGCCAGGTACAAGGTGGTGTGCTGGTCGATCTTGCCCGAATCGAGCTTGCCCAGGTAGTACGACGGCTGGTCCTCGAGCAGGGCGATGGAAAAATACTTCGACGAGATGACGGTGTCGAGCAGTTCGCGGATGATGCCGTCGATGGCGTCGAAGCAGGCGCCCGGTTGCGCGTGGTCGTAGGCGGGCAGGCTGGCCAGGGTGTAATGCTTGGAGTAGCTGAGCAGGCCGCCCGCCAGTCCCAGCAGCGCTTCGTACAGGCGCTCCGGATGCAGGGCCGGATGGCGCACATAGTGCATCAGCGCGGCGGCGGCCGTGCTGACCGTGTGCAGCAGCCAGAACGAGGACACGTCGCCGGAGCGGAACTCGATCACGTTGCGGCTCGGTTCGCGGTGGTGGCCGTGCAGCGCGCTCACCTTCGCCTGCAAGGCGTCGAGCAGGTGTTCCAGCACGCCCTGCAGGCGCGGTGCGCCGGCGATGGCCAGGCTGGGGGCCATGAACGAGGGCACGGGTTCGAAGCCGCCCGATACCGTGCGCCGCAGGGCGATCAGCGGCAGGCAATCGTAGGAACCACGTGCCTCGCTGTCGGGAATCAGCCGCACGGTCTTCTTCAGGTAGGCCACGTCGGCCACGGCGGACTCCGTAAACAGGTCGGGCGTGGCGCGCATGGCGTGCGCAAAGCGCGTGGCCGCCAGCGTGTCTGCCGTCGATGCCTGCGCCGTGTAATTCATGCCTTCGCGGTTGAGGATGGGCAGCGCCGCGTAATACGTCACTTCCTGCACCGCCGGCGGCAGCGCTTCCAGGTCCACGGGCGGGGGCAGGGTATCGCTGCCGGGCGCGCCGTCGCCCAGCGACTCGAACACTTCGCCGTCGCGGAAGATCGCCGACAGGGCATGCAGGCGCAAGGTGCCCGTCTTCAGCGCCGCCAGGTCCCACGCCATGTGCGCCACGCCCCACAGGTAGGGATGCAGCGCGCTGGCCGTGTGATGCAGGCGCGCTTCGTGATACTGGTCCTGGCGCTGGAAATGCTGCGGCCGCAGGAACAGGCCCTCTCCCCACAAGATTTTCGCTGCCATGCCCATCTCGTTTCTCCTTGAATGTGTGGCGTTTCTGTTCGTGCTACTGGCAGCGCGGAGCCGACAGCGCGGCCATGCCGCTGACGCTCAGCGCGCAGGCGTGCAGGCCGACGGTGATGCCGCCGCGTTCCGCGTCCGCGGCGACAAAGGTGGCGCGCCAGCGCTGTACCGCAGGCGCGCGGAACAGGGCTACCACGCCGATGAAATATGCCTCCTTGCTGACTTTTTCCTGCACTTCGTAGCGCTGGCCCGGCACCAGCAGCACTTCCTTCACTTCCATCAGGTCGGCGCCCAGCGCGGTCTTTTCACGCTGCGCGTCGAGGAAGCTGTCGTAGGGCGCCTGCTCGAAGGCGGCGCTCTGGCGCAGTTTGTAGATGCGCGCCACCAGCGCCAGCGGCCGGCCTTCGGCATCGGTGTTGAGGCGCTGCGCCGCGTGCAGGCGGATGCTGACATTGCGCGGCGGCTTTTGCGCGTCGGGCAGTTCCGCTGGCGGCTTGGCCACGCCGGCCACTTGCAGCGCCGCGTTGGCCAGGGTGCCGATGGCACCGCCCGCACAACCGGCCAGCAGAAGGGCCGGCAGCAGTGGCGCGGTGGCGCGGGCCAGGCGGCGGAGCGGGGCGTCAAATGGCATGGCTGATCTTTGCAAGGTGAAGGGTGGAAATAAAAGTGTTGCAGTCATTTAAGCGCATGCAGGGGCGACCCGCTTGCGTTGGCACAAAGTCCGCCTGCGAACAAGGTAATTACTGCGCCAGATCAGGATTCATGTCGCTGCGCGCGGCTGTGATGTGGAACTTCTTCTTTGCTGATTAATCTCAATTTGGCAAAAAAATTGGCGATCAATAATGGCCTCCACCAAGGCGCCGCCCATCTTTCCCAGCGGTAGCGTCCTCCACGTGAAGGAATGCCCCGATGAAGCCAGCCACCATGTTGCCCCGTATTGCCTGCCTCGCCAGCGCCCTGCTGCTGGCCGCCTGCGCCACGCCAGAACAGCCGGCGCCCAAAAAACCTGCCGCGCCGACCCTGGCGCAAGTGATGAGCGATGCCGATGCGGCCGCGCGTGCCGGCCAGTACGAGCGCGCCATGACCCTGCTCAAGGCCGGCGGCAGCAGTTACCCGGCCGACAAGGCGCCATGGCTGCAAATGGCGCAAATGAAGTTCGACCGCGGCCAGTACGGCGACGCTATCGGCCATGCGCTCGAAGCGCTGGAACGCGACCCGGACGACAAGGTCGCCAACAGCATCGTCGCCGTCAGCGGCTTGCGTTTGTCCGGCAAGGCGCTGTCCGACCTGTCGCGGCAAAACAATCTGAATGGCTCGCTGCGCTCGGAAGCGCAGGATCTGGCCAAGCTGCTGCGCGCGAGCATCGGAGAAGACGTGCTGGTGCCGCCTGCCAAGCGCCCGCCGGCGGCCGGCAAGCGCGCTGCCATGTCCGGCTCCGGCACACCGGCGGCGAAGGGCGCGGCAGCGCCGGCAAGCGTGGCCGATCCGTTCAGCGGCTTGAAATAAGCGAGCATCCCCACCATCCCCTTGCAAAGGAAGCGACATGCCCAAGTCCGACAGCGTGCAGAAACGCCTGCAAAAGATACGCGCGCCGCGCGTGCAAATGACCTATGACGTCGAGATCGGCGACGCGATTGAAAACAAGGAGCTGCCCTTCGTGGTCGGCGTGCTGGGCGACTTTGGCGGCAATCCGGACAGCGAGAAAAAGCGCCTGAAGGACCGCAAGTTCGTCGCCCTCGACCGCGACAACTTCGACGAAGTGCTGGCCGGCGTGGCGCCGGTGGCGCGTTTCGCCGTGCCGAACCGCCTCAGCGAGGCGGGCGGCACGTTCGCCGTCGATCTGCATTTCCGTTCGATGGACGACTTCCGCCCCGAATCGGTGGTGCGCCAGGTGGCGCCCCTGCGCAAGCTGCTCGAGGCGCGCACCAAGCTGGCCGACCTGCGCAACAAGCTGGCCGGCAACGACAAGCTGGAAGACTTGCTGACGGAAGTGCTGAACAACACGGACAGCCTGGCCACTCTGAAGCCGCAGTTCCCGGCGCAGGAGGATTGAGATGAGCGCCCAGGCAGAAGCCCCAGAATCCCTCGCTGTATCCGCATCCGATGCGCCGGCCGCCACCGATTTGCTGGACCAGATCGTCGAGCAAAGCCGCGTCGCCAAGTCCGGCGCCGAACATGCGCGCGCGCGCGACCTGATCTCGGAGCTGGTGGCGCAGGTGCTCGATGGCACGGTGCTGATGTCCAGCAGCCTGTCGGCTACCCTGGACGGGCGCGTGGCGGAAATCGACCGCCTGATCTCCGCCCAGCTCAGCGAAATCATGCATGCGGCGCCCTTCCAGCAGCTCGAGCAAAGCTGGACGGGACTGCGCTACCTGGTCGGCAATTCCGATACGGGCACGCGCCTGCAGATCCGCATGTTCAACGCTACCAAGCGCGAACTGGTGAAGGATTTCCAGGCCGCGCTGGAGTTCGACCAGAGCAGCATGTTCAAGAAGGTGTATGAAGAGGAATTCGGCACCTTCGGCGGCGCGCCGTTTGCCGCGCTGCTGGGCGACTTCGCCATCTCGCGCCAGCCGGAAGACATGTATTTTGTCGAGCAGATGTCGCACATCGCCGCCGCCGCGCATGCACCGTTCATCGCCTCGGCCGCGCCGGAACTGTTTGGCCTGGAAAGCTACGGCGACCTGGGCAAGCCGCGCGACCTGGCCAAGGTGTTCGACACCATCGAGTACGCGAAATGGAAAGCCTTCCGCGAATCCGAGGATGCGCGTTATGTCGGCCTGACCTTGCCCCGCTTCCTGGGCCGCCTGCCGTTCAATCCCGTCGATGGCACCACGGTCGAAGGTTTTAACTTTGTCGAGGAAGTCGATGGCAGCGACCATCACAAATACCTGTGGTGTAACGCCGCGTATGCGTTCGGCTGCAAGCTGACGAGCGCCTTTGCCGACTACGGCTGGTGCGCCGCCATCCGCGGCGTGGAGGGCGGCGGCCTGGTGGACGACTTGCCGACTCACACCTTCAAGACGGACGAGGGCGACGTGGCCCTGAAATGCCCGGCCGAAGTGGCGATCACCGACCGCCGCGAAAAGGAATTGTCGGACCTGGGTTTCATTTCGCTGGTGCACTGCAAGAACACGGCGTATGCGGCGTTTTTTGGCGCGCAGTCGGCGCAGAAAAGCCGCAAGTACAACAGCGATGCGGCCAACGCGAACGCGGTGCTGTCATCCCAATTGCAGTACATCTTTGCCGTTTCGCGCATCGCCCACTACATGAAGGCCATGATGCGCGACAAGATCGGCAGCTTTGCCGCTGCCTCCAACGTGGAGGATTTTCTGAACCGCTGGCTGATGCAGTACGTGCTGCTCGACGATAACGCCAGCCAGGAACAGAAGGCGCAGTTCCCGCTGCGCGAGGCGTCCGTGCAGGTGCATGAAGTGCCGGGCCGGCCCGGCGTGTACCGCGCCGTGTCGTTCCTGCGGCCGCACTTCCAGCTCGATGAGTTATCCGTTTCGCTCCGACTGGTCGCGGAGTTGCCGAAGTCGACCAATTCCTGATCCACCCATCTTTCAACCAGAGGAGCACACCATGGCAATCGATGTATATCTGCAGATAGACGGCATCAAGGGCGAGTCCACCGATGACAAGCACAAGGACTGGATCGAATGCAAATCGGTCAGCTGGAGCGTCGCGCAGCCGAAGTCCGCCACCGCATCGACGGGCGGCGGCCACACGGCCGAACGCTGCGAGCACAAGGACATCGTCATCTCCAAGCTGGCCGACCTGGCCTCGCCGGTGCTGCTGCAGACCTGCTCGGCCGGCAAGACCATCCCCAAGGCGCGCTTCGAATTCATGCGCGCCGATGGCCAGGGCGAGCGCGTCAAGTATTTTGAAATCGAAATCGAGAATGTGCTGATCGGCGCCGTGACGCCGAACGTGGAAGAGGGCGATATCCTCGGTGAACACGTTGGCTTCAAGTTCTCGAAAGTGAAGTGGAAATACACGCAGCAAAAAGTGACGGGCGGCGCCGGCGGCAATACCTCGGGCGGCTGGGACCTGGCCGCGAACCGCGTGGCTTGATCCACGGTGCGCGGCGCGCGGCGGCCACCTTCGCCCGCGCGCCGCGCCGACTTTTCAGGAGAGCGCATGGACAGTTATGTACCTGGCCTGTTCGACCGCCTGATGGGCGACGGCGGTGCGGCGGGCGGCGTGGCGGTGCGCCTGTCGCTGGAACAATTGAAGGATGCGGTGGCGCGCGACCTGGAAGAGCTGCTCAACACGCGCGTGGCCCTGCCGCCCGGCGCGCTCGACGCCTATCCGGAATGCGCGGCATCCATCGTCAACTATGGCCTGATCGATTTCGCCGGCATGTGCTTGTCCAGCAGCGATGACCGCGCCCGCATCTGCGCCGCGCTGAAGGCGGCCATCGAACGCCACGAGCCGCGCCTGCGCAATGTGCGCGCCCGCCTGGAGCGCGAAGCGGGCGCCATCAACCGGGTCGGCTTTGTGATCAGCGGCACCCTGGCCGTGAGGTCCGGCGGCGAGACGGTCAATTTTGACGCCGTGCTGCAGCCGTCGTCGCTGCGCTATTCGATCAACCGCAAGGGAGCCGCCGCATGAGCAACAACCTGAAAACCCTGATCGCCAAATTCAATGACACGGCGCGCACGGCCGCCACCCGCGCCGCCGCCATCTGCGTGGGCCTGGGCCAGTACGAAGTCGATATCGAACACCTGTTTTTGGCCTTGCTGGAACAGGAGCGCAGCGATTTCGTCACCATTGCGCGGCGCAGCGAAATCAGCCTGACAGCGCTGGAGGCGGACCTGCGCCGCGAGATCGGCAGCTTCAGGACGGGCAGCGCGCGCACGCCCGTCTTCTCTCCCCATTTGCCGCTGCTGTTCGAACACGCCTGGCTGATCGCCTCGCTGGACACGGCGCAGCCGGGGCCCATCCGCAGCCGCCACCTTTTGCTGGCGCTGCTGACGGAGCCGGAACTGTCGCAGCTCGCGTACCGCGGCTCGAAGCTGTTCGCCCGCTTCAGCGTGGAGCAACTGAAGCATCATCCGGACAAGCTGACGGCCGGCTCCGGCGAGCAGGAAAGCGCGGCAGTGCCGCAGCCTTCCGAAACACCTTGCGACCCGCTGACTGCCCTGGCCAGCAAAACCCCGGCGCTGGACCAGTTCACCACCGACCTGACGCAGCTGGCGCGCGACGGCAAGCTCGATCCCGTGATCGGCCGCGAGGCGGAGATACGCCAGGCCGTCGATATCCTGCTGCGCCGGCGCCAGAACAATCCGATTCTCACGGGCGAGGCGGGGGTGGGCAAGACGGCCGTGGTGGAAGGCCTGGCCTTGCGCATCGCCGCCGGCGACGTGCCCGACGTGCTGCAGGGCGCGCGCATCCACGCGCTCGACATGGGCTTGCTGCAGGCCGGCGCCAGCGTGAAGGGGGAATTCGAAAGCCGTCTGAAGAATGTCATCGACGAGGTGGCGAAAAGCCCGCATCCGGTCATCCTCTTCATCGACGAGGCGCATACGATGATCGGCGCCGGCGGCCAGGCGGGGCAGAACGATGCGGCCAATCTGCTGAAACCGGCGCTGGCGCGCGGCGCCCTGCGCACGATTGCCGCCACCACCTGGAGCGAGTACAAAAAGTATTTTGAAAAGGATGCGGCGCTGGCCCGGCGCTTCCAGGTGGTGAAGGTGGAAGAGCCGAGCGAAGACATCGCCTGCGCCATGCTGCGCGCCATGGCGCCGCTGATGGAGCGCCATTTCGGCATCCGCGTGCGCGACGCCGCCATCGTCGAGGCGGTGCGCCTGTCGCACCGCTACATCAGCGGGCGCCAGCTGCCCGACAAGGCCGTCAGCGTCCTCGACACGGCATGTGCCAAGGTGGCGCTGGGCCAGCGCGCCACGCCGGCGCAGCTGGAAAACGCGCACCGGCGCCAGGAACGCGTCGGCGCGGAAATCGCCGCCCTGGCCCGCGAGGCGGCCGATGGCGAAGTGTCCGATAAAGCCGGCGCTGCACGTCTGGCGCAGCTGCGGCGCGAACATGACGAGGGGCAGGCGGCGATCGCGGCGCTGGCGCAGCGCTGGGAGCGCGAAAAGGCGCTGGTGGCGCAGATCGGCGAATTGCGCGCGCAGTTGCGCGGCGAGCGGCCGGGCGAGATCGGCGCGGCGCGTCTGCTGGCGCTGAAGGAAGAGCTGGCGGTTCTGCAGGGAGAGGCGCCGCTGTCGCCGCTGGAAGTCGATGCACAGGTGGTGGCCGGCATCGTCGCCGGCTGGACCGGCATCCCGCTGGGAAAAATGCTCAAGGACGAGATCCGCACGGTGCTGACCCTGGATGGGGCGCTGCGCGAACGGGTGCTGGGGCAGGACCACGTCATCGAGGCGGTGGCGCAGCGCGTGCGCACGGCGCGCGCCAGCCTGGACGACCCGAACAAGCCGCAAGCCGTGTTCCTGTTCACGGGGCCGTCCGGCACGGGCAAGACGGAGACGGCGCTGGCGCTGGCCGACCTGCTGTATGGCGGCGAGCGCAAGCTCATCAGCATCAACATGAGCGAGTACCAGGAAGCGCACAGCGTGGCCGGCCTGAAAGGCTCGCCGCCCGGCTATGTCGGCTATGGCGAAGGCGGCGTGCTGACGGAAGCCGTGCGGCGCCAGCCCTACAGCGTGGTGCTGCTCGATGAAGCGGAAAAGGCCCATCCCGACGTGCTGGAACTGTTCTTCCAGGTGTTCGACAAGGGCGTGCTCGATGATGCGGAAGGGCGCGAAGTCGATTTTCGCAACACCATCATCATTGCCACCTCGAACCTGGGTTCGGGCGCCATGATGGCCGCCTGCCTGAACCGGGTGGCGCAGGACTTGCCCACGCCGGCCGCGCTGGAAGAACTGGTGCGCCCGCAACTGGTGGCGCACTTCAAGCCGGCCTTGCTGGGGCGCCTGAAGGTGCTGCCGTTCTATCCCCTGAGCGACGCGGTGCTGGCCGAGATCATCGTGCTGAAGCTGGCGCGGATAGGCGCGCGCATCGCGCGCAACCACCAGGCGCAGTTCAGCCATGACGCGGGCCTGGTCGACGCCGTGCTGGCGCGCTGCACCGAGGTCGATTCGGGCGCGCGCAATGTCGACCAGATCCTCAACGGCAGCTTGCTGCCGGCGATCGCCGAAGCGGTGCTGGCGCGCATGGCAGACGGCGAGCCGGTGGCGTCGATACGCGTCAGCGCGAATAAGCAGGGACAGTTCAAGTACACGATCCGATAATCCATCTTCCGGAGAGCGCCATGTTCAATCTGGAGCAATTGCTGCACCCCGTCAGCGCCGTCAGTCAATGCGGCGAAGACCTCACCTTCAGCCAGGAGCTCGACGCCATCGCGCGCGCGCGCCAGCACGATGATCCCACCCTGGACCAGGGCGAGTGGGTGACGGCGCTGAAGGAAGCCGACTGGCCTTTCGTGGCGACGCGCTGCGAACAGCTGATCGTGGCGCGCAGCAAGGATTTGCGCGTGGCCGTGTGGCTGGCCGAGGCGCATGCGAAGACGCGCCACTTCCGTGGCCTGGGCGATGGCTATGCGCTGCTGGCCGGCCTGTGCGAGCGTTACTGGGATGGCCTGTACCCGCTGGCGGAAGAGGGCGACCAGGAACAGCGCATCGGCAATGTCTTCTGGCTGCTGTCACGCACGCCGCAGCTGCTGCGCGAGATCCCGCTGACCGAAGGCGCAGATGGCCTGTTTTCATCGCAGGATTTCGATGCGGCGCGCCAGCGCGCGGCCGCCAGCCTGGCGCAGGGCGCAGCGGATCAGGGCTGGGGCGATACGCGGCACGACGAAGGGGCGACCCTGGCGCAGATGGAGGCGGCGCGGCAAAGAAATACGCGCGCCTTTTCCGACGGCTTGCTGGTCGATGCGCAGTACTGCATGCAGTCGCTGCTGGCGTTCGAGCGCAGCGTCGATGCACGTTTTGGCGCTGATGGCCCGAGTTTTCGCGTCGCGCGCGAAGCGCTGGAAAACGTCATTCACTTCATCGCGCCGCTGTCGCCAGGTGCTGATCTTGCCGGCGCGCCGCCCTCCGCTGGCCAGGGCGCTGGCGGCAGCGGGGGCGCCATCGTGCAGCGCCAGCAAGCGCTGGCCCAGCTGCGTCAGGTCGCCGATTTCTTCCGCCGCACGGAGCCGCACAGCCCCGTCGCCTACCTGGCGGACAAGGCCGCCAGCTGGGGCGAGCTGCCGCTGCACCTGTGGCTGCGCGCCGTCGTGAAGGACTCCGCCACCCTGGCGCAGCTCGACGACATGCTGGGCACGAACAGTGCAAACGGATGATGGCGTTTGCCCCTTCCATGCTACTCTTCGGGCATGTTCAGAATGCTCTTTTTTCCTGCCGCGCTATGCCTGTTCATCGCTGCCAGCGCGCGGGCCGGAGCTGCGGTGCCGCTGGTGATTTATGGCGACGATGATTATCCGCCGTACTCCTATGTTGAACATGGCCAGATGAAAGGCATTTACACGGAGATCGTGCGTGTAGCCGTGCAATCGATGCCGCAGTATGCGGTGCAGCTGCGCCCCGTGCCCTGGAAACGGGGCGTGCTGATGCTGCAGACGGGCGAGGCATTTGCCCTGTATCCGCCGTATTCGTGGCGCAGCGAGCGGCCATATGTGCGCTATTCCGTGCCGCTGCTGATGGAGCAGCTGGTGGTGCTGTGCAATCAGGACGTGCTGGCCAAACGCACGCTGCGGCAGTGGCCCGCCGATTACGGCGGCCTGCACATCGGCGTGAACGCGGGTTTTTTGCTGGGCGATGCGAAGCTGACGGCTGCCGTGCAAGCGGCCAACATCGTGTTCGATACGGCCAAGGGCACGCGCACGAATCTGCTCAAGCTGATGCGCGGGCGCATCGATTGCTATGTCAGCGACCGTCTGTCGGCGCAGTGGGAATTGCAGCGCATCCGGCGCGAGGGTCCGCCGGGCACGCCGATGCAGGCGATACAGGAAACGGCGCAGCTGGCCAGCCAGCAAGGCCACCTGGGCTTTACGGTGCGCCGGCCTGCCGCCTACCCGTATCGCGATGATTTTATCGAACAATTCAATGCCGCCATCGTGCGCATGCAGAACAATGGCGCGATCCGCCGCATCGTCGACCACGCGCTGCTGCCCTGACTGATTCAACCCGATGGAGAAAAATATGAAAAGAATATTATTGCTATGTGTGCTCGTGCTGGCCGGCTGCGTGGGCCGGCCCGAGAATATTCATCCCGTCAATAACTTCGACACGACCCGCTATCTGGGGAAATGGTATGAGATCGCGCGCCTCGACCATTCGTTCGAACGGGGCCTGAGCCACGTGACGGCCGACTACAGCCTGCGCCAGGATGGCGGCCTGAAAGTGCTCAACCGTGGTTACAAGGACGCGGACGCGAAGTGGAAGGAGGCGGAAGGCAAGGCGTATTTCGTCGACAAGAAAGACGAGGCTTACCTGAAAGTGTCGTTTTTTGGTCCCTTCTATGGTTCCTACATCGTCTTCGACCTCGATCAGCAAAATTACAGCTATTCCATGATCAGCGGCCCCGACAAGTCTTACTTCTGGTTGCTGTCGCGCACGCCCACCATGGACCCGGCCTTGCAGCAGCGCCTGATCGAGAAAGCCGCTGGCCTGGGTTTCGATACGTCAAAATTGATCTATGTGAAGCAAGACTGACCTTGCTTGCCTGCCGCCCGTTCGTGGCGGCATACCGCCTTCTGGTTGTTGCTTTTCTGCATGTTATTTCTTGCAATACCACTCTGATTCACTCACAATCTGCTCCAAAGTGGTGCGCTGCGGCGTGCTGCCATTCTGGTGACGCGGGTAGCGTTGCGTCGCCGCTCGTGATTGCCGCACGGCAGATGCCTGCTATATTGTGATACGTAGCAGTAGGTCGGTTTCGTGGCGTCTGTGCATCGTTTTTTTCAGATAGGAATCACGCAATGAAAAACCTCAAAATCGGCGTACGTCTCGGTGGCGGTTTTGCCGCCGTCCTGCTCCTGTTGACCAGCCTGACCGTGGTGGGCATCGTGCAGATGCAAAGCGCCAGCAAGGAAACCGATGCGCTCGTCAACGTCAAGGTGCGCAATGAGCGCCTGATCGGTGAATGGACCAAGGTCATCGAGGTCAATGCGGCGCGCACGGCGGCCGCCTGGAAAGTCAGCGACCCCGAACACCAGAAGCAGTTTGAACAGGAAATGGCGGTCTCGTCTGCCCGCGCCACGGAAATCCAGAACGATATCGGCAAGAGCGAACTGAGCGCGGACGAGCAGGCGCTGTACCAGGAAGTGTTGAGCACGCGCAAGGCCTACACGGAAGTGCGCAAGAATGTGTTCAAGGCCAAGAATGCGGGCGACTTGGAACTGGGCAAGCGCCTGTACGAAGGCGACATGGCTGTCAAGCGCGACATCTACCTGGCGTCGCTGAAGAAGCTGGAATTGCTGGAAGCCAAATTGCTCGATGAAACGGCCGCGCAAATCCGTTCGCGCTACGAAAACGGCCGTCTGCTGCTGATCTCGCTGGGCGTGGTGGCCATCTTGCTGGGCATCGCCTGCGCATACTGGATCACGCGCTCGATCACGCGCCCCATCACGCGAGCCGTCGAGGTGGCGGAAGCTGTTTCCGCCGGCGATCTGACCAGCCATATCGTCGTGGAAAGCCGCGATGAGACAGGGCAATTGATGCATGCGCTGAAAAACATGAACGACAAACTGGTCAGTATCGTGGGCCAGGTGCGCGCCGGCACCGAATCGATCAGCACGGCGTCGAGCGAAATTGCCGCCGGCAACCTGGACTTGTCGTCGCGCACGGAAGAACAGGCCAGTTCGCTGGAAGAGACGGCGTCTTCCATGGAAGAACTGACTTCCACCGTGAAGCTCAACGCGGACAATGCGCGCAGCGCCAACCAGCTGGCCATCGACGCCTCGCAGATCGCCAGCAAGGGTGGCGTGGTGGTGTCGGAAGTGGTCAGCACCATGGGCTCGATCAACGATTCCTCGCGCAAGATTGTCGACATCATCAGCGTCATCGACGCCATTGCTTTCCAGACGAATATCCTGGCCCTGAACGCGGCCGTGGAAGCGGCCAGGGCTGGCGAGCAGGGCCGTGGTTTTGCCGTCGTGGCATCCGAGGTGCGCAACCTGGCGCAACGCTCCAGTGCGGCGGCCAAGGAAATCAAGGGCTTGATCGACGATTCCGTGCAAAAAGTCGAAGCCGGTTCGCAACTGGTGGACAAGGCGGGCCGTACCATGGACGAGATCGTGCAAAGCATCAGCCATGTGACGCAGATCATGAACCAGATCACCGACGCCAGCGATGAACAGCGCGCCGGCATCGAACAGGTCAACCAGGCCATCGGCCAGATGGACCAGGTGACGCAGCAAAACGCGGCGCTGGTGGAAGAAGCGGCCGCGGCGGCCGAATCCATGCAGGAACAGGCGGCCAAGCTGGCTGACGTGGTGGGCCTGTTCAAGCTCGATGCAACGCAGCACTATGTTTCGGCCAGTGCCGGTCCGTCCGTGACAGCGTCTGCGCCAGGAAAACCTGTCACTCGACCTGCAATACGGCCCGCCATCCAGCCTGCCAGGCACCGCGCGCCGGCGGCAACCACCGTAGCCGCGCCCGCGCCGGGCAAGGCGGCGCAAGCGGAAGCTGCGCGCGCACCCGTGCCGAAGGCGCCGGTGGCGTCGGGCGCCGACGAATGGGAAGAGTTTTAAGCGCAGATTCCCCTTGGCATGGCGTGGGCGCTACAATCGCGGCTTGAAGACAGCCGCGAACGCGCTCCGCCATGACTACCCGCCGTACCTCCAGCCTGATTTCCAGCGCTATCTCCAGCCCTGCCGCTGCCTCGTCTTCCCTGGCGGAACCCGCCAAACGGGCGCGCTGCCCAGCCTGCCTGCGCGCCGCATCCAGCTGCATCTGCCGCTGGATCGCCCCCGTTTCCCACGCGGTGGAAGTGCTGATCCTGCAGCATCCGCTGGAAGTTCACAATGCCAAGGGCAGCGCCCGCTTGCTGCACCTGAGCTTGCCCAACAGCCGCATGTTGACGGGCGAGCAGTTTGCCCCGGATACGCTCGCCGAATTGCTGGCAGACAAGCACAATGTGCTGCTGTATCCGGAGACGCCCGGCGACCGTTCGCTGGGCATCGCGCCGCCGCCAGCGCTCGACCCCGCCATCTTGCTCGATCCGGCCCGATTCTCGGCCCGGTTGCGGCTGGTGGTGCTGGACGCTACCTGGCGCAAGAGCCGCAAGATGCTGTATCTGAATCCCCCGTTGCAACAGCTGCCGCGCCTGCCCCTGCGCGGTACGCCCGCTTCCCATTACCTGATCCGCAAGGCGCACGCGCCAGACCAGCTATCGACCCTGGAAGCGACGTGTTATGCCCTCATGCAGTTGGAGCAGGACGCGGCCCGCTTCGTTCCCCTGATCGCGGCATTTGACGGTTTTGTCGCGCAGCAGTTGAGTTATGTCATGCCGCATGGTGAAAAAGCGTGAAACGGCATTACGCCAGCCCTTGATCTTGTCCGTACAGCGGCATAGTATACTGTACATATATACAGTTGATGGGGCCGTTCATGAAAGCAATCATTCCAGAGCACGATGACAGCTTCGCCGGGCAAGCCATGTTGCCGCCGCAATCGCTGAAAGCCCAGAAGGGGCGCGGTGCAGTCTCGAACCTGCAAGGGCGCTACGAGGTGCACGCGCGCGCCGGTTTCGATGACGGCTGGAGCGTGGGAGGCCTGGATGAGGAGGCTGGAGAGGCGGCGGTGCCGGGCTGGAAGACGCAGGTCAGCGACGAGCAGGCGCGCACCATCCTCACGCGCAATGCTTCGCCCGATTTGCCGTTCAATGTCTCGCTGAATCCATACCGGGGCTGCGAACATGGCTGCATCTATTGCTTTGCCCGCCCCACGCACAGTTATCTGGGGTTATCGCCGGGCCTGGACTTCGAAAGCCGCATCTACGCCAAGGTGAACGCCCCCGAACTCTTGCGCCGCGAACTGGCCAAGCCCTCCTATGTGCCCGAACCGATCGCCCTGGGCGTGAACACGGATGCGTATCAGCCGTGCGAACGCGAACGGCAGTTGACGCGGCGGGTGCTGGAAGTGCTGCACGAATGCGACCACCCCGTGGCGCTGATCACGAAATCGTCGCTGATCGAGCGTGATATCGACATTCTGGCTCCCATGGCGGCCAGGCGCCTGGCGGCCGTGGCCGTCACTGTCACCACGCTCGACCCGGCCATCGCGCGCACCCTGGAACCGCGCGCTGCCGCCCCGGCGCGACGCTTGCGCACGATCCGCACCCTGACGGAGGCGGGCATCCCCGTGGGCGTGAGCATCGCGCCCATCATTCCGTTCGTGACGGAACCGGAAATCGAGCAGTTGCTCGAAGCCGTGTGCGACGCGGGCGCCATCCACGCTCATTATGTGGTGCTGCGTCTGCCGTGGGAAGTGAGCCCCCTGTTCCAGCAATGGCTGGAAGCACACTTCCCCGAACGGGCCCAGCGCGTGATGAACCGGGTGCGCGAAATGCGCGGCGGCAAGGATTACGACAGCGCGTTCGGCACGCGCATGCGGGGCGAAGGCGTATGGGCCGACCTCATCCGCCAACGCTTTGAAAAAGCCGTACACCGGCTGGGCTTGCATGGGAAGGGCGGCCGCTTCAAGCAGCTCGATTGCACGCAGTTCCGCCGCCCGCTGGTGGTGCCGCCGCTGGGCGCGAAAGTAAAAAATGGCAATGCGGGGCAGCTGGATTTGTTTTAGGTTAAGTCATTCTCGCCGCTGAGAATGCTGGGGCGCGCTCATGAGCTGAAAGGCGGGCGACGCTGACCTGCGGCCGGGGGATTGCCGCAGGTCGCCGGGAGCGGCGCGCCATCGTCCGGGCATCTTGAGGCAGGGTCTTGCCCGGACACCGGAGGGTGCCGCGGTGCTGCCGTGCGGTGCTATGTTGGGACACTATCCTGTCGCGTTATCCTGTGTCTGTGTCTGCATCTGTGCCAGATGTTGTTCGATGGCAAAGACATGGGGATCGCTCTTGCCCAGTTCGCGCAGGGCGCTGGCCAGGTGCAGCAGGTATTCGCTGTTCGGGCCGCTGGGGCCGTTTGAACGGGCGATCTGGCGCGCGATGTCCAGTTCCGGGGCGGCACCAAGGAAGGCGGCGTTTTCCTCGTTGGCGATGTACACCAGGCCTTCGGCCTTGCTGCCATCGTTGAAGGTGATCTCGGTGGCCAGGCGCAGGTAGCCGTTCTTTTCGCGGTGGTCGAGATGGGCGAAGACTTCGGGCGTGATCAGATAGGCCATGCCGTCGCACACGGCGCCTGCCTGCGGCACGATGGTGGCGACCCGGCCTGGCGCCATCGGCGTGCCCCGGTGGTCGTGCGAACCTTGCCAGAAGCGCCGCGTCCAGCCGGCGATGCTGGCCGGGCGGCGCTCGATGTAGGGGAAATCGGCCTTGTAGATCAGCGAGCCATAGCCGAACAGCCAGACCTGTGCGTGGCCGTCGAATTTGTTCATGCGCTGGTTGATGGCGATGGTGGCGGCGTCGATGGACGACAGCTCGTTCAGGGCAGCTTGGGTCATGGTGCGGGCGGTATGGAGTGATGCGCCATTATAAAGGGGCGGCGGCCGAACCGTCCGCAGGCAAGGCCACGCGTGCTGCGCCGCCGTTCGCCCCCACGTTCCATTCGTGCGTCTCGACGAACTGGAACAGGAAGGCCATGAAGCTTTCGGCCGCCGGCGACAGCGAACGTCCCGTCTTCGTGTACACGAAAAAGCGCCGCGTCAGTTCCGGCTCGTGCAGGGCGCGCATGTGCAAATTATATAGTTTGACCATCGGTTCCGCGTACGGCAGGCAGACCGTGATGCCCAGGTTGGCGCTGACCATGGCCAGCGCCGTCGTCATGAACGTCACTTCGTTATAGGGATTGAGCGACAGTTCGCGAAACGCGCCGTGCATGTCGCGCAGCAGGCGTTCCGTAAATTGCCCCTGCAGCGAAATGAACGGGTAGTCGCCCACGTCGGCCCAGGTGACCCTCTCCTTTTGCCGCAGCGGATGCTGCTCGGGGTAGACCAGCACGAAGGGCATTTCGAACAGCACTTGCGCGGCGATTTCCGCCGTCGGATCGCGTTCGGGACCGATGCCGAAATCGACTTCGCCGCTGAAGACGCGCGCCGACACGTTTTCCACGGGGCAGTCGACGAGGCGCAGCTGCACGTCCGGGTGCGCCTGGCGGTAGGCGGCGATCACTTCCGGCAGCAGGGTGCACGCCATCATCTGCGGCGCGGCGATGCGCACCAGGCCCGTCTTCAGGGCCTTGCGCTGGGCGATGCCAGCCATGGCGCCATCGAGGTCTTCGATCATCTTTTCAAACAGCGGATACAGTTCGCGGCCGATTTCGGACAGCTGCGTCTTGCGCGTGCTGCGCTCGACCACGCGCACGCCCAGCACGCTTTCCAGTTCCTTGATCAAGCCGCTCAAGGCGGACTGCGTCACGTGCAGGTATTCGGCGGCCAGGGTAAAACTGCCGGTCTTGGCCAGTGCCACGAAGGCGCGCATCTGTCGCAGGCTGGGACTCATAAGATAATCCGATAAATCAATGGTTAAAAATTGTTTGTATGATAGCTGGAACTCGATTCTAATGGTGAAAAGCTGAAAAACAGGCCAGCCATTGCGCCCAGGGCGCCATCCATTGGAGACAAGCACATGAAGATCAAGCAAATCCACCACGTCGCCTACCGCTGCATCGACGCGAAGAAAACCGTCGAGTGGTACGTCAAGCATTTGAACATGAATTTCGTCCTCGCCATCGCCGAAGACCTGGTGCCATCGACCAAAGCGCCGGATCCGTACATGCACGTCTTCCTCGACGCGGGCCAGGGCAATGTGCTGGCCTTCTTCGAGCTGCCGACGCAGCCGCCGATGGACCGCGACCGCAATACCCCGGCCTGGGTGCAGCACCTGGCGCTGGAAGTGGGCAGCATGGACGAACTGCTGGCCGCCAAGGAGCGGCTGGTGGCCGGCGGCATCGAGGTGCTCGGTCCCGTGAATCACGCCATCTTCCAGTCGATCTATTTCTTCGACCCCAA
Source organism: Janthinobacterium lividum (assembly GCF_034424625.1). NCBI lineage: Bacteria > Pseudomonadati > Pseudomonadota > Betaproteobacteria > Burkholderiales > Oxalobacteraceae > Janthinobacterium > Janthinobacterium lividum. The sequence continues at coordinate 4,753,495 of NZ_CP139976.1, read as the reverse complement.
CGGCCACCGCCTCGAGCTGGCGGCCAACGTGGGCACGCCTGAAATGATGGCCAAACTGGACGCCGTCAAATGGGAAATGCTGGAAGAATGGTCGCAGACGCGCCGCGCGCCGAAACACGCCGCCTGGATGCACGCGCCGGCAGAAGCCTGAGCGCAGTAGATTGAATATTGCAGACCGACACTCTCTGAAATACACAGAACAAGGAACACCATGAAACTCGCAACCCTGAAAAACGGCAGCCGCGACGGCACCCTGATCCTCGTCAGCCGCGATCTGCGCCAGTACCAGCGCGTGGCCGCCATCGCGCCCACCCTGCAGGCAGCGCTCGACAACTGGGACGCCATCGTGCCGAAACTGGAGCAGGCGTATGCCGACCTGAATGCGGGCCGGGCGCCGGACGCCCAGCCCTTTGACGCGGCGCTATGCCACTCGCCGCTGCCGCGCGCCTACCAGTGGGCCGACGGTTCCGCCTATATCAACCACGTGGAACTGGTGCGCAAGGCGCGCAACGCGGAAGTGCCGGCTTCGTTCTACACGGACCCGCTGATGTACCAGGGCGGCTCGGACAGCTTTATCGGTCCGCGCGACCCGATCTTCGCCCTGTCCGAAGAGTGGGGCATCGACCTGGAAGCGGAAGTGGCGGTCATCACGGGCGACGTGGCCATGGGCGCCGGCGTGGACGACGCGGCGAAGGCGATCCGCCTGGTCATGCTGGTCAACGACGTCTCGCTGCGCAACCTGATTCCGGGCGAACTGGCCAAGGGTTTCGGTTTCTTCCAGTCGAAGGCGGCCAGCGCGTTTTCGCCCGTCGCCGTCACGCCCGATGAACTGGGTGCCGACTGGGCGGACAGCAAGCTGCATTTGCCGCTGCTGGTGGACCTGAACGACAAGCCGTTCGGCAAGCCGAATGCGGGCGAAGACATGACCTTCAACTTTGCCCAGCTGGTGGCGCATGCGGCGAAGACGCGCGAACTGGGCGCCGGCAGCATCGTCGGTTCCGGCACCGTGTCGAACAAGCAGGGCAACCTGTTTGGCTCCAGCATCGGGAACGGCGGCGTCGGCTATTGCTGCCTGGCCGAAGTGCGCATGTATGAAACCATCGAACACGGCGCGCCGAAGACGGCGTACCTGAAGTTCGGCGACACGGTGCGCATCGAGATGCGCGACGCGGCCGGTGCCAGCATCTTCGGCAGCATCGAGCAGACCGTGGCCCCGTACGCTGGCCGCGCCTGAGGGGAGGGCGCCCCATGAAGCTGTACACCTATTTCCGCAGTTCGGCCGCCTATCGGGTGCGCATCGCCCTCAATTTGAAGGGCATCGCCTACGACAGCATCGCCGTGCATCTGCTGCAGGACGGCGGCCAGCAACTGCTGCCAGCCTACCGCGCCGTCAACCCGTCGGCGCTGGTGCCGGCCCTCGATGACGGTGGCGCCATCCTGACGCAGTCGCTGGCGATGCTGGAATATCTGGACGAGACGCGGCCAGCCGTGCCGCTGCTGCCGGCCGATGCGCTGGGACGCGCCAGGGTGCGCGCGCTGGCGCTGGCCATCGCCTGCGATGCCCATCCGCTGACGAATCTGCGTGTTTTGAAATACCTGAAAAACACCCTGGGGCTGTCGGACGAGGCCAAGCAGGAGTGGTACCGCCACTGGATGGCCGAGGGACTTGCGGCCGTGGAAGCGCTGCTGGCGCAGGGCGACCCGGCCGGCACGGGCCTGTTCTGCCATGGTGGCAGCCCGACGATGGCCGACTGCTGCCTGGTGCCGCAGGTATTCAATGCACAGCGTTTCGCCATCGACCTGGCGCCGTACCCGCGCGTGGCGCGCATTCACGCGCATTGCACCGGCTTGCCTGCGTTTGCCGCCGCGCATCCGTCGCAGCAGCCTGACGCAGAATAAGTTTGATCCGCGTCAAGCCGCGAACCGCCCCGGCCAGCATGCAGGCCGGGGCTTTTTTATGCGTGCTTGATTTTGGGCAGTCAGTACCAGCTTGCCGGTAGGCTACAATTTGCGTTTGCCCAAATACTTCACGCCCCATGACCGCAACAATCGTTCCTGCCAGCATCACCGATGCCCTGTCCCTGGCGCACGCTTCCTGGCGTCCCATCCTCCTGCGCGGCTTGCAGGCCGTGATGGCGGCCGACCCCGCCTACCTGCCGGCGCTGGCCATCGACGACTTCCTGCCTACGCAGGGCCGGCTGTTTGCCGCCTTTGCCTTGCCGCTGGCACAGGTGCGCTACGTGCTGGTGGGCGAGGGGCCGTATCCGCGCGCCGACAGCGCCACGGGCGTGTGCTTCATGGATGGCGCCGTCGGCAGCCTGTGGTCGGCGACGGGCCTGTCGAAGCCCGTCAACCGCGCCACGTCCCTGCGCAACTTCATGAAGATGCTGCTGGTGGCCGATGGCCAGTTGCAGGGTGGCGACACGTCCGGCGTGGCCATGGCGCCCGTGGCGGCCGCCGCGCAGCTGCCGGGCAGCGGCGTGATCCAGACCCTGCCCGACTTGCAGCGCAAGATGACGGAGCAGGGCTTCTTGCTGCTCAACGCGGCGCTGGTGTTCCGTTCCCACGTGCCGCCCGTGCAGGATGCGCGCGGCTGGCTGCCTTTCCTGCAGGTGGTGCTGGAAGCGCTGGCGCAGCCGGGCGGGGCGGTTACGCCGCAACTGGTGCTGTGGGGCAAGATCGCCGAGCTCATCAAACGCCTGCCGGTGGCCGCATCCTTGCCGCAGGTGACGGCGGAACATCCGTATAATCTGTCCTTTATCGGCAATCGTGACATGCAGGCCTTGTTTGGCCCGATGCAACTATTGCGTGCTTGAGCTTGAATCATCGCCTGTCCGGCGGAAGTGCGGGGAATATGCAAATCAGTAACGTGGAAGAATTGAAGGCGTGGATCGCGGCGGGCGGCGTGCCCGACTATCTGTATTTCTGGGGCCACACGCCGGCGCAGCCGCAGGTGGCCGACAAAAGCTGCTTCAGCCAGTGGTTTCCGTCACCCTTCAGCCTGGCCGGCGTGACGTATGCGACGGCCGAGCACTACATGATGGCGCAAAAGGCGGCCCTGTTTGGCGACACGGCCGTCCAGGCGCGCATCGTGGCGGCCGAGCGGCCGTCGGAAGTGAAGAAGCTGGGACGCGAAGTGGCGAACTTTGACGCCAAAGTATGGGAAGCGGCACGTGCAGGTATCGTCTTCGATGGTAATTTTGCCAAGTTCTCGCAAAAGGCCGCGCTGCGCAAGTTCTTGCTGGGCACGGGCGAGCGCGTCATCGTCGAAGCCAGTCCCGTCGACCGCATCTGGGGCGTGGGCCTGGCCTCGGACAATCCGCGCATCCTGGACCCCGCCAGCTGGGACGGCTTGAACCTGCTGGGGTTTGAACTGATGAAGGTGCGTGCCGCCTTACGGGGCTGAGAGCTGACGCCAAGCACGTCCGCGATTTCCCGACTGTTGTTTTCCTGAAGCCGCCGCGCCTGGCGCGGCCGGCCATGCCCCTTCCAGCCCTGTGGTCATCGAGGGGCGCTCTGACAAACCCCGCCGAATTTGTTATACTTGACTAAATCATTCAACTACTCGGGGTTTGAGGAGTTGAAAAACCGCAATATTTTAAACCAGTTGACCAGAGGATGTATGCGTCTGACTACAAAAGGCCGTTTTGCCGTGACAGCGATGATCGATCTTGCCCTGCGCCAGGGCAAGGGACCGGTCACCTTGTCCGGCATCAGCCAGCGCCAGTCGATTTCCCTGTCCTACCTGGAACAGCTGTTCGGCAAGCTGCGCCGGCATGAGATCGTCGAGTCGATCCGCGGTCCCGGCGGCGGCTACAGCCTGGCGCGCCGTGCAGACAAGGTGACGGTGGCCGACATCATCATCGCCGTCGACGAACCGCTGGACGCCACGCAGTGCGGCGGCAAGGAACATTGCCACGGCGCCGATGCGGCCACGGGTGCGCGCTGCATGACGCATGAATTGTGGTCCACACTCAACGAAAAAATGGTCGATTATCTGGATTCTGTGTCCTTGCAGGACCTGGTCGACCAGCAGAGACAAAAGATTGCCGAACAAAGCGTGATGGTGATGCACCGTAACCACGCCGCCCTCGGTTGATAATGACAAAAATACCAGTTGCTGATTGCAGGAGTTATTGATGAACGCCCCAGAAAAAAACGTAGGCCAAGTGCACTTTGAAACCGCACCGCATTTCCCGATCTACATGGATTACTCGGCCACCACGCCGATTGATCCACGCGTCGCCGACAAGATGATTCCGTACCTGCGCGAGCAGTTCGGCAATCCGGCATCGCGCAGCCACATGTATGGCTGGACGGCGGAAAAAGCCGTGGAAGAGGCGCGCGGCTACGTGGCGGCCCTGGTGAACGCCGATCCGCGCGAAATCATCTGGACGTCCGGCGCGACGGAAAGCAACAACCTGGCCATCAAGGGCGCGGCACAGTTCTACAAGACCAAGGGCAAGCACATCATCACCGTCAAGACCGAGCACAAATCGGTGCTGGACACGGTGCGCGAACTGGAACGCATCGGCTTTGAAGCGACCTACCTGGAACCGCAGGACAACGGCCTGATCACCGTCGAGCAGCTGGCCGCGGCCGTGCGCCCGGACACCATCCTCGTGTCGGTCATGCTGGTGAATAACGAAATCGGCGTGATCCAGCCGATCGACGAAATCGGCGTGTTCTGCCGCTCGAAAGGCATCATCTTCCATTGCGACGCCGCACAGGCGACGGGCAAGGTCGTCATCGACCTGCAAAAGACCAAGGTCGACCTGATGACCTTCACGGCACATAAAACCTACGGCCCGAAAGGCGTGGGCGCCCTGTACGTCTGCCGCAAGCCGCGCGTGCGCCTGGAAGCGCAAATGCACGGTGGCGGCCATGAGCGCGGCCTGCGTTCGGGCACCCTGCCGACGCACCAGATCGTCGGCATGGGCGAAGCGTTCCGCATCGCCAAGGAAGAAATGGACAGCGAAATCGGCCGCATCAAGGCCTTGCGCGACCGCCTGGCCAAGGGCTTGCAAGAGATCGAAGAAGTCTACATCAACGGCGACATGGATCACCGCGTGCCGCACAACCTGAACGTGAGCTTCAACTACGTTGAAGGCGAGTCGCTGATCATGGCGATCAAGGATATTGCCGTGTCGTCCGGTTCGGCCTGCACCTCGGCCAGCCTGGAACCATCGTACGTGCTGCGCGCCCTGGGCCGCAGCGACGAACTGGCGCACAGCTCGATCCGCTTCACCATCGGCCGCTTCTCGACCGAGGAAGACATCGACTTCGCCGTGAACCTGCTGAAATCGAAAGTACACAAGCTGCGCGACCTGTCGCCGCTGTGGGACATGTTTAAAGATGGCATCGATATCAATTCGATCCAATGGGCTGCCCACTAACCAACACCCTGGCCCCTGTTGACGGGGCCGGCAAGAATATTTAAGGAGCATCAAAATGGCTTACTCGGACAAAGTACTCGATCACTACGAAAACCCGCGCAACGTGGGCGCTTTCGACAAGGGTGATGAAACCATCGGCACCGGCATGGTAGGCGCGCCTGCCTGCGGCGACGTGATGAAACTGCAGATCAAGGTCGGCGCCGATGGCCTGATTGAAGACGCGAAATTCAAGACCTACGGCTGCGGTTCGGCCATCGCGTCGAGCTCGCTGGTGACCGAATGGGTCAAGGGCAAGACCCTGGACCAGGCACTGGCCATCAAGAACACGCAGATCGCCGAAGAACTGGCCCTGCCGCCAGTGAAGATCCACTGCTCGATCCTGGCGGAAGACGCCATCAAGGCGGCAGTATTGGACTACCAGACCCGCCATCCGGCAGCGTAGAGCGCCTGAGAAAACGCCCATGGCTGCGTTGCATTGCCTTGTCGTACTAGTCGTACTGCCTTCGGCAATGCGCCTTGCCCTGAACGTTTTTCAGGCACTCTAGAATTTGTTGGATTTTGATACCTGTTCCCATGTGGGAACAGGAGCGGAGAAATACATGATCACACTGACCGAAAAAGCGGCGAAACACATCAACCGTTATATCGAACGGCGCGGCAAGGGCATGGGCCTGCGCTTTGGCGTGCGGACCACGGGCTGCTCGGGCCTGGCTTACAAGCTTGAGTATGTCGATGAAGTGGCGGCCGAAGACAGCGTCTTCGAATCGCACGGCGTGAAAGTCTTCGTCGACCCGAAAAGCCTGCCTTACATCGACGGCACGGAACTCGATTTCGCGCGCGAAGGCTTGAACGAAGGCTTCAAGTTCCACAATCCGAACGAAAAAGACGCCTGCGGCTGCGGCGAGTCCTTCAGGATTTAAACAGCTGGCAAGACCCCGGTCGGTGCGCTGTACCCATCGATTGCGGTACAGCGACCACCGACCATTATGCAAAACCACTTCGAATTATTCCAGTTGCCGGCGCAGTTCTCGCTCGACATGAGCGCGCTCGACTCTGCCTACCGCGACGTGCAGGGCAAGGTCCACCCGGACCGTTTCATCAACGCCAGCAGCGCTGAAAAGCGCGTGGCGATGCAATGGGCCACGCGCGCCAATGAAGCCTATCAAACCCTGAAAAGCCCGCAAAAGCGCGCGCAATACCTGTGCGAACTCAATGGCGTCGACCTGCAGACGGAGTCGAACACGGCCATGCCCGTCAGCTTCCTGATGCAGCAGATGGAATGGCGCGAAGAACTGGGCGACGCCCGCGCCGGCAAGGATGCCGATGCGCTCGATGCCCTGGACCGCCAGCTGCGCGGCGAACGCAAGGCATTGCTGGCCCAGGTGGCGGCCCAGCTGGACGCGGCCGACTACGCGAATGCCGCGCAAAGCGTGCGCGCCCTGATGTTCCTCGACAAATTCGGCGAGGAAGTGCGTTTTGCCTATGAGGCCATCGAGGCTTGACCAGGCGATCGCTTGACCGGCGTGCCAAGCGCCAGTCTGGCCCGCGACTTATAATGCGCGTCAGGCATCAACTGCATCACGCAAAAAATTAATCGAGGCACGAATACAATGGCACTTCTGCAAATTTCCGAACCAGGCATGTCGACCGCGCCGCACCAGCACCGCCTGGCCGTCGGCATCGACCTTGGCACCACCAATTCCCTGGTCGCCACCGTCCGCAACAGCATTCCCGAGGTGCTCAACGACGAAGACGGGCGCTCCCTGCTGCCCTCCGTCGTGCGCTACCTGCCGAACGGCCACGCCAACATCGGCTACAAGGCCCTGGCTGCGCAAACCACCGACCCGAAGAACACCATCGTTTCCGTGAAACGCTTCATGGGCCGCGGCCTGGCCGACATCGCCTACGCGGAAAACCTGCCCTACGACTTCCAGGATACGCCTGGCATGGTGCAGCTGAAAACCGTGGCCGGCGTGAAAAGCCCCGTCGAAGTGTCGGCGCAAATCCTCGCCACGCTGCGCCAGCGCGCGGAAGATTCGCTCGGCGACGACCTGGTGGGCGCCGTGATCACCGTGCCAGCCTACTTTGACGACGCGCAGCGCCAGGCAACCAAGGATGCGGCGCAGCTGGCCGGCATCAACGTGCTGCGCCTGCTGAGCGAGCCGACGGCCGCCGCCATCGCGTATGGCCTCGACAACGCTTCCGAAGGCGTGTACGCCGTATATGACCTGGGCGGCGGCACCTTCGACATCTCGATCCTGAAACTGAGCAAGGGCGTCTTCGAAGTGCTGTCCACGGGCGGCGACTCGGCCCTGGGCGGCGACGATTTCGACCGCCGCCTGTTCTGCTGGATCAGCGAGCATGCCAAGCTGGCGCCGCTGTCCGACGAAGACACGGCCATCCTGATGGTCAAGGCGCGCGAAATCAAGGAATTGCTGTCGACCAAGTCGGAAACGACGATCGACGCCAAGCTGAACTCGGGCGAAGAAATCCATCTGCGTATCACGGCAGAAGAATTCGCCGCCATGACTTCGCACCTGGTCGTGAAAACCATGAACGCCATCAAGAAAGCCTTGCGCGACGCGAACGTGGATGCGGACGACGTCGACGGCGTGGTGATGGTGGGCGGCGCCACGCGCATGCCGCACGTGCAGCGCGCCGTGAGCGAATTCTTCCACACGACGCCGCACGCGAATATCGACCCGGACAAAGTGGTGGCGCTGGGCGCGGCCATCCAGGCGAACTTGCTGGCAGGCAACCGCGCCGCCGGCGACGACTGGCTGTTGCTGGACGTGATCCCGCTGTCGCTGGGCATCGAGACCATGGGCGGGCTGGTGGAAAAGATCATCCCGCGCAATTCGACCATCCCGTGCGCCAGAGCCCAGGAATTCACGACATTCAAGGATGGTCAGACGGCCCTGGCCGTGCACGTGCTGCAGGGCGAGCGCGAACTGGTCAGCGATTGCCGTTCGCTGGCGCGTTTTGAGCTGCGCGGCATTCCGCCGATGGTGGCGGGCGCCGCGCGCATCCGCATCACGTACCAGGTCGATGCGGACGGCTTGCTGTCCGTCTCGGCGCGCGAATTGCGCTCGGGCGTGGAAGCGTCGATCAGCGTCAAGCCGGCGTATGGCCTGGGCGACGACGACATCGCCCGCATGCTGCAGGATTCGTACACATCGGCCGACGTCGACATGGTGGCGCGCGCGCTGCGCGAAGAGCAGGTGGAAGCGGAACGTATCCTGCTGGCCACGCAGTCGGCGCTGAACGAAGACGGCGGCTTGCTCGATGACGCCGAACGCGTCACCGTGGATGGCTTGATGCACAAGGTGCGCGATGCCATCGTGCAATCGCAAAGCGGCGCCATCGACCACCAGGCCTTGAAGCTGGCGATCGAGGCGCTCGCCGACGGCACCGAGGATTTCGCCTCGCGCCGCATGGACCGCAGCGTGCGCACGGCCTTGACGGGTAAATCGCTCGACCAGGTCGTTTAACAAAAATTGAACAGCGCGCCGCAGGCACTCGCCGCGGCCGCGCCCCGAATGACAGACTGAAAGAAGACACCATGCCACAAATCGTTATCCTGCCGCACGCCAAGCTTTGCCCGGACGGCGCCGTCATCGAAGCACCTGCCGGCAAGTCCATCTGCGACATCCTGCTGGAAAACGACATCGACATCGAGCACGCCTGCGAAAAATCGTGTGCCTGCACCACCTGCCACGTGCTGGTGCGTGAAGGCATCGAATCCTTGAACGAAGCGACGGAACTGGAAGAAGACATGCTGGACAAGGCCTGGGGCCTGGAAGCCGTGTCGCGCCTGTCGTGCCAATCCATCGTGGCCGAGGCCGACCTCGTCGTCGAAATCCCGAAATACACGATCAACCAGGTCAGCGAAGGCAGCCACTAACATGAAATGGTCCGACATTCACGTGATCGCCGAGGCTTTGTTCGACGCGCATCCGGACATCGATCCCCTGACCGTGCGTTTCACCGACCTGCACAACTGGGTGGTGGAGCTGGACGGCTTCGACGATGACCACACGCGCGGCGGCGAAAAAGTGCTCGAAGCGATACAGATGGCGTGGATCGATGAAGCGCGCTAAGGCCGCGGCAACCGCCGCCACCGTAGCCGCCGCGCCGAAAGACGTCATCACCGCCGCCAGCAACATGCCCGAAATCAAGGATGGCCAGTCGGTCGCCTTGCTACAGGAATTGCACATCCTGACGCGCGACGGCAAGATGAACCAGGACAGCCGCCGCAAGTTGAAACAGGTATATCACCTGACGCAATTCATCGAGCCGCTGCTGCGCGAAGTGCAGCTCGATCATCCTGGCGTCTCGCTGGTCGACCACGGCGCCGGCAAGTCCTACCTGGGCTTCATCCTGTACGACCTGTTCTTCAAGAATGGCAACGACGGTTCGCACATCTACGGCATCGAGACGCGCGAAGAACTGGTGCAGCGTTCGCAGGAGCTGGCCAAGAAATTCAAGTTCCCAGGCATGTCGTTCTTGCCGCTGTCCGTGGCCGAATCGACGGAGTCGAACTTGCTGCCGCAGCAGATCGACATCGTCACGGCCTTGCACGCGTGCAATACGGCCACCGACGACGCCATCCACTTCGCCTTGAAGAAAAAGGCGAAATTCATGGTGCTGGTGCCATGTTGCCAGGCGGAAGTCGCTTCCGTGTTGAAGAAGAACAAGGGCAAGAGCCTGGGCAAGAGTGTCTTGACGGAACTGTGGCGCCACCCGCTGCACACGCGCGAGTTCGGCAGCCAGATCACCAACGTGCTGCGCTGCCTGCAGCTGGAAGCGCATGGCTACCAGGTCAGCGTGACGGAACTGGTGGGCTGGGAGCATTCGATGAAGAATGAGCTGATCATCGCCAGTTACAAGAACTTGCCGCGCCAGCGCCCGACGGAGCGTCTGCAGGAAGTGCTGCAAACGCTGGGTCTGGAAGAGATGGGGCACCGTTTCTTTGCCGAGGAGCTGGCCAAGGCCACGGCCTGATTGTTGGATTACGCGGCAAGCCGCTAATCCAACCTGCGAAACGGATTGTTGGATTACGCGTACCGCTAATCCAACCTACCTGATGCACTACGTAGGTCGGATTAGCGCAGCGTAATCCGACAACCACCTGCGCAATCAACAAGAGGGGAGGAGCGGGTCGGTTACAATACCGGCTTTCTCCTCCTCTTGCTTTTTGCGCCTCCCCATGACCACACCCATTGAAATGCCCACCGTCCGCCTGGCCAAGCGCCTGTCTGAAGACGTGCCCTGTTCGCGCCGCGAGGCCGAGCTGTATATCGAGGGCGGCTGGGTGACGGTCGATGGCGTGCTGGTGGAAGAGTCGGGCGCGCGCGTGGCCGATAATCAGACGGTGGTGCTGCTGCCGAATGCTACCCTGGAAGAAATGCCGCCCGTGACGATCCTCCTGCACAAGCCGGCCGGCATCAATGGCGGCGTGGGCGCGGAAGGCAAGCCAGCCTTGAGCTGCCTGCGTCCCGAAGAAATTTTCACACCGGAAAATGTGGCGCCCAGCTCCGTCACGCGCTTCCTCAAGCGCCACCTGATCGGCCTGACCATCACCAATCCGCTCGAGACCATGGCTTCCGGCCTGCTGGTGTTTACGCAGGATTTCCGCGTCGCCCGCAAGCTGGTCGACGAAGCGAAAACGGTGGAGCAGGAATTCATCGTGGAAGTGTCGGGCGCCATCGCCGAGAATGGCCTGGCGCTGCTCAATCACGGCTTGCCCTTCAATGGCAAGCCTTTGCCGCCGATCAAGGTCAGCTGGCAGAACGAAACGCGTTTGCGCTTTGCCCTGAAAAACGTGCAGCCGGGCCAGATCGCCCATATGTGCAAGATGGTGGGACTGGACGTGGTCGCCATGAAACGGCTGCGCATCGGCCGCATTTCGATGGGCGCCATGCCGTCAGGTCAGTGGCGCTACCTGCAGGGTTACGAGAGGTTCTAAAGCTGCGGCGCCGTGATGGCGTGGTTTTCCGCAAAGCTTTTCCATAGCCGTTCGGCAATATTCAAGGCGATGGTATCGGCCTTCTCTTGCAGGGCCGCATTGCCCATGCTCTCGGTCGTGGCGAAGAACAGGGTCAGCCAGCGGCGGAACATGCAGGGCGTCAAATTTTCCATTTGCGCGTGCTGGGCCAGCGGCTTGCCGTGGTAGCGCATGGTGCCGCGCAGCAAACCTGACCAGAAATCGATCAATGTTGCCAGATGGGCGTCCCAATCCTTGACCTCGGCGGCAAAGATGGGGCCCAGCATGGCGTCGTCGCGCGCGGCCGCATAAAAGGTGTGGACGAGATGCCTGACTTCGTCTTCGCTGCAGACTTCCTCGCGGTAGGGGGCGAAGCGTGTGTGGGGGAGGGGGGCGGTATTATTCATGGCATGCCATGATCGCAGAGCCCCCGTGGCGCTTCAATGACCCAGGTCAAGCCGCGCAAAAACTCAGGCGGCGACTTTCTTCGACTTCTTTGCGGGGGGCGGCAATTGGACGATCTGCGTGCCGACCAGCTTGTCGTGCAGGAATTGCCCATTGCCCGTGAACAGGGCCGTGCTTGACCAGGCCAGGATGCCGATGCCGATGGCACCCAGGGCAGTCCAGTGCTGCAGGTCGAAGGCATACGCCGCCACGAGCGCTGGCAGCAGCCACATCCATGACAGGACGTAACGGTACGCGGCCACGCGCAGTGGCACGTGGGCATGGCCCGGTAGTACCAGTTGCAAACGCCACGTCTTCATGGCCAGGGTTTGCCCTTCGCGGCTCCATTGATGGATGAAATACGCGCCCATGACGAGGAAGGCCAGGCATTGGCGCATGTGTTCCGTCAACGGCGTATGCGCGCCTTGCACGGCCAGTTCAAACAGCAGGAAGGGCAGGAACAGCACGGCCAGGGCCAGCAGCGACTCGTACACCATGGAAATCAGGCGACGCTTGATCGTGGGATGGGAAGTGATGCTGGCGGCAGGCGTGCTATTTGACATTGGTTGGCAGTGGGGCAGGCGTGGTAGGTGGCGTGACTGGCACGGCGGCAGGATCGCTTGCCGGCACTGCCGGCGCTGCGGGAGCGGGCGGCAGGACGGGCACGGCGGCGGCAGGCGCTGCCGGCGTGGCGGGCGCCATGAGCACGGGCGGCTTGCTCGTGTTGGAATTGATCGCGGGCACTTTGCCCAGCGGTTTCTTCGGCACGAGTTCCGTCGCCAGCTTTTTCTTTTGATCTTCCGGCAATTGCTGGTACTGCTCCCATTGCGCGGTTTTTTGACCCGGATCAATCTTCTTCGTGCGCGTATAGTTTTCGCGCACGAGGCGGCGCTGTTCCGGCGTCAGCTTGATCCATTCGCGCATGCGCTCATGCACGCGGGTTTGCTCGTCCGGCGTCATGGAAGCAAAACGGCTGGCGATATCGAGCCATTTCTGCTTGCGCAAGGCTTCCAGCTTGTTCCATTCGCCCGCCAGCGGCTGCAGGGCTTCCTGCTGCGCGCGTGACAGCTTGCTCCAGGACGGGTTATCGCCGGCCTTCGGCGTGCCGCCTTTGCCTGCCGTGCGGGGGGAGCCGGGCTTGACGGCCGGGGCTGGGGGCGCCACCACCACGGGCGCGGCCGCCACGGGAGGGGCGACGGGAGCGGCATGTTGCTGCGCGCCTACCCAGGCGGCGCCAGCGAGGGCGCAGGCACCCAGGCCGATGCCGCCAGCCAGCCAGCCTTTGCGTACGCTCGAGCGTGCCATGTTTATTGCTCGCGTTTCGTCAGGTAGGCGTTGAAGCCATGGTCCATGTAGGCGGAGAGCGGCAGTTCGTCCGACAGCACGGCGGCGTCGATTTCTGCCAGTTCGGCAATATGTTGTTCCTGTTCAAACTGATAGATGCCCACCAAGCCGCCGACCAGCAGCAGCAGGGGGATGATGACGCTCATGCGGCCCAGCCACGACAGCGGTTCGACAAACAGGCTGCTGGCCGCGCCGGCGAACACGTTCTGACGCACGGTGACGGCGGCGGGCGCGTCCGCCTTCTTGCGCGACAGGGCCAGTTTGCGTGCCGCTGCCAGGCGATCGGTGGCCGATGCGGGCAGGTCGTCGAGTTTTTCGTTCAGTGCATGGCGCACTTTGTAAGCGAAATTGAGATCGTCGGTGTTCATAATTTAATTCCCTTGGCTTTCAGCGATTCGGCGAGCGTGTGGGTAGCTCTAGAGCAATGTGTTTTCACGCTACCTTCGGAGCAACCCATCGCTTCCGCTGTTTCAGCCACATCCATGTCCTGCCAATAACGCATGAGGAAGGCTTCGCGTTGACGTGAGGGCAGTTTTTGTACCTCTGCATCAATCAAATCAAGGATTTGCGCGCGTTCGACCTGGTCGGCCGAGGATTCGGCGGCGCTGGAGCCCTGTTCCGATTCATAAGTATCAAGTATATCAAAATCCTCATGCTCGTCGCCCGAGGGCTTCATGCCGGAGAAGAGGCTGACCCAGGTGTTGCGCACTTTTTCGCGGCGGAAATAGTCGAGTATGGTGTTTTGCAAGATGCGTTGGAACAACATCGGCAGCTCGGCGGCCGGCTTGTCGCCGTACTTTTCGGCCAGCTTGATCATGGCGTCCTGCACGATGTCGAGTGCCGATTCTTCCTTGCGGACCGCGTAGGCGGCCTGCTTGAAAGCGCGCCGCTCGACATTTTCTAGAAAGTCGGATAATTCTTTGTCTGTTGCCATGCGGTATGGGGCGAGCTAACGGCTGCGTGTGCTGTGGGCGGAGAGGAGGCGGGACTGCTTTTCGTAAACTGAGCGCATGCTAGCAAAAAATGTGCGTTTCCGCATGGTTTTTGCATATCGGGTGAGCAAAAAGGCAGCAGCGCTGACATTTTCCTTGACCATAATGGTGCAACGCGATAACGTATGGGACGCTTTGAACACCCCAAAGCCCTATGGTCAGGTCGCGACCGGCACACAAGGCCATCCGCGGCAAGACGCGCTTTCATTTGTAGGCAGTTTGTTCTAACCCGCGCCACAAGCGCGAGCGGTTCGTACAGGCGCCACAGAAACTCCGGCCAAACGAGTTGCGTTAAGCGTTGTTTTGTAAGGTATCTATGGGTGCCCAAAGAAATGTCGTGACCGCATGAAAAGGGAAGCAGGAGCACTGTCGCGCACGGCGAACTTCGTCAGGAAAGAACATCCGATCAATCTCCAATGGACCTTGAAAGGAATGTTTCATGAATACCGAAGCAGCAGCAGGACCAATTACCGGCGCAGAAATTGTCGTGCGCTGTCTGGCTGAAGAGGGCGTCGAGCACGTCTTTGGATACCCGGGCGGAGCCGTACTCTACATCTACGACGCCATCTTCCAGCAAAACAAATTCCAGCATATCCTGGTACGCCACGAGCAGGCCGCGATCCACGCCGCCGATGCCTATTCGCGCAGCTCGAACAAGGTCGGTGTCGCCATCGTCACGTCCGGTCCGGGCGTCACGAATGCCGTCACGGGCTTGTCCACCGCGTACATGGACTCGATTCCCATGGTCGTGATCTCCGGCCAGGTGCCGAGCCACGCCATCGGGCAGGATGCGTTCCAGGAATGCGACACGGTCGGCATCACCCGCCCCGTGGTCAAGCACAACTTCCTCGTCAAGGACGTCAAGGACCTGGCAGCGACGATCAAGAAGGCTTTCTTCATCGCCCGTACCGGCCGTCCGGGACCCGTGCTGGTCGATATCCCGAAGGATATCAGCATGCACAAATGCCATTTCGACTATCCGAAGGAAGTCGAGATGCGTTCCTACCGTCCCGTCGACAAGGGCCATTCCGGCCAGATCCGCAAGGCCGTGCAATTGCTGCTGCAAGCGGAACGTCCGATGATCTACACGGGCGGCGGCGTGATCCTGGCAAATGCCTCGGCCGAGCTGAACAAGCTGGTCGACCGCCTGGGTTTCCCGTGCACCAACACCTTGATGGGCCTGGGCGGCTACCGCGCCTCGAGCGAGCAGTATGTCGGCATGCCTGGCATGCACGGCACCTATGAAGCGAACATGGCGATGCAGAACTGCGACGTCCTGATCGCCATCGGCGCCCGTTTCGATGACCGCGTGATCGGCAACCCGAAACATTTCGCTTCGCATCCGCGCAAGATCATCCACGTGGACATCGATCCATCGTCGATTTCCAAGCGCGTCAAGGTCGATATTCCCATCGTCGGCAACGTCAAGGATGTGCTGATCGAATTCCTGGCGCAACTGGACGCGGCCGAAGCCAAACCGAACGTCAATGCATTGAGCAACTGGTGGAAGCAGATCGCCGAATGGCGTGGCCGCGAATGCCTGAAATACCCGACCTCCGACCTGGTCATCAAGCCGCAAGCGGTGGTGGAAAAGGTATTCCAGATCACCAAGGGCGACGCCTTCATCACGTCCGACGTGGGCCAGCACCAGATGTGGGCTGCGCAATATTATGGCTTCGACAAGCCGCGCCGCTGGATCAATTCCGGCGGCCTGGGCACCATGGGCGTCGGCTTGCCGTATGCCATGGGCGTGCAGATGGCCAATCCGGATGCCACCGTTGCCTGTATTACCGGCGAAGGTTCGATCCAGATGTGCATCCAGGAATTGGCGACGTGCAAGCAGTATCACTTGACGCCGAAGATCATCATGCTCAACAACCGTTTCCTCGGCATGGTGCGCCAGTGGCAGGAAATCGATTACGGTTCGCGCTATTCCGAGTCGTACATGGATTCGCTGCCCGACTTCGAGAAGCTGGCTGAAGCCTACGGACACGTGGGCATGAGAATTGAAAAACCGGGCGACGTCGACGGCGCCCTGAAAGAGGCGTTTGGCATGAAAGACAGGCTGGTATTCATGAACTTCATTACTGACCAGTCCGAAAACGTGTGGCCCATGGTGAAAGCCGGCAAAGGCCTGTCCGAAATGATGCTCGGCTCGGAGGACCTCTAATCATGCGCCATATTATTTCTGTCTTGCTGGAAAACGAAGCGGGCGCCCTGTCGCGCGTGGTGGGCCTGTTCTCGGCACGCGGCTATAACATCGAAACATTGACGGTGGCGCCGACGGAAGACTCGACCCTGTCGCGCATGACCATCGTCACCAGCGGCTCGGACGACATCATCGAGCAGATCACCAAGCACCTGAACCGCCTGATCGAAGTGGTGAAGGTGGTGGACCTGACCGAAGGCCAGCATATCGAACGCGAGTTGATGCTGATCAAGGTTCGTGCCGTGGGCAAGGAGCGCGAGGAAATGAAGCGCACCGCCGATATCTTCCGTGGCCGCATCATCGATGTCACCGAAAAGACGTACACGATCGAACTGACCGGCAACAAGGTCAAGCTCGACGCGTTCATCGATTCGATCGACCGCGCCGCCATCCTGGAAACCGTCCGTACGGGTGGTTCCGGTATCGGCCGCGGCGAACGCATCCTCAAAGTATAAAAGACAAGCAGCACTACGCGGCCCTGGCGCCGCATTTAAAACAACAACGCATCATCAAATTATAGGAAATACCATGAAAGTTTTTTACGACAAAGACGCTGACCTCTCCTTGATCAAAGGCAAAAACGTTGCCATTATCGGCTACGGTTCGCAAGGCCATGCACACGCACAAAACCTGAACGATTCGGGCGTCAACGTCACCGTCGGCCTGCGCAAGGGCGGCGCTTCGTGGACCAAGGTCGAGCAAGCGGGCCTGAAAGTAGCGGAAGTCAACGACGCCGTGAAAGCAGCCGACGTCATCATGATCCTGTTGCCGGATGAAAACATCGCCCAGGTCTACAACGAAAACATCGCCCCGTTCGCCAAGCAAGGCGCCGTCCTGGCTTTCGCCCACGGCTTCAACGTGCATTACGGTCAAGTCGTGCCACGCGCCGACCTGGACGTGATCATGGTCGCGCCGAAAGCCCCGGGCCACACCGTGCGCGCCACCTACACCCAGGGCGGCGGCGTGCCCCACCTGATCGCCGTGTACCAGGACAAATCGGGCATCGCCCGCGATATCGCCCTGTCGTACGCCTCGGCCAACGGCGGCGGCCGTGCCGGCATCATCGAAACGAACTTCCGCGAAGAAACTGAAACGGACTTGTTCGGCGAACAAGCCGTGCTGTGCGGCGGCGCCGTGGAACTGATCAAGGCCGGCTTCGAGACCCTGACGGAAGCTGGTTACGCGCCTGAAATGGCCTACTTCGAGTGCTTGCACGAACTGAAGCTGATCGTCGACCTGATCTATGAAGGCGGCATCGCCAACATGAATTACTCGATCTCGAACAACGCCGAATACGGCGAATACGTGACGGGTCCTAAGGTCGTGACCTCGGCCACCAAAGATGCGATGCGTCAATGCCTGAAAGACATTCAAACGGGCGAATACGCGAAGAGCTTCATCCTGGAAAACAAGGCAGGCGCACCGACCCTGATCTCGCGCCGCCGCCTGACGTCCGAGCACCAGATCGAAGAAGTGGGCGCGAAACTGCGCGCCATGATGCCTTGGATCGCCAAGAACAAGATGGTTGACCAGTCGAAGAACTAAGCAGTCATAGTTCCTCACAAGAAGCCGGCGCAAGCCGGCTTTTTTTGTGCGCCGGCGCCTGGCAGGCAACATCCGTTACAATCAGGCCCATTCAACAATACCGTCAGCACCATGCTTGTTTTTTCTAAAGTTTTTATCGGTAATCTTCATGTGGTCAAGCGCCCCGTCTCGGTTGCCATCAGCTGCTGGTTTCTGGTCATCGGCTCGCTGTCAGCGCTGGTGTCGGCTTACCTCGGTCGCGACGATCCCGCCATGCTGGCCGGAATGGGGGACAGCGTGATTCCCGCCGGGGTGCAATACGCGATGTTGCTCTTCAGCCAGGGCATTACCCTGGTGGCAGCGCTGGCCATGCTGCAAAGGCAGCGTGGCGCGCGCACTGTGTATCTGGTGTGGGGCGTGATCGACATTGCATTCTGCCTGGCGACCGTGCCGCTGAAGATGAACGTCTTGCCTGGCGCGCTGACGTTCGCCGTCATCTGCGCCTTCCTGTACAGTCCGAAATCGAATGCCTGGTTTTCGCCGCGCAAGGCGGCCAATGATGCCTGCATGACACCAGCTTGAGCACTGCCGGTTCAAGCACGGCTGTCTTGGCGCGCCCGTTTTTCGCCCGCCTCCTGTCTTTTTATATTCCTATATAATTCCGCCCTTCCTTTGCAGTTTCCCATGGACTGCATCTGTTTCGGTATCTGCCGACCGCAACGCGCATCACCGCTTTTGTAGCACGCCAGGCGCTAATTGATCAGCCGCTTGCGCAACCTGAAGGACCCCTATGACCGACCGCATTACCGCCACAGTACCCATGCCGGGCGCTGCAGAATCCTCCGTTTCCGAACGGCTTCCCGTCCTGGCCTTGCTGGCCCTGGCCATGACGGCGTTTCTCGCCCTCCTGTCGGAAACCTTGCCGGCCGGCTTGCTGCCGCAGATTGCCCGGGACCTGAATATTTCCGAAGTCATGACGGGCCAGCTGGTGACCGTCTACGCCATCGGTTCCATCCTGACGGCGATTCCCCTGACGGCCCTGACGAGCGGCTGGCGCCGGCGCAATGTCTTGCTGCTGGCCATCATTGGCTTTTTGATCTTCAATACGGCGACGGCCCTGTCGCCCAACTATATGGTCGCCCTGGCCTCGCGCTTCGTCACCGGCATGGCCGCTGGCCTGGCCTGGGGCTTGATGGCTGGATACGCGCGCCGCATGGTCAGCGTCGAACAGCAGGGCAGGGCGATGGCCATTGCCATGATCGGCACGCCGCTGGCCCTGTCGCTGGGCGTGCCGCTGGGCACCCTGATGGGTGGCGTGCTGGGCTGGCGCAGCATCTTCGGCATCATGTCCGGCATGGCCGTGGTGCTGGTCGCGTGGGTGTTGCTGGCCGTGCCCGATTATCCGGGGCAAAAGAATGGCGAACGCCTGTCGATCCGTCAGGTGTTCATGACGCCGGGCGTGCGGCCGATCTTGGCCGTCATCGTCGCCTGGATGCTGGCGCATAACATTCTATATACCTACATCGCGCCGTTCCTGGCGCCGTCAGGCTTGCGCCCCCGCGTCGACCTGGTGCTGCTTGTGTATGGCGTGGGCTCGCTGGCCGGCATCTGGCTGGTCAGCCAGCTGATCGACCGCTGGCTGCGCCCGCTCGTGCTTGGCTGCATCGCCGCGTTTGCCCTCGTGATGGTGGCGCTGGGCCTGGCGATGGACTCCCCGATCGTCATCTATGTCAGCATGGCCATCTGGGGCATCACCTTTGGCGGCGCCGGCACCTTGCTGCAGACGGCGTCGGCGGACGCGGCTGGCGACGGCATGGATGTGGCGCAGGCTATGGTGGCGACCATCTGGAACGTGGCCATCGCGGGCGGCGGCCTGGCGGGCGGCATGCTGCTCGACGGCTATGGCGCGGCGTCGTTCCCGTGGGCCATGCTGGCCTTGCTGATGGTGGCACTGACCATCGCCTGGCGCGCGCACCGGCATAGTTTCAAGCCGGGCCGGCGCAGCGGCGGCGCAGTGCACGGTCACTAAGAACACTGTTATTTTGAATGTCGCTGTGTTGAAATGTGAGCAGATGTGACTGGCAAGCACATTTTGTGACGATTTGTTAATTTGCGCCACAGGAATGAATGAGGCGTTAGAATCTACACAGTTTGACAAGTTTCTCAGGCGAAAGGGATGGCAAAAGCGTCCCCTTCGCTGGCTGTCAGCCATATTAACTACCTAGGAGTACCCCCATGACCGTGATGAAATCCGTCCTTGTTGCCGCCGCCGCCACCGTTGCCCTGAGCGCACAAGCCCAATCCCTGCCGACCAACGGCACCCTGGTGGTCGTACCCGCGTTTGGCGAAGTCAAGCATGTCAATGAC
Source organism: Janthinobacterium lividum (assembly GCF_034424625.1). Taxonomy (NCBI): domain Bacteria; kingdom Pseudomonadati; phylum Pseudomonadota; class Betaproteobacteria; order Burkholderiales; family Oxalobacteraceae; genus Janthinobacterium; species Janthinobacterium lividum. The sequence continues at coordinate 4,733,233 of NZ_CP139976.1, read as the reverse complement.
CAGGTGGTCGCTACCCTGGCCGTCGAAGAACAGGACAAGGACAAGGCTGCCGCCGCGTCGAGAGTCAACCAGAAGATGAACAAGGGTATCGCCATCGTCAAGCAGGCCGATCCGTCGGCAGCATTGAAATCGTACGGCTACTACACCTATCCCGTGTATCCGGAAGAGCGTCCATTGCCGGCTGGCGCCGTTGCCAAGCCGCGCCTGCCAACGGCCTGGCGCGTGGGCCAGTACCTGGAAGTGACGACGGCCAACCTGGCGTCCCTGCCAAAAACCGTGTCGGCGGCGCAAGGCGTGCTGACCCTGAATGGCTTGAATTTCGGCCTGAAGCCGGAAACCATCCGCCTGCTGGATGACCAGCGCATCGCCGCCACGTATAAAAACCTGAACGAGCGCGTGGCCGCCATCGCCAAGGCCATGGGCCGCAACGTTTCCGACGCCGTGCTCGATACGGTGGACTTCGAAGGTTCGGGCAACTATGTCACCGAAAACCGTGCTGCCGCCGCGCCGATGATGATGCGCAGCGCCAAGATGGCTGAAGACAGCACCGTTGCCGAACCGAGCTTCGAGCCGGGCGAAACGACGCTCGACATGCGCGTCGTCGGCAAGGTCAAGTTCAAGTAAGCTCAAGTAAGCTGAGTCGCGCGGAAATGCTTCCGCGTTAGCATGTTGTAAAGATCATGGGGCTGCTGGCCCCATGGTCGTTTTTGCCCCATTATTTCCAGGAGAACACTATGACCGTCATGAAAGCTATGCTGGCAGCCGCCGCCGCTACCGTTGCCCTGAGCGCACAAGCCCAGGCCCTGCCCACCTCCGGCACACTCGTGGTGGTGCCCGCCAACGGCGAAGTGGTGCATGCGAATGACCAGGTGACCGTCACCCTGGCCATCGAAGAGCAGGACAAGGACAAGGCCGCCGCCGCCTCGCGCGTGAACCAGAAGATGAACCAGGGCGCGGCCATCGTCAAGAAAGCCGACCCGCAAGCCGTGCTGAAGACCCAGGGCTACTACACGTATGCCGTGTATCCGGAAACGGCGCCCTTGCCGCCGGGCGCCGCCGCCAAGCCGCGTGTGCCGACCGGCTGGCGAGTGGGCCAGTATCTGCAGGTAACGACGACCAACCTGGCCGCCTTGCCGAAAACCGTGTCCGCGGCGCAAGGCGTGCTGACCCTGAACCGCTTGAATTTCGGCCTGGCGCCGGCCACCATCCGCAAGCTCGATGACCAGCGCATCGCGGCCGCGTACAAGAACTTGAACGAGCGCGTGGCCGCCATCGCCGGCGCCATGGGTCGCAATGTCAATGATGCCGTGATCGATACCATCGATTTCGAAGGTTCGGGCAATTACGCCCAGCGCGTCAGCGTGGCCGGCGCGCGCAACATGAGCGCCGATGCCATGGGCTATGGCGGCAACCAGGTGGCCGAACCGAGCTTCGAAGCGGGCGAAACGACCCTGAACATGGGCCTGGTGGCGAAGATCAAGTTCAAATAGGATAGTATCGGCGTCAATATTGCCAGCTTGACGCCGCCGCGCTTTTCTTTGGCGGTGGCTCCTCTATAATGGCAACATCGGCAGGCGCATGCCGCAAGACGAATGCGCCTGCCATCTGGCACCGAATCCCCGCAGTACACAAGATATGGAACAACATGGCAAACTTCCCCCGTCGTAGAGGCAAGAACGGCACCCCCGCAGTATCCAAAGCGTCCCGCTTCAGCAAATTCGTGCGCCAACCGGTGAGCGATGGCACTGGCAAGAAAACCTTGCGCCGCCGCGGCATCTATCTGTTGCCGAATGCCTTCACGACGGCAGCCCTGTTTTGCGGCTTCTACGCCATCGTCATGGCCATGAACCAGAAATTCGAACACGCAGCCTGGGCCATCTTCATCGCCATGATCCTCGACGGCCTCGACGGCCGCATCGCCCGCCTGACGAATACGCAGAGCGAATTCGGCGCCCAGTACGACAGCCTGTCCGACATGGTGTCGTTCGGCGCCGCGCCGGCGCTGGTGATCTATGAATGGTCGCTGCGCGGCATGGGCAAGCTGGGCTGGCTGGCCGCCTTCGTGTATTGCGCCGGCGCCGCCTTGCGCCTGGCACGCTTCAACACGAATATCGCCGTGGTCGACAAGCGCTTCTTCCAGGGCTTGCCCAGCCCGGCGGCGGCGGCCATGGTGGCCGGTTTCATCCTGCTGATGAACGACCTGGAATTTGCCGGCAACCAGCTGGCCTGGGTCTCGTGGACGATCGCCTTGTTCTCCGGCCTGACCATGGTCACCAACGTGCCGTTCTACAGTTTCAAGGATGTGAATTTCCGCAAGTCCGTGCCCTTTATCGTGGTATTCCTGCTGGCATTGTTTTTTGCGCTCATTTCCATTGATCCGCCGAAAGTGCTGTTCCCGATCTTCGTCGCCTATGGCCTGTCCGGCTACGCCGTGTTTTTCTGGCGCATGGCGAAGGGCAAGCCCGTCAGCATCATCCAGACCGACCCCGAGCATTGATGCGCTGAGTCGGTAGCGTCGCCAGTCTTCAGCCAGCCAGGAGCAGCCATGAACACCAGCAACCGACTCATCATTTTTGACACCACCTTGCGCGACGGCGAGCAATCGCCGGGCGCTTCCATGACGCGCGAGGAAAAGCTGCGCATCGCCAAACAGCTCGAACGCATGAAGGTCGACGTGATCGAAGCGGGCTTCGCCGCTGCCTCGCAGGGCGATTTCGAGTCGATACGGGCGATAGCCGGCGCCGTGCGCGAGTCCACCATCTGTTCGCTGTCGCGCGCCAACGACCGCGACATCGCCCGCGCCGCCGAAGCCCTGCAGCCGGCCGAGCGCAAGCGCATCCACACTTTTATCGCCACGTCGCCCCTGCACATGCAGATGAAGCTGCGCATGACGCCCGAGGAAGTCTTGCTGCAGGCACAGAACGCCGTGCGCTTTGCCCGCCAGTTCACGGACGACATCGAATCAGCCCCGAAGACGGCAGCCGCTCCGACGAGGATTTCCTGTGCCGCGTGCTGGAGGGCGTGATCGCCGAGGGCGCCACCACCATCAATTTCCCCGACACGGTCGGTTACGCCGTGCCGGAGATCTTCGGTAATACCATCAAGCGCTTGCGCGAACGCATCCCGAACTCCGATAAAGCCATCTGGTCTGTCCATTGTCATAACGACCTGGGCCTGGCTGTGGCCAATTCGCTGGCCGGCGTCATGATCGGCGGCGCGCGGCAGATCGAGTGTACCGTCAATGGCCTTGGCGAGCGGGCCGGCAACACGGCGCTGGAAGAAGTGGTGATGGCGCTGCGCACGCGCGCCGCCTATTACAACTTGACGGTGGGCATCGATACGACGCAAATCGTGGCGGCATCCAAGATGGTGTCGCAAATCACGGGCTTTGCCGTGCAGCCGAACAAGGCCGTCGTCGGCGCGAACGCCTTTGCGCACGCGTCCGGCATCCACCAGGATGGCATCTTGAAGGCGCGCGAGACGTATGAAATCATGCGCGCCGAAGACGTGGGCTGGACGGCCAACAAGATCGTCCTCGGCAAGCTGTCGGGCCGCAACGCCTTCAAGCAGCGGCTGCACGAGCTGGGCATCGCGCTGGAATCGGAAGCGGACATCAACGCCGCCTTCATCCGCTTCAAGGAGCTGGCGGACCGGAAATCCGAGATTTTCGACGAAGACATCATGGCCCTCGTCAGCGAAGAACAGCAGGCGCAGGAGAGTGAGCACTACCGTTTCATTTCACTGACGCAGCAGTCGACGACGGGCGCCGTGCCGCATGCGCGCGTGGAATTCCTCGTCGGCGGCAAGCAACTGAGTTGCGAAGGGCGGGGCGACGGCCCCGTCGACGCCACCGTCAACGCCATCGAAAGCGCGGCGGCCAGCGGCGCGGAGCTGGTCTTGTTTTCAGTCAATGCCATCAGCACGGGCACGCAGTCGCAGGGCGAAGTCACCATGCGCCTGTCGCGCGACGGGCGCATCGTCAACGGCGTGGGCGCCGACCCGGACATCATCGTGGCCTCGGCCAAGGCGTATCTGTCAGCCTTGAATAAACTGCATGCCAAGGATGAACGTATCGACCCGCAGCCGTAGGCAGTACGCCTGATCAAACCTACTGCGCGTCGCGCTTTGCAGCCGGCGATGCTCACCGTGCTTCAGCACGGCTGCGCTTCTCGGCCACAAATCACTGCCGCTCGCTACGGTTTTATCAGGCGTCGTTACGCTGGTAATGTTCTACCAAAAAAAACGCCGCTCTTCCTTGGCCGGATCGGGCCCGTTCATCATCATGCGCACGATGCCGTCGTGGTCGAAGTGCACGTGCATCATGGAATCCCAGACGCCCGATTCCTTGTAGCGGTAGGACCAGACGTGCAGTTTCGGCAGCGACAGGTACGATGTTTCCGTCGGGCGGCCCAGGGTGTGCAGCACGTCTTGCTGGGTCGACACGCCCACCTTGATGCGGGCAAAGCCCGGCGTGTCGAGCACTTGCTCGTAGGAAATTAGCTTGTCATCGGGGCCGAAGCGGGCCATATACGTGTACTGGCCGTACGGTCCCGTCGCGTATTCCAGTTCAGGCCCGGTGGGCAATTGATAGATATTCGTCGGCCGGCCCAGGCGCGCTTCCACGGCGGCGCGCGGCTCGCCCGGCTGGGGCGGCGGGGCGTTCCAGCTGGCGCAACCGGCCAGCACGGCAAACAGCAGCGGTGTTGCCAATTTGAGCAGTTTTTTCATGTTTGACCTCCTGAAATGCAGGAAAACCCTATCATGCACCGAGAAAAGCGCGCACGGCAGGATACAGGCGGGCATTTTTCCGATATACTTGCGCGTCTGGTTGGCAGCATAGGCCAGTATTTTAATAATCGTAGTTCACGGTGGATAGGGTTCAGACTCTGTGCACCGCATGTGAAAGGTTTATCATGACAGTAGAAAACATCAACAAAGCCGCTATCATCGCGGACAACGCACGTGGTCAAAACGACACCGGCTCCCCTGAAGTGCAAGTTGCACTGCTGACAGCTCGCATCAACGAACTGAACGGCCACTTCAAAGCCCACTCGAAAGATCACCACTCCCGCCGCGGCCTGATCATGATGGTCAACCGTCGTAAGAGCCTGTTGTCCTACCTGAAGGCTAAAGACGCTACCCGTTATCGCGACCTGATCGCTAAACTTGGTCTGCGCAAGTAATTTTTGCCGTACAAGGTTTATACAGAAATGCCTGCGCCAGTTCGCTGACGCGGGCATTTTGTCATTTGAATTCCGGATTTATATCGAGAAGTACAGTATTCTCTCCCGATATCATGTTTTAAAAGTAAAGTAGTAAAGGTGGCAACGATGTTTCTGCCGCCTGTGGTGAGGTGAACGACAGCCCCTGAAAATCTGTCGGCAATTAGAAAAGGGATACCCCATGTTTAACAAAGTTACGAAAACCTTCCAGTACGGTCAACACCAAGTGACCCTGGAAACCGGCGAAATCGCACGTCAGGCATCCGGCGCAGTGCTGGTGTCGATCGAAGATACCGTCGTTCTGGCAACGGTAGTGGCACGCAAAGATGCCAAGCCAGGCCAGGATTTCTTCCCTTTGACGGTTGATTATGTCGAGAAAACCTATGCTGCCGGTAAAATCCCGGGCGGTTTTTTCAAGCGCGAAGGCCGTCCTTCCGAAAAAGAAACACTGACATCCCGTTTGATCGACCGTCCTATCCGTCCGCTGTTCCCGGAAGGCTACCTGAATGAAGTGCAAGTCATCATTCACGTGTTGTCGGTCAACCCTGAAATCGATCCGGACATCGCTGCCATGATCGGCGCATCGGCCGCCCTGTGCGTATCGGGCGTGCCTTTCAACGGTCCTATCGGCGCAGCGCGCGTCGGTTACGCCAATGGCCAGTACATCCTGAACCCGACCGTCCAGCAGCTGAAAACGTCGGAAATGGACCTGGTTGTCGCCGGCACCGAAACGGCCGTGCTGATGGTCGAGTCGGAAGCGAAACAGCTGTCCGAAGAAATCATGCTGGGCGCCGTGGTCTTCGGCCACGACCAGATGAAAGTCGTCATCGACGCGATTCACGACCTGGTGCGTGACGGCGGCAAGCCGGAAGTGGAATGGGCGCCTGCGCCGAAAAACGAAGCACTGATCGCCCGCGTCGCGCATTTCGCCAACGCCAAGATCAATGACGCGTATCAAACCAAGGACAAGCAAGAGCGTACGGCCAAGCTGAAAGCGGCGACGTCGGAAGTGATCGCCGACCTGTCGGCCGAAGCGGCTGCCGCCGGCGGCGCGTCCATCGACAGCGCTGAAGTCAACAACATCCTGTTCGACATCGAAGCGAAAATCGTGCGTACGCAGATCCTGGACGGCGAGCCACGCATCGACGGCCGCGACACGCGCACCGTGCGTCCGATCTCGATCCGCACCAGCGTGCTGCCACGCACCCACGGTTCGGCCCTGTTCACGCGCGGCGAAACGCAAGCGCTGGTCGTGGCGACGCTGGGCACCGCCCGCGACAGCCAGAAGATCGATGCGCTGATGGGCGAGTTCACCGATTCGTTCATGCTGCATTACAACATGCCTCCGTTCGCCACCGGCGAAACGGGCCGTGTCGGTACGCCAAAACGCCGTGAAATCGGCCACGGCCGCCTGGCAAAGCGCGCGCTGATCGCCGCCCTGCCAGCCGCTGAAGAGTTCAGCTACTCGGTGCGCCTGGTATCGGAAATCACGGAATCGAACGGTTCCTCGTCGATGGCATCGGTGTGCGGCGGTTGCCTGGCACTGATGGACGCCGGCGTGCCGATGAAAGAACACGTGGCCGGTATCGCCATGGGCCTGATCAAGGAAGGCGGCAAGTTTGCCGTGCTGTCCGACATCCTGGGCGACGAAGATCACCTGGGCGACATGGACTTCAAGGTAGCCGGTACCCGCAACGGTATCACGGCGCTGCAGATGGACATCAAGATCATGGGCATCACCAAGGAAATCATGCAAGTGGCACTGGCGCAAGCCAAGGAAGGCCGCGAGCACATCCTGGGCGAAATGCAAAAAGCCATGCCGCACGTCAAAACCGAACTGTCCGATTTCGCACCGCGTCTGATCACGATCAAGATCAACCCGGAAAAAATCCGTGACGTGATCGGCAAGGGCGGCGCCGTGATCCGCGCGCTGACCGAAGAAACGGGCACCCAGATCGACATCAGCGACGAAGGCGTGGTCACCATCGCTTCCGTCGACGCTGCTGCCGGCCAGGAAGCCAAGCGCCGCATCGAAGAACTGACCGCTTCCGTCGAAGTGGGCAAGACCTACGAAGGCACCGTGCTGAAACTGCTGGACTTCGGCGCCATCGTGCAAGTCATGCCAGGCAAGGACGGCTTGCTGCACATCTCGCAGATCGCCAACGAGCGCGTCAACGCCGTGGCCGACTACCTGAAAGAAGGCCAGCTGGTCCGCGTCAAGGTTCTGGAAACGGATGACCGCGGCCGTCTGAAGCTGTCGATGAAAGCTGCCGAAGGCAACGAAGCGCCAGCCGCTTAAGTCAGGCTGAGTGCGGCCTAGTCCGCATGCTCAACAACCGCCGGCGCGCAAGCCCTGGCGGTTTTTTTACGCCTTGTTTGCGCTGTATCGAAGGTGTGTGCCGACGTGTGCATGGGTCTTGATCCAGCGCGTATCGGCCGCTGCCGCGCCTTGTAGATTCGGGGTGGGACCTTCCCCTGAACGAGTCTTCCAAGGAGATGCAGCATGCGCACATTCTGCGGTCTGGCCGCCGCCTTTCTGCTTGCCGTCGCGCCCGGTGTCCGGGCGCAGCTGGACAATGCACCCACGCCGGTGCCGTTGCCCATCCCCATCGCCGCCGCGTCCGCGGCCATGCCGGCGCAAGACCTCGACGCCTTGCGCGCCGTGCATGCGCGCGAAATCAATGACCTCAGCACCTTCAAGACGGCGGGCTTGCAGCGCGAAGCGATCGATCCCTACCTGGACAGCGCACCGGGCCGGCAATTCCTGCGCGAACTGCGCACCGCCGATCCAGCCGCCCCGGCCGAGACGATTTACGCGCGCGCCGTCGAGCAGCTTGCTTCCGGCAGCACCTTGCCCGATTTGCAAGCCATGTCGGCCGCGCTGGTGAAGATCGTGCCGCATGGCCAGAACGTGTCGCCGTACTCGCCGTATTTCACCACCAGCGCGCAATTGCAGCTGGCGTCGGGCCAGTGCGCCAGCCTGGCCGACTGTTTCGGCTTGCCCTTGAAGATCGAGGCGCCGCTGTATGATGTGTATCAGATCATGCCCAAGGGCACCGTCAACGTGTTCGTCAGCCAGGTGGCGCCGACGCAAGAGCTGGGCGGTCTGGTGCGGCGCCGTGGCGGGGCGCAGCAGTATTTATTGCCAAATCGCAACTTGTGGTCGGCGCCCGTGCTGATCGGCACGATCAAGAATTGAGGAGAGATGATGGATCAACAGCGTTTGCAAGCCCATGCCGCCGAACTGGAGCAATTGTTGGCCCGGCTGGCGCCCGCCGATGGGGAGGTGGCCGACCTGCGCAGCGCGCTGGAACCGCTGCTGGCCCTGGCGGGCAGCGGGGCCTTGAGCGCGCCGCTGCCGTGGGGCGACATCCCCGGCGGGCGTTATTTTACGGAAGGCGGCTTGCGCCAGTACCCTGAACTGGAGCAGGCATTTGCCCGTTTCCGCATCGAAGCGACGGGTGGTGAATCGCCGGCCCTGCGCAAGCTGCGCGGCGAGCTGTAATTAATATATGGTATCAATTGTTGTTTATGGGTAATTGACTGTCAGTATTGCTTGACGACAAAATCTTATTCATCGACCATGGCGCATCCCTCCCGATTTTCTCTTTTTTATTGGATGCACCATGTTGTCCTCCCTTAAGGCGCGGCTGATCGCCATCGCCGTTTCCATCGTCGTGCTGGCCATGCTGGCCGTTGCCATCGCCAATTTCTTCACTACGCGTTCCAGCACCCTGGCCGCGCTCGACACGCAGATGCTGCAGTTGTCGCACAGCCATGCCGCGGCCATCGCCGAATGGCTGCGCTCCAAGCAAGCCGTGGTGGGCTCGCTCAAGCAGGGCGCCACGGCAGCCGATCCGCTGCCGGCCCTGAAGGCGGCCGAGCAGGCGGGCACCTTCGACATGGCGTATATCGGCTTTGCCGACAAGCACGCCGTCTTTTCGCAAGAGCGCAAGCGCGCCGCAGACTATGATCCTACGGCGCGGCCCTGGTACAAGCTGGCGTCCGAAGCGGGCGGCCCCGTCATCACGGCGCCGTATATCGGCGCCAGCACGGGCAAGCTGGTGGTGACGTTTGCCGAGTCGCTGGGCGGCAAGGGCAGCGTGACGGGCGTGCTGGCGGCCGACGTGATGATGGATGCCGTGGTGCAAAACGTCGCATCGATCAAGCCGACGGCGTCCAGCTATGCCTTCCTCGTCGATGGCGGCGGCAAGATCATCGCCCACCCGGACGGCAAGCTGACCTTGAAGCCCCTGGCCGAGCTCGATCCGGGCCTGAGCGCGCAGGCGCTGGCCGATATTGAAAAGAGCGGCGATGGCGCCGCCATTCGCCTGGGCGAGCGTGACGGCATCTTGCATGTAAGTAAGGTGTCTGGCAGCGACTGGTTGCTGGCGACCGTGCTCGACCGCGCAGAAGCGACGCAGGCATTGACCTCCATGCTGCGCGCCTCGGCCTTGACGGCCTTGCTGGTGCTGGCCCTGGCCGCCACGGTATTGAGCGCGCTGGTGGCGCGCGCCTTGCGCCGCCTGGGCCTGGTGCGCGATGCGATGGAAGCGATCGCCACGGGCGACGGCGACCTGACCAGCCGCCTCGACGCGGAAGGCTCGGACGAGCTGGCGCAGATCGCCAAGGCGTTTAACTTGTTTGTCGAAAAGATCGCCACCGTGCTGGTGCAGATCCGCAGCATCAGCACCCTGGTGCGCAGCGAGTCGGCCGATATTGCTGCAGGTAATGCCGACCTGTCTTCGCGCACGGAAGCGCAGGCGGGCGCGCTGGAAGAAACGGCCAGCTCGATGGATGAGCTGACCTCGACCGTCAAGCAGAATGCGGAAAACGCGCATGCGGCCAATGAGCTGGCCGTATCCGCCTCGGAAGTGGCGGCCAAGGGCGGCCGCGTGGTGCAGCAAGTGGTCGGCACCATGGCCGGCATTCAGGAAAGTTCGCGCAAGATCGTCGACATCATCGGCGTGATCGACGGCATCGCCTTCCAGACGAATATCCTGGCCCTGAATGCGGCCGTCGAGGCGGCGCGCGCGGGCGAGCAGGGCAGGGGCTTTGCCGTGGTGGCGTCCGAAGTGCGCAACCTGGCGCAACGCTCCGCTGGCGCGGCCAAGGAAATCAAGGAATTGATCGGCGACTCGGTGGAAAAAGTCGATGCGGGCGGTCGCCTCGTCGATGAAGCGGGCCAGACCATGGATCAGGTGGTGGCGTCGGTGCAGCAATTGACCACCATCATGAGCGAGATCACGGTGGCCAGCCGCGAACAGAGCGCCGGCATCGGCGAAATCAATACGGCCGTCACGCACATGGATACCATGACGCAGCAAAACGCGGCCCTTGTCGAGCAGGCGGCCGCCGCCGCGGAAAGCCTGCAGGAACAGGCCGTGGACCTGGCGCAAGCCGTCGGCATGTTCCGCCTGGGCGATGCGCCAGCTGCGGCACCGGCGTCCGTGACGCGCCTCAAGGCTAAGCCTGTGGCCCCTGCGCCGCGCGCGCCGGCCCGCGCGCTGTCGCCGGCCAGGCCCGTCAAGGCGGCCAAGTCCGGCGCCGACGAGTGGGAAGAGTTTTAAGCGCGCAGCAGTAAATCGACGTTTATCCGCGTTTTTGTCAGGCCAGCCTGCCAAAAGCGCATTTCGTCGCAATCGGCGTGTCTGCCGGGAGCGGTATGGCTATAGTGATCACATACCGCAAGCCCACTGCCAGACACCCGAGGAGAACAACATGAACGTCGCTAAAAACATGGAAGTCATTGCCGTTGCCGCCGCCATCCTGCTCGGCACCAGCTGCTACGCCATCGCCCCGGCCGCCCCGGCCCTGCAAGTGGCCAGCTCCACCGCCACCCTGGCTGCGCCAGCGGGCAAGGCTGCCATGCACGTGGTGGTCGTCAAGGCCAAGCGCCTGAACGCCGCCGAAAAAGCCCGTTTCGCATAATTGATTGTCAGCAATTTTTGCTGCTGCTACAGTGGCAGCCAGTGGCAATGCGCGGGAGCTCCATGAGGGCGCCGCGGCACATAAAAACAAGATACCGAGGATGCATTACATGAAAAAGACACTGCAACTGGCGCTGCTGTTCCTGGCGACTTTGGGCCTGGTGCGCGGCGCGGCCGCCGAGACCCGCTTGCTGGAAATGCGCAACGTCGACGCCCGCGTGGTGCGGGTCAAGCTCGATGGCGTGATGGAAGTGCGCATTCGACAGGGCAACGTGCCTTCGCTGAGCATCACGGCCGACAAGCGCTATATCGCCGATGTCAGCACGGCGCAAAGCGGCGATACCCTGCACATCGAAACGGAAGTGCGCGGCTTCAAGATCGGCCCTTCGTCGATCCGCGCCGACCTGGTCTTGCCGAATTTGCGCGAACTGAGCTCGGAAGGCTTTGGCAGCACGGACATCACGGGTTTCAAGGGCGAGGAACTGACCCTGTCGCTGGAGGGCGCGGGCAGCATCAAGCTGGTGGGCGACTACCGCAAGCTCAATGCCAGCCTGGGCGGCGTGGGCAGCATGCAGATATGGATAGGTAACAATGAGCGGGCCGAGCTGGACTTGCAGGGCGCCGGCTCGGTGGTGCTGGGTGGACGCGGGCGACTCCTGAAAGCCAGCCTGGGCGGCCTGGGCAGCCTGAATGCGCAGCAGTTCGAAGCCGATGCCGTTAACCTGGAATTGAGCGGCCTCGGCAACGCCACGGTGAATGCCCATACGAATGCCAAGCTGAACTTGAGCGGGCTCGGTTCTGTGGTGGTGTACGGCAAGCCGGTCAACCGCGATGTCAGCGTCGAGGGCCTGGGCAAAGTTAGCTGGAAGTAAAAGCATCCTGCCGCAGGCCTTTTGGCAGGACAAGAATAAGTAGTCAGACCACATCCCATTCCGATGAAAAAACTGATCATTACATTACTCATGCTGTTGACGATACAGCTACCCGCGCGGGCTGGCTTCGCCGAAGGCGCCAGCGCCTACAACAACAAGAATTACGCGCTAGCCTACAAGGAAATATTGCCACTGGCCAAGACCGGCAGTGCCGATGCCCAGCATTTGCTGGGTTTGATGTATTACATGGGGCGGGGCTTGCCGCAGGATTACAAGCAAGCCATGTTCTGGCACCGCAAGGCGGCCGAGCAGGGCAAGGCCGACGCCCAGTATGTGGTGGGCGCCATGTATTACACGGGCAACGCCGTGCTGCAAGACCATAAGCAGGCCGTCGGCTGGTTCCGCAAGGCGGCCGAGCAGAATCATGCCGAGGCACAGCAGGTGCTGGGCCTGATGTACCGCTACCACATGGGCGGCGTGCAGCAGGACAACGTCATCGCCTACATGCTGTGGAACCTGGCGGCGGCGAATGGCAACGCGAATGCGGCCGACCAGCGCGCCGCCGTGGTGCGCAAGATGACGCATGAGCAAGTCGAGGAAGGGCAAGCCCTGTCGGCGAAATGGAAGCCCGGCACGCCATTGCCGCGCCAGTCGAAGACGGGCGGCGCCTAAGGGGAAGCGGTGCTCTGCAAGGGCTAGCGGCTTGGCGTACAATCGCCGTTTTCCCTTGAAAGAGTCCCGCCATGCGTGCAGTTGCCATCAGCCAGCCAGGTCCCGCCGACGTTTTGCAGATCGCGGAGCGTCCCACGCCGCAATTTAAGGCGGGCGAACTGCTGATCAAGGTGCACGCGGCCGGCATCAACCGTCCCGACGTGCTGCAGCGCCTGGGCAAATACGCGCCGCCAGCCGGCGCGTCGGACTTGCCGGGCCTGGAAGTGGCGGGCGAAGTTGTCGATGGCGACTTCACTAATACCGCATTCAGGAAAGGCGACCTGGTCTGCGCACTGGTGCAGGGCGGCGGCTATGCCGAATACTGTGCCGCGCCCGCCGGCCAGTGCCTGCCCTTGCCGAAAGGCTTGACGGCGCTGGAAGGCGCGTCCCTGCCCGAGAATTTCTTTACCGTCTGGAGCAATGTCTTCGACCGCTGCGCGCTGGCCGATGGCGAAACGTTATTGGTGCAGGGCGGCACGTCCGGCATCGGCGTGACGGCCATCCAGCTGGCTGCCGCGCTCGGTCACCGCGTGTTTGCCACGGCGGGCAGCGACGAGAAGGCGCGCGCCTGCGAGGCCTTGGGTGCCGAACGGGGCATCAATTACCGCACGGAAGATTTCGTTGCCGTCGTCAAGGAATTGACCGATGGCAAGGGCGTCGACGTCATCCTCGACATGGTGGGCGGCGACTACCTGCCGCGCGAAATCGATTGCCTGGCCGACGATGGCCGCATCGGCCTGATCGCCGTGCAGGGCGGCACCAAGGCGGAACTGGACCTGGGTAGCTTGCTGCGCCGTCGCCTGACGGTGACGGGTTCCACCCTGCGTCCCCGTTCGGTCGCCTTCAAGGCTGCCATCGCCAACCACCTGCGCGCGACCGTCTGGCCGCTGATCGAGGCAGGCAAGATCAAGCCCGTGATCTATAAAACTTTCCCGTTGGAAAAAGCCAACGAGGCGCATGCCTTGATGGAAGCGAGCACGCACGTGGGCAAGATCATGTTGCAAGTTGCCTGAAACGGGGCACTGCCTGTTTGACCGGCATCGGTGCCGGAGTTAGAATGACGGGTTATTAGAATTTAGGCTACTATGCGTCGCAAACTCGTCGTCGGAAATTGGAAAATGAACGGCAGTCGCACCTCGAACGCGGTGTTATTGTCTGAAATAGTTGCTGGCCTGGCTGCCTCTGGCGCCGCCAGCGCCGTTTGTGTGCCTGCGCCGTATCTGGCGCAGTGCCAGGCGCAATTGGCAGGCACGGCGCTCGGCTGGGGCGCGCAGGATGTGTCCGCGCATGCCGGCGGCGCCTACACGGGGGAAATCTCGACCGCCATGCTGCAGGATTTTGGCTGCGGCTATGTGGTGATCGGGCATTCCGAGCGCCGCGCCTACCATGGCGAGAGCGATGCGCAAGTGGCGGCCAAGACGGTTGCCGCGCTGGCGGCAGGCATCACGCCTATCGTCTGCATCGGCGAAACGCTGGCGCAGCGCGAAGCGGGCCAGACCAATGCCGTGGTGGCGCAGCAGCTGGGCGCCGTGCTGGCGGCGATTTCCGCCGACGATGTGGCGAAACTGGTGCTGGCCTATGAGCCAGTCTGGGCCATCGGCACGGGCAAGACCGCCACGCCGCAAATGGCGCAGGACGTGCATCAGGTATTGCGCGGCCAGCTGGCGGCAAAGAATGCGGTAGCGGCCGCCGGCGTGCAAATCCTGTACGGCGGCAGCATGAAGCCGGAGAACGCAAAAGAATTGATGGCGATGCCGGATATCGATGGCGGTCTGATCGGTGGAGCAGCATTGAAGGCGGCGGATTTCCTGGCAATTATTCACGCCGCTGATTGAATTAATTTAAACTAAGAATGGAATTGCAATGAACATGATGTTCAATCTGGTAGTGGTAGTACAGGTTATTTCGGCATTGTCGATTATCGCGCTGGTGTTGCTGCAGCACGGCAAGGGCGCCGACATGGGCGCCGCCTTCGGTTCGGGCGCCTCGGGCAGCCTGTTCGGTGCGACGGGTTCGTCGAACTTCATGTCGAAATCGACGGGCGTTGCCGCCGCGATCTTCTTCGGCGCCACCCTGGCTCTGTCGCTGATGGCCAATCAGCGCGCCACCACGGTGGGCGGCGGCGTGATGGATAAAGTCGTCAAGCCAGTGCCGGTCACCGGCGCGGGCGCGATCCCGACGACGGTGCCAGCAGCCCCTGCGGCACCAGCGGCCAGCGCTCCAGCGGCGGCGGCACCGGTTGCCAGCACCCCGGCCGGCGCGATTCCGAAGTAATTCTGTATTAACTCGATACCTCATCGAGAGTAATTCTCATTACGGGCAGATTATTGCTCAATGTTTTAGCAGTGCGGCAGGAAAAAATCGTGACGCGCTGGAAGATGTAAAAATTTATCGTTTTTATCTGTGTTTTGATGCATTTGTGCATTAACTTTAGCGGCAAAGCAGAGTAGAATACGGGCCTTACCGCCGACGTGGTGAAATTGGTAGACACGCTATCTTGAGGGGGTAGTGGCGAAAGCTGTACGAGTTCGAGTCTCGTCGTCGGCACCAGAAATCAGAAGCCAGCAACGGCGCACGAGCCATGGCTCGTACAAAGTTGCTGGCTTTTTTTACGAGGATGTGTCGTTCGATCCTGGTCTTAGCTTTGATTGGGGTCGTGCGTTAGATACGCTGCAAATGATCGCAGCGTCCTCATTTAACCGATCGTTCAATATAAGCTCATCAATCGTGAACCTCGAAAATTACTTCCCCGTCCTGCTGTTCATTATTATCGGCCTTGGTGTCGGTATCGCTCCCCAGCTCCTGGGGCGCCTGTTAGGTCCTAACAAGCCTGACGCAGCAAAACTCTCCCCGTACGAATGTGGCTTTGAAGCATTCGAAGACGCGCGCATGAAATTTGATGTGCGCTACTATCTGGTCGCAATCCTGTTTATTTTGTTCGATCTGGAAACGGCATTCTTTTTCCCATGGGGCGTTGCAATGCGCGACCTGGGCTGGGCCGGTTTCGTCACGATGATGGTGTTCATCGCTGAATTCGTGGTCGGATTTTGGTACATTTGGAAGAAAGGTGCCCTTGACTGGGAATAAGCCATGGCTATTGAAGGCGTATTAAGCGAAGGTTTCATCACCACCTCGGCCGACAAGCTGATCAACTGGGCGCGCACCGGGTCTATGTTCCCGATGACGTTCGGTCTGGCCTGCTGTGCGGTCGAAATGATGCATGTGGGCGCAGCCCGCTACGATATGGACCGTTTCGGCGTCGTGTTTCGTCCGTCGCCGCGTCAGTCCGACGTCATGATCGTTGCCGGCACCCTGTGCAACAAGATGGCGCCGGCCCTGCGCAAGGTCTACGACCAGATGGCAGAGCCACGCTGGGTCATCTCGATGGGTTCCTGCGCCAATGGCGGCGGGTACTACCATTACTCCTATTCCGTGGTGCGCGGTTGCGACCGCATCGTGCCCGTCGACGTGTATGTGCCTGGCTGTCCTCCGACCGCTGAAGCCTTGCTGTACGGCATCATGCAGTTGCAGAACAAGATCAAGCGTACCAGCACGATCGCACGCTAACGGGGCCGCTTCAGATTATGACAACACATTTAGAAGTATTGCAAAACGCCCTCGGCACTGCCCTGGGCGATCGCGTTAGCACGACGGTTGCGCTGGGCGAAGTCACCCTGGTCGTCAAGGCCGAGGACTACCTGGCCGTGATGCAGACCTTGCGCGACGATCCGACCCTGCATTTCGAGCAGCTGCTCGACCTGTGCGGCGTCGACTACTCGACCTATGGCGACGGTAGCTGGGATGGCCTGCGTTTCGCGGCCGTGTCGCACTTGCTGTCGGTCAAGCATAACTGGCGCGTGCGCGTGCGCGTGTTCGCACCGGACGACGACATGCCGCTGCTGCCTTCCGTGGTGGGCATCTGGCGCGCCGTCAACTGGTACGAGCGCGAAGCATTCGACTTGCTGGGCATCCTCTTCGAAGGCCACAACGACTTGCGCCGCCTGCTGACCGACTACGGTTTCATCGGCCATCCGTTCCGCAAGGATTTCCCCGTCTCCGGCTATGTCGAGATGCGTTACGATCCGGAACAAAAGCGCGTGATTTACCAGCCCGTGACGATCGAGCCGCGGGAAAACGTGCCGCGCGTGATCCGCGAAGAACATTACGGGATGAAATAATGGCTGAGATTAAGAACTACACCCTGAACTTTGGGCCGCAGCATCCGGCCGCGCACGGTGTGCTGCGCCTGGTGCTGGAGATGGACGGCGAAGTCATCCAGCGCGCCGACCCGCATATCGGCCTGCTGCACCGCGCCACCGAAAAGCTGGCCGAACAGAAGACCTACCTGCAATCCGTGCCGTACATGGACCGTCTCGACTATGTGTCGATGATGTGCAATGAACATGCGTACGTGATGGCCATCGAAAAGATGCTGGGCCTGGAAGTGCCGCTGCGCGCGCAATACATCCGCGTCATGTTCGACGAGATGACGCGCATCCTGAATCACCTGATGTGGCTCGGCACCCACGCGCTGGACGTTGGCGCCATGGGCCCGTTCCTGTATTGCTTCCGCGACCGCGAAGACTTGTTCGACGCCTACGAGGCAGTGTCGGGCGCGCGCATGCACGCAGCCTACTACCGCCCGGGCGGCGTGTACCGCGACCTGCCGGACGCGATGCCGCAGCACAAGGCGTCGATCATCCGCAACGCCAAGGCTATCGGCAAGCTGAATGAAAATCGCCAGGGTTCCCTGCTGGACTTCATCGAAGACTTCGCGCGCCGTTTCCCGAACTCCGTGGACGAGTACGAAACCTTGCTGACCGACAACCGTATCTGGAAACAGCGTACCGTCGGCATCGGCGTGGTCTCGCCGGAAGATGCGCTGGCCATGGGCTTTACGGGCGCCATGCTGCGCGGCTCGGGCGTGCAGTGGGACTTGCGCAAGAAACAGCCGTACGAAGTGTACGACTTGATGGACTTCGACATTCCTATCGGCACCAATGGCGATTGCTACGACCGCTACCTGGTCCGCGTGGAAGAGCTGCGCCAGTCGAACCGCATCATCAAGCAATGCGTGGAGTGGCTGCGCAACAATGAAGGTCCTGTCATGACCAGCAACCGCAAGGTGGCGCCTCCGGGCCGTGTCGACATGAAGACCAACATGGAATCGCTGATTCACCACTTCAAGCTGTTTACGGAAGGTTTCCACGTGCCGCCAGGCGAGGCCTACAGTGCCGTGGAACATCCGAAGGGCGAGTTCGGCGTGTACCTGGTGTCCGATGGCGCCAACAAGCCGTACCGCATGAAACTGCGCGCGCCAGACTACGCCCACTTGCAGTCGCTCGACGAGATGGCGCGTGGGCACATGCTTGCCGACGCCGTGACCATCATCGGGACGCAAGATATCGTGTTCGGCAGTATTGACCGCTAAGAGGCAAAAAGTATGTTGTTATCAGAGCAATGCTATAAGAAAATTGACCGTGAGTTGGCCAAGTACCCGGCCGACCAGCGTCAATCCGCCGTCATGGCCGCGCTGGCCCATGCCCAGGATGAACTGGGCTGGTTGGCACCGGAAACCATGAAGGAACTGGCCGATTACATCGGCATGCCGGCGATTGCCGTGCAGGAAGTGGCCACGTTCTACAATATGTACAACGTGAAACCCGTGGGCAAGCACAAGATCACCGTGTGCACCAACCTGCCATGCGCCCTGTCGGGCGGCGTGCGCGCTGCAGACTACCTGAAGCAGAAGCTGGGTATCGATTTCCGCGAAACCACCCCTGACGGCCAGTTCACCCTGGTTGAAGGCGAGTGCATGGGTGCGTGCGGCGATGCGCCTGTCTTGCTGGTCAGTAATAAAACCATGTGCAGCTGGATGTCGAACGAGAAAATCGACGCCATGCTGGAGGAACTCAAGAAATGACGTCACTCCACAACCGCCATATCGATCCATTGATCCTGAAGGATCTGGATGGCAAGAACTGGCATTTGCAAGATTATGTGAACCGCGGCGGCTACAGTGCCCTGCGGCGTATCCTGGAAGAGAAAATCACGCCGGAACAGATCATCGCCGACCTCAAGGCTTCGTCCTTGCGCGGCCGTGGCGGCGCGGGTTTCCCTACCGGCTTGAAGTGGAGCTTCATGCCGCGCCAGTTCCCGGGTCAAAAATACCTCGTCTGCAATACAGATGAAGGCGAACCGGGCACTTTCAAGGACCGCGACATCATTCGTTACAATCCCCATGCCCTGATCGAAGGCATGGCCATTGGCGCTTACGCGATGGGCATCACCGTCGGCTATAACTATATCCACGGTGAAATCTTCCAGGAATACCTGCGTTTCGAAGAAGCGCTGGAAGAGGCGCGCGCCGCCGGTTTCCTGGGCGACAAGATCATGGGCAGCGAGTTCTCGTTCCAGTTGCATGCGCACCATGGTTATGGCGCCTACATCTGCGGCGAAGAAACGGCCCTGCTGGAGTCGCTGGAAGGCAAGAAAGGCCAGCCACGCTTCAAGCCGCCTTTCCCTGCCTCGTTTGGCCTGTACGGCAAGCCGACGACGATCAACAACACGGAAACCTTCGCGGCCGTGCCATTCGTGCTGAACATCGGTCCAGAGAAATACCTGGCGATGGGCAAGCCGAACAACGGCGGTTCGAAGATCTTCTCGATCTCGGGCGACGTGGAAAAACCGGGCAACTACGAAGTGCCGCTCGGCACCCCGTTTGCGACCCTGCTGGAACTGGCAGGCGGCATGCGCGGTGGTAAAAAGATCAAGGCCGTGATCCCTGGCGGCTCGTCCGCTCCGGTGATCCGCGGCGACATCATGATGCAGACCGACCTGGACTACGACTCGATCGCGAAAGCCGGTTCGATGTTGGGTTCGGGCGCCGTCATCGTGATGGACGAAACACGCTGCATGGTAAAGGCGCTGGAACGCCTGTCCTACTTCTACTTTGAAGAATCGTGCGGCCAGTGTACGCCTTGCCGTGAAGGCACAGGCTGGATGTACCGCATGGTGCACCGCATCGAGCAGGGGCAGGGTCGTCCAGACGACCTGGACATGCTCAACTCGATCGCCGACAACATCCAGGGCCGCACCATTTGCGCGCTGGGCGATGCGGCTGCCATGCCGGTACGGGCCTTCATTAAGAATTTCCGTGAAGAATTTGAATATCATATCGAGCACAAGCATTGCTTAGTGCCCGCATATATCTAAGCTGCGTCAGGTAACGATCACCATGGTTGAAATCGAAATAGACGGCAAAAAAGTCGAAGTCCCTGCTGGTAGCATGGTGATGGACGCCGCCAACAAATTGGGAACCTACATTCCGCACTTCTGCTATCACAAGAAATTGTCGATCGCAGCGAACTGCCGCATGTGCCTGGTCGAAGTGGAAAAGGCGCCCAAGCCTTTGCCCGCTTGTGCGACCCCGGTCAGTGCCGGCATGATCGTGCGCTCCGCCAGCGATAAAGCTGTGCAGGCGCAAAAGTCGGTGATGGAATTCTTGCTGATTAACCACCCGCTCGATTGCCCTATCTGCGATCAGGGCGGCGAATGCCAGTTGCAAGACTTGGCCGTGGGTTACGGCAAGAGCGAATCGCGCTACAAGGAAGACAAGCGCGTCGTGCAGCCGAAGGAAGCCGGTCCGCTGGTGTCCATGCAAGAGATGTCGCGCTGCATCCAGTGCACCCGCTGCGTACGCTTTGGCCAGGAAGTGGCTGGCGTGATGGAGCTGGGCATGATCGGCCGCGGCGAACACTCGGAAATCGTGTCCTTCGTCGGCCAGACGGTCGACTCCGAACTGTCGGGCAACATGATCGACCTGTGCCCGGTCGGCGCACTGACCTCGAAGCCGTTCCGCTACAGCGCCCGTACGTGGGAACTGTCGCGCCGCAAATCGGTCAGCCCGCATGACGGCCTGGGCGCGAACCTGATCGTGCAAGTGAAAGCTGGCAAGGTCAAGCGCGTATTGCCTCTGGAAAACGAAGCCGTCAACGAGTGCTGGATCTCGGACAAGGACCGTTTCTCGTATGAAGCGCTGGACAGCGCCGAACGCCTGATGTCCCCGATGCTGAAACAAGGCAACGAGTGGAAAGAAGTCGATTGGCAAACGGCGCTGGAATACGTGGCGCACGGCCTGAAAAACATCAAGCACGAGCATGGCGCTGACGCCATCGCCGCGCTGGCAACGCCGCATTCGACCGTCGAAGAGCTGGTACTGCTGCAAAAAGTGGTCAACGGTCTCGGTTCCGAGCACGTCGACTTCCGCCTGCGCCAGACCGACTTCGCACTGGACGCCGGCGTCAAGCCATGGCTGGGCATGCCGATCAACGAATTTGGCCAGATCAAGCGCGCCTTCGTCATCGGCTCGTTCCTGCGCAAGGACCACCCATTGCTGGCCACGCGTTTGCGCGCGTCCGTCAAGGGCGGCGCCAAGCTGTCGATCCTGCACGCCTCCGACGATGACCAGTTGATCACCATCGCCAACAAGATGATCGTCGCGCCTGGCGATTGGCTGGCGGCCTTGTCGGAAGTGGTCGTCGCCGTTGCCAAAGCCAAAGAAATCGCCGCGCCGGCCGGTTTTGAAGCGATCGCCGCTTCGGACGTGGCTGTCGCCATCGCCGCCAGCCTGATGGCTGGCGACCACGGCGCCGTACTGCTGGGTAACGCGGCAACGCAACACCCGCAAGCGTCGCAATTGCATGCTGCCGCGCAATGGATCGCCGAACAGACGGGCGCCAAGCTCGGCTACCTGACGGAAGCGGCCAACACGGTTGGCGCGCACCTGGTCGCCAAGCCGCGCGCCAATGTGCAAGCTGCCTTTGCCGCGCCGAAAAAAGCCTACGTGCTGCTGCACGCCGAGCCGGAACTCGACGCCGCCAACCCGCAAGCGGCCCGCGCCGCCCTGGATGGCGCCGACATGGTCGTGGCGATGTCGGCCTTCAAGCACGGCATGGATTACGCCGATGTCTTGCTGCCGATCGCTCCGTTCGCTGAAACCTCGGGCACCTTCGTGAACTGCGAAGGCCGCGCGCAAAGCTTCAACGGCACCGTGAAACCGCTGGCGGAAACCCGTCCAGCCTGGAAAGTGCTGCGCGTCCTGGGCAACATCCTGGGCCTGGCCGGTTTCGACTACGACACTTCCGAAGCGATCCGCGACGAAGCGTTTGGCGCAGGCGTGACCGATCTGTCGGCACAGCTGAACAACATCGCGAAAAACGCGCCGGAAGCGGCAAGCTACGCACCGGCTTCGCCTGCGCTGCAACGCATCGCCGACGTGCCGATCTACTTCGCCGACGCGCTCGTGCGCCGCTCCGAACCGCTGCTGCGCACGGTCGATGGCGCCGCACCGCAAGCGCACCTGTCCCTGGCGCTGGCTGACAAGCTGGGCATCAAGGCGGGCGACAAGGTCAAAGTGGCGCAAGGCTCCGGCAGCGCCATCCTGGTGGCGGCACTCCATGCCGGCCTGCCAGCCAATGTGGTGAAAGTGTCGGCGGCGCATGCCTCGACGGCTAGCCTGGGCGGCATGTTCGGTGACATCACAGTTGAAACAGCAGAGGGGAAAATCTGATGGCTCTGCCTGAATTTGTAAACGTCATCAACAGCAGCGGCCAGGATTTGCTGGGCGGCTCGTGGCCGTTCTTCTGGACCCTGATCAAGATCCTGTGCGTGCTGCTGCCGCTGATGGGCCTGGTTGCCTACCTGACCTTGTGGGAACGCAAGCTGATCGGCTGGATCCAGATCCGCGTCGGCCCGAACCGCGTGGGTCCATTGGGCTTGCTGCAGCCGATCGCCGATGCATTGAAGCTCTTGTTCAAAGAGATCATCATCCCGTCCAAGGCCGCCAAGGGCCTGTTCGTGATCGGCCCGATCATGACCATCATGCCGGCCCTGGCCGCCTGGTCGGTCGTGCCGTTCGGTCCGCAAGCCGTGCTGGCCAACGTCAACGCAGGCTTGCTGATGCTGCTGGCGATTACCTCGATGGAAGTCTACGGCATCATCATCGCCGGCTGGGCCTCGAACTCGAAGTACTCGTTCATGGGCGCCATGCGCGCTTCGGCACAGATGATTTCGTATGAAATCCCGATGGGCTTCGTGATGGTCATCGTGCTGATGGTGTCGGGCAGCCTGAACTTCATCGACATCGTCAGCGGCCAGCAAATCGGCTTCTTCGCCGACAAGGGCGTGAACTTCCTGTCGTGGAACTGGCTGCCGCTGCTGCCGATGTTCGTCATCTACCTGGTGTCGGGCCTGGCTGAAGCCAACCGTCACCCGTTCGACGTCGTCGAAGGCGAGTCGGAAATCGTCGCCGGCCACATGGTTGAATATTCGGGCATGGCCTACGCCATGTTCATGCTGGCCGAATACGCCAACATGATACTGATCGGTGCACTGGCTTCGATCATGTTCCTCGGTGGCTGGTCCGCACCATTTGCTTTCCTTGAGTTCTGGGGTGGTTTCGGCGGCTTCTTCTGGCTGTTCGCCAAGACCTTCTTCATCGTGTCGGTGTTTATCTGGGTGCGCGGTACTTTCCCACGCTACCGTTATGACCAGATCATGCGCCTCGGCTGGAAAGTGTTTATCCCGTTGACGCTGGTCTACCTGGTCTTCGTCGCTGCCTGGATGCAGACATCCTGGAATATTTGGAAGTAAGAGAGTGCATACGAATGGATAAGGTAAAAGATTTCTTCAGCAGCCTCTTGTTAGGCGAGCTGATCAAGGGCATGGCGTTGACAGGCAAGTACATGTTTTCGCGCAAGATCACGGTGCAATTCCCGGAAGAGAAGACACCGATCTCGCCGCGTTTCCGTGGCTTGCACGCGCTGCGCCGCTACCCGAACGGCGAGGAACGTTGCATCGCCTGCAAACTGTGCGAAGCGGTTTGCCCGGCGATGGCCATCACGATCGAATCGGAACAGCGTGACGACGGCTCGCGCCGCACCACGCGTTACGATATTGACTTGACCAAGTGCATCTTCTGCGGTTTCTGCGAAGAGTCCTGCCCGGTCGATTCGATCGTCGAGACGCAAATCCTGGAATACCACGGCGAGAAACGCGGGGATTTGTATTACACGAAAGAGATGTTGCTGGCCGTGGGTGATCGTTATGAAAATGACATCGCCGCTGCGCGCGCCGCCGACGCACCTTATCGCTGATGGATGCGCCGCAGCTGACCAGCTGCGGCGCGCCCCTCGTTCATCTGTACGTCTATTGGGTTTTTTATGGACTTTAAAACAATTTTGTTTTACGCCTTCGCGCTGATCTTGATTCTGGCAGCGACGCGCGTCATCACGGCCCGTAATCCGGTCCACGCAGTACTGTTCCTGGTACTGTCCTTCTTTTCCGCAGCGGGCATCTGGATGCTGCTGCAAGCTGAATTCCTGGCCATCGTGCTGGTATTGGTGTATGTCGGCGCCGTGATGGTGCTGTTCCTCTTCGTGGTCATGATGCTCGATATCAATATCGACCGCATGCGCGAAGGTTTCTGGGGCTATCTGCCACTGTCCGTGACGGTGGGCGTGATCATCGTGCTGGAAATGGCCGCTGTCCTGTGGCACGGTTTCCGCAACTTTGCGCCTAGCATCGCTCCGGTCAACGTCAACCTGGGCGGCACCAAGGAACTGGGCCTGCTGATCTACACGAAATATGTATTCGCCTTCGAGATCGCTGCCGTCGTGCTGCTGGTGGCCATCGTTGCCGCGGTCGCACTGACCCTGCGCAAACGCAAGGATACCAAGCATTTTGCTCCGGGCGATGCCGTGCGCGTCAAGCGCAACGACCGCCTGAAGATCATCAAGATGGACGCGGTCGTCGAGCGTCCTGCGGCTGAGCCGGAAGTTAAGGAGGCACCATGACATTATCGCTCACACATTTTCTGGTCCTGGGCGCGATCCTGTTCGCAATCTCGATCGTCGGTATTTTCCTGAACCGCAAGAACATCATCGTATTGCTGATGGCAATCGAATTGATGTTGCTGGCGGTGAATATGAATTTCATCGCGTTCTCCCATTTCATGGGCGACGCGGCCGGTCAGATCTTCGTTTTCTTCATCCTGACGGTTGCCGCCGCTGAGTCGGCTATCGGTCTGGCTATTCTGGTGGTGATGTTCCGTAATCTGGATACCATCAACGTCGAAGACCTGGACAGCCTCAAAGGCTGATGTTTTTCAGACTCGATCTCTCGAATAATAACGATTAAGGTTCATCATGGCGGGGCAACTCCTCAACCCTAACCTCCTTCTTGCCGTACCGCTGGCGCCGCTGGCCGGTGCCGCGATTGCAGGTTTGCTTGGCACCCAGTTCCTGGGTAATTTGGTCGGACGCAAGACGTCGCATACCGCGACGATCCTGGGCGTACTGATTGCGTTCATCCTGTCCGTGCAGACACTGCTGGCAGTGATGGATGGCGCGACATTCAATGGCACGATCTATAACTGGATGACGATCGGCACCCTGAAGATGGAAGTGGGCTTCCAGATCGATTCGCTGTCGGCGATGATGATGTGCGTGGTCACCTTCGTCTCCCTGATGGTGCACATCTACACGATCGGCTACATGAAGGACGACGAAGGCTACAACCGCTTCTTCGCCTACATCTCGCTGTTCACGTTCTCGATGCTGATGCTGGTCATGGCCAACAACTTCCTGCAACTGTTCTTCGGTTGGGAAGCCGTGGGCCTGGTTTCCTACCTCCTGATCGGTTTCTGGTACCAGCGTCCGACGGCCATCGTGGCCAACATGAAGGCTTTCCTCGTCAACCGCGTGGGCGACTTCGGCTTCATCCTCGGCATCGGCCTGTTGCTGGCCTACGCCGGCACCATGAACTACCAGGAAGTGTTTGCCAAGAAAGACGAACTGGCGCTGCTGAGCTTGCCAGGTACCGACTGGGCCCTGCTGACCGTTGCCTGCATCTGCCTGTTCATCGGCGCGATGGGCAAGTCGGCGCAGTTCCCGCTGCACGTGTGGCTGCCTGATTCGATGGAAGGTCCTACCCCGATCTCGGCGCTGATTCATGCCGCGACGATGGTGACGGCCGGTATCTTCATGGTTTCGCGCATGTCGCCGCTGTTCGAACTGTCCGACACGGCACTGTCCTTCATCCTGGTGATCGGCTCCATCACGGCGCTGTTCATGGGCTTCCTGGGCATCATCCAGAACGACATCAAGCGCGTCGTCGCTTACTCGACGCTGTCGCAGCTCGGTTACATGACCGTGGCGCTGGGTTCGTCCGCATACTCCGTGGCCGTGTTCCACCTGATGACGCACGCATTCTTCAAGGCACTGCTGTTCTTGGGCGCCGGTTCCGTCATCATCGGCATGCACCACGACCAGGATATCCGCAACATGGGCGGCCTGCGCAAATACATGCCGATCACCTGGATCACTTCCCTGATCGGTTCGCTGGCCCTGATCGGCACGCCGCTGTTCTCCGGTTTCTACTCGAAAGACAGCATCATCGAAGCCGTCGAAGCGACGCACATCTGGGGTGCTGGCTTTGCCCAGTTCGCCGTGCTGGCTGGCGTGTTTGTCACCGCCTTCTACTCGTTCCGCATGTATTTCCTCGTCTTCCATGGCAAGGAACGTTTCGGCCAGGCGCATGCGCATGGCCATGACGACCATCACGCACCGAAAGCGGCCCATGGCGCGCACGGCGATGCGCATGACGACCACGGTCATGAAGAAGAGGAAGACGACCACGCGCACCACGGTCTGGAACCTGGCCAGAAGCCGCACGAGTCCCCATTCGTCGTATGGTTCCCGCTGGTGATGCTGGCGATTCCTTCGCTGATCATCGGCTACCTGACGATCGGCCCGATGCTGCATGGCGATTTCTTCAAGGGCGTGATTTTTGTGGGCGAAAACCATCCAGCAATGGAAGAGTTGTCGCATGAATTCCACGGCGCAATGGCGATGGCGATCCACGGCCTGTCGACGGCACCGTTCTGGCTGGCATTGTCCGGCGTGGTGGCAGCCTACTACTGCTACATGGTCAACCCGCGTGTACCGGCCTGGTTCTTTGCCAAGTTCCACGCGATCCACACCCTGCTGGACAACAAGTACTACATGGACAAGTTCAATGAAGTCGTGTTCGCCGGCGGTGCCCGCTTGCTGGGTAATGGCCTGTGGAACTTCGGTGACAAGAAGCTGATCGATGGCCTGCTGGTCAACGGTAGCGCCAAGGTCGTCGCCTGGCTGTCCTCGCTGTCGCGAGTGCTGCAGACCGGCTACATCTATCACTATGCATTCGTGATGATCCTGGGCGTGCTGGGCTTCCTGATCTATTTCCTGCCATTCTGGCCCGCTAAGTAAGCTGACCTGATAAAAGAATACTGAGAACCATGATGCAGTCTACGATTTCTACACTACCTCCTTACCTGAGTCTGTCGATCTGGGTGCCGATCATTTGCGGCGTCCTGATCCTGGCTCTCGGCCGTGACAGCAAAGCGGGCTTTACCCGCTGGCTGTCGCTGGCTGGCGCCGTGCTCAGCATGCTGTGCACCTTGCCGCTGATCCAGCATTTCGACAACGCCGCGCACGGCATGCAATTCGTCGAAAAAGCACCGTGGATTGAAACCTTCAATATCTGGTACTCGCTGGGTATCGACGGCCTGTCGCTGTGGTTCGTGCCACTGACGGCGTTCATCACCGTCATCGTCGTTATTTCCGCTTGGCAAGTGATCGAGAAGCGCATCGCCCATTACATGGGCTCGTTCTTGATCCTGTCGGGCCTGATGATCGGCGTGTTCTGCGCGCTGGACGGCTTGCTGTTCTACTTCTTCTTTGAAGCAACCCTGATCCCGATGTTCATCATCATCGGTATCTGGGGCGGTTCGAACCGCGTGTACGCGTCGTTCAAGTTCTTCCTGTACACCTTCTTCGGTTCGCTGCTGACCCTGGTTGCCATCATCTACCTGCGCAATGTGTCGGGCACCTTCGACATCCTGGCCTGGCATGCGTTCAAGCTGACGATGAACGAGCAGATCTTCATCTTCCTGGCCTTCCTGATGGCGTTTGCCGTCAAGGTGCCGATGTTCCCCGTCCACACGTGGCTGCCGGACGTCCACGTGGAAGCGCCAACGGGCGGTTCCGCCGTGCTGGCCGCCATCATGCTGAAACTGGGCGCCTACGGCTTCCTGCGTTTCTCACTGCCGATCACGCCGGACGCCAGCCACTACCTGTCGGGTTTCATGATCGCCTTGTCGCTGATCGCCGTGATCTACATCGGTCTGGTTGCCCTGGTGCAAACAGACATGAAAAAACTGGTCGCCTATTCGTCGATCGCGCACATGGGTTTCGTGACCCTGGGCTTCTTCATGTTCAACGACATCTCGGTGCAGGGCGGTATCGTGCAGATGGTCTCGCACGGCTTCATCTCCGGCGCGATGTTCCTGTGCATCGGCGTGCTGTATGACCGCATGCATACCCGCAACATCGCCGACTACGGCGGCGTCGTGAACCGCATGCCGAAATTTGCCGCCTTCTTCGTGCTGTTCTCGATGGCCAACTGCGGTCTGCCTGCGACGTCCGGCTTCGTCGGCGAGTTCATGGTGATCCTGGGCGCGGTGAAATACAACTTCTGGATCGGTCTGCTGGCTGCAACGGCACTGATCTGGGGCGCGGCGTACTCGCTGTGGATGGCCAAGCGCGTGGTGTTCGGCAAGATCAAGAACAAGCATGTGGCCGAACTGACCGACATCAACAAACGTGAATTCTTCATGCTTGCTGTGCTGGCCATCGCCGTGCTCGTGATGGGTCTGTACCCAGCCCCGTTCACCGACACGATGCAAACTTCGGTTGCCGACCTGCTGCAGCATGTCGCCACCAGCAAGTTGCCTTAAATAGAAGACCGATAACATGACTAATGCACCTAATCTGGTACCGCTGTACGCGGAAATCTTTCTGCTGATCGCCACGTCGGCGCTCTTGCTGATCGATATGTTCTTGCCTGCGGCGAAGCGTTCGATCACCTATGCGCTGTCGCTGCTGACTTTGGCCGGCTGCGCCTTGCTGACCGTGGGCGACTTCAATGCGGGCACCACCGTCTACACGTTCCACAATATGTTCGTGTCGGACCCGATGTCGCAGTTGCTGAAACTGTTCTCGTACGGCGCCGTGGCGCTGACCCTGATCTACTCGCGTGCCTATGCCACCGACCGCAGCATGCTGTCGGGTAACCTGGGCGGCGAGTTCTACGTGCTGGCCCTGTTTGCACTGCTGGGCCAGATGATCATGATCTCGGCCAACAACTTCCTGATCATCTACCTGGGTCTGGAACTGATGTCGCTGTCGCTGTACGCACTGATCGCCTTGCGCCGTGACAATGCCAAGGCCACGGAAGCGGCCATGAAATACTTCATCCTGGGCGCGCTGGCCTCCGGTTTCATGTTGTACGGTATCTCGATGTTGTACGGCGCCTCCGGCACCCTGGACCTGGGCGAACTGCGCGTGGCGCTGGAAAACGGCAAGACCAACGGCACCATCATGGTCTTCGGCCTGGTGTTCCTCGTTGCCGGCCTGGCCTTCAAACTGGGCGTCGTGCCATTCCACATGTGGGTGCCTGACGTGTATCAAGGTTCGCCAACGGCCGTGACCCTGCTGCTGGGCGCGGCGCCGAAACTGGCCGCCTTCGCCATCACCCTGCGCTTGCTGGCCGAAGGCTTGCTGCCGATGGCACATGACTGGCAGCAAATGCTGCTGGTGCTGGCCGTGATGTCGCTGGCGATCGGCAACTTCACCGCGATCGCGCAAACCAACCTGAAGCGCATGTTGGCGTACTCGACCATCGCGCAAATGGGCTTCGTTCTGCTGGGCTTGCTGTCCGGTACCGTGGATGCACCGAACAACACCCTGAACGCGGCTGGCGCAGCCACCGCCTACGGCGCCTCGATGTACTACGTCATCACCTACGTGTTCACCACCCTGGGTACCTTTGGCGTGATCATGTTGTTGGCACGTAATGGTTTCGAAGCAGACGAACTGGCCGACTTCAAGGGCCTGGGCAAACGCAGCCCGATCTTCGCGCTGGTGATGACCCTGTTCATGTTCTCGCTGGCCGGCGTGCCGCCGCTGATGGGCTTCATGGCCAAGTACTCGGTGCTGGCATCGGTATTGGCCACGGGCCAGCTGTGGCTGACCATCGCTGCCGTGCTGTTCTCGCTGATCGGCGCCTTCTACTACCTGCGCGTCGTGAAAATGATGTGGTTCGACGAGCCGACGGACGGCAATGTGCTGGTCGTGCATGGCGACATGCGCGTCGTGCTGGCCCTGAACGGCGTGTTCGTCCTGGCGCTGGGTGTGATGCCTAACAGCATCCTGGCTGCCTGCGCGACCGCCATCACCAAGACGCTGGCGTCCTGACCGATGGATGTCACCGCTTCGAGCTGGCTGGTGATCGCCCTGGGCATCCTGGGCGCCAACCTGCCTTTCCTGAACGAGAAACTGTTTGCCGCCGTGCCCCTGAAAAGGGCGGCGCAAGCAGAGCAGGGCTGGCGCAAGCCGCTAGCGCTGCGCCTGCTGGAGATGGTGATTCTGTACTTCATCGTCGGCGCCGTGGCGTTCGCGCTCGAAGCACGTATCGGCAACGGTTTCCCGCAGACGTGGGAGTTCTATGCCATCACGGGATGCCTGTTCCTGGTGCTGGCTTTCCCAGGCTTTGTCACCCGCTACCTGCGCAAACGACATTAGCCCCATCGACCGAAAGCGGCGCCTCTGGCGCCGTTTTTTTTTATTGAGCATAATCAAGGTATGGATACTGAACGCATGGATATGAATTTAACTGAGACCAAGGTGGACGGCGAGCTCGTCTATCAGGGCGGCTTCCTGCGCGTGCAGCGCGACCGGGTTGCGCTGCCGGACGGCAAGATCACGGCGCGCGAATTCGTCCTGCATCCGGGCGCCGTCGTCATCCTGCCGCTGCTCGACGATGGCACCGTGCTGATGGAACGCCAGTACCGCTATCCGCTGGACCGCGTCTTCATTGAATTCCCGGCCGGCAAGATCGACGCGGGCGAGTCCCATCTGGCCTGCGCCCAGCGCGAATTGCTGGAAGAGACGGGCTACACGGCCAGCGACTGGCAATTCGTCTCCACCATCCATAACGCCATCGCGTATTCCGATGAACACCTGGAGCTGTTCCTGGCGCGCGGCCTGGTGGCCGGCGAACGCCAGCTCGACGAAGGTGAATTCCTGGAAACCTTTACGGCCACCGTGCCGCAGCTGCTCGACTGGGTCAAGGATGGCACGATCACGGACGTGAAAACCGTCATCGGCATCTTCTGGCTCGACAAGATCACCAGCGGCGCCTGGCAACCGGCCTGATTCCGCACATGCGCGCGGCTCTCTTTTTGCTGTTGGCATTTGCCAGCCTGGGCGCGCACGGGGCCGCGCGCACGCCGTTCCAGGTGCGCTGCGAAGACACGATCAGCAAGACGGTGTCCGTGCTGACGGCGCAGCAGAATGGCTACAGCATCGACACGCATCTGCCGTACAAGGCCCTGACCGTCATGAAGGGCACGGCGCGCGCCAATACCTGGGTACTCGGATTGACGAAGACGGATTCGCGCGTGGCCATCGCCCTGGCCGGTCCCATGCTGCAAGACCCGGCCAGCGGCTATGAATGCGTGGCGCCGCAGATTACCGTGTCCCTTACGTATGCGCCCGTGGTGATCTATATCGGCCGCGAGTTTGCCCCCGGCACTTGCGCGTATGATGAGATACTCGCGCACGAGCTGCGGCACATGAGGACCTATATGGAACATTTGCCGCGCGTGGAAAAGACCGTGCGCGCGGCGCTGGCCAAACGCTTCGAGGCACGGCCCCTGTATGCGCCCAGCGGCACGGCCAAGGCGGCGCTGGCGCGCGAGATCGACACGGGCTGGTTGCCGTATATCAAGGCTGAAATGCGCAAGGTGGAAACCTTGCAGGCGGCCATCGATTCTCCACAAGAATATGCGCGTCTGGGCAAGGCGTGCAAGGGCGAAATCCAGAACATCCTGGCGGGCAAGGCAGCGCCCGCCAACTAGACAAGGAATGGCATGACAGCAGCACCGAACACCGTCCGTTATTTTGCGCTGATCCCTGCCGCCGGCGTGGGCACGCGCATGGAAGCGGGCAGTCCCAAGCAATATTTACCTATCGCCGGCAAACCCATGCTGCGCCACGCGCTCGACGCCTTTCTCGCCAGCCCCCTGATCGCGCACACGTATGTCGTCGTCAGCGCGGAGGATAGCGTGATCGACACGGTCGTGCCGGAGCAGGGCGTCACTGTGCTGCGCTGCGGCGGCGCCACGCGCATGGAGACGATCCTGAATGGCTTGCAGGCCGTGCACGGCAGCATCGGTGCCCACGACCAGGTGCTGGTGCACGACGCGGCGCGTCCCGGCCTGACGCCGGCCCTGATCGAAAAGCTCATCGGCGAGGTGGGCGACCACCCGGCCGGCGGCCTGTTGGCCTTGCCCGTGGTCGATACCGTCAAGCGGGCGGGGCCGGACGGCCTGTCGGCGCAGACGGTGCCGCGCGATCATCTATGGCTGGCGCAGACGCCGCAAATGTTCAGCTATGCCTTGCTGCACCGGGCCTTATCCGAAGCGCCCGACCCGCAAGCGATTACGGACGACGCCAGCGCCGTCGAAGCGCTGGGCCTGGCGCCCAGGCTGGTTGAAGGCCACCCGCGCAACCTGAAGGTGACCTTGCCGCGCGACATATACACGGCCGAGCTGTATTTGGCCAACCCTTGAATTCCAGAGAGACCCGCATGAACACAACGACTCCCGTACTGCCTGTCCGCATCGGCCAGGGCTATGACTGCCACGCGCTGGTGGAAAACCGCGACCTGATCATCGGCGGCGTGAAAATCCCCCATCACCTGGGCTTGCTCGGCCATTCCGATGCGGACGTATTGCTGCACGCGATCACGGACGCCATCTTCGGCGCCGCCGCGCTGGGCGACATCGGCCGCCATTTTCCCGACACGGACGCGCAGTTCAAGGGCGCCGATTCGCGCACCTTGCTGCGCGAAGCCGTGCGCCGCGTGCAAGCGACCGGTTATATCATCGGCAATATCGACGCCACCATCATTGCCCAGCGCCCGAAGATGGCGCCGCACATCGCCGCCATGTGCGCCAACGTGGCCGAAGACCTGGGCGTGAGTGTGGGCCAGGTCAACATCAAGGCCAAGACGAATGAAAAACTGGGCTACCTGGGCCGTGAAGAAGGCATCGCGGCCGAAGCCGTGGCCTTGCTGCTGCGCGCCTGAGCGTACCCGGCAGCTCCTTTTTAAGGATTCCTGAAAATTAATATTTCCAAATTGAAATTTGGTGAAAATTTAACGTTATTGTCATGATAATATTTGTCCGCTTTTTCGGACGCGACAAGACGTCACTTTATAACCACGGGAAATATTGAAAGAACGGAATCATATGCGTAGTCGTATGCAGGGACCAGCCGCGCGCTGGTTGGGAGCGGGTATGTTGGCCATGGCCATGCTGGCCGGGTGTGGCGGTGGAGGCGGTGGCAGTGAAACTGCGGCGCCGCCGCCCGTGGCGGCCGTGCCGCAGCCGGCCATCCTGTTTGCCGGTGCCGTGTCGGCGGCGGCAGAAGGTGCCGATGCCGTCGGCAGCATGGGTGGACAGATTGAACTCGATGCCGGTAGCAGCAAGGATAGCGACGGCGGGACGCTGAGCTTTGCCTGGAGCATGGTCTCGAAACCTGCCGGCAGCGGCTTGAACATGGGCGCCGTCTCGACCCCGAAACTGAACTTCCAGCCCGACGCGCTGGGCACCTATGTCTTCAAGCTGCGCGTGACGAATGGCAAGGGCGGTTTTGCGGAAAAGAATGCCACCGTGCTGGTGAATAACCGGGTGCCGAATGCGGTGCTGGTGGTCAATGCGACGTTTACGGCGCAGCCGCTCGTCAAGGATGCCGTGAGTGTCTCGGCAGGCTCCGGCATCGTGCTTGATGCCACGGGCAGCGTCGATATCGACGGCGACAAGGTAACCACGACGTGGGAACTGATCCAGAAGCCGGCCGGCAGTACGTCCCTGCTGTTTGTCAGCGGTCAAACGGCGCGTTTCTCGCCCGATGTGCTGGGCCTGTACAAAGTGCGTGCCCGCGGTGCGGACGGCAAGGGCGCGTATGCCGAAACGGTGTACCTGTTCGATGCCAACAACAGCATGCCGATGGGCGTGATCCAAGGCACGGTCGCGGTGGTCAGCCGCAACAACCAGACCGTCCCCGTCGGCCAGCCGCTGGTCACCAGCGGCATCCTCAGTTATGACGAGGGTGGCGCTCCCCTGAGCTATGCCTGGGCGGTCGATACCCGTCCCGCCGGTTCTGTCGCGGCGGTGGGCGCAGCGACGGCGGCGATTCCTGCATTTACACCGGACGTGGCTGGCGCTTACGTGCTGTCGCTGACAGTGAGCAATGGCCGCCAGACGGCGATCGCTTACCTGAAATTCAATGCGCTCACGTCGACTTCGAGTGTGGTCGCATTGCCGTTCAAGCCGGTTGAGATGCGTTATAGCCTGGCTACCGACCGCCTTGTCGTCGTCACTGCCGAGCCGTACACCGTCAAAGTCATCAATCCGGTTAACGGCGCGACCAGCAGCGTTGATCTGCCGACAGCGGTCAAGGCCCTCAATCTGAGTCCGGATGGCAAGCTGGCCGCTGTGTTGCATGATGGCGTGGTCAGTCTGGTGGATCTGGTGTCGGGGAGCCTGTTGAAATCGACCGGCACCGGTGGCACGCAGACGGAGGTATTCGTTACCAATGCTGGCGTGGTATTTCTCTCGGGCCAATCGATTGGTCCATCCGCGCGGCCCGCTGTTGCTGTTATTAACGCACGTACGGGACAGGCATTGCCTTCGCTTGATTTTGCCAATGGCGGTTTCTATGGCGCTCTGCGCGGCGTATTTGCAGCATCGAAGGACAAGGTCTTTCTCTCGCAGGGCAATTACTCAACGCTCTCGTATTTCACCTTTGACCCGCAAACGCATGCCATCCTCACTAACGGCGCTGTCTATGGCGACTATTACATTTCGTCACCGTTCTTCCTGTCGCCGAAGGAAGATATTTTGTTTACCGGAAACGGTACCTACTTTAATGCCGACACGCTGCAATACATGGGGCGCTTTACCTTCGGCTCAAGCAGCAGCGGCACCAGCAGCATGCAATCGATGACTTATTCGCCCACCAAAGCGGAAGTGCTGCTGATGGAAAGTTCGTTTGAGTACGCTTATCCAGGCTACGATACGGTATATCAGGGCAGTTACAAGAAATATAGCGGTGAATTGCTCTTCCCAGCAGGCAGCGTCAGCCTGCCGGTGATTGGCGGCGAGCAAAGTTATGGCATCGGCATCTTCCATACGGCCGCCGGCGATCCGGTGGCGCTGGTGCAGACGGGCGGCGCGCAGAAAACCACCGCGCGCCCGAAATACTATCTGGTGTATCGCTGATGGCATGAGAACGGCGGCGCGTCCGCCGTGCAATCTGTGCTATTTTTAAAGGCGGCGCGATGGCAAAGACCATCGCGGCCGCCTTTTTTATTGACGACACAGGAGAATTCCCGATGCCAATCATCAAGCGCACACGCTTTGCCACCGCATTGCTGCTGGGAGCCTTCGCCGCCTGCGCCATGCCTGCCCACGCCGAACTGCAAGCGACGGGCGAACCGCCCGCCGCGAAACAGCCATGGAAGACCGTTACCGTGGCCGAGGGCGTGCGCCAACCCTGGGGCATCGCCTGGCTGGGCGAGGGGCGCGCGCTCGTCACCAGCAAGCAGGGCACCTTGCATTTGCTCAATGGAAAGACTTTTACCGACGTGGCGCTGGAAGGCATGCCGAAGGTGTTTACGGGCGGGCAGGGCGGCTTGCTCGATATCGTCCTGCACCCGCAGGATGCGGGCAAGGCGCAGCAGCGCGTCTACATGACGGTGTCGACCGGAAACAATGACGCCAACCGCACGACCCTGGTGCGCGGCGTGTTCGACGGCAGGAAGGTGACGGGCATCCAGACCCTGTTCAAGGTGGCCACGGACAAGAGCGGCGGCCAGCATTTCGGTTCGCGCCTGCTGTGGCTGCCGGACGGCACTTTGCTGATGAG
Organism: Janthinobacterium lividum; assembly: GCF_034424625.1. Lineage (NCBI taxonomy): Bacteria > Pseudomonadati > Pseudomonadota > Betaproteobacteria > Burkholderiales > Oxalobacteraceae > Janthinobacterium > Janthinobacterium lividum. Next base: position 4,697,402 of record NZ_CP139976.1, on the reverse strand, counting down.
CGTGGCCGATGGCGGCAACCCGCCACTGCGCATCGGTGACCGCCTGGCGCGCGAGCAGGCACAGAATCTGGCCACGCACCAGGGTTCCATCCTGCGCCTGACGGAAGACGGCAAGCCGGCACCTGGCAACCCGCTGGCGGCCAAGGGCGCCTTGCCGGAAATCTGGTCGTATGGCCATCGCAACGTGCAGGGCCTGGCGTTCGATCCTGTTTCCGGCCGCGTGTGGGCCACGGAACACGGACCGTATGGCGGCGATGAGCTGAATCTGGTGGTGGCGGGAGGCAACTACGGCTGGCCCCTGCAAAGCTATGGCGCCGACTACACGACGCATGAACCGGTCGGCAAGCATGAAGTGGCCGGCATGCTCAATCCGAGCGTGGCCTGGGTGCCGTCGCCGGCACCGTCGGGCCTGGCCGTCTACACGGGCGACAAGATTGCCGCCTGGCGCGGCAGCATCTTCAGCGGCGGCCTGGCGGCCAAGGATATCCGCCGCATCGCCGTCGATGCCAGCGGCAAGGTGACGGGGCAGGACCGCCTGGCCATCGGCGCGCGCGTGCGCGACGTGCGCCAGGGGCCGGACGGCTATCTGTATGCGCTGACGGATGAAGACAATGGCCGCTTGCTGCGCATCGTGGCGCAGTAGCACGGCAGGCGCCATCTTCGCTTAAGATGGCGCCTTTACTTCATTCAAGGTGGCGGCATGGCCCGTGATACTTATGCATACCGGCACGTCGCCGTCGAATCGCGCGCGATTAATGGCCGCGTGGAAATCCGCCCCGTGCCGGGCCAGGCCTTCTCTCCCGAACTGGCCGTGCAGTGCTCGCGCCGCCTGGTCGACGTGCAGCGCTACCCGGTGGGCAGCCGCTTTCTGCTCTTTGCCAAGCTGACGGACCGTCTGGGCGGCACGCCCTTCCTGTATGCGTATCACGGCGATGCGGACGTCGTGATGACGCCGGCCGAAGTGACGAAATTCCTTGGCGAATTCCGCCGCGGCCGCATTTGATTCCTACGATGTGACGCAGGCCGCGCCAGCCTTGGGGCTGGCCTGCGGCTTGCCAAAGATAGCGATCGTCAAGGCGCAGCCGAGGGCGAATAGGCCGCCGACCACCATCGCGCTCGATACGCCCAGCCGGTCGACGGCCATGCCTCCCAGCAAGGCGCCCGACGCCAGCGACACTTGCACGATGGCGACAAACAGCGCGCTGCTGCCTTCCATCAGGTGTGGCGCCGCCTTGAACATCCACGTCTGCACGGCGATCGGCATGGCGCCGAAACCGAAACCCCACACGGCCACCAGCAGCATGGCGGTAAGCGAATGGCTGCCGAACGCGGCCAGGGCCAGGGTGGACAAGCCCAGCACGGCACCCGTCACCATCAGCGCGGCCCGTTCGTAGCGGCCGGCGGCCCAGCCGCCCGCGAGGTTGCCGATGAAGCCGGAAGCGCCATACACGAGCAGCATGGCGCTGACCGTGCCGGCCGCCAGGTGCGAGATTTGCGTGAGGAACGGCGCGATATACGTGTAGGCGGCGAACTGGCCCGTGAAGATCATGGCTGTGGCGATCAGGCCCAGCCTGGCCTTGCGGATGCCGAAAATCATCGGCAACTGGCGCAGGCGGATGGCCTGCGTCGGCGGCAGCTTGGGCAGCAGCAACAGCTGGCCGAGGAAGACCAGCACGGCAATGGCGCTGGCCGCGCCGAAAGCGACCCGCCAGCCCACCAGCTCGCCCACAAGCGCGCCGGCCGGCACGCCCGCCACCGTGCCCAGCGAGACGCCGGCGAAGATGATGGACATGGCGCGCGACGCATGCTGCGGCGCCACCAGGCGCGGGCCGATGGCGCTGCCGATGGCCCAGAAGCCGCCCACGCCCACGCCCAGCATGGCGCGGCCCAGCAGTATCCAGGCATACGACGGCGCCAGCGCCACCAGCAGATTCGACGCCACTAGCAGGGCCGTGAGGGCCAGCAGCACAATGCGGCGGTCCAGGCGGCCCGAGCCGACGGTGACAAAGATGGCGGCAAACGCGGCAACGATGCCGGGCGTGGTGATCATCAGCCCCGCCTGGCCCTTGCTGATGGCCAGTTCGGCCGCCATGGCGGGCAGCAGGCCGACGGGCAGGAATTCGGAGGTGACGAGGGCGAAGGCGCCGATGCCGACCGATAAGACGGCCAGCCATGGCGCCACGGTGGTATCGTCGCCAGTAGCGTTGGAAGGTGTGTGCATAGGGGTTCCTGAAAAGCCGGGAGGTTTTTAACCGGTCGGTATATAATCAGGGAAGGCAGACAGTGTTGTCAATAATTTTTTACCGAACGGTATGAAACAAGATAAAAATGAGGAAGCGGTCAAGGCGAAAACGGGGCGGCCACGCACGTTTGACGCGGATCAGGCGCTCGATTGCGCCATGAAAGTATTCTGGGAAAAGGGTTATGAGGGCAGCTCCCTGCCGGAATTGACGAAAGCCATGGGCATGAACCGGCCCAGCCTGTATGCCGTCTTCGGCAACAAGGAGCAATTGTTCCACAAGGCGCTCGAGCGCTACAGCGACACGCGCATGCGGTTCTTCGACGCGGCGCTGGAGCAGCCGACGGCGCGCCAAGTGGTGGAAGCCTTGCTGACGCAATATGTCGACGCGCAAACCATGCCCGATGGCCCGCACGGCTGCATGGGCGTCAATGCGGCGCTCGCCTGCAGCGACGATGCCTTGCCGATCCGCGATGAATTGTTTGCGCGCCGGCTGCGCGGTGAAATCAAATTGCGCGACCGCTTGCGGCGCGCCAGGGAAGAGGGGGATTTGCCGCCCGATTCCTGCCCGGAGCAGCAGGCGCGTTTTGTCGTGACCCTGTCGCAGGGCATGGCCATCCAGGCGGCGGCCGGCGTCTCGCGCGAGCAGTTGCAGCAGATGGTGGGATTGCTGCTGCGCAACTGGCCGCTGTAACTACCCTGTCGGGGCGATGGTCTTGGCCAGGTCGCTGGGCGCCTTGCGCCGCCAGGCGGCCGTCAGGGCGGCGGCCAGCATGTCCAGCTCGGCGTCCGCCAGGCGCACCGTGATGCCGGCCAGGCGTTCGCCCCACCACAGCTTTTCGCAACCCGATGGCGTGATGACGGTGGCGATATGCGCCGCTTCCGCATCGAGCAGCACGTTGATGTGCTCGTCATCGGGCAGGGTGGCAAAGATCTTCCCGCCCACGCGGAACGCCGGACGGTCGTGGTGTTCTTCCTCGGTGGTGTCGGGAAACGACAGTGCCAGATAGCGTAGTTCTTCCAGGTCGACCATTCCTCTTTCCCCCTCATCGGACAGATAGCAGCGTGACTGCATTTTGCCATGCTGTTTCGCCCCGTGGTGCAGAGGCATGCGAAAAGAAATGCGCAAGATGCGACACTGACGGACTGGTCTGTGGTGCAGCCGCGACACGTCACGTGCCGCGCATGGTCGCCGCTCCAGAGTGAGGGATGGGTTTTTTCTGCCACTGGACAGGTGCTTGCCATAAAAATATCTTTCATGGTTAAAAGAAAAATACTTTTCTTCCAAGGAATTTGAGCTAGAATAGCTTCATCGTCTTACCTGACCCGTCAATTGTCTGGTCTTGTCCCGGGAACCCGAACCCTTTCCAGGACGCTTGCAGTGCCGCCATGGCACGCCGCAAGTCCGCGCTGTTTCGCGGAAGCCATGCCCCCGACCGCTCATTCCTGCAATCCCTAGCGCTACGCCGACACGCCTCAATGCAGCGTGTATTCAGCTCCAGCGCCCCTTGCTGCGCCCACTGAATACTTACTTACTGGATACCATCATGAAAAACTTGCCTAAAATCGCTTTGTCCCTGATCGCTGTCGGTGTGTTTGCCCACGCGAACGCCAGCACCATCACCCTGTCCACCGGCTATTCGGGCGCCGGCGCGCAAAGCTCCGCCGCCGACTACCAGTCCGTTGTGAATGCCGCCGTGGCCACGCCTGGCGCCGGTTATGGCTCGACGACGATTGCCAGCTATGACAACGTCAACAACAGCGGCCTGTTTGGCAGCGGCTCGAACATCGCCTTCAAATCCGTCATCAACTTTGGCGTCGGCGCGGCCGATGCGGGCACCTGGAGCTTCCGCAGCGGCGTCGATTTCGGCAAGGGCGGCGCCCTGTTCCTTGACGGCGTGGCGCTGGATTTCAAGAGCAATGACATGTGGTGGGCAGGCAACTACAACAATGGCAGCCAGTTCCTCAGCGGTTCGAGCACCCTGGCGGCCGGCAACCATACCCTGAGCATCTACGGCCTGGAAGGCTGCTGCGATGGCGGCCAGCAAGCGCAGTTCAAGGCGGGCAACAACAATTTCGCCAGCTTCGGCGCCAATGATGGCTTGATCTCGGCCGTCCCAGAGCCAACCACCTACGCCATGCTGCTGATCGGCCTGGGCTTGCTGGGCTTTACGGCACGCCGCAAGCAGGAATCCAAGTTCTAAGTTTGTATCGCCGACCTCGCCGCGCCTGATGGCGCGCGATAAAAAGCCCGCCGGTCTGTCAGGACACGGCGGGCTTTTTGCATGGCGGCGGCTTAATCGCCGCTGTCTTCGTCTTCGTCGGCACCCTTGGCCGCCTTGCCGCGCTCGGCATCGACGGCGCGCTGCAGGCTGGCCGCATCGCGGAAGAAGGCGTCCGTCGTGTGATCCGGGCTCAGGCGTAAGGCCGGCGGGTAGATCACGGACATGTACGGCTCGTCGGCCAGGCGGCCGCTGCTCTGCAAATTGCTCAGCAGGATCAGGGTCGAGCCAAGGATGGCCAGCACGACGGCAACGAGGCCGAAGCGGCGCGGGTGCTGCGGCTTGATCGTGCACAAATGGTAGTAGATCATGGCGCAGACGATGACGATGAACATGTGCCGTCCGTAGCGCGTCAGCACTTCCAGCGACAGCGCATACGCCGCCATGTTGCTGCCCAGTTCCCACGCCTCCATGGCCAGCAAGCCGCAGCCGATGATGAACAGGTGGCGGCCGAAGCGCGCCACATGGCCGAACAGGCGGTTTGCCACGGCCCAGATCGACGCCCACACGAGGCCGCCGGCCAGCGCGTAGGCGATGATCATCAGGTAGGAAATCGGGTCGAAGGCGTCCGCATCGCTGAGCCAGTTGCTGAAGGCGGCCGAGGCGCCGATCATGGCCAGGCCGGCGACGGCGGGGCGCAAGCCTTCCCAGTCATGCCGGGTGGTGTCGCCCAGTTCGGGCGCCACGGGATGGTCGCTGGCGCGCACGCGCAGGCGCGTGTGGCCCAGGCGCACGATGCTGTTGCCGGTCATGGCCACTTGCAGTTGCCGCTGCCCCCGGTGGATCACGCCATTCTGGCTGCCCAGGTCGCGCAACAGCAGGCCGCCTGCGCCGTCGTCCTCGACAATGGCGTGCGCGGCTGCCGTATGCGCATCATCGAGGATGAAGTCGTTGTCGTAGCCGCGGCCGATGCGGATCGGCAGGGATGCCATGCGCTGGCGCTGCCGCACCTCGCCATTCTCGGCGAGGATTTCGATGAAGTATGGTGCTTTCATGGCTTGCGTCCGCTTTCCCGCGACAGCGCTTCGAGGAAGGTGCGCGTGACGCGCATGCCGTTGGCGTAGGACACGCCGCGCGCGTCGATGCGGCTTTGCAGGCTCATCAATGGCTCATCGGTGCTGGCGGCCAGCAGGGCAAAGTCGTACAGTCCCGTAAACTTGCGGTAGGCGCGCACGCACAGGACGGCGCGCAAGGGCAAGGTCTTGTTCTTGACGAACTGTTCGGTGCAATGGGGGCCCGTCAGGTGCGCGCTCTTGTAGCTGCCGAAACTTTCATTCTTGAACGAGGCACTGGCCAGCTCGGAAAAGCGCAGCGGGCCCAGTTCGCTGCTGCGCAAAAATTCGTGGCGCATCGACACCTGCCCCGTCTGCAGGGCGCCGGAGATGAAGATGGCCGATTCCATGGCGCAGCTGGTATTGTCGAGCATATAGGGCTTGTCGGACTTGACGTTGGAGCGGCCCCAGCAGCGCATCTGGTTGGATTCGCGCACGGGCACGCGGTACGGGCCCATGGTTTTCAGGCTCAATGGCGTGTCGAGCAGGCGCGCCAGCATGACTTCCTGGTGCGCCAGCAGCTGCGCCGTCACCAGCGGCTTGAAGTCCTTCGGCGGCTTGCCTTGCTGCGCCACCTTGGCCAGCAATTGCTGGGCATAGCGGGCGGGCACGAGAAAACTGACGAGTTCGCCATCGAGGCGTTTCGATACGTTCACGCCGGCCACATCGCCATTTGCCGTCACGCTGGGGCCGCCGCTCATGCCGGAATTGATCGGTCCCGTAAACATCAGCTGGTCGTAGAAGCTGCGCGTGACGACGCCGTTGTACGAGCCTTCCGAAATGGCGAAGCCCAGGTCCAGCGGATTGCCCATCGAATACAGGTACTGGCCTTGCGTCAGCGGCGCCAGCCCTTCCGGCATCTTGAAAAAGCCCGTGCCATGGCGGTTCACGCGCAATACCGCCAGGTCGTGCAGTACGTCGACGGCCAGCAATTCCACGTTGCCCCGCTGGCCGCTCGTGTCGACCCATTCGCCCACATAGGTGTCCGGATCGAGGGCGAACTGGGAGACCACGTGATAGTTGCTCACCACCAGGTCGCCCGTGCCGATCAAAAAGCCCGAGCCGACGGACGACTGCGTGCGGCCGTTCTTCAGCAGCACGCGCACTTGCAGGATGTCGGCGCGCGCGGCCGTGTACAGCTTTTGTGCGGCCGAGGAGGGCGGCGGCAGGGCCGCATGTTCGGTGGCGGCTGGTGCGGCGGTGGCCGGCGGCGGCTTGATGGGGGGAGTCGAAGCGGTGGGGGCCGCGGCTGGCGCAGGCGCCGGGGCCGCGTGTGCGCCTGCGGCAGCGCACAGGCTGGCCAGCAAGAAGGCGAGGTTAGATAATTTCATGCATCCTTTGTGCGTGAGCAGGAGCGCGGCCGGCGCGGCGCGGTATCGAGCACGCACCGGCCCGGGGCACTACAGGGCGCCGTCTTCCAGCGCCGGTGCCGTTTCCGGCGTCATCATGTGACCGAGCTTGCTTTGCTTGGTATTCAGGTAGTGCTGGTTGAAGGCGTTGCGGTTGACCAGCAGCGGCACCCGTTCGGCCACCGTGATGCCCAGCGCTTCCATGGCGGCGATCTTGCGCGGGTTGTTCGTCATCAGGCGCAGGCTGTGGATGCCGAACTGCGCAAACATGGGTTTGCACAAGGTGTAGTTGCGCGCGTCGGCCTTGAAGCCCAGCTGTTCATTCGCCTGCACCGTGTCGGCCCCCGCCTCTTGCAGGCGGTAGGCGCGGATCTTGTTGATCAGGCCGATGCCGCGCCCTTCCTGGCGCAGGTACAGCAAGATGCCGCGGCCTTCCTCGGCGATGCGTTTCAGGGCGCCTTCGAGCTGGGCCCCGCAGTCGCAGCGCTGGGAAAACAGCACGTCGCCCGTCAGGCACTCGGAATGCACGCGCGCCAGCACCGGTTCGCCGTTGCCGATATCGCCCAGCACCATGGCCAGGTGTTCCTTGCCCGTGGCGTGCTCGACAAAGGCGTGCAGGGTGAACTGGGCCCACGGCGTCGGCAGTGCGCAGGAAGTCGTGTAATCCAATTCGCCTGTCGCCAGGATGTCTGCGCCGCTTTGCATGGTTGTGCTCATATAAGTAATTATCAAAAATAAAAGGCGCGCGACACCACTCCGGTGCCGGCGCGCCTTGCCATCATACCAAAAAGCAGGGAAACGTTTTCCCTGGCTGCCATTCGGTCGTTGCAATGTCTGGTGATAAGCCTTACTTAGGGACACTTCCTCCTTTTACAAGGTGAACTGATGGCTTTGCCTGGCGGATGCCGCCGCCAGGCACGGGACATCAACTGCCGATGCGTCCGCCGTCGTTCTTGGTGATCACGATGGTGGCCGAGCGGGGACGCTTGCCGGCGCCATAGCCGGCGTTGGCCGGCCACTGGCTCGTGTATTTGGACGGATCGCCGATATTCGCCAGCGAGGTGTTTTCACCCGGGTGCTGGATGTTGATGAACATGGTCTTGCCATCGGGCGTTTCGCTGATGCCCGTGATTTCCGAGCCGACCGGTCCCACCAGGAAGCGCTTGAGCGTGTCGGCAGTGGGTTTCTTGCCGATGAAGGTGTCGACCGCCAGGTTGCCGCCGGCCGCCGTCGCGTAGTTCAGGGTGGACTTGGCGCCATCGCCGACCTTGCCGGGAATGGCCGCCAGCATCATGCAGTTGGTCACATCCGTGTAGGCGCCATCGTCGGTCTGGATCCAGCAGATGCCCGTGTACGGGCTGAAGGCCAGGCCGTCCGGGCTCGAGAAATCCTGATCGGCCGTCAGGTTCGACAGGTTGATCTTGCTGGCGTCGGCGCCGCTTTCGGCGCCAAACAGGTAGACATCCCAGGTAAAGCTGGTGGCCGCGGCCGCGCCCGTGCCTTCCTTGAAGCGGATGATATGGCCGTTCGGATTGCCGTTCTGCGCGCTGCTGCCCTTCATGTCCGTGTAGGCGCGCGGGTTGGCGCTGTCCGGCGCCAGCTGCGACGAGCCGCTCGGATTGACGGTGCGGTTCGAGTTGTTGGTCAGCGTGTAATAGATCTCGCCATTCGCAGGATTGACCGAGCACCATTCCGGACGGTCCATCTTCGTCGCGCCCACGGCGTCGGCCGCCAGGCGGGCATTGACCAGCACGTCGGCCAGGTCGGCGAACTTGTAGGCGCTGTACGCCTGGATCAGCGCGTTCGACATGGCCAGCTCGATCCACTGGCCCGTGCCGTCGGCGGCCAGCTTGGCCACGTACAGCTTGCCCGAATCGAGGTATTTGTCGCCGGTGGCCATGCGGTCTGCCGGGTTGGCGTCCGCGGCGGCCCAGACGGCGGTCGTGACGAACTTGTAGATGTATTCGTTGCGCGAATCGTCGCCCATGTAGACAGCCAGCTGCTGGCCCACGGCCGGCACGCTGAAGGCGGCGCTTTCATGCGCGTAGCGGCCCAGGGCCGTGCGCTTGCGGATAGCCTTGGTCTTGTCGTACGGGTCCATTTCGACGATGTAGCCCATGCCGTTCAATTCATTGCGGTAGTCGTCGCTGCCGTTGCTTGATGCGCCGATCTTGCTCAGGTTCCAGCGCGCGTACTTGTCGTCGCTGCCGCCCGTTTCCCAGCCGTGGCGCGAGGCGCCGCCCTGGCTGCGGCCATAGCGGTTCAGCGAAGCGACGGACTTGTCGCCGCGCGCCGCATTGTCGGTGGCCGAGCGGGTGAAATAGCCGGCCCAGTTTTCTTCGCCGGAAAGGTAGCTGCCCCATGGCGACTTGCCCGTGCCGCAGTTGTTGATGGTGCCGCGCGTCTTGGTGCCGGTCGGCGAATACTTGGTCACCACGAGGGCGTTGCCGCGCACGGGGCCGGCAATCTCGATGTCCGTCAGCGGCGTGACGCGGCGGTTGAAAGCGGAATCGTTGACGGTGGCCCAGGCGCTGCCCGTCTTCCTGACTTCCACCACGCTCAGGCCGTGGACGGCCACTTCCTTGTCGACTTCGGCGGCGGGACGCGGCAGCGTGGTGGTGCCGCCATTGACGTGCAGGAAGTGCGAGGACAGTTTTTCGTCCGTGGTGGCTTCGTGGTTCATGGCCAGCAAGCCCCGTTCCGCGCCGGACGCCAGCGGCGCGCCAGCGGCGGAGAGGCCGTAGTATTCCATGCCGTCGTGGTGGTCGCCGGCGCGGTTGTCGAAATCGGTATCGCTGCCGTCGTTCTTGTAGGCAGGCGTGGCCGCGCGCAGTGAGTCGCCCAGCGCATACAGGGCGGTGGCCGTGTAGCCGGCCGGCACCGACACGACGTCGGCCAGGCTTTTCGGCACGGCCGTGAAGGCCAGCAGTTTTTCGGGCGTTGGCGTTGGCGTCGGCGTGATGGCGACCGCATCGCTGCCGCCGCCGCAAGCGGACAGGCCCATCGAACCCATGACGGCGGTAGCGGCCGTGACGGCGCTGCCGCGCAGCCAGTTGCGGCGGCTCAGGCGGGCGTTCAGGATGCTGTTGAAGTGGTTGTCGTGGGACGCGTTGCTGTCAATGTCGTTCAGATCGGTGGCGCTGATGGCCAGATCGTTGGGCTTGTTCATGGGCTGCGATGTCCTGTGGTTGCGTGATTTAAAGGCAACCGCATGATAGTTGTCGAATGTGACAGCGCCATGTCAGCTTGATGACAAAACGGTGACAGGCTGCCGGCCCGCCGGGCCGCGTCCATGACGGGCCCGTCCGGTCAGGCAGCCTTGGCCTTATTTGGCCTGGCGAAAGCCGCGCTCCACCAGCAACAGCATGCCGCCGAAGATGGACAGGTTCTTCAGGAAGTTCGTCAGCTGGTCCTGGAAGTGGGCCGCGTCGGCGCTCCAGAAGGCGTGGAAGATCAGCGTGGTGGGGATCAGGAACAGCGCCAGGGCCAGCGCCGCCCAGCGCGCCTGCCAGCCCGTGATCAGCAGCAGGCCGCCGCCCACTTCCAGCACGATCACGCCCACCAGCAAAATATTGGCGATCGGCAAGCCCTGGCTGGCCATGTAGCCGGCCACGCCCGCAAAGCCGCCGATTTTCAGCAAGCCCGAGACAAAGAACAGCACGCCAAGGGCGGCACGGCCGAGGGGCAGCAAGACGTTGGTTTTGTTTTCCATGATTTTTCTCTTTTTCTATATTGATCAATTATTTGGGTAAGTCGAAGACGAGGAATTCCGCGTCTTCCGGCTGCGTGATGATGACGCTGGCTTCCTGCGTCAGTTTCAGCGCATCGCCCGCTTTCAACGGCGTGCCGTTGACCACCAGGCTGCCGCGGATCAGGTGCACATAGGCGAGGCGGCCTTCGTCGAGCGCATGTTCGGCCTGTTCGCCTTCCTGCAGGATGCTGGCGTAGATGGCCGCATTCTGGTGGATCAGCACGGAACCCTGGCGGCCGTCGCTCGAGGCGATCAGGCGCAGCTTGCCCCGTTTGCTTTCCGGCGTGAAGTGTTTCTCTTCATAGCTGGGCGGAATGCCCGTCACGTTCGGCTGGATCCAGATCTGCAGGAAGTGCAAGCCATCCGTTGCCGAGTGGTTGAACTCGCTGTGGCGCACGCCGCTGCCGGCGCTCATGCGCTGCACATCGCCGTAGTGCAGGACGGAGCCCGTGCCCATGCTGTCCTTGTGTTCCAGCGCGCCGTCGAGCACATACGAAATGATTTCCATGTCGCGGTGGCCGTGCGTGCCGAAACCCTGGCCTGGCGTGACCCGGTCTTCATTGATCACCAGCAAGGGGCCAAAGCCCATGTGCAGCGGATCGTGGTAGCTGCCGAAGGAAAAGCTGTGGTGGGAATTGAGCCAGCCGTGGTTGGCGGCGCCGCGTTCTTCGCTATGACGAATCTGTAACATGGTGGACTCCGTTTCTATAAGTTAATGTGCGATAATTTCGAAGGACCGTTGCCTGGCGCTGTGCCGTGGCGTCTTTTCTGCCCCTCGCTGTACGATGAACAAAGTATAGGCCCCTCTGCAGAGAAAGAAAAACGGAAAATCTTGCGACCTATGATCGAAAAAATCGAATGTTAAGACTGAGCCTGGAAGCCCTGCAAATCGTTGACGCCATCGACCGCCGCGGATCGTTCTCGTCGGCCGGCAAGGAGCTGCATAAAGTGCCGTCCACCATTTCCTATACCGTGGCCAAGCTGGAAGACGACCTGGGCGTGCAAGTGTTCCAGCGCAATGGCCCGAAAGTCATGCTGACGGCGGCCGGCCAGGAATTGCTGAAGGAGGGCCGTTATCTGTTGAAGGCGGCGCAGGACCTCGAGCACCGCGTGCGCAGGGTGGCATCCGGCTGGGAAACGGAATTGTCCATCGGCATCGACTCCATGTTTTCCGCCGTGGCCCTGGCCGACGACGTGCGCGCCTTTTACGACGTGGCGCAGCAGACGCGGCTGCGCCTGTCGCAGGACACCCTGTCGGGCACGTGGGAAGCGCTGCTGGACCGACGCGCCGACTTGCTGGTGGGCGCGCCCGGCGACGGGCCGGCCGGCGGCGGCTATATCGCGCAGCCGATCGGCATGCTCGACTTCGTCTTTACCGTGGCGCCCACGCATCCGCTGGCGCAGGTGCGGGAACCCTTGTCGCGCGGCCACCTGCAGCAGCACCGGGCCGTGGTGGTGGCCGATTCGGCGCGCCAGATGGCGCCGCGCACGGTGGGGCTGTTGCTGGGGCAAGATGCCTTGAGCGTGCCGAACATGCAGGTCAAGTTCGATTACCAGGTGCTGGGGCTGGGTTTTGGCTTCCTGCCGGGGCCGTGCGCCCGCGCCGCCATCGCGCGCGGCTTGCTGGTGGAAAAGGCAGTGGAAGAACCGAAACCGTCGGAAACGTTTTACCTGGCCTGGCGAGTGGGCGAGGATGGCGCGGCGCTGCGCTGGTGGATGGCGCGCATGCGCGAACCGGATGTGTTTGCCCGCCTGGCGCAGCATCTGCCGGGCCATTCGGCGTAGGCCTTAAAATGTTGACATACGCCAACACTTTTAAGTTACCATATTCACAGTATTTCCCGCCCGACCTCCACGCCCCATAGTGGGATTTTGATGATTACACACACCGCAGCGCCCCTGATATGTTCCCCTGACCTGGCTCTAGAGTGGGGTTGCCATGCTTGAGGCGAAGGTTGCGCTGTGCCTGCGACTGGCCCAGGATGCCCGTGAACAGGCGGGGCCGCAGCAGGCCGCCACCATGGCGCGGCTGGAGGAAGAACTGGAGCGGCTGCGCGGCGCCAGCCGGCCCGTGGTGCGCGTGGCGCCGGCCGACGCCTTGCTGGAAATCGATCCCGATGGCTTTTTGATCGGCTGGAACCATGGGGCCGAACAGATGTTCGGCTATTCCGAACTGGAAGCGCTGGGCCAGCACATCCTGTTTTTGTATCCGGAAGACGACGCGGAAGCGAGCGTGCTGGAGCTGCATTTCACCCAGGGCGACGTGGCCACCGATGTGCGCCGGCGCAAGAAGTCGGGCATGGTGACGTGGTTGCGCATGCACCGCCACGTGATTCACGACCAGGCCGGCAAGGCATGCGGCATGGCCGTTCGCCTGTCGGCCATGAGCGAGCCGCTGTCCGACGTGGACAAGGTCAGGTTGCACGCGCGCATCATCGAAGACAGCGAGCAAGCCGTGCTGATCACGGATGCGGAAGAGCGCATCGTCTCGATCAACAGTTCCTTCAGCCGCATCACCGGCTATTCGCCGGCAGAAGCCATCGGCCGCACGCCGGACTTGCTGCGTTCTGGCGTGCACGACCCCGATTTCCGCGCCAAGGTGCGCGCCGCCATGCGGGGACACGGCTCCTGGCGCGGCGAAATCATCGGCAAGCGCAAGAATGGCGAACTGTTCCCGCAAGACGTCACCATCAGCGTCGTGCGCGATGAATTTGGCGAGATCAGCCACGTGTTTTCCCTGTTTTCCGATATCTCGGTGCACAAGGATGCCGAAGCGCGCATGCAGCGCATGGCCAACTACGACAGCCTGACGGGCTTGCCCAACCGCTGCCTGCTGAACCAATTGGTCGACCAGGGCCTGGCCGAAGCGAAACGGCAGGGCACGCATGGCGCGCTGATGGTCATCGACATCAGCCGCATCGGTTCCATCAGCGACACGCTGGGCCATGAAGTGGGCGACCAGCTGGTGATCGCCATCGGCCAGCTGTTCCGTGGCGCCCTGCGCGACGCGGACATCCTGGCGCGGGTCGACAACAGCAAGTTCGTCGTGGCCCTGCTGCATATCGAAAAGCGCGAACACGCGGCGAATGTGGCGCAAAAGCTGCTCAATTTGCTCGAAGCGCCGATCAATATCGATACGCACGCCCTGCACGTGGGCGCCAGCATCGGCATCACCGTGTATCCGGAAGACGGCCTGGAAGCGCCGGCCCTGTTCCGCTTTGCCGACGTGGCCGTGTCCAAGGCAAGCCAGACCATCGAATCGACCTTCCTGTTTTACCGCGAAGACATGAACCGCAGGGCCAAGGAACATTTGCGGCTGGAAAGTGAAATGCGTTTGGCCTTGGGCGACAAGGAGCTGGAATTGCACTACCAGCCGAAAGTGAGCCTGGCCAGCGGGCGCATCGTCGGCGCGGAAGCCTTGCTGCGCTGGAAGCATCCGATGCGCGGCATGGTCTCGCCCGGCGTCTTCATCCCCGTCGCCGAGGAAACCAGTTTGATCCTGGAGCTGGGCACCTGGGTGCTGGACGAGGCGTGCCGCCAGATCCGCAGCTGGGAAGACCGGGGCCTGCACATGCCGGCCATCGCCGTCAACCTGTCGGCGCGCCAGTTCGATGAACAATTGCCCGCGCGCATAGCGGCCGTGCTGGAACGCTATGGCGTGCGGCCCGACCAGATCATGCTGGAAATCACGGAAAGCCTGCTGATGCGCGGCGCCGACAAGGTGATCGACATCATGAACCAGCTGGTGGCCATGGGCCTGGCGCTGGCGCTGGACGACTTCGGCACCGGCTATTCCAGCCTCGCCTACCTGAAGAAATTCCCCATCAGTACCTTGAAAATCGACCGCTCCTTCGTCATCGGCTTGCCCTTCGAGGAAAACGATTGCGCCATCGCCCGCGCCATCGTCACCATGGCGCAGCAGTTGCGCCAGGAAATCGTCGCCGAAGGGGTGGAAACGGCCGAACAGATGCGCTTCCTGCGCGAACTCGGTTGCGATCAGTTGCAAGGCTATCTGTTCAGCCCGGCCGTGCCGGCGGCCGAGTTCGAGCTGATGTTCGATGAAGGCCGGCAGTTGCGGCTGGAAGAGCTGGCCTGAGCAAGCGGCGATCAGACGCGTAGCAAGCCACGAAAGCCCCGGCTCGCATAATACGATTCGGCGCCATTGTGGTAGACGAAGACCTGTTCATAGCGGCGGTCGCAAAACAGGGCACCGCCCAGCGCCCGGATGCTGTCCGGCGTCGCAATCCAGCTCGACGTTTTGCGGTCGAACGGTTCCAGTTCCTGCAACTGGCGGTATTGCGCCTGCGTCAGCAATGCGATACCCATCGCTTGCGCCATGGCAACCGCGTTGCCGGCCGGCTTGTTGGCCTTGCGCGCGGCCAGGGCCGCGGCATCGAAACACAGGCTGCGCCGGCCGATGGGACTTTCTGCGGAGCAATCGCAAAACGTGACGGCGCCCGTGTCGCCGGCATGCCCGATGACGTCCGGTTCGCCGCCCGTGTCTTCCATTTGCCGCAATACCGCCAGGCTGGCGGGAGCGGCATTCAAGCGCGCCAGCACGCTGTCCCACGTCAAGTCCGCATGGCGGTGCATGTGCTGGCTGAAGCGGGTTTGCAAGGTGTGGATCAAGTCCTCATGCATGACGCGGCTCCCTGAAGTTTCAACGATATCAACGATAGGGCCGATTATAGGACGCGCTGCTTGTCGGCGGCGCTCACCCCAGTTTTACTTTTTCCAGCAGATAATCGAGCATCACGCGCACCCTGGCCGGCACTTGCAGGCCTGGCCCCACGAAGACGGCGTGCACGAGTTCCTTGTCGCCCGGATTGTAGTCCTGCAGCACGGGTATCAAATCGCCTTGCTCGATATCGCGCAGCACGTGCTGGCGCGAAAAGCGTCCCAGTCCCATGCCTGCCAGCACCAGCTGGCGCATGCTTTCGCCATCGCTGACGCAGGTATTGCCCTGCGGCGCCACCTGCACGGTGTTGCCCGCCTCATCGAGAAAGGGCCAGGTTTCGTTCTGGCAGCGGAAATTGAAGGCCAGCAGATTGTGCGTGGATAAGTCCTGCGGCGTGCGCGGCAGGCCGTGCCGTGCCACATACGCGGGCGAGGCCACCACGACCATCGCGTCTTCACCCAGCTTGCGCGCCACCAGGTTCGATTCCTTCAGCTTGCCCGTGCGGATGGCGATGTCCGTGCGGTCTTCCAGCAAGTCGACGATGGCATCGCTGACCACCACGTCAAGCACGATGTCGGGATAGCGCTGCGCGAACTCGGGCAGGATGGGCAGCAGATGGCGCACGCCGAACGGCACGAAGCAGTTGATGCGCAGGCGCCCGCGCGGCGCCGCGCCCTGGGCCGCTTCGCGCTCGGCGCCATCGATATCGTCGAGGATGCGCTTGCACTGCACAAAGAAAGCGTCGCCTTCGGGCGTCGTGTGGAGCTGGCGCGTGCTGCGCTGAAGCAAACGGGCGCCGAGCCGCGCTTCCAGGCGACTGACGAGTTTGCTGACGGCCGACGGCGTCAAGGCCAGGCGGCGCGCTGCGGCGGAAAAGGCGCCCGTTTCCACCACGGCCACAAACACGGCCATCTCGAACGCGCGGTTGATGTCTTGCCTGGCCATTATTGAATCCATTTCACAGGTGTTTCCATTATTGGAGTCTATATCAAAAGCGTTTCCATCGATACACTGGCTGGCTTGAACTCTGCCGGAGAAATACCATGACCACCGCAAGCCCTGTTTCCCCTTCAGCCAGCAAGATGCCGCCCGGCGTGCTGGCGCTGGCCGTCGGCGCCTTTGCCATCGGCGTCACCGAATTCATCGTCGTCGGCATCCTGCCGACCATTGCCAAGGATTTACATATTTCCATCGAGTCGGCCGGCTCGCTGGTCAGCCTGTATGCGCTGGCGCTGGCCATCGGCACGCCGCTGCTGGTGCTGCTGATGTCGCGCCTGCCGCGCAAGGCGGCCCTGCTGGGACTGATGAGCGTGTTCCTTGCCGGTAATCTGCTGGCCGCCTTTTCGCACACGTTTGAACTGTTGCTGCTGGGAAGGGTCATCACGGCCGTGGCGCACGGCACCTACTTTGCCATCGGCGCCACCGTGGCCGCCAGCCTGGTGGACAAGGCGCAGGCGGGCAGGGCGATTTCCGTGATGTTTGCGGGCCTGACGTTGGCCATGGTGGTCGGCGTGCCGTTCGGCAGCTTCCTCGGCAACCTGATGGGCTGGCGCTTGCCCTTTTTTGCCGTCGCCGTGCTGGCTGCGCTGGGTCTGGCGGCAATGGCGCGCTGGCTGCCGGCCGGCTTACAGCAGGGCAAGGGCGGCAAGGCCATGACGCAGCTGGCGGCCCTCGGTAGCGGCCCCATCCTCACCATGATGGCCGTGACGACGTTCGGCTTTGGCAGCAGCTTTGCCGCGTTCACGTTCATTACGCCCATCCTGACGGATGTGACGGGGTTTTCCGCCACCATGGCCAGCGCCTTGCTGATCGTGTTCGGTGTCGCCACCTTTGCCGGCAACCTGGCGGGCGGCTACCTGACCAGCCACCTGGGCTGGCAAAAGGCCTTGCGCGCGATGCTGCTATTGCTGGCCGTCACGCAAGCGGGCGTTGCCTTGAGCATCAGCTCGCCATGGATGATGACGGCGATGCTGTTCGTCTGGGGCGTGTTCGCCTTCGGCCTGTCGCCCGCCCTGCAGGCCGGCATGCTGGCCACGGCCGAGCGCTATACGCCGCAAGCCGTCGATTTCGCTTCGGGCCTGAACATTTCCGCGTTCAACCTGGGCATTTCCTTCGGCTCCATGCTGGGGGCGCTGATGGTCTCGCGCCAGTTGATGGCCTCGTCGCCGTGGGCCGGCGTGGCTGCCGCATTGCTCGCCTTGCTGCCGCTGGCGTGGCTGGCGCGCAAGAACCTGGCCGCCCATGTGGCGGGTGCGGCCGCGCACTGAGGTTCAGGTATGCACGGCGGCGGCCGGCGCCCGTTTCTGGCGCTGCGCCATGTACGAGCTGCCCATCGATGCGGCCATGATCATGGCGATGGCCAGCCATTGCGGGGCACCGAGGCGCTCGTCGAGCAGGATGTACGCCAGCATGGCAGCCACGGCCGGTTCCATGCTGCTCATGATGCCGAACGCTTGCGGCGTCAGCCGCTTCAGGGCCACCATTTCCAGCGAGATCGGGATGGCGCTGGAAATGAGGGCCACGCCCAGCCCCACGGCCAGCACGACAGGCGAGAGCAGGGCGGCGCCGCTGTGCATCACGCCGACGGGCACCACCACCAGGGCAGCCATGGCCAGGCCCAGCGACACGGAGTGGCCCGCATGCAAATGGCTGGCGCGCTTGCCGAAGACGATATACGAGGCCCAGCAGACGGCGGCGCCCAGGGCGAACAGCACGCCGGTGGGGTCGAGGTTGCTGACGTCGTGGCCGAGCGGCAGCAGCAGCGCCAGTCCCGCCACGGCCAGGGCCACCCAGACGAAGTCGATGGGGCGGCGCGAGGCGAGCAGGGCCACGGCCAGCGGGCCGGAAAACTCGATCGCCACGGCGATGCCGAACGGAATCGTGCGCAAGGCCATGTAGAAGCACAGGTTCGTCAAACCCAGCGCCGCGCCGTACAGGGCCACGGTGCGCAGGTCGGCGCGGCTCAGCTGCCAGCGCCACGGTCGCCAGAACAGCAACAGCAGCAAGGCGGAAAAGCCCACGCGCACGGCCGTCGTGCCCTGTGCGCCCACCAGCGGGAACAGGCTGTGCTTGGCCCATGACGTGCCCAGTCCCAGGCAGGTGACGGAGCCGAGGATGGCCAGCAGGGGAATCAATGAGGAATAGCGGCGTAATGGCATGGTGATAAAAGGCTTGATATCGGAATAGCGAAAGTTTATTGTGTCTGCTCCGATATTTGCACTGCATTTTGACCTTCATGACGCAACTTTCGCTCACGCCTTCCCTTGCCCTCGATACCTTCGACCTGGCGATCCTCGATATCTTGCAGCGCGATAACACGACCTCGCAGCGCGAAATCGCCCAGGCCGTGCATTTGTCCGCGCCGGCCGTGCAGCGGCGCATCCGCCGCCTGCGCGAGAGCGGCGTGATCCGTCATGAAGTGGCCGTGCTCGACGCGAGCCGCCTGGGCCGCCCCCTGATCCTGACGGTGGAAGTGCATTTGCACGACGAGCACCCGCAGCGCACGGCCGGCATGCGCGCGCGCATCATGGCCGAGCCTGCCATACAGCAGTGCTACGGCATCACGGGCGAGGCCGACTACCTGCTGATCATTACCGCCAGCAGCATGGCCGAATACGAAGCGCTGACGGAACGCCTGTTCGGCGGCGACGACAATATCCGGCGCTACCGCACCTCGGTGGCCTTGACCTGTCTCAAGATGGGCTTGTACGTGCCGCTGGGATAGAGAAAAGGCCAGGCAGATGAAGCTATCCAAAAGCAGGCAAGCCGCCGTGACGGCAGCCATGCCCGCCAGCCTGTCCGCCGCCGTGGTTGCTTATCAATGGGCGCGCGACAGCGGCGGCGAGTCGGACGCTGCCGTCTACCGCCTGCATGGCAGGGACGGTGTGCCGGACCTTTACCTGAAGCACGGCAGGGGTTGTGCCGCCGCCGACATCGCCGATGAACTGGCGCGCCTGCGCTGGCTGGCGCAATACCTGCCCGTGCCTGCCGTGGTCGAGTTCGCCCACGTGGCAGACCCGGACCAGGCATGGCTGCTGATGATGGCCATCCCAGGCACAACGGCGTCAGCGGTGCTGGAAGAAAACCCCGCCCTTGGCCCCGCCGTGACCGACGCGCTGGCGGCCTTCCTGCGCCGCCTGCACGCGCTGCCCGTGAGCGACTGCCCGTTCGACGCCGGCCATGCTGTCCGGCTGCCCCAGGCGCGCCAGCGCATCGATGCGGGCCTGGTCGATGCGGGCGATTTCGATGCCGGGCGGGCAGGCTGGACAACGGAGCAAGTGTGGCTGGCGCTGCAGGAGTGCCTACCCCTCGCACCCGACCTCGTCGTCACGCATGGCGACTTCTCGCTGGACAATATCCTCCTGCACGAAGGCGCCGTCGTCGGCTGCCTCGATGTGGGGCGGGCGGGCGTCGCTGACCGCTACCAGGACCTGGCCATCGCCTGGCGCGGTCTTGGAGAGTTGGACGCCACGCTACCGCAAAGGTTGTTGCAGCAATATGGGATCCTTGATGCCGATCAAGGCAAGCTGCAATTTCATTGGCTGCTCGACGAGCTGTTCTGAATGCCGCCAGCCGTCACGGCAGTGGCAGCTTACGGCTCTTCGCGCTCGGCATCGCGTTCCCGGCAGCTTAATGACGCGTAGTGGCCTTTCGGCAGCCGGGTCTTGATGGCAACGTCGTTCAGTGCATGTTGCACATCGACAGGGTCGGTCAAGGTGCAGCGCTGGGCGCGGGCGAACGCTTGCAGCTTCTGCGTGTTGCCGCGCACCTTCACCGTCACGCCGGCCCCGGGGCTGACACAGCAGCCGATGTATTGCGTGATGTATTCTTCCTCGATGAGCACCAGTTCATGCCCCATGAAGCTGGCGGGCTTTTTCAGCAGGTAGTAATCGGTGTAGTCGGCGCGCTGGTCGGGGTGCTTGCCGATGTAGCCTTCGCGCATGTAGGCGGCGATGGCCTTGCCCGAGGTGCCGACTCTTTCCGTGGTGCCTTTTTTCAGCTGCAGCGCATGGAGCAAGCCCGTTTCGAGCCCAGGTTCGGCCGCGGCGAAGGCGCTGGCGTAGCTGGCCGCCAGCAGAAAAGAGCCGATCAGGCGGCGAGTGCGGCGCCATTCAAGCATAGGATGGATTGCTGGCATACATTTCACGTGAAGAGGAGAAGAGGCGCAGTGTAGCGCACGCCAGCCACTGTGCATGGCACAATGCGTGATCCGCACGCCACGTGCCACTCATCCCAGGACTTTCATGACCCGCGCCATCCTTGACGAAGCCCAGATCCATTCCGCCGCCCGCCCCTTGATCGGCAGCAAACACAAGGACATCGTGCGCGAGGTGCAGGCGGCCATCGCCGCGCACCAGGTGGTGGTGGTCGGCATGGCGCTCAATCCGTTTCCGCGCAAGGCGCGCAAGATCCTCGACGTGCTGGGCACGCCCTACCAGTACCTGCAATACGGCAGCTATTTGAACCAGTGGCATCGCCGCAATGCCCTCAAGATGTGGACGGGCTGGCCCACGTTTCCCATGGTCTTTGTCAACGGTGTGCTCATCGGTGGCGCCAGCGAGCTGCAAAAGCTGGTGGAAAATGGCGAGTTCAGCGCCATGCTGGCAAAGAAGGTGCGCCAGTTTTAAGGCCAGCCTTACTCCCCAGGCCGCCACGGCGATTTGCGCGTGCGCAAGGGGTCGAGCAAGCTGCGCAAATCGTTGTGGTCGAGCTCGTACATCAGCGCAATCAGACTACCCAGTTCGCCCGAGGGGAAGCCCTCGCGCGCGAACCAGCCCAGGTAGTGGCCCGGCAAGTCGGCCAGCAAGCGTCCCTGATATTTCCCATATGGCATTTCGCGCGTGACCAGCAGCGCCAGTTTTTCTGAATTCATGGTGGTGATCCCGTGTGGATGCGGCCAGTGTAGCAGACCGCACTATTGTTGATTTGTGCGCAACTATCTTCTTCCTGAAGAGGTATTTTTCGAAACAAAGAAAACCCCGATA
This sequence comes from Janthinobacterium lividum, assembly GCF_034424625.1. Classification (NCBI taxonomy): domain Bacteria; kingdom Pseudomonadati; phylum Pseudomonadota; class Betaproteobacteria; order Burkholderiales; family Oxalobacteraceae; genus Janthinobacterium; species Janthinobacterium lividum. The sequence goes on along the minus strand of NZ_CP139976.1, from coordinate 4,676,067 downwards.
CTGCATGCCAACATCATTTATCGGAGTTTGCCATGCCCATTGCCTTGCTCGCGCTGACCCTCAGCGCATTTGCCATCGGAACCACCGAGTTTGTCATCGTCGGGCTGTTGCCCACCATCGCCGCAGACCTGGGCGTCAATCTGCCATCGGCCGGCTTGCTGGTCAGCCTGTATGCGCTGGGCGTCGCCGTCGGCGCGCCCGTGCTGACGGCCCTGACGGGCAAGATCCCGCGCAAGACCTTGCTGCTGTCCCTGATGGTCTTGTTTACTTTGGGTAATTTGCTGGCGTGGAAATCGCCCGGCTACGAAACCCTCGTCATCGCCCGCATCCTGACGGGGCTGGCGCATGGCGTGTTCTTTTCCATCGGCTCGACCATCGCCACGTCCCTGGTGCCGAAGGACAAGGCGGCCAGCGCGATTGCCATCATGTTTACGGGCTTGACCGTGGCCCTGGTGACGGGCGTGCCGCTGGGCACCTTCATCGGCCAGCATTTCGGCTGGCGCGAAACCTTCCTCGCCGTCTCGGCCCTGGGCCTCGTGGCGTTCATCGGCAGCCTGCTGTACGTGCCATCGAATATCGCCCACAGCAAACCGGCGTCCTTGCTGCAGCAAGTGCAGGTATTGGGCCAGCCGCGCCTGCTGTTGGTGTATGCGATGACGGCCGTCGGTTATGGCGGCTCCTTCATCGCCTTTACCTACTTGGCGCCGATTTTGCAGCAAGTATCGGGTTTCAGCGCGGGCGCCGTGGGCGTGGTGATGCTCGTGTATGGCGTGTCCGTGGCGTTCGGCAATATCTGGGGCGGCAAGCTGGCCGACAGGAAAGGCCCTGTCAGTGCCCTGAAACTGATCTTTTTACTGCTGGCGGCCGTCTTGCTGCTGCTGACCTTCACGGCGCCGCATCCCGTGCTCGTCGTCATCACCGTGCTGCTGTGGGGCGCCGTGGCCTTCGGTAATGTGGCTGGCCTGCAAGTGTATGTTGTGCAGCAAGCCGAACACTTCACGCCCCGCGCCGTCGACGTGGCTTCGGGTTTGAATATCGCCGCTTTCAACCTGGGCATCGCCGGCGGCGCCTGGGGCGGTGGCTTGATCGTCGAACACCTGGGTCTCGTGCACACGGGCTGGATCGGTGCCCTCGTCGTGCTGGGCGCGTTCGGCTTGACGGCCTTGAGCGGCCGGATGGATCGGCGCTATCCCATCCCCGTGCGTGCTGGCGGTGAAAAGTCGATCCATGCGGTGGGGCATTAAATTTCTGGCGGCCTGGCCTGTACAGTAAGTTTCTGGCAGAAAACATCAAAACGGGCGAGAATAGGGCTTACCTTCCCCTGGCCCATTCTCCCATGTCCGATACTGCAACGTCACCCCTGCGCTTGCGCGCCGCCATCAATCCGAAACCGCTGGGCGTTGCGCTTGTGCTCATCCTGCTCGGCGCGTGGTACCTGGCGCACACCGTCGGCATCAAACAGGCCGCGCTGTATGTGGTGGGCGCCTTGCTCGGCATCACCCTGTATCACGCGGCCTTCGGTTTTACGTCCGCCTGGCGCGTCTTCATCGCCGATGGCCGCGGCGACGGTTTGCGCGCGCAAATGCTGATGCTGGCCGTGGGCGTGGCGCTGTTCTTTCCCGCGCTGTCGGCCGGGACCCTGTTCGGCACGCCCGTCGCGGGCCTCGTTTCTCCCGCCGGTACCTCGGTGATCTTTGGCGCCTTCATCTTCGGCATCGGCATGCAGCTGGGTGGCGGTTGCGCGTCCGGCACCCTGTACACGGTGGGGGGCGGCAGCACGCGCATGCTCATCACCCTGGCCGCCTTCATCGTCGGTTCCGTGATCGGCACGGCGCACATGCCGTTCTGGACGGCGCTGCCGCAGCTCCAGCCGATTTCCCTCGTCACGACCCTGGGCCTGGCGCCCGCGCTGGCGCTGAACTGGATAGTCTTCGCGCTGATCGCCGGCATCACGGTGCTGGTGGAAAAGCGCCGCCATGGCAAGCTTGTCGCCACGCCACTGCGCCCGGCACAGGCATCACCCTGGCTGCATGGCCCCTGGCCGCTGGTGGCGGGCGCCGTTGCGCTCGTCGTGCTGAACTTCGCCACCCTGGCGCTGTCGGGCAAGCCGTGGGGCGTGACGTCCGCGTTCGCCCTATGGGGCGCCAAGGCCGCATCCGTGGTCGGCATCGACACGGCCAGCTGGGCTTACTGGTCGACCAAGGCGAATGCCGCCGCCCTGGCCGCTCCGTTGACGCAAGACAAGACTTCCGTGATGGACATCGGCATCGTGCTGGGCGCCATGCTGGCGGCGGCGCTGGCCGGCCGCTATGCGCCCGTATGGCGCATCCCGCGCCGCTCGATCATCGCCGCCGTCGTCGGCGGCTTGCTGCTCGGCTACGGCGCGCGCCTGGCCTACGGCTGCAATATCGGCGCGTATTTCAGCGGCATCGTCTCGGGCAGCCTGCACGGCTGGCTGTGGCTGGTCTGCGCCTTCCTGGGCAATGTCATCGGCACGCGTTTGCGGCCGTGGTTCGGCCTGGAAGTGGAGAAAGTCAAACCGACCGGCTGCTGACGCCGGCGTAATCAGGGGCTTTGCTGTATATTTCTGCCCCTGTTCCCCTTTGCCGCCAGCGCATCGCCCATGCCCCCCCTCATCCTGTTTGCCGTTGTCCTCGCGTATTTCCTGATCCTGCTGGGCGTGGCGTGGCGCACGTCGCGCCATGCCACCAACGACAGTTTTTTCATCGGCAACAAGGACAGCAACTGGATGCTGGTGGCCTTCGGCATGGTGGGCACGACGCTCACGGGCGTGACCTTCATCAGCGTGCCCGGCGCCGTGGGGAGCAATGGTTTCGGTTATATCCAGCTGATGATCGGCTATGTGCTGGGCTATCTGGCCATCACCTTCATCTTGCTGCCGCTGTACTACCGGCTGCAGCTCACGTCGATTTACCGCTACCTGGAACTGCGCCTGGGGCGGCGTTCCTACCAGAGCGGGGCGGCGTTTTTCATCCTGTCGCGGCTGCTGGGCGCCACGGCGCGGCTGTATCTGGTGGTCAATATCCTGCAAGCGACCATTCTCGATAGCCTGGGCGTGCCATTCTGGCTGACGTCGTGCGTCGTGCTGCTGCTGATCCTGCTGTACACGTATGAAGGCGGCGTCAAGACCATCGTCTGGACCGATACCCTGCAAACGGCGTGCATGCTGGCGGGCCTCGTGATTTGCAGCGTGTTCCTGCTGCGCGAGATGGACCTGTCCCTCATCGATAGCCTCGAGCGCATGCGCGCGCAAGGCCTCACGCGCATCTTCACCACCGACCCGGACAGTCCCGCCTATGTTTGGAAACACATTATCGCCGGCATGTTCATCACCATCGCCATGACGGGCATGGACCAGGAGATGATGCAAAAGAACATTTCCGTGCGGACCTTGCGCGATTCGCAAAAGAACATGCTCAGCCTGACCGTGGTGCTGACCGGCGTGCTGCTGCTGTTCCTGTTCCTCGGCGGCTTGCTGCACCTGTATGCGCCGCTGGCGGGTGTCACCGCGACAGGGGATAAACTGTTTCCCGCCGTGGTGCTCGGGCATTTCCCCGCCGTGGTGCAGCTGATTTTCTTCATCGCCCTCATTTCCGCCCTGTTTCCCAGCGTGGATGGGGCACTGACCGCCTTGACGTCTACCTTCTGCATCGATATCCTCGGCCTGCAGCGCAGGCAGGATTTGAGCCCGGCGGCGCAGATGCGCTGGCGCCGCCGCGTGCACCTGGGGTTTGCCGCACTGTTTTTGATCCTGATCATGGCCTTCAAATGGCTCGATGATCCCAGCATGATAGTCGTGATCCTGAAGCTGGCCAGCTATACCTATGGTCCGCTGCTGGGCTTGTTCGCTTTTGGCCTGCTCAGCCGGCGCGGCGTGCGCGACCGCTGGGTGCCTTTGGTGGCCGTGGCCGGGCCGCTGCTGTGCGCGCTGATCGAAGGGGAGCAGGCGCTGCTGTTCGAGCATTACCGCATCGGCCTGGAATTGCTGATACTGAATGGCGCCCTCGTGCTGGCCGGCCTGTTCCTCATTTCCACGCCGCCAGGGCAGGGCGGCCAAGGCGCGGCACACTTGTCAAAATAAGACGAATCCCAAGACGATCGCAGCCATTTTCAGCTATATTGATTTCCTTTAGGTACATAACCTCACGGAGCATCAATGTCACTCAACCCCTTCCCGCCGCTGCGCCGCGGCTTTGGCGCATTCTGGCGCGCGCTGGACGCCACCCGCCGCGCGGTCATCAACCTGATTTTCCTGCTGATCGTCATCGCCATCCTGATCGCCATCTTTGGCGGCGGCGCCAAGCCCCTGGCGGAAAAGACCACCCTGGTGCTGGACTTGCAAGGCCCGCTGGTCGAGGAAACCCCGGGCGGCGTGCGCGAGGCCGTGCTGGCCAATGTCAGCGGCGAAGTCAAGAAAAACGTGCAGCTGCGCGATGTGCTGGCGGTGCTCGACACGGCGGCCAAGGACAAGAACATCGGCTCCATGGTGATCCTGCTCGACGAGTTGCAGGGCGGCGGCCTCGCTTCGCTGCGCGAAGTGGCGGCCGGCGTGGAACGCTTCCGCGCCACAGGCAAGAAAGTCACGGCCTGGGGTTCGAGCTACAACCAGCGCCAGTACCTGGTGGCGGCCAAGGCCGACGAGGTATTCCTGCACCCGATGGGCGGCGTCATGCTGGAAGGCTTTGGCCGCTACCGCAATTACTACCGCGACGCGCTCGACAAAGTGGGCGTGACGGTGAACCTGCTGAAAGTGGGCACGTATAAAAGCGCGGCCGAGCCTTTCATCGCCAACGGCCCGTCCGAAGCGGCGGCTGAAGCGGACCGTTACCTGAACAACGGCCTGTGGACCACCTATACGACGGACGTGGAAAAGGCGCGCAAGCTGCCGGCCGGCGCCATCATGCAATCGATCGATGCGCTGCCAGCGCTGATGACGGCGGCCGGCGGCGACCTGGGCAAGCTGTCGCTGGACGCCAAGCTGGTCGACGGCCTGAAAACGCGCGATGAACTGCGCCAGTTCATGATGGCGCGCGGCGCCAAGAACACGGAAGGCACGAATTTCCGCCAAGTGAACTATGCCGATTACCTGGCGCGCCTGCGCCCCGTGCATATCGGCGACGCTGTCGGCGTGGTCATCGCCTCCGGTGAAATCGGCGACGGCATCGCGGCACCGGGTTCCATCGGCGGCCTGTCCACCTCGCGCTTGATCCGTCAGGCACGCGAAGACAAATCGATCAAGGCCGTCGTGCTGCGCGTCGATTCGCCGGGCGGCAGCGCCTTCGGCTCGGAATTGATCCGCCGCGAGCTGGAACTGACGCGCGCCGCCGGCAAACCGGTGGTCGTCTCGATGGGCAACGTGGCCGCTTCGGGCGGCTACTGGATCAGCACCTCGTCCGATGAAGTGATCGCCGACGCGGCCACCATCACGGGTTCCATCGGCGTGTTCGCGATTCTGCCGACGGCCGACAAGGTGGTGGAAAAGCTGGGCATCCACACGGCCGGCTCGCCGACCACCTGGCTGGCCGACGCGGGCAACCCGTTGCGTCCGCTCGACCCCCGCTTTGCGCAAGTGATCCAGGGTTCGATCAACCACGTGTATGGCGACTTCCTGAACCTGGCCGCCAAGGCGCGCAAGACGACGCCGGAAAAGATCGATGAAGTGGCGCAGGGCCGCGTCTGGACAGGCTTGCAGGCCAAGGAGCGCAACCTGGTCGACCGCATCGGCAGCTATGGCGATGCGCTGGCCTCGGCGGCCAAGCGCGCCAACCTGGGCGCCGACTACCGCGTGACGTACCTGGAGCAGGAAACGTCGAACGTGGATCGCCTGATCGGCATGTTCGGCTCCAGGGCCATGGCCACACTGGGGCTGGGCGAGCACGTGAAACTGGGCCTGGCCACGACCGGCTTGCCGGCCGACGCGGCGCTGGGCATGGCGCAGGAGCTGAGCTGGCTGTCGGGCATCACGCGCGAGCACAAACCGTTCATGGCCCTCACGCACTGCCTGTGCGAAGTGCCACTCGGCGGCAAGTAACACCAGCATAGACAAGCTACCCAAGCCGGCTTCGCCCGGCTTGTTTCATATGCAGGACAGCGATGAGGAGCAAGGCATGGCAAGCGACATGAGCGGAGAAATTGACACGGCGATCACCATCCGGCCGTGCGTGAAGGGCGATGAACAGGCGCTGGCGCTGGTGGGGCAGGCCACCTTCCTGGAAGCCTTCGCGGGCATCCTCGATGGCGCTGACGTCATCGCCCATTGCCAGCGCCAGCACGACGTGCAGCTGTACCGCGACTGGCTGGTACTGCCGGCCATGCGCTTGTGGCTGGCCGAGGCCACGCCCGGTGGCGCGCCCGTCGGCTACCTGGTGCTCAGCCCCGCCGGCTTGCCGGTGGCCGATCCGCAGCCGGACGACCTGGAAATCAAGCGCATCTACCTGCTGCACCGCTTCCAGGGCCAGCGCGTGGGCCAGCGCCTGATGCAGGCGGCGCTGAGCCAAGCGCGCGCCAGCGGGGCAGGGCGCGTGCTGCTGGGCGTGTACGCGGAAAACCACGATGCGCTGGCGTTCTATATGCGCTGCGGCTTTGCGCAGGTGGGCCGGCGCACCTTCCGCGTGGGCCGCACCGACTATCAGGATGTCATCCTCGGCATGACGCTGTAAGCGCAAACGTCCCCGCGCGGCGCCAGGTCAAGCCGGCTGGCGGGAGATTTGTAGCGAGTTTGTATCTGCATGCGAGTCGCCCTCTCCACGCGGTTGTCCGCCTGCGGCGCCCCGCAAGCCTGATTTTTCCACCGTTCCCCCACAGGGGCGGCATGCCTGCCGGCCTGCCCGGTCCTCCCATGCCTGCCTGGCTGTGTGTAATTGTTTCAAGTAGAAATGAAACAGTTACATGACTATGCTAGAGTCGTTTCACGCTAGGGAACGATGTTTTTTCAGCTGATTTTCAGCTCTTGATTCCCCCGGCTTTGTACCGAAACAACCCCGAAAAACGGTCGTCCGGCCTGAGTGTGTCCCACCTCGGCCGGCGCCACAGATTCGCCGTGCCAGCGGCCACTACAAGGATAAGCGATGGATTCGCAGACAACACCCAACACCCCGCGGCGCAGCCGCCGTTCGAAAATCGTCGGCACGGTCATCGCGCTGGCCGTGATGGCTGCGCTGGGGGGCGGTGCCTGGTACCTGACCCACTCCGGCACCAGCGCCCAGGGCGGCCCCGGCATGGGCGGCCCCGGCGGTGCCGGCGGGCCAGGCGGCCCGGGCGGGCGCCGCGGCGGCCCTTCGACCACCGTGGGCGTGGCCACGGCCGTCAAGTCCGACCTGCCCGTGGTGCTCGATGCGCTGGGCACCGTGACGGCCGCCTCCACCGTGACGGTGCGCCCGCAAGTGTCGGGCATCCTGAAGGAATTGAAATTCAAGGAAGGCGGCATGGTCAAGGCGGGCCAGGTGGTGGCGCAGATCGACCCGGCCCAGTTCGAGATGGCGCTGATGCAGGCCACGGGCCAGCGCCAGCGCGATGAAGCGCAATTGGAAAACGCGCGCCTGACCCTGAAGCGCTATCAAACCCTGCTGGGCCAGGATTCCATCGCGCGCCAGGACGTCGACACGCAGGCCGCCCTGGTGAAACAGCTGGAAGGCACCGTCATGACGGACCGCGCGGCCGAAGGCACGGCGCGGCTGAACCTGGGCTACACCAAGGTGGTGTCGCCGATCAGCGGGCGCGCGGGCCTGAAGGTGGTCGACATCGGCAACCTGGTGAGCACCAGCGATACGGGCGGCGTGGTGGTGGTGACGCAGCTCTCGCCCATCGACGTGGAATTCTCCGTGCCGCAGGATAAGGTGCAGACCATCCAGGAGCGCCTGAATTCGGGTTCGGCCCTGGCGGCGCTGGCGCTGGACCGCACGCGCACGCATACCCTGGACAAGGGCAGCTTGAGCGCGCTGGACAACCAGGTCGACGTACAGACGGGCACCGTGCGCGCCAAGGCCCGCTACACGAATGACAAGATGGCCCTGTTCCCCAGCCAGTTCGTCAACGTGCGCCTGGAGCTGGGCAATATCACGGGCGCCGTGCTGGTACCCGTGACGGCCCTGCGTCACAGCAATAACGGCGACTTCGTCTACGTGCTGAAAGCGGATAAAACCGTCACCGTGCGCATGGTCACGCGCGGCCAGGCCACCACCGACATGGTGGAAATCCGCGCCGGCCTGGAAGCGGGAGAACAAGTCATCACGGAAGGCGCCGACCGCCTGAAGGAAGGCGCAAAAGTCACCCTGGCGGGCGACAAGCCTGCCATGGGCGGCGCAGGGGGCGCGGGAACCGCCAACGGCGAACGCCGCCACCGCCGCCAGCACGCTGACGGCGCGGCCAGCGCATCGGCCTCGGCATCCGCGCCGGCCAGTGCACCGGCGGCAACCCCCGCGAAGGGCGCAGCGCAATGAGTCCATCGACGCCATTCATCCAGCGCCCCGTCGCCACGGCGCTGCTGATGCTGGCCATCGTGCTGGCGGGGCTGGTCGGCTTCAAGTTCCTGCCGCTGGCCGCCTTGCCGCAGGTGGACTTCCCCACCATCCAGGTGCAGACCCTGTATCCGGGCGCCAGTCCCGAAGTCATGGGGCAGACGGTGACGGCACCGCTGGAGCGCCAGTTCGGGCAGATGTCGGGCTTGCAGCGCATGAGTTCCACCAGCGCGGCCGGCGTTTCCATCATCACCCTGCAATTCACCCTGGGCCAGACCCTGGACGTGGCGGAGCAGGAAGTGCAGGCGGCCATCAACGCGGGCGGCTCGCTGCTGCCGACGGACTTGCCGGCGCCGCCCGTGTACGCCAAGATCAACCCGGCCGACGCGCCCGTGCTGACCCTGGCGATTACCTCCGACACGATGCCGCTGACGCAGGTGCAGAACATCGTCAACACGCGCCTGGCGCTGAAGATCAGCCAGGTCAATGGCGTGGGCCTCGTCTCGCTGTCGGGCGGCCAGCGTCCGGCCGTGCGCATCCAGGGCGACACCAAATTGCTGGCGTCGTACGGCCTGGGCCTCGACAGCCTGCGCACGGCCATCGCGGCGGCCAACGTCAACAGCGCCAAGGGCAGTTTCGACGGCCCCACGCGCTCGTTTACCATCAACGCCAACGACCAGCTGGTCACGGCGGAAGACTACAAGCGCTTGATCATCACCTATAAAAATGGCGCACCCGTACGCCTGTCCGACGTGGCGAATGTCGTCGACAGTGCGGAAAACACGCGCCTGGGCGCCTGGTCCGGCAAGCAGCCGGCCATCATCCTGAACGTGCAGCGCCAGCCCGGCGCCAACGTCATCAAGACGGTCGACGCCATCAAGGCCCTGCTGCCGGACTTGCAGGCCAGCCTGCCGGCGGCCATGAAGCTCGACGTGCTGAGCGACCGCACGACGGGCATCCGCGCTTCCGTCGAACACGTGGAAATGGAACTGCTGTTGTCCGTGCTGCTGGTGGTGCTGGTGATCTTCGCCTTCCTGCACAGCATGCGCGCCACGGTGATCGCCAGCCTGTCCGTGCCGATCTCGCTGATCGGCGCCTGCGGCGTGATGTATCTGCTCGGCTACAGCCTGAACAACCTGTCGCTGATGGCGCTGACCATCGCCACGGGCTTTGTCGTCGATGACGCCATCGTCATGATCGAAAACATCGCCCGCTACATCGAAGAGGGCGAAACGCCGATGGCCGCGGCCCTGAAGGGCGCGTCGCAGATCGGCTTTACCATCATTTCGCTGACGGTCTCGCTGATCGCCGTGCTGATTCCCCTGCTGTTCATGGGCGACGTGGTGGGCCGGCTGTTCCGCGAATTTGCCATGACGCTGGCCATCACGATCCTGATTTCCGCCGTGGTCTCGCTCACGCTGGTGCCGATGATGTCGGCGCGCTGGCTGAAAAGCCGTGCCGATGAAAAGGTCAGCGCCACGGGCCAGCGCATCCAGGCCTTCCTCGACCGCGTCATCGTGCAGTACGACCATGCGCTCGTGTGGGTGCTGAAACGCCAGGGCTTGACCCTGCTGGTGGCCCTGGCCACCTTGCTGCTGACCGTCGTCCTGTATATCACCATCCCGAAAGGCCTGTTCCCCACGCAGGACACGGGGCAGCTGAAGGCGCGCATCGAAACTTCGCAAGCCGTCTCGTACGAGCGCATGGCTGCCTTGCAGCAGGCTGCCGCCAGCGCGCTGCTGGAAGATCCCGCTGTCGATACCCTGAGTTCCCTGGTGGGCGTGGATGCGGCCAACAACACCATGCTGCATACGGGCAGCATGCTGATCAACCTGAAGCGTCCGCGCAGCGGCAACCAGGATGACATCATGGAGCGCCTGCGCAACCGCGTGGCCAAGGTGGCCGGCGTGACCCTGTATCTGCAGCCGACGCAGGATCTGACCATCGATGCGGAATCGGGCCCGACGCAGTACCGCGTGTCGCTCGAAGGAGCCGACACGGCCACCGTCACCGAGTGGGCCGGCAAGCTGGCCGCGCGCATGCGCGAAAAATCGCAGCTGCGCAACGTCGTCACGGATGCGGGCGCCACGGGCGCCGCCGTCACCGTGGGGATTGACCGCGACAGCGCCGCGCGCATGTCCGTCACCACGGCTACCGTCGATGACGCGCTGTACAACGCCTTCGGCCAGCGCATCATCTCGACGATTTTCACGGAAACCAACCAGTACCGCGTGATCCTCGAAGCGCAGCCGGGCATCGTCACCACGCCGTCCGACCTGTCGGACCTGCAGGTGCGCACGGGTTCCGGCAAGTCGACGCCGCTGTCCGCGTTTGCCAGCGTCAGCGAAAAACAGGCGCCGCTGCAGATTACGCACGTGGCGCAATACCCGGCCACGACACTCGGCTTCGATACGACGCAGGGCGTGGCGCTGGGCAGTGCCGTCGACGCCATCCGCCAGGCCGCAAAGGACATCGCCTTGCCGCCATCGGTGACCCTGACCTTCCTCGGCGCGGCCGGCGCGTATGAAAACTCGCTGTCGAACCAGCTGTGGCTGATTCTGGCCGCCGTCGTCTGTGTGTACATCGTGCTGGGCGTGCTGTACGAAAGCTATATCCACCCGCTGACGATTCTGTCGACCTTGCCGTCGGCCGGCGTGGGCGCCTTGCTGGCGCTGATGATCTCGGGGCAGGACCTGGGCGTGATCGGCATCATCGGCATCATCCTCCTGATCGGCATCGTCAAGAAGAACGCCATCATGATGATCGACTTCGCCATCGAGGCCGAGCGCGACGAGGGCAAGAGCCCGCAGGAAGCCATCCACCAGGCGGCGCTGCTGCGCTTCCGCCCCATCCTGATGACGACCCTGGCGGCGCTGTTCGCGGCCGTGCCGCTGATGCTGGGCTGGGGCGAGGGCGCCGAGTTGCGCCGTCCGCTGGGCCTGGCCATCTTCGGCGGCCTGATCGTCAGCCAGGTGCTGACCCTGTTTACCACGCCCGTCATCTACCTGGGCTTCGACCGCCTGGGCCAGCGCTTCGCATCCAGAACGCGGGGCGTGAGCCTGGACAAGCCGGGCGATAACGCGGGGAGCGCCGCGTGAACCTGTCCGAACCGTTCGTCAAGCGCCCCATTGCCACCGTGCTGCTGACCATCGGCATCGCGCTGGCGGGTATCGGCGCCTTCTTCGTGCTGCCCGTCTCGCCGCTGCCGCAGGTCGATTATCCGACCATTTCCGTCAGCGCCAGCCTGCCCGGCGCCAGCCCCGCGACCATGGCCACGTCGGTAGCCACGCCGCTGGAGCGGCGCCTGGGCGTGATCTCCGGCGTGAACGAGATGACGTCGTCGTCGGGCACGGGTTCGGCGCGCATCAACCTGCAGTTCGACTTGAACCGCAAGATCGATTCGGCCGCGCGCGAAGTGCAGGCCGCGATTGCCGCCTCGCGCGTGGACTTGCCGGCCACCCTGCGCAGCAACCCGACCTACCGCAAGGCCAATCCGTCCGACGCGCCCGTGATCATCCTGGCGCTGACGTCGAAAACGCGCACGCCGGGCCAGATCTACGATGCCGTGTCGAACCTGGTGCAGCAGAAGGTGGCGCAGGTGAAGGGCGTGGGCGACGTGGAACTGGGCGGCGGCTCGCTGCCAGCCGTGCGCGTGGAACTGCTGCCATATCAACTCAATCACTATGCCGTGTCGATGGAAGACGTGCGCGCGGCCATCCAGGCCAGCAACGCCAACCGCCCGAAAGGGGCGATTTCCGGCGACGAGCGCAGCCTGCAGATCTATTCGGGCGCGACGACGGCTTCGGGCGGGCGCAGCGCCGCCGATTACCGCAGCCTGGTGGTGGCCTGGCGCGACGGCGCCGCCATCCGCCTCGATGACGTGGCCGACGTGATCGACGGCGTGGAGAACAACAATACCCTGGGCCTGTTCAACGGCGACCCTGCCGTCATCGTGCTGATCACGCGCCAGCCGGGCGCCAACGTCATCGCCACGGTGGACGGCGTGCGCGCGCTGCTGCCGCAACTGCAGGCGCAGCTGCCGGGCGACATCAAGCTGCAGGTGGCGTCCGACAGCACCAACTCCATCCGCTCCTCGCTGCACGAGATCGAGTTCACCCTGATCCTGTCCATCGTGCTCGTCGTGCTGGTGGTCAGCGCCTTTTTGCGCAGCGTGCGCGCCACCATCATCCCGGCCGTGGCCACCATCGTCTCGCTGCTGGGCACCTTCGGCGTGATGTACATGCTGGGCTTTTCGCTAAATAACCTTTCCCTGATGGCGCTCACGGTGGCCACGGGCTTTGTCGTCGATGATGCCATCGTGGTGCTGGAAAACACGCAGCGCCACATCGAGGCGGGCATGGACCGCTTCAAGGCGGCCCTGCTGGGCGCGCGCGAAGTGGGCTTTACGGTACTGTCGATCAGCCTGTCGCTGGTGGCCGTCTTCATCCCGCTGCTGTTCATGGGCGGGCAGGTGGGGCGGCTGTTCCGCGAATTCGCCGTGACCCTGTCGGCCGCCGTGATGATTTCGCTGGTCATTTCGCTGACGACCACGCCGATGATGTGCGCCTGGCTGCTGAAAAGCGGCGAGCAGCACAAGCCACCGGGCCTTGTCGCGCGCTGGTTCGAACGCGGCTTCGAGCGCATGCTGAAAGTGTACGAGCATTGCCTGGACTGGGCCCTGTCCAGCGCCGCGCTCGTGATGACGATCCTCGTGTTCGTCGTCGGCTTGAACGTGTACCTGTTCGCGGCTGCGCCCAAGGGCTTCTTCCCGCAGCAGGATACGGGCCAGATCAACGGCGGCATGCGCGCCGACCAGAGCATCTCGTTCCAGGCCATGCAGAGTAAATTGCGCCAGCTGGTCGACATCATCAAGGACGATCCGGCCGTCGCCACCGTCGTCGGGTTTACGGGCGGCGGCAGGGCAGGAGGCGGCTTCATGTTCATCGACCTGAAACCCGCGTCGCAGCGCACGGACAAGGGCCAGGCCGTGATCGCGCGCCTGCGTCCGCAGCTGGCCAAGGTGACGGGCATCTCGCTGTTCCTCAACCCCGTGCAGGATTTGCGCATGGGCGGGCGTTCCAGCAATTCGACCTACCAGTACACCCTGATCAGCGACAACCAGGCGGACCTGAAGAAATGGGCGGCCAAGCTGGCCGACCAGATGAAGATGCAGCCGGCCCTGATCGACGTGGACACGGACCAGGCGGAAAACGGCGTGGAAACCTTTGTCAGCATCGACAAGGACCGTGCGACGCAGCTGGGCGTGCAAGTCAAGGATATCGACAATGCGCTGTACAACAGCTTCGGCCAGCGCCAGGTGGCGACCATCTACGATGAGCTGAACCAGTACCACGTGATCATGGAAGTGGCGCCCCGCTATGCGCAAAGCCCGGAAGCGCTGCGCTCCGTGTACGTGCCGGCGTCGAATGCGGCCGCCGTCGCCGCCATCGGCACGACGGCCACCAGCGCCGCCACGGCCACCACCAGCGTGGCGACGACGTCCAACACGACGGCGGCGCGCGACCCGTCCAGCGGTTCGGCCTTGTCCACGACCCTGGCGCGCATGGTGCCGCTGTCGTCGTTCAGCAGCTTTGCTGAAAGCTCGACGGCGACGTCCATCAACCACCAGGGAGGGGAGCTGGCCACCACCGTGTCGTTCAACCTGGCCGACGGCTATCCGCTCAGCGACGGGCAGGCTGCCGTGGCCCAGGCGGAGTCGGAAATCGGCATGCCGGTGAATGTGCGCGGCAGCTTCCAGGGCTCGGCGAAGAGCGCGCAGGACAGCAACAAGGAGCAGCCGCTGCTGATCCTGGCCGCCATCGTGGTGATCTATATCGTGCTGGGTATCCTGTACGAAAGCCTGATCCACCCGATCACCGTGCTGTCGACTTTGCCGTCGGCAGGGGTGGGCGCCGTGCTGGCATTGCTGATGTTCCGCATGGAGTTTTCCATCATCGCCCTGATCGGCGTGTTTCTGTTGATCGGTATCGTCAAGAAAAATGCTATATTGATCATCGACTTCGCGCTGGAGGCCGAGCGTTCGCGCGGCTTGAGTGCGGTGGAGGCGGTGCGCGAGGCATGTTTGCTGCGTTTCCGCCCCATTCTGATGACCACCCTGGCGGCGGCGCTTGGCGCCTTGCCGCTGGCGATCGGTTTCGGCGAGGGGTCAGAGCTACGCCAGCCCTTGGGGGTCGCCATCATCGGCGGCCTGATTGCCAGCCAGTTACTCACATTGCTGACCACCCCGGTGGTCTACATCCTGCTCGACAAGCTGCGCACGCGCAGCGCCGACGAGCAGCAATTGAGCCGCATTCCTGGGCCAGATAACCCGAGCACACAATCATGAAGCAAGTAAAACCTATCGTATCGACCGTTCCCGCGCGCCACCTGCTGGCGCTGGCCGCTGCTGTCCTGCTGGCCGGCTGCGCCGTCAGCCCCGCGTATGAAACGCCGACGGCCGTTGCGCCGCAAACGTTCAAGGAGGCGGCCGGCTGGCAGCCAGCCGTGCCGGCCGACACGCTGGAACGGGGGCCGTGGTGGACCCTGTTCGGCGATGCGCAGCTGAACCAGCTGGCCGACAGCATTGACATATCGAACCAGAACGTGGCCGCCGCCATCGCCTCCTACGAGCAGGCGCGCGCGCTGGTGCGCGAACAGCGCGCCTCGCTGTTCCCCACCGTGAACCTGACGGGCAGCGGCGCCCGTTCCGGCGGCGGGGGCGAGCAGCAGACGAACAACAACTTCAAGGCCGCCATCGGCGCCTCGTGGGAACCGGATATCTGGGGCCGCCTGCGCGCGGGCGTATCGGGGGCGGACGCCAGTGCCGCGGCCAGCGCGGCGGACCTGGCCGCCGCCCGCCTGTCGGCGCAGGGCGAGCTGGCCACCAATTATTTTTCGCTGCGCCAGAGCGATGCGCAGATCGCGCTGCTCAATTCCACCATCGACGGCTACAAGCGCGTGCTCGAGATTACCGGCAACCGCTTCAATTCCGGCATCGCCGCCAAGTCCGACCTGCTGCAGGCGCAGACGCAGCTGGCCAATGCGCAGATCGACCTGTCCAGCCAGACGCGCGCGCGCGCCCAGCTCGAACACGCGATCGCCATCCTTTTGGGCCGCGCGCCATCCGACTTCAGCCTGGCCGTGGCGCCGTGGACCCTGACCGTGCCGGACGTGCCGCTGGGCGTGCCATCGACCCTGCTGCAGCGCCGTCCCGACATCGCCGCCGCCGAGCGCAGGGTGGCCGTGGCCAACGAGCAGATCGGCATCGCCCGTTCCGCGTATTACCCGAGCCTGAACCTGACGGGTTCCTACGGTTCCGGCGCCAGCAAGGTGGGCGACCTGTTCAATGCATCGTCGAGCCTGTGGTCGCTGGGCGTGTCGGCCGCGCAAACCCTGTTCAACGCGGGCGCCACGACGGCCAGCGTGGACGCGGCCAAGGCGGGGCATGAGGCGGCCGTGGCGCGCTACCGCCAGACGGTGCTGTCCGCCTTTGGCGCCGTGGAAGACCAGTTGTCGGCCACGCGCGCGCTGGCCGAGCAGCTGGCCTTGCGCCAGCAGGCGTCATCGGCGGCCGACCAGGTCGAGCAGCAGATGCTGAACCGCTACAACGCGGGCCAGGTCGGCTATACGGACGTGGTGACGGCGCAAGTGACGGCCCTGTCGGCGCGCCGTTCGCTGGTGCAGGCGCAGGCGGACCGCCAGACGACGGCCGTGGCCCTGATCCAGTCGCTGGGCGGCGGCTGGCATGTGCCGCAGGCGCAGTAGAGGGCGGGAGTAAAGGGCAGGCTGGCGCAGGGCAAATCCCTGCGCCAAATTTGCGTTTTGCGGCGCATCTTGAGTGCTAGAATGCAAGATTATCAATTGCTGGCCATGGCAAGGTTTGCCGAGGCTGGTTTCTAGCAGACGATGATAACCCGCAAACGCAGCAAAACCAGTCTGGTCAGCCTGCCTACTGTGCCTGAAGCGCCCACCATCGGTTTCCCCGTGGTGGCCATTGGCGCTTCCGCTGGCGGACTCGACCCTATTGTCGCTTTCCTGACCCATGTGCCGCTGGAAAGCGGCATCGCCTATGTGGTGATCCAGCACCTTGATCCCACGCAAAAAGCCCTGTTGCCGGAGCTGCTGCAGCGGGCTACCAGCATACCCGTCACGGAAATCACGCACCAGGCGGCATTGCGGCCCAATCATATCTATGTGATACCGTCGAATGCCGACCTGGGCCTGTCGAAGGGACGTTTCCTGCTCAGCGAACCGCTGCAGCTGCGCGGACACCGCTTGCCCATCAATGCTTTCTTCGAAAACCTGGCGGCCGAGCTGGGCGAACTGGCCGTGGGCGTAATCTTGTCCGGCATGGGCAGCGATGGCACGCGCGGCTTGCAGGCCATCAAGCAGGCGGGCGGCCTGACCCTGGCCCAGCATCCTGATACGGCCAAGTTCGACATGATGCCGCAAAGTGCCATCGCCGCCGACGCGGTGGACCTCGTCGATTTTTCCGACAAGATGCCGGAAAAGATCATCAGTTACCTGTTTCGCAGCAGTTTCCTGGAGTTGCCGGGCAAGGAGCCGAGCGGACGCAATTCCTTGCAGGAAATTGTCGCCTTGCTGTCCGAACATACGGGCAACAGCTTCTCGGACTACAAGATCAATACGGTGCTGCGCCGCATCGAGCGCCGCATGAGCTTGTACCAGATGACATCGATGGAAGAGTACATTCCCTACCTGCGCAACAATCCCGGGGAAATCGACCTGCTGTTCAAGGAATTGCTGATCGGCGTAACGAATTTTTTCCGCGACCCGAAAGTGTGGGAATACCTGAAAATGGTGGTCTTGCCGCAGATGCTGGCCGCCCACCCGGACGGGCGTGCCTTCAAGGCCTGGATTCCTGCCTGTTCCACGGGAGAGGAAGCGTATTCGCTGGCCATGGTGTTCCATGAAGTGGTGGCCGGCAGCAACCCGCCGTCGAAGTACAGCCTGCAGATTTTTGCCACCGACCTGTCGGCCGACGCCATCGACCGCGCGCGCCAGGGCCGCTTTCCGACAACGATCAGCAGCGATGTGTCGACCGAGCGCCTGGAACGGTTTTTCTTGCAGGACAAGACTGATTACCTGGTCAGGAAAGAGATCCGCAACATGATCATCTTTGCCCAGCAAAACATCATTTCGGATCCGCCGTTCACCAAGCTCGATATCCTGTGTTGCCGCAACCTGTTGATCTATCTCAATGCCAAGCTGCAGCAGCGTCTGATTCCCCTGTTCCATTACGCCTTGAACCGCGATGGGATTTTGCTGTTGGGCAGCGCCGACACGCCCGGACATTTTTCCGAGCTGTTCGCGCCGCTGACGACATCGACCCGGCTGTACCGCCGCCTCGACAACCTGGCGCGCCAGCGCTTGCTGACGTACTTTCCCACGAAGGTATCGTCGGCCACTCCTCCTACCCCCAGTGACACGAGAGAAGTCAGCATGCCCGGAAAAATCCAATCCCATGTCGAGCAATTATTGCTCCAGAAATATTCGCCTGCGGCCGTGCTGTTGAACCAGGACGGGGACATCCTGTATATCAACGGGCGCACGGGCGCCTTCCTGGAACCGGCGGCAGGCAAGGCCAACTGGAATATCCACGCGATGGCGCGCGAGGGCTTGCGTTACGAGCTGGCCGGCCTGATCAATCAGGCGCTGCAAAGCGACGGCCTCGTACGCCTGAAGGGCCTGGTGCTCAAGGATCACGCGGGACAGCCGCAGGGCGTGGATCTGACGGCGGAATCCTTGCACCAGCCCGAAGCGTTGAGCGGCATGGTCTTCGTCACGTTTGCCAGCGTGCCGCTGGCCGCCACCCCGCGCCGGGGCCGCTCGCCGAACCCCAAGGTGCTGGAACTGGAGCAGCAGCTGATCCAGGCGCGCAATGAAATCCAGGCCGTGCGCGATGAAATGCAGACCTCGCGCGAAGAACTCAAGTCGGCCAACGAGGAATTGCAATCGACCAATGAAGAGTTGCAATCGGCGAACGAAGAGCTGACCACCTCGAAGGAAGAAATGCAGTCGTTGAACGAAGAACTGTACACGGTCAATGCGGAGCTGCAATCGAAGGTCGACGATTTGTCGCTGGTCAACAGCGACATGAAAAACCTGCTCAATAGTACCGATATCGCCACCATTTTCCTCGACAGCGAGCTGCGCATCCGCCGCTTCACGGCGCCGGCCACGCAAATCTACAAGCTGATCCAGACGGACCTGCGCCGTCCGCTCAGCGACATCGTCAACGACCTCGCCTACCCGAACCTGGAAGTGGACGCGCTGGAGGTCATCCGCAGCCTGGTGTTTTGCGAGCGGCAGGTGCAGACCAAGAACGGGCGCTGGTACAACGTGCGCATCATGCCGTACCGCACGGTGGAAAATGTCATTGATGGCGTGGTCGTGACCTTTATTAACATTACCGAGTCAAAGGTACTGGAAGCCCAGCTGCGCCAGATCCAGGCCGGCGCCGTGGCAGACGGGAAAGCAGGAGAGCGCGCGTCATGAGCGAACCATTCGACGAGGAGAACGGGCCGGCCAGGTTGCGAGAGCAGGCCGAGCAATTGGCGACGCAGCAGCGCCAGCCCGTAGCGCCGCCGCAGTCGAATGAAGACGTGATGCGTCAGTTGCACGAGTTGCAGGTCAGCCAGATCGAGCTGGAAATGCAGAGCGCGGCCCTGGCCGAACTGGAGCAGCTGAAGAATGAATTTGAAAGCAGCCGCGACCGTTATGCGCAGCTGTATGAGCAGGCGCCCGTCAGCTATTTCTCGCTGGCGCGCGGGGGTGTCATCACACGCGTCAACGTAGCGGCCTGCGGCTTGCTGCAGCGCGACAAGAACCGGCTGTTGGGACGGCGTTTCGAGCAATTCGTCGCGCCGCAGGCGCAAGGGGACTTCCGCCGCTTCCTCGATGCGGTCTTTACCAACGGTGCGCGCCAGGTGCTCGAAGCGCAATTGTTCGAAGGCGAAGCGGGTGGCATGAGCGGCATGGTGCGCATCGAGGCAAATTACGATGCGGACAGCGCCACGGCGCGCATGGTGGTGACGGACCTGGGCGACGAGCACGCGCGCGAATCGGCCTTGCGGCGTGCTTTTGTGATACTCGACAGTATCCGCGAAGGCGTGCTGGTGACGGACAGCGCCAACCGCATCATTTCCGTCAATCCTGCTTTCACCACCATTACCGGCTACCAGGCGGAGGAAGCCATCGGCCGCGATCCGTCCTTCCTCGGCGGCGGCACGCATTTGCCGCATTTCTATGAAGCCATGTGGCGCAGCCTGCACCAGGATGGCAGCTGGTATGGCGAACTGGTGAACCGTCGCAAGAATGGCGAGCGCTTCGTCGAGTCGCTGTCGATCACGCCGATGCGCAGCCCGGATGGCGGGATCAGCCATTTCGTCGGCGTGTTTTCCGACATCACCGAGCGCAAGCTGGCCGAAGCGGACTTGCGCGAGCTGCACCGCGAGCTGGACCAGCGGGTGGTCGACCGCACGGCCGAATTGCTGCGGGCCAACCAGCATCTGCAGCTGGAAGTACACCAGCGCGAGCGGGCGCAGGAAGCCTTGCGCGATGCGGAGCGCTTCTTTCACGCCACCATTGATTCATTGACGGACCGCGTGCTGGTGCTGGACCGGGCGGGCCGCGTCGCGCATGCCAACCAGGCGTGCCTGGATTTTGTCGGGCAGATGCAAAAACCGCAGAATTACCTGGAGTTTTGCGAACTGGACCCGCGCTGGCAGCGCAGCGCCGGGCGCGAGCTGGCCGCCGGCATCCGCGCCGTCATTGCCGGCAATGCGGACACGTTTGCGCTCGAGTATGAGTTTGCCACGCGCGCCGGCCCCCGCTGGTCGCAGGCCAGGATCAGCCGCTTTCTCGGCGAAGGGCCGCTGCGCGTGGTGGTGGCGCATACGGACATTACCGAACGCAAGCTGATGGATGGCGCCCTGCGCCAGTCGCATGCGCAGCTGCGCCAGCTGGCGCTGCACCTGGAAACGGCCAAGGAAGACGAGCGCAAGCGCATCTCGCGCGATATCCACGATGAGCTGGGGCAAAACCTGCTGGCGCTGCGCATCGATATTTCCATGCTCAGCGCGCGCACGGAAGGTTCCCATCCGCGCCTGCATCGCCGCGTCGGCGCCGTGCTCAGCAACGTCGACACCACCATCAAGAGCGTGCGCGGCATCATGAACGAGCTGCGCCCGATGGCGCTGGACCTTGGCTTGCAAGCGGCCATCGAGTGGCAGGTGGGCGACTTCCGCAAGCGCAGCGGCGTCGCTTGCCAGCTGCTGATACGCGACGAGGCATTGTTTTCCGCCATCGGCAGCCAGGTCGAGATCGTGCTGTTCCGCATCGTGCAGGAAGCGCTCAGCAACGTCATGCGGCATGCCCAGGCCAGCCAGGTGGAGATCGAACTCAGTTCGGATGCCTGCGCCGTGTACTTGGCCATCAGCGACAACGGCATCGGCATCACGCCGCAGCAACAGCGCAAGAAACAGTGTTTCGGCCTGATCGGCATCGCCGAGCGGGTGACGGCGCTGGGCGGGCAATTCGAGGTCGGCATGCCGGCATCGGGCGCCGGTTGCCGCCTGACCCTGCAGATTCCCTTGCAGGGGACGGGGCGGCCGGTCGCCTGATACAGAAATTGCAATGGGTTAATTTTTGCCGACTCATGCCGCCTGGACAGGCTATACTTTCGCCTGCTATTTATGGAGGGGCATATCTTGTTCAAAACAATCGTTTTACCAGTCGCCTTGTTGGGCGCGTTCGCCGGCGCACACGCCGACGAAGGGCAGTGGCAACCACACCAGCTGCCACAGCTGAAAGCCGAACTGAAACGGGTCGGCATCGAAATTCCTGCAGAAAAACTGGCTGACCTGAGCAAGCACCCGATGAGCGCCATTGTGTCGCTGGGCGGCTGCTCGGCCGCTTTCGTTTCCGACGCCGGCCTGGTGGTGACGAACCACCATTGCGCGTATGGTGCCGTGCAGCGCAATTCCACGCCGGAACACAATTACATCACCAACGGCTTCCTGGCCAAGACGCGCGCCGCAGAGCTGCCGGGCGGTCCGAACAGCCTCGTGTATGTGACGGACAAGGTGGAGAACGTCAGCGAGCGCGTCTTGAAAGGCTTGACGGCGGACATGAGCGGCCGCGCGCGCCACGAAGCCGTGGAAAAGCGCGTCAAGGACCTGATCGCCGAATGCGAAACGGACAAGATGTACCGCTGCTCCGTGCCTGCCTTCCACCGCGGCCTCGAGTACTACCGCATCCGCCAGATGATGATACGCGACGTGCGCCTCGTGTACGCACCATCGGACAAGATCGGCAACTTCGGCGGCGATATCGACAACTACGAATGGCCACGCCACACGGGCGATTATTCGTTCCTGCGCGCCTACGTGGGCAAGGATGGCCGTCCGGCCGACCCGTCGCCCGACAACGTGCCGTACAAATCGAAGGATTTCCTGGTGGTCTCGGCCGAAGGCTTGAAAGCCGGTGACGGCATCTTGCTGGCGGGCTATCCCGGCCGCACCAGCCGCTACAAGCTGCCGGCGGAAATCCGCTTCGCGCGCGATACGGCCTTCCCTTTGAAAGTGTCGGAACTGCAAGCGGACCTGGCCGTGATGGCTGATGCCACGAATGGCGACGCGGCCGCTGCCGTGCGCTATGCGAGCGTGGTGAAAAGCATCAACAACGTGCTGAAGAAAACCCAGGGCTTGCTCGACGGTTTCGCCCGCAAGGACATCGCCGCCATCAAGGACGTGCAGGATGCCGAGTTCCGCGCCTGGTATGCGAAACAGCCGAACGTGTCGCCGACCCTGCTGGCCGAACTGGACGCGGCGATCGCCAGCGACATGGCCTTGAGCGAAGAAGAGTTCGCCTGGAGCGTGGCCACCAACAGCGACTTGCTGAAAAGCGCGCGCACCCTCTACCGTTTGTCGCTGGAGCGCCAGAAGGCGGACGCCGAGCGCGAATCGGGCTTCCAGCAGCGCGACCTGGCTTTCATCAAGGCCCGTCTGGCCCGTCTGGAACAGTCGTATGTCAACAAGGTCGACCAGGCGCGTTTTGAAGCCGGTCTGAAGCGCTACGCGCAACTGGCGGCGAAGAGCCATCCGCAAGGCCTGGACGCGCTGCTGCCGGCGCCAGGTGCCGTGGGGGCCCTGTACCAGCAGACGCAACTGGCTGACACGGCCAAGCGCCTGGCCTGGCTGGAAAAGGACCAGGCCGCTGTTGCCCAGTCCGACGACGCTTTCATGGCGCTGGCCATCAAGCTGCAGCCGGTCGAAGCGGCACTGGAAGAGCGCCGCAAGGAAATCGACGGCAACCTGGAACGCGTGATTCCGCAATACATGCAAGCCGTGATTGCCTGGAAAAAGTCGCAAGGCAAACCGGTCTATCCTGACGCCAACTCGACCCTGCGCGTCACGTATGGCACGGTATCGCCGTACTCGCCGCGCGATGGCATCACCAAGGGACCGTTCACGACCGTGGAAGGCATCGTCGAGAAAGTCACGGGCAAGGCCCCGTTCGAAGCGCCGCAAGGCCTGATTGACGCCGTCAAGCAAAAACGCTACGGCCAGTTCCGTGATCCGGTGCTGGGCACGGTGCCCGTCAACTTCCTCACCAGCGCCGACACCACGGGCGGCAATTCCGGCTCGGCCGTGATGAACAAGCGCGGCGAATTGATCGGCCTGAACTTCGATTCGACGTATGAATCGATCACCAAGGACTGGTACTTCGACACGGCCATCACGCGCGCCATCCACCTCGACATCCGCTACATGCTGTGGGTGATGAAGGAAGTGGACCATGCGGATAATTTGCTGCAGGAAATGACCATCAAGTATCCGAAGGCTGCCAAGAAGTAATTTTTCCCAGCTGGGATAAAAGCCGCATCCGCCGCAGGGCCGATGCGGCTTTTTTGCGGCCACACCGTACGCGTGGCCAGCGCCTGCCGTATCGGCTGCGCCACGTATAATTCCTCTCACTTTCTACCCATATTTTTTCGACAGGCCCGCCATGCCCCCGACTCCCGCTTTGCCCCTTGATTGGCAGACATTTGAAACTGCGTACGACGTGGAAGAAACCTGCTTCAAGCTGGCCAGCGCGTCGCTGGCCTTGCTGGGCGCGTCCCCATTCAAGGATCAGGCATTTTCCGCCTTTGCCTTCAACGCCGTATCGTTTCCATCTCTTTCGCTGAGCCTTGACACCGATCCCGCCAACCGGGAGCGCGATTACTATCCTCCGGACTGGTCGAACGAGTGCATCGAAGTCGACGTGCCGGAAATCGGCCAGCTGTGGGACGAGGGGTATGCAAGGATCGAAGGCGCGCTGCTCGAGCTGATCGACGCTGCCGATGACGAACTGCTCGATGCCATCGAGGAGGGCTATCTGCACAGCCTGAGGAAAACCATGGTGCGGCTTGAAACGAGCCAGGCTTTCGAGCAGATCAAGACCTGCCCGCAATTCTGGACCGTCGTCACGCAAATCGATGCGGATACGGAGGAAGAGGAGCGGCTGCTCGACCAGGTGCGCCAGGGCCTGCCGGCGTGAGCCTCCGCCGCCATTGCAGGCCGCGCGCTATAGCAGGGCCTGCCAGCGCCTGACTTCCGCGTCCGTCAGCACCGGCCCCCAGCCGCCGCGCAGCGCCGCATCGTGCTGCACATAGTGCGCAAGCGGTGGCGTCGCCACGCCGTGCCTGGCACAGATATCAAGGACGGCTTCCAGCTGCCGCCGGCTTGCCGGAAGGTCATCGCCATGCCAGGTGCAGGCGCTCGTTTCCAGCACATGCCCGACAAGCTGCTCCAGCGTGCCGAGCAGGTGCCCGGGCATGGCCAGGCGGATGTCATCCGGCCAGGGGTCGCCCATGCCGGTCACCGCCAGGGAAGCAAAACCATGCTCCCATGCCGCAAAATCCCCAGGCGCGAGCTGCGCCACCTTCCACACGTGCCCGGCGAATGCGGACAGCGCCGGATGGTGAATGTCAAAGCGCTGGCAAAAGCGTTGCAGGCAGCTTACGGCAATGCATTGCCTGGCGGTCACCGAGAGCGTGTCTATCGATATGTTGCGCATGAAAGTTCCTGACGTTGGCACTCGCCGATCACTGGGTCCATCTGACTTGATTGCGGTTGCCCCGCCTGGCAAGGCAGCCTGCCGCAACGCCTCCACCGGCAACTGGAAAAAGCGCGGCACCATCGCCGGCGACAAATCGTCGCCGCCGTCCGCCATGGCCAGGCGGCCACTGAGCAGCAGCATCACGTAGCCATGGCCCAGCGACCAGCCGGCGCTGGCGGCGGCCTTGTCCCAGCGCGGGTCGAGGCCCGCTTCGCGCACGGCCGCGCCGGCCGTCTGCAGCACGTACTGGAAGCACGCTTGCGCCGCTTCCATCAGGGCGGGGAACTGGCGCACATCCTGGTGTTCGAACATCAGCCGGTAATGGGCCGGTGCGGCCAGGGCGAATTCGATGTATTGCTGGCCCAGCAGCTGAAAACGCTGTTCGGAGGGCAGGCTGCCCTGCGGCGGCAGTTCTGCCTCCCATTTGGCGATCAGGCTGGCGAAGCCGGCTGCCGCCACGTCGGCCAGCAAGGCTTCCTTGCTGGGGAAGTGGCGGTACACGGCGGCGATCGACACGCCCACCGTGCGCGCCAGTTCGCGCAGCGAGAGGGTGGCGTCGCTTTGCTGTGCCAGTTGGGCGATGGTGGCGGCGACCAGGGTGTCGCGCAGGTTGCCGTGATGGTAAGTACTTGTGCTTGTCATTCTATGTTATCGCTGTTCACATTGTCGTGTATGATGGCCATGTTATCACTGAACACATGGAGAGCACATGCAAGAGATAAGCAACGTGGTACGCGCCGTGGCCTTGCCGCCAGGCGCCAGCATCGCCCCCTTGTATCCGGGCAGCAACCTGGCCGACGCGTATGCCGTCGACTTGCCGACTGCGCAGGCGCGCCAGATGGACATGGAAAGCCTGGCGCGCGTGCTGCTGGGCAGCCAGCCGGGCTGGGCGCGCAAGCTGATGGTGGTGCGCGACGCCATTGTGGCGCGCTTCGGTATCCGGACGGCAAAACAGATGGAAGCGCGGCCCGGCAAGCGCATCGGCATCTTCCGCATCTTTGCCGTCAGCGAAGATGAAATCATCGTGGGCGAGGATGACAGCCACCTGGATTTCCGCCTGTCGGTGCTGCGCCACCGCGACGCGGGGCCGCATGGCAGCATCACCATGTCCAGCGTCGTGCATTGCCATAACGGGGTGGGACGTGCCTACATCCTGATGATCCGGCCTTTCCACAAGCTGATCGTGCAGCGTTCGCTGGCACGCGCCGTCAAGGGCGGCTTTGCCTGAGCGCACTGAGCGGGCAATCTTGCTTATTCATGGCTGGTATTGCATACTGCACCACCAGCCTCATCACGATTCCCATGAACGATACGCTTCTCCTGCTGGGTTTTGCCACCACGCCGCTTGAACTGATTTCCTTTGTCCTGGCATTGACAACCGTTGCGCTGAACATCCGCCAGAATCACTGGGCGTGGCTGTTCGCCATCATTTCCTCGGCCGCCTACGGTTTCGTGTTTTTCGAATCGCGCCTGTATGGCGACATGGCCTTGCAACTGCTGTTCATCAGCGTCTCGTTCTGGGGCTGGTACCAGTGGCTGCACCCGGCCAGCGGCGGCAAGACCTTGCCCGTCACGCGCCTCGATGGACGCGGCTGGATGGCGTGCGCCGCAGGCTGGCTGGTCGGCTTCCTGCTGATCGCCTGGCTGCTGACGACGACGGATACGGACGTGCCCCACGCGGACGGCTTCCTCACGGCAGGCAGCCTGGTGGGGCAATTCCTGCTGTCGCGCAAGAAACTGGAAAACTGGATCGCCTGGATCATCGTCGACGTGCTGTATGTCTGGCTATACCTGCACAAGGGACTGATCCTGACGGCCGTGCTGTATGCCTTCTTCGTCGTGATGGCCATCATCGGCTTGCTGGCGTGGAGAAAGTCGGCCCCGGCCGCGCCGAGCGCGATGGTCCTCAAGTGATGGAGCGTTGCGTGCGCGTGGCCATCCTGGGCGCGGAATCGTCGGGCAAGTCGACCCTGGCAGCCGCCCTGGCCGAACGCTACGGCACCGTGTGGGTGCCGGAATACTTGCGCGAATTTGTCGAGAAGCAGGGCAGGGTGCCCGTCGCGGCCGACCAGTTTGGCATTGCGCGAACGCAAGTCGAACGCGAAGCGGCTGCCACCGCGCAGGCGCGCCACTTCCTGTTTTGCGATACGACGCCGTTGATGACGGTGGTCTACAGCCGCCATTATTTCAATGGCGCCGATGCGCCGCTGGCGGCGCTGGCCGATGCCACACAGTACGATCTGACGTTGGTGACGGCGCCCGACAGCCCGTGGGTGGCCGACGGCTTGCAGCGCGAGTCGGAAGCCGTGCGCCAGCTGATCTACCGCTACCTGCTCGACGAGCTCGACGCGCGCGGCATCGCCTACCACGTGCTGCACGACAGCCTGGAGGCGCGCCTGGAACAGGCGGCGCCCTTGCTGCAGCAGGCGCTTGATGCGGCGCCTGCCTTTACGTCAACTTAATTAAAAGTCGAATTGCGCCGACACCTTCAAGGTGCGGCTTGCACCCGGGAACAGGTAGCCGCCTGCTTCCGGAGTCACATCGCGCCAGTAGAACTTGTCCGTCACGTTGTTGACGGTGGCGCGCAGCACGGCTGGCGTGCCGGCCAGGCGCGTGGCCCAGGCGGCGCCCAGGTTGAACACGCTGTACGAAGGCACGAAGGTGGTGTTGTTGTTTTCAAACGCCTTTTTGCCCGCATATTCCCAGCTGCCATTCACGCTCAAGCCCGCCACCTGCGGCACGGCGTAGTCGGCGTGCACGGCCGCCTTGAAGGCCGGCACGTTGGGCACGCGCTTGCCATCGTAGTCCGCACTGCCCGTGCCTGATTGCTGGCTGTTCAGGGCCGTGACGGACGCGCCCAGGTTCAGGTTGGCCGATGCCTTGCCCTGGGCCGACAATTCCAGGCCACGGTGCTGGGCCTGGCCCGCGCGCACGAAGTTGTAGGTGCTCATGCTGCTGTCGAGGTACTGGTTGAATTCCAGGCCCTTGCGGATCTGGAACAGGGTGGCGGCTACCATGAAGTCCGGCGTCAGGTCCGCCTTCACGCCCAATTCGATCTGCTTCGAGCGGCTCGGCGTCAGTTCCACATTGGCGTTTTCCGCGTAGCGGTCGGCCGTGCCGCCGTGTTCCATGCCCTGCGAATACGATGCATACACGGCGATATTGTCTTGCGGGTTGTACACCAGCGCCACGTTCGGCAACAGGAAGTCGTGCTTGGCGCGGATTTCCTGGTCGGCCTTGAGCACATACTGGTAGCCATCCACATTGATGTGGCGCAGGCCGCCATGCAGCTTCCAGTTGGGCGCCAGGCTGACGATGTCTTGCACGAAGACGGATTTTTCCTTGTCGTTGCGTACCAGGCGCACGGGGCCAGTGACGCCGTCGGATGGCGCGACGATGACGGGACGGTAGATATTGCTGATGCCCACTTCGTCGTACACGTACTTGCCGGCCCGGTCCTTGCGGTTGAAGTACGACACGCCGGCAGTGAATTCGTGGCGCAGGCTGCCGGTGGCGAACTTGCCCTGGATCATGGCTTGCGCGCTCAACGGCTTCTTTGTCTCGCCCAGGCTGCGGAAGTCCCATACGGAGAAATCGCCATTGCTGCAGAAGACGGGCGCCCAGCCTTCCGGGCTGCAGCCATACGGATACGCCGTGTAGTCGTCGCGCTTGAACGAGTGCTGGTTGGCGGAGAGGGTGGCGTGCCAGTCGTCATTGAAGGCGTACTGGAAGCGCAGGCCGAGGTTGCTGGTGACGGTTTCCACCGGATGCGTCCACGGTTGCTTGTTGAGCATGGCGTCGGCGCTGACGTTGGCCGGCAGGCTGCCGTTGCTCAGCAGCTGGAAGCCGGGCGCCGTGACCTGCGCCTTGTCCTGGTAGTCGGCGTCGAGCTGCAGCAGCGCTTGCGGGGAAATCTGCCAGTCGAAGGCGCCGGAAATGAACCGACGGTTGCCGTCCGCGCCCTGGATGTAGGAACGCAGGCGCTCGGCCGCCACGTTGACGCGGTAACCGAAGCGCGTGTCTTCCAGGCGTCCGCCCAGGTCGACGGCGCCATACACGGTGCCCCGTTCGCGCGCTTCCACGGTGACGGTGCGCAGCGGTGCGGCGGTGGGGCGCTTGACGATGAAGTCGATCACGCCGCCAGGCGCGGCCACGCCTGCCTGCAAGCCGGCCAGGCCTTTTAAGACTTCGATGCGTTCCTTGTTTTCCAGCGGAATTTGCGTGTCGCCAGGAATGGCCACGCCATCCTTGCGGTAGCTGGAGTTTGTGTCGAGCTTGAAGCCGCGGATGGTGAACTGTTCCGCGTAGCCGACGGCGTTGTACGATTCGTTGATGCTGGCGTCGAGCTTGACGGCATCGCTGAGATTGCGGATCTGCAAGTCCTGCATGTCTTTTTGCGAAATGACGGTGACGGACGCCGGTGTCTGCAGCAGCGGCGCGTCGGCAAAGCCGCCCACGGAGGCGCGCTTGGCGGCCGGCGCCTTGCTGGCCGTGACGACGACTTCGGCCATGTTTTGGGCCTGCGGATCGGCGGCTTCGGCGGTGTCGTTCGCAGCAAAGGCAGGCGCGGCAAACGCGTGCAGGATGGCCAGGGTCAGTACAGAAACGGATAAATTCGGTGTGGACATAGATTGCTCGTGGTTCAAGCCGTCTCTGTAAAGAGCACGGCAGGCTGCTTGTTCGGCTGGCGCCAACGCAGGAGCTATCAAAGGAGGGAGGTACTTTGCGCTTTCCTTCGCTGGCATTATCCAGATCAGGTACGAAGGGTATCTCTCACCCGGATAACGACTCCAGGACCCCTAGCGAAATGACAGCTTAGCATGAACCACGGCCAGCTGTCCCCCTGGCTGACCGTTTTACAACAGTGTGGCTGGAATTTGCAAACTGCGCTACAGACTCAGTTCCAGGACCTTGCGGCTGACGGCGGGCGTCACTTCGCGCTGCTCGCCCAGCGCCGTCATGCCGTGCGCTTCCAGGGCGGACACGACGGCATCCACGCTGACGTGGTTCAGGCCGTAGTCGGCCAGGCGCGTCTTGACGCCCATGTGGCGGAAGAAGAATTCCGTGCGCGCGATGGCGGCCTCGATGCGGCCATCCTCGTCGCCGCCGTCGAGTCCCCACACGCGGGCCGCGTATTGCAGCAGTTTGGCGCGCTTGGCCTGCTTGCGCACGCGCAGCATGCTGGGCAGGATGATGGCCAGGGTCTGGGCATGGTCGAGCTCGTACAAAGCCGTCAATTCATGGCCGATGGCGTGCGTGGACCAGTCCTGCGGCACGCCCACGCCGATCAGGCCGTTCAAGGCCAGGGTGGCGCTCCACATCACGTTGGCGCGCACGTCGTAGTCGTCCGGGTGCGACAGGGCTTTCGGGCCTTCCTCGATCAGGGTCAATAAAATGCCTTCGGCGAAGCGGTCTTGCACGGACGCGTTCACGGGGTAGGTCAAATACTGTTCCATGACATGCGCAAACGCATCGACGACGCCATTGCCCACCTGGCGCAGCGGCAAGGTGAATGTTTTCGAGGGGTCCAGTACGGAGAATTTCGGATACACCTTGCGGCTCATGAACGAGCGCTTTTCCTGCGTGGCCTTGCGCGTGATCACGGCCGAGCCATTCATTTCGGAACCCGTGGCCGGTAACGTCAATACCGTGCCGAAGGGAAGGGCGGCCTCGACGATCTTGCCGCCTTTGGCCAGGATGTCCCACGCCTCGCCTTCATGCAGGGCGGCCGCGGCGATGAATTTGGTGCCATCGACCACGGAACCGCCGCCGACGGCCAGCAGGAAATCGATGCGCTCGCTTTTCACCATGGCCACGGCCTGCATCAGGGTTTCATAGCTGGGATTGGGTTCGATGCCGGCAAATTCCAGCAAGGTATGGCCGGCCAGCGCCGCCCTGACTTCATCGTAGACGCCGTTCTGCTTGATGCTGCCGCCGCCATACGTCATGAGCACTCTGGCATGCGGCGGGATCAGCGCCGTGATGGCGGCGATCTGGCCCTGGCCGAAGAGGATTTGCGTCGGATTGTAAAAGTCGAAATTGAACATGGGGCTCCTGCCGCTGGGGTTTAGGCTGTTGCTGAGCCATGATTATGGCCGAACGGGTGGAAACGTGTCGTGGACGCTTGAGCTTTTCGCCCGCGCGGTGGAGAATGCAGCCGATGTCACCACCACGCGAAAAGGAATGCGCATGACCAACGTCCCACTGGAAGAATCCGGCTTGCCGGCCACCGCGCTCGATATGCACCGCGCCATCGGCGCTGCCATCGCCGCGCTGCAGGCGCTGGACTTGAACAGCCAGCGTTTCGAGGCGTGCACGGACCCGGAACTGCGCCGCGTGCTGGCGCATGCGGGCGACACCAGCCGGCGCGAAATATCCATGCTGCTCGAATGGATGCGCCGCCGCGATGCGCGCCTGGATACGGCCATGAAGGAAGCGCTGTTCAAGGCGGGACCGATTGTTGCTCAGTATCACTATGACGAGAAAATATTGTAACTATTGGTTTGTTGCTGTGGCGTACCATGCGCCACTTTTGCATCGTTTCGCGTAGACTGTGCCCCGGACACGATTTTGGGGGAGTTTGCAACGATGAGATCATTACCATACCGAGAAGGCAGCTGGTTTGCCGTGCCCTTGCCGGGCGGCGGCTATGCCGTCGGCGTGGTGGCGCGCAGGGCGCCTGCCGGGCGCATCATGCTGGCGTATATGTTCGGGCCGAAGCGCGACAGCTTGCCGACGCTCGATGAGCTGGAAGGCTTGCGGCCGGAACAGGCCGTACGCCGCCTGCGCACGGGCGACATGGCCCTGCTCAACGAGCGCTGGCCCCTGCTGGGTGACAGCCTCCACTGGGAGCGCGACGCCTGGCCCATGCCGGCCTTTATCCGCCGCAATGAATCCTTGCAGCGCGCCTGGCGCGCCAGCTATGCGGATGCGGACCCTGCCAAGCTGAACCGCGAGGAATCGATCCCCTTTGATACGCCGGGCATGGAGAGCGATTCCCTGTACGGCTACGGGGCGACGGAACTGCTGATGAATAAATTGCTGGCGCAGGAGCAGGCGTCCGCTTGACGGTCGTCGGGCGGCGGAAACGCCGGAGCCGGTAGCGTAGGTCGGATTAGCGCCTGGCGCGTAATCCGACAGGAATTGCCAACAATGTTGTCGGATTACGCGAGGCAAGGCCTCGCTGATCCGACCTACGCCGCTGGCAAGCTGATCTGAAACGCGAGGCCGCCGCCTTCGCGGTTGCGCACTTGCAATTCGGCGCCGTGGCGCAGCAGCACGCGGTCGACGATGGCCAGGCCCAGGCCGGCGCCGTTTGCCTGCCCGCGCGCCGTGTCGAGGCGGGTGAACGGCTTCATCAGTTGCTCGATCTTTTCTGCCGGCACGCCCGTGCCGTGGTCTTGCACTTCGATGATGACCTTTTTCGCGCCGTGGCTGGTGCGCACCTGGCAGGCGATGTCGATTTCCGTCACGTCGCTGCCCGGCGTCTTGCCATAACGGCGCGCATTCTCGATCAGGTTGTTCAGCACGCGGCGCAGGTCGGTGGGGTTGCCCATCGCATGCGCGCCGTCGGCGATGCTGGCGTTGATCTTCACATCCGGCAGGCGCATGGCTTCGCGCGTCATGTCGCTGAGCAGGCCACTGAGGTCGACGTCCGTAAAACTCGACGCTTCCGTCGGCTTGGCGTAGTCGAGGAACTGGCCGATGATGGCATCCATCTGCCCGATATCGGACTGGATGCCTTCGCGCGCCTCGTCCGACAGGTTCGCCATTTCCACTTCCAGCTGCATGCGCGCCAGCGGCGTGCGCAAGTCGTGCGAAATGCCGGCCAAAATCACGGCGCGGTCCGATTCCACCTGTTTCAGATCATCGACCATCTGGTTGAAGCTGCGGTTCGCCTCGATGATTTCGATCGGGCCCTTTTCCGGCAGCGGCGCCGGCTGCTTGCCCTTGGCGATGTCGCGCGCGGCCGCCGTCAAACGCGACAGCGGCAGATTGATCAGGCTGGAAATGATGGCTGCGCCCAGCAGGGACAGCAGCGACACCAGGCTGGCCCAGCCCAGCCACTGGAAGCCCGTCAAGCCGCGCAGGCGCTCCCGGTCCAGCATCAGCCAGTACTCGTCGTCGTCGATCTTGAAGCTGACCCAGAAGCCGGCCACGCCGTTGACGCGCGCGGAAAAGCGCGTGTCCTTGCCCAGCTTGGCCTTCACCAGCGCCTCGATGTCGGGCATCAGGTAATTGTCGGGCGGCGGCTCGATGCGGTCGTCCTCTTCCAGCGAGAAGATGCGGATGCCTTCATTGCTGACGAGATCGAACAGCAGCTCGCGGCGCAGCTCGGGAGCCGAGTGCGTCAGTGCCGCATGCGTGATGGTGACGACGGAAATGATCTGGGCGGAAATCTGCTGCGCCTGCGGCTCGCGCTGGATGAAGGAAATCATGCTGAACCAGGCGATCATGCTGACCGTGGTCAAGGTGCCGAGCAGCAAAAAGGTGCGCCAGAACAAGCCGCTTTTCAGCCGCGCCAGGCTGATATCGGGAAAAAGCTTCATCATGCCTCGCCTGCGATCAGCGCGGCTGTCCGTCCGGGATGAAGACGTAACCTAAGCCCCACACGGTCTGGATGAACAGCGGGCTCGACGGATCAGGTTCGATGAGTTTGCGCAGGCGCGAGATTTGCACGTCCAGGCTGCGGTCGAACACTTCGTATTCGCGGCCGCGCGCCAGTTCCATGAGTTTCTCGCGCGACAGCGGCTGGCGTGCATGGCGGGCAAACACTTTCAGCACCGAAAATTCACCGGTCGTCAGCGGCACTGTTTCGCCATTCTTTTTCAGGGTACGCGTGCCCAGATCCAGCACGAAGTCGCCGAATTCGAAGGTTTGCGGCGTTTCCGACGGCGCGCCCGGGATTTCATCGGGACCCTTGCGGCGCAGCACGGCGCCGATGCGGGCCACCAGTTCACGCGGATTAAATGGTTTCGGCAGGTAATCGTCGGCACCCATTTCCAGGCCCACGATGCGGTCCACGTCCTCGCCCTTGGCCGTCAGCATGATGATCGGCGTCTGGTCGCCCGCGCCGCGCAGGCGGCGGCAGATCGACAGGCCGTCTTCGCCCGGCAGCATCAGGTCGAGCACCAGCAGGTCGTAGCGTTCGCGCAGCCACAGTTTGTTCATGGCCGTCGCGCTCTCTGCCGTGAAGACATTGAAGCCCTGTTCGGTCAGGTAGCGCCGCAGCAGGTCGCGCAGGCGCACATCGTCATCGACTACCATGATTTTTGCCTGGTGGCCGTGGATCGATTGCGTTGTTGTATTGCTGCCGGAAGTGGAGGTTGTGGTCATTTAGGGTGTCGTGTTATCTTATATTAGTTGCTATAGTAACGCCTCGCGCGGCGTCGGCAAGGGGCTGTGGCGACCCATTACAAAGTGTTACAAACTTTACCCAATTACTCTTACTGCACCGTGTAAAGCATCATACACTGGGGCCACAGTGGAAATCAGCTTTAGTTTATACGGCATCGCGGAAGAGGAACTCAATGAATATCTTTACTAAAAAAATTCACGCCGCTCCCAGCGCAGCTATTGCTGCACGTACGACCGTGCTGTCCGCATTTGCCGTTTGTTCCGTGTTTGCCGCCAGCCTGGCGGCAGCGCAAAACCAGCCGCCGCCACGCCGTGACGACCAGCAGCAAATGCAGGCCCAGCGGTATGAACAGGTACAGCGCAGTAACAGCAATGATACGCGACTGCGCGAACAGCGTGACGCACGCAGTTTCGACACGCGCGCAGAAGAGCAGCGCCGCGCCAACGAAGGCGCCGACGCCTCGCGCCGCACGGGCCGCATGACGCCCGACGAACGGCGCGACCTGCGCCGCCAGATCAACGAAGTGGGGCAGGACATTTACTCGAATCCCCCGCGCCGCTAGCCAGCCATCCCCCTCCGACAGGGCCATCTCGCAAGACATGGCCCTGTTTGCATCTGGCCGCCCGCATTGTTGCTCAGTCAGGCACACGGCCCCGCCCCGTGATATTGTTCTAGTGCACGGAGGCAATTCTTTGAAATGGCTGCTGGGGGAGGCAAGGCGTGAGCGACGACGACACACCCGTTCCGGATGCGGTCCCCGCAGGCGGCTTGCCGCACGGCCTGGTCCAGCGCGACGAGGGCGTGTTCCTTGACCTGTCCCTGGCGCCGGCGCAGCTGCGCACCGCCGTCGAGCAGCTGTTCCAGTCGGGCCAGCTGCTGGCCGGCCTCGATTACGGTTTGTTCCTGCTGACCCTGTTCCATGCCCCTACTCCCCGCGCCGCGCCCAAGGGCGATGCCTTGCTGCGCATCGCCGTGCG
The DNA here is from genome assembly GCF_034424625.1 of Janthinobacterium lividum. Lineage (NCBI taxonomy): Bacteria > Pseudomonadati > Pseudomonadota > Betaproteobacteria > Burkholderiales > Oxalobacteraceae > Janthinobacterium > Janthinobacterium lividum. Next base: position 4,641,130 of record NZ_CP139976.1, on the reverse strand, counting down.
CGTGGCGCCATTCCCGCCCCAGCGCCGCGCGCTGTACAAACAAATCAAGATACGTGGCGACAGCGCCGAGTTTTACTTTGAAGCCTTGCCTGCGGACGCGGACGGCCAGGTGCCGGCGCGCCGCGAATTCGACGAGCTGGTGGCCGACCTGTGGTGCAAGGGCGTGCACTACGGCATCGATAGTGTGGCCGTGCGCGCCATTCTTGCCAGCGGCAAGGCCGAGCGCATCACGGTGGCGCGGGTGCTGCCGCCACAGCCGGGGCGCGACGCCCAGCTGGTCGAAGTATCGCAAGGCATCCACCGCGACGATGCGCCGCGCGAACGCTCCGATGGCCGCCTGGATTTGCTCAGCTTCAAGAACCGCTTTCCGCAAGTAAAAAAACACGCGCGCCTGCTGCGTCTGCTGCCGGGGACTCCCGGCTTGCCTGGCTACGACCTGGCCGGCAAGGCGCTGCCACCGCCCGCGCCGTTGGAACTGGACCTGGCCACCGTGGCGGGGCCAGGCACGGCGGTCGAGCATTTCAGCGATGGCGATTTCGTCGTGGCTACGCAAGATGGCTATGTGAATGTCGATCAACACGGCAAGATGTCCATCGAAAACAAGATCGTCAGCCGCGAAGGCGTCAGCAGCCGTACGACGGGCAATCTGAAGCTGAGCGCCGCCTACGAGGAGTACGGCGAAGTGCAGGAGCAGCGCCAGCTCGACGGCAGCGACATCACCATCCATGGTGACGTCTACGGCCACTTGCACTCGCATGGCGGATTAATATGGCTACAGCGCAACCTGGTGGGCGGCACGGCCTTCAACGAGCATGGCGACGTGCGCGTCGAGGGCGTCGCTTCCGGCTCCGTGCTGCAGGCGCTGAGCGGCGAAGTGCATGTGAAGCGCGCGGAAAGCTGCGTCATCGCCGGCACGCGCGTGGTGATCGACAGCGCCAGCAATTGCGAGATCATCGCCGACGAGGTCGTCATCGAACTGGCCGAAGGCTGCGCCGTGGCGGCGCGCACCATCCGCATCGGCAGCGCCGGTCCCCGCAAGCAGGTGGAGATGCTGCTGTTCCCGCTGGTGCCCGACTTGAGTGCGCTGGAACAAAAGATCGCCGAGAGCCTGGCGAAGGCGGCGCAATTCCTGCAGGTGCAGCACAAGCGCCAGCAGGAAATCGATGCCATCGCGCAATTGCCCGAGGTACGCAATTACCTGACCCTGGCGGGCCAGCTGCGGCGTGGCGAATTGCAACTGCAAGCAACGCAACAGGTACAGTACGACAAGCTGGCCGCGCGCATCGCTCCCGTCCTGAAAGAGGTGGCGCGGCTGCGCGTGGAGGTAAAACAGTCGGAAATCCTGCACGCGCAGATGCTGGCGCTGGTGGAACAATTGCGCCAGGAGCGGCAGGCAACGGCGGGCCAGTCGCGCTGCACCCTGAGCCTGATTGATGGCGAGACGACGGTGCGCGCCCTCGTCGTGCCGCCCGGTCCGGCCAAGGTCTACGACCGGCCGCCGAAGGAAATCAAGGCCCTGCTGCGCAGCGCCACGCCGGCCACGCAGCCCGTGTTCGCGGACAGCATGGGCAGCCTGGACTGGACCTACCAGCCGCCACTCTGATCAGTCGATAACCTTGCCGCGAGATTGTTTGAGGACGCTGTGCGTGCTCTTGCTGTCGAGACGGCGCCGCTGCGAGCTGCGCGTGGGCTTGGTGGCGCGCCGCACGGCGGGCAGGAAGGTCACGCTGTCGATGATTTCCTGCAAGCGCCGCAAGGCTTCTTCCTTGTTCTGTTCCTGGCTGCGCGACTGCTGCGCCTTGAGCACCAGCACGCCATCCTTGCTGATGCGGCTGTCGCGCAGGGCCAGCAACCGTTCCTTGTACGCTTCCGGCAGCGACGAGGCGGCGATGGGGAAGCGCAGATGGATGGCGCTGGACACCTTGTTGACGTTCTGCCCGCCCGGGCCCTGGGCGCGGATGGCGGAAAATTCAACTTCAGCGGGGTTGACGAGGTGTTGCATGGCCTGCCTGTTGGGGGATGATGTGGGTATTGTAAGGGAAGATGGCTGCGCCGGCGCAAGGCCGGGCGCCGAGGCCAGGCTGCCTTCCGGGAAAGTTGATGTTTCTCAACGCCGCCTGCGGCGATGCTGGTTAGCATGGGGCCAACGTTGCGCCACTGCGCATCCTGGCAGCGCCTACCGGATGAAAGGAACACCATGCAGCCCACGACCACGCCTGGCGCCGCAACGACCCAATACCTGACGCAGTACTTGAGCTTCCGGCTGGGCGGCCTGGAATACGGCCTCGATTACCGTTGCGTGCGGGAATTGCGTCCTCTGAAGGAACTCGACCGTTTTTCCTCGGAAGGGGAAGTGCTGCACAGCGTGGCCGTTTCGCGCGGCGTAATCATCCCCATCGTCGACATGCGCGCCGCGTTTGGCAGCGCCCACGGCGCGCCCGACCCGGCCACCGACGTGATCATTTTGCAGCTGAGCAATGGCGTGATGGGCATGGTGGTCGATGGCGTCACCGATATCGTCAGCCTGGCCGCCAGTGACATCGCCGCCGTGCCCGGCCTGGGCGAGGCGGAAGCCGATTACCTGCTGGGCCTGGGCACGGTGGCGGGGCGCCGATTGATCCTCGTCGACATCGACCGCCTGATGGCGATCCGCAGCCCCAGTCCCATGCAGGCGGCATAAAAAAAAGACGACCCGGGAGTCGTCTTGGTGTTTTGCGTTAGCCCAGTTTCTCTAACTGATCCTGCAAGTCCAGCCATTCCGCTTCCAGCTGCGCCAGGTCCTTGGTGAAGAAGGTCTGGTCGGCCAGCAATTGCTTGAGCTTGGCCTTGTTGGCCGCGTCATAGATGGTCGGCTCGCCCAGCTTGGCGTCGGTTTCCGCCTTTTGCGCATTGCGCTTGGCGATCTGCTCTTCCTGGCGCTTGATCTTGTTTTCGATCGGCTTGCGCAGGGCGGCGGCCTTCTGGCGGTCTTCCGCTTCCTTGCGCTTGTCGCGCACGGGCGCGGCAGGGGCGGCGGCTACCGGCGCAGGGACGGAAGACGTCACGGGGAAGTCAGTCTTGTTGGCCTTGCCGGCGGCCGGCAGCACGTCCGTGCCCTTGCCCAGCTTGGTCTTGAACAGCCAATCCTTGTAGTCGTCCAGGTCGCCGTCGAACGGTTGCAGTTTGCCGTCGGCAACGATGATGAATTCGTCCGTGGTGGCGCGCAGCAAGTGGCGATCATGGGAAACGACGACCAGGGTGCCTTCGAACTGGGCCAGCGCTTCCGTCAGCGCTTCGCGCGTTTCCAGATCCAGGTGATTGGTCGGTTCATCGAGCAGCAGCAGGTTAGGACGCTGCCAGACGATCAGGGCCAGCGCCAGACGGGCTTTTTCGCCGCCCGAGAACGGTGCGATGGACGCGGTGACCATGTTGCCGGGGAAGTTGAAGCCGCCCAGGAAGTTGCGCAGTTCCTGCTCGCGCACGGTCGGGGCGATCTTGGCCAGATGCCACAGCGGCGATTCGTCGTGGCGCAGCATTTCCACCTGGTGCTGGGCGAAGTAGCCGATGTTGAGGCCCTTGCCCATGGTGGCGTCGCCCGTCAGCGGCATCAGTTCGCCGGCGATGGTCTTGATCAGGGTCGACTTGCCGGCGCCGTTCTGGCCCAGCAGGCCGATGCGCTGGCCGATCTGCAGCGAAAACTTGATGCCGTTGACGATGGTCTTGTGCGTGATTTCGCCCGTCGCTTCGTTCTCGATCTTGTAGCCCGCATCGACGTCTTCCATCACCAGCAGCGGGTTCGGCGCGCTCAAGGGCTCGCGGAATTCGAACGAGAATTCGGCGGCGGCGCGCAATGGCGCCAGCTCTTCCATCTTCGCCAGCGCCTTCATGCGGCTTTGCGCCTGGCGGGCCTTCGAGGCTTGCGCCTTGAAGCGGTTCACGAACGATTCCAGATGGGCACGTTTGCGCTGCTGCTTTTCCAGCGCGCCGGCGGCCAGGATCATCTGCGCCGCGCGTTGGCGCTCGAAGCTCGAGTAGTTGCCCGAATAGCGCTTCAGCTTGCGTTCGTCGATATGCACGACCACGTTGACGACTTCATCGAGGAAGTCGCGGTCATGGGAAATGATCAGCAGGGTGCCGGCGTAGCGCTTGAGCCAGTCTTCCAGCCAGATGATGGCGTCCAGATCCAAGTGGTTGGTCGGTTCATCGAGCAGCAGCAGGTCGGATGGGCACATCAGCGCTTGCGCCAGGTTCAAACGCATGCGCCAGCCGCCGGAGAAACTGGCCACCGGTTGCTGCATCTGGTCCAGGGTGAAGCCCAGGCCCAGCAGCAATTGCTCGCCGCGCGACTGCACGGTATACGCGTCGGCATCGGCCATGGCGCTGTAGATTTCGCCGATGGCGATACCGTTTTCCGACGTGGCAGGCTCTGATTCCAGGCGCGCCAGTTCCGCTTCCAGTTTGCGCAGGGTGACGTCGCCGTCAATCGCATAATCGAGCGCGGCACGGTCCAGCGGCGGTGTTTCCTGCGCCACGTAAGCCACGCGCCATTTGGCCGGGAAATCGATCTCGCCCTGGTCAGGGTGCAATTCGCCACGCATCATGGCGAACAGGCTCGATTTGCCCGCGCCATTGGCGCCGATCAGGCCGATCTTGTCGCCCGGATTGAGGGTGACATCGACTTGTTCGAGCAACGGTTTGATGCCGCGCATCAGGCTTACTTGTAGGAAACGTATCATTTTTTTCTTTGTAAAGGCTGGGCTTTGACCCCCGCCGTAAAAACATCGTGTAGGTCGGATTAGTCCGAAGGACGTAATCCGACGGGTGCCGCACAGGCATGTCGGATTACGCTACGCTAATCCGACCTACCAATTCCATTAACCCAGCTTCAACTGCTCGGCCGTCAGCAGGAAGACCATGTCGTCGCCGGCGCTCGTCGTCAGCCAAGTCAGGCCCAGCTCGCCGAAGGCCGCTTCCGCGTAGGCGCGTTCGTTGCCGATTTCAATCATCAGGATGCCGTCGTCCGTCAGGCGTTCGGCCGCGCCTGCGATGATCTTGCGCACCAGGTCCATGCCGTCGCTGCCGCCGTCGAGGGCGATTTGCGGTTCAGCCAGGTATTCCTGGGGCAGGGCACCCATCGAGGCGGAATTCACGTATGGCGGATTGCTGATGATCAAATCATATTTCTTGGCCGGCACGTTGGCGTACAGGTCCGATTCGATCAGGGTGACGCGGTCCTGCAATTTGTACGTGTCGACGTTGCGCTTGGCCACGGCCAGCGCATCGGCGGAAATATCCACGGCATCGACTGCGGCGTTCGGGAAGGCATCGGCCATCATGATAGCCAGGCAGCCCGAACCGGTGCACAGTTCCAGGATGTTTTCCACGGCTTCCGGTTCCGCCACCCATGGCGAGAAGTATTCAGGGATCAGTTCGGCGATGAAGGAGCGGGGCACGATCACGCGCTCGTCGACGTAGAAGTTATACGTGCCCAACCAGCCTTCCTTGGTGATGTAGGCGGCCGGCACGCGGTCGATGCTGCGGCGGTCGATGACGCTCATCACGCTGGCCACTTCCGACGGCAGCAGCTTGGCGTCGAGGAAGGGTTCGAGCTTGTCGAGCGGCAACTTCAAGGTGTGCAGGATCAGATAGGCCGCTTCGTCGAACGCTTCGGCGCTGCCGTGGCCGAAAAACAGCTTGGCGGTATTGAAACGGGTAACGGCGTAGCGCAGCAGGTCGCGTGGCGTGGAAAACGGGTTCGGGGTCATGGCATTCTCGAAAAGACGGTGTTCTGGCCCGCCGTGACGGGCCTCGGTATTCTGGTTCAGACGGGCAGCAAATGCTCCAGCGTGCGCCGGTAAATATTCTTCAGAGGATCGATGTGGCGCAGTTCGATGTGCTCGTCGATCTTGTGAATACTGGCATTGGGCGGCCCGAATTCTATCACTTGGGGGCAGATTTGCGCGATAAACCGGCCATCCGAGGTGCCGCCCGTGGTCGACAGCTCCGTCGTGAGGCCCGTTTCTTCCAGGATGGCGGCGGACAGCGCATCGGAGAGGGTGCCGCGCGGCGTGAGGAAGGGCAGGCCGCTCAGGGTCCACTGCAAATCGTATTGCAAATCATGCTTGTCGAGGATGGCGTGGACCCGTTCCTGCAGGTTTTCCGCCGTGCTGGCCGTGGAAAAGCGGAAATTGAAATCGATCACCATGTCGCCGGGAATCACGTTATTGGCGCCCGTGCCCGCGTTGATGTTGGACATTTGCCACGAGGTCGGCAAATAGTACTCGTTGCCGGCATCCCATTTTTCCTCGACCAGGTCGGCCAGCGCCTGCGCCGCTTCGTGAATCGGGTTTTTTGCCAGGTGCGGATAGGCGATATGGCCTTGCACGCCCTTGATCGTCAGCCGGCCCGACAGCGAACCGCGGCGGCCGTTCTTGATCATGTCGCCCAGCTGCGCGCTCGAGGTCGGCTCGCCCACCAGGCAATAGTCGATCTGCTCGCCGCGCGCCTTCAATTGCTCGCAGACGATGACGGTGCCATCCGTGGCCGGGCCTTCCTCGTCGCTGGTGATCAGAAAGGCGATCGAGCCAGTATGCCCGGGCGTGGCGGCGATGAATTCCTCGCAAGCAACGACCATGGCGGCGATCGAGGTCTTCATGTCGGCCGCGCCACGGCCGTACAGCTTGCCGTCGCGGTGCGTGGGAATGAAGGGCAGCGAGCGCCATTGCTCGACGGGGCCGGTCGGCACCACGTCCGTATGCCCGGCAAAGACGAAGACGGGCGATGTCGTGCCGCGGCGTGCCCACAGGTTGGTGACGTCGTTCGACTGTATCGTCTCGCAGACAAAGCCCAGCGGCGTGAGGAGGTCGATCAGGTGCTGCTGGCAGCCCTTGTCGTCGGGCGTGACCGAGGACAGGGCGATCAGTTTTTCGGTCAGGGCAAGGGTTTTGGAGGTGGTCATGGGTAAGGTCGTGCCGGCAACATCGTTCCGGTGGTCAACTAAGTATGGTTACAGCGAGAAAAGGGTCTTGTACTGCGCATCGGAAAACGCCACGCTGAACTGGCCATCCTTGTCCAGCACGGGGCGCTTGATGATGGACGGGTTTTCCAGCATCAAGTTCAGGGCACTTGCCGCATCGACGGTGGACGCCTTGCGTTCGTCGGACAGGGCGCGCCAGGTCGTGCCTTTCTTGTTGACCAGCACATCCCACGGCAATTGCTGCAGCCACGCCTCGACGGTGGCGCGTTCCAGACCCTGCTTCTTGAAGTCGTGGAAGGTGAAATCGACTTGTTGTGCGGCCAGCCAGGTGCGGGCCTTTTTGACGGTATCGCAGTTGGGGATACCGTAGAGTGTAATGGTCGTCATGGGTAGGGCTAAGGGGAATGAATGCGGTTCGCTTGACCGTGGCGCTTGCGCCAGGGAAAAATACGATGGTAGCCGCCATTATACAGTCGATGCGCAGTCGATGCGGCAGTGCAACACGTCCCAGTGATTCGCCCTACACAGGCCGTGGCGCAGCCTTGCCCGATTCGGCCGGACCGAAATGCAGGCCAAGTCGCAAGGCCAGGGCGCGCAGGGCGCCGCTTTCCTGCAGGTGCAGCGCCAGCGCGATGTGGCCGTCGGGGCGCACGAGATAGGCCGCGTCGCGGCCCAGGCCGGCCAGTTTGGCGGCCACGTTATAGGTGTAGCAATGCACGGGCAGTTTCAGCACGCGCGCTTCGTCGAGCAGTTCGGGCGCTGCTTCGCCATAGATGTGCAATTGCCAATCCATGCTGCGCAAGGCCGTGAAATTGTCTTGCGTGCCGTCCGAGAACCACGGCAGGCGGTCGCCGCCGCGCAGGTATTCCGCATGGCCGGCGGAAAGGGCGCTGTCTTCATAGCTGATCTGGATTTGCGACACGGTCCGGAACAGCAGCCGGCGCGCCCGCGCGAAGCCGGAGAGGAAGGGCAGCGCGTGCGGCACCAGCCAGCGGCGCAGGAATTGCCCGGCCATGCCTTGCGCGACGATGGCCTGGAAGGCCCGGTCGGTGGTGGCGACGAGCTTGCGGGCAAACACGATGCGCTCGCTTTCATAGGTGTCGAGCAGGGCGTCGTTGCTTTGTCCTCGCAGCTTTTGCGCCAGTTTCCAGGCCAGGTTGACGGCGTCGCCCAGGCCCGTGTTCATGCCCTGGCCGCCCACGGGGCTGTGCAGGTGGGCCGCGTCGCCGAGGATGAAGCAGCGCCGTTCGCGAAACTGGGCCGCCACCCGGTGGTGCACCTTATACGTGGAAAACCAGTTCACGTGTTCGACCTCGATGCCCAGCAAGGCTTGCACCTGCTCCCGCACGTCGTCGAAGACGGGCGCGGGCGCGCCATCGGGGCGGTCGGGCAGGATGCCGATCAGGCGCTGCATGCCGCTGGTGCGCACGGGCAGCATCAGCGCAAACGAGTTCGCGCCCAAATGGGCGTGCAAGTCCGTATTCTTGCCGGCCACTTGCGCGTCGGCCACGTAATACAGGTGGTCGTAGGTACCGCCGGAAAACGCAAAGCCGGCGATCTCGCGCACCTTGCTGCGGGCGCCGTCGCAGCCGCAAATATAGTTAAACGTGCAATATTGGCGTTCGCCATTGTTGAGCAGGATGGCTTGCACTTCGCTATCGTCCTGCGTCCACAGGTCCAGCGCCACGTTCCATTCCACGTGCACGCCGGCCGCCGCCAGCTTGCTGATAAGAAAACGTTCATGCTCGTCCTGGGGCAGGCTCAGCACGAAAGGATAGGGACTCAGCCCTTCGCCGATCTCGCCCAGCGCCAGTTTCACCAGCTCCTCGCCGCCTTCGTGGATGTGCACGGCATTGATCTTGATGCCCAGGTGCACCAGCTCGTCGGCAAAGCCCAGCTGCTGGTAAAACTCCAGGGTGCGCGCATGCACGGCCATGGCCCGCGACGCCTGGCCCGGACCGCTATTCCTGTCGATGATGCGGCAATCGACGCCATGGCGCGCCAGGCGCAAGGCAAGCATGAGGCCGGTAGGACCGGCGCCGACGATCAAGACGGGAGGAGTATTCATGCCATCCAGTATAGGACAGGATGGGGCATGGCTGCGCGACGATTGAAGTTACTGTCCGGAAATGAAAATGTCCCGCCGGAGCGGGACATTCAGGGTGCTGCGTGCGCCTTGCGGCGCAGTAATTAGATGCCGCGCAGCAACTCGTTGATGCCGGTTTTTGCGCGGGTTTTTGCATCCACGCGCTTGACGATCACGGCGCAGTACAGCGAGTACTTGCCGTCTTCCGAAGGCAGGTTGCCCGAGACCACGACGGAGCCGGCCGGCACGCGGCCGTAGGTCACTTCGCCCGTGGCGCGGTCGTAGATCTTGGTCGACTGGCCGATGTAGACGCCCATCGAGATGACCGAGTTTTCCTCGACGATCACGCCTTCGACGATTTCCGAGCGGGCGCCGATGAAGCAGTTGTCTTCGATGATGGTCGGGTTCGCTTGCATCGGTTCCAGCACGCCGCCGATGCCGACGCCGCCGGACAGGTGGACGTTCTTGCCGATCTGCGCGCAGGAACCGACGGTGGCCCAGGTGTCGACCATGGCGCCTTCATCGACGTAGGCGCCGATGTTGACGTAGGACGGCATCAGCACGACGTTCTTGGCAATGAAGCTGCCGCGGCGGGCGACGGCTGGCGGCACCACGCGGAAACCGCCCTTGACGAAGTCTTCCTTCGTGTAGTTGGCGAACTTGGTCGGTACCTTGTCGTAGAACTGCATCGTGCCGTCCGATGGTAGGACGACGTTGTCTTCCAGGCGGAACGACAGCAGCACGGCTTTCTTGACCCACTGGTTGACGACCCAGTCGCCCGAGGTTTTTTCCGCCACGCGGATGCTGCCGTTGTCCAGGCCATTGATGACGTGGGAGACGGCGTCGCGCAATTCGGCCGTGCCGTTGCCCGGATTGATCTCGGCGCGGTTTTCCCAGGCCTGGTCGATGATGTTTTGCAGTTGTTGGCTCATGATGATGTCTTGTTTATGTAGGGGTTGATGCGGATGCGGAAAGCTGCTGGCAGAATTTTACTATGCGCAACGCTGCTTCCAGCCCTTCAGCCGTTTCGGCCACGAGGGCCATGCGGATGCGGTTGCGGCCCGGATTGATGCCGTGCGCGTCGCGCGCCAGGTAGCTGCCAGGCAATACCGTGACATTATATTCGGCGTACAGGCGTTGCGCGAATTGCGTGTCGGACAGTCCCGTGCGGCTGACGTCGGCCCACAGGTAGAAGCCGGCGTCCGGCAATTGCACGTCCATCACCGATTGCAGCAGCGGCGTGATGGCGTCGAACTTGGCGCGGTACTTGGCGCGATTTTCCTCGACATGGGTTTCGTCGTTCCAGGCCGCGACGGAGGCCGCCTGCACGGCAGGGCTCATGGCGCCGCCGTGGTAGGTTCGGTAGAGCAGGAATTTTTTCAATACTTCGGCATCGCCGGCGACAAAGCCCGAGCGCATGCCCGGCACGTTCGAGCGCTTCGACAGGCTGGAAAACACCACCAGGCGCGCATACGGGCGCTCGATGGTGGACAGGCCCAGCATGTGCGCCGCCTGCAGCGCGCCCAGCGGGGGCGTGTCGCCGTGATAGATCTCGGAATAGCACTCGTCGGCGGCGATGACGAAATCGTAGCGCTCGGACAGGGCGAACAGGTGTTCCCAGTCCGTCAGGGTCAAGACGGCGCCCGTCGGGTTGCCGGGCGAACACAGGAACAGCAGTTTGACCTTTTCCCACACGCTGGCCGGCACGCTGTCGTAGTCGCAGCCGAAATTGCGCGCCGGGTCGGAATTGACGAAATACGGTTCGGCGCCGGCCAGGTAGGCCGCGCCTTCATAGATCTGGTAAAACGGATTCGGGCTGATCACGAGCGAGCCGGCCGACGGGTCGATCACCGTTTGCGCCAGCGCAAACAGCGCTTCGCGCGAACCGTTCACGGGCAGGATTTGCGTGGCAGGATTGAGCTTGGGGATGCCGTAGCGGCGTTCCAGCCAGCCGGCGATGGCCGTGCGCAAGGCTTCCGAGCCGATGGTGGTCGGATAGCTGGCCAGGCCATGGATATTGTCGGTCAATGCCTGTTCGATGAACGCCGGCGTCGGGTGCTTGGGTTCGCCCATGCCCAGGCTGATGGGCGCATACTCGGGGTTGACCGTCACGCCGGCAAACAGCTGGCGCAGCTTTTCAAATGGATATGGTTGCAGTTTAGCAAGAAGTGGATTCACGGAACGGACCAGGGCAAGAGTGGAAAGACGATGTTGCTAAGCGACTAACTGGCGCGGCAGACTTGATGCCGGTCAAATAATAAGCTGCGTCTTTCATTATAGCCGTCCTCGCGGGCCCGCTGTGCAAGCCGCATCGGGCCGCGTCGGCCTGATCGTTGCCCGGCTTGCCACGGCATGCCGCAGCGGGGAGTGCCGCGCCATGGCGCGGCAAGGTAAAATACGCTATGTCTACCTTACTTCCCACCCTGCTTGCTATTGAAACTTCGTCCGAACTCGCCTCCTGCGCCTTGCTGCGCGGCGATGTCGTCCTGTCCCGCGCGTCGTCGGGCGTGCGCACCCATTCCCAGTCCATCTTGCCGATGGTGCAGGAATTGCTGGCCGAAGCGGGCGTGACCCTGGCCGACGTCGATGCCATCGCCTATGGCTCCGGTCCCGGCTCGTTTACGGGCGTGCGCACGGCCTGCGGCATCGCGCAAGGCCTGGCCTATGGCGCCAGCCTGCCCGTCGTGCCCGTTGTCACGCTCGACGCCATGGCGCTGGCATGCCACCAGCAGCATGGCGCGCAACGCATCGTGACCGTGCTTGACGCCCGCATGGGCGAAGTGTACTGGGCGCAATATGATTACCAGGATGGCTTGCAGCTCGTTTCGCCACCGGCACTGAGCGCGCCCGCCGGCGTGGCGCCGCAAGGCGATGTTGCCGGCTGTGGCAACGGCTTTGCGGCCTATGCCGAAGCATTGGCCGCGCTGCCATGCGCCGTCAGCGCGGACGCGGCCATCATGCCGCACGCCGAGCAGGTGGCGCAACTGGCGCGTATCGCCTTTGCCGCCGGACATTTCGTGACGGCGGCCGAGGCGCAGCCTTTGTACTTGCGCAACAAGATCGCCTACACGAGCGCGGAACGGCACGAGATGCAACAGGCCAAGGCCGCTGCGGAGCCGGCACAATGATGGAGGCGGGCAAGGACGCAGTGACGCAGGATGGCAGCGCGGCAGGCTGGGACTTGCTGCGCCTCGACTATCAGCCCATGGTCGAAGCGGACCTGCTTGAGGTGCTGGCGCTGGAGCAGCGCGTGTATCCGCATCCCTGGACGCATGGCAATTTCGTCGATTCCCTCAAGAGCGGCTACCCTGCCTGGGTGCTGCGTGACGTGGACGGCACCCTGCTCGGCTACTTTTTGCTGATGCTGGTTGTCGATGAAGCGCACTTGCTCAACGTGGCCGTCGAGGGCGCCATCCAGGGCCAGGGGCTGGGCCGCTTCCTGTTGAATCAGTCCTGCGCCTGCGCCCGCCAGCTGGGCATGGAATCGATGCTGCTGGAAGTGCGCCCGTCGAACGTGCGCGCGCTCGATATTTACCAGCGCTATGGATTTGAACAGATCGGCCGGCGCAAGGGATACTATCCGGCCAGCAACTCGCAACGTGAGGACGCCATCGTGATGCGTTATACCTTATGAGCCGCAGCGCCGTTTTCCTCGATGAAATGGGCGTCGGTCCCCTGTGGCGCCTGCGCCAGGGTGGCGCAGCCGAGGCCGCTGATGTCGTCGAAGCTCCCGTGGAGATGGAAGTCGCCGTGGCGGCCCCCATGGCCGAAGCCGCTCAATCCGTGACTGAGGTGGTTGCCGAGGTGGCCGCTGCTGTCGTCGCCGAAGTGGTCGCCGAGGTGAAGGCTGACGTACCCGCTGCCGCTACACCGGTTCCCGCCGCCGAGCCCGACGACACGGCCTGGTTCGACGATGCGCCGCCACCGCCGCCTGCCAAACAGCCGAGCGATACGGATATCGCCGCCCTCGACTGGGAAGGCTTGACGGCCGCCGTCGCCAAGTGCGCGCGCTGCGACTTGTGCAAGACGCGCAAGGGCGTCGTCATGGGCCGTGGCGACCGCCAGGGCGCTTGGCTGATGCTGGCCAGCAGCCCCTCGCGCACGGAAGAACGCGAAGGGCGCGCCTTGCCGGGCGAGCAGGGCAAGTTGCTCGACAATATGCTGAAAGCCATCGAAGTCGATGCGGGTCGCGACGTGTACATCACGCATTTGCTGAAATGCCGTCCGCTCGACGAGGCGGGCCAGGAGCGCTTGCCGACTGAATCCGAGGCCGCCGCCTGCCGTCCGTACTTTGACCGCGAACTGGCCCTGCTGCAGCCGCGCACCATCGTGACACTGGGGTCGATGGCCGCCGCCGGCATCAATCCGGGCGAAAAACCCGTGCGTGGCAAGGTGCGCCAACTGGGCAATGCCTCGGTCGTGGCCACCTTCCATCCGGAACTGTTGTTGCAGGACGAGACGGGCAAGGCCAAGGCGCGCGCCTGGGCCGACCTGTGCCTGGCGAAAAGCGCCCACGGCGATTCGCACGGTGATTGATGCGGCCGTCGTCACCTTCCAGGCCCGTTTCGAGCAGCGCTGGGGGCATCTGACGCACCCCCGCGTGCGTGCGCTGGCCTGGCTGCTCGACTCGCCCGACTTGCTGGACCCGGCCAGTCCCCACTGGGGCGGGCGCATCGCCAGCCTCGCGCCCGTCACGCCAACTGTGGCGGCCTGGCTGGGCGCGCTGCAGGATGATCCGTCGCCGCTCGATGCGGCGCTGGGGCCGAAATTCTATTCCCGCCTGGGCCTGTATGCTGAAAAGCTGCTGGCCTTTTATTTTGAGCAGCATGGAGTATTGCAAGCGCATGGCTTGCAAGTGCAGGTCAACCGCAACGACACGGTGGGCGAGTTCGATTTTTTGCTGCGTGATGGTAACGACTTGCTGCATTGGGAATTCGCCACCAAGTTCTACCTGCTGGAAGGCGCGCCCGATCCCGGTATTTTCAACCACTTGATCGGCCCCAACCTGGCCGATACTTTGGGCTTGAAGATGCGCAAGATTCTCGACAAGCAATTGGCCTTGTCCCGTCATCCGGCCGCGCAAAGCCTGCTGGCGCAACCTGTGCGCGCGGCGCAGGCGCTGGTCAAGGGCTGGCTGTTTTATGCGCTGGGCGCCACGCCCGCCATGGACGGCATTTCCCGGGAGCATGGACACGGCTTCTGGTGCACGCCGGCGCAATTGCCGGCGCGGCGCTATGTCGTGCTGCCGCGCCTGCAATGGCTGGCGCCATTCAAGGGGCGCGACGTGGAAGTGCTGGACGTGGATGCCTTGCGCGCACAGTTGTTTGATCTGGCGCAACCCGTAATGGTGGCAACGGTGGATACTATCGAAGGCTGGGAAGTGGAGTGCTCGCGCGGTTTTGTCGTGCCGCATGACTGGATGGAGCAGGCTGCCGCGCGGCGGCTGACAGGCACGCTACCTGCGTAACCATGTACCGTGAGCCTATTGCCGAAGTCATGTAGGTCGGATTAGCGCGTAGCGCGTAATGCGACGCCACATTGCTTAATGTTTTTGCTCGCCAATCAAAGAAAGATTGTCGTGCTCAGCCTGGTTCAGCTTGTGCTTGCGCATGATCATGTACATGGTGCCGGCGACGAACAGGCCGAACAGGGTGATGATGATATTGAGCGGCAGGTGCAGGCGGATCATGATCGAGTACACGGCCAGCATGGTCAGAATCGACAGGTTTTCATTGAAGTTCTGCACGGCGATGGAATGGCCGGCGCTCATCAGCACGTGGCCGCGGTGTTGTAGCAGAGCATTCATAGGCACGACGAAGAAGCCGGACAGGGCGCCGATCAGTATCAGCAGCGGGTAGGCGATCCACACGGAGTGCACTTGCGTCATCATCATGACGATCACGCCCATGGCGATGCCCAGCGGAATGACGGTCAGCGATTTGCGCAGTGGAATGAAACGTGCCGACAGCACGGCACCGGCGGCCACGCCGATGGCGACCACGCCCACCAGGCTGGTCGCCTTGTCGAATGGCATGTTCAAGGATTGCTTGGCCCATTCCAGCACGATCAGTTGCAAGGTGGCGCCGGCGCCCCAGAACAGGGTCGTCACGGCCAGGGTGATCTGGCCCAGCTTGTCTTTCCACAGGATGGAATAGCAATTGGCAAAATCGGTAATGAGTTTGATAGGATTGCGTTCCTGGTGCGGATACACGCAGCCCGTGTCGGGAATCTTCAGGTTGGCCAGGGTCGCCAGCACATAAATGCCGACCACCACGCACAGGGCCGCTTCCGTCTTGTTGGTGATGCCCGTGTCGATCAGGGGGAAGTCGAAGGACAGCAGCATGTCGGACACGTGGCCGCTGACGAGCGCGCCGCCCATGACGGTGCCGAGGATGATGGAGGTGACGGTCAAGCCTTCGATCCAGCCATTCGCCGCCACCAGCTTTTCCGGCGGCAACAGTTCCGTCAGGATGCCGTACTTGGCGGGAGAGTACACGGCCGCGCCAAAACCGACGACGGCGTAGGCCAGCAGCGGGTGTACGTGGAAGAAGACGAGGGCGCAGCCGAAGATCTTGACCATGTTGGCGATGAACATGACCTTGCCTTTAGGCAGAGCATCCGCGAAGGCGCCGACAAAAGCGGCCAACAGCACGTAAAACAGGACGAATGACAGTTTGAGCAGCGGCGTGATCCACGCCGGTGATTTCATGGACACCAATAAATCGACGGCGACAAAAAAGAGGGCGTTATCTGCCAGCGAGGAAAAGAACTGCGCCGCCATGATGGTATAAAAACCACGATTCATTCTGGAATGCCTGAAATCATATCTGGCTTGCTTTATACCACGAAAAAACGGCAAACCCCAAGTTTGGAAGGGGCTGCTTTGCATAGTCTTGTCTAAGCGAAGCTTAATTTTTCTGCCGTAGAAAAATACACATACATGTGAGCATTTTGTACATGCTGTCCTGGGCGACCATCGCAGGCATTCCCTTGCCGGCTTGCCGACCCGCATCCAGCCCATCCGGTAAAATACGGCTTTCCCACCCGCCGTGAACGACGCATATGCCCAGGCCCCTTATCGCCACCATCCATCTCGATGCCATGCAACACAATCTGGCGCGCGCCCGTGCCGGCGCCCGCGGCGCCAAGGTGTGGGCCGTCGTCAAGGCGAACGCCTACGGCCACGGCCTGGAACGGGCCATGCGGGGCTTTTCTGACGCCGATGGCCTCGCGCTGGTCGAGGTCGATTATGCCGTGCGCTTGCGCGAACTGGGGTGGACCAAGCCCATCTTGCTGCTGGAAGGGTTTTTTGATGCCAGCGATTTGCCGGTCATGGCGCAATATGGATTGAACGGTAGCGTGCATTGCGAAGAACAGATCGCCATGCTGGCAGCGGCGCACTTGCCGCACAGTATTGATGTGCACTTGAAAATGAATACGGGCATGAACCGCCTGGGTTTCACACCGCAGGCCGTGGCTGCCGCGTATGCGCGCCTGCGCGCCATCCCGCATATCGGTACGATCACCTTGATGACGCACTTCGCCAATGCGGACGAGGCGGCGCCCACGCGCTTGCCTTTGGCCCAGCAGATGCTGCGTTTTGAAGCGGGCGCGGCCAGCATAGGCACGCCGCTGCCGCGCAGCCTGTGCAATTCGGCCGGCGTGCTGCTGCACCACCTGGACAGCGATTGGGTGCGCCCCGGCATCATGCTGTACGGCGGCACGCCCAGTGGCGCTCCCGGCGGCACGTCGGCGCAGGCATTCGGCTTGCTGCCCACCATGACCTTGCGCAGCCGCATTATCGGTATCCAGGATATCGCCGCCGGCGAAGTGGTGGGCTATGGCAGCCGCTACGAAGCGGTAGGCAATATCAAGGTGGGCGTGGTGGCCTGCGGCTATGCGGATGGCTACCCGCGCCATGCGCCCGAAGGCACGCCCGTGCTGGTCGACGGCGTGCGCACGGGCCTCATCGGCCGGGTATCGATGGACATGCTGATGGTCGATCTGACGCACGTGCCGGGCGCAAAAGTTGGCAGCGCCGTGACCTTGTGGGGGCAGGGCATGCCGATCGACGAGGTGGCTCTGGCTGCCGGCACCATCGGCTACGAGCTGATGTGCGCACTGGCGCCGCGTGTGCCCGTGATCGAAGCGACACAGTGACGGCGGCCCGCTGTTTGTATATACTGTATATATAGACAGCAGTTTCACCTTACCCGGGCAAAGTACACCATGGCAAAAGTCAAGACCATCTACACCTGCAGCGATTGCGGCGCCATCAGCAACAAATGGATGGGGCAATGCACCTCGTGCAACCAGTGGAACACCATGGTGGAAACCCTGCCCGAGACGGGCGGCAACAACCGTTATTCGAATCCGCAGCACATGTCGCTGGCGCAGACGGCGCCCGTGCTGTCGCTCGATGATATCGACGCCATCGACGTGCCCCGCTTCGGCACGGGCATCGAGGAATTCGACCGCGTGCTGGGCGGCGGCATGGTGGCGGGCGGCGTCGTGCTGATCGGCGGCGACCCCGGCATCGGCAAGTCGACCCTGCTGCTGCAGGCGCTGGCCAACATGTCGCATCACAAGCGCGTGCTGTACGTCAGTGGCGAGGAATCGGGCGCGCAGATCGCCCTGCGCGCCAAGCGCCTCGTCATCGACGCCAAGGAACTCAAACTGCAGGCGGAGATCCAGCTGGAAAAGATATTGTCCACCTTGAACGACCTGAAGCCGGAAGTGGTGGTGATCGACTCGATCCAGACCGTGTATTCGGACGCGCTCAGCTCGGCGCCCGGTTCCGTGGCGCAAGTGCGCGAATGCGCGGCCCAGCTGACGCGCGCGGCCAAGCAGACGGGCGTGACCATCATTCTGGTCGGCCACGTGACGAAAGAGGGCGCGCTGGCCGGTCCTCGCGTGCTCGAGCATATTGTCGACACGGTGCTGTATTTCGAGGGCGACGCGCACTCCAGCTTCCGCCTGGTGCGCGCCATCAAGAACCGTTTCGGCGCCGTCAATGAGCTGGGCGTGTTCGCCATGACGGAAAAGGGCCTGAAGGGAGTATCGAACCCGTCCGCCCTGTTCCTGTCGCAGCACGACAATCAGGTGCCCGGTTCCTGTGTGATGGTGACGCAGGAGGGCACGCGCCCGCTGCTGGTGGAAATCCAGGCCCTCGTCGACACGAGCCACTTGCCCAACGCGCGCCGCCTGTCCGTCGGCCTGGAGCAAAACCGCCTGGCCATGCTGCTGGCCGTGGCGCACCGCCATGCGGGCATCGCCGCCTTCGACCAGGATGTGTTTATCAACGCCGTTGGCGGTGTCAAAATTACGGAACCGGCGGCCGACCTGGCCGTGTTGCTGGCGATTAACTCGTCGATGCGCAACAAGCCCTTGCCGCGGGGACTCGTGGTGTTTGGCGAGGTGGGGCTGGCCGGTGAGATCCGCCCCGCGCCACGGGGCCAGGAGCGCTTGCGCGAAGCGGCCAAGCTTGGCTTTACCCTGGCCGTGGTGCCCAAGTCGAACTTGCCCAAGCAAGTCATCGAAGGCCTCAAGGTCATCGGCGTCGAGCGTATCGATGAAGCATTCAACAAGCTGCGCGACCACGAGTAAAAGTTGGTATGGTTTAAATGCCAAGCTTGAGACAAGTCAAACAGAATTTCCGTTTAGAACTATAATATTTGTCCGATGGATTCTCCCCATGAATCCGCATCGACAATGAATTGATAGAGAAGCGGAATACAGTGTCAGTTGAGCAAAGGCAGGGCGCACGCAAGATATTGCGTGCCAAGGCGATGTTGGTAATGGATGGCGCGGGCCCCGTGGCGGCGCGCACCCTCGATGTGGGGCCGGGCGGCATGGCGGCCGTCATCGCGGAACCGGTGCCGACAGGCAAGAAGGGCAAGGTGCTGTTCGAATTGTTTTACGACGGCGCGGCGCACATCATCGAGGCGCGCGTGTCCGTCTCGCACTGCATTTTCAGCAGCGCAGGTTTCAAGGTGGGACTCACTTTCCTGCAGCTGGACATGGCCGTCAGCAGCGCCATCTCGAAATTCATGCGCTGAGGCAAGCCGGGAGGGTGCTGCAAGTGAACTGCGCTAAAATGGTGCATATGGGTTTGCAGTCAGGAAAAACCTGTTCTGTTCGCTGTTTTGATATTCCAGTAATACTGCATAATTATCAACCAGAAGAGGGACCTTGCCGCGTCACGCGCGCCTGCCGTCCGTTTCTCGCGCAGCACGGTCACGACCTGAACCGTGCGACATGACCTTACATCCGACGGGAACGCCTACCATGTTTAATTCGACCATCAACAGCAGGGCCTATACCAACAATACGCAGCAGACGACGCAGGGCAATATCTCGGCCGATGTGTATGCGAAGGTGGAGCGCCAGATGCAGTCGCAAAACACGGGCGTCGTCAAGCTCAACGCCAGCCTGGCGCGCGACCAGGCCAAGTTCTCGGGCCTGGGCCAACTGCAATCGGCGCTGGCGAAGTTTCAGACCGTGGCCAAGAACATGGCCGGCAGCGGCCTGGCCACGTCGGCCACGTCCAGCAGCAAGGATGTGCTGAGCGCCACCACCACCGACAAGGCCGCCAGCGGCAGCCATGAACTGAACGTCAAGCAACTGGCGCAGGGGCAGACCTTGCTCAGCGGCGCGCAGAAATCCTCGAGCGCGGCCATCGGCACGGGCGCGCCCGCGTTGGTGAAGATCGAAGTGGGCTCGGCCGACGGCAAGCAATTTACGCCCGGCAGCGGCAAGATCATTTCGCTGACGATTGACAGCAGCAACAATAGCCTTGACGGCATCGCCGCCGCGCTCAAGCAGCAGGGTATCGACGCCAGCGTGGTCAAGGGCCCCGATGGCTACTCGCTGGCCTTGAACGGCAAGAGCGGCGCCGACAGCAGCATGCGCATCAGCGTGGCCGGCGACGCGGCCGTCAGTAATTTGCTCAGCTATGCGCCCGGCGCCGGCAAGGGCATGCAGCAGACGGCCGCTGCGCAGGACGCGCTGCTGACCGTTGACGGCAAGGAAATCAAGAGCGCCACGAATACCCTGACGACGGCCGTCGAGGGCGCCACCATCGAATTGAAGAAAAAAGGCACGACGGACCTCGTCATCGCCAAGGACAGCAGCCAGATCGCCAGCAACGTGGCCAGCTTCGTCACGGCCTACAATGAACTCAACAGCAAGCTGCAGAGTCTGCAGCAGGGCGATTTGAAGTCTGACACGGCCCTGGGGCAGGTGCGTTCGCAGATGGAGCAGGTGCTGCGCACGGCCAGCACGGGCGTGCCATCGTCGGTGCTGGGCAGTGCCGGCGTGACCCTGGGCAAGAGCGGCGAGCTGGTGCTGGACGATAAAAAACTCAAGGCGGCCATCGCGGCCGATCCGGACGCCGTCAGCAAGATGTTCACCAATAACGGCAAGGGAGTGGCGGACCAGTTCGTCAGCAAGATCGGCGAGCTGACAGGCGAAACGAGCATCATACGCAAGGAAGTGCAGACGGTCGGCAAGGATATCACGACGCTCACCAACAAGAAAGCCGTGCTGGCCAAGGCGCTGACGGCCCAGGCGCAGGCGCTGGTGAAAGCATATTCGGCCCAGGAACAGATGGGAACGAACTCGGCCTTGCCGGGTTATACCGGCAAGAATTCCTTGTTCGACTTCATGGCTTAAGAGTGCACCGCTAAAGCGCCCATGGCGGCGTTGCATCGCCTTGCCGTACCAGCGTACTGCCTGCGGCGCTGCGCCTTGCCCTGAGCGCTGTATCGGCGCGCTTTCCAGCTGGCTAGATTCTGTCGCCCTGGGCAAAGAAGGCTGACGGCGAGCTGCCGAAAGTCTTCTTGAACATGGCGGAAAAGGCCGACTGGCTGGCATAGCCCAGTTCTTCGGCCACTTGCGATAGCGGCACGCCGCGCGCGATCAGCGGCGCCGCGTGCGCCAGGCGCACTTGCTGGCGCCACTGGCCAAAACTCATGCCCAATTCCCGTTCGAACAGCCGCGCCAGGGTACGCTCCGAGGCGCCGACCAGCTGCGCCCAGTGTTCCAGGGTCTGGTGCGAACCCGGTTTCTCGATCAGGCTGTCGCACAGGGTTTTCAGGCGCTTATCGCTGGGCAAGGGTACGCGGATGGGGCGCGTGGCCGAGCGTTTCAATTCATCGAGGATCAGTTCGGCCAGCAGCGCCTCGCGCGCCGGTTCCTGGCCAGGGTCCAGCTGTTCCAGCGCCATGATCAGCTGGCGCAGCAGGTTCGATACTTCCAGCACCTTGCAGTCCTGGCCCGCGAAAGGCGCGCGCGCGGCATGGATGCACAGGGGGCGCAAGCGGGTTTTTTCCAGTATCGTGACGGCATGCTCCACGTTGGGCGCGATCCAGATGGCGCGCATGGGCGGCAGCACCCAACTGCTGTTGTTGGCGGTGATGCGCAGCACGCCTTCGAGCGCCATCGTCACCTGGCCCCAGGGATGGCTGTGCGGTAATAAAAATTCATCGGGTTGCAGGTCGCGCGCGATCATCGTCACGGGGATGGTCGCGCTGGGCGCTTCCCGCGGCGGACACATGCGGGTATGGTGGAGGATAGGTACACCCATCAGCTTGGCCTTAATTCGATAAATTATGTCGTTCTGTCGGAAAACAGACGATGGTATTTTGCATACACTTGAGCTTCACCAGTATAAGACAGGGTATGACATGATAACAACTAACTCGGCAATGGACTTGCCACCGCACTCACCGCCAACTCTGCGCAACGATGCGCGCGTCATCGCCCTGGTGGGGCTGGCGCATGGCGTGTCGCACTTTTACCATCTGATCCTCGCGGCCCTGTTCGTCTGGCTGAAACCGGCATTCGACCTGTCGTATGCGGAGCTGGGCCTGCTGATGACGGTGTTCTTCATCATCTCGGGCGTGGGGCAGGCGCTGGCCGGCTTTGTCGTCGACCGTTTTGGCGCCCGCGCTGTGTTGTTTTCCGGCATCTTTTTGCTGGGCGTGTCGGCGCTGGCACTGTCCACTGCGC
Organism: Janthinobacterium lividum; assembly: GCF_034424625.1. Classification (NCBI taxonomy): domain Bacteria; kingdom Pseudomonadati; phylum Pseudomonadota; class Betaproteobacteria; order Burkholderiales; family Oxalobacteraceae; genus Janthinobacterium; species Janthinobacterium lividum. Next base: position 4,619,078 of record NZ_CP139976.1, on the reverse strand, counting down.
ACAGCTATGCGGCGCTGATGCTGGGCGCCATGCTGGCGGGCATGGGCAACAGCGTGTTTCATCCGGCCGACTACACCATCCTCAACCAGCGCGTCTCGGCAGCCCGCGTGGCCTACGGCTTTTCCGTGCATGGCATCAGCGGCAACATCGGCTGGGCCCTGGCGCCCCTGTTCATGACGTATGTTGCCACCCATTATGACTGGCGAGTGGCGCTGCAATGCGCGGCCGTACTGCCGTTTGGCGTGCTGCTGATCCTGTTCCTGAACCGCCACGCCATCCGCCCCGAGCCCGTGAAAAAGGCCGCGCCGGGCCAGGCGGCCGGCGGCGAAGGCACGCTGGACTTTCTGCGATTGCCTGCCGTGTGGATGTGCTTTGCCTTCTTCTTCATTACGGCCATCGCCCTGGGCGGCATCCAGAGCTTTGCCAGCGTGGCCCTCGTCAAGCTGTATGGCATGAGCCTGGCGCTGGCCACCAGCGCCTACACGGCCTATATGCTGGCCTCGGCCGTGGGCATGCTGGCCGGCGGCGTGGTGGGCGCGCGCAGCAAGCAGCCGGACCGTAACGTCGCCATCGCCTTTTCCGCCGCCGCGCTGCTGGCCGTGCTGCTGGCCATGGCCGTCGTGCCGGCCTGGGGCGCGGTGGCGCTGATGGGCGCCATCGGCTTGATGTCGGGCGTGGCGGGGCCATCGCGCGACCTGATGATACGCGCGGCAGCGCCGAAGAATGCCACCGGGCGCGTGTATGGCGTCGTGTATTCGGGCCTCGACAGCGGCCTGGCCGTCGGTCCCCTGTTCTTTGGCGCGCTGATGGATGGCAACCATCCGGCCCTGCTGTTTGTCTTCATCGGCGTGTTCCAGGCGCTGGCGATTGCCACGGCCGTGGGCGTGGGCGGCAAAACCCGCGCCGCGGCGCTGCAAAAGGCATAGAATCGTTGCCATCTGCCACTCCAGGAATTCCCATGACCTTTGCCACCACCGACCTGTGCGACGACTATGCAGCCATGCTGGATGATGGCACCCTGGCCGTGCTGCCGCCCGTGTACCGCGCCTTTGGCCAGCGCGTGCGCTTCAGCGGCCCTGCCACCACCTTGCACGTGTTCGAAGACAACGCCCTCGTGCGCAGCACCCTGGAAACGCCGGGCCACGGCCATGTGCTGGTGATCGATGGCGGCGGCAGCCTGCGCCGCGCGCTGGTGGGCGGCCAGCTGGGCGTGCTGGCCGAAAGCAACGGCTGGGCCGGCATCGTCGTCGATGGCTGCATCCGCGACAGCGAGGAAATCAATGTCTGCCAGATCGGCGTGCGCGCCCTGGCCACGCATCCGCGCAAGAGCAACAAGACGGGCGCCGGCCAGCGCGACGTGCGCGTGCAGATCAGCGGCGTGGCCGTGCATCCGGGCGACTGGATCTACGCCGATGCGGACGGCATCCTGGTGGCGCGCCAGGAACTTGATTGAGGCATTCCTCTCTGGAAGATGTGTTGCAAATTTTCTACATTAAATATATTTTTGCAAAGTTCTTTGATTTTCATCATGGCTGGGATATGATTTCACTTAAGGTAACTTTAATGTCAACAAAGCAAGGAAATCAGATCATGAAAATCGCCACCATCGCCGCAGTTGCCGCTCTGTTCGTCGCCGGCAGCGCCAGCGCCAGCCCCGTCAACCTGATCGCGAATGGCAATTTTGAAACGGTCGCTTCCGGTTACACCTTCGACAGCGGCTTTAAAGTCGTCAACAGCGGTTCGTCGGCCATCACGGGCTGGACCGTGGGCGCCAGTTCCGTTGACCTGATCCGCAATGCGTATAACGCCATCGATGGCTACAGCATCGATTTGCTGGGCACGCCAGGTCCGGGTTTCCTGTCGCAAAATTTCAGCGTCGTTGCCGGCCAGACATATAACCTGAGCTTTGACATGGCGCGCAATTCCGGCGGCCCCGCAGGCCAGGGCGTGAGCGTCAATTTCGGCGGCGTGGCCGGGGATTTCTACTCGACGGCTGCCGCTTCGAACACCTTGTACAGCAACACGCTGAGCTTCACGGCCGCTGCCACCGGCCTGGCGACCCTGTCGTTTGCCAGCGCCGCCAAGGCCGGCACGCCGTTCGACAATTACTCGGGCGCCGTGATCGACAATGTTTCCGTGATGGCCGCCGTGCCGGAACCGGAAACCTATGCCATGCTGCTGGCCGGCCTGGGCCTGATGGGTTTCCTGCGCCGCCGCAAGGCCGCCAGGTAATCCCGGCTCCGCCCCACGTCAAAACCGCCTGCTGCATTGCACAGGCGGTTTTTTGTTTTTCAGGGGGCTGGTGCTGCCTCGGCATCTCCCCGCAACGGACAGGCGGCCGCCTGCGGTTCCATCCGCCGCGCCAGTTCGCCGCGCAGCTCTGCGTCAAGCCGGCGATGCGCGCATCGATGTCGGCCAGCTTGCGCGCCAGCGCCGCGCGCAGCAGGTCCGCCATGGCCGGATCGCCTGCGCCGGCCAGCAGCGGCATGTCGGCCTCGATTTCCGCCAGCGTAAAACCCAGCTGCTGCGCCGTGCGCAGGTAACGCAGCCAGTCCGCCGCCTCGGGCGGATAGTCGCGGTAGCCATTCGCGCCGCGCCGCGCGCGCAGCAAGCCCCGCTTTTCATAGAAGCGCAGGGTATCGCGGCTCAAGCCCGTCGCCTGCGCCATCTCGCCGATCTGCATGGAAATATTCCTTCATAAAATGCTTGACCATGGAGTGTACTCCAGCCTTGAGAATGGGCGCTTTCCATAGACAGGAGTTCCCATGTTATCTGTTGTTGCTTTCCGCCGCCTGGTGCGCGCCAGCGCCATTTATGATGTGCTCATGACGGCCGCGTTTGTCACGCCGTGGACGTTCCTGCTCATGCGCGAGCACTTGAACGCCCTCAACCTGGCCCTGGGCGGCGCGTCACTGCCAGTGTTCGAACCCTTGCATTTGCTCATCAGCAGCATGATGGGCAGCGTGGTGATGGTCTGGTCGGTGCTGCGCATGCTGGATCCGCAGCCGCGCTTCGGCCGCTACGACGCGGTGGCCCGCTACCTGTTTTCCACCTGGATGGCGTGGGCCTTGCTGGTGACGGGCCAGCCCCTGCTGTGGCTGTTCCTCGTGCCGGAACTGGCCTGGGGCCTCGCGCAAAGCTTGCCATTGCGCCGCAGCGAAGGTGGGCGGGAAGGGCATCCACGCGAATCGCTGTTGAGATGACGATAACGAAATGCAATAATGGCCGTGCTCGCAGTGCAACAATGACTGCAATGAACGACTCTAAGGGAATGAATATGCAGCAGGATGCCGCTGGAAAAAACATGGCGTTGCTCGATCCGGTGGTGGCGCCGCGCATCGCGGTGACGCGCCTGGTGACGGGCCTGCTGCAAGGCTTGCTGCTGTACTGGCTGTACAGCACGGCCCAGGACAAGGTGTGGCCCGCCACGGAAGCCTATCTGCTGGGTCCGTTGATGCTGATCAGCTTGCTGCTACCGATCCTGCTGGTATCCAGCCTGGGCCATATGTCGGCGAAGCGCATCGTGCTGTGGATGGCGGGCGCTGCCGTCGTACTGGCCGTGCTGGCCTGGCATGACGTGGCGCGCGGCGCCGAGCACGTAATCTGGGGCAACTACAAGCCGGGCGCGCCCCTGCGCGTCATTTCCGCCCAGCTGTTCGGTTTTTGCGTGGTGGGCTTCTATATCGCCCACGCGCTGGTGCTGGCCAGCGCCCAGGATGGCCAGCGCATCGCCCGCTATCCCACCTACTTTGAAATCGCCTGGAAGCTCGGCATCCAGCTGCTGTTTTCCCTGCTGTTCGTGCTGGGCCTGTGGCTGGTGCTGTGGCTGGGCGGGCAGCTGTTCCTGCTCATCAAGCTGAGTTTCCTGAAAAAACTGCTGGGCCAGGCCTGGTTCGTGATTCCCGTCATCTGCTTCGCGTTTTCGTTCGCCATCCATATCACGGACGTGCGCCCGTCCATCGTGCGCGGCATCCGTACTTTGCTGCTGGTGCTGCTGTCGTGGCTGATGCCGATCGCCGCCGTGCTGGTCTCCGGCTTCCTGCTGACCTTGCCATTCATCGGTTTCGAGCGCCTGTGGGCCACGCGCCATGCGGCTTCCGTACTGCTGGGCATGGCCGGCGTGCTGGTGGTGCTGATCAATGCCGCCTTCCAGAATGGCGAAGTGGGTCATGGCGTGGCGCGCGGCATCCGCCTGGGCACGCGCCTGGCCTGCCTGCTGCTGCCGTGGGTGGTGGGCATCGCCATCTATGCATTGACCTTGCGCGTGATGTCGCACGGCTGGACGTCCGACCGCCTGATCGCGGCCGCCTGCCTGCTGGTCGCCACCTGCTACGCCGCCGGCTATGCCTGGGCGGCCAGCAAGTATGGCGACTGGCTGCACCTGATCGCCAACGTCAACGTGGCCACCGCCGGCGTTACCCTGCTGGTGCTGTTTGCCCTGTTCTCGCCGCTGGCGGACCCGGCGCGCATTTCCGTGGCCAGCCAGATGGCGCGCCTGAACAGCGGCAAGGTTGGCGTGGACAAGTTCGATTTCGAATACCTGCGCTTCCAGGGCGCCCGCTATGGCCAGGCGGCCTTGCAGGAATTGAGCAAACGCACGACGGGGCCCGACGCGGCCATCGTGCGGGCCCGCGCCGACGCCATGCTCAAGCGCCAGAACCGCCTCGACGAGACGGGCGCGCTGAGCGACGTGTCGATCAACCTGACCCTGCGCCCGGCCACGGCGAAGTTGCCGGAGAGTTTCCTGCGCCAGGACTGGACGCAAGTGAGTCCGGCCTGGCACCTGCCTGCCTGCTTGAAGCGGGCAGGGCCGCAGTGCGACGCGTATCTGCTCGATTTCGATGGCGATGGCAAGCAGGACGTACTGCTGATCAGCAATGACCCGCGCGCCTCGTCGGTGTTGCTGGCGGAAAAGGAAGACGGCAGCTGGTCGGCGCGCGGGCAAATCCCCACGGATGCCCTGCGCTGCAAGCCCCTGCGCGAGAAGCTGCAGGCGGGCGAATTCCAGCTGGTGCCGCCGAAAGTGCGCGAACTGGAAGTCGACGGCCAGCGCGTGCCGATGACTTTATATACGCCAGAGGACGAGGTCAGCTGCCCCGATGAGACGGCGCCGGCTCCGTAAATGGCAGTGAGAGGACTTGGCGTACGGGACCAAGCCTCTTGCTGGTTCCGAAGGCAGCACCTTCGTGCACTGAATCACTCAGACTGCCCGGTATCGGCTGCGGATTCAATCGATCAACGCAACACACTGTTCAAATCGTTGAGCCGGTGTCTGGTAGTGTCGCGTCTTCCTGTGGCAGTTCGACTTGAACTCTGAAAGCGATGACGAGAGAAGCGAACAGCATCACAACGCCAGCAATAATGAAAACGCCTGTGACGCCACCAAACCCGAACATCATGCCACCCAATGCCGCGCCGGCAGCGATGGAAGATTGCACCGCAGCGACGACCATGCCGCCGGCCGTCTCCGCTTGATCAGGAACGGCACGAGCTACCCAGTTGGACCAGGCGACAGGTACGCCGCCGAACGCCAAGCCCCAGAGGGCCACCAAAAGCATCAGGCCGGTTCCCTGGACTGGCAGTAAAATCATGCCGAATGCCGCCAAGCCCACCAGCGCAGGCATACCCACTAAAGTAGCATGCAGGCTACGCTCCATTAGCCAGCCGGCCAGCAGCGTGCCAATGAAGTTGGCGACACCAAAACCCAGGAGCATCAGAGACAAACTGTTTACATCAATATGGGCAACGCTTTCAAGAGCGGGGCGAATATAGGTGAACAATGCGTATTGCCCCGTATGGGCAAGTACACAGCCCAACATCCCGATCCCGATCCCCGGGCGACGCAGCAGTGCCAGTACAGACGGGGTGCGCATCATCGTGCGCGGTGCCATACGGGGCAGTGTGAACAATTGAAACAACAGTGTTAGCCCTCCGACAGCTGCGGCTGCTATAAATGCACTGCGCCAGCCATATATCCCCCCCAAGTAGCTGCCCAACGGTACGGAAACAACCGTCCCGATGGCGATACCGCTGAAGATTATGGATAGCGCTCGCGGCACTGACTTTGCTGGCACCAGTCGCATAGCCACGGCTGCCGCCATACTCCAAAAGCCTCCCAAGGCAACGCCCAGCAGAATGCGCATCACCAACAAAACTGTCAGGCTTGACGATAACGCCACCAGCAAGTTCGACGCGATCATCAGCACTGTGAAAGCTAACAAGACGACACGTCGGTCAAAACTGCGCGTCAGGCGCGGCACTGTAAGCCCTGCGACCATGGCCACGACGGCCGTCACCGTCACTGCCTGACCAGCCAGCGCCTCCGACACACCGAGATCGAAGGCCATCGGGGTCAATAGGCTGGCTGGCAGGTACTCCGCCGTCAGGAGGCCGAAAACTCCCATTGCCAGTGAAAACACTGCCATCCATGCTGCCGCCGCTGGCTCTGCAACAGACGCATCGCTCGCGTTGGGCGTTTGCCCGTTACCCAAAACATCATTGTTCATCTCTAACATTCCTAAAACGATCAGAGTCGAAAGTCTAGAGGGAAAGTCCAGGATGATCTATGATGACAAGTCTTGATGTTTTGACCGAAACACCTAAAATGAGCAAGAAGAATCAAGTTTTCCTGTCCTCAAGTCTCGTCAGTGAACTGTTGATGGGGATGCGCCTGCGTGGCGTCCAGTACCGCCGCATTCAGACCGGTCCAGCTTTCGGCATAGGCTTTGAAGACAAGCCAGGCCACGCCTACTTCCACTTCGTGGCTGTTGGTACTGCCTACCTATGTAAGGATGATGGCGAGTTGCATGAGCTGTCCGCCGGTAGCGCGGTGTTCATGCCGCACGGCAGGAGGCACCAGCTGCTATCGGATGCGGGCATTGCATTTCAGGACATCGACAAGTTCGATGTCGCGCCCCTTGGTGACGCCGTTAGCGGAGTCGACACATGTCCCAGTACGGCCTCCGTGCCCAGTGCAATTATTTTTTACGGCTGCATGGAATTCGATCTCGGCGGGATGCAGGGGGTCGGTAAGTTGATGCCAACCGTCATGGTGGCCGACACGCAAGCGCAGGGTTATCCTGGCTTGCTGCCTGTGCTGGATTCAATGAAGCGTGAAATCTGCGCCGGTCGTATTGGCTTTGCAGGCATTCTGGCTCGACTGGCAGAGGTTGCGGCAGCAATGATCGTGCGCGGCTGGATTGAATGCGGTTGTGAAAGCGCCTCCGGTCTCCTCGCCGCATTGCGTGATCCGCGCCTCGCTCTTGCCATATTGGCGCTGCACCGCCAGCCAGGACGGGAATGGACAGTTGCACAGTTGGCTGCGGAGTCTCATGTCTCTCGCTCTGTCTTCGCACGACGCTTTCAAACCACCATCGGGGTGCCGCCCCTGCGGTATGCCACGGAACTGCGGATGCGTCTTGCTAAACAATTGCTCACTCACGAAAGAGTGTCCATCGACGCCGTTGCCCAACGCCTTGGCTATACATCTCAAGCCGCGTTCAGTCGTGCTTTTAAGCGCGTCATCGGCAGGCCGCCGGGTCGCGATCGGGAAGTGCTGTGAGGAGAATAGCTTTCGGGGAGCAAATATTGATTTGGCGCGCCACTTTTCAAACCTCGCCACTAGAAGGTTTATTTTTGATATGTTATTGAAAAGACCGGTTGTAACGTTTACACCGACGCAGGAAGACGACGCGGATGAACTTGTCGCACTTCGCATTGAGGCAATGCGCGATAGCCTGATGCAGGTAGGGAGATTCGATCCGGTTCGAGCGAGAGAGCGGTTTCTGTCAGGCTTCTTGCCGGAGCACACGCGCCATATTGAAATAGAAGGCAAACGGGTCGGCTTTGTTGTTCTCAAACAGCAACCAAAGGCCATGCTGCTCGACCACCTCTATATTCATCCAAACAACCAGGGCAATGGTATCGGGGCGGTTGTTCTCGCTCGTATTATCGAAGAGGCAAACGCTCTCGGTTTGCCGGTTCGAGTGGGAGCCCTGCGCGGTAGCGGCTCAAACCGTTTCTATGTGCGCCACGGATTTACATTGATCGAGGAAGGAGACTTTGACAATTATTACATTCGTCCATGCGAAATGGACACCAGGCGCCCGGATCAAATGTAGAGCGCCATTTATAATAAAGATGAGCCTCCGTTTTGTGGCGGAAACTGCCAATGAGTCCAATTGACAATCCACCAGTTGCGTTGCGCGCCTGCGGTGGAGTTTGTCCGGGCAGGGCTGCCCGTATCGCCGCTGTAGCAGTCGTCCGACTGATACAGCATGTGCTTGTACGCGTCGCCTTGTGCCTTGTCCCTGCCGCGCCGCGCTTCTAGACTGGGGCCTTCTCCACGCTTCGACTGCCTGCCATGACCGAACTCCTGCCCCTGATGAGCTATTGCTTTGTGATGTCCGCCACACCGGGGCCGAACAATGTCATGCTGGCCACCACCGGTGCCAATTTCGGCTATCGCGGCGCGCTGCCGGTGATCCTCGGCATCCAGGCCGGCATCTTCGTGCAGACCGTGCTCATGTGCGTGGGGCTGGGCAGCGTGTTCGTCGCGTATCCGATGGCGCAGCAGGTGCTGCGGATCGCGGGCGCGCTGTACCTGATGTTCCTGGCCTGGAAGCTGGCCGGCGCCTCGGTGGCAGGAAGCAGCGCACCGAAGGCCGTGTCGTTTGCGCAGGCGGCGCTGTTTCAGGCGCTGAACCCCAAGAGCTGGCTCAAGGCGGTCACCATGGCGTCGGTCTTCATGCCTACGCAGGGCAATATGCTGGCCAGCGCGCTGCTGGTGTCCGTGACCGGCACCGTGGTGGGCACGCCGTGCAACGCCATGTGGGCGCTGTTCGGCGTCTCGATCCGCAGCGTGCTGAAGGCGCCCCGCAACCAGCGCCTATTCAATCTGGCGATGGGGGCCATCCTGCTGCTCCTCGCCTTGATGTTTTTACGCTAGACTGCCACCCATGTTCGCCATCGACCGCTCCTCGCCCATCGCCCTGTTCAAGCAGATCGAGGCCGCATTGCGCCTGCAGATCGCGCAACGCGTCTTGCCTGGCGGGACCAGGCTGCCGTCGATCCGCCAGCTTGCCACGCAGCTCGCGGTCAGCACCAACACCGTGGTGGTGGCGTATGACAGGCTGGTGGCCGCAGGCGTCATCGATACGCACGGCACGACGGGCTTCTTCGTCTGCGCGCCAAGCGATGCCAGCCGCGCCATTCCCGACGAGGTGGCGCTGGAAGCGGGCCAGGAGCAGGAGCCGGTCTGGCTGAGCCAGCAAGTGAACGACCAGCGGCCGGGCGTGCTGCTGGCCAGCAGCGGCGCCTTGCCGCCCACCTGGCTGCAGGACGCGCTGCCGGCGGCTGCCGTGCAACGTGGCCTGGCGCGCAGCGCGGCCGGTATGGCTTCGCGCTGTCCGCCGCAAGGGCTGGCCGAACTGCGCGAGCAGATCGCGCTGCTGTTGCGCGGCATCGGCATCGCTGCGGACGCCAGCCACATCCTCACCACGTTCGGCGGCACCCATGCAATCGATCTGATCTGCCGCACGTTTCTGCAGCCCGGCGATACGGTGCTGGTGGAAGACCCCGGATACTTCCTGATGTTCGGCAGGCTGCGCCAGGACGGCGTGCGCCTGGTGCCCATCAAGCGCCGTCCCGATGGCCTCGACCTGGACGAACTGGAAGCGGCCTGCCGCGCGCACCGTCCGCGCCTGCTGTTCGTGCAGACGGCTTTGCACAATCCCACCGGGTGGAGCAGCAGCGCCGCCAACCTGCACAAGGTGCTGATCATGGCGCAGCAGCATGGCTTCCTGATCGCCGAAGACGACGTGCACGGCCATTTCCAGCAGGGCCACAGCACGCGGCTGGCATCGTTGTCCGGGCTGGACGGCGTGATCTACTACTCGAGCCTGTGCAAAGCGCTGAGCCCGGCCCTGCGCATGGGCTACCTGGCTGCGGCGCCCGCTTTGCTCAAGCTGCTGATGCGCACCAAGATCCACGCCATCATGACTTTGCCTGCGCTGAACGAATACGTTTTGCTGGAAGTGCTCAAGGCCGGCAACCTGCGCAAGCACCTGGAGCGGCTGCAACGCAAGATCATGGTGGCGCGCAACGCCAGCACGCGGCAATTGAGCGCGGCCGGCGTGCTGTTCGAGCAGCCCGGCGACGCCGGCATTTTCCTGTGGGGCAGCATGCCCGAAGGGCTGGACGTGGACTTGCTGGTGCAGGACGCCTACCGCAACAAGATCCTGCTGATGCGCGGCGCCGCGTTCTCCGCCAACGACACGCCCGACCAGCACATCCGCTTCAACGTCGCCTTCAGCCAGCATCCCCGCGTGAGCGCCTACCTTGAAGAACGCCTGCGGGCGGTGGCTGGCGCACGCTCAAGCCTGGCCCGCGCCAGCCGCGCCGCCAGCATCGGCGGCAAGTCCAGCGCATAGGCTGCGCCTTTCTGTATTATTTATTGATATTCTAGAGGGGCTCTTTTTTCGCCAGCGTGTCGATTGTGTGTGCCATCTCCCGTTGCAGGGAGGATGCACCGGTTGCCCATTCCACTTTTATCAGGGAAGCGCCATGAACAAACAGATCATCCTGAACCTGCCCGTGAAGGACCTGGAGAAATCCAGGGCCTTCTTTTCCGCCCTCGGCTTTACCTTCAATTCCCGCTTCAGCGGCGAGAATGCGGCCTTCATGAACATCGTCGATGACAGCATCCAGGCCATGCTGACGACCGAAGCCTTTTTCCAGTCGCTGATCGGCAAGCCGGTGGCGAATGCGAAGCAAGCCAATGAAGTCGTCATTTGCCTCAGCTGCGAAAGCCGGGAAGAGGTGGACAGCCTGATCGCCAGGGCCAAGGCCGCAGGTGGCCGCATACCGCATCCGCCCGAGGACCATGGTTTCATGTATGACCAGGGCTTCGAGGATATCGATGGCCACCTGTGGAACCTGGTCTGGACGGCGCCGGAAGCCTGACGCGCCGAGTCAGCAAACAGGCCGTATCAGTTCTTCGTGCGCACCTGGCGGACGTGGTTTTCCAGTTCGCTGAACGAGGGGCGTTCTGTGGCGGAAATGACCTTGCGGCCGAATTCCACAGCCAGCGCCGGGGCGTAGCCGTTCAGGCTGGCCAGCAAGGTGACTTTCACGCATTGGTACATCTTTGCCGTTTCATGGTGCTTGCGGCGCAGCAAGCTGGCCAGCGGCGCGATGAAGCCGTAGGCCAGCAAGATGCCGATGAAGGTACCCACCAGCGCCTGCGCGATCAGCACGCCCAGCTCGGCTGGCGGCAAGCCGACGGACGCCATCGTGTGCACCACGCCCATCACTGCGGCGACGATGCCGAAGGCGGGCATGGCGTCGGCCAGCTGGGAAATCGTCTGGATCGGCATTTCCGCATCTTCATGGTGCGTTTCGATCTCGTTATCCATCAGGTTTTCGATCTGGTAAGCATCCATATTGCCCGATACCATCAGGCGCAGGTAGTCGGTGATGAATTCCAGGATGTGCTCGTCACCGAGCGTGTACGGGTATTTCACGAAGATGGGACTGCGGTACGGGTCGTCGATATCGTCCTCGACCGACATCAGGCCTTCCTTGCGGATCTTGCTGAGGATTTCATACATCAGCCCCATCAGTTCCATATAGCGCGCCTTCGTGTATTGCGAGCCGTGGAACAGGGTGGGCAGGGCTGCGAACGTGGCGCGGATGGCCTTGGCGTCATTGCCGACAAAGAAGGTGCCCAGCGCGGCGCCGCCGATCATCAGCAGTTCCAGCGGCTGGAACAGGGCCGCCAGGTGCCCTCCCTGCATGGCGAAGCCGCCGAAGACGGAAAACAGCACGACGAGAAATCCGAGTATGACTAGCAAAACCTACTCCTTCATAATATTGCCATATCGCAATATTGTAGTTTAACCTGATTTGGCCGCCGTGGCCGCTTCCGGCTGCAACTGCCGGCTGAGAAAATTGATAAAAGCGCGCACTTTGGCGGGCAACTGGTGGCGGCTCGGATAATAGGCGTACAGGTCGGCCGGCGCCAGCGCGTAGTCTTCCAGCACCACGCGCAAGCGGCCGCTGTCGAGGTAGCGGGCCAGGTCCCATTCCGAGCGCAGCAGGATGCCGTGGCCGTCCAGCGCCCAGCCCAGCACCACGTCGCCATCGTTGCTGGACACCGTGCCGCGCACTTTCACCGTGTGGGTGGCGCGGCCACGGCTCAAGCGCCAGATGCCGTAGGCGTCGTCGTTTTGCCGGTGCACGATGCAACGGTGCCGCGCCAGCTCGTCGGGGGTCTGCGGCGTGCCGTGCGCCTGCAGGTAGGCGGGCGAGGCGCACAGGAAGCGCCGGTTCGACATGATGCGCCGCGCCGACAAGCGCGTGTCGGGCAAGTCGCCGAAGCGGATGCCCAGGTCGTACGCCTGCTCGACCAGGTTGATGGGGCTGTCCGTCAGTTGCAGCTGCACTTCCAGCTGCCGATGGCGCAGGGCGAATTGCGACAGCAGGGGGGCGATCACCGTGCGCCCGAAACCCAGGGTGGCATTCACGCGCAGCAAGCCGCGCGGCTCGGCGCTGCCGCTGGCCAAGGACTCTTCCATGGCGCGGATATCGTCGAGGATTTGCCGCGCCTGTTGCAGATAGCTTTCGCCGTCGCCCGTCAGGCTGATGCGCCGCGTGCTGCGGTTCAGCAAGCGCACGCCCAGGCGCTGCTCCATCAGCACCAATCGCTTGCTGACGGCGGGCGGCGTGATGCCCAGCTCGCGCGCCGTGGCCGACAGGCTGCCCAGCTTGGCCAGCAGCACAAAGAAGGCCATTTCCGTCGTGGCGTCGCTTTTCATTATTAACTTCAAGTGAAGAATGGTTTAAATTACTATCGATTATACGGTTTCATATCGCGGTTAAGCTGGCGTCACCATTCAAACACAGGAGACCTGCATGAAAATCGTTGAAATCCGCGAAAAGACCATCCCCATCTCTTCCCCCATCCGCAACGCTTACATCGATTTCAGCAAGATGACGCTGAGCCTGGTGGCCGTTGTCACGGATGTGATGCGCGACGGCAAGCCTGTCGTCGGCTATGGCTTCAATTCGAATGGCCGCTATGGCCAGGGCATGCTGATGCGCGAGCGCTTCATTCCCCGCATCCTCGACGCCGATCCCGCTTCGCTCGTCACGGCGGATGGCAGCAACCTCGATCCGCACAAGGTGTGGGACTGCATGTACACGAATGAAAAGCCGGGCGGCCACGGCGAACGTTCGGTAGCCATCGGCACCATCGACATGGCCATCTGGGACGCCGTGGCGAAGATCGACAACAAGCCGCTGTTCCAGCTGCTGGCCGAGCGCCATGGCACGGGCGTGCCGGACAAAAAAGTGTTCGTGTATGCGGCCGGCGGCTATTACTATCCGGGCCAGAGCCTGACGGCGCTGCAGGACGAGATGCGCAGCTATATCGACCGCGGCTACACGGTGGTCAAGAAAAAGATCGGCGGCGCCTCGCTGGACGAGGACCTGCGCCGCATCGACGCCATCATGGAAGTGCTGCAGGACGGCCAGAAGCTGTGCGTGGATGCCAACGGCCGTTTCGACCTCGACACCTCGATCGCCTACGCCAAGGCGCTGCGCCAGTACGATCTGTTCTGGTATGAAGAGGCGGGCGACCCGCTCGACTTCGAGCTGCAATCGACCTTGCGCAGCTATTACGACAAGCCGATGGCGACGGGCGAAAACCTGTTTTCCATGCAGGATGCGCGCAACCTGATCCGCTACGGCGGCATGCGCGCCGACCGCGACTGGCTGCAGTTCGATTGCGCTCTCAGCTACGGTCTGGTGGAATATTTACGCACGCTGGATATGCTGCACCAGCACGGCTGGTCGCGCAGCCGCTGCATTCCGCACGGCGGCCACCAGATGTCCTTGAATATCGCGGCCGGCCTGGGCCTGGGCGGCAATGAATCGTATCCCGATCTGTTCCAGCCGTTCGGCGGTTTTCCCGATGGCGTGCGCGTGGAAAACGGCCACATCACCATGCCGGAGCTGGTCGGCATCGGCTTCGAGGGCAAGGCCAACCTGTATGCGGAAATGCGCGCCCTGAGCGGCCAGTAAGCGCTATGGCGTTCTTTGCCAGAAGCGCAGCCGGTTGCCGAACGGGTCCGCCACTTCCAGGATGCGCCCCCAGTCCTCGTCGCGGATGCCGGGCCGCGCATACGGGTAATCCTTCGCCTGCAGCTCCGCGTGCAGGGCGGCGATGTCGTCGACGGGGATCAAGAGCGCCGTGCCTGGCGTGGCGTCGCCGTAGTGCTCGGACAGATGCAGCACGAGATCACCGCGCGTCACCTGCAGGTACAGCGGCGCCGTGGGCGCGAAGCGGTGTTCCCAGTCCAGGGTAAAACCGAGAAAACCGAGGTAGAACTCGCGCGTTTTTTCTTCGGAAAAGCTGCGCAGGATGGGGATGGCGGGGGACAGCTGCATGGCGGCCCTTTCAACAAAGGTGGCAAGATTCCTATTCTAGCGTCAGGCCAGCGCCTGCCGTTTCATGCGCGCGGCGGGGCTGGCCTTCTCCCAGCGGAACAGCCACATGATGATCAGCTTGGTCGTGGCGCTGACGCAGGCCAGCAGCAGCAAGGGCCAGCCTGTCGCCAGCCCCATGGCGCAGGCAAAGAAGATGGTGCTGACATCCATCGCCAGGATGAACTGGCTCATTTTCAGGGACACGGCACCCGTCCTGCCCGAGCGCCAGATCAAGCGGATCTGGTGCGCGTAGCCCTGCGCCAGCAGCACGGTGACGGCAACGATCAGGCTTTGCGAGATCGCGCGCTTTTCATCCGTGAAGGTGGAGCCGAACAGCAATCCCGCCACGCCCGCACCCAGCAGCAGCGCGCAGGCCTGCAGCGCGTTGCGCGATGCCCGGCTGCGGCGGTCGCGGTTGATTTCATACAGGATGCCCAGCGCGATCAGCGAGGCGATCAGGCGTGGCCAGACGATGTAGTGGTTGAAGGGCGTGATCGAATAGCCGTAGACGAAGAAGGCGCAGTAGGCGAGGAAGCTGACGGTGAACTGGTTGAGCGACAGGATGTCCGTCGCCTGGCCTGCGCCCAGGCTGGCGTCGTGCTTGCGCCGCCAGATTTTTTGCAGCTGCGACCATAAACCAAGCAGGCTGACGACGATGAAGAGGGAGTTGAGGCTGCCGGCGAGGGCGTACAGTGAACTGGATTGCAAGGTGTCTCCCTGGAGGGCAAGGCAGTCCTGTGAGATGGGACGCCTTGTCTATATATTTTGCAACATATTCGCATGAGGTAAATTGCCATGCAAGCAATATTTCATGTCTGGCTGGCTTTGCCAATACTTGCCCGAACTCACCTCTCGCCGTACTTGCCCCTATAATCATGGCATGACTTTCTTATCACTGCGTGCCCGCTCCGTGCTGGGCAGTATCGGCAAAATGGCCGTTTCCCTGATTCTCCTGTTGACCGCACTGTGGGGCGCGCTGGCGCTGTGGTACCAGTTGTCCGGCGGCACGGCCGCGCAAGCCATCGGCGCGCTGCTGTGGGGCGCGCTGGGCGTGGCCAGCATCGCGCTGTGGTGGATGCGCGGCGATGCGCGCGTGCTGCTGCCCTATGCGGCCGGTTTTATCCTGCTGCTCCTGTGGTGGAGCCTGATCACGCCGAAACAGCAGCGCGTGTGGGCCGATGACGTGGCGCGCAATGTGACGGGCACGCTCAAGGGCAATCTCGTGACCCTGGACAATGTGCGCAATTTCGACTGGCGCAGCGATGACGACTACACGGTCAAGTGGGAACAGCGCAGCTACGACCTCGACGAACTGCGCACGGTGGACACGGCGCTGTCGTACTGGACGGGACCCTATATCGCGCATACCCTGATCTCGTTCGGCTTTGCCGACGGGCGCTTTTTGACGTTTTCCATCGAAATCCGCAAGGAGAAGGGCGAGAGCTTTTCCGCCATCGGCGGCTTCTTCAAGCATTTCGAGATGAGCCTGATCGCCGCCGACGAGCGCGACATCCTGCGCGTGCGCACGAATGCGCGGGGCGAGGACATGCATCTGTACCGCGTGATGATGCCGAAAGCGGCCATGCGCTCGCTGTTCCTCGCCTACCTGGACGAGGCGCAGGCGCTGAAAAACACGCCGCAGTTCTACAACACCCTGACGGCCAACTGCACCACCATCGTCTTCGAGATGGTGCGCCGCATCGTGCCGGGCCTGCCGCTCGACTACCGGCTGATGGCTTCGGGCTACCTGGACCGCTACCTGTTCGACGTCAAGGGCCTGGTGCCCGGCTTGAGCTTCCAGCAGCTGCGCACAGGGGGCCACATCACGGCGCGCGCGCGTGCCGCCAACGACGATGCGGATTTTTCGCACACGATCCGGCGCGGCATGCCGGGCTATGACGAAGCGGGCTTCCCGAAGCTGCAAATGCCCAGGCAGTAAGCGCCTGCTTTATACTGTCGCTATTCCGACCGGCCGCACATTGCGGCCGGTCTCACTTCATGACTAAATAATAAGAAGGCCCGCTATGCCATTTTCCTCACTGGGTCTGATTCCCTCCCTGGTCCGCGCCGTCGACAAGGCCGGCTATGCCGCGCCGACGGCCATCCAGGCGGCCGCCATTCCCGCCATCCTGCGCGGCAGCGACGTGCTGGGCGCGGCGCAGACGGGTTCCGGCAAGACGGCCGCCTACGCGCTGCCGCTGCTGCAGGCGCTGATGGCGCCCGTTTCCGGCCCGCGCCAGGTGCGCGCGCTGATCCTCGTGCCTACGCGCGAGCTGGCGGCGCAGGTGGGGCAGACGGTGCACGCGCTGGCCAAGCCGCTGCCGATCAAACTGAAGATTTCCGTGCTGTTCGGCGGCGTGTCGATCAATCCGCAGATGATGGATTTGCGCGGCGGCGCCGATATCGTCGTCGCCACGCCGGGCCGCCTACTGGACCTGGTGCGCCAGAATGCCGTCAAATTGGGCGGCGTGTCGCTGTTCGTCCTGGATGAAGCCGACCGTTTGCTCGACATGGGCTTCAGCGAGGAGATCAACGCCATCCTGGCGCTGCTGCCCAAGCAGCGGCAAAACCTGTTCTTCTCCGCCACCTTCCCCGACAGCGTGCAGGCACTGGCCGACAGCCTGCTCAAGGAGCCCGTGCGCATCGAAGTGGCGTCCGAACCGCAGGACAAGCCCGACATCGTGCAGCGGGCCATCACGGTCGACGTGCCGCGCCGCACGCAGCTGCTGCGCTACCTGATCCTGCAGCAGCAGTGGGAGCGCGTGCTGGTGTTTGTCGCCACCAAGTACGCGGCCGAACACGTGGCCGACAAGCTGCAGCGCGCGGGCTTGCACGTGGGCGCCTTCCACGGCGAATTCAGCCAGGGCACGCGCAGCCAGCTGCTGGCCGACTTCAAGGCGTGCCGCTTGCAGGTGCTGGTGGCTACCGACGTGGCCGCGCGCGGCATCGACATCGCCGGCCTGCCTGCCGTCGTCAATTACGACTTGCCCCGCTCGGCCGTCGACTACACGCACCGCATCGGCCGCACGGGCCGCGCCGGCGAAAGCGGCACGGCCATCAGCTTCGTGACGGCCGACACGGAAGCGCATTTCCGCCTGATCGAAAACCGCAACGACTTGCGCATCGTGCGCGAAGTGGTGGCTGGCTTCGAACCGACGGAACTGCCCGCGCCCGTGAGCACCGTGACGGACACGGTGAACGGCGGCGTGAAGGGGGCGCGCAAGAGCAAGAAGGATAAATTGCGCGAAGCGGCAGCCCTGGCAGCGAAGGCGGCCGAGGGCAATTAAATCGCCCTTATGTGCGCTAGCCGCTTGAACGGCTGGCCGTCCCGCTTTAAGATGATGTTTCTATAAAGCAAGGGGACTGTTGATGCACATGACATTCATCACGCGCGCGGGCACCCTGGCTTGCGCGCTGGCGCTGGCAGGCTGTGCCGGCATGGGCGGCAAAAGTGATGGCAGCGGCATGCAGATGCCGGGCAAGACGCCTGCCGATGCCGCCGTGGCCGCCACCTGGTACAACCCACCCAGCGAATTTCCCGGCATTTGCCTGACCCAGTTCAAGGATGGCAGCCTGCGTTTCGATGGCGGCTTCGCCTTCTATAATCCGGGCCGCTGGGCGTATGACAGCGCCACGTCCGAGCTGCGTTTGCAACTGGCGCCGACGCCATCGCTGGAACTGTCGCACGCGCAAATCGTGCAACACATGAACCTGCTGCGTATCGAGGCGGACAAGAGCACGCTGGTGTATGGGGTGAAAGCCGATACCAAGGCCATCGGCCTGGGCGGTTTTGTGTTTTACCGCGATACGCCTTGCCCGGCACGGCGCGGATAGGTAGCTGATAAATGCCATACAGGAATATTTAGTCGTATAATTTCAACGCAAGCTGGCTGCCGCGCAAGACTCGCAAGACTGTTCCGCGTAGCAGATTCCCCCCTCCAGGCAAGCTCCGATATCGCCGCGGCGATGAGAGGATGGTCCGATGGATTTGCACGACGAACAGGGTATGCCAGGGATTGTGGCGGCGGACGCCGTGGCGCCACCGCGCACCTTGCTGCTGGTCGATGACGAGCCGAATATCCTCGCTTCCCTCAAGCGCCTGCTGCGGCGCGATGGCTACCATATCCTGACGGCGGGCAGCGGCCAGGAAGGGCTGGAGGTGCTGGCCAGCCATGCCGTCGACGTGATCGTGTCGGACCAGCGCATGCCCGGCATGCTGGGCGCCGACTTCCTGCGCAAGGCCAAGCTGCTGTGTCCGCAAACCATCCGCATCATGCTGTCAGGCTATACCGAGTTGCAGGCCGTCACGGATGCCGTCAACGAGGGCGCCATCTTCAAGTTCCTCACCAAACCATGGGAAGACCATCAGCTGCGCGAGCATATCGCCGAAGCCTTTCGCCTGAAGGGCATCGATGACGACAATGTGCGGCTCAATGCGCAGTTGCGCGAGGTCAACCTGGCGCTGGCGGCAGCCAATGCCGCCATGCAGGCGCTGGTGAGCCAGCAGCAGCATCAGATCAGCCGCGACGAAGTCAGCCTGGGCATCGCGCGCGAGTTGCTGCAATTTCTGCCACTGCCCGTGATCGGGCTCGATGAGGACGGCATGATCGCCTTCATCAACGCGGCGGCGGCCAACCTGTTTGAACGGGGCGCGGCCCTGCTGGGCAACGAGGCGGCGATCGTCTTGCCGCAGCTGTTCGGCGGGCAGGGCGCGCCTTGCCTGGCCGCCATCGATGGCCAGCCGTATGCCGTGGCGATCCATCCGATGGGCATGCATTCGCGTTCGCGCGGCAGCCTGGTCACCCTGAGCCGTCATGGAGCGGGTACATGAGTATAAGCGTGAGTACAAGCGTGAGTGACAGCGGCCGCGAGATTTCCATCGAGCAGGCGCAGGAAGGCATGGTGCTGGCGCAGGCGCTGAGCGACGCCAGCGGCGCCGTACTGCTGGCCCAGGGCGCCATTCTGACGGCGGCGAACCTGACGGCCTTGCGCAGGCGCAATGTGGAGCGCTGCCATGTCGTCATGGACGAGGCGATTGACCCCGCCGCGCAGGCGCATGCCGAGCAGGAACGGGCGCGCCGCCTGGAACGGCTGGCCGTGCTGTTCCGCGCCACGCCGCCCGATTCCGCAGGGGCGGAACTGCTGGCGCTGCTGCAGCGCTACCGGCAAGGGGGCGCGGCATGACACGGCTCAGTTTTGAACACATCATCCGCCAGATACAGGAACTGCCTTCGCTGCCGGTGGTGGTGCTGGAACTGCTGTCGAGCATGGACCAGGACGACACGGACGTGCATGTGCTGGCGCAAAAGATCGAGCTGGACCAGGCCCTGGCGGCGAAGACCCTGCGCATCGCCAACTCCTCGTTCTACGGCATGCAATCGAAGGTCACCAGCATTCCGCAAGCCGTTTCCGTGCTGGGTTTTCACAGCATCCGCACCGTCGTCACGGCCTGCGCGCTGACGGGCAGTTTCGCGCCCGTCAGCGGCGGCTTCGATTTCCAGGCGTTCTGGCGCCATTCGCTGGCCACGGCCATCGCCGCGCGCCTGCTGGCGCCGCACTTGCGCGTCAATCCCGAAACGGCGTTCACGGCGGGACTGCTGCACGACCTGGGCACCCTGGTGCTGGTGACGCGCTTCCCGGCCGAGCACGCGCTTGTGCGCAGCTACCGCCAGGCGCATGACTGCCAGATGGCCGACGCGGAACTGGCCGTCATCGGCATCGACCACGCGCAGGTGGGCAGCGCCCTGGCCGCCTACTGGAAGTTTCCCGAGGCGATACAGCAGGCGGTGGCCGACCACCACGCCATCGACCGGCTGGAGGCGGGCGGCTTGCCGCTGGCCGTGCATCTGGCCAATGCCGTCGCCCTGGCGCTCGACCTGGCCGGCGTCGACGATGCGCTGGTGCCGCCGCTGTCGCCCGCGGGCTGGCGCAGCGTCGCGCTGGACGAGCAGGCCTGGCTGGCGCTGCTGGGGCAAACGGAACACACCTTCGATGAAATGTCGCGGATCATGCTGGCATGAACAGGATACAGGCCATGGAAACAGATGCAGGGCAGGCACTGCCCGCCACGCCGGAACGCCGCCAGGGCGACACCATTGCGCTGTCGGCGTTTTTCGACGGCCATCCTGTGGCCACCTTCGCCATCGACACGGACCACGTGGTGACGCACTGGAACAGCGCCTGCGAACAGTTGCTGGGCTTTACTGCCGCCGAGATGGTCGGCACGCGCGACCACTGGAAGGCGTTTTATCCGCAGCCGCGCGCCTGCCTGGCCGACCTGCTGGTGGCCGACGATATCGCGCTCGGCGAAAATGACCTCTACCTTGGCAAGCTGAAGCGTTCTCCCGTGATCCCCGGCGCCTTTGAGGCCGAGGATTTCTTTGCCGATATCGGCCCCGAAGGCCACTGGCTGCATTTTACGGCGGCGCCCCTGCGCGACCGCCAGGGGCGCCTGGTGGGCGCCATCGAAACCCTGCGCGACGTGAGCGAGCGGCGCCTGGCGGAACTGGCGCTGCGCAAGGCGCACGACAACCTGGAACACCTGGTGGCCAAGCGCACGGCCCAGCTGGCCGACATGAACGAGCGCCTGGCCGACGATATCCGCCAGCGCCAGATCGCCGATCTGGAATTGCGCGAGCGCAACCTGGCCCTGACGGAATTGAACAGCAAGCTGTCGCTGGCCCAGCAAAAGCTGTTGCAATCGGAAAAACTGGCCTCGATCGGCCAGCTGGCCGCCGGCGTGGCGCACGAGATCAACAACCCCATCGGCTATGTGTTTTCCAATGTCGGCACGCTGGAAGGCTACCTGGACGACCTGTTCAGCATGCTCGACGCCTACGAGGAAGCCGAACCGGCCGTCGCCGACCCCGTGGTGGCGGCGCGCCTGCGGGCGCTGCGCGAACAGGTCGACCTCGATTTCCTGCGCACCGACATTCCCATGCTGATGGGCGAGTCGAAGGAGGGCATTGCGCGCGTGCGCCGCATCGTGCAGGACCTGAAGGATTTTTCGCGCACGGATGCGCACCAGGAGTGGGTCTGGGCCGACCTGCGCCAGGGCATCGATACCACGCTCAATATCGTGAATAACGAGGTCAAGTACAAGGCCGACGTGGTGCGCGAGTACGCCGACATTCCCGATATCGAATGCCAGCCTTCCGAACTGAACCAGGTGATCATGAACCTGGTCGTCAACGCGGCCCACGCCATGGGCGAGGCGCGCGGATGCATCACCCTGCGCACGGGCAGCGACAACGCGACGGAAGTGTGGATCGAGGTCGAGGACACGGGCGGCGGCATCGCGCCCGAACACCTGTCGCGCATCTTCGACCCGTTCTTCACCACCAAGGCCGTCGGCAAGGGCACGGGGCTGGGCCTGTCGCTGGCCTACACCACGGTGCAGAAACATCACGGCCGCATCGACGTGCGCAGCATCATCGGCCGCGGCACCACCTTCCGCATCACCTTGCCCGTGCGCCAGGCGCAGGCCGTCGCACCATGACCGAACAGGACAGCATGAGCACCAGTACCAGCGCCAGCACCGCGGCCGCGCCGCCCACCATCCTGTGCGTCGATGACGAACCGAATATCCTCTCGTCGCTGCGCCGGCTGTTCCGCCCGCACGGCTACCGCGTGCTGACGGCCGATGGCGGCGCGGCCGGCCTGGCCCTGCTCGAGAGCGAGACGGTGGACCTGGTCATTTCCGACATGCGCATGCCGCACATGGATGGCGCGCAGTTCCTGGCCCAGGTGCGCCAGCGCTGGCCCGGCACCATGCGCTTGCTGCTGACCGGCTATGCCGACATCCAGTCCATCCTCGACGCCATCAACCAGGGCGAGATCTACCGCTACGTGACCAAGCCGTGGGACGAGAACGATATCGTGCTGGTGGTGCGCCACGCGCTGGAACGGCGCGCGCTGGAGCAGGAAAAGCTGCGCCTGGAAGCGCTGACGGCCAGCCAGAACGTGGAGCTGCAGGCGCTCAACGCCAGCCTGGAAGCGAAGGTGGCCATGCGCACGCAGCAGCTGAAGCAGTCGCACGACGAAGTGCAGGCGGCCAACGAGCGCCTGAAGGCCACGTTCGTGACGACGATCAAGGTGTTTTCCAACCTGATCGAGATGCGCGGCGGCAAGCTGGCAGGCCATGCGCGGCGGGTGGCCGAGCTGTCGCGCAAGCTGGCGCAGGCGCTGGGCCTGGAAGGGCAGGAGGCGCGCGACGTGTTCATCGCGGCCCTGCTCAAGGATATCGGCAAGCTCAGCTTGAGCGACGATGTGCTGGAGTTGCCGGCCAGCGCCTGGACGGGCGAGCAGCTGGCCGCGTTCCGCAAGCATCCGCTGCGCGCCGAACAATTATTGATGGCGCTCGAGGAGCTGCGCGCCGTCTCCGTGATCCTGCGCTCGCAGCTCGAGCGCTTCGACGGCGGCGGCTTTCCCGATGGCCTGGTGGGCCTGGCCATTCCGATGGGGGCGCGCATCCTCGCGCTGGCGTCGGACTACGACGGCTTGCAGATCGGCGCCATGGTGCAGCGCAGCCTGCGCGCCGAAGAGGCCCGCACCCTGATCTACGACAGCGTCGGCAAGCGCTACGACCCGGCCGTGGTGGCCGCTTTCCGCAGCATCATGGAGGAGACGGAACCGCCGGCGCGCGACCTGACCGTGCTGTCGGGCCAGCTGGAACCGGGGATGGTGCTGTCGCGCGACCTGATCAGCCGCGATGGCTTGATGCTGCTGGCGGCCGAGCACGTGCTGACGGCCCGCGTGATCGCCCAGCTGCTCGACTTCGAAAGCAAGAATGGTGGCCGCCTCAGCATCCGCGTGTATGCGCCCGTCAAGGAAGGCTAGGACACTGTCTGGGCCGCCGGAGGCGAGACGGGCAGGTGCACGGTAAAGCGCGTGCCGCGGCCCACCTCCGACGCCACGTCGATGCGTCCGCCGTGCTTGTTGACGATGCCGTATGACAGCGACAGGCCCAGGCCCGTGCCGCTGCCGACGGCCTTGGTGGTGAAGAACGGTTCGAAGATACGGTTCAGGTGCTCGGGCGCGATGCCGGCGCCCGTGTCGCCGATCTCCACCCAGACCCAGTCGTCCGCATGGCCGGTGCGGATGCTGATCACGCCGTCGCTGCCGATGGCCTGGCCCGCGTTGACGAGCAGGTTCATGAAGACCTGGTTCAGCTGCGAGGCAAGGCACAGTATCGGCGGCAGCTCGCCATACTGTTTCTCGATGCGCGCCTTGTATTTCAATTCATTGGCGACGATATTCAGGGTGCTGTCCAGGCCCGCATGCAGGCTGGCCACTTGCCAGTCCGTCTCGCCCACGTGGGAAAAATCCTTCAGCGCCTGCACGATGTCGCGCACGCGTTTGAGGCCATCCATCGATTCGCGCACCAGGTCGCCGATGTCGTCCTGCAGGAAGGCCAGGTCGGCCTGCGCGCGCACCTGGACCACGTGCGCGGCCAGGGCCGGGCCGTCGAGCGGCTCGCGCATCGCCGCTTCATACTGGGCGATGACGTCGAACAGGGTGCCGACATAGCCTTGCAGCGAGCTCATGTTCGAATTGACGAAGCCGATCGGGTTATTGATTTCATGCGCGATGCCGGCCGCCAGCTGGCCGATGGACGCCATCTTTTCCGATTGCAGCAACTGGTCGTGCGCTTCCTGCAGCTTGCTGATCAGTAGTTGCTGCTCTTCGCCGCGCGCCTGCAGCATCGCTTCCATGCCCTTGCGTTCTGTGATGTCCGTCAGCGAGCCGATCACTTCGAACGGCACGCCATGCTCGTCGCGCACGAGGCGCAGGCTGTCGTGCATCCACAGATAGCTGCCGTCGCGCACGCGGAAACGGTATTCGTAGGCGCGCGCGCCTTCGACGAAGATCTGCGCCAGGCTGGAAAAAATCCCGGGCGCATCGTCGGGGTGGATATGGTCGAACCAGAAATTGGGGTCGGCCACCATCTCCTCGGGCTGGTAGCCCAGCACATTCAGGGCATTGTTGCTGACAAACGTCATCTTGAAGTCGCCGCTGGGCACGGTGCAATAGATGATGGAGGGAGTATTGTCGAGCAGGTATTGCAGGCGCACGGCCGTGGCGGCCGGTGCATCATCGCCAGGCGCCGCCCCGGCATGCCGGCCGGTATCGTGAGTGGAAAGGTCGAAATCCTCGAACTGCATCGTCACACCTCGCTGCCTGCACGGCATAGCTGTCGTCCTGCTTCGATTATGCCTGATTCCGCCTGCCTTGGGCCGGCATCGGCGCGCTCAGGGGGCCAGCGGCTGCTCGACGATTGCCATGCGCCGCGCGATGCGCTGCGCCGCCTGCGTGTCGCCCGCCTGTTCGGCGCGCAGGCGCTGCACGCCCAGCCACGCCAGCAGCGGCCGGCGCCAGCCCTGGTCCGAGGCGGTGGCCACGGCCGTATCGAGCAGTTCCGGCGTGGCGCGGCCCGAGCGCAGCAGCACGCCGGCCGCCACCAGTTGCGACAGCGGGTCCTTGATGGCCGCCACGGCGCTGGCGGCGGCCGTGTCGGAGCTGGCGCTGGCTGCCGCCCGCTGCGCTTCCGGCAGCAGGGCGACGTCGGCCGCCTGCGCCTTGCCGGCCAGCCAGGCCGCATACGCGCGGTCGGCGGCTGTCGCATCGGCTTGCAGGGCGTCAAAGCCGGTGCAGTCCTCGAACGCCAGGCTGGCCACGCGCGTGGCGCAGCGCAACAGTTCGATGCGCGCCACGAGTTCAAGCTTGCCTGTGCCGGCCACCTGGCTGCGGGCACGCCGGAATTCCGTCTGCTCGACCAGGGCGTTGCCGCCCAGGTAGGCCGCCTGGAAACGCTCGACGGAACTTTGCGCATTCATTTTCCAGTCCGGCACGGGCGGGCCGCTGGAGCAGGCGGCAAGCAAGGTGCACAGCAGGGCGGCGATGGCGGGGCGGGATATTTTCATGGCAGTTTGATCTCCGGATTGCGCTTGAACGGCCATTTGCGGTTGATTTCATTGACCAGCTGCTCGACCTTGCGCAGATTGCTTTCCACGTCGGCGCGCAGCGGACCCAGGTCGGCTGTCGCCGCCTTGGCATTGGCGCCCACGGCTTGCGCCTCGACCAGCACGGCGTCGACTTTTTTCAGGCTGTTGCGGGTGTCGGCCAGCAGGGCATTCAGCTGCACGATGGTCGCCTGCGCATCCGTCATCACGCCCTTGTCGCCGAAGACGCGCGTATCGGCATTCGCCACCAGGCCATCCGTGCGGCGGGCCAGCTGGTCCGCCGTGATCAGCAGGGCATTGGCCCGCTCGACCAGCAGGCGCGACTGCTTGTCGTCGCCCGTCAGCAAGCCCATGGCGCCGCCTGGGCCGCTCAGCTTGCCGGTGACGGCCTGCACATTGCGCAAGGTGCCGTCGAGCGCGGAATCGGTGCCCGTCAGGCTGGCTACGTTGTTCAGCAAGTCCTTGGCGGCGGCCAGCAGGCGGGGGATTTCCGCCGCCATGTCGCCCACCAGCAAGTCGCGCGTGGCGTCGTCGGGCAGCGGCGGGTCCGTCAGGATGCCGCTGTAGGCGCGCAGCTTGGCGCCGCCCACGATGCCACGTTCCAGGGTGAAGATGGAGCTGGTGCGCAGCCAGTGCGCGTCTTTTCTCGGCACGTCGATGATGACGCGCGCGCGGCCGTCCGGCGCCAGCTCGATGCGTTGCACGCGGCCGATGGGAAAGCCGGAAAAGGTCAGGTCGGCGCCCACGCCGACGCCGTCGGAATCGTCGGCCGTCAGCACCAGCGTCTGCGTGGCTTCGAAGGCGCCGCGCGCATACATCAGGTAGACGACGGAGCCGACCACCAGCACGAACATGAAGACGAGCAGGATGGCCGCCTTCAGTTCGGCGTGGCGCACGGGCGGCGGGGCGGGCAGCACGGAATCTTGCGTGAGACCGGCGGGCGCCGTGACGTCGACCTGGTCGGGATTCGGGGGTTGGCTCTGGCTCATGGCTTCTGGCTCTCGTATGGGTGGTTCGGGATCGCTGGCGGTGGCGGGCGGGGCATCAGTAGTAATTGCCCATCAGCGAAGCCACTTCGACCAGCAGGATGACGGAAAACAGGCGCAGCATTTCGGACAGACCGTGCGCGGCCCACAGGCGGTTGCGCCGGCCGTGCGGCTCTTCCGGATAATAGGAGGAGGCCAGCGGGATCAGGGCCACGGCAAAGCTGAAGAAGATGACCTTGAGCATCAGGATCAGGGCCACGGCCGGATTGAATATCTGCCCCACGACGCGCGTGTAGCCTTGCAGCGCCCACGGCGTAAAACCGTAGATGGTGACATAGGCGAGGATGAGCGAAGTGACGCAGCTGACGATGGCCAGCATCCACACGGCAAAGATGCCCGACATGACGCGTGGAAAGTATTCGCGGCGCAGCAGGTCGACGCCCTGGCGCTGCATTTTCTCGAGCATGCCGGACGAGCGCATTTGTGCGAACGCAATGCCGTCGGGCAAGGTCAGGCGCAGCGCCACGAACAGGGCGGCCGTCAGCGGTATCAGTTCCAGCACCAGCACGCGCACCACCATTTCCAGCGCATAGCGCGACAGGCCGTAGCTTTGCGCGCTGACGACGACGATGCGTATCAGCACCAGGCTGACCAGCGCGCAGGCGACGCTGAACCACACGAGGTTCGGCGCCGTATTCGTCACCAGGCGGTGCGCGAGGATGGGGCGGTTGTCGCGGTTATAGCTCGATGGCGACAGGGCCAGCGAAAACACGAGGATGGCGAAATGCAGCATGCGCCACCAGCTGACCAGCCAGGCCATGGTGGCCCGGTGCAGGCGGCGCAGGCTGATGATGAGGGAGACGGATAGGGTCATCATGGCATCTTAACATTGGATGCGTTCGATACAAGCGATTGTCCTGCCGTGCGGCCGTGCCTGGCAGCCCCGCTATTGGCCGGCCACGCTGGCAATGATGGCATCGGCCGCCGCCCGTACCCGGGCAGAACGGTTCAGGTCGGCATGCATGACCAGCCACACGTCGTAGCTTTCCGCCCGCTCGGGCCAGATGCGCACGAGCTGCGGGTCGATGTCGCCCAGGTGCGTGGCCAGCTCGGCCACGCCCAGGCCCGCGCGCGTGGCGTCCTGCAGCATCGCCGCCGAGTTTACTTCCATGGCGACCCGGGCGTTGGCGACGGGTTCACCGGCCAGTTTTTCCCCGTGGCGGGGCGTCACGGAATGGTGGTAGATGACGATATCGTGGCCGGCCAGCGCCGTGCCGCGCACGGGTTCGCCCCGTTCCGCCAGGTAGCTTTTCGACGCGTACAGGCCCAGGCTGCGCTTGACGAGGTGGCGCGAGATCAGGTCCGGGTCGGTGGGACGCACGCCGCGCACGGCCAGGTCCGCTTCGCGCCGCGTCAGGCTGGCCAGCGCGGGCGCCACGTTGAGCACGATGCGGATGTCCGGGTGGGCCGCATGCAGCTGCTGCATGGCGCGGATGACGAAATGGCTGGCCATGGTGTCGGTGGTGGCCACGCGCACCAGGCCGCTTAAACGATTGTCGACGCCCTGCATCTCGCGCTGCAGCTTGTCGGCCGCCCGTTCCATGGCTTCGGCCGCCGTGAGCGCCAGTTCGCCGGCCGGCGTGGGCACGTAACCGGACGGCGTGCGCAGGAACAGGGTGGCGCCCAGCGAGCTTTCCAGCGCGGCCAGGCGGCGCCCGCACGTGGCTTGGTCGATGTGCAGCAGGGCCGCCGCGCCGCGCAGGGTGCCGGCCCGGCCGATGGCCAGAAAGATGCGCGCGTTATCCCAGTCCATAAGCCCAGTCCATGACTTGTTTTCCTGTCGTGATGCTGATGCATTTTTGCATCATAGTGCTGATTTTATGCCTGTTTACTGCATCATGCAACGCTCGCATAATGGCTGCCCCGCTGTCCCTGCAAGGAAATACCATGTCCGCCCCCACACCGCGCCGCGCCAGCGGCTTCATCCTGCTGACCCTGGCGTTCGGCTTCGTCATGGCGATGATCGACGTCACGGCCGTCAACGTGGCCCTGTCCGATATCGCGCTGGACCTGGCCATACCGCTGACGGGCCTGGTCTGGGTGGTCGACGGCTACACCCTGACGTTTGCCGCGCTGCTGCTGGCCGGCGGCGCGCTGGCCGACCGCTACGGCCCGAAAGCCGTGTACCAGGGCGGCCTGGGCGTCTTCCTCCTCGGCTCGATCCTGTGCGGCGCCGCGCCCGACGGGCATTTCCTCACCGCCGCGCGCTTGCTGCAGGGGGCGGGCGCGGCCCTGTTCATGCCCAGTTCCCTGAGCTTGCTCACGCACAGCTTTGACGACGAGCGCGAGCGCACGCGCATGCTGGGCGCCTGGTCGGCGCTGGTGGGCGTGGCCGGCGCATCCGGCCCCTTGATCGGCGGCATCCTTGTGCACCAGTTCGGCTGGCGCAGCGTGTTCTGGGTGAATGTGCCGCTGGGCGTGCTGGCCATCGTCATGGCGCAAGTGCTGCTGGCCGCGCCGGCGCGCCAGCCGCGCGATCTGTCGCTGCTCAGCCATGCCCTGGGCGTGGCGGCGCTGGCGGGCCTCAGTTTCGTGCTGATCGAAGGTCCCGTGCTGGGCTGGTTGTCGTCGGGCGTGCTGGCGGCGGGGGCCTTGACGGTGCTGTCCACCGGGCAATTGCTGCGGCGCGAACGCAGCGGCAGCCATCCGCTGTTGCCGCGCGCACTGTTCCACAGCAGCAGCTTTGGCGCGGCCAATGGCGTGGGTTTCCTGATCAATTTCTGCGTGTTCGGCCAGCTGTTCTTATTGAGCCTGTTCCTGCAGCAGTCGGGCGGCGCCGATGCCTTGCAATCGGGCTTGCGCCTGCTGCCCATGATGGCGGCCTATACGGTGGGAAACTTTATGGCAGGCGGTATCGCGGCCCGGCATGGCACGCGACTGCCGATGCTGGCCGGCTTGCTGGTGGGCGCTTGCATGGCGCTGTTGCTAATGGGTTTGCATCCGGGCACGCCATATTTCCTGCTGGCGCTTGGCACGGCAGTCATGAACGTGGCCATCGGCATCGCCATTCCCGCCATGACGGCCACCGTGATGCGGGTGGCCGGCAAGCAGCATGCGAACAGCGCGGCGGCAGCCCTGAATGCGAACCGGCAAATTGGCGCGCTGGTGGGGGTGGCCCTGATCGGCAGCATCCTGCACATGGTGCCGGACTGGTCGCTGCGCTTGCCGCTGGCCTACGCGACGATTGCCGTCGCGTATGGCCTGGCGGCGGGCCTCGTGTACAAGCATGTACATTTGCCCAAGGCCGTGGCCGCCTTAAGCTAGCTTACTGTTCGCGCGTGCTGCGCCACTCCACCAGTTCCTCGATGGTGAGGATCGGCATGCCGTGCAATTCGGCGAAGCGTTCGATATCGTCGCCGCGCATCATGGTGCCGTCCGGGTTCATCAGCTCGCACAGCACGGCGGCCGGGTTCAGGCCCGCCATGCGCGACAGGTCGACGGAGCCTTCCGTGTGGCCACGGCGCTCGAGCACGCCACCGGGCGCGGCGCGCAGGGGAAACACGTGGCCAGGGCGCACCAGGTCGGATGGCTTGGCGTTCGGCGCGATGGCGGCGCGGATGGTGGTCACGCGGTCGGCGGCCGACACGCCCGTCGTGACGCCGTCGCGCGCCTCGATGGAGACCGTGAACGGCGTGCCGTAGCGGCTGCCATTGTCGGACGACATGGGCGGCAATTCCAGCGCGCTGACGACGTCCGTCGGCAGGCACAGGCAGACGATGCCGCTGCATTCGCGGATCAGCAGGGCCATGGTTTCGTTCGTCAATTTTTCGGCCGACAGGATCAAATCGGCTTCGTTTTCACGGTCGAAATCGTCAAGCAGGATGACGGGAATGCCGGCGCGCATGGCGGCCAGGGCGGATTGGATGCGACCTTCCAGGTCGTTGGAAAGCAGGGTGTAGCTGTTGACTAACATGGTGAAACGCTCCTCGCATAGGCGAAAAACGCTGCAGGGCAAGCGAATAGACGCAGCCGGCCGCATCGACAGGTCGATCGGACATCGCGTTTACTGCACATCTTCTTTCATCCGGACTATACCGTCGGCTCTGGAATTACACCAGATCTGCTGACCTTTCCTCGGATTGGCTTATTAACCTGCTGCGCAGCCCACTCTCGACTTTGCGTTGCTCACTGTACCTTCGTACAGTTGCGCTACTCAAGCCGATATTGAGCTTGCTCGCGACGGTTACTAATGCCAATCCTTGTCGGAAAGCGCTCGCGGGCTTGACCGTTGCCGGTCTTACCGCCGGTGGGGAATCGCACCCCGCCCCGAAGACGTATTGTTGTGCCGGTCCACATGACCGGCGGCAATACTTTAGCACAATTGAAAGAAGCTGGCAGGGCACTGTTGAGTTTGTCATTCGGCAAAATTGCCTGGGGAAAGCAGTTCTTCCTAAGCTGTTTTTAATGGCGGAAAGACGATTTCAGTGTAAGGTACGCTTACTGAATCTTACCGTTGAGAATACATGAAGCTGAGTAAATTACGCCTGATCTCGGGCGCCGTCTTGCTGGCGTGCGCCTGCTTGGCCCAGGCGGAAATCCGTTTGAGCGATCCCCTGCCGCTGGCACCAGAAGTTACCGTCGGAAAACTGCCGAACGGCTTGACCTATTACATCAAGAAAAATGCCCGTCCCGCGCAAAAAGTGGAATTGCGCCTGGTGGTGAAAGCCGGTTCCATCCTGGAAGATGACGACCAGCAAGGCCTGGCCCATTTCACGGAACACATGGCCTTCAATGGCTCCACGCATTTCAAGCGCAATGAACTGATTTCCTATCTGCAATCGATCGGCGTGAAGTTCGGCGCCGACCTGAATGCCTACACGAGCTTTGATGAAACCGTGTACGTGCTGCCGATTCCGACGAACAAGAAGGAAAACCTGGAAAAGGGTTTTCTCGTGCTGGAAGACTGGGCGCATGGCTTGAAATTCAATCCGGCCGACATCAACAGCGAGCGCGGCATCGTGCTGGAAGAGGCGCGCCTGGGCAAGGGCGCCAGCGACCGCATGAACAAGATCCTGTATCCGAAGTTGCTGAACGGTTCGCGCTATGCGGAACGCATGCCGATCGGCAAGGAATCCGTCTTGAAGACGTTCAAGCCGGAAGCCATCAAGCGTTTCTACAAGGATTGGTACCGTCCCGACCTGATGGCCGTGATGGTGGTCGGTGATGTGGAACCGAAACAGGCTGAAAAGCTGATCCAGCAGCATTTCGGCAAACTGAAAAATCCCGTGAAGCCGCGTCCGCGCCTTTATGCGGAAGTGCCGCAGCGCTCGCAAACGGAAGCGCTGGTGATCACGGACAAGGAAGCGCCGGACGACACCGTCTTCATCCGCTACCCGATCCGCGCCGCGCAGGAGCCCGTTACCATTGCCGACTACCGCCGCCAGATGATCGAAAACCTGTATGGGCAAATGCTCAGCGCGCGCATGCAGGAATTGACGCAGCAAGCCAATCCCCCGTTCATCCAGGGCGGCAGCAGCATGGGCAAGCTGGTGCGCGGCTATGAATCGTTCAGCGCGTATGCCTTGTTGGGCAAGGGCGGCGTGCAGCCGGCCGTCGATGCGCTGGTGCAGGAAGATGAGCGGGCGCGCCGCTTCGGTTTCAGCCAGGACGAGCTGGACCGCGCGCGCAAGAACATGCTGCGCAATTACGAGCGCGCGTACAGCGAGCGCGACAAGTCCGACTCGGCCGGTTTCGTGGCCGAGTATTCGCGTAACTTCCTGGAGCAGGAAGCCATCCCCGGCATCGCCAATGAATTGCTGTACGCGCAGGAACTCTTGCCGCAAGTAACTCTGCAGGAAATCAACGAGACGGTGGCCAAGGTGATTCCCGACCAGCAAAAGAAACTGGTGGTCTTCATGGGCGCCGAACCGAAAGCGGGCGCCAGCGTGCCGACGCAGCAGCAATTGCTCGACGCGGTGGCGAAGGCCGAGCAGCAAACCATCGAGCCGCGCACGGAAAAAGTCCTGGCCAGCAAGCTGATGGACGGCCCGCCGGCCGGCGGCAGCATCGCCTCGGAAAAGTTGAATAGCGCCATCGGCGTGACGGAACTGACCCTGGGCAATGGCGTGCGCGTGCTGCTCAAACCCACGGACTTCAAGAATGACCAGGTGCTGATGGGCTCGACGCGTTTCGGCGGCCAGTCGCTGTTTGGCGATGCCGACATCTACAACGCCCGCTACGCGAGCGCCGTGGTCGGCAGCATGGGCCTGAAAGACCTGGCGCCGCTGGACTTGCAGAAAGTGCTGGCCGGCAAAACGGTCAACGTGGGCGCTTCGCTGGGCGAACTGAGCGAAGGCTTTGGCGGCTCGGCCAGCAGCGCCGACGTGGAAGCCATGCTGCAACTGGTGTACCTGTATTTCAACGACGTGCGCAAGGATGCTGGCCTGTACCAGTCCTTCATCGGCAAGCAGCAGGACCTGGCGAAAAACAGCATGGCGCAGCCGGAGGCCGTGTTTTACGATGCCATCCAGCACGCCATGTTTGGCGACAACCCGCGCGTCGATGGCGTGCCGCGCGTGGCCGACTTCGACAAGGTGGGCCTGGACCGTTCGCTGGAAATCTTCCGCCAGCGTTTTTCCAGCGCGCGCGGCATGACCTTCATCTTTACGGGCAGCTTCGAGCTCGACAAGATCAAGCCCCTGATCGCCAGCTACCTGGGCACCTTGCCCGTGGCCGACGTGCCGCACGCCTACCGCGACGTGGGCATGCGCCCGGTGACCGGGATCGTCAAGAAGGATATCTACATGGGCAGCGAGCCCAAAAGCACGATTTCCATCACCTTCAATGGCGACGTGGCGTATTCGGATGAGCAAAAGCTGACCCTGCAGGCGCTGGGCGAGGTGCTGAACCTGAAAGTCATCGAAGTGCTGCGCGAAAAGATGAGCATGATCTATGGCGGCGGCTTTGAAACCTCGATGGGCCAGCATCCGTACGGCCATTACTCGGTGGCCTTGAACTTGCCCACCGGACCGGAGAACGTGGACAAGGTGATCGCCGCGGCGTTTGCCGAAATCAACAAGATGAAGACGGACGGGCCATCCGCGGCGGACCTGGAAAAGGTCAAGCTGAACTGGATCACGCGCCAGCAGAAATCCTTGCGGGAAAACAACTACTGGATGAACCAATTGATGGGTTCGGTAACGCAGGGGCGCGACCCCGCGCACATCCTGCGCTACGAGCAGCGCGTGCGCGCCATCACGCCGCAAGCTGTGAAACTGGCGGCGCAGCGCTACCTGGACATGCACAATTATGTGCAGGTAGTGCTGTATCCGGAACGTAAAAACGTTGCAGCCAAGTAAGCTTCATTGTTGAACTGCTGGGGCGGCAGTGTGGCGAAGCTGTTAAACTGCTGCTTATTGATGTGATCGCAATTTAACAAGCAAGGAAATACGATGGCTAAGAAAGAAGAACTCGATCCGGAGACCCTGGAGTTGATCAACTGGTGTATCGAGGTCGAAGGCTTCCTCGTGGCGGGCGGCGCCACCGTGGCGCAGGCGCAGGACCACATCGAAGAACAGGTCGAGTGGTTTACCGACCAGTTCTACGACGGCTTGACGCCGGAAGAGGCAGCCAAGGAAGCCTTGGCCTGACCTTTCAGTCAGACTTCAGCAAGACATATGCGGGCGGTGCCTGCCGGGCATCAGCCTGGTAGCGCCGCCCGCTTTGCTTTTCTGAAAAGATTTCCATATGGAAATTGTTTATAATTCCACATTTTATTCTTTACCCAGGCACCCATGACACTCCGTTCGCGCATTCTCCTCCTGTGTTTCAGCACCTTGCTGGGCATCGTCCTCATCGCTTCGTTTTCCCTGTATTCCTTGCGCCAGACCATGATGGCGGAAAGGGTGGAGCAGCTGACGGTGCTGGTGGAATTGGCCAATGCCTCGGTGGAAAAGGCGTATGCGCTGGAACAGTCGGGCAAGCTCACGCGTGAGCAGGCGCAGCAGCAGGCCAAGCTGGCCATCGGCAGCTTCGTCAAGGACGAGATGTATTATTTCGTGCGCGATTTCAGCACGGACTTGCTGTACGTGCACCCGAATGCGTCGCGCATCGGCACGCCGCAAAAGAACATGAAGCAGTCGGGCGACCGCTACCGCGCGGCCCTGGCCACCAGCCGCATCGGCCTGGTGCAGGCGGACGGCACGCGTCCGGGCGTGAAGGACCCGGTGGCGAAGATGTATGCCGTGGTGAAATTTGCGCCGTGGGATTGGCTGATCGGCACAGGCACGTACATCGATGACATCAACCACAAATTCTGGGCCCAGGCGGGCGTGTTGCTGGCCATCGGCGGCGCGCTGATGCTGGTGGTGGGCGCCCTGGCGGCCTTGATGCTGCGCCGCATCCTGGGCCAGCTCGGTGGCGAACCCGACTATGCAGCGGCCATCGTGGCGCAAATCGCCCAGGGCGACCTGACAACGCAGATCGATACGCGCCCCGGCGATACGTCCAGTTTGCTGATGGCGATCAAGGCTATGCGCGACAACCTGGCCCATCTGGTGAGCCAGGTGCGCAACGATGCGGAATCCATTTCCACGGCATCGGGCGAGATCGCTTCCGGCAACCACGACCTGTCGGCGCGTACGGAGCAGCAGGCGGGCTCATTGGAAGAGACGGCCTCGACCATGGAAGAAATGACCTCGACCGTGCGTCAGAATGCGGACAATGCGCGCCAGGCGAACCAGTTGGCTATTTCTGCCTCGCAAGTGGCGACGCAGGCGGGCGGCGTCGTGAGCCAGGTGGTCGACACCATGGGCGCCATCAATGCCTCGTCGAAGAAGATCGGCGACATCATCGCCGTCATCGACGGCATCGCCTTCCAGACGAATATCCTGGCCTTGAACGCGGCCGTGGAAGCGGCGCGCGCGGGCGAGCAGGGCCGTGGCTTCGCCGTCGTCGCCAGCGAGGTGCGCAACCTGGCGCAGCGTTCGGCTGCGGCCGCCAAGGAGATCAAGCAATTGATCGACAGTTCCGCCGAGCAAGTGGGCGCCGGTGAAAAACTGGTGGCGCTGGCGGGCGAGACGATGGAAAAAGTCGTCTCCAGCGTGCAGCATGTGACCGATATCGTGGCCGAGATTTCCTCTGCCAGCGCCGAGCAAAGCGCTGGTATCGAGCAGATCAACCAGGCCATCGTCGAGATGGACAACATGACGCAGCAAAACTCGGCCCTCGTCGAGCAGGCGTCGGCGGCGGCGCAAGCCATGAACGAGCAGGCGGCGGGGCTGGCGCAGATCGTCAGCGTGTTCAAGGTGGGTGCAGTGGCGCCGACAGCGGCAGCACTACAGCGCAGGGTGCCTGCGGCGCGGCGCCTGACGCGCTAAGCGCTTTTTTCTGTCACTGGGGAACTTCACCCCGGCTCACCTGTCCAAACTTTTTCGTCCGCACTGGACGCACAGAAGAGGTGAGCATGACAGACGGTTTTTCCTATCACGCGGCGTTCGCCCGCAACCTGGGCTGGGTCACGCAGGCGGAGCAGGATAGCTTGCGCGGCAAGCGCGTGGCCATTGCCGGCATGGGTGGCGTCGGTGGCGTGCATTTGCTGACCCTGGCGCGGCTCGGTATCGGCGCTTTTCATATCGCCGATTTCGACACCTTCGATATCGCCAACTTCAACCGCCAGGCCGGCGCCATGGTCTCCACCCTGGGGCAGCCCAAGGTGGCCGTGCTGGCGCAGATGGCGCGTGACATCAATCCCGAACTTGAGATTAAACAATTTCCAGACGGTATACACGACAGCAACCTGGCCGAGTTCTTTGCCGGTGTCGACCTGTATGTGGACGGCCTGGATTTCTTCGCCTTTCCCGCGCGCCAGGCTACCTTCGCCACGTGCGCCCGCCTGGGCATCCCCGCCATCACGGCAGCGCCGCTGGGCATGGGCACGGCCGTGCTCAGCTTCATGCCGGGTGGCATGACGTTCGAAGAGTATTTTGGCTGGGGCGACTTGCCAGAAGAAGAGAAAGCCTTGCGCTTCCTGGTCGGATTGGCGCCGGCCGGCTTGCACGGCCCCTATCTGGTCGACCCGTCCGCCATCAACCTGAAGGAGCGGCGCGGGCCGTCGACCATCATGGGCTGCCAGCTGTGCGCGGGCGCGGCCGCCACGGAAGCCTTGAAGATATTGTTAAAGCGTGGCAAGGTAATGGCGGCGCCGCACGGCATGCATTTCGACGCCTACCGCAACAAGCTCGTGCATACCTGGCGTCCGGGCGGCAACCGTCATCCGCTGCAGCGCCTGACGATGGCCATCATCAAGCGGCGCCGCGCGGCGCAGGGGGCATAAATGGCGCAAGCACTGCTGATCGATCCCGTACTGGAAAACATCCTCGACCAGGCGCGCTGGGCGCCCAGCGGCGACAACACGCAGCCGTGGCGCTTTGAAGTCGTGGACCCGCGGCACGTGGTCGTGCATGGCTTCGATACGCGCAGCCATTGCGTGTATGACCTCGACGGCCATCCCAGCCAGCTATCGCTCGGTGCCTTGCTCGAAAGCATGGCACTGGCGGCCAGCAGCCATGGCTTGCGCATGGAAGCGCGCCGGCGTCTGTCCATGCCCGACACGCTACCCACCTTCGATGTGCGCCTGGTCGACAGTCCCGGCATGCAGCCCGACCCGCTGGCGGCCTTCTTGCCGCAGCGCAGTGTGCAGCGGCGCCGGCTCAGCATGCGCAGCTTGCGCGCCAGCGAAAAGGCGGCGCTGGCGGCCAGCTTGCCGCCCGGGTACGGCGTGCAGTGGTTCGAAGGCGGGCGTGCGCGCCTGGCCTGCGCGCGCCTGATGTTCGACAATGCGAAGCTGCGCCTGACCATGCCCGAGGCGCACAAGGTGCACCGCGACGTCATCGAATGGGGCGCGCGCTTCAGCAGCGACCGCATCCCGGAGCAGGCGCTCGGCGTCGACCCGATGACGGCGCGCCTGATGCGCTGGGTCATGCACAGCTGGCGCCGCGTGGATTTTTTCAATACCTGGCTGGCTGGCACCGTCGCGCCGCGCCTGCAGATGGACTTGCTGCCGGGCCTGTATTGCGCCGCGCATTTCATGCTGCTGGCCGATGCGCCGCCGCGCCACATCGACGATTACGTGGCGGCCGGCCGCGCCATGCAGCGCTTCTGGCTGACGGCCACGCAGCTGGGCCTGCAATTGCAGCCGGAACTGACGCCGCTGATCTTTGCCCGCTATGTGCGCGAACGGCGCACTTTTTCGCGCACCGATGGCATGCAGGAGCTGGCGCAGGAGCTGGCCGCGCAATGCCAGGCCGTGCTGGGCGCCACGGCGGTTGAGCGGGCCGTCTTTCTCGGGCGCATAGGCGCCGGGCCGGCGGCCAGTGCGCGCTCGCTGCGCCGTCCGCTGCAAGACTTGCTGGTGGCGCCAATGGCGGGGCAGTGAGGCGCGCGTGACGCCAGGCGCGCGCCTCAGCCTTGTCGGCGCCGTGGCGCCAGGCTGGCCAGCGCTGCCAGGCCAGCCGCCAATAGCGGCAAGGTTCCCGGCAGCGCCACTGGCGTGACGACTGGCACGTAGACCAGTTCGGAACTGTTCAGCATGTTCAACACCAGCGTGTAGTTGCCCGCCACCAGGTGATCCGTGACGGCGCTGTATTGCCCGCCGCACGTCGTGCCGATGCCGGTGCCTGTGGGTGCGCCGCAGCCGCTGGGGTCGTAGGTGAACATGCTGCCGCTGGTGAGCGGCGTTTGCGCGTAGCCGGTATTGAGGTTGGCGGCATCGGCCAGTTCGGTGCCGCCCAGGATGCCGGAACCGAGGTTGCCGTCGGGCGCCCAGCTGAAGACGATCTGGCCATGTTCATCGATGATGCTAAACGTCATCGCCATATTCGTGGTGGCCGCCGAGCCTGTGCCGGCCAAGGCGTCCAGGTACAGCTGCATGAAGGGCAGGGCCTGGAAGTCGAAGGCCATGGTTGCGCCCGGTTGGCCGACGACAAAATTGACGGTCATCGCGGTGCTGGAACCATTGCGTCCCGAGGCGTCGGCGCTGCCGCCGCCCGCCAGGAAGGTTTCTGCCGCGTTTACGGTGTGTGTGCTGGTCGAGCCCGGTGGAAAGGGGGGGATTTGCGAGGTGACGATTTGCGCCTCGCCGCGCGCATACGAGGCATTGCCCATGCCTTGCCGTGTGAAATCATTCTCTCCCTTGCTGACGGCGCCGCGTGTCGCTTGCGGCGCGTCGATCTCATTGCTGCCGCCGTTGATGATGCTGCTGCCGTTGAGCGTGGCGGTGGTGCGCGACAGGTCGATGTTGCTGAGCAGGGAGACGGAGCCGGAGGGATTGCTGATGACCAGGCCAAAGACACTGGTGTACGAATAGCCGTAGGCGGCGGCGCTGGCGGTGCCGCTGCTGGCCAGCAGCAGAAAGGCTAACAAGACCGTTGGCAGTCGGGTGCAAGAAAATGTCGTCATGAAAAATCCTCATCTCCTGATCGGCCGCGTTGTAAGGAAAACCGACAGGCTTGCCACATAAAAAAGGCGAGGAGAGCCTCCTCGCCTGTGAATCCCCCTGTTGCCTGGTTCAGGCGGCAACCTTGCGGCGACGGGCATAGCCCAGGCCAGCCAGACCCAGGCCCAGCAGAGCCAGGGTGCCGGGCTCAGGCGCGGCCTGTTTCACCAGATCCACGCTTTCCACCGCATTCAGGGTCAAGGTGTAGTTGCCGGCTGTCAAAGCATTGCTGACGGAGCTGAAGTTGCTGCCGCACGCGGTGCCGACACCGGTGCCCGTGGGCGTGCCGCAGCCGGATGGGTCGTAGGTGAACAGGTTGCCACGTGTGAGGAAATTGGTCGCCAGGCTGGTGTTCAGGTTGGCGCCATCGGCGTTTTCCGTGCCGCCGAAGATGCCAGACCCGATCGCGCCATCGGGCGTCCAGTTGAACACCGTTGCGCCGGTCGCATCCGTGATGGTGAAGGTGACGACCAGGTTGGCCGTGGCGGTGGACAGCTGCCCGACCGTGCTTTGCAGGAAGACCTGCATGAAGGGCGAGGCCAGGAAGTCAAAGCTCAGCGTTGCCGTGGGCGAACCGACGATGAAATCGACGGAGAAGCCCGTGGTCGAGCCATTGCGCCCGGACGCATCGGCCGTGCCGGCGGGGCCGTCCAGGTGGGCTTCGGCCACGTTCACCACCTGGGTGGAGGTGGAGCCGGGCGGGAACGAAGGGAACTGCGTGCTGACGATCTGCGCATCGCCGCGCGAATAGGTGTTGGTGGGGCCTTGCTGCGTGAAGTCGTTCTCGCCTTTGGTGACGGCGCCGACGTTGGCGCGCAGGGCATCGAGCGAGCCGGCGCCGCCATTGATGACGCTTACCCCATTCAGGGTGGCCGTGCTGCGCGAGATGGTGGTGCTGTTGGCCACCGTGATCTGGCCCGTTGGTACGCCGATCACGAGGCCGAAGATGTTGTTGTAGGAATAGCCGTAGGCGCCCGCCTGTGCGCTACCTGCGGCGCACAGCATGGCCAGTGCCGCTGCGGCCGGGAGCAGTTTCAGTTTCGAGAGTTTCATTGTATTCACCTCGTGGTTGAGTGAGTCTGGAAGTCTTGCTGAGTCCTGTCGGCAGGTGCTCATGGCCAGTACCTAGCGACTTCCATGCCAACGCATGAGGCCCTTTTGAAATCAATGACTTGGCGTGTTTTTGTTGATGCGGTGCAGGCTTTGCCGGACTCGCTGTAAGAAAAACCGACGCTGCCCGTCAAGGCTGGCTGCCTTGCGGCAACGAGCCCAGCAGGGAGTGCACATGGGGTAGCAAGCGTTGCCCTGGCACATAGTCGCGCATGGCCGTGGCCAGCTGGCGCGCCGCCAGCTTGGCCCGGCCATCGTCGAGCATGCGCGTGGCGGCATGGCGTAGGGCGGTTTCCTGGAAGCGGTCGGCGCGCAGCAGCAGGCCGGCCCCGGCCTCCGTGATGCCGTGCATGTTGAGGAATTGATCGAGGTTGCCGGCGATACCGATGACGGGCACGCCCGCCGTCAGCGCCTGCTGGCTGGTGGGGCTGCCGCCGTTGCAGATCACCAGGCTGGCGCGCCGCGCGGCCGCGTCGCCCGGCAGAAAGGGCGCGACATAGGCGTTTGGCGGCACGGCGTCGACGCGGATGGTGCCGGCCGTGGCTGCCAATACGGTGACAGGCAGGGGCGCCAGCGCGCGCAGCACGCGCGGCAGCAATTGCCCCTGGCCGGAACTGCCCAGGGTGACATAGATGATGGGCCGTCCGTTGCTCAGTTCCGGACGCTGCCACCAGTCCGGCAAGTCGAGCGGCGGCGCCCAGATGATGGCGCCCAGGTAGTCGTGCGTGGGCGGCATGGCCTGCGGCGGGAACAGTTGCGGAATATCCGCATACAAGGTGCGGTCGGCATCCGTATAGATGCGCCGCAGGTCGCTGCCCAGCGAGGGCAAGCCATGGCGGCGGCGCACGCGGTTCAGGGGCACGGCATGCGAGGCGAAGGCCAGCGGGCGGATCAGGCGGAACAGGGGGGCGGCCAGCCAGATGGGCAGCAGGCCTGTCAGGGGCAGGCTGGGTACCGTGTAGTGCTGGCGCACGTACGGACTCCAATAGGCATTGCTGAGCGTAATGTAGGGAATGCGCTGCAGGCGCGCGCTGACCGACAGCGACAGGCGGAAGTCGCCGATCACGAGATCGGGCTGGACCGCATTGAGCAGGCGCAAGTCGTCTTCCACGTACGCGTGCAGGGTACTTTCAGTGTAGACAGGCTTGCCGTGGGCCAGCGCCTGCAGGAATTGCAGCGATGAAATACTGTCGATGCGCCAGCGGCGAAAGGGCGCTTGCTTGAAGCAAAAGTCATAGCCATCGGCGCAGGCGAAATGCACTTCGTACTCTTCCTCGTCCAGGCTCTGGGTCAGGCTCAGAGGGCGGCCGACGTGGGCCAGGGTCACTGCCTCGGCCATAAAGAGGATTTTTTTGCGCGCCATGGGAACCGCTGTACTCGCAGGAGGGGATGCCTGCCAGGTTGGAGTGGCGCCACGCCGTTTAGTTCCCCCGTCGCGTGCCACTGGCGGGCGCCAGGATTTGGCCGTATCGGCTAGAGTGGGGCAAAGGAGGTCACATGCAAACCCAATTCCGTCCTGCCCTGTTGCGTGCGCACAGCACGCCCGAACCCGATATGCCGCCACCGCCGGAAGGCGATCCCGTCACACCGCCGCCGGAAACGCCTCCCCACATCGAGCCCGTGCCCGTCGAGGAACCGACGCCGCCGCCACCGCCTGTGAAAATGCAGTGACGGGGCGCGGTGCGCCGCCGGCATGGCGGTGACAGGGAGATGTGCGCCGCGTTTATTTCCGATCGGAAATGGACTGCGCGGTGGCCGCTGGCGCCACGCCATTTAAACAACAAAAACGTCAATAAATGTTGCCGAGTGGATACAAATCAAACTCTAACTGTCGAGTGTCATGCGGCCGTCACGATTCTGTTCTTATAATGAGACATCATAAAAATTCTTGTACAGGAGACCATCATGGGCAATTCCTTGCATAACAAAATCTACCTGGGCCGGCGGCCTGTGATGACCAGCAAAAACCTCGTGGCGCTGGCCCTGGCGGGCGCCGTGGCGGGTTGCGGCCTGGCCTGGCTGCTGCTGCGCAACTATAAATAAGGGCTGTCCTGCCCGTCTTCCAGTCAGCCGTCCGCCGCGCGGGCGGTGACTGATTCACGTTGCCTGTTGCCGATGCGCAGCGGGGCGCGTACCATGGGGGCCGAACACCTGGCCTTTTATGGAAAAGTAATGAAGAACGAGAAATTAACAACCGATGAATATGACGCGCTGGAGCAAGTTGCACGCGGCATCAAGACCGAGCGCCCCAGCGCTTGCGTTGCCCGCAATGCCAAGCGCCTGTCCGGCCTGAAGCTGCTCAGCTATGCACGCGATGGCCGTCTGTCCATCACCGAGAAAGCACAGCAACTGCTGTTCCTGCGCCGCTGCATCATGGGGCTGCGCGCCGTCGCCACCGATCCCCTGACCAAGCTGGAGTCGGATGTGGCTTACTTCCTGGGCAAGAAAGCCCACATCGTGGCGCGCGCCGAAGGCGAAGGCTACGACATTTCCGACAAGGGCCGCGAGTCGCTGGCCGATATCGACACCCTGGGCCTGTAAGGCTCACAACCGGCCCTCGTGGCCGGTTTTCACATCTCCCCTCACTTTTAATTTCCCCCTTTGGAGAATACTTTGGACAGCGCGATGAACTGGTCGGCCCACGAACTGACGATGACGGTCTTGATGACGCCCGATATGGCCAATTTTTCCGGCAATGTGCACGGCGGCACCATCCTGAAATACCTCGACAGCGTCGCCTATGCCTGCGCCAGCCGCTATTCGGGCAGCTATGTGGTGACCCTGTCGGTGGACCAGGTGATGTTCCTGCAGCCTATCCACGTGGGCGAACTGGTGACGTTCCTCGCGTCGATCAACTACACGGGCACGACGTCGATGGAAGTGGGTATCCGCGTGGTGACGGAAAACATCCAGCAGCGCCTGGTGCGCCACGCCAACAGCTGCTATTTCACGATGGTGGCCGTGGATGCCAACCGCAAACCGGTGGCCGTGCCGCCGCTGGCGCTGGAAACGCCGGAACAGCACGCGCGCTTCGAGCAGGCCAAGCTGCGCAAGCTGTCGCGCCAGAAAGTGTCGAAGAAATAAGTCGTTGCGGACATAAAAAAACGGCCACCAGAGCGATCTGGTGGCCGTTTTTCATTGCATGCCTAGAGGCAATGGGAGACCGTGATTAACGGTCGCCGTAGCTGCGGCGTGCGCCGTCGGTGCTGCGCGGGTTGGAACCCTTGTAGCCGCCGCCGGTGCTCGGTGCGCCGTCTTTGCGTGGTGCGCCTGGCTTGCTGAACGTGCGTTGACCTGGCTTCGCGCCGCCACGGTTGTCGCCTGGTTTCCAGCCGCCTGGACGGGCGCTCGAACGTGGTGCCGATGCCGTTTTCTTAGGCTCGAAACCTTCGATGACATTGACCGGGATCAATTGCTTGGTGAAGCGTTCGATACGCTTGACGTTCATGCCTTCAGCGTGGTTCACCAGCGAGATGGCCAGGCCATTGCGGCCAGCGCGGCCGGTACGGCCGATGCGGTGGACGTAGTCTTCCGGGAACTTCGGCAGATCGTAGTTGAACACGTGGGTGATCGTTGGCACGTCGATACCGCGGGCGGCAACGTCGGTGGCAACCAGCACCTTGACCTGGCCGCGGCGCATGCCGTCCAGGGTGCGGTTGCGCGCGCCCTGATGCATGTCGCCGTGCAAGGCGGCAGCCGAGAAGCCGGCGATGTTCAGACGGTCGGCGATGGTGTCGGCGTCACGCTTGGTGGCGGTAAACACAACAGCCTGGTCCAGCGATTCGTCGCGCAGCAGGTGGTCCAGCAGGCG
The DNA here is from genome assembly GCF_034424625.1 of Janthinobacterium lividum. Taxonomy (NCBI): domain Bacteria; kingdom Pseudomonadati; phylum Pseudomonadota; class Betaproteobacteria; order Burkholderiales; family Oxalobacteraceae; genus Janthinobacterium; species Janthinobacterium lividum. The sequence goes on along the minus strand of NZ_CP139976.1, from coordinate 4,575,230 downwards.
ATTCTTGTGCGACAGGTCGTCGACGAAGTGAACGCGCTGGGTGATGTTTTCATGCTTGTTGCTCGAGCTTGCCACCTGGATGACCAGCGGGTTCTTCGTGATGCGGCGAGCCATGTTGCCGACGACGCCGTCCAGCGTTGCCGAGAACAGCATGGTTTGACGGCCTTCCGGCGTCGCTTCCACGATCTTTTCGATGTCGTCGATGAAACCCATGTCCAGCATGCGGTCGGCTTCGTCCAGCACCAGGATTTCCAGTTGCGAGAAGTCGATCTTGCCCGAGTCCATGTGGTCGATCAGACGGCCAGGGGTAGCGACCAGGATCTCAGGATTCTTGGCCAGCAATTGCATCTGTTTAGGGTAAGGCATGCCGCCCAGGATCGACACAGCCTTGATGCGGCGGATGCCGGTGCTGTACTTGTCGGTATTGGTGGTCACTTGCAGGGCCAGTTCGCGCGTTGGCGTCAGCACCAGCATTTTTGGCTGGGCGGCCTTGAAACGTGGACGCTCGCCGCGGGCGCGCGATGCTTGCATTTCCTGGTTCGGCGTCTTGCCGGCGGCGCTTTGTTCGGCGCTGGCCAGTTTGTGCAGCGATGGCAGCATGAAAGCTGCCGTCTTGCCCGAACCGGTCTGCGACGAGACCAGCAGGTCACGGCCTTCGATCGCGGCTGGAATCGCTTGCGACTGTACCGCGGTTGGCGCGGTGTAGCCCGATTCGGTCAGAGCGGCGATGATGGACGGATGCAGGCCTAAGGATTCAAATGTCATTCTTTTTCTTTCGTGAAAATCAGCGTTCTTGCAAAAAGCAGAACGCAAAATAGCAACGCCAACCAAAACGAAATGACTCAACTAGAAAGAAATTTCGGCACAAAAGCTTTGCGCCGGGACGGTGTCAGGTGCGACACACAAGGCGGGAGGGCTTTATAAGCGGCATCCTGTGGATGCGCTAAGGCTTGCGAAGCTGCTAAGTTTGTAGTGCATGTAACTGCGGTGTTGCCATCGCTTCAAGGAAACATATTGCAGCGCACAACGACACTATACCGTATTTGCAGCCGTTTTGCACGGCTTAAATGGGAAGAAACGACAGTCCTACCACGTTTTGATCATGTTTCCTATGTGAAATCAGTAAGAATACGTAGTTTTCTTCCGTTTAATGGAGCATGGCCACGAGGTCGGCGGGCAGCGGCGGCGCCTGTCGCGTTTCCCTGGCCAGGTTGATTTGCCGGGCCGCTTGCGCCACGTCGACCAGGCTGCGTTCCAGCTGGTAAGTTCCCTTGGCCTGCAGCCAAGCCAGCACGTCGGCCAGGTGCCAGATGGTGGCGCTGCCCTCATGTACGGGCGCGGGGAAGTTGTGGCGGTGTTTGTTCATCAGCTTGTGCAGGTTTTGGCGAGACAAGCCCAGCACTTGCGCCACGTCCGTCAGTCCCACGAAGTCGGGGGCGGCCTCGACCAGCACGGCCCCGGGCACGATGGCTTTCACATCGGCCATGGCGCTCAGCAGTGCTTCGCTGGCATTGCTGGCCTCGCGCGTGAATTCCAGCGCCAGGCGTCCCGCTTGCCCGATGCCGGCCAGGGCATCGTCGCAACCGCCGCCGCCCAGGCGATCGGCCAGCGCATCGAGGTCGGTTTCGTTATCGGGCAGGCGGTATTTGAGAGTAAAGATGTAATCCATGATGGCTACCCCTTGGATTTGCGTTGCATGCAGTCGTGCATCAGCTTATTGAAAGTGCAATTGTCGACCACCCGCCGTATCGCCCGCGCATGGTTGCCGGGATTTTTCGGCGTGCTCCAGATGCAGGCGATGCAGAATTCGCCGCAGCGGCAGCCGGCATCATTGTACGGGCAGTAGATCTTGCCCCAGGCATGGCTGCCACCCGTTTCCACGCGCCAGCCCTGGCTTTCCGCGTGGCGCAATGCCGCTTCGATGTCCTTCTTCGGGTGCGGGGAGCGCGCCATGCGATGCCTCCAATGTAGGTCGATACTGGTCGGTTGTCAAGTGACAACCGCAAAACATCGACCATCACCGCCTCACTCTACTTCGGGATTGACGGCCATCACTTGCGAAAAACCGCCATCGACGTAGGTAATCTCGCCCGTGATGCCGGAGGCCAGGTCTGAGAGCAGGAAGGCGGCCGTATTGCCGACCTCTTCGATGGTGACGTTGCGGCGCAGCGGGGCGTGCTCGGCCACAAAGCCCAGCAGTTTGCTGAAATCCTTGATGCCGGACGCGGCCAGGGTCTTGATGGGGCCGGCCGAGATGCCATTGGCGCGGATGCCGCGCGGACCCAGCGATTCGGCCAGGTAGCGCACGGATGCTTCCAGCGACGCCTTGGCCAGGCCCATGGTGTTGTAGTAGGGCACGGCGCGCATGGCGCCCAGGTAGGTCAGGGTCAGCACCGAAGCGCCCGGGTGCAGCAGGGGCAGGGCGGCCTTGGCCATGGCGGGAAAGCTGTAGGCGGAAATGTCGTGCGCGATACGGAAGCTGTCGCGCGACAGGCCATCGAGGAAGTCGCCGGCGATCGCTTCGCGCGGCGCAAAACCGATGGCGTGCACCAGGCCATCGAGGTGTTCCCAGTGGCGCGCCAGGTCGCTGAAGACGGCGCTGATCTGTTCATCGCTGGAAACGTCGCAGTCGAATACCAGTTCGCTGCCGAATTCCGCCGCAAATTCCGTGATGCGCTCCTTGAAGCGTTCGCCCACATACGTGAAGGCGAGGGTGGCGCCTTCGCGGTGGCAAGCCTTGGCGATGCCATAGGCGATGGAACGGTTCGACAGCAAGCCCGTGATGAGGATTTTTTTGCCTTGCAAGAAAGCCATGACGACTCCTGTCTGGGTAGGTGGGCGGGGTGGGCGGATGTACAACCGGCCGCGACAGCAAAGCTGTGGCGGCCGGTGAGGTAGGTCAATACAGCTCAGGCGATCAGTGACGGGCCTTGGCGCGACTGTTGCCACCGCCGCGCTGGATGCGCGGTTTCACCAGGGAAATTGGCGCGGCTTGCACCTTGCCACCCTTGGCGGCGCGGCGCAGTGCCTTGGCGGCCCGTTCCGGACGGTCCGCTTCCAGCAGCATGGTGGCGCTGTCGGCGATTTCCTGGGTGATGTCCTTGTTCATCGTGGCCGAAGTTTTCGGCACGAGGATGGTGGAGCCGGCACGCAGGCTGGTGCGCTGGGGAATATTGTTGGCCTGGCGCAGCACGTCGGCCGTGGTGCCGAATTTCGACGCCAGGGTTTCGATGCGTTCGCGCGCATTGGTGATCTTGTGCGTCGTCCAGCTGGACAAGGCATGGCCCCATTGCGCCAGGTTGGTGGTGAACTTGGCGGCGTTTTCCTGCGGCAACAGAATCTTGGTCTTTTCACCGCCGATGATGACGGGGCGGTTAAATTGCGGATTCAAGGCCTTGAATTCATCCATTGACAGCTCGGCCAGCTGGGCGGCAACGGTGATGTCGATGTCGCTGGTCTTGTCGATGGCCGTGAAATACGGCTGGTTGTCGACCACGGGCAGGGTCAGGCCGAACTGGGCCGGATTGGCGATGATGTTTTTCACCGCTTGCAGTTTCGGCACGTAGTTGCGCGTTTCGGCCGGCATCAGGTCGGCCAGGCTTTCGAAGTCGGTCGGCTTGCCCAGCGCCTGGTTTTTCTTGATGGCCCGCTGCACGGAGCCTTCGCCCCAGTTGTAGGCGGCCAGGGCCAGTTGCCAGTCGCCAAACATGTCATACAGGCGCTGCAGGTAGGTCAGGGCCGCATCGGTCGAGGCAAGCACGCCGCGGCGCTCGTCCTTGAACATGTTTTGCTTGAGGTTGAAATCACGCCCGGTGGCGGGCACGAATTGCCACATGCCGGCCGCATTGGCGCTGGAGAATGCTTGCGGGTTGAAGGCGGACTCGATGAACGGCAGCAAGGCCAGTTCCGTCGGCATGCCGCGCTTTTCCAATTCCTGCACCACGTGGAAGATGTAGCGCGATGCGCGCGCCGTGGTGCGGGCGATGTAGTCGGGGCGGGTGGCGTACCAGTTGACATGGTTCGCCACCAGCTGGTTGTTGATGTCGGGAATCGCATAGCCGCTGCGGATGCGGCCCCAGACGTCGGCTTCGCGCAGCGGATCGGAATTGTCGCTGAGGTTTTTCAGCAGACGGTCGGTCTTTTGCAGGCGGTTGTCGAGGGTGGGGAGTTTCGCCGTGACCTGGGCGGTCATCGGGATCAGGGCGGGTGCGGCGGCGGCGATTGGCGCGTTATCGCTCTCAACACCGGCTTCGTACGCCTGGCTGAGGGCGGGCGCAAGCGCCAGGGCCAACGCCGCCAGGACGGTAGATTTAAAGGAGTTTTCGTGCATAGTGTTCCATTGTTGTCGTCGGAGAAACATCGGACAGACCCATGATCAAGCAGCGAGTGTACGTATATCCACATGCCGGAGTCAAGAATTATGTCAGCATGATGACAGGAAATAAGCGGCAATAAGTGGGTAACGGCTGAGTTTCCATTCGCAAATGCTGTCATTATTGCAAATTTAATTTGCCCGATGCGTGATTCGGCCGCTGTTATAGCATACATGGCGAGGAGGCTGGCGCAAGCCTGGATGGCGCCCGGTATGAGGCTGCGCAAAAGTGCGTACAATTTGGCTTTGGCCGGCCATTCAGCCGCCGGCCGTCTTATTAATAGAGAGTCAAGTATATGAACACCCCGCCGCGCCACGACGACGACAACGCCGTCATCATCGCCAATACCGTTGCCTGGCTGGAAAAGGCCGTGATCGGCCTGAACCTGTGCCCGTTCGCCAAGGCCGTGCACGTCAAGAAGCAGATCCGTTATGTGGTGTGCGAATCGGGCAACCCGGAAGATCTGCTGGCGATGCTGATGGACGAGCTGCAAACCCTGGCCGACACGGATCCCGAGCAGATCGACACGACCCTGCTGATCCATCCGTACACCTTGAACGATTTCCTCGACTACAACGAGTTTCTCGACGTGGCCGACGCGGCCGTGGAAGACATGCACCTGGCCGGCGAACTGCAAGTGGCCAGTTTCCATCCCAATTACCAGTTTGCCGAAACGTTCGAGGACGACATCAGCAACTACACCAACCGCTCGCCGTACCCGACCCTGCACCTGCTGCGCGAAGACAGCATCGAGCGCGCCGTCGAGGCGTTCCCGGAAGCGTCGGAGATCTTTGACAAGAATATTGCCACGCTGGAAGCGTTGGGCACCGAAGGCTGGGAAAAGCTCGGCTTGCCGAAGGTGTCCTGATGGCGGACAAGGAATTGCCGCCGCGTCCAGACACGCCTTGCGTGGCCGTGTGCTCGACAACCTTCGATGAAATCTGCCGCGGCTGCGGCCGCAGCGTAGTGGAAGTGGCCCACTGGGTGTCGATGACGGACGAGGAGAAGGAAGTGGTGTGGGTGCGGATTCTTTCGCAAGGGTATCCGCGCCGGAATACTTGATAGCGACGCAATAGAGTATTGCATTACTCCATTGCGTCGACGCTTAAGCAAATCGTAGCGAGCGGCGATGATTTGTGGCTAAGAAGCGCAGCCGTACTCAAGTACGGCGAGCATCGCAGGCCGCAAAGCGCGCCGCGCAGTAGATTTGCTTATGCGTCTCAGAAGCTGCCGATGAAGTCTTTCTTGCCCACTTCAATGCCGTTATGGCGCAGGATGTCGTACGCCGTCGTCGCGTGGAAGAAGAAGTGCGGCAGCGCATAGTGGAACAGATAGGTCTGGCCCGTGAAGTGCTTGGTCTTTTCGCCGCTGCCGGTGGTGATGGCGCGCGTTTCGCTGCCGTCGATGTCCGCTTGCGGCAGGCTTTCCAGGAAAGCGATGGTTTTCACGATGCGCGCTTTCAGTTCCGCAAAGCTCTGTTCGCTGTCTTCATACGGTGGCACGGCCACGCCGGCCAGGCGCGCGCCGCAGCCCTTGGCGAAGTCGGTGGCGATCTGGATCTGGCGCACGAACGGCAGCATGTCCGGGAACAGGCGGAATTGCAGCAGGGCGTTCGGGTCGATTTTCTTGTCTTGCGCGTGCGTTTCCGCCTTGTCCAGGATGGTGGCCAGGCTGCCCAGGATCTGTTTGAAGACGGGGATCGAAGCGGAGTAGATGGAGAAGGTCATGGTGGTTCCTCTAGGTAAAGTGGCGCGATGATAGCAAGCTGCGCGCTTTTCTGCTGGCGCCGGCCGGACGCGCCGGGCGGCGTGTGGTTTTTCAACCCTGTTTATATGACATGAGGTAGCCGTTGGCGTGTGTTTATTGGTGACTTTCCCCGCTTTTTCCATGCATAATTGCTCCTGATAAAGTTTCTTCCCGCCTCACCACCCGATTCCCCTGTAAAGTCAATGATCGCCCGCCTGATCCCTGTTGCCCTGTTGCCGCATGTTTAATTCACCTTACCAGCGCCTGCGCGCCAGCCTGCGTGTGCTGTACGGCTCGTCTATCTATGGCGCCTTGCTGCTGGTGGTATTTGGCGGCCTCGTCGTTCCCGCCATCTTCGGCAGCTATGTGCTGGTCGGCGTGCATGAGCGCCAGTCGGCGCGCACCAGCCTGAACGAAGCCTTGCAGCGCAATGCCGATATCCTGGCGCTGGGCATGCAGGAGTCGCTGTGGAACATGAACGCGGAATCGGCCCATTCGCTGGTCGAGTCGGTGATGCGCGACCGTTCCGTGCTGCTGGTGAAGGTGCTGGGGCAGGGCGACACGGAATTCATCCGCCTGCAGGCGCCGCAGCGGCCCGTGGGCAATCTGTACCGCGCCGAGCGCGACATCCTCGTGCGCGGCGAACGCATCGGCCACGTCGTCGTCGAGATGGACGATGCGCGCAGCCAGCAGGAGCTGCGCGAAAAGCAGATCTCCTATATTTTCGTGCTGGGCGCGCAACTGGCCGTGTCGATGGCGCTGATCGTGCTGTTCCTGAACCGCCGCCTGTTGAAACCCCTGCGCCGCCTGACGCGCTTTTCCGACCGCCTGTCGCACGGCGATTTCGACACGCCCCTGACCTCGCACAGCACTGACGAGCTGGGTCGCCTGACGGCCCAGCTTGAGCAAATGCGCGCGGCCATCGGCCAGTTGTTCGAGGATGTGGGCCAGCGCGAAGAGCGTTTCCGCACCATCGTCACGCAGGTGCCGGGCGCCGTCTTCCGCTACCGGCCCGACGGCCCCATCGATTTTGTCAGCGATGCCATCGAAGAGATTTCCGGCTATTCGGCGCGCCAGTTCATGCGCGGCACCACGCATGCCTGGGCCGACCTGATCTGCCCGGAAGACCGCCGCGAGCACCGCCGCGCCGTCCGCCAGGCGGTGGCCGAGGTGCGTCCATATGCGCTCGAATACCGCATCATCGACGCTTTCGGCATCGAGCGCTGGGTGGCCGAGAATGGCCAGCCGCAGGCGGGCGAGCAGGGCGTCATCTGGGTCGACGGCATCATTGCCGACATCAGCCAGCGCAAGCACCACGAGATGCGCATCGAAGCGCTGCTGACGGAGCAGAGCGCGATTCTCGACAACGTGATGTTCGGCGTGATGTTCGTGCGCCACCGCCGCATCATTTCCGTCAACCGCCGCTGCGAGGAACTGTTCGGCTACGAGCATGCCGAGATGACGGGTAATTCGACGGCCATGGTGTTTATGAGTTCGTATGACTTCGAGGAGGCGGGCGAGCGCCAGTATCCGGCGCTGGCCATGGGCGGCGATTTCAGCGAGGAGCGCCAGTACAAGCGCCGCGACGGCAGCCTGTTCTGGGCGTTGGTCAGCGGCTGCGCGCTCGATCCGCTGCGCCCCAATGAAGGCAGCATCTGGGTGTATGCCGACATCACGGCGCGCAAGGAAGCCGAGGAAAAACTGCGCCTGTCGGCCACCGTGCTCGAACATATCGCCGACGGTGTGATGGTGGTCGATGCCAGCGGCATCATCGTCACCGTCAATCCCGCCTTCACGCAGATCACCGGCTATGCCGAAGCGGAGGCGGTGGGCCAGCACTCTTCGCTGACCCGCTCGGCGCGCCACGACTCTGCGTTCTACGAAGCCATGTGGAACGAGCTGAAGGCCAGCGGTTTCTGGCGCGGCGAAATCTGGCATCAGCGCAAGAATGGCGAGCTGTATCTGGAGTGGCTGACCATCAGCGCCGTGCGCGACGCGCGCGCCGGCACCACGCATTACGTGGGCGTGTTCAGCGACATCACCCTGATCAAGGAGTCGCAGGAAAAGCTCGACCACATGGCCCACCACGATCCGCTGACGGCCCTGCCGAACCGTTTGCTGTTCCACGACCGCCTGCAGCACGCCTTGCTGCGCGCCGCGCGCGACCAGGAGCAGCTGGCCGTGCTGTTCATCGACCTGGACCGCTTCAAGAACGTCAACGACACCCTGGGCCACCATGTGGGCGACGAACTGCTGCAAAAGGTGGCCGGCCAGCTGGCGGCCCGCCTGCGCGAGGGCGATACCCTGGCGCGCCTGGGCGGCGACGAGTTCATCGTGCTGCTCGAACGCGTCGACGGCGAGTACGGTGCGACGCAGGTGGCGGAAAAGCTGATGACCATGTTCGACCAGCCGTTCACGGTGGCCGACCACGAACTGTTCGTCACCTGCAGCGTGGGCATCAGCCTGTATCCGGACGATGCGCTGGACTTGAACATGTTGATCCGCAATGCCGACGTGGCCATGTACCAGGCCAAGGCGCGCGGGCGCAATGGCTACCGCTTCTATGCGCCGTCGATGACGGGCGAAGGCGTCGAGCGGCTGCGCCTGGAAACCTTTTTACGCCGCTCGATCGAGAAAAACGAGATGTTCCTCAATTACCAGCCGCAGGTGGAAATCGACACGGGCCGCCTGGTCGGCGTCGAGGCGCTGGTGCGCTGGAACCACCCGGAACTGGGCCTGGTGCCGCCCGCGCGCTTCATCCCGCTGGCCGAGGACAGCGGCTTCATCAACCAGTTGGGCAAATGGGTGCTCGACGAAGCATGCCGCCAGATGATGCGCTGGCAGGCGCAGGGCTTGCACGTGCCGAAGATGGCCGTGAATCTGTCGGTAAAGCAGTTCGAGCGGGGCAGCATCGCCGGCATGGTGGCCGACATTCTGAAGGAAACGGGTCTCGAGCCGCAGCGCCTGCAGCTGGAAGTGACGGAGTCCGTCATCATGAACACGGGCGATGCGCTCGGTTTCATCAACGACTTGCACGCCATCGGCGTGGGCCTGGCCATCGACGATTTCGGCACCGGTTATTCCTCGCTCGCGTATCTGAAGCAGTTGCCCGTGCAAACCCTGAAGATCGACCGCTCCTTCATCAAGGATATCTCGACGGACGTCAATGACGAAGCGATTGCGATTGCCATCATCCAGCTGGGCAAGAGCATGCAATTGTCCGTGATCGCCGAAGGCGTGGAGACGGAAGAGCAGGCGGCTTTCCTGCTGCGCCATGGCTGCAAGCTGGCGCAAGGTTATTTTTATAGCCGCCCGGTGCTGGCACAGGATATGCTGGAGCGCTGGATCGACCCGCTGGATCAACCACTAACCAATTAAAGGGTATCCCATGGCCGGAGAAAAAAATACGTCGCGCCGCCGTTTCCTGCTCCGCGGCCTGGGTCTCGGCGTGGCCGGCGTGGGTGCCCTGGTGCTGGGCTGGGGCGTGTTGCCGCCGCGCCAGCGCCTGCATGGCAGCGTGCCGCTGCCGCTCCAGGATGGCGCCGTGGCGCTGAACGGCTGGCTGGCCATCGGCACCGATGGCACGGTGACCCTGGCCATGCCGCGCAGCGAGATGGGGCAGGGTGTGCACACGGCCTTGCCGATGCTGGTCGCAGAGGAGCTCGACGTGCCTTTGAGCAGCGTGAAGCTGATCCAGGCGCCCATGGACAAGATCTTTGGCAATGTCGCCATGCTCCAGGACGGCTTGCCTTTCCACCCGGACGACCAGGGCCGCGTAAAAGCGCTGGCCCAGTGGACGGTGGCCAAGGCGGCGCGCGAGCTGGGCGTGATTGTCACGGGCGGCTCGTCGAGCGTGAAGGATGGCTGGGGTCCCATGCGCGAAGCGGGCGCGTCGGCGCGCGCCATGCTGGTGGGGGCCGCCGCCGCGTTGTGGCAGGTGCCGGCTGCGCAGTGCCGCACGGAAAATGGCGCAGTGCTGCACCCGGATGGCCGGCGCGCCAGCTACGCCAGCCTGGCGCAGCGCGCCGCCGCAATCGACCCGGGCACGCCCGTGCTGAAGCTGCCCAGGGATTTCAAATTGATCGGCCAGCCGGCGCCGCGCCGCGACACGCCATCCAAAGTCAATGGCAGCGCGCGTTTCGGCATCGATGCGCGCCCGCCCGGCATGCTGTATGCGGCCCTGCATCTGCCGCCGCGCCTGGGCGATATCCTGTCCGCGTTCGACGCGGCGCCCGTGCTGGCCATGCCCGGGGTGAAAAAGGTGCTGGACCTGACGCCGCACCTGGCTCAGCGCAGCGTCTCGTGTGCCGCCGTGGTGGCCGACACCTGGTGGCGCGCCAGGCAGGCGGCGGCCGCCTTGCCGACGCAGTGGAAGGCTGGCCCGCAGGCGAATTTGTCCAGCGCCGGCGTGTATGCGGAGTTTGCCCGCCTGCTCGATAGCGAAGCGGGCTATGCCTATCACGCCAGCGGCCAGGTGGAAAGCAAGGCCGTGCAGGGCATGCGGCAGGTTAGCGCCGAGTACCGCGCGCCATTCCTCGCGCACGCCGCCATGGAACCCGTCAACTGCACCGCGCAAGTCAAGGATGGCAAGGTGATGCTGTGGGTCTCGACGCAGGCGCCCGGCATCGCCGTCGACGTGGCGGCGAAAGTGGCCGGCGTCGCTGCGAAGGACGTCGTCATCGAGGTGCTGCTGCTCGGTGGCGGTTTTGGCCGCCGCCTGGAAGTGGACATGATCGCCCAGGCCGTGGCCATCGCACTGCAGTGCGGCGGCGCGCCCGTGCAGCTGGTGTGGACGCGCGAACAGGATACGCAGCACGATATGTACCGTCCCGCCGCGCTGGCCCGCTTTGCGGCCCGCCTCGATGAACACGGCCGCATCGCTTCCTGGGACAACAAATCCGTCAGCGGCTCCATCACGCACCAGTTTTTGCAGCGTAATTTCGGCTTGCCCGGTGCGGGGCCGGACAAGACCACGGCCGAAGGCGAATTCGACATGCCGTATGAAATTGCCAGCCAGCGCATCGCCCACGTGATCGCCGACAGTCCTGTGCCCATCGGTTACTGGCGCTCGGTGGGACACTCGCACAACGCTTTTTTCAAGGAAAGCTTTATCGACGAACTGGCCCACGCGGCGGGGCAGGATGGCATTGCTTTCCGCCGTGCCATGCTGGTGCGGCACCCGCGCCACCTTGCCGTGCTCGATGCGGCAGTTGCCAAGGCGGGAATGCCTCCGCCCGGCCATGCGCATGGCGTGGCCTTGCATCAGTCGTTCGGCAGCATCGTGGCGCAAGTGGCGCAGGTGTCCGTGGAAAACGGAGAAATCCGCGTGCAGCGCGTGGTGTGCGCCATCGATTGCGGCATCGCCGTCAATCCGAACATCATCGCCCAGCAGATGGAGTCGGCCGTGCTGTTTGGCCTGTCAGCGGCGCTGGGTGGCGAGATCACCTTCAAGGAGGGGAAAGTCGAGCAGGCTAACTTCCACGACTATCCCGTGCTGCGCATGGGGCAAACGCCCGAGGTGGAAACCGTCATCATCGCCAGCGCCGAGCATCCGGAAGGCGTGGGAGAGCCCGGTACGCCGCCGATTGCGCCGGCCGTGGCCAACGCCGTGTTCAGTTTGACGGGGAAACGGCTGCGCAGCCTGCCGCTGCGCCTGGGTTAATTTACATCAAGCCAGGGTGGCGGCGAGGAGGTTGCGCAGATTGCAGTCGCGCTGCCAGTCTCGCCGCTCCTGCGTGCTGGCGGCCAGCGCCGCCAGTTCCGCCCCGCTGAGGGCCTGCTGCGCCTGCACCATGCGGTGCGCCAGGCCGCCGTCGGGCAGCACGGTGCCGAAGAAGGCCACGTTGTCCTCGTGCTGGATCAGCAGGGTGGGGAAGTTGTCGATGTCGAGGTCGCCCACCACGTCGGCCTGGTCTTCGATGTCGACCCAGACGAAGACGGTGTCAGGATGGCGCGCGGCCAGTTCCTCGAATGTGGCGCGGTAGCTGCCGCAAGTGCCGCACCACAGCGCGCACAGGCAGGCCACCGTCCAGCGCGGGCCGGCCAGGGCTGCCGCGACGTCGGCGCGGTTATCGGTCGTGAGGGTCAGGCTGTGCATGGTCGTATCTGGTTAGTAGGGCGCCGGGCGCCCGATGCGCGTATTCTACCGCGCCCGGCCACCGCAGTCCCGGGAATGCATGGGCTTGTTTATCCGTGTTTTTTGATGCAATACACCTTTCTGGTGGATAATGCTGGTAATTGCGCGCTGATTACGCTGGCCCATGCTGTTTCCTGGCCCCGCAGCCTGACCCCTCCAGTCTGTTTTCATGCCCTGCCCGGTGTCAGCGCTCCCGCCTTTATTTATTTTTATTATGGAATTAGCCAGCTTATGTTGAGTTACCGCCACGCCTTTCACGCGGGTAATCACGCCGATGTGTTGAAACATTATGTGCAGATTCAGTTGTTGCAATATCTGAATCAAAAAGATACCGCCTATAGCTATATTGATACCCACTCCGGCGCGGGCGTGTATGCGCTCGACGGCGGCTATGCGTCGAAAAATGCCGAGTACGAAACGGGCATCGCGCCCCTGTGGGATCGCACGGACTTGCCGGCCTCGCTGGCCGAGTACATGAAGCTGATCAAGGAAATGAATCCGAGCGGCAAGATGCGTTATTACCCGGGGTCGCCGTACTGCGCGGACAAGGTCAGCCGCGAGCAAGACCGTCTGCGCCTGTTCGAGCTGCATCCGGCGGACGCAAAGATTCTGGCCGACAACTTCCGCAAGGTCGAGGCGCATGCGCTGGCCCAGGGCGAGCGTCCTACCGTGCGCGGCAAGCGCGTCATCATCACCAAGGCGGACGGTTTCCAGAGTCTGAAAGCCCTGCTGCCGCCGCCATCGCGCCGCGCGCTGGTGCTGATCGACCCGCCATATGAAGACAAGATGGATTACCGCAAGGTCAAGGACACCCTGGCCGACGCCCTCGTGCGCTTCCCTTCGGGCATGTATGCCGTCTGGTACCCGGTGCTGCAGCGCATGGAATCGCGCCAGTTCGCCGACAAGCTCAAGCAATTGCCCAGCTCGGACTGGCTGCACGTGACCCTGACGGTCAACACCCCGTCGCCGGACGGTTTTGGCTTGCACAGCAGTGGCATGTTCATCTTGAACCCGCCATACACGCTGGAGCCGATGTTGCGCGAAGTCATGCCGTACCTGGTGAAGGTGCTGGGCCGCGACGATGGCGCGAAGTTCGTATTGGAAACGGGCAAGGGCGGACAGAAAAATACCGGTACAAGAAGAGTGTAATCATATTTCTCTTGGTAGTGCTGTAATAAAAAACGCCACGGGCAATGTACCCGTGGCGTTTTTTTATGGGCGGGGGATTACTGTCCCAGCAGCAAGAACACGGTCGGTTTCTTGTGGAAGTCAGGTGCCTTGCCGGCGGCCAATTGTTTCCTCCACTGGCCGCCATTCCACGTTTGCACGCTTTCCGTGTCCAGACTCAGGTCGGTGGCGACGCAGATCAGGGTCGACGGTGCGCATTGCGCCACCAGCGCTTCGAGCATGGCCGCATTGCGGTACGGCGTTTCGATGAACAGCTGGGTCTGCTTTTCATTGCGCGAACGCACTTCCAGTTCCTTGATGCGCTTGGCGCGCAGGGCCGCGTCCGTGGGCAGGTAGCCGTTGAAGGCGAAGCTCTGGCCGTTCAAGCCGCTGGCCATCACGGCCAGCAGGATCGACGATGGGCCCACCAGCGGGCGCACCTTGATGCCGTGCTGATGCGCCAGGCGCACCAGGTCGGCGCCGGGGTCGGCCACGGCGGGTACGCCTGCTTCCGAGACGAGGCCCGCATCGCGCCCCGCCAGCAGGGGTGCCAGCAAGCCGGTCAGCGCTTGCGCCGGGGTATTTACGTTAAGTTCGGAAATCGTGATTTCCTGCAGCGGCTTGGCCAGCGGATGCTGGTTGCCGATCAGTTTCAGGAAGGCGCGCGCCGTCTTGGCGTTTTCCGCCACGAAATAATCGAGCTGCGACGTGATCTGCCGTACTTGCTCTGGAATGATGTGGGCCAGCGGGTCGGCCGGGCTGTCGGACAGGCCGAGGTGGTTGGGAATCAGGTACAGGGTGCCGGTCATATTGTTATTGTCGGTAAATTAAAGGGTGAAAAACGCGACGCCCGCCTTGCGCAGCATGCCGGTGAGGGCGATCAGCGGCAAGCCGGTCAGGGCGGTCGGGTCAACGCTGTCGATGCGCTCGAGCAGGGCGATGCCCAGGCCCTCGTTCTTGGCGCTGCCGGCGCAATCGTACGGCTGCTCGATGCGCAGGTAGGCATCCAGCTCGGCATCGGGCAAGTCGCGCACGGTGACGAGGGTCTGGATATCTTCCACTTGCGCCACAGGCGGACTCTGGCGGCCATCGAGCAGGCACAGGGCCGTGTGGAACACGGTCTGGCGCCCGCGCATGGTTTGCAGCTGCAGCAGGGCATTCGCATGGTTGCCCGGCTTGCCGATCTGCGCGCCATCCAGGGTGGCGACCTGGTCGGAGCCGATGACGAGGCTGCGAGGGTAGCGGTCGAGCACGGCCTGCGCCTTTGCCTGGGCCAGGCGCAGGGCCGTGGCGCTGGGGCTTTCGCCTGGCAGCGGGCTTTCGTCGAGATCGGGCACGGCGACCTCGAAAGGCAGGCGCAGGCGTTGCAGCAATTCCTTGCGGTAGGTCGAACTCGATGCAAGAATCAAGCGCAATGGGACGGAAGTTGGTATCATTCGGTAGTGGATGGCGGCCGGCATGGCCGCGCTGGTCGATGTCAGTGGAATTTCACGCAAATTCCAGGGCGCAGAGCCCACAACTGAGGCTCCATGCGGCATGACGGTGTTGATGAAGTTGTCATGTTTATGGCAATGATTGCGTCAAAAAAGATGCTTAGCCTTTGACTCCGTGCTAAAAACCCTGTTATTATCGCAGGTTTTCCGGGGAAATTTTCTACCAATGAATGCTTTTGTGATCGACGCCTTTGATTTTTGTCGTATCAGCGGGAGCCGCGAGGGTGTAACTCCTGTCGCTGAAATGACCCGGTTGACCAAGGATTGTGCAGATAGTTCCGGCGAGATCGCCTGGAAGATCGTCGGCGGCACCAGCAAGCTGGGCTACCCACAACTGACCTTGTCGGTCAACGGCACCGTTCAGCTGGTTTGCCAGCGCTGCCTGACTCCGTATGCTTACGCAATTGATTCGACGACCACTCTGATGCTGGGCAAGGATGACGAGCACGCGGACGAGATCGAAGAAATCATCAACGATGAATCGATCGACGTGATCGTCGGCAGCCGCAGCATGGATGCCGCGGCCCTGATCGAAGATGAAGCCTTGCTGGCCCTGCCGCAGGTACCCAAACACGACGTCTGCCCCGATACGGCGCAGCTCGATGCTCTCAAGACTGAAAAGAAGTCGCCGTTTGCGGCCCTGAAAGACTTGAAGCCAGAATAAGTTAAGAGAATAAGTAGTAGTGGTAGTTTGTAGGGGGCCTCAAAAACCGTAGCGAGCGGCCCAATATCGTCTTGAGTAGCGCAAGCGTACGGAAGTACTTTGAGCAACGCCGAGGCGATAGTGGGACGCGCAGTAGGTTTGTGAGGCTCCGCTTAGAGAACGTGTCAAACGCGTGTAGTAATCGAGTATGGCAAGTGTAGTGAAATGTAATTGTAATAAACGATGTCGGTCCGGGCTATTTTCGGGTAGTCTTTGCCGCTGGGATACTCGATTCGCATGTATTTGCTAATCGATTGTGCTAAAATTTTAGAACTTATGTATTAGGAGTCATCATGGCAGTTCAACAGAACAAGAAAACCCCTTCCAAGCGCGGCATGCACCGTTCGCACGACTTCCTGGTCGCGCCGCAATTGAGCGTCGAGCCAGTTACCGGCGAAACACACATGCGTCACCATATCAGCCCTAACGGCTTCTATCGTGGCCGTAAAGTGTTGAAGACCAAAAACGACGAGTAATCGACGTTTTTGTTGGGTAAGATGAAAGCGGTGTTGCGTGGTTATTCGGCGTGGCGCCGCTTCTTCTTTTTTATCGGCTGCAATTCATCTTGCGCACCCGTCATTTTGAATCAAGCTTGCTCAGGCGGTGCATGACATGCTGCGCCCTGCATATGCTCCAGTCCGATTCACATCTTGCCGCACGCCCGCAGCGGTATTGAATCAACACAAATGACAATCAAAATTTCTATCGACTGCATGGGCGGAGATCACGGTCCCTCAGTCACTATCCCCGCAGCAATTTCCTTCGTAAAACATGAGCCTGAAGCTGAACTGATCCTTGTTGGATTGGAAGACGTGATCCGTGCCGAACTGAAAAAACATAAAGCCGACACGCATCCGCGCCTGTCGGTATTGCATGCCTCCGAACAAGTTACCATGGACGATCCCCTGGAAGTGGCCCTGCGCCGCAAGAAGGATTCCTCCATGCGCGTGGCCATCGAACAGGTCAAGAACGGCGTGGCGCAAGCCTCCGTTTCCGCCGGTAATACGGCAGCCCTGATGGCTGTGTCGCGCTATGTATTGAAAACCATGTCCGGCGTCGACCGCCCGGCCATCTGCAGCATCTTGCCGAATCAAAAGAACGGCCCCACCTACATGCTGGACCTGGGCGCCAACGTCGATTGCGAACCGCATCACTTGCACCAGTTCGCCATCATGGGTTCCGTGCTGGTGTCCGCCATGGAAGGCATCGCACGCCCGACGATCGGCTTGCTGAACGTGGGCACGGAAGATATCAAGGGCAATGAAGTGGTCAAGCTCACCTCGAAGCTGCTGCAGGCCGACCACGAGCGTGGCGCGCTGAACTTCTACGGCAACGTGGAAGGCAACGATATCTTCAAGGGCACGACCGATATCGTCGTCTGCGACGGTTTTGTCGGCAATGTCACCCTGAAAGCCATCGAAGGTCTGGCGCGCTTCATGAAAGACGTGCTCACTTCCGAATTCAAGCGCAATCCGATCACCATGCTGGGCGCGCTGATCGCCCGCGGGGCCCTGAAAGCCATCGGCAACCGCTTGAATCCATCGCGTTACAACGGCGCCAGCCTGCTGGGCTTGCGTGGCCTCGTCTTCAAGAGCCATGGCAGCGCCGATGCCTATTCGTTCGAATGGGCCTTGCGCCGCGCCTTTGATGCGGCAAAAAATGACGTGCAAGCGCACCTGGCCAGCCTGATCGCCGAGCTGATGCCGCGCACGCCAGTACCGGACGAACCTACATCAACAAGCTCTACCATTTAGTGGACGGGTATTTGCATGACTGTTTTTAGCAAAACTTACAGCAAAATTATCGGTACCGGCAGCTACTTGCCGGAGAAGCGCGTCACCAACCAGGATTTGACCGAACAGCTCGCCGCCAAGGGCATCGAGACGTCGGATGAATGGATCGTATCGCGCAGCGGCATTTCGGCGCGCCATTATGCGGCGCCGTCGCAAAACTCCTCGGACCTGGGCGTGGAAGCGGCCAAAAAGGCCCTGGAAATGGCTGGCCTGAACGGCAATGACCTGGACCTGATCATCGTTGCCAGCTCGACTCCCGATTTCTTCGGCAGCTTCCCCAGCACGGCTTGCATCGTGCAAAACAAGCTGGGCATCACGAACAACTGCGCTGCCGTCGACGTGCAAGCCGTCTGCAGCGGTTTCGTGTATGCGGTCGCCACGGCCGACAGCTTCATCCAGTCGGGCATGCACAAGAATGTGCTGGTGATCGGCGCCGAAGTGTTTTCGCGCATCCTCAATTTCGACGACCGCGGCACCTGCGTGCTGTTCGGCGACGGCGCTGGCGCCATCGTCATGACGGCCTCCAAGGAGCCGGGCATCCTGGCCACCAAGCTGCACGCGGATGGCCGCCACTCGAACATCCTCAGCGTGCCGGGCAGCCTGGCTGGCGGCGCGCTGGACGGCAGCGCCTTCCTCTACATGGATGGCCCGGCCGTATTCAAGCTGGCCGTGTCCGTGCTGGAAAAGGTCGCGCACGAAGCGCTGGAACACGCCAACATGACGTCGGACCAGATCGACTGGCTGATCCCGCACCAGGCGAATATCCGCATCATGAACAGCACGGCCAAGAAACTTGGCTTGCCGCTGGAGAAGATGGTTGTCACCGTCGACCAGCATGGCAACACCTCGGCCGCCTCGATCCCGCTGGCGCTCGACATCGCCGTGCGCGATGGTCGCGTCAAGAAGGGCGACAACGTCATGATGGAAGGCGTGGGCGGCGGCTTTACCTGGGGCGCCGTGCTGGCGCGCATGTAATCCCGTAACACTATTAAAAAAACGGAGTCGACATGACACAATTTGCATTTGTTTTCCCAGGTCAAGGCTCGCAAGCGATTGCGATGCTCGACGGTTTCGCCGGCAACCCCGTGGTTGCGCAGACCGTTGCCGAAGCGTCGGACGCCCTGCAATTCGACCTGGGCAAGCTGATCGCCGAAGGTCCGAAGGAAGAACTCGATCTCACCACCAATACGCAGCCGGTGATGCTGACGGCGGCCGTGGCTTTCTATCGCGCCTGGCTGGCGGCCGGCGGCCCCGTGCCGACGGTCGTGGCCGGTCACAGCCTCGGTGAATACTCGGCGCTGGTCGCCGCCGGCGTCATCCCGTTCAAGGATGCCGTGCCGCTCGTGCGTTTCCGCGCGCAAGCCATGCAGGAAGCCGTGCCCGTCGGGCAGGGCACGATGGCTGTCGTGCTGGGCCTGTCGGATGACGACGTGCGCGCCGCCTGTGCGGAAGCGGCGGCGGAAAACCCGGCCCTGGTGGTCGAGCCCGTCAATTTCAATGCGCCAGCACAAGTCGTCATCGCCGGCCATACGGCGGCCGTCGAGCGTGCCTGCGAACTGGCCAAGGCCAAGGGCGCCAAGCGCGCCATGAAGCTGCCCGTCTCCGCGCCATTCCACTCGTCGCTGCTGAAGCCCGCATCGGACCGTTTGCGCGAATACATGGCCGGCTTGACGTTCTCGGCGCCGCAGATCGCCCTGATCAACAACGTCGACGTGGCCATCGTCAACGATGTGGCCGGCATCAAGGATGCACTGGTGCGCCAGGCAGCCAGCCCCGTGCGCTGGGTGGAAACCATGCAAAAAGTGGCGGCCGACGGCATCACGCAAGTGATCGAGTGCGGTCCGGGCAAGGTCCTGATGGGCCTGGCCAAGCGCATCGATCCGGTGCTGGTGGGCGACGCCATCGTCGATCAGGCATCGCTGGAACGCATTTTGACGCAGCTCAAATAAACATCAGACCGCGGCAGCCTGCCTGCCGCGGTTGCTCTTAAGGATACTCATGAATTTAGCAAATCAAGTCGTGCTGGTCACGGGCGCCTCGCGCGGCATCGGCCGCGCCATCGCCACCGAACTGGGCAAGCAGGGTGCCACCGTGGTCGGCACCGCCACCTCGGAAAGCGGCGCGCAAGCCATCACCGATTACCTGGCCGCCGAAGGCGTGACAGGCAAAGGTCTGGTGCTGAACGTGACCGATGCGGCGCGCTGCGCTGCCGTCGTCGATGAGGTGCAGAAAACCTACGGCAGCCTGTCGATCCTGGTCAACAATGCAGGCATCACGCAAGACCAGCTGGCCATGCGCATGAAGGATGAAGAGTGGGACAGCGTCATTTCCACCAACCTGTCGGCCGTCGGCCGCCTGTCGCGTGCCGTGTTGCGCGGCATGATGAAAGCCAAAACTGGGCGTATCATCAATATCACGTCGGTGGTGGCTTCGTCGGGTAATCCTGGGCAAATGAATTACGCGGCGGCCAAGGCCGGCGTGGAAGGCATGAGCCGCGCCCTGGCGCGCGAAATCGGCAGCCGCAACATTACCGTGAACTGCATCGCCCCGGGCTTCATCGATACCGACATGACCAAGGCGCTGAGCGAAGAGCAGCACGCAGCCCTGTTGACGCAAATTCCCCTGTCCCGCCTGGGCAAGCCGGAAGACGTGGCAGCGGCGGTGGCCTTTTTGGCTTCGCCGCAAGCGGCGTATATCACGGGCACAACCCTGCACGTGAACGGTGGAATGTACATGAATTGATGTGAAAGCTAGACGGGGCGGGCGTTTGTGGCATGATTCAACGGCCGTTTTTGTCTATAATCGCATCTTTTAGCAGCAGCTTCGGTCGAATTAGCAGCAGACACCGAAATTAGTATTCGGACGCGCAAACCTGATAAAATGCGCGCACTTTCCGTAACACACACTTTGGAGCCATAACATGTCGGATATCGAACAACGCGTTAAGAAAATCGTCGCTGAGCAACTGGGCGTTGCAGAAGCAGACATCAAAATCGAATCCTCCTTCGTCGACGATCTCGGCGCCGATTCCCTGGACACCGTGGAACTGGTCATGGCCCTGGAAGACGAATTCGAAATGGAAATCCCTGACGAACAAGCTGAAAAAATCACCACCGTGCAACAGGCGATCGACTACGCCACTGCACACGTCAAGGCCTAAGCCTGTCTGACCGACTTCAGGAGAATCGCTTGAGCCGTTCTAAAAACCGTCGTGTTGTTGTCACCGGCCTGGGCTGCGTTTCACCTGTCGGCAATACTATTGCCGAGGCGTGGGGCGCAATCATTGAAGGTAAATCCGGCATTGCCACGATTACCAAGTTCGATGCACTGCCATTCACCACGCATTTTGCTGGTGAAGTCAAAGGCTTCAATATCGAAGAGTACATCTCCGGTAAGGAAGCCCGCCACATGGATACCTTTATCCATTACGGCATGGCTGCGGGCATCCAGGCGATGCAGGACTCCGGTCTGGAAGTCACCGAAGAGAACGCCGAGCGTATCGGCGTGATCATCGGTTCCGGTATCGGTGGCTTGCCGCTGATCGAAGACACCAAGTCCGAGTACGAAAAGCGCGGTCCGCGCCGTATCTCGCCATTTTTCGTGCCTGCCTCGATCATTAACATGATCTCTGGCAACCTTTCGATCAAATATGGTCTGAAGGGCCCGAACCTGGCGATCGTTACAGCGTGTACTACCGGTTTGCACAGCATCGGTGCCGCAGCGCGCATGATCGAGTACGGCGATGCCGACGTCATGATCGCCGGCGGTGCTGAATCGACCGTGTCGCCACTGGGCCTGGGCGGTTTCGCTTCGGCGCGTGCCTTGTCGACCCGCAACGACGATCCGGCAACGGCATCGCGTCCGTGGGATACCGACCGCGACGGCTTCGTGCTGGGCGAGGGCGCTGGCGTCATGGTGCTGGAAGAGTACGAGCACGCGGTGGCCCGTGGTGCCAAGATATATGCCGAAGTGCATGGTTTCGGGATGAGCGCAGATGCTTATCACATGACCTCGCCGCTGGAAGATGGTAGCGGCGGCAGCAAATCGGTGATCGCGGCCCTCAACAACGCTGGCTTGAACGCGGATCAGATTCAGTACCTGAACGCGCACGGCACGTCGACCCCGCAAGGCGACGTGGCGGAAGTGATGGGCATCAAGCGCACCTTCGGCGAGCACGCCAAGAATCTGGTCGTCAACTCGACCAAGTCGATGACGGGCCATTTGCTGGGCGGCGCGGGCGGTCTGGAAGCGGTGTTTACGGTCCTGGCATTGCACCATCAGGTGTCGCCACCGACCATCAACATCTTCAACCAGGATCCGGCTTGCGATCTCGATTTCTGTGCCAACACGGCGCGTGATATGAAGATCGATTATGCAGTGAAGAATTCGTTCGGCTTCGGCGGAACGAATGGCACGCTGATTTTCGGTAAGGCGAAATAAGCAGGAACT
Organism: Janthinobacterium lividum; assembly: GCF_034424625.1. Classification (NCBI taxonomy): domain Bacteria; kingdom Pseudomonadati; phylum Pseudomonadota; class Betaproteobacteria; order Burkholderiales; family Oxalobacteraceae; genus Janthinobacterium; species Janthinobacterium lividum. Next base: position 4,553,370 of record NZ_CP139976.1, on the reverse strand, counting down.
TTCAAGCGCTCGCTACGGTCAAACTGTAGTGAGCGCTGATTCGGCGCCAACGTTCGTTGGCGCCTGAATTTGCCCGGCATGGTGTCGGCGCGCCTTTTTTTCCCATGAAGTATGTCTATCGCAGTAGCGGCTGTCATTCGCACGCCTGTCTGTTTGCGCCTGTTACAAGCGGCGCTGGGGCTGTGCGCGGTGCTGGCCGCCTGGCCCTTGAGCGGTGCGTGGCGCGTTGCTGCCGTGTCCGGTCAGCTGGTGGGCGGCTACGCGCTGGGCTGGAGTGCTGCGCTGCTGAGTGCGGCTGGCGGCGTGTTTTTGCTGGCTTTGCTGCGCCGGCGCAGAAAGCCGCAGGCGCTTGATATTTCGCCGGTTGGCCAGGTGCGCCTGGCGGTATATCTGGAGCGTGGCGAGGTGCCGGGGGCTATTGCTGACGGGGGAGCGGAGCCGGCCGGGCCGGGACTTGCGGGGGTGCAGGGGCTGCGCCTGTTGCCGGGCTCGACCTTGTGGCCGTCGCTGCTCGTGCTGTGCCTGGCCGATGCGGCCGGGCGGCGCACGGATGTGCTGGTGCAGCGTGGCGGCAGCTGCGCCGCCTTCCGTCCGCTGGCCGTGGCTTGCCGGGCGATCGCGGCGCGGAACAGGGAAGAATAAAAGTGCGGCGAACACTGAACTTCTTGCAGCGGGCCAACTCTATATCCATACAGGCGCCCACGCTGCATGACTACAGGGACATCGGGCGTGAGGACAGAGCGCGAGTATGATCAGTTACTGGTCGAGCGGGTACAGGCTGGCGACAAACGGGCATTTGATGTGCTGGTATCGAAATATCAGCGCCGCTTGATGCGCCTGGTGTCGCGCCTCGTGCATGACCCGGCGGAGGCCGAAGATGTGGTGCAGGAAACCTTTATCAAGGCCTACCGGGCGCTGCGCCATTTTCGCGGCGAGGCTGCCTTTTATACGTGGTTGTACCGCATCGGCATCAATACGGCCAAGAATTATCTCGTCATGCAGGGGCGGCGCGCCGCCACGTCCAGCGATACCGACGCCGAGCAGGCGGAGTCTTTCGATGACGGTAATAAATTGCGCGATAACAATACACCCGAATCGGTGCTGGCCAGCAAGCAGATTGCCGCCACCGTCAATGCGGCCATGGATGTGCTGCCCATCGAGTTGCGCACGGCCATCGTGCTGCGCGAGATCGAGGGCCTGAGCTATGAGGAAATATCGGAGATCATGGCGTGCCCCATCGGCACCGTGCGCAGCCGGATTTTTCGCGCGCGCGAAGTGATTGCGGAGAAATTGAAGCCATTGCTGGACATGCCGATTGACAAGCGCTGGTAATCTGGGGAGTATGAGGTTGGCATGGCTGCGTCCGTTTTCCGCACCGACCCTCTTGAAATGGCAGGATCCATCATGGATACGCACACACGATTGCACGAGACTATTTCCGCGCTGGCCGATGGCGAGCTGGCGGCGAACGAACTCGAACTGGCTTTTGCCGCCCTCGATACGCCATCGGGACGGCAAGCCTGGGATGCCTATCGCCATATCGGTGACGTGCTGCGCTCGGAGCAGTACGGCCATGCCTTGAGCACCCAGTTCGATGCGCGCCTGGCCAGCCGCCTGGCCGCCGAGCCGGCGCCCGATGAGCCGGCTGCCCATGCGGAACCGTTGCTGCCCCTGTCCACGGCCATCGTGCCGCCGGGCGCGGCCGAACCGCTGGAGGCGGGGCCGCTGGCGCAGCGCTAGCTGTCGCGTTTTCCATCTTATGCCAGGCTTAACGTTCCTGTCACTCTCTTGACACTGGCCTTCGGTACGATTGACACTGTGCACAGGCAATATCTTGCTTTTGCGATATATTGTTGCTGCCATGCGCGCTGTCAGGTGAGTTTGCCCCTGGTTTCCCGTCATGACGGCGCAATCATGCGCGCAGGCAATTGCCTGATCCGCGTTTTGATCCGTTTACCGTTTATATATACTCGAAAAGATCCTTTCCATGAAAAAAAACATGTGTGCCGCCAGCAAGTCGTTTTCAGTGAAGACGCTTTCCGCCTTATTGTTCGGTACGGCTGGCGTCTTCCTTGCTCCCACCATGCTGGGCCTTGCGCCGCAGGCGCAGGCCGCCGTGCCTTCCGTGAAACTGCCTGATTTTTCTGACCTGGTCGATGCCGTCGGCCCGGCCGTGGTGAATATCCGCACCACCGAGCGCCTGAAAATGGGCGCCGCCGGGGCTGGCGTGGGCGGCCAGGATGAACAGGAAATGCAGGAATTCCTGCGCCGCTTCTTTGGCGGCGCCATGCCCACGCCGCGCCAGCAGGCGCCACGCGGCGGCCGCCGCGCCGTGCCGCAGGAGCAGGAAGTGCAGCGCGGTGTCGGTTCCGGCTTCATCATCTCGGCCGATGGCTATGTGCTGAGCAATGCCCACGTGGTCGATGGCGCCGACGAGGTGTACGTGACCTTGACGGACAAGCGCGAATTCAAGGCCAAGGTGATTGGTGCCGATGCGCGTACCGACGTTGCTCTGCTGAAAATCGAGGGCGGCAACCTGCCGCGCCTGACCATCGGCGACTCGGACAAGATCCGCGTGGGCGAGTGGGTCATCGCCATCGGCTCGCCGTTCAACCTGGAGAACACGGTGACGGCCGGCATCATTTCCGCCAAGTCGCGCGACACGGGTGACTACTTGCCGCTGATCCAGAGCGACGTGGCCGTCAACCCTGGCAACTCGGGCGGTCCGCTGATCAATATGCGCGGCGAAGTGATCGGCATCAATTCGCAGATCGCCACCTTGTCCGGCGCCTACAATGGCATTTCGTTTGCCGTGCCCATCGATGAAGCCATGCGCGTGGGCGAGCAGCTGAAAAAGACGGGCAAGGTTGTGCGCGGGCGCATCGGCGTGCAGATTGGCGAAGTGAGCAAGGACGTGGCGGAATCGCTGGGTTTGCCGAATGCCAAGGGCGCGCAAGTATCGATGGTGGAGCCGGGCGGTCCGGCCGACAAGGCGGGCATCAAGCCGGGCGATATCATCCTGAAATTCAACGGTGCTCAGATCGAGCGTTCGTCCGATCTGCCGCGCCTGGTAGGCGGTGCCGCCGTCAACGGCAAATCCACGATAACGGTCTGGCGCAAGGGCGCGCAGCAGGATATTCCCGTCACCGTCGTCGAGCTGGAAAGCGAGAAGACGGCGAAGAAGGGCGCCAAGGAGCCGGAAGCGCAAGCCGTCAACGCACTGGGGCTGAAGGTCAGCGATGTGCCGGCCGCGAAGAAGCTGGAATTGAAGATCGACGCGGGCGTGCTGGTCGACGAGGCGGATGGCGTGGCGGCCCTGGCTGGCCTGCAGCCTGGCGATGTGATCTTGCAATTGAATAACGTTGCCGTGAAAGACGCCAAGCAATTCAACGCCCTGGTCGCCAAGCTCGATCCGAAAAAGACATCGGCCGTGCTGGTGCGCCGTGGCGACGTGGCGCAATTCGTTTCGCTGCGTCCATCAGCGAAGTAACTATGTGATCATCCCGCATTCCGGCCGCAGCCGGGATGCGGTATTCTTCCCGCTATGCACTTCACCCTCTATTCCCGCAGTTATTGCCATTTATGCCAGGATATGCTCGATGCCTTGCTCCTGCTGCAGCCGCCTGAAAAACCGTTTACCGTGGACGTGATCGATATCGATGCCTCGCCCGATGCCTCGCTGCTGGCCCGTTTCGATGAACTGGTGCCGGTGCTGTTTGGCGACCTGGCGCAGCCCGAGCTATGTCATTATTTTCTTGATGAAGAGGCTGTGCGGCGCTGCTTGACGTAGCTTAACTGTCAATATTGACACTGCATTGCACCATTCTGGTGCCGAAAACAGCCGAAAATGTCGGCTTGCCCCGGTGCCGGCCTCATAAGACGGGCTTTCTACTCTGAAATCCGGTAAAATGGGGAGGTCGAAAAAGCTACTGTCCGAGGCAGCAGCTTCTGTCGCTTCAAAAGCGCTCGCCTGGGCATGCAGATGTCCTGCTCGGAGCGCTTTTTTTCATCATGAGTGGGGCGCCCGGTTTTGGCCCTGTTTGGCCCGAGCATGATCCCCATGATTCCTGTTAAAGCAGTGTCGTCAACTTCGCACTTATATTAGTTAATGAACAACATACGCAATTTCTCCATCATCGCCCATATTGACCACGGTAAATCGACCCTGGCTGACCGCATCATTCAATTGTGCGGCGGCTTGTCCGACCGCGAGATGGAGGCGCAGGTGCTCGATTCGATGGATCTGGAGCGCGAGCGCGGCATTACCATCAAGGCGCAAACGGCGGCCTTGCACTACAAGGCGCGCGATGGCCAGATCTACAATCTGAACCTGATCGATACGCCAGGCCACGTCGACTTCAGCTATGAAGTGTCGCGCTCGCTGTCGGCGTGCGAAGGCGCGCTGCTGGTTGTTGACGCGTCGCAAGGCGTGGAAGCGCAAACGGTCGCCAACTGCTACACGGCGCTGGACCTGGGCGTGGAAGTGGTGCCCGTCCTGAACAAGATCGACTTGCCGAACGCGGATCCTCCGAGCGCCATTGCCGAGATCGAAGACGTGATCGGCATCGACGCGGGCGACGCCGTGCATTGCTCGGCCAAGACGGGCTTCGGCGTGCTGGACGTGCTCGAGCAGCTGATCGTCAAGGTGCCGCCACCGAAGGGCGACCCCGATGCGCCGCTGCAGGCGCTGATTGTCGACTCCTGGTATGACGCCTATGTGGGCGTGGTCATGCTGGTGCGCGTCATCAACGGCACCCTGAAACCAAAAGACAAGATCCGCCTGATGGCCACCGATTCGGTGCAGCTGGTGGAAGACATCGGCGTGTTTTCGCCCCGTTCGCAATCCTTGCCGCAATTGTCGGCAGGCCAGGTGGGCTTCATCATCGCCGGCATCAAGGAATTGAAAGCGGCGAAAGTGGGCGATACCGTCACCCTGGCCAACCGTCCTGCCGCCGCGCCATTGCCCGGCTTCAAGGAAGTGCAGCCGCAAGTGTTCGCCGGCCTGTTCCCCGTGGAAGCGAATCAGTATGACGCGCTGCGCGACTCGCTGGAAAAGCTGAAACTGAATGACGCGGCCCTGATGTACGAGCCGGAAGTGTCGCAGGCGCTGGGCTTCGGCTTCCGCTGCGGTTTCCTGGGTTTGCTGCACATGGAAATCGTGCAGGAACGCCTCGAGCGCGAATTCGACATGGATCTGATCACGACGGCGCCAACCGTGGTGTATGAAGTGATCCAGCGCGACGGCACCATGATCAACGTCGACAATCCATCGAAGATGCCCGATCCGTCGCGCATCGAGGAAGTGCGCGAGCCTATCGTCACGGTCAATCTGTACATGCCGCAGGAATACGTGGGCTCCGTGATCACCCTGTGTATCGGCAAGCGCGGCATCCAGATGGACATGAGCTACCACGGCCGCCAGGTCAAGCTCGTGTATGAAATGCCGATGGCCGAAATCGTGCTGGACTTCTTCGACCGCCTGAAGTCGACGTCGCGCGGCTATGCCTCGATGGATTACGAGTTCAAGGAATACCGCGCGGCCGACGTGGTCAAGGTCGACATGCTGATCAACAGCGAAAAAGTCGATGCGCTGGCGATTATCGTCCACCGTTCGAACAGCCAGTACCGTGGCCGCCAGGTGGCTGCCAAGATGCGTGAACTGATCCCGCGCCAGATGTTCGACGTGGCCATTCAAGCGACCATCGGCGCCAACATCATTTCGCGCGAGAACGTGAAAGCCTTGCGCAAGAACGTGCTGGCCAAATGCTATGGCGGCGATATCAGCCGCAAGAAAAAATTGCTGGAAAAACAAAAAGCGGGTAAGAAACGCATGAAGCAAGTGGGTTCCGTGGAGATCCCGCAAGAGGCATTCCTGGCAATTTTACAAGTGGATGGTTAATCAATGAACCTGCAAGTGATTTTAGGAAATTTCGCTTTAATCCTGTTCGTGCTGATGGTGTTGACGGGCCTGGTCTGGTGCCTGGATGTGTTTTATCTGTCCAAGCAGCGCCGCAAGGCGGCCGACCGCGCCCTGGCCGAGTTCGACGCACGCCAGTCCAAGCTGGCCGCCGAGGGCATCAAGTCCGATGCGGGCGGCAGCCGCGCCAGCATCGAGGCGGCCCTGTTGCGCCAGCCGACCTGGGTCGAGTATTCGGGCAGCTTCTTCCCCGTCATCGCGCTCGTGTTCTGCCTGCGCTCGTTCCTGTACGAGCCATTCAAGATCCCGTCGAGCTCGATGGTGCCGACCTTGCTGGTGGGCGACCTGATCCTGGTGAACAAGTTCACCTATGGTATCCGTTTGCCGATCGTCAACAAGCGCATCATTGAAGTCAACGATCCGCAGCGCGGCGACGTGATGGTGTTCAAGTATCCGAAAGATATGTCGCAAGACTATATCAAGCGCGTGATCGGTGTGCCCGGTGATAAAATCACCTATGAAAACAAGCGCTTGACGGTCAACGGCAAGGAAGTCGCCTACACGCCGCTGGACGACTACCTGGACGATGAAAGCACGGTCTACCACAAGCAGCTGGAAGAAAACCTGACGGGCGTGAGCCACCGCATCCTCAACGACGAGCCTGCTCCAACGTTGAACTTGCGCGAAGTGAAGGATTTCCCGCACAAGGATGCGTGCAACTACAACGAAGACGGTTTTACGTGTGTAGTGCCACAAGGCAATTACTTCATGATGGGCGACAACCGCGACAACAGTGCGGACAGCCGCTACTGGGGCTTCGTGCCGAACGAGAACATCGTCGGCAAGGCTTTCCTGGTGTGGATGAACTTCAGCAATCCGAAACGCGTGGGCGGCATACACTAAGCCGGTCTGGTCTGTAAAGGACCGGCCATGGCTGCCGCGCCGATTCCCCGCGTGGCGGCCAGCCGAATTACTCAGATGACACAGAAACAACAATGAATCTTCAGCTATTGCAAACCCGTTTAGGCTATACGTTCCAGGATGCTGGCCTGTTGCAGCAAGCCTTGACGCATCGTAGCCACAGCAGTTTGCATAACGAGCGGCTGGAATTCCTCGGCGACTCCATCCTCAACTGCGTGGTCGCTTCCATCCTGTACGAGCGCTTCAAGTCCATCGACGAGGGCGACCTGTCGCGCCTGCGCGCCAATCTGGTCAAGCAGCAGTCGCTGTATGAAATCGCGCAAAAGCTGGAACTGTCGCAATTCCTGCGCCTGGGCGAAGGCGAACTCAAATCGGGCGGCTTCCGCCGTCCATCGATCCTCGCCGACACCCTGGAAGCCTTGCTGGGCGCGATTTTCCTCGACACGGGCTTCGATGCCGCCAGCACGGTGATACGCGCCTTCTACATCCCTATCCTCGATTCGGTCGATCCGCAAACCCTGGGCAAGGATGCCAAGACCCTGCTGCAGGAGTTTTTGCAAAGCAAGAAAATTTCGCTGCCACAGTACAACGTGGTGGCCACCCACGGCGCCGCCCACAGCCAGGAATTCGAGATCGAATGCCTGGTGCCGAAATTGAACATCCAGGTCTACGGCCGTGGCGGAAGCCGCCGCGCCGGTGAGCAAGCCGCCGCCAAACTGGCGCTGGACGTGGCCGAGCAGGCGCTGTTGAAGTCGCCTGCCGCCAGCCGCAAGCCCAAACCGCGCGCCGCCCAGCTCAAGCTGGCCGGCATTGCCACCATCCAGAGCGACGACGCGCAAGCTCCTGCAGCCCCGGCGATCGCCGCTCACACTAAACAGAATCGACACTAGCATGACAGCCACCAAAATGCCCGACAACTTCCGCTGTGGCTATATCGCCATCGTGGGCCGCCCCAACGTGGGCAAATCGACCCTGATGAACGTGCTGATCGGCGCGAAGGTCAGCATCACTTCGCGCAAGGCGCAAACCACGCGCCACCGCATCACGGGCATCCAGACGGTGCCGGATGCGCAGTTCATCTACGTCGACACGCCAGGTTTCCAGACGCGCCACTCGAACGCGCTGAACAAGACGCTGAACAAGACCGTCACTAACACCCTGATTTCCTCGGACGTCATCCTGTACGTGATCGAAGCGGGCACGTTCGGCCCGGCCGACCAGCAAGTGATGGACCTGTTGCCGAAGGAAGTGCCATGCATCCTCGTCATCAATAAATCCGACCGCGTGAAGGACAAGGCCGTACTGCTGCCGTTCGCGCAAAAGATCGCCGCCATGCGCGACTTCGCCGCCATCGTGCCTGTTTCCGCCAAGCTGCACTTCCAGCTGGAAGGCTTGCAGAACGAAATCAAGCGCTTCTTGCCGGAAAACCAGCCCATCTTTGGCCCGGACGACATCACGGACCGCAGCGAGAAATTCCTCGCCTCGGAAATCGTGCGCGAAAAACTCTTCCGTTTCGTGGGCGACGAACTGCCGTACACGAGCACCGTGCTGATCGAGAAATTCGAGCAGGAAGGCGATCTGCGCCGCGTGTTTGCCGCCATCCTGGTCGAGCGCGACACGCACAAGTCCATGATTATCGGCAACAAGGGCGCGCGCCTGAAGGAAGTCTCCACCCAGGCCCGCCTGGATATGGAAAAGCTGTTCGGCGGTCCCGTGTACCTGGAAATCTGGGTCAAGGTCAAGTCGGGCTGGGCCGACAACGAGGCGGGCTTGCGCGCCTACGGCTACGAGTAATCCGCAACCCGGGGGCGACGCCACACGCATGAGCACCACCACGCCAGCGCTGCAGCATCCTGCGCCAGCTTCACCTGCTGTTTCCGCACCTGTCCCCGCGCCGGTGGCCATCGCGCCGCCGGCCGTACCTCCCACAGCACCCCGGCGCAGCCGTCCGCCCACGCGCGACGGCCGCATCACGGGCCAGCCAGCCTTTGTGCTGCACAGCTACCCACATAAAGAAACCAGCCTCATCGTCGACGTGTTTACGCGCGAGTATGGCCGCATCGCGCTCGTTGCCAAGGGCGCCAAGCGGCCCCATTCGCAGTTGCGCGGCGTGCTGCAGACGTTCCAGCCGCTGCAAGCGGGCTGGACGGGCAAGTCCGAGCTGCGCATCCTCACCGGTGCGGAATGGGTGGGTGGCATGTTGCCGTTGGAAAAGACCGCCTTGTTGTGCGGCTTTTATTTGAACGAATTGCTGGTCAAATTGCTCGCGCGCGACGATCCGCATCCCGTCCTGTTCGACCACTACGTTGCTACCTTGAATCAACTGGCGCACAATGAGCCGCCGCCCATCGTGCTGCGCAAGTTCGAGCGCGCCCTGCTCAAGGAAACGGGCGTGGCGGCCGACCTGACGCGCTGCACGGGCACGCGCCATGCCGTCGAGGCGGGGCAGGTGTACGTGGTCGACCCGGAACGGGGGCCGCGCCCGGCGCGCGCCGCCGACGCTTGGCCCAGGATCACGGGCAAGACCCTGCTCGACATGGAGCGCGAAGATTATCTTGACGTGGCCACGCAGGCGCAAAGCAAGCTGTTGATGCGCTTTTTGCTGGCCCATCAACTGGGCGGCGCCACCTTGAACACGCGCCAGATACTGATTGATTTAATGCAGCTGTAGCTGAAGTTTGCAGCAGGACAGCACTTTACGGATACCATTTATATGAGCTTTTTGCAGCCTTCCGGCCCCGTCATCGACCTGGGCGTCAATATCGACCACGTGGCCACCTTGCGCAATGCGCGCGGCACCGCGTATCCGGACCCGATCCGCGCGGCCCTGCTGGCCGAACAGGCCGGCGCCGACGCCATCACCCTGCATTTGCGCGAAGACCGCCGTCACATCAAGGATGCGGACGTGATCGCCATCGCGCCGCAATTACTGACGCGCATGAACCTGGAAGCGGCTGTCACGGCCGAGATGATCGATTTCGCCTGCCGCATCAAGCCGGCGGACGTCTGCCTGGTGCCGGAAAAGCGCACGGAGGTGACGACCGAAGGGGGCCTGGACGTGGTGCGCTACTTCAAGGAAGTGCAGGCGGCGGTGCAACAATTGCAAGGCGAGGGCATCCGCGTGAGCCTGTTCATCGATGCGGACGAGCAGCAGATCGCTGCCGCCGCCGAGCTCGGCGCGCCCGTGATCGAGCTGCACACGGGGCGCTATGCCGATACGCAAGGCGCCGAGCAGCTGGCGGAACTGGAGCGCATCAAGGCGGGCGTGCTGTTTGGCGTGGGCTGCGGCTTGAAAGTCAACGCGGGTCACGGCTTGCATTACACCAATGTGCAGGCCATCGCCGCCATTCCCGATATTGCTGAGCTGAACATCGGCCACGCCATCGTCGCGCATGCCGTGTTTGTCGGCTGGGAAAACGCCGTGCGCGAAATGAAGGCCATCATGGTGGCCACGCGCCTCGGTCACAGGGCTTGACACGGGAGTAGGGCATGATCTACGGCATCGGTACCGATATCTGCAAGATACCCCGCATCGAGGCGGCCCTGGCGCGGCACGGCGAGCGTTTCGCGAAAAAGATACTGGGGCCGCAGGAGCTGGAAAAATTCCGCGCCCGCAGCGCCAAGAATGCCGCGCGCGGCGTGCGCTTCCTTGCCACGCGCTTCGCGGCAAAGGAAGCGTTTTCCAAGGCCATCGGCCTGGGCTTGCGCATGCCGATGACCTGGCCCGCCGCGCAGATGCTGAACCACCCCAGCGGCAAGCCGATGATCGTCTGCAGTGGCGTGCTGGCGCAGTTCATGGAGAAAAATCGCCTGAGCGCGCAAGTGACCATCAGCGACGAGGAAGAATATGCCGTGGCGTTTGTGATTGTGGAGCAAGCGCCGTAATGCAGACGACTGCTGGGGTCAGTCTTTTCGATCGGAATGCGTCCCACCGGGACGTATTCCCCCGGCGGGTCTGACCCCATTTAAGAGCCAGCAATGACTGAAGCAATACCCGACCTCAATTCCGCGGAAACGCCACCCGACCCGCGCGCGCAGGTGCTGGCGACCGTCGCCAAGCTGCCGAATTTGCCCGGCGTGTACCGCTATTTCGACGCCGCCGACAAGGTGCTGTATGTCGGCAAGGCGCGCGACCTGAAAAAACGCGTCTCCAGCTACTTCCAGAAGAACCTGGCCAGTCCCCGCATCGCCATGATGGTCGAGCGCATCGCGCGCCTGGAAACGACGGTCACGCACAGCGAAGCGGAAGCATTGATCCTGGAAAACAACCTGATCAAGGCGCTGCAGCCGCGCTACAACATCCTGTTCCGCGACGACAAGTCGTATCCGTATCTGAAGATCACGAATGGCGATGCGCCGCGCATGGTGTATTACCGGGGCGCGGTGGACAAGAAAAACCAGTATTTCGGGCCGTTCCCCAGTTCCTGGGCCGTCAAGGAATCGATGCAGATCCTGCAAAAGGTGTTCCTGATCCGTACCTGCGAGGACAGCGTGTATGCGAACCGCACCCGTCCCTGCCTGCTGCACCAGATCGGCCGCTGCAGTGCGCCCTGTGTGGACCTGATCAGCAAGGAAGACTACAAGAACGACGTGGAAAACGCGGCGCGCTTCCTGCGCGGGCGCCAGAGCGAAGTGCTGGCCGACCTGGAAAAGAAGATGCACGCGTTTGCCGCTGAATTAAAATTCGAGCAGGCCGTGGTGGTGCGCAACCAGATCGCCTCGCTGTCGCGCGTGCTGCACCAACAAAGCATGGAGACGACGGGTGACGCCGATGTCGACATTCTCGCCGTGCTGGTGCAGGGCGGGCGCGCCTGCGTCAACCTGGCCATGGTACGCGGCGGACGCCATCTGGGCGACCGCGCTTATTTCCCCAGCCAGCTCAGCGATGCGGCGGCGATTGCCGAGGAGCCGATCGAGGTGGAAGTGCTGGCCGCCTTCCTGGCCCAGCACTACACGGAAAAATTCATTCCCGGCACCCTGATCCTGAATATCGAATTCGACCAGCCAGCCCTGATGGTGGCGCTGATGGAGCAGTGTGGCCACCGCATCAACCTGATCTTCCAGCCGCAGGGGCAGCGCCGCCAGTGGCTGGAAATGGCGCAGAAGGGCGCCGAGATTTCGCTGGCGCGCTTGTTGTCCGAGCAGGGTTCGCAGCAGTCGCGCACGCGCGCGCTGGCCGAAGCGCTGCGCCTGGAAACGGAAGACCTCGACAGCCTGCGCGTGGAGTGTTTCGACATCAGCCACACGCAGGGCGAGGCGACGCAGGCGTCGTGCGTCGTGTTCCACCATCACGCCATGCAGAATGGCGAATACCGGCGCTACAACATCAATGACATCACGCCCGGCGACGATTACGCGGCCATGCGCCAGGTCCTCATGCGCCGTTACGAGAAAGTGGCGAATGGCGATGGCGTGATGCCCGACGTGGTCTTGATCGACGGCGGCAAGGGGCAGATCGAAATGGCGCGCCAGGTGTTTGCCGAGCTGGGACTCGATATCAGCTTGATTGTCGGCGTGGCCAAGGGGGAGGGGCGCAAGGTGGGCCTGGAAACCCTGCTGTTCGTCGATGGCCGCGCGGCGCAGGAACTGGGCAAGGAATCGGCGGCTCTGATGCTGATCGCGCAAATCCGCGACGAGGCGCACCGCTTCGCCATCACCGGCATGCGCGCCAAGCGCGCCAAGACGCGCCAGACGTCGCGCCTGGAAGAGATCGAGGGCATCGGCGCCAAGCGCCGCCAGAAACTGCTGTCGCGCTTTGGCGGCTTGCGCGGCGTGGTCGACGCCAGCATCGAGGATCTGATGTCGGTGGAGGGGATTTCCACGCAGCTGGCAGAAGAGATTTACAAGCAGCTGCATTAGAACTCCTAACCAAACCTACTGCGCTTCTCGGTCGCAACTCACTGCCGCTCGCTACGGTTTTGTGAGGGTTCTATGACGGCCTGGTCCGGTGCCGCGGCAACCGGACTAGGCTAATACCCTGGGGCCATGTAGACTAGTGGCGCTTTCTTCACGCTTTCCTCATGTTCAATTTACCCGTCGGCCGATTGCTCTCTTATGCCTTTTAATATTCCCATCCTTTTGACCTGGCTGCGCGTGGCCCTGATACCGCTCGTCGTCGGCGTGTTTTATTTGCCGCCGTCGATGCTGCTGCATGGCGACCAGAACCTGGTTGCCACCCTGGTCTTCATTGTTGCCGCCGTCACCGACTGGTTTGATGGTTTCCTCGCGCGGCGCTGGAACCAGACCTCGGCCTTCGGCGCCTTCCTCGACCCGGTCGCCGACAAGCTGATGGTGGCGGGCGCCTTGCTGGTGCTGGTGCAGCTGGACCGTGTGAATGCCGTGCTGGCCTTCATCATCATCGGCCGCGAAATCACGATTTCCGCGTTGCGCGAATGGATGGCGCAGATCGGTGCATCGAAATCGGTGGCCGTCAGCTCGATCGGCAAGATCAAGACGGCCGCGCAAATGACGGCCATTCCCCTGCTGCTGTACCACGAAGTGATCTTTGGCGCGATCGACACGCACGTGTGGGGCGAGAAGCTGCTGTGGATCGCCTGCGTGCTGACGGTGTGGTCGATGTTCTATTATTTGCGTCTGGCATGGCCGCTGATTAAAGAAAAAGCGGGAAATTTGCACTAAGAATAGGCAGGCGGCTGCTTTGTGCGGAATATTTTGCAAAACACCAGATATTGCCCGTTGACAGCCCCTGTAATCCCTCTATAATGCTGGCCTGTTGTTGATGACGCGGGAGTAGCTCAGTTGGTAGAGCGCAACCTTGCCAAGGTTGAGGTCGAGAGTTCGAGACTCTTCTCCCGCTCCAGTTTTCTGGATCGTGTCATAGGTAAAAACAGCGACTGCAGTAAAAAGTAGTACTGGCGATGTAGTAGAGCTTCTGATACAATGTTGTCCACTGCGGGAGTAGCTCAGTTGGTAGAGCGCAACCTTGCCAAGGTTGAGGTCGAGAGTTCGAGACTCTTCTCCCGCTCCAGTGAATGCTGGATCAGCAGTAAAGCAGCACTGGTAAACGGTAGCAAAAAGCAGTAAAATAGCGGTTCGTATGCGGGAGTAGCTCAGTTGGTAGAGCGCAACCTTGCCAAGGTTGAGGTCGAGAGTTCGAGACTCTTCTCCCGCTCCAGCGAAAGCTGAAGTAGTACAGCAAGAATGGCAGTAGCAGAAAATAGAAGCTCCAATGCGGGAGTAGCTCAGTTGGTAGAGCGCAACCTTGCCAAGGTTGAGGTCGAGAGTTCGAGACTCTTCTCCCGCTCCAGAATTCTAAAGGGAAGCTAAGCTGGCTTCCTTTTTTTATCCGCCGAAGTAGCAGGCGCGATTAGGCAGTATCCAAGCTCCAATGCGGGAGTAGCTCAGTTGGTAGAGCGCAACCTTGCCAAGGTTGAGGTCGAGAGTTCGAGACTCTTCTCCCGCTCCAGTTTTCAAGGTGTGCCGCAAGGCCCATCCAAGCAGTTCCTCTGGCGAGGTAGCAAAGAGGTTATGCAGCGGCCTGCAAAGCCGTTTAGACGGGTTCGATTCCCGTCCTCGCCTCCAGATGAAAAAAATAGCCCACTTTCGAGTGGGCTATTTTTTTGTCCGCGCATTTGCCGGACTTTTGCCGGCTGCGCATCTTGTATAATGCCGGCAAGCTCAGCCGCGCCGCCTGGCGCCTTGATGAAACTTCCCCTTTCCGCCATACCGATGTAGTCACTGACGACTTTCCTGCTCCGATCGACCTCAGCGCAGCTTTTTTTGTGACGCCCGCTGGTATGGCTGTGCCTGATGATTGTCCATCAGGCCGGCATTTTCCTGTTCCGACTTTGGATACGCATCAATGATCAACACAACTTTTCGGGATGAGTGGTTCTCGAACCTGCAAAAGAACGTCCTGGCGGGCCTGACCACTTCCTTTGCCCTGGTACCTGAATGCATCGCCTTTGCCCTGGTGGCGCAATTGAATCCCCTGATGGGCCTGTATGGCGCCTTCATCATTTGCGCATTCACGGCCATTTTTGGCGGACGCCCCGGCATGATTTCCGGCGCCGCCGGCTCCATGGCCGTCGTCATCGTGGCACTGGTGGCTCAGCATGGCGTGCAGTATCTGCTGGCCACCGTGGTGCTGAGCGGCATCCTGATGGCCTTGTTCGGCATCTTGCGCCTCGGGAAATTGATCCGCATGGTGCCCTATCCGGTGATGCTGGGCTTTGTGAATGGCCTGGCCATCGTCATCGCCATGGCCCAGCTGGAACACTTTCGCCAGGCCACGCCGCAGGGCGAAACCTGGCTGCAAGGCATGCCCTTGTATGTGATGGGCGCGCTGGTGGCGCTGACCATGGCCATCGTCTACGTGCTGCCGCGCGTCACGAAGGCCGTGCCTCCCGCGCTGGTGGCCATCCTCGGCGTGGGCGTGCTCAGCCATTTCTTGCACCTGCCCACGCGCACCCTGGGCGACCTCGCGCATATCGCCGGCGGCCTGCCGGCCCTGCATTGGCCCACCGTGCCGCTGGACATGGCGACCTTGCATATCATTTTCCCATATGCAGCCCTGATGGCCATGGTGGGCTTGCTGGAAACTTTGCTCACTTTTAATCTCACCGATGAGATGACTGAAACGCGGGGCCAGCCGAACCGCGAATGCATCGCCCTTGGCGCCTCGAACGTCGTCTCGGGCCTGTTTGGCGGCATGGGCGGTTGCGCCATGATCGGGCAGACGATGATCAACCTGAGCTCGGGCGGCCGCTCGCGCCTGTCGGGCGTGACGGCCGGCGTGATGATTTTGCTGTTCATCCTGTTCCTGTCGCCGCTGATCGAGCGCATCCCGCTGGCCGCCCTGGTGGGCGTGATGTTCGTCGTGGCGCAGCAGACGTTTGCCTGGGGTTCCTTGCGCGTACTGGGCAAGGTGCCGTTGCAGGATGCGCTGGTGATCGTTGCCGTGACGGTCATTACCGTATTCACGGACCTGGCGATGGCCGTGCTGTGCGGCATCGTCATCGCCGCCTTGAATTTTGCCTGGCAACATGCGCGTGAAATGCGTGCCGATATCGATGACAGCAGCGCCGGCGTGCGCGTGTACCTGCCGCATGGCACGCTGTTTTTTGCTTCCACCACGCATTTCCTGGAACTGTTCCAGCCAGCGTCGGACCCGGCCCGCGTCATCCTTGACTGCCGGCACCTGCACATGGCCGATCACTCGGCCATTGCCGCCATCGAATCCTTGTATGAACGCTATGACAAGGCGGGCAAGCATCTGCAGGTGACGCATCTGTCCACCCGCAACCAGGCCTTGCTGCAGCGGGCCGGGGTGGATGTGGGAGTGGCGTAAAATAGGGGATTGTTGAATGTCTGTGGAGTATGAATGCTGTCGAACGAACAAGAACAATTGTTGCAACAAAGCCAGGCGGGCTTCGACGCCTACTATGACGCGCTGGGCGCCTCGCTGGTGAATTTCGTCGAGCGCCTGGGCATCCAGCCGGCGCACGAAGTGCTGACCAACGCTGCCGAATACCTGCCGTATATCGACGCGGCCATGCGCACCATCGTCATCCGCGACGAGAGCTGGCAGTGGGTAAAAACCATGCTCGGCTATTTTATCGGCGAATACTTCGTGCAAGGCCATGCGGGCTGCTGGTATGTGGAAACGCGGGCGGAATCGCCGCATTTTTGCCGCACCATGGTGGGCGGCTTCGAGCATGGCTTGCCAGCGGACGCCGCCATCGATCCGGAGGCGCTGGCGCTGGAATTTCTGGGGCAATCCGTGCCGCGCGAGCTGGCGGTGCTGATCGCCAAAGCGCAAGCCCGTGCGGCTTGATGCCGCACGGCTTGCTTAAACAGATTTAAAACTCTTCCCACTCGCCTTCGGCCGGCGCAGTGGCCTTGCTGCTGGCGCGCGTCGCGGGCAGGCGCAGGGCAGGGGCCGAAGCCTTGCGGGCTGGTGCGGCAGCAGTCGGCGTTGCGCTGCGCTGTGCCGCTTTTACGCTGAAACGGTCGGTCGCTACTGCATTGGCATCGAGGCGGAAGACGCTGACCACCTGCGCCAGTTCGCTCGCCTGTTCCTGCATCGCTTCGGCCGCTGCCGAGGCTTCTTCCACCAGGGCCGCATTTTGCTGGGTTACCTGGTCCATTTCGGAAATGGCCTGGTTGACTTGCTCGATGCCCGCGCTCTGCTCTTCGCTGGCGTTGCTGATCTCGCTCATGATGGAAGTGACAAAGCCGATGCTTTGCACGATTTCTTCCATCGTCTTGCCGGCCTTGTCGACCAGGTCCGTGCCCACGTCGACCTTTTGCACGGAGTCGTCGATCAAGCCCTTGATCTCTTTTGCCGCCGCTGCCGAGCGCTGCGCCAGGTTGCGCACTTCCGTGGCCACCACGGCGAAGCCGCGGCCCTGTTCGCCGGCGCGCGCCGCTTCCACGGCCGCGTTCAATGCCAGGATATTCGTCTGGAAGGCGATGCCGTCGATGACGGAAATGATGTCGACGATTTTCTTCGACGAGGTATTGATTTCGCCCATGGTGGCGACCACTTCGGCCACCACGGCGCCGCCGCGGCTGGCGATGCCGGCCGCGTCGCCGGCCAGTTTATTCGCCTGGCGCGCATTGTCGGCGTTCTGTTTCACGGTCGAGGTCAGTTCTTCCATCGACGAGGCCGTTTCTTCCAGCGAACTGGCTTGCTGTTCCGTGCGCGACGACAGGTCCTGGTTGCCGGCGGCGATTTCCGCGGAGGCCGTGGCGATGGTGTCGGTGCCGCTGCGCACCTGGCCCACGATGCCCACCAGGCTGTCGTTCATGGTTTTCAGGGCATGCATCAGCTGGCCCGTTTCATCGCGGCCCTGGGCCGTGATGGTGCTGGTGAGGTCGCCAGCTGCCACGGTTTCCGCCACTTTCACGGCGGCGCGGATGGGGCCGGTGATCGAGCGCGTGATCCACCACGCGAAACCGATGCCCATCAGCACGGCCAGCACGCCCATGGTGATCAGGAAGATGCGGGTGCCGCTGTAGGCTTCGATGATGCTGGCGCCGACGCCGTCGGCGGCCTTGATCTGCATGTTGGCAAAGCGTTTGACTTCGGCCAGGTAGGCCACGGTGATCGGCGCCACTTCCTTGTCGAACACGACCTTGGCGCCCGCCACGTCGCCGTCGGCCTTCATCTTGAAGGCGCGCGCGCGCGTCGTCACGTAGTCGGTGCGGACCTTGCGCACGACCTTGAATTGCTCGATCACGGCAGGATTGAGCAAGGACGCGATGATGTCATCCTGCAGCTTGCTGGAACGCTCCGCATCGACTTTCAAGTCTTCCTCGATCTTGGCGCGCACGACAGGATCGGTGATCTCGAACGAGGCGACGCCGCGCACGCTGTTGAGTTCAATGATCTTCGACCATTCGGCCACCATGCGCTGGTTCTTGATGCTGGTATTGATGAGGCGGTAAGTCAGGTCGCTGGCCGTTTGCATGCGCACGAGGGCGGTGATGGTCAAGGCGGCAAGCAACAGCAATACGACAGCAAAGCCGACGCCAAGGCGGCTGCCGATGTTCAGGTTTTTCATGTAATTCCTAACAGTTTAATAGTCATGATCGCCGCCGCCAGCAGGGGCGGACAGGCGCCGCAAGGCGCAGGGGATCGGGGTCTTCGGGTGCCGCGTGATGGCTGTGCGGCGCGCCACGCTGAGCGTGGCGATGGAGGTGAAGCAAGGGGCATGTCGGTCAGGCTGACCGCTGCCCAGCAAGCCGCAAGTATAGCATTGACGCAGGGAAATAGTTTTTCAAAGCAATTTTAATTGTTTTTTGATATTGATTTCCTGTTGTGTTTTTACATCAAGTACCTGCGCTATAAGTACTATCACTTACATAAGTGCTGACTTATCGCATGGTCGCCTGATAAAATACTAATGATAATCATTCGTATTAAAACATCGAACAGGGAATTGTATGCAGCGCAAGCCAGGATTCAAACCGATCACCATCGCCGTACTGGGCGCCTTGACCTTGGGCGCCATTCCGCTGGCCAGCTGGGCGCAGGAAAGTTTGCCCGCCGTCACCGTGACGGCGGCTAAGGACAAGGATGGCTATGTTGCCGCCAGCTCGGCCAGCGGCACCAAGACGGAAATGGCTTTGCGCGACGTGCCGCAGACGATCAACGTGGTGCCTGCCGCCGTCATCCGCGACCAGAACGCCATGTCGATCCAGGACATCATGAAGAATATCCCCGGCGTGGGCCTGTCCACGGGCGACGGCCAGCGCGACCAGGTGTTCATCCGCGGCTTCACGGCCATCGGCGACCAGTTCGTCGACGGCTTCCGCGATGACGCGCTGTACTTCCGCGACCTGTCGAATGTGGAGCGCCTGGAAGTGATCAAGGGGCCGGCCGCCGTGCTGTACGGCCGCGGTTCCTCGGGTGGCCTGGTCAATCGCATCACCAAGAAGCCGGGCGTGGACATCACGGACGTGGCCCTGAGCCTGACGAACACAAAAGGGCGCCGCGGCGAAGTCGACGTGGGCCGTGTCGGCGAGACGGTGGACTGGCGTTTCACGGGTGCGCGCGAATTGTCGGACAGCTACCGCGACCAGCAATTCATCAACCGCACGGCGTTGGCCCCGTCCGTGGCCATCCGCTTGTCGAGCGCGACGAAACTGCTGCTGCAGGGCGATTACCTGGAAGACCGCCGCCTGACGGACTTCGGCATTCCGTCCTACCAGGGCCGTCCCGTCGCCGTCGATGCTGGCACCTATTATGGCGCCGCCAACGCCCGCGATGCGGACTTCAGCCAGTCGCGCGTGGTGTCCACGGCCGCGACACTGACGCACAAGTTCAGCGATACTCTGTCGCTGCGCAATGCCTTCCGCTACTACGATTACCACCTGGACCGCAACAACACGAATATTTCCGGCAACGTCAACGAAGTCAAGGGCACGATGAGCCTGGGTCACGCCAAGCTCAACCGCGACGAGAGCGGCTGGTTTAACCAGACGGAACTGACGCAAAAGCTGGTCACGGGCACCTTGCGCCATGCAGTGCTGTACGGCGCCGAGTTCGGCAAGCAAAACAAGGATGCGTCGAGCTGGGCTTCGACCGTGGTGGCGACGAATGTATCGATCTTCAACCCCGTCCTGCCGCAGGTCAACCGCAGCAAGCTGGGCGTGCGCAGCGATACTTTCGGCACCTATGACACGGCCGCCGCCTACGTGCAGGACGCCATCAGTTTCAGCGACGAATGGAAGGCGCTGGCCGGCTTGCGCTACGACCGCTACAAGCAGCAGTCGCGCCTGGCCAATGCGGCCGGCCTGACGACGGCGGATTTGTCGCGCACGGATTCGGCCTACAGTCCCCGCGCCGGCCTCGTCTGGCAACCGAGCGCCGTGCAATCGTACTACGCGTCGTGGAGCCGCTCGTTCCAGCCGAGTGGCGAGAACTTCGCCCTGGCCGCCAACAATGCCGACCTGGCGCCGGAAACCACGCGCAACACGGAAGTGGGCGCCAAGTATGACCTGTGGGGTGGCCGTGCCAACGCCACCGTGTCGCTGTTCCGCCTGGAGCGCGACAATATCAAGACCAGCGACCCGATCACGAACCGCATCGTGCCCGTCGGCACGCAGCGCACGGACGGCCTGGAGCTGACCTTCAACGCCGACTTGCACGATGGCTGGAAGATGATGGCCGGCTACGCTTACCTGGACGCCACCATCACCGATTCCATCGCCGTCGACCGCAGCGTGAATGCGCCGGGCACGACGACGGCCAGTTCCGTCGCCATCAAGGGCAAGCGCGCCACCTTGACGGCGCGCAACACGGCCAATCTGTGGCTGACGAAAGACCTGGGCCACGGCTTCACCGTGGGCGGCGGCGCGAATGCCGTGGGCAGCCGCTTCGCCAACCCGGGCAACACCGTCGTGCTGCCAGGCTACGTGACGGCCGACGCCATGGCCGCTTACCGCACGGGTCGCTATGAAGTGCAACTGAACGTCAATAATATCGGCGACACGCGCTACATCGTCTCGGGCCACGGTTCCAGCCCGAACCTGAGCTTGCCGGGCGCGCCGCGCAACGTGGCGCTGACCTTGCGCTACAGCTTGTAATTTGTCATTTTTCTGACGCATCCCAAACCCGCTCGCGAGCGGGTTTTTTCATGGTGGGTAGCGATGTGCAAGCGTGCCAGGCAGGCTGGCATTGTTTAGAGGGAATATTCGGTATCGTCAAATTAATGTTGACTAAAGGCAATTTTTTCCAGCGGACTAAGCCTTGTCGGAGTTTGAGGGGTAAAATACTGTCATACGGCACAGGCATGGTGCTTATATCTTGGTGATATGACACGACCACGACGCCGTATGACTTTTATTTACTCACATCATAGAGGCCTGAATATGGTTCAGATGTCCAGGCGCCAGTTCCTTCGGGTAACTGGCGCGACCATTGCTGGTTCCAGCCTCGCCCTGCTCGGTTTCGCACCGGGCCAGGCGATGGCGGAAGTGCGGCAATACAAGCTGTCTCGCACGACCGAGACACGCAATACCTGTCCCTACTGTTCGGTAGGATGCGGCGTCCTGCTGTATGGGCTGGGCGACGGCGCGAAAAATGCCGTTTCCAGCATCAT
Organism: Janthinobacterium lividum; assembly: GCF_034424625.1. Lineage (NCBI taxonomy): Bacteria > Pseudomonadati > Pseudomonadota > Betaproteobacteria > Burkholderiales > Oxalobacteraceae > Janthinobacterium > Janthinobacterium lividum. Next base: position 4,531,962 of record NZ_CP139976.1, on the reverse strand, counting down.
CCACGTGGAAGGCGATGCCGATCACCCGGTGAACCGCGGCACCTTGTGCCCGAAAGGCGCCAGCCTGGTCGACTTCATCCACAGTCCGAACCGCCTGAAAGTGCCCGAATACCGCGCACCGGGCGGCACGGAATGGCAACCGATCTCCTGGGATGTGGCGCTCGACAAGATCGCGCGCCTGATGAAGGATGACCGCGATGCCAACCTGATCGAAAAGAATGCCGACGGCAAGACCGTCAACCGCTGGCTCTCCACCGGCATGCTTGCCGCGTCCGCCGGCAGCAACGAGGTGGGGTATCTGACCCACAAGACAGTGCGCAGCATGGGGATGCTGACCTTTGATAATCAGGCGCGTGTATGACACGGACCGACGGTGGCAGGTCTTGCCCCGACGTTTGGCCGTGGCGCGATGACGAATCATTGGGTCGATATCAAGAATGCCGACGTGATCCTGGTCATGGGCGGCAATGCAGCAGAAGCACATCCTTGCGGATTCAAATGGGTAACGGAAGCGAAGGCGCATAACAAGGCCAAGCTGATCGTTGTCGATCCGCGCTTTACCCGTACCGCATCCGTGGCAGATTACTACTGCGCCACGCGTACCGGCACGGACATCGTCTTCCTCGGCGCGATCATCAATTACCTGCTGACGAACGACAAGATCCAGCATGAGTACGTGCGCAACTACACGGACATGCCTTTCATCGTGCGCGAAGACTATGCGTTCGAGGATGGCCTGTTCTCGGGTTTCGACAAGGAAAAAGGCAAGTACACGGACAAGGCCACCTGGGATTACGAGATCGGCGACGACGGCTATGCCAAGGTCGACCCGACCCTGGAACACCCGCGCTGCGTCTACCAGATGATGAAGAAGCACTACGCGCGCTACACGACCGAGATGGTCGAACGCACGTGCGGCGTGTCGGCCGACAAGTTCCACAAGGTGGCGGAGGCGTTGGCTTCGACCGCCGTGCCGGGACGCGCCGGCACCATCCTGTACGCGCTGGGCTGGACGCACCACTCGACGGGCGCGCAAACCATCCGCACGGGCGCCATGGTGCAGCTGTTGCTGGGTAATATGGGGATCGCCGGCGGCGGCATGAACGCCTTGCGCGGCCACTCGAACATCCAGGGCTTGACCGATCTGGGCCTGATGTCGAACCTGTTGCCAGGTTACATGACCCTGCCCAACGAGGGCGAGCAGGATTTCGACGCCTACATCGCCGCGCGCGCCACCAAGCCGCTGCGGCCGAACCAGCTCAGCTACTGGAGCAATTACCGCAAATTCCACGTCAGTTTCATGAAGACGTGGTGGGGCGACTTTGCCACGGCGGAAAATAACTACGCCTTCGACTACCTGCCGAAACTCGACAAGCCGTATGACTTGATGCAAGCCATCGAGAACATGCACCAAGGCAAGATGACGGGCTATATCTGCCAGGGCTTCAATGTGCTGGCGTCCGCGCCGAACAAGCAGAAGGTCACGGAAGCGCTGTCGAAGCTGAAGTTCCTCGTCATCATGGATCCGCTGGCCGTGGAAACGGGCGAATTCTGGAAGGCGCACGGGCAGTATCACGAAGTCGATCCCACCAAGATCATGACGGAAGTGTTCCGCCTGCCGACCAGCTGCTTTGCCGAAGAGCGCGGTTCGCTGGTGAGCTCTTCGCGCGTGCTGCAATGGCACTGGCAGGCGGCCGAACCGCCGGGCCAGGCGCGCAGCGACCTGGAGATCATGTCCGGCCTGTTCCTGCGCATGCGCAGCATGTACCAGAAGGAGGGCGGCAAGTTCCCCGATCCTATCGTCAACCTGACGTGGAATTATGCGCAGCCGCATAATCCGCAGCCGGAAGAAATCGCCCGCGAATTCAACGGCCGTGCGCTGGCCGACCTGTACGATCCGAAGGACGCGACCAAGCTGCTGGTGAAAAAGGGCGAGCAGCTGGCTTCGTTCGCGCAATTGCGCGACGATGGCACGACCACCAGCGGTTGCTGGATCTTCGCCGGCAGCTGGACGCAGGCGGGCAATCAGATGGGACGGCGCGACAATAGCGACCCGACCGGCATCGGCCAGACGTTGGGCTGGGCCTGGGCCTGGCCGGCGAACCGCCGCGTGCTGTACAACCGCGCCTCGTGCGACTTGAAGGGCAAGCCTTTCGATCCGACCCGCAAGCTCATCGAGTGGAATGGCACGAACTGGAGCGGGGCCGATATTCCCGACTTCAAGGTCGACGAACCGCCGGAAAACGGCATGGGCCCGTTCATCATGCTGGGCGAGGGCGTGGCGCGCTTCTTTGCGCGTGGCGCCATGGCCGAAGGGCCGTTCCCCGAGCATTACGAGCCGTTCGAAAATCCGCTGGGCTACAACCCCATGCATCCGAAAAACCCGCAGGCGACCAGCAATCCGGCCGCGCGCGTGTTCGCCGATGACCGGAAAATGTTCGGCACGCACGAGGAATACCCGCATGTGGCCACCAGCTACCGCCTGACCGAGCATTTCCATTACTGGACCAAGCATGCACGCCTGAATGCCATCATCCAGCCGCAGCAATTCGTTGAAATCGGCGAAGAACTGGCCAAGAGCATCGGCGTCGTTGCCGGCGGTGAAGTGCGCGTCAGTTCCAAGCGGGGACACATCATCGCCAAGGCCGTCGTCACCAAGCGCATCAAGGCTTTGATGATCGAGGGCAAGCCGGTGCATACCGTGGGCCTGCCGCTGCACTGGGGCTTTACGGGCGTGGCCAAGCCGGGGTATCTGATCAATACCTTGACGCCGGGCGTGGGGGATGCGAATTCGCAAACGCCGGAATTCAAGTCCTTCCTCGTGAAGGTGGAAAAAGCATGATGGGAGCTCAATAATGGCACTGCAATCCTTAGATATCCGGCGCCTGTCGGCTACCACGGTAACGCCGCCGCAAGCGCGCAGCCCGGTGACGGGCACCGTGGCCAAGCTGATCGATGTGTCGAAATGCATCGGCTGCAAGGCTTGCCAGACGGCGTGCATGGAATGGAACGACTTGCGCGATGAAGTCGGCGAAAACCATGGCACCTATGACAATCCGACGGACCTGACGCCGCAATCGTGGACGGTGATGCGTTTTGCCGAACACGAAAACAACGACGGCAACCTCGAGTGGCTGATCCGCAAGGATGGCTGCATGCACTGCGAGGACCCGGGCTGTCTGAAAGCCTGTCCGGCGCCGGGCGCCATCGTGCAGTACACGAACGGCATCGTCGATTTCCACCAGGAAAACTGCATCGGCTGCGGCTACTGCGTGGCCGGCTGTCCTTTCGACGTGCCCCGCATTTCGAAAAAGGACGACCGCGCCTACAAGTGCACGCTCTGCTCGGACCGCGTGGCCGTGGGCCAGGAACCGGCTTGCGTGAAAACCTGCCCGACGGGCGCCATCGTTTTCGGCACCAAGGAAGACATGAAGGTGCATGCGGAAGAGCGCATCGTCGACCTGAAGTCGCGCGGTTTCGAAAATGCGGGCCTGTACGATCCGCTGGGCGTGGGCGGCACGCACGTGATGTACGTGCTGCACCATGCGGACAAGCCGAAGCTGTATTCGAACTTGCCGGAACGTCCGCGCATCAGCCCGATGGTGGGCTTCTGGAAGGGCTGGTCCAAGCCGCTCGCGGTGGCCGGCATGGCCGCCACGGCCCTGGCAGGCTTCTTCCATTACACGCGTGTCGGTCCGAACGAAGTGAGCAAGGACGAAGAGCACGAGGCGCTGGAAGAGGCCAAGCGCATCCGGGAGGAAGACCATGAGCCACAGTGATCTGCATGATAGAAAGCTGCGCGACAAGGATGGCAACCCGCTGATCCAGCGCTACGACCCGAACGAGCGCACGAATCACTGGGTGACCGCCATCACCTTCGTCATGCTGGCGCTGTCCGGCCTGGCCATGTTCCATCCCTCGATGGCGTGGCTGGCGAACCTGTTCGGCGGCGGGCAATGGACGCGCATCCTGCATCCGTTTGCCGGCCTGGTGATGTTTGTCTCGTTCGCGATCCTCGTGGTGCGCTTCTGGCACCACAACAAGTTCGAGGACGGCGACAAGCAGTGGCTGAAACAGATGGACGACGTGCTCAACAACCGCGAAGAAAAGCTTCCGAAGATCGGCAAATACAATGCCGGCCAGAAGATCCTGTTCTTCGTGCTGCTCGCTTGCATGGTGGGCTTGCTGCTGTCGGGCATCGTGATCTGGCGCGCGTACTTTGCGTTCTATTTCCCGATTCCCGTCATCCGCGCGGCCGCCTTGCTGCATGCCGTGTGCGCGTTTGGCATCATCTGCTCCATCATCGTGCACATCTATGCGGCACTGTGGGTCAAGGGTTCGATCGGCGCCATGGTGCGCGGCACCGTCACCTACGGCTGGGCGCGCAAGCACCATCCGAAGTGGTTTGAGGCTGTCATTCGCAATACAAAAGACTAAGTTCTTGATATTGATGACACCGGCATTACCCGGGGTCAGTCCCAGGACTGACCCCTTTCTTTTTATCGATTAGAATACTTTACAGCCCCTTTTTTGATGGGAAACTCCATTGGTACAACGCATTCTTCAGCCAGGCGAAATCGAAGGCCTGGACCACAACGCGATTCCGCGCCTGCTGCTGCCGCAGCCTGACAGCCTGTTCAAGGCGCGCGCCTTGCGCTTGCGCGAACTGGCGCAGGGAAAAATCAAGGGCATTCCCGTCGATGCGGGCATGCAGGGCTACCTGGTGCTGATGGCCGCGCTGGCCGATGCGCAGGCCGCCGTGGTGGGAAAACTGGCGCCCGGCGCCGTGCCGGCCGCCGACCCGGACGCGCTGCGCCGCGCCATCCAGCACCGCATGCCCGTGCTGCCCGTCAGCGGCGCCCGTCCGCCCGTCTGGCGCGACATCTTTGCCAGCCTGCTCGATGAACTGGCCGCCACGGCGACAAGCCAGCCGGCATTGTCCGGCGGCCTGACGCAGGTGCTGGCCCAGCTGCGCGCGCTCGATGCCTCTGCGCTGGACGCCTGCGCCGATGCCGTGCTCGATGAAAACGGCGACAACCTCAATCCCATGCATGCGCCGTTCGTCGCGGCCGCCCTGCAAATTTTATGGTCGGTGTCGGCCAGCGAATTGCGCGCCGCGCGCGTGCCGGACCTGGAAACGGGCACCCTGTGCCCCGTCTGCGGTTCGCACCCCGTCGCCAGCGTGATCCGCATCGGCGGCGGGTCGCAGGGCTACCGCTACCTGCACTGCGGCATCTGCGAAAGCGAATGGCATATGGTGCGCGTGAAGTGCTCGACCTGCGAACAGAATGGCAAGATCGCCTACCAGGGCCTGGACGCTGCCGACGCCGCGCCGTTCGACCCCGTGACGGCAAAGGACGACAAATTGCCCAACAAGGCGAACGATCCGAAGAAGGTGGCGCGCGCGGAAACCTGCGACGACTGCCACACCTACCGCAAGGTCTTCAACCAGGAACACGATTACAACGTCGAACCGCTGGCCGACGACCTTGCCAGCCTGATGCTCGACCTGCTGGTGGGCGAAGCGGGCTACCAGCGCGCCAGCGGCAATCCGCTGCTGTGGCTGGGGAAGAGCGACAGCAGCGAGGGCCAGCAGTCATGACGACGGGGCAAACCGTGCGCCTGCCATCGGTAGACCGCATCCTGGGAGACACGGCTTGCCTGGCCCTGATTGCGCACCATGGCCGCGTGCAAACGCTGGCCTGTGCGCGCGCCGTGCTGGCCGAACTGCGCACCGCCATGCTGGCGGGTGCCGTGTGCGAAGAGGGCGCGTCGATTGCCGCCATCGCCGCGCACATGGAAGAACGGCTGCAATCGCAATCGCGTTCGCAACTGCGCGCCGTGTTCAACCTGACGGGCACCGTGCTGCACACGAACCTGGGCCGCGCGCTGCTGCCCGACGCCGCCGTGCAAGCCGTGGTGGAAGCGTTGCAGTGGCCGATGAACCTGGAATTCGACCTGGAAACGGGCAAGCGCGGCGACCGCGACGACCTCGTCGAGGAACTGTTGCGCGAATTGACGGGGGCCGAAGCGGCCACCGTCGTCAACAACAATGCGGCCGCCGTGCTGCTGATGCTGAACACCCTGGCGCAGAACAGGGAAGTCATCGTCTCGCGCGGCGAACTCGTGGAAATCGGCGGCGCCTTCCGCATCCCCGACGTCATGACGCGCGCCGGCGCCGTGCTGCGCGAAGTGGGCAGCACCAACCGCACGCACCTGGCCGACTATGCGAATGGCGTGAATGACGACACGGCCCTGTTGATGAAGGTCCATTGCAGCAATTACGCGATCACCGGCTTTACCAAGAGCGTGGAGCTCGACGAACTGGTGCCGCTGGCGGCAAAACACCATGTGCCGACCGCCGTGGACCTGGGCAGCGGGACCCTGGTCGACCTGGCGCAATACGGCCTGCCGCATGAAACGACGGTGCGCGAAACCATAGCAGCGGGGGCCGACCTGGTCACCTTCAGCGGCGACAAGCTGCTCGGTGGCCCCCAATGCGGCGTGATCGTCGGTCGCGCCGACCTGATCGCAAAGATCAAGCGGAACCCCTTGAAACGCGCGCTGCGGGTCGGCAAGCTGACGCTGGCCGCCTTGGAACCCGTGCTGCAGCTGTATCGCGCGCCGGACTTGCTGGCCGAACGCCTGACCACCTTGCGCCTCTTGACGCGTCCCGCCGCCGTCATGCGCGCGCAGGCGCAAACCCTGCTGCCGCTGTTGCAAAGCGTACTCGGCGCCACCTATATGGTTACCGCCGAAGCCATGAAAAGCCAGATCGGCAGCGGCGCCTTGCCCGTCGACCAGCTGCCCAGCTTTGGCCTGGCCATCCGCAGCGCGCCCGGTTCGCGCCTGAGCAATCCATTGGGCGTGCTGGAGCAGCGTTTGCGCGCCTTGCCGTGCCCCGTGATCGGGCGCATCGGGCAAGATACGCTATGGCTCGACTTGCGCTGCCTGGAAGCGGCGCACGTGACGACCTTCATCGCGCAGCTTGCCGGGTTGTCCGCATGATCGTCGGCACCGCAGGCCATATCGACCATGGCAAGACGACGCTGACGCGCGCGCTGACGGGCGTGCACACGGACCGCCTGAAGGAAGAGCAGGCGCGCGGCATTTCGATAGAACTCGGTTACGCCTATCTGCCGCTGGCGGACGGCACGGTGCTGGGCGTGATCGACGTGCCTGGCCACGAAAAATTCATCCGCACCATGGCCTCCGGCGTGACGGGCATCGACTTCGCCCTGCTGGTGGTGGCCGCCGACGATGGCGTCATGCCGCAGACGCACGAGCATCTGGCCATCTTGCAGCTGCTGGGCGTGACGCAGGGCGCCGTGGCGCTGACCAAGATCGACCGCGCCGATGGCGCCCGCGTGGCGCAGGTGGAAGCGGATATCGAAGTGCTGCTGGCCGGCACGCCGCTGGCGGGCAGCCCGATTTTCCCCACGGCCGCCAATCGCGACAATGATGCCGGCGTGGCCGCTTTGCTAGCGCATCTGACGCAAGCGGCGCGCAGCCTGCCGCAGCGTGACGAACGGCGCTTGTTCCGCCTCGGCGTGGACCGGGTGTTCACCTTGTCGGGGCAGGGCACCATCGTCACCGGCACGGCGCTGGCGGGACGGGTGCAAGTGGGCGACATGCTGCAACTGGCGCCCGGTGGCGCGCAAGCGCGGGTGCGCAGCATCCATGCGCAGAACCGCGCAGCCGGGACGGGCATGGCGGGCCAGAGATTGGCGCTGAACCTGGCAGGCATCGACCGCGAGCGCATCGAGCGGGGCAACTGGATCGTCGCGCCCGAGCTGGCGCAGTGTGCCGAGCGCCTCGACGTGGAACTGACCCTGCTGCCCGACGCGGGAGTACACCTGAAAGCCTGGTCGCCGCTGCACGTGCACCTGGGCGCGGCGCACCAGCTGGCGCGCGCCGTCATGCTCGATGGCGAAACCCTGTCGCCGGGACAGACGGGCAGGGTACAACTGGTATTCGAGTCTCCCATGCACGGCGTGCCGGGCGACCGTTTCGTCGTGCGCAACGCGCAGGCGACGCAAACGGTGGGCGGCGGCATGGTACTCGATCCGTTCGGGCCTGCGCGTAAGCGGCGCAGCCCGGCCAGGCTGGCCTGGCTCGATGCGCTGGCCGCGTTTGTCGCGCACGGCGACTATGCGGCCCTGCTGGCGCAAGGCCCGCTGGGCTTGCGCGAATCGTTGCTGGTGCGCCTGTCCTTGTTGCCGGCGGACGCCCTGGCGCTGCCGCCCGACACGCGGCGTATCGCCCTGCGCGGTGGCGACGCCCTGCTGGTGGCGCCACCGGCGTTGCTGGCGCTGGAAGGGCGGGTGCTGGCGGCATTGGAAACCTTCCACGCGCGCGCCCCCGACGAGGCGGGGCCGGAACTGTGGCGTTTGAAACGCATCGTCGACGCGGAGATGGAAGACGTCTTGTGGAGCCACCTGGTCGAAGGCTTGCTGGCGCGCGGCGAGGTACTGGCGCGCGGCGCCAGCCTGCACTTGCCGACGCACAGCGTGGAACTGACGCCGCAGGAGCAGGCGGTGGCCGAGCCCTTGCTGGCCGCCCTGGAGCAGGGACGATCCGATCCCCCATGGACGCGCGACCTGGCGCGCGGCTTCGGCCTGGCCGAGGATGAAACGCGCCGGCTGTTGCGCAAACTTGCCAAGGCAGGGCAGATCAGCCAGGTCGTGCACGACCTGTTTTATCACCAGACGGCGCTGGCCGAGCTGGCGCAGCTGGTGCGGGAACTGGCGCACAAGGAGGAAGGGGATGCAGGCTTGCCGGCCGGTAATGGCGCCGTGGGCGCGGCCACCTTCCGCGACGCCAGCGGCCTGGGCCGCAAGCGGGCGATCCAGGTTTTGGAATTTTTTGACCGCGTCGGTTATACTCGCCGTGTTGGCAATGGGCATCTATTACGCCCGCAAGCGTTGTGGTCCTACACCACAGCCTTGCCCAAGAGCTAGCTCAGGTACCGCGGAAAGCACACTCATCCGGTGATGTGGCCGGGCTTCAAACCCGGTGGAGGGCGTCAGACGTTCTCCCGTAGGTTCGACTCCTACTGTTTTCCGCCAATCATTTCTCTCTCCTCCTCCCTTGCATCATCATCCGCTGGCGTTGGCCTGTTGCCACGTTGTGGAAAGTATGTCCCGAAATTGACAATATCCGGCAATGCCAGGGTGAGCCGATGGTAACATCGGCTTGTATCCCCTGTGGCAGATGAAAGCAAGCATGAAACAAGCAAGCATGGCACGGCTGCTGGCAGTGGCGCTGCTGATGCCGGCGCTGGCCGCGGCGGCGGACGTGCGCATCGTCGGCGAGCATTTGCCGCCGTCGAGCATGATGGAAGGCAATGTCGTCGTGGGACGTGAAACGCTCAAGGTGCGCGACATCATGGCGCGCGCCGGCCTTTCCTACAGCATCGAGCTGCTGCCGTGGAAGCGCGCGTATGCGCAGGCGCTGCGCGAGCGTGATACCTGCATCTTTTCCACCAGCCGCACGCAGGAGCGCGAAGCGCAATTTCGCTGGATCGGTCCCCTCAACGAAGCGGAATGGATACTCTACGGCCTGGCCGAACGGCACCTGGCGTTGCGCACGCTGGCCGATGCGCGCGGCCTGGTAATCGGCACGGTGCTCGGCGACGCGCGCGACGATTACCTGCGCCAGCGCGGCCTGAACGTGGCGCCCGTGACGCAGGAGTGGCTCAATCCGCAAAAGCTGCTGCTCGGACGCATCGACTTGTGGGCCGTCGGCATGGCGGTGGGCAGCAAGCCGTTTGCCGGCAAGGAGTGGGAGGACAAGGTGGTGCCGCTGCTGACCTTCAACCGGGTGCAGACTTACCTCGCCTGCAACAAGCAATTGCCCGAGACGCAGGCATTGGCCATGCAGCGGGCGGCGGCGGCCATGCGCCGCGACGGCAGCATGGCGCGCGAACATATCCGCTAAGGGCCGCTTCAGCTTTCCAGCCACTGGCGCACGCAATTGCGTCCTTCGCGTTTGGCCTGGTACAGGGCCTGGTCCGCGTGGCTGTAGGCCGTTTCAAATGCCGTGCCGGCGCGGTTCCAGCTCAGGCCCACGCTGATGGTGATGGCGCGCGTGATGGGCGCGGCATGGCGCTGGCGGCCGACAGTCTCGCAGATGCGCTGCGCCACTTGCGCCGCGTCGTCGCGCGAGGAGGTGGGCCAGACCACGGAAAACTCTTCGCCGCCGACCCGGCCGATGGCCGTCTCCTGTCCCAGCAATCCTTTCAGGCAGTCGACCACGGCCTGGATCACGCCATCGCCGGCAGGGTGGCCGAAATCGTCGTTGACCTGCTTGAACAGGTCGATGTCGAGCACGATCAGCGCCATGTCGCCCTGCGCCAGGCAGCGCGAGGCGTGGTCGATCACGGCGCCGCGATTCAGGGCGCCCGTCAGCGGGTCGTGCGTGGCGCGGTATTCGAGTTGGCCGGCCAGGGTTTGCAATTGCCGGTTCAGCAGATGCATGTCGCGCTCGGCGCGGTCGCTGCGGCCGATCAGGCGCCGCGTCTCGCGCATCAGCCGCTCGTAGTGATTGATCAGTTCACCGAGCACGCGCCGCTGTTCCGCGCTCGACGCGCTGGCGTTGGCATGCATGCGGCGCGCGGCAGCCAGCGCCGCCGCTTCCACGGTGAACAGGTCGGGCTCCAGTCCGGACTCGGAGATGGCGGCGCGCATGTCCTAACTGCCCTGCACGGGATGGTCGCGGAAGTCCAGCGCAGTGAAGTCCTGCTGCAGCTCCTGGCCGAATTCCAGGATGGTGTCGTCGTCCTCGTCGTGATACCAGTTCAGGCGCACCTGGTTGCCGTCCACGGCCGCCTGGTTCAGGGTGTCGAACAGGGTAAACAGCATCTTCGTGCTGGAGCTGTTGAAGTAGGCCAGCGAGACGTTGACGGTGATGGCTGCTTCGCGGCAGCCTTCCAGGTAGGCGCGCACGGCGGCGATCAGCGGGCCATAGAAGGCGGCCGCGTTTTCCGGGTACGACTCGCCCTTGATCGACAGGGTGTGCTGCTCGAAACGGAAGTCGATTTCGGGCGAACTCGGGGTCGCGGCGATGAACAGTGGTGACGGTAATTGCATATGCTTTCCTGAGTCGGCTCTTTCAAATGATGGCTTTGATGCAGAAGATGGTGTGGCCCGGTTCCTGGGGATCCTGGACGAATTCGAATTCCAGCGGCTCGCTGGCGTCGCGCGCCATGGTGAGGAAACCCAGGCCCGCGCCCTTGCTGTCGGCGGGCGCTTCCTCGCGCAGGGCCTTTTTATACGCCAGGCGGATTTCCTCCATCGTCATGGTGTGCAGCGGCTCCAGCCGGGCGCGGATCTGCGCCACGTTGTCCGTCGAGACGGGGTTGGCGCACAGCAGGAAAAAGCTGTCGCCGCGCGTGCCGATGCAGAACGAGCCGCGCCGCATCTGCTGGTCCAGCTGCGCATCGGGCGTCAGGCTGTCGGCGGAATAATGCATGATGTTTTGCGACATCTCGATGAACGAGGAAAAGATGCGCCGCCGCGTGGGCCCGGCAGCGCCGGCCGTATCGAGGCGCGCCTTGATGGTTTCGGAAATGGCATTCACCACGTGCTGCGAGAAATAGCCCACGTAAAAAAAGATGATGTTGCGCTTGCGGGCCACATCCCAAAACTCGTTGAATTCTTCGTACAGCACGTCCGTGCTCCTGGCTAGCCGGTGACCCGGTTTCTTGTTGATAAGGTGGCTCGATGGCGCCAAAACTACAGGCGGAAACAGAAAAAGGTCAGGTCGTCGCGGCGCGGCTGCTTGCCTTGCCATGCGGCGCTGTCCTGCAGCAGCGCCGCCGCCACATCGCCAGCGGAAGCGTCGCGCCGCGCCAGCAATTGCTCGCGCATGCGCCGCTTGCCGTAGGCGATGTCGCGCGCGCCGCCGATCTGGTCGAGCAAGCCGTCGGTGGTGAGGAACAGCAGGCTGCCGGCGGGAATGGCGAGCGTCTCGTTGTGCCAGCAGTAGCCGGCTGGCGTGTCGACATAGCCCACGCCCATGCGCGCGCCGTCGATGGCGCGCACGCTCTCTTCGCCCGGCGCGACCACATGCAGCGCCAGTTTCGCGCCCGCGAAACGCAGGCTGGCGCTGGCCGTGTCGTAGCACAGGAAGGCGCAATCCATGCCGTCGTTCGAGCCGGCGTGGCCGGTGGCTTCACCGCTGCTGGCGCCGTCCTGGCCCAGCAAGGTCTTGATGGCGCGGCTGACGGCGCCGATCAGGGCGGCCGGATCGTGCGGCCCCAGCTCGCGCAAGGCCTGGCTCAGGGCCGACGAGGCGATCAGGGTCATGAAGGCGCCCGGCACGCCGTGGCCGGTGCAGTCGGCGATGGCGGCGAACCAGCCGCCCGCGTGGCGCTCGAAAAAGTAAAAATCGCCGCCGACGACGTCGCGCGGCTGCCATTCCAGATGCGCGTCGGGCAGGGTGGCGCGCAATTCCGCATCGGAGGTGCGCAGCAGGGCGCGCTGGATCACGCTGGCGTAATCGATGCTGTGCATGATTTGCCGGTTCTTTTCCGCCTGCATGGTGGCCACCACGTTCATCAGCTGCAAGCCGAAGCCCACGCCGGCCAGCGCGCCATCGGCAGTGATGATGAAGCCGTCGGCCAGCGCCTTTTCGCCCGCTTCCACGGCGCGGAAGGTGAGGTCTTCGATGCTCATGGCGCCATCGACGATCAGCGGTTCCTTGTCCATGAAGGCGATGCAGCTCTTCTTGCCGTACACCTCGTGATAGAAGGGCTTGGACATCTGCGACATGAAGATGTTGCGGCTGATCAGGCCGATGGGCTTCTGCTGCTCCGTGACGGGCAGGCTCATCATGTCGCGCCGTTCCGTGAACAATTCCAGCACGGCGAAGTTGCTGGCGTCGGCCTGCACGGATTCCGTGGGGATGCACAGGTCGGACGCCACGGACGTGCGATAACGGGGAAGATGCAATCGAGAAGCGTTGAACTCCACAGCGGCTACCTTTACATGACGATCGGACCCTTGTTGTCGCGACGGCAAGGCGACTGACAAACAGGCAATATCATCATGGTAGTCTTGGAATATGACGGCTTGATTACCAGCTTGTCAAAACCGTATGCAAGATGGCTGCATGGCAAGCAACTTACAGGCGCCGGGCCAGCACCTGTGCCTGCGCCAGCCAGCGCGCGCGCTGCGGCTCGGTGGAGTTGAGGATGGGGCCGAAGCTGGCCACCCTGACGGGCTGGACGCCGCAAAACTCGAGCGTCGTCTTGCGCAGCTGGTGGATGCCGGGCATGCGGTAGACCCAGCGGAAATACCAGGGCGGCGTATCCATCGTCACCAGCAGCTGGGCCGTGCGGCCTTTCAGCAGTTGCGCCGGGAAAGCCTTGCCGGGCCGGTACTTGAAAGCGTAGCCGGGCAGGAAGACGCGGTCGACAAAGCCCTTCAGCAGGGCCGGTGCGCCGCCCCACCAGATCGGGTAGGCGAACACCAGGTGTTCGGCCCAGCTGATGGCTTCCTGCGCCGCCAGCAAGTCCGCTTCCAGCGGCTGCACCTGGCGGTAGCCTTCGTGCAGAATGGGATCGAAGTCCAGCTGGCCCAGGCGCAGTTCGCGCACAGTGTGGCCTGCGCTGCGGGCCGTGGCGGCGTAGGCTTCGGCCAGGGCGGCGCAAAAGCTGTCGCCCGACGGGTGGCCGAGGAGTATCAAAATGCGCTTGGGTGTCGTCTTGGTCATGATGCAGGCTGTCCGTTAAAGAAGAGCTTGCATGCTAAAGCCTGCCCCTGGGGGCAGAGTCAAGCGGCCTCTTGCAGACGCTGCTGCGCCAGGCAGTCGCGGATTTCCGTGTCGATGTCGGCCAATTGCGCATCGAGCTGGCGCAGGCGGGCGATATCCTGCCGCACCTGTGCGCGCTTGGCGGCGATGTGCTGCGACAGGGCGGCCCAGTCGGTATCGTCGCCGGCCAGAATGGGCAGCAGTTCGGCCAGGCGGAAGCCCAGGGCCTGCGCCTGGCGTATCAGCCTCACTTGCGCCAGGTCTTGCTGCGTGTAGACGCGGTAGGCGCCCGAGCGGCGCACGTCGCCCAGCAAGCCCAGCGCTTCATAGTGGCGCAAGGCCTTGGGCGAGGTGCCCGTCAGGCGGGCGATTTCTCCGATGTACATGCTGGTCCTTTGTTGAGCTGAGCTGCGGCGCACGCAGTGTAGCGCAGGTGGCTTGCCAGGCGCTACGCTGCGCGCTGCCTCAGGACGCTTTGCGCGGCGGGACTTTCTTCGCCGTGCACTCGGCGCAGGTGCCGTACAGTGACAGCGCGTGCTCGTGCAGCACGAAGCCCCGCTCGGCGGCGATCTCGTTCTGGCGCAGTTCAATGCCTTCGTCGACGAATTCATCGACCTTGCCGCAGCCCGTGCAGACCAGGTGGTCGTGGTGCTGGCCTTCGTTCAGTTCGAACACGGCGTGGCCGGATTCGAAGTGCCGGCGAAACAAAATGCCCGCTTCGGCAAACTGCATCAGCACGCGGTAGATGGTGGCCAGGCCCACGTCGATTTTTTCGGCCAGCAAGAGTTTGTAGACATCGTCCGCACTCAGGTGCTTGATCGTGCCTTCTTGAAACAGCTGCAGAATCCGCAAGCGGGGGATGGTTACTTTCAAGCCCGATTCACGCAGTTCCCTCAATATATCCATGTCTCCCATTCCTTTTTGTAGTCGCTTGAGCGAGGTAGTGCATTATATCGCAAATGATAATCATTACTATTCTCATTTGTATTGTGCGGAGTGGAAATATTATGCTGGCTAGCCGGCCGGCAGACCAGTGACATCGGCGCAAGCGTCGATTGCGTTGCACGCATCTTGCGTTGCAATTGCAAAACCAACGGTGATATCGCTACACTGTGCAGCAAGGAATAACAATGGGGCAGGAAGATGGACCGATTTGATGCGATGCGCATTTTTACCCGCATCGTCGAACTGCGCAGTTTCACCCAGGCGGCGCATGACCTTGGCTACCCGAAGGCGACCGTCACGCATGCGATCAAGCAGCTTGAAGCGCGGCTGCGCGTGCGCCTGCTGCAGCGGACCACGCGGCAAGTGACGCCCACGCCCGATGGCGAGGCGTATTACCAGCGCTGCGTGCGCCTGCTGGCGGACCTGGAAGAAACGGAAGCCGTGTTCAGTTCGGCGGCCCAGCAGCCGGCCGGCAAGCTGCGCATCGACCTGCACGCGACCCTGGCCATGCATTTCGTCATGCCCGTGCTGGACCAGTTCTGCGCCCGCTATCCGCTGATCGAACTGGAAATCGGCATGGGCGACCGCCTCGTCGACCTGGTGCGCGAAGGCGTCGATTGCGTGCTGCGCGTGGGCGAGCTGGGCGATTCGTCCATGGTGGCGCGCCGCGTGGCGCTGCTGGAGCAGGTGACGTGCGCCAGCCCCGCCTACCTGGCCGCGCATGGCACGCCGGAGACTCTGGCGCAACTGGATGGCCACCGCGCCGTCAATTTCTTTTCCGCCCAGACGGGCAAGGTCTGGCCCTTCGATTTCAAGGCGGACGGCCAGCGGCACAGCGTGGCCTTGCCGGGCACGGTGTCCGTCAACAGTGCGGACGCATACCACGCCTGTTGCCGCGCGGGCATGGGCTTGATCCAGGCGCCCCGCTACCATCTGGAGCGGGCGCTGGCGGACGGCGACCTGGTGGAAGTGCTGCGGGACTTGCGTCCCGACCCGCTGCCCGTGTCCGTGCTGTATCCCCACCACCGGCAATTGTCGCCCCGTGTGCGTGTGTTTGCCGACTGGGTCGCCAGCCTGTTTGACGGCGTGCATTGATACGTATGCGTGCGCTGCGCTGCCGCATTTTCTTGACCTGGGCAAAGGAAAAAATCCCTCTGATGATGCCATCTAGCACTATTTGATGTGGATCAAAGTTTTTGTTGCACTGCACTCTTAGACTTCGCAGCGTTACTTAACGACATTAACGACAGAGGGAAATAAAATGAAAAAGTCCGCAACTGCAGCAGCAATCGTCCTGGCCGCCATCGGCGCATTCGCCGGCAACGCAATGGCACAGGAAAGCCCATGGCTGGTCCGTGCGCGCGCCGTGCATATCGATCCGGCCAACAAATCTGCTCCCGTTGGTGGCGTCGGCGCATCCGACCTGATTCACGTCAGCAGCAAGACGATTCCTGAAATCGATATTTCCTACTTCTTCACGCCAAATATCGCTGCCGAGCTGATCCTGACGTATCCGCAAAAGCATGACGTCACCTTGTCCGGCACGAAGATCGGCAGCTTCAAGCATTTGCCGCCGACCCTGTCGCTGCAATACCACTTCATGCCTGAAAAACAGTTCAGCCCATACGTGGGTGCGGGCGTGAACTACACGAATATCTCGGACGTGAAATTGCTGAACGGCGCCGGCCGCCTGGAACATGACAGCTGGGGCTTCTCGCTGCAAGCCGGTGTCGATTACAAACTGGACAAAAACTGGTCCTTGAACTTCGACATCAAGAAAGTGCAGATCCGCAGCGACGTATTGGCCGGTGGCGCCAAGATCAGCGAAGTCAAGGTGGATCCACTCCTGATCGGCGTCGGTGTGGGTTACCGTTTCTAAGCATGGCATGACGGCGTCCACGCGGCGCGCACAATAAAAAAACGGCCAGGTGTGAACCTGGCCGTTTTTTTGCGTGCAGCGCTTTGCTTTATTTTTTCAGCGTCTTTTCCAGCGCCAGCTGGTAGTCCGTCTTTTCGTAGCCGGCCAGGTATTTGTTCGTCGCGTCGAGGAAGGCGCGCGAGCGGTAGGCCGCTTCCAGGTCCTTGACCCATGGCTTGGCCTTGTCGGCCGTGCGGATGGCGACCAGGTTGATGTAGCTGTCCGAGATCTTTTCCACGGCGAGGGCCGACGTCAGCTTCATGCCGGCGGCCAGGGCGAAGTTACCGTTGACAAAAGCGTAGTCGGCGTCGGCCAGCGAACGTGGCAGCTGCGCCGCTTCCAGCGGCACCAGTTTCAGCTTCTTCGGGTTTTCCAGCACGTCGCGCTCGGAAGCGCGCAGCGGATCGACGTTCGGTTTGAGCTTGATCCAGCCCATCTTGGCCAGCATCACCAGCGCGCGCGCCTGGTTGGTCGGATCGTTCGGCATGGTGATGGTGGCGCCGTTCTTCACGTCGGCCAAGGACTTTTGCTTGCCGCCGTACAGGCCGATCGGCATGGTCGGCACGGTGATCAATGAGCTCAGGGGCAGCTTGTTATCGGTGGCGAACTTGGTCAGATAGACGATGTGCTGGAATACGTTGGCGTCCAGCGAACCTTCGGCCAGCGCGTAGTTCGGCTGCACGTAGTCGTTGAATTCCACGATCTTGACCTTGTAGCCCTGTTTTTCCAGGATAGGCTTGATGCCCAGCTTCAGCTGGTCCGAATACGGGCCGGAGCTGGTGCCGATGACGAGTTCTTTCGGATCCTTGGCGTGGGCGGCGGTGGCGAAGGCCAGGCTGGCGGCGGCCAGGAGCAGGTTGCGGCGAATGTGGTTCATGCTTTTCCTTGTACTGAAATACTGAATATGAATTAACGTTTGTCGAGGCGCTTGGCGATGCGCGTGCCGGCGAACTGGATGGTTTGCACCAGCACGATCAGGATGGCCACGGTGGCGACCATGATGTCCGTCTCGAAGCGGTAGTAGCCGTAGCGGATGGCCAGGTCGCCGATACCGCCGCCGCCCACCACGCCGGCCACGGCCGAATACGACAGGAAGCTGATCGACAGCACGGTCAGGGCCAGCACCAGGCCGGAGCGCGCTTCCACCAGCAGCACGCGGAAGATGATCTGCATTTCCGATGCGCCCATGGCGTGCGCCGCTTCGATCACGCCGCGCGGCACTTCGCGCAGGTTCTGTTCCACCAGGCGCGCCAGGTAGGGAATGGCGGCAAACGACAGCGGTACGCTGGCTGCCAGCGGGCCGATCGAGGTGCCGGCGATGATGCGCGTAAACGGCGTCAGGGCGACCAGCAGGATGATGAACGGGAAGCTGCGCACGGTGTTCACCAGCCAGCCGAGGATCGTCGACAGCGGACGGTTTTCCAGCGACTGGCCTTCCGAGACGAGAAACAGCAGGATGCCCAGCGGGCCGCCGATCAGGATGGCGGCGGTCAGTCCAATGCCCAGCATCGTCATGGTCTGGCCCAGCGCCACCCAGATTTCCGGCAGCAGGTTGATGACGTTATTGATCGATTCTTCAAACATGTGTTGCATCCTTCCATGCGGTGGCTTCAAACGCCTCGGTGCCGTAATAAGCCAGCTCGCGTCCCAGCGCCGTCTTGCGCGGGGTGGCCGTGTCGCTCAAATCGAATTGTTCGGCGATGGCGCCGTTTTCCACGACGGCCACGCGGTTGCAGATGGCGCCCAGCACCGATAGCTCATGGCTGACGATGACGATGGTCACTCCCAGGCGCGCATTGATGTCGCGCAGGGTGTCGAGCAGGGCGCGCGTGGTTTCCGCGTCCAGCGCGGACGTCGGCTCGTCGCACAGCAGCACGTCCGGGTGGCTGGCCAGGGCGCGGGCAATGGCCACGCGCTGCTTCTGCCCGCCGGACAATTGTGCCGGATAGCTGTGCAGCTTGTCAGACAGGCCCACCAGCGCCAGACATTCCTCGACGCGGGCGGCGATCTGCTCGCCCTTGGTCGTGCCATGGATTTTCAGTGGGAAGGCGACGTTGTCGAACACGCTGGCGTTTTGCAGCAGGTTGAATTGCTGGAAAATCATGCCGATGTTCTGGCGCGCGTCGCGCAATTCGCTCTTGCCCAGGCGTGTCAATTCGCGCCCGGCCACGGTAATGGTGCCGCTGTCGGGGCGCTCGAGCAAGTTAATCAGGCGCAGCAAGGTCGATTTGCCGGCGCCGCTCTTGCCGATCAGGCCGAAAATATCACCGGGATAGACTTCCAGCGTGACCGATTTGACCGCGTGGAATTGTTCGCCTTTGGGCAGCGCGAAGGTCTTGTTTGCGCCATCGATGCGAATCACCGGCGTACGGTGTGGTGTGGTCATGCAGTGTTTCCTTTTTTATTGGACCGTGACAGGCTTGCTTGCAGGGGCCAAATCGCCCAGCCTGCCACGTCGGTTGCGTAGTATACCTCCGATCGTGTTATTACTCCTACGACAGAATCTTGCTTTGAATATGCAAATAATGTCTATATGGGTGTTTGGCGAGAGTAAAAGCGGTTTTTGTGCGATCAGCCAATGGAAAATTCGACGGGAATCGATAATTCCAGCGGGTCCGGCCGTTCCTTGGGGATGCGCGGCAGTGGCGCGGCCCGTTGCAAAGTATCGAGCGCGGCCTGATCCAGCGCTGCGGAACCGGAGCTGCGCTCGATGGCGGCGGTCAGCACCTGGCCATCGCGGTCGATGCGGCAGCGCAGATACACCACGCCCTGTTCCTGCTTGGCGCGCGACGCCGTCGGGTAGCGGCGGAAGCGCTCCATGCGCGCCAAAACCTTGCCTTCCCAGCTCGATACGCCGCTGCGCAGCTCCTGCGGCGCGGGCGGCAGGGCGGGCGAGGGCGGCGCCGCCGCGATGGACGGCGCCGCCGCCGGTGCCGGTGTCACGGGCGCATGCCGCACCTCGGCAACGGCCGCGATGCTCTCGGCTTGCGGCGGCATGGGTGCGGCATCCGGCTGCGGCAGTACCAATTGTTGGATTGCCGGCGCTGCCTTTTTGGCAATGGCGGCGGATGGCGCGGCGGCGGCGCTGACCCGTTCAGCAAGATTCTGCTCCAAAGGGCGGGGCGGGGCGGCGGCCGGCAGGAACAGCAGCATGGCCGGTTGCGCGGCGTCGGGCACGATGGCCAGCACGGGCGCTGCCGGCGCGCGGTGGTACAGCGCCCATCCCAGCAGGGCGCCATGCATGGCGAAGACGGCGGCTATCGTCAGCGGACGGCGCCAGTCGGTCGGCGGCGTCTTGTCGGCGGCGGCCGCCGGCGCCGGCCCTTCCGGGCGGCGCAGCAGATAGATAAGGACGGCGATTTCCATCGCGCCCACCATGGCGATCACCCACCAGGGCGGATGGCCGAGGCACATGGCGACAAAGCCGATGGCCATGCCCAGGCAGGCCATGGCCTTGCCGCGCCGCGACACGGCGCGGTGTTCGCGCCACTGCCGCAGGGGCGCGCCAAAACGGGGGTGATGCAGCAGCCAGTGCTCCAGGCGCGGCGAGGCGCGGCTGAAGCAGGCCAGCGCCAGGATCAGGAAGATCGTCGTCGGCATGACGGGCAGCAGGGCGCCGATCACGCCCAGCGCCACCATCAGCATGCCGGCGGCCGTCCACGCCCAGCGGCGCAGGCGTGCCGTGTGCGCTTCCGCGCCGGCCTGGATGACTGGCTCTTCCATCAGGCGCAGGCCTCCACGTGGCCGTGCATGCGCAGGAAGGCGGCGCGCGCGCCGTCGATCATGCGCGCTTCACCCGCCTCATCGAGGATGGCCGTATCGAGCACGGAGGTAAATTCGCGCCAGTGCCGCGCGCGTCCGTCAGGATGGCCGGCCAGGTGGCGCGCGCCGTGATGCTCGTCCAGGCCGATCTTGCCGGCCAGTTTATACAGGATGGCCGCGCCCAGCTTCGAGCCTTCGCTCACATACAGCCAGCCCAGCGCCGTGGCCAGGTCCAGCTGCGCGTCGAACGGCGGCGTGGCCGCATCGGACGGCAGCGCGGTGTCCAGGTCGCGCAGGTCGGCGGCGATGCTGGCGTAGCGGCGGCGCTGTTGCAGGTCCGGCAGCAGGGCCGCCAGCTGCGCGTTGTCGTACAGCGCGTCGACGTCGCGCAGGAACGCGTATTGCGCCTGCAAAAAGCGCGCATAGTTCTCGCGGCTGGAAAACGGTGCGCTGGCCATGATGCGCTGGTCCAGCAATTCGTGGGTGGCCATGGTGTCGGCTTTCAGGCGCTGGCTGCGGGTTGGGGCCGCGTTAATCGGAACGGCGTTCAAGGTGCTGCTGGTGTCGCTTGCTGCATGCATGGAATATCTACTCTCTATTATAAGGATGAATCAAATCAGAAACGAAGGCCAAGCGTGACGCGCGCCGTACGGCCCGGTCCCGGCATCAGGCTCAGGGTCAGCGGATCGAGGTAGTAGCGGTCCGTCAGGTTGTCCACCGCCACGTCCAGGGTGGCGTTGGGCGTGATCTTGTAGCTGGCAAACAGGTCAGCCAGGGTGTAGGCCTGCGTCAGCACTTGCGGCGAGGTGCCTGTCCACGACTGCCAGACGGCCTTGTCGTCCTGGCGCGCCAGCGGATGGCCGACATGGGTCAGGCGCGTACCCACGGTGAGCTTTTCCTGCAGCCAGCGCGTACCCAGGGTCAGGTTGGCGCTCAGCTTGGGCTGGATATGGTTGCTGACATACGAGCTGGAAAAACCGATGGGCGAGCAGTCTGGCGTGTTCCAGATATCCGATTGCCACTTGCTGGCCTTGCGCAGATAGGCTGCGGTTGCCGCGTCGCAGATCAGGGTCTTGCGGTTCCAGGTGCCGGAAAAATCGGCAAACACGCTACCCCGGTCATATGACGATTGCAGTTCGATCCCCGAGACGCTGTATCTGTCCGTGTTCGCCATCGAGAAATTCTGCGCGTAGGCCGGCAGGTCCGGTATCGGGCGGCGCGTGATGTAGCCATGCGTGACGTTGTCGAAATACGCGACGCGCAGGCGCAGCTTGTCGGCGGCGCTCCATACGCCGTCCTTGACCAGGCTGACGCCAACTTCGCGGTTATGGCTGCGCTCCGGCTTGAGCGGCGACGAATACGTGGCGGAAAAGCCCATCGTCGATTCGTACAGGCTGGGCATGCGCAGGCCGCGCGCGTCGCGCAGGAACAGGCTGACGCTGTCGGACAGGCGCGCCGTCAGGGCGAAGGTGGGCGCGAAACCGTGGTCCTTGCGGCGGATCGGCGTGCTGTACTTGAACAGGCCGGGGATGGCGTCGCGGAAGACATAATCGTTGCCGCTCCACTGGTCCACCTGCGAGATGTCCAGCGGCGCCGGTTCCTCGCCATAGCGTTCCACCATGCCGCCCACCAGCGCGGGATTGGTGGCCGCCGTGAACTGGCCCTGCGCATCCTGGTACCATTTCGCGGCGCCGAGCTGGTCGCCGTCCTTGTCCCACATGGTGACCCATTGCCAGCCCTGCGGCTGGTACTGCTGTTCCGCGCGGCGGTTGCGGTCGCGTGTATCGAAGCGCTGGAAGCGTCCGCCCGCGTCAACGGTCAGCCAGTCGCGTGCCTGCCACTGCAGCGAGGCGAATACGCTTTGCTCGTGGCGCTTGCCGTTGCGCAGGGTGTGATTGGCGTTCAAGTCTTCATCGAGGATGCGCACGCTGTCGGCCGGTCCGATATCCTCGTTCTGCAGGGACAAGCCGTAATCGAGCTTGAGCGCGCCCATGCCGGTGGTGAAGCGGGAGGTGTTCGTCAGGTCGGCGCCGACGCGGCGCGCCTGGTTCTTCGCCAGGTACAGCACTTCCACGCACTCCTTGCATTCATGGTCGCCCGGATTGGCCTTGCCTTCCAGCGGATTGCTGAAGATGTCGCCGTTGCGCGACTTGCTCTGCATGTCCGTCAGCCACAGGTTGGCCTTCAGGTCGATGAGGTTCTGGCCTTCCGGCTTCCACTCGTAGCGCGCCGTCAGCGCGTTGGTGCGCACCTGGCTGGGGTCCCACTGGGGGATGCTGCCGGTGCTGTTGCGGTAGATTTGCGAGGGCATGATTTCGCCATAGCTGCTGTCGAAATAGCGGTAGCCCAGCTCCAGCTTCTGTTCGTGCGGCAGGCGCAGGTTGGCCTTCAGCAGGGCCGAGGTGGTGCGGTTGGCCGTGTTCAGCACCTCATCGCCGCGCTTGAAGAACTGCGTCACGCCATTGTCGTCGCCCCATTCGTTGAGCAGCTGATAGCGTTCGAAACCGCGCGTGCCGGAAAAATAATTGCCGATGCTGCGGTGGCTGATGGCCGCCACCAGGTCGTAGTCGTCCTGGCGCGTCGCCACGGCGATGCTGCCAAAGCCGCTGCGCGGGTCGCCCAGCTTGTTGCGGTGCGTGCGCGGCGCGCTGCCGAAATCGCCGGGTGCCGTGACGCTGTTGTCCTGGATGCCGCCGCGCAGGCGCACGCCCGTGCGCTGGCCTGCCAGCAGAATGTCTTCCGGGCGCAGGGTCTGCATGCTGACCATGCCGCCGATGGCGCCCGCGCCCTGCGCCGACAGGTTCGGGCCCTTGTCGATGCGGATGGCGCTGATCAGGTCCGGGTCGATGTAGCTGCGGTCGGCGATGCCCGCGTAGCCGCGGTAGACGGTCGACGATTGCAGGCTGCCGTCGATCAGCACGGGCACGCGGCCCTGGCCCTGCATGCCGCGCACATTGACGTCGACGGCGCCGCTGTTGCGGCTGTCGCCCACCTGCACGCCGGCCACGCCCTTGAAGATATCGGCCGGCGAAGTGCCGCGGAAGCGCTCGATCTGTTCGCGTCCGATGTACACGGAGGCGGCCGGCGTCAGGTAGGGCAGGTCGGCCGGATCCGTGTCGTCCGCCTCGAACGTGCCGCTGCCGCCCTGGCCATTCACGCGCAGGGTGCCGATCTGCACCGCGCCGGCGGCGACAGGCGCGGGTGCGCTGATGATGATGGTCGTGCCGCCCTGCAGCTGTGCTTGCAGGCCGCTGCCGGCCAGCAGCTGGCGCAGCGCCTCGGGCAGCGAATGCCGGCCTTGCAGCGGGGCGCTGTGCCGGCCTTCGGTCAGGCGCGCATCGGCCAGCAGCACCATGCCTGCCTGGCGCGCCAGTTCGTTCAGCGCGCGGTTCAACGGTTGCGCGGGAATCTGCCATTCCACCTGCGCTACCGGCGCGGTGGCGGCATGCGTGGCGGGTGTGGCGAAGGCCAGTCCGATGGCCAGGAACAGGGGAGACAGGCGGGCGTGCAAGGGATGGCGCGGTGGAGTCGTGTGCATGTTTTTCCTATGGTGATGTGGTGATCATTCATAGTTAAAACGAATGAGTATCATTTACCCTGACGTGCGGATTGATTTTATTTTGCTGCATGTTCCGGCAATCAGCGGGCGACGATATGCAGCTTGCCGTCCTGGCGCAGCAGGCGCACGGGTAGCGCCAACGGCAGGGCGGCGGCAAATTGCGCGGGCAGCCTGGCGTCGAAGCTGCCGTTCAGGCGCAGGCCGGCCAGGGCCGGATCGCCGAGCACGAGGTTTGTGTCGCCATAGCGCTCGAATTCGGCCAGCGCTTCGGCCAGGGTGGCGTCCTCGAAATCGAGGCGCCCGGCACGCCAGTTGCCCACCGCTTGCGCGCTGACCCGGGCCAGCGTTTTCACGCCCTGCCGCGTGACGGTGACAGCGTCGCCCGCCTGCAGCACTTCAGCGCGCGCGTCGCCTTTCCCTTCCACGCGCACCGTGCCTTGCGCCACGCTGACTTGCGTGGCGACCCCTACATGGCGCACGGAAAAATGCGTGCCCAGCACCGTGGCCGTGGCCGGCCCCGCCAGCACCTGGAATGGACGCGCCGGGTCGGCCTGCACATGGAACATGGCCTGGCCGCGCAGCAGGCGCACGGTGCGCCTGTCGCGGTACAGGGCCACGTCGACGGCGCTGCCGCTATCGAGTTCGATGCGGCTGCCGTCGGGCAGGACTTGCGTGGCGAACTGGCCGCGCAGCGTGCTGTAATCGTGCTGGAAGCCGGGCTGCTGCAGATGGCTGGCCAGCGGCCAGGCCAGCAGGCCGCACAGCAGCAGGCAGCCGCCGGCCAGCGCGCCGCGCGGCAGCCGGCTCGCCGCCAGCGGTAAATGCGCCAATCGCTGTAGCAGCGAAACAGGGGCCGCGGCGGATGAGGGCAGGGCGGGCTGGCTGAAGGCGGCCACGCGCTGGGCGGGCAGGCTGGCCAGCAGCGCGTCGGTGCGCGCCAGCGCATCCCAGGCATGCTGGTGGCGCGCGTCCGCTTCCAGCCATTGCCGCAGCGCCGCCAGTTCAGGCGCGGCCAGGCCGGCGTCGTGGCGCAGCAGCCACTGCGCGGCCTGGAAATCGATGTCGTCTGCCGGAGTCGGGTTGGGTGTCATGCGCGGTCTTTTCCAGTATCGCGTTCGGGCATGCCTTTTTTACAGGCGAGCATGCCATTGATGATATGTTTTTCCACCATGTTGACGGAGATGTCCATCTGGGCGGCGATCTCGATCTGGCTCATACCTTCGAATTTGTACAGCGCGAAAGCCTGTCGGCAGCGCGGCGGCAAGGCTTCGATGATGGCCAGCAGGCGTTCCATGGTTTGCCGGTCGTGCAGCCGTTGTTCGGGTTCGTCGGCGCGTGGCGCGCGCAGCTGGAAATGCGGTGTGTCGATGTCGTCGTGGGGGCGGCGCTGGCGCAAGCGCTGTTCGTCGATGGCGATGTTCTTTGCCGTCACGTAGAGCAGTGCGCGCTGGCCGCTATCGGGTGCCATGCCCCCTTGCAGGGGAGCTGCGCCGCCGAGCGGCTTGCGCGCCAGGATGCGGGCGTAGGCTTCCTGCACCACGTCCTGCGCCTTGTCGCGGCAGCCGGTGGAGCGCGAAATCAAGCGCAGCAATTCCTGGTAATAGCGTTCAAGCACCGCGCGTTTCCTCGTTATCAAAGCCGGCAATGATAGCAAGCCCATCAAATAATAACAAGAATCATTCTCATCTGTGTTGCTGGATAACGCTGGATATTTTTGGCAATGCAGACAATAATCGGCAACAGAAGGCGCTGTGGCGGACCTTATTGGCGGGTATTATCGATTTTATCGATGCTAACTAGGTATATTTTCCGTTTTACATCGATCTTCATGCCATGCATAATCTGTTGCAACTGAAGCCAGACAATCAGCCGCATGCGCCATTCGCCTGCAGCTGCTTGCGGTTTTGACATCCTCCACTTTCTATCAGGAACCTACAATGAAAAAACTGCTCGCTTTTATCGCCGCCGCCGGCTTCTCGCTGTCCGCGTTTGCCGCTCCTGAAGTCTATGTCATCGATGGCAGCCACACCTTCCCCCGTTTCGAGTACACCCACATGGGCTTCTCGACGCAGCAAAGCCGTTTCAATAACACCACCGGCAAGGTCACCCTGGACCGCGCCGCCAAGACGGGCGCCGTCGAAGTGCTGATCGACACCAAGTCCGTCGATACGGGTTCGACCCTGTTCAACTCGCACATCCAGGGCGAAGATTTCCTCGACACGGCCAAGTATCCGGTCGCCACCTACAAATCGACCAAGTTCAATTTTGACGGCGACAAGCTGGCGTCCGTCGACGGCAACCTGACCCTGAAAGGCGTGACCAAGCCAGTTACCCTGACCGTCACCTCGTTCACCTGCGCACCGCACCCGATGCTGAAAAAAGACGCTTGCGGCGCCAACGCCACGGCCAAGATCAAGCGCTCGGAATTCAACGCCGGTAAATATGCGCCAGCTGTCAGCGATGATGTGACCCTGACGTTTGCCATCGAAGCGATCAAACAGTAATTGTTGGCTGCATGATGCAAAATGGCGGCGGACTTCGGTCCGTCGCCATTTTTTTGTCATTGGTGGGTCGGATTACGCGCTTGCCGCGCTAATCCGACCTGCACGGGTTGCTGGTTACGATCACGCCAGGTGATGCACCTCCTGCTGCCCATACACGGGGGTAGTTAATCCTTCCATGCGCGCCTTCAGTTGCAGCGACAGGTATTGCGAGTAGTGGCGCGACTGGTGCAGGTTACCGCCGTGGAACCACAGGGCTTGCTGCTGCGTGGGTTTCCACATATTGCGCTGCTCGCCTTCCCACGGCCCCGGGTCCTTCGTCGTGGCGGAACCGAGGCCCCACACCTTGCCCACCTTGTTGGCCACTTCCGGCGAGATCAGGTCCGCCGCCCAGCCATTCATGGAACCGTAGCCGGTGGCGTACACCACCAGGTCGGCCGGCAGTTCCGTGCCGTCGGACAGCACGATGGAACGGGCTTTCAATTCCTGCACGCCGACGCCGCTTTTCAGCTTGATCTTGCCCTCGGCGACCAGCTCGGAGGCGCCCACGTCGATGTAGTAGCCGGAGCCACGGCGCAGGTATTTCATGAACAGGCCGGAATCGTCGTCGCCGAAATCGAGCATGAAGCCCCGTTCTTCCAGGCGCGCATAAAAGTCCGCGTCGCGCTCGCGGATGGCCTTGAAGACGGGCTTCTGGAAGTCGGCCAGTATCTTGTACGGGATTGAGGCGAACGTCAGGTCGGCCTTGGCCGTCGTCATGCCGGCGGCCAGTGCCCGTTCCGAATACAGGTCGCCCAGCGCCAGGTCCATCAGGGAATCGGACTTGACGATGTGCGTCGACGAGCGCTGCACCATGGTCACGTCCACCCCCGCTTCCCACAGGGCGGCGCAGATATCGTGCGCGGAATTGTTGGCGCCCACCACCACGACTTTCTTGCCCACGTACGCATCGGGTCCCGGATGCTGCGACGAGTGCTGCTGCTCGCCCTGGAACACGTCCATGCCCTTGAACTTCGGCATGTTCGCCTTGCCCGACATGCCGGTGGCCAGCACCAGCTGTTTGGGCTTGAGGGTAACGGGCTGGCCGTCGCGCAGGACCTGCACCGTCCACTCGCCGGCGGCTTCGTCGAAGCTGGCCGATTCGCATGAAGTCGAACCCCAGTAATTGAGCTCCATTACCTTGGTGTACATCTCGAGCCAGTCGCCAACCTTGTCCTTGGGCGTGAAGACGGGCCAGTTGTCGGGGAAGGGGATATACGGCATGTGGTCGTACCAGACGGGGTCGTGCAGGCACAGCGATTTGTAGCGCTTGCGCCAGCTGTCGCCGGGGCGCGCATTTTTCTCGATGATGATGGTGGGGACGTTCAGCTGGCGCAGCCGCGCGCCGAGCGCGATGCCCCCCTGGCCGCCGCCGATGATGACGCAATAGGGCTGGCGCGCGTAGCCCAGTTCCGCCGCTTCCTGCTCGCGGTGTTCCAGCCAGCTGCTGCGGTTCGTGCGCGCGCCGTGTTCCGCGCCCATGGGCCGCCGGCCGCCCTTGGCTTCCTCAAAACCCTTCAATTCGCTCATGGTGGTAAGCAGGGTCCAGATCTTGCCGTCGCGGATGCGGATGAAGCCCACGCCGCGCGCCACGTTCGTTTCCACCGTAATCCAGCTTTGCAGCACGCCGCCGGCTTGCACCGCATGTTCGCCGTCGGCGATGCGGATGGACACCGGCTGCACGGCGCCCAGCTGGGCGGCCAGCATGGCGGCGATCTGCTCGCGGCCTTCCAGGGTTTTCAGGTTCCAGGTAAACAGCACCAGGTCGCGCCAGTAGCCGTCCTGTTCGAACAGCTGTGCGGCGCCCGTGCCGTCGCTGGCGCGAAGGCTGCCTTCGAGCTGTTCCAGGATGCCGGCCACGGCCAGGTCGTGCGGGTTGATATCGGTTTGCATCGTGTCTCCTCCAAGTCTGCTGACTTTATGATGGGATGCGGCTGTGTTGCCGCTGACGATGTTGTAACACTGGCGTTCCGGCCCCGCATCCCGCAGCGCAGCATGGCTGAAGTTGAGACGGAAATCTCAGCTTTTCGATGGGTTACTGCCGGTGCGGCGGCACGATGTGCAGCTGCTTGAGGCGGCGGTACAGGGTGGCGCGCGAGATGCCCAGCATGGCGGCAGCCTGCAGCGGACGCCATTTGGCGGCGTTCATGGCGTGGGCGATGCGCGTGCGCTCGGCCAGCTCCGGCGGAGTGTAGGCCAGCACGCCCTCCGTCACAGGGGCCGTGTACTTGACGCGTGTTCGCGCGCTGGCCTGGCGCAGCGGCGCGCGCACGCGGGCGTGCAGCCAGGTGCTGCCGCCGGCCAGGCGCAGGGACAGCAGATTGTGTCCCGCGCGCGCATCGAACAGCCGCTCGGCGCGCACTTCGAGCACCTCGCCGACGGGACGCGGCAGGACGTCCAGGCCCCCGATGACATCGCGCGCGCAGCGGTTGGCGGCGACGATGTCGCCGTGCTCGTCGATGGCGAGCAGCATCTCCGGCTGCACTTCCACGAAGTGGCGGTTGCGGTGCGCCAGCAGGATGCAGCAATGGCTGTAGGACTTGAGAAAAAATCCGTCTTCGATCAGCGTCGCGCCTTGCCGCACCAGTTGTTTTACCAGGCGCTGGCTGTCGCGCGCGTCGGGCGAACTCAGGGCCGACGCATCGAGCACGCCGATCAAGTCGCCGTGCGGCGAAAAAATCGGCGCGGCGCTGCAGGTCAGGCCAGTGAACGCGGCGCGGAAATGGTCGGTCTTGTGCACGGTGATGGCTTCGTGGTCGAGCAGCACGGAGGCGATGCCGCACGTGCCTTCCTCTTCTTCCGACCAGCACGAACCGGGATACAGGCCCGCCTTCTTGAAATCCTTGCGCTGGTCCGTGTCGACCACGTAGTCGATGGTCACGCCGCGCGCATTGGCGAGGATGACGCAGTAGCCCGCTTCGCGCACCATGGCGTGCAGGCGCGGCAGGCACTGGCCCGTGGAGCGCAGAAAATTTTCCTCGGACTGCTGGATGGCGCGCAGTTCGGCGCTTGTCAGGATGCGCGGCCCTGTCGTCGAGGCGGGGTCGAGCCGGTAATCGTCCAGCGAGCGCCGGTACGACGAGGCCAGCCTGGCCGTATCGGCTCCCGGATTGACGATACGGCCGGCGATCAGGTCGCGCACGCGGTCGATATGGCTGGTCTGGCGGACGTAGGGCATGGCGCTCTCCAGTGTCTCGGTATCTGGTGTTTTGATGGTCTTTCCGTTTGTAGCACGAAGCGCCGGCACATGCATGCCGCATTGCAGCATGGGACTGCCGTGAGACGTTTGTCTCACCTCGGCCGCACCGCACGATAGGATACCTTACAACAAGAGCATCTCTGATAACATTCGCTCAAATATACAGTCAGCCAGCGCAAGGGATATCTATGGCAATGCAAACGATGTTCCTGGTACGCAGAACGATGGTGCTGGCGATGCTGGGCTGGAGCACCGCCTGCGCCGCCGCCGGCCAGCTCGATCCCGATGGCCAGAGCAGCATGGAAAAGGAAGTGGCCCGGCGCGCCGCCGTCGAGCCGGCCATCGGCGCGGACTGGCAAGTGACGCGTTCCGTCGAAGCGGGCGTGCAAGTGGCAGGCGAGAGCAATCTGTTCTGGAAGCTGTCGAATACGCCGGCGCGCAATCCCGGCTTCGATTTCCATCCCTACTGGTACGAGTTCTATGTCAAGCCGGCGCTCGGCTTCAAGCGCAATCTGGGCGACGGCAAGCAGCTGTATGCGCGCGTTTCCGCCGTCGGCTCGGGCACCTTGCGCCACGACCCTTTTGGCGCGGGCGATACGGGCCGCATCTCGATCGAGGAATTCGTCGCCGGCATCCGCATGCCGATCGGCGGTACGCGCGCCATGCTCGACCTGTCGGCCGGCGCGCAAAATTTCACGCTGGGCACGGGCATGCTGATTGCCAATGGCGGCTCGAACGGCTTTGACCGTGGCGCGCTGAAACTGGGGCCGCGCAAGGCATTCCAGAATTCCGTAGTGGCCAAAATAAGCCAGGATGCGCTCAGCGCCCAGGCGTTCTATCTCGACCCGAATGAAAACCCCGACAACGATTCGGGCACGCGCGTCGTCGGCGTTGACGTCAGCTACGCGCCCGCGAACGACCGCAAGGCGGGCATCGCGTATGGCAAGGCGCCCCGTTCGCATGCCGCGTATCCGCAGGCGGCGCCGGGCGGCATCGGCGCGCCGCTGGCGGTGTCTGACGGCCGCAAGGACCTGCAGTTCGTGTATGGCTATGCGCGCGTTCCCGTATTGCCCTCCGTGCTGCCGAAAGGCTGGTTCGGTGTCGACGCGGCGCGCGAATGGAATACGCGCGAGCCGATGCGGGCCTGGGGCTGGCGCACGGAAGGGGGCTTTTCCCTGCCCGACGTGGCGTGGACGCCGAAGTTCACGCTCGGCTACCAGAGCTTTTCCGGCGACGATCCCCGCACGTCGCGCAACGAGCGCTTCGATCCGCTGTTTTTCGAAGGCACGCCGGGCGCCTGGGCTTCTGGCAGCAAGGCGACCTGGGTCTTTGTCAATGCCAACGTGAATGCGCTGCAGGCCACCATCGAGCTTCACCCGACGCCGAAAGACACCGTGACCGCTTACCTGGCCCAGGTACGCGCCAACCGGATGGGCAGCCCGTTACAGTTCGGCCAGGCGACGCGCCTCGACGTGCCGGGCGACGCACCCGTGGTGATCTCCGGCGTGCTGCGCCCGATGCTGGCGAACGATGTCTTCGTCAAGTATGTGCGCGTCGTCAACCCGAATACCTACCTGACCCTGGGCTTCAGCGCCTCGTTCGCGCAGTCCGGCGTGAACCAGTTGGTGAACGGGCAGGCCCGGACCTGGACGGGCTGGCTGGCCAACGTCGTGTGGGTGTATTAAGTATTTTGTTTATCAAGGAGAGCATCGCATGAACGATTTCCCCAGCATGAAACGCCTGGCCCTGGCTGCCACCTGCCTGGCGCTGGCCGCCAGCGCCCATGCGGCAGAAGCGACGGCGCCGCTGTCGGCCGCCGCCAGCGACCCGGCTACACTGCAATGGATGGTGGGCGCGCCGCCGCCGGCCGATAAGATCATCCGCTTCGACGATGGCAGCTATTTCAATTTCCCCCAGCTGCGCTGGAGCGTGTCGCACTTCCGCCAGCTGATGCCGACGGTGGAAGTGGCGCGCGGCCTGAAAGCGCCCGTGCCTTTGCCGCGCGCGCTGCGCAGCGATATCGACAGCCTGCGCTTCACGCCCCTGGGCGCGCAGGACGCGATGACCTGGGAGCAGTCGCTGGGCGCCAACTACACGGACGGCATCGTCGTGCTGCACCGGGGTCGCATCGTGTATGAACGCTATTTCGGCGTATTGAAGGAGAGCGGCCAGCACGGTGCCATGTCCGTGACGAAGTCCGTCATGGGCACCATCGGCGCGGCCCTGGTAGCCGAAGGCAAGCTCGATCCAGGCAGGAAAGTGGCCGAGTATGTGCCGGAACTGGCGAAGTCCGCGTTTGGCGACGCCACCGTGCGCCAGGTGCTTGACATGACCACGGGCCTGAAATTCAGCGAAGATTACGCGGACCCGAAAGCGGAAGTCTGGCAGCACGCGGCGGCCGGCAGCCCGCTGCCCAAGCCGAAGGATTACACGGGGCCGCGCAGTTATTTCGAGTACCTGCAGACGGTGCAGCACGAGGGCAGGCATGGCGAGGGTTTCGGCTACCGCACGGTCAACTCCGACGTGCTGGGCTGGATCATCGCCCGCGTCACGGGGCAGAACGTCAACGAATACCTGTCCGAGCATATCTGGCAAAAGCTGGGGGCCGAGCAGGATGCCTACATGACGGTCGATTCGACGGGCACGCCGTTTGCCGGCGGCGGCTTGAATGCGGGCTTGCGCGACCTGGCCCGCTTCGGCGAGATGCTGCGCAACGATGGCCGCTACAACGGCCAGCAGATTTTGCCCAAGGCGGCCGTCGACGATATCCGCCGCGGCGGCGACAGGCAGCTGTTCGCCAAGGGCGGCTATGATTTGCTCAAGGGCTGGAGCTACCGCGACATGTGGTGGGTCACGCATAACGACCATGGCGCCTACATGGCGCGCGGCGTGTACGGCCAGCGTATCTACATCGACCCGAAGGCGGAAATGGTGATCGTGCGTTTCGCCTCCACGCCGACGGCGGCCAACGCGGCCAACGACCCGACCACCACGCCGGCCTTCGAGGCGCTGGGCAAGTTGTTGCTGGCCAAGCCGAAGTAATCTGCGGGCGGGCCCGTGCCAGCCGTGCGGCGGAACGGGCGCAACTGCAATACACTATCCTTTCGTCATTATTTGTTGCTTGAATGGTATTCATGCAGCGCACGCAAGGGGAAGCACCGTGGAAACCAGCCAGCAGGATCAACCGCGCCCGCCGCTCTGGCGGCGCCTGCTGTGGCCGGTCGCCCAGCTGGGCTCGGCCTTCAAGCTGACGGGCACGCATCTGCTGCACCACGTGATCGGCGCCAGCCTGATCGCCGCGCTGATGCTGGCGCTGGAAGGTTTTCACGTGCTCGAATGGCTCGATGCGGCCATGCTGCGCGCCAGCGCGGAACAGAAGCAACTGCTAAACCGGGGCAAGGACCCGGGCGCCGCCTACCGCCCCGGCATCATCGAAATCGACCAGCCCGCATTCGAGCAGGTCTTCGACGAGCGCGAACCACTGGAACGCACGCGCCTGGAACAATTGATCGCCAGCGCCGCCGCGCGCGGCAGCAAGGTGCTGGCCATCGACCTGGACCTGGCGCCAGCCGTGTACGAGCTGCACAAGGCGGGCGAGCGGCCGCTGGACCGCCTGCTCGACCGGCTGGCCGCCGATGGCCGGCAACTGGTGCTGATCCTGCCCGAGCAATCGGACCGCAATGCGAACCTGCCGTGGATACGTGCGCGCTGCGCGGCCGGCATCCACTTTGCCAGCCCGCGGATCCGCGAACGCATGGGCGCTGTCACGCGCATCGAGCTGAAAAGCCCCGTGCTGGCGGCCGTGGCCTTCGAGCTGGCGCATGGCGCCGACGAGCAGGAGCAGAAGCAACCCATGCCGGCCGCCCTGTCCGAGCAAAAGGAAGTGCTGGCGCTGGCTGGCCGCGTGTGCCAACTGGCGCGGCGTACGGGCAGCGAAAAGGAGTTGGCGCGCTGGGCGTTCGAGCCCGTCATCCGCGGCGACGCCAAGGCAGCGGCCGAACAGAACGCCGTCACCGCACCGTTTCACCCGGCCGCCGTGGCGCCGGCATTCCTGAATCCCACGCGCACGCGCGTCAAACTGATCGATGGCCAGGCCGGCGTGGAGGCCGTGGCATTGCGCAAGAACGTCGTGTATCTCGGCAGCACGTATGACGTGCGCGACCGCTACACGACGGCCGAAGGCGAGCAGGCCAGCCTGCACCTGCATGCGGCCGCCCATACGTCGCTGGGCATCGGCACGGCCGACGTCAATAAATATGCGGTGTTCGCGGCCGACATCGTCATCGGCGTGCTGCTGGGCTGCCTGTTCGGCGGCCTGTGGACCCTGTACGGCCGCGCCGAGCTGGCCATCGACCGGCGCATGGAAGACCACGATTTCAGCCGCCTGCACCGCATGGGCACTCTGGCGGAATTCTATGGCATCCGCCTGATGCTGGTGCTGGTGTGGGCCTCGCCGTTTGCCATCGGCGCACTGGCCATTTACCTGTCGCGCGGCTTGCTGGAGCAGGGTTGGTGGGTCAACCCCGGCCCCCTGATCGCCGGCATGTTCCTGCACGCGATGTCGCTGCGCGACGAAGCCCACCATCCGCACGAGGAAGTGCCGGGCCTGTCCGTATGGGCCCAGCTGCGCCGCACGCATCCGGGCATCGTGCTGGTGCAGGCGCCGCTGGCGGTGGTGCTGTTGGTGGTGGCGCTGGTGTAGCGAGATGGCAGTTGATTAATTGATCAGCTTCAAGCCCGGTGGCAGCGCCTCGCCCAGCATGCGCTTGGTATTCGCTTCATCCAGCTGCGTCACTTCGCTGACCATCGCCTGCCACAGGGGTGGCGCGCCCACGGCTTTCAGGCGGGCGAGGATGGTGGCCCGCAGTTCGTCGCCGATGTCGCGCGAGCGGTCGCCCGTCATGCGCGCCAGGTGGGTGGCGGCGAAGGCGGCCGGTTCCACTTTTTTCCAGTCCAGCGCCAGCAGCACGTGCAGCCAGTCGGCCACGCTGGCGCTGTCGACCACTTCGTGCGCGCTGCCGTGGAAGGGCTGGCGCGCGCCGACCCTGGCCAGCGCCCACAGGGTATTCGTATCGGCCGCTTCACCCTTCTTGCTGGCTTTCTCCAGCCGCTTGATCAGCCAGGCGCCCACTTCGGCCTTGTAGGCGCCGGGGATGCGCTCGAGCGACGCGCCCAGGCGCAGCATGTCGTCGTCGCTGCCGTTGACCAGGGTGACGGGGCGGCTGCCGCGCTGGGCCGCATCGGCTTGCAGGTTGAAGGCGAAGTCGTCCAGCAGGCGCAGTTGCTGCTCGGGATTCAAGCCGCCGGCCACCCGGCGCCACAGGGTCCACCATTCGGCGCACACCTGGTTGTCCTTGTGATGCTGCACGCCCGCGTCGAACAGGGCCCACAACTGCTCGATGCGCCACGGGTCCAGCGCGTCGCCATAGCCGGGCCGCAAACAGTAGCCCGCCAGGTTCAGCCAGACCCGCTCATGCTCGGCGGAGCGGCGCCGGCCACGGGCGCGCAGCAGCAGGGCGTCGAACAGCTGGCGCAGCAGGGCAGTCTCCCAGCTTTCGCGTCCGCCCAGCCCCCGTTCCAGGTGCTGGCGCAGCTGCCGCACTTCCTTGGCTTCGACCTTTTGCGCCTTGCCGCCGAAGATGCGCTCGATCTTCTCGACCGCTTCTTTCACGCGCGGCGGAACGGCTTGAGCCTCGCCATCTCCTTGCTCTTCCTTCCCAGCGCGCAACTGGAATTCCAGCAGCCAGCGCTGGCCGGCATCCGCAGCGGCCACGCAATGCACTTCCAAAGTCCCTACCTCGGTCATGACTGTCGCCAGCTGCACGGTGATTTCGCGCTTGTCACTGGCATCCTGTTTGTCGTGCAGCACGCTGGCCAGCGGCGGCAGGCGCAAGTATTCTCCGGCGTCCAGGTCGACGATCTCGCCCAGTTGCGGCGGCGTGCCCGCCTCAAAGAGGGACGTGGCCAGGTGGAAGCGCACGGGCCGGCCCAGGCGCAGCGCGAACAGCCGTTCGGTCAGGCGGATTTCCTCGCCGCTGGCGCTGCCACGGGGCAGGATGCAGACGGCGCGCTTGTCCTTGCCCGCTTCGCCCAGCACGAGGAAATAGCTGCGCGGCGAGCCGCCGCCGATGCGCGGCGCCTGGCCGCGCCGGGCCAGCGCGTAGGCGACGGCGCCACGGGCCACGGCCACGTCTGGATTGTCATTGTGCAGGATGGTCAAGGGCTGACCACGCCAGTGCGCCAGGGTCTCGGCCAGGCGGCGCGCCAGCGCGTCGGCGCGGAACACCCCGCCATTGAGCAGCAGGGTATCGGGCAGTGCGCCCTGATGTTGTTGTAAAAAGCCGGCCAGGTGACGCGTGATGGCCGCGTCCTGCGCATACGGCAGGCCGAATTCGACGATGCCGGCGCGGCCCTTTCTCGCCACCTCGCTCAGTTCCACCTTCGGGAAGAAGCCATCGACCACCATGGCCGCCACTTCCTCGCGCGTGACGTCGGCGGAACGGCTGCCGCCGATCAGACGAGATCCTGCGCCCAGCAGGGTGACGGTGGCGCTTTCCGGCGCATCGTTCGACAGCAGCAATTCCTTGGCGGCGCGGCAGCGTTCCATCAGCTGCGACAAGCGCGCGGCGGACAGCTTCATGCCGCCTTCGCTGCCTGCCGCCATGCGCGTTTCCACCAGGTGGGCCAGCGCCAGGTCCATATTGTCGCCGCCGAGGATCAAATGATTGCCCACGCTGCTGCGCGTGAGCTGCGGTTCGCCGTCGTCATCGAAGGCCACGTCGATCAGGCTGAAATCCGTGGTGCCGCCGCCCACGTCGCACACCAGAATGCGGCGCGTATCGGCCAGGTCCTCGCGCAGGGTGGCGCGCTGGCGCTGCAGGAAGTCATAAAAGGCCGCCTGCGGTTCTTCTACCAATCGTAGCGCAGGCAAGCCCGCCATGCGGGCCGCTTCCAGGGTGAGTGCGCGCGCACCCTCGTCGAACGAGGCGGGGATGGTCAGCACCAGTTCCTGTTCTTCCAGCGGAGAATCCGGGAAGCGGTGATTCCACGCGGCGCGTACATACGCGAGATAGCTGGCGCTGGCCGCCACGGGCGACACCTTGGCCACGTCGGCCTCGGCGCCCCACGGCAGGATGGGCGCCTGGCGGTCCACGTTCGCGTGCGACAGCCAGCTCTTCGCGCTGGAAACGAGGCGGCCCGGCACCTGGGCGCCGAGCTGGCGCGCCAGAGCGCCCAGCACGGCATGCTCCAGGTCTTGCTGCGGCCAGGGCAGCTGCAAGTCGCCCGCCGCCAGTTCGCCGGCGGCAGGGTGGTAGCGCAAGGACGGCAGCAGGGGGCGTGCGCCCACTTCGCCGGGAGCGACCAGCTGCTCGATGGCGAACAGCTGGATGCCCGCCTGCGCATCGGCGGCATTGGCATAGGCGACCACCGTGTTGGTGGTGCCCAGGTCGATGCCGACCAGGAAGGCCTGCTTGCCCACTGCGCTGCGCATGCCTATTGCTGCGGCGTGCCGCGCACGTCGAATTCCACCTTCCAGCGCTCGGCGCCATCAGGGGAGACGGCCAGCAGTTCCAGCGTGCCCGCTTCCGTCACGCGCGCGTGCAGCTTGACTTGCACCACGTCGCCGGCCTGACGGCCTTCGGCGGACAAGGTCGCCTGGATTTCGCTCAGCTCCTGCAATTCATCGGGGTCCCAGAAATCGAGCAAGTCGCCGATCTGGTCGTTGCGGCGCGTGGACGATGCAAAGAAGCGGAAGTGCACAGGCTCGCCCACGACCAGGCCGAATTGCTGGCCTGGCAGTTCCAGTTCGCTGCCTTCTTCCATGCCGAACGGCGCCACGCACAGGGCCTGGATAGGCGGCTCCATGCCGGGGATGGCCGGCATGGCCGACTCGATGGCGACATAAAAGGCGCTGGCCGTGCCGCCGCGGATGCGCACGCCATGGCCGCGCCGCACGTAGCTGTAGTAGGCCGCGCCGCGCGCCACGGCCAGGTCCAGGTCGGCCCCGGCCAGCATGCGCGCCGGTTCCGCGCCTTCCATGTACAGCCAGTCGTTGACGGTGGCCATGATGCGCTGCACCAGCAGGTCCGACTTGAAGACGCCGCCGTTGAACAGCACGGCCGTCGGGTGCAAAAAGCTGGCGCCGTCCGCCTGGCGGCCTGCAAAGCCTTCCAGTTCGGCCGTTGCCGCTACCTGGCGGCCCAGGAACGCGGCCAGGTGGCGCGTGATGGCCGCATCCTGCGCATACGGCAAGCCCAGTTGCGTCAGGCCGGCGCGCGTGCGTACGGCAGGACGGCTCGATGCTTCCACTTGCGGGAAGAAGCCGTCGAGGATGAAGGTGGACACTTCCGCGCGCGTCAGTTCAGTGCGGATGGAGCCGCCGATCAGTTTCGAACCGCGGCTCGGCACGACGATGGGCGACACATCGAGGCCGCTGTCGGCCAGCAGGCTTTCCTTGGCGCTGCGGCAGCCATAGGTCAGCGCGCGCATCTGCCAGGCGTCGAGCTGGGTGCCGTTGGCGGCCAGCTTGCGGGCCACCAGGTGGGCCAGCGCCAGGTCCATATTGTCGCCACCCAGCAGGATGTGTTCGCCGACGGCCACGCGGTGCGGTTCCAGCACGCCATCGCGCTCGAGCACGGCGATCAGCGAAAAGTCGCTGGTACCGCCGCCTACGTCGACCACCAGGATGATGTCGCCCGGCTTGACTTCCTTGCGCCAGCGGCCTTCGCTGGTCTGGATCCAGCTGTACAGGGCCGCTTGCGGCTCTTCCAGCAAGGTCAATGAGGAATAACCGGCCGCCTGCGCCGCTTCCATCGTCAACTCGCGCGCTGCCGGGTCGAACGAGGCGGGAATGGTGACGGTGATTTCCTGCTCGGCGAACGGCGCTTGCGGGTGGGCGTTGTCCCAGGCCTGGCGCAAGTGCGTCAGGTAGCGCGTGGCGGCCGTGATGGGCGAAATGCGCGCGACTTCGGCCGGCGCGTCGTTAGGCAAGATCGCCGCGCGGCGGTCCACGCCCGGGTGGCACAGCCAGCTTTTCGCGCTCGACACCAAGCGGATCGGCGTGGTGGCGCCACGGCTGCGGGCCATTTCGCCAACGACGAACGGCGCTTCGGCTTCCTCGGTGACCCAGGGCAGGGCCAGGTCGCCCGCCGCCACTTCATCGGCGTGCGGCAGGTAGACGAACGATGGCAGCAGCGACAGCTCTTCGACGGTGCCCGGCGCCGACAGTTGCGGCACTTTCAGCACGCCATGGCTGGACTTTTCGCCGTCGCTCTCGACCAGGTTGACATATGACAGGGCGCTGTGGGTGGTGCCCAGGTCGATGCCGATGGCGTAGCGCGGGGTAGGGTTGATCGTGTCGCTCACAGTTCCACCTCGGCCGGTGCCAGGATGGCGGCGTCGTGCTGCTCGCTCAGTTTCGGCAGGCGCACGCTGGAGGCGCGCCAACCGCGGTGGCTGAGGGTGCCCGTGAACGGCGCGGAGCCGACCACATTGCCTGTCAGGCGTACCTGGGCGGAGTCAAAACCTTCCTGCAGGACGATGCGGCTGCCCTCGGCTTCCTGGCGCACGGCTTCGATGGTGAAATACTCGCGCATGACCTTGGCGCAGCCTTCATGCACCACGCGGGCGGCCGCGCCGATATCGGCATCGGCATGGCTGCCCAGGTTTTCCTGGGTGAAGTCGATCAATCGCGCTTCGCGTTGCAGCAGGGCCAGCAATTGCAGGGCCGCGTCCGGCGTCGCTTCCTTCAAAATGACGGGCGCGGCGGCTGGCGCCGGGGCAGGGGCCACTGGCGCGACGGGAGCGGCGGGCGCCGCCTCGGGCAAGGCCAGCTTTTCCACGCGGGCCGCATAGGCGGCGTCCGACAGGGTGCTGAAGAAGGCGCCGAAAGCCAGCGGGACACGGCGCCAGAACGATGGGTGCGACGATGATGTGCTCATAGGGAACTCGTTTCTCTGATCTGTAGGGAGGCGTCGGCGGCGCGCCGGAGGGCAGGTCCGCTTCGCAGGGTAGTGCATGTGCCGCGCCAATATGGCCGGCTGCGTTTGCCCGCATGATACCAGCTACCGGGCCGCCGCCAAAGTCGCCGCCCCCCGCGCAGTAAGCCTGAGGCGTGGTTTTTCTTTGTTCCTGCGCAAGGAAACGCTCGATTTCGTGCCGTTTCGACTAGAATCGCGCATTATCTTTTTGCATGACCTTGACGCCATGTCTACCGACTTTTCCCCGTATCTAGCCAGCAGCACTTACATCGACAGCGACCATCCTGCCGTGCGCGCCAAGGCGGCTGCACTGGCGGCAGGCGCGGTGGGCGACGCCGCCATCGCGGCCCGCTGCTTTGCCTTCGTGCGCGACGAGATCGCGCATAGCTGGGACTACCAGCGCAATCCCGTCACCTGCCGCGCTTCCGATGTCTTGCAGCACGGCACTGGCTATTGCTATGCGAAGAGCCATTTGCTGGCCGCGCTGCTGCGCGCCAACGGCATTCCTGCCGGCCTGTGTTACCAGCGCCTGGCCGTGGGCGAGGTGGGGCCGCCGTTCTGCCTGCATGGTTTGAATGCCGTGCATCTGCAGGCGTTCGGCTGGTACCGCATCGATGCGCGCGGCAACAAGCCCGGCGTCGCTGCCGCCTTCACGCCGCCACGGGAACAGCTGGCCTTTCCCGTGCTGGCGCCCGAAGAGCGCGACTTGCCGGAAATCTGGCCGGAACCGTTGCCGCAGGTGGTGGCGTCCTTGACCTGCCATGCGACCGTGCAGGATGTGGCGGCGCACTTGCCCGATATCGAATTGTTGCCGCTGCAAAAATAATCCAAAGAAAGAAATCATGAAAAAAATATCCATATGCCTGTTTGGACTGTTGCTGCTGGCCGGCTGCGGCAGCAAGGGCGAGAGCGGCGGGCAGTCGAGCGCCGCGCGTCTCGAAGGCAAGGAAAAGGGCAGCGAGTTCCTTGCCTATGAACATAATGTCAGCGTCGATACGCGCGAGGCGCAAGTGCGGCCCCTGTATGAAAAAGTGGTCGCAGCCTGCAAGGCCGATACGGAAAACGGCTGCCTGCTGCTCGATTCCAGCGTCGACAGCGGCCGCTACGTGCATGCGCGCATCAGCATGCGCGCCAAGCCGGCCGGCATCAAGAAGCTCGTCGCGCTGGTCGCGGCCGAAGGCGACGTCACCAGCCAGGGCACCAAGGTGGAAGACCTGGGCCGTCCTGTGCTCGACAGCAAGAAACGCCTGGAAATGCTCAAGCAATACCAGGCGCAATTGCAAGACCTGGAAAAACGTTCGGGCACTAACGTCGATGCCCTCATCAAGGTGACCAAGGAACTGGCCACCGTGCAAGTGGAACTGGAGCAGGCGACGGCCGCCAATGCGCTGTTGATGCAGCGTATCGATACGGACTTGTTGAACGTGGCCATCAGCGCCGAAGGCAGGCAATCGTTCTGGCGGCCCGTCAAGCGCGCGCTGGGCAATTTCACGGAAAACCTGTCGGAAGGCGTGGCCAACGCCATCACTGCCATGGCCTACATCCTGCCGTGGCTGATCGCTTTCGTGCTGCTGTTCCCGCTGGGCCGCAAGGGCTGGCGCCGCCTGCGTGGAGCTCCGCGCAAGGATTGATGCCGGGATTGCTGCGTCCTGCGCACCGTTTTACGGCAATTTGAAACCTGGCTGCACAGTCCTTGTGCAGCCAGGTTTTTTTTCGTGCGGCGAGCGCCGCTTGCACCATGGCGGACGCCTCTTGGCGCTGGCATGCATTCTGCTTTAACAACATGGCAGACCCAGCTCGACCCCCACGAACCCATCACAGGAGTCCCCCATGACACGACGCATCATCCTGAAAGCGGCCGCCGCCGGCGCACTGGCCCTGGCCATGTCCACCACCATGCAGGCAGCCTTGGCCGCCGACACGATCAAGGTGGGCATCTTGCACTCCCTGTCGGGCACCATGGCCATTTCCGAAACGTCGCTCAAGGATGTGGCGCTGATGACGATCGCCGAGATCAATGCCAAGGGCGGCGTGCTGGGCAAGAAGCTGGAAGCCGTCGTCGTCGATCCCGCGTCGAACTGGCCCTTGTTCGCGGAAAAAGCGCGCCAGCTGGTGGCGCAGGATAAAGTGGCTGTCGTGTTTGGCTGCTGGACATCCGTGTCACGCAAATCCGTCTTGCCGGTGTTCAAGGAACTCAACAGCCTGCTGTTTTACCCGGTCCAGTACGAGGGCGAGGAGCTGGAAAAGAATGTGTTTTATACGGGCGCCGCGCCGAACCAGCAGGCGATTCCTGCCGTGGAATACCTGATGAGCAAGGATGGCGGTGGCGCCAAACGCTTCGTGCTGCTGGGCACGGATTATGTGTATCCGCGCACCACCAACAAGATCCTGCGCGCCTTCCTGAAAAGCAAAGGCGTCAAGGATAGCGATATCAGCGAGGTCTACACGCCGTTCGGCCATGCCGACTATCAAACCATCGTCGCCAACATCAAGAAATTTTCCACGGGCGGCAAGACGGCCGTCATTTCCACCATCAATGGCGATTCCAACGTGCCGTTCTACAAGGAACTGGGCAATGCGGGCTTGAAAGCCACGGACGTGCCCGTCGTCGCGTTTTCCGTGGGCGAGGAAGAATTGCGCGGCATCGATACCAAGCCCCTGCTGGGGCACTTGGCGGCGTGGAATTACTTTGAATCCGTCAAGAACCCCGTCAATACGCCCTTCATCAAGCAGTGGAAGGCGTATGCCGTGGCGCAAAAGCTGCCGAACGCGGGTTCGGTCGTGACGAACGACCCGATGGAAGCGACCTATGTGGGCATCCACATGTGGGCGCAAGCCGTGGAAAAAGCGAAATCGACGGACACGGACAAGGTGATCGCCGCCATGGCGGGCCAGAGCGTCAAGTCGCCGTCCGGTTTTACCCTGACCATGGACCCGACCAACCACCACCTGCACAAGCCCGTGATGATCGGCGAGATCAAGGCCGACGGGCAATTCAATGTCGTGTGGAAAACCAAGGAACCGATACGCGCCCAGCCGTGGAGCCCGTTCATCAAGGGGAATGAGGGCAAGCAGAAGTTGTAGGCGCTATCACCCACCAGCAAATGCCGGGGTCGGACCCTGAGGGTCCGACCCCAGTCCTCGCCTTTGGGGTAAGTGCTCGCCCCGTGCAGTTTTTCCATGGAACTTACAATGAGGTTCATCCCCAAACTGCTGGTCCTCGCCTGCCTGTTGCTATCCTCGCTGGCGCAGGCCGCCATCCCCCCCGACTTGCTCAAAGCGCTGTCCGGCGACGATCCCGACACCAGGATCGCGGCCGTCGCCCAGATCGCCGCCCTGGCTACGCCCGAGGCCGCCCGGGTGCTGCAAGCCTTGCAGGACGATCAGTTATATGCGGCCCCCGACGGCAAGGTGTATATCGTCGACGGCGAGCAGGCGCTTGACCCTGCGCTCGGCAAGAATGTGCCGCTGCCCGATGGCATCGACGGCGTGATGGTCAACAACCGCTTGCGCGCGGCCGTGGCGGGCGCCTTGTCGGGGTTGAAACTGCTGTCGCCCGAGCGGGCCACGCGCCTGGCCGCCGCGCAGGCGCTGCAGCAATCCGTCGATCCCGCGCAGGTTCCCCTGATACGCAAGGCGCTGGAGCAGGAAAACGATGCTGACATCAAACAGATATTGCAGGTGCTGATCGCCAGCGCCAACCTGCATGCGCCCGACGCCGCCACGCGCAAGGCCGCCGTGCAGGCGCTGGCGGGCAGCAGCGATGCGCGTCTGCTGCCCGTGCTGCAAGCCATGCTGGAGAAAGGACCAGATGGCAAGGCCGGCGAGCCGGACGAGGCCGTGCAGCTGGCCGCCATCGAGACCATGCGCCAGATCAAGGGACGGGTGGCGCGCATGGAGTTCGCCGGCAATGTGTTCTACGGCATTTCGCTGGGCAGCGTGCTGCTGCTGGCCGCGCTGGGGCTGGCCATCACGTTTGGCTTGATGGGCATCATCAACATGGCGCATGGCGAATTGCTGATGATAGGCGCTTACACGACCTACCTGTGCCAGCTGTTCTTCCGCAGCTACCTGCCTGGCTTGCAGGATGCGTATCTGCTGGCCGCCTTGCCGGCCGCCTTTTTTGTCGC
The DNA here is from genome assembly GCF_034424625.1 of Janthinobacterium lividum. NCBI lineage: Bacteria > Pseudomonadati > Pseudomonadota > Betaproteobacteria > Burkholderiales > Oxalobacteraceae > Janthinobacterium > Janthinobacterium lividum. Next base: position 4,488,174 of record NZ_CP139976.1, on the reverse strand, counting down.
GGGACTGGTGGGCGTGATGCTGGAGCGCACGGTGATCCGCTGGCTGTATGGCCGGCCGCTGGAAACCCTGCTGGCCACCTGGGGCATCAGCCTGATCCTCATGCAGGCCGTGCGCACGGTCTTCGGCGCGCAAAACGTGGAAGTGGCCAATCCCGCCTGGATGTCGGGCGGCGTCACCGTGCTGGGCGGCCTCGTGCTGCCGTACAACCGCCTGGCCATCATCGGCTTTGCCATCGTCGTCGTGGCGGCCGTGTGGCTGATCCTGAACAAGACGCGCCTGGGCCTGTTCGTGCGGGCCGTGACGCAGAACCGACGCATGGCCGATTGCGTGGGCGTGGCCACGGGCAAGGTCGACATGCTGACCTTTGGCCTCGGTTCCGGCATTGCGGGGCTCGGTGGCGTGGCCCTGTCGCAGCTGGGCAATGTGGGGCCGGACCTGGGCCAAAGCTACATCGTCGATTCCTTCATGGTGGTGGTGCTGGGCGGCGTGGGCCAGCTGGCCGGCACCGTGATCGCCGCGCTGGGGCTGGGTGAAGTCAACAAATTCCTCGAACCGGTGGCGGGCGCCGTGCTGGCGAAGATCGCCATTCTGGTGTTCATCATCATTTTCATCCAGCGCCGGCCGCAGGGCCTGTTTGCCATGAAGGGACGCAGCGTCGAATGACTACCTCCTATCAATCCAAGCCTGGCCTGTTCACGCGGCCCGTCTGGCTGGCCATCGCCGCATGCACGGTGCTGGCGGCGTTGTTGCCGGTTTTTAACCTGGCGTTTGCCGAAGGGCATGCGTTGCACGTGTCCGCCTACACGGTGGCGCTGGTGGGCAAGTTCATGTGCTACGCGCTGGCCGCGCTGGCGCTGGATCTCGTCTGGGGCTACACGGGCATATTGTCCCTGGGCCACGGCGTGTTCTTCGCCCTGGGGGCGTATGCGCACGGCATGTATCTGATGCGCGCCATCGGCGACCAGGGCCAGTACCACAGCAGCCTGCCCGACTTCATGGTCTTTCTCGACTGGAAAACCTACCCCTGGTACTGGGCGTTTACGGAACATTTCTGGTACTGCATGGCGCTCGTCGTGCTGGTGCCGGGCGTGCTCGCCTTTGTGTTTGGCTACTTTGCCTTTCGCTCGCGCATCAAGGGCGTGTATTTTTCTATTATCACGCAGGCGATGACATATGCCTTCATGCTGCTGTTCTTCCGCAATGACACTGGCTTTGGCGGCAACAACGGTTTCACGGATTTCAAGACTATTCTCGGCCATAGCATCACGGCGCCCGCCACGCGGGCCGTGCTGTTCCTGCTGACCCTGGCCTTCCTGCTGGCGGCCTTGATCGGCGCGCGCGCCATCGTCCGCTCGAAACTGGGCCGGGTGCTGCAGGGCGTGCGCGACAGCGAGGCGCGCTTGATGTTCCTCGGCTACAACCCGCTGTGGTTCAAGCTGTTTGTGTGGACCTTGTCGGCCGTGCTGTGCGGCATCGCCGGCGCCCTGTACGTGCCGCAGGTGGGCATCATCAACCCGTCCGAAATGTCGCCGGCGAACTCCATCGAGATGGTCGTGTGGGTAGCCGTGGGCGGACGTGGCACGCTGATCGGTCCCATCCTGGGCGCCTTCACCGTCAACGGCTTGAAAAGCTGGTTCACGGCTGCCTTGCCGGAACTGTGGCTGTTCGCGCTGGGCTTGCTGTTCATCGTCGTCACGCTGTTCATGCAGCAGGGCATGCTGGGCGTGCTGAACAAGCTCAAACGTAAAAAACCCGCCGCCATGGCAGAGGAGGCCGCATGAGTATCCGCATGTTGCCCGGCATGGCCAGCGCGGAAGCGGGGCCGACGTACTCGCGCGTGAAAGGCGAGGGCGTCGATACGACGCATGGCGCCATTTTGTACCTGGAAGACATCAGCGTGTCCTTCGACGGTTTCAAGGCCATCAACAAGCTCAGCCTCGATATTTCCGTGGGCGAATTGCGCTGCATCATCGGCCCGAACGGGGCGGGCAAGACGACGATGATGGATGTGATCACGGGCAAGACGCGGCCCACGTCCGGCACGGCCTGGTTTGGCCAGACCATGAACCTGGCCACCATGACGGAAGCGCAGATCGCCCACGCGGGTATAGGCCGCAAGTTTCAGCGCCCCACCGTGTTCGAGCAGCACACGGTGTTCGACAACCTGGAACTGGCGATGAAGATGGACAAGCGCGTGGCGCCCACCCTGTTTGCGCGCCTCACGTCCGAGCAGGAAGGCAGGATCGAAGCGATATTGCGCCTGATCCGCCTCAATGGCCAGGAGGCGCGGCCGGCGGGTTTGCTGTCGCACGGGCAAAAGCAGTGGCTGGAAATCGGCATGCTGCTGATGCAGGAGCCGCAGCTGATTTTGCTGGACGAACCCGTGGCCGGCATGTCGGATGCGGAAACGGCGCGCACGGCCGAGTTGCTCAATGAATTGCGCGGCAAGCATTCGATCATGGTGGTCGAACACGACATGGGTTTTGTGACGGAAATCGCCCGGCAAGGCATCGTCACCGTGCTGCATGAAGGCGCCGTGCTGGCGCAGGGGCGCATGGACGAGGTGCAAGCCGACGAGCGCGTGATCGAAGTCTATCTGGGAAGGTAAGCATGCTGGAAGTCGAACAATTGAATCAATACTATGGCTCCTCGCACACCTTGCGCGGCATCAATCTGTCGGCGCGCAAGGGCGAATGCCTGGCCTTGCTGGGCAGGAATGGCGTGGGCAAGACGACCTTGTTGAAATGCCTGATGGGCGTGCTGCCCGTGGCACAGGGCACGGTGGTGTTCCAGGGACGCGACATCACCAGGCTGGCGCCGCATGCGAGGGCAAAGCTGGGCATCGCTTACGTGCCGCAGGGCCGCGACATCTTTGCGCGCCTGACGGTCGAGGAAAACTTGCTGATGGGGATGGCGAGCAAGGGCGGCCGGCAAGCTGCGCGCATCGATCCCCACGTATATGAGCTGTTTCCGGTGCTCAAGGAGATGCTGCAGCGGCGCGGCGGAGATTTATCGGGCGGGCAACAGCAGCAACTGGCCATCGCCCGCGCCCTGCTGGCCGAGCCGCAGCTGATTATCTTCGACGAGCCGACGGAAGGTATCCAGCCCTCCGTCATCAAGGATATCGGCCGCGTGATCAGCCTGTTGAAACAGCGGGGCGACATGGCCATCGTGCTGTGCGAACAGTATTTCGATTTTGCCCGCGAACTGGCCGACGAATTCATCGTCCTGTCGCGCGGCAGTGTCGTCGCCAGCGGCAAGGCGGAACAGATGGATGGCGAGGACGTGAAGCGGCACCTGGCCGTGTAAGGTCAGACGAGCTGGAACCAGCCCAGCACGGCGCCGGCCGCCAGCAGCCACAATAAATGGATCTTCGTGCGCCAGATGATCAGGCCAGCCACGATGGACAGGCTCCACAGGGGCCAGTCCGTACGGATGTCATGGTTGGCGCCGCCCAGTATCATGCCCGTGGAAATCAGCAGGGCGACGACGATGGGCGCCATGCCTTGCTTGAAGGCGCGCACGGGGCGCAGGTCGCGGTTGCGGTAGCCCCACTGGGCCGCCACGTAGGTGAGAGTGGTGCTGGGCAGCATGATGCCCACCATGGTCACCAGCACGCCGAGGTAGGCCGCCGCGTAGCTGCCCGCGTTCATGCCCACGTTCCAGCCCATCAGGGCGACGAACAGCACGTTGGGGCCGGGCGCGGCCTGGGCGATGGCGATCGATTCGTTGAATTGCGCCTGTGTCAGCCAGCCATGCTGTTCGACGAGGAAGCGGTGCATTTCGGACGTGGTGGAAATGGCGCCGCCGATCGACATCAGCGATAGCATCAGGTAGTGGCCGAACAGGTTCAGCCAGTCGCCCGCGCTCAACACCAGTTGCAGGGGCGGATTCATGCGGACAGCTTTCGGTAGGTCAGCAGGCAGCCGATGCCGCCCAGGCCCAGCAGGATGTACAGCAGGGGCCAGCGGAAGATCGCCACCATCAGCACGCCGAGCACGGTGATGGACAAGGTCAGCCACAAGGGCAGCGGATGCTTGCCCAGCGCGGCAGCCAGTTTCACGCCCGTGGCGGCGATCATGCCGGCCGAGACGGCCGCCATGCCGCGCAAGGCGCCCGCCATCTGCGCATTGTCGCCAAAGCGCGTGTACAGCACGCCCAGCACGAGCACGATGAGGAGGGGCACGGCCAGCATGCCGGCCAGCGCCGTCAGCGCGCCTTTCAAACCGAAATAGCGCCCGCCCACCATCAGCGACAGGTTGACGACATTTGGCCCGGGCATGATTTGCGCCACGGCCCAGTCTTCCAGGAATTCTTCCTGTGTCAGCCAGCGCTTGCGCTCGACCATCTCGCGCTGGATCACGGCCAGCACGCCGCCGAACCCCTGCAGGGCCAGCCAGGTGAACGAGAAGAACAGGTCGGCAAGCGAGGCGGGTTGCGGGCGGGGCAGGTCGGGCTGGATGGAGGAGGGGGAGGGCATGGCTGATTATCGCCGTGGCCGATCGCGCTTGTCCATCGCTTTCGGCTGCGCTTGTGCCTGCAAGAAAAAAACCGTGGCTCATGTTTCCCTGCCATTGACATCGAGAGTTTATCGGCAATACTTTTAGCGGCAACATGACCGCTGTCCCTGTCCGCGCTGTCGCGGTTCGCACTGCTATGCCGTCTCCAGCCCTCCGTCCCCCTTCGCAGGAGTTGTTCATCATGCCTCATTCCACAGAAACGCTGCATATGCCCGTCAAAACCGCGGTGCTGCATGCCCGGGTCGACCAGAAGATGTGCGATATCGTCAATCTGGGCATCGCCGTGCAGGCGGCCTTCAGTACCTTGTGCGCACTGGAATACCTGAAGTCATACAATGTCGCCCCGGAACTGATCGAGCGCGTGCTGCTGCATCCTGAGCAGCGCCGCCAGACCGTGCATTGAGTATCCCCACGGCAACTGTGTTGCCGGCGGCCGCGATCCGCTGTTGTCGGATTGATCATTACGGCTCAGTTATGCACAAATGATGGGTTAGCGAAATTGGCGAAATAATTTTCTTGTGATTATGTGTGATTTTCTAAGTGCTTGATTTTAATGTGTTTTATTTTTGCTGTTTGATTGAGCAGTTTATTGAAAGCCGCACGGGCTGTGGCTTTGAGGCCTGTCAATAGGCCCTTATCCACAAAGATATCCACAGTCCGTGTGGATATCTGAAAAAGCGCTTAACAATCCGCCACTTAGGAAATGGAAGCCGGCCAGCCCATGCAATCGGCGGGAAAAAAGGGCCAAAACGGGGCATGCCACAAGCCTGTATGCCCATCCAGTGCTCTGGTTTTTATGACTGAAAGTAGCGGCCGATGGTCAGGGTGTGCCGCTGGCCGGCGCCGCCGGCGTGTCGCCGCACTGGGCCAGGGCGGCAGCCAGTTCGGTCACCTGTTGCTGCGCTTCGCGCAAGGTGGCATAGGTGCGCAGCGAGGCGATCACGGTGGTAAACAACTTGCGCGTGGTGAGGTCGGTCTTGCACCAGAAATCGTTGATGTCGTAATCGATGATGATGCGGTGTTCCAGGGCCTGGCCGGGCTGGCCCGTGCGCAGGATGATGCGCACGGCGCTGTTGTGCAGTTCTTCGCGGACCTGGCGCGCCACTTGCAGCCCGGCATCCTGGGTTTCCATGATGACATCGAGCAGCACCACGGCGATATCGGGAGTGCTGCGCAACAAGGCCAGCGCCTCGGCGCCCGAATACGCGTGTAAAAAGCTCAGCCTGCGTCCCTGGAAGCTGGCCTGGCTGAGGGCGAACTTGGTCACCACATGCACGTCGACATCGTCATCGACAATCAGCACGCGCCAAGGCACCGCAGTGGACGGTTCTGCCGCCGCGTCTGTCCGTCCCAGCGGTTCGTCGACCAGCCAGTCGGGTTCGTCCGCCTCCTTGGCGGCGCTATCGCTATCTATATTCATGCGTTTATCCACCGTTGATCGTACTCGCTACTCCACACTATGCCAGTCTGCGGGGTTTGTCAAAACAATGCTGTTCAAGCAAGACGGCCTCGCGCCACATCGGCTTATGCACAGCAAAAATATATTTTCATGGTGGCAGATTAAGTTTGCGCTAGCGCAAATTCATGATTGCAAGTCATTGATTTCATTGGGGTAAAAAATTGCCTGTGAAATCAGCAAATTATTGAAACCCGCATCAATACTGGCGTTGCGGCTTGTCAAGAGGGGCTTATCAACAACTTTATCCACAGTTGCTGTGGATATCTAAAAAAGCCGTGAAAAAACCGGGGCTTAGCGCCGATTCGTACGGCGGGGTGGAAGCATTCATGCGGCCAGCCCAAGCCCGCCCAGTTGGGCAAAGGCATGCAGGAAGCGCTGCTTGGCTTCGGCCGGACCCATGGCCTCGATTATACCGGGCAAGGGGGCGATGCCGTCAAGGTAAGCCCAGCGTTCGGCCGAGTGCGGCATCAGGTCGCGCTTTTCCGTGGCCAGCGCGATCAGGTCGGCCCGCTTGATGGGCGCGTAATCGGAAAAATCCAGCCCATACGTGGCGGCGATGATGGCGCTGACCTTGTCTTCCAGTACGGCAAATTCCGGCAGCAACACTTTCAAGGGTTTCACCATGTCGCCCAGGTAGGCTTCGGCCGCGTCGTGCAGCAGGGCGGCCAGGCGCAAATGGGGTGGCGCCAGTTCGGCGACGATCAGGCTGTGCTGGGCGACCGAGTAAAACACTTGCGTCTGTCCATTGAAGCGGCACTGGTAGGCGAGGCCGTGGGCGATGTCCTCGATGGCTACCTTGTCGATATGCGGGCGCAAGGGATAAAAACGGTTGCCTGAATAGGTGGAAACGTAGTCGGTGGTAATCATTGCCATGGCATGGTGCTCGGAATGCTCAAGATGCTTCATCGTACACCCGATGGCATGGGCTTGCCCCGGCTGCCGTGCGCAAGCGGCTTTCTGCCGGGATCGCCTCCAAGCCTATGCATCTTGGCAAATCCTTTAATTTATTTCATATCATTCATTGATATTTCTCAAATACACTGTAGAAATCTTGTTTGACTGAAACTTAAAGGGGACAGGGCAATGACGGCGACACCTTCGGCAAGACCTTCGTATATCTATCAGGGCGGTTCGGTGATGATGCACTCGCCGCTGCAATTGAAACAGTCGGAAATGTACGGTTATTTCGTCAGGGGCGACCTGGCGAAACTGCAAGCGACCGTGAATACCACCCTGAACCAGGTGGCGGGCAGCAAGATGACCCTGAAAGCCCTGTCGCCGTATGTCATGCTGACGTTTACGCGCGTTAACCATGCGGACTCCGCCAACCCCGTCGACCAGGCCAAGGGCTGGATCACGGAAGTCGACATCGTCACCTGGATCATGGTCGGCCAGATGGACGCCGCCGGCAAGCTCGCGCATATCTATTGGTACCCGTGCCATATCTTCGTCGATGACGCGATGGCCCTGATCAACGGGCGCGAGCTGTTCGGCTATCCGAAATACCTGTGCGACTACGAGATTCCCGCCGCCGGCAGCGAGCCGCTGCGCTGTTCCGTGGCTGCCAAGGGCTTCCAGCATTTTTCGCCGGAAACGAAACTGGCCCTGCATCCGTTGCTGGAAGTCAACGCCACCGTGCAGACAGGGCAGCACAAGAGCGTCAACAGTTTCCTGGAACTCATCGAGCAGGCGTTCCAGATTTTCCTCTCCATCCCCGATTTCTTCGACATGGACCAGGCCGGCTGGGCCGATATTTTGTCCTTGCTGCGCAACCCCCGCATCGACCAGATATTCCTCAAGCAATTCCCCGACAGCGCCGGCGTGAAAGCCGTGTACCAGGCCCTGGTGGCCGCTCCCGCCGAGATCAACCGCCTGCACAGCGCGCGCCTGCTCGGCTATGAGTATGAATGCACGCTGCACGCGTTCGACAGCTTCCCGCTGGACCAGACCCTGGGTCTCAAACTGGGGCCGCAGGCGGCGATATTGCCGTTCCAGGTGAATTTCGACTTCACGGCCATGCCGGGCGAGGAGCTGGTCGACAATTCCCGCATCGCGCCGGAAAAGATCGCCATCCTTGGTGGCGGCGTGGCGGCCATGACCACGGCGTATTATCTGACGAACCAGCCGGGCTGGCAAAACCGGCATGCCATCACCGTCTACCAGCTGGGCTGGCGCCTGGGCGGCAAGGGGGCCAGCGGGCGCAATGCACAGGTGGGCCAGCGCATCGAGGAGCACGGCCTGCACATCTGGTTCGGCTTCTACGCGAACGCCTTCAAGATGATCAAGGAAGCGTACGCGAGCCTGGAGCGTCCGCCTGGCGCGCCGCTGGCCACCTGGCGCGACGCTTTCAAACAGCACGATTACGTGGCCCTGTCGGAAGACGTCAAGGGCAAGTGGCGCAACTGGTCCATCGTCTTTCCCACCTTGCCGGGCGAACCGGGCGAGGGGGGCGAAGACATCACCCTGTGGCAGATGGCCATCGCCATGGTGGGCTGGATCGAGCAGTGGATCCGTCAGATCCGGCAAGTGGCGGACGCCGACGCGCGCATCGTGCGCGCCAGCGCGTCGCAAGGCGAAGGCGTGTGGCCGGGCTGGCTGCGCCGGCTGGCCGACGAAGTGGTGGGGCAGGCCGATGAACTGGGCCTGGACGTGGGCCTGTCCGTGGGCGCGCTGGTGGCGCTGGTAGCCGACCTGGCGCCCGATTCCACGCGCCACGACCAGGCGCGCCACCAGCTGCTGGCCAGTACCCTGAACGGCATCCGCGCGTGGCTGCGCCTGCGCTACCGCGCCCTGATCGACGGCGACGATGAATTGCGCCGCCTGTTCATTTGCCTGGACCTGGGCATCACGGTCATGAAGGGCATGTTCGAGGATGGCGTGTTCAAGAACGGCTTCGACGTCATCAACGATATCGACTTCCGCGCCTGGCTGAAAAAACATGGCGGCGACGAGCAGTTCAGCGTCAATTCGGCGCCCGTGCGCGGCTTCTATGACCTGGTGTTCGCCTACGAGGGCGGCGATTTTGCGAAGCCGAACATCGAGGCGGGAACGCTCTTGCGGGCGATGGCGCGCATCGGCCTGGCCTACAAGGGCGGCATCATGTTCAAGATGCAAGCCGGCATGGGCGACACGATTTTCACGCCGCTGTACGAAGTGCTGCGCAAGCGCGGCGTGGAATTCAAATTCTTCCAGCGCGTGGAAGAACTGGTGCCGGGCGCGGGCGACATCGACAGCATCCGCATCACGCAGCAGGTGCAATTGAAGGACCCCGCCGCCGGCTACGCGCCGCTGGTGGACGTCAAGGGACTGGCTTGCTGGCCCAGCGCGCCCGATTATGCGCAGCTTGAGCCAGCGCAAGCGGCCCTGCTGCAGGAGCAGGAAGTCAACCTGGAGTCGTACTGGAGCGACTGGCCGCAGCAGTACCAGCAAGCGTTCGGCCGGCAGTTGCCCGCCACGGTATTGAAGAAGGGCGTCGACTTCGACAAGGTGGTGTTCGGCATTTCCATCGGTTCGCTGCAGGCCCTGTGCCCGCAACTGCTGGCGCAAAGCCCGGCCCTGCAACTGGCGGCCGACAAGGTACAAACCGTGGCCACGCAGGCCTATCAGGTATGGCTCAACAAGAATCTGGGGCAGATGGGCTGGACCACGCAGCCGAAAGGCCAGCAGCCGGTGCTGTCGGCCTTCACGGAGCCGTACGACACATGGGCGCCGATGGATCAACTATTGGCGCACGAAGACTGGCCGGCGGGGCATGAACCGAAAAATGTCTCGTATTTTTGCAGCGCCTTCCCCGTCGACAGCTACCCGCCCGTCACCGACACGGATTTCCCGGCCCGCTGCGCGGCCAGGGCGAAGCAGGGCGCGCTGCACCAGCTGGAGCGGGAAATTGGCGCGCTGTGGCCCGAGGCGGGCGGGCCGGGCGCGTTTCCGTGGCAATGGCTGGTCGATGCGAAGGAGGGTGCGGGGCCGGCGCGCTTCGACAGCCAGTACTGGCGCGCGAATGTCGACCCGTCCGAACGCTACGTGATGTCGGTGGTGGGCAGCACGCAGTACCGGCTGGCCACCGACCAGTCGGGCTTCAGCAACCTGTTCCTCACGGGCGACTGGATCAAGACGGGCATCAATGCGGGCTGCGTGGAGGCGGCCGTGATGGCCGGCATGCAGACCTCGCGTGCCATGACGGGCTATCCGGCCGTGATCCAGGGGGAGACGGATTTTTAGTTATTTCGCTATGATGGCGTTTCATTGTTCCCTGCGCGAGCGAGCGATGCAACGCCTGATGCTGTTGTTTCTGATCTGTATCAATCTGCACGCTGTCGCCGCGCCGGCCGGCGCGATTGTGCTGTGGCCCGGCGCGCCGCCCGGCGGCGCGGCGCCGGGCCCGCAGCGCGACAGCGCCAAGGGCTCCATCACGCAGGTTGATCAGCCCTACCTGATCGCCCACCGCCCGGCGCAGCCGAACGGCATGGCCATCCTGCTGGTCAGCGGCGGCGGCTATGCGCATATCGAGGCGGGCAAGGAGAGCGGCCCGGCCGCCAACTGGCTGCAGGCGCAGGGCATCACGGCGTTTGAGCTTGTGTACCGCTTGCCACGCGAAGGCGGCGGGGGGGCCGCGCCATTCCAGGATGGCCAGCGCGCCATGCGCGTGATCCGCGCGCGGGCGGCCGAGTGGGGCATCGATCCGGCGCGCATCGGCATGCTCGGTTTTTCCGCCGGCGGGCACCTGGCCGGCATGACGGCCGTGCAGCCTGACGCTTCCCGCTATGCGCCCGTCGACGCCATGGATGGCGTCTCCGCGCGGCCCGACTTTGCCGTGCTGCTGTACCCCGTGCTGACCATGCAAGCGCCATTCGACACGACGCACGCGAAGAAGCAGTTGCTGGGCGCCCACCCCACGCAGGCGGCGCGCGACGCCTTGTCGGTGGAGCTGCACGTTGATGCGCGCACGCCGCCCGCTTTCATCGCACAGGCGCTGGACGATCCCATTTCCCCGCCCGAGAACAGCCGGCTGATGGCAGCAGCCCTGCGCCGCGCAGGCGTGCCCGTCGAGCTGCATTTGTTCCAGCACGGCGGCCATGGCTGGGGCCTGGGCAAGCCGGGCAGCGAGCCGGCCGCCTGGCCGCAGCTGCTGCTGGCATGGCTGCGGGCGCATGGCTGGATGGCTCAGCCGGCAGGCTGAGCTTCCAGGTCGCGCCGCGCCGCATCCAGCGCCGCCTGGAGCTGCGGCAGGAACTGCTCCACGTTATCGAGCTGGCCGTTCGATGCCAGGGTTTCCATCTGGTGGCACAGGCCGTGCAGGGTGGGGCGGCTCAGGTAGCCGGCGCTGCCCTTCAAGGCGTGGAAGGCGGCAGCGGCAGCGCTGGCGTTGCCGTCGCGCACGGCGTGGCAGGCCAGGTCCAGGCGCCGCGGCGCCTCCGTCAGGAACGCTTGCGCGATGCGCTGCAAGTGCTGCGGCGACAGGCCTGCCAGCGGCAGGATGTGCACGGGCGCCGTCATGGGATCGGCCGGCGCCGGTGGCTCGTCGGCGGCGCCTTCCAGACCGAACTGGCGCGCCAGGGCGTCGTCTTCGGTGGGCGTGGCAGGCGGCAACGCGTGGCCGCGCGCCAGCAGCAGGTCAATGATGGCGTCGATTTTCTCGAACAGCAGCGCTTCGTCGACCGGCTTGCTGAGGAAGTCGTCCATGCCGGCGGCCAGGTAGCGTTGCCGGTCATGTTCGCTGGCGTTGGCCGTCAGCGCGAGGATGGGGATGTGCGCGTCGGGAATGGGGAATTGGGCGTTGCCGCCGTCGCGGATCAGGCGCGCGGCCTGTTCGCCATCCATCAGTGGCATGCGGCCATCCATCAGCACGCAATCGTAGGCGCCGGATCCCAGCGCGCGCAGCGCCTGCTCGCCGTTTTCCACGATGGTCACGTCATGTCCCATGCCTTCCAGAAGGGTGCCGATGATGATCTGGTTGGTACGCACGTCTTCGGCGCACAGGATGCGCAGGCGGCAGGCGTGGCGCGCGTGGCGTGCGGGCCGGCGCGCGTCGGCCGCCGGCGCGCTGCCGTCTTGCAGCGGCAAGGTGAAATGGAAGCGCGAGCCGATGCCGACGCGGCTCTCCACGCCGATCGTGCCACCCATCAGTTCGACCAGTTCCTTGCAGATGGCCAGGCCCAGGCCCGTGCCGCCGTAGCGGCGCGTGGTGGAATGATCGGCCTGCTCGAATTTCTGGAACAAACGGGGCAAGGTGTCGGCGTCGATGCCGGGACCCGTATCGCTGATGATGAATTCGATGGCGCTGCGGCCATCGTGGCGCGGCGGCGTGCGGGCGCGCCGCACTTCCAGCAGCACTTCGCCATTGGCCGTGAATTTCAGCGCGTTCCCCAGCAGGTTGATGAGGATTTGCCGCAGGCGCGTGGGGTCCGCGCGCACGTAGCGCGGCAGGTCCAGCGCCAGTTCGCGGCGCAGCAGCAGGCTTTTCGCATCGGCCTGGCCCTGCACGATGCCGGCCGCGTCGCCGATCAGCGCCAGCAGGTCGAAGTCCACGGTTTCCAGGGTCAGCTTGCCCGCGTCGATCTTCGAGAAATCGAGGATGTCGTTGAGGATGGTCAGCAGCGACACGCCATTGTGCAGGCCGATGCGCAGATATTCCTGCGTACGGCCACGTACAGACTGGTCGCGCAGGGCGAATTTCAGCATGCCGATGACCCCGGCCAGCGGCGTGCGGATGTCGTGGCTCATGGCGGACAGAAAATCGATGCGGTGGCGGCTGACCACTTCCGCGTGTTCCTTGGCCTTCAGCAGGGCGTCGTTGCTGAGGGTGAGCGCCAGGGTGCGCTCCTGCACGCGCTGTTCCAGGTTGTTGCGCAGCAGGCGGATCTGGTCGGCCAGGGCAAAGGCCAGCAGCAAGCCGTCGAAGGTGCCGCCGAGCAGGGTCACCAGCTGGGCGTTGGCCACCATGGCGGGCATCAGGCCCAGGTTGGCCGGCAGGATCAGAAAGCCGGGCAGCATCAGGGCGACGAAGGCCAGCACGAAGAAGCGCGCCGGCTGGTAGCCGCGGCACCAGACGACGATGCCGCAGATGAGCGCCAGCAGCATCCAGATGCTGATGACGATGGTGGCCAGGGTATGGGCATACGACAGGGCGAAGAAGCAGCTGGGCAAGAGCAGCAAGGGCAGCACCAGGTTGACCTGGCTGATCCCGTAGAGCCGGGGCGAGTAGTCGCGCAGGCGCAGGAAATGCGTGTAGAACAGGGTGCTGAAGACGGGCAGCAGGAAAAACGGCACGTAATGCAGCTGCAGCATGTGCCAGTCGAACAGGTCGGCAAAGACGTGGAAGGTCATGGCCCAGGCCAGGCCATAGGTCAGCACGTACAGCGCGTAATAGGCCGAGGCTTTTTCCAGGGTGATGGAAAAGATGAAGAAATTGAACAGGCCCAGCGCCAGCAGGGCGCCGATCGATGCCACCATCAGGAAGTTTTCCTTGCCCACCAGCTTGCGGTAATCCTGCTGCGTCTTCACGCCGAACATGGGCGCGCGCGCATAGTAGGGGCTGGAAAAGCGGATCAGGATGTCATATGTGGCGCCCGGCGCCAGCTGCACGTTCCTGCCGTAGTGCAACAAATATTCGTGCGGCCGCTGGTAGCCCGTCAGCAGGGTCTGCGGCGCCGTGTGTGGCCCGGGGCCATATACGTGCAGATCGACCAGGTCGATCAGGGTATCGTTCGGGTCGATGACCCAGGCCGCTACGCCGCTGTCGTTGCGCACTTGCGCATGCAGCCAGTAGGCGCCGCCGAACAGGTCGACCTGTTCGGCCGGGCGCTGGCGCGCCAGCCAGGCGGGCAGGGCGGCCGCATCGGCAGGGGCGGCCTCACTTCCGGCGAGAAACAGTTGCCCACCGTTGCCCAGGTGCTGGATGCCTTGTTTGTTCAGGGGCAAAGGTGTCGCCTGCGCCGCACCCGCCAGGCCCAGCAGGCTGATCAGCAAGCTGAACAGAAGCGGCCAGCCGCATAGCCAGGCGCTGACGCGGGAGCTGGAAGCGCGGTGGCTGGATGGGGGCGGGTGGGCTGGCATCGATGGGTTTGGTGATGGTCGCGCGGGAAATGGCGGCAACGCCGTTTGCTGTGGAGTACCCATTTTAATCGACTCTCGGTGGCTCACGGGCAATTTCATGTCCTGCCGGCATGGCGAGCGCTCCGGTATCATGGCGCCTTTTGCTTGCGAGATATTCATGCTCAGTCCTGACCAGTTCCTGGCCTTCCTGGCCGCCGCCGTCGTTATTACCGCCAGTCCCGGCCCCGACAACCTGATGGTGCTGGGCGTGGGGATGTCGCGCGGGCGCCGCCAGGGCATGGCGTTCGGTCTCGGCTGCGCCCTTGGCTGCCTCACGCACACCGTGCTGGCGACCATCGGCGTGTCGGCCCTGCTGGCCGCTTCGCCCACGGCATTTACCCTGCTGAAAGTGGCTGGCGGCCTGTACCTGGTGTGGCTGGGCATTGGCGCCTTGCGCAGCCGTGGCGGCGCCAGGGTCGATGGTGCGGCGGCCTTGCCCGACGAGTCCTTGCTGCGCCTGTTCGGCAAGGGCTTGTTTGCCAACAGTATCAATCCGAAAGTCGTGCTGTTTTTCCTTTCGTTCTTGCCGCAGTTCATCGTTGCTGGCCAGGGCAATGCCAGTTGGCAGACGGCGCAGCTGGGCCTGGTCTTCACGGCGCAGGCTTGCGTGCTGTTCGGCCTGCTCGGCTATTTTTCCGGCGCCGTCGGCAAGTGGCTCAACCGCCGCCCGCGTGCCGGCCTGTGGCTGGACCGCGTGGCCGGCACCATCTTCATCGGTCTGGGCTTGCGCCTGATCCTGGCGCGCTGACGTCTTGCCGGGCGGTGATGCGGAACGCCAGTTCCATCTGATCCTGCACGGCCATGGCGCCGCCCAGGACGGCGAAGGGCACGATGCCGAAGTCGCTCTGTTTCAGCAGCAGGCTGCCGCTGGCCTGCAGGCCGCGTCCATCGGCCGCTTGTTCGATCCGCACCGGCAGCTGCACCGTGCGCGTCACGCCATGCAGGGTGATGTCGGCCTCGAGCACTTCCTTGTCGCCCGTGCGCCGGGCATCGATGCGCACCCACGGATAGCGTTCCGCCTCGAGCACGCGCACCAGCATGTTGTGGCGCGTGCCGGCGATGGCGTCGGCCGACGGCGTCGTCGTCAAGCCGGCCGCCTGGCGCAGGCTCTCTTCATCCACACTCATCTCGTCGAGCCGGAAGCGAAATTGTGCGCGTCCCGGCGCGGGCGCCACTATCCCCTGCAGGCTGCGGCTGGCGATCACGTGGTCATGTCCGAGCCGCGCCAGCGCGCCGCCGCGGCGCACGGTGATGGTCAGCAGGGATTCTTGCGGGACGATGTGCAGCACCTGCACGCCCTGCTGTTGCCACGCTGGCGCTTGCATGGCTGGTGCCGGAACTGGCGCGGCTGGCAGCGAGGCGGCGGGCGGCGGCGCGAACGGGGTGCAGGCCGCGAGCAAGGCGCAGGCGCAGGCCAGCAGCGTGCGGCGGTGGGCGTGTGGCGTCAATGAGGACTCCTGGCAGTGGATGGCAACGGTGTGGCGCAGGGCGCAATGGGGCGATAGTAAGCGATCCGGGCATCGGCGGGATAGTCGGTTCGCAAGCGCGTCCGTTTTTTGCAAGACCAATTCGGCCTGCC
This sequence comes from Janthinobacterium lividum, assembly GCF_034424625.1. Classification (NCBI taxonomy): domain Bacteria; kingdom Pseudomonadati; phylum Pseudomonadota; class Betaproteobacteria; order Burkholderiales; family Oxalobacteraceae; genus Janthinobacterium; species Janthinobacterium lividum. The sequence goes on along the minus strand of NZ_CP139976.1, from coordinate 4,472,521 downwards.
GGATGTCCTGTTTCGCAGGGCGGCATGCGTGAATAAAATGAAATTGGTATTAACGCAGGTGTTTGAGAATGAATGGGAGTCAGCGCAGGATCGAATTATGGGCGCTTGGCCGCGGAAGGAAAATACGCATTGAAATAATTGGTGATATTTGGCATTAATAATTTCTTTTGAAAAACAAACTATGCCTTTGATAGTTTCGCATGATTATGTAAATGATAATTTAAATATTATGTCGAGCTAATCAGTATGCGGTAGAAAATAAAATCCCAGTATCACTACATGATTAATTTTATGATTGTGTTGTGAAATATCAACGAGATAATTTAATTTCTTTGTTGGAAACAAAAAAGTCACTGTTGTCGTACGCTTGAACTGTTACTTGTTCATATAATCATGACAATTAAATGTCATTTTTATATGTATCTGTGCTTGCCGCAGTACACTTCTTAGCGAACAACATGATCAAAACACCACAGGAAACGGCAGGCCGTTCCGGCCGCCATGCAGCTTTTTCGTCCTCCGGGCGCTACACGGGGATGCTGGCCGCGATAGTCCGCCGCACCCGCTTGCCCCAGTTTTCCAAGTGTCATGTCGTTCCGCTGGCCCTGGCTTCCCTGCTGCTGGGCGCCGCCGCGCCCGCCAGTGCGCAAGTGCTGTGGGAGGATTACCGGGGCGTCGAGCGGGTGCCGGCCAATCCGCTCGCGCCCAATTACAACAATGGCTTCAACGCGGGCAGCGCTGGCCGGCTCGCCAGTTTGGCGGCGCTGGCCACCAATCCTCCCGCCAACGCGGCGCGCATGGGTACCTCGCCGCAGCTGGACTGGGCCAATGGCACGGCCGGCAATCCTGCGCAGTTATGCAACCTCGACACGCAGCAGACGTCGGCTGCCTGCCGGGCCTGGATCATGGGCCGGGTGATGTACACGCTGGTGGTCTTTCCACAGGCGGGAAATTACAAATTCAGCGTTGCGCATGATGATGACGTGAAAGTCGATTTCTCGACCCAGTATTCGACGAATTACCGCAATACCGTGTACAACGTGCCCGTGGGCAGCGTGGCCGAATATTCGAATAATGAAACGGATTTTCAGAATCTGGCCGGCAATTTCAATAGCGCCACGCCGGGCGGCTGTTATCTGGCTCGCGTCCTGTGGAATAACGTGGGCGGCATCAATTATTTGCACATGCGTTGGACGCGTCCTGACAATGTGACGGAAATTATTCCCGCAGCGCAATTGCGCGATCCCAGCCTGGCCAGTTCCTATGCCAATTGCACCAATAGCAAGACCGACCTGGCCGTCGGCAAGGTGGGCCCGGCGCAGTTCTCTGTCGGCAAGCCCTTGAGCTATACCGTGAAAATCTGGAACCGCGGCCCGGCCCTCAGCACGGGCGCTGCCTTCAACGATATATTGCCAGCCAGCTTGAGCAATGTCAGCTGGACTTGCGCCGCCAGCGGCAGCGCTTCCTGCGGCACGAAAACCTCGGGTTCGGGCAGCAACAGCGTCGGTATTACCTTGGGTAATTTGCCCGTGAACGCGGCCGTCAGCGACCCCACCACGGGTTCTTATCTGACCGTGACGATCACGGCCACGCCGGGTGACGCCGCCAGCATCGTGAATACGGCCAATGTGATCGTCTCGCCCAATGAAACGGATAGCGATCTCAGCAACAACAGCAGCAGCACCACGGCCACGGTCAGGACGAATACCTTGACGGTGCTGAAGGTGCTGGCGCCCGCCAGCGACAGCGGCCTGTTCATCATGAATGCCAACGGCACGGCTGGCGCGCAGGGCGGCAACGGCGCCACGACCAGCGCCGTAGTGCGAGTTGGCAACCTCGCGACGTTCGCGGAAAGCGCGGGCACGGCCACCATCCTGGCCCAGTACCAGAGCAGCTACAGCTGCGCGCGCACGGATACGGCCGCCGTCATTTCCAGCGGCGCGGCCAGCGCGGGCAACCTCACCATGCCGGAAGCCCCCGTCACGTGTACCATCAGCAATCGCCGCCTGCAGGCGGACATGCAGGCGGTCACCACCGTGCCGCCCGGCCCCTACAATGCGGGCAGCGCCATCACCGTCACGGGCGTGTGCACGAATAACGGCCCCGACAACGCGGCCGCGCCCACTTGCGTGATGAGCGGCTTGCCGGCCGGCGCCACGTCCAGCTGCAGCGCGCCCGTGTCGCCCTTCATTCCCGGCTCGCGCATCAATTGCAGTTCGACCTTCAACCTGCCCGCCAGCGGCAGCCTGACGATCACCACGACGGCCGGCTCGACTACGCTGGACCCGATCCCCGCGAATAACGTCGACAGCGAGCCGCTGGGCATCGTCAGCCCGCTCGTGCGCGTGCAGAAAACCGTCGACAAGGCGGCCGCCACGGTGGGCGACACCGTGCAGTGGACCTTGAGCGCCGCTAACACCGGCACGGGTGCCACCACGGCGGCCCTGACCCTCGCCGATACCCTGCCGGCCAACCTGGCCAGCATCGTTGTCACGCCCACGGCGCCCACCACCTGCGCGGCGCTGGCCGGCAACACGCTCACCTGCACGGTGCCGGCCGGCCTGGCGCCGGGCGCCAGCGCCCAGGTGATCGTCAGCACCAGCCCCACGGCGGCAGGCAATTTCATCAACAGCGTGCTGCCGTCGGGAGGCAACGGCGCCAGCTGCGTCACGCCGGCCGCCTGCCAGACGACGACCGTCGTCAGCAAGCCGCTGGTCGACGTGACCACGACACTGAACGGTTTCCCCGGCACCTCGAACGCGGGCGATGTCATCGCTGGCGTCGTGACCTATGCCAACCTGGGACCGGGCGCGGCCGAAGGCGTGACGTACAGGCTGCAACTGGCCACAGGCCTGGCCGGCGTGTCGGTCACTGGCGTGAGCGGAACGTATGACGCGGGCACCGGCCTGATCACGTTCACGGGCTTGCCCGCGACCCTGGCGCCGGGACAGAGCGTCAGTTTCAACCTGTCGTACACCCAGCCGGGCAGCAATATTTCCTCGGTGACCAGCATCATCGCCACCACTTCCACCGAGGTGGCGAACGATTATCCGAACACGGCCACGGTGACGGTGCCGGGACCGAACGTGCGCGTCACCAAGACGGCCGACAAGGCCACGGCCAACGTGGGTGAGAATATCGTCTGGACGATCACGGCCAGCAATACGGGCAATGTCGCCAACCAGGGCGTCGTCAGCCTCGCCGATTTGCTGCCGCCGAACCTGGTGGTGACCAGCGTGGTGGCCGCACCGGGCGTGACGTGCCCGCCGCTGGCCAGCTGGGTGGCGTCGAGCACGCAGACGTGTACGGTCGCTGCCGGCCAGCTGGCCGCCCTGAACGGCAGCCGCACGGTCATCATCACCGCACACGCCACGGCCGCTGGCAGCCTGTCGAACCGCATCATGCCCAGCGGTCCGGACAACCCGGCTTGCAGCTCGGCCAGCGTATGCCAGACGACGAGCACCATCACCAGCCCGAAAGTGGCGGTGAAGAAAACCGTCGACCATGCCAGCGTGAATATCGGCGCGTCCCTGAGCTGGAGCGTCGTGGTGACGAACAGCGGCGATGGGGTGAGTACCGCGCCCATCACCCTGACCGATACCTTGCCGGCCAATCTGGCGAGCCTGAACGTGGCGCTGGTCGGCAGCGCCACCTGCGCCGTGCCAGCGGGGAATATACTCACCTGCACGGTGCCAGCCGGCCTGGCCGCGAACGGCGGCATTGGCGGCTTTACCGTCACGGCCCAGCCCACGGCTGCCGGCACCTATGCCAATAGCGTCGTGCCGTCCGGTCCCGACAACCCGACGTGCGCCACGGCCGGCGATTGCGCCACCACCAGCACGGTGACCAGCCCCAGCGTGGCCGTGACGAAAAGCGTCGACAAGACCACCGTCAACCTGGGCGACACCATCACCTGGACCTTGAAAGCGCGCAATAACGGCAGCGGTCCGACGAACGCGGTCATTACCTTGACGGACAGCTTGCCCGCCAATGTGGGCGCGCTGCAAATATTGCCCGTTGCGCCAGCATCATGCGGCGTGCCGGTCGGCACCACGCTCACGTGCAGCGTGCCGGCTGGCCTGGCCGCCAATACGGAAGCGAGCGTCGTCGTGAAAGCCGTGGCCAATGCGCCGGGCACGGTGGCCAACAGCCTCGCGCCTTCCGGCCCCGACAATCCGGCCTGCGCCACGCCGGGTGTGTGCCAGACAACGACGACCGTCACCAGCCCGAACGTGAGCGTGAAGAAAACCGTCGACAAGGCCACGGTCAACGTGGGCGAAACGATCACCTGGACCTTGGCTGTCAGCAATAGCGGCACGGGCGCCAGCACGGGCGCGGTGACCTTGAACGATACCTTGCCGGCCGGCTTGACGAATGTCGTCGTCAGCCCGCAGTCGCCCGCCACCTGCACCCCGCTGGCCGGCGCTACCCTGGCGTGCAGCGTGCCGGCCGGCCTGGCCGCCGGCGCTTCCGCCAAGGTGTTCGTGAGCGCCACGGCCACCCTGGCCGGCGCCGCCGTCAACGGCGTGGTGCCGGGCGGTCCCGATAACCCGGCCTGCGTGCAGCCCGGCGATTGCGGCACCACCACCACGGTGGTCAAGCTGCTGGTCGACGTCACCACCACCCTGAATAATTTCCCGCCGAATACGCTGGCGGGCGACACGATTTCCGGCACCGTCACCTACGCCAACGTGGGGCCGGGCCCGGCCGAAGGCGTGACGTACCTCCTGCAGCTGACGCCGGGCCTGGCCAACGTCACCTTGACGGGCGCCGTGGGCAGCTACAATCCCGCCACGGGCGTCGTGACCCTCAGCGGCTTGCCTGCGATCCTGGCGAATGGCCAGAGCACTAGCTTCAATGTCGGCTATACGCAGCCGGCCGACAACCTGTCGACGGTGACGTCGACGATCGCCACCACCTCGGTGGAAGTGGCGAACGACTTGCCGAACACGGCCATGGCGACCGTGCCCGGTCCCATCATCCGCGTGACGAAACTGGCCGACAAGACGACGGCCAACGTGGGCGAGACGGTGACGTGGACCATCACGGCGACGAACACGGGCAGCCTGGGCAACCTGGGCGTGGTGACCCTGACGGATATCCTGCCGGCCAACGTGACGGTACTGGCCGTGACGCCGGGCGCTGGCGTGACGTGTCCGCCGCTGGCCAGCTGGCTGGCCAACAGCGCGCAAGCGTGCACCATCGCCCCCGGCCAATTGGCCGCCGTGAATGGCAGCCGCAGCATCACCATCAGCGCCACGGGAACGGCAGGCGGCAGCCTGGGCAATAAAGTGCTGCCGAGCGGACCGGACAATCCCGCCTGCGCGCAGGCCGCCTCGTGCCAGACCACGACTACCATCCTCAGTCCGCAAGTGGCCGTGCGCAAGACCGTCGACAAGAGCAGCATCAATGTCGGCGACGCGCTGACGTGGACCATTGCCGTGGCGAACACGGGCACGGGTGCGACGCGCGGCGTCATCACCCTGACCGATACCTTGCCCGCCAACCTGACCTTATGGCAGGTCTTGCCATCGGCGCCGGCCACCTGCGCCGTGCCGAATGGCAACCAGCTGGTGTGCGCGATTCCCGCCGGCATGGCCGCAGGTTCCACCTTGAATATCATCGTCAAGGGCCTGGCCACGGCGGCTGGGGCCTTCGTCAATACGGTGGTGCCGAGCGGCCCGGACAACCCGGCCTGTCTGCAGCCCGGCGATTGCAGCACCACCAGCACGGCCGTGAAACTGCTGGTCGACGTGACCACCACCCTGAACGGCTTCCCCGGCAGCACGCACGCCGGCGACACGATTGCCGGCACGGTGACCTTCAGCAATATCGGTCCCGGCGCGGCCGAAGGCGTGAGCTACAGCCTGCAGCTGGCGCCCGGCCTTGCCGGCGTCACCTTGAATGGCGTGACGGGCAACTATAATGCAGGATCGGGCCTGGTGACGTTCACCGGCGTACCCGCGACCCTGGCGCTGGGGCAGGGCTTCAGCTTCCAGCTTGGCTACACCCAGCCGGCCAGCAATCTGTCGACCGTGGTCAGCCGCATCGCCACGACATCGACGGAAGTGGCGAACGACCAGCCGAACGTGGCGACCGTCACCATGCCTGGTTCCATCATCCGCGTCAGCAAGACGGCCAACAAGGCCGTGGCGAACGTGAACGAGGAAATCATCTGGACGATTACGGCCAGCAACACGGGCAGCCTGGCCAACCAGGGCGCCGTGGTGCTGACGGACTTGCTGCCGCCAAATATTGTCATCACGGCAGTGACGCCTGACAGCGGCGTGACGTGTCCGCCGCTGGCCAGCTGGGTCGCCAACAGCAGCCAGAGTTGCAGCGTGGCTATCGGCCAGCTGGCGGCGGGCAATGGCCAACGCCAGATCGTGCTGACCGGCAAGGCCAGCGCGGGCGGCAGCCTGGCCAACCAGCTGATGCCGAGCGGTCCGGACAATCCGGCCTGCTTCCAGGCCAGCAGTTGCCAGACCAATACCACCATCACCAGCCCGGCTCTGGCGCTGAAGAAGACCGTCGACAAGATTGCGCTGAATGTCGGCGATAGCCTGAGCTGGAGCATCACCCTGGCCAACACGGGCACGGGCGCCAGCACGGCCGTTGCCACCGTAACGGACACCTTGCCGGCCGGCCTGGCGGATATCGTCGTCACGCCCGCCGCGCCCGTCACCTGCGCGCCGCTGGCCGGCAATATCCTGACGTGCAGCGTGCCGGCCGGCCTCGCCGCAGGCAGTGCCGCCACGCTGCAAGTGACGGCGCGCGCCGTCGCCGCCGGCAGTCTGGCCAATAGCGTCAGCGTCAGCGGTCCGGATACCCCCGTTTGCCTGCAGGCGGGCGATTGCGGCACCACCAGCACGGTCAGTTCGCCCCTGTTAACGGCGAGCAAAACCGTCGACAAGACGGTCGCCAACGTGGGCGACACCCTGATATGGAGCCTGAGCTTGCGCAATACCGGCACGGGCCCCAGCACGGCCATCGCTACCCTCAGCGATACCTTGCCTGCAGGCCTGGCGAACGTGCTGGTCACGCCGGTGGCGCCCGTCACTTGCGCCGTACCGGTGGGTAATGTCGTCACGTGCAGCGTGCCGGCCGGCCTGGCCGCAGGCAGCGCCGCCAGCGTCAAGCTGAGCGCTACGGCCACCGCATCGGGCAGCCTTGTCAACGCGCTGGTGCCCGGCGGGCCGGACAATCCCGCCTGCGCCGTTCCCGGCGATTGCCAGACCACCACGGTGGTGTCGAAACTGCTGGTCGACGTGACCACGACCTTGAACGGCTTCCCCGCCAGCAGCAATGCGGGCGACGCCATCCGTGGCGTGGTGACGTTTGCCAATACGGGGCCGGGCGTGGCGGAAAATGTCACTTACAGCCTGCAGCTGGAAACGGGCCTGGCCGGCGTGTCGCTCAGCGCCATCAGCGGCGCGCCCGGCATCAGCGGCGCCTACAACAGCAGCACGGGCCTGTTCGTGCTGAGCGGCTTGCCGGCCACCCTGATCGCGGGGCAGAGCGCCAGTTTCAACCTGTTCTACACCCAGCCGGCCAGCAACAGTTCGCGCATCAGCAGCGTGGTGGGCACCAGTTCCACGGAAATCGTCAATGACTTGCCGAACACGGCGACGACGAACTTGCCAGGCCCCGTGATCCGCGCCAGCAAGACGGTCGATAAAGCGAACGCAGCCGTGGGCGATATCCTGACCTGGACCATCACGGTGGTCAACACGGGCAACTTGCCGAATCAAAATCCGGTCGTCGTCAGCGACGTGCTGCCCGCCAACATCGTCATCGTCAGCGTGACGCCCGATGCGGGCGTCGCGTGTCCGCCGGCGGCCAGCTGGACGCCAGGCAGCGTGCAGGCATGCACGGTGGCGGCAGGTCAATTGGCCGCCAGCAATGGCAGCCGCAAGATCGTCGTCACGGGCCGGGGATCGGTGGGCGGCAACCTGTCGAACCGCGTCGTGCCCTCCGGCGGCGACAATCCCGCCTGCGACACTGCCAGCGCCTGCCAAGCCACGAGCACCCTGGTGGCGCCGCAAGTCGCGGTGCGCAAGAGCGTCGACAAGAGCAGCGCCAACGTGGGCGACTTGCTGACCTGGACCATTACCGCCAGCAATGGCGGTACGGGCGCGACCAAGTCCGCCATCGTGCTGACCGACAACTTGCCAGCCGGCGTCAGCGGCGTACAGGTGTTGTCGACGCAACTGGCCACCTGCGCGCCAGTGGCCGGCAATATCGTCACCTGCAACGTGACGGCTGGGCTGGCGCCCGGCGGACAGGCGCAAGTCGTGCTGCGCGCCACGGTAAGCGCCGCCGGCGTGCTGCAAAACACGGTGTTGCCTGCCGGTCCCGACAACCCCGTGTGTATCCAGGCAGCCGATTGCACTACCAGCACCACGGCCATCAAACTGCTGGTCGACGTGACGACCACCTTGAACGGTTTCCCCGGCACCACCAATGCGGGCGACCAGATCAACGGCATCGTGACCTTCAGCAATGCTGGCCCTGGCACCGCCGAGAACGTGACGTACAACCTGAAGCTGGCGCAGGGCCTGATGGGGGTGACCTTGAGCGGCGCCGTGGGGAACTATGACGCCGTCAGCGGCATGCTGACGGTACAGGGTTTGCCGTCCAGCCTGGCGCTGAACGACGTGCACAGCTTTGGCCTGTCCTATATCCAGCCGGCCAGCAATGTGTCGACCATCGTCAGCATCATCGCCACCAGTTCCACGGAAGTGGCGAACGACTTGCCGAATACGGCAACGGTGACCATGCCGGGTCCCGTGATCCGCGTCACGAAGAGCACCAGCACGGTCAACGCCAACGTGGGCGACAGCATCGTCTGGACCATCACGGCCGTCAACAGCGGCGGCGTGGCCAACGCGGGCATCGTGACCCTGGCCGATATCCTGCCGGCGAATATCTCCGTGCTGGCCGTCAATGCCGACGCCGGTGTGACGTGTCCGCCGCTGGCCAGCTGGGTCGCGAACAGCGTGCAAAGCTGCCGCATTGCGGCAGGTCAATTGGCAGCCGTGAATGGCGCGCGCAGCGTGCGCGTGACTGCCACTGGCACCCTGGAAGGCAATCTGTCGAACCGTGTCATGCCGAGCGGTCCGGACAATCCGGCCTGCGCGCAGGCCAGCAGCTGCGAATCGAGCGTGGTGCTGACGGGGCCGAAAGTGGCCGTCAAGAAAATCGCCAACCGCGCGGCCGTCAACGTGGGCGAGACCGTGGTGTGGACGATCAGCGCCACCAACTCGGGCAGTGGTCCCACGCGCGCCGCCATGATCCTGGTCGATACCTTGCCGGCCGGCTTGACGAATGTGGTGGTGACGCCGCTGCGCGCCACCTGTGCGCCCGTGGCCGGCAATGTGCTCACCTGCAGCGTGCCTGCCGGCCTGATCGGCAATGGCGGCGAAGCCAGCGTGGAAGTGTCGGCCACCGTCACCCAGGCAGGCAGCGCGCGCAACAGCGTCGTGCCATCGGGGCCCGATGCGCCGCTGTGCCTGACCCCAAGCGATTGCCAGACCAGCACCAATGTCACCAGCCCCAGCGTGATGGTGAAGAAAGTGGCGGACAAGGCCAACGCCAGCATCGGCGACACCGTCAGCTGGACGATCACGGCCGCCAACGGTGGCAGCGGCGCCACCACGGCGGCCATCGTCCTGACGGATGACCTGGCTACCAGCCTGACGGACATCGCCGTCACGCCGGCCGCCCCCACCGTGTGCGCACCGCTGGCGGCAAATAAACTGGTCTGCACGGTGCCGGCCGGCCTGGCGCCCAATGCCGTGGCCGCCGTCACCGTCAGCGCGAAAGTGGCCGCCAGCGGCAGCTTGAGCAATACCATCGTGCCGACCGGCACGGACTTGCCGCGTTGCGCGCAAGCATCCGATTGCACGGCCGTCACGGAAGTGGCGAATCCGGCCATCGGCGCGGCGCTGGGAGTGGGCAAGGTGACCCAGCTGTCGGCCAAGGTCTTCAATGTGCCGTACACGGTGGTCGTCAAGAATGTGGGCAAGGGCACGGCATCGAACGTGCAGGCGCTCGACAGCCTGCGAGCCGCCTTCCCCGAGCCGGTGGCGTGCCGCATCGTCACGCCGCCTGCCGCTCCGGCCATCGGCGGCAGCAGGCAGCTGGCCGTCAACCCGGGCTTCACGGGCGGTTGCGGCGGCAGCGATCTGCGTTTGCTCAGCGGTGATGCGTCCCTGGCCGAAGGCGAACTGAGCGTCATTACTTTCACTGTGGAAATCACCGTGCAAGACAGCAGTGCGCCGCAGTACAACAACAGCGTGTTTGCCAGCGCCCTGGGCGGCAACATCGCCAACGGCGGCGGCAGCATCAGCGTGCCGCCGGCGCCGGCGGCGGGCACCATCGCCGCCAACCCGGGCTACACGCCGCCGGCGGGCAGCCTGGTGTTTGACGCTTCCAACAATGGCGGCGGCCATGCGGGCGCCGTGGCCACGGCCGCCGAGGTGGCCGCACTGGCGGAAAAGGTCGACCCGAACCGCAACGGCAATGCGTCGGAAACCGTGGGCGGCGTGCCGTTCACGGGTGAAGACACGCCCACGCCCGTGGTCTTGCTGCGCCAGGTGGTCGATGTCATCAAGGCGGTTTCGGCCCAGCAGCAAGTCGATGCCAGCAAGTTCGAGATCAGCTACACGGTGCAGGCGGCCAACCGCTATCCTGCCGGTTATCCGACCTCGACCATGGTGCAGGTGGCGGAAAACCTGAGGGCCGTCTTCCCCACGGCCACCAGCGTCACCCTCAAGCCGGGCAGCCTGGCCGTCACGGCGCGGCCCGCCAGCGCCACGGCCTGCGTCGCCAATCCCGACTTCAACGGTGCCACCGTGTTTGGCTTGTTGAAGGGCAAGGGGGACTTGCAGCCGCAGGAAAGCTGCAGCATCGGCTTCACGGTGCTGGTCGACTTCGGCAGCGTGGCGGCGATTCCCACGGTGCCGCAATTGAACCAGGTGTATGCGAGCACCATGTTCGGCACGGACGGCGGTGGCATGAATATCGGCCACAGCTACAGCGGCACGGGTACGTCGACGACGCCGGTGGCCCCCGCCAGCGTGCTGGCCCTGGCCAGTTCGGCAGATACCTTGCTGCTGCCGGCCACGCCCGGCGCGACGCCGCCGAGCTTCACGCCCGTGGTGTTCAACACGACGGACAAGCCGATGTTGTTGATCAGCAAGAGCGTCAACAAGACGCAAGCCGAGATCGGCGACAGCCTGCAATACACGATCGAGGTGAAGAACACGGGCGTGGCGACGGCATTCGGCGTCAGCGTGCTCGATAAACTGCCGGCCGGTTTCCGCTACATCGATGGCACCACCACGCGCAACAACGTGGTGCAACCGGATCCGTCCGGCAAGCCGGGGCCGCAGCTGAGCTTCAAGCTGGAATCCCTGGCGCCGAACGCCAGCTCCAGCTTCCGCTACCGCCTGCGCGTGGGCGTCGGTTCGCTGCAGGGCGACGGCGTCAACCGCGCCCAGGCAACGACCACCAACGGCCCGCCGTCGAACGAAGCGCGCGCGAAAGTGAAAGTCACGGGCGGCGTGTTCACCACGGATGCCTGCCTCGCCGGCAAGGTGTTTGTGGACTGCAACAACAACCACGTGCAGGACGGCGAGGAACTGGGCATTCCGGGCGTGCGTCTGTACATGGAAGATGGCACGAACTTCACCACGGACGTGGAAGGCAAGTACAGCTATTGCGGCATCACGCCGAATAGCCATGTGATCAAGGTCGATGGCGCGACCCTGCCACGTCTGAGCCGCATGATGGAAGCGTCGAACCGCAACCTCGGCGACCCGCACAGCCTGTTCCTCGATACCAAGAACGGCGAACTGCTGCGCGCTGACTTCATCGAGGGCTCGTGCTCGAATCCCGTGCTCGAGCAAGTCAAGGCGCGCCGTGCCCAGGGCGAAGTGCGCAGCGTGGAAAGGGAGGGCAGGGGACCGGGGCTGAGTTTCAGCAGCCAGCCGGCCGCCGCACCGGCCCAGGCGACGGACAGCGCCAACCAGCCTGTCGTCGCGCCCCGCCTGGTCACGCCAGCCGATGGAGGCAGCCATGCGCAATAAGCCTCTTTTACCCTACTTGCCGCCTGCCAATGCCGCCAAAGAGAAACAAGCCATGAAGAGAACGCTCCCCGCGCCCCGGCGCATGGCCGCCGCGCTGGCCCTGCTGGCATTTCCGGCCGCCAGTCTGGCGCAACTGCCCTTGCCGGAGCATGCGGCAGGCTCCGTCGTGGCGGCGCCGTCCTTCCTCGCCGGCAAGGTCGGCGGCACCGATTACGCCATCAACCGGGGCGTGGCGCGCATCGCCGTCGAGACGGATCACGGCGAGGCACCGGCCGATGGCCAGAGCCCCGTCAAGGTGACGGTCAGGCTGTATGACGCGCAGGGCAAGCCCTTGATGGGCACGGCCTTGCTGACCATCGAGGCCAGCGGCGGGCGTATCCTGCTGCCCGGCGCGCGGACCGATGAACTGGGCCCGGAGCGGCGCGACGCCGACAAGGTCACGCCCGGCACCCAATTGACGGTGGAGGATGGTGTAGCGAGCTTCAGCCTGCTGGCTCCGGCCACGCCGCAGGATGTGCTGCTGCGCGTGTCGGCCGGTGCCGTGGCGGCGCAGGGCACGATCAGTTTCTTGCCGGAATTGCGCGACATGCTGGCCGTGGGCTTGATCGACGGCATCATCAGCAAGCGCAGCCTGTCGAGCAGCGACATTTCGCCGTCGCGCTTCAACGATGGTTTCGAACGCGACATCCAGCGCTGGAGCCGCGCCTTCAACAATGGCAAGGCCAACGTGGCGGGCCGCGCGGCGATGTTTTTAAAAGGGACGATCCGTGGCGACGCCTTGCTGACGGCCGCCTACGACTCGGACAAGGATACGCGCGCGCGTCTCATGCGCGACGTCAATCCGGAAGAGTTTTATCCCGTCTACGGCGACAGTTCCGTGCGCAATTTCGACGCCCGCTCCAGCGACCGCCTGTATGTGCGCATCGACCAGCAGAAAAGCTACGTGCTGTACGGCGACTTTGCCACCGGCGACGGCTTCAGCCAGATGACGGGCGGCGGCGCCGTGGCCAACTTGCAGCAGAGAAAACTGGGCCAGTACAACCGCACGGCCACGGGCGGGCGCGGCCATTACGAGCGGGATGGCATCGTCGCGAATGCCTTCGCCATCAACGATAGCCTCAAGCAGGTGGTCGAGGAATACCGTGCGAACGGCACGTCGGGACCATTTGCCGTGCGCAACAACAACGCCATCGAAAACTCGGAAAAGATCGAGATCGTGGTGCGCGACAAGAACCAGAACGGCAATATCGTGCAAGTGACGCAGCTGCGCCGTTTCGAGGATTACAGCTTCGAGCCGTTCAGCGGGCGCATCCTGTTCAAGCAGGCGATCCCCGCGCTGACGCCGAATGGCGACCCGCAGTCGATCCGCATCAGCTATGAGGTGGACCAGGGCGGCGAGAAATTCTGGACCCTGGGCGTGGATGGGCAAGTGCAACTGGGCAAGATGGTGTCGCTCGGCGGCTCGGCCGTGGAAGATAAAAATCCCTTGTCGCCGTATAAATTGCACAGCGTCAATGCGGGCTTGCGCTTCGGCGAGCACAGCCTGCTGGTGCTCGAAGTGGCGCGCACCACGTCCACCAGCTACAGCGCGGGCGGCAGTATCTACACGACGCCATCCGGCCAGGCGGGCGAGCTGCGCGATGAAGTCAGTGGCAATGCGGCCCGGGTCGAGTTGCAGCACAAGGATGACAAGCTGGAAGCGAAAGCCTACTGGCACCGTTCCGACAGGGATTTCAACAATACGGCGGCCGGCATCACGGGCGGACGGGGCGAGGCGGGCGTGAAGGCGGGCTACAAGCTCAGTCCCGCCGTCACCGTGTATGGCGAGGCCATCCGCAGCGACGAGCGCAGCACGGATGCGCGCCGCGATGCGCAGCGCCTGGGCGTGGCGTGGAACGCCAGCGAACGCTGGCTGCTCGACGTGTCCGTCCAGCACATGAAGGAGAGCGGCGGCATGCCGTCGACGGCCGGCATCGCGCCGAATACCTCGCCGCTGGGCACGGGCCTCAATCCCACGGGCGGCTTCTTCGGCAACGGCACGGCCAATACGGCCATCGATCCTGTCACGGGCGGCAGCATCACCACGTTTGCGCCGATCAATCCCGGCGCTGGCACGGGCACGACGGCGCCGCTGGACGCCACCACCGTGCGCCTGGGGGCGCAATACAAGGCCACGGAGCGCTGGACGCTGAATGGCGACGTGGAAAAAAGCGTCTCCGATGCGGACCAGCACCGCTATGGCCTGGGCGCGCAATACCAGCTGGCCGAACGCAGCCGCCTGTACGCGCGCTATGAAAACCAGACGGGGCTGGCATCCGCCTACTCGCTCAATCCGGCCGACCGCAGCACCAGTTTCATCGCCGGCGCGGATACGGGCTACATGCCGGGCGGCACCGTGTTTGGCGAGTACCGCATGCGCGACGCCATGGATTACAGCCTCAGCAACCAGCGCGACCTGCAGCTGGCGTCCGGCTTGCGCAACACGTGGAACCTGGGCGAGGGGCTGGCGGCGAACACGAATATCGAATACCTGAAAGTCATGAACGGCCAGCAACAGCAAGCCGTGGCCGTGGCGGCGGGATTCGACTATGCCGTCAATCCCCTGTGGCGCGGCTCCGTCAAGCTCGAGTACCGGCGATTGTTCGACAGCGAGATCGCGCCGGGCAACCAGCGCCAGGATCAATGGCTCAATACCATCGCCTGGGCGCGCAAGCTGAGCCGCGATTGGACCTTGCTTGCGCGTAATTACCTGCTGTACACGCGCAACAACGACGACGCCAGCGGCGCGCCCGTGGGCAACGTGCTGCAGGATAGGGCGCAGCTGGGCTTTGCCTGGCGCCCCGTGGACGACAACCGTTTCAACGGCCTGGCCCGCTACGAGTACAAGACCGTGCGCGACCAGTCGCAGATCGATGGCGACAATTACCGCGCGCACATCGTTTCCACGCACCTCGATTACCACCCCAGCCGTCCATGGTGGTTCACGGGCAGGGTCGCCGCCAAGCACAACAACGACAAGAACCTGCCTGCCGGGCAAGAGAAATACACGGCATGGCTGTTTTCCGGGCGCACCGTGTACGACATCAGCAAGCACTGGGATATCGGCGTGCTGGCGGCCGTGATGGGCAGCCCGCAAGGGGGCAGCCGCCAGTGGGCCAATGGCGTCGAAGTGGGCTATCTGCTGGCGCAAAACCTGTGGCTGTCGGCCGGACACAACTGGTCGGGCTTTTCCGACCGCGACCTGACGGGCGCCGACTACACGGCGCGCGGCCCCTACCTGCGCCTGCGCTTCAAGTTCGATGAAAACCTGTTCAAAGGCAAAGACGCCACCATCAACCGTACCCTGGCCCGGCCATGAAAACTACCATGACTCCGAAAATGACACCGACGATGACACCGACGAAGATACCAATGAACGCACTGATACCGCTCGCCAGCCTGCTGGCCATGGGACTGGCCCAGGCGGCCACGCCCGCCCTGCCGACGGCGCCGCTGGCCATGCCCCAGCTGCGCATCAGCGACCAGGCCGTCTCTGCGGACCAGCAGGCTTACCGCCTGCTGCAGGAACGCATCAAGAAGCTCAACGACGGCGGCGTGCGCGTGGGCGATTATTACCTGTCCAAGGCGCAATGCTGGCTCGACGTGTCCTTCCATGAGTACACGCGCAACGATCGCTCGGCCTTTCCCCTGCAAGCCTTGCAGGAATCGGCAAAGATCGTCGCCGCGCTGGAAGACGGCAGCACGCCCAATCCCGGCGACGCCACGCCGCTGGTGAACGATGCCACGCGCCTGCGCGACGATCTGTGGTCCGGCTTTGGAACGTTGCGCGAGTCGCCCGGCTTCGCCTGTGCGGCGCAAAAGGTGGCGTGCGGCGAAGTGGAACTGGTGCATGCGGGCAATGAGTACAAGCAGCAGGGCTGGCGCCACGCGAACCCTTACGTGCAGCTGGCCGAGGATGCGCAGGCGGCCGCCCAGTCCGCCGCCGCGGCTTGCCCTGCCGACAAGCCGAAGCCGCCGGAAATCCTGCCGCCGCGCATCGAGCATGAACGCATCACCCTGGACATGGATGCTTTGTTCCGTTTCGACAAGGCCGGTGCGGCCGACGTGCTGCCGCAGGGCGTCGAGAAAAT
The DNA here is from genome assembly GCF_034424625.1 of Janthinobacterium lividum. NCBI lineage: Bacteria > Pseudomonadati > Pseudomonadota > Betaproteobacteria > Burkholderiales > Oxalobacteraceae > Janthinobacterium > Janthinobacterium lividum. The sequence continues at coordinate 4,456,299 of NZ_CP139976.1, read as the reverse complement.
CCGGGAACTGGCGGCGCGCCTGAAGCAGGGCTATGTGCAGATCGATACGCTTTCCGTAACGGGCCACACGGACCGCCTGGGTTCGGACAGCTACAACCAGGCCCTGTCCGAACGGCGCGCGCTGACGGTGAAACAGTTGCTGCGCGAGCAAGGCATCGCCAATGTCATCAGCGCGTACGGCAAGGGCAAGGCGGAACCCGTCGCCGCCTGCGACAAGGTGGCGCCGCGCGCCGCCCTGATCGCCTGTCTGCAGCCGAACCGCCGCGTGGAAATTGAGTTGACGGGTATCAAAAGTTCCGCGAAGGAAGGCGGCGCACCATAGCGCTACGTCATAAGGCGGTCATATGGCGCTGTTATGATGCTTTTGTTGGCACACAGCATGCAATGCGCAAATCACTACGCTCCGGGAGCGATAGGATGCAGGCATGACTCAACAGCTTAGCCGGTGAGCTCAACCATCGGCACCAGATATGTAAAACTTGTTTTATAGTAATGATTGCAGGGTGGGACAGGGGAAATGCGGGGATCGGGCGGGGATTTAATGAAGTCCTAAGCCTGTTTCCGGCAAGGGCTGGCATAGTGGATACATGGCGCACGGAAACCCCGGGCGCAAGGTTGCCGGACACCTCAATGACCGGCACGATTTCCACTTTTTCATGTGTTTTCCTGCTTTATCCCTGCGCTCTGAAACAGCGTTTCAACCGGCTACCGCACTTTGCGAAGCCGGTTTTTTTTGCCCGGATTTTCGTACAGGGCTGAAAAATGCCCGGCGCCGCCGTACTGCGGCGCCGGGCGCGGGCGCTTAGCCCGTTTGCTTGGCCAGCCACGCATCGACGGCCGGCAGGCGTTCGGCACGCACCTTGATGCGGTACTTGATGCCGGCCACGGAACTGTCGGCGTCGCCGCGCGCGCTGGCCGGCAGGTTGGCCTGCGCATACGCTTCCAGCTTGGCGATCATTTCCGGCTGCGCCGAACCGGCCGCCAGGCGCGGGAAGTAGCGGCTGCGCGAACTGGCGTCGATGCGCGCATTGACTTGCTCCAGGTGCGCCAGCGCGAAGTCGAAGGCCAGTTCAGGATGCCTGCGCGAAACGCGCGAGATCATGGCCGGGCTGTTGGTCACGCCAGGTTCATCCGTGAGCGCCAGCGCCAGCGCCCGCTGCGCCAGGGCCGCATCGTCGGTCGAGGCCAGCAAGTCGTACAGCTGGTTCTTGACCAGCGGCGTCTTTTCCTGCTGCGCCTTGGCGTGCAGCTGCTCCCAGGTGGCGGCGTCCGCATGCTGCGCCACCACGCCCAGGATGGTGCGGCGCAGCGGCGCAGGCATGGCGGCCGGATCCTGTTCGCTGGCCGCGTAGCGGCGGCGCGCTTCTGCGATCACCCCCGGCTCGCCCATGTCGCCGAGGATGGAAATCAGGCGTCCGCGCAGGGTCGCCACGCTCGACGCTTCGCCCGCGCGCGCTTCCCAGCCCGTCTGCGCCATCATCGGCGCCAGGCGCGCCATGGCAAAGCGGCCGAAAGCCTGCTGGCGCGCCTTGCTTTCCGCGCTATCGCCCGCATACTGCTCATACAGGCCGTTCAGCGAGCCGGCCACGCGGCCCAGCACTTGCGGATCGGCCGACAGCGGCGTGGCCTTCACCAGTTCCAGGAAAGCCGCCGGGTCTTGCAAGCCCGCCATGCCCAGCGACTGGCTGTCCGCCAGCAAGCCCAATTGATCGATCGGCGCCAGGCGTGCGAAGCTGCCCGCCAGCGCGTGCGTGCCGGCTGGCGCGTACAGGGTGCGGTAGTAGCCGCTCTGGCCCGCGTTCACCAGCAGGGCGCCGCAACCGGGCACGTTCAGGGTCGCCTTGCCATTCTTGATCACTACCTTGGCCAGCTTGCCGTTGCCGACCGTCGAAGCGATCACCGGCACTTTCCACGACAGCGGCTTCTTGTCCGGCTGATCCTTGGAAAATTCCGTCTGCGTCAAGGTCACGCGCGTACTGCCCTTCCTGCACACGGCTGCGCCGACGGTGATCATCGGCACGCCCGGCTGCAGGGTGAAGTCATGGGCGATGGCGCTGACGGGCTTGCCCGCGGCCGCATCGACTTCGCGCCACAGGTCGTCCGACACAGTATTGCCATACGCATGCTTGCGCATGTAGCTGCGCACGGCCGTGCGCCACGTGTCGGCGCCCACGTACGCTTCGAGCATGCGGATCACCGCTTCGCCCTTCTGGTAGGTGATGCCGTCGAAGGCCTGGCTGGCCTGTTCCACGGTGGCGATGCGCTGCACCACCGGGTGCGTGGTGCGCAGCGCATCCTGGCTCATCGCCGATTCGCGTCCGCCCACGTTGGACAGGGCCGTGTTCCATTCCGGGTGCAGACGCTCCGTGGTGCGGCTTTCCATCCACGATGCAAAACCTTCGTTGAGCCACAGGTCGTCCCACCAGCGCATGGTGACCAGGTCGCCGAACCACTGGTGCGCCATTTCATGCGACAGGGTGGTGTAGATGTTTTCCTTGTCGGTCTGCGTCGAGATGGTCGGGTCGAGCAGCAGGCCGTATTCGAAGGTGAAGACGGCGCCCCAGTTTTCCATGGCGCCGAAGAACTGGCTGCGGCCCGGCGCGGCGATGTTGTCGAGCTTGGGCAGCGGGTAGCGCACGCCGAAATAATCGTTGTATTCGCGCAGCAGGGCGCTTGACTCGTCGAGCGCGAAGCGGCTTTGCGCCAGCGCGCCCTTCTTCGTGATGACGCCTATTTCCGTGCCGTCGCTCATGGCCGTGGCGCGCTCGAAGTCGCCCAGGCCGAAGAACAGCAGATAGGTCGACATGCGCGGCGTGGTGGCGAAATACACGTGCTTCTTGCCATTGCCCAGCTCTTCGCTGCGGGCGATCGGCATGTTGCCGACGGCCATTTGGTTGCTCGGCACGACCACGTCCAGCGCGAAGGTGGCCTTGTAGTCCGGTTCATCCCACGATGGCAGCATGCTGCGCGCATCCGAATTCTCGAACTGCGTGTACAGGGCGCGCTGGCGTCCTTGCGGCGTATCGTAGTCGAGCGAGAACAGGCCCGTCGCCTGCGTGCCGATCTTGCCGGTGTAGTCGATGCGCAACAGGTACTCGCCCTTGGCCAGCGGCTCGGCAAAATGCACGGTGGCCGTCTGCTTGTCCGCATCGATATCGATCTTGCGCGTCACCTGCTTGCTGCCGCCCGCGCCTTCGATGGCGGCGGCGGCAAACGCCAGGTTCAGGGCATTGAAGGTGATGCTGGATGTTGGCGTGTCGACGGCCACCTTGATGGCGGCTTCGCCCTTGAAGGTCGAGGCGGCGGCATCCGGCGTGATCGACAGGATGTAGTGCAAAGGCGTGACGCCGCGCGGCAGCTGCGTGGTGGTGCCAAGGGCGTGGCTGGCCGACGCGTATTTGGCGGCGGGCGCGGCGTGGCCCGGGGTGAAGCCGGTGACGGCGGTCAGCGCCAGGACGGCGGCGGCCAGATGGCTGCGGCGGAAACGCGGAGTCGGTGTGCGATGCATGGTATGCCCTTCGTTCATGGGTAAAACGCCCGCCGGCCGGGTAGGCTGCGAGCGTTGATGGCGGTTGGGGGACATCGCTGGAACTGGAAGCCAGCGTTCCCGTACAGCAATCTAAGTGGAAACGGGGGCAAAGTCAACGCGCCAGGAGCGCCGCACCACGACGGTGCGCTGGTATGATGGGCGCCTGACTGCATTGCCACAGGCTGGTGCCGCACCTGATTGTCAACCACCATCCACCACTACAACGAGACGAGACCTGCACATGAAACTGACTATCAGCCCCCGCACGCCCAATCCACGCCGCGTCACCATGTTCATCGCCGAGAAGGGCATCACCGGCATCGAGGAAGTGGCGCTCGACCTGATGGCGGGGCAGCACCGCGATCCCGCCTTCCTGGCGAAAAACCCGCTGGGCCGCGTGCCCGTGCTGGAATTGGCGGACGGGCGTGTGCTGACCGAGACGCGCGCCATCTGCACCTACCTGGAAGGCTTGCAGCCGCAGCCGAACCTGATGGGCGAAGGCTTCGAGGAACGCGCCTTCATCGAAATGGCCGACCGCCGCGTGGAACTGCATTTGTTCAGCGCCACCGCCAACTGGGTGCGCCACGGCCATCCGGCCCTGGTGGCGCTGGAAAACCCGCAGTTTCCCGATTTCGCCGCGGCGCAGGCGGGCAAGCTGCGCGAAACGGCGCAATGGCTGGACCAGGTGCTGGGCAGCCAGCCGTACATCGCCGGCGAACGGTTCACGATTGCCGACATCACGGCCTTCTGCGCGCTGGAATTTGCGCGCGGCCTGATGAAGTACCGTCCCGGCGCGGAAGGCTTGTCCAACCTGCAGGCTTACCGCGACCGCATCGCCGAACGCCCCAGCGCGCAGGCGAAGTAGGCAATCCTGCAGCTGGGCAGGGTCGGGCAGGTCGGATTAGCGGGATGCGTAATCCGACACCACCCCATTACTTCAGCTGCTCCCGCAGGAAGGTGTAGGTCAGCGCCCACATCAGCGCCTGCTGGTCGTTGTTGGCGGCACCCGCGTGGCCGCCTTCCGTATTTTCCCAGTACAGCACGTCGTGGCCTTGCTCTTCCATCTTCGCCACCATCTTGCGCGCATGGCCAGGGTGGACCCGGTCGTCGCGCGTCGAAGTGGTAAACAGCACGCGCGGATATTTCTTGTCCTTGAAGACGTTCTGGTACGGCGAGTATTTGCTGATATAAGCCCATTGTTCCGGCACGTCCGGGTCGCCGTACTCTCCTATCCACGAGGCGCCCGCCAGCATCTTGTTATAGCGGCGCATGTCGAGCAGCGGCACCTGGCTGACGACGGCGTTGAACAGGTCGGGACGCTGCACCAGCACGGCGCCCGTCAGCAGGCCGCCATTGCTGCCGCCCATGATGCCCAGGTGGCGCGGGCTGGTGACCTTGCGCTTGATCAGATCCTGCGCCACCGAGATGAAGTCGTCATACGCGCGCTGGCGGTTTTCCTTCAATGCCGCCTGATGCCAGCGGGGGCCGAATTCGCCGCCGCCGCGGATATTCGCCAGCACGTACACGCCGCCCTTTTCCAGCCACGCTACGCCCGTGGTGCCGCTGTAGCTGGGTTTCAGCGACACTTCGAAGCCGCCATAGCCATACAGCACGGTGGGGTTGCTGCCGTCGAACTTCGTCTTCTTGGCCATGATGGCGAAATACGGCACCCTGGTGCCATCCTTCGACGTCGATTCGAACTGCTCCACCTTGTACGGCGCCGCGTCGTAGTAGGCGGGCAGCGACTTGATTTTCGTGCGCTTGTCGCTCTGCGCCGTGGCCAGGTACAGGGTGGTCGGATTGAGGAAGTCGGTCACCGTCAGGAAGTACTGGTCCGAGTCGACGGAATCGAGCGCGCTGACGGCCAGGGTGCCCAGTTTCGGCGCATCGACGGCGCGGCGCTGCCACTTGCCGTTCACATGGCGCAGTTCCGTCAGGCGGTTCTTGACCTTGTCCAGGGTCGTCACGAGGATGGCCGATTTCGTCGCCGTGACATTGTCCAGCGAAGACGTGGCCGTTGGCGCGTACAGCACTTCCAGTTCCTGCTTGCCCTGCATGAAGGCCTTGAAATCCGTCGCCAGCAATGAGCCTTGCGCATAGGTCTTGCCGTTGACTTTCCAGTCGGAGCGCAGGGTGATGACCAGCTGGTCGCGCACGGTGAATGCCGTCGCATCGTCCGGTTTCGGCACTTTCTTCAACTCGGCGCCGTCGCGCAGGAACATTTCGCCGCTGTAGAAATCGATTTGCCGCTCGATGAACTGGTGTTCGTGGCCGGGCGTGAAATCCTTGTAGGCGCCCGCACTCAGGTCGTCGGGCCTGGCTTCGTACAGCGTTTGCGCCTGCGCCAGCGGCGTGCCGCGCTGCCACTGCTTGATGATGCGCGGGTAGCCGGAGCTGGTCATCGAGCCGGGGCCGAAATCCGTGGAGACGAACAGGGTATCCTGGTCGATCCAGCTGGCGCTGCCTTTCGCTTCGGGCAGGGTAAAGCCGCCGTCGACAAAGGCGCGCCTGGCCACGTCGTATTCGCGCACCACCTTGGCGTCGCCGCCGCCGCGCGACAGGGAAATGAGGCAGCGTTCGCCCTTCGGATACAGGCAGGTGGCGCCGCCCCAGACCCAGTTTTCACTCTCGCCGGCGGCCAGCTGGTCGAGGTCGATCACGGTTTCCCAATTTGGCTCGGCCAGCTGGTATTGCGCCAGGGTGGTGCGGCGCCAGATGCCGCGCACGTGCTGGGCGTCGCGCCAGAAGTTGTAGTAATACTCGCCTTCCTTGCTGACGTAGGGAATGCGTTCCTTGGAATTGAGGATGGTTTTCAGGCGCGCCTGCAGGGCGGCGAAACCGGGCTGGCTTTCCAGTTCCTTGGTGCTCACGGCATTGTGCTGCCTGACCCAGGCCAGCGGCTTGTCGCCGAGGACTTCTTCCAGCCAAAGGTGGGGATCGGTAGGGGTGGAGGCGGGCGCCGGGGCTTGGGCATGGGCGACGCCCGCTGTGGCCAGGCCCAGCAGCATGCTGCCGGCAAACTTGCGATAAAAAGACATGGACAGGGTTCCTTGACGATGGTCGGTTGTGCCGTGTTGCTGTCAAAACGGCGCACCCATGGTGCCATGGATTGCTGCGGGGAACCAGTGTCTATAAACGACTATTTAAAAAATAACATGCTTTTCCAATATTGTTTGCTGGAATGGAAGCAGGCCGCAGAATCTGCGGCGTGATGCGCCCTTCAGAGGGCGCCAGGCCCGATCAGGGAGGTCACGGTGAGCCGTGTCTTGTCGACATCGCCGCCGTCGGGGTGATAAATCCACAATGCCTCGTTGTCGCGGCTGTCGATGAACAGGATGCGCGTATTTTCCTCGCCGATGGCCAGGCAAGCCGCCAGCTCCGCAGGACTGAACGGTGCTGCCTGCTTCGAGCCGGCTCCCGCCGCTTGCGCCAGGGCCTGGGCAAAGCCTGCCAGTTGCCTGACTGCCAGATAGCTTGTTCCATCCACATCGACCTTTTTGCACAGCTCGTCCAGGCTGTACAGCGTGAAAGGATCTTCATCGCTGCAAATCGCCACCTCGCGACGCGATTTTCCACTGTGGAGGTGATCGAGATAGGCCGGGGGCAGGGCCACTTTTTCCCTGGCCAGCAATTTGTCCAGCTGCTTGCCGCTTTTCTTCGCGACCCTGGCAGCCTTGGGCGCGGCAGCTTCGCAAGCCTGCGCTGTCCAGGCGACCGGATTGAACTGGAACATCCTTGTACATGCGGGGCAGTGCAGGAACATGAACGTCATCTTTTTGGCAACGGCCGTCGTTAAGAACGCGCCATCCGACGCTGCCATTGCGCTGGGGGCGAATGAGTGCCCGCAGTCGCCATCGTAGGGGCAAGTGATCGCTGTCATGGTTCAGATTGGTGTCGCATTGAAGTAGTGTTCCATACGCAAAACGATCTCCTCTTTTTCTTGCGGATAAGATGCCTTGGGGTTTCTTTCCCAGTAGGCAATGCCTTCGTGCAAGGCCCACAAGGCTTTTTCCTGCTTGCCGGCCATCAGATAAAAATCGCAGGCCCTGGCATGCGAGCCTTGCGCTTCGACCAGGGCCAGGGCCGCATTTTCCCAGTTGGACCGTTGGTCGAGCCAGGGAATGGCGAACTCCAGCAGATTGTCCCGCAGGCAGGCCATGACTGTTGTCCGATGGGAGGGATCGACGAGCTGGTGTTCCTTGTCCTCCTTGCCATCGATGACAGGGAATTGCCAGTTTCTGATATTCCAGTCGGCCACATCGCCAACGATATTGTTGGCAGGTTCGTGAGCGTAACGCGCCTTGTGCCACGATGTATAGGATCTGGACGAAACCTGATAGTGGCTCCAGAATGCCACGCAGAGATGCTCTTCGTTATGGCGGTTGGCCTGGAAATGGATGGCCTGGACGAATTCGTTCTGCGTGCGCTTGAAGGTCAGCTGGCTTGGCGAGAACTTGAAGCCTGCTGCGCTCAGCGGCTCCAGCAAGAACGCTTCGATATGGGCGATGATCAGCGCTTTTGGCTTCATTGCGTTTCCTGGCATGGGTTGCTTGCGCCGCCTTGCTGTCAACATGCTGTCCAAACGGCGCTGCCATGTTGCCACAGATCAGTGCCAGCGCACCTTGCGGCGGGCAATCGTGCGAGGGACAACCTGCCGCTATTTTTCCTGCACGCTTCCGGGGGCTGCGTGCTGGCCAGGCAGCCTGGCCACCACCTTGATCTCGAACTGGAAACCATACAGCCACGTCACGCCCACGGCCGTCACCGTCGGGTGCGGCGCCTGGCCCCAGTACCCGGCCTGCACGATATCCCAGATGCGCTGGAAGTTGGCCTGCGGGTCGACGATGAAGATGGTCACGTCCTGTACATCGTCGAAGGTACAGCCGGCCGCTTGCAAGATGGCGTTCAGGTTGTCGAACGCACGCCGGACCTGGGCGTCGAGTCCGGGTTCGGGCGTGCCGTCTTCGCGGCTGCCGACCTGGCCGGAGACGAACAGCAGGCCGTTGGCGCGCACGGCCGGGGAATAGCGGTTCTGTTCATACAGGGCTTGGCGGCCCGGAGGGAATACGACGTCGCGTTTCATCAGCTTTCCTTTGTTGATGCAGCGAAGTTGCTGCCTGGAGAACACTTTATCTGCTGCCAGTCAGCTGATAAAGCGGCCAGAATCGCCTGCACTGTTTGTATAATCCAAACAATCGAATGGCGGAGGTGTAGATGGACAGGTTTGATGCGATGAAGGCTTTCGTGCGGGTGGTCGAGACGGGCAGTTTTACGCGGGCGGCCGCGACCTTGCACATGAGCCGCACCACGGTGACGCAGCTGGTGCAGCAGCTCGAGGCGCGGCTGCGCCTGAAGCTGCTGAACCGCACCACGCGCAAGGTCAATGTAACGGCCGATGGCGCCGCCTATTACGAGCGCATCGTGCAGGTGCTCGACACCCTGGAAGAAATCGAAACGAGCTTGCCGCACGCCGCCGCCTTGCCGCGGGGCCAGTTGCGGGTGGACGTGCCCAGTCCGTTCGCCGCTTTGCTGCTGGTGCCGGCGCTGCCCGGGTTCCATGCGCGGTATCCCGATATCGTGCTCGACATGGGCGCCAGCGACCGCATGGTCGACGTGATCGGCGAGAATGTCGATTGCGTGATACGCGGCGGTGATATCACCGACCAGTCGCTGATGGCGCGCAAGCTCGCCGACTTGCCGCTGGGCGTGTATGCGGCGCCCGCCTATCTGCAGCGGGTGGGCACGCCCTTGCATCCGCTGGACTTGCAGGACGGCGCGCACCGCATCGTGCGCTTTCGCTGGGCCAGCAGCGGCAACGGCTTTCCGTACGTGATGCACCGCGAGGGCCAGAGCGTCAAGATCCATGGCCAGTACGTGCTGTCGATCGACGACGGCAACGCCTACCTGGCGGCCGGGGTGGCGGGGCTGGGCGTGCTGTGGCTGCCCGACTACATGGCGCGGCCGCACGTGGCCAGGGGCGAGCTGCTGCCGCTGTTCCCCGCATGGACGGTCGATGCCATGCCGCTCCATCTGGCCTATCCACCGAACCGCCATGTCAGCAAGAAACTGCGCGTCTTTATCGACTGGGTGGCCGAACTGATGGCCCGGCATCCCGCCCCCGCTGTCACTGTCACCGTCACGGCAACTGATTGACCCACACGGGCGCCGACCAGACGATGTTGCCATCGTGCTGCACCAGCCGCGCGTAATAGAAATGGGGGCCGGGCGCGGGCGTGAGGGTGAGCTCGGCCTGGTCAGACACTTGTGTGACGGACCCGTTGCCGCCCGGCACACCGTGGAAGATGGCGACAGCGGCCGCTTGCCGCCCCGCGCTGTTGCTGAAATGGGTGGCCAGGTGCAAGGGGCCATGGTTGTCGAAACGCTCGCCCATCAGCTTGCCGTTGGCCGTGAACAGCAGCTGCGCATGCTTGTCCATGGTGGCAAACACGCGGCGCGCGCGCAGCGCTTCGAGGAAGCTGTCGCGTGAAACAGGCATGCCGGCGGCCGGGCTGCTCACCAGCACGGCCGTGCGGTTGCCATACGACGCGCCCCAATTGGCGCAGTGGTTGTCCTGGTTGCTGCTGAAGGCCAGGTGGTAGCCGGCCGACAGGGCACGGTTGCAGGCGGCCTCGTAATTGCTGCGCCGCGTCTCCGTTTCCTGGTCGTTGGTGGAAAACGCGGACGTGTTCATGACTTCGCACAGCACCATGGCCGCGTCGCCATCCGGCGTGTAGCCCAGCGGCTGGCCATTGACGAGAAACTGGCCCGTTTGGGCCGGGTGGTTGAACTGGCCGACCCAGCCCCGTTCGCGCATCAGCGCGTACAGGCCAGCGTAATCGCCCTTCGGCGTTTCCACGTCGGCCAGCAGCTCGCCCAGGGCATTCCGTTCCCAGCCCAGCAGCTGCTCGCTATTGAGGATATTCACATGGCCGCCCTTGTTGATGACGCCCCATTCCATGCCGTACAGGGCCAGGAAGCCGGGGTGGGCGGCGGTATACGCGGCCGCTTCGGCCAGCCCCGTCTGGTACAAGGCTGTCGCTTCGGCAGCGGTGGCGGCTGGGTTGGTGCCGTCGGAACCGTCATACATATGGTTGTGCTCGGATGTCAGCAGGGCGTCGAGCCCATGTTGCTGCGCATACTTGTAGGCATCGATGGGGCCGAAGGGCGCCGTTTGCGGATCCTGCGCGCCATGGCAGGCGTCGAGCGCCGCGCCGCCGTCGCTGTGGCGCGTCTGGCTGTGCAGGTTGGCGTAGACGATGCGGTAGCCGGGCTGGCCTTCCAGGCTGGGCAGTTGTTGCAAGCCGGCCTGGAAGGCGGGCACCGTGGGCGCGGTGCCGCTGCGCCGCAGCACCTGGATCGGCCATTGCTGCTCCACCTTCGTTTCCTGCGGCGTGCCCGCATCGGCCACGGCAAGCAGGCGCAACTGATACAAGCCGTCTGGCGCCAGCCCCCGCCGTTTGGGCGCTTCGGCGTCGGCGCGGCCATCCCAGGGCAAGGTGACACTCTTGCCGCCGGCACCTACCTGTTGCGTGCCCGACCAGCGCCGCAGCACGGCGCCTTGCGGCCCCGGGCCGGACAAGGTCAATGTCCAGCGCACCGCATGGGTGCGGCCTTCGCCCGGATAGGCGAGGTGCACGACAAATGCACGCGCCTGCGTTGCCCGCTCGCCGCGCGCGGCGTGGAAGGGCGCGGCGACGGTGGCATCGAGTTCGCTGTGTTCCTTCGGCTCTTGCGCGGCGGCAGTGTTACTCCACGTAATGAGCAGCAGCCCTGCACCCACGCCAGCCAGCCATGGCGGCCGTAGCCAGCGCAATGTCTTGACCATCGTGGCCTCCCGTACTGCTTCAGATGGCAGTTAGACAAGATATGCCATCGCTGGTTCCCGCATGCACCAGCAAGTGGCATGCTTGCACCGTGATTGGCCATGATCTGGCGCAAAGCCGGTGTGAATGATGCTGCGTGCCCGTCAGGCAAGCTGGCACGGCACTTGCTAAACAGAAGGTACGGATCAACGGCGATCCCCTGAATAAACGCACAACGGTCCAACGACGGACCACATGGACAACGGCGTCCGCCCAGGCTGATTTTTCTCATCGGCGGGGGCGGACGCCGTTTTGTTTTATCAACGGGATATTTCGGGAACCTATCATGGCCAGCCAAAAAGCAACGAGCATCGCGCTCTTCTCCCTCGCCACGCCGCCCATGCGCGCATTCCACCTGACGTGGATGGCATTTTTCGTGTGTTTCTTCGCCTGGTTCGCCTGCGCCCCCTTGATGCCGGTCATCAAGGGCGAGTTCGGCCTTTCCTTGGCACAAGTGGCGAACATCAATATCGCGGCCGTCGCCATCACCATCCTCGTACGCCTGATCGTGGGACCCTTGTGCGACCGCTACGGCCCGCGCAAGACCTACACGGGCTTGCTGCTGCTGGGTGCCATTCCCGTGCTGGGCGTGGCCGCCTCGCAAAGCTATGAAAGCTTTCTGTTCTTCCGCCTGGGCATCGGCGCCGTCGGCGCCAGCTTTGTCATCACGCAATATCACACCTCCGTGATGTTTGCGCCCCGCGTGGTGGGCACGGCGAATGCGGCGGCAGCCGGCTGGGGCAATGCGGGCGGCGGCGCGGCGCAGGCGCTGATGCCCTTGCTGCTCGGTGCCGTGCTGATGCTGGGCGTGTCCGAATCGATGGGCTGGCGCGTGGCCCTGCTGGTGCCGGGCGTGCTGATGCTGGTGATGGCTGCCCTCTACTGGCGCTATACGCAGGATTGCCCGGAAGGTAATTACGCGGACTTGCGTAAGGCTGGCGTGGCTATTGAGGGTGGAAAGAAAGGTGGCTGGGACAGCTTCAAGGCCGCCAGCAGCAATTATCGCGTGTGGCTGCTGTTCGTCACCTACGGCGCCTGCTTCGGCATCGAAATCTTCATCCACAACATCGCCGCCGTGTACTACGTCGACCATTTCGGCCTGTCGCTGAAATCGGCCGGCCTGGCCGCCGGCAGCTTCGGCTTGCTGGCCCTGTTCGCCCGCGCCTTGGGCGGCTGGATGTCGGATAAATTGGCCCTGCGCGGCAACCTGAACAGCCGCGTCACCCTGCTGTTCATGCTGATGATCGGCGAAGGCGTGGGCCTGCTGTGGTTTGCCAAGGTCGACAGCGTCACGTACGCCGTCATCGCCATGCTGGTCTTCGGCCTGTTCACCCACATGGCGTGCGGCGCGACCTATGCGCTGGTGCCTTTCATCGACAGCCGTGCCCTGGGTGGCGTGGCCGGCATCATCGGCGCCGGCGGCAATGTGGGCGCCGTGGCGGCCGGTTTCCTGATGAAGGGCACGGGCGACATCCGCCAGACCCTGATCATCCTCAGCGCGCTGGTGGTGATCTCGGCCCTGTGCGCCATCGCCGTGCGCTTTACCCGCGAAGCGGCTGAACCAAACATGGCCGCGGCCTGAGGAGAGAACAATGAACCACCCCCTGAACATCGTCGTCCTTGGCCATGGCATGGTCGGACACAAATTCCTCGAACGCCTGGCGCTGGAGAACAACACGCGCCTGTCCGTGACGGTCTTGTGCGAAGAGCCGCGCCCCGCCTACGACAGGGTGCACCTGTCCGAATTTTTCAGCGGAAAATCGGCCGAGGACCTGTCGCTGGTGGCGCCCGGCTTCTTCGACAAGGGCAACGTCGTCCTGAAGCTCAATGCGCGCGCCGTGTCCATCGACCGCGCGGCGAAAACCGTCACCGCCAGCACGGGTGAAGTGCTGGGCTACGACAAGCTGGTGTTCGCCACCGGCTCCACGCCGTTCGTGCCGCCGCTGCCGGGCAAGGAGCGCGATGGCTGCTTCGTCTACCGCACCATCGAAGACCTGGAAGCCATGCTGGCCTGGGGCGGAAAGTCAAAAACGGGCGTGGTGATCGGCGGGGGATTGCTGGGTCTCGAATGCGCGAAGGCATTGAGGGATTTGAAGCTGGACACCCACGTGGTGGAATTCGCGCCGCGCCTGATGGCCGTGCAGGTCGATGAAGGCGGCGCGCGCGTCCTGCGCCGCAAGATCGAGGAACTGGGCGTGACCGTGCACACGCAAAAGAACACCCTGGCCATCGTCGACGGCGAAGCGGCCACGCACCGCATGCAGTTCGCCGACGGCAGCCACCTGGAAGCGGACATGATCGTCTTCTCGGCCGGCATCCGCCCGCGCGACGAACTGGCGCGCGCCTGCGGCCTGGACGTGGGACCACGGGGCGGCATCGCCATCGACGACAGCTGCGTCACGTCCGACCCGGACATCTACGCGATCGGCGAATGCGCGCTGTGGGGCGGCCTGGTGTTCGGCCTGGTGGCGCCCGGCTATGAAATGGCGCGCATCGCGGCGCGCCACGTGCTGCAGGAAGAGGGCGAAGCCTCGTTCAAGGGCGCCGACATGAGCACCAAGCTCAAACTGATGGGCGTGGACGTGGCCAGCCTGGGCGACCCGCACGGCAATGCGCCGGGCAGCCGCTCCTACCAGTTCATGGATGAACGCAAGCAGATCTACAAGAAGATCGTCGTTTCCGATTGCGGCAAATACCTGCTGGGCGGCGTGATGGTGGGCGACGCCAGCGAGTACGGCACCTTGCTGCAGATGATGCTCAATAAAATCGAGCTGCCGGCATCTCCCGAGTTCCTGATCCTGCCGCAGGCCGACGGCCAGCAAAAGGCGGGCCTGGGCGTGGATGCCTTGCCCGAGTCGGCGCAAATCTGCTCGTGCAATGACGTGTCGAAAGGCGCGCTGTGCACGGCCGTCGCCGATGGCGCCACCACCATCGGCGCCTTAAAATCCTGCACGAAAGCGGGCACCGCGTGCGGCGGCTGCGTGCCGCTGGTGACGCAGATCATGAAGGCGGAAATGCAGAAGCAGGGCCTGGCCGTCAACAACCACGTGTGCGAACACTTTGCGTACTCGCGCCAGGAATTGCACCACCTGGTGCGCGTGGGGAAAATCCGCAGCTTCGGCGCGCTGCTGTCCGCGCATGGCCAGGGTTTGGGTTGCGACGTGTGCAAGCCCGTGGCGGCGAACATCCTGGCATCGTGCTGGAACGATTTCGTGCTGTCTCCCGTGCACGCCAGCCTGCAGGACAGCAACGATTATTTTCTCGGCAATATCCAGAAGGATGGCACGTATTCCGTCGTGCCGCGCATGCCGGGCGGCGAAGTGACGGCCGACGGCCTGATCGCCGTGGGCATGGTGGCGAAAAAATACGGTCTCTACACGAAAATCACGGGCGGCCAGCGGGTCGACCTGTTCGGCGCGCGCGTCGACCAGTTGCCGGCCATCTGGGAAGAACTGATCGCGGCCGGCTTCGAGTCGGGCCACGCCTACGGCAAGTCGCTGCGCACGGTGAAATCGTGCGTCGGCTCCACCTGGTGCCGCTATGGCGTGGCCGACAGCTTGGGGTTTGCGATCCAGCTGGAAAACCGCTACAAGGGCCTGCGCACGCCGCACAAGATCAAGTTCGGCGTCTCCGGTTGCACGCGCGAATGCGCCGAGGCGCAGGGCAAGGACATCGGCCTGATCGCCACGGAAAAGGGCTGGAACCTGTACGTGTGCGGCAATGGCGGCATGAAGCCGCGCCATGCGGAGTTGCTGGCGTCCGACCTCGATGAAGCCACCCTGGTGCGCTATGTCGACCGCTTCCTGATGTTTTACGTGCGCACCGCCGACCGCCTGCAGCGCACCAGCGTGTGGCGCGACAATCTCGAAGGGGGCCTCGATTACCTGAAAGCCGTCGTCGTGGCCGACCGCCTGGGCATCGCCCACGAGCTGGAAGCGGACATGCAGCACGTGGTCGATACGTATGCCTGCGAGTGGAAGGAAGCCGTTTCCAACCCCGCCGTGCGCCAGCGCTTCCGCCATTTCGTCAACAGCGACAAAGGCGATGAAAACGTGGTGTTCGTCGAAGAGCGGGGCCAGATCCGGCCCGCTACCGAGATGGAACGCCGCAGCACCGTGATCCCCATCCTTGCCGTGGAGGCTTGAGCCATGAACGCGATGAATGAACTTTCCGGCGCCACCGCCGATAACTGGGTAGCCATCTGTCCCTTGACCGACATCGTGCCCGACACGGGCGTGTGCGCGCTGCTCGGTGGCCGCCACGTGGCCGTGTTCCGCGTCGGCGATGCCGCGCCGCGCGTGTACGCCATCGACAATGTCGACCCGAATGCGGGCGCCTCGGTGCTGTCGCGGGGCCTGGTGGGCAGCATCGGCGAGCGCGTCGTGGTGGCGTCGCCCATCTACAAGCAGCACTTCGACCTGGCCAGCGGCGAGTGCATCGAAGCGCCCGAGCATTCGGTGGCCACCTGGCCGGCGCGCGTGTTCGCGGACATGGTGTGGGTGGCTCTGTGAACCCGCCCCGGCGTCCCGCGCTGGTGGTGGTCGGTAACGGCATGGCCGGCATGCGCACGGTAGAGGAACTCTTGAAACTCGCGCCGGACCTGTACGACATCACCGTGTTCGGCGCCGAGCCGCACGGCAATTACAACCGCATCCTGCTGTCTCCCGTGCTGGCCGGCGAAAAAAGCGTGGACGACATCATGCTGCATACGCGCGACTGGTATGCGCAAAACGGCATCACCCTGCACGCGGGAGACCCCGTCGTGCGCATCGACCGCAAGGCGCGCACCGTGCAGTCGCTGTCCGGCATCACGGTTGCCTATGACCGCCTGCTGCTGGCCACCGGTTCCACGCCCTTCATCGTGCCCGTGCCGGGCCATGCGCTGCCCGGCGTGATCGGCTTTCGCGACATCAGCGACGTCGATACCATGCTGCAGGCGGCGCGCACGCACCGCCACGCGGTGGTCATCGGCGGCGGTTTGCTGGGGCTGGAAGCGGCCAACGGCTTGCAGCGCCAGGGCATGGACGTCACGGTCGTGCACATGAGCGGCGCCCTGATGAACCAGCAGCTCGATGCGCCCGCATCGATGCTGCTGAAATCGGCGCTGGAAGCGCGCGGCCTGCGTTTTCTGATGCACGCGCAAACGTCCGCCATCATGGGCAGCGCCCGCGTGGAAGGCGTGCAGTTTGCGGACGGCAGCAGCATCCCCGCCGACCTGGTGGTGATGACGGCCGGCGTGCGCCCCAACATCGCCCTGGCGCAAGCGGCCGGCCTGCACTGCGAACGGGCCATCGTCGTCGACGACTGCCTGCAAAGCTACGACCCGCGCGTGTACGCCGTGGGCGAATGCGTGCAGCACCGGCGCGCCACCTTCGGCCTGGTCGCGCCCATCTGGGAACAGGCGCGCGTGTGCGGCGCGCACCTGGCCGGCGCGGGACACCGCCGCTACGTGCAGCAGGCCAGCGCCACCAAACTGAAAGTGACGGGCATCGACCTGTACTCGGCCGGCGACATTATCGGCGGCGAGGGCAGCGAAGACCTGGTGCTGCGCGACCCGCGCCGCGGCGTCTACAAGCGGCTGGTGGTGCAGGGCAGCCGCCTGGCCGGCGCCGTGCTGTATGGCGACGTGCAGGACGGTCCCTGGTATTTCGACCTGATCCAGCAGCGCCGCGACATCAGCAAACTGCGCACCCATTTATTGTTTGGCCAGGCGCTGTGCGCCCAGGCCGCCTGACAGCGACCAACAGGATACTTTCATGACTAGCTGCATGCCCGTGAAAACCACTTGCCCGTATTGCGGCGTCGGCTGCGGCGTGGAAGCGACACGCCTTCCCGACGGCGCCATCCGCATCGCCGGCGATAGCGGCCACCCGGCCAACCTGGGCAAGCTGTGCGTGAAAGGCTCGGCCCTGGGCGACACCCTGGACCTCGACAAGCGCCTGCTGCATCCGCAGGTGCGTGTCGATGGCGTGCTGCAGCGCGCATCCTGGGATGCCGCGCTGGACCAGGTGGCCGGCGGCTTGCGCGCCATCATCGCCGAGCACGGCCCCGACGCCGTCGCCCTGTATGTCTCGGGCCAGCTGCTGACGGAAGACTATTACATCGCCAACAAATTCATGAAGGGCTATGTGGGCAGCGCGAATATCGACACCAATTCGCGCCTGTGCATGTCGTCGGCCGTGGCGGGCCACAAGCGCGCGTTCGGCGAGGATATCGTGCCGGGCTGCTATGAAGACCTGGAACTGGCCGACATGGTGGTGCTGGTGGGCTCGAACACGGCCTGGTGCCACCCGATCCTGTTCCAGCGCATCACACGTATCAAGGAAAGCCGGCCGCACATGAAACTGGTGGTGATCGACCCGCGCCGCACGGCCACCTGCGAGCTGGCCGATTTGCACCTGCCCGTGAAGCCGGGCACCGACGTGTGGCTGTTCAACGGCTTGCTGTGTTACCTGGCACGCGAAGGCGCGATCGATGACGCTTTCGTCACGCGGCACAGTGCGGGACTGGACGACGCGCTGGCGGCCGCCCACGTGGATTGCGGCGACCCCTTGCAGGTGGCGGCCATCTGCAAGGTCGACCCGCACGCCTTGCTGGCGTTTTACCAGGCATTTGCCGCCACGCGCAAGGTCGTCACGGCGTTTTCGCAGGGCGTGAACCAGTCGTCCTCCGGCACGGACAAGGTCAACAGCATCATCAACTGCCATCTGGCGACGGGGCGCATCGGCCAGCCCGGCATGGGGCCGTTCTCCCTCACGGGCCAGCCAAACGCCATGGGCGGGCGCGAAGTGGGCGGCCTGGCCAACATGCTGGCGGCGCACCTGGAGCTGGACAAGCCGCTGCACCGCGAAGCCGTGCAAACCTTCTGGGGCTCCCCGCGCATGGCAAGCAAGCCTGGCCTGAAGGCGGTGGAACTGTTCCACGCGATCGAATCCGGGAAGGTCAAGGCCGTGTGGGTCATCGCCACCAATCCGCTGGTCAGCATGCCGGACGCCGACCAGGTGCGCCGCGCGCTGGCCAAATGCGAACTGGTGGTGGTGTCGGACATCAGCGCCGGGTCGGACACGAATGCCCATGCCGACGTGCTGCTGCCGGCCCTGGGCTGGGGAGAGAAGGATGGCACGGTGACCAATTCCGAGCGCCGCATCTCGCGCCAGCGGGCGTTTTTGCCGGCGCCCGGCGAGGCGCGCGCCGACTGGGACGTGCTGTGCGACGTGGCACGGCGCATGGGCCATGCCGGCTTCGATTTCACGTCGCCGCAGGCCATCTTCGACGAACACGCGCGCCTGTCCGCCTTCCGCAACGCGGGAGACACGGCGCGCCTGTTCAACCTGGGCCACCTGGCTGGCCTGGATGCGGCGCGCTATGACGCCCTGGCGCCGCAGCAGTGGCCGCAGGGCCAGGCGAGGTTGTTCGGCGACGGCCGTTTCGCGCATGCGGACGGGCGCGCGCGCTTCATTCCCACGGCGCCGCGCGCGCCGCGCAACATGCCCGACGAGGACTATCCGCTGATCCTCAACACGGGCCGGGTGCGCGACCAGTGGCACACGATGACGCGCACGGGCAAGGCGGCGAAACTGTCGGGCCACATCGCCGAAGCCTTCATCGACATCCACCCGCAGGATGCGCTGCTGTACAGCGTGCGCGAAGGCGAGCTGGCGCGCATTTCCAGCGCCTGGGGCGCGATGGTGGCGCGGGTGGTGCATGGCGGCGGCATCGCGCGCGGCCAGGTCTTCGTGCCGATACACTGGAGCGACGCCAATGCGTCCGATGCGCGCGTGGGCGCCGTCGTCAACCCCGTCGTCGATCCTGTCTCGGGCGAGCCGGAATTCAAGCACACGCCCGTGCGCATCGAGCAGTTCCGCGTGCACTGGCATGCGTTTGTCCTGAGCCGCACGCCCTTGAACCTCGACGGCGTGGCGCACTGGACGCGCATCCAGGGCGAGCAGTTCCTGCGCTACGAACTGGCCGGCCGCCAGCGCATCGAAGACCTGGGCGCCTGGGCGCGCGCGCTGCTGGGCGTCACGGACGACAATGCCGACTGGCTCGATTATGCGGACGCCAGTGCCGGCGTGTACCGCGCCGTGCACCTGGACGAGGGGCGTATCGCGCAATGCGTGTATGTCTCGCCGCGTCCCGACCTGCCGTCGCGCAGCTGGCTGGCGGGCCTGTTTGCGCACGCGCAAATGGATGCGGCCGACCGCGCTGGCGTGCTGCTGGGGCAGCCCATCGGCAAGGGCGTGGACGCGGGGCCCACCGTGTGTTCGTGCTTTGGCGTGGGACGCAATACCATTTGCGCGGCCATCGTGGAACAGCAGTTGACGACGACGGCGCAGGTGACGGCCTGCGTCAAGGCGGGCGGCAATTGCGGCTCCTGCGTGCCGGAGATACGACAATTGCTGCTTGAGACGCGCAGCGCTGCCTGATAATCTGTCCTTTCCTGCGCGGCTTTGTTATATTGCCAGCTCTACAAGAGGAGAGGCAGTGTGATGACAGCAGGACAACACGACACGGTCTGGCTGACGGGCTTGAGCGGCGCCGGCAAGTCCAGCATCGCCGATGCGCTGGCGCGCCGGCTCAAGGCGCAGGGCCGCGCCGTGGCGCTGCTCGACGGCGACCAGCTGCGCCATGGCTTGAACCGCGACCTGGGGTTTACGCCCGAAGACCGGCATGAAAACATCCGCCGCACGGCCGAAGTGGCGCGCCTGATGAACGGAGGGGGGCTGACCGTCATCGCCGCCCTTATTTCGCCGTATCGCGCCGACCGGGCCATGGCCGCCGCCATCATCGGCACGGCGCATTTCATCGAAGTCCACGTCAGCACGCCGCTGGCCGTGTGCGAGGCGCGCGATCCGAAAGGCCTGTATGAAAAGGCGCGCGCGGGGCAGCTGGTGCAATTCACGGGCATTTCCGCCCCTTACGAAGCGCCGCTGGCGGCCGCGCTGACCCTGGATACGGGCACCCTGGCGCTGGACGAGTCGGTCGAGCGCCTGTACCGGTATTTGCAGCGGCGGACGTGACGGCATGACGGCGACAAGAGGGACATTGCGTCAGTGGCTGCGCCGGCGCCTGCCCGCCAGCCTGAAGGCGCGCATGAGCGTGGTCGTCTTCCTGCTCGTGCTGGGCGCGGTGGCTTCGCTGGCGCTGGCCACCCTGGCCGTGGCCGAACGCGGCATGCGCGACGTGATGGGACGCCAGCAGTACGTATCGCTGGCCAGCGCCGCCGTCTTCATCGACGAGGAACTCGACGCGAAGCGCAATGTGCTGCGCGCGATGGCAGACAGCCTGGCGGCCGGCGGCGCGCACGACGGCGCCAGCCTGCAGCGTTTCCTGACTGCGCAAACGGTGCTGGGCAAGGAGTTTTATTCGGCCGGCGTGGTCGGCATCGACGGCGTTGTCCTGGCCAGCGTGAGTCCCTTCAAGCCGCAGGCGGGGCTGAACGTGAAGGGCCGTCCGTACTTTGAACAGACGCTGGCGACGCGGCGCTCGGTGATTTCCGCGCCGCTGAACGGCAGTATTTCCGGCATGCCCATCGTGGTGGTGACGCAGCCCGTGTTCGACGCGCAGGGCGGCGTGCGCTATGTGCTGGCGGCCAGCGTCAACCTGCGCCAGCCCGATTTCCTGGGCCGTCTGGGCGCCCTCAAGCCGGGGCAGGGCGGCTATCTGTACATCATGACCAGCGAAGGCGTCATCGTCGAGCATCCCGACAAGTCGCGCATCATGCAGCATATCGAAGCCCATGGCCCCGTCAGCGTGCCCACGCGGCGCGCCATGCAGGGCTACGAGGGCTGGCTGACGGGCACCACCACGCAAGGCGTCGATGCCCTGTTCGCCTACCACCGCATCGCCTCGACGGGCTGGATACTGGCGTCCGTGTATCCCATGCGCGACGCGTTCGCGCCGCTGCATGCCATCCGCAGCAAGATCCTGCTGGCCGCCGTGCTGCTGGCGGCGCTGGCGGGCCTGGCCGGCTGGCGCGTGGTGCTGCGCCTGCTGCTGCCGCTTGAGCGCTTGCGCCGCCAGGTGCACCAGATCCGCCGCCAGCGCCTGGGCATCGAGGCGCTGCAAATCGAGCGGCGCGACGAGATCGGCGACTTGAGCCGCGACTTTTACTCGCTGGTGGCCGAGCGCGAAATCGCCGAGGCGCAGACGCGCGACAGCGAGCGGCGCCTGAAGCTGCTGACGGACCACGTGCCCGTGGTGATCGTCTATATCGACCGCGAGCACCGCTACCAGTTCATCAACGCGACGTTTGAAAAATGGTTCGGCAGGTCGCAGCAGGAAAGCCTGATGCAGTCGATCCGCGACGTGCTGGGCGAGGAAGCGTACCAGCTGCGCGAGCAATACCTGCGGCGCGCCTTCGCGGGCGAGGAGGTGGAATATGAATTCACCATCGGCGGCGAGGGGGACGCCGGCCGGCGCGCCTTCCAGACCAGCTACGTGCCCGACGTGGGCGAGAGCGGCACGGTGGAAGGCGTGTATGGCCTGATTCATGAAATCACCAAGACCAAGGCGATGCACACGGCGCTGCAGTTTGCCGCCGCCACCGACACCCTGACGGGCATCGCCAACCGCCGCCGCTTCGACGAGCAGCTAGCGCAAAGCATGCAGCGCACGCGGGCTGCGCGCGCGCCGATGGCGCTGGCCTATCTCGATATCGACCGTTTCAAGGCCATCAACGACAGCCTGGGCCACAAGGCGGGCGACGAGGTGCTGAAGGAATTCGCTTCGCGCCTGATGCGCAGCGTGCGCGCCAGCGACCTGGTGGCGCGCCTGGCCGGCGATGAATTCGTGATCATTCTCGAAGGCGTGAACGGCGCTGCCGAAGTGCGCCACGTGGGCGCCAAGATCATCGACGCCATCCGCCAGCCCTTCGAACTGGCCAGCGGCCCGCTGCCGGTGACGACCAGCATCGGCATCGCCATCTTCCGCGAGGGCGCGCTGACGGCGGCGCAGTTGCTGGACCTGGCCGACCAGGCCCTGTATGCCGCCAAGGGGCAGGGCCGCGATGGCGTGGCGCTGCTCGAGGCAGCGCCCTGAGTATTACAGGGAGGCAGTCCAGTGGTCGAGCTGCTGCGTGGTAGCCGTCACGCCGCCGCACACGATGACCAGCACATTGCGGTAGGGCGCCAGTTCCGGCGCCTTGCCGTAGACGGCCGCCAGCGCCGCGCCGCAGGCCGGCTCCACCACGAGGCGCTGGTCGGTGATGAAGCGCTGGCAGGCATCGACGGCGGCCTGGTCCGACACCACCACGCTGTGCAGCAGGCGCGTCTGGCTGATGGCGAATGCCTGCGCGCAGACCTGGCGCGCGGCCAGCGACGTGGCGATGCTGGTCACGGCCGGCAGGGTCACGTGTTCGCGCGCGGCCACGGCCGCCGCCAGCGAGGCCGCGCCTTGCGTTTCCACGGCCACCAGGGCCACGTCATCCCAGCCGTTGCGCTGCAAGCCTTCGGCCACGCCGGCCAGCAGGCCGCCGCCGCCCACCGACAGCACCACCGCGTCCGGCTTCAGGCCCGCGCGCGCCACTTCATCGACCATGCCGGCGTGGCCCTGCCACAGCAGCGGGTCGTCGAACGGATGCAAGAAGGCGTCCTGCGGCGTGAGCATCGACTGCGCCAGCGCGTTCGCTTCCTGCCATGCGGCGCCGTGCACGATGACTTCGGCGCCTTCCTGCGCGATCAGGGCCCTGGCCCGTTGGCTGGTCGTTTCCGGCACGACGACGATGACGGGAATGCCCAGCTGGCGTCCCGCATAGGCGACGGCGATGCCGGCATTGCCGCCGGAAGAGGAGATGAAACGGCTGGCGCCGCGCCGCGCGTATTCTTCGCAGGCGAGGCCGATGCCGCGGATCTTGAAGGAGCCTGGCGGCTGCAGGGCTTCGAGCTTGAGCCAGATGGCGCGTTCGCTGTGCAGGCTCAGGGCGCGTGAGTTGAGCAAGGGAGTTTCGATGTGCAGGGCCATGCGTGTTCCTGGTAGACAGTCAGGCCAGCATCATAGCCGAAGCGCCCGCGCCACCGTGTCACCCTTGCAGGGAGTGTTACTGCTGTTAATTCAGCGGGGCGCTCTTGAGCTGATGCGTGCGCGCCACTTCCTTCATCGCTTCGAGCAGGTCGTCGCGCAGCTGGCGCGGCAGCTTGCCGAAGAATTCCTCGTCGTTCTGGTCGGCCATCTCGGCCAGCACGGGCACCAGTGCCTCGCCTTCCGTGGTCAGTTCGATCGAGTGCTGGCGGCGGTCGGCCAGCAGGATGGACTTGCTGACCATGCCCTTGCTTTCCAGGCGGTCGATCAGTTTCGATACGGCGCCCTTGCTCATGCCGGACACTTGCGCCAGCACCGTGGGCGAGGTGCAGCCCAGGCGGAACATTTCGCGCAGCACCACCCATTCGGAGACCGTCACGCCATTGGCTTCGGCTTTTTTCTGGAAGCTGTGGGAAACGTGGTTGGAAACGAAACGCAGCCAGTAACCGAGGTGGGCTTCCAGCTCGCTGACGGGGACGCTGTTGGGATGGGCGGATTGCGGCATGGCGGCCGCTTCAAAATTATGGCTCATTTCTTTTCCTTCACTGGGCGGCGTTGCCGGCATGGTTAAGGCCTTCACGCTTGCTGTCGAGTGGTTTGTTTGGGAACAATCATCGTGCTTGAGATAGTTTTAACACTGTTTTCACAGGAAATCACTTACCGGCAAAGAGTTTTTCCTTTTTTCTTGCTCTGGAGAGATAAAAAAACAATATCAAGCAAATAATCGTATTGCCAGAGAGGAAGATTAAAAAAATAACTCATGTTGCATCAATGGTAACAGCATTTTTGCCGAATTGATAAATATTTCATATCATTCGGTGCGCTTGCCCACACACGGCGTATTGCCCACGCGACAGTGCGGGGTTTTCTTGCAGAAATGCGGCCCGCTCAGGCCAGCACCACCTTCACGCCCGCGTCGCGCAATACTTCGGCAAAGCGGGGCGGTGGCGGCGCATCTGTAAACAAGATGTCGATTTGCGCCAGGTCGGCCAGGCGCACCAGCGCCTTGCGGCCGAATTTATGCTGGTCGGCCACCAGCCACACTTCGCGCGACTGCTCGATGATGGCTTGCGCCACCTTCACTTCGCGCGCGTCGAAGTCGCGCAGGCTGCCGTCTTCGTCGATGCTGGAAATGCCGATGATGCCGATGTCGACCTTGAACTGGCGGATGAAGTCGATGGTGGCTTCGCCGACGATGCCGCGGTCGCGCCCGCGCACCACGCCGCCGGCCACGATGACTTCGCAGGCGGCGTTGTCGGCCAGGATGGCGGCCACGTTCAGGTTGTTCGTCACCACGTGCAAGCCCGTGTGCCGGCCCAGCGCGCGCGCCACTTCCTCGGTCGTCGTGCCGATATTGATCAGCAGCGAACAGCCGTGCGGCACCTGCGCGGCGACGGCGGTGGCGATGCGCCGCTTGGCGTCGCTGTTGAACACCTGCCGCTGGCTGTAATCGATATTTTCCACGGACGAGGGCAAGCCGACGCCGCCGTGGTAGCGGGCCAGCAGGCGCGCTTCTTCCATCTGCTTGACGTCGCGGCGCACGGTTTGCGGCGTCACGCCCAGCTGCTGGGCCAGCTCTTCGACGGACATGGTGACCTTCTGGCGCACCACTTCGAGCAGGCGGCGCTGGCGGGGATTCAAAATCATGGATTTGTCTCTTTAAAAATCATAAACGAACAGAAACGAACAAATAGTGATGAAAATATGTTGCTATGAGTTCGCATTCTGGCGTATCTTATTCATATTGCATGCGTATTACCAGATGGTGATCTTAACGACAGTCGCCGGCGATGCCTAGTCTTTCCTCGCCAGCGTGTCCCCGACATACACGGAGTCCCGATGACCGCAGCACAGCAAGGTGTGGAGACAGCGATGGCATGCGACGTGCTGGTGGTGGGCGGCGGCATCAATGGCGCCGGCATCGCGCGCGATGCGGCCGGGCGGGGCTTGTCCGTGGTGCTGTGCGAAAAGGACGACCTGGCCGCGCACACCTCATCCGCATCGACCAAGCTGATACACGGCGGCCTGCGCTACCTCGAATACTATGAATTCGGCCTCGTGCGCAAGGCGCTGATCGAGCGCGAAGTGCTGCTGCGCTCGGCGCCGCACATCATGTGGCCGCTGCGCTTCGTCATGCCGCATGCGCAGGGCCAGCGTCCCGCCTGGCTGATACGCGCCGGCCTGTTCCTCTACGACATGCTGGCGAAGCGGGAAATCCTGCCGGGCTCCAGCGGCATCGACCTGACGCGCCACGCGGCCGGCAAACCGTTAAAACCCGAGTTCAAGCGCGGCTTCGTGTATTCCGACGGCTGGGTCGACGATGCGCGCCTGGTGGTGCTGAACGCCATCGATGCGGCTGACAATGGTGCGCATGTGCTGACGCAGACGCGCTGCACGGCCCTGTGGCGCGACGGCGCGGGTGCGGACGCTTCTTGGCAGGCGACTCTGTTGCGGGGCGACGGGCGTGAGTTGTCCGTGTGCGCGCGCAGCGTCGTCAATGCGGCCGGGCCGTGGACGGCCGAATTCCTGCAGCAGGCGGCGCCCGGCGGACAGGGCCGGCATTTGCGCCTGATCAAGGGCAGCCATATCGTCGTCAAGCGCCTGTTTGAGCATGATCACGCGTATATCTTCCAGCATCCGGACGGGCGCATCGTGTTTGCCATTCCGTATGAACACGATTTCACCCTGATCGGCACCACCGACCTCGACTATCACGGCGACAGCGGCAAGGTGGAAATCAACGACGAGGAAATTCGTTACTTGTGCGAGCTTTCCAGTTACTATTTCAGCAAGCCCATTGTGCCTGCCGATGTGGTGTGGACGTATGCGGGCGTGCGCCCGCTGGTGGAAGACGCGGCGGCCGATGCCAAGGCCGTCACGCGCGATTACCGCTTCGAACTGGACCAGGAAGGTGCGCCGCTGCTCAGTGTTTTCGGCGGCAAGATCACCACCTTCCGCAAGCTGGCCGAGGAAGCGCTCGATGTGCTGGAGCCGTTACTGGTGCCCGAGCCGGGCAAGCGGCGGCGGGCCTGGACGGAGCAGGCTTGCCTGCCCGGCGGCGATGTGTTCGGCAGCACGCCGCAGAACCGCTCCGTGCGCGAGTTCGGCCAGTTCGTGCAAGGCTTGCAGCGCGAGTATGCGTGGCTGCCGGCGGCGCTGGTGGCGCGCTATGCGCGCGCCTACGGCACGCGCATCCACGTGCTGCTCGAGGGCAGGGCGGACGTGGCGGCCATGGGCGAGGAAATCGCCGCCGGCCTGTACGCGGCGGAAGTCGACTATTTGCGGCGCCATGAATGGGCCGTCAGCGCGGCCGACATCCTGTGGCGGCGCTCCAAGCTGGGTCTGCACCTGCCGCGCGAGACGGCGGACAGGCTCGATGCCTGGCTGTTGCAGCATCCGCTTTTGCCGTAAGCACAACACGTTGGCGACCGCGCCCCGCAGAGGGTGCGGCGAAGAATAAGAAACCATCACTGGAGGAGAAGCGCGTGCAACTGGTACTGGACAAGATCAGCAGGAAGCAGGGGGCTGACGACTTTTTATATCCGATGTCGCTGGCCTTGGTGCCGGGCGCCATCAACGTCTTGCTGGGCACCACGCGTGCCGGCAAGACGACCCTGATGCGCGTGATGGCGGGCCTGGACAAGCCCAGCGGGGGCACCGTGACGGCCGATGGCGTCGACGTGACGGGCGTGCCCGTCAGCCGCCGCAACCTGGCCATGGTGTACCAGCAATTCATCAATTATCCGGCCTTCACCGTCTACGACAATATCGCCTCGCCCTTGCGCCTGCGCAAGGTGCCCGAGGAGCAGATACGCACGAAAGTGCTGGCGCTGGCCGAGCGCCTGCATATCACGCCGTACCTGCAGCGCACGCCCGGGGAACTGTCGGGCGGGCAGCAGCAGCGCACGGCGCTGGGGCGCGCGCTGATCAAGGATGCATCCCTGCTGCTGCTCGACGAGCCATTGGTGAACCTTGACTACAAGCTGCGCGAGGAATTGCGCCGCGAATTGACGGAACTGTTTTCCAGCGGTAGCACGACGGTCGTGTACGCGACCACGGAGCCGCTGGAAGCGCTGCAGCTGGGCGGCCACGTTGCCGTGCTGCATGAGGGACGCCTGCTGCAGCAGGGGCCGACCCTGGACGTTTTCAATGCCCCCAATTCCATCGATGTAGCGCGCACCTTCAGCGACCCGCCCATCAACCTGATCCCCGCGCGCGTGGATGCGCACGGCGTGGCGCAGGCGGCGGATGGCCTGTCGATACACTTGAGCGGTGCGCAGCGCGCCCGCCTGGGCGACAGTACGGAGGTGATCCTCGGGGTGCGCGCGCACAGCCTGCATCTGTCTCCCCAGTCCGATGGCGACGTGCCCATTGCGGCGCAGGTGGACCTGGCGGAAATCAGCGGCTCGGAAACCTATGTGCATGCGCGCCGCGGCGAGCTGGCCCTGGTGGCGCAGCTGGGCGGCGTGCACAACCTGGAGATCGGCAGCGCCTGCACCGTGTATTGCCAGCCGCATGCCTTGCTGATCTTCGCGCAAGACGGCGGGTTGCTGTTTGCACCGGGAGGAGCTTGACATGGCGCGCATCGAACTGGTCGACCTGGCCCACGCCTACAAACCGAACCCGACGGCGCCAAGCGACTACGCGCTGCGGCCCATGAGCATGGAATGGCATGACGGCGGCGCGTACGCCTTGCTGGGACCGTCCGGCTGCGGCAAGACGACCTTGCTCAATATCATTTCCGGCCTGGTGAAACCGTCGCATGGCAAGGTGCTGTTCGACGGCAAGGACGTGACGCAGCTGCCCACTGAGGCGCGGAATATCGCGCAAGTGTTCCAGTTTCCCGTCATCTACGACACCATGACCGTGCACGACAACCTGGCGTTTCCGTTGCGCAATCGCGGCTGGAAAGAGATCGAAGTCAAAAAGCGCGTGCAGCAGGTGGCGCAGATGCTGGAATTGACGGGCGACCTGAAATTGCGCGCCAGCGGCTTGTCCGTGGACGCCAAGCAAAAGATTTCGCTGGGGCGGGGCCTCGTGCGTCCCGACGTGGCGGCCGTGCTGTTCGACGAACCGCTGACGGTGATCGACCCGCATTTGAAATGGCTGTTGCGTAGGAAACTCAAGGAAATCCACCACGAACTGAAATTGTCCTTGATCTACGTCACGCACGACCAGGTGGAAGCGCTGACCTTTGCCGACCAGGTGGTCGTCATGACGCAGGGCGAAGTGGTGCAGACGGGCAGCGCGCAAGCCCTGTTCGAGGAACCCGAGCACACCTTTGTCGGCTATTTCATCGGCAATCCGGGCATGAACTTGCTCGATTGCACCCTGGACGATGGCGGCGTGCGCGTGGCGGGGCAGCTACTGGCCGTGTCCGCCGCCGCGCGCGCGGCGCTGTCGGGTGCGCAAGGAAAAATCACGCTGGGCGTGCGGCCCGAATTCGTCGAGTGCGTCAAGGCGTACCCGGGAGAAGAGGGGGGCGACCACTGCCTGGACGCCACGGTCACGGCCGTGCGCAACATGGGTACGCATTACCTGGCGGAATTCCAGCTGGGTGGCGCGACGGTGGCGGCCAAGCTGCGGGCCATCGATGCCGTCGCGGGAGATGCCGTGCGGCTGCGCTTTCCGCCGCAACGCACCTTGTTCTATGTCAACGATAAGCGGGTGGCCTGATGATACATAACGGTAAAACCGATAACAACCGCCGCGCCTGGCTATTGATCCTGCCCGTGCTGCTGTGCGTGGCCTTTTCCGCCATCCTGCCGCTGATGACGGTGGTGAACTATTCCGTGCAGGATATTCTGAGCCCCACGCAAAAGGTCTTCGTGGGCACCGAGTGGTTCCGCATGGTCATGCTGGACGGCGACTTGCACAGCGCCTTGCTGCGCCAGCTGCTGTTTTCCGGCTCCGTGCTGGCGATCCAGATTCCGCTGGGCATTCTGATTGCCCTGTGCATGCCGGCCGATGGCTGGAAGGCGTCGCTGGCGCTGGTGCTGATCGCGCTGCCCTTGCTGATTCCCTGGAACGTGGTGGGCACCATCTGGCAAATCTTTGGCCGCGGCGACATCGGCCTGATGGGCTACACCCTGAACCAGCTGGGCTTAGCCTACAATTACAACGGCAATTCGCTCGACGCGTGGCTGACGGTGATGGTGATGGATATCTGGCACTGGACGCCCCTGGTCGTACTGCTGTGCTATGCGGGCTTGCGCGCCATTCCCGACGCGTATTACCAGGCCGCGCGCATCGACGGCGCCTCGCGCCTGGCCGTGTTCCGCTACATCCAGCTACCGAAACTGCGCAATGTGCTGATGATCGCCGTGTTGCTGCGCTTCATGGACAGTTTCATGATCTATACGGAACCGTTCGTGCTGACGGGCGGCGGGCCGGGCAATGCCACCACGTTCCTGTCGCAATACCTGACGCAAAAGGCCGTCGGCCAGTTCGACCTGGGGCCGGCCTCGGCCTTCTCACTGATCTATTTCCTCATCATCCTGCTGTTCTGCTTTGTGCTGTACACGTGGATGCAGAGAGTCGGCACGGGAGACCAGAAATGATGCACAAGAAAATGAGCAGCACCATCCTCGTGGTCTTTTTGCTGGGCTCCTTGCTGCCCATCTACTGGATGCTCAATATGTCGCTCAAGACCAACGAGGAAATCGTCGGCGTGTTGAGCCTGTGGCCCCAGCAATTGACGTTCGCCAACTACCACACGATTTTCACGGACCGATCCTGGTACAGCGGCTATATCAATTCCATGATTTACGTGGCCTTGAACATGGTGATGTCCGTCACGGTCGCCTTGCCGGCCGCGTATGCTTTTTCGCGTTATAACTTCGTGGGTGACAAGCATTTGTTCTTCTGGCTGCTGACCAACCGCATGACGCCGCCCGCTGTCTTCCTCGTGCCTTTCTTCCAGCTGTATTCGACGGTGGGCCTGATGGATACGCACCTGGCCGTGGCGCTCGCGCACATGGTCTTCAACGTGCCGCTGGCCGTGTGGATACTGGAAGGCTTCATGTCCGGCGTGCCGAAGGAAATCGACGAGACGGCGTATATCGACGGCTACAGCTTCCCGCGCTTCTTCATCCGCATTTTCTTGCCAATGATCAAGTCGGGCGTGGGCGTGACGGCCTTCTTCTGCTTCATGTTCAGCTGGGTGGAACTGTTATTGGCCCGCACCTTGACGTCTGTCAATGCCAAGCCGATTGCCGCCACCATGACGCGCACCGTCTCGGCGGCCGGCATGGACTGGGGCGTGCTGGCGGCGGCCGGCGTGCTGACCATCGTGCCCGGCGCGCTGGTGATCTGGTTCGTGCGGCATTACATTGCCAAGGGTTTCGCGATGGGGAGGGTGTGACATGGAAAATACCGATAGCACAGCCAGCCTGTTCGGCTGGATGGCGTGGACGCCGGAAGTGGCCATCTTCTTCATTTGCATCGGCTTTATGCTGGCCGGCATGACGGTGTGGCAAATCCGTTCGCCCAGCATCGAACGAAAAGGTTTCCTGCCCATGCCGACGACGCGCGGCGACCGCCTGTTCATCGGCTTGCTCACGGCGGCCTACGTGAACCTGGCGTGGGCGGGATTTACGGAAATGCAGCAGGCGATAGGTGCCGCCATCAGTTTTGTACTTTTATTAGTGGTAATGCGTTGGGGGTGAGCCGGCTTGCCGGTGTTGATGGAGGCCGGACCGTCAGCAGGCGGCCGGCAATAAAATAAAAGGAGATTCACGATGAAATTGAAGTTCACGGTCTTCGCGGCTGCGGCCATGCTCGTGTCGAATGCGGCCCTGGCAGACGCCAAGCAGGCGCAAACCTGGATCGACAAGGAATTCCAGCCATCCAGCCTGAGCAAGCAGCAACAGCTTGCTGAAATGAAATGGTTCATCGATGCGGCGGCCAAGCTGAAAGCCAAGGGCATCAAGGAAATTTCCGTGGTCTCGGAAACCATCGACACCCACGTCTACGAATCGAAGACCCTGGCCAAGGCCTTCGAGGAAATCACGGGCATCAAGGTGCGCCATGACATCATCCAGGAAGGCGACGTGGTGGAAAAGCTGCAAACGTCGATGCAGTCCGGCAAGAGCATCTATGACGGCTGGATTTCCGATTCCGACCTGATCGGCACGCACTACCGCTATGGCGCCGTCGAACCGCTGTCCGACTACATGGCTGCCAAGGGCAAGGAATTCACGAACCCGGGCCTGGACCTGAAGGATTTCATCGGCATCAGCTTTACGACGGCGCCCGATGGCAAGGTGTACCAGTTGCCCGACCAGCAGTTTGCCAACCTGTACTGGTTCCGCGCCGACTGGTTCGCGCGCAAGGATTTGCAAGCCAAGTTCAAAGCCAAGTATGGCTACGAGCTGGGCGTGCCGCAAAACTGGTCCGCGTATGAAGACATCGCCGACTTTTTTACCAATGACGTGAAGGAACTGGACGGCAAGAAAGTCTATGGCCACATGGATTACGGCAAGAAAGATCCATCCTTGGGATGGCGCTTCACGGATGCGTGGCTGTCGATGGCTGGCGCGGCCGACAAGGGCATTCCGAACGGCATGCCGGTCGACGAATGGGGCATCAAGGTGGCGGCCGACAAATGCACGCCCGTGGGCGCATCGATGTCGCGCGGCGGCGCCACCAATTCGCCGGCGGCCGTCTTTGCGCTGACGAAATACATCGACTGGATGAAGAAGTACG
Source organism: Janthinobacterium lividum (assembly GCF_034424625.1). Taxonomy (NCBI): domain Bacteria; kingdom Pseudomonadati; phylum Pseudomonadota; class Betaproteobacteria; order Burkholderiales; family Oxalobacteraceae; genus Janthinobacterium; species Janthinobacterium lividum. The sequence goes on along the minus strand of NZ_CP139976.1, from coordinate 4,424,184 downwards.
CGCCGCCGCAGGCGAACGGCATGAATTTCTCGGAATCGGGCCCCGTGCCGGCGCAGGGTGAAATCGCCCAGCAAATCTTCTGGTACACGGCGTTTACGGCCGGCATGACGAAACCGGGCTTGCCGGTGGTGAACAAGGACGGCACGCCGAAATGGCGCATGGCGCCGTCGCCGCACGGCCCGTACTGGAAAGAGGGCATGCAGAACGGCTACCAGGACGTCGGTTCCTGGTTCCTGTTCAAGTCCACGCCGGATGACCGCAAGGCCGCCGCCTGGCTGTATGCGCAATTCGTCACGTCGAAAACCGTGTCGCTGAAGAAATCCATCGTTGGCCTGACCTTCATCCGCGATTCCGACATCCGCCACGATTATTTTACAAAGCACGCGAACGAGTATGGCGGCTTGATCGAGTTCTACCGCAGCCCCGCCCGCGTGGCGTGGACGCCGACAGGCAACAACGTGCCCGACTATCCGAAGCTGGCGCAGCTGTGGTGGAAGAACGTGGCCACGGCCATCACGGCGGAAAAAACGCCGCAAGCCGCCATGGATAACCTGGCCGAGGAAATGGACCAGGTCATGGCGCGCCTGCAACGTGCCGGCATGAAGGCGTGCGCGCCCAAGCTCAATCCCAAGGTCGATCCGAACCAGTATCTGTCGGACCAGCACGCCCCATGGAAAAAGCTGGCGAATGAAAAGCCGAAGGGTGAAACGATTGCCTACGACAAGCTGCTGCAAGCCTGGAAAGAAGGCAAGGTAAGGTAAACTGCCTGCGCTGTCCTGAGGGCACGGAGTGAACACCCTCCGTGCCTGTTTTTACCCGTTTTTCGCACCACCAGACAATGACCAAATACATACTTGCTTTAGATCAGGGCACCACCAGTTCGCGCGCCATCCTGTTTGACCATGCGGGCCGGCCGCACGCCAGCGCGCAGCGCGAGTTTCGCCAGATTTTCCCCCAGCCGGGCTGGGTCGAGCATGATGCGGGCGAAATCTGGGCGTCGCAAGAGGGCGTGCTGCAGCAGGTCTTGCGCGACAGCGGCGTGGCCGCTTCCGACGTGGCCGCCATCGGCGTGACCAACCAGCGCGAAACGACGGTGCTGTGGGAGCGCACCACGGGCGAACCCGTCGCCAATGCCATCGTCTGGCAAGACCGCAGAAATGCGGCTTACTGCGAGCAACTGGTCGAGCAGGGCAAGGCGGACTTGATCCAGCAAAAAACGGGTCTCGTGCTGGACGCCTATTTTTCCGCCACCAAACTCAAATGGCTGCTCGACAACGTTCCCGGCGCCCGCGCGCGCGCCGAGCGGGGAGAGCTGGCTTTCGGCACCGTCGACAGCTGGCTGATCTACAAAATGAGCGGCGCCCATTTGACGGACACGAGCAACGCGGCGCGCACCATGCTGTTCAATATCCACACCCTGCAATGGGACACGGACCTGCTGGCGCTGCTGGACATTCCCGCCTCCCTGCTGCCCGATGTCGTGCCGTCGAGCGGCGTGGCGGCGCACACCTATACCGACTTGCTGGGCGTGCCCGTGCCGATCGCCGGCATCGCGGGCGACCAGCAGGCGGCGACTTTCGGCCAGGCCTGTCTGAAACCGGGCATGGCAAAGAATACCTACGGCACGGGCTGCTTCATGCTGATGAACGTGGGCAAGCGCCCCTTGCCATCGAAAAACCGGCTGCTGACGACGGTGGGCTGGAGCCTGGGCGCGGGCAGCGACAAGACCGATTATTTGCTGGAAGGCAGCGCCTTCATCGCCGGTGCGGCCGTGCAATGGATGCGCGATGGCATCGGTATCATCCGCGACTCGTCCGAAGTGGAAGCCTTGGCCACCAGCGTGCCCGATTCGGGCGGCCTGGTCTTCGTGCCCGCGTTCGCCGGCCTCGGCGCGCCGTACTGGGACCCGTATGCGCGCGGCACCCTGATCGGCATCACGCGCGGCACGGGCAAGGCGCACATCGCGCGCGCGGCGCTCGAGGGCGTGGCTTACCAGAACGTGGACGTGCTGTCGGCCATGCAGGATGACGCGGGCATCGCCTTGAGCGAGCTGCGCGTTGACGGCGGCGCGGCCCGCAACGACATGCTGATGCAGTTTCAGGCCGACATCCTGAATGTGCCCGTGGTGCGTCCCGTGGTGACGGAAACGACGGCCCTGGGCGCCGCCTACCTGGCGGGCCTGGCCGTGGGTTTCTGGGAATCGCAGGAAGAAATCGCCGCCCAGTGGCAGGTGGGACGCCGCTTCGAACCGGCCATGGCGGCCGACGAGCGCTTGAGCCGGCTGCACAAGTGGCAGCGCGCGGTGGAGCGCTCGCGCGACTGGAGCGAGTGACTGCTTACTGGCCTGGCCTTGCCATCAGCCTTGCCACCCGCTTCAGCAGGCCCGGCAGTAACAGGGCCGCGCTGGCGGCGCACAGGGCGCTGGCGGCATAGGCAAGGCTCGCCGTGATCGATTGCGTTGCAAATGCCAGCGCGAAACTGCCATATAGCACCGCGCCGCACAGCGCGCCCGCGCAGGCCGACAGCCAGTGTCCATGCGCCACGTCCACACGCCGCGCCAGCGCGCCAAAGGCGGCGATGCACAGCCCCAGCATCAGCACGCCAAACAGAGACAGGCTTGCAGCAGCGCCAATCGGCTCCGCATCGGCGGCGGCCATCGATGGCACTGCGCATACGGCCACCAGGCCAAAACCGGCGGCAAAGGCAAGTATCTTCATGTTCAGGATTTCACGTAATACACAAGGTAGCCCACGGTTTCCCTGGGTACGGAATACAGGTCGCGCAACTCGAAATAGGGCGCATGCACGTTGCCACTGACGGTGATGCCGGCCCGTTCCAAAGCCAGCCGGAAGCGGGGCACGTGAAAGTATTGCGTGGCGACCATGGCTGTCTTCCAGCCGTGTGCGCGCATCAATACCGCCGCATTGCGGGCCGTGGCGTCCGTGGTCCAGCCTTGATTATCCTCAAGGATGGCGCTGGCCGGCACCCCGCGCGATTGCAGGTAGCGGGCCATGGAAGCGGCCTCGTCAAAACCTTCCTTGCCCGTGGCCCCGCTGACGAGGATGCGCGGCGCCCGGTGTTCCTGGAATTGCTTGAGCGCCACGTCGAGTCGTGCCTGCAGGCGGGGGCTGGGCGTGCCGTCGGGCAGGATCGTGTTGCCCGGCACGACGATCACGTCGGCCGGGACCAGTTTGTCGTTGAGTCCTGCCAGCACCAGGGCGGCGGTGGCCAGCAGGAACAGACCGGCAACGCTTGAACCGAGCAGTATTATTTTTCGCATTGCGCATCATCAAGTAAGGAATGGACGCATGATACCCGTCCATTCCCGCCGGCGTCAGTTCGCCTGCGCCTTGCGCGCGCGCTGGTTCGACAGGTAAATATTGTCCTTTTCCAGCGGCTTGCCCTCGCGCACGGCAGCGAGCCAGTCCTGCGTGCTGGCGACGGCGGCGAAATTCGAGTGGAACACGGCGCTGAAGACGCGGTGGATTTCCTCGGCGCTGGCCGTGCCGCCCGCGTTGGCGTAGGGCAGGGTGCCAGTGGCGTCCTGCAGGAATTCGACTTGCAGGCCGTCGTGCGCGGCGTGGTAGATGGTGGCCGCGTCGCAATTGTGCGTCATGTAGCCGACCACCGTCAGGGTATCGATGCCGTGGCCCTCCAGCCAGGCGCGCAGGTCCGTGCCCGCAAACGCGCTGCCCATGCTCTTGTTGATGCGATGGTCGGCGGCAAACGCGGCCACTTGCGGGTGCAGCTGCCAGCCGTCGCTGCCTTTTGCAAAGATGGGAGAAGCTTCCGGCGCATCGTGCTGGACGACGATGACGGGCACGCCGGCGGCGCGGGCGGCGGCCATGGCGGTGACGATGTTGGGCAGAGAAATATCGACGGACGGATATTCGATGGGCATGTCGCCCGTGAAGTATTCATTTTGTACATCGATGACGAGCAGGGCGCGGCGCGGGGTGGTGGATGTTGTGGCAGACATGGATAACTCCTGGCATGGTTGAACGGGGAAGGGCTTCCCCGATACCGTCATTGTCTGCCCGCATGCTGTCAATAAAAAGTGGCCCGAAGGCCTGTATGCGATAAAATCGGGCCATGACTACTATTCCCGCTTCTGCCTCTCCCTTGAGCGTGGCCGTGATCGCCTTCGACGGCATGACGCCATTTCACTTGTCCGTGCCTTGCCTCGTGTTTGGCGCCCAGACGGACGAGGCCGATCTGCCGCCTTTCCACGTGCGCGTGTGCGCCGCCGATCCCGCGCCCTTGCGCACGGCGGCCGGTTTTGCCATTACACCCGAGTTCGGCCTGGAAGGATTGGACGGGGCCGATATCGTCATCATGCCGGCCTGGCACGACGATTGCCGCGCTGCGACGGCACCCCTGGTCGATGCGCTGCAGGCCGCCAGCCGGCGCGGGGCGCGCATGGTGGGCCTGTGCCTGGGCGCGTTTCCCCTGGCGCAGGCGGGCTTGTTGGATGGCAAGAGCGCAGCCACGCACTGGGGCATGGCGGACCGGCTGGCGGCCCGCTATCCCAGGGTCAGGGTGGACCGGGAAGTGCTGTACGTGGATGATGGCGGCGTGCTCACGTCGGCGGGCGTGGCGGCCGGCCTCGATTGCTGTTTGTACCTGCTGCGCCAGCTGGCCGGCGCCGAGGTGGCCAACCGCGTGGCGCGCCGGCTGCTGGTGGCACCGCACCGCCAGGGCGGGCAGGCGCAATTCATCGCACGTCCGTTGCCCGTGTCCGGCAGCGAAGGGCGCTTTGCCGACGTGCTCGCCTGCGTGACGGCCAGCCTGGGCCAGGCGCACAGCATCGACGCGCTGGCCGAACGGGCCGCCATGAGCCGGCGCAATTTCACGCGCCACTTCCGCCAGGCGACAGGAACGTCGTTCAAGCAGTGGTTGTTGAACCAGCGCCTGGCGCATGCGCAAGGCATGCTGGAGAAAAGCGCCGCCTCGATCGATGTCGTGGCGCAAGAGGCCGGCTTCGGCACGGCCCTGTCGCTGCGCCAGCATTTCCAGGCGAATTTGAAGACGTCGCCCTCGGCGTATCGCAAGTTGTTCCGGCAGCAGCTAGGCCAGCTCGCTTGACCATAGCGCCACCGGGTCGCGGCTGCCCTGCGGCAGCATCGCGCTGACGCCGATTTGCCGCGCAATGAAGGCGGCCGGCTCGAAGGCGTAGCGCTCCTGGAAGGACACGGTTTCCGCGCTCATCAGTTCGGCGTAGGTCTGCATCAGGGTCGAAGCGCAACGGTAGTTTTCCTGCTCCAGATAGGTGGCGATGGCGGCCAGCAGCACGGGGTAATCGGCATTTTCCTTGCTGCCGCCAAAGTTGAACGACAGCTGCCCGCAGGCGCGCCAGATGGGATCAAATTCCCCCTCCGGCACCGCCTGCGTGCGCAGCCATTGCAAAGCCTTGAATGGCGGGCCGCCAAACGATGGCGGCGAAATGATGGCCTGGATGGCCACCTTGACGGCTTCCCCGATTCTTCCCGCGCGCACGTACTGGCCATGCAGCAGCACCAGGGCGTCCGTGTATTCGGGCACGATGGCGAGCGCCGCTTCCAGCAGCGCGATGGCCGCGTTCGGGTTGCGCTGAGTAATCAATTCCTTGGCTGCCAGGAAGGCGGCGCGCGGCGAAGCGGGGTCGTCGGTCAGCGATGGCGTGCCGACATACTCGTCCTCCGCTGCTGCATGGGCTTGCAGAAACGCCGTCAGGCTGGAAAAATGCGGCTGGATGCGCCATTCGTCGTGCCACGTTTCGACCACGATCGGTTCGCACGCTTCGCGGCCGATGGGCCAGTACAGGCCGAAAGTGTCGCCGTTGCCCAGCGCCCCTTCGGCGAACGGGGTGAAGCCGAGCGGTGGATACGCAGTCGTGTGTTGCCAGTCTTGTTCGACGGAGATGTGGGCGAGGTTTGCGGGTCGTTGCATGGAGGTAGGGAAGGATAAAACGCCAGTGTAGGGCAAGCGGGCAGCGTCAGGCGCGCGTATCGCACGGCCTGCAAGCAATAACTGAACTGATAAAATAGGGGATTCTTTGCCCAGGCGGCCTCGCCATGTCCAGCACACTCCACTCTGCCATCGACCTCAGCTTTCGCAGCTACGCGGAAATTGGCGCGCCGAACCGGCATGATTTCGTGCAATTGGTGTTGCCCGTGCACGGCCAGCTGCTGCTGGAAATCGACGGCAGGGAGGGAAAAGTCGATACGCAGCTCGGCGTGGTGATACCGGCTTACACCTGGCATGCCCAGCATAGCAAGGTGGCCAACCATTCCATCATCCTCGACGTGGATGCGGCTGCCGTGGCCAGCGGTAGCTGGCAGCGCCTGCTGGAACGTCCCTATACGGCGATCGGACTAGGCGCCCGCAAGCTGATTGACTATCTGGGCGTCATGGCGCAGCAGCAGGCGCTGACGCCGGCCATCGTCACGGGCTGGACGCCGCTATTGCTCGATACCTTGCTGCTGGGAGAGCCGCAACCGCGCTCGCGCCTGGGCGCGCTGATTGCCCGCGTGCAAGCCGAGCCGGGATTGCCGTGGTCGACGGCGTCGATGGCGCGCTTTGCCAGCCTGAGCGTCAGCCGCCTGCACGCGCTGTTCCGCGAAGAGCAGGGCAGCAGTCCGCATGCCTGGTTGTTGCAGCAGCGCATAGTACGGGCTTGCGAATTGCTTGCCGCCAGCGACGCCAGCCTCGCCGAGATCGCGCTGGCGGCCGGATTTTCCGAGCAGAGCGCGCTGACGCGTGCCATGCGTGCCAGCATGGATGTCACGCCAGCGGCCTACCGGCGCGCATGTCGCGAGAAACGGTCAATAAGGCAGTAGCTGGCGCCAAGAATAGACGCGGCAGAGTTGCCACAATCTCCTTTTCAGGAGATTGACCATGCATCAAGAGAACAAGAGCGGGCTGGGCATGCTGGCCGGCATAGCCGCGGGCGCACTGTGGGGGCTGGTATTCCTGGCGCCGGCGCTGATCCCCGCCTTCCAGCCGCTGGAACTGTCCGTGGGCCGCTACCTGGCGTATGGGTTGATCGCGGCCGTGCTGGTCGCGCCGTCGTGGCGGCGCCTGCTGCACACCTTGACCTGGCGCGAATGGCGCGGGCTGATCTGGCTCAGCCTGACAGGCAATATCGTGTATTACGTGCTGCTGGCCAGCGCCGTGCAGACGGGCGGCGTGGCCATGACGTCGATGGTGATCGGCTTGCTGCCGCTGGTCGTCACGCTCGTGGGCAGCCGCGACCGGCATGCCGTGCCCCTGCGGCGCCTGATTCCTTCGCTGGTGCTGAGCGCGGGCGGGCTGGCCTGCATCAGCTGGCAGTCGCTGGCGCATCCGGGCCACTCGTCCCTGCTGGGGTTGCTATGTGCGCTGGCGGCGCTGCTGTCGTGGACGGTGTATGCGGTCGGCAACAGCCGCTGGCTGGGGCGGCTGCGCTCGGTCTCGGCGCAGGAATGGAATTCGCTGACGGGCGTGGTCACGGGCGCTGCCGCGCTGCTGCTGGCTATTCCCGTCGCGCTTGCCGCACCGGCCCAGCTTGGCACCACGGCCTGGCTGCAGTTTGCCGGCGTCGTCACGGGTGTCGCGCTGCTGTGTTCCGTCGTCGGCAATGGCTTGTGGAACCATGCCAGCCGCGTCCTGCCGCTGACCTTGATGGGACAGATGATCGTCTTTGAATTCCTGTTTGCCATGCTGTACGGCTACTTGTGGGAGCAGCGCTGGCCCACGCTGGCCGAGGCCGTGGCCACCATGCTGTTGCTGGCAGGCGTGGCGGCGTGCGCCGCGGCGCACCGGCCGCCTACTTGCGCGGCTCGTGTATCCTGAATTTCCGCACGATGCCTGCCTGGTCGAACATGACGGCCACCTCGCGCGTGCCCTTTTCGCCCAGCAGGGGGATCAGGCGCGTCATCTTGGGTGCTTGCAGCTGGTTCTTGTAGACCCAGACCTCATAGCCGGGATCGAAGCTGACGACGGTGGCGTTGCCCAGGGCAGCGTCGAGGTCGAGGCGGGTGGTCTTGCCCACCTTGATGTTTTGATAGATGGCGCCATTGTCCGGCGCGCGGTTGACCTTGTATTCACTGGCGGTGCACATGGCCACGGCCAGGCCCGCGAGGCAGGAAGCTGCCAGTTTTATCAATGTGTTCATATGGACTCCCAGTGTGCATCACTGCTTCCAATCTCAGAGGGGACGGGCGTGATGTCAGGACAGGAGTGTGCTTGTGTCGCCGCGAATGTGCTACAAGATTATACAAAGGTGCAAAATTTTATGCTGTCGGTACCGGTAGGCGGTACCTTCACCGATTTTGCAGCACGTCGGTCGACAGCGCCAGGGTTTCCTTGATTTCTTCCATCACCACATAGCTTTTCGATTGCGCGGCGCCGGGCAGCTGCAGCAGCATGTCGCCCAGTAGCTTGCGGTACTCGGCCATTTCATGGATGCGCGCCTTGATCAGGTAATCGAAGTCGCCCGACACCAGGTGGCATTCCTGTACCTCGGGAATTTGCAGCACTTCGCGGCGGAATTGCTCGAAGGCGGACGCGGATTTTTGATTCAGCGTAATCTCCACAAAGACGAGCAGCTTGGCGCCCAGCGCGGCCGGGTTCACCCTGGCATGGTAGCCCGTGATTACGCCGTCGCGCTCCATGCGCTTGACCCGCTCGATGCAGGGCGTGATGGACAATCCCACCTGTTCGCCCAGGTCTTTCATCGAGATGCGGCCATCCTGTTGCAGGATGCGCAGGATGTGGCGATCCAGCTTGTCGAGGCCACGTGCCGATTCTTTAAGGATTCTCATGATTTATTGCTGAATATCTCGATTTATACGTGAACAAATACTGGCTCTTTCCCAATATGATAGCGGTTAATCTGGCGTCAGCCTAAAAAATATAATGAGGAAACTATGCGTATCGTGATTCTGGGTAGCGGCGTCATCGGCGTCACCAGTGCTTACTATCTGGCCAAGGCTGGACATGAGGTGACCGTCATCGACCGCCAGCCGGGCCCGGCACTGGAAACCAGCTTCGCGAATGCGGGGCAAATCTCGCCCGGCTACGCTTCGCCATGGGCTGCGCCCGGCATTCCCCTGAAAGCCGTGAAGTGGATGATGCAGCGCCACGCACCGCTGGCCATCTCGCTCGACGGCAGCGTCGCCCAGCTCAAGTGGATGTGGCAGATGTTGCGTAATTGCACACCGGAAGCGTATGCGGTGAACAAGGAACGCATGGTGCGCCTGGCCGAATACAGCCGCGATTGCTTCAAGGTGCTGCGCGCCGAGGCCGGCATCACGTATGAAGGCCGCCAGCAAGGCACGATGCAATTGTTCCGCACCGAAAAGCAATACAACGACGCTGCCAAGGATATCGAAGTGTTGAAAGACGCGGGCGTGCCGTATGAAGTGCTGCAGCGCAACGAGCTGTCGCGCGCCGAACCGGCCCTGGAAGCGGTCAAGGATAAACTGTTCGGCGGCTTGCGCCTGCCCAACGATGAAACGGGCGATTGCCAGCTGTTTACCACGCGCCTGTCCGAAATGGCCGTGGCGCTGGGCGTGAAGTTCCGCTATGGCGTCGCCATCGATGCATTGCTGACGCAGGGCGATGAAATCGCTGGCGTGCAATGTGGCGCGGAAATCGTCAAGGCCGACTCCTACGTCGTGGCGCTCGGTTCCTATTCGACGGGCTTCATGAAGCCGCTGCTGGACATTCCCGTGTATCCGCTGAAGGGCTATTCGATCACCGTGCCTATCGTCAACGCGGCCAAAGCGCCCGTGTCGACCATCCTCGATGAAACCTACAAGATCGCCGTGACGCGTTTCGACGACCGCATCCGCGTGGGCGGCATGGCGGAAATCGCTGGCTACAACCTGAACCTGAACCCGCGCCGCCGCGAAACCCTGGAAATGGTCGTCAACGACCTGTTCCCCGGCGGCGGCAACACGGCCGAAGCCACCTTCTGGACGGGTTTGCGCCCGATGACGCCGGACGGCACGCCGATCGTCGGCCGCACGCCGCTGCGCAACCTGTTCCTCAATACGGGCCACGGCACCCTGGGCTGGACCATGTCCTGCGGCTCGGCGCAATTGCTGGCCGACCTGATGTCGTCGAAAAAGCCGGCCATCCTGGCCGACGACCTGTCCGTCAGCCGCTACAGCGGCGCACAGGGCAATGGCAAACTGCAACACGCGGTGGCTTGAGATGGGGGCCAGCATGCCTCCAAAGGAACGTAGCGGCGCCATCCTGACGGTGGACCTCGATGCCGTGCGCGCCAACTACCGCTTGTTGCGCGACAAGGCGCATCCTGCCGCCTGCTCGGCCGTCGTGAAGTCCGACGCGTATGGCCTCGGCGCCGCGCAAGTGGGCGCGGCCCTGTATGAAGAAGGTTGCCGCCATTTCTTCGTGGCCCACCTGGAAGAGGGGATCAGCCTGCGCCCGCACGTGGCGCCGGACGCCGCCATCTTCGTGCTGCACGGCCCGCCCGTCGGCACGGAAGGCGAATTCACGGCCCATGGCTTGACGCCAGTGCTCAACAGCGAGCCCCAGGTGGCGGGCTGGCGCGCGCATGCGAAGGCGCTGGGCAGCACACTGGACGCCATCGTGCAGGTCGATACGGGCATGTCGCGCATGGGCCTGTCGCCGCAGGAAATCGACGCCTGGCTGCTGGACCCGCACTTTCTTGACGGCATCAAGGTGCGCTACATCATGAGCCACCTGGCCTGCGCCGACGAGCGCAGCAACCCCATGAATGGCGAGCAGCTGGCCCGTTTCACCGCCATCCGCGCCCGTCTGCCGCAGTACCGCGCCAGCCTGGCCAATTCCTCGGGCACCTTTTTATCCCCCGATTTCCACTTTGACCTGGTGCGTCCCGGTGCGGCCCTGTATGGCATCGGGCCGCAGGGCGGCGAACCGAATCCCCTGCGCTCCGTGGTGCGCCTGCAAGGCAAGGTCATGCAGACGCGCACGATTGCCGCCGGCGACCACGTGGGCTACAGCCGCCGCTACACGGCCAGCGAGCCGCGCCAGGTGGCCACTGTTTCCGTCGGCTACGCCGATGGCTGGCTGCGCAGCATGAGCAACCAGGGCCTGGCCATCGTCGACGGCGTGAAAGTGCCGCAGATCGGCGCCATCTCGATGGATTCCATCACGCTCGACGTGAGTGCCATCGCCGGCGACCGCGTCGCGCCGGGCAGCCTGGTCGACCTGATCTGCGCCGAACATCCGGTCGACGCGGTGGCGGCCATGGCCAATACCATCGGCTATGAGGTGCTGACCAACCTGGGCGGACGCTATTACCGCGAGTATCGAGGCTTGGCGCAGTCTGCACGCTAGAAGCGCAAAACCGATGATTGTGTGGCAAGATAGCCCCGGTGTGAACTCCACTCCGGGGCTTCTTTTTAATCATCATCGGGGATTTATATGAGTCAATATAACGTTGCTATCATCGTCGGCAGCCTGCGCAAGGATTCCCTCAACCGCAAACTGGCTGATGCGCTCGTCAAGCTGGCGCCGCCCGAGTTTTCCTTCAAGCACATCGAAATTGGCGACTTGCCGTTGTACAACCAGGATGACGATGGCGCGCAGTCCGAGCAGGTGCTGCGTCTGAAGTCGGATATTTCTGCTTCGCAAGCTTTGCTCTTCCTCACCCCCGAATACAACCGCTCGATCCCCGGCGTGCTGAAAAACGCCCTCGACCAGGGCTCGCGTCCGTATGGCCAGAGCGTGTGGGGCGGCAAGCCGGGCGCAGTGCTCGGCGTTTCCGTGGGCGCCACGGGCACGGCGCTGGCGCAGCAGCATTTGCGCAATGTGCTCGCTTACCTGGACGTGCCGCTGCTGGGACAACCGGAAATGTTCATCCAGGCCAAGGAAGGCTTGTTCGACGAGCATGGCGGCATCGGCCCTGCCAGCCTCGGTTTCTTCCAGGGCTGGATGCAGCGCTACACGGACTGGGTCCGCAAGCACGCCATCCACGCTTGATGCATATCAAGGCGGCAGCGCTCTGCGTTGCCGCTTGTACACATTCTTTGACCATGGATGCCAACATTTCAATATTGGCACGGGTGTCTCGGTATAATGCGCCCTTTCTTTAGCGCAATACTTTCTCTTGTCGACCCCATGTGGACTAAACCTGTTCTGCGCATGAATTTGCGCCGTTTGATCGTGCTCGTGGCCTTCGCCAGCGCCCTGGTGTCCCTGGCCAATACCTTCTATGCCAGCTACAGCGTGCAGCGCCAGTTGCTGATCGATACCACGCTGGAAGCGAACCACGCTTACGCGAGCAAACTGGCCAGCACGGCCGAGGACTTCCTGCAGTCGGCGCGCCAGCAGCTGGCCTACAGCGCTGGCAGCCTGCCATCGCGCATGGGCGACGAGCACTGGCTGACGGACGAGGCGCAGCGCCTGCGCCTGCAAACGAACAGCTTCAATTCCGTACTCATCGTCGATGCCCAGGGCAAGGTGCTGGGCGTGTCGCCGGAAACCCTGGCCTTGAAGAACCGCACGCTCGATTCGGCCGGTGCCGTGCAGGCGCTGCGCGAACGGCGCCCGCTGGTGACGCAGCCGTACGTCTCCTCGGCCGGCAACCTGGTGGTCTTCATTTCGCATCCCATCCTGGGCAAGGATGGCCGCTACCTCGGTTATGTGGGCGGCAGCATCTACCTGAAACAGAAAAACATCCTGTACACCATGCTGGGCCAGCATTACTACCGCGACGGTTCCTACCTGTACGTGGTCGACCAGAGCCGGCGCCTGCTGTACCACCCGGACCCCGAGCGCCTGGGCGACGTGGCCGGCAGCAATGAAGTCATCGACGCCATCATCGCGCAGCAGGGCGGCGGCAACCGGCGCATGCACAACAGCCTGGGCGTGGACATGCTGGCCGGCTACGCCATCATGCCGTCGACGGGCTGGGGCATCGTGGCGCAGCGCCCCACGGCCATGACCCTGGCCCCGCTGAACCAGCTGATGGCCAACACGGTATGGCATTCCCTGCCGATTGCCTTGCTGAGCCTGCCATTCATCTGGTGGCTGGCCAGCCTGATTTCGCGGCCCCTGGTGCAGCTGGCCGAGGGCGCGCGGCGCATGGATGCGCCCGGCACTGCCGAGCACATCGCCGCCATCCGCTCCTGGTACGTGGAGGCGGCGCAGATCAAGAAAGCCCTGCTGAAGGGCCTGGCGCTGTTGCAGAACAAGATCGGCAAGTTGAAGACGGACGTGCAGACGGACCCGCTGACGGGGCTGTCGAACCGGCGCGGCATGGCGGCGGCGCTGGATGCGTGGCAGGCACAGGCGCGGCCGTTTTCCGTCATCGCCATCGATATCGACCATTTCAAGCAAGTCAACGACCAGTGGGGCCATGCCGTGGGCGACGACGTCATCCTGCGCCTGGCGCAGCTGATGCGCGCCTGTTCGCGCGATGCCGACGTGCTGTGCCGCAATGGCGGCGATGAATTCATCATGCTGCTGCCTGATGCCGACCTCGACGTGGCCATGCAGGTGGCCGAGCGCTTGCGCGCCAAGGTGGCCGCCGCCGTGATTCCCGGCGCGGGCTTTGTCACGGTATCGCTGGGCGTCGTATCGTCGGAACAGGAGGCGGGCAATACGGACGCCGTGCTGCGCGCCGCCGATGCGGCCCTGTACGTGGCCAAGGAAAATGGGCGCAATTGCGTGGGCATCACGGAGCCCGCCTGACAGGCGGGCCGTGCGGCATGAACTGATACGCTGTTTTCTGTTGCATCTGAGCCTGTTTCGTTTGCCTGCCAGCGCTTACCATATAGCCCTGATGAGGTACAACGAGGATAACGGACATGGCAGGGTTGGATGTTGATGACGTTTGAGCAAGAACTTGGTATCCGCTGCGACGTCAATGGGCGGCCACACCCGCTGGCCTTCCTCGGATGCCGCGGACTCAACTATGGCCAGCACAGCGTGCTGCCGCTGCACCCGTTTCGCCTGAGCGTGCCGGAAACGGCGCTGGCGGGCCTGCTCGACGAACCCTTCAACAGTTTCGTGCAGGATTGCCGCGCAGACGACCTGCAATATGAGGAAAGCGACTTGCCCGCGCTCAGGGACGCTGGCTACCCCGACATCACGGCCATGCTGGCGGGTCACCGGCCGCTGCTGGCTGAAATGCTGTACGACTTCATGATCAGCGATTTGATGGACGCGATCGGGCGAGCCAGCGGCTACCGGAGCCAGGTTCCACGCTACTGGGGCGATGTGGAGGCGGCGGACAACCGCGCGTATTTCATCGTCAATGAAGTGGAGACAGTCTCCTTCGCCGATGGCCAGGTCATCTTCGAAGGGCAGGGCTACTACGGCGTCTATGTCATCTGGCTGACGCACGGCTGCCGGCGCAAATAGGGGCTTGACCTTCCTCATGTGGGAAGGTTTATAGTGGCGCCATGAACCGTGCCTTTTTCCGCTTTCTCGCCCGCTCGCTGCTCTGGCTGCTGGCCGTCACGCTGCCCATGCAGGGCTTTGCGTCGGCCATGCGCAGCTGCTGCGTGGACGAGCTGGCGGTCGCCGTCACGGTTGCCGTCGAGGTCATGCAGGCACCCCAGTGCCATGACATGGGCGACATGGCCGGCATGCACATGCAGGACCAGCCGATGAAAATGGCCATGGACGATGGCGGCGCCACGCACCATGGCCACGATTGCAGCAACCATGGCGCGTGTACCGTGGGCGCCACGGCGCCGCCCGGCATGCCAGCCTTGCACGCCTTGACCCTGCGCGCGCCGCCTCCCGCGCTGGCGCCCGATTCCCTGTTCGCCGGGCATATCCCGCCTGGTCCCGAACGTCCCCCGAGAAGCACGCGCTCCGCCTGACCGCCCGTTGAACCTGGCGGTGCCGCCGTCGCACGTCCCTGCACGTTGCACCGGCCGCGCCAGCGTTCCAGTCGCGCGCCCGCCGCGCCACACCCTGTCATTCAAGGAATACCATGAAACACCTGTTCAGCCTCGCGCTGGCTGTACTGCCGCTGGCCGCCGCAGCGCAATCCCCGTCCGCCCCGCAAGAGGCGCAAGCATCCGTGCCGGCCACCACTTACCGCTCCGCCTTCGCCGGCTACCGTCCCGCCGCCGAGGACGACGCCACGTCCGACCAGGCCTGGCGCGCCCTCAACGAGAAAGTCGGCAAGGCCGGCGGCCACATGGGCATGATGAAGATGGAAGGCCACAAGATGGATGGCCACAAGATGGAAGGACACAAGATGCCGATGCAGCATGCCATGCCCAAGCCGGGTCCCAAGCCGGATGCCCAGCCGGCCCCGCAACACCAGCATGAAGGACACTGACATGGCCCGCTTCACAAAATCAACTTGCCTGACGCCGCTGGCGCTGGCGGCAATCTTGCTGCTGAGCGGCTGCGCCAGCTTCAGCCAGGATGGCGGCATGCAGGCGGTGTCCGCGCTGGCCGACGCCCGCACGGGCGCTCCCGCAGCGTTGGCCGACAAGGGCGGCGAGGAAAAATTGGCTGCCCTGCTGGCCCAGCCTCTGGATGCCGACAGCGCCGTGCGCATCGCCCTGATGAACAACCATGGCATGAAGGTGGCGCTGGCCGAACTGGGCGCGTCCGAAGCGGATCTGGTGCAGGCGGGGCGCTTGCGCAATCCCGGCCTGTCGTTCGGCCGCTCGCATGGCAGCCATGGCAATGAAATCGACCGCGGCGTCAGCTTCGACCTGGCCGGCCTGCTGACCATGCCGCTGCGCGTCAACATCGAGCGGGGCCGCTTCGAGCAAGCCAAGCTGCAGGCCGCCAATAGCGCCGTGCAACTGGCGTCGGACACGCGCCGCGCGTATTTTACTGCCGTGGCCGCCGTGCAGACGGAAGCTTTCATGCAGCGCGCGCTGCTGTCGGCCGAGGCGGGCGCTGAACTGGCCACGCGCTTGCAGCAGGCGGGCAACTGGAGCCGCCTCGACCAGGCGCGCCAGCAAGTGTTTTACGCGGACGCCGTCGGCGACCTGGCCCGCGCGCGCCACCAGGCCACGGCCACGCGCGAACACCTGACGCGCTTGCTGGGCCTGTGGGGCAAGCAAACGGCCTTCACCTTGCCGTCGCGCTTGCCCGATTTGCCAGCCAAGCCAGCCGAGGCGGGCAATATCGAGGCGCAGGCGATGGAGCAGCGCCTCGACGTGCAAAGAGCGAAACTCGACGCGCATGCGACGGCCGACGCGCTGGGCCTGTCCAAGGTGACGGGATTCGTCAACGTGCTCGACGTGGGCTATAGCAACAAGAGCAGCAGCGAGGCGCCGCGCGAAAATGGCTATGAAGTCTCGCTGGAATTGCCCCTGTTCGATTGGGGCTCGGCGCGCAATGCGAAGGCGCAAGCGTTGTACGAGCAGTCGCTGCAGCGCACGGCAGGCACGGCCGTACGGGCCCGCTCGGAAGTGCGCGAAGCTTATTCGAGCTACCGCACGGCCTATGACCTGGCGCGCCACTACCGCGATGAAGTTGTGCCGCTGCGCAAGACGATCTCGCATGAAGTATTGCTGCGTTACAACGGCATGCTGGCCAGCGTGTTCGAACTGCTGGCCGATGCGCGCGAACAGGTTGCCAGCGTCAACAGTGCCATCGAGACCCAGCGCGATTTCTGGATTGCGCAAACCGAACTGCAAGGCGCCATCAATGGCAGCGGCCCAGCCAACAAGGAATAATGATGATTACACGTAGAAACTTTTTCATGAACGCGGGCGCTGTCGCCCTGAGTGCCGCCGCTGTCAGCAGAGTCGGTGCGGCATCGTTGCCGGAAGCCGTCAGCATGGCTGGCGCCGACACCAAGGCGCCGCCACCGCCGCCGAACGGGCGTCCATACAACCCCGTCGTCACCCTGAATGGCTGGTCCTTGCCTTGGCGCATGAACAACAACGTCAAGGAATTCCATTTGGTGGCCGAACCCGTCGTGCGCGAACTGGCGCCCGGCATGATGGCCAACCTGTGGGGCTATAACGGCCAGTCGCCAGGGCCCACCATCGAAGTGGTGGAGGGCGACCGGGTGCGTATCTTTGTCACCAATAAATTGCCGGAGCACACCAGTGTGCACTGGCATGGCCAGCGCTTGCCCAACGGCATGGATGGCGTCACGGGCCTGACCCAGCCCGGCATTGCCCCGGGCAAGACCTTCGTCTATGAATTCGTCGCCAAGCGGCCCGGCACCTTCATGTACCACCCGCATGCCGATGAAATGACGCAGATGGCCATGGGCATGATGGGTTTTTGGGTGACGCACCCGAAAGACCCGAACTTCATGAAGGTGGACCGCGATTTCGTCTTCTTGCTCAGCAACTACGACATCGATCCTGGCAGCTACACGCCGAAGATCATGACCATGACGGATTTCAACCTGTTCACGTTCAACAGCCGCGTCTTCCCCGGCATCGACCCCATGGTCGTGCGCCAGGGCGACAAGGTGCGCGTGCGCGTGGGCAATCTGACCATGACGAACCACCCGATCCACATGCATGGCCATGAATTCGAGGTGACGGGCACGGATGGCGGCTGGACGCGCCCCGAATCGCGCTGGCCCGAAGTGACGACGGACGTGGCCGTGGGCCAGATGCGCGCCGTGGAATTCACGGCCACGGACCTGGGCGACTGGGCTTTCCACTGCCACAAGTCGCACCACACGATGAATGCCATGGGGCATGACGTGCCCACCATGATCGGCGTCGACCACCAGGGCGTGGCCGCGAAGATCAACCAGCTCGTGCCCGGCTACATGGTGATGGGCGAGCGGGGCATGGCCGACATGGGCGAGATGCAGATGCCGATCCCCGACAATACCTTGCCGATGATGGCCGGCGACGGCCCCTTCGGCGCCATCGGCATGGGCGGCATGTTTACCACGGTCAAGGTGCGTAAGGACCAGAAACCGGGCGACTATCGCGACCCGGGCTGGTACAAGCATCCGGCCGGCAGCGTGGCCTATGAATGGACGGGCGCCTTGCCGGAACCCGTGCGCGGCCAGGGTGCGGGCAAGCAAGTGGTGAAAGGTGGCGTCGAGATGACGGTGCGTAAACCTGGCGCTCACACGGGCCATTAACGCGGGCAAGCAGGTACAGTCCTGAACGGCTTGCCTAGCATGGCAAGCCGTTTTGTGTGTTGCTATAAATCAATGAATTGTTGTTTGGTGACAATCCGAGCATTTTTTTCCGTGTTTTTTCTTTATATTCAAGCCAGTACGCTCCAGTTACATCGAGTATCGGCCAGTCTTATGGGAGAAATCATGTTGAACCGGATGAAGGTGGGAACGCGCTTGCTGGCGGCTTTTTTTTGCGTTGCGCTGATGGGGGCCATCGTGGCCGGCATCGGTATCTTCAACATGGGCAAGATCGATACCATGGCGGGGCAGATGTACAACCATGAATTGTTGGGCTTGTCGTACATCAAGGAAGCCAATATCGCCTTGATCAAGGTGGGCCGCGCGCGCAGCAATTTCCTGCTGGCCACGACCGCCGAGGAGCGCGCCACGCGGCAGGCCGACATCGCCAAATTCCTCGAGTTAAATAAAAGCTACCTGGCCAAGGCGGAACCGCTGTTCGTCACGCCGGCCGCCAAGGAACTGTTTGCCCGCTTCGCCGCTGTCGAGGCGGAGTACATTGCCACCATGCAACAAGCGCTGACCCTGGCGGCGGCTGAACCGCTGGCTCAGCGCAGCGCGCAACTGGTCGAACTGCTCAACAAGACGCGCCTGCATGCCGATGAGCTCGACGGTGTGCTCGACAAATTATCATTGCAGAAAGAAGAGCGCGCCAAGGCTGCTTCCGAGCAAGCCTCGGGCGTGTACCAGGCCAGCCGCAGTTTCATGATCGCGCTGGTGCTGGGCAGTGTGGCCGCCGGCCTGGCGCTGGGTGCGCTGATCACGCGCGGACTGACGCGCCAGCTGGGCGGCGAACCGGCGTATGCCGTCAAGATCGCCGGCGCCATCGCCGAGGGCGACCTCACCGTCGATATCCGCACGGCCAGCCACGACAGCGCCAGCCTGTTGTTTGCCATGAAAACCATGCGCGACAAGCTGGTGGGCATCGTCAGCCAGGTGCGCTCGGGAACGGACACCATCAACACGGCCTCGGGCGAAATCGCCCAGGGCAACCTCGACCTGTCGTCGCGCACGGAAGAGCAGGCCAGTTCGCTGGAAGAAACGGCGTCATCGATGGAGCAGTTGACGTCGGCCGTGCGGCAGAACGCGGACAATGCGCGCCAGGCGAATGCTCTGGCCGGTGCCGCCTCGGAGGTGGCCGGCAAGGGCGGCGCCGTGGTGGGGCAGGTGGTGCAGACGATGGAATCGATCAATGCGTCCTCGCGCAAGATCGTCGACATCATCAGCGTCATCGACAGCATCGCCTTCCAGACGAATATCCTGGCCTTGAACGCGGCCGTGGAAGCGGCCAGGGCGGGCGAGGAGGGGCGCGGATTTGCCGTCGTGGCATCCGAAGTGCGCAACCTGGCGCAGCGCTCGGCCAGTGCCGCCAAGGAAATCAAGACCCTGATCGGCGACTCCGTCGAGCAGGTGGAGATCGGTTCCAAACTCGTGCATGACGCGGGCAAGACGATGGATGAAGTGGTCGCCAGCGTGCGCCAGGTGGCCGACATCATGCAGGAAATCACGGCCGCCAGCGCCGAGCAAAGTGCCGGCATCGAGCAAGTCAACGAGGCCGTGCTGCAGATGGACCAGGTGACGCAGCAAAACGCGGCCCTGGTGGAGGAGGCGGCGGCTGCCGCCGAATCGCTGCAAGACCAGGCGCAAACCCTGACGGAACTGGTGGGCGTGTTCCGCCTGCATGCCCAGGCGCAACAGATGGCCGTGCCTGCGTCCAGCAACGTCACGCCGCTGCGCCGGCCGGCGCCACCCGCCAGGCAGGGCGTGCGGCGCCTGGCCTGACGGCGGCGGGCTGGGCGCAATCGGCGCGGTGGTGGTAGGCTGTCGCTATTGCGCGTTTGCCACTTCCGGGTTTTCCATGCCGTCACCTTTCCTGCCGCAGTTATGTTTCTCCCTGCGTTTCTCTTTGCTGTTGCTCTCCCTGGCGCCGCTGGCGCAGGCGCAGCAGGGTGATCCCGTCCTGCCTTACCGTCCTTCGGTGGCCAGTCCCGCCCAGCTGCCCGTGCCGGGCCAGCTGGAATTCGAGGCTGGCGGCCTGCTGTCGAAAACGGACGACACGCGCCGCGCCAGCCTGCCGTACACGTTCAAACTGGCGTTTACGCCCGAATGGGGCGTGCTGCTGGAAGGCGAGGGCTTCGTGCGCGCGCGCGACGCAAGGGGCCGGCGCGAAACGGGCGTGGGCGACACGACGGTCGTGCTCAAGCGGGCCTTTTTGCTCGACAGCGCCACGGCACTGGGTCTGGAGCTGGGCTGGAAGTTGCCGACAGCCAAGGACAGCATCGGCAGCGGCAAGAGCGACGTGTCGCTGAACGGCATTCTCAGCCGCGACCTGGGCGCCGTGCACGTGGATGCCAACCTGAACGCCACGCGCCTGGGGGCATCCGACCCTGGCGCGGGCAGGGTGCAAACGGGCTGGGCGACCTCCTTTTCCACGCCCGTCAGCGACCGCTGGGGCGCCACGGCGGAAGTGTCGGGCACGCGCTTGCGCGGCGCGCCGGCCACGGCGCAGCTCTTGTTGGCCGCCACCTACAGTCCCACGCCGCGGCTGGCCATCGATATCGGCTTGGCGCGCGGTGTGACGGCGGCGTCGCCGGACTGGTCGCTGTTCAGCGGCCTGGTCGTGCCTTTGGGTAAGCTGTGGTGAGATTGCCACGGCTTTCCTTATGTGTCCTTGCGAACAAACAGTTGGTTGTACAAGGTCTACAATTGCGGCATAACTGATAAAAGGAGTGTCCCCATGAAAACCCTGATTCTCGCCGCCGTCTTGCTGTCGGCCGCTACCGCTGCCGTCGCCCAGGTTGGCGTCTCCGTCACCGTCGGCCAGCCGGGCTTTTACGGACGCATTGACATAGGCGACTATCCAGCGCCGCAATTGATCTATGCCCAGCCCGTCATCGTGCAGCGCCCGCAATACTATTCGGCGCGCCCCATTTATCTGCGCGTGCCGCCCGGCCATGCGAAAAACTGGTCGAAGCACTGCCGCAAGTATAATGCCTGTAACCAAGAGGTATATTTCGTCCAGGATAGTTGGTATAACAACCAATATGTGCCCCGTTACCGCCAGATGCATGGCGACCATGGCCGTCCCGATTACGGCGACCGCGGCCGTCATGACAACAAGCATGACAAGCACTTTGACAAGCATGATGACAAGCGCGACAAGCATGACAACAAGCCGGGCAAGGGCCATGGCAATGGTCACGGCAATGGCAACGGGCACAGGGATTAACACGCAGGAGGATCTTTGCACAGTAAAATCGTTATCGTAGGGGGAGGAGCAGGCGGCCTGGAGCTGGCCTGCAAACTCAGCCGCAAGCTCGGCGCCGGCCAGGTCACCCTGGTCGACAGCCGGCTGTACCATATCTGGAAGCCTTCGCTGCATGAAGTGGCGGCCGGCACCCTGGACATTCATCAAGAGGGCCTGTCGTACCAGATGCTGGCGCATGACAATGGTTTTACCTATGTCTATGGTCCTTTGATCGGGCTCGACGCCGCGTCGAACAGCCTCACCGTGGGCGCCATCGCCACCGACAAGGATGAGCAGCTGCTGCCGCAGCGCACTGTCAGCTACGACCAGCTGGTGCTGGCCGTGGGCAGCACGTCGAATTACTTCGGCGTGCCCGGCGCCCAGGAAAACACGATTTCCCTGAATGCCACGGAAGATGCCGAACGTTTCCGGTTGACCCTGCTGAAACTGCTGGCCATGGCCGAGCAGCGCCAGGGCGACGCGGGCCATCCCGGTGTCGACATCGTCATCATCGGCGGCGGCGCCACGGGCGTGGAACTGGCGGCCGAATTGCGCGAAGCGAGCGGCGTGTATGCCGCGTATGGCTTCCAGAATCTCAATGCCATCAAGGATGTGCGCATCACCCTGCTCGAAGGGGCGCCGCGCATCTTGGCGCCGCTGCCCGAGCGCGTGTCCATCGCCGCCTCGAAACTGCTGCATAAACATGGCATCACGGTGGTGACCGACACGCGCGTCACCACGATCGAAGCCGACAAGGTGACGGTGGCCAGCGGCACCAGCTATGCGGCCGACATCTGCGTGTGGGCCGCCGGCATCCGCGCGCCGGAATTCCTGTCCACCCTGGGACTGCCGACCAACCGCGCCGGCCAGCTGGAAGTGACGGGCATGCTCAATGTGCAGGGCCACGCGAATATTTTCGCGCTCGGCGACTGCGCCGCCTGCACGGGGCCCGATGGCAAGCTGGTTCCCCCGCGCGCCCAGGCGGCCCACCAGCAAGCCGATTACCTGCTGAAAACGTTCCTGCTGCAAGCCAAGGGCAAGCCGCCGCAAACGAAGCCGTACGAATACCTGGACTACGGTTCGCTCGTGTCGTTTGGCCGCACCACCTCGGTCGGCACCCTGATGGGTTCCCTGAAGGGCCTGAGCTGGTTCGTCGAGGGGTTTGTCGCGCGCATGATGTATGTCAGCCTGCACCTGATGCACCACAATGCCGTGCTGGGCAGCGTGCGCACGGCCGTCATGGCCATGGGCCGTTTCCTGATCAAGCGTAGCACGCCGCAGGTCAAGCTGCACTAAGCCGTTGCCATCCCATCAAAAAGGGGCCTTGCGGCCCCTTTTTATTTGCCGCGCGCGATGGGCGCCGCTTCGCAGCGGCCCCGCGTCATGGGAAAATCGATGGTGGTGAGCTTGCCCTTCAAGGTGCCGGTGATGCTGGCATGCAGGATGCGCTCGCTGTCGTGGCGGTAGATGATGCGGCTCGGGAAGTCATTGTCCAGGTTGGCGAAGATGAATTCATTCGGCTTGTCCTGGCGCAGCAGATTGAAGATCACGGGCGGCTGGCCCGACGGCTGCACGATGTAGGCCAGCTGGCCCGGCTCCGTGAGGCGGATCTGCACGAATTCAAAGGCTGTCGTCTTGCCGCCCTTGACGGTGCGGCTGGTGCCGAGGATGGTGCCGCCGGCGGCCGTGCTCCATTGTTCGCCGGAACCGGGCTCGGCGCCATCGACGTTCCAGCAGCCAGCCAGCCAGGCCAGCTTGTCCACGGTTTCCGGCGGCGGCACGGTGTTGTCGGCGGCCTGGGCGGCGCCCATGGCCAGCAGCGCTGCCAGCAAGGTCGTTGCGAGTCGTTGCATGCCATCTCCTGTCGTTGCGATGTTAGCGGTCACTAGGGCACGCCGGCGGCGCGCCTGACCAGTGTAGCCGATGCTGGGCTGCACACGGCAAACACTTTATACTCGGGAAAGATGTCGACCGTCACTATCATCACGCCAAGGACAATCATGCACGATACTTCCACGCAGCCGCGCGGCGCCGCAAGGCCGGGCCAGTTCGACGACCGCTACATCAGCCTGAAAAGCCTGGGCCTGGACCCGGAGCAGCTCGATTTTTACCAGCTGCTGCTGGCCTGCAGGGCGAAGGGGGAAGCCGGGGAAAGCCTGCGGCAGGTCGCGCGTTTCCGCACGGATGGCTATGGCAAGTCCCGCTTCATCAGCAGCCTGGATGCGTTGCCGGCGCCGTTGGCCACGTTTCCCCTGTGGCGCGCCGAGCTTGACGGCTGGCCCGGCGAACTGGCGCGCGAGGACTTGCTGGCGCGGGCCTGTGTAGCGCTGGAACAGCCGGCCGGTGTCTTCCTCGCCTCGACCGGCTGGCGCACGGCATTGCCCGACATTTGGCAAACCTTGCTGGCGCTGGGATGGCGGCAGGCGGGTTCTCCTGCCGATGCCGCCCTGGCGGCGCAATTGACGGATGTGTTGCGTGTTGGACATTTCTTGCAGGTGCTGGCAGGCGATCGCACCAGCCTGGCCGGGCATGGCGCGCGCCGCGATGTGCTGGGGGCGCAACTGCTGTTGCCGGAAGAGGGGATGCCGCTGCCCCGTTGAGGCGGGCAGGGCGCCCGCTGCGGGAAATTATTCTTTTGGCGTAATGCGCGGCAAGACGACGGTCAGGGCCGTGCCGCCTTGCGGATTGGCCGCCAGGCTCAGGCTGCCGCCCAGGTAATGCACGCGCTCGCGCACGGAGCGCAGGCCGTGCTTGCTCATTTCGACGGGCTCGCTCTTCGGCAGCCCCACGCCGTCATCCTTGACGGTCATCATCAGCGCGTCCTCATTGTCGTCGATGATGATATCCACTTGCGTGGCGTGGGCGTGCGCGGAGATGTTGCCGAGCGCTTCTTCCAGGGTGCGCAGCAGGGCCACGCCCACGTTGCGCGGGCAAATCAGTTCATCTTCGGGCAAGCTGCAGCGCACGGTGATCTTGTGCTGTTCGGCAAATTGCGCGGCCAGCTCGCCCAGCGCCACATTCACGCCGAGAAACTCGAGCTTGTCGTTCCACAACTTCATCTGCATCTGGCGGTTGGTTTCAATCACATTCAGCAGCAATTGCTTCATGGTCGCCGCGCGGTCGAGCAAGGCGGCTTCCTGCGGCATCTTTTGCGTCAGCAGCGACAGGTGCATGGTCAGCGCCGTCAGCGAGGAGCCGAGGCTGTCGTGCAACTGGCGCGACAGGGCGCGCCGTTCATTGTCCCAGCTTGTGTTGACATGACCCAGCAACTCGCTGAGATCGGCGGCGCGTTCCGCATCGGCCTGGGCCGCTTCCTTGTTCGGATCTGTTTGTGCGGACATAGCGCCCCGTGAATGGTGAAAGGTGAGGACCAAATTCAAGTTGTGGATCATACATGAGGATTTCATCGCGGGGCGCATGGATGGAAAATTTCTGTCTTTTCGGCAATTTTGATCTCCTTCCATCATTTTTGTATGATAGGCAATATTATCGCTTTCGCCAGTGGACAAAGTTCCCGTCGTTACGTACGGCTGCGCACATACCAAGACGCTGCGCGCTGCCATAGTGGGGCTGTCACTACCCCATGCAGCCTGGCGCCACCGCGGCGCGGGGGGCAGCACTGGCCCGCTTACCGAAACGAAAGGACATGCCATGAATATCGAAACCATCGTCGACAAGGAATATCTCGACAAAAGCTTCCGCGACATCGTCAATGCGCCCATCAGTGCCCTGCGCGGCGTCAGCGCGAAGGATGCCAAGGCCTTGCAGCAAGCGTTTGGCGTGAACACCGTGCGCGAACTGTCCAACCTCAATTTTGTCAAATGGGCCAGCGCGCTGGCCATCCTGGCCGATGAAGAGGGCATGAGCGGCGAAGAACGGGCCAAGGAAGAATTGCTCGATGACGCCGTGGAAATGACCTTCCCTGCCAGCGACCCGATCTCCGTCGATGCCGGCATCACGCGCATCGAAGTGTCGCCGGACACCGTCAATGCGCAAACGGATCACCAGCATGCGGGCCAGCATGAAGTGACGGCTGGCAAGAAATAAAGCCTCCCGGCCATAAAAAACCGGCAAGCCATCAACGTGGCTTGCCGGTTTTTTTCATGTGTCGTGCGGAAAGTAAATTCAAGCGATCGACGGAATGCTGCTTTTCTGCATGTTGACCTGCGAGGCGATCACTTCGTGCGGCGTGCAGCAAAAGCGGTTCTTGCCGGCGCGCTTGGCTTCATACAGGGCCGTGTCGGCCGCGCCCAGCAGGGATTCGACGGTGCTGGCATCGTCCGGGTAGATGGCGATGCCGATGCTGGTCGACAGGCGCAGGGTCAGGTCGTTGATGAAATACGGCTCGGAAATGACTTCGATCAGCTTGGCGGCCGGTTCGCGCGCGTCGCCCTTGCCGGCCAGGTTGCCCAGCACGATGACGAATTCATCGCCGCCGATGCGCGCCACCGTGTCTTCTTTGCGCGATGCGCCCACCAGGCGGCCCGCCACCATTTTCAGGATATCGTCGCCATAGCCGTGGCCGTAGCTGTCGTTGATGGCCTTGAAGCCGTCCAGGTCCAGGTACAGGATGGCGGACTTGCCGCGGTTGCGGGCCGATTGCTGCAAGGTATGCTCGATGCGGTCTTCCAGCAGGCGCCGGTTCGGCAAGCCCGTCAGCGGATCGTGCAGCGCCAGTTCCTGCTGCTGCTTGCTGTATTGCGCCAGTTCCTTGTACAGCAGGCGCACTTCCAGCATGTTGTGGATGCGTTTGTGCACTTCCATCAGGTCGAAGGGCTTGCTGATGAAGTCGCGCGCGCCCGCTTCCAGGGCGGCGATCTTGAAACTCGGCTGCGCCGTCAGGGCCAGCACGGGCAGGTAGCCGCCATGTTCGATTTCCTTCAAGCCTTTCATGACCTGGAAACCATTGAGTTCCGGCATTTGCAGATCCAGCAAGATCAGGTCGTAGCAATGCTCCTGGTGCAGGGGGCAGACCTGCGCCGGACGCATGGTGGCCGTGACATTGGTGTAGCCGGCATCGCGCAGGATTTCCAGCATCAGGTCGACATTGTCGGGTGAATCGTCAACGACCAAAATTTTGGCTTTCAAAATCTCATCTTGGCTGGGCATGTAGGGTCTCGGTTATACGGTCTATGCAACACTGGCTTCTACCGCAGCGAATAGGCTGGCGGCGCGGCTGACGGCGGTCGGATGATAGTAGCGCCTTGCAACAAGATAGGGCGCACAACAGCGCTTGAACTCGCTTCTGCCAATGACGGCAGCCAAGGTCGGCGGTCTCCAGCCTGCCATGCAGGTGTGCTTCTGCATTTCAGTGTAGCAAACTTCAGCTTAGTTGCTTGTAGGACAGTGCCGCGTCTGAAAGTAGGAAGGCTAAACCACAAAATAGTTATTTTGTTCTGCACTATGTATTTCTTTGCATCATCTTTTTGCCGACTATCTTGCCGCCCTGGCGGCGCTGTTCAAGGCGGCGAGCCGGCCACGCGCGCGGCGGCCAGTTGCGCCACTGCCGCCACCAGTTCGGCCGGGTCGAGCGGTTTCGACACCCAGTCCTGGAAGCCGCTGGCCAGCGCCCGCTGGCGATCCTGCGGTTGCGCAAACGCCGTCAGGGCCAGCGCGGGCAGCCGGGCCGCCTCAGGGGAGGCGTGCGCGCGGACTTGCGCCAGCAAGTCGAAACCGTCGGCATCGGGCATGCCGATGTCGCTGACCAGCACATCCGGGCGCACCTGGTCCAGCAGTTGCAGCGCTTGCGCCACGCTGCCGGCGCTGTGCACTTCGGCGTTGTTGTCGCGCAAGATACGCTCCGTCAGCTCGCGCGCATCGGCTTCGTCATCGACCAGCAGCACCGTGACGCCGCGCAAGTCATGGCTGGCGGACGGGGCGCTGCCCGCCAGGCGCGCGGCAACGGCCGGCGTCCCCAGGGGCAGGCGCACGGTAAAGCTGGCGCCCTGCATGTCGCCGGCGCTGCTGACGGTGACCGTGCCGCCGTGCTGCTCCACCAGGTGCTTGACGATGGCCAGCCCCAGCCCCAGTCCGCCATGCCGGCGCGTGGTCGAGGCGTCAGCCTGGCGGAAGCGGTCGAATACGTGGGGCAGGAAATCTTTCTTGATGCCGACGCCGTTGTCGGCCACCGTGATGGCCAGGCGGGTCGCTTCGCGGTGCACGCCGATATCGACCCGCCCTCCTTGTGGCGTGAACTTCAAGGCATTCGACAGCAGGTTCCAGATCACTTGCTGGATGCGGCTGGGGTCACCCGTGATGCGGCCCGCATCGCTGGCGATGTTGCTGTGGATGGCGATGTGCTTGGCGTCGGCCGCCGGGCGCAGGGTTTCGATGGCCGAGGCGATGATGCTGGCGGGCACGATGGTTTGCAGGTCGAGCAGCACCTTGTCGGAGGTGATGCGGCTCATGTCGAGCAAGTCTTCGATCAGCTGCGCCTGCGCGCGCGCATTGCGTTCGATGCTTTGCAAGCCGCGGTGCAGGTCGGCCTCGTCGCGCGTGCCGCGCCGCAGCACCTGGGCCCAGCCCAGGATGGCCGACAAGGGCGTGCGCAGTTCATGCGACAGGGTGGTGAGAAAATCGTCTTTCAGCTGGTTCGTGCGCTCGGCCTCGGCACGCGCCTCGCGTTCGCTGTCGAGCAGCACCTTGCGCTCTTCCGCGGCGCGCGTGGCGGCCGCGTACAAGCGCGTATTGTCGAGCGCGACGGCGGCCTGGGCTGCGATGGCCGAAACGATGCGTTCGCTGCGCGCACTGAACATGCCCGCCTGCGGATGACCGAGCAGCAAACGCCCCAGCAACAGGCCCGAGCGCGAGCTGACGGGCAGGCTGAGGCAGCTGCGCAGCGGCGGCGCGCCGCCGGCGCTGGCGTCGGGCGCGGCCAGCAAGTCGTTCTGGCGCATGGCTGGTCCCTGGCGCAGTTCCGTGGCAATGGCATCGGCCTCGCACAGGCTGATGCCGTTGACGGCGCGCGCCGCGGGCAGCGGGGCGGCGCTGTCGTGGAGCTCGCCCGCATCGTCATAATACAAGGCGCCGAAGTGCGCGCCGCTGATGCGCGTGGCCGCATCGACGGTTTCCTGCAGCAGGGCCGGCAAGTCCAGGGTGCCGGCCAGGGCCGCGCCCGTATTGTTGAGCAACTCCAGCACGCGCGTTTCATCGCGCAGGGCTTCCTGCGCGCGCTTGACCTGGTCGACATCGGTGCTCGTGCCAAACCAGCGCAGCAGCTGGCCGCCCCGGTCGCGCACGGGATTGGCGCGCGTCAGGAACCAGCGGAACTGGCCGTCGGCGCCGCGGATGGGGAACTCCATTTCGAAGGGCGTGCCATCGCGCAAGGCGGCCTTCCAGGCATGCAGCATGGGCGGCAGGTGCTGCGCGTGATAGGCGATGCTCCAGCCATCGCCCGCCATCTGTTCGGCGCTGGTGCCCGTATAGTCGTGCCAGCGCTGGTTGTACCACGCAATGGTGCCATCGAAGCCGGCGATCCAGGCCAGTTGCGGGATGGAATTGGCCAGCGCGCGCAAGTCTTCCTCGCTGTGGCGCAAGCTTTCTTCGCTGGCCTTGCGCTGGCTGATGTCCTGGATATACGTGGTCAAGCCATCGCTGGAAGGGAAGATGCGCACTTCCAGCCAGCGCCCCAGCGGCGTGTACAGCAGTTCGAAGCTGCCGCCGTGCTGTTGCGCCATGGCGCGCCGATACTGCGTTTCCAGTTCCGTGCCCAGCAGTTCCGGGCAGGCTTGCCACAGGCTGCTGCCGGCCAGGCTGGCGCCAGGCGGACGCTGCGGCGCCAGCATGTCGGTGCCGCGCGTATTGATGTAGCGGATGCGCCAGTCGCGGTCGAGCAGGCAAAAGCCATCGGTGATGCCCTCCAGCAGGTTGGCCAGGCGCTCGTCGGATAGGCTCAGCGGCGCTGATGGGGGAAGCAGATCTTGCTCGCGGTCATGCTTGGCCATCGGAAATCCTGCAACAGTGAGTCTGCCGCACGGGCGCTTGCCCCGCCGGGCCGCCGCCGCTAAGCTCAGTTAAATGGAGCATGATGGAATTACCCGCCGTCATGAATTAGGGGAGGCACAAGCGCCCCTGTCTGACTGGTATTGTAGCCCCAAGCGCCGCGCCGCCACCGCACGCTTGCGCGCCGCCTGCAGATAGCACTGGACAGGCTGGAAAGCAGTCCCTATAATCCCGCTTCTTTCGAGACAGCAACTTCTCGATTCGCTGGAAGCTCCTGTGAAAGCAGAAGTGTCCATCGATAAAAAGGCGTGAGCTTTTTGGCAGTGAAAAGGTAGTCGATCATGCGGGGCGGTATTCTGCAAAATCAGCTAAGCGATTGAAAAATCGAACTTTTCAAAGCGAAATGAATACGCTATAATGTTTGCCTGCGCGGCTGTAGCTCAGCTGGATAGAGTACTTGGCTACGAACCAAGGGGTCGTGGGTTCAATTCCTGCCAGCCGCACCAGAATACTGAAAATCAGACTTTGCCTGGTTTTGTTGTAACAAGTTTCACCTCCATGCTGTTGATGGAATGTTGTAGAAGTTTTGCGGCTGTAGCTCAGCTGGATAGAGTACTTGGCTACGAACCAAGGGGTCGTGGGTTCAATTCCTGCCAGCCGCACCAGTATTGCCAAGATGGAGTTCGCTTCATGTTGATGAAAGTTTCAAGCTTCGCGCCGTCAGGCGAAGTGTGTCAGAGTTTGCGGCTGTAGCTCAGCTGGATAGAGTACTTGGCTACGAACCAAGGGGTCGTGGGTTCAATTCCTGCCAGCCGCACCAGTATTTGCAGTAGTGAAAAAACCCGGAAAGTTCGCTTTCCGGGTTTTTTTTCGTCCTGGCGGGACGCGGGCAGGGTGCATGTTGGCGGCCTGGGCAATTGTGAAATATCCGCACGGCGCCCTTTGCCATTCTGCAAAGCCCTGCTATAATCTTGTCTTAGGCGGCTGTAGCTCAGCTGGATAGAGTACTTGGCTACGAACCAAGGGGTCGTGGGTTCAATTCCTGCCAGCCGCACCAGAATATTGGGGATCAGATTGTAAAATCTGATCCCCTTTTTCGTTTCTGAATGGATTTACGCTGCGCCAGTGGCGCCACGCCGGTATTGCAGGCGAAACGCGCGCGGCGTGACTTGCCTGGCGGCGCGGAACTGGCGGTTGAAATGCGCGAGGTTGCGGTAGCCAGCCTCTTGCGCGATGACGGCGATGGCAAGATTGCTTTCGATCAGCTGTTGGCAGGCGCGGCCGATACGCAGCCGCGCCAGGTATTCGCCCGGCGTGCAATGCGCGTGGCGCTTGAAACAGCGGTGAAAGGCGCCCAGCGACAGGGCCGCCCGCTGCGCCAGCGTTTCCAGTGCAATCTCTTCCCGGAAATGCGCGTGCATGAAGTCAAACACGATTTCCATGCGCTTTTGCTGCCCATCGGGCATCGGCGCCTGCGCCGTTGACGCCAGCGGCTGCGCACTGCCATCGCCCGCCAGATCCAGCAGCACGTCGAGCAGCAGCGGCAAGCGCTGCGGTACGGGCAGCGCATTCAATTGCAGCAGTCTGGATGCGTTGCGCGCGCTCGTTGCCGGCGAAAAATGCAGGGCAGGGCCGGCGCGGCGCGCCAGTTGCCGGACGCTGTGCAACTCCGGAAAACAGGCCGCCAGCTGCTCCACCCATTCGAGGGAAAACCACACGACGACGGCCAGCATGGGCTGCGTGCCGTCGATGCGCTCGCTGGCCGACCACGTGTGCGGCAAATTCGGCCCCAGCAGCACCAGGTCGCCCGGCTCGAAATCGCCCAGGTGGTCGCCGATGTAGCGTTGCCCCCGCGCATTGACCGTCAAGGTCAGCTCGAACTGCGGGTGGTAGTGCCAAATGAAGGGAATGGCATCGAGTTCGCGCCACAGCAAGCCCCAGGAGTGGCCTGTCGGGATCGTGACTTGTTCGAATAAAGGCGTCATCGTGACGTTTTGAGGTGGTCGATAGTCAGGATAGTATCAGTATTGGTTGCTGCGCACCCATTTTACGCGGCACTGCCGAAGCACAATCTGTCTCACACCAACACAGGAGACAGCGATGCAAGAAGACCGATATCAATACGGCGAAGACCGTCCCGGCAACCCGTCCGTGGCCTACACGGAACAAACCCAGTTGCGCGACATCCGGAAACAGCTGCCCCTGCGCGTGCTGTCCGACAGCGACTTTTTGCACTGGCAAACCTACGGTTACGTCATCGTCAAGGATGCCGTGCCGCCGGAACAGGTGCGCCGCACAACCGATTTCCTGTGGGAATTCCAGGGACTGGACCAGCATGACCCCGCCACCTGGAACCGGGACCAGTTGCGCGACCACGCCATGAAAGAGCTCAACGGTTCCGGCATGGTCGAGGCCTACCACAACCAGACCCTGTGGGATAACCGCCAGACCCAGCGCGTGTACGACGCCTTTGTCGACATCTGGGACCGCCAGGATTTGTGGGTGACCATCGACCGCGCCAACCTGAACACGCCGAACAACGGCAAGCGCAAGTTTGGCGGCTTCATCCATTGGGATGCCGACACCACGCTCGACCCGCTGCCCGTCAATGTGCAGGGTGTGCTGGCCCTGTCCGACACCTCGCCCGAAAGCGGCGGTTTCCAGTGTTATCCAGAATTGTTCAACAACTTGCTCGCGTGGCGCAAGACGGTGCCGCTTGATCGCAACCCGTGGCAGCCAGACCTGGCGACGGTGCCGTACCCGATGGAATTCATCGCCATGAAGAAAGGAGAGCTGCTGATCTTCAACAGCTTGCTGGCGCATGGCATCCGCCCGAACACGTCGGCGGACCAGGTGCGCCTGGCGCAATATATTTCCTTCACGCCAGCGCAGGAAGACAATCAAGCCTTGCGCGACTGGCGCGTGCAAAGCTGGCGCGAGCGCAGCGCGCCGCAGGGCTATGCGTTTCCCGGCGACCCCGAGGAAAAGGAAAAGCTGCGCTATCCGCAGGCGTGGTTGACGGCGCTGGGAGAGCAGATCCTCGGCGCGCGCGATTGGTAAGTGTGGCGCCACGTCCGATGGCATTGCCTGCCGGATAGACAATTGCAGGCAAATGCACGATCATGGTTCGACTTGCCATCGACCGAGGAAACGCATGAGTATCATCACCTGCATCGAAGACTTGCGCGTGCTGGCCCAGAAACGGGTGCCGCGCATGTTTTACGACTACGCCGATTCCGGCTCCTGGACGGAGTCGACGTACCGCGCCAACAACAGCGATTTCGCGAAGATCAAATTCCGCCAGCGCGTGGCCGTCAACCTGGAAAACCGCAGCCTGGCTTCGACCATGGTGGGGCAGCACGTATCGATGCCGGTAGCCCTGTCGCCCACGGGCTTGACGGGCATGCAGCATGCGGATGGCGAAATCCTCGCGGCCCAGGCGGCCGAGCGTTTCGGCGTGCCGTTCACGCTGTCGACCATGAGCATCTGCTCGATCGAAGACGTGGCGGCGAACACGACGAAACCGTTCTGGTTCCAGCTGTATGTGATGAAGGACCGCGAATTCATCAACCGCCTGATCGACCGCGCCAAGGCGGCCAAATGCGGCGCGCTGGTGCTGACCCTGGACTTGCAGGTGCTGGGGCAGCGCCACAAGGACTTGCGCAACGGCCTGTCGGCACCGCCGAAATTGACAATTCCCAACATCATCAACATGGCCACCAAGCCGCGCTGGGTGGCGGGCATGCTGGGCACGAAGCGGCGCGGCTTCGGCAATATCGTCGGCCATGCCACATCCGTGTCGGACATGTCGTCCCTGTCGGCCTGGACGCAGCAGCAGTTCGACCTGAGCCTGTCGTGGGCGGACGTGGAATGGATCAAGCAGCGCTGGGGCGGGAAATTGATCATCAAGGGCATTATGGACCCGGAAGACGCGCGCCTGGCCGTGGCAAGCGGCGCCGACGCGCTGATCGTCTCGAACCACGGCGGGCGCCAGCTCGATGGCGCGCAATCGTCGATCGAAGCCATGCCCGCCATCGTCGACGCCGTCGGCAGCCGGATCGAAGTGCACATGGATGGCGGCATCCGCTCGGGCCAGGACGTGCTCAAGGCCGTGGCCCTGGGCGCGAAAGGCGTGTACATCGGCCGCCCCTTCCTGTATGGCCTGGGCGCCATGGGCGGCCCGGGCGTCACCAAATGCCTGGACATCATCCGCAACGAACTCGATTTGACGATGGCCTTTTGCGGCTTGCGCGACCTGCAGCAGGTGGACAAGAAAATCCTGCTGCCTGGGACGTTTTAAGCGGCAATCCGCACGATTTCAAAGCCTTCCGACGCCTGTGGCGCCACGAAGTGGCGCGTGATGGCGTCAAACTCGGCGTCGCTGGTGGAGAACGGGTGCAGCCCGCTGGCATTGCGCTGGCGCAAGCGCGCCTTGCATTCCTCGTCCGGCACGTCCAGGTAATGCAGCATGTGCGGCGTGCCCGCCTGCTGGAACAGTTCGCGCATCCAGGCACGGCTGGCGGGCGTATTCGCGGGGAAATCGAGCACGACGGACACGCCCGCCTGCAGCATCTGCAGGGCCAAAGGGGCGATGGCCGCGCGCAGCCGCGTAGCGCAAGCCGCGTAGTCGGTCAGGCTGGCGATCTGGCCCGGATACAGCTGCGCCAGCAAGCTGTCTTCGCTGATGCGCACGGTGTGTGGCGCGCTGGCCAGCCGGGTGGTCAGGGTGGATTTGCCCGAGGCAATTTTGCCGCACACGAGGTGCAGAGTGGGGGCAGCGGTAGTGCTGGAGGTAGGGGACATGGTCGCTCGCTAAAAAGAAATAATGCCTGCGAGACGTCTTGATCTATTGCTGCAAATCAAAGCCGCCTCTCAGGCGGCTTTGGCAATCTCAGTCCTGCCAAGCCACCATCGGTCGAATGGCGGCAATAATCGATGGCAGGGGCGGGAATGGCGATTGCATGACTGAACGATGCCATGGAATGGCTGGCGCTGTCAATTGCCGATGCGCGTCCATGGCTCGCGGAACGTGGCCGCATCGAGCGGCCGCGCATGCGGGTCGTCGGGCTGGAACAGGCCGCCGATCAGCATATCCTGGATGGCGCCCGTGAAACCGCCGTACGCGGCGCGGCCCCACTGGCGTTGCGTGCAGGCGAAGAGGACGGGGTCTTGCTGCGCGGCCAGCTGCGTCAAGGAGTGCCGCAAGGTGGCGCTCGCTTCCGGCCCCATGTCCGTGGCGATGGCGCACACCAGGCGCTGGCTGAACTGCAAGGGCTTGCCTGCTCGTCCCAGCAGCGATTCGTTGGCCAGGGCGAGGAACACATCGGGCGCCTGGTCGTCCTTTTCGCAAATGGTCCAGGTGGGCGCCCATGCTTCCAGGCTCATGAAGCGGGCTTCCGTCGTGGCCGTCGTGTGCGTCCACTTGGCGTGTGACTTGTCGTCCCAGCCCAGGCGGCCATAGGGAATCGACTTGCCCTTGGGATTGTATTGATGACTGCGCACGCCGGGCTTGCCCCTCGCGCTTGCCTGCGCCATGAGTCCATCGAGGCTGGCGGCAAACGGCATCCATTGCGCCGCATCCCACAGCGGCGGCGCAGCGGGCGCGGCCAGCAGCAGGAATACTTCGTAATCACGTGAAAAAAACGCCATGCAGCTTCCTCGGCAAGTGGATGGAAAAATGTGTCGCAATATTATAGTTGCGCTTGCGACAGGACGGCGCGCTGGCTGGGACGCAGCAGGTAGACGCCGTACAGGCACAGGGGCAGCACGGCCAGCAGGGCGATATACGGCAGGATCGATGCGCCGTCTTCGGCCGGGTTGGGCAAGGTGGCCGTCACCAGCGCGTAATCCCACAAGCCATGCACGAGCACCATGGGCCAGATGGAGCGGGTGCGCAGGCGGATGGCCGCGTAGCCGACGCCCTGCAGGGTGGCGGCCACGGCTTGCCACAGGGCGCCGCTGACGTCGCCCGTGGCCAGGCCGTTAGCCGTGTGGGCCAGGCCGAACAGTGCCGATGACATCAGGACGGCCGGCCAGACGGCGTAGCGCTCCAGCATGCCTTGCAGCAAGATGGCGCGGAACATCAGTTCTTCCGAGACGGCCACCAGCGCCGCATTGCACGCCACGATCAGCAGCACGCGCGGCTGCGGCCAGCCGCCGGCCCAGGCCAGCAACAGCATCAGTAGCGCATACAGCAGGGGCGGGCAGACGAGCCACAGCGTTTTGAATGGCTGCGGCGCGCACAGGCCCGCCGCGCGGCGCCGGCTGGATGCCAGCAGCAGCGCCAGCGCGAACAGGGCGGCCAGCGCCCACGACAGGCCGATACGGCCGGTGACGGCGGCGCCCGGCAAGGCGTAGCCGGCCGCTTCCAGCCAGCGGCCGCCCAGGCTCAAGCCCAGCCAGATGGCCAGTGCGATGAGGGTGACGGGCATGGTGAGGGCGATTCTAGGTAAGGGCATGGTTGGCTTCGGTGTTGGCCGCGTCGGTTACTGCGTGCATAGGCGGCTCATGAAGTTGTATCAATGATATGGTGAAAAATATTGCCATAGTACATTAAAAGCAGGCGTACAAAATTGCCACATCGTTATAGTTGCATGGAATAATAAGCATTCGTCCGTTTGCCGCCAGACTGGAGCGCCATGACCTACAGCAAGACCATCACCACTGAACGATTGATCCTGCGCAAGCCGCAACCATCGGATGAGGCGGCGCAATTCGCCATGCATTCCGACCCCGAAGTGATGCGCTATTTCAGCGAACCACCATGGACCGATGCCAGCCGCGCCGCGCGCCAGATTGCTGAGGACATCGCCGCTTTCGAGAAAGAGGAATTCTTCCGCTTCGCCGTTGAGCTGAAGGCGACGGGCGAATACCTGGGCAGCTGCAGCCTGTTTTCCGAGCACCGCCAGAACCGCCGCGCCGAGATCGGCTACGCGCTGGGCCGTCCGTACTGGGGCAAGGGCTATATGCACGAAGCGCTGTCGGCGCTGCTGGAATTTGCCTTCATCGAGCGCGACCTGAACCGCCTGGAAGCCGATATCGACCCGCACAACGCCGGTTCGGCCAGCGCCCTGGAACGCCAGGGTTTCAACAAGGAAGGTTTTCTGCCCGAACGCTGGATCGTAGCCGGCCAGGTCAGCGATTCGGCCCTGTACGGCTTGCTGCGCCGCGAGTGGGAAGCGCGGCGCAAGGGCGCCGCGTGAGCGGGCAAGCTATCGACGCGTTCCAGCACTGGCTGGGCCACGCCTTGCCGGCGCACTACCTGCGCTTTCTGCAGGACGGGCAAGAAGGCTTGCGCGGCGAGCAGGTATTGCTGTACGGCGTGGAAAGCTTGCGAGAACGCAACGAAACTTATGACACGCAGCAATCCTGTCCTGGCTATATGACCATCGGCGACGACAGCGGCGGACGCGCCGTCATGCTGGCGCTCGATGGCGCTGAGCGCGCCGTCTACCTGGTGGGGCATGGCTCGATGCAGCGCGATGATTTCGAGCTGGCCGCCGATGATTTCGTGTCCTGGCTGGCCGCCGATTGCCCGCTTGACTAAAAAGGATGCAAGGCGATGAAAGCTGCTGATTTACCCGCTTCAGAGCATCCGCTGGTGACTTTGCGCCAACTGGAACGTAACGACGCGCCCGCCTGGTATGCCTACCTGGCCGACCCTGCCGTCGTTGAGCACACGAGCTGGAACTTGCATTGCGTCGACGATCTGCAGGCCAATTTCGATGACTACGCATCGGCAGAGGCGTCTTCGTCCATACGGCTGGCTGTCGTGCTGCGCGAGGGTGGCCAGCTGGTGGGCACGATTGGCTTCAACGCCATTTCTCCGCAGCATCGCACGGCGGAGATCGCCTACGACCTGGCCCCAGCTGTATGGGGGCAGGGCGTGGCCACGTCCATCGCCGCGTCGGTCGTGGACTGGGGCTTCCAGCGCCTTGGCTTTCTGCGCATCCAGGCCACTGTGCTGGAAAGCAATGAACGTTCGATCAGCGTGCTCGAACGCTGCGCTTTCGAGCGGGAGGGCTATCTGCGCTGTTACCGGCAAGTTCGCGGAAGATCCGGCAATTTCTGGCTGTATGCGCGCATTGCCGGCGTGCGATGAACAAGCTACCCTTGAGTATCTTGCTGGTGGAAGACCACCTGGCCATCGCGCGCCAGGTGCTCGACTTCCTCGACGGCTTGCGCTGGCAGACGGACCATGCGGGCACGGGCGCGCTGGCGGTGCAATTGGCCACGTGCAACAGCTATGACGTGGTGCTGCTGGACCTGAACTTGCCCGACATGGATGGCTTGCAAGTGTGCCGCGCCATCAAGGCAGCCGCTCCCAGCAATGTGCCGATTTTGATGCTGACGGCGCGCGACGCGTATGAAGACAAGGCGCGCGGTTTTCGCGACGGCGCCGACGATTACCTGACCAAGCCCTTCGACCTGCGCGAGGTGGCTTTGCGCTGCGAAGCGCTGGCGCGCCGGCAGCAACTGCACATGCATCAGGAGATGCGCGTGGGGCCATTCACCTTGCAGACGCGCGCAGGGCGCGCCCTGTATGGCGACGCACCCCTGCCGCTGACGCAGACGGGTTTCAAGATATTGCTGCTGCTGTGCCGCGAACATCCGCATGCCGTCTCGCGCTCGGCCTTGCTGCAGCAACTGTGGGGCAGCCAGCCGCCCGACAGCGACGCCCTCAAATCGCATATCTATGCGCTGCGCAAGCAGCTGGAGTTGCTTGGCGGGGCTGGCGTGCTGGTGACCATACCGCAACTGGGCTACCGCCTGGCCTTCGATGCTGCGGCGTCTGCATGAGCAAGTCGATCCGGCAGCGCCTGTTCGCCGCCCTGGCCGGCTTCGCCGTCCTGCTGTGCCTGTGCTACACGGGCCTGGCGCTGGTGATCGCCTACGTGACGGAAGACATGCTGGTGCAGCGCCTGCTCGAGCGCGAAGCGGCGGCCGTCAGCATGCGCTGGCAGCAGCACGGCAAGCTTACGCTTTCCGGCAGCGACCTCATCACGGTTTATGGCAGTTACCTTGACTTGCCTCAAGCGGTGCGCGCGCAAGTGCCGCCGTCCGCCCCGCGCGGGGAAGTGTTTACGAAGACGGGCCAGCATTATCATGTGCTGGCGCTTGATGTCGTTGCCGCCGGCAAGCCGGCCCGCTGCTATCTGCTGGCCGACGTGGCACCCGTGCTGGTGGTGTCGCGCCTGGCGCGGGAAGTGGGTGGTGTCGTGGCTGGCGTGGCGCTGGCGCTGATCGCGCTGGCCTTGCTGCTGGCATATTGGCTTGCGCGGCGCCTCGTGCTGCCCTTGCAGCGCCTGGCCCAGGAAGCGCGCCAGCTGGCGCCCGGCAGCACCGTCCATTTCAGCGAGCGCGACCGCCCCGACGAGATCGGTTTCCTGGCGCGCCGCCTGGAAACCACCTTTACCGAACTGCAGGCGGTCTTGCGGCGCGAACAGGCATTCACCCGCGACGTCAGCCATGAATTGCGCACGCCGCTCACCCTGATGCATAACACCCTGGCGCTGGCGAATGCGCAGCCGCTGGGCGGGCAGGAGCAGGCGCAGCTGCGGCAATCCACGGACGAGATGCGCGCCACCATCGACGTGCTGTTCGCGCTGGCGCGGGCGGAAC
Source organism: Janthinobacterium lividum (assembly GCF_034424625.1). Taxonomy (NCBI): domain Bacteria; kingdom Pseudomonadati; phylum Pseudomonadota; class Betaproteobacteria; order Burkholderiales; family Oxalobacteraceae; genus Janthinobacterium; species Janthinobacterium lividum. The sequence goes on along the minus strand of NZ_CP139976.1, from coordinate 4,385,299 downwards.
AGCTATCGGGCGTAGTGGTGGAGTTGCGCGCCTGCATCGAGCAATGCCTGCTGCGCCTGCTCGACGAACATCGCTGGGATGCCAGCCTGCTGACCCTGGATTTGCCCGAGCGGCTGGAGGTGGTCGGCAACCCGCAACTGCTCATGTTGCTCATCAATAATTGCCTGGCGAATGCCCTGTTCCATGGCGGCCCCGACTGCCGCATCAGCATTGCGTTTGCGCAAGGCCGCCTGAACATCGTCAATACCGTGCAGGCGGGGCATCCACGGCGCATCCACGGTTTCGCGCATGGCCAGAACCTGCTGCTGCGCCTGGCACAAGCCATGCAATGGGACATTGTTTTCCACCCCGGCGCGACGCAGTACCGTGTCGCCATCCTTCCCGTCCAGGCGCCATAAAAGAAGTCGCCGGATTTCACCGCGATTTCACCTCGCCTTGCTTATGCTGGCTGCTCTTTTACTTGAAGGGAAGCCCATGAAAATCGCCATCAGCCTGTTCGTCCTGTCCTGCCTGTGTACGCCAGTGCTGGCGCAGGTGCAATCACTGCAGCACAAGGAAGACAAGCGCCGCTACATCGTCTATACGCCCCCCGCCTACGACAGTGCACCGCAGCAAGCCTTTCCCGTCGTCTTCAATTTCCATGGCGGCGGCATGAGCATGGCCGAGCAGATGCTGTACACGCAGATGAACAAGACGGCCGAACGGCACCAGTTCATCGTTGTGTACCCGCAAGGTATCAAGCAAGACTGGAACGTGGGATTCGGCATGGATTACCTGGCGGGCACGGATGATATCGGCTTTACGCAAGCCATGCTGGCCAAGCTCAAGCAGACTCACCGCATCGATGACAAGCGCGTGTATGCCACGGGCTTGTCGCGTGGCGGTTTCTTTGCCCTGCGCCTGGCGGCCGAGCTGCCGCAGCAGTTCGCCGCCGTCGCCTCGGTGGGGGCGCCGATGCCGGAACCGGTGCTGCAGCATCATAAAAAGACGGACAAGGTCGGCATGCTGTTGATACAGGGGACGGCCGACAAGGTCGTGCTGCATGAAGGCAAGGCTGCCAGCTACCTGTCGGCAGCAGGCACGTTCGATTACTGGCGCAGGCACAATGGCATCGTAGGCGCCACGCCACCGGCGCGCCTGCTACCCACCGTGGCAGGTGACGATACGCAAGTGACGCATGTGGTGCAGGGCAATGGCGCGCAGCAGGTGGCCTTGCTCACCATCAAGGACGGCGGCCACACCTGGCCGGGTGCCGATGCCTTCAATATCGGCCTGCCCATCGGCAAGACCACGCGCGCCATCGATGCGAATGAATTCATGTGGGACTTTTTCAGCCGCCATCACCGCTGACGCCATGCTAGGATGGCGGCCATCGCTGCAGTGCTATGCGGCAACTTGAGGGGAGCATGGTGGTAATGTCAGGAGCAGGTATCGCGGCCATGGCCGAGGCGATCTTCGCCAAGCCCGGCGCGGCCGTGGCGCAGGCGTATTCGGAGGCGGAACAGGAAACGTTGCACTTTCACTCGCCTGCCGAGCTGTGCGCGTATGCGGCCAGGCTGGAGGTCGAAGGCGCCAGCGAGGTGCTCCTGGCCGTGCATTACCCGGACATGGGCGGGCAGTTTGCCCCGCGCCGTATCGCGCTCGACCCGGCCAAGTGCGCTGGCCTCACCTACCGCTACGTGTGCGAAGGCTGGGGCCTCATCCGCGTGTACCTGCGCCTGTCCAGCGGCAAGGGACTGGCGTCGCATGTGGGCGCCAATTCGCAGAAGCGGGCGGAAAAATGGCAGCCGCATTACCCGGAATTCGGTCCGACCGATGCCTGGCACTGGGATGCCGTGGGCCGCCATGAACGCCGGCTGATCCGCGTGCTGAAGAAGGTCGCCGCGCAGGAGGGCGTGTCATGACGGGCGCGCTGCACATCAATCCCGCCACCATCTTTTGCCGCTCGCTGGTGCAGCTCTCCGCCATGCTCGGCAAGACCGGCACCGAGCCGCACATGCTGGCGGCGCGTTTGCACCCGGACATGCTGCCGTTCGCCCAGCAAGTACGCGCGGCCGTGAGCTTTTCCCTGCGCGGCTGTTGCCCGCTGGCGGGGCTGGAGGTGGCCGATTTCAGCGCCGCCGCCAGTCTGCAGGAGCAGATCGCGCACACCATGCGCTACCTCAAGGACATTCCCGTGGAGCGCTTTGACGGGCCGCCCGGGCGCATCTGCCGCGACCGCGCCGGCTTTGCCGATATCGCCTTGCCCGCCGACGAATATTTGAATTTGTACATCCTGCCGAATTTCTATTTTCACTTCAGCATGGCGTATGCGATCGCGCGCAGCGGCGGCGCGGCCATCGGCAAGGGCGATTTCGACGGTTATCACGCGTATGCGCCGGGTTTCAGTTTTGAGCGGCCTGCCGCGCCGTAGTTCCTACAAGCCCGCATCTTTCCACGATGCCAGTCCCAGTCGCTTCAGCAGCCGGCCCGACAGCCCGCAGCTCCAGCAGCTGATCTGGATTTGCCGGTGCCGGGCCGGCCCCTGCGCATGCCAGGCTTGCTCGGCGTAATCGAGCAGCGCTTCGCTGAGCGCAGAGGCGTCGGCCACGGGCGGCAGGCGCGTCATCAGTTCAAACACGCCGTGGGGCGTCTCCTTGATCTGCAGCAAACCTGCCAGCAGGGCGCGCAGCACGGCGGCGTCGATGCTGGTGCTCGCTTGCGTGTAGCGCTGCTGCCAGCACAGGCTGCGCTGCGGCCACAAGGTCAGCAGTGCCGGCACGTCGGCCGACCGCAGTTGCCCGATCAGCTCAGCCGCCTCCTGAAACAGGTCGAGGCGGTCATACTCGCCGCTGTCCAGGCCCAGCAGCTCATCGAGTTCGTGCAATACGCTCATGCCACCACGTTCGTGGGCGCGCCGCGCTCGAACGCTTCCACGTTGCCGATCAATATGTCGGCCAGCTTCTGCATGGCTTCCCCGCTGGCCCAGGCCGTGTGCGGCGTGAGGATGAAGTTGGGCAGGCGCAAATTGAGCAGCGGGTTGTCGGGCAGCGGCGGCTCCTTGGATAACACGTCGAAACCGGCGCCGGCGATCACGCCACGGGTCAACGCTTCGGCCAGTGCCGCCTCGTCGACGAGGCCGCCCCGCGCCGTGTTGATCAGGAGGGATGTGGGCTGCATGCGCGCCAGCTCTGCCGCACCGATGATGTTGCGCGTCTTGTCCGTCAACGGCAGGTGCAGACTCAGCACGTCGGAAGTAGCCAGCAATTCGTCGAACGTCACTTGCGTCACGCCGTCCTCATCGATAGGGGAGCGGTTGTGTACCTGCACCTGCATGCCGAAGGCGCGTCCCAGCTGCGCCACGGACTTGCCCAGCGCGCCATAACCGAGCAAACCCAGGCGGCTGCCGGCCAGGTCGCGGATCGGGTGGCCGAACAGGCAGAAGCGGTCCGATGCCTGCCACAGGCCCGCTTCCACATCGGCGCGGTAGGCAAACAACTGGCGGCGCAGGGCCAGCATCAGGGCCAGGGTATGCTCGGGCACGGTTGCGCGCGCATAGTCGCGGATATTCGCCACGACGATGCCCCGCTCGCGGCAGGCGGCCAGGTCGAGGATGTCCGTGCCGGTGGCGGCCACGGCGATCATCTTCAGGTCCGGCAGCTGCGCCAGCTCGGCCGCGCGCAGCGGCACCTTGTTCGTGATGGCGATGCTGGCGCCTTGCAGGCGAGACACCGTCTGTTCGCTGCCCTTGGTGTGCGGATACTCTTCCCAGCCGTGCGCAAAGGCGGGCGGGCGCACGGTGGCGATCAGGCTGTCGCGGTCGAGAAAGACGATGCGGTGCGGCTGCGGCGATGTGCTTGCTGTTGTCATGGCTGGACCTCGGTCAGGTTGGCGCGCGCGCTCGCAGGACTGCTCTTGCCCTTGAGCTGCGTGGCCGGGTGGTTGGTAAACATGTCGGCGACCCATTCGACAAACACGCGCACCTTGGCGGACAGATGGCGGTTGGGCGGATAGATCACGTGGATGGGCAACGGGTCGGATTCCCATTCGCCGAGCAATTCCACCATTTTGCCCTGTTCTATCAGCGGCGCAAGCATGAAATGCGTCATTTGCACGATGCCCAGGCCCGCCAGGCCGGCGGCCGTATAGGCGTTCGAATCGTTCAGGGCGATATGGCTGGGCATGGCGATCTGGATGCGTTCGCCGGCGCGCGTGAAATCCCAATCAAACGTTTTGCCCGTCTTGGCGGAGAAAAAATTTACGCCCCGGTGGCGGGGCAGGTCGTCAGGATGCAGCGGCGTGCCGTGCTGCGCCAGGTAGCCGGGAGAGGCGCAGGTCATGAAGTGCAGCACGCCGACCCGGCGCGCGATCAGGTTCAGGTCGCCCAATTCGCCGCCGCGCACGGCGCAATCGACGCCTTCCTCGATCAGGTCGACAGGACGGTCGCTGCAGCCCAGCTCCAGCGAGATGTCCGGGTAGCGGGCAAAGAAGTCGGGCAGGGCGGGAATGATCAGTTCGCTGGCCAGGGCCGTGGGCGCATCCACGCGCAGGCGTCCGCTGGGACTCAGGCGCGTGCGCGACAGCGATTCCTCGGCCTCGCGCACGTCCGACAGGATGCGCACGCAGCGTTCGTAATAGGCGGCGCCGTCGGACGTGATGCTGACATGGCGCGTAGTGCGGTTGAGCAACTTAACCGACAGGCTTGCTTCCAGCGACTGGATCAGGGTCGACACGGTGGCTTTCGGCAGCTGCATGTTTTCCGCCGCGCGCGTAAAGCCGCCCGCATCGACGACTTGGATGAAAACTTCCATGGCTTGCAGCTTGTTCACTTGAATTCCTATCACTTTATGCGTGATTATTCAGAATCCTGAACAATCAATTCGTCATTGCACTCTTTATCAGATTGTAGATCAAGTCTATAGTTGTTGTACTGCAGCATAAGATGATTGCCGCAGGAAGTTCACAGGAGAAAAATTATGGGTCATCGGAATGGAATCTTTGCAGTGCTTGCTCTCGCTATGAGCTCGCTCGCTCTGGCCGCGATGGTATCGACGGATGCATATTCGATGGCGGCGCAAAGCGAAGCCAGCGGTTATAGCGCCCTGACCCATGAAGTGGGCGGCGTTGCCCTGTTGTGCCTGAACGACACGGTGCTCGATGTTGCGGTGCAGCCGGTGGTGGCGCAATGAGCTTTGCCGACACCGCGGCCGAACTGGCGCCTGGCCAGGCGCTGAAGATACGCGATATCCAGGTGCAGGGCGCGCAGGATGCGCTCGGCGCGCGCGTCTACACGGCCGGCGTGCCGGGCGCCAGGCAGCCGAACCTGATGGTTTTCTTCCATGGCGGCGGCTTTGTCGACGGCGACCTGGACGATGCGGACGACTTCCTGCGCTGCCTCGTGCTGAGCAACCCCGACCACGTGGTGCTGGCCGCGAACTACACCCTGGCCCGTGTGCGGCCATTTCCCGCCGCCGTGGAAGACGCGCATGCCGTGCTGCTGTGGGCAAAAAAGAACAAGTCCAAGCTGGGCTGGACGGGCAAGCAGATGGTGGTGTCGGGCATCGAAGCGGGCGCCAACCTGGCTGCCGTATGCGCCATGATGTCGCGCGACCGGGGCGGACCGCCCCTCGCGGGCCAGGTGCTGATCATGCCCATGCTCGACCCCGGCCTGTCGACCTGCTCGATGCGCAACTTGCCGACCTGTCCTGACCTGGCGGAAGTGGCCGATCAATGCGCCGCCGCCTACCGCGGCTACTTGCCGAATGCCGCTGACCGTACCCATCCGTATGCGTCGCCGTTGCAGTCGAGCCGCCTGAAGAACCTGCCGCCGGCGCTCATCCTGTCCAGCGAAGACGACCCATTGCGCGACGAGGCTGAACAATACGGCAGCAAACTGATCGCCTGCGGCATCAAGACCACCGTGCGGCGCATGGCCGCCGCGCCGCTGCAGGACGCCACCGCCCGCAATGAGTGCGCCTGCAAGGTGCAGGTATTGAGCGAAATTAGCAGTTTCGTCGCCGGACTGGGGCAGGAGCCCGAGTCATGAAGCCGCCATCCGCGGCACCGCAAAAAAACTTACACTAATCAGTTTACTTTTTGAGTTTTGGTTGCTACACTACGCAGTGTAGTTCCCTTCATGCCTGAGTTGTGCGTTCGCACAGCCAGCTTCGTCGTCCCCGTCCGCTTTTAAGCAGCTGGCGGCCTGTTTACCTTTGATCGAGCGCCGTCGGGCGCCATGGCACCACCATTCACTTTTTCAGTTGGGTTGCTTCCTGCCGCCCATACCATTAGAAATTTTCATAAAACAGGGAAATAAAATGAAAAACGTTCAACAATTTTCCACTCTGCTCAAGCCCCTGGCTGCCTCGCTCGCGCTGGCAGGACTGGTGGCCGTGAGCCTGGCTGGCTGCGATTCGGCCAATAGCAAGGTGCCCGACGCGCCAGCGGCCGGCGGCCCGCCCATCTCGGCCGCCGCCGTCGTTGAAAAACAGATCACGGAAACACAGGAATTCTCGGGCCGCCTGGAAGCGATCGAGCGCGTGGAAATCCGCTCGCGAGTCGGCGGCTTCATCACGGCCGTCAATTTCAAGCCGGGCAGCGAAGTGAAAAAGGGCGACGTACTGTTCGTCATCGATCCGCGCCCATTCCAGGCTGAAGTCTCGCGCGCCGAAGGCACGGCCGCTTCGGCCCGCGCCAAGGCGGAACTGGCCAAGCTGGAACTGTCGCGCGCTGAAAAGCTGCTGGCCGAAAAAGCTATCGCCCAGCGCGAATTCGACGAAAAGGCGTCGGGCCTGAAAGAGCTGGACGCGAACGCCCGCTCGGCGCAAGCCGCGTATGAAGCGGCCAGGCTGAACCTGTCGTACACGCAGGTGCAGGCGCCGATCAGCGGCCGCGTCAGCAAGGCGGAAATCACCGTCGGCAACCTGATCGACGCTTCCGCCATCCTCACTTCCGTGGTGTCGACGGACCGCATCTACGCCAGCTTCGACGGCGATGAAGATACGTATCTGCGCGTGGCCGGCACGGCGCAAAAAGGCACGCCCGTCACCGTCAAGGTGGGCCTGGCCAACGAGACGGGCTTCCCGCACGAAGGCAAGCTGGAATTCGTCGACAACCAGCTCGATCCGGCCACGGGCAGCGTGCGCATGCGCGCCACCTTCGCCAACGCCGAGCGCCAGCTGGTGCCGGGCCTGTTCGCGCGCATCCAGCTCGACGGCGGCAACGGCCCGCAGGCGCAAAGCACGGCGCTGTTGATCTCCGACCGCGCCGTCGGCACGGACCAGAGCCGCAAATACGTGTACGTGGTGGGCGCCGACAACAAGGCCGAATACCGCGCCGTCAAGCTGGGCCCGGCCTCGGACGGCTTGCGCGTGGTGCGCGAAGGCTTGAAGGCGGGCGAAAAGATCGTCGTCAACGGCTTGCAGCGCGTGCGCCCCGGCGCCCCGGTGACGCCGCAGATGGTGGCGATGGATTTCGATCCGACCGCGCCTGTCGCTCCTGCAAAACCTGAAGTAAAAGACGCCAAGATCGCCGCGAAAGCAGCATCGACCTCCAAGGAATAAACATGAATTTTTCCCGCTTTTTCATCGACAAGCCGATTTTCGCGGCGGTGCTGTCGATCGTCATATTCGTGGCCGGGCTGCTGTCGATTTTCGGCCTGCCCATCTCCGAATATCCCGACGTCGTGCCGCCATCCGTGGTGGTGCGCGCGCAATACCCGGGCGCCAACCCGAAAGTGATCGCCGAAACCGTGGCCGCGCCGCTCGAAGAGCAGATCAACGGCGTCGAGAACATGCTCTACATGTCCTCGCAAAACACGTCCGATGGCGCGATGATGCTGACCGTGACCTTCAAGATCGGCACCAACGTCGAGCAGGCCGAGACGCAGGTGCAGAACCGCGTGCAGCGCGCCTTGCCGCGCCTGCCCGAGGAAGTGCGCCAGATCGGCGTGACGACCGTCAAATCGTCGCCCAATCTGACCATGGTGGTGCACCTGGTTTCGCCGAACAAGCGCTATGACGACATGTATCTGCGTAACTACGCGGTGCTGAACGTCAAGGACCAGCTGGCCCGCTTGCCCGGCATGGGCGACATCCAGATCTTCGGCGCCGGCGACTACGCCATGCGCATCTGGCTCGACCCGCAAAAGGTAGCGGCGCGCGGCATGACGGCGAACGATGTCGTCGACGCGATCCGCGAGCAGAACGTGCAGGTGGCTGCAGGTGTCATCGGCGCTTCGCCGGCGAAGAACTCGGACTTCCAGCTGACCGTCAATACCCAGGGCCGTCTGCAGACGCCCGAGGAATTCGGCGCCATCATCGTGCGCACCAATGCCGACGGCGCCGTGACGCACCTGAAGGACGTGGCGCGCGTGGAAATGGGCGCCAACAGCTACTCGCTGCGTTCGCTGCTGAACAATAATCCGGCCGTCGGCATGGGTATTTTCGAAGCGCCGAATGCCAACGCGCTGCAACTGTCTTCCGACGTGCGGGCCAAGATGGACGAACTGAAAAAAGACTTCCCGCAAGGCGTGGAATACCGTATCGAGTACGACCCGACGCAGTTCGTGCGCTCGTCCATCGAAGCCGTGATCCATACCCTGTTGGAAGCCATCGCCCTGGTGGTGCTGGTGGTGATCATCTTCCTGCAAACCTGGCGCGCATCGATCATTCCGCTGCTGGCCGTACCCGTCTCCATCGTCGGCACCTTTGCCGTGATGCTGGGCTTTGGCTTCTCGATCAACACGCTGTCGCTGTTCGGCCTCGTGCTGGCCATCGGTATCGTCGTCGATGATGCCATCGTGGTGGTGGAAAACGTCGAGCGCAACATCGAGGAAGGCTTGTCGCCGCGCGACGCCACCATCCAGGCCATGAAAGAGGTTAGCGGTCCTATCGTCGCCATCGCCCTGGTGCTGTGCGCCGTGTTCGTGCCGATCGCCTTCGTGCCTGGCCTGTCGGGTGAGTTCTATCGCCAGTTCGCGCTGACCATCGCCATTTCGACCGTGATCTCCGCTTTCAGCTCGCTGACCCTGGCGCCAGCCCTGTCTGCCGCGCTGCTGAAACCGCACGATGCGCCGAAAGACGCGCTGACGCGCGGCATGGACATGGTCTTCGGCCGTTTCTTCGCCTGGTTCAACCGCTTCTTCGGCCGCGCTTCGCACCGCTATGAGGCGGGCGTGAAAGGCGTGTTGGGCCGCAAGAGCGCGTCGCTGGGCGTGTATGCGCTGCTGGTCGTTGCCGCCATCTTCACCTTCAAGTCCGTGCCGGCAGGCTTCGTGCCAGCGCAGGACAAGCAATACCTGGTGGGCTTTGCACAATTGCCTGACGCCGCTTCGCTGGACCGCACGGAAGATGTCGTGCGCCGCATGTCCGACGTCATCAAGTCGGTACCTGGCGTCGAATCGACCATTGCCTTCCCCGGCCTGTCGATCAACGACTTCACCAATGCGCCGAACGCCGGTATCGTCTTCGCCACCCTGAAACCGTTCGACGAACGCAGCAGCAAGGAATTGTCGGGCGGCGCCATCGCGGCCGAGATCAACAAGCGCCTGGGCGGCATCCAGGACGCTTTCATCATGGTCTTCCCGCCACCGCCGGTCAACGGCCTTGGTACCATCGGCGGCTTCAAGATGATGATCGAAGACCGCGGCAACCTCGGTTACGACGCGCTGTACAACGCCACCCAGGCATTGGCCGCCAAGGCGTACCAGACGCCGGAACTGGCGGGCGTGTTCTCGGGCTACCAGATCAACGTGCCGCAGCTGTTCGCCGACGTCGACCGCGTGAAAGCCAAGCAGATGGGCGTGCAGCTGCAAACGATTTACCAGACCTTGCAGATCAACCTCGGTTCGCTGTACGTAAACGACTTCAACCAGTTTGGCCGCACCTACCAGGTGCGCGTGCAGGCCGATGCGGCGTTCCGTTCGCATGCGCAGGATATCGCGCAGCTGAAGGTACGCAATGACAAGGGCGAAATGATCCCGCTGTCGTCGTTGATGCGCGTGAAGGACAGCTATGGTCCGGACCGCGTGCAGCGCTACAACGCGTATGCCGCAGCCGACTTCAATGGCGGCGCAGCCCCTGGCGTATCGAGCGGCCAGGCGCAAGCCGCGCTGGAACGCATCGCCAAGGAAGTGCTGCCGCAGGGGATCGCGTATGAATGGACGGAGCTGACCTACCAGGACATCTTGTCCGGCAATACGATGATCTATGTCTTCCCGCTGTGCGTGCTGCTGGTATTCCTGGTGCTGGCCGCCCAGTACGAAAGCTGGACCTTGCCGCTGGCCGTGATTCTGATCGTGCCAATGTCGATCCTGTGTGCCTTGCTGGGCGTCAAACTGACCGGCGGCGACAACAATGTGTTCACCCAGATCGCGCTGTTCGTGCTGGTGGGGCTGGCGTCGAAGAATGCGATTCTGATCGTGGAATTTGCCCGCGAACTGGAAGAGCATGGCCGCACCGTCGTGCAAGCGGCGCTGGAAGCGTGCCGCCTGCGTCTGCGTCCGATCCTGATGACGTCGATCGCCTTCATCATGGGCGTGGTGCCCCTGGTGTTCTCGCACGGCGCCGGTTCGGAAATGCGCCATGCCATGGGCGTGGCGGTGTTCGCCGGCATGCTGGGCGTGACCTTCTTCGGCCTGTTCCTGACGCCCGTGTTCTATGTACTGCTGCGCACCCTGGCGCAGCGTTTTGAGAAAAAACCAGCCGATGCTGCCGCCAAGCCTGCCGCCGCGCCAGCATTGAACCTGGAAGGAGATATATATTGAAAACCAAGGAAATCATCTGGCGCGTCAAGCCCGTGCTGACCGCCATGGCAGCAGCCGTGTTGCTGGCGGCCTGCGCGGCGCCGGAGTTCAAGCAGCCGCAGATCGAGACGCCGACGGCGTTCAAGGAAGCGCAAACGCCTGCCGTGCAGACGGCGGCGGACGGCACGCGCTGGAAGCAGGGCGTGCCAGCCGAGCGCCAGGCGCGCGGCGAGTGGTGGCTGGCCTTCAATGATCCGGCCCTCACAAGCCTGATCAACGAAGCCACGCAGGCCAATGCCAACCTGGCCGTCGCCGCCGCCCGCGTCAAGCAGGCGAGGGCGATTGCCGGCATCGCCGAAGCGGACCGCATCCCGCAAGTGGGCGTGAACGTGGGCGGCCAGCGCAACCGCGCTTCCGCCGTGTCGCTCGGCTTGCCGAACGGCGCGCCGGTGGCTGCCACGAATGTCTACCAGGCGAATCTGACGGCCAGCTACGAAGTCGATCTGTTCGGCAGGGTCGCCTCGAACGTCAGCGCCTCGCGCAGCGATGCGCTGGCCGTGGAAGCGACATACCGTTCTGTGCTGCTGTCCTTGCAGGCCGACGTGGCGCAGACCTATTTCCAGCTGCGCGCCACGGATGCCGAACTGGCGACCCTGGAACAGACGGTGCGCCTGCGCGAGGAAAGCGTGCATGTGAACCAGCGCCGCTACGACCTGGGCGACATCGGCGAATTCGACCTGTCCCGTGCCCGCACGGAGCTGTCGACGACGCGCGCCGAAGCCATCGGCCTGCAGCGCCAGCGCGCCACCAGCGAACATGCGCTGGCCGTCCTGCTGGGTAAACCTGCCGCCAGTTTCACGGCGACCGTCAACCCGCTGCAGGACAGCGGCTTCCTGCCCGTGATCCCGGCCGGCATGCCGTCGTCCCTGCTGGAGCGCCGTCCCGACATCGCGTCGGCGCAGCGCACCATGGAAGCGTCGAATGCGCGCATCGGCGTGGCGAAATCGGCCATGTTCCCCGCCTTGACCCTGAACGCCTCCGGCGGCGGCGCGTCCGATACCTTCTCGGACATCTTCAAGTGGAGCAGCCGCTCCTGGCTGCTGGGCGCCCTGATGTCGATGCCGATCATCGACGGTGGCCGCAACAAGGCAGCCGTGAGCCGCAGCGAAGCGCAGCTGGAAGAGTCGGTGGCGACGTATCGCCAGAGCGTGCTGGTGGCGTTCGCCGAGGTGGAAGACAACCTGGCCGGCCTGCGCATCCTGTCGGGCCAGACGCAGCAGATCGACGAAGCCGTCGTTTCGGCACGCCGCTCGGCCGACCTGGCGCAAAAGCTGTACGACGCGGGCCGTTCCAGCTACCTCGATCTGCTGGACGCGCAGCGCAACCTTGCCACCATCGAGCGCAATGCCGTGCAGCTGCGCGGCAACCGCGCCGTCACCACGGTGGCGCTGATCCGCGCCCTGGGCGGCGGCTGGGGCGAAACGGAGCCGCAGGTCGCGGCCAACTAGTTTCCCGGCACCGCGGGCTGGATCAATCCGGCCCGCGACGCGGGAGCCTGCCAGGAACGGCGTCGTGCACTGCACGGCGCCGTTTTTCTGTTTTCAGCGAGTTGAATCCGTTTGCGGAACGGCGCCGTAAGTACTCCTGCAATCACGCAAACGCAGTCATCCAGGAGATACCATCATGCGCACCTTCGTTCCCGCAGCACTACTTGTCACTTCCCTCGCATCCATGCTGGCCGCCAGCGCCCCGTTTGCCGCCGACATGACGACCATGGTGGGTGGCCAGAGCATGTATCCGTCCAAGGACATCGTCGATAACGCCGTCAATTCGGCCGACCACACGACCCTGGTCGCTGCCGTCAAGGCGGCCGGCCTGGTCGACACGCTGAAAGGCAAGGGTCCATTTACCGTGTTCGCGCCGACGAATGCGGCCTTCGGCAAGCTGCCCGCAGGCACCGTCGAGACCCTGGTGAAGCCGGAAAACAAGGCGACCCTGACGAAGATCCTTACCTACCACGTGGTGCCCGGCAAATACGACTTCAAGGCGCTGGCGAAGGAAATCAAGATGCACGACGGTAAAGCCACCTTGCCCACGGCCAGCGGCGGCAAGCTGATGTTCGCCAAGAACGGCATGCACAACATCGTGGTGATGGACGAGGGCGGCAACAGCGCCAATATCAGCACCTATGACGTGTACCAGTCGAATGGCGTGATCAATGTGATCGACACGGTGCTGATGCCGAAATAAATACACGAAAAAGCGGACGAAAAAAAAGACAGGGAAACCCCTGTCTTTTTTGATGGCGCAGCCGCGATTACTTGGCTGGCGCTGCTGGCGTTGCCGGTACTGCTGGTTCCGCAGGCGCTGCCTTGTCGGCTGGCGCGGCTTTCTTTGCCTTGTGATGCTTGGCTTTCTTGTGCGCCGCTGGTTTGGCGGCGGCTGCCGGCGCTTCGGCCTTGACGACAGGGGCGACGACAGGAATCGGTGCCACTGGAGCGACTGGCGCGACGGCTGGCGTCTGGGCGAAAGCGGCGGTGGCGAACAGGCTGGCGATCAGGGTGGCGATAACTTTTTTCATTTTAAGATCCTTGGTAAGCGTGGTCAGTAAAGTGTGTCGGAATTACTTGGCTGGCGCCGCTTCGGCGGTAGCCGATGCCAGCTTTTCGTCAGCCTTGGCCTTGGTTTTCTTGGCTTTGTGGTGTGCCTTGGCTTTGGTGGTGGCCGCTTCCGCTTTGGCGCTGGCGACGTCCGTTTTTGCGGCGACAACGGCTTTCGCTTCCTTGGCATCCGCCTTCACGACGGCTTGCGCTTCCTTGGCGTCCGCTTTCACGACGGCCTTGGTGTGGGCCGCTTCCACTTTGGCGGGCGCTGCCGGAGCGGCCGCAGGTGCTGCCGGGGTTTGGGCGAAGGCTGCAGTTGCGAACAGGCCGGCGATCAGGGTAGCGATTACTTTTTTCATGGTGCAGTCCTCAGTGGTGGTTTGTCTGGTATGTCTGTTGGTGTCGGGATGATTCCCGTGTCACTGAGCATAAAACGCGCCCCCGGACGCTTGCGTTGACGGTCATTACAAACGCTTACATCTGCGTTGCATCCGCTTTCAGGATGGCCTTCAGGATGTCTTCCGAACGGCGCTGTCCATACCCCTTGCCATACGCGCTCGATGCGATGCTGACCACCATGCGACGGGCGGGTATCACATAGATCTTGTTGCCGCCATTGCCCGAGGCGAAATGCACGGCAATCTTCTGTCCTCCGACGTCCTGCGTCTTCGCGTACCAGAAATAGCCGTAGCTGTCGGCGTAGCGGTCCACGGCGCCGATGGCCACGCGCGGCGCCAGCGCCGCTTGCAGCCAGGCGGCATCGATTACCCTCTTGCCGTCAAATACGCCTTCGTCGAGCACCATCTGGCCGATCCTTGCCGTGTCGCGCGCGCGCAGCGACAGATTGCCCTGGCCTTTCGGGTGGCGTGCCACGTCGCGGCCCCAGCTCCAGCGGGTGATGCCCAGTGGCGCGAACAGCACCTTGGCGGCGTAGTCTTCCAGGTCGGCGCCGCTGGCGTTTTCCACCACTCTGCCCGCGACATATGACCCCAGCGAATTGTAGCGATACATGCTGCCCGGCGCCGTGGCAGCCGGTATCGCACGCACGAAGGCGGCCGGGTCGGGCGACGCATCGAGCTTGTCTTCATTGCCAGGCGACTGTTCGTCGTCATCGAAGGCGGCCAGGCCCGAACGCATGGTCAGCAAATCGTCGAGGGCGACCTTGCCCGCCCGGCTGCCAGCGACTTCGGGCCAGTAGTCTCCCACCGTTTTTGTTGTCGCCAGCTGGCCGCGCGCCACGGCCGCGCCCACCAGCAGGGCGGTGATGCTCTTGCCGGCCGAGCGGATGTCGTGCAGGGTATCGGCCGTCTCGCCGTTGTAATAGCGTTCGGCCACGACGGCGCCATCGCGCAGCACGACGACGGCGCGCAAATCGCCATGGCTGTCGCGGTCCTGGGCTTGCAGGACTTGCGCCAGGGTGGCGGGTGTCCTGTCCTGCGCCAGGACAGGGCCGGACAGGAAGAGGGCACTCAATAGTGAAAAGGACAGGTGGCGCATGGACAGCTTTCGTGGCGATGGGCGGATTGCCAGTGTCGCCCAATTACGCGGTCTTGTGGCATTTTCCCCTGCCTGTTTGATGAAGTTTGCATACAACGGGCACGCTGGTGTTTCCTCACAGCGCCTGCAAATCCTTGCCGCGCAAATTCACGAGAATGATTTTTCCGTTAGGCATGACGCGGAATTCACCGTAACGGGCTTGCCACCAGCGTTCGCCGTTGCCCTCCTTGAAAAACCATGCGTTGCTGGCCATGACCAAGCGTGAATTTTTGCGATGTATTTCGATCAGAAATTCATTGGATGCCAAAGTCTCGTCCTGGTGCAAGCGCAGCATCGTGCCGATGTTGCGGGCATCGCGTGTGGCGACTATTCTAAGGGGTGTCTGATAGGCGTAGTTAATGTCACTGGATGTGTCGTTGAAAAAATTCAAGCTCATGTAATCGCCTTGCATCAACGAGCGTGGATCGAGGATCCTCAATTCAAAGAAGACTGGCTGTCCATTTTTGATCAGCTGCTCGCGGTTCCAGATGGCTGCATTGCCGATAATCAGCACAGAGAGCAACGTTGCGGCAACAGCCATGCCGGACCGTGCCGGGTGTGTGGCAAGCGTTTGGCTTCCAATTACTGTCTTTGCCATGCTGCGCGCCGCCAGCAACGCGCATGCGCCCAGCAAGACGCCGATGGCGGCCAGCATTGCGGCTTTTTCCATCAGCAGCCAGTTCGGGTTGTAATAAACGCTGCCAAGGATCCAGGCAGCGGCAAGCCCGGCTACCATGGACAGCGAGCGCCTTCCGGTAGCCAGGCTGACGGCGAGTATCAGCAAGACCGGTCCCAATGCCGGCAAGTACCAGGCCAGGATGGCCAGCACCAGTGCCAGGATGGCGCTCAGAGTTCGGCGCAAGCCTGGCCAGGCGCACAGCAGCAACGCGGCAGCTACGAGGGCCAGGAGGCTTGACTCTCTGCCCCAGTAGTTACCCGGGAGGCCATTGTCACGAGCCTTGAACAGGTCTTGTGCGAGCACGCCTATCCAGCCCGTATTATCCATGATGGCACTTATCAGGAAGGCCATTCCTGACCACAGGCAGAAGCCAGCCAGCATGCACAGTGCCCAGCCCGACGATATGGCCGCGAGCGCGTCCGCGCTTCCCTGGTCGTCTGGTTTGTTAAACACGGCGTACTGTACATACGTTAGAAACAGCCAGATTGCCAGTACCGTGAGGCCGGCTTCGAACAACATGTCCGAGGTAAGACTGTGCTCATGCAGCCAGTCCACGCCATGCGGTAACTGTGCGAGCACCAGCAGGGCGCAGGTTGGTGCGGCAAGCAGGGTGCGCAGCCACGCGATCGGTAGCAGGATGGCCATGGCAAGCACGAACAGCGCCAAAAGGGCAGCGGCCACGTTCGTGTTCAGGTCGCGGAATAAGGAAAATCCCAGCAGTAGCAGGCCAGCAATGATCGCTGGCGCTGCGAATTGCTGGATGAAGAAGTAGCGTTTAAGGCTGCGAACCCCCAGCACGGTACAAGCAAGGAGCAGGGTGCCGGCGATATAGCCGGCCTGCCCTTCGATCAGTCGATCTTGCGCATACAAGGCGAACGCGAATGTCAGGGGGATTGCCGCCAGCCAGGCGCCGATAGCGATGAGCATCTGCAGCGGCCATGGCATGCCTGTTGAAGCTGAACGTGCCATGCCTGGAGTCGCCTGGTGCACGTCGAGGCGGGCGTTCATGCACTTACCTCGGTGTGATGCAGTTGATGCCGCCATAGCAGCCAGTAGCCCGTCGTTGCCAGCATGCCGGCCGCAGTGAGCCCCACAAAGATCAGTACTGCTGGCAGATCACCATCGGATAAAAGAACGGCCAACCATGTCGTCAGGATGGTATTGGCACCCAGGGCGATGATGCTGTGGCAGATCACATCATGAAAGCGTGGCAGGAGCAGGACGAGTATTGCTGTCAGCACGAGCAGCAGCGGCAGACCGTATGTCGGTTTCGAATCGAGCAGCAAGCCCAGGGCGATGGTGCCTGCCATCAGCGTGGTCAACGCGATGGCCATGCGTAGTGGCCAGGCGCCCGCGCCCGTCCAGCGTGCCATGAAGGGTGTCATCGCTCCGCATAGCGTTACCGAGATTAGTAAGCTGGCCGCATAGTGACCCATGTACATTGCATCGATGTCCCAGCGATAGGTTGCCATGTCGGACAGCCATAAGGTGGAGGCGCTGAAGCTGACCAGTATCCAGGGTATCCACAGCACATCGCTGCGCGTCGCCAGACACAAGGGCATGGCAGCGATGGCCCAGGCGGCGAATAATTGCCAGGGATCGCTACTCGTCTGGTAGGTCTGGCTGAAATACCCGAATAGGGCGCCCATGAACAGCATGGCCGTCAAGAGCATGGGTGTCCTGGCTGTCGTCGAACGAAAGCCGATTAGACCGCTGCCTGCAAACAGGGTTTGTAACAGCAGGAAATGGCTGGCGCGGCCAAAAAGATCCCAGTTGGCCGCTACCCACAAAATCAGACTCAAACCCAGCATGGCGGCGGCCAGCAGCGCTGTAATCCGCAGTAGCCAGTGGGCGACGTGTGGTGGTTCCCCAGCCAATCCATTTGGCCCCGGCGGAGATGCTCGCTGCCCTTTTTCGACTCTTGGATGGGATGAGAATCGGGATACGGCGCAGCGTAGGTTCATCGGCAGCTTTCAAGTTGGTACGGCGTCGCGGATGCACGCATTCGCGTGCCGCCTCAGCGGGGTGGGGCAGCGAATAAGCGGAGTTTGGAATAACAGTTCTGATGAAGGATAGCCTGAATGTGCATGATGCCGAACTTGGCCAGGCGATGAAGTTTTGCTGCCGCGCAAGAATTGTGTCAATAACATGCGCAGCAAAAAATATGGACAAAAAAAGGACAGCCGAAGCTGTCCCTGGATTTCGAAGTGGCAACGCTGGCGCAGACCTGGCGGACGCGCTTGCGTGACTACACCATCGCGCTTATTTTGCCGGCGTGGCAGCAACTGCTGCGTCTGCTTTGGCCGCATCCGCTTTCACTTTGGCTTTGCTGGCCTTGTGATGGGCCTTGGCCTTGGTGGCTTTTGCGTCGGCCTTGGCGCTGGCCACATCGGCTTTCGCATCGGCGGCGACGACCGCTTCCTTGGCATCGGCTTTCACGACGGCCTTGGTTTCCTTGGCTTCAGCCTTGGCCACGGCTTTCGTGTGGGCCGCTTCCGCCTTGGCGGGAACCGATGCTGCGGGAGCGGCAGGGGTTTGGGCGAAGGCTGCGGTAGCGAACAGGCCGGCGATCAGGGTAACAATTGCTTTTTTCATGGTGCAGTCCTCGGTGGTGGTTTGTCTGGTGTGCCGGGATGATTCCCGTGTCACTGAGCAGAAAACGCGGCCCGGAAGGTAATGGTTGACCTGGTTTACACTTTCTTACAATCAGGTGATTTGAGCGACGTTAATTGAAGAAGAAGGAGTGAAAATGCAAAAAGACAGCCGAAGCTGTCTTTTTGCATGGTGCCTCCCGCCATGGCGGGATGGCGATTACTTCGCTGCTGCGGTCGCTTCAGCCTTGTCTTCGGCGGCTTTTGCCTTGGCCTTGGTGGCTTTGTGATGGGCTTTGGCCTTGGTGGCTTTGGCGTCGGCCTTGGCGCTAGCCACATCGGCTTTCGCATCGGCGGCGACGGCGGCTTCTTTCGCATCGGCTTTCACGACGGCCTTGGTTTCCTTGGCTTCTGCTTTTGCCACTTCCTTGGTGTGCTTGGCTTCGGCCTTGGCAGGCACGGCTGGCGTTTGAGCAAAGGCTGCGGTAGCGAACAAGCCGGCGATCAGAGTAGCGATTACTTTTTTCATGGTGCAGTTCCTCGAGAAGTGGGGTTGTAGTTCAGGAGATGCATTTCCCCTGTCACTGAGGCAAAAACGCGCCGTACGGCAATAGCGTTGACAGCGATTCGGGCTAATTACAAACACTTACATTTGCCGGGGCAGGTACTCTGTTAGCTGGCGTACCGCGCCAGGGACGGCAGCGGCCTAGACTCGATGCCATCGTCACCGCATGGGTCCGCCATGAAAGCCGCCTTGAAAACCTATCAAGCCAAGCGCAATTTCGCCGCCACGCCCGAGCCTGCGGATGGCGGCGAGGAAGCGGGCGAGGCGCTCACCTTCGTTATCCAGAAGCACTGGGCCAGTCGTTTGCACTATGACTTTCGCCTGGAACTGGACGGCACGATGAAAAGCTGGGCCGTGCCGAAAGGGCCCAGCTACGACCCGCGCGACAAGCGCATGGCGGTGCAGGTGGAAGACCATCCGATTGCGTATGCCGGTTTTGAAGGCACGATCCCCGAAAAGCAGTATGGCGCGGGCAAGGTCATCATCTGGGACAAGGGGACGTGGCAAGCCCAGCCGGCCACGCCTGATGCGCGCAAGGCGCTGGCGGCCGGCGAGCTGAAATTGACCCTGCATGGCCACAAGATGCATGGCAACTGGGTGCTGGTGCGCATGAAAGGCAAGGGCGATAAACGCAGCGCGAAGCAGCCTGCCTGGCTGCTGATCAAGGAAAAGGACGCATTTGCCCGGCCGGCACTGGAATTTTCCGTCGTGGACGAGTTTCCCGACAGCGTCAAGAACAAGGCCATGCCCAAGCGCAAGAAGAGCGCGGACGGCTCCGCAGCGCCGGATGCCGATTTGCCCGCCACCCTGTCGCCGCAGCTGGCTACCCTGGTCGATGCGCCGCCGCCAGACGCGCAGCAGTGGCTTTTCGAAGTGAAATTCGACGGTTACCGCATCCTTGCGCGTTGCGATGGCGAACGGATCAATTTGATCACGCGCAATGGCAATGACTGGACGGAAAAACTGCCGAAGCTGCGGCAGGCGCTGGAACAGTTGAGTTTGCCGCCAGGCTGGTATGACGGTGAAATAGTCGTCAACGACGCCAGCGGCCACCCGGATTTTGGCGCCTTGCAGCGCGCGTTCGATGCGGAAACGACCAGCGAGATCGTGTATCACCTGTTCGACGTGGCGTTTTTCGATGGCCACGATCTGCGGGGCCAGCCTGTCGAGGCGCGCAGGGCGTTGCTGGAACAGTTACTGCAGAGCTTGCCAGCGTCGCCCCTGGTGCGCTTCAGCGCCGCGCTAGAGGCGACGCCGCAGCAGATACTGGCCCACGCCTGCCGGCTGGGGCTGGAAGGCGTGATCGGCAAGCGGCGCGGTTCGCCCTACGTCTCGCGGCGCTCGGGCGACTGGATCAAGCTCAAATGCGGGCTGCGCCAGGAATTCGTCATCGGCGGCTATACGGCGCCGCAGGGCGCGCGCGAAGGCATCGGTTCTTTGTTGCTGGGCGTGCATGATGACCAGGGCAGGCTGCTCTATGCGGGCAATGTGGGTAGCGGCTTCGACGATGCCAGCCTGCGCGAATTGCGGCGCCGGCTTGACGCCCTGGCAGCCGGGACGAGTCCGTTCGCAGGCAAGGCGGGCGGCGTGCGCCAGCCCATCTGGGTCAAGCCGCAACTGGTGGCCGAAGTGAGCTTTGCGCAATGGACCAGCGGTGGCGCCGTGCGCCATGCCGTGTTTCACGGCTTGCGCGAGGATAAACGGCCAGCCGCCATCGTGCGCGAGCGGGCGCAGCGAATCGACAGGGAGAAGACGATGCAGAGCAAATTCACGCCGGACGGCGCCTTGCCGGCCAGTTTCAAGGTCAGCCATGCGGACCGGGTGATCGACCGGGACAGTGGCGCGACGAAGATCGACCTGGTGCGCTACTACGCGCTGGTGGGCAAGCTGATGCTCGTGCACTTGCGCGGGCGGCCCGTGTCGCTGGTACGCGCGCCGGCCGGCGTGGGCGGCGAGCTGTTTTTCCAGAAGCATGCGGACACGTCCAGCATGCCCGGCGTCAAACAGCTCGATCCCGGCCTCGACCCGGAGCATGCCTGCATGCTGGAAGTGGCCAGCGCACAGGGCTTATTGTCTGCGGCGCAGTGGAATGTGGTGGAATTTCACACGCAAAACGCCCTGGCCAGCGCCTATGACACGCCGAACCGCCTGGTGTTCGACCTGGACCCGGGCAAGGGCGTGGCCTGGCCCGCCATCCGCGAGGCGGCCGTATTGCTGCGTGCCTTCCTGACGGAGCTGGGACTGCCCGCCTGGCTGAAAACCAGCGGCGGCAAGGGCTTGCATGTGGTCGTGCCGATCCGCCCGAAACACGATTGGGATACGGTCAAAGCGTTTTCGCAAGCCATCGTGGCGCACATGGCGCAGCTCATTCCGCAGCGCTTCGTCCTGAAAAGCGGCCCCGCCAACCGCGTCGGCAAGATTTTCATCGATTATTTGCGCAATGGCCGGGGCGCCACCACCGTATGCGCGTGGTCTGCCCGCACGCGGTCGGGGCTGGGCATTTCCGTGCCGCTGGCCTGGGACGAGCTCGACAAACTGAAGGCGGGCGATCAGTGGAACGTGGGCAATGTCCACAGCCGTCTCGACGTGGGCAACGCGCCATGGGACGGCTACGCGCGCAGCGCGAAGGGCATCGATGCGGCGATGAAAAAGCTGGCCTTTACTCCTCCGGCTTGAACGGCAGGACGGCGCGCGCCAGCTGCAGCGCTTCCTCGATGGCCGCGTTAAGCAGGGTGATCTCGACGGGCTTGGTCAGGTAGCGAAAAAAACCCGCGGCCAGGCCATGCCGGATATCGCCCTTCATGGCGTTGGCCGTCAAGGCGATGACGGGGATGTGCGCCGTGCGCGTATCGTTGCGCAGGATGCGCTGCGCCTGGTTGCCATTCATGCCGGGCAAGTTGATATCCATCAGGATCACGTCGGGGCGGCGTTCCAGCGCCAGCGCGATACCCTGGCGGGCGTCGGTGGCCGAGATCATGCGCAGATGGGGCAGGAAGCTGACGATATCTTCCACCAGCCGCAGGCTGGCCGGATTGTCTTCCACATACAGCAGCAGGGCCTGGCCGCCGGCATCGTCCCGGACGTCGCAGGCGGGTTCGGGCAGGTATTCCGGCTGCCGGTTGGCGGGCGGGGCGGTCATGGTGTCGAGTTCGATCCAGAACACGCTGCCCACGCCGATGCAGCTGTGCACGCCCATGCTGCCGCCCATCAGCTCAACCAGGCGCTTGGTGACGACCAGGCCGATGCCGGTGCCTTCCTCGCTGCCTGCCTCCTGTCCCAGGCGGTTGAATGGCTGGAACAGTTCCGCCATCTGCGTCTCATCCAGTCCCTTGCCCGTGTCGCGGATGGCGATGCGCACGCGCTGCGCCCCGGGCTGCGACACTTCCAGCTCTACCTTGCCGGCCGGACGGTTGTACTTGATGGCGTTTGACAGCAGGTTCAGCAGCACTTGCTTGAGGCGCGTATGGTCGGCCCTGAGCGTCAGCGCCTCGCAGGCTGGAAACACCAGGTGAATCTGGCGCTGCTGCGCCTGTTCTTCCACCATGACGCGCACTTCCTCGAGCAGCACGGGCAGCGCCACCGCTTCCATCGACAGGCTCAGGCTGCCTGATTCGATCTTCGCCAGGTCGAGGATTTCATTGATCAGGGTGAGCAGATGGCGGCCCGAGGTGACGATGTTTTGCACGAAAGCGCGTTTTTGCAGCACGGTCGCGGGCAGGGCTTCATTGGCCAGCAGCTGGGCGAAGCCGAGGATGGCGTTCAGCGGCGTGCGCAATTCATGCGACATGCTGGTAAGAAAGCGGTCCTTCGCCTGGCTGGCCCGTTCCAGTTCGATTTTCTGTTCGTTCAGCGTGCGCTCGATGCGCTTGCGCTCCGTGATGTCGCGGATAGCCGACGAGACCAGCACGCCTTCCTCCGTTTCCAGCGGCGACAGGCTGATTTCGACGGGAAATTCGGTGCCATCGCGGCGCAAGCCATACAGTTCCAGGCCCGCGCCCATGGAGCGGGCGCGCGGCGCCGCGGAAAAGGACTGGCGGTGATGCGGATGATCGTGTGCATAGCGGGCCGGGATCAGCACTTCCACATTGCGCCCGAGCAACTCCGCGCGCGAATAGCCGAACAGGCGTTCCGTTTGCGAGTTGACGAGCACGATCTCGCCATCGCCGTTGACGATGACGATGGCGTCCGGCGCCGATTCAAGCAAGCCGCGGAACTTTTGCTCGGCCCGGCGGCGGTCGCTGACGTCGCGGATGGCGCTGATGACGAAGGTGCCGATCTCCGTCTGGATCGGCGACAGGCTGATTTCCACAGGGAATTCGACGTTGTCCTTGCGCAAGCCCAGCAATTCCAGGTCGGCGCCCATGGTGCGCGTGCGCGGCTGGTCGAAATAGCGCGCGCGGTGCCCCACGTGCGCATGGCGCAGGCGTTGCGGCAGCAGGCTATCGATTTGCCTGCCGCTCAATTCGCCTTCCGCATAGCCGAACAGGCGCTGCGCCTGCTGGTTGGCCAGCACGATGGCGCCCGTGGCATTGACCATGATGACGCTGTCCGGCGTGGACTCGAACAGCACGCGGTAGCGCACGTCGACGAACTGGGCGTCGCGCGCGGCCTTCAGCAAGGTCGTGTCCTTCATGGTGGAAATCAGGTAGCGGTGGCCGTCCGGCGCCGCGTGGGCGGCCTGGCATGCCACGTCGACGTAGATGAGCTCATCGTCCTTGCGCCGCCGCAGCGATTCGCGGTCGTAGCTGCCGTGCAAGGCCAGCTGCTCGTCGATCAGGGCGGGCGCTTCTGCCTGTCCCGGCAAGGAGATCAGTTCCCACAGCGTGCGGCCCAGCGCTTCGTCGCTGGCATAGCCGAAGATGCGCTGCGCCCCGGCTGTCCAGCGCACGACGGCATGCTCTTCGTTCGTGATGACAACGCCGCCAGGGGCGTTGCTGAGGATAAGCTGATCGAACTCGGCATCCATTTTTTCCGCACGCATGACAGGGCTTGCCGGGTGGCAGGCCTGTGCATAACGTAGCGAGAAGCTGGATCAAAGTCAATGCATTTATATGATGGCAGAGTCTCGCTAAGCGGGTGGGGTGGTTCAGGCCGCCTTGCGCCTGGCGGGCGGCTTGCGGGCGGCGGACGAGGTCGCGCGCTTGCGGGCCGGCGCGGCGGACGCTTTCTTGCCCAGGCTTTGCTGCAGCAGGGCGACCAGGTCGATCACGTTGTTGCCGTGCTCTTCTGCTGGCTCGGGCGCGGGCGGCGTGATGGTCTTGGTCTGCCTGGCCTTGATTTTCTTCTTGACCAGCGCCAGCACGTCTTCGCGGTAGCTGTCGTGGTATTGCCCAGGTTCCCACGCTTCGCTCATGCCTTCCACCAGCGACAGGGCCATCTTGAGTTCCTTGTCGGAAATGCCGGCCGATTTCAGGGTGCTGCCGGGCAAGTCCAGGTCGTCTGTGGGGCGGATTTCATCGGCGTAGCGCAGGGTGTTGAGCACGATGGCGTCGCCCACGCACACGAGTGCGCACAAATGCTGCTTGGTGCGCATGACCACGCTGGCGATGCCCACTTTGTTCGCCTTGCGCAAGGTTTCGCGCAGCAGCGCATAGACTTTTTCGCCGCCCTTGGCGGGCAGCAAATAATACGGGTGCTCGTAAAAGGTCAGCGGCACCTCAAGCGCATCGACAAAGGTCAGTATGTCGATGGTTTGCGTGGCCTTGACGTTGGCCTGCCTTAAATCTTCCTCGGACAGCACCACATACTCGTCCGTCTTGTATTCATAGCCCTTGATGATGTCGTCCCACTCGACTTCCTTGCCCGTCTTCTTGTTGTAGCGCTTGTAGCCGATGGGTGAAAAGTCGCGCCGGTCCAGCATGGACAAGTCCAGTTCATGGTCGAGACTGGCTGAAATCAGCTCGACGGGGATGTGCACAAGGCCGAAGCTGATGGCGCCTTTCCACAGTGCGCGCGCCATCGTCTAGTCCCCCACCGTGCCGGTGATGGGCAGGACGATGCCCGTGATGTAGCTGGAACAGGCGGGCGAGGCCAGGAAGACGTAGGCGGGCGACAGTTCTTCCGGCTGGGCCGGGCGGCGCATGTCCGTGCCCTGGCCGAATTTCTGGATGTCCTCTGGCGACTTGTCGGCCGGGTTGAGGGGCGTCCAGACGGGCCCGGGCGCGATGGCGTTCACGCGTATGCCCTTGTCCAGCAGGTTGCCGGCCAGCGCCATGGTAAACGCATGGATGGCACCCTTGGTGGTGGAATAGTCGAGCAAGTGCTTCGAGCCTTGCAAACCCGTCACGGAGCCCGTGTTGATGATGGACGCGCCCCGCTGCAAGTGGGGCAGGACGGCCTTGGCCATATGAAAGTAGCCGTAGACATTGGTTTTCATGGTGAGGTCGAAGCGTTCCTCGCTCAGGTCCAGCAAGGATTCCGCATGTTCCTGGAAGGCTGCGTTGTTGACCAGCACGTCGATGTGCGTGAATTTGTCCAGCACCTGGCTGACGGCTTGCTGGCAAAAGCCCTGGTCGCGCACGTCGCCGGCAATCAGGAGGCAGCTCTGTCCTTCCGCTTCCACGTAGCGCTTGGTTTCGTGGGCGTCCGCGTGTTCGTTCAGGTAAATGATGGCGACATCCGCCCCTTCGCGCGCGTACAGCACGGCCACGGCGCGGCCGATGCCGGAATCGCCGCCCGTGATGATGGCGACCATGCCGGCCAGCTTGCCGCTGCCGCAGTAGTCGGGCGCCAGGAAGCGGGGTTTCAATGCCATCTGTGCTTCAAGGCCGGGCTTGTCCAGGTGCTGGGCGGGCAGGGGAGGCGTCGGCTGGTTGCGGTGGCCTGTCTGCACGGGAGGCTTGCTTGCCTTGCCTTGCTTGGCGGCATCGCGCTGCTTGTCTTCCTGATCCTGCTCCTGCTGTATGCTGCGCTGCAAGTTACCGGCGGACTGGTCCTTGTTCTCGTTCATGCTGGCCTCCCTGGAAACGAAGATCCAGTATCGGCGCGGCAACCGCATCCAACGGTGCGCTTGCTAACAGAGTGGCGCAAACAGGCGTAAAGTTATATGATGGTTGACATAAATGTGGGAGGGCAGCATGAAGGTAAGCAGGGAACAGGCGGCGCTGAACCGCGAGCGCATCGTGGACGTGGCGGCCAGGTTGTTCCGCGAAAAGGGCTATGACGGCATCGGCGTGGCCGATTTGATGAAGAACGCGGGCCTGACGCATGGCGGCTTCTATGGCCATTTCGCGTCCAAGGAAGACTTGATGATCGAGGCGTGCCAGCATGCCCTGGAGAAATCGCTGGCAGGCTGGCAGGCAAAGGTCGCCAGCGACCCGCAGCGGGCGTTGCCGGCCATTATCGACAATTATTTGACCACCCGGCACCGCGACCAGCCCGGCGGTGGTTGCCCTGCGGCGGCCATGGGCGTCGACGTGGCGCGCATGTCGCCCGGCGCGCGTCCCGCGTTTACGGCGGCCACGCAGCAGCAGTTCGCCTTGCTGCAGGGTTTGCTGCCCGACGGCGCCCCGGAAGAGCGGCGCCAGCAGGCGATCGCCACGTTTGCCGCCATGGTGGGGGCCATGGTGCTGGCCCGTTCCGTCGATGACGAAGCCCTGTCGGCGGAAATCCTCGATGCCGTGAAGGCGCAATTGCTGCAAGAGTGAACGCGTTCCCCCTGTCAGCCGGCCGCGTCGCATGATAGGCTTCGGTTTTCAGATTTCGGGATCATCCATGCTGCTCTGGCTCAGGCAATACCGGCGTCCTCTGTTGGCCGGAGACATCACTGCCGGTATCGTTGTCGCCATGATGATGGTGCCGCAAGGCATGGCTTATGCGCTGGTGGCCGGCTTGCCGCCCGTGGTGGGCATCTACGCCAGCATCTTGCCGCCCGTGCTGTACGCCGTGTTCGGCAGCAGCATGACGCAATCGGTGGGCCCCATGGCCATCGTATCCCTGATGACGGCCGCCGCCCTGGCGCCGCTGGCCGACCCCGGCTCCTCCCTGTATATCGTCCTGGCCGCCCAGCTGGCCTTCATCAGCGGCCTCGTCCTGTTGCTGTGCGGCGTGCTGCGCCTGGGCTTCATGGCCAGCTTTTTGTCGCGCCCCGTGATCAGCGGTTTCAGCAATGGCGCCGCGATCCTGATCATCTGGGGCCAGATCACGCCCTTGCTGGGTGCCACCTGGCCCCACTGGCATACGCCCAGCCTCGTGCTTGGACTGTCCGGCCTGTTGTTCCTGTGGCTGGCCAAGCGTTATCTGTCGCGCCTGTTGCAGCGTTGCGGCCTGAACAAGGTGGCGGCCGACGTGGGCGCGCGCCTGGCGCCGATGGCGCTGGTGCTGGCCGGCATCGCGCTGGTCGCCTATGGCGGCCTGGAAGCGATGGGCGTGCAGACGACCGGTCACGTGCCCAGCGGCTTGCCGGGCCTGAACCTGGCTACCTCGAGCGCCCATTGGCGCACCCTGCTGTCGCCGGCGCTCCTGATCGCCTTCATCATCTTTTTGATGAGCATGTCCGCCGCCCAGACCCTGGCGCAAAAACGCGGTGAAAAGCTGCAGACCAACCGCGAACTGCTGGGGCTGGGCGCGGCCAACGTGGCCAGCGCGCTGTCGGGCGGCTTCCCCGTCACGGGCTCGATTTCCCGCTCGGCCGTCAATTTCCAGGCGGGCGCCAACACGCCCCTGGCCAGCATCATCACGGCCGGCCTGCTGGCGCTGGCGCTGGTGGCGCCCACGGGCTGGCTGGCCCTGCTGCCGCTGCCCGTTCTGGCGGCCACCATCATCTTTGCCGTCAGCAGCCTGCTGGATTGGGACACCTTGAAACTGTCGTGGCGCTACGACCGCAGCGATGCGCTGGCCCTGCTGGCGACGACGGCCGGCGTGCTGGTGCTGGGCGTGGAAGCGGGCGTGGTGATCGGCGTGCTGTTGTCGATGGGCACCCTGATCTGGCGCGCCAGCCGCCCGCACATCGCCGTGCTGGGCCGCATCCCGAATAGCGAGCACTTCCGCAACGTGGAGCGCTATGAGGCGCAGACCTTGCCGGACGTTTTGCTGTTGCGCATCGATGCGGGCCTGTTCTTCGGCAACGTCGAAGCCGTGACGGAGCGCGTGGAAGACGAGTTGCGCGGCCACCCGACGGCGCGCCACCTGGTGTTGGTGTTGTCGGCAGTCAACCAGATCGACAGCACGGCCTTGCTGGGCTTGATCGAACTCAACAGCGCGCTGATCAAGCGCGGCATCAGCCTGAACCTGGCCGAAGTGAAAGGGCCCGTGATGGACCGCCTGCGCCAGAGCAGTTTATTGCAAGACCTGAGCGGCAAGCTGTACCTGAGCACGGCCCTGGCGACGGCCGATCTAAGTGGGGAAAAAGCATGACGATGGAACTGAATCTGCACGGCGAGCCGCGCGTGGTGGATAGCATCCTTGCGCTGGAGCAAGCGCTGCAAGAGGCGCGCGCGCAGGCGCAGTGCGAGCTGTGGCTGACCTTGGCCACGGACGCGGAGCAGGGCCCGGCCCTGTGCATGTTGCGCAATGGCGGCAATGCCTGGCTGATGTATCTGTCGGGCCAGGACGACCTGAGTTTTCACTCGCTGGGCGACGAGGAGGCAGACGGTGCCTGCAGCTATCTGCTGTCGAATGGCCAGGTGGACGAGTATCCCGAGGCATGGTGCGTGGAGGTGGAACAATGCCAGCGGGCATTTGCCGAGTTTTTCAGGACGGGCGGCGCGCGGCCGGCCGCCATCGCGTGGGAGGCGGATTGAGATGCCGCAAACCATCATCGCCGATATCGACCGGGACTTGCTGGCCGCGCTGGACGCGAGGGCAGGGTTGCTCACGCTGCGCGCCATCCTGCTGCGTTACAAGGCCAGCGGCGTGACGGCCGCGCAAGTGGCGGCCTTGCTGCAGGAACTGCGCCCGCCTATGGAGGACGGGCCGCTGGAAGACGTGATACTGGACGCCCTCGACATGGTGACGGGCTGGTGCACGCCGCAGCTGCGGGTATGGGACGGGGCAGGAGACGAGCATGCATCCTGAAAAGTTCAAGCAGGTGGCGGGGCTGCCGTCCGCCGAACGCCATGCCTACTTTGTGCGCAAGGCAGCCGATACGCAAGAAGTGTGGGGCTTGTACCGCGATGGCTGGGCCACGGCGCAAGTCGACGGCAAGGTTGCCATCCCGTTCTGGCCGGAAGCCGCGTTTGCGCAGGCGTGCGCCAGCGGCGAATGGGAACATTTTCAGCCGCGCGCCATCGCGCTCGGCGATTTCCTGGCCAAGTGGCTGCCCGGTATGAACCAGAATGGCCAGCTGGCTTTCGTCTTCCCTGTACCGCAAGGCAGCGCCAGCATCGCGGCGTCGGCTGATTTACTGAGGGATTTGCAACATGAATCAGAGCAATATGAATGAGGGCAAGGAACGCCTGGACGCCTGGTACGACGGCTCGGCGATTTGTCTGATCGCCGTCGGCGCGCAAGGCGACCCGCTGGACCTGGGCGGCGATGAAGTGCGCGCCCTGATCGCGAAGCTGCAGCACTGCCTGGCCGAGTCCGAGGCGGGCGCGGTGCCCGACTGACGGTTCAGGCGGGCGTTAACGCCTTTTCCATCGCCACGCTGGACAGGCTGATGCCGCTCGGGTGCGCATATGCTTGCTCGCGCAAGGCTGTAAAGCCGGCAGCCGCGTAAAACGGCACGGCATTGAGCGACGCGGACAGGTGCAGACGCGCAATGCCGCGCCCGCGCGCCAGTTGCTCCAGCGCCGCCAGCAGGCGCTTGCCGATGCCCAGGCCCGCAAGGGCCGGATCGACAAAGACGGCATCGACTTCCTGCTTGTCCGCATCGAGCATGGCGTAGCCGGCAATGATATCTCCCTGCATCGCCACGATGCCGCCGCCTGCTGCCAGCATGGCGGCATACGCAGGCGGCACGGGCGAGGCCGTCCACGCGGCGATTTGCTCCGGCGCATAGTGCGTGGCGCAACTGACGCGCACGGCCACCGTGCGCAGCGCCCACAGGGCGTCGATGTCAAAGGGCAGGGCGGGGCGCAGGGTGATGGTCATGGCGGCTTTCCAGGAAAAAGATCATGCTAGCGCAATGGCTTGCACGGCGCCAGCATGCCTTCTTGTCACTGCGTTGGCTTATCCGGATCGATATAGTAAGAACCGGGAGGCGCGCCCGGCACTTTCACCCTGAACTTCAAGCCGGACAGCAGTTTGTCCCACAAGGCGATGGCCTCTTCGTCGGTCAGCGACGCGGCTTCGGCGGCGCCGACCATGTTGTGGGCGACTTTGGTGTACATGGATGCTTCCAATACCGCTGGATAGGCGATATCTCCTGGCGTGCCCACCAGTGTCCATTCGAAATCGTGCACGCCATCGGTGCGCCGTATCAACGATTCCTCGCCATGCCAGTGCTGCACGTCACGCTTGCCCTCGCGTAGCAGTGTGCGAGCGGGATAATTCTTGCCTTGCTGGTCTTTCGCCTGCTGGATACGAGCAAGTAATGATAATTCTCCACGTACTTTTGCATCATATTCGGCAGGAGGATAGTCACCGTAGGCATCTTTATTCGCGGTGATGGAAAAAGTCACGTCTGGAAAGCTGGGGAAATACAAGCCTGCATCCGCCATTTCCTGACTATCATATTTGTTGTCGCTCATGAAGCCATTTTTGACGCAATAACCAGGTTCCTTGGGAACTTCATTTTCATCGCGCAGACGTAAATTATTAGCGCGGACCATTTGATTTCGTTTGGAATCTGCTATTGTTTCACCTTTTCGTGTTGATCCGTCAAGAATAAATATATGGCTTCCTTTTATAACGTAGGTCTTGAAGATTAAACGTCCA
This sequence comes from Janthinobacterium lividum, assembly GCF_034424625.1. NCBI lineage: Bacteria > Pseudomonadati > Pseudomonadota > Betaproteobacteria > Burkholderiales > Oxalobacteraceae > Janthinobacterium > Janthinobacterium lividum. The sequence continues at coordinate 4,354,785 of NZ_CP139976.1, read as the reverse complement.
CCTTCTTTGGAGAATTCTCCGTCATAGTATTGAAGTTGCCAGCTATTTTCTATTGGACCTTTTTCATTGTATATAATTTCAGAGGTTGGATCATTTTTTTTTATTTTTTCAATTTCTTCTGCTATGCGTTCGTTTTTTTCTGTTATTCCGCCTGGTATGCTCTTGATTTCCGAAAGAATTGTTGTTCCTCCTGATATGAGTTGTGCTTCTTGTGGAACCTCTAGGGCATAGCGCCCGAAGCATACAATTTTTGTTTTTAAAAATAGCGCATCCAGGCGTTTGCTGAGTTTGAAATTTTCAGGCATTATGGTCTCCTTGTCTGAATTTTGTTTCGCGTGGGCGGATAGGAAAGTCATCGCAATAACTGTGATCGTGAGGAAAATTGTTTTCTTTATTTTATTATTCATGGCTTAATCCCATTTTGCCGTCTTGGCAATTTGTACGATGGAATACAGCATGGATGCCATTACATTTGTATCGGCATAGCTGTTCTGGTGGTCATAACCGTTCGCTTCCGCCCTGCCATGTATGAACAGTGTGCCTGTGATGTGCCGTGCAGAACGGTCTGACGGTACCGTTCCATCACCGCGTGCACTGGCTGGCTGTAGCTTTAATTTTAAGTTTTTCCCTCCGGCTTGAACCAGGAGTTGCCCCTTGCTATCATCTTCAAGTAATTTCCATTTTTCAGGTAGCGGCTCAAATTTATTCCATGGATCATTTGAACCACCGTGAAGACCGTCAATTAATTTAAATACGACGTCGCCGTAACTTAAAAAATTTCGGGAAGCGCAATAGCTTGCATAAGTGTTTGGGTGGAAATTTTTCTCTATGGACGATAGAAATTTTGAGGCGTATGTTATTCTCTCCATTGTTCTTTCTATACCCCCACCTTTTTCATAAGGGAGGTCTGCGGGGTTTACCCATTTTGGGTTGATTAGCCTCCACCACGCATTGGCGGGTTGAAGGTAAATGCTTTCCAGTGCAGTGGCTTTATCGCGAGGCCAGCTCCATAAAACTTTATCCTGTGCATCTACAATTTTCAGCCAATCTTGGCCATATGCTGCACCTGGCAACATTTCCAGTGGCGCCGGTGCGTTTGCCAGAATGGCGGTAGCATGTACACCGTTGATGCCTAAAATGCTGGCTTCTATTTCTGCTATAGAACCTTCTCTTTCTTGAAAACCAAAACGCATGCGTTTATATGCCCCTGCGGCGCCAATGGTTGGCATCACGTTGTGATAAATGCCCAGAATTTTCACATCTTTATCATCAAGCATCTTTCCATAGCTGGGATGTATCAATGCACGGGCCAGCAAGCCCCCCATGCTATGTGTGACGATGATGACTTCGTTACATTTGAATCCGCGTTGCTGGTAGCCTTTGACAAGGCCGCGTAGTCGCTCTGCAATAGTGACGGCGGATACCCCATTGCTCTTGATAAAGTTATAACCCATCGCATGCACTGGATACCAGCAAGGAGAAATTTTCTTTAAATCGCTGACGGTAATGGCTTTCCCAGATGACGCGCCAAAATTTTCTGGATCTTGCAAAAGCAGTGCGCCAAGGCCATTTGTTTGACGCCAGACAGGATGTGGCTTACCGTCGGAAATCATGTTATTGAGATGCAATTCGGCAGCCCGCAACATTGTTCCGTACGCACCAGCAAATAACACTTCACTCCATCCTCGCCAACGGGCTATTTGTGCTGGGCTTTGATATGAGCAGGCTTTACCTTGATTCGGGCGTGATGTTGTCGCTATCCTGTTCGTTCCCATCAGAGGAGGAATGGGGGTAAAGCTGTCAGGCACATTTTGATGCCGCGCATCCGCGGCTTTGGTTTCCGCACCATCTGGATCGAAGCGGCTGTTGCTTTCGGTGTAATGGTAGTACTCGACTTCGGTTTCAGTGGGATCAAATACCAATTGACGCTGCCGTGGCGACGCATCTTTGAACCAGCCACCCAAGCCGTTGCCTGTGAGGACAGCTGTCTTGCCTCCAGCCCCCATCATATCGTCCGGCCGCCAAGCCCGATTGTCTGGACGGCGCAATTCTTCTTGGCGAACCTTGCTCATCCTTAGATTGCTGCCCATCACGCCTGGTAGGAAGATGACAGGAATGACTTTGCCTGGCGGGACGGTGACGTCATGTCGGGCGGTATCTTTTGTTTCAGTCATCGAAACAGCGAGTTCTGCCCACCCTCCCACGCCTTGACTAAACTTTGCAGGATGATTGCCGCGGTTATTCAGGTCATCACATTTGCTCATGGCAGTTCTCCCTTATAGCGAATGATGTAGCTGTCCATGCCCGTGGATTTTTGTAGTTGCGTGGAACCGTCTTCCGCGCTTTTGCCGGCCATGTTGCCGTCATCGCGCAGGATTTCAAAAGCAAGGCCAACGGCCGGCGTATCGTCGGCATTCACCAGCAAGACCTCCTGATCAAATCCGCTGTGTGGCCGTTCATTGAATTCCTGCGACACGCTTTTCGGCGCCAGGGTTTCCAGGTTGCCGTTGAAGAGCACAGGGGAGGAGGTGAAGAACTGCACCTTGTCGCTGATTTCCAGCATGTGGTTGGCGCCGTGCAGGCGTACGCCTTTTTTGCCCTTGATGTTGACCCAGTCCGCTTCGCTGATCAGAGACAAGACTTTCTGGGCGAGGATTTCCACCTCGTCGCTGTGGGCCTGGATGGACACTTTGCCGCTGGCGGCGATCAGTTTCATGCCGGCCTTGTGCACGAACAGGCTGAAGGTCCTGGCAATGCTGGCAAACATGCTGTCGCCGCTGGCGAGTGAAATATGCTTGCTGCTGGTGAGCGCCACATGCTCGCTGGCGGCGAGGTGGATGGACTGGGCCGTGCTCAGCTCGATGCCGGCCGGGCTGGCCAGCAGCAAATGCGGTTCGGACAGTTCCGGGAAATCGCCGCCGGCGCCCTTGATTGCGGCGTTTTGCCGCTGGATGGACTCGGCGACGGCGCCTTGTTGTGCTGCGCTGTCTTGCGCGCCCGCGTCGACCGCCATGCCGGCCAAGCCTTGCTGCAGTTGACGTGCTTGCGCCAGACGGGCCTGTGTTTCGTCGAGTTGCTTGACGGAGCCGCCACCTGCCGGTGTTTCGGTGGTAATCAGCATGCCTTTGGCCGCGCGCAGGGCGCCCCAGGCGCTGCTGGCCAGTTCAAAGCCCACACCGCGCGCTTCCTTGCGGCCGGCATTGTCGTCGATGCGGGTGATGTTGCCCAGTGAAAGCCGGCTGTCCTGGTGTTCGCTGCGCAGCTGCGCCTGGATCGCACCCTTGGTATCGTCGAGCACGAGATGGTTGGCGCTGCGGGCGCCCAGTTCACGGCTGCGCAAGCCGGACAGGGCACGCTGCTGCGGCAGTTGCCACGGCGGCGGATTGGCGCTGTTGTAGACCACGCCGATGACGATAGGGTGGTCGATATTGCCGTCCTGGAATTGCACAACGACTTCCTGGCCCACGCGCGGCAAGGCGATGTGTCCCATTTGCGGACCCGCCATCGGCATCATGACGCGTATCCATGGCGAGCTGCGCTCATCGAATTCACCCAGACGATCCCAGTGAAACTGCAGGCGGATGCGTCCCAGTGCATCGGTATGGATTTCCTCTCCGGCCGGTCCGACCACCAGCGCCGTCTGCACACCGGCAACCACGCACGGTGTGCTGTTGTAGCCACGACCCGGCCGCCAGCGGATGTCCCGACGCACGCACACCAACTTGTTGACATAGTGGGAAGGTGTGCCAGGGCCAAGCTGATAATTATTGCTGGCGCTATGCACGACTGACAGGATCAGGTACTCGCGTTCGGCGATATTGTCCGGGCGCTCCTGGCCAGGCTGGCAGCGTTTTTCCTCGGCGCTGAAATGTCCATCGAGCCGGAAGCAAAGGCCAGGCTGTGCGCCACGGTGATTGCCGGCCGCCTCGAAATACTGGCGCAGATGGTCGCTTTCTTCCATGCGGCGTTGCGCCAGGGATTCTCCCTCGTCGATATTCTTATAGCCATAGGCGCCCGTGTTTTCATATAGCTCATGGGCAAATACATCACCCTGGCGATTCAGGGAGTAGCCGCTGGCAAGGCGCGGCTGGGGATTTTTATAGTCGAAACTGGCCAGTGTCATCTGCCCGGAGCCGATGCGGCGCACGGCTTGCCACTGTTGCAGGCCATCGTCTTCCATGGCACCCGATTCGGCGTGAAAACGCATGGCTCCGTCTCCGGACGCCGTGGCGACCATGTCCGCCAGGGTGCTGTTGTCCGCGAGCCACAGCGTATGGCCATCGGCGCGGTGTTCGTACCAGTAATGCCAGCCCAGCGCCTCCCAGCGCCGGTGCAGGTGGTTATAGTCGGTCTCATTGTGCTGGTTGGCGCAGGTGATCTGCGGATCGTCCCCATGGATGCTGGTTTTCCAGTCGCGCTGCTCGTAGTGTGCGAACGTTGTTTCGGTCAGCTGCATCACGCTTTGGCCATGAAAGGACACATTGTCCTGGCGCAGGCGGGCGAAGGCCAGCCATGGTTGCAGCACCATGCGGTACCACGCAAAGCCGCCATCGGCGCGCAGCAGGCAAAACTCGCCCACATAACCATTGAAGTGGCGCAGCGTGCCATCGTCGCGCACCATGGAAATGCTCACCATGCGGCCCATCATGGCCTTGAGCGCAATATGCGCGTCATCGGACAGCAGTTCGGCCTCGAAACGGAAGTCGCGCGACACCTCCTCCCTGGCAGTCAGCGAATTGACCAGCAGGATGGCGCCGGCTGGCCCATCTTCATGGGGGAAATCGATCTTCAGCAGGCGCCGTTCTTGCGCGGCGAGGTCGAAGGCCGATAGTGCCGCCTGGATGCTTGCATGCATGGCCTGCCTCCGTTACAGGGATGTGATCAGGTGGGCGCCGCAGGCGGTGGCATCGCCGTCATAGGCGTACGGCTTGCCCATGTGTTTTGCGCCGGCGCCATCCGGCGTGATCGGAAAATTGCCCTTGCACTTGGGGCAGAACGTTGTGTCGTCGGCCAGCGCCGCAGTCTTCCCCATCACGGTGCTGCCGGACGATGCGCTGGTGACCTTGCCGCCGTGATCGGTTGCGTCTCCGAGCCGGATGACGCCGCGTCCCGCATGTTTCATGCTTGCCTCGCTTTCCAAGAGTGAAGTACTCAAGCCAGTTGCAGCAAATAACGCACTTCGGCGCCGCGTACTTTGCCTTGTGCTGTCTGCAAGAACGTCGTCCAGCCCAAGCGCCGTCTTTCTGAAGGGTTGGAGCTCAGGAGCAGGGGAGTAATGCATGACGGACTCAATATCAGCCGCACTTCATATTGCAAGTCTGGTACGCCGAACAGCGCCAGCATCTTTGCCAAAGCCGCCGCGCCTGTGCTGCGCGGCAGAAAGCGTTGCAGGCCAGCAGCATCCAGCGGACCGATATGCAGGCACACGCGCATATCCTGGCGCCACAGCCGCAGGCCAAGCGTTGCGCCGCGCGCCAGCGTAAAGTTGACACTGCCCAGCAGGCTGCGCCTATCTTTTTCAAGATAGTCCCAGCCGCCGACAAATTGTTGCAGGGTGACGGGTACGGCGCAGTACTCGGCCAGCACGGGGCCGATTGTTTGCGCGGAGACGGGGCGGCAGCGCAGCAGACCCGCGTACCAGGCCGCGACATCCTGCGTCACAGCATCAGTATCTCCGTTCGACGGCAGTGCAGTGCGCTGCACGCCGGCCAGTGCCATCAGCAAAGGTAGTTGCGCATCCGTTGCCTGGGTCTGGAGCGTGGATTCCAGTCGATACTTTTCCCACGCCTGGTAATACAGCGTGAGCATGCGGTGCGAAAAGATATCGAGGAAGGCCGGAACGCCGGCGTCTTTGCTCGACAAGCGGTGGCCGGCGATACGTTCCGAATGGTGCAAAGGCAAGGTACCGCCGATGCCCAGAAAGCGCATGAACGTCGGTATCAAGGTCAGCTGTTCATTGTCGTCGAGTGAAAGCTGTTCGATTTCACTGGCGGGAAAACTCAATGACAAGCTGTTCTTGAAACGCAACACATGGCCAAAGGCTTGCGCATGGGACACGTTCTGCTGACGTAGCCAGCACAGCAGAATACGTATTGCCTGCACGAATTGGTAGCGGTACGGCTCGGCCAGCAAGTGGTGCATTACACCAGATTCTGCAGTCCGCTTCTTGGTTTGCATCGGATCAGCTCCTCTCCGCTTTGCAGTGACAGCACCACCAGTTCGATGAAACTGTTGATTTGCACATATAGCCCAAGGAAGTGATCGATCACCTGCACAAACAGGTGCATGCTGCTGCCGACGAACGCCCCCTCGTCAAGCGTGATGCGCACCTCCACGCCATGCGTCAGCGAGGTGCCGCGCTTGTGCCGCAGCCATGTCGTGGTCGGCGAGTGCATCAGTGCGACGATGCCGTCGATCTGGCGTTGCGAGCTTGCCGATTGGGACAGGTCATACAGTGTCAGCATTTCGCGCAGCGCCGGCAAGCCCTCCTGGACCAGCGCGTGATGATTCAGCGTCAGGTGCGAAATCAGGCGCCAGTGCAGGCCCGCGCCCGCTGAAAAGCGTCGCGGCTGGCTGGGGCGTCGCAGCATGTGCAATGCGGGTCCGCCGCCGCACGGTTGCAAGTCTCCTTGCGGCTGGCCGTATTTGAGCGATAGCGGAAGATCGCGGTTACTGCATGTCAGCGACAGCGACAAGCTGGCCTTTTCATGGATCAAGGGATTGAAGTCGCCATCGACCAGCGTGATTTTCTTTTCATGGCCAGGACTTTTGATGGCCAAAGCCATGTCGTGGCGAACGATCCAGTAATGGCCTTGTTGCGCCGCGCTTTCGCCATGGCGCAGGCTGTACAGCGGGCGAAATTCGGTCAGCGTGCTTTCCCCTCCCCGCTGGCGCAACAAACGCACCGTATCGACAGTGACGACTTCGTAACCATGGGCATGGGTAGCATGGGCCAGCACGGCGTAGTCGGCTTTCTGCCGGGTGATGGCGATCGGCACGCCTTCCTGGCGGAAAAGATTGACCGCCGGACTGCAGCCCAGCCTTAAGTTTTCGCTGGAAATGCTGGACAACATGCGTGCCGCAGCGCAATCGGGTCGCAAACCTGCCATGCACAGATGCAGGGTAAAGCGCTGGCACCCAGGCGGCAGGGCCGCACTCAGCGTCGCGATATCGATGTCGAAGAAATTGAATTTTTCCGGATACGCAAAATACTCGCTCAGGATGCGGTAGGCCGGCTGGGAACGGGCACCGAAAGGTATCAAGGCATCCGCGTCGGCGAAGCCGACGGGCGTCAAGGGCACGGCGGGTAAAGCAAACCATTGCACTGCGTCGATGGACACAAAAGCGCAGACTGCATGCATGAACAAGGCATCGCGCAATGCGGCGGAAAAAGAAGCTTCGCCATCGATGAAAACGCGCAGTGATGCAGGTGCTGCGTCGAGATGCCGGATGCCGATGTTCAGCGAGGAACTGGCTTGTGCCGGCAGGCGCACGCCTGGCGGCGGCTTGATCATCGCTTCGAAAACCACGCTTTCCAGTATCGATGCTCCTGTCGTCATGCCGTAGGCAGTCTTGAAGCGGCAACGCACGCCGCGCACAGGCGTTGCGTCCATTTCGCTGCCGGCCGGCAAGTGCGATACGCCCACTCCATCCGCCGGGGCGGACTGGTGCACGATGGAGCACGATGGAAAGGGGCGCAGATAATGGGGGAACAGGGCTTCGAACAAGGCTTCGGTAAATTGCGGATAGTCGTCATCGAGCCGTTTCGAGATGCGCGCCGCCAGCATGGCCACCGATTCGATCAAGTGTTCGACGTGCGGATCTTCGCAAGACTCGCCGGACATGTGCAGTTTGCCGGCGATTCGCGGATAGCATTCGGAGAACTCACGGCAATGTCGCCGCAGCATCACCAGCTCGCGTTCGAAATACGGCAGCAAGTCCTCCATCTCTCTTTTCCTGTGTCTTTGCGGCTGAATGGCCAGTATCCGAGCGTTTGCCCAAAGGTAAATTGCGTTTGCGCAAATAATTGAATAGGGTTACTGCGCAACATCAAAGACGTCAACGCTGGCCACCTCAGACTGGCAAGGCAGCATGATTCCAACGGTCAACATGGAGAACGCGATGACATTGCCATCCAAATTACTTTGGTCCGAAGGACTGGCCATCGGTCCCCAGCAGTTCCAGCAGCTGGACCGCTACCATGAAGCGCGGCTGCAACGTCTGGCCTCACTCATTAATCCACATTTATGGGGCGTGCACAGCGTCAGCTGGAATGCGGATGCACTGGCCAGCAACAGCCTGCGGGCGGACGCCATGTCGCTCGTCTTTCAGGATGGAGAGCTCTTTGACGCGCCGCTTGGCGATGTATTGCCCAGTGCGGTTGACCTGTCCAAGCTACCTTCCAGCGAACATAGTTTTACGTTTTATGCCGCGCTGCCCGCGCTGCAGGCACATGGCGGCAATTCGAGTTCTGCCGGCGCGCGCTATGTTCAGGTGGATATCGAAACTCCGGATCTGTACAGCGAAGCAGTCAGCATTGACGTGGCTTACCTGAAGAAACGCGTGTATCTTCTGTCGCAACTGGAGCCCCTGAATGATTACCTTGCCATTCCGCTGATCCGTTTGTACCGCGCTGGCAATGGCGGCTTTGAAGTCGATACGTCCTTCATTCCACCTGGCCTGACCATCAGCGCCGAGTCTTCTCTGCAAAAAATGCTCGAGTCGCTGATCGACCGCATGGGCGCGAAAGTTGAGGCGCTGTACAGCCGCCACCGTCAGCCCGGTAAAAATACGGTTGAATTTCATGGCGGGGATGTTTCCTCATTCTGGATGCTCAATACATTGAGTACGGCCAGCGCCACGCTCAGCCATTGCGCCAGTTACCGGCGCCACCATCCCGTATATTTGTTTGAAAAATTGATGGCATTGGCCGGTGGCTTGATGACGTTTTCGAAAAAATACACACTGAGCGACTTGCCGGCGTATTGTCACGATGACGCGGCTCCCGGTTTCGGCAAGCTCGATGGCATCATTCGCGACCTGATCGATACTGTGCTGCTGTCGCGCTATTTCCCGATTGCGCTGTCCAACGACATGCAACAAAACACCCACTATCACGGCTTGCTCGATGCCAAGCGGATTGACCGGCAGACCGAACTCTGTCTTGCGGTAAACGCCGATATGCCGGCGCTGGAACTGGTCGCCACGGTGCCATTGCAGTTCAAAGTTTCCTCTCCGGACACTATCGAACTATTACTGGGGCGGGCGCTTCCGGGTGCCGAGTTGCGTCATATGGCCCAGGTCCCTGCCGAAGTGCCAGTGCGGCCCAATACGTATTACTTTTCGATCGATAACAAGGGCAGTATTTATGACAGCATGATCAAGGCCCAGGCGATTGCGATTTATGTGCCGTCTGGCATAAAAGGGTTGAAGCTGGAATTGTTCGGTATCAGCGGCACCGCCGCGTAACGATGGTGGGCGTGGCGAGCGGATGTCTTGTCAAAAGATTGCCCTAAGGAATAGACTTGCCCCTGCAGTTGACGTTATCATGTTTTTGTAAGTGTCGGTGGCTGAGCAGTCAGCGCATAGTTGAAACATGGTGACAGGCGGGAGTGAGCATGGGCATGGCGAATGATGCGTGATGTGCCGGGCGGCTGGCGGCCTGGCGGCGGGATGGGCAGGGCAGCGGTGCGTCGCTGTGGCCGCGCATTGCTGCTGGCGTTCTGTGTCGCCGCAGCCCCGGCCGCCGCGCCGGCTGCGCCGCCGCACCAGGGCCAGCGCGTGCTGTTTCTCAACGCCTACGATTACGGCCGCGCCGGCGTGGAGTCGTACACGCGGACCTATGTGGCCGCCATGGCCGCCGCGGGCCTGGCCAGCGAAGACATCATGGTCGAGCACCTGAACCTGAATACCCAGGGCGACCCGGCGCTGCGCAACGAGATGCGTGATTTGTTGCTTTTAAGATACACCCAGATGATGGGCCGCAAGGCCGACCTGATCATCGCCATGCAGCAGCCGGCGCTCGATTTTTTATTGTCCGACCTGGCGCCGCTGGCGCGCGGCGTACCCGTGCTGGCGATTAACACCTCGGGCAAGGCTTTGCCGGCCGGCAGCCCGGCATCCATCTGGCAGCAAAAGGCGAATGTCGATTTCCCCGGCACCCTGGCGCAAGCCATGGCGCTGTTCCCGGAGACCAAAACCATCGTCATGGCCGTCGGCGCCAGCGAGGCCGACCAGGCCTTGAAGCGCAACATGCAGCAGGCGGCGCAGGCGTGGCAGGGCAAGGTGGCCATGCGCTACCTCGATGACCTGACCCTGGAGCAGATGCGCGCGGCCGTGGCGCACCTGCCCGCCGATACCTTGCTGGTGGCGGGCAACGTCAACCGCGACGTGGACGGCGCCATCGCCACGCCCGTGCAGTTTGCAGGGGAACTGGCGCGGCTGGCGAACGTGCCCGCGTTCGGCATGTACAACACGAACGTGGGCAAGGGGATCCTCGGCGGCTCCATCCTGCATATCGAAGGGGCCGCGCAGCAGGTGGCGCAGATGTCGCTGGCCGTGTTGGCCGGCAAGGCGCCTGCCGCGCCGGGCGCCTTGCTGCCGCCGGTCCGCCCGGTGCCCATGTATGACTGGGAACAGCTGCAGCGCTGGGATGCGGACTTCAGCCGGCTGCCGCCGCATACCCTGTTCTTCAACCGCCCGCCACAGCTGTGGCACGAACACCGCGTCGCCGTGCTGTCGGCCGGCGCCGTGTTTCTTGCCATGGCGTGCATGCTGAGCGCCTTGCTGCTGCAGCGCCGCCGCCTGCGCCGCGCCGAGAGCGATGCGCGCGAAAGCGAGCAGCGCTTCCGCATCCTCGTCGAGCATGCGCCCGAAGCCATCGTCGTGTATGACCTGGACCTGGACCGCTTCATCGATGCCAACAGCAGCGCGCAGCGCATGCTGGGGATGTCGCGCGAAGCGCTGCTGGCGCGTGGGCCGTTCGACCTGTATACCGGCGAGCAGCCCGATGGCCTGCCGCTGGGACTGATGATGGAAGAGCATCTGCGCCGCGCCATGCTCGGTGAACCCATCCTGGTTGAGCGCAATGTGCGGCGTGCCGACGGCAGCATCTTTCCATGCGAAGTGCGGCTGGTGCGCTTGCCTATGGAAGGGCGGCGCCTGGTGCGCAGCGGCATCGTCGACATTTCCGAGCGCAAGCAAAGCGAGCAGGAGCTGCTCGGCTACCGCGACCATCTGGAAGAATTGGTGCAGCAGCGCACGGCGGCCCTGTCGGTGGCCGTCACGGAGGCCGAATCGGCGAACCGCGCGAAAAGCGTCTTCCTGGCCAACATGAGCCACGAATTGCGCACGCCCTTGAATTCCGTGATCGGCTTTTCGCAGATGATGGCCGATTCGAGCAGCATGTTCGAGGAAGAAAAGCATAACCTGGCCATCATCAACCGCGCCGGCCATCATTTGCTGACCTTGATCAACGATATCCTGGAATTGTCGAAGATCGAGGCGGGCCGCATGCAGCTGCAAGCGGGGCCCGTGGACTTGAATGGCTTGCTCGACGAGGTACTCGAGATGGTGCGCATGCGCTCCGGCGACCAGGGCATCGCGCTGCGGCTCGAACGTGCCGGCGTGCCGCCGCTGGTGCGTCTCGATGGCGCCAAGCTGCGCCAGGTGCTGTTGAATTTGCTGTCGAACGCGCTCAAGTTCATCGAGCAGGGAAGCGTGACCCTGTCGCTGGCCTGCCAGGCGGACGGCGATGGACAGGTGGCGCTGGCGTTTGCCGTGCGCGATACGGGCAGCGGCATTGCGGAAGAGGATCTGGAGCGCATCTTTGAACCGTTCGTGCAGGCCGACAGCGCCGTGGCGCAGGCTGGCACGGGACTGGGGCTGACCATTTCGCGCGAATTCGTGCGTCTGATGGGCGGCGAGCTGCGCGTCGAATCGACCCTGGGGGCCGGGTCCCGCTTCAGTTTCGAGCTGCGCGCGCCGGTGCTGCAGCAGCCGGCCATCGCGTCGCTGGCGCCGGGTCGCGTGGCGCGCCTGCCGCCGTCCCAGCGCGGGCGCATGGTGCTGCTGGTCGACGATGACGATAACTGCCGCAAGCTGCTGGCCGGCTTGCTGGCGCCGCTGGGCTTCCAGCTGCAGGAGGCGGCGGGCGGCGTGCAGGCGCAAGCCATGCTGGCGGCGCAGCGCTACGACATCGTGCTCAGCGACTGGCGCATGCCGGACATGGATGGCCTGGCGCTGACGCGCTGGCTGCGCGCGCAGCCGGCGCTGGTACAGCCGCGCCTGGTGATCATGACCGCCTCCGCCTTCGAGGAAGAAAAGCAGGAGGCGTTGGCGGCCGGCGCCGACGGTTTCCTGCGCAAGCCGATCGAGCAGGAACACCTGTTCGCCATGCTGGAGCAGCAGCTGGGCGTGCGCTTCCAGCGTACTGCCGCCGCGCCGCCGCGCGTGCCGGTGGCTGTCTTTGACTTGCAGCAGGCGCTGGGCCAGCTGGGCGCTGCCGAGCGGCAGGCGCTGCTCGAATCCGTGCAAGCCCTCGATCTGCGCCGCAGCGCCATCGTGCTGGCCGGCGTGGCGACCAGCCTGCCGCAGTTGGCCGCGCATATCGCCGCCATGCTGGAACAGCATCAGTACCAGCCGCTGTGCGCCTTGCTGGCGCAGCTGGCGAGCGAGCCGCAGGGCGAGGACGCATGACTTTTCACTTGCCCAAAGACGCGCGCCTGGGCGGCGTGTCCATCGTGCTGGCCGTCAGCGTGGCGCTGACCTTTGTCGTCACCGCGCTGCTGCTGGTGTTTGCCGTGCTGTTTTACCAGTCCGAACGCGAGCAGCGCTGGCAGCAGCTGCATCGCAGCCTGGCCGTGAGCGCGGACCAGCTGGCCGTGGCCATCGAATTGCCATTGTGGAATCTCGATGAAAAGCAGATGCAGGCCATCATGCGCAGCATGCTGGGCAAGCGCGACCTGGTGGCCAGTTCCCTGACGCCGGGCATCGGCAAGGAGGCGCTGGTCTTGCGCCGCACTGCGAGCGGCGCCATCGACAGCTTTTCCTCGTTGTCCGCGGAGCCCGACTGGCTGGTGCAGCGGCGCCCCGTGACGATGGGCGGACAGGTCATCGGCAGCGTGGCCGTGTATGCGACGCCGGCGCTGCTGCACGCGCAGCTGCAGCAGCGCGCGCTGGGCATCGGCGCCATGATCGTGGCGCTCGACGTGATCCTGGTGGCCAGCGTCTGGCTGCTCATGTGGTGCCTGATGCTCAAGCCCCTGAAGGCGATCGGCCAGTATGCGGCCGGCATCAAGGCGGGGCAGGGCGAAGCATTCGGCACGCCGCCGAAAGCCTGGTTCCTGGGCGAACTGCGCACGCTGTACCGCTCCATCCGCGACATGGTGGCACTGCTCGACAGCCGCTACCGCGCCCTGCAGCGCAGCGAGGAGCGCGTGCAGATGGCCACCGGCGCGGCCAGCATCGGCATCTGGGACTGGAACGTCATCAACGATGCCTTGCAGTGGGATGAGCAGATGTACGCGCAGTTCAAGGCCGATGCGGACAGCAGGATGGCACCCGCGGCGATCTGGCGCGCGGCGCTGATGCCCGACGACGTGCCTGCCGCCAAGGAAGCCCTGCGCGCCGCGCTGGGAGCCGGCCAGGCGTTCACGCACGAGTACCGCATCCTGTGGCCCGATGGCGCCATCCGCTACATCAAGGCCGATGCCGTGATCTTCCGCGACGGGCAGGGCCAGCCCATGCGCCTGGTGGGCTCGAACTACGACATCACGGCGCACCGCGAGGCCGAACTGGAACTGCTGCGCCACCGCCATCACCTGGAAGAGCTGGTGGCCGAGCGCACGAGCGCCCTGTCGGTGGCCGTCAGCCAGGCGCAGGCGGCGAACCGCGCCAAGAGTACCTTCCTGGCGAACATGAGCCATGAACTGCGCACGCCCTTGAATTCCGTGATCGGCTTTTCGCGCCTGATGGCCGCCTCGCCCAACATGCAGGACGATGAAAAGCGCAACCTGGCCATCATCCACCGCTCCGGCAATCATCTGCTTACCCTGATCAATGAAATCCTCGAACTGTCGAAGGGCGAGGCGGGACGCCTTCACGCGCAGACGGCCGTGGCTGCGCTGGCGCCCCTGTTGCAGGAAGTGATGGACATGTTGGGCATGCGCGCCGAGCAGCAGGGCCTGGCCCTGCGCCTCGATTGCGCGGACCTGCCGGCGGCCGTGGTGCTCGACGCGACGCGCTTGCGCCAGGTGCTGCTGAACCTGATGTCGAACGCCGTCAAATTTGCCGGCGGCGGTGAAGTCACCTTGCGCGTGCGCGCTGAGCGGCGCGATGGCGATCAATGGATGCTGTCGTTTGCCGTCAGCGACACGGGCATCGGCATCGCCCCGGAGGACCAGCAGCGCATTTTTGAACCCTTCGTGCAGGCCGACAGCGCGGGACCGAAGGATGGCACGGGCCTGGGCCTGGCCATTTCGCGCGAATTCGTGCAATTGATGAAAGGCGAATTGACGGTGGAATCGATGCCGGGGCAGGGCGCCACCTTCCGTTTCAGCATACCCGCGCAGGCGGCGGAAGCGCCCGTGCAGGTGCCCGTGCCGCTGCCGGCGGCGCCGGTGCCCGAGGCGCCGCCGGCGCTGCGGGCGCGAGACTTGCAGTTGCTGCCAGGTGAAGAGCGCGCGGCCTTGCTGGTGGCGCTGCGCGAATTGAACCTGGCCAGGGTGGCGCTGCTGCTGGGTGACTTGCCGCCGGCGGCTGCGCCCGTGCTGGCGCCGCTGCAAGCCATGCTCGACCAGCATCAGTACCGCCAGCTGTGCGACTTGCTGGAGAGTGAGGGCGCGCTGGCGCACGCTTGAAAAGTGTGGGCTGACAACATCGGATTCGATGAAAAGACGGGCTAAGTGCCACCGATGGATGGTGCTAAATTGCAATAAAGATTATGATGATAGTACGTAGTTCATCGCAAAGAAATGTCTTGTCCAGCGCGGCAATGGATCGCCGCGCCTCATCCAAAGCTGAGAGAACTGCTACATGCACCGCGATTTTTCGGAAGTGAATTCGAAGGGCGAAGTACTGATCGTTGAAGATACGCCGGCTTCGCTGAAGCTGTTGAGCGATTTGCTGGGCGGCGCCGGCTATGCGGTGCGCCAGGCGCCGAACGGTGAACTGGCCCTGTGGACGGCCCAGGCGCGCCCGCCCGAGCTGATCCTGCTCGACGTGCGCATGCCGGGCCTCGACGGCTTTGAAGTGTGCCGCCGCCTGAAGGAAATACCATCCCTGCGCCAGGTGCCGGTGATCTTCCTGTCGGCCCAGTACGATACGGACGACAAGGTGCGCGGCTTCGCGCTGGGCGCCGTCGATTTCATCGCCAAACCCTTCCAGGCCGAGGAAATCCTGGCCCGCACCGATGCCCACGTGCGCCTGGCGCGGGCGCAGCTGCAGCTGGCGCAGGAGCGCGCCAACCTGGAACGGCGCGTGGCCGAACGCACGGCCGAACTGGAGCAGGTGGCCAGCACCCTGGCGCGCGAAGTGCAGATCCGCCGCGCCAATGAAGAATTGCTGCGCCTGTCGGGCCAGGTCTTTGAAGCGACCCAGGACGCCATCCTGATCACGGATCCTGCCGGCGTCATTGTCACGGCCAATCCCGCCTTTACGCGCATCACCGGCTACGCGGCGCAGGAAGTGGTGGGCACGGACATCCTGCGCCTGCACGCCGAACACACGGGCGAAGCGGTGCTGCTGGCCCTGCGCCAGGGCTTGCGCAGCAGCGGCTGCTGGTCGGGCGAGGTGCAGACGCGGCGCAAGAGCGGCGACACCTATCCCTGCCTGCTCAGCGCCTCCACCGTGCACGGGCCCGATGGCGCCGTCGTCAACTACATCGGCGTCTTCCTCGACATCAGCGAGCGCAAGGCCGAGCAGCATCTGATCGATTTCCTTTCCTACCACGACGCGCTGACGGGCTTGCCGAACCGCGTGCTGCTGCGCGAGCGCTTCGAACAGGCGCGCGCGAACGCCCTGCGCGACAACCAGCAAGTGGTGCTGATGTGCCTGGACCTGGACCGCTTCAAGAATATCAACGATTCGCACGGCCAGGCCGTGGGCGACAAGGCGCTGCAAGTGGTGGCGCGTTTCCTGTCCGGCTGCGTGCGCGAGGGCGACACGGTGGTGCGCCAGGGCGGCGACGAATTCCAGATCCTGCTGCAGGACGATGCCCTGCTGGGGCGCACCCTGGGGCTGGCGCAAACCATCCTGGCCGGCTTGCGCGAAGAACTCAGCGTCGATGGCGAGCGCCTGGCGCTGACCACCAGCATCGGCATCGCCATGTGCCCGGCCGACGGCGACAGCCTCGACGACGTGCTGCGCCACGCCGATACGGCCCTGGTGCGCGCCAAGGAAATGGGACGCGACCATTACGCCTTCTTCACGGAGCGCATGGGCAGCGATATCCGCGCCCGCCTGGCGATGCAGCAGCAGCTGCGCGGCGCCATCGGCCGCGATGAATTCGAAGTGCACTACCAGCCGCAGATGTGTTTGCGCACGGGCGCCTTGCTGGGCGCGGAAGCCTTGCTGCGCTGGGATAATCCGGTGCTGGGCAAGGTGCCGCCCGGCCTGTTCATCGCGCTGGCAGAGGAATACGGCTCGATCACGGCCATCGGCGAATGGGTGCTCGAAAGCGTGTGCGCGCAGATCCGCGCCTGGCACGACGCGGGCCTGGGCAGCATCAAGGTGGCCGTCAACCTGTCCGGCAAGCAGTTCGCGCAAGACCGCACGGTGCCGTTCGTCGAGGCAGCCTTGCGCAAATACGCCATCGCGCCCGCCTGCCTGGGCATCGAGATCACGGAAAGCACGGTGATGGGCGATCCGGACAAGGCCGTGGCGGCCCTCACGCGCCTGAAGGATATCGGCGTGGGCATTTCGCTCGACGACTTCGGCACCGGCTATTCCAGCCTGGGCTACCTGAAGCGCTTTCCCATCGACGTGCTGAAGATCGACAAATCGTTCGTTGACGATGTCACCACCAGCAGCAGCGACGCGGCCATCGCCCGTTCCGTCATCTCGCTGGCGCACAACCTGGACATGCGCGTCATCGCCGAAGGCGTGGAAACGCGCGCACAGGTCGACTTCCTGACGGAACACGGCTGCGACGAAATGCAGGGCTATTACTTCAGCCGCCCCCTGGCCGCGGAAGCCTTCACGGCCTTGCTGCGCGAACGGCGCACCCTGGCCGTGGCGGCGGCCTAAGCGCCGCGGTGCGGCCGATGCACCATGCCGGTGCGTTCGCTGCAGCGCGGTGCACGATTCTCACTTTTATTTCCCCTGACGCTGGCACATATCCTGCTTAGGTAATCGCTTATTTACGCGATTGCCCCGCATGCCAGACAGTACCCCTCCAGCCATGCTTTTGCAGGCCAGCGCACACGGCGCCTGGCAGGCGCACTTGCGCCTGGGCTTTGCGCTGCACGATGGCGTCAGCCGCCTCGTCGAGCGTACGCACAGCGGCCCCCTGCGCGTGCAAAAGCCCCTGTATCCGGAAGGCGATCGCGTCTGCCACGCCATCATCATCCATCCGCCCGGCGGCGTGGTGGGCGGCGACCAGCTGGCCGTCGACGCCACGGTGGGCGAGGGCGCGCACGCCTTGCTCACGTCCCCGGGCGCCGCCAAGTGGTACCGCGCCAACGGCCATGTCTCGGGCCAGCACATCATGCTGCGCGCCACCAGCGGCGCGGCCATCGAGTGGCTGCCGCAGGAGAGCATTTTCTTCGACCAGGCTTGCGTGCGCCTGCGCCAGGAAGTGGAACTGGCGGCCGACGCCAGCTACATCGGCTGCGACATCGTCTGCCTGGGCCGCAGCGCCTCGGGCGAAATGTTCAACACGGGCAGCATCAGCCAGCAGGTGCGGATCCGCCGCGGCGGCACGCTGCTGTGGTGGGAGCAGGGCGTGCTGGCCGCCGGCGGCGCGCTGATGGCCAGCCCGCTGGGCCTGGGAGGCCACACCGTGTGTGCCACCCTGATCGCCATCGGCACGCCAGTTTCTCCCGCCGTGCTGGCGGCCGTGCGCGAGATCGCCGTGCCGGACGGCGCCGCGTTTGGCGCCACGCACATGAAATCGCTGGTGGCGGTGCGCCTGCTGTGCGGCGACAGCGAGGCGGCGCGCCGCATCATGCTGGCCGCCTGGCAGCTGCTGCGTCCCGCCATGCTGGGGCGCGACGCCGTCGTGCCCCGCATCTGGAACACTTAATCAGGAAAGAAGCGCAAGGAAAAACATGGACCTGACTCCCCGCGAAAAAGACAAGCTGCTCATTTTTACGGCCGCGCTGCTGGCCGAACGGCGCCTGGCGCGCGGCTTGAAGTTGAATTATCCGGAAGCGGTGGCCCTGATCAGCGCGGCCATCATGGAAGGGGCGCGCGATGGCAAGTCGGTGGCGCAGCTGATGTCGGACGGCACGAAGATACTTTCGCGTGCCGACGTCATGGACGGCATCGCCGAGATGATCCCCGATATCCAGGTGGAGGCGACCTTCCCCGACGGCAGCAAGCTGGTCACCGTGCACCACCCGATACCTTAACCAACCAAGCGACATTACAGGAGCCGGTCATGATCCCAGGCGAATACAAATTGGAAGAAGGCGAAATCAGCTTGAATGTCGGACGCGCCACGGCCACCGTGGTAGTGGCCAACCGGGGCGACCGGCCGATCCAGGTGGGCTCGCATTTCCACTTTTTCGAAGTCAACCCTGCGCTGTCCTTCGAGCGCTGGCGCGCCTACGGCATGCGCCTCAATATCACGGCCGGCACGGCCGTGCGCTTCGAGCCGGGCCAGCAGCGCACGGTGGAACTGGTGGCGCTGGCGGGCGAGCGCAAGGTCTACGGCTTCAATGGCGCAGTGATGGGCGAACTGCAAGACACTCCACCGGGAAAGGATTGAGATGGCCAGCATTCCCCGCAGCGCGTATGCCGAAATGTTCGGCCCCACCAAAGGGGACCGCATCCGCCTGGCCGACACGGAATTGTTCATCGAGGTCGAGCATGACTACGCGATCTACGGCGAAGAGGTGAAATTCGGCGGCGGCAAGGTGATCCGCGACGGCATGGGCCAGTCGCAGCGCTGCGCGGCCGAGGTGATGGATACCGTCATCACGAATGCCGTCATCCTCGACCACTGGGGCATCGTGAAGGCGGATATCGGCTTGAAAAACGGGCTGATCTTTGGCATCGGCAAGGCGGGCAATCCGGACATCCAGCCCGGCGTGACCCTGGCTATTGGCGGCGCCACCGAGATCATCGCCGGCGAAGGCATGATCGTCACGGCCGGCGGTGTCGACACGCACATCCACTTCATCTGCCCGCAGCAGATCGAGGAAGCGCTGATGAGCGGCGTGACCACCATGCTGGGCGGCGGCACGGGACCGGCCGTGGGCACGGCCGCCACCACCTGCACGCCGGGGCCGTGGCACTTGCACGCCATGCTGGCGGCGGCCGACGCCTTCCCGATGAACCTGGGCTTCATGGGTAAAGGTAACGTCAGCCTGCCGCTGCCGCTGGAAGAGCAGGTGCGCGCGGGCGCCATCGGCTTGAAACTGCACGAAGACTGGGGCAGCACGCCGGCCGCCATCGACAACTGCCTGTCCGTCGCGGACCGCATGGATATCCAGGTGGCGCTGCACAGCGACACCCTCAACGAAGGCGGTTTTCTCGAACACACCTTGGCCGCCTTCAAGGACCGCACCATCCACACCTTCCACACGGAAGGCGCGGGCGGCGGCCATGCGCCCGACATCATCGCCGCCGTGGGGCAGGCCAACGTGCTGCCTTCGTCGACCAATCCCACGCGGCCCTTCACCGTCAACACGCTCGACGAGCACCTGGACATGCTGATGGTGTGCCACCACCTGGACCCGGCCATTGCCGAAGACGTGGCCTTTGCCGAGTCGCGCATCCGCCGCGAAACCATCGCCGCGGAAGACATCCTGCACGACATCGGTGCCATCTCGATGATGTCGTCCGACTCGCAAGCCATGGGGCGAGTCGGCGAAGTGATCATGCGCACCTGGCAGACGGCGCACAAGATGAAGGTGCAGCGGGGGCCGCTGGCGCCCGATACGGCGCGCAGCGACAATTTCCGCGCCAAGCGCTACATCGCCAAGTACACGATCAACCCGGCCATCACGCATGGGATCTCGCATGTGGTGGGGTCCATCGAGGCGGGCAAGATCGCCGACATCGTGCTGTGGAAGCCGGCCTTCTTCGGCGTCAAGCCGTCGATGATTCTAAAAGGCGGCATGATCGCGGCCGCGCAGATGGGCGACCCGAACGCTTCGATCCCCACGCCGCAGCCCGTGCACTATCGCATGATGTTCGGCGCCTTCGGCGGCGGCCTGAAAAAGTCGTTTACCTTTGTCTCGCAGGCGGCCTACGACCTCGATATCGGCCGCCAGCTGAAACTGAATAAATCCGTCATCGCCGTGAAGAACATGCGCGGCTTGCGCAAGCACGACATGATCCACAACAGCGCCACGCCGCACATGGAAGTGGACCCGGAAACCTACGCCGTGCGCGCCGACGGCCAGCTGCTCGTGTGCGAGGCGGCCGCCGTGCTGCCGATGGCGCAGCGCTATTTTCTATTTTAAGCAGGAGACAATCATGCTCACATTGCATACCAAGCTGGCACCTGGCGATGAACGCGCGCCGTTTGCGCAACTGGTGCTGCCCTACGATCAGCGCGAAAAATGCCGGCTGCGCGCCGTGCTGTCGACTGGCGACGACGTGGCCGTGTTTACCGTGCGCGGCACGGTGCTGCGCGACGGCGAGCGCATGACGGGGCCGGATGGCCAGGTGGTGCAGATCGTCGCCGCGCGCGAGCCAACCTACCTGGTGCGCTGCGCGGATGCGCATACCCTGCTGCGCTGCGCTTTTCACTTGGGGAACCGCCACACGCAGGCGCAGGTGGGCGACGGCTTTTTGCGCATCCGCAAGGATGTCGTGCTGAAGGAGATGCTGGAAGGCTTGCAGGCGAGCGTGACGGAAGAGAGCGCGCCGTTCGAGCCGGAAGCGGGCGCGTATGGCGGCGGCCATGGCCACCACGACGGCCACGGCCAGCACTTGTTGGCGCCCGTGCCGCTGCGGCAGAAAATCCACCGCCCTGGTGACATTGCATGATGCAGGCGTCCGCCCTGCTGCATTTGCTGCAGTTCGCCAGCCCGGCCTTGCCGATCGGCGCCTACAGCTATTCGCAGGGGCTGGAGGCGGCGCTCGAATCCGGCCTGGTAGTGGATGCGGCCACGGCGCGCGAGTGGATCGCCCAGCATCTGACGCACGTGGTGGCGCGTTGGGAAGCCCCGCTGTGCTGGCGCTTGATGCAAGCGTTCGAAGCGCAGGATTTGTGCGCCGTGCAGCGCTGGAGCGAGCGTTTCATCGCTTCGCGCGACACGGCGGAATTTCGCGCCGAGACCATCCAGATGGGCTATTCGCTGACCAAGTTGCTGGCCGAGCTGGGCGTGGCCGACGGCGTGCTGATTGACATGCTGCAGGGTCAGCCGGAGGTGGCCTTGCCCACGGCCTATGCCTGCGCCGTGGCGGCGCTGGCGATTCCGCGCGAAGAGGCGCTGCTGGCCATGCTGTTTGCGTGGGCGGAAAACCAGGTGCTCGTCTGCGTGAAATCCGTGCCGCTGGGGCAGGTGGCGGGCCAGCGGCTATTGCTGTCGCTGCGGCCCGAGCTGGAAGCGGCGGCCCTCACGGCGCAGACGTTAGCAGACGACGAGATGGGCAACTGGGCGCCCGGCCTGTCGCTGCTGTCGATGCGGCACGAAGTGCAGTACAGCCGGCTGTACCGTTCCTGAAAATTTTATGAGAGAGCAAAAAATGACATCGATCACCTCCAATCCCCTGCGCGTGGGTATCGGCGGCCCCGTCGGATCGGGCAAGACGGCCCTGTGCGAAATGCTGTGCAAGGGCATGCGCGAGCGCTACGACATGGCCGTCATCACGAATGACATCTACACCAAGGAAGACATGGAAATCCTGCTGCGCGCGGATGCCTTGCCGGCCGAGCGCCTGATGGGCGTGGAGACGGGCGGCTGCCCGCACACGGCCATCCGCGAAGACGCGTCCATCAACCTGGAAGCGATCGCGCGCATGCAGGCAGATTTTCCGAATCTCGATTTGATCCTGGTCGAATCGGGCGGGGACAATCTGGCCGCCACCTTCAGCCCGGAATTGTCGGACCTCACCATTTATGTGATCGACGTGGCCGGCGGCGAAAAAATTCCGCGCAAGGGCGGGCCCGGCATCACGCGTTCCGATTTGCTCATTATTAACAAGACGGACCTGGCGCCGTATGTGGGGGCCAATCTGGACATCATGGCGCAGGATGCCAAACGCATGCGCGGCGAGCGCCCCTTCGTGTTCACCAACCTGCGCAGCGGCGACGGCGTGCAGATCGTTATCGACTTTATCCGTGAGCAAGGTTTGCTCGATCAACCAGGCAAGGAGCTGCAATGAGCGCAAGACTGATGAAGAATACGGCCGCCGTGGCGGCGCTGTGCCTGCTGGCCTTGCCCGCCATGGCCCACCCCGGCCATGGCGAGAGCGCCGGTTTCCTGGCCGGTTTCGCCCATCCGTTCACGGGCATCGACCATTTGCTGGCCATGCTGGGCGTGGGCATCTGGGGCGGCCAGCAGCGCCGCGGCCTGGCCCAGCCCGCCACTTTCCTCGGCATGATGCTGCTCGGTGCGCTGGCCGGCATGGCGGGCGTGGCGGTACCCGGGCTGGAAACAGGTATCGCCGCCACGGTGGCGCTGGTGGGACTGGCCATCGCGCTGGCGCTGGCCTTGCCGAACTGGCTGGGCATGGGATTGGTGGGCCTGTTTGCGCTGGCGCATGGCAATGCGCATGGCCAGGAATTGCCTGCCGCCTCGGCCGCGTGCGGCTTCCTGCTGGCTTCGGCCACCTTGCTGGGGGCGGGACGTTTCATCGGCCAGGTACTGGCCGAGCGCATGCTGCGTGTGGCCGGCGTGGCCTTGACGGCTGCCGGCGTGGTGCTGATGGGAATGAATTAAGCGCCGGGGCGACGTTCCGACAGCACGATGGGCGCCGCCTTTTCAGGATGCAAGCCCTGGTGGCCCGCATACACGGCGGCGATGGCGGCCATGTCGGCGTCCTTGTCGCCCGTCAGATAGATATGGTCGACGACGCCCAGCACCTTGTTCGGGTAGTCGATATACACCAGCAACAGCGGCACCTTGGCGGCCAGGGCCAGGTGATAAAAGCCGCTCTTCCAGTTCGGGCGGTAGCTGCGCGTCGCTTCCGGCGTGATGGCCAGCCAGTACCAGTCGGCGGCTAGCATGCGCTCGGCCTGGCGCTGGATCGTGCCGCTGGTGGTACTGCGGTCGACGGGTTCGCCGCCGAGGTAGCGCAGCACCTTGCCCATCGGGCCGCGGAACAGGGAATCCTTGGCCAGCCAGCGGAACGGCAGGGACAGCGCCCATTTGCCGAACAGGCCCACCATGAAATCCCAGTTGGACGTGTGCGGGTAGACGACGGCGATGCCGCGCGGTCCCGGCAGGGGACGGAAGCGCATGCGCCAGCCAAACAGGTGCAGCACGCGCAGCGCGCAGCGCTGGTGCCAGGTCGGCAAGTCGCCCGCTTTTACAAATAAATCGTCCATTGATACCCTTCAGTGACACTGTTCTTAATGGGATGGCGCTGGTGGCCATTTTCCTTGAAGCAAAAATTCTGCGCAGGCATTCTATACGGGGCTGGCGATGGCGACAAGCAGCCGAGGCCGCTATTCATGCGGTGTCGAGGCGGTTGCTGCCGCTATTTTAACGATGCTTGGCCACTGTGTCGGGCACTAAATGCGCACAATGTGGTCAAAACTTGACGCAGCGTTGATCCACCCGACATGGAGCCATGGCATGAAAAACAACATCGATGATGTAAATGGGGAGCATGTGCGAACGGACAAAGTGATGGCCGAGCTCGTCGAGCGGGGCGTCGCTTTTCATCACACCCTGGGACGGACGGTGGCGACAGCCTATTTGCGCGAACACGCGGTACCGGTCGAGGTGATACGCCGGGTCTTCAGCAGCGTGCAGGCGCGTCGTCCGGCCCGGCCGGCACGGCGCCGATGGCGCTGACGATGGGGAGCGGCGGTGTCATTAAAAAAAGCGGCGAAAACGGCGGGCGCCGCGATCGTCACGCAGTGAGTTGCGTTGGTATCGTTGCGTCCGCAGCCAGTGGGGGATGAGCAGCGTAGTGCCGCTCAGGGAGCTCTCAGGGTATTCTCAGGGAGTCTCAGGGAGCCGTTCAGGCTTGTACCGCCAGTGCCGGGTAGTCCGTGTAACCGGCAGCGGCCGCTGCGTACAGGGTATCCGGGTTCAGGGGATTCAATGGCGCGTCGCTGTGCAGGCGGATGGGCAGGTCGGGGTTGGCGATGAACCACAGGCCAAAGGCCACGGCATCGGCTTCACCGTTGGCCAGCAGGGCTTCGGCCGCCGCTTTGTCCATTTTCTCATTGGCAATGTACACGCCGCCAAATTCCTGCTTCAGGTACGGGCCCAGGCGGTCGTCACCCAGCGCTTCGCGGGCGCAGATGAAGGCGATGCCGCGCTTGCCCAGCTCGCGTGCCACATAGCCGAAAGTGGCGCGCGGTTCGGAATCGCCCATGTCGTGCGCATCGCGGCGCGGTGCCAGATGCATGCCGACCCGGTCGGCGCCCCACACGTCGATGCACGCGTCCGTCACTTCCAGCATCAAACGGGCGCGGTTTTTAACCGAGCCGCCATAGTTGTCGGTACGCAAGTTGGTGCTGTCTTGCAGGAACTGGTCGAGCAAATAACCATTGGCGCCATGGATTTCCACGCCGTCGAAACCGGCTTTTTTCGCATTCTCGGCGCCCAGGCGGTAGGCTGCCACGATGCCGGGGATCTCTTCCGTGTCCAGCGCGCGTGGCGTGACGAATTCCTGTTTCGGGCGCAGCAGGCTGACGTGGCCGGCCGGCTTGACGGCGCTGGGCGCCACGGGCAAGTCGCCATCGAGGAAGACGGGGGCGGAAATGCGGCCCACATGCCACAGTTGTAATACGATCAAGCCGCCTGCGTCATGCACGGCCTGGGTGATGTGTTTCCAGCCTTCCACCTGTTCTTCGGACCAGATGCCCGGCGTGTCGGCATAGCCCACGCCTTGGGGCGTGACTGCCGTCGCTTCCGAGATGATCATGCCGGCCGAAGCGCGCTGCGTGTAGTACTCGGTCATCAGGGCGTTGGGCACGCGGCCCGGGTTGCCGGCGCGCGAACGCGTCAGCGGCGCCATGATGATGCGGTTTTTCAGTTGCAAACTGCCAATGGTGATGGGGTCGAATAAAGTTGCCATGATTGTCATTTCCTTGTTGGGGCCGCTCGGGCGGCGTTGAGACGGGGTTGTCAAGATGAACTATGTGCTTACAAACCTTGCTGCATGTGTTCGAGGAAGGCTTCGATGGTGGTTTCATTGCGGCTGAAGAAACTCCATTGGCCCACCTTGGTGGCCGAAATCAGGCCTGCCTTCTGCAAGCTGGCCAGGTGCGCCGAGACCGTCGATTGCGACAGGTTCAGGCGGCGGTCGATCAGGCCGGCGCATACGCCCAGGTGCAGCGGGTGATCCTGCTCCTGGAAATACAGCTGCGGTTCTTTCAGCCATTGCAAAATCTGCCGGCGCACCGGATTGGCCAGCGCCTTGTGGATGGCGTCGATATCCATATTGTTTCTCCTGAACATACAATTCGCTTTTAAGCGATGTATATATCGTAGTTGTTCAATTCTAATATCGCTGTTTTACGATATATCTATCTTACGATATAAATGAAAAGCGTGCTGGCGGCGCGCGTTTTTGAACGGATTCAGGCGGGTAGGGGATTGCGCTGCAGCACGGCCGGGCCCGTCAGCACGATGCGCACCAGATCCACCTGGCGCTGGGCGCCGGCCTTGGCGGTGGCGCTCTTGATCTGCGTGCGCGCCGTGTGGATGGAAATGCGCTGGCGTTCGGCGTATTCCTGCAAGGAATAGCCGTTGACGAGCGCTTCCGTCAGGCGCGCCTCGGCCACCGTCATGCCATAGAAATTGCGCAGGGTGGCGGCCAGGGAGGTGATCAGGTCGCTGCTATCGCTGAGGAAAACGGCGATGGCGCTGGCCGAGCCGAACGGACTGTGCCAGGAAGGCAGGGGCGTGACGCGCAGGCGCAGCTGTTCGCCCGTCAATCCATTCAGGTTGAGCACGCCGCCGGGACCGCCTGCCGCCGTCGTGCCCGTTTGGGCCGCCTCGTGCAGCATGCGCCGCAGCGCGCCGTTGTCCGCTTCGCGCGGGCAATACAGGGGTGCGCCTTCGCGCAGCTGCAGCAGCCGCGTCGACGCCGTCATGGCCAGTGCTCGCTCGTTGGCGTACAGCAGTTGCGACGTGGCATCGAGCAGCAGCACGCCAAACGGCAGCAATTCCAGCACCTGCGTGGAACTCTGGGACAGCACTTCCAGCCGGCGCAGCTTGCGCTGCAGGGCAAAGGCCGTTTGCAAATGCGGCATCAGGCTGCGGACCAGCGCCAGTTCGCCCGCGTCATAGGCGCCCGCCTGTTCGCGGCGCACCACGGTGACATTGGTGGAGCGCTCGGCGCGCAGTTCGACGATGGCCGCCGCCGTATAAAAGATGTCTTGCGGGCGCAGCCAGTCGTTCCAGTATTCGGTTTTCTTCAGGCAATGGTCGGGAAACAGCATGGAGCCGGTGACGACGGCACCCTCGCGGTGCAGGGTGGCGTCTTCCAGCCAGACATTGCGCGCGCCGTAATAGCTGGCAAAGCTGGCCATGGCATCCGACTCGAAGCCATACGTGGCGGACAGGCCGCTGCCGGGCAGCTGGACGTCGACCGAGCGGTTGCTGAAATCATTGGCCCAGATCAAACCGGCGTGCGATTTCAGTTGTCGCGCAAAGGCGGCGAGGAATTGCGACCAGGCGCCATGCCGCGTGGCCGCTTCGTAGATCAGGGCAGTCAGTGCCTGGCTGGCGACGGCGAGCGATGGCGTCATTGGCGATCCTCATGGCGGCAAGCGGTGGACAAGACACATCTGGGGGCGGCCCTTGCTACGGCCGCCCGGCTTCCCTAGCGCGATTCCAGCCAGCTTTTGCCGCCGGATGTGCACGTGCTGAGGCTGGCATACTGGCTGACATAGTTATAGCCGCTGCCGCAGCCGCCTTCGCCCGATTTGACGGGACCGTAGCAAGCGCCTTCATAGCTGAGCTTACCACTGACGGTGGTGCTCTTGACACAGAAATTGTAGTTGCTTGCCGTCGTGTTGTTGGGCAAGGTTGGGCCATTGTTTTGCCCGCAGCCGAGCTCCTTGCTCACGGAGCGCGCGTAGTCGACCATTTTCTGGTACGTGCCGCTGTAATAGGTATCGGCAACGGTTTTTTGCCCCTGTTTGCAGGCGGCGACCACGCTGTCGTATCCCGAGTCCGCCTGGGCGTAGTTGCCCGATACCTGGACGCCGCAGGCGCTGGCCTGCTTGCGTTCCGTATCGCTGATCAGGTTGCTGTACTGGCAGTTTGCCGAGGTGCCGCTGGTGCCGCCGGCGCTGGTGGAACCGCTGCCGGAGCCGCTGCCGTCGCTGCCGCCGCCACCGCAGGCGGACAGCATGAGGCAGCCGAGCAATGTGACGGCAAAGGTGGTTGGATGTGCTTGCATGATTTCCCCTGTGGACTGTGACTTGCCACCATGTGTCTGGTGGTATTTTTGCTACAAGGAATTGTATCGGGCATGTTTTTTGGAAACATCACCCATTTGGGGTATGCGCAGGCAGTGCTGAGCGGGCCAGGGCGGCCGGCTGGCCGCCCTGGCAGGTATCAGGCGAAGTGGAACAGCAGCAAGGCGATGACGGCAGGCACGGTTTGCAGGTAGAGGATGCGCGTCATGACGGTCGCTGCGCCCCACACGCCGGCCACGGCGATGCACGCCAGGCCGAACACGGTGAACGCATAGGCGATGGCCGCGTCCGGGTGAAAAAAGCCCAGCGCCAGGGCGGCGACGAGAAAACCGTTGTAGCAACCCTGGTTCGACATGGCGGGACGCACGATCTCTGCCTTTTCCTTGGACAGGCCAAACACCTTGCGTCCGCGCGCATCGAACAGCACGGTTTCCAGCAGCACGATGTAGACGTGCAGCAGCAGGATGAGGGCGGTAAGGATTTGGGCCAGAAGTAGCATCATTGTTCCCGAAAGTGAATGGATGCAGCAATTATGCTGCCATCAGCATGTTTTTTGGCAACTTTCGATTGGAGCGACCGTACTAGAAAAAATGTGCTGGCGGCAAGAGTTTTCACCCAATGGTATACTTTTCCCTTTGCTCCAGTGGGGACGACCCTGCTCGATGACGGGGCTATATGGCGGGGACGACCCTGCCGCCTCGGGAGAAAGTATGGCGTGGATCATTCTGGTATTGGCGGGCTTGCTGGAAATTGGCTGGGCCATCGGCCTCAAATACAGCGCCGGCTTTACCCGCCTCGTGCCATCCGTATTGACCGCCATTTCCATGCTGGGCAGCGTAGTGATGCTGGGCCTGGCCTTGCGCACCTTGCCGCTGGGCACGGCCTACGCCATCTGGACGGGCATCGGCACCGTCGGCACGGCCATCTTCGGCATCATGGTGCTGGGCGAGCCGGCCAGCGCCGCGCGCATCGCCTGCATCGCCCTGATCGTGTCGGGCATCCTGGGCTTGAAACTGCTCAGCCCACAATAAAGGATGCCAGCATGAGTCTTGCCATGACGTATTTCTACCTGGTTATCGCCATCATCGCCGAAGTCATCGCCACCAGCGCCTTGAAGGCGTCCGAGGGCTTCAGCCGCTTGTGGCCCAGTGTCATCACCGTGATTGGCTACAGCATCGCCTTCTGGTGCCTGTCCCTGACCTTGAAGGTCATTCCTACCGGCATCGTGTACGCCATCTGGTCGGGCGTGGGTATCGTGCTCATTTCCGCCGTCGGCTGGTTCTGGTTCAAGCAAAGCCTCGACACGCCAGCCTTGATCGGCCTGGGGCTGATCATTGCCGGCGTGCTTGTCATTAACTTGTTTTCCAAGTCGGTCGGCCACTAAGAGCTTATCCCAGTAGCTGAATACATCCCCTGCTGGCGCCCCTCAGAAGCGGGGAACTGCGTTGATCGTCGTCGCGTGGCTCGCCACGCGTCCTCCTCACGCCTTGTCCGCGCTCCTGATGAACTACCAGCAGATGACGCTCCCTACTGGAATAGGCTCTAATCAAAAGCTGGCGGCGACCCTTGCCAGGTAATACCACTCGGCATTCGCCGCCGCATTGACGTCCGGGAATAGGATGTAGGCGTCGAATTCGGCCGTCACGGGCGTGCCGTCCGCGCGCACGCCGATCTGCTCGCCCTGTTTGACCTTGTCAAAGCTGGACCAGGTCTTGATGAAGCGGTCGCCCGCATCGAGCTTGTCGTGCACGACGACCATGTTCAGCGCTTCCATGTCGGCGTCGGCGATCGCTTCCGGCTGCGGCGCGTCGATGAAACCCAAAAAAGCCAAGGTGTTCATGATGGCGCGGTAAGCAACATCCGGCGCGGCCGGGTCCGCGTGCTGGCCGCATTCCAGGGTCAAGGCGTAGCCGCCCGTCGAGCGCATGTATTCCGTCGTGCCCACGCCGTAGCGCAAGACCAGGCCCACCTGGTCGCTATTGCCCAGGCGGCGCTGCACGCCCTGGCCGTACGCATGCAGCCAGCCGTCGACGAAGCGGCGCACGCCCAGGCGGCGCGCCAGCGCGCGTTCCTTTTCTTCATGTTTAAACGGTTGCAGCGGGCCATCGTTGTTGCGTGGACCCACCATGACGAATGGCTGGCTGTCGGCATTGAACGAGTGCAAGTCCAGCAGCACGTCGTGCTGGCCCAGCAGCGGGCACAGCCAATTGGCGATGCGGTCTTCGAAATCCTGCGGATTGTCGTTCGGGAAAAGATTACGGTTCAGGTTGCGGTCGCCGCTGCGCACGCCCTTGGCATAGGCCAGCGGATTGGTGATGGGCACGAAGGTGACGCTGCCGGCCACGATGGAGAGGGCGCCGCTGTCGAGTTCAGCCATCACGCGGTGAATGCCCTTGGTGCCGCAGGTTTCATTGCCGTGCACGGCGCCCGTGACGATCAGGCGCGGGCCGCTGCCCTGGCCCGTGTAGTTGATGGATTTGAAGTGGAGTGCGCTGCTCATGCTGGACATATCCTATGCTGTTGCGGGAAGGGAAAGCGGGGTCGGCATATTTTAGCGGGATTCGCCGTGGACGCCTGTAAAAAGTTGGCCATGGCGGCGTGCGGCGTGGCATGATCGGCGCCACCGTTGTTTTCCCTTGCCGATTCCATGTCCAGTACGTCCCATCCTTTCCGCCTGTACGGCCTCGATACCTTGCGCGCGCTGGCCATCGTGCTTGTCTTCATGAACCATTATTTGCTGTTCGTTAGCGAGGGTGGGGCGTTTGGTTTCTGGGGCGAAATCGGCTGGACGGGCGTGGACCTGTTCTTTGCCCTCAGCGGTTATCTGATCGGCAACCAGATTTTTGCGGCCTTGCGCAGCGAACATGGATTTTCCTTGCCGCGTTTCTATGCGCGGCGCTTCCTGCGCACCTTGCCCAGTTTTTATGCCGTGCTGGCCCTGTATTACTTGTGGCCCGCGTTCCGCGGCGATAGCGCGCTGCTGCCCCTGTGGAAATTCCTGACCTTTACGCAAAACATCAATCTGACGCCGGGTACGGCGTTTTCGCATGCGTGGTCCTTGTGCGTGGAGGAGCAGTTCTATGTGCTGCTGCCGGCCGTGGCCCTGGTGATCGCCGCCTGCCGCAAGTCGCTGCTGTGGGCCTGGCTGGCCGTGGCCGCCAGCTTTATCGTCGGCATGCTGGTGCGCGCCTATTTGTGGGATGAATACGTGCAAGTGCCGCGCGGCGGCCTCGGGTATTACAAGTATATTTATTACGCGTCGTGGTGCCGCTTTGACGAGCTGGTGGCGGGCGTGGCGCTGGCGCTGCTGAAAAATCACCATCCGGTCGCCTGGGCGCGCCTGACCTCTTACGGCAACCGCAGCTTGCTGGCGGGAATCGCGGGCACGGCGCTGATGTTTTATGTGTTTCTCACCGATCACTATGGCTATTGGGTGACGGTGTTCGGCTATCCGGCCCTGGCGGCCAGTTTTACCCTGCTGCTGATCGCGGCGCTGAGTCCCGCCAGCGCACTCTATACACTGCGCGTGCCGGGCGCCGCCAGCCTGGCCTTGTGGTCGTATGCGATCTATCTGCTGCACAAGCAGCTGTGCATTTTGCTGCGCCCCTTGTTGCAAGACTTTGGCTACGGGCCGGATGGCCTCACGGCGATACTGGTCAGTATCGCTGTGAGCATCATCACGGGCTGGCTCTTATATAGATTGGTGGAAACGCCGTTCATGCGCTTGCGGGCGCGCTATGTTCCCGCGAATCATGCGTGACGACTACATGTCGATTACATCGAGTCCCCGTGGCGTGCCCACCAGCAATTCCAGGATGGCATGCACGCGCAGATTCGTGTCTTCATGCTCCGTGTTGTAGATCAGGGCGCGCAGGCCAGGCACGGCTTCCGTGATGTGGTCGCTGGCGTAGGCATTGATCAATAACAAGACCAGGTCCGTGGCGCCCGCGCCGGGCTGGCGCCGCAGCCGGTCGTGGATCACGTTCAGCAGCGCGCGCTGCATGCGCGGCGTGGGATTGGTGATGTAGGCGAAGACGCTCGGCGTGTTGGCGATGGCCGCGCAAATGCGCCGTTCGATCTCGTCAGGTTTTACGTCGGAGGCGATATCGAAATACGCGGCTTCCCAGTGCGTGCGTGCATATGGGTGGCCGGGCGGAAAGGAGTCGGCCGTTTCAAAACCGCAGATGCGGCTCAGGGTTTTCAGCCAGGCTAATATGGTGGAGTTCATGCCGCGATTCTAGCGGCATTCCGCGTGCGCAGGGCCTACTCTATATAAAGGGGGCTGACGCCCGGAGAGTGATTAAAGTTTCCTGTAAAACAGCCCTTGTCATTCTGGGAAAGCCTCTCTATAATGCTGGTCTTCGGGGCGGTTAGTTCAGCTGGTTAGAATACTTGGTCGACATCCAAGGGGTCGGGGATTCGAATTCCTCACCGCCCACCAGAATTTGGCAGTAGATGGTTTTTAAGCTGGCGCAAGCCGCAAGCGGTCATTTGAAATACAATGATCAACAAAAGTTTTACGGGCGGTTAGTTCAGCTGGTTAGAATACTTGGTCGACATCCAAGGGGTCGGGGATTCGAATTCCTCACCGCCCACCAGAATGCAGTTAGAGAGAAAGGTAAAACCGGTTATGACACCGCGAACTACTACCAAGCTTTGGGAGTGACGCTAGTCGAACGGGTTTCCTTTGTCTCAAGAAAGTGAAAAACGCGGCTAGTCCGCGTTTTTTTGCGTCTGCGTTTTCCTTTCAGTATTTTACCCATCACATTGCAGTTTTACCTGGCGCCAGCGCCGATATGGAGATCAATATGCTTACAATCCGACTTCCCGATGGTTCCGCCCGTCAATTCGACGGCCCGGTCACCGTGGCCCAGGTTGCGGCCAATATTGGTACCGGTCTGGCCAAGGCTGCGCTGGCCGGCAAGGTCGACGGCAAACTGGTCGATACTTCCTATCTGATCGAGCAGGATGCGGAACTGGCGATTGTCACGGACAAGGACGCGGACGGCCTGGAAGTGATCCGCCACTCGACGGCCCACTTGCTGGCGTATGCCGTCAAGGAATTGTTCCCTGACGCGCAAGTGACCATCGGTCCCGTGATCGACAACGGCTTTTACTATGACTTCGCCTACAAGCGTCCGTTCACGCCCGAAGATTTGACGGCGATCGAAAAGAAAATGGCGGAACTGGCCAAGAAGGATGAGCAAGTCACGCGCAAGGTTGTCGCGCGCGACGAAGCCATCGAATACTTCAAGGGTATCGGCGAGGCGTACAAGGCGGAGCTGATCGGCTCGATTCCCGCCGACCAGGAAGTGTCGCTGTATTCCGAAGGCAAGTTCACGGACTTGTGCCGCGGCCCCCACGTGCCATCGACGGGCAAGCTGAAAGTCTTCAAGCTGATGAAGCTGGCCGGCGCCTACTGGCGCGGCGACTCGAAAAACGAGATGCTGCAGCGTATCTATGGCACGGCCTGGGCCAAGAAGGAAGACCAGGAACTGTACCTGCACAATCTGGAAGAGGCGGAAAAGCGCGATCACCGCAAATTGGGCAAGCAGCTCGATTTCTTCCATTTCCAGGAAGAAGCGCCAGGCCTGATCTTCTGGCATCCGAAAGGCTGGTCGATCTGGCAGCAAGTTGAGCAATACATGCGCAATGTGTATCAGGTCAACGGCTACCAGGAAGTCAAGGCGCCGCAAATTCTGGACCGTGGCCTGTGGGAAAAAACCGGTCACTGGGACAATTACCGTGAAAACATGTTCATCACGGAATCGGAAAACCGCGCCTATGCGCTGAAGCCGATGAATTGCCCTGGCCATATCCAGATTTTCAACAATGGCATGCGCAGCTACCGCGACTTGCCATTGCGCTACGGCGAATTCGGTCAATGCCACCGCAATGAACCGTCGGGCGCCTTGCACGGCATGATGCGCGTGCGCGGCTTTACGCAGGACGATGGTCACATCTTCTGCCTGGAAGAGCAGATCGCCGGCGAAGTGACGGCGTTCCACCAGCAGGCGATGGATGTGTATACGGCTTTCGGCTTCACGAATATCGACGTGAAACTGGCCTTGCGCCCGGATAACCGCATCGGTACGGAAGAGTCGTGGGATTTCGCCGAGGAATCGCTGCGTTCGGCCTTGCGCGCCTGCGGCGTGGAATGGACGGAATTGCCGGGCGAGGGCGCGTTCTACGGTCCGAAGATCGAGTACCACCTGAAAGACAGCCTGGGCCGCGCATGGCAAGTGGGTACCGTGCAGATCGATCCGTCGATGCCGGGCCGCCTGGGTGCGGAATACGTGGCCGTGGACAATACGCGCCAGGTGCCCATCATGCTGCACCGCGCGATCGTCGGTTCGCTGGAACGTTTCATCGGCATCCTGATCGAACACTATGCGGGCGCCATGCCGCTGTGGTTGTCGCCAGTGCAAGTGTCGGTGTTGAATATTTCCGACGCTCAAGCCGACTATGTACAGGAAGTTACAACAAAACTGCGCAAAGCGGGGCTGCGCGTACAGGCTGATTTGCGTAACGAGAAGATTACCTATAAAATACGTGAACATTCCGTACAAAAATTGCCTTACATCTTAGTGATTGGCGACAAAGAGCGGGATGCGAATACAGTGGCCGTGCGGGCGCGGGGCAATGTCGATCTGGGCGTCATGTCCGTCGATGCCCTGATTGAGCGACTCAAACAGGAAGTCGACACCAAGGCCTGACGAGGAAACTCGCTGCACGACCGTCTTACAAGATTTTTAAAGGAAATTACAATAGCTACTGACAAGTCACATCGCATCAATGGCGAAATCACTGCCCCTGAAATGCGTTTAAGCGGGGTCGATAACGAGCCACTCGGTATCGTAAGTTTGGCTGAAGCCTTCCGCCTGGCGGAAGAGGCAAACGTCGACCTGGTGGAAATTGCGCCTACCGCGCAGCCACCGGTGTGCCGTTTGATGGACTACGGCAAATTTAAGTATTCGGAGCAAAAGAAAGCTCACGAAGCCAAATTGAAGCAAAAGATCATCCTCGTGAAGGAAGTCAAATTCCGTCCGGGGACTGATGATGGTGACTACAATATCAAGTTGCGTAATCTCATCAAGTTCCTCGAAGATGGCGATAAAACCAAGATCACCCTGCGTTTCCGCGGTCGTGAGATGGCGCATCAGGATATTGGCTTCCGCATGCTGGAACGTCTGAAAGCCGACCTGGAGCCGTACGGCCAGGTCGAGCAGTTCCCGAAGATGGAAGGCCGCCAAATGATCATGGTTCTTTCGCCTAAGAAGAAGAAGTAAGCTACAATAGCGTTTTACTGTGGATCGACGTGGTTTGTGCCTGCATGGGCGCGACACCAGATTCCAGGCAGAATTTGCGCGGCCCGGTCAGCAATGCCCGGGCCGCGTGAACTGTAGTGGACTCGCATCCGCTGCACAACATGTGAAAGCAGGCATCTAAGCGCAGCGTCGTGTTGCCACCTGCAATCCTGTTATAAATGGAGCTGTCCGTAAGAGGACAGATTGCTATGCCTAAAATGAAGACCAAAAGCTCCGCGAAAAAACGTTTTCGCGTGCGTCCAGGTGGAACAGTCAAGTCGGGTCACGCGTTCAAACGCCACATCCTGACCAAGAAAACCACCAAAAACAAACGTCAGTTGCGCGGTACCCGTAACATCAACGCATCGGATGTCACATCCGTCATGCGCATGATGCCGACTGCTTAATCTCACACTCAATTTAAGGAGTTACTATGCCTAGAGTAAAACGTGGGGTTACAGCTCGTGCCCGTCATAAAAAGATTCTTGTTCAAGCTAAAGGCTACCGTGGTCGCCGCAGCCGTGTATACCGTGTTGCCAAGCAAGCAGTTATGCGCGCTGGCCAATACGCTTACCGCGATCGCCGCAACAAGAAACGCGTTTTCCGCCGCCTGTGGATCGCCCGTATCAACGCCGCTTCCCGTGAGCATGGCGTAACGTACAGCGTATTCATGAACGGCTTGAAAAAAGCAAATATCGAACTGGACCGTAAAGTCCTGGCCGATATGGCTGTGATGGACAAGCCAGCATTCGCTGCGATTGTCAACGCAGTTAAAGCAAAAATCGCTGCGTAAGCATCGGTCATTGCACAACGTCATCCGTAGGGTGACGTTAGAACGGCGACCGACAAAATCGTCGCGAGCGGAAGGGAGTTGCGGTCGAGAAGCGCAACCGTACGAAGGTACGGTGAGCATCGCACACCGTAAATCACGACGCGCAGCAGATTAGGTCGGTTGTCATAAAGAGCGGGGCAGGGGTGTGAACCTTATGCCCCGTTTCCGTTTTTGATTGTTGGACTTTAGATAAGCGAGTCCAGAATTGATGTCCAAAACAGGAAATGCCGCATGAACTCCCTAGAAGAACTCGTCGTCTCGGCCCAGGCTGACTTTATCGCCGCCGCAGACGCTGCCGCACTTGAAAACGCCAAAGCCCGCTACCTGGGCAAGACTGGCCAGATTACTGAAATGATGAAGGGCCTGGGCAAGTTGGACCCGGACGCGCGCAAGGCGCAAGGCGCCCTGATCAACGCCGTCAAAGTGCAGATCGAGGACGCGCTGACGGCGCGCCGTGACGCACTGGCCGATGCACAGATGCAAGGCCGTCTGAACGCCGAAGCGATCGACGTGACCTTGCCAGGCCGTGGCCGCATGCCCGGCGGCATCCATCCCGTGATGCGCACGTGGGAGCGGGTCGAGGAAATCTTCCGCTCGATCGGCTTCGACGTGGCCGACGGCCCCGAAATCGAGAACGACTGGACCAACTTCACGGCGCTCAACAGCCCGGAAAACCACCCGGCCCGTTCCATGCAAGACACGTTCTACATCGACGGCAACGATACCGATGGCAAGCCCTTGCTGCTGCGCACGCACACGAGCCCGATGCAGGTGCGCTATGCGCGCACGCACACGCCGCCGATCAAGGTCATTGCGCCAGGCCGCACCTACCGCGTCGACAGCGACGCCACCCATTCGCCGATGTTCCACCAGGTCGAAGGCCTGTGGATCGCCGAAGACATCAGCTTTGCCGACCTGAAGGGCGTGTACCTGAATTTCGTCAAGGCCTTCTTCGAGACGGACGATTTGCAGGTGCGCTTCCGTCCATCGTACTTCCCGTTCACGGAACCGTCGGCCGAGATCGATATCGCCTTTGGCTCCGGTCCATTGAAAGGCCGTTGGCTGGAAGTGTCGGGCGCCGGCCAGGTGCATCCGACCGTGGTGAAGAACTTTGGCCTCGATCCCGAGAAATTCATCGGTTTTGCTTTCGGCTCCGGCCTGGAACGCTTGACGATGCTGCGTTACGGCATCAACGACCTGCGCCTGTTCTATGAAGGCGATTTAAGGTTCCTGAAGCAATTCAACTAAGCGTTGTTCCGTTTGATTCATGGCGCTTGAGCGCCTGTGCGCTCGCGCTGTGAGCTTTGACCCTTTGAAGGCTTGATTATGCAATTTTCCGAAAACTGGCTCCGTACCATGGTCGATCCGAAGATGACTTCGGACGAACTGGCCCATCTGCTGACCATGTCCGGTCTCGAAGTCGAGGACGTCGATCCTGTCGCCCCGCCGTTCTCGAACGTGGTGGTAGGCCTGGTCCTGGAGATGGAAAAACATCCGAATGCGGACCGCCTGAATGTGTGCCAGGTCGATGTCGGCACGGGCACCATGCTCAACATCGTCTGCGGCGCGCCGAACGTGCGCCCGGGCTTGAAAGTCGTGTGCGCGATGGCGGGCGCCGTGCTGCCGCCTGGCGCCGATGGCAAGCCGTTTGAAATCAAGGTGGGCCAGCTGCGCGGCGTCGAGTCGCAAGGCATGCTGTGCTCCGCGCGCGAATTGAAATTGTCGGAAGAAAACGCCGGCTTGATGGAATTGCCGGACGACGCGCCGATCGGCCAGAATTTCCGCGATTACTTTGCGCTCAACGATTTGAAATTCACCATCAAGTTGACGCCGAACAAGGCGGACTGCCTGTCCGTGCTGGGCGTGGCGCGCGAAGTGTCGGCCTTGACGGGCGTGCCCCTGAATGCGCCGCAGTTCCGCACCGTGCCGGTTTCCAGCGACGAAATCCTGCCCGTGAAAGTCAGCGCGCCGGACCTGTGCGGCCGTTTCACGGGCCGCGTCATCCGCGGCTTGAACGCCAAGGCAGCCACGCCGGACTGGATGAAGCAGCGCCTCGAGCGCAGCGGCCAGCGTCCGCTGTCGGCCCTGGTCGACATTTCCAACTATGTCATGCTGGAACTGGGCCGTCCCAGCCACGTGTTTGACCTGGCAAAGATCCACGGCAGCCTCGACGTACGTTGGGGCAAGAAGGGCGAGTCCGTCAAGCTGTTGAATGGCAACACCATCGCCGTCGACGAGTGGATCGGCGTCATTGCCGATGAGCAGGAAATCGAATCGCTGGCCGGCATCATGGGCGGCGACGCCAGCTCGGTGTCGGACGATACGGACAGCATCTACCTGGAAGCGGCATTCTGGTGGCCGAACGCCATTCAAGGCCGCGCGCGCCGCTTGAATTTCTCGACCGATGCGGCACACCGCTTCGAGCGCGGCGTCGATTTCGCCACCACAGTCGAGCACATCGAGCGCATCACGGCCCTGATCGTGGAAATCTGCGGCACGCCGGCCACGACCGTCGGTCCTGTCGACGACCACGTGGTGAACCTGCCGCAGCGCCAGCCCGTGTCGATGCGCACGGCGCGCGCGCAAAAAGTCATCGGCGTGCCGCTCAACGATGAGCTGATCGCCGATATCTTCACGCGCCTGGCCCTGCCATACACCCTGGCGGACGGCGTGTTTTCCGTGACGTCGCCCAGCTACCGTTTCGACATCGAGATCGAGGAAGACCTGATCGAGGAAGTGGCGCGCGTGTACGGCTTTGAAAACATCCCGACCTTGCCGCCCGTGGCCGCGAACGTGATGCAGATTGCACCGGAAAATACCCGCTCGCTGTTTGCGGTACGTCATGAGCTGGCCGACCTGGGCTTCCAGGAAGTGGTTAACATGAGCTTTGTCGATACGGCATGGGAGCGCGATTTCTCGGGCAATACGAACCCGATCAAATTGCAGAACCCGATCGCCAGCCAGATGAGCGTGATGCGTTCCTCGCTGATCGGCAGCCTGATCGCCAATGTGCGCTACAACCTGAACCGCAAGACGAACCGCGTGCGCATCTTCGAAGTGGGCGCCATCTACCAGCGCGACGACAGCGTGGAAAACGGCCCCTTGTCGGTGGCTGGCTACGCCCAGCCGAAGCGCGTGGCGGCCATGGCCTACGGCGCGGTTGCCGACGAGCAGTGGGGCCAGGCTGCGCGCACGGTCGACTTCTTCGACGTGAAGGCGGACCTGGAAGCGCTGTTTGCACCGCTGGTCTTGCGTTTCACCAAGGCGGAACATCCGGCCCTGCATCCGGGCCGTTCGGCCAATGTGGAGCTCGATGGCAAGGTCATCGGTTTCATCGGCGAATTGCACCCGCGCTGGATGCAAAAGTACGACTTGCCGCTGGCGCCCGTGCTGTTCGAAGTCGACGCCGCTGCCTTGACGCAACGAGTCGTGCCGGCATACCAGGAAATCTCGAAATTCCCTGGCGCCAGCCGCGACTTGGCCGTGGTCGTCAAGCAATCGGTAGCCGTGCAGGATCTGCTCGACAGATTCCATGCCGCCGCCAAGTCGAGCCCGGCAGCGCGTATCGTGCAAGCCATTGTTTTATTTGATGAATATCGTGGAAAAGGGCTGGAAGTGGATGAAAAAAGCCTTGCTTTCCGGATTAGCTTGCAAGATACTCAAAACACCCTGCAAGACGACGTCGTCGACGGCCTGATGGCTGTCCTGATCGATGCGGCCAAGCAGGGCCACGACGCGAAACTGCGTTCGTAATTACCGGACGGCCGTCGCCTTGCGTGACGGCCTTTCCGTCGTCAACCGTAGACGAGCTTGCCATGTGGCAGGCTCGGGCGCACAGAAAAGGCAGGGCAGGAAAATTAATAACAGCGACGTTGATTCCGCCGTACTGCAATCCGCACTGGCCGCCGATTTGCATCGGGCCATGCTGGTTGCCAAAGTGCGCCAGGAAGCGGAAAAAGATTTACCCACCTTGACCAAGGCGGAACTGGCCGAATTGTTGTTCGAGCAAGTGGGCCTGAACAAGCGCGAAGCGAAGGATATGGTCGAGACCTTTTTCGACGAGATCCGCAATGCGCTCGAGCGTGGCGAGGCCGTCAAGCTGTCCGGTTTCGGCAATTTCCAGTTGCGCGACAAGCCGCAGCGGCCCGGCCGCAATCCGAAGACGGGCGAAGAGATTCCCATCACGGCGCGCCGTGTCGTGACCTTTCATGCGAGCCAGAAGCTGAAAAGCATGGTCGAAGAGACCAGTCCGCTGGCACGTGCTGCCTGAGTGAGTGGCGATGAACGAGCGCATCAGTAAAACCGAGTTGATCGCCTTGCCGCCCATTCCGGCGAAACGCTATTTCACGATCGGCGAAGTGAGCGAATTGTGCGGCGTCAAACCGCACGTGTTGCGCTACTGGGAGCAGGAGTTTTCCCAGCTCAAGCCGGTCAAACGACGTGGCAACCGCCGTTATTATCAGCACCATGAGGTGCTGCTGATACGCCGCATCCGCGAATTGCTGTACGAGCAGGGCTTTACCATCAGCGGCGCGCGAAACAAGCTCGACAGCCGTGGCGCATCGCATGCCATCCTTGACGAGTTGCCAGTGCTGCCGGCCATGCCCGTTGTGCCGCAGGAAGCGCCGCTGGACCGCGTGTGGATACGCAATGAATTAATTGCGATTTTAAACTTGCTAAAATAAGATTTGTACCAATATAGGTGGGGTTGTCCGGTAGCAGTTGACTAAGTTGACTATACTGCATGGGCGCTCCGTCTTGGCGTTGACGCTACCGTACGGCGCGCCATATTTTGAATATAATGTTAATGTTGCGTTTTTGTTAGTGACGCTAAGCCGGGGCAGCGTTCAGGTTCCGGTAGTCTTTCCCAGGCCAGGAAAATTTAAGGGGAAACAATGATACGCGTTGCCATTTGTGATGATCACCAAATAGTACGAGCTGGATTCAAACAGATTTTTTCGTCGTCAAGCGATTTCAGTGTGGTGGCGGAAGCCGGTACGGGGCGTGAAGCCCTCGATATCGCCCGCCGCGAAATTTGCGATGTATTGTTGCTCGATATAGCCATGCCCGATCAGAGCGGCATCGATACCTTGCGCACGATCCGCCAGGGCCAGCCGGAATTGCCCGTGCTGATCCTCAGCGGCTATCCCGCGCAGCAATACGCGCTGAACCTGTTCAAGATGGGCGCGAATGGCTATCTGAACAAGGAGTGCGAAGCCGACGAGCTGATGACGGCCGTGCGCACCGTTTTCCAGGGACGCCGCTACGTCAGCTCCACCGTCGGTGAATTGCTGGCGCAATCGTTCGACCGCGACACGAATGCCGCCCTGCATACGGAATTGTCGGACCGCGAGTTCCAGGTCTTCCTGCGCCTGGCGCGCGGCGCCACCGTGTCCGATATCGGTGTTGCCTTGTCGCTGAGCATCAAGACGGTGAGTACCTACCGTACGCGCATCATGGAAAAAATGGGCTTGCAATCGAACAGTGACTTGACCTATTACGCAATGAAAAACAATTTGCTTGACTAGCGCTGCGGTGCGATCATGGAAACATGATCGCTCAGCCAGCTGGCCAGCACGACTTGTGCAGTGCAGCAGTTTGTGGCGAGGACTATAATTGGCCGGCGCCGGCGCTCTCTCCCGCGCCGAACCTTGCTAAGGATGCACATCAGGATGTATTTCACCGCTGAACCGGCCCCGAATCACCGCCTGCCCCTGTACAAGACGATCCTGTGCGTGACGTGCGCCTTGTTGCTTGTACTTAATGGTTTCAGTCTCTTTCATAACCTGCAGTCGCTGAAGGGCACGAATGCCTTGCTCAGCCAGAGCGCCCGCGTGGCGGACCGCCTGCAGTATTTGAACGTGCTCGTGCTCGATGCGGAAAGCAGCTTGCGCGGCTATTTCATTTCCGGCTCCGAAACCTATCTGGGGCCGTCGAAGACGGCTACCACCGAAATTGAAAACGAATTCAACGAGCTGCAGACTTTGCTCGCGGGCAGTCCCACCCAGCTGAAAAACCTGGGCCAGCTGAAAAGCTTGATCCGCCGCAAGATGTCGATGCTGCAAGAGTCAATCGAGGTCTACAGGCAGGGCGGGTTGGCCGAGATCGTCAACATTTCCCGCGTGACCGATGATCGCGCCACCATGGACGAGATCCGCCTGCAGGTGGTGATCATGACGCGCGAGCAGAATGAAGCGCTGTCGTCCGGCAGCGCCGCGTTTTACCATGAGTACCAGAAAGCCGTGCTGCTCGGCATCGGCATCAATGCCCTGGCCATCCTCGTGCTGATCATGTTTTACCAGCTGGTGCGGCGCAGCTTCCAGAACCGCGCGGCCGTCGAGTATGCATTGCAAAATGCCAACGACAATCTGGAATCGACGGTCAGCAAGCGCACGGAGCAGCTATCCGTGCTGTCGCGCCATTTGATCAGCGTCAACGAAGTGGAAAAGGCGCGCCTGGCGCGCGAATTGCATGATGAGCTGGGCGCCAACTTGACCTCGATCAGCATGGACCTGGGCGCCGTTACGCAGCAACTGGCGCACGCGCAGCCGGAACTGGCCGCGCAATTACGGCGCGCCAAGGCAACCTTGCTGGAAACGGTGGAGCTGAAGCGCCGCATCGTCGAGGATTTGCGCCCGAGCCTGCTGGACAACCTGGGCCTGTGCGCCGCCATCGAAAGCTATTGCGAGGATTTTACGCGCATGAGTTCCGTGCGCTGCGAAACGGACGTGGCCATCAATATCGACAACCGCGAAGCCACCCTGACGATTGCCCTGTTCCGCATCGTGCAGGAATCGCTGACGAACATCCTGAAATATGCGCGCGCCGGCATGGTCAGCGTGACATTGAAACGCAACGAGCATGGCCTGGTGCTGCGCGTCATCGACGATGGCATCGGCATCACGGAAGATGCTTTGCAAAAACCCATGTCGCACGGCTTGCTGGGCATGCGCGAACGGGCTTTGTTGCTGGGCGGCACCCTCACCGTACGCCAGGGGCCGGAAGGCAAGGGGACCTGTGTGGAAGCCGTGATTCCCCTGCCGCTGACGCTGGAGCCGGAAGACATCGATGCGGATGCCGAAGCGTAGTTGAGGTTGAGGTTGCGGCAAAAAAATGGCCGGGCATGCAAGCCCGGCCATTTTTTTATCTTGCCTGATCAGCAGCGCGATACGTCGCGCAGCAAGCGGTCATATTCTGTCTTGGCCACTTTGTAGCACTCGCCCGCATAGCATTCCAGGCCGGCGCGGTCCAGCACCGTGATATTGCCGCGGCGATAGTGGATCAAGCCTTCTTCCTGCAGCTTGCCGGCGGCTGCCGTGATGCTTTCGCGGCGCACGCCCAGCATGATGGAGATCAGCTCTTGCGTGACTTTCAATTCATTCGATGGCGAACGGTCCAGGCGGTCCAGCAGCCAGCGGCACAGCTTTTGCTCGATCGAGCTGTGGCGGCCGCCGACGGCGTTCTGCGCCATTTGCGCAAACAGGGCGTTGGTGTAGCGCATCAGCAACTGGGGCAGGGCGCCGCCTTGATTGAAGGCATCGCGCAAGCTTTGCGTTTTCAGGCGGTAGCCGTAG
This sequence comes from Janthinobacterium lividum, assembly GCF_034424625.1. Lineage (NCBI taxonomy): Bacteria > Pseudomonadati > Pseudomonadota > Betaproteobacteria > Burkholderiales > Oxalobacteraceae > Janthinobacterium > Janthinobacterium lividum. The sequence continues at coordinate 4,311,348 of NZ_CP139976.1, read as the reverse complement.
CCGGCGCTTTGCACGACAGCCGTGCACATGGCGCGCTCGCCTGCCAGCAGCGAGGCACCGGCCACGCCTTCATGGCCGACAACGGCGATTTCCGTCGTGGCGCCGTCTTCCATTACATACAGTAGGGAAATGATGGCGGTGGTAGGGAAGTAGCTGTATTCCAGGTTGTTACCGTAGGCATACAGTTCCTTGCCGAAAGGCAGTTCGACCAGTTCCAGGTCTTCGAACAGCGATTCAAGCGCGGCGCGCGGCAGGGCGGCCAGCAATTCATTCTGTTGGGCACTGCTGAGGCTAACCCGCGACGCAAGCTTGATTTCCCGACCGGCCGCCGGCATGGCGCGCGGCAGCAACTGGTTCTTCTGGACCGGGGCGATAAGTTGAGTATGGCTCATAGTATTCCTCACAGGCTTTTTACATCGGAGTGCGACTGCCGCGTTGCTGGTCAAAAAAAACTGCCGTACTCATGTGGTAACGGCGTTTTTGTCGACCGCGCGGTGCAGATCGCGATGTAGCTACTTTAAAAGCTTATGTAAGTGGCGAACATAAGATTAGCAGTCGCCACTTTGTAGTCTCCATTGAGGCGAAATTGTAGTCCTTGTCCTACGCGCACACTTTTGACTAGCTAGCCTTGCGCCGTTCCGCGCGATTTTGTGATATGACGCGCGGCTTGTTGGCGCTCCACAGGCCGGCCGGCCGCACGCTGGGCAAGCCCTCGCGCACGGTTGCGGCAGGTGTCTGGCGCACGTTTGGCGTCTCGTGTTCCCCCAGGCGGAAGCGGCTGACGGCTTGCGTCAGCGCTTCGCCTTCCTGGTGCAGGCGCTGCGAACCGGCGCGCGCCTCGTCGACCAGGCCCGCGTTCTGGCGCGTCATGTCGTCGATTTGCGCCAGCGCGCCGTTGATGCGGGCGATCTCGCCATTCTGCTCGGCGCCGGCGCTGCTGATGCGCCCGATGACGACAGACACCTGCTGCACGGCATCGACGACCTGGCGCATGGTGCTGCCGGCCGCATTGACCAGGTCGCCGCCCGCATCCACGGTGGCGACGGAATCGCCGATCAGGCGCTTGATCTGCTGCGCCGCCTCGCTGGAGCGCTGCGCCAGGCTGCGCACCTCGGACGCGACGACGGCAAAGCCGCGTCCCTGCTCGCCCGCGCGGGCCGCTTCGACGGCCGCGTTCAGGGCCAGGATATTCGTCTGGAAGGCGATGCCGTTGATGACGCCGATGATGTCGACGATCTTGTGCGAGCTGGCCTTGATCGAGGCCATGGTCTCGACCACGGCGCTGACGGTCTCGCCGCCGCGCAGGGCCACTTCGGCGGCCGAGGCCACCAGGGTGCGCCCCTGTCCTACGTGGGCTTCGTTGCGGCCCACGGTGGCCGTCAGCTCGCGCATCGAATCCACGGTGGCGCCCAGCGCATCCGCTTGCGTGGCCGTATGGCCGGACAGGGCGGCGTTGCCCTGCGCGATATCGGCGCCGGCCGCGGCGATGACGGCCGCACCGCCGCGGATTTCCTGCACCAGGGTGGCCAGGCCGTGCGTCATGGCGCCGAAGTCGCGCACCAGGTCGCCGATCTCATCGTGCGCCTGCGAGGTAATGCGCTGCGACAGGTCGCCCGCCGCCGCCGCGCCGACGGCCACGCGCAATTGCGTCACGTCGCGCACGAAGGCGGCATAGAAGCCTGCACACAGGTAGGCGGCGGCCAGCAGCACCAGCAGCATGGCCGCCAGGATCAGGCCGCGGCGCGCCTCGTCGCGGGCGATGCGCTGCGCCAGCAAGCCGTCCAGGGCGGTGGCCGAGGCGCCGGACAGCGCCTGCAGGGCATCGATCGCTTGCATGCCGGCCGCATGAAATTGCGCGCCCGAGGTCTGATCGTAGGAATTCGTCACTTCATTCTTCGTGCGTTCGAGGAAGGCCAGCGCGGCCGGCACGGCTTTCAGGGCTGGCTGCAGGCTGGCGCGCAGTTCCGGCTTGGCGGCGATGATTTCGTCGAAGCGGGCCGGCAGGCGTTCGAGTTCGTGGCGCGCGATCAGGGCGTTGGCGTTGACGAGCTGATCTTCATTCGCCTCGAACAGGCCCGTGTCGATATAGGCGGCGCCGCGCCCGGCGATGTCCGACAGGCTTTCGGCCAGGTCGGGCAGGGTGGCGGTGAAAACGGCGCTCAGGTGGTTGGCGCCCGCGTCCGGATCCAGGCTCAGGTGCGAACGGTCGGCTACCAGCTGGCCCAGTTTGGCCGCCTGGCGCAGCAGCGCCGTGTGCGCCGCGTAGCTGTCGCGCGCCGCAAGGCCCGCCTGGCGGCCCAACAGGGCTTGCCACTGCTTCGTCAGTTCGGCCGCCTGGGGCAGGCCTGCGCCCGCCGGCAAGCGCGCCAGGGCGGCCAGCGTGGACGTGATGCGCGCATTCAGGGCCGTGTTGTCCATCCCCGCCTTGCCGCTCAGGCGCAAATGTTCGAGGCCGCGCCGCTGCTGCAGCAGCCGCGTGCCTTCCTGCAGCTGGCGCACATAGGCCACGCCCCGCTGCGCATCCTGCGCCTGGGCCAGCGATTTGCCCAGTTCCGAGATCAGCAGGGTGGTCGCCAGCGCCAGCGGCAGCAGGAAGACCAGGCAGACAAGCATGAATTTGGGCAGCAGGCGCAAGCGCTGCATGAGTCGGATGGCGGGGGTGAGGAGCATTTTCATCGGGTTTCCAGGAAAGAGTGGCAACATTTCTGCAGTGCAATGTTGCCTGCGGATTGTGACCCCTTGATGAAGTGGGCGATTTTGCCGTTCGCCAGAGTGAAGCAGTTCACACGGAAGGCCGATCCTTCTGTAAAATCGAGGGTTTTTTGCGAGGGCCATATTATGGTCACCAATATGGCCAACGAGAACGACATCAACACTCCCGATTCCAGCGACAATGCGGACATCGCCGCAGCGCCAGCGAGCAGCAAGGCGCCGGCCGTGATCGCGCGCGAAGTGCAGCGCCGCCGCACCTTCGGCATCATTTCCCACCCGGATGCGGGTAAAACCACCCTGACGGAAAAACTGCTGCTGTTCTCGGGCGCGATCCAGATGGCCGGTACCGTCAAGGCACGCAAATCGGGCCGCCACGCGACGTCGGACTGGATGGAGATCGAGAAGCAGCGCGGCATTTCCGTCGCTTCCTCGGTGATGCAGTTCGAATTCCGCGACCACGTCGTCAACCTGCTCGACACCCCGGGCCACCAGGACTTCTCGGAAGATACCTACCGCGTGCTGACGGCGGTCGACTCGGCGCTGATGGTGATCGATGCGGCCAAGGGCGTGGAAGCGCAGACGATCAAGCTGCTGGCAGTCTGCCGCATGCGCAATACGCCGATCGTCACCTTCATGAACAAGATGGACCGCGAGACGCGCGATCCGCTGGACCTGCTCGACGAACTCGAGTCGGTGCTGAAGATCCAGTGCGCGCCCGTCACCTGGCCTATCGGCATGGGCAAGAACTTCCGCGGCGTGTACCACCTGCTGAACGACGAGATCATGCTGTTCAAGGCCGGTGAAGAAAAGGCCGATGGCGCCTTTGAAATCATCAAGGGCATCGACAACCCGCGCCTGCAGGAGATGTTCCCGCTGGAGATGGACCAGTTGCGCATGGAAGTGGAACTGGTGCACGGCGCGTCGAATCCGTTCAACCTGGAGGAATTCCTCTCCGGCGTGCAGACGCCCGTGTTCTTCGGTTCGGCCATCAACAACTTCGGCGTGCGCGAGATTCTCTCCGCGCTGGTCGACTGGGCGCCGGCGCCGCGCGAGCGCGACGCCACCGTGCGGTCGGTGGCTCCGTCCGAGCAGCCATTTACCGGTTTCGTCTTCAAGATCCAGGCGAACATGGACCCGGCCCACCGCGATCGCATCGCCTTTTTGCGCGTGTGCTCGGGACGTTTCGAGCGCGGCATGAAGGTCAAGCATTTGCGCCTGGGGCGCGAGATCAAGGTGTCGAACGTGGTGACCTTCATGGCCTCCTCGCGCGAACAGGTGGAAGAAGCGTACGCGGGCGACATCATCGGCTTGCCGAACCATGGCAACATGCAGATCGGCGACAGTTTTTCCGAAGGCGAGATGCTGACCTTTACGGGCATCCCGTACTTCGCGCCGGACTTCTTCCGCTCCGTGCGCATCCGTAATCCGCTGAAGATCAAGCAGCTGCACAAGGGCTTGCAGCAGCTGGGCGAAGAGGGCGCGGTGCAGGTCTTCAAGCCGGTGCAGGGCGGCGAACTGGTACTGGGCGCCGTCGGCGTGCTGCAGTTCGAAGTGGTGGCCAGCCGTTTGCTCAACGAGTATGGCGTGGACGCCGTGTTCGAAGGCACCAGCATCAGCAGCGCCCGCTGGGTTAGCTGCGACGACAAGCGCATCCTGCAGGATTTCGAAAACGCGCTGGGCCACAACGTGGCCTACGATGCGGCCGGCAACATGGCCTACCTGGCCACGTCGGGCGTGAACCTGCGCCTGACGGAAGAGCGCTGGCCGAAATTGACATTCCACGCCACGCGCGAGCATTCGGCCAAGCTGGCCTGATGTAGCATTGGCGGCGTCGGGTTACGCGCTTTGCGCTAACCCGACCTACGTCTTGTAGCGCCGGATGACGCGCCATGCGCTAATCCGGCCTATCCGTTTATGGCGTAGGTCGGATTAGCGCGGCAACGCCGTGCGTAATCCGACACCCTTGTTGGCAGCAACTCAAGCCGGCAGGATCGTGCGCGTACTCCAGTCGCGCCGTTCCAGCAGCAGCGCCGTCAACTGCGCCGCCGTCATCGGACGCGCGAAGAAAAAGCCCTGCACGTTGTCGCAGCCGGCTTTTCTCAGAAACTCCACCTGCCGCAAGGTTTCCACCCCTTCTGCCACCACTTTCAGGTGCAGGCTGTGCGCCATGGCGATGATGGCCGTGACGATGGCTTCTCCCTCGCCGGGCAGGTCGTGCACGAAGCTGCGGTCGATTTTCAGCTGGTCGATGGGCAGGCGCTTCAGGTACGACATCGACGAATAGCCGGTGCCGAAATCGTCGATCGACAGGTGGATGCCCGTTTCCTGCAGGCGCCGCATCAGTTCCACGTTGGCGTGGACATTGTCCATCAGGACGCCTTCCGTGATTTCCAGTTCCAGCAAGCCATGCGGCAGCTGCGTTTCATCCAGGATGGCGCGGATATCGTCCATCAGGCCCGGGTCGCGCGCCTGGCAGGCCGACAGGTTGACGGCCACGTGCTCGAGCGAATCGAGCAGGCCTGCCTTGCACCACAGGGCCGCCTGGCGGCAGGCGCTTTGCAGCACCCAGCGTCCCAGGTCGACGATGATGCCGCTTTCCTCGGCCACGGGGATGAATTCGGCGGGGCTCAGCTGGCCCATGTCGCGGCAGTTCCAGCGTATCAGCGCTTCCACGCCGACGATGCGCCCGCTGCGCAAGTCGATCTGCGGCTGGTAGTGCAGATACAGTTCCTCGTTCTGCAGAGCCTTGCGCAGGTTCGCTTCCATGCGCAGGCGGCGCTGGGCGCGCAATTCCATTTCGGCCTTGAACACGGCGTAGCGGTTCTTGCCCTGGTGCTTGGCGTGGTACATGGCGGTATCGGCATTGCGCGTCAGGGTGGCCACGTCCTGCGCGTCGAATGGATACAGGCTCACGCCGATGCTGGCGCTGACATATAGCTGGTGGCCTTCGAGGTCGAACGGCGCGGCCAGCACGGCCAGGATCTTGCGCGCCACGCTGGCCATTTCCGAGGCGTCGTCGGCCGGTTCGACGATGACGACGAATTCATCGCCGCCGATGCGGCAGATGATGTCGGTGCCGCGCAGGATGGCTACCAGACGCTCGGACACGAGCTTGAGCAGCTGGTCGCCGCAGTGGTGGCCCAGCGTATCGTTGACGATCTTGAAGTTGTCCAGGTCCAGCAGCAGCAGGCCCACGCTACTGTCCTGGCGGTCGGCGCGCGCCAGCGCGTAGGCCAGGGCATCGTTGAATTCATGGCGGTTCGGCAGTTGCGTGACCGGGTCGACATGGGCCAGGTAGTGCAAATGGCTTTCCGCATGCTGGGCGGCCGTGCGCGTGCGGCGCACCATCAGGAACGTCAGGCCGAACGCGCACAGGCAGACGAGCAGGGTGAAGGCGGCAAATTGCGCCAGGCTGGCGTACAGCGGCGCCAGGCTGGCGCGCAGGTACAGCGCGCCGCCGCCGGGCAAGGTTTTCAGGATGGCGGCGCTGCCGTCCAGGTAATCGATGTGCAGGCCGTTGCGCGGCGCCGCGGGCGCGGCATCGCTGGCGCTGCGCGCGTAGCTGGCAAACGGCGCGCCATAGGGGCTGTAGAGCAGTGCTTGCCGGACATGCGGGGCGGCGGCGAGGGAGGCGAGGAGTTGTTGCGCTGCAAGTCGATTGTCCTGGCGCACGGCCTGGGTGGCGGCAGGCGCCAGCATGTCGGCCTGGATGCGCAGCGTGCGCTGGAAGGATGTTTGGAGGGAAAACAACTGGAAGAGGATCAGCAGCAGGCTGGCCATCGCCAGCATGGCCGCCGCGGCCAGCAAGTTCAAGCGGGCAATCCGGTCGCCGCGCAATTGCGCCGACGGCAGCATCAATGGCGCCATCATGACGCGCCCGCCTGCCGGCCCCGCTTGCCGCCGCCCCGTGTGATCCCGCCTCGCCCTGCCATACTTTACGTTCCAGTCTGATGAAAACCGAAGTGAGCCGGAACTCTCAACGTGTTGTTAAGGCCGACATATTGTCATTTTGCAGCGTGAAAGTACAGGGCGCGCGGCAATTTAGTGTCCATACCGCAGGCCGGTGGCAGCAGGCAAGGCGACAAGACGGACGGAAAAGGCGGGACGTGTCTTTCTAATAATAATTCCAGATGAATTTTAATCCTTTTTTTGCCCGCCGGTTTTTTTCTTTAAAAACATGCTGATGGTAAACAAAATACCATCAAGAATAACTTCAATACCTGCGACCATCCCGGCATGGATTAATTTCTTGTCCGTATGGACGATTGCAAGTCATTGATTTTAATAAATTTTAATGAAGAATGCGCGAACGCTATGGCCTTGCTCCGCGACTTCGTCCATAATCCGCTGATGATGGACGTTCTGATGCTGTTTGTTTTGTCTGCCGCGGCCAAGCAAGCTGCCGCCAGTAAAACCGGACGTCGCCCTAATGATCAATAGTGAGGATATCTTGGAAAAAAAACCAAAAATTATTTTGTCGTCACAAGACCTGGAACGACTGGAAGCGTTGTTGTATGCCTTGGGTAATAATCTGTCGCCGGACAAGGCCGCTTTGCTCGATGAGCTGGGCCGCGCCGAGGTGCTCGAGCCGCAAGAGATTCCGCCGACCGTCGTGACGATGAATTCCACCGTGCGCTTCACGGTGGAAAACAAGGAGGAATTCTGCCTGACGCTCGTGTATCCGAAGGATGTGGAAGGCCAGGCCGACCGCATTTCCGTGCTGGCACCCGTCGGCAGCGCGCTGCTGGGCTTGTCCGTCGGCGACAGCATCGCCTGGCCCATGCCGGGCGGCGTGGTGAAGGTCAAGATCGAGGAAATCGTCTATCAGCCTGAACGGGCTGGCGAATACCACCGTTAAGCGCAGCAAGCAGTAATGGCGGACGGCGCCTGCCGTTCGCCTGCCAGGCCGTGCCGGGACGGGAATTAACTGTTTCGCTGCACGCGCACCACCAGCCATCCAGCCACGACCGTAAACGTGACGATGATGGCAACGATGATCCAGAAGCCCTGCGGGTGCTGGGCCAGCGGAATTCCCCCCACATTCATGCCCAGCATGCCGGCGATGATATTGATCGGCAAGGCCAGCACGGTGACAATGGTCAGCACGAACAGGCTGCGGCTGTTTTCCTCGTTGACGCTGGCGGCGATCTCTTCCTGCAGCAGCTTGATGCGTTCCTGTAGCGAGGACATATCGCTGAGCACCACGGAAAATTCCTCCGTCGACTGGCGCAGTTCCAGGCTGTCCAGCTCCGACACCCACGCAGGTGGGCGTTGCAGCAGGCGGAACAGGGCGGCCGGTTCCGGCGCCAGCAGGCGCTGCAGCCGCACCAGCACGCGCCGCATGGCGCCCAGGTCTTCGCGTTTCGGCACCAGGCGTCCGGCCAGCAAGTGATCCTCGATATCGTCGACCCGCGCCACGGCGTCGCGCACGATGTTGACCAGCACGTCCGCCTGGTCGCGCAGCAAATGAATCAGCAGCTCCACCGACGAGCGGATCGGCTCGTGGTTCTTGATGACGGCCTGGCGCAGGCGCTCGATCGACTGCAGCGGCGCGCGGCGCGCCGTGATGACGAGGTTTTGCGCCACGCTGGCCCACATGGTGGAAATATCGGATGCTTCGAACGAGAAATTGTGCACCACATCGTTGACCACGGCGATCAGGGTGTTTTCCGCCTGTTCGATGCGCGTCGAGCGCGACCCCTGGTGCAGGGTTTCATAGAATTCGTCGGCCAGCTGCGTATGCGTCATCAGCCATTTTTCGCTGGCCGCATGCGACAAATTGAAATGTAGCCAGACGAATTCCTGCGCCGGACGCGCCGCGCCATCGGCCAGCCAGGCCAGTGCCGCCGTCGAGTCGAGCGCCAGCGGTGGCCCGTCGCGGCCAAACAGGAAGCCCCAGACCAGGCCCGAGGTGTCCGAGCCGTAGGTAAAACCGGCAGTTTCCATCGCCATCGTGAATCTTTCTCGCGCAGTGTGATTGATCGTCGCGCGATTCTAATACACGGATATGTCGGGAAAATGACAAGGCCACCGCGAACGGTGGCCTTGGTGCCAATTACAGCCGCATATCAGCTGCGGTTCGGGTTATCCGGACGCCGGTCGTCGCGGTTCGGCACGCCATCATGGTCGCGGTCATGGCGGTTGCCATTGTCGCGGTCATAGCGGTTGGGGATGCCGTCGCGGTCGCGGTCACCGTTCGGGCCGCGTGGCGACCAGCGGCCTTGCTCCATCTGCCAGCGGCCATCGCGCTGGTTCCAGGCGGGCGGCGCATACACGTAGCCGGGGCGTTCGGCGATCCATACGCCTGGCGTCCAGGCGTAGCGCTGGCCGCGCCATTCCCAGTGGCCTGGCGCCCAGGTATAGCCGTGGCGGGCGCGCGGGATGGCTTCGCGGCGCGGCGGCGGCGGGGCGATGCGGATGTCGTCATAGCGCACGGGCTGCACTTGCGCCGCGACCCAGCCACCACGGTCCAGGCGCCAGCGGTTGTTCTCTTGTATCCAGGTGGCGCGGCGGTACTGGTTGCCGCTGCGTTCGCGCAGCCATTCACCGTTGTTCCAGACATGGCGCTGGCCATCCCAGTTCCAGTAGCCGGGCGCCCAGACATAGCCGGCGCGCGGCGCGGGTGCGCTTTCAAACCGTGGCGGAGGCGGGGCGTTGCCGACGACAATGCTGACGCCGAGCTGATTCTGTGCCATGGCCTGCACGGGCAGGAACGCCGCGGTGCTGATGGCAAGCATGGCTGCTGCGTAGAGTGTGATGGGTTTCATGGTGTACTCCATTTCGGTGATTGCGTGAAATGGACTATAGGCGCTTGCTGGCGGTTTTTCGCCTTTGATTCAACTTATTACAATTGACACAATGCTGTGTGTCCGTGTATCCGTGGCGGATACATTTGCGATGCAAATGGCGGCCTGGCGCGGCGGTGATCAAGCGGGCGCCAGGCGGCGTGGTGTCAGCATCGGTGGCTCACAGGGTGCTGGCGGTGGCGTTGCCCAGCAAGGCTTGCCTTTCCTCGATCAGCGAGATTTTCTTTTCCTGTTCCGTCATGCGCTTGGCGCTGACCACCACGACGGGGATGGCGCTCGCTTGCGCCGCATCGGCAGCCTTGGCGGCCGATGGCTGCATGAAGCTGACATAGCTGGCACCGCAGGCGATGGCGACGGCGACGGTGAAGATGGCTTCCATGTTTTTCAAGGCTTTCATGATGTTTCCTTTCGGGTGGCGGGTGGGTATGCATGCACTGTAGCCATGCGCGCTCCTCTGCGCCACGTGGATGCGACCAGCCGTGGTTTTGGCGGGATGGCCTGCAAAAAAACGGCGCTGAAATGCCTGCGCGCGGGGCTGGCAAGCCGACCGCTTGAATTGAGGCCTAAATTGCCCTGTATCCGGGCATATGAATGTAATTGCCGCGTGGCATTATTTGACGCTGCACACTGCCGCGCGCGGCAAGTGCAGGGCCAGCTGTCCTGCTAGAATCGGCATGGCGGCCCCGTCGCATGGATAAAAATATCATCAGGAGTCACATATGTTCCAATTGTTTGGTTTTGGCGGCGCCCGCTGCCCGCGCTGCGAGCACAAGAACGGCGCTGCCGCCGGCTATTGCGCGCAATGCGGCTTGTCGCTTGGGGCACCCGACAGCGACGCGGTGCTGCATGCCAATCAATGGCATCTTGCTGATGGGCAACTGGCACTGTTCTTTGGCGTGCGCGAACTGTCTTCGCTGTTCGGCAGCGCCGCGCGCCGCCTGCAGGTACCGGCCGAGTCGCGCGCCTGGATCGTGCAATCGGACGCTTTCACCTTGATACCTGCCGGCGACTATGACAGCGCCGCCTTCTTTGCGCGCCTGCCCGCGCTGCTGCCGGCGCGTCCGGCCGAAGTGCTGATCGCGCGCGCCGACGCCGTCAGCCTGGAATTCGACTTGCCCGGCATGGCCAGCACGGAGCGGCTGAACGTCGCCGCATCCCTGCGCGTGGATATCGCCCTGGGCCAGCCCGATGCGTTCGCGCGCCAGTTCATGCGCGCACCGGGCGCCGTCACGCGCGCCCACCTGCACGCCCTGTTGCTGCCATCCGTGCGCCAGATTGCGCTGGAATTCATCGGCAGCCGCGCGCTGCGCGAGATGGAGGCGAATGCCGACCTGCGCCCGGAATTGAACGAGCGCCTGCAATCGGCGCTGACGCAGCGCCTGGCGTCCAGCGGCCTGGCCGTGGCGCGCGTGGAAACCCTGACGCTACGCCACGACAAGCGCGAAGGCGACGCCGGCGCCAGCATCGGCACCCTGTGGCTGGGCGGCTTGCCGGCGCAGGACCTGGAGCAGCACAGCCTGGAACGCATGAAGCAGCTCGACCAGCTGTATGACGAGGAAGAGTGGCAGCGTATCCGCCGCGAGGAACTGGCGGCGCGCCATGCGCACCGCCGCGCCGAGCTGCAGCAGGATGCGACGGTGGAAAAGGCGGAACTGAACCACCAGGAAGCGGAGCGCCTGCAAGCGCTGCGCGGACGCCAGATCGACCTGTATGGCCGCATCCTGGAAGCGAAATCGCGGCGCCAGGCGCTCGACCATGGCGCCGCGCTGGCGCTGGGCGAACTGGAACAGGAGCTGGCGCAGAAGGGCGCGCAGCGCGCCGATGAAGCGGCCAACTGGGAACACGTGCGGGCGCTGGCCGCCATCAAGATGCGCAGCGAGCTGGAACTGTCGCAGCTGCATGGGCGCGAACAGATCCAGCTGGCGCAGCAGCGTTTTACGCATCAAGTCCACTTGCAGTCGATCGCGCAGCAAGTGGAAAGCGCGCTGCTGATCGACGACGAGACGGGCCGCCGCACCCAGCTGGCGCGCCTGCGCCAGGCGGAAGCGGATGCGGCCCAGCGCGAGGCGCAGCTGGAAGCGGAACAGCACCAGGCCGCCTGGCAGGGCCTGATGCTGGCGAACGCGGCGCGCAAGCGCGAGGCCGAGCGGGTACAGGAGTGGGAAGACCAGATGCAGCTGGCGCGCCAGCGCGAACTGCTGCGCGCCGAGGCGCACAAGGATGAAGCGGCCCAGGTGCAGGCGGCGGAAATCGCGGAAAAGGTGGCGGCGCTGCGGCGCGGCGGCGCCCGCGAAGACGCCATCGCGCAGCAGGAAAAGCTGCTGCGCACCATCGAGGCCGATGGCGTGCACGCACGCCAGCTGCAGCAGCAAACGCAACTGGCGCAGCTCGATGCGCTGGCCATCGAGGAACAGCGCCAGCAGCTGCGCCAGCTGGAACAGGAAGCGCAATGGCAGCGCGATCTGCTGGCCATGGCGCAGCAGCGCGAAAGCGATTACGCGCGCTGGAAGGGCGAGTACGAAGCCCTGCTGGCGCAGCAGGCGCATGCGGCCGAACTGGCGCGCATCGATATCGACCGCATCGAGAAAATCGGTTCGCTGAGCGACACGGGCAAGGTGGCCATGGCCGCCGGGCAGAATGCGGCCGCGCTGGCGCAAGTGCTGAAGGTGCAGCTGCAGGCGGGCATGAGCGCCGAGCAGATCCACGCGCTGGCGGCGCTGGCGGCGGCCGAGAACAGCGTCGCGCCGCTGGACGCGCTGCGCATGGCGCAGGACAGCGTGGCGCAGGAGCGCAGCTATCTGGAAGGCCAGGCGGAACGCGAACGGCGCCAGCAGCTGGACCTGATCAACCTGCAGAATGCGGCGCATGCGCATGGCCTGTCGGCGCAGGCGCAGCTGGGCGTGGCCGTGGCGCAGGCGCTGCAGCCAAGTGTCGGGCTGGGCGCCGCTGCGTCGCTGCGCTGCAAGAACGGCCATGCGCAGCGCGCGGGCCATCCGGAAGATAAATTCTGCGCCGCCTGCGGCGTTGCCTTGCAGCCTTGATGGAAGCGTTTCACCCCAGATGATGCAAAAAGCACGAGACAAACTGCGGGAACTGCGCGCCCTCCACGATGACGGGCTGCTCAGCGAGCAGGAATTTGAAAGTCGCAAGAACGCCATCCTCGACGCCGAGTACGCGCCGCCCGGCGCCGCACCTGCGCCCGCGCCGCTACCGGTGCGCCAGGGCACGGAGCTGGGCTTCATGACGGGCCAGGAAATCGGCCCGCAAAACCGCCGTTACCGGCTCGAACGGCTGATCGGCACGGGCGGCATGGGGCAGGTGTGGCAAGCCACCGACCTGGCCACGCACGCGGAGCTGGGCAGCAGCGAAATGGTGGCGCTGAAGATCTTGCCGCCGCAGCTGACGCAAAGCGCCACGCATGCAAAACTGCTGATCGAGGAAGCCACGCAGGCGCGCAAACTCGCGCATGAAAACATCGTGCGCGTCTACGAGTGGGCGCAGGACCCGGCCACGGCCAGCTATTTCATCATCATGGAATGCCTCGATGGCGAAGACCTCGAGCACTATCTGGCGCGCGAGGGCGCGCTGCCGCTGTCGACGGTGCAGCAATTGCTGCAGCCGGTGGCCGACGCCCTGTCGTATGCGTGGGAAAAGCACAAGCTGGTGCACCGCGACATCAAGCCTGGCAATGTCTTCCTGACGGCGAAGGGCGACGTCAAGCTGCTCGACTACGGCATCGCGTCGCGCGTGCGCAATGCGGACAGCAGCCTGGCGCTGGACATGCCGAATGCGGGCACGCACGGCTACCGGGCGCCCGAGGCCGGCGCCAACCAGCGCCAGCCCAGCCCGCGCCTGGACGTATATGCGGTGGCTGTGATGATTTACCAGATGCTCGAAGGGCGCATGCCGTTCGACGACATGCGCAGCGCCAGCCACTTGCCGTCGGCGCCGCAAGCGCTCAACGCGCAACAGTGGCAAGTCTTGCAGAACGGTTTTTCCTTGACGGCGGAATTGCGGCCGCAATCCGTGCAAGCCTTGCTGGAAGGGCTGGAGCGGGCCGCAGGGCCGTCGCCCGAAGAACTGGCGGAACAGGCGCGCCAGCAGCAGGCGCGTGCGGCGCAGCAGGCGCAGCAACAACGGCAGGCCGCGCTGGCCGCCGAACAGGCCCGCGAGGAAGAGATCAAGCGGGCCCGGATACGCCAGGAAGAACTGGATCAGCGCCGCAAGGCGGAAATCCAGGCGGCCGCGCTGGAAAAGCAGCGGCAAGATAAACTGCGCCGCGAGCAGGAGGCGCAGCGCCATTTCGAAGCGGAAGAGGCGCGCAAGCTGCGCAAGGAAGCGCTGCGCGGCCAGCTGCGCGCGCGCCGCGAAGCCGATGCCGCCACTGCCTTGCAGGAACACCAGGAATTGCAGCGCAAGGCCATCGTCGCCAAGGCGGAGGCGGCCTACCGCGCCGAGCAGGAGCGCGCGCGCAAGGAAGAGGCCAGCCGCGCCGCGGCGGCGCAGGCGCAGCCCGCCGCCGCAGTGAGCGAGCCGGCGCCGGCGCCCGCACACGCGGAACCGGTGGCCAATGCAGAAGGCATCTTGCGTGATGATTTTCTCGATGGCGCGGGACAGGGGCCGGAACTGGTGCTCATTCCCAGCGGCCGCTTCCAGATGGGCGCGCACGAGACGGAGCACAAGGCGGCTATCCAGGCCGGTTCGCAGCAGGCCTGGCTCGAGCGCGAGATGCCGCAGCATTGGGTCGGCATCGAGCGCCCGTTCGCGCTGGCGCGCCACCCCGTCAGCGTGGGCGAATGGCGCGCCTTCGTCAAGGCGACCGATTGGGCGGGCGGTTCGGAAACGGACTGGGACAATCCCGGCTTCGTGCAGAACGACCAGCACCCGGTGGTGGGCGTGAGCTGGAATGACGCGCAGCTGTTCCTGGCGTGGATGAGCGAGCGCACGGGCCGCCAGTACCGTTTGCCCAGCGAAGCGGAATGGGAATACGCGTGCCGCGCCGGCACGCGCACGGCCTTCAACGTGGGCGACACGATCAGTACTGAACAAGCCAACTACGACGGCCTGTATGTGTACAACGGCGGCCCGCGCGGCGTGTACCGGGGCGGCACGACGCCGCTGGGCACATTCGCGCCGAATTCCTGGGGCCTGTTCGACATGCATGGCAATGTGTGGGAATGGGTGCAGGACGTGGTGCACGATAATTACGAAGGCGCGCCCGTCGACGGCAGCGCGTGGGAAGAGGGCAGCGACAGCAGCCGGCGCATCCTGCGCGGCGGCTCGTGGCTGTACCACCCGCGCTACCTGCGCTCGGCCTTGCGCAACGGCTTTTCCACCGTGCTGTCGAACGACATCGTGGGCTTTCGGGTGGCGCGCACGCTCGATTAGGGTGAGGACAATGAGGTTGTCATATCGGCCATCTTGGCGGATACTTCATGCACCTTAACCGTGCCGGAGGATCCGTGTTCAAACACCGCCTGCTGTCCATCGTGTTTGCCTGCCTGCCCCTCGCCGCCCTGGCCGGCGATCTGCCCTCCTATCCCTTCATCCACGCGACGGGCACGGCCTACAGTTTCGTCACGCCGGACCTGGGCGAGATCGATTTCGACGTCAGTGTCTTCGACCCGGTGCCGGACGTGGCCACCGCGCAGGTAGCGGCGCGCATCGGGGAAATCAAGGCGCTGCTGGTGGAGCAGGGTTTGCCCGATGCGGCGGCCGGCATCGAGGTGCGCGACGTGCGCAAGGAAATCCGCAAGGGCGCCGAGCAGGACCCGGCCAACCCGCAGTACCAGATCAAGGCGAGCGTGCATATCAACGTGGCGGATTTGTCGAAATGGCCCGCCATCATGCGTCCGCTGCTGGCCATGCCCAACCTCGATGCGTTTGCCGTCACCTTCGGCGCCACGGAGCGCATCCGCCTGGAAGAGGAACTGATGGGCGAAGCCGTCAAGGATGCGCAGCGCAAGGCCGATGCCATGGCGCGCGGCTTCGGCAAGCGCGCGGGCGCCGTGGCCGGCATCTCGTCGGACCAGCTGAAAAACCTGGGCAATGCGGTAGGCCTGGTGCCTTCGGACCGCTACAACCGCGCGAATAGCCGCCAGCGCCAGAACCCCGAAGACATGCTGATGGTCACCAGCCTCAAAATGGCGCAGACGGTCGACGCCGTGTTCCGTATCAAATGACCAGGTAGCAGGGCAGCAGGCTGCGCAAAGCGGGCAAACGGTGTAAATTGTGGCTTTCCAAACGCACCAAGGAACGCCATGACCATCAAAGCCATCCGCGATCAGTCGCAACCCATGCGCCACATCGTGCACGTGCGCGATCACATCATTTCCGCCGACGCCTCGGTGGCCGAAGGGGGCGGCGATTCTGGCCCCTCGCCGCACGACCTGTACGACGCGGCCCTGTCGGCCTGCAAGGCGCTCACCGTCGTCTGGTACGCCAAGCACAAGGGCATCCCCCTGGAACACGTGGAAGTGTCGACCGAGCGCGATGCCAGCGAAGAGCGCAAGGGCGTCTATCGCCTGGCCGCCACCCTGCACCTGACGGGCGAGCTGACGGATACGCAGCGCGAGGAATTGCTGGCCGCGGCAGGCAAATGCCCGCTGCATAAATTGATGACGGCCGTGACGACCGAAGTGACGACGGTGCTGGCATGAGCGCGGCCATCCTGAAAAGCCACGAAAAGGACCTCGGCGGCGGCTTCGTCGTGCGGCGCCTGCTGCCCTCCGCAGTAAAACAGGCCGTCGGTCCCTTCATCTTCTTTGACCATTTCGGCCCCATCGACGTGGCGCCCGACGCCAACCATGACGTGCGTCCCCATCCGCACATCGGCCTGGCCACCGTCACCTATCTGTTCGAGGGCGCGATCGACCACCGCGACAGCATCGGTTCCTGCCAGCGCATCGAACCGGGCGCCATCAACTGGATGACGGCCGGGCGCGGCATCGTGCATTCGGAGCGCACGCCGCCCGACCTGGCCGGCCAGCCGCACCGCACGCACGGCTTGCAGTTGTGGGCCGCGTTGCCGAAGGCGCATGAAGAGGACGAACCGAGTTTCACGCACACGCCGCAAGCCGACATTCCCGTCGTGCCGCTCGATGGCGCCGTGGTGAAAGTGTTGATCGGCACGGCCTTTGGCCAGACCTCGCCCGTGCGCACCTACATGCAGACGCTGTACCTGGATGTGGCGCTGCAGGCGGGGCGCGAGTTGCGGCTGGAAGGCTTGCCGGCGGAAGCGGCGATTTATCCGATCAGCGGGGAAGTGCTGGTCGATGGCGTGGCGCTGGTGCCGCACACCATGGCCTTGCTGGAAGCGGGAGCCGCGCCCGTGGTGACGGCAGGCGGCGGCCCGGTGCAGTTCGTCGTCATCGGCGGCGAGCCGCTGGATGGCCACCGCTTCCTGTTCTGGAACTTCGTCTCGTCGAGCAAGGAGCGCCTGTCGCAGGCGGCCGACGACTGGAGCGCCCAGCGCATGGGACAAGTGCCGGGCGAGACGGAATTCATCCCGTTGCCGAAAGCGCCGCTGCGCCCGGCAAGCTAGGCTTCGTTCAGAACCGCGCGCGCAAGGTCAGTTGCGCCTTGCGCGGCTCGCCATAGAAATTGCCCCACGCAGGCGCGCCCACCGTCTGGTAGTAGCGCTTGTCGAGCAGATTCGTCACGGACAGCGACGCCGTCCAGTTACGGTCGATTTGGTAGGCGGCGCGCGCGCTCCACAAGGCATACGCGCCTTGAGCCACCGTGATGTTCTGCGTGACGCGCGAGCTCTCCGTCTGGAAGTTCACGCCGCCGCCCACGCTCCACTTCTGCAGGGCGCCGGGCAGGCGGTAGTCGCTCCACGCGCGCAGCATGTGGCGCGGCGAGTAGGTGCTGGCGAACATCACACCCGCGCTCGACGTCTGGTCCAGGTACTTGAAGTTGTTCAGGGTATAGCCGGCGAACAGCTGCCAGCCCGGCGCCACTTCGCCGCTGATTTCCGCATCGAGGCCTTCGCTGCGTACCTTGCCGGCCGAGAAATAGCACTCCGTGCCGCTGGAGCAGGTGTTGACCAGGTCGAGCTCCGCGCGGTTGCGCTGTTCGATGCGGAACAGCGCCAGCGAGGTGTTCACCTTGCCATCGAACAGTTCACCTTTCACGCCCACTTCCAGGTTGCGGCCTTGCAGCGGGTCGAGCAGGGCGCCGTCGGCCGTGCGCTGGTTCTGCGGCTGGAAGATGTCGGAGACGCTGGCGTAGCCGGACCAGCGCGGGTCGAATGCGTAAATGACGCCGCCATACGGCGTGACGACGCCATTTTCGCGGTAGGGGTCGATATACACCTCGCCCGTGTCGCGGTACACGCTGCTCCATTTGTAGTTCGACACGCGCGCGCCGGCCACCACGGTGAGCGGATCGCTGACGCTGAAGCGGGCCACGCCGTAGGCGCCCGTCTGCGTCATGGTTGTTACGCTGGGATCGCCCCGGTAGCTGTTCTCGCGGAACCAGGCATCGCTCGGTTCGGCCACGCCGTGATTGGGCCGCAGCGGATTGTTCGCTTGCTGCAGCAGGGCAAGGCTGAAATCGCTGTCGCTTTCCAGCCGGTTCGTGTTGATGCCGGCGCTGAAGCCATGACGGCGGCCGAAGGCGTTGAATTTGCCATCGAGCGACAGGTCGATGCCCTTGTTGGTGCTGCCGTAGTCGAACACGCCGCCATACATCATCATGCCGGCCAGTGTGGCGGGGTTGAGCGCGCCCTGGCTGAACATGTATTTCACGTCATGCCGTTCGCGCGTGTAGTTGGCGCTGGCCTTGAGCGACCAGTCGGCGTCGAAGCGGTGCTCGAATTCGGCGAAGACGGCCGTCTGCCTGCTATTCCAGCGGTTCCAGTCGGCGCCCAGGAAGGTCTCGCGGGGCAGTTTCGGGTCGCTGCCATCGCGGTAGCGGGGCATGCCGGAAAAGAAGGGCGTCGAGTGCAGTTTTTCGTAGCTGGCGCCTGTCGTCAGTTTGCTGCCCGGCGCCAGGTCGAATTCCAGCACGCCGTACAGCACGTCGGTGCGGCTGTCGGCCACGTCATAGAAATAATCGCGCTGCTCAATGGAGGCCACGGCGCGGCCGCGGATGCTGCCCGATTCGGTCAAAGGACCGGTGACATCGACTTCGCCGCGCACGTCGTTCCAGCGGCCTGCGTTGAGCGCCAGCTGCACCTGCTTTTCCGCCAGCGGGCGCTTGCGCACCATGTTGATGGCGGCGCCCGGCGAGCCCGTGCCCTGCAGCAGTCCCGTGGCGCCGCGCACGATTTCCACGCGATCGAGCATGGCCGTATTGCTGGTAAAGCTGTTTGCCTGCGGGTAGTACATGGCGCGGTTCACGCCATCGAACTGGTAGGTCTCGACCATGAAGCCGCGCGAATACACATAGCGCCCGCCCATGGGACTGTCGTACATGGTGATGCCGGTGGTATTGGCCAGCACGGCGTCGATGGTGTTGAGGTTCTGGTCATCCATCTTCTGGCGCGTGACGACGCTGACGGATTGCGGGATCTCGCGCAGGGTCTGCACGCCCTTGCCGACGGTGACGGCGCGCGCCGCATACGAGTTGCTGTGCTCACTGACAGGGTCGCGCTCCATGCTGGCGCTGACCGTCACGGGCGCCATGGTCTTTTCCACGCCGGCCGCCGACGCGGAGGAGGGCACCGCCTGGCGCAGCACGTAGGCGCCGTTCGGCAGTTGCACGGCTTCCAGGCCGCTGCCGGCCAGCACCTGGGCGAAACCCTGCGCCACATTATGGCTGCCGCGCACGCCGGGCGAGCGCAGGCCCCGCGTCTGCGCGGGATCGGTCGACAGGCTGACGCCGGCGGCGACGGCAAAGTCGTTGAGGGCGGTGGCCAGCGGCCCGGCTGGCACAGCATAGGCTTGCGGCGCTGCGGTGGCGGCGACCTGGCCTTGCGCCAGCGCGGGCGCGGCGACAAAGGCGGCGGGGGCGGCGCAAGCCATGGCGATGACGGCCAGGCGGATGGCGCGCGCGGCGGGATGGAGGACGGGGGTGGTCAGCTGCATGCTCGGTCTTTCTGCTCAGAGGGATAAGAAAATGGCGTATGAATCGGCTTCTTACTTGTCAAGCCGAAGCAGCGCATCGAAACACCAACCCCTGGCGCAAAAAACTGAAAATAATTATGCCGGCCGTGCCGCCACCGTGGCCCAGTAGCGCGTGAAGTACGTCACTTGCAGCCCGTGCGAGGCGCACAGGCTTTCCAGCACGGCGTCGATATCGTCGAGGCGGTAAGTGCCCGTGACGGGGTGCTGCGCCACGCCGGCGTCGCATGCCAGGCGTCCGCGCCGGTAGCGCGCCAGTTCCGTGACCAGTTGTTGCAGCGGCCAGTCGGCCGCCACCAGCATGCCGCGCAGCCAGCTGTCCTGGTGCGCCGGCATGGCCTGCACGTCATCCGCGCCGGTGTCGCCAAAGCGCAGCTGCTGTCCCGCTTCCAGACGGCGCACGGCATCCGGGCGCGCCGCGCAACGTACTTCCACGGCGTGCTCGAAGACGCTGACGGTGCTGCCATCGTCGTCGCAGCGTATGCCGAAGCGCGTGCCCAGCGCGCGGATCACGCCGTGCGGGGTGTCGACCAGGAAGGGGCGCGGGTCGGGCGCCGTCGTGATCATGATTTCGCCATGGTGCAGGCGGATGCGGCGGTGGGTGGCGCCGTAAGCGACATCCAGGGCGCTATCCGTATTCACCTCCATGCCTCCGCCATCGGCCAAGGTCACGTGGCGGCGCTGGCCCGGTGCCGTGCGCAAGGACGCCGTCAGGGCTTGCCATGGGCCGGACTGCAAGCCCGCCTGGCCCAGCGCGATGCCGCCGCCGGCCGCCACCAGCAGGGCGAGTATCCTGGCGGCCGCGCGCCGGCGCTGCTGCGCCGCCTCCAGGGCGGGCATCGCCAGCGCTGCCGGTATCGTGCCCAGCTGGCCGTGCATGCGCCGCAGCAGATTCCAGGCCCGTTCATGTTCGGCGCTGGCGTCGCGCCATGCCTGCAGGGCGGCCGGGTCGGCGCTGCCGCACTGGAGCTCCACATGCCAGTGGGCGGCGGCGGCCAGCACCTTGCGGGCAATGGGTGCGGAAGGCGAGATCGCGGGGCCGAACATCAGCCGGCCGCCAGCATCAGGCATTCCGTGTAGGCGCGCACCAGGTGTTTTTTCACGGTGGGCAGGGAGATGCCGAGGCGCCGGCTGATGTCCACATAACTGAGCTCCTCGATCTGCGCCAGCAGGAAGATGGCCCGCGTGCGCGCGCCCAGGCGGTCGAGCAGGCGGTCGATGGCGAGCAGGGTTTCGATGATGATGGCATGCGTTTCGGCGCACATCGATGCCGGCTCGGCTTGCTGCGCCAGCGCTTCCAGGTAGGCCTGCTCCAGCGCTTGGCGCCGGTAGCGGTCGATCAGCAAGCCGCGCGCAATGGTCGCCAGGTAGCCGCGCGGTTCGCGCAGGGGCGTCAGCGGTGTCACCTCGCGCTTGCCCAGCAGGCGCACGAACGTATCCTGCGCCAGGTCGGCCGCCTCGGCGCGGTTGCCCAGCTTGCCGCGCAGCCAGCCATACAGCCAGCCGTGGTGCTCGCTGTACAGAGTGCTCAGGTGGCTGGTATGGACGGTACTGACGGTGCTCACTGCGTTCTCCAGGCAAGGGAAGAGCTGGGCTGACGGAACGCGCGGTGCCGGCTGGCTAGGCTGTTTGAGAATGATACTCATTATCACATTGCCACGCCGCCGGCGTCAATTGGCGTCGTCGCCCAGGCGCCAGCGCAGCTGCCACTGTTGCAGATTCGCCCAGGCCTGTTGCAGGGCGCTGGCGGACCAGTGTAGCAGGCTGTCGAACGCCAGCAGGGTACGGCGCAGGTGGATGCCGTCAAAAAATACGTGGTCGGCCACGACGGTGGCGGCCAGCCAGGCGGCGATGATGACGATGATGTCGTGGCGGCCGCTTTTCCACCAGCGCAACGAGTGGCGGCGGAAGATCCACGGCACGCCCAGCGGATTGGGCCAGTCGGCCAGCAAATGCATGATGCCGCCGGCCGCAAAGCCGAACAGGGGCGGCGCCCACAGGTGGTGCGGCAATTGCAGGTACGTGTAGACGAGCAGGGCGATCCACGCCAGGCCCCAGTGCGTCCACGTGCGGTGCGTGATCCACAGCCGGTGCGTGCGCGCCCACCAGGCCACTTCCAGCCAGTCCGGCGCCGTGCCGCCCAGCGCACCCATGACAAAGGCGAGCATGCTCAGCACTTGATACGGGCCACCGGCGCCAGCGTGCGCGACCAGGGCAGCGGCGATCACGCCAGCAGCCCAACCGGTCGCATGATGCGCTTTATTGGAAGCCATAGGAAATGTAAAACGCCATGCGGGCGCTGTGTGAAATACAGGGGAATATTAACTGGATGAATATACAGTACGGAAGGGTAGGTAAGGGGGCTATTTGCAGAATATCTGCCGATAATTTGTTAAATTATGTGTCGGCATGGCCCTGGCAGCGAACTCGGCAACTCATGCCGGGCGGTCAAGTGTGTTATACGGCTGATAATGCAATTGGCGCAGGGCGCGCTATGCTGAAGGCAGTCCCGTGTTTTGAAGAGGTGTCGCCATGAAAATCCCGCGCGAATTGCAGATTCCCGCCATCGTGTTTACGCTGGAAGCGGTGTTTATACTGGGCCTGTCGATGATTTTCCTCGTGCTGGTGCCACGCTAGCGTCCGAAAAAAGGGCATAGCTGTGTTGCACTGCCTTGCCGTACATTCGTACTGTCTTCGGCAGCGCGCCTTGCTCTGACCATTTTTCAGACGCTAGCGGTCAGGTGGCGGGAGGCGTTGTATCAGGCAGTTTGCATGGTGCTATCGCATAGCGCAGCACCTTCGGTGCGGATGATCCAGCATTCCGGATACGGTTCGCTGGCGAAGCGGTTGTGCCGCGCGAAGCCGCTGAGCTTGTCGAGCGCGGTAGCGGGGGCCAGCGCGGTTTCCTTGCCGCTGGCCGTGTCCAGGTGCCAGAATCCGCCATTGCGGTGGAAGAGTACGGGCAGGCAGCTGGCTTGCGGCGTGGCAAGGTGGCTTGCCGGCGTGGGCTGGGTGTCGGGCAGCAAGAGGTAAAAACATTCGGCGTGGGCGCCGTGGTCGATGCGGTGCAGGATCACGCCGTGTGCGAGCAGGGCCGTGACGCTGAGTACGACGATACCCTTGATGCTGGCAGTCAATTCGATGCGCATGCCCAGGCGCAGGGGCACGGGCTTGTGCTTGCCGGGCCACACGCCGTCGAGCAGCATGCCGTAGCGCGACACATCCTCGATTTCAAAGCCTTGCTGGCTGCGCCGGATGATGGCGTGGCGGCCCGACAGGCGGCGCGTCAAGCCATTGTTGTCCTGGCCGTCGGGGCTGAAATGGCTGAGCAGCACATCGGCTTCCGGGTCCACCAGTTCGAAGCGGCCCAGCATGCATTCTTCCAGCGCGAACAGGCGGATCTGGCGCTGTTCGCCCGCTTCCGGCGCCGCATTGACGAGGCAGGCGGCCTGGCTCGGGTGCGGATGGCAGTGGCTGGCGGCGGGCAGGTCGACTTCGATCAACTCCTCGTCCCAGGCGATGGTGGTAAAACCCATGTCGATCTTGCCTTGCGGCGCAGATAAATCCACGTGGGCGATGCCGGCATTGCGCGCCGTCACGTCGAGGTTGCAGCCGTCGCCCCCCGTCACGCGGGCGATCGAGGCGTCATCGGCCATCACGCGCACGTTCTTGTGCGTGCTGAGGAAGATCTGGTGGATTTCCGTCAGGGTGGCGTCGCGGCGCGGCACGAGGATGACGAAGGTGCACACCCATTTCTGCGCCACGGCGCCATTGACGTGGCTGTGCACTTCCACTTCGATCTGGTATTGCCCGTGTTCCTTGTTGCGCGAGGAAAACTCGACAAACACGGGACGCCAGTCACCGCGCGTGGTGCGCACGAAATCATGCTGCACGTGCCCGCGGGGGATCAGGTCCGAGCGCAGGCGCAAGGTCAGCTGCGGCGCGCAGGCGGCGCTCATGCCGCGCAATTCCATCTTCAGGGTTTGCCGTCCGCCTGCCGCGCGCGGATCGAAGCCGCTGATGTGCAGGTGGGCTTGCACCGGCTGGTAGGCCTGTGGGCCCGATGGCGGCGCAACCGGCGTTGGCGCGAATGCCGGAGGCGCGGCGGAAGCCGGCACGGGGCTCGTCAGCGTTTGCATGGCAGCATCGCGAATAACAGCATCACGGGCAGGGGCGTGCGAAGGCGCCGTTGCCGATGGCTCGGAACGGGCGCTGCGCAGTGCGGTCAACAGGTCGTAGCTGCTGGGGGCAGTCGTCGTTTGCGGGTGGTTGCCCGCGCAGACTGTTTCCCCAGGCAAGACCCAGAACGTACAGTGCGGGTGCTCCGGGTTGCTGCATTTTTTCATGACATTCTGACTCGAATCGAGCGGGGACATTTTGCCCTCTGTTATACATGAGAGCTTACGCGCTTTTGCGCCGGCTTGGCAACTTTCACGGCGCCGGAACGCGCTCTTTTTGCTCAAATTCATGTCCCTGGTCACATCTTCCCATGCAAGCCATGGAAACTATTGCTCAAAAACACATTTAATGTCTTTTTTGGCATGTTATTTTGATATTCCTTATCATTGCGTTGTTTGTTGGCGGTCACTTCCAGATACTCGCCGGCAGCGCCAGCGAGAGGATGCAGGCAGATTTCATGCGTTCGAGTAAGGCGGGCAGTTCGCGCACCTGAGCCATGGTGTATTTTCATGCGGCCTATTTGATCCTATGGCATCCATGGCGGCGTTTTGCATTATGCTGGCGTAACCGTTATCCCCCACACGCTGCCTGACGCCGAAAGATGACCATGCCTGTCCAACGTCCGCTCCAGCTTGCCATTGCCTATGGCGCCACCTTGTGCGTATTTTTGGCTATCGATGCCCTGTGGCTGGCCGTGCTGATGAAACCGATGTACGCCGCGGCGCTGGGGCCGTTGCTGGCGGACACGCCCCGCTGGGCGCCGGCCACGCTGTTTTACCTGCTGTACGTGGCGGGACTGCTGGTCTTTGCCATTTTGCCCGGCTTGCGCTTGCGCCGCGGGCGCACTGCGGCTGCGCTGGGCGCGTTGCTCGGGCTGCTTGCCTACGGCACCTATGATCTGAGCAACTACGCGACATTGCGCGACTGGCCGCTGGCCTTGACGGCGATCGACATGGCCTGGGGCGCCCTGCTGTCGGCCGTGTCGGCGACGGCCGGTTACCTGGCCGCTAGCCGCCTGGGGCGCTGAACTCCGCATCGAAGCGCAGCGCCAGCAAGGTAATGTTGTCGCTATGCAAGCCTGTTGGCGGGTGGGAGAGGAAGTCGTCGAACAGGGCGCTGATGGCCTGTGCCGCAGTCTTGCCGGCACACAAGGCGGGCCAGCGGGCCGTGAGGGCCAGCGGATCGTCGCAGGCCCAGAAACCGTCGCTGGCCAGCAGATAGTGGGCGCCGGGGCGCACGCGCAGCACGCGGCGGTCGCCCAGGTGCGCGAGGAAGGGCGGCAGGGTGGCCGCATCGAGGGCGCGCAATGGCTTGTCGAGCTGCAAGCTGTCGCTGATGGCATTGCCTAAAATGAATGCCTGCGAGATTTGCGGATGATGCTCGCCGTGCACGGCGGCACGCCAGCGCGTCTCGTCGAGCGCGCCGCGCATGGCGTACACGGTGGCCGGCACGTGGTCCACGGTGAGGATGCTGGCTGCCCCGTCGGCGATTTCATACAGGCGCGAATCGCCCACGTGATACAGCAGCGGCGCTTCGCCGGGCGGTACTTCCAGCAGGGTCAGGGTGGTGCCGGGCGGACGCGCCTGGGCTGGCGCGGCCATGGCGAAACTGTGCTGCAGCCGCGTGTGCAACTCGTCGAGCCTGGCGGCCAGGCTGGCCGTGTCGAGGCAGGCGGGCATGGCCAGCAAGCCTTGCACGGCCGCTTCCGCCGCTTCTCGCCCCTGGCCGTGACCGCCCATGCCGTCGAGCACGGCGGCGCGTACATGGCCGCGCGGCCAGCCCGGCACCTGGCAGTGGAACGGCGCTTGCTGCGACAGGCAGACGGCGTGGCCGCTGGCATCGATCAGCAGGAAGTTGTCCTGGTTCTCGCGGCGCGGCAGGGGACCGGCGCCCACGCTGGTGCCGGCGGCGGCATCGAGCCAGGGGCCGAAGTCAAGTCCGTCTTTGATTAAATGCATCGGTTGGTGCGGTCCAGGCGGCCAGCAATGTTGATCATAGGACACAGCTTAGCCGAAATTGCGCAGGGACGATACCTTGCTTATCTGTTAAATACGCAAGCGGCGCTACAACAGTGCCTGCCCGATTTTTGGCCCAGGCATGTCTGTCAGCCTGTCGGATCAAAGCCGTCAGTTGCATGACTGCTACGTGTCTTTTTTGCCAGCAGCGGTGCCAGTGGTCTTCTTTTTCCGCTTAGCTGCCACGATGGAAGTTGTTCCGAATCGCCAGCAGCAGGAGGGCGCCTATGCTCAGTGAACCAATGGACTGCAGCAGAGACATGAAAATCAGGGGGCCGCTGTATACCCGCATCGCCGATGTGCTGCTTAAAATCGAGGTGGGACTGGTGGCGTTCTGTACGGCCAGCATGGCGGCGCTACAAACCCGTAGCCGCTGTACGGGGGTGGTCTTGCCGCCTTGTATGACTTTGCACGATGTGCTGGCATTCGCGCAATCGGCAGTGGTCGAGCAATCGAGAGGCAAGAGTAACAGGAATAACAGAAAAAAAAGAGCATTCCAGCCCAGCAGCGCAAGGATTGCCCGCTTTATCGAGGTGCCATAGCCTGAGACAACATCATATAAATAGGAGAGGAGAAAATCTATTTTCAAAAAATTGAGGTAAGGCTTGCTACCGGCGGAGAACGCCATTCGCCGCATGCGCAGTTCCAGACCAAAAAATATCGCTTCTTCACGCACGGCGCCAGCATTCTTCATGAGAAGCCGCAGGGCACGGTAGCGCTGATAGATGTCGATGTCATCCTGGGTGGGATAGCGCTGGAATGCGGAAAGTAGACCAATGTGGGGGCCGAATTCACTGCCATGAAACGTGGTATCGCTGGGAAATGTCGCGCCATGCGTGCTCGGTGGCTGAAAAAATTTACACTGCAAGAACGCTGCGCGCTTGCTGGCTTTCAGCCGGTCAAAAAAGGCCTCTCTGATAGTGCAATTGCTGAGCACGATTTGCGTGTCAATCGTCGTATCGATCAGGCTCAAGGTATTAAATGACTTTACAGATGCATGCAGCTCGTCGACTTTGCAGCGCGTAAGCCTGAATGACATATCCGTTCGTGCGTACCCGATACAGGTATCGCTGGCGTCAAAGTAACACCGTGAAGTGTCCAAGTGGTCGATATGCCCGCCTTCGAAACTCAGACCCATGATGTTGTACGAATACATGTCGAATCCAGCAGTGAACGTATCAAAGCGCGAGGCATTGAATTTCAGTTCCATGCCGTAGTTCCGCACCAGGTGCAAGGGCGGCTCCGTGAGCTTGAACCAGCCATGTACGTCCAGGTTGCCGAAATTAATGCAAGAGAAATTCTCGTTTGCATTAAAACCATCAGGATAGGCCAGGATGCCTTCAAAATAGAGGGAAAAGTAGGCGTGGATGAAGCGTTCCAGCTCATATGCTTCAACTCTCCTGCGGAGCTGGCTCACGCGTTTTCCTTTGACGCGCACTTTCCTGCGGTAGCTCGCAAGGCTGGCAAAAAAATCCTCTCTAAGTGCGACAAGTTGTGCGTGGATAGAGGGGAGATCGCGCACGGCTGTGCTCCAGATGGCGGTTGCGGGCATCTTCGAGATTAGGCGCACTGGGATGCTGCCGCAATAGCCGCGCGCAGTGCCGTTTGCGTTTGGTCAGCGTTACTGCGAATGCCAGTATTGTCTTTGGCAAAAAACAGGCAAACGACCTGGCAGGGCGGCGGACGCACGGCGCGGCAGTTATTTGCCAAATAAGAATGGGGCGGACACGACCGAGGCCGATTTCCCTGCCGTGACGGCCAAAATGGCGTCAAAAAAACCTGCGGCAGCAGGCTGGCGCAGGTTTTTCATGGTGCAAGTGCAGGGCGGTGCTTAACGGCGATGGCCCCAGCCGTGGCCGTGACCGTGGCCGCGGTCATAATAGTCGCGGCGGCCATGGTCGCGGTAGTAGCCGCGGCCCGGTTGCACGTAGACGACAGCTGGCGGGCCGTAGTAGCGCGGTGGCGGCGCGTAATACACCGGCTGCGGGGCAGGGGCGTAGTACACGGGCTGCGGCGCAGGCGCGTAATAGGTTTCGCGGTAACCGCCGCGATAGCCGCCACGGTCATAATAACGGTCATTCGTGCTGATGCTGTTGCCGACGGCGGCGCCAAGCACGCCACCGACGATCGCGCCATTGCGCCCGCCGGTGCTGTTGCCAATGGCCGCTCCGACAACGGCGCCTGCAACGGTATTGAAGTCGCGGTCACCGGCGACTGCGGCCGAAGACACAGCCACTGCCGCTACCATTACCGCACCCAGGAGTTTCTTGTTCAACATGGCATTTCCTTCCATTCCGGCGAGATCACAATGATCTGCATGGAGTGGACTATATCCGCTGCCGCAAGCTTGTTCCACGTCTAATACAACTTATTACAATCAGGGCGGCGTGGTAACAGTTTCAGCCTGACACGATAGGCGCAAACGCTTGCCATTCCGGACGCAGCAGGCTATACATTTTCACGTCGCGCATGACGCCATTGATGAAAAAGGCCTGGCGCTTCACGCCTTCCTCGGTAAAGCCGCACCTTTGCGCGATCCGTTCGGAAGCCGTATTTTGTGGGTCCATCAGCAATTCCAGACGGTGGTAGGGATAGGCATTGAACAGGTAGTCGACCACCAGGCGCGTCGCTTCGCCGCCATAGCCGCGTCCGCCCCACTTGGGGTCGAACAGGCGGTAGCCGATTTCGCGGCAAGCCGGGGTGCGGCCCTTGAAGTGCGTGATCGAGCCGATGATGTGCTGGTGATGGTCTTCAATCAGGAACAGTTCACTATCTTCCGTGACCAGGCCCGTCTGCATGAATTCGCGCCGGATCGCTTCGGGCGATTTGAATTGCATGGAAAAGAACTCGCTGCGCGCGGGCAGGTCGTTGATCAGCGCGATATAGGTATTGAGGTCGGCGGCGGTCAAATGCCGGACGATACAGAGTCTTCCCTTGAGCATGGCGGTATCCGGTAGCGATCACGATCTGCATGGTAATCGACTCTGGGGGAAAGAGGCAATCGATCCCGTAAAAGTTGCTGCAATGACAGAATAAATACGCTATCGTAGAAAAATTCGCGCCTTGCCCATGGCTACGGCGTACCCGCTTCGACCTTGTTGACTGGAACTGAACACATGCATAGCATCCCGACTGGCGCGCCACTGCGCCGTTCCGCCGTATCCCTTGCCCTTGGCTGCATCGTCAGCGCCGGCGCCTTTGCCGCCGCGCCAGGCAATACGCCGCAAGCGCTGGCGCAGGTGCGCGACACCGCGCTGCAAAGCGACTGGGCCTACGCCCGCCTGGCCGACATGACGGATCTGATCGGCCCGCGCCTGTCCGGCTCCGCCGGCGCCGCCGCCGCCGTGCAGCAGGTGGCCGACACCATGCGCCAGCTGGGCGCCAAGGTCACCTTGCAGCCCGTGAAAGTGCCGCACTGGGTGCGCGGCGTGGAAACGGCGGAAATCGTCGACTATGCGGGCCGTCCGCAAGGCGTGTCGCAGCGCGTGGTGCTCACGGCACTGGGCGGCTCCGGCGCCACTGCGGCCGCGGGCCTGACGGCGCCCCTGATCATCGTCAAGAGCCTGGAAGAACTCAAGGCGCGCGCGGCGGAAGTGAAGGGCGCCATCGTGCTGATCGACACGCCGTTCGACCAGGAGATGGCCGAGCGGGGGCTGGCCGGCGTCACCTACGGCCAGGGTTCGCGCTCGCGCTTCCTCGGACCGAAGGCGGCGGCCGACCTGGGCGCGGCGGCCGCGCTGGTGCGCTCGGTGGGCGGCGCCGATTTCCGCATCCCGCATGCGGGCGCCACGGGCCTGGACGACAATAAACGCATTCCCGCCGCCGCCGTCACCGTGGAAGACGCCCTGCTGATCGGCCGCCTGGCCGCGCGCGGCCCGATGAAAATGCACCTGACCCTGACGCCGCAAAACCTGCCGGAAGCCGATAGCTACAACGTCATCGCCGACTGGCCGGGCACGGACAAGGCCGACGAAGTGGTGGTGGTCTCGGGTCACCTCGACTCCTGGGACCTGGCGACGGGCGCGCACGACGACGGCGCCGGCGTGGTGGCGGCCATGGGCGTGGTGGAAACCCTGAAAAAGCTCGACTACCGTCCGCGCCGCACCATCCGCGTGATCGCCTGGATGAACGAGGAAAACGGCGGCCGCGGCGGCCAGGCTTACTTCGAGGCCCACAAGCAGGCGCTCGGCAAGCAATATGCGGCCATCGAGATGGATAGCGGCGCCGGCCGCCCGTTCGGCATCAAGGCCAGCGTGGGACCGAAGGCTGAAAAACTGTTCACGCCTTTGCTGGCCGCCCTGCAGCCGATGGGCGCACACGCGTTCACGCGCCGCGATGCGCTGGGCACGGGCGATTTGCACCGTCTGGAAACGGGAGGCGTGCCCAGCTTCGAGCCGCTGGTCGACAGCCACAGTTACTTCCACTACCACCATACGCCGGCCGACACCCTGGACAAGGTCGACCCGAATAACCTGAAACGCAACGTGGCGCTGATGTCGTCGCTGGCCTGGTTCCTGGCCAATATCGACGGCGAGATCGGCCGCGCGCCGGAGCAGGGCGAGTAAGCGGCATGGCGCCGGGACAGCGCCAGCTGTGGCGCCTTGACAGGTCCGGCGCCTGGGCGAGGGGAGCCTGCCCCCGGCCCTCAGTTTTTCAGATACCAGCCCTCCGGAAAGACAATTTGCCTGGCCAGCGCGGCAACCATAAGATATGCAGCTGTAAATAATTCTCATTTAGTTGGGAATCCATTCTACGCAGCACACTTGCCCGGCCCATGGCGGCCGGGGTTTGCCTCTCTTCTGATCGTCAGGAACGCTGGTGCCCCGTCTTCGCTTGCTTTTTCCCCTTCTCCTTGCCGGCTGGCTGGCGTGTGCCGGCGCCAGCGCCAGTACGCAGCAGCCGTCGCCGGCACCGCGCATCGAGCGCTGTACCATTGCCGATGAACAGGGCGACTTCGGCTTGCCGACTCCCTACACCCATGCCAGCGGCGGCATGGGCTATACGCTGACGAGCCTGATTTTCGACACCCTCGTGTGGCGCGATGCCAGCGGCAAGCTGGTGCCGGGGCTGGCCAGCGCGTGGCGGGAAAGCGCCGACCACCGCACCATCGATTTCACCTTGCGCCCCGATGCGCGTTGGCATGACGGCAAGAGCGTCACGGCGGCGGACGTGGTGTTTACTTTTGCGTATTTGCGCCAGCACCCGCATCCCCTGTTCGACCTGGGGGCCATCGACGGCGTGGACGACCTGGGCAAGGGGCGTGTGCGCGTGCGCCTGAAGCGCGTATATGCGCCGTTCGTGGCGCAGCTGGCCGGTTCGGTGCCCATCCTGCCGCAGCATGTGTACGCGCGCCTGGACGACCCCCAGCACGTGAAACAGGCCGACATCGTCGGTAGCGGCCCCTATCGCCTGGGTGCGTATGACAAGGCGGCGGGCCGCTATCTTTTCACCGCGAACGAAGAGTACTACCTGGGCCCGCCCAGGGTGCGCAGCCTGCTGTTCCTGCGCATGCAGCCTTCGCTTGCCGTGGGCGCGCTCAAGCGGGGCCAGGTGGACATGATCCGCAGCCTGCCGGCGCCCCTGGCTGCCGAAGTGACGCGCTTTGCCACCGTGGTCAGCGCGCCTTCCGGCCATCCGGTGCGGCTGCGCTTCAATCATGCGCTCCCGCCGTTTGCCGACAAGCGCCTGCGCCAGGCCATCGCGCGCGGCATCGACCGGCAGGAACTGCTGCGGGTGGTCGAGAACGGGCAGGGCGAGGTGTCCGCCGGACGCTTCGTGCGGGGCAGCATCTGGCAGAGCGGGGCGCCGTTCGATGCGTATGCCTACGATCCGGTGGCAGCGCGCCGCATGCTGGCGGAGCTGGGCTACCGCGCCGCGCCGGACGGTCGCCTGCGCGACAGCGGCGGCAAGCCGTGGGTGCTTGAACTGGCGGCGACGCGCAGCCTGGCGCGGCCCGCCAGCCAGCTGGCTGGCCAGCTGGAAAAGCTGGGCATGGAAGTCAATGTGCGCATCATGGATGGCGGTATCCTGGGCGCGCGCATGGTCGCGGCCGATTTCGACCTGGCTCTCGTCAGCCAGGGCAGCAATGGGGACCCGGAAAGCATGCTGCGGCAAACGGCGGGCAACGGCGCCTTCAGCGATGCCTTCCGCCGCGCCGATCTGCTCGAGCTGCTGCAGCAGCAGGTCGGCACCGTCGATGTGGCCAAACGGCGCGCGCTGCTCGACCGCGCCCAGGCCATCTATGCCGAGGAGCTGCCGGCGTTTTTCCTGTATTCGCCGCAGTGGATCACGGCGGCCAATGCGCGCCTGCGGCCGTGGTTCACGCCGGGCGGCATCGCCGTCGGCATCTCGCTGCCGCTGAACAAACTGATGTTCGTGCAGTAGACGGGAGCCGACGCTGAGCGCTTCTACGTTCCCGGGCCGGCGCGCCGCGGGCTATGCGCTGGCCTTGCTGGCGCTCGTCAGCCTCGACTTCGCGCTGCCGCTGCTCATGCCTGGCGACCCCGTCACGGCCATCCTGGGGCAGGATGCGCTGATCGAACTCGATGCGGCCGAACGCGGTGCCCTGCTGGCGCGCCATGGCCTGGGCGGCGGCCAGCCGCTGTGGCAGCTGTACCTGGAACACCTGGCGCAGCTGCTGCGCCTCGATCTCGGCTATTCGGTGCGCCACGGCATGCCGGTGGCGCACTTGCTGGCGCAGCACCTGCCATGGACCCTGCTGCTGGTGGCTTGCGCGCTGGCGCTGGCCCTGCTGCTGGGCGTGGTGCTGGGCATCGAGGCCGCGTTCGCGCAGGGCAGGGCGCCGGACCGCGTGCTGACGGCCGCCACCCTGGCACTCGACAGCATCCCGCCTTTCGCCCTGGCGATGGGCCTGGTCATGCTGTTCGCCTATGGTTTGCAATGGCTTCCCAGCAATGGCGCCATGGCGCCGTTTTCCATGCAGACGGGTGCGGCAGCATGGCTGGAGCGCGCGCAGCACCTGGTGCTGCCCGTGTGCGCCATGGCGCTGCCAGCGGCCGCCGGCGTATTCCTCAGCGCGCGCGCCACGGCCGTCAGCGTACGGCAGCGTACCTTCATGGACCTGGCCCGCGCGCAGGGCGTGGGGCCGTTCGCCTTGCGCTACCGCCACCTGGCGCCCAACGTGCTTGCCGTCGTGCTGTCGCGCCTGGGCGGCGTGGCCGCGCGCCTGGTGTCGGGCGCCGTGTACGCGGAAACCGTCTTTGCCTATCCCGGCATCAACCTGGTGCTGACGGACGCCATCGTCAAGCACGACTACCCGCTGGTGCGCGGCGCCCTGCTGGCGACGGGGCTGCTGCTGTTCGCCATGAACTTGCTGGCCGATGCACTGGCCGCCCGCCTGGCGCGGCGCGCGCAGCGCGCGCCATGAACGCGTCCGTGCGCGCGGGGACCGGGCTGCTGCTGGTGCTGGCCCTGATGCTGGCCGGCGCCAGCTGGCTGCAGCCGGCGTCCGGCGGCGCCATGGATGCCGTGCTGGCGCCGCCCGGCGCCCTGCACTGGCTGGGCACCGATGACCTGGGACGCGACGTGCTGCGCCGCCTGGCCGTCGCCGCGCTGCCGACCCTGGGCATCGGCGTGGCCGTGAGCGCCGCCAGCATCGCGCTGGCCGTGCTGCTGGCGCTGTGCGGGCTGGCCTGGCCGGCGGCCGATATGCTGGTGCTGCGGCTGGCCGACCTGTTCAGCGCCTTGCCATCGACTCTGGTTTTCATCGTCATCGCCTCGGCCATGCAGCCGGGCGTGGCGGCCCTGGTGGCGATGCTGGCGGCATTCGGCTGGGATGTCGAATTTCGCGCGCTGCGGCTGCGCCTGCGCCAGGTGTGGCGCCAGGAGAGCCTGGACGCGGCACGCCTGGCGGCGGCGTCGGGCATCTACCTGCTGCGCCGCCATGTGTGGCCGGCCATGGCGGGATTGCTGGCCGTGCAAGCCGTGGCCCTGGTGCGCCGCGCCGTGTTTCACTACGCGGGCCTGGCCTTCCTCGGGCTGGCCGATCCGCGTACCCCGACCTGGGGCGGCATGCTCAATGAAACCATGCCCTATCTTGCCCACCCGGATGCGCGCGCCTGGATACTGGCGGCCTGGCTGTGCCTGGCCATGCTGCTGATTGCGCTGGCGCTGCTGGGCCAGGGCCTCGACGAGCGCGCGCGATGCTAGCGGCGGCCGCTTTCTGCATCGAGGCGGATGGCCGCCAGCTGCTGCGCCAGCTGCATTTTCAGGCGCGCCCCGGCGTGCCGCTGGTGATCATCGGCGAATCGGGCGCCGGCAAGAGCACGCTGGCGCGCGCCTTGCTCGGCATGGCGCCGGGGCGCGGCAGCGGCAGCTTGCGCGCCGGCGGCATGCAACTGGTGGATGCGGACGAAGCGGCGCTGCGGCGCTGGCGCGGCCGCCAGGCTGGCCTGGTGCCGCAAGACGTGCACGACGCCCTCAATCCCCAGCACACCTTGCTGGCGCAGGTGGCGGCGCCTTTGCGGCGGCATCTGGGCATGCGGCGGGGGCCAGCCGAACTGGCGGCCGGTGCCCTGCTGGTTTCGCTGGGCCTGGCCGAAAACCTGCACCGGCGCTATCCGGCCCAATGCAGCGGCGGCCAGCTGCAGCGCGTCCTGCTGGCGGCGGCGCTGGCGCCTGACCCGGCACTGCTGGTGCTGGACGAGCCGACGTCCGCGCTCGATCCCGCCGCCAGCGCGCTGGTGCTCGGGCGCCTGCGCGCCGAAGCGGCGCAGCGCCAGCTGGTGGTGGTGACGCACGACCTGGAACTGGCGCGCGCGCTCGATGGCGACGTGCTGGTGCTGTACGGCGGCTGCGCCGTGGAAACGGGGCCGGCCGCAGCGGTGCTGGCGGCGCCGCGCCATCCCTACACGCGCGGCCTGCTGCGCGCCTGGCCGCGCGAGAATGGCAAGGACTTGCAGGGCATCGCCGGCACCCATGAAGAGGGCGCGCGCGGCTGCGCCTTCGCCAGCCGCTGCAGCCAGCGTATCGCCCGCTGCGGCGAGAAAGCGCCGGCGCTCGATGCCACGGGCGTGGCCTGCCTGCGCGGCGGCATCGTCACCGTGCTGTCCGCGCGCGGCGTGCACAAGCGCCTGGGCGGGCAAGCCGTACTGGCGGGCGTCGACCTGGAGGTGCAGTCGGGCGAAACGGTGGTCATCGTCGGCGCGTCCGGCGCGGGCAAGTCGACTTTGGCGCGCATCCTCGTCGGCTTGCAGCAGGCCGATGCGGGCACAGTGACCACGCCGGAGCGCGAAGAGGGGGGCGCGGCGGCGGGCATCGCCTACGTGCCGCAGCATGCGGGCGCCTCGGTGGCCAGCCACTTCAGCGTATTCGAGGCGGTGGCCGAGCCGCTCGCCATCGCGGATCGCGTCAGCGTGGACGCGATCCGTGCGGCGGCGCTGCGGGCGCTGGCCGACGTGCGCCTGCCGGCCACAGAAGCCTTCCTGAAGCGCCAGGCGCGCAGCTTGAGCGGCGGGGAATTGCAGCGCCTGGCCATCGCGCGGGCGCTGATCGCCGATCCGGCCGTGCTGGTGGCCGATGAACCGACCGCCGCGCTCGATGCCTCGGTGCAGGCGAAGGTGCTGCGGCTGCTGCTCGACGTGCAGGAGGCGCGCGGCCTGGCCCTGCTGCTCATCACGCACAATCTGCCTGTCGCCCGCCACGTGGCGGACCGCATCGTGCGGCTGGAAGATGGCCGCTGCGCGGCGTTGCCCGGGCCGCAGGACGGCACGGAGGGCGCCGCGCCGGCGGCCTGGATGCGCCTGGCCTAAGTAACCCCCAATAAATTATTGTGATTTCTGACTTCCATAACCGGCGCTCTGCGGCGTTGCCCGCTGCTAGCAGTGCTCGCACTGCGTCGCAGCGGGCGCCTTGCATAGCATCCGGTTCTGTTCGTCATAAATTCACAATAATTTCCTGAGGATTACTTAGCCCAGGAAATCGCCTACATACACCAGGTGTTCGAACGGCGGCTTTTCGTTCTCCGTGCGGGCCAGCACCGTGGCCAGCGTGGCGCGCAGCACGGCCTGTTTTGCGTCGGCGCCCGCGTGGGCGACGATGGCGAGCGGCGTGTTGCCGGGCAGGTGGCGCGCCAGGCGTTCGACCAGTGAGGGCAGGTCGGCGCGCATGGTAAAGAAGACCAGGGTGGAACCCGTGGCGGCCAGCTTGTCCAGGGTGTCGCTGCCCGTGTAGTCGTCGCGCGTGTCGGCCGAGGCGGCGAGGATCACGGAACGGCTGTGCTTGCCTCCGGTGACATCGCGGGCCAGCGCCGCATTGGCCGCATTGAAGCAGGAGATGCCAGGGATGACGACCGGGTTCAGTTCGCTGAACTCGCTCAGGTAGCCCGATTGCGGCCCGAAGATCATGGCGTCGCCATAGTCGAGTACCGCGACGGTCTTGCCGGCCGCCGCCGCCGCGTGGATGATGTCGCGCGTCTGTTTTTCCATGGCGTCGACTTCCTCTTCCGGCGTGTCGCGCCGCGCCAGGGGGCTGAACAGGCCGTGGCCCGCCTTGTGCAGTTCCTTGCCGTCAAGCAGGTCGGCAAACGCTTCCAGCAGGCGCGGGATGCCGAACACGATATCGACGCCGCGCAGGGTTTTCTGCGCCTTCACGGTGATGCTGTCAGGGTCGCCGATGCCGGCGCTGACGAGGTACAGGCCGCAGCGCGCGCCCGCTTGGGTGGTATAGGTCATGGTTCTCTTCTCTTTACGGATGGGTGAGTGGGATGGTGGAGTCGCTTAAAAGTGGTAACTGGCGCTCACGCGCACGTCGCGTCCCGGCTCCGGCAGGATATTGCCGACGCCGCCGTCGAGCGAACTGTGGCTCGTGTAGCGCTTGTCGCCCAGGTTGCGCACGGCCAGCGCCAGGCTCAGCGCGCGCAGCGCGGCCGGCTGCCATTGCAGCTGGATGTCGTGCAGCACGTAGCCGGCCCGCTGTACTGCCGCTTTCGGCACGTCGTCCAGGCGCCGCACGGCGTTCAGGGTATAGCCGGCCGTGAGGCCGGGCAGCATCTGCCAGTGGCTGTCCCACGTGAGCCGGTCGCCCAGCGCCGTGCCCACGCGGCGCGCTGGGTTCAAGGGCTTGCCGCCCACCGTGGTATCGGCCAGCACCACGCCGACGGACGTGCCGTAGCCGCCCCGCTGCCAGCGCGCCTTCCATTCCCAGCCCTTCGAGCGCAGGGTCTCGGGCATGTTGCGGATATACGCGGGATACACGACGCCCTGGCCGGCCCATTCGATCAGGTTGGCAATGCGGGTGTCGAAGTAGCCGAGGCGTACGGTCAGGCTGTCGCCGTCCAGCAGCGCATTGGCGCCCTCGTACTTCAGGCCCGCTTCGCGCGTGGTCGAGGTTTCCGGCTTGAAGGGCTTGCCGTTGTTGAAATTGCTCTTTTTGTCCAGGCTGGTGAGGAAACCGATGGGGATGATGCCGCTGGCGCGCACGGCTTCGCCATAGCTGGCAAAGGCGCCCACGCCGCGGCCCAGCTCCAGCTCGGCGCCCGCGTTCGGCGATGTCCTGCCACCCTTGACGGTACGCGGTCCGAAGGCGGTATCGTAGCGGTCGTGGCGCAAGCCCAGCGACAGCTGCAGGGCTTGCCAGCGCATGCGCTCCTGCACGAACAGGCCCAGATTGCGCGCCTGCGTGGATTTGCGGCCCGGCCCCAGGATGGCGGCGCCCAGCACGCCGTTGGTGATGCCTTCCTCGTCCATGAAGTCGGCGCCGGCCGTCAGGCGGTGCTGCGTGCCGGCCAAGCCCAGGTTTGCCGTATTGCGCACGCTGCCGCCCCGTTCCGTCGTCCTCGCGCTGCGCGCCTGGCTGACGTCTTCCAGCTCGTTCTCGTTCAGGTACAGATTGAATTTCCAGTCCAGCAGCGCATTGCCGGCCGGCTGGTAGCGGTGTTCCAGGGTATAGGTATGGCGTTCGCTGCGCTGGTAGGTGGGCACGGCGTTCGCGGGCGCATAGCCGTTGTCGCTGCCGACCCGGCTGAACAGGTAGAGCCCCGCATTGCGGTTGCGCGCCGCGCCCAGGCGCAGGCTATGCCCGGCCAGGTCCAGCAAGCTCAATTTGAGCAGGTAGTCGCGGTCATGCCCGGCCGAATTGGGCACGTCGCCACCGCCGCCGATGCGGTAGTTGTCGCGGTTGACGGCGCTGACATGGGCCAGCAAGCCCAGCTTGTTTTCCAGCGTCTCGCCCAGCATGCCATACACGCTGACGGCGCCGCGCCGCGCTTCGTCGGCGCTGGCGTACGCCGCGCGTACGCTGGCGCCGGCGCGTTTGCCAGGCGCCAGCAAGTCCTGCGCATCGACGGTGTCAAAGCGGATGCTGCCGCCCAGCGCGCCCGGCCCCGCGTCGGCGCTGGGGCCGGGCTGGATATCGACCTGTTTCAGCAGGTCGGGATCGATGCCGCCCAGGTCGCCCCGGTGCTGGTGCAGGCTGCGGCCCTGGCGCGCGCCGTCGATGCTGATGTTCAGGTTGGCGCCGTCGACGCCGCGCAGGTAGATGCGCTGCGCATTGCTGGCGCCGCCGCCCACGCTGACGGCAGCTTCGCTGGCGAAGACGTCGGCCATGTCCATGGCTTGCTGGCGCTGCAGGGTCTCGCGGGAAATGCGCGTGATGCCCGGCAGGGGCGCGTCCGGCCCGGACTGGTCGATCAGCTTGACTTCGGGCAGGGTCGCCAGCGGCGCGGCCTGTTCAGCGCGCGTGTCGGACATTTGCTGGGCGAAAGAGAAGGGGGCGATGGGCAGCGCACTGGCGCCAAGCAGGAAAAGGGGAACGGCATGTCGCATGGGAAGGTCGTCTTTGTCAGAAGGGAAGCTACGGGAAGGGAGGGCGCAGGTGCTGGCCTGCGCAGCGTCAGTCGAATCTGCTACAGCAGCGCTGTCCCGGGACTGGAAGCGGCGCGCCGCACCGCTTCCGGTCCCTGAAATACCCGGTTGGCTTCATCTCGTCAGCCGCCATTCTGAAAGACGGGGGCAACGTTGGCTATTTGTATTTCTTGAGCGGCGCCATCAGGAAAACTGAGGGCTGCCGCTTACAGCCCTGCGCGCTTGGCGACCAGGGTCAGGATGTCGTAGCTGGCCACCAGTTCATCGTTCTGGTTGGTGACCTGCACGTCCCACGACACCACGCCCTGGCCGACGCCCTTGTCGTCGCGCCGCTGGCGGTCGACCTTGCGCTTGCACGTCAGGCGCGCGCGGATGGTGTCGCCGATGCCGACCGGCGCGACGAAGCGCAGGTCGTCGAGCCCGTAGTTGGCCAGCACGGGACCCGGCGCCGGGGACACGAACAGGCCGGCGGCGGCGGCCAGCACGAAATAGCCGTGCGCGATGCGCCGGCCGAACTGCGAATCGCGCGCGGCGATCTCGTCGAAATGCATGTAGAAATAATCGCCCGAGATGCCGCCGAAGGCCACGATATCCGCTTCGCAGACGGTGCGCCGGTGCGTCAGCAGCGATTCGCCCACTTCCAGCTCGTCGAAATGCTTGCGGAACGGATGCTGCACGCTTTCGCGCACGGCGGCGCCGCGCACGTATTCGCCCGTCACGGCCGTCAGCATGGTGGGCGAGCCTTGCAGCGCCGAGCGTTGCAGGTATTGCGAGATGGCGCGCAGGCCGCCCAGCTGCTCGCCGCAGCCGGCGCGGCCAGGGCCGCCGTACTTCAGGTGCGCCGACGCCAGCACGTCCGTCCCCGCCGCCGCCACTTCGCGTTCCAGCACCAGCACGCGCCCGTGCGAGGCGGCCAGGCGCGGCACCGCATACGCGGCCAGCTTCGGATCGCGCGTGGCCAGGGTGCTGGCCAGGCTGCCCCTGCCGCGTGCGGCCAGCGCCAGCGCTTCCTCCACGTCCGCATACGGCATCAGGGCGCAGACGGGGCCGAAGGCCTCGATTTCATGCACGGCGTCGCTGCGCGCGCCGCCGCGGCACAGCAGCAGTGTGGGTGCGGCAAAGGCGCCATCGCGCACGCCTGCGCCGGAAGGCGCGTAGCCGTCCGCCTGGCCGCAGACGATGTCGCTTTCCTCGGCCAGGGCGCGCACGCGGGCGCCAAGTTCGCTGCGCTGCTCCTGCGATGCCAGCGGTCCCATTTGCACGCCTGCCTGGGCCGGGTCGCCGATCACCACCGCCGCCAGGCGTTCGCGCAGGCGCGCCGTCAGCGCTTCGATCTGCCCGTGCGGCACCATCACGCGGCGGATGGCGGCGCCGTCCTGGCCCGCCTTGACCGTCATCGAACGCACGATGGCGTCGACCAGCAGCTCGAATTCCGGCTCGCCGCTGCGCACGTCCGGTCCCAGGATGGCGCAATTGAGCGACGCCGCGCCCAGGCTGACCTGGACCGAACGCGCCAGCAGGTTGGGGTGGTTGCGCAAGGTCGTGGCGGTGGCGTCCGAACCGGTGAAGCTGACGGCATCGTTGTCCTGCAGGCGGGCCAGCAAGGCATCGGCCGGGCCGATGGCCAGCTGCAGCGCGCCTTTCGGCAGCACGCCGGACGCGTCGATCAGGCGCACCAGCGCTTCGGCCAGGTAGCTGGTACAGGTGGCGGGCTTGACGATGCAGGGCATGGCGGCCAGGAAGCTGGCGGCGAATTTTTCCAGCAGCGACCAGACGGGCAGGTTGAACGGGTTGATGTGCAGGGCCACGCCGCCGCGCGGCACCATGATGTGCGTGCCGGCCGCTCCGCCGCGCCGGCACAGCGACATGGCGGGCGCTTCGTGCAGCACATTGCCCGAAGGCAGGCCGCTGGCGGCGATGCCGGCGTAGGAATTGAGCACGCCGATGCCGGCGCAGATATCCTGCTTGCTGTCGGCGCGCGTGGCGCCGCTCAGGTAGGCGATCGTGTACAGCTCCTCGCGATGCTGCTGGATGTGCGATGCCAGCGCCCGCAGGCAGGCCGCCCGCTGCTGGAAGTCGAGGGCCATCAGCGCCGGCACGCCGGTGCGGCGCGCATAGTCGAGCGCCTGCTGCGCGTCGACCGACTCGGCATGCGTGTGATAGATCAGCGAATTGTCGATGGCGCTGTGCAGCGACAGGCCCGCTTCGCTGCCCATCCAGCGTCCGCCTATCCAGCTTTGCAGTGTGCTTACCTTGCTCATGATTGTTCCTCGTTCGTGTGCGTGAGCGATGCCGCCGTTTCCAGCGCATCGATGAACATGCCTGCCACGTCGAAACCCGTCTGCTGCATGATTTCGCGGAAGCAGGTGGGACTGGTGACATTGACTTCGGTGAGATGCGCGCCGATCACGTCCAGCCCGACCAGCAGCAGG
Source organism: Janthinobacterium lividum (assembly GCF_034424625.1). Lineage (NCBI taxonomy): Bacteria > Pseudomonadati > Pseudomonadota > Betaproteobacteria > Burkholderiales > Oxalobacteraceae > Janthinobacterium > Janthinobacterium lividum. The sequence continues at coordinate 4,270,316 of NZ_CP139976.1, read as the reverse complement.
CCGCGCGCCGCCAGCACCGGCGCCAGGGTGTCGGCGATCTCGCGGTCGCGCGCCGTCAGCACGCGCGCTTCGCCGCGCCCGCCGGCAGCCAGGTTGCCGCGCACCTCGCCCGCCTGCGGTATGCGCGCCAGCGCATGCGGCACCGGCTTGCCGCCGATGAGCAAGATGCGCTTGTCGCCCTCGCTGATGGCGGGAATGTAGCGTTGCGCCATGATGGTGACGGCGCCGTCGCGCGTCAGCATTTCCACCGTGGCGCCCAGGTTCATGCCGTCCTCGCGTACGCGGAAGATGCCGGCGCCGCCCATGCCGTCGAGCGGCTTGAAGATCACGTCGCCGTGCTCGGCGTGGAAGGCGCGCAGGCGCGACGGCTCGCGGCTGACCAGGGTCGGCGCGCAGAACGGCGCAAATTCCAGGATCGCCAGTTTCTCGTTGTGGTTGCGCACGGCCGATGGCCGGTTGAAGACGCGCGCTCCCTGGCGCTGCGCCATTTCCAGCAGGTAGGTGCTGTACAGGTATTCCATGTCGAAAGGCGGATCCTTGCGTAGCAGGACGGCGTCGAACTGCGCCAGCGGCAGCGTCGCCGCCGCCTCCCGGTGGAACCACGTGCCGGCGTCGTCGACCAGCTGCACGCGCGCGGCATGGGCGCTGACCACGCCGCCCTCGCAGTGCAGATGCTGCTGTTCGAACACGTGCAGTGCGTGGCCGCGCGCGGCCGCTTCCTGCATCATCGCGTAGGTCGAATCTTTCTTGATGTTCAACAGCTCGAGGCGGTCAGCCAGGATCGCGATTTTCATCGATGCGCCTTTCATTCAATAGGGTGGGGTAGAGGAAACCGGTGGGCCGCGCCAGTGCGCGCGGCAGCCGTGGCGCCATGCGCCGGGTCCTTGTTGCTGGAATATTTCTGCAGCGATGGTAGCGCAACGGGCGCCATTCGGCTCCTCAGATATTTGGACGTCCGCCCTCAGATATTGCGTCTTGTGAGGTACCCGCTATCGGTCTTAGCATCATTGGCGAAATGTCACTACCCAAGCCGGCCTGACCGGATATAACCGCCACATGAGGACACAATGATGCGCCGCTCTTTCAAGACCAATCTCGACATCCGTTACCGCGACACCGACTCGATGGGCCACGTCAGCAGCCCCGTGTACTACGAGTACATGCAGACGGCCTACCTCGAATACATGCACCGCATCCTGGAAATTCCGAAGAGCGAAAAGCTGCCGCACATCATGGTGAAAACCGCGTGCGAATACATCGCCCAGGCCAAGTACGGCGACAAGGTGCTGGTGCTCAGCCATGTCTCCAAGTTTGGCGGCAAGAGCTTTGAAATGGAGCACATCATGCACATCGGCGACGAGCAGGGCGTGGTGATGGCCAAGGCCATTTCCGTGCACGTCATGTACGACTACGAAAAGCAGGCCACGCAGCCCGTGCCCGAGTCGTTCAAGCAGACCGTGCTGGCCTACCAGGGCAGCCTCTAAGATGGCGCGCCTGGCATTCCTGCAAGCGCTTGGCGCGCTGGGCCTGCTCGCGGGCGCCGCGGCGCCGCTGGCCGCCAGCGCCGGTGAACCGGTGCGGCGCGTGCTGACGCCGATCGACTGGCCCGCGGCCAGCTTGGCGCGCGCCGGCGCGGCGCAGGCCGACGCAGTGCTGCGGGCGCTGCGCGCCACGGCGCCCGCCGGACTGGCGCAAGTCAGCATCCCGGTACTGCTGCTGCCGGCCGAAGGCGATTGGGGCGCGCCGCGTTTCCATGGCCAGGGCACGGCCTATGCGGCCCTGTATGCGCCGGCGGGCGCGAAGCTGGGGCTGTTCGGCAGCGCCACGCACCTCGTCGCACCAAGTGACCTGAAGCTCGAACATGCGGGCGGCGCCTTCGAATCGATAGGCGACGGCGCCGACTACAGCTTCACGCGCTTTGGCGCCGCCTACACGCTGCGCATGAGCTGCGACGAGCCGCTCAAGGACAAGCGCTGCACCGATCCGCAATATCTGACCGACACGGCGCGTGCGCTGCTGCTCGTGGCGGGAGAAAAACCATGATGAAGACTTTGCTACTGGCTGGCGTGCTCGGTGCGCTGGCGCTGCCGGCACTGGCCGGCAATGATGACCGTTTCCTGCCGCCCGGAGCACTGCTGCCCGGCAGCGGCAGCGGCGTGGCCAGCGCCGCCGTGCTGTACCCGGACATGCGCTTTCCCATCGAGAAGGGCGCGGCTTATGCCAGTTCGCATTTCTACGGCGTGGGCGGCCAGCGCGGCAAGGCAGGCGATTCCTGCGACGACGCCAACTATGCCTATCCGTGGCGCGACAATTTTTGCGAGCTGCGCAAGGACAACCTGCCGTTCTGCCTGTCCGGCGGACATCAGGGGCAAGACTTGCGCCCGGCCACCTGCCGCGCCAACTTTCACTGGGCCGTAGCGGCCGACGATGGCGTCATCGTGCAGATCGCGCGTTTCAGCGTCACCCTGCAGACGGCCGCCGGCACCTTGTACCGCTATGTGCACCTCAATACCAGCGACCTGGCCGTGCGCGAACTGCAGCCGGTGGCGCGCGGCGCGCGCATCGGCAGGATTTCGAACAACTGGATCGACAAGCTGCCGATCCACCTGCATTTCGACGTCAAGGACACCATCAAGGTGGGCCAGCAGACCCTGGTGACCTTCGTGCCGCCGTATGCCAGCCTGGTCGAGTCCTACATCCAGCGCAACAAGATACAAGGAGAGCAGCATGAGTGAAACGATGCAAGGCCGGCGCGGGCGCAAGCGGCCGATCCTGGCGATACTGCGCCAGGAGGCGTCGACGCCGGGCCGCGCCGGCAAGCTGCTGCGCGACAAGGGCTTTGAACTCGATATCCGCCGTCCCGTGTGCGGCGACCCGCTGCCCGACACCCTCGATGGGCATGCGGGCGTGATCTCGTTCGGCGGCCCGATGAGCGCGAACGACAGCGATGCGCACATCCGCCGCGAGATCGAGTGGCTGTCCGTGCCGCTGGCGGAAAACCGGCCGTATCTGGGCATCTGCCTGGGTGCGCAGATGCTGGCCAAGAATCTCGGCTGCAAGGTGACGGCGGCCGAGGGCGACGTCACGGAGATCGGCTGGTATCCGCTGAAGCCGACGGCCGAAGGCCAGCGCATCATGCCCAAGTGGCCGGACATGGTGTACCACTTCCACATGGAGGGTTTCGAGCTGCCCAAGGGCGCCATCCTGTTGGCCGAGGGCGACGCCTACCGCAACCAGGCCTTCCGCTACGGCGAGAAAGCCTGGGGCATCCAGTACCATCCCGAGCTGACCCTGGCCATGCAGCGCCGCTGGGCGGTGAAGGGCGCGCACCGCTTCCACCTGCCGAACGCGCAGCAGGGCGAACAGCACCTGCAGGGACGCGTGCTGCACGACAAGGCGCTGCGGGCATGGTTCAACGGCTTCCTGAACCGCGTGTTTACCGAAGCATGAGCCGCCAGCTCGCTACCCTGCAGGACGGCCTGGCGCTGACCCTGGACCAGCTGCTGGCGCGCCAGAGTTTCAAGTGGCGCCAGTACCAGCCCGGCGTGCTTGCCGCCTGCGTGGCCGACATGGACCTGGGCACCGCGCCCGCCGTGCAGGCGGCGCTGGCGCAGGTGCTGCAGCGCGTCGATTTCACTTATCCCTTGCGTGACGGACGCAAGGCCGACCGCGCCGTGGCACACGCGTTCGCCGCGCGCATGCGCCGCCTGTATGGCTGGCAGGCCGAGGCCGACCAGGTGCTGGTCCTGCCCGACCTGGTGCAGGCGACGTTTGCCGCGGTGATGGCGTTTTCCGACCCGGGCGACGGCGTGATCGTGCAGGTGCCGCACTATGCGCCGTTCCGCGAAGCGGTCGAGGGCACGGGCCGGCGCCTGGTCGCGCTGGAAATGCGCACGGGTGCCGACGGCTTCCAGCTCGACCTGGAGAGCCTGGAGCAAGCTGTCGATGCCCGCACGCGCGTGCTGATCCTGTGCAATCCGCACAATCCGACGGGGCGCGTGCTGAGCCGCGCGGAGCTGGACGGCGTGCTGGCCTTTGCCGAACGCCATGCACTGATCGTGGTGTCCGACGAAATCCATGCCGACCTGGTCTACCCGGGCGCGCGCCATCTGCCATTCGCCTCCCTGTCGCAGGCGGCGGCAGCGCGCACCGTCACCCTGAACTCGGCCACGAAGAGCTTCAATATCGCCGGACTGCGCTGCGCCGTCGCCCATTTCGGCTCGCCAGAGCTGCAGCAGCGCTTCCACGCGCGCCTGCCGGCGCGCCTGACGGGCGCCGTCAACAACCTGGGCATCGACGCCACCGTGGCGGCCTGGAACGACGGGCAGCCCTGGCTGGACGCCGTGCTGGCGCACCTGATGGCCATGCGCGACTACGCGGCGCAGATCCTGCGCCGCGAGCTGCCGGCCATCCGCTTCCACGTGCCGCAGGGGACGTATCTGCTGTGGCTCGATTGCGGCGCGCTGGAGCTGGGCCAGCCGGCGGCGGATTTCTTCCTCCAGCATGCGCGCGTGGCGCTCAGCCCGGGCGAAGTCTTCGACGCGCGCGCCGCGCACTGCGCGCGCCTCAATTTCGCCACCTCGCAGCCGCTGCTGGCCGAGATCCTCGACCGCATGGTCATGGCGGTGCGCGCGCACCAGCGCCGCCGTCCGCCTGCACCCCATTAACCCGGCACAGCCGTGCCACCACCTGGATACAACACCATGGAAACGCCCATCAACAAACACAAGCCGCGCATCCTCATCGGCGTCACGGGATCGCTCGATTCGACCCTGCTGCCGAACTACCTGCGCATCATCAAGGACCATCTCGATTGCGAGCTGAGCGTGCTGATGACGCCGAATGCCACCAACTTCCTCAAGCCGGAATCGATCGCGCTGTATGTCGACCGCGTCATCAGCGGCGAGCGGCCGCAGGATTGGCCGACCGACAAGCCTGGCCGCCTGGCCGCCGAGCACGACCTGCTGCTGGTGCTGCCCGCCACCGCGAATACGCTGGCGGCCGTGGCAAACGGCTTTTCCGGCAACCGCCTGACCACCGTGATCCTGGCCGCCACCTTTCCCGTGCTGCTGTTCCCCGTGATGGGCGGGCCGATGCTGGCCAAGCCGGCCGTGCAGCGCAACCTGGCGCAGCTGCGCGAGGACGGCTACATCATCATCGACCCCGTATGGCGCGACCATTTCGATCCGCTGCTCGAGCGCATGCACGGCCATCACTCGCTGCCGAGTCCCGAGCAGGTGCTGGCGCTGCTGCGCGAACGCTTCCCCGCCAGCGGCGTGCAGCGCCTGGCGCTGACGGGCGCCGCGGCCTGACCTTCACAACCAGAGAGAACCGCATGTCCATCATCCTGTACAGCCTGTGCGCCGCCGACCGGCGCCGTCATTATTCGCCCCATGTATGGAAGATCATCATGGCACTCAAGCACAAGGAGCTGCAGGCCGAGGTGCGGCCCGTCTCCTTCGCGGAAATCGCCGGCATCGAGGACGGCAGCTATAAAAGCGTGCCGGTGCTGAACGACAACGGCCACATCGAGGGCGACAGCTTTGAAATCGCCGTGCACCTGGAGCGCGCCTATCCGGACCGGCCCAGCCTGTTCGGCGGCCCGGGCGGCCAGGCCATGGCCCGTTTCGTCGAAAGCTTCAGCCAGACGGTCATCCATCCGCCCGTCTCGGCCATCGCCGCCATGGACATGCATGCGCTGATGTCGCCGGCGGACCAGGCGTATTTCCGCGCGGCACGCGAGAAACGCTTCGGCAAGACCCTGGAAGAGGCCTCGGCCACCCGCCACATCGAGCTGGCGGCCCTGCCGGAAAAATTCGCGCCGCTGCGCAGCGTGCTGGCCAAGCAGCCCTGGCTGGGCGGCGCGCAGCCCCTGTTTGCCGACTACATCCTGTTCGGCGTGCTGCAATGGGCGCGCATCACCGTGCCGTATCCCTTGCTGCCGGCCGACGATCCCGTCAGTACCTGGTTCGAGCGCTGCCTCGACCTGCACGGCGCCATCGGGCGCTCCGTCGTCCTGTCGGACTGACGGCCGGCGTACCTGCCAGGGCCGCCCGCGCGGCCCTTTTTCTTTCATTGACCAACAAGGCTAACCATGATGTTTACACCGCAACAGGGCGAGATACGCCAGCGCTACGCCGGTATCGGCAGCGACATTGCCGCCGGCGCCGCCGCGCGCGCCGAAGGTTTCGATTTTGACGGCTGGCAGCGCCTGCGCGATGCCGGTCTGTGGCGCATGATCGTGCCCGGCAGCGATCACGCGACGGGCGACTGGTGGAGTTTTACCGCCGCCCTCGACGGCCTGTCGTCCACCATCGGCGCGCCGGAGCTGCTGCTGTCGGTCATCGCCCAGGCCGGCATGGTGCGGGGCCTGGAGCGGCACGGCACGGAAGGGCAGCGCGACCGCTATTTCGGCGCCATCCTGCGCGGCGACGTCAGCGCCACCGGTATCGCCGAGCCGGGCACGGGCACGGACGTGCGCAGCATCCAGAGCACCTTGCGCGCCACGGCCGACGGCTACGTGCTCAATGGCGGCAAGTACAATATCGCGCACGCGCCCATCATGGATTTCGCCCTGATCGTCTGCCGCCTGGCGGACAAGGAAGAGCACAATATCGCGCTGGCGCTGGTCGACCGCGGCACGCCCGGCCTGCGCGCCGGCCTGGTGGACGACAAGCTGGGCAACCGCAACCTGCCCACCGGTGCCCTGCATTTCGAGGATGTGGCCGTGCGCCCGTCGCAGCTGCTGGGCGCGCCCGGTCGCGGCCTGGCCACGCTGATCGACACCATTTCGCTGGGACGCCTGTATTACGGCCTGGCGGCGGCCAACCTGATCGCGCCCTACCTGGACGAGGCGATGCGCTACGCGGCCAGCCGCAGCAGCTTCAATAGCAGCATCGACAACCACCAGTACGTGCAGCGGCGTCTGGTCGATATCCGCATCGGCATGGAACGTTCGCGATGGCTGGCGTTTGGCGCGCTGTCGCAATTGCTGGCAGGCCAGCGGGAAGGGTTGATGAGCTGTTCCATCGCCAAGCTGGTGGGATCCGAAGACCTGATCAACAGCGCTACCAGCCTGGTCAAGCTGTACGGCAGTCTTGGCTATCACAACGGCCGCGTGGCCGAGCTGATGAAAAACGCCCTGGCTTTCGCCAGCGTGGGCGGCACCGAAGAAATGCACCGCAAAAATATCTTCAATCAGATGCAGCGCCTGGCTAGCTAGGTTTCCCGCGCTGGCTGTGGCACTCGCACGGCATATTGGCGGTTCAGGCCGCCAATATGCCCGATTCGCTTAGCGCATCATTGATCGCCTCGAACATCGGCTCTCTGGCGCGCGAGGCCAGATGCGCGAACAGATTGCGCACGGACGACTGTGCCACGCACAGGATGTCGATTTCACCGAGGCGCTGCGCTTCCAGCGCCGTGTCGCCATGCAGCAGGCCGACGCCGAGGCGCTCGGCCAGCATCGAGCGGGTGACGCTTTCGCGGTCGATGCTGATGATGCGGCGCGGACGGAAATTGCGCGTCTTGAACAGGTGCTCGGCGGCCCCGCCGCAGCACAGGCTCGATGGCGCGAAGATCCACGGCAGCTCGGCCAGCGCGTTCCAGTCGAGCGGCTGGGTGGTGTCGAGCATGCCGGCAGGCGCCGCCACGTAGACGGGGAAGCACGCCACTTCGATCGTCATCAGGTCATCGTCGGGCGAGCGGGCCTCGTTGTAGAAACCCGCGTCGAGCGTGCCGCTGCGGATGCCGTTCAGGGTGCCGGTGGAGCTGCCGTGCTCCAGCGAGACCTCGACTTCCGGATGGTGTTCGGAAAAGCGCCGCACCAGCCGGCCAATGGCTTCGTTGTTGGACTGGCCGCCGACGCCGATGCGCAGCTTGCCGGCCAGACGGCCCTTGATGTGGTTGGCTTCGTCGAGCAGTTCGCGGTGGATGTTGAGCGTGCGTTCGGCCTTGGCCAGGATGCGCTGGCCGCTGCTGGTCAGGCTCATGCCGCGCGCCGTGCGTTCAAACAGGGTCAGGCCGAGATAATCCTCCATCGCCTTGACATGGGCACTGACTGCGGGCTGGCTCAGGAAGAGCCGTTCGGATGCGCGCGTAATGCTGCCCTCGCGCGCCACCGTGGCGAAGGTTTTCAGGTGATGGATTTCCATGAGGGGCGGGTCCATTAAGTTAAAAGATGGGTGAAATTTCAGATATTCTTATTTGTTTTTCAACTATGCATTATATGTGATTTCATTAAGAAAACCGCATTAACAATGCCTGCAAGATGGGTAATTATTTGTGACTTTTCCCTTCTCCCTGTCACCGCCGCGATGCGCGTCAGCCCTTGAAATAGCGTAAATTGTTACTTTTCGTGAGAAAGTTCCTGCCTGCGGGCCAGCGCTACAGCAGGCCGACCACGTGCCACCAGACGAAGTCCAGCGGCGTGAGTATCAGCAGGCTGAGGATGAACAGGCTCAGGCACAGGCGGGTGACGGCCGCCACCGGCAGGCTGGCCGCCTGCATGGCGAAAATCAGGGGCGGCGCCTGGTAGGGCAGGCAGACATTGGAAAATGCCAGCACTTGCGTCATCAGCACCGTCATCAGCGGCAGGCCCGTGACCGCCGCCAGGTCCTGCGCCAGCGGCGTCATCGTCGCCGGCACGCCCGCCAGGTTGGTCACCAGCGACACCACCGTCGAGATCACCGTCAGCACGGCGGCGTTCCACAGCGGCGTGTCGGCCGCAAAGCGCGCATGCCGGCTCAGGCCGTGCACCACGGCTTCGCCCAGGCCGCTTTCCGAAATCACCGCGCCCAGGCCCATCACGCCGGCCACGAACAGCAGCGAGCCATAGTTGATTTCCTGGTTCAGGCATTTTTTCGACGTCAGGTCGGCGGCCGGCCACAGGCAGATCAGGGCGGCGGCCAGGCCGACCCAGGCCGGCGACACATGGTGCAGGCCGTCCGTCATCCACAGGGCCAGACAGCCTCCCAGCACCACGGCCAGTCCCGTCTCCTGCGCCGACATGGGACCTTGCCGCTGCGCCGGCGCGGCCGCGCGCACGGGATCGGCGGCGGGAAACATCCACAGGATCAGCAGCACCAGCAGGACGGACTTGAGGATGCCCAGCACGGGGAAGTGCAGCAGCAGGTAGTCGACATACGCAATCTGCACGCCATATAGATTGTCCGCCATGCCGGACAGGATCATGTTCGGCGCGTTCGACGGCAGGATGGCGAAGGTCGGCAGGAAGCTGGAAAAGCTGGCCGCCATCAGCATGCCCGTGCGGCCGTTATGGCCCGCGCCATAGCCGATATGCTCGGCCACGGCCATGGTGATGGGAATGAGCAGCACCACGCGGCCCATGCCTGAAGGCATGACGAAGGCCAGCGCCACGCTGAACAGCACGATGCCGGCGATGACGCCCGCGTAGCGCCGCCCCAGCATGCGCGACAGGATGGCCGCCGCGCGCTTGCCCAGGCCCGTGTGGCCGATCGCCGCCCCCATCACGGCACCGCTGAACAGCAGCCAGAAGGTGGTCGACTGCAGGCCGGAGAACACGGTTTGCGCGGGCGCCATATTGCACAGCATCGCCACCAGGAAGAAGGCCAGGGCCGGCCAATATTCGGGTACCAGGGCCGTGGCCCACATGCTGATGCAAAAGACCAGCAGCGCTACCACGCCGGCCATGGAGGGCGGCAGGTAGAGCGCGGCCGCCAGGCCGCTGGCGAGCGTCAGCGCGGCGATGGCGGCCAGCGCGCGCAGGCGCGCAACGGGCAGGGGAAGGGCGAGGGACAAGGACTTCAAGGCTGGGCTCCTGGGCGCGCCGGCGCGGCAAGGCGCCGCGCCGTGTGGTGGTCAATGGAAAACATGTTTACTGGTAGCGCCGGATGGCGATGGTGCGGAAAGGCTGCTGGGCGTGTGGCGCGGCAGGGGCAGCGGGAGCGGCCGGCTGTTCCAGCCTGGCCAGCAGCGCCTGCGCGCGCAGTTCGGCGGCATCGATGCTGGCCAGCTTCACGTGGCCGTAGCCGCGGATGGCCTGCGGCAGTTCGGCCAGCGCCACGATGGAATCGAGGTTCCCGGCGCTCAGGCGCGGCAGCAGGGCGTCGAGGCGTGCCGTGTAGTCGGTGATCAGCTGGCGCTCGCGGCGCCGTTCGGCGCTGTAGCCAAACACGTCGAACCGCGTACCGCGCAGCCCCCTGGCCCTGGCCAGCAGCGCCAGCAGCCTGCCCATCCAGGGGCCGAAGGCGCGCTTGCGCTTGCCCAGCAGCGGCGGCGCCATGTGGAAGGTGAGCGTCACGTCGCCCTCGAACTGCTGCTGCAGCTCGCGCTGGAACTGGCCGTCCGAGAACAGCCGCGCCACCTCGTATTCATCCTTGTAGGCCAGCAGCTTGCTGTAGCCGCGCGCCACGGCCAGGGTCAGCACGGGCGGCGCATCGGCGCCGAAGACGGCGCTTTCGCGCTCGCGCACGCGCGCGACGAACGCCTGGAAGCGTTCCGCCAGCGCCGCGTTCTGGTAGCGCGCCAGCATGGCGCTGCGCTGTTCCACCAGCGCGCCCAGGCTGGCGTCTTCCGCCAGCGGACCCGCGGCCACGCCTTGCAGCAGGGGCGCACCGCAGGCGGCCAGGCGGCCGGCGGCAAAGGCCGCCTTGTTGGCGTCGACGGCCACGCCATTCAATTCGATGGCCCGTTCCAGCGCCGCCAGGCCGACGGGGATCAGGCCGCGCTGCCACGCAAAGCCCATCAGCAGTATATTGGCCATGATGGTGTCGCCCATCAGCTGGCGCGCCAGCACCTGGCCGTTGCATTCGGCGATGTGTTCCACGCCGACGGCGTGGCGCAGCTTGTCCATCAGGGCGCCCGCATGCTGCGGCGCATCCGGATCGCGCACCATGGCGGCGGTGGGGAACTGATGCGTGTTGGCGACCACGCGCGTGTGGCCGTGGCGCAGGGTCTGCAGCGCGTCGGCGCTGGCGCCGACCACCATGTCGCAGGCCAGCATCGCATCGGTCTGGCCGATGTCGATGCGCGCCTGGTGCAGATCCTGGCCGGCCAGGGCCAGGCGCACGAAGGACAGCACGGCGCCGCCCTTTTGCGCAAAGCCCATGAAGTCGAGCACCGAGGCTTGCTTGCCCTCCAGGTGCGCGGCCATGGAAACGAGCGCGCCCACCGTCACCACGCCCGTGCCGCCCACCCCCGTCACCAGCAGGTTGAACGGGCCGTGCCAGGCATGCGGCGCGGGCAGGGGCAGGGCGGCCGCGGCGCGGCGCAGGGCTTGCGGATCGATGGCGGCGTCGGCTGCCTTGCGCAAGGCGCCGCCGCGCACGGAGACGAAGCTGGGGCAAAAGCCGTTGGCGCAGGAATAATCCTTGTTGCAGGACGACTGGTCGATGGCGCGCTTGCGCCCGTAGCCCGTTTCCAGGGGCACGATGGACAGGCAATTCGACTGGACACCGCAATCGCCGCATCCCTCGCACACGGCGCTGTTGATGACCATGCGGCGCGGCGGATCGGGCAATTCCTTTTTCTTGCGGCGCCGGCGCAGCTCGGCCGCGCAGGTCTGGTCGTAAATCAGCACGGTGACGCCCTTGACCTCGCGCAGGCGGCGCTGCACCTGGTCGAGCTCTTCGCGTCCGTGGAAGGTGGCGGGCGGCGGGAAGCGGCCGTGCAAGCCCGCGTATTTTTCCGGCGCGTCGCTGACCACGGCAATCGCCTTGGCGCCCTCGGCATGCACTTGCCAGGCGATGGCGTCGACCGTCAGGCTGCCGTCGATGGGCTGGCCGCCCGTCATGGCCACGGCGTCGTTGTATAAAATCTTGTAGGTGATATTGGCGCGCCCGGCGATGGCCTGGCGGATGGCCAGGAAGCCCGAGTGGAAATACGTGCCGTCGCCCAGGTTCTGGAACACGTGCGCGGTGGTGCTGAACATCGAGTGCGCCACCCAGTCAACGCCTTCGCCGCCCATCTGTATCAGCCCGGTGGTATCGCGCTCCATCCACGAGGCCATGAAATGGCAGCCGATGCCGGCTTGCGCGCGCGAACCCTGGGGCACCTTGGTCGAGCTGTTGTGCGGGCAGCCGGAACAAAAATAAGGCTGGCGCCGCACGCCGTCGGCCGCATTGGCCAGCAGCGCGGCGGGCGCGAAGCCGGGCAGCAGGGCGCGGCGGTCGAGCGCCGGCTTGTGCCGCGCCAGCCAGGCCGCCAGCACGCCGGCGATGCGCGACGGGCGCAGTTCGCCCTGCGCCGGCAGCAGCGGCGCGCCGCCGGCATCGAGCTTGCCCAGCACCAGCGGGCGGGCGCTGTCCGGCAAGTTGTAGAACAGGGTGCGGATCTGCTGCTCCACCAGAGGCCCCTTTTCCTCGATGACGAGGATTTCCCGCAAGCCCGCCTTGAACTGCGCCAGGCGTTCGGCTTCCAGCGGAAAACTCAGGCCCACCTTGTACAGGCGCACGCCGGCGCGTTCCAGCACATCGAGACTGAGGCCCAGGCGCCGCAGCACTTCGAGCACGTCGAGATGCGCCTTGCCGCAGGTGACGATGCCGATATCGGCTTGCGGGCTGGGACACAGCAGGCGGTCGATGCTGTTGGCGCGCGCGAACGCGTGCACGGCGGCCAGCTTGTGCGCGTGGCGCGTCTCGATGGGCAGGCCGGGCAGGTCGGGCCAGCGGTAATGCAGGCCGCTGGCAGGCACGCTGTAGTCGGCCGGCTGCTCGAAGCGCGTGCACAGGCCGTCCAGGTCGACCGTGGCGCCGCTTTCCACCGTTTCGGAAATGGCCTTGAAGCCCACCCACATGCCGGAAAAGCGCGACAGCGCCCAGCCGTACAGGCCAAATTCCAGGTATTCGGCGATGCTGGCCGGATTGACGATGGGCATGCTCCACGCCTGCATGGCGAAATCGCTCTGGTGCGGCATCGATGACGAGACGCAGCCGTGGTCGTCGCCGGCCACCACCAGCACGCCGCCGTGCGGCGAGGAACCGTACACATTGCCATGCTTGAGCGCATCGCCGGCCCGGTCGACGCCCGGCCCCTTGCCGTACCAGAGGGCGAACACGCCGTCGGCCGTGCGCTGGGGATCGGTCTCGACCTGCTGGCTGCCCAGCACGGCGGTGGCTGCCAGCTCTTCGTTAATGGCGGGCAGGAAACGGATCTGCTGCGCTTCCAGCACGCCGCGCGCGCGCCACAGCGCCTGGTCGTAGCCGCCCAGCGGCGAGCCCCGGTAGCCGCTGATGAAGCCGGCCGTGTTCAGGCCCCGCTCGCGGTCGAGCCAGCGCTGCATCAGCGGCAGGCGCACCAGTGCCTGGGTGCCGGTCAGGAAGACGCTGCCGCCGCGTGCCAGCAAGTTGTCCTCCAGCGCATAAGTGCTCAGGCGTACAACGCCCGGGTCGTCCGCGACCATCTTGTCCATCACTTCCACCTGTGTTCTCCCATCGCCTTGTCGGCTTCCTTGTTGGCTTGCATGCCGCATGCACGCATGCATGTGTCTTGAACACGCTGCCGTGTCGGCGCGCCGGATACGGAAGAGGGGCGCGCCGGCGCTGCGATGCGGGCGCAACCAAACTTTTCCGTCTATTGATATTCGTTTATCAAGATAAGGGGCCGCGCGGGACGGCGCAATTCGCAAATGCTGAGTGCAGCACTCAATAACACTGATGCGAACGCCGGTGCCGGGCGCAGGCCTCGCAAATCCGGGTGCCTGGCCCCTGGCATCAGTGTTTCTGATCCCCGCACTCAGGATTTGCGAGTTGTGTGGTGCGGGGCTTGGGGCTTATCGTCGGCGTCGAGATGGAAAGCCGAACGATGTTTTTTTGTAAAGGCAGCACAGCTATGAGTTCATTATTGACGCGCCGCATGGCGCTGCTGGCAGGCGCGGACGGACATACGCTGCTGGCCCAGGGATTGCGCGGCATCGAGCGCGAAGCACTGCGCGTGGATGGCCGCGGCCACCTGGCCGCCACGGCGCATCCGCTGGCGCTGGGCGCGGCCCTGACCCATCCCACCATCACGACCGACTATGCGGAGGCGCTGATCGAGCTGATCACGCCGCCCGAGCAGGATACGGCCGCCATGCTGGACGGTTACGACGCCTTGCACCGTTTCGTCTTCAGCGGACTGGGCGACGAAATGCTGTGGAGCCACTCGATGCCGTGCCGCCTGCCCGCCGACCCCGACATCCCGATCGCCTGGTACGGCAACTCGCACATCGGCATGCTCAAGCATGTCTACCGGCGCGGCCTGGCGCTGCGCTATGGCAAAAGCATGCAGTGCATCGCCGGCATCCACTACAACTACTCGCTGCCGCCCGCATTGTGGGAGCGCCTGCGCGCGGACGAGGGCGATGGCCGCACGGCGATGCAGTTTCAGTCGGAAAGCTATGTCGGGCTGATCCGTAACTTCCGCCGCTATGGCTGGCTGCTGATGTATCTGTTCGGCGCCGCGCCAGCCCTGTCGGCGCATTTCCCGGGGCGCGGCGACTTCCCGCTGGAGCAGCTGTCGGCCGATACCTTGTACCTGCCGTACGCCACCAGCCTGCGCATGAGCGACATGGGCTACCAGAACGATGCCCAGGCCGGCCTGACCCCCGACTACAACACGCTCGACAGCTATATCACCAGCCTGGCGGCGGCGATGAACCATCCGTACCTGCCGTATGTCGAACTGGGCACGCGGCGCGAGGGGCAGTGGGTGCAGATCAATACCAACCGCCTGCAGATCGAGAACGAGTACTACTCGGCGATCCGCCCCAAGCGCGTGGCGCACAGCGGCGAGCGCCCCTTGCATGCGCTGGCCCAGCGCGGCGTGCAGTACGTGGAGGTGCGCTGCCTCGATGTCGACCCGTTCGAGCCGCTGGGCATCGGCGCGTCAGCCTGCCACTTCCTCGACGCCTTTCTGCTGTTTTGCGCGCTGCAGGACAGCCCGCTCACCGGCCATGCGGAAAGCCGCGAGAACACCGAGAATTTCGCCCGCACCGTCAAGGAAGGACGCCGTCCGGGACTGCTGCTGGAGCGCCACGGCGAACAGCTCAGCCTGCAGGCCTGGGCTGGCGAGCTGCTCGAGCGCATTGCCCCCATGGCCGCGCTGCTGGACCAGGCGCGCGGCGGCGATGATTGCGCCACGGCGCTGGCGGCGCAGCGCGCCAAGCTGGCGGACGTGGCGCTGACGCCTTCGGCGCGCGTGCTGGCGGCGATCCGCGCCGAGCAAGGCAGTTTCGACGCCTTCGCCCTGCGCCAGAGCGCGGCGCACGCGGCGCATTTTCGCGGCCGTCCCCTGGCGCCTGCGGCGCTGGCGCGCTTCACGGCGCAGGCCGATGCCTCGCTGGCCGAGCAGGAGCGCGTGGAACGCGCCGACAGCGGCGACTTCGGCCAGTTCCTCCAGCGCTACCAGGCGGGCGCCCGCTACCTGCCGGTGCCGGACGAACCGGCCATGGAAACTGTCTTGCCACAGCAGCGCGTAGCCTGAAGTCCTTGTCCAAACCTGATCCGAGCCATCACACCATGCGCATACTTCATTGCATGCTGCGCGTCGCCGACCTCGACGCCGCGCTGCATTTCTACCGCGACGCCCTGGGCATGACCCTGCAGCGGCGCCACGACTATCCGGATGCGCGCTTTACGCGCGCCATTGTCGCCTATGGCGAAGCGCCGGCGCATGCCGCCATCGAACTGACGCATAACTGGGACCGGCAAGCCTACACCCACGGCGACGCCTACGGCTACCTGGCCCTGGCGGTCGACGATGCGGCCAGCGTCTGTGCCAGGGTGCGCGCGCATGGCGGCACGGTCACGCGCGAGGCGGGGCCGATGAAACACGGCAGCAATGTCATCGCCTTCGTGCAGGACCCCGACGGTTACCGCATCGAGCTGATCGAAGCGAGCGCGCACTATGACTGATGCATCGACTTAACAACGACTGACACGGCATGGCAGGCGCGCCGCTGGCGGCGCCTGCCGGCATTTTTGAAAAGGAAGCCACCGCATGGTGCAAGTATCAACGACAAGCAAGGCCGCCACGCCGCCAGCGCCAGTGCCGCAGCCGCAGAACCGGCAGGCGCTGGTACAGGCGGCCGTGGCCGCGGCCTGCGCCCTGGCCGTGGCGCTCCCCGCGCCGGCGCAGGCGCCGGAAAAAAAGGCCGCCGCCAAGAGCGAAATCTGCTACGGCGTGGCCAAGGCCGGCCAGAATGAATGCGCCAATACCACCTGCTTCCATTTGTGTTCGGGCATGGCGACCGTCGACCGCGATCCTGGCGAATGGATGACCGTCCCGGCCGGCACGTGCACGGCGCTGGGCGGCAAGGTGGAAGCGGCGCCGCTGGCCTGCCCGGGCGCGGCGCCCGCCAGGACCGGCCCACCGGCCGATGTGGCGGCGGGCGATGCGCTGTACCACGAGGGCGACGCGGCGCGCGCGCTGCCGGCGTGCGCCGCCTGCCATGGCCCCAAGGGCAATGCCGCCGTCGCCGATTATCCGAAGCTGGCCGGGCAGAACCTGGCCTACCTGGATAGCCAGCTGCGCGCCTTCCGTTCGCATGCGCGCGTCAGCCCCCTGATGAACACGGCTGTCGCGCCCCTGACGGATGGCGATATTGCCAACCTGTCCGCCTATTTGTCCAGGCAAAAGCCGGACGCCGTCGACCCCAGCCTGACCACTCCCGTGGCCGCCGGCAAGTCGTTCCGCGATTGCGACGGCGCGTGCCCGGAGATGGTGCCGCTGCCGGCCGGGCGCTTCCTCATGGGATCGCCGCCTGGCGAGAGCGGGCGCTTCGGCAATGAAGGCCAGCATCCGGTCGAGATCCTGCAGCCGTTTGCCATCGGCCGCTTCAGCCTGACGTTCGAGCAGTTCGACGCCTGCATCCAGGATGGCGGCTGCGACGGCTACCGGCCGTCAGACGAAGGCTGGGGACGCGGCACGCGCCCGGCCGTCAACGTCAGCTGGAACGATGCGCAAAGCTATCTGCGCTGGCTGTCGAAAAAGAGCGGGGCGCGCTACCGCCTGCCCACCGAGGCCGAGTGGGAATATGCGGCGCGCGCAGGCACCGTCACGGCGCGCTGGTGGGGCGAGGACATCACGCGCGGCGACGCCAAGTACGGCCCCGACGACTGCCCGCAGCAGAAGCATTGCGGCGGCGTCGTCTCCGGTTCGGGCAACTGGCCCACCACGGCGCCCGTGGGCAGCTACGCGCCCAATCCGGCAGGGCTGTACGACGTGCTGGGCAATGTGTGGCAGTGGACGGCCGATTGCTGGCACAGCGACTACGAAGGCGCGCCGAAAGATGGCCGCGTGTGGGATGACGCGGCTTGCAAGAAGCGCGTGGCGCGCGGCGCCTCCTGGACCGACACGCCGAACTTCGTGCGCGCGGCCACCCGCCTGGGCCTGGGCGCGGAAGGGCGGCGCGGCTGGATCGGCCTGCGCGTGGTGCGCGAGATGGACGCGGCGCCCGGCACGGCGGCCAAGGGCGGCGCGGCGCCGGCGGGCACGCGCGGCTTGCCCTGATGCGCGACGTGGCGCAGGCCGCGCCCCTGGTGGGCATCGGCCTGCGCGGCGCGCATTACCGCGACATGCTGGCGCGGCGCCAGCCCGTGGACTGGCTCGAGGTCCACAGCGAGAACTACCTGGCCGAAGGCGGCTGGGACCTGCACGTGCTCGAGACGCTGCGCGCCGATTATCCCGTCTCGCTGCATGGCGTCGGCATGGGCCTCGGCTCGGTGCACGGCTTTTCGCGCGCACACGTGGAGCGCATCGCCCGCCTGGCCGCGCGCATCGAGCCGATGCTGGTGTCCGAGCACCTGTGCTGGGGTGCCACTGGCGAGGCGATGCTCAACGACTTGCTGCCGCTGCCGCTGAACGGTGCCAGCCTGGAACTGGTTTGCCGGCGCGTCGACCTGGTGCAGGAGGTGCTAGGTCGTCGCATCCTGCTGGAGAACGTCTCTACCTATCTGCGCTTTCCCGGCGACAGCTGGGGCGAGACGGAGTTCCTCGCTTGCGTGGCGCGCCGTACCGGTTGCGGCGTGCTGCTGGACATCAATAACCTGTATGTCAATCAATGCAACCACGGCGAGGATGCCGTGGCCGCGATGGCGGCGCTGGCGCCGGGCCTGGTCGGCGAATTGCATCTGGCCGGCCACTGCGAAGATGGCGGCCTGCTGGTCGACCACCACGGCGCGCCCGTGGCCGCTGCCGTGTGGGAACTATACCGGGCCGCCTTGCGCCGCTACGGTCCGCTGCCCACCCTGGTCGAATGGGATACCAACTTGCCGCCTTTTGCCACCTTGCTCGACGAAGTGGCCCGCGCGCGGGCGCTTGCCGGCGAGGCGCTCGCGCCGGCGGGCCTGGCGGCGCGCCATGACGCTTGAGGAGCTGGCGCGCCTGCAGGCCGCGTTCGGCGCGCAGATCAGCGCGCACACGCCGGATGCCTGCGCGCTGGCGCCGTGGCTGGACATCGATGTGCGCAGCGCCAGCGCACTGGCGCGCTATGCCCAGGCGCTGCGCCAGCATCACGCGCGCTCGCTGGAGCTCGTGTATCCGGTGCTGCGCGCGCTGGGCGGCGCCTCCTGGTTCCTGGCCATGGCGCATGCCTACGGCGATGCGCATCCGTCACGCAGCGCCGACCTGGCCCGTTTCGGCGTCAGGCTGCCGGTGTTTCTTGCCGCCTGGCCGCCGTCCGCCGCGCATGGCTATTTTGCCGACGTGGCGCGCCTGGAGTGGCTGCTGCATGAAGCCCATGGGGCGCCCGATGCCGCTGCGCTGACCTTGCGCGACGTGCAGGCGGCCGGGGCGTGCCAGGTCGATGCCTGGCAGCTGGCGCTGCATCCGGCGGCCGTGCCGTACCGTTCGCCCTGGCGCGCGGCGGCGATCTGGCTGGCGCACGACGTCGCGGCGCGGCATGCCATGCCGCCTGATGCACGGGGCGAGACGCTGGCACTCGTGTACCGCCACGGCTGGACGGCGCAGGTGCGCGAGATCGACGCGGTGGAGGCGGCGGCGCTGGACGTGCTGGCTGGCGGGGCCACCCTGGGCGCTGCGCTGGCGGCGGCGCAGCAGGCGCACCTGAAGGGCAACGGCTGCACGCCGTTCGCGCCGGCGCCCTTGATGCTGCGCTGGCTGGCCGATGGCTTGCTGGTGCAGGCGAGTGATGGCGGGCGCGCGCTGAAGTAGAGGCGTGCCTACAATGGCCAGCCGCAGGTACCCCAGCCGGTGGCGTCCAGAGGATAGGCATCGGCCGGCGCGGCCGCAGCCTTGCCTTCGCTGCCGTCTTGCTCCTGCTCCTGGATCGGCGCTTCGCTGGCCGGCGCAAGGAAGCGCGCGGCCCAGGACAGCAGGCGGCTCACCGGGTGCTCCCTGGCATCGATGCCAGTGCGTGGTAAATGGTGCGGAAGGCTGGGGCGGATGAAGGAGCAAGAATGGCTGGCATGTCGTTGTCGATCAAAGTGGCGATGCAGCCATCGTAGCGCCGCGCCGGGCGCGCCGGAAGGCGTGTGGCGCGCAATGTATCCATGCGTCTGGCGCCATGGCGCCAGCAAATCATGCTAAGGTAAGAAACTATGTCGATACCCGATCTGAACCTGTTAATCACCCTCGATGTCCTGCTTGCCGAAGGCAGCGTCACGCGCGCCGCGCGGCGCTTGCGCCTGAGTCCATCGGCCATGAGCCGCGCCCTGGCGCGCCTGCGCGAGACGACCGGCGATCCGCTGCTGGTGCGCGCCGGGCGTGAACTGGTGCCCACGCCGCGCGCGCTGGAGCTGCGCGAACGGGTGGGCCAGCTGGTGGGCGAGGCGCTGGCCGTGCTGGGACCGGCGCAGCGGCTCGATCCGCGCCAGCTGGAGCAGACCTTCACGCTGCGTTCGAGCGACGGTTTCGTGGAAAATTTCGGTCCTGCGCTGCTTGCGCATATCGGCGCGCAGGCGCCCGGCGTGCGCCTGCGTTTCGTGCAAAAGGTCGACCGTGAAAGCGTGCAGCTGCGCGAGGGCAGCATCGACCTGGAGACGGGCGTGATCGGCAATTTCACCAGCCCGGAAGTGCGCACGCGCAGGCTGTTCGGCGACCGTTTCGTGGGCGTGGTGCGCAGCGGCCATGCGCTGGCCCAGGGCGAGATCAGCGCCGAGCGCTATGCGGCCGGCCAGCATGTGCTGGTGGCGCGGCGCGACCAGGATACGGGGCCGATGGACGACGCGCTGGCGGCGCTGGGACTGCAGCGCACGATCGCCAGCATCGTCGGCGGCTTCACGGCGGCGCTGGCGCTGGCCGCCGGTTCCGACCTGATCGCCACCGTGCCGGAACGGCATACGGGCAATCTGCGCGCCGGCATGTTCAGCTTTGCGCTGCCGCTGCGCATGCCGGATCTGACCGTCTCCCTGATGTGGCATCCACGCATGGACGCCGACCCCGCCCACCGCTGGCTGCGCGGCTGCGTGGTCGACGCCTGCGCCGGCCAGTCAGGCGCCGCCTGACGCCGCCAGCAGCGTCATCCTAGCGCGTCACAGGCCCGTCGAAGCCGCCCGCCATGGCCGTGTAGCCACGGGCCGTGGCGATGGCCACGTCGCGGTGGGCCGTCACCAGCTGCTCCTGCGTGGCCAGCGCAATACGTTCCGCTTCGAGCACGCCGAGCAGGCTTTCCGCGCCTTCCTGGTAGCGCACCCTTGCCAGGCGCGCGCTCTCCTGCGCCAGCTGGTGCGCCTCGCGCAGTTCCGCGTGGCGGCTGCGCAGCTGTACCCATTGCGCGATGGCGCTGTCGGTTTCCTCCAGTGCCAGCGCCAGCGCCTTGTCGAAGCCGGCCTGCGCGGCCAGCACTTCGGCGCCGGCTGCGCGCGCGCGGGCGCGGCGCGTGCCGCCATCGAACAGCGGCAGGGAAAAGGCGGCGCCCGCATGCCAGCGCGCCGCATCGCCGCCATTCCAGTCGCCGGCCACGCCGGAGGCGCCGAACAGCGCGCCCAGGCTGATGCGCGGGAAGCGCTCGGCGATGGCGGCGCCTTCGCGGGCGCTGGCCGCCGCCAGCGCGCGCTCGGCCGCGCGCACGTCGGGCCGGCGCAGCAGCAAATGGGCCGGTTCGTCCGTCAGCAAGGATTGCGGCAGCGCCAGCGGCATCGGCTGGTCGAGCGCCGCCAGTTCCGGCGCATCGAGGCGCTGTCCCGTGAGGGTGGCCAGCCGGTTGCGCGCCACGCGCTCATCAAAGTTCAGGCTGGGCAGGCGGGCACTGGCCAGGCGCATCTGCGCCTCGGCGCGCATGCGTTCGGCCGGCGCGGCGCGGCCCGCGTTCTCGCGCTCGCGCACCAGCCGCAAGGTGCCGGACTGGTTCGATAATTGCTCCTGCAGGCTGGCGCGCATCTGCTGCGCGCCGCGCAGCACCAGGTAGGCATCGACCACCTGCGCCAGGATCAGGCGCCGCACGTCGTCGCGCACGGCGGCGCGCTCGTCCGCCGAAGCCTCGGCCGCGGCGATGCTGTGGCGCACGCGGCCGAACAGGTCGAGCTCCCAGCTGAAGACGGCGTTCCACTGCACCGGCGAGGCGATGTGCGGCTGGCCGTCGCTGCTCTCGATCGCCGCCAGGCGCGCGCGCCCGGCCTGGGCATCAAGATCTACCGCCGGCAGGCGGGCGCCGCGCGCCGCTTGCGCGAATTCGTTGGCGCTGGCCAGGCGCGCGGTGGCGATGCGCACGTCGTAATTGTCTTGCCAGGCGCGCTGGACCAGCTGCTCCAGCCTGGCATCGCCCAGCTCTTGCCACCACCGCGCGGGCGGCGCGCCGGCCTGCAGCTCCGGTGCGCCGGCGGCCGAGGGCAGGACCGGCAGCTGCGCCGTGTCGAGCGCCCGCGTGGCAGTGGGCGTGCCGACGCTGCAGCCGGCCAGGGCCAGCATGGCGGCCGCCAGCAGCGGTGCGGCGTGGCGCGTGTTCAAGTGAATCATGCGGCTCATGCGGCTTCTCCCAGCGCGACCGTGCGCGCGGCAGGCGCCGCGCGGCGTCTGCTCAGCAAGGTGAAAAACAAGGGTGTAAACAACAGGCCCGACAAGGTCACGCCCAGCATGCCGGCGAAGACGGCCGTGCCCATCGACTGGCGCATTTCCGCACCCGCACCGGAAGACAGCATCAGCGGTATCGCGCCCAGCAAGAAAGCCAGTGAGGTCATCAGGATGGGCCGCAGACGCGTGCGGGCGGCGGCGATGGCCGCTTCGCGCGCATCGGCGCCGGCCGCCATCGCCTGGCGCGCGAATTCGACGATCAGGATGGCATTCTTGGCAGCCAGGCCGATCAGCACCACGATGCTGATCTGCGTCAGCACGTTATTGTCCAGGCCGCGCCACGATACCCCGATCAGCGTGGCCAGCACGCAGCTGGGCACGATCAGCACGACGGACAGGGGCAGCAGCCAGCTTTCAAACAGGGCCGCCAGCAGCAAGTACACCAGCAGCACGGCCAGGCCCAGCACCATGCCGGTGCTGCCGCCCGCGTGCTTTTCCTGCAGCGCCAGTTCCGTCCACTCGTAGTCGAAGCCGGCCGGCAGGCGCGCCTTGAGGAGCTCTTCCATCGCGGCGATGGTTTGCCCCGTCGAGTAGCCAGGCTTGGTGCTGCCCTGGATTTCGGCGGCAGGATACAGGTTGTAGCGCGGCACGCGGAACGGCGCCGTGCCTTCGCTGAAGGTGGCCACGCTGCCCAGCGGCACCATGTCGCCGTTGGCGGCGCGCGTCTTCAACGCGGCCAGGTCGGCCACGCTGCGCCGATAGGGCGCGTCCGCCTGCGCGGTGACCCGCCAGACCCGGCCCATCAGATTCATGTCGTTGACGAATACGGGCGCCATGTAGCTTTGCAGGGTCTCGTTGACGCGCAGCAGCGGCACGCCC
This sequence comes from Janthinobacterium lividum, assembly GCF_034424625.1. NCBI lineage: Bacteria > Pseudomonadati > Pseudomonadota > Betaproteobacteria > Burkholderiales > Oxalobacteraceae > Janthinobacterium > Janthinobacterium lividum. Next base: position 4,247,510 of record NZ_CP139976.1, on the reverse strand, counting down.
AGGTACTCGGCCTTGGTGCGGTCCAGTTCAACCTTGATCTGCGGGCTCATGGCGTTGAACGGCGTGAAGGCGCCCATCACCGAGGGCAGTTTCCCCGCTTCCTCGGCGATGCCGCGCGCGGCCGCCTGCAAGGCTTGCGGTCCCAGGCCGCCCGTGTCGCGCAGCATCAGCTTGAAGCCGCCGCCGGTGCCGATGCCGGGCACGGAAGGCGGGGGTATCACCATCACGCGCGCCGCGCTGATGGGCGCCAGCCTGGCGCGCATGGCGCCCAGCATGGCCGGGCCGTCCAGGCCATCGCTGGCGCGCGCGCCGAAGTCCTTGAACATGGTGAAGATGACGGCCGTGTTGGGCGCCGAGGTAAACGTGGCGCCGTCGGTGCCGACGAAGGCGGCCGTGTGGGCCACGCCGGGGTGGCTCATCAGGCGGGCCGTGGCGTCCTGCACCACTTCGCTGGTGCGCGCCAGGGTCGAGCCGGCCGGCAGCTGGATCGAGACGATGGCATAGCCGCGGTCCAGCTGCGGCACGAAGCCGCGCGGCGTCACGTCCAGGCGCCACAGGGTCAGGCCCGCCAGCACCAGGTACACGGGCAGCATCAGCCAGCGCCGCGAGAGTATGCGCCCGGTCAGCTGCACATAGCCGCCTGTCAGGCGGGAAAAACCGCGGTTGAAGATGGTCATCCAGCGCGCGCCCAGGCTGTTGGCATCGTGCTGCGGCTTGAGCAGCAGCGCGGCCAGGGCCGGCGACAGCGTCAGCGAGACCAGCGCCGAGATCACGGTGGAGGCGGCGATGGTGACGGCGAACTGGCGGTAGAACATGCCGGAGATGCCATCGATGAAGGCCGTCGGCACGAACACCGCCACCAGCACCAGCGCGATGGCGATCAGGGCGAAGCCCACCTCGTTCATGCTGCGCTGCGCCGCGGCGACGGGGCTCATGCCTTCCTCCATGTGGCGCTCGACGTTTTCCACCACCACGATGGCGTCATCGACGACGATGCCGATCGCCAGCACCAGGCCGAACAGCGACAGGGTATTGAGCGTATAGCCCATCGCGGCAAGCACCGTGAAGGTGCCGACCAGGGACACGGGAATGGCCAGGATGGGAATGATGGCGGCGCGCCACGAGCCGAGGAACAGCAGCATGGCAAGGCACACCAGCAGTGCCGCCTCGAAGATGGTGTCGCGCACCTTGTCGATCGAGGAGCGGATGAATTCGGTCGGGTTGTAGTAGGCGTGGTAGGCGACGTCCTGCGGGAAATCGGCTTCCATCTTCGCCAGCTGGGCCAGCACGCGGTCGCCGGTGGCCAGCGCGTTCGAGCCGGGCAGCAGGCTGATGCCCAGCGCGATGGCCGTGCGGTTGTCGACAAAGCCGCTTTCCGTGTAATCCTGCGCGCCCATCTCGACGCGCGCCACGTCGCGCAGGCGCACCACGCCGCCATCGGCATGGGCGGCCACGACGATCGCTTCGAATTCGGCCACGTCGCGCAAGCGGCTTTGCGCCTGCACCTGCACCTGGTAGGCACCATCGCTGCCGCCCGGCGGCTGGTTCAATACCCCCGCGGCGACCTGCGAATTGGCTTGCCGCACGGCGGCGATCACTTCCGGCGCCGTCAGGCCCAGCGAGGCCACGCGCGCCGGGTCGAGCCAGATGCGCATAGAGAAGTCGCGCGCGCCGCGCGTGTAGATGTCGCCGACGCCTTCAACGCGGGCCAGCTTGTCCTTGATGGCGGTGCCGATGAAGTTGGAGATGTACTGCTGGTCGCGCGTGCCTTTCGGCGAATCGAACAGCACCACCATCAGCAGGTCGGGCGAGGCCTTCTTGACGGCCAGCCCCAGCCGGCGCACGGCTTCGGGCAGGCGCGCTTCGGCTACCGCCACGCGGTTCTGCACCAGCGACTGGGCCTGCTCGACGTTGGTGCCCGGCTTGAACACCACGCTGATGGTCAGCTTGCCGTCGCCCACCGATTGCGAGGACATGTAGAGCATGCCGTCGACGCCATTGATTTCCTGTTCGATCGGCGCGGCGACGGTATCGGCGATTTCCTGCGCCGAGGCGCCCGGGTAGTTGGCCTTCACCGTGACCGTGGGCGGCACGATCTCGGGAAACTCCGAGATCGGCAGGCGCATGGCCGACACCGCACCCACCAGCGTGATCAGGATAGACAGCACGATGGCAAACACGGGACGGCGGATGAAAAATTGGGAAAAGCGCATGGTCTCTCCTTATGCGCCGTTGGCGCGGGGAGTCGCCACCAGCACCTGGTCGCCCGGCCGCACCTTGGCCGCGCCGGAGACGATGACCCTGTCCTGCGGCGTGAGGCCGGAGAGCACGATCTGCTTGTCGCCCTGCAGGCCGCCCAGTTCCAGCTTGCGCGGCGCCACCTTGCCCGCCGCGTCCACGACGAACACCATCTTTTTGTTCTGGTCGCTGAGGATGGCGGCGTCGGGCACCAGCAGGCGTTCTTGCGCCGCGCCGACGGGAATGCGCACGCGCGCAAAGCTGCCCGGCATGACGGCGCGGTCGGCGTTGGCCAGGCTGGCGCGCAGGCGCACCGTGCCCGAACGGGCGCTGATCTCGTTGTCGACAAAGTCGACGGTGGCATCCTGGGCGGGGCCGCCGCCATCGAGCGCCAGCTGCACCTTGCCCGGCAGCTTGCTTTGCTGGCGCAGGCGCTGGAAATCCGCTTCGGACAGGTCGACCATGGCGCGCACGGGGCTGTGCGCAACGATGGTGGTCAGCACGCCGCTCTGCGCCGCGCCGCCGGCCACGTAGTTGCCGACATCGACACGGCGGTCCGACACCGTGCCGGCGATGGGAGCGCGCATGGTGGTGAAGGACAGCTCCAGTTCGGCGCTGCGCAATTCCGCCTTGCTCAGCATGACGGCCGCCTGCGCGCCTTCCAGCTCGCCGCGCGCCCGTTCCAGTTCCTCGGTGCTGGCCGCGCCCGTTTGCTGCAGCCGGCTGCTGCGCTCGAACTGGGCCGTGGCCAGCTTGCTGCGCGCATTGGCCTGGGCCAGGCTGGCCTGGGCGCGGTCGCGCGCCGCCGCAAAGGGACGCGGGTCGATGACGAACAGCGCATCGCCGGCCTTGACCTGCTGGCCATCGCGAAAGGCGATCTGCTGCAGATAGCCAGACACGCGCGAGCGCACTTCCACGCGCTGCGACGGCTCGATGCGGCCCGTGTAGTCGAGGGTCGCCTGCACCATCGACGTTTCCGGCAGCGCCACGGAAACGGTGGGCTTGGGCGGCGGGCCGCCAGGCGCGGCCTGGGAACGGCCGCAGCCGGACAAGGTGGCGCTGCAGGCCAGGGCCAGCAGCAGTAACAGCGGGACGGGCAGGGACGGGATCGGACGGGGGCGCATCATGCGGGGTCTCCAGAAGGCGTAGGGGGCTTGGCCAGGGCGCGGCCGAGCGCGAAAATGGCCAGCGCGGCGAGTATCAGCGCGCTGGCGACGGCAAAGGTGGCGTGCATGCCACGGATCATGGCGGCTGGCTGGGCGCTGGCGATATCGCTGGCGCTGGCAAAAAAAGCAAAGATGGCGCCCATCACGGAGGCGCCCGTGACGAGGCCCAGATTGCGCGACAGATTGAGCATGCCGGAGATGAGGCCGCGCTGGTCGGGAACGATGTCGCCCATCACGGCGGTATTGTTGGCTGCCTGGAACAGCGCGTAGCTGGCCGTGAGCAGCATGATCGGCGCGACGTAGCCGGGGATGCCCAGGCTGGCGGGCAGCAGGGACAGCGCCAGGCAGGCAGCGGTCGCGCCGCACAGGCCAGCGCCGCCCATGCGCTGCGCGCCGTAGCGGTCCACCAGCCAGCCGGACGGCACGCCGCAGAACGCCGCCACCAGCGGTCCGGCCGCCAGCACCATGCCGGTGACGGCCGTGCCCAGGCCCAGGCCGCGCGCCAGGTAGAAGGGGCCGACCACCAGGGTGGACATCATGACCGTCGACACCAGCATGCTGGTCGCCAGGCCGGCGCTGAGCACGGGCGCGCGCAGCATGGCCAGGCGTATCAGCGGCGCCGGCGCCTTCAGTTCCACATACACGAACAGGGCGCCGCCCACGCAGGCTGCCAGCAGCAGCGCCACGTTGCGCATGCCGAAATGGCCGCGGCCCAGGGTCATGGCCAGCGCATAGGCGGCCAGGGTCAGCGCCAGCAGCAGCGTGCCGCGGTGGTCGAAGACGGGACGCCTGGCGTGCGCGCCGCGCTGGTCGGCCGGCAGGAAGCGCCATGCCATCAGCAGCGCCACGCCTGCCAGCGGCACGTTGACGAGGAAAATGGCTTGCCAGCCGAACTGCGCGATCAGCAGGCCGCCCAGTGCGGGACCGAGCGTGGTGCCGACGGCCGACATGGTGCCGAGCAGGCCCATGGCGCTGCCCGTCTGCGCCTTGGGCACGGTGCTGCCGACAAAGGCCATGGTCAGGGCCATCATGACGGAAGCGCCGAGGCCCTGCAGGGCGCGCGCGGCGACCAGCAGCCACAGGGTGGGCGCCAGGGCGCACAGGATGGAGGCGACGGCAAACAGCGCGATGCCTGCCAGCAGCAGGCGGCGCCGGCCGATCATGTCGCCGAGGCGGCCCACGCTGACGATCAGCGCGGTGATGGCCAGCAGGTAGGCCAGCACGATCCATTGCACATCCTGGAACGGCGCATGCAGGGCCTTGGCCATGTCGGGCAGGCCCACGTTGGCGATGCTGGTGCCCAGCGCGGGCAGCAGCATCGACAGGGACAGGCTGGCAAGCGCGCCGCGCACGGGCATCGTGGCGGTACCGGCCGGGGCGGCCTGCTGGCTGGGTGAGGGTGGTACGGGTTTTGACGGCGAATTCATAAGGTGGTTGATCCATCCATTAACGGTCATTACATGGTACTGAGGGATTTGGTATGGCGGAAGACGCACAATTTGCACTTTGTTATTGCGTTTGACGCCATGTCTGGTGCGCCGGGCAGCGCTACAGCATCTGGTCCATCTCGAAGGCAGGCAGGCTGTCGGCCTGGTGGTAGCGGACGATGCGCCCGGGAATGCCGGCCACGGTGCAATGCGCGGGCACGTCGCGCAGGACCACGCTGCCGGCGGCCACCTTGCTCATGGCGCCGATCTCGATGTTGCCGAGGATTTTGGCGCCCGCGCCCAGCATCACGCCCGAACGGATCTTCGGGTGGCGGTCGCCATGCTCCTTGCCGGTGCCGCCGAGGGTGACGTTCTGCAGGATGGAAACGTTGTCGTCGACCACGGCCGTTTCGCCGATGACGATGCCGCTGCCGTGATCGAGCATGATGCCCGCGCCGATGCGCGCGGCCGGATGGATGTCGATGCCGAAGACGCTGGCCGCGTGGCTGGACAGGGCAAAGGCGGCCTCGCTGCGGCCCGCCGTCCACAGATGGTGCGCCATGCGGTAGGTCTGCAGCGCATGAAAGCCCTTCAGGTTCAGCAGCGCGTGCAGGCCGTCGGGACAGGCCGGATCGCGCTGCGCGATGGCCGCAAGGTCGGCCGTGATGCTGGCCAGGATGCGCGGCTGCGTGCTTAAAATGTCCTCGAACAGGGGGCGCAGCACGGCCGGGCGCATGTCGCGCGCGCCCAGGCGGTGCGCCAGGACGGCGGCGAGCAGTCCGGCGGGGCTGTCGTGCGGCAGAATCAGCTCGTCGAGCATGGGCCGCAGCAAGGGCTCGCGCGCGGCGAGCCGCAGCGCCAGTTCGCGTACCTGCTCCCAGGCGCAGTCCACGCTGGCGGGCTGGCAGGCTGCGGCGGCGTCGATGCGGCGCAGGGGCGGCGCGGGCGGCAGGGGGCTGGCGTATGTCAAGTAAGTCATCGTGGCGCCTGTCCAGGCAAAGGAAGGAAAAGTGGAGCGCCTGGCAACAACGCCGGCGCCGGCTGGCAAGTGCCCAGGGTCCCGGAAGGCCGGGCTGCGCGGATTGCGGGTACACGATAAGCCGCCGCAGGGGGCGAAGCAAATCGTAAATACTGAGCGCGCGGCTCACGATTCCTGATGCTTGGGGAGGGTGTGGCAGGGGCGCATGCCGCGCCGGCGCTCGGGCAGGCGGCGCCAGGGGGCGGTGCGATGCGGCGGGAAGGAGGGGGCGCAGCGTGGCCCCGCGAAATTACAGCGCGTTGAGCGGAATCTTCAGGTAGCGCACGCCGTTGTCTTCCGGCTCGGGCAGCTTGCCCGCATTGATGTTGACCTGGATGGCGGGCAGGATCAGTGTCGGCATGTCGAGGGTGGCGTCGCGGCTGGTGCGCATGGCCACGAACTGCTCTTCCGTGATGCCGTCGCGCAAGTGGATGTTGCCGGCGCGCTGCTCGGCCACCGTCACTTCCCAGCGCGCCTCGCGGCCGTTGGGCGGGTAGTCGTGGCACATGAACAGCCGCGTCTGCGGCGGCAGCGCCAGCAATCGCTGCGCGGAGCGGTACAGCAGGGCAGCGGAACCGCCGGGAAAGTCGCAGCGGGCCGAGCCCACGTCCGGCATGAACAGGGTGTCGCCGACAAACACGGCGTCGCCGATCTGGTACGCCAGGTCGGCCGGCGTATGGCCGGGCACGTGCAGGGCGCGTACTTCCAGCTTGCCGATATGAAACACCTGGTCGGGCGCGAACAGCTGGTCGAACTGCGAGCCGTCGGCCCTGGCGTCATCCTGGTGGTAGACGGCCGCGAACGCCTGCTGCACCGTCTGGATGGCGGCGCCGATGGCCACGTCGCCGCCCAGCTGCTGCTGCAGGTAGGGCGCGGCGGAAAGATGATCGGCGTGCGCGTGGGTTTCCAGCAGCCAGCGGCATTGCAAGCCGTGTTCGCGCACGAAGGCGATCACCTTGTCGGCCGAGGAGGTGGACGTGCGGCCCGCCTTGGGGTCGTAGTCGAGCACGGAATCGATGATGGCGCAGTCCCGGCCATCGGCCTCGTACACAACATAGGTGACGGTGGCGGTGGCGGGGTCGAAGAAGGCTTGGATTTGTGGAGTCATCACGGCGGCAAGGGGCGGGCAAGGGAGGGACAGGGAATGGCATTATATCGCCAGAGTTCGCCCAAAAAATGTTGAAAATTGACATTTAACATGCGAAAAACAGATAAGCGGGCGCGCATGCGACTGGCACAGTCGTGCGCACCCTGGCGCTTGCAGCATGGTAACCTCATTCTTACAAGGAGGAATTCATGAACGATATCACTGCACGCAGCGAACAATACCGCGGTTTTACGATTTCGGTGACCCCGCAAAAGGATAACGACGATTTATGGGATTTCACCTACCGCCTGCAGCGCGAAGGCGAACCCGAGGCGCAGGCGATCACGCGCAGCCGCACCCTGGGCGGCTACGCGGCCCCGGAAACGGCTTGCACGGCTGGCCTGGAAGTGGCCAGGACGGAAGTGGATAATCTGCTGCGCCCTTGAGCCGGCGTAAATCGTTTAGCCCGATTGCCCGCTGGCGCGTGAAACACGTCGCTGCCAGTCGCGCTTCATGCTACGATTTCCACTATTGAGTCAGTCACGAAGGAGGCACCCCATGGATAGCAGTTCTAAAATTCACTATAAAGGCTGGGAAATCGTTCCCCTGGCCGTGCCCACCACCGACGGCAAATGGTCGGCCAGTTGCGATATCGAGCGCGCCACCGCGGAAGGCCTGGAAGTGTTCGAAGGCTCGACCATGCAATTCGTGCGCGACGACGAGGAGGGCGCCATTGCCGCCGCCTGCGAAGAAGCCGTGCGCCAGATCGACAACATCATCGCCAATCCGCTGGTGCGGCTGGCCTAGTTTGCCCTCGCAGCATCTGTTGCAGTCCCTGTATTACTCAGCCGGCGCCCGCCGGCTGTTTTTATTGCGCGTCTTGCCAGCCTTGGCTTTCATCGCCGCTGTTCTCCTGTTTGTTGCATGTTTCATGATATGTTTCAAAATGGATGGGATGAAACATAAATGAAACATCCTTGACGCCAAACGTGACATCGCTGCTCCGCTGCGTGACAGCGCACGATGCGCGGCCCATGGCCGTCTTGCCCGCATTTTCACTCTGCGGCAGATGGTGTGTCCCCTGGCCGGCAGGTCCTGGCACGGCATTTGCAATACTGATGCTCATAGCCACTCCGTGAAACATTCGGGACCATCCGAAACCCATAAGGTGAACACATGACTCAATACTCCGCAGGTGCCGCATTCCGCAAGGCCGTCCAGGAAGAATCCCCGTTGCAAGTCGTCGGCGCCATCAACGCCAACCACGCCTTGCTGGCCAAGCGCGCCGGTTACAAGGCCATTTACCTGTCTGGCGGCGGTGTCGCGGCCGGCTCGCTGGGCTTGCCAGACCTGGGCATTTCCAGCCTGGATGACGTGCTGACCGATATCCGCCGCATCACCGACGTGTGCGATCTGCCGCTGCTGGTCGACGCCGACACGGGCTTCGGTTCGTCCGCCTTCAACGTGGCGCGCACCGTGAAATCGATGATCAAGTTTGGCGCGGCGGGCCTGCACATCGAAGACCAGGTGGGCGCCAAGCGCTGCGGCCACCGTCCGGGCAAGGAAATCGTCAGCAAGGAAGAAATGGTCGACCGCATCAAGGCGGCCGTCGATGCGCGCACGGACCCGAATTTCGTCATCATGGCGCGCACCGATGCGCTGGCCGTCGATGGCCTGGAAGCGGCGCTCGAGCGCGCTGTCGCCTGCGTCGAAGCGGGCGCCGACATGATCTTCCCGGAAGCCATCACGGACCTGGACATGTACGCCACGTTCGCCAAGGCCGTCAACGTACCGATCCTGGCCAACATCACGGAATTCGGATCCACGCCGCTGTTCACGCTGGACGAATTGCGCAGCGCCCACGTGGGCCTGGCCTTGTATCCGTTGTCGGCCTTCCGCGCCATGAACAAGGCGGCGGAAAACGTCTACCAGGCGCTGCGCCGCGATGGCACGCAAAAGAACGTGGTCGACACCATGCAGACGCGCATGGAGCTGTATGAATCGATCAATTACCATGACTTCGAGCAAAAGCTCGACGCGCTGTTCGCCGCGCAAAAGAAATAAACAGAAGCAGGGGCCGCATGCCGGCCCCGCAGTGACGCAACCGAGACTAGTCAATTTTTGGAGAAATCAATGAACGCACCGCAAGCCGCCACTTTCAAGCCTAAAAAATCCGTCGCCCTGTCCGGCGTCACCGCCGGCAACACGGCGCTGTGCTCGGTCGGCAAGACCGGCAACGATTTGCATTACCGCGGCTATGACATCCTGGACGTGGCCGACAGCTGCGAGTTCGAGGAAATCGCCTACCTGCTGGTGCATGGCAAGCTGCCGACGTCCGCGGAACTGAAAGGCTACAAGGCCAAACTGAAATCCTTGCGCGGCCTGCCGTCCGCCGTCAAAGCCGCGCTGGAAGCCTTGCCCGCCGCCGCCCACCCGATGGACGTGATGCGCACGGGCGTGTCCGTGCTGGGCTGCACCTTGCCGGAAAAAGACGACCATAACGCGCCAGGCGCGCGCGACATCGCCGACCGCCTGATGGCGTCGTTCGGCTCCATGCTGCTGTACTGGTACCACTATAGCCATAACGGCAAGCGCATCGAAGTGGAAACGGACGACGACTCGATCGGCGGCCACTTCCTGCACCTGCTGCATGGCGAAAAACCGTCGGCGTCGTGGGAAAAAGCCATGCATACGTCGCTGATCCTGTACGCGGAACACGAATTCAACGCTTCGACCTTTACCAGCCGCGTGATCGCCGGCACGGGTTCGGACATCCACTCGGCCATCACGGGCGCCATCGGCGCGCTGCGCGGCCCGAAACACGGCGGCGCGAACGAAGTGGCGCTGGAGATCCAGAAACGCTACGACAACGCCGACGAAGCGGAAGCGGATATCCGCGAGCGCGTGGCCAACAAGGAAGTGGTGATCGGCTTTGGCCACCCCGTCTACACGATCTCCGACCCGCGCAACGTCGTCATCAAGGAAGTGGCGCGCAATCTGTCGCTGGAAGCCGGTTCCACGAAAATGTTCGACATCGCCGAGCGCCTGGAATCGGTCATGTGGGAAATCAAGAACATGTTCCCCAACCTGGACTGGTTCTCGGCCGTGTCGTACCACATGATGGGCGTGCCGACGGCGATGTTTACGCCGCTGTTCGTCATCTCGCGCACTTCGGGCTGGGCCGCGCACATCATCGAGCAGCGCATCGACAACAAGATCATCCGCCCGAGCGCCAACTACGTGGGCCCGGAAGACCTGGAATTCGTGCCGATCAAGGACCGCAAATAATGAGCACCAACATGAATACCTTGCACCGCAAGCCCTTGCCGGGCACCCAGCTAGACTATTTCGACACGCGCGCCGCCGTCGATGCGATCCAGCCAGGCGCCTACGCCACCTTGCCCTATACCTCGCGCGTACTGGCCGAAAACCTCGTGCGCCGCTGCGACCCGGCCACCCTGGACGCTTCGCTGAGCCAGTTCATCGAACGCCGCCGCGACCTGGACTTCCCCTGGTTCCCCGCGCGCGTCGTCTGCCATGACATCCTGGGCCAGACGGCCCTGGTCGACCTGGCCGGCCTGCGCGACGCCATCGCGGCACAGGGCGGCGACCCGGCGCTGGTCAATCCGGTGGTCCCCACGCAGCTGGTGGTCGACCATTCGCTGGCCGTCGAATGCGGCGGTTTCGACCCGGACGCCTTCGCCAAGAACCGCGCCATCGAAGACCGCCGCAACGAAGACCGTTTCGACTTCATCGACTGGACGAAAAAAGCGTTCAAGAACGTCGACGTGATCCCTCCGGGCAACGGCATCCTGCACCAGATTAACCTCGAGCGCATGTCGCCCGTGATCCAGGTGCAGGACGGCGTGGCCTATCCCGACACCCTGGTGGGCACGGATTCGCACACGCCCATGGTCGATGCGCTGGGCGTGATCGCCATCGGCGTGGGCGGCCTGGAAGCGGAAAGCGTGATGCTGGGCCGCGCCTCGTGGATGCGCCTGCCCGACATTATCGGCGTCAAGCTGACGGGCAAGCCGCAGCCGGGCATCACGGCCACGGACACGGTGCTGGCGCTGACGGAATTTCTGCGCAAGCAGAAGGTCGTCTCGTCCTACCTGGAATTCTTTGGCGAAGGCGCTTCGCACCTGACCTTGGGCGACCGCGCCACGATTTCCAACATGGCGCCGGAATTCGGCGCCACGGCCGCCATGTTCTACATCGACGCGCAAACCATCAAGTATCTGAAACTGACGGGCCGCGACGACGAACTGGTGAAACTGGTGGAACTGTATGCGAAGGAAACGGGCTTGTGGGCCGACAGCCTGGCCGACGCGCAGTACGAGCGCGTGTTGACGTTCGACCTGTCGTCCGTCGTGCGCAATATCGCCGGCCCATCGAACCCGCACAACCGCGTGCCGACGTCGGAACTGGCCGCGCGCGGGATTTCCGGCGTGGTGGAAGACGAACCGGGCAAGATGCCGGACGGCGCCGTCATCATCGCGGCCATCACCAGCTGCACCAATACGAACAATCCGCGCAACATGATCGCGGCCGGCCTGATCGCGCGCAATGCGAACCGCCTCGGCTTGACGCGCAAGCCGTGGGTGAAATCGTCGCTGGCGCCCGGTTCGAAAACCGTGGAACTGTACCTGCAGGAAGCGGGCCTGATGCCGGAACTCGAAACACTGGGCTTCGGCGTGGTGGCTTTCGCCTGCACCTCGTGTAACGGCATGTCGGGCGCGCTCGACCCCGTGATCCAGGATGAAGTGGTGTCGCGCGACCTGTACGCCACGGCCGTCTTGTCGGGCAACCGCAACTTCGACGGCCGCATCCACCCATATGCGAAGCAGGCTTTCCTCGCTTCGCCGCCGCTGGTGGTGGCCTACGCAATCGCCGGCACCATCCGCTTCGATATCGAAAAGGATGTGCTGGGCCATGATGCGGACGGCAAGGCTATACTGCTGAAGGATATCTGGCCGTCCGATGAGGAAATCGACGCCATCGTCGCTTCCAGCGTCAAGCCGGAGCAGTTCCGCAAGGTGTATATCCCCATGTTCGCCAAGCAGGCGGACGACGGCATCAAGGTCAGCCCCCTGTACGACTGGCGTCCGCAGACGACGTATATCCGCCGTCCGCCATACTGGGAAGGCGCGCTGGCTGGCGCACGTCCATTGAAAGGCATGCGTCCCCTGGCTGTTTTGGGCGACAACATCACGACCGACCACTTGTCGCCATCGAACGCCATCATGCTCGATAGCGCGGCCGGCGAGTACCTGGCGAAGATGGGCTTGCCGGAGGAAGACTTCAATTCCTACGCCACGCACCGGGGCGACCATCTGACGGCGCAGCGCGCCACGTTTGCCAACCCGACCCTGAAGAACGAGATGGTCATCGAGGACGGTAAAGTCAAGGCCGGTTCGCTCACGCGCATCGAGCCGGAAGGCACGATTTCACGCATGTGGGAAGCCATCGAGGTGTACATGGAGCGCAAGCAGCCATTGATCATCATCGCCGGCGCCGACTACGGCCAGGGTTCCTCGCGCGACTGGGCCGCCAAGGGCGTGCGCCTGGCCGGCGTGGAAGCCATCGTGGCCGAAGGCTTCGAACGCATCCACCGCACCAACCTGGTGGGCATGGGCGTGCTGCCGCTGGAATTCCTCCCTGGCGTGAACCGCAAGACACTGGGCCTGGACGGCAGTGAAACCTACGACGTCATCGGCGAGCGCACGCCGCGCTCCACCTTGACCTTGTTGATCCATCGCAAGAACGGCGACACGGTGGAAGTGCCCGTCACCTGCCGCCTCGACACGGCGGAAGAGGTGTCGATCTACGAGGCCGGCGGCGTCTTGCAGCGCTTTGCGCAGGACTTTTTGGAGTCCTCAAAAGCCGCGTAAACGGGTAGGTCGGATTAGCGAAGCGTAATCCGACAATATTTGTGAAAAACCCGCCAACAATGTGTCGGATTAGCGTGGCGACGCCACGCTAATCCGGCCTACTTTCGGACAGACCATGACTCACATCCCCCAAATCAATATCCCCGCCACCTACATGCGCGGCGGCACCAGCAAGGGCGTGTTCTTCCGCCTGCAGGATCTGCCCGCCAGCGCGCAAGTGCCGGGCGCGGCGCGCGATGCGCTGCTGCTGCGCGTCATCGGCAGCCCCGACCCGTACGGCAAGCAGATCGACGGCATGGGCGGCGCCACGTCGAGCACCAGCAAGACGGTGATCCTGGCAAAAAGTAGCAAGCCGGGGCACGACGTCGACTACCTGTTCGGCCAGGTCTCCATCGACAAGCCTTTTGTCGACTGGAGCGGCAATTGCGGCAACCTGTCGGCCGCCGTCGGCTCGTTCGCCATCGCCAGCGGACTGGTGGACGCCGCCCGCGTGCCGCAAGATGGCATTGCCACGGTGCGCATCTGGCAAGCCAATATCGGCAAGACCATCATCGCCCATGTCCCCATGACGCATGGCGAAGTACAGGAAACGGGCGACTTCGAACTCGATGGCGTGACTTTTCCGGCCGCCGAAGTAAAACTGGAATTCCTCGATCCGGCCGCGGAGGAAGAGGGGGGCGGTGGCGCCATGTTCCCTACTGGCAACCTCGTCGATGACCTCGATGTGCCCGGCATCGGCAGCCTGAAAGTCACCATGATCAACGCCGGCATCCCGACGATCTTTGTCGACGCGGACGCCATCGGCTACACGGGCACGGAACTGCAGGACGCCATCAATGGCGACCCTGCCGCGCTGGCCCGTTTCGAGACCATCCGCGCGCATGGCGCGCTGCGCATGGGCCTTATCGCGCATCTCGACGAGGCGGCGAAACGCCAGCACACGCCGAAGGTCGCGTTTGTCGCCAAGCCGGCCGGCTATGTCTCGTCCAGCGGCAAGCAGGTGGACGCGGGCGATATCGACCTGCTGGTGCGCGCCATGTCCATGGGCAAGCTGCACCACGCCATGATGGGCACGGCCGCTGTCGCCATCGGCACGGCGGCAGCCATCCCCGGTACCCTGGTCAACCTGGCGGCGGGCGGCGGCGAAAAAACCAGCGTGCGCTTCGGCCATCCGTCCGGCACCCTGATGGTGGGCGCGGAAGCGGCGCTGGCCGATGGCGCATGGAGCGTCACCAAGGCCATCATGAGCCGCAGCGCGCGCGTGCTGATGGAAGGGTTCGTGCGCATTCCCGGCGACGCGTTTTAAGGCCAAGCAGGCGGATGCGCATGCAGATCAGTTGATATTTCTGCTAGTAAAGAAATTGAGCGACAAGGAAAATGGGGGAGCGCCGGCAGCGATGCGCATGCGGCGACCTTCCATGCTTCCCGACGGGTGAATTGATGCTATTTAACTCCTACGTCTTCCTGTTTGCGTATCTGCCCATCACGGTGGCGGGATTTTTCATCCTGGGACGGCGCAGCCAGTTGTGGGCCGCCGCCTGGCTGGCTTGCGCCTCGCTGTTTTTCTATGGCTGGTGGGATTACCGCTACCTGCCGCTGCTGCTCGGCTCCATCCTCTTCAATTACGGCAGCGCCGCCCTGCTTGGGCCAGGACGCATCCGCCACCGCAAGGGCCTGTTGATCGTGGCCATTGCCGCCAACCTGGGGCTGCTCGCCTATTACAAGTATGCGGGATTCTTTGTGGCCAGCCTGGCGCAATTGCTGGCGCAGCCGCTGCCCGCCCTGCACGTGGTGCTGCCTATCGGGATCTCGTTCTTTACGTTTACCCAGATCGCCTTCCTGGTCGATACCTACCAGGGCAAGGCGCAGGAAAGCCGCTTTGTTCATTATCTGCTGTTCGTGACCTATTTCCCTCACCTGATCGCCGGCCCTGTATTGCATCACAAGGAAATGATGCCGCAGTTTGCCGACAGGCGGATATTCAGGCTCTCGGCCCGGAACATCGCTATCGGCAGCACGATCTTTTTCATCGGCCTGGCAAAAAAAGTGTTAATTGCCGACAATGTCGGCCCGTATGCGGCGCCGCTGTTCGATGCCCCAGCCGAACCTTCGCTGCTGCTCGCCTGGGGCGGGGTGCTGGCGTACACCTTCCAGCTGTACTTTGATTTTTCCGGCTATTCCGACATGGCCATCGGTTTGTCGCGCCTGTTTGGCGTGCGCCTGCCGCTCAATTTCGATTCGCCCTATAAATCGCGCAATATCGCCCAATTCTGGCGCCGCTGGCACATGACGCTGTCGCGTTTCCTGCGCGATTACCTGTATATTCCGCTGGGTGGCAAGCGCTGCGGGCCGGTGCGGCGCTACCTGAACCTCATGATCACCATGGTGTTGGGCGGTTTGTGGCATGGCGCCGGATGGAATTTTCTTGTCTGGGGTGCGCTGCACGGCGCCTACCTGGCCATCCACAAGGCCTGGAGCGCGGCTGCGCGGCGGCTGCATCTGCCGCTCGATAGTCGCGCCTGGAAAACCGTGGCCACCCTCGTCACTTTTTCCGCCGTCTGCGTTGCGTGGGTCTTTTTCCGCGCCCCGGACATGGCGACGTCATGGACGATCCTGCAGGGTATGGCGGGCAGCTATGGCGTGGCCGTGCCCGATGTGCTGGCCAGCGGCGTGCCGTCGCTGCAGCATCTGCTGGAGACGATAGGCACGACGTTTTATCTGGGCGGTGGACGTCTGTTCGTCGAGACCTGGGCGTGGATAGCCGTCGCCGCGCTGCTGGCCTTTGCCTTTCCGAACACGCAGCAAATCATGCGCCGCTGCGAACCGGCGCTGGATTTCCGGCGTGCGCGCACTGCAGGAACGGCAAGCCGGGACATGGCGCGCCTGCTGACGTGGCGCGCCTCGCCTGCGTGGGCGGCCGCCATCGCGCTGCTGGCGCTGGCGGGCATCCTGGCCCTGAACCGGCCCGCCGATTTCCTGTATTTCCAGTTCTGACGGGGATCGATGAAATGACAAGACCATCGTACGGCCGATATCTGTCCATTCTGGTGCTGGTGCTGCTGTCCTGCGCATGCCTGATATGCGCCTTTGTGTACATTGTCGACCCCTACAATCTGTATGGCGTGGTCAGGCGCGTCAATTTCAACGCCGTCAAGCCTGGCCTGCAACGCTACCAGAGCCAGATCAAGCACGAACACGCGCTGCGCCTGCAGCCGCGCTTCATCATCCTGGGCAATTCGCGCGCGGAGATTGGCTTCGATCCACGTGCCGCTGCATTTGGTGCAATGCATGGTGCCGGCTACAATATGGGGATTCCCGGCACCGGAATGGCCACGGCCATCAGCCAGTTCGCGCAACTGTCGCAGGCAGGCATCAAGCCGGGGACGGTGATCGTGGGACTTGAATTCATCGACTTTCTGAAGCCGGCCATCGCGCCGCCGGCGCGTACAGAGGCGCCGTCCGGCCATGTTGCCGGATTCTGGCGTTTCGATACCTTGTTTTCTCTGGCCTCGGTGAAGGACGCCGTGAAGACTCCGCTCATACAGCATGACAGGGCGGCGTTCACCATGGCGCCGAGCGGCCTCAATCCCGCGCTGGACTATGGCGCGCAAGTGGTCCGCGATGGCTATTACAAGGTGTTCAAGCATCGGGCACAGAAAAGTGCCGCTCGATTTGTCAAAATGTCGACGACCGATTTTGCCGACGGCGATTTTCAATCGCTGCACGACTTCTTGCTGGCGATGGCGGCCACGCAGGCCGATGTCAAACTGGTGATCTATCCGTATCACGCACAGATGCTTACCCTGTTCGAAGGGGCAGGCCTGTGGCCCCTGTTCGACGAGTGGAAACGGCAGGTTGTGCTGGAAGTGGCGGCAGTGAAAAAAATGAACCCGTCGGCCAGCATCACGGTGACCGATTTCAGTGGCTTTGGCCCGTACAACTGCGAGCCGATTCCCACACAACAGCAGCGCCACGCCAGCACGCGGTGGTACTGGGAAGCAGGACACTTCAAGAAGGCGCTGGGCGACATCGTCATGCAGCGCATCATGACGCAAAAGGATAGCGCGCCGGACGACGGCCAGTTTGGCATGCCGCTGACCGGCGCCACCTTGGCGGCGAACCGCGACAGGATTGCGGCCGAGCGTCGCGCCTGCGTGGCTGCGCAGCCGGAGATGTTCGCGTTCTCGAAAAAACTGTTTGAAAAATTTTTGGAGGATGCCCCCATCCACAGATAAAAAAGAGCTGCGCAGGCAGACGATATACAGGTGATACACAGGTGGAACACAAAAGCGCGGCGGCCAGACCAGTTCGCCCAAGCCCGATACAAGGTTGCACGACTACCGGAGGAGACATGAATTTCGCAGCATTTTATCAACGCTCGATCGACACACCTGACGCTTTTTGGCGCGAGGAAGCGGACAAGATCGACTGGAACACCCCGTTTTCGCAAGTGCTCGATTATTCCCGCCCGCCATTTGCCAAGTGGTTCGTCGGCGGTACCACGAATTTGTGCCACAACGCCGTTGACCGCTGGGTGGAAAGCCAGGGCGATGCCGCCGCGCTGATCGCCATTTCCACCGAGACCAATACCGAGCGCAGCTACAGCTTTCGCGAGCTGCAGCGCGAAGTGGAGCGCTGCGCCGCCATCCTGCTGGCGCTGGGCGTGGGCAAGGGCGACCGCGTATTGATCTACATGCCGATGATCGCCGAGGCGGCGTTCGCCATGCTCGCTTGCGCGCGTATCGGCGCCGTGCATTCCGTGGTGTTCGGCGGCTTTGCCGCCAACAGCCTGGCCAGCCGCATCGACGATGCGCAGCCTAAGCTGGTGTTCTCCGTCGATGCCGGCTCGCGCAATGGCAAGGCGATAGCCTACAAGCCGCTGCTCGACGAAGCCATCCGCATCGCCGCGCACAAGCCGCGTCAGGTGCTGCTGGTCGACCGCCATCTCGTGCCGATGGAACTGACGCCCGGCCGCGACGTCGATTACGCGGCTCTGCGCGAGCAGCACATGGACGCGCAGGTGCCCGTCGCCTGGCTCGAATCGAACGAGCCGTCGTATGTGCTGTACACCTCGGGCACGACGGGCAAACCGAAGGGGGTGCAGCGCGACGTGGGCGGCTACGCGGTGGCGCTGGCATCGTCGATGCAGTACAACTTCTGCGGCAAGCCCGGTGAAACCTTCTTTGCCACCTCGGATATCGGCTGGGTGGTGGGCCATTCCTACATCGTGTATGGTCCGCTGATCGCCGGCATGGCCACCATCCTGTACGAAGGCTTGCCCATCTGTCCCGATGCCGGCATCTGGTGGAGCATCGTTGAAAAATACAGGGTCACGCGCATGTTCTCGGCGCCGACGGCCATCCGCGTGCTGCGCAAGCACCCGGTGGAACTGATGCGCAAATATGACCTGTCTTCCCTGAAGGCGCTGTACCTGGCGGGCGAGCCGCTCGACGAAACCACCTCGCAGTGGATCGCCGATGAACTGAAAGTGGACATCATCGACAACTACTGGCAGACGGAGACGGGCTGGCCGATTCTCTCGGTGGCGAAAGGCGTGGCCGATACCCCGACGCGCCTGGGTAGCCCCGGCCTGGCCATGTACGGCTACCAGGTCAAGCTGCTCAACGAAGCGACGGGCGAGGAGTGCGCCGCCAACGAGAAGGGCGTGCTGGTACTGGAAGGCCCGCTGCCGCCGGGCTGCATGCAAACGGTGTACGGCGACGATGCGCGTTTCGTCGACACCTACTGGTCCACCTTCAGCGGCCGGCAAGTGTATTCCACCTTCGACTGGGGCCTGCGCGATGCGGATGGCTATTATTTTATTCTGGGCCGCACCGATGACGTGATCAACGTGGCCGGCCATCGCCTGGGCACGCGCGAAATCGAGGAAAGCATCACCAGCCACCCGAACGTGTCGGAAGTGGCGGTGGTGGGCGTGGAAGACAAGCTCAAAGGCCAGGTGGCGATGGCTTTCGTGATCCTGAAGGATCCGCGCGGTTTCGACAGCGTCGAAGCGAAAGCGGTGCTGGAGCGCGAAGTGATGGCCGTCGTCGACCGCCAGCTGGGCGCCGTGGCGCGGCCTGCGCGCGTGCTGTTCGTGTCGCAGCTGCCGAAGACGCGCTCGGGCAAGCTGCTGCGCCGTTCGATCCAGGCCATCTGCGAAGGGCGCAGCCCGGGCGACCTGACGTCGATGGACGACCCGGCATCGCTGCAGCAGATCCAGGCGGCGCTGGCGTAAGCGCCAGGAAGCAAGCGAAGTTTATCAATCGATAAACTTCGCGTTCAAATCCGGTCGCTTTCCTTGCGCACGACCCTGCCGACGATCAGGCATTCATTGCCGCGGCACAGCTTGCGATGGTATTTGCGCTGGTCGGGGTTGTCCGACGTCAGCCACCATTCGCCGATATCGCGCGCCATGCGCTTGACCACCGGCTCGCCTTCATAATTGATGGCAAACACAATGCCGTCGGCTGGCCGGTTGTCGGCCGTGTTGATGATCACCACGTCATCCTCGTACAGGGCCGGCTCCATGCTCTCGCCCTTGACCTTGATCGCCACCAGTTTTTCAGGATGGTAGCCATTGCGCTCGACCCAGCTGCGCGGCACGCTGATGGTGCTGCCGTCGTGCGTTTCCGGTTCGATGGCAAAACCCGTGATGCCTGCCGACAGGCGCAGTTTCACCTTGCGGATCGGGTAGAAGCGTTCATCCTCGCCATCTTCCACCACCACGGCCTGCACGCCTGCCAGCGCGCGCGCGGCCATGGTCACCTGGTCCGGTGCCGCACCCTGGTCGAAGTACATGCTGTCCAACTGCAGGTCCGCTTCCAGCTTGCGCGCGATCTTTTCGCTGAAGGCGCGGCCCTCACGGTAGGTGGGCGAGAGGATTTGCGAGATGCGTGCCTCGCTCCAGCCGCTGACGTCGGAAATTTTCTTGCGCGTGTTGTCGTAGTGCTCGCGGATCAGGGCCAGCAGGCGGTCGCGTCTGTATTGATACATATTCATCTCCACATTAAACCTGAAATTTACCGTTTGATAAATTACCAAATGCTTGACTTTAACATTAGCGATTGATAAAGTCCACTCGTTGCCTGTCGCAAACGCACTACAGCGTCTGCCGGTTGGCGACACCACGGGAGGTCAGGCAGATGTTGAACAGCAGTCAGTTGGTTGAAAGCAGGGCGGCGCCGCGGCAGGGGCGCCAGTTACAGGGACGCAGCAAGAAGTCGCAGCTGCATATCGCCCGCATCGCGCAGTACATTCGCGAGCAGGGCCAGGCCAGCGCGGCGCAATTGTCCGCCTTGCTGGGACTCGATGCGGGCACCATGAGCCGCTATTTGCGCCACATGTGCGGCATGGGACAGATCCACCTGGCGCAGCGCCATTGCACGGAACCGGGACGCCAGCGGCCTGCCCTGTACGCGCTGGGCGAGCAGGATGACGAAGTCGATGGCTGGGCCGAACTGCCGCCGCAAGTGCGCCGCACGGCCAGCTGGGCACGCGGCACGGCGCACCGCGATCCGCTGGTGGCGGCGCTGTTTGGCCCGGCACAGAATAACGATTAGTATCAACGAGGAGAAATCATGGGGTTTGCAGAAAAATTCATCGCATCGCTGTCGTCGCAGAACTTGCGCGACGATGCCGTCCACCACGACCTGGATGTTATCGCGGCGGCCGCGCTGGCCGGCGACATGGGTGCCTTGCTGTGCCGCGTCAAGTATGCGGACGGCACCGTCAGCCGCCTGTTCGAAGGCAATGCGGGCAACCTGGCGCAGTTGCTGCGCGCCTGGACGGCTGCCGTGACGCAGAAGGGCCGTGCGCGGCGCTGGGTCAAGGCGCAGACGGCCTGGGATGCGCAGGCGGCCAATACCTTGTACCGCCGCGTTGCCGAAGCGTCGCTCGCGCATTGGCTCGACAGCAAATGCAAGGTCTGCCACGGCACGGGCGTCGTCGCTGCCATGCAGGCCGGCGCGCCTGTCGTCTGCAAGGCTTGCCACGGCGCCGGCGAAGCGGCCATCAGCTGCTCCGGCGGCTTCGAGCTCGAACGCATCAAGGATATGGTCAGCGAACTGGAAGGCATCTTCCAGTCGCACGGCGCCCGCGCCATGCGCCGCCTCGGCCACTGACAAATTTTCTGCAATATGCCTGGCACTGGAAAAAACGCCCCTACAATAGAGTCTCGATCACGCAGCAACAGCAACACCGGCAGCACCGCAGTACGCCACATGCTTCTCCACTCGTAATAGACGCGCCCAAGGCGCGACACCGATAGGGGAACTCAGCGCAGCGAACGGCCTTCATGGCCCCTTCGCCCACCTTTCGTCCGGCATGGCCCCGCGCCATCCGGACGCCAGCCCGCCGCCTCACCGCGCGCGGGTTTTTGTCTTCCTGATTATTCGCAGTTCCTGCCCCAAGACCGCCTCTGGCGGTCTTTTTTTATCTCACGAAAGGTTTTACAACTATGGCATCGACAGCAAACGGCATCGACAGCTTGATCGTTATCAGCAAACAAAGCGCCGAAGGCAGCAAGGCCGCCGCCGGCGGCGGCCAGATTTATCCCCGCGTCACAGCCACTTTCGACACGGAAGCGGACAAATACGCGAGCGCCGAAATCGACGCCAGCCAGCAGCAGGGCGATACCCGCCTGGGCAATTTCCGCACCACGGGCGCCATCAAGGCCGAAGCGGCGTGCGGCACGTATGCGCCGTTGATGGCGGCGCTGCTGCGCCGCGACTTCACGGCAGGCGGCGTGG
The DNA here is from genome assembly GCF_034424625.1 of Janthinobacterium lividum. NCBI lineage: Bacteria > Pseudomonadati > Pseudomonadota > Betaproteobacteria > Burkholderiales > Oxalobacteraceae > Janthinobacterium > Janthinobacterium lividum. The sequence goes on along the minus strand of NZ_CP139976.1, from coordinate 4,225,930 downwards.
CTGCCGCACAAACCACCATCGCCGCGGCAGCCTCCGGCCTGACGCGCAGTGCCGGTTCCTGGCTGAGCGAAGGCTTCCGCGCCGGCAGCGTGGTGCGCATCACCGGCATGACGGCGCCGGCGGCCGCCAACAACGCGAAGAATTTCTTCGTCACGTCGGTGACGGCCACCAACCTGAATGGCCAGTTCATGGACGGCTCGGCCATGATCGTCAAGGCGGCCGGCGACTCGGTCGGCGTGGCGGCCGTGGGCAAGCGCAGCTTCACCCCGTTGACAGGCCATACCACCGACTGGTTCACGGCCGAAGTGCAGGACCCGAAGATCGGCGTGCACCGCAGCTTCGTCGACCAGCTGGTCAGCAAGATGGATATCGCCGTGCAGCCGAACGGCATCACCAGCCTGGACTTCACCCTGATGGGCAAGGCGGAAGGCCCGACCACGGCCGTGCCGTACTTCCCCGCGCCGCTGGCCGCACCTGGCTCCGGCAAGTTTTCGGGCGCCACGGCCATGCTGTCGGTGAACGGCATCCCGTCGCAGATCTGCACCGGCATGTCCGTTTCGCTGGATGGCCAGGTCAAGGTCGACCCGGTGATCGGCTCGAAGTACGCCACGGCCGCCTCGCGCGGCAAGGTGATGGGCTCGGGCCAGTTCACGGTGCTGCTGCAGGACGCCACCTACCTCGACTACTTCAAGTCCGAGACGGAAATCCCGCTGGCCTACGCCATGGCGTCGGGCACGGCGCCGACCGCCGACGTGCTGGCGCTGGCCATGGGCCGCATCAAGATCACCTCGGCCAAGATCGACGACGGCGAGAAAAACAAGATCGTCACCTGCGCCTTCGACGTCCTGCGCTACAAGGGCGCGGACGCGCAGCACGAAGCGACCACCCTGACCATCCAGGACAGCGCGCTGTAAGCGGCTGACGCTTGACCCGGGGCCGCCTTGATGGCGGCCTTTTTACTTTTACCTCAATCAAGAAAGAAAATACATATGAACAACGCACAAATGATCGCCTCGGCTGGTTTTGATATTTCCCTGTTGAATGATGGCAACAAATCGGTGGATCAGGTGCACCTGGTGTCAGTGTTGTTTGACGAAGACGGCGCACACAAGGCGGGCTTTGAAATCGTCAGCAAAAATTCCGACCAGTACCGTGCCGTGATTCGCGAAACGTCGGTGGTGGCGATCAAGCGCTCGGTGCAAAAAAGCAAGCAAATCGACGCGAAGACCGACGAAGGCGCCGCGGAACTGTATGACCTGGCGGAAAACCGCAACATGAAGATCGCCATCGCGGTGGTGGTGGGCATGCCTGGTTTCGTCGACAAGGGCGTCCCGGTACAGCCTTCCCCGGCTTTGCTGAAGGCGATTTTTGAAAAAATGCCGTCCTGGCAGGAAAAAGTGCTGGCCGCACTCGAGGCGGACGGCAATTTTTTGACGGTCTAGCCGCCGCCTTGCTGCTCTTTGCCGAGGAACAGTTTGAGCGTTCGGCAAAGGCGGCTGATGGCAATGCGAAAGGCGAGCACCTGGATGCCGCCAAGCGCCATCCACTCTACCGGGAGCCGCAGGCTCCCGTTCGCGCGCAACTGCCGTTTGAACTGGCGCATGTGTGGCAGTTTTTCGTGCAGATGAGCCGCAAGCGGCAAAACGGCATGGCGGTCAATCCCTTGAGCAGCCTGGATATCCTGGCATGGCAACTGCGGCATCGTATCCGTCTGGCGGTTTGGGAAGAGGAGCTGGTCGATCAGCTCGACGCAGCCTATATCTCCCATCAAAACAGTTCGCCTTAGCCCTGGTTTTGCCCTGATTTTTACAGCAGAGGTGACACGGAAAACACAACAGCCGTCGTGAAGGTGGCCTCGATTGCACGGTCACCTTTGCGGTGGCTTTTTTTATGGGTAAATTATGACCGTTGAAATTGAAACATTGCAGATACGCATCGATACGCTCAATGTGCGCATCGCGGCAGATGACCTGGAACGCATGCGCGAGGCCAGCGAGCGGGCTGCCAAGTCGACTTTCAAACTCGAAGATGTCACGAAAAAATACACGGAGATACTCTCCAACCTGGGTATTTCCAACAATATTGGCCAGATCGTCAAACTGTCTGATGAATATACGAAACTGACAGCGCAACTGCGCATGTCGACCAGTTCGACGCAGGAATATGGCGAGGCGTACGACAATGTCAAGCGCATTGCCGCCTCGGGGCAGACAGACCTTGCCGCCACGGCAGGGTTGTATGCCCAAATGAACGATGCGACCAAGAAACTGGGCATCAGCCAGGCCGAAGTGGCCGGCATCACCGAGGCGCTCAATCTTGGCGTCAAGATCAGCGGCGCCTCGGCGGCAGATTCCGCCACCGCCTTCAAGGGGCTGTCCGACGCCTTCGCCGATGGCGCCCTGAGCAGCCAGCAATTTAACGATATCAGCCAGGCTGCGCCCGAAGTCATGGCGGCCATGGCCGCCGGCCTGGGCGTGTCGAAAGAAGCGCTCGCCGGGCTTGCCGGCGCAGGATTGATCACTGCCGACGTGATGGCCGTCGCGCTGCCAAATGCGCTGGGAGAGTTGCGCAAGGAAGCTGTGCAGTTCGAAACCATCGGTGGCAGCTTTACCGTCTTGAGCAACAACGTGATGGAGTTCACGGCGAGACAGGCGGAGTCGACCGGCGCCGTGCGCCTGATGACGAGCGGCCTCGAATTTCTGTCGAATAACCTGACCCTGGTCGTTGGCGTGCTCGAAACGCTGACCACCGCGAAATTTGGTTCCTGGGCTGCCGGCGTCGTCGTGGCTACGTATAGCAAGGTCACGGCCAACCGGGCCTTGCTGGCATCCACCCTGGCGGCGGCGAATGCCGACGTGACGGCGACCGCCGCCACCTCTGCACTGGCGACCGCACGTGTTGCTGAATTACAAGCGACGATACGCGCCAGCCAGGCCGACGTGGCGCTGGCGCTGACCACGAATGGCCTGATCCCGGCCCAGGCCCGTGCTGCAGTTGCCGCCGAAGCCCATGCCGCTGCATTGGTGGCGCAAACGACCGCAACGCGCGCCGCATCGGTGGCTGCAGGAGTGCTGAAGGGCGCCTTGGCATTCATGGGCGGTTATATCGGTTTGCTGGTGACTGTCGTAGGGTTAGGTGTTACTGCCTGGAATATGTGGGGGAGTTCGTCGAAAGACAATGCGGAGAAAGCCGTAGAGCCCATGCGCAAGAGTACCAAGGAAATCGTTGCTGAACTCGACAAGCAGATGGTCCAGCTCGCAAAGCGCAATGAGCTGGCAAAGCTGGGCGTGTCGGAGAAAGGACTGAATACCCCGGCTGGCGAACGCATGCTGGAGATTTCGACGGAAATGGATGCCGTGCGCAATCGCACGGGAAAATACCAGTCCCTGGACAAGGCCGGGGTGGACAGCAACCTGGCAAGGCTGCAGGGCGAACTGGATATGGTGCACGGCAAGCTCAAGCAGCTTGAGCAGCAAGAAGCGCCCGGCAAACCGAAGAACGGGCCCGCTACAGGCATGCCGGCGCTTCCCGCTCCGCCCACGCCTTTCGAATCCATGATGAAAGAGATGCACGGCAAGGCCCTCGACCTGAAGCGCGAAGCTGCCGGTTATGCTGAGATGAACGAGGCGCAAAAGTTCGATTTTCAGTTGAAGGAACTCCGTGAGAGTCAGACGAAAAAACTGACTGCGTCGGAGCAGGCGGGATTCGAGGTTGCGCGTAAGGTGCTTCAGGCCCGCGTCGATGAGATCGAGGTGGGCAAGCAAGCCAAGGCTGTGACCGAGCAGGCGCTGGCAGACGCGAAAGCGCTGTCCGATACACGGACGCAGGCCGTCGCCGATGCCGTCAAGGAAGCCGAGGCTGGCGAAAAGCTGGTGGCGGTGTATGGCATGAGCAAGACCGCCATCGCGCAGAATGAAATGGCGCTGCTGAAGGAGCAGCGCGCCGCGCTGGCGGTGGGCAAGGAAAATGCGGCCCAGATCGAGTATTTGAATGCATTGATCGATGCCAAGCAGCGCAGCATGACGGCGACGGAAGAACTGGCCGCCAAGGAGGCGTCTGCCGCTGCGGCCAAGAAGGCCTCCGATGACTGGGCTGCCAGCGCCAAGGATATCGAAAAGTCACTGACTGACGCGTTCATGAACGGCTTTGAAGGCGGCAAGAACCTGGCGACCATGTTCAGGGACAAGTTGAAGAGCATGTTCAACAACCTCGTGCTGCAACCGATCATGTCGCCCATCGCGGCCGGCTTTGCCTCGTTCCTGAATCCGGGCGCGGCGCAAGCGCAGGGCAGTCTGGCCAACGGCGGGGGCATCCAGTCGCTCCTGAGTTCGGCGAAGGGCATCTACGATTCGCTGTCCAGCGGACTTTCCGGTATTGGCAACTCGGTGGCCGATGGCGTGCAGCGCGGTATCAACATGCTGCAAGGTAATTCTTATTCTCCGTTTGTCAGTGCCAATGGGTCTCTCGCCACCGGTGTGGGCGCGGCGGCAAGCGTCGCCGCCGGCGTCATGGGCGGCGTGTATGGCGGCAAGATGATTTCGGGCGAATATGGCCGCAATGGTGTGGTCAATGCCGGTACGGCCGTTGGCGCAGCACTGGGAACCGTCGTCTTTCCCTTGGTGGGTACGGCTATGGGCGCGCTGGTGGGCGGCCTGCTGGGCGGCGCGGCGAACCGCTTGTTCGGCATGGGCGAGAAAAAGGTCAGCAGTGCCGGTATTTCGGGCAACCTCGGTGCCGATGGCTTTACGGGTGAGAGTTATTCGAACTGGACCCAGAAGGGCGGCCTTTTCCGCAAGAATAAGAAAGGTACCGACCGCTCTGAAGTCGATGCCGAGCTGGCGGCCTCGCTTGGCGATACGTATGCGCAGATGAAGGCGGTGACGGGCGCTTTCGCCAGCACCTTGGGCGTCAACACGGATAGCCTGGCCACGCGCACGCAGTCGCTCAATATCGTCATGACCAAGGATGACGCCGCGAACCAGAAAGCCATTGCCGATTTCTTTACCGGCGTCGGCGATGCGATGGCAAAGGAACTGGTGCCATCGCTGTCGCAACTGAGCCAGAAGGGCGAATCGGCCAGCGCTGCGCTGCAGCGCCTGGCGGGCAACTACGCGGTCGTCGATGCCATGCTGGCTACCCTGGGCAGCACCTCGCAGCAGGCATTCGGCGCCGTTGGCGTGGCGTCCCTGGCGGCACGCGAACAGTTGGTCAAGGCTGCCGGTGGCGTTGAAGCACTGGGCAATCGGACTGCATTCTTTGCCGAAAACTACCTGACCGAAGCCGAGCGCCTGGCGCCCGTGCAAAAACACGTGACGCAACAGATGGCGGCCCTGGGCTATGCGAGCGTGACCACGCGCGCGCAGTTCAAGGATACGGTATTGCAACTGGTCAATTCTGGCGCATTGGCCACCAAGACGGGGGCCGACCAGTATGCGGGCCTGATGGCATTGGCCGATGCGTTTGCGAAGACGCATGCGGCGACGGAAGACTTGACCAAATCGGAGCAGGGCATTGCCGACGAGCGCAAGGGCATCCAGGAAAAGCTCGACCAGATGACGATGACTTCGGCGCAATTGCGTGCCAAGGAGCGTACTGCGGTCGATGCCACCAACCTGGCCTTGTATGACCAGTTGCAGGCGCGGCAGGACATTGCCAGTGCCTATGAAACGGAGTCTTCGGCCCTCAAGTCCACCATCGATCGCCTGAAATCGTTTGGCGACGGCATCCGCACCTTCAAGGATTCTCTGTTGCTGGGCAACCTGTCGACCTTGACGCCGATGCAGAAGATGGCAGAGGCGCAGCGTCAGTATGAAGAGACGCTGGCCAAGGCGAAGACGGGCGATGCGGCGGCCCAGTCGGCGCTGACAGGAACTGCCACGGCATATCTGACGGCCAGTCAGGTCGTGAACGCTGCAAGCGCGAGCTATGCCGCCGATGCGGCCAGGGTCCAGTCCGAGCTGGCGGCACTGGCGGCGATCACGGGCACACAGTTGAACGATGCGCAGAAGCAGCTGACGGCACTCGATACGCAAGTGGGGCAGTTGATCAACCTGAACAAGACGGCGGTTGGTATCGAGCAGGCGGTCGATGCGCTGGGTGCTGCGTTGCGGGCAGGCGGGCAGACCGATATCACGGGTGGCATGCGCTTTGCGCCTGCTGCCGGCATGTCTGTCGCCGCCTCTTTCGGAGAGTCTGCGGTGGAAGCGCCGGCCGTCTTCGACCCCGTGCGCTATTCGTCGTCGTCGAACGTCGGCTCTGACGCCCTGGTGGCCGAAATCCGCGGCCTGCGCGAAGACAACCAGGCCATGCGCGTGGAGCTGGAAGGCTTGCGCGCCGACCAGCGGGCGCAAACAGGCGCCACGATCCAGGCCACCTTTGAATCGAATGCCAACGCCGCCAGGACGGTGGTCGATGGCGTGGATAAATCGTCCCGGGCATCCGCCTGGGCCAATGCAGTGAAAGGAGAATACGCATGACCGATGCGCAATTTCAGGAATGGCTGCAAAGCCCGTCGGCCATCCGCATGGTGCTGATCGAAGCGCAGGCTAACGTGGCCGGCAGCGAGGTGACGCGGTATATCGCTTCGCGGCCCTACATCACCGGGCCGCGCGAAGTGCCGGCGAATACCGCCTACCAGCCGCTGGCCAAGGGCGGCCTGGCCTTCACGGAACAGGTCAGCCTGTCCGGCGAGGCGGGGCTGTCGGGCGGCGATATCGAACTCGATAACGCCGATGGCGCGCTTGATGGCTGGCTGAATGATGTCTGGATGAACCGGCCGATCAAGGCCTGGGCCGGTGATCCGTCCTGGCCGCGCGCCGACTTCCAGCTGGTCTTCGACGGCATCATCGCCGACATGGCCAGTGCGGGGCGCGAGTCGGTCAACCTGGTACTGCGCGACAAGCTGCAGCGCCTGAATACGCCGATCTCCGAGGCCAAGCTGGGTGGCACGACGCCGAACAAGGACGCCATCCTGCCCATACCGTTTGGCGAGTGCCACAACGTGGCGCCCATGCTGACGAATCCCTCCACGCTGGAATACGGTTTTCTCGGCGCGGTCGAATCGACGTTTGAAGTGCGCACCAACGGCAAGCCGATCGCCGTGGCCTTGAATGAGCAGGCGGGCCGCTTCAACCTGACCACCGATCCGTTTTCCACCACGATCACGGCCAGCGTACAGGGCGACAAGGGCGGCGGCTATGCGCCGCGCATCGCGCCGCTGGTGCAGCGCATCGCCACGGCCTACGGCAAGGCGGCCGACCGTTTTACCCTGGCGGACCTGGACCTGGACAACCTGGCCGCCTTCGACGCGTCCCACCCGCAGCCGGTGGGGCTGTATGTTGCGGACCGCACGAACCAGGCGCAGGCCATCCAGCAACTGGCGGCCAGCGTGGGCGCCCAGGCGATCATGTCGCGCACGGGCCAGCTGCGCCTGGTGCAGATCGCGCTGCCGGCCGCCGGCGTGCCGGTGGCGATCGGTCCGGAGCAGATGCGCGAACGCTCGCTGCGTCCCGCGCAGCGCCTGCCGGTGACGGCCGCCGTGAAGATCGGTTTTGACCGGAACTGGACGCCGCAGGCTGGCCTGACGACCAGCATACCGCCCGCGCATGCAGATTTGTATGCCACCGAATGGCTGACGGAGACGGTGGTCGACGCGGCGGTGCGCACGCGTTACCGCTTGAGCGACGACCCGGTGCAGATCGATACGTGCCTGAAGACGCGGGCCGATGCCCGCGCGGAAGCGCAGCGGCGCCTGGCCTTGAGCAAGGTACCGCGCACCATTTACGAATTCGATGGAGAACCCGAGATGATGATGCTGGAACTGGGACAGCCCGTACAACTGCGCGCTGAGCGCTTTGGCTTGCAGGATGGCGTGCCGGGCGTGCCGGGCGTGGTGGTACTGCTGTCGCGTTTCTGGCTGACGGGCAGAGTGACGGTGGGGGTGCTCGTATGAGCGCGATTGTGGGAGAACGCGATTCGCTGCTGCAGGCGACGGCGGAGCGCTTCAGCACGACGGCCGATGGCAAGACGCTCCTGATGTCCGCCAGCACGCCCGTATTTCGCGTCAATAGTGCGGGTGAGGGCGCGCCCGGCTCGATAGCCATCACCGCCAAGCCGGTCAATGTGGTGGGCGATATCGTGTTTTCCGTATCCGCCGGCACGGCGTTGCGGGTGAACGGCAACGTGGCCACGGTCGATTTTGCCAGCATGACTACCGATACTGCCCTGGTGCAGGCACGCATCCGTGAATTTGGCGTCGATTACCTCGCCAACTACATGGTCAGCAAGGTCTTCGACGGCGCCGCCGGCGAGACGGGCCTGGCGGGATTGAACACGGGCCAGGCCTTCGCCTACAAGCGCGCCGCTGCGGCACCTGGTGATTCTCCGGGCGACGTGATCTACGCCTTTTCCACGGCGGCAATCACGACACCTGCCGGCAATGACCTGGCCAATGGCTGGTCGAAGAATATCCCGGCTGGCACGGCGCCGCTGTATGTGCGCGTGGCGGCCGCCAGCTCGCGCAATGCCACGGACAATATCGCCGCCAATGAATGGTCGGCTGCGGTGCAGCTGGCCAAGGACGGCACCGACGGCTTGAACGTGGCGCCCGTGCGTATCTACCAGCGGGGCGCAACCAACATAGCGCCCGCGCTGCCGACGGCCGCATGCACGTTTACGTTTGCCACGGGCAAACTGACGGGGTTGAACAACGGCTGGTCTACCCAGGTGCCGTCGGCGGGCGGCGCCTATCTGTTCATGTCCGGCGCCACGGCTGCGTCACGCGCGGCGACCGATGACATCGCCCCAGGCGAATGGGCGGCCGCTGCGCGCCTGGCCGCTGATGGCGCCACCGGCCAGCGCGGCACGGTGACGGTGACGGCGCCTGGTTACTCGGCCTGGTCGGATGCGTCGGCCGTGTATGAGCTGGGGCGAGCTGGCTACGGTGCACCGGTCAACCGCGACGTGGTGACCTTGTATGACGCGACGTATGTGATGACGAAATTCTTTGTCGATGGTGGATGGCTGGAACTGGGAACTGTGTTAAATGGAAACCTGCTTGTACCTGGAACAGTGGCAACAAAGGCGCTGGCAGCAGACTCCGTCACGGCTGAGAAAATCGATGCGCGCGGATTGGCAATAAAGGATCGCGACGGCAAGGTTATTCTCAGCGCCGGCATGCCCTTGACGGCGAACTACCTGGATGCGGGCATAGGCGCGGGTAACCTGATCAGCAACGCTGGTCCCTATCCAGGCACGGTAGGCGGCTTCGGTTTATTGTATTCGTACTCACCAGGCACGACCATTTTCGCACCGAGTTACGCACCCTACTTGCCGGGCGGCGCAGGCGGTATTTATATCTGCTGCATGGGGACCGTTTCAGCAGGTTCCAATGCTATTGCCTCACCAATGCAAGATGGGGAATTCCGGAAATTTCCAGTGATTCCAGGCACGCGTTATGAGCTTAGTGCCTATATGACTTCACATCGCTGCAAAGGTGCCGTCAACATCGCTTTCTACAAAATGGACGGTACTTATCTCTCGGAGATACCCGGAAATGCCATAGACAACGTCGGCGTAATAGGCGCCCTTGGCAGTTGGCCCAGATCAACACTATTCGCTACGGCCCCGACCGGAGCCGCTTATGCCTCGGTGCGTTGTGTTCTTGTGGGCGATGGCGGAGTCGAACCTTATCTCTTTATCTCCCTGTGGTATTTCGGCGTGGCACTTGCCGCGCAAACGGTTCCATCGGCCTGGGCGGACGGCCCAGGAGCCGGATTCGGGGACAATCTTTACGGCCAGATCACGCCGACCAATTCTTCGACCTACATCGCGAACGCTGCTATTTTAAACGCACAGATTGGCGGTGATATTTACAGCAGCAATTGGAATGGGAGTGGCAGCACGACGGGATGGTGCCTGGATCGAAATGGAAATTTGCACGCGAATAGTGGCACTTTCCGTGGTGAACTGCTTGGTGCTTCTGGTACTTTTTCCGGGAAGTTGACGGCAGACACCATTATTGCCGGACGTGGTCAAAACAAAAATAATACGACGTTTATCGATTTTAACGCTACGGGCAGTATGCCGTTTATCTATGCTGGCTCGGGAGCAGTGAGTATCACCGCCGATGGCGAAGGTACTTTTGCCCGCAGACTCCTGTCACCACCGAATTTGGTGCGTCGTGGAAAGACGTCCATTTCCCCAGGGCTAGTTGGATGGACTGGTGAAGAATATCGCCCCTTTACCGTTTACATCGATACTGGAAAGGCATTCGAGATTGCATGGCATGAGGCTCCGTCGGACACTTTTTTGGCCACCGCGACGATTTCAGAGGGTAAATCGAGCCCGAACGGTGGCTGCAATGGTTATTGCGAAGCGTCTGTTGTTGTTGGTGATGGCCTCAAAAGTGCTAGTGCCTCCCTCCTGCCAATTGATAATCAGATATACATTCGATTTACCTGGACCCCGGTCAGTGGCAATGGCTACATTATCCCAACTGAGATCACTTGGAAGCTGGTTAAAATCTAATGAAAAATCTACGCATTATTTATGACAACGCCGCCGACCGTGCAATGTTAACGGCATCGAGCCAGGCCGGCACCTTGGGTCCGACCAATCTGCAGCGCGAGGGAAAGTCTCTGGTCTTGCGCTCAATCGGCACAGCGCTGAGCATCACGGCAACCTGGCCGTCACCGGAAATTGTCGGTGGTTTGGCCCTGCCGTTTTGCAACTTGACCCCAGGGGCGACCATCCGCGTGCGCGGCTACATCGAGCCCGGCCACACTGCGTCTGCATTCGATACTGGCGTCATGCCAGCATGCGAGTATGCGCGGCTGGGCATGTGGGACTGGGGCGCATTGCCGCTGGGCTTGAATGCCTACAGTTACGGCGGCGGTACCTACGCCCGCTGCTGGTTCCAGATGCACAGCATCAGGAAGCTGGTGATCGACCTGGCCGACCCCGACAATCCTGCCGGCTATATCGAGGCCGCGCGTCTGGTGGCTGGCCCTTACTGGAGTCCCGAGCAGAACGCGTCGTATGGCGCCGGTATCACGCCAATCGATACCAGCAGCCAGTACCGTAACGGCGCTGGCGAACAGAAGGTGGAGCGCGGCGTGATGTACCGCAAGCTGTCGCTGGCGCTCGATCACATGACGCCGCTGGACCGTGCCGAACTGTGGCGCATCGTACGCGGCAACGGCCTGTCGCGCCCGCTTTTCATCAGCCTGTATCCCGACAGCGACGATGTTGAACTGGAGCAGGCGCACCAAGTGTATGGCCGTCTGGCCAATTTGGCCGCCATCACGACACCATCTTTCCAGGCTTATGCCACCAACATTGAAATAGAGGAGTTGTAATGAGCGATTTTTTTTATTATGGACAGAAGGACACGATCCAGCGCTTGAACGAGCTGGCTGGACGGGGCGCCGTGGTGGCTTCATATGCGCCGAAGGTTGGGATGTCGCCGGTGGGTGGGCCAAATGGCTACATAAACCCGGCGTGGCTTGATCCCGATAAGTCAGTGGCGTCCAATCTGCCCTTATCTAGTGGTGGAGCAGCTAAATTCGGATATAACTACCTTCAAACTCCGGGCGTCGGGCAGCGCCTTTTCAAGTTGGCTATGCTGCCCGCAAGCAGTCCGGTCACATACGCCTCTCTGCGGATTGATGCAGTTATCGGAGGATGGGGTTCAGCAAGTCTCACTCCTATGACTATCGTAATTGGCAGCAGAGACGGATTGACAGTCGAGTGGTCCAGCACACGAATTATTCCCACCTCAGTTAGATTCTTAACTTACACCGAAGTTGATGGCAGTATTTCGGTGTATTTATTTTTTCTTTCGGAAGTATTCGCCCAAGCGGCTTTTAATCTAATGGGTAATCAAGCCACTACATACACCTCACCAGTGCCAACGAGTTCAGTTACGGGCACCCTTTCATGGGATTCTTCGGCAGCAGAGGGCACATCTGTGTATATTGCACCTCGCGTAACGTCCCTTTCTGTGGGGGGCAGGAATACGGGTACGAGTTTTAATGAGGGAATCGCTATTCGAGGCCCAGTGAACTCGAATACTAGCCCGCCTTCTTATATCTATGGAAGTCTGATGCCAGATTCGCTGCCTGCTGGACAAGCGCATGAAATGATGCGTCTTGCAGTTTCTAGTATGGTAGGAACAAGCTATTCTGGTCACTGGTCTATCATGTCGTCTGAAGGAACTGGCTCTGCTTTCAAGGATGGGTTCAAACTTATTGTCCGTGCACGTGATACTGGATCTGGTACTTACACTGATGACCTGCTTAGGGTTTCTGGTAACGGCCAAGTGTACATGCCGTTGCTGAAAGCTGGCAGTTCGGACGCGACAGCTACCCGCCATGTAATTAATCGTGTCTCAGCGCAGGCAGAGGAACTCTTATTTATCGGTAGAGAAGGTATCTCGGTTCCGTGCGTAGCTATTCGTGCTTCTGATGGAAATGGTGGATGGAACGGTGCTGCCTCTGTGATGCACATCGGAAAAAACAGTACCACAAATCGTGCTATCGCTTCACCAGGTACATTCAATGCTCAAGGCACCGACTATGCGGAGTACATGGGTAAAAGTGCTCTTTGCCCTAATATTCTCGCCGGACAGATTGTGGGCATTACCAATAGGAATGAAATCACTGATAAGTGGGCAGATGCCGTCATGTTCGCTACCAAATCCACCGATCCATCATTTGTTGGCGGTGATAGCTGGGCAACAGATGTCGGCCACCGTCCTGATGCCCAAGCCGGCATGGAACCTGCAATGCCACTTCGCCGTGAAGACGTAATTGGTCAGGTTGTGGTTCCAGAAACTAACCCATCTGAATACACTGAAGGGGTGACTGAAGCGGGAGACACGGATGAAGAATGGGATACCAAGATGGCTGCGTATCTGCAGGCGCTGGCAGATTGGAACAACGCAGTGCTGAAAGACCGTACTGCAGTGGAAGCATTTGATGCCAAACTGGAAGCAGCTCGTCAGCGTGTCGACCGCATCGCCATCGCAGGCCGCGTACCGGTCAACGTGCTGGGCGCCCAGCCGGGCGATTACATCGTGCCCGTGCAGGACGGAGCGGGCATCCAGGGCATCGCTGTGCATAAGGACGATATCACCATGAAGCAGTACCTGCACGCCGTCGGCCGCGTGATCTCGATCGAGCCGGATGGCAGGGCCTACGTGATGGTCAAGGCCGTGTAGAAAAACAGTCGTCCACCTTAAACCCGCTTCGGCGGGTTTTTTCATTTCCACCATCTGAAAGGCAACCATGGCCCTCGAAACCACCGCCGCCGGCGGCGCATTGATCAAACTGTTTGGCGTGCCCGTGCTGGCCGGCGCCGCTGCTACGTCGCTGGGCTTCATGTTCATGTGGCCCCAGTCCACCAAGGAGGCATTTATTCGTTTTTGTTCCAGCATCATCATTTCCACCTTTCTCGGTCCCGTGCTCGTGGCCGCCGTGCTGTCTTGGTGGCCCAGCCTGTTCGACAGCGCGAAGACCGTGGCGGGCTTGTATGGCGGCGATCCGGCCACGGGTTTTTTATTCATCGCCGCGCCGCTGATGGTGGCGGCCGGCTTGCCTGCCTGGTGGGTGCTGGGCGCCTGCGTGCGCTGGTTCGACAAGCGGCGCGGCAAGGATATCGGCGAACTCGCGGCTGATGCGGCCGCTGCCGTCAAGGATGTGCGGGGCATGCTGTGACAGGCGCCCAATTGATGCAGATCATGCCATTGGCCGGCCGCCGCGCTACGCTGTTCCTGGCACCTCTGAATGCGGCGATGGCCGAGTTCAGCATTGATACGCCGCAGCGCCAGGCGTCGTTCCTGGCGCAGGTGGGCCACGAATCGGGACAGTTGCGCTATGTGCGCGAACTGGCCAGCGGCGCGGCCTATGAGGGGCGGGCGGACTTGGGCAATGTGATTGCTGGTGATGGCGTGCGCTTCAAGGGACGCGGTTTGCTGCAGGTGACGGGGCGCGCCAACTATGCCGCGTGCGGCGTGGCGCTGGGCCTGGACTTGCTGGCGGCGCCGCAGTTGCTGGAGCAAACGACTGCCGCTTGCCGCTCGGCGGGCTGGTTCTGGCAATCGCGCGGCTTGAACCGGCTGACCGACGCGGGCGACCAGGAGCGCGTTACGCGCCGCATCAACGGTGGCGTGAACGGCCTGGCCGAGCGCCTGGCTTTGTATGCAGCAGCACGCAAGGTGCTGGCATGAAGCCGCCCTTGCTTGTGCTGGCCATGCTGCTGTTGCTGGGGGCCGCCGTGTTTTGCGCCCAGCGCTGGGGGCATGAGGCTGGCCGTACCGCATGCGCGGCACAGGTGCTGGAGATGCAAGCTGTGTTGCGGCGCCAGACCCAGGCCCTGAATGCGATGCGGGAGGAGGGAGTACGACGGTCGACACGGGCCCGGCAGGCGTTGGACAATGCGCAGGCCGGGCAGGCAGACGCCCAGGCGGCAGCGGCGCGCATCCTGGCGCTGCAGCCGGATGATGACGCTTGCCAGGCGGCCGAGGTGCTGATCGCCAGTGAAATGGCTGGAAGACCCGCTGGCGGGACGCCATGAGGGTGGCAATGACGAGTGCGCCAGCGCTGCTGCGTGTCCGGGGCTACTTGCAGGCTGGTTTACGGGCTGGCGCACGGGCTTGCTCATCAGCCTGCTCACTGACCTGCTCACTATCCCATTCACTGACCTGTTCATGGGCCTGTGTATTGGTCTGCGTGCTTGCTGGTCTGCTGGGTGGCTGCGCGGCAGGTGGGGCAAGGCTGGAAGCCGCAGCGGAAAGGCTGCCCATCGGCGTGCCCTGTATTGCCGTTCGTCCTGCGGCACCCGTCTTGCCAGCCGTGCCGCAGCATGGAATTTTTGCACAAGTGCAAGCCTTGCTGGCGCGCGAACATTTGCGCGCAGCCTATGTGCGGCAGCTGGAAGCGCTGATGGATGGATGTACCGGCAGCTAGCGTCGACTGCTGCGTAACCGGGGCGGCGGCTGCGCTACGGCTGGTTGCAGCTGGTTTGCAGTTGGCTTGCGGCTCGCTTGCGCCGCGCGTGATCCCCTGCGGTCGTCGCCTGGTGCCGCTCGCCGGGCCGGAGTGCCAGATCACGATGCTGTTTCACCGTGCCAGGCCCCGATGCCGCCGCCGATGCTGCGTTCTGGTGCGTCCACCTGGTGGCGCGCCAGAAAACAGTGCACGGCGGCGCGTCCAGCCGCCGATTTTTAAGGCCGCGATGCTATTTCGGCACAATTTCTGTATACAATCCACCTGGCACGATGCATGCATGGCATTCCTTGGTCGTCCCATCCAAGGAGCTTCGCATGTTTCATCCACCGCCAGTGCGTTCCTGTCGTCCCGTTTCTCTCTTGCTTTTCCCTTTCATCTGCGTCCATCCGGGCCGCGGTAACCCTGGAAATGGAGCGTAAATGGCCACTCCCCGTCTGAAATCCATCCACCGCAGCGTGCCGGGCGTCACGCCTGCCGTGCCATCGCCCGTCGATGAAATCCTGCCAGCCGGCAAGCTGTTCACCCTGGGTTTGCAGCATGTGCTCGTCATGTATGCGGGCGCCATCGCCGTGCCGCTGATCGTCGGCCGCGCCCTCAAGCTGCCGCCCGAGCAGGTGGCGGCGCTGATCAGTGCCGATCTTTTCTGCTGCGGCCTGGTGACCCTGATCCAGTCCCTGGGGATAGGCAAGTACTTCGGCATTCGCCTGCCCGTGATGATGGGCGTGACCTTTGCCGCCGTCAGTCCCATGCTGGCCATGGCGAACAATCCGGCCCTGGGCATCACCGGCATCTTTGGCGCCGTGATCGGCGCCGGCGTCGTGTCCATGCTGATCGCTCCCTTCATCAGTCGCCTGCTGGCCCTGTTTCCGCCCGTGGTCACGGGCAGCATCATTGCCGTAATTGGCGTGTCGCTGATGCGCGTGGGCGTCAACTGGGCCATGGGCGGGCCGCCGGCCATGGCCCAGATTGCCGATCCTGCCTTCGTCAAGATGGCCGCTGCCGCCACGGCGGCCGGCTTACCCGCTCCAGCCGGTCCCGTACCCATGATTGCCAACCCCGGTTATGGCGCGCTCGATAACATGGGCATTGCCTTCTTCGTGTTGGCCGTCATCTTGTTGGTGGCCAAGTATGGCCGCGGTTTCCTGTCGAATATTGCGGTATTGATCGGCATCATCGCCGGTACGGCTCTGTCGTTTGCCCTGGGCAAGGCCGATTTCGCCAAGGTGGCCAGCGCCAAGGCCTTTGCCATCGTCACGCCATTCCAGTTCGGTATGCCGACCTTCGACGTGGTTGCCATCGTCACGATGAGCCTGGTGATGATCGTCGTTATGATCGAGTCGCTGGGCATGTTTCTGGCGTTGGGAGAAATGACGGACAAGCGCATCACGCAGGCCGATATCAGCCGCGGCTTGCGCGTCGATGGCCTGGGCACCTTGATTGGCGGCATCTTCAATACCTTCCCGTACACCTCGTTCTCGCAAAACGTGGGGCTGGTGGGCGTGACGGGCGTGCGCAGCCGCTGGGTCTGCGTCGCGGCCGGCATCATCCTGCTCGTCATGGGCGTGATTCCAACGATCGCGCAGACGGCCGAAGCCGTGCCGGCGTTCGTGCTGGGTGGGGCTGGGCTGGTGATGTTTGGCATGGTCGCCGCCACCGGCATCCGCATCCTGGCTGGTGTCGACTACAAGAGCAACCGCAACAACCTGTTCATCGTGGCCCTGTCGATCGGCTTCGGCATGCTGCCGCTGGTGGCCGATCAATACGCGCAGCACATGCCCAAGGCATTGTCGCCGTTGCTGCACAGCGGCATCTTGCTGGCCGCTATCGTCGCCGTGCTGCTGAACCTGTTCTTCAACGGGCTGGCATCAGCCGATGATGCGCAGCACCGGGCGCGGGAAAGTAGCCATGGGAGCGAGTAGCACCGAGAGTACGGCAATGAGGCAATTAATGGGCAAGATGGTGTAATCGGTATCACTTGTGCTAGAATCTTGCCGCGCTGCCCGGATGGTGAAACTGGTAGACACTGGAGACTTAAAATCTCCCGCCTGTAAGGGCGTGCCGGTTCGATTCCGGCTCCGGGCACCAGGAAAAAGTTAAAAGATCAAGAATTGTAGAAGACCCGCATTTTTCGTTGAAAAGTGCGGGTTTTTTTATTGCCGGAGCTTGCTAACACCGCTCAAAATTTTGTGGCATGCCGGTGTCTGCCGCTTGTAATACTTACTGTGCTTGAGCACGGCTACGCTATCTGCTTACGACTGCCGTCCATTCGTGAAGGTTGGTCAGGGGGCGGTTCGGCCGTTGACCAACAACTTGTGCAGGCCAGGATCCGATGCACCCATTTGCCTCTCATCGTGTTTGATCTTCATCTGTAAATTGGGGACAGGACGATCAAGCCGTTTCTAAAAACAGTCATCAATGCAGTTTGGCTTGCTTGGCAATACCTGTTGTGGGAGACCATGCTTTACGCAGTTGCTGAAAATCGTGGAAAAGCTGTTACTATATGACGATGCGGAATTTAATGTTCAGTCAGTAATTTTTTCCGTAACAAGTAACTCAGGAGATATTGAAATGAATGCATTTATACAAGGCTTTATTACTGGCGCACGGGAAACTCCTCGAGGCTTTTTCATGCCGCTGATCGCACTGTGGCGTTTGCTGGGGAAGATGATCAAGTTCGCAGGCTCGCTAATATCCTCCAAGAAAATGTAATTTCTACCCATCGGTCCAGGTCGGTGGACCACATGCTTCGGCACGCGCTGAAACTCTCTACTGCCTACGTCAATGTACGGGATCTGCAGAAGGCTCAAAATACCGGGATGGTGTTGTCGCAAGACTACTTTTCGTAGCCTCTGGACGTGCAAGCTTCCCTATTTTTTCCTGCCGGAAATTAAATCTCAGTGCTAATTTGCCATGGCGTGGTTGCTTCGGTGGTGCTGCCAATCTGCATCACAATCCATTTTCCCTGAATAAAAATAAACAAAGGCCAATTCTCTGATGTCAGAGAGTGGCCTTTTTGCGTATTAGCCTAAAATATGGCTATGCGTTCTGATGACTGGGACAGATATAATTCAAATAATGGGCTTCCACCAAATGGGGAACTCGGCACTTTTTGCAAAGAGCAACCTTGACATTGTCAGAGGAAAATTTCGATGAACCTCCTTTGAGAATGCCTCGCCAGCCGATGTTAAAGCCTGTACCTACCAGTAAATTCAAACGTTCCACACTGACAATTGGCTTGTTCAAAGTCAAGCGTATGTACATCTTATAAGTGATAACGACGGCTAAGCCATGCGCATCTGGAGAAGAGTCAAGAGCTGCGCGATAGGATGCATACATCGCCAGCAATAGCGCTCCGTGCTGCCGTCTTACTTGGTTAAAAAGAAACCATTCGTGGTCAGTTGGAGTCTGGCCCGGCTGGGACTGAACTCCGCGGACCAGCTTGTATTGCGCGCGAGAATCGGCTGGTTTCGTCTTTGCGATTGATGATATGGTTACTGCACGTGCACCCAGACTCGCTAATTCGCGGGCAATAGCGAGCTTCGCTGCGTAATTCCTGCTTATGTGTGTCAAGTTCGTCTCCCGATCTTAAGCGCTCATTGCGCTGAGGGACGCGAGTCCGAACGAATTGAGAAGCATCGAAACTGGCGCGGATATTCCATCGTTCTCCGCGAAGAGCAAGGCTTGTGGCCAATCCTGACGTACAGCGAAGATGGGGACCCCAGTGAGTACCAATTGCAATGTACGGGCTCGCGGTAACTGGGACAGAGCAAGAAGAACATCCTGTTCTGCTCCAAACAAATGAGATGCTAATGGATCGTCAAAAGTTTGCAGGCTTCGCACAGCATCTAACACACTATAGTTAGCCAGTTCGATCAGACGACGTGCGCCATCCTGAACTTCCAGCATTGCTTCAGAGGAATTTGGTGGCCGTTGCACACTAAACGGTTCTCCCAGGGACAGGAGCGGTGGAGCTTGATCGAAAGTGCCAAGGAGCATCGTCATTGCCGTATCCGTGCCTTGCGGTTCGTTAAGGACGTTCATGAACCCCATGGTGGCGATGCGTAGCGAGAAAATTGGCAAGCCTATTGTTAACGCCGTGGCAAGAGCAATTTTCGTTGCTCCAGTGATAAGTGCCAGATGCTCATTGGACAATCCGAATAGATTCGCAGCAATGGGTGCATCGAAGTCCATTGTGCCATTGATGGCGCTAATGATAGCGTAATTGGCCGCAATGATTTGTTTCTGGAACTTATCTTGTGCGTTGAGCACCAATTGCGACTCAGGTAGATCTAGGTGAAGACTGTTCATTAAAATTCCTTACGGGCTTTCCGGTCAAAAATGGCCGCGGCAAGAAACTAAGCTTGCTCTGTTGCTGTACAAAGTTGATTACCAAATTGAATCATGAGCTGCCCCATTGCCTCCAGCGCGGCTTTTGTTTCAGCGCTTTTGCTTGAGATTGCTCGCAACTTAGCCAGTGGGAACTTGAGAAGAATGGACTCGACAGCAGCTTTGATTTCAACCAGTTCATCTCGTTGAGCACGGAGAAGGCCCGCATTTTTTTCAATGGCCTGATGCTTTTCTTCTAACGTCTTCGCTTGTGCCTCAGCCAACTCAGCGCGGGCAGTGATTGCAGCCAAACGGATTTCTGCAGCCACAGTGGCTTCTTCGATACTTGCCAATCCAGCGGGAAGAACCTCGCGCACGATCTCGACCGGATGGGCGACAATCGTGGCCTGGCTGCGGGATTCGTTCAGCTCTTCCACAAGTGCCACGGTCTTTTCCTTTTCCCTGCGTAGCAACTCGTCTTGATTGGCCAAACGATCCTTAAGTCGGCCATTTTCCAAAGCGCGCTGCTGCTCTTTCTTTTGCAGATCGCTCTCCTGACTACGCAGCTTGGCCTCCGCTAACGCAATTTTTTCTTCATAGTCCACATTGCGTGAATCGATGATACGTCGAACTGTTGCTTCATCGATAGTCTGTCCATTTTTTGCAAGTGCACGTACCTCTTC
Source organism: Janthinobacterium lividum (assembly GCF_034424625.1). Taxonomy (NCBI): domain Bacteria; kingdom Pseudomonadati; phylum Pseudomonadota; class Betaproteobacteria; order Burkholderiales; family Oxalobacteraceae; genus Janthinobacterium; species Janthinobacterium lividum. Next base: position 4,205,913 of record NZ_CP139976.1, on the reverse strand, counting down.
GATCACATCGACATCGGTCACGGGTTCGAGCAGATATAAGGCGTTGCGACGATAGTTGCGTGCCTCATTCAAATCGATCTGTCCATTGGTGGAGATATGCTTGACCAGGCATGCGTTGATGGCGAGAAGACGCCGGGCAGTATGGCGCTTGAGGCCCAATTCCCGTTCAGAGAATTCATAGAACTTGTCTTTTAAGAGATCCTGAATCGCTTTAAGGCGAGATGAAAGGATCAGATACTCTCCTTCTACCCGTGTAAATGATGCCCTGTATTCCGCTACATAAATATGCAGAGAGAGCAATTGTTCGTTGTTCAGGTTTCCCAAATCGATATTGCTTATGTCTACCGAAGAACCAGCAGTAGTCGTTACGTCAAATGTTTGAAGCATTACGAACCTCTAAAATCAGCGTTGCTATTTGTGTAAAAAGTATGCGTTATTTGCCACATGGAAATTTTCCAAATTATTGATAAATTTCAATGGGTTTCAAATTCCTTTTCATTTCCTTCGGAGACAAACCAACTCTTAGCGCAGAAGGCGACTAACAAATCCTCGTTTCCGTCCGGTCTGACCACTTCGCCAGAGACCAGTAATCATTTGGTAGTTGCGACATATACTAATTTTTGGAAAGACGAAATAGACAAACTAAAAGTAGTCTCGAAGAAATTAATAAAATACACAAACTGAGATCAAAATAACAATTTTCATTGCATTTTAGGCACAACGATTGTTTTAGGAATGTAGTGTATTCAACGTGAATTAGTGCGATATTTGGATTTTATAATTAAAAAAATACATAATAATCATGTACTTATAAAAAAAGATCGCATCACAAATTGTCCAGAAAAGATGCCGGTTTGCCACTGGGCAACATTATTAAATGGTGCGAATATTTAGTCAATTATTGGTTCCGTGCTATGTAGCCCTAATCCGATAATGTATGGATGCAAAATTTTATGTTACCAGCGAGCTCGTCTGACTTAATTGCATCAGAAGCAACTCGAATAAGCGAAATTCACACTGCAGCTGGCGTTCCGGAAAAGGTTTTTTCACGGTTCTACCTTCCTGTGCTCTTGGCGTATATGGACCACGTGCAAAAAATGCCGCTATCCAACGCCGCTTTTTCCAGGCCTGGCGGTGCGATCGATTTCGGCTTGACGTCCGCTCTGATTAGGCACAACGATTGTTTTAGGAATGTAGTGTATTCAACGTGAATTAGTGCGATATTTGGATTTTATAATTAAAAAAATACATAATAATCATGTACTTATAAAAAAAGATCGCATCACAAATTGTCCAGAAAAGATGCCGGTTTGCCACTGGGCAACATTATTAAATGGTGCGAATATTTAGTCAATTATTGGTTCCGTGCTATGTAGCCCTAATCCGATAATGTATGGATGCAAAATTTTATGTTACCAGCGAGCTCGTCTGACTTAATTGCATCAGAAGCAACTCGAATAAGCGAAATTCACACTGCAGCTGGCGTTCCGGAAAAGGTTTTTTCACGGTTCTACCTTCCTGTGCTCTTGGCGTATATGGACCACGTGCAAAAAATGCCGCTATCCAACGCCGCTTTTTCCAGGCCTGGCGGTGCGATCGATTTCGGCTTGACGTCCGCTCTGATTTCTTTGCGTTTGGCCGGAACGCAAATGTTCAATCCAACACTGGCATCGGAAGAAAGGCGTGTGCTGGAACCACAATGCCGGTTTGCAGCTTTTGCCGCGACCATGGCCACTGGGGTTGTGTTGCTCTCAGAAAATACGCTGATTACTACGCGTGACAATGATGTTGAATATCATCCACTTGTGTCCCCTGTCCCTCTCTCGGTTTGGCTAGCGCAGCATCCGGTCTCGATGTTTACATGGCGAAAAGGAGCACAGGAACTTACCCAGAGTGAGGGTGCAGCTATTGCGGCACGGTTTATGCCAAATGGAATTCTTAACAATTTCGATTTACGTGTGTCATTGATGCTATACAACGCCATCAATCCCAAACCGCTTCAGAATGGTATCGAAAGTACAATCGCGCGCGTCGTCAGGCAAACGATAAGCAAGGTAATTACACATCATGTTCAGGTAGAAGAACGCCAGTATCAGGAACGCGGATCGGACGTTCACTATGATCCTGCGGCAGATCTGTGCATAAAAGCTGATGCATTTATGCAAGACGACATGATAGGGCCGGGAAGTACAATCGAATCGATTGAGTCCCCGCTCCAAACGGCACCCGCATCCCATCATAGTTCTGCGCTGCCGGGGGGGACCGTCCGCAATATCGAGAACAACGACAAGGGTGACGCACTACTTAATATGGCCCATCCGGTTCTGCGCGAATGGTTTCAGATGCTGTCGAAACATGAAAACTTTCCCAAACTAAAAGAGCTGCTCAAGGTCTCAGAAAGAGGGATTGCTGTTCCTATCACCATGTTAGGAGCTTTCGGCGTTGCAGGGACATCCATCCGAAAGATGATGGTAGATGCAGATTTGATCGTCGACCGTACTGAAGACGGAAGAGGTATTCTACTCAAATTGCAACTTCAGCCTTGGTTCATGGGAGGTAGCTAATGGCACGGACATACAATGATATGTTTCGGCCTGCATACGAGGCCACCGCTACTCTTTCCTGGGGCGCATCGGCGGTTTCAATGCTCGTGCTACAGCCGCCGATGTGGCCACTGCTAGCAGCGGGGACATTGGCGCTCTCTGGTTTGCGTGCCAGAGAGGCATTTCAATTATATCGATTCCGTGCGTCGATATCGGCGCTCCGCGTTCAAAAGATTCCCGTACTTGCCGCCGTCGAAAAATCAAAGCGGCAGTGGGAGCGAGGTGGTTTCTGGCTCGGCAGCGGGTTCAAATGGACGCAGCAACATGCCGAAATCGCTCGACAAATCATGTTCCGCAGCCCTGGTGAGATTCAAGGTCCGCCGGCTTGGTTACCTCCCTTTATCCGGGAAGCCGTCTACCCCAGAGACTCTGTAACGCTCAATGATGCCATGAAAGAGAACGTTGTCGGCGTACCGTGGATACATGGCATAAATCCGGAGGAAACGGAACTCAGATTACCGTTTGAAGGATTGTCGGGGCACACGTTAATAGTTGGCACAACGCGGGCGGGTAAAACTCGCCTGTACGAAGTACTGGCAACACAGATCATCCATAAAGGCGATAGCTTGATTGTGATGGATCCCAAGGGTGATAAAGATCTAAAAAATCGTATTGAAATGGAATGCAAGAGGACCGGACGGAAATTCTTATATTTCCATCCGGCGCATCCATCGAAGTCCATTCGCATCAATCCCTTGGCTAACTGGAACACCGTAGGCGAGCCAGCAACGCGCATCGGCCAGTTAATCAGTGCAGAGGGAACTTTCGCAGCGTTTGCCTGGAAAACATTGTTCAGGATTATGCGTGCACAGGTTGCAAATGGCTCGATGCCATCGATAAAATCAGCGAAAGAATTTGTCCAGCAAGGAGTGGAACCACTGTTGGAATCGCTTATCCAAAAGCAGCTATTCAATCTCGAAGGAACGAAGTGGGACGCAAACCTGCATACTTTCAAGATAGAGACTCCAAAGGGTAAAATGCCGACTATCAAAACGGATCGTCTGCAGTGCATGGTCGCAAAATTCGAGCATTCTGGATTAAAAGATGAAGCCATTGAATCGTTGATCGCGATGGTAAATCACTCAAAAGAGCACTACACTAAAATGATTCAGGTACTTGAGCCGATCCTGGAAATGCTCGGTTCGGATGAACTTGGATCCATGTTATCTCCAGATCCACTGGACCTGAATGACAAGAGGCCAATTTACGACACGACAAAAATTATAGAAGAGAATGCGGTTTTATATGTCGGGTTGGATTCGCTGTCCAACAAGACTATTGGGTCGGCGATCGGATCAATTATGCTTGCTGATTTTGCATCCGTGGCCGGCTCAATTTATAACTTCAAAAATCCAAAAGACATTCACCTAATTATCGATGAAGCAGCGGAAGTGATGAACGAACAAGGCATTCAACTCTTAAATAAAGGTGGTGGGGCCGGAATCAAGGCTTACATTGCGACTCAAACAATTGCCGACTTCGATGTTGTTTTTGGCGACAGCGCTCGTACAAAACAGGCACTCGGCAACCTTAACAACGTAATTTGTCTTCGTGTCAAAGACCCGGATATGGCTGAGTGGATTGCGAAGTCATTCGGAACAACAGCGGCAAGGGCGGTGACTACTTCGCATTCAAGTGGCTCTGGCTCGTCAAAGTCGTTCACCGAATTCAGTGGATCAACCTCCAGGACAATGAGTGAAGTGGAAATACCTTTTGTTGCCCCAGAACTATTAACTAGATTGCCCGGGTTGCAATACTTTGCTTTCTTGGCAGGCAGTACACTATACAAAGGGCGACTTCCTCTTTTATATTGAATGTATACTAAATTACTATTGCTCTCTTGTCTGGATGGAAGTGATGAGCCATGTGGTAGAAGCACAATGAAGAGTTAACCAAAAAAGACATAACCATGAATGAAAAAAAGATTCTATTAGATGCGATAAAGAATGCTGGGCTCTTGACGCAGACAAAATTTATATGGCTGGTCAATCCATTGTTGGAGGATATGGCGCTTAAATTTGCCAACTACGTTGGTCCATACTCATTGACGAAAAGCGGAAAATCTCTTCTTGGTTATTGTCTTAAACAGGCTGTTAGTCAGCACAAAAAAGAGAACGACCGAAGCGGGGATGTGCAAGCGGCTGCCGGGGCTTTTGCAAGGGTGTTGATAAATCACAGCCAGGATGTATTTTCTCAGCAACTGGTGGTGGAAACCTCTAGCGGTGATATTGTATGGTCGCCGTTCGTTTGTGGTGCCGATAAATTTATTAATAAATGGGCCGAATATCCCATGAGAAATTCAAGAATTGAATCTAATATTTCAGTTTCAATAGCCTCTGCATTTTTGATGATCCAGATTATGCCTCACTCTCTTCTGGATAATGAGTCATTGGCAGAATTTTTTCCAAAAAATGAAAAAAATTTCTAGTCATGGCTATTCATCCTGTTGAAGTAAAAAATACATTCTTGAGTCACTTCATCTTGTGGGCACTGTTTTTGCCTTTATTGACTATAATATCGGTTCCATTATTCAGTCCTGACCAGGGGGTGCAGAGCGAGGAAGTTGAGATGTTGAGAAGTTTTGGCGTGAATCTGGATAAGGTAAATGCTTCAGCCAACGATACATTTACTTCGGTATTTATTGCGACTGGCGTGATGCAATCAACGGAAGGTTTGGTTAATACAAAATTCCCGAGTTCTGCAGCTACAAGGTATGCAGTAAAATGGCTACGAGGAGTATATCTGATGATATATAAAAGCATATGGCGTCTATATGCACTGACGTCCATGTTTTTTATCCCTGTGCTCGCGCTGTGTATTCCATCCGCAGTAGATGGCTTCATGATTCGAGCAAGGAAAAGCTATAAATTTGAGACATCGAATCCTGTTTTCTTTTACTCCTCGATGCATGTATTTAGTTTGGTATTTGGTCTGTTTTTCTTTCTGCCGATAGCTCCTGTTACGCTATCGGCAAATATACTCGCGGTCATGCTCTGCAGCCTTGCGATTGCCGTGTGGGTAGCTAGCTCAAATTTTCAGTCGGGGAATTAAGCAACAATTTCTGGCGGTGGTGGGCACGCATAATCGCTGTCAGATACGACTCGTGCGGATTGAGAGTGCATTCTTCCGAGATCACTCTCAACATCCTTTGGGCGTCTCCACTGCACATGGCAAGCAGCTCAAGCATCAGCTTCGAGTGTATATCCGCTGATGCCTCTGCCATGCCGGGTGCTGGCGGCTGGCTTAACCCTGCCATGGGCTCCACTTGCCCATTTTTTTCGTCCGCCACGGTCGGCACATCAGCTTCCAGGACGAATAGCCGGTTATAAAGCGTTGGCCACGCGATAAACAAAACGGCCCCGCCTAATGTCCAGACTGTTGCAAAAACTCGTACTGGATCAGGCATGCCCAGTTTTAATGTGAGTTGACTCAGCATCACACCAGGTGCGATACAAACCAGAAATCTCAGCAGAGGTCTTGTGTTGACGATCCTTAGGGCCGTAGCTAATTTATCTTGTTTCATCTTCATTTCTATTTCCTTAAAAATTTAATCTCTTTGATGAGTTCCGCTTACACTCCGCGCAAGTTCAGGCTTGACAGGAGCCTGAGCCCTCGTTTTACCTCTGAAAAATTCGGATGCTTCGAGTCACGTACGAGTTGCAATAGGTCGACCTTGCCCCGCGCAACAACGAGCAGGAAAGAATTCAGTGCAAGTGAAACGGCAAGACTTGAAGAAAGGCCGGTAGATTTCATCATTGCATCGAGGACCATCTCCTCAGTAAGCGAGCCGAACGTGATTTTCCTAAAATTGCTTTTCTTGACTATCGCGTGGAGAGCACTTTCCTCACTTTCCTCGTGCTGGATCTGAGTTTCGCTTTGGGCCATTGTTCGTTTCCCCTTTGGCGATAACCATAACTCGGAGAAAGTCTTTATATGTGAATAAATTTTTCGTGTCGTAAAGTCGGAAGGCCGTGGGTATCCATAGGCCTCGACATGTCGCGCAACCTGACCCATGGTTGGATTCGGGGGAAGGGAGGTACGTAGCAAGCTGCATATGGTCTCAAAGTAGCGACACTTCTCAAGGCTAATCAGTGCAACCACCGCTGCACAGTAAGAAAAGCTCTTGCGTTCTCCAAGGCTCAGGTAAAAGTTCTGAATTTTCTGGCGCCCTGGGGAGTCGCCGATATTTTCCTTTATCTTGGCCAGGACACTCTGTCGTTTTGCTATTGGAATGAGATGGGCTTTTAGCTCAAGCACTACATTTTCACAAAAACGCATGTCTCTGGACTGGTTGGCTTGTCTGAAAAGGTCATATACAGCCGACGCGGATGGCGAAAATCCCAGTTTTTCCGATACTTGCGCCAACATTTTTTCTTTGTCGCATTCGGTTTGATCAAAATAGCCATCAACAATATCCATACGTAAGTCCTTTGTAATTCTCATAAAATGATCGTTCTTCATCTTTTCTCAGGAAATGAGGCCCATCCAGGCAAATCGCTTCCCAGGCTTTGTCGCCCGCCGTTCGTCTTTGTGTGAAATTTCAAGACGGATTGAAATTTCCATGTTGTTTCATATTCTAAAGTAATGTTCTTTGCCAACAATTCAATATAACTCTCAATTTTTTGAAGGAATCGAAAATATTTTATTTTAGGGTTGGCAAAATATGGAAAGTGCGGTAAAGTTGCTGTGTCGCAATTGCGGCATTGCGGTTTTTAAATTAATACTCCCACCTTGGTGCCCGCTTCAATCTGGCGTCAAAAAACAAAATCTCCAGTCTTTTCATTGGTCTTTCAACGAAAAGATATTCCAATCTCCAATTTTTACTTCGCCAGTTTTTGGCATAAATTATTGGAGGCTACATGTTAAAAATCCTTGTATAAAAACATTGCGCAAAAAAATATCAAAATCCATTTTTTTGGATTTTATATATATTTAATCAATGAAAATTTTTTAAAATATTCCGTCAGATCTGATTTCTGGCGGTACACATTGCAAATATGGAGTTCCATGAAACATCACTTGAAAATTCTCGGAGAATATGTAGGGCATTTGACAATAGGCGCACTGATGTTTGCTGCACTGCTATTTTTTGGCGGGGTACTGAATGTTCTGGTTCATTGGGCAACGCCAATCGTTGGTGACAATTCTTTTGCGAATTTGATGAAGATCGTAGAAAAAATTATTTTATATACAGATGCAACATTCATTATGTATTGGGCAATTTATTCAACGTATACGGCAATTAAGGAAATGATAAAATGAACATGTTTATGCAAGGTTTTATTGCCGGTGCACGTGAAACGCCCCAAGCCTTCTTCAAGCCTCTCGTCGCAGTATGGCGGTTGCTCAGAACGTTGATCAAGGTCATCAATTTAGCACTGTCTTCCAAAGCAGCTTAATATTCACCCAGCAGTCTACCTTCGGTAGACTGCTTCCTTACATCCAGGCTAAATCAGATAGGAGTGAATGGACCCGGCCCCTTCAGCGAGGAGCAATATACAGTGAGGCCATGAAATTGGCTAACGCATTGATCTCTTCTTTAGCGTCATGCGCATTGCGAACAAAGTAAAAATTCGAGTTACTCCGTACGTGCTTCAATACTTCGCAGAGCGAAGTATCCCGATGGGAGTTGAGGCCGGGTGTCCAGTGGCGTTTGGTCGTCGCTGCCCTTGATCGTAGCCGCTCGTTCCGGCTCTGCGCCGGTGCCCATACATAGGCGATCTTGGCAGCCGCCGGTAATAGCGGCAGATGTGCAGCTAGTACAGGAAAGCCATCGATCACGCAGCGATCATAAGACAAGGCATGCGCCAATAGCTTGCGCACAACATCGTCAGACAGCGGCTTGCTTGGTCTCATTGTTCGAATTGACAACATCAGGGTGATGGGGATATCGCCAGGGTAGGTGCCGGAGATCGCCAATCTTCGGAGCAGGCCTAGGTTCAGATGCGCATACCCGATTCTGGCGAGTGCCTGGCCTAACGTCGATTTCCCCACGCCATGGCGACCAATAAGACAGATAAGGTCGGCCATCAAAACATCCTGGTACGCTTCAAGATATCGGCCTCCAGCTGCAGGACCAGTTCGCGTGCGGAGCTGACATGCGATAGCGCTTGATCAATCAAGGGCGCATCGGCCGGCGATATTTTCTTTAGCCGCCGGAAGGCCTTCATTCCTTCCGATAGACAGTCGTTGCCATCGCGAAGATTCTCCGTGACTTTCCCATCTGCTGTATTCATCGTTTTCCAATCAATGTACATTAATACTATGGCGCTTCGGCGATCTCTGTTGATACGAGAATCGGCATCAGTTGCATAAGCGCCAAATTCAGTTTTTCTGCCGCAGCCCACAGCTCACTAAGGTCGCCCAGCCATCCAAGCACTGAAATAGCGAGAATAACTTTTGCCAGAACGAACCAGCGCCGATTCCACCAAGCTTCGCTTGGCTTGCGGTATCGCGAGTTGGTGCGCAGCAGAAATGACTCGATTTTTGATCGTCGCAAGTTATTTCTCGCTGAGCAGTCTGAAGCTCTTGCTGGCTGGTCTTGGCTCTTGAGATAAAAGAACAAATTTGCCAGCTTCGGGAATATCATCAACCTTCTTCATCGGGCTCTCCGCGATGTCTTCACCTTCCCGTGCAGCCTCCTTTGAAGTCAGCTTGCCTACGCTTACGGTGGCTACCTGACGGCTACTGGATTGCATCACGATTGGTAGTGGCGGCAGTGGCAAATCGACAGATCCGAACGCTTGCATTTGCATGTTCGCCTGGTCTGGTACGGTGACGGATACTGGCTTTACTGGCTGCATTGGACGCGACGTCGTTTCAATCGTTGCCAATCTGCTTTGCAGCTCGGAGATCGTACGGGTCGCCATTGTAAAATCGCGGTATAAATTTTCTGCCCGAGCGTAGAAATGATGGGCACTACCGGCAACGATGACGACGACTGCCGTGGCCAGCACTACGCGCCATGGCAATACTATGGACTTCTGGAAAAAAGGAGCAGCGCGGTATCGAAGTTGCTCGGCAATGAGCGTACCTGCGTGATAGCAGCACTGTCGGGACAGGGATGCCGCTGAATGCAAGAACTGCTGAGAGTACCGTGGCAACAGCGTTGAGAAAATGGCTGTATCGCCAAACCATTTTCCTGCCGGATTGCCTGAAGCACCATCCTGTATCCGCATGGCAGCATGCTGTTGATCAAAAAAGGGCATATACGCTGCAGGTCTTGGATGTTGGCGCTCCTGCGCCAGTCCCACATGATGATCATTTGCTGCGCAACCAAAGCGCGCGCTGAGTGACTCGGTTGCTGCCGGCGTATTGTCGGCTGTTGTCTTCGGCAAGCTTTGAATCGCTCTTGACAGATATTGTTCTTCGGCGAGGTTGGCCCATTCTGTGGAAAAGAGACGGCTATATGGCTTTGCTTCCGACCGGCGCCACATCGCAGCGACAGGCCGGTCCTCTCCAAAATGGAGCGGGCGTGATTCTATAGTTTCACTCATCAAGAAGACCTTCGCGACAACGCGCCATAGTTAGTTGAAACTTGGACTTTAGCAACGGCGCAATATTTTCTTAGAGCAATATCAAACCCAAAACAACTGGAATTCGGCATTTCCTGGATTGTCTGCCTGGGGACGGCAATACTGCTGAAAAAATACAGTTTTTCACTGTAAGCGTTGCCGGGAAGATTGGCAGCATGATGATTCTTAACCACAAACGGAATCGTCATGACAATCGAAAGTCCAACCGCACACACAGAATTGCACACAGCGATCTCGGAAATCGCTGCCGCGGATGATCAACTCACCCATATTCTCGACGGTGGCGCAGCTGGCGGCGCATCTTCCGGAGTCAGCATTATTTCGGAGAGCGAAGTTGTCGCATTGCGCGAGCGCGCACAGCGTCAACGGGCGCGCGGTGTAAAGCAGCTGTCCAACCGGCATGACGGTGTCGCCTCCATTCTTGTGACGGTAAGCTTGAACGAACGCAGCGTCGGCTCTGCATTCGAACGTTGGTTTTCCAGCATTGAGAATGGTATCTATGTCACGTGGAAGCGCGGTGAAATGTTTGTCGGCAAGGCCGGTGCTGAAGTATTGATGCAGATGATTACCGATAAGGTCTGTGAACTGGAAGCAGACGCGAGCGCCTCCGAAAAATCAGTTCAGCAATCCATGCAAATGATGCTAACTGACTCATCGGTTCTGCCCATGTATACCAGTCCGGCAGCAAAGCATGAGGTACAGCTGCGCACTCTCTTGAGCAAGCGCGTGCTTAGCGTCATCGAAAGAAACGATCGTACGCTGACTAACTTGGTTAAATTGCAATGGAATGGCGAAGTTGGACAAGATGAGATCGAAGCCCAGGAAGGCAAGGTCAAAAAGGGCCTGCGGGAACTTGCTGGCCTGCTTAACCGCACAGTCCGTGCCTTCCGTCAACGTGGCGATGCATTGGCGGAAGCGAATACCGGTCAGGAGGCAGGGCAGGGCCTGATACAAGCGACCGCTATTGATGCATCCGCTGCAGTTGCCAAGATAGCCTGATCGCGCCGTCGATTCCTCTTAACCCCTCGTCAGCCTGCACGGTAGTGACAGGTGGGCGTTGATTGGCATTGCTCAACCACGCTATGCCAGGTCTGAACCGGCGCTAACGCCGGCAGCATATCTTGTTCCTCACATCCAGCGTTTTGACATGTTGCTGGCGGACCTGTCTGAGGGCGCAGGGGCGCGGCCATGCCGTTCTCAAAGGCTACAGGCCGCCGCCTAACGCTGGCAGCAAACGCATGTCAACGTGGTTCGCCGGTCTCCTGCAGTGTCCGCACGTCCTGCAAAAATGGCATGCGGCATGCGGCATGAGAAGCATTCGCTGTTGTTGTCGAAGCAGAGGCCAAACGCCTTCTCATACGCCGCTCAATTTCCGACCTCCAACACAAGCAAGGTCCAATTTCCGAGGTGCATGAAGAATAGTCCCAGCAGATCAACGGGTTATGTGTGCGTCGGTAGAACTTTATGTTGCTCCAGGCACGCATTCTGAAACATGGGAAATTGAGTGTCGGATTTGACGGATTGCAAGCCGGCGCTACATGGATGATTCGTCCAGCTGTTGCTCCCATGATGATCGAAACAAATCAAAAAAAACCCGATGCTGAATCCGCAAATTGTAATTGATATCCTGAATAGCCAACTCGTTCCACTGGCTGCCTGGCTGAAAGACAAAACGGTCACAGAGATCATGGTCAATCCAGGTGGCCACGTCTTTGTCGAGGCAGCGGGAACAATTACTTATGTCGGCCAACTGCTCACCGAACACATGATCTCGACTGCCATCAAGGCAGTGGCAAAACATGTCCGGAAGGATGCCCGGGCCAATACTAACTCGGCAATTGTTAATGCAAGCATTGATGATTTGCGAATCTCGGGTGCACTTTCCCCCGTGAGTCCAGGCGGTTCATTCATCACGATCCGCAAACACCAGGATGCGGGAGATCGCCCCACCATGGAGGATCTGATCAATAAGAAGCAGGCGTTGACCGCAAAACAAGCGCAGACGATTGAACAGTTAGTTCTCCATGATCGGAACAACTTGATCATCGCCGGTGGCACGGGATCTGGCAAAACAACGCTGTTGAACGCCCTCCTGAACAAGATTCCTGGTCATGAGCGCATCATCACAATCGAAGATTCGCGCGAAATCCAGATATCTGTCCCGAATTTCATTCCCTTGCTGACAAATCCGGATGAAGGCATTTCGGCCCGGGACATGGTCAAGATGGCCATGCGGTCGCGGCCAGACCGCCTGATATTGGGAGAAACCCGCGGCGACGAAACCTACGACCTGATTCGTGCCTTCAACTCTGGCCACCCGGGTTCGATTTCTACCATCCATGCTGACTCTGCAGAAGAAGCCCTTGGCGCGCTGGAGATGTTGTTTCAGATGAGCTTGCCAGCAAATGCATCGATTTCCTCGGAACTTGCCAGGGGTTATATCGCAAAGTCGGTAAAGGTCGTTGTCTTTGTAAATCGCAGTATCGAATTCTCGGATGGACAGGCCCGGGTAATTCGCAAAATCCAAGAAATCTGTCTTGTTAAAGGAGTTATAAATGGAAATTATGTCCTCGAAAACGTCGCCTAAGAAGTTCACTTTTGCATACCTTAAGGCCGCGATCATCGCCAATACACCATCTCAGAAATCCTGCCTCCAAACCTTGGCGGCTATCCTTTGTGTGGCCATTCCAGAGATCGCGCTTGCGCAGGCTCAAGCTGGCGCCGGCGCAAATTTCTTCTGCTATATCGCACAGTATTTCAAGGCGATTGTCGGCACGGCGTGTTTGGTCACGATCGTACTTTGGGCTCTTGAGCACATCTTTGGCGTAGCCAAACTGCATGACGTTGTAATCAAGGTTGGTGTTACCGCTGCAGTCGTCATTGCCGGTTCGGCATTGATTACCAATTCCGGCTTGACCACTTCCTGCGTCGTATAACACATGCGCACTTCGCCAGTGACCCGGGCAATCAGCTTGCCCAGACTAAACTACGGAGTGTCCTCCAAGGCTCTTGGGTATTGTTGGGGACCGACCGCCCTAGTGGCAGTTCTCACCGGCTCCTCCCAAGGCTGGCTTTGGGCGGGAATCCCGATCAGCGTCGGGTTCACAGCGCACCTCATATTGCAATGGCTTTTCCAAAAGGATGCCAGGATCTTTGAGATGTATGTCAACTATGCGCGGCTGGCGGATTCCTATCACCCCCATGCCCGAGAAAGTTTACCCGCCACTTTTGAACGCCCACACAAAGTCGGGCGCGGAATCAGATTCTAGCGACACCAAATCATGTTGAAAATTAAATTCCGCGAGACGGACTTGGGGCATCCCCTGCAGGCGCTTTGTCCATGGATCGACTTCATCACACCCGAACTCGTGCTGAATAAAGATGGTTCCTTATTGGCCGCTTTTGACTACCGCGGCATCGATCCTGACAATGTCAGCGACTCAAAGGTCGACGGGACAGCTACGCGTATCGAAGCATCGAATGCGCTATTGGACAGCCGTATCACTGCCTGGTGGATCGTTGACAAGCGCAAGGATACATCCTATATCAGCGGGGAATTTACCAGCCAGGCGGCGAAGGATCTGGACACTATTTATTCCAGGAGCTTTACGGACGGAGAGCACTACACCCTTGATTACAAGTTCTATATGTTGTTCACCGGTGAAACTGGGGCGAACAAGTTCTTTGACCGAGTGGAACGCATCCAAACTGAGGAGGGCGCGGCCATCGGTAGTGCGGTGATTAAAGCAATCAAAGAGTCGTTGTCAGGTAGCCGCGCATTCGCCAAAGACATGGGTGTCCTGCGTAGCAATATTGGGGCCTTTGAAAGGATTATCTCGGCCTTTACCAGCGCATCGCCGCTGAATTTCACGCGCCTTTCCAAAAGCTCGGGTTTTGACAGGACCCTCGCTACGCTTCTGAATCGCGCCAGCCCGCCGGCCACGCATGCCAAGCCTGAGCGAATGATGCTTGACTCCTGGGCACCGGCAAACTACGTCGCCAGTGGGCCTGATGTGATTCAGTTCAAGGGCAACACGCGTACGGTTTATTGCGCGGCGATGGGCGTCATCAAATGGCCAGACCATACCTCTCCGATGTTATTTGAGACATTGTTGAAGATGGACGCCGAGCTGACCGTGTGTCAAATCACGCGCTTCCTCAATTCTCCTGAAAGTACCGCTGAGATTGACAAGGCTATCGAATATTACAACCTGACGCAGTATGGTCTTATTGCGCATTCGTTTGCTGCGGCGACCGGCAACGTAGCCGAGCCAAAGGCTGGCAAACGTGAGCTGTTCGACGAGTGCAAGGCCGCGAACGCGCGAATTGGCAGCGAGGGCATTACCTACGCCTACCACAATCTTACAGTCTTCCTGTACGGCGATAGCATTCCGGAACTGGAGGCGCGCGTTTCAGAGGCGGATCAAAAAATGAGCGCAGCCCGGTTTGGAATGATACGTGAACGGCTGAACACCTTGCCGGCCTTTGCGTCGATGCTGCCTGGCCAGTGGGCAATGCAAACGCGCTATGAATTGATGTCCGGGGAAAACGTTGCCGACTGTACGCCGATGTTTACGCTTGATGAAGGGTCACGTTCGCACAAGTACTTTTCCTCGATGATTTTTCAGCGCCCCGTGTCGAGTTTCGCCGTATTCGGCAATGCATACGGTACGCGATCCTATTTCTCCCCCCATGTGGGACAAATTGGTCATCTGCTCCTGATCGCTCCCACTGGCGGCGGCAAAACCACATTCGTCAACTTCTGTCTGTCGCAATTTCAGCGTTATCCGAAGAGAAATACATATATCTTCGACCGGAATTATTCGTGCAAGGTTCTGACAGCCTTGCACGATGGGCGTCATATTGACATCCGTACTGGCGTTGGGAAGTTCAATCCGCTGTTTGCCATGATGGACGGCTCGCCGGACGGCCAGCTTTGGGTGCGCGAATTTATTCTGCGGCGATTTGCCGAGGGAGACTTTGCCGCGACTACCGAAGACCGCGCCGACCTCGACACGGCCTTGACTGGCTTGGCGCAAGAATATGAACGGACGGGCAAGCCACTTCGCTTGAGCACGCTTGCAGCAATGCTGCCGAGGCGGCTTGAGGCCGAACTAGGTGAGTGGCTTGAGGGCCGGCCGTACGGGATGTTTGATACGGACGAAGACGACTTTTCACTGGCCGACTGGACCACTATCGAAATGAAGGATCTGATGGCTGTGGAGCGTTTGTCGCGCGCCTTCATGGACTATGCATTCCGAAAAATCTATGTCTCGCTGGATGGCACGCCGACGTTTATTTATATCGAAGAGGCCACTTTTCTGATCGCGAACCCCAAGTTCAAGGACATTCTTGATGACTGGCTGAAAACTTTCCGCAAAAAGAATGCATTCATCTGGATGACGATCCAATCGCCGGAAGCGATCAGCAATTCAGATATCGCGGCATCGATTCTGGATAATATTTTCAGTTTCCTGATGCTCTACAACGAAAAGGTGGAGCCACATCGCGCGGCGTACCAGAAGTATTTCGCTTTGGCAGATCATCATATCGACATGATTGCCCAGCTGATACCAAAACGTGACTATCTTCTGATCCAGTCTTCCGAGGGGGGCGGAGCATCGACAGCCCGCGTCTTACAGACCTCATTCAGCGCGGCTGAGTTGGCCTATCTCAGATCCGAGGAAACGATCTTGGGTATTTTCGATCGGCATTACGCCAGCGGCGCTGTCGACTGGAAGGCAAGATATCTGCAAGAAGTCAGTTCGATGTGAGTGCAATTCAATTAACCCGGGAAATCATATGAAATCCAAGTTCAAATTTTTCGTCGTGATCTCATCCTTTTTGTTGGCCTTTCTGACCGCGCCAGCGAACGCCATCTTTGGCGTAGGTGATATCGTGATTGATCCAACTAACCTCATCCAAAATACATCGACTGCCATCGCGGCTGTTAAAACAGAGGTTAGCACCGCTGCCTCGTATATTAAGCAGATTCAACAAACAATTGCTTTGGCCAGATCCTTGGCGTCTGTCGATGGGCTCGCGAAATTGGCAGGCGTCGAGAATGAATTGGCGTTGTACCGGGACCTCAAAAGAGCTGGCGACCAGTTGGTGGTGGTAATGAATCAAAGTAAACAACTCTCGCAGAATGTAAAGGCTGAGTTCGGTTCTTCGGATTTCAGCTGGAAAAGATTCTTGACCTCTCGTTCGACCATTCTGGGTAATCAAGCCCAATCATTGGCTGCACAATACGAATTGCTTAATAAATCATTGACTCAAATTGCGACACGGCGTCAAGTTATCGTGAAAGAGCTCGAGAAGTCGACGGGGCAGACTGCGGCCATCCAAAGCGTTGGTGCCGCAATTGACATGATGGTAGGACAAAATCAGCTGATGGTGGCGACATTGAAGATGCAGGGAGACTCTAAGCAAATCGACGTTCATCTTGATGATGCCGCCCGAAAAGCAGGGCAAAAGGTAATGAGTGAATATCAGCAAAAACTGCTGGATGAGGCTGCAAAATACGATCGCCCGTAGTGGACGATTTAACCTGCGTATAGAAATGTACGCAGGGCGAAGATGGTCATGGGGGTACAAGATTTTCGTGGAGTAGCTTATTTATTGGCAGGTGATAACGATACATGACAACATGAAATAGTCTGCCACTCCCGTCAGATAAGCACATGC
Organism: Janthinobacterium lividum; assembly: GCF_034424625.1. NCBI lineage: Bacteria > Pseudomonadati > Pseudomonadota > Betaproteobacteria > Burkholderiales > Oxalobacteraceae > Janthinobacterium > Janthinobacterium lividum. Next base: position 4,189,088 of record NZ_CP139976.1, on the reverse strand, counting down.
ATGGCTATGCCGCGTCAAGACTCTTTTTTTGACCGCCATGTTTTGCCTCTCTGGTTTTTCAAAGATATTCTAGTAAGAATTTCACATAATTGATTCAGGCGGTTGACTGGAAAATTATGTAAATCAACCTCTAAGATTTTCAAATATGTAAATGGAAATGAAAAAATACAACAAAATAAAATCCATCTTTCTCGCAATGCTTCTTGTTATGTGTGCAGTTGTTGCATCCTCGGCGGCTGCCGCATCGAGTGCGGAGGGTAATAAGGCGCCTGGTGCATTTTTTGATAAACTCGATAATGGCGTCAAAAATATCCAGGAAAATGCCCGCCGACCTATTGCCACAACGCTGTTTGACGCAGGTCTGACAATCGCGTTCAGGACCATCCCGTGGGCATTGGCGATCGCCGGATCGCTGGCTGTTCTTTACATGATCATTGAGGCAATGGGAGTCTTGAGCGGGAAAAATGGTTCAATGCTCACCGTAATATTCGATGTTGGATTGCCTGTGGTCCTTTGCTCCTACTTGTTGCTCAAGTATCCAACGGTCATAAAGGATTTCGCTGGGGCGGATGGACCGCTTCAATTCATACGAATGATCGGCGGGGATGCCATTACATCGGTCTTCAATATGTATTCCAGTATCCTAAAAATGATCGCTTCTGCGATTTCCAACAGCACGGCTACCGTCCTGAAAACTGCAAGCTTCTTCAATCTTGACAACACCATGGTCGCGATTTTTGATGCATTGATAACAGTTATTTTTGCTTTGGCAATTATTCTTTTATGCTTCGTCGGCCTGGCAGAGATCATGGGCCTGCTGCTGATGGGCCCATTTCTTACCGCTGTTGCTGTGGCGTTTGGCCCGATCTTCATTGCGGGGATTGTCACTCCGTGGACACGGGAATATTTCTCGAAATGGCTCGGTTTCCTGGTCGCGGCAGCCGTTTTGACTGGCGTGCTGGGTGTCAGTGTTTCCATCGCCGCGACGCTGTTTGAGCAATTTGGCTTTGCCGAAGTGGTCGCAAGTCCCACGCCTACAGCAATCGGAATGTTGATTGCCACCATAACCCTGATGAGCATTAATTCGCTTATCCAGCAAACGCCTGCAATTGCCAATGCACTGGTTCCTGGCTCATTTGGCGCGACTAAAACAGCGGGAGCGGCCGTCAAGGATGGCGCAAAAACGGCCAAGGATGCAGCCAAGTCAGTCTCCGGCGGGGCAGGAAAAATTCGCAAGGCTGCCATGGCAAAGATTTTGCCTGGCAAGAAAACTTCTTAGCCGCGCTACCGGCCGGAGCGTTCATCTGCTCAGGCCTTCAGAAACCCTGGAAGATCAGTATGACAAAAAAGACGATTTCTCGATTCGCCCTGGTTGCATGCTTGTCGGCATGCAGCACGGCGAATCCAATTCAGGATGCGATTGAGTTCGGGTACGTTGTGGACGGTGACGAAGCGCATGAAATAGTGCAGGTCTTCGAATTAAAAGGGGACACCGTCATACAACTCAGAAATTTTGAGGAAAGCGCACCCGTGTTCATGGGGGCGCAAGGTGCCATTACCTATTCGCGTGTTGGTCAAAGTGCCGTAGTAAAAGGAATTCATACGACACTCAGCCTGGACCGCAGCTGGGGAAAAATCGCGATAAGGCGAAATACCGTTCCAAAGCCGGTATTACCCAAGCCCGCATTGGCGATCGGCACAGCAGGCAGTCCAGATAGTGAAGAGTTCAAAGCCACGCGGCGCCTCAAGGCAGAAATCGCGGCAATGCGGGCGGAGCTCACGCGGTTGAAGAGCCAACTGGCGTCAGATCGTATCGTGCCATCAGCACCGATTTCTGCATCGGAGACGGCATTGGCCGAGCGGTTTGCGCCGATCTCAGCCGAAATCAAGATCACATCCTACAGTGTGAACTTCAAGAATAACAGCGTGTCTTTTTCCCCCAATCGACAAACTAAATCCCTGTTTCTTGCCAAGGCAAAAGGGGCGAGCAGAGTGTTAATTACCGGATACACGGATAGCGTTCAGGCCAATGCGGCAAGCTCCAGATTGGCAAAAGGGCGGGCGGCATCCACTCAGGCATTTTTGATACAAGGCGGCATCTCCCCGGAGAAGATCCAGTTGTCGTATAGGCCCGCCGGCGGATTCATCGCCGATAACTCAACGCTGGAGGGAAAACTGGCGAATAGAAGGGTAGAGGTCCAGTTTATCTGATTTTTATCCATCTTTATTGCCCCTGCACGACGCGTATCTTGCCTTTGAAATTCCGATCAGAAAAATGCGTCGTTTTGTCGTTCTTCCTTTGCCCTTCCTCTTCACAATCAACACATGAAACCACAACAAAAAAACCTCGCGGGCAAGGTTCCCGATTTCGCTCCAGGCCAGATTGCCGACGACACTGCCCGACAACATTTTGAGTCTGGCGCCCGCGCGACTATTGAGCGAAATCGCTGGTTTCTTGTGTCATGTGGCCTGACCGTCGCATTGGTAGTGCAGGGAGCGCTCTTCAACTATCTATTCCCGATGAAGTCTGTAGAAACCATCCAGGTGACCAAGGAAGCTGGCGGGCGTTTGGTGGCGGATGGTGTGGCAGTCGGCAATTGGACGCCGGACAAGGATTCCATCGGATTCTTCCTCAACCGTTGGGCCAACTCTGTATATGACGTCAATCGCGCCACTATCGATGGCACGACCCGCGAGGCGTCCGAACTGGTCGTTGGTACCGCACAGGCCCAGCTGAAGGAGCTTCGCATCAAGGACAACCCGTTTCTGGCGCTTAAAAACAATGCAAACTACTCTCGCACCTACGAATACAAGTCGATCAATTTCATTGAAAACGATGTTGCTTTCCTGCGGTTTAAGACCATCACGCGCAGCAATGACCAGGTTACTGAAATGACATATGCCATGAGTATTACCTTTACGCGCGTAAAGCCGACCACGCGGGAACAGCTCATGCGCAATCCGGCTGGCCTGTTCATTACCAGTTTTAACATCAGCGAAGAAGCGCTCTCGAAATGAAACTTTCCTCCCACATTGTGAGCGTCGCGCTCCTTTCCGCTATTTTCATGACGCCGCACGTGCAAAGTGCATCGGTTCAAAAATCCATCACAGCCCGAAAACCAGTGCTGATCGACGCCGCGGCAGAGGCCATTCCCGTACCGATGGAAAACCGAATCGTCCGCTATACCTATTCTCCCGATATCATTTTCCGGGTGTTTACGCAGCCCAACCGGCACACCTTTATTGAGCTGGGCGAGGATGAAGGCCTGACGGAGGAGCCAAAGACGGGAGATTCCATCCAGTGGCGCGTTTCGGGTGGGCCTCGGAACATCTATGTCAAGCCGAATCGGGAAGGCATCGAAACCTCGCTCACGATCGTCACGAACAAGCGTTCGTACATATTTCAGTTGATTTCCGGAAAGCGCGAATCAAAACTTTATCAAAAAGTGAGTTTTGACTACCCCGACCGGATTGCCGAAATTCGCCTTCGCCAAGACAACGCCGCAGCGGTGCGCGTCGCGGAAGACGACCGGCTGAGGGAGCAAGTTTTGGCTGCGAATGTAAGCCCAGCTGAACTCAGCTTCGAGTTCGATATCAGCGGCGATGCCACTTTCAAGCCGACCGCTGCCTACACGGATGGAAAGGCCACCTACCTCAGGATGCCGAACAGCCAGGATAGTCCGGCAGTCTTTTTGATTGAGGACGATGGGAGTCCTTCTTTGATCAATTACAAGGTGAAGGGCGAATTGATCGTCGTCGAAAGAGTCGCGCAACATTTGCTTCTGAAATTAGGCAAGGCAGAAGTGAAAATATCCAAGCGCAAACCGAATCACAGCACATTCTGGCGGTAATCATGGCGAAAGACCCATTTAGCAATATCCCCGAACTGGATGAAGGGGATGGTTTTCCACCATCCGGGGCTCCCAATCATGTTCTGGAGAACAATAAGCTCAATCAGGGAAAACCACCGAGGAATATGCTGAGCAGTATCAGCAAGATCCTGATGCCAGTCGCCATCATTGGCATCCTGGTATGGATGTTTGCGCCAGGCGAGCATGCGACAGCAAAAAAAGTAGCCGCCCAGCCTGATGTGGTCGTCAATCAGGCGACTCAAGCCAACAATACAAATACTTTGCTCGATAGCCTGAAGGATCAGGCATCCAAGGCGCCTGGGCCACAGATGCCAGCGCAAGCTGCAGCTCAAAACAATCCGTCCGGACAAAGTCGGGGAGCGGCTCAAGCCAGCGTGAACACGCGTGTTTCCCGCGACTATGCCGAACCTGCCAATATGGCATATCCCTTGCCGGCGGCATTTAATTCGACTTCCGGAATGAGTCCACAGGAGGCGGCGCAAGCCGCTGCCCTTGGGCGTCAACAGCGGGAACAGGAGATACGCTCGGCACCAATCGAAGTGTCCGGGCAATTCAAGCTCGCCACTGATGTTGCAAACGCGGGTCAGCCTGTAAGTCAGCTACAGCAACTGGAAGCCGAAATTGCCGCGACCAATAGTAAACGCGACAGTGCTGCGCAGGCGCAAGCCGATGCGACTTTACGCGCATTAGCCGGAAACCCGGCGCCGGTTGCCAGCAGGGCCAAGGGCCGGAATGAGGAGTTTCTATCGGCCGCCGCAGGAACTGGTCCCACGCCACTGCTCCACCAGCAGTCCGCACCGACGCACACGCTGATTCAGGAAGGAACGGCCATTCGTGCCGTTTTATTGACCGGCGTGAATAGCGATTTGCCTGGCAAAATTGTCGCCCGAGTCACATCAGATGTCTACGACAGTATTCATCAACGCTTTGTCCTCATTCCGAAAGGAAGCAAGCTAATTGGCGTCTACAGCAGCGAAGTAGTGATCGGGCAAGAAAGCTTGTTATTCGCCATGACGCGATTAATCTTGCCCAATGGTAGTTACATTTCCCTTGCCGGCGCGCCGGCGACGAACATGATCGGGCAAAGTGGAATTAAGGCCGACGTGAACAATCATTTCATGAAAATGTTTTCGACCAGTTTCATTCTGGGGGCCACCTCGCTCATGCTTCCTAGTAGCCAGAATACCGTGTCGACAACCTCAAACGGCGGGGGCAATGTGACGACTGGCTCCGTAGCAGGGCTGGCTCTGAACGATGCCTTGAATACGATGATGGCGAGAAACAAGAGCCTGTCGCCAACGCTTAGCACTTCTTTTGGCAGCCCATTCATGTTCATGGTCGCGCAAGACATGGCGGTCATGCCTTATCACGATTAAAAATCGCACAGTCTGCCACAAGGCGACTTTTCCTAAGTTGCTGATCAGGCGTGCAATTTGCGCCGGTCAGCACTTCATTCGGCGCTGACTTCTGTTGTGATCACGCGCGTTCGCTTGGGCCAAAAACTGCCAATAAAGATGGGCATCTCGGCAAGGAAAATGATGCGCTCTGGCTCAAAATCGAATATAGGCATCGACTATCCACCAGGACATTACTACCCCCATGAACTCTTTTAAAACTATTTCCCTCGTTGCGTTAATGCTTGCCGCGAGCTCGGCGGCGGCCATCGACAGTCAATATTACCTGGCGGACGCGATGATGAGCCAACAAGTTCGGACATACAGTGATGGAAAGAATACGTACATCGACGCCATTCCCGGCTTGATTGTGCGTGGCGCAACGGCCGATGGCGATTCCTACGTGATGCCAGGGGTGCCGCGAGAAATCAAAATTCAGCTGAATGGACGGCAGACATCGTTGATCCATGGCCAACGCCAGGCCATGCCTGCTGGCCCGTCAGCGCGCAATGCTGCCACTGCTGACATTGTGAACAAGATCGAGCGCCTGGAATTAAAACTTAAGCAAGCTGAAGGTGCCAGAAGCAGCAATGACGGCGTCGCTTATCTCAGCGATGACGAGACGGTTCAAGGGCGAGGCGATCCCGTCCAGCAATGGGATGTTCGACCGGAAGACATTCGTTTGGCAAATACCTTCGAACGGTGGGCCAAAATCGCAGGGTGGCGCATCCAGTGGGATGCGAACAAGCATTTGCTTATCGAGAGTACGTCAACGTTCACTGGTTCTTTTGAGGATGCCGTGAAGGCGGCATTGATGACCCCAGGTATCCGCTATGGGGCGTATCCGCTCGAGGCTTGCGTGTACGCGAATTCTCCGCCACTGGTGCGCATTACGCGCCAAGGCGAGCAGTCGCAAGAGTGCCCCGACTAACTCCTTAAATTTGAAATCATGAAGAAAATTATACCGCTGGGTCTATTCCTGCTTTCCGCCTGCACGTCGCCTCAACTGCAGCGCGCCGCCAGCGATGATGTCAGCAACGCGCTTAACAAAGCCTCGATGGGAACGGGAGGCATTGCGCCCAAAGGCGGCGGCGCCACGCGAGGATCATCCGATTACGCGGACAAGCTGGCCGCAGAGCAGTCAAACATGCCCGTTCTGCGCCGCTCCAAAAAGGCTTGGCTGGGTTCCCAAATGGTTCCTGTTACAAACGATGACAAATTGCCGTCGGTTTTTAAAACCAAGTACTGGCTCGAATTCAATGACAAGAAGGAGAATCGTTTTGTATCGCTGACCACGGTGGCCACACGATTGACCGAGTTGACCGGCGTTGCCGTGCGCGTACAACCGGATGCACTGGAAGGGTGGGCCCGCAACGGCGAGGCGGGCGTGCAACGTGGCGCCGCGCCTGCGCCATTTAATCCACAAGCTCTTGGACAGCTGTCGCCAAGCCCTTTGCCGCTCATTCAAAATACCTTTGCACCTCAGTCAGCGGCACCGCAGGTGCTTGTTGATTCGCTGGAGATGAAGTGGAACGGCACCTTGGTGGGCTTTCTGAATCACTTGACTGATCGCCTTGGCCTGGCCTGGGAATTTCGCGACAACACGGTGGTGATCATGAAGTACGTCACTGAATTCCATGAGGTTGCGGCTTTTTCTGGCCAGACCAATTATTCGATGTCAACCGGGGGGGCGTCGAATGGTTCCAGTGGAACTGCTGGCGCTGGCGCATCTCAAACTGCATCGACACAGCTGGAAGTGAAGGAAAGTGAAAAAGAGGCCGATGCCGTCAATTCAATCATGGTGGCTGTCAAGCAAATGATTTCCTCGGTGCCTGGCTCAACGGTGACCCGCTCTGAAGGTTCTGGACGCATGGTCGTGAAAACGTCGCGTGAAATGCAGAGTCAGGTCCGTGATTTCCTCAAATCGGAAAATACTTCCATGCTCCGGCAGGCGCAGATCCAATTCGATATCTATTCCGTGCGAACGGCAGACAACGACGAGCGTGGCTTGAACTGGTCCGCTGTGTTTAATACCCTCTCCGGTATTTACGGTGCCAATATCACCTCGCCATCCACCCTGACTGGCGCCACAAGCGGCAGCATTGGTCTGAACATCCTGAATACTGGTGATGGAAACAACTCGAACACCAGTGCGCGTTTCGGCAATTCGTCCGTGATCGTGAACCTGCTGAAGCAATACGGCACAAGCGTGCAATATCGCCCGGTTTCTCTATTGGCCCTGAATCGGACCTGGGCGAAGAAATCCCGCTTGTCCACGGAAGGCTACTTGGCTGAGACGACTCCGGGACCGGCAAGCTCGACTGGAGTGGGCGCCCCTGGCTTGAAAACCGACAAGATCACGACAGGCGACCAGTATGTCGCTCTTCCGCAAATCCTGGACAACAACACCGTGCTGTTGAAATTCGGTGTTTCCTTGTCGGATCTGCTCGGCCTGTTTGACGTTACCGTTGGCAGCGGTTTGACTATTCAGAAGGTACAGACACCCCGGGTCAGCAGTGTCAACGACCAATACACCGTGGCATTGAAACCAGGTGAGGTGATTGCGATTTCCGGCCTGTCGCGCCTGGTTACGACCACGGATCAGCGGTCACTGGCGGAAGGTGCATCGATCGGTTGGGGTGGGAGCCGCAAGATAGAAATGCAGCGGGAGAACTTTGTCATTTTCGTTCGCCCAGTCATTCTTTAAAGTTCAAAATGATATGACTCAGCTTATCTTTAAAGAAAAGAAGCGCGTAATGATTGCTGGCCTGGACTGGAGTGTTCTTCAGCATTACCGGTCCGGCAACACGATCACAAGGGAAGTGCGAACCATTGCGGGCGATCACGGTGCTGACCGTATTATTATCCATGCGGCGAACGTCGCGGGGATGGTGTCGGCCACCATCGGCACGGCCAACCTGGCCGAAATTGAGGAGCCTACCGGGCGGGAACAGCACTCATTGGCCGCCGTGTTTGCGCGCGCGTATCCCGAGAACGCCAATATGGTTCTGGCATGGCGTCTTGACTCGGCCGTGGCAATTGTCGTGGTACAAGACGGCTTACCCGTTGTCGACATGCTCAAGGCCGACACGGACGCGCTGGCCTTTCTTGAGGCGGTCATCAATGGCAGTTTTGGTTGCCTTGGGCATACCATTTATAGCAATGAAACAGAGATACACCCATTCGCCGAGCTGATAAGCGAAAGCCAGCTTTGGACTTGTGCAAGCAAATCCACGCGCTTGGCAAAAATTCCGCTTAAAAGGTCGGTTGCCATGCTGGGTACGCTGGCCGCAGTCCTCATAGCAGCCAGCGTTTATTACTATGATCAGGAACAGTCCAGCAGGAGGCTGGCCGCGGCCCAGGCTGCATTGGATGCGGAAAACCCCATGCCTTCCTATCAAGCCGCATTGACTGACAATATCGGTGCGTTGGGCTTTGAGCGTGCCTCGATCAAGGCGACGTTAGCCCAACTGCAAAATTACCCCGTATGGTCTCAGGGCTGGATGCTTCGGAAAATTGAGTGCGACCGTTCGCGCTGCGTCTCATTCTGGGACCGCATGGGCGGAACGACTAATACGCTAATTGCTGCACGTCAGCAGGAAACCTATCTGGCAGAAAGCAACGAAGAGGTCTCGCTGTTTGCCTGGAAGTCGAAGCTCAAATCGTCTGGTCTTTCTTCATTGAGCCAATTTGAAACAGAGTCTCAAGCAACGATAGGCAACATCAATACGTTCCAGCTGTGGCGCAATGCGGGCATTGCGATCGACGAACCGGTGAAAGATTTTGTGACATGGCCCAAGCCCCCAATTGGCGATGGGAGCCGTCTTCCAAGGGGTAGCGCGGTAATCGCTCGGCCGATCTCGGTAACAGCGCCATTCCCATTTGCCGAAGACATCATTAATGGAACTCCCGCATCCGTGTGGTGGCAAAGCATTGCCATTACCTTTTCTCCTGGCGGGAAATCCGAGCAACTCAAAATTACCCTAAAAGGCACCACATATGTTCGCTAAACTGCTACCTACATTGGCGGCTGTTGCTCTGGCAACTTCCGCGATCGCACAACAGATGCCAGTACCAGAGGGCAGTGGCAAAACGAATTCGCCCCTCGTCGCCAGCCCGCCATCAACCGTACGGGCCCCCATATTGCCGGCGAAGGCCGAGCCGTCCAAAACGGATCAGGCAAAGGCCGGCCAGGCGGCGCCATCCGTTTCTGCATCCGCAAAAACTGCGCATGTTCCAGCCGCGCCGGCAATTGCGCAGGCAATACAAACGCCGCCCACTGGCGTTCTATCCATCCAGCAGGTGGCCGATGCGCAGCGCCAACAACTCACTGCCGAAGCGTTTCAAAAGTTAGGATTGATGAGCACAGCGCCATCTGCCGCTGCGCCTCCGGCTGAATTTCCTAAACTGTATCGTGCTCCAAAAATCTACCCGAAAATCGAATACGTTGCTGGTGCCGCCGGTGACGAAAAGGCTGGATTCCGCATGCCCGACGGCGAACTTCTGCAACTGGAAGCCGGTGACACCATCAAGCAATGGCAAATCAAGAATATTGCCAATGGCAAGGTATATCTTGAAATGCCGGCCAACGCTTCATCGTTGAAAGGTGCACAAAAAAAGAAAGTCAAAGCGCCTGCCTCCAGGTTGATGGCTGTTGGCCAATCGTTGAAGTAGGCGGTAGGCATGCTCACACTTTTCCGAGGAAATAACCATCCCGAGCACCCCATTGGCCCTGGCACGATGGTCACCGTGAGGCCTGCGGGACAGCGCCTTGAACATGCTTCAGGCGGCGCTGATTCAGCGGGCCAGCTGCATACTGGGCGCACCTTAAAGGTTGAGCATCTTGACCAATTGGGTGATGGCAAGATTCTGCTGGTTAGTGGTGGCGATCAACTGGGACAGTACAAGATTCCCAAAGGTCAGGAGTATGCCGTTGCAGCAATCACGCAGAGCAAGGGAAGGGCAACGATAATTGTTGATCCAGAGTATGCCGGCAACCTCAGCGCGACGTTGACCAACCTGCGTACCAAGCTGGTTAGTCATGGCTACCATGTCGAGAGTGGACAGATTCCGTGCTCGCCGGCGGTCATCAAGTCTCTGGTTGATGATTATCAACATCGCATTTCTCAATTCGGTGGCGAGGAAGCCTCGTCTTCCTCAGAGTGGAAGACGCTTTTCGAGTCGATCGGCGACATCGCTGTGCGTGCCGGCGCCTCCGACATTCATTGTGTTTGCGAGAATGAACGCGGAACGGTACAGATCCGCATCGATGGAGAGCTTGAGCCGCTTCCAGGCAAAGATAAAGGTATTTTTACTGCCACCCAATTGCGCGGCGCCGTGAGCTGGGCCTATACCAACAATGTACAAACCGGATCCAATACCGAATCGCAGTTTCAAGACGACGTCAACGCGAGCGCGATGATTAAAAGCCGAGTGATTGACGGTAAAAAAATAGCGATGCGCTATCAATCCTTTCGAAGCCCAACGGGACCGAAGATCGTTTGCCGGCTGCTTAATACGGATAGCGATGCGCCATCACGAACGTTCGAGGAGTTGGGATATGCATCCGAACACATCGATTTGTTCCAGGAGGTTCCCTATGGGCCGCCGAAAATAAATATCCTCGCGGGCATCACGGGCTCAGGAAAGACGACCACCGCGCAATCATTTTGGGAAAGCCACCCGGGCAACGGAAGGCAGGCATTTTTTTCCATTGAAGACCCGATCGAATTGCGGCTGAAGGGTGTGCATCAGATCAGCTTTCAACGCAATCTGCAAGATCGTGCCGGAAGCGAGCGGGAATTCAATGGAATCGTGATGGATCTTCTGCGTGGCGACCTGGATGCCGCATTTATTGGCGAAATACGAGACCGGTCGAGCGGGGCAGCTGCGCAAGAAATTGTCTTTACTGGCCACATGGCGATGGGAACGCTTCACGCCCAGTTTATCTCCGGTATCGTCCCGCGCCTAACCGATCAAAGCATAGGCCTGAACCGGAGCGTCCTGACAGCACCCAATGTACTCGGCCTTCTGTCCTACCAGGCGTTGGTGCCGCTGTTATGTCCGACTTGCAAGATCGCAATACAGGATGTGGGAGAAACCAGATTCGCCCATGGTATCGCGGGAACGCGTTACGGCGCCGACATGGAACTGCATCGGATTCACCATGATATGGCGATTTTCGAAACACGCTTTGATCTCCCGCGAGACAACTTCTTCTTGCGAAGAGATGGCGGCTGCAATTGCTGCCGTGGCCGTGGCATCAAGGGTCAAACGGTTGTGGCCGAAATGATGATTCCAGACGAGCGCTGGCTTCAACTGACACGGGAAGGCCGAGACATTGAAGCGTATTGGCATTTCCGCTCAGATTCGGACAAGCGATTTGATACATCGGACATGCGTGGGAAAACGGTATTTGAACATACGTTGTTCAAGGCGATATGCGGTCTCACGGATCCACGGAATGTGGCGCCGTTTGGATCATTCGCCCGCTTTGCAATACCTGGGAAATAAATATGCTGCGACGTTTAAAAACAATCAAAAATACATTCCAACTCTTTGACTTTCGTGTCGGACGAAGTGACTTCTACCGTGAGTTGGCAAAATCCGTGGAAAAGACCGAGCCGCTGCGCGACTTCGTGGAAGCGGAGTTGAAACTCGCCAGAAATCCCATAACACGCTCCCGTTCCAAGGCATATGCCATGCGGCATGTACTGCGCTTGCTCACGTCCGGCAGCAACCACTCGATCAGGGCGACCATTGGGGAAATCATGCCGACAGAGGATAGGCTGATGCTTAGTGCAGTTGACCGTTCGAAGGACCAGCCAACAACCCTGAGGGTTCTGGCAAATGCGATCGACGATCAAATGGAGGCCAAGAAAGCCATCGCCATGGCAGCGGTGAAGCCGATGCTGATACTGCCGGGTGCCGCAGCCCTGGGCTACATGATCAGTTCCAAAGCGATTCCCGCTATCGAGAAGACCGCTCCGCAAGAGGTTTGGACCCCATTTAACAATGCTGTTCGCATCACTGCAAACGTCATCAATAACCACGGGCTTTCAATCTGTCTGATCACGCTGGTCCTTGTATTGTTCTTTCTGTCCCGCCTTCCCACATGGCGCGGCCCGCTGCGGCTGAAAATGGAAAAATGCAATCCTACCCTGGCGATGTGGCTGACGCCAGTCGCACCCTGGTTAATACCGTTGTCGATGTATCGGGACTTCCAGGCTGGACTGGTTTTCTCCGCCTTGGCTGTCTGGTTAGGAACCGGACGCAACTTGAAGGAGTCGCTTGAAGCGATCCATAAAGATGCATCGCCCTGGCTGCGGCTGCACATACGGCGCATTTTGAATCATTTGAACGCCAGGCCGACCGAGTATGTCGAGGCTTTTTCCAAAGGTCTTGTTTCCCAAAAACTGCTGGCCAGACTCGGCAGCTCCATACGAAATACGCCAAGTTTTAGTGACGTCATTATTGAAGTCGGCACGAAAGGTAATACAGAGGCGAGGGAGCAGGTTACGAAAAATGCTGCGGTCCTGAACTTCACTTACATCGCAATCGTTGTCGGGCTGGTCATGTTCCTATACCTCGGACTGATGAACATAAGCAACTCCATGGAGCAGGAAATGGATCCGATCCGCCAAATACAAAGGGAGATGGAGAAGAAAGCATCTAAGCAACCAGGCAACACTCTTGCAACTCAAAACCAAAACTGAAAGGTATCTATGCAGTTCGAACATGAAAACAATCTCGTCAAGACTTCCCTCTACAAGCATCGCCAGCAGGCGGGCGACTTTATGCTCACATTGGTGATCGCATTAATCGTGGTTGCCGTCATCGTCGGCAAGGCTTTTCTGAACTATCGCGATACGTCACGCAAGGAAGAGAATAACGCTGTTGCCAGCGCGATTACCATCATCGCGGGCGACCTTCGCAAGAACTTTGGCATGAACAATGAGTATGGCTCCCTGACGACCGCGATCGCCGTCAAGTCCGGCGCGATCCCGCGCAACTTTCGTGACGGCACAGCCGATACCGCATCGAATATGTGGGGCGGGACGGTGACCGTGGCGCCAGCTACCATCACTGTCGATAATGACGTGGCGAACCTGGCCTTCACGAAGGTGCCGTCCGCTCAATGCTACGACATTGTCAGCGCGACACAATCGCTCGCGCGTCGGATTACCGTGGGCAGCTCGACCGCCAAAGCCGCCGATGCCACGTTGAACGCCGCAACTTTGGCGACCGCATGCGAATCGGCTACCGATGTCACCATCACCTGGGCAATTGGCCGTTCCGGCACCTAAACCGCTGGAGCGCAGGCTATCTGACGAACGCCTGCTCCAGTATCAAATGTTTTTCATATGACACAAACCAATCCCCATCAACGAGAATCGCAGGCTGGTTTCGCCATGATCGAAGTAACGCTTGCGTTGCTCGTATCCGCAGTCGTGGCGCTTGGCGCGATGCAGGCATCCGCGCTGGCACGCAAGCTGAATTTCGCTTCCGCGCAGGGGGGCGCATTGGCTATTGCGCGCACCGCAGGCGAGACATACGCGCAGGAAAATTATCTCGCGCTTCAGCGAGGCGCGGCGGTCACAAAAAACGGATACACGCTCAGTGCGGGTAATGCCGAAGGTCAAACCATGCGGCCGACTATTAGCAACCTGATCCAGCTGGGTTACCTGCAAAGCGGCTTCTCGGCCGTATCCTTTTTCAGCAACGGACAGGCGCCCGGCAAGTTCCGGTTCGAAGTTGAGCGGACACCTGACCGGTGCTGGGAAACTGGCGCTGGCGAGCAGTGCGATGTTAGCGGCCGGGTCTATATCGATAAGCCGATCCAGAGCGCCGGAACGAACGAAGCGGATGGGCCTGCCATATCCGCAATGGCCGAGAAAGTCGGGGTGAACGCCGGGTTTTCCATCTTGCCCGACCCATCCCGAGTGATGTATCTGGGCGGCGCCGGATCAACGCCAAATCCTGTCGCCGGCAATCCGGCCGGTGTTGTCGTGGCGCGTTTCGGCTATGGGGCTTCGGGCCTGAGCCAGTTTGTCCGCATCAACGATAACCGTGATCCGAGCTTGCGCGGAGACCTCAGCGTGGCCGGAAAAGGGGCGTTTGGCAAGGAAGTTTCTTCAAGCGAGTCGATCAGTGCCTCGGATATCGAGGCCTGCCTCAGGGCAGCGCTGTACAAGAACGGCGAGATCGTCTCCCGCGCAACCAACTGCCTGGTGCGGGCCTACCTCGATCCCAATACGGCCAGTATCGGCGTGACAGACAATGGGGGAAGCCCGAGTGCGACACTGGATGGCAACTCGGGACGCGTCTCTGGCGCACTGCTGAATGCCGCAACGCAGGCCTTTCCAGGGGGCGGCTGCGCCAAAGAAAATGACATTGCCAATACCCAGTCATCGAATGCCGCTGCCGGTATCCTGGTTTGCCGAGGCGGAAGCTGGCGGAATCCAGCGCTCGTCACGAGCAGCTCCGGTGCACCTTGTTCCGTGGAGGGGGGGATAGCCGTCAACAGCGGCAATCAAGAAACGCTGGTGTGCCAGTCCGGCGTGTTCGTACCGCTAAGAAACTTCACAAGAACGTCAATCGTCGGGTCTGCATGTAGCCCGGAAACCGCCATCTCCCAAACCTCTGGTGGCTCGTCATTGATTTGCCAGGGAGGCGTGTGGGTTGATCTGGTGGGGCGCATGGGCAAATTCGCTTTTCAAGCGGCGACGATGGTTACGGTCTCTACCACCACTCAGGGGGCATTCGTTCCTGCGCCAAGCTGTTTGGCCAATGGCGTTCCAAAAATTTATCTGGTGCCGCGCAGCGAAGAGCAAATTGGTTATATCAACCACTTTGCTACGGGATCCGGGCCTTGGAATGTTTATGTCCAGGATGGCGAAGGTAATCCGGTTAAGGGAATTATGATCGCACAGACTTATTGTTATTACTTATGATTATAAAAGGAGTATGAAATTGAAAAAAATTATTAATTTTTCCTTGATGTCTGCATTGTTGCTTTCATCGTTGGCAGCCTACGCTCAAGCGGTAGATTCCACTGGCCAAGATAAATTAACTGGGATCAGTCTACGCGTGGAGAATTTTATTCCTCCCGCGATTCCTGGCCCGGCAGGTGCTACTGGCGCTACTGGCGCAACCGGTGCTACTGGCGCTGCAGGCACATCCGGGGGCGACCGTCAGGGCGCCATGTGCGGCATTGCCACGGGTACTTATAACGCAAACTCAGTCAATGCAAAATTTGCCGTTACTTCCACTTGTCAGGGATATCGAGTGAAATATGTTGTCGGGAAGAATGTTTACGACGAATGCCCGCCCGGTTATATTGTTGGGGAGGTGTCAAATTGGTTGTCGAATAATTCTTCTGGTGAGGGTAATAGCTGGGTTAATTTCACCATTTATACTTATTCGTGTTTTAAAACATAAATTTATAAAGAAAAACACCCAAAGCAAATGCTTTGGGTGAAATTTAATGCCTAATTGAAAATCTATTTTATGTTATTTCATTTGGCGATTGTGTTTTAGTAATTTCCTGTTGTGAAGGTTAGTGAAATTGATATTGAAGCTCCGGAATTTTTTCCTGTTGAGGTGAATGCATATAATGAATTTCGCTCAAGAGGAACTAAAGGCATCAGAATTGCAACCGATGAATCCGTAATAAGTCCGTTCGCATCATTCTCCTTGTTGAGTAATTGCAGTGGAATGTCAGTATTGGTTCCATCTTTTCTTAAAACGTACCCGCTCAACACCAAGGAATTCCCATCGCGTACTTTGACATAGATTGGATGGCCAATTGGATTGTCCAGCAAATCACGGCCAGCGATCGGTGATGGAATTTCGTTGGTATATGTCTTCGAAAGAATTCCACTTGTGCCAGCACATGGAAATGTCACTACCTGATCAGCTGCAAGTTGTTGACGTGGACGTTCTGACGTGGATCCCATATTGATGACAACGCGTCTCCAATATGTATCCGTAACGCCATAGCCGACGCCTACATCACGCTCACCTTGCAGCATGCCATTGCCATGATACGGACTTGCAAGCAGATCCATTACTGCGGATTGACCATAGGAAAATCCATAAGACTGGTAATAAGTTTCTGCATATGGTGCTGTCAGCACTTCCGCGCCAGAGACTGCGGCATAACTTGCTGCAGCAAAACGATCAGCAAGTGTTTTACCAGTAAAACCATTTGGATAGGCTATTTTGTCTTGGTAGTGGCTCATCAAATGATTTGCCGACAAATAGCTTGCGTGACCTTGTGCAACAACATCAAGCTTTGCATCCTGCTGCAGTTGTCCAAATCCGCACGCCAGACGCTGCGCGTTCAGATAATTATAGGCATTTCTTTGCTCCGTATTGGCAGCATAGGTAGCGGCAAGCACTTCTTTTTGAATTGTTGATTCCAGGACAGGAGGTTTTATGGGAGGATTGACAGGTGGAAGAATAGGTGGAGTTACAGGTGGCGTTATTGGAGGCGATACTGGTGGAATTACAGGTGGCGTTACACCGATGCCGGTGTTATTACCACTGTCGCTACCACCGCCACCGCACGCAACCAACAGAGTTGCAAGGGCCGTCACGTACACGCTAGTTTTAATTGATTTCATTTTGTTTCCTATTGGTTTGAAGGTTTATTGAATTGCTGTGGATGCAACTGTTGAAAAATGTCGAAACAAGTTTTTGTGCAGAAAGTTAAGGTCGTGGCGGAAAATTAAGTCATGCGAAGTTCTTTTATGGAGTTTTTAAGGCTTCCATGAAAGATGCGATGACGTCAGAAACAGTTTTTGAAAAGCGGATTGCTGAAGGTGAAAAGAGTAAATGGATGAAGTGTGTGGAGGGAGATGTGCTATTTCCTTGCCGCGGTGCGGCTGTGAGAAATAGGAGAGACTTGAGGATGCCTCATCAATAATTGAATATTGATGAAATATGGGAGATTGGAGTATGCAAGGGTGGTGTTGCCGTGCCGCAGTTGCGACAGTGAAACTTTAACGCATTTTCTTTATTTTGCCAAGGTGGAATTGCACTAATTTGATTCAATCCATAAATAAGGGGCTTATGCCAGAAAAAGGAGCAGCCAGTGGCCATAGAATTGATGTGCCGTGGAAGCCTCCAGGCCCTTTCGGATTGGTGAGATACATGGAAAGCATTCTGATTGGCAGGCCTGGCCTGAAAAGAATTTCATGGCCGGTACGAGATCCATCGAGAACGGCCTATTTTTCTGACGATTTTGATGGCGTTGAGTTAGGCTGGCCATCTTTATTCACTGCCCGTGTGTTTTTCTGTGAAAGATTTAATTTTTTTGGAATTAACTGGAATGCTCAAAAAGTTAGCATTTGCCGTGCTGTTGGCCGGCTCCATTCAAGCTGCAAGAGCGGACTGTTTTGATGACGCGGCTCTTTTTCACCAGGTCAATCCTTGGATACTGCGTGGCATTGCGTCGGTCGAATCCGATTTCAGGCCGAGAACGATTGTGTCGAACAACAATGGATCGGTCGACCGCGGCATGACAGGCATCAATAGCGTTCACCTGCCTGAGCTTGCCAAGTACGGCATCGGCGCGACCGACATGTTTGATGCGTGCAAGTCAATTTACGTGGCTGCCTGGCTGCTGAAGAAGAAAATGAGCAAGCATGGGAACAACTACACGGCCGTTGGCGCCTATCACAGCGAAACACCGGCTAAGCGCGATCTCTATGCCGCCAAAGTCCGCAGGCGTATAGAAGAGTGGAGCGCTCGCGGCTGGATTCGGGGACAGTGAGCAAGCGAGGAGGTTTTGTATTGCACTTGCCTGTGCTTGCTCACTGGTCTGCAAAGACCGTGCGGCGGCATGCGCAGGAGGGGGGCAATTGAAGTTGTTCAACCCAGGGGCACGCGTGCGGTAATATCGTTTGTTGCGCCTTGCTTCAGCGAGCATTCAGAACGCTATCTATGTCCACGATGGTGGCCACAGGCTTGGCAGCTGGATCGGGGGATGCATCGTATCGACATGCCATCCTTGCACCCGTTCAACCCCGATCAAGGTCGCAAACGCCAGCAGTTCAGCCGTTTCCACGCATTCGGCGATGATGGCAATGCCATTCTGCTTCCATTGCGCGATCAACGCGCACAGCACCCGGGCTGCATCCGGCCGCCGGATGCTCCGCGCCAGGAATGCACCGTCGATTTTTACCGATTCGACTCGATCCAATGAGTACAGGCGTAATAAACCATCTTGTCCGCTACCGAAATCATCCACCGAAAAGCGCACACCACGTTGTGCCAGTAAATTCACCTTGTCAGCCACGAGGCCAAAATCAGTGGCGCTACCGAGGGTTTCGCTCACTTCGAAGACGACTGAATTCAATTGCGTGGCCCGGGAAAAAACCTCGGAGGATACCTCCAGCAGGGTTTCATTTGTCAGGTTGACATAGATGTCGATGGAAGTAAAACACTGGCTTGAAAGATGCAGCAGGACGGCTCTGTCCACGTCGACCCATGGCATTTTGCGGTCCCCGCGAAAGAGAAGTTCGTACGCGACGATGCGATTTTCAGCAATGCTCACAATCGGCTGAAGTTCGAAGGGGATCTGCGCACCACCGGTAAATGAAGATACTGGAGAAATTTCGAATGCTTGACGGTGGCTTGACATGAGATTGCGGCATCGGGCATGCCGCCTGGAGGCAGTTAAGGCACACACTGTATCAAGCGCCGTCTGGCTGAACGTACGGAAATGCACGAGGATTTAAAGACGATTCTTAACGGAATTGCACGCCTTTTCTGCTGTGGCCTGGAATTGATCATTGTTATCCTGAAGCAATACTTAGGGGGTGATGTGGTCGAGCTTCAAAACAGATTTGGTCATGTATTCGTGAATCAGGATTTACTTCAGCAGGCGCTGAGTCACCGCAGTTGCGGCCCCATGAACAATGAACGCCTGGAGTTTATCGGCGACGCTTTGCTTAATTGCGAAACCGCACTTTGGCTATTCGAACAATTTCCCCGTATGACTGAAGGAAATATGTCGCGCATCCGGGCTGCCCTGGTGCGTCAGGACAGCCTGGCGCAGATCGCCAAGCGCATTGACGTGGCCACCTATCTTCGTGTGGAACATAGCGACAGCCGCACGCAAACTGGCCCGTCGATGCTTGCTGACGCGGTAGAGGCGCTCATTGGCGCCGCTTATATAGACCAGGGTTTTAATGCGACAAGAAAAGTGATCCGGCACCACCTGCAGGCGCTGCTTGTCAGCGGTGCGATCAATCTAGACAAGGATCCTAAAACCGCGCTGCAGGAACACCTGCAGGGAAATGGGATCGCACTTCCAAAATACGCTATTTTGCGCGAGTCGAAGGACTCCGTTGAGCAAAGAATTGAGGTCACCTGCACAATCCAGAAACTCGGCATTACCACCTCCGGCGTCGGAGCAAGCCGTAAAATGGCTGAAGGTAAAGCCGCCGCGGAAGCGCTGCAAAAATGCCGGATACGATAATCCTTCCACCCCCGGACGGGATCGATTGCATCGTGCAGCCTGGCCGGCGCAGATTGCTGCTTGCCGCAGCCGGCGCCGTTGCATCGATAGCAACGCCGGCATTAGCCCAGCAGGCTGGCTTTTGGGACCTGCCGCGGGAATTGTGGCTGCGGCGTCCGGATTCCGGGGAAGAGGTGCGCGCTGTGTATTGGGCAGACGGAAAAATTGTGCCTGAAGGGTATATCGCAATATGCCAGCTGTTGCGGGACATCCACGTCAACAGAGCTGTGCAGTTTGATTTGGTCACGCTGGATATTGCGCGGGGCGTCTACGGATGGATTCGTAGTTTCGGTGTGGACCGGCCATTAATTATCACGTCCGGCTACCGGGACCCTCGCACCAATGCCTCGGAAGGAGGAGTACGCAATAGCCTGCATACCAGAGCGCAGGCACTCGACTTGCGGATACAGGGAGTCAGTCCCGAAGCGATCGCCCGCTTTGGGCTATATTTGGCGGGCGGAGGAGTTGGCTTTTATCCAGGAAAGCGGTTTACACATCTGGACCGCGGCCGTATAAGATATTGGCGAGGTTAGTTTGTCAGCGCAATATTCGGAACCTGGAAATGTCGGAGAGCGCATTATTCACTAGTAAAATCAACAATGTGGCGTAATTACAGTACACACACGGTGTGCCATGCATGCGGCCGTTGTCGCCATGTGCCGATCCTTTAGGAGATACCCGCCTGCTCGCCCAAGGCCTGGGCAGTCTCCTTTGAGGTATTAATGCCTAGCAAGAACATTTTCAAGTTACGATAAGCCGCCAGGAAAGGAAAGGCCATGTCATTGGCCGCTATTCTGTCAAGCTTGCCTGAACTGGCAGCCAGGTTTAGATAAGCGATTGGCTTGTCGGCATCCTGGAACGCACGTAATAACAAGCCTGCTTCAGGGCAAACGATACGTAATGGGAAGTGCATTGGCTCGGGAAGGGCGCCATCAAAAAATGGCAAGGCATCTGCTTTCAGAAACTCTCCTTCAGTGACCATCTCAAGCAGCAGTTCCCGTACCTGCGCCAGAAAGCGCTTATCCTGGCCGCGGGTAAATATTTTGCAGCTTAATAAATTAAAGTCACGCCTGATTTCACGGCTTGCCTGCCAGGAGTACAGGCTCACGGTCATGCGGCTATCCATCCGGGTTCGAATGCGTTCAATCCTGTCAACATTTTTCAAGACAAAACCATCTTCCGTGATTGAGGTGTTGACAAGCACAGATACGGATATTTCCAAGGAGTCATCAGCAAATTCAGGAGAAGTCATGTTGGTATTGGATATAAATTGAACAGTTGGCAGAATACTCACTGTGGCAGGCACAAGGATATTGTGTACACATTCCAGTCTCGGCGCAAGACGAAGGGCATAATGAATAATATTTGCACAGAGAATTTCTTTTGAGAAACGTTTTATGTCACTTTATGTTATTATCCGAATGCCGTCAAACGGCATTGATCATATTATTTCGACATCAAATCAATTCCTTGAGCTTGCTACTGGCATATTCAAGTGATCAGTTTATTTAATCGCCTACGCGGAAAAAATTTCATTCTTATCGTGACGGAAACCTGGTGCAATGGTTAGTTATCCTTGGATGCTATCTGATTGTCTGTGGCTGAAAGAATTGAAGATTGCTTGCTACGAACGTATTTTCTAAGGCGAGCATGAAATAAAATTGACCGCAAGATTTTTTTGCCGGCAATACCTGTTGTATATTCAAGAATTCTAGATTTGGACAGGGCTGTCTCCCATGCGGATGTTGATAGCGTATTCATGGGGGACAGTCTTGTCCGTTACCTTTTCAGGAGATCTAGATGACCGTAACTGCTCAACCTACAAAATTAAATTCCTTGCAATGGATGAGAAACGTGGGTATTACAGAAAAAGACATCGCATGGCTTGAAAGCGTCAGAGAGAGTGAAGAAATTTACAATCCCACCGTTTTGGAGCAATTCGAAGCCTTGTACCAAAAAGCTGTGACCGGTTTGTTGAACAGCCCATCACCGGTCCAGACCTTTTTGACCCTCTAGCCCTCAGCCACATAGAGCGGCCAAGCTAAGCCCTTGGCCGCTTTTCTTTATATGCAGAGACCAGATGGCAGCCCGCTTGTACAGGCCATCGAGGAGAGCGCCTGTGGTTCATCTCATGCGCACAGGCTTTCTACGGACGCATGCGCGTAAATGCAGGCGCACGCGAGAGCGCATAAAAAAACCGCCCGGTTTTCACCGGACGGCTGCTCCCACCGACATGCTTTGGCGTTGCCGCCAGCAATAAAAATCAGAACGTCGCCTTGAACTGCACCCCATATGTGCGTGGTTCGTTGATGATACCCGTCAGGTTGTCGAAATCGATGGCGCCCAGCGACTGGATCTGGTTGGTGATGTTGCGCCCGTACGCGGACAGTTCATAGCGATCCCATTTGTAGCCGACGCGCAAGCCGCCTTCGAGCAGTTCCTTGGCCTTGTATTCCTTCGCTTCATACAGGAAGAAATTGTAGCTGGTGCGGTAGGCCCAGTCCGTGTAGGCGTAGAACTCGCCATTGGCGAGGGGAATGCTGTATTTCAGGGTGAAGTTGGTTTGCCATTCCGGCGCGCGCGGCAGCGGGTTGCCGTCGATGTAGGCCGTGCCTTTGAACGGGCCCAGCGGGTCGGTGACGGTACAGCCGCTGGCCGGGTTGTTTTGCGCGTTGCCGCAGCTTTGCACGAACAGCTTCTTGTCCTGGATTTCGGTGTGGTTATAGCTGCCGCCCAGGGTCATGCTGAGCGAGTCGCTGAGGTTCGCCTGGAAATCGAGTTCCACGCCACTGCCCGTGGCCTTGTCGGCATTGATCAGCTGGTTCATGTTGACGGCGCCACTGCCGGCCGTCAGCTGCTTGTCTTTTACACGATACTGGAACACGGCCACGCTCAGGCGCGCGCGCTTGTCGAACAGGTCCTGCTTGATGCCGGCCTCGACGGACAGCGCTTTCTCGGCGCCGGCAAACGAGGGGCGGTCGGCCAGGCCGTTCAGGCGTCCCTGCATTGACGGCGCGCGGTAGCCGGTGGCGATGCGCGCGTAGGCATTGGTTTCCGGCGTCAGCACATAGGTGCCGCTCACGTCCCAGCTGATGTTGTGCGAGGTGTCGTTCAGGTTGAAGGGGCCGGCCGTGGTCGCTTCCACCCGCTTGGCGGAGAAATCCTTCTTGTCGGTCGTGTAGCGCAGGCCGGCGCGCAGTTTCAGGGCGTCCGAGACCGTGTAGTTGAGCGAGCCGAAGGCCGCGTACGACTTCGAACTCTGGTTTTGCGTGGCGTAGGCACTGTTTTGCGGATTGCCGGGCGCCAGGCTGTCAAAGCTGATGCTGTCGATCTGGATATCTTCCTTGAAGTAGAACAAGCCGGCTATCCATTGCAGCGGGCCGCGGGCAGACGATTCGGCGCGGAATTCCTGCGAAATCTGCTTGTGGTTGGGGATCACGTCGGCCGTTTCCACGACGAAGGGGATGAAGCCCGGGCCCATCGGCGGGGCATACACGGCGCCATAGCCGCCGTCGACGTCGGCGCGGCTGAAGAAATCGAGTTTTTCGTAGCCGGTGATCGAATGCAGGGTGACGCCGGGCAAGTCCCATTTCAGGCGCATGCTGCCGCCCTTGGTTTTCAGGTGCTGGCGGTTGATGCCGTCGGTCGGGTAGTTATCGTAATCAAAGCCGTCGACCAGGTCATTGGTGCCTTGCTTGAGGATATTGGCGCGGAACAGCGTGGCCGTGCCGTCGAGGTTGCGCGCGTGCACGTTGAACAGGGCGCTGAAGTCGCGCGTGGGCTTGACCAGTACCTGCAGGCGGCCTGCGCTGTCTTCATAGCCTTCGAAGTCGCGCGTGCCGGTCGGGCGCGGGTTGTGCACGCGATCGTCGCGGCGCTGCGTCTGGCCGGAAAAGCGCAGGGCCACCGTGTCGCTGACCGGCACGTTGAAGGCGCCTTCCAGGTTCTTCATGCCATCTTTGCCGAAGCCGCCGCTCAGGTAGCCCTCGGTCTTGAAGACGGGCTTGGCGGAATCGAACTTGATCACGCCGGCCGGCGAGTTGCGGCCGAACAAGGTGCCTTGCGGGCCGCGCAACACTTCGACCTGGTCGACGTCAAACACGGGAAAACCTTTCAGCATGGCGTTTTCCTGCACCACGTCATCCATCACCAGGCCCACGGGCTGCGAGGCATTCAGGTCGAAGTCGGTATTGCCCAGGCCGCGAATGTAGAAGCGGGGAAAGGTGCGGCCGTAATCCGATTCGACGGACACGCTGGGCGATCGGCTGTTGAGGAAGCGGATGTCGGCGCCGCCGGCTGTCAGGGTGTCGAGCTTGTCGCCTTTCAGGGTGGCGATGGACATGGGCACGTCCTTGATGTTTTCCGCGCGCCGCTGCGCCGTCACGATCACCGTTTCCAGCTGGCCAGGGCCGGCCTGTGCCGCCGGAGCCGCAGGCGCGTCGGCGGCTGGCGCCGGGATGCTGTCCTGTGCCTGCGCCATCGCCTGCAGGGGGAAGGCGGCAGTGATAGCTAGGGCAATCAGGGTGTGGCGTATTGTGCTGGCGCGTGTGCTGGCATGCGGTGTCATCATGAAACGGCTCCTGTCGGTGAAGGTTGTTGGGGCGCTGCAAGCTGGCGCTGGCCAGCTGGACGAAAAATCATGCTAGCACGGAAAGTTTTGGTATTCATGCCATTTTCCAGCGATGGCTATTCATATCCGTTTCGACTGAATACACGAATAAAATCGTATTTGTCGTCAATATCTGGCGGGTGCATAGTGGAGTGCCGCCAGGCTTGCGCGAGCGCAAAAGTGGCCTGGCATGGGGATGGGGTTTCCTGCGGGAGCGCAAAAAGAGGGATGGCTTTTGCCGTGCTGCCCATGTCCGGACAGTGGAAATACAACAACTGCCGCGGATTTTTTCGGCAAGGGCGTGTTGTTGCTGCGCGACAGGGGACGGTGCCGGTGGCGGCTATCTCCTGCGCGCGTCACGGGGGCATGCGTGGCGGCATGCCCCTATCTGTTTAACGCTTAAAACTCTTCCCAATCGCCGGCCGTCACGGTTTCCGCTTGCGCCGCACGATGTTTTGCCGGCGCTGCCTGGCGCTTGATGGTGCTGCCGGCCGGGGCCGGGACCAGGCGCAGCGGCTTGCGGCTGGCGCGCGCCGGTGCTGGCGTGGGCGCCGCCACATGGCCTTCGTGCGTCTTGAAGATGCTCACCGTCTGCACCAGGTGGCTGGCCTGGTCGCGCAGGGATTCGGCCGCCGCCGCCGCTTCTTCCACCAGCGACGCGTTTTGTTGCGTGACGTTATCCATCTGGGCCACCGCCTGATTGATCTGCTCGATGCCGTTGGACTGTTCCTGGCTGGCCATCGTGATGTCAGCGATGATGTTGCTGACGCGGGCGACACTGGCGACCACCTCGGACATCGTCGTACCCGCTTGCGCCGCCAGCCTGGCGCCCGCATCGACGCGGCTCACGGAATCGTCGATCAGCGTCTTGATTTCCTTGGCCGCGCTGGCGCTGCGCTGGGCCAGGCCCCGCACTTCGGTGGCCACGACGGCGAAGCCGCGGCCCTGTTCGCCGGCACGCGCCGCTTCCACGGCGGCATTCAGGGCCAGGATATTGGTCTGGAAGGCGATGCCGTCAATGACGCTGATGATGTCGACAATCTTGCGCGACGATTCGCTGATCAGGTCCATGGTGCCCATCACTTGCCCCACCACGGCGCCGCCCTTGCTGGCGACGTCCGATGCGGTCGTGGCCAGCACATTGGCTTCGCGGGCATTTTCTGCATTCTTGCGCACGGTGCTGGTGAGTTCTTCCATCGAGGAAGCGGTTTCTTCCAGTGAACTGGCTTGCTGTTCCGTGCGCAGCGACAGGTCGCTATTGCCAGTGGAAATTTCCGCGGCGGCAAGGGCTACCGTATCGGAATCCTGGCGCACGGACGAGACTACCGAAGTCAGCGACACCTGCATGCGCTGCAGCGCCGACAGCACGCTGACGCTATCGTTCGGAGCGACGCTGAGTTTTCCTGTCAGGTCGCCGGCGGCAAGCAGGCTGACGGCGTCGCACAGCTGTTTCGGTTCGGCGCCCAGCGCCTTGAGCAGGTGACGCGTGATGAGCCAACCCGCCAGGGCCGCCAGCACGATGGAGAGCAAGCTGGCGCCGATCAGGATATTCCTGTTGAGAATGTAGCGTTCGTTGTCTTCCTGCAGGATGACGGCGGAGCGCTGGTCCGTCAGGGCGAAATATTCATTGCTGGCGGCGACGAGGGCGGCCAGCAGCGGGCGGCATTCCTCGTTCATCTTGACGATGGCTTGTTCGGTTTTCTTTTGCAGCGCCAGGTCCACGATGCCTAGGGCCACGGGAGCATAGCGTTTTTCGATGCTGTCGATCTTGTTGATGATGGCGCGCACCTCGTCCGATACCTCCGGCTGCTGTGCCAGCTGCAGCAGCAGCTGCATGTTCTTGACGACATCGGCGTGCGCTTGCAAGACCTGTCTGCGTTCGATTTCCAGGTCTTCCGGCTTGGTGACGAGTACCAGGTTCCTGGCCGCCACGGCACGCATGTCGATCGCGTCACGCACGCGGTGCGCCGTATTGGCGCGGGCCGTGATGCCGTTGACATACTGGTCAAAGCCGGTGTTGAAGGTGGAAAAACTGCGCACGGACAAGACCGAGATGCCGATGAGGAAAAAGACCAGCAGGCCGAAAGCCAGAGTGAGCTGGGTGCGTACGGTGAATTTATCCATGATGTCTCTCCCAAAAATACGTGCTGATGATTAGAAAGGGGCTTGCGCGGGACGGGGGGCAGGCGATTGCCTGGCAACGGGTCGTGGCCTGCGCAGTGCTTCTCTATCCAGAACACGGATTCGTGGTGTGAGGATCGCGTTACTTGAAAACCGATTTAAATAATTTATTTGTTTTATTTATTAAAATCATTTTTGCATAAAAAATTCAGTAAATCAATGAGATTTTACAGGCCAAAAAACAAATTTCGACATGTGCGGCTTGTTCCCGCGCCAGTGGATGGGGCGTGGGAAAGCGTCCGAGGGGAGGCGGATCAGCCGGGAATCGGCGTGCCCTGGTGAAAGGCCATTTGCCAGCGGCCATCGCGCCACTTCCACAGCGAACTGCGCAAGCTGGCGCTGGCGGGCAGGGCGCTGCTGGCGTGCCGCTGCGAGCGGTAGGTAACGAAGGCAACATCCTCGGCCAGCAAGCGGGCCTGGAAATCGCTGATGCTGCGCAGGCAAAAATCTTCTGCCGGCAGATCTGCCAAGGTCGCCGCGCGCGTCCAGAGATTGCCCGAGCTGCCGAATTCGACGAACTCGTCGGCCAACAGAGCTGCCAGCCTGGCGCTGTCAGCCCGCACCGTCTGGCTTTGCAGCGCCGCTTCCAGCGCCTGTAACTGCGCCGCCAGGTGTGCGTTGCCTTGCGTACTATCCCGCGTGCGGTCCATAGCCAAGGTCTTCAGATGGGAAACGCGCCGGCGCCCGATACATTCAGGCAGGCGACCTTGTCGCTGGAGAAATACTTGATTTGTCCCAGGCCGATGGCGTAGCAGCCGTCACTGAGCGGGGAAATGGGGCCGGTGAGTTTCTCACCGCTGGTCAGGGTCACCACCCACGGCGTGGTGGCCGGTTTGCCCGCGTGGATCAATGCGTGTTGTACCAAGTCTGACATGTTGCCTCCGTTGGAAATCAAAACCCGATGATAGCAGTGTCGCACCGCCGCTGGTTTGCCGCTACGCGGGCCTGGTGCCTTACGCGTCGGCCAGCAAGTTTTTCGGCAGGGCCACCGACACCAGCTTCCAGTGCCACAGGCCGTCGCGCGCCAGGGTCAGCTCGCCGATATGGCTTTTGCTGTGCGCGCGCTGCACCACGACGCTGTCCCAGGAGGTGTAGCGCAGTTTGTAGTCGGGTTTGGTTGTACGCTTGCGGCCGCTGATATCGCTGACCTTGGCGATCGGGTGTTCGTAGCGGTCATTGAGCTTCATCAAGGCGACGATGCCCTCGGGCATCAGCATGGTATCGAGTAAAGGGTCGATGACGTCGGGGCTGATGTCGTCGGCCACTTCCGGCGCCGAGAACAGGGCATGCAGTTGCTGCCCCAGGCTGCCGCGCAGCTGGGGCAGGTCGATATGCGCGGCCAGGGCCTGCGTATCCTCGTCCATCGTGGCCGCGCGTATCTTGTTCATGGTGAAATACGGGCTGCCATAGAAGACGCCGGCCAGCGCGACCAGTGCCACTACAGCAAGAAGCATCATTCTTTTCATTGTGCAATCTTTTGGATGCCTGGCGACCCGGTGCGCCTGAAGTGTTGGCATTCTACATAATATTTCCCAAAATCAATATGGTGGTTTAGGTAAGTGTTGTTTTAGATCAAGTTTCGTCAGAGTAATTCCGGCGGCAAGGTGATGTCCGTCAGTTTCCAATCCCAGATGCCATGGCGGCGCAGCAAAAATTGGCTGGCGGCGGGGCCAGCGCCGCTGCGCCGCAGCACCACTTCGTTCCACGAGCGGTATGCCATGCCGAAGTCGTGGCGCTTGCCGTCCGCCCCCTGCTTGCCGTGCAGGATCAATACCGTAATGCCGGGCGGCGAGACGATGGTGTCGAGCATTTCCTTGAAATCGTCCTCGTTGGCCGTTTCGCCGGCCGCCCGCAACTGGCGTGCCACGCTGGCGCGCACGGCGGGCAGGTCGGTCTGCTGCGCCAGGGTTTCCAGGCGCACGGATTTCGCCGCGATGCTGATGCGGTACATGGCGATATAGGGGCTGACCCAGGTGAAGCCGATGGCGGCAACGGTAAAAATGATCGCGGTGGCGTACTTTCTTTTCATGGTCCGTGTTTTTGTATGAGCTGTGCCGCCGTGATTTTACCCGGCCAGGGGTGGCGGATGGTGTAGCATTCGTGCCGGCGCGGACCATCGCGCCGCAATATTGAGGACAACCATGAATATCACTATCAATCAGGTGCTGCAGTCGTATATCGATCCGCTTACCGCCAGCGAATACGCGGCGCTCGAACGCAGCCTGCTGGCCGAAGGCTGCCGCGACGCGCTGGTGCTGTGGAACGACGTGCTGATCGACGGGCATAACCGCTACGCCATCTGCCGCCAGCACGGCATCGAATTCAAGACCATCCAGAACACCAGCTTTACCTCGCTCGACGATGTCATGCTGTGGATGATCGACAATCACCTGGCGCGCCGCAGCGTGTCGGACTTCCAGCGCGGCGTGCTGGCCTTGCGCAAGAAGGAAATCGTCGCTGCGCGCAGCCCGGCGCCCGTCAGTGCCCAGGATGCGCCGGATGGCGAAAACGCGCCGAAGCCGGCCATGAGCACGCGCGAAGAAGTGGCCAAGGCGGCCCGCTTGAGCAGCAACCAGATCAGCCAGATCGAGAAGATCCAGAAGGCGGCGTCGCCGGAACTGGTGGAAGCCGTCCGCTCGGGCACGATCTCCATCAATGCGGCGGCCACCGTGGCGTCCCTGCCGCCGGAAGAGCAGGTGGCGGCCGTCGCCGGCGGCAAGAAATTATTACGCCAGGCGGCCAAGGAAATCCGCGAACAGCGCGCCGCCACGCGCACGCCGCGCGAGCCGAAGGTGCATGTATCGCAGGACACGCCGGAAACGGGCAACGAGCCGTGGGCGGAGAACGCGGCGCAGGCGCCGTCCGAAGCGGAACGCCTGCGCGGCGAGATCGCCAGCCTGAAACAGAAGGTGGCGCAGCTGCAGGCGGAAAATACCGAATTGAACCAGCGCATCGCCGCGCTGATCGATGCATCCTGATTGCCGACTTGATTCTGGAGTAGTGCATGCTGCATAGCCGTACCCTGTTCGCCGCCATCGCCTGCGGCATCGTTGCCGCTACGCCCGCGCTGGCCGCCGCCGCTACCAGTGCCGTTTCTGTCGCGGACATGGCCCGCTGGCAGGCGCAAGCCGCCAATGTCAGCATCGCGCGCGACACGTGGGGCGTGCCCCATGTGACGGGCAAGAGCGATGCGGATGCCGTCTTTGGCCTGATGTATGCGCAGGCCGAGGACGATTTCCCCCGCGTGGAACTCAATTACATCAACGCCATGGGGCGCATGGCGGAAGTGGAGGGCGAGCGGGAACTGTACCGCGACCTGCGCATGAAGCTCTTCATCGATCCGGCCGACTTGCAGGCGCAGTACCGCGCCAGCCCGCCGTGGCTGCGCAAGCTGATGGACGCCTTTGCCGATGGCCTGAATTTTTACCTGGCCACGCATCCGCAGGTGAAACCGCGGCTGATCGCGCATTTCGAGCCGTGGATGGCCTTGAGCTTCAGCGAAGGCAGCATCGGCGGCGATATCGAATCGGTCAACCTGGCGCAGCTCGAAGCGTTCTATGGCCAGCAAGCCAGGCCTGCCGCCGTGGCGCTGGCCAGCGTGGAGACGGGCTTGGACCCGGAGCCGAGCGGCTCGAACGGCTTCGCCATCGCGCCCGCCATCACGAAAAACGGCCATGCGCTGCTGATGATCAATCCGCACACCTCGTTCTACTTCCGCCCCGAAGTGCAAGTCACCAGCGGCGAAGGCTTGAACGCGTATGGCGCCGTCACCTGGGGCCAGTTCTTTGTCTACCAGGGTTTTAACGACCGTCTCGGCTGGATGCATACCTCGGGCGGCGGCGATGTCATCGACGAATACCTGGAAAGCATCGTCGACCGGGATGGCGCATGGTTCTACCGCTATGACGGCGGGCTGCGCCCCTTGAAGGCCGTGCCCATCACCTTGCCATATAGACTGGCCGATGGCGGCATGGGCTCGAAAACCATCACCGTCTACTACAGCCACCACGGCCCCATCGTGCGCGCGCTGGACGGTAAATGGGTGGCCGTGCGCCTGATGAACGAGCCATTGAAAGCGCTGACACAATCGTACACGCGCACCAAGGCGCGCGATTACGCGGCGTTCTACAAGACGATGGAATTGCGCACGAATTCGTCGAACAACACGGTGTATGCGGATGCGGATGGCAATATCGCCTACTTTCACGGCAATTTCATCCCCGTGCGCGACCCGCGCTTCAACTGGAAGCAGCCCGTCGATGGCAGCGACCCGGCCACGGAATGGAAAGGGCTGCACACGGTGGCGCAAACCATCACCTTGTTCAATCCGAAGAATGGCTGGATCCAGAACACGAACAATTGGCCGTATTCGGCGGCCGGCAGCAACAGCCCGCGCCAGCAGGACTATCCCGCCTACATGTCCGTGTATGGCGAAAACGCGCGCGGCCTGCATGCCGTCAAAGTCTTCCAGAATAAAAAAGGTTTTACCCTGGACAGCCTGATCGCTGCTTCCTACGACAGCGAGCTGACGGCGTTCGAAGCGCTGCTGCCGCCGCTGTTCGCGGCATACGATGCGTTGCCGGCTGGCGACGCGCAACAGCTGGCGCTGGCCGACAAGATCGCGCTGCTGCGGGCCTGGGACTGGCGCTATTCGCTGACGTCCACGGCCACCTCGCTGGCCGTGTTCTGGGGCCAGGAACTGGCGGAACTGACGGGTAAACAGGCGCGCGAGCAGGGCGTTCCCGTGGTCGACTTCATGGCGACGGACACGGTGCATGGGGAACAGCGGCTGGCGGCGCTGGCCAGCGCCGCCGATAAGCTGCGGCGCGATTTCGGCAACTGGCAAACGCCGTGGGGCGAGATCAACCGCTACCAGCGCCTGACGAGCGACGTGGTGCAGCCGTTTGACGATGCGCAAGCCAGCCTGCCCGTGCCTTACGCGTCGGGCAACTGGGGCGCGCTGGCCGCATATGGGCAGAGCAGCAAGAGTACGACGCGACGTATCTACGGCGAGCGCGGCAACAGCTTTGTGGCGGCCGTGGAATTCGGCCCCCGCATCAAGGCGAAAAGCATCCTCGCCGGCGGCCAGAGCGGCGACCCGAAGTCGCCCCACTTCCGGGACCAGGCGGCCATGTATGCGCGCGGCGAATTCAAGGAGGTGCTGTTTTATCCCGAGGACGTGGCCCGGCACCTGGAGCGCAGGTACCGGCCGGGGGAGTAAGGTTTGTGGTGTGTCGGATTACGCCCTTGCGGGCTAATCCGACCTACCGCCCTTGGCATACCGTAGGTCGGATTAGCGCAGCGTAATCCGACACCTCTTCCCTCAAATCGCGTCGAGCGCCGTGCGCAGGTCGTGGCGCAAATCCTCGATATCCTCGATGCCCACCGACAGCCGGATCAAGCCGTCGCCTATGCCCAGTTTTGCCCGCTGCTCGGCCGGGATGCTGGCATGCGTCATCAGGGCCGGGTGTTCGATCAGGCTTTCCACGCCGCCCAGGCTTTCGGCCAGGGCGAACACCTCGCAGCGTTCGAGGAAGCGCCGCGCGCCGGCCAGATCCGTGTCCAAGTCGATGGAAATGATGCCGCCGAAACCATCCATCTGGCGCCGCGCCAGCGCATGCTGCGGGTGCGATTCCAGCCCCGGATAAAACACCTTGCGCACTTCCTTTTGCTGCTCCAGCCACTGCGCCAGCGCCAGGGCGCTTTCGCAATGGCGCTGCATGCGGATGGCCAGGGTTTTCACGCCACGCAGGGCGAGGAAGCTGTCGAACGGTCCCGCAATCGCGCCCACCGAGTTTTGCAAAAAGCCCAGCTGCTCGCGCCACTCCGCCTGGCGCTCTTCCGCGCCGACGATGGCGATGCCGCCGATGATGTCCGAGTGGCCGTTCAAATACTTGGTGGTCGAGTGCACGACGATGTCGAAGCCGTGTTCCAGCGGGCGCTGCACCAGCGGGCTGGCGAAGGTGTTATCCGCCACGGCGATGATGCCCCGTGCGCGGCAGATGTCGGCAATCGCCCGCAAATCCGCCAGTTTCAACATCGGGTTGGTGGGCGTCTCCACCCATACCATCTTCGTTTCCGGGCGCAGCGCGGCCAGCAGGTTTTCCGGATTCGTCAAATCGACATACGTGAACTCATGGCCGGCCGAGCGGCGGCGCACCCGTTCGAACAATCGATACGTGCCGCCGTACATGTCGTCGCCGGCGACGATATGGCTGCCCGCATCCAGCAATTCCAGCACGGACGAGATGGCGGCCAGGCCCGAGGCAAACGCGAAGGCCGCGCTGCCGCCTTCCAGGTCGGCCACGCAGCGCTCGAGCGCCCAGCGCGTGGGGTTGTGCGAGCGGCCGTAATCGAGGCCCTTGTGTACGCCGGGGCTGTCCTGCACGAAGGTGGAGGTGGCGTAAATGGGCGGCATGATGGCGCCCGTCGACGGGTCGGGCGACTGGCCTGCGTGGATGACACGCGTGGCGAGGCGGCTCTTGCGGGGAATGTGCTGGCTCAAGATAGTGTCCTGCGTAAGTGGTTGAGAAGGTCGAAGCGGGTGATCAGGCCATAGAAGGCCGTATCGTCGGCGACGACGGCCGTCAAGCCCCGATCCAGGGTGGCGCGCAGGGCGGGCAAGCCGCTTGAGGGCGCCAGGGTTTCGATCTGCGTCGTCATGGTGGCGCCCACCAGTCCCGCGAAATGGGCGGCGTCGCCCGAGACGTGCAGCAGCAAGTCCGATTCGTCGATAATGCCGACCAGCTGGCCACCATCGATGACGGGCAACTGTGCCAGGTCGCTGGCACGCATGCGGTTGAAGGCCGTCAGCAGGGTGTCGGCCGGCGCCACGCTGACGACATCGCCCTCGTCGTAGCGGCGCCCGATCAGGTCGCGCAAGTCGCCCGACACGGCCCGCTGCAACAAGCCCTGATCGCGCATCCAGCCATCGTTATAGACTTTGGATAGATAGCGCGTTCCCGTGTCGCAGACAAAGGTGACGACGCGCTTCGGCGTGGTCTGTTCGCGGCAGTATTTGAGGGCGGCGGCCAGCAGCGTGCCGGTGGACGAGCCGCCGAGGATGCCTTCGGCGCGCAAGAGGGCGCGCGCGGAATCAAAACTTTCCTGGTCGCTGATGGTATAGGCCTTGGTGACGCTGGCCATGTCGGCGATCGAGGGGATGAAGTCTTCGCCGATGCCTTCGACGGCCCACGAGCCGCTCGTGTCCGATACCTTGCCCGTGTCGATGTATTCGGTGAGGATGGAGCCTTGCGGGTCGGCCAGCACGAATTCCAGCTTCGGCTGCGCCTTGCGGAAGTAGCGCGTCAGGCCCGTCAGGGTGCCGGACGAACCGACGCCGACGACGATGGCGTCCACGTCATGGCCGCTTTGCTCCCAGATTTCGGGCGCCGTCGTCGTTTCGTGGGCCAGCGGATTGGCGGGATTGTTGAATTGGTCGGCAAAGAAGGCGCCCGGCAGTTCGCGCGCCAGGCGCGCCGCGTAATCCTGGTAGTACTCGGGATGGCCCTTGCCCACGTCCGAGCGCGTGGTGTGCACTTCCGCGCCCAGGGCTTTCAGGTGCAGCACTTTTTCCGTCGACATCTTGTCGGGCACGACGAGAATCACGCGGTAGCCCTTGATGCGGCCGACCAGCGCCAGGCCGATGCCCGTGTTGCCGGCCGTTGCCTCGACGATGGTGCCGCCCGGCTGCAAGCGGCCGTCGGCTTCGGCCGCTTCGATGATGGACAGGCCGATGCGGTCCTTGATGGAACCGCCGGGATTTTGCGATTCCAGTTTCAGGAACAGCTGGCACAGGCCCGTGTCGAGCCTGGTCACTTCGACCAGCGGGGTATTGCCGATCAGCTTGTATAGCGCTGGCGGCTGGGGTGGGGATGGCATTCGATCATTCATGGTGGCTCCTGTCAGAGAAACAGCCGCCCGGGATTGTGTCCCGAGCCGCCTTCCGTGCCGCGCAGTGTAGGCGGGTGGACGAGTGCGGCGAACGAATGTTTGCATGCTTGCATATGCGCTTTTCGCATATCGGCTGCAGCGCGGCAACAGCGTGCGCGCTTCGAGTATGCGCCGTTTTTTTCCCGCTTGCCGCACCAATGACACGACTATTAAGCTGCCGCAAGCCCGCCATTGCGATTTATAATCACGCCTCGAAAAGGAACTAAACAGTATCCTGAAAACCAGACAAACAGGGCAGGCGGCAGTGGCAAAACTTTATTTCCGGTATTCCGCAATGAACGCGGGCAAGTCGACGGCCTTGTTGCAAGTCGCGCACAACTATGAAGAGCAGGGCCAGCAGGTACGCCTGTACACGGCCGCCATCGACAGCCGCTACGGCGTGGGTAGAGTGACTTCGCGCCTGGGCCCGCAGCGCCAGGTCGATATCTTCCATGCCGACACGAATTTCCTCAACGATATCCCCCAGGTCGCCTGTTTGCTGGTGGATGAGGCGCAATTTCTCAGCACGGCCCAGGTGCAGCAGCTGCACCAGCTGGCGCAAGTGAAGGGCGTGCCCGTCATCTGCTACGGCTTGCGCACGGATTTCAAGGGCGAACCGTTCCCCGGCTCGGCCTATCTGCTGGCGCTGGCCGACGATATCGAGGAATTGAAGAATATTTGTACGTGCGGCAAGAAGGCCACGATGAACATCCGCGTGGATGAGCAGGGCCGCCGCATCAAGGAAGGCGAACAGATCAGCATTGGCGGCAACGAGAGTTACCGCCAGGCATGCGGGCGCTGTTTCTACTCGTAAATTATTCGGCGACGGGCGCGCCTACATCGGCATCGTCCGCCAGCGCCAGATCGCCCCGCTCGAAGGCGGCGAGGATGTCATTGGCGCGCGCCACGTCGTGTTCGCGCACCAGCACGCGGGCGCCGCCGATGGCGGCTGCCAGCAGCATGTCGGCCTGCATGTGCTGGTCGTCCGTCAGCAGCACGTCGATGCCGGCCGCTGCCAGGCAGCCGCGGATGACGTGCGCATCCGTGGGGATCATCAGCCGGGCAATTAAAACGTAGTCGTCGTGCATGGTCTCTCCTGGGGCGGTGGATTCTGCCCCATCTTAGCACCCGGATTGCACTTACAGCTTGAACACGCCCACCACCTGGTTCAGCTCCTGCGCCTGCTCCTGCAAGGCGTCGGCCGCCGCGGCCGCTTCTTCCACCAGGGCCGCATTCTGCTGGGTTACCTGGTCCATCTGGGCGATGGCCTGGTTGACTTGCTCGATGCCGCTGCGCTGCTCTTCGCTTGCCTGCGCGATTTCGGCCATGATGGTGCTCACTTGCTGCACGCTGGCCACCACCGTGTCCATGGTGGCGCTGGCCTGGCTCACTTGCGCGTGGCCCAGGTCCACCGTGCTGGCGGATGCCTGGATCAGGTCCTTGATGTCTTTCGCCGCTGCCGTCGAGCGCTGCGCCAGGGTGCGCACTTCCGTGGCGACGACGGCAAAGCCGCGTCCCTGCTCACCGGCGCGCGCCGCTTCCACGGCCGCGTTCAAGGCCAGGATATTCGTCTGGAAGGCGATGCCGTCGATGACGCCGATGATGTCGGCGATCTTGCCCGAGGAGCTGCGGATGGCATCCATGGTGCTGGCCACTTGCGCCACGGCGGCGCCGCCTTCTGCTGCCAGGCTGGAGGAGTCGTGCGCGAGCCGGCTTGCCTGCTGGGCATGGTCGACGTTCTGGCGCACGGTGGAACTGAGTTCTTCCATTGAGGCGGCTGTTTCTTCCAGCGAACTGGCTTGCTGCTCCGTGCGGCTCGACAAGTCCAGGTTGCCGCTGGCGATTTCACCGGACGCCGTGGCGATCTGCCCGGCGCTGCCGCGCACATTGCTGACCACTTGCGACAAGTTGTCGCTGATGCGGTTCATGGCGAGCAGCAGGCGGCCGATTTCGTCCAGGCTGCTGGTATCGAGGTGCACCGTCAGGTCGCCGGCGGCAATCTGCGCGGCGGCCGTTTCGGCGGCGGCCAGCGGGCGCGACACGAGCGTGCGCACCAGCCAGTACAGCAGCAGGGCGAAGACGAGCAGGGCGATGAAGCCGGAAATGGCCAGCTGGTTGCGCATCTGGCGCGCTTCCAGCGTGATCTCGTCCGTGAACGTGCCGCCCGCGATGATCCATTGCCAATCCTTGAATTGACGGTAAAACAGCTGCTTTTCGCGCGCGAGGGCCGCCGTTTCGCCGGGCGCCGTCCACGTGTAGCGCATGGCGCCGTCCTTTTGCGCCAGCATTTCCTGGATGAACAGGCGGCCGTCGCTGGCCTTGAACTCGAGCGCGCTCTTGCCTTCGCTGTTCGGGTGCAGCACCAGGTGGCCGTAGTTGGCGCCGGGCGCCGTGTCGACGATATAGATGTAGCCCGTCTGGCCGATCTTGACCTGGCGAATCTTCTCTTTCAGCATGGCCAGATTCTTGCTGATGTCCAGGCCGATGAACAGCACGCCGACTACCTTGCCAGCCGCATCGCGCACGGGATCATATTGCGTGATGTATTGCTTGCCAAATAAGGTGGCCATGCCAACGAAGCGCTGGCCGGCGCGCAGCGGTGCATAGCTGGGGTGGTTGTGGTCGAGCTGCGTGCCGATGGCCCGTTCGCCATCCTGCTTTTTCAGCGAGGTGCTGATGCGCACGAATTCATCGCCATTGGCGGCAAAAATGGTGGCGATCACGCCCGTTTGCGCCGTGTAGCGGTCGACCACGGCCGTGTCGAGGTTGAGCACCTTGCCCCCGTTGGCCAGGGCGGGCGTGGCTTTGCCTGCCACGGCCACCATGGCACCCGCGTCGACCGTGAACGGGCCGGGAAATTCGGCCGCGAACAGGCGCGCGAAGCTGGCCGCCTCGTTGACCATGGCCGTGTGAAACACTTCCGTGGTGGTCATGACGCTATTGAGTTCGCTGGTGACGGCCGCTTCGGCGCGCTGTTCCAGTGCAGCCGAGGTGCGGATGCTGATCAAGGTCGTCAGGCTGGCGAGGATCAGGCTGACCAGGGCAAAGGTAAAAATGGTGATCTTGCCGCCGACACTCCAGTGGCGGGGGGAGAATGATTTTGTAGGCATAGTGTGAGTCTGGCAAAGGGTAATCAGCTCGGCCATTCCTGGTCATGACATGACACGCGGGGAGGGGATCTGGTGGGGAATACTGTTGAAACTGAGGCGCGCCGGCGTTGGGAGCCGCGCGCAGGCAAGCTGGATTTCAGGGCGCGATGATAGCATGTTGCTTGCGTTTTGTTACTAAGTGTTTCCCGCAGGAATCAATTTTTCGCGTAAAAACATCATCCGTATCAAGGATTATAAAAACGGCCTATTGACTTTTTCGATCTCAATGGCGCGTTTGATCTTTGGCGCCGAGGGGCGATGTAATTTTTCTCACGAATGTTTCACTTTGTAATGAATGAGACGCCGCCTTTAATTCGCGTTTAAGCTTCCAGGAAGAAACTGATATTCCATGGGAGCCTGCCAGGCCGTATCCTGTAGAATAATATGCAGACCAGTCGTGTATTCCCCTTACTGTCTTGCTGGCTGGCGCATGAATGGCTGCGCCGCCTGGAATTGATTCAACTAATTTTCGGAGAAGCCGATGAAGAAGCAAATGATGCTGGTCACCCTGGTGCTTGCCCTGTCAGCCCACGCTGGCGCAGCCCAGACGGACAAGAGCGCCGCTCCTCCGCTACCCATGAAGCCGCTGGCCCAGCAAACGCAGGCCGCCTTGTGGGCATCGCGCGTATTGACGCGCGTCCATTACAAGGCCATGCCGCTCGACGACGCCATGTCGGAGAAGATCTTCGACCGCTATTTCAAGTCCCTGGACGCGGAAAAGCTGTTTTTCGTGCAGGCCGACATCGACCGTTTCGCGCCCTTGCGCACCAAGCTCGATGACGCCATCATCAATGAAGACCTGACGGCGCCGTTTGCCATCTATAACCTGTACCAGCAGCGTTTCGACGAGCGCATGGCGTATGCGCGTGAATTGCTGAAAACCAAGTTCGACTTTACGGCCGATGAGAGCTACCAGCTCGACCGCGAAAAGGCCGCCTGGCCGAAGAACGACGAGGAAGTGCGGGACCTGTGGCGCAAGCGCGTCAAGAACGACTGGCTGCGCCTGAAACTGGCGGGCA
Organism: Janthinobacterium lividum; assembly: GCF_034424625.1. Lineage (NCBI taxonomy): Bacteria > Pseudomonadati > Pseudomonadota > Betaproteobacteria > Burkholderiales > Oxalobacteraceae > Janthinobacterium > Janthinobacterium lividum. The sequence goes on along the minus strand of NZ_CP139976.1, from coordinate 4,150,405 downwards.
AGGAAGACAAGGCCATCCGCGAGACGCTGGACAAGCGCTATGAGAGCTACACGACCCGTGCGCGCAAGCTCAACAGCGAAGATGTGTTCCAGATCTTCATGAACTCCTACGCCATGTCGATCGAACCGCATACCAATTACCTGGGTCCGCGCGCTTCGGACAACTTCGACATCGCCATGCGGCTGTCGCTCGAAGGCATCGGCGCCGTGCTGCAGACGCGCGATGAATACACGGTGGTGCGCGAAGTCGTGCCAGGCAGCCCGGCCGGCTTGTCGGGCAAGCTGAAAGTGGGCGACCGCATCGTCGGCGTGGGGCAGGGCGAAAGCGGCCCCATTACCGAAGTGCTGGGCATGCGCATCGACGATGTGGTGCAACTGATCCGCGGCGCCAAGGATTCCGTGGTGCGCCTCGACATCTTGCCGGCCGACGCCGGCCCGGACGCCAAGCACGTGGTCTTGCCGCTGGTGCGCAAGAAAATCAGCATGGAAGAGCAGGCGGCGAAGAAATCGATCATCGAAGTGCGCGACAACGGCGTCAAGCGCCGCATCGGCGTCATTTCCTTGCCGACGTTCTACCAGGACTTCGAAGCGCGCCGCCGCGGCGACAAGGACTTCAAAAGCGCCACGCGCGACGTCAGCCGCTTGCTGGCCGAGTTGAAGAAGGACAAGGTCGACAACGTCCTGATCGACTTGCGCAACAATGGCGGCGGATCGCTGAATGAAGCCGTCGAACTGACGGGCCTGTTCATCGACAAGGGCCCTGTCGTGATGCAGCGCAATGCCGAAGGCAAGGTCGAGGTGGAAAGCGATACGAATGCCGGCCTGGCCTGGGATGGCCCGATGGGCGTGCTGATCAACCGCGGCTCGGCTTCCGCTTCCGAAATTTTCGCCGCCGCCGTGCAGGACTACGGCCGTGGCGTGATCATCGGCGAAGGCAGCTTTGGCAAGGGCACGGTGCAGACCTTGTTCAACCTCGACCGTTTCGGCGGCAGCGAGAAAGCCCGTTTCGGCGAGCTGAAAATGACCATCGCCCAGTTCTTCCGCATCAATGGCGGCACCACGCAGTTGCGCGGCGTCACGCCTGACATCAAGCTGCCGGCCATGTCGGACGCGGAAAACTTCGGCGAATCGAGCTATGACAATGCCCTGCCATGGGTGGCCATCAAGCCGGCGCCCTACATGCCGACGGGCGACTTGAAGGACATCGTGCCCCTGCTGGACAAGAAGCATGATGCGCGCGTGGCCAAGGACAAGGATTTCCAGTATTTGCTCGATGACATCGCCCTCGTCGTCAAGCAGCGCAAGGAAAACCAGATTTCGCTCAATGAAACCGTGCGCCGCAAGGAGCGCGATGCCCAGGAAGCGCGCGCCAAGGCCCGTGAAAAACGCCTGATCGCGCAGATTTCGAATCCTGCCGACGACCTGGTGGTGATTCCCGATCCGAAAGACGTGCTGAAGGGCGCGAAAGCGGCCAACAAGACGGCCAAGCAGATTGCCGCCGTGAAAGGCGCCTTGCGCACCGACGACGGCTTGCAGGGCGACGAGCGGGCCCTGAGTGCCGAACTGGACGCTGAAACGGCCGCGAAGAGCGCCAAGGACGTGCTGCTCAACGAAGCGGCGCGCATCCTGGCAGACGAAGTGGCGCTGATCAAGGCCGATACCCGCCTGGCGTCCAAGGTCTTGCCGTATGGCGCGGACACCAAGGCAACACCGGTGACGGCGGCGAAGTAAGGTTTTTCACGCAGTAAAAAACCGGCTCCTTGCGGAGCCGGTTTTTTTCGCCCTGTCAGTTATCTGCCTGGTGTATTTCTATCATTCCAACAATCAATTGGATTGATATGCCGCGATGCAGCATAATTCACTTGTCTCCTCTATTCTCCTCCAAGAAAATAGATTCAGCCCGCTCTTTGTAGCGGGCTTTTTTTTTGCCTCAGATTTTGTGCGTGGGCAGTTGCACGTCGGGCTGGGCAGCCAGCAGGGCCGTGATCCAGCCGGCAAACGCTTGCAGCTTGGGCGTGGCCAATCGGCCTTGCGGCGTCAGCAGGGACATGGGCATCGGCGTCGGCGAACAGCCGGGCAGCACGGCCACCAGGGCGCCGTTGTCGAGATGCTGGCGCACCTGGTACATGGCCACCTGTGCCAGGCCCAACCCTTGCAGCGCGCAATCGACGCTGGCGTCCGCGTCGTTGACGGCGATGGGGCCGGCCATCTGTACGCGTACGACCTCCTTGCCTTGAAGAAAATCCCAATCGAAGGCGCGCCCCGTGCGGCCCGAGTAATGCATGATGCCCCGGTGCGCGGCCAGGTCGGCCAGGGTGTGCGGCGTGCCGTGCCGCGCCAGGTAAGCAGGGGACGCGCAGGTGACGAAGCGCATCAGGCCGACCTGCTTGCCGATGAAGGCGGAATCTTGCAAGGTGCCCACGCGCAAGGCGCAATCGATGCCTTCCTGCGTCAGGTCGACCAGGCGGTCTGTCAGACTCAGCTGCAATTGCACGTCTGGCCAGGCGGCGTGGAATTGTGCGATATGGGGAATGATCAGGCGCCGGCCCACCGTATTGGGCAGGTTGATGCGCAGCAAACCGCGGGGTTTTTTCGCGTCAGGGCCACGGAAGGCCAATTCCGCCGTGTCGACGGCTTTCAGGATATCGAGGCAATGGTGAAAGTACTCGGCCCCTTCCGGCGTGAGGGACAGACGGCGCGTAGTGCGCTGCAGCAATTGCGTGCCCAGGTAGGCTTCCAGCTTTTGCAGGGTGGCTGTCAGCGCGGCGCGCGGCAAATTCAGTGTCTCGGCTGCCTTGGAAAAGCTGTTGGCTTCGACGATGCGCACGAAGGTCTGCATGGCCTTGATCTTGTCCATGGGATAGCTTTCATTGTTCATTTTATGTGAAAAGTATAAGTGGATTATGCCCTAATTATCTTTGCCTCAGTTTTGCCTAGAATGGCCACATCCCTATCGAACCGAGGAAACAACATGAACAAGGCCTCACCGTCTGCTCCCCACGACATTGCGCCCGCCATGGTGCTGCTGCTGGCCATCGCTTCCGGCCTGATCGTCGCCAATCTGTATTACGCACAAACCCTCGTCGGGCCGATCAGCGCTTCGACTGGCCTGTCGGCCAAGGCGGCCGGGCTGATCGTCACCCTGACGCAAGTGGGCTATACCCTGGGCCTGCTGTTTGTCGTGCCCCTGGGCGACTTGCTGGAAAACCGCCGCCTGATCATCACGGCCCTGCTGGTGACGGCCACGGCCCTCGTCGTGGCGGCCCTTTCCACGGGCGCCATCGTGTTTCTGGCTGCCGCGCTGGCCATCGGCCTCGGTTCCGTGGCGGCGCAAGTGATCGTGCCGTTTGCCGCCCACCTGTCGCAGGAAGCGACGCGTGGGCAGACGGTGGGCAAGGTGGTCAGCGGCTTGTTGCTGGGCATTATGCTGGCCCGTCCCGTCGCCTCGCTGGTGGCGGCCCATGCCAGCTGGCATGTGGTGTTTGGCGGTGCCGCCGTGCTGATGGTGTTGCTGGCGCTGGTGCTGCGCCGCGCCTTGCCCGTGCGCCAGCCCGTGTCGAACATGCGCTATCCGGCCTTGATGGCGTCCTTGTGGCATTTGCTGCTCGGCACGCCCGTGCTGCGCCGCCGCGCCGCCTATCACGCTGGCCTGTTTGGCGCCTTCAGCCTGTTCTGGACCGTCACGCCGCTGGTGCTGTCCAGCCCCGCGTTCGGCCTGTCGCAAACGGGTATCGCCATCTTTGCCCTGGTGGGCATGGCAGGTGCCGTTGCCTCGCCCATCGCCGGCCGTCTGGCCGATGCGGGCCACACCTTGCCGGCCACGGCCGCTGCGCTGGCGCTGGGCATCGTCGCCTTTGCCTTGCCGATGCTGGCGCCGGAGTCAAAACATGTGGCGCTGGGGCTGCTGGTGGTCGCTTCCATCGTGCTCGACATGGGCGTGGCCGCGAATCTGGTGCTGGGACAGCGCGCCATCTTCAGCCTGGGCGCGGAAGTGCGGGGCCGCCTGAACGGCCTGTATTTCGCCCTGTTCTTTGCCGGCGGCGCGGCCGGCTCGGCCATTGGCGCCTGGGTGTACGCCAGCTATGGCTGGCAAGCGACCTTGTTGACAGGCATGGCGTTTCCGGGCCTGGCCCTGCTGGTGTGGCTGGGAGAATTTCTGCCGCAAGCCACGCGCCGTACGGCGTGAAACCCTGATGTCCGCTCATTATCACTGACGGCTATTTCTATCATCATGAAGATAAAGTGGCGTGATATGCCGCGATGCCGCAAGATGCACTTGTCTCCTCTATCTCCTCCAAGGAAATAGATTCAGCCCGCTCCCGCAGCGGGCTTTTTTTTGCCTGTTTAAGTTAAATCAATACCAATTAGATTACTACGAGATCGAGCGTGCGCATGAAGTTGGCCGCCTGCGCATGCGTGATGACGGCGCCCTTCAGCAGCGCCGCGTCGCTCAATTTGAAACCGTCGATATCAGCGCCGCGCAAGTCCGCGCCCTGGAACTTCGCCAGCTTGATCGTGGCGTTGCGCAGGCTGCCGCCTTCGAAGACGGCGTCGCGGAAGTCGCAGCCGGCCAGGTAGGCATCGGAAAAATCCAGCTGTTTCAATATGGCCTTGCGGAACGAGAAGCCGCGCAGGTCGGCGCCCACCAGCAGGCTGTCTTCGAAGGTGAGGCCCAGGTGGGCCACTTCCTCGAACGAGGCGCCCGTCAGCTTGCAGCCGCGGTAGGTGGCCGAAGCCAGCTTGGCGCGCCGCCATTTCGTGTTGTTCAGGTCGCAGCCTTCGAAGCTGGCGTCGACGGCATCGACGGATTCGAAATCGGCGCTGCCTGCGCGGCAGCGGCGCCACGTGCTGCGCGCCAGCTTGCTGGCGAATAAGTTGGTGTCGGCAAAGGTGCAGCGCTCGAAGGTGCAGCCCTGCAAATCGAGGCGCGACAAGTCTTCGCCGTCGAACGCGCAATCGATGAAGTGGCGCACGGGCAGGGCCAGCTGCTGCTCGATGCCGGTCCGGTCCAGGGTCATGCCAGTTACTGCGGTGTCGTGTGTTGCCATCCGTCTCATTCCTAAAATAGAAAGCAGGGGAGGGATGGCGCGGCGGAAAGATGCACGAACCAGAACACCTCCCCGGCTGGTGTAACAGCCAAGGGTCAGCGCCGTGGGTCCGCGTGGGCGGGAGCATGCCGGACGGTGCCGGGCACTTACCGGGTTACCAACCGGTGCGCTCATTTTCGATCAGCGCGTATTGTAGCTTGTCCGAATCGGCCTTGCCAGTTCTTGCGAAGCCGGGTTAGTATCGTTGCAGGCGCAGCCACTGCGCCAACGTCGCTCGGACGGATCCGGGCGCTTACGTACAGAGATAACCATGACCGACAGCCAAGCTCCGCGCAGCTTTTCGCGCATCAATCGTCTTCCCCCCTACGTTTTCAATATCACCGCCGAACTCAAGATGGCCGCGCGCCGCCGTGGCGAGGACATCATCGACATGTCGATGGGCAATCCCGATGGCGCCACGCCGGCCCACATCGTGGACAAGCTGGTCGAGACGGTGAAACGCCCGGACACGCACGGCTATTCCGCATCAAAAGGCATTCCCCGGCTGCGCCGCGCGATTGCCCACTGGTACAAGAAGCGCTACGAGGTCGACATCGACCCGGACAGCGAAGCCATCGTCACCATCGGCTCGAAAGAGGGCCTGGCGCACCTGATGCTGGCGACGCTCGACCGTGGCGACACGGTGCTGGTGCCCAATCCCAGCTATCCCATCCACATCTGGGGCGCCGTCATCGCGGGCGCCGACATCCGCTCCGTGCGCATGGGGCCGGGCGTGGATTTCTTTGCCGAACTGGAACGGGCGATCCGCGAAAGCTACCCGAAACCGAAGATGATGGTGCTGGGCTTTCCGTCCAACCCCACGGCGCAATGCGTGGAGCTGGAATTCTTCGAGCGCGTCGTCGCGCTGGCGAAGCAGCACAATATCCTGGTGGTGCACGACCTGGCGTATGCCGACATCACCTTCGATGGCTGGAAGGCGCCGTCCATCATGCAGGTGCCCGGTGCGCGCGACGTGGCCGTGGAATTTTTCACCATGTCGAAAAGCTACAACATGGCGGGCTGGCGCATCGGCTTCATGGTAGGCAATGCGGAACTGGTGGCGGCCCTGGCGCGTATCAAGAGCTACCACGACTACGGCAGTTTCACGCCCGTGCAGGTGGCGGCCATCGCCGCGCTGGAAGGCGACCAGAGCTGCGTGACGGAAATCTGCGCCCAATACCAGCGCCGCCGCGACGTGCTGGTGAAAGGCTTGCATGAAGCGGGCTGGATGGTGGAAAAACCGAAGGCTTCGATGTATATCTGGGCGCATATCCCGCAAGCGTACCGCCACCTGGGATCGCTGGAGTTCGCCAAGCTGCTGCTGCAAAAAGCCAGGGTAAGCGTGTCGCCCGGCATCGGCTTCGGCGAGTACGGCGACGAATACGTGCGCTTCGCCCTGATCGAAAACGAGGCGAGGGTACGGCAAGCGTTGCGAGGCATCAAGAATATGTTGCGTTCTGGCGACGGGAAAACGGAAGCGGCAGCATAAAAATTGCCGCATGGAATTCTTCGTTGCCCTTAATATCACCGTTACGTATTTCTGACATCACGAATATAAAGTGGTTTTATATGCTGCAACGCGGCATCATTCATCTGTCTCCTCTATCTTCCTCCAAGGAAATAGATTCAGCCCGCTCCCGCAGCGGGCTTTTTTTTGCCTGTCGTTCCGCACGGCTATCCCTCCCCATTTCCCGCAAACCGCCGCACCGCCACTTCCCATTGCTGCATCAGGCTGCCCGCCTGGTCGCGGCCGATGGTGGGTGAAAACGTCCTGTCGGCGCGCCAGTGCGACGCCAGCTCTTCCACGCCACGGTACTGGCCGATGGCCAGGCCCGCCAGATAGGCCGCGCCCAGGGCTGTCGTTTCAATCACTTGCGGGCGTACCACGGGGATGCCCAGCAGGTCGGCCTGGAACTGCAGCAGCAGGTTGTTGGCGCAGGCGCCGCCGTCGACGCGCAGTTCCGTGATGGGCGCTTGCGCGTCGCGCGTCATGGCATCCAGCAGGGCGGCGCTCTGGAAGGCGATCGCTTCGAGCGCCGCGCGGGCGATGTGGCCCACCGTGCTGCCCCGGCTCAGGCCCAGGATGGCGCCCTTGGCCGATGGCACCCAGTACGGCGCACCCAGGCCTGTAAACGAGGGCACGAAGACCACGCCGCCCGAATCGGGCACGGAGGCGGCCAGGCCTTCCGCTTCGCCCGCGTGGCCGATGGCGCCCAGGCCGTCACGCAGCCACTGCACCACGGCGCCGCCGATGAAGACGCTGCCTTCGAGCGCATACGCGGGCTGCGTGCCCACCTGGCAGGCGGCCGTGCTGATCAAGCCATGCTGCGATTGCGCGCACTGCTCGCCCGTGTTGAGCAGCAAGAAGCAGCCCGTGCCATAGGTATTCTTGGCCATGCCCGGCGTGAAACAGGTCTGGCCGAACAGCGCCGCCTGCTGGTCGCCGGCGATGCCGCCGATGATCACGGGGCTGCCCAGCACCTCTGTATCCGTTTCGCCGTACACGTGGCTCGAGGGGTGGACGGTCGGCAGCAGGCTGGCGGGGATGCCCAGCCAGTCGAGCAATTGCGCATCCCAGCAGCCTTCATGCAGGTTCCACAGCATGGTGCGCGAAGCGTTGGTGACGTCGCTCACGTGCAGGCGGCCGCCCGTCATCTGCCATGCCAGCCACGTGTCGATGGTGCCGAAGGCCAGTTCGCCGCGCATGGCCCGCGCGCGGGCACCGGGCACGGCGTCGAGTATCCAGCGCAGCTTGGTACCGGAAAAATACGGGTCGAGCACCAGGCCCGTCTTTGCGTGGATGGCGCCGGCCAGGCCCCGCGCGCGCAAGTCCTCGCACAGCGCTTCCGTGCGGCGGTCTTGCCAGACGATGGCGTTGTAGACGGGTTCGCCCGTGGCGCGGTCCCACAGCACCGTCGTCTCGCGCTGGTTGGTGATGCCCAGCGCGCCGAGTGCATCTGCCTTCAGGCCTGTCTTGGCCAGCACTTCGCGGCAGGTCGCCAGCTGGCTGTGCCAGATTTCCATCGGGTCGTGTTCGATCCAGCCCGGTTGCGGGAAGAGCTGGCGAAACTCGCGCTGCGCCACGGCGACGATGGCGCCCGTTTCATCGAAGACCATGCTGCGCGAACTGGACGTGCCCTGGTCGAGGGCCAGCAAATACGTCATGCCGCCACCTCTTGCGCCAGATGGACCGTCAGCCACTGCTGCAGGCGTGCCACGTCGGCCGGCGCGCAGCGCAAACCCAGTTTACTGCGCCGCCACAGGATGTCGTCGCTGCTCCTGGCCCATTCCACTTCGATCAGATAGCACGCCTCGGCCTCGTACAGGCCGGGCGCCAGCTGCTCGCCCAGGTCGGCCATTGAAGCGGCGCCCGTCAGCAGGCGCGTGGCGCGGCTGCCGTACGCGCGCGCATAGCGGCGCGCCAGCGCGGGCGGCAGCCAGGCGTGATCGCGCTGGAAGCGGGCGAGGAAAGCGTCGAAATCATGGCTGTCCACCAGTCGATTCTCCTGCTGCAGGTCGCCGCCGGGCAGGGGCGCTTGCGCCGTCCACGCCGGGGCGCCATTCTCCAGCAGGGGCGCCAGCAAGCCCAATGCTTCCTCGGCCAGCTTGCGGTAGGTGGTGATCTTGCCGCCCCAGATATTGAGCAGGGGCGCTCCCGTCGGCGCGTCGCCGCGCGCCACTTCCAGCAGGTAGTCGCGCGTGACGGCCGACGCGTTCTGCGCGCTGTCGTCGAGCAGGGGGCGCACGCCCGAATACGTCCACACGACGTCGGAGGGGCCGATCTCGCGCTTGAAATAACGGTTCGCCGCCTGGCACAGGTAATCGATCTCCGCCTGGCTGATCTTCACCTGGCTCACTTCCCCCTTGTATTCCTCGTCCGTGGTGCCGATCAGGGTAAAGTCGTCCTGGTAGGGGATGGCGAAGATGATGCGCTGGTCCGGGTTCTGGAAGATGTAGGCGTTCGGATGCTCGAACAGGCGCGGCACGATGATGTGGCTGCCCTTGATCAGGCGCAGTCCCTGCGTCTTGCCGCCGCCGGCCGCACCGGCAAATTGCGCCGTCCACGGTCCCGCCGCGTTGACGATGGCGCGTGCACGCAGTGTCTTGCGCTGGCCATCCTCGGCTTGCAGGGTGACATGCCAGGCGCCGCCATCGCGGCGCGCATCGATGCAGGCCGTGCGCGTGAGGATGTGCGCGCCGTGCTCCTGCGCATCGAGCGCGTTGAGCACCACCAGGCGCGCATCGTCGACCCAGCCGTCGGAATACACGAAGCCCTTGCGGTAGCCGGCCTTCAGCGGTGCGCCCGCCGCGTGCTTGTCCAGCGCGATGCCTTGCGAGGCGGGCAGGAAGGCCCGCTTGGCCAGGTGGTCGTACAGGAACAGACCCGCGCGTATCATCCAGGCGGGGCGCTGGGCGGCGTCGTGCGGCATGACGAAGCGCATCGGCCACATGATGTGGGGCGCGGCGCGCAGCAGCACTTCGCGTTCCTGCAGCGCCTTGCGCACCAGCTTGAATTCATAGTATTCGAGGTAGCGCAGGCCGCCGTGTATCAGCTTGGTGGATGCGGACGAGGTGTGCTGCGCCAGGTCGTGCTGTTCGCACAGCACCACGCGCAAGCCGCGGCCGGCCGCGTCGCGCGCGATGCCGGCGCCATTGATGCCGCCGCCGACGACCAGCAGGTCGCAGTCGGCGGGCAGGGAGGAAAAGCGGGAAGCGGACATGGAAGGTTCGTCTTGTAAAAGTAAAAGGAAAAAAGGCGCCGCCTCAGGCAAGCAGCGACAGCACGGGCGGCAGCACCAGGGCCAGGCCGGCGACCAGCAGCAGCACGAAGACGGCGCGGCGCACGTGCTCGATGGGCAGGCGCGAAGGGTGGCGGCGCGCCAGCCAGGTCAGCCCCGTCACCAGCGGCAAGGCCTCGAGGGTCAGCCACAGGGCCGTCATGCTGAACTGGCCATGCGCCAGCACGAGGGCCAGGCGCAGCACGGCATTCGCGGCGAACAGCACGATCAGCGAATGGCGGATCATGTCGGCCGGCCATGGCTGGCGGTACAGGTGGTACACCATGGGCGGGCCGGCGCTGGCGAACAGGCCGCCCATCACGCCGGACACGCCGCCGAAGAACAGGAAGGCGGGCAGGCCGGATTGCCGCGCACGCGCGCTGGCGCGCAGCACCAGCATGCACGCGCAGACGACGATGGCGCAACCGAGCAGGAATCGCAGCAGGGTCACTTGCTGCGCGCTGAACCAGCCCAGCAGGGCCACGCCCGCGCCCACGCCCAGCTGGCTGACGGCCAGTGCAGGGCCGAATACGGGCCAGGCCAGCTGCGGGCGCGTGCGGCCAAACGTGATGGCCGCATTCACCAGCACCAGCACGCTCACCACGTTGGCGACATCGCCCAGGCTGGCCAGGTGCAGCACGGCCGTCAGGCCCAGCAGGATCAGGCCGAAGGCAAAGCCCGTCAGGTTCTGCGCGTAACTGGCCAGCGCCACGCAGGCCAGGAACAGCAGATGCGACGCCACGCTCATGCCAGGCTCATTTCGCCAGCGACAGGAAGAAATCCTGCTGTGCGCAGCCGCGCCGCACGAACACGGGCGGCTGGCCCAACGGCGCATCGACTTCCACACGCTGGCCGCCTTCGAAGGCGGCGCCGCTCCACAGGTGGATCCAGGCGTCGCCCTGCGGCAGGTAGGCGCTCCAGCGCGCAGCACCCGCCGCATGCACGGGCGCCACCAGCAGGTCGGGACCGAACAGGTATTGGTCCTGGATGGCGTAGGTGGCGCGGTCGTGCTCATAGTGCAGGAACAGGGGGCGTTGCAGCGGCAGGCCGCGCGCCACGGCATCCTCGGCCAGGGCGCGGATGGTCGGCGCCAGCGCCACGTGCAGCTGCGTCATGCGAGCGAAGTGGCGGAATACCTGTTCATCCTGGTAGAACTGGAAGTTTTCGTCGGGGCGGTTGCCTTCGTGTGTGCGCATCATCGACGTGAATACGGCCATCTCCGTCCAGCGCTGGAACAGTTCGGCCGTGCGCAGGTTGCCGAACAAGCTAGTGTAGCCGCCGATATCGCTGTGGTGGTAGGCGTTGCCCAGGAGGCCGGACGACAGGGCGCCGCAAATCACCGTCTGCAAGCCATCGTGGCGGCTGAAGTCGACCGACTGGTCGCCCGCCCACAGCAGCGGACAGTGCGCCTGCACGCCCGTGTAGCCGGCGCGCATGAAGAAGGTGGCGTCGCCCGTCTTGCCGGCTGCTTCGATGGCGCGCGCATTGACTTCGGCCCACAGGGTCGGCCAGGCGTTGTGCATCAGGCGCGCATCGACGCCATTGTGCAGGCGCAGGTCGATCGGCAGGTATTCGCCGAAATCGGCCATCCAGCCGGACAGGCCGAAGTCGAGCATTTCCTGGCGCAGGATGCGTTCCTCGAACCACAGCGCGGCGGCCGGGTTGGTGAAGTCGACGACGCCGCAATCGAATTCGCCGAAGTCGACCAGGTAGGCGCCGCCATCCATGGCCGTGGCCAGAAAGCCCTGCTGCAGCGCTTCCTGGTACAGGGTGCCGTCGTTGCACAGGTAGGGATTGACGTAGCCGAGGAAGCGGATGTCCTGCCTGGCCAGGTCGGCGATCCAGTTTTTCAGGTCCGGATAGCGCTGCGGCTGCCAGCGCCAGTCCCAGAACAGGCGCTTGCCGAACGAGGTCTGGCGCAAGCCCACCCAGTCCTCGCACCACAGGGCGCTGATGGGCAAGCCGTGCTCCTGCGCCTGCGCGAGGATGGCGCGCGCGTGATCTTCGCCGCCTTTCAGGCCCAGCATGGCGCCATTTTGCAGCCAGGCGGGCAGCTGTGGCTGGCGGCCGAAGCGCTGCGAGACGACGCCGACCAGGTCGACGAAGGTCTCGGCCAGCATGAATTCCAGGCGCTCGGGCATGGCCCAGAATTGCAGCTCGTGGAAATCCGGCTGGCGGAAATCGAAGTCCGCATACGCCGTCGTCTCCGCATGCAGGCAGTAGCGCTGCGAGGAGATGAAGCTCGGCTGCGGATAATTCGTGTGATAGTAGTCGCCGCCCGATTTGGACGTCACGTCCGCCTGCCACGTCAGGTGCGTCGACTTGTCACGGCCCACGCCCGGCTCGGACGTCCACAGGGGGAAGTGGCGGCCGCGCAGGTCGAAGTACGACATCTGCTCGCCGCAGCCCCAGACATGCTCGTCCTGTTCCGCGGGCAGGCGCAGCCACAGACGGTTCCAGCCCGGCGCCGCATAGCGCACCACCAGGTGCACGCCATGCGGCTGTGGTTGGATGGCCAGCACCAGTTGCGGAGAATCGCCCGCATGGCGCGCAAAGCTCAGGGTGGCGCCGTCGCCGTCCTGCGTGACGGCCAGCGCGCGCAGGGCGCTGCGCTCCTCGACGTAATCTTCGATGGCGAAGTTACCGCGGTACATTTCCATGCTTTCGCGGCCCTGGCCGACGAACACGCATGGGGCAGCGGCGCCGTGGCGCAGCAGCAAGCGGCCGGCGCAGCGCAGGGCGACGCTGTCATTTTCCTGGTGTAGTGTGTACTGCATGACGATCAACTCCTGTGAAAACCGGCCGCCCGCATGGTGGCGTGGGGCGGGCCGGCGGTGCATCAACAAATAAGCACTAAATTAAAAGACGAGGAACATGCCGGCGGTCAGCTCGACGGGGCTGTAGCCGAAGTAGTTATTGTCCCCCCGGAACTGCAATACGCCCAGCTTGGCATGGCTGTTGTTGGCGATGCGCGTGGCATACGCGTAGAACGACAGGGTCGGCTGGAAGTTGTACAGGTAGCCCAGCGAGTAGGCTGTCGACGTGGGCTTGCCTACGCCATCGCCCGTGTTCGTGCCGAACGCGCCTTTGGCATTGGCGCCGTCATAGCTGATGTGCGCCAGGCTGCCCTCGATGCGGTGCTTGCCGAGGTCGTAGGCGCCCGAGACGCCGAAGGCGTCGGCCGCATAGCCGCCCGCGTTCGACACGCGGTAGGAGGTGTAGGAGCCGCCCAAGGTAAAATCGTGCCACTTGTAGCGCGCGCCGATGATGTCCGTGACCTGGTTGCGCTTGAGGAAGTTCGGCGTGCCCCCCGTGCTGATGTCGTTGCTCTGCTGGTAATCCATGTGCGCATAGCCGAGGAACAGGTCGCCCTTTTTGTACAGCACGTTGGCGGCCCAGCTGCGGCCATCGTTTTCCAGGTCGGTGGCGGAAGACGCCTGCTGGCCGGCCGAATACGACACTTCCGCCGAGATGTTGTTCCAGGTGGGGCTGCGGTAGCGCAGCGCATTGCCGTAGAACAAGGCCGTGCCCGAGTTGTTGCCGGCCAAACTCGTCGTCTTGCTGGCGTTGCCCGTGACGGGATCCTTCAGGTAGCGGCCCAGGGATTCGGGACGCGTGAGCGAGAACAGGGCGCTGAAGTCGTTGGCGCCGTAATTGTGCGCCGAGGCCAGGTCGGCGCCCAGAGAGACCCAGAACGGCGCCATGTACATGGTGCCGCCTTCGATCGAACCCCAGGTGGTCGAGGCAAAGCCGACGGTGGAACCGCGGTTGAACAGCACGGACGAGGTGGTGTTGTTTTGCGTGCCGCCGCCCGCATTGCCGTTGAACAGGTTCAAGCCTGTCTCGACGCCGAAGATGGCCTTGTATTCATCGCTGAAGACCCAGGCGCCCGTGAGGCCCAGGCGGCTGGCCATCTCGCCCTGGTTCAGGCGGTGGTTGGTCAGCTGGCGCCCGCTGGCATCCTTGCCGCGCGAAACTGTATAGCCGATGTCGCCACGGCCGTACAGTTTCCAGTTGAAGCCGGTGACCGGTTTCACGGGCGCCGCTGCCGGTGCGGCAGCCATCGCTGCTGCTGGCGCTGCTGGTGCTGGCTGGGCCGCTTTCGCTTCCATCTGCGCCACCCGGTCCTGCAACTGGGCCAGCATGGCTTTCATGTCGCTCAGTTCGTCGGCGCGCGCGTTAGCGCTAACAAATGGTGCCGAGAGAAGCACGCCGGTGATGGCCGCGGCCAATGTGGTTTTGCGTAAAGTCGTTTGCATGATCCTGTCTCCTGTGTTTTTTATGAGTATGGTTGCTGATCCCTGCCTTGCCTACCTTGAAATAATCAAATCCCTCCCATGCACAAATATTTGATATCGAGGAAGTCGTCCATGCCGTAATGCGAGCCTTCGCGGCCCATGCCCGAATGCTTGACGCCGCCGAACGGCGCCATTTCATTGGCGATCATGCCCGTGTTGATGCCGACCATGCCCACTTCCAGTTCTTCCGCCACGCGCCAGACTCTGCCTAGGTCGCGGCTGTAGAAATAGCCGGCCAGGCCGAACTGCGTGGCATTGGCCATGGCGACGACTTCCTCTTCGCTGCCGAAGCGGAACAGGGGCGCCAGCGGGGCGAAGGTTTCCTCGGTGGCGACCAGCATGTCGCTGTTCGCTTCCAGTACCACGCTGGGCTCGAAGAAGCTGCCGCCCAGCGCGTGGCGCTTGCCGCCGATGGCCAGCTTGCCGCCCTTGGCCAGCGCGTCGGCGATATGCTGTTCGATCTTGCGCACGGCGTTTTCATCGATCAGCGGGCCTTGCGTGACGCCTGCTTCGGTGCCGGCCCCCAGTTTCAGCTCGGCCACCTTGGCCACCAGGCGGGCGGCGAAGTCGTCGTAGATGCCGTCCTGCACGTAGATGCGGTTGGCGCAGACGCAGGTCTGGCCGCTGTTGCGGTATTTCGACATCAGCACGCCGTCGACGGCCGCGTCGATGTCGGCATCCTCGAAAACGATGAAGGGCGCGTTGCCACCCAGTTCCAGCGACAGCTTCTTGATCGTGCCGGCCGCCTCGCGCGACAGCCAGGCGCCCACTTCCGTCGATCCCGTAAACGTGATCTTGCGCACCAGGTCGTTGTGGCACAGTTCCATGCCGATGGCCTGCGCCGCGCCCGTCACCACATTGAACACGCCGGGCGGCACGCCGGCGCGCAGCGCCAGTTCGGCCAGCGCCAGGGCCGACAGCGGCGTTTGCGACGCCGGTTTCAGGACCATGCTGCAGCCGGCCGCCAGGGCAGGGCCGGCCTTGCGCGTGATCATGCCGTTCGGGAAATTCCACGGCGTGATGGCCGCGCACACGCCGATCGGTTGCTTGATGACGACGATGCGCTTGTCGTTCGACGGCGGCGCGATGACGTCGCCATATGCGCGCTTGCCTTCCTCGGCAAACCATTCCAGGTAGGCCGCGTTCGAGACGATCTCGCCCTTGGCTTCCGCCAGCGACTTGCCTTGCTCGCTGGTGAGTATCAGCGCCAGGTCGTCCGCGTGCTGCAGGATCAGCGCATGCCAGGCGCGCAGCACCGTGGCGCGCGCCTTGACGGTCTGCTTGCGCCACAGCCGGAAGGCCGCGTGCGCGCTGGCGATGGCGCGCCGCGTCTCGGCCGCACCCATGCGCGGCACGGTGGCGATGACGGCGCCGGTAGCCGGGTTGGTGACATCGATGGTGGCGCCGTCATCGGCGTCGCACCAGGCGCCGTCGATCAGGCATTGCTGTTTCAACAGGCTTGCGTCTTGCAGGTTCAACATGAGGGTTCTCCTTGAATGGGGGCTTAGCCAGCTACAGATACTTGCGCGAGGCCGGCATCGACGATGATGTTCTGGCCCGTGATGCCGTCCGAATCGTCGGCCGCCAGGAACAGGGCCGTGCGCGCCACGTGGCCCGCGTCAAGCCGGTATTTCAGGCATTGCAGTTCGATGAAGCGGCGGTCTTCTTCCGGATCGCGCCACAGCGCGGCCTGGCGGTCCGTGGCGATGGCGCCCGGGGCGATGGCGTTGACGCGGATATTCTGCTCGCCCAGTTCGCGCGCCAGGGTGCGCGACAGGCCCGCGATGCCCGCCTTGGAGGTGGTGTAGCCGACCAGGTTGGGACGCCCGCGCATCCACGAGATCGAGCCCAGGTTGATGATGGAACCGCCGCCGGCGGCCGCCATGCCGGGCGCCACCTGCTGGATGGCGAACACGTGGTGTTTCAAGTTCAGCGCCAGGCAGTTGTCCCAGTATTCGGGCGTCAGTTCGGCCAGCGAATGACGGTCGTCGCGGCCCGCGTTATTGAGCAGCACGCGGATGGCGCCAAAGCGCGCCTCGACGCCGGCCAGGCTGGCCTGGTAGGCGGCGATGTCGCGGATGTCGCTGTAGACAAAATAGGGCGCGTGCCGGCACAGGGGCGCCAGGCGCGCGGCCAGGGCGTCGCTGGCGTCGCGGTCGATGTCGCAAAAAGCCACTTGCGCGCCTTGCAGGGCGAAGTGTTCGACCAGCGCAGCGCCGATGCCGGAGC
Organism: Janthinobacterium lividum; assembly: GCF_034424625.1. Classification (NCBI taxonomy): domain Bacteria; kingdom Pseudomonadati; phylum Pseudomonadota; class Betaproteobacteria; order Burkholderiales; family Oxalobacteraceae; genus Janthinobacterium; species Janthinobacterium lividum. The sequence continues at coordinate 4,134,014 of NZ_CP139976.1, read as the reverse complement.
CGCCGCCGGAAACGAAGACCACGCGGTCCTGCAGGCTGGGGTAGAGAGTGATGTTGGCGTTCATGCTGTCCTCAGGGTGAAGATCCGGATATCAATCCCGGTAAAGGGGTTCGGGGCGGCCGGCCACGTCCAGGCGCACGGCAAAGAGGCCGCCGGCCTGCGGCTGGCGCGCCAGTTCGTCGTCGCTTGCGCCTTCGCGCGCGCTGGTGATGTACAGGGTGCGCAGGTCGGCGCCGCCAAAGGCGATCATGGTGGGGCGCGTGACGGGCACGCGCACGATGCCGATGATCTCTCCCTGCGGCGAAAAGCGCAGCACCCGGCCGCCTTCGTATTGCGCGCTCCAGTAGCAGCCTTCGGCATCGAGCGCCGCGCCATCGGGGCGGCCGCCGTACACGGCGTCCTCGCCCTTGGCGGGCAGGCGGGCAAACACCTTGCGTTCGCCCACCTGGCCGCTGGCCGCGTCAAAGGCGAAACGGTAGATCACGTGGTTCGGCGTGTCGGACTGGAACAGCGATTGGCCATCGGCCGCGAAGGCGAGGCCATTGCTGACTTTCACGCCAAGATCCTGTTGCGGCCCCCAGCCCAGGCACGTGGCGCCCCGTTCCAGGCAAAACATGGCAGCCAGTTCCGCCGTGCGCGGCTCGTACATGGCGCCGGCCCAGAATCGCCCGGCGCCGTCGCAGCGGCCATCGTTGAAACGCATGTCGGCGCTGTCGTAGGGCGCATCGGCCAGCTTGTCGAGCAAGCCTTCCTGCGGATAGAAACGGTAGAAACCGTCGCGCAAGGCCGCCACCAGGCCGCCTTTTTCAGCCAGGGCGATGCAGCCCGGCTCGCACGGCACCCACCAGACGCGGTCGAGGCCGGTCGCCGGATCGTAGCGGTGCAGGCGGCGTCCGGCGATATCGATCCAGTACAAACACTGTTCGGCCACGCTCCACAGCGGGCATTCGCCCAGCTGGGCGCGCGCATCGAGCACGAGTTCGGCTTGCCATTCACGCATGCTGGCTCTCCTCGATGGCCAGGCGCATGGCGATGTGCAGACTCTCGCCGGGCGCCAGCAAGCGCATGCCCGTGTCACGCGCGCCGCGCGCGGCCAGCGCAAACGCGTTATTCGCGTGCGTGACGGGTTCGATGGCGATGAAGCTGCGCTCGTCATTGGGCGCGAAGCACACGAGGTGGCGGCAATTCTCGCTGGCTGACAGCTGCACGCTGTAGTCGCCGTAATCGAGGCTGGCGCGGCCCGTCCAGCCGCTGTAGCAATGGTCGCTGCGCCAGCCGGCCACCGGCTGTGGCGTGGCGAATGGCGACGCTTGCGCCACGGGCGCCAGGCCGGCCGGCAAGTGGTCATCGCCCATGCTCCACACGCCATCCCATTGCGCCTGCAGGCGCAGGCCGGGCGCCAGCGGAAAGTAGGGGTGAAAACCCAGGCCGGCGGGCATGGCGCGCGTATCTTCATTGCGCACGGATAAAGTCAGGCGCAGGCCGGCAGCGTCGAGCAGCACGGTTTGCCGTGCTTCGCAGGCGAACGGCCAGTCGGCGTCGCTGCCGTGCACCAGCAGCAGTTCGGCGCTGTCGTCCGCACGCGCCGCCACGTGCCAGGCGCGCTGCCAGCCGAAGCCGTGGATGCTGTGCGGCTCGGGCGGGAAGTTGGCGCGCAGTGCATGCGCCTGTTCCTGCGCCTGCAGCACGGCGTTGCCGATGCGGTTCGAATACGGCACCAAAGGGTAGCAGGCCATCTGTCGCACGTCGGCAGCGGCTGGCGCGGCGCGCAGGATGTCGCGCCCGCGCCAGCGGAAAGCCGCCAGCGCGCCACCCGTGGCCGGGTGGACGTCGGCGCGGCAGTCGCCGTGCGCCAGGGTGAAGGGAGACTGGTGGTCCATTCTCAGCCCTTCAAGCCGCCCGAGGTCAGGCCGCTGACGACCTTTTCCTGGAAGATCACGATCAGCACGACGATGGGCACGATGGCCACCACCAGTGCCGCCGAAATGATCGGCCACGGGAAGGCGAACTCGCCTTGGTACAGCTGGATGCCGACGGGCAGGGTGCGGTAGGCCACGGCCGAATTCATCGACAGCGCCAGCAGGAACTCGTCCCAGGAATTTACAAACGCGAGGATGGCGGCCGTCGCCACGCCAGGGGCGGCCAGCGGCAGCACGATGCGCCACAGGGCGCTCAACCGGGTGCAGCCGTCGAGCATGGCCGCGTTCTCGATGTCGCGCGGGATATCCTGGAAAAAGCTCACCATCATCAGGGTGCAGATGGGCAGGTTCAGCACCGTGTACGGCAGCACCAGCGCCCAGTAGGAATTGAGCAAGCCCAGGCTGCGCATGATTTCGAACAATGGCACCATCAGCGTCACCAGCGGGAACATCGACACGCCGATGATGGCAGTGAGGATCAGGCCGCGGAAGCGCAGGCGCAAGCGGGCAATCGCATACGCGGCCAGCGCGCTGATGAACAGGCTGAGCAGGGTCGACAGGCCGGCCACGATCAGGCTGTTGGTCAGGAACGTCAGCAGCGGCTGGTCCTGGAAGGCGGAGATGAAATTGCCGATGGTCGGTTCGTGCGGCCAGTAGGTGATCGGCTTTTGCGTCAGTTCGCTCTCGGTCTTGAGCGAGGTAAACAGGATCCACAGGGCGGGGAAGACGCCGTTGAGGATGACGATCGCGGCGGCGAACCAGCGCAGGCGCTTCGATGAAAACAGGCCGCTCATTCTTTGTCTCCTCTTACATATTTCAGATACACAAACGTGGTGGCCATCGACAGCAGGAACATGAAGACCGCCAGGGTCGAGCCGTAGCCCACGTCGAGGTAGTCGACGGTATTGGATTGGATGTACATGGCCAGGGTCTTGGTTTCGTCGCCAGGGCCAGGCATGTTGTACGGAATATCGAAGGACTGGATGGCCGTCAGGGTGCGGAAGATCAGCGCCACCAGCATCGATGGCACCAGCAGGGGCAGGGTCACTTCCGTGAATTGCTTCCACTTGCTGGCGCCGTCCACTTCGGCCGCTTCATACAGCGAGGCGGGGATGGTTTGCAGGCCGGCCAATAAAATCAGGGCCATGAACGACGAGGTTTTCCAGATGGTCGTGATGCAGATGGCGGCCATGGTCAGCGCGGGCGAATTGAACCAGATCTGCGGTTCCCAGCCCAGGCCGGGGATCAAGAGGTCGATGCGGCGGATGATGTCGTTCACCAGGCCGTATTCGCTGTGGAAGAACCAGGCGAAGATCAGGCCGACGAAGGCCAGCGGCAAGGCCCACGGCAGCAGCAGCGCCAGGCGCACGGGCCAGCGGTACTTGAACGGCATGTTGGCCAGCATGGCCAGGCCCAGGCCCGCCACCAGCGCGCCCGGCACGGTGACGACGGTGATGATGACGGTGTTTTTCAAGGACTTCCAGAACAGGCTGTCTTCCAGCGCCATCTTGTAGTTGTCCATGCCCACGAAACTGGGCAGGCTGCCGCCGGACAGGCGGATGTCGAAAAAGCTGTTGTAGATCAGTTTGCTGACCGGGTAGGCCACGATCAGCAGTAAAAAGAGAATCGCCGGCGTCAGCAGGACCCAGGCCAGCGTTGTTTCGCTGGGGTCCGTGATGCGGCTTTTCAGGGTGCGTTGCCTCATGATTTCCTCGTCTGTTGCGGTGTGCGTATGCGTGTGCCGCCCGCGCCGCCGTCGTGGCGGCACGGGTTCGGTCTCCTTAGCGCAGGATGCGCTTGACCCGGTTTTCGATCTCGGCCACGCCCGCCGCCGGCGTTTTCACGCCCGCCATCACGGCATTCGTGTTGACGCGCACGGCTTCGGACACTTCGCTGTAGCGCGGCGTGACGGGGCGTGAACGGGCGCTTTGCACCACCGGCAAGGCATCGGCGAACCAGCCATTGGCGGCCAGCACTTCCTTGTCCTGGTAGACGGACGGGTAGACGGGCAGGTTGGATGCCTTGATGGCCAGCTGCTTCGACACTTCCGGGCTCGACAGCCAACGCACCAGCTTGGCCGATGCTTCCTTGTTTTTCGAGAATGAAGACACGGCCCACTGCCAGCCGCCGATGCACGAGGCAGGTTTGCCGCCCGCCATGGCCGGCAGGCTGACGACGCCAACCTTATCTTTCACGCTGCTGTCGGCGCCATCCTGGAAGTGATTCCAGGCATAGCCCCAGTTGACGGCAAACAACACATTGCCGGCCTGGAATTCCTTGCGCGTATCGTCGGTGGCCACTTCGGCGATATTCTTTTTCGCCACGCCCTGGTCGACCAGCTTGCGCCACATGGCCAGGCCCGCTTCCGCCTTGGGCTTGTCCAGGGTCAGCTTGCCATTGGTGACCAGTTCGCCGCCCTGGCTCCAGTACGGCAACAGGAAGGTGCAGACGGCGCCTTCGATGGCTTTGCCCTGGAAGCTGATGCCTTGCAATTCCGGATTCTTTTCGCCGGCCTGGATGGTGCGCGCCACGCTGGCCAGTTCATCCCAGGTTTTCGGCGCCGCCAGCTTGTACTTGGCCAGCAAGTCCTTGCGGTAGTAGAGGAACATGGCGTCGGCAAAGGCGGGCAGGGCCACGACCTTGTTGTCGACCATATTCGCTTGCTTGTAGGCGGGCAAATACTGGCCCATGATCTTGTCGCGGTCGGCGCCCAGGTATTTGTCCAGGCTTTCGATCCAGCCGGCCGACGCGTACTGGGCCGGGCGGATGATATCGATCAGGAATACGTCCAGGGTGGTGTCGCCCGCCGACAGCACCGTGTTCAGGTATTTTTGCTGCAGTTCGGACGTGGCGCCGCCCGTTTCCAGGTCGATCTTGACGCCGGGATTGGCGGCCATGAATTTGGCGAACAGTTCGCGCATGACTTCGGGGCGCTCCTGGCCGCCGACGAACACCTTGACGGTTTGCGCGTGCGCGCCGGTAGCGAGGATGAAGGTGGCGCCGAGCGCCAGGACGAGGGATTTGATACGCATGATGTTGTCTCCTGTTTTTGGAATGGGTATGCCGGTCGTTCGCGGCTTATCGGGAGGGCAGTACCGCGCCCCCTTGCGGATCGAACAGATGGAATTTCTCCATGTCCAGCTGTACCGTGACTTGCTGTCCCGGCGCCAGGGCAAACGTGGGCGGCAGGCGCGCCGTCAATTCGCCGCCTTCGCACTGGAAGATGACCAGGGTTTCCGCGCCCAGCGGTTCGACCACCACGACTGTCGCGGCCAGTGCGGCGCTGGCGGGACTGGCCGCTTCCAGCGTGATGTCTTCCGGGCGGATGCCGAATTCCACTGCGCGGCCGTCGAGCTTGCCGCATGCGGCCTGGCGCTCGAGCGGCAGGGCCAGGCGGGCCGCGCCCAGCACGATCTCGGCCTGGCCGGCGCCGTTGCGCGCCACCTTGGCGCCGAGGAAGTTCATCGGCGGCGAGCCCGTGAAACCGGCAACGAATTTCGACACAGGCTCGTTGTAGATCTGGTCTGGCGTGCCGACCTGCATGATGTTGCCGCCGGACAGTACGACGATGCGCTCGGCCAGGGTCATCGCCTCGACCTGGTCATGCGTGACGTAAATGGTGGTGGCGCCGATGCGCTGGTGCAGCTTCTTGATTTCCGTGCGCATTTCCGAGCGCAGCAGGGCGTCCAGGTTCGACAGCGGCTCATCGAACAGGAACAGCTTGGCCTGGCGCACGATGGCGCGGCCCATGGCCACGCGCTGGCGCTGGCCGCCGGACAGGGCGCGCGGCTTGCGGTCGAGCAAGTGGTCGATTTTCAGGATGGTGGCGGCGGCGCGCACGCGCTGTTCGATTTCCGCCTTGGGGAACTTGCGCAGTTTCAAGCCAAAGCCCAGGTTGTCGAACACGGACTTGTGCGGATACAGCGCATAGTCCTGGAACACCATGGCGATGTCGCGTTCGCGCGGCGGCAAGTCGTTGACGACCTGTCCCTCGATGGAGATGGTGCCGCCCGTGATCGATTCCAGGCCCGCCACCATGCGCATCAGTGTTGATTTTCCGCAACCCGAAGGGCCCACGAAGACGACGAACTCGCCTTGCTTGATTTCCAGGTCGATGCCATGAATGACTTCGACGCCGTTGTCGTACTTCTTGACGACCTTTTCCAGTTTTACACCTGACATGCTTGTCTCCAAAAGATGCGAATGACGCGTCTGAGCGCGCTACGTGCGTTGCAACAGTGCGTTACAACAGAACGATTAGTAGGCTCCCGTGTCGAGGGCTTTCGCCAGCGACGGTTTCAGGGCCGTGATAAAGGCATTGGCCTGGCGCATCATCATGCCCATGTCCGAAGCGATGGCCACGTAGTCATAGCCGTAACTGATGAAAGTGTGCACCATTTCCGGCGAGGGGCCGACAATGCCGATCGGTTTGCCGATGGCGCGGGCGCGGCGGGCCGCGTCGGCAATGGCCGCCTGCACGTCCGGGTGGCCGATATTGCCGATGTGGCCCATGGCGGCCGACAGGTCGCCCGGTCCCACGAACAGGGCGTCGACGCCATCGACGGCGGCGATTTCTTCCAGCTGCGCCAGGGCGGCCGGGGTTTCCAGCTGGATAATCGAGAAGACGGCGCCGTTGGCGCGCGTGGCGTAGTCGGGCACGGTGCCATAGCGGCTGGCGCGGTGCATGGCGGCAAAACCGCGCGTGCCGGGAATGGCCTGGCCCGGTTGTGGATAGCGGGTGGCTGCCACGGCGCTGCGCGCCTCGCCGGCATTTTCCACGAACGGGAACATCAGCGTTTGCGCGCCGATGTCGAGCGCGCGTTTGATCTGCACCAGGTCGTTCCAGGCCAGGCGCACGACGGGGCAGGCCGGCGTGCCGCCGACTGCCTGCAGGATCTGGTAGGCGTCCTGGTAGTCGATGGGCACGTGTTCCATGTCCAGCACCAGCCAGTCGAAGCCGGCGCAGCCCATGGCTTCGGCCGTCACGGGCGTGCCGGCCATCAGCCAGCTGCCCAGCGGTACTGCTTTGTCCGCCAGCAAGGCGCGGAAACGGTTGTCCAGGATATCCATAGTTGTGCTCTCTAATATAGGTAGGGAAGGCGGCGGCGTCAGAAAATCGGCGGCTCCGGCGTGGCGGCGTTGCCCAGCAAGAAGTCCAGGTCGCAGCCCTGGTCCGCCTGCGTCACGTGCTCCATGTACAGCTTGGTATAGCCGCGCGCATATTTTTGCGCTGGCGCCTGCCACTCGGCGCGGCGGAGCGCCAGTTCCTCGTCCGTTACCTCCATGTTCAGGGTGCGCGCGGCGATGTCGAGCACTATCATGTCGCCGTTGCGTACCAACGCCAGCGGACCGCCGACGGCCGCTTCGGGCGTCACGTGCAGCACGCAGGTGCCGTAGTGGGTGCCGCTCATGCGCGCGTCGGAGATGCGCACCATGTCGCGGATGCCCTGCTGCAGCAGCTTTTTCGGCACCGGCAGATTGCCCCATTCCGGCATGCCTGGCGCGCCGATGGGGCCGCCATTGCGCAGGATCAGTACCGTGTTTTCATCGATATCGAGGTCGGGTGCGTGGATTTGCGCCAGCATTTCCGCGTTCGAGTCGAATACGAGGGCACGTCCGCGGTGTTTGGCGAACTTCGGGTTGGCGGCCGATGGTTTGATGACGGCGCCGCCAGGACACAGGTTGCCGCGCAGCACTGCCAGCGCCGCGCCATCGGCCACCGGCTGCGACACCTTGCGGATCACGCTGTCGTCCAGGCAGACGGCGTCGGCGATATTCTCGCCCAAGGTACGGCCCGTCACCGTCAAGGCCGTCAAGTCCAGCTGCGGCATGATTTCCTTGAGCAGGGCCGGCATGCCGCCCGCATAGAAGAAATCTTCCATCAGCTTGTCGCCGGAAGGGAACAGGTTGGCGATGACCGGTACTTTTTGTGCCATCGCATCCATTTCATCGAGCGACAGGGCCAGGCCGGCGCGCCCGGCAATGGCCACCAGGTGGATGGCCGCGTTGGTCGAGCCGCCGAGCGCCATGTAGGCCGCCACGCCGTTCGACAGCGCGGCGCGGGTGAAGAAGCGCGACGGCTTCAAGTCTTCCCACACCATGCCGACGATGCGCTCGCCGCATTGCGAGGCCATGCGCACGTGGTTGGCATCCATGGCGGGGATGCTGGTGGCGCCCGGCAAGGTAAAGCCCATCGCTTCGACGATGGACGTCATGGTGGACGCCGTGCCCATGGTGTTGCAGGTGCCGGGCGAGCGCGTCATCTTCGCTTCCAGCTTGATCCACTCGGGCTTGGCGATGTCGCCGGCCACGTAATCGTCCCAGAATTTCTTGGTATGCGTGCCCGCGCCCACGCTCTGGCCGCGGTAGCGGTCGTTGAGCATGGGGCCGGCAGGACAGAAGATGGCGGGGATGTCCATGCTGATGGCGCCCATCAGCATGCCTGGCGTCGTCTTGTCGCAGCCGCCGAGCAGCACGGCGCCGTCGATGGGCAGCGAGCGCAGCAGTTCCTCCGTTTCCATGGCGAGGAAGTTGCGGTAGATCATGGTGGTGGGCTTGACCATCACTTCGCCCAGCGACAGGGCCGGCAGCTCGACGGGGAAGCCGCCGGCCAGCAGGATGCCCCGTTTGACGGCTTCGGCCCGCTCGCGCAGGTGCGAGTGGCACGGCGACAGGTCGCTCCAGGTATTGATGATGGCGATGACTGGGCGGTCGAGGAATTCCTCGCGGCGCAGGCCCATCTGCTGCAGGCGCTGGCGGTGGGCGAACGAGCGCATGTCGTCTGGGGCCAGCCAGCGCTGGCTGCGCAGGGATTCCAGCGTGCGGCGGGAGGTAGCGGAGCTCAATGTGTGTCCTTTTTGGTTGCCTGGCGCGCTGCGTATGGCGTTCCAGTGCGGCTGTCTCGGGTCTTGCTGTCAGTCTTTGTTAGCGCTAACATTGCAAGTACAGCGAAATATAATTTGAATCGCCGGGGGCTGTCAACAGATTTAATGCAGAGGGAATGCGCGTAGCCATTACACTATCGGCATGATTTCATTGGCGCCAATTTCCAGGGTGGAATTTCTGCGGCCCGGCCTGCCAGTATCGCGGTGAGCCATGGCACACCGGCGCCACTCTGGCATCCCCTGTGCAGCCGGCCATGGCATGATGCGTGGTGATCACCGATTTTTGAGAAGGCAGTACCCATGAACGACCCAGTACGCAAGCGGCGCGGCCTCGGCCGCAGCACCGTGTTCGATGTGGCCAAATTGGCACAGACCTCGGCCATTTCCGTGTCGCGCTATTTCAAGGAGCCGGACCGCGTGTCGCAGGAAACGCGCGAGCGCATCAAGAACGCCATCGACCAGCTCGGCTATATCCGCAACGAGGCGGCCGGCGGCCTCGCGTCGACCCAGGGTCGCATCGTGGGCGCCATCGTTCCCAGCGTGTCAAATTCCATCTTTGCGGAAACCATCCAGGGCTTGTCGACTACCTTGTCGCAGCACAATTACCAGTTGCTGCTGGCCACCCACGATTATTCGATCGAGACGGAAGAGAAGGTGGTGCGCGCCTTTCTCGGCTGGTCGCCGCGCGCGCTGGTGCTGACGGGCGCCGACCACAGCGCCGCCACGGAAACCTTGCTGGCGGGCTTGCAGATTCCCGTCATCGAAACGTGGGATATCCGCCCCGAGCGTCCGTATCCGCAAATCGGCTTTTCGCATATCGCCACGGGGCGCGACATGACCTTGTACCTGCACGCGCAAGGCTACCGGCGCATCGTGTATGTGGACAGCGGCATCGGCAGCGATTTCCGCGCGCGCAAGCGGGCCCAGGGGTATGAGGAAACCATGCGGCAGCTGGGTTTGCGTCCTGAAATCGTGCAAGCGTCGGTGACGGCGCCGCTCGACGCGGGCGGGCAAGTGTTCAGCGAGCAAATGGCGCGCGCCGAGCGTCCTGACGCCCTGTTTTTTGCCAACGACAACATGGCGGCAGGCGCCATCTACGAAGCGGCGCGCCTCGGCATCCGCATTCCCGAGCAATGCGCGGTGGCGGGCTTCGGCGACTTCCCGTTCTCGGAAAAACTCATGCCCGCGCTGACGACGATCCGCGTACCGCGCTATGACATCGGCCGCCTGGCTGCACAGGCCATCCTGCAGCGCCTGGGCGAAGTGGACGAGGGCGCCGCGCCGCCAGCCTTGGCGCCGCTGGCCTACCAGCTGATCGCGCGGGCCAGCGCCTGATGGCCACGGTTGACGGCAGATATTGACGAATCATATTTCCATCATCACAACATACAATTGGATAGCTATGCTGCGATGCGGCATCATGCACTTGTCTCCTCTACTTCCTCACAGGAATTAGATTCAGCCCGCTCCCGCAGCGGGCTTTTTTTTGCCTGCGCCCCGCCGCATTCGAGCCGAGGTTCACATGAATATTAATAATGGATGCATGAAGTTTTACCATTATTTTTCATGGATGAAAGCCTCTATGATGTTTCCATACTTCACCAGGAGGCACTACCGCCATGACCGTCACGACACATAATTTGGGCTACCCGCGCATCGGCGCCAAACGCGAACTGAAGTTCGCACTGGAAGACTACTGGAAGGGCCAAAGCAGCCTGGACGCGCTGGAAGGCCATGGCGCGCAATTGCGCCAGCGCCACTGGCAAGACCAGAACGGGCTGGACCTGGCGCCCGTGGGCGACTTTTCCTTCTATGACCAGGTGCTGGACCTGAGCTTTACCCTGGGTAATTTGCCGCAGCGCGTGCGAGGCCTGAGCGGCGCAGCGCTCGACAACTATTTCCGCGTGGCCCGTGGCCGCTCGGCCAGCGACAGCGATTGCAGCTGTATCCACGCCGGTGAAATGACGAAATGGTTCGACACCAATTATCACTACATCGTGCCGGAATTTGCGGCCGACACGCAGTTCAAGCTCGACAGCAGCCGCCTGTTGCAGCAACTGGCGCAGGCGCGCCAGCTCGGTGTAAAAGCCAAGCCAGTGCTGATCGGCCCTGTCACCTATTTGTGGCTGGGTAAGGCCAAGGACGACTCCGACAAGCTGGCGCTGCTGCAAGGCTTGCTGCCCGTCTATGTGCAACTGTTGCAGGAACTGGCCGCCCAGGGCGTGGAGTGGGTGCAGATCGACGAACCGGTACTCGTCACGGAACTGGGCAGCGCCTGGCAACAGGCGCTGGTCACGGCCTACGCTGCCTTGAGCAAGGTCAACAACGTCAAACTGCTGCTGGCCACGTATTTCGGCAAGCTGCAAGATAACCTGGCACTGGCGTGCAAGCTGCCCGTGCAAGGCTTGCACCTGGATGCCGTCAACGCCCGCGAGGAAGTGGCGCAAGTGATCGCGCAATTGCCAAGTTCCAGCGTGCTGTCGCTGGGCGTGGTGAATGGCCGCAATATCTGGAAGACGGATTTGACGGAAGTGCTGGCATGGCTGGAACCCGTGCACGCCAGCCTGCAGTCGCGCCTGTGGATCGCGCCGTCGTGCTCCCTGCTGCACGTGCCAGTCGACCTGGACAGTGAGCAACAGCTGGATACGGATATCCGGTCGTGGCTGGCCTTTGCCCGTCAAAAGCTCGATGAAGTGCGCACCCTGGCCGGTGCGCTGAATAATGGCCGTGCTTCCGTGCAAGCGGCGCTGGACGTCAATCATGCGGCCGTGCAAGCGCGCCGCCAGTCGCCGCGCGTGCACAATCCCGCAGTGAAGGCGGCCGTGGCCCGCAGCAACGCAAGCCTGGGCCAGCGCGCCGGCAGCTATGCCGTGCGTGCCGCCAAGCAAGCCGCACTGCTGCAACTGCCGCTGTACCCGACGACGACCATAGGCTCGTTTCCGCAGACGGCGCAAATCCGCCAGGCCCGCAGCCAGTTTCGCAGCGGCCAGCTGGATGCAGCCAGCTACAAGAAACTGATGCAGGCGGAAATCGCGCATTGCGTCAAGGAACAGGAAACCCTGGGCCTGGATGTCTTCGTGCACGGCGAAGCGGAACGCAACGACATGGTGGAGTATTTCGGCGAACAGCTCGACGGCTACGCCTTCAGCCAGTTCGGCTGGGTGCAATCGTACGGTTCGCGCTGCGTCAAGCCGCCCATCCTGTTCGGCGACATCAGCCGCCCGCGCGCCATGACGGTCGAGTGGAGCACCTACGCCCAGTCGCTGACGGACAAGCCGATGAAGGGCATGCTGACGGGGCCCGTCACCATCCTGAACTGGTCTTTCGTGCGCGACGACCAGCCCCGTTCCGTGTCGTGCCACCAGCTGGCGCTGGCCATGCGCGCCGAAGTGCAGGACCTGGAACAGGCCGGCATCCGCGTGATCCAGATCGACGAAGCGGCATTGCGCGAAGGCTTGCCACTGCGTAAAGCCCAGTGGGCCGAGTACCTGCGCTGGGCCGTGGAATCGTTCCGTATCACGGCCAATGGCGTGGCCGACGAGACGCAGATCCACACTCACATGTGCTATTCGGAATTCAACGACATCATCGCGCAGATCGCCGACATGGATGCGGACGTCATCACCATTGAAACGTCGCGCTCCGACATGGAATTGCTGGATGCCTTCGATGACTTTAACTATCCGAACGCAATCGGCCCTGGCGTCTACGACATCCACTCGCCAAATATTCCTGGCCAGGAACAGATGGTCAAACTGATGCGCAAGGCGGCCGAGCGCATTCCCGCCCAGCGCCTGTGGGTCAACCCCGATTGCGGCCTGAAGACGCGCGGCTGGAAAGAAGTGATCCCCGCGCTGGCCAACATGGTGGCGGCAGCGAAAACCTTGCGCGGCGACAACGTGGCATAAGGATCGCAGGGGTAGGGGAGGCCGTTATGCCTGAGATATAGAACAATCGTATTTCTGTCATCACAACATGCAATTGGATAATGATGCTGCGATGCGGCATCATGCATCTGTCTCCTCTACTTCCTCACAGGAATTAGATTCAGCCCGCTTCCATAGCGGGCTTTTTTTTGCCCGCGTCATGCGTCATGCGTGATGGGCTACAGCACATTCGCCGCCACGGCGGAACTGTAGTTGCGCGCCAGCGCCGCGATGATGGCGGCCATCGCCTGCGGGTTGTCCGTGGCGCCGAAATGCGCGGCATACAGGCGCTTGGCCGCTTCGACTTGCGCATTCGTCAGTTTCACGGCGTAGGCCATGCGCACGGTTTCAGAATTGTTCAGCGTCATTTTTCACCTTGAAGGCAGGAACTCCGGTTGGCTCTCGTGTCCCTTGCTCGCGCAAAGGATTGCAACTACAATAATTGCATTTGCAATCGTATAGGCAATGTCTGCCTTGCGCAAGCGATACCGAGACAGGAGCCGCCATGCAGTCACCCGATTTATTTCCCCATTCTCCACTGCCAGGCGGCGAAACGGGCCGTGCCTTTCAAGCCTGCCTGGCCGCGCTGGCGCCAGCGTCGGACTTGCCACTGGTACATGCTTCGCCGCGCCGCGCGCTGGGCGCCATGGCGGGCAGCCTGAAGCAGGGCGGCGCCGTGGTGGCGCGGATGCGCAAGGTGGGCACGCACGCGCCGCCGTTCTCGGACGGCGACGCCTGGGAAGTGGGAGCGTCCGCGGGTGCCTGGGCTGTGCGCTACCGGCATGGCGCGACGCAGGCGGAAAAGCCGCTGCTCTACCTGTGCAGCCCCGCCTCGCTGCCGGCCTTGCGCGCGGTGCTGGCCGAGTCGGGTGAGCGTGGCATCGTCTGTAATGATGCGGAAACGCAAGCCTCGCACTGGCCGAAAGGCGTGCCCCCCGCGCTGCCCGCCTGGCTGGCCGCGCAGCACAATTGCATGCCGTTCGACCCGGCGACGGGCGAGGAAGTGCGCGCCATCCTGCGCTCGGCACTGGCAACGCTGTACCTGGAACAGCAGCCTGGCTATTACTATCTGGCCATACATGATGAAGATGCGGATGAAGATGCGGATGTGGTAGCGCCCCTGTCGGCCGCCGATGCGGCAGCGGCCAGCCTGGGCATGTACCGCGTGTCGCCGCCGGGTCCGGCGCCATGCCGGGTGCGCCTGTGCGGGGCGGGCAGGATGCTGGCCGTCGTTGCCGCTGCCGCCCGCCTGTTGAAGGAGGACTGGGATATCGCCACGCAAGTGTGGAGTTGTCCCAGCTATACACGCCTGGCGCGCGATGCGCAGGCGGCGGAACAGTGGAACCTGCTCCACCCGCGCGCCACGCCAAGGTTGGCCCATGTGCGGCGCTGTCTCGATGACAGCACCGCACCCGTCATCGCCGTCACCGGCTACGGGCAGCACATCGCGGGGCAGATCGGCGGCTGTGTGCGCGGGCGTTTTATCGCCGTCGGCGCCGATACCCGGATGGAAACGAGTGCGCCATGGCTGGTCGTCACCGCCTTGAAAGCCCTGGCCGACGACGGCGCGCTGCCCCTGCAGTTCGTCGAATACGCGCTGCGGCGCTACGCCTTGCTCTGAACCTTGCTCTGGCCTGCGCCGCGGGCCGCCTCGGCGGCGCGCGCCAGGGCGGCGCTGAAGTCCTGCTGCTCGTCGCTGTCAAATTGCGCCAGGAACAGGTCGGCCACCGTGGCCTGGTACACGGCCCACATTTGCTTGCGCAGGATCTTTCCGTCTTCCGTGATGGAGACAAAGGCGGCGCGCCCGTCTTCCATCGAGCGCGTGCGCGTCACCAGCCGGTCCGTTTCCAGCTTGTCCACCAGGCGCGTGAGGTTGTAGCGCTCGATGGCCAGAGAGTCGGCCAGTTCGTGCATGCGGCGCGAACCGTCCGGGCCGCTTTCGAGTCCCCACAGCACGTCATACCACGCATACACGGGCAGCTTGGCCGCCGCCAGACGGCGTTCGATTTCGCGGATCATCAAGCGGTGCGTGCGCACGAATGAAAACCACAGGTCGGGCGCGGTTGCGGACTTGCTTGCAGGCTCAGTTGCAGACATCGGTATTCCTCCAGAACGATCACAGTTGCAAATGCAATTATAGCGCTATACAATGGCCCGCATAACGATTGCAAATGCAATGATTGCAATGGCAATCGATCATGACGATGAATGCCCACCCCCAGGAGACTGCCATGACCCCATCCCTCGCTGTACCCGATATCGATCCGCAGGAAACCAAAGAATGGCTGGAGGCGATGCAGGCCGTCGTCGCCGTGGAAGGGCGTCCGCGCGCCCACTATCTGCTCGACCAGCTCGTCGATCTGGATAGCACCCAGCACGGCGGCATGCACGGCCGCGTCACCACCGCCTACACCAACAGCATCGCCACGGCGCGCCAGCCCGCTTATCCGGGCGACCTGGCCATCGAGCGCCGCCTGAATGCCTACATCCGCTGGAACGCCATGGTGATGGTGCTGCGCGCTGCCAGGCACTCGAACGTGGGCGGCCACATCGCCACCTACCAGTCGGCGGCCGTGCTGTACGACGTCGGCTTCAGCCATTTCTTCCGTGGTCATACGGACCAGTTTGCCGGTGACCTGGTCTACATCCAGGGCCATTCCGCGCCTGGCATCTATGGCCGCGCCTATCTGGAAGGCCGCGTCACGGAAGCGCAGCTGGACAACTACCGCCGCGAAGCGGGCCGCGAGGGCCTGTCGTCGTATCCGCATCCCCGTCTGATGCCCGATTTCTGGCAATTCCCGACGGTATCGATGGGCCTGGGGCCGCTGACGGCCGCTTACCAGGCCCGTTTCATGCGTTACCTCGAGTATCGCGACCTGAAGCCGCACCAGGGCCGCAAGGTGTGGGCTTTCCTCGGCGATGGCGAGATGGACCAGCCGGAATCGCTGGCCGCCATTTCCCTGGGCGGCCGCGAGCGCCTCGATAACCTGATCTTTGTCGTCAACTGCAACCTGCAGCGCCTGGACGGCCCCGTGCGCGGCAACAGCAAGGTCATCCAGGAACTGGAAGGCACCTTCCGCGCGGCGGGCTGGCATGTCATCAAGGTCATCTGGGGCAGCGGCTGGGATGCGTTATTGCAGAGCGACACGAGCGGTTTGTTGCGTCAGCGCATGATGGAATGCGTGGACGGCGATTACCAGACCTTCAAATCGCAGAATGGCGCGTATGTGCGCGAGCATTTCTTTGGCAAGTATCCGGAACTGCTGGCGCTGGTGGCGCACATGACGGATGACGAAATCTGGCAGCTGACGCGCGGCGGACACGATCCCGAAAAAGTCCACGCGGCCTACGCGGAAGCCATGCGCACGACTGGCCGGCCCACCGTGATCCTGGCCAAGACCGTCAAGGGCTTCGGCATGGGCGAGGCGGGCGAAGGACAGAATATCAACCATCAGCTGAAAAAGATGAGCGCCGACGCCGTGCGCGCGTTCCGCGACCGCTTCGCGCTGCCCGTCAGCGATGCCCAGCTGGAAGACATGCCCTATCTGAAACCGGCGCCGGACAGCGAGGAAGCGCGTTACTTCGCCGCGCGCCGGACGCAGCTGGGCGGCTACATTCCCGCCCGCATCAGCAAGGTGGCTCCCTTGCCCATACCGCCGCTGTCCGCGTTCGCCACCCAGCTCAAGGATAGCGGCGAGCGGGGCGCGTCCACCACCATGGCCTTCGTGCGCATCCTCGGCACCCTGCTGAAAGACCCCGCCTTGGGCAAGGTCATCGTGCCCATCGTGCCCGACGAATCGCGCACCTTCGGCATGGAAGGCCTGTTCCGCCAGATCGGCATCCAT
This sequence comes from Janthinobacterium lividum, assembly GCF_034424625.1. Classification (NCBI taxonomy): domain Bacteria; kingdom Pseudomonadati; phylum Pseudomonadota; class Betaproteobacteria; order Burkholderiales; family Oxalobacteraceae; genus Janthinobacterium; species Janthinobacterium lividum. Next base: position 4,117,440 of record NZ_CP139976.1, on the reverse strand, counting down.
TCCTATCTGGGCCAGCTGTACACGCCGCAGGATGCGGGCCAGCTCAGCTATTACAAGGAAACCAAGGATGGGCAGATATTGCAGGAAGGCATCAACGAATCGGGTGCCATTTCCTCCTGGATCGCCGCCGGCACGTCCTACAGCAACCATGGCCTGGCCACCATCCCGTTCTACATCTTCTATTCGATGTTCGGCTTGCAGCGCGTGGGCGACCTGGCCTGGGCGGCTGCCGATGCCCGCACGCGCGGCTTCTTGCTGGGCGCCACCTCGGGACGCACGACACTGATGGGAGAGGGACTCCAGCACGACGATGGCCACAGCCACGTGCTGTCGTCCGTGATTCCCAACTGTATTTCCTACGATCCCACCTATGCCTACGAGCTGGCCGTGATCATCCACGACGGCATGCGCCGCATGTTTGCCGAGCAAGAAGATATTTTCTATTACATCACCTTGCTCAACGAAAACTATCCGCATCCGGCCATGCCGGAAGGCGCCGAGGCGGGCATCTTGCAGGGCCTGTATCTGCTGCAGGAAAGTCCGGCAGCACCCACGGCAGCCGCGCCGCGCGTACAGCTGATGGGCAGCGGTTCCATCCTGCGCGAAGTGCTGGCCGCCAGCGTTCTGCTGCAGCAGGATTTCGGCGTGGCGGCCGACGTGTGGAGCGCCACCAGCCTGACGCAAGTGCGGCGCGACGGCCTGGCCGTGCAGCGCTGGAACATGCTGCACCCGGACAGCGCGCCTCGCGTGCCGTACATCGCGCAATGCCTGGCCGGCCGGCAAGGCCCGGTGGTGATCGCCACCGATTACATGAAGATCGTGGCCGACCAGGTGCGCCCCTTCGTGCACGACCGGCGCTTCGTTGCCCTGGGCACGGATGGCTTCGGCCGTTCCGATACGCGCGAATCCCTGCGCACCTTCTTTGAAGTGGACCGCCATTTCATCGTGCTGGCCGCCCTGACGGCGCTGGCTGACGGGGGCCAGCTGCCGCGCAACAAGATTGGCGTAGCCATCGCCAAGTACGGCATCGACGTGGAAAAACTTGATCCCGCGTCCGTGTAACTTTTCGAGGAGTAATCATGAAACTGTATTACGCAACGGGCACGTGTTCCCTGTCGCCGCACATCGTGGCCATCGAGGCGGGCATCGCGCTGGAACTGGAAAGAGTCGATATTCGCAAGATTCCACGCGTCACGGAAACGGGCGCCGACTATGCGCAAGTGAATCCGAACCTGTATGTGCCGGCGCTGGTGCTGGACGATGGCACCGTCTTGCTGGAGGGCACGGCCATCGTGCAATATCTGGCTGATCTGTCGCCGGACAGCGGCCTGGCGCCGCCGCCGGGTTCCCTGGCGCGCGTGCGGCTGCAATCGTGGCTGGGGTTTATTGCCACCGAGCTGCACAAGGTGTTCAGCCCCTGGCTGTTCCACCCGGAATACGGCACGCAGGCGCAGGACGTGGCCCGCTCGCGCCTGGCTGCACGCCTCGATTATGTCGAGCGGCAATTGGCGGCCGGCGGGCCGTATCTGCTGGGCGAGCGCTATTCCATCGCGGATGCCTATCTGTACACCATCCTCAGCTGGTCGGCGCATACGCAGGTGGATCTGTCGGCCTTCCCGCAAGTGAGGCGCTTGATCGAGCGCGTCGGCGAGCGTCCCGCCGTGCGCCAGGCGTTGCGCGAGGAGGCGAGCAGATATTGATAAATCATATTTCCATCATCACAACATGCAATTGGAATGATATGCTGCGATGCGGCATCATTCACCTGTCTCCTCTACTTCCTCACAGGAATTAGATTCAGCCCGCTTCCATAGCGGGCTTTTTTTTGCCCGTTTTTCAGGTACAAACCTGCGCACGCTTGCTTGTCATCATCGCCATCGTGTTGCTTTTGTGCATGCTAAACTGGGCCTTCCCCAGACCAAGGTTGCCTGATGCTTCAATTATTTCGCCACACGCTGGAGTCCACGCCCATTCTCGCCCTGTTTCTCGTCATCGGCGCCGGTTATGCGCTGGGGCGCATCAGCGTGTTCGGCTTTTCTCTGGGCGTGGGCGGCGTGCTGTTCGCGGGGCTGGCGCTGGGCGCGTTTGCCCCCGGCGCCGTGCCGCCGCCGATGGTCGGCTCCATCGGCCTGCTGCTGTTCCTGTATGGCATAGGCGTGCAGTACGGCGTGCAGTTTTTCGCCGGTTTGCGCGGTGCGGGGCAGAAACACAATCTGATCGCTTTTATTGCCGTCATGGGCGGCCTGGCCGTGTCTGTCTGGGGCGGGCAGTGGATTGACATTTCTCTGCGCATGGCCAGCGGCGTGTTTGCCGGCGCCATGACCAGCACGGCTGCCTTGCAGGCGGCGCTGGAAGCGTCGCACGGCAATGGCGACGCGGCCGTCGGCTATGCCGTCGCGTATCCGTTCGGCGTTGTCGGTCCCATGCTGGGCCTGTACCTGGCCGGGCGCATCTTGAAACCCGTGCTGACGCCGCCGCCGGCGCCCATCGTCGTGTCCGAAATTACCATCGATGCAGCAACATTGGCGGGCGCGGCCCTGTCCGAACTGGCCGACGGCCCCCTGGCCGGCGTGCAAGTGATCGGCGTGCGCCAGGGGCACCAGAACCGCTTGCCCGACCCTGGCCTCGTGCTCGGCGTCGGGGACGCGCTGATGGTGTCGGGCACGGTGGCGGGGGTGGAAGCGGCGCGCACGGCGCTGGGCCACCTGGACCCGGGCCGGCTGATGAAGGACCGCAGCGCGTTCGACGGCACGGAAGTGTTCGTGTCGGACGCGGAAATCGTCGGCGTGCCCCTGGGCGAATTGAACTTGGCGAAAGACTTCCCCCTGCAGATCGCCTTCATACGCCGCGGCGACGCTATGATCCTGCCGCATCCGTTCCTGACCCTGGAATTCGGCGACAGGGTGATGGCCATTGCGCCGGCGAAACATGCGGCCGATGTGCGCAAGCTGTTCGGCAATTCCATCACGGCCACGGCCGAGTTCAGCTATGTCTCGCTGGGCATGGGCATGGTGCTGGGCGTGCTGCTGGGCCTGGTGCCTATCCCCTTGCCGTGGATAGGCTCGTTCAGCCTGGGTCTGGCCGGCGGGCCGCTGGTAATGGCGCTGATTTTGGGACGCCTGGGCAGGGTGGGCAGGATCAGCTGGCGCCTGCCGCTGTCGGCCAACCTGGTCATGCGCAACTATGGCTTGACGATTTTCCTCGCTTCCGTCGGCATGGCCTCCGGCTTGCCCTTCGTGCAGCAGGTGGGTGCCAATGGCTTGCCCATGCTGGCGCTCGGCGCCGTGACGGTGCTGGTGGTGGTGGCCCTCGTCGTGATCCTGGGCAAGATATTCCTGCGCCTGCCGTTTCCCGAGTTGCTCGGTATCGCCGCCGGCGCCACGGGCAACCCGGCCGTGCTGGTGTTCGCCAACCGCCTGGCCAAGTCGGACCGCCCGAACCTCGGTTACGCGATGATTTTCCCCAGCATGACCATCGTCAAGATTGTGGCCGTGCAGGTGCTGCTGCATCTGTACGGCTGATTGCGGCCACAGTCAGTCTCTTGCAGGGCCAGGCTGCTTGTCGGCGTCAACCAAGCGGATGCCAAAAGACAGCAGCAAGGCGGCAGCGGCGCATCCTGCGGCAAGCCACAGGTTGGCTGAGAGGCCCAGCCTGTCCACGGCCTGGCCACCGGTCCACGCCCCGAGCGCAATGCCGATATTGAAGACACCGACATACAGCGCGGCGACGATCTCCACGGCCCCGGGCGCCGCCTTCATCATCAAGGTCATCAGGCCGACCGATACGCCACCGTAGGCCAGTCCCCAAGCCAGCAACACCACGCCGCCGCCGATGCCGGAGTCGCCGACAGCCAGGAACAGCAGCGGCGTGAGCAGCAGGCCGCCCGAGATGGCGACGATGGTAGTCGCCGTGCGCCGCGCCGCCACGACACCGGCCAGGAAGTTTCCAATGATGCCCGCGCAGCCATAGGCAAACAGCAGTGCGCCCAGCCATTGCGTATCAAACCCCGACATGGACAGCAGTAGCGGGCGCACGAAGGTAAAGGCCATGAAATGGCTGGTCACCAGCAACAGGGTCAGAAGCAGCCCCGCTTGCAACTGCCTGTTGCGCAGCTGTTTGCCGAATTGGCGCAAGGTCGCCGCACCGGCAGCGGGCAGTGCGGGAATGACGGCCAGATGCAGCGCCAGTACCAGGCTGCTGAACAGCGCCATGGCGCCGAAGGCCCAGCGCCATCCTGCAACGTCGCCGATTTGTGCGCCTAGCGGCACGCCCAGCACGGAAGCGGCCGCCACGCCACCGAAGATGATCGACGTTGCCAGGCCGGTCGAGCGCGCAGGAACCAGGCGGGAAGCGAGGCCGCCGGCGATGGCCCAGATGCCGCCCATGCAAAACCCGACGAGAACACGGGCAGCCAGCATCCACGCCATGTTCTGCGCCAGGGCCGAGGCAATGTTCGCGAGCACCAATAGTGTCAGCAAACCACAGAGAATCTTGCGCCTGTCCAGGCTGCCCGATGCGACCACGACCAGCGGCGCAAACATGGCCGCCAGCAATGCTGGCAGCGAGATCATCAGGCCGGCGGTTCCCGTGGAGGTGCCCAGGGTGTCAGCAATCGGCGTCAGCAGGCCGACCGGGAGCATTTCTGTCGTCACGACCGAAAAGGTGGCCATGCCGACGGCGCAGACCGCCAGCCAAGGGTGGCGGACACGGGGTTGTGCGGCAGCGCAGGCAGACGTACTCATGGTTCATATCCTTCATGTGATCATTCGATAAACGGCGCATGCCCTGCTTGCAATGGAGATACGTCGCAGTGATAATACATACATCGCGTATGAATAGTATATATTCATACGCACTGTATGTAAACAATCATGCACTACGTATGCAAGGAGGAAGCAATGGTTCGCCGCACCCGTGTGGAAATGGAAGAAACCCGAGCATCGTTGCTGGCCACGGCCCGCAAAGTGTTCAGCGAGCGCGGTTATGCCGACACGTCAATGGATGACCTTACCGCGCAGGCTGGCCTGACGCGTGGCGCCCTGTATCATCACTTCGGCGACAAGAAGGGCTTGCTGCTGGCGGTGGTCGAACAGATCGATGCGGAAATGGATGGCCGCCTGCAAGCCATCTCCGACAGCGCCGAAGACTTGTGGGAAGGCTTTCGCAGCCGCTGCCGTGCCTATCTGGAGATGGCCCTGGAACCGGAAATTCAGCGTATCGTCTTACGCGATGCGAGGGCGGTCCTCGGTGGCGTTTCACCGGACTCGCAGCGCCATTGCCTCGAGTCGATGCAAAAGCTTATCCAGCAGCTGATTCACCGAGGCATCGTGGCCGACGCTTGCCCAGAAGCACTGGCTTCGATGATCTACGGCAGTCTGGCAGAAGCGGCGTTCTGGATCGCAGAAGGTGAGGAAGGCAATGCGCGTCTGATAAAAGGAGTGGCGGCATTGGAATTGCTGTTACGGGGGATGTTGCTTGACAAGTAATCGCGTCAAGTGGCCATCATGCCAGAGTCGGACACGTCTGGAGACGTGGAGGGCGATATTGAGCAGGGTTGGACTTATATAGACATGGAGGAAAAATATGCAAGTCAAGCGTATCGTTGCAAATTTCCCGGCGTCGGATCCGGGCCTGGCGCGGACGTTTTACCAGGACGTGCTGGGTCTGAGCCTGTTGATGGACCACGGCTGGATCATGACGTATGGTTCGCAAAGCGAGATGAGCGTGCAAGTGAGCTTCGCGACGGAAGGCGGCTCGAATACCGCTGTGCCCGACCTTTCCATTGAAGTCGATGACGTGGATGCCGCATTGGCACGCATGCGTGGAGCAGGGTTTCCCATTGAATATGGTCCTGCCGATGAACCTTGGGGTGTCAGGCGGTTTTTCGTGCGCGACCCTTTCGGCAAGCTCATTAATATCCTGTCGCACACCTAGACGCGGTCCCAAGGCCAGCAGTCAGCCAATTCCACCCGCTTCCCTTGCGCGCCAGCCTGTGTAAAAGGCCTGGCGCGCCTCCCAATCTGTTGTACAATCCTTGAGAACGGTCGTGCTTTTTTGTGCGCTGAGCTTCCTTGCGTGCAGTCATCACGGCAACCGATAAGAACAAGGAGACAGACATGGACCTGCATTACACGGCCGAGGAGAGCGCCTTCCGCGACACGGTGCGCGCCTTCCTCGACACCCATCTGCCGGCGGACTTGCAGCGCAAGGTGCGCCAGCATCTGCGCCTGAACCGCGACGATTACGTGCGCTGGCACAAGATTGTCGCGCAACAAGGCTGGGCCGCGCCGGCCTGGCCCGTCGAACATGGCGGCACGGGCTGGACGTCCGTGCAGCGCCACATCTGGGAAGACGAGTGCGCGCGCGCCGCCACGCCGCCGATTTTGCCTTTCGGCATCAACATGGTGGCGCCCGTCATCATGGCCTTCGCCAACGCCGAACAAAAAGCATATTATTTGCCGCGCATCCTGAACTGCGACGACTGGTGGTGCCAGGGCTATTCCGAGCCGGGCGCCGGTTCGGACCTCGCCTCGCTGAAAACCACGGCCCAGCGCGACGGCGACCATTACATCGTGAATGGCCAGAAAACCTGGACCACGCTGGGCCAGCACGCGGACATGATCTTTTGCCTGGTGCGCACGGATAGCACGGTGCGCAAGCAGGAAGGCATCAGTTTCCTGCTGATCGACATGAAAACGCCGGGCATCACCGTGCGCCCCATCATCATGCTCGATGAAGAACACGAAGTAAACGAAGTCTTTTTCGACAACGTGCGCGTGCCCGTCAGCAATCTGGTCGGGCAGGAAAACAAGGGCTGGACCTACGCCAAGTATCTGCTGGGGCACGAACGCACGGGCATCGCCGCCGTGGGCCGCTCGAAGCGCGAGTTGACTTTCCTCAAGCAGCTGGCCATGCAGCAAACCAAGCGCGGCGCGCCGCTGCTGCACGATGCCGCTTTTGCCGCCAAGGTGGCTACCCTGGAAATCGAATTGATGGCGCTGGAAATGACGGTCTTGCGCGTCATCAGCGAAGAAGGCAAGGGGCCGGGGCCGCAGGCATCGATGCTGAAGGTGCGCGGTTCGGAACTGCAGCAGCAGTTGACGGAACTGATGGTCGAAGCCATCGGCCCGCAAGCCTTGCCGTTCGATCCCGCTTTCCTCGATGGCAGCGCGCAGCACAGTGCCGCCGGCGACGACCTGGCCGCGCCGCTGGCCGCGTACTACTTCAATTACCGCAAGACATCGATCTATGGCGGCTCGAATGAAATCCAGAAAAACATCATCACGCAGATGATCCTGGGCCTGTAAGCCAGAAGGAGACGACATGGACTTCCATTTTAATCAGGAACAGCAGCAATTCGCCGACGCGCTCAAGCGCTGGGTCGACAAGGATTACCCGTTTGAAACGCGGCAAAAGATCATCCATTCCGCCACGGGCACGTCCGATGCCGCCTGGGCCACCCTGGCCGAGCTGGGCATGACGGCCTTGCCGCTGCCGGCCGGCGCGGGCGGCTTCGACGGCACGGCCGTCGACATGCTGCTGGTGATGCAGGAACTGGGCCGCGGCCTGGTGGTCGAGCCGTACCTGGCCACCGTGCTGGGCGCGCGCTTTTTGACCCTGGCCGGTGGCCACGATGCTGTGCTGGAGCAGGTCGCCAGCGGCAGCCTGAAACTGGCTTGTGCGCTGGGCGAGCGGCAGTCGCGCCACGATATGCATGATATCGCCACCACGGCGACCGCCAGCGGCGACGGTTTCGTGCTGGACGGCGAAAAAACCGTCGTCATCCACGGCGCGCAGGCGGATTCCCTGATCGTTTCGGCGCGCAGCGGTGGCAGCCAGATGGACACGGATGGCATTTCGCTGTTCCTCGTGCCCGCCGACGCGCCGGGCGTTTCCGTGCGCGACTACCGCACCATCGACGGCCAGCGCGCCGCCACCGTGACCCTCGTGCAAGTGGTGCTGGGCCACGCGGCCCTGATCGGCCAGGCGGGGCAGGGCTGGGCCGTGCTGGACGCGGCGCTCGACTATGGCGCCGCCCTGCTGTGCGCGGAAGCCGTGGGCGCCATGGACGCCATCTTCGCCGCCACCCTGGACTACCTGAAGACGCGCCAGCAGTTCGGCGCGCCGATCGGCAAGTTCCAGGCCTTGCAGCACCGCATGGCCGACATGTTCATCCATCTGGAGCAGGCCCGTTCGATGGCCATGCTGGCTGCCGCCAAGGTCGACAGCGAGGATGCGGCCGAGCGGCGACGCACGGTCTCGGCCGCCAAGGCGCGGATAGGGCTGGCCGCCACCTTTGTCGGCCAGCAAGCCGTGCAATTGCATGGCGGCATGGGCGTCACGGACGAATTGCCCGCCGCCCACCATTTCAAGCGCCTCTCCATGATCGCCCTGACCCTGGGCGACGTGGAGCACCATATCGAGCGCTTTATCGCCCAGCCGGGCTTCTTGCCGACGGAGACCGCATGACCGCATCGACTGCTATCGCACCGAAACACTGGTATTTCGAAGACTTTACGCAAGGCATGGAAATCGACCTGGGCCAGCGCCATGTGACGGAAAAAGAAATCATCGCCTTCGCCACGGATTTCGATCCGCAGCCGTTTCACGTCGACCATGCGGCCGCCGAAAAGACCATCTTCAAGGGCGTCATTGCTAGCGGCTGGCACACCTGCGGCATGATGATGCGCCTGGTGGTGGATAACCTGCTCAAGCATTCGTCCAGCATGGGTTCGCCCGGCCTGGACAGCATCCGCTGGCTCAAACCCGTGCGTGCTGGCGACACCCTGCAGCTGACCTACCAGGTCAAGGAAGTGCGCCCGTCCACGTCGAAGCCGGACCGCGGCATCGTCATTTCCGTGTGGAGCGTGCGCAACCAGCATGGCGAAGTGGTGACCACCGTCGAAGGCATGGGCATGTTCGGCCGCCGTCCAGCAGGAGAAAATCATGCGTGATATCGCCGGCATCGCCGGTTTCCAGGCCCTGGCGGGGCAGCACGTGGCCGTTTCCGACTGGCTCACCATCACCCAGCAGCGCATCGACACCTTTGCCGACGCCACGGACGACCACCAGTGGATCCACGTCGATGTGGAGCGCTGCGCGCGCGAGTCGCCCTACGGCTGCACCGTGGCGCACGGCTTCCTGACCTTATCCCTGCTGCCCGCCATGTTGCAGGGCGCCTTGCACATGGCCGGCATCCGCATGGCCATCAACTATGGCCTGAATAAAGTGCGCTTTCCCGCTCCCGTGCCTGTCGGCAGCCGTTTGCGCGCGCGGCTCGACATCCTCTCCGTCGACGACTTGCCGGAAGGGGCGCAGGTGAACTGGGCCGTCACCATGGAGCGGGAAGGCGACACGAAACCCGTGTGCGTGGCGGAGTTTTTGATGCGCTGCTATCCCTGATCACTCCCCCTCCGACGCGCAATACCTGTCCCGTCCCGTATGCTTGGCGCGGTACAGCAGGGCGTCGGCGGCGCGGATCAGGGCGCTGGGGTCCATGCCTTCCGTGGGCATGACGCTGGCCATGCCCAGGCTGACGGTGACGTGCGGGCCGACGCCTGATCTGGCGTGGGGAATTTGCAGCGCGCGCACCTCGTCGAGGATGCGCTGTGCCACCACTTCGGCCCCGTCGCGCGTTTCCTGCGGCAGCAGGATGATGAATTCCTCGCCGCCGTAGCGCGCCAGCAGGTCGGGCGGGCGCACGGCGCAGCGGCGCAGGGCGGCGCTTACCTGTTGCAGGCACAGGTCGCCCGCCTGGTGGCCATAAGTATCGTTGTAATCCTTGAAGTGGTCGATATCGGCCATGATGATGGCCATCGGCACGCCGTCGCGCGCGCAGCGCCGCCATTCGCTGTCCATCGTGTCGTTGAAGCTGCGCCGGTTGGCCACGCCTGTCAGCGAGTCCGTCAGCGACAGTTCGCGCATGGCGTCGGCCTGCCGCTTGATGGTCAGCTGGCTGCGCACGCGGGCACGCACGACGGCCGCGTTGAACGGTTTCGTGATGAAATCGACGGCGCCCGCTTCCAGCGCCCGCGTCTCGTCTTCTGGCTGGTTCAGGGCCGTGACGAAGATGACGGGAATGGCGCTCAGGAGCGCCGATTCGCGCAGCGCGCTGCAGACGGCATAACCGTCCATGCCGGGCATGACGGCGTCGAGCAGGATCAGGTCCGGCTGTTGATTATGCGCAATTTCCAGCGCCTTTTCACCGCTCAGGGCGAACAGCACGTCGTGTTCCTCGCGCAGCAGCTGGTGCAGGATCTGGATGTTTTCCATGGCGTCATCGACGATGAGGATGCGCCCGTTCATGGCAAGGTTGGTCCAGCTCACTTGTTTTCCTCTCGTTTCAGCTGATCGAGCACGAGTTTTTCCGCCTCGGCAAAATTCAGCGTTTCAATCGCATGTGCCATCGCCAGTGCCGCTTCCCGGTCTGACTGTTGTATGGCGGGGTGCAGGGCGTGGAATTGCGCCAGCGCTTTCAGGTTGTTGTTGTGGATCAAGACGAGCAGCTCGGACAGGCCGGCGTGCAGGTCGAGCGGCCCGCTGCCGGGCGCGGCCGCTGCCGGCTGGCTGCGCCGCAGGGGCGAGGGCAGGGTGCGTGCCGCTTCGATGACTTCGGCCATCGCCTGTTCCAGGCGGCCCAGCAAGGCGGCCGTGGCGTGCGATCGCCCCGTTTTCAGCGTTTTTTCCGTCTCGGCGGCCAGGCTGGCGATCTGCGTGGCGCCCAGGTTGGCCGCCACGCCGCAGACGCGGTGCAGCAGTTGCGCCGCCTGCGGCGCCTGGCCGGCGGCCAGCAGGCGCCGGGTTTCCTCGACGGCGTCGCCTTGCGAATTTTCAAAGCGCTTGAGCAGGGCCAGGAAGGCGCCGTAGTCGCCGCCGAAGCGGTGCAGGGCCGCTGCCAGGTCGATGCCGGGTACCGCGGCCGGCAGGTCCAGCGTCTGCGTGGCGGCATTGCCTGCCTGGGCAGCGCCGTCGCCGCTGGCGAGGGGCGCGCGCACCAGCCGGGTCAGGGTCTGGATCATTTCGTCGACATCGATGGGCTTGGCCACATGCGCGTTCATGCCGCTGGCGATGGCGCGCAGACGGTCTTCGTCCATGGCATTGGCCGTCATGGCGATGATGGGCAAGTCCGGCAAGCCCAGGGCCCGGATGGCCAGGGTGGCGTCGTAGCCATTCATGACGGGCATCTGCAAATCCATCAGCACCACGTCCCAGGCGTCCGGCGTGCTGGTGAGCAAGTCGACGGCCAGCCGGCCGTTGGCGGCCACGGCCACGCGCGCGCCCGAGTGCAGCAAAATGTACTGCGCCACTTCCTGGTTGATTTCATTGTCTTCCACCAGCAGCACGCGCATGCCTGTGAGCAAACCCGACAAGGGCGTGGACACGGGCAGCGCGGAAGGGGAGCTGCGGCCTTCGCGCACGGCCGTCACGGCCGCCAGCAGGCGAGCCGGGGTGGCCGGCTTCGAGACGATGCCGGCCAGCATCAGGCTGTCGGCCAGGCGTTCGAGGTTTTCGCTATCCTGGTCGGCCACCAGCATGATCACGGGCGGCAGCGCCAGGAGCGCATCGGCGCGCGCCTCGGTGAGCATGGAAATGCCATCCATGCCGGGCATGGCCGCGTCGAGCAACACAAGATCGTGCGCCGGCCCGCCGCTGGCATGGGCGCGCAGCAGCGCCAGGCCGGCCGCGCCGCTGTCGGCGCTGCGGCTGTGCCAGCCCTGCGCCGCGCACCAGTCTTCCAGCATGGCGCGCACGCTGGCGTTGTCGTCGATGATCAGCAGCGACAGGGCCTTGGGCACGCCCTTGCCGGGCGGCTCGGGCGGCGGCGCCACCTTGTCGAAGCGGCAGCTGAAGCGGAAGTCGGAGCCCTTGCCCAGCGCGCTTGTCACGCTGAGGGTGCCTCCCATCAATTCCACCATGCGCCGGCAGATGGCCAGCCCCAGTCCCGTGCCGCCGTATTTGCGGCTGGTGCCGCTGTCGCCCTGGGAAAACGCGTCGAAGATGCGTTCCTGTTCGGCCGCGCCGATGCCGATGCCCGTGTCGCGCACGGAAAACTCGAGGGTGGCGCTGGCAGCATCCTCGGCCACCTTGCCGATGGCCAGCACCACTTCGCCATGCGAGGTGAACTTGACGGCATTGCCCACCAGGTTGATGAGTATCTGTTCCACGCGCAGGGCGTCGCCGATCAGTTCGTCCGGCACGCCGGGGGCGAGCACGAAGACGGGTTCCACGCCGCGCGCCCAGGCGCTGCTGGCCAGCAACACGCCTACGCTGTCGAGCATGCGTTCGAGCTGGAAACGGCGCTGTTCCAGCACCATCTGCCCCGCCTCGATCTTGGAAAAATCGAGCACGTCGTTGACGATATTGAGCAGTGATTGCGTGGCCATCTGGATCTTGCCGACATAGCTGCGCTCGCGCCGTTCCAGCGGCGACTCTTCCAGCAGCCGCGCCAGGCCGATGATGGCGTTCATCGGCGTGCGGATTTCATGGCTCATGTTGGCGACGAATTCGCTCTTCGCGATGCTGGCCGCCTCGGCCTTGTCGCGCGCGCGCACCATCTGTTCATTGAGTTCGTGCAGGCGCAATTCCGTGCGCTTGAGTTCGGAGACGTCCGAGGCCAGCACGAAGAAGCCCCGCACGCGGCCGCTGTCGTCGAAATCGGGGATGTAATTGGTCCACGTGTGGCACACCTGGCCGCCGGGATCGAGCAGGTCGCGCTCGAAGCTTTGCGGCCGGCCCGCCAGCACGCCCTCGACGTGGGGCGCATACACGTCGAACAGTTCCTGCCCCAGCAATTCGCTCATGTGGATGCCGGCCAGCTCGGCGCTGCTGCGGCCAAACCATTCGTTGTAGAATTTATTTGCAAATAGGCAACGCAAATCGGCGCCCCAGTACGACACCATGCCGGGCAGGTTGTCGGTGACGGTGCGGATGAAGCGCTCATTCTGTTCCAGGCGCCAGGTGGCGGCGTGCAGCACCTCGGTGGCGCGCTTGCGTTCCGTGATATCGATCGACACCCCCAGCACATGGCTGGCGCGCCCGGCATCGTCGCGCAAGACTACCTTGCGCGTGGTGAAGTGGCGCGTCGTGCCATCGGCCGTATTGATCGCTTCCTGTTCGATTTCCACCATCTGCCCCGTGGCCAGCAGCTTGCGGTCGGCGCTGACGAAGGCGGACGCCTGCTGCGGCGGGAAGAAATCGTGGTCCGTCTTGCCCAGCAATTGCTCGCGCGAGCGTCCCAGCGTCAGCTCCGCGTGGCGGTTGATCATTTCAAAGCTCAGCTTGTCGGCGCGCTTGACGAAGACCATGGCCGGGATGTTTTCGATGATGGTGCCAAACAGGTGTTTTGAACGGCGAAATTCCGCTTCGCTGCGCTTGCGCTCGGTAATGTCCAGCCACAGGCCCGATACGCCCAGCAACTGCTGTTCCGGGCCGAAAATCGGGTGATACGAGACGATCCAGTGACTCAGCTGCTCGCGCTGCTGGCCGCTATGGCCTTTCAATTCGATGTCGACAATGGGCTGTCCCGTCTCCAGCACCTGGCGCACGCAACGTTCCACCTCCGCGCGCACGGCGTCGTCGAACAGCATGGCGCCCACGGGGCGGCCCAGGTGCTGCGCCACGCTGGCGCCGTTGATGGCGGCCAGGTAGTGGTTGATCATGACGATGCGCAAGTCCAGGTCCACGAACAGCATGCCGATCGGCGCCGTCGCGTACACGGTTTCCAGCAGCCGCGTGGATTTTTCCAGGGCCAGCGTGCGTTCGGCCACCAGGCTTTCCAGTTGCGTGCGGTGGCGCCGCAGGTCGCGCTCCAGCGTGCCCAGGGCGCTGGCCATGTCGGCCGATTCGCGGTCCGTGTGCTTGTTCGAAAGCAAGGGTTTGCCTTGCGCCAGCGCGTGGATCTGCTGCGTCAGTTCCTGCAGGGTGCGGGCCAGGCGGCCGCCCACGCGCCAGGCCAGGGCAAAGCCGGCGGCCAGCAGCAGCGCCAGGATGACGGATCCCGTGACTACCGAGCGCAGCAGCGCTTCTGCCACCGTGCTGGTGCGCATGGTGACGGCCACCGTCCAGGCGGCGTCCGGGGCGCGGCGAAAGCCCGTATACACATCGATGCCTTCCAGGGTGGCATGGCGCAGCACGCCTTCGCGCGCCTGGCTTATCTGTTCCAGCAGGGGCGCCGCAGTGCGCTGGCCCACATAGCGCTGCGGCGCCAGGGTGCGCGCCACGTTGATGCCATCGGCATTGATGATGGCCGCGCCCAGGTAGGCTGGCAGGTGCAGCTCGCGCAGCAGCACGGACAGGTAGTCGGGCGGGTACAGGGCTGTCAGCACGTAGGCGCTTCCCTGCTTGCGTGGCAGCGGCAGATTCAGGGCCAGCTGCGGCATGCTGTCCGGCGTCTTGGCCAGGCTGGTCAGCCGCGGCTTGCCGTAGTCGCGCGTGCGCTCCATGCTGGCGGCCCATTTTTGCGGCAAGGGCGACGGCGCCTGGCTGGCGGGCAGGGCTGTATTGATCAGCTGGCGGCCCTTGGCGTCGGAGACGATGAAGCCGCTGACGGCCATGCCCGGCTGCAGCAGGCTGGCGGCCATGGCCCGCAGGGCGCCGATGTCGCCGGCTTGCAGGGCGGGCGAATCGGCCAGGATGCGCGCGGCCATCTGGGCGCCGTTCAGGTCGCGTTCGACGGCTGCCGCGACAGCCCGCGCCGCCTGCGCCGTTTCGCTGACGACATGGTCGCGTTCACGCGTGTAGCTTTGCGCCACGAGCAGCAGAAATACCAGCGCCGTCGGAATGACCCAGGCGAGCACCAGCCATGAAATTCTTGAGCGTATCGAAGGCAAATCTTGCACCCGGAAAGCTCCCAGAATGGATGAATCGACAGGCAGGCTCACGCTGGCGCTGGCTGACGTTGAATGAAAAGATGCTAGACGAAATTGATTGTTCTGACAAGCCTAGTTTCCGGCATGGAAAAAAGGTTGCGCAAGGCATACAGAAGAGGGGTAATGCCCATCCCGCCGTGGCGGCGGGATGGCAAGGTGGCTTACTGGACCAGGGTCAGCACGTCGACATCGATTTCCGGGCTTTCCATGAAGTCTTTTTCCACTTCACCGCGGATTTCCACCCGGGTCTTGGCATCGATCTTGCGGTTCATGAAGACCTTGTCGTCGATGTCCACGCGGATTTCCGCCGTACCATCGGAGAAGGTGTATTTCTCGTTGCCCACTTTGCGCAGCAAATGGCCGCGCAGCACGACGGCCTGGTCGTCGACGGGATTTTTCAGGATGGCCGCCACATTGCCGGGCGCGGCCGGGCCGGTCGTCGGTCCCACGTATTGGGCTTGCGCGCTACCGGCCAGCAAGGCGCAGGCGGCGGCCAGGGAAACGATGAGTTTGCGGTGCAGTGGCATGGTATTCCTTTGATAGTGACTGGAGGCTCAGAAAAAGACGGCGGTGCGGGGAATGATAGCACCGGCATTGCCGTAGGGCATGTTCGCCCGGACGCTGCCCGTGCTGGCCACACCATCGTCGAGTTTGCTGTCGATCTGCTCCGCGTAGCTCTCCGGCAGGTTGTCGAAGCGGATGCCGTTGCCGGCGCGGCCGCCCACTTCATCGTTGTACAGGTAGACGGCGCCGCCCTGGGCGCTGGTCATGAATTGCGAAGTGCCGTTGAACGAGCCGATAATGAAGCCGCCCAGCGCCAGGTGCTGCGGCGCGAGGGTAAATTCGCGCGGCTGGCCATCGCCGATCTGGCCGTCGCCATTGCCATTGCCGGCCGAATTGGGCACGTGCACGGTGCCCTGGATATCGTCGCCGGGCAGGGCGCGGAACTTGTCCTGGTAGGCGTTGACGGCGGCCGTCAGCGCATTCGATTGCTGGATGATGTTTTTCACCTTGGCGCTGTCGATCAAGCCTTGCCCCTTGAGCACGCCACCGAGCAGCAAGCCGATGATGACCAGGACGATGGCGATTTCTACGAGCGTAAAGCCGTGCTGGCGGCGTGGGTGCATGGGGTTTCCTTGAAAAAAAAGTACGACAGCTTGAGATGGCAGTTTACTGCAATTGATGCCGGATGCGCATGGCCTTTCGGACAGCGGCTCATGGCGCCGCCCTTGCTTTCTTCTTGGCAAGCTCGTCGAGCCGGCGCGCGAGGAACGCCAGTTCGTGCGGGTCGCTGATCTGGCCGCTGGCGATCAGGCCGCCGATCACCAGGCGGGCGCTGTCGAGCTGGTCCATGTCTTCCAGGATGAACGCTTCCATTTCGCGTACCCACGCCGGCACATGCGGTCCTGTCGCCTGCTGGCGCAGCGCGCGCGCATAGCCGAGCGCCAGCGGCAAATCGTGTAACTGGTGTTTTGCCACCAGCACCGCCTGCGCCATGGCGGGCCAGCGGCGCTGCGGGTCGGCCGCAAAGCTGGCGGCGACAAAATTGAGCATGCGCCGCGCGCGTTGCGGGTCGGCTACGCCGGCATACACTTCGCTGGCGGCCACCAGCGCATACCGGCTGCGCGGATCGAGCGTTTGCGCCGTCTCCAGCCAGCCGGCCAGGCGGTCATAGTCGAGTTCGCGCCACGGCAGGCTGACGCCGGCCTGGTCTTCGAACGACTGCAGGTATAGCAACATGGCCTTAGCCATGGCCAGCGGTTCGCCGAGGCTGGCCAGGCGCGCCACGCCAGCCGGCGGCGCGGCGGGCAGCGGACGCGCCTGGGCGGGAGCATGCTGCTGCGCCAGGCGCCAGCCCAGCTGCAGCAGCAGGCATGCCGCCAGCAGCCAGCACAGGGGGCGCGGCACCTTGGACCAGGGACGCTGGGTGGTCGCCGCCATCAGATGTTCCTGCGGTAAAAGTCGCACAGCGCGCAGCTGGCCAGCAAGGCCACATAAATGCAGGTTTGCGCCGCTACATTGGCCAGGGCTTGCCAGTCGCCCGTCGCGTACAGCAGCCACTCCGTGCGTGTAAAGGCGTCGAGGCGGGGCAGCAACAGGGCCAGCACATCGATGGCGCCGGTCATGGCGCGCTGCGGCCAGGAGTCGCCCGCTTGCGGGCCGTGGGCCAGCAGTTGCAGGCTGCCCAGCATGCGCGCCAGCAGATAAAAGCCGCCGGTGGCGGCCAGCGCAGGCAGGGCCTGCTGCAGGCTGGCCGCGCACAGCAGGCTGAAGGCGGCGACGATCCACAGTTCGCCCAGCAGCGACAGCGCCCACAGCGCGCATTGCGCGGGCGCAGCGAACAGCGCCATCAACAGGCCGAAGAGTATGGCGGGCATGGCCGCCAGCGCTCCGTAGCCCAGCAGCTTGCCCAGCAGGTAGGCGGCGCGCGGCATGGGTAGCGCGAGCAGCAATTCCAGGCCCCGGTCGGCCGCTTCGCGCGCCATGCTGGTAATAATGAAAGTGGCCAGCAGGAAAATGCTGGCCAGGCGCAGGGTGGCCGCCAGCAGGGCCGCCTGCACGGCGCCGCTTTCCGTCAGCGCCAGTTGCTGCAGGAAGCCGGCCAGGGCGGCGGCGCCGCAGGCGGCCAGCAGGAACAGCCACGGCAGGCGGCTGCGCAGCGCTTCGAGCAGCGTGTAGCGGGCGATGGTGAGGGCGGGCAAGAGCATCGGCATCAGCGGGGCAGCCTTTGCGCTGCCACCATGCGGTTGAACAGGATGTTCGGCGACACCCAGGCGACGAGATCGTCGAACTCGCCGCCCGGCTGCTGCGGGCCGCTGGCGGCGCGGCTGATGAAGGTGGTGGCGTTCGATGCATTGTTGCGCTCGTCGACATTGTTGCCGAAAGGCACAGCCTGGCGCTGACCCTGCACGCCCGTGGCGCCAAAACCGTTCTTGCCATGCGACATGATCATGGCGGGGATGTCGTTCAAGGCCGTCGCCTGCAGCAGGGCGCCGCCATTGCGCGTGATGATGCTGATGTCGCGCGGTGTGGTCAGGTTGAAAAGCTGGCCGCTGTCGCTGAAGGCCGGCGTCACGCTGTAGCGGAACAGATGGTTCCAGCTGTCGCCCTGGCGCAGCCCCAGGGTGGCCCATGGCAGGAACCCGGCGCGTTTTTCGCCCGTGCAGCGCGTGCCGCGCCGGTCTTCCAGGCCACTCATGGCGGAGGCGGCGGGGCACGGCAGGTGGCCGTAGCGCAGCGCGTAGCCCGTCAGCGCTTCCTTCGCCTCATTCAGTGCCAGTTGCGTCTCGGCCACCTTGCGCTGCTCCAGCTGCACCGTCAATGGCGTGACCAGGCCGCCTATCATCAGGCCGACGATGACGAGCACGATGGCGATCTCGATCAGGGAAAAGCCGCTTTGGCGGCGCGCATGGAGGACGCTCATGGCAGGTTGCGCGCGGCGCGCATGCGTTGGTACAGGGCGGGCAAGGTAATCCAGGTCAGCATGTCGTCGAAGGCGCCGCCGGGCAGCGCGGCATTGCCGGTGGCGGGGCGGGCAATGAAACTGCGGCTGTCGCTGTCGTTGGCCGCTTCGTCGATATTGCCGCGCGCCGTATTGATCTGCGTCACGCCGCTGGCGGACGTGCCGTGATGCTCCTTGCCTTGCGAGAACAGCACGACGGGCAGGCATTGGGCGCTGACGTTGCATTGTGCCTGGCCCGCCACGAAGGCGAATTCGCCGCGCGCGTCGCGTTCGAGCACGACCCTGTTGGCGACAGCGGAAAACGAGACGATGGGCGCGCGCGCCATTTCCGGCGTGACGCTGTAGCGCAGCAGCTTGCCCCAGGCATCAACACCGTTCACGCCCAGCGCGACCCACGGCAAAAAGCCGCTGCATGCGGCATCGTCGGCACAGTCGGCTGCCCGTTCGCGCCCGTCGAGGGCGGAGGCGGCAGGACGTGGCAGCCGGCCTTGCGTAGCGGCAAAACCCAACAAGGCTTCGCGCGCTTGTGCCAGGGTGGCCAGGGTGCGCTGCTGGCGTTCGGCCTCGCCCGTGCCGCGGCCGAAGGCGCTGATCAGCAGGCTGGCCGCGCCCAGGCCCAGCACGGCCACCAGCAGCAACAGGGCGGCGCCGCGCTGGCGACGAGGGTGGCAATGAGGGTGGCGTGGCGTCATGGCGGCGTCTCCTGCACCTCGGTGACCGTGCCGCTGGCCGGATCGTAGCGCTGGCCGGGTTTGAGCAGCACCACCTGGCCGTTCGACAGGCGCAGGGTCAATGTGCCGGGCTTGCCGTGGGCAAGGCGATTGTGCGGTTCGTTCTGCACTTCCTGGTTCAGCCAGACGGTGGAGTGGCCGCTGCTGCGCTGCACCACGCCATTCAATTCCACGGGCGGGGCGGGCGGTGGCGGCGGTGGTGGTGGCGGCGCCGCAGCCAGGGCGGGATCGGCTGGCGGCGGCCCGTAGCGCTGCGCGTCGAGCTGGGTGCGTTGCTCGGGCGACAGGAACAAGCGCCCCAGCTGCTGTGCCTGTGCATCGACAGAGAGCGCGGCGCCGGCCAGCAGCGCGCCAAGGATCAGGGTGCGCTTCATGGCCGCTCCTGTACGGGCACGCTGTTGACGGTCAGCCACAGCAGCTCGCATTCGGCGCCCAGGGCGGGCGCTGCCTGGCTGCCGGCCGCTCCGTGGCGCTTGAGCGTGCAATCCTGTACGGCGAAATAGCCGGCCTGGCGCAAATCGTCAAACAGGTTCAGCAAATCCATCTCGTGCAGCAAATCCATCTGCAGGCGCATGCGGCTGCCGTGCAAATGATATTGCCCCATCTCCATGGGCAGCGGCACCTTCAGCGCTTGCTGCGGACTGATGTCATAGCTGATCGGCAGCAGTTTGCGCTGTTCCTGGCTGCGCCGGATGGCATCGATCCAGGCCAGGCGGTTTTCTTCGCCGATCAGGCCGCGCTGGCGCAGGGCCAGGAATTGCGGTTCGTAGGCACGGATTTCCTGTTTTTCCGCTTCCACGTGGTTGAACAGGGTCGCCGCCGCCGCGCGTGTGTGCTGGGCCAGGTACAGCCGTTGCGCTTCGCGCGTGCGGTAGGCGGCGCTCAGGCTGAGCAGCACTACGCTGGCCAGCAAGGTCAGGGCAAAGCACAGCAGGGCGCGGCGCACCAGGCGCAGTTCGCCCAGCCACGCGGGCAGGGTGCGCGTGGGCGTGGCAGCGCGCTGCATGCCGGGCAGGGGCGGCTGCTTGACGGGGCCGCTCATGGCTGCCACTCCAGCAAGAGGGTAAACCGCGCCTGGCTGTCCGTCGCCGGCGCGGCGCTCTTGCCGGACAGGGCCGCGCTGGGACGCAGGTCGAGCGGCGTTTCCTCGATCGTCACCTGCATGCGCGGCTGGCGCGCCAGGGTTTGCGCGAAGGCCGTGATGGCGGCCAGCGCGGCGCGGTAGTCATTGTTCGGCATGGCCACGTCCGCTTCCAGGCGCAGCGCCTGCGGCGGCGCGACCGGAATGCCGGCCATGGCGCTGCCGGGCGGCGAACTCGCAGCCTGCTGCTGTGGTGGCTGGCCGCCGGCCGCGCGCGCGGGCGCCCCGCCCGCATGCCAGTGCAGCTGGCCGAGCGCAACCTGCGGCGCCTGGTCCAGCGCGGCGCTCAGCATGCCCAGCAGGCGGCCCGGTTCCGGCGCCTGGCTGGCGATCATCTGGCCCAGGGTCACGGCCACTTTCATGTTCTGTGTCTTGGCCGGCGCCGGCGGCTGCGTCGACATGACGCTGCGGTAGCGTTCCTGGTAGGACGCCGTTTCCTGCGCCAGGCGCTGCGTGCCGGCCCCGTCGGCTATGCCGCCAAGCAGATTGATCACGCACCACAGGGCAGCTGACGCACCGATCAGCGCGCTGGCGCCATACAGCGTCTTGCGCGAGCGCTGGAAGTGGTAGTAGCGGGCCAGCGCGCCGGGCGGATAGTGGCTGGATGGCGGATGCTTGCCCAGCAAGGTCAGCAGCAATTCGTCGGCCAGCGTCGGCGTCTGGCGCAAGCCGACCCGCCCGGCGGCCAGTTGCAGGTCGATGAAGTGGTAAGCCACTTCCACGCCGTTGTCGCACAATAATTCGAGCTTGGCGATTTGCGCGGCCGGCGCCAGGATGACGGTATTCAAGACGTCGCCGCGCGCCAGCATGCGTGTGCTGGTGAGAAATTGCCGCGTTTTTTCCGTTTCCAGCGCGATATTCACGGCCACGCCGTCGAGCGCGATGGTGGCCGTCTGGCGCGAAAAGCGCAGCTGGCCTTTTTCATAATAACTTTGCCGCAAGCCGCCCGACTGCTGCGTCACCAGCAGCAGGTGTTCGTGCGCGATCGACAGCTTTTTTACCAGCGCGATACTGAGCAGGCTGGTCGAATAGATGCCGGCCACGGGCACGCGCAAGTGCTCGAGCGCCTCCGTCCACGGCTGCAGCAAGCTTGGATTGGTCAGGGCGAAAAACAGTACCTGGTCATCGTGGCGGCCCGTGCTTTCGCGGCCCAGCAGGGTGCTGCCCCGGTAGGGCGTGTCGCGGTGCAATTGCTGCTTGCGCCGCTCGAGCAGGGCACGGCCGGCCTTGCCACGCACGTGGGGCAGCAGATGGCGCTGGAAATCTTCCTCGATCAAGTCCGTCAGCAGGTAGGCGGGCACGTCCTGCCGCTGTGCCTGCGGATCTTCCAGCCACGCGGCGAAACCGTCCAGCCCGGCCGCGCTGGCGGGGAAGGCCTGGCCCGGGCCCAGCACGCCGTGGTTCCAGTCGTAGGCGTACAGGGTGTCGCTGGTGATGTAAAGTAATTGTTTGCGGAACACGGCGGCCTCAGGTCTCGAATCTCAAGTTTTGATCGTGCTGATGGTGTCGTAGATCGGCCCCAGT
This sequence comes from Janthinobacterium lividum, assembly GCF_034424625.1. Lineage (NCBI taxonomy): Bacteria > Pseudomonadati > Pseudomonadota > Betaproteobacteria > Burkholderiales > Oxalobacteraceae > Janthinobacterium > Janthinobacterium lividum. Next base: position 4,095,714 of record NZ_CP139976.1, on the reverse strand, counting down.
ACCGACAGCATGATCCAGCCCAGCAGCAAGCCCAGGATGACCGTCATGGCAGGCTCGATCATGGCTTGCACTTTTTCAATCAATTCCTTCACCTCGCGGTTGTAAAAGTAGCTGACATTGCGCAAGGCCGTGTCCAGCGAACCCGTTGCCTCGCCCACCTTCAGCATGCGGATCACCAGCGGCGGGAAGATGCCCGTATGCTGGAAGGCGGCGGTCACGCCGTAACCCTCGCCGATCAGCTGTGCGGCGCGGCGCAGGCCGGCCGCCACCACCTGGTTGCCGGCGATGCCTTCGGACAGGCGGATGCATTCGAGTATCGTGATGCCGGAGGCATACATCAGGGCAAAAAATGTGGCGAAGCGGGCCAGGATGATCTTGTGCAGCACGGGGCCGACCAGCCACAGCCGTAGCTTCAAGCCATCCCACGCATAACGGGCCGCCTCGCTGCGGCGGATGAGCGCGCGCAGGCCGAAAAACAGCAGCACGGGCAAGGCCAGCAGCAGATACCAGTAATCGATGAACACATTCGAGACAAAGATCAGCACGCGCGTATGCAGCGGCAGCTCGCCGCCCATGTTGCGGATGAATGCCGTCAGCTGGGGCACCAGATAGATCATCAGGAAAAACGTCACGGCCGCCACGACGATGGCCACGATGACGGGGTACATGACGATCTTGCGCGTCTGCGAGGCCAGCTCGTCCTGCCATTTCAAACTTTCCGACAGGTTCTTGAACACGTCGGCGATCCTGCCGCTCTGTTCGCCCGCCAGGATCAGGCTGGTGAATGTGGCGTCGAAGATGTCGCCATGCTGGGCCAGTGCGCCCGACAGGGGCAAGCCGCCCTCGATGCTTTCGATCAGATCCGTGACGACTTCGCGCAGGCGCGGGTGGTCCGTGCTTTCGCGCAAGTCGTTCAAGCCTTCCAGGATGGGCACGCCCGCGCCCGTCAATTGCTCCATGTGGAAGCAGAAATTGATCAGGTCGCGGCGGTGGATGATCCGCTTGCCCAGCAACACCAGGTACTGGCCCGTGATCTTGCAGTCGATCAAGTCGAGCTGCATGCGGTGCAGGCGCGCTTCCAGGTCCGGCACGTTGGCCGCCTCCATGCTGCCGGGAATCAATGCGCCGCTGGCATCCATGGCGCGGTAGACATATTGCGCCATCAGGCCAGCCTTTCCGTCAGGTCGACCACGCGGCCCACTTCTTCCAGTGTGGTGACGCCTTCGAGCACGCGGCGCATGCCGTCGTCGACGATGCCCTTGAAGCCGGCCGCGCGCGCCGCGTTCTTCAGTTCGCGGCTGCTGGCGCGGCGCGCCGTCATCTCATCGAGTTCGGCCGTCATCTTGAGGATTTCCATGATCGCCAGGCGGCCCTTGTAGCCCTGATGCGCGCAGCGCTCGCAGCCCACGGCGCGGCAGATGGAGACGGGCGCCTCATCCGTGGCCAGGCCCAGCAGGCGGCGCTCGACGTCGTCGGCAATGACGGTTTCCTTGCAATGCGGACACAAACGCCGCACCAGGCGCTGCGCCACGATGCCGATGATGTTGCCGGCCATGATGTCGGGCAGGATGCCGATGTCGAGCAGGCGCGCGACGGAACCGATGGCCGAGCTCGTATGAAGGGTGGAATACACCTGGTGGCCCGTCATGGCGGCCGCAAAGGCCATTTCCGCCGTTTCGCGGTCGCGGATCTCGCCCACCAGGATGATGTCCGGGTCTTGCCGCATCATCGAGCGGATGCCGTCGGCAAAGCCCAGCTTGACGGATTCGTTGACGGAGGTCTGGCGTATCATGTTCATCGGATACTCGACCGGGTCCTCCAGGGTCATGATGTTGACGCTTTCCGTATTGATATGGTTGAGTATCGAATACAGGGTGGTGGTCTTGCCGCTGCCCGTCGGGCCCGTCACGAGGATCACGCCGTCGGGGCGCGCAATCATGAGTTTCAACAAGTTCAGTTCCGCGTCGGCAAGGCCCAGGGCGTCCAGCGGGACGATGCCTTTTTGCCGGTCCAGCACGCGCAGCACGACGTTTTCGCCATGCGTGGTGGGCTGCGCCGACGCGCGGAAGTCGATTTGCCGCCCGGAAAACTTGATGCTGATGCGGCCATCCTGCGGCGCGCGCGCCTCGGCGATATTCATGTTCGACATCACCTTCAGGCGCACGGCCATGGCCGGCCAGTACGATTTGTGCAGGCTGCGGATTTGCCGCAGGATGCCGTCGATGCGGTAGCGGATGCGCAGGAACGACTGTTCCGGCTCGAAATGGATGTCCGAGGCGCCGTTCTGCACGGCATCGGCCAGCAGCGCATCGATCAGGCGCACCATGGGCTGGCTGTACTCGTCCGATGGCGAGGCCATGCTTTGATAGCTGACTTCGCCCGTTTCGATTTCGTGCAGGATGCCGTCGATCGACAGCTCGAAACCATAGTACTGGTCGATGGCGCGCGAAATGTCCGATTCGTTGACGAGCACGGTGGAAATCGTGATGCCCTTGACCAGCATGGCGCTGATCTGGTCGAGCGCCACGATGTTGCTCGTGTCGGCCATGGCCAGGATCAGGTTGTCCGCCTGCCGTTCATACACGATGGGAAACACGCGGTAGCGCTTGGCCACATCCTTCGGGATCAGTTTCAGGGCGATGGCGTCGACCACCAGGCTGGACAGATCCGCGCTGACCTGTTTCAGGTTTTCGCTGAGGGCCTCGCGCACGGTGGCTTCCGTCACAAAACCCAGGGTGATCAGCAGCTTGCCCAGCGGTTCGCTGCTGCGCCGCTGCTCGATCAGGGCGATGCGCAGCTGGTCTTCGCTGATCACGCCTTTCTGGATCAGCAGCTTGCCGAGGGGAAGTTTTGCCTGTTCTGCCATGTGGTGCTTATTCCTGACGGGGTGTGATGATGGCCGGCTCGGCCACTGCCGCAGGGGACGCCAGTTCGCGCAAACGCGTTTGCACGACGGCCTGGTCGAAGGCGGCGGGCGTCGTTTGCGCCAGGGTCAGGGCGCGCTGGTAATACGTGGCGGCCAGCCGGGGCTGGTTCAACCGGTCCAGGCCCACGGCCAGGTTGAACGCATAGTCGGGATTGCCGGGCGCGGCGCCGTAGGCGCGGAAAAATTGCTGTTGCGCTTCGTTCCAGCGGCGCTGCTTGGCATACACATTGCCCAGTGCAAACAGCACGGGCGCGCTGTCGGGGCTGCGCGCCAGGATGGCTTTCAATTTTGCCTCGCTGAGCGCCACGTCGCCCTGGCGCAGCCCGATCAGGCCGGCCAGCGCCTCGCCATCGTCGGGGTTGATTTCCAGCAAACGCACGTACAGCGCCGCCGCCTGCGCGCCCTGGTGCTCGCGCAAGGCCACGGCAGCCAGGCCCAGCAGCGCGTCGCGGTTGGTGGCATCCTGCTGTAACACGGTTTCATATTGCTGACGAGCAGAACCCAGCTGGCCCCCGTTGAAGGCTTGGTAGGCTTGCTGCACGCCGGGGTTGATTTGCGGCGCGGCGACACTGCGCTGCACCTGGATCTGGCTATTGTCGGGCGCCGCCACGGGCGGCAGGCTGGGCGGTGCGGGCGGCGCCATCTGCGCCAGCTGCGCCGCCACGGCGGCCTGGGCCGCCGCCTGTATCATCGCCTGCTGCTCCGCAGCACCTGTTTGCTGGCGCGTGTCGCGCGGATAGTCGGGCGGCAGTGCGGCGGGCGTCATGGCGTCGGGCGGCGCGGCACCCGTTGCCGGCAGCACCAGCACCGGACCGGCAACGCCGGTTGTGCCCGGAGCGTCCGTCAGCGGCATGGGCACGCCGGGCAGGTTGGCGCCCGCGCCGGGGCTGGTGCTGGCGCGCCAGTACCAATATCCCATGGAACCTGCCACCACCAGCAATATCGCCAGCAGCACGGCCAGGCGCACGGTGGCCGGATCGACGCTGATGGGGCCCGTGGGGCCTTTCGGCGGCGGATTGCTGCGGCTGGCGCGTGGCCGCGCGGGCGGTTCCGGGCGCGCGCGTGGCGGCTCGGGAGGCGGGCCAGGCTGCGCGCCTTGCTGCGCAGCTGGCTGTGGATCTGGCTGGGCCGCATTCTGCGCCGGCTGCGGCGCGGGCGCGTCCGCCAGCGGTTCCAGGCGCAAGGTGCTTGGCGGCTGCACGGTCGCTGGCGCTGGCGCGGGACGGGGCGGCAGGGCGTCGGCCGGCGCCAGTTCCAGTACCTGGTCGTAGGCTTCGGACGGCTTTTCCAGTTCCTCGTCGGAAAGGCTGTTCTGTTTGGCGCGCTCGGCCTTCTTGAGCGCCTGCATCAGCAAACTCATGGGAAGTCTCCCTGCAGGCGCGCCTGCGGCCGGACGGCCGGCGCCGGCGGGCCATCCGTGTATGGCTGGCTGTTGAGCGGCGCCTGGCCGGGCAGCAAGTAGCGGTAGTCGCGGTAATCGCCCTCGACGCTGGCATCCTTGACCACGACGGGGCGCATGAAGATCACCAGCTCCGTCTTGCTGCTTGCCTCATTGCGGTAGGTAAACAGATTGCCCACGATTGGCAGGCTGGACAGGCCAGGCACGCCATCCTTGGCGTTGTCGACGGAATCCTGCATCAGGCCGCCCATCACGGCGATCTGGCCATTGCCCACTTTCATGATCGATTCCAGCTCGCGCGCCTGGATCACGGGCACGCGGCTGATCACGCTGGCGAGGGCCGGATTCGGGTCTTGCACATAGCCCACGATGCGCGTGATGGTGGGACGCACGTTCAGGGTGACTTCATCGCTGTCGGAAATCTGCGGCGTGACGCTCATGACGAAGCCGACGGGCACCGTTTCCAGTTTCGACTCATAGGTGGCCGGCGTGGTGATGGTGCCTGTCGAGCTGATCACGGCAGGCGTCACCTTGATGGTAAAGAAGACATTGTTGTCGACCACTTTCAGCATGGCCGTTTGATTGTTCAGCACGCTGATCTTCGGACTGGACAGCACTTTCACCTTGCCGAACGATTCGAGCAGCTGGATGGTGGTGGAAAAACTGTCTTTCAGATAATTGAGCAGGAAGATGCCGGGCGTGGCGTTCGGCGTGACGCCGCTGGACAGGGCCGCCGTGCCCACTTGTCCCTGGCGCAGCTGCAGGCTGCCCGTCAGGCGCGCCCAGTTGATGCCTTGCTGGTATTCATTGCTCAGGCGCACTTCAATGATGGTTGCCTCGATCAGCACTTGCCGCTTGGCGCTGTGTAACACGGCGTCGAGGAATTCCGCGATCTTTTCATGCTGGCGCCCCGTGGCCCGCACGGCGATCAAGCCGCCTTCCACATTCACGACGACGGACGAGGGGCTGCCCTTGTTGGCCAGTTTTAACAGCGGCATGCCGTTCGCGTCCAGCGGCTGGCCAGGCGTGGCGTTCTGGCTGGCCCCCTGCTGGCCCGGCGCAGATTGACCTCCATTCGGATTGCCATTCTGGTTGCCATACTGCATCGGCGGCTGGGCGCCGTACTGGCCAGTCGCACCGGCGGCAGGGACGTTGCCGGCCTGGTTCTGCTGCTGTCCTTGCTGCCCCTGCTGGCCGGGCATGGTCGTCAATTGCTGGTTCAGCTGGGCCAGCGGGTCCACCTGCACGTCGTTGAGCGTGGTTTCGCGCAGCAGGTCGCGGATATTCTTTTCCAGGCTGTACCAGAAATTATTTTCTGAACGATTCACGACCAGGGTGGTCGAATTGTTATTGCCGCTGCTGCCACTGCCCTGCGTGTTGCCAACGGGGTTGCTGGCATTGTTCGACCCGCCGCCTGCCGTGGAAATTTGCGTGGCGATATTCACGCTGCTGTTGGTGCTGCGCGCCATGTTGACGTAATCGACCTTGTAATTGCGCCATACGGGCGCGTCGGGCAACACCGTCAGGTTCTTGCCATCGATTTCGTAGCGCATGTCGACTTGCTTGCCGATGCGCGCCAGCAGTTGCGGCAGGGTCTGATTCAGCGCATTCAGGGTGACGCTGCCTTCGATCTGCGGGTGGATATCGATATTCATGCCCGCGTCGCGCGCCAGGGCAAACAGCAGCGATTGCACGGGCACCTTGTGCACGGTGACGCTGTAGGTTTCCATTTTGGGTGCCGGCAGGGGCGCGGCCAGTGCGCTGCTTTGCTGCACAGGTTCGGGAATGACGCCGGCCGGGAGGGGCGCGGCATTGATGTGGACAGGCGACAACGGCGTTTGATGCGTGGCGCAGCCTGACAGCATGGTGCTGCAGGCGAGGGCGACCCAGGAGGCCAGCACAGGAATAGGGTGTTGATTCATGAAAAGTTCGCCCTTGAAGTCGTGTTGTGCTTTTGTAATTTTACCCAGCATGATCGCCTAAAAGCAATCGCTGTGCGTGCCCGGGAGGCAATATACCGAAATAAAGTCAGGGGGCGCCACGCCTTGTTTGTGGCGGCGCTGGGGCTTTCATTTCCGTGCGGATACTATCTATGTCGCTCAGCAATATTTTCTGCGGCGCCGTGGGCGCCAGCCTGGCCCACACGGCTTCGGCGCTGGCCCGGTCGGCGAAGCTGCCATAGACGATGACCAGGCGCGCGGCGGCGCTTGAGGGGGCTGCGTCAGACAGGCGAAACACGTGGAGGTCGTGCAGGCCGATGGCTTGCTGCGCCTGCTGCAGGAAGCTTTCCGCCGCGGCCTTTTCGGTGGCGGGCAGGCTGGCAATTTGCAGCACCAGTTGCTGCGGCCTTTGCTTTGCCAGCCAGTCGCGCGATTCGGCCAGCTTGCTGTCGAGCAGCGTGGGCTGCAATGGCGGCGGCGTGCGCGCAACGGTTGCCTGGAGCGCGCTTGCGGCTGCGTCGGCGGGCGCGGCGCGGCGCATCTGGGCCTGGTTGCTCGTCAGCCATTGCCACAGCAGAGCAAAGGCCAGCAACAGCATCAGTGCGCTCAAGACGCCCGCCAGCAGCTTGCCCGCATGCCAGGGCGGACGGTGGAAGGGGCTGTCGGCAATGGCCAGGCGCACGTGGCGGGCGCTGATGTCCTGCGCATCGTCCGCAAACGCGGCCAGCAAGGACTTGTCGGCCAGGATATTGACCCTGCGCACGATGCCCTGTGCGGCGCGCGCCAGCTGGCGCAGCGCGGCTGGCGTGAAGAGCAGCGGCGCCGTGCGGCCGGCGGCGGCCAGACGGCATGCCAGGTAGTCGTCCAGCAAGGACTTCGGCAGGCGCGGTACGGTGAAACTGTGGGTGATGCGTTCCTTCAATTGGCGGTACTGGGGCAAGTCCAGCGTCTGCTGCAATTCCGGCTGGCCAAACAGGACGATCTGCAGCAGCTTGTGGCTGGCCGTCTCCAGATTCGTCAGCAGGCGCAGCGCTTCCAGGGTGGCGCCCGGCATGGCTTGCGCTTCCTCTGCCAGCAGCACCACCTGGCGTCCCGCCGCATGCCGGGCGATCAGCTCGCCGTGCAGGGCGTGCAGCACGGCATCGGCGCGGCATCCGTCCAGCGCCAGGCCCAGTTCGGCGGCGATGGCGTGCAGGACGTCGTCCGGTTCCAGGCGGGGATTGAGCAAATACAGCACGTCGACCTGGGGCGGCAGGCGTTCGGCCAGCATGCGGCACAGCATGGTCTTGCCGCTGCCCACTTCGCCCGTCAGCTTGATGATGCCTTCGCCTTGCGTGACGGCATACAGCAGTGCATCGAGCAGTTCGCCCCGGGTATTGCCCGCATAAAAGAAGGCCGGGTCCGGCGTGATGCCGAACGGCGCCGTGCGCAAGCCGAAATGGCGCAGATACATGCCGTGCGGGGAGGGGGCGTAAGGCCGTCCGGGCGGCGCGGAGAGCGGGGCGTTCATGCCGCGATGCAATTGAGGAAAGCCTGTTCCAGGCTGGCGTCGGTCGCGCCGCCATGGCGCGCGCGGCATTCGGCTGGCGTGCCCGTAAATACGATGCGGCCCGCATGCAGGATGGCCATGCGGTCGCACAATTCTTCCACGTCGGCCAGCGCATGCGAGGTGAGCAGCGCGCCGCGGCCCTGCGCGCGCGCTTGCCGCAGCACTTGCTTGAACTGTGCACGCGCCTTTGGATCGAGTCCGCTCATCGGTTCGTCCAGCACCAGTTGCGGCTTGCCCGACAGCAAGCAGGCGGCCAGCCCCAGTTTCTGCATCATGCCTTTCGAATAGTCGCGCGCGGGGCGCAGCAAGGCGTCCGGCGCCAGATCCAGCGCGTCCAGGGCTTGCTGCTCGGCGTGCGCATCGGGGCGCACATGGTGCAGGCGCGCCAGGTAGCGCAGGAAGTCGCCACCCGTCAGGTAATACGGCGCCTGGAAACGTTCCGGCAGAAAACACAGGGGCTGGCGCGCCGCGCCGTGGCGGTGCGCCTGGCCGAAAATGGCGATCTCGCCCCGCTCCGGCATGCAAAAGTCGAGCAGGCATTTCAGCAGGGAAGTCTTGCCCGCGCCATTCACGCCGACCAGGCCGAACAGTTCCCCCGCGCGCACCTGCAGATCGACGCCGCGCAGCACGGCGTCGCCCGCCAGCTGCAGATGCACGTTGTGGAACTCGATGGCGCAGGCGTTCATAGGGGTAATAGTCGGCAGCAAGACGGGGAATGACCCCCATTATTGCCATGGGCGCAGGTGGGCGGCAAGTGTTTCCTTGCAGAGTGTTGAAATGCGCAAAAATCAAACGATGGAATATATTTTCTTTAAGAAACAACAGGTTCTGGAATAAAATACTCCCGCGCGCCGCTGGCGTGCAGCGTCTGAAGAATTTGTCGAGGAGCAAGCATGGCAAGGCCAGAGAAAGTCCGGCTCGGTGAAATTTTGGTGCAGCAGAAATTGCTGACGGAAGAACAGTTGGGCCAAGCCTTGACGGAACAGAAGCGTTCGGGACGCAAGCTGGGCCGCGTTTTTGTCGAGCACGGCTTCGTCACGGAAGAGCAGATTTCTGGCGCGCTGGCGCGCCAGCTCGACATTCCCTACATCAATCTGAAGTTTTTCAACATCAATCCCGAACTGGTGCGGCTGCTGCCGGAAACCCAGGCGCGGCGCTTCCGCGCGCTGGTGCTGGAAGACCGCCGCGAGGGCTTGCTGGTCGGCATGTCCGATCCGACCGACCTGTTTGCGTACGATGAAATCTCGCGCCTGGTCAAGCGCCATATCGAGCTCGCTGTCGTCAATGAAACGGAAGTGCTGGCCGCCATCGACCGCATCTATCGCCGTACGGAAGATATCTCCACCCTGACGCGCGAGCTGGAGCAGGACCTGGGCGACGTTTCCGTCGACTTCGGCGCGCTGGCCGCCAATCCGGGCCTGGAAGAGGCGCCCATCGTCAAGCTGCTGCAATCCGTGTTCGAGGATGCCACGCAGGTGCGCGCCTCGGACATCCACATCGAGCCGCAGGAAGGCCGGCTGCAGATCCGCTTCCGCATCGACGGCGTGCTGCACCTGCAGACGGAAGCGGACAGCAAGATCGCCAGTTCGCTGGCGCTGCGCCTGAAACTGATGTCGGACCTCGACATTTCCGAGAAACGCCTGCCGCAGGATGGCCGCTTCGCCATCCGCGTGAAAAACCAGCGCATCGACGTGCGTATTTCCACCATGCCGACGCAGTACGGCGAATCGGTGGTGATGCGCTTGCTGAACCAGGGCGGCACGACCTTGCGCCTGGACGCCATCGGCATGCCGCCTGCGCTGGTGGCACAGTTCCGCGCCATCGTCAGCCGTCCGAACGGCCTCGTGCTGGTGACGGGGCCGACCGGCAGCGGCAAGACGACGACTTTGTACTGCGCCTTGTCCGAGCTCAACTCCGTGGAAAAAAAGCTCATCACGGTGGAAGACCCCGTCGAGTACCGCTTGCCCGGCATTAACCAGGTGCAAGTCAACGAGAAGATCGAGCTGAACTTTGCCAGGGTGCTGCGCTCGGCCTTGCGGCAGGATCCCGACATCGTGCTCGTCGGCGAGATGCGCGACCAGGAGACGGCGCAAATCGGCCTGCGCGCCGCCATGACAGGTCACTTGGTGCTGTCGACCCTGCATACGAACGACGCCATCAGCACGCCGCTGCGCCTGATGGACATGGGCGTGCCGCGCTACATGGTGGGCAGCTCGCTGCAAGCCGTGCTGGCGCAGCGCCTGGTGCGCGTGATCTGCGAAAGCTGCAGTACGCCGTACGCGCCCACGCCGAACGAATACGAATGGTTGCGCCTGGAACTGGGCGAGCTGGTCGAGCGCAACCAGTATTTCCACGGCAAGGGCTGCTCGCATTGCAATGGCATGGGTTACCGGGGCCGCACGGGCGTGTACGAATTGCTGGAAATCACGCGCGCCGTGGCCGACGCCGCCAACCATGCCGATCCTTCCCACTTCATGAAGGTGGCGACGGCGCAGATGGCGGGCGAAACCCTGCGCCGCCACGCCGTGCAGCTGGTGGTGCAAGGCCGTACGACGGTGATGGAAGCGATGCGCATCAGCAACCAGAGCGAGGATTGAGGTGCCGTTTTTCTCCTACAAGGCGCGCAGCGCCAGTGGCGAACTGCTGACCGGCGTGATGGAAGGCGCCGACAGCGGCGCCGTGGCCGACCAGTTGATGGCGGGCGGCAGCACGCCCGTCGACATCAGCGCCACCAGGCAGACGGTGACGAAGGCCGGTGCCAACCAGCTGGGCTGGTGGGCCAGGCTGACCGAGAAAAAAGTCACGCCCATGGATGTGCAGCTGTTCAGCCGCCAGCTGTACACCCTGCTCAAGGCGGGAGTGCCCATCATGCGCGGCCTGGCCGGCTTGCAGGAGTCCGCCATCAGTCCCGCGTTCGGGCGCATCATCAAGGATGTGCGCGAGTCGCTCGACGCGGGCCGCGAACTGTCGGCCGCCATGGCGCGCCATCCCGCCATCTTCACGCCGTTTTATCTGTCGATGGTGCGCGTGGGTGAAATGACGGGGCGCCTCGACGAAGTATTCCTGCGCCTGTTCGACCACCTGGAATTCGACCGCGACATGCGTGCACGCGTGAAAACGGCGACGCGCTACCCGACCTTCGTCGTCTTCGCCATGCTCGCTGCCATGGTGGTGGTGAATATCTTCGTCATTCCCCAGTTCGAAAAGGTGTTCGCCAGTTTCCATGCGGAACTGCCCTTGATGACGCGCATCCTGATCGGCACTTCGCGCTTTACGGTGGCGTACTGGCCCATCCTGCTGATGCTGGGCGTGGGCGGCTTTTTCGGCTGGCGCGCCTGGCTGCGCACGAAAGAGGGTCTCTATAAATGGGACCGCGCCAAGCTGCGCCTGCCGATCGCCGGCAAGATCATCCTGAAGGGCACGATGGCCCGCTTTGCGCGCAGTTTTGCCCTGTCGAGCACCAGCGGCGTGCCCATCGTGCAGGCCCTGACGGTGGTGTCGCAAACGGTCGACAACACGTATCTGAGCACGCGCGTGGAGCAGATGCGCGACGGCGTCGAGCGGGGCGAAAGCATCTTGCGCACCTCGGTGGCGGCCGGCGTGTTTACGCCCGTGGTGCTGCAGATGATCGCCGTGGGCGAGGAATCCGGTTCGCTGGACGACCTGATGGACGAGATCGCAGACATGTACGAGCGCGAAGTCGATTACGAGCTGAAGACCCTGTCGGCGCAGATCGAGCCGATACTGATCGTCTTCCTCGGCGCCATGGTGCTGGCGCTGGGCATCTTCCTGCCGATCTGGGACCTGGGCCGGGCGGCCCTGCACTGATGAGAAAACCGCTCCGCCAGCGCGGTTTTACGCTGTTCGAGCTGGCGGTGGTGGCGGGCGTGTTCGCCATCCTGATGGCGGTATTCCTGAACCGGGTCAGCTATTACCAGCAACAGGCGCAGCAGGTGGCCGTGGCGCAGATGCTCGGCGTCTTGCGTACCAGTTTGCGGGTGCAGGTGCTGCAGCTGTATCTGGCGGACCGGCGCGACAGGATGCCGGCGCTGGCGCGGCAAAACCCGTTCGACTGGCTGGCCGACAAGCCGACCAACTACCTGGGCGAGTTCGCGCAGGCGGACCTTGAAAAATTGCCGGCAGGGAATTGGTTATACGACAAAAAAGAACAAAAAATCATCTATTTGTTTAGTAAAGGCAATATTTTTCCCACTACAGGGGTTGATGCAGTGAAATTTAAGGTAACCTTGCCGGGTGCAGACGCCGATCTTGACAAGCTCGCCCAGGAGCCCGATATCGTGGTGTGGAAAGCGCCGGAATCGGCAGCAAACTGACGCGCTTCCTGGTCCGGTGCAGCGACAGTTTCATGGCGTTGGTTTTGAAGTTTTTTTATTTGATTTTGGAGAAAGCAAGAATGAACAAGTCTTTACGTAGTATGAAAAGTGGCGCCCAGGCAGGTTTTACCCTGATCGAATTGATCGTCGTCATCGTCATCCTCGGCATCCTGGCCGCCACGGCGATTCCTAAATTTATCGACATGTCGACCGATGCGCGCGTGGCCAAGATGCAGGCGGCCGCTGGCGCGATCAAGGCAGGTGCGGCGCTGTACCATGCCCAGTATCTGGTGAGTGGCGGTGCCGCTGATGATATCGCCATGGAAGGCGTTACTGTCGCCGGGAAGTTTGGCTATCCGACTGCGGAAGGTATCAAGGCCGCTGCAGGCCTTTCAGACAAGGATTATGGTCTGGCTATCGCTGGTACGGCGTTGACCGTGACTGTTGATGTGACCGCGAATGCGGCGCGCAAGGACTGCTCGGTGGTCTATACGGCCCCTGCCGCTGCAGGCGGTGCCCTGAATGTCGATCTCAAGGCAAGTGCCACGACCTGCAAGTAAGCCATTCGCCATCAGCAAGAAGGTTCAGGCCAGAACCTGGCTCTTCTTGCGCACCACCAGCCCAACCCCAGGCGCCAGCCCGTTGGGCTTTTTTACGGGTCATCCATTGCAGCAGCCACCGACAGACTTTCCGCATCCGCATCGCCAAGCAGGGCCGCCACGCTCCCTGCGGCGTACGGCTGCGCGCGGCTTTACCTTGATCGAGCTGGTGGCCGTGCTGGTGCTGGCGGGCTTGCTGGCGACGTTTGCCGTCAACCGGTTTTTCCAGCGCGACACTTTTGACGCGCGCAGTTTTGCCGACCAGGTGACGAATATCGTGCGCTACGGGCAAAAGCTGGCGGTGGCGCAAAACCGTGCCGTATTTGTGCACATCGATGCCAACAGCGTGGCGCTGTGCTTCGATGCCGGTTGCAGCGATGAGCAGAAGGTGGTGCCGCCCACGGGAAAGAACAGCGGCAGCAAGGAGACGCAGCAGTATTGCCTGGGGAGCAATTGGCTGTGCGAAGGCCGTCCGTCCGGCGTTACCCTGTCCACCGATGTGACAGGCGAGCCCAGCTTTTATTTCGATGCGCTGGGCCAGCCATATGCGCAGGGCGATGTGTTCCCGGCGCCATCGGCTTTCCCGGCGCGGCTGAAAATCAGCATCCGGGGCGAGGGCACGCCGCGCGTCGTCACGGTCGAGGGGGAGACGGGCTATGTCCATTAGCCAGCGGCGCCGGCGTGGACGCGGCGTGACCCTGATCGAACTGGTGCTGTTCATCGTCATCGTCGGTCTGGCCTCGGCCGCCATCCTCGGCGTGATGAGCCTGACGACAAAGCACAGCGCCGACCCGCAGCTGCGCAAGCAGGCGCTGGCGATTGCCGAAGGCATGCTGGAAGAAATCCAGCTGGCGCGTTTCACGTATTGCGATCCGCAAGACCCTGCCGCGCAAACGGCCACCAGCCCGGCCGGCTGCGCCATCCCGGAAGTGGCCGGACAAGAGGCGGGCGGCGTGACGCGGCCTTTCGACAACGTCAACGATTACGTGAGCGCGTATGGCACGGCCACGAATTACAAGACGGATGCGCAGGGCGCCGTCTGGGCTGCAGGTTCCCCCCAGGAATACGTTGCCTCTGTGGTGATCACCCAGGCAGCCCTGAACGGCTTGCCCGCCACGGAAGGCCTGCGTATCCAGGTGACGGTGCCGTATGCCGACCAGAAGATCGTGCTCGACGGCTATCGCGTGCGCTATGCGCCGAACAGTATCCCATGAAAAATTTTCTTGACGCCAGGCGCCATCCGCGCGGCTTTACCCTCGTCGAGATGGTCATCGTGATCGTCATCACGGGCATCATCGGCACCATGGTCGCCGTCTTTATCCGCGTGCCCGTGCAGGGCTATATGGATGTCGCGGCGCGCGCGGCATTGGCCGACACGGCCGATACGGCGGCGCGCCGCCTGACGCGCGACGTGCGCCTGGCCCTGCCCAACAGCGTGCGCGTCTCGAACAACGGCCTGTTCCTGGAATTGCTGCTGACCAAGACGGGCGGACGCTACCTGAGCGACAGCGACCCGTCGGGACTGGGCAGTGTGCTGAGCTTTGAGACCACCCCCGCCTCACCAGCTTTTAGCATCGTCGGCGCCATGCCCGCCAATGCGCTGGGCGCGCGCCAGGCGATCAGCGTGGGCGACCAGATCGTCGTCTACAATCTGGGGGGAGCTTACACGCCGAACGACGCCTATTCCTGCAGCGCGGCGACCGGCTGCAACCGCGCGGCAGTGACGGGCGTGGCCGGCAATGTCGTCACGCTTGGCAGCTATCCTTTCGCGACGGCGCCGGCGCCGCTGCCGTCGCCGTCGAACCGTTTCCAGGTGGTGTCGACGCCCGTGACCTATGCGTGCGATCTGGCGACCGGCACCTTGACCCGTTACGCGGGCTATGCCATCCAGGCCACCCAGCCGGTTGCGGCGGACTTGAAGGATGGCGCACTGCTGGCGCGCCAGGTAACGGGGTGCGCCTTCAGCTACACCGTGCTGGCCAATGTGCAGCGGGGCCTGGTGAATATCAGCCTGAGCCTGGGCGCGGCGAACAGCAATACGGGCGTGCTGCGCCTGGTGCAACAGGTGCAGGCGAGGAATACGCCATGACGCATTTGCTGCGCCACCGCGCGCGCCGCATGCGCGGTTTCAGCCTCGTCACGGCCATTTTCCTGCTGGTGGTGCTGGCCGCGCTGGCGGCCGTGATGGTGAATATCTCCACCTTCCAGCAGACGGAGTCGGCCATGGACGTGCAGGGCGTGCGCGCCGAACAGGCCGCCCGCGCCGGTCTCGAATGGGGTTTGCAGAAACAGATCAGCGCGGGCCTGACCACTGGCGCGGCATGTCTCGGCGCCACCACGTTCAGCTTGCCGGCCGGCACGACGCTGTCGGCGTTCAGCGTCACCGTGCAATGCAGCACGGCCACGGGGCCCGGCACCTTGACCAGCTGGACCATCACGGCCACGGCTTGCAACCAGCCAGGAGCCGCCGGCTGTCCGAATGCGGGCAATAACGCCGATTATGTCCAGCGCCGCCTGCAAGCCGTGTTGTCGCAGTAAGGTCAACTAGGTGAAAAAAAGATCGCTAATTTATTGTTTTTACACAATAAAGTTGGCTTCATGAATTAAAATTGGCTGGATGCATTATCTGCGCGACAAGATCGGGCAGGCACTTACACTGGATAGTTCGCATGGGTTTATTCGCAAGAGCAAAGAAGTACGATGGCTGGCTGGCCACGGCGTTTGGCCGCGAAGGCGTCAGCGCTGTCGTTGTCGAACGTCCCGCCGGCGGCATGCCGCGCGTGCGGGGCGCCAGTTACCAGGCGGCCGCGCGGCCTGCGCCGGCCGAGGTGCTGGAAAAACTGGGCAAGGAGCTGCAGGCAGCAGCGCGCCACTGCACCAGCGTGCTGGCTGGCGGCGAATACCAGCTGCTGTCGCTGGAAGCGCCGGCCGTGCCGCGCGAGGAGCTGAAGACGGCCGTGGGCTGGCGTTTGAAAGACATGCTGGACTTTCCCCTGGCCGAGGCCACCATCGACGTGTTCGACATCCCCGGCGACCCGAACGGCACCCAGCGGGGCAGCAGCGTGTTTGCCGTCGCCGCGCGCAACAGCGCCGTGTCGCGCCGCCAGGCGCTATACGCGGAATGCAAGATCGGCCTGTCCGTGATCGATATCCCCGAGATGGCGCAGCGTAATATCGCCACCTTGCTGGAAACGCCGGGACGCGGCATCGCCGTGCTGTCTTTCGATGGCGACGGCGGCTTGCTGACCATGAGTTTCAATGGCGAACTGTACCAGGCGCGCCGCATCGACGTGACTGTGACGCAATTGCAATCGCCCGACGCCAGCCAGTACTACGACCGCGTCACCCTGGAACTGCAGCGCTCGTTCGACCACTTCGACCGCCAGTTCCATTTCATTTCGCTGTCCCGATTGATGCTGATGACGGGTGCGGCCGACGGCTTGCACGCATACCTGGCCGACAATCTCTACATGCCGGTCGAGCAGCTGGACCTGGCCACGGTGCTGGACTTGTCGCAGGCCCCCGAGCTGCGCGACCCTGCCATGCAGGCGCGCTACTTCCTGGCCATCGGCGCAGGCTTACGCGAGGTTGGCTTGCACCCGGGCAAGCACGAAGGGAAGGGCGCATGAGCCAGCAGATCAATCTGTTCAATCCCCAGTTTGAACTGAAAAAACACCATATGTCGGCGCGCACGGCCAGCCTGGGCCTGGGCGGCCTGGCGCTGGCGCTGCTGGCCGTGGGCGTGCTGGCCCAGCAAGCTTTGACCGGCCTGGAACAGCGCGAAGCGGGCGTCAAGGCGGCGCTGGCGCAAGGCGAGGCGAAGCGCGACCAGATTCTGCGCGATTATCCTCCACGCAAGAAAGACCCGGCCCTGGCGCAGGAACTGGCGGCCGTCGAGGCGCAGCGCCAGTTGCTGCAGGATGCGTCAAACGTACTGGAAAGCGGCAAGCTGGGCAATACCCGCGGCTATGCCGGCTATTTCCGCGCGCTGGCACAGGCCAGGGTCGAGGGCGTATGGCTGACGGGCGTGGATATCGCCGGCGCCGGCAATGATTTCGGCTTGCAGGGCCGCGCCTTGCATGCGTCGCTGCTGCCCGCCTACATCACGCGCCTGGGCCAGCAGGAGGTACTGAAAGGCAAGACCTTCGCCAGCCTCGACATCGGCCAGCCCGAGCAGCCGGCCGTGGCCGAGGGCAAGACGCCTGGTCTGCCTTATATCGCGTTCAGCCTGCAATCTGCGGATCGTGCCGCCACGCCGGCAAAACCTGTTGCTGGAGGAACACGCTGATGTTGCCCTTGCTGAAGAAATGGGCCACCGCCTTCGACGCCCTCAGCCTGCGCGAGCGGCTGATGGTGTTTGGCGCCGCCGCGGCCGCCGTCCTGTTCGTGTTTTATTTCATGAGCTTCAATCCCCTGTTGGCGAAACGCGCCGCGCTGGAAGCGAGCATTGCGCAAAAACAAAGCCTGTTGACCGCGACGAACAAGGAAATCGAGCTGACCATGCTCGCCCACGCCACCGATCCCGACCAGGAAGCGCGCACGCGCCTGTTGGCTTTGCAGGCGGAAACGGCGTCGCTGGCGCAGGCGCTGCGCGAGCAGCAGCATGGCCTGGTGGCGCCCGAGCGCATGGTCACCTTGCTCGAGCACTTGCTGCGCCGGCATGCCGGATTGCGCGTGGTGTCGCTGAAAACCTTGCCCGCCAGCGCCGTGGGCGTGCGCCAGGCCGATGCCGCGAACGGCGATGCCGCTGCCAAGGCACCGAGCCCGGCACCCTTGCTGCACCAGCATGGCGTGGAAGTGGTGCTGCAAGGCAGCTATGCCGACATGGTGCAATACATGCAGGCGCTGCAAGCGATGCCGACGCGCGTCTTCTGGGGCGCCGCCCACCTCGACTCCGCCAGCTACCCGGGCGCCACCCTGACCCTGACCTTACATACCCTCAGCATGGACGATACATGGATCGCACTTTGACCTTCGGTCCCGCGCTGCTGGCGCCTTTCCTGGCACTGAGCCTGGCATGGCCGGGCGCGCAGGCACAGGCGCTGGACGACCCGACGCGCCCGCCGGCGGCCCTGTGGGCGCCCGCCAACGCCGCGCCCGTCGTCGCGGCCCGGCCGCAGCTGCAATCGGTGCTCATCTCCACCCAGCCGGGCGGACGCCGCCTGGCCGTCATCGATGGCCAGACAGTCAAGGTCGGCGGCAAGGTGGGCGATGCCGTGGTGACGGAAATCCACGACACGGCCGTCGTGTTGCGGCGTGGAAAATCACTGGAAACCTTCAAGCTGTACCCGAGCAGCAAGACCGACAATAAGACCGATCGCAAGACCGACCGCAAGCAGGAGTAGAAGAAGTGGCCAAGCAACTCAATCAACACAAGGCGAGCATGTTCAAGATCAGTACGATGGCGGCTGTCATCAGCGTCAGCCTGGGCCTGGGCGGCTGCAATGTCGCGCCCGTCAAGCGCGATACCTATAATGCGATCACCGATGCCGTCAAGGGCGCGGCGGCCACGACGGCGCCAACGGCCCAGCCGGAGGCCGTGGAAGCGGCGCTGCTGCCGCCCGTGGCGGCCCTGGCCCAGCAATTGCCGAAGGCCCGCGCGGCGCTCGACGAGCGCTTCAACGTGGCGTTCAACAATGTGCCGGCACGCCAGTTCTTCACCTCCATCGTGGCCGGCACGCGCTACAACATGCTGGTCCATCCCGACATCGGCGGCACGATTTCCGCCAATCTGAAGGACGTGACCCTGTTCCAGGCGCTCGACGCCGTGCGCGAACTGTATGGCTACGATTACAAGGTCGAGGGCACGCAGATCTACATCAAGCCCCTGACCATGCAGACGCGTTTGTTCCATGTCAATTATCTGACGGGCGCGCGCCGCGGCAGTTCTAACCTGCGCGTCTCGTCGACGTCGGTGGGTTCCGTGGGCTCGACCAACTCGGGCGGCTCGGGCAACAGCGGAAATGGCGGCAATAACAATCAGGGCAACAACAACGAGCAGAACCAGCAAACGAACGGCGGCCAGGGCGGCCGTACCTTGGACAGCAGCAACCTGACGACTTCGTCCACGGCGGATTTTTGGCCGGAGTTGAAGGCGGCGCTGGAAGCCATCGTCGGCAGCGCCGAAGGCGGGCGGCAAGTGGTGCTTAGCCCGCAGTCGGGCGTGATCGTCATCCGCGCCATGCCGGAAGAGTTGCGCAATGTCGATATGTATTTGAAGGCCACGCAGCTGTCCGTCGACCGCCAGGTGATCCTGGAAGCGAAAATCCTCGAAGTCGAACTCAACGACAACACGCAGACGGGCATCAACTGGGCCTCGTTTGCCTCGATCAAGAGCGGCCACACGAACCGCATTTCGACGGGCTTCATCCAGCCGGGCGGCACCCTGGCGCCGCTGCCGTTCAATGGCGGCCAGCCGCCCAACATGACGAATGGCAGCGGCTTGACGGCCAGCAGCGGCTTTGGTCTCAGTTCGGCGGCGAATTCGGCCGGTTCCATGTTCGGCCTGGCTTTCCAGACGGCCAATTTCGCGGCCATGATTTCCTTCCTGGAATCGCAAGGCTCCGTGCACGTGCTGTCGAGCCCGCGCATCGCCACCATGAATAACCAGAAGGCCGTGCTGAAGATCGGCACGGACGAGTTTTACGTGACGGGCGTGTCGACCACCACGAATACGACGGCCAGCGGCGCGACGACCAGCCCCAATGTGACCTTGCAACCGTTCTTTTCCGGCGTGGTGCTGGACGTGACGCCGCAGATCGATGCGGATGGCAACATCATCCTGCACGTGCACCCATCCGTCAGCCAGGTGTCGACCATCAGCAAGGAAATCGACCTGGGCAGCGCCGGTTCGCTGAAACTGCCGCTGGCCGCTTCCAGTACGTCCGAGATGGACAGCATGGTGCGCAGCCAGGATGGCCGCATCGTCGCCATCGGCGGCCTGATGCGCCAGGCCACCACGGCGGACCGCTCGCAAGTGCCGGGCGCGGGCGATATTCCCGTGCTGGGCGCGCTGTTCCGCAACACGGGACAGGTGATCCAGAAGCGCGAACTGGTGGTGCTGATCAAGCCGACCATCGTCGATGGCGCCAATAGCTGGAACGAAGACTTGCTCGATTCGGGCAAGCGCATCGAGGCGCTCGACCCGCGCCGTCCGTCGGAGCGGCGCTAAATGTACCAGGCCCATTTCGGCTTGCGCGAGGCGCCGTTCGGCCTCACGCCCGATACCAGTTTCTTTTTCAACGGCCCGCAGTCGCAAAAGGCGCTCAACACCTTGCTGGTGGCGGCGCGCAATGGCGAGGGCTTCATCAAGATCACTGGCGAAGTGGGGACTGGTAAAACCTTTTTGTGTCGCAAGTTCATGCAATCGCTGGGGCCGGACTTCGTCACGGCCTACATCCCGAATCCGAACTTGCCGCCCCGTTCGCTGATCCTGGCGCTGGCCGACGATCTCGATGTATTGCTGGAAAAAGATGCTGATCAGCATCAATTGCTCAAATCCCTCAACTTGCGCTTGCTCAACCTGGCGGCGCAAGGCAAGCGCGTGCTGCTGTGCCTGGACGAAGCGCAGGCGATACCCGTCGACAGCCTCGAAGCGCTGCGATTGCTGACGAACCTGGAAACGGAAAAGCGCAAGCTGCTGCAGATCGTGCTGTTCGGCCAGCCGGAACTGGACGTCAAGCTGGCCCTGCCGGAAATCCGCCAGCTGGCGCAGCGCATCACCTTTCACTACCACCTGGGTCCGCTGTCGCGCGACGATGTGGATTTCTATGTGGCGCACCGCCTGCGCGTGGCCGGTTTCGATGGTGCTCGCCTGTTCAGCCGTGGCGGCGTGGGCAAGCTGTACCAGGCGTCCGGCGGCATCCCGCGCCTGATCAACATCATGGCGCACAAGGCGCTGATGGTGGCGTATGGCGAAGGGCGGCAACAGGTGAGCGGGCGCCACGTGGCGCTGGCCGCCAGCGATACCCTGGCCAGCAAGCCGCGTCGCCTTTGGCGGAAGCCGTGGCCATGGCTGGCCGGCGCCGGCGTGCTGGCCGCCGCCTGCGGCGTGAGCTGGACTTTATTGAACCGATGACGAAGATGAGCCTGTAGATGAGCCTGATTAACAAGATGTTGCAAGACCTCGATGCCCGCGGCACTCCCGATGGACGCGGCGACGCGGCCGGCATCCGCTCCGTGCCCGAACGCGAGCGGGGCGTTTCGCGCGCGCTGGTCTTCGGCGGCGCTGCCGGCCTGACGGCCGCCGCCATCGCCCTGGGCTGGGTTTACCTGAAGCGTCCGGCCGTGCCGCCCGTGCTGGTCAGCGTGGCCAGCACGCCTGTTTTGGCTCCTGTGTCGGCTCCCGTGCCGGCCCCGGCGCCTGCCGCCGTTGTTCCCGCGCCCGCTCCCGTCGCAGCGGCGGAACCGGAACCCGTATTCCAGGCCGAGGAAGCCGCCCCCGCGCCGAGCAAGGCGAGGCCCGCCGAATTGCGCCGCGTCGTGGAAAAAGCCGCCAAGCCCGCCGCCGCACCCATGGTGAAGACGGCATTGCCCGCTGCCAGCGAACGCATCATCGACGGCAAGCAAGTCACCGCGCAGCAGCGCGTGGAAAATGAATACCGGCGCGCGCTGGCCCAGTTGCAGGATGGCCGCGTTTCCGACGCCATGCTGGCCTTGCAGCAGACCCTGCAGATGGACCCGCGCCACCAGGGCGCGCGCGAAACCCTGGTGCGCCTGCTGCTCGAAGCGCAGCGCCCGGACGAGGCGGCCCGCCAGCTGCAGCTGAGCCTGGCGCTCGACCCGAAACAGCCGGCGCAAGCGATGATGCTGTCCCGTTTGCAGCTGGACAAGACCAACGGCGGCGCGGCGGCCCTCGACACCCTGATGCGCAGCCTGCCGTACGCCAGCGACAGCGGCGAATACCATGCCTTCCTGGCCGGCGTGCTGCAGCGCGAACAGCGTTACCGCGAAGCGTCCGAGCACTACCAGCAGGCCCTGCAGACGGCGCCCGACAACAGCGTCTGGTGGATGGGGCTCGGCATCGCCTTGCAAGCCGATAACCACCCGGCCCAGGCGCGCCAAGCGTTCGAGCGCGCCAAGGGCTTGCAAACTTTATCTCCCCAGTTGCAGGCGTTTGTCGAGCGCAAGCTGGTGCAGCTGACGGCGGTTGGCACCAAGTAAGCGCTAGCCGAGCGCACCACTTACATCTCCCCCGCAAGCGACATCGCAGGCTGGGGGGATGGATCTGTAGCACATGACTGAGGCGGATGATCCCGCAAACAAGATGACCACTGCCTGGAAATTCTCCGATGCCCCCAATACTGCCTGCTTCACGACCACGGAGGTATTGAATGGTGCTCCCGTCGTGCATGTGTCCCATGATTACGAAGGGGATTGGCAATTTCACGGCGCGCCAGGCGCAACAGTATCGAGCTCCGTCAAAATCGTCAGTCTGGCATACATGATAGGTCGCGATGATGTGCTGCCGCGCCTGCATGACTTGCCCTATGGCTGGAGCGCGCAATGGAATGCAGGCGCAGGAAGCTGGGAGCGTTTCAAGGACAATCCGTTTCCCTCGTTTTCGGAGCATGGCTATTACCTGGAAGACGCCATCTGGCTTGCCCAGTATTTGACAGATATCAAGCCTCCGCCTGTGGAAGTGCGCGAGCAACTGGCTATCGGTTCGTGCGTGAGACTGGTTTTTCGCTTCGCCGCCGAAGATGGTGCGCGCGAAGATGGCCAGTGCGAAAGAATGTGGGTGCTAGTGACGGGTATCGATGAAGGGGAAGGCTGGTACACCGGCACCATCGAGAATGATCCGCAGCATCCGGCGGCCAGATACGGCGACCTTATCTCGTTTCATCCCCTGCATGTCGCAGATATTGCTCATGAACAGGCATGAAAGGAAACGCCGTGCGAAATGAACGCGAAGGTGCGAAAGACGCCCGTCAGGAAATCAAGCGATACCAGGAGCATATCAATTCGCCGCGCCTTTGCCCGGATCAGTGTTATCGCATGGCCAGTCCGACTTATGCCTTGGTGGGCTACGTCAATCAGGTAACGGGACTTTTCTTGAGCAAGAACTATTACATGATCCCAATCTTCCTTCAGCGCGCATACGGGGTGCTGCTGGCATTGAAGCCGGAACGTGTCAGTGAACCGTATCGTCATCTGATCGAGCAGTATCTGAGCCATGTCGCGCATTTCATCGTCAACTATCAATGCCTGGCGGAAGATGAGCGGCAAGCCGCACAATGTATCCCACCGGCGTTGCTGGCGACCGTGCCTGTTTCGTTACCGCAAGACCTGGTCATGCCGGGCGAGTTTTGACGGTATTGTTGCCGACCTCGCCTGCGAAATTCCCTGCGACATTCATGTGGCTGTCGCATGCTTACTGTGATAAGGAAGGAAGCCCATTTGAAATCTTTTAGCCTGCTCTTTGCGTTCTGCTGCCTGTGCAACAGCGCACTTGCCGCGCCCGCCAGCGCGCCTGCCAGCTACGTTCTGGACAATACGGAAGTGCGCGATATCCGTGCGCAAGCTCTGAAGCGCGATTATCAGCTGTATGTCGCCTTGCCCGATTCCTATCGGCAGGGGAATAAACGCTATCCGGTGCTGTTTGTCGTCGATGCCAATTATTCGTTTGCCATCGTGCGCAATATCGCGCAGCGCCTGAACAAGCATGCGGGGATGGAAGAAGTCATCGTGGTCGGCTTGTCGTACGCCAACGGCGATGGCGGGGTGTACAGCCGCCGCCGCGATTACACGCCCACCACGCCGCGCAAGCATGATTACCGCTCGGACATGCCGGGGCGGCAACCGGCGTTCGGCGAAGCGAAGGCGTATGGCCAGTTCATCTCGGGCGAAGTGTTTCCGTTTATTGCGCAACAGTATCGCGTCAACATGCAGCGCAAGGTGTTTATCGGCCATTCCTACGGCAGCCTGCTGGGCCTGCAATTCCTGCTGACGGAACCGCGCACTTTCGAGCACTACATTCTCGGCAGTCCGTCGCTGTGGTACGACGCCGGCGTCATGTTCGACCGCGAACAGGCGTATGCCGCCAGCCACAAGGACTTGCCCGCGTCCGTGTTCTTTGGCATCGGCGGCCTGGAAAAACTGGCGGCGGGCAAGAAGCGTTCGCGTTCGGAAGAGGACGCTGACATGGTGGCCGACTTGCGCGAGTTCGACGGGAAGTTGACATCGCGCAAGTTCCCCGGCCTGAAGACGCGCTTGCGCGTCTTCGCGGATGAAGATCACGCGAGCGTGTTTCCTTTCGTGCTCACGCATGGATTGCGGGCGTATTTGACGTCCGCAAAATGAAGGGTGCAGGGCGCCGCCCGCCAGACAGTGCCAGCGTCGCCATGCATACTCCGACCGCCGGAAGCGGTCATCGATAAGGTCAGCTGACATGCGTACATTGAATGAATTATTGGATAGTGAAGACCCGGCGTTTCCGCTGATCAGGCAATGGGCCAGCGAGGCCGACATCCCGGTGGAATTGCTGCCTCCCTCGGCCGGCAGGGAAGATGTGCTGCTGAGCCTGCAAGTCACCACGCGTTCACCCCTCGGCGCGATCGCCTATGAAACCGGCGGCATCCTGGTGGATGACGGCTGGCTACGGATATTGGGGTCCGGCCATGACAAGCTGGGCCGGAACATTGTTACGTGGAACGAAGGAAAGGCCGAGGGCTTTCTGTTGGTGGCCGATGACGTGCTCGGCGGCTTTTTTGCCATCAACGGCGGCGCGCTCGGGGCCGACCAGGGCAAGCTGTATTACCTCGCCCCCGAGACCCTGGCGTGGGAAGCGCTGGAGATCGGCTACACGGCGTTCGTCGAATGGGCTTTTACTCGCCAGTTGCGGCAGTTTTACGGCCGGCAGACCGGCGATGCGCAGGAATTTGACGAATTGCCCTTGCCCGGCGACCTTTGCCTGAATTTTTATCCGTTTCTGTGGACGCAAGAAGGTTCCCTCAAGACCAGCTCGCGGCGCGCCATTCCGGTGGAAGAGCAGTGGGCGCTTAACCTTGATCTGCAACAGAAGTTGCTGGACGCTCCTGCGGGCGCGAACTGAGGCATGGTTTGCGGGCGTATCTGAAGGCATCGCCATGCGCATCCCGGGCCGGCGAAATGGCGTTTCAACCCCCTATTCAAGCGCTTTGTCGCAATGGCCGGCGCGAGAAAAGGGCAAGGGGATAGCATACGGTGGGCTTTCTCGCGATGCGCCGCCCGCCAGCGAGTGTCCGATATTGCCGCGGCAGGCAACGGATGCTTCTCAATGACCTCGATCAGGATGAATACGCATGAAATTGACCCTTCCACATGTCCTCTCCACTTGTTTGCTGGGCGCCTTGGGCGTGATCGGCAGCGCGCACGCGGCTCCCGCCGATGCCGAACTGGTCGCCTTGGTGCAGCGCCATGCGCAGGCGCAGAGTAACTTTGATCAAGTGGCCTTGAACGCCATCACGGCGGAGAATTATGTGGAAATATCGCCGGTAGGCGAGGTGGACGGGCGTGAAAAAATGCTCGCCTTCTATGCGCCGGAGCAGAAGCGGCCGAGTCCCCAGCTCCAGGTCGATGAACCGGTGGTGCGCCTGTTTGGCGATACGGCACTCATCTCGGCGCGCCTGTCCTACCGTCTCAACCAGGATGGGGCCGCCCGCAGCTTCGCCCTGCGCGCCGGTTATGTCGCTCGGCTTGTCGACAAGCAATGGCTGCTGGTCAGCGCACAGTACACGGGCATCCGCCCGCCGAAACCGTGAAGTGCCCCGTGCCTGGCGCCCGGCGTTGCCCGGCCAGCCTATAACCTCGCCTCGTCCCCCCACACATGCCGCATGCTGAAATGCAGGCCGGCATCGTCCTCGTGCAGTGATGACACGATGGCGTAGCGGCTGTCGGCCGTGTCGCGGGGAGACAGTTGTGCCAGCTCGGCGGGGGCCAGCGGCGCGCCCAGCGGGTCGCTGAGCGGATGCACGTGGCCGGCGCCCCGTTGCGTCACCACTCCCAGCTCGCCGCTGCGCAGCCGCACCAGGGTTCCGGGCGGATATTTGCCCAGCAGGTTGACGAACTGTTCGCCCAGCAGCGCGTCGATGGGCACGCCCTGGTCGAGGAAGATATGCTGCAGCGCTTGGTCGGGCACGATGGAGCGGCGGTAGTTGCGCGCCGAGACGCGGGCGCAATAGCGGTCGGCCAGGCCGATCAGCTTGGCATTTTGCAGGATTTCATCGGCCGTGCGCCCTTGCGGGTAGCCGCTGCCATCGTCGTTTTCGTGGTGCAGGAGCACGCAGCTCAGCCATTCCTCGTCATCGACGCCCGCGCAGCGCAGCAATTCCGCGCTTTCCTGCGGGTGCTGGCGCACGATGCGCATTTCGTCGTCATTCAGGGGGCCGCGCCGGTCCTGGAAACTGTCGTGGTGGCGCAGCATGCCCACGTTCATCGTCAGCGCGGCCGCGCCGATCAACAGCAGTTCATCGTGGGACTTGTGCATGCTGCGGCCCACCAGCATGGCCAGCAAGGCCGTTTCGATGCAGTGGCGCACGGCGTAGCTGCCGGCGATCTGGTTGAGCAGGATGCTGGCCAGGGCGATATCGGCATCGTGTTCCAGCGCGCGCAGCAGTTCGCGGGCGATGTCGCGCACGTCGCGCTCGGCATTGTTTTCGCTGCGTAAGGCCAACAGCAAGCGTTCCAGGCGCTGCGCCGCCTCGTTGAGCAGCCGCAAGACGGAAGGCTGATCCGGCGTGCCCACATACAGACCCAGCTGCATTAGCCGCCCCAGCTGTGCGCCATCCGTGATGATTTGCCCCTTGCGCAGTTGCGGGCCGGCACTATGGTCCGCGAGAAACAGATCCCAGGGCAGGGGTTCGCCGGGAACCAGGTCGGCCGGGCCGATGCGACGCTGTACCATGTTGTTGTTCCTCAGTCATTCTCTGCGCCGCAGCGCAGCAGTGCCGTATTTACATTAAATGCTGCGCAGGCGCTCCAGCGCCAGGCGCAAGGTCTCGTCTTTCTTGGCAAAGCAGAAGCGCACGATGCCCGATTCCTTGCCCTGCGCATAAAACGCGGACACGGGAATGGCGGCCACCTTGATTTCCGCCGTCAGCCATTCGGCGAACTGCGCTTCGGTCTCTTGCGAAATAGCATCGTAGCGCACGCACTGGAAATACGTGCCGTCGGCCGGCAGCAGGGTAAAGCGGCTGCCCGCCAGGCCGTCGCGGAACAGGTCGCGCTTGTGCTGGTAAAACGCGGGCAAGTCCAGGTACGGTTGCGGGTCCGCCATGTAGGCGGCCAGGCCGTGCTGCATCGGCGTGTTGACGGTAAAGACGTTGTACTGGTGCACCTTGCGAAATTCCGCCGTCAAGGCGGCCGGGGCCGCCACATAGCCGACCTTCCAGCCCGTCACGTGATACGTCTTGCCAAAGCTGGAAACGATGAAGCTGCGCGCCGCCAGTTCCGGGTTGCGCGAGAGCGACGCATGCGGCACGCCGTCGTACACCATGTGCTCATACACTTCGTCGGACAGGATCAAAATTTGCGTGCCGCGCACGATGTCGGCCAGCGCGGCCACATCGGCAGGGCGCAGGATGGTGCCCGTCGGGTTATGCGGCGTATTGATGATGATCAAGCGCGTCTTGCTGCTGACGGCGGCGGCCAGCTTGTCCCACGGCACGCTGTAGCCGGACTCTCCCACTTCCATGGACACCAGCACGGGCACGCCGCCGGCCAGTGCGATGGCGGGCAGATAGCTGTCGTAGGCCGGTTCGATGACGATGACTTCGTCGCCCGGGTGCACGCAGCACAGGATGGCCGTGGTGAGCGCCTGCGTGGCGCCGGCCGTGACGGTGATTTCCGTGCCTGCGTCATAGCTGTGGCCGTACAGGCTGGCGATCTTCGCGGCAATGGCTTCGCGCAGGGGGGCGGCGCCCGTCATCATCGGATACTGGTTGTGGCCGGCGCGCATGGCGTCGCTGACGAGATCGACCAGTTCTGGGGCGCAATCGAAATCGGGAAAGCCCTGGCCCAGGTTGACGGCGCCATGCTGGGCCGCCAGGCTGGACATGCGGGTAAACACGGTGGTGCCCACGAGAGGCAGGCGGGTGGTCAGGGCGGGAGTCGGGTAGGGCAGGGACGGGCTGTTCATGAACGGTAGGGTCGCGGTGCGGAAAGTGGAATCGTTTCCCATTCTAGCGCAGCGCGCCCCGTTGCGTGTGGGGCTTTGGCGCCTCAGCCTGGCAATTCCCAGCCTTCCGGCACCATGATCTTGAACATGCCGGCCTTGGCCGTCTTGCGGGCCAGTTTCAGCAGGGCCTTGTCCTTGGTGATGAGGATGTCGGCGTTGGCGTCGCGCGCCAGTTCGAGGAATTTCTGGTCATCCTTGTCCGTGCAGACGGGCAGGCGCACGCCGGAGACGGGCGGCGCCACCACGCTGATATGCGCGTCGAAGCGGGCGGCGGCGACGGCGCGGCTGGCTTCGTCGAGCGGCAGATGTTTGTAATGCAACACGACCAGATATTCCGCGCGGCAATCTTCGCGCGTGATGGCGTGCACGGCGCCGCTTTCCATGGCCGCCAGCAGGGGCGCCCAGCGCGGGTCGTTGAAGACGAACAGGTCGAGGCAAACGTTGGTGTCGAGGACGAGTTTTTGTGGAGCAGGTATCATGTCGGCAATTCTATTCTGTAGTGATAATTTATGTTGATCGTGCTTTCGCCCGCCAAGAGTCTCGACCTGGAGACGCCGCCAACAACCTCGTTGCACAGCACCCCCGATTTTCTCGACCATTCCGCCCAGCTGATCGAGCGCATGCGCCAGTTCTCGCCTGCCGAAGTGGGCAGCCTGATGGGCATTTCCGACGCCTTGTCCGCCTTGAATGTGGCCCGCTACGCTTCCTGGACGCCCAAGCTGGCGGAAGCGCGCCAGGCCATCATGGCTTTCAATGGCGACGTGTATGCCGGTTTCGAGGCCCGCAGCCTGCAGCCGGCCCAGCTCGACTATGCCCAGTCGCGCGTGCGCATTTTATCGGGCCTGTACGGCTTGCTGCGCCCGCTCGACCTGATTCACCCGCACCGCCTGGAAATGGGCACGCGTTTGTCGACCACGCGCGGCAAGGATTTGTATGCGTTCTGGGGCGACACCATCACCAACGGCCTGAACCGCACGGCAAAAGAGCAGGGCGCCAAGGTGCTGGTAAATCTTGCTTCTGAAGAATATTTCAAATCCGTCAAGCCGCGCCAGCTGGACGTGCCCGTCATCGCGCCCGTGTTCGAGGACTGGAAGAACGGCAAGTATAAAATCATCTCGTTCTACGCCAAGCGCGCGCGCGGCATGTTGGCCCGCTATGCGGCAGTCAACCAGATCCGCGACCCGCAGCAGCTGAAGCAATTCGATGTCGATGGCTATGGTTTCGTGCCGGAAGCGTCGAACGATACGAGCTGGGTGTTCCGGCGCAAGGTTGGCGAATAAGTAAAAAAACCGGGCTAGCCCGGTTTTTTATTGCAGCTTACTGCCAGAATTTCCACCACTTGCGTTCCTTGTTCACCCCTTCCGGGCTGAGGAATGCCGTGTTCGGGTAGTTCTTGGTCAGCACGCGCAAGGCATCGTCGCGCAAGTCGGTCAAGCCCAGCTTGTCATACGAGCGGTACATGATGAACAGCGCTTCTTCGATGGCCGGCGAGGCACGGAAGTCGCTGACCGTCGTTTGCGCGCGGTTGGCGGCGGCCAGGTAGGCGCCGCGGCGGAAATAATAGCGCGCCACGTGCACTTCGTATTTCGCCATCGCATCGATCAAATAGTTCATGCGCGCCAGCGAATCGGGCGCATATTTGCTATTTGGGAACTTGTCGACCAGTTGCTTGAAGGCCGCAAACGCTTCGCGCGTAGCTTTCGGGTCGCGCTCGGTCGGATCTTGCTCGTACAGGAAGTTCAGGAAGCTGATCTGGTCGTTAAAGCTGATCAGACCACGCAAGTAGTACATATAGTCTACATTGGCGTGGTTCGGATGCAACTTGATGAAGCGTTCGACGGCAGCCAGCGCCTGCGCCTGGTCTCCCGACTTATAATACGCGTAAGCGATCTCCATCTGCGCTTGCAGAGCATAGTTGCCGAAAGGATAGTTAGCCTCCAGCTTCTGGAACAGGCCGATTGCAGCTTCATAGTGCTGCCCGGCCATTTCTTCACGCGCCTCCGAGTATAATTTCGTAACGGACCAGTTTTTGGTCTCATCCACTTTTTCAGGCAACAAGCTGCAAGCGGACATGCCGAGCAGAACGACTGAAGCGACTACCAACGATAATTTTTTTTGCATGACGTTTTGCAAGAAGGTTTTAACCAAGATTTTACAATAGGCTGATTATAGCCGATGGGAATGCTGTGATATTAACTCCGAAGCCTAATTTGGCTGACCCCGCGTTTGACTCCCTTTCTGACCATGCTGCCGAAGAGGCGTTTGACGGCGATTTTGCCGCCGACGACGTCTTCGAGGAAATGGCCCCGATTACATTGGAACTGACGCCGGACGCCTGCGGCCACCGCCTCGATAAAGTCATCGCCCAGCTGGTGCCGCAATACTCGCGCAGCCGCTTGCAATTGTGGCTGGAAGCCGGTTTCGTGACCGTCGATGGAAAAGTTGCCAAACGCAACATGACCGCCTATGGCGACGAGAAGATCGTCATTCTGCCGCAAAGCGCGCCGGAAGACGAGGCTTTTAAGCCGGAAGCGATGGAATTGAACATCGTGCACGAAGATGAGCATATCATCGTCATCAACAAACCGGCCGGACTGGTCGTCCATCCGGGTCCCGGCAACTGGTCGGGCACCTTGCTCAACGGCTTGCTGCACCACTGTCCGCAGCTGGCGGGCGTGCCGCGCGCCGGCATCGTGCACCGTCTGGACAAGGATACGAGCGGCCTGATGGTCGTCGGCAAGACCCTCGCTTCGCAAACGGACCTGGTGCGCCAGTTGCAGGCGCGCACCGTCAAGCGCGAGTATTTCGCGCTCGTGTGGGGCACGCCGAAAATGGCGGGCACCATCGATGCCTCCATCGCGCGCCACCCGCGCGACCGCGTCAAGATGGCCGTCTCGGAGAATTTCACCGCCAAGCCTGCCATCACGCACTATGAATTGATCGGCAGCGGCGAACTCGATCGCCGTCCCGTGAGCCTGATGCAATGCCGCCTGGAAACAGGCCGCACGCACCAGATCCGCGTGCACATGCAGCACCTGGGTTTTGCGCTGGTCGGTGACTACGTGTACGGCAAGCAGCACCTGGTGTCCGTCTTCTCGCGCCAGGCACTGCAGGCGCGTCGCCTGGGCCTCGTGCATCCGGGCACCCTGGAAGCGTGCGAGTGGATCGTGCCGCTGGCCGATGATTTCGCTCAGCTGATCGCCACCGCCGGCATTCCCGAGCCGGAACAGGTCTGATGACGGCTGCCTTGCCTTATATCACTCCCCATTGGCCAGGCTTGCCCGCGAACGTGGGCGCGCTGGCGACCGTGCGCGCGGGCGGCGTCAGCCAGGGTCCGTATGGTGACGGGCAGGGCGGTGGCGGCTTGAACCTGGGCACGCACGTGGGCGATGATCCTGCGCACGTGCTGGCCAACCGCGCGCGGTTGGCGACCGTCTTGCCAGCGCAGCCGGCCTGGCTGTCGCAGGTGCATGGCGTGGCCGTGGCCGATGCCGGGAAGCTGGACGGTTGCGTGCCCGATGCCGACGCCAGCGTAGCAGCGCAGCTTGGCGCCGTGTGCGTCGTGATGACGGCCGATTGCCTGCCGGTGCTGTTCTGCTCGACGGATGGTATGGTGGTCGGCGCGGCCCATGCGGGCTGGCGCGGCTTGGCCAACGGCGTCTTGCAGCGCACGGTGGACAGCATGCGCGCGCAGGGCGCGACGGATATCCTTGCCTGGCTGGGGCCGGCGATTGGTCCACAGCAATTCGAGGTGGGACACGACGTGTTGCAAGCGTTCCGCGACGGCGCGCGAGATGATGTCGAGCGGCAAGTATTGAGCTCCGCCTTCGTCGTCATCGCTGGCAAGCCGAACAAGTACCTGGCCGACATCTATGCGCTGGCGCGCACCATGCTGCTGCGCGATGGCGTGGCGCAAGTGGCGGGCGGGGAATATTGCACCGTCAGCGATGCGGCGCAGTTTTACTCGTACCGGCGCGATGGCGTCACGGGACGACAGGCCAGCTTGATCTGGCGCAAATAATCTGCACGGCAGACACTTATGTGTCTGCCGTTTTTGTTTTATCGTCTGCTGAGGCCCGCGCGCGGGCATGCAGTTCCGCGATGCGCGCCGCCTTGCGTTTGCGTCTCCTTGAGCCCGTCAGATAGAATAGGATGGACAGCGGGATGACGCAGTACAGCACGAAGGTCATCACCCCGGCGACGATGGACGGTTCCGTCAGCGCCATGAGGCCGACGACATAGATCCAGGCAACAGCGGTCATGAGCATCATTGGTATTGGCAGTCAGTAAGAGTTTGCATGCAGGTGGCCCGGAAGTAATTATTTATCAATTCTTGAATGGATTTATATAGCTATGAACATGCCCGATCCTCAAATGATGACCAAGGAATGGATGGCGCAGATCAGCAATCCTGAACAGTGGAAGACGTGGTTCAACATGGTACCGCAGCCCCAGGGCAATCCGATTGCCGGCATTTTGCAGGATGCGGGCGCCAGCATCAAGCCGGAAGCGATCGAGCAACTGAAAAATGCCTACGTGGCCAAGCTGACGGGCTTGTGGGCTGACTTTATGGCCGGCAAGGCGCCGGAGCTGAAAGACCGCCGTTTCTCAGCACCTGCCTGGCACGCCAGTCCCCTGTCGGCCTTCAATGCGGCCGCCTATTTGCTGAACGCGGAGTTTCTCAGCGCCATGGCCGATGCCGTGGAAGCGACGCCGCACCAGAAGCAAAAGATTGCGTTTGCCGTGCAGCAAATCGTCGACGCCATGTCGCCCGCCAATTTTCTTGCCACCAACCCCGACGCCCAGCAAACCCTGATCGAGACCAAGGGTGAAAGCCTGGCCAAGGGCTTGAGCAATATGCTGGCCGATATGGGCAAGGGCCGCATCTCGCAGTCTGACGAATCGGCCTTCGAAGTGGGCCGCAACGTGGCCACCACGCCGGGCACGGTGGTGTTTGAAAATGCCTTGTTCCAGCTGATCCAGTACACGCCAAGCACCCCCACGGTACACCAGCGGCCGCTGCTGATGGTGCCGCCATGCATCAATAAATTCTATATCCTTGACTTGCAGCCGGAAAACTCGCTCGTGCGCTATGCGGTGGAGCAGGGCAATACCGTGTTCCTGATGTCCTGGCGCAATCCGGACATGAGCATGCAGCACCTGACGTGGGACGATTACGTCGAGCAAGGCGTGATCGAAGCCATCCAGGTCGCGCAGGAAATCAGCGGCCAGGACAAGCTCAATATGTTCGGCTTTTGCGTGGGCGGCACCATTGTCTCGACGGCGCTGGCCGTGCTCAAGGCGCGGGGCGAGAATCCGGCCGCCAGCCTGACCCTGTTGACCACCTTCCTCGATTTCTGCGACGCGGGCGCGCTCGACGTCTTTATTGATGAGCCGCAAGTGGCGCTGCGCGAGCAAACCCTGGCCAAGGGCGGCCTGATGTCGGGTCGCGACCTGGGCAGCACTTTCTCCAGCCTGCGACCGAACGACCTCGTGTGGAACTACGTGCAGTCGAATTACCTGAAGGGCAAGGAGCCGCCCGCGTTTGACTTGCTGTACTGGAATGGCGATGGCACGGGCTTGCCAGGCCCCATGTTCTGCTGGTATCTGCGCAACACTTACCTGGAAAACAGCCTGAAAGTGCCGGGCAAGCTGACGGTTGCGGGGGAAAAGGTCGACTTGAGCAGCATCGACGCGCCCGCTTTCATCTACGGTTCGCGCGAAGACCATATCGTGCCGTGGGGCGCGGCGTATGCCAGTACGGCCGTGCTGAACCCGAAAAAACCGAAAGCCAACCGCTTCATCCTCGGCGCTTCGGGCCACATCGCCGGCGTGATCAATCCTGCCTCGAAGAAAAAACGCAGTTACTGGAGCAATGACCAGCCACGCACGGCGAAAGCCAAGCCCTTGACTGCCGAGCAGTGGATGGAAGGCGCGACCGAGCACGTGGGCAGCTGGTGGCCTGAATGGGCGGCCTTCCTGGCCGAACACGGCGGCACGCAGGTGAAAGCGCCTGGCAAGCCGGGCAACAAACGCCACTCGGCAATCGAGCCGGCGCCGGGGCGGTATGTTAAAGTCAGGGCGGACTAGTTTACAAAAGCTTCTGGCCTGGCAAGACCGGCGTAATCTCCGGTCTTGTCAAGAATCTACTTTTAGTTGCGTTGCAATAAATGCGGGAATCTACTACCCTGATGTGCAATGGAGCCGTTTTCCACTCTATAATGGAAAACGTAGGCAGGTGCGAAAGCGGACCCACGTTCGCTTTTTTTTCGGATTAACTCAGTATGCGCTGCGGCGCAATAAGTGGAACTTGTGATGAGTAGTGCAAAAAAAAGTATAGACCGCCTGATTAAAAAATATCCCAACCGCCGTCTGTATGACACGCAAACCAGTTCCTACATCACCTTGACGGACGTCAAGCAGCTGGTGTTGGACAATGAGGTGTTTACCGTCGTCGATGCCAAGTCCAATGAAGATTTGACGCGCAGCATCTTGTTGCAAATCATTTTGGAAGAGGAAGCAAACGGCGCGCCCATGTTCTCGAGCAGCGTGCTGTCGCAGATCATCCGCTACTATGGCCACGCCATGCAGGGCATGATGGGATCCTACCTGGAAAAGAACGTGCAAGCGTTCACCGATATCCAGCACAAATTCACGGGCACGTCGGCCGGCAGTTTCGAAGGCAAGCCATTCAGCCCGGAAATGTGGACCCAGTTCATGAATGTCCAGGGCCCGATGATGCAAGGCATGATGAACAACTACATCGACCAGAGCAAGAGCCTGTTCGTGCAGATGCAGGAACAGATGCAGAGCCAGAGCAAGAATCTGTTCGGCACCTTCCCGTTCGTGCCGCCGGTTCCTCCAACCGACAAAAAGTAATCGATCCGATACACTCACCGGGCGATTCGATCGCCTGGTAGTTGTATTGGCGTCATCAAAACAGCATAGTTCTGCCAGCAAGGGGCGGCTCGGGGTACAATAGCCGATTCGCCTCACCATTTTCTAGCTGCCAACTATGTCTGAAATTCACCGTATTCCCGTTCCTTCCGCCCAGCCCGAGGCCATGCAGGCCATGCCAGGTGCGGCGCCGAAAGTGGGCTTTGTCTCGCTCGGCTGCCCGAAAGCGCTGGTCGACTCCGAACAAATCCTGACCCAACTGCGCGCCGAAGGCTACGAAACGGCGAAATCCTACGCTGGCGCCGATCTGGTGATCGTCAACACCTGCGGTTTTATCGATGCTGCCGTGCAAGAGTCGCTCGACGCCATCGGCGAAGCGCTGGCTGAAAACGGCAAAGTGATCGTGACCGGTTGCCTGGGCGCCAAGAAAGATGCTGCCGGCGACGACATCATCATGAAGGTGCACCCGAAAGTGCTGTCCGTCACGGGCCCGCACGCGCTGGCCGAAGTGATGGATTCCGTCCACTTTCACCTGCCGAAACCGCATGCGCCATTCCTCGACCTGGTGCCGCCGCAAGGCGTCAAGCTGACGCCGAAGCACTATGCCTACCTGAAAATTTCCGAAGGCTGCAACCACCGCTGCAGCTTCTGCATCATCCCGTCGATGCGTGGCGACCTCGTCTCGCGTCCGATCGGCGAACTGATGATCGAAGCGGAAAACCTGTTCAAGGCCGGCGTCAAGGAATTGCTGGTCATTTCGCAAGACACCTCGGCGTATGGCGTGGATGTGAAATTCCGTTCCGGCTTCTGGAATGGCCGTCCCGTGAAAACCCACATGACGCAGCTGACGGAAGCGCTGGGCGAACTGGCCAAGACCTACGGCGCCTGGGTGCGCCTGCACTATGTGTATCCATACCCGCATGTGGACCAGATCATTCCGATGATGAGCGGCGGCCACATCCTGCCTTACCTCGACATTCCGATGCAGCATGCGCATCCTGACGTACTGAAGCGCATGAAGCGCCCGGCCAGCGGCGAGAAAAACCTCGACCGCATCCAGGCCTGGCGCGCCATCAATCCGGACCTGACGATCCGCTCGACCTTCATCGCCGGTTTCCCAGGCGAAACGGAAGCGGAATTCGAGTACTTGCTGGACTTCCTCAAGGAAGCGCAGATCGACCGCCTCGGCTGTTTCGCCTATTCGCCTGTCGAAGGCGCGACCGCCAACGCCATCGACAACCCCGTGCCGGAAGAGCTGCGCGAAGAGCGCCGCGGCCGTGTGATGCTGCTGCAGGAAGAAATCTCGAAAAAACGCCTGCAAGCCAAGGTCGGCAAGACCGTGCGCGTGCTGATCGATGAAGTCACCCGTTCCGGCGGCGTGGGCCGTTCGTCCGCCGACGCGCCGGAAATCGACGGCGTCGTGTATGTGAAGCCGCCTTTCGAGCCGCACCGCAAGCTGGCGGTGGGCCAGTTCGTCGACGTGACCATCACGTCGGCCGACGCGCATGACTTGTGGGGTGCGGCCGAGTAACGCTGTCCTGGTCTGACATACAGCGTTGACGCCGTTCTGAATAGGAGGGATCGCCAGTTGGAGGTCCCTTTTTTTTCGTGCTTTAAATGGCGCGGCGCCGGCGCTGCATCCAGCCGATACCGGTCAGACCCAGCAGCAGCATGGCATAGGCTTCAGGCTCTGGTACGGGGAGCAGTACAGGACCGATCGTCAGCTTGGTGTCTGGCGACCAGCGTACTCTAGTATGCTGCCCGTTAGGTAGAAAATAAGGATGCTGGTAGGTGTAGCTGAAGGAGTCACCCGTCTTCAGGGTTGAAAAAAAGGTTTCGTCGGGATAGCTGCCGACGAAATAGGCTGAAATCTTCAATCCGCCCTCCAGCGAGTATTCCAGTATATCGACGCCACAGCGCAGATAAATATTGCCATTATTGCAATCACCTAGATATAATGTGCCGGCAAACGCCAGGTAGGATATTTCGTTTTTGGTGAGGACATTGTCGCCATTGGCATTGTCGGCAAAAAAGCTCCCCGCCAGCCGCAAGTTCGGGTTCCACGCACCGCCGTTCAAGTCATCATAAAAACCGGTATAGGAAAAATTGACTAGGTAAGGCGTGGCTGGAGCGGCCAGCGCCGTCGTCGTGGCCGCAGCCAGGGCGCAAGCCAGCACTGCATTTTTCAACATGGGATATCCCTTCAGATTGAAATGTATAATATTAAAAATAAAGCATGTCAATAATACATGATAAATGTTGAGACATTATCGGATTTCTTCTTCCGTTCGCCATGCGCCTGGCCTCAGTTGTACGGCGGTTTTTGAGTAAAGCCCTTACAATCCAGGTGGCGCCGCACTGCGCGGTCCACTTTTTTACCTGCCCACGTTTTTGCCGACGACGCCATGACCACAATCAAATCTCCGCAAACCGCGCTGATCCACAGCGATTACCAGGCGCCGCAAGGCTTTGCTGCGTTTCCCAACGCCATCCACCATGCCTCGACCGTGCTGTTCAAGGATGTGGCGGCCATGCGCTCGGGCGACTGGAAAGAGAAGAACGCCTACACCTACGGCTTGCACGGCACGCCCACCACGTTCACCCTGGAAGCGCGGCTGGCCGAGATCGAAGGGGGTAAATATTGCCTGCTGGCGCCGTCGGGTCTGGCGGCCATCGCCATGGCGGACTTTGCCCTGCTGAAAATGGGCGACGACGTCTTGTTGCCGGAAAATATCTACAACCCGAACCGCGAACTGGGACGCTGGCTGTCGCAGGACTTCGGCATCACGGCCCGCTATTACGATCCGCTCATCGGCGCCGGCATCGCCGCCTTGATCCAGGAGAATACCAAGCTCATCTGGACGGAAGCGCCCGGTTCCGTGACGATGGAAGTGCCGGACTTGCCTGCCATCTGCGCGGCCGCCCACGCGCGCGGCGTGCTGGTAGCGTTGGACAACACCTGGTCGGCCGGCCTGGCCCTGCGCGGCTTTGAGCTGGGCGTGGACATCATCATGCAGGCGCTGACGAAATACCAGTCGGGCGGCTCGGATGTGCTGATGGGCGCGCTCATTACGCGCGAGCGGGCGCTGCACGACCGCCTGGCGCAGGCGCACATGCGTCTGGGCATGGGCGTGGGGGCGGATGACGCCTACCTGCTGCTGCGCGGCCTGCCCACCATGAAACTGCGCTTCGACGCCCACGATGCGGGCGCGCGCACGGTGGCCGCCTGGCTCAAGGGACGCAGCGAGATCGCCACGGTGCTGCATCCGGCTTTCGAGGATTGCCCCGGCCACGCCATCTGGCAGCGCGACTTCACGGGCGCGGGCGGCCTGTTTTCCGTGCTGTTCGATGCCCGCTACACGGAGGCGCAGACGGACCGCTTCGTCGATGCATTGCAGTTGTTCAAGATTGGCTACAGCTGGGGCGGCGCAAACAGCCTGGTGATGCCGTACCGCATCGCGGCCATGCGCAAGGGCTGGCAGTTGCCGGGCCAGCTGGTGCGCCTGAACGTGGGACTGGAAGATCCGCAGGATCTGATCGCCGATATCGAACGGGCGTTCGCGGCGATGTAGGCAGCGGCAAGCCGTTGGCTTGCCGCGAAGCACCTTTTACATGGGCACGGGCTTGTTGTTGTTCAGGTCGAGGAAGCCGCGCAGCAAGCGGTAGGCTTTCCACAGCCAGGCCACGCCCCATACGATGAGTGCCAGCGGAATGCCGATCAGCGTGATCCACAGGATGGCGCCGACGACGATCCAGGCCGCGTACCACCAGAAGGAACGGATCATCCAGCTGTGATGGCTGTGCACGAAGGTCCCGGCCGCCTCGTCCCGCTTCACATAATTGATGATGAGCGGAATGAAGGAAAACGCGCCCAGCGAAAACACAAAGCTGGCGCCATGTATCAGGTACAACCACCAGGCCAGGTTCTTGGTCTGCTGGAGTTGGGTATCCAAAATAATATCTTGTGACATGAAAGCTCCCGTCGTTGCTCAATTTTTAATTGTAACAAGCAAAGCGGCACGGGAGCGCAGTCCATGCAAAAAGGCAGAATACATTGTTGAAACGAGATCGATATCCCACCCTGGCCGCGCGCGCCAGGTCATGGCTGCGCCAGGCCTTGCCGGCCTTGCTGCTGTGCGCCAGCGTGGCCCACGCCGCCGCCCCCCTGGAAGCGGAGTTTGCCGCCGGCTTGAAGGAAGAGGGCCTGGCGGGCGCTGTCTGGAGTGAAGTCTTGCCCGACGGAACAGTCAAAGTTGGCGCGTCCGGCTTGCGCGATGCTGCCAAGCAAATACCCATGCAGGCGGACACGCGCATGCAGGTGGGCTCCGTGGGCAAGGTGGCGCTGGCGCTGGGCATCTTGCGCCTGGTCAGCGAAGACCGGCTCACGCTCGACACGCCCCTGCAGCAGGTGCTGCCGGAACTGGCGCTGAAAAACCCGTGGCAAGCCAGCGATCCCGTGCGCATCCGCCACCTGCTGGCGCACACGTCCGGCCTCGATAACGTGCGCTTCTGGCAGGCGTTCAGCCTGAACCCGGTGCCGGACATGCCGCTGGCCGAGGCGTTTGACGGCGGCCGCAATCTGCTGCGCGTGCGCGCGCGGCCCGGCAGCCGCTACGCGTATTCGAACATGGGCTATGGCTTGCTGGGCATGGTGATCGAGAAAGTCACGGGCCAGCCGTACGAGCGTTACCTCGATGCGCAGCTGCTGCAGCCGCTGGGCATGGCGGACAGCACGTTTGCCTTCGTCACGCAAATGAGCACGCAGGCGGGAGCGCATGCCGACCCGCGCCTGGCCATGGGCCACTTCGAGCATGGCGTGGCGCAGCCGGCCGTGCCCCAATACCTGCGTCCGGCCGCGCAATTTACCACCACGGCGGCCGACATGGGCAAGCTGGCGCAATTCCTCATGGGCGACGGCAAGTTGCAGGACAAGCAATTCATCGACATGGCGCTGATGGGCGCCATGTCCGAACCGGCCGGCACGGACGCGGCGCAGGCGGGCCTGGCAACGGGCCACGGCCTGGCGCTTGCCGTGCGCGACCGTCACAATGTGGTGGGGGCCTGCCATCCTGGCACGGCCGTGGGTTTCCGCGCCATGCTGTGCATCTATCCGGAGCAGGACAGCGCCTTCTTCGTGGCCTTCAATACGGATGCGGAGCAGGCCGACTATGAACGCTTCAACCGCCTGCTGTTGCGCGACCTGGAGCTGCCGCTGCGCGCGCCGGCCCCGCGCGGCACGCCCGCGCCCACGGTGGAAAACTGGCAGGGCGTGTACGTGCCGTCGCCCAGCCCCATGGCCAGCATGGCCTGGGTCGATGCCGTCTTTGGCTTTACGCGCCTGAAATGGGATGGCGAGTCGCTGTTCCTGATCCCGTTCCAGGGCGAGCCGAAGGAACTGGAACCGGTGGGCGGCTTGCTGTTCCGCGCCAGCGACCGCAGCACGCCGTCGCACGTGCTGATGCAAGAGGATGGCAAGCATGTGCTCAGCGACGGCTTGCGCAGCTATGAGCGCGCATCGATGCTGCGCATGCTGGTGCTGTGGGGCAGCCTGGCCCTGGGGGCAGCCGGCTTGCTGTATGTGCTGGTGGTGGGCGTGTGGCGCGCTGCGCGGCGCAGCCTGGGACGGGGCGACCATCTGTTCGCGCCCTTGCTGTCGCTGCTGGCGCTGCTCTTGCCGCTGCCGTTTTTCTATTTCCAGTCCTACCTGCGCCTGGGCGACGTCACCATCGCCAGCGTGCTGCTGGCACTGGCGACAGGCGCGCTGCCGCTGGCGACGGCATTCGGCCTGGCGCGCTGCTGGCGCAGCCGCGGCACGGCGGCCGAGGCGGGCTCGTGGGCGAAATGGGATTGGGTGGCCTTGCTGGCGGCCTTGCAGCTGCTGCTGGTGCTGGCCTGGTGGGGGTTGCTGCCGCTGCGGCTGTGGCACTTGTAGGTCAGGTCCAGGCAGCCAGCAGCCGGCGCCACCAGCGCTGCGCCGGCCTGGGCTGGCCGCCCTGTTCGGCGCGTCCGGCCCGCTTGGCACGATAGCTGGCCGCCGCCAGTTGCAGGCCGATGCGGTCCATCGATGCCATGGCATCGACTTCCTGCGGCGACAAGCCCTGCAGCAAGGCTTGCGCACGGGGCTCGCGCAGGAAGGCTGCACGCAGGGCGTCGTCCGTGTACAGCCTTGCCAAATAGGTTTCCAGTGCGGGGGAACTCATGCGTTTCGACCCGCGCGCAAGGCCGCGCGCGCCAGTTCCAGCTGGTCCAGCACATGCTCGAACGATGGATAATTACCGTCGCGTTCGACGATCACCGTCAGGGGCTGGGGCGCCTGGCGCGCCAGCACGGTCAACAGGGCGAAGACGGCGGGCGGCACGTCGTGCAGATGGTCGTCCAGCAAGCGCTGGCCGCCGCCCGGCGCGTCGATCCAGTGGCCGCCGCTCAGGTGCACGGCGCCAACCCTGTCCAGCGGCAAGCGCAGCAGCAGTTCCTCCGGCGCCTCGCCAAAATTGACGGCATTCGCATACAGGTTGTGCAGGTCGAGCAGCAGCGGCACTTGCGCGCCGTGGATGATCTGCGCCAGCCATGCGGCTTCGTCCAGGGTGCTGGCGGGCGGCTGGACCAGGGTGGCGATATTTTCCATCAGCGGCGCACTGCCGACGATGCGCGTGGCCAGCGCGATATTGGCGATGGCGCCGGCGGCGCTGTGCGGCGTGCGCGGCGGCGCCGCCAGGTGGCCGATTTCCACGCCGCCGGCGCGCACAAAACTCAGGTGCTCTGACCACGACTCGGCTTGCACCTCGTGCATCAGGCGCGCCATCGCATGCAGGCGGCGCGGGTCGGCCGGTAGCGTCGACGCCAGCCCCATTCCCACGCCGTGCAGGCTGACCGGCACTTGGCGCGCCAGGCTGCGCAAGGCGGCGATATCGGCGCGCGCGGCGCGGTAATAGTCGTCGGCGATCACTTCCAGCACGTCGATGTGCGCCAGGTTGGACAGGATGCCGGAAGCCAGTTCGCCGCGCCAGCCCAGGCCGACGCGGTCGCGTGCCGGCCCCTTGTCAGCTGCCACAGCCACCGCCGCAACCGCCACAGCCGCCGGAAGAGCCGCCCCCGTCGCCGCCGCCGTCGCCACCGCCCGATGACGAGTCGTCCGAGCTGCTGGACGAGGAGTCGCCGCCCGTGTTTTGCCGGGGTACCGGGAACAGCTCGGCGACATAGGCGTACACGGACAAGGGCAGGGCGCCGAGGCCGAAGATGGCGGCCAGCAGTGCCATGTCGGCGCTGCTGCTGCCTGGGTTCAGGCGCGACGAGCGCATGTTCAGGCGGCCAAACAACATGCGCAAGTCGGTCAGCAGCCGCTGTGCGCTCCAGCTGGTCGCCTGGGTACGCAAGCCGCGCAGCATGAGCAGGAATATCACCAGCAGCAGGGCCAGGAACAGCAGGTTGTAGTGCTGGCGGCTGATGGCGATGACGGCCTTGACGGCGGCCACCGTCAGCAGCAGGTAGCGCGCGGCCCCGGTGATGCGTTGGCGCCGGCGCAGCAGCCGCGGGCCGACCAGCAATTCCTGCCATTTCAAGGAGTCCAGGTAGGCGCGGCATGATGGCAGCATGTCTGCCTGCTCGGCGAGTTCCCTGCTGTGGCCCTGGCGGCCGAGGTACAGCCGCAGCACGTCGCGTTCGATGTCGTGATTGGCGAAGCGCAGGCTGTCGGCGCTGGCCGTTTCCAGCAGCGGGCCATCGGCGCGCAGCAAGCCGCGGTCGACCAGCACGATGGCGGCAATTTTCACGGCTTCGAGGGCGCCGCCGCGCAAGAAGGCGATGCGGTAGGGATCATCGGCCAGCGACAGCTTGGCATGCGGATTGCGCAGCTCCTGGCGTATCAGCAGCTCGCGCGCGAGGTAGTACACGAGCACGCCGAAGATCAGGTAGGCCAGCAGGAACCATGGCCCGCTCCAGTCAAAGGGATTGAAGCCGTTCACCGCATGTGCTCCGCGTGTTCGCGCAAGTGTCCGGTAATCGTCATCAAGCCCGTAAATGCGGGCAGGGCTTGCCCCGGCGCCAGGCGCGCCGTTTCGCGCGCCGCCGACATGGCTTGCAAGGCGGAGTGCAGGGCAGGGTCGCCCAGTTGGTCGACAAACGCTTCGAGCGCCTGCTTGCCGGACAGCGCAGACTTGCCCTCCAGCTGCGCCAGCGAGGCCGCCGCCGCGCGCAGCGGACCGGCTGCGTCGGCGATGGCGCCGGCCAGCTGTTCCTCATTCAGGCTCAATAGCATATACCGTTCGCGCATGCGCACCTGCTGGTTGAGCAGCACTTGCCGCAACCGGCGCAGCACGGCGTCGCGGCTGGTGTGCAGGCTGGCGAAAGGGTCTAGGCCGTGCAGCACCTTGTGGCGTGCGATGATGTCGGCGAACTTGACGGCGAAGGCGTCGGCGGCCTGCGTCAATTCGCTGTCGAGCAGGAACATCACCTGCAAATCGATGGCGGCGTGCGCCAGGCGCAAGGGCCCGCGCAATGTATCGG
The DNA here is from genome assembly GCF_034424625.1 of Janthinobacterium lividum. NCBI lineage: Bacteria > Pseudomonadati > Pseudomonadota > Betaproteobacteria > Burkholderiales > Oxalobacteraceae > Janthinobacterium > Janthinobacterium lividum. Next base: position 4,052,414 of record NZ_CP139976.1, on the reverse strand, counting down.
CCGCCTGCGGCGTAAAACGCTTGAGCAGCAACAGCAGGTTGACGTCGGAGGTGGCGCGCACCTGGCCATCGGCAGCCGAGCCAAACAGCACGGCGGCGGCAAGGTCGTCACCAAACGCGCTGTGCGCGGCGGCGACAAACACATCCAGGTGGCGTTGTATCTCTTCTGGCAGCGGTGGCGGCATGCGGTGTACTTTCACGATGGGTTGGCGGGATGAACATAAGTTTGCAATATAGCAAACTTATGCCATCGTGCGCGCACCGTCCGCCAGATACGCCAACTCAGGTCAATACGTTGAGCAAGCCATCGAGTCCCACGAAGTTCAGCGCCACGTCGGCCTGCGAGCGCACCACGGGCTTGGCGCGGAAGGCCACGGACAGGCCGGCGATGCCCATCATTTTCAAGTCGTTGGCGCCGTCGCCCATGACGATGGCTTCAGACGGCGAAATGCCCATCTCCTTGCACACGCGCTCCACCGTGCGCTGCTTTTCTTCCGCGTCGACGATCCCGCCGAGGACTTTGCCCGTCAGCTTGCCGTCGACGATTTCCAGTTCGTTCGCGTGCGTGTAGTCGAGGCCCAGGCGCTCTTTCAGGCGTTCGGTGAAGAAGGTAAAGCCGCCCGACACCAGCAGGGTTTTCAGGCCGGCTTTCTGCACGGCCGCCAGCATGGCTTGCGCGCCCGGCGACAGTTTCAGGCGCTCGTCGTAGACGCGCTGCAGGGCCGATGCATCGAGGCCTTCGAGCAGGGCCACGCGCTGCTTCAGGCTGGCGCTAAAATCGAGTTCGCCGCGCATGGCCGCTTCCGTGATGGCCGCCACTTGCGGTTTCAATCCCTGCATGTCGGCGATTTCATCGATGCACTCGATGGTGATCAGGGTCGAATCCATGTCCATTGCCACCAGCTTGAATTCACTCAGTTCGCGCTGGCCCATCATGTAGGTGGCGTCCAGCTGCGCCGCCTGGGCCGCCACTTCGATGGTGGGGCGCAGCGCCGGTGAATAGGCGATCTGCTCGCAGCGCACGGCGTTCGGTCCCAGGCGCGTGATGGACGTGGGCGCGGCCAGCGCGGCGATGCGCTCGAGGCGGGCGCTATCGCCGTCCAGGCCCTGCAGGATCAGATTCATGGTGATGGTCTTGGTATTGGTCATGGGGCAGTCCTGCATAGATTGTCGAAATGGTCTACACCGTCAATTGCTTGATGGTGGTCTTGATCTGCGTCACGCGCGCGGCCAGGTCCGGCATGGCGGCCGTGATTTTCAGCTTGTCCTGGCCATGCAGCTTGATATGGCGGTTCTTCTGGATCAAGTCGATGATGCGCATCGGGTCGATGGGCGGCTTGGCCATGAATTGCAGGGTGGCCGCCTCGCCATGCACGTCGATCTTGACGATGCCCACGGTTTTCGCCGCGATGCGCAGGCGGTGCGTCTCGACCAGGGCCTTGACGGCGTCGGGCAGCTTGCCGAAGCGGTCGATCAGCTCTTCCTGGATATCGTCGATCTTGTCCTGCGTGGCGCAGTTGGCCAGGCGCTTGTAGATCGACAGGCGCTCGTGCACGTCGCCGCAGAAATCGGCCGGCAGCAGGGCCGGCACGTGCAGGTTGATCTCCGTCGTCGAGGCCAGCGGCGCCGCCAGGTCCGGCTCCTTGCCCGCTTTCAGCGAGCGCACGGCTTCGTTGAGCATGTCCGAATACAGCTGGAAGCCGATTTCCGTCATCTCGCCCGACTGGCTCTCGCCCAGCACCTCGCCGGCGCCGCGGATTTCCAGGTCGTGCATGGCCAGGTAAAAGCCGCTGCCCAGTTCTTCCATCTGCTGGATGGCGTCCAGGCGGCGCTGCGCCAGTTTGGTGAGGCCTTGCACGTCGTGCACCAGCAGGTAGGCGTAGGCCTGGTGATGCGAGCGTCCCACCCGGCCGCGCAGCTGGTGCAGCTGCGCCAGGCCGAACTTGTCGGCGCGGTGCATGATGATGGTGTTCGCCGTCGGCACGTCGATGCCGGTTTCAATGATGGTCGTGCACAGCAGGATGTTGAAACGCTGGGCGACGAAGTCGCGCATGACCTTTTCCAGGTCGCGTTCATGCATCTGGCCGTGCGCCACGGCGATGCGCGCCTCGGGCAGCAATTCCGTCAGCATGGCCAGGCGGTTCTGGATGGTTTCCACCTCGTTGTGCAGGAAGTAGATCTGGCCGCCCCGTTTGAGTTCGCGCAAGCAGGCTTCGCGGATGATGGCTTCGCCCTCGCTGCGGACAAAAGTCTTGATGGCCAGGCGCTTTTGCGGCGCCGTGGCGATGATGGAAAAGTCGCGCAAGCCTTCCAGCGCCATGCCCAGGGTGCGGGGGATCGGCGTGGCCGTCAGGGTCAGCACGTCCACTTCCGCGCGCAGCGCCTTCAAGGCTTCCTTCTGGCGCACTCCGAACCGGTGTTCCTCGTCGATGATGACCAGGCCCAGGCGCGTAAACTTCACGTCGTCGGACAGCAGCTTGTGCGTGCCGATGACGATGTCGATGGTGCCGTCGGCCATGCCCTTGAACGCCTGCGTGATCTCCTTGCCGCTGCGGAAACGCGACAATTCCGCGATGCGCACGGGCCAGTCGGCAAAGCGGTCGGCGAAGGTTTGCGCATGCTGTTCCGCCAGCAGGGTGGTGGGCGCCAGGATGGCTACCTGCTTGCCGCCCATGACGGCGATGAAGGCGGCGCGCAGCGCCACTTCCGTCTTGCCGAAGCCGACGTCGCCGCACACGAGGCGGTCCATCGGTTTGCCGGAAGTCATGTCCTTGATGACGTTGTGGATGGCCTCGGCCTGGTCCGGCGTTTCGTCGAAGCCGAAGCTGTCAGCGAAGCGCTGGTAGTCGTGCGACGAGAATTCGAACGAGTGGCCCTGGCGCAGCGCGCGGCGGGCATACAGGTTGAGCAGCTCGGCGGCCGTGTCGCGCACCTGTTCGGCGGCGCGCTTTTTCGCCTTTTCCCACTGTCCCGAGCCGAGCGAATGCAGCGGCGCGTCTTCCGGCGACGCGCCCGAATAGCGGGAAATGACATGCAGCTGCGACACGGGCACGTACAGCTTGGTGTCCTTGGCGTATTCCAGGTGCAAAAATTCCGTCTCGCCTTCGCCCAGGTCCATGCTGGTCAGGCCCATGTAGCGTCCGATGCCGTGGTTGATGTGCACGACGGGGTCGCCGATCTTCAGCTCCGACAGGTCGCGCACCATCGATTCGACCTGCGTCACGCCTTCCTGCTTCTTGGTGCCGACGCGGCGGCCGGAACCGGCATACAGCTCCGTCTCGGTGATGAAGGATAAATTTCCTTCCGGCGTAAACAGCTCGAAGCCCGCATGCAGCGGCGCCACGCCCAGCATCAGCTTGGCGCTTGATTGCAAAAAGCCGTCGCTGCCTTCCACGGGCGTCAGGTGCAGGTCGTATTCGGTGAAGTACTGCTGCAGGGTTTCTCGGCGGCCGTTCGATTCGGCGCAGATCATCACGCGGCGGCCCGATTGCAGCAGGTAGCTGCGCAGGTTGGCCAGCGGGTCGTCGGCGCGGCGGTTGACGGCGATGTTCGGCACGGGGGCAGACAGTTCGGACGCCAGCGCATCGTTCGATTTGGCGATCGCCAGGCGCGGATACGGCTTGGCCAGACCGAAGAACTGCTCGTCGGACAGGAACAGCGATTCGGGCGGCAGGATCGGGCGTTCGCGGTCCGCCTTCAAAAAGCGGTAGCGCGACTGGGTATCGGTCCAGAAGCGGCCAATGGCCGCGTCGATCTCGCCCACCAGGGCCAGCGAGGCGTCGGGCGGCAGGTAGTCGAACAGGGTGGCCGTCTGCTCGAAGAACAGGGGCAGATAATATTCGATGCCGGCCGAGGCGATGCCGCTGCTGATGTCCTTGTAGACGACCGAGCGCGATGGGTCGCCCTCGAACTGCTCGCGCCAGCGGTTGCGAAAGGTGGTGCGCGCCGCTTCATCCATGGGGAATTCGCGCCCCGGCAGCAGCCGCACTTCATGCACGGGATACAGTGAGCGCTGGGTGTCCGCGTCAAACGTGCGGATGGTCTCGATGGTGTCGCCGAACAGGTCGAGCCGGTAGGGCAGGCTTGACCCCATGGGGAACAGGTCGAGCAGGCCGCCGCGCACCGAGTATTCGCCGGGCGACATCACTTGCGAGACATGGCTGTAGCCGGCCAGGGTCAGCTGCGACTTCAGGCGCGCTTCGTCGAGCTTTTCGCCCTTCTTGAAGAAGAAGGTGTAGGCGGCCAAAAAGGACGGCGGCGCCAGGCGCACGAGGGCCGTGGTGGCCGGCACGATCAGCACGTCGCACTGGCGCGTCTGGATTTCATGCAGGGTGGCCAGGCGCTCGGAGACCAGGTCCTGGTGCGGCGAAAACGCGTCGTAGGGCAGGGTTTCCCAGTCCGGCAGCAAATGGCAGCGCAGGTCCTTGCCGCCAAACCACGGGATTTCATCGAGCAGGCGCTGGCCATCGCTGGCCTGCGCCACCACCACGGCCAGCATCTGGCCCCGCGCTTTCAATTCCAGCGCGGCCAGCGCCAGGGCATAGGCGTCGGATGAACCATACAGGGCGGGCAGCGCATAGCGGTTGCCGGGCTTGGGGAGGGCTTTTGTTAAGTCTAAGGACATGCAGGCGATGACACTAGTGGCAGAGGCAGTTGAATGGGACAGCTGTGGTGCGCGCAGCGCCGCCAGTGACGGCGCCGACAGGCGAGATTATAGACCATCACTTATATCTCCGCGCTTGAGAAAACCGTCGTGAGCGGCAGTGATTTGTGGCTAAGAAGCGCAACCGTACTTTAGTACGGTGAGCATCGCAGGCCGCAAAGCACGACGCGCAGCAGGTTTTATCCTGCGCGGACATTCGCAATGCCGAACGGGACATGCACCATCGGGATGGTGCCGCCCGCCGATTTGAGGTGGCTCAACTGGTCATCGAAGAAGATATGCGGCTTGAACACGGCCAGCACGCGCGACTTGTCCATGCCGCCGAGGAAAAACGTTTCGTCGGCCGCCACGCCCCAGCTTTTCAGGGTCGTCACGACCCGCTCGTGCGAGGGCGCGTTGCGCGCCGTGATGATGGCGATGCGCAGGATCTTTTTATAGCCGGGATCGCGCCGCTGGGCCCTTTCCTCCAGGCGCTGCATGGTGGCCAGCTTCTGGAACAGGCCGGCCAGCGGGCCGGGGCGGTGCGGCGTGCCCACGTTCAGGGTTTCATGGGCGTGGAATTCATCGACGTCGTTATTGCGCTTGAAGACGGTTTCCGCTTCGTCGTCAGCGATCACGCCGTCGAAATCGAAGGCCACGCGCAATTCCTCGTCGTTTTCGTCGTCTTCCGTGCGCGACGGCAGCACCAGGCCGGCCGGATAGTCGCAGGCCAGGGCGCTGCGCACGTCGTCTTCATTCGCGCTGAGGAACAGCGACGCGTTGAAGGCGGGCAGGTAGGGGTAGGGCGACTTGCCCGTCATGAAGGCGGCGCGCGAAATGTCCAGGCCGTAGTGGGCGATGCTGTGCATGACGCGCAAGCCCGTTTCCGGCGAATTGCGCGAAAACAGCACCACTTCCACGGGCGACTGGCGCGGATAGTGCTTGTTGATGTTCAGGAAGCGGCGGATGAAGGGAAAGGCTACGCCGCGCGGCAAGACCGTGTCGATATGCGTTTCCTGGTATTTGCGGTATTCCTCCGGGCCGTTGTCGAGGTAGACCTGGTGCGATTCGGCCAGGTCGAACAGGGCGCTGGAAGCGACCCCGATCACCAGTTTGTGTTCGATAGGATAAGCCATGGTCTGCCTGTTGTTTGCTTGTTGCTCATCTTATACGACTATCAACTGCGTAGCCAATAGCGACGCGCGGAGATTTTTTGCACCAAAGCAGGGCATTGGACGGCTTTTCGATGCCACTGTGCAAGGCGCACCACAGTAAGGAAAGAAATATTGATTTGTATCAAGTATGTAGCTGTCAGCGCGTCCGTTTTCCACTATGCTTCCACTTATAAAATCTCGCCAATTGTAACGAAGCGTACGCCCCATCCCCGCCGCCTTTATACAAGTGTCAGCTGTTTTACTCGAACATGCCAGCCCCGACTTCGCCAGCAGTCTTCGTGACTTTATAAAGGACCTCGCCATGTTTAAGAATTTACTGATCAAATGGAAGTTGGCGACGCTTGTCGCCGTGATGATGGTGGCCTTGCTGGTGGTGGGCATCAGCGGCTACACGGGCATCGCCACCGTGGGGCGCGCCGTCAATGAAATCGGTGTGGTGCGCCTGCCGTCGATCCAGGGCTTGATGATGATCAGCGAAGGCCAGACGGCCGTTGCCGCCGCCACCCTGACGGCCGCCATCTATGAAAACAATTACCAGGCACAGGACAAGTTCGCGGAAGCGCTGCAGCTGCGCACCAAGGCCTGGAACAATATCGAGGCGGGCCGCAAGCTGTACGAACCGCTGCCGCAGACCACCGAGGAAGCCGCGCTGTGGCAGCGCTTCCAGGGCGAGTGGACGGCCTGGAAGGCGGACGACGACAAGGTGCGCGCCATCTTGCGCCAACTGGCCGACAACCGCGACGAAGCGCGGCAGAAAGAGCTGTTCGTGGGCTTTTACAAGCAGTACCAGGATTCGCGCGCGCTGTTCGGCAAGGCCGAAGGCACGCTCAACGACATCATCAAGCTCAATAACGGCGTGGCCGATGCCAGCGTCAAGGACGGCAGCGCGGCCGTCATCCGCTCGGAAAGCCTGATGGTCATCCTCGGCTTGCTGGCCTCCGCGCTGGGCATCGGTTGCGCCGCCTACATCACGCGCGCCATCACGCAGCCGATCAACTCGGCCGTGAAAGTGGCGCAGACGGTGGCCTCGGGCGACCTGACCAGCCACATCGAGGTGCACACGACGGAAGAAACGGGCCAGCTGCTGCAGGCGCTCAAGGACATGAATTCCAGCCTGGTCAGCATTGTCGGCCAGGTGCGCAGCGGCACGGAGACCATCGCCACGGCCTCGTCGGAAATTGCCAGCGGCAACCTGGACCTGTCCTCGCGCACGGAAGAGCAAGCCAGTTCGCTGGAAGAGACGGCGTCGTCGATGGAAGAGCTGACGTCCACCGTGCGGCAGAACGCCGACAATGCCCAGCAGGCCAACCAGCTGGCGCTGAGCGCCTCGGGCGTGGCCGTGAAAGGCGGTGAAGTGGTAGGCAAGGTGGTACAGACCATGGACGCCATCAACGACTCGTCGCGCAAGATCGTCGACATCATTTCCGTCATCGACGGCATCGCCTTCCAGACGAATATCCTGGCCTTGAATGCCGCCGTGGAAGCGGCGCGTGCGGGCGAGCAGGGACGCGGTTTCGCCGTCGTGGCGACGGAAGTGCGTAATCTTGCCCAAAGATCCGCTGGCGCAGCGAAAGAGATCAAGACCCTGATCGGCGACTCCGTGGTGGCGGTCGACGCGGGCAGCAAGCTGGTGGCCGAGGCGGGCAGCACGATGGCCGAAATCGTCTCCAGCGTGCAGCGCGTGACGGACATCATGGCGGAAATCAGCCTGGCCACGCAGGAGCAAAGCTCGGGCATCGACCAGATCAACCAGGCCATCGGCCAGATGGACCAGGTGACGCAGCAGAACGCGGCCCTGGTGGAAGAGGCGGCCGCCGCGGCCGAATCGCTGCAGGAGCAATCGGGCCAGCTGGCCGACGTGGTCAGCGTGTTCAAGCTCGATGGCGCCCAGGCGCCTGCCGCGCGCGCAAACGCGAACGCAAGGCCGGCCGCGCCGCGCGCCGCGCTGGCCAGCGCCGCGCCGAAGCGTCCGGCAGCGGGTCCTGCATCGCGTCCCGCATCACGCCCCACCGCAGGCCGCCCGGCCTTGCACGCCGTGCCATCCCAGCGCCAGAGCGCGCCGCGCGACGACGAGTGGGAAGTGTTCTGACGGATTGACGGCGCCAGCATGCGCTTCCGGACGGCCGCCTTGCGCGGCCGTTTCCACATGCGCGCACAGGTTCGCACTGCGGTTACTACTTACTAAAAAAACAGCGTTATAAGAATAGCTGTTTTGCCATCTAAGCAAATCTTTTCAAAACTTAACGCGACATTGCTTGTGAGATAACTCACACTGCCTGCCGTACCACCCTTGTTCCCGCCTCGGCCACATCCCGGCTGACCCCTCCGCCTGCTGCGTCCAGCCATTCGTGGCAGGCGGCAGCCATTGCCGTCAGCCTTGCATGCGAGCCCGGCGCGATGACCGATGCACCACACTGAAGGATGCGAATAAAGATGGCAAATATGAAAATCGGCACGCGCCTGCGCTGCTCCTTTGCGTTGTTGACCTTGCTGCTGCTGGCGACCGCCGTGCTGGGCATGCTGCGCCTGTCCAGCCTGGAACTGCGCATGCGCGACGTGATCGATGACAAATATCCGAAAACCGTGCTGGCCAACGACATCATCAAGAATGTCAACATCATCGCGCGCTCCTCGCGCAACCTGCTGCTGATGACGGAGCCGCAGCAGCTGGCGCAGGAACGCGCCACCATCGCCAGGGCGGGCGGCGAAACGGAAAAGGGCCTGGCGCAGCTGGACAAGGTGGTGCTGTCGCCGCAGGGACGCCAGCAGATGGCGGCCGTGGCGCAGGCGCGCGCCACGTTCAACGGCGGGCGCGACAAGGTACTGGCCCTGCTGGAAGAAGGGGCGCGCGATGAAGCGACCAGTTTGCTGCTCGGCACCGTGCGCGGCGACCAGCTGCGCTACATGGCGGCGCTGGAAAGCCTCATCGCGCACCAGCATGACCTGATGGAGGAGGCGGGCGCCCAGGTGCGCCACGAATACGCCACGGCGCGCAACATGATGCTGGCACTGAGCGCGCTGGCCGTGCTCTTTTCGCTCGTCACGGCCTGGCTGGTCACGCGCAGCATCGTCAATCCGCTGCGCCATGCCCTGGCCGTGGCGCAGACCGTGGCCGCCGGCGACCTGACATCGACCTTCGGCCGCCACGGCGGCGATGAAACGGGCAAGCTGCTCGACGCGCTGTGCATCATGAACGGCAACCTGCTCGACATCGTGCAGCAGGTGCGCAGCGGCACCGACACCATCGCCACGGCGTCGTCGCAGATCGCGGCCGGCAATATCGACCTGTCGTCGCGCACCGAGGAGCAGGCCAGCTCGCTCGAACAGACGGCGTCGGCCATGGAGGAACTCAGCTCCACCGTGCAGCAGAACGCGGACAATGCCCGTCACGCCAGCGTGCTGGCCGTCGAGGCGGCGAATATCGCCGGCGCTGGCGGGCAAGCCGTGGGGCAGGTGATCCATACCATGGACGCCATCAGCGCTTCCTCGGCGCAGATCGCCGACATCATCGGCGTGATCGACATGCTGGCCTTCCAGACGAATATCCTGGCCCTGAACGCGGCCGTGGAAGCGGCGCGCGCGGGCGAGCAGGGGCGCGGCTTTGCCGTCGTGGCGACGGAAGTGCGCAACCTGGCGCAGCGCAGCGCGGCGGCGGCGCGCGATATCCGCGCCCTGATCGCCAATTCCACGCAGCAGGTGGACGCGGGCGCGGCCCTCGTGGCGCAGGCTGGCGCCACGATGCAGGAAGTGGTGGCGGCCGTGGGCCGTGTCTGCCAGATGGTGGCCGACATCACGGCTGCCAGCGCCGAGCAAAGCACGGGCATCGGCCAGGTCAGCCAGGCGGTGCTGCAGATGGATGAAGTGACGCAGCAGAACGCCGCCCTGGTGGAAGAGGCGGCAGCCGCCTCGCAATCGCTGGAGAGCGAAGCGGCGAAGCTGCTGCAGGTGGTCAGCGTGTTTCGCCTGCAGCAGGGGCCGGCGCACACCTTGCCGCGCCGTAGTGTGCCGGCCGCGCCGCGCCTGCTGGCCTAGTGGCGCGCCTGGCAAGGTTTTGGCTCGGCTGCGTCATGCTGTGGCGGGCGCGGCGCCAGGCGCGGGTTGGGCCGGCAGGCACACCGGTGGCGTCGGCGCGCAGCCGGGAGCTGCAGGCGCGCCTGGACAGCGCCATCGTCGATGGTGAGTTCCGCTTTCACTATCAGGGCAAGTTCGATACGGCGCAACTGCGCCTGGTCGGCCTGGAAGCACTGCTGCGCTGGGAGCATCCGCGCCATGGCCTGATCTACCCGCACGAATTCATCGGCCTGGCCGAGCAGACGCAGGCCATCGCGGCGCTGGGCAACTGGGGCATCGATGCGGCTTGCCGCCAACTGGCGCAGTGGCGCGCGGCTGGCCTGCCTTTGGTGCCGGTCGCGGTGAATGTCTCGGCGCGCCAGCTGTGCCAGCCGCACTTGCCTGACTTTGTGCTGGGCTGCCTGCGGCGCCACGCCATTCCTCCCGGCCTGCTGGAGCTGGAAGTGACGGAAAGCTGCTGCATCGACGACATGGCGCAGGCGGCGCAGGGATTGCGCCAGCTGCGCGCGCTGGGCCTGGCCATTTCGCTTGACGATTACGGCACCGGCCATTCGGGCTTGAGCCATGTCAGGATGCTGCCGATTCACACCATCAAGATCGACCGCTGCTTCATCCGCGACCTCGATGGCAGCGCAGGCAGTGATGCCGTGATCGTCGCCTCGACCATTGCGCTGGCGCATGGCCTGGGCTTGCAGGCGCTGGCCGAGGGCGTGGAAAACGGGGAACAGCTGGCGCAGCTGCGGCGGCTGGGTTGCCCGCAGGTGCAGGGTTTTTATCTGCACCGCCCGGCGCCTGCGGCCGAGGTGGCCGCGCTGCTGTCCGCTGGCGCGCCGGCCGGCCTTGTAACAGTGCCGAAACATGGCGCCATGCGGCATGGCGCGGATGCTCAGTAGAATATGGCCACTGCAAGCCGCGTGCTTTAACACCTTCTCCTCCACGCAAGAATGATAAACAGTCCTGTCCCGGCCTATGTCTTTGGCCCGTTTCGCCTTTTGCCGCTAGAACGCCTGCTGTTCGAGGGCGATCGCGCGCTGCGCCTGGGCAGCAGGGCCATGGACTTGCTGCTGGCCCTGCTGGAGCGCGCCGGCGACATCGTCGACAAGCATGAACTGGTGGCCATTGTCTGGCCCAATGCCGTGGTCGACGACGCGACCTTGCGCGTGCACCTGGCGGCGCTGCGCAAGGCGCTTGGCGATGGCCGCGATGGCCAGCGCTACATCACCACCATCCCCGGGCGCGGCTACGGCTTCCTGGCGCCGCTGGCGCACACGGGCGGGCCGGCGTCCGGTGCGGCGGGCGCCGAGCCGCGGCATAACCTGCCCGTCATGCTGACGCGCATGCTGGGCCGCGCCGAGGTGCTGCAAACGATGGCCAACCAGCTGCTGCAATTGCGCCTGCTGTGCATTGCCGGTCCGGGCGGCATCGGCAAGACCACCCTGGCAGTCGTCCTGGCCACGCGCGTGCTGCGCCGCTATGCCGACGGCGTATGTTTCGTCGACCTGTCGCCGCTGGACGAGGGCCGCCTGGTGCCGCTGGCGCTGGCCACGGCGCTCGGGGTGGCGGTGCCGGCCGGCGACGCCATGCCGGTCCTGCTGGCCTACCTGCGCCCGCGCCACATGCTGCTCGTGCTCGATAACTGCGAACACGTGATCGGCGCGGCCGCCACCCTGGCCGACGCCTTGCTCAAGGGCGCGCCGCTGCTGCACGTACTGGCCACCAGCCGCGAGCCGCTGCGCCTCACCAGCGAACAGCTGCAGCGCCTGCCCGCACTGGAATTGCCGCCGGCCGATGCCGTGCCCGATGCGGCGGCGGTCCGGCACTTCGCCGCGGTGCAGCTGTTTTGCGAACGCTGCGCGGCCGTCGACGATACTTTCGTGCTGGCCGACGCCGACGTGCCCGTGGTGGTGGATATCTGCCGGCGCCTCGATGGCATTCCGCTGGCGCTGGAGCTGGCGGCCGGGCGCATCGGCCATTTCGGCTTGCACGAATTGCGCCGCCAGCTCGACGACCGCTTTCGCCTGCTCACGCGCGGCGCGCGCAACATGCCCTTGCGCCACCAGACCTTGCGCGCCACCCTGGACTGGAGCTACGGCCTGCTCGACGCGCAAGAGCGCCAGGTGCTGCAGGCGCTGAGCGTGTTCAGGAGCCGCTTCCGGCTGGAGTCGGCCAGCGCCGTGGCGGGATGCGACGTGTTCGACACGCTGGCCGACCTGGCCGCCAAGTCCCTCGTCAGCATCGAGTTTTGCTGCCAGCATGTGTATTACCGGCTGCTCGACACCACGCGCGCCTATGCTGGCGCGCAGCTGTCGGCGGGCGGGGGCGAGGATGCCGTGCTGCTGCGCCATGCGCGCCATTGCCTGGGACTGGCCGGACGCATCGCCGCCGACTGGGCAAGCATGCCGCCGGCACGCTGGAGCGCGTGCTATGGCCGCCATGTCGATGACCTGCGCGCCGCCATCGACTGGGCTTTCGGCGAGGAGGGCGACGTGGCGCTGGGCGTGGCGCTGACCTTGGCCGCGCAAACCCTGTTCTATCAGCTGTCGCTGATGGATGAATACCGCGTACGCGTCGAGCGGGCGCTCGAGCGCATGGCCGCGCACGCGGTGGACGATCCCGACAGCGAGATGCAGCTGCATGCCTCGCAGGCGCACCTGCTACTGCATACGCAGGGCATCACCGGCACCATGCTGCGTTCGTTCCAGCGCGGCTATGCGCTGGCCATGCGCACGGACGATGGCAGCCGCCGCGCCGAAGCCATTTGCGGCATGTGGATCTGCAGCCTGAAGCTGGCCGATTTCCAGCGCGCCGACAACTACGTCACCGAACTGGCCGTCCTGTGCGCAACGCGCGACGACATGGCGATGCGCCTGGTGCTGGCGCGCATGCGCTCCGTGGGCGAATATGTGCAGGGACGCTACGCGCAGTCGGCGGCGCTGGCGCGCATGGTGCTGGCGCATCCCGAGGGCGCGGCGCAGCTCGGTTTCAACAATGCCTTGCTGGCCGATCACCAGGTTTGCCTGCGCGGCACGCTGGCGCGCTGCCTGTGGATGCAGGGCCGCCCCGACGACGCCCTGATCCTGGCGCGCGAGGCGGTGGCGGTGGGCTTCGAGCACAATGGCGTCACGCTGTGCGTGGCGCTGGCCATCAATGCCATTCCCGTCGCCCTGTGGTGCGGGCAGCGGGAACTGGCGCATGCGTGGATTTGCCTGCTGTGCGAACACGCGGCCCGCTATGGCTTGCTGTACTGGAGCGCCTGGGGCGCCGCCTACCAGCGCCTGCTCGACGGGGGCGAGGCGATGGCGCCATTTCCCTGGCCGTCGGTGCGCAGCTGGCCGATACAGGTCGATTTGATGGCCACCCTGCACGACGCGGCCGCCGATAGCCAGGCGCTGCGGCGCGCGCGCATGGGCCTGGCGCCGTGGAGCGCACCGGAGGTACTGCGCCGCGACGCCCACCACCGCTGGCGGGCGCTGGCGCAAGACGATGCGGCCGGCCTGGAAGCGGTGCGGGCGCAGCTGGAAGAAGCGCTGCTGCTGGCCAGGGGCCAGCAGGCGCCGGGCTGGGAACTGCGCTGCGCCACCAGCCTGGCGGCCGTGCTGCAGGCGCAAGGCCGTGGCGCCGCCGCGCATGCCGTGCTGGCTCCTGTCCATGCGGGCTACCGGCAGGGGCGCGAGAGCACGGACGTGATGGCGGCAGCAGCCTTGCTGGCGCAGCTGGCCTGATGGCTATTCGTAGGCGCCCAGCCGGCGCTGTTCCTCCGGCGAGAAACTGGCGTCGCGCAGCCGCTGCAGGGCTGCCGCATCCTGCGCGCCGCCGGGCAGGCCGGCCTGTTGTGCCTTGGCCGCCTGATACGCGATGATGCGCTGCTGCCACTGCGATTCCTCGCGGTCCAGTTCCGCCAGGCGCGCCGCCGCTGCCGGCGTGAACGTGCTGGCGCGCAGGCGGTAGACTTCATTGTCGCCGCCGCCCTGTGCCCGCAAGGTCTTGACGGAGGCGTCCAGCTGCGCCACCTGCAGCGGCGCGTCGCGCGCGGCGCGCTGGGCCGGCGACATTTTCTGGTCCAGCGCGGCCAGTTGCGCCTGGCGCTGTGCTTCGTCGAGCGAGGCGTCGCCGAGTATGGCCATGCGCGCCACGGCGTCGTCGTCATACGCGTCGCTGGCGCCGAACAGGCCGGCGCTTTCCTCGGCTGTAAAATAGTTGCCGCGCAAGGCGCGCATGGCTTGCAGGCGCGCGCGCGCCGCCAGGGCCGCATCGGCTTGCGCCGGCAAGGCCTGTTCCGCGCCGGCCAGCGCCTGCTTGTAGGCCAGGTACGCGCCCAGCAGGCGCTTGGCTTCGCGGGCGGGGACGGGCGCCAGGCGCCGGTCCAGTTCCGCCTCGATCTGGCTGCGGATGGCGGCCAGCGGCTTTTCGCCGAGGCCCGCCAAGTAGTAGTCGAACAGGTGGCCCAGTTCCGCATCGACCACCAGCTTGTCGCCGGCGGCCACCGCCACGTTGCCGTCGGGCCGCGTGCCTTCCATCGAGCGCACGAACGCGAACAGGTCCGGTTCCGCCTTTTCCGGCGGCGGGGCGGGCGGCTCCCCGGGGCGCAGCACCAGATACAGGGCCAGGGCCGCCAGGCTGCCGCCGATGATCCATTTCGCGTTCGTGCGCATCGTAGGCCCCTTACAGTCCCAGGCCTTGCAGGCGGTTGGCTTGCTGGCGGAAGACCGTGACGGGGTTCGTCTCGAACAGGTTGACGATGCCGACGAACTGGTTGACTTCATCGAGATGGTTCATGGCGTAGTCGTCGCGGATCACCTTGCCCAGGTGGCTGGAGCAGCTGCTGACCAGGCCATCGTTCTTGACGCCGCCGAAGGCCAGGCTGATGGCGGCCAGCAGCGGGTCGCCCACGTCGAGCACATTCGTGTACGGTTGCGCGCCGCTCCACGAAAAGTAGTGCACGCCTTGCACCTGGTAGGCGCCTTCGCCGCAGGCGGAGCTGGGCACGCCTTGCGGGTGGCGGCTGTTGAAAGCCAGCGAGCCGGCCGTCGACAGCGACGCCAGCGAGGCGCCCGCGTTTTGCGGCAAACCCTTGTTGCCCGACAAAATGCCGATCAGGGAGGCGAGCGCGTTGCCCAGCGCGCCGCTGGTGTTGGGAATGGCGCCGCTGAGGATATCGGCTACCTTGGAGCCCTTGTTGACGCCGGCCACGCTGGTGACGGACGCCACCAGATCGGGGCGCACGGAGGCGACATAGCGGGCCGTGGGGCCGCCGTGGCTATGGCCGATCAAATTAACCTTGGCCGCGCCGGTGGCGGCGAGGATTTGCCGCACCTGCGACAGCAGCTGTTCGCCGCGCACTTCCGTGCTGTTGGCGGCCGACACGGTGGTCACATACACTTGCGCGCCGCCGCTGCGCAGGGCGGCGGGGACGCCATAAAAATATTCGACGGGACCGAGCTTGTCGAAGCCGAACAGGCCGTGCACCAGCACGATCGGGTACTTCGTCTGCGTGTAGCCGGCGGCGCTGGCGCTGCCGGGCAGGATGGCGAGGGAAAGCAGAAGGGTGGATAGCAGTTGCCAAAAGCGAGTCTTCATTTTGTCTCCGTTATGTATTATTAATAGTGGAAATGAGTGGAAATGTCGATGCTGTAGCGATGAACCGCGCGCTCCTGTACATTCTCGATGCATTAAAAATAGCGAGCGCTCGGTTTTTTGAATGTAGCACTGCTGGATTTAAATTGCATTTGAATTGCATGATGCAGCGCAATAACTGTGGGAATTTGACGTTGCTTATATGCCCATTGCATAGTTGAAAAGTCAAATAGTTGTTTTCCTGAGCTATAATCGGCCCGGCATCAGCCGTCCCGCCGTCTTGCCATGCCGCGTCCAGGCATGGCATGGATATCGCTCCTACACCGTTACTTGGGAATGCACTTGTCGACCCATTTTAATTTTGAACAGTTTCAGCAGATGACGCCTTTGAATGGCGAAAACATCTGGGAATATATTCTTGACCGCCACGCGGAACGTATCGGCGTCAAGCGCCGCAAGCCGGCGCTGGAAAATCTTGAACGCATCTTCGTCGCCACCTTCCGCCTGGCCAATGACGTGGGTTTCCGCGCCATGAGCTTGCGTGACCTGTGCCGCGAGACGGGACTGTCGATGGGCGGCCTGTATGGCTACATCACCAGCAAGGACCAACTGGCTGAAATGATCGAGGACGTGGTGCGCCACGCCACGCAAGCCTTGCCCTTGTTGTTTGCCGACGTGAAGTCGCCGCTGGACCGCCTGGAGGCGATGATACGCTCGTCGATCTACCTGTCCGAAGTGCTGCAGCCGTGGTTTTATTTTGTCTTCATGGATTCGCGCGTGCTGCAGGTGGAGCAGCGCAGCATGGCGAAGAATTCGGAACTGTATGTGCAGACCCTGATCGCCGCCACCATCGGGGAAATCGAACCGAAGCCGCAGGGCGATCCCACCTTGCTGGCCGCGCACTGCCTGGCACTGTTCCAGGACTGGTACGTGAAACGCTGGAAATACCGCGCGGCGAAGGTCAATGTCGACGATTTCGCCGATAGCGTGGTCAGTACGGTGCGCGGGTATTTGAACATGACCGGTAGGTCGGATTAGCGGGGCCGCCGAGGCGCAGCGTAATCCGACACGCGCGGACGGCGGCTCATGTCGGGTTACGCCGTTCCGGCTAACCCGACCTACGCGAACTGCCCTTTACCATCAGTTCGTGGTTTCTGGCGGCACCGTCTCCGGCACTGCCGCCGGATCCGTTGGCGTCTCCACATCCATATCCAGCGTTTTCACGCCGTTCATGTCGATGAATTCGTCGTACAGCCATTCGCCATCGACCTGGCTCAGGCCCGCCGGCACGGCGCGCGTGATTTGCGGGCGCGTCGACAGGGCCGTGCGCATGTAGTCGATCCAGATCGGCATGGCCAGGGTCGAACCGAATTCGCGTCCGCCCAGGGACTTGGGCTCGTCATAGCCCATCCACGCCACGGCCACGATGCCGCCGCCATAGCCGGCGAACCAGCCGTCGACGGCGTCGCTGGTGGTGCCCGTCTTGCCGGCGATGTCGCTGCGTCCCAGTTTTTTCGTCGCCGCCGCGCCCGTGCCGGTGCGCGCCACTTCGCGCAGCATGCTGTCCATCACGAAGGCGTTGCGCGGGTCCAGCGCCAGGGTCTTGTCGTCGTTCGGCGCGGGCGGCTTGGTCTGCATCAGCACCGCGCCCTTGGCGTCGACGATGCGGTCGATCAAATACGGTTCCACCTGGTGGCCGCCATTGGCGAACAGGGCGTAGGCGCCCGCCATCTGCACGGGCGTGACGGAACCCGTGCCCAGCGCCATGGTCAGATTGCTGGGCTGGCGGGCCGGGTCGAAGCCGAATTTTTCCATGAAGTCGTGCGTGTACGACACGCCCAGCGCGCGCAGGATGCGTACCGAGGCCACGTTCTTCGACTGCGCCAGCGCGTAGCGCATGGTGATGGGACCGTCGAACTTGAAGTCGTCATTCTGCGGCGCCCAGACCTTGCCGCCCGCCTGCATTTCCAGCGGCGCGTCGTTGATCAGGGTGGCCGGCGAAAAGCCTTTTTCCAGCGCCGCCGAATACACAAACGGTTTCATGGCCGAACCGGGCTGGCGCCAAGCCTGCGTCACGTGGTTGAATTTTTGCAGGTTGTAGTCGAAGCCGCCCACCATGGCGTGGTAGGCGCCTGTCTCCGCGTCCAGCGAGACGAAGGCGGCGGCCACCAGCGGCACTTGCGTGATGGCCCAGTTGCCCTTGGCGTCCTGGGTGATGCGGATTACGGCGCCCGGGCGCAGTTTGATGCCGGCGCTCGCCTTGGCGGACAGCGCCGGGGCGGCAAAGCGCAAGCCGTCGCCCGTGATGGCCTTGGCGTCGCCATCGCCCGTGTCGGCGATCACTTTGCCGTTCACCACTTCCGTGACGACGGCGGCGATCAGGCCATCGCTGTCCGGGCGTTTTTGCAGCGCCGCGTCGATGGCGTCGTCGCGCTGCTCGGGGTCGGCCGGCATGTCGATGAAGGTTTCCGGGCCGCGGTAGCCGTGGCGCTGGTCGTAGGCGATGACGTTGCGGCGCGTCGAGGCGTAGGCCGCGTCCTGGTCGGCTTTCAATATCGTCGTGTAGACGCTGATGCCCTTGGTGTAGCTGTCTTCCTTGTATTGGGCATACACGGCCTGGCGCGCCAGTTCGGCCACGTATTCGGCGTGCGTGTCGAAACCCTGCTTGCCGCGGGTATTGATATGCAGCGGCTGGGCCAGCGCCTGCCGGTACTGGCCTTCGCTGATGTAATCGAGTTCGCGCATGCGTTTCAATACCAGCTGCTGGCGTGCGTGCGCCTTTTTCGGATTGCTGATCGGGTTGTGGCGCGAGGGGTTTTGCGGCAAGCCGGCCAGCATGGCCATTTCCGCGATCGACAGTTCGGACAGGGGCTTGCCGAAATACGTCTGCGCCGCGCTGCCGAAGCCGAACGAGCGCTGGCCCAGGTACATCTGGTTCATGTACAGCTCGAGAATCTGGTCTTTCGACAGGGCAGCCTCGATTTTCAGGGCCAGCATGATTTCATTGAGCTTGCGCGAGGCGACTTTTTCACGCGTCAGGAAGAAGTTGCGCGCCACCTGCATGGTGATGGTGGAGCCGCCGCCGTGGCCGAAGCCGTGGCGCAGGTTCGACAGCACGGCGCCGCCGGCGCGCACGAAGTCGATGCCGTGGTGTTCGTAGAAGCGGCCATCCTCGATGGCCAGCAGGGCCTTTTTCATCATTTCCGGCACTTGCGCGATCGGCACGAAGTCGCGGTGTTCCTCGCCGAATTCGCCGATCAGCACATTGTCGGCCGTGTACACGCGCAGCGGTATCTTCGGCTGGTAGTCCGTGATGACGTCCAGTTCGGGCAGGCGGGGGCGCACGTACAGGAACAGCCAGGCGGCCAGCAGCACGGCTGCGGCCAGCGCGGCGCAGCCGGCGATGATGAAGCCGCGCACGGTGGCGCGGCGGGAAGGCCAGGGGAATCCGGTTCGTTTGGCAGTCAAGGCAGTCTCACGTGAGCGTGCAAGGCACGGTGGCAGCGATTATAGACCAATGCGCCGGCGCTTCCCGTGCGGGCAGGGCGGCGGGCGGGCATCGGGGACCGGGAGCAAAAAACCTTTTCATCGAAACGCGGCTGTGCGATAGTCTCGGCTTCAAGAAAATAGCCCGGACGTCGATCCGGGCTGTTTATTTTTAAAAATTAAGGAAATATCCATGGCAAAAGATGCAACACCGAGCGTCGTGAAGCCCTACATCCCGGCCGATGCGAAGCTGCCCGAGATGACCTTCCGAGCGCTGTTCATGGGCGTCATCCTGGGGATGGTCTTTGGCGCCTCCTCGCTGTACCTGGTGCTGAAAGTGGGCCTGACCGTCAGCGCCTCGATTCCCGTCGCCGTGATCGCCATCACCCTGTTCGGCCTGGCCAAGAAGGTGGGCGGCAAGGATTCGTCGATCCTGGAAAACAGCATCACGCAAACGGCCGGTTCTGCCGGCGAATCGCTGGCCTTCGGCCTGGGCGTGACCATGCCCGCCATCCTGATCCTCGGCTTCGACCTGGAAATCTCGCGCGTCATGCTGGTCGGTATCCTCGGCGGCCTGCTGGGCATCCTGATGATGATCCCCATGCGCCGCACCATGATCGTCGACCAGCACAAGGAACTCAAATTCCCCGAAGGCACGGCGTGCGCCGAGGTGCTGAAGGCGGCCGCCACGGAAGAATCGCGCATCGCCGCCGGCGAAAGCATCGAGAAGGATTCGGCTGCTGCGCTGGACGCCAAGCGCCGCGCCAAGATCATCTTCGGCGGTTTTGCCGTCGGCTTGCTGTACAAGGTGTTCAATATCTCGTTCAAGGGCTGGCGGGATACGCCGGGCGTGGAATTTGCCGCGCCGCTGAAGGGCGGCTCCATCGGCGCCGAGATTTCCCCCGAATTGCTGGGCGTGGGCTACATCATCGGCCCGCGCATCGCCGCCACCATGGCGGCCGGCGGCGTGCTGTCGTACCTGCTCCTGATCCCGATGATCAAGTTCTTCGGCGACAGCCTGACCACCGTGCTCTCGCCAGGCACCAAGTTGATCAGCGAAATGGGCGCGGACGACGTGCGCAGCGCCTACGTGCTGTACATCGGCGCGGGCGCCGTGGCCGCCGGCGGCCTGATTTCGCTGGTGCGCGCCATGCCCATGATCTGGCGCAGCCTGTCGGCCGGCCTGAAGGGCATCGGCAAGGGCGTCAAGACCAATTCCACCTTGCGCACGGACCAGGATATCCCCCTGAAATGGGTCATCATCGGCTGCTTGTCCATCATCGCCGTGATCACTTTCGCCACGCCGCTGCACATGAATTTCCTCGGCGCGCTGCTGATCCTCGTCTTCGGCTTCCTGTTCGCCACCGTGTCGTCGCGCCTGACGGGCGAAATCGGCTCGTCGTCGAACCCGATCTCCGGCATGGCCGTGGCCACCTTGCTGTTCACCTGTCTGATCTTCCTGATCATGGGCTGGACGGGCGGGCGTTACTATGTGACGGCCCTGTCGGTGGGCGCCATCGTCTGTATCGCCGCCAGCAATGCGGGCACCACCTCGCAAGACTTGAAAACCGGCTACCTGGTGGGCGCCACGCCGCGCCTGCAGCAGTACGCGATTCTGGCGGGCGCGCTGTCGTCGGCCCTGATCCTGGGCCCGATTTTGCTGAAACTGAACGAAGCGAGCACCGTCTACGTGCCGGCGGCGCAAGTGGCGCCTGGCCTGACGGTCGATGCGTCGAAGCTGACGGTGACGGGCGAACTGCATGGCCCGCAAGCCGAGACGGACCACAACACGTATAAAGTCTGGCAAAAGACGGACACCGTGGGCGGCCCGGCCGGCAAGTATTTTGTCAAGGAAGACGGCCAGCTGGCGTACCTGGTCGATCCGGGCATCAATGGCCATTACAGCAAGCGCCCTGACGGTTCGGAAGTGAAGAAATATGATGCGCCTAAGGCCGTGCTGATGTCCTACATCATCAAGGGCATCCTCGACCAGCAACTGCCGTGGACCCTGGTGCTGTTCGGCGTGATGATCGCCGTGGTGCTGGAAATGGCCGGCATCCCGTCGCTGGCGTTTTCCGTCGGCGTGTACCTGCCGCTGTCGTCCACCCTGCCGATCTTCGTCGGCGGCCTGGTGCGCTGGCTGGCGGACCGCCGCAACAACAAGCTGGAACACAACGCGAAACTGAACGAGGAAGAGCGCCAGCTGGCGGGCGACCGCAGTTCGGGCGTGCTGCTCGCTTCCGGCTACATCGCTGGCGGTGCGCTGGCTGGCATCATCATCGCGATCACGGCCGGCGTGCTGACGCACTTCGACCAGATGATGGCCGACTGGGCCGAGCACGGCAACCCGTTCTACGCGGGCCTGCACTCGGACGCGCTGTCCCTGCTGCCGTATGCGGCCATCATCGTGCTGCTGTATATCGTGGCGCGCGAGAAGAAAGCGGGCAGTTCGCAGGCTTGATGTTGTAGCCAACCCAAGGAAAACCGCCCGGCGTCATGACGATCCGGGCGGTTTTTTTATGCGCGCCCGATGGGCCGCGCCGCCAGTTGCGCCGCGCTCGCGTAGATCGTCACGTGCTCAATGGCCAGCCGGTGCAGGTGCGCATAGAACGCCTGCGCCGGAATGCACCACGACGCCGCATCGCCCACTTGCCCGTTGACGCGCAGCCCGGCGGCATCAAATTCCCGGTGAAAGTAATCGCGCAGGTCGCCGCGGCCGGGCTGGTCGATGCGGCGCTGCGCGACTGCCGGCTCGAAAGGGCGCACGGGCACTTCCCAGCGACGGCCCGCGTGGTCCAGGCAAGCCAGCAGCTTTGTATCGTCTTCCCATACGGGCACGGGAAAGGTGTCGCCCATGGCGTCTTCCAGCGCGTGATAGAACGTCACCGGTCCCATGGAAATGCCGAGGCCCAGGACTTTTGCGTGGTCGCAGCCGATGAAACGCTGCCAGGGAGAACCCATGCCGAAGATCGAGGGCGCGCGGTGATGCGCCTCGGTGAGCTCGGAGGCATGGCGGCCCCACGCGGACACGGAGTGGGTCGGGTGGATGCTGCGATGGATTGCGCCACTGGCCAGGAAGGCTTCCGGCAGGCGCCCCATGTGCGTGCCATGGCGGCGCGGGTCGAACACATAGCCTGGCATGGCGCAGGTGGCGCGCAGCGTGCCGCCCGGCAGATAGTAGGTGGGCAGCAGCAGGGTGCCTTGCGGGCCGACGGCGTCCTGCAGGGCGCCTATCACGGCCAGCGCGCCGCCTTCCACGTAGCCGAGGCTTTTCAGCGATGAATGCACGAACAGCGTATCGCCTGGCGCCACGCCGAGCCGCGCCAGGCCGGCGGCCAACCCCGGGCGCGTCACGTGGGGCGCGCTGTGGCGCACATGCCGGGCGCTGGCGGCGCGGCGCCATGCTTCCAGCGCGGCGTGGATGGCGTTTCTTGCATGTTCAAGCATCGCCGATGTCCATTTCCAGCAGGTTGGCATCGATGCAGAATTTGGCGGCCCAGTTCAGGTAAGCCCAGGTACCGTAATCGCCATCGACGGGAAACGAGCCCTTGACGCCGCCGCGCGCGTGCGCGGGACCGTCGATGCTGACCGAGCGCCGCACGAAACTATTCAGGCGTCGCGCCGCATCGAGGTAGCGCCGTTCGCCCGTGATCTGGTACAGCAGGAACAGACAATGCGCGTTTTGCGCGGAACCCGTGAGGCAGGCGTAGCTAGCCCCTGGCTGGAAGTCGGGACCGAGGCGGCCGGCCAGGTGGCCGTCGGCCGCCACGGCCCTGGCGACGCTCGTTCCGGTGCGCGCGGCGGCGTCCAGCAGGTCGGCGCGCGCCGAAAAGCGGTGCGCTTCGAGCAGGCCGCGCAAGGCGTAGCCGATGGTATGGGTCAGGGGCAGCAGCGGGTTGTCCAGGCAATTCGAGGCGAACCAGCCGTTGGGACGCTGTTTGGTCAGCGCCCAGTCGACCTGGCGCAGGCCGGCCGCGCCATAGCCGTGGCCCGGTGCGACACGGTCCGCTTCGAACAGGCCCCACGCCACGTGCGTTTCATAGGCCTTGTCGCCGGCGCTGGCGAACGGGGTCGGATGCCTGCGCCAGCAGCCATCGGCATCCTGGCTGTCGCGCAGCCACCTTGCCGCGCGGTGCATGGCGTCCTGGTATGCCGCGCCGTACGCTTGCACGCCGGCGGCCAGGCCAAGCAGGATCTGGCCCGTGTTGAAGGTGACGGGCACGCGCGGCGTGGAATCGATCTTCCCGCCCTGGTAACCGCCTTCCGGGAACTGGATGGCCACGCACCAGTCGAGCATGCGCCGCGCGCGTCCGTGCAGCGCATCATCCCCACCCTCGTCGCCCGTGCGCTGCGCCAGGGCGATGAGGGTGGGGATGATGTAGCCGGTGGTTTCCGGGTAGGAGCTCGACCAGCCTGTCAGCAGGCTGTAGTCGCGCGCGACGCCGCCGTCGTTTGATCTGGAATTGTCCTGCGCTGCGCATAGCCAGGCCGTGCAGGCCTTGACGACGGCTTGCGGGCCGGGGTCGAAGGCAGGCAAGCCGCGCCAGTCCGACAGGCGCTCCATGCGCGCCGCTGCCGGCAGGCTCGCCTGCGGCGCCAGTGTATTCCGGATCTTCGTGAGCAAGGTGCGCATGGCAGCGATGGCGTGGTGGTTGGCTCCGGCTACTGTAGCGCCGGCAGCTGGTTTGCCGATTGACTTGCCGCAAGGTTTTGTCGTCGCATCGCTGCGGCCGGAATTGACGCATAATGGATGCCTCACCACCGTTGACGAGGCCCGCCATGAACAATGTCACGCTTGAGTACTCGGTCGTCACCAATCCCGACTCCTTTGTCGGCTTCAAGTACTACGTCAAGGCGGGACAGGCATTCGATGCCGACGATTTCGCCTATTCCTACAAGCTGAAACGCTCCGACCTGGACCCGGACAGCGTGCTGGCCACGCGCGAGGCGGCGGCGAATCTGCAGCCGGGCGAGTGGCTGACGGTGTCGCATTCGATTGCGGCGTAGCCGTCAGTCCTACGCTGGCGCAAACCAGGCCCGCAATTCATCTTCGGCGCGCTGCGCCGTCTCCCGCGTCAAGGTCAGCACGATGATCTTTTCCTGCGCCGGGCGGTGCCCATCGCTGCCGGCCAGCTCGATGGCTTGCTCGAAGCTCGTGTAGCCGTGGCCGCATTCATGCGGGCATTGCTGCACGATGCGCGCCGCCTTGCCGGCGTTCCTGTCCGCCAGGTTGACGATGGGATTGCCGTCATGGAACGGCTGGCCATTGGCAAACGCGGTGCGCAGATAAGCCGTGCACTGCCCGTCGAGGAAGGCCAGGCGTGCCTGCCACCAGGCCTCTGCCGCCGCATACGCGGCCTGGTCCTCGAGAAAATCGGCAAACAGGAAGTCGTTCATATGGTTTCCTCGGCTAGATGCCGAACACTTTCAATATGGCGTCCGTAAAACCCTCGAACCAGCTGCCCACCTTGCCCGGCTGCTTGCCGTGGCGCGGGGTTTCTTCGTACAGGTAGACGCCGTTGTCGCCGTCGAAGCGGTCGTTGAGCAACGCTTGCTGGCCGCGCAGGTAGGGGATGAAGGTTTCGCTGCGCAGGGTCGAATACAGCACGTCGGTGGTAAAACCCAGGGTGGCGGACTGGCTGATGGAGCGGCCCTGGCCGGCCCGTTCCAGGCGCACGCCGCGGCAGCCGCGCACGATCAGGGTGACGGGGCCGCGAAAGACGATGAAGCGCAGCTGCAGGGTGAGCCAGGCGTGCAGACTGCCCAGGCGCCAGTGGCTGCTGATCGCCAAAGGCTGGCCCGCATCGGTGATCAAACCGACCAGTCCCCGTGGCTGGAACACGAGAGCGCTGCCGGCAGGCAGGTGGACGACGGCCACTTCCAGCAGCGGGTCGTCGCTGGCGGAAATCGTCACGGATGCCGTCGTTTCGCTTTCCAGCCGCGTCAGCGCCACCATGCCGGCGGCCAGGCTGGTGAACGGGAAGCGCCAGTCCAGCAGCCACTGTGTGCGCTTGGTGCTGCTGACGGGCGACGATTGCAGGTATTCGGGATGGATCAGCATCTGCTGCCCAGGTTTTAGCTGTAATGCCTGCGACACGGCGGAGATGCGCGATTCGCCATGCGGCGGCAGGGGCAGGGAGCTGCCATTCAGCTGCAGTTCGCGCGCGATCGACAGCGGCGGCAAACGGGAAGCGACAGGCGCCAGCACGAAGTAAAAGAAAGCCTTGATGGCGACGGGCAGCAGGATGGCCGACAGCACCAGCAGGGCGGCCGTGGGCGCCACGTCCAAGACGGGGGCGCGCCAGCGGGCGATCCAGTTGCGCGCCAGTTGTCCTTCGCCCGCCGCGATGGCCTTTTGCACGGGCGCCAGCGCGCCGGCCAGCGCTGGCTCGTCGATGGCAAATGGGGCGGGGCGGGCGGCGGTCGTGGCGTTGCCGGTGCGCGCGCCCTGCGCTGCCCAGGCCTGGTAGGCTTGCAGATTGATCTCGCGCAGGCGCTGGCCTTGCGCTTCAAGCAGCGACAGCTGCGCGTAAGCGTCGCTGCCGGGCAGGCGGGCCGCCACGGGGTGCCGCGCTTCCAGTTCCCGGCGCTGGCGCAGGTTGTGCTGCAGCGCCGCATACGCGCTCACGTGTTCCGCGTGCAGACGCGCCAGCGTGTGCCGCGCATCTTCGCCGCTCAGGGCCGCTTGCAGGGCGGTCAGATAACGGGCTTCCTGTACCAGCACTTCGATTTCCACGCGGCGCGCGGCTTCCTCCTGCGCGTGCAGGGCCAGGGTGTTCGTATCGGGCAGGGGAAGGGTAAATAGCGATGGCTGCTGCCGCGCGCGCAAGGCCGCCAATTGCGCCTGGACTTGCGCCAGGCGGGCCGTGATGGCCGTGTGTGAGGTTTTTTGCAGGGCGTTGACGCGCGCCGTGGCCGCAGCGGCCAGGCCAGCGCCATGCTTGTCGGCGCCGTCGGCGGCCAGCCTGAGCGCGGCGATGGTCTCGCTGCTGGCGCTGTAGGCGCGCCATTCGGCCAGCAGCAAGCGTCCGGCCAGCAGGATGACGATGAACAGGGCGAACTGCAGCGCGTGGCGCAGCAGGAAGCGCAGGATGGCCGTCAGCAGCTGGCGCAAGCTGGCGTCGCCTTAGCCTTGGCTGGCCGCGCTATCGGCGTCGGCGCAGCATTTTTTGTATTTCTTGCCGCTGCCGCAGTGGCACGGGTCGTTGCGGCCCGTCTTCGGCACTTCGCGCAGCACGGTGGCGCCGGGCTGGCTTTGGGCCTGGCTTTTCAGGTGGCGCTGGCGCGCCCAGGCCGCGTTGATGGCGATCACGGAAGGAATCACGCCATCCATGGCCGTTTCGGCCGCATCGTCATCGAGTTCGCCGGCCGTGGCCAGGTGCTGGAACGGCGCCAGGTATTGCGGGTGGCTGACGGCCAGGGCCGCCCACTGGGGCTTGTCCAGGCTGCTGCCTAGGACAAAACCGGCGCACCAGGCGGGCACGCTCCATTCGGGGCCGCATACGTAGATGGGCTCGAAACTGTCCGGGTCTTTCGCCAGCCATTCGACCATGTAGGCATGGTGGCGCTGCGCCAGGCTGGCCGCCCGTTCGCTGGCTTCGTCCTGTGCCGGCAAGGCGCTGCCGGCAGCCTTGTCCCAGACCCAGGGCAGCCATTGTTCCGGCGTGATCTGTTTCGGGCTCAGGGCGACGGCCGTGAGAAAACCTTCCAGCATCGACACGTCCATGGCACGACCGGCCAGCGCAGGCGCGGCCAGCAGGGTGTCGAGTTCGGCGTATTCGTCGTCGGAGAGGGGCGAGGTGGTGGAGATGCTGGACATGGGATTTTTCAGTAATGTGGGTGGATGGCCGCTGGCCCTGGCGGTATTGTACCGCCAGGCAATGGGAAAAACGGCGCCGGAATGAAAAACGGCGGCCCGCAGGCCGCCGTTGTCAGCTATGGCAGAAAACTTACTTCACGCCGTGCATCAGTTTGTTGATCAGCGGTGCGATCAGGAACAGCACGACGCCGGCGCCCAGCAGGGACCAGAAGCCGAAGGTGTAGCCGGACAGTGCCGATTGCACCGACATGCCGCTTTCGCCGCTGACGTGGCTGGCGAAGATGCCCGACAGGTTGTTGCCGATACCGGTCGACAGGAACCAGCCGCCCATGCCCAGGCCGACCAGGCGCACTGGCGCCAGCTTGGTGACCATCGACAGGCCGATAGGCGACAGGCACAGCTCGCCGATCGATTGCAGCACGTACACGGTGGCCAGCGTCCAGAACGGGATCTTGTTATCGGCGCCAACCAGGCTCGACAGAGCGAAGATCAGCAAACCGAAGGCCAGGGCATTGCCCAGCAAGCCCAGGCCGAATTTGCGCGGGATCGAAGGATTGACGTTGTGGCGCGCCAGGAAGACCCAGACGGCGGCGATGATCGGCGCGAAGACGATGATGGCGACCGAGTTGACGGTCTGGAAGTAGGCGGTCGGGAAGATCCAGAAGCCCAGGTCGCGGTTGACGATCTTGTCAGCCAGGAAGGTAAACGAGCTGCCTGCCTGTTCGAAGAACATCCAGAACAGGATGTTGAAGACAAAGATCAGCAGCATGGCGATAACGCGGTCACGC
The DNA here is from genome assembly GCF_034424625.1 of Janthinobacterium lividum. Taxonomy (NCBI): domain Bacteria; kingdom Pseudomonadati; phylum Pseudomonadota; class Betaproteobacteria; order Burkholderiales; family Oxalobacteraceae; genus Janthinobacterium; species Janthinobacterium lividum. The sequence goes on along the minus strand of NZ_CP139976.1, from coordinate 4,024,860 downwards.
GCAACTTTACCGTTGCGTATGCCTTCGATCATCAGCATCACGGCCAGGCCGATGAACAGCGCGGTCAGGACGATTTGCAGCTTTTCAGCGCCGACGGTCAGCAGGAAGTACACGAGCGGGATCACGCACAGGGAGCCGACGGCCACCCAGATGACGCGCATCGGGTTGCCTGCGCCGGCTTCCGGAGCGCCGATGCCCTTCAGGGCGCGGCGGCCGATGGCGAACCATACCAGGCTGATCAGCATGCCGAAACCGGACGCCATGAAGACCATCTTGTACGAAGGCATGGCGCTGGTGCCGAAGATCGACTCGGCCAGCCACTGGGTGAAGACAGGGGCAACCATGGCGCCCATGTTGATACCCATGTAGAAGATCGTGAAGCCACTGTCGCGGCGCGGATCGGCTGTCGTGTACAGCTTGCCGACCATGGTCGAGATGTTTGGCTTGAACATGCCGTTACCGACGATCATGGTGGCCAGGCCCAGGTTGAAGATGTCCTGGTTCGGTACCGAGATGCAGAACAGGCCGGCAGCCATGAAGACGGCGCCCAGCAGGATGGAGCGCTGGTAACCGATGACCCGGTCGGCGATGTAGCCGCCGAACAGGGCGCCGGCGTACACCAGCGCGAGGAAGGAACCATAGGTAAGGTTGGCCGCAGCCTGTCCCGAACCGTCGCCGCCGTGGAACTGGGCAACGATGTACAGTACCAGCGCCCAGCGAACTCCGTAGAACGCGAAGCGTTCCCAGAATTCAGTCATGAACAACATCCACAATGGGCTTGGATGGCCCATAATCTGCTTGAACTCGGGAATAACGGCTTCCTTGTTGGGCGTAGTCGCACCGCTCATGCGGTTCCTCCTGAAAAATTATTATAGTCAATCGATACAACGAACTTATGGAAGCCTGCGGGCGGCGGGGACTCTCATGAAGAACCTCACGCACGGGAATTCCAATAGGCTGGCATTCTAATCTACAAATTGCGCTGAGCGAAGATTTCGATTCGCATTAGCAAGAATGACTGTTTCATATTAGTCAAACCGGTTTGCAGGCAAGGGCGGCCCGGGCGATTTTGCGGCGGCACAGCACAACTTGCCTGACTTGTCGTATATTAAGGCTGCAAGACCTTCGAGCATCGATTTTTAAAGGGATTTTTCGCATTATGGAACACGACGTTATCGATACTCTGGTTTCACCGGAAGGCCGCCTGGACGTGCTCTCCAAGACTGAAGTCAACAAACTGCTCGACACCAGCCAGGGCGGCCTGTACAACACTTTCCGCCGCTGCGCGCTGGCAGTGCTCAATTGCGGCAGCACCATCGACGATGGCCGCGCCCTGCTGGAGCGCTACCAGTCGTTTGAAATCTCCATCATCCAGCGCGAGCGCGGCATCAAGCTCGACATCAAGGGCGCGCCGGCCATCGCCTTTGTCGACGGCAAGATGATCAAGGGCATCCACGAGCACCTGTTTGCCGTGCTGCGCGACATCATCTTCGTCAGCGATGAAGTGACGGGCAACCCGAAATTCGACTTGCAGAGCACAGAAGGCGTGACGGACGCCGTCTTCCACATCCTGCGCAATGCCAACGTGCTGCAAACCCAGCTCAACCCAAACCTGGTCGTGTGCTGGGGCGGCCACTCGATCAACCGCGCCGAATACAATTATTCGAAGGAAGTGGGCTACCAGCTGGGCTTGCGCGGCCTCGATATCTGCACCGGTTGCGGCCCCGGCGCCATGAAGGGCCCCATGAAGGGCGCCACCATCGGCCACGCCAAGCAGCGCCTGCACAATGGCCGTTACCTTGGCATCACCGAGCCGGGCATCATCGCGGCCGAATCGCCGAACCCCATCGTCAATGACCTCGTCATCATGCCGGACATCGAGAAGCGCCTGGAAGCGTTCGTGCGCGCGGGCCACGGCATCGTCGTGTTCCCCGGCGGCGCCGGCACGGCCGAAGAGATTTTGTATATCCTCGGCATCCTGCTGCACCCGGACAATGCCGAGATTCCTTTCCCGCTGATCTTCACGGGCCCGGAAACCTCGCGCGAGTACTTCGTGCAGATCAACCAGTTCATCAGCGACACCCTGGGCCCGGAAGCGCAGCAGCGCTACAAGATCATCATCGACGACCCGGAACTGGTGGCGCGCGAAATGCTCGAAGGCATACGCCAGGTGCGCGAATTCCGCAAGGCGCACAGCGACGCGTATTACTTCAATTGGCTGCTGAAGATCGACCACGAATTCCAGAAGCCGTTCCAGCCCACGCATGAAAACATGCGCAACCTGAGCCTGCACAAGAACCAGCCCACGCACTTGCTGGCGGCCCAGCTGCGACGCGCGTTCTCGGGCGTGGTGGCGGGCAACGTCAAGGATGACGGCATCCGCTCGATCGAAAAGCACGGCAATTTCGAGATCCACGGCGACAAATCCATCGCCGGCCCGATGGACGCGCTGCTCGCTTCCTTCGTGGCGCAGCACCGCATGAAACTGGCGGGCACGGCATACGTGCCTTGCTATACCGTGGTCCAGTAAGTCGTTTTTCAAGCAGCGCCGCCCGCCCCCTGCGTGTGCAAGGGGAGGGCGGGGCCTTTCATCCGCGTTCCCAGCCATGCCCCCATCGTGTTCCTTCGCCGCCACAGGCAATCAAATCGCTTGCGTCATCGATTCGTGGGTGCTATCTTTGGAACCGGTTCCAAAATAAAAATATGCATATCAACAGGCAGTGGAGAGCAACCTTGGATTCAGTACGCGGCAGCAAAAAAACAGTCTCCGGCGAGCCGGCCCGGCCCGTGACCATCGCCCAGGTGGCGCGCGAGGCGGGCGTGTCGAAGACGAGCGTGTCGCGCTTTCTCGGCGGCGAACTCGATGCCCTGTCCGAGAACATCCGCCAGCAGATCACCAGCACCATCGCGCGCCTCGGCTACCAGCCGAACCAGATGGCGCGCGGCCTCAAGCGCGGACGCACGCGCCTGATCGGCATGGTCGTGGCGGACATGCTCAATCCCTACACGGTGGCCGTGCTGCAAGGCGTGGAGGCGGCTTGCCAGCAGCATGGCTATACCTTGATTCTGTGTAATACCGGCAATGACGAACTGCGCGAGCGCCAGTCGCTTGCCGCGCTGCGCTCGTACAGCGTGGAAGGGCTGATCGTCAACACGCAGGGGCGCAATATCGAGTCGTCCGACTTGCAGCAGGCGGGCATGCCCATCGTGCTGGTTGACCGCCGCATCGAGGGCGTCGATTTCGACCTGGTGGGCCTGGACAATGTGCAGGCGGGCCGGCTGGCCACGGCGCATCTGATCGGGCAGGGTTTCGACGCCATCGCCTTTGTCGCGCCGCCCTTGACGGGCGTCAGTTCGCGCCTGATGCGCGCCGACGGTTTCCAGTCCGTGATGGCCGAGCATCCGGGCTGCGTGGGCGAAGTGCTGGCGGTGGACCTGGACGACCGGCCTTCCATCGACGCGCAGGTGCGGCAATGCCTGGCGCGGTGGCGCGGCCGCCGCGTGGCGCTCCTGGCATCGAACGGCATGGTCGCGCTGGAACTGGCGTTGATGCTGCAACGCCTTGCATTGCGCATGCCGCAAGACGTGGGTTTGCTGGGCTTTGACGAATTGCCATGGTCGCCGCTGGCTGGCCTGAGCACGATCGAACAGCAGACCTATGAAATCGGCTTTTCGGCGATGACGTGCATGCTGTCGCGCCTGCAGGGCGATCGGTGCCCGCCGCGCGAGGTGCTGTTGCCAGGCAAGTTGATTGTGCGCAATTCTACCCAGGGTAGCGAAGTGCGTAAGGACGGCGATTGACGGGAAGAGGGCGCTTGCCCTTTTTTTTGAGTAAGCAATGGAACCGGTTTCATAAAAGATGTTCTCACTGGAAAGGGGCATGAATCGGCAAGGCAGGGCAATGGCAGGAGGTTGGTACAACACGGCAAGAGACGATCTGAATCGTCCATTTGACAATATTCCCGGAAGCGCCTCGACGAGGCCGGTACCGGGATCACAGGAGACGGAAACATGAAGATGACCACACTGTTCTATTCGAAAATACTGGCTTGCGCACTGGCAGCCACGTGCGCCCTGGGCGCGGCCGCCGACGCCGGCGCCCAGACGCTTGGCGACCTGATCAAAAAAGGCAAGCTGACCATCGGCGTGGTCAGCGGCACGCCGCCGTTTGGCAGCATCGACGCCAAGGGCGTGCCCGTCGGCTATGACGTCGACGTCGCCAACCTGATCGGCAAATACCTGAACCTGCCCGTGGAAGTGGTGCCCCTGACGGCGCCGTCGCGCGTGCCGTCGCTGGAATCTGGCAAGGTCGATTTTCTCGTGGCGACCCTGGCGCCCACGCCGGAGCGGGCCAAGACACTGATGTTTACCATGCCCTACAGCGCGTTTGAGTTGGCGATCGTCGCGCCGGTCGGCGGTAAACTCAAGGCCCTGGCTGACCTGAAAGGCAAGAAGGTGGGCGTGACGCGCGGCACCACGAATGACACGGCGCTGAGCCGCATGGCGCCGCCCGGCACCAGCATCGTGCGTTTCGAGGATGATGCCACCGTTACCCAGGCCTTGCTCAGCAAGCAGGTCGATGCCGTCTCGATCCCCAGCACGATGGCGCTCGACATCATCAAGACGCGCGGCGCGGGCAAGATCGAGGTCCGCTTCGCCTACTCGCTGCAGCCGAACTCGATGGCGGTGCGCCGCGGCGACTTCGAGCTGCACCAGTGGCTCAACAACTTCATCTACTACGTCAAGCTGAACGGCGAACTCGACGCCATCGCGCGCAAGTGGAGCGGCGCGCCGCTGCCAGCGTTGCCGACCTTCTGATACCGCCAGCCGCATAGGAAAGTGCCCGTCCGCACGGCGCGCCGCCATGGTGGCGTCGCCGGGGATGCGCACGTAGAAAAGGAGTTGAGTATGCCGTATGAATTTCATTTCGAACTCGTCATGCAATCGCTGGATCGCCTGTTGTGGGGTGCGGCGCTGACGATACGCCTGAGCGCCTTGGCTATGGTGCTGGGGCTGGCGGTGGGCGTCTGCGCCGCCGTCATCCTGAAGAATGGTCCCACCTATGCCCGCGCGGCCGTACGCGCCTATGTCGAGATCATCCGCAGCACGCCGTTCCTGGTGCAGCTGTTTATCATTTACTTCGGCTTGCCGTCGCTGGGCCTGCAGCTCGACGCGAACGGCGCCGCGCTGGTCGCCATGACGGTCAACCTGGGCGCGTATGCGGCGGAAATCGTGCGCGCCGGTATCGGCGCCGTGCATCCGTCGCAGCTGGAGGCGGCGCAGGCGCTGGGCATGACGCGCTGGCAGGTGATGCGCCACGTAGTGCTGCTGCCAGCGCTGGAAAAAGTGTATCCGGCGCTGGCTAGCCAGTTCACGCTGATGATGCTTGCCTCGAGCGTCGTGTCGGCCATTTCCGCCGAAGAGCTGACCGCCGCGGCCCACCTGCTCGACGCGGAAACCTTCCGCAGCTTCGAGATCTACATCGTCGTGATGGTGCTGTACATCCTGCTGGCCCTGCTGTTCCGCTTCGGTTTCTGGGTGCTGGGCCAGATCGTCTTCAAACGCCGCCGTCGTCTGGGCGCGGTGCGCATGGGAGCATGACATGATCAGTGACTTTTCCTGGGATAACCTGCAATTCCTGCTCGAGGCCACGCGCTGGACCATCGGCCTGTCGCTGATCGTCTTCATCACGGGCGGCATCGCCGGCTTCGCCGTGGCGCTGCTGCGCACGGCGCGCAGTCCCGTCCTGCGCTGCATCAGCGCCCTGTACATCCAGCTGATCCAGGGCACGCCCGTGCTGATCGTGCTGTTTCTCACCTATTACGGCCTGGCCCTGTTCGGCTACAAGCTGTCGCCAATCATCGCGGCTGGGGCGGCGATGACGATCTTTGCCAGCGCCTACCTGGGCGAGATCTGGCGCGGCTGTATCGAAGGCGTGCAGCGGCAGCAGTGGGAAGCATCGGCCGCGTTGGCGCTGAACCGCTACCAGCAGCTGCGCTACGTCATCCTGCCGCAGGCGCTGCGCCATTCGCTGCCGCCGACGGTGGGCTTCATGGTGCAGATCATCAAGAACACTTCGATCACCTCGATCATCGGCGTGGTGGAACTGACGCGGGCAGGGCAACTGGTCAGCAACGCGACCTTCCTGCCTTTCATCGTCTTCCCCGTCGTCGCCCTGATCTACTTCGCGCTGTGCTATCCGCTGTCGCGCTACAGCCATTCACTGGAAAGGAAATTCCATGCCCATCGTTGAAATCGACCATATCAGCAAGAGCTTCGGCGCCAACCATGTGCTCAAGGGCGTGTCATTCGCCGTCGAGCGGGGCCAGGTGATCGCCGTGATCGGCCGCAGCGGCTCCGGCAAGAGCACCATGCTGCGCTGTATCAACGGCCTGGAAACCATCGACAGCGGCAGCATCGTCGTGGCGGGCCATACGCTGACGGCGCGCCAGGAGCATCTGCTCGACTTGCGCAAGGATGTCGGCATGGTCTTCCAGAGCTACAACCTGTTCCCCCACCTGACCGTGGAAGAAAACGTCATGCTGGCGCCGCGCATCGTCAAGAAAGTGCCTGACGCCCAGGGCCGCGCCACGGCGCTGCGCGTGCTCAAGCAGGTGGGCTTGGACCACAAGCGCGAAGCCTATCCCGAGCAGCTGTCGGGCGGCCAGCAGCAGCGCGTGGCGATCGCCCGTTCGCTGGCGATGGAGCCGCAAGTGATGCTGTTCGACGAAGTGACGTCGGCGCTCGACCCCGAGCTGACGCAGGAAGTGCTCAAGGTGATGGAGGAGCTGGCGCAGGCTGGCATGACGATGCTGCTGGTGACGCACGAGATGGAGTTCGCGCGGCGCATGGCCGACGTCACCGTCTTCATGCACCAGGGAACGGTGTGGGAGAGCGGGCCTTCGGAGGCCTTCTTCAGCAACCCGCAAACGCCCGAAGCGCGCCAGTTCGTCGGCGCGGGAGCGATCAAGTGAGCCCCGTCCTGGTGGCGGCGTCGGCCTATGGCGCAAGCAGGGTACGGCAATTGGGGCAAAGCCATTTCATCGACGTGGTGGCCGATGCGGGCGGCGCCGGCATCGAGATCCGCCGCGAATTGTTTACGTCCGACTTGCCGGACCTGGCGCGCATGGGCGCGGCGGTGGCCGCGCGGGGCCTGTACTGCGTGTATTCCACGCCCATCGAATTGTGGGGCGCGGACGGATTGCTGCAGCATGAGCTGCTGCAGCAGATGCTGGACGAGGCGGCGCGCCTGGGTGCACGCTACCTGAAGGTGTCGCTCGGTCATTACCCGGCCGCGCCGGACCTGGCGGCCTTGCACGCCCGGCTGGCGGCCGCGCCCGTGGCGCTGCTGGTGGAAAACGACCAGACGGCCCACGGCGGCAAGCTGGCGACGATGGCGCGCTTCCTGGCGGCGGCGCGCGAAGGCGGGCTGCCGGTGGGGCTGACCTTCGACATCGGCAACTGGCGCTGGGTGGGCGAGGATGCGCAGCAGGCGGCGCGCCTGCTGGCGCCGTACGTGCGCTATGTGCACTGCAAGGCTGTCATCGATGACGGGGGAAGGTTGTCCGCCTGCGCCGTTTCCGAGGCCGATCCGGCCTGGCGCGCCGTCTTCGCGCACTTTGCGCCGGGCGTGCAGCGGGCCATCGAATTCCCGCTCGAGGGCGCCGACCTGGTGGCCGAAACGGGTCGCTACATTCAAATCCTGGAGGCCGCATGATCAAACACGAAATGCTGCAAGGGGAGCACGCGCTCGATGTCGTCACCTACGGCGAGGCGATGGCGATGTTCGTTGCCGAGGAAACGGGCGATCTGGCAGCCGTGGCGCATTTCACGCGCCGCCTGGCCGGCGCCGAGACGAATGTCGCCATCGGCCTGGCGCGCCTGGGCTTGCGCGTCGGCTGGCTGAGCCGGGTGGGCGACGACTCGTTCGGCCGCTTCATCCGCGCCAGCGTGCAGGCCGAAGGCGTCGATTGCAGCCGGGTCGTCACCGTCGCCGGCCAGTCCAGCGCCTTCCTGCTCAAGGAGAAGGCCGAGAACGGCGCCGATCCGCTGGTCGAATACTTCCGCAAGGGTTCCGCCGCCAGCCGGCTGGCGCCCGAGCACTTCGACCCCGCCTATTTCTTGTCCGCGCGCCACCTGCACGCCACGGGCGTGGCCGCGGCGCTGTCCGGGACCAGCCTGGCGTTCGCCGGCCAGGCCCTCGACTTCATGCGCGCCAACGGCCGTAGCGTATCGTTCGACCCGAATCTGCGGCCCTCGCTGTGGCCGTCGCAAGCCGTGATGGTCGAACAGATCAACCGCCTCGCCGCCAAGGCGGACTGGGTGCTGCCTGGCCTGGGGGAGGGGAAAATCCTCACCGGCCACGACCTGCCGCACGATGTCGCCGGCTTTTACCTGCAGCAGGGCGCGCGGCTGGTGGTCATCAAGCTGGGCGCCGAGGGTGCCTATTACCGCACGGCCGATGGCGACAGCGGCATGGTGCCGGGCGAGCGCGTGGCCAACGTGGTCGACACGGTGGGCGCCGGCGACGGCTTCGCGGCCGGCCTGGTCAGCGCCTTGCTGGAAGGCTTGCCGCTGGCGCAGGCGGTAGGGCGCGGCAACCGGGTCGGCGCCTTCGCCATCCAGGTGGCCGGCGACATGGAAGGCTTGCCGACCCGCGCCCAGCTCGACGCGCTGGTCCCATCTTGAACCGTACAGGGGAAATAATCGTGAAAAAACATGTGGTTGTGTATAAAAAGCTGGCCGAGCCGCTGCTGGCGCGCCTGCGTGCCGAATGCGAGGTGACGTATTTTGAGGCGATCGATGCGGGCAACCGCGCCGCGTTCGCGGCCGCCATCCGCGGCGCGCACGGCTTGCTGGGCGCCAGCGTGCGCCTGGACCGTGAACTGCTGGACCCGGCCTTTGACCTGCGCATCATTTCCACCATTTCCGTGGGTGTCGACCAGTTCGACGTGGATTACCTGCGCGAGCGGGGCATCTTGCTGGCCAATACGCCGGATGTGCTGACGGAGACGACGGCGGACACGATCTTCGCGCTGATCCTCGCCAGCGCGCGGCGTGTCGTCGAACTGGCCGAATTCGTCAAGGCCGGACGCTGGACGCGCAGCGTGGGCGAAAGCCAGTACGGCGTCAATGTGCATGGCAAGACCATCGGCATGCTGGGCATGGGCCGCATCGGCCGAGCCGTCGCCCGCCGCGCCGCGCTGGGCTTCGGCATGCAGGTGCTGTACGTGAACGGTGAAGCGGTGCCCGAGGTGGAGGCAGCGCTGGGCGCGCGCCAGGTGGCGCTCGACGACTTGCTGGCCGGGTCGGACTTCGTCTGCGTGGTGCTGCCGCTGACGGCGCAGACGGAACGCATGATGGGCCGGCGCGAGTTCGCGCTGATGCGCCCCGGCGCCATCTTCATCAACGGTTCGCGCGGGCGCATCGTCGACGAGGCGGCGCTGATCGAGGCGCTGCAGCAGGGCACCATCCACGGCGCCGGTCTCGACGTGTTCGAGCGCGAACCGCTGGCGCCGGACAATCCGCTGCCGGGCATGGCCAACGTGGTGGCGCTGCCGCACATCGGCTCGGCCACGCACGAAACGCGCTACGCCATGGCGCAGCAGGCAGTGGACAACCTGCTGGCAGGCTTGCGCGGCGAGCATCCGCGCCATCTGGTGAGCTAAGCGCAGTATCCACAGACAGGGAAAGAGATGAAGAAGAAGGTAGTAGGGGCAATGATCATCGGCGCCGGCAGCGGCCTGTGTTGCGCGCAGTCGAACGTGGCCGTGTACGGCATCATGGACATGGGCGTGGTGTCCGAGAGCGGTGGCCCCGGGGGCAGGGTGCTCAAGCTGACGAGCGGCATCGCCAACGGCTCGCGGCTCGGTTTCAAGGGCAGCGAAGACCTGGGCGGCGGCATGACGGCGCTGTTTACGATGGATGCGGGCATCCTGGCCGACACGGGCGCTTCGGCCCAGGGCGGCCTGCTGTTCGGGCGCCAGGCCTTCGTCGGCCTGGGCGGCGCGGCTGGCACGCTGCGGCTGGGCCGCCAGTACACCTTCATCGATAGCAGCCTGGGGGCGCTGGACCCGTTTTACCTGGGTTTTGCTGGCAGGATGAGCAATGTCTTCACGGCCGGCTACATCAGCCGGGTCGACAACAGCATCACCTACAGCTCGCCCGTGCGCGGCGGCCTTTCAGGAGAACTGGCGTACGGCTTCGGCGAAGTGCCCGGTGACGCGGCGGCCAGGCGCTACACGGGCGCTGCGGCCACCTATGCCAGCGGGCCGCTGTACGTGCGCCTGGCGCACCAGGATGCCAACACCGTATCCAGCGTGCAGGTGGCGGGCAGGGCGCGCAACACGGTGCTGGGCGCCACCTGGGACTTTGGCGTGCTCAAGGCGCATGGCGCCGTCGCCTTCAGCAAGAGCACGGCGGGCGCCGCCACCACGGTCGACAGCGCGGACCTGATGCTGGGCGCCACCTTGCCGGTGGGCCCGCACCGCGTCCTGTTCTCGTACGTACGGCGCGACGACCGGCGCGCCGCCAACGGCGACGCTTCCCAGGTCGGCATCGGCTACACCTATGCGCTGTCGAAGCGCAGCACCTTGTATGCCGCCTACGCGCATATCGACAACCGCAACGGCGCCGCCTATGTGGTGGGCAACGCCACCGACAACGGCACCGGCAACCAGGCCTGGAACCTCGGCCTGCGCCACACTTTTTAACGGGAGAATCGAATGAAGAAGATCGGATGGATTTTGGTTGGCGCCAGCACCGTGGCGCGCGAATGGATGGTCGACGCGATCCGCCAGCAGGACGATGCCGAAGTGCTGGCCGTGGTCAGCCGGGACGCCGCGCGCGGCGCCGCCTTTGCCGCGCGGTTCGGCATCGGCGCCAGCTACACGGACCTGGATGCGGCGCTGGCCCATCCGGGCGCGGACGCCGTGTACATCAGCACCACCAACGAGTTGCACATGGCGCAAACCTTGCAAGCAGCGCGCGCCGGCAAGCACGTGCTGTGCGAGAAGCCGCTGGCGCTGAACCTGGACGACGCCCGCCGCATGGTGGACGGCTGCGTTGAGGCGGGCGTGGTGCTGGGGATTAACCACCACCTGCGCAACGCCGCCAGCCACGGCAAGGTGCGCGAGCTGATACGCGCGGGCGAGATCGGCCAGCCCCTGTATTGCCGCGTGCTGCACGCGAACAACCTGCCGCAGCACCTGCGTGGCTGGCGCCTGGACGCGCCGGAGTCGGGCGGCGTCACGCTCGACATGTTCGTGCACGATGTCGACACCCTGCGCTTCCTGCTGGACTCGGAGCCGCGCCACGTGACGGCCTGCGCCACCAGCGGCGGCATGACGGTGGCCGGGCTGGAAGAGGGCCTGATGGCCGTCATCGAGTTCGACAACGGCACCCTGGTGCAGGTGCACGACGCGTTCAACGCGCCGCATTCGCTGTCCGGCGTGGAAATCATCGGCAGCAAGGGCACCATCTTCGCCACCGGCGTGATGACGCAGCGCCCCGTCGGCAGCATTACCCTGACGCGCGACGGCGGCAGCGTCGACATCCCCGTCGAGCATGAAAACCTGTACGTGCGCTCGGTGCGCGCCTTCCAGCGCGCCATGCGCGGCGAAGGGCAGCCTGCCGCCACCGGCGACGACGGCATGCGCGCGCTGGCCACGGCATTGGCGGCGCAGCAGGCCAGCCGCAGCCACCAGCGCGTGACCCTGGCCGGCTGACGGCCTGCGGCAGATGTAAAAAAGCCGCCTGATCGCGAGACCAGGCGGCTTTTTTTTGCCTTGAAGCATCGAACGCCTGAAAAATCGTAGCGAGCGGATGGGAGTTGCGGCTAAGAAGCGCAACTGTGCTAGGCACGGGGCCGCCGAGGCAGTGAGCATCGCAGGCCGCAAATCGCGACGCGCAGTAGATTTTTCAGGTGTTCATCACTCTTCGCGGCGGAGGTGCGGGAACAGCAGGACGTCGCGGATGTTCGGCGAATCCGTGATGATCATCATCAGGCGGTCGATGCCGATGCCGCAGCCGCCGGCTGGCGGCATGCCGTATTCCAGCGCGCGGATGTAGTCGGCGTCGTAGAACATCGCCTCTTCATCGCCGGCGTCCTTGGCGGCTACTTGCGCCAGGAAGCGGGCCGACTGGTCTTCCGCGTCGTTCAACTCGGAGAAGCCGTTGGCGATTTCGCGGCCCACCATGAACAGCTCGAAGCGCTCGGTGATGCCGGCCACCGTGTCGGAAGCGCGCGCCAGTGGCGACACTTCGACCGGGTAGTCGATGATGTAGGTCGGTTCCCACAGCTGCGCTTCAGCCGTTTCTTCGAACAGCGCCAGTTGCAGCGCGCCCAGGCCGGCCGTGGCGAACGGCTTGACGCCGAATTTTTTCAGCTCTTCCTTGATGAATTCCGCATCGTTCAACTGCTCCGGCGTGTAGCCCGGCGCGTACTTGTTGATCGCTTCGACGATGGTCAGGCGGTGGAACGGCTTGGCCAGGTCCAGCTCGCGGCCGCCGTAGGTCAGGGTGGCGGTGCCGTGCGCGTCAATGGCTGCCTGGCGGATGACGGCTTCCGTGAAGTCCATCAGCCATTTGTAGTCGGTGTAGGCCGCGTAGAATTCCATCATCGTGAATTCAGGGTTGTGACGGATCGACACGCCTTCGTTGCGGAAGTTGCGGTTGATCTCGAACACGCGGTCGAAGCCGCCCACGACCAGGCGCTTCAGGTACAGCTCGGGCGCGATGCGCAGGAACATTTGCATGTCCAGCGCATTGTGGTGCGTGATGAACGGCTTTGCCGCCGCGCCGCCCGGGATCGTGTGCAGCATCGGCGTTTCCACTTCCATGAACTCGTTCTTTTCCATGAAGCGGCGGATCGACGAGATGGCGGCGGTGCGCGCCTTGAAGGTGCGGCGCGTCTCTTCGTTCATGATCAGGTCGACATAGCGCTGGCGGTACTTCGTTTCCTGGTCGGCCAGGCCGTGGAATTTGTCCGGCAGCGGGCGCAGCGACTTGGTGATCAGACGCAGTTCCGTGACCTTGATGGTCAGTTCGTCCGTCTTGGTCTTGAACAGCGTGCCCGTCACGCCCAGGATATCGCCCAGGTCATAGTGGTGCAGGGCGGCCATGGCCGCTTCGCCGGTGAGATCCAGCGTGGCGTAGATCTGGATGCGGCCGTCGGCTTTCGGGCCGGAGGCGTCCTGCAGGGTGGCGAAAGCGGCTTTCTTGCCCGCTTCGCGCTTGAGCATCATGCGGCCGGCCAGCACCACGGTGACAGGTTCGGCTTCCAGCTCTTCGCGCGTCTTGCTGCCGTATTGTGCATGCAGATCTGCCGCCTTGTGCTCGGGGCGGAAATCGTTCGGGAAGGCGACGCCTTGTTCGCGCAGTGCTGCCAGCTTGACGCGGCGCTCGGCGATGATCTTGTTTTCATCGGGGGCGGCGGCTTGTTCTTGGATATCCGTAGTCATGGTGTTCTTCGTTGGTGATTATTGATGATGTGGTGCCAGCGCTGGCGCCACGCTGGCAAACAGTGCGTCGACGTCGAGCGAGGAGAAATCCGGCACGATGGCAATGACGTTGTCGAAGGCGGCAAACGCTTCGGCCGGCAGGGTGGTGGTGAGCACCACAACCCGCATGCCGGCACGGCGCGCCGCTTCCACGCCCAGGGGCGCGTCCTCAAAAACGATGCAGTTGTGCGGCAGCGCGCCGGCCAGCAGCGCGCCTTTCAGGAAAACGTCCGGGTGAGGCTTGCCCCGTTCCACGTCGGCGGCGCCGACGATGGCGTCGAAGCGGTGGCGCAGGTCCAGGCCGTCGAGCGTGAACGCGATGTTCTCGTCCGGCGCGGCCGTGCCCACCACCAGTCCCACGCCAGCCTGGCGCGCGCTGGCGATCAGCCGGTCGAAGCCAAGCACCGTGGCCAGGTGCGGGCCATACAGTTCGCGGTAGACGACTTCCTTTTCAGCCAGCAGGGTGACGTGGTCGGCTTCCTCGCCCAGGTACTTGGCGATGATTTCGTGTCCCTGCCGTCCTGCCGTGTCGCGGAAAAAAACGTCCGCGTCCAGCGCATGGCCGTGGCGTTCAAAGAACGCCAGCCACGATTTCGTGTGGAAGGCCATGTTGTCGACAATCGTGCCATCCATGTCGAACAGGAAGGCGCGCTGCGCCGGAGCGGATGCGTTCATCCTTATACGCCTTGCTTGAGCGAGGCGGAAATGAAGTCGTCGATGTCGCCATCGAGCACGCCCTTGGTATTGCCCGTCTCGAAACCGGTGCGCAAGTCCTTGATGCGGGACTGGTCCAGCACGTAGGAGCGGATCTGGTGACCCCAGCCCACGTCCGTCTTCGAGTCTTCCAGCTTTTGCTGCTCGCTCATGCGCTTGCGCAGTTCATGCTCGTACAGTTTCGCTTTCAGCATTTCCATCGCTTCGGCGCGGTTGCGGTGCTGCGAACGGTCGTTCTGGCACTGCACCACGATGCCGGTCGGCGCATGGGTCATGCGGACGGCGGAGTCGGTCTTGTTGATGTGCTGACCGCCGGCACCCGACGCGCGGTAGGTATCGACGCGGATATCGGCCGGGTTGACGTCGATCTCGATCGAATCGTCGACTTCCGGATACACGAACAGCGACGTAAACGAGGTGTGGCGTCCGTTGGCCGAGTCGAATGGCGACTTGCGCACCAGGCGGTGTACACCCGTTTCCGTGCGCAGGAAACCATAGGCGTGATCGCCCTCGACCTTCAGGGTGGCCGTCTTGATGCCGGCGACCTCGCCGTCGGACTGCTCCAGGATTTCGACCTTGAAGCCCTTGCGTTCGCAATAGCGCAGGTACTGGCGCAGCAGCATCGAGGCCCAGTCCTGGGCTTCCGTGCCGCCGGCACCGGCCTGGATGTCGATGAAGCAGTTGTTCGGGTCCATCGGATTGTTGAACATCCGGCGGAATTCCATGCTTTCGATGACCTTGCGGATTTCCTGCACGTCCTGCTCGATCGCTTCGAGCGTGTCGTCGTCGCCTTCTTCGCGGGCCATGTCGAACAGGTCGCGGGTGTCGCGCAGGTCGGCATCGGCCTTGGCCAGGGTGAAGACGATGGCTTCCAGCGCCTTCTTTTCTTTACCGAGGTCCTGGGCGCGCTTCGGATCGTTCCAGACGGTTGGATCTTCCAGTTCTTCGTTGACTTGCTCTAGTTTCTCCGACTTGACAGTGAAGTCAAAGATACCTCCGAAGTTCGGCTTCGCGGACCGTCAGGTCGTTGAGCAGGGCGGAGATGATATTGATGCGTTCGGCTTCCATAATGTTCTGGTCTTCTATGGTGAAATCAAACCTTGAATTATACGCGAGCGCGGCGCGTTTCCGCTGCCGCCGCGGCGCAATTGCTGCCGCACGGGGCAATAAAATGACGATTTTGCTGCATTTGCGACAATATTTTTGCCTTGATGATGGCTACCGTGCTGCGTATGATGCTGGCGATATTGTCTTTCCACAGGAATACATCATGCTTCAATCTCCCCGTCTCGCCCTGTTACCGCTGCTGCTGGCCGGCTGTGGCGCCTTGCCGCCAGCCGCCCACGGACCCGCCCAGCCGCCGGCCGCCGCGCCTGTGGGCAGCAGCGCCACCCTGGCCCTGCTGGAGACGACGGACTTGCACGCGAATGTGCTCAGTTATGATTACTACAAGCTGCAGGCGGAACCCTCGATCGGCCTGGAACGCACGGCGGCACTGATCGCGCAGGCGCGCGCGCAGTTCCCGAACAATCTTCTGCTCGACAACGGCGACACCATCCAGGGCACGGCCCTGGCCGACTACCAGGCCCTCGTGAAACCGCTGGCCTGCGACCAGACCCTGGCGATCTACAAGGCCATGAATCTGCTGAAGGTCGATGGCGGCGGCATCGGCAACCACGAATTCAACTACGGCCTGGCGTTTTTGAGCCAGGTGACGGGCAATCAATTCGACGTCGACAGCGTCGACGCCGGCAAGCCGCGCTGTGCCGGTCCCGCGTTCCCGCAAGTGCTGGCCAACGTCTACAGCGTCAAGACGGGCAAGCCCCTGTTTGCGCCATACCACATCATCGCCAAGCAGATCACGGCCACCGGCCCCGATGGGCAGCCAATCACGAGCAGCGTGAAGGTCGGCATCATCAGCTTTGCGCCGCCCACCATCATGGCCTGGGACAAGCGCTGGCTCGAAGGCCGCGTCTATACGCAGGGCGTGCGCGAGACGGCGGAAAAATTCATTCCCGAGATGCGCGCCAAGGGCGCCGAGCTGGTGGTGGCCATTTCGCACGGCGGCTTGGATAGCAGCCCGTATTCGCCGACCATGGAAAACGGCAATTACTACCTGTCGCAAGTGCCGGGCGTGGACGCCATGCTGATCGGCCACTCGCACCAGCTGTTCCCGAACGCGGCCAGCACGGTGCCGCAGTTCAATCTGCCCGGCGTCGACAAGGTCAAGGGCCTGGTCAATGGCGTGCCCACCGTGATGGCCAATTTGTGGGGCAAGCATCTGGGCGTGATCGGTTTGCGCCTGCGCCACGACGGCAAGCAGTGGGTCGTCGACAAGAGCGCCACCACGGTGGAAGCGCGCGGCATCCAGAACGCGGACAAGAGCTACGTCCAGCCTGACCCGGCCATCGCCAGGCTGGTGGCGGAAGAACACGCAGCGACGATTGCCTACGTGCAGACGCCCGTCGGCGCCACGGACTTCCGCATGTCGACGTATTTTGCCGACGTGGGCGACGTCAGCGCCATCGAAGTGGTGAACCAGGCGCAGGCGGGCTATCTGGCCGCCTACGTCAAGGCGAACTTGCCGCAGTATGCCGACCTGCCGGTGCTGTCGATGTCGTCCCCGTTCAAGAGCGGCTCGGCCGGCGTGTCCGACTACACGGACGTCAAGACGGGCAATGTGGCGCTGAACAACGCGGCCGACCTGTATTTGTATCCGAACGCGCTGTACGGCGTGAAGATGAATGGCGCGGAGCTGAAAGCCTGGCTGGAACAGTCGGCGCAGCGCTTCAACACCATCGATCCGAACAAGCTGGAAGCGCAGGAACTGGTCAACACGGCCCATCCGAGCTACAACTTCGACGCCATCACCAGCGCTGACGTGCGCTACCAGATCGACGTCACGCAGCCGCCGGGCCAGCGCATCCAGGGCCTGACGTACCAGGGAAAACCGGTGGAAGCCAGCCAGGAATTTTTGATTGCGACGAATAACTACCGCGCCAGCGGTGGCGGCAATTTCCCTGGCCTCGATGGCAGCAAGACGGTGGTGGCCTCGCCCGACAACAACCGCGAACTGCTGATCGCCTATGTCACGCAGCAGAAAAACCTGACGCGCGCGAAAAACGGCTCGGCGCGCAGCTGGCGCTTTGCCAAGATTGCCACGCAAGGCCCGGTGGTCTTCCATTCGGCGCCGAACGTGATCGAGCTGGCGAAAGCGGCCGGCATCGATAACGTCACGCAGCTGAAGCCTGATGATGGTGCGGGCAAGGGCTTTGCGCTGTACCAGCTCGATTTGTCGAAATGACGCTGGTAAATTTGCTGCTGGCCGCCGCGCTGGCGTCCCCCGTGGCAGCCGCGGCGCCCGATGCCACGGCCCAGGCCAAGGTCTTGATGCGCGCGGGCGAGGCGACCCAGCCGCAGGCGCGCGCCCTGTTCGAACAGGCGGCGGTGCAGGGCAGCGGGCCTGCCGCATACTACCTGGGCTTGATGCACAAGAACGGTATGGGCGGCCCGCAGGACAGTGCCGCCGCGTTGCGCTGGCTGGAACTGGCCGCGCAACGCGGCGTGGCGCCGGCCATGTTCATCGTGGCGAACCTGCTGCAGGACAGCGACGAAGCCAGGGCGCGCTACTGGCTCGACGCTGCCTGCGACCTCGAATACCCGGAAGCGCTGCAGCAGAAGTCCGTCGCCCTGGCGGAGGGCCGCATGGGCTATGCGCACAATGAGGAGCAGTCCTTCCTGTACCTGAAGATGGCGATGCACGCGATGGGGCACAGGGCGGAAGAGCCGTGATTGTCCGCCAGGTCAGGCCCGCAGGCTATTCGCAGCCTCGGCAATGGCCAGCGGGTTGCGCGACAGCAGGGCGGCAGCCAAGTCCAGCAGGCCTGCCGCTGCCTTGATGGCCGCGTGCGTGTGCCCGATGTCGGCCACGGTTTTCCTGCCTTGGTCGATGGCTGTGTTCACATTGGCCAATGCCTGCTGCGCACCCTGGTTGATCAGGTAGATGCCGTGGGCGCGGAAAAAAGACACCATCTGATCCAGGTGGCTTTCATATTGCTTGAGATCATGCAGCACGGCTGACGGCGTTGGCGGCGTGCGGTCGGTCAGCGCGATGCGCAGCTCCAGTACCTGGTTCGAGGCCTGTGCCAGCTTGTCGGCGATTTCCGTGGTTTGTTTTTCATCGAGTGCGATAGCGTTGCCCATGTCCGGCTCCTACCAAGGGGATGGTGAATAATTGGCGGCCTGCTTTTGCAGGGTATCGACTTGCCTGGCAAAAGTGTCCAGTTGACGCTCCACTGCCGGGTCTTGCATGGGCTTGGCGCGCAAGGTGCTGAGACTGTTTTGCAATTCGGTCATGGCGGCAAGATAGGCCTCGATGACCTTGCCACGCTCCTGCAATTGCCGCCCATCCAGGTAGAGCTTGGCCTTCAGATAGTTGCTGGTCACGGGTTCCCTGCCGGCGGCGTTGTCGAGCGAGCGATTCAGGGATGCCAGCGTCAGGCTCTCGTCGTGCAGATTGGCCTGGTAGTTTTGCTGCGCATATTTTTTCAGCGCATTGCTGATGATATAAATATCGTCCTCGCGCGCCAGCAGTTCGTTGATTCCCGACTGCTGTCTTTGCTGCGTGACGATCTGGCTGATCAGTACGCTCAGGCGCGTGACTTTGTCCAGCTGGTCGGCGTCGAGCACCGGCGCCATGCCGCCCGACTGCTGCAAGGCGCCCAGCGAACCGCCAAGGGCGCCGATCTCATCCTTGTAGTTCGCCAGCTTGTCGTTGGCCAGCGCGGCAAGTACTTCCGCGTAGCGCTTCAATACATCGTTCAGTTCGGCTGTACCCGCCAATTGCGCCGCATAGTCCTTGCAGCGCCGGAGCATGTCCTGTTCCGTTTCCTGCGCAACGTAGGGGCGGTCGGTGATGATGCTGTTGCGCCGTACATTATTGGTGCAACTGCTCATGGAGTGCGTCAGCATGGGTTTGAATACTTCCGTTATCGCCACCGTCTGTCCCGCGAACTTGTCGACCGGCGTGAAGTTCTTGCAGGCGCTACTCATGCCGGCGATCAGCAGGCAGGCGCAGATGCTTGTCATGGGCTGGCGCATAGGGTCTCCATGGTAGGGAAGGGATTGCCGCCATGGCCGGTTGACCCTGGTTCAATGACCATATCACCATTGCATCGCCATACTTTTGACGCAGGTCAGACATATGCACCGTGTGTCAACGTGTAGCACCTGTGTCAATTTGCGTCATATTTTCCTTACAAAAGACTGACAACTGGCCTGCAATTGCGGCTTTTCCGCATGTTGCGACGCGTCATATGTAGTTGTTGCTGGTGCATGTTTACTCACCTACAATGATTTATCGATGGGGCGGTTATCCAGCGTACGACTATAAAAATAAGTGGCATTAAAAACGTTGTATCAGAGGAGATGACAATGAATTTGAAACAGAAATTGCTCGTGGCAAGTTTGGTTTTGGGTTTCTCGCAGGCGGCAGTCGCAGCCGACCCCATCAAGATCGGTGTGTCCGGTCCGTTTACGGGCGGTTCCGCGCCAATGGGCGTGTCGATGCGCGACGGCGTCAAGCTGGCTGTTGCTGAGATCAATGCCAAGGGCGGCGTACTGGGCCGTTCCCTGCTGCTGATCGAGCGCGATGATGAAGCGAAGAATGAACGCGGCGTGCAGATCGCGCAGGAGCTCATCAACAAGGAAAAGGTTGCCGCCACCGTCGGCTACATCAACACGGGCGTGGCCCTGGCTTCGCAGCGCTTCTATCAGGAAGCGAAAATTCCCGTCATGAACAATGTGGCGACGGGCTCCATCGTCACCAAGCAGTTCGCCGACCAGCCGGAAAACTACATTTTCCGCAATGCGGCCAATGACACCATCCAGTCCGGCATGATCGTGCATGAGGCGGTCGAGAACCGCAAGTTCAAGAAAGTGGCGATCCTGGCCGACTCCACCAACTACGGACAGCTGGGCCGCGAAGACCTGGAAAAGGCACTCGACAAGAAGGGTATCAAGCCCGTCGTTGTGGAAAAATACAACATCAAGGACGTCGACATGACGGCCCAGCTGCTGAAAGCCAAGCAGGCGGGCGCGGAAGTCGTGCTGACCTACGGCATCGGTCCGGAACTGGCGCAGATCGCCAACGGCATGGAGAAACTGGGCTGGAAAGTGCCGCTGATCGGCAGCTGGACCCTGGCCATGGGTAACTTCATCGACAACGCGGGCAAGAACGGCAATGGCACGCGCATGCCGCAAACCTTCATCCAGGATGCCAGCACGCCGAAGCGCAAGGCCTTCATCGATGCCTACGTGGCCGCCTACAAGCCATCGGGCGGACGCATGCCGTCGGCTGTCTCGGCCGCGCAAGGCTACGATTCCATCTACCTGCTGGCCGCGGCCTTCAAGCAGGCAGGCGGCACGGATGGTCCGAAAGTACGCGCCGCGCTGGAAAACCTGAATGAAAAAGTGGAAGGCGCCGTCACCACCTACAACAAGCCGTTCAGCAAAACCAACCATGAGGCGATCACGGCCGACCTGACAGTCTTCGGTGAAGTCAAGGACGGCAAAGTCGTCCTCGCGAAATAAGCCTGGCAGACATTCGCCGCGCAGTGGCCAGCCTTGAGGAATCAGGACTGGCCATTTTTTCATCTTTCGTCTTCCGGGGAATATCATGGAAATCTTCCTGCAGCTCGTCTTCAGCGGCATCGCGCTGGGCATGATCTATGCCGTCATCGCCTTCGGCTACCAGCTGACCTTTGCCACTTCCGGCACCCTCAATTTCGGCCAGGGCGAATCCCTGATGCTGGGCGCGCTCGTGGGCCTCTCCCTGGTGGGCACCATCCACGGCGGGCCGTACATGAGCTATCTGCTGATGATCCCCATCGTCATCGTCTTCGGCGCCTTGCAGGGCGTGTTCGTCGAATGGATAGGCGTGCGGCCCGCCATCAAGATCAAGTCCGAATTCGGCTGGATCATGTCGACCATCGCGCTGGCCATCATCTTCAAGAATGTGGCGGAAAATATCTGGGGCAAGGATGACCTGATGTTCCCGTCGCCGCTATCGGCCGCGCCGTTCCAGGTGTTTGGCGCCAACGTGCAGCAGATGCAGGTGGCCGTCATCGTCGGCGCGCTGGCGATCATGCTGGCCGTCGAAGTGTTCAACCGCAAATCGATCTACGGCAAGGCCGTCGTGGCGACAGCCAACGACCGCGATGCGGCCGGCCTGATGGGCATCAACACGGGCATGGTCATCACGTTTTCCTACGCACTGTCGTCGGCCACGGCCGCCTTTGCCGGCGTGCTGGTGGCGCCGCTGACACTGACGGGGGCCACCATGGGCGCGTCGCTGGGCTTGAAAGCCTTTGCCGTGGCCATCATCGGCGGCTTGACGTCGGGCGTGGGCGCCATCGTCGGAGGGCTGATACTGGGCATCGCCGAGACCACCACCGGCTATTACATCTCCACCGGCTACAAGGAAGTGCCCGGCCTGCTGCTCCTGCTGCTGGTACTGGCCATCAAGCCGTCCGGCCTGTTCGGCAAAGCCGCGATCAAGAAAGTCTGAGGACGACATGAACAAGAAAATCACCATGCTGGCATTGAGCGCGGCGGGCCTGGCCGTGCTCGCGCTGTTCCCCATCGTCATTCCGAACCCATATTACATCCACCTGGCCGAGACCATATTGATCTATGCCATCCTGCTGTTCGGTCTCGATATCGTCGTCGGCTACACGGGGCAGGTGTCGCTGGGCCACGCGGGCCTGTTCGGCATCGGCTCGTACGCCACGGGCGTGCTGGTGTTCAAGCTGGGCGCGCCGTTCTGGCTGGCCATCCCCGCCAGCATCCTGGGCGCGGCCGTCTTCGGCGCCATCCTGGCCTTGCCGGCCCTGCGCGTGACGGGGCCCTACCTGGCCATGGTGACCCTGGCCTTCGGCACCATCGTGCAAATCCTGATCAATGAAATGAGCTTCCTGACGGAAGGGCCGATGGGCATCAAGATCCACAAGCCCGTCCTGTTCGGCCACAAACTGACAGAAGTGGAGTACTACTACATGGTCGCCGCGCTGCTGGTGATCTCGCTGGTGGTGGTGCACCGCATCCTGAAATCAAACCTGGGCCGCGCGTTCGAAGCCTTGCGCGACAGCCCCATCGCCTCGGACTGCATGGGCGTCTCCGTGTACCGCTACAAGGTATATGCCTTCGTCATCAGCGCCGGTTTCGCGGGCCTGGCCGGCAGCCTGTACGCGTATTCGGAAGAATACATCTCGCCCAATACCTACAACTTCGAGCTGACGATATTGTTCCTGCTGGCCGTCATCATGGGCGGGCGCAAGACGCGTTCCGGCGCCCTGATCGGCGCCCTGATCGTCGTCATGCTGCCCAGCCTGCTGTCGGACATCGAATTGTTCCGCAAGATCGCCGTGGCCGCCGCCGTGCTGGGCGTGATCGGTTCCGCCTTCATGCTGGCAAAGAAGCGCTCCACCGTGCGCGGCGTGCTCGTACCCCTGTTGGCCACCATCGGCCTGGCTGCGTATTCGTACAAGCTGGAAAACATGGTCGACTGGCGTTTGACCATCTTCGGCCTGATGACCTTATTTGTCGTGTACTACCTGCAGGACGGCATCGTCGGCTTCCTGATGAGCTTTATCGGCAAGGGCCGGCGCCATGTGCAAGCCGTCGCTTCGCACGGCGTGGCACCGTTTGACCACGCCCAGGGCGGCCAACAGGGCGCGACCCTGCTGCGCGTGGACCAGGCCCTGATGCAGTTCGGCGGCCTGAAAGCCCTGAACCAGGTGGACTTGAACGTCACGCAAGGTTCCGTGCACGGCTTGATCGGGCCGAACGGCTCGGGCAAGAGCACGATGATGAACGTGCTGACGGGGATCTACAAGCCGACGGCGGGCAAGGTGGAATTTGCCGGCGCCGTGATCTCCGGCCGCACGCCGTCCGAGATCGCCCTGGGCGGCGTGGCGCGCACCTTCCAGAACGTGCAGCTGTTTGGCGAGATGACGGCCACGGAGAACGTGCTGGTGGGCTTGCACAACACGTTCAAGTCGAATGTGCTGGACGTGATGCTGCATACGCCCCGCTACAAGCGCGAAGAGACGGCTGCGCGCGAGCGGGCCGCCAGCATCCTCGAGTTCGTGGGCCTGGCGGACCTGGCCAACGAGGAGGCGCGCAATCTGCCGTATGGCAAGCAGCGGCTGCTGGAAATCGGCCGCGCGCTGGGCCTCAACCCGCGTTTGCTGCTGCTCGACGAGCCGGCGGCGGGCCTGACGGCGCCCGACATCAAGGAGCTGATGGCCATCATCCGCAAGATCCGCGAGCACGGCATCACCATCATCCTGATCGAGCACCACATGGATGTGGTGATGGCCCTGTCGGACGTGGTGACGGTGCTGGACTTCGGTCAGAAGATCGCCGAAGGCGCACCCGCGCTTGTCCAGAGCGATCCGAAAGTGATCGAAGCCTATTTGGGCGGCAGCGCCGAAACCCTGGCGCCAGCGGCGCACTGAGAGGAAGACCATGCTGACCATTAACAATCTGCACGCCGCCTACGGCAAAGTCGAAGTCCTGCACGGCATTTCGCTCGACGTCCCGAAAGGCAAGCTGGTGACCCTGATCGGCTCGAACGGGGCCGGCAAGACCACCACCATGCGCGCCATTTCCGGCATGCTCAAACCCAAATCCGGCACCGTCACCCTGGGCGGCAAGGATGTCACGGGCCTCGATTCGCACCGCATCGCCCGTGCCGGACTGGCCCATTCGCCGGAAGGCCGGCGCGTGTTCGCCTCGATGTCGGTGACGGACAACCTGCTGCTGGGCGCCTTCCCCCGCTTTACGCGCTCGCGCCCGAAAGGCGACATCAAGGGCGACCTGGACAAGGCGCTGGAATTGTTCCCCCGCCTGAAGGAGCGGCGCGACCAGCTGGCCGGCACCTTGTCGGGCGGCGAACAGCAGATGCTGGCCATGGCCCGCGCCGTGATGCTGAACCCGGAAGTGATCCTGCTGGACGAGCCGTCGATGGGCCTGGCGCCGATTTTGGTGGAAGAAGTCTTCCGCATCATCACGCGCCTGAAGGCGGAAGGCGTGACCATGCTGCTGGTCGAGCAATTCGCCGCCGCCGCGCTGAACGTGGCCGATTACGGCTATGTGCTGGAAAACGGCAGCATTTCCGTGCATGGGCCGGCCGAGAGTCTCAAAACCGATCCGAAGGTGATCGCGGCGTATCTGGGAGGAGGGCACTGAGGCAAGTTGAGAGTGCGCTGACAATGCGCTTGCTGCGCATTGTCACATCCTCCGCATTACGCAGTGAGCAGGCGACGGCGTATCAATGCTTCCAGGTCACGGCTGGCATGGGCAATCATATGAACATAAACGATATCGTTATGTCCATACTCGATGATGATGCGATTCTGGCCGGCCAACAGTTGGCGGTGAGTCGTCAAATGAAGGTCTTCAAGTTCAGGAACAAAGGTACCTTTCATGTTCCAGTCTTTGAGAGAATTGACTTCAGCCAGAATCTCCTGCGTCACCTTCCTGGTAAAAGCAAGGGATTCGTTCTGCTTCAGATAGGAGCGAATATCTTGCAAATCGTTTAAGGCGTACTGCGTCCAAATGATTTTCATTTGTGTAATCAGTTGTCGCCGTCTTCAGCTTCCAGAAGGGCCACAACGTCATCATGGTCAATGATTTTACCTTCCTCAATCTGCTTACGGCCGAGAGCAAGGATGCGGAGCATGGTAAGCTGATCTTGAGTCTTTTGATAGCTGACAGGGTCTTGAACAATGGCCTGAACTCTGCCGTTCACCGTGATGGCTACCGGGTCATGCGTCTCAAGCACCTGTTTGACCACGTCGCTGGTGTTCGTCTTCAAGTAGCTAATTGGTTGAATATTGATAAAGTTCATGCCGCCCTCCATAAGTAGGCAAACTGATGATAGCATCGGATGACTAAATTAAGTACCAAATTTAGTTGGCTGCACATTTTCCTTACGTCGAGCGCAGCGTGCACGCATCAATGTCTGGTGGGCTTTTCCTGCTGCACCAGAATGAAGGGGCTGACGACGACGGCCCACAGCGCGGCGTCGGCCGCCTGCCAGTCCAGCGCCTGCTGGTCCGACACCTTGGCAACCTTGCCGTCGGCCATCCATTGCGTGATGGTGGCCTTGTCGTCGTGCGAGATGCGCACGGCCACTTCGACCAGATCCAGCTCATTGGCGACCCAGACGACATTGCCCTGGGCGAAGTGCTTTTCCAGTTCGCTCCAGGCCAGGCGGGCCGTTTCGCTGTTCACTTTGAGGCGCAGTTCGGTGTCTTTTTCAGGATTGGTTTGCATGCGAGATATCAGGTTGCGGTGAGTCGGGTGCCGTTGCGCGCTTGCGTTGCCTTACAGGGCTTCCACCTGCGGCGTCGGCGTACCCCGCCATGTTAACCGATAGGCGGCGCCTTTGCGAACATTGCCCACGAGGGCAGGGCGGAAGCAGGCCAGGTTGGTGCCGCCCGCCAGCCGGGTGCTGGGGAAGATGACGCCCATGGAGCCGGCTTCGAGCAGGATGGCGGCCAGGTCTTGCGAAGCGATGTAGCTGGCCGGATCGAGGCAGGCCGCATAGTGCTGCTGGCCGCGCAAGTCGTGGAAGCTGGCGGAAAAATCGGCCAGCAGCGACTGGTAATTGACGCTGTCGTCGAAATAGTCGATTTCCTGGTATTCCACGGTCTTGTGGAAAATGATCTCGGCCAGCGCCGTTTTCATGTCGAAGGCACAATACCAGGCGCCCCGTTCGCCATCGTTGAAACGCGCCCCTTCCGGCCGGGCATAGGTGTAGGCGGCGTTGATGATGCGAAAGTGCGGCACGCCAAAAACCAGCTCGTCCACGCCAATTCCTGGCGCGCCGCCGTATTCCGCCACCAGGCGCGCATTCGTCGCGTTATCGAGTTCGAACAGCTCGCGCAGGTGCGCGTCGTCCTCGGCCAGGGGCGCCAGCACGGAGTCTTCCATGTCGGCGAAGCGCGAGGGGATCAAACGGCAAGTGTCGATCTGGCGCAAGGCGGCCAGCGGCGGCAGCTGTGTATGCGGGACGGTCGCCACCATTACAACCCTCCGCGGCGCGCATCGAGCAGCTTGCGCACCGTCTGCATGGCCAGCAAGCCGCCGGCCAGCATCTGCGACAGGGGCGTGCGGCCGCCAAACACGGGATTCTTGTTGGGCAAACTCACCCATTCGTCGGCCAGCTTGTCGCCATACAGGATGTGCAAGGCCTTGTAGATGCCCAACAAGTAGGAAATGCGTGTGATGCGGTCCACTTCCAGCACGCGGTCCGGGTGCTTCTTCCACTCGTACCAGGCGCTGCTGGACAGGCCGCCCAGCAATTCGCGCGCATCGTCATCGCGCAGTTTCCAGGCGGCGGCCAGCTTGAAAAAACCCTTCAATGCCGCCTGCGACAATCGCTCGCGCTCGGCTTTGGCATTCAGGTCGACGAGTACGGCCGGTTCGAAGCGGCTCTTGGGGTAGGCGTAGGCGAGATTCATGGCATGTCCTTCGTTAAAACTCTGTATATGGACTATTTATACTCCTTTTCCGGATTTTTCGCAACGGCCGCGCGCATGCAAAACGGGGCGCGCCTGGACAGGTGTCCCGGTGCGCCCCGTTGGCAGGCCGCGTTCGCTTATCTGGCCGTGACGGTGATGGGTACGTTGAGCTGCGCCGTCAAGCCGTTACTGTCCAGCGCCACGACCCTCAGTGCATAGCTGCCGGTCACCGGCAGGGGCCAGCGGGCCGTGATGGTCATGCCGCTCATGGAAAACTGCATGCCCAGCGGCGCACCGAGGATGGAGATCCACAGGGCGTTCGCGCCGGGCGCCGTCAGCACGATGCTGCCGCTCATGGCCTTGCCGGCCACGCCCGTCATGGCGGCGGCGCTGATCGTGGGACCGGCGGCGGCGATTTTCACTGCGGCCACGGCCTGGCCCGTCAAGCCCGTCCTGGTATCTTTGGCGATGATGGCCACGCTGTAGCTGCCCAGCACGGGGCTGGCCCAGCTGACGACGCCGGCGGCGCTGACGGCCATGCCGGATGGCGCGCCCGACAGGCTGTAGGTGACGGGGTTGGGCGCCACCGTCGTGGCGGCGAACGACAGGGCCACGCCCGGCTTGCCGCTCACGCTGGCCACGGTCACGACGGGGGGCAGCGGGGCGGCGATGGCCACCGTATAGATGCCTTTGCCGCTCAGGCCAGTCTTGCCGTCCGTGGCGGTCACGGTGACGGCGTAGGTGCCGGCCGTCGGGGCGGCCCAGCTCACCAGTCCGGCGCTGCTGATCGTCATGCCGGCCGGCGCGCCGCCCAGCGTGTAGCTGACGGGATTGGGGGCGGAGACGCTGACATTGAACGCCAGGGCCGTGCCAACCTTGCCCGTGATGGCGCCGGCGCCCACGACGGGCGGCGCGACGGGGGTAATGACGATGGCGTACACGCCCTGGCCACTGAGGCCGCTGACGGTATCCTTGGCCACCATGGTCACGGCATACGTGCCCGCGGTGGGGGCGGCCCAGCTGACCACGCCCGTGGCGGCGATGCTCATGCCGGCCGGCGCGCCCAGCATGGTATAGCTGAGTGGATTCGAAGCGCTGGCCGAGACGGTGAACGACAGCGGCTTGCCGGCCGCGCCGCTGATGCTGGCCGGCGCCACCACGGGCGCGGCCGGTGCCGTCTGCATGCCCGACAGGCCGGCCAGCAGGCTTTTCACGTTCGGCGTGCCCAGGCCGCCCAGCGGGTCATAGCCGACCCTGGCCGTGCACACGCTGCACGTGCCGTTGCTGCCGCGCGTGATGTCGGCAAAGCTGCTGGCGAAAGTGCCGGGCACGCTGGCGATCTGGCCGTACAAGATGCTGTGCGGCAAGCCGAGCGCCGTCTTCGCTTGCAGCGCGCGGCTGGCGTTGGTGATGGCGACCAGGCCGGCCCATTGCGGCGTGGACAGGCTGGTGCCGCCGATGCTGAGCCAGCTGGCGGTGCTGCTGCCGGGTGTCATCACGGCCGTGTACTGGCCCGTGGCGGGGTCGGCATTGAAGGCCACGTCGGCCACGTTGCGGCGCAGCAAGTTGGTCAGGCCGGGCACGCTGGCCGTCTGGTAGGTGGGCAGTGCCGTATAGGCGCTGATGCCGCCGCCCGTGCCGGACCAGGCCGTTTCGCTGCGCACGCCGCTGCCGCTGTAGCTGAGCGTGGTGCCGCCCACGGCCAGCACGTTGGACGACACGGACGGCCAGGACACGCCGCTGCCCGAATCGCCCGTGGCGGCCAGGTAGCTCATGTTCTTGCCCGTGAAGGCGCTGTCGACGGAAGCTGTCCAGTTGCCTTCGGCGGCGCCAAAGCTCATCGACACGACGCCAGGCCCCATCTGGTTGGCCAGGCGCACGGCGCCCAGCAGGCTGTTGATGGAAGCGTCGGGCGCCTCGATCAGCACGATGCGCGCCAGCGGCGCCGTGGCATGCGCCCACTGCACGTCGAGCGCGATTTCCATGGCCCAGCCCGAGTTATAGGCGGGCGCAGTGGCCGTCATGGTGCTCGATGGCGTGTTGTAGACAACAGAAAATTCACAGCCGCTGGCCGGGGCGGGCGGCAGGGGCAGGGTGGCATTCGTGGCGATAGCCTTGGTGGTGCAGCCGGGCAAGCCGAACTTCTGGTTGAAGATGGCCAGTTCGGCCGCCGCGTTCGGGTTGTGCATGGCGTCGACGATGTAGATCGTCTGTCCCGCGCCCAGCTGGGCCGCCTGGGCTGGCGTCAGCGCCGTGCCGGCCGCCGGCAGGGCGGGCAAGTCGTAGGCGGCGCGGATTTGCGCGGGAGAATAGGTCGCCACCACGCTGCTGCCGGCCATGGGCGCGGCGATGTCGCTGGCGCCGCCGTCCAGCAAGGGGGCGATATCCTGTGCCGCCTGTTCCGAGGCGGCGATTTTTTGTGCCGTCAGGCGGCGCGTGGTCATTTCCCGCATGGCGCCGGGCACGTTTTGCAAGTGCGGCCGCCAGTGGGCCGAGCCGCTGCTGTTGGCACTGTCGCGCCCGTCAGGCGCATCGAGCAGGGCCGGGGCCGCATGGAACATCGGTTGCACCACCAGCGCGCCGACGGCGGGAGGGATGACGGGCACCTCGACAGTGAACTGTGTCGCGGCCGTGGCGATGGCGGCAGGCGGTGTCGATGTTTCCTGGCCGGGACCGCAAGCGGCCAGCAGGAGGGCGGCTGTGGCGCCCAGCAGCAGGCGCCCGTGACGGTGATGCGGGGGAATGTTTTTTTTCATGGCGAAACTCTCCGAGTTGGGCGAGGGCCACATCTCGACAATGCTTCCAAGCTGGCGCCGCGCGCTGGCGGTCCCGGCCCTGCATTGGCAGCCCCGCTGCCGTGGCGCTTGCGCGCGGTAGGCCGGTGGCTTTGCGTCCCCGCCTTTCGACGGGTTTGCCCTCAAAACTGATCATGCATCATTGGGAATTTCCTGATGCGTCATCGATTTTAGTGAATTTGCCAAATAAATGTTAACTATTTTCAATCAATATTTTTATTTATGCAATAAAATGTGGCAAATTTGCCTATGGATGGATGGAACCTTGTCAGCCTGATTAAGTCTTAAAAGCAAGGTTATCAGAGGTGTATCGAGGCGTGACGGTGTTTTTTACAGCAACGGCGCTTGCATTTTTTGTTTTATAACGAATTTAACGAATTTACTGAATGTGCGATCTTGCCGGTCTCAATCCTCGAACACCATGCCCTGATACGGCGCTGCGCGGCAGGCCGCCAGCCGCTGCGCAAGGCTGCCAGCATGGGCTTCCAGCCGGTGGCCGTCCGGGTCGAGAAAATACAGGGAATCGCCGGCGCTGCGGTTTTGCTGCCATTCGGGCACGCCGGCGGCGCGCAGGCGGGCGGCAAACGGAGCGAAGTCGGTGGGCTCGATGGAAAACGCGTAGTGCGTATAGGCCGGGCTGGCCAGCGCGGCCGTATCCTGTCCATCCAGCGACAGGCACAGCCACAAATCCCCGGCCGACAGATACGCGCCCCTGTCCCAGCGCGCATGCAGGCGCAGACCCAAGGTGTCGCGGTAAAAGGCCACGCTGCGCGCCAGGTCGCGCACGGACAGGGTGAGGTGGTTCAGGCCGGTCAACATGGGACTGTATAGCTTTCCGATGGGGAAGGCATGTGTCGGTTATCGCCGTGATTTGATATCACTTTGTTCCACAGAAGTTTGAGATACAGCAATAAGGCCACAAACGTCGCAACACCTGACACAACCGTAGCGAGCGGAAGGAAGAGGTGGTCGAGAAGCGCAACCGTACTTCCAGTACGGTGAGCATCGCAGGCGACCTATGCCGACGCGCAGCAGGTTGTGTCAGGTGTCACTACACAGGCTCGGCGTGCTCCACCATAAGTTGTACTTTGGTCGTGCCATTGTATTCATTCGCATCGAGCCTGAACGCGACCCGCGTGCGTTCGCCCAGTGCGTCCGTATGCCCGAACCAGATGGCATCGAAGCGCACGCCGTTCTTTTCCAGCAGCAGTTTCAAATGGCGCTCTTTTAAGATGCGCTGGCTGACGACGCGGAATTCATCGCAGAAGACGGGCGGGGCGAAGCCCTGGCCCCACACCTGGCCATCCATCAGCTCGATGAAGGCTGTCGTGTAGTAGGCGTCTTCCAGCGGACCGTCCGTTTCCACCACTCTTTCCAGTTGTTGCTGGCTGAGCCAGGCTTGCCCCACGGCTTCGAAGGCCTGGGAAAATGCGTCGAAGGCGTCGGCGCGGATGGTCAAGCCCGCCGCCATGGCGTGGCCGCCGAACTTGTCGATCAGGCTGGGTGCCCGTTTCGACACGAGGTCGAGCGCGTCGCGCAAGTGGAAGCCGGGAATCGAGCGGCCCGAACCCTTGATCCAGCCGTCCGCGCCGGGCGCAAACGTGATGGTCGGGCGATAAAACTTTTCCTTCAGGCGCGAGGCGACGATGCCGATCACGCCCTGGTGCCAGGATTCATCGAACACGCTGATGGTGCTGCTGTTGGCCGGTTCGAAATCATCGAGGTGCAGCAGGGCCGTATCCTGCATTTCCGCCTCGATTTCGCGGCGCTTCAGGTTAATCTCGTTCAACTGCTGCGCCAGCGCCCAGGCGCGGCCTTCGTCGTCCGTGATCAGGCATTCGATACCCAGTGACATGTCTTGCAGGCGCCCGGCCGCATTCAGGCGCGGTCCCAGCGCAAATCCCAGGTCGAAGGGCGTGGCGCTGCGCGCTTCGCGGCCCGCCACGCGAAAGAGCGCCGCCACGCCTGCGTGCATATTGCCTTTGCGCATGCGTTTCAAGCCTTGCGCGACGAGGATGCGGTTGTTCGTATCGAGGCGCACGACATCGGCCACCGTGCCCAGGGCCACCAGGTCGAGCAGGTTATCGAGCTTGGGTTGCGTTTGCGCATCAAAGATGCCGCGCCGGCGCAGCTCCGCGCGCAGGGCCAGCAGCACGTAGAACACGACGCCCACGCCGGCCAGATGTTTGCTGGGGAAACCGCAGGCGGGCTGGTTCGGGTTGACGATGACGGCCGCGTCGGGCAGGGTGTCGGCTGGCAAATGGTGGTCGGTGACAACCACCTGGATGCCGCGCCGGTTTGCCTCGGCCACGCCGTCGATGCTGGCGATGCCGTTGTCGACGGTGATGATGATGTCGGGCGACTTTTCGCGGGCAGTGAGCTCGACGATTTCCGGCGTCAGGCCATAGCCGTACTCAAAACGGTTGGGCACGATGAAATCGACGTCGGCGCCCATGGCGCGCAAGCCGCGGATGGCCACGGCGCAGGCGGTGGCGCCGTCGCAGTCATAGTCGGCGACGATGACCATGCGTTTCTTGGCAGCAATCGCGTCGGCCAGGAAGACGCCGGCCGCGCCGATGTGCAGCAAGCCGGACGGCGGAATCAGGGCCGCCAGTTCGCTCGACAGTTCTGCCGCGTCGGACAGGCCGCGCGACGCGTACAGGCGGGCCAGCACGGGATGGATGCCGCCCTGGCGCAGCAGTTCGGATTCGCGGTAAGGGCAGGGGCGGGTGGCGATGCGGGTACGGGTCATGATGCTTTCAACTTGCTCAGGGTAATCGCGCGCCAGAATTTGCGCTGCGCATGCTTGCTGGTGTTGCTGGCTAGCCAGGCGTCGCGGTGGCTCAGCACCAGGCGCAGCTGGTCCAGGCGGCCATCTTTCAGGGCGGCCAGCAGGGGCGCAAACCAGTCGGCTTCCAGCGCTTGCAACTGCTGCAGCCACATGCCCCATTCCTGGGCCTGCGCCGCTTCGATCAGGCCGCCGAGCACGACGATCGCGTCCTGTTTGCTTGCCAATACACTGCTTGGACTGGCATCGCGCTGCGCCGGTTCCGCCAGCGCAGCCAGCCAGCCGGGCGCGTCCTTCGTATGCAGGCTGGCCGCGCAGCGCGCCGATGCAGTTGCAGATGCGGCCGTGGCCAGGCTCCCGCCCCAGATCCAGAACGAGTTGATGGCTTTCAAGCCCCGTTCTTCGCGCGCCGCATTGACGGGATGTTCATGCCACAGCATCTGCACTTCGTTCTGCAGGCGGCGCGCGGCGCGCGCATGCTCGCCTTCCGGCATCCACACGGACAGGTCTTGCGTGGTGGCGGCATCCGGCGTGGCGCACTGCAAGTCGCTCCAGCCATCGGCGCGCATGAACCAGGTGCCCGCGTCGCCATATGACAGGGGCTGGCCGATCTCGTCGAAATACGGACGCGCCGTGTCGAACAGCGTGCGGCCATCGGCCTCGCTCAGCTTGAGCTGGCGCAAGTCTTCCAGGCTGATATGGCTGCGGGCGATGGCCAGGTGGGCCGGATGCAGCAGGAAGTAACGCGCGCCAGGTTCCGGCGTCAGACCATAGCCGCGCATGGCCTGGGCGGCAAAGGCCGCCTGCGCTGCTTCGCCGTTGGGCGCGGACGCCAGGCCCAAGGCGTGCGCCAGCCACGCTTCATGCGGCAGCAGGCGGTTGGCGTTGTCAAAGGTTTCCAAATTGCAAGTAGAGGTGCGCGACAGCAGGGCCGCCAGGGCGGGTGCCTGCAGTACCTTGAGCAGGTCGGCAGCCAGTTCGGCATTGGGCAAGGCGAAGGGCAGGACGAGGATAAGTTGATTCATCCCGAGATTGTAGGCGATTGTGGCGTGGGCCGAAAAGGCGCATGTATTTTCAGGCCCGCGATGGCAACACCGGCGGTGCTGGGAATGCAAAAAAATTATAAAAATTTTATTGATACTGGTAGAAATCAATTTGCTTTTGAAAATATATTGGATATAATTGCGACAACTTAAATATCAGAAATACAATCACCCCCCTGCTGCGTGGTTGCGTCGTCTGGCTCCTGTGTCCCTCGAAACTGTATACAAGATCTGCCGGCTTCATTTTTTAAACAAGTCCTTTCTTGGAAGCCCACCTATGTATACATTCGCCGCTTTGCGCGGCCAGGCTGATCGCGCCCTGGCCCCTCGTATTTCCGCTCCTGCCGCCGCCGTGGCATGCCGTCAGGAGGCCGCATGACTACGTACAACCTGTCGACCACGGTCCACGTCTGCGAAGACATCAACAAGAATTTCGATATCCGCGACCTGCTGATCCAGGCCGGCTACTCGGTGCAAGGCGAACTGAATATCAAGAATTTTACGGTTTTGTTGCCGGACGATACGGAATCGACGGAGAACACGCCGCTGTTCGGCATGCTCGACGCGGACACCGTGTACGTGCGCCCCGGCGACTGGGCCGCCAACTACAACGGCAACTTCTCGACCATCCAGGTAACGATCGACAAGGGCAATGGCGACATCGTCCAGCTGAGCCTGCAAGTCATCATCGATCCCGTCAATGACGCGCCCGATGCGGCCGACAAGACCTTCACCCTGGTCGACGGCGCCAGCGTCGTGCTGAGCGAAAGCGATTTCGGCTTCCACGACGATGTCGAGAACAACGGTTTCAAGTCCGTCGTCATCACCAATACCACCACGGCGGGCCAGGTCTTGCTGAATGGCGTGGCCGTCGCGGTGGGCACGGAAATTTCCATCGACGATATCCGCGCGGGCCACCTGGTCTTCGTGCCGAGCCAGACCGTCGCCGGCGACTTCGACCTCGGTTTCAAGGTGCGCGATGATGGCGGCACGGAAGGCTGCAATGCGCAAGACCTGAGCCTGGCGCCCCATTACCTGACCTTCAAGGTGCCGATGGCGCACCTGGGCGATTTCGTGTGGGAAGACAAGAATGCCAACGGCGTGCAGGATGCGGGCGAGGCGGGCATCGCCAATGTAGTCGTGCAACTCAAGGATACGGCCGGCAATGTGGTGGCCTCCACCACGACGGACGCGACCGGCGGCTACCACTTCGACGTCAATCCGGGCACCTATTCGGTGACCGTGGTGGCGCCCGCCGGCTATGTGCCGACGGCAGCGAACCAGGGCGGCGATACGGGCAAGGACAGCAATATCGATGCCAGCGGCAAGATGGCGCCCGTCACCCTGGCGCCGGGCGAGACCAACCTGACCCTCGATGCGGGCCTGTACCGCGCGGCCGAGTTGGGCGACCGGGTCTGGTTCGATACCAACAAGAATGGCGTGCAGGATGCGGGTGAAGCGGGCGCCGCAGGTGTGAAAGTAACCTTGCTCGATGCGTCGGGCAACGCCGTCGGCAGCCCGCTGGTGACGGATGCGAATGGCAACTATTTGTTCACGAATCTGAAGCCGGGCGCCTACAGCGTGCAGTTCGATAAAACCACCTTGCCAGCCGGCTACGCTTTTACGGGCCAGGACCAGGGCGGCGACGACCAGCGCGATTCCGATGCCAGCGCCATCGATGGCAAGACGGCGCAAGTGCTGCTTGCTTCCGGTGACAGCAACCATAGCCTGGATGCGGGCATCGTTGCGCTGCCGGCCTCCCTGGGCGATCGCGTCTGGCATGATGCCAACTTGAACGGCGTGCAGGATGCGGGCGAAGCCGGCATCGGCGGCGTCACGGTGCAGCTGAAAAACGCGGCCGGCAGCGTGATCGGCTCGACCTTGACGGACGCCACCGGCTATTACAACTTCAATGTCGATCCGGGTACGTATTCGATCGCCGTCGTCGCGCCGCCAGGTTATTTGACCACGGTCAAGGATGCGGGCGGCAATGATGCGCTCGACAGCGACATCAATGCCGCAGGCCAGAGCGGCCTGGTGACGGTTGCCGCCGGCCAGAACTACAAGGACCTGGATGCGGGCTTGTACAAAACGGCTGCCATTGGCGACCGCGTGTGGTTTGACGCCAACGGCAACGGCACGCAGGATGCGGGCGAAGCGGGTGTCGGCGGCGTGAAAGTCAACCTGTACAACGCGCAAGGCGCCGTGGTGGCCAGCGCCACCACGGATGCCAGCGGCAACTACCTGTTCAGCAACCTGGTCCCCGGCAATTACTATCTGGGCTTCGTGCCACCGGCCGGCTATACCTTCACCAAGGCGGATGTGGGCGGCTACGCCACCGATTCGGATGTCAATCCGGCCACCGGCCTCACGACTACCTGGATCGCGCTGAAATCGGGCGATGTCCAGCTGGAATGGGATGCCGGCCTGGTCAAATGCGCGCCTGTCACCGGCAGCATCGGCGACCGCGTGTGGGAAGACAATAACTACAACGGCGTGCAGGATGCGGGCGAACTGGGCGTGGCGGGCGTGAAGGTCAACCTGCTCAATGCCAGTAACCAGATCATCGCCACGACAACGACGAATGCCAGTGGCAATTATCTGTTCGACAAGCTGGTCGCCGGCGGCTACAAGGTGGAAGTCGTCCGTCCATCGGGTTTCTATTACACCAAGGCCAATGTGGGCAGCGACACGGCCGATTCCGACGTCGATACGAGCACGGGGCGTTCCGGCCTGATCAACCTGGCCGCCGGCCAGAACGACATGAGCTGGGATGCGGGCATCTACCGCAAGGCCAGCCTGGGCGACAAGGTATGGCGCGACGCCGACCATGATGGCGTGCAGGACTACAACGAGGCGGGCATCGCCAACATCAAGGTGCAGCTGTACTCCGGCAGCGGCGCTTTGCTGGCTACCACCTACACGAATGCCAGCGGCAACTATCTGTTCAGCAACCTCGATCCGGGCAGCTATTCGCTCAAGTTCGACAAGTCGGGCGTGTATCACGCCGGCTACGCCATGGATACGTGGCGCTGGGGCGCAAAGAACGTGGGCACGAACGACAACATCGATTCGGACGTCAACAGCAACGGCACCCTGGCCAACGTGGTCTACACGGACATCCTGAAACTGGCCTCGGGCCAGAACGACATGAGCTGGGATGCGGCCATCACGCCCATCGTGATCGACCTCAACGGTGACGGCGTGCACACGATCGCCCGCGCCGACTTCCACGGCAGCTTCGACTTGCTGGGCACGGGCAGTGCCATCCAGACGGGCTGGGTCTCGGCCCAGGACGGCTTGCTGGCCATCGACAGCAATGGCAATGGCAAGATCGACAATATCTCGGAACTGTTCGGCGGCAACGAGAAGGGCACGGGCTTTGCCAAGCTGTCCAGCTATGACTCGAACGGCGACGGCGTGGTCGATGCGCACGATGACAAGTTTGCCGAATTGCGCATCTGGCGCGACGCCAACAGCAATGGCGTGACGGACGATGGCGAGCTGATGTCGCTGCACGACGCCGGCGTGGCCAGCCTGACGGTGAGCTACACGGAACTGCCGTTCCTCGACGCCAACAGTAATCTGCACCTCGAGCGCAGCAGCGCCACCCTGGCCGACGGCAAGACGGTCGACATGACGGACGTGTATTTCAACGTCGATGCCAAGGATGCGGCCAAGGCCGGCATCACCTTGCCGAGCATGGCCGACCTGCTGCGCGACGACAGCACGCTCGACGTGGTGCTGGGCCAGGACGGCACGGTCAACACGGTCGCTGCCGCCCCGGCGGCTCCGGCCGCCGAAGCCCAGGCCCAGTGCGAGATGGCCGAAGCCTTGCGCCGCGCCATGGCCCATGCGAATGCCCAGCCCCAGGAAATGGCTGCCTGATGTCCCTTGCCGGGCCGTAATCCTGCCCGGCAATGCCGTACCGGCGCACCCGTCACGGGGCGCCGGCGCTTTCCACACTTACATCTTACATAACAGAAATAGGGAAACCACCATGAAACAATCCATGCACCTGCTCGTTCGCGGCGCCATCGCCGCAGCCACGTTCGCCCTCGCCAGCGGCAGCGCCCTGGCTGCCTCCAACCTGCAAGTCGTCGATTCGCACAGCGTCAGCCTGTTTACGGCTGCCGGCGGCGCCTTCGGCTCGGGCAACGCCATCTCGCCGACCTTGTGGGAAGTCAAATACGACAGCAACACTTTCCTGGCGTTTTGCCTCGATCCCCATGTCGCACTGAGCAATAGTTCGAACAGCTACAGCAGCGGCGCCTTTGCCGCCAGCGATTCCGTCAAGCGCCTGTATGAAGGGTATTACGCCTCGTCCATCGCGAATGTGTCGACCAGCGCCAACAGCGCCGCCGCCTTCCAGCTGGCCCTGTGGGAATTGAATAACGACAACACGAACCTGCTGACGGGCGACCTGCGCTTCAAAAACCTGAGCAATGCCGTCGTCAGCCAGGCCAACGCCATGCTGGGCGTGGCCACGGGCAATGGCGCCATCCAGAACCTGTACAGCTACACGAGCTTGACGAGCGTCAACCCGGCTTCGCAAACCTTGCTCAGCGTGTCGCCGGTGCCGGAAGCGCAAACCTGGGCCATGCTGGTCGCGGGCCTGGGCCTGCTGGGCTTCATGGCGCGCCGTCGCAAGGCTGGCGCAGTATAAATCGGCAGCAGTGGTATTGACTTGGTAGTTTCTGCTGCGGTGCGTCCGTCAAGACGCACCGCAGTTTTTATTTTTTCACAACATCATTCTGAATAGCTGTTATTACTATGGCACAATGTTTCTGCAAACCACCACTGCGCGACCTTGACAATAGTTCCTCACTGTTCATTGCAACTGTCTGAGATCGGATTTGAGCTCATCATGACGCCACCTTCTGCCGCGCACGCCGCCGTCGACGCTTCCCCATCCACCGCCTGCGCTGACACGCTTGCCGACGCCATCGTCTTCCTGGCCTGCCTTCTTGGCACCGGCGTGCAAGCCGAGCGTCTGCGCGCCAGCGTGACCGCGCATGGCGACCCGGCCGCCGCCGATTTTCTCGACCAGGTGCTCAGCCATGCCAGCCTGGCCGGCACCGCGCTACCCATGGACAAGCCGCGCCGTCCGACGGAAATGCCGGCCTTGCTGCTCAATGGGGAAGGGCAGGCGCTGGTGGTGCTGAGCATTGCCGATGGTAAATATGAATGCCACGTGCCCGGCATCGCCGGCACCTCCTGGCTCGATGCGGCCGCGCTGGCCCGGGAAGTGCCCGCCGGGCGCTGGGTGGCCGTGCGGCCCGTGATGTTTTTCGACCAGCGCAGCTTGCTCTACAGCATGCCCGTGGCGGGACGCTGGTTCTGGGATGTCTTCAACCGCAACCGCTGGGTATTTCGCTGGGCCCTGCTGGGCACGCTGGTGCTGAACGTCATCGGCGCGCTGGTGCCATTCTATGCGATGGCCGTGTATGACCGCGTGATCCCGAACAATGCCACGTCCAGCCTGTGGGTGCTGACCATTGCCGTGGTGGTGCTGACGGGCTTCGAACTGGCTCTGCGCCTGCTGCGCGGCGAACTGGTGGAAACGGCGTCGCGCCGCATGGACGTGGCGCTCTCGTCGAACATCTTCGCCCAGTGTCTGCGCCTGCGCGCGGCCAGCCGTCCCGCCTCCGGGGGGACGTTGGCCAATACCGTGCGCGATTTCGAATCCGTGCGCGAATTCTTTGCCTCGACCACCCTGACGACCCTGGGCGACTTGCCGTTCCTGTTGCTGTTCCTGCTGGTCATCGCCTTTGTCGGCGGCTGGCTGGTGCTCGTCCCGCTGGCCGTCATTCCGATCCTGCTGCTGGTGGCCTTTGCCTCGCGCGCGGCCCTGGCGCGCCACGTGGCCGCCTCGATGCAGGAAAGCGCGCAGCGCACGGCACACCTGTTTGAAACCATGAATGGCCTCGACACCATCAAGGCGCTGGGCGCCGAAGCGTGGAGCCGGCGCAAATGGGAAAGCCTGACGGTGGCCATCGCCGCCAACAGCGTCGAGACGCGCGAAATCGTCAGTCGCGTCAACTACATCAACACGGCCGTGCTGGCCCTGTCCGGCGTGGCCGTGGTGGCCACGGGCGCCTTGCTGATGGGAGAACACCTGCTGACCCTGGGCCAGATCATCGCCGTGAGCATGCTGACGGGACGCGCCCTGGCGCCCGTGAGCCAGATCGCGGGCCTGATCATCCGCTGGGAACAGACCAAGCTGTCCTACCACGCACTGAACAAGATCATGGAAGCGCCGACCGATGATGACTTGGCCAGCCTGCAGGCGCCCCCGCTGTCGGGGCGCATCGAGTTCCGCGACGTGGGCTTTGCCTACCCGAATTCGCCGCCGCTGCTGGATAAACTGAATCTGCACATCCGTCCCGGCGAACGGGTCGGCGTGATCGGCAAGCTCGGTTCCGGCAAGAGCACCTTGCTGCGCTTGCTGCTGAACCAGTATGGTCCGCAAAGCGGCAGCGTACTGTTCGACGACCTGTCCAGCACCCAGCTGGAGCCTTTGAGCCTGCGCCGCCAGATCGGCTACGTGCCGCAGGACGTGACCCTGTTCCACGGCACCCTGCGCGAAAACATCGAACTGGGACGCAGCCAGCCCGACGATGCGGCCCTGCTCGATGCCATCCGCCTGGCCTGCCTCGATGACATCATCACCCAGCTGCCCAACGGCGTGGCGACGGAAGTGGGCGAACGGGGCGAACGCCTGTCCGGCGGCCAGCGCCAAGCCGTGGCCATGGCCCGCGCCTTGCTCGTGAAACCGCCCATGCTGCTGCTCGATGAGCCGAGCAGCATGTTCGACCCGGCCACCGAGCAGCGCCTGATCGCCCGCCTGCGTACATTAAAGGATACGACCATCGTGCTCGTCACGCACCGCATGGCCATGCTGGCGCTGGTGGACCGCCTGATCGTCTTCGACAAGGGGCGCATCGTGGCCGACGGCCCGCGCGATGAGGTCATGCGCGTGCTCAATAGCCAGGCAGCCAAGCCTGTGGTGGAACAGGGAGC
This sequence comes from Janthinobacterium lividum, assembly GCF_034424625.1. Taxonomy (NCBI): domain Bacteria; kingdom Pseudomonadati; phylum Pseudomonadota; class Betaproteobacteria; order Burkholderiales; family Oxalobacteraceae; genus Janthinobacterium; species Janthinobacterium lividum. Next base: position 3,984,468 of record NZ_CP139976.1, on the reverse strand, counting down.
CACGGCATGAGCGCCCTGAACGCCCGTCCGCTGCCGGCGGCCCACCCGGACCCGGAACGCGAACCGCAGCGCATCGTCATGCGCATGCTGGCGCTGATCGCCGTATTGCTGGTGCTGGTGCTGGCCTGGGCCACCTTCGCCCAGCTCGACGTGTCCGTGAATGGACGCGGCGCCATCACGCCGCCGTCGCACCTGCAGGAAGTGCAAAGCCTGGAAGGGGGCATCGTGCGCGAAATGCTGGTGAAGCCGGGCCAGCGGGTGCGCCGCGGCGACTTGCTGCTGCGCCTGGACACGGCCCAGTACGAGGCCAACCTGGGCGCCAGCGTGCAGAATCGCCTGGCCGCGCTGGCGGGCAGGGCGCGCCTCGATGCGCTGCTGTCCGGTGGTACTCCCCGGTTTGCGCCGGAATGGCAGAAAGAGGCGCCCGAGCTGATCGCCAAGGAAACGCAGTTGTGGCGCGATGGCCAGCGCGAGTTCGCGTCGGCCACGGCGGCCGCGCGCGAAGGCGTGACGCGGCGGCGCGGCGAGCTGGCCGAGGCGCACAGCCGCATCGCGCAACTTGATACGGGCCTGAAGATCGCGCTGGAAAGCCTGTCGATCGAGGAACGCCTGTTCAAGGAGGGCGCCGGTTCGCGCGGCGACTACCTGAATGCGCAGCAGCGCGTGCAGCAGCAGCGCACGGAACTCGACAGCCTGCGCGCTTCCGTGCCGCGCCTGGCGGCCACCCTGGCCGAGGCGCAGGCGCAGGCCGGCGAAGTGGAAGCGCGCATGCGCGGCCAGTGGGGCGCCCAGCGCAGCGAATATGAAACCAAGGCGGGAGCCCTGGCCAGCACCGTGAAAGGTCAGCAGGACCAGGTGAGCCGGCGCGATGTGACGGCGCCCGTCGACGGCGTCGTCAACCGCGTGCTGGTGGCGACGGTCGGCGGCGTGGCGCAGCCGGGCAAACCTATCCTGGAAATCGTGCCCGCCGATTCGGAAATGCTGATTTCCGTGCGCGTGAAACCGTCGGACATCGGTTTTATCCACGTGGGGCAGCGCGCTTCGGCGAATGTGCTGGCGTATGACGCCACCACCTATGGACGCATGCAGGCGCAGGTGGTGCGCGTGGGCGCCGATGCGATTCCCGATGAACGCAACGAGCCGTATTTCGAGGTGCAGCTGAGTACCGACCGCAGCCAGTTGACGGCGCACGGCAAGGTGCTGCCGATTACGCCTGGCATGCCCGTCGACGTGGGCATCCTGACGGGGCGCCGCTCGGTGCTGCAATATGTGTTCAAGCCCGTGCTGCGCGGCTTGCAGTCTTCCCTGCAGGAGCGCTGATGCGTGCTTTTTTACTTTGCATGGCATTCGCCTGCGCAAACGCGGTGGCCCAGCCGGCACCGCCGGCCACTTTCCAGGCGCAGTCCACGCGCGGCTTGCCCGCCTTGCTGGCGCGCGCCGTGCCGCGCGACCCGCAGGTGATCGCGGCGCAGGCGGCGCTGGCCACCACCGAAGCGCGCTACAAGCAGGCCCGCTCGCGGCTGTTCCCGACTGCGGCGCTGCAGGCGACGCGGGGGCGCAGCAATGACCTCGATGGCGCGCTGGACGTGGAACGGCGCACGCACCAGGTGGAAGCGAGCGTGCGCTGGAATGTGTACAACGGCGGCGCCGACCGCGCCGAACTCGATGCGGCCGAGCGCGAAATGGCGGGCGCCGCCTTCGACGTGGAGCGGGCACGCGCGGAAAGCGCGGAAAAACTGGCCGAAGCGTATTTCGACATGCAGCGCCTGGAACGCAGCCTGATGCAATCGCAGGAACGCCTGCGCGATGTGACGCAGCTGGTGCGGCAGGTGACGCGCCAGGCGGAACTGGGCAAATCATCGGAAGTGGACCGCGAACTGGCGCAAAGTTCGCAGCTGGACGCGGAACTGGTGCACGACGGCTTGCTGACGGACCAGCAGGCGGCGCGCATCAAGCTCGAGGCGCTGGCCTTCGAGCCGGTGGCGCAGTTTGCCGATTTCGCCTTTGCGCCGCTGCCGGCGCAAGCCCTGGAAAACGCCGATACGCAGCAGGCGCAGTTGCGCGCCGCGCGCGAGCGGGCGGCGGCGGCCCAGCTGCGCGTGCGCGGCGTGGCGGCCACCCTGGCGCCGAAAGTGGACCTGAACGTCAGCCATCTGCTCAATAACAAGACCACGCCGCCGCCCTCGACCATCCAGCAGCGGGGCTGGTCGGTCGGCGTGAGCTGGGAATTCCCGCTCGGCGGCGGCAGCCTGGCGCAGCGCGACGAGAGCATCAGCCGCGCCCAGGCGGCCGATGCGGACGTGGCGCGCGCCGAGCAGGGCACGCGCGCCGACCTGGCCAGCATGCTGCCGCGCATCGCCAATGCGCAGCGCACCCTGGCCCTGCTCGACGAGCAGGAAAGGAAGTTGGCCTTCGTCGTGCGCGGCGGCACCATCCAGTATGAGGCGGGACGGCGCAACCTGCAGCAGGTCATCCAGACGCGCGACAGCTATTTCACGGTGCAGCAGCGGCGCATCGACCAGCTGCACCGTCTGACCCTGGCGCAGATGCGCCAATATGCGCTGGCGGGGCAGCTGCTGGCCGTGTTCGGCCTGGCGCAGGAGGAAAAATAGGGCCGGCGTGCGCTGTTTCACGCAGACTTGATGCATGAAATGCCCATTGTGTGGCACACTGCGCGCTCGCATATCATCGTTGTCGCGGGAGCGCATGAGCATCATCAAACAATTTCCCTTCGAGTGGCAGGTCGGCGTGCGCTATACGCGCGCCGGGAAACGCAGTGGCCGCAACAGCTTCATTTCCTTCATCTCCCTCATTTCCGTGGCCGGCATCGGCCTGGGCGTGGCCGCCCTGATCGTCGTCCTGTCCGTCATGAACGGCTTCCAGAAGGAAGTCACGGACCGCCTGATGTCGGTGCTGGCCCATGTCGAGGTGTTCGATACCAGCGGCTCCATGCCGAACTGGCAGGCGCAGGAGCGCGCCGCCTACGCCAACCCGCAAGTGAAGGCCGTGTCGCCGTTCGTGGAAACCCAGGGCATGCTGCTCAACGACGAAACCATGCGCCCGTCCGTCGTGCGCGGCGTGCTGCCGCAGCAGGAAGCCACCGTCTCAAGCGTGGCCTCCCAGATGAAGCAGGGCAGTTTCAAGGATCTCACGCCAGGTTCCTATAACATCGTGCTGGGCATCGACCTGGCCAAGGCCCTCGACGTAAAAGTGGGGCAGAACGTCACGCTGATGCTGGAGCGCGAGCCGAGGGCGGGCGACCCGGCCAATGGCATCGTCATGCCGCGCATGCGCGCGCTCAAGGTCGCCGGCATCTTCGAGGCCGGTCACAATGAACTCGATGGCAGCCTGGCCTTCGTCAACATGCAGGACGCCGAGCAGCTGCTGCAGCTCGATGGCCCGTCCGGCCTGCGCCTGCGTCTGCATGACATGAACCAGGCGCCGCAGGTGGCGCGCGAACTGAAAGCCTCGATGCCGGGCCAGCTGTGGATGCGCGACTGGTCGCGCGCCAGCGCCAGCTGGTATGCGCTGGTGCAAAGCCAGAAGAACATGATGTTCATCATCCTCAGCATGATCATCGCCGTGGCCGCGTTCAACCTCGTCTCGACCCTGGTGATGTCGGTCACCGACAAGCAGGCCGACATCGCCATTCTGCGCACCCTGGGCGCCTCGCCATTCTCCATCATGAAGATCTTCATGATCCAGGGCGCGCTGGTGGGCTTGCTGGGAAGTGCTTTGGGCGTGATCGGCGGCGTCGTGCTGGCGCTGAACGTGGGCGTCATCGTGCCCTTCATCGAAGGCATCTTCGGCCTGCACTTCATCTCGAAGGAAATCTACCAGATCAGCGCCGTGCCGTCCGACGTGCATTGGCTGGACGTGGCGCAGATCGGCCTGATCGCCTTTGGCCTGGCGCTGGTGGCGACCATCTACCCGAGCTGGCGCGCCGCGCGGGTCAAGCCGGCCGAGGCATTGCGCTACGAATAACACATCAAGAAACGATAAAGACCGCCTGAACAATGAGTATTTTCAAGAATCTGCCCTTCGAATGGCTGGTCGGCTTGCGCTACACGCGGGCCGGCAAGCGCAGTGGCCGCAACAGTTTTATCTCCTTCATCTCCCTCATTTCCATGGCCGGCATCGGCCTGGGCGTGGCGGCGCTGATCGTCGTGCTGTCCGTGATGAATGGTTTCCAGAAGGAGGTGACGGACCGCATGCTGTCCGTGCTGGCCCACGTGGAAGTGTTCGACAATAGCGGCAGCATGCCGGACTGGCGCGCGGAAGCGGCGCAAGCTTTTAAAAACCCGGCCGTGAAGGGCGCCGCGCCGTTCGTGGAAACGCAGGGCATGCTGCTGCGCGACGATGCGCTGCGCCCCGCCATCGTGCGCGGCGTGCTGCCCGAGGAAGAGCCGAACGTTTCCGACGTGGCCGGCCAGACGCGCATGGGCAGCTTCAAGGCCCTGCAGCCTGGCACCTTCAATATCGTGCTGGGCATCGAGCTGGCGCGCGCCCTGCGCGTCAACCTCGGCGAAAAAGTGACGCTGATGCTGGCGCAAGGCCAGGTCACGCCGGCCGGCGTGCTGCCGCGCATGCGCAGCTTTACCGTCAGCGGCATCTTCCAGGCGGGCCACAATGAATTCGACGCCGGTCTGGCTTTCATCAATATCGAAGACGGCCAGCGCCTGCTGCGTCTCGATGGCCCGTCCGGCCTGCGTTTGCGCCTGGCCGACATGAACCAGGCGCCGCAAGTGGCGGCGGAACTGAAAAAAACCATGCCGGGCGACCTGTGGCTGCGCGACTGGTCCAAGCTCAATGCCAACTGGTTCGCTGCCGTGCAGACGGAAAAGCGCATGATGTTCATCATCCTGACCCTGATCATCGCGGTGGCCGCCTTCAACCTGGTCTCGACCCTGGTGATGACGGTGACGGACAAGCAGGCCGATATCGCGATTTTGCGCACCCTGGGCGCTTCTCCCCGTTCCATCATGAAGATCTTCATGATCCAGGGCGCGCTGGTGGGCATCCTGGGCACAATTCTGGGCGTGTGCGGCGGCGTGCTGGTGGCCATGAACATCGACGTCATCGTGCCCTTCATCGAGCATCTGCTGGGGGTGCAGTTCCTCTCCAAGGACATCTATTTCATCAGCACCGTGCCGTCCGACCTGCGCTGGCCCGACGTCACCAAGATCGGCGTGCTGGCCGTGATCCTCGCCTTTTTGGCGACCCTGTACCCAAGCTGGTGGGCTGCCCGCGTCAAACCTGCGGAAGCCCTGCGCTATGAATAAACCACTGACTACGACCATGACCGATCTGAACAAACCTGCCTCCAATGGCGCTTCCGCCGATTCTGCCGTGCTTTCCTGCCGCGGCCTGGGCAAGACTTTTACGCAGGGCAGCTACAAGGTGCAGGTGCTGGCCGGCATCGACATCGACGTCCACCGCGGCGAGCGGGTCGCCATCGTCGGCGCCTCGGGTTCCGGCAAATCGACCCTGCTGCACCTGCTGGGCGGCCTCGATACGCCCACCAGCGGCAAGGTGACCCTGCTGGGCAAGGACTTCGCTAACCTCAGCGAAAAGGCACGCGGCGACTTGCGCAACGCCTCGCTGGGTTTCGTCTACCAGTTCCACCACCTGCTGCCCGAGTTTTCCGCGCTGGACAACGTCGCCATGCCTTTGATGATACGGCGCATGAAGCGCGCGCCGGCCACCGAGCTGGCGCAGCAGATCCTCACGCGCGTGAACCTGGCCAAGCGCGTCACGCACACGCCGGGCGAGTTGTCGGGCGGCGAGCGCCAGCGCGTGGCCCTGGCCCGCGCCCTTGTCACGCAGCCGGCCTGCGTGCTGGCTGACGAACCGACGGGCAACCTCGATCACGCCACGGCCGAACAGATTTTCGACCTGATGCTGGAATTGTCGCGCACCCTGGGCACGGCCTTCGTCATTGTCACGCACGATATCGAGCTGGCCAAGCGCTGCGACCGCGTGCTGCGCCTGACGGACGAAGGGCTGCAGCCTTATCAATATTAAGGAGCCGCCATGCTGTGGATCGACACGCACTGCCACCTCGACGCGCATGAATTCGGCAGCGAATCGCTGCAGGTGGCGGCGCGCGCGCAGCAGCAGGACGTGGCGATGATCGTCATTCCCGCCGTCGAACGGGCCAATTTCGCCATCGTGCGCGACCTGGCGGCTGCGGCGCCCAACGCCTGCTATGCGCTGGGCATCCACCCGATCTACGTGCCGCACGCCACGGAAGATGATTTGATCGCCCTGCGCGAGGCCGTGGCCCTGGCGATGAACGACCCGCGCTTTGTCGCCATCGGCGAAATCGGCCTCGACTTCTTCATCCCCATGCTGTGCGAGCCGGCCATGCGCGCCAAGCAGGAGCATTTCCTGCGCGAGCAGCTGAAGATCGCCCGCGACTTCGATTTGCCTGTCTTGACGCACGTGCGCCGCTCGCAGGACATCGTCCTCAAACACGCGCGCCAGATCCGCCCGAACGGCGGCATCGCGCACGCGTTCAACGGCAGCTTCCAGCAGGCGCAGGGCTATATCGACCTCGGTTTCAAGCTCGGATTCGGCGGCGCCATGACGTTTACCCGCGCCTTGCAGATACGCCGCATGGCCGCCGACTTGCCTTTGGCGTCCATCGTGCTGGAGACGGATGCACCCGACATTTCCCCCAGCTGGGTCCACCCGGGCCGCAACAGCCCCGAAGAATTGCCGCGCATTGGCGCCGTGCTGGCCGAGCTGCGCGGCCTGGCATTGGCCGACGTGGCCGTTGCCACCAGCGCCAATGCGCGCGCCGTGATGCCCCGACTACCCCTGATGGAGTGAGACCATGAACAAGAAAATGCTTGCGGGCGCCCTGGCAGCCTGTATGTCCACCGTGTTGGCGCCCGCCATGGCGGCGACGGCCAGCGCCCAGTGCGACGGCATGCCGCGCCTCGACGTCACCACGCCGGCCGGCTTTTGCGTGGCCGTGCTGGCCGACGGCCTGAAATTTCCCCGTGGCGTGCTGCCGCTGACGAATGGCGACATCCTCGTCACGGATATGACGGGATGGGCGCCGAAGCAGGGTAAATTGTGGCTGTTGCAGCCCAAGGCGGCCGGTGGCGGCTACGAGCGCAAGCTGCTGCTCGACAAGCTCGATCGGCCGAACGGCATCGTGCAGGGGCCGGACGGCATGGTCTACGTGGGCGAGGTGGGGCGTATCTTCCGCTTCGACCTGCGCGACACCACGCGCACCCTCACCGACGTGATCGGCGGCAAGGCCAAGACGCCGCGCCTGCCGGGCCTCGGTTTGCACCTCCTGACGAACATGCGCTTCAGCCCCAAGGGCGACCTGTATGTGAACGTGGGTTCCAGCACCGACCATTGCGAGAATGATGGCAAGGCGCCCGACCCGGCCAAGGCTTGTCCTTCGGCGGAAGGCCTGGAAGCGCTGGGAGCCATCCGCGAATACACGATGGCCTGGCCGGCCGGCACGGTGACGAGCTGGCGCACGCATGCGCGCGGCTTGCGCAATTCGATGGCGCTGGCTTTTCACCCTGCGACGGGCGAGCTGTGGCAGGCGGAAAACTCGCGCGACGCCATCCAGGCCGCCATGCCGCAACTGAAAAGCGACGAGAACCTGCCGCACGAAGAACTGAATTTGATCAAGGCAGACCGGCACTACGGCTGGCCGTACTGCTACGACGACAATGTGGCCAGTCCCGAATATCCGAAGACGGCTTGCGACGCCCAATATGCGGCGCCGGAGCGTTTGCTGCCCGGCCATGCCGCCCCGCTGGGCATGACTTTTTACACGGCCAGCCGCTTCCCTGCGTTGTACAAAAATAGCCTGATCATCGGTTACCACGGCTACCGCAGCAACGGCCACCGCCTGGTGGCCCTGCTGCCCGACAAGGCCGGTGCGCCTATGGGCAAGTCCGTCGACTTGATCAGCAACTGGGAACGCAAGGGCAAACAGGGCAGGGGCGCGCCCGTCGACGTGAAGCAGGGCCAGGATGGCGATATCTATATGGCCGACGACCATAATGGGCTGGTGCTGAAACTGCATTACGAGGTGGCCAAGCCGTAATGCAGATCGCTTGACTTCGCTCAGTGCGGGGCTGCGGCATCCTCCTACAATCTGCCTGATGTCCCCTGGCACCAGGGGCAACGGGAGGTCGGCGTGAAACCTGCATTCATCAATCTGCGTGAAAATTACTCGAGCGTGGCGGCCGTCGACCAGGCAGCCCTGTTCCGCGAAATCGGCTGGGAAGACTTGATCGGCAAGGACAGCTTTGCCAACACCTGCGCCATCCGCGTCAGCCTGGCCCTGATCAAGGCCGGCGTCCAGGTCAGAGGCCGCATGGCCATCCGCAAGGGACCGTTCAGGGGCGCGCTGATCGAACCGGGACAGGCCAAGCTGGCGCACATGCTGGCCAGCCCCTCGATGTTCGGCGCGCCCGAAAAATTCAGCCGGGATGCCGCCATGGCCGGCATCGGCCAGCGCCAGGGCCTGGTCGCCTTCTTCCGCATTCCCGGCTACCTGGGCGGCGCGGGCGGCCATATCGACATCCTGCTGCCGTCCATCGGCGTGAAGGTGTGCGGCACCGAATGCTACTGGGATTGTGGCGAGGTCTGGTTCTGGCCGCTCGGTTGAGGCTTATTTGAACTTCTTCGACCGTCCGCGCGAAGCCGCATTGTGCGCGCGCAGGATGGAGTCGACCCGTTCCGACGCATCGCGCGACAGGTTTTGCGCGACGGCGATATCGGGGAAGAACTCGGGCAGGCGGTAGCTGAGCCAGGCATACGCGGAATAGTAGCGGCAGGTGTCTTCCACCTGCTGCAGATTCTGCGTGCCGCCGCCGTACGCGTGCTGGCGCAAGGTGCTCGTTTTTCCCTGCGACAGATTCTTCGCCCAGTGCTCCCACGCCGTTTGCAGGGACGGCACCTTGCTCGATATCGGCACCAGCGACAGGGTGAACTTGTCGGCCACGGACAGGGGCAGGGTGTCGAGCCAGACGGCCCGTTCCTTCTGGTCTTCCGTGATGCGGGGGAAGAAAAAGCCGTCCGGCACGTCGATATTGTGGATGAAGCGGCGCAGCAGTTTTGACAGCGACAGTTCGCCCGTCACCGATGAAATGCGGTGCAGATGTTCGAGCGAGGGCGCCACGGCAAAGCCGCTGGTGTTCAGCGGATGCAGCTTTTCCTTCAGCAGGGCGCGCATCACTTCATGCGTTTCGTTGTCGTAGCCGGCCACGAGGCCCTCTTCATGCACGCCGTAGCGGCCCGCGCGCCCGGCGATCTGGCGCGCCAGCGCGGCTGAAATCTCTTCCTCTTCGCGGCCATTGTATTTGACGCAGGTGGTCATGACGATGCGCGCGATCGGCATGTTCAAGCCCATCGCCAGCGCATCCGTGCCGACGACGATATCGGCCGTGCCGTCGCGGAAGCGCTGCGCCTGCGCGCGCCGCACTTCCGGCGACAGGTTGCCGTAGACGGTGGCCACTGACAGCCCCGTTTCCGTGATCATGTCGCGCCACATCAGCACTTCTCGGCGCGAAAAGGCGATGACGGCGTCGCCGCGGCGCAGGTTGCGCACCTTGCGCACGGCCGTCGGCTCCATCGACAGGGGCGCCATGCGTTTGAGTACGTGCACTTCCAGCGGGCAGTCCAGGCGCTCCGCCAGCGCCTCGATGGCGCGCCGCGCTTCGGGTGCCCCCACCAGGTAGACCGTGTGGGCGGGCGCGCCGCAGACGGCGGCCGTCCACGCGGCGCCCCGGTCCGGGTCGGCCAGCATCTGGATTTCATCGATGACGGCCACTTCCACGACGGTTTTCGTGTCCAGCATTTCCACTGTGCTGGCCACGTGCGTGGCGCCGTCGACGACCCTGCGCTCCTCGCCCGTGATCAGGCTCACGGCCAGCGGCTTGCCATGCGGCGCGGCTTCCTGCAGGCGTTCGTAGTTTTCCAGGGCCAGCAGGCGCAATGGCGCCAGATAGATGCCGCTCTTTGCCTTCACCAGCGCTTCCATGGCGCGGTGCGTCTTGCCGGAATTGGTGGGGCCCAGCAGGGCGATGAAGCGGCGCGGCAGGCGGCGCGCCATCTCGAACGAGGCTGGATACTCGGCCAGGTTGATGCTCTGGCGCGTGCGCGCCGCGTGCTGTTCTTCCTGCTGGCGCTCGATGGCGTGATTGAAACGCTGGCGGATGCGGTCGAACACCATGCCGGCCGGCTCCGACGTCTGCATGTCGGCCAGGGTATGCAGGAAAACCATCGGGTCCGTGTCGACGTCTTCGCTCAGGCCCGCGATATCAGCGACGAAATCGATCACGTGCTGGCGCAGCTCTTCGAAGACGGCCGCGCTGGCCCGTTCGCGCACCAATGCCAGCTTGGTTTCGCGGTCCATCTTGCGCCACTTGGCAGGCCGCGCCAGCACGCCCTGGCTTGGTACCAGCGCATACGGCACCACCAGATGGCCAGCCTTGACCACGCCGGAAAAGCGCACGAAGACGCGGCCTTCCATCTTCACGAGGCGGATATGCTCGGCCACTTCCCCCAGTTCCGCGACCAGGGTGGCATCGTTATTGTCTTCGCTGCTGTCGGAAATGTCGGTGGAAGTATCGGGAGGAAGTGCGGAGGAAGTCATGTCGTGCCTGGGTGTTGAAGTAAGCGAGGCCGATTATACCGTCGATGGGGGCGACCGGTGGTGGCCGGGCCTGGTGCTTGCATGTTCAGGCGGCACGCGCGCGCACCAGGCGCAGGCCCCAGCCCGTGGCGATCTTGCCATCGCTGTCTTGCAGATGCGCTGCCGCATCCAGGAACGCCTCGCGCAGGCGCTGCCTGGCGCCATCGTCCAGGCGGTCGATATCGTAGGTGTCCAGCAGGGCCGTCCACAGTTCGCCCGGCGTGGGCGTCCATGGGACGTCGATGTCGTCGAATTCAACGTCTGCGAAACCGGCATCGAGCAGTTCCCGCCAGCCCGCTTCTGAGCCCGTGCGGCGATCGCCGAAGCGCAGCGGCGGCAGCTCGGTGCTGGCGACCGGCTTGAACACGCGCATGAAAACGTCGTTCACTTCGCCCAGCAAGAACGTCCGGCCGACGATGGCCGCGAACTGGCCGCCGGGGCGCAGCACGCGGCGGATTTCACGCATGACTTGTTCGATGTCGTCCATCAGCATCAGCGCCATGTGCGAGACGAGATAATCGACGCTGGCCGATGGCAGGTCGAGAGCCTGGCCCCGGCCTTGCAGCAGATGCACGGACGGCGGCAGGGCGGCGCGCGCGGCGGCCAGTTCAGCCTGGCTCATGTCGACGCCGAGCAGTTGCAGCCGGGGCTGCCGCCTGGCTGCCAGCAAGCCCAGCAGATGGCCGTCGCCGCAGGCCAGGTCGAGCACGCTTGATGGCGTGTCCACGGCCGGTACCAGACTGGTCAGCACGTAGTAGGACGAGGCCCAGCTGCCGGCGGGGGAACTGGCCGGCAGGTGGCCAAACGCGGTGCTGGTCACGCCGACTTGCCTTTGATGAAAGTCCTGTAAATAGGTTTCGGCCGCTGTCAGTAGGGTCATGCAAGATCCGCAAAGTCGTGGCGCCTTTGCGCCGGATGGCCATCTTAGCATGCGGAAAGTTCCGCCAGCGGTGGTGCCGGATGGCGTGACTGAACCTTCTTATTCAGGGCTCCATTGCGCCAGATCAGACGGTAAAGAGGAGAAAGGGGGCACAGTTGTTGAGCCCTTTTCGCAGCGAGCTCCCATGCGCACCCTGATACTCGGCTTTGCCGCTGGCGCCGCCTGGTTGCAGACGCAGGCAAGCTTGCCGCCGTATGGGGGCGTGTTGCTGTGGGTGACCGCTGGCGTGTCGCTGCTGGCGGCACTGCTGCTGTGCCGCCATGCGCGCTGGCATTCCTGGTGGCGTTCCACTGTTGCGCTTGCCGCTGGCGTGGGACTGGGCTTTTACTGGGCCGCCTGGCTGGCCCAGGCCGCCATGGCGCCGCAACTGGCGCTGGCTGATGAAGGCCAGGACATTGTTGTCACGGGTACGGTAGCCAGCCTGCCGTACCGCTTCGAGCAGGGCGTGCGCTTCAATTTTTCCGTGGAGAAGGCTGTTGGGGCGAAGGTGCCGCCCCTGATCGCCCTGTCCTGGTACGCAGGTTTTCGTGATGAAGTGACGAACGAGGTGGGCGACGTGCAGCCTGGCGAACGCTGGCGCCTGACGGTGCGCTTGCAGCGTCCGCACGGCAATGCGAACCCGATGGGTTTTGACTACGAGGCGTGGCTGCTGGAGCAGGGCGTGCGCGCCACGGGCTATGTGCGGCCGCAGCCGCGCGCCGATACGCCGAACGTGCGCCTGACCGCTTTCGTGCCCGGCTTCGGCAACGTGGTGGAGGCCAGCCGCGCGGCATTGCGCGCGCGCATCGTGCGCAGCCTGGAAGGCAAGCAGTATGCGGGCGTGATCGTGGCGCTGGTGGTGGGCGACCAGCGGGCGATTCCCCAGTCGGACTGGCAAGTGTTCAACCGCACTGGCGTGAGCCATCTGATTTCGATATCCGGTCTGCACATTACCATGATCGCGGGACTCTTTGCGCTTGGTGCCGGCACGTTGTGGCGGCGCTCGTTTTTTACCGGCTGGCAGTTGCCACTGCGGCTGCCGGCGCAAAAGGTGGCGGCGCTGGCCGGCGCGCTGGCGGCATTTTTGTATGTGCTGCTGGCCGGCTTTGGCGTGCCCGCGCAGCGCACCTTGTATATGTTGCTGGTGGTGGCGCTGGCCCTGTGGCTGGGACGCATCGCCAGCATCGTCCATATCCTGTGCCTGGCGCTGGGCGTGGTCGTGCTGCTCGATCCGTGGGCCGTGCTGTGGCCCGGCTTCTGGCTGTCGTTCGGCGCCGTCGCCACCATGCTGTACGCAACGGCAGGGCGCACCACGGCGTCCATGCCGCCGCAGGCCGGACGCTGGCGCCGTTTGCTTGCTGCCGTGGCGCTGGGCGCACACACGCAGTATGTGGTGACGGTGGGGCTGGTGCCGTTGACGATGCTGCTGTTCTCGCAAGTGTCGCTCGTGTCGCCTGTCGCCAATGCGCTGGCCATTCCTGTCATCAGCCTGGTCGTCACGCCCTTGTCGCTGGCTGGCAGCCTGCTGCCAGCGCCCCTGTCTGACGGATTGCTGCTGCTGGCGCACACCATCGTGCAGATGCTGGCGCAGGTGCTCGAATGGCTGGGCGCGCGCCGCTTTGCCGTGTGGACGGCGCCCGCGCCGCCAATGTGGAGTTTTTGCTGGGCATTGTTTGGCACGGCCTGGCTGCTGGCGCCACGCGGCTGGCCGCACCGCTGGGCGGGCATGCTGGGCTGGCTGCCGCTGCTGACGGCCTTGCCGTCCAGTCCGCCGCAAGGTGGCATGTGGGTGACGGCCTTTGACGTGGGGCAGGGCATGGCCGTGCTGGTGGAAACGCCTGGCCACCGCCTGCTGTATGACACGGGCCCTGCCTACAGCCTCGATTCCGATGGCTCCAGCCGGGTCATCGTGCCTTATCTGCGCGCACGCGGCATAGCCAAGCTGGACGGCGTGATCATTTCCCACAGCGACCTCGATCACGCAGGCGGCGCCATGTCTCTGTTGGAGAACGTGCAAGTGGGCTGGCTGGCCTCGTCGCTGTTCGATGGCCATCCCGCCGTCGAGGCGCGACGGGCGTTGCACAACCCCTATCTGCACTGCATGGCGGGCCAGAGCTGGACGTGGGAAGGCGTGCACTTCGCCATGCTGCACCCGCTGCCCGCCAGCCATACGGACATCAGCTTGACGCCGAACGCCCGCAGTTGCACCGTGAAAATCACGGCAGGCAAGCACTCGATCCTGCTGGCTGGCGACATCGAAGCGGCGCAAGAGGCGCAATTGCTGGCGCGCTCGGCGGAGGGCGACCTGGCCGCCGACGTAGTGCTGGCGCCCCATCATGGCAGCGGCACCTCGTCGACGCCGGCGTTCCTGAACGCCGTCCATCCGACCTTGGCGATTTTCCAGGTGGGACACAGGAACCGTTATAAGCATCCGAAGGCGCAAGTGTATGCGCGCTATGGGGACATGGGTATTGCGCGGCTGCGCACGGATGTGGAAGGAGCGGTGGTGCTGGCGTTTGGCGACGGTATCGGCGTGACCTTGTATCGGGCCAGCCGGCCGCGTTACTGGCATGGGCGCTAGCGCTTTCATGCTACGCTCCCGCAACATCGTTCCAGGAGTCCAGATTGCGCCATTCCAGCCACCCTTATCTTGTCAGCACGGCCCAGGCCGCCGACATCGACTCCATCACAGCCTTGCTGCAAGCCAATTCCCCCTCGCAGGGCGGCAGCCTGACGGGCGAGTTTTCACGCGACAAGGTGGCCAGCATGGCGGATGGCGCGTCGCCCGTCATCGTGGCGCGGCGCGCAGCGGACGGACCTGTCGTTGGCGTGTTGTTCAGCGCGGCGCCAGCCGCTGCGCAGGCGCCCGTGGTATTGGCCATGCTGGCCGCGTATGCGGGCAGTGGCAACGCCTATGTGTACGGCCCCGTCTGCATTGCGGACTCGGAGCGGGGGCAGGGTTTGCTGGCGCTGCTGTACTCTGCCATGCGCGAGCAGCATGCGGGCAAGGAAGCGGTGCTATTCATCCGGCGCGACAATCCAGGCTCGCTGCGCGCGCATGAACGGCTGGGCATGTATGAGGTGGCCGCTTTTGACTTCGATGGCGCGCAGTTCGCCGTGTATAGCGATGCTATCGTCGGGAAATAGTCCTTAAATTACACGTTCATCCGGTATTTCCAGCCCCCGCTGCCGCACATACTCCAGAAACAGCCGCGCCCCCTTGGCCATGCGCGAGGTGCCATACACGGCGTGGATGCTGGGGTCCAGCTCCTTCGACGACGTGAGACGGTATGCCGTGCAGACCCGCCGCAAGGTGCCCGCTGCCACGGCCGGTTCCGCCAGCCAGCTGGCCAGACGCACGATGCCGGCGCCTTCCAGGGCCGCCTGGAAGGTGGCGATGCCGGAGGTGAAGCGGAAACGCGGTTGCACCTGGTAGCGCACGTTGCGCTCGCTGGAAACGAAATGCCAGTCGCGCAGAATGCGGGGGGCCGAGTGCATGATGATGTCGTGGCCGGCCAGTTCCTCCGGTTCCCCGGGCGCGCCCATGCGCTCGATATAGTCGGGCGAGGCATACATGTAGCGGCGGTAATTCCACAGGGGATAGCCGATCAGCTCGCTGGATTGGGGAAACGCGCCGCGGATGGCAAAGTCCAGCTTTTCCTGGATGGGGTCGATCGATTTGTCCGAGAAATGGATGTCCACCGACACATTCGGGTAGTCGCGCGAAAATTGCGCCACCACTTTCGGCAAGAACCCCAGCGACAGGATTTCCGGTGCCGAGAGGCGCACCCAGCCTTGCGGCGAATTGCTCAATTCCGCCAATTGGTCTTCCGCCTCGGCTTGCGTTTCCAGCAAGTGCTTGGCCGACGCGTAATACGTTTCGCCGGCCGTCGTCAGGGTGAACTGCTTTTGCGTGCGCAGGATCAGCTCGGCGCCGATGGCGTCTTCGAGGAACTGGATGGCGCGCGTGACGGCCGACGGCGAGCGTCCCAGCATGCGCGCCGCGTGGATGAAGCTGCGCTTTTCCACGACGGTGCAAAAGGCGCGGATCTCCCACATCAGTTTCATCGACATCGCGCGGCTCCTGGCAAAAGAGGCCAGTAAACCGCATGGGGCGCATTCCGTCAAGCGTTACGCCTGATTGCGTTTTCCGCAATATGAAGTTGCATCCGGAAAAATCCACGGCGCCTATACTGCCGCTGTCGCCCATTCCTTACTGCCTATCATGCTGACCATCTCGCTGCTGTGTTTATTTGCCTTCTTTGCCGGCCTGATCGATGCCGCCGTGGGCGGGGGCGGGCTGATACAGCTGCCGGCCCTGTTCAACCTGATGCCGAACATGGCCTCGACCTCCTTGCTGGGCACGAACAAGCTGGCGTCCGCCTGCGGCACCACGTTTGCCGCCCGCTCGTTTGTCGGCAAGGTGCACATCCCGTGGCTGCTGGTGTTGCCGGCCGTGGCCAGCGCCTTCGTCATGTCCTTCATCGGCGCGGCCGCCGTGTCCTACGTGCCGCAACAGGTGGTGCGCCCCATGGTGCTGGTATTGATCATCATCATGGCCATCTACACCTTCATCAAGAAGGATTTCGGCACGACGCGCGAAGCGCGCCCCATCGGATCGCGCGAACGTATCCTCGCCATCGTCATCGGCGGCGCCATCGGCTTTTATGACGGCCTGTTCGGGCCGGGCACGGGCAGCTTCCTGATTTTCCTGTTTATCCGCGTCTTCGGCTTCGATTTCATCCTCGCCTCGGCCTGCTCGAAACTGGTGAATATCGCCACCAACGTGGCCGCGCTGGCCTTCTTCATCCCTGCCGGCCACGTGGTGTACGCCGTGGCCGCACCGATGGCTGTGTGCAATATCCTGGGCGCGCTGACGGGCACCTGGATCGCCGTGCGCCGCGGCGCCGCCTTCGTGCGCATCCTCTTCCTCGTGTTGCTGGTGCTGCTGATCGTCAAGTTGTCTTACGACATTTTCTTCAAGTAAGTTTTTGAACGACAATAAGCCATGAAAACCATCCAGGGCGTGCTGTGGGACAACGATGGCGTGCTGGTCAACACCGAGCAGCTGTTTTACGAAAGCAACCGCGACTTGCTTTTGCCTTATGGCATAGACCTGACGCCGAAGCAATTCTTTGACTGGTTCCTGGATAATAACTACGGCGCCTGGCATGTGCTGCTGGGGCAGGGCCACGCCATCGAGCTGGTTGAGCGCCTGCGGGCCGAGCGCACCGTGCTGTTCGCGCAACGCCTGCGCCAGGCGCGCCAGCTGGCCATGCCCGGCATCGGGCCAGTGCTGGCGGCGCTGCGCCCGCACGTGGCGATGGGCGTCGTCACCAGCGCGTATGCGCAGCACTTTGACATCAGCCATGCTGCCACGGGCTTGCTCGGCCACTTCGACTTCGTGCTGACGCGGGAAATGTATGGCGAAAGCAAACCGGCGCCCGACGGCTACCAGCTGGGCTTGCAGCGCCTGGGCCTGGCCGCCGCCGACTGCGTGGCCGTCGAAGACTCGCCGCGCGGCTTGCGCGCCGCCAACGCGGCCGGACTGGAATGCATCATCGTGCGCAATCCCATGAACCGTCATCACGCGTTCGACGATGCTTTTTGCGTCGTGGATTCAAACGCGGAGCTGGGCGAAGTGCTGGCGGCGTTCGTGCCCGGCATGGCCCATGCGCCCCGGCAATTAGAGTCCTTCCTCTGATACGTCTTGCCGGCATGCCATTACAATTGTCTATCGCATTCACCGGCACCGACCCACGATGACCCTCCCGCAACTGCACTTTGCCCACGCCAACAGTTATCCTGCCGGCACCTACCGCAAGCTGTTCGGCTTGCTGGGCCAGCACTACACCGTGCAGGCGCTCGACATGCATGCGCACGACCCAGCTTACCCCGTGAGCACGGGCTGGCCCGAGCTGGTGCGCGAGTATATCGATGAGCTGGAGCGCCGCTACAGCGCGCCCGTGATCCTCGTCGGCCATTCGCTGGGCGGCATGCTCAGTGTGATGGTGGCCAAGCAGCGGCCCGACCTGGTGCGCTGCGTGGTCTTGCTCGATTCGCCCGTGGTGGCGGGCTGGCGCGCCTTGCTGGTGCGGCTGGCGCGCAACACGGCGCTGGGCGAGCGGTTCTCGCCGTCACGTTTTTCCGCCCGGCGGCGCAAGCTGTGGCCGGATGCGCAAGCCGCGTATGAACACTTCGCGGCCAAGGACATGTTCGCCATCTGGGCGCCGCACGTGTTGCGCGACTACATCGACAGCGGCCTGGTTCCCCATCCGGAAGGGGTGCAGCTGCGCTTTACGCGCGAAGTGGAAACGCAGGTCTACCGCAGCCTGCCGCACCACATCGGCGGTCTCGTCAAGGACGGTTTTCCTGTTCCCATCGGTTTTATCGGTGGCACGGAATCGGTGGAATGCCGGCAAGCGGGCTTGAAGGCCACGCGCAAGCTGGTCGGCAAGTTTTTCCGCCAGGTGCCGGGCGGGCATCTGTTTCCCATGGAAAACCCGGAACTGACGGCGCAAGTGGTGCGCGAGATGATCACGGCATTGCTGGCGAAGCAATAGAATATCGCCAAGGATTTTCAGGGGATGGGGGCCAACAACGGCGGATTTTCGCGTAAAATCCTGCCATCCGGGCCGCGCCTGCAGCAAGCGTGCGGCCCCAGCCATTCCGATATTCTAGAAAGATACCCCTGCGATGACGATTAAAAGCGATAAATGGATACGCCGCATGGCGGAAACAACGGGCATGATCGAGCCGTTCGAACCAGGCCAGGTCAAGGAGCGCGACGGCAACCGCATCGTCTCTTACGGCACGTCCAGCTATGGCTATGACATCCGCTGCGCCGACGAGTTCAAGTTATTTACCAACATCAACACGACCATTGTCGACCCGAAGGATTTCGACGCGAATAACTTCGTCGATGTGTCGGGCAAGGGCTATTGCATCATTCCGCCGAATTCGTTCGCGCTGGCCCGTACGGTTGAGTATTTCCGCATTCCCCGCAATGTGCTGACGATTTGCCTGGGCAAGAGCACCTATGCGCGCTGCGGCATCATCGTCAACGTCACCCCGTTCGAACCGGAATGGGAAGGCTATGTGACGCTGGAATTTTCGAATACGACACCATTGCCGGCGAAAATCTACGCCAACGAAGGCGTGGCGCAAGTGCTGTTCTTCGAGTCCGATGAAGTGTGCGAAACGTCGTACAAGGACCGCGGCGGCAAGTACCAGGGCCAGGTTGGCGTGACATTGCCGAAGACCTGATCGCCGTGCAGGGAGGGGCGCCAGCCGTCTTTACCTGCCTTTACCTGCCTTTACACCTGCGGCACTACATCCGCGCCCATGCTTGCCGTTAACCTTGGTATTGAAACACTGAGGAGGCAGTATGGTAGCGGCAATCGGTTCAGGCGGCGCGGTCAGCGCAGCCAGTAGCGCCAGTGCGGGCAGCGGTTCGCAGATCGCGGCGCTGCAAAAGCAGATCACGGCGGCGCAAAAGCAGTTGACGGAGTCGCAGAAGGGCGAGCAGACGGAGGCGTCGCAAAAGCTGCAGCAGCAGCTGGCGCAGCAAATCCAGGCCTTGCAGGCGCAAATTGCCCAGTTACAGGCGGCCGCCGCGCAAAAGGCGGCGCAGCAAGATGCTCAGCCGGCCAGCAGCGCCGATACGGCGACGAGCCCGGCCAAATCGACCTCGTCCACCCTGGGCACACTCATCGATACGCAGGCGTAACAGCATTCTCCGCGCATAAAAGACGCCAGGCTCGCCGACAGGTCAGCCTGGCGTTTTGACGGGCAGCAGCATTTCCACGCACAGGCCACCACCGCTGCGCAAGCTGGCCCCGATGCTGCCGCCATGGACGTTGATGACGTGCCGGGCGATGGCCAGGCCCAGGCCATGGCCGTCCGTACTGTGCTGGGTATTGCTGGCGCGGAAGAACGGTTCAAAAATGCGGGCCAGGTCGGCGCTGGCCACGCCGGGTCCCCGGTCCAGCACGGCGATGCGCAGCCAATCCTGCTTGCCATCATGCAGGCGCGACAGCTCCACGTCCACCGTGCCACCATCGGGGCTATGCTTGACGGCATTGCGCACCACGTTTTCCACGGCACGGGCCAGCAGTTCCGGCTGGCCCGTGACGCTGGCGTCGGCCATGGCCGCGTCGACCGCCAGGTCGATGCCCATCAGGCGCGCCCTGGCTTCATAGCGGGCATCGTCCACGATGTCGTGCACGAGGTCAGCGATGCCGACATCTTCGCTGTGCGCGTGCCCGGCGCCCGCTTGCACGGCGCCCGCTTCCAGCCGTGACAGGGTCAGCAGTTCACCGATCAGTTTATCCATGCGTTCGCTTTCGCGTTCGATGCGCTGCATCGAGGCGGCCATCTTTTCCGGCTGCTGGTGCGCCAGGCCGATGGCGGCCTGCAAGCGCGCCAGCGGCGAGCGCAACTCGTGCGAGACGTCATGCAGCAAACGCGTCTGGCTATCCATGAGGCTGCGCAAACGGCCCGTCATGCGGTCGAAATCGCGTCCCAGGTCCGTCAATTCATCGCCGCGCTTGCCGCTGGCGTGAAAGCGCGGTGCCAGGTTGCCGTGCGAAGCGGCTTCGAACGCTTGCCGCAAGTCGCGGATGGGGCGCGCAAAATACCAGGCCAGCAAAAAGGCGAACAGCAGGCTGGCGGCGATGGCGGCGGCCAGGGGAATGAAGGTGCGGTAGGGGCTGTCCATGCGCGGCGGCATGCCGCGGCCGAACTCGCCGCGTGGCGGCGGGGCGCCCGCGTCGTTGGGCCGCGGACCGGGTCCCATGGCGCGCGGGCCGCTCATGGCGACGGCGATGAGCGTGTCGCGCGCGGCGCCCGCCTCGGCATTGCGGAAGCGTTCGGACGAGGGCAGGAACAGCAGGTAGCGCTGGCCATCGCTGCCGGCCGCTTCGCGCACGACGGGATGGGCCTGGCCCTGTTTCAGCATGGCGCGCGCCTTGTCCAGCATGGCGGGATGCACGGCGCGGCCCATCAATTCTTGCCCTTTGGCATCGACGGCAAACACGCGCATGCGTTCGAGCTTGCCCAGGAATTGCCGCAATGCCTGGCTGCCGCCCGCTTCCAGGGTGGCGCTGGCGGCCTCGATGATCATTTGCGCGGGCGGGCTGGTATCGATGTCGAGGGCCCGTTCCTGCTGCGCGGCCCGGTTTTTCAGCCAGAAGGTGCCGCCGATGCCGATGGTGGCCGTCACTTGCGCCAGCATGATGCACAAAAAAAACTTCCAGAACAGGCGGCCCACGCTTACTCCTTGATCAGCTGATAGCCGAGACGGTACACGGTTTGCAGGCAGGAGCGGCCGTCGGCCAGGCTGCCGAGTTTGCGGCGCAGGCTGCTCAGGTGCACGTCGATATTGCGGTCGAAGCGGGCCATGGGCCGGCCCAGGCCCAGTTCGGACAATTGATTCTTGCTGACGGGCTTGCCCGCATGGCGCACCAGCACTTCCAGCAGGTTGAATTCCGTGCTCGTCAGCTCCAGGTGCATGCCGGCCCAGGCGGCGCGGCGCTGTTCGGGCCACATCGTCAACTGGCCCACGGTCAGCGGCGCCAGGCCCGACGTATCGGGCGGCGCCGCTTGCGCACGGCGCAGGATGGCGCGGATGCGCGCCGTCAGCTCGCGCGGCGTGCACGGTTTGGTCACATAATCGTCGGCGCCCAGCTCCAGCCCCACGATGCGGTCCGTATCGTCGCCGCGCGCCGTCAGCATCAAGATGGGCAGGTTGCTGCCTGCGCGGATGCGGCGCAGGGTTTCCAGGCCATTCATGCGCGGCATCATGACGTCGAGGATGGCGATGGCGTACAGGCCCGTCAGTGCTTCGGCCGCGCCGCTTTCGCCGTCATGCACGGCGCGGGCGTCAAAACCTTCCTGCGTCAGGTATTCCTGGAACATGCCAACCAGTTCCACATCGTCATCGATTAACAAAACCTTGCTCATGCCTGTGCTTTTTCGGGTGAATATCGCCCGATGATAGCAGTCAAAGGGGGCTGTTCACGGTGGTTTTACCCGCTTTTACATACGTCTGCTTACATTTCGCCCCTTTCCTTTACACGCTTTTACGCGACCCTAACGTTGCTTTACACGCCAGGCGCCGACAATCAGGGCTGACCGTCACGAAAGGAAAGCCCGATGAAATACCTGAGTATTGCCGTATCCCTGTTGCTGCTGTCCGCCTGCAGCATGCCGCTGCTGGCGCTGGCCCAGCAAGAAGCTGCACCGGACGGCCCGCCAGCGCGCACCGTGGAAGGGCCGCCGCCCGGCTTTGGCCATGGCCCGGGCGCGCCAGGCTTGCCGCCGTTCCTGCACGGCATCGATTTGAGCGAAGCGCAGCAGGACAAGGTCTTCGCCGCCACCTATGCCCAGGCGCCCTTGCTGCGGGAACAGGAAAAGATCGCCTACAAGGCCCATGCGCAGCTGCGCGCGCTGGCCGCATCCAGCGCCTACGACGATGCCAAGGCCAGCGCGCTGGCGAATACGGCAGCGCAAGCCATGGCAAAGATCAGCTTGCAGCAGGCGCGGCTGGAGCAGCAATTGCTGGCCGTGCTGACGCCGGAACAGCGCCAGCAGGCTCAGCAGTGGCACGACAGCCGCCAAGTTCCGCGCGGCCCCCGGCGCCTCCCGTAAAACGCACGCGCGATCACAGGGAGAGTCAGCATGCGCATCCATGCCTTGCGTCCGGGCAGCAGCTTGCAGGCGCTCTCGCGACATGCGACACAGGCGCTGTTCCTGTGCGCCAGCCTGAGCCCCGCCTTGGCGGGCTTGCCTCACTTAGAGCCTATCCCGGTAGGGAGCGTCTTCTGCTGGCAGCGTATCAGGAGCGCGGACAAGGCGTGAGGAGGACGCGTGGCGAGCCACGCAACGACGAACAACGCAGTCCCCGCTTTTGAGGGGCGCCAGCAGGGGATGTATTCATCTACTGGGATAGGCTCTTAATGGAGTATGTATGGAATTACATGATCACGGCCTGGCATCCGACCTCGAAATGATGCGGCAACAGGCAGCTGAGCGGCGGCAAGTGTTGCGCTGGCTGCTGGCCGGCGCCGCCACCTTGCCTTTGATGAGCTGCGGCGGCGGGTCGGACGCCAGCAGCACGGGAAGCAGCAGCGCTGCCGCTGGCAGCGCCGGCACCGTCACGATACCGACCACGGGCGCCTGCACGGTGATTCCCGAAGAAACGGGCGGGCCGTATCCGGCCGATGGCACGAACACGAGTGGCGGCAGCATCATCAACGTGCTGAACCAGTCGGGCGTCGTGCGCAGCGATATCCGCGCCAGTTTCAATGGCGCAACGGGCATGGCGGCGGGCGTGCCATTGACCATCAATTTGCAGTTGCTTAACGCCAGCGGCAATTGCGCCAGCCTGGCCGGCTACGCCGTCTATCTGTGGCATTGCGACCGCGAAGGCTTGTATTCGCTGTATTCGAGCGGCGTGACGGCGCAGAATTACTTGCGCGGCGTGCAGGAAACGGACAGCGCCGGCAACCTCAGCTTCACGACCATCTTTCCCGGTTGCTACGCGGGACGCATGCCGCACGTGCATTTCGAGGTCTATCCCAGCCTGGCCAAGGCGGCCTCTGCCGCGAACCGCATCAAGACGTCGCAGTTTACTTTTCCGATGGCAACGTTGAGCGAGGCTTACACGGCCAGCGGCTACACGGCCAGCGTGCGCAATCTGTCGCAGATCAGCTATGCCACCGACAATGTCTTCAGCGACGGCACCAGCTTGCAGATGGCCACGGTGACGGGCAATGCCACGCAGGGCTATGTCGTCACCCTGATTGTCGCGGTGAACGGTTAAATTGTCGTCATGAAACCCAGGTCGCGCCGGCTGAAGTTGCCGATGTTCGGGAAGACCCCGGCCAGCTGGCTGTCGGCCACGCCGAACCACTTGGCCAGCGTGGCGCCGTACTGGTCGACGGAGGTGGTCGGCAGCAGGGCGCCGGAACCGACGTCCAGCTCATGGCCCAGGCCCGTGACGGGGAAGGCGCCGTAGATGTCGCGGCCCTTCACGGCGCCGCCCACGACAAAGTGGTGCGCGCCCCAGCCGTGATCCGTGCCGTCGCCGTTGCTGCTGAAGGTGCGGCCGAAGTCCGACGCTGTAAACGTCGTCACCTGGCGCCGCAGGTCCGCGCCCTGCAGGGCCGCCAGGGTCGTGTCGAAGTACGCCAGCGCATGGGCCAGGCGGGCCATCAGGTCGGCATGCAGCACTTTTTGCCGGTCATGCGTGTCGAAGCTGCTCAGTGTCACATAAAACACTTGCCGTTTCGCCCCCAGGGCGCCGCGCCCGCCGATGATGCGCGCCACGGTCTGCAATTGCACGGCCAGCGGATTGACGCCGGACACGCCCGTGTTCGGATTGATGTAGGGCGGGGGATTGGGCACGCCGCCCGCGCCGGCTGCCAGCATGGCGCCGCTGAGGATGCTCTGGCTGGAAATGGCGCGCTGCACGACGGCCACGTGCTCCTGTTCGATCAGGTCGCTTCCCGCATCGTTGATGATGGCTTGCAATGCGCCCGCACCGCCCGTGCTGCCAAACAGGTTGCCGCTCAAGCCGCGGATGGGCACGGCGCCCGCCTGGCCCACTTGGAACTGGCGCACCTGGCGCCCGCTGAGAAAGACAGTGTTGCCCGCAGCGGAAATGGCCGTGAACATGGCATTCGTATTGAGCGAGCCGGCCACGTCGGCCGCCCGGCCGCCCCAGCCCGTGCTGGCCCCTTCGGGTGAGCCGGATTGCCACGTCGATTGCTGGTCGTTGTGCGAGAACAGCTTGGGTGGCAAGGCCACGCTGCCCGCCTTGTACTGCGCCAGGGTGGCCGGCTGGATCAGGGTGCCCACATTGGCCACGATGGCGGCGCGGCCATTGTCGAACAGGTCTTTCAGGGGCGCCAGCTGGGGATGCAGGGCGAAGGCGCGGCCCGTTTGCGCGGTGGCGGGCACGATGGGCAGCACGCCACCCGTCTCGCCCACGCCGGGCAGATGGATGGAATCGACGCCGCCCGTGTTGCGCAGGCGCGCGTATTCATTCCATGACGTAGGATCGGTGGCCAGCACCGTGTTGAAGGCGTCGTTGCCGCCTGCCATGAACAGGCACACCATGGCCTTGTAATCGCCGGCCGTTTGCGCGGCGGCGTTGCCCATGGCGGCCAGGTTCAGGGCGAAGGGGGCGGCCGTGGTGCCGGCCAGGCTCAGCATGGAACCGAGGAAACGGCGGCGGGAAAAGGGGAGATTTTGCATGTGATCGCTCTTACTTTTGTACCAGGTAGGCCGGCGAGGCCATGGTCAGGAAAATGGCCAGCTTGACGCGGTTGGCCTGGGCCGTGGCTACCTGCGCGGCATTGCTGGCCGTGGCCGCGGGGATGCTGACGCCATTGATGGCGGTCAGGATTTGTCCGCGCAGGCTGGCGGGCATGCTGCCATGCATCAGGAGCAGGTTGATGCGGTCGAGCAGCGCGCCCGTGTCGCTGACAAGTGCCAGTTCGCGCGTGTAGTCCGGCTTGATTTCGCGGGCTTCGCCCACGCCCCTGTCGAGCACATCCTGCATGTAATTCAGGTAGCCGGTGACGGACGGCTCCGATGTGATCTGCAGTTCCGGCGCCACCAGGCCCGCGCCGGCCAGCGCGGAGTTGGGCGGTATGTAGGAAGGGCGGAAGAAGCTGAACACGGATGCGGGATTCAAGGGGCCCTGGCCCAGCCCGGTCAAGGGATCATCGAGATAGTAGATGCGGTAGCGTGCGTTGGACGCCTTGGCGTCGAAGGCGCGGATCCAGCTGGCGAGGCGCATTATCGGTTCGCGCAGCTTGCCGGTGCGCAAACTTGTCCCGCTGGCCGCCAGCGCTTCCTGATCGAGCAGCACGGCGCGGACGATAGCTTGCATGTCGCCGCGCACGCCATTGCCGTTGTTGGCAAAGGCGGCCGCTACCCGGCCCACATAAGCGGGGCTGGGATTGCTGCTGACGAGGCGCTGGATCAGTTGGCGGGCAAAGAATGGTCCCGCGTTCGGATGGTTGAACAGGGTATCGAGCGCCAGTTTCAAGTCCGCCTCGCCGCTGGTGACGCCGGATATGCTTTGTCCCAGGAAACGCTTCTCTCCGCTGGAATGAAACGCAGGGTAGTTCTGCATCGGTTTCCAGTCGCGGTCGGGATCGGCCACGTTGCCGATGAAGCGGTTGTTGCTCAAATCGGGACCGGCCCAGCTCCAGCCGGTAAACACGCGGGCAAGCCCGACTACGTCGTCGCGCGTATAGGTGGCGATGGGTTTGCCTGCAGCCAGTTTCAGGCTGCCATCAGCATTGAGCTGGTACAGGCCGATGGTAAACAGCTGCATCACTTCGCGCGCGAAATTTTCGTCCGGTGCACGGGTTGCCGTTTCTTTCTGATTGCGCATGTGCGACAGGTACAGCCCCATCATCGGATGCAGGGCCACGTCATTGAGCAGATTGCGGAAGTTGCCGAAAGCGTGGTGGCCCAGCATGTCGTAGTAGGCGGCCACGCCACGCACTCGTGGCTGGATGGCATCGTTTTGCATGGAAATGACGAAGATTTCCGACAGGGCAAAGGCGATGCGTTGACGCAACTGGTCCTCGCCGCGCATGCTTTGCTGCCAGAACGATTCGTCAAAGCCTCGCGACGTCAGCTTTTCACCTCCGGCCGCTTCGGCCGCCAGCAGTTTGTCGATATACGCGCGGTGCAAGGTTTGCGGCTTGGAAAACTGCGCGCGTAACCAGGCGTCGCTGTCGCTGGCCGCCAGCGCATCGATGGCTGCCATGTTGGGGCCGAACGTGGCGCGGCCCAGGAAGCGCGACGCTTCCTGGCGCGTGAAGGTGGTGGCCGCCTGGCCGGCCGGAGGCGTGGTCAGCGGCGGCGGAGGAATGGTATCGCCTGGCGTGGTGCCGGGGGCTGCCGGATCGCCGGGGGCGGTGGTCCCTGGAGGAACCACCGAGATGTCCGGGTTCTGGATGGCGCCGGTGTTGCTGTCGCCGCCACCGCCGCATGCGGCAAGCAGGCTGAGCAATGTGATGGCCAGCAAACGGCGCAAAGTTGGGTCAGTCATTTAGTTTCTCTCTGGCAATCAAATTTTAGCCCATTAATTGTAGGCCCTAGCTACCACAATCCTGTTTTCAATTAACTATTTACGTGTTGGCCACGTTTTCATTTGCCTGACGTTGGCATGGTGTTGATGCTGTTTTCGGCGCTGTAGGGCGAACTTTATTCTTTGAAAATGAAAAATATTTTTTGCCGATGACGCGCACTGTGGCGGATAGGCGACGTAATCATTCCCGCCAATTAAGCTTGTTTGAAAGCTCATCTTGGCAACGAAACTCGCTTCGCCGGAAACCATGGTTTTTACGTCATCGGCGAAATGCCGTTCGCCACCCGCTCCGTTTTTTCCCCGCGTCCTTTCCCTGCGCATGGCTGGCATGGCCCTTGCGTCAGGGAGGCATGGGTCACCCGCCCGCCTTTCACCGGAGCCTGCCATGACCAGCCGTCTGCTCGCCTATCGTCCCGAAATGGAATTGCCTGAAGCGCCGGGCCTGCTGCCACTGCAGCAGGAAGACGAGCTGGCACTGGCGGCGCAGTTGCTGGAATTGCAGGCGCCGGCCCAGTTCGACGCTTTCCTGGCGCGCCAGCTGGGCGCCACTGCGGCGGGCCGGCAAGTGCGCGGTACGCCGCTGGAAGGACCGCTGCACCAGCTGCTGGGCAAGGTGGTGGCGCCCCTGTTGCCGTTGCATGGTGGTTCGCCGCAGGCGCTCAAGCGGCGCGCTGCCGGCATCTTCGGCATGGAACTGGAAGGTTTGAGCCCGGAAGACAAGGAATTCGAACTGGCGCGCCAGGTCGTGCATCTGATCGATGCCGTCAATACGGAGCTGGCGCAGGACGGCGCCACCGGCGCGCGCGCTCCCAGGGCGCGGGTGGAAACGGCCCTGCTGCAAGTGGCACGCAGCGTGGCGCCAGGCTTGCTCAGGCAGGCGGCGCAAACGCCAGGACGGGACGCTGGCCGCTGGCGCCGCGAGGGCGGGCACATCGTCGTGCTCGATTGTTAGCCGGACGGCCAGTCTGTCCGGCAAGGTAGTCCCAACCGAGGTTATAACTTTGAGGAGCTCATCATGCATGACTTGGATCGTACGACCCTGGAATACGGACAGGAGATGTCCGGTTTTGAAGCGGAGCAGTTCGAGTTTGGCCAGGGCGAGTGGAGCGGCGAGGGGGGCGCGAACGCCATGTTTTCCGAGACCGAGGAGATGGAGCTGGCGAATGAATTGTTGTCGGTCAGCAATGAAGCCGAACTCGAGCAGTTTCTCGGCAATTTCCTGCGCAAGGCTGCTTCCGTCGCGGGCGGCATCATCAAGTCGCCCGTGGGGCAAGCCATCGGCGGCGTGCTCAAGGGCGTGGCGAAGAAGGCCATTCCCCTGGCCGGCGGTGCCATCGGCGGCTATTTCGGCGGCCCGCTGGGGGCCAAGATAGGCAGCGGCCTGGCCTCGGCCGCTGGCGGCGCACTGGGTCTGGAAGCGGAAGCGTCGTCGAACGAGGACCGCGAATTCGAGGGCGCCAAGCAGTTCGTGCGCCTGGCCGCCGATACCGTCAACCGCGCCGCGCAAGCGCGCGGTGCGGGCGATCCGCGCGCCATCGCCCAGTCGGCGGTCAGCGCGGCGGCGCGCCAGTTCGCGCCAGGCTTGCTGGGCCGCCCCGGCAGCCAGGTCTCCACGCAGAACGGCAGCGGCGCTGGTGCGGGTGGCACCATGGCGCCGGGCGGTGCGCGCAGCGGCGCCGGCATGCGTCCGTCCAGTGGCCGCTGGGCGCGCCAGGGTCACAAAATCGTCCTGTACGGGGTCTGACATCATGGCCATCGGCGCTTATGCTGCCTGGATGCTGGAGCAGGAGGCGCGCTCGCTGCTGACGCGGCTGGCACGGCTGGAGCCGTTCGCGCTGATCGAGCCGACGGTGCTGGCGGCGGCCCTGATGCCCAGCGCCCAGTCGGCCATCGAAAGCCAGCTGGTACAGGGCCGGCGCGCATTGCGGCGCATGGTGGCCCAGTTCCAGTGGTGGCTGCGGCGCGAGCACGCCGATGGCGCCAGCGTGGCCACGGCCGCCGAGGCGCAGCGCCGTTTTACCTTCCTGCGCCTGAAGTTCAATGCCGCGCTGACCCAGTTCGATCTGTTCAACGAAGTCATCACCCAGCGCAGCGAGCACAAGACGGGCGTGTGGCTGGCCGGCCTGGACATCGTTGCCGCCGACGCGCTGGCGCTGCCCGGCAATGTGTATCAGGCGCCGCCCGTGATCTGCTACCTGGACCGGGGGCCGGGCGCGGCCATCCGCCGTGCGCGCACGCGCCTGCCCGGCGGCGGCGACAATCCCGTCGCCATCATCCGCCTGCCGCGCGAACGCATGATCGGCAGCAGCATCGCCTCGTCGCTGGTGCACGAAATAGGCCACCAGGGGGCTGCGCTACTGGACCTGGTGGCGTCCTTGCGGCCCGTGCTGCAAGCGATGCAGCATGGCGGCAGCGGCTTTGTTCACGTGTGGCAGCTGTGGGAGCGGTGGATTTCCGAGATCGTGGCCGATTTCTGGTCGCTGGCGCGGGTCGGCGTGGCCGCCACCCTGGGCCTGATCGGCGTGGTCAGCCTGCCGCGCGTGTTTGTCTTCCGCCTCAATATCGACGATCCCCATCCAGTGCCATGGCTGCGGGTGCGCCTGAGCTGCGCCATGGGACGGGCCTTGTATCCGCATCCGCAGTGGGACCGCCTGGAGCAACTGTGGCTGTCGTACTACCCGCT
Source organism: Janthinobacterium lividum (assembly GCF_034424625.1). NCBI lineage: Bacteria > Pseudomonadati > Pseudomonadota > Betaproteobacteria > Burkholderiales > Oxalobacteraceae > Janthinobacterium > Janthinobacterium lividum. Next base: position 3,955,076 of record NZ_CP139976.1, on the reverse strand, counting down.
GGCCGGCCTGCCGCCTGCCCGGCAGCGGCTGCTGGAACAGTTGCAGGCCAGCATGGCTGCCCTGGTGGGCTTGCTGGTGCAGCACCGGCCGCCGGCCTTGCGCGGCGGCTCGCTGGCCGAAGCCATGGCCGTGCACACGCGCCAGCCTGCCATGCTGGCGCAGCTGTTTCGCAGCTGGAACCTGGCGCCGGGGCAGATGTACCGGGCGACGCCGACCCTGGTGTTCGCCGTGCTGGGCCAGGCGCGCGCCAGCGGTGCCTTGAGCCCGGAAGACGAAAGTGAGCTGCTGGGGCGTTTGCTGACCCACTGGGCCCTGCGCAGCACCCTGGACACGTCGGAGCTGTGCGCAGATGTCGTGCGGCATGGCCGCCAGCCCGGCAGGCCGCTGCCGCCCCTGGCATCGCGTTTGATTATCCATTGAGGAGAATGACATGAGCAGCAAGATGAGCAGCAATATGGGTGGCAAGATGAGCCGCAGGAGCGGGGCGGCGGGCCAGGCGGGGCCGAAGCACCACGGCGGCAGCATCGCTGTCACCGTGCACGAGCAGGACAGCGGGGCCATGGTCGTCAATGCCGCCATCAGCCTGTACCGGGGAGCCGAGGCGGATTGCCATGATTTCAATGCCGCCACCTGGGTAGCCGATCCCGCCATGCTGGTGGGCGTGCGCTGGACGGATGGCCGTGGCAGTACCGTGTTTGCCGACCTGGCCACGGGCAGCTACGTGGGGGTGTATGGCAATTTCCCCGCCACGGCGCCGCAGTGCGTGACGGTGCAGTCCGGCTGCAGCGCCGTGCTGTGTTTCAAGCCGCAGCTCAATCCGCAGGTGGGGCTGGTTTTTGAAACGGCGGACTGCCATCCCAGCGACTGCAATTTTGGCAGGGTGGGTGACCGTGCCGTGGCCACCGTCTCGTTTGACGGCGATCAAAGCGCAGACGGACGCGACCAGGTGCAGGTGCTGGCCGCCGCCCCGTGGGTACCCATGCGTGGTGCGCCGAATGCCTTTTCCACCCCCGTGCGGCGCGCCGGCATGCACCGTTTCATGGGGCAGATGATGCTGTCGCAGCGTCCCGAGCTGCGCAATGCCTTGCCCGTGCCGGAAGGGTTGAGCCCGAACGCCATGCTGGCCGTGGACGCGGAATACGAGGCGGAGGAGCGCCAGCCTCAGCCCATCTCGGGCAATGTGGGCGTGTCGCTGACGCGCACGGAAACGGAGCCGACGGAAGACTTGCCGCTGTGGACCCTGATACGCAACAGCACCGAAGCGATGTCGTTTACGAATTACCTGCATTTCATGGACAGCCTGTTTTGCGGCGACCTGGCCAATGTGCGCGGCTTCGAGCAGGAGCGCTTCGTCAAAAAGGCCGACATGTTCCAGCAGCTCAAGCAGCGCCGCGCGCTGCCGTTCTCGGATGCCGATTCCTACCGCGTGCTGAAAGTGGCGACGGAGGCGTTCGTGATGGTCAATTGCGGCGTGCTGAACCAGCCGCTGGCCTTCAATCCCGCGGAAGACAACGCCTACCTGGACCGGCGCGACATCCCCCAGGGGCGCGACCTGGAAACCGTGCTGCGCAACGATTACCTGGAAAACATCGATGGTTTCCAGACCTTGCCCTACCTGGCCGTGATCCGCCGCAAGCTGCCCGACATCCCCATCAGCATCCCGCGCGGCCAGGAAGGCGAAGTGGACCTGTGCTTTGGCATCATCCAGGAAAAGCTGGCCAATCCCTGCCTGCTGGAACTGATCTGGTCGTACTGGCACGAAGAGGGCATGCTGGTACAAACCATGAATGCCATCGCGCAACGCTTCCAGAATCTGCGCGCGCCGGGCAAGCAACTCGATCCTCTGTCGAACACGGAAATCGACATGTTGCGTCCGTTGAATAATTTACTGTGGGGATACACGCAGGATGAGCAGCATCGGCTGACCGTGATGCGCCGGAACTATGAGTATGACCATCACTACGGTGTGCGCCTGGATGGCAAGGCAGTGCAGCACTTCCGGCCAGCCGATAGCCGCTCCAAATTCCTGGAAGCGTTCCACCACTTGCTGCGCCTGCTCACTTCGTTCTACAAGCAGGATGACGACACCACCGTGAAGGCGGACGCCTTCCCCGTGCTCAACGCGCTCAAGGAAATTCATTTGATCCTGTCGCAGGGCGCGCACAACCAGTTCGGCGATTTGCCGTCGACGGCGCGCATCGAAATGCTGATGCAGCAATGGATGCTGGCGCGCCCCGAATTCCGTGAATTTTTGCCTACGCGCGTGATGGTGGCGTATCCGGAACCGTGGATGGACAGGGTCGATGCCATGAAGAAATTGCAAGGCTGGACGGATACGAGCGTAATGCACTTCCGCAACCTCGCCATCTTCGGCGAACAATTGCTGCTGTCCGTGCGCTATGGCAACTGGAGCGACATCTATGAACCGACGCAGGCATTCAACTGGGCGCGCTTCTGGCGCCCGCAAGTGCAAGGCTACATCCACGGCTACCGCGCCGCCACCGGAGTCGACCTGTCCGTCGACAGCAGCGACCCGGCGATCGAATCGACGATGCCCTCGGTATTGCTGCGCCAGCGCCTGAGCCAGCAGCTGCGCAGTGTCTAGGGCGGGGGCGGGGCGCGTGCATGCTCGACTTTACCAGCGCCCTCTACCTGGGCATGCGCCATCCGGCGGCCGCGCTGGCGCCGTGGAGCAGCTTGAGCCTGGGCCAGCCGGCCGCGCTGCAGGAGCCGCCCGGCGCGCAGGCCCTGGCAGCAAGCCTGGCTGCGCTGCAAGGCTGCGAGGCGGCCTGTGTGCTGCCGTCGACCTTGCACCTGTTCTGGGACCTGTTCGGCATGCTGGCTGGCGAGCGCCTGGTGATCCTCGTCGATGGCGGCAGCTACGCCATCGCGCGCTGGGGCGCCGAGCGGGCGCAGGCGCTGGGCTTGCCGCAGCAAGTGTTTCCCAGCGGCGAGATGGCGGCATTGCGGCAACTGGCGGCGGCCTGGGGCAGGCAAGGGCGGCGCCCCCTGATCCTGGCCGATGGCTATGTGCCGGGCAGCGAACAGGTCTTGCCGCTGGCCGGCTATGCGGCCCTCGCATGCCAGGGAGGCGGTTACCTGCTGCTGGACGATACGCAGGTGCTGGGCGTGGCGGGCACGGACGGTGGCGGCTCGGCGCGGCTGCATGGCTTGCCGGGCGGCTACGACAAGGGCGGCGGCCACGTGATCGTCGGCGCCTCGCTGGCCAAGGGATTTGGCGTGCCGCTGGCCGTGCTGGCCGGCAGCCGCAAGCTGCTGCGGCGCTTCGCGGCGCACAGCCAGACGCGCGTGCATGCCAGCCCGCCTTCGGCAGCCGTGCTGGCGGCGGCGCGGCGCGCGCTGGCGCTCAATGCCCGCCATGGCGACGCCCTGCGCGCCAGGCTGGCGGACAGGGTGGCGCAATGGAGTGCGGGGATGGCGGCGGCCGGCATTGCCTGCCGCGGTGGCAGCTTTCCCGTGCAGCGTTTGCCCGGCCGCGCCCATTTGCGGCAAGCCTTGCGCGCAGCGGGCGTGCTGGCGCTGGCGCAAGCGGGAGACGGTCCCGGCGCGCTGACTTTCTTGCTGCGGGCCGACCAGACGCCGCAGCAACTGGAGCAGGCGATGGGCTTGCTTGAACATCACATCAGGAGGCGATATGAACGAAGCGTTTGAAATACTGCCCTTTGCGGGGCAGCCAGGGGCGGCCGGCGAACAGGAATGGTCGCAAGAGTGGTCGCAAGAGTGGTCGCAGGAGTGGCAAGGGGAGGAAGAGGGGGAATGGGAGGAAGAGCGCATGCGTCCTGGCGGCGGGCGAGGCGGCCTGCGTGCAAGGCCGCCGCTGCGAGGCGCGCGCCGTCCCGCGCCGCCGCGCTACCAGGGGCAGGGCCGCCGTCTGCCCCGCTTTGCTCCCCAGCCCATGCCCTACCTGCCGCCGCGCTACCGGGGCTGGGGCGGCTATGCGCCCATCTACCCGACCATTTATCCGGCGGCTTATCCTGTGGCGGAGCCGGCCTTTGGCGACCAGCAGGGGCCGGACCAGGGAATGGATACGGACCAGGGCCAGGATCAGGGGCAGGACGATGACCAGCAGCAGGGCGAAGTCCCGCCCACCCTGGCTGGCACCATGGGCCGGGTGCCGGAAGCGGCCGCCCTGCGCTACCAGGCGCTGGGGACGCTCGCCGACGCCTTGCGCGACGCGAATGGCCGGGGGCCGGGCCTGTACGTCATCGAGTTCGATGCGGGTGGAAGGCGCCGTGCCTACAGCGGCCAGACGGACGATCTGCACCGGCGTTTGCTGCAGCACCGGCTGTGCGGCCAGATGTTGGCCGTCGACGTGAGCGCGCACCAGGTGTATGTGGCGCCCCTGTCCTCGGCGGTGCAGCGGCGCCGGATCGAACAGCGCATCCACGACGACATGTTTGCCAACCAGCGCGGCGTGCTGACGAACCAGCGGCGCGAACTGGAACTGGCCGTACTGGGTGAAATGTGGGGCTGACGACAGCGCTTTGACGACTGCGAAGGAGAACATCATGCACCAACTCGAATGCGAATGCGCGCAATGCCGGCAGCGGGCCGGCGCTGCGTTTGAAGTGCTGGAGTTCGGCCAGGACTGGTCCGGCAAGGGCCGCGCGCCGGCCGTCTTCAGCGAAGAGGAAGAACTGCAGCTGGCCATGGAATTGCTGGAAGTGTCCAGCGAAGCGGAACTGGAACAGTTTCTCGGCAATGTCTTCAAGAGCGTGTGGAAGGGTGTCAAGAAGGTGGGCTCGACCATTGCCAAGGTGGCCAAGCCTTTGGGTGGCGCCTTGAAGGCCGTGGCCAAGACGGCCTTGCCCTTTGTCGGCGGCGCGCTGGGCTCGATGATCCCGATACCGGGCGTGGGCACGGCGCTCGGCTCGGCCCTGGGGCGCGCCGCCAGCAACGCGCTGGAACTGGAAATGGAAGCCGAGGCGCCGGCCGACCGCGAACTGGAGCTGGCGCGCCGCTTCGTGCGCATCGCGGGGCAGGCGGCACGCCTGGCTGCCGACGGCGACGGCAGCGCGCGTGCCGTGGAAAGCGCGCTGACGCGGGCCCTGCATCAGCAACTGCCGCATTTTCGTTCGGCCGCGCCGCAGGGCGAGGAGGAGAGCGGGCGCTGGCGCCGGCGCGGCAACCGCATCGTCGTCATGGGCGACTGGCAATAGCGCGACAAGATGATCATCGATTGCCACTGCCATGCGGGACCGGGCGACGGCTTGAGCGGGCCGTGGGACAGCGATGCGCCGCTGCAAGCCTACCTGCGCCGCGCGCAGGCGGCCGGCATCGCCCGCAGCGTGCTGTTCGCCACCTTCCATTCCGATTACGCCATCGCCAACCATGGCGTGGCGCGCCTGGTGTCGTCCGATCCACAGCGTTTCTACGGCTTTGCCTTCGTGCATGCGCGGCGCGACCGGGGCCGCATCATGGACCTGGTGCGCACGGCCGTCGAGCGGTACGGCTTTGTCGGCGTCAAGGCGCACCGCTTGGACGCGCGCATCAGCGGCGAAGTGTGCGAGGCGGCCCGTTTCTTCGGCTTGCCCGTGCTGTACGACCCGGCCGGCGAGGTGGCTGTGGCCGAGCTGCTGGCGCAGCAGTATCCCGACGTCGATTTCATCCTGCCGCACCTGGGAAGCTTCGGCGACGACTGGGCCGCGCAGCTGGCGCTGATCGACCATCTGGTGCGCCACCGCAACATCCATACGGATAGCTCGGGCGTGCGGCGTTTCGACTTGCTGCAGCAGGCCGTGCGCCGCGCGGGACCGCACAAGGTCTTATTCGGTTCCGATGGTCCCTGGCTGCATCCGGGGCTGGAATTGCACAAGATTCAGTTGCTGGGCTTGCCGCCGCGGGATATGGCGCTGATCACGGGCGGCAATTTTTTGCGGCTGGCGCGGCTGGCTTGAGGCAGATCAAGGCGCGGCCGGCGGAATCGCAATCGTAGCGGCAGTTTCGGCTTGCGTCGCGCAAGCGGCCGCCTTGCGGCGTAGCTGCAGGGCGCGGTCGGTCACCCCAAGGCGGGCGGCGGCGCGCTGGTTGTTGCCGCGCTCATCGGCCAGCACGAGGCGGATGGCCGTGTCGGTGGCGCAGCGCGTGATGTGCGACAGCGTGCAGCCCTGGGCCAGTGCCCGCCGCACGGCCGCTTCGAAGTGCTGGTCGGGCCAGTGCGGCGCCAGCAGCCGTTCTTCCGGGGGCAGGGCGCCGATGGTGATGGGGCCGGGGCCGCAATGGCGGTGCCAGATGTGCGTGACGGTCTGGCGCAGTTCGCGCACATTGCCCGGATAGTCGCGCAGCAGCAGGTATTCGCGCACGGCGGCGTCCAGCGGGGGCGGCGGCTGCTGGGCCAGTTCAGCGAGGAAATGGCGGGCCAGCGGCAGGATGTCGTCCTGGCGTTCGCGCAAGGGCGGTATCTGGCAGCGCCAGCCGGCGATGCGGTAATACAGGTCGGCGCGGAATGCGCCGCGCGCCACCTCGCCTTCCAGTTCGCGGTTGGTGGCGCAGACGAGCCTGAATTGCGTCGGCTGCCAGGTATTGCCGCCCACGCGCTTGTATTTGCGCTCCTGGATGGCGCGCAGCAGCTGCGCTTGCAGGAGCAGCGGCAGTTCGCCCACCTCATCGAGGAAGAGCACGCCGCCGTCGGCCAGGGCAAAAGCGCCGTCGCGCGCAGCCGCCGCGCCCGTAAAAGCGCCCCGTTCATGGCCGAACAGTTCGCTGCCGGCCAGTTCCGGCGACAGGGTGGTGCAGTCGAGGATGGTGAAGTCGCCTCTGCAGTTGCCGAGGCGGTGGATCAGTTGCGCCAGTAAATCCTTGCCCGTGCCCGTCTCGCCCGTGATCAGCATCGACGCCTGGCTGAAGGCGGCCATTTCCACTACCTGGTGCAGCAAGGCGGTCCAGGCCGCGCTGTCGCCCACCAGATGCTGGCGCACGGCGCTGGATGCCAGTATCTGCGCCACGGCCTGCCAGCGCTGCAGGCGCGCCAGCACCTGGCCCGCATCGACGGTGCAGCCAGGCCACAGCAGCACATCGAGCGCGCCTGCCGCCATCAGGGCCCGCTGTTGCGCGCAGCTGGGAGGGCGGCCGCAGGCGGCAATGGCCAGCACGCGGGCATGGCCGCACAGCGCCGGCAGCGCTTGCAGCAGCGCCTTATCGGTCTCGGCAAACAGCACGATGCCCGCGCCGTCTTCCTCGCCATCGTGCCGCCGGGCTACAGTTACCTGAGCCTGCTTCAAGGCCGTCATCAGCAAGGCGCCACTGCCAGCCGCCGCCTGCTGCATGATTTCCAGCCACACCTTGAGCGTCATATGCCAGCCATCACGAGGGCACGAGTCGCCCATCTTAGAAGCCCGATACCCCAACCGTTTGATCTGGCGCAAGCGTGCGCGCTGGCCTGAAATGAAAAACGCCACCTGAAAGGTGGCGTGAATGAATGGCGTTCAACAAACGTCAGAATTAACCGTTTTTAACGAACGTCACGACGGTTCATCCAATCGTCGCGAGCGGCAGTGATTTGTGGCCGAGAAGCGCAACCGTACTCCAGTACGGTGAGCATCGCCGGCCGCAAAGCGCGCCGCGCAGTAGATTGGATGTGCCGTCATTAATCATCCAGTTTGACGCAATCGACGAAGTAGCCGCGCTTGCCATCGACTTCGCGTTTCACGAGACCATGCACATCCGTCTCGAAGCCGGGGAAGCGCTCGTTGAAGTCGCGTGCGAAGCGCAGGTAGTCGACGATGGTCTTGTTGAAGCGCTCGCCCGGGATCAACAGCGGAATACCCGGTGGATACGGCGTCAGCAGGATGGACGTGATGCGGCCTTCCAGTTCGTCGATGGCCACGCGCTCGATTTCGCGGTGCGCCATCTTGGCGAAGGCGTCCGACGGCTTCATGGCCGGGATCATGTCCGACAGATACATTTCCGTCGTCAAACGGGCCACGTCGTAGGCCTTGTAGAAATCATGGATCTGCTGGCACAGGTCGCGCAAGCCCATTTTTTCGTAGCGTGGGTTGGCCGCCGCAAATTCCGGCAGGATGCGCCACATCGGCTGGTTCTTGTCGTAGTCATCCTTGAACTGTTGCAAGGCGGTCAGCAGGGTATTCCAGCGGCCCTTGGTAATGCCGATGGTAAACATGATGAAGAACGAGTACAGGCCGCATTTTTCAATGATGACGCCGTGCTCGGCCAGGTATTTGGTGACGATGGACGCGGGGATGCCCGTGTCGCCGAACTGGCCGTCCAGCGACAGGCCCGGGTTGACGATGGTCGCCTTGATCGGGTCGAGCATGTTGAAGCCGGGAGCGAGGTCGCCGAAGCCGTGCCAGTCATCCTCGGCGCGTATCATCCAGTCTTCCTGCTGGCCCATGCCTTCGTCGTTGAAGCTGGCCGGACCCCATACCTGGAACCACCAGTCCTGGCCCCACTCCTGGTCGATCTTCTTCATGGCGCGGCGGAAATCGAGCGCTTCCATGATCGACTCTTCCACCAGGGCCGTGCCGCCCGGCGCTTCCATCATGGCCGCGGCCACGTCGCACGAGGCGATGATGGAATACTGCGGCGAGGTCGATGTGTGCATCAGGTAAGCCTCGTTGAAGGCGTCCTGGTCCAGCTTGACCGTGTCCGATTCGCGCACGAGGATTTGCGAGGCCTGCGACAGGCCGGCCAGCAATTTGTGCGTGGACTGGGTCGAGAAGATCATCGATTCCTTGGCGCGCGGACGATCCTTGCCGATGGCGTGCATATTCTTGTAGAAATCGTGGAAGGTGGCGTGCGGCAGCCACGCTTCATCGAAGTGCAGGGTGTCGATCTTGCCGTCCAGCATTTCGCGCAGGGTTTCCACGTTGTAGATCACGCCATCGTAAGTCGATTGCGTGATGGTCAGGATGCGCGGTTTCTTGTTCTTCGCTTCGCGCGCGAACGGATTGGCCTCGATCTTGCGGGCAATGCTTTCCGGCGTGAACTCATGCAGCGGGATAGGGCCGATGATGCCCAGGTGGTTGCGCGTCGGCATCAGGAATACGGGAATCGCGCCGCACATGATGATCGAGTGCAAGATCGACTTGTGGCAGTTGCGGTCGACGACGACGATGTCGCCTGGCGCCACGGTCGAATGCCACACCATCTTGTTCGAGGTCGAGGTACCGTTGGTGACGAAATAGCAATGGTCGGCATTGAAGATGCGCGCGGCATTGCGTTCGGACGCGGCGACAGGGCCCGTATGGTCGAGCAGCTGGCCCAGTTCCTCGACGGCGTTGCAGACGTCGGCGCGCAGCATGTTTTCACCGAAGAACTGGTGGAACATCTGGCCGATCGGCGACTTCAGGAAGGCCACGCCGCCCGAGTGGCCGGGGCAGTGCCATGAGTAGGAACCGTCGTTGGCGTAGTGCACCAGTGCGCGGAAGAATGGCGGCGACAGGCCGTCCAGGTAGGATTTCGCTTCGCGGATGATGTGGCGCGCGACGAATTCCGGCGTATCTTCGAACATGTGGATGAAACCATGCAGTTCGCGCAGGATATCGTTGGGGATATGGCGCGAGGTGCGCGTTTCGCCATACAGATAAATAGGGATATCGGCGTTCTTGTAGCGGATTTCCTCGACAAAGGCGCGCAGCGATTTCAAGGCGTGATCGGTTTCCTCAATGGAACCGGCGCCGAATTCTTCATCGTCGATCGACAGCACGAAGGCTGACGCGCGCGATTGTTGCTGGGCAAATTGCGACAAATCGCCGTAGCTGGTCACGCCCAGCACTTCCATGCCTTCTTTTTCCATTGCGGCGGCAAGGGCGCGAATGCCCAGGCCGGACGTATTTTCAGAACGGAAATCCTCGTCAATGATGACGATAGGGAAACGAAATTTCATGCATGTCTCCAAAAAAGCAAGCCGCCCCTGACATATGTGAAGGGGCGGACTAGGGCGCGACGGTCAGGCGGTAGTGCAACCCGGCAGCCGCAGAAAAAAAATAAGAACGGGATTCTCGCAGAAATGCGGCGTCTGCGGGAAAAAAATATCGTAGCAAAGCGTCACAAGCGTGCGCTAGCGTGACGCATGGGTGTGACAGGGGTATTACAGCAACATTCTGCTAGTCAATATAACCTTATCAGGCTTTGCGTTGCAGCGTGACAAAGGCGTAAGGCAGGCCGGATTTCTCCGAAACATGCGCTTCGCGCGCGGTTTCTTGCCACACGGCATGATCAACGGTGGGGAAAAAGGCATCGCAATCAAACGTCTGGCCGATTTCCGTGATGATCAAACGCTGTGCCAGTGCCAGCGACTGCTGGTAGATTTCCGCGCCGCCGATGACATAGCCTTCGGCGCCGTCCAGCAGCGCGATAGCCGCTTCCAGCGACGACACCGCTTCCACGCCCTCATGGCGCCAGTCCGGATTGCGCGTGATGACGATGTTGCGGCGGTTCGGCAGCGGACGGCCGATGGAATCGAAGGTTTTGCGGCCCATGAGGATGGGATGGCCCGTCGTCAGACGCTTGAAATGCGCGAGGTCTTCCGGCAGTTTCCACGGCAGGGTGTTGTCGATGCCGATGCCGCCTTGCTGGTCGGTGGCGACGATGATGGTCAGTAAGCTCATTGGTTCTGTGAAAAAGGTGGGGGCGATGCCCGATGCCCGCCATTATCGTTGAAATTGCCGGCGGTCTCCAGATGCGCACGCATGGCGTCGGCCAGCGCGCCTGGTGCTTCCAGCGGAATCATGTGACCGGTGTTGTCTTTCAGCAGGTGCAGGGTGGCTTGCGGCAGGCGGGCCGCCATGGCGCGCAGGTCGTCGGGATCGACGAGCTTGTCGTCTTCGGCGCCCACAATCAGCACGGGAAAACCGAGTTCCGGCAAGCGCGCCATCAGGTCGGGGCGGGCGATGGTGGTGATGAATTGCGCCAGCAGCACGTCCTTGCCCAGGTCCAGCCCCATCTGCTGGATCAGGCCCGTGATGCCGGTGTCCTCCAAGTGCGACGGGTGCAGCAGTTCGCGCAGGCGCTGGCGCGTGATGCCCGCATAGGCATTGCGCTCGAGCATGGCGACGATGCGCTGGCGCGCTTCGACCTCCGCCGGCAGCAAACCTTTGGCGGAATTGGCGATCAAAGTAAGGGACTGGACGCGCTGCGGGTGCGCCAGCGCGTGTTCGAGCGCCAGGTAGGCGCCCAGCGAAAAGCCCACCAGATGGGCTTGAGCAGCGCTGTGGCTGGCGATCATCTGCTGCATCTGCGGGCGCGTGCGCGCCTGGTGCAGGGGCACGTGCTGCAGATCAAAGGCGTCGCCCAGGGCAGGCGCCAGGCGCGACCACAGGCGCTCGTCGCACAGGGTGCCGGGAATACAGTCGAGTCGTATCTTGGTATTGTTCAAGGACAAGCCTGGGGTCAGGATGGTAAAAATTTTTGTCGAGCGGCATTATCCGTCATTTTGCGCATTGGGGCAGCGGCATGGTATTTTCCGCATGGCATTATTTTCAATAGTGCGCGGCTGGCAAGCAGTAACTTTATGGTAGGCTCATGGCTCATCAAGCCGGTACGCTGGCGACGTGACCTGAAACACCGAATGCAACCCCCACATTAAAGAGGAATTACCATGGCGATCAGTTTGCAAAAAGGCGGCAATGTCAACCTGAGCAAGGAAGCTCCTGGCTTGAAGAAAATCGTGATTGGCCTGGGCTGGGACCCGCGCGCCACCGATGGCGCCGCATTTGACCTGGACGGCAGCGCCTTCCTGCTGAAAACGGATGGCAAGGCCCGTTCCGATGCCGATTTCATTTTCTACAACAACCTGAAGTCGGCTGACGGCTCCATCGTCCACGCGGGCGATAACACCACGGGCGGCGGCGATGGCGATGACGAGAAAGTTGCCGTCGACCTGGCCAACGTGCCTGCCGATATCGACAAGATCGCCGTGGCCGTCACTATCCACGACGCGGAAAACCGCAAGCAGAACTTCGGCATGGTCGGCAAGGCCTACATCCGCTGCCTGAATGGCGACAACGGCGCGGAAATCGCCCGCTACGACCTGTCGGAAGACGGCTCGACGGAAGCGGCCATGATCTTCGGCGAAATCTACCGCGCCGGCAGCGAATGGAAATTCAAGGCCATCGGCCAGGGTTTCAAAGGCGGCCTGGGTCCTCTGGCACGCTCGTTCGGCATTAATGCATAAAAAGTAATTGTTTGCGTAACTGTACCGGGTGGCATCGCTGCCCGGTTCTGTCCCTCCTTTCTTTCTCCCTGACTCCATGGAAAACCTGATCAAGGGGCAGCGCCTGGCGCTGTCCGGCCTCGTCACGGGCAATGTCGTGCAACTGGGCCTCGCCAGCGCTGGCGTGCCGCTGGACTTTGCCTGTTTCGGCCTCGATGCCAACGGCAAGCTGTCCGACGACCGCTACATGACTTTCTTCAACCAGCCGCGCACGCCGTGTGGCGGCGTGGAAACCGTGGCGCCGTCCGGCGATGCGGCCGGTTTCAGCTACCAGCTGGAGCGTTTGCCATCCTCCATCGAGCGCCTGGTCGTCACGGCCGCCATCGATGGCGCTGCCACCATGGCGCAGCTGGGCAGCAGTTACCTGCGCCTGCTCGACGGCGGGCGCGAACTGGCCCGCTACACCTATGCGGGCGCTGATTTTGCGCAGGAAAAAGCCGTCATGCTGGGCGAGTTCTACCGCAGGGACGGCGGCTGGCGCTTCATGGCCGTGGGCCAGGGTTTCAATGGCGGGCTGGACGCGCTGGTCGCGCATTTTGGCGGTGAAGTGGCGCAGGCGGCAGCGGAAACGGTGCCATCACCCAAGATTTTCCTGTCGAAAATCTCGCTGACCAAGGCAGGCCAGACGCACAAGGTGTCGCTGGAAAAGGGCGCCGGCGCGCCGGGCAAACTCACCGTCAAGGCTACCTGGGTCGATAACGGCGATGGCGACGACGACAACGACGACCTTGATTTGCGGGTCGGCATCCTCTTGCCGAATGGCCAGATGCGCTTCATCCAGGCGCCCGATACGCCCGGCAACTTTGGCGCCATGCCCTTCGTGCTCCACCTGGGCGACGTGGCGGGCGCATCGGGCAAGGAGCCCGCCACGGAGACCGTGGAAGTCAATCCCGCCCTGGCGCAGCATTACGGCGGCACGGTGGGGCTTGTCTTCAGCGTGTATTCGGCGCTGGCCAATGGCGCCGTCTCCGTTGCTTCCATGCGGCCGAAGATGGTCATGCAATATGGCGAGCAGATCGTCGAGTGCGCGTTCGATTTCCGCCTGTCCAAGGCGGCCGACGATGATTCCGTCTACACCTATGTGATCGGCATGGCGCGCATCACGCCCGACAGCATCATTCTGGAACCGTCGGGCAAGACGTCGGAACCGGGCAGCGAAGCGACGCCGTGGCTGAGCTGGCAGGGCGAGAACCTGCAGCTGGCCTTCAATGGTCCCGTCGTCTTCAAGGGCGAGGACAAGGAAGACGAAGATGATTTCAATGCGGACAATCCGCGCCGCTACATCGCCTAGGAGACACTGATGGAAACCTTGTCCAAAGGACAGCGCTTGCCGCTGGCCAATCTCGTTCCCGACGGCGTGCTGCAGGTCGGCGTGGCCGCGCAGGGGCTGGCGCTTGACGTGGCCTGTTTCGGTCTCGATGCGGCCGGCAAACTGTCCGACGAGCGCTACATGACCTTTTTCAACCAGCCGCGCACGCCATGCGGCGGCGTGGAAGCGCGTTCGGGCAGCGCTGGCGACATGACCGAGTTTGCCATGCAACTGGCGCGCTTGCCCGCCAGCATAGACCGCCTTGTCGTGACGGCATCCATCGATGGCGGCGGCGTGATGTCGCAGCTGCAATCTGGCCACGTGCGCCTGCTGGCGGACGGACGCGAACTGGCCCGCTTCGCCTTCGCGGGCGGTGATTTCGCACAGGAAAAAGCCGTCATGCTGGCGGAAATTTACCGCAAGGATGGCGGCTGGCGCTGCATGGCCGTGGGGCAAGGTTTCAATGGGGGGCTCGACTCCCTGGTGCGCCACTTCGGCGGGGAAGTCGACCAGGCCGCGCCTGCCGCTCCTGCTACGCCTGCGGCGGCGCCGGCATCTGCCGTCATGCAGGCGAAGATCAACCTGGAAAAGCGCGTGGAACGCGAAGCGCCGCAGCTGGTCAGCCTGGTCAAGCAGGCGGGCGTGTCGCTGCAAAAAGTGGGCTTGCTTGACCACCGCGCCAAGGTCTGCCTGTGCCTGGATATTTCCGGTTCCATGGGGCGGCTGTATATAGAGGGGCTGGTGCAGCGCTTTGCCGAACGCATCCTGGCCCTGGGCTGCAAGTTCGACGACGATGGCGAGATCGATGTTTTCCTGTTCGGCAAGAACGTCCATCATCCGGCACCCATGGACTTGAGCAACTGCAACACCTATGTGGGGCGGGCGATCATCCGCCACCCGCTGGAAGGCGACACGCGCTATGGCGCCGCCATGCAGGCGATCCGCGCGTTTTACTTCCCTGACGCGGCCGGCGGCGAGCGCACGCGCCCCGTCGCGGCGGAATTGCCCGTGTACGTCATGTTCGTTACCGATGGCGGCACCAGCGACCAGGCGACGACGGAAAAGCAATTGCGCTGGGCCAGCAATGAACCGATCTTCTGGCAATTCATGGGCATCGGCAAGGGGCGCAAATCGAAAAGCAAGTTCCTCGCCGCCTTTGCCGATTCCGACTTCCCCTTCCTGGAAAAGCTCGACGAATTGCAGGGACGCCTGGTCGATAATGCCAATTACTTTTCCGTCAGCTCGCCCGACGAGCACAGCGATGAGGAACTGTATGACTTGCTGATGACGGAGTATCCGGGCTGGCTGAAACTGGCACGTAGCAATGGCTTGCTGACCTAGCTGCTCCCCAAGGTGTGAGGCTGTAATGCCACAAGCGCAAGAGATTTGTAAATTGAAGTAAATTGCAATTGTTTGCCTATGCGTTGGCCCCTAGAATCATGGCATTCGATTCCCGGTTGCCACGCGTTTGCGTTGCGCCTCACAGTTCCTGGGCTATTTATTTCATGCATAAAATTGTTCTCTGCTGCCTGGCTGGCGGCAGCCTGCTGTCTGCCAATGTTTCCGCTCAGGCACAGGCCGCGGCCACCGGCGACACCGTCGTCAAGCCGGCACCGGCCAAGACGCCCGCCATTGATACACCGCCTTCCGTCAGCGTGACGGCCGAGCGTCCCACGGGCCGCATTGACCGGCAAGTCTACGACGTCAAGTCCGACGTGGGCAGCAGCAACGGCACGGCGGCCGATGCCTTGAACAATGTGCCGTCGGTGGCCGTCGACCCCGATGGCAGCGTTTCCCTGCGCGGCAGCAGCAATGTGCAGATATTGATTGATGGCAAGCCGTCAGCCATGTTGCAGGGCGATTCGCGCGGCGCCACCCTGAACGCCATGGCGGCCGACGATATCGAGTCCGTGGAAGTGATCAACAATCCCGGTGCCCAGTTCGGCAACGAAGCCGGTGGCGGCCCGATCCTGAACCTGGTGATGCGGCGCAACCGCAAGCCGGGCGGCTTTGCCACCGTCAACGCAAATGCGGGCATCGCGGGGCGCTACAACAGTGCCGTGTCCGGCACCTACAACGAAGGGCCGTGGGGCTACCAGGGCGGCATCAATGTGCGCCACGACGGCCGCAATTCCGTGGGCGAGGTCAGCCGCGAGCGCCTGGAACGCGACACGGGGGCATTCGCCCCCAGCAGCCAGCAGTCCAACAACAATGGCTTGAATGATTCGCTGGGCTTGCACGGCACTGTGAATTACAACCTGAACGCCAACGATACCCTGGCCGCCAGCGTGTCGTATAACGGCCGCAGCAACGACCAGCGTTCGCTCGACCGCTACATCAATGGCGACAGCACGGGCAGCACCATCGGCGACTATGTGCGCAGCACCGTGCGCAACGGCGACAGCCGCAACTACAGCTGGGGCGCGCGCTACGACCACAAGGGAGAGTTGCCGGGAGAGTCGCTGAAGATCGACTTGCGCGTTTCGTCGTCGACCAACGAGAGCGACAGCGATTACGCCAATACCTACGCGGTGACGCCCGTGAATGCCTTCGACAGCCGCGCGCGCCAACACAGCGAGACGGGCAACCGCATCGTCGACTTCAGCGGCGACTACGAGCGTCCGCTGGCGGGCGGCACTGCCAAGCTGGGCTACAAGGTAGCCGACAACAAGAGCAGTTTCGATACCTTATATACGGACATCAACCCGGGCAGCCTGCTGGAGACCGTCAATCCCATGCGCAGCAACCGTTTCGAGCTGGACGAGCGCACCATCGCGCTGTACGGCTCCTACCAGATGCGCCTGAGCGAGCGCTGGGGCGCGCTGGCCGGCTTGCGCGCCGAATACACGGACTTGAACGTGCGCCAGATCACCAGCGGCGTCGAGGCCAGCAACAACTACGTCAACTATATTCCCAGCCTGTTCGCTACCTATAAGGTCAGCGACGAGAGCAACCTGCGCTTCAGCTATGCGCACCGCATCCGCCGCCCGAATGCGGGCGACCTGAATCCTTACGTGGTTTACCGCGACGAGTTCAATGTGTCGGCCGGCAATCCCAAGCTGAAACCCACGCAGACGGACTCGTTCGAGATCGGTTATGAAACGAAGATCGCGGGCCTGGAAAGCAGCTTGCGCGCCTACCACCGGCGCGACACGGACGCCATCGTCGATTACCGTTACTTTATCAGCGACAATGTGCTCTTGACCACGCGCGAAAACGGCGAAGGCAGCCATTCGAGCGGCCTGGAATTCAGCGTCAGCGGCAAGCTGACGCCATCGCTGACCCTGAACACGAGCGGCAACCTGGCGCGCAGCCAGCAGACGAGTTCGGACGACCTGGGCAACCGCAGCACGCGCACGGCGAATGCCCTGAGCGGCCGCGCGCGCCTCAATTACCAGCTCAATACGGCGAACCAACTGCAGCTGGCCCTGCAAATGCAAGGCAAGATGCTGTCGGGGCAGGGCTACCGCTCGCCGAACAACACCTTGAATGTAAGCTGGCGCCACACGGTGACGCCGCAGCTGAGCCTGGTCATGAATGTGACCGATGTGTTTAGCAGCAACAAGATGGAAACCGTCATCAACAGCGCTTCCCTGCGCGAGACGAGCACGCGGCGCTTCGATGGACGCATGATTTATGTGGGGCTGTCGTACCGCCTGGGCGGCGCCACGTCGGCGGCGAAAGAGGGCGAGCGCGAACCGCGCTTCGGCCCGCCGGGCGGACGCGGGCCAGGCGGCCCCGGCCCTGGCCCGGGCGGTCCGGGAGGCGAGGCCGGCTAGGCCGCTGTCGCGATCTCGTTCAGGAAGTCGATGAAACTGTCCGCATGGCGCTCGAAGCGCCATGTGCCCATGCCATGTTCGGCGCGATACACGGGGGCATCGCCATCGGCGACGGCGCCCAGGTCCAGGCAATATGGATCGGCGCCCGCGTCGGCGATCACCAGATACTGTTCCGGCCAGCCGGCGATGGCTTCACCGCTGACGGGATTCCAGGCGTAACCGTGCTGGGCCTTGACCAGTCCGGCCGCGCCATACAGGCTCAAACCCTGGAAATACTGCCGGCTGTCGATAAACACCCGCAGCGGCGAATGGCAAGCCAGGAAGCGCCGGTAGTGCTCCGGCAAGGCCCAGCGCTGCGCGATGCCGGCCATGTCGGCGGCGCTGGCGATGGTCAGCCAGTTCGATGGCTGCGCCAGGTCCTGCTCCTTCTTGCGACTGGCGGCCAGCTTTTTCTCCAGCCTGGCCGCGGCTTTTTCCAGCGGTGTGCGGGGATCCTCGAGCGACGCGTGGGTGACGGGCACGGCATGGCCTGCGCCATCCGGATAAGCGTCGCGCTGCCAGACCAGCACGTCGGCCAGTCGTAGCTGTTCTGCCTTCCAGTGGCCGGGATCGTAAGGCAACCCCGCATCGAAAGGCTGGCGGCTGAACACGGCCAGGCTTTTGACGGCCTTGGCGCGTACGCTCAGCTTGGCATTTTCCGCAGTGGCCAGGGCCACGAGCGGAGCATACGCCGCCTTGCCCATGCTTTTGAGCATGCCATCCACGCCCCAGTAGGCGAGGCCGTCCATATCGAGGCTCCAGCTGAAAAA
This sequence comes from Janthinobacterium lividum, assembly GCF_034424625.1. Lineage (NCBI taxonomy): Bacteria > Pseudomonadati > Pseudomonadota > Betaproteobacteria > Burkholderiales > Oxalobacteraceae > Janthinobacterium > Janthinobacterium lividum. The sequence continues at coordinate 3,936,985 of NZ_CP139976.1, read as the reverse complement.
ATCGCCGTATTCGCCCGGCTCGGCCAGGGCGACGATATCCGTCATCAGGAAGGCGCGCCAGTGCAGCAGCTGGCCGTCCCTGGCGTAAGCGATCAGGATGGCGAGCACGGCTTGCCGCTCGTCGGCAGCATACTTTTTCAGCAGCCTGTCCTTCAGGCGGGCGAACTTGTTTCCGTCGGTTTCATCAAACAGCTTGCGGTGCAGGGCTGCCAGCGGTGCGACCGCCATCAGACGGCCATCGCGGCCTTGATGGGCGCGTGATGTTCGTAGCCTTCCAGCGAAAAATCGGACGGCTCGATTTTTTCCAGCCATTCCGGCTCGTATTTGCCGGTTTTGGCAAAGTCGGGCACGCGGTCGGAAATGACGAAACGCGGCGCCGGGAACGGTGTGCGCTTGAGCTGTTCTTCCACCATGTCGAGGTGGTTTTCATAGATGTGCGCGTCGCCGATGAAATACGTGAACCAGCGCGGCGTGTAGCCCGTCAGGCGCGCCACCAGGTGCAGCAGGGCGGCGCCTTCGGCGATGTTGAACGGCGTGCCCAGGCCGATGTCGTTGCTGCGCACATATAAGCACAGCGAGATTTCGCGCGTGCTGGCGTTCGGGATGAACTGGTACAGCAAATGGCAGGCGGGCAGGGCGACTGCGTCCAGCACGGCCGGGTTCCAGCCGTGGAACAGGATGCGGCGGCTGCCGGGGTTGTGCATGATGGTGTCCAGGCATTCGCGCAACTGGTCGACGGCCTTGTACAGCAGCACTTTCTGCACGCCGTTTTCGGCGATGGGGGCGATCAGGGTGAAACCGTTCGCTTGCGCATCGGCGATCTGTGCCGGCTGGTCGGCGTCCAGCAGTTTATACGCGGGCCATTGGCGCCATTGCACGCCGTACACGGGACCCAGGTCATCTTCGCCTTCGCGGTAGGGGTTGGCCAGCCATTGCGCATTTTCATTGGCGTTCTGGTCCCATACCTTGCAGCCCAGCGCGCGGAACTCGGCCGCGTTGCGCGAGGCGCGCAGGAAGGCGCACAATTCGCCGATCACGGATTTGAAAGCCAGTTTCTTGGTCGTCACGGCAGGGAAATTGCCGTTGGCCAAGTCGAAACGCATCATGGCGCCCGGCACGCTCAGGGTGCGGATGCCTGTGCGGTTGTCTTGCCAGCTGCCCGTTTCGAGCACGGTCTTGATCAAATCTTGATATTGCTGCATGTATTTCTCCAACGGTAAGGATGGTGATTGTAACGCAGGCGCGACAGGCGGGCTGCGGCCCGCACACATAATTACGCTGCTGTCTTACCTGCAAACATGACTCTGTGGTAATTTGTGTGTCCTTGAAGAAATACACAGAAACGGCAGATGCTGCACCATGTTCTTGCGACAATTTGTAAATAATAATAACGCCGCCGTGGTGGAGATGAGCAGGGCCGATTTTCTCAAGGCCAACCTGCGCCTGATCCTGGCCTGGCCCTTGCTGGGACTGATCCTGTGCGCCGTGCTGTGGACGGCCACCTTGCTGCAGCTGGAGGCGGAAAAGAAGGTGGCGCAGCAGCAGGCGCTCGACAGCGTGTCTTCCTTGTCGAAAGCGTATGGCCAGTATCTGCTGCGCACCCTGGAGCAGATGGACCAGCTGACCTTGCAGCTCAAATACGAGTGGGAAAATTCGCGCGGCCAGCTGCGTCTCGACCAATTGAAGACGCAGGGCATGTATGCCTTGCCGCAATTTGCCATCGTCGCCATCCTCGACCGCAAGGGCCACGCCGTGACGGCCACGGCGCCGCTGCAGCGCCTGCGGGTCAACGAGCGCAGCGATTTCCTGCTGCGCCACTGGCGCAGCAATTCCAGTGCGCTGCGCATCGCGCTGGGGAGGGCCAATGCGGCCAGCGAGGCGGCGGTGCCGGGCGCCGATGAAAGCCTCGTGCATTTCACGCGCCGGCTGGAAGACGAGGATGGCAATTTTGACGGCGTGCTGCTGATCTCCATCCATTCCAGCTATTTTTCCGAATTCTACAACAGCGTCAGTTTTGGCAAGTTCGGCATGTCGGCCATGGTGGGCGAGGAGGGTGAACTGTTCAGCACGCGCCTTGGCTCGCGCGTGTTGCCGACCCCGAGCGGCGAGGGCGCGCCGTTTCTCGACACGAGTTTCCTGGAAACGGAGAGCGGCGCCCTGCATTCGGGCGGCAGGATCGCTTTTTCCGACCAGCAAAGCCGCTACGTGGGCTGGCAGGCGCTGAAAGCCTATCCGTTTACGGCCGTGGTCGGACTGTCGGACGGTGAAATGCTGCATCCCTACGAGGAAACGCGCACGATATATATCGGCATCGCCTTTGCCGTCACCTTGCTGCTGCTGGCCTTTGCCGCCGTCGCCACCGTGCTGTCGCTGCGCCTGGCGTGGCGCCACCACCAGTCCGAAGGCGTGCGCAATGCCTACCGCATGGCCACCGAAGGCACGAGCGACGGCTTCTATATCATTGCCGCCCTGCGCGGCGCGGATGGCAGCATCCTCGATTTCGAGATCGTCGACTGCAACGAGCCGGGCGCCGGCTACTTTGGCGTGCGCCGCGAACAGTTGCTGGGCATGCGCCTGCAATCGCGCGCCCACGAGCCGTATTTCCGCGACCTGATCCATAATTACCGGGCCGCCATGGTGTCCGGCTTTTCCGAGGAAGAGATCGAGTTGCCGGAAGGCAACCCCTTCAAGCTGCGCTGGATACGCCGGCGCCTGGTGCGCAGTGGCGACCGCCTGGCCGTCACGCTGCAAGACATCAGCACGGCCAAGGAGCACGAGCGCGACCTGCGCCGCCTGGCCAATGAAGATGGCTTGACGGGCTTGCCCAACCGCTACTGGCTGCAGCAATTTCTGCCCGGGGCCCTGGGCCGCGCCGCCATCGCGCGGCACATGCTGGCGCTGCTGTTCATCGACCTGGACGGCTTCAAGGATATCAACGACACGCAGGGCCACGCCGAGGGCGACAAGGTGCTGCGCGCCGCCTCGCTGCGCCTGAAGGCCGTGCTGCGGCCCGGCGATCACGTGGTGCGCCTGGGCGGCGACGAATTCGTCGTCGTGCTCGACCCGGTGGAGGACGACAGCCGCGCCGAGCAGGTGGCGCAGCGCATCGCCATCGCCTTCGATGAACCGTTTTACCTGGGCAGCGAGCGCCACAAGATGGGTGCGTCGATCGGCATCAGCCTGTATCCGCGCGATGGCGCCGAGACGGAAGTGCTGCTGAAGAACGCCGATATCGCCATGTATGCCGTCAAGGTGGCGGGCAAGGGCCATCACCGTTTCTTCCAGCCGGAACTGTTTGAAACCATCCGCAACCGCCGCGAACTGGAGCAAAGCCTGGTGGCGGCGCTGGAGCAGGACCAGTTCCTCGTCGTCTACCAGCCGCGAGTCGACGCCATGAGCGGGCAGCTGTGCAGCATGGAGGCGCTGGTGCGCTGGCACCATCCGCAGCATGGCATGGTGCCGCCGCTGGAATTCATTCCCGTGGCCGAGAGCAGCGGCCTGATTTCGCAGCTGGGCGAAGTCGTCATCGAAAAGGTGTGCCTGCAGATGGCGCGCTGGCAAGCCAGCGGACTGGAACTGGTGCCCGTGTCCATCAACGTCTCGGCGCGCCAGTTCGGCCGCGGCGACGTGCACCAGGTGCTGGCCTCGGCCCTGACGCGCCACCGCATCGATGCGCGGCTGATCGAGGTGGAAATCACGGAATCGGCCATGATGGATGAACAGAACCGCGCCGTGGAGCAGCTGTCCGCCATCCGCGCGCTGGGCGTGCGCCTGCTGGTCGACGATTTCGGCACGGGATATTCCTCGCTGTCGCAGCTGCAGAAGTTCGCCATGGATGGCTTGAAGATCGACCGCGCCTTCACCATGGAGCTGGGCCGCTCGGAGCAGGGCGAAGTGTTCGTGCGCGCCATCCTGTCGATGGCGCATGCGCTGGGCATGAGCGTGGTGGCTGAAGGGGTGGAGACGCGCGAGCAGCTCGACATCCTGCGCACCCTGCAATGCAACGAGGTGCAGGGCTATTTCATCTCGCGCCCCGTGCCCGCGGAACAGATGCTGTCGCTGATGCACCAGCGCTTTCTGATCCCGCTTCCAGCCCCTGCGCTGGCACTGTAGAAGGTCGTATGCGCAGGAAAAACAACGCCGTTTCATAAAAAGAGCGAACGTTCGCTTTTTTCTAAAAAATATTATATGCTTCGCTCATGCCGTCAGTGAATTGGAGTTCACGGCGGCAAGAAAAGTGCAAGACGGGGCAGCTGGATATGCCCGCGATAGTGTGCCGAAGACAATTTCATATAATAAAGAGAGACTAACTTGAAACATAAATATCTGCCCCTCCTGATCGTTGCCGCATTTGCCGGCATTTCCTCCACCGCACAAGCATCGGGCTACCGTTTCGGTTCGCAAAGCGTTTCCGCCCAGGGCACGGCCGATGCCAGCGGCGCCGAAGCGGCCGATGCATCGACCATTTTCTACAACCCGGCCGGCCTGTCGCGCCTGGAAGGCACGCAGTTCATGGGCGGCGGCACCCTGGTGGTACCGCATTCTACCTATGAAGACACGGGTTCGAGGACGTTCACCGGCCGCACGCCGGGCGGCACGACCAAGGACTATGCGCCGGACGCCGTCTTTGCGCCAGCCCTGTATGCCAGCAAGAAGGTCAATGATCAATGGACGGTCGGCATGGGCCTGTTCGTGCCATACGGCGCCAAGCTCGATTACGGCAATGACTGGAGCGGCCGCTATGCGATCACCAACATCAAGCTCGAAGCCATCGCCCTGAATCCTTCCGTTTCCTTCAAGGTCAATGAACACCACTCCTTCGGCTTCGGCGTCACCGCTGAACACATGAAGGCGGAACTGGGCCAGGCAGTCGACGTACCGGGTTCCGTGGCCTTCCTGGCCCAGCACGCGCCAGCCGCGTCGCAAGCCTTCCTGGCCAATATCGCCAAGACGCAGGGCCTGGCCGCCGCGCAGGCAGCCGGCGCCGCACTGAAGGGCGCCAAGGATGGCCATGCCTCGATGGATGGCGATGACTGGGGCTTCGGCTTCAACCTGGGCTATCTGTACCAGATGAATGAAGGCACGCGTTTCGGCATTTCCTACCGTTCGTCGATTTCGCACAAGCTGAAAGGCGACACGATCTGGGACTTCTCGCAAGTGTCGGACAACGCCGCCGTGAATGCCTTCATCGCCAAGGCATCGAACAAGGTCAATTCCAAGGCGCTGGTCGAAGTGCGCACGCCGGAAACCCTGTCGGTCAACGCCTTCCATCAGATGGATGATCGTTGGGCCCTGATGGGCGACGTTACCTGGACGCGCACTTCGCGCCTGCAGAACCTGGACATCCAGTTCCCGCCGACGGCCGAAGGCCCGGAGCGCATCCGCCAGCAGTGGAAGAACACCTACCGCGTGTCGCTGGGCACCAACTACAAGTACAGCGAAAACCTGCTGCTGCGCGCCGGTATCGCGCATGACCAGGCGCCAGTGCGCAGCGCCGAGCTGCGTCATCCAGCGCTGCCGGACAGCGACCGCATGCAGTACTCGATCGGCGCGAACTGGAAGCTGAACGCCAATTCCTCGCTCGACCTGGCTTACAGCTTCATCGACTTCAAGGATGCCACTGTCAACTACAAGAATGACTGCTCGCCGGTGACCCCTGGCTGCACCGGCAACGGTGAAACCACCAAGGGCCTGTTCAAGACCCGCATGCAGTTGATCGGTCTCGCTTACAACTACAAGTTCTAAGCAGGTAGTGGCGGCCAACCCGGCCGCCATGAAATGAAAAAAGCGCCTTCGGGCGCTTTTTTTTGTGCCATGCAGAATTAAACTTGCTTTTCGAAAATGTTAATTCATCATTATAATAAAGCGTGATGTACGCCATTATTGACACGAAAACCACAAGGGCAAGCCATGCGATTTGATACCGATCAAAGTGACAGTAAAGAAGCGGAACACTTGGCCGTTCCCGCAGAGTCTGCCAATCCATTGCCGTGGCCCCGCGCCCCACGCGGCGGGATGCTGGCGTCATGAGCGCTCCATTTCATGCGCCGCCGCAATTTCCCCTGCGGCCTGGCTTTGGTGATACGCCCGTCGGCACGGTGATCGCCTTTGCGGGCGCTACCGCCGGCGCTACCATCGAAGCCTGGGGCTGGATGCTGTGCGACGGACGCATGCTCGACAGCGCGTCGTATCCAGAGCTGTATGCGGCGCTCGGGTATCTGTATGGCGGTTCTGGAGGGCAATTTCAGCTGCCCGACTACCGGGGCTGTTTCCTGCGTGGCCACGATGGCGGCGTCGGTGCGCGCGCGGAGCCGGGCCAGGGCGCGGGACCCTTGCCGTCCGATGCGCAGCCGAAAAGCGCCGACGTCAGCTATCTGATCAAGTTCACCTACGGTATGGGCGCGCGGCTCCCATTTCCGGCGTAGCCACGGCAAGGTCATTCATTTTCACTGGCAGGAGCACGGCATGGCAGACTTTTTGCAAGGCATCGATGTATCGCACTACAACGGCGCCATCGACTGGCCCACAGTGGCTTACGGCGGCGCTGCGCCAGCTTTCATCTATCTGAAAGCCACGGAAGGGGGCACGGTGGTCGATAGCGACTACCTCCGCAACCGGGCGGGCGCCACGGCGGCGGGCCTGTTATGCGGCGCGTATCACTTTTTCTCGCCCACCGAACCGGTAGCGGTCCAGGTTGCCAACTTTTGCAATGCGGTGGGCAGCGTCAAGGGCGAATTGCCGCCCATGCTGGACGTGGAACAGCCGGGGCTGGACCAGCCCGCTTATGCGGCCGCCGTCGCACAGTGGCTGCAGCAGGTCGGCGACAGGCTGGGCTGCACGCCCGGCATCTACACGGTCGCCGGTTTCTGGAACAGCTGCGTGGGTTCGTTTGCGCCGTTTCTCGCCCATCCACTGTGGATCGCCCATTACACGTCCGGGCCCAGCCCCACCGTTCCTGCCGGCAGCAGCAGCTATACCTTCTGGCAGTACGCGAGTACGGGGGCCGTGCGCGGCATCAGCGGGCCCGTCGACATGAGCCGCTACCCCGGCCAGGCCAGCCAGTTGCAGGCGCTGCTGTGCAGCTAGCGCGTCTGCGGCCCGTTCAGCGGGCGTCGGGCGCCTTGCGCATGGCCTGATCCAGCAAGGTCAGGGCCAGCCGCACGGTGTCGTCCGGCAGTTCCAGCAACTGATCTCCCACATACCATTCCACCACGCTGTGCCCGGGAAGCGCTGCGTGGCTGGCGCGGCCGAACAGCCAGATGCCGTGGTCTTCGGCCAGCTGATTGCGGATGGCGATGGCCCGCTCGCGCGAGACGGGCAGGTGCAGGTGCAGCATATTGGCTTGCGGCTGGGCGGGATTGACGGCAATCGACGGGAAGTCGCGCAGCAGCGCGTACAGCCACTGTGTGCGTGCAAAATACTGCGGCATGGCGGCCAGGCGCGCGTCGAACTGCATGGCGGCGGCCACCACGTACGGCGTGCGGTGCACGATATTGCCGCCCTGGCGGCGGAACCACTCGCGCGCCCGCTCGACGAACGGGCGGCTGCCGGCCAGCATGGCGCCACCGAGGCCGCCGATGCCCTTGTACAGCGACACGTACACGGAATCAAAGCCATCGCAGATGGCGGGCAGGGATTGGCCGAAACCGGCTTGTGCTTCCCACAGGCGCGCGCCATCCATGTGCAAATGGATGTTGTGCTCGCGGCAGTGCCGCTTGATGTCATTCAATTCATCCCACGATGGACACTGGCCGCCGATTTCCCGCATCGGCAGCTCGACCTGCGCGGCGCCCAGCGCATCGGGCACGGCGCGCAAGTCGTCCACCGTCCACGGGCGGTGCGGGTCGCCGAGCATCAAGCCCTTGAAGTGCTCGAGCAGTTCATGGTTGCCCCGTTCGTGGCGCAGGATGTGCGAAGTGGGATGCAGCGCCACCAGGGGCGAACCCCGGTCCTGGCAGGCCAGGCGCAGGGCCGTCACTTGCGTCATGGTGCCCGTGATGCAGAACACGGCCGCCTCGAAGCCTAGCAGGCTGGCGATCTTGTTCTCGAACTGTTCGATCAGCGCGCCTTCGCCATAGGTGTCGTGCGCAACATGGTTGGCGTCGCACCAGGCGGCCATGGCGGCGAAGGTGGCGCTTGGGGCGGGCTGGCGATGGCCAGGCAGGACGGTATGGCAGCGCTGGCGCAGCTCAAGTTCGTTCACAGTCATTCCTTACAGTGTGGCCGTGGCGAGCTTCGCGCCGAAGCCGATGAACATGGCGCCCACGCCGCCGCCCATGCCGGCCGAGAGGCGGCGACGGCGGCGGAAGGTCTCGGCGAGGCGCGCGCCGACAAAGATGATGGCTGTCAAGTAGGTAAAGCTGATCACCTGGCAGATCAGGCCCAGGCCGATGAAGGACAGCACGGGGTTCGGGAAGGCCGGGTCGACGAACTGGATGAAAAACGAGATGAAGAACAGGATCGCCTTCGGGTTCATCAGGCTGATGATCAGCGCCTTGCGGAATGGATCGCTTTCCTTGACGGGGCTTGGCGCCGCTGCCGCTTCGCCGTCGACGGAGCTTGGCGCGCGCAGCTTGCGCCAGCATCCGATCAGCATCTGCAGGCCGATCCAGCCCAGGTAGGCCGCGCCGATGTATTTCACCACGTAGAACAGGGCCGGGCTGGCTTTCAGCAGCGAGGCCACGCCGCAGGCCGACAGCACCATCAATATCAGATCGCCGGCGAAGATGCCGAAGGCGCCCTGATAGGCAGGCCGCACGCCGCGCTGGGCGGCGACCGACAGCACATACATGGAATTGGGACCGGGCAGAATGACGATGAAGATCGTTCCCAATAAAAAGGTCCAGAAATCGGTGATGCCGAGGTTGGCGTGGAAAAGTGCGTTCATGATGGTTCTGTTTAATTGATTTGTGCGTGATGAAATTGCAGTGCCGCGAGGTTGGCATAGATGCCTTTCATTGCCACCAGCGACGCGTGCGTGCCCGTCTCGACGATCTTGCCGTCTTCCATGACGATGATGCGGTCGGCCCGCTGCACGGTGGCCAGGCGGTGGGCGATGATGACCGTGGTGCGGCCCACCATGGCCGCTTCCAGCGCCTTTTGCACCAGGCGTTCCGATTCCGCGTCCAGCGCGCTGGTCGCTTCGTCGAGCAGCAGCAGCGGCGGGTTTTTCAGCAGGGCGCGGGCGATGGCGATGCGCTGGCGCTGGCCGCCGGACAGGCGCACGCCCCGTTCGCCGAGGAAGGATTTGTAGCCGTTCGGCAGGCGTTCGATGAATTCGTGGGCGGCCGCCATCTTCGCGGCGGCGATGACCTCCTGATCGCTGGCGCCGGCGCGGCCATAGCGGATATTTTCCATGGCGTCGGCCGAGAAGATCACCGTATCTTGCGGCACGATGCCGATGGCGTCGCGCAAGGTGTGCAGGTCCAGCTGCTTGATGTCCACGCCATCGAGGCGGATGCTGCCGCTTTGCGGATCATAAAAACGCAGGAACAGCTGGAACAGGGTGGTCTTGCCGGCGCCCGACGGACCCACGACGGCCACGGTTTCGCCGGCGCGGATGTCGAGGCTGACGTGGTCCAGCGCGTGGGTGTCCGGACGCGACGGGTACGAGAACATGACATCGTCCAGCGACAGGGCGGCGCCAGTCGCGGCGCGCGCGGGCAGTGGCAGCGGCGTGGCCGGCGATAAGATTTCCGATTTCACGGCCATCAGTTCCAGCAGGCGCTCGGTGGCGCCGGCGGCGCGCTGCGCTTCGCCCATCACTTCGGACAGGGCGCCGATGGCGCCGGCCACGATGGACGCGTACAGGATGAACTGGCCCAGGTCGCCGCCCGTCATCGAGCCTTCCAGCACGGCGCGCGCGCCCAGCCACAAGACAAATACGATGGTGCCGAAGACCAGCAGGATGGCGATCATGGTGAGCAGAGCGCGGGCGCGGATGCGGCGCATGGCCGTCATGAAGGCGCCTTCGACGGAGTCGCCGAAGCGTTTCGATTCGATCTTCTCGTGCGTAAACGCCTGCACGGTGGGCATGGCGTTGAGGATTTCGCCGGCCATGGCCGACGCGTCGGCGATGCGGTCCTGCGAATCGCGCGACAGCTTGCGCACGCGGCGGCCAAACACGATGATGGGCACGACGACAAGGATCAAGAGGCCGATGATGATGCCCGCCAGCTTGGCGCTGGTGACGAACAGCATTACCAGGCCGCCCAGGAACAGCAGCACATTGCGCAGCGCCATGGAAATGCTGGTGCCGACCACGGCCTGGATCAGGGTCGTGTCGGTGGTGATGCGCGACAGGACTTCGCCCGTCTGCGTCGTCTCAAAGAATGCGGGGCTTTGCGTGACGACGTGGCGGTACACGGCGCTGCGGATGTCGGCCGTGACGCGCTCGCCCAGCCATGACACCGTATAGAAGCGCGCCGCCGTGGCCAGCGCCAGGATGGACGCCACGCCAAACAGGGCGAGGAACACCAGGTCGACGTGCTGGATGCTTTTTGAACCGGCCGCGCCGCCGAAGCCGAGGTCGATCATCTGCTTGAAGGCGGCGGGAATGGCGAGGGTCGAGGCGGCGGCCACCACCAGCGCGATACCGGCCAGGAAGAACTGCTTACGGTACGGCGTCAGAAAGGGCATCAAGCCCTTGAAGGCGGCCAGGCTGCCTTTTTTCAGTTCGCGGCTGGTGCCGGTGTCGGGAGTCGGTGCGGTGCTTGCGGCGGTTGCTGTACTCGTACTGCCTGTTTCTGTGCTGGTTGTCATTGTTTTTCGCTTAGTATTTACTGTATTTTGTACTGCTTATAACTTCATCGGCTGCACGTAGCCCGTCATTTCCAGGTAGGCGCGGCCCACCGGCTGGCCGCCGCGCTCCACCGTCACGGCGCCTTCCCAGTACACTGCCCCCGTCGAGCGACGCGAATCGAGTTCCTGGTCTGCCTGCAGCGGCTTGATCTGCCAGCGCGTAGCACCCGTGCGGATCTCGGTGGCGACCGGATATTCGGCTTGCGTGCGGGGCGACCGCCACAGCTGCGTGGGCGTGAAATCGACGTCGCCGGGCGCGAACTGCGTCATCTTACCGGACGCGTCGCGCCATGTCGCGTGTGCCCATAGTTTAGCACCTGTCTTGCTGCGGATCTGGAAGGCCATCAGGGCGCCGCCATCATCGAGGTTGGCGCCTATCCAGTTCCAGCCGCTGGCGTCCGCGTCAAGCACCTGGCTGGACCACTCGTGATCGAGCCAGGTGGTGCCCGTCACGGCTTCCGGCTTGCCGCCCGCGCGGGCAATCGTGCCACGGGTAGCAAGCTGCGGTTCGCTGTAGTAGTAGCTCGATTGCGCGGGCCGGGCGCCCTTGCGCGAGTAGCCGCCTTCTCCCTGCAGCAGCACGGGCTGGGTGGGGGCCAGGGTCAGCTGCAAGTTGAATTCGCGCGCCGCCAGGCTGACCCGGTAGCTGCCGTCCGCTTGCCGCTGCATGCGCCAGTCGTCGAGTTTGACGTCCGTGTCGCCCACCTTGGCGTAGGCCAGGCCGAAACCTTCGCGCGCGCTTTTCTCGTCGTGCAGCAGCTTGCCTACTTTCGGGTCGGACAGGGCCGCGTGGCCGATGATCAGCTGTTTCGGCGCAAATGCGCTGGGGTTGTCCGCATCGGTGGCCGTGGCGCTGCGAAAGAAGGTCACCTGGTAGCCCAGTTGTTCGCCGCCGCTGGTTTTTACCCAGCCCGTGGCGTACCACCATTCCGTCTTGTACGCGGGATGGGCGCCGAAGTCGTGCGGCATGCGCAGGGTCTGGCCGGCCGGCAGCGGCGTGACGGGGGCAAAGGCGGGCGGCGCGGCCAGCACAGGTAGCGCCAGCGCTAATGACAACATGAAAACAAGGCGCATTACCAGTCCTCCCTGACGGCGCGGATGGGTCCTGCGGACAGCGCCTGACGACCCGCGATCAGCGCCGTGGCGGCGGCTGCCGTCAGCAGGGCGCCGGCCACGGTGGCGATCAAGGGCCACGGCAGGTGCAGCTGCATGGTCCAGTGGAACGATTGCGGATTGACGATGAAGACCAGCACAAAGCTGATCAACAGTCCGAGGATGAAACCGGTGGCGATGCCCAGCGCCGTCAGCGCGCCGCCTTCCAGCGCCAGGATGGACAAGATTTGCCCGCGCGTCACGCCCACGTGGCGCAGCATGCCGAATTCGCGCGCGCGCGCCAGGGTCTGCGCGGAAAACGTGGCGGCCACGCCAAACAGGCCGATGACGATGGCGATGGCTTCCAATAAATACGTGACGGCGAAGCTGCGGTCGAAGATCTGCAGGCTCAGGGCGCGGATGGCCGAAGGATTCGACACTTCCAGGCTGGCGCCAAAGGGCAGGTTTTTCAGGCGCTGTTGCAGCGCGTCGCCGGTGGCGTCCTTGGCCAGCCACAGGGCCGCATCGCTGACATCGAGGTCGCCCGTCAGCGCGCGGTAGTCGTCCAGCGGCATCTGGATGGCGCCGGAAGAGCGCGCATAGTCGCGCCAGATGCCGGCGACAAAGAAGGTGTGCAAGCCGCCCGCCAGCGGCAGGGCTATGTGCTGGCCAGGCTTGACGTTATACAGGTCGGCCGCCGCTTCGGACAGCCAGACTGGTTTCGCGCCTGCCGGTACGGGCAAGGTGTCGCCCACCAGCACCATGCTCTTGCCCGGATCGGCCAGATTGACGGGACGCGCCAGCAGCGCCACATTCGGGCGGTCGGGCGCCAGCGACAGCGAGCGCACGCGCTGGAAGTCCACCCTGGCCACCTCGGGCAGGGCGGTGATGCTGGCCTGCTCGCGCGGATTCAGGCCGGCCGTTCCGCCGCTGGCGGCCGTGCGCGCATACACGTCGGCCGGCAAGATCTGCAGCAGCCAGTCGTCGACGGAAACGCGGAAACTCGACACCATGATGGCCATCGCCACCATCAGGCTAAAACTCGACAGCACGCCGCCGAGGGCGATGCCGGCCTGGCCCGAGGCGTTCGCCAGGCGGGCCAGGGTCAGGCTGCGCACGGGCGCATGCAGGCTGGTCTCCGTGCGCAGCCAGACGCGCTGCAGGAAGCGGAAGACGACGGCCGCCAGCTGCGGCATCAGGGCGATGGCGCCGATCAGCAGCAGCGCGATGGACAGATAACCGAACAGGGGCAGCTCGAACACGGGCGGCAAGAACGTCAAGGCGCCGGCCAGCAACAGGCATGCCAGCGCGGGCCAGGTTTTCGCCAGGCGCGTCGTCACGACTTCCTCGCTGCCCGATTTCAGGGCGATGGCGGGGGCCGCGCGCGCCGCTTCCAGCGCGGGCGCGGCGCAGCCCAGCAAGGCGACACCGAGACCCAGGGCGAAATAGACGAAGGCGGCGACGGGCGTGAACTGCACCTGCGGCTGCACGCCCGCGAAATAGCCGGCGCCCAGGTCGCCGCCGAAGAAGCGCAGGGCCACGGCCGCCATGGCATAGCCGCCGGCGATGCCCAGCGCAGCACCGACGATACCGAGGCTGGCGCCCTCCAGCAGCACCTGGCGCAGCAGCTGGCCCCGTTCCATGCCCAGCACGCGCAGCAGCGCAAACTGGCCGCGGCGGCGGATGACGGACAGGGCCTGCGTGGAAAACACGAGAAACGCACCCGTAAACAGGGCGACGAGGGCCAGCACCGTCAGGTTGACCCGGTAGGCGCGGCTGAGGTTATTGTTGCGGCTATTCTGGTTTTCGTCATTGGGCTGGCCTACCTGGAAACGCCCCGGGTATTGCGCTTCCAGCGCGCGGGAAAGAGCCGCCTGGAAGGCGTCGCGGTTCACGCCCTGGCGCAGTTTCAAATCGATGCGCGACAGCTTGCCAGTTTTTTCGAAGCGCCACTGCGCCGCGCCGATATCCATCACGGCGATGCGCTGGCCGGCGCGCGCCCGCTGCAGCGAACCGGCCACGCGCAGGGATACCGTGCCCGTGCCCGATTGCAGGGCGACCTGTCCGCCTTCGGCCACATTGAGCCAGCGCAGGGCGGCCGGCGATAAGAACAGGGCGTCGTCGGCCAGGGTGTCGAATGGCTGGCCTTCGGCCGGCGCGCCGATCAGGTCGGGCGAGATGAAGCCGGCGCGGAAGACGTCGAGCGCCAGGACATGCAGCGGGCCGCCGTCCTTCTTGCCGGCCACCGTAGCCTGCAGCTCCAGCACGGGCGAAGCCACGGCCACGCCGTCGCGCTGCGCCAGCCACGGGTAGATGGCTTCGTCGAACAGCGCTTCGCGCCCGGCCACCTGCACGTCGGCCTGGCCGGACAGGCTTTTGACGGCCGTGGAAAATTCATTGAAGGCGGCCGCATTGATCAGATGGATGGCAAAGCCCAGTGACACGCCGATGGCGATGGCGAGGATGGCGACGAGGGCGCGCACGGGATGCGCGCGCCATTCGCCCAGCAGCAGCCAGCGCGACAGCAGGCGCGTCGTCGCCGGGCTGGCCAGCGGCGCAATCAATGCAGGCATTCGACGGCCAGGCGTTCGCCGGCGCGCCGTGCTTTCAGTTGCGCCGCATCGCGGTTCTTGTCGCCGGCGCCGACGGCGTCCTGCGCCGCCCATTTCTGATCCAGTCGCAGCTGGGCGCAATGCTTCTCGTGCATGTCCTTCTGTTTGGCGGCCCGCTCACGGGCCTGGTCTTCCAGCTTCTCGCGCTGCTTGCGCGCCGCTTCCATCTGGCTGGCCACCCGCTCCTGACGCGTGGCCGCGCCCTTGTCGACGGCAGGCGGGGGCGAGGGGACTTCCAGTATCTGCAGCTGGCCGGCCGTGCACGGCGTGGCGCTGTAGCTGGTCTGGCCATCCTGCACGCATTTGTAGACGTCCTGCGCGCTGGCGGAACCGGCCAGCAAGGCTACCAGCAGGATGCGCGACGGCTTCACAATATCTTCCCGGGGTTCATGATGTTCTGCGGGTCCAGCGCCTGCTTCACGGCGCGCATCAGCTGCAGTTCCAGCGGCGACTTGTAGCGGGCCAGGTCGTCCTTTTTCAGGGCGCCGATGCCGTGTTCGGCCGAAATCGAGCCGCCAAAGCCGTGCACCTGGTCGTGCACGATGCGGTTGATGGCATCCTGGTTGGACAGGAAATCCTGGTCCGTCATGCCGGCTGGCGGCGCCACGTTGTAATGCAGGTTGCCGTCGCCCAGGTGGCCGAAGCACACGAGCTGGCAGCCGGGGAAAGCGCTTTGCAGCGCTGCATCCGTGATGCCGATGAAATCGGCGATGCGGGAAATCGGCAGCGAGATATCGTGCTTGATGTTCTTGCCTGCCTGCGCCTGCGCCAGCGGGATGTGTTCGCGCAGCTGCCACAGTCCTTCGGACTGCGCCACGGAACTGGCGACGACGGCGTCGGCGATCAACTCGTTTTCCAGGGCTGCGCCGATGCTCGCTTCCAGCAATTCCACGGCGTGCGCCTCGGACTGGCTGCTGGACAGTTCGAGCAGCACATACTGGCCGTGGGCCTCGGCGAATGGGCGCGGCAGCTGCGGGAACTGCTCCGCCACCAGCTGCAAACAATACTGCGACATCAATTCAAAACCCGTCAGGCTGGCGCCGCAATGGTCCTGCATCAGCGAGAGCAGGCGCAGCGCATGGGCGGGCGAGGGCATGGCGGCCAGCGCCGTGATGCAGGCTTTCGGCTGCGGATACAACTTCATGACCGCGCCGGTGATCACGCCCAAAGTACCCTCGGCGCCGATGTACAGGTCGCGCAAATCGTAGCCGGTATTGTCCTTGCGCAAACCGCGCAAGCCGCTCCAGACTTCGCCCTGCGGCGTGACCACTTCCAGACCCAGGCACAGCTCGCGCGTATTGCCGTAACGCAGCACGGCCGTGCCGCCCGCATTCGTCGCCAGGTTGCCGCCGATGGTGCAACTGCCCTCGGCCGCCAGCGACAGGGGGAACAGGCAGCCGGCGGCGCTGGCCGCTTCCTGGATGGTTTGCAAAATGCAGCCCGCGTCCACCGTAATGGTGCGGTTGACGGGATCGAGCGCGCGGATGCTGTTCAGGCGCGCCAGCGACAGCACGACGGCCGTGCCGGCCGCATCGGGTATGCTGCCCAGTACCAGGCCCGTGTTGCCGCCTTGCGGCACGACGGGAACCTGCCATTGCGCGCAGGCGCGCAGCACGCCGGCCACTTGCTCCACCGTGGCGGGGCGCAGCACGGCCAGGGCCTTGCCGGTAAACCTGTCGCGCCAGTCGGTGAGGAAGGGCGCCGTGTCGGCGTCCTGGGTGAGGACGTAGGTGTCGCCCAGCAGGTTGCGGCAGGCGGCGAGGAAGTCGGCTTGGTCAGTCATGGGCTTGTCGCTCATTTCTTGATGCTCACTTTAGTCACTTTTTCCAGAAGCTCTTTGGCCATGCGCTTGGCCGCCTTTTTATACGGGCGCAGATACAGCACGGCGCAGACAAAATAGATGCAGACGATGGCCGCCTCGCCCCAGGCCATCAGGGCCGAGGTGGCGTTCGTGTCGCTGTAGCCGCGCACCACGCCTTCCGTGAAGTACAGCAGGATCACCATCGAGGACCATTGCAGGGTGTAGACGTCGCGCTTGATGACGCCGTACAGGGGGATGAGCAGGGGCGCCGCCTTCAGGACGACCCAGGAGCCGCCCGGCTGCAGCGGCGCGATCACGGTTTCCCACAGCACGCACCAGACGATCAGGGTGACGAGGCTGGCGATGGCGCCCCAGTGGAAATACTTGTGCAGTACGCCGTGCATCATGCGCCTGCCAGTTTCGCGGCATTTTCCGCCAGGCGCCGGCCCAGGGCGATGGCCAGGCGTTTTTCATCTTCGCTCAAGGCCTTGTCGCCGTCTATGCCCGACCAGTGCGTGGCGCCGTAGGGCGAGCCGCCGGTGGACGTCGTCATCAGCTCGGGATGCGTGTAGGGCAGGCCCATGACCAGCATGCCATGGTGGAAGAGGGGGATCATCATCGACAGCAGGGTCGATTCCTGGCCGCCGTGCAGGCTGCCCGTGGACGTGAACACGCAGGCGGGCTTGCCGGACAGGCTGCCGGCCAGCCAGTCGCTGGCCGTGCCATCCCAGAAATACTTCATGGCGGCGGCCATGTTGCCGAAGCGCGTGGGCGACCCCAGGGCCAGGCCCGCGCATTCCTGCAAGTCTTCCAGTTCCACATAAGGAGCGCCATCAGGCGGCACTTCCGGCGCCGTCGCTTCGGCCACCGTGGAGACGGCGGGCACGGTGCGCAGGCGCGCATCGCAGCCAGGCACGCTTTCCACTCCCTGGGCTATCAACTCGGCCAGCTGGCGCGTGGCGCCATGGCGTGAATAAAACAATACGAGAATAATCAGATTGGTTGGCTTCATCATTGGTATTATAGGGCGCTTTACAGCCTGATACGACTGCTGTCATGGCGCCGTTCTGATTTAGCACATGTTTTCAAAATATATATTCCCCATCTTCCAATACCTGTGGCGCACCTTGAGCATGGGGCTCGCCGTCGTGCGCGGCCTGACGTGGTCCGAAACGCGCGACCTGCTGCAGTTCGCGCGCCGCCGCGTGCGCGAAGAAAGCCTGCCGCAAGTGGCTGGCAGCCTGACGTTTGCCACCGTGTTCGCGCTGGTGCCGCTGCTCACCCTGGCCCTGGCGATCTTCACCACTTTCCCCCTGTTCAATACCTTCCGCCACGCGCTGGAAGATTATTTCGTGCAAAGCGTGATGCCCAAGGGCATATCGAACACCATCCTCGGCTACCTGACGACGTTCGCCTCGAAGGCCACGCGCCTGTCGGCCATCGGCGCCGGTGCCCTGATTGTCACGTCGGTGGGCATGATGGGCTTGATCGAGCGCGTCTTCAACCGCATCTGGCGCGTGCGCCAGGAGCGCCGCTGGACCAAGCGCCTGCTGGTCTACTGGGCCATCGTTACCCTGGGGCCTTTGCTGGTGGGCGTGTCGCTGACGGTGACCTCGCGCGTCTTCATCGCCACCAGCGGCGTGGTGGGCGCCGTGCCGTTCCTCGGCACCGTGTTCTATACCCTGGTGTCGATCGGCCTGACCATGCTGGCGTTTACCCTGCTCTACATCGCCGTGCCGAACCGCGACGTGGACTGGCGCGACGCGGCCTGGGGCGGCCTGCTGGCGGCGCTGGCGTTCGAGGTGGCCAAGCGGGGCTTCGGCGAATTCATCCAGGAATTCCCCACCTATTCACGCATCTACGGCGCACTGGCCGCCTTGCCGCTGTTCCTCGTGTGGATATACCTGAGCTGGATGATCACCCTCGTGGGAGCCTTGCTGGTGGCTGCCTTGCCCGTCGTGAAATATGAGCGCTGGTGGTACGAAGCGGTGCCGGGCAGCGAATTCGTCGATGCTGTCGCCATTTTGAAAGTGCTGCACCAGGCTTGCCACTGCGCCGATTCGGCCCTGGTGGGCGCGGCCGAGATCCGCCGCAGCACGCGCCTGGGCTTCGAGGAAATGGAAACCCTGCTCGACAAGATGGTGCAGCAGGGCTGGGTGGGAAGAGTCAACGTGGAAGGCGCCGTGCGGGTACAGTGGGGCAAGCGCGTGGCCGACAGTTCCGACCACTGGGTCTTGCTGGGCAATGTCAACCGCATCAGCCTGGCCGACGTCTACCGGCTGTTCGTCTTCGGCGGCATGCGCGTGAACTCCGGCTATCCGGCCGGTTCCACCAATGAACGCGATATCCAGGCGGCCATCGATGCAGCCGCCCTGGCGGCGCAGGTGGAAAACGCCGTGGAGCAGGGGCTGGGCCTGACCCTGGCGCAGCATTTCGGCGAAGTGCGCTGCGCCTGACGGGCGATCAGGTGCCCAGCCGGTCGTACAGCAGCGCATCGAGCGCGCCTGTCAGCGTATTGCCCTCTTCGTCGAGCAGCGTGTAATCCTGCTGGCTGTCGCCGAGTGAGGCGCTGCCCTCGATGCCGCACACCAGCTGGTACGTGGCGTCATCGAGCGCCAGCTTGATCAAGGCCAGGATTTGTTCGCGCTGGCCATCTGCCAATGCCAGTTCGTCGAGCATGGCGCCAAGACTGGTCTGTCCCAGTCGCCCCTGCGCATACAGCGCCAGCAGCGACGCATTGGATGCGACGATATTATCGATGAATTTTTTCGCGTGCATGGATTCCTTGTATTGATGTGGCGTGGCGCAGCGGGGGCCGAAAACTCACAGCAGCACGGGCCGCAAGGCCGCCTGCAGCGCCAGCTTGCTGAACGCCTCCGCATCCTCCGTGCGCACCACGCCCAGGTAATACGTGTCTTCGCCGCCGTGCACGTTCACCAGGCGCAGCTGATGCGGCGCCAGGTGGGCGGCGATGGCGGCCAGGCCTTCGGCCATGGCGTCGCCATCTTCCCGCTCCGTCCAGCGGAAGTCCCGTAGCGCGGGCAGTTCGATATGCTGGCCGATGCGCGGCACTTCGTCGACGGCTTTCCAGTCCAGGGTGGTGCCGTGGCCCAGCGCATCGGCGGCCGTGGACCAGAGCAGGAAGAAGCACGCCGCTTCGGGCGTGTCGCCTTCGTATGCTTCTTCGGGGTCGTCCTCCGCCAGCTCTTCCAAAGTGATGTCCACGCAGCGTGCGGCCAGTTCCGCATCGCCCAGCAAGAGCAGGGCGGCCATGGCGCGCAACTGCTCGCGGTCGGCCTTGGCCAGGATCTGTGCCGGCGTAAAGCTGCGTCGCCTGACGGGTTTCTTTTTGCTCAGTCCCATGGCTTCGCTCAGTTGCGCCGTGATGGCTGCCTTGAAGTTCTCCACGGTGTCGAACTGCTCCAGCAACTGGCCCGTGAAATCCATGCTCCAGGCCATGCCATCCTTGACGACATATAAAAAATCGCTTTGCACGGCCACGCCGCGCAAATGGTGGGCGGGCGGATACAGGGGCGTGAAAACCTGTTTTCCATCCAGTGTCAGCATGCAGGCCAGGCCTTGCGCATCGATGGCGAAGATCAGGTTCTTGCGCAGCTTGGGCGGCGACGAGGTGGTGGCGCAGTCGATGGCCTCATACTGGCATGGCGCCAGCAGCTCGCCCTGGCTATTGACCAGGCCAAACAGGAAGCGCCCGGCGATGCGCTGGCTGACGATGGCGATCTTCTTTTTCGTGCCAAAATCCTGCACGGAGCTATAGGCAGTCGGCACCACGACCTTGCCTGTCTTGTCGACCACGCCGTGCACATTGCGCTTCTCGTCATCGTCTGTCTGGTCTGTCTGGCGTTCGATGTCGATCAAGCCGTCTTCACGCAAGCACATGTTGTCGACCCTGTCGATGAGCAGCGCGCCATCGGGCAGGCGCAGCAGGCGGCTGGCGCCGTCTGCATCGATCTGCTGCAACAGATGGGGGGTAATCACATACAGGGCGCCGGGGGCGGGCGGCAGCAGCACCATGCCGTTGAGGTCCAGCACGCCGTGCGCATCGGGGGCATCCGCCGTGGCAAAGGTGATCCAGCCATCGTCCGCGTAGTAAACGCCCAGGTCGACATAGCGCTGCGACAGCGGCACGATCCAGCGGCCATAGGGCGTGACCAGGCCGGTGACGTCCGGTTCGCCGGCGGCGCTCACTTCATGGCACAGCACGTCTTCCTCCCATCCCACCACTTCCAGTCCTTGCAGGAAAGGCAGTTCGTCCGCGGCGAGTTCCTCGACATCGGCCAGCTGCGCGACGGCCGTGGCCGACCAGTAGCCGGTGGCGGGCGATGCGGCGCCGGCGGCCAGCAGGGGCGCCAGCGCTTCCCGCTCGCCACGCTGCAGGGCAAGGTGCAGGGCTTGCGCCTCGGCGCGCAGGCCCTCGAGCCCGGCCGCGTATTCCGGCGTGCCGATATCGTGCGGGATCAGCTGCACGCAATCGAGGATCAGCCACGGCTGGCCGCCCGCCAGCAGGGCGCTGATGGCGCCGCGCGCGACGATGGCGGCCGCGTCGCGCGGCCTGTCCATCAGGGCGGACAAGGCTTGCCAGCTGGCTTGCGCCTGGACCATTGGCGCGGCCAGCACGCAGGGGCAGTCCTCGCCATCGTCGTAGATGGGCCAGGCGGTGGCTTGCGCGCCGGCGCCGACGAGCAGCTTGAACAGCATCGGCGTGTCCAGCCGCCATTCGGCCAGGCCCGTGATGGCGTCGGTGTCGAAACCGGCCTGGCCGGGCAAAAAGGCGGTGCTGAACAGGGCTGCGGTATTGATCATGTCTCTTCGTTAAAAATGTTGGATGGTCAGGGCGCCGGCGGCATGACCCAGTGCGCCAGCGCGCCGCGATCGAGCCCCAGCTGCTTTGCCGCGGCGGCGGCCTCGAAGGCCCACAGGCCGTAATAGCCGCCCAGGCCCTGCGCGCGCAAATGGCCGTTGAACCAGTCTTCGCGCACCAGCGCGCCATGCCAGGTAGCCAGGTAATGCCGCAGGTGCTCGAGCTGCTGCGCGGGATCGTCCGCGTCCAGGCACTCGTACAGGGCCGAATAGGGCTCGGCGAAATACCATTCGTCGACGGCGGGACGCTGCGGATCGATGGCGGACAACAGCGCTTCGTACACGCCATCTTCGCCATCGAAGGCCGTTTGCAGGGCGGTCAGGCGCGCGGCCAGGTCGTGGCGGCCGAACAGCAGGGTCGCGCCCAGCAGCTGCAGCGTGCGCGCATAGTCCGTCAATTGTTCGAAATCAAAGGCGGGCAAGGCGTCGTCATCGTAGGCCTCGGCCAGGGCCGCGCGCGCCGTTTCGCAGGCGGCAACGGCCGCTTCCAGCGCCGTTTCCACGTCAGGCAAAGGCAAGCCTGCCGTGTAGCGCAGCGAGAAGACCTGGTAAGCCGTGCTGGCGGCCGCGCACGCCCAGTAGGCCGCGTCGCCACCGTCGTTTTCCGCCTGCGCCTGCGCGCGGACATAGGCGGCCAGCAGGGCGTCGAGGTAAGCCAGGTTGCGGTTAAAGTCGAACGGGGAGGGTGGCACCTGGCGCGGTGTGTGGGGCCAGGGCGTGGACGAAGCCGGGCAGGTGGCGGCGCAATCGCGCTGGATGGCCCAGTCGGCGAAGATTTGCTGCATATGCTGCGCCGTTTCGTCGTCGTGGATGATGGCGCCGACGCCCACCATGGTCGTGCCCAGCAGGGTGTAGCCAGGGAAGCGGCTGCTCTCGTAGGCGATGGTCGTCACGCTCTGGATGGTCCTGCCGTCGCTCAGGTCGCGCACGCGGAAGTACACGTCGTCCCAGCCGGCCAGCGGTGGCGTTGGCGGTTCATTCGGCAGGGTGTTCCAGCTGCCGTCCGCCTGCTCTTCATAGGCGTCGAGCAGCTCGTCGAGGCCACCGGGGCGGTCGATGCGGTTGTTGGCGTCGTATTGCAGGCCCAGTTCGGCCGCGAAGGCTGCCGCGTGGCGGCCCTCGAAGACCAGGTACAGGGCGCTCGTGGTGCCGACCAGCAGATCCGTGCGCTGGCCCGCCACGACCAGCGCCTGCGGCAGCCGGCACCATTGGTAGTACGGAATGCCGGCCATGGGGCCGCCTTCGTCCGCCAGCGGGTTGGTGAAACGCAGCTGTTCCAGCCATTTATAGCGTTCGTAGCGTTCATCTTCCGTGCCGCTGCCTCGGCCAGTCAATTCATCGAGCAGGGTATTCAACAACATCATTCATCGATCCTAAAAAGTGTGCGTGGCATGGCGTCATGCCGGGGTGCTTTGCGCAAACGCAAACAGCGCGTCGAGCACGGCGTCGGGCTGCTCGGCCATCAATTCGTGCCCGCTGTCGACCTGCACCACCGTGCCATGCGCGATTGCCGCTGTCAGCAGCCGGGTCGATTTGGGCGGCGTCATCATGTCGCGCGCGCCGAAAATGAATAAAGTCGGGCAGTGTACCGAAGCGGCGGCGATTTCGCCGTTCGCGTAGGCATTGCAGGCAAAAAAATCCGTGTGAAACACGTGATCGGGATTGAGGGCGGCGATGCGCTGTTTCAAGCGCCGCGCGCCGCCCATCGCATAGAAGCCGGGGCCGGGAAACGACGGCTTTTGCGCGATCGACGAATGCGACCAGATATTGACCATGTCGATGGCCGCCTGTTCATCGCTCAATGACGTTTCCAGCAGCGCCGGCGAGACCTTCATCGGGTAGGTGGAACCCAGCATGGCCAGGTGGCTGACGCGCTCCGGCGCCAGGTGCGCCGCTTCCAGCGCGATCAATGAACCCATGCTGTGGCCGATCAGCATGGCCTTGGCCGCGCCGGCAGCGTCCAGCACGGCCAGTATCCAGCGCGCCAGGTCGGCGACATTATCCTTGGCCGTACCCAGGCTGCGCCCGTGGCCGGGCAAGTCGACGGCCAGCACGTTCCAGCCGTGGTGGGCAAAATAGCGCGTTTGCAGGGCCCACACGGAATGGTCGTTCTGCGCGCCGTGGATGAAGACGGCCGTCGGCTGGCCCGGGTTGTATGGTTTGCCGCCCGTGTAGCAGTAGGCGACGGTATGGTCGATGGTGAACAGCATCTCAGGCGCCTTTCTGCGACAGTTTCAGGCCACGGGCCAGGTCTTCGATCAAATCATCGGCGTCTTCCAGGCCTACCGACAGGCGCATGGTGCCCTGCGTGATGCCGGCCTGTTCCAGTTGATCGTCCGGCACGCGGAAATGCGTGGTGGAGGCGGGGTGGATGACGAGCGACTTGGCGTCGCCCACATTGGCCAGGTGCGAGAAGATCTTCAGGCTGTCGACAAAGCGCTGGCCCGCCGCGCGGTCGCCGCGCAGGCGGAAGGTGAACACGCCGCCCGCGCCTTTCGGCAGCAGGGTTTTTGCCAGTTCGTAGTCGGGATGCGACGGCAGCTCGGGGTAGGACACGGATTCCACGGCTGGATTGGCCAGCAGGAAGTCAATCACCTTGCGCGTGTTGGCCACGTGGCGGTCCATGCGCAGGCCCAGGGTTTCGATGCCCTGCAGGATGGCGAAGGCGTTGTGCGGGCTCATGACGGCGCCGAAATCGCGCAAGCCTTCGCGCCGCGCGCGCAGGGCGAACGGCGCCACCGTCGATTCCTCGGCAAAGACCATGCCGTGGAAGCCTTCATACGGTTCGCACAATTCGGCGAAACGGCCCGTCCTGTCGTACGCCGCTTGCCAGTCGAAGGTGCCGCCATCGACGAGCAGGCCGCCGATGGCCGTGCCGTGGCCGCATAAAAACTTGGTGGCCGAGTGGAACACCAGGTCGGCGCCATGCTCGAAGGGGCGCAGCAGATACGGCGTGGTAAACGTCGAATCGAGCATCAGCGGCAACTGGTGTTCATGCGCCAGGGCGGCGATGGTCGGGATGTCCAGCACGTCGAGGCCGGGATTGCCCAGGGTTTCCGCAAACAGCACTTTTGTATCTGGGCGGATGGCGGCGCGCCAGGCGTCCACGTCGCGCGGATCGACAAAGGTGGTGGCTATGCCGAAGCGTTTCAGGGTATAGGCCAGCAGGTTGTGCGAGCCGCCGTACAGGGCGCGCGAAGCGACGATGTGCGATCCCGCGCCGGCGATGGTACATAAACCAAGGTGCATGGCAGCCTGGCCGCTGGCCGTGGCGATGCCGGCCACACCCCCTTCGAGCGCGGCGATGCGCTCTTCCAGCACGGCGTTGGTGGGATTCGAGATGCGCGAATACACGTGGCCGGCCCGCTCCATATTGAACAGCGAGGCCGCATGCTCCGAGCTCTTGAAGGCAAACGAGGACGTGAAATGGATGGGCGTGGCGCGCGCGCCCGTGGCCGGGTCGGGCGCGGCGCCCGCGTGCAGGGATAAAGTATCGAAACCGGGGTATTTCGGGCCGCTCATGGTGTCTCCGCCAAGTTTTATAGTGGCAAGATCGTAACCTGATTTGCAGCCGAGCAAAAGAGCTCCTGTGCAGGGCGCATGGCGCCGTGCTGGCGGGCTGCGCGTGTAACCTGAAGTGTAAAAAAAGTGACCGGCGCGGCACGGCGGTGGTAGGATACCGGATCAGCGATATTCGGGCTGTTTTACCTGCGCGCGTGCGCCGCGCCGCAGGAGAGGCTGCTGCGTGCAAGCGAAATCCTGGGCTTCAGGCGAACTCTCATCGCATGTCCACCAGGAAAGATTTTATGCCCGCAATATCGTTCGACGGCTCCCTTGCCGTTCCCGGACCATCTATCGTCGACGGCCTGTGCCAGGCAGGCTGGCTCATGCAAGAGCATTTCATCTCCCCCGAACTGAGCCGCCAGCTGGCCGCCGAATGCGTGCAATCCATGCTCAGCGGCAAGATGAAGGGCGCCGGCGTAGGCAGCGGCCATGCGCCGCTGCTGCAGCCGGACATCCGCGGCGACCATATCGAATGGCTGGAAACGGGCCGCTCAGCCGCTTGCGACCGCTACCTGGAACAGATGGAAGCGCTGCGTTGCATGCTCAACCGTGAGCTGTTCCTGGGACTGGAAGAGTACGAAAGCCATTTTGCCCTCTACGCGCCGGGCGCCTTTTACCGGGCCCATCTGGACCGTTTCCGCGACGACGACAAGCGCACGGTGTCCGTCGTGCTGTACCTGAACGACGACTGGCTGCCCGAGCACGGCGGCGCGCTGCGCCTGCATCCGCAGGGCCGGCCCGTGGTGGACGTCTTGCCGCAAGCGGGCCGCATGGCGATGTTCATGTCGGGCGAGATGCTGCACGAAGTATTGCCGACGGCGCGCGAGCGCCTGTCCATCGCCGGCTGGTTCCGCCGCAGAACGTGATGCAAAGGGCGCGCAATCCCCCTCGATTTGATTGCGCGCAAGGCTGGATTTTTCCGCAGGCATAGGCTACAGTCGCAGTAAGGGCTAGAATAACTAAAATACCAATCACGCGGACAGGACGGCCAATATGAAAGTATCTGAAATTCTCCAAGTCAAGGGCAATATCCTCTACACGGTCACGCCTGACCAGCCCCTGCTTGACGCGGCCAATACCATGGCTGAAAAAGACATCGGTTCGCTGGTGGTCATGGAATTTGGCGACCTGGTCGGCATGCTGACCTTCCGCGAAGTGTTGAACGCGCTGCATGAAAACGCGGGCCAGATCGGCGGCGGCACCGTGCGCAAGCACATGGACGACCACCCGATCACCGTGACCCCCGATACGGAAGTCAACGAAGTGCGCCGCATCATGCTGGAAAAACACGCGCGCTACCTGCCCGTCATGAATGCCAAGACCTTGCTGGGCGTCATTTCCTTCTACGACGTGGCGCGCGCCGTGCTGGAAGCGCAAAGCTTTGAGAACCAGATGCTCAAGGCATATATACGCGACTGGCCGGCTGAAACCACCGACTAAGCTTCACTCCTGCAGTAAAAACAACGCCGGCACCGCCGGCGTTTTGCATTGTCTATCCAGGCTGACGCCTATGCTGCGCCCTGCAGCGCTTCATTGTTCAGCCAGGTGCCCAGCGCCGTGGCCGTCATGGGGCGGGCGAAGAGGAAACCTTGCGCCATGGGGCAGCCCAGCGCCTGCAGGATTTGCGCTTGCCGCTCGTCTTCCACGCCTTCGGCGATCACGGCCAGGCCCAGGTTGCGGCCCAGCTGGATGACCATTTCGGCGATGCTGCTGCCGCGCGCGGAACCCGTGATTTCCGTCACGAAGGCGCGGTCGATCTTCAGGCGGTCGACTTGCAGGCGCTGCAAATAGGACAGGGACGAGAAGCCCGTGCCGAAGTCGTCGATGGCGATGCTCACGCCCGTCTGCTTGATCTGCCACAACATCTTGATCAGCAGGTCCGGCTCTTCCATGGCCATCGATTCCGTGATTTCCAGCTCGATGAATTCGGGCGGGGCCTGCGTCTCTTCCAGCGCCGCGCGCAGCATTTCCAGGAACAGCGGGTGGCGGAACTGCACTTGCGACACGTTGACGGACATGACGAAATTGCGGTGGCCCTGCTCGCGCAGCAGCACCAGTTCGCGGCAAGCCGTGCGCAGCACCCATTCGCCGAGGTCGATGATGATGCCCGAATACTCGGCAATCGGGATGAAACGGTCGGGCGAGATGAACTTGCCGTCCGGCGTCTGCCAGCGCAGCAGCGCTTCGGCGCCCACGGGGCGGCGCGTGGTCAGGTCGATCTGCGGTTGATACACGACAAACAGCTGGTCCTGGCTGAAGGCCGTGCGTAGCGCATGCATCATGCGCACCCGTTCGCGGATTTCGATGCCCATGCTGCGCGAGAAATAGAAGTGCCCGGCGCGTTGCTGGCTTTTCGCCCGTTTCAGGGCGATATCGGCATCCTTCAGCGCGTCGGCGCCCGTGCCCGCATGTTCGCCCAGCCGTACCAGGCCCAGGGTGGCGGACAGCTGCACGTCCTGGCCATCGATGCAGAACGGCGCCTGGAACAGGGCCAGGATCTTGCTTGGGTTGACTTGCGAAGAGTCGCCCAGCACGCAAAAGATGTCGCCGCCCAGGCGCGCCACCGTCAGGTGAGGGCCCAGCTGGGTTTGCAGGCGTCCGGCCACGGCCACCAGCAGCATGTCGCCGAACTGGTGTCCCAGCGCGTCGTTGGTCTCGGCAAAATGGTCGAGGTCCACCAGCGACAGGGTGGCGTCGTCGCGCGCGGGGCCGGCCAGGGTGGCGTCGAGGATCTCCACCAGGCGCGTGCGGTTGGGCAGCTTCGACAATTGATCGTAGAAGGCGGCATTGTGCAGGTGCGACACCAGCTCGACGTTGTCGAGGCCCACGGCGACGTTGCTGCAGAAGACTTCCAGCAGGCTTTCATCGATGGCCGAGAGGGGGCGCGGCAGCACCAGGTAGGCGGCCGCGTCGCGGCTGGCCTTGCCCGCGAAGTACAGGGTGGCGTAGTCATGCGCGTACACATTGCGCCGTTGCGCCAGCGTGTGTTCGATGGCGGCCATCACGCGGGGATTTTGCAGGCCGCACAGGGCGCTGTGCGGCAAGCTGGAAAAGCTGCCCGTGCAGGCCGAGACGAGCAGTTCGCGGGAGCCGTTGTCCTGCAAGTCCTGCACGCACAGCACGCCGTCGGCGCGGATGCCCAGCAGGTCGGCGATCTGCGCCAGCACGCCGGCCGAGAAATTCTGCACGCCATGCAGCGCCATCAGCTGCGTGCTGGCGTGGACGATACGGTCCAGGCCGCGCCGGCTGCTGCTGATCGAACGGATCTGCTCGTACGAGCGGATGGCGGCCGTCACCGTGGTAAACAGCTTGATGCGCGTCAATTCGGACTTGGTCTTGTAGTCGTTGATGTCGAAATCGCGGATGGCGTCGATTTCCGGCGCATAGCCGGGCTGGCCCGTGCGCAGGATGATGCGCACATCCGTCATCTTGAGGGTTTCGCGGATATAGCGCACCAGGTGCAGGCCCGCGTCATCCTGCTCCATCACCACGTCGAGCAGGATGACGGCGATGTCGTCTTCATGCTTGAGCAGTTCACGCGCCTGGCCGGCCGAATACGCATGCACGAATTCCAGCGGGCGGTGCTGCATTTCCAGGTTGCCCAGGGCGAAAGTGGTGGTGGAGTGGACGTCTTCATCGTCGTCGATGATCATCACCCGCCAGACGCTGCGCGGTGCGACGGCCAGCGGCGGCGCTGGTTGCTCATCGAGGAATACCAGGTCGTCGTGATCGTCCTTGTTGGCGTCAAGGGGGATGATCGGTGCGGGCATGTATAGCTTCTCCAGGATGACTCAGTACGGGATGTGAGCACATCAGAAATGTCCATGGCGTTGTTGCACCGCCTCGCCGTACTCGCGTACTGTCTTCGGCGGCGCGCCTAGCCCTGGCCATTTCTGATGCACTCAGGGCACATCGAAAAAGCAGCACTCAAGTGTTGCCGAGACTCGCCCATTTTCTGATCGCCCATCATCCAAGTATATAGCTATTTAATAAGCAAAATGTTTTTTTAAGTATCCTGTGGAGTGCAATATTTCTTGTATTGCATGATTGCAACTCTTATTTGGTATTTTTTATATGAAAAAATACGCGGGATTTTAAAATGGCGAGATCGGTGGGGAATATCCGGCCTTGCTGCGGCATTAGCGGCATGGCATGTCCCGCAGGCTGGTAGAATTGAGTTTTCCAGTCCTTACACTTCCTACTATGTCCGGCAATTCTTTTGGCAAGCTGTTTACTGTTACCACTTTCGGCGAATCGCATGGTCCGGCCATCGGCTGCGTGATCGATGGCTGTCCTCCAGGATTGATCCTGTCGGAAGCCGATATCCAGCCCGAACTGGACCGCCGCAAGCCGGGCACCTCGCGCCACGTGACGCAGCGCCAGGAATCCGATACGGTGGAAATCCTCTCCGGCGTGTACCAGGGCGTGACGACGGGCACGCCCATCGCGCTGCTGATCCGCAATGAAGACCAGCGCAGCAAGGATTACGGCAATATCGCGGAAAGCTTCCGCCCCGGCCACGCCGACTACACCTACTGGCATAAATACGGCGTGCGCGACCCGCGCGGTGGCGGGCGCTCCTCGGCGCGCCTGACGGCGCCCGTCGTGGGGGCGGCGGCGATCGCCAAGAAATGGTTGCTGCAGCAATACGGCACCACCTTCAAGGGCTGCATGAGTCAGCTGGGCGACATTCCCGTGCCGTTCCAGTCCTGGGAGCACGTGCATGCGAATCCATTCTTTGCCGCCAGCGGCGACGCGGACCTGATCGCGCACATGGAAGCGGCGATGGACCAGTTGCGCCGCGATGGCGATTCCATCGGCGCGCGCATCGATGTGATCGCGCAAAACGTGCCTGTTGGCCTGGGCCAGCCCATCTATGACAAGCTCGATGCCGACATCGCCTACGCCATGATGGGCATTAATGCCGTCAAGGGCGTGGAAATCGGCGCCGGTTTCGATTCGGTGGCGCAAAAGGGTTCCGAGCACGGCGACGAACTGACGCCGGAAGGTTTTATCGGCAATAACGCCGGCGGCGTACTGGGCGGTATTTCGACGGGGCAGGATATCAGCGTCTCGATCGCCATCAAGCCGACCTCGTCGATCCGCACGCCGCGCCGCTCGATCGATAAAGAAGGCAATCCCGTGATGGTGGAAACGTTCGGCCGCCACGACCCGTGCGTGGGCATCCGCGCCACGCCGATCGCCGAAGCCATGCTGGCGCTGGTCCTGATCGACCACGCCCTGATGCACCGCGCGCAATGCGGCGATGTGTCGGTTTCGACGCCAAAGTTGAAATAAGCTGAATGTTGTCGGATTACGGGCCTGCGGCCCTAATCCGACCTACGACCCATGCCATGTAGGTCGGATTAGCGCTTGCGCGTAATCCGACATCATTTGTATCACGCCACCTTGTTCGCCACCAGCTCGAGCTGATGGCGCATCTCCACCGACTGCACCAGCAACGCCCGGATATCGTTGATCAGGTTGAATTCCGTCTGATTCAACTGGATCGGCGGGAAGCTGTCGTCCCAGTCGCCGTACAGGAATCCCGTGGGGTGGCCGTTGGCCGACAGGGGCAGCACGACGAAGCTGCGCGCTTCCGACAGCGTGGCTTTCCACCATTGCGGTAGCTTGGCGGCAAATTTCGGGTCGCGCGCATTGTCGATGAAGATCACGCGGTCGCTGTTGAGGGCCGCGTGGAAGACGTTCGGTTCATACGCGTCGCCAAACACCATCAGGTCCTGCAGGTCGGCCATGCCTTCGCCCATGCTGATGCGCGCCGAATACAGATGATCCCTGTGGTTGCGCACGAATGCCACCGAGCGTGAAAAATCGAAGCCCTGGTGCAGCGTTTCGAGCGCCATCGAGACCATCTGTCCCGGACTGGCGCTGCCGATGGCGCCGCGCAGGTCGGCCAGGCCGCCTATTAATACGCGGTTGCCTTCGGCGCGCATGCGCGTCGACGCCAGCTGGCGCGCGCGCCGCTCGGCCGGTTTCGACAGGGGCGCGATCGACAGGTCGGCCGCCGCCATCGCCTTGGCCTTGTCCACGGCGGCCACCAGATCGGTCGATGTGATGCCCAGGGTGCCCGCATAATCGTCGATCAGTGCGTGCACCTGCGCCGCACCGGCCGCATCGTCATGCCACAGCGAGTCGGCGCAGCGCGCCGCCATCGTCGACAGTCCGGCCATCCAGTCGGCGCCGCTGACGGGGGAGTTGTCCGGCGACGGGTCCATCGGACGCATGCCGTTGATCAGATGCTGCGGCAAGCCCCAGTGGGCGGCCGTGGCATAGCCCACTTCCGGCAGCGACAGGCCGAGGATTTCGCGCGCGGCGGCCGCCTCGTTGCCGGGACCCGCATGCGCCTGCATGCGCGCCCAGAAGTCCGTCATGTAGAACGTCACCATCATGCGGCCCAGGGTGTGCAGCATCGAGCAGACGACAGCCTGTTCCGCCTGCAGGCTGCCGGCGCTGGTGGCCACCTGCTGCGCCACCATCCCGGCCAGCACGGCCTTTTCCATTTCCACGTGGGCGCTGACGGAGTCGGGCGACGCCTGCGACAGCTCCTCGATCAGTTTCAGACCCAGCGCCAGGTGGCCGATGGCGTCGATGCCCAGCACCAGCACGGCCTTCGAGACCGTATTGACGCGCTGGCCGAAGGCCGAATACATGCCGCTGTTGGCCAGGCGCAGTACCTTGTGCGTCAGGACAGGGTCGGACAGCACCGTTTGCGTGATGTCGAATTCGTGGTCATCCTCGCCGCGCATGGCGCCCAGGATGGCGCTGATGGCTTTCGCGAAGCCGGGCATGTCGCCCTGCTGGCGCGTGCGCGCCCACAGCAGGTCCAGGGTGTTTTTGCCGAGCTGTGTCGGCGCCGTGAAATGGCCTGGATTCATTGCACCCCTCCGCGCGGTTCATTGGCAGACGGCGCAGGCACCAGCGCCGCATAGGTTTTGTCGCTCAAGGCCGATAGCGCGGCGTGGGCCGGCATCGGCTTGCCCGTCAGGTAGCCTTGCACATACTGGCAGCCGCGCGACTCCATGAAGTGCATCTGTTCCTCGGTCTCCACGCCTTCGGCCACCACGGACAGGTTCAAGTGCTTGGCCAGGTCGAGAATGGTGTTGCAGATGGCCGCATCCTTGCTCGATTCGGGCAAGTCCTTGATGAAGGTACGGTCGATCTTCAGCACGGAAATGGGGAAGCGCTTCAGATACGCGAGCGAGGAATAGCCGGTGCCGAAATCGTCGATGGCGATGCGCGCGCGGCGCTCCGTCATCTTGACGAGGATGGTTTCCGCATGCACGGGGTCGATCATCAGGGTGCCTTCCGTAATTTCCAGCACCAGGTGTTCGCCCGAGAGTCCCGAAAACGCGATGGCGTCATCGAGTACGTCGAGGAATTTGTCGTTGCGGAACTGGCGCGGGCTGATGTTGACGGAGATGTACAGCGGCCGCCTGGCCACTTCCTGGAACTGCTTGAGCTGTACGCAGGCCGCTTTCAGCGCCCAGGCGCCCAGCAGGTTGATCAGGCCATTGGCTTCGGCAATCGGGATGAAGCGCACGGGCGGCACCAGGCCCAGGGTCGGGTGCTTCCAGCGCATCAGGGTTTCGAAACCCTGGATTTGCCGCGTGTGCGCATCGACGATGGGCTGGTAAAAGAGCAGGAACTCGCCTTCGCGCACGGCGTGGAACATCGCCGCTTCCAGCGAAATATCGTGTTCCGACGGGCCATTCAGGCGCGGACTGTAGACCAGGCAGCGGGCCTTGCCCGTTTCCTTGGCGCGCGACATGGCCGCATCGGCCAGCGCCACCAGGCGCACTTCATCTTCCGCGTGCAGCGGATAGATCGAGACGCCGACGGAGGCGCCCACGTAGATCGTGTGGCCGTCCACTTCGAACGGCGCCTGCAGGGTGGCCAGCAGACGGCCCGTCACCAGCTTGATCTGCGCGTCCGTGGCGCTGCCGGGCAGCACGGCGACGAATTCATCGCCGCCCACGCGCGCCAGGGTGTCGCTGTCGCGCAGCGTCTTGCGCAATCGCGCGGCGGCCAGGCGCAGCACGGCGTCGCCGACGGGGTGGCCCAGGCCATCGTTGACCTTTTTGAAGCCATCGAGGCCGATGGTGGCGACGGAAAAGCCCTGGCCCGAACGGGCGGCCTGGGCGATCACCATGCGGATGCGGTCCGACAGCAGCAAGCGGTTCGGCAAGCCCGTGAGCGCGTCGTGCGTGGCCATGTGGCGCAGCCGTTCTTCCGTATTGTGCTGGGCCGAGGTGTCGCGCCCGACCACCAGCAATTCGGCCACGCCGGCCGCATTCATATAAGAAGACAGGCGCAGCTCGAACCAGATTTCCTGGTCCGGCGTTTGCAGGCGCACTTCCAGGCGGCCCGGTTCGGCCAGGGCGTCTTCCAGCGCCGCTTGCAGCGCAGCGCGCGACGCTTCGGCGGCCAGCGGCAGTAGCAAGTGGCCGGACAGGCCCGATGGCGCGCCAAACAGGGTGGCCGCACGCTTGCTGGCAAACAGGATCAGGCCGTCCGTATCGAGCCGGAACACGACGTCGCCTGCCTCTTCCATGAGGTTGTCCAACTCGTGGCGAGCCTCGCGGTGGGCGGCGGATGGGGTACTGGAAAACATCGTGCTGGCTTTTACCTTTTTATTATCAGTGCCGGCGCTCGCTGCAGGGCAGGGCGCCAACGGAAAGAGTGCATCGTGCGTGAGGCGTGCCATAGGGGCCGAAAGGGCGGCTATCGGAACGCGATCCACACGAAATGTATCATTGAAAAGCACCCGATTACATGAAATAGAGCAACATTGCTTCAGGTTTTGTAAATATTCCTGCCTTCCATGAAAAAAATCATGCCGCGCGACATACGCAGGCATTTTCATTCCACATAGAAACATTTATCTGCGCCTGCATCCACTGGCGCGCTTGCCCCGCCATGCGCTTTGCGCTAGTCTGGCTGGCAGACGGTGTTGACGGTGCGCCAGCGACGGCAAGGGCGCCATGATAACAAATCGCGGGAGACTCCCATGAATGCCTTTGACACGCATGAAGTTTTCAACCAGGCCACGCCTTTTGAAAATGTCAATCTGTTCGCCTGCGATCCGGCGCTGATCGAAGCGCTGCTGCGCGAGGGCGGCGGCGCGGCGTTGCAGGAGATCGATGCGCTCGGCGAAAAGCTGGGCCGCGCCGAGACCTATGCGCTGGCGCGCCAGGCGAATATCCACACGCCCGAGTTGCAGCAGTTCGACCGCGCCGGGCGCCGCGTCGACGAGGTGCTGTTCCATCCGGCCTGGCATGAACTGATGGCCATCCTCGTGGGCGCGGGCGCGCACGCTTCGCCGTGGGCCTCGCCCGGCCCAGGCGCCCAGGTGGCGCGCGCGGCGGCCTATCTATTAGTGGGGCAGGTGGAAAACGGCACGCAGTGTCCCGTGACGATGACGTATGCCTCGGTGCCGGCCTTGCGCCAGGCGCTGGACCTGCCGCACATCGCGCAGCGCTGGCTGCCGAAAATCCTCTCGCGCGAATACGATCCCCGCTCCTTGCCCGTGGAGCAGAAGCGCGGCGCCCTGGTGGGCATGGGCATGACGGAAAAGCAGGGCGGCTCCGATGTGCGCAGCAACACCACGCGCGCCGTGCCCGTGCCGCCGGCCGAGGCGCAAGCCCTGTTCGGCAGCGAGGCCGGCGGCGCCTGGCGCATCGTCGGCCACAAATGGTTTTTCTCGGCGCCGCAATGCGACGCGCATCTGATCCTGGCGCAGGCGGACGAGGGCGGATTGTCCTGTTTCTTTTTGCCCCGCTACCTGCCCGACGGCAGCCGCAACGCCATCCGCGTGCAGCGCCTGAAGGATAAACTGGGCAACCGCTCGAACGCCTCTTCCGAAGTGGAATTTACCAATGCCTACGGCTGGCTGGTGGGGCAGCCGGGGCGGGGCATACCCACCATCCTGGAAATGGCCAGCCACACGCGCCTCGATTGCGTGCTGGGCAGCGCCGGCATCATGCGCGCCGCCTTGAGCCAGGCGCTGCACCATGCGCGCCAGCGGGCCGTGTTCGGCAAGCCGCTGGCCGAGCAGCCGCTGATGCAGAACGTGCTGGCCGACCTGGCGCTGGAATCGGAAGCCGCCACGGCGTTTGCGCTGCGCCTGGCCCGCTGTTTCGATGAAAAGGATGATCCGCAGCAAGCGATGCTGGCGCGCGTGCTCACGCCGGCCGGCAAGTACTGGATCTGCAAGCGCGGTCCCGGTTTCGGCTTTGAGGCGATGGAAGTGCTGGGCGGCACCGGCTATGTGGAAGATGCGCCGCTGGCGCGCCTGTACCGCGAACTGCCCGTCAATTCGATATGGGAAGGTTCGGGCAACGTCATGTGCCTCGACGTTTTGCGCGCCTTCGGCAAGTCGCCGGCCGCGCGCGACGCTCTGGCGGCCGAGCTGGCGCTGGCCGGCGATGACGATGCCATTTTGGTCGACTACCGCGCGCGCCTGCTGGCCGACCTGGACGGGCCGCAGACGGACGAATTTGGCGCGAGGCAATTATCCGAGCGCATCGTGCTGGCCGTGCAGGGGGCCTTGCTGCTGCGCCATGCGCCACCGTTTGTTGCGCAAGCGTTCCTGCAGTCGCGGCTGGCGCAGGCACCGGGCGGGGCGTATGGACGCTTGCCGGCCGGCACCGATTGCGCGGCCATCCTGGCGCGCGCGCTGCGCGAGTACTGAGTTTGCCTCGGCCCGGGTACGCAATTATTTCGAAAATTCCGGCCACAGGCGGGCTGGGGGCTGGGATAATGCTGCAATCCATCATTTTATCGATACACAGCGCGCCTGCGGCCCAGGCTTGCCGCCGCGCCAGATAGCAGAGAAAGAAAAATAACATGAAACAAGATCCACGCTTCCCGAATTTGTTCATTACCGATCACCCTTTGATCCAGCACAAGCTGAGCCACATGCGCGAGCACGATACGTCGACGCGCACCTTCCGCGAATTGCTCAAGGAAATCACCTTGCTGATGGGCTATGAAATCACGCGCGACCTGCCGCTGACCACGCGCGAAATCAAGACCCCGCTGGTCACCATCGACGCGCCCGTCATCGCTGGCAAGAAACTGGCCATCGTGCCGATCCTGCGTGCCGGCATCGGTATGAGCGATGGCTTGCTGAACCTGGTCCCATCGGCGCGCGTCGGCCACATCGGCGTGTACCGCGACCCTGCTACCCACATGCCGGTGGAATACCTGGTGCGCCTGCCTGACTTGAACGAGCGCACCTTTATCTTGTGCGACCCGATGGTCGCGACCGGCAATTCGGCCGTGTATGCCGTCGACGTGCTGAAGAAGCGCGGCGTCACGGACGAACAGATCATCTTCCTGGCCCTGGTGGCCGCACCGGAAGGCGTGACCGTGTTCCAGAACGCGCATCCGAACGTCAAGATGTTCTGCGCCTCGCTCGATTCGCACCTCGACGACCACGCCTACATCGTGCCTGGCCTGGGCGATGCCGGCGACCGTATCTTTGGCACCAAGTAAGCCAACTCAGGCGAGTATTGCGATGGCAACCTTGATCGATCCGGATTTTCGCGCGCGTTTGCGTGCCCTGAATGAGAAATATGCGGCTGGCGTGCCGGCCCTGTTGCAGGCGATCACGCAGGCAAGCGGCCGCTGCGACAGCGAAGGCCCCCGCCTGGAACCCTTGACGGAGCTGCACCGCGCGCTGCACGCGGTGGCCGGCTCTGCCGCTACCTTTGGCTTTGCCGCGCTGGGCCAGGAATGCCGGCGCATCGAACAGCTGGTGCGTGCCATGCTCAATGCCCCTGCGCAAGCGGTGGCGGAATGGCCCGCCGTGCGGGCGCAAGTGGTGGCGCTATTGGACTGGGCAGGGCGCGATGCGGCTGCCACCCACTTTATCGCGTGAGTGACCGCGCCATAGTAATGTGGTTGCAATGATTCATTTGATGCAACGCAAAGCACCCGCGTCGCAGATTAGGATATAGTGTGTCCATGCCGCTGGTACAGGGCGCCGCAAGACGGGGATTTGGCTATTAAAGTAGTGTTCGCAAGTTTATTTTGCGAAAGAATGGTTTTTCTCAGTTTTGTTGGTATAATTGGGCATCGTTGGATTCGAGGTAGTAGTGCAGTTTGTCTGTCATTTCTTTCTTGCTTCAAACGATATAACGGGCGCAAGCCCAACTTAACTGAAATAGGAAATTGTAATGGCAACTGGCATCGTAAAATGGTTCAATGATTCGAAGGGTTTCGGCTTTATTACCCCTGACGAAGGCGGCGAAGATCTGTTCGCTCACTTCTCGGCTATCCAGTCGAACGGCTTCAAGTCCCTGCAAGAGAACCAACGCGTTTCTTTTGAAGTGACCGCTGGCCCTAAAGGCAAGCAAGCTTCGAACATTCAGCCAATCTAATACGCTGGATCAAACGAAATAAAGAAATCCTCGGTCTCCGAGGATTTTTTTTCGCCTGAATTTCCGTGAGGCACCGGTTTTGCGTGGGCTGCGCGTTCTTTTTGGCATGTTTGCATCGCCGCGTAAACCGACAATGGGGATGTGTCGGCTTACGCTACGCTAAGCCGACCTACGCCGACCTACGCCGACCTACGCCGACCTATGCCGACCTACGCCGACCTATGCCAACTAATGCTGATCCGGCTGCCAAGGTTGTTTCCACATACGTCGCGACGCCGGACAAAACCGTCGCGAGCGGGTAAAGTACGGGGGGGCGAGGCAGTGAGCATCACAGGCCGCCTATGCCGACGCGCAGCAGGTTTGGTCCCGCGTCCTCAGATAGCCCGTTCGCGCCAGTAATCTGGCTGGGCATACGAATGCCTTAAAAAATCCACGAACGCCCGTATGCGCAGCGGCAAGTGGCGGCGCTGGGCGAACACGGCGTAGATGTCATTGCCCGGCGCGGCGAACTGATCGAGCACCGTTACCAGTTGTCCCGAGGCGATTTCGGCACCCACTTCCCACATCGAGCGCCAGGCCAGACCCTTGCCGGCCAGTGCCCAGTCGTGCAGCACTTCGCCATCGTTGCAGACCATATTGCCCGCCACCTTCAGAATCACGTTCTTGCCGTTTTCGCGGAAGGTCCAGCCCCGCTGGCTGCCTTCGCTGCTGATCGCCAGGCAATTGTGTTTCGCCAGATCGGCCGGGATGCGCGGCGTGCCCGCCCGTTTCAGGTAGGCGGGCGAGCCGACCAGCACGCGCTGGTTGTCGGCCAGCTTGGTGCTCACCAGCGAAGAATCGGACAGGCTGGCGATGCGGATGGCCACATCGATACCTTCGCCGATCAGGTCGACGAGGCGGTCGTTCAGGTTCAGCGACACCGTCACGTCGCGGTGCTCGGCGACAAACGAGGGGATCAGGGGCGCCACGTGCTGGCGGCCGAAGCCGGCCGGCGCGGAAATGAGCAAATGGCCGCTGGCCTTCACGCTGCGCTCGGCCACGGCCGCTTCCGCCTCTTCCAGTTCGCCGAGGATGCGCTGGCAATCCTCCAGGAAGGCGGCGCCTTCATTCGTCAAGGCCAGCTTGCGCGTCGTACGCTGCAGCAATTTGACTCCCAGGCGCTGCTCCAGCGCATCGAGGCGCCGGCCTATCATGGCCGGGGCGATCCCTTCCGCACGGGCGGCAGCCGACAGGCTGCCTTTGGCGACCACCTCCACGAACGTTGATATTTGTCTGAACTGGCCCATGTTGTGCTCCTGCAATGCCATCACTTGTGATAAAAACGCATAGATGAAGTGATTTTTAATCTCGTTTCCATGCCTTATAGTGCAATACTATAGAACAAACGCGCCGCCCGGCAGAGTGTTTTTGCGGCTCTGTCCAGCTTGTCCGCGCAGTCGTTCAGCATATACTTGGATCACCAGATTACCTTTGCCTATATTTATTAAAAACCGGAGAACTTCATGACCCAAAATACGATCGCACTTCCAGAAGGCATGCAAATCACGGGGGAAATCGCCCCCGGCTATGAACAGATTTTGACGCCGGCGGCGCTGGCACTGGTGGCCAAGCTGACGCGCGCGTTCGAGCCGCGCCGCCAGGAATTGCTCGCCGTGCGCGTGGAACGGGTCAAGCGCCTCGATGCGGGCGAGCGTCCTGATTTCTTGCCAGAAACCGCGCACATCCGCGACGGCGACTGGAAGATCGCGCCGATCCCGAAGGCGCTCGAATGCCGCCGCGTGGAAATCACCGGTCCCGTCGAGCGCAAGATGGTCATCAACGCCTTCAATTCCGGCGCCGACAGCTACATGACGGACTTCGAGGATTCGAACACGCCGAACTGGGATAACCAGCTGACGGGCCAGATCAATATGTTCGACGCCGTGCGCAAGACGATTTCGCTGGAGCAAAATGGCAAGTCGTACAAGCTGAACGACAAGATCGCCACCCTCGTCGTGCGTCCGCGCGGCTGGCACCTCGATGAAAAGCATGTGCTGGTCGATGGCAAGCGCATTTCCGGCGGCATTTTCGATTTCGCTCTGTTCATGTTCCATAACGCCAAGGAGCAACTGGCGCGCGGCGCCGGTCCGTATTTCTACCTGCCGAAGATGGAATCGCACCTGGAAGCGCGCCTGTGGAATGATATTTTCGTCATGACGCAAAATGAACTGGGCTTGCCACAAGGCACGATCAAGGCGACCGTGCTGATCGAAACCATTTTGGCGGCGTTCGAGATGGATGAAATCCTGTACGAGCTGAAAGAACACAGCTCGGGCCTGAACGCGGGCCGCTGGGATTACATCTTCTCGTGCATCAAGAAATTCAAGCTGGACAAGGATTTCTGCCTGGCCGACCGCGCCAAGGTCACCATGACGGCGCCGTTCATGCGCGCCTACGCCTTGCTGCTGCTGAAAACCTGCCACAAACGGGGCGCGCCAGCGATTGGCGGCATGGCAGCCCTGATCCCGATCAAGAACGATCCGGAAAAGAACGACATCGCCATGGGCGGCGTGCGCAACGACAAGGCGCGCGATGCCACTGACGGCTACGACGGCGGCTGGGTTGCCCACCCGGGCCTGGTCGAACTGGCCATGGGCGAGTTCACGAAAGTGCTGGGCGACAAGCCGAACCAGATCGAGAAACAGCGTCCCGACATCGATGTGAAAGCGTCGGATCTGCTGAACTTCCAGCCGGAAGCGCCGATCACGGAAGCGGGCTTGCGCTACAACATCAACGTGGGCATCCATTACCTGGGTAGCTGGCTGGCCGGCAATGGTTGCGTGCCTATCCACAACCTGATGGAAGACGCGGCCACGGCCGAGATCAGCCGCTCGCAAGTGTGGCAGTGGATCCGTTCCAGCAAAGGCGTGCTGGAAGATGGCCGCAAGGTCACGGCCGAGATGGTGCGCGCCATGATTCCGGAAGAGCTGGCCAAGGTGCAGCGCGATGCGCCGGGCGGCAACGGTCCGACCTATGTGCGCGCCGGCCAGATTTTCGAGGAAATGTCGACGTCGGAATCGTTCGCCGAATTCCTGACCTTGCCGCTGTACGAGGAAATCTGATCCTGATCAAATA
The DNA here is from genome assembly GCF_034424625.1 of Janthinobacterium lividum. Taxonomy (NCBI): domain Bacteria; kingdom Pseudomonadati; phylum Pseudomonadota; class Betaproteobacteria; order Burkholderiales; family Oxalobacteraceae; genus Janthinobacterium; species Janthinobacterium lividum. The sequence goes on along the minus strand of NZ_CP139976.1, from coordinate 3,896,717 downwards.
GATATATAAAAAAATCCCGGCGATGCCATAAAGCATCTGCCGGGATTTTTTATTGCAGAGGGATCCGCTTAAAAATTATTCTTCCACATCCGCAAGGCCGCGAATGCTTCCACGGGCGAAGCGTCGCTGGCCAGCTTGCCTTCCACCTTCAGGCTGGTCAAGATCGCCGGTTCACGGTAGCGCAGGAAGGGATTCGTGGCCTTCTCGAGGGCGATGGTCGATGGCACGGTCGATAAACCTTGCTGGCGCTTTTCCGTGTCGATGGCGATGCGTTCCTGCAAGGCCACATTGCCCGGCTCGACGGCGTTGGCGAAGCGCAGATTGGACAAGGTGTACTCATGCGCGCAAAATACCTCGGTATCGTCGGGCAGGGCGGCCAGCTTGCCCAGCGAATCGGCCATCTGGCCCGGTGTGCCTTCGAACAGGCGGCCGCAGCCGCCGGCAAACAGGGTGTCGCCGGAAAACAGCCACGGCGCGCCACTGCGCTCGTCGCGCTGGCGCACGTAGGCGATATGCCCCTTGGTGTGGCCGGGCACGTCGATGACGGTCATCTGCAAACCCAGTTCGGGCACGTAGGCGACATCGCCTTCGGCAAGCGGTTCCGTGATGGCTGTGATAGCCTCATTGCGCGGGCCGAAGACGGGGACGGCGAAATGCTGCAACAATTCAGGCACGCCACCCGTGTGGTCGGCGTGGTGATGCGTGAGTAAAATGGCGGTCAAGGTCAACTGATGGGCTTGCAGCGCATCGAGAATGGCCATCGCGTCGCCAGGGTCGACGACGGCGGCATGGCGGCCGTCATGGATCAGCCACAGGTAATTGTCGGCAAAGGCGGGCACGGCAAGTACCGATAAAGCGTGTTCAGGGGAATTGGTCATGAGCAAAAGAGAAAACTGAATGGACAGTGTGGCATCCGAAAAATCCATTATAGCGCTTGACGGCTGGCTGCAGACGCCGGCCGGTCTGTACGTGCGTGCCTGGGAGCAGCAATGTCTCGACAGCCTGACTGTCGATATCTTCGGTTTTAATGCCGTGCAGATCGGCTTGCCCCAGCTCGACGCGCTGGCGGCCAACCGCATGCCCAACAAATGGCTGCTCGATGCGCGCCTGCCTTCGCTTCCGCCGCAGGAGCGCCGCCTGACGCTGGTGTCGGCATTCGATGAGCTGCCGTTCGATTCGCAAAGCCTGGACCTAGTGGTCTTGCCGCACGTACTCGAATTTGCTGCCGAGCCGCACCAGGTCTTGCGCGAAGTCGAACGCGTGCTGATACCGGAGGGGAGGGTGATCGTCTGCGGCTTCAACCCGGCCAGCCTGTGGGGCGCGCGCCAGGGGCTGGGGCGGGTCACGGGACGCCACTACCTGCCGCAGGCGGGCGAGCTGATCTCTATGCCGCGCATGAAAGACTGGTTAAAATTGCTGAACATGGGCGTCAGCCAAAGCCACTTCGGCTGCTACGCACCAGCTTGCAAGACAGAAAAATGGCTGCGCCGCAACGCCTTCATGGACAAGGCCGGTGCGCGCTGGTGGCCATATCTGGGCGCAGTGTATATAGTGCAGGCGATCAAGCGCGTCAAAGGGATGCGTTTGATCGGTCCGGCGTGGACCAAGAAACCGGCGACGGCGCCCGCAGGCGCACCGGTCACGAATAAAAGGCGGGAACAGCAAGATGGATAAGGTTGAGATTTATGCCGATGGCGCATGCAAGGGCAATCCGGGCACGGGCGGCTGGGGCGCACTGATGGTTGCCGATGGCGCCAAGAAAGAAATTTACGGCGGGGAATTGAATACGACGAATAACCGCATGGAATTGAAGGCCGTGATCGAAGCCTTGACGGCGCTCAAACGTCCGTGCCAGGTAGTGCTGTATACCGATAGCCAGTACGTGCAGAAGGGCATCAGCGAATGGATCCACGGCTGGAAGGCGCGCGGCTGGAAAACGGCGGCCAAGGCGCCCGTGAAGAACGTCGACCTGTGGCAGGCACTCGATACGGCCCAGGCCGTGCATGAAGTGGAGTGGCGCTGGGTGCGCGGCCATAATGGCCATCCCGGTAACGAGCGGGCCGATCAGCTGGCCAACCTTGGCGTGGAAACGGTACGTGCCTGATAACTAAATTTCTGCCCTGTAGCAGCGGGCAGGCCGTAACCGGAGGGCACAGGTTTGCTATACTGTGCCCTTCGCTTTTTGCTTTTACGACTGAATCTGCCATGCGTCAAATTGTTCTCGATACTGAAACCACCGGCCTGAACCCGCGCACGGGCGACCGCATCCTGGAGATCGGCGGGGTCGAACTGAACAACCGTATGTTGACGGGGAATAATTTCCATCAATACATCAATCCCGAGCGCGATTCGGAAGAGGGGGCGCTGGCCGTCCACGGATTGACGACGGAGTTCCTCAGCGACAAGCCAAAATTCGCGGAAATCGCGGAAGAGTTCCGCGCGTTTATCGCCGGCGCCGAGCTGATCATCCACAACGCCCCGTTCGATATCGGCTTCCTGAATGCGGAATTCAAGCGCCTGAACCTGCCGCCAGTCCACGAGCAAGTGCATGGCGTGATCGACACCCTGGTGCAGGCGAAGGAAATGCATCCAGGCAAGCGCAACTCGCTCGATGCCCTGTGCGACCGCTACGGCGTCTCGAACGCCCACCGCAAGCTGCACGGCGCGCTGCTCGACTCCGAATTGCTGGCCGATGTCTACCTGGCCATGACGCGCGGCCAGAATAGTCTCAGCATGGAAGAAGAGGTGGAAGTGGCCGCCGATGGCGCCGCCCTGGAAATCGTGCCCTTGGCCGAAGTCATCTTCCAGAGCGCCACGGCCGACGAGCTCGCCGCCCACGAAGCATCCATCGCCGGCCTCGACAAGGCCGCCAAAGGCCAGTGCATCTGGACCGCCGTCACGGCGCCGCCAGCGGCTGCCTGAGAAAGAAGCGGGGCACGATAAATTTCCTCTCGCCAGCCCTTGCAGATGCCGCAACACCTATGCGATAATTCGCCTCGCTTCGGGAGGTTAGCTCAGGGGTAGAGCACTGCATTCACACTGCAGGGGTCGCAAGTTCGAAACTTGCACTTCCCACCAAATTTTTAGTTTGTATTCAATGAGTTAGGATTTTTCATCCTGCCAAAATACGAACTTGGGGCAAACTTGGGGCAATGGGATTTTTATTCCACCGCCTAGCCTCAACGATACGGCCGCTTTCTGCGGCCGTTTTCACATCACGCTGGCGTAGGCCGCGCCTGACATTTTTCTCATTTGCTTTCTCAGCAACGGCCTCGTACACTGCGCTATTCTGATCTTCAGTTTTTCAGCGCAACTATGACGGCGACCGCTGCGTTCGCAACGAGGTGGTGCAAGGATCGGAATGGGTAATGGAAGGACATGGTGTAGCTACGCGCAAATGGGACGGGATGGCCGTCCTGGTAGAATCGGGTAAGGTATTTAAACGTTACGATGCCAAAGCTGGGCGCACACCACCTCCTGAATTTGTTCCAGCTCAGCCCGAATCCGACCCTGTCAGCGGACATTGGCCGGGGTGGGTTCCAGCTATCGGCCCTGATTCTGCCAGAATCATGGAGGGAATTGCATGGGGTAGCAAAAACCTGTTTCACAACCTGCCGGTTCCCGATGGTACCTATGAGGTATGCGGCCCGAAGATTGGCACACGGCATGGCCCTAATCCTGAAAACTTAACCGAACACATTCTTGCGCCTCATGGGCGCGACATACTCGAAGATTGCCCGCGTACCTTCGAGGGAATCCGCGATTATCTGGTGACCAGGCGCATTGAGGGCGTTGTTTGGCACCATCCTGACGGGCGAATGGCAAAGATCAAAACCGCCGACTTTGGCATTAAAGGATAACGTTACAGCGAATAACTTGGGTTTGCCAAGCTATCCGATATCCAACTCAAGGAACGGATGGCGCGCTCCAACTCAAGCCATCGCAGCGCTGAGCCGCAGCAATCAAACCTCGCGACAGAGCCTGAAACCGTCGAAGCTTAACCAGCTTTTGTTCGTGCCGGGCAGAATTCTCTGCAGGGGAGGGGGGGGCGACTGGCCAGACCTAATCTCGTCGTTGAATCAGGCAATTACCCCTGCGGTCTTGTGTGCCGGCAAACCACACGGCAGGTGGCTTAGTTTAACCGGTCGTCAGGCCGTTGCTTGATTGCTGAACACCATTTGTGTCAGCAGTCATTGGCATTCGGCGCGGGAAGGTTGTCCAGTGCGTCGCCAGAAGCGTCCGTACTATGCGTGAGGACGACAATCGTCTTTACTTTAGCCCTCCGAAGGCGGTTGGGACAGGGGCGCTGAGTTCCTCGGGCGCGGCGATGTGAGCCGCCAAACCAGTCTGAGTTGGTGCGATGTAGTCGGCCAACACGTGCTGGTCTGGATAGTCGCCACTGCTCTGTTGACGGAAAGCAATCGGTACGTCCTCGAACAGTCGCTTCACTCGGATGCGCCAGGCCATAGTTGCTTCAGCAATGCCGTTGCCATCGATTCGAGCAGTCTCATATACCGCGAATGTGGGTAGCACCTGCATGCCGGGAAAGAACAAAGTGCCGTGTGTGATAGGAAAGAGCAGCTGCTCCAACGGCCCATTGATGCCACGGGAAGAATAGTCGTCCGCAGGTCCACCAACTGATACCGCCAGCAGTGCGCGCTTTCCGGCAAAGCCACCCTCACCGTAGCGATAGGCATTGCCAGCCCCTTTGTAGCCGTAGGCCAAACCAAAGGCCCACACGCGATCTATCCACCCCTTCATGATTGCGGGCATGCTGAACCACCATAGTGGGAACAGCAGGATCACCGCATCCGCCGCCAGGATCTTTCGCTGCTCTTCTTCGACGTCGGGAGTCTGGCAACCGTTGGAAAAGGCATATCCAGATTCGTCAATGAAAGACAGGCGCTTCTGGTTAACTCGTTTGGGAAAGTCCTGGCTGTCAAACGCTGCCTTCCATCCCATGGCGTATAGGTCCGATTGCATTACCTCGTGGCCTTGAGCCTTCAGTACCTCGGCAGCTATCTCGGTAAGTTGACACGTTACGGATGTCTGTTCGGGATGAGCATGGACGATAAGAATTTTTCTATTGGTTGACTGCATGGCGTGGCTTTCACAGAGTATTGAGAGTGGAGACAGTTTGCATTGCCTCAAGGTATCTGTGAAATCAAAAAAATTTTCTGCTACTATTCATTTCATGGATAGCAAAAAGCGTTTGGACCTCAATCTCCTGGTCACACTGGAAACCCTTTTGGTGGAACAAAACGTGACCCGCGCGGCTGAGCGCCTGTACCTTAGCCAGCCAGCAGTTAGCGCACAATTGAGCCGCCTGCGCGAACTGTTCGATGACCCTTTACTGATACCAGTGCAACGTGGCATGCTGCCAACTGCCAAGGCTCTCGAACTGCTTGATCCGCTTCGCCACGCGTTAGATCAGGTGCGCGCCACATTGACTGGACACCGCCACTTCGATCCGATAAAGGCTCGACTTACCGTTACCATCGCCTGTACAGACTACCTGCAGAAGACGGTGATCCAGCCATTGGTAGTTGCGCTACGGAAGCGTGGTCCCGGTGTGCGATTTGCTTTGCGCCATCTTGATCCGTTACAGTTGGAAGCGCAGATGGCTAGCGGCGAAGTGGACCTGGCGCTGATGACACCCGAGCATGCTCCGGTCAGTTTACGCAGCCGGCATCTGTTTGACGAGCACTATGTGCTTATCGGCAGACATAGGCATCCCGGACTGCGACGAGGACTTTCTGTTGAACAGTTCGCACGACTGGACCACGTTATCGTCTCGCTGCGTGGAGGCGACTTCACGACGCCTGTGGACGATGGACTCGCAGCGCTAGGCTATAAGCGTAATGTTGTGCTTTCAGCGGCGTCGTTCCTGCTCGTACCTGAAATTGTCGCGCACTCTGACTTTGTCGCCCTGGTGCCGGAACGGCTGGTGCGTAATTGCGGCGAAGTGCTCAAGGTGGTCGGATGTCCTTTCCCTGTGCAGGGCTTCGCCGTGAGCATGCTGTGGCATGAGCGCAACCATGACCACAGCGGACAACGCTGGGTACGCGAAGCTGTCATTGATATGGTAGGCAAACTGTAACCTAAAAAGGGTTATAGTTTTTCAGATGATTTTTCGCCCTCGCGTGGATCGCAGTTCACACGATATTTGAATCGCTACGAGTTTGCCAGACGCTCTTCAGACGCTCAAAATACTGCTTTTCGCAATTGGGCGGGCTGGGAGGCTCACGATGACCAGTCCACCATCAGAGCGTGACCGAGCGCACGAAGCAGATGACGGGCTAGTTTATCTTAGCCAACTGTGCCGCTATCGCGCGCGAAAGCAGGCGCTCTGCTGTTGCACCCGTCAGCTATGCCATCCTTCGCCGGCAGTTATGGCTAGGGACGGCCGGCTTTTGCTAGCGCGCGGGAGGAGTCTGTGCAGGGTAGGGGCGATAGACAGGCCAGCCCCGATCTCGTCGTTTGAGCAGCCAGCTACTAGATCGCACACCAGGTGCTTCAGAGGACACCCAGGCTCCTAACACAATGCATCGGTTCTTCATCTTTCAAGAACTATGGATCAGAAGAGTCTAAGCGACTGGTGGCAATTCAGTGGCGATTCAAAAACACTGCATTACCGATCCAAACAAATAATAAAATTTCCATAATTTCCTTTCAGCAAAACATCATGATGCTACATCAGACGCGATGCGAAGAAAATAACTCATCTAGTGACCAGTGCAGACGTCTGCACTGGCCGTTTGCTGCAAAGTAGATTATTAGAATAAGCCTGCAGGACATGCTGCATATGTATGCGGACAAAAAGCAGGCAACATGGGGGCGATGGGTGAACAGTTGGCGACCATCCTAAGCTTACCTAGTCAGATCTGAGCAGGTTAGATATCACTGCGGGCCGATAATATTATAAAATATGTACTCACTTTGATAGCAAAGAATAATCTATGACCAAGCTTCGCATCACCCTAACAATTGCAGCCTTATTAATTTTTTCAAGTGCTCAGGCCGAAATTTTTCAAGGTATAAACCATGGTTACTCTCTTGCAAAAATCAAAGATATTTTCCCATTGGCTGAAATAAAACCAGTTGCTGCAGCTTGGGTGACAAAGGACGATGGCTTTTATAAGCTGTCTGGGAACGGATTTCCGGGAGTTCTCTATATGGCGTTCAGCGACTCTCGTCCCACATTTAAAAAGCTCCAAACAGAGGCAGAGGCCGAAGAGGCCACCAACGTATCGCCCGCCAACGACAATCCCAGGTCGAAAACTTGGAAGATCCTTGCTGAGCAAGACACGGACAATGCTCTCGCTATCAGTTGGATACGCTGGGTACCAGATTCCCCAATTCCACTGCAGCGCTACATAAGTAAATATGGCAAACCTGAGAAGACTGGATTTGCAGACAGTGATATGCGGCCATATGCCTCTTGGCCCAAGAAAAATATTCATGCAAACTTATCTGATGACGAAAAATTTGTCAATAACGTTGAATTTGGATTTACAAAACAGGAAAAAATTGCTGCCTGTCATGAGCGAACGGCCAAGAAATTTTGGCCAACTAGTTGCAATTATAGCGACTGAATGAACGATAAAAATTTCGATTCATATGTCTAAGAACGCTTAACAAAACCGCTGAATGTATCTCCAGCAGATGAATATGCAGGCAAGCGAGAGAAACGCCTGGTGGATATTGGCACGGCGTTCGTAGCGGATGCGTAATCGGCGGAAGCGGTGCAGCCAGCCCAGCGTGCGCTTAACCACCCATCACCATTTTTCCAGGCGTTCGCGCGACTCGACGTGATTGCACAACAACGCTTTACCCGCGCTCCGCCTCACACTCGTACGCGATAGCAAACGATTCGTATGGCTGCAGGCTGAGGTGGTCGGTCCAGCTGTCACGCTGGGCATAGTTGCTGATCAAGCCTTGCCCGACTATGCCGTGCAGCATTGCCGGCAGATCCAGTTCGACGTGTTCGCCGGAGAAGTTGTTGACGACAACCAACTGCTGGCTACCCAGGCTGCGCCGGTAGGCGAATACCTGCGGGTGCTGCTCCAGCAACGGCAGGTATTTTCCGTAAACCATGACGTCCCAGTGCTTGCGCAGTTCGATCAGCTTCTGGTAGTGGAAGAAGACCGAATCGGGTTGTTCCAGCGCGGCCGCGACGTTGATCTCGGGGTAGTTTGGATTCAGCTTTAGCCAGGGCGTGCCAGTACTGAAGCCGGCGTTGTGTGTGCTGTTCCACTGCATGGGGGTGCGTGCATTGTCCCGCCCGTTGGCGTGGATGCCGGCCATCATCGTCTCCGGCGACACGCCGGCGGCCGTGCGTTCGTGGTAGAGGTTGAGCGATTCGATGTCGCGATAGTCGTCGATGGAATCGAAACGTACATTGGTCATGCCTATTTCCTCGCCTTGATAGACATAGGGCGTACCCTTGAGAAAATGTAGCGCGGTGGCCAGCATCTTGGCCGACTCGACCCGGTAACGGCCTGGGTCGCCGTATTTGGATACGGCGCGCGGCAGGTCGTGGTTATTCCAGAACAGCGAGTTCCAGCCGGTATCGGCCAGCTCGGTCTGCCACTTGCTGATGATTTGCTTGAATTCGATCAGATCGAACGGCTGCGGCTTCCACTTCCCCTCCTTGGTATCGTGGGTCATGGTGATGTGCTCAAACTGGAAGACCATCGACAGCTCATGACGCGCCGGGTCGGAATACAGCTTGGCGGTCTCCGGGGTGGCGCTCCACGTCTCGCCCACCGACAATACATCACGTGCCGCCAAGGTCGCTTGGTGCATTTGCTGCAGCAGCGGGTGCAGTTGTGCGCCGTTGGCGATAATCTGCTGGTCGACCTGTTTGCCGATGAGATCGATCACATCCATGCGGAAGCCGCCGATGCCCTTGTCCAACCACCAGTTCATCATGTGATGCACCTCTGCCTGCACCTGGGGATTTTCCCAGTTCAGGTCCGGCTGTCGTTTCGAGAACAGATGGAAGTAATATTCACCGCTGGCGGCGTCGTATTCCCATGCACTCCCGCCAAAATACGAACGTTGCTGGTCCGGCGGGGAGCCATCGGCGCCTGCATTGCGCCAGATGTAGTAGTCACGGTAGGGGCTATCCTTGGATTTCTTCGCCTCGACGAACCAAGCATGCTCGTCAGAGGTGTGGTTGACCACAAGATCCATCAAAATACGGATGTCGCGCTTGGCCGCCTCTGCGATCAACAGCTCCATCTCGGCCAATGTGCCGAATTCAGCGGCGATATCCTGATAGTCGGAGATGTCATAACCGTTATCGTCCATCGGCGACCGGTACACTGGCGACAGCCAGATCAGGTTGATTCCCAGATGTTGCAGGTAGTCCAGTCTGCCGATGATGCCGGCCAGATCACCGACCCCATCGTGATTGCTGTCTTGAAAACTACGTGGGTAGATCTGATACACGACGGCGTTATGCCACCATTTCTTATCCAACATGATTATCTTTCTCGCTTATTGATTGGCGGGGTAATCTCCCCATTTTTAGAGCGCTCTAAAAGTAGAGGTTAAGCGGCCATGGCAAGCTTCCGTTTTGGCGTGATACCATCAGGTGCCATATCGCGTTAGCCGTGATGGTAATTCCAACGCCAGCATGCAAAATCGTCGATCCCATTTCGCGCCTCAAGTAGATGAGGGGTAGGCTGTCGAAGCCAATTGTGTCGTTATACCGCTCAGTAGCAGGCATTCTGCCGTGGTTGCTCGATCGAAAATAATACCATTTACCATCCGTTATGCTGGGGAAGGTCCAAGTCAACCTTTTACATCGGCATCAGAGTCCCAATTCGCATTTAGAACAAAGAAAAGTTCATTGCGCTCCGATCCAACCGCATTATTATTCATTTTGAATCGTGCTTAGCTGACGTATCTGAAAAATATGCTATAAATGCAACTTATTGCGTTGCAGCACCCATTCAGGAGCATCATTTGAGCAGACCTTTCATTGTCATGGGCGACAAGACCAGTCATGGCGGCACGGTCATCAGCGCCGATTTCACCTGTGACATCAATGGCAAGAATATAGCGCGCGTCGGCGACATGACGGTGTGCCCCAAATGCAAGGGCACGTTCCCCATCACATCTGGAACGGCCGACGTCGTGGACGGCACTGGCAATGGCTATGCGCGTCACATGGATTCGACCGCTTGCGGTGCAAAACTGATTTCCGGCCAAATCACGACGATCTGGTTGGACCAGTCCAGCGTGGGCGACCCGGCTGATGTCGACGACAATGACGTGATGGAAACCGCCGGCAGCATCGCCGCAAATACCGACTCCGGCATTTGCCTCGAATGCTTGCTTTCCGCTGCCGCCGCTGGCACGACCACCGTTATCAGGGAGTGACAATGTTGATTGACGTCCTGGAACGCCTGAAGCAACTTCAGCAACATCACTCGGCGCTGTGCTTATACGCACTGGTCGACGGTGTTCAATATGAGACACACCGCCAAACGCGCATGACGCAGGATGGGACGCGCTACCCGCTATTTACCGGCACACCCGACGCTGCGCTCGCGCATGCAGGCCCCTGGTTGGTCGACGTGGCGGGAGCAGCGCCTTCGTTTCTTGAAGACGTGGCCGCACTGGAGCAAGAAACACCTTCCGTTACCTGGCTGTTCGCCGTGCACGACCTTGGTGGCCTGGCGCAGTTGCTGCAACTACACTTGGAAATACGGCTACCAGATGGCCGCGCAGCGCTGCTGCGCTTTTGGGATCCACGCGTGTTGGTGAAGCTGGCACAAATACTTGAGCCGGCACAGCGGGAGGCGATGTTTGGCCACATTCATGAATGGCACTTGCTGCTCGACGGCAAGCGGGCAATCATAGGGAGGCACGATGCTGACGTTCAGTGAGGAGCAATGGCGTGCAGTGCAAACCGGCGACATGAGCGATTTCGTCATCGCAGTGGCGGACCAATTTTTGGCCAAGCGTGCCGACATGGCAATCCAGCCAGGCCGGGCGGCCGTGATCGAGCGCATGCTGGCGGCGTACACCTACGCCATTCGAATCGGTTTCAGGTCCACGCCGCATATCGTACATCTGATGTATCTGGCGGCCGACGCGCCTGGGATTCATGACGACCCGCTGGTTGATGCCTACCTGCGCAAGCCTGGCGCCACGCCGGAACAGAGGTTCGACGAACTGATCGCGGTGATGGATAAAAAACTGGAAGGAGAGCACTAATGGGTGCGCTACCGATATTGGTAATACCAGCAGTCGTGGAAAAAATTTTGTTAGCCTTGGGTATCGCTGCGGGAGCAGTGCTCACGGACGAAGCCTTGCGCAAACGAAAAAAAGAGGCAGAAGACGCAAAAGACGCCCGCGTCACCCCCCTCGCGCGTGCCGAGACGCGAAGCGATACCAAAGAAAGATGCCGGTGCCCGCCAGACAAGGGTACGCTTATGGCTGTTCCACACAGCATGTCGCCAGCAGCACGCGATTACCAAGCCCGGATTACTGGCTTCCTGATTGGGATGGAATGGGTGTTTGAAGGAAAGGACTTTGACGGCTTCCAATCCCGCTTGTGCCTGTTGCAGGAAGCAAAAGCGGATTATGACCAGTTTTTTAAGTCAAACGGTGAGTTTAAATACGATTTTCAAGAACAAATATTCGAGAATATGGCATTGAAGCAGGCCGCGGCTCAGTCCAACATTGTCAAGAATAACCCGCCAGCTTCGCTGTCATGGTACTTCCAAACGCCACTCGCTTATAAGCACATGCGCCCCCAGTTAACTGAGCTGGGTATTGCCACTTTTTACATTCCATAACATGATAATAAAATCTTTATTTAAACGTGATACTGTGAACCCATCCATTGCGTTCCGACCTGCCGTCAAAAAAATCGCAATGGTAGCCCGTTTCTTGCAGAAAACCGAGGCGCTTGGAAAGAACTGGTTTTTGTCGCAGGATACTAAAGAGAAGTCGTTTCTGTATCCGGTTTTCGACGCTTCGGGAGAGCTCACCACAGCGGCCGAAGCCGTACTTGAGACGCAGTTCAAGGGTGAGAAATTCCGATTTCTCAGCGCCTGGAATGGCGAACTCGGAGAGGGTGAGGGCGCGACTATGGCGCTTGGGTTTAGCGACAGTGACTGGCCCGCTTGGTCGTTTAAGATCAGCTACAAAGGCGTCGGGGCGAAACGGCTTGGCATACATGGAGTGAAAGAGCTACTGTCCATTATCGCGGGTTCTCTGCGGCCGGTATTGATCACAGTTGCACGTAACGATTATTTTGAAAAACAAGTCTTCAAAGATCGTCCAGGTGTTGGCTGGATGTTGTACCTGCCGCGTGTACTGACGACCCAGCAAGTGCCAGAAGCCCGTGCCTTGGTACCCGTCATGGCGACGGGCGAGCAAGGTAAAGACAAGCAGATCGGCACCATCATCGTAAGTGTCAACGACGAGCCTTTCAATGATGAGAATCCTGAGCACGTCAAGATCGCCAATGCCATTGAAATTCGTCTGGTCGATCAGGACTTGCTGCCTCGCTATGTCGATATTTGACGAAGGATAACTCACTTCGATGGTACGAAAATATCCTGCCATGCAGGGGATAATCACTGTTCGACAACAAGGTCAAGTCAAGTGGCCTTTGGTACATCGTCCTAATCTGCAGTAACTGCACGCTGACCGGATTTGATACGGCCTTAGTAAGAGACGGGCACGCCGCCTACTTCGACGCTTCGACCGTCCCCTCTCTGGAACTATGGGTGCGACCAGCTTTACGCTGGTCACTCCCCGCCGACCGATCACATCGTCACGCATTAACACGGGTACGCCGAGGCGCCCTTGCTCGTAAAGACGGCGTCAGCTGAACACCTGGTTGGCATTGAAACCGTGTTCGCGGGCGGTGCGAGCTACCGAGGCGCACGGTAGCAGCGGCAGCGCCACCAATGCGCGTTTGAACTCCAAGGGATGCTGGCGATAGTGGGCGATGCCACCGGTTCAACTCCGCTGGTACTTCATGCAATCTAAAAGTTATCGGTTTTTCTCAAAAGCACTCATGACCATGCGGCTTCCAATCGAAACGGTATTCAATCCATGAAACGTCCCTACGAATTTACCACCATATTCCGTCATGCCAGCGCGCTTGAGATCAAGACGATGCTGGATGAACTGCATGGGCTCGTGCCTGAGCTTCTTGCTTGTTCACCGATATTGGATGGATGGCTTCTCAAAGGCAACACAAAAGCAGAAGCGCTCCTTTACAAAGTCTTTGGGCCTGCTGGCCCGACCACAGCAGCAATTGCAGTGCTGGCTGAGTCCTTGAAGCACGATGTGGACCCGCGTATCGTCAGCATGTGGAATGGCCGCGACGGCAGCGAAGGTGCGTCTGTTCAGTACGTTGGCCGACCGATACCGGAAACAAGTATGGTGGTACTGCGTGCAAAGCCTGGCGCCTTCGCAAAAGATTGGCAACTCGTCACAAGCCTAATTCACAAGTCCATAGTACTCTGGCATCCCACCCTCGTGACGATTGAATCGGCCGGCTACTTTGACAAAAAGGTTTTCAAAGACCGCCCAGGAATCGGCTGGATGTTGTACCTGCCTCGGGTACTCACTGTTCAGCAAGTACCCGAGGCTCGCGCGCTAGTGCCGGTTCTGGGAGCCGACAAGAAGCAGATGGGCACAATCATCGTCAGTGTCACCGACGCGCCATTCTCGGACGAGAATCCCGAGCACGTCAAGATCGCCAACTCCATCGAAATCCGATTAGTCGATCAAGACTTGCTGCCCCGATATGCGGACTTTTGAACGACATCAACCTTCTTGCGGTATCGCGGAAGGTTCTAATGAGATGACTACTGCAGGCATTGACCTGGCAAAGAACGTTTTTCAGGTGCATGGCGTAGATGCTCAGGGTAAAGCCGTGCTGCGCAAAATTTGGATCGATCGGAGATGACGGAATACTTTGTCGATCTACCGCCAACGCATCAAGTCAAAGTCGGCGCCCCGCAAAACCTCAGCTATAACGTTGCAAGGTGTTGAGCCATGGAAGAGATCCTACCGGAGCCCGCCAAAGCCGGATTGGCTTTTGCTAGCGCGCGGTAGGAGTCTCTGCGGGGCAGGGGAGATAGACCCAACCCCGATCACATCGGTGGATCAGGTAGCCACGCGATTGCACACCAGGAATCTGGCAGAACACCCAGGACCTAACACGATCCATCGGTTTCTCATCTTTCAAGGACTATGGGGCAGGAGAATCTAAGCTACTGGTGCAATTCAAGCGCGACGGCGTGATGCAGTCGGACAACGCGATGCGCAACTGGCCGTGGAAGCCGTTTGCCGCCGCTTTCACGCTATCGCGTGCCTGCTGCAAGGCGGCGAAGACGCGCGGTACATGATCGAGGAACAGTTTGCCCGCGCGAGTCAGCCGTGTGCTACGCGTGGCGCGGGCGAGCAGCACAACACGCAGTTCTTCTCCCAGCTCCTGTATGGCGCGCGACAGCGGCGATTGCTCGATGTGCAGCCGCTCGGCGGCGCGGGCGAAGTGTAGTTCTTCAGCGACGGCCAGGAAGTAACGTAAATGTCTTAATTCCATTGCGATCAGTCATGCCGTCTTACCCTGCCCAACAGCAGGAGCACCAGGATCGCCGTCGCTGCCGCAGCGCCCGTTAAGACAAGAAGCTGAAAACGGAATGCGTCTTCGTATATCCGTGCGTAGCTGATTGAATCTTCCGCAAGAGCATTATTTTATCTTCCATTTTTTCTTGCTCGCACGAGTGACCGCTTATGGCCTATTGTGTTGAAAAACGCGGGTACGTTGACGTTACGATAGAAATCCTGCCAACCCAGACTGGCCAGAACTGCCGCTGTTGAACGATCAGCGACTGCCTGAAGGTCTGAGACCTCCAGAAATTGTTGCCGTTTGACTTCTTCAACACAATAGCTCCAAAGCAGACCTTTTTGCCATTGATTACCACGTAGGAAACAGCATGTACGTCATACCTTCACGTCATGCTACGCAGCCCCTGGCCAGCTGGCCATCGCTGAAGGTGTTCAGGATATCTGACGGCATAAAGCGCATTTTATTGAGGCGCTCGCGCAAGAGAGCAAGCGGATGCCGGCCCAGTGTCAGGCCGACATGCCGGTAGTCCGCCAAGATGTCATCGGCTTCCGTGGGCGGCGCCAGCTCCAGCACAGGTTCAGCAATGGTCGTCGCGAGTATCCAATCCCGCTCCGGCACGCTCGCCGCGGCATCCCACATGGCCATGCGCCGGTTGCCCGTCAGCGTTACCAGGGCATTGGCCGACGCCAGGGCCTTCATATCCCCGCATCGCGTGTATTCTTGAATGGCGCTGCAGCGCGGGCTTCTTCGATGCGCCAGGCCGCCTCTTTCACCATCCCGTTGATATTATTCAAACCAAGGCGTACCGCCAGTCTGCCGTCCGCCATCGGCTCCAGGCATGCTTCCCATCCTCTCGTACAGACATCGACGGACCTTACCTCGACGTCATGCCGGCGCGCCATCTTGCACCAGAGAGTAGCGGCTATGAAAAACCATGGGCTGGCTGTTGAGCAGGGCGGCCAAGAACTCGGCGGGATGATGGCGTATGGGAAAAGATGACTGTTCAGGGGGCGGCCTGCATCGTCAGGATGCGCCTCCCGGCATCAATTCACACTGCGGCAATTTCTTGCGTATGCTAAATAGGGCGTAATAAATTATTGTCATTTCTGACTTCCATAACCGGCGCTCTGCGGTGTTGCCCGCTGCTAGCAGTGCTTGCACTGCGTCGCAGCGGGCGCCTTGCTGAGCATCCGGTTCTGTTCGTCATAACTTCACAATAATTTCCCACGACCTACTTAGTTCCCCACCGCCCGATCCGGGATGATCCATTGGAAATCCGTGAGGGTGAACGGTGCCAGACAGGAGCTCCTGGGGTTGAGCGAGGCGCGCAGGTTCGGGCATTGTGGATTTTGATAGCTGGCCACGCCCGGTGTCATGGCTTTAAAGCTGCTGGGCCAGCCCGCGTTGGCGTGGCAGGTGTAGCAGCTGGTGCCGACGGGGTGCGTCACCAGTTCGATGTACGGGTTGGTGGCGACGGGGAGCAGTGCCGGATTGCCTTTTTCCGGGATGCCGTAGGCTTCCGTCAGCAGATAGTGTTTCCATGGCCCCGTAGCCTGGATGTCGGCCGGGCGGTCGGCGGCGTACGGCATGCTGTCGGGGCGGTCCGACCACCACACGCTTTGCAGGCCCCAGCTGGGAATTTCCTTGGTATTGATGTGCATGGCGACGGTGACCAGGTAGTCGCCTGCGCCGAATGACTGGCCGTTCAGCCAGTAGCTGGCGGCGTTGATGATGGCCTTGTCGGCATCGTCGAAACTGGCCCAGTCGGCGTCGCTTACCTTGTGGTGGTAGAAGTCCTGCAAGCCGTACACCTTGGCCAGTTTGGTGATGCTTGGCCATGGCGTCGTGCCGCCGTGCTTGTACACGCCATGCAGGTAGCTGACCTTCGCCATCTGGCCGACTTGCTTGCCGTCCGGGTCGATGGCAACGGCGGTATGCCACTGTTCGTAGCCCGCATAACCGGTATATTTGGCGTTGAAGTCGTCGTGCCACACGGGCAAGGCGGTCAGGCCCTTGGCTTTCACTGGCCAATACATGTGTTTGGTCACGACATAGCTGGCTGGCGCATTCAGGTTATGCACGCGCTTGGCAGGGTCGTCCTTGCTGTACAGTGCGTCCAGGGTGCTTTTCTTGTAGACGGGCTGTTTGGGATCGCGGATGAAATCGAGCGCTTCTTTGCTCAGCGATTCCGTCGCGATCATGATATCGCCGTTGAACGCGAAGTGGATGCCATCGAGGATGCCGCTGACTTTGCCATCCTTTGCGTACGTGATGGCGCGCGGATAGGCCTTGATGACCTGTTCCGGAATCGGGTAGCTTGGCGTGTTTTTCAGGTTGACGGGAGTCAAGGTGCTTGCGCCCAGGCGGCCCATGTGGCGCTTGGATGGCTTCGCGCCCGCCGTGTCGGTTGCCGCAGTGGCGGTCAATGCCGCGGTGTCGGCAAACGCGTCAGTGCCGTTGGGCCAGGTGTACCAGACTGGCCAGTCCAGGCCAGCGGCCGGTTGCATGATACCCGCCCACAAACGCCAGCCGTGCGCGCGCACGACGGCGTTGTCTCCAGTCTTTACGGCCGTCTGCAGCGCGCGGGTTTCCGCCGGTTCCAGATAGCCATAGCCCTTGGGGAAGGGCTGGTAGGCTGGCGTGCCGGCGGCTGCGGTGGCGCAGAACAACACGGCGAGGCTGGCGGACACTAACTTGGGAACGGACATGAATGCACCTGTTTAAGTTTAGTTATTGAAAGACATAGTATCCGCAAATAATTGATGGAATCTCAACAATTGTCACCGCGGATTGCCCTCGCGAACGACACCGGGCATTTGATTGCATCACCTGAATGACATGAACATGAAAAATACCAACAAGGCCACCCTGACCGGGCTGGGCGCCATTCTGCTGTGGAGCTCGATTATCGGGCTGATCCGCAGCGTCACCGACCTGCTGGGACCCACGGGCGGGGCGGCGATGATGTACAGCGTGGCCTCGGTGTTTCTGCTGCTGTCCGTGGGCTACACGCGGCCGGGCGAATTTCCACGCCGCTATCTGGTCTGGGGCAGCCTGCTGTTCGTCACCTATGAACTGTGCCTGGCGCTGTCGATAGGTTATGCGGGCACGGCGCGCCAGGCCATCGAGGTTGGCATGGTGAACTATTTGTGGCCAACCTTCACCATCGTCGCGGCCATCGTGTTCAATGGACAGAAGAGCAATTTCCTCATCGTGCCGGGTTTCCTGCTGTCCGTCGCCGGCATCTGCTGGGTACTGGGCGGCGAACAGGGCTTCGACCTGGCCGGCACCGTGGCCAACGTGCGCGGCAACCCGCTCAGCTATGGCCTGGCCTTTGCCGGCGCGCTGATATGGGCCGCATATTGCACCGTGACGGCGCGCATCGCGCAGGGCAAGAATGGCGTGACGCTGTTCTTTATCCTCGTTTCCATCAGCTTGTGGATCAAATACCTGCTGCAAGGTGGCGGCCCCATGGCGTTTACTTCCGAGGCCGTCATCTACCTGCTGCTGGCCGCCGGCGCCATGGGCTTTGGCTACGGCGCCTGGAACGTGGGCATTTTGCACGGCAATGTCACGATCCTGGCCGGCGCCTCGTATTTCATCCCTGTGCTGTCCGCCGCGCTGTCGTCGCTCCTGCTGCGCACGCCGCTGTCACTGGCCTTCTGGCAAGGCTCGGCGATGGTGTGCAGCGGCGCCATCCTGTGCTGGCTGGCGACGCGGGCGGGGCGCATCAGACCAGTCAGCAACTAGAACGGCGCAATACACGCAGCCAGGTTGCCCGCCAGGCAGGGCAGGCTCAGGCATCGTCGTCAGAAAGTCCTGCAGCCGGGACCGGGAGCGGGTCCCCACGACTTGCCGAAGCTGCCCCGCCTGCATGCTTCAATCGTGAAATTGGGCCTGGATTTGCCGCTGCATTGCCGCGCGGACCAGCAAGGGGCGTGGCCTACCTGGTCCGCGGCGGCATCCTTCTCTGCCTTGGCGGTGGCCGGGCCGGCCGCCGCATTTTCCTTGGGTGTTTCCTTGTCCTGCCTGGCGGCACCCGCCATCGATACGGCCGAAATCAAGGCGACAAGGCAAAACAGACGTTGCAGTTTCATATGAACCTCCTGGTTGGATGAGAAATGTCAAACACACTGTTGTACTGCTGGGAAAGAAAGGCGATTCAATTTTTCATGGCTTCCGGCGGGCTCGCCTTGTCCGGTGGGGGAATGTTGGTCCGGTCCTGATTCCGGTAGGCGATCGGCCTGATCTGTGTCCCATCCGAGCGCGTCACCACCAGGTCGGTCAGCAATTGCCATTGCCATACACGCGCTGTCTCCTTGAAGATCAGCTGTTCCGAGTATTCGACGCTGGTCTCTTCCGTGCGGCCGCTCAGCTGCGTCAATGAAAACGTGTTGGTCATGGAGAGGGATGCCGAGGCGCTGGGACCTTCGAACACGGCACCGACCTCGACATTCGTGGTGATCGACGTCGACCGCTCGAAGGTCGTGGATTCTTCTTTCGTCACGCCCACGCGGTAGGTTGTCGTCGTGGTGCCGCCCCCGGTCGGCGATAAAACGTTGTAGCAAAAATAGTAAGGCTGGGCGGCGATGAAGTAGAAGGGCGACGTGTAAGGCTGGTCGGGTACGTTGCTGGCATCACCGGGGATGGCGGTAAACGGCACGATCACGACAGGGCTCAAGCCGGCCTTCAGCTTGTGGTTGACCACAATTGCCGGGTCCAGCTCCGGCTTTTGCGGGGCGGGAAAATCAAATGGCTCCACGTCGAGGCAGGCCATGGGCAGGCGCAGGTAAAATGCCGGCAAGCTGCCATAGGTATACGCCAGCGGCGACAACAGGACGTATCCATCCTGAACATCCTTCCATTTGTCCGGCCGTGCCTTCGGCGCTTCCACGCTGCCGCTGCCTTGCCATCCGTGTTCCTGCCATACCCGGATCTTGTCGACGGACATACACAGGTCTTTTCTTACGCACCAATACTTGCTTATGTCCGGCTCCCTGGGGTTAAAGCAGATGCCAAGCGCGTAATAGCCATCCGGCGCAATGGGTTGCCAGTAGCAGATGTCCCTGGGGTTTTTGGAGCCCCTGTCATTGACCAGAAAACGGAACCCCGTCGGATGCGCCAATGCGGGACCGAGGGCGGACGGCGTTGCTTCCGGGCACGGTGACAGGTAAAACATGGGAGACGCCCGGGGCGGCTGATACGGCGGAGCCAGTCTGGTGGATACCGCAATATCGCCGACAGGCAGGCAATTCGCATCGCGCTGCCCGCTGCCCGTGAACTGGTAAAGGCCGATCCACGGCATGTTATTCAGATCGGGGGGGAACTTGCTCAGGTCCAGTTGGCTCCAGACTTCGGTGAACTCCTCCGGCTTGCCTAAAGTCAAGCAAATTTCACCGTAGCGCACCGCCGTCCTTGTCCAGTCACTGGCGCGTACCGCCTTGACGATGGCGGCGTTCGCCTTTTCATTGTATGGCGCCAGAGCGAGGGTGGCGTCGCTGGCATCGTTGTTGTCGTTAAGCATGGGTGCTGAACTCCGTCGAGAGTAGGAACCGGCCCCGCAACTGTCGCGGGCGTGTAGGGAGTTTGATTCTCCCTCCCTGGTTCACGCCGACTTGACACCCTGTTTCACTTTTTCAAAATATTATTTTGAGGAAATATCATTCCGAACTGTTCACGGTAGTCGCGCGGCGACATGCCATACGCGCGGCTGAATGCGCGTGAGAAATCGGAGGCGCTGTTGAATCCCAGTCCCAGTCCGATCTGCGTCACGGCAAGATGGCGCATGCTGGTCAGTTCATGTGCCGCGTCGCGCAGGCGGCAATGGCGGATGTAGGCGGCCAGGCCTCCCTGGGATTCAAACAGGCGGTAGATGGTCGAGCGGGCGACGGGGAATGCCCGCATCACGCCGTCCGGCGTCAGGTGTTCCTCGTGCAGGTTCGCCTGGATATAGTGTTCGATCTGTCCCTGCAGCGCGGCGCGGGCGGCAGCGCGCCCATGCTCTTCCAGGCGCTGCTGCTTGGCAAATGCGGCAATGATCAGGCGGGCGCAGGTGCGTATCGTCTGCTCTTGCTCGTCTGCCGGCAGCGCTGGCAGGCGCTGGCACAGGATCTTCAGGTAACCCGGCAGCATGCGCGTCAGCGGCGTGGTATAGCCGACGATGCGGCCGTGGATGGCTTCGGCATCGGGCAGGTGCGCGCTGACCGCGGCACGGGGCAGGAAGAAGGCCAGTACATGGGCCCGCGTCGGCCGCGCCATGCTCATGGGCTGGTTCATGTCCAGGGCCAGTATGCCTGGCGTGTATTGCTGCGCCTTAGCGCTGGGGCGTGCCGTGCTGGTCTCGATAATGCCCTGCACGGCGATGTGAAAGACGAAATCGCGCATGCTGTCGGTGGAGATGCGCTGATTGCTGCGTAGCTGGGTCACCGCATCCGTACGGCTATCCAGATATGCCATGTCCGGCAGCAGGTAAGTGTCGAGTTCTGCGTGAAATCCATTGTCCAACTGCTGGCGCCGTACCTGCAAGTCAAGAAACCGGCCCAGATAATCGCGCCAGGCCAGCAACTGCAGTTCCTTGTGCTCGCTGGCGACGCTGAAATGCTGCCGCGTCAGCCCGCTGACGGGGGGCGTGCGGGCATGCCTGATGTCACGCGCGGCAAGCAGGTCGCGCATCGCCGTGGAATATTCCTGGCCCAATGGTGGTCGCTCCAGTCCTAGAGGGTAGCTGTTGCCGGCAGCTTGTCCGCCAGCGGCATGATCTTGCCGGGATTGGGCGTGGCCGTCAAGACAGGTTGCCGTCCGCTCAGGAACGAAACGATGACGCAGCAGCATCCCGCGATGGAAACAAGGCGTTCCGCATCGGGGCTGGGCTGACGGGCGGTTGGCAATGCCAGCCGCCCGTCAGCCGCTAATGCGACAACACCGAATCGCGCGACCTGTGCCCGAGGTAAGGCAGCAAGCTGATGAGGCCAAGCACGGCCAGTGCGACACCGACCCACAGCGGGGAGCGCAAGCCGTAGCCGGCGGCGATGCCGAGGCCGCCGAGCCAGGAACCGGCGCCCAGGCCGATGTTGATGACGGACGTGTGCACCGTGTTGACCAGCGGCCCCGGATGGGCCGTTTTCATCACGCGGGCGATGATGGCGGGATTCATCGACATGCCGACCAGGCCCGTGACGACCAGCAAGGCGACGCTGATGGTTTTGTCATGCGCAAAGACGGCGAACAGCGCCAGGCTGATGCTCAGGATGACCATGCCCCACACCATGATGACGGTGGTGTAGCGGTCCGCATAACGGCCGACCACGCCATTGCCCACCACGTTGGCGACGCCGTAGATGCCCAGCAGCCAGGGGATTGAAGATGCTGGAAAACCGGTAATTTCCGTCAGGATGGTCGCGAAATAGCTGAACGCCGCGAAAATCGCGCCGATGATGAGGCCGCTGCTGGCGTACGCTGCCCACAGGTGGCGGTTGCGGAACTCCCCCAGTTCATTGCCGAGGCTGACGACTTCGGATGGTTTGGCGCGCGGCACCAGCACGGTGATGAGCGCCAGGCACAATAGCGCCAGCAGCACCACCAGCCAGAAGCTGGCGCGCCACCCCAGGTGCTGGTCGATGAGCGTGGCGACCGGCACGCCCACCACCGAAGCGAGCATGAGGCCGCCGATCACGACGGCGGCGGCGCGTCCGCGCGCGTTGGGAGCGACGATTTCGGCACAGATCGCCAGGGACAGGCCAAAGCAGGTGGCGGCGGCCACGCCTGTGACCACCCGCGCGATGGCCAGGATGTCATAGCTGGTGGCGGACGCGGCAACGGATTGGGCAAGGACATAAAAGCCCAGCAGCCACAGCAGTCCCTTCTTGTTCGGTACGCGCAGCTTGAGCAGGATAATGGTGCTCAGCGGTCCGCCGATGACCATGCCTATGGCGTAGAGCGAGATCAGATAGCCGATCCGTGTCACCGGTTCGTCCATGGCCAGGGCCAGCGACGGCATCATGCCCGCCACCATGAATTCGGATGTCGTTAACGAAAAGATCGTTAACCCCAAAATGTAAACAACCAGCGGCATATCAATATCCTTCGAGAGTAATAACAAAAACACTTGCCAGGCGTGGCGCGCGCTCCGGCCGCATGCGGCCCTTGCGCGCGCCACGGCCCGGTCAGGTGTTGCAAGACGTAAAGACGCTGTCCGGAATGTCGCTGACAAACAGGTTGGGAAAGTCGCGTACCGACAGGTGCTGCGGGTCATTGCCGGTGACCATGCGCAGCAGGCGGTTGCCACCGGCCTCCAGGTAAAAGACCGATGGCGGCTTGCCCGCCCGCTCGACTACCCAGGCGTCCGCCTCCCGGCCCAGCACGGTGTGGCGGCCGTCGTGACGGGCACCGCCGTCCAGCAGCACCGCCTGCGGCAGGAACAGCTCATGGAACGGGGTCACCTCATCGGCCAGCGCCGTGCCCTGCAGCTGCTCGCCAGCCGCCTCCGCTTGCCTTGCGTAGGCCACTTTCTGCTTGCGGCTTTGTTCGCGCCTGGCGTCGCCGATTTCCGACATCCACAGCAGGTGTCCATGTTCCTTTTCCGACCAGGGGTTGAACAGGCCGTCGATGCGGCAGATATTGCGCGCATAGTCGAACCAGCAATAGCCGGAGGTGACCTGGTCATCCGCCTGCATCGGCGTCCAGTAGGAAACATAGGCGCTGCTCCATTGCATCGGCAGCAGCGGCGGGGAGACGTGTGTCGGCATGGTATCTCCCTTAGCGGCCCAGCGCGTAGCCGAGGCTGGCCATCAGCGCTTCTTGTAGCGACGGCAAGTCCTTGCGGCGGGCGTCGAAGCTGGCGGTCAGCTCTTCATTGCTCAGTTCGATACGTTCGCCCACGCTTTCAAACCACAGGCGGCTGTTGTTGGCGTGCTCCTTGAACAATTGCACCAGGGGCACGGCACGCGCATTGAAACTGTCCAGTGCGGCGGCCTTGCCGTCTTCGGTATTGAGGATTTTGACCAACAGCAGGGCGACCACCACCGCCATGGTGGTGCCATGGCCGATGGAAAAATGCCCCGATTGCAGCGCATCGCCGAGCAGGACGAACTTGCCGTCGCAGGCCTGGTCGTGGCTGAGGGTCATGAAGTTGCGCCAGCCCTGGCCCGGTTGGCTCTGCAGTCCATGCTCACCGAGTTCGGCCTTGAACGTTTTGGCGATGTACGCGGCGGCATCGCGCTCGGACAGCGCCTCCAGCCCGGCCCTGGCGTACGTCTCTTCGCTGCATTCGACGATAAAGGTGCTCATCGTGTCCGAGTATTTGTAGGCATGGCCGATGAATATGCCGTGCTCATTGCTGCGGAACACCAGGTTCATCTGGTCGAACAGCTGGGTGGTGCCGTACCAGATGTATTTGTTGCGGCCGAAATCGATGTGTGGCGCCAGTGCTGGCGGCAACTCCAGCGATTTGTAATTGACGCCATTCGATACCACCACCAGGTCGTACTCGGCTTCCAGCTGCGCCTTGTCCGCCGGCGGCGTTTCGTAACGGATGGCGATGCCGGCCGCCACGCACTTGGCGCGCAGTGCCTGCACCAGGGCCTGGCGTCCGACGCCGCACAGGGTAACGCCGGTGCTCATCAGGTTGGGCTGGTCGTGATGCACGAGCTTGAATTCTTCCAGGAACTGCGGATTGAGCCGTTCAGACTGCTCCAGGTAGGAGAGCGGATTGGCGGGATGGCGCGGCGGCCGCCCCGGCAGCACCACGCCCCAGCCCAGCACTTCTTCCGGGGTGTTTTTTTCCGTAATGCTGATATCCCAGCCGGGCTGGGCCTGTTTCATTTGACTGGCAAAGAGCAGTCCTGCGGGGCCTGCGCCGATGACGAGAATTTTCATTAATTTACCCTTCCAAGTTTGTACCAAACGTTTTGTTTCTTCTGGATTTGCTGCAATTCATCGTAAGGAACCGATGTGAAGTACAGTTTCTCCGCCATGTCTGGCGGATAAACACGGGGGAATTTCTTGTGCATGTAGCGCGTGTAGCGCGTCTGCAGGAAGAAAATCAGGTTCGGATTGCTCAGCGCCTCATAGTTGGCGATCGCCATGTCCTGCATGGCGTCCGCCTGCACCTTGCGCTGCTGCGTGAATTCGGACAGGGCAGGGCCCAGGGCATTGCCGTGCTTTTCCAGCAGGGACACGAAGACGTGGACGTCTTCCAGCGCCATGTTCATGCCTTGCCCGAGGAACGGGGCGGTGGCATGCGCCGCATCGCCGATCAGCAGGATATTGGCCTTGTAGTGGAAGGTGCTGGAACGGACATTGATGAGGTCGTTGCTGGGCAGCGCCATGAACTGGTCCAGCATTTCCTTGCGACGGTCCGGCGGCAGGGTGCCGAAGTAGCGGCTGAAGAAATCGGCCATGGCTTCGCGGTTGAGCGTGCCCAGGCTGGGCGTGCCGGTGTAGGGCAGGCACAGGGCAAAGCTGATGCTGCCGTCCGGGATGGTGGCCGCGCGGCCGGCAAACAGGCCCTTGGAATCCATGCCGAAGAAGTACAGCAAATCCTTCCTGAAACCCAGATCCGCCGCGTTCGGCAACACCAGCGTCTTGTAGCCGTGGCGGAAGTAACTTTGCCTGAACTCGAAACGGCGCATGCCGCTTTGCATGGCGCGCCGCACGGCAGAGTGGGCGCCGTCGGCGCCAATGACCAGGTCGCCATGCAGCTTCTGCAAGGCGCCGTCCGGGCCCTGGATCAGCACGATCTTTCTTTCCAGGTCGACATCCAGGCATTTATGCTCAAAGTAATACTTCACCTCGTGCAGGGCGGCATGCCGGTTCAGCAGGCGCTGGAAGGCGGTGCGGTCCAGCGACAGGGGGAACAGGCCTTCGAGCGGGGTCAGCTCGCGTATCCGGTGCCGGCCGCCCACGCTGAATGCCATGCCGACGATGGGTTCGCCGCACTGGTCGAGCTCCTGCTTGCTGATGCCGGCGGCCAGGACGGCCTTGATGCCGCGTACCGTCATGCTCACGCCGATGGCGCGCGAGTTGACGGGGTCGGCGTTTGCGGCATTCTCCAGCAGCGGATCGCCGCGCTTTTCGACAACGTGGACATCGTGCCCCCGTTGCGCCAGATAAATGGCGCTGAGGCTGCCTGCCAGGCCTCCGCCGACGATAATGATTTTATGCATTTCAAGCCTCTCTTGACATCTTTCCCCGAGATAAATCGGTAAGTTGCTGATTAAAAAACTCCAACATTTCTATCGGCGCCATGCCGATGGCATCGCTCTCCAGGCTGCGCGCGTACTGCGCCAGCGCCAGGCATCTCTGCGCCAGCATGTCGCAGCCCAGGCTGTAGTCGCTGCTGACCCGGCTGCTGACCGGCTCGGGCACGGGCGGTCCAGCATGGCGGCCAGGCAGGCCGGACGGCATGTTCATCAGGGCCGCCGACAGGGGGCGCAACAGGCCTGTCATGATGTCGATGGACGCGTTCATCAGGCGCGAGCGGCGCAGGCTGCCCAGCGGCTGCTGCGCAAAATGGTGCGCCATCATCAGGAAGGTCAGTTCATAGCAGCCCTGATACAGCTGCATCAGCGCGCGCGCCTTCTGATCGGTCACCACGCTGCAGTCCGCGCGCGCTTCCAGCACGGGATTCTTCAGCGCCGGCAGCGCCGGTTCGAACGGCTTGTCGCAGGCCGAAAACCTGCCGGCGATGGCGCGCAGCCGCTGGAAGTGCGAGGAGGCGAAATGCGGCGAATCGACGGCCACGCCTTCGCCCTGTTCCGTGACGAAATCGATGGCGAACAACGCGCTGTCGCGGTCGGATACTTCCAGCTGGTAGCCGGGATAGGCGCGGTTGGTCAGTTCTTTCAGGAACAGGTGGTGCTCGCCGCCGCGCTTGCCGCCGCCGCTTTCGAACAGGCCGGGCAGCTCGGCCAGGGCCTGGCGGATCGCGATATAGAAGGTGGCGATGGATTTGCCCGGCGTGGGAATGTAGTCGGGCCATTCAAAACGCACGAAGCGGGCCAGCACGTGTTCGGAAAATGGTTCGAACGCAAATTCCGTGTCCAGGCCGAAACGCTGGCGCGCCTGCTGGCCCAGCAGCGGGGTACCGCTGTAAAACGGTTCGCCAAGCGCCATCAATACATTGTTCACCAATAAGTAGTGAATCATTTCTTCATGGGCGATTTCCAGCAGCGCGCCGCGCGTGCCGCTGTTGCGGCGCCGGTCTTCGGCGCCGCAGGCCAGCTCCAGCTCGGCCGGCAGCCAACGGCCGGACTGCACCAGCGCCGCCCCCTGCGCATAATTGGGAATCGAATACGCGGCATACAGGTATTGCAGCATCAGCGACAGTTCCAGATCGATGGCTTTTTTCAGCTCGTCGATCAACTCCGCCTTGCCGCCGATGGCATGCGGCGCGGCCGGTTCCGGTGCCGCCGCCTTGGCCGCGGCTGCCGCCTCGACCTGCGTCAGGTATTTCAGGAACAGGCGCGACTTTGGCAGCGACAGTTCGCGGGTGCTGGGCATGTAGTAGCTCTTGTCGCGGTTCTGCGGATCGCACATCTGCCACATCAGGCGCGAATACGTTTCGCACTTGCACTGGTCCGCCAGGCTGAAGACCTTGTCCGACATGAAGGGATACACGAGCTCGTAGTAGCTCATCACATGCCGGTAGAGGAAGGCGTAGTCGACCTGTTCGGCCGGCACGTCGTCGAGGTCCCAGTCGTCGGGCAGCACGCGCACGCCGAGGTATTGCTTTGCCTTGCCTGTGCCCAGCACGATGCGGGTCGCGCCCGGCTTGCGCCCCGTCAGCGTCAGCGTCGTGTAGCCGTGCCCGAGCGGCGACGGTTGCTGCTCCACGGCCAGCAGCACGCCGTCTTCCGCCTCCGCCAAGGACGGGGGCGCCGCCAGCTCGCCGCGAAAGCGGCTTTGCACGGTGATGGTCTGCGGAAATTGCTCGTGCTTGTTCCGGTTCGGCGCTTCCAGGTACAGCTGGTTGCTGTCCGATTGCAGCACCCAGTCGGCTTCGTCCCACTGCGCCTGCGCGCTGCCCAGGCTGAGCGAGCCTGGCGCCGCGCCAGCGTGCTGCAGCGGCACGTCGAAGACGCCGTGATGGCGCCAGTAGTCGCGGTACAGCTGCTCGGGAATCCGCGCCAGAACGGTGCCGGCGCCGTCATGCAGCAGCAGGTCGCCCAGCGCCTGCTTGCCGCCCAAGGCATGCGTGGGATGCTGTTCCGAGACGGCGC
This sequence comes from Janthinobacterium lividum, assembly GCF_034424625.1. NCBI lineage: Bacteria > Pseudomonadati > Pseudomonadota > Betaproteobacteria > Burkholderiales > Oxalobacteraceae > Janthinobacterium > Janthinobacterium lividum. The sequence goes on along the minus strand of NZ_CP139976.1, from coordinate 3,868,886 downwards.
CCGCGTCGCGCGTGGTGAAGGGGATGGCGGTCGGCATGTTGAACGAGACGCGGTCCGCATGCACTTTCACCAGCACCGGCCCCAGGCTGCCCTGGCGCGGCTGCAGCAGGCGGCCGGCCGGATAGGTGGCCAGCTCGCCGCGCCGCCACAGGCCGATGCTGCCGGCCAGGTCGTAGAACACGGGCGAATCGGGTTTTTGCGGCGTCGACATATTGAACAGGCAGTATTGCACCGTCAGGCCCAGCACCTCGTCGTCGGCCAGGGCTTGCTGCAAGGCATGCATACTGGCCGGCAGCGGCAGGTCCGGATTGAACAGGAAATGCGGGTCCTGCTTGGCCACGGAAAACTGGAACAGCCTGGAGCGGCCGAATTCCTCGTCCAGGAAATGCCCGCTGCGTTCCGTGATGTGGCCGCTGCCGAGCCAGCGCACCGAGTGCGCCTGCGCGATGTCGGCCGTGAACAGCGTGGGCGTATTGGGCGTGGCCAGCTTGTCGCTCAAGGTGAACTGGCCCGCGTAGATCAGCGTGGTGTCGGGCTGCGCCGGGTTGTTGTCGATCCACCTTGCGCGGTTGAACGTCGTGCGCAGGTACTCGTTGTAGTGGCCCCACAGGCCCAGCTTGGCGCCCACCAGCGCGTCCTGGGTATCGACCTCGCCATCACGCAACTGGACGCCCGTGATCCGCGCGTTTTCCCACGAGAAATGGTTGTTCCCGCAAAAATTATAGCCTGTCGCCTGGCTGAAGATGCCGTCCGGATCGGGCTTGCCCTGTGCGTTGAAGCGGGGGGCGAGCTGTTTCAGGTGCGCATGGAATTCGGCTGGCGGCCGGCTCAGGTCGACAGCCTCGCCCGCCATCGATACCGCATTCGTGGCGATATCGATGTTGCCGTGCGTATTGCGATTCCCCGTCGGCACATTGGCGCGGGCAAAACCCCGAAAATGCAGGCGGGGGAAGTCAAGTAGGCTCATGCGCGCTCGGTCGAGGAAGTGATGAAGGTATCGTTGGCAGCTTCTTCTTCCGTCCGTTGATCGAGGCGCTGCAGCAACAGGCCGCTGGCGTGCTGGGCGCTGATCAGGCTGCCTTCCATCCAGCCGCAATGCGCGGTATAGGCATCCGAGCAGGAGATGATGCCGTCCCGGTGCAGCAGGATGGCCGGGTGGTCGGCTTCCGGCTCCACGCAAAACTCGACGCCATGCGGCCAGAACTTGTGGAAGTGCGCCTTGATCTGCGGCAGAGGCTGGCCATCGAGCGGCAGGACTTCTTCCAGGTGGCTGCGGACACGCTCCAGGTATACGTCTTCACCAAGCTCCAGGCTGTCCCGCCAGTAGGTGGCGCTTTTGCTGTCGGTGTAGAACAGCACGTATTTGTCGCTCTTGAAGTAGATCTTGCGCAGGGGATTTGCCGCCATCAGCACCTTGTCGGTCAGCCCCAGCGCATCCCACCAGGCTGTGTCGAACGTGAAGAATCCCTTGAACAGGGGCAGCGAGTCGTATTGGAACGGACTCCAGGCGTTCGGGAAATCCAGGTTCAGGCGCGGCATGGCGGACGGCGGGATGGCCATCACCAGATGGCGCGTGCGGTGCATCTGCGTGTCGCCATGGTGGCTGAAGGCGAGCACATGGTCGGCGCCCGATTTTTCAACGGACAGCAAGCGGTGTTCGAGCCTGAATTCCACCCCGGCGACCTGGGCCTGGTGCTGCAACTGGCACAGCAATTCGTGGTAGCCGTCGGTGGCGTAGTGCCACTGGTTGGCGGCGTTTTCCGTAAAGTGCTGCGTTTCCGGGTGCTTCTTGATGATGTCGTAGGCCATGGCCGCCGACACCATCGGCAGCAGCAGGGCGTCATAGCCGGTCGCCTTGATGATGTGGCTGGCCTTGGCGGCGCCCAGGTAATGGCTGACGAACTCGAGGAAGGAGTCGTTCGGATGCATTTTCAGCATCGGGCTCAGCTCATCCAGCGTTGCCTTCAGCTCTTCCAGCACGCTATCGTGGGAGATGACCTCGGTGAACGGGTAGACCGCATGCGGCAAGCCGCTGCCCTGCATGAGTTGCTGGAAATGCGGATGCAGCTGCGGCGAGTAGCGGGCGGCGCCGAGTTCGGCGATTTCCTCGCCATCTATTTTCCGCGACTGGATGCGGCCGCCTACGGTGGCATTCAGGTCGAATACGCGGATGCGCAGGTTCCTGCCGGCGGCGGCGTCGATCAGGTTGTTGGCGCAAGTCAAGCCTCCTATGCCGGCGCCAACGATGCAAATGTCAGAATACGTGCTCATACGAAATTCCTTTTTAACGTTCATTAATCAAAAAGCCGCAAAATCGCTAGCAAAAGTTTCCCCAGCACGTGTAGGCAAGGGAGGGGGAACGCAGGGTGTTACCGCACTTGGCGAGCGTTATCGGCTGGGGAGTGAAAAGCCTGGCGAGAACTGGCGTTGTGTCTGGTACGGTCGATTCTTGGCAGCAGAGTTTCTGTTTCAAATCAAAGATGGCACCGACAGTAGCCCAGGCATCGGGCACTCAATTTGATAAATATCAATGTAGTTGTCGTTCGATGTTGCGATTGTGTTCACGCAGCGCTGCATGCGCGATGGCGGCGGCCGTGTGCCGGGCGGTGGCAGGGAGGACTGGAATGCGGTGCGGTGCGGCGTATCGAGCCGCTGCGGGAGTGTCGCCGTTTGCCGATGATGCCAGGATCAGTAGTAGGTCCTGGCGCCTTCGGCGGTGGCTTGGTCTGCTTCTTGCTGTTTTTATTGTTTCTGACTTTGCGGCTGGCGCGCAGTGCACGCGCCAGCCGGGCGATGCCGGATGCCGGCGCCCGTCAAAAATCCACGGCAGCCGACAGTTGCACGGTGCGGGGCGCCGATTGCGAAACGGTGCCATACGAGGCCACGCCGGCCCAGTAATGGCGGTCAAACGCGTTCATCACGCCGCCGCGCAAGGTCGTCGCCTTGCCGGCGATGGCCGTGCGGTAGCGCAGGCCCAGGTCGACCTTGGTCCATGAAGGCACGGATTGCAGATTCGCCTGGTCTACAAACTGCTTGCTGGTGTAGCTGGCGGCGCCCGTGGCCGTCAAGCCGGGCCAGTACGGCAAGTCCCATTCGCCGCCCAGGTTGGCCATGGACGTGGGCACGCCCACGGGGCGCTTGCCGATGGTGGCGGCGTTGTTGGTCCTTGTCAGGCGCCCGTCGAGCAGGGTGATGCCGGCGAGCAGGCGCACGGCCTTGCTGGCGGCGCCCGACAGGTTCAGCTCCAGGCCCCGGTTGCGCTGCTCGCTGTCCATGCTGTAGACCTTGCCATACAGCTGGCCGCTGGGTTTAGTCACCTGGAACACGGCCAGGGTCGCCAGCACCACGCCGAAATCGGCCTTCGTGCCCACTTCGTACTGCTTGCTCTTGTAGGGCGCGAAGACCTGGCCCGCGTTGTCGGCGATGTTCGGCGCGATATCGCCCTTGCTCAAGCCTTCGATATAGTTCGCGTACAGCGACACGTGGCGCAATGGCTTGACGACGATGCCGGCCAGCGGCGTCAGGGCGCCCTGCTTGTAGTGCGTGGCAAGGGCGCCGCTGGTGGCGTGGTAGTTCTTCGCTTCGACCAGCTGGCGGCGCACGCCCAGCGTCAGCTGCACGCGCTGGTCCAGCATGTCCAGGGTATCGGCCACGGCCAGGCTGGAGAGGGTGGAGGCGGACAGCTTCGGCGCGCGGGCCGGGGCGGGAATGCCGGGGTCGGGCACGGCGACAGGGTGGTAGATATTCGAGGTGATGAGCTTGCCGGAATTGCTGACGCTGCCAAATTCGTCGCGGTAGACATTGCCCATCACGACCAGCGCATGTTCGATGCCGCCCGTGCGAAAGCGCGTGCGCACGCCCGTGTCGCCGCTGGCGCGCCGCACGCGGAATTTCCAGTTCATGGGCGTGACCGTCATGTCGCCGGCCGCGCTGGTGATGGTCGGCGTCTGGTCCGAATAGCGCGATACGTCGGAGCGCGTGCCGCCCACATCGGCAAAGACGGTGACTTTGTCGTTCAGGTCGTATTCGAGCTTGCCCAGCGTGGCCAGGTCGTTGGACTTCCACCAGCCCCAGGATTGGGCGATATTGCGGCGGCCATCGGGCGCTGCCGGCACGGGCAGGCGCGCGGCCACGAGGAAGGGGCGCGTGGGCGCGTCGATCCATTGGTATTGCTCGATCAGGTCAAGCGAGGCGCGCAGCCGTTGTCCCTGGTAATCGAGGGCGACAGCGGCCACTTCCGCGCGCGACGTCTGGTGGTCGAGCGGTGTGTGGCCCTGGCGGTGCAAGCCATTGAAGCGGATGCCGAAACGCCGCTCCTCGCCGAAGCGGCGGCTGACGTCGATGGCCGCGCCAGCCTGCGAACCCGAGCCGTAATCGACGGTCAGGCGCGTCAGGTCGCGCGGCAGCGAGCGTTTCGGCACGGCGTTGACGACGCCGCCCACGCCGCCGTTTGGCGACATGCCGTACAGCAGGGCGGCCGGTCCCTTGAGCACTTCCACGCTTTGCAGGTATTCCGTAAACAGGTGGTAATTGGGCGAGACGCCATACACGCCGTCAAACGCCACTTCGCTCAGATTACCCTCGTTGAGGGGAAAGCCGCGGATGAAAAAGGAATCCGTGACGCCGCCGATCTGGCCCGTGAAGCGGGTGGACGGGTCGCCGCCCAGCACCTCGGCCAGGGTCAGCGCCTGCTGGTCGAGCATGCGCTGGCTGGTGTAGCTGTTGACGCTGAACGGCGTATCGAGCAAGTCTTTTTCGCCCAGCAGGCCGGCGCGCGCGCTTTTGGCGATCTGTCCGCCGGCATCCGCTTCGGCCTGGCCATTCACCAGCACGGTGGCGAGCGGGGCGGATGCATCGGCCGCCGCCTGGGCGATCGCCTGCGGCGTCACGCTGGCAACGAGCAGGCCGGCGAGGATCAGCCGGGTGGTGAGGCGGGGATGGGGGAGTGGGGACTGTGGAATGGGCATCGAGGGCGAGTGTATGAAGTTAGTAGGGAGGAATTGCATGCACGACATTATAAATGAGAATCATTACGATTTATAATGATTAGCATAGTCATTGCTGCCACGCTCATGACCATGCCGCGCGCGTGCCTGGAGGGCATTTCCGCACGGAAAATGGCCGTCCTGGGCCTTCAGATCCGGATATTTGCTGTCTTATATAAGATTCGTCGCCATCGGATACACAAACAGCGGCAGGACAGTCTAAAATACGTGGTGGGCAAGCACGGCGTCACCGCCGGCACACTAGCCGTCCAAAGCAAGGCTAACCGTCCTGTGTTTGGAATGAAGAAAGTTAACCACCAGGCATCACCGCATACAAGGGAATGAACATGGCAACACAAAAATCCAAAATCATCTACACGCTGACTGACGAGGCGCCGCTGCTCGCGACGTATTCCCTGCTGCCAATTATCAAAAAATTCACCGCGCCGGCTGGCGTGGACGTCGTTTCCAGCGATATTTCGGTGGCGGCACGTGTACTGGCTGAATTTCCAGAATTCCTGACGGACGCGCAAAAAGTCCCGAACACCCTGGCTGAACTGGGCAAATTGACCCAGAATCCGGACACCAACATCATCAAACTGCCGAACATCAGCGCCTCGCAAGGCCAGCTGATCGCCTGCGTGCGCGAATTGCAAGGCCGCGGCTACAAGCTGCCGGACTATCCGGAAGATGCGAAGACGGACGAAGACAAGGCCCTGAAAGCCCGCTACGGCAAGTGCATCGGCAGCTCGGTCAACCCGGTCCTGCGCGAAGGCAATTCCGACCGCCGCGCACCGAAGGCCGTCAAAGAATATGCGCGCAAGCACCCGCACTCGATGGGCGAGTGGAGCCAATCGTCGCAAACGCACGTCTCGCACATGCACCATGGCGATTTCTACCATGGCGAAAAATCGCTGACCCTGGAAAAGGCCCGCGATGTCAAGATGGAACTGGTCACGGCCTCGGGCAAGACCATCGTGCTGAAACCGAAGGTTTCCCTGCAAGCAGGCGAAATCATCGACAGCATGTTCATGAGCAAGAAAGCGCTGCTGGAGTTCTACGAGAAAGAAATCGACGACGCCTTCAAGACGGGCGTGATGTTCTCGCTGCACGTCAAGGCCACCATGATGAAGGTCTCGCACCCGATCGTTTTCGGCCACTGCGTGCGCATCTTCTACAAGGACGCGTTCGCCAAGCACGCCGCCCTGTTCGACAAGCTGGGCGTGAATGTCAACAATGGCATGAGCAACCTGTACGACAAGATCGAAACCCTGCCAGCGTCGCAAAAAGATGAAGTGCTGAAAGATCTGCACGCCTGCCACGCCAACCGTCCGGAACTGGCCATGGTCGATTCGGCCAAGGGCATCACCAACTTCCATTCGCCGAACGACATCATCGTCGACGCGTCGATGCCAGCCATGATCCGTATCGGCGGCAAGATGTGGGGCGCCGATGGCCGTCCGAAAGACGTCAAGGCAGTCATGCCGGAATCGACTTTCGCGCGCATCTACCAGGAAATGATCGGCTTCTGCAAATGGCATGGCAACTTCGATCCGAAGACCATGGGCACCGTGCCGAACGTGGGCCTGATGGCGCAGCAAGCGGAAGAATACGGTTCGCACGACAAGACCTTTGAAGTGCCGGAAGGCGGCATCGCCAACATCACCGACCTGGAAACAGGCGAAGTGCTGCTGACGCAAACGGTGGAAGAGGGCGATATCTGGCGCATGTGCCAGGTCAAGGACGCGCCGATCCGCGACTGGGTCAAGCTGGCCGTCACGCGCGCGCGCAACTCGGGCATGCCTGCCGTGTTCTGGCTCGATTCCTACCGTCCGCACGAGAACGAAGTCATCAAGAAGGTACAGGTTTACCTGAAGGATCACGACACCAAGGGACTGGACATCCAGATCATGTCGCAGACGCGCGCCATGCGCTACACGCTGGAACGCGCCTTCCGCGGCCTGGACACCATCTCGGTGACCGGCAACATCCTGCGCGACTACCTGACCGACCTGTTCCCGATCCTGGAACTGGGCACCTCCGCCAAGATGCTGTCGATCGTGCCGCTGATGGCCGGTGGCGGCATGTACGAAACGGGCGCTGGCGGTTCGGCACCGAAACACGTCAAGCAACTGGTGGAAGAAAACCATCTGCGCTGGGATTCGCTGGGCGAGTTCCTGGCCCTGGCCGTGTCGCTGGAAGACATGGGCATCAAGACGGGCAATGCGAAGGCCAAAATCCTCGCGAAAACCCTGGACGAAGCCACCGGCAAGCTGCTGGACAACAACAAGTCGCCATCGCCACGTACCGGCGAGCTGGACAACCGCGGCAGCCATTTCTACCTGGCCATGTACTGGGCGCAAGCCCTGGCAGCGCAGAAGGACGATGCGGAACTGGCAGCGCATTTTGCGCCGGTAGCCAAAGCCCTGGCGGACAACGAAGAAAAGATCGTTGCCGAGCTGAAAGCAGTACAAGGCAAGGAAACGGATATCGGCGGCTACTACCTGCCAGATCCGGCGAAGACGGAAGCGGTCATGCGTCCTAGCGCCAGCCTGAATGCCGTGCTGGACAGCATCTGATGCAGTCATGAAGGCAGTCAGTTCCTGACTGCTGCCTGATAAGAAAACGCCGCCGGAAGCGATTCCGGCGGCGTTTTTCATTTCCCCTCAGGGTTATTGGTAGTGCTTGTAGACCTCGGTGCTGCCATTGCTCTTGACCAGCAAGACGTCATACGCATCCTTGCGCGGTCCTTCCATGCCTGGCGAACCCATCGGCATTGCCGGCACGGCCAGGCCTTTCGCCTTGGGTTTCTCGCGCAGCAACTGCTTGATCTCGCTGGCCGGCACATGGCCTTCGATGGCGTAGCCGTTGACGAGGCCCGTGTGGCAGGAACCGAGCGCGTCGGGAATGCCGGCCAGCTTGCGGTATTGCGCCGGCATCTCGACATTTTTCGCGCGTACCGTAAAACCGTTCGCTTCCAGGTGCTTGATCCATGCGGAACAGCAGCCGCAGGAGGCGCTCTTGTAGACTTCAATGACGGGCAGGGCTGCCATGGCGAACGTGGGCAGGCCCAGCATGGCGGCGAAAGCGCCGCGCACCAAGAAATGTTTGATCATGTATTGCTTTCAGACGCAGTAAGGTTATCGTGGCCACCTTGGTGGCCTGCTTGGGACGAGCTTGGAATTTATGCGGAAAGCGGTCGCGGCGGCCGGCGCGGGCCGTCGGGAATGAAGCCCGCCAGCAAGGTGGCCGTGGCGATGGTGACTTGTTGCGCGCCGGTGCAGGCGGCGGCAGGCAGGGCGAGGGAGGGCGGCATCAGCGCGCCCAGGCAAAAGCCGGCGCAGGCGCCGCACGCGGGGTGCTGGGCAGGGGTCTTGTTGTCTTCTGGCGTGCTGGCGCTGTCCGGCATGGCGGATGACTGCGCAGCATGCTGCTGGCAGGCCGCTGTCATCGCGGTGGCAGGCTCGTCAGCGAGCGGCGCGCATAGCAACATGGCGCCCGCGGCGGCCGCTTGCAGCGGCACCGTCATGATCAGCAGCAGGATCAGCCATGTTTTGAAGAGTCTTAGCATCGCCGAAAAGTATAGCATAGGGCCACTATCGCCAGGAGCTGGCGACCGCTAGCGCGAGGCGGCCGCCAGCACCTTCGAGGCATACATGGCCCGGTCCGCGTGGCGCAGCAGCAGTTGCATGGTGTCGCCATCTTCCGGATAGTGGGCCACGCCGATGCTGACGGCGATCTGCAATTGCTGTCCGTTGCCCAAGTGCAGCGGCGTGGCCAGGGCCGCATGGATCTTTTGCTCGATCAGGCTGACATCCACCGGCGCGGTATTGCTTTCCAGAAGCACGACGAATTCATCGCCGCCCATCCTGGCCAGGGTGTCGGTTTCGCGCATGCAATCGCGCAGGCGGCTTGCCACCGTTTGCAGCAGCAGGTCGCCACAGGCATGGCCGTGGTCGTCATTGACGCGCTTGAAGTTGTCGAGGTCCAGGAACAGCAGCGACAGCCGGCCTTCCTGGCGGTGCGCGCGCGCGAACGCCGTGTGCAGCCGGTCGTGGAACAGGCGGCGGTTCGGCAGGCGGGTCAGTTCGTCGTGCATGGCCATGAACTGCATTTGCGTCTGCAACTGGCGGCGCTCGATGGCGGTGGCAAGTTGCTTGGCGACAAATTGCAGCAAATCCTGGTCTTGCTCCGTGCCAATGACGGCATCCTGGCCGCCTTGCAAGGCCAGCGCGCCGATGCTGCCCAGGGAGGAATAGAGCGGCACGGCAAGCCAGCACGAGGACAGGGCGCAGGCCGCCGTTTGCAGCGCCGCCGGCAGGCCGGCCAGTTGTCCCGCCTGCAGCAGCAGGGGACGGCCGCTGCGCAAGACTTCGTCGCACAGCAGGCTGGCCAGGGACGACGTTGGCTGGGGCGCGCTGTCGTCGGCATGGGAAGTCATGGGAGGCTGCATGCCGTGTTCGTCATGCAGCAGCAAGGTCAGGCTGCGGGCGGGCAAGTGTTCGCCGATGATGAGCTGGATGCGGTGCAGCAGGGCGGGCAAGTCTTGCGTCGCCTGCATGGCTTCGGAGATGGCGTACAGCGCCGCCTGCTTGGCCTGCGCTTGTTTCAGCAAGGTGATGTCGCGCGCCACCGCCACGCGCAACTGGTCGGCGGCGGACCAGCGGGCCGACCACATGATGTGCGCCAGGCTGCCATCCTTGCGCAGGTAGCGGTTTTCAAAGTGCGTCTGCGCATGGCCATCCATGATGGCTTGCGCGGCGGCAAGAGTACGGGCGCGGTCGGCGGGAGCGACCATGTCGAGCATGCGCTTGCCGATCATTTCCTGCTGCGTGTAGCCGAAGATGCGTTCGCAGGCGGCGCTGACGAAGACAAAGCGCCCCTCCACGTCGACCATGCACACGGCATCGAGCAACAAGTCGGTAAAGCTGGCCAGCGGCGCGCGCAGAATCTTGTGTTCCATAGTGGCATTTTAATGGACATTCCCTGCTGTGATTGAACTTGTTGGGAGCAGACGAGGCCAGCGGCATGAAAATGTTTCATTTCCCCGACGCTCATGCTTTGCCGTTTCTTGCCGTTAAAACAGTATTGCCATGCAATTGCTCGCCAACACGTTCAATCCGTGGCGGTGCTGGATTGCGGGCGCATGTAGGGTTGCCAGAAAATTAAAATGGGCAATATTTTATCCATGTATCTGTTTTTGTTTTACAAGGTTACATCACCATGACTTCCGTCTCCCCGATCCCGAGCTGGAATGCGTCCCCGTCCCGTGTGTCTGGCGTCACGGCCAGCCGGGCGGACGCACCGGCCGTGCCGGCGTCCACGCCATCGACCATCGTTGCCTTTGGGGCGGAAGGAGGGGAGATGCCGGCCATCTCCTACCTGCTGCCATCGCCCAAGGTGTGGGAAAGCCCGTCGCGCGACGACGTCAGCGACCAGATGACGAAAAATTTTGCCCCGTACGCATCGTTTGGCGGGCGTTTCAGTGGCTTGGGCGCGGCCTTGCTGGACCAGCTCAAGGGCGGCGTGCGCAATGTGTCGCAAGCGCTGCTGCAGCCGCCGGCGCGCACGCAGCCCGCCGCTTACGCCGAGGTGGGCGGCATTGCGCCGGCCAGCCTGCATGGCAATGGCCAGGACAAGGTCAGCCTCAGCATCACCACCAAAAGCGGCGTCGAGGTCAAGCTTTCGCTCGACAGCCAGGATGACGGCCTGGCCGTGCGCATGACGACCAGCGGCGAACTCGGCGACGCAGAGGTCAAGGCTCTGGGCGACCTGTCGGAAGCGTTCCAGCAAGCCATCGACGGCATGGCGCAGGGCACGCCGAAGGTCAGGCTGGCCGGCTTGATGCAATTCGACCAGGAAGTGCTGGGATCGGTGAACCTGCACGCGGAAGTGCTGGTGCGCGGCGAGCCGCAAAGCACGCAAACCCTGGATTTTCAGGCCGACAGCACGCAGCGCAAGGTCAGCTTCACGGGCGTGGCGGGCTCGCTGGACGTGAAAGTCGACGCCAGCCAGCTGAACGCCCTGGGCAGCAAGGAGCGGCAGGCGAAGGCCATGAGCAGCTACATCAAGCAGATCGATCAGGCTTCCTGGCGCGGCCACGGCGACGCCGCGCTGATGTCCATGTTCAAGGATGCGTTTACGGCCGTCCACAGCAATGCGCCCGTGTCGCCAGCCAGCACGGGCCTGCCGGAACAGGGAAAATGGCAGCTGGCCGCCGCAGACCGCGCCATGGTCACGGGCTTGCCGGACTTTAGCGCATCGGTCACGCAAACGGCGGCATTCAGCAATCCCATGCGTTCGTCGGAAAAAGATGGATTCCAGTACGAACTGTCGCAAAAGACCAGTATTACCGGCGCCAGCCAGAATGACCGCTCGATCCGCCAGCAGCAGCAATCTAAGCTGAGCGCCAGTTTCCACGAAACGCTGGTCCCGGGCGTGGCCCTGCGCCTGACGGACAGGGTGGAGTCGCAAAACTACACGTATCACCAGATCGAGGATACGGCCAGCAGCGATGCGCAAATAGGCTACAAGGATGGCAAGCTGGTCAAGGCCAGCCTGCAACAGGCGGCCAGCCAGTCGACCCACATCACGAAATTTATGCTGGGCAAGGTGGAGTCGGATGTCACCACGCCGACCGACCATTCGCTGATGCGCGACCTGGTCTCCGTGCTGGGGCCATACAAGACGGGCGAGCAGGGCATGACGCCCGAGAAAAAGGCGGAGCAGCGCGAGAAATTGCTGCAGACCTTGGGCGATGACGTGCTGCTGCAGTCGTATGCGGGCCATGCCATCAGCCTGTGGCAAGCCGATGTGCTGCCGAAAGAAGGGACGGCCGCTTCCGCTTAGCGGCAGACCGTGCCACATAAAACAAAAGCCCGTCTTCCTGCGAAGACGGGCTTTTTTGCTTCAGCTTGATACGGCGCAAGCAGCCTATGCCTTGGCCTTGCTTTGCTTGATCCAGTAACCGACGCCCAGCGCGGCGAGCCACACGGGTATCAGGTAGACGGAGATGCGCAGGCCCGGCGTCAGATACATGATCACCAGGATGCCGGCCAGGAAGACCAGGCACAGGTAGTTGGTGAACGGGTAGCCCAGGCTCTGGAACAAGGTCGTCTTGCCTTCGATTTTTTTCTGCGCGCGGAAGCGCAAATGGATCCAGCTGATCATGGCCCAGTTGATGATCAGCGCCGACACCACGAGTCCCATCAGCACTTCAAACGCTTCGCCCGGCATGAAGTAATTCACCACCACGCAGGCGCCCGTTGCCAGGGCCGATACGCCCAGCGCGACGAGCGGCACGCCGCGGCGGTTCAGGTGCAGCAGCGCGCGCGGCGCATTGCCTTGCTTGGCCAGGCCGAACAGCATGCGCGTGTTGCAATACACGCCGCTGTTATACACGGACAGGGCGGCCGTCAGCACCACCACGTTCAGGGCCGTGGCCACCAGGTTGCTGTCGAGCGCATGGAAGATCAGCACGAACGGGCTGCCGCCGGTGACGACGTTTTGCCACGGGTACAGCGACAGCAAAATCCCCAGCGCGCCGATGTAGAAAATCAGGATGCGGTAGATGGCCTGGTTGGTGGCGCGTGGAATCGTCGTGCTCGGATCGTCCGCCTCGGCCGCCGTGATACCCACCAGTTCCAGGCCGCCGAACGAAAACATGATGACGGCCATGGCCATCACCAGGCCTTGCCAGCCATTCGGGAAGAATCCGCCGTGCTGCCACAGGTTGGCCACCGACGCCTGCGGGCCCGCGTCGCCGGAGGCCAGCAGGTACGCGCCGAAGACGATCATGCCGATGATGGCGACCACCTTGACGAGGGCGAACCAGAATTCCATCTCGCCAAACGCCTTGACGTTCAACAGACTGATGGCGTTGATGACGCAAAAGAAGATGAGCGCCGAGACCCAGGTGGGCACGCCCGGCCACCAGTACTGCACGTAGATGCCGACGGCCGTCAGTTCGGCCATGCTGACGAGCACATACAACACCCAGTAATTCCAGCCCGACAAAAAGCCGGGCAGGTGGCCGCAGTATTTGTCGGCAAAATAGCTGAAGGAGCCGGCGACGGGTTCGTCGACCACCATCTCGCCCAGCTGGCGCATGATCAGGAAGGCGATGACGCCGGCGATGCCATAGCCCAGCAGGACAGAGGGGCCGGCCATCTTGATGGTTTGCGCGATACCCAGAAACAGGCCGGTGCCGATGGCGCCGCCCAGGGCGATGAGCTGGATGTGGCGGCTTTTCAGGCCGCGCTTGAGCTCTTGTGGTTCGGTAATCCCGACTGCCGTCATATGTTTTATCCTGTTTTTACGGGGCTGAGGTCGCTGATTCTAAAGCATGAACGGGCAAATCAGGAGCGAAATGCATGTTGCACTGCGGAGGCGCAAGAAAAGCCCCGCATCTTCGCTGAACGGCGCGCAAAACGGCGGTCCGGGCGTCCGCGTTCATGCGCCGGCCGCGACGATGGCCGGTTCGTACGTGGCCAGGAACTCGGGCGGCAGGCGGCGCGCGCGGCCGCTGCTCAATTCGATGCAGATCAATTCCCAGCGTCCGCGCACGACGGTGGCGCCGTCGCTGTCGCGGATCAGCTGGAAGCGCCGTTCCATGCTGGAGCGGCCATCGCTGGCGCACAGCCAGGTAGCCAGCGTCAGCGCTTCGCCGGCCCGCGTCGGCAGCAGGTAATCGTATTCGCCGCGGCGTATCGCCATGGCCCGGTCCAGGCGCCGGTAATCGTCCAGGTCCAGTCCCAGGGTGGCCGAATGGTGCCAGGCGATATGCTCGCACCAGCGCACGTAGACGGCGTTATTCGTGTGCTGCAAACCGTCGATGTCGCCCGGTTCGGGCGTGACGGGCAGGGTATGGGCGTGCGGATAATCCCAGTTCAAGTGCATTCCTTTCGATACGGTGGCGGCTGATTGTACGGTCTGGCGGCGCTTCCTGTCTCTGGCGCACGCATGGAAAAACACTGTTTTTCACATTGATGTATGATGCATCATAATTTTTTAAAGATCAAAAAACGCATGAACCATCCATTGGACAGTCTGGTGCACGTCAACCTGGGCAAGTCCGTGTACGCCATGCTGCGCGAAGCGCTGGCGGCCGGGCGCTTCCAGCCGAATGACCGGCTGCGCATCCGCGAGCTGGCGCTGCAGCTGGGCACCAGCGTCACGCCCGTGCGCGACGCCATGCTGCAGCTGGTGCAGGAAGAGGCGCTGGTGCTGCGCTCGCCGCGCGACTTCCGCGTGCCCGTGCTGAGCGTGGCGCGCTACCTGGAAATCCGTGCGCTGCGCCTGGAACTGGAAGGCTTGGGCGCGGCCGAGGCGGCGCAGCGTATCGACGGCGCCACCCTGGCCGACCTGGAACGCCTGCTGCAGGCGAATGAAGAGGCCATCGCGCGGCACGACCTGGCGGCGGCCCTGCAATGCAACCAGGCGTTTCACCTGGGCCTGGCGCAGGCGGCCGGCATGCCGACCTTAAAACGCTTCGTCGACCACCTGTGGATGCAGACGGCGCCCCTGATCGCCGCCGGCTACGCCAGTTTTTCGCCCGACATGCGGGTGGGCCACCACCACGCCATCATCAGCGCGCTGCGCCAGCGCGACAGCGCGGCCGCGCGGCGCGCCATCGAACAGGACATTCTCGACGGCGGGACGCAGATGCTGGCCTATGTCATGCGCCAGGAGCGCATCCACGCCGGCGCAACCGGACAAGAACAGGACGAGGAAGAACATGACGAACATCCAGCACAAGATTGAACAGAAAACCGCCATCGTCACGGGCGCCAGCCGCGGCATCGGCCACGCCGTCGCGGAGCGCTTCCGCAGCCTGGGGTGGAGGGTCATCACCGTCTCGCGCAGCCCGATTCCCGGAGGCTGCCCGCGCAGCCAGGAGCACAACACGCATGTATGCATGGATTTGTCGGACCTGAGCCAGATCGGGCAGATGGTCGAGACGCTGCGCCCCATGCTGGGCGACTCGAAACTGCACGCCCTGGTCAACAATGCGGGCGTGTCGCCGAAGGGACCGGGTGGCTCGCGCGTCAATTCGCTGACGACCGACATGCAGACGTGGCAGGAAATGTACAACACGAATTTCTTTGCGCCGCTGGCCCTGACGCGCGGCTTCGCGCAGGAATTGTCGAATGCGCATGGCGCCGTCGTGAACCTGTGCTCGATCGCCGGCTACCGCGTGCACCCGTTTGCCGGCTCGGCCTATGCCAGTTCGAAGGCGGCGCTGGCGTCGCTGACGCGTGAAATGGCCAACGACATGGCGCCGCTGAACGTGCGCGTCAATGCCATCGCGCCCGGCGAGATCGATACGGCCATCCTGTCGCCCGGCACCTCGCACATCGTCGACACGCAGATTCCCCTGCGCCGCCTGGGCACGACGGCCGAAGTGGCCGACCTGGTGGAGTTCCTGTGCAGCGAGCGCGCCTCATACATCACGGGCGCGGAAATTCCCATCGACGGCGGCCAGCGTATTTAATTGAAAAGGAAGATCGCATGACACAGCATATCGGCATCGTCGGCTGCTCGGCCGAAGGCGCAGCCCTGTGCTACCGCACGATCTGCGAAGAGGGCGCGCATGCGCTGGGGGCATATGAACACCCGGAAGTATCGATGCACACGCCGTCGCTGGCGCGTTACGTGGATTGCCTGAACGGGGGCGACCTGGCAGGCGTGGCCGAACTGATGCTGGCATCGGCGCGCAAGCTGGCCGCCGCCGGCGCCGATTTCCTGATCTGCCCCGACAACACCATCCACCAGGCATTCGAGCTGATGGCGCCCCGTTCGCCGCTGCCATGGCTGCATATCGCGGACGTCGTGGCCAGCGAAGCGGCGGCGCGCGGTGTCCGGCGGGTGGGCCTGACGGGAACGCGCTGGCTGGTCGACAGCGCCGTGTATCCGGACAGGCTGGCCGCGCGCGGCATCGCCTGCGTGCGGCCCGGCGAGGACGAGCGCAGCGAAATCAACCGCATCATCATGGAAGAACTGGTGCCGGGCGTGGTCAAGGGGGACAGCGTGGCGCGCTTCCAGGCCGTCATTGCCAGCTTGCGGGAGCAGGGCTGCGACGCCGTCATCCTCGGCTGCACGGAAATCCCGCTGATCATCAGCGACGCCAATTCGCCGCTGCCGACGCTCGATTCCACGCGCTTGCTGGCGCGCGCCGCCTTGCGCCGGGCGCTGGAAACCTAGCGTTCCAGCTGCGCCTGCAGCGCGGCCACCACCAGCGCGTGGTCGTCGGCTTGCGCCAGGCCGGAAACGGTCACCGTGCCCACCAGACCCACGCCGCGTATCAGCAGGGGGAAGGCGCCGCCGTGGCCCGCGTACTCGATGTCATCGAGGTATTTCACGTCTTCGAAGGTGCTGCCGCGGCTTTTATACGAGATGCCCATGTAGTAGGAGCTGCGGCAAAAGCGCTGCACCGTATTGTTCTTGCAGCGTATCCAGTCCGCCTGGTCCGCCGTGGCGCCCGTCATGGCGTGGTGGAACAGGATTTGACCGTTGCGCGTGATGTTGACGGTGACGGCCTTGCCCCGCTTGCGCACTTCCTCGACGATCCACAGGCCCACGGCCAGCGCGGCATCGTTGTCGAAGCGTTCGAATTGCAGGGATTCTTCCTGTTGCGCCAGGGTTTGCAGCAAATCGGCGTAATGATCCATCGTGGAGGCGGGTAGTAGTGGCTGGAAGCGCTACTGTAGCGCACCACGGGGCAGCCGCGCGCGCTTTTTCCGTGGCGCGGCTAAAATAGGCGGCATGAACCTGTCCCTGTTTGCCGATGAAGACCAGGCCCCGGCCGGGCCGGCGCCGCTGGTGCCTGGCTCTTCCGCCTCGGTGCTGCTGCGCGGTTTTGCGCTGCCGTATCTGGACGATGTGCTGCCGGCGCTGGACGCCATCGTGCTGGCGGCGGCCCCGCGCCACATGGCCACGCCGGGCGGCTTGCGCATGTCCGTTGCCATGAGCAATTGCGGCCCTCTCGGCTGGGTCACGGATGGACGCGGTTACCGTTATGCGCGGCTCGATCCGGCCAGCGGCCTGCCTTGGCCGCCGATGCCGCCCGTGTTCCTGCGCCTGGCGCGGCAGGCGGCGCTGGCGGCCGGCTACCCGGGCTTTGCTCCCGACGCCTGCCTGGTCAACCGTTATGCGCCCGGTGCGCGCATGGCCCTGCACCAGGACCGCGATGAATGCGATTTCACCGCGCCCATCGTCTCCGTCTCGCTGGGCTTGCCCGCCACCTTCCTGTTCGGCGGGGCGGAGCGGGCCGACAAGGCTGCGCGCATCGGCTTGCTGCATGGCGACGTGGTGGTGTGGGGCGGCACCGACCGCCTGCGCTTCCACGGCGTGGCGCCCCTGAAGGAGGGCGAACACGCGGTGCTGGGTCCGCAGCGCATCAATTTGACGTTTCGCAAGGCTAGCTGATCTGCCCATTTGCCCTATTAATGCAAGTTGCTTGCAAATGTGATTGTTTTTCTCCATGATATGCAACTTGTTTGCATATGGAGCCACCAACATGAAGCGCGATCCGATTTCCTCGCCCCTGCCCGACGTGGCGGCCGGCCCCCATCTGGGCAGTCCCTTGCCGCTGGAGTGGGTCGGCATGCAGGGCATCGCCTTGCCGCTGTGGCTGGAGGAGGGCGGGCAGGCGCAGCAAGTGCATGCCTGGGCCGACGTGCACGTGGATTTACCCGACCCGCGCGTGAAGGGCATCCACATGTCGCGCCTGTACCTGCTGCTCGATGCGTTTGCCGCCGCGCAGCCGCTCGATGCCGGGGGGCTGGCCGCCGTGCTGCGGCGCATGGTGGACAGTCACGCCGATTGCGGCAGCACGCAGGCACGCATGGCACTGGCCTTTCCATTGCTGCGGCGCCAGCCGGCGCTGCTGACGGCGGGACTGTCGGGCTGGAAATCGTATCCCGTGCGCCTGCAGGCCAGCTGCTCGCCACAGGGCTTTGCGCTATCCCTGACGGTGGAGATCGGCTACTCGTCGACCTGTCCGTGTTCGGCGGCGCTGTCGCGGCAATTGCTGGCCGACGCCTTTGCGGCGCAGTTCGGCGCGGGCGGCATCGACGGCGCGGCCGCGCGCGCCTGGTTGCAGGAACACGCCAGCCTGGCCACGCCGCACAGCCAGCGCAGCACGGCAACGGTCACCGTGCCATTGACGCAGCAGGCGGAGCTGGACCTGTTCCCCCTGATCAACCTGGTGGAAGCGGCGCTGGCAACACCGCTGCAGACAGCCGTGAAACGGGCGGACGAACAGGCGTTCGCGCGCCTGAATGGTGCTAATCTGATGTATGTGGAAGACGCGGCCCGCCGCGTGCAGGCGGCGCTGGCGCCCAGGTACGCGCAGGCCAGCGTTAGCGTGCGGCATATGGAAAGCCTGCATCCGCACGATGCAGTGGCGCAGGCTGGCAACGCTGCCTGAGGCGGCACGCTGGCGTGCGGCAACATTTGTCCGAAACACCTACACTTTTCAGTCACCCACCGAGAAGGAGTGCAGCATGCCTGAGAAAATCGAGCGGGACGCCATCGATGGCACCGTGGAGGAGGAACTGCAGCGCGAACGGCGAGAACATGCGCTGATCGACGAGGAAAAGCTCGGCATGGATGAGCTGGAAGAGGAGCGGCTGAGACGCGAGCGCGAGCCCTTGAACAAGCTCAAGGGGTAGCCATGCTGGCCTGTTGAAGTGGCGCAAGGGCTGCCTTCTTTCGAAGATGATGGCATATTAATAATTTCCCATGTACTTAAAAAAATGATATCGTCATTGCAAGTGGATGATATCTGGTTATTTAATGGTGTTTAATATGGGGAAGTATATGCTGGGAATCTTGAATGGTACGCAAGGCAGGGCTGGGTTGCCCGGTCAAAAAAAGAATGCAAAAAGGAAATTATTATTGCTTTCTTCTTTATGTCTGGCCAGTTTGAATGTCGGCGCAACGCCATTGTCAATTTCTTCGCAACATCCGCGCATATTAACGACGCAACTGGCAATAGATAATTTGAAGAGCCGACTGCCTTTGGGTCCAGCGGTTTTTCCTGGCGCGGCAGGCACCATCGCATTTGATTTTACCGCATCGAAAAAAGATCCGGCGGATGCGGCCGAGCAGTTCATTTTTGGCGAAATGAATGTCAATAATGGTAAAAATGGCATATTCATGCGGCATATTGATGGCGATACGCCGGGGATTTCCCGAATTCAGATTGGTATGCTGCAAAAAGCAATCGGTACCAAGCCTGCGCGTTACATTGCCTACAAGACGATCGACATGCCAATCGGCGTGGTGACGCGGATCGAGTTCAGCTGGAATAGCAGCCTGAAAACCACCAGCCTGAAAATCGGTGGCGCCAACGTCGCGATGGGATTGGAATGGCTGAATGAGACATCCACGGGCAAGGTTGATTTTTCACCTGACCAGACCGCTTTTCAATTTCCTGGCAGGGTCAATGAGCCTATCAGTAATTTCGTGTTGAAGGATGGTCAGGGAAATATCCTTGTCAATTATCCGGGTAACCTCGATATGGCATTGGCCACCGCCTGGTTTGATTTCACACGCCTGGTCAAATCGGATGTGGTATCGTTGAATATGTGCCCAACCGCTGCCTCACCCTGGACGCAGCCGAAAGTGTGCAATACGGCCAATGGACATCGCAATGGGATTGTCGAGTCTGCGCAGCAATTGGCGCTGGCCTATAAAATAACGCAAGATCCGGCCTATTATTCGGCGATATTAAATTATATTGACAAGTTACGTATCGTTCCCTTGAATGCTGGCGGCGACATGTCCATGGGCGGGCGTGTCATTGCGCTGGGCATCCTGTATGACTGGCTATACACGGAACTGGGCACCAGCGCCGTGTCTGACGATAATACGCAGGCAAGTTATCGGACGGCCATGGCTGCCACTATCCGCAATACCATTGCGGCGCAGGCGGCACCGGGTGGCACCAATCTGTTAAGTGAAATCTGTGGCCAGCAAGGCATGGCGGTCTCCTCGTTCGACTGCGCTGTCAAGCCCGTCTTCAGTAACTGGAACCGCCATGCTTCGCCGCCCCAGCCATCCATCGCAACCGCTTATATGGCGGGCATGAATTTCAGCAGCGTATATGGTGCTGCTGTCGGCTTGCTGGCCATCGCCGGACCGGAGAATGGCGACGTATTACCGATGATAGAAACAGCGTATAGCCATTTTGACGAGGGTTTTCTCGCGGTACGGCGTGATATTTCCAATGATGGCGGATACCACTCAGGATTTTCCTATAGCTTGGCTGACTTGCCATCCCGCCTGCTGCTGTGGAATACCGCTGTGCAAAATGCAGGCGACATGGGACAAGCCTCGCAGTGGCTGCCGAAAACCATCTATCCGTATATCTATGGACAGCGTGACGATAAAAGTTATCCAGCCAGTGGCGATAACTTCGTGACATTGTCAAGTTTTCCACTGGTGGGCAGCATTGCCTTATGGGCCGCTGCCCATGCGGGGGATGGCAATGCCTGGGATTATTACCAGAAACAGGTACATGGCCAGCGCTATGCGCCAAATCGCTACCCGTATATCCTGGAACAATTGTTTTGGCCCGTCGATCAGGCAAGCTTGAATCAGCCTTCCGATTGGGATTTGTCGCGCCACTTCCACCGTTCGGGTCAAGTACTGATGCGCGACCGTTGGACTTACCCGGACGCGACCTTGCTGGAGTTCAAGTCCACATCATTTATCACTGATAATCACCATCATCTGGATCAGAACAGCATTTCTCTCAATTACAAGGGGCCGTTGCTGGTCGATTCAGGCAGGTATGACAGCTATGGCAGCGCCCATTGGGCCAATTACTATACGCGCAGCATTGCCCATAATACAGTCGTTGCGTTTGATGCCAATGAGCGCTTCCAGCGGGCTGGCAGCGGGACGAGCAAGGTGGACTTCAGTAATGATGGCGGGCAATGGGTGGGCAGCGCGCGCGCGGCATACCCGACGCTGGAAGAAATCCAGCCTGGCGCGATGAACGCCCTGGATGGCATTGTCAATTATGAATATGCTCCTGGCTACACTTATGCCCGCGGCAACGCGAGCAAGGCCTATGCTTCATCCAAACTGGATCAGGCGAATGGTTTCCTGCGCAGCGTCGTCTACCTGCCGGCGCCGGCGACCGGTTCCCTGCCCATCGTCCTGACTTTCGACAGTGTGCGTACAAATGCCGCACCCGCCACCTTCTTGCTGCATACGGTCAACGAACCCGCTGCCGCAGTGGCGGCCACCGCACTTGGTAATGGGCAGTACCGTTTTACTTATGCGGCCACCGATGCACGCAGCATTACCATTCGCAATGGCGGCGGCATGCTGATCGCGCAAACCTTGCTGCCCGAGAAAGCCGTGATTACCAAGGTAGGGGGGCTGAACACGGGTGGGCAATGCGACCAGATCAGTGCCGATTCCGTCTTCGGCCCGGGGACCTTGCTGCCCGGCGGGCCCACCGGCGATTGCCGATTCACAGTGCGTGTTCTGCAAGCTGACAATAGCTATAAATGGCGCAATTACCCGCCCAGGGCCACTGATGCCACCGACACCAGCGTCACGGGCGATATCGGCGCCTGGCGTCTGGAAGTACAGGCGGACGGGAGTGTACCCGCTGGCGGCACCCAGTACTTCCTGCATGTCCTGCACGTGGCGGACAACGACCTGGGCAGCGGCAGCGCAGGCACTGGTTCGGCACGCCGCCTGGTGGCGGACAGCCATACGGAGGCCGTGCTGATCGGCACGCAGACGGTGGTGGCGTTCAACCGCGATGCGACGCCGTCGGCACGCATGAGCTGGAATGGACCGGCCTCGGCAAGCACCATCCTGGCGACCGGGCTGATGCCCAACGCGGACTTCCTGTTGACCCGGCTTGCGACGCCGGATGGCGAACAGCTGGTTTTGGCGCAGGCGGCAGCGGGCAGTGCAACTTACCGCAGTTCCGCCGAGGGTGTGGTCAATATCGGCATGTAGAATAGCGGTGGGCGGCGTGTGCCGCCTACCGGCTCCCGGCCATTCATCTGGCCGGGCACTGACGACCACCTTTTACTTAAATAAACGCATGAATCTTTCTTTGCAAAGCGCGTTCCTGGCCGCCTTGTCGGCCCTTTCCATCACGGCGGCCCAGGCCGCCACCATCTGCACCGCCATGGCCGACGCCAAAACGGGCGCCGTCCTGCTGCAAGAGGGCAATTGCCTCGACCGCGTCACCCCCGCATCCACGTTCAAGATCGCGCTCAGCCTGATGGGCTATGACGCCGGCTTCCTCAAGGACGAGCACAAGCCCAGCTTGCCATACCGCCAGGGCTATGTGGACTGGGGCGGCGAAGCCTGGCGCCAGGATACGGACCCGTCGCGCTGGATGCAGTATTCCGTCGTCTGGTATTCGCAGCAGATCACGCAGGCGCTGGGCGCCGAACGCTTCCAGAAATATGCCAAGGCTTTGCGCTATGGCAATGCAGACGTCTCGGGCGACCCGGGCAAGGACAACAGCCTGGAACGCTCGTGGATCAGCTCTTCGCTGAAAATCTCTCCGCTGGAACAGCTGGGTTTCTTGCGCAAGCTGGTCAATTACCAGCTGCCCGTGACGAAGCAGGCGATGGAAGCAACCCAGCGCCTCACCCGCCTGGCAGACGTGGACGGCTGGCAAGTGCATGGCAAGACGGGCGCCGCTTTCCCGCGCAAGGCAGATGGCAGCTTCGACGAAGCACATGGCTACGGCTGGTTCGTGGGCTGGGCCAGCAAGGGCGAGCGCAGCATCGTCTTTGCGCGCCTGGTGCAGGACGAGCAGAAAGGCCAGCAGTCTGCGGGCTTGCGCACGCGCGAAGCCATGCTGAAAGAATTGCCGGCCCTGCTGGAGCAGGCGCAGAAGTGACGGCCAGCATCGTCGCCGCCACCTTCATCGCGACCGAGGGCGAGTACCTGGAAGCCGTCATCGAGGTGGGCGGCCAGCGTCTGCATGTGATGGACGAGTTCGGTGGCGGGCAGATGGCCGCCGGCGCGCACGTCCAGCTCGAACTGTGGCCCATGCCCGGCGAGATGGATGACTGGGACGCCATCTTCCGCGCCAACCCGGGTGAAGAAAAACGCCTGCAGCGCCTCGATGGCTGGCGCTACCTGGCGTTGGGCGTCGTGACCCAGGTCGATCCCGTCATCTGCGACTGCGGCCTGTTGCAGCTGGAAAACCCGTTTACGACGCATGACGCACGCTGCATTGGCGCCTATGTCGGCGTTACCCTGGCCCGCCTGGATGCTTGCCTGCCGTAAATTCCGGCCCGCTTTGTTGCCCGCCCTATATACTTGCTGAAACGGATTTTCCGGCATCAGACAAGGTACAGGCATGGCATCAGGCATGGAGCAGTTTCAGGAAAAAGCACGGCAGGCATTCATACGGGCGCGCGCGCAGGCATGGCGCGTGGCGCGTGCGGGGTGGGTGAGGGCGGTGGCGCTGTACCGGCGCGGCCGCGCGCATTTGATGACCTTGCCGCCCGTGCGGCGCGCGCTGGTGCTGGCCTTATGGTCTTTCCTGGCCGTGCTGGCGCTGCTGACTGCATACATGCTGCTGCTGATTCCCCTGACACCGAGCATCCACGACTTGCGCCAGGCGCGCGCGGCCGCGCCGAGCACCATGGTCAGCGCGGATGGACAGGAACTGGCCCGCTTCGACCAGGGCTTGCAGGAACGGGTCACCTTGAAACAGATTTCGCCGAACGTGATCAGCGCGCTGATCTCGACGGAAGACCACCGCTTCTACGACCACCACGGCATCGACTTTACGCGCACGGCGGGCGCCATCTTGCACACTGCGGGAGGTAATCCCCAGGGCGGTTCCACCATCACGCAGCAGCTGGCGCGCAATATGTTCCCCGAAGAAATCGGCCGTTCGCGCAACCTGAACCGCAAGCTGAAGGAACTGATCACGGCCCTCAAGATCGAGGCCACCTACAGCAAGACGGAAATCCTGGAAGCGTACCTGAACACCGTACCCTTCCTGTACAACACCTACGGCATCGAGATGGCGGCCCGCACCTACTTCGACAAGCCCGCCTCGCGCCTCGATATCCTGGAAAGCGCCACCCTGGTCGGCATGCTCAAGGGGACGAATTACTATAATCCGGTCGGCAATCCCGAACGCTCGCTGCAACGCCGCAACGTGGTGCTGGGGCAGATGCGCAAGCATGACGTCATCGACGAGGCGCGCTACAAACAGTTGATCAAGCGGCCGCTGCGCCTGCATTTCGAGCGCCAGAGCGAACGGGCGCAATCGGACAGCCATTTCACGGCCTATGTGCGCAAGTGGCTGATCCAGTGGGCTGACGAGAACGACTACAACCTGGAACTCGACGCCCTCGTGGTGCACACCACGCTCGACTACGACTTGCAGCAGGCGGCCGAGCGCGCCGTCGAACGCCAGGCGAATGCCTTGCAGGCGATTGCCGACGTGGAATGGAGCCGCGCGGGCGTGCCGTCATCCACCTCGACGGGCATGTACGCGGGCATGCAGGGCGGCAGCGTGCCGTTCGATTATTTCTGGAAATCGCATCCGGCCCTGCTGGACGCCTTCGTGCGCGAGTCGGGCGACTACCGCAAGCTGACGGCCGCCGGCGCCACGCCGGACGACGCGCTGGCGCAACTGAAAGGCGACCGCGCCTTCATGGCGGCCCTGCGCAAGTCGAAGACGCGCCTGGAAGCGGGCTTTACGGCCATGGATCCGGCCACGGGCGCCGTGCGTGCCTGGGTGGGCAGCCGCGACTTTGCGCGCGAACAGTTCGACCATGTGTCGCAGGCGGCGCGCCAGCCCGGCTCCACCTTCAAGCCCATCGTGTATGGCGCCGCGCTGGAAAAGGGCTTGAGTCCCGAGCACGTCTACCGCGACGCCGTGATGGATATCAAGGCGGCCGACGGCACGATATGGCGCCCGACGGACATGAGCGGCACCACGGGGCGCGACATGACCATGCGCGACGGCCTCGTCTACTCGAAAAACACCATCACGGCGCAGGTGATGCAGGACGTCGGCTTGCCGCCCATCATCAAATTGGCGCGCGCGCTCGGTATCCGCGACAGCAAGCTGGAAAAAGTGCCGTCGCTGGCGCTGGGCACCAGTCCAGTCACCTTGCTGGAAATGGTCAACGCCTACGCCAGCATCGCGGCCCAGGGCGAAGCCCGCCTGCCGTTTGTCGTCACGCACATCACCGACCGCGAAGGCAAGGTCATCGCCCGCTTCGGCGAAGACAAGCCCAAGCGCGCCATGAAAGAAGAATCGGCGGCCACCCTGACGGACATGATGCGCGGCGTCATCGACCGTGGCACGGGCACGGCCATCCGCAGCCGCTTCGGTATCCGCTCCGACGTGGCCGGCAAGAGCGGCACCACGCAAAACAATGCGGATGGCTGGTTTATCCTGATGCACCCGGAACTGGTGGGCGGCGCCTGGGTCGGTTTCAATGACGCGCGCGTTACCATGCGCAGCAATTACTGGGGCCAGGGCGGCCACAACGCCGTGCTGGTGGTGGGCGACTTCTTCAAGACGGCGCTCGACACGGGCAAGCTGTCGCGCGACGCCATCTTCCCCGGCGGCAAGCCGCCACCGCCGCTGCGCCATGTGGAGCCGGTCGAGGAGCCCGAGGATGAACCGGTGGAAGAGCCCGGCGATTTGCTGCAAGAGGGCGCGCCGCCGACACCGCTGGCCATGCCGGCCGAAGGCGACGGCGGACAGGAGTCGCATGGCAAGGCGGTGCCGGAGCCGACGCCAGCCCCGGCACCGCAGCCCGCTCCAGTGCCGGCGCCGCAGGGCTGAGCACCGGGGTGTTGTGGCGTTTTATTGATAGCGACTGATAGCGGGAGCCATGCGGATGATTGCATTCAAACACGGCAGTGCCATCACTGAGATTGGCTTCGAGAATGCGTTTTACTCCCTGTTTTCCACGGTGGCTGTCCACCTGGAAGACGGCCGCTGGGGTTCACGGTTTCCGCATATCATGGAAAAACTCTACCAGGGCAGGCTGGATGCCGCCGATGCGCCAGCTGCCTGCCTGCAAATGCAGGCCATCAAGAGAGGCCTTGCCGCGCTGGCGCCGACGGAAGTCGTCTGGGATATGCATGACCGTGCGAAGGAACCGCCCTGGGGGAGCGCCATCGGCCCCAACGTGACGTCCATGGCAAATTACCATGCGACGACGGCCGGCCGGAATCTGCTCGACGAGATGGCCGGCTGCGTAGCGGCGCTGGCCGCACTTGGCGGGATGCTGGAGATTATCCCGTTTGACGGCATTCCTCCATTTTACTATCCCGACTAGCCAGCCTCAGGCCGGGAGATGCTGACTCCCGGACGGCCGCCGCGGCATGACCATGCGTGAGTGTCATGGCGGGAATGGCCGGTCTACAGCGTATTGCGCCTCAAGCCCGCTTCCCGCACGAACACTTGCAGCGCAGGCATGGTCTGCTGGTGCAGCGCTTCCAGTTCCGCTTGCAGCGCGGGCCGGATGACGAGGCTGCCGTCGGCCTGGCGGTGCACGGGCAGGCCCAGTGCCTGCGCCATTTCCACCGGGTAATTCGTGAAGTCTCCGTACGGGCGCTTGCCGTCGACGGACGGGGTGGGCCAACAGCCTTCGGCCAGGTAGTCTTCCGCCGCCATGCCCAGCATTTCCAGCGGCAGCCACGACTGCTGGCGCAGCAGTTGCAGGTGCCGGGTGGTAAACGTGAACGGCGCCTTGCCGTTGGCATAGCTGCCCGGCTTCAGCCTGGCCATCTGCACGAAGTGGGGCAGCAGCAGTGCCGCTTCCATCAGGCGCTGCGCGGCCAGCGCCGCATCCTTGCTGGCGATGGCTTGCATGGCCAGTTCCAGGGCGTCTCCTTTTCCCAGCGGGTACGCCGGGTTGAGCATGGGCGCGCCGCTTTCCACGGGCGACCAGCCGATATTGAAACGCCGTATCAACGCCAGGTGGTGCACATTGAGCACCTTGGGCAGCGGAGCGTCGAGGGTGGCCAGGATGCGCTGGCGCACGGCGCGGGGCAGGCCGCCGCCGTCGGCTGCGCGCGCGAGCACGGGCGAACATAGCAGGGCGCCGGCGAGGCGCAGCAGCTGGCGCCGCAGGGGCTGGATCAGGCGCGACATCACGGCGTCGTCAAGTCCTGGCGCTGGAATTCGATGCGGTTTTCCTGATAGTCCCACTTGGTGTAGGGTCCGAACACGCGCCGGTTTTCCTTGCTGTCGGCATTCGACAGCTCGCGTTTCATGCGCCGTACCAAAGCGGGGTCCGTGAGGGGCGCCGTGGTGGTGGCGAAGACGTCATGCCGCACGCTTTGCTTGGCATCGGCGCCGCGTGAAATGATGGTGAGCTTGCGCGAGGCCGGGTCGAAGTACAGGCGCATGGCGAAGGTATTCATGTCTTGCAGGTACAGGCCGTCGTCGCGCTGCTGGGCATAAAAATAGTCGCCGCAGACGGCCTTCGGCTCGCGTTTCCATTCGCAGGACAGGGCGATCAGCAGATGCCGGTCATCGAGTTGCTTGACCGAAATGCGTCCTTTGGAATAGCCCCAGGTGCTGGCCGGCACGGTCGCCGACGAGGCAAGATTGTATTCGCCCACCAGCTTGGCCAGGGGAAGGGGAGATTGCGCCGAGGCGCTGATGCAGAGCGTCAAGGCGGCTGCCGCTGCGGCGCCGCGTATCTTGGTAAATGGTGTCATGATGGCCATAAAGAAAAGTTGCCATATTATAGATGGCAACTTTTCAATCTGGCCACGCGCTAGCGCAGCGCGCCGGCCTTACTTCAGCTTGCTCAATTCCGCCACGTCGATCTTGACGGCCTTGCCCTCGGTGGCGGCCACCAGGGTCAGAAAGTGGGGTGTCGCATAGTGCGCCGTCAGGGCCGCCTTGTCGGCCCATTCTTCCAGCATGATGAAGCGCGTGGGAATCTTGTTGTCGAGGTGCAGTTCGTAGCGCAGGCAGCCGCTTTCCGCGCGGCTGGGCGGCACGACGGCTTCCAGGGCGGCGCGCACGGCGTCGATATGGTCGGCTTGGGCATCGATGGTGGCGACGACGATCAGGGTCATGGTGGTCCTTGTGGTTGGGGTTCCAGCAGCTTAGCGCATCTGGCGCTTCCTTGCCGGCCGGCCACCATGGGGCTGCGCCGCAACGGCTTGCGGCGCAGCTGGCACTCCTTAGGCCGCTTGCAGTGCGCCGATCTGCTCGAAGGCGCCCGTCAACGCCTGCGCCCGGGCTGCGTCGCTGACCTTGACGCCTTCGGCGCGCACGATCTCGATCTGCGTGACGCCGAGGAAGCCGAGGAAGGCGCGCAGATGGCTTTCCTGGTGTTCCAGGGCCGCCATCGGCGTGTCGGCGCCGTAATAGCCGCCGCGCGTCGAGGCGATGATCACGCGCTTGCTGCCCAACAAACCTTCGGGGCCGTTGGCGCCGTACTGGAACGTCTTGCCGGGCACGGCCAGCGCATCGAGCCACGACTTGAGCTGGCTGGGGATGGCAAAGTTGTACATGGGCGCGCCGATGACGATGACGTCGGCGGCCAGCACCTGCTCCAGCGCGCCGGCCAGCACTGCGCCGTCGGCGGCGCTGGGGGCTGCCGTAAATTGCGGCAAGGGTTGCGCGGCCAGGTCGCGGTACTGGGCGGTGGCGCCAGGCGCGGCCGCTTGCAGGCGGGCGACGATGGCGGCGGACAATTGGCGGCTGATGGAATGCTCGCCGAGGATGCTCGAATCGATGTGCAGGATGTTCATGTGAGCCTTCTTGGGTGGTATGATCGGGTGGTATGTTTTTGTAACCGAGTTAAATATAGTGACTATCAAATGAACGCACAAGAAGGCACTTTTTCCACACTGGGGCACACGGATGTGACTATTGGCGACGCCGCCGCGCAAGGGGCGGAGCTGGAACGGCGCATGCGCGACGAAGGCGGCCATGCGGGCGTGGCTGCTTCCTGCCGCCCGATCACGGACATCCTCACGCGCGTGGGCGACAAATGGAGCGTGATGGTGGTGATATTGCTCGGCAATGGCACCAAGCGCTTCAACGAGATGCGCCGCCTGATCGGCGGCATCTCCCAGCGCATGCTGACCCTGACCCTGCGCGGGCTCGAGCGCGACGTCCTGGTGACGCGCACCGTGTTCCCCACCGTGCCGCCGCGCGTCGACTACGCCTTGACGGACCTGGGCCGCTCGCTGCTGATCCCCATCAGCGCACTGGGCGCCTGGGCCCATGGCCACCGCGACGCCATCGATGCGGCGCGGCTGGCGTTTGATGCCAAGGCAGCGAAGCAGTTGCCAGCCGACGATTAAGCCAGCTCGATGAGTTACCTGGCTGCCATCGCTTCTGTTTCGGCCTGTGGTGCCTGCCAGCCGCCGCCCAGCGCCCGGTAAGTGGCGACAGCAGCGCGCGCCGATGCCGTTTGCGCCTGCGCGCGCGCGTCCGCTGCGCGCAGCAGCCTGGTGTCGGCTTGCAACACATCGAGCCGGCTGACCACGCCTTTTTCGTAGGCAGCCAGCGCGGCGGCGCGGGCGCGCTCAAACGCTTGCACGCTTTGCGCCAGCAGTGCGGCCTGTTCTTCGTGGCGCAGCAGGGCCGAGCAGGCGTTTTCCACGTCTTCGGCGGCATGCAGCGCAGCGAGCCGGTAGGCCGCCAGCAGCTCGGCTTCCCGGCCACGGGAAGCCTCGATCTGCGCATCGATGCGGCCGAAATCGAACAGGCGCCAGCGCAGGCCCAGCATGCCAGCGGCCTGGCCGGAGCCGCTGCCGAACAGGGCGCCGCCGGACGTGGCGCTGCCAAACAGGGCACCCAGGCTCAGTTTCGGGTAATACTCGGCGACGGCCGCGCCGGTACGTGCGCTGGCCGCGGCCAGTCGCCGTTCGGCGGCGATCAGGTCGGGCCGGCGCCGCAGCAGTTCGCCCGGCGCACCATCGGCCGTGATGCGCGGCGCGCGGGCCATTACCCCTGCCGCGGCCATTTCATCGCCGTAGGTGCCGGGTGCGGCGCCCAGCATCACATCGAGCGCATGCAGCGCCACCTCGCGCGCCGTGTCCAGGCCGGGCACGACGGCGCGCGCTTGCGCCAGCGACGCTTCGGCCTGCCGCAGCGCCGGCTCGTTCAGCAATCCCTTGTCATATAGCAGCGTGGCGAGCTCCAGCAGCGCCGCCTCCGTGTCGACCTGCCGGCGCGCCAGGTCGAGCCGCGCCTGCAATCCCTGGATGGACAGGTACAGGTCGGCCGTTTGCGCCGCCACGGCCAGCCGTGTGGCAGCCCATCCCGCCTCGCTGGCTTCGTAATCGGCACGCGCCGCTTCGCGTTCGCGGCGCAGGCCGCCGAACAGGTCGAGCTCCCACGACGCCTGCAGGTTCAATTCGCGCGCGCTGCCGGCGCGATCATGGCCTGGCGTCGCGTCCAGGACCTGGCCCAGCGGCGTCTGCACCGATTGGTAGGCGCGCGCCGCCTGGCCGCCAAGGCTGGCCGACGGCAGCAGCGCTGCGTCGGCCGCACCGGTGGCGGCGCGCGCTTGCCTGACCCTGGCCTGCGCTTGCGCCAGGTCGAGGTTTTGTGCCAGCGCCACCGTCACCAGATGGGTCAGGCGCGGATCGCCGAAGGCCGTCCACCACTGCCGCAATTCGGCGGCGTCGGCAGTGTTGGCACCCGCGCGCGCGCCGAGCGCCGCCCGGTGCGGATACTGCGCCGCATGCGGTAGCTCGGGCCGGCGGTAATCGGCACCGGCGGTGCAGCCAGCGGCCAGGCTGGCGGCGAACAGCAGAAAGGGGAGGCGCAGGCGCAGGCGCGGCAGTGACATGGGGTCTTCCAGTTCAAAAGAGAATAATGTGTGACTATAATACACATTGGTCACTTATTGTGCATTCCGGCGCGGCGCGTTAAGCTGTCGCCATGAATTCCACTACACCCGATACACCAAGCCCTGCGCGCGGCCCCGCCGGCCACGATGTGCGCGACCAGATCGTTGCCGCTGCCACTGACTACTTCAGCCGCTACGGCTATGAAAAGACGACTGTCTCCGACCTGGCCAGGGCGATCGGCTTTTCCAAGGCCTATATCTATAAGTTTTTCGAATCCAAGCAGGCCATCGGCGAGCATATCTGCGCCAGCTGCCTGCGCCAGATCGAAACCGAGGTAAGAAGCGCGGTCGCGGCGGCCGAGCGGCCGCCAGAGCAGCTGCGGCGCATGTTCAGGGCCAGCGTAGAGGCCAGCTTGCGGCTGTTTTTCCAGGACCGCAAGCTGTACGATATCGCCGCCTCGGCCGCCACCGAGCGCTGGCCAGCCGTGCAGGCCTACGAGCTGGCGATGGGCGCCTTGCTGCAGGATATCTTGCAGCAAGGGCGCCAGACAGGCGACTTCGAACGCAAGACGCCGCTCGACGAGACGGCCAGCGCGATCTATCTGGTGATGCGCCCCTACGTCAATCCCTTGCTGTTGCAACACAGCGTAGACAGCAGCGAAACGGCGGTGGTGCAACTGTCCAGCCTGGTGTTGCGCAGCCTATCGCCATAACCTCTCAGTCAGATTGTGACCATTGACTTATTTGGTCACTGGTACCAGAATGAGAACCCTGATCACTCGTTCATGGGATTCTTATGCGCTGGCGCCGCCTCGCTTCATCTGTAGTCATCTCCACCTTGCCCCTGGCTTTGAGCGCCTGTGCCGACAAGGCGCAGGCCGATCCGCGCACCGCCACGCCGCTGGTGCGCGCTGTCGCGGTGCAGGGCGCCGAACCGGGCGCGCGCAGCTTTACGGGCGTGGTCGCGCCGCGCGTGCAGAGCGATCTCGGTTTTCGCGTTTCCGGCAAGGTGCGCGAACGGCTGGTCGACGCCGGCCAGTCCGTGCGCCGCGGCCAGCCGTTGATGCGCCTCGACGCTGACGACTTGCAGCTGCTGGCGCAGGCGCGGCAGGAGTCCGTCATGGCCGACCGCGCCCGCGCGCGCCAGGCGGCGGACGAAGAAGCGCGCTATCGCGACTTGCGCGGTACCGGCGCCATTTCGGCATCAAACTACGACCAGGTGAGGGCGGCGGCTGACGCGGCCGGCGCCCAGCTCAAGGCGTCCGAAGCCCAGGCCGGGGTGGCGCGCAATGCGCTGCATTATGCGGTGCTGCTGGCCGACGCCGACGGCGTCGTGATGGATACCCTGGCCGAACCGGGCCAGGTGGTGGCGGCCGGGCAGGTGGTGGTGCGCCTGGCCCATGACGGCCGGCGCGAAGCGGCGATCCAGCTGCCGGAAACCGTGCGCCCCGCGCTCGGCTCCACCGGCCAGGCTACCTTGTTCGGCCGGCCGGGCGCCAGCGTGCCGGCCACCTTGCGCCAGCTGTCGCAGACGGCGGACCGGCAAACGCGGACCTTCGAGGCGCGCTATGTGCTCGACGCGGCGCTGTCAAGCGCGCCGCTGGGTGCCACCGTCACCTTGCGCCTGCCCGGTGCGCAAACGGCCGGCGGCACCGTGCAAGTGCCGCTGGCGGCCCTGTACGATGGGGGCAAGGGGCAGGGCGTGTGGGTCATCGGCGGTGTGCCGGCCCAAGTCACCTGGCGGCCCGTGAAGGTGCAGGGGCTGCACGATGACGGCGCCGACGTCAGTGGCCTGAAGGCGGGCGAGCGCATCGTCGCGCTGGGCGCCCATCTGCTGCATCAGGGCGAACCGGTCAGGGTCGAGCAGGCGCCAATGGCCGCTGGCGCCGGAGCGCGTCCATGAGCGCGGCCGGCTTCAACCTGTCGTCGCTGGCCGTGCGCGAGCGTTCCGTCACCCTGTTCCTGATTTGCCTCATTTCGCTGGCCGGCCTGCTGTCGTTCTTCAAGCTGGGGCGCGCGGAAGACCCGGCCTTCACGGTCAAGGTGATGACCATCGTCACCGCCTGGCCAGGCGCCAGCGCGCGCGAAATGCAGGACCAGGTGGCCGACAAGATCGAAAAGCGCCTGCAGGAGCTGCGCTGGTATGACCGGGCCGAGACCTACACCACGCCAGGCCTGGCCTTCACGACACTGACCCTGCTCGACGGCACGCCGCCAGAGCAGGTGCAGGCCGAGTTTTACCAGGCGCGCAAGAAGGCCGGCGACGAGGCGGCCAATTTGCCGGCCGGCGTGATCGGTCCCATGATCAATGACGAATACGCCGACGTCACCTTTGCCCTGTATGCACTGAAAGCCAAAGGCGAGCCGCAGCGCCTGCTGGTGCGCGAGGCGGAAACCTTGCGCCAGCGGCTGCTGCATGTGCCTGGCGTCAAAAAGGTCAATATCATCGGCGAACAGGCCGAACGCATCTACGTGGAGTTTTCCCAGGAGCGCCTGGCCACCCTGGGCGTGCGGGCGCAAGACGTGTTCGCCGCGCTGAACGGCCAGAATGCCTTGAGCCCGGCCGGCTCGGTGGAAACGCGCGGGCCGCAGGTATTCATCCGCCTCGAGGGCGCGCTCGATGCGCTGCAAAAGATCCGCGATACGCCCGTGGTGGCGCAGGGGCGCACCTTGACCCTGTCCGATATCGCCACCGTGCGCCGTGGCCAGGAAGATCCGGCCAGCTTCATGGTGCGCAATGGCGGCGAGCCGGCGCTGCTGCTGGGCGTGGTCATGCGCGATGGCTGGAATGGGCTGGACCTGGGCAAGGCGCTGGAAGGAGAAGTGACGGCCATCGGCGCCGCCATGCCGCTGGGCATGAGCCTGGCCAAGGTCACCGACCAGGCCGTCAATATCGGCGCGGCGGTCGACGAATTCATGCTCAAGTTCCTCGCCGCGCTGCTGGTGGTGATGCTGGTGTGCTTTATCAGCATGGGCTGGCGGGTCGGCATCGTGGTGGCCGCCGCCGTGCCGCTGACCCTGGCGGTGGTATTCATCGTGATGGCGGCGACCGGCAAGAACTTTGACCGCATCACCCTCGGTTCCCTGATCCTGGGCCTCGGCCTGCTGGTGGACGACGCCATCATCGCCATCGAAATGATGGTCGTGAAAATGGAAGAGGGCTACAGCCGCATCGCCGCCTCCGCCTACGCCTGGAGCCACACGGCCGCGCCCATGCTGGCGGGTACCCTGGTCACGGCCGTGGGCTTCATGCCCAACGGCTTTGCCCGCTCCAGCGCCGGTGAATACACCAGCAATATGTTCTGGATCGTCGGCATCGCCCTGATCGCCTCGTGGGTGGTGGCGGTGGTGTTCACTCCCTACCTGGGCGTGAAGCTGCTGCCCGAGCTCAAACAGGTCGCCGGCGGCCACGAAGGCCTGTATGACACGCCGCGCTACCACCGTTTTCGCCGGCTGCTGGGGCGCGTGATCGCCCGCAAATGGCTGGTGTTCGGCACAGTGATCGGGCTGTTCGTGCTGGTCGTGCTGGGCATGGCCATCGTCAAGAAGCAGTTTTTTCCGATCTCGGACCGTCCTGAAGTACTGATCGAAGTACAACTGCCGTACGGCAGCGCAATCGGGCAGACCAGCGGCGCGGCGGCCAGGGTCGAAGCGTGGCTGGCGGGCCAGCCCGAGGCGAAGATCGTCACGGCCTATGTCGGCCAGGGCGCGCCGCGCTTTTACCTGGCGATGGGCCCGGAATTGCCCGACCCGTCGTTTGCCAAGATCGTCGTGCGCACCGACAGCCAGCAGGCGCGCGACGCCCTGAAGCAGCGCCTGCGCGTGGCCGTGGCCGCCGGGCTGGCGCCCGAGGCCAGGGTACGCGTCACGCAACTGGTGTTCGGCCCGTATTCGCCATTTCCCGTCGCCTACCGGGTCAGTGGCCCCGATCCCGCGGTGTTGCGCGGCATTGCCGGCGAGGTGCAGCGCGTGATGCAGGCCAGTCCCATGATGCGCACCGTCAATACCGACTGGGGCACGCGCACGCCGACCCTGTATTTCAGCCTGCAGCAGGAGCGCTTGCAGGCGATGGGCCTGACGTCCGGCGCCGTGGCGCAGCAACTGCAGTTCTTGCTCAGCGGCATGCCCGTCACCGCCGTGCGCGAAGATATCCGCACGGTGCAGGTGGTGGCGCGCGCGGCGGGCGACGTGCGGCTGGACCCGGCGCGCATCGCCGACCTGACCCTGGCCGGCGCGAATGGCGAACGCATCGCGCTGTCGCAGGTGGGGACGGTGGAGGTGCGCTCGGAAGAACCCGTGATGCGCCGGCGCGACCGCCAGCCGACCATCACCGTGCGCGGCGACATCGCCGACGGCCTGCAGCCGCCGGACGTTTCGGGCGCCATTTCGACCCGGCTGCAAGCCGTCATCGACAAGCTGCCAGCCGGCTACCGCATCGAGCAGGCTGGCTCCATCGAGGAATCGGCCAAGGCAATGCAAGCCATGCTGCCGCTGTTTCCCATCATGCTGGCGCTGACCCTGCTGATGATTATCCTGCAGGTGCGTTCGATCTCGGCGATGGTCATGGTGCTCCTCACCAGTCCCCTGGGCCTGATCGGCGTGGTGCCCACCTTGCTGCTGTTCCAGCAGCCGTTCGGCATCAATGCGCTGGTCGGCCTGATCGCGCTGTCGGGCATTTTGATGCGCAATACCCTGATCCTGATCGGCCAGATCCACCAGAACGAAGTGGCCGGCCTGGCGCCGTTCGATGCCGTGGTTGAAGCGACCGTGCAGCGCGCGCGTCCCGTGATCCTCACGGCACTGGCGGCCATCCTGGCGTTTATCCCGCTGACCCATTCGGTTTTCTGGGGTACCTTGGCCTACACCCTGATCGGCGGTACGTTTGCCGGCACGGTATTGACCCTGGTGTTCCTGCCCGCCATGTATGCGATCTGGTTCCGGATACGGCCGCAGGTAAAGGTGGTGGCGCAGCCCTAATGGTGTAAAGCTTGAAACAGCGGGCCGGAGACGCGGGCCTGAGAAAATGCCGATGGCGGCGTTGCAGCTTCCTTGCCGTACGTGCGTACTGTCTGCGTCGCTGCGCCTTGCCCTCGACATTTTTCAGGCCCGCTT
The DNA here is from genome assembly GCF_034424625.1 of Janthinobacterium lividum. Lineage (NCBI taxonomy): Bacteria > Pseudomonadati > Pseudomonadota > Betaproteobacteria > Burkholderiales > Oxalobacteraceae > Janthinobacterium > Janthinobacterium lividum. The sequence goes on along the minus strand of NZ_CP139976.1, from coordinate 3,832,984 downwards.
GGCCCGGGGAGCCTGTCTCCCTGACTGGGCCGCTTCGTGGTTTGCAGGTTTGCTTGTTTCTTGTTTCTTATTTCTTGTTGCTTGCCACTTGTCTCTTTCTCTAGGCTCCGGCGGCATCCTGCCGGTAGCGCGCCGGCGGCAATTCGAACTGGTTCTTGAAGAAGCGGGTGAACGCGCTTTGCGAGGAAAAGCCCAGGCGCTCGCCGATTTCCACCACGCTCAGGCTCGTTTCGCGCAGCAGTCGGCGCGATTCGCGGCTCTTGGCGCGCAGTTCCAGCGCGCGGAACGACGTCTGCTCCTGCTGCAGCTGGCGCTGCAAGGTCCAGCGGTTCATCGCCAGGCCGTCGCACAGGGCCGGCAGCAGCGAGGCGCCGTCGGCATCGCCTGCGCCTTGCCGGCCCAGCAAATCGATGATGGCTTGCTCCACGCGGGCAGAAAACAGCTGCGCCCCCTGCAACTGCTGCAATTGCCCCTGCGCGTGCCGCAGCGCGTGCGGCGCCAGCATGGCGTTGAACTGGGCGAAAGGCCGGTCCAGCAGCGGCGCGTCAAACGTCAGCGTGTTGCGTGCCTGGCCGAAGGTGGCGGCGGCGCCAAAACACTCGGAAATGGCCGGCGCGAACCACGGCGCCTTGCCCTGGAAGCCGGCATGGAAGGCGGTGGGCGCGCCATCGTCGTAGGCGCGCGCCACCAGCGACAGCATGCGGAAATTGGCCAGCGCCTGCATGGCGCCGCCTGCCGGGCAGAACTCGGACAGGTATTCGATCTCGATGCGCGTGCCATTCTCGCTCATCAGCATGAAGTCGAATTCGCCGATCAGGCCCCGCAAGTGCAGCAGCTCGTGCAGCGCGCTGCGCAGGGTGGGGCGGTTGAAGCAGACGTGGGCGATGCCGGAGTAATGCGCGAACCAGTGCGTCACGTCGAGGTCGAGAAGCGCCCGGTGCTGCGGCAGTTGCTGGGCGTAGGCCGTCATGCGGCGGTGCCGCTCGGCGTTGATGCGCCCGCCAGGTTCCGTAAGCTGCGCCGGCGTGATGCCCGTTTGCTGAAAAAAGTCGGCGGGATCGTGTCCATCGGCCTGCATGGCGCGCGCGCATTGCTGCGCGATCCGGTTCGAAACCGTGCGCGTATCGGGTTTGTGCAAGGGTGTCTCCTGCTTGTTGTAGTAATTTTTCACAAATATTAGCACTTTGTAGGAGATTGTTGGTTGTCGTGCCGTCTAACCAAAAATTGTTCTCGCGGGTATAAAACGCGTGCTGCGCGGTCAAGAAACTCACGCATTCTCACGTTATATTGTTTTCGGCCGGCCTTGCTGCCGCGCCTTGATACCTACAAAAACAGTCTTGGAGATAATGATGAATTGCACTTTGAAACCGATGGCCCGCATGGTCGCCGGCTGCGTCGCCACGCTTGCCCTGGCCGCCTGCGGCAACGACACCGTCAGCGAGGAATACAAGCAGCCCGTGTTCGGCGCCACCACCTACGCCCAGCTCAAGGTCGACGGCTATGCCTTCAAGGACATGAACCGCAACGGCAAGATCGACCCGTACGAAGACTGGCGCCTGTCGGCCGAGGCGCGCGCCGACGACCTGCTGTCTCGCATGAGCCTTGATGAAAAAGCGGGCCTGATGATGCACGGCACGGCGCCCACCGTGGCCGACCCCACCGGCATCGGCCAGGGCGGCGCGTACGACTTGACGGCCCTGCAGGACCTGATCGTCCAGCAGTACGTCAACACCTTCATCACGCGCATGGCGGGCGACGCGGCCAACATGGCGACCCAGTACAACAAGGTGCAGGCCCTGAGCGAAACGTCGCGCCACGGCATTCCCGTCTCCATCAGCACGGATCCGCGCCACCATTTCCAGTACACGGTGGGCGCCAGCTCCGGCACCAAGGGGTTCTCGCAGTGGCCGGAAACCCTGGGCCTGGCCGCCATCGGCGACGATGCGCTGGTGCGCCGTTTCGGCGATATCGCGCGCCAGGAATACCTGGCCGTCGGCATCACGCAGGCGCTGTCGCCGCAGGCCGACCTGGCCACCGAGCCGCGCTGGTCGCGCATCAACGGCACCTTTGGCGAAGACGCGGACCTGGCCAAGCGCATGGTGCAGCACTATATCGAAGGCTTCCAGGATGGGAACACGGGCTTGCACGATGGCAGTGTGGTGGCCGTCGTCAAGCACTGGGTCGGCTACGGCGCCACGAAAGAGGGCTTCGACGGCCACAATTACTATGGCCGCTACATGACCTACCCGGGCAACAACTTCGCCTACCACGTGAAACCGTTCGAGGGCGCCTTCACGGCCAAGGCGGCCTCCGTCATGCCGACCTACGCTCTGCCTGATGGGAACATCACCATCGACGGCATCACCCTGGAACAGGTGGCGGCCGGTTTCAGCAAGACCATGCTGACGGATCTGCTGCGCGGCAAATACGGTTTTGAAGGCGTGATCCTGTCCGACTGGGGCATCACGTCCGACTGCGACGCCAATTGCCGCAACGGCACGGCGCCTGGCGTGGCGCCGTCCTTCATCGGCTTCGGCACGCCGTGGGGCATGGAGGACGCCACCAAGGCCGAGCGCTATGTCAAGGCTGTGACGGCGGGGATGGACCAGTTTGGCGGCGTGACGGAAGCGCCGTACCTGACGCAAGCCGTGCAGCGGGGCCAGTTGACGGAAGCGCGCATCAACGCCTCGGCGCGCCGCATCCTGGTGCAGAAATTCAAACAGGGCCTGTTCGAGCATCCGTTCGTCGATGCGGCTGCGGCGGCCACCACCGTGGGCAAGGCGGACTTCATCGAGGCGGGCCTGGATGCCCAGCGCCGCTCGCTGGTCCTGCTGGAAAACAAGGACAAGGTCTTGCCGCTGGCGGCCACCGTCAAGAAGGTCTACCTGTACGGCATCGATGCGGCCGTGGCGAAGCAGTATGGCTACACGGTGGTCGCCACGCCCCAGGAAGCGGACGTGGCCCTGCTGCGCGTGGCCGCGCCATTCGAGATACTGCACCCGAACTACATCTTCGGCAGCATGCAGCACGAGGGGCGCCTGAACTACGCCGATGGCGATGCCGACTACGAGGCGATCAAGAACGCGGCGAAGTACGCGCCGAAGACGGTGGTCACCGTGTATCTGGACCGCCCGGCCATCCTCGGCAACGTGCAGGACAAGGCCAGCGCCATCCTCGCCAACTTTGGCGTGAGCGACGGCGCGCTGTTCGACGTCCTGACGGGCAAGGCCAAGCCGCAAGGCAAGCTGCCGTTCGAACTGCCATCGTCGATGGCCGAAGTGCAGGTGCAGAAATCGGATATGCCGTATGACACGGCCCATCCGCTGTACAAGTTCGGCTACGGGCTGGCTTACTAACAACGCCTAACAAAACCGTAGCGAGCGGAAGGGAGTTGCGGTCGAGAAGCGCAACTGTACGAAGGTACAGTGAGCATCGGAGGCCGTAAATCACGACGCGCAGTAGGTTTTGATAGGTGTTCAGCGCAGGGTAATCCAGCTGCGCTCTTGCACGGAGCGCAGCGCCGCGTCGATCAGCCGGTCTACCTCGTAGCCGTCGCGGAAGGTGGGCCAGACCGGCTGGCCGCTGGCGATCGCCTGCAGAAAATCGCGCGCTTCGATGACGATCTGCTCGTTGTAACCGGTGCCGTGCCCGGCGCCCTGGCTGAATGCCAGGTAGTCGGGGTGGGCCGGTCCCATCAGCAGGCGCTGGAAACCCTGGCGCTGCGCGGGGCGGCTGGCGTCGTACAGCCATAGTTCATTCTGGTTTTCCTGGTCGAAGGCGATCGCGCCTTTCGTCCCCGTGATGCGATAGGTGTAACCCATCTTGCGCCCGGCCGCCACGCGGCTGAAGGTCAGGGCGCCCAGCGCGCCGCTGGCAAAGCGCAGCATCACATTCCCCTGGTCGTCATTTTCCACCGCCTCCATGCCATCGGGCCCTTGCCGTTGCGCGTGCACGGTGTTCATGTCCGCCACCAGCGAGTCGACGGGGCCGCCCAGGCGCAGGGCCAGGTTGAGCAGGTGCGAGCCCACGTCGGCCAGCGCGCCGGCCCTGGTCGCCGTAGCTTCGCGCGTGCGCCACGAGGCGGGGGCGCGCGGATCATGCAGGTAGTCTTCCACGTGTTCGGCGGCGACGTGGATGATCTCGCCGATTTCGCCCGACTCGATGATCTGCCGCGCCAGCTGGCTGGCCGGTGTGCGGATGTAGTTATAGCCGACCATGTTGGCCACGCCCGCTGCTTCCGCCGCCTGCGCCAGTAACAGGGATTCGGCGGCCGTCATGCCCAGCGGCTTTTCGCAAAATACGGATTTGCCCAGGGCCAGCGCCGCCAGCACGATCTCCTTGTGCGTGGCCGGCGGCGTGGCGACGACGATGGCGCCGATGGCGGGATCGGCCACCAGCGTGCGCCAGTCGCCCGTGGAACGCTGCCAGCCCAGTTCCTGCGCGCTGCGGGCAGCGCCTGCTTCGCTGCTGGTGCTGATGCAGGCGCACACGGGGTTCAGTGATGTGTGAAAAATGCTGCGCACGGCTTTATAGGCGATGGTGTGGGCCTTGCCCATGTAGCCGGCGCCGATCAGGCCGATGTTGAGGTCTTGCATATGAGCTTGCTCCGGAAGTGACGGGGGATGGGATCAGGCTTGCTGGCGCCAGGCATGGCTGTCCAGGGCATCGAGGAAGCGGGCAGCGGGCCAGTGTTGTTCCAGCGCTTCGTGCATGAGCTGCTGCTGCGTGGGCGGCGTCATGCCGCCGATGGGCTGGTCGCGGTCCAGGTTGCTAGGGAAGGCATAGCCCTCGGCGCAGGCGGCGATCGCGTGGCTGGCGCCAAGCTCATCCAAGTCGCCCTGCGCGCGCAGCGCCTGCAGCGCCGGATATAGCGCTGCGCTCATGGCGCGGCGGTCCAGCGCTTCCATGGCGCGCCCGAATGGCGACGATACCTGCAGCAGGTTGGCCATGCGCCGGATATCGGACGAGCGGTTGTGGCCTGCCGCATGGAACAGGGCCGGGTTGAAGAAGACGGCGTCGCCTTGGGATAGCGGCAGCTGCACGCAATGCTGCGCAAAATAGTCGCGGAAAGGCTGCTGCTGCCAGGCGAGAAAGCCGGCCGGGTAGCGCTGCGAATAGGGCAGGTACAGGGTGGGCCCCGATTCGAGCGGCATGTCGCAGTGGGCAACGGCGCCCTGCAAGGTCAAGAGGGCCGACATCTGGTGCACGGGCGCGGGATAGGCGGCGCAGCTGGCCGCGCTCTGGAAGCCCAGGTGGTAGTCGCGGTGCGGCGCCTGGGCCGCTCCGCCGGGATTGACGACGTTCACTTGCGCCGTCACCTGGTAGGCAGGCCCCAACCAGGCCTCGGATATCCAGGCGAAGACGGGATTGGCGTAGTAGCGCGCGAACGCCTCGGGCGCGCGCAGACACAGTTTTTGCTGGGCGTTCCAGATGCGGTCATTCGCGCCCGGTTTGGCGAAGTGGTCGCCGCCCGCCTGGCCGCTGGCATGCTGTTCGGCGATCAGCGCGCGAAACACGCCGCTGACCTGTTCCAGAGTCGCCGTGTCGTCGACGGCGCGCTGGAGCACGATGACGCCGGGACCATCCATCAGCGCCTTGCCCCATTCTGCCTGCAGCGCGCGCAGCGACGCCGCATTGGCGGCCAGCGCACGCACGGCGTTGCAGTCGTAGACGAGGATATTTGCGTCGACCGACGCGGCGTGGGGATAGTCGGCCAGCGCCGTGCGTTGGCTGACGGTACGGATGAAATCATCGAGCCGGCAGTCTTGCTGCGACAGCCAGAAGGGGCTGGGCGGCGCGGCGCCGGCGTTTGTGGTGGGCATGCGGTGTCTCCTGATGTTGTATGTTGTAGTATCAGTATAGGGATGAAAATCCGCATTTTTCATCAAGAAATCCATCAAAAAACCATCAATTAGATCGGACATGGCATGACGCATCCGTTTCCCGTCAAGGTCGTGGCGTTGCAGGCCGGCGTCAGCGTGGCTACGGTCGACCGCGTGATCAAGCAGCGCGGCGGCGTGCACGCCAATACCGTGCGCCGCGTGATGCAGGCGCTCGATGAGCTGGCGCGGCAAAGCACGCAGGTGGGGCTGGCCGGCAGAAAATTCATGCTCGACGTGCTGATGGTGGCGCCGCAGCGCTTTACGCACGCCGTGCGCGTGGCGCTGGAAACGGAACTGCCATCCTTGCATCCGGCCGTGCTGCGCTCCCGCTTTCACCTGCATGAAACGCTGGACGTGGATAGCATCGTCGAACTGCTGGAACGCATCCGCAAGAACGGCAGCCACGGCGTACTGCTGAAAGCGCCGGACTTGCCGCCGGTGGCCGAGGCGGTGAGCCGGCTGGCGGCGGCCGGCATTCCCGTGGTAACCCTGGTGACGGACTTGCCAGCTTCCGCGCGCCGCAGCTATGTGGGCATGGATAACCGCGCGGCGGGCGAAACGGCCGCCTGCCTGATCGGCCAGTGGCTGGGCGCGGGCAAGCGGCAGCAGCAAGTGCTGGTGACCCTGAGCAGCAACCGCTTTCATGGCGAGGAAGAGCGCGAGATCGGCTTTCGCCGCGCGCTGCGCGAACGGCACCGCCATTTGAGCATCGTCGAAGTGAGCGAAGGCCATGGCATCGATGGCGCCACGGGCGCGCTGGTGCGGCAAGCCCTGGCAGATCATCCGGATATCGCCGCCGTGTATTCCATCGGCGGCGGCAATGCCGCCATCGTGCAGGCATTCGCGCAGGCGGACCGGCCTTGCCAGGTCTTCATCGGTCATGACCTGGACGCGGACAACGTAGCGCTGCTCAAGTCGGGCGCCATCCAGGCCGTGCTGCACCATGACCTGGGCCAGGACATGCGCCGCGCCTGCCAGGAAATCCTGCGGGCGCAAGGCGCGCTGCCGGCATTGGCGCAGGCGCCGCCATTGTCCGCGATCCAGATCGTCACGCCGTGGAACCTGCCCGCGCTGAACGGCCTGAATTGACAGGCATGCGAGGCTGGCCGATACTCGCCGCTTCGCTCATCGCTCACCTCAGGAAGGAATCCCCCGATGTCCGTCACTCCGCAATTGTCCAAGACCGTGCTGGTAGCCGCACTTTCCATCTCGTTTGCCATGCCCGCCATGGCCGCCGCCCCTGCAACTGCCAGCGCTTCATCGGCCTGGGTGGAAGCGAGCAACCGCAACGCGGCCATCGTGCTGGCGGCCCAGGCGCAGTTCTCGCCCGAAGACGCCTCCGACACGGGCCTGGCGCAGTACGACGGCCTGGCCGCCGACCTGGGACCGAACATCACCGAGCGCCATGTGGCGGCCATGCAGAAGGCGCGCGCGCAATTGCAGCAAAAGCTGGAACTGGAACGCGACGAGCGCATCCGCCAGGATCTGGAAATCTTGATCGGCGCTGTTGACCAGGAAATCACGGACACCCAGCTGGAAGCCAAGTACACATTGCCGTGGGTCGATGTGCCGCAAATGGTCTTTGGCAGCATGCAAAGCCTGCTGCAGGAACAGCGCCCGACCGCGCGCCGCGCCAAGGCGCTCGAACGCCTGCAGCGCTATGTGGGCCAGTTCCCGGGCAGCACGCCGATCACGCAGCAGGCCAAGGCGCGCTTCACGGAGCAAATCGGCCAGCCTGGCCTGGCGGGACCCGTGCGGCTGCAGGTGGAGCAGTCGCTGGAAAACGTGCCGACGTATATCGCCGGCATCCGCAAGCTGTTCGCCGACATGAAAATCACTGGCGCCGGGCCAGCGCTGGCGGCCATGGAACTGCAGTTGAACGAGTACGCGGCGTGGGAAAAGCAAGTGGTGCTGCCCCTGTCGCGCACGGATTTCCGCATGGCGCCCGAGCTGTACGCATTCCGCCTGAAGCAGGTGGGCATCGATATCGAACCGCGCGCGCTGGTCGAACGGGCGCAGGTGGCTTACCTGGAAACGCGCGCCGCCATGCAGGCGCTGGCGCCCGTGGTGGCGGCCAAGCTGGCCTTGAAGGGCGTCGACGGCAGTGATTACCGCCAGGTGCTGCGCGCGCTGAAGGCCGATTCCATACCCAATGAGCAGCTCGAGGCGCACTACAAGGGCGTCAATACGCAGCTGGAGCAGCGCATCGCCCGGCAGCGCGTGGTCGATATTCCTGCGCGCGCCATGACCATGCGCCTGGCATCCGCGGCCGAATCGGCGGCCCAGCCGGCGCCGCATATGCGTCCGCCTCCGCTGATCGGCAATATGGGCGAGCACGGCCAGTTCGTCCTCCCCGTCAGCAATCCGGCTGCCAGCGGCAAGGGCGAAGCCTATGACGATTTCAATTTCGCCGGCGCCGCCTGGACCCTGAGCGCGCACGAAGGCCGCCCTGGCCACGAGCTGCAGTTCAGCGCCATGGTGGAGCGGGGCGTGTCGCAGGCGCGCAGCCTGTACGCGTTCAACAGCGTCAACGTGGAAGGCTGGGCGCTGTACGCGGAGGCTGAGATGATTCCCTACGAACCGGCCGAAGGCCAGTTCATCGCGCTGCAGTTCCGCATGTTGCGCGCGGCGCGCGCCATGCTCGACCCGATGCTGAACCTGGGACAAGTCACGCGCGAAGAAGCGGGCCGTATCCTGACGGAAGAAGTGATGCTGTCGAAACCGATGGCGCGCCAGGAGCTGGACCGCTACACCTTCAATGCGCCGGGCCAGGCGGGCAGCTATTTCTATGGCTACACGCGCATCCTGCAGCTGCGCGCGGAAACGGAGCTGGCGCTGGGGGACAGATTCGACCGCCTGGCATTCAATAATTTCCTGCTGGGGCAGGGCTTGCTGCCGCCGGACTTGCTGGCCAAGGCCGTGCGCGAACACTTCATCCCGGAGCAGAGAAAAGCCAGGGGCTGACGCGATGGCAGGGGATGGCGCGCCGCATGCCAGCGGCGAACGGCGTGCGCCATCCGGAGCGGCATGGAGGGGGAATTTTGCCGCTATTGTCCCCGGGCGAGTCGTATAATGACGCTCATTGTGCCGGCCACCCAGGAGTTCCACTTGCAGCTACCGATCCGTTATCCGAACATGCCGCAACTGCTGCTGAAGGCCCGCGACAGCCTGCTGCAGCATTTCCGCCCCATCCTCAATCACTTCGGCGTGACGGAGCAGCAGTGGCGCATCATGCGCGCGCTGAATGAAAGCCCGACCCTGGAACCGCGCGAGCTGTGCGAGATCTGCCAGATTTCCAGCCCCAGCATGAGCGGCATCCTGGCGCGGATGGAAGAAATCGGCCTGATCGGGCGCAGCAAGTTCGAAGGCGACCAGCGCCGCCGCAAGGTGCACCTGTCGGAAGCGGGCGCCAGTTTGCTGATGCAGATGGGTAAACTCATCGACCTGCAATATGCCCACCTGGAAGCGGCCTATGGCAAGCAAGTGTTCGAAGACATGCGCCGCACCCTGGAAGCCTTCATTGCCCTCGAAACCCTGCCGGTGGCGCCCGCCATCCTGCGCTGACCTTCCCGGTTTCCCCGTTTTTCTGCCCGCCTGACTATCCACCGGGCGCGTGTTTTCCGACACGCGCCGCCGCTGCTTTCCCCATATCTGTTCCCCGCATTTCCGCACGTTGCGGGGCATGCGGCCGTGCTCCTGCCGATTTTGCTATAAGACACAAGAAAGTTTTGCTATAAGACTATGCCTTACAGTCAATCACTTACATGTGAGTAAATAAGCGTATAATTTGCCGCACTTGATCCAAATCAAGAAGAACAGCGGACGCCCGTATCGATGGATGGGGCGGTAACGGGCGCCACGCCCGTATTTCGCCAGATAAAACAGGAAAGTCAGGAAAAAAATGAACACTACATGCATGCGCGCTGCGGCGCTGGCCGTCTCCACGCTCATCGGCGCAAACGTTTGCGCCCAAAGCAACGTCACTATTTATGGCGTGGTCGACGCGGCCACCGCGTACGCGAGCAACCAGGGCGGCAATTCGAATACCTACATGCGCAGCGGCAGCTTGTCTGCCAGCAAAATCGGTTTCCAGGGCGTGGAAGACCTGGGCGGCGACCTGAAGGCGCTGTTCCTGCTGGAAAACGGCTTTGAAAGCGACACGGGCGCGCAAAGTTCGGCCAGCTCCCTGTTCAATCGCCAGGCTTACGTGGGCTTGCAATCGGCAGCCTACGGCACCGTGACGGCCGGACGCCAGTACACGCCGTACTACCTGCTGGTGGGTTCCCTGGCGTCGAGCAATGTCTTGACGGGCGCGACCGGCGCCCACCCGGGCGATATCGACGGCCTCGATACGACCGTGCGCATCAGCAATTCCGTCACCTACAGCATGCCCGCATGGCGCGGCCTGCAGGCGAGCGCGCAATACGGCTTTGGCGAGGCGGCCGACGGCAATGCCGCGGGCAGCAGCTTCAGCGCCGCCGTCAAGTACAGCGCGTCGCCAGCCGAATTCGCGCTCGGCTACCTGAAACTGAAAAATGGACAGAATGGCGCCGGCTGGAGCGACAACGCATCGGGCAGCTTCGGCATCTCCGCCATCAACCAGGGCTACGCCTCGGCGGAAAGCATAGCGTTCATCGCCGCCAGCGCGCGCTACACCAAGGGCAAGTGGATGGTGGGCGCGAATGCCAGCAACGTGCAGTACCAGGCGGGCAGCCGCTCGGCCTTCCGCGACACGGCCATCTTCAACACGGCCGGCCTGATCTCCAGCTACCAGCTGACGCCGCAGTGGTTCCTGTCCGCCGGCTACAGCGACACCTTCGCCAGCCACGCCAACGGCGTGTCGGACCGCGCGCGCTACCGCCAGCTGTCGTTCGAACAGAATTACGCGCTGTCCAAGCGCACGGCGATCTACCTGATCGAAGCGCGCCAGCTGGCGCGCGGCCAGACCCTGGGCCAGGACGGCGGCATCGTCAACGCCGTCGCCTCGGTCGGTGATTCGCAAAACGGCACGCCATCGTCAAACGGCGGCCAGACGGTGGTGATGGTCGGTCTCAAGCATTCTTTCTGAACGGTTGCTGAACTCACGGGAGCTTCAATTGGACGCTACACACAATAAGGAGGGCCGCGGCCCCCTGAATCCCGGCCGCCGCATGGTGCTGGCCGGTTTGCTGTCGGCTTCGGCCGCGGCGCTGATCCCCTGGGCGCTGGCCGAACCGGTCGCCAGTGCGGAGCAGGGCGCCTTCCTGGGCGTGTCGGCCATGCTGGTGGGGCGCCAGGTGCTCGACCCCGTGCTGGCCAGGCGCCTGTATGACGCGCTGGTGGCGCAGGACGCGGCTTTCCCCGTGAATGTGCGCGCGCTGCTGGCCCTGATCAATGCGCAGGGTTTGCAGGCGGCCGGCCTGCAGGAAGCGCTCGACGGGCTCGACCCGGCCCAGTCGCCGCTGGCGGCCTTGCCGCGCCAGATCGCCAGCGCCTGGTACCTGGGTATCGTCGGCACGGGCGAGGCGGCCGTCTGCGTCGCCTACGAGCAGGCATTGAATGCGGCCGTCGTGGCCGACGTGCTCAAGCCTCCCACGTATTCCTACGGCGCCTATGGCAGCTGGGCCAGAAAACCAATTTAAGGAGCCATCATGGCTGAAGAACTCTCCGCCGATTACCTCGTGATCGGCTCCGGCATCATCGGCTCGCTGGCCGCGCGCAAGCTGGCGCTGGCCGGCGCCTCGGTGCTGATCCTGGAAGCGGGGCCGCGCGTGTCGCGCGGCGAAATCGTCGCCCGCTTCCGCAATACGACGCGCCGCAGCGACTGGATGTCGCCGTATCCATCGGTGGCCACGGCGCCGCACCCGATCTACCAGCCGAAGGATAACGGCTACCTGGTGCAGGCCGGCCCGTATCCGTACCCGGCCGAATACATCCGCCAGTTCGGCGGCACCTCGTGGCACTGGGCCGCGCAGGCGTGGCGCAATGTGCCGAACGACTTCCGCATCCATACCCTGTACGGCGTGGGCGTCGACTGGCCCATCAGCTACGCAGACCTGGAGCCGTTCTACCAGGAAGCGGAAGAGATCATGGGCGTCTCGGGTGCGGACAATACGGGTTCGCCGCGCAAGCAGGCCTTCCCGATGGATCCCGTGACGGAGCCGTATGCCATGCGCCGCATCCGCGAACGCCTCGACCCGTCGTTCAAGGTGGTCGGCAACACGGTGGCGCGCAACAGCGTCAGCTACGATGGCCGCCCGGCCTGCTGCGGCAACAACAGCTGCCAGCCGATCTGCCCCATCGACGCGCAATACCACGGCGGCATCGCCGCGCAGCAGGCTGAAGACGCGGGCGTGAAGATCGTCTGCAACGCCAACGTGTACAAGCTGGAGCACGACGCGCAGGGCCGCATCACGGCCGCCCTGTACTACGACGTCGACAAGAAAAGCCACCGCGTCACGGCCAAGACCTTCATCCTGGCGGCCAACGGCATCGAAAGCCCCCGTTTACTGCTCGTTTCCGCCTCGGACAAGTACCCGAACGGCCTGGCCAACAGCAGCGATATGGTGGGCCGCAACCTGATGGACCACCCGAGCACCTCGATCACCTTCGACGCCGATGAAGACCTGTGGCTGGGCCGGGGCCCGCAAAGCCCCAACTCCATCAACACCATGCGCGATGGCGATTTCCGCAGCCAGCATTCGCCGTACCGCCTGGATTTCACGAACATCTCGCGCGTCGACGGGGCCACCAAGGAACTGATCGGCAAGGGCGTGTTTGGCGAAGCATTCGAACAGCAGCTGCGTTTCCGCTCGGCGCGCGAAATGAGTTTGAAAAACGTGCTGGAAGTGCTGCCGAACCCGGAAAACCGCATCGCCCTCAGCAGCGAAAAGGATGCCATGGGCATTCCCAAGCCGCAGGCGCACTATGCGATCGACGAGTACACCAAGCGGGGCCACGAGCGCTCTAAGCAGGATTTCGAGCAGATCGCCAAGCTGATGGGCGGCACCAATCTGCGCCACAGTAAGGAAGGCGTGTTTGCCAACAACCAGCACATCTGCGGTACCCTGTCGATGGGTTCCGACCCTGCCAAGGCCGTGTGCGACCAGTGGGGCCGCACCTTCGATCACGCCAACCTGTTCCTGTGCAGCACCGGCGTGCTGCCCACGTCCGGCACCTGCAATTCGACGGAAAACGGCCTGGCCGTGGCACTGCGCACCGTCAAGCATATCCTCGACGAACAACAGGGAGGCACAGCATGATGGCGGCCTTCCGACTGGCGGCCGGTGCCGCCTTGCTGTCCCTCGCGGCCATGCCGGTGCTGGCGGCGCAAGCCCCTGGCGCGGACGTGCAGGCGATCGAACGTGGCCGCTACCTGGCCACGGCCGGCGACTGCATCGCCTGCCACAGCGTACCTGGCGGCAAGCCGATGGCGGGCGGCCTGGCGCTGGCGACGCCGCTGGGCGCCATCGTTGCCACCAATATCACACCGTCGACAACGCATGGCATCGGCAACTACACGCTGGCGCAGTTTTCCGCCGCCGTGCGCCATGGCGTGCGGGCCGATGGCGCGCTCCTGTACCCGGCCATGCCCTACACGGCCTACGCCAGGGTGACGGATGACGACACGGCCGCCCTGTACGCCTACTTCATGCATGGCGTGGCGGCGGTGGACACGGCGCCGGCGCAAAAGACGGACTTGCCGTTCCCGTTCAACATCCGCCTGTCGATGGCGGGCTGGAATCTGCTCTTCCTCGACAAGAAACCGTTTGTGGCAGATACATCGAAAAGCATGGAGTGGAACCGCGGCGCCTACCTGGCGCAGGGGCTGGCCCACTGCAGCACTTGCCACACGCCGCGCAATGCGCTGATGGCGGAACAGCTGTCGAAGGAACTGGGCGGCGCTGACCTGGGCACCTGGCATGCGCCGAACATCACGTCGGACGTCAACAGCGGTGTCGGCAGCTGGAGCCAGCAGGAACTGGCCGGCTACCTGCGCACGGGCCGCGCGGCCAACAAGGCGCAGGCGGCCGGACCGATGGCCGAAGCCATCGACCATAGCCTGAAGCATCTGAGCGACGCGGACTTGAACGCCATCGCGCATTACATCAAGAGCGTACCCGCCATCCGCGACAAGGCGGACGTGAAACCGGTGACGCAATGGGGCCAGGCGGGCGACGAGCTGAACGCCATCCGTGGCGTGCCGCTGCCGCAAAACCTGAACCAGATGTCGGGCGCGCAGCTGTACGATGCGCAGTGCGCCAGCTGCCACCAGGCCAGGGGCGAGGGCAGTTTCGACGGCAGCTTGCCGCCGCTGTTCCATAACTCGGTGACGGGCCGCAGCAACAGCAACAACCTGGTGATGGCGATACTCGATGGCGTGGAGCGGCAGGATGGCAGGGGTGCCCATGCGGGTCATTCGATGCCTGCCTTCCGCCAGACCCTGTCGGACGAGCAGATCGTCACCCTCGGCAATTACGTGCAGAAGATGTACGGCAATCCCGCCATCAAGGTGACGGCGGAACAGGTGACGACCTTGCGCAATGGCGGCGCGCCGTCAAACCTGATCGGCCTAGCCCGCGCGGCCATCATCGTCGGCGTGCTGGTGCTGCTGGCCTTGCTGGTATGGTGGCAGGGACGGCGGCGCAAGCCGGTGTAAGCGTGAATTGATCGCATAAGCTGGGGCCAGGCCGCAAGGTCTGGCCCTTTTTTTATGCCGCAAAAAATCGCAACTCAATTGCATCTGCGCAGATTATGTACTATCATTAGTTACATGAGACGCGACAGCAAACTATCATCGATCCTCCACGTGCTGCTGCACATGGCCCATGCGGGACGCCCGATGACGTCCGAGGAACTCTCCGGCTACCTGGACACCAACCCCGTGCTGGTGCGGCGCGTGATGGCAGGCTTGCGCGAGCGCGGCTACGTGGCGTCGGGCAAGGGCCATGGCGGTGGCTGGCGCATCGTTTGCGACCTGCACCGCGTGACCCTGCAAGACATCTACGTGGCCGTGGGTTCGCCCACCATCTTCGCCATGGGCAACCGCGTCGACCAGCCGGGCTGCCTGGTCGAGCAAGTGGTCAACCAGTCGCTGGCCGGCGCCTTCGACGAAGCCGAGGCGCTGCTGATCCAGCGTTTTGGCGCCGTCACCCTGGCCGACCTTGCCGACCGTTTCAGCCAACAATACGCCCACCACAGAGGAGCACCGCATGCACATTCCTGAACTCCAAGGCGCGGGCAGCGCCACGCCTGCCGCCCCGTTCGACGCCATCATCGTCGGCGGCAGCTACGCCGGCCTGTCCGCCGCCACGCAACTGGCGCGCGCCCGCCGCCGCGTGCTGGTGATCGACGGCGGCCAGCGCCGCAACCGCTACGCCAGCCATTCGCACGGTTTCCTGACCCAGGACGGCAGCGGGACGGCCGCTATCGCGGCCGAGGGCAAGACGCAGCTGCTGGCGTATGCCACCGTCACCTGGCTGGACGGCACGGCCACGCAGGCAGCCGCCAGCAGCGATGGCGATGGCTTCGGCGTGACCCTGGCGGACGGCAGTGTCGTTCACGGCCGCCGTCTGGTGCTGGCCACCGGCGTGATCGATGAACTGCCGCCCGTGATTGGCCTGGCCGAACGCTGGGGCGGCAGCGTCTTTCACTGCCCGTATTGCCACGGCTATGAACTGGAGCAGGGCGCCATCGGCGTGCTGGCCACCGGCCCCCTGTCCATGCACCATGCCCTGATGCTGCCCGACTGGGGCACGGTCACTTTTTTCCTGAATGGCGCATTCGAGCCCGATGCGGCGCAGCTGGCGCAATTGGCCGCGCGGGGCGTGACGGTGGTGCGCGCGCCCGTGGCGCGGATCGACGGCGTGGCCGACGTGGTCATGGCCGACGGCAGCCGCCACGTCATGGCCGGCCTGTTCGTGGCGACCCGCACCCGCCTGGCCAGTTCCCTGGCCGGCGAATTGGGCTGCTTGCTGGAAGACGGTGCCATGGGACCGTTCGTGCGTACCGACGAGCAAAAGGCCAGCAGCGTGCCCGGCGTCTTTTGCTGCGGCGACGCGGGCCGCATGGCTGGCAGCGTGGCGTTCGCGGTGGCCGATGGCGCCATGGCAGGCGTGGCAACACACCGCTCGCTGATGTTCGGACTGGATCAGGCGGCAAAACCGCCATCGATCTTCAGCCCGGCACCCGTGACGAACGCCGCTTCCGCGCTGGCCAGGTAGGCCACCATGCCGGCGATTTCATCGGCCGTGCCGTGGCGGGGCAGGGCCATCAGGCCGTGCATCAGGTCGGCGAAGTCGCCCGTGGGCGGATTCATGTCCGTGGCGACGGGGCCCGGTTCCACATTGTTGATGGTGATGCCGCGCGGGCCCAGGTCGCGCGACAGGCCTTGCGTCAGGCCGCTCAGCGCCGATTTGCTCATGGCGTAGGCAGCCGCGCCGCCGAACGGCATGCGGTGCGCATTCGTGCTGCCGATATTGATGATGCGCCCGCCCGTCTGCATGTGCGCCACGGCTGCCTTGATGGCGACGAAGACGGCGCGCACGTTGACGTTCAAGGTCTTGTCGAAGTCTTCCAGCGAAAAATCATCGATGGCGCCGGGCAGGAACACGCCTGCGTTGTTGACGAGGATGTCGATGCTGCCAAACTGCGCCGCCACCTTGTCGATGGCCGCCGTCAGGGCGCTGGCGTCGGCCGCATCGGCTTGCACGCCCAGGGCCTTGCCGCCTGCGGCTTCCACCTTGCCGGCCAGCGCCTGCGCTTCGGCGGCGGAGCTTTGATAGGTGAAGACGACGTTGGCGCCCTGGCTGGCCAGGCGGCGCACGATGGCGGCGCCGATGCCGCGCGAGCCGCCCGTCACAAATGCGATCTTGTCTTGCAGTGGCAAAGAGGTGCTGGTGGTGGTTTGGGTTTGCATGATGTGCTTTCTAAGTGAGGAGTCGAGGAGTTCAGTATCTGCCTTTCATTCCTGCCGCGCTAGCCATGAATCGCTACAATTACTTTCAACCATTGGTATCAGCTGAGCGGGTAGAATAGGCGCATGGACGCTCTCAATCACTTGCAATCCTTCGTGCTGTCTGCCGAGCTGGGCAGTTTTTCGGCCGCCGCGCGCCGCCTGGGGCTGACGCCGGCGGCCGTCAGCAAGAACGTGGCGCGGCTGGAAGCGAGCCTGGGATTGCGGCTGTTCCAGCGCAGCACGCGCCGCCTGACCCTGACGGAAGGGGGCGAGCGCTTCCTGCAGCAGATCGGCGGCGCCCTGACCACCTTGCGCGAGGCGATCGCCGGCGTGGCCGAAGAAGGCGGCCAGCCGGCCGGCATACTGAAGATCAGCATGGCGCCGTCGTTCGGACGCAGCTACGTGGTGCCGCTGCTGGGCGACTTCATCGCGCGTTACCCGGGCGTCATTCCCGACTGCCATTTCGATAACCGGCAAGTGGACCTGATCGGCGAAGGGTTTGACGTGGCCATCGGCGGCGGCATCGAGCTGACACCCGGCGTGGTGGCGCGCGAACTGGGCCACGCCCACATCGTCGCCACGGCGTCGCCCGCCTTCATGCAGGGGAAAATCCTGCCCGTGCACCCGTCGGACCTGGCGCACTTCGACGGCGTGGCGCGCCGCTCGGCCGGCAGCGGCAGATTGCGCAGCTGGATACTGCGCGATGGTTCCGGCGGCGAAGGCGTGGCCGAATGCCGGCCGCGCGCCATCTTCGACGATCCGGAAGCGATGGCGCAGGCGGCCATCCTCGGCGTCGGCGTGGCGCTGCTGCCCATGCCGCACGCGCTGGCCCATCTGCGCAGCGGCGCCCTGGTCCGGCTGCTGCCTGGCTGGCATGCCGATTCCGGTCCCCTGTCCGTGTACTATCCCAGCAAGAAGCTCTTGCCCGCGAAGACGCGCGTGTTCGTCGATTTCCTGCTGGAGCAGTTCCGCCAGCGCGATTTCGCCGCGCAGATACGGCCCGATTAAACGATGAACAATTCCCATGCATAGTAACTACAGCCTGTTTTACACCTTTGACGGCGATCAACCCCTGCATTTCCGCGAAGCGCGCGTCTTCGGCACGAGCGTCTGGACGGCCGGCGGCGCGGCCATGACCTGGGGCGCGGAGACGCGCCACGACTACGCCAGCGAGGCGCAGGCGCACGCAGCCTACCTGGCCCACTGCCATGCAGCGCTGGCCGACGGTTATGCCCTGGCGCGCGCCATGCCGATCGACCCGGCCGTCTTCGATTTCGCGCTGCTGCAAACCCTGGTGGCGCACGCCGCGCGCCAGGCTGTCGATGCCGTGCGCCGTGCGCATCCGGACCAGCACATCGACGCCTTCGCCCTCGTGAGCGACGACAGTGCCATGACCATCGGCCCCATGGCGAATAGCCGCGAAGCGCTGGCCGCCTCGGAATACGGCGAAGAGATGCTGTGGAACCCGGCCGAATGGGCATTTGACGAAGGGGGCGCCTACTTCGACAGCGCCTACCGCTTGCTGCTGCAGGCGCACCGCGAGCTGCCGTTCGACGTGGATTTCGCCACCTTTCGCACTGGGGTGTTCGACGCCTGCATCGCGGCGCTGGCGCAGCTGGACGCCGAAGGCATATTCGGTGCGGGTGCCCGGCGCGACGGGAGCGTGCTGCTGTTCGAGGTCAGCGACAGCGAAGCAGTGGACGGCGCCATGGCGCGCCTGAATCCGCCGGCGGTGGTGGCGCGTTTCGAGGCGTGGATGGCCAGTTGGGCCGACTAGGTGCTACGCCGCCACCAGCCTGAGTAGCGTAATCTCCGCCGGCGCGCCGATGCGTTTCGGCGGACCCCAGTAACCGGTGCCGCGGCTGACATAAATCCACAGCCGGCCTTGCCGGTGCAAGCCCGCCACGTAGGGCTGCTGCAGCGGCACGAACAGATTCCATGGCCAGAACTGGCCGCCGTGCGTATGGCCCGACAGTTGCAGGTCGTAGCCGGCCGCTTCCGCCTCGGGCGCGCTGCGCGGCTGGTGCGCCAGCAGGATGCGGGGGATGTCGGCCGGCGCCCCGGCGATGGCGGCCTGCGGGTCGCTTTTCTGGGCAGGGTCGAAGGCGGCGGCATTGAAATCGGTCACGCCGGCCAGCGCCAGGCGCGCGCCGTCGTGCTCGAGCACCGCATGTTCGTTCATCAGCACGCGCAAGCCCAGGCGACGAAATTCCGCCACCCACGGCGCGGCGCCCGAATAGTACTCGTGGTTGCCCGTGACGAGGAAGACGCCATGGCGCGCGCGCAGCTCGCCCAACGGCGCCGTATGGCTGCCCAGTTGCGCCACCGTGCCGTCGACCACGTCGCCCGTGATGGCGATGATGTCGGGCTGCAGGCCATTGGTGCGCGCGACGATGGCCTGCACGTAGGCGCGCTTGATGGTGGCGCCCACGTGGATGTCGCTCAGCTGCACGATGGTCAAGCCCTGCAAGGCGGCCGGCAGGCCCGCGATGGGCACTGTCACTTCGCGTACGCGCGCCACGCGGCGGGCGTTGATGAAGCCGACGACGGTGGCCAGCAGGGCCAGGACGAGGACGGCGATGGCGGACGCCTGCGCGTGCTGGCGGGCGGCGGGAATCAGCAAGGTGAGTTCGCGCAGCACGGCGAGCACGAACAGCGAGGAAAAAAAGCCCATGCACAGGGAACCGGCCCAGCTCAAACGGTCGGCCAGGCGCGCATCGTTGGTGACGGCGCGGGCAAAGATCGTCATCGGCATGAGCATGGTCGACGCCAGCAAGACCAGGCCGCCCAGCAGCCAGCCGGCCAGGCCGACGGGCAGCGAAGGCAACAGCAGCCAGCCCAGCAGGGCGTGCAGGGCGCCCAGTATCATGGTGATGCGCAGCAGCGGCGTGCGGGTGGTCATGTCATGGTTCCAGAGGTGAGGCGGCCGCCGATTATAGCCGACGCCCTGGCCGCAGGCAGCCGCCGCCCCGCTCAGGGGGCGATATGCAATCCCAGCATGGCCAGCTTGCCGAAATCGACAGGCTTGGCGAAGTGCTCGTTGAAACCGGCCTGCAGGGCCGCCTGGCGGTCGTGTTCCTGGCCGTAGCCGGTCAGCGCGACGAGCAGGAATTGCTGCGGTATCGGCAGCTGGCGCAGTTTGACGGCCACGTCGTAGCCGCTCATATCGGGCAGGCCGATGTCGAGAAAGACGATGTCGGGCTTGAATTCCAGGGTCCGCTCGGTGGCTTGTATTCCCGTGTAGGCCGTGCGCACCGTGTGGCCGTACATTTCCAGCAATTCGGCCAGGGTGTCGGCCGCATCGCAATTGTCGTCGACGACGAGGATGCGCTGGCTGCCGCCGGTGGCCGCCTCCGGCACTGGCGCGGCTGGCAGCGGCACGTTGGCGTCGAGCGGCAGGATGACTTCGAAGGTGCTGCCCAGTCCCACGCCGGGGCTGTGCACGCTGACCTGGCCGCCGTGCAAGGTCACCAGGTTGCGCACCAGCGACAGGCCGATGCCCAGGCCATCCTGCACCCGGTCGGGCGAATGGCCGCTCTGCTCGAACAGGCCGAAGATGCTGTCGATGCTGGCGGCGGCGATGCCGATGCCGTTGTCGCTCAGGCGGATGCGCACGTTGTCGCCTTCGCGCCCGGCGCTAATGGCGATGCGCCCGCCCGGCGCCGTGAACTTGGCCGCGTTGAGCAGCAGGTTGGCGACGATCTGCGACAGGCGCACGGCGTCGCCGCAGACCCACAGTTCTTCCTGGGGCAGGTTCACGTCCAGCGCATGGCCGCGCGCCTCGACGCTGTGCGAACTCGTTTCCAGCGCGCTGCGGATGACGCTGGCCAGGCTCACGCTTTCCCATTGCAGCGAGATTTTGCCCTGCGAAATGCGCGACACGTCGAGCAGGTCGTCCACCAGGCGCACCAGGTGGTCCGTGTGGCGGCCAATGGTGCGGCGCGCATTGTCCTGGATGGCCGGCACGACGGGATCGAGCTTGCACAGCAGGGCCAGCGCCGTGCGGATGGGACCCAGCGGGTTGCGCAATTCGTGCGCGAGAGTGGCCAGGAATTCATCCTTGCGGCGGTCCACGTCGCGCAGCGCGCGCTCGACGCGGCCCAGGCGCAGCAGCGCCTTGACGTTGGCGATCAGTTCATCGGCCTCGATCGGCTCGACCAGGTAATTGTCGGCGCCGCCGTCGAGGGCGCGGATCTTGTCGGCGGAGCCGATGCAGGAAGCGGACGTCTGCAGCACCAGGATGGTGTTCGTCTCGGTGCCGCCCTTCAATTGGCGGCACACTTCCAGGCCGTTGATATCGGGCAGCTTGACGTCGAGGAGGATCAGGTTGGGGCGGTCCTGGCGGGCGCGCAGCAGTGCGTCTCCCCCGTTCGAGGCTTCGATGACCTTGAAGCCGGCGCGTTTGAGGATGCGCGACTTGGCGTAGCGTGCGCCGTCGCTGTCATCGACGTTCAGGATCAGAGCATCGCTGTTGTTATCCGGTAGCATGCGCATTGTCCCAGGTGGTTGTGCCTTGCGGCGGAACCGGCTCTTGCCGGTGGTGTTGGTTGCCGATCAGCGCGCGCAGGGTTGCCAGCAATTGCTGGCGCGACAGCGGCTTGACGTAGTAGGCGTCGGCGCCCAGGGCCAGGCCCTTGCGCACGTCGTCGATCTCGGTGGCGACGATGACGGGCACCTGGCGCCGCAGCGGGTCGTTTTTCAGTTCGGCCAGCCAGTGCCAGGCCGTTTCGCCGTGCAGCATGATGTCGAGGATGACGGCGGCCGGGCGCTGCTGCTCCCAGCGCTCCTGCGCTTCGCGCACGCTGCGCGCGGGGACCACGCGAAATTCGCTGCCGGCCAAAAATTTTTCATACAGCAGGCGCACGGGTGGATTGTCTTCTACCACCAGCACGCCTATGCGCTGGTCGTTGCCATTGTCGTTGGCTGGCGCGCTCGGCGGCAGGCTGCCTTCGGGCGCATGGTAGCTGGCGGGCAGGACGACGGAAAACAGCGAGCCCTCGCCGGGCGTGCTTTCCACGCTCACCGTGCCATTGAGCAGGGTGGCCAGGTTGCGGCACAGGGGCAGGCCCAGGCCCGTGCCCTTGACCTTGCGCTGCATGTGGTTTTCCACCTGACTGAATTCCTCGAAGATCAGCTGCACGTCTTCGGCGGCGATGCCCAGGCCCGTGTCGGAGACGGAAAAGCGGATGGCATCCTGCTCCGGCAAGGGCGTGGCGCTGACGATGATGGCGCCCGCTTCCGTGAACTTCAGGGCGTTGGCGATGAAGTTGCGCAGGATTTGCGACAGTTTGCCTTCATCCGTGTGAATGTGCAGCGCCGGGTCGGGGTCGATGAAGGTCAAGATCAGCGACTCGGACACCAGCAGCGGGCGCAGCATGCCGCGCAGGGCGCTGAACAGGTCGGCCACCTGGAAGCTGTTGGCATGCACGTCGACCTTGCCCGCCTCGATCTTGGCCAGGTCCAGCAGGTCGTTGACCAGCTCGCTCAGGCTGACGGCGCTTTGCAGGATGAACAGCACCTGCTTTTCCTGTTCCTCGGACAGCTCGCCGTCGATACGGTCGAGCAGCAGCTTGGACAGGGCGCGGATGGAGCTGAGCGGGGTGCGGAATTCATGGCTCATGTTGGACAGGAAGCGCGATTTCATCTGGTCGGCGCGGCGCAGGTGGTCGGCTTTCTCGTCCAGCTCCGCGAATAGCGCCACCACGCCCCGGTTGGTGTCTTCCAGTTCGCGCGTCAGCTGCAGCAGATCGTCCTGGCGCGTCTTCAGTTCGGCCAGGGTGCTCAGGAGTTCGCGGTTCTGCTGCTGCACTTCGGACAGCGTGATATCCGGCGGCAGCGCCTGCAGGCTGCCGGACAGCACGCCGATCGTGGCGCCGTCGAGCAGGGGCGCGTCGCGGGGGAACAGCTTGTGCAAGGTGATCTGCGTGCCGTCGCCCGGCGTGCTGTGGATATGGCAGCGGTCCATCAGGCGCTGGGCGCCCAGGATGCCCAGGCCCATGCCTGTCGGCGAGCGATAGGTGCCGGCCAGTATCTTGTCGAGCTGCGCGATGCCGGGGCCTTGGTCCTCGATGCGGATGCTGAGCACCTGCGGCGCCGTCTGGCCATCGATGGCGAAATGCACCTTGCCGCTGCCGGCATAGTTGTAGACGTTGCGCGCCAGTTCCGATACTGCCGTGGCGATGCGCACCTGGTCCTGCACGCCGAAGCCGCACAGGGCGGCGATCTGCCGCGCGCGCTGGCGTGCGCCCACCACATCGAGTTCGCTGCCGATATGGGCTGTCAATATGCGTTGTGTCATGCCGCACCTGTCCCTTCCGCTGTTTCTGCTGTCATAGCCTGGTGTTCCTCATGTTCGCGCAGCACCACCACCGTGACGTCGTCGCGCCCGCGCGCAAAATCGCGGTACAGCACGGCGGCGACGAGGCTGGGGTGGCATTGCGCCAGGCCCGGATAGCGCTCCAGGTCCCAGCGCGTGTGCAAGCCGTCCGAATGCATGATCAGTGTCGTGGCCTGCTGCCATGGAAAGCAAAACTCCTGCACCTTGCGCAGATTGCTGCCGACGATGCCGTTATGCGACAGCAGATGCCGGCGCTGCTGCGCATCGAAGGCGCAGGCGGCGATATTGCCCACGCCCGCATAGCGCAATTCGCGGCGAGCACTGTCGATATGCGCCACCGCCAGGGCCGCGCCGCGCGTGGCACGCAGGGCACCGTGGGCCAGTTCGATGAAGGGGGCGGGCAGGGGCGGCAAGCCGGGCGTGCTGTGTTCCAGCAGGGCGCTGGCGCATTCTGACGCGCGTGCCGCCAGGGGGCCGTGGCCCAGGCCATCGGCCACCATCAGGCTCAGTTCATGGCCTTCGCAAACCACGTTCCAGGCGTCGCCGCACACCTGTTCCGAGGCCAGCGGCAGGCAGACGGCGCCGATCTGCCAGTTCGGACTGGCCGGGATGGCGCTGCTGGCGTTCGGTCCCCAGACCACCACCATCAGCACCGTGCCCTTGCCAGGCGCCGTGTACAGGTCGAATTCCTGGCTCAGGCGGCGTATCGCGCCCAGTCCCACGCCGTAGGTGCCCGTGGTGGAATGGCCGTCCTGCATGTGCTGGCGCACGTTGGCCATGCCGGGGCCGTTGTCGATGGCCAGCACTTCGATGCCGCTGGTACCGCCGCGCAGCACCTTGCGCAGCAGGATTTCGCCGCGCTGCGCGTGCTTGACGATGTTGGTCGCCGCCTCGCTGATGATGATGGCCAGCTGGCCCGTGCGCACGTCATCGAAGCCGATGCGGCGCGCCAGTTCGTTGCCGGCGCGGCGGGCCGCGGCGATCTCGCTCGGTTCGCCGATGGGAAAACTGCGTTGCCTGACGATGTCAGGGGCTTGCTCGAGGTGGTTCAAAACAGCTTCCATTTCGCGATGGTGACGGTGGTGCCCGCGCCAGGCGCCGTGTCGATGTGAAATGCGTCGGCCAGGCGCTTGGCGCCGCCCAGCCCCAGTCCCAGCCCGCCGCCGCTGGTATAGCCATCGGTCAGCGCCAGGGGAATATCTTCGATGCCCGGTCCCGCATCGACAAAGCGCAGCTCCAGTCCCTGGCGCGCGCCATCGCTGACGCGCGCGATGCGCGCTTCGCCCCCGCCGCCGTAGCGCAGGGTATTGCGCGCCAGCTCGCTGGCCGCCGTGATGATCTTGGTCTGTTCGATCAGGCCAAAACCCATGGCGACCATGCTGTCGCGTACCTGCTTGCGCAACCGTACGACGTCTTCGTCGCTGTGCAGGGGCAGAATCTGCTGCGCCTGCTGCACTCCAGCCTGCTCCTGCGCGCCTAGCACGGCGCCCCCGTCATGCGCATGCGCCGCCCCGTTCCAGCAGCTTGATGCCCAGCTCCACGTTGAGCGCCGTGCTCACGCCTTCCAGCGTCAGCCCCAGTTCCACGAGGGTGATGGCGACGGCTGGCTGCATGCCGACGACGACGGTGCGCGCGTCGAGGATTTTCGCCATCGCCGCCGTATTGCTGATCATGCGGCCGATGAAGGAGTCGACGATGTCGAGCGCGGAAATGTCGATCAGCACGCCCGTGGCGCGGTCCGTCACGATGCGGGTGGTCAGGTCATCCTGCAAGGTCATCGCCAGGCGGTCATGCATGTCCACCTGGATCGTCACCAGCAGCAGCCGGCCCATGCGTAAAATGGGGATTCTTTCCATAGGCGCCTCAGTGTTGTTGCTGCTGGTAGGTGATGCTGGACCCCGTGCGTTTCAGGGCCACGACGAATGCGTCGGCCAGCGTGGCCTTGGTCATCACGTCTTCCAGGTTGACGCCCAGGTGCACGATGGTTTGCGCGATCTGCGGGCGGATGCCGCTGATGATGCAGTCGGCGCCCATCAGGCGCGCGGCGGCGATGGTTTTCAGCAGATGCTGCGCCACCAGGGTGTCGACGGTAGGCACGCCCGTGATATCGATGATGGCGATCAGGGCGCCCGTGTCGACGATCTTTTGCAGCAGGCTTTCCATCACCACCTGCGTGCGCGCGCTGTCGAGGGTGCCGATCAGGGGCAGGGCCAGCACGTTTTGCCACAGCTGCACCACGGGCGTTGAGAGCTCCAGCAATTCCTGCTGCTGGCGCAAAATCACCTGTTCGCGCGCTTTCTGGTAGATGGCGATGGTCAGCAGGCCCAGTTCATCGAACAGCTTGCTGGTGCTGACGATGGCGTCGCCCAGTTGCTCCGGATGCGCCGTGATTGCCTTGCGCAGGTAGGCGAACAGCGGCTCCTTGAGGGCAAACATGAAGCTGGCCGTGTCGATCGGCGAATAGCCCTGGCGCACGCGCGACTGCGATATCTCCGCGATCAGCTGGCGCGTATCGTCCCAGGCGCCGCCTTCGATGTCGAACGAGTCGCCGCTTTCCAGCGCGCCCGCCAGCAGCGGCAGGAATTGCGATGCCTGCTGGCGCAGCTCGTTCTCGGCGATCTTGTCGCGGCGCACCAGGCGGGCGATCAGGCCGGCCATCCAGCCGTCCAGCAGGTCCGTGTGGTGCTCGTTGATGATGCCTGCCAGTTGCTGCGCCTGGCCCGTGCCCGTCTTGTTTTTCATGCTCATCC
Source organism: Janthinobacterium lividum (assembly GCF_034424625.1). Classification (NCBI taxonomy): domain Bacteria; kingdom Pseudomonadati; phylum Pseudomonadota; class Betaproteobacteria; order Burkholderiales; family Oxalobacteraceae; genus Janthinobacterium; species Janthinobacterium lividum. The sequence goes on along the minus strand of NZ_CP139976.1, from coordinate 3,807,079 downwards.
TTGGCTGGAGTGGAGGGTGCGGCACGGCCGCAAACGGGCCTGTGCTGTGATAAATAAATTATAGGCAGACATGGCCGTAGCTTGTGTTCTCTGGCGCACATAGTGGCGCATGTCGTTCCAGATTCCTTCAGGAAACACTTATACATTTAAAGATGCATGTAATTTGCATGTTTAAGCGAATTCCGCTACACTGGGGACACTCAACAAGAGAAACACGCCATGAATATCGACAAATTCAAACAGCAGCACCTGGACATCCTGGCCGCCATTGACGACTTGCGCCGGCTGGCGCGCGGCGGTGTGGCTGCGCAGGCGCAAGCCATTGCCGAACAGATCATTGCCATGAGCGGCTTGATCAAGCTGCACCTGGCCGTCGAACAGCGCTACCTGTATCCGGCTGCGCAAGCGTCCGGCGTGGCCAAGGTGGCACAACTGGGACGCCGGTACGAAAACGAAATGCAAGGCATCGCCGGCGCCTATCTGGATTTCGCCGGCCGCTGGAATACGCCCGTGCGCCTGGAAGCCGAACCGGAAGCCTTCCGCAGCGAAGCCAATACCGTGCTGCACGCGCTGTTCCAGCGCATGCGGCGCGAAGACCACGAGTTATATCCAGCCGTTGAAACGCTGGCCTGAGACCGCTTACACATATACATAGGAGTTTTACATGCTGACCCAAGAACAACGCGCCATCATCACGGCCACCGTCCCCATCCTCGAGCAGGGCGGCGAAGCGCTGACGCGCCACTTCTACAAGAATCTGTTCCGCGACCATCCCGAAGTGCTGCCGTACTTTAACCAGGCGCACCAGCACAGCGGCGACCAGCAGCGCGCGCTGGCCAATGGCGTGCTGATGTATGCCAAAAATATCGACAAGCTTGCGGCGCTGGGCGACCTGGTGGCCACCATCGTCAACAAGCACGTGGCCCTGCAGATCCGCGCCGAGCACTATCCGCTGGTGGGCGCCAGCCTGCTGCAAGCGATACGCGAAGTGCTGGGCGAAGAGGTCGCCAGCGACGCCGTCATCGATGCCTGGGGTGTGGCCTACGGCCAGCTGGCCGACATCCTGGCCGGCGAAGAAGGGCGCATCTACAAGGCGCAGGCCGCCGCACCGGGCGGCTGGAGCGGCGCGCGCGATTTTTTAGTGCGCAGCAAGACGGTGGAAAGCGGCGAGATCACTTCCTTCCTGATGGCGCCCGCCGATGGCCAGCCAGTGCTCGACTTTGCGCCAGGCCAGTATATCGGCGTGCTGGCCACCGTCGATGGCGTGCCCATGCGCCGCCAGTATTCCTTGTCGGCCGCCAGCAATGGCCAGACCTACCGCATCAGCGTCAAGCGCGAAGAGGGCGGCAAGGTCTCGAATTTCTTCCACGATCACGTGCAGGCGGGCGACACCGTGCAGCTGACGCCGCCCTCGGGCGACTTCGTGCTGACGGATAGCGACAAGCCGCTGGTGCTGATCAGCGGCGGCGTGGGCATCACGCCGACCCTGGCCATGCTGACGGCGGCCCTGCGCGGCAAGCGTCCAGTGCATTTCATCCACGCGGCGCGCAACCAGGGCGTGCATGCGTTCCGCGCGCAGATCGACGCACTGGCCGCGCAGCACCCGCAGCTGCAGCGGTATTACTGCTACGCGGAACATGGCGGAGAACAGGACGCACCGGACGCCGTCGGCTTGCTGAATAAGGAGCAGCTCGGTCACTGGCTGCCGGTTTCGCGCGACATCGACGCCTACTTCCTGGGACCGCAGCCATTCATGCGCGCTATCAAGCAGTACCTGCGCGAGCTGGGCGTGCCGGAACAGCAGACGCACCACGAGTTCTTCGGACCGGCTGCCGCACTGAATTGATTTTTTTCTGCATTGTGTTGTCCCCGCGAGAAAAAACGCTGCCGTAAGGGGCGGGTAAGCCTCGCACTGTACTGTGAATCTAAGCTCGAAAACAAAAGAGCAGCTTTTACATAACAGGAGGCAACACAATGCATGACGATCTGGTTCAAAAAATCAAGAGCGACCCCAGTTATCATCAGCTGGTCAAGGTGCGTTCCCGCTTCGGCTGGGCGCTGACGGGCCTGATGATGCTGGTGTACTACGGCTACATCCTGCTCATCGCCTTCAACAAGGAATTTCTGGCCACTAAGACGGGCGCCGGCGTGATGACCTGGGGCATGCCGATCGGCCTGTTCGTCATCGTGTTTACCGTGCTGGTCACCGGCATCTATGTGCGCCGCGCCAACAAGCAATTCGACGATCTGAGCAACGCCATCCAGGCACGGGTGCAAGCATGAGCGCCGCCAAGCATGCGCTGCGCGGCGTGTCTTGCCTGAGTGCCCTGGCGCTGCTGGGCGCCAGCAATGCCGCGTTCGCGGCCGGCGCCGACCTGGGCCAGGCAGTCAAGCAGCCGACCAACTGGACGGCGATCATCATGTTCGCCGCCTTCGTCATCTTCACCCTGTTCGTCACCAAGTGGGCGGCCAAGAAGACCAAGTCGGCCTCCGATTTCTACACGGCCGGCGGCGGTATCACAGGCTTCCAGAATGGCCTGGCCATTGCGGGCGACTATATGTCGGCCGCCTCCTTCCTCGGCATTTCCGCGGCCGTCTTTTTGAACGGCTATGATGGCCTGATCTACGCCATCGGCTTTCTCGTCGGCTGGCCCATCATCACCTTTTTGATGGCCGAGCGCTTGCGCAACCTGGGACGCTTTACCTTTGCCGACGTGGCCGCCTACCGCTTCAAGCAGGCGCCGATCCGCATCTTTTCGGCTTCCGGCACCCTGGTCGTCGTGGCCTTTTATCTGATCGCGCAGATGGTGGGCGCGGGCCAGCTGATCAAGCTGCTGTTCGGCCTCGAATACTGGATCGCCGTCGTCCTGGTCGGTACATTGATGATGATCTATGTGCTGTTTGGCGGCATGACGGCCACCACCTGGGTGCAGATCATCAAGGCGGTGATGCTGCTGGGTGGCGCCACCTTCATGGCCGTGGCCGTGCTGGCGCAATTCAACTTCAGCCCGGAAGCGCTGTTCGCCAAGTCGGTGGACGTGCACGCGACCAAGGAAGCCATCATGGGGCCCGGTTCCTTCATCAAGGACCCGATCTCGGCCATCTCGTTCGGCATGGCGCTGATGTTCGGTACGGCCGGCTTGCCGCACATCCTGATGCGTTTCTTCACGGTACCGAGCGCCAAGGAAGCGCGCAAATCCGTGTTCTGGGCCACCACCTGGATCGCTTACTTCTATGTGTTGACTTTCATCATCGGCTTTGGCGCGATCGTGCTGGTGAGCACCAATCCCGAGTTCAAGGATGCTGCCGGCAAGCTGCTGGGTGGTAACAACATGGCGGCCGTGCACCTGGCCAAGGCCGTGGGCGGCAACGTCTTCCTCGGCTTCATGTCGGCGGTCGCGTTTGCCACCATCCTGGCCGTCGTGGCGGGCTTGACCCTGTCGGGCGCGTCGGCCGTGTCGCACGATCTGTATGCCACCGTCATCAAGAAGGGCAAGGCCACGGGCGCCAACGAATTGAAAGTGTCGCGCGTGACGACGGTCGTGCTGGGCATCATCGCCGTGGTGCTGGGCATCGCCTTTGAAAAGCAGAACATCGCCTTCATGGTCTCGCTGGCATTCGCCATCGCCGCCTCGGCCAACTTCCCCGTGCTGTTCATGTCGGTGCTGTGGAAGGATTGCACCACGCGGGGCGCCACCATCGGCGGCTTCCTGGGCTTGACCACGGCTGTCGCGCTGACGGTGGTGTCGAAGTCCGTGTGGGTCGACGTGCTCGGTCATGGCGAAGCGCTGTTCCCGTATGCCTCACCGGCGCTGTTTTCGATGACGGCCGGCTTCGTTGGCATCTGGCTGTTCTCTGTGCTCGACAAGAGCCCCCGCGCGCGCATCGACCGCGCCGGCTACGAAGCGCAGCAAATGCGTTCGGAAACGGGTATCGGCGCGGCTGGAGCCAGCGCGCATTGAGCATTTGAATCGCTCTACACCTTGAACACCCCTTTCGCAGGGGTGTTTTTTTGTCTGCGATTTGCACGATCTGGCCGGCCGGTGTACTCTCGCGCAGAGAAGGTCCGCTTGTTGTTACTTATAGTAAGTGCAACTTGAAAGAGCCAATGAAGCACACTTACGCGGTAAAAAAACAGGAACGCCAGGATCGTTTCGTCGCGCCCGGCGCTGGCAGCGGGGCAGGGCAGCTGGCCGCGGCATTCCATTCCGGCAGTGAGCGGCCGCAAGCCACAGGCTCGCGTAAATGGCCGGGCATGGTGGATGGGGCTGGCGGTGCGGGCAGCCATGCCATGCATGGCACGGCCGATCCATCCCGCGTGCAGGATATGCTGGCCAGGGCCCGGCAAGGCAGGCTGCGCGATGGCGAGGTGGAAATGACGCGGCGGCCCGACGTCGGTGCCATGCACCTGCGCGATCTCGCGCAATCGCTGGAAGCGACGGCCACTGCGCCTGGCAGGCCGGTGGCGGACGCCTTGCAATCGGGCTCGGCCAGCATCGGCAATGGACGGGTGCGGATGCCGGGCATCGGCGGCGCAGGCAATCCGGCGGCGATCGCCCATCAGCTGGGCGTGCTGCGTCCGCAGGCAACGCGCATCGTGCCTGTGCCGAACGGGCGCTTCGAGGTCCAGGCAAAACTCAACCCGTGGGTGTCCGTGGCGACGGGACGCGCATTGCCGGAATTGGACGAAAACCCCAATATGATCGGCCCGCAGATGCAGTACAAGGATGGCGATCAACATCCGATCGAGCTGGGCGTGGAATGGCGTAGCGTGGCTCCCCAGCACCAGCCGTTGCAACCGTACCATTCCGAAAACACGTATGGTGAATTCATGCGGGCGCTTGCCGCCGTCGATGGGTCGAACATGGAGGCAGAGCAAAAACAGGCGGAGAAAGTGCGCCTGCTGTCTGATTTTTATCATCAATTGAAAAGCTTGTCAGCAGCGCAATTGGAGGAACTTGGAAGCCTGCTTGAAAAAGATATCGATAAGCATGAGGCTAGCGATACGCTTGACAAGGCATTTGAAGAAACCCGGCTTGTCTACAGAACCTGGCATGCGCCAAAACATATTTCCGTCTCAACCGGCCTCGGGGTGTCACAGGCCGACGGGAGGGAACTTGTTGGCGCCGATAATCTCAACACCGTGCTCGACCCCGAGAAATTCAGGCATTACAAGGAGCAAAGCAAATTGCCAGGGTCGGTACTGCCGTCGCTTGGCGCTTCTCCTTCGTCATTGCTTTACCCTGATGCTGATCAACCTAATATTGTATTTTTAAAGGAACGCGGTACAGCAGCAGCCCTTTTGCCCGAGAATCTGAATGCCGGCTTCGCCGCTTACAATGAGGCATCCAAATCCTTGCTTCGCGGGAAGACAAGCGAAGAATTGGCAGGTGAATTCAGCAAACTTCATTATCATGCCAAGAAAATGCGGTCCAGCGTAACGCGGCCGCTATTTTTTAATAGCGACGATCTTCAATCGAATACGGATGCTTTCATACACCCGGACAAACCCGGTGACCGCCCCCACGTACGTAAAATCCATAATGGGCTGCATGAGGAGCATAACCCATTAAGGCAAAGCTTCGATCGTAAGCTGGCAGACCCGTTCCGCACCAACGCCATTTTCTACCAGACATTCTCTCAGCATTCAAAACCAGACACTTATGCCGAGGAATGGAATGAGATGGTGGTCAAATACCGGCAAAAAGGGCATATGGCAGGCCTTTTCAAAGAGATCAGGGATTGGGTGCCCGAGTTGAAGGATTATCCAGGGATTGTGGATGAGCTAATAGATAGCGGGAAATTTAATGCGGATTTTGCGAAGGCGATTGCCGGGAAGAAGGAATCCGCCACCAGTGCCAAGAGCAGCGGTTCAAAAACAAAGTCGAAAAAGCAGACAAAACAGGCAAAGCAGAAAAGTAAAAAATAGCAGGCATGCTCTGATGCGCAGCCCCCTCACCACGATGCAACGTGGCGCACATGAGCCTATCGCCCATCCGGACTGCCTGCCTGATCCTGACAATTATCAGATATTTTCCACGTGGAGGCGGATCACGCCTGCCATCGACGCTGGCGCGCCCGGCGTCGCTTCGAGTATCGATGCGAGGGTCACCGTATCGAGCACGGCCAGGAAGGCGGCCGTGGCCTGGCCCAGCTTGGCCTTCAGCAGGCAATCAGGCGTCAGCGGGCAAGTGTTGTTTTCCTTGTTAAAACATTCCGCCATAAAGAAATCGCTTTCCGTCTCGCGCACGACGGTGCCGATATTGATCTCGGCCGGGTCGCGCGCCAGGCGCAGGCCGCCATTTCTCCCACGTACCGTTTCCACGATGCCTGACAGGCCCAGCTGGTGCACCACCTTCATCAGGTGATTCTTCGAGATGGAATGTAGGTCGGCGATGTCCTGGATGGTCACGAGGCGGTCGCGGTGCACGCCCAGGTACATCAGGGTGCGCAGAGTGTAGTCGGTATAGGCAGTCAGTCGCATGGGTATCATTCATAAGATGTGGATTACATCCTTGTTTGAACCGCAGCATACAGGAGAGCGCCGGCCCTGTGTGTTGCGCCGTCACTTTTCAGCCTCGAAAGACAAAAGTTGATTGCCTTTCGCTCAAATGCGTAGTAAATTTTCATATTGTTGCCGTGGCAAACAGCTCGTTAGCCCTTGCCTACCCTTTGGGTGGGATTTTTGTTGATGGAAATCAAGAGGATGGTGAAGCAATAAGGTAAATTTACTACAAATTGGACGATGGGCGTTTCCCGGGCCGGGAAGCGCGTACTACGCAATCTGTGCGGTGCCGCCGTGGCCGCCCCAGGAAATGAATACCATGCAAATGAATGAAGTGAAAGACGAGCTGCTGAGCAGCGATATCCGCCAGCTGGGCCGTCTGCTGGGCGACGCCATCCGCAACCACCTGGGCGACCCCGCCTTCGAACGCATCGAACATGTGCGCCAGCTGGCTATCCGTTTCCGCCGCGACAATGATGAAGCGGCACGCGCGCAGCTGTCGGACGCGCTGCAAGCGCTGTCGCAGGAAGAAACCACGCAGTTGACGCGCGCTTTCAGCTATTTCTCGCTGCTGGCCAATATTGCAGAAGACCAACATCACATCCGCCGCACGCGCGCCCATCTGATCGCCGGCTCGCCGCCGCGCCAGGGTAGCCTCAGCCATGCCGTCGGCAACGTGTTTGACGCCGGCAAGGCCGATGCGCTGGAAACGTTCTTTGAAGATGCGTTTGTCAGCCCCGTCTTCACGGCGCATCCGACGGAAGTGCAGCGCAAGAGTATCCAGAATTGCCAGATGGCCATCGCCCGCCTGTTGAGCGAGCGCGACCGCGTGCAAATGACGCCGGAAGAGGCCGAGCAAAACGAAGAAGCGCTGGGCCGCGGCATCGTCACCCTGTGGCAGACGCGTCTGCTGCGCACCAGCAAGCTGTCCGTCATGGATGAAGTGGCCAATGGCCTGTCGTTCTACGACCATACGATCCTGCGTGAACTGCCGAAATTGTATTCCTCGCTGGAAACCATGCTGGCCCAGCGCGATGCCCGCTGGGAAGATGCGGAATTACCCAATTTCATGAAAGTCGGCAGCTGGATCGGCGGCGACCGCGACGGCAACCCGTTTGTCACGGCCGAGATCCTGCGCAGTACCCTGCAAACGCAGGCTGACAAGGTACTCGATTTTTACCTCGGTGAATTGCGCAAGCTCGCTTCGCAACTGTCGCTGGCGCAAATACTGAACGCGTGCAGCGAACCGCTGCGCGCGCTGGCCGAGCGTTCGGCCGATGCGTCGCCGCACCGGGTCGACGAACCGTACCGCCGCGCCCTGCACGGCATCCATGCACGCCTGGACGCCACGCGCGTGGTGCTATCCGGCAAGGGCAAGCAGGCAGACGGCGTGCAGCCCTACGCCGCCGCTGTTGAACTGCTGGCTGACCTGGACGTGGTCCAGCATTCGCTGGTCAGCAATGGTTTGCGTGCGCTGGCGCGCGGCCGGCTGCGCCAGCTGCGCCGCGCCGTCAAGGTGTTCGGCTTTTCGCTGGCGCCGCTCGACTTGCGCCAGAATTCCGACGTGCACGAGCGCGTCGTGGGCGAACTGTTCGCGGGTGCCCAGCCGGGCCTCGTCTACCTGGACCTCGATGAAGAGCAGCGCATCAGCTTGCTGCTGGCCGAGCTGGAGTCGCCACGCCTGCTGACGTCGCCGTATGCGCACTACTCGGAAGAAACGACGTCCGAACTCGACATCTTCCGCGCCGTGCGCGAGGCCCATGTCAAATATGGCAAGGAATCGGTACCGAACTGCATCATCTCGAAGGCGGCCAGCGTCTCGGACCTGCTGGAAGTGGCCTTGCTGCTCAAGGAAGTAGGCTTGCTGCGCCAGGATAGCCGCGAAGTCGATGTCAACATCATTCCCCTGTTCGAAACCATCGACGACTTGCGCGCCGGCCCCGCCATCATGGCGCGCGCCTTCGGCTTGCCGTTCTACCGCGGCTTGCTCGCGTCGCGCGCCGACCAGCAGGAAGTCATGCTTGGTTACTCGGACAGCAACAAGGACGGTGGCTTTTTGACCTCCGGCTGGGAACTCTACAAGGCCGAGATCGAGCTGGTGACGGTGTTCAAGCAAGAACAGATCAAGCTGCGATTGTTCCACGGCCGCGGCGGTTCCGTCGGCCGTGGCGGCGGACCCAGCTACGAAGCCATCCTGGCCCAGCCGGCCGGCGCCGTGCAGGGACAGATCCGTTTGACGGAGCAAGGCGAAGTCATCACGGCCAAGTATGCGAACCCGGAAGTAGGGCGCCGCAACCTGGAAGTGCTGGTGGCGGCCACCATCCAGTCGACCCTTCTGCCGCAGGCGCAGCTGCAGCCGAAGGCCTCGGCTGGCGCGGGCCATCTGGCCGCGATGGAAGAGCTTTCGGGCACGGCCCTGAACGCCTACCGCGACCTCGTGTATGGCACGGAGGGCTTTGAACAGTATTTCTGGGAATCGACGGTGATCGCGGAGATTGCCGCCCTGAATATCGGCAGCCGTCCCGCCTCGCGCAAGAAATCCACGTCCATCGAGGATTTGCGCGCCATTCCCTGGGTCCTGAGCTGGGCGCAATGCCGTTTGATGCTGCCGGGCTGGTTTGGTTTCGGTTCTGCCGTGCAAGCCTACCTGGCGGCCCATCCTGCCGATGGCGCGGACGTACTGCGCGGCATGTACACGGACTGGCCATTCTTCACGTCCTTGCTGTCGAACATGGATATGGTCCTGGCCAAGAGCGATATCGCCATTGCCGGCAAGTATGCGGAACTGGTCAAGGACAAGGCCTTGCGCGACGCCATTTTCACGCGCATCCGCGCCGAATATGCGGCCACCCTCGACGCCCTGAAGCTGATCACGGGCCAGGAAGAGTTGCAGCAAGCCAATCCGCTGATGCAGCGTTCGATACGCAACCGCTTCCCGTATATCGATCCGCTCAATCACGTGCAGGTGGAGCTGTTGAAACGTTTCCGCGAAGGTAAGCAGGACGCGGCGGCGCGCACGGGCATCCACTTGTCGATCAATGGCATTGCGGCGGGGTTGCGCAACAGCGGTTAGATGGCACCGAACCAAACCTACTGCGCGTCGTGATTTGCGGCCTGCGATGCTCACTGTGCTCAAGCACAGTTCCGCTTCTCAGCCACAACTCCCTTCCGCTCGCTACGGTTTTGTTCGGCGCTGTACGTATCAGGTGAATCATTTAAATAATATCAAGGAGACAGCATGACCATCAAAGTTGCCATCAATGGCTATGGCCGCATCGGCCGCAATGTCTTGCGCGCGTTTTATGAAGGCGGCAAGCAGCAGGATATCGAAATCGTCGCCATCAATGACCTGGGCGACGCCAAGTCGAATGCACATCTGACGCGCTACGACACGGTACACGGCAAGTTTCCCGGCGTCGTCACCATCGACGGCGACAACATGATCGTCAATGGCGACCGCATCCGCGTCTTCGCGCAGCGCGACCCGGCCCTGATACCGTGGGGCGAACTCGGCGTGGACGTGGTGCTCGAATGCACGGGCTTCTTCACGACCAAGGAAAAAGCTTCGGCCCACCTGAAGGGCGGGGCGAAAAAGGTCATCATTTCCGCGCCGGGCGGCAAGGACGTGGACGCCACCATCGTGTTCGGCGTCAACCAGCATGTGCTGAAAGCCACGGATACCGTGATTTCCAACGCTTCGTGTACGACGAATTGCCTCGCGCCATTGGTGAAACCCCTCAACGACGCCATCGGCATCGAATCGGGCCTGATGACCACCGTGCACGCCTACACGAACGACCAGGTATTGAGCGACGTGATGCATGAAGACTTGCGCCGCGCCCGTTCGGCCACGCATTCGATGATCCCCACCAAGACGGGCGCGGCTGCCGCCGTCGGCCTGGTCTTGCCGGAACTGAATGGCAAGCTGGACGGTTTTGCCGTGCGCGTGCCGACGATCAACGTTTCGCTGGTCGACCTGTCCTTCATTGCCAAGCGCGACACCAGCGTCGAGGAAGTCAATGCCTTGCTGAAAACGGCGTCGGAAGGCGCCCTGAAAGGCATCTTGACGTACCAGACGGAACCGCTCGTCTCCATCGATTTCAACCATAACCCCGCTTCGTCGAACTTCGATGCCACCCTGACCAAGGTCTCGGGCCGCCTCGTGAAAGTGTCGTCGTGGTATGACAACGAGTGGGGCTTCTCGAACCGCATGCTCGACACGACGGTCGCCCTGATGGCGGCCAAGTAAGAACGTAGTACCGCTGATCCAGCGCACCAGGACGGCCGGCCCACAAGGCCGGCCCTTGTAGCAGCACGAACTTTATAGAAAGCAGCACACCATGACCATGCAAGTACAGCAACGCGCCACCAAGATCGTTTCCACCATCGGCCCCGCTTCCAACGATATCGATACTCTGGTCCGCATGTTCAAGGCCGGCGTCGACGTCGTGCGCCTGAACTTTTCGCATGGCAAGGCGCAAGACCATATCGACCGCGCCCGCATGGTGCGCGAAGCGGCTGCCCTGTGCGGCCGCGAAGTGGCCATCATGGCCGACTTGCAAGGCCCGAAGATTCGCGTCGGCAAGTTTGAAGAAGGTAAGATTTTCCTGGAAAACGGCGCCAAGTTCATCCTCGACGCGAAATGGGGAGAAAACGGCGAATTGGGCAATATCGAGCGCTGCGGCCTCGACTACAAGGAATTGCCGCGCGACTTGCGCACGGCCGACGTATTGTTGCTGAATGACGGCCTGATCGTCTTGACTGTGGACAAGGTCGTCGGCAGCGAAATCCACACCACCGTCAAGATCGGCGGCGAATTGTCGAACAACAAGGGCATCAACCGCCAGGGCGGCGGCCTGTCCGCTCCGGCCCTGACGGCGAAAGACATGGAAGACGTGAAAACGGCGATGAGCTTCCAGGCCGATTACGTGGCTGTGTCCTTCCCGAAAAATGCCACCGACATGGTCATGGCGCGCCAGCTGGCCAATATCGCCGGCGAAGCGTGGGACCACAAGCCGATGATGATCGCCAAGATCGAGCGCGCGGAAGCTATTCCTGCGCTGCAAGAAATTCTCGACGCGTCCGACGGCATCATGGTGGCCCGTGGCGACCTGGCCGTGGAAGTGGGCAACGCGGCCGTGCCGGCCTTGCAAAAGCGCATGATCAAGATGGCGCGCGCCTCGAACAAGCTGGCCATCACGGCCACGCAGATGATGGAATCGATGATCGTCAACGCCGTGCCGACCCGCGCGGAAGTGTCGGACGTGGCGAATGCCGTGCTCGATGGCACGGATGCCGTCATGACGTCGGCGGAAACGGCCTCGGGCCGTTATCCGATCGAAACGGTGGAAGCGATGGCCGCCATCTGCCTGGACGCGGAGAAATGGGATACCTGCAAGCTGGACGCCGATTTCCTCAACGCCACGTTCTCGCGCATCGACCAGTCGATCGCGTATGGCGCGCTGTTTACGGCCCATCACCTGCGCGTGAAGGCGATTGCCACCCTGACGGAATCAGGTTCCACGGCACTGTGGATGAGCCGTTGCAATATCGACATCCCGATCGTGGCCCTGACCCCGAGCGTGGGCACGCGCCGCAAGCTGGCCCTGTACCGCAACGTCAGCACCCTGGAGCTGACATCCGGTACCGACCGCGACAAGGTCTTGCAACAGGCGGAAGACTTGCTGCTGGAACATAAAGTCGTGGCCAAGGGCGACACCGTCGTGCTGACCTGGGGCGAGCCGATGGGCAAGGTCGGCGGCACGAACGCGCTGAAAATCATGAAGATCGGCCAGCACTGACCGTGTATTATTGACCATATCGCTGGCCGGCAGCCGTCTGCAGTCTTAAGAGTGGCTGAAAGAGGGGCGCTTGGCCGCCCACTGCAATGGCAGATGCGCAATCTGCCATTGCAGTGGCCACATTTCCGTGTCAGCATGGTTTTCCTTCCTTCCAAGGCGCATCCGGAGTTCATGATGACTGCATACTTGCCTGCCTTGATCTGGTCTTTGTCGGCCTTTGCCTGCATGTGCATTGCCAAGCGCCGGCAAGTCAAGACAACGGCCGTCCGGGCCGTCCTGGTGACCTTTTTTGGGCCGTTTGCCATCCCCTTCGTGCTGGCCGCAAAGCCCGGGAAACCCTATCCGGCGTAAATCCACGCGGCCGTCATGCACGGCTAAGCGTGTGGCCTGCGGGCAATCCTCTTTGCTATATTCAAGTTTTTAGCCGAAAGAGCATGCCCATGAAGCGCCGCGCGACCTTGTTTCTGATGACCATCCTTCCCCTGTGCGCGGCCACGTTCGCCTCGGCGGCCGAGCCGGTGCAGCGCTTGCAGCGCGCCACGGGGCTGTGGAAGGTGACGCCCGCCACCTCGCCATTTTCCTGGGAAATCTGCGTCGACCATCCGCGCGACCGCCTGATCGACGACGATCTGTGGTCCGGTTTCGAGCAGGAATGCAAGATCGAGTCGCAAAGCCGCCAGGGTGACAGTTATCAATTCGAGGCCGGCTGCCCGGACGCCAGGCTGGCTGGTGCCTTCAAGGGCGACCTGGCCAAGGCATATACCCTGAGCGCTGACACCACCGTGCAAGTCAATGTCAAGAACGAAGTGCAGCACACGGAACTGGCAGCCGTGTTCCAGGGCGCTTGTCCGGCAGGGCTGGCGCCGGGCGCGAAGAAAATGCGCGGCGGCATGGTGATGAAGAGCCTGTACATCAAGCGCTAGAGGATTGCGACCGCGTTGAAACAACAGTTTGCACGGATAGGCAGGCGCCGGCATTGACGGCGGAGGCAATGATTTGTGATAATGAGAATTATTATCAATTGGCCGCGCCTTGCCTTGTGCGCATCGGAGTCCCTAGTGAACATTGCGCAGTCCAGCGAGTCGATAGCCGGCATCTACAGCAGCCACCACGGCTGGCTGATGCGCTGGCTGCGCGCCAAGCTGCAGTGCGCCGACCATGCGGCCGACCTGGCGCAGGATACCTTCGTGCGCCTGCTGACGGCGCCGCCTGAGGGCCGGCAAACCTTGCACGAGCCGCGCGCCTACCTGACGACCGTGGCGCAGCGCCTGTTGATCGACCATTACCGGCGCCTGTCGCTGGAACAAGCCTGGCTGGAAACCCTGGCGCAGCAGCCCGATCTGCTGATGCAGTCGCCGGAAGAGCGTTTGCTGGTGCGCGAAGCCCTGCAGCGCATCGATGCCATGCTCGACGGCTTGCCGCCGCCGGTGCGCAGCGCCTTCCTGCTGGCGCATGTCGATGGTCTCGCGTATGGGGAAATCGCGCGGCGCCTGGCCGTGAGCGAGCGCAGCATCAAGCGCTACATGGTGCAGGCGTTTGAGCGCTGCATCCTGCTGATCCTGTGAGCGCCAGCACGGCTGCCATCGATCCCCGCGCCGCGCGGGCGGCGGCGCAATGGCTGGTGCGCCTGCACGGGGGCGCCTTGACTCCAGGCGAGCAGCAAGCGTTCCAGGCCTGGCGCGCCAGCGATCCCGCGCACGAAGCGGCCTGGCAGCGTGCCGAACTCGTGTGCAGTACCCTGGCCAGCGTGCCGCCCGCGCTGCGCCAGACGGCGGACGCGGCGCCGCAGTCGCCGCACCGGCGTGCCGTGCTCTACGGCCTGGCCGGGCTGATCGCGGCCGGGCCGGCGCTGTGGCTGGCCAGCCAGTCGGCGCCGTGGCAGGCGTGGCGCGCCGCCATCCGCACGGCGAGGGGGGAAATCCGCCACATGACCTTACCTGACGGCACGCGACTGGTGCTTAACACGGACACGGCCATCGATGTGCATTTTGACGGCGCGGCGCGGCTGCTCGTGCTGCATGCAGGGGAAATCCATGTCGGCACGGCGCACGACGGGGCCGTGCCGGCGCGCCCCTTCCTCGTGCGCAGCAGCAATGGCGCCGTGCGCGCGCTGGGCACGCATTTCAGCGTGCGCCACGCTGGCAGCGTGCTGGCGCCGCGCACCGAGGTGAGCGTCAGCGAAGGCGCCGTCGAGATACAGCCACGGGACGCTCCCGACGCCTTGCGCAGGATCGATGCGGGCCGGCAGTGCAGTTTCGACGACCGTGCCGTTTCTGCCTTGACGCCGCTGGCGCCGCGCGCTGCCGGCTGGCTGCAGGGCGTGCTGATCGCCGAGCGCATGCCGCTGGGCGAGGTGCTCGAACAGGTGGCGCGCTACCGCTATGGCGTGCTGCGCTGCGATCCCGCGCTGGCGGCCATGCCCGTGGACGGCATCTTCCAGTTGAACGACCCGGACAACATCCTGCTCTTGCTGCAGCGTTCCTTGCCGATCCGGCTGGCGCGCCGCACGCGCTACTGGATCAGTGTCGAATCGGCTTGAGATTGTCAGCTTAGCGTGGCCTTGCCACGCTAAGCTGACCTACGACTGTCGGGTATGGTAAGTCGGCTTAGCCCGCAGGGCGTAAGCCGACATGCCCCAATTTACTTTTTGCCTGTCCCTTTTTCCGGATTGCTTCGTCATACAAGGTAGAGAACGAACAATCCGAACCATCGAAAGGGTCCACATGGCTTTGCAGCACCGCATTACCGCAGCACGAATGACGCTCCATCCCACCACCGGCGCCGTGCGCGCCGCGCTGGTCCTGCTTCTCGCCGTGGGCGCCGCCGGCACCGGTTTGCCGCAAGCGGCGCTGGCCGCCGAGTCCAGTCCGGCCGCCAGCGTGCGCGACTACAGCATTCCCGCCGGCAGCTTGCGCAGCGCGCTGGCATCGTTTGCCATCGCCGCCGGCGTCAACCTGTCCACCCAGGGCGTGGCGCTCGACGGCCTGGTGACGCCAGGCTTGCAAGGGCGCCATGGCATTTCTGCCGGCCTGCAAAAACTGCTGCAAGGCAGCGGCCTCGAAGTGACGGACGGTGGCAATGGCAATTACCTCTTGCGTAAAATCAATACCAGCACGGCCGATGGCGGCCTGGCCAGCATGCCCGCCGTGGTCGTCAGCGCCGAGGCGGACCGCGCCACGGAAGGCACGGGCTTATATACGGCGCGCAATATGTCGACGGCCACGGGCCTGAATCTGTCGCAGCGCCACACGCCGCAAACGGTCAGCGTCATTTCGCGCCAGCAAATGGAAGATTTCGACCTGACCACCTTGCAGGACGTGGCGCGCGCCACGCCCGGCCTGTATGGCAAGACGCAGGGCGTGTCCGACCAGGAAACCACGTATTTCGCCCGGGGCTTTGCCTTGAGCCACGTCAACGTCGATGGCTTGCCGCTCGATGTGACGGGTTTCAATGAGCGCAACGTTTCCGCCGACATGCTGATGTACGACAGGGTGGAGGTGGTGCGCGGCGCCACGGGCCTGATGGAAGGGGCGGGCGCACCGTCGGGCAGCATCAACATGGTGCGCAAGCGTCCCACGGCCACGCCCTTGCTGAACGCCTCGGCCCACCTGGGAAGCTGGAAGGACCGGCAATTGACGGTGGACGCCAGCAATGCCCTGAACGCTGCGGGCAGCGTGCGGGGGCGTGTCGCGGCCAGCTGGCGCGACAGCGACAGTTTTGTTGACGTCGTCAACAATACCAACGGCACCGTGTATGCGATCGTCGAGGCGGATCTGACGCCGTCGACCACGGCCGGCATCGGTTTTTCGCGCCAGCACAGCCGCACCGACGGCGTGTTCGTCGGCTTGCCGACCTTGCCCGATGGCCGTCACATGGACTTGCCCCGCTCGACCTTCCTGAATAATGCCGATTCCTTCCAGAAGCGCGACAACAACGTCGTCTTCGCCGACCTGGAAACGAAGCTGGACAAGGGCTGGCGCAGCCGCTTCGCCATCACGCGCATCGATGCCTCGTCAAGCACGCGCAACACCACCAACAGCCGCGTCGACGGCGAAACGTATCTGCTGGAACAGTCGGAAACGGGCTGGAAGTACAACACGGAACAAGTGGTGGCGGACTGGCGCCTGAGCGGCCCCGTCACCTGGTTCGGCCGCCAGCATGACCTGATCGTGGGCGCCAGCTACCGCCATGACGATTCGGACGCGGGCCAGAGCTGGGAAGGCGCCGGGAAGCGCGTGATCGATATCCGCCACTGGAATCCGCGCGCCTACCGCATGAACGGCGCGCCGTTCGAGCCATATAACTGGGGCCGCAAGACGGACGAAAAGGGCCTGTATGCGGCCGGTAACTTCAGCCTGGCCGATCCGCTGCGCCTGGTGCTGGGCGGGCGCTTCGGCTGGTATGCGCAGGATGTCACGGGCTGGTATGCCACCAACCCGGCCTGGCGCCGCAGCCTGACGGAAAACGCGAAATTCACGCCATACGCGGGCCTCGTCTACGACCTGGACCAGCACCATTCCGTATATGCGAGCGCCACGCAGATATTCCAGCCGCAAAGCGAGCTCGATGTGCGCGGCAATACCTTGCCGCCTTTGAGCGGCACCAACCTGGAAGTGGGCGTCAAGGGAGAATATTTTGGCGGCAGGCTCAACGCCAGCGGCGCCTTGTTCCGCATCCGGCAGAATAACCGCGCCATGGCCGACGAGGTCAATTGCCCCACGGGCGGCGCCATCTATTGCGCCCGCGCGGCCGGGCAGGTGCAGAGCGAAGGCATCGACTTGCAATTGTCGGGCTCGCCATTGCCGGGCTGGCAGATCGCGGGTGGCTACACCTATGTACTGGCCAAGTACACCAAGGACAGCGTAGCGGCCAACATCGGCCAGCGCATCGCCACGGATGAGCCGAAGCAATTGTTCAAGCTGTACACGAATGTGCAGCTGAGCGGCAGCCTGGCGAAATGGAACCTGGGCGCCTCCGTCTACGCGCAGGACAAGATCTACCGCCGCGAAACGGGCTTCGATACGCGGCAGGGCGCTTACGCCATCGTCGGGCTGACGGCCGGCTACCGGATCAGTGAGCAGCTGCAGCTGCGCGTGAATGTCGACAACGTGCTCGACCGCCGCTACTACCAGGGACTCGGCTATTCATGGTCGGGCGGGCTGGAACGCTACGGTGCGCCGCGCAGCGTGCTGCTGTCCTTGAACTACAAGATGTAGCCGTTGCGCCAGCAGAGCGCGTCCCGGGCGGGCGCCTCTGCTACACTGCCGCCGTCCCCATTTTTGACTGTTTCCATGTCCACCACACCTGTCCTCACGCCCCTGAAAAGCGCTTTCCAGCAATCGCGCGCCGAGAATAATATCGAGCTGATCCTGCCCGAACTGCTGACCGCGCAATTGCACGTCGTCATCGGCGGACAAGGCGAACAGATCGACCTGTTCCTCGTGCCATCGCCCAATCCCGAGCGCCAGTGCGTGACGGTGGCGGAAGACCTGGCCTTCCTGGCTGGCATCAACTTTCCCAAGATTCCCGTGACGGGCGCGCAACTGATCGCCTCGATTCCGCCCGAGATCGAGATCGTCCTCCTGCATGGCGATGGCGCCAATTACCTGACGCGCGAGCAACTGGCGTGGTTCCGCGGCATGCTGGCACCCAACGCTTGAGCGGGGAGCTGAGACCCACGCTCAAGCCGGCGCGCGCCGAATGGATCCGTTTTTCGCCGGCCGACGATGCAAGCTCGCATGCGGCGATGATGGCCAATCTGCGTCCCGTGCTGTGGCGCAGCGTGCTGCTGGGCGGCTGCGCGCTGATCCTCGCCTTTGTCCTGCAAGCCGTCTGGCGCGACGTGCCGTACGCGGGCGAGGCAGTGTTGTTCTCTCCGCTGGCGCTGGCCGCCTGGATCGCGGGCCTGGTGCTGTTTCCGGGACGCGCTTTGCTCTTTCATGTGGAACTTGACGATGCGGGCCTGTTGCTGCGGCGCCATGCGCGGCGCCTGCCCGGCTGGGATAAAAGCGTGCAGCTGGACTTGTCGCAGCTGCAGCGGCTGGACGTGGTCACGTATGGGGGCGCATTGCAGGTCTATCGGACCCCGGCACCGTTGGCGCGCGTCGAGCTGCTGCTCTACACGACACTCGCGGACTATCCGCTGATCCGCGTGGTGGGCCTGAACTTGCCCGTGCCGCAGCGCTGGACGCTGTGCCAGATCAAGGAGGAGCTGAGCTACCGCTGTAGACTGGCCGGTATCCCTGTCAGCGAGACGGCCGGGCCGATCAGCCAGGAATCCGCGGCCATCCGCGCGCGCTGGCCGCAGGCGTAGGCGCAGACAGGCCAGTGTCGCATCGCCGCCGCAATAACTATCATTTTTGATAACTGTATTGCTGAAGTCCTATGAATATGTTCGCAAAGCAACTATACTCATGGCTCTTTAAAAAATCATCGTCACGCTGGCGGCCAGCCATCCGCGCCAGAGTTCGTACGCATTCCGCTTTTTCACTCTGTAAAAAGCACCTTTCCCCCGCGCGGCAGGCGCGGGCGTGATGACCGAGCCTTGCCCTGGTCGACTGCTACCGTTGTCATTTCCGCTGTGTTGCCGCTTTAGTAAAAAGCGTGGCGCCGGCGCGCGGTGCGCCGTCATGTTTTGCGACGTCACGTTTCACTCTATTTAGTTCACGACAGTATGCTGAGTTCCATCTTTGCCGTATCGACCGATACCATGCAGTACATCTATGGCACGCACAATGCGTGGCTGGTGCTGTTTTCCATCGGCATCGCCATCTTTGCCTCGTTCATGGCCTTGCAGATCGCCGGCATGGCGCGCAGCAGCGAGCGCGGCTTCCAGCGCCAGACGGCCATCATCACGGGTGCCATCGCGCTCGGCGGCGGTATCTGGTCGATGCACTTCATCGGCATGCTGGCCTTCGATATCTGCACGCGCGTCTCCTTCGACCCCAGCCTGACCTTGCTGTCGATGCTGCCCGGCGTGGCCGCTTCATGGGTGGCGCTGCACCTGCTGGCGCGCCCGAGCATCAACTGGCGCCAGTTGGTGGTGGGCGGCGTGCTCGTCGGCGTGGGCATCGGTTCCATGCATTACAGCGGCATGGCCGCCATGCAGACTTCGCTGACCCTGCATTACCAGCCGTGGCTGTTCGCCTTGTCGCTGGTGGTGGCTGTCGTCATGGCCATGCTGGCGCTGTGGATACGCTTTGGCCTGAGCGCCATGCGTTTGCGCCTCACTCCGCTGGCGTCGTTGCTGGTCAGCAGTGTTGTCATGGGGCTAGCCATTTCCGGCATGCATTACACGGGCATGCTGGCGGCGCGCTTTTCCGGCACGCCCACGGCAGGCGAGAATACGATTACGGTACAGGCCTCGTTCGTGGCCCTGGCCGTGGCCCTGATCACCGTCACCCTGACCGTCTTCGTGGCCGCCGCGAACGGCTTGCTGCGCTACCGCCAGCTGCTGCGCCACGCCAGCGCCAGCGAATCGCGCCTGCGTGCCATCGTCGATACGGCGGCCGACGGCCTGATCACCATCGATGGCCAGGGCAAGGTGCGCTCCTTCAATCCCGCCGCGGAAAGCCTGTTCGGCTGGCGCGAAGCGGAGATCGTGGGGCGCGACGCCAGCGTGCTGCTGCAGCCGTCCGACGCGGCCGAGTACGAGGGCTATCTGCGCGACTACCTGGAAACGGGCGCCTCGCGCATCCTCGACAGCGGACGCGAACTCGATGGCTGCCACAAGGATGGCGCCGTGCTACCCATGCGCGTGGCGATCGGCAAGATCGACACGCCGGGCCAGCCCCTGTTCGTGGCGTTTGTCACGGACATGCGCTCGTCGCGCAGCATGGAGCAGGCGCTGAAGGACAGCGAGCGCCAGTACCGTACCCTGATCCGCAACATCCCCGGCGTGTCCTTCCACTGCAGCTTCGCGCCTGAATGGAAGATGATCTTCATCAGCGATGCCGTTTTCAACCTGACAGGCTGGATGCCGCAGGACTTCGCGGAAGGGCGCGTCAGGCTGTTCGACCTCGTGCACCCGGACGACCGCCAGCGCGTCAACGACACCTGCGTGCAGGCGGCCGGAGAAAAGCGCGACTTCGAGAACGTCTACCGCATGATCCACCGCGACGGGCGCGAGCGCTGGGTGCGCGAAAGCAGCGGCCCCGTGCTCGATAATGACGGCGTGGTGCGCTGGATCGATGGCGTCATCCTCGACATCACGGAAAGCGAATTGCGCAACGCCGAATACGAAGGCAAGGTGACGGCCATCTCGCGCGCGACTGCCGTCGCGGAGTTCGACCTGCAGGGACGCATCCTGGCGGCCAACGAGAACTTCCTCGACCTGGTCGGCTACCAGCTCGACGATGTGCTGGGCCTGCACCACAGCATCTTCTGCGAACCGGGTTATGTGACCTCGCCAGACTACATCGCATTCTGGCGGCAGCTGGCCAGTGGCCAGTTCAATACGGGCGAGTACAAGCGCATCGGCAAGGATGGCAAGGAAGTGTGGATACAGGCTTCGTACAATCCGATCTTCAATACGGACGGCAAGCCGTTCAAGGTGGTCAAGCTGGCCACCGACGTCAGCGAGCGGCGCGCCATGCAGGAAAACCTGCGCGCGGCAAAAGACCGCGCCGAGCTGGCCGCCGAATCGAAGACCAGCTTCCTGGCCAACATGAGCCATGAAATCCGCACGCCGATGAACGCCATCATCGGCTTTACGGAAGTGCTGCTGGGGACCGCCCTGGACAGCCTGCAGCGCCGCCATCTGGGCACGGTGCGCCAGTCCGCCCGTTCCCTGCTCGAGCTGCTCAACGACATCCTCGACATGGCCAAGCTGGAAAAAGGCGCCACCGAACTGGAACTGGTGGACTTTTCGCTGCCCGACCTGGTCGACCATGTGGCCGCGTCGCTGCGCATCACGGCGCATGCGCGCGACCTGGTGCTGCATGTCGATGTCGATCCGGGCATGGGCCAGTTCTTCCTGGGCGACGCGCGCCGGGTACAGCAGGTGCTGACGAATCTGATCGGCAACGCCGTCAAGTTCACGGAAGTGGGCCATGTGCGCGTGGCCGTCGGCATGCAGGGCGAGCAGGTGCATATCGCCGTGCACGACACGGGCATCGGCATCCCCGCCGACCGCCTGGACAAGATATTCGCCCCCTTTACGCAAGCCGATTCTTCGATGAGCCGCCGCTTTGGCGGCACGGGCCTGGGCACGACGATTTCGCTGCAATTGGTCGAACTGATGAAAGGCACCATCACGGTGGAGAGTACCCTGGGCGTGGGCAGCGTGTTCCACGTGCTGTTGCCGCTGGCGCCGGGCAAGGCCGTGGCGCGCCGCAGCGAGCAGCCTGTGGTGGCCTTGCCGCCGCTGCGCATCCTGGCGGCCGACGACGTGCCGCAGAATGTGGAGCTGCTCCTGATCAGCCTGGGCGCGGCCGGCCACCAGGTGATCTCCGCCAGCGATGGCGAGAGCGCCGTGCGCGAGTTCAGCAAGGGCAGCTTCGACATCGTCCTGATGGACGTGCAGATGCCGCGCATGGATGGCCTGGAAGCGACGCGCCTGATCCGCGTGCACGAGCGCGAGCAGGGCTTGAAGGCGACGCCCATCATCGCCCTGACGGCCAGCGTGCTGGAACAGGACCGGCGCGCCGCGCAGACGGCCGGCATGAACGGCTTTGCTTCGAAGCCGCTGGAAATGCACAAGCTGACGGCGGAAATCGCCCGTCTGCTCGATATCGCCGTGGCCATGCCGCCGCCGGCGGCCGGCGCGGCGGCGCGTGCCGCCGCCGGCCAGGTCGACTGGCAGCGCGGCATCGCCCTGTGGGGCGGACGCGCGGCCTTGCAGCGCGCCATTGCGCGCTTCGTGCAAGCCAATGGCGACTGCGCCGCGATGCTGGCGGCGGAACTGGAACGCGGCGGCAGCAGCGTGGCGGGCCACCTGCTGCACCGTATCAAGGGCGCGGCGGGCAACCTGTGCCTGGTGCAGGTCGAAAGCCTGCTGGGACGCATCGAGCAAGCCATCGCGCGCCAGTTGCCGGTGACCGAATTGCTGGTGCAGCTGGCGGCCGCCTTCATGGCGCTGGCCGGCGAGCTGGAAGAGGTGGATATGCCGGCCGTCGCCATGGAAGCGCCGGCCGCCAGCGCGCCCCTCGATGTTTCCGCCGCGGGCGCCTTGCTGCGGCAAGCCATCGCCAGCCTGGAAGGCGGGCAGCTGGACGACGCCTTGATGGCGCAGATTGCCGCCATGCTGGCGCCGCACGGCCAGCAGCCGCGCCTGCAGGCGCTGGCCAGCGCCATCGACGACTTTGAATTTGCGCGCGCCGCGGGCGTGCTGCGCCAGCTGCTGGCATGGCTGGAAGCACCAGCGCCTGCCGACCTTTCCTGACCTTGGGCTAACGATGACCTTACACGAAGACAAACCGATCCTGCTGCTGGTTGACGATGAAGCGACGAATCTGCAGGTGCTGCGCCAGATTTTGCAGGACGACTACCGCCTGCTGTATGCCAAGGATGGCGAGAAGGCGCTGGAACTGGCGCAACACAATCCCGTCGAACTGATCCTGCTCGACATCATGATGCCCGCCATGACGGGCTATGAAGTGTGCCGGCAGCTCAAGGCCATGCCGGCCACCGCGTCCATTCCCGTCATTTTCGTCACCGCCCTGTGCGACGTGAAGGACGAGGCGGATGGCTTTGACGCGGGCGCCGTCGACTACATCACGAAACCCGTCAGCCCGCCCATCGTGCGCGCCCGCGTGCGCACGCATCTGTCGCTGGTCGACGCCGAAGAGTTGCGCCGCTCGCGCCTGCAGGTGATCCAGACCCTGGGCCAGGCGGCCGAATACAAGGATAACGAGACGGGCATGCACGTCATCCGCATGAGCTATTACGCGCGCCAGCTGGCGCTGGCGGCCGGCTACAGCGCGGCCAGGGCGGAAGACTTGCTCAACGCGGCGCCCATGCACGACGTGGGCAAGATCGGCATCCCCGACGCCATCCTGCAAAAACCGGGCAAGCTCGATGCGGACGAATGGCAAGTCATGCGCAGCCACGCGGAAATCGGCGCCGCCATCATCGGCGAGCATGCGGGCGGCCTGCTGAAAATGGCGCGCACCATCGCCCTGACGCACCACGAAAAATGGGACGGCAGCGGCTATCCGCAAGGCTTGAAAGGCGAGGAAATCCCCCACGAAGGCCGCATCGTCGCCATCGCCGACGTCTTTGATGCGCTTACCAGCGAACGCCCGTACAAGCGCGCCTGGACGGTCGACGAAGCCATCGCCACCATGCAGCGCGACAGCGGCACGCACTTCGACCCGGGCCTGCTGGCGCTGTTCATCGAACAGCTGCCGGCCATGCTGGAAATCAAGGACCAGTGGCGCGAGCCGGCGTGAACGGGCTACCCGCCGGCCTGTCTCTTATAGTAGCGTCCTGACCTTCATCCCAGGATTGCCCATGGATTACCGGAACCGCATTGCCGACCATCTCCGGCAATGGTCATTGCAAGCCGATGGCATGCCCGTGCACACGCATGGCGCATGCCTGTTGCCGGTGCTGCACGGTGGCCAGCCGGCCATGCTGAAGCTGTCGACCGGCGACGATGAGCGGCGCGCTGGCGCCGTGCTGCGCTGGTGGGATGGCGACGGCGCCGTGCGCGTGCTGGCCACCTCCACGGAGGAGGATGTCCTGCTGCTTGAGCGGGCGATGGGTTCCCGTTCGCTGGCCGCGCTGGCGCGCGCGGGGGAGGCGGGCGATGCGGCCGCCACCGGTATCCTGTGCGCCGTGGCGGCACGCCTGCATGCGCCGCGGCCATCCGCTCCACTTTTGCCTCCCTTGTCCGGCTGCTTTGCCGCGCTGGCCGCTGCCTCGGCTTACGGCGGCGTGTTGTCAGAATGCCATGCCGTGGCACAGGATTTGCTGGCGGCGCCGCAGGACAGCGTGGTGCTGCATGGCGACCTGCATCACGCGAACGTGCTCGATGGCGGTGCGCGCGGCTGGCTGGCCATCGATCCGAAAGGCTATGTGGGCGAGCGGGGTTTTGATTTCGCCAATATCCTGTGCAACCCGGATGCCGCGCTGGCCACTTTTCCGCGCCGGCTGGAGCGGCAGGTGGCGCTGATCGCCGATGCGGCACGCCTCGATCCGGCGCGGCTGCTGGCGTGGGGCGCCGCGTGGGCGGGTCTGTCGGCGGCATGGCATCTGGAAGACGGCACGCCGCCGGAGACGGCGCTGGCCGTGGCCGCCGCCGCGCTGGCGGCCTTGCGGGCGTGATGGCGCCTAAGAACCTATCCCAGCAGAAGACGCTCACTACTGGGATAGGCTCTAAGGCAGGCTGTCGGGCATGCGCAAGATGCGCCGTATCTCCAGGATCGCCTGCGGGCTTTCCTGCACGCTGTGCCAGGACGGGATGACTTTTTCCGACAGGGCGCCATCGAGGTGGGCGCTGGCGTAGGGGACCACGCCGTCGCTCGATTCGGCCAATGGCAGGTCCGGCGTGTCGTTGCCCATGATGGAGTAGTAGCGCACTTTCGGGCTGATGGGCAGGTCTGCCACCAGGCGCACGAACGGGTCCTTGTCGCTGAGGTTATCGATGCTGTTGGGGATGCGCAGCGGTTCGCTGCTGCCCGTGTCGAGCTGCGCCAGGCTGCCGGCCGCGTCGGACAACTGGTCGAGCATGTTGATGGGCAGTGTGATCAGGTTGGCGATCCAGCGCGCCACCTTGTGGTTGGCGAACGAGGTGCCGCGGTGCGGCGCCGCGATGAAGATGGCGCGGTTCACCTGCGGCATGGCCGTGAAATTCAGGTAGGGCGCCAGGCCGGCGCGCACTTTTTCCGCCTTCTTGCCCTTCAAATTGTATTCTTCCGTGATGGCGTCGAGCAGGGTATTGCTGGCATCGGAGACCATCAGGCGCGCCAGCACGCCGCCCATGCTGTGGCCGATCAAGACCATGTCGTTCGCGGCATCGGCCCTGGCCGAAGGGTCGAACTGTGCCAGCGTCGCGTTCAGCGCCTGGCGGATGGCGGCGTTGTTGGCCGCCAGCGGCGCATTGCTCGGGTAGTACACTTGCCAGATCTGATAGCGGCGGCGCAGCTGTTCGTCGCCCATCAGTTCATTCGCCACGTTGATCCACGCTTCCGGACTGCTGGCCAGGCCGTGCAGCATGACGATGGTGCGCTTGTTCGGGTCGTAGGGCTGCATCAGGTGCACCTGCGGGCGCGAAATGCCGTCGGCACGGCCGAACAGGGTGCGCAGCGCCTGCACGCCGAAGCCGGAGCGGGCCAGCCACAAACCATAGCCGGCCGTGAAATTGGCTGCCACGGGCAGTTCCTGTCCCGCCATGCGCGTCGATTCGCTGCGCGTCGGGTCGACCAGCCTCACCAGCAGCTGTTGCGTGGCCAGGACTTCCTGCAGGCTGTTGCCGTCGAAGCGGATCAGCGCCGTGACGACGGGGAAACGGGTTTCCTGATAAGGGACATACTCGCCTTTCGACGCCCGGGGCTTGGGCATGACGGCCACCAGGTCGGCGCCGAAGCCGTCGCGCCGGTACACATTGCGCAGGCCGGAAAACGACAGCGAGGTGGCCGGCAGCAGTTCATCGGGCAGGGTGCCGTCTTCGGGCAGACGCAGGGCCGACAATTCGCTGTCGATTTCCCAGCCGGCGACGCGGATCACATGGCCGTCGGGGCGGTATTCGCCGCGGTGGCGGAACAGGTTGCCCACAGCCTTTTGCACGGCATAATTATAGTAGTCGCGGATTTGCGTCTGGCGCTCCTCGAAGGCGCGCTGGCCCGGCGTGCGCGTCGTGTAGAACAGGTAGGCATACGCATAGCGGGCCGATTCGAGCCAGGCGGCCAGCCGCTCGGCACTCGGGTGGCCGCCCTGTTTTTCTTCCGCCAGGGCGCTTTCCAGCCACAATTCGGACAGGGTGGCCAGGCGCTGCTCGTCGCTGAGCAGTTCGGAGCGGGCCAGATCGGCACGGCAGCTGCCCGTATTGGCTTCGCAGGCGGCGATGTCGCTGCCGATGATGCGCAGCACTTCGCTGGCCGAAGCACTGAGTTTGCCCGTGGTGAGGATGTCGCCGCGCCGCTGCTGCAGGTAGTCGGCCGGCGAGATCGCGCTGACGGTGACGGCGGCGCAGCCGCTCAGCAGCGCTGCGGCGCACAGGAGGGCGCATACGCGCAGACGTCGCATCAGCATGGCCGGTCCGCGTCTAGAACGAGTAGACCAGCGTCAGCGAGGTTTGCGTATCCGTGTTCTTCTTGTCGTCCGGCACGCGCGTGTCGTTGCGGGCGCTGAAGGCGGCCTTCATCTGCATGGTGCCGTTGATCTTGGTGCTGAGGGCTGTTTCGGCGATCGAGTGGGTGTTCGAGGTGCCCCGCTCCACGCTGACCGTTTGCGTAAACATGGCCGACTGGCTGATTTTCCACTTCATGGCGGCCGCGCCGCGCACCGTCAGGCCGTGTTCCGATTCGCCCGCATCATTGGTGCCGCTGAAATAGCCTGGACCGACTTCCACGTCGATGCTCTTGTCGCTCGACTGGTACCAGCGCGAGCCATGACCGATGGCCAGGGTCGAGTACTTGGTGTAGGCGCCGAACTTGTCGTTCACGTGCGAGGCCAGCACGAACAGTTTTTCATGGTCGGCCATCAGCTTGTAGGCGGCCTTGGCGGAGGCGGAAAAGCGCTCGGCCGAGCGTTCGCGCACTTTCTCGCCGTCGTCGTTGGTCGTTTCGTCTTCCTTGAAGTAGCCGCTGAAGATGTACTGGTTGCTCCAGTCATCGAGTTCCTGGCGCGCGTCGATCTTGCCCGTGACGGAGGTGCCGACCGTATTGCCGGAGGTGGTGATGGCGCCCAGTTCGGCGGACGTGCTCCAGCTGCCGATGGGGATTTCATCGAACAACAGGCTTTGCTTGGTGTCTTTGGCGGCGGCGCTGCCGCAGGTGATGGCCATGGCCAGCGCCAGTGCGAGAGAGTGGGTCGATTTCATGGCTGTATTGGTCTGTGGCGCGCGCCTGGCGCGCCTGATATTCGTTAATGGCAGTGGTGGCTATGCAGGCCGCGGCAAGCCGTGAGGCGCCGATAAAACCTGCGCACATGCGCGCGCGGGCGCGGCCAAAAATTGTCGAGGCTGTATTGTACCCGACCCTGTCATCGCGCGCCGCACGCCGGCGGGGCTGGCAAGTGGCGCGCGCCTGGCGTATGCTGCGCCTATCTGCTGCCCTGATTTTTACAAGGAACTCCCGTGCGCTGCCTGGTCATCGAAGACGAAGCTGAAACTTCCCGCTATATCTGTGCCGGCCTGCGCGAGGCGGGCCACGACGTCACCGCCTGCGACAATGGCATCGATGGCATGCGCCTGGCCTGCGGCGAAGACTGGGATGCGCTGGTGCTCGACCGCCTGCTGCCTGGCGAGATCGATGGCCTGGCCATCGTCGCCCGCCTGCGCGGCATGGGCCGCAACACGCCCGTGCTGGTCCTGTCGGCCCTGTCCAGCGTCGACGAGCGCGTGCGCGGCCTGCGCAGCGGCGGCGACGATTATTTGTCGAAACCGTTCGCCATCGCCGAACTGCTGGCGCGCATCGAAGCGCTGCTGCGCCGCGCCGCGCCCGTACCCGAATCGACGCAGCTGCAGGTGGCCGACCTGGTGCTCGACATGCGCACCATGCGCGTGACGCGCGCCAACCGGCAGATCGCCTTGCAGCCGCGCGAATTTCGCCTGCTGGAATACCTGATGCGCCACCAGGGCCAGTCCGTCACGCGCGCCATGCTGCTCGAAGCCGTGTGGGACTACCATTTCGACCCGCAGACGAACGTCATCGACGTGCAGGTGAGCCGTTTGCGCACCAAGGTGGACAAGGAATTTTCGCCGCCGCTGATCCACACGGTGCGCGGCGTCGGCTACACCCTGGGCGTGATCGACAGTGCGTAACTGGCACCGCTCGATCGCGGCCCGCCTGGCGCTCGGCTATGGCGTGCTGGTGGTCGTCTCGATCAGCATCGTCTGCGCCGTGTTCTATTTCGGCACCATCGGCGTGCTCGATCGCAGCGTGGACCGCAAGCTGACCCTGCTCTCGGAGCGCCTCGCCGCCCTGTACCAGCAGGACGATGCCAGCCGCACGACGGCGGAAATCGCCCATTTGCTGACCGACCGCACCGACAGCGACACGGAAATCTTCCTGCTGGTGGGCGCCGATGGCAGCCGCGTGGCGGGCAATCTGTCGTCCTGGCCCGACGTGGGCAGCCCCGTGGGCCGCTTGCTGCACCGCGACGTCACGCGCGAAGGGCGCAGGGTGCCCGCGCGCATGCTGATCCGCGAGCTGGAGGGCGGCGCGCGCCTGTTCGTCGGGCGCGACATGGAAGAGGGCAAGTCGATCCGTTCGCTGGTGCTGCGCTCGCTGGCCTACGGCGGCGGGGTCGCCATCCTGCTGGTGGTGGCGGGCGCCTGGCTGTTCCGCCGCCAGCTCGAGGCGCGCATCGGGCAGATCCGCCGCACGGCGGGGGAAATCGAGGCGGGAGACCTGAGCCGTCGCATTCCCGTCTCCAGCGAAGACGAATTCGGCTTGCTGAGCCGCGACATCAACCGCATGCTCGACCGCATCGAGCACCTGATGGAAGGCGTGCGCCACGTGTCGAACGCCATCGCGCACGACTTGCGCACGCCGCTGGGCCGCATCCGCAACAAGCTCGATGGCGCCCTGCGCCAGCAGCAGGGCGTGGCCGGCTACGAGAGCGCGGCGCAGGCGGCCATCGACGACATCGACGACCTGACGCGCGTGTTCGACAAGCTGCTGCAGATCGCGGCAGCCGAATCGGGCATGCGTCCCGAGAATTTCAACGACATCGACCTGCAGCAGATCGGCGCCGACATCGTGGAAATGTACGAGGCCACGGCCGACGAGCAGGGCGTGCTGCTGGTGCAGATGTATGGCGAAGGCGTGCCGGCGCGCGGCGACCGCAACCTGCTGGGCAGCGCGCTGGCCAGCCTGGTCGACAACGCCATCAAGTATGCGGGGCCGGGCGCCACGGTGGAAGTGTCGGCCGGCAGCGATGAGCAGGGCAGCTGGCTGGCCGTGCGCGACAACGGCCCCGGCGTGCCAAAGGAAGAACTGCCGAAGCTGACGCAGCGTTTTTACCGGCTCGATAAGAGCCGCCACTTGCCCGGCAATGGCCTGGGACTGTCCATCGTCGCAGCCATCGCCGCCCTGCATGGTGGCAGCCTGGAGATCGAGGATGCGGCGCCGGGCTTGCGCCTGCGTTTCAGGCTGGCCGATTTTATTGTCCGCTAAGCCCAGCCTTGCTGGTCGCCGTGTTTTTTTGCTATAAGTGTTGTCATATTTACTTTTTAATAAAGCATCATGATACAATTTTGACACTTTTGTGGCGTCGCCATTGGACGGTGCATCCTGCCCGTCGTCGTGCGGCCGCATCGAGTGATCGCCATATCTGCCTGGTTCTCTTTGCTGGCGCGGTGCGCCAGTTCGACAGGTGGATATCGGGAGTAAGCATGATTGGTGCCGGCATGAAGAGTGGCCATTTCAGCGGCCGCATCGTTTCTCTCGATGGCTTGCGTGGCCTGGCCGCGATGCTGGTCGCCGTGTATCACCTGCCAGTCATATTCGGCTTCAAGATCACGCACGCCTACCTGGCGGTCGACTTCTTTTTCATCCTGTCCGGCTGGGTCATGGCACACAGCTATGAAGAGCGCATCCGCCTTGGCATGCCGTTCAGCGACTTTCTGTATAACCGCTTTGCCAGGCTGTATCCGCTGTACGCCGTCGCGCTACTGGCGGCCCTTGCCGTGACCCTGGTCAAGATCCGCATCGGCGCCACGTCAGCGAACATCGCATGCTTTGTGCCCAATGCGCTGATGCTGCCCTGCCTGCAGGATGACGGGCCTACCTTCCCCTTGAACGGACCCAGCTGGTCAATTTTCGTCGAAGTGTCCATCAATTTGATCTGGTTCTTTGTCGTCCGCATGGGCATGCATGGTTTGCGTTGGAAGTTCGCGCTGCACCTGTGCTCGGCGCTGCTGCTATGGGGGTTCGCCGTCTGGATGAACCGCTACCTGACTGGCTATGAGTCGGATGATGTACACGAAGGCTTGCTGCGTGGCCTGCTGGGCTTTACCGGTGGCTTGCTGTTGTTCCAGTGCCGCATGCATGCCTGGATACTGGCCTATTTTGCGGCGCTGGCGCTAGGCGTGTTTGCCGCTTTTTATGCGGCAGGCGATGCCGGCGATGTCATACCGCTGGGCCTCGTCGTGATGGGCGTCCTGCCCGCGACGGTGTGGCTTGTCGCCAGGCTGCGGCCGGCGATACTCGAGGGTCAGGCAGCCGCCTTCCTGGGCGACTGCTCGTATGCCATCTACTTGCTGCATGTGCCGCTGGCCATGCTGCTGCAAAAGCCGCTACGCCTGATGTTGCCTGGCACGGGCATAGCGGACTACATGATGAAGGCGGCGATCTTCACCGCCATCCTGCTCGTTGTCAGCGGCATCAGCTACCGCTTGCTGGAAGTGCCAGCGCGGCGTTGGCTGCTGCGGCGCCTCAAGCGCGACCTTAGGGAACCTGCCGTCGGCTCCCTGCCGTAATGTGCTTGTGCGCCATACTCCAAGTCGACATTACCAACTTGTAACCCCCTTCATTTTCGCCTCCCCCTATCATCCGTTCTACCCGGCGTAGAGCGGCTGCGTGCGCGCAGCCGCCTGTTCCGGGCTGCCCGCGGCCTGCCGCGGCTTGCCAGTCCCGACCCGTCGCAGAGCTGTTTTCATGCATACTTTTACCGCCACCGGCGACAACGCCGCGCCGCAACAGGCGCCACTGCGCCAGCATGGCCACCGTATCAAGGCCGCGCTGGGCGCCATCGTCTTTCCCCTGCAGCGCGCGCGCTGGCAAGCGTTCATCGCCGGCACGCCTGGCCTGGCGGCGCTGGCGCAAGCCCATCCCAGCCTGCTGTACAAGATTTATCGTCCCTACGCCAGCCGCCAGTTGTGCTGCGCGGCGAGGGTGGAGCTGCTGTGCGGGCATTACCGCTTCCTGTGGCAGGCGGGCGCGCGGCCGCTGGTGGAATACGCGGCGCGCCGCGCGCTGGTGCTGGCCGCCATCGAGGGCAAGGATGGCGCCAGCTACCGCTTGCAGCTGACGGCCATCCACGACAGCCACCGCGAAGGGGAGCTGTGCCTGCGCCTGACGCGCGATGGCGTTCCGCTGTACCTGGCCAGTTTCCTGTTCCGGCCCCAGCCTGGCGGCGCCGTCATCCAGCTGGGCGCCTTGCAGGGCTTGCGCTCGCCCGCCGGCGCGCAGGCGGTAAAAGAGGCCACGCGGGCGCTGCACGGCTGCCGGCCGAAAAACCTGATGGTGGCCGCCTTGCGCGACCTGGGCGACTTTTTCGGCTGCGGCCACCTGGACCTGGTCAGCAACGCCAACCGCATCGCGCTGAACTGGCGCCGGCGCCGCCATATCTCGTGCGACTACGACCAGGCGTGGCGGGAACTGCACGCGCTGCCCACCGGCGATGGCAATTACCGCCTGCCATGCGGCCCATGCCGGATGCCGGAGCTGGAGCTGGTGCCGTCGAAAAAGCGCGCGGACGCGCGCCGCCGCGGCGCCATGCTGGTGCAGCTGGCGGCCGACATGCGCTGGCAAGTGGCGGCCCTGCTGCACGCGCAATGACGGCGCAGGGCGGGGTTTCTTGACCTGCGCGGCTTTTTTGCCGGGCAGCCCGGCGCAATCGGCGTGATCGGCGTATACTGATCGGCGTTGTTAACCTGAAGCCAGTCACCCCATGCCAGCACAATTCCCCACTTCGCGCATGCGCCGCCTGCGCGCGACCCCGCAACTGCGCGAGCTGTTCCGCGAAACCGAGATCAATCCGCGCGACCTGGTCCTGCCGATCTTCGTCGACGAAGGCAGCAGCGATTTCATCGACATCAAGTCCATGCCCGGCGTGCGCCGCATTCCCGAAGCGAAGCTGGCGCAGGAAGTGGAGCGCTACGCGCGCGCCGGCCTGCGCTCGGTCATGACCTTCGGCATTTCGCACCACAAGGATAGCCACGGCACGGACACCCTGAATCCGGACGGCCTGGTGGCCCGCATGTCGCGCATCATCAAGGATGCCGTGCCGGAAATGGTGGTCATGTCCGACACCTGCTTCTGCGAATACACGGACCATGGCCATTGCGGCATCCTGCATGGCGACACGGTCGACAATGACAGCACGGTACTGAATTTGGGCAAGCAGGCCGTCATCGCGGCCCAGGCGGGCGCCGACATCATCGCCCCATCGGCTGCCATGGATGGCCAGGTGGCGGCGATCCGCAGCGCGCTTGACGCGGCCGGTTTCCACGACACGCCCGTGATGGCGTATTCGACCAAGTTCGCCTCCGGCCTGTACGGCCCGTTCCGCGATGCGGCCGGCAGCACCCTCAAGGGCGACCGCAAGACGTACCAGATGGACCCGATGAACCGCCGCGAAGCGGTGCGCGAGTCCTTGATCGACGAAGCCGAAGGCGCCGACGCGCTGATGGTGAAACCGGCCGGGGCGTATCTGGACATCATCCGCGACTTGCGCGAAGTGACGCGTTTGCCGATCGGCGCCTACCAGGTCAGCGGCGAGTACGCGATGATCAAGTTCGCCGCCGAGGCGGGTGCCATCGACGAGCGCCGCGTGGTGCAGGAAACCCTGGGCGCCATCAAGCGCGCGGGCGCGGACATGATCTTTACGTATTTCGCGATGGATGTGCTGAATAATCCGTATTAAACATTTCCCATCAAGTTAGTGCTTGTTTTCCCCCAAAAAGCAAGAGCTGGGGTCAGACCCGGCGGGTCTGACCCCGGAATTTGCCGTTGGGTTTATTTAGCTTATCCATGCCCCTGAAAATCTCCCGCATCCTGCACGCCGGCTATGTCTTCGAATGCGAAGGCACGGCCATCGCCTTCGATCCCATCGTCGAAAACCCGTTCAGCCGCAACTGCCACGCGTTTCCGCCCGTGCGCTTCGACCTTGACGCCGTGTGCCGGCTGCGCTGGGATGCCGTCTTCATCTCGCACTTCCACGACGACCACTGTTCGCTCGACAGCCTCGATGTGCTGGACCGCGCCACGCCCATCTACCTGTACTGCGTCTTCGATGAACTGTTCGCGATGCTGCGCGCGCTGGGTTTTACCCACGTGCAGCGGCTGCACGTCGACGTGCCGGTGCGGGTGGGCACGATCGAAGTGATCCCGCGCCGCGCGCTGGACGACGATGTCGATTCACTGTTCCAGGTGCGCGCGGCCGGGCTGAATGTGCTCAATGTCGTCGATTCCTGGATCGGCCCGGAGACGCTGGCGCAGTTGGCCGCCTTTGCGCCATGGGACATGGTGCTATGGCCATTCCAGACCATGCGCGAGATCGCCGTCATCGCGCCGTCGCAGGCGCAGCCTGGCCCGGTCGACCTGCCGGACGACTGGGTGCCGCAGCTGCGCGCGCTGGCGCCCCGTTACATCGTGCCCAGCTCCTGCCAGTTCGTGCAGGAAGACTGGTCCTGGTACAACCACGCGATGTTCCCGATTACCTACCGCCAGTTTGCGCAGGAAATCGGCGCCGCGCTGCCCCAGGCGCACATCTTCCGCCTCGACCCGTCGACGGCCGTGCTGCTCGACGCGCACGGCATGGCGCCGGCCGCGCCGCTGCCCTGGGTCATTCCCGTGGGCCCGCAGGACGTGGATTTCGACTACCGCCCCGAGGCGCTTGCGCCCGCCACGGCGGACATCGCGCGCCACTTCGCGCCCTTGACCGATGCCGATGCGGTGCTGGTGCTCGATTTTTGCCGGAACGGCTTGCTTGAGCGCTACCGCGATATGGAGCTGCCCGACGACAGCTATTTCCAGGCCCCGCGCGTGTGGCGGCTGTCGCTGTACGGCCACGACGGCGCGGCCACGGTCCTGCATTACCGCACGCACGGCGATTTGATCGACCTCGTGCCGGACACGGGCGAGGCGCCCGGCTGGACCACCGAGGTGCCGCTGGTGAAATGCCATGCGGCGCTGGTGCTGGGCGAATCGCTGACGTCGATGTACATGCGCATCAACGACGGGCCATTCGATGCGGCCACGCGGGAAGAACTGATGGAAGCGGACATCGTCGACGACCCCTTGATCCGCTGCCTGTTCAACGACGCCATCGGCGCCTACCAGGCGGCGCAGCTCAAGCGCTTGCTGGCCCGCTGAAGAAAGTTGCGCGACAGAGTAAGATAGCTGCTTCTGACTAGAACGGGAAAGACACCATGGCACAAGACAATGAAACCGCGATCCTGGCCGGCGGCTGCTTCTGGGGCGTACAAGACTTGCTGCGTCGTTATCCGGGCGTGATCGCCACGCGCGTGGGCTACAGCGGCGGCGACGTGGCCAACGCCACCTACCGCAACCACGGCACGCATGCGGAAGCCATCGAGGTCATTTTCGACCCGACCGCCATCAGCTACCGCAAGATCCTGGAATTCTTCTTCCAGATCCACGACCCCAGCACGCCGGACCGCCAGGGCAATGACCGCGGCAGCAGCTACCGCTCGGCCATCTATTACACCAGCGATGAGCAAAAACGGGTGGCCGAAGACACCATCCGCGACGTCGACGCTTCCGGCCTGTGGCCCGGCAAGGTGGTGACGGAAGTGGCGCCGGCCGGCCCGTTCTGGGAAGCGGAACCCGAGCATCAGGATTATCTGCAGCGCTTGCCGCACGGCTATACCTGCCATTACATCCGGCCGGACTGGGTCTTGCCGCAGCGGCAGCAATAAGCCCGGCGGGCAGGGGAGACGGCCATGCGCTATTGGCAGGTGGAACGGCGGCAGGCGGAGGGACAGCTGGATCTGGGGCGCGCCCTCGACCTGGTGGCGGCCATCGGCCATGCCGACGTCAATGCCATGGCGGGCGCCATCCTGAAAACCGCCGGCGCGGCCGCTTCCATCGCCCAGTGCACGATCTTTGCTTATGAGTTCGGCAACCGGCCCCGCACGGTGGCCGTGGCCGACCGGCGCGGCGGACGCTTTTTGCAGGATATCGCCGACAGCTACGCTCGCCATTACTATGCGCTCGATGGCAACCAGAGCGTCATCGCGCCCGCGCGCCAGCCGAAGCTCGATCCCGCCATCGTGCTGCACCAGCAAGCCAGCGCCGAAATCCGCCATCCCGGCTACCGCGCCGCGTGTTACCAGAAGCCGAATGTGTCGGACCGTTCCCGTCCTTCCCCATGACGGACGAGCCGTGGGCGATTTCTGCGCTGCTGGCGCGCGAGACGCGCACCTTCCGCTTCATGATCCCGTTCCAGCCCGGCTTCTTGAACCCCGTGGTGGCCGCGCGCATGACGGCCAGCCTGCAGCGGGCCACGGGCGGGCGCGCCCTGTACAACGTGATCACGGGCGGCGGCGGTCCGGCGCAGCTGTGGTGGGGCGATTCGGCCGGCCACGACGACCGCTACACGCGCACGACGGAATTTCTCGACGTGGTGCGCGGCGTGTGGCGCGGCGGGCCGTTTTCCTACCAGGGCAAGTTCTACCAGGTGGAAGATGCGGGACTGGCCACGCCGCTGTCGGAGCAGGATTTCCCCGAGATCTATTTTTCCGGCTCGTCCGATGCGGCCCTCGGCTCGGCGTCCAAGCATGCCGACTACTACCTGACGTGGCTGGAACCGTTTGTCGCTGCTGGTGCAGCCGGCCAGCGATATCTGGCTGTCCGTCAATTTCTACCGCGACAGCAGCCAGGGGCAGTTCCAGCCCGGCGAAATCGCCGCCATCGAAACCCTGTCGCCGCTGTTCGCCTATGCGGCCAGACACCACTACAGCCTGAGCGGCCAGCCCGCGCAAGGCGTCTCGCCCATGATGCTGGCCCGGCTGCGCCAGCATGGCCCGCAATTGAGCAAGCGCGAACTCGACGCGCTGCGCGGCGTGCTCGAAGGCTTGACGGCCGCGGAGATCGCCGACACCATGGGCGTGCAGCCATCGAGCGTGATCACGTATCAAAAGCGCGCCTACAAGCGCCTGGGCATTGCCAGTCAGCGCCAATTGTTTGCGCTATGCCTAGGGGTATAGGCCGGATAAATGCTAGCGGTAGGCGCATGCCTGGGGCTGCATAAAATTGCCGAAATTCAAGGCAATAATGTGAGCATATTGCTACGAAAATACTGGCTATGCTATCTGCAGAGTGCTGATGCGCTGAAGCATAACGGCCATCGGCAAGGCTGATAGCCAGTGCCTGTCGCGCCCGCGATCTCCGGTATTCATGGCTCAGGAATCATTCCCCGAAGGAGTCCATTGTGTCCTCAACTGAATTGAATGCGGTAGAACACGTCTATCTGATCGCCGGCAATCTGGGCCTGCCTGGCGCCCCCATCCTGAATCTGGCCCTGTTTTACAATCCCGACGACGGCACCGTCAGCGGCGAAGCCCTCATCACGCAATCGGTCACGCCACCGCATGGCCGCGTGGTGATCCGCCCCGTCAGCGGCCCCGTGCATGGCCTGGGCCTGGGCAACGCCACGCGCGTCTTTAGCCTGAGCGGCGAATATGTCGTGTCCGTGCCGCCACCGGCCATCGGCAGCTACCTGGCCAAATTCGAAGCCACCTTTGTTACCGACAACAACTGGAGCGGCCACGGCTCCTTCAGCTATGACCAGCAGAAGGTCAAGAACGTGCCCATCAAGAAACGCGGCTAGTCCTTTTGGCCGATGGTTGTCCCCAAAATGGGGACAACCATCGGCGTAGTCGTCTGCATACTGTGTCGCACGCCGGAGCATCCGGCCGCTCTCACCCAATAACAATAGCAAGGGGAGGGCGACACCTTATGGAGACCAGCATGACCATCGCCCACGCGGCCACCCCCGCCACCCCGGCGCCCGTCCTCGACGCGGCCACCGTTCAACTGGAACAGCAAGTGATGCGCAAGGTATCGCGCCATCTGCTGGGATTTCTGTTCCTGCTGTTCGTGTTTTCCTTTCTGGACCGCATCAACATCGGCTTCGCCGGCCTGACCATGATGCAAGACCTGGGCCTGTCCGGCACCCAGTTCGGCTTTGCCACCACCCTGTTCTACATCGCCTACATCGCGTGCAGCATTCCCAGTAACATCGTGCTGGCCCGCATCGGCGCCCGTAAATGGATAGGCAGCATGATGATCGCCTGGGGCCTGGCCTCGACGGCGACCTTGTTTGCCAGCGGCCCGGCCAGCCTGTACGCACTGCGCTTTCTCGTCGGCGTGACGGAAGCGGGCTTCCTGCCCGGCATGTTGCTTTATCTGACCTATTGGTTTCCCAGCGCCTACCGCGCGCGCGCCAATGCCCTGTTCATGATTGCCATGCCCGTCACGGCGGCCATCGGCTCGGCCCTGTCGGGCCTGATCCTGGGGCTGGACGGGCACTGGGGCTTGAAGGGCTGGCAATGGCTGTTCCTGCTGGAGGGCATGCCATCCGTGCTGCTGGGCCTGGCCGTGTATGGCTACCTCGACGACTCTCCCAGCAAGGCAAACTGGCTGGGCAAGCTGGAACAGCAGGTGCTGGCGCGCATGCTGGCGGCCGAGCACAAGCCGGTGGCAGCGAAGGAAAAAGGCTCGGTACTGGCGGAAATGTGCTCGCCTACGGTATTGAAATTCGGCATCGCCTATTTTTGCCTGGTGAATACTTTGGCCATGGTGGCCGTGTGGACGCCGCTGATCGTGAAAAGTTTCAGCGGCGACGCCAGCAACACGCAGATCGGCCTGCTGGCGGCCATTCCGCAGGTGTGTACCGTCATCGGCATGATCTTGTGGGGGCGCCGCTCGGACCGCTTACAGGAGCGCCGCTGGCATATCGTCTGGCCCATGCTGCTGTCGGCCTTTGGCTGGCTGTTCACCGCGTATTCAGCCAACCCCATCGTGCAATTGCTGGGCGTGTGCATGGCCTCGACGGGCGCATACACGGCCATGTCCGTCTTCTGGACGACGCCGGACCGGGCCCTGAGCCTGGGGGCGCGCGCCATCGGCATCGCCGTCATCAATGCCACGGGCAATATCGGCTCGGCCCTGAACCCCGTCGTCGTGGGCTGGCTGAAGGATCTGACGCACAGCTTTGCCACGGGCTTGCTGTACGCCAGCGTGCTGCTGGTGGCGGGCGCGGCCATCGTGCTGACCCTGCCGATTGCGCGCGGCGGCAAAGACCATACTTGATCGAAGAGGACCCATCATGAGCGACACGTTTCACCCTTACCCCCATGTGCCGAAGGTGTATCCACCCGGCAAACCGGCCGGCGCCGCCACGCAGCATGTCCCGGTGCTGATCGTCGGCGGCGGGCCCGTGGGCCTGGCCACGGCCCTGGGCCTGGCCCGCCACGGCGTGCGCTCCGTGCTGATCGAAGCGGACGATGGCGTCTGCACGGGCAGCCGTGCCATCTGCATCTCGCGGCGCAGCCTGGAGATCATCGAACGTCTGGGGGCGCTTGACGGATTTCTGGCCAAGGGCTTGCCGTGGGCGGGCGGACGCAGCTTTTACCGCGACGAGGAAGTGCTGCACTTCACGATGCCGCAAGACGCGAACCAGAAGTTGCCGCCCATGGTCAACCTGGCGCAATACCATATCGAGCAATTCCTGCTCGATGCTGCCGAGCGCCAGCCGGAGCTGATCGATATCCGCTGGCAAACGCGGGTCACTGGCGTGGACCAGCGCGCCGACGGTGCCACCGTCACCGTGGCCACGCCCGATGCGACCTACCAGATCGAGGCGGACTGGCTGGTGGCGGCCGACGGCGGGCGCAGCGCCGTGCGCGAGGCGCTGGGCTTGAAACTGCAGGGCACCAGCTATGAAGGGCGCTATGTGATCGTCGATATCCACCTGAAGAGCGACCGCCCGACGGAGCGCCTCGCATATTTCGACCCGCCGTCGAATCCCGGCTCGACCGTGCTGGTGCACAAGCAGCCCGACGATATCTGGCGCATCGATTACCAGTTGCGCGACGACGAGGATGCGCAGGCGGCCGTGCTGCTGGAAAACGTGGCACCGCGCGTGGACAGCCTGCTGGCCATGATGGGAGAAACAGCGCCGTGGCATCCCGTGTGGATCACCATCTATAAGGCCAATGCGCTGACCCTGGAAAAATACCGGCATGGCCCCGTGCTGTTCGCGGGCGATGCGGCCCACCTCGTGCCCATCTTCGGCGTGCGCGGAGCGAACTCGGGCATCGACGATGCGGACAACCTGGCCTGGAAGCTCGCCTACGTGGTCAAGGGCCAGGCGCCGCATGCCTTGCTGGACAGCTATTCGGACGAGCGCGTGTACGCCGCCCATGAAAACCTGCGCCACGGCACGAAAAGCACGGAATTCATGGCGCCGCCCACGTTTGCCTTCGACCTCATGCGCACGGCCGTGCTGGGCCTGGCGGGCAAGCATGCGCATGTGCGCTCGCTGATCAACCCGCGCCAGACCAGCGCCATCGCGTATGCGCAGTCGGCCCTGAATGCGCCGGACCTCGCCACGTTTGCCGCCGGCCCCGCGCCGGGCACGGTCTTGCCCGAGTGTCCGCTGGTGCTGCTGCAAGACGGCGCGCAGCAAGCGGGGTATATTACCGATCTGGTGCAGCGTGCAGCCGGCCATTTCACGGGACTGTACTTCAGCGAGGATGGGTCTGTACCATCCGCACTGGCGGCGCTGCGCGACACCTTGCCGCTGACGACCGTGGCGATTTCCCGCGGCGGCGCGCAAGGGTGCGCCTGGGACCACACGGCGCAGGTATTCTCGTTATTCGACGCGCGGCCAGGCAGTTTTTACCTCGTGCGCCCGGACGGCCACGTGCTGGGGCGTTGGCGGCAGGTGCAGGCGGGGCAGGTGGCGGCTGCGTTGGCGAGGGCAGGCATCGCCCGATCAAAGTAACAAGGAGATAACATGACCGACATCGAACTGGATAATCTTTACACCGAGTTGTGCCACACCATGGGTGGCCTGGGCGAACAGCGTTCGCCCTTGTTCCTCGCCCGCTTCGCCTTGCTGGCCATGGGCGCCATCGGCAAGGCCGACGTGGTGCAAGGCTTGCTGCGCGACGCGGCCGACGGACTGGGGGAGCGCGCATGGTAGGCGCCGGCTACCAAAGCGGCTTCGGCAACGAGTTTGCCACGGAAGCCGTGCCTGGCGCCTTGCCGCAGGGGCAGAATTCGCCGCAGCAGGCGCCGCTGGGCCTGTACGCGGAACAACTTTCGGGCACGGCCTTCACGGCGCCGCGCGCGCAGAACCGCCGTTCCTGGCTGTACCGCATCCGTCCCGCCAGCCAGCATCCGCCATTCACCCTGGCTGAAAATGCCCGCATCGTCAGCGATTTCCACTCCATGCCGCCGACGCCGCCGAACCAGCTGCGCTGGGACCCGCTGCCGCTGCCCGACAGCGGCACGCCGGTGGACTTCATCGATGGCTGGCAGACGATGGCCGGCAACGGCAGCGCCGAAGCGATGAGCGGCTGCGCCATCCACGTGTATGCGGCCAATCGGTCCATGCAGCGCTTCTTTTATTCGGCCGATGGCGAACTGCTGGTCGTGCCGCAGGAAGGCCGGCTGGCGATTGCCACGGAGCTGGGCTTGATCGAGCTGGAGCCGCAGGAAATCGCCGTGATTCCCCGCGGCGTGCGCTTTCGCGTGACCCTGCCGGACGGCAAGGCGCGCGGCTATGTGTGCGAAAACTTCGGCACGGCCTTCCGCCTGCCGGACATGGGCCCCATCGGTTCGAACGGCCTGGCCAACAGCCGCGATTTCCTCACGCCGCACGCGTCGTATGAAGATATCGACGGCGACTGCGAACTGCTGGCCAAGTTCGGCGGCCACTTGTGGCGCACCACGCTCGACCATTCGCCGCTGGACGTGGTGGCCTGGCACGGCAATTACGCGCCGTACAAATATGACCTGCGGCGCTTCAACACCATCGGCTCGATCAGCTACGACCATCCGGACCCGTCGATCTTCCTCGTGCTGCAGGCGCCCAGCGAAAACCCGTTATTCGGCGCCATCGACTTTGCCATCTTCCCGCCGCGCTGGCTGGCGGCCGAGCATACCTTCCGCCCGCCGTGGTTCCACCGCAACGTGGCCAGCGAATTCATGGGGCTGATCCACGGCGTGTACGACGCCAAGGCGGCCGGTTTCGTGCCGGGCGGCGCCAGCCTGCACAACTGCATGTCCGGCCACGGCCCCGATGCGCAGACGTTCGAACGCGCCTCGCACAGCGACACGTCCGCGCCCGTGAAGGTGGCCGACACCATGGCCTTCATGTTCGAGACGCGCACCATCCTCAAGCCCACGCCATTCGCCTTGAACAGCGAACTGCTGCAAAACGACTATTTCGCGTGCTGGCAAGGCTTGCGCAAGCATTTCGACCCGGACCAGGCTTAGTCACAGCGCAGTCAGGCGGCCCGCGCCCGCGCCACCGTATGCGGGTTGGCGGGCCGCGCCAGTCCGAGATTGCCGCGCAGGGTGCTGGCCGCGTATTCCATGCGGAACAGGCCGCGCCGCTGCAGTTCCGGCACCACCAGGCGTGTAAAATCCTCGAAGCCTTGCGGCAGCAGCGGCGGCACGACGTTGAAACCGTCCGCGCCCCGTTCCACGAACCACTGCTCCATCAAGTCGGCCACCGTCTTGACGGAGCCGATCGCTTGCAGGTGACCGCGCGCGACCCTGAAGCGCAGCACCAGCTGGCGCAGGGTCAGATTCTCGCGGCGGGCCAGCTCCAGCTGCTGCAGGAAGCGTCCCTTGCCATTTTCTGGCGCCTGGTAGGGTAGATCGGGCAGGGGGCCGTCGAGCGGATAGCCGGACAGGTCAAAACCGCCAAATTCCAGGTGGCTGAAATCGACCAGTGCCTGCAGTTCGCCGAACTGGTCTTGCGCCTGCTGGTCCGATTCGGCCACCACCACGGACAGCCCGGGTGTGACCTTCAACTGGTCTTGCGCGCGGCCGTATGTCGCCATGCGTCCTTTCACGTCCGCGTAATACGCCTGCGCCACGGGCAGCGAGGTGGCGGAGCAGTACACCATTTCGGCCAGGCGCGCGGCAAATTCGCGCCCTGTCTCGGAATTGCCCGCCTGGACCAGCACGGGGTGGCCCTGCACGGGACGGGGCAAGTCCAGCAAGCCTTGCGAGGCGAAATACTCGCCCTGGAAGTCCAGCGGGTGGCCCGCTGCCGGCTGGTAGAACTGGCCGGCGGCGCGGTCTGGCCGGTCGAAGGCGTCGTCATCCCAGCTATCCCACAGGGCCCTGGACAGGGCGACGAATTCGTCGGCCCGCGCATAGCGCTCCGCATGGCTGCGCGGTGCATCGATGCCGAAATTGCGGGCCGTATGCTCGCCAAACGATGACACGACGTTCCAGCCCGCGCGCCCGCCGCTCAGGTGGTCGAGCGAACTGAATTTGCGCGCCACGTGGTACGGGTGCTCGTAATTGGTGTTGACCGTGGCGATCAGGCCGATATGGCTGGTGACGGCGGCAATGGCCGACAGCAGGGTGAAGGGCTCGAACGGCAGGCCGATGGCGGCGCGGCCAGTCTCGGGCGTGACGTCGCCGGCGCGGCCGATGAAGTCGGCTATGAAGAAGCTGTCGAACTTGGCCGCCTCGGCCAGCCTGGCGGCGCGCAGCCACCAGGCCAGGTCGGGCCGGCCGCTGGCGCTGGCCGATGGATGGCGCCAGGCGGCCGGATGGTGGCCGTGGCGTTGTAAAAAGACGTTCAGGACAAGCTGGCGTGCTGGCATGGGGAAGTGCTCCGTGGTGCGCAGGCGACATTGCCTGCCCCCCAGCCTGAGCAAACTCCGGGCCAGCATGGGAGCAGCGCCTGCATATGCAAAATCCGGATAAGCTAGCGCGGCACCATTCGTTCCCGCCTGGAGATGGTGCGCGGTATAGTCGGCTCATGGAACTCTTAGCCCACAACTTCAGCAGCGATTTCGCGCGCAGCGCCCACCTTGCCCGTGGCGCCGGCGCTGATGGCGACAGCGAGGCGCTGGTCGCCTTCCGCGACCCGCAGCAGATGAGCTTGCTGGTGCGCGCCACGGCCTTTGTCTTTGCCGACCCCCGTTCGCGTCAGTTGCACGAGCTGATCGAACGCATCGCCCCCAGCGAGGCGACGGTGCTGATCACGGGTGAAACGGGGACTGGCAAAGAACTGATCGCGCGCCACGTGCACGGCTTGAGCGGGCGCGCCGAACAGACCTTTGTGGCGATCAACTGCGGCGCGTTTTCCGAAACCCTCGTCGAGAGCGAACTGTTTGGCTATGAAAAAGGCGCGTTTACGGGCGCGCAACAGGGCAAGCCTGGCTGGTTCGAGACGGCCAGCGGCGGCACCCTGTTCCTCGATGAAATCGGCGACTTGCCGCTGGCGATGCAGGTCAAGCTGCTGCGCGTGCTGCAGGAGCGTGAAGTGGTGCGCCTGGGCGCGCGGCGCGCCATTCCCATCGACGTGCGCCTGATCGCCGCCACCAACGTGGACCTGGCCGAAGCCGTGCGGGCCGGGCGCTTCCGCGAAGACCTGTATTACCGGCTGCAGGTGATCGGCCTGCCGCTGCGCCCCTTGCGCGAGCGCCCGGGCGATAT
Source organism: Janthinobacterium lividum (assembly GCF_034424625.1). Lineage (NCBI taxonomy): Bacteria > Pseudomonadati > Pseudomonadota > Betaproteobacteria > Burkholderiales > Oxalobacteraceae > Janthinobacterium > Janthinobacterium lividum. The sequence continues at coordinate 3,763,223 of NZ_CP139976.1, read as the reverse complement.
CATGCCGCTGACGCGCCACTTCATGGCCATCTATGCGCAGCGATTGCACCTGGGCGAGGTCGAGCTGGGCCCCGACGCGCAGCAAGCCTTGCTCGCTTATCCATGGCCCGGCAATATCCGCGAACTGGAAAACGTCATCCATCGCGCGCTGCTCGTGTGCCGCAGCGGCGTCGTGCGCGCCGAGGACTTGAGTTTGTCAGGCTGGCACAGGGCGCCTGCTGCAGCACCGGCCGCAATACCTGTTCCAGACGCCTGGGCCGGCGGTGCCGATATCGCCTATGCGGCCCACGGCGCGTCCGGCCAGGACGATTTATTGGCGGCCGAGCGCTTCGCCCGCGCCTGGCAAGCCTTGCTCGACTCGGGCGAGGCAGTGGAATTCGAAGCCATGCAGCAGGAACTGGTGCGCGCTGCGTGGGAGCGCAATGAGCGCAACCAGGTGCGCACGGCCAGGCACCTGAACCTGAGCCGCAATATCCTGCGCACCTTTTTGAAAAAGGCGGGCGCCATCGACTAGGCGCATGATGCCCTTCCTGGAGCCGGACCCGCAGCGATGCGGCTCCGGCTTTTTTCATGGCTGCTGCGCGCGCAGCATGCTGCTGCCCTGGCTGCAGCCGGTTGCTGCCAAATCAACAGCGAATGGGGCTGGCCGGCGTATGCGGCATGGCATGTTTTCTGCGAGGAGGGAAGGGCAGGCCGCTGCGCGCAGATATCCAAAGCGCATAGCGGTGTTTTCTTCGACCCACGACAGGAGTCCATGCATGACCATAGAATTCATCTGGCAATTGCCCACCAGCGGCGATGGCCGTTACGCGGCACCCGGCATCACGCGCAGGGGCGAACGGGCCGCCGGCGCGCCCAGTCCCCTGCAGGCGGGCGTGAGCGACCCGCGCGGCGCGCGTCCGCCCTTCAATTATTTCGATTACCTGCACCAGATCGCCCGCGCAGCCGATCTTTCCGGCTTCGACGGCATCCAGATACGCCACGATACGCAGGGCGACGAAAGCTGGATCGTCGCGGGCTACCTGGCCCGCAGCACGCGCCATTTGAAACTGATCGCCGAATTCGACGCCGCCTGGGGTTCGGCCGTGTATGCGGCAAAGAACGCCGTCAGCTTCCAGCGCTTCACGGGCGGGCGCTTCGCCTGGCAGATCGGCCATGGCGGCGATGCGGCCGCGCGCCGGCGCCAGGGCGATGCGGCGCCGGAGGCCGACATCCTGCCGCGCATCGATGAATTCATTACGGTGGCGCGCGGCGTGCAGAATACGTCGCCGTTCAGCTTCAAGGGCAAGTTCTTCGAAGTGCAGGACGGCGGCTTCAAGGGGCCGCTGGCGAACCATCCCGTCAACGGCATCTATCTGACCGGCGAGTCGCCCGAAGCGCTGGCCCTGTCGGCACGCCAGGCTGACGTGCACGTGTTCGATGCGGCGCCGCAGGCGGATTTGCAGCCTGCCATCGACAGCCTGCAAGCGCAGGCGCGCCAGCTGGGCCGCGCCGTGACAGCGGGCTTGCGCATCGACGTGCTGGCGCGCGAAACCTTCGACGAAGCCTTGCGCGATGCGCGCCGCTACCGCAGCGGGGCAGGGCTGCCCGACGATGCGCCATTCGACGGCAGTGCCGCAGCCTTCTGGCCCGGCTTTGCGCAAGCGCAAACGGGCGCCCACGGCGCCCTGGTCGGCAGCTATGCACAGGTGAGCGCCGCGCTGGAGGCGTACGCGCAGGCCGGCGTGTCCAGCTTCGTGCTGGCGGCCATTCCCCATTTCGAGGAAGCCTACCGCATCGGCGAGCACGTGCTGCCCCGCGTGCGGGCAGCGTTGAGCGCGCAGCTGCAAGCGGCTTGAGTTCCTGTATCCAACTTACTGAAGGAGTACCTGCATGGCTATCGATTTCTTCTGGCGCATCCCCACGCATGGCGAACCGAGTTCGCATCGCGCCCGCACGCCGTTTCGCGGCGACTGGTTTCCCGGCAATGACAACTTGCGCCAGTCCGGCCTCGGTGGCGGCGGCGCCGACGGCTTTACCTACATCGACTACCTGGCCGAGATCGCCCGCGCCGCTGAAATATCGGGCTTCCAGGGCGGTTTGATCGAGCAGCTGCGCGAGAAATTCGCCCGCGTGCATGAAAAGACGGCGCTGTTGGGCCGCAAGATCAAGTGCGCCGTGCGCGTCGACATCGTGGCCCGCGCCACGGAAGAAGAGGCATGGGACGAGGTGCGCAAGGGCTTTGACGCCGTCGATCCCGCCACACTGCGCCAGTTCCTTGGCGCCGATGGCGGCGATTCCGTGGGCGCGGCGCGCCAGCGCGGCAACCGCCCGACGACCTTGAACAGCTACAAGGACTTGATCACGGCGCCGAACATCTGGTCCGGCTTCAATCTGCTGCGCGGCGGCCAGACGCAGGGCATTGTCGGCAGCTACCAGCAGGTGGCCGAGCGCCTCGACGAGCTGGTGCAGCTGGGCGCCGACGCCTTCATCCTGGCCAGCACGCCGCACCTGGAGGAAGCCTATCGCGTGGGCGAGGAAGTGCTGCCCCTCGTGCGCGGGCATACGGCGGCACTCTTGCGCGCCGCCTGAGGCATTCCCCTGTTGCCGCGACAGCAGCGCCACCGCCTGCTGTCGCACAGGCAGCACGCGGCAGCGCCGCTGCTGCCAAATCAACAGCACTATCATCACGATAGTCTTCCTTTGAAATCAATCACTTGACTCCCATTTTGCTGCGCTGCGGCAGCGGGCATGACCCTTGCAATACCAGTCATCACCATCTCGCGTTTTGACTTTACTCAAGGATAATCACCCATGCGCCGTTCGACTGCCCCCGCCGCCTTCTCCCCATCTCCTCTTCATTTGACGCCAGTGCGCCGCGCGCTGCGCTCGGCCTTCGCCATCGGCGGGCTGATGCTCGTCCACGGCATGGCGCATGCGGAAACGCCTGGCGCCGATGTCATTGCCGCGGCCGACGCGAACGGTGGGGGCGAGGGCGCCTCCCTGCAATCGGTGACGGTGACGGCGCAAAAGCGCGAGGAATCGGCGCAAAAGGTGCCGAGCGCGATCACTGTATTGGGCGGCAAGGAGCTGCTCGATACGGGCATCGGCCGTTCGGCCAGCGAAATCCTCAACTACGTGCCAAACGCCTCGGCCGGCACGCAGCAGCATGGCCGCCCGCGCTGGTGGATACGCGGCGTCGGTGCGGGCCAGCAGCAAATCGATTTTCCGAACCCCGTCGGCTTTTACCTCGATGACGTCTACATCAGCAATTCCAGCGCCACGGGCTTTCCCCTGTTCGACCTGGACCGGGTGGAAGTGCTGCGCGGGCCGCAAGGCACCTTGTGGGGCAAGAACACGACGGGCGGCGCTATCAACGTCATTTCGCGCAAGCCCTCGTTCAAGTCCAGCGGCTACGCCAAGCTGGACTACGGCAGCTACGACACCAAGCTGGCCGAAGGCGCCATCGGCGGCGCGCTGGTCGACGAAGTGCTGGCGGGGCGCCTGTCCTTCCACACGGAGCAGCAGGACAAGGGCCGCTTCCACAACCAGTTTACGGGCGAGCGCGATGGAAAGCTCAAGGACGGCGCCATCCGCGGCCAGCTCAAGGCCCTGATCGGGCGCGACCTGACGGCGAACCTGAACCTGCATTACCGCGACTACACGACCAAGGGCGCCACCACCACGGTGGCCAGCTATGGCGCGAATGGCGTCTACCGCAACGGCTACATCCCCAGCACCAATCCCGATGACGTGAGCACGAATGCGCCGGCCGACAGCGACGTGACGCAGGGCGGCGCGCAGCTGAACCTGGAATACGCGCTGGGCGAGCTGACCCTGACGTCGATCACGGGCTATGAAAACTTCCGCAACGAAGCCACGGGCGACAGCGACAATACGCCGCTGGAAGTAGGCCGCAGCCGCTCGAAGGCCAGCAGCCGGCAAGTGTCGCAGGAGCTGCGCCTCACATCGCCGCAAAACGGCGCCGTGAGCTGGGTCGCGGGCCTGTTCTACTTCAATGAAAAGATCGATTCCGATTCGGCCGGCGCGCGCCTGCCCAACGGCACCGTGCCGGCGCTGGCCGGCAGCACGCAGCCCGTCGGCTACAACCGCACGATCTACCAGCACAAGGCGCGCAGCGCGGCCATCTTCGGCAGCACGACCGTCAACTTCAGCGAGCAGTTCCTGTCCACGTTTGGCCTGCGCTGGACGACGGAAACCAAGGATCTCGATTTGCGGCGCGTGCAGGCCGCATCGAACACGGTGACGTTTGGCGATGCGGCCAACTGGTGGAACACGGTCAAGGGCGGCAATTACGCGGCCGCCTCGGTCGCCAACAACAATTTCACGTCGAATCCGTCGACCACGTGGAATGCGCTGACGTACGACGTGACGCCTGAATACCGCTTCAGCCGCACCCTGCGCGGCTACCTGAAATACGCGCACGGCATTAAGTCCGGCGGCTACAACACGAGCGCCACGGACGTGCGAGCATTGAATACGGTGAAGCCGGAAACCCTGAACTCGTTCGAGGCGGGCATCAAGTCGGAATGGCTGGACGGGCGCCTGAATTTCAACGCCAACGTCTTCCACTATGATTACAAGAACGTGCAGGTCAATATCACGGGCGTGTACAACGGCGACCCCACGCAAAGCGTCAATTACCTGCAAAACGTGCGCAAGGCCCACGTGAATGGCGCGGAATTCGAGATCGAGGCGCAGCCGACGGACAACCTGCACATCAACGCCAATATCGGCCTGCTGCGCACGGAATTCGACGATTTCGCCATCCAGAACAATGGCGGCGACCGCTCCGGCAATGAATTCGTGCGCTCGCCCCACGTGACGGCCCTGCTGGCGGCCGATTACCGCTACCCGCTGGGCAATGGCGCGCAGCTGGTCTTCAGCGGCGACGTGCGCTACACGTCCAAGCAGTACTACTATGTCGACCCGCAAAATGCCGCGCGCGGCTTGCTGAACCAGGGCGGCTTCGCGCTGGCCAATGCGCGCCTGTCGTATGTGCTCCCGGGCGGCAAGCACCGCATCACGGCGTATGCAAACAACCTGGCCGACAAGGTCTACCGCAACCATACGCTCACCAGCTTCGTGCCGGGCGCCGTCAATGGCGACACCGTCATCATCGGCCAGGGCCGCACGGTGGGGGCGTCGTACACGATCCAGTTCTGAGCGTGGCTGCCTGATGTAAAAAGGCCGGCGAATTCGCCGGCCTTGTGCTTTTATGCCGCCACTTGCAGCAGCGCTTCCAGCCGCCGCTGCGCTTCCGCCAAAGGCCGGCGGTCGATCCAGCGCTCGATATCCACGTCGCGGTCCAGGAAGCCGTGCTGCAATTGAAAATCCTTTTGCTGGCGGAATAGCGCCACCTTCTCGTCGGACAGGTCGGGCGCCAGGGTCAGGTGAAAGCCGTCGCGGTACGCTTCGGCCACGGCATCGGCGCCGGCCCGCGTCTCGCCCTGCAGGATGGCCAGCACGTCGGCCTGGTGGCTGCGCGCCCAGTGCGCGGCGCGCAGGGTTTGCGTCAGGAAGCGCACGACCAGCTCGAAATGCTGTTCCAGCATCGTTTCATGCACGGTGATCGGGCGTGGCGTGCCGTTGTTCACGCGGAAGCGCCGGTCGGGCAGGGCGTCGATGTCGATGCCCACTTCCAGCCCCGCCGCGCGGGCCGCTTCGGCCGCCGCCGCGCCTTTCACATAGACGGCGTCGACCTCGCCGCGCAGCAGTGGGGCGATGCCTTGCCACAGTCCCGCACCCAGATTGGCTTGCGCTGGCGCGTCGGCGCCCACCTCCACCAGTTGCACATCGTCGAGCGTGAGGCCGGCCGACGCCAGAACACCCTTGTAGCCGGCCAGGCTCATGCCGCGCGCGATGCTGCGCCCGCGCCGGTTCTCGCGCAAGTCCTCTGCGCGGAACACGGGCAGCGCCAGGCGCTTGCCCTGCAGCTGCGCGGGCTTCGTGATGCCGGAACCGGGGCGCACGAGGATGGCTTGCCATTCATCGATCCACGTCAGGCCGATCAGGCGCGTGGGCGCCCCTTGCGCGCGCGCCGGCAGGGCCAGCAGGTTGCCGCCTTCGCGCACGAGCGTGGACAGGCCGTGGTCGTAATGGTGGCGCGCCAGTTCGCCGCCCACTTCCTGCAGGGTTTTCAGGGCGATGCCGTCGCGCGCGAATTCCTCGTCCAGCCAGCCCAGTTTATAGGCCAGGCCCGTGGCCGTGGGCACGGGGCAGCGGGTGAACCAGACGGTATCGACAGCAGGGGATGGTGCGGTAGTCATGGAATTCCTTGGTGGTGGGTGGAGCCTTGAACCGTGCAGGAAACGTGCCCGCGCCGCTTGCTGGCTTGCCGACAGCGCGTGCGCACGCGGCTGCTGCCACGCCAGCAGCCGCTGTTGCGCAGGCAGCAGACTTCCACCATTTGACTGGCCGCGGCGCTGGCACGCGTCTTGCGAAAGTAGAGGCATGACTGACCCGTATCCCAACCCCAAAGAATGGAGCATGACATGACGGACGTGGCACAAGCGGAAGCACAACAAGTACAGGCGCAGGAATTGACGGCGGCCGAACTGGCCTTCGTGGAGCAGGTGCGCCGCGATGCGCAGATCGCCTTCGACGGCTTGCGCGAAACGGGCAGCCTGACCGCCAATGGCACGGTGGGCTTCGTCGAGCGCACGCCCGGCGGCGACAAGGTGGTGGTGGTCAACGATCCGGGCCCGTTCCGCCGCGGCCAGGCCCTGAAGGCGGCCGTGCTGGCGCTCGATGGCACGGTGCTCGTGGGCGACGCGAACAACGGCGGCGCGCGCTACTTAAAACTGTTCCGCGAGCGGCCTGAGGTCACGTCGATCTCGCACGTGCATTCGCCGTCGCTGGGCGCGTGGGCGCAGACGCACCGCACCCTGCCGATCCGCTACGTGCCCGTGCAGCGCTACCAGCTGGTGCGCGAAATCCCTATCTACATCGACCGCCGCCAGCCCGAAGTCGATTTCATCCTCGGCGAAATCGCCCGCAACACGCATGCGACGGCCATCCTGGAAGCGAACGGTGGCGCCACCGTGTGGGGCAAGCAGGGCTTGCTGAAGCTGGCGGAATTCATCCTGCTGCTGGAAGAGGGCGCGAAGATCCAGATCGCGGCCGAAGCCATCGGCGGTTCGCGCGATTTCGGCCCCGGCGTGCTGCTGCAGCAATGGAAGATGAGCAAGCTGATCGACACGGCGCGCGCGCTGTCGCTGCTGCCCGCCACCGACCTGGTGTAACCCTTTCACGAACAGGCCCGCAATGTCATTGAAATTCTTACGTTTGATCTGGCGCAAAGCATTCGCCGCCACCCTGGCGGCCAGCCTGCTGGCGCCAGCGATGGCGGCCGCCGCCGAAGCACTGCCGGCCGCCGTGCGCATCGCCGTCGTGGCCCGCACGGCGCCGTCCGGCAAGACCGTGTTTGCCGGTTCGGCCGCCCAGGTGGCGTCAACGGGCTGGCTGGCGGCCGAGCTGGGCAAGCTGGGCGTGAAGCTGGAGTGGGTGCCCGTCACCACCAATTCCGTGGCCACGCAAGTCAACGAGGCGTTTGCCAACCGTTCGATCGACCTGGCCCAGTATGGCGACTTGCCGTCGATTATCGCCAATGCCTCGGGCTTGCAGACGCGGCTGATCTTGCCCGGCGGCAGCGCCAACAACACCTATCTGGTGGTGCCGAACGGTTCCACGGCCAAATCGATCAAGGATTTGAAGGGCAAGAAGATCGCCCTGCACCGGGGCCGGCCGTGGGAATATCCGTTTGCCCGACTGCTGGAAGCGAACGGCATGACCTTGCGCGACGTCAAGATCCTCAACCTGAATCCGCAGGCGGGTGCGGCGGCCGTGGCGACGGGCGGCGCCGACGCTTTCTTCACGCTCAGCGATGCCTTCCTGCTGGAAGATAAAAAGGTGGGCAAGATCATCTGGGCCAGCAAGGCGCCGCCGCAGGACTGGAAGATGCGCGCCGAGCTGTGGGCCGACAGCGGTTTCCTGCAACGCTGGCCGCAACTGGCCCAGCTGGTGGTAACGGCGTATGTGCGCGAGCACCACCGGGCCGCCGGCGCCGGCGGCGAAGACGAATACGTGCGCACCGAGGCGGCGGCGGGCCAGGTGGAAAGCGTCGTGCGGCGCGAACTGGCGGGCGACCATACGCCGTGGCAGGCGCGCTGGTCGCCCCTGTTTACGGCCAGCCTGCGCCAGCATTACGTGGGCGAGGCGGCGTATGCGAAGAGCGCGGGCCTGATCGGGCGGCCCCTGCAAGTCGACAGCCTGTTCGCGCCCCAGTTCGTCAACCAGGCACTGGCGCAGCTGAAGCTGCAAACGTACTGGGCGCCATGACTTCCCTCGCCATCGCCTTGCCCCGCGCCCCTGCGCCAGCGCGTGCGGCCTCCATCCCCTGGCTGCGACGCTTCGTGCGCTCGCCGTGGTCCGTGTGGGCCTCGCCGCTCGCCTTGCTGCTGTTGTGGACGGCGGCCACCACGTTCGAATGGATGCCTGCGCACATCTTGATGTCGCCCTGGCAAGTGCTGCTGACGGCGCGCGATCTGGCCGAGAGCGGCGAACTGGGCCAGCACCTGGGCATCAGCCTGTTTCGCTTGCTGGCCGGTTTCGGCCTGGGCGCCAGCTGCGGCCTGGCGTTTGGCGTCGTGCTGGGCCTGTCGCCTGGCTTGCGCAGCTATGTCGACCCCACCTTCAATGTCTTGCGCCAGCTGCCGACGGTGGCCCTGATCCCCCTGTTTATCTTGCTGTTCGGCATAGGCGAGAGTTTTAAAGTGTTTATCGTGGCCAAGGCCAGCTTCTTCATCGTCGCGCTGGCCGTGCATGACGCCATCCGCAACTTGTCGCAGCGTTACTTTGAGGTGGCGCAAGTGTATTGCTTCTCGCGCAGGCAGCGCATCCGCCTGATCGTCTTGCCGGCCATCGTGCCGGCCGCGCTGACGGGCATGCGCATTGCCCTGTCGCGTTCGTGGATGGTGCTGGTGGGCGCGGAATTGCTGGCTGCCGACAGCGGCCTGGGTCAGATGATGGAAATGGGCCGCCAAATGTTCCGCCTCGACGTGGTGATGGTGGGCGTGGTGCTGACGGGCGTGATCGGCTTTGGCCTGGACCGGGCCTGCCACGCGCTGGAGGCAAGATTGATGCGCTGGAAGCGTAATGGGGAGTCCGCATGAGGCGGCGTTTAGTGTTAGTTATCAAGGGCGCGCTGCTGCCGCTGGCCTTGCTGGGCGCCTGGCAATGGGCGTCCGGGCAAGGCGCTGCCGCGGCCTACATCTTTGTGTCCTTGGGCGACCTGGCGCACAGCCTGCGCGACCTGGTCTTGACGGGCGAGCTGTGGGTGCATTTGCAGGCTAGCCTGGGCCGCACCCTGGCCGGACTGCTGCTGGGCGGCAGCGCCGGCATCGTCACGGGCGCGCTGATGGCGCAGTCGCCGCTGGCGGACCGGCTGATCGGCCCGCTGTTCCACAGCATCCGCCAAGTCCCCCTGCTGGGCCTGATTCCCTTGCTGGGCCTGTGGGTGGGCAATGGCGACGGCGCCAAGCTGCTGGTGATCGCCATCGCCGCCTTTTACCCAACCGTGCTCAACACGTATGCGGGCATGCGCCAGGTGGAAGGACGCTTGCGCGAAGTGGGGCAGGTGCTGACCCTGACGCGCTGGCAGACCCTGCGCCAGATTTTGTTGCCGGGCGCCATGCCGGCCATCGTTACCGGTGTCACGCATGCGCTGGCCTTTGCCTGGCTCGCTTGCCTGGGCGGCGAGCTGCTGTTTTCAGCCGGCCCCGGCATGGGGTCCCTGCTGCTCAATGGCGAAGTGTCGGGCCGCATAGATGTCGTCCTGCTGGCCGTGCTCGTGATCGCCCTGCTGGCGCAAGCGATGAATGTGGCGTTTGCGCGTCTTGCGCGCCTGCTGGTGAAGGGGCGCAGCAGTGAGTGAATCCCTGCCATTCCAGCCGGACGAGGCTGTCAGCGCCCGCGAAGGCGAGCTGCGCGCCTTCTTGCTGCGCTTTATCGGCCTGACCCTGCTGTCGGGCGTGACCATCGGCATGAACAAGGTGCTGGCCACCCTGCTGGGGTTACATTTGCACGTGAGCAATTTCCAGCTGGCCGCGATCAGCAGCGCGGAAACCCTGGCCATGGCGCTGGGCACCATTCCGGCCGGCTACATCTTGTCGCGCGGCAATCCGAAGCATCTGTATGCGGGCGTCAGCCTGAGCCTGGCGCTGGCGTTCTGCGTGCTGCCGTGGCTGCCCGGCTGGCAGTGGGTGGCTTTGCTGATGTTTCTCGTGGGCCTGTGTATCTCGCTGCGCATCGTGGCCATGAGTACCGTGTTTCTCGTGCGCCTGCCGGAAATGGGGCAGGGCAAGGCGGGCTGGTACAAGGGGACCTTGATCCTCGGCATGCAATTCCTCGGACCCTTGTGCGGCAACTACCTGATCGCTCAGCTGGGGCTGAAGGCGGGCTTTTTGATTTCCGCCCTGATGTTCGCCATCCTGGCCGTGCTGGGCTGGCAAGTACTGCCCGATAACACGGCGCCGCGCAAGCTGGAAGGCCAAGCCTTGCTGCCCGGCGCGGCCAGCTTGCGCGAACTGCTGCGCCTGCCCGTCGTGCGCGTGACTTACCTGTTCGAGATCCTCGCCAGCTTCACGGCGTCCAGCGTGGGCGTGTTTTCCATCCTGCTGGCCATTCGCGTGCTGCACTGGCCTGCGCATCATTCCGTCTGGCTGATGGCCGTGCAGGGACTCAGCTGCGTGCTGGTGCTGCTGTTCCTCGGGCGCTTCGTGCTGGCCAGCCGCTACCGCGAGCAATTGTATGGCGGCGCCCACCTGGCCATCATGGCCGCCTTGCTGATCCTGGGCCTGTGGCCGGACAGCATCGCCTACCTGGTCGCGTCCGTGCTGCTGGGACTGGGCCTGGGCGTGAATAACCTCGTCAATACGGACAATGTCGCCCGCGCCCCCGTCGACAAGGCCAGGGTCTCGGCCCACTTGACCCTGTTCGGCATGGTGGGCGGCACGGCTGGCGCGCTGGCGGCGGGCCGCCTGGCCGACCTGACGGGCTTGCGCAATGTATTCCTGATCTGGCTGGCTCCGTGGCTGGCCGCCTGGCTGGTTTTCCACGGCAGCCGCTGGTTGCGCCGGGCGCCGCCCGCCGCCATTCCTTCCCTAGCCCCCACCGCAGAGAGTGCGCCATGAATGATTTCGTTTCCCCTTCGGCCTTGTCGCCGCAACAGCAGCACCTGAGCGGCGGCTTGCAAGTGCAGCACGTGAGCAAGTCGTTTTCGCTGAAAGGCGCGCCGCTGCTGGTGCTCGATGATATTTCGCTGGCGATTGCCCCCGGTGAATTCGTTGCCATCGTCGGTGCGTCCGGCTGCGGCAAGTCTACCTTGCTGCGCCTGCTGGCTGGCCTGGACACGGACTACACGGGCTTGCTGCTGCACGATGGCGTGCCCATCCGTGGCACGGACTTGCACCGTGGCCTCGTGTTCCAGGATCACCGCCTGTTTCCCTGGCTGACGGTGCAGCAGAACGTGGCCGTGGCGTTCAGCAATACCCGCGTGCCGCTGGCCGAGCGCGCATCGCGCGTCGCGTCGGAAATTGCGCGCGTGGGCCTCGACGGCTATGCGGATGCGTATCCGCATCAATTATCGGGCGGCATGTCGCAGCGGGCGGCCATTGCCCGCGCCCTCGTGGGGCGGCCCGACGTGCTGCTGCTGGACGAGCCGCTGGGCGCGCTTGACGCGCTGACCCGTTTGCGCCTGCAGCAGGAACTGCGCCGCCTGTGGCAGGACGAGGGCATCACCATGGTCATGGTCACGCATGACATCGATGAAGCCGTCTACCTGGCCGACCGCATCGTCGTGCTCGATGCGCGTCCGGGCAAGGTGCGCCGCGTGCAGGACGTGCCGCTGGCCCACCCGCGCCAGCGGGGATCTCCGGGCTTTGTCGCCATCCGCGATGGCTTGCATGCGGATTTCAGCGACCTGGACGACACGCATGCGCCCGTGGCGCAGGATGTAGATCCCAGCAGCTCATGGGATGGCAATGAATGGGCGCGCAGGATGGCGCTGTAGTTTCCTTTTTGACCGGTCCACCCACTCTGGAGATACAAGATGAGCAATAACAACGCACTCGACACCCTGTGGTACACGCGCTGCCCCGTCCCCACGGGCCTGGGAATTTCTCTGCAGCAGGGCTGGCTGGAAGAGGCCTTGCGCGCTGACGGCACCAGCTTGCGCTCCTTGCGCGAGTCGGAGCAGGAAGCCGTGCGCGAATCGCATTTCGACCACACCCTGCAGAACTCCGTGCGTCACGGCGGCAATATCCCGGCACTGTGGGCGCGCGCGGCGGGACGCGAGACGCGCGTGATCGGCTTGTCGTGGTCGGATGAGACGCAGCTGATATTGACCTTGCCCGGCAGCGGCATCCAGACGGTGCGCGACTTGAAGGGCCGGCGTTTCGGCTTGCCATTATGGAGCAAGGCGCAGATCGACTTTGCGCGCGCGCAAGCCTTGCGCGGCCTGGAAAACGCGCTGAGCCTGGAAGGGCTGGCCGTGGCGGACGTGGAACTGGTCGATTATGTGGTCAACACGGGCCAGAGCGAGGCGGCGCCGGAGAAGGGCGCGGCAACAAACCTGTTCAGCGGCGCGCGGCGCGGCGGGCAAAGCCCGGAACTGCTGGGGCTGCTGCGGGGCGAAGTGGACGCCATCTTCCTGAAAGGCGCCTCGGCCGCCCAGCTGGCGCAGCAGTTCGGCTTGCACACGGTAATCGACACGGGCATCCATCCGGAACCCTTGATCCGCGCCAACAACGGCACGCCGCGCACCCTGAGCGTCGATGCGCACCTGCTGGACAACCATTTTGCTTCCGCGGTGACCCTGGTCGACCAGGTGCTGCGGGCAGAAGCGTGGGCGCGCGGCCATGCGGACGAGACGCGGCGTTTCCTCGCGCGCGAATCGAATGCCAGCGAGCACTGGGTGCAAGTGGCTTACGGCAAGGATGCGCATCTGCGCCTGGACACGGACCTGGCGGAAACGTCGGTCGCGGGTTTGCAGGATTTCAGCGATTTCTTGTTCCGCTGGAACTTCCTGCCCAGCAAGGTCGACGTGCGCGCCTGGATCGATCCCCGTCCCTTCGAAGCGGCGCTGGCGCAGACGCGCCGGGCGGCTTGAGCGGGAAGCACGTCGACAGTGGCCATGCATGATGATGATGAGGAGAATGCGATGCGGCGACGCACGGTGATGGGCGGGCTGGCTTTGCTGCCCCTGGCGGGACAGGCTGTGTCGGCGAAGGCGGGGGCGCCGCCGGCGGCCCTGCGCATCGCCTCGACGGGTTTTGCGGAAAACGGCAAGGCGGAACTGGGCGGCATCGCTTACCGGGTGCAGCAGGAAGGCTGGCTGGCGCGCGAACTCAAGCAGAGGGGCGTACGGCTGGAATGGCTGCCCGTCACGGGCGACACGGGCGCCACCATGAATGAAGCGTTCGCCAGCGGGCGCATTGACATGGCCGCGTATGGCGACTTGCCGTCCGTTATCCTGAACGCGGGCGGCGTGCGCACGCAGGTGATCGTGCCGGCGGGGCGGGGCACGGACCAGTTCCTGCTGGTGCCCACCAGTTCGCGCGCCACGTCATTGGCCGAACTGAAGGGCAAGCGCATCAGCGTGCACCGGGGCCGGCCGTGGGAACTGGGCTTGCGCCAGTTGATCGCCGACCAGCGCATGTCGCCCACGGATTTCCGCCTGATTAATATGGACCTCAAGCCGGGCACGGCCGCGCTGGCCACGGGCGCCGTCGACGCCTTGTTCATGATCAATGGCTATCCGCTGGAAGACAAGGGCATCGGCCGCATCATCTGGTCCAGCAAGGGCTTGCCCGAGCGTAAAATGCGCGCGGAACTGTGGGCGCGGCGCGACTTTACGCAAGCCCATCCCGATATCGCCGAGCTGGTGGCCACGGCCTGGCTGCGGGCCCAGCACTGGGCGGCGCTGGACGGCAACCGCGAGGCGGTCATCAAGGACGGCACGCGCAACGGCACGCCCGACAGCGTGGTGCGGCGCAGCTACGACGATCCGGGCTTGCAGTGGAAGGAGCGCTGGTCGCCCCTGTACGACGACGCCGTGTACCGCCATTACCGGCGGGTGCTGGCGTTTGCGCAGGAACAAAAATTGATCCGCCTGCCGTTGACGGCGGAAGAATTGCTGGAACCGCGCTTCGTGGCGGCGGGCTTGAAAAAGCTGGGCCTGGCCAATTACTGGGAGCCGGCCAAGGTATAGCGTCAGCGGGAGGCGTGGTTCAGTGCGGCAGGCACACGCGCCCGGCCACAACGTTGTCCGTGCCATCGCCCGCATGCGCGCGCAGTTGCAGCAGCATCAGGGCCACGCCCAGCATCAGCGCGGCTGCGCAGAGTTTCTTGTGCATCGTCTTTTCCGTTTTCACTATCTATGAAGGTGTTCAGCGATATTATTGCCCAAATTCAGCGTGCGGGCTGAGCTTGTGCCTAGCGTGCTTTACAATTATGCATCGGGCGCATCCGCGCCATCTGAATTCTATGCATAGTATGTGAAGGGAATGACAAGCCTGTGACTTCCAAGCCGATCAAGATCGCCGCCACCGTCGTCGTGGCACTCGCCGCTGGGGCCGGCATTTATAGCTATACCCGTCCCGCTGCCACCGCCACGCCGGGCGCCCCCGCCTCTGGCAGCCCGGCCGCCGCGACCCAATCCACCGTCGATACGGCCGCCGTGGCCGCCCAATTCCGCGACTTGCTGGGCAATTTCCGCAAGATTATCGTGCTGCTGGCCGACGAGCAAAGCTTGCCGGAAGGCGCGCGCGATGAAGCCCGCAAGGTGGGGCAGGCGCTGTTCCATGAAAACCAGGAGCGCATCGCCAAGCTCGATCTTGTGCTGGATCAATTGACTGCGCCCACCAATCCGGGCCGCTTCGAGGCGCTCGACAGCCTGTTGACGTATATCGAATCCGATCCCGGCCTGTATGACGCGGACCGCCTGGCGTTCCGCGAACTGCTGCAAAGCATGCTGGCCGACGTGGCCAAGGATTCCTCCTTGCCGGCGATCAAACTGCACAAGCGCATCTCCGAAGACCTCGATGCGCTGGGCGAGATCGAGCGCAATTACGAGAAGGAAATCCGGCAAATCTTCGGCAATCTGGGCCAGCGCGCGATCGAACTCAAGCGCGAACGGTGGGACGATTACGTGGCGCAGCTGAAAAAACTCTACAGCCGCGAACAGATCCTCAAGGAAAACGGCATCGTCGTACCGTATGCAGTACCGCCGGCCGGTTCCGTGCCCGAAGCCAAGCCGGTACCAAAAAAAGATGAGGCGGAAATCTTCGGCCTGGGCTTGCCGAAGAAAACCATCGTGCTGACCTTCGACGACGGCCCGCACCGCCGCTACACGGAAGAAATCAGCGCCATCCTGAAACAGTATGGCGTGCCGGCCGTGTTCTTCAACGTGGGCCGCAACCTGGGCAGCCTGGACGCGGAAGGCCACGCCAAGCTGAACGCGGGCGCGGAAGTGAGCCGCAAGCTGATGAAGGAAGGCTATGCCGTGGGCAACCACAGTTTCAGCCACGCACAGTTGTCGAAACAGACGGGCGACAAGCTGAAGGGCGAAATCCTCGGCACCGACACCCTGTTGAAGGCGATCAGCCCCGAGCGGGCCGCGCTGTTCCGCTTTCCATATGGCGCGCGCAACAGCGAAGGCATGGCCGCGCTGGCCGATGCGCATTTGAAGTCCGTGATGTGGAATATCGATTCGCTGGACTGGGCCGACCCCGTGCCCAGCTCGATCACTAACCGCGTGCTGGCCTCCGTCGACAAGGCGGGGCGCGGCATCATTCTGTTCCACGACATCCACGAACGCACGGTGAAAGCCTTGCCGGCCGTGCTGGACAAGCTGATCGCGGAAGGCTATCAATTCGCGGGCTGGGATGGCACAAGCTTCCAGGTGGCGAAAAGCACGGCGCCCACGCCGGAAAAAGTGCCCGTCACCACCGGTTATGCCAATTCCTGGGCCGTGGTGATCGGCATCGATGACTACGCCAAGTGGCCGAAACTGCAATATGCGGTGCGCGACGCGCAGGGCATCCGCGAAACGCTGATTGAAAAGTTTGCGTTTGCGCCCGAGCGTGTCGTCACCCTGAAAAATGGCGAAGCGACGCGCAACAATATCCTGGCCGCCTTCCACGACAAGCTGGCGCATGGCGGCGTGCAAAAGAATGACCGCATCTTCGTGTTTTTCGCCGGCCATGGCGCTACGCGCAAGCTCAGTTCCGGGCGCGACCTCGGCTACATCGTGCCCGTCGATTCCGATCCGGCGCAGTTCGCCACGGATGCGATCCCGATGACGGAAATCCAGAATATCGCGGAAAGCCTGACGGCCAAGCACGCGTTCTTCGTCATGGATGCCTGCTACAGCGGCCTGGGCCTGACCCGTGGCGCCGGTTCCAGCTCCTTCCTGCGCGACAATGCCAAGCGCATCGGCCGGCAAATGCTGACGGCTGGCGGCGGCGACCAGCTGGTGGCCGATGGCGGGCCGAACGGCCATTCCGTGTTCACGTGGACCTTGCTGCAAGGCTTGGCGGGCAAGGGCGACCTGAACGGCGACGGTCTCATTACGGCGACGGAACTGGCGGCCTACGTGGCGCCGGCCGTGTCCAGCGTATCGAACCAGACGCCAGCGTTTGGCAGCTTGCCGGGCTCGGAAGGGGGCGATTTCGTGTTTGAATTGCCGGGCGAGACGGAGTTCCTCAGCCCGAACACGACGCAGCTTTCGACGGAAGCCATTGCCCTGAACAGCAAGCTCGACGCGAAGCCGCAAGCGGCCAGCGTGACGGTGAAGGATTTGCAGGGCGGCGAACAGAAGATCGTCACGCCGGGCGCCGTGCCGACCTCCACGCGCCAGCTGGCACAGCGGGCCAACGACCGTGGCTTGCAGCTGTACAAGGAGAAACAATATGCGGCGGCGGAAGCGCAATTTACGGAAGCGCTGAAACTGCGGCCCGATTTCGCGCTCGCGGCGAATAACCTGGGCTTTGTCTTCTACAAGCAGGAAAAATACCGCGAAGCGGCGCGCTGGTTTGAAAACACGGTCAAGATGGATCCGTCGCGCGCCATCGCCTATCTGAATCTGGGCGACGCGTATGCCAAGGCCGGCGATGGCGCCAAGGCGAAAGCGGCCTATAAAACCTATCTGGAATTGGCGCCGACGGCTGCGACGGCACCGGCCGTGCGGCAAAAGATGGAGAAGCTGTAAGCGTGCCCGGCAGCGCACCGACCGTCCACGTGTTTGCCTGCAACGGGCGCTTTCCCGGCTGGGAAGCGCTGCAGGCCTACCTGGCGCCCACATACACGGAGGATGGTGAGACCGTGCCGTCGCCATTCTTCCTGGAAACGGGACTCACGGGCTATGAGCCGGCCTGTGTTGAAAGCGCGCTGCTGGCGGCGCCAGTGCCGCTGGCGCAGTTGTTCGATGGCGTGTCGTATGGCGACAGCTGGCTGGCGCAGGCCTGCGCGGACGCGGTGGCGCAGGGCGTGCTGGCCGACACGAGCGTGTGCGTGTTTGCGCCGAATCAGCTGGCACACCCGCAGCGCAGTTCGCTCCATTACGTGGGCAGCTACCGTTACAGGGTGGATTGATCGCCGTCCTGGCGTTCTTCATGCAATAGCTTGTTGACGGCCGCCAGCAGGCTGGTGCCCGACGTGGTGATGAAACGGGCGCCGGCCGCTTCCGCTTCCGTGCCGTAGCTGGCGACCGTATCCTTGCTGCAATACACGATGATGGGCAACGCGGGCTGGGCCTGCCGCACTTCGCGCACCGTGTGCACGCCCGCATCCTTGATGCGCTGGCGGTTCTCCACCCGTGCCATGTCCGTGATGAGCAGCGCATAGTGCTTCTGTTGCAGCATGGCCAGCGCCTGCCGCGTCGAGACCGCCTGGTCTACCTTGATGTTTTCCCGTTCCAGCTGTTCCACCAGCAAGGTATTGTTGCGCGGATGGTCGTCCAGCCACAGCACCAGGCCTGCCTGCTTTTTCTCCGCCGGCATGCCGGCCAGGGCCGTGACGGCCGCGCCCCCGTCCGGCGGATGGGCCAGCAGCAGCTGCGTCACGGCTTCCTGCATGTCTTCGAGCGATTTTTGCTGCAGGCGGCTCAGTTCCGTCACTTCGATTTCCTTGCCGCTCTCCAGGCGCACGGAGTCGTTCTTGACCATGCTGTCGGCCCGCTTGATCATGATGGACAGGTAAATGCGCGTGAGCAGGTAGCCGATCAAAAAACCATGCACGGAAAAGAACAGCATGATGCCGCCCACCACGGCCATGGCGGTCGGCGTGTCGGTGGCCAGGCTGGGCGCGATGAAGGCAGCCATGCTGCGCGCGCTGCCGGGCAGGCTTTTGAGCTCGATCAAGCCCACGCCGACGATGATTTTCGTCAGCCAGTCCGACACTTCCACCAGGTTCGAATTGACTTCCATGGGCGTGGGCGTGCCCAGGAACAGGGTGTTGCCGGCGTTGCCCGCTGCCGCATCGGCTCCGGCGGCGGGCGCTTCGTCCGTGGGGCGGCCCTTGCCATTGGCCCGCTCGTCGGGCGGCGCCGCGTTGACGGTGCCCGATGGCAGGCTGCGCGGTATGCCGAACAGGAATCCCAGCAGCATGCCGCTGACGCAAAAGCCCAGGCTCCACAGCAGAGCCGGCACGGCATGGTAGTAGGGCGGCAGCAGGGCGCCGGCCAGCACGGCCAGCAAGCCCGCCAGCAGGATGTATAGCAGGATGAATGGCAGCGCATCTTTCTTGCGCACCGCTGCCGGCATACTGGCGCCGGCGTTGCTGGTATCCGATTTGCCCACGGCCCCTCCCAATGGATGCGGCATTGCACAAGCTGCATATGCTCATCATAGGAAGCAGGGCGGCCGTGGCATTGAGATGGCGCAAAGCGGCGGCATCCTGGCAGTGTCAGTCTTTGTCAGCCGCCTCCTTGCGCCAGCGCCGCTTCGCGCGCCACCCGCGTATAGGCATTGGCCAGGTCATGCCATTGCTGTTTCGCCGCATTCAGGTGCAGCCGCTCGAGGAAGCTGCCCAGCTTGTCGTTCTGCGCCGCCTTGAGCAGGTCGAGGATGGATTGCATGTCGGTCTGCGAGGTGACGACAGCGCCCAGCAGTGCGGCCAGGCCGGTCTCGGCGCCGCGGCTGCTGCTGTCGAGCTGCTGGAAAGCTGCCGAGATGCTCTGGATCGAACGCTTGAAGTCGTCGCGGATGGCATTGAACTTTTGCGGCAAGCCATCCTGGCAGTGATGCGACTGGGCTGCCTGTTCAATCTGCCGCAGCGCTTCCTGGGCCGAGCGGTCGGCACCCTCGATGGCCAGGCGGATCTGTTCGCGATAGGCGCTTTGCTGCTGCAGCGACACCGCCAGCGCCTGCGTACCCGCCTTCAGCTGGGCCGAACTGCGCTCCATGTCGCTGCTCAGCTGTTGCAGCGCCTGCGTCGCCGTTTGCCGCTGCTGGTCGTTGGGCCCGATTCCCTGGCGGATCTGCTCCTGCACCGCCAGCACGCGGTCGGCGTTCGCGTCAAAGGCGCGGCTAAAGGCCGGCAAGCTGTCTATCCACGCCTGGGTGGGAGCATATGCCGCGCCCAAGTTGCCCGCATCGCGTTCGGCGCGGGCCAGCACTTGATCGAGCTGGTTGCGCGTCCATGTGAAATCGACATTCTGCGACCATGTTTCCGTGGTCGTCTTGGTGCACATGCCCAGGCCCCACCACGCATGCTCGCTGCACCAGCTGCACTGCGTGTACAGCGGGTACGGCCCCAGAGGCTGGCGCACGGCATTGCGCATATTCGCCACTTCGCGCTGGAATTGCGCCAGCTGGCGCAGCGCGTCTTCCAGCGCGGCGGTATTGCTGTTTTGCGCCATGGCGGGCGCATGCAGCAGTCCCAGCGCCAGGGTGGCCATGGCCAGCAGATGCAGCAGGCGTGCGGCGGCGCGCTTCATGGCTGCCGTCCCGTCGCGTCGGGCGGCGCGGGGAAGTCGACCAGCGCGTTGCTGGCGTAGCGTTGCGCGGCGGTGATGAGCGCCTGCCACAGGGGAAATGCCATGGCGCTGGCCAGTGTTTGCGCCAGCCAGCTGTCGTTGCCCAGTTCCGCGTCGCTGGCGTCGGCCGCCAGCTGGGTCGTACCGGAGCCGAGAGCGCTCCACGCGGTGCGCAAGCCGTCCAGCCAATGGATCAGCTCATCGATGGCCGCTTCCAGCCAGCCGCCATTTGCCAGCAGCAGGTTGACGCCTTCCAGTTGCAGCCGCAGCTGCTCGGACAGCGCCGTGTCGCGCGTCAGCTGCTCGCGCAAGGCGTGCAACTGCGCCTCCAGTTCCTTTTTCTTGTGCCCGCTGAACAGGCCCAGGTGCGCCAATTGTTCCTCTAGCGATGCGATGGCGGCCAGCAAGCGCCCCAGCGCTTCTTGCTGTGCCTGCAGATCGGTACCCGTCTGTGCTGCCAGCCGGGCCAGCGCCGCATTCGCCGGCAAGACGCCATCCTTCCATTTGTTCAAGCCTTGCAGCAGGGGGGCAATGGACGCGCGCGCTTCCTCCACCATCGGACCCAGCGCATGCAGTACTTCGCGCCTGTCGCTGGCGCCAACACCCGCCTCCAGCAGTGATTGCTGATACGACAGCATGCTGGCAGCGGAATTTTTCAGGCGCAAGACAAACCACACCAGGCACGCGTACAGCATGGCCGGCGGCGTATTCTGCGCCAGGGCGTCAGGCGATGTGGCCAGCAGGGCGCGCAAGCTTTGTGGCGTGCCAAAGCGGGCCGCCTCGTCCGCTACGGCTTGCGCCGCCGCTGCCAGCGGCAGGTCCGGGCCGGGCTGCAGCTTGTCCGCCTGGACCAGGTAGTACGTGAGGTGATCCCAGGCGCTGCCGCCTTCAAACGCCAGATGGGGATTGCCATCATCAACAGCTTGCCGCAGCGCCGCCTGTTGCACTGCCAGCGGATATCCGAATTGTCTCGACATGATGTTTGCCTTTCTAGAAGCCAACGATCGGTATGTTTGCCCCCCGGTGCCTGCGCCGGAGGGCAACTGTCATCAAGCGGCGCGCTGGTTTTCCGACAGGTGCTGGCCGAATGCGAGGTTGTCGTAGTCGACCAGCGATTGCACGGTGAACTGCTTGGCGCTGTCATCGATGGCTTGCCAGGAATCGATGGCCAGCTTGGCTTTCGCCTTGACGAGGAAAGGCATGCTGCCCACGTTCGATTCCGTGATGCTGTTGCCCAGCGTGATCATGTCCGTATTCATCTGCACCCACACGCCTTCCACCGTTTGCAGGTTGCCGAGGAATTTGGACATGGCCGGTCCCACGCGCGCCATCTGCGTGTTGAAGTCGCCCAGGTCGCTGCGCAGCCGCTGTTTCTTTTGCAATTCCTGCGTCTGGCTGCTGATCTGCGTGCAATATTCGTTGTAGGCGGCGCGGTTCTGCGCCGCCTTGATGCCCAGCCCGACGCCGGCGGCGATGGCGGCTGCGCCGCCCACCAGCAGCGAGACGCCGCCCGTGAACGGCGCCAGCAGGCCGCCGATCAGCGCGCAGCCGACGGAGGCCGTGACGGCGGCGATGGTGAAGTCGCGCCAGGCCTTGTAGGCGGCATCGCGCAGTTTCTCCAGCTCCACGATCTTCGTTTCCAGGCCGCCGATGGTGCGGTTGACATTAGCGATCATCGTCGACGAACTGCTGGTAAATGCCTGCAGCTTGCTGTTGTATTCATTCATTTTCTGTTCGAACAGACCCAGCTTCTTGATCAGTGCCGCCACTTCGGCCGACATTTTTTGCGCCAGCGGTATCGGCCCCATGGTCTGGTCGAACAGATAGGCTTTCAGGTTCTCCACCTGTTCCTTGGGCGGCAGGCCCGGCAGTTCATCCAGCACGCTTTGATAGCCGCTCACCAGCTTGGTCGAGGTGTCATGCACGCGCTGGCCCAGCCATACTGTGTGCGTGTAGATTTCCGTCGGCGGCGTCGGCGTGGCCAGCAGGCCGGGATTCTTGATCAGGGCCGCGCGCAGGCTTTTCGGGTTGCCGAATTCGGTGGAGGCGTTTTGCACGCTTTTCATTGCGCCGATGCAATCGAGTACCGTCTGCGAGCCATCGACGGCGCCGTACTTGCTTTCGAAATCGCCTTTGGTGATGGGCAATTCGGTGGCCGAGCCCACATAGGCTTGCAATTCGATCCAGCTATCGCTGAACAGGGCAAACTGGCTCTTTTGTCCGGATTGGGGATTGGCCGGCGTGGTCAAGCCTGGCGGCGGGTCGATCGATGGCGTGGCGGCGGTATTAATAGCGGTAACACTCATGGTAGTTCCCTTCAGTGATCAGGTCAGACTGCGTGGAAGTACGGAAAACAGCTACTGAAAACGCTGGCGTCAGGCGGCAAGCCTGGCCGTCAGTTGCTGCTGCCAGTCGGGCTGGTCTGGCGGCAAGCTGGCGCCAAAGCCGATCAGGTTGGCATCGACAAAGGACCCGGTAACAAACGCCTTCAAGGCGTTGTCGAGCGTGCGCCAGCCATCGGCAGCCTTGACCATCTCGGCTTCGCGCAGCCATGGTCCGGTGTGCAGGTTGTCCACGCTCAAATCGCTGGCGCGCGCGCCCAGTTCCCGCGCCGATGCGCTCCAGGCCGCTTGCACGCTGCGCAACTGGCCCAGGATGCCGTTGGATGCCGGCAGCGAGAATTTCATCAGTTCATCGAGCGCGCCCAGGTCGCTGCGGTAGCACGCGCGCTTGGCGAGGAAGGCGCTCTGCTCGTGCACTTCCTGTACCAGGCCATCGTATTTGCCGCGCGCCACGCCGGCCGCCGCGCCCAGCGCCGCTGCGGAGAGGGCCACGCCGCCGCCCGTGACGGCCGAACCGATGGCAAAGCTGCCGCCGCCCGTGGGCACGGCCAGGATCACCATGATGGCAATGCCGATGATGCCGATGACGGCGGGCACGATGCAGGCGGAAATAGTCAATGCCAGCCATTTCGAATAGGCGGCGTCGCGCGCGCGCTCCAGTTCGCCGATTTTCTGTCCCAGGGCGCCGATTTCCTTGTCGAGTTCAGTACGCGTCTTGGATGAGCGTTCGGTGAAGGTGCGCATCAGCAACTGGGCGTCGTCCAGCGCTGTTTCGATGTGTTCGAACTCCGCGATCAACTCGCCGATTTTCGCGATGGTGTTCTGCATATTGTCGAGTATCTGGCCATTGTCGAGGAACAGGCTCCTGATGCCGGCCGTGGCGTCGGCCGCCGATTCGTGGCGCGCCATCTCCGGGATGCTGCGCAAGGTCGACGACAGCGTAAAGGCATCGCGGTGCGCCCGCTCCACGGTCCAGACGGTGGCGGAAAAGGCATCGTTTTTCGGGCGCGTGCCGTTGGCCAGGAAATTCGGGTCGTGCAGGATCTTTGCCCGCAGGCTGCTGGGACTGCCGTAACGCTCGGCCGTCTGGCGCAGCTTGCGCATGGCGTCGAAGCATTCCTTCATTTGCGAACCGGACGAAGCGTCGCCGTAGCGCTGTTCGTATTCGCCGATATCCGACGGCAGGGCCAGCACGGCCTGTATGCGCGTCTGCAGGTCGATCCATTGCTGCGAGGCCAGCACGAAGCGCTGGCCATCCGGATTGTCGCCCGGTGTCAGCAGAGTGGAAGAGGGCAGGAACAATGTCATGTAGTTCTCCAGTTCAAAGTGGTCGCCAGGCCGCGCCGTGCAGGCGTGCCGGTGTCTGACAATATGGAAAAAACCAAAGACTTTGCCGCGGCTGCGCCAGCCTGCGTGGTCGACATGGCAGGGCGTCGCGTAGACGGCGAAATCACAGCGACAGCCCTGATGCGCGCGGCGGAGCGGCGCGGGCGAAAGAGCGGCAGGCATGGCAGGAGATGCTGGCGGGCCGGTCTTGTGCGCGGATTCTGACAGGTAGTATGCACTTTTTATATGGCGACATTCTCTCTAAAGATAACTCGCCTCGATTTATTTCATTGTTTGAAAACATGTGTTTTGCAGCTTGATTTTGCGCAAATGTTTGAATCCGAACGCCGGTGTTTTGCGTATCTTCAGGGGCGAGCCACCAGCAGTTGTTTTCAGGATGAACGGGAGAAGAGATGCAATCAAGGAAAATCCCTTTGGCATTGGCCTGGCTGGCCATCCAGGCCAGCGCATGGGCGCAGCCGCCTGCCGCCGCGGTGCCCGATGCCGTTGCCAATGAGGCGCGCACCGTACGCGTGACGGGCCACTACGACAACGCCGTCGGCACGTCGGACGCGGCCAGCCAGGGCGTCATCACCAGCGAACTGATCGTCAACCGGCCCGCCTTGCGCACGGGAGAGCTGCTGGAATTCGTGCCGGGATTGATCGTTACCCAGCACAGCGGCGACGGCAAGGCCAACCAGTATTTCCTGCGCGGTTTTAACCTCGACCACGGGACGGATTTCGCCACGCATGTCGATGGCATGCCCGTCAACATGCGCACGCATGCCCATGGACAGGGTTATTCCGACCTCAATTTCCTCATTCCCGAGCTGGTGCAGCGCATCGACTACAAGAAGGGGCCGTATTTCGCCAGCGAAGGTGATTTTTCCTCGGCAGGCAGCGCGCGCATCCGCCTGGCCGACAAATTGCCGGAGGGCCAGGCCAGCGTGTCCGTCGGCCAGCATGGCTATGTGCGCGGCGTCGTGGCCGATTCCTTTGCAGCAGGACAAGGCACCTTGCTGTACGGCCTGGAAGTCAACCGTAACAACGGCCCCTGGGATGTGCCGGAAAGGGTGCGCAAATATAGCGGCGTGCTGCGCTACAGCCAGGGCACGCCGGACAACGGTTTCAGTGTGACGGCGATGGCGTACAAGAATGGCTGGAACGCCACCGACCAGGTGCCGCTGCGCGCCGTGGCATCGGGCCGGATCGGCCGTTTCGGCTCGCTGGCGCCCAGCGACGGCGGCGACACCTCGCGCACCAGCCTGTCCTACGCCATGCGCCAGCGCACGCAGAACCGCTTGTTCGAGCTGGACGCTTACCTGATCCGTTCACAGCTGGAACTCAACAGCGATTTCACCTACTTCCTGGCCAATCCGGACGCCGGCGACCAGTTCCAGCAAAGCGAGCGGCGCACGGTGGCCGGCGTGAATGCCGGCGAAAGCTGGACCACGGAGCTGTTCGGCCTTTCCCTGCGCAACAAGCTCGGCGTGCAGGCGCGCTACGACAGGCTGTCGCCCGTGGGCTTGTACAACACGGTGGAGCGCATGCGGCAAGGCACGCTGCGCGAAGACCGCGTGCGCGAGGCCAGCATCGGCCTGTATGGCGAAAACACGGTGCAGTGGCTGCCCTGGCTGCGTTCGGTGGCGGGCTTGCGCTACGACGCCTACCGTTTCAAAGTCGACAGCAGCATAGCCGGCAACAGCGGCACGGCGAACGACCATGTGGTGTCGCCCAAGCTGTCCCTGATCCTGGGGCCATGGAGCAAGACGGAATTTTTCGTGAACTATGGAAAAGGTTTTCATAGCAACGATGCACGCGGCACGACGCAGACGCGCCTGGCCGATGGCGCAGCGTCCACGCCCGTCACGCCCCTGGTGCCGAGCAAAGGCATGGAACTGGGCGCGCGCACGGAATGGCTGCCGGGCCTGCAAAGCTCGCTGGCCCTGTGGCGCCTCGATATCGCGTCGGAACTGCTGTTCGTGGGCGATGCGGGCGAAACGGAGCCGAGCCGCGCCAGCCGCCGCCACGGCATCGAGTGGAACAACCATTATATTGCCGCGCCGTGGCTGCTGTTCGACCTGGACCTGGCCGCCTCGCGCTCGCGCTATACGGAAAATGATCCGGCTGGCAATTTCATTCCGGGCTCAATCGACAAGGTGGCCTCGTTTGGCGTGACGGTGACGGACCAGGGGCCGTGGTCGGGCGCCTTCCAGCTGCGCTATTTTGGCCCCCGTCCCTTGATCGAGGACAATAGCGTGCGCTCCGCCTCGACCACCTTGGCGTATGCGCGCGTGGCATACCAGCTCAACCGCAAGACGCGGCTGTCGCTCGACGTGTTCAACCTGTTCAACAAGCGCGCCAGCGACATCGATTACTACTATGCGTCGCGCCTGCCCGGCGAGGGGGCGGACGAGGTGAATGACCGGCATTTTCATCCGGTCGAGCCCCGATCCGCGCGCCTGACCTTGTCATATGCGTTCTGATAACGGTAGACTGCGGCATGACAGATCATTTGGTAAATACCAGCAAATTCCTTTCCCTCATACTGCGCCACGCTCCTGAAAAAATCGGCCTTGCGCTCGATCCCCAAGGCTGGGCCGACATCGGCCAGCTGCTGGCGCTGGCGGCCCAACATGGCCGCCGGATTTCCCTTGAACAATTGGATGACGTGGTGGTGCACGACAGCAAGACGCGCTACGCCATCAGCGATGACGGCTTGCGCATCCGCGCCAACCAGGGCCACTCGCTGGCGGCCGTCGATATCGCCTTGCCGCCCACTACGCCGCCCGCCATGCTGTATCACGGCACGGCCAGCCGCTTTGTCGAGGCGATCCGCGCCGGCGGCCTGCTGCCGGGATCGCGCAACCATGTGCACCTGTCCAGCAACCACGAAACGGTCGTGGCCGTGGGCGGGCGCCATGGCAAGCCCGTCGTGCTGACGGTGGATGCGGCCGCCATGCAGGCGCAGGGCCATGTGTTCTATGTGTCCGACAACGGCGTGTGGCTGACTGACGCCGTGCCGCAGACCTTCATCACTTTTCCCTGAGGGGCGCTTCCACGCCCGAATAGGCCAGCACGGCGTCGGGCAGGCGCGCGCCCCGGATAGCAATGGCCGCGACGGCCTGGTTCAGCTCGGCCACTTCTCCCGACGTCAACCGCACGTGCGCCGCGCCGATATTGTCCAGCATGTGCGCCATCTGCGTGGTGCCGGGAATCGGCACGATCCACGGCCGCTGCGCCATCAGCCAGGCCAGGGCGATCTGCGCCGGTGTCACCTGCTTGCGCGTGGCCCAGCTATTCACCAGGGCCGCCAGCGCCAGGTTGTGCGGCAGGTTTTCCGGTGAAAAGCGCGATTCGATCTTGCGGATGTCGCCATCGGCAAAGCGCGTCCTGGCGTCGATGGCGCCTGCCAGGAAGCCCACGCCCAGCGGGCTCCACGGCACGAAGCCAATGCCGAGTTCCTGGCACAGGGCCAGCACGCCGTCTTCCGGCCCCCGCCACAGCATCGAGTATTCGCTTTGCACGGCACTGACGGGCAGGGCCGCATGGGCGCGGCGCAAGGTGTTCAAGCCCATTTCCGACAAGCCCCAGTGCAGCACCTTGCCTTCTTTCATGAGGTTCTGCACGGCGCCGGCCACGTCCTCGATCGGCACTTGCGGGTCGACCCGGTGCTGGTACAGCAAGTCGATGCGGTCCGTGCGCAGGCGTTTGAGCATGCCTTCCACGGCCAGCTTGATGTGCGCCGGACGGCTGTTGCGGCCCGGACGCCGCTCGCCCGTTTCCAGGTCGATATCCCAGCCGAATTTGGAAGCGATGACGATCTGGTCGCGGAACGGCGCCATGCCTTCGCCGAGGATGCGTTCTACCTCGTGCGGGCCATACGCCTCGGCCGCGTCATAGAAGGTGACGCCGCGCTCGAATGCCGTGCGGATAATCTTGTGCATCTCTGGACGGCTGGGCACGGTTGTCTGGTAGGTACGGCTCATGTTTTGCACGCCCAGGCCCACGCTCGATACTTCCAGCGTGCCCAGCTTGCGGCGCCCGTCCACTGTCGTTTGCACCGACTGGCCTTGCGCCGAGCTGATCAATGGCGTGGCGGCCAGGCTGCCGGCCGCCAGCAGGAAGCCGCGGCGGCCCGTGCTTGTATCTTCTGTTGGCATATGTGCTTTCCCTTAAATATCAAGCGTGCGTTCGGCCATCCACTGGACAATGGCCGGGTCGCGGTGCGAAAAGAAGCTGCTGGTAGCCGTTTCCAGGGTGGCGATGGCGACCATGTCCGCTTCGTCGAGGTCGAAATCGTCGATGGCCAGGTTTTCCGCCATGCGCTCGCGGCGCACGGTCTTGGCCAGCACGGCGATGCCCCGGTGCGTGAGCCAGCGCAGGACGACCTGGCCCACGGACCTGCCGTGTCTGGCGGCGATGCCCAGCAGCAACTCATTGTGGAAAAGCTTGTTGCGGCCCTCGGCGAATGGCGCCCACGCCTGCGGCTGCACGCCGTGCTCGAGCATGAAAGCCACGCTGTCCGCTTGCTGGTGGAAAGGGTTGATCTCGATCTGGTTGACGGCGGGCGCGATGTCGTTGAAGGCGATGAGGTCCATCAAGCGGTCCGCATGGAAGTTGCTGACGCCAATGGCGCGCAGCTTGCCGCCGCGATAAGCGTCCTGCATGGCGCGCCAGGAACCGTGCACGTCGCCAAACGGCTGATGGATCAGGAATAAGTCGAGATAATCGAGCCGCAAGCGTCGCAGCGACTGCTCGATGGCGTCGCGCGTACGTTCATAGCCCGTGTCCTGCACCCACAGCTTGCTGGTGACGAACAGCTCTTCGCGCGCCACGCCGCTGTGGGCGATGCCCTTGCCGACGGCCGCCTCGTTCATATAGGACGCGGCTGTGTCGATCAGGCGGTAGCCGGCGGCGATGGCGTCGATCACGCTGCGTTCGCATTCTGCGGGGTCGGGAATCTGGAAGACGCCATAGCCGGCGACGGGCATGCTGATGCCGTTATTCAGGGTGACGCGGTTCATGGCTGGCTCCTTCAATCATTGACAGGAGCTACTTTACGGCGTCAGCCACTCGTTGATAAGCCGTTGGAATCGGCATGGTCTTATTAGTCAGGCTAATGAATGAGGGCCCTGGCCCTGGCTTGCCCCTGGCGCTTGCGGCGCCAGATCAGCACGCCCGTCACGCTCAGGCCCGCCACCAGCAGGCCCATGGCGCAGATGAACATTTTAAAAGGCCAGCCCCACATCGAGGCCATGTGCAGGGCGCTGATCCAGCTGCGGATGGTGTCGCCGCTGGCCGCGCCCGTGGGCAGCCAGGCGGCCAGCTGCCGGCCGCTGGCCGCGTCGAAAAAGACGGTGGTGAGGCCCTTGTGGGCGCGCACGTCGCGGCTGCTGCGCACGTGATAGCTGTACACGCCCAGCTCGCGCTCGCAGGCCAGCGCGTTTTCTTCGAGGATGGTGAACGCGTGCCGGCGCGCCAATTCGCCCATCAACAGGCGGCCCTGCGCGCGCGCGGCTGGCCAGTCCATCGGCGTCCCTGGTGACGGCGCATGCCGCGCGACGATGTCCTCGGCTCCCTGGTGCGGGAACAGCGGCTGCATCACGGCCGCATACACGCCGTACAGGTTGAAGGCGACGCCGCTCCAGGCAAACACCAGCAGCATGGCCCACAGCCACAGGCCGCCCGCGCGGTGCAGGTCGAATACCAGCTTATAGCTGCCGCCGTGGCGGCGCAGTAGCCAGGACGGACGCCAGCGCAGCAGCCACGGTTTCGTGCCCGGCGAGCGTTTCTTCAGGCGCGCGGGGAAGGTCAGGGCGGCACCGATGAAGCAGTCGACCGTCCAGACGATGGCGATCAGGCCGAACACCAGCAAGCCCGTGTCGCCCAGCGCCAGCGCGTAATGCAGGCGCTCGATGAAGGGCAGCAGATTGATGGCGCCCTGGCCGATCTCGCCCCAGCGGCGCTGGCCAAGCAGCGCGCCCGTGTAGGGATCGACAAACACTTCATTGCTGGCCAGCGGTGATGCATCGCCCGGGCGCAGGTAAAACACCATGCTGTGGCCGGGCGGCGCCGACAGGGGCGCGTAGCTGACCTGCGCTTGCGGGAAGCGCGCGGCGACCGACTCGCGCAGCTGCAAGGCGTCGAGCGGCACGGTGCCCGGCGTTGGCGGCGCCACGCGGAAGACGGCGGGCAGCATGGCCGCCTCCAGTTCATCCTTCCACGCGAGCAGGCTGCCCGTCACGCCGGCGACGATGAGGAAGCCGGCCATCAGCAAGCCTGCGTAGCGGTGCAGCGCCGCCAGGACGGGGCGCATGTGCAGCGATGGCATCAGAAACGGTACATGGCGCTGACGTTGGCCGTGCGTTCGGCATTGCGGTAGCACAGGTTCGGCAGGTAGCCGCAGTCATACAGGGTCTGCTTGTTGAGCACATTGTTGACGTTGAGGGCAAACTGCCACGGTCCGCGCGACACGCCCAGCGCCGCGTCCCACTGCGTCAGGCCGCCGTTGCGGATATTCAGGTTCTCGCCATCGGAGTTCGAGCGCATGGCGCCGAGAAAGCGCATGCCCAGCGCCGCATATGCGGGCAGTGCCGTGCCCAGGTTGAACGACTGGCGCGCCCACGCCGAGGCGCTGTGGCGCGGCGCGCCCGCTTGCTGCAAGCCCAGGTCGCCGTTATTGCTCGCCCTGACTTCCGTATCGAGGTAGGTGTATTGCGCGATCAGGCTCAGGCGGCTGGCGAACTCCGTGCGCGCTTCCAGTTCCACGCCGCGCGAGCCTACCTGGCCCGTTTGCTGCAAACGGCCCGGGTTGCCGATGTCGGAGGTGGTGACGTTGTCGCGCACCAGGTCGAAGACGGCGGCCGTATAGCTGGCGCGCTGGCCCACGGGTTCGTAGCGTACGCCCGCTTCGAACTGCTTGCCGCGCGACGGCTTCAAGGCGTCGCCGTTGGCCGTGATGCCCAGTTCGGGCGAGAACGAGGTGGCGTAGCAGACGTACGGCGCCCAGCCGCCATCGAACAGGTAGACGGCGCCTACGCGGCCCGTGGTGGCCGATGGCGACTGGTGGAAGTCCGGTTTGACGGCGCCGCTATGGAGGTCGGTGACGTCGCGCGACTGCGTGGCCTTGTCGCGGCGCAGGCCAGCCGTGACGACCCAGCGGTCCCATTTCAATTGATCCTGCGCATACAGGCCCAGCTGGCGCGACGGCGCATCGGCGCGCGTGGGCGCTTGGGCCGGGACCAGTGGCTGCTTGTCATACACGGGCTGGTACAGGTCGATCGGCTCGATAAAACCCTTCTGGTGGCGGTAGTCGTCCGTGTTGCGGATATTCGCATAATCGACGCCCAGCAGCACCTGGTGCGCCAGGCCGCCCGTGGCAAACCGCGCCTGCAGCTGGGTGTCGGCGAACAGGCTTTTCGACGCCGTATCGACGGGCATGAAATAGCGCTCCACCGTGCCATCGTCATTCAGGCCCAGGGGAAACATGTCCGTGCGGTCGTTCTTCAGGCGCGTGTAGCGCAGGTTCTGGCGCAGCGACCAGGTGTCGTTGAATCTGTGCTCGAACTCGTAGCCCAGCATGGTGTTGCGGCGCTTGAAGCGGTTATCGTCGCCCATCAGGTTGAGACGCGGGTCGACCTGGCCGCGCGGGCCTGGCTGCAGCAGCTGATTGGGAAACGCGTACTGCTGGTTGTCCTGCTCGTAGCGGGCCAGCACGGTCAAACGCGTGGCGGGTCCCGCCTGCCAGGTGAGCGAGGGGGCGAAGTACAGGCGGTTGTCGCGGTCGCGGTCCAGCCGCGTGTCCGCTTCGCGGCCCAGCATGACGACCCTGTATGTCCAGGCGCCTGGCGCGTCGAGCGCGCCGCCCACGTCGGCTTTCAGCTGGCGGCGCTGGTAGCTGCCGTACTCAATCCCCACCTCGCGCACGGCATCCATGCTGGGACGCTTGCTGACGGCGTTGATCATGCCGCCCGGCGGAATCTGCCCGTACAGCACGGACGCGGGGCCGCGCAGCACTTCCAGGCGTTCCAGGCCATACGGTTCGATCGAGGCGCCAAAGGTGCGGCCCGAATTGCGCAAGCCATCCTGCAGGATGCCGTTCGTTTCGATGGTGAAGCCGCGCAGCAGCGAGGAATCGTCGCTGCCCAGCGGGCGCTGGTTCGGCGTCACGCCGGCCGTGTAGCGCAGGGTCTCGTCGAGCGATTCGGCGTTGCGGTCGCTGATTTCATCGGCCGTGACGAGGGACACGGATTGCGGGTTTTCATTCAGGGCCGTATCCGTCTTGGTGGCCGAGCCGGCGCGCCGCGCCACATAGCCGCGCACGGGACCTGTCGCCGTTTCGCGTTCGGCCGTGGCATTGATGGTGATGGCGGGCAGGGTGGCGCTGGCCTGGGCCGGCGTGCGTGCCGGTGCCGTCTCCGCCCGCAGCGCATACGCGCCATTCGCCCCAACGACCACACGCACGCCCTGGCCGCGCAGCAGTTCCTCGAAACCCTGGCGCACGTTGTAGCTGCCCGCCAGGCCGCCGCTGCGCTTGCCCTGCAACAGGGCCGCGTCGGCCGACAGTTCCACGCCGGCCGCGCTGGCGAACGTGGTCAGGGCCCTCTCCAGCGGACCGGCGGGGATCGCGTAGGGGCGCTTGGCTTGCGCAGTCTCCAGCATCTGGGCGCGGGCGGCTGGCGCCGTGACGGCCAGGGTACCCACGGCGGCGCCCGCCAGGAACAGGGCCTGGATGGCGGCGGCGAGGGGAAACGGACGCAGCTTGTGCGCGGGTGCGGTCAGGCGAGGGGGCATGGAGCAAATCCTTGGAAAGTGGCAGGAAAAAATCGGTTCTTCCCGTATTCCGAACGAAAAGCCAAAACCCTCAACTTTTTTTCATTTATTTTTTCAGGAGGCGGGACGCGGCCCCACGCTGACCCAGTAGCGCGTGCGGTAGCGTGCTTGCACGGGCAGGCTCAGGGCCAGGTTGGCCAGCGAGCGGTCCGTGTCGCGCAGCGAGTACACGCCTGTCACGCGCAAGCCGGCGATGGAATCTTCGCACCGCAGCACGCCGTGGCGGTAGCGTCCCAGCTCGGCCAGCAGCTGATCCAGACGCATGCGCTCGGCCACCAGGCTGCCATCGGTCCAGGCGGCGGCGCTGTCTTCCACCTTGCCGATGTCTTGCACGGCATGGCGCGTGTAGACGGCCTGCTGGCCCGTCTGCAGGTGCCGGGAGGGCGCACCTTCCTTCACCGGTTGCAGCGCCACGGCGCCCTGGAACACGGCGACACGGCTTTCGCCGTCATCGAGGCGCACGCCAAAGCGCGTGCCCAGCGCCGTGGCTGTGCCTTGCGGCGTCGCCACCAGCAGCGGACGATACACAGGCGACGTTTCATGCGCGCTGGTGACGAGGATGGCGCCGGCGCGCAGCACGATGCGCCGTTCGCCGGCGCTGTATGCCACGTCGATGGCGCTGGCCGTGTCGAGCACCACTTGCGTGCCGTCCGCCAGCACGATGGCGCGCGTCTCGCCCACGGCAGTGCGGTAGTCGCTGGCGGCGCGCTGCCACAGGCTGGACTCGTGCGCCAGCAGGGCCGTGCCGCCGCCCGCCGCGATCAGGCC
Source organism: Janthinobacterium lividum (assembly GCF_034424625.1). Classification (NCBI taxonomy): domain Bacteria; kingdom Pseudomonadati; phylum Pseudomonadota; class Betaproteobacteria; order Burkholderiales; family Oxalobacteraceae; genus Janthinobacterium; species Janthinobacterium lividum. The sequence goes on along the minus strand of NZ_CP139976.1, from coordinate 3,729,917 downwards.
CAGCAGCTGCAAGGCGCGCCGGCGGCCGGTGGCACGGCGCTGAGCAGGCGCGAGGGCGCCATGCGCCACGTCGCGCGGCAAGGCCTCGAATTGCCGGGCAAAGCGCTGCAGCCGGGCCCAGGCCCGTTCGTGCTCGGGGTGGGCGGCGCGCCAGGCGGCGCAGGCGTCGGCATCGGCCGTGCTGGCGTCTTCCGCCCACAGCCGCGCCATCCACTCGGCGGCGCGCTGCAGCACGGCGGGGGCGATGGGGGTGCTATCGGGCTGGGAGCTCATGCGAATTGCGCCGCGCAGCAGGCCAGCAAGGCGCGGGCGATGTATTTTTCCACCGACGAGACGGAAACGTCGAGGCGCGCGGCGATGTCGGCGTAGGCCATGCCTTCCAGTTTGCACAGCAAAAAGGCGTCGCGCACTTTAGGCGGCAGGCTGGCGAGGATGGCGTCGATTTCCATCAATGCCTCGACGATCAGCGCGCGCATTTCCGGCGTGGGCACCAGCGCTTCCGGCTGCGCGGCGATGGCGTCCGCGTAGGCTGACTCGATATGCCGGCGGCGGAACAGGTCCACCACCAGGCCGTTGGCGATCTGCGCCAGGTGCTGGCGCGATTCGTCCGGCTCGGGTGCGCGGCCGCGCGAGATGATGCGCAGATACGTGTCGTGCGCCAGGTCGGCCGCATCGAAGGCGTTGCCCAGCTTGCGGCGCAGCCAGCCCTGCAGCCAGCCGTGGTGGTCGCTATAGAGCACTTCGATTTGCCGGTGCAGTTCCAGTTCGGGGCGTAGCATGCAACCTTTCCATGCCATGGTCCGCGGGACAGAGTGGCCTTGATGCGATTGAGAATTGTTCGTATTGTAGCCCGGTTGCGCACCGTTGTGGTTGGCTAGTGGCGGAGCAGCAACGCCATCAGGCTGAAATCAGCTTGATGTCGGCTACCCGCTCCACCAGCCACACGCAAGCGACCAGCGCGATGGCCAGCGAGCCGACGGTCAGCACTTGCCGGTACAGCCACGTCTTGCGCAGCAGCCAGGCAATGGGCAGGAAGGCGGCGACGATGGCCAGCTGGCCCAGTTCCACGCCCACGTTGAAACCCAGCAGGCTGGTCAGCAGGGAACCCTGCGGCAAGCCCAGGTCGCGCAGCACGCTGGCAAAGCCGAAACCGTGGATCAGGCCAAAGGCGAAGGCGGCCACGGGGCGTTTGCCGCGGAACAGCGGCAGCAGGTTGTTCAGCGCGGCCAGGATCACCGAGGCGGCAATCGCCGATTCCACCCAGCGCGACGGCAGCGAGACGAGCGACAGGCTGGCCAGGCTCAGGGTGATGGAATGGGCGAGCGTAAACGCCGTGACGACTTTAAAAACGTCAATAAACGCTGCGTTCAAACCCAGATGCAAAGTCTGGGGTCGGACCCTCAGGGTCCGACCCCGGCTCTCCGCCATTGGGTTTAAACGGTCCGTGTCATTTGGACTTTTTAGCAGCACGGCCGGCAGCAGCAGCGACAGCAAAAACAGAATATGGTCGTAGCCGATCCAGATATGCCAGATGCCGTGTTTCACATAGGCGCCGAACTGCGCCAGGCGATTGGGCGTGGTCAGGGAAATGCTCTGGCGCGGGTTGTCCGGGTCGAAGATGGCCGTTTGCGTGGCGCCGCCGGCATTGATCTTGAACAGGCCCTTGTGCTGCGGATCGAGGTCGGCAAACAGCGTGTAGCCGATGCTTAATGCCGCTGGCGCTTTGGCGCCGGGGCAGGCGGCCGCAAAGCGCAGCACGCTGTAGGCGCCGTCCGTGTGGCTGTCGATCAGCTGTTCGACGGCTTTCAAGGGGCAGACGCCCTGGTCGCTGGCCAGCTGCAGGCGCTGCAAGGCGTAGGCGGCGATGGCGTCGTGGCGCGCGCGGATTTCATCCCAGGTCAGCGCGCCGTCGCCATTGCCGTCGAGGCCGATGGCGAAATCGAGGTCGCGCAGGGCGATATCCCATTGCCCTTCGATCTGCTGGCCGTGCACGGCCAGGCTCAAATAACTGTCGCTGGGCTTGTGCGCCTGCGCGGGGGCGAGCCAGGCGCACAGGGTGAGCAGCAACGCGAGCATGCGGGCGTTCACAGCGCACCTGCTTTCTTTGCGGCGCTAAGCTTCTGCGCATCCTGCGGCCCCAGCTGCCTGACGAGCCGCTGCAGGGCCACGTCCTCCACGCCATTGGCCGCCACCCAGGCCAGCACCGGTTGCGCCGCCGCGTAGTTGCGCGCGGCCAGGGCCGCTTCCAGCAGGATGCGCATGTCGGGCACTTCCTTCTGGATGGTCCAGTTCTTCTGCGCCAGTTGCAGGGCGGCCGGCACGTCCTGTTGCAAAAACAGGGCGAAGCGGGCCTGTTCGCGCTGGTGCACGGTGTCGCCCCGTTGCATGGCGGCGTTGAAGCGGGCTGCGAGTTCCGCCTTGGCCGCCTGGAAGGCCGTCTGCTGGCCGGGCAGCGCCTGCAGGGCCAGTGCGTAACGTAACAGCAGGGCGTCGATGCGCTGCTGCTCTTTCAATAACCGGGCGACTTCCTGCGGGCGCTGGCGGTCGAGCAGGAAATCCGCGTAGGCGCCCAGCAGATAGCTGTCGCGCGGCTGCTGCGCCAGCGCGCTGGTGTAGCGCGCTTCGGCCAGCGTGGACTCTCCGCGCCGCGTGGCCATTTCCGCCAGCAGGGTCAAGGCCCAGCTATCGAGCTCGGGTGCCGCGCCGGCGCTACGTTGCAAGGTCAGTTCCAGCAGGCGCTCGCTGCTGGCGGCCCGGCCCGTGACGCTGGCGATATTGGCAAGGCAGGTGACGGTGACCAGTTGCGTTGTCAAGGCCGACAGCCGGGCGCAGCTGGCTGTCGCCTGGGTGTAGTCGCCCTGCACGGTGAGGACGGTGGCGCGCGTCAGCCAGGCCTGGGCGTTTTGCGGCTGCTGCGCGACGACGGCGTCGAGGTCTTGCAGGGCGGGAGCAAAATGGTGGGTGCTTTGCAAAATGGTGGCGCGCAGCAGGCGCACGGGGACGGGCGGCGCCGCCTGCCGCCACCAGGGCGCCAGCGCCGCTTGCGCATAGCCCAGGTAGCGCGGGTCCGTTTCGCTGCGCGCCAGGGCAATGTAGCGTTGGGCCAGGCTGGTGGCCAGGGGGAGGTCTCGCGGCGTGTCGTTCAGTTGCTGGCGCAGGCCGCGCAAGGCCAGCTGCGCGGCATCGGCGCGGCGCGGCAGCTGCTCGATGACGGCGCTGCCGTCTTTCGGCGTGTAAGGCGCGGCCCATGCCAGCACGGGCAGACAGGCGCACAGCAGGGCAATCGGTGTTTTCATCGTGGACGCCATCGACGGTGGAGCGGGGCAGCAAGGGCGGGGCGCCGGAGAACGTGGTCTCCGGCGCCCGCGCTTGCTTACTGCGCGTTACAGCGGTACCGGCTCCGTATTTTCCGGAGAGGTCGCCATGATGGCGTCGATGGCGACGCCGTCCTTGTCATCGCTGGTGGTCAGAATGACGTTGCTGACGGCCACATAGAAGGCGTCGAGCAAGACCACGGGTGGAGGGGTGACGCCGCCGTCACCGTTGTCGCCGCCGTGGCTGCTACTGCCGCCACCGCAGCCGGCCAGCATGGCCGTAAGCGCCAGGGCGCTGATTGCATGGAGCTTTTTCATCGCATTCTCCTCGTTACAGCTGCGGCGAACCGGCCACGGGATTTTTCAGGTAGGGGAAACCTGCCGTGAACGCGGTTTCGTCGAGGAAGGCGCCATCCGTGAAGTGCAGGCCGCCAGCCGGTGCGTCGGCCGGGGCGCAGCCGATGTTCAGGGTGCACAGCTTGCCCATGGCCACGCGCAGCACCACGTCGACCACGTCGTCGCCGGGGCGGCGGCCGTTCGGAAAGCCCGCGTTATCGCCGCCGATGACGCCGAGGCGGTTTTGTGCGCCGACATTGGTGGCCGCGATCGAGGTGTTCAGGCGCAGCATTTCGGACGCCGTCACGGTGACGGGCTGGTTCACGCCCTTGATGCCCGTCAAAAAGGTGGCCACCAGGTCGTTGCGGGGGAAGTTGGTGGGTGCCTTGGCGCCTGCCGAGCCGAACAGCACTTCCACCAGGGCCGGCGCCGTGGGGTTGGTCACATAATCGGCAAACTGCGCGTCGCCCGATGGCTTGCTGGCGTTGAAGCGGTCCTTGTCCTTCAGGCCGATGACCAGTTCATTTACCAGAGGCATGCCCAGGCGCGACACTTGCACCCACGCGCCGCCTTCCTTCGACGCCGTGGTGGCCGTGCCCGGCGCCGGGTTCAGCAGGCGGCCCTGGCGCAGGCTGGCCGTGGTCCAGCCGCCGATGACAGGATCGCTGCCGGCCGTCAGGCAGGTGGTCGGTACTTCCATCTCGATGGCCGTGACGTTCTTGCGCGCCAGGTCATCCTTGGCGGCCGACTCCGCATTCGCGGCAAACTCCGTGGCGGGCGCCTTGATGTTGATCAAGTCGAACGTTTCGCCCAAATTCACGACGAAAGGGTCCTTGCGCTGGCCGACGAACAGGCGCGCCGGCGTGGCGCAGCCGGGAATGTTGACGGCGTACACATGCTGCGCGGCATACGCGGCGTAGTTGGGGATGGCCTTGTTGCCGATATTGTCGACGGGCTTGTCGAAGGTCGTGCCGCCGCCGCTGGCGTTGGTGACTGCGCTCCTCGTGCCCGTGCGGCGGTCGCCCCGCACCACCGTCACGCTGTAGGTTTCGCGCACGTTCAGGCCGGCCGGGTTGACGGAATCGATGGCGCCGCCGTTGATGACGAGCGGAATCGAGACTTTCTTGCCGCCCACGGTGAACTGGCCATCCTTGATGGTGTTGGTAAAGCGGAACTGGAAGGTGAGGTCTTCCTTGCCGTCGCCATTGTTGTCGATATGGATTTCGTACAGGGCGGCGGGGTCCATGGCGAAGTAGTTCGGGCCGCCGTACGCGTCTTGCAGGGGGATATAGTCGGCCACCAGCGTGGTGTAGGCCCCGCGGCCCGCTTCATAGCTGCGGAACATATAGAAGTCGGTGGCGTCGACTTTCGGGTTTTGCGTGATGAACGGCGCTTCGCGGTGGCTGGAGGCATAGGCCGCTGGCGCGATCGCCAAGGCCAGCAGGTTGCCCAGGAGTGCGGCGCCCAGTGCGGTTTTCGAGTGTGACAAAGACATTTCGATTCTCCCGATTTTTGTTAGCGTTGACAGACAGGTCCAAGAAACTGCAGGCTGCCTCACTTGTACGCACGGAAGAAGAAAACGGATTCACTCCTGGGAAAAGGATGTCATTGGCTTACCAGGCCAGCACTTTCGGCCCTATGGCCGCGCCGATGGCGGTCGGCACCAGCATGCCCAGCACATACCAGAAGCCGACGAAGCTGGCCGCCAGCTCCGGGCAGTGCAGGCAATACACGAGCGCGGCCATGCCGCCGGCGGCAAAGCCGGCAGCGGCGCCCGCCAAGCGCAGGCGCGTGGGCGCCAGCTGGCGCATCAGGCGCAGCACGGCGGCCAGGATGGGCAGCGAGAGCAGCGCGATCAGCAAGGGACAGCTGCGCCAGGTGGCGCCCCAGAACAGCTCGGCGCGTTGCTCGGGCGGGGCTTCCTGCAGGATGATGGCACCCAGCGCCCACATCAGCAGCAGGGGCATGGCGATGAGCAAGGGCAGGGCGCGGGTGGCGGCGCCCGGCACGCACAGGCGGCGGCTGACGTGCCAGGCCGCCAGGCAGAGGCAGACGACAAAGCCCACCTTGATCCAGAAATCGGGCAGCTGGGCCAGTTGTTCCAGGTTGGGCCGCACGCCCAGCAGCATGGCCATCAGCGCCACGCTGGCCAGCACGCCGGCGCCCAAAGTGCCTGCGGCACGCCAGCGGGCCCCCGGTGGCGGCGCGGCAGCCACGTCGGGGCCGCTGGCCAGCATGGCGATCAAGTCATCGGTTTTCATGATGCAATCCCTTCATTGCCTGTTCTTAAATTGGCCGCCAGTGCCTTCAAGCCGCGATGCACGGCCACTTTGACGCTGGCTTCCGAAATCTGCATGGCCGCCGCCGTGTCGCGCACGGACCAGCCGTCGAGCTTGGTATGCACGATGGCGTCGCGCTGCTGTGCCGGCAAGCTGGCCAGCAGCTTGCCCAGGTCGCGGCTCGCTTCGGCCGCTTCGGCGTCGGCGCTGGAAAACAGTTCCTGCGTGCCATCTTCTTCGTCATACGGCAAGTGCTGCGCCTCGCGCCGCGCATGCCGGCGCAGCCAGTCGATCAATTTGTAGCGCGCGATCGCATGGATCCACGACGTCAGCGGCACGCCCGTATCGTACGTCAGACGCTGGTTGTGGATGGCCAGCAGACACTCCTGCACCAGGTCTTCCACCTCGTCCGGCCAGCGCTGCAGGCGGCGCCGCAGGAACGCGCGCAAATGGCCGCTGGTGGCTTGCAAGAAACTGCGATAGGCCGCCGCATCGCCATCGAGCCCGCGCAGCATCAAGCCATGCAGCCGCAATTCCGTGCCATGCAGGTGTTCGCTTACAGGTATTCGTTGCATGCAGGCCTTTGGTGACAGGCATTGAAGAAAATAAATCCCGGATTATTTTGCTGGCGGCTGTAACCAATCGGCCTGCGGCGGCGAATTGACTGGCAAGCACGCTTCTTAATTCAATATACCGGTGAAAGACCATGGACATCAAGCACCGCCTTGCATCACTGCTTTTTCCCGTGCTGGGCACGGTCGCGGCATCCCCGGCCATGGCGCAGCTGGCCGCCGGCCAGCGCTGCGCCGTGCAAAGCGGGCCGCAGACGGCGGCGCTGGTGGAACTGTACAGCAGCGAAGGCTGCTCCAGCTGCCCGCCCGCCGACCAGCGCCTGAGCGCCTTGCGCAAGGAAGCGGGCCCGGCCAGCCTGATCGTGCCGCTGGCCCTGCACGTCACCTACTGGGACCAGATCGGCTGGACGGACCCGCTGGCGCAGGCGCAATTCGATGCGCGCCAGGCCGAGTTGCTGCGCCACCAGCCGCGCCACGTGGCCTACACGCCGCAGTTTTTCGTGGGCGGCACGGAATTGCGCGGCTGGGATACGCAGCTGCCGGCCGCCATCCGCCGCATCAACGCGACTGCCGCGCCCGTCAATATCAGCCTGTCCGCCACGCCGGGGCCCAGTGGAAAATTATTGCTTGAAGCGAATGCCAGCGCGCCGGACGCGCAGACGGGCGGCCAGCTGTACGTGGCCATCAGTGAAAGCGCCATCGTCTCGAAAGTGCTGCGCGGCGAAAACCGCGGCGCCACCCTGCATCACGATGCAGCCGTACGCCTGTGGCTGGGGCCGGTGTCTCTGGCGCAAGGCCGCGCCCAGCTGCGCCGCGCAGTCAACCTGCCCGCCACTTGGCGACCCGAGCAGCTGCAAGTGGTCGCCTTCGTGCAGCGGGCCGGCAGCAGCGCCATCCTGCAAGCCGTCAGCACGGCATCCTGCGCGAAGGGAGCGATGTGATGAACGGACAAGCGAGCGTGATCCACCCCGCCTGGCTGCGCCTGACGCACTGGCTCAATGCCGTGGCCGTCGTGGTGCTGGCCACCAGCGGCTGGCGCATCTATAACGCGGCGCCATTTTTCCCCTTCGAGCTGCCGCGCGCGCTGACCCTGGGCGGCTGGCTGGGTGGCGCCCTGCAATGGCATTTCGCCGCCATGTGGTTGCTGGTGGCCAATGGCTTGCTGTATCTGGCGATTAACATCGCCTCTGGACGGCTGCGGCGCCAGTTCTTTCCCCTGACGCCGCGCTTGCTGCTGGCCGATTTCATGGCGGCCCTGAAAGGCAAGCTGGCCCACGCGGACCCCCGTCATTACAACATGGTGCAGCGCGCCGCCTACCTGTTCGTCATGCTCGACTGCATCGTGCTGGTGCTGTCCGGCCTGGTGCTGTGGAAGTCCGTGCAATTTCCCCTGCTGCGCGAGCTCATCGGCGGCTACGAGAGTGCGCGCAGGGTCCACTTCATCGCCATGGCGCTGCTGACGGGCTTTGTCGGCGTGCACTTGCTGATGGTGGCGCTGGTGCCGCGCACGCTGGTCGCCATGCTGCGCGGCCGCTGAAGGAGACGATCATGAAAAAAACCATCCTCGTGCAAGAAGAGGGCCAGGCCATGCTGGACGACGCCTTGCGCCAGATCAAGCAGCCGTCGCGCCGTTTGTTTTTGCAGCGCAGCCTGACCCTGGGCGGCCTGTCCTTGTTGACTGGTTGCAACGTCAGCGGCCCGTCCGGCATCGAGACAGCCCTGACGGCCGTGTCGCGCTTCAACGACAGGGTACAGGGCTGGCTGTTCGACCCGACCAAACTGGCGCCGACCTACCCGGACTCCATGATCACGCGGCCGTTTCCCTTCAACGCGTATTACGGCGAGGACGAGGTGGAAGAAGTCGATGGCGACGCCTGGCGCCTGGAATTGAGCGGCTTGATCGCCGACAGGAAGCCATGGAGCTTGCCGCAATTGCGCGCCTTGCCGCAGGAAACGCAGATCACGCGCCACATCTGCGTGGAAGGCTGGAGCGCCATCGGCAAGTGGGGCGGCGTGCCGTTTGCCCATTTCCTGAAGCGGGTCGGCGCCGACACGACGGCGAAATACATCGGCTTCAAGTGCGCCGACGATTATTTCACCAGCATCGACATGGCCACGGCCTTGCATCCGCAAACCATCATGGCCCTGACCTACGACGGCCAGGAGTTGCCGCCCAAGTACGGCTACCCGATGAAACTGCGCATGCCGACCAAGCTGGGCTACAAGAATCCCAAGCACATCCAGGCCATTTTCGTCACGAATACGTATCCGGGAGGGTATTGGGAGAATCAGGGCTACAACTGGTTCGGCGGCTCTTGAACATTTTTAGCAGCAGCCGTAGCAAAGCAACAGTTTTACCACAGGGCACTTGCCCAACTAACCTAGAGACAAGGACATATCATGAAAACCACGATCACCACCTTCACCGCCATCCTCGCTTCCGCCATCCTCATGTCGGGCGCCGCGTTCGCCCAGGATGCCATGAAGAAAGACGCCATGGCCAAGGACGGCATGCACAAGCCGATGGCGAAGAAGCACATGAAGAAGGACCACATGGCCAAGGATGGCATGGCGAAAGATGCCATGGCAAAAGACGGCATGAAGAAGGATGAGATGAAAAAGGATGGCATGGCCAAGGATGCGATGGCCAAATAAGACAGCAATCCGACGCCGTCAACGTGACGGCGCCGGGCCTGGCTTGCGCTTCCCCTGCGTTTGCGCCAGATCAATCTTGCAATACTATTATTCTTGCCGCGCTTCAAGATGCGAAGCAGCCAATTGGTGTAAGCTGGTCGCCTCCTGATTTCTTGCATGCACAGTCATGACCGAACCGTCCGCCACTACGCTGTCCGCCACCTCGTCCCCCTCCGACAAATCGATCCGCCGCCGCTCGCTGTTCGCCGCTTGCAGCGCGCATGCCGTGCATGACGGCTTGACGGACGTGATCTATGTGCTGCTGCCCATCTGGCAGGCGCAGTTTGCCATCAGCTATGCCATGGTGGGCCTGTTGCGCGGTTCGTACTCGGGCATGATGGCCGGTTTCCAGTTGCTGGCCAGCCGCCTGGCCAGGCGCTGGGGGCGCGAACGCCTGCTGGTGGGCGGCACGGCATTGGCCGGGGTCGCCTACCTGATCGCGGGGCAGGCAGGCGGACTGGCCGTGCTGCTGTTCGCCTTGCTGCTGGGCGGTCTGGGCGCCAGCACGCAGCATCCGCTGGCCTCGTCCATCGTCACCGACACGCACGAGGCGGGCGGGGGCGTGAAGGAAGCGCTTTCGCACTATAACTTTGCCGGCGATATCGGCAAGACCCTGATTCCCGCGCTGGTGGGCTTGCTGTTATTGGTGTGCAGCTGGCAAGCCAGCGTCTCCTTGCTGGGTTTGCTGGGCCTGGCGGCGGCCGGCTTGCTGTGGTGGCTGCTGCCGAAACCGGGCGAGCTGCAGGCTGGTGCGAAGAAGGCGGGCAAGAGCATCGCCGGCAGCGGCTCGAAGGGAAGTTTTCGCGCCTTGCTGGCCACGGGCACCCTGGACAGCGCCGTGCGCATGGGTTTTCTGACCTTTTTGCCATTCCTGCTGAAAAGCAAGGGCGCGGGCACGGCCGGCATTGGCGTGGCCTTATCGCTGCTGTTCGTGGGCGGCGCCTTCGGCAAGCTGCTGTGCGGCTACCTGGGCGCGCGCATCGGCATGATGAAAACCGTGTGGCTGACGGAATCGATGACCTCGCTGCTGATCGTGGCGGGCCTGTGGCTGCCGCTGGCCGGCATCATGGTCATGCTGCCTTTGCTGGGGCTGGCGCTCAATGGCACCTCGTCCGTGCTGTACGGCGTGGTGCCGGAACTGGCAGAGCCCGGCAAGCGAGAGCATGCGTTCGCCCTGTTTTACACGGGCAGCATCGGCGGCGGGGCGCTGTCGCCCGTACTGTTCGGCGCGCTGGGCGACCATACGAGCGTGCACACGGCCTTGCTGGCGCTGGCAGCCGTATTGCTGCTGACCTTGCCGCTGGCGTGGAAGGTGCAGCGAGGCCTGGCGCACGGTGGCCCCGCATGACACGGATCAACCATACAGGAACGCCTTGCATGCACCTGCCATTGCCGCGCGATAAACACGATACGGAGAATGCGCAAGCCCTCATCGCCCTGAGCTGGGAGGAGCTGCGTCCGGCCATGCCGCAGATACTGGAATGGGTGCAAGATGTGAACTGGCCCGTGGCCGGCATCCTCCTGCCGTATCTGGCCGGCATCGGCCCACGTCTTGCCCCCTATGTGAAAACGGTGCTGGCCAGCAACGACGAACAATGGAAGTACTTTGTTTTGCAGGGCATCGTGCGCCATTCACGGGAGCTGGCATTCGAATTGGACGGGGAATTGCAACGCTTCGCCCATGCACCGACAATGGGAGAACTGGAAGAAGGCGTGGCCGAGGTGGCCCGGGAAATTCTGCAATGCCAGATAATAACTGTGGTCGGCCAGTAATCAGGGTCATTATTGTAAGAAATCAGTATTGCGTGTGCGTGCGTGTGGCCATTCCTGTAATAGATAGGAGACAATCCGGGCCGAATAAATTTCGACCTCCGGGTTTTAAAACCCTCCCTATCATTTAACAGGAAGATTACATGGGCAATTTTAGTATCCCGCAAACTAATAAAGCACTCGCCGTGTATTTTCATGGCAAGACGGTGCCTATGCTGTTTGCGGTATTTGCAGCGATCCTGGCGGCAGTGGCAGGTTTTGTCTTGTACCTGAGCACGACCATACCTCAGAAAACACTGACCGATACGCAGGCCATGACCTTGCGTAACGGCGCCAAGCTGGGTACGCACAGCAATTTGACTATTTTGTATGGCACGGCGGCTTTTCTATTGCTGCTCGCCGTGCTGGTGCTGGTCATGCGCGCGGTAATGCTCAAGCGGCGGAAAAGCCGTTTTGAATTGCATGAAGACGGTGTGGTGCATGAATTGAACGGCATTCGCAGCTACGCCGCCTTTGCCGATATCGAAGACCTGTATCTGTTTGCCGGCGGTTCCACCGCCATGACCGGCATGATCAATAACCTTGCCTACCGCACGGGCGCCGACCAGCCCTGGATATGGGCTACCGGGGAACTCAAGCGCTTTGACGAGTTCATGGACGAATTTCGCTCCCGTTACCTGGAATACCGCATGCCCGTCTTGCAGCAGAAGCTGGCGGACGGCGAGCGCGTGACTTTCCGCTATATCAGCAGCGGCGAGGTATACAAGAAGCGCTTGTTCGGTAATTTCCTGAATGTCAAGACACAGGAACTGGCCTTGTCGGCGCAGGGCTTGCATGTGGACGGCGTCACCTGGCCTGGCGCCAGCCTCAAGTGCATGAATCAGAATGACTGGACCGAGAGATTGACGATCAAGGATGCGGCGGGTACGACAGTGTTTTCATGCATCGGCACGGGTATCCTGAGTTTCGACCTGTTTGCCAATATGATAGACGACGAGATTAATCAAGCGTAGTAATTCCGGTGAAAATATGCCTCCCGATACGGGGAGGCTTGCGACCGGCTTATCCCGGTCGGCGGCCGAATTCAGGTAAAGAATGAAAACACATTTACTGTCGAATGACGAATATTAAAAAAACATTTTATGCGCCTATGGCATGACTTGCCCGCCAGCACTCCCATCGTCTACACTCGCCGCATGAAAAATTTTGAAAAGCGGCGCGACCGCTATGACTTGTTCCGGGCGTTTGACAATCCCCTCGTCAACATCAACTTCCAGCTCGATGTGCCGGACTTTCGGCCCTGGTGCAGGGAACGGAAAATTCCCGTGTTTCACTTTTTCCTGTTTTGCCTGCTCAATACGGTCAGGGACATCGACAACTTCATGTACCGCATCTATCAGGGTGAAGTGATCAGGATCGACGATTTCCCCGCTTCGTACACCGTCATCAACGGCGATGAAAACCTCAATTACACGCGCTTCGCGATGACGGACCAGCTCGACCTGTTCATCTCGCGCAGCCTGGAAGCCAAGCGCATTGCCGAAGCCAGTTCCGCGCTGATCAATACGGGCGAGGGCGAAAGCGAGCGCGAGCAGCGCAACAATATCTTCATCACTTGCCTGCCGTGGCTGGAACTGGCGGCCATCGAACACCCGATCCACCGCCACCGCGATGCCGACATACCGACCTTTACCTGGGGCAAGTTCGGCCCCGCGCAGGAGGACGGCCGCATGCGGGTGCCGTTTTCCGCACAAGCCCACCATGGTTTTGTCGATGGTTACCATGTGCAGATACTGGCGCAGGCGTTGGCGCATCGCATCGCCGCCATCATTTCCTAGGCTAAATAATCGCTGGGTGCCTGGCCCAGCACGCGGCGGAAGGCGGCCGTGAAGGCGCTGGGGCTGGCGTAGCCGAGGTCGAGCGCCACGCGGGTGACGGCTTGCCCGTCCGCCAGCCGCGTGATGGCCGCCAGCAGGCACGCTTGCTGGCGCCACTGGGCAAAGGCCAGCCCCGTCTGGGCGCGGAACTGGCGCGTAAAGGTGCGCCGGCTCATGCCGGCTTGCGCCGCCATCGCATCCAGGCTGCTGTCCAGGCTCGGTTGCCGCAGCAATTCCATGCACAGGTGCGCCAGCCGGGGCTGCTGCGGCAGGGGCGCGCTCAAGGGCAGGGGGCGGGCGGCGGCAATTTCATCGAGCAGCAAGGCCATCAGTCGTCCGGCCCGCGATTGTTCCGCATACAAGCCATCCACCGTCACGGCCTCGGCCAGCAGCTGGTGCAGCAGCGGCGAAGCGTCCAGTACCTGGCAGTGGGACGGCAAGCCCATCCCTGCGATGGCGGGTGCGTCGATAAACACGTTGTGCATGGTCACGGCGCCATGCATGCGCATGCCGTGGGATAGCTGGGCAGGTACCCAGCAAGCGCATTGCGGCGGCACCAGCCAGTTGCCTTGCGGCGTGTGCACGCTGATGACACCGCGCGCCGCATACGCAAATTGCCCACGCGCATGGCTGTGGCTGGGAAACATTGCGCCAGAAGCATAGTCGCGTGCCGTGGCGATCAATGGGCGTGGTACTTCCGTATAAAAATCATCCATGGCCCATACTCTACAGTATTTGACCTGGCATCGAAAGCGGGCCGCTTGCCGGCCGCTTACCATCACACTCTTTTTCCGGAGTGAACATGCACAATACCTGTCATCGCGTGGGCCATGGCCCGCACGCCGTCATCGTCCTGCACGGCTGGTTTGGCGACGCCAACGCTTTTTCCCCGATAGAAGCGGGTCTCGACGGCGGCGCTTTCAGCTATGTCTTCATGGACAATCGCGGCTATGGCGGCATGCGTGGCGCAGAGGGTGAGTATTCGATGGAAGAGGTCGCCCGCGACGCGCTGGCGCTGGCCGATGCGCTCGGCTTTGCCACCTTCAGCGTGGTAGGCCACTCCATGGGGGGCATGGCGCTGGAACGGCTGGCCTTGCTAGCCCCCTTGCGCCTGCGCAAACTGGTGGCCCTGGCGCCCGTGCCCTGCTGCGGCGTGGCCTTCGATGCGGCCGCCCGCGCGACGTTTCTCGCGGCCGCCGATAGCGTGGCGGCGCGGCGCGCCATCATCGACCGCAGCACGGGCGGGCGCTTGCCAGCCACCTGGCTGGACTGGAAGGCACAGTATTCGTGGGAAAGTTCGGATCCAGCCGCGTTTGCCGCGTATTTCCTCGCGTGGAGCGAGACGGATTTCAGTGAAGAAATCAAGGCGGCGCGCGTGGAATTGCCATTGCTGGCGCTGGTGGGGGAGCATGACCCCCGTTTCGATGCGGCCCTGATGCGCCGCACGTATCTGTCGTGGTACCCGCAAGCCCGGCTGGAGGTGCTGGGCAATGCGGGACACTATCCGATGAATGAAACACCGCTGGCCCTGGCGGCCAGCATCGAGGCGTTTTTGAAGGAAAAAAACTAGTTACGCCGCCTTGGCGCGCAGGCGCAGCAGGCTCAGGCCCAGCAAGACGAAGGCGCCGCCTGTGATGCGGTTGAACAGCTTGGCGCGGCCCGGTGTGGCCAGCTGGGTTTTCAGCAGGCGCGCCAGGTTGGCGTAGAACAGGTGGGCCAGCATGGCGCAGGCGACAAACGAGGTCGTCAGCACGGTGAACTGGATGGCCACCGGTTCGCCCGGGGTAATGAATTGCGGGAACAGCGCCGAGAAGAACAGGATCGCTTTCGGATTGGTCAGCGCGACCGTCAAGCCCTGGCGGAAGAGTTTCCAGAACGAATTAGGATTCGCCGTGCCGGCCACCACGGGCGCATCGGCCACGATGCTGGTCTTGCTGCGCCATTGCTTGATGCCCAAGTACACCAGATACAGGGCGCCAGCCAGTTTCAGCAGCATGAAGGCCGTGGCCGAGGTGGCCAGCACGACGCCCATGCCGGCCATGGCTACGCCGGAAATGATAAACAAGCCAAAACCATTGCCCATGCTGCTGATCATTGCGCGGCGCGGGCCGACGGCGATGGCGTTCGAGATGGCCAGCAAAACGGCCGGGCCGGGAGAAAACGTGACGAGCAGGGCGACGCTGCAGAAAAGCAGCCAGTTCGAGAGATGCATGGATGTTCCTGGGTGGGGCCGAAGCCGGATTGAGAGTCAAAACACGTATATTGTACGAAGTTTTCGACTCCCGCGTCAGCGGCCCCGGCTTGTATCAAGCTGCGCCTTAAGCAAACAGGCTGGCGACCACATGGTTGATGGCGGCACCACCGGCGATCAGCCAGCAGAACAGCAGGCCGGCCAGTAGCAGGGGCTTGATGCCGGCGCGGCGGATGGCCGACATGTGCGTCGTCAAGCCCAGGGCAGCCATGGCCATGGCCAGCAAGACTGTGTCGAGCTCGGTAATGGTGGCGACTGTTCCCGCTGGCAGCAGGCCCAGCGAATTGAATGCCACCACGCCGATAAAGATGAAGGCGAACCAGGGAATGGCCAGCTTGGCCGCCTTGTCGTGGCCGCTGTTGCCACCTTTGGCCTTGCCGCGCGCCAGCACCGCGGACAGGATGACGAGGAACGGTGCCAGCATCATCACGCGCACCATCTTGGCAATCACGGCCGCATTCGCCGCTTCCTGCCCGATCGACTTGCCGGCCGCCACCACCTGCGCCACTTCATGCACGGTCGAGCCGATGTACACGCCAAAGGCGGTGGGCGTGGTGCCCAGCACATGCCAGCCCAGGTTCAATTGGTACAGCAAGGGATACAAAAAGATGGCGATGGTACCGAAGACCACGACGGTCGAGACGGCCACGGTGACATCTGCGCTGCGACCCTTGACGACGGGCTCGGTCGCCATCACGGCCGCCGCGCCGCAGATCGAGCTGCCCGCGCCGATCAGGATGGCGCTGTTGCGTTCCAGCTTGAATACTCTGGTGCCAAGGAACATGGCCAGGCCAAACGTGGACGCCAGCACCAGTGCATCGATGGCGATGCCGGCCAGGCCCACCTGACCGATATCCTGGAAGGTCAAACGAAAGCCATACAGGATGATGCCGAGCCGTAATAATGTCTGTTTGGAAAAGGTCACGCCCGCGCCGCAGGTGGGCGCCAGGCGGCCATACACGCTATTGCCGAGCACAATGCCCAGCATGATGGCCAGGGTCAGGGCGCTCATGCCGTGGCTTTGCATCCATTCCAGCTTGCCCAGTTGAATGGCGCCCCAGGCGATCACGCCGCTGAGCAGCAGGCCGGGGAGAAGGCGGCCATAGCGGTCGCTGAAACTTGTTGTGTTGCTTGTTGAGAGGGATGACATGCCGTACTCCGTGGTTCCTGGTTCGTATGACATGACTGTACAGTTCGTCGATTAAATGGTAAAACGGATTGTTTTTGTATATTTAACCGATTAAATAGGTAGATAAAATGGCGTTGACCTTGCGGCAACTGCAGATTTTCCTCGCCGTGGCGGATACGGGCAGCACCAGTGCGGCCGGCGAGTTGATTGCGCTGTCTCAATCGGCCACCAGCGCGGCCCTGAATGAACTGGAAGCCTTGTTGGGAGCGCAACTGTTCGACCGTGTGGGCAAGCGTTTGCTGCTCAACGACAATGGCCGCCTGCTGTTGCCACAGGCGCGGCAGATGCGCGACGGGGCGGCCAGCATCGAGCGCCAGTTCGCGGGTGCCGACCCGTCCGTGCCCGTCAGCCTGCAGATCGGCGCCAGCACCACCATCGGCATCTATTTGCTGCCGCAGATACTGGCGCTGGCGGCGCAGCAATACGGGCGCAGCATTCCGCAAGTGACGATTGCCAACACGGCCGACATCGCCGCCGCCGTGGCGGAATTCCGTGTCGATATCGGCCTGATCGAAGGGCCGTGCCACGAAGCGGGCTTGCTGGTGGAGCCGTGGCTGACGGACCAGATGCTGATCGTGGCCGCGCCCACGCATCCGCTGGCGCAATTGCGCCATCTGCTCAGCTTTACGGAGCTGAACCAGGCGGGCTGGCTGCTGCGCGAAGCGGGCTCGGGCACGCGCGAAGCCGTCGAGCAAGCCTTGGTGCCGTATCTGCACTATCTGCGCGCCGCGGGCGAGTTCAGCAATTCGGAAGCCATCAAATATGGCGCGGCGGCGGGGCTGGGCATCGCCTGCCTGTCGCGCGTCGTCGTGGCCGATTTGCTGGCCAGCGGGCAACTGGTGGAACTGGAAACCATGCTGCCGCCGCTGGAGCGCAATTTCTATCTGATCCGCCAGTCCAGGAAAATCCTTTCCCCGCGCCTGGCCGGCTTCCTGGAGCTGTGCCGCCACGCCACACGCATGGCAGGCTAGCAGGATCAGGCAAACAGCTTGACTGTTTTCCGTATTGGGAATAAATTCCCATATATGGAAAACTCAACATTCGTAGAAAGCGATACGGAACAGCGGCTGGCGGCGCGTTTAAAGCAGTTGCGCGTGGAGCGGGGCTGGTCGCTGGACCAGCTGGCCACTGCCAGCCATGTCAGCCGCGCCACTCTGTCGCGCCTGGAAAATGGCGAGGTCAGCCCGACTACAAGCGTGCTGGGCAAGCTGTGCGCCGCGTATGGCTTGGCCATGTCGCGCCTGCTGCGCATGGTGGAAGACGACTTTCCACCCCTGCTGCGGCGGGCCGAGCAAAGCGTGTGGAGCGACCCGGACACGGGCTTTATCCGCCGCTCCGTTTCGCCCCCGTCGCGCGCGCTGGCTGGCGAAGCGCTCGAATGCGAGCTGGGCGCTGGCGTGACGATCGCCTACGCGGCCTCGCCCCGGCCCGGCATGGAACACCATTTGTTGCTGCAGCAAGGCAAGCTGAACGTGACCGTCGACGGCCGCTCCCATGATTTACTGGCCGGCGACTGCCTGCGCTACCAGCTGCATGGCCCCAGCGCGTTCACGACGCCGCCGGACAGCGGCGCCCGCTATTTTCTCTTTCTTGTCTGAGGTCACCATGCCCGTATCGCTACGCCATTTTTCAACCACCGATATACGTGACCGCTTGCCGGAACTGGGGCCTTGCTGCAAAACTGCGTGCACGACGGCGCCAGCATCGGTTTTATCTTGCCCTTCGGCATGGCGGCCAGCCAGGCGTTCTGGACGGATAACGTCTTGCCGGCCGTCACGCGGGGCGTGCGCCTGTTGCTGGTGGCCGAGGTGGACGGGAAGGTGGCGGGCGCCGTGCAGCTGGACTGGGATACCAATCCCAACCAGGCACACCGGGCCGAAGTGCGCAAGCTGCTGGTCGCGCCCGCTTTCCGCCGGCGCGGCCTTGCGCGCCAGCTGATGCAAGCGCTGGAAGAACAGGCGCGCCTCTTGCCGCGTAGCCTGCTGACCCTGGACACGCGCAGCAGCGACCACGCGGAACCGCTGTACTTGTCGCTCGGCTATGTGGTGGCCGGCAGCATCCCCGGCTATGCGCTGGCGCCGGCCGGCGACCGGCTGGACCCCACTACGGTCATGTACAAGCAGCTATAGCATATCTGGAGCGGCGTAGCGATGACGGGGGAACTCAGGCTTTCAGCCGCGCTCTAACGCTTGTGGCAGACAGGTTTGCCGGCGCGGAAATGGCGTGCGGAGCCTGTCCGGCTACCAAGCTGATGCCGTGCCCGGCTTGGGCTGACACCTGGTCACGGCTCAGCTTGAAGATGCCCACCGTGCCTGACAGTAGCGTGGCGCGCTGCTGCATGCTGGCCGCCGCCGTCGATGCCTGCTCCACCAGGGCCGCATTTTGCTGCGTCACCTGTTCCATTTGCACGATGGCGGCATTGACTTGTTCGATGCCGGACAATTGCTCGCCGCTGGCCATGCTGATCTCGCCCATGATGTCCGTGACGCGGTGCACGCTGGCCACGATTTCGCGCATGGTGGCGCCGGCCGTATCGACCAGGCGGGCGCCTGCGTCGACCCGCTCCACGGAGTCGCCGATCAGCTGCTTGATTTCTTTTGCCGCGCCGGCCGAGCGTTGTGCCAGGGTGCGCACTTCAGCGGCCACGACGGCAAAACCGCGCCCCTGTTCCCCGGCCCGCGCCGCTTCCACGGCGGCATTCAGAGCCAGGATATTCGTCTGGAAGGCGATGGCATCGATGACCCCGATGATGTCAACGATCTTTTTCGAGGAAGCGTTGATCGAGCTCATGGTATCGACCACTTGCGCCACCACCGTCCCCCCTTTGCCTGCCACGGCGGCGGCCGATTGCGCCAGTTGATTGGCTTGTCGTGCGTTATCGGCATTTTGCTTGACGGTGCCCGTCAGTTCTTCCATCGAGGCGGCCGTGCGCTCCAGCGAACTGGCTTGCGCCTGCGTGCGCTGCGACAAGTCCAGGTTGCCGGCGGCAATCTCTCCCGAGGCGCCCGTGATCTCGTGCGTGCCGCCGCGCACCTCGCCCACGATCGTGATCAAGCTGGCATTCATGTCTTTCAGGGCCAGCAGCAGTTGCCCCACTTCATCACGGGAATCGACGCGGATATGTTCGCTCAAGTCGCCGCCGGCCACCTTGCGCGCCACTTTGACTGCATGCCGCAGGGGACGCACGATGCCGCTGCTGATGAACCAGGCCGTCGCCAGGCTCAACACGCCGCCGACCAGGCCCAGCGCAATGATCAGCACGCTGGTATCGTGCGCGCGGGCCATGGCCGCCTCGGCCGCCGCGCGCATCTGCGCCGATTGCGTGGCGATCTGCTGGTCGAGCTCGCGCAGAACCGGCTGTTCTTGCGTGCTGTTGCGCGTGGCCTGCAATTGCGCGATGCGCGCATAGCGCTGGTTCACGCTGCTGTCGATTTCCCCGCTTACCGCCGACAGCTGCCACGTGCTGATGACCACCACCACGGCCAGTAACAGCGAAGTGAGCAAAAAGCCTGTGGTCAGGCGCACACCGATACGTATGTTTGAAATATTCATGTCCCCTCAGCTGTTTTCCCATGGTGGCCGTTTCCCATGCCTGCGGCATGATGCGGCACTTGACCCCTGAAGTTGCTGGGGTGAAATGAGTGTAGCAGCGCGGTACTAGGTAATCTACAAATATTTCCATATTGGAATTAGTCACTGCCTGTTTAGCAACAGCGGCATGGCTGTTGCCAGATAAAATCACTCGCCGCATTACAGACGCGTCCTACCTCGATACCCGGCATCGTCCGACTGGCGCATGGCGGTGCCGCGCCTACACTGTTCCTTGCACAGACCCGGCGGCGGGTCTTTCTTCTTATCTTCACAGGAGGCTGACATGGCGAATATCCAGGCAGGATCGGACGGTGCGGCAAATGAGGAAATGACGGCCAAGCGCCTGAACGTGGTCGACTGGATCTCCATGATCCTGCTGATCGTGGGCGGCTTGAACTGGGCGCTGGTGGGCTTGTTCGATATCGATATCGTGGCCCGCATCCTGGGCGCCATGTCGACGGCGTCGCGCGGCGTGTACGTGCTGGTGGGACTGGCGGCGCTGTATTCCATCTATCTGTGCGTGCGCAAGCTGCCAGCCAAGCCCTAGAGTCGTCTGCGCGACTATGAGGCGGCGCACAAGAAGCGCAAGGGCGTGCTGCAAGCGCCGGGAATTTGATCTGGCGTCACGGGCCTGATGCCGCCTTGTGCGCGTGCATGTGCCAGCCTGCGTACAGGCTGGCGCTCGGCCAGCTTGGACGCTGACGTTATTGCATGTGCTTATTGTATGCGCTTACTGCGTGCGCAGATAGGCCAGCAAGTCGGCCACTTGCTGGGCGTTGCCGATGCCCCAGAAGCGCATGTTGTTGCCAGGAATGAAATCGCTCGGTGCTTTCAGGAAGCCGGCCAGGTTTTGCTCGGTCCAGACGATATTCGTGTTTTTCATGGCCGCCGAGTATTTATAGTCGGTGGTGGAGCCGGCCTTGCGGCCGATCACGCCCGTCAGCTTGGGGCCGAAGCCGCCGCGTGCCGATGGCCCCACCTGGTGGCAAGAGGCGCACTTGCGAAACGCGGCCTTGCCCGCTTCGGCATTGCCCGTGAGGCCGGCAGGAGCGGCCGCCTGTGCGGTGACGACTGGCGCCAGCAGCAAGGCTGCAGCGGCGAGAGGGGAGAACCAGCGAAAAAGAAATGGATAGGTCATCGGTGAGGCGGAAGTGCGCGATATGGCAAGCAATGACGTATTTTACAGGCGGGCATCAAAACCTGTTCGTCAGCGGCGTAGCGATGCCAGGCCGCAGCGCAGGAATAGCTGCAGGAAGCGCGCAGGAATCGATACGGGATGGTCTGAATGCCGCTAGCGCTTGCCGCCCTGTGCTCCCAGCGCCGCCATGGCCGACGCAAACACGATGCAGGCGATGGCCAGCCACTGGGTCAGGCTCAGCAGTTCTCCCAGCACGGCCATGGCAGCCAGCGCGCTGACGGCGGGTGCCGCGCTGCTGAACATGCCGAACACGCCTTGCGGCAAGCGGCGAAGGGCAAAGATTTCCAGTGAATACGGCAGAGCGCTGGACAGCATGGCAATGGCCAGGCCCATCAGCGCAATAGATGGCGCCAACAGGGCCGTGCCCGAATACGCGACGCCGATGGGCACGGTCACCATGGCCGCCACCGTCATGCCCCAGGCTACGGCTTGTCCGCCCTGCAAGGTGGAGGCGCGCTTGCCGAAGATGATATACAGCGCCCAGCACAGCGCCGCTCCCAGCGCATACGCCACGCCGACGGGGTCCAGGCTGCCCGGACTGCCTTGCAGGGGCAGCAGCAGATACAAGCCAAACACGGCGCACGCCACCGCCAGCAAATCGCGCGGCCGCCGCGACGACAGCATGGCCACGGCCAGCGGCCCCGTCACTTCGATGGCCACGGCAATACCGATCGGTATCAGCGCAAACGCCCGGTAAATCAGCAAGTTCATCAACCCCAGCACCGAACCATAGACCAGCAAGTTCAGCACATCCTTGCGCGTCAGCCGGTAGCGCCAGGGGCGGAAGATGGCCAGCAGGATCAGCGCAGAAAACCCCACCCGGTACGCCGTAATTCCTTCCACGCCAATGACCGGAAACAGATTCTTCGCAATCGCCGCCCCCAGATTGACGGAAATCTGCCCTCCCAGTACGGCCAGGGACGGGAGCAGGATGCTGTCGGGGAGAGCGGAGGTCGAGGCGGGCGAGGTCATGGGACGGTATTCTAATATGCCTGAGGCTGGCAGTCGCTGGCGGATTGGTAAGCCGAGGAGATTTAACAAGGTAGTTGCTGACATGACTGGTGCATCGCGGCTTCTTTTTCTATATCATGTTGCAAAATACGCTACAGTTGTAAAATTGTTTACTAATGATCGGGAACAACCGCTCCTAATCGAACAGTCTTTACCATTAGCACATTGAAGACTGATACTAATGCTAATCGGCATTTCGACTAAAAGAGTCGGCAATCGGCCAGAAGCAGACAAAAAACCACAGGAAGACCCATGAAGATCAAACCCTTCCCTATGAAATCCTTGTTTTTGGCGCCGCTGTCGAGTATCCCGGCAGTCACATTGGCAGGTATCGGAAGCTCCGATGCAGGTATCGCGTCTGATGTCGGGGTCGGACTTCTTTTTTCCGTACTACTCGCTGTTCCGATGTCATTTGCGGGTTTGGCACTGGTGGGCCTGCCATTGCTCATACTCCTGCGCAAATATGATTCTCTGCTGCTGCTGGCCACCTGTATTGCCGGGTGCTGTGTGCCCTACATAATGTTTCTGGATGCACCGACTCGCACAGCGCTAGGTGCAATCGCTGCTGGTCTTACCGTCGGCATTACAGCCTATCTCCTTCGTCCAGTTGTACGGAACAATGAACTGGATGACCGTTCGAACACTCATCAAATTTAAGCATCAATGTCCGCAATGGGGCGTAACCTGCCAACGACGGCATCCGGCCAAAAGCGGACGTAGTGAGAATGAGGACAGATGGTTATGCTTCCAGTTATACAGATCATCACAGCTATCATAAGTGCAGCGTGCGTCGTTATGATCGCCTTGTATGCAACGTGGTTGTTGATGCATCGGCTGAGGCAACGCGA
This sequence comes from Janthinobacterium lividum, assembly GCF_034424625.1. Classification (NCBI taxonomy): domain Bacteria; kingdom Pseudomonadati; phylum Pseudomonadota; class Betaproteobacteria; order Burkholderiales; family Oxalobacteraceae; genus Janthinobacterium; species Janthinobacterium lividum. The sequence continues at coordinate 3,706,987 of NZ_CP139976.1, read as the reverse complement.
GTCCAAACGCCTCGCGTTTAGCAAATGGGTTCGTCATCTCTTCGAGGCTGTTATGGGCCTTTAAGATTTATAGTGCCTGCAGCAGGACGAATGTCCGCAGGCGGAAGGTGGCAACGACGGCAACCGGCCAAAAGCTGACATTGAGAAAGTCATACCGAGCGACTGCTTCTGCTCCGAAGAACTCCACTTTGAGTCCAGTGCACTACCTCGATCCTAGACCGTTCCACAAGTTATGGGGTCCACGGGAGGGTTAACCGACCCAGCCAACCGCATTTGTATCAAATCCAGCAGCGCCCGCACACGCGCGGTCAGGGAATGGCGATGGCTGTATGCCCCCAGTAATTTCAGGGGCGCGGGGCACAGGTCCAGTGGTACCTCCTGCAATCGGCCCGTAGCAAGATCTTCCTGGCAGGGATAGGCCGCCACAATCGCGAAGCCGATGCCTTGCCGTGCGCCTGCCACTGCCAGTTCTCCGCTGTTGACGCGGTAACGGCTGCGGACCGGCACCTTGACGATTTCTCCCGCAGCGTTCTGAAACTGCCAGGGCTGACCTTTCAGCGCACTGAGGGTGGTGATGCAGGGTAGAGACTTCAGTTCGCGCACATAGTGTGGCATGCCGGTCTTGGCTAGCAAGGTGGGGGCGGCAACCACGATGCTGGGCAGGGTGGCGAGTTCGCGGGTGATGAAAGTACTGTCCTCCTGATGGCCCCGGTGGAAGACGATTGAAAGATCGACGTCCTCTCGAAGTACCTCCAGCCCGGTCATCCGAGTATCGCATTCAAGCTCGATGCCTGGATGGAGGCTACAGAATTCGGCCAGGATAGGAGCTAGCAGCCTTGGCGCTTCGCCTGGCATGCACATCCTTAGGGGGCCACGCAGCTCACGCTGTACTGCGCCAAGCTCTTCCTCGGTGGAGAGCAAGGCGTCGAGCAAGGGTTTAGCGCGTTCGTAGAGTAGCCTGCCAGCTTCCGTCATGCGCAGGTGGCGGGTGCTACGTTCCAGCAGGCGGACGCCCAGCATGCGTTCCAGCGAGGCGACGTGGCGGCTAACGTTAGAAGATGGCAGGGTCAGCAGGCGTGCTGCGCCGGCAAAGCTTTGTTCATCGACGACCGCCACGTAGACACGGACTGTATTCAGGTCGAGGGCATTGCGCATTATTATCCCGATTAAGGTATGAAAGCCACCCATTTTTACATACTAGTACTCCACAGTGGCGGAATTTAATATGCCATCTCGTCCGATGAATCGCCGTCGGCGGCACGTCGGGACGGATTGAATAGGAGAGCTTTAGCATGGAAATCGGAATACTTGGCGGCGGCATTGCAGGGTTGAGCGTGGCGCTTGCCTTGAGCAAGCGGGGGTACAGTCCCCGCGTATATGAGCGCCGGGCGGGGCCGGCAACCATGGGGGCTGGCGTGACGCTCTGGCCCAATGCCAGCTTTGTGCTGGAAGAACTGGGACTGCTGCAAGATATTGAGGCCATTGGCGGTAGACCGCTGACAATGCGTCGCCAGGATGCTGCGGGAAATGCACTGGGTGGCCTCGATATTGGTTTGCTGGACCGGACGATGGGATACCCGACCTACACGGTGCTGCGCAGGCACCTGCAGGAGGTGTTGCTGGATCATGCGGCACGGGCAGGGATTCCGGTGGAGTTCGGGCACCGGGCGGTGGCTATTGAGCTTGATACTAATGGCAGAGCCGTGGCCCATTTCGAAAATGGCGCAAGCATCCGCCCGGATCTGCTCATTGGGGCCGACGGCCGCATGGAATCAGTGGCGCGCAGGTTTGTCGCGGGTGACAACACACCAATCTATCAAGGCTTTGTGAACTGGATTGGCGTAGCGCAGGGGCCGCATGCGCTGGTGAACGATGTTTCGATTCAAGACTTCTGGGGGGCGGGCAAGCGCTTCGGTTGCGTGCCGGTCCGGCCGGATCTGGTCTACTGGGCGGCGGCGCAGGCACGGCCATTGCCGATGGCGGCGCCTGCAGCGGATATGCGTAAGGAAATTGAGGACCTGTTCGCGGAATGGCCTGAGCCTGTCACACGTCTCATCCAGGCGACACCGGCGGATGCCATCCGACTGATTGCCGTGCACGACTTGGAGCCGCTGCACACGTGGAGCCGGGCAAATGTGCTGCTCGTGGGAGATGCGGCGCACGCGCCGTTGCCGACGTCGGGGCAAGGAGCCTGCCAGGCGCTTGAGGATGCGTGGCATTTGGCCCGGTGTTTGGATGGTGCAAGTGGAGGCTTGGAAGACATCTTCCAGGCGTTTGCGAGAATTCGCGCTCCCAAAACCGCAAGGCTGGCGGAACAGGGCCGGGTCTTCGCACGTGGGTTGTTCGCCACAGATCCCGAAACCTGTCGCATCCGCAACGAGAGGGCCAAGGCGTCCGATCCTGTGCGTGACGTGCAGGTCTTGGCAGCCGGATGGAGCCAGGGTCTACCGATGCTTGGTGGCGCAGACAGCACGTCAGTGGAGGTAGGCGGCTTTGACAGCCTGTACCGCATTGAATGATGTGTACCGGATTCCACGCGGATAGAAAGTCATGTCCCCAGTGACGAAAGCCGAGCGGCCGGCTGAGCTTGACAGGCGCTGGATGCGATTTTTCAGGTTTTATGCAAGCGCCTCTTCCCACGCATCCGGTCAGCTTGCATGTGGGCATCAGCCGGTAAGCGTTACATAGCAGACCGTGGCCATCGAAACTCGAACGGCGGCTATGGAGTGAATCCATCCTGTCTTGAGGGGGCGCTATATTTTCCATCTGACAACCTGCTATGCTGGGCAGAACGGCTGGGTTCGGCCAACAACAGACGGTAAAATTGAAGCAAGTTGACGCAAAATTCGGAGTGGAGCGATGCAATGTAGCTGCGGTGATAGAAGCACCCTTGTAGAGATTAGTCGGAACTACGCGGAGTTTGTCGCAGAAATGCGCTGCCTTGAAACGGGCGACTGGTTCAAACAGTTGCAATGCCCAGCGTGCGGCCAGCTTTGGCGAACCGACGAATGGGATAAATATCAAGCACTGTACGCCTGCAAATTGAACTCACCTGAAGGCTGGGAATCGACTGATATAGAAGCCTTGATAAAGGAACGTATCATTGAAAATCATGGCGGACTGGATACATCTTCTTGCTTGGCAAAGGACTGCCAGCAGCGTGCGCTTAAAGGAAGAGCATATTGCGTCGACCATTTCTATGAAACCGGTGCAAGAGCTTGAACCGCTGAAACAGGTCAGAAGCAGGCAATCACGTTGACGTGACAATTCGTGACTTTTCTCACTTGATAATTCGTTATGCTCATGGGCCGCTGGCGGCCAGAAACGGCCCTCTATTTCATGTTTAAAACATACAATGTCACCTGAAAAATGGACATGCTCACTGTAGTTTTGGTCGACCCACCTGATGAAGAAGCCGCATCAGTTACTTTGCGCAGCGAGAAAGGTGAGCTTGTTGTGTTTTGTCATCCCTGCAGCGTAACAGCAGGCGACGTTATTGAGAATCGCCTTTCTGTCTTGGAAGCTGATGTCGAAGCCACATACTTGAGTGACTGGCCGGAAGATGAAAAAGCGGCATTGTCTACGGAATGGATCGAACATATCGGACATTACGCCTATCGTGGGCGTGGGAGGGTGATCGATCAAGGGGAAGGCCTGGTCGAGGTACAAGGATTTATTATCGAAATGGGTGCAATATGCGGCGGGCATGTAGATTTCAAAATCAGTCGCCTTGATTTAAGCACCTAAATATCTTTAGTGGCGAGCTTTGATGTTTTGCATTGAACGAGTCTGATTTTGCCCGGGGCATGTCTAAGGCAGCAGCCGGCCAAAAGGAGACGCTCAAATTGAATTCTAATTTGTAAGATGCCATGGAAAAACGACGGAAGCATAACCACAGATGGACACTGAAGTATCGGAAGTATCCGGACTTCGATTCATCGTATCGCTTGTTGAAGCGCCAAACATATTCGATTTCCTTGCTTCAGCGATGGAGGCTTATGCGGTCAATTGCCGGTAGGGAGCATCTGCATCTGATTCGCTATTTCGAGCGTCGTGAAATAGCAATGCAGCGTCCAAAATACGGTCCGATCCTCCGGCAGCGACGGCTACAAATTGCGAGATCGTTCTCCAAGATGGGTTATGAAGTAAATCCGGTATTGCTCGGCTATACCCTCCCAAAGGGGCCATCTGGTTTTTGGCTAGAACAGGTATGTCCGTGGGAAGGTCCCCGCTCTCTCGCCGCGCCCTTAGTGGCCGGAGTTTGAATATCAAAACACTTTGCCGATGACCGCTATGGGGTGCGGATTCAATCGGTGGTCGCAACACTCTAACCTAAACATCTAGGTTATAGGAGTGTTGAAGATGAAACAGAAACCACGAATTTATTACACTGAGACCCAGAAGGCCTTGATGTGGGAACGCTGGAAGCAAGGCGACTCCCTGCAGATGATAGCCCAGCTATTTGATCGGAATCACTCGTCGATACAGCGGATTCTGGCTGAGTCTGGTGGCATACGGCCAGCGCCGCGATGCCGTTCCCGACTGGCGCTGACGCTGGCCGAGCGCGAGGAGGTATCGCGCGCCATCGTTACCGGCATATCCATCCGCGCACTTGCCAGGCGCCTTGGACGCGCACCATCGACCATCAGCAGGGAACTCAGGCGCAACGGTGGCCGCGAAGCATATCGCGCAACTCAGGCCGATCAGTATGCGTGGGATCAGGCGCGCCGCCCCAAACCTTGTAAGCTGACGGAGAGCCGCATGCTGGCCAACATGGTTGCCAGCAAGCTCCAATTGCAGTGGTCGCCGGAACAGATTGCTGGCTGGCTCAAGCAGCTGTTCACGCGCCACGAGGAGTATCACGTGTCGCACGAAACCATTTACCGCAGCCTCTATATCCAGGCCCGAGGCGCCTTAAAGAAGGAGCTGCTGGAGCACTTGCGCCGTACGCGCGCCATGCGCCGCTCTCGTCATCACACCCAAAAGACGGACAACCACGGCAGAATTGTCGATGCCGTGTCGATCAGCGAGCGTCCAGCGACGGCGGCGGATCGAGCGGTGCCCGGGCATTGGGAGGGGGACCTGCTATGCGGCAGCCACAACAGCCAGATCGTGACCTTGGTCGAGCGCCAGACGCGCTATGTCATGCTGATAAAAGTCGCCGCCAAAAATACCGAAACGGTGGTCAACGCATTGATCGACAATGCCCGCAGGCTGCCCCAGGAACTGTATAAGTCACTGACGTGGGATCGTGGCAGCGAACTGGCCGGGCATAAACGCTTTACGTTGGCCACCGACATCCAGGTCTATTTCTGCGATCCACAGAATCCATGGCAGCGCGGTTCAAATGAAAATACCAACGGCCTGTTGCGCCAGTATTTCCCCAAGGGGCTGGATATTTCCACCTATTCGCAAGAGCAACTCGATGCGGTAGCCAGACGACTCAACGAGCGCCCCAGGAAGACGCTACACTACCAAACACCGGCTCAACGATTTGAACAATGTGTTGCGTTGACCGATTGAATCCGCAGGCGCAAGCGGACATTACAAGTTTTATCTGTTTTGCGGATAAACGGACCTTTCTTGCATTCATTGACATTATTAAAGATGGTAAAGTTTAATGTCATTGCTGTGCGCATTGATAATAATTAAATTAATATGGTGAAGACACGGCAATCCTGCATTCCTTGCTGTTTATCGTGCCGTCTATTTACTTGTAACTCAGGAGTAGTATTGAATGATTGTTTTTAGTATCGGCAACACCAATTTTGAAGTGAATGTAGCGAAATCAAACATTAGTCTGGAAGCTCATGGTAGCGGCATGCTGGAGCTGAATATCGATATCGATGGCGACGATGAGGTGTTTATGCGCTTGACCGAGCCGGAGGATGCGGAATGGTCGTGGGCGTTGTATCCGCCGGCTTTTTTCCTGCATGGCTTGCGCATACCGGAAGGGCAGGGAGGAGCGCTGGCGATCGGGATGCTGGATATGCATCCCGAGGCGGAGGAATCGGGTATCTATATGATGGAATATGGTGACGTGTCGGCCGTCAACATCATTGAATTGTCGGCGGATCGACTAGCCGTGTCTGGCATGGTGGACTTGTGCGGCAAGCGCCTGCCATTTCATATCGATATGCCGCGCAGATAGTATCGGGGCTGGGCTCCTCGGAATCAGGATGCGCCCCAGTAGGGCGCATTCCCCCGGCCGGGCCGGCCCCGCCTGATTATTCCAGCTTCAAGGCCTTCGCCACATCCCCCCACGCCACATACTTGAAGTTCTGCGGTCCGTCCGGCAAGCGCTTGTAGCCGTCCTGGATCACCAGCATGCCTTGCGCGTACGCGCCGCCCAGGTTGGCGGAGGTGACGTCGAGGCCGTCCGTTTCGGAGGTGCCGTCGATGCCGGCGGGCAGGTTGAAGCCGACTTTGAAGCGACCGCGCACCTTGTAGGGCGCTTGCGCGTCGAGCACCACGTAGCTGCTGTCGCCTTGGCTGGAGACGATCAGGTAGCCCGTATTGGCCTTGGCGCCAGGCTGGCGGTAGATGGCCATGCCTTCCACGTCGGCCGTCAGGTGCACGCCCACCGGCAAGACCATGGCCAGGGCGTCCGGCTTGGCGGCGTCGGCCGAGGTGGTCCAGATGCCGCGCGTTTCCTCGCCCAGGAACAAGCGGGCGTTGGCATCGTCGGCCACGCAGCCTTCCGGTTGGGTGGCGACCTTGAAGCTGCGCAAGAGGGTGGCGCTGAACTTGTTGCCATTCAAGCCGATGCTGTATTGCTGGAAAGTGCCGTCCTTGTCGTTGATGAACGCTTGCACGCCGCCGCTGGCCGGCTGGTACAAACACATGCCGTAGATGCTTTTCAGGCCGGTAGGAAAACGGCCCGCTTCCGCCACGACACCTTCGGCATTGATGGTGAACAGCATCATGCTGTTGTCGTCGCGCTGGGTGGCCACGGCCAGGTCGACCTTGCTGCCGCCAAGACTGATGTTCTGCCGCACGTCGACGTTGTTCAGGCGACCCACTTCCAGCAGCTGGGTCTGCTTGCCTTGCAGGTCGTAGACCAATAAACCCTGTTTCTTGTTGGTGCCGAGGATGCGCGCGTCGGCGGGGTTGCTGGACAGCCAGATGGCCGGATCGTCGGCCGCGTCGCCCTGGCGCGCCATCGGTTCCGTCTGCGCTTGCGGGGCGATGATGGCCACGGCAGGCTGTGTTTCCGCCTGGCCAGCCCATTTCAAGGGCCGCGCCTGCCAACCATTCTTGCCGCGTAACATCAACGAATTTCCATTGAGTGCCAGCTGGCTGTCGCCCTTGCGCACGTTCAAGGCCACGGCTTGCGGCGGCATGGCCGTCCATTGACTCCCCTGATGGGCGAACAGGTGCAGCTTTTCCGCCTTGCCGTCGAGTACTGCCACGCCGCCCGGCAGCACGGCCAGCGCCCCGGCGCCGCCGTCCAGCTGGCCGTACGGCTTGCGCAGGGCGACCACTTCGCGCTTGCCCATGCCTTCGGACTCGGCGTCATACGCCCAGACGCCCATGTTGGCTTCGCTCACCAGCAGGCGCTGGGCGCCATCGTCGACCCGGCAATGTTTCGCATGGGGCGGCAAGGCCAGCTTGCGTACTAGCTGACGCTGTTCTCCCTGCATCACCCACTGTTCCGCTTGCCCATCCTTGCCGATCAAGAACAGATGGGCTAGCTGCTGGGCGTCGCGGTACAGGCACGATGCTTCCACGGAAAATGTGGGCACGGGAAATGGCGCCAGGCGGTTCAGCTTGCCGGCCTGCACGTCGACGGAGACGGGCAGGGGGCGCTGCGTGTCCGCTTCCAGGAAGACGGCCAGCACCTTGCCGCCATCGCTGCGCGTGTCGAGCTGCTTGGCGCGCACGGCGATGCGGTCCTGCTCCTGGCCGGCTGCGTTGAACAGGCGCAAGCCGTGCTTGTCGAGCAGCAGCCAGCCGCCGCCGGGCAGGCGCGCCAGTTCTTCCGCTTCCTGCGTGAAGGAGGGAACGGCTTGGGCAGGCGCGGCTTGCGCCGTGCCCGCGAGGCAGAAGGCAGCCAGCAAGGCGCTGCAGAGTACGGTTTTTTTCATGTTATTGGAGATCATCATCAGAAGGCGCTGGCTTTCAGGCTCACTTTAAAGGTGCGGCCATATTGTTCGTTCTGCACGTTGTATTGCTTCGTGCCCTGGTAGACATAGTATTTCTCGTTGTTCAGGTTGGCCGCCTCAAACATCAGCTGGAACTGTTTATTGATCTGGTACGACAGCGAGAAATCGAGCTGCTTCTGGCTGGCGACGATATGGTCCTGGCTTTGGTCGAGGATGTCGCCGCCCATTTCCAGCAGATACGGCGACTTGTAGTTGAGGGCCAGGCGGGCGCTGACCGGGCCCGTTTCATAGCCCAGCATCAAGTTCATCACCTGGTTCGACTGGCCCGGCAGGCGGATGTCGCGGTTCAGCTGCTTGTTGCTGGCCTTGTCGAAGCGGCCGATTTGCGCGCTCGAGGTGCTCAGGGTGCCGTTGACGCCGACGAGGAATTTATTGAATGGCGCCGGCAGCATGCGCAGCGGCTGCATGTAGGCCAGTTCGATGCCTTTCACCTTGGCCGCGTCGCCGTTCGCATACGAGGTGGCCGTCGTGTAGCCTGCCCACTGGCCCGTGCCGGCCAGATTCGTCGTGTACGTAAAATTCTTGATGTCCTTGTAGAAGCCGTAGGCCGACATCACGCCGTCGTTGCCCAGCACGCGCTCGATACCGAGGTCCAGGTTGTTTGCCTTCAAGGGTTTCAAGTCCGGGTTGCCGATCACGGCTTCCGTGTTGCTGGCCAGGCTGATGCCGGGCGCCAGCTGGCTGAAGTTGGCGCGCACGACGGCTTGCGTCCAGGCGGCCCGCACGCTGGTCTTTTGATCCAGGTCATAACGGGTTTGCAGGTTTGGCAGCCAGTTGGTGTACGAGCGTTCGCGCGTCAAGGCCGTGGCGACGCCGGCGCTGTCCACTTGCGAGCCGGCCGCCTCGAAACTGGTGCGCTCGGCGCGCACGCCGCCGAGGATGTGCCAGGCGTCGAAGTCATAGCTGTTCTGCACATACATGGCGTTGATGTCTTCATGCATGCGATAGTCGTTGATGATGGATTCCGTGGCCAGGCGCGCCTTGGCGCGGTCCAGCCCCGCCACGCGGGCGCGTATCAGGGCTGGGTCCAGCGCCACGCCGATGTTGCCCAGGTCGTAGTCGAGATTATGGCCTTGCACGAAGTTGCTCATCGAAGTCGAGCCTGCGCCCCAGTAATTGCCGCTGGAAGCCTTGCTGCTGTTGTACGCCCATTGATCCGTGTCATTGGATTTTTCGCGGCGGCTGACTTTCGCGCCGAACTTCAGGGTGGCGGTGTCGAACTTGCGCGCCAGGTCGATGCGCGCGTGGTGCTCATTGTCCTTCGAGTAGCGCTTTTGCAGGGTGATGGCGTTGAGCGCGTAGCTGGCCGGGTCGTACAGCGAGGCGGGGCCGCTCAATTTCGGTTCCTGCGTGTCCGTGAAGCTGATGCCGGCGAAATTGCTGGTGCCGCGGAAACGGCCATCGTTCAGCGACTCCGGCGTGTCTTCCGTGGCGCGGCTCAGGCCGCCTTTCACGTCCAGCGTCCAGTCGCCCGATTTTTGCTGCGTGCCCAGGACTAAGGAGCGCACTTGCTGCGTGTACTTGCGCTGGCGGATGCGGCGCTCGGCGCGCGCGCTGGCCGTCTGGCCTTCGGCCAGGCTGCCGCCCGCGATATTGCTGATGGTCAGGCGGTCGCGCACCTCATCGTCGGAAAACTCGCTGACGAAGGAGCGCAGGAACCAGCTGTTGCCCGCTTCGGGACGGTAATCGAGGTTGACGGCCAGCGCGCCGCGCTTGCGCACGGGCAGGTAGTCGCGCAATTCCAGGCCCGACAACTTACCCTTGCTCCAGGCGCCGCCCGTTTCCACGTCGTCCGAGCCGAACGAGCGCTTTTCCGCGCTCAGGCCGGCGGCTACGCCCAGCTTGCCGTCGAGGAAGCGCTGGGCCCACAGGGCGCCGCCGCTGGGGCTGGTCTTGCCCGTCTTTTCATCGTAGCTGGCGCCCACGTTGGCCGACAGCAGCTTGCCCGGCAAGTCGAAGGCGGACAGCGATTTCACCTCGACGGTGGCGCCCAGCGAGTTGGCGTCCATTTCCGGCAGCAAGGTCTTCGATACTTCCAAGGTGCGGATCAGGCCGGCTGGCAGGATGTCCAGCGCCACGGCGCGGCGGCCCGCTTCCGGCGACGGCACCAGCGCGCCGTTGATGGTGACGGCGTTCAAGTCAGGACCCAGGCCGCGCACCGTGATGTAGCGGCCTTCGCCCTGGTCGCGCTGCACGGACACGCCCGGCACGCGGGCCAGCGCCTCGGCCGCGTTTTTGTCGGGCAAGCCGCCGATATCGTCGCTGCTGATGACGCTGATGATGTTGTCGGCTTTCTCTTGCGCGGCGATGGCGTTGCGCAGGCTGGCGCGCTGGCCGCTGACGACCACGGTGGCGGCCGGCTGGCCGTCCGCATCTTGCGCTTGCGCATGGCTTTGGCCGCTGAAGACGGCCATGATGCCGAGGGCCAGGGCCGTCAGGCGCAGCGGGGAGGGGAACGATGTGTGCATGGTTTTCATGAAGAGCTCGGTTAGGGGGAAGGAACCGGGCGGATTCTAGGCAGCAAATATGACGGTTGCGTGACAGGCAAGGGCTTGCCACCCTGAAAACAACGGCATGCGAACGCTTTCCGGCTGGAATGGCGCTGCCATGAGCTGAAATGACCTGCCAGCGCGGGGCGCATGGGATGCGGCTTGCCGGATTTGCATCGGCTGCGCTACTAATGATGAGCCGTTTGCACCTGCCGCACGGGCGCAGGGCATGTCATCGTGCCGTCATGGGCGGGCGCTATCGTGGCGACAGCACCACTTTTAAAGGTTTCCCACATGCTGCCGTTGCACCGTAACAGCCTGATTGCCGCCGCGCTCGCGTTGCCCCTGTTCTTGTTCCTGTATGCCACACTGGGGCACCTTAAACCGTTTGCCATCTGGAAGTGGATGGATATCGTCTGCGAAGGCGGCACGGCCGTCATGGCGGGCATCTGGTTCTTGTTTACCCTCAGTAGCCGTCCCCGCGGGCTGGTGACGAGTTTGATCGCGGGCGGCCTGTGCGCCATCATGCTGGGGTCCTGGGCCGATTGTCTCGATGAATTCTTTGCCGTCGATAAGAGCGCCGTGTGGGATAACTGGCTGGAAGCCTTGATTCCGTTTGGCATGCTGGTGCTGACGATCGGCATGTATTACTGGCGCCAGGAACAGTTTCGGTTAAATGAACACCTGCAAAAGCGCGAACGCCTGTTCCGCGACCACCGCGCCTTCGACCGCATCACGCAACTGGCCGACGCCAGCTACCTGCGCACGCAGATGCGCCTGGAGCAGGAGCGCCGGCCCGGCCTCGATTGCGCGCTGGTCTTGCTCGATATCGACAGCTTTCACCTGATTAACCGCGAATACGGCCACCGCGAAGGCGACCGCGTGCTGCAAGCCGTGGGCCACATGCTGCTGCTGAACTTGCGCAATGACGATTTGCTGTGCCGCTATGCGGGCGACCGCTTTGCCGTGCTGATGCCGGGCGTGTCGCGCGAAGATGCGGCCGTGAAGGCGCGCCACCTGTGCGCCATGGTGGGGCAGATGCGCCACCACGCCAACGATAACCGCGAAATCCGCCTGAGCCTGCGGCATGCCTGCTCGCTGACCGATGGCGTGCCGGAAGTGGTCTTGGCCGAGCTGAGCCGGGCCGTGGAAACGCCGCGCTCCGGTGCCGGAATCAGTTCCGCCGCGCCTGCCTGATGCCACTGAACCAGCAAGGCGACCCCAGCATCGCGGCCCATCACCAGCCGGCGCTGGTGCTCGACTACGCGCGCAGCCGGGAACTGGCTGTGGCCCCGCTGCTCAAGGGCACGGGGCTCGATGGCGGCGCGCTGCCGTCCGAGGAAAGCCAGGTCAGCGCCGCGCAATACCTGCAATTGCTGGCCAACGTGGCGCGCGGCCTGGACAGTGCCGACACCAGCTTCATGCTGGGCCAGCAAATGCTGCCCGGCCATTACGGCGCCGCCAGCCATGCCTTGCTGCAGGCCCAGAATCTGCGCCAGGCGCTGGGCATCCTGTGCGGTTTTCATACCTTGCTGTGTCCGCTGCTGCAGCCGCGCTTGCGCGAAGCGGGCGACATGCATGTGCTGTATTGGGTCGATGCATTCGGCGCGCCGAGCCAGCTGCCTTTTTTGGTGGAAATGCACATGACGGCACTGGCGGCCATGTGCCGCTGGCTGGCCGGGCAGTCCCTGCCGTGGCGCTTCTGCTTCAACCGCGCGCGGCCCCGCCACGTCGAGCAGCATGAGGTGCACCTGGGCCAGGCGCTGCGCTTCGATTGCCAGGTCGACGCCATGCTCATCGATTCCAGCTGGCTCGACAAACCCTGGCCGCGCGGCAATGCCACGGCGGCCGCGCTGGCCTTGCGGGCGGCCGCCCTGGCGCCCGTGCCGGCAGCGAGCCTGCTCGGCGCGCTGTACGATTACCTGCTTGCCAATATCCGCTGCGCGCCGACCCTGGAGCGCACGGCGCAGGAATTCGGCGTCAGTCCCGCCACCCTGAAACGCCACCTGGCGCGCCATGGCACGCATTTCCAGGCCGAGCTGGACCAGGTGCGCGCGCACAAGGCCATCTACCTGTTCCAGGCCCATGGCTACGATAACGATGCCGTGGCCGCCTACCTTGGCTTTCATGATGCCACCAACTTCCGCCGCTCGTTCAAGCGCTGGACGGGGCAAACGCCGCAACTATTGCGTCACGCGCTGGCACTGTTCGTGGCTGGTTGATCGCCAGCGTTGCGCGCCAGCGCCACGGACAGTCGTTCCTGAGGGAACAATTGCCCGTTCTGCTACATCCATAGTACACTCGATCAGAGAGCGAACAGACGCGCTTTGAGGCGCTCCGGCACGGCGTCAAACGACGCCGCAATACCGTCATCTTGATGGCGGGGCCGGCGGCAGACGACCGGTGTGCCGTGCCTTAACCCAGCCTGGAAACTGGCGTCACCCGTGTGGTGTGCCGGAAACCGGGCAACTTGATAATGCTCAATCGTGTATTCACAATCGCAGATCGATCCAGTCGTCAGTTTCCGCAACACCCAGGGTGAGGCGGTGCGTGGCACGATTTTCAACTTGCAGCGCAATTCGCTGGTCATGGAAATCTATAATCCATACTCGATTGTGCAGGTCAGCGAGGTGCTCAATGACGTGACGGTGCGCATGGGGGCGAAAAACGCCTACGTGGGCAAGGCCGTCGTCATCAGCAGCGTCAACACGGGCCTGACCGCCATCGTTTCCGTGACCCTGATCGACGAGTGGCGCGAGCTGAGCGACGTGGTCGTCGTCAAGGGCGCCGTACTGAAAGAGTCCAGCGCTTTTGTCGCCGGCTGGGGCGAGCGCTTCCGCATCCGCCGCGATTACCAGATCGTCGTCAACGAAATGCGCGCCTTTTTGTCGGAAGTGTCGCGCTGGGTCGAGCAGGTCGACCTGTCCGACTCGCTGCCCAAGGAAAACGGCCGGCTGCGCCCCGATATCTTCGATGAACTGGCCTTGCCCTTGATGGAGCAGACCCAGCTGTACCTGCGCCAGCTCGAGGTGGAAGCCTCGCTCGTCGAGGAAGAGCGGGCGCCGGCCCACCGCGCCTTCGCCCAGGCGGCGCTGCACCCGTTGATCCTGCGCGCGCCCTTCGTCTTCCGCACGTTTACCAAACCGCTCGGCTATGCGGGCGATTACCAGATGGTCAACCAGCTGCTGGACGATCCGCGCCAGGGCCCGAGCACCTATTTTCAGATCGTCAATGCGGCCTTCCTGCAGGCGGCTGTCGCCACGGCGCACCGCAACCGCATCGATATCCTGACGGAATTTTTGGCGCAAAAGGCGGCCGCGGCCCGCGTTGCCGGGCGCGTCTACAAGGTGCTCAACGTGGGCTGCGGCCCGGCCATCGAAGTGCAGCGTTTCCTGGAAACCTGTCCCGATGCGCAGTGGCTGGCCTTCGAGCTGGTCGACTTCAGCAGCGAGACGCTGGACTGGACGCGCGCGCGCCTGACCACCATCATGCAGCGCACGGGGCGCGTGGTCGAGATCGACTATGTGCACGATTCCGTGCATAACCTGCTCAAGCGCCGCCATGGCTCGGGCATTACGGGCTTGCCGGGCAGTTTCGACGCCGTGTATTGCGCCGGCCTGTTCGACTACCTGTCCGACAAGGTGTGTGCGCGCCTGCTGATGCACTTCGCCTCGCGCGTGGGGCCGGGCGGACGTTTGCTCGTCACCAATGTGCACGCGAACAATCCGGGCAAGTTCGGCATGGAGCATTTGCTGGAGTGGCATTTGATCTATCGCAATGAAGAAGGCCTGTCGGCCTTGCTGCCCGAACATGCAACGGATCCGCTGATCTATGTCGACGCCACGGGCGTGAATGTGTTCGCGGAAGTGAGCATTCCTTGATGGATACTCCAGGCCTGCACGCCGGCTACACGGCCGTTTTGCGCGACTTCCGCCTGGAATTCAGCCGCGGCGGGGCGTACACGGGCATCGTGCTGATCCTGCTGGGCATGGGCCTCGATTCGGCCCTGTACCCGGACAAGCAATCGGCGTTTACCAGCGCGCGCATCGTCGTGTCCGTGCTGATCTTTTGCGTCGTGCTGGCCATGCGCACGCGCTGGGCGCAAGACCGCATCCAGGGCCTGACGTTTGTCTGGCTGATCCTGCCGCAAATCATGATCGCCTGGATGATCGCCGTCACGGAAGGCGCCACCTCGATCTATTATGTGGGCATGACCCTGGCCATCTATTCGTCGGGCATCGTGCTGGCGTTCGGCCTGTGGCAAAACATGGTCTTCGGCGCCATCTCCTGCCTGCTGTATGTGGCCGCCTGCGCCTGGCATGCGGGCGGCTTCGACTTGCCGGGCACGTTTGTCGTCAACTGCCTGTTCCTCATCATGTCGGCCAGCATCAGCGCCGTATTTACCTATTTTAATGAGCGCGCCCGCTTCATGCTGTTCCAGCTGAAGGCGGAAGTGGCGCAAAAGAACACGCAGCTGGAAGAAACCAACAAGAGCCTGGCCGATATCAAGGGGCAGATGCTGCAGCAGGAGAAAATGGCCGCCATCGGCACCCTGGCCGCCGGCATGCTGCATGAAGTCAATAACCCCGTGAATTTCTGCATGATGGCCATCGAGGTGGCCATCGAAGACCCGGCCGCCCAGCAAAGCGCGCTGGTCAGCGAATGCCTGGCCGACGCCAAGCAGGGCATGCTGCGCGTGCAGCACATCGTGTCCGACTTGAAGACCTTTGCCTACCGCAAGAGCGGCAACCAGCTGGAAACGGGGCATTTCCAGTTCCGCAGCGCGCTCGACGCGGCCATCCGCCTGGTGGGGCATGAAACGAAAAATGTCAGCATCAGCCACGACTTGCCCGTCGACACCCTGGTGCGCGGCGACGAGGCGGCCATCGTGGGCGTGCTGATCAACTTGCTGGGCAATGCCGTGCTGTCCATGCGCAAGGGCAATGCGCCGCCGTTCGAGATCCGCATCACGGCCCACTGGGACGAGAACCGCCTGCGCATCAGCGTGCGCGACAACGGCCCCGGCATCGCGCCGGAAAACCTGGCGCGCGTGTTCGAACCGTTCTTTACCACGCGCGAAGTGGGGCAGGGCCTGGGCCTGGGGCTGAGCATCAGCTATGGCGTGATCGAGCGCCACGGCGGCACCCTCAGCGCCGAAAGCGAGCTGGGCGTGTGGGCCAGCATGAATTTCGACTTGCAGCGCTCCGATTGGGAGGGCCGCTAGCATGGATAACGATAGCCGCGCCAGCGTGCTGTACGTGGACGATGAAGCGCTCGCCTGCAAGTATTTCGAGCGCGCCGTCGGGCCACGCTACCGCGTGCTGACGGCGCAGAGCGTCGATGCGGCGCTCGCTCTGCTGCAAGACGACGCCGGCCAGATCGACGTGCTCGTCACCGATTACCGCATGCCGGATCGCCTGGGCAGCGAATTGCTGCAGGAAGTGGCGCAGCGCTATCCGCACATCGTCTGCATGCTGGTGACCGCGTATGCGGACAAGGACGTGCTGCTCGAACTGATCAACGGCGGCGCGGTGTTCCGCCTTCTGGAAAAGCCGCTCGACCTGCCCGCCATGCAAACGGCGCTGCAACTGGCCGTGCAGACGGGACGCGAGCGCGCCGCGCGCCGCCAGGGCCTGGTGGCGATGGAAGAATCGCTGGCTTTCCTCGCGCATGAATTGAACACGCCGCTGGCGGCCATCGCCAATTTTGCGCGCGGCATCGCGCGGCGCGCGCAGGCGGACGCCGCCCCGCAGGCCGAGATCGGCGAAGCGGCCGCCTTGATGCACGACAATGCGCGTTATTGCCTGTCCGTCCTGGCCAGCTTTATCGACACGGTGCGCCTGGCCAGTGCAGGGCCGGGCATGCAGGGCGGACGCCGCGCCGGCAGCGCGCGCCAGCTGCTGGCCGCCTTGCTCGACAGCTATCCCTTGAGCACGGCCCAGCGCGCCGCCATCACGGTTGAAGTGGGCGACGATTTCTCCATTGCCGAGTCGCCCAATTGCGTTGCGCTGATTTTATCGTCCGTGCTGGCGAATGCCTTGCGCTCGGCCGGCGAGCAAGCCCATCCGGCGATCGGCATCCGCATCGACGCCGGCCGCATCATGGTGCGCGACAATGGCGCCGGCATTGCCCCCGAGATCGTCGAACAGCTGTTGATCGACCCCGTCAGTGCCGGCGGCGGCGAAGGCAAGGGCTGGGGCATGGTGTTTTGTCACCGCATGATGCAGTCGTTCGGCGGCAACCTCGATATCGCCACCGAGTTTGGCACTTCCACCACGGTAACCCTGAATTTTCCAGTACATATAAGGAACGAGCATGATTGACGCCAATCTGCGTTTACCGGCTCAGCGTGAGCCGGCGCAAGGCTTGCCGACGATACTCTATGTCGATGACGAGGCCAACGCCCTCAAATATTTCCAGCGCGCTATCGCACCGCTGGCCGTGGTGCTGACGGCCACCTCGGTCGAGGAGGGCAAGCGCATCCTCGACGAGCAGGCCGACCGCATCGCCGTGCTGGTGTCGGATCAGCGCATGCCCGGCGCTTATGGCAACGAGCTGTTGTCATATGCCTGGGACCGCCATCCGCACATCGTGCGCATTTTGACCACCGCGTATTCCGAACTGGAGCACACGGTGGAAGCCGTCAACCAGGGGCAGATCCACCGCTACATCCAGAAGCCGTGGGATATCGCGGCCCTGCGCATGGAACTCAAGCAGGCGCTGGAACTGGCGCGCTTGCGCAACGAGCACGCCCAGTTGCTGCGCGAAAAGCTGATGGTGCGCCAGCGGCAAGCCGTCGCCAACCGCATCGGCACCCTCTACGCCCTGTGCGCCAGCCTCGCTGGTCCGGAGCAGCAGTTGCCCGTGGAAGCGTATTTGTCGGCTGCCCTGACGGCCGGCGTCACGCCGCCCGAGCCGGACTGGCTGCTGATGGATTATGCCGACCTGGTCAGCTCGGAAGCCTTCCGCGGTACGGCCTTTGCCGCCGCCGTGCGCCAGCAGCTCGACACGCTCGAACGCGACTATCCGGGGCGCGGCGTGGAACAGACGATCGACATGCTGCTGCCCGTGTTTGGCGCGGCGCTGCAAAACCAGGGCGGCACGGCGCTGTTTCTCGATGGCCGGCTGCTGACGGAATTCCTGGAAACGCCGACCACCACGCCCGTCTCGCCCATCCACTCATTCTGGCTGGCCAGCTTGCTGTGGCTGGCGCGGCGCGGCTGGTCCTTGCAGCTCAGCAAGACGGAGCAAGGCTTGCAAGGCAAGGTGGTGCAGGCTGAACCGGCGCTCACGCCAGACCACCTGGCGGCCTGGATCGAGCAGTTCTGAGCTAAGCATGCCCCCCGCAAGGGGCGGCGCCAACTAAAACAGGGCCGCGCGGGCCCTGTGTCTGGTGGCGGTGAGCGGGCTTAGCGTTCCGCCGCCGCCTTCAGGTTGTTCAAGCCTTTTTCAAAATCCTTGCCTATCATGGTATCCATGCTGACGAACACCGTCATGACCTTGCTCACGTAAGGGCTGGGGCCCGTCATGGTCCAGTTCACCTTGGTGCCATCGCCTTCGGGCGCCATGGTAAAGGTGGTGGTGTTATGGCTTTCAAACGGCTTGAGGAAGTCCAGCTTGATGACGGTGCGTTCGGGCTGGGCCGCTTCCGTGATTTCCATGCGGCCGGCACCCACCTTGTCATTTCCCGTCCACGCATATTGCGCGCCCAGGCCATTGGCCGGCCCCGTAAACGTGCGGCGCATGGCCGGATCGAGCTTTTCCCACGGCGACCAGGCGGCCCAGTAGTGGAAGTCCGTGATCAGGGCGGCGATTTTCTCGGGCGGGGCCTTGATGGTGATTTCGCGCTGGACACTGAAGGTGTCGGGCTTGGTGGTGGCATAGCCGAGGATGGCGGCGACGACGACAACGATCAGCAGCAGGGTTTTTTTGATCATATGCTCTCCAAATCTTGAATGGTCGATGCGAACAAATCAAGGCAATCTTAGCAGATATGAATGGCTGTGCGCGGCCTGTTGGCCTTTATTTGCGCCAGCTCTGCGCAGGACCGCCTGTACGCCCGTTTTTCGCCGCGCACGCCAGGTTTGTGCAGCTTGGTGCTGAGGGCCGGCGTCCGCTAGAATGCTGGCCTGCAAGATTTCAGAGGGAAATATGATTCAACGATCGATCGCCAGGCTGACCCTGGCGTGCGGCCTGCTGGCTTCCGCCTTTGCCGCGAACCTGGCGCATGCCGATGCCTGTCCTGCCCATTACGTCGATGGCCGCAAGCCGGAAATCACCAACCCCAAGCTGGACGTGGCCACCAAGGAGCTGTGCTACAACGTGTTTGGCGTGATGCACTCGGGTATCACGCGCACGCCGCTGTGGTCGGCTGAACACTTGACGGCGAACAACCTGGAAGCGGCACAGGATTTGTCGCGCGAAAACTCTTTTCATGCCGAACGCAAGCTGCCCGCCGCCCAGCGCGCGGAACTGGCCGATTATGCGCGCAGCGGCTTCGACCGTGGCCACATGGCGCCCAACGGCGACATGCCGGACCGCCAGAGCCAGCGCGACAGCTTCACCCTGGCCAACATGGTGCCGCAAGACTCGCGCAACAACCGCTATGTGTGGGCCGGCATCGAGGGCGCCGTGCGCAAGATGGCGAAGAAGGAAGGCGACCTGTACGTGATCACGGGCCCGGCTTTTATTGGCGGCAACCTGCGCAAGGTGGGAAGAGTCATTGTGCCCAGCCATCTGTACAAGGCCGTCTACAGCCCGCGCCAGCGCGCCGGTGCCGCCTACTTCATTGAAAACGTCGATACCAAGACGTATGAAGTGTTGAGCATTGCGCAACTGGAAGACAGGATAGGCATCGATCTGTTACCGTCGCTGACGCGCCAGCAAAAGTTGCGCATGCTGAGTTTGCCCAAGGTAAAGAGCAAGTCCAAGAAATAAGACCGTCAAAAAGGAAATCCCATGTGCGCAAAGAAATTCGTCCCATATGCCAATGAAAGCGATGTGCTGGACATTGGCAGCCTGACTATCGAAAACCGCATCGACCGCATCAGCATCAGCGGCGACATCGACCTGACCCTGGACAAGCCGGGCCTGGCCCTGGCGAAACAGTTACAAAAACTGCTGGGCGACGTGGTGGCGCAGCTGGAAAAGCAGGAACTGCCCGACCAGCTGCCGCCGCCCGAAGTGACGTCGGTAGCCAATCCCTTCGAGTGACGCTGGCGGGAAAGATTATGGTGCCGCCTTGACGGCGCGATAGTAGCCCTTCCGACTGAGCTCCTCCGGCGCATTCGCCACTTCATACGCGCTCAAGGCGATGGCGATGGCCGAGTATTGCTGCGCTGCGCTGAAAGGCCGCACGCTGTCGTAGGTATCGAGCACCGTGTGATGCACGCGCGCATAGTCGAAATCGCCGAGCACGGTAAACTTCGGCGTCGGCACGCCATGCAGGCTGAAGACGGCGTCATCGCTGCCGGCGCGCGCATTCATCGCCTTGCCGGCATCGCGCGGCACGTCGTTGATGGTCGTGGCGAAGCCGAACACGGGGTGGATGTCTTGCAGGGCCTGTTCAACCCGGCCAAACACGGGTTTCCAGGCCGAAGGAATCGCAATGCCGTCGATGGCGCCAGGCCGGCCGTCGCGGTTCAGCATCATGACGATATTGTGCAATTCCCCCGCATGCCGCTCGGCGAATGCGAACGAACCCTTGCGGCCGATTTCCTCCGCGCCGAAGGCCGCCAGCATGATGGTGCGGCGCGGCCTGGCATCGGACTTGGCCAGCAGGCGCATCGCCTCCAGCATGGTGGCCACGCCGCCGCCATTGTCGGCCGCGCCCGTGCCGCCATCGTAGCTGTCGAGGTGGGCGCCGATCAGCACGATTTCCTCCGGCTTTTCCGTGCCCGGAATGCGGGCGACGACGTTGTGATACGCCACCGGCCCCGGATAGAACCAGTTGCGGATGTCAAACTCCAGGGTCACGGCTTCACCGCGCGCCACGCGCTGGCGGATGTCGGCATATTGTGGCGCGGCCAGCTTGATGTCTGGCAAGGTCGGCAGGGCCGCCCAGGTGGCGGGCGCGGCGCTGGCGGCATACAGCGGTTCTTCGCCGGACTGGATGGTGCCGAGGGCGCCGGCCTGCATCAGCACCCGGGTGATGGCCCTGGGCTGGTGGACGGTCTTGCCATCGCGCCCGCCACCGCTGTTTTCGCCGCCGGTCAGCACCCATTTTCCCTTGAATTGCGCGGCGCGCTCCAGCGCCTCTTCCAGGGTGGCCGGCCCCACGATTGCCAGGCCTTGCTGCACGCCACGGGTGCCGGCCGTATAGGCGGGCGTCGCCAGGCGCAGGGGCTGCTCCCGGGGCGCCAGCATCTTGCCCGACCAGGGACCGCGGTTGAAGCCGACGGGCATCTGGCCCGCTTCTTCCAGCTCGGCTTGCACACCCCATTGCTGCAGCTGCATGCGCGCCCATTGTGCCGCATGCGTGTAGGCATCGCTGCCGGCCATGCGGCCGCCGAAGCGGTTGTTCAGGATGTCGAGCCAGTCCATTGCGCGCGGTTCGCTGGTGCCCAGCGCCACAATCCGGCGCGCCGTGGCGTCGCTGGATGGCGATGTCGTCGCTTCAATGCCAGCATCCCTGCCGGACAGCGTGGCGAGGAAGGCGGGCAGCCTGTCTTGCCGGCGCGCCGCCAGCGCCGCGTCCAGCTTGGCGGAACGGTGCAGCTTATCCTGTCGCAGCAGGGTTTCGTAGGCGCACAGCACGCCTTGCATCCCCGCCAGGTCGCTGGCGCTTTGCTGCCCGGCCTGGTCCGGGTGTTCGATCTGGAAAGCCATCGCGCTGGCCAGGTATTGAAAGACTGTCGCCTCGCGGATGGCGGCCTGGCTGGCGATGGACAGCCAGCTTTCCAGCGCACTGGCCGGTAAGGTGAAGTCGGGAATCGCCTCGATCCATGCGCCCAGCCAGGTGCCGTCGCGCTGTTGCACGGCCAGGGGATCGCGCTGCGCCTCTTGCGCCATCTGCACCACGCGCGCGCGTTCGGGCGGCGTGGAAGGGCCGCGCGCGGCGCCGCTTGCCACTGGCGGCGCGGCCGGCAGTGCCGGCGGCACATAGCGTTCCTTCAGCCGCGTGCCGCTCACGGGCTTGGGTTCGTTCTCATCGGTTTCGACCAGGCGTTCGCCGCTCAGCACGTCGCCCTTGGCTTGCAAGGTCCAGCGGATCGTCACCTCGGTACTGATGTCCTGGCCGTTGCGCCCCGTGCTGACGCGCTTGCCGCCGTGCCTGAAAATGGTGCCGGCGGGGCCTGGCGTACCCTTGACCGTGCGCGGCGGCGTGAGCTGGCCCCGTTCGTCGAGCCACGCGATCGTCGCGCGCCAGCCGGCTTGCTCTTCGGTAATGTCGAGGATGCCCGTGTCGATCAGGTCGACCTCGACGCCATTTGTCGTGGTCGTGCCTGTCGCCGTCTGGAATTGCCACTGTCCGGAGAGGGCCGGCGCCTGCGCGTACAGGGCGCCCGGCAGGGCGGCAGCGGCGAGGATGCACGTGGCGTAAAGGTGGGGATGGGGCAGGTACATGGCTATCCTTGTCATGGTTTTCACTCGGGAAGAGTCGAAAAACAGTATGCGGATAAGCCGATTGCCAAGATGCTACTTTGCGACCAAGGCCGGGATTTAAGGCTTGAAGGCGGGTTTGGCCGCGCCGAATGCCAGATCAACCTCGTCCAATGCAGCTTGCCGGACGAGCTTGATCTGGCAAAACGCTTACTTCGCGAACGCCTGCGCCGCCGGCGTGACGGTGACGGCGGCCGGCTTGATGTTCAGCTTCATCGCGCCGATGACCTTGTCTTCATCGAGCAGCGCCTGCGGCTTGTTGCCGTCGTACTTGATGGGCGAAAACGCGTCGCTGACGAGCTTTTCCTTCAAGCCGGCCGCATCCTTGGCGACGATCACCACGGACAGGTTCTGCGCCGACAGGTGCTGCTTGATGGCGCGGTTGACGTCCGCCACCGTCAGTTTCGACAAGCCCTCACGCATCAGCTTGGTGAACTCCGGCGTGCCATACCATTGCGAATCGAGCGCATAGCCCAGCTGCTGGTCCTGTGTCGACGTCATGACGAAGACGTTCTTCATCAGGTAATCACGGGTGGTGGCGAAATCGTCCTGCGTCAGGCCGTTGTCGACCAGCTTGCCCAATTCCGTCAGCGCCACGCGCAGGGCGAAGTGGGCGTTGTCCGGCGCCACGGGGCGGATCCAGATTTCAAACAACTGCGCCTTGCGGCCCAGGTTCGGGTTCGGGAAGAACTGGTACATGCCGCGCGGGAACGCTTCAATGTATGCGTAGTCGCCATAGTTCATGCCGCGGATTTCACGGATGCGCTGGTACAGGTAGGAATTCGAGGCGCGGTGCTCGCCCAGCCACGTCTTCGCCAGCCACAGGGCGGGGAAGTCCGGGTGCGTGCGCGTCACCTCCAAAGGCAAGCCGAAGGAAATCGCCGTGGCGCGCGTGTTCTTCTCGATGATTTCCACTTCCAGGCCCTGCGCCTTGCGGCCGACGGGTTTCACGGTGGCGGGCAAGCCGGGGCCGGCCGGCAAGCTTGCCAGCGCCTGCGTCAGCGAGGCCGTCATGACGTCGGACACATCGCCGGAAATGCCCACCTTGACGGCGCCTTGCGCATACGCGCTCTTCCAGAACTGTTTCACATCGTCGAGGGTGATGGCGTCGATGCCGGCGACCGTGCCCAGCACGGGGTGGCCGTACGGCGTGCCCGCGTAGACATTGGTTTGCAGGCGTTCCTTGGCGAATTCCTCTTCGTTATTGTCCTTCAGGTCCAGCAGCAGCGCATTCTTTTGCGCATCCTTCAGGCGGCGGAAGTCGTCTTCGCGGAAACCGGGCGAGAGCAGCAGCGGCAGGGCGATGGCGTTGAACTGCGCCCAGTTATCCTTGTGGATGGAGCCCGTAAACGTCGTCATTTCCTTGTCCGTCTGCTGGCTGAAACTGCCGGCCAGCGGGAACAGGGCCTGGTTGACTTCGTCGATCTTGCGCTCGGACGAACCAGCGGACGCCACCATGGCTGCCGTCAGCGCGGCCAGGCCTTCCTTGCCTTGCGGATCTTGCGCGGAACCGGCCGTAAACAGCAGCTTGTAGCGGATTTGCGGCAGCGCGGACTTTTGCACCAGCACGTCGAACTTCGCGTTCGAGGCGGCTGGCAGCAGGCTGGCCAGTGTCGGCGTGGTGGCGATGGCGGCCGCCATCGGCTGGTGCGACAGGGTCGTCACTACCAGCCCGTCGTCCGTCAGGTATTTGCGCGCGGCCGCCTGCAGGTCGGCCGGCGTCAGCGTATCGATCAGCCGGTAGTACTGGTTGATGGTGGCGTACGAGCGGTCGAAATGCACGAAGGAAGCCAGGGTGCCGGCGATCTGCTCCGTGTTGTCCAGCGAGCGGATCAAGCCGTATTTTTCCGCCGACTTGGCATCCGCCAGGTCTTTTTCGCTCACTGGCGTATCGCGCAGCTGCGCCACGGTAGCCAGGATGGCGTCGCGCACGTAGACGGCATCATCGATGTTTTTCACGCGCGCGCCGAGCACGGCCAGGGTCGGGTCGACCCGCTCCGGCGTCATGTCGAACAATTGGTCGACCTTTTGCTCGTTCTGCACCAGGCGCTTGTACAGCGGCGAGGTGCGGCCGAACGACAGCGACAGCAGGGTCGCCAATGCGGCCTGGTCTTTGTCCTTCACGGAAAACGCGGGCGCGTGGAAGCCCACGGCGACCCACGGCAGGGTCGGCGTGGGCCAGGCCACGTGCTTGTAGACGGGGCCGCGCGGGGCCGGTTCCACGGGCACGGCCGCCTGCTGCTTGCCGCGCTGCCAGGCGCTCCAGTATTTTTCCACCAGCGCGATGGCTTGCTGCGGTTCCACGTCGCCGGCGATGATGATGGTGGTGCGCTCGGGACGGTACCAGCGGTCGAAGAAGACCTTCGAATACGCGTACTGGTTCGGCATGTCTTCGATGTCCTGGATAAAACCCATCGTCGTATGCTTGTAGGTATGTGTCGTGTAGGCGCTGTCGCGCATCACTTCGAACAGTTTCGAGACGGGATTGGCGCTGTTCTTGTTGTATTCGCCCAGCACGGCCCGCGATTCCGTCTTGAACGCGTCTTCCGCATAGTCGAGATGCTGGAAGCGGTCCGCCTCCACCTTCAGCACGGTTTCCAGGTCCTGCTTGGCAAACGTCGTGTGGTAATTCGTCAGGTCGTCGCTCGTATACGCATTCTGGCGCGCGCCGGCGCGGGTGATGACTTCCTGGTATTTTTCGGGCGGATAAGCCTTGGTGCCGCGGAACATCATGTGTTCGAAAAAGTGGGCAAAGCCGGACTTGCCCGGCTCGACTTCATTGCGCGAACCCGTCTGCACGGGAATCTGCAGCGAAACCAGGTTGGGGAAGCCGGTCGGCACGATGATGATCTTCAAACCGTTGGCCAGGGTCTTTTCCGTTGCCTTGAACGGCAGCAAATCGGCCTTGCTGGCGGCAGCGCCGTGGGCGGCGGCCGGTTTGACGGGCGCGGCACCCAGGTTCGACGAAGCCATGGCCGACAGGGCCAGGGCGAAAGCGGGTAATAAAACGGGCATGATTCTTGACACGGGGGCTCCTTCTTTTCTTGGAATGTGGAAAGTGCAACGCCGCAGCATAGAATATTCGTGCCGCCCTGCATAGGGGCTAACAGTCGGGCCGCAGTATGCGCGCCGTCAAGTGGGCGAGGAAGTCGCGTTTGGTGGGCAGGAACATACGGATGTACACGATGCCGTGCGCGCGGTCATGGTGATACACGACGCGGATTTCTTCGCACAGGCGTTGCCGTACATCCATGCCAACTTCGCGGGCGGCTTCGATGGGCGTGCCGCTGTCGGGGAAGGTCTTGAGATCGGCAAATAATTGCCGGAAAGCCGCGATGAACTGGGCATGGGCGGCCGCCGTGTGGCGCGCCTTGAAGTCGCTGCGCAGTTCATTGAAATCGGCTTGCGCGCTTTTCAGCACGACGATGCGCGCCATGTCAGTCCTGATCGAGGCTGGCCAGGAAGTCTTCTTCGGACACCACGTCGCCACGCGCGATGTCCTGGTTGCCCATGGCGATCAGTTTCATGAATGCATGCTGCTCCTGCATGTGCCGCGCTTGCCGCTTGCCTTCCTGATACGCGTGCATGGACAGCACGACCATCTTCGCTTCGCCATTTTGCGTGATGATGATGGGCTCGTCCTGGCCCGCGTCAAAGCTGTTGACGATCTCGGTGGTATTGGCCTTGAGATAGGAAATCGGCTTGATGCGTTCCTTGAGGTCCATGGCGGCTCCGAATGCGAAAAAAATACGATAGGACCAAATATACACCAAATTTGGTCGTGCTTCCGTGTTGCCTACGTGAGCGTCGTTTCCGGCAGGCTGATGCGGTTGCGGCCCAGGTGCTTGGCGCGGTACAGGGCGCAGTCGGCCGTGTGGATCAGCTGCCCCAGTTCCGTGCCGGGGCCGGGCAGGGCCGTGGCGGCGCCGATGCTGACGGTGACGCAGGCACTGGCACCATCGGCGCGCTTGCGCGGCAGTTGCAGCCGCTCCACGCGCTGGCGGATGCGTTCGGCCACGATGGCCGCGCCCTTGAGCGACTGGTTCGGCAGGATGACGGCAAATTCCTCGCCGCCATAGCGGGCCACCAGATCGTTCGTGCGCATTTCGCTGGCCACGGCGCCGGCCACCTTGCGCAGGCACAGGTCGCCGCCCTGGTGGCCGTGGCTGTCGTTGTATTCCTTGAAATTGTCGACATCGACCATCAGCAGCGACAGGGGCTGGCCTTGCCGCTGGGCGCGCTGCCATTCGGCAAGGATGGTGTCGTCGAAGCAGCGCCGGTTGGCCAGGCCCGTCAGGCCGTCGCGCGTGGCCAGGCGTTCCAGCTCCACATGCGCGCGTTTTTCATCCGTCATGTCGCGCAGGGTTTCGACGACGGCGATCAGTTCGCCGTGATTACCATAGATGGGGCTGGCATCGACGGCCAGGTAGCGGCGCCGTCCCGTGCGGGGCATGTCGCACCAGTTTTCCGCGCACAGATTGCTGCCCGTGCTGCTGCGGTATTGCTGTTGCGCGTGCAGGGCGCGCATGTCGCCGCCGCGCCCGGCCAGCAGCAGGTCGGCCAGGGTGGGGCGCTCGTCGTTGTAGAAGCAGCGGCCCGGTTCGCGCGTGCGCAGCACTTCGGCCGCCGGCACGCCCGTCAATTGCTCGCAGGCGCGGTTCCAGATCATCACCTGGCCATGCGCGTCGAGGACAAAGGTGGGCACCACCAGCAATTCCATCATCTTGACGGCGAAACCCTGGGCTGCATCGCAGGGCGATGCGCTGGCATGTGCATGGCTATCCGGCATGTAAGCGTCCTTCTCGGGGTGAATGGGGCTGGCTCGCTGGCCATGATGCAATGTGGAGAGTCGATGGTGTTGATATTGAGCAATATTTTCACCGATGGAGCGTCGCCTCATCGTGGCAGCCTGGCAGGGGCAGCGACACGCGCAAGGTGGTGCCGGCGCCGCTGTGGCTTTCGATGTGCAGGCTGCCGCCGGCGGCGGCCACGCGCTCATGCATGCCGGACAGGCCGCAACCGAGGCGCGGTGGCGAGCCCGACAGCCCGACGCCGTCATCGCTGATGCGGCATGCCAGGGTGGCACCCGTTTGCTGCAGGCATAGCTGGACATGCGTGGCGCGCGCATGGCGGGCGATGTTCGCCAGCGCTTCCTGCAGCGCGTGGTAGAGCAGGGCGCCATGCGCGCTGCCGGCGGCGGCGTCGAGCCGGTAATCGCAGCTGCAATCGATGCCCGTGGTGCGCTTGAAATCCGCCAGCAAGCCGTCGCACGCCGCTTGCAGGCCCGCGTCGAGGGCAGGCGGGCGCAGGTCGTGGATGACGCAGCGCAGCGCCGCGATGCTCAGGTCGACATTGCGCGCCATCATGGCCAGTTGCCGCGCCAGCAAGGGCGCCGCGTCATGCGTGCTGGTCTGCAGCATGGCCAGGTCGATTTTCAGGGTCAGCAGATGCTGGCCCAGGTCGTCGTGGATGTCGCGCCCGATGCGCAGGCGCTCCTGTTCGCGCGCCTTGTTCTGCTCGCCCGCCAGGCGCGCCTGTTCGGCTTCCGCGCGCAGCTGTTCCAGCGCCTGCAGGCGCAGCGCCAGGCGGCGCAGGCGCCACAGCAGCAGCGCCAGCGCACCGAGCAGGACGGCGCAGGCCAGCATCGAAGGGGACGCTGCACCAGTCTGCAGCATCGGCCCGGCGGCATGGCCCGCGTGCAGGGAAGCGAGTGCAGCGGCCGCCAGGCAGGCCAGAATGCTCAGGCGGTAAGGCGGACGTATCCAGCGTTGCAGCATGTCCATGCTCCCCAAAAATGTTTTCCATCAGGCAATGCTCTTACAGAAAATATATTAACTTGGGGCTATTTATATTGTCTAAACGCAAAAGCTGCGTCGTTATGCCTGCCTGTGTGGCTTTCTTGCCCCCTGGATGCCGCGGCGGCAGGTGGCAGGCACGGCATTTGCACGGGAAGTGTCGTGGCGGCATATAATAGAGGGTTGTCAATCGGCTTTTGCGGTGACGGCGCAGTGCGCCGGCCTCGATGCGTTCGCCCTGCGCGATGACGCCAGCCAGCTCTTAGGAAATACAGTGACTTATAGCATCAAAGAGATTTTTTACACCCTGCAGGGCGAAGGCGCGCATGCGGGCCGTCCAGCCGTGTTTTGCCGCTTTTCCGGCTGCAACCTGTGGACGGGCCGCGAAAGCGACCGCGCCACGGCCGTGTGCCAGTTCTGCGACACGGACTTCGTCGGCACCGATGGCGAACTGGGCGGCAAGTTCAAGACGCCGCAGGAACTGGCCGCGCTGATCGACAGCCTGTGGCCGGCCAGCTACGCGCCGAGCAAATACGTGGTGTTTACGGGCGGCGAACCGCTGCTGCAACTGGACACGGCCCTGATCGACGCCATGCATGCGGTGGGCTTTACCATCGCCATCGAAACCAACGGCACCTTGCCCGTGCCGGCCGGCGTGGACTGGATCTGCGTCAGCCCGAAGATGGGCTCCACCCTGGTGGTGCACAAGGGTAATGAAATCAAGGTGGTCATTCCCCAGTTCCAGCAAGACCTGGCCGCCTACGAACAACTGGACTTCGAGAACTTCTTCGTGCAAGCGATGGACGGCCCCCTGGCCGCGCACAACATGAAGCTGGCCATCGAGACGTGCAAAAGCAACCCGAAGTGGAAGCTGAGCCTGCAAACCCATAAACTCCTGCAAATACCTTAATCAAATAATATGCTGACTATCACACGCAAGCTCGAATTCGACGCGGGCCACCGCATTCCCGACCACAAAAGCCAGTGCCGCAACCTGCACGGTCACCGCTACACGGTGGAAATCACCCTGGTCGGCAAGGTCATCGAAGCGGAAGGCAATTCCGACAATGGCATGATCATGGATTTTTCCGACGTGAAAACCCTGGCCAAGCAGCACCTGGTCGACGTCTGGGACCACGCCTTCCTCGTCTATGAAAAGGACACGGCCGTGCGCGACTTCCTGGCCAGCCTGCCCGACCATAAAACCGTCGTCATCGACCGCATTCCCACCGTGGAAAACCTGGCGCGCCTCGCCTTCGAGATCCTGAAGGCGGCGTTTACCGACCATTTCGGCACGGGCTTGCACCTGCATAAACTGGTGCTGCATGAAACGCCGAATTGCTGGGCAGAAGTGACCGATGACTGAAACGCACGCTAGCGCGCAGGATGCGCGCTATATGCGGCTGGCCCTCGAGCAGGCCCAGAACGCGTGGGACCTGGGCGAAGTGCCCGTCGGCGCCGTCGTCGTCAAGGATGGGGTAGTCATCGCCGTGGGCTACAACCAGCCCATCGGCCGCCACGACCCGACGGCGCACGCGGAAGTCATGGCCTTGCGCGCGGCCGCCGACAAGCTGGGCAACTACCGCTTGCCCGGCTGCGAACTGTACGTGACCCTGGAGCCGTGCGTGATGTGCTCGGGCGCCATGCTGCATGCGCGCCTGGCGCGCGTGGTGTATGGCGCGGGCGATCCGAAGACGGGCGCCTGCGGTTCCGTGCTGAACCTGTTCGAGCAGCCTGCGTTGAACCACCAGACGGCCATCGAAGGCGGCGTGCTGGCCGACGAGTGCGGCGCTTTCCTCAAGCGCTTCTTTGCCGAGCGCCGCCGTGCGCAGGCGGAAGCGCGCAAGCTGGCCAATCCGCAGGCCTGACACCAGTCCTGACAGGGCAGGGCCGCCACGGCCTTGCCCAGCATGCCCTCCCTGCCAGCCACCGAGGCTGGCATTTTTATAACTGTTGCGAAATAACATCTGTCTAGACCACTTCGCCATTCTCAAATGAGAATGATTCGTGTTACAGTATTGTTTTCGCCAGCAAACTTCCCTTGCGCATCGTTATCGATCCGGGTTCAAGAGCCAGCCTTTACTCTTAGACCGGATCATCATGACTACTGTGCCTCTGCAGCGCTTCGCTGCGCCCGTTGTATCCCCAGTCCACCCGCCTGCCCGCCGCCACAACCTGGTGCTGCGCGCCGCCTTGCTGGGCCTGTTTGCAGCGCCGCTGCTGCCTGCCGTGGCCCAAACGGCCGCCATCAACGCGGGCACGGCCGCCCAGGAACCGGCCAAGCTGCCTGTCTTCCCGGAAATCGTCGTCAATGCCAAACAGGATTACGAGCGCCGCGCCGGCACCAAGACGGTCATCACGAGCGAAGATCTGGAACGCCGCGGCGTGACGGACATGGGCGGCATCGTGCGCTATCAGCCGCTGATCAGCACGCCAATGGCGGCATCGGGCGCCGGCAGCGTGTGGGATGGTTCGGGCAACACGGGCTACAACATCCGCGGCATGGAAGGCAACCGGGTCAGCCTGGACGTGGATGGCATTTCCCTGCCGGATGCGGCACCGAAGCCGGACGGCACCACCTTGAACGCCTTCGGCACGGGGCGTGACTATTTCGATCCTGAAACTTTCCGCGAGGTGCGCATCGATTCGGGTACGACGGCCGCCAGCGGCGCCAATCCTGGCCTGGGTGGCAGCGTGGCGTTCATCACCAAGTCGCCCGAGGATTACCTGGGCGCAGGCGTGGACCATTATGTGGCGTATAAATACGGCCGCGCCACGGCCGACCGCAGCAATGCGCATACCTTGACGGGTGCCGCCAAGATCGGCGCCAATCTGCAAGGCCTGGCCGTGTATGTGCACCGCGATGGCGAGCAGACGGACAGCCGCGGCAGCGCCCCCGTCAATCCGGACGACTGGCATTCGAACGCCTTGCTGTCCAAGCTGGTGTGGGCCTTGCCGGGCGAACAAAAGCTGGACTTGACGGTCGACATGTTCGAGCGCAAGAACAAGCGCGATCTGCGCAACAAGGTCAGCACGTATTATCCGACGGGCGTGCAGCAGGATTCCACCACCAAGCGCACGCGCGTCAGCCTGGGCCACGATGTGGCACTGAAAGACTTCGCCCTGTTCGACCGCCTGACGTCGAAGGTGTATCTGCAGAATGCGAAAATCGATGACCAGACGCAAGGCCGCTACACCTTCGGCAGCCCGTCGCAGCGTACCATCGACACCAGCTTCAAAAATGACAGCATCGGCCTGACGTCGGAAGCGTTCAAGCAAGTCAATGCCGACAATGCGCTGCTGTACGGGGTGCAGCTGGAGCAGAGCAAATCGCGCCGTCCATGGGTGGAAGACCGCACCATCATCGCCACGGGCGTGCACCAGATCACGCACAAGAACCGCATGGCCGACATGGATGCCACCAAGCTGGCCCTGTACGTGCGCGACGACCTCAGTTTTCACCTGGGCGGCAAGAAAGCCGTGCTGACGCCGGGCCTGCGCGCCGACTACCGCAAGCTGGAACCGAAAAACCTGCAAAACTATGTGATCGCCGTGCCCAATGCCGCCAAGGAAGTGCGCAAGGAAAGCGATACCTATTTCACGCCGAGCCTGAGCCTGTCAGTGGAAGTGCTGCCGCAAATGAATGCCTATGCCACCGTGACGCGCGGCACGCGCCTGCCGACGGCGGCCGAGCGCACGGGCACCTATGATTCCTTCAGCTATACGGGCACGGGCACCGGTTATGCCGTGCTGGGCAATGCGAATCTGCGCAAGGAAACCAGCCAGGCCTACGAGCTGGGCTTGAAGGGCGACATCGTCAAGGGCTTGAGCATGCACGCCTCCGTCTACCAGACGGAATACAAAAACATGATCGAGTATGTGGCGCAGGAAGACGATCCGGTCAATTTCCCCACCATCGTGCAGGGTCTGTTCCGTCCGGAAAACATCGGCGATGCCCGCACCTGGGGCGGCGAGCTGAGCTTGCGCGCGGAGCTGGGTGCCTGGTCGCCTGCCATGCAGGGCTACCGCGTCGACCTGGCCACGGGCGGGGCCAAGGGACGCTCCTTCAATACCCAGACGGGCCAGAGCGGCGGCCTGGCCTCGGTGGCGCCGCCCAAGACGGCGCTGACCTTCGGCTACGACCATGCGAACCAGCTGTTCGGCCTGGAACTGACGGCCCTGCATGCAGGCGAGAAACAGGCGCCGAACGACCTGTTGATGGGCACGACCGCGCCGCGTTTCAAGGTGCCGTCGTACACCATCTTCGACCTGTCGACCTACTGGAACGTGCACAAGAACGCCAAGATCATCGTCGGCGTGTACAACTTGACGGACCGCAAGTACTGGGATTACGCCGCTGCGCGCAGCCTGTCCGCCGGCACCACGGTGGCCAGCCGCGCGGAGATCGAGCGCTACGCCAAGCCGGGCCGCAACGTCGCCGCCAGCCTCAGCATCAACTATTGATTTTTACCGGGGAGGGGTACTTGCCCCTCTTTTTTTCCATGTTTGATTGAATGGTCTCTCTATGAAGTTATCCAAACTCGTTCTATCCCTGCTAGGCAGCCTGCTGATTGCAAACGCATATGCGGCCCCAGCCACTTTGGCGGAACGCTGGTCCACCTTGCGCACGGAGCAGCCGAAGCTGCAGATCCGCGACGCGGCGCGCGCGCTGGGCGTGTCCGAAGCGCAATTGCTGGCAACCAATATCGGCAAGGGCGTGACGCGCCTGCAGGCCGACGGCAACCAGCCGCGCGAAATCATGCGCGCCGCGCTGGACCTGGGCATCGTGCAAGCCATCACGCGCAATGAAAATGGCGTGATCGAAACGACGGGCGTTGCCAGCAAATTCAAGCAGGCGGGCGACAAGTCGGAACAGGCTGACGCCAAGCAGGATCCGGAAACGGAAGCGCGCCAGCGCAATATCGCTGGCGGCTACCTGGGCGGCCAGATCGATCTGCGTTTCCACTTTGAAAACTGGAAATACGCATTTGCCGTGGAACAGGCCGGCCGCGATGGCAAGCCGACGCGCAGCCTGCAGTTTTTTGACGCCAACGGCACGGCCGTGCACAAGATTTACCTGCGCAACGAGCCGGGCGTGGCCGTGTACGACAAGCTGGTGGCAAACTTCCGCCTGCCGCAGCAAAGCGCGGAATTGAACGTGCTGGCCGTGGCGCCGAAGGCGGCGGAAAAGCCGGATGCCGAGATCGATGTCAAGGAATTCCAGCTGGCCTGGAAAGACATGACGGACGTGCACCAGTTTGCGCAAATCATGCGTGAATTCCACCTGTCGCGCGAACAGGCCCTGCGCCTGGCACCGGCCGGCGTGGTCGAGCGCGTGACGCCCGAAGCGCTGCGCACTCTGCTGGAAAACGCGGCAAAGGACAAGGTCGCCATCATGGTGTTCCTGGGCAATGAAGGCTTGACGCAGATCTACAGCGGCAAGATCGAGAAAACCATGGCCGCCGGCGGCTTCTTCAACGTGCTGGACCCGGACTTCAACCTGCACATCCGCGACACGGCCCTGCGCAGCGGCTGGGTCGTCAAGCGCGGCGGCGTCACTTCCGTCGAGTTCTTCGACAAGGACGGCACGCAAGTGGTCTCCTTCTTCGGCGTGCGCGAACGGGGCAAACCGCAGCCGCAAAGCTGGGTCGACCTGGCCGATTCCTTGCCTAAAGCCAAGTAAGCAGCACCGTTGATTCGTCACCGTTGCCGCGCACCGTACCGGCGCGGCAACACTTCAGCTGAGTGCCGCGTGCCGGTCTCATGTCTGAAGCACAATAGTGGTATGCTGATTACAAGGCCGCAGCGATCGTGCCTGCGTGCTGGTTCCTGGAAGAGAGGCAATCATGGCAACCATCATGGCGAACGGCCTGAACATAGCTTATGAGAGCCACGGCGACCCCAACGATCCGTGCGTGCTGCTGGTCATGGGCCTGGGCATGCAATTGATTGCCTGGCCGGCGGACTTCGTCGAAGGCATCGTCGAGCAAGGGTTTCGCGTCTTGCGTTTCGACAACCGCGACAGCGGCCTGTCTAGCAAGATGGCGCTGGCGGGCAAACCCTATCTGCCGCTGGCCTATGTGAAAAACCTGGTCGGCTGGCCCCTGAAAACTTCCTACACCTTGAATGACATGGCCGAAGACGCGCTGGGCTTGCTGGCGGCCCTGCGCATTGCCCAGGCGCATGTGATCGGCGTGTCGATGGGCGGCATGATCGCGCAAGTGATGGCGGCGCGCGCGCCGCAGCAGGTGCTCAGTTTGACGTCCATCATGTCGAGCAGCGGTCGGCGCGGCTTGCCCGGCCCCACGCGGGCCGCGCGCAACGCTCTATTGCAACGCCCGAAACGCAACGCCAGCCGCGCCGAACTGATGGCGCACATGGCCGCCACCGTGCGCGTCATCGGCAGTCCCGCCTATCCCGTCTCGGAAAAACTGCTGTACCAGCGCATCGAGGCGGCGCTGCAGCGGGGCAGTTGCCCGGAAGGCGTGGCGCGGCAAATGGTGGCCATCGCCGCATCGGGCGAGCGCACGGCCTTGTTGCCGAGCATCAGCTGTCCGGCGCTGGTGATCCATGGCGCGGCCGACCCCCTGATTCCCGTCGCCTGCGGCATCGATACGGCGGCGCTGATCCCGGGCGCCCGGCTGGAAGTCATCGAAGGCATGGGGCACGACATGCCGCCCCAGCTGATCGAGCGCCTGCTTGCCTTGATCGATGTGCATCTGCAAGGTAAGATGGCGCCCCAGATGCGCTCCCAGCCAGCTTGAGCCAGGCGCGCCCACCCCTTGACTAGCCGGGCATATTTTGAAGACACCTGAGATTGGCATCGCCATCGTCGCGCCGGGCGGTTATGCGCCCGACGAGGCGGCCTTGGCACGCGGTATCGCCCGCTTGCAGGCGCAAGGCGCCACCGTCCACAATTACTACGATCACGAACATAGATTCCAGCGCTTCGGCGGCACGGATGCGGGCCGCCTGGCGCAGCTCCATGCCGCCGCGGCCGACCCTGCCGTGCAGGTGGTGATCGCCTTGCGCGGCAGCTACGGCATCAGCCGCATCCTGCCCGACATCGATTTCGGCCTCATGGCGGACAGCCGCAAGCTGTTTGTCGGCTACAGCGATTTTACGGCCTTCCACATGGGCTTGATGGCGAGAACGGGCCGCGCCAGCTTTGCCGGCCCCATGATCTGCGACGATTTCATCCGCGACGAGCCCGAGCAATTTACGCTCGATCAGCTGTGGTCGTGCCTGGCCGGCCCCACGCACACGGTCACGGGTACGGCAACGGGCAATCCGCAGGTCGAGCTGAAAGGCAAGCTGTGGGGCGGCAACCTGGCCATGCTCGTGCATCTGCTCGGTACGCCATATTTCCCGGAAATCGACGGCGGCATCCTGTTCCTGGAAGACGTCAACGAACACCCGTACCGGGTCGAACGCATGCTGCTGCAACTGCTGCACGCGGGCGTGATTGGCCGCCAGCAAGCCGTGGTGCTCGGCGATTTTTCCGCGTATAAACTCAGTCCCATGGATAACGGCTACGATTTCGACGCCATGCTGGCCTACGTGCGCCAGCGCCTGCCCGTGCCCGTGCTGACGGGGCTCGAGTTTGGCCACATCCGCCGCCGGGTCACCTTGCCGTTCGGCGGCCAGGCGAGCCTGCAATCGGATGCGTCCGGCTTCAGCCTGCGGGTGACCGATTACCCCACCCTGGCGCGCCCCTGAACTCCATGTCCGCCAGGCCCGGCAGGTTGCTGCAGCTCGATGTGCTGCGCGGCCTTGCCGTGTTCGGCATCTTGCTGGTGAATATATGGGGCTTTGCCTGGGGCACGATTTCCTTGCGCTATGGCACCTTGCCGGCGCAGCCGCCCGTGCTGGACCAGCTCGTCATTTTTTTGGTGGCGGCGCTGGCGCAATTCAAGTTCTATCCCATCTTCGCGTTTCTGTTTGGCGCCGGCTTTGCCTTGCAGACACGTTCCTTGCAACGCCAACTGGGCAGCTGGGAGCAGGCGCGAGCGGCTTATCGGCGCCGGCTGCGCTGGCTGCTGGCCTTCGGCCTGCTGCACGGTTTCCTCATCTGGAGCGGCGACGTGCTGACCTCGTATGCCATCGCCGGCATGCTGATCCTGCCCCTGGCATCAGCCCGGCTCAGCCGCGTGCGCAACCGCGCCTGGCTGGTGGCGGCCGGTTTTTTGCTGTTCATGTGCCTGCTCATTCCCGTGGGCCAGCAGGGCGGCGCACCGGACATCGCGCGCGACCTGCACAGTTTTGCGCAGCGTTACGCCATCTACACGCAAGGCGGTGCGTGGGCCGTCGCCAAGCTGCGCGCCAACGATTTCCTCGTCTCCTTGCTGTACGCCGCCGTCATGCTGCCGCATATCATCGTGTTGTTCTTGCTGGGCATCTTGTCCGTGCGTTGTGGCTGGCTGACGCAGCCGCAGCGCCACCAGCGCCTGTGGCGCCGGGTGCGCGCCGTGGGGCTGGGCCTGGGCTTGCCGTTCAACCTGCTGGCGGCGGGCGCCGTCGCGTGGCAAGTGGCCGATCCGTATCAAACCGTGTTTGACACGGCCCTGTTCGAAGTGGGCCTGTTTGCCGGCGGCCCCGTGCTGGCGGCCGGCTATGTGGCCGCGCTGATGCTGTCCGGTCCTTTCATGCTGCGCTGGCTGGGCGCATGGCTGGCGCCCGTGGGCCGCATGGCGCTGAGCAATTATCTGCTGCAATCCTTGATCGGCACCTGGCTGCTGCAGGGGCCGGGTCTGGGCTGGGGTGCGACACTGCGTCCGGCCGAGATGCTGGGCCTGGCGGTAGTCATCATGGCGGGGCAGGTGCTGCTGAGCCGCTACTGGCTGCGGACGTTCCGCCAGGGACCGATGGAAGCGCTGTGGCGACGGCTGGCGCGATTGCCTTAATCCGTTCCCCAGTCAAACGCGCTCTGCGCCGCAGCCGGTGGTGGCGGCTTGGGCTTGGCAGACGGCACCAGCGGATTATCGACGGCATGCCATTCGAACAGTTCTACATCCAGCATGCAGGTGCGCGCCAAATGCAGCGCCTGCTCGGGCGTCAGGGCGGGGTCGAGCCAGCGGTGCGCGTCTTCCAGGCTGACGACGACAGGGCGGCGGTCGTGGATATCGACCATGCCGCCCATGCTGTCGGCCGTCACCAGCACGAAGCCCGCTTCCTCGCGGTTATGCTTGTACGGCCCGAACTGGGCCAGCGCCAGCAGGAACAGGGGCGCGCGGTCCTTGCGGTGGATGTGCCACGGTTGCTTGCTGCCTTTCTCTCCCGTCCATTCATACCAGCCGGAAACGCTGACGATACCGCGTCCCGCGCGCAGCAAGGGCTTCCAGTAGGCGCCAGCGAGTTTTTCCAGGCGGGCATTGATGGCGATGGGGATTTTTTTCTTGCCGGGGGCGGGCACGGCTTGCGCGGCCCAGGCGGGGCGGTAGCCCCAGAAGACGTCATCGACCCTGTGGACGCCATCCTGGATATGCAGCACGGGCCGGTAAGTGCCGGGCGACACGTTCAGGTGCGGCTCGGCCTCGCTGTCGAACACCGCGTCGGTCCAGCCGAAGGATGACGCCAGCACGGGCGCCGTGTCATTTTGATCGAGTCGTCCACACATGCTGAAATCATACCCGATTGCCCGGCGCCGCGAGGCAGGCGCGCGCGTGCTTTCTGTGTGTGGTCAAACGTACAGACTGCGGGCGGCAGGTGGCGCACAGTGGAGACCAGTCAGCTTCCTGACGCTTCTTGCACCGGAGGAATTATGTCGTTTGAAAATCCCACTACCCACAAAGGTTTTATTATCAGCGCCACGGCCAGCCAGCGCCGCGATGGGCGCTGGGTCGGCTCGTACGTCAGCCAGAACCAGGCATGCGGTGCGTATGCGGACACCTGCGATTACGACGATTGCAGCAACGAAAAAGAGGCGCAGCAACTGGCCCTGTCGATAGGCTGGCGTCTGGCCGATGGGCTGCCGGCACGCTGAAACGGCCTTAGCGCTTGCCCCGCAGGGCCAGCAGCAGGCCAGCGAGCGGGAGCAGCAGGGCGGCGCCCAGCCGTACGGAGGTCAGGGAAGCGGTCTCCACGCCCAGTACATGTGGCAAGGCCAGCAGCAACAGGGGCGCGGGCACGGCAATCGCGAAGAAAAACAGGTACCACGAATAGCCATTTTTCTTGGCCAGCAAAGCGATCAGCGCGCAGCCGACCAGGAAGACCAGCGGTAAATTCACAAATTCCATGGTGTTGAGTTTTCATCCGGGAAAGCGCGTCATTATACGCGTCCTCAAGGTGCCCGGATCGGCTTGCCAGCGTCAATTGCCGACGAAATCCGGCGGCTGCGGCGCCTCTTTTCCTGCGAGCGGCGCATCGGCCGGCAGCAGTGCCTTGATGGCGCCGTTATAGATGAGTTCCTGGGCATACGCCGATGCCTCGATCAAGGCCGCATGCACGGACTTGAAACTGCTTGGCGTTTCAATCAGCACGGGCTTGGCGTACACCTGCTGCGTATCGCCACGCTTGCTAATCAAAATCATGCCCCGGTAACGCCCATCCTTCTCCAGCGCCCCCGCAACATGAAATTCATAGCCCCTGATCTGGTGTTTTTGTTCCTGATCCATGTCTCCCGCCTCCAGACCTGATTGTCCCGGCTTTGGGCTCTCAATTCGATTGGAACAGCTGAGTGTTTGATCTAAGTCAATACGTTCACTGCATAGCTTAACGACCGTATCGACGTTTGCCGCAAGCGTCATCATCCAGCGCGAATGGCGCGGATCTGCTGGGCTGTTTCCTCGATCTCCCGATACGCTTCCTGGATATAGCCATTGATCGGATGCCCATCCATCCACTCGAAATAGGCGCGCTCGTCGTGTTTGATGGCAAAAGGAACGTGGTGGTCGCGTATCGATTCGGCCGTTTCGCGCACCAGCGAGGCAAAAAGCAGCTCAAGAGTTTCCATGATGGTCACCTTGCTAGACAGGAATGCAGAACATTGAATGTAGCACAAAGCGGGGCGCCGGCTGCGCCGCTTGCCGTCAGGCGTCGCGGAGGATGTCGAGCGCACACTCGGGATAGGCTTGCTCGAACAGGAACTGTTCTTTTTCGTACACGCAAAAGACAGCCGTACGGTTTTCTTCGTCCGTGAAGTAATCGCCATCGACGCACAGTACCGTCATTGCCGGACCGCCACATTTGACGCGTACGGTATCGCCTTCCTTGAATTGCTTAGTCGATTGCATCATCGCTGCTTTCAGGGTGCAGGAGCCAAGTTGATTCCCGTCATCATACGCCAGCAACGGTGCGCGGCGCGCCCGCCTGGCAGGCCGTCCGCGGCTATCGAGAAGGAAGGCGGGGCCGGCGTGCCGGGGCTCAGGCTGCCGGATGGCCGATATGCTCGTACAGGATCACGCAGCCGATGACGATCAGCACCAGGCCGCCCACCAGTTCGGCGCGCCGGCCCGCTACCGTGCCCAGCACGCGGCCCAGCATCACGCCCAGCGTCACCATGACGAAGGTGGAAAAACCGATGGCGGCGGCCGTCACGACGATGTTGGCACCCAGCAAGGCCAAGCCCGCACCCACCACCATGGCGTCGATGCTGGTGGCCAGGCCGGTGACGGCCAGCACCCAGAACGAGTGCGACTGGGCTGGCGCTTCTTCCTCATCGCTATCGCTGAGGGCATTGCGTATCATCAGCAAGCCGATGATACCCAGCAGGCTGAAGGCGATCCAGTGGTCCCATGCTTCCACGTACGGCGCGGCCACGCTGCCCAGGGCCCAGCCGATGATGGGCGTGATGGCTTCGATGACGCCAAAGATCAGGCCCGTGCGCAGCGCCTCGCGCCATTGCGGCTTGTGCAGGGCGGCGCCCTTGCCCACGGCCGCCGCGAAGGCATCGGTGGACATGGCAAGCGAGAGGGCGGCGGTGGCGGCGAAATTCATCGTTGGCTTTCAGTAAAACTGGCTGGGATGTGTATAGCTGTAAACCCGGCGATTTTACCCTACGTACAACACGACCATGGAGGCGGCCAGGCAATACGCGCCAAAGAAATGCCAGCGGCCCTGTTCCAGCCAGCGCGACAGCCAGCGCAAGGCCAGCAAGCCTGCCAGGAACGACAGCAGCATGCCCAGCAGGCTGGGGCCGAGCAGGTGCAGCAGGCTGTTGCCGTGTTGCAGATGATCGAGGCTGCCATTTGCCACGGCCTGGTAGAAGCGCCAGCCTTCCTTGGCCAGCACGGCCGGCGTCAGCACGACGGCCAGGGCAAAGCTGAATTCCTCGGCGCGGCGCTGCGGCACGCCCATGGCGATGCCGGCGGAAATGGTGGCGCCCGAGCGGGAAAAGCCCCGGAAAGGCAGGCACAGGCCCTGCACGGCGCCGATCGCCATCGCCTTGCCGATGGACAAGGTGCCATGCTGGCGCGCTTGCTGGCGCGACGACACAATGATCAGCACGCCGGCGGCGGCCAGCGCGGCGGCCATCAGCTTCGCGTTGCCGAACAGGTGCTCGATTTCAAAACCGGGCGCATCCTTGCTCATGACGTGTGTAATGCCTTTCAGCAAGCCAAATCCGACGATGCCCGTCAGGGCCGTGGCGGCCGCCAGCAGCAGGACATTGCGGCGGAAGGCGGTGGCGGAGCTGAAGTACGTGGCGCGCCAGGATTGCCAGAAATACACGATGACGGCGAACATGGTGCCCGTATGCAGCATCACCAGCAGCATGGTCAGCTCCGGCGACGTCGGGTCCAGCCCCATCCATTTTTCCGCCATGATGACGTGGGCGGAGCTGGAGACGGGCAGCAGCTCGGCGAAGCCCTGGACGATGGAAAGGATTAATAATTGCAAGAAGCTCATGGGTATCTGACTCAGGCGGGAAAAGCAGGGCCGCCGATTTTACCCGCCAGATGTGGCGGGCACGTCCCGCGCCAGATTACAGTTTGTCCATGTTGGCGCAGGCGAGCGCGACGCCCAGCGCCATCAGGACCGCGCCGATCAGCCGGTCGATTGTCCGCTGGTGGCTGACCATGCGCATGCGAAAGCGCGCTTGCGAGAAAAAGACGGCCACCAGCGCGAACCATGCCAGGTGGATGCCGGACATGCACAGCCCGTAGCCGAACTGGACTGTCAATGACGTGCCGGGCTGCACCACCTGGGTATAGGTGCTGATGACAAACAGGGTCGTTTTCGGGTTCAGGGCATTGGTCAGAAAGCCGTTGAGCAAGATTTGACGCCGTGGCACGCTGGCGCCGCCATGCAGGTCGATGACGAGTCCGGCGCGGTTGGCCCAGGTTTTCCAGCCGATCACGGCCAGGTAGAGGGCGCCAGCCAGCTTGATCGCCGTAAATAGCGCAGGCGAACCGGCGATGAGCAGCGCTACGCCAAACATCGTATAGAACACGTGCACTTGCACGCCCAGCGCGATGCCAAGCGCGGCCAGCAGGCCGGCACGGCGGCCATGCAGATAGCTGTTGCGTGTGACCATCGCGAAATCGGGGCCGGGGACGATGGATGCGAGCAGGGTAATCAGGGCAACGGCAAGCAATGCAATCATGTGTCTTCCTTGGACAGTGGTGGCGCCCGCACGGCCATCGGTGACTATTTCTCGCCTGTGCGGCAAGGGAGCGGCGCGCATGCGGGCTGCCGGAAGACAAATTATCCCTATAATGGCCTTCCATGAAAAACGATGATATCTTGCGGATATGTGTGAGAAAAAGTGACAGATCATGACTAGGCAGGCGGCGCTCGGCACCTTGCGGTTCTTCGAGGCTGCGGCGAGGCTGGGCAGTTTCGTCCAGGCGGCCGCGGAGCTGCACGTCACGCACGGGGCCGTCAGCCGGCAAATCCGCCTGCTGGAAACGTCGCTGGGCACGCCCCTGTTCGAACGCCGCAACCGCGGCGTGTTCCTCCTGCCTGCGGGCGCGCAGCTGCGCGATGCCGTCCAGCAAGCATTCGAGCGGCTCGACGCTGCCCTCGAAGCCGTGCGCCAGCCGGTGCGCCAGGGGCCGCTGGTGGTGTCGTGCGAGCCGACGATCGCGATGAAGTGGCTGATACCGCGCCTCGGCGACTTTTACCAGCGGCATCCCGAGGTGCCGCTGCACCTGTTCGCCTCGGGCGGGCCGGTGGCGTTCCAGCGCGACGCGGTGGACGTGGCGCTGCGCCGCAACGATTTTCTGTGGGATGCGGGCTTGCATGCGGAAAAGGTGTGCGATGAATGGATTGCGCCCGTGTGCGCGCCGGCCCTGCTGGGGCAAGGCCGGCGGGACCTGTCCGCGCAGCGCCTGCTGCACACGGCGTCGCGCCCGGCTGCCTGGGCCCACTGGCGCGCCGCCGCCAAGGACGCCGACGCTGACGGCGGCGGCCAGGGCGATAGCCAGACTTACGAGCACTTCTATCTGAGCCTGCAAGCGGCTTGCGCCGGCCTCGGCGTGGCCATCGGCTCTGTCTTCATGGCGCGCGAAGACCTCGACAGCGGACGCCTGGTCGCGCCCTTCGGGTTCCGGCGCGACGGCAGCGCATATTTCCTGCTGTCGCCGCTGCCATTCGATGGCGATGCGCGCCGCACCACCTTGCTGCGCTGGCTGCGCGAGCAGATGGGGCAGGCGCTGCCGGCGCCGTAGCCGTCCCCCTTATTGCGGCGGCGTGGCCGGCTTGAAGACGCTGCGAAATGCTTTCAGGGCTGCCGGGTGATAGATCGTGCCATGTGTTTCTTCCGGCATCTTTTCCAGGTGCCATTGCAAGCCGGGCGGCGCCTGTTTTTGCAGCACGTCGACCAGGCGCTGCACTTCGATGGCGATGCCCGCTTCGCTGCTGGACGCCAGGTACAGGCTGTGCTTGCCTGGCGCGCCTTTCGCCAGCAGGGCTGCCGCCTGGCGCGGCAGGGCGCCATGATTCCACCACAGGCTGGGGTCGAAGGCCAGGTAATGGTCGAACAGCTGCGGTTCCAGCAGA
This sequence comes from Janthinobacterium lividum, assembly GCF_034424625.1. Classification (NCBI taxonomy): domain Bacteria; kingdom Pseudomonadati; phylum Pseudomonadota; class Betaproteobacteria; order Burkholderiales; family Oxalobacteraceae; genus Janthinobacterium; species Janthinobacterium lividum. Next base: position 3,664,000 of record NZ_CP139976.1, on the reverse strand, counting down.
TACGTTTCCACCACGAACAGGCCCCCCAGCGATTCGCCGACGATGGCCGTTTCGCCCGTCGTGCGGTAGCGGCGCTTGATTTCCGGCATCAGCTCATCGCGGATGAAGGTCCGGTAGGCGGACGCGCCGCCCACCACGGGGGCGATCTTGCGGTCTTCCGCATTCCCGGTCGGGCCCGTCAAATCGCGCCGGCGCTGCGTGTTTTGCATGCCGACCAGCATGAAGGGGCGCATGGTGCCATTCGCTACTGACACTTGCAGCAAGCCGGCCACGTGCAAAAAGTCTTCGGCCACGCCGCCGTCCGGCATGTACAGCACGGGCAGCGGTGCGTCGGGCGGCGTATCCCAGGCGCGCGCCATGTACACATTGATGTGGCGTTTTTCCTGCAGCGCCGTCGAATCGATGCTGAAACTTTCGCCGATGACGAGCGGCGCGGCCGCGCTGGAGGTAGCGGTAGCGGCGGGCGCGGCAGTGGCGAGGTGGAAGGGGCTGGACAGCAGCAGGGCGGCGGTGAGGTGTAGTGCAAGGCAAGAGCGGCGCATGTTTTCCTGTAATAAGTAAGTTTGGATCGATGGCATGTACTCGTATAGACATGCCATCAAGCAATTCTATCTTATCTTTGGTGCAGCATTACTTGATCGTCAATAGCTTGCGCTCGCGCACGATTCCCGCCTTGTCGATCGTGTAGGCAACCAGCAGGGCGCCATCCTCGGCGCAGGCGTGGCAGGTGATCAGCGGCGTGGAAAACAGCACGCTCTGGCCGCCATCGCTGGTGGCCGTGCTGCCGACGAAGTCGGCGGGCGCAAACGGCACAGAGTCTGGATGGGCGGCGGCAAACGCGCGCCAGGCCGGCGTGGCGCGGTCTTCCTCGCGCATGGAGTTCTCGTCGACATCGATGGCCGCGCCATCGCTGCCGATCAGCAAGGTGCCTTCATTCGTGTTGGCGCGAAACGGATAGGTGACGGTGGCCAGGGCCGCCTTGCCCAGCGGACGCCAGGCGGAAATGAAGCCGGCATTGTTCGCTTTCACCAGCATCCTGGCGGCGGCGATGGCTTGCGGGCGGGCACCGGAGCGCTGCATGGTGCGCAGCAGGCACACGTCGGGCGCGGTGGTCGATTGTTCGCTGCGGCAAGCCGACAGCGAGCGTTCCTGCCACACGGCGCGCGCGTCGATGGGGCCTGTCGGCTGAGGTTGGGCTTGGGCCGCCTGCATGGCGGCCAAGCCTGAGAAAGCAAGAATAGCGCAGTTCAATACGTGGCGGGAAAATCGTGTGGGCATGGGCGTCTTTCAATAGCGGAAACAAGAGAGCTTCCCATTATAGAAGGGCGCCGGCATGCCAGCGCGCACGGGATGGCAGTGCTGGCGGCCGGCTTGCGCCTCGATTAACGCTTTTTTGCCGCCGCCTGGCGCAAGGCCTTCGCTTCCAGCTTGTTGGGGATGTGCGGGCGCGTGGCCAGCTCCGTCTTGACGGCGGCGATGGCGGCGCCAAACAGCTGTTCGGCTTGCTCGACGCTGGCGCCAGCATAATCCTGCTGGTTGGATTGCGCGGCACGCAGCCGGCGCAGCAGCGCCAGCAATTGCTTGCCGTGCAGGGCGGGTAGATCCAGCGCCAGCACTTGCGCGCCCAGCGTGACCTCCACATGCTCAGGGGCGAGCAGGTGCAGCAATGCCCGGCCTGCGGGCTGGGCGACTGGTGTCAGTTTGGGCTTATCCATCGGCAGTTTATCAATCCGTGAAGGATTACAAGTATTCCCAGATTTCATCGAAGGTTTCGCGCGCGAAATCGTTGCGCCAGGCTTCCGAGTTCTTTTCGCGGCTGACGGCAAATACGGCGCGCCACGCCTGTTTCGACGAGCTGGTGTAGGTCGCAGCGATCTTTTGCAGGCCAGCCTTGCATTGCTCGACCTTGCAGCCGCTCTTCGCCAGTTGCTGGGCGGCAGGTGCCCATGCCAGCGGTACCTTGACGACCTGGCATTCGAAGCTGACGGCCGCCGTCTGTATGCCGTTTTCCACCGTCACCGGGTCCGCCTTGGTGGCCTGGCAGGCGGCGCCCTTCTTGGCGGCGATGACATTGGCGGCCAGCAGTTCGGCTGCCGGGGTCACGGCCGCGCGCATGGTTGCGGGGAACAGGTCGGCGATCAGCTTGCCCGTTTCCGTTGGAAACTTGGCGTCCGCTTCCTTCATGTCGCTGTACGACGCGTATTCGGCGCTCTGGTGGCCGGCCAGGCGCGTGGGGCGCAGGTAGGCGTTGAGCTTGGCGACGCTGGCTTCATCCTGGTTGATGATGGTCTTGATGTACAGGTTGGCCGCATCGAGCGGGGCCAGTTCCACGGCGTCGGCGGCGATGGCGGGCTGGGCCAGCGCCATGGTGGCGGCAAAGGCGGTCGCGAGCACGGCGATGCGCGATGTTTGTTGTGTTTGGTGCATGTATTTTCTCCACGATTCAATGTCAGGCGCCAAAAGATGCCTTGTGGCAATTTCGGCGCCCGCATTATATATGGTGAAAGTCATAACGTTGCGCACGCAACGTTGTCCACCTCAGGCGGCCGTCTTGCTGGCCGCTTCAAGCAAGGCCAGCAGCAGCTCCTTGCGCCGGCCTTGCGCCTTGCGCGCCAGGGCCGCCAGTTTTTCCAGCTTGCCCCAGACGGGATACAGCATGTGTTCCACCAGATAGCCTTCCAGCCCTTGCAGTTGCTGGCAGAACAGCTCCAGTTTCTCCACATCCTCCAGTTCCGCCTGGATTTTCACCTTTGCGTTATCCGTGCACGCGCGCAGGCACGCCGCCAGCACGGGAACGGACTCCGTCGTCACGCCATGCTGTTCGGCGAAGGCCGTCGTGAACTGATCCTGCACGGACTGGTGCTCCTCGTCGACATTGGCCATGTAGTGCTGCACCAGGGGGAAATAGCGAGAGTCGAGCAAGCCCAGCCCAAACACGGCATAGCTGCCGGGCATGCAATTCTTTTCGCCTTCCGTGTCGGCATAGAATTCGAATTGCTCGATGGCTGCGCGCGCATACGCTTCCAGCTGCGGCTGCAGGGCGGGCCAGGCGAGGGTATTGGCAAAGAAGCGGTGCGTATCGGATTTCGCCAGTCCCTTGACCGGCAGGTAGGCCTTGACCTTGGATTTGAGCTTGATCTGGTAGCTTTTCGGAAAACCGTTTTGCAGCAAATGCGTGATGAAGGCCAGCGCCTGCCCATACGCGCCTTCTTCTTCCCGGGCGATGGTGATGTTGATCGTGGCAAACACATCGTTGGCGCGGCATTCCAGCAGCGCATTTTTTACGTGGATATCGCCGTCGGGGAAGGTGCCGCTGCCTTCCTTGAGCATGCGCACGGCCCGTTCGCTGCCCAGTTCGCGCGCGCTTTCCAGGAATTCGAGGCCCCTGGATTTGGCGTAGCTCGGTTCGTGGCGCAATATCATCACGGCGCCATACAGCAGCAGGTCGATCGCTTGCCGCGCCTGCGCATCGGGCGCCGCGCCCGGCTTCAGGGTGTATTCCGTGCTGCGGTAGGCTGATTGCTGCACATCATAGAACTGCGGCAGGAACTGCTTTTCCGCCCAGGCCGACACGGCCTGGATGATATCGCTGCGATGTTCTGCCAGCGCTTGCGGGCGTGATTTGTTGAGCTGCTCGATGCGCTCGAATTGTGCGAGGGTCCAGGCGATATCGGGCTGTGGAAACAGGCGCGGATCGAGCAGGTGGCGCGCCAGGAAGAAAGTTTCCAGCTTTTTCGTCGGCCGGCTGCCGCGCTCGAGTTTTTGCGTGACGTAGCCGTGTATGTGCTCGAGCAAGACTAGGCGCTTGCCTGCGTTGACGTAGTCGAGCAGGTCCAGGTGCAGCATGCCTTGTGCCGTCTGGAATTTGCCGCGAAAGCTGAAGCGGTAGTCGATCAGGGCCGTGTCGGCCAGTGTTTCCAGCTTCGCTTGCACCATGGCAACCAGCTGGGGCGCGATGCTGTCGCGCACGACGGCTTCATCGAGGCCCGATCGTGTCCTCGGTGCGAACTCATCGGCATTAGTCAGCTGGAAATCGTCGGCCGTGGTGCGTCCGGGTTTGTAGTCGAGCAATAATTCACTGAAGATGCCCATCTGCAAGGTGGTCCGATTCACGGCACTTTCCAGGTCGGTGCGCTTCAGGCGCTCGACAAACCACGCCTCTACGGTCGCCATCATTTCCGTCGTTGCCTGTTCTTCTACAAGTGTGCTCATTGACTTCCTTGTGCGTGACATTAGTGCTTGTTGCCGTCACGATCATGTTTAATATAAAGCACTATTTTAGGTGGTCAGGCCTGCCCGGAACAAGGGGCGCACGGCTATCAGGAGGGGGCGCTGAGAAAACGTTCGTCAATTTCGTCGGACTGCGGTCCCACGGTGATCGTGGTGTGCCAGCCGGAAGGCTTTTCGTTGCCATCAAATAAGGCAATGCGTGTGTGGACAAACAGCACAGAATAGACGCCGGATTTCATGTCGCGGTTCAAGTCCCAGTGCATCAGTTCGATCGCCTCGCCCATGCGGGGCAGATGGGCGCCCGGCGGCAGCAGGATGTTCTGATTGATGAATTCCCTGCTCGGGCCCGGTTCTTTGTGGCGCGGATCAATGTAGCGGAACGAGACGCTGGTAACGATGTTGTGCATACATGGCTCCTGCCTGGTGAGGTATCCGATGACAATAGCACATGGGGGTGCCGGACGCGTCCCGCGTGCAAGGATATGCGGGCAGGCACCTGTGTTCGGTAACAGACGGTGGCTTGCGTGTGCTACCGGTAGTCTTGCTTGCTTGTCCCTCATTCCAGATAGCAGGAAACGTCATGATGCATTTATTCCTAGTGGAAAATCGCGCCGAGCTTGAGCGCCGTTGCCGTGAAAAGGTCGCCATGAGGTCCATGCGCTTGCCGTCCGAGCATCAGTTGCAACACGGCGTACCCATCTTTCTGGATCAGCTGATCCGTACCTTGAAGGCGGAAGATGCAGGCAAGATGGCGCTAAGCCTGGCCATTTCCGGCCCCGCTGATGGCAGTGCGCATGGCACATCGGAACTGGCCGACAGTGCCACCACGCACGGCGGGCAATTGCTGGCGCTCGGTTATTCCATCAGCCAGGTAGTGCACGGTTATGGCGACCTGTGCCAGGCTGTCAGCGATCTCGCCGTGGTCATGGACGAGCAGTTCGCCGTCGAGGAATTCAGGACGCTGAACCGTTGCCTCGACAACGGCATCGCCGAAGCCGTGTCGGAATTTACCCAGCGGCGCGACGTGCTGATTGCCAATGAACAGGCATTGGCACTGAGTCAGCGCATCGGCTACTTTGCCCATGAACTGCGCAATCAACTGGGAACGGCCAGCCTGGCTGTCTCTGCGCTCAAGCAGGGTGGCATGGGTGTGACGGGCGCGACCGGGGCCGTACTCGAGCGCAGCCTCGTGGGTTTGCGTACCCTGATCGACCGCTCCCTGGCGGAGGTGCGGGTGGAGGCGGGCCTGACCTTGCAGCGTTCGGTTTTTTCCTTGAATAACTTCATCACAGAAGTGAGCTATTCGGCAAGCCTGGAAGCGGACTTGCTGCGCTGCACCCTGGTCGTGGAAGAGGTCGCTCCCTTGCTGCAGCTCCATGCGGACCAGGATTTGCTGCTCTCCGCCGTGGGAAACCTGCTGCAGAATGCCTTCAAGTTTGGCGCGCCAAATGGCACCGTGGTGCTGCGCGCGTATGCGAATGGCGAACGGATCAGGATCGAGGTGGAAGACAACGGCGCCGGCCTGCCGCCGGAGGCCGCGGATGACATGTTTTTGCCATTTACGCAAGCCGGCGCCAACAAGACTGGCCTGGGACTGGGCCTGTCGATTGCCCGGCGCAGCGTGGAGGCGAATGGCGGCAACTTGAGCGTGGAGAGCGTGGTTGGCCATGGCTGCGTCTTCATCATCGACTTGCCACGGCATGTCGATTCTGCCGCCACGTTCGCCGCATGAACGGGCGCCCCCTGCCAGCGCATTCGGCCCACCGCAGGGAGAACTGCCATGCCCTATGAAATCCTGCGCGACAGCATCGCGATCGAGCAGGCGGGTGATGCCATCCGTTTCCATTTGACCGTTTTCGGGGCGGAAAAGACGTGCCGTATCACCATCACGGCATTGCACAGCCTGGACCAGGGGCAGGGTGGCGACTTGCTGGCCATCTTCGACACCCACCGCCTGCGCATCGGCCAGCGTGCCTTCGCCTACCTGAGCCGCGATCTGCTGGTCAGCGGCGTGGTCTTGCGCGCCCTTGATTTTTAGTTACTATTTCCTGTGCTGACGCCAGTGCCAAGGCCGGATATGGTATTTCTGCACAGATCATCAAGTAAATGCAGGTATGGCTGGACGGAAATGTTACATCTGGGTATTCTGCGCATCTGATACTTATTTCTATACGGAAAAAGGTAAGAGGGCGGTTCGTGCCGGCGGCAACGCGGCGCGCGCTGCCACGCAAGGTCAGACATGCAAAGGTGAAGTCGTCCGCTTGCTGAGCGAAACTGTCGTGTTTCGGCTCGCGGCGGACAGGGAACAGTGCTGTCATCTTTAAAATAGTAGGAGAGGTTGCTCATGGATGCAGAAAAGGATGTTGTGTACGGTACAGAAGATTTGTTGATGAGTTTGTGCAACTCGGTGGTTCGGGTGCTCAACGTTGCAACACAAAGCAAGGTCAATTATTCGGGCATGGTGCAGCGCATCACCAAGACGGGCCTGAAGCCGGACATCGGCTGCTTCGTGATGTTCGATGGCGGTTTCACTGGCCTGGTCGTGCTCAATTTTGCCGCCGATACGGCGATGGAAATCTACGAGCGCTACATGTTGCACATGGGTATGCCGAAGTCGGAGCTGGCCAGTTTCTACACGTCGGACGAAGTGTCGAACATCATGGGCGAGCTGATGAACCAGATCGTGGGCGACTTCACGGGCAAGGTGCGGCGCGAACTGCAAACGAATATCACCCAGAGCCAGCCGAAGATGCTGGTGCTGAACAAGCAGGTGATGCTCAGCGTCGACACGCCGCTGGACCGTCCGGAAATGCGCCGCGTCACTTTCTATACGGAAAAGAACAATATTTTCTACCTGGAACTGGCGATCGACCGTACCGAGTTCATCAAGTTGCATGATTTCGATTCGCGCGAAGTCGACGCCGACTCGCTGATGGATGGCGAATTCGCGAACCGCGAACGGGACGCCGCCCCGGCGCCTGCAGCGGAGCCGGAAGACGACGACAACGCCGACCTGCTCAAGTCCCTGGGCATGTAAGCAACGGTCGTTGATCGTGGCTGGCGGCAGGTTTGCCGCCGGCCACTGTCGCATGCGGCCTACAAGGCCTTGCTCATGAATACCCGGCTCGTGCCTTCCGGGCTGCAGGCGATGTCGCCGAAGCGGCGCCAGCCGCGGCGCTCGTAAAACTCGGGTGCCTGGAAACTGATGGTGTACAGCACCGCCGAAGCGCAGCCGCGCCGACGTCCTTCCTCTTCGAATTGCGCCAGTATCTGGCTGCCCAGACCCAGCCCGCGCAAGGCGGCGGGCAAATAGAACAGATCGAGAAACAGCAGGCCCAGCGAGGTCCGGCCCATGGCGCCGCCCAGCACCCGCTGGCTGTCGCGGTCGCGCACGATCACGCTCAACGCCTGCCTGTCACTATAGCCGGTGATGGCATCGTTGTAGGCATTCAAGCCGTCGAGGATGGTTTGCTCGACCTCCGCATCGATCGTGGCGCTGATGCAGATAGTGTAGGGTAAGTCCTTGTGCGGGTGTGCAGGCATGCTCGAAAGGGGGGATAGTCAATAACTGTATGAATATACAGTATTTCACCTGTTCGCACCTATTTTATTGCGGCAACGTCAATGTTTCCATCCTGCGCTTGCCGACCATGCCCCTTTGCTGGCTGTCATCGAGCGACCAATATTCGAGCGCATACACATAACTGCCATCGGCGATGGTCAGCGATTCCTTCTGGCGCCCGTTGGGCGCCTTGTAATACAGCCGCCGCGCGGGCTTGCCATCCACGGTCTGCTGGAACGATTGCGGCGAAATGCTGACGCGCTTGCCCGTCTTGCCCGCCATCGACATCGCCGTGATCGCCACGTAAGCCCTGTCCGGGCAGCGAGCCAGCAGGTGTGCACCACTCAGGACGGTGGGCTGCGTTTGATCGAGCGGGAAGCCGAACGGCTGTACGCCGATGATGTCCAGGCAATCCATCTGCTGTGCCAGGCCGTTCAGAATGGCCGGGTCGAGTGCGCTGGTATACTGTTTTTCAGCGGCCTGCGCCTGGCCCAGTGCCAGGCGGCGCTCCAGCTCGGCCAGAGAAATGTCGCTGGGAACGGGCAGCAGGGCCGGGGCGCCAGGATCGGCAGCGTTGGACGTTTCCGCCTGCATGCGCGCGGCGACGGAGTGGCTGCGCTCGGCGCCAGCAATCCCATCCGTGGCATGGGCGGATGGCGCGGCGCAGGCCATGGTCAGCGCCAAGGCGGTGTGTTTCAGCATGAAGTTTCCTGCAATCTGATGTAAATGACCCGCATTGTGTCTCAGATTGCTGGCGCATGCGCGCGCTTTGCTAATGTGCGGCCATCGCCGAGGCAATCTCGATCGAGCTTAGTTTCCAGCCCCACACGCCATGGCGCAGCAGGACCAGCGCGCCTTCCTGCGCATTGCCACCCTTGGCGCGCACGACGAAAGTGTTCACGCCGGCATAGCCCGCCGTATAGTCGGCCTTCTTCCGTGCACCATCGGCGGGCGCATCCGGATTCGCATTCACCTCTGCTTGCGGGCTGACGGCGCTCTTGTTGACCAGCGCGACCACGCCGGCGGGCGAGACCATGGTGTCGACCATCTTGCCCAGCATGGCGCTGGCGATCGACTGTCCCAGGGCGGCCAGAGGGTTGCCGCTGCCAGCTGTCGCCTCGATGCTGCGGGCCATGCTGGCTTCCAGCTGCGTCTTGACGCTGGCGCGCAGGGCGGGGAAGTCCACGTGTGCGGCCAGCGCTTCGGCATTGCGCTCGGCCAGCGCAGTCTTAATTTGGTGCAAGGTGTAGTACGGCGAAGCGTAGACGGTGGCGGCGATGGCAATGATGGCCGCAGCGGCGGCAATGGTAGTTTTTTTCAAGTGATGCCTGTGAGTCCGGTAGGGTTGGGATGCGCCCGCACAATCCCAATGTCTGGTGGCGGGCGAGCACGCAGCCTAACTGCTAACGACGGACAAGGCAATCATGATGCATGGATAATTTTCCATAGCATTGCCCTAGTTTATCGATTGCATGGTTTCTGTATTCAGGTCCTTCTCTAACGAAACGGCGCTTTTGCCTGATTGGTTCGCCAGATCCAGGACCGCCAGGAAGAGGCTGGCGCGGCTTTGATACCGCTGAACATCGGAGATCGCTTCGCTAATAGGATAGACACTCGTGGACTTGTTCATTTTTGAAATAATGACGGTCTTATCCGAAGATCTGCTTGCCTCCATGGAGTTGATAATGGCCCGCATGGTTTGTTGCGCGAAGAAATTCTTGTCTACGGTTGCCCGCGATCCTTTTAACAGGGTTGATGCCGCACCCAAGTTGGTCTTGGTCATCAGGCCACCGGTGAGCGTGGTCGCTGTGGATAACAGAAGTTCAGTGATGTCCGCAATCGTATCGGTACGCACCCGTCCAGCCAGCAATTCGTTCTTGAATTGCATGTAATTATGGTCGGCGATGGCCATGAAGTCGCGAACTATCCCGTTTCGTATGCGCATTCGGTCTTTTTCCGATGTCTGGTAAACCTTCCCATCGATCGTTTTTACTATTGATTTTTTTTCCTCGATGAGCAAGATTTGCGATGACTTATCTGCTTCAAATTTTCTCAACGTTGATGCAATCTCGGATAGTTTTGTTTTTCTTTCATCAATTTTATCTTGCAGCGCAGCTATCGCGACGTCAGACGGCGGTGTTTTTTTGTTGAGTGCCGAAAATTCCTTCTCCAGGGCTTTCAGACGATTTTCTTCGATAGCCTTATATGTCAAGTGCCGCGAAATATCGGCCTCAATACTGTGCAAGCCATTTGTCAATGAATGAATGTCGACAAGGGCAAGTGATTTGATTCCAACGTCAGCCTTCCTGGCTTCCTCATCTAGATCCTTGCCTTCGAGGCTATCGTAGTTTATGAGTTGCTGATGGAAGTTCGAGCTGGTTAGCTTATCGTTGGGTTTATATTTTTCTGACAGGGAATTCATGTAGCTCGCACTGAAATCAATTTGAGTTGCCTGATCTTGTGGAGTACGTATCATGCCTGCGCAGCCAGCCAGGGAGAGCAACATTGGAAGCGTCAAGAACATATGAAATTTCATATTTCCTCCCAAAAAGTTGAATCAAATATAGAGAATTTACTTCATCGTGTAGGATGATTCCTACTAATTGTAGTTGGTTGAATATCAATAATTCTAATCAATTGTCACTGATTTGTTGTAATTCTGAGTAGGGTTTATGCGGCGGCTGGGCGCCCTGGCAGTCGACGTCTTGCGGAGGCGATGGTTGCATCAATGCCGGCGGACGGCTTGTTGATTTCAAATGGGCAATAATTCAACTGCATTGTTTGATTTGGCCAACTGGCCGCGACGCTATGTCCCTGCGCAAAAAAGTGCCCTGCTTGTCGCTGGCCTGCTCCACGGTCATGGCGCAAGCGCCGCGTGGATGCCGGGGCAGGACACGTTCGGCGGATATCGCTCGCTGGACTGGATCAATCGGGCCCGCAGCAAAAAGATAATGCTGATCGTGCAAGCGACGGCAAGCAGGCCTGGAATGATTGCCGCGCCGACGCAACGACCCAGGCGCAAACGAACGACGTCGCTTTTCTGTCCGCCCTCATCGATCGTGCGATTGCTGAAAGCAAGCTGCTCGGTGAAATGAACGATGACGTTGATACGCCGGCAGCCGCGTGGCAGTTTTTTGAGTCCAGGATGCGCAAGCATCCGGGTGGTAACGATTGAACGCATGCCTGGATCGTGGAGATGCCGGGCATGAGCCGCGGCATGCGCAGCAGTGCCGCGCTGCAGCTGAGGGCCGATGGCGATATTGTCACAGATCCGACGTTGCGTTTCCCTCTGGAATGACCAGTACGAAATCGTAGCCCTGAATCATGCCTTGGACACTGCTGTCTCCATTCGCCAGAGTTTTCGCCGATCCCAGCAAGGGGCGCACGTCGAACAATGACCATTCCTTATGCTCTTTCGCCGCGGCAAAGAAGGGCAATACGCCAGCCATGGAAGACTTGCTATCGACTTTTTCAATTTCTGTGGAGGCCGACGCGCGCCCAATGCCCGCAAATTGCGCCTGCTGGCCTTTGAGCGCCAGCACCAGCACATGCAGCGATTTTTGTCCGCGGCCTTCCGCATATTCCGCCAAATAATTGCCGATCTCCCGGCTACCGGCACCAAGCGGGTTATAGCCTCGGAAGACATGCACTGCACCGGCTTTCAGCAACATGCGCTGTGCAGGCGCATGCGTCAAATGGCTGGCCACATACTGCTTCATCAGCCTGGCACGTTGTGTATTCGACCCATATCCTTGTCCCGGAGTCATGTTTTTAGTATAAATGCTGCGGCTTTCAATCAATGAATTTAGCATCGCCAAGGCGGGCATTTCCTCAGGTGCCGTGAGCAGCTTCTGCAGCGCGAATAATTCTTCCTCTTGGATTTTTACCATGAAGAGCTCTCTCGGGTCTCCGCTCTCCGACGCTCGGCGATAGTTGTCGCTTTCACGCTTGCGGAAGGCCTCGATTTTTGCTTTCGCCAAAGGATTAAGCGGTTGCTCAGCCATTTGGTCGAGCAAATATTTCGAAGCGCCCATGAGCTCCTGATCCATTCCCACCAATTGGAACGATGGTCCGGCAGCTTTGGCGATACGGGCCAGGAATTGCGCCTCAGCTTGCCACTTGTAAAAAGCAGTGGCGACCGGATATGCCTGATTAAATGCGGCTATGCCAGCGACGCCAGTATTGGACTTCAACGCTTTTTCCAAGGCACCGGCAACCGCCGGCCCATTTTCGACAATCAGCGTCGTAAATCCTTGATCTGCCAATGCTTCAAAATACGCCGCCGAAAAATTCGCAATTTCTGTAATCCCATGGTCCTCACCGATGAGTACGAATTGGCTTTCCAGGCCCGCATTTATTAATGGTGCCGCGCCGGAACCAAGCATCTTTCCATGGTCGATCGCAATAGTCGTGCGAAGGGCAGCCAGGCGGTCCGGCAAAGAGAGCGGCTTATCCGCCGACAATACAGGCATGGCCAAACTGGCCAGCATGGTAAAAATAATCGTGGAACGAAGTTTTCGCATTATTTTTCTCAAAAGGGTGTTCTGGGCGGCGATTTCAGATTGGCGGCAAGGAGAAACTCGGCAATGCTACGGTAAATCAGGGGACGCGACAACTATCCTGATATAACAGGGAGTGAATGCAGGGAGTGAATGATTTTTTGTCGGCGGTCATTTGGCGAGAGGCTGCCGCCATCAAGGCGGCAGCGTGGCCGTAATAAAGCGTAACAAGCGGGCCAGGTTCGAGCCAGAACGGCGTAAACCGGCTGACAGCCCGCTGGCCAGCTGCCGGAAACCCGAGGATCTGAGCGGTGAAAGGGGCCGGCTCAGGCAGCCCACCAAGATAGTGGTTCATGGTGGTTGCTGTATAATGGGAGAAAAGTACCTAACTACCTGTTTTCACTGGATAAAGACCTCACTAATGCTTTCAACCGCAAATATTACGATGCAGTTTGGCGCCAAGCCATTGTTTGAGAATATCTCCGTCAAGTTCGGCGACGGCAACCGCTATGGTTTGATCGGCGCGAACGGCTGCGGCAAGTCGACGTTCATGAAGATCCTGGGCGGCGACCTGGATCCGTCGGGCGGCAACGTCATGCTCGATACCAACGAACGCCTGGGCAAGCTGCGCCAGGACCAGTTTGCCTTTGAAGACATGCGCGTCCTCGACGTCGTCATGATGGGCCACACGGAAATGTGGGCTGCCATCCAGCAGCGCGACGCGATCTACGCGAACCCGGAAGCGACCGACGACGACTACATGCAGGCCGCCGACCTGGAAGGCAAAGTCTCCGAATACGACGGCTACACGGCCGAATCGCGCGCCGGCGAACTGCTGCTGGGCGCCGGTGTCGCCATCGACCTGCATCAGGGCCCGATGAGCAATGTGTCGCCAGGCTGGAAGCTGCGCGTGCTGCTGGCGCAGGCGCTGTTCTCGAACCCGGACATCCTGCTGCTCGACGAGCCGACGAATAACCTGGACATCAACACGATTCGCTGGCTGGAAGACGTGCTCAACGAGCGCAATTCCACCATGATCATCATTTCCCATGATCGCCACTTCCTGAACCAGGTGTGCACCCACGTGGCCGACATGGACTACGGCACCCTGAAGATTTATCCAGGCAACTACGACGAATACATGTTCGCTTCGACCCAGGCGCGCAACCAGCAGTTGGCCAATAACGCGAAAGCGAAAGACAAGGTTGCCGAGCTGCAGGAATTCGTGCGCCGCTTCGCGGCGAACAAGTCGAAGGCCCGCCAGGCCACGTCGCGCGCCAAGCAGATCGAAAAGATCAAGGTCGACGACATCAAGCCATCGTCGCGCGCCTATCCGTTCGTGCGTTTCGACGGCGAAAAGAAATTGCACCGCCTGGCCGTGGAAGTCGAGAATATCTCGAAAGGTTTCGACCGCCAGCTGTTCAAGAATTTCAGCATCATGGTCGAGGCGGGCGAGCGCATCGCCATCATCGGCGCCAACGGTGCCGGCAAGACCACCATGCTGCGTTGCATCGCTGGCGACATCGCCGGCCTGCAGCCTGACCAGGGCCGCGTGAAGTGGGCGGAAAACGCCAACGTCGGCTACATGCCGCAGGATCCGACGGAAGATTTCGCCAAAGACACGAACCTGACCGACTGGATCGGCCAGTGGACGAAAGAGGGCGACGACGACCAGGCCGTGCGTTCCATCCTGGGCCGCTTGCTGTTCGGCGGCGACGATGTGAAAAAGGCTGTCAAGGTACTGTCCGGTGGTGAAAAAGGCCGCATGATGTACGGCAAGCTGATGCTGGGCCGCCACAACGTGCTGATGCTCGATGAGCCGACCAACCACATGGACATGGAATCGATCGAATCGCTGAACATCGCGCTGGAAAAATACGCGGGTACCCTGATCTTCGTGTCGCATGACCGCGAATTCGTCTCTTCGCTGGCCAACCGCATCATCGAGATCAAGGAAGATGAAGTGGTCGATTACCGCGGCAACTATGAGGATTACCTCAAGAGCCAAGGTATTGATTAATTGCTGGAGTAACGTTGCGTCGGATTACGCGCTGTGCGCTAATCCGACCTACGCCAGATGCAAACGGTTGGCACAGGCCGGTAGGTCGGATTAGCGGGGCCGCCGAGGCGTAGCGTAATCCGACATTACAATGCCAGCTGCATCGCCAACCGCCAGCACCACACCGACGCGCCGCGGTCCTTTCGTTCCGGCGCACCTGCTTTATTGCAATCGTGCCGGTCTATCCCGTTTTTGTTTGACACAGCCATGCAAACTTTAGCCATCAAATCCGTCGAGTATGAACATCCACAAGACGGAGCCAGCTGCACTGCCCACGCCTGGGCACGCACGCCAGCGACGCCTTCCCCGGCTGAAAAAGCCGAACTGATCACGCGCATCAAGCGCCTGCTGATCGAGCGCGAAGCCGTGCTCGTTGCCCACTACTACGTTGATGCTGACCTGCAAGACCTGGCGGAAGCCACGGGCGGCTGCGTCTCCGATTCCCTGGAAATGGCCCGCTTCGGGCGCGACCATCCGGCCAAGACCCTGGTCGTGGCCGGCGTGCGCTTCATGGGCGAAACGGCGAAAATACTCAGTCCCGAGAAAACGGTATTGATGCCCGACCTCGACGCGACCTGTTCGCTCGATCTCGGCTGCCCGGTGGATGAATTCACGGCCTTCTGCGACGCCCATCCGGACCGCACCGTCGTCGTCTACGCCAACACCAGCGCAGCAGTCAAAGCGCGCGCGGACTGGATGGTGACATCGTCCATCGGCCTCGACATCGTTGCCCATTTACATGCGCAGGGCAAGAAAATCCTGTGGGCACCCGACAAGCACCTGGGCTCGTATATCCAGAAGCAAACGGGCGCCGACATGCTGCTGTGGCAGGGGTCATGCCTGGTGCACGACGAATTCAAGGGCATCGAACTCGATTTGCTCAAGGAAGAGTATCCGCAAGCCAAAGTCCTCGTGCATCCGGAGTCGCCCGCGAATGTGGTGGCGCTGGCCGACATGGTGGGTTCCACGTCGCAAATGATTGCGGCAGCGCAAACTATGGACACGGACACGTTTATTGTCGCCACCGACAACGGCATCCTGCACAAGATGCGCGCGGCCGCGCCGGGCAAGCGTTTCATCGAAGCGCCCACGGCCGGCAACAGCGCCACCTGCAAAAGCTGCGCGCATTGCCCGTGGATGGCCATGAATGGCTTGCTGAACCTGGCGCAGACGCTGGAAAACATGCACAACGAAATCCACGTCGATCCTGCCGTCGGCCAACTGGCCGTGCGCTCGATCAACCGCATGCTCGATTTTGCCGCCGCCAAGAAGGCGGGCCTCAAGCCGGGCGCGGACCTGGCAAAAGAAACCACATTGTTCCAAGGAATCGGTCCAGCATGAGTACCCTCGTTAATTCTTTCGCCCCTTTCGATCCCGCCCTGGCGCGCGCATTCGAAGGCAATTTGCTGGCCGCCTTGCTGGAAGACGTGGGCCAGTGCGACCTGACGGGTGAGCTGGTGCCGCCTGACCACATCGTCACGGCCCGTGTCATCGTGCGCGAAGCAGCCGTGCTGTGCGGCGCGCCTTGGTTCGAAGGCATCATGAAAAGCCTGGACCGCAGCATCGACATCGTTTGGCATTACGCCGAAGGCGACATGATGGCGGCCGACAGCGTCGTCTGCACCATCGAAGCGCCGGCGCGCGCCTTGCTTACGGCCGAGCGCAGCGCCCTCAATTTCCTGCAATTGCTGTCGGCCGTGGCCACGGCCACGCGCCAGTATGTCGACGTGATCGCCGGCACCAAGGCGTCCATTTTAGATACGCGCAAGACCTTGCCTGGCCTGCGCCTGGCGCAAAAGTATGCGGTGCGCGTCGGTGGCGGCAAGAACCAGCGCCTGGCCCTGTACGACGGCATCCTGATCAAGGAAAACCATATCGCGGCCGCGGGCGGCGTCAGCCAGGCCCTGGAAAACGCGCGCAATCTCGACGCGGGCGTGCCCGTGCAGATCGAGGTGGAAACCCTGGCGCAATTGCAGGAAGCGCTGGATGCGGGCGCCGTCTCCGTCTTGCTCGATAACTTCAGCAACGACATGATGCGCGAGGCCGTGGCCATCACCAAAGGCCGTGCCTTGCTGGAAGCGTCCGGCGGCATCAATTTCGATACCGTGCGCGCCATTGCCGAAACGGGCGTGGACCGCATCTCGATCGGCAGCCTGACCAAGGATGTGCGGGCCACCGATTACTCCTTGCGCATCGTCGGCTGATGAACGGAGCAGGGCGGCGCCTGCTGGCCCTGGCGCTGCTGGCGCCTGCGCTGGCTGTGCCATCGCAGGCGCCAGCCCGGGAACTGCTGGCCGTGGGCGCGCAGTTCGAGCGCGTGTTCGAGTACCAGGACAGCGGTGAATATGGCGGCCTGGGCGCGGAATTGCTGCGCCTGATGGCGGCGCGCACGGGTAACACCGTGCGTTTTCGCATGGTGCCGTGGGCGCGCGCGCAAGCCATGCTGGTGCAAGGCCAGGCCGATATCCTGATCGGCCCCTACAAGACGCCCGAGCGAATCGCCAGCATGGCGTTTTCCGACAAGCCGTTCTACCAGGACCAGATGGTCTTTTATACGCGCCAG
Organism: Janthinobacterium lividum; assembly: GCF_034424625.1. Classification (NCBI taxonomy): domain Bacteria; kingdom Pseudomonadati; phylum Pseudomonadota; class Betaproteobacteria; order Burkholderiales; family Oxalobacteraceae; genus Janthinobacterium; species Janthinobacterium lividum. Next base: position 3,647,087 of record NZ_CP139976.1, on the reverse strand, counting down.
GACGCCAGCTTCGGCTGGGATGGCGACTACGCGGTGCTGAAGAACCGCCGGGTGGTGCTGCTCAATGGCTGGGCCTATGGCGCGGACTGGGAGCGCGTGCGGCCCGGCTTGCAGGTCAGCGTGGCCAACAATGTGGAAAACGGCTTGAAGATGCTGGTGCACAACCACGTCGACGTGTTTGTCAGCAACCGCCGCAACACCGATCCCGTGATTGCCCGCCTCGGCTATGGACGCCAGGTGAAACCATTGCCCAAAGTCATAGAACTGCAAAACGGCTATTTCGCCTTCCCCCGCTCGCCCACTTTCGACAAGCTGCGCTTGCAGTTCGACCAGGAGCTGAATAACCTGATCGAGACGGGCGAGCTGAAAAGACTGGGCAAGCGCTACGACGTCACCGTGCCCTGATGGATACGCATGCCGGCCCCCAGGGCGGCATGCGTGGTGGCACTACAACTGGCGTGCCTCGAACGTATTGCACTGGGAAATCTGGCCGCTTTCGATGCCCTTGGTAAACCAGCGCACGCGCTGCTCCGAGGTGCCGTGCGTAAACGAATCCGGCACGACATGGCCTTGCGACTGGCGCTGCAGCGCATCGTCGCCAATGGCCGTGGCCGCTTTCAGGGCCGCTTCCACGTCGCCCTGTTCCAGGATCTTGCGGTCGGCGTTCGCGTGATACGCCCACACGCCGGCAAAGCAGTCGGCCTGCAATTCCAGGCGCACGGACATGGCGTTGGCCTGGCGTTCCGACTGCGTGCGGCGCGCCTTGTCGACCTTCTCGGACAAGCCCAGCAGGTTTTGCACGTGGTGGCCCACTTCATGGGCGATCACATACGCTTCGGCGAATTCACCCGAGACCTTGAAGCGCTGCTGCATCAGATTGAAGAAATCGAGATCCAGGTAGACTTTCTGGTCGCCGGGGCAGTAGAAGGGGCCGCTGGCGCTCTGGCCCGTGCCACAAGCGGTCGGGGTGCTGCCGGAAAACAGCACCAGCTTGGGTTTCACATAGCTGCCGCCCTCGGCCTTGAACAGGGCGCCCCACGTGTCTTCCGTATCGGCCAGCACGGTTTTCACGAAGCGGGCCATCTCGTCCGATTCGGGCGGCTGGCGCGCCGGTGCCTGGCTTTGCTGGGTGCTGACCTGGCCGCCACCGCCGCTGAGCAGATTCAGCAAGGTCAAGGGATTGACGCCCAGCACATACGAGCCGACGAGGGCGATGACGATGGTGCCGATGCCGATCGAGCGCCCGCCAAAACCAAAGCCGCCACCGCCGCCCCCGCCGCCGTCTTCGCCACGGCGATCTTCCACATTGTCGCTTTCGCGATTGCCTTCCCATTTCATGATATCTACTCCTGCTGCGATTTGCGATTGATTGGTGACGCCGCAAGATGTCTCTTGCGGTGAATCTGATAACGAATCTTACAATTATCGCAGCAAACCGCGCCGCGACAGGAGCGACAGTGTTACGCTTTGCAACTTTCCAACCACATCACAACAGGTGCATGCATGGCGCTTGCCAACGATACACTCATTTCGGCCACGGCGGTGGTCCAGGCACAACTGGATGCCTATAACGCACACGACGTGCCGGCCTTACTGGCCATCTATGCCGATGACGCGCAGCAATTCCAGCATCCCGATACCTTGCTGGCTCAGGGCAGCGCGCAGATCGGTCCCCGTTTCACGGCCCGCTTCGCCGCCAGCCGGCCGCGGGCGCAGTTGCTGAACCGCATCGCCTGCGGCAAGCTGGTGATCGACCATGAAATCGTCCATGGCGACACGGATGATGGCGTATCGGCGCAGGAACTGGTGGCGACGTATGAAGTGACGCACGGTCGCATCAGCCGTGCCTGGTTCAGCTTTGGCGCGTTGACGCGCCTGCGCGTGGCGCAGCCGGCCGATGTGCCGCAAATGAATGCGCTGATCGCCCGTTCCGGCGTGGAACTGAGCGCGGGGTTTTATACGCAGGAACAGGCCGAGTCCGTGACGTGCCACGTGTTCGGCGTCGATACGCAACTCGTTGCTGACCGGACGTATTTCGTGATCGAACGCGATGGCGCCATGCTCGCCTGCGGCGGCTGGAGCCAGCGCGCCACCCTGTATGGCGCCGACCGCGCCAAGAGCGGGCCGGACCCGCTGCTCGATCCGGCCAGCCAGCCGGGCCGCATCCGCGCCTTTTTTGTGGAACCAGTGGCCGCGCGCCAGGGCCTGGGCAGCATGCTGATGCGCCATTGCGAGCGCCAGGCGGTGGCCGCCGGCTTTACTGCCCTGGAACTGGCCGCCACCTTGCCCGGCGTGCCGCTGTACCTGGCCAGCGGCTTTGCCGTCACGGAAGAGTTTCACTTGGACTTGCCCGACGACATCAAGCTGCCGCTGGCGCGCATGCACAAGCGGCTGTGATGCGGCGCTTTACCACGGCAGCGGCGCTTGCTCTCCGTTGGCGTGTTCGCCGTAGTACAGCGACGGCAGGAAACGCGACAGATAGGTAAATTCGCTGTAGCAATGGCGCAGCAAGTTCAGGCCCAGCACGTCGGGCACGTCGCGCACGGGGTTCAGGCTGTTGCGCCCCAGCAGGAAGCGGCTGCGCAGCACGCAGCCCGTGGGCGTATCACGCGCCAGGTGCAGCATTTCGCCATCGAGCGGATCGCCGTACGGGTCAAGCACGACGTAATCGCCAAAGCCGATGCGCGCGCAGACGGCGGCCGACAGGGCGCCGCTGTCCTGTGCGTGGCGCAGTTGCTCCGCATCGAACACGTCTTTCGGATCATGGAACTTCAGCTTGGCTTTCACGGGCGGAATGTCGCCCAGGGATTCCACTGCCTCGATCGAGGCGCCGTAGTAACGCTCTCCCTTTTTCCACGCGCCGTTCCAGCCGTGATGGGCCACGTGATCGTGCGGGTGCCACCACTTGATGTGCTGTGTCGTCTCGAAAAACGTAAACCACCAGTCCAGCATGCGCCCGCTGCAGCCGTGCAGTTCCGTGCGCGCCGCCACCAGCAGGCAACCGTCTTGCAGGCGCGTGATGCCCGTTTCCAGGGGCAGGGGGAACGGGTCGAGCAAGTCGCCCGTGTCGGTGATGTTCCATGGGAATTGAATATGCTGCGTCATGTCATTCTCCGTTGTTTGGGTAAAACAATTATATATTAAAGAAACGTATAACGTTTCCTAAATTGGATTCAGTGTAAAATCGTCTATCGATCAAGCTTGGAGCGGGCATGCGGGAAGAAGAGAGCAAGGCTGTGCGTGGACGGGGCCGTCCGGCGCGCCCGCCGGAGGAAGCGCGCGAGGCGGCCGTGCAGGCGGCCACCTGGCTGCTGCTGCACGAAGGCTATGCGGCCACGACCATGGAAGCGGTGGCGCGCCACGCGGGCATGGCAAAGAAGTCGCTGTATCAATATGCGGCCAACCGCGAGGAACTGGTCGCCCTGGTGGTGCGCGGCTGGACAGATGCCTTCCTGCCGGCCATGGCGCAGGATGCGGCCGCGCCTGGCGAAGTGCTGCCCTTATTGAAAGAGATCTTGCAGGCGATGGCGGCGCGCGTGCTGACGGCGGACGCCGTGGGCCTGTTCCGTTTGCTGTGCACGGAGTTTCCTGCCCGCGCCGATCTGCTGGCCGTGTATCAGCGCAACGGCATCGAGCGGGGCACGGCCCTGCTGGCCGAGTGGCTGCGGCGCCAGGCTGCGCGCGGCCATCTGGTGCTGCACGATGGGCAGGAACTGGCCGGCTTGCTGCTGGCCATGGTGATCGCCGAGCCGCTGCGGCAGATGGCGCTGGACTTGCTGGCGCCCGTGCCGTCCTGGGATGCCGCGCCGCGCATCGACGCCGCGCTGCGCCTGCTGGGCGGCTCGGCCTTCAGCGTGGCTGGTGCTTCAGCGCTTCGCGGCGGCTGAGGGGAGAGAGCAGCTGGCGGTGCGCGTTGGCAAATGTAGTCACCGCCTCGGGCGCGTGGCGCGCGTAATCGCGCAAGGCCCAGCCGATGGCCTTGCGGATGAAAAACTCGTTTTCGTGGGCCAGCGCCAGCGCCGCGTCAAATAGCCAGGCCGCATCCGTGTTGGCGCGCCAGCCCAGCTGGTGCAGCATGGCGATGCGGCGCAGCCAGAAATCGTCATGGCGCAAGGCCGCGTCCATGTGCGCATGGCCATCGCCGCCGCGCAGGTGCTCCGCCTGCAGCACGTCGCCGACAATGCCCGCCATGCCGTCCACGCTGTCCCACCATGCGCGCTGGCGCGCCAGGCCGAGCAGGGCGGGGATGTGCTCGATGCCCAGCTGGCGCCAGTGCAGGGCCAGCATGTCGAGCGCCACGTGCTGGTATTCGCGTTCCGGCTGCTGCCACAGCCGTTGCGCGTGTTCCAGCAGCGTTGCGGGATCGATGCCCTTCAAACCTGCCAGCAAGCCCTTGGCGGCCATCCGCCGCTGCGGCGCGGCCACGCCCAGGAAGATGAACTGGCCGCGCATGTAGGCCTGCATGGGTGCCGCACGGCCCGGTTCGGCCGCCGCTTCCAGCGCGGCCTTCAGTTCTGCATGTAAATCCATCGCATCTCGCTTTTTTCAGACGTAAAAAAAGCGCCCCGAAGAGCGCTCTTGTTCAGCCATCCAAACGGCTGATAGAACCGTAGCGAGCGGCAGCGATTTGTGGCCGAGACGCGCAACCGTGCTGGAGCACGGTGAGCATCGCAGGCCGCAAAGCGCGACGCGCAGTAGCTTATATCAGGCGTTTTTATTGGATTTTGGCTTTCTTCATCAGTTCGTCGCGGTAGGCGGCGAGTTTCTTCTGTTGCAGCGACTCGGCCACTTGACCCTTGACTTCTTCCAGTGCCGGCAACTTCGTCGGACGGGTTTCTTCCAGCTTGATCACGTGGAAGCCGAATTGCGATTGCACTGGCGTTTGCGTGACCTGGCCTGGTTTCAGGGCAACCATGGCGTCGGAGAATGGCTTCACGTACGAAGCTGGGCTAGCCCAGTCCAGGTCGCCGCCATTGGCTGCGGAACCGTCTTTCGATACTTTGGCCAGTTCTTCGAACTTGGCGCCGCCTTTCAGCTTGGCGATGATGTCTTTCGCTTCCGCCTCGGTGGCGACCAGGATGTGGCGTGCATGGTATTCCTTGTCGCCCGCTTGTGCCTTGAACTTGTCGTACTCGGCCTTGATTTCAGCGTCCTTGACGGGGTTTTTCTTGACGTAGTCGGCCAGCAGGGCGTTGATGATGATGCTTTGACGGGCATTGTCGATCTGCGACTTGACTTCCGGACGCGTGCCGTAGCCTTGCTTGTCGGCTTCCTGGATCAGCACTTCGCGGCCGATCAGGTCTTTCTTGATGGCTTCGCGCAATTGCGGCGAATCAGCTTGCTTGCCTTGGGCGACGACTTGTTTGACGACCTGGTCAACGCGCGACGATGGGATGGCCTTGCCATTCACGGTGGCCACGTTTTGCGCGAACGCAGGGATCGCTACAACGGCGACCAGGGCTAAGATCAGGCGGGCTGGCTTCAAAATCATGTTCATTCCTAATAAATTTACAAAAACTGATACAAGAGATCGCGACTGCCGTGCAGTTCGCGTTCAGGCGCAGAATACACGACCGGCGCCGAAAAGGGCGCCGGGGAGGTCAGTTCTTATTGAACTTTCGCTTTTTTGATCATTTCTTCCTGATACGCTTGCAATTTCTTTTGCTGCAGCGCTTCGGCGATCTGTGGCTTGACTTCTTCCAGGGTTGGCAGTTTTGCCGCGCGGGTGTCGTCCAGCTTGATCACGTGGAAACCGTTAGGCGTTTGCACCGGGGTGTCGGTAACCTGGCCTTTTTGCAGTTTCACGAAGGCGTCGGAGAACACTTTCGGGAAGGACGATGGCGCTGCCCAGTCCAGGTCGCCGCCGTTGTCGGCCGAACCGCTATCTTTCGATTGCTTGGCCAGGTCTTCGAACTTGGCGCCGCCTTTCAGCTTGGCGATGATGTCTTTCGCTTCAGCTTCGGTGCCCACCAGGATGTGGCGCACGTGGTATTCCTTGTCGCCGGTCTGGGCCACGAAGCGGTCGTATTCCGCCTTGATTTCAGCGTCGTTGACGGGATTCTTTTTCAGGTAGTCGCCGACCAGGGCGTTGATGACGATGGCCTGGCGTGCGTTCTCGATTTGCTGCTTGACGGCTGCATCTTTACCGAAACCTTTGTTTTCCGCTTCTTGCATCAGCACTTCACGGCCGATCAAGTCCTTCTTGATCATTTCGCGCAGTTGCGGCGAATCCGGTTGCTGGCCTTGGGCGACGACTTGCTTGACGACTGCATCAACGCGCGACGATGGGATAGGCTTGCCATTAACAACGGCAACATTTTGCGCAAAAACAGGTACCGCGACAACGGCGAGTAGTGCGATCAGCAAGCGGGCTGGCTTAAAAGTCATTATTAAATCCTGTTAGGGAAAGTTTCGTAAAAAACGCATGGAAAGAAAACGCGTGCATGGCGCTTGCAGCAAACGGCATACCAGGTTGCCCCGGTACGCCAAAAACGCCATCCTTACACTACTTCGGATGGCGCCAGTGCCACAATCGCCAATGCATGTATCTCATTATGCATCATATCGTGCACGGAATCATACACCAGTCGATGGCGCATGACGAGCCTGAGCCCCTCAAATTGACTAGAAATAATCCGCAGATTGTAATGGCCTCCGCCGGAGGCGGCGCCCGCATGGCCCCGGTGGCGTGCCGAGTCGTCTTCCAGCACGCATTCCAGAGGAGAAAGTGCCGTTTCCAGGCGGGTACGAATGCGCTGCATGCGCGTTTCCGGCGCGGTGTTTTCGGTGGTGGGGCTCATCATGCATCTTCCTTGATATGTTTGGCCAGGAACAGGGTTTGCGCCACGATGAAGGCAAAGAAGATGCCCGTCGCGCCAAACGCCTTGAAGCTGACCCAGGCGGCCATGTCGCCCTTGTACAGCACGAAGGCGACGAACAGGTTCAGTGCGCCGATGGCGCCAAAGAAAATGATCCATGCGGCCAGCAACTGGTTCCAGACGGCATCAGGCAACTGCACTTGCGCTTCCATGGTCTTGCGGATCAGGTTTTTCTTGAAACCCACGTAGGCGATCAGGAGTGCCAGGCCGGACAGCCAGTAGATCAGGGTCGGCTTCCATTTCAGGAAGAAATCGTCATGCAGGTAAATGCTGGCGCCGCCGAACACGACAAAGATGAACAGCGACAGCCACAGCATGCCGTCCACCTTGCGCCCGCGCAGCAGCAGATAGCTGACCTGGCAAGCCGTGGCGACGATGCCGACGAGGGTGGCAAGTATCCACGGCGCCTGGTCGGCCTTGATCAGGCCGCCAGACACGAAGCCGGACAAATATTGCTGCACGAAATCGTGCGTGGCCGTTTCATACATGCCGCCCAGTTTAAAAGCGGCAAAGAAGGCGATCAGGGGGAATAGGTCGAATAGAAATTTCATGGCGAGACTTTACACTGGTCTTATTGGAATCATCTTAGGAATGGCTTAGGAGCAACGCCCAAGCCATTGCCAGATCAAGGCTGCGGATCGAAGCGCAAGGAGGCCGAATTGATGCAATAGCGCAAGCCGGTCGGCGGCGGCCCGTCCGGGAAGACGTGGCCCAGGTGGGCGTCGCAGACGGCGCAGACGATTTCCGTGCGCAGCATGCCGTGGCTGCGGTCGACGATTTCCGTCACATTCGCCGGGTCGAGCGCCTGGAAATAGCTGGGCCAGCCGCAGCCCGAGTCGAACTTCGTGTCCGAGGCAAACAAGGGCGTGTTGCAGCAGACGCAGGTGTAGACGCCGTGTTCATGGTGGTCCCAGAACTTGCCCGTGAAGGCCCGTTCCGTGGCCGCGTGGCGCGTGACTTCGTATTGCATCGAGTCGAGCAGGGCGCGCCATTCGGCGTCGGTTTTTTTGACTTTATTGGTGGTCATAATGACTCCTCAGGATGAGCAACTGACTTCAAGGTGGCTGGCCCAGTCGGGCGGCAGGGCCGCATAGTGCTGGTGTTCGGGCTGTTCGTCAAATGGCTTTTGCAAAACTTCCAGCAATTTTGCCACTTCCGTGTAATCGTGCTGCTGGGCTTTCTCGATGGCCACTTGCGCCAGGTAGTTGCGCAGCACGTATTTCGGGTTAAGCTGGTTCATTGCCGCTTGCCGTTCGGCATCAACGCTGTGCTCCTGCTGCAGGCGCGCGCGGTACGCCGCTGCCCACGTATCGAAGGCGGGGCGGTCGATGAACATGTCGCGCAGCACGGTGTCGTGCTCGGGGGCGGCTATTTCCAGTGTCGCCAGCGCGCGGAAAAAGTTGGTGAAATCCACGTGGTTGGCTTGCATCAGCGCAAACATGCCATCGAACAGTTGCGTATCGTCGTCGTGTTGCGTGCGCAAGCCCAGCTTGGCGCGCAGCAAGGCATTCATCTTCTCCGCAAACGCGGGCTGGTAGCTGTCCAGCGCCGCCTGCGCCTCGGCCACTTCACCGATCAGCGGCAGCAGGGCCTGGCCCAGCGCATAGCAGTTCCAGTGGCCCACCTGTGGCTGGTTGGCGTAGGAATAGCGGCCCTGCTGGTCCGTATGGTTGCAGATGTGCTCGGCATCGAATGCTTCCATGAAGCCGAAGGGGCCGTAATCGAGCGTCAAGCCCAGGATCGACATATTGTCCGTGTTCATGACGCCATGCATGAAGCCCACGGCTTGCCATTGCGCAATCATGTGCGCCGTGCGCACGCAGACTTCGGCCAGCAAGGCTTGATATGGATTTGATGCAGCGCGCAAATGGGGATAAAAACCGTCGATGATGTAATCGGCAAGGATTTTCAGCTCGTCCGGCTTCTTGCGGTAAAACCAGTGTTCGAACGAGCCGAAGCGCACAAAACTGGGTGCCATGCGCGTCACGACGGCTGCAGTCTCGACGGTTTCGCGCATGATGCCTTGCTGCGAACCCATGATGGAGAGCGCGCGCGAGGTGGGAATGCCCAGCGCCGCCATGGCTTCCGAGCACAGGAATTCGCGGATGGACGAGCGCAGCACGGCGCGGCCGTCACCCATGCGCGAATACGGCGTGGCGCCGGCGCCTTTCAGCTGCAGTTCCATCGGACCGTGTTCGGTGGCGATGTCGCCCAGCAGGATGGCGCGGCCATCGCCCAGCTGGCCAGCCCAGACGCCGAACTGGTGGCCCGAATACACGGCCGACAGGGGCAGTGAACGCTCGGCAACCGTATTGCCGCTCAGCAGCGCCACATAGTCGGGCTCGGCCAGACGCGCGGCATCGAGGCCGATGAGGGCTGCGGCCGGTGCGCTGGCGGCCACGAAATACGGGGCGGGCAGGGGCGTGGGCATCAAGCGCGTATAGAACGCGGGCGGCAAGGCCGCAAAGGCATTATCCAGTGGTAAGGTATGAGCGGTGATGGCAATTCCAGTCAGTAAGATGGACCGGCAAGGTGCGCCAGCCTGGAATGCGATTTTACCGCACAGCGCCAGGGCGCGTGGCGGGCGCTGTCGTGGGGAGCAATGGGGCAAAAAACGGAATCAAAAATTCCATGCTGCAATGCAATATCGAAATGCGTTGACGATTTCCGCACGACCGTACGAAACTAAGGAAAATCTTTAACTTCCAACAATAACCGAGTATCCAAACCAGGAGACACGATGTCGGCATTTCCCTTGAGCCCAGTGATGGGCCAGATGATGAATCAGCCCCTGCTGATTTCCAGCATTATCGAGTTTGCAGCGCGTCATTATGGCTGCGGCGAAATCGTGTCGCGCCGGGTGGAAGGCGATCTGCACCGTTATACCTACCGCGATTGCCACCAGCGCACGCGGCGCCTGGCGAATGCCTTGCACGGCCTGGGCGTAGGCATGGGCGACCGGGTCGCCACCCTGGCCTGGAATGGCTACCGTCATCTGGAAGCGTACTATGCCGTGTCCGGCTCGGGCGCCGTGCTGCACACCATCAATCCGCGTTTGTTTCCCGAGCAGATCGCCTACATCTCGAACCACGCGGAAGACCAGGTGCTGCTGTTCGACCTGACCTTCCTGCCCGTGGTGGAAAAGATCGCCGCCGACTGCACCTTCGTGCGCCATTTCGTGCTGATGTGCGACCGCGACCGCATGCCCGCCAGCAGCAGCATTCCCGACCTGCTGTGCTATGAAGACCTGATCGACACGCATTCCGACGAGTATACATGGCCCGTGTTCGATGAAAACTCGGCCGCCGCCCTGTGCTATACCTCGGGCACGACGGGCAACCCCAAGGGCGCCCTGTATTCGCACCGCTCGACCGTGCTGCACGCGTATGCTTCGGCCATGCCCAGCGCACTGAACGTGCGCGCCACCGACACGGTCCTGCCCGTCGTGCCCATGTTCCACGTGAACGCCTGGGGCTTGCCGTATTCCGTGCTGCTGTCTGGCGCGCGCATGGTGTTTCCCGGCGCGGCGCTGGACGGCAAGTCGCTATACGAACTGTTCGAATCGGAAAAAGTGACCTTCTCGGCCGGCGTGCCCACGGTCTGGCTGGGCCTGCTGAACTATGCCTTGCAGAATGACCTGAAATTTTCCACCTTCCGCCGCACGGTGATCGGCGGCGCCGCGTGCCCGCCAGCCATGATGGATACCCTGATCGACAAGTTCGACGTGGAAGTCATCCATGGCTGGGGCATGACGGAAATGTCGCCGTTGGGCACCACGGGCGGCTTGCAGACCAAGCACCTGGCCATGGACAAGGAAGCGCAGCGCGATATCCTGCACAAGCAGGGCCATGCCATTTACGGCGTGGACATGAAGATCGTCGATGACGATGGCAAGGAATTGCCGTGGGATGGCGTGGCCTACGGCCATTTGCTGGTGAAAGGGCCGTGGATCATTTCCGCGTACTACAAGAACGAGGGCGGCGAGGTGCTGCAGGATGGCTGGTTCCCCACGGGCGACGTGGCCACCATCGATGCGGACGGCTACATGCAGATCACGGACCGCAGCAAGGACGTGATCAAGTCGGGCGGCGAGTGGATCGGCACCATCGACCTGGAAAACCTGGCCATGGCGCACCCGGCCGTGCTGCAGGCGGCCTGCATCGGCGTGTTCCACCCGAAATGGGACGAGCGCCCCGTGCTCGTCGTGGTGCTGCGCCCCGGCATGACGGTCACGCGCGAAGCGCTGTTGCAATTTTTTGAAGGCAAGATCGCCAAGTGGTGGACGCCCGACGACGTGCTGTTCATCGACGCCTTGCCCATGGGCGCCACGGGCAAGATCCAGAAGAACAAGCTGCGCGAGCAATTCAAGGGGCACAAGTTGCCGGGCTTGTAAAAAAACTTACGCCGCCTGCGGCAGCGCCGAGCCCAGCTTTTCCAGCAGATGGTCGCACTGGAAGACGGACAGGGTCTGGCGCTGCGCCTCCGTGCCGATATCGATCATTTCATCCATTTCGCTGCGCAAGTCGTCATGCTCTCCCGTGCGGATGATTTGCGGCGCCGCAAAGCGCTGGCTGTCGGAGATGGTCATGATGTTGTCGACATGGTCGACGAGAAAGCCGTAGCGCTCGGCACCCCGTTCCACGATCAAAATCTTGCCCGCGCCCGTGTCCGCCAGCGGCGGCATGGCGTACAGCTGGCGCAGGTCGATGATGCTGATCATTTGCTGGCGCAGGTTGAGCATGCCGCGCATGCAGGCCGGCATGCCCGGTGGCGTGGTGATGGTGCCGCTGAAGTCGATGATTTCGCGCACTTGCCCGATTTCCACGGCGAAGCGGGTTTCCACCGTAAACGTGATGTAGACGCGGCGCTGCGCCTTGCGCGTGGCGGCGCTGCCCGTTTCCGTGTCGGCCGGGTACAGGCGCGCGTGGCCGTCGCGCATTTCGACGATCTCCGCCTGCGACAAGATGCCCTTGTGGTCGAGGAAAATGATGTCGCCCAGACCCTCTTTCGTGATGCAGCCGGCAAACATGGCGGCGCGTGCTTTGCTCAGCAGGGGAATCGGCAGCACCTCGTCGCCAAAGAAATGCACGATGCTGTCGACGGAGTCGACGAGGAAGCCCACGGTCGTATCATCGAGGCGCACGACGATGATGCGCTGGTCGCTGGTCGCCGCCGTGCCGGACCCGGCCGCCTGCAGCAGGGCGCCGAAGTCGACGACGGCCACCTGGCTGCCGCGAAAATGCATGCGCCCGAGGCACAGTTCGCTGTTCAGCAGGGAGCTGTGCAGTTCCGGCACCCGGATGATTTCCTGGATGGCCAGCATTTCGAAGGCAAACGTGGCGCCGGCCGCATGGAAGCTGACGCACTGCCGGCGTTCGCTTTGCGCATGGTAGCGGGCCGAACTCAGCTTGGCGCCCGTCGCCTGCAGGGCCAGCACATGGGGTACGTTTTCGATGCGCAGCAGGGCATGCGGATCGAGTACCTGCAGCAGGCGCGCGCCGCCATCGAGCAGGATCGTGCCGGCGATGACGGCGTGGCTGTCGCCGGCCGCATATTGCAGGGCGCTGCGGGCGCTGGCGGGCACGCGCAGGATTTCGCCCGTATCCTGGAAGACGATACCGACCAGCACTTGCTGGAAGTCGAGGATGGCGATCTTGTCCGTGGCCACGGCGCGCGGCGCATCGGCGCGGAACAAGCGCCCCAGGTTGACCACCGGAATGACGCTGCCGCGCAAGGTGAACATGCCTTCCAGGTAGGCGGGCGACAGGGGCAGGGCCGTGACTTTCGCGGGGTAATTGACGACTTCGCGGATGCAACTGGCGGGCAGGGCGAATTCATCGTCGCCCAGGTGGAAGGAGCCGAACAGCTCGGCGGCCGTTTCTCCATGGGCCTGCGCTTGCAAGCCCGTCGCTTCATGCATATCCATATGCGCCTTCCTTGCGTGGAATTAATTCGGGTTGCGCCACCACATCGGTGACGGCATAGCTGTGGTTGGCGCAATCGATCAGCAACTGACGCCCGTGGCGTCCGCCCAGCGCGCAAAAACTCACCGACAAGCCGCACTGGTCCAGGTATTTTTGCGCCGCTTCCGCGTTTTGCCGGCCCACTTGCAATCTCCCATTGCGCGGGCCAAACATGCTGGCGCCGCCCGCCAGCACCACTTCGATATCGGCGTGATCGGCCTGGCGCACACCCATCATCCGCAGCAGCGAAGGCACGGCCTGGCTCACATAGCGTGCCCCCAGGCTGCTGTCGGTGCCCGGCGCTTCCGGCAGCAGGCAATGGGCCAGGCCGCAGCAGGGTCCATTCTTCCAGATGAAACCGATGCCGATGCAGGAGCCGAGCAAGGCTTGCAGCTGCTCGCCATGCGTGCCCACGCTGAGTTGCCCCATGCCAACATGGTGCAGCGGCAAGCTAGGGTCGATGATGATGTTCATGCGCTACCCGCCTTATAAATCATGGGAAACTCGAATTGGTAGCCGGTACCGAGGCGGGCGATGGTTTCCGACTCGCCCAGGATCAGCCGGCCCTCGTCCTTGAGGCTGAGCCGTGCCTGGCGCAGCACGGTTTCCTGGTGCTCGGCATCGAAATAGATCAGCACATTGCGCAGGAACACCAGGTCGAACTGCCGCGCCGGGCGCAATGCTTCCAGCAGATTATGCTGGGCAAAGCTGACGTGTTGCCGCAATTCCTCGTTGACCCTGACGCCATGCGGCGAGGGCGTGAAATATTTGCGCAGCAAGTCCGGATGCGACAGGCGGATGCGCTCGACGGAGCGGCCGCTGTACTGGCCGGCCCGTGCCGCGCCGAGGATTTGCTGCGAAATGTCGCTGGCCAGGATCTGGTAGCGGAAAGCGGGCGCTTGCAGCTTGAATTGCTCGCACAGCATGGCGATTGAATACAGCTCCTCGCCGCTGGCGGCCGCTGCCGACCAGATGGACAGGCAGCCGTCCGGATGCGCGCGGGCCCAGGCGGGCAGGTAGCGGTCGCGGAAGTAATCCCAGATGGACGGCGTGCGGAAGAACAGGGTGTCGTTGGTGGTCACCAGGTCGATGAAATGGGCCACCTCGTCGCGGTCGCTGCTGACGCGCTCCAGGTACGCCTGGTAGCTGTGCAGGGACAGCGCCCGCAGCCGAGGCTGCAAGCGCCGTTCCAGCAAGACGCTCTTGCGCGCCGTCATGGCGATGCCCGTATGCTGGCGCACCAGCGCGATCAGGGTCGTCAGCACCTCGGGCGTCAAGGTGGCCGCGTGGCTCATGGCCTACACCACGAAGCCGGAGACAGTCTGGTTCAGGCTGCCAGCGCGCTCGTTCAAGCCATCCGTCGAGCGGGCGATGCTGTCGCAGTTGGCGGCCGACTTTTCCGTTTCCTCGGCGATGTACTGGATCGCAGTCGACACTTCGCGCGCCGTCAGCAGCTGTTCATTGGCCGCCTTCGAGATATCGGAAATGGCCAGGGTGGTCTTCGCCACGCCCGAGACGATCTTGTCGAAGGCATCGCTGGCCTGGCGCGAAATCTCGCTGCCGGTGGAAACGCGCTTGACGGACTCGTTGATCAGCTTGGAGATTTCCTTGGTCGCTTGCGAGGAACGCTCGGCCAGCTTGCGCACCTCGTCGGCGACGACGGAAAAGCCCAGGCCGTGTTCGCCTGCACGCGCCGCCTCGATGGCCGCATTGAAGGCCAGCATATTCGTCTGGTTGGCGATTTCGCTGATCACCTTGACGATTTCGCCGATGTCTTCCGACGAGCGGTTGATCAAGTCCATCGCCTCGATCGACTTGGCGACGGCGCGCGCGCCCGCTTCCGCTTCCTGCTGCGTGGCTTTCGCCAGGGAATCGGCATTCGAGGTGTTTTCCGCGATGGAATTGATGGAGAACGTCAAACCGTCGATGGACGCGTTCATTTCTTCCACCGTGGCGCCCAGCGCCTGCGTGCCTACGGCCACGCCCGTGGCCCGTTCGGCGATCGCGTGCGAGGCGTCGGCAAAGCCGTTCGCGGCCGACACCACGTTGCCGATCACGCCGCGCAAGTCGACGATCATCTTGCTGATGCCGCCGGCCAGCAGGTCGATCGGCTCGTCGCCCTCGGGCACGATATTGCAGGTCAGGTCGCCTTGCGCCGCGCGCGCCACCGACTCGAGCAGGGCATTGACCTTGCGGCTGTCGTTGGCGGCCTTGGACTGGATGCTGTTTTCCAGGTTCACCTGTTCCGTGATGTCGATGGCGAACTTGACCACTTTATACGGCTTGCCGTTCAGGTCCAGGATGGGATTGTAGGTGGCCTGTATCCACACTACCTTGCCATGGCTGCCCAGGCGCTTGTAGCGGCCCGCGTCGAATTCGCCGCGGTTGAGCTTTTGCCAGAATTTCTTGTACTCGGGGCTGCTCGCGTACTCGGGCTCGCAAAACATGCGGTGGTGTTCGCCCTGGATATCGCTCAAGTCGTAGTCCATGACGGCGAGGAAATTGTCGTTTGCGTCCAGCACATTGCCGTGCATGTCGAATTCGATCACGGCCTGCGCCTTGCCGATGGCGCTGACCTTGCCTTCGTATTCGGCATTGCGCATTTTCAGGGCCGTGATGTCGCTGGCGAACTTGACCACCTTGAAGGGCCGGCCTTCCGCATCGAAAATGGGGTTATACGAGGCATTGAGCCAGATTTCGCGGCCGTCCTTGGTGACGCGCTTGTATTCGCCCGCGTCGAACTGGCCTTGCCCCAGCTTCTGCCAGAACTGCGCATAGTCGTCGCTCCTGGCGTAGTCGGGCAGGCAAAACATGCGGTGGTGCTTGCCCTTGATCTCGTCGAGCGTGTAGCCGACGGATTTGAGGAAATTGTCGTTGGCGTCGAGGATGGTGCCGTCGAGCCGGAACTCGATCACGGCCTGCGCCTTGCTGATGGCGTCGATCTTGCCTTCATAATCGGCGTTGCGGCGCTTGCTGGCCGTGATGTCGGTGGCAAACTTGATGACTTTATACGGCTTGCCGTCCGCATCGAGGATGGGATTGTAGGACGCATTGATCCACACTTCGCGCCCATCCTTGGCGCGGCGCTTGTATTCGCCATGGTCGAACTCGCCACGTCCCAGTTTGGCCCAGAAGGTGGCGTATTCGGCCGTTTTCACATAGTCGGGGTCGCAGAAGATGGCATGGTGCTTGCCTTGCACTTCGTCCAGGGTATAGCCGAGGACGCGCAGGAAATTGTCATTCGCATGCAGGATGGTGCCGTCGAGTTCGAATTCGATGACGGCCTGGACACGGTTCAATGCAGTATTTATCGCTTGTAAGTCCAGATCCTGGGAGTGGCTGACATGGCTGGCTGCGTCCATAGTATTTCCTTCGGGGTGAGAAGAGGAATGGGAACGATAAGGCTGCTGTTATTATTTTTTCTGCTATCCATATAAGGCAGCGATGTTATTGCATGGATCGACACCTGGTGATAATCGGTGAGAATGTGCGCGATCAATGGCCGCCAGTGTTTGCCCTGCGGTTTGCCCTATAGTGGATAAATTGTAGAGTATTGATTTGAATCAACAATTTGATTATTCCCCAGCATCTGGCGAAAAACAAGGGGCGGAAATAAATAATGTCAAAACTGTCGTAATTGACCCATGCCGGCATATAACCAACCCATTATTTTGCATAATAAAACGCCGTTATTATTATTGTGCTTTTATTATTTAAATGAATATCCAAGTGATAGCTTCTACGGGAGCTTGCTGCTTGCAGCAGAATCTTTCCGCAAACGATGTTGTACCATGGCGTACCATGCTGGCGCCGGGCACGCGACGACAAAAATAATACGAGCGTTCTTTTATGCGGTATAGTGAAGCTTCATCCCTTGCAACCACCTCATCGCTGAGCAAAATCAATAAGGAAGAGACATGAGTGCTGAATATCAAGTGAACGGCGCCGTTGCCGTCATTACCCTCGCCAATCCGCCCGTCAATGGACTGGGCCTGGCCACGCGCACGGCCGCCGTGGCCGGCATCCGCCAGGCGCTGGCGGACGAGGCCGTCAAAGCCATCGTCATCACGGGCGCCGGCAAGGCCTTTTCGGGCGGCGCCGATATCAAGGAATTCAATTCGCCCAAGGCGCTCACGGAACCGACCCTGCACACCCTGATCAACGTCGTCGAGCAATCGACCAAGCCGGTGGTGGCGGCCATCCACAGCGTCTGCATGGGTGGCGGCCTGGAGTTGGCGCTGGGCTGCAACTATCGCGTGGCCGCGCCGGGCGCGCAGATGGCCTTGCCGGAAGTTAAACTCGGCATCTTGCCGGGCGCGGGCGGCACGCAGCGCCTGCCGCGCGTGCTGGGCCTGGAAATGGCCCTGAACATGATCGTTTCCGGCACGCCCGTCGCGTCTGAAAAACTGGCTGGCACGGCCCTGTTCGACGAAGTCATCGCCCCTGGCGCCGATTTGCTGGCCGCCGCCGTGGTCTTCGCCACCAAAGTGGCGGATGTGCGCCCGCTGCCGAAAGTGCGCGAGCGCAAGGTCGATTACCCGAACCACGAAGCGTTTTTGCAGTTTTCGCGCAATACGGTCAAAGCCATGTCCGGCCCGTTCCCCGCACCGCTGAAATGCGTCGATGCCGTGGCGGCCGCCGTGACGATGAAATTCGACGATGGCTTGAAATACGAGCGTGAACTGTTCATGCAGCTGGTGCAGTCGCCCGAATCGAAAGCCCTGCGCCACGCCTTCTTTGCCGAACGCGTTGCCAGCAAGGTGCCGGACGTGCCGTCCGACACGCCCGTGCGCACCATCGCCAGCGCGGCCATCGTCGGCGCCGGCACCATGGGCGGCGGCATCGCCATGAACTTCGCCAACGCGGGCATTCCCGTCATCTTGCTGGAAACGAGACAGGAAGCGCTGGACAAGGGCCTGGCCACCATCCGCAAGAATTACGAGAACACGGTGAAGAAGGGCAAGCTGACGCAAGAGAAGGCCGAGCAGCGCATCGCGCTCGTTAGCGGCACGCTGGCCTACGCCGACATTGCGCAAGCCGACATCGTCATCGAAGCCGTCTTCGAGGAACTGGGCGTGAAGGAAACCGTCTTCAAGCAGCTGGACGCCGTCATGAAGCCGGGCGCCATCCTCGCCTCGAACACGTCGACCCTGGACCTGGACAAGATCGCCGCGTTCACCCAGCGCCCGCAAGACGTGATCGGCACGCATTTCTTCAGTCCCGCGAACGTCATGAAGCTGCTGGAAATCGTCCGTGGCAAGGAAACCGGCAAGGACGTGCTGGCCACGGCGCTGGCGCTGTCGAAAAAGCTGAAAAAGACTGGCGTCGTCTCGGGCGTGTGCGACGGTTTCATCGGCAACCGCATGATCGAGCAGTACAGCCGCCAGGCCGGTTTCCTGCTGGAAGAAGGCTGTCTGCCGGAACAGGTCGACAAGGCGGTCGAGAAATTCGGCTTCGCCATGGGCCCGTTCCGCATGGGCGACCTGGCCGGCAACGACATCGGCTGGGCCATCCGCAAGCGCCGCTATGTGGAAAAACCGGAAGTGACGTATTCGAAGACGGCCGACCTGCTGTGCGAACTGGGGCGCTACGGCCAGAAGACGGGCGCCGGCTGGTATGACTACAAGCCGGGCGACCGCAAGGCGTATCCCTCGGAACAGGTCAACGCCATGATAGTCCAGCATTCCGCCGACATCGGCGTGGCACGGCGCAAGATCAGCGACCAGGAAATCGTCGAACGCCTCGTGTATGCGCTCGTCAATGAAGGCGCGCGCATCCTGGAAGAGGGCATCGCCCTGCGCGCCTCGGATATCGACATGGTGTATCTGACGGGCTACGGCTTCCCGCTGTTCCGCGGCGGCCCGATGTTCTACGCGGATACGGTCGGCTTGCCGAACGTGCTCGACACGATTGCCGGCTATGCGAAAGGCCGCCACGGCGAAGCGTGGACGCCGGCGCCGCTGCTGGTGAAACTGGCGGGCGAGGGCAAGGGTTTCAACAGCTGATGAGGCACGGTTGAAAAGATGTAGGTCGGATTAGCGAGGCTCCGCCTCGCGTAATCCGACAACATTGTTGGCCATAGCGGTGTCGGATTACGCGGCATGCCGCTAATCCGACCTACGCTTTTTACTTCTTCTTCGCCACCATCTTGACCGCCTCGTTGACGATGACGGGGTTGTCCTTCTGGATGTAGTAGCTGGCACCCGTGATGCGCTCGATGGCTGGCGCGCCGGACAGGCGCTGCCAATCCTTTTCCTGGGCCCGCACGACGTTTTCAAACGAGCCCATTTCCTCGATGCCGAACTTGTCGCGCACCAGCAGCATGGCGGGCACGCGCAGCGGGCTGCTCATGTCGACATGTTGCAGGCACTGCGTCTGGGCATCGAATTCGGCCGATTCCGTACTGTTGAACATCAGCTTGCGCCGCGTCTTCACGAGCATGGCGTAGGTGGACGCGTCCGTCTGCAGGCGGTTCCATTGCTGCGGGTGCGTGGGATCGAGCAAGACCAGGCCGGCCACGTCCTGCGGGTACAGCCTCGCATATACGTACTGGTACAGCCCGCCCAAGCCATGGCCGACCAGCACATACGGCGGTTTCAAGCCCGCTTGCGTCAGCAGGGCACGCTGCTGGGCAGCAATGGTGCAGGGATCGCGCGGCGTGGTGGTCTTTTTGCTGTCGCCGTAGCCGGGACGGTCGTACACGAGCACGCGGTGCTGCCTGGCCACTTCGGGCACCACCTTGGCCCACACGTCCTTGCCGTCGCCCATGGCCGACTGGAAGACCACGGGCAAGCCGCCCTGGCCGCTCAGGGTGTAGGCGATGCTGGCGTCGGGCAGGGCGGCGGTGGCCGGCACGCCTGGCATGACCGGGGTGGATGGCAACAGGGAGCAGCCGGAAAAACAGCCTGCCAGCAGCAAGCCGGCGCTGGAGAGGAGCATGGTGCGCGCGGGGCGGCCGACGAATAGATGATGCATGAATCTCCTTCTTGGTGCACGGACCGGGGACCGGTATGGCTTGCCAGCCATTATAGGCAAATCGTGCCGAAGTGGAAATGCCGAACAGAGGCGGATTTACCGTCCTGTCAGCCGGCGTCGGCGCGATGGCAGACGGCTTCGATGCGGTTGCCGTCCGGATCGAACAAAAAGGCCGCGTAATAGCTGGCGTGATAGTGGCGCAAGCCGGGCGCGCCCAGGTCGATGCCGCCATGCGCCAGGCCCGCGTGCCAGAACGCTTCCACGGCCGCGCGCGAGGAGGCCTTGAAGCAGCAATGGCGGCGCGGCGCGTCGTCGGGCTTGGGACCCAGGCGCACGGAAAAATAGCTGCGCTCGGGATACTCCGCATCGCTGCGCTCGCCGTAGCCTATCCAGGCGTTGGCATGGTCGCTGCCCACCTTGGGCACGTTCAGCGCGGCGAATATGGCGTCGTAGAAGCGCTCGGCGCGCTTCAGGTCGCTGACGGTGAGGGAAACGTGATCGAGCATGGGCACTCCGCTGTAAAAACAAGGACGGCCATAGCATAGCCCGGATCAGGGCGGCCGTGGGCGGGAGTGACCGAGTGATACTGTTGCTGGCTGACTGCCGGTTAAGGGCGGCTGGCGCACGCACATGGCGCATCGGCCGGGCAGGCGGGGCAGCGTGGCGCCGGGCGCGCCAGGCGGGCCACGATATTGCGGCTGATGACTTGCACGCGGGGCGCGAACAGCATCACGGCGCAGAAGGCCACGGGCCAGGCGGCAAAGAACGCGTGGCGCCAGCGGGGCAGGAAGTCGGCCTTCAGGCCGATATTCAGCCAGGTGACCCAGGCGCTCATCAGCAGGGTCATGACCAGCGACATCAGGAAGGCAAATACACAGCGCAAACGCAGGGCTTCGGACATGGCGCACTTTCAAGATATGAGGATATGGCAGCGTAACGACTTGCAGCAATCTATACTAGAGCCATATTTTTAATTTCAAATTCCGAAAATGCAATCATGCTTGATGACTTAGCCCTGTTTGTCGCCATTGTCGAGGCGGGTAGCCTGCATGCGGCGGCCGTGAAGGAAGACTTGCCCGCCGCGACGGTCACGCGCCGACTGCAAAAGCTGGAAAGCCAGCTCGGCTACCGCTTGCTCAACCGCAGCGCGCGCCGTCTGCAGCCGACGGCGGAAGGCTGGCAATACTACGAGCAGTGCCGCCCCCTCGTGCATGCCTTGCGGCAGGCGACGCAGCAGCTCGACGCCAGCCTGTCGGCCGTTTCGGGCAGCATCCGCGTGCTGGCGCCCGTCAACTTCGCCAGCGGCTTGCTGACGCCGGCCTGGGTCAGTTTCATGCAGAAGTATCCGGATATCCGCCTCGAGCTGGAACTGTCGAACCTGCTGCAAGACCTGGTGGGCAGCGGCGCCGACCTGGCCATCCGCGTGGGCGCGCTCGACGATTCCTCGCTGATGCAGCGCCGGCTGGGCAGTGCCGCGCTGGTGATGGTGGCCGCGCCCGGCTATCTGGCGCGCGCCGGTGTGCCGCGCGACTTGCAGGAATTGGAAAAGCACGAGCTGATCGTGGCCGAGCCGCTGCGCAGCTGGCGGCTGCGGCGGCCCGGCGACGGCGCCGAAATGGTGATCGAACCGCAGGCGCGCCTGCGCGTCAACGAGATGCGTCTGGCCGTGGAGATGGCCGACGCGGGCATCGGCATCCTGCTGTGCCCGCTTTTGCAATGCCGCGAGGAAGTGGCCCGGGGCAGCCTCGTGCGCGTCTTGCCCGACTGGATGCCGCAGCCGCGCCACGTGTATGCCGTGTGGACGCAGCGGCGCTACCTGCCGGCCCGCGTGCGCGTGCTGCTCGAGCACCTGGCGGCGTTTGCGGCGGATAATCCCTTGTTGAACGAGGAGCCGGGCGTTTAGCTTGCCTGTTGCTGCGCCAGCCACAGCGTGAACTGGCGCAGCGCTGGCGTAAAACCGCTGGCTGGCGCGGCACCGGGCCTGGCCTGGGCCAGGAAATACGCGATGGGCGCCTGCATGGCGGGAGAGTGCCGCAGCAACAGCGCGACATGCTCGTCCAGGCTGGCGGGCCAGCCTGGATCGCCAGCCTGGCGCAGGGTGTTGCAGGAACGGATCAGCTTGCGCGACGCTTCGCGCTGCAGGCGGGCGATGGCGGCAGGGTCGCGCTCGTCATCAAGGCGCTGCGCATACTCGTCCAGCACGCGGGCAAAGTCGCCATTCACGGCCAGGGCAATGGCGCGCGAGGGCGCGAACGGCGCAAAGTGCCGTGCCAGGTCTTCGCCCCACAGGCAGCGGCACTCGTGCTTGAGCCAGTAGCCCCAGCTGTACAGGTGTTCGGGCGCCAGTACCTGGGCCCGGTGGCCGATATCGAAATCGATCTTCATGACTTCCCGGTGGCGCGCCTGCAAGGCCAGGCGCAGCGCCTCCAGCGCGCCGGCCTGCTGCTGCGTGGGCGGATGGCGCAGCACCAGGGTCAGGTCGAGGTCGGATACGTCCGGCGTGGCGTCGCCGCGGGCGATGCTGCCATACAGGTATATGCCGTCCAGCAAGTTACCGGCGTGCGCAGCCAGGCTGGCGCAAACGTCTTGCAGCAAGGCGTCGAAATGCTGCTGCAGCGGGCCGCAGGGGGCGGGAGGAATGGTCGGCATGCCTGGTACGAATCCGCTGGGAGAAACTGCCACCATAGCATGCAGTGGCGGGCGAGCAGGCAATCCTTTCCATTAAGTAATACCGAGCGCTTGTACTTTTCGTCAAGATCGCGTTAAGATAAAGCTGCCCGCTTATCCAGTGGGCAATCTGGTGTTTTTTCGCGCAATCCCGTCCCTATCCATGAGAGTAGCAATGAAATATCTGATCATTCCCTTCTTGCTGGCCATCACTGGCTGCGAAGTACTGTATGACGCAAACCGGGACAAGATCGGCGAGTATTGCAACAGCCTTAATAATTTTGACGACCGAAATGCCTGCCGCAAGCGCAACCAGACCAGCTACCAGGAATACGTGCAGCAGCGCGACCAGCTGAAAAAGGGCAAGAGCGACAAGTAAGTTCGGCAAGTTTGCCGCCGCAGACGCCGCAGACGCTGCATAAAAAAACAAACGCCGCTGACGAGTCAGCGGCGTTTTGCTTTGCGAACCCCGGCCTTGCGACCGGGTCATGCATCAGATCAATCGTCGGCGTAGATATTGTTGTCCTTGGTTTCCTTGACGAACAGGGTGCCGATCACGACAGTCGCCAGGGCGACGACGATCGGATACCACAGGCCGTAATAGATATCGCCCTTGAATGCCACCAGCGCGAAGGCCGTGGTCGGCAGCAGGCCGCCGAACCAGCCGTTACCGATATGGTAGGGCAGGGACATCGAGGTGTAGCGGATACGGGTCGGAAACATTTCCACCAGCATGGCGGCGATCGGGCCATACACCATGGTCACGTACAGCACCAGGATGAACAGCAGCAAGACGACCATCGGCTTGTTGATCTGGTCCGGATCGGCTTTCGCAGGGTAGCCCGCTTCCTTGATGCCGGCGCCCAGTTCTTTCTTCAGCGCCGCTTCGTGGGCCTTGCTTTCCGCATCGAAGTTCAAGCCATCGGCCGTCATGACGGCGTTAAACGACGTGAATTCCTTCGTGCCGATGCGTACCTTGGCGATGCTGCCTGCCGGTGCGTCTTCCTTCGTGTAGTTCACCGAGCTGTTCGACAGGAAGCCCGTGGCGATGTCGCACGACGATGGGAATTTCTTCGTGCCCGTCATGTTGAACTGGAAGTGGCAGGAAGCAGGATCGGCGACCACCACCACTGGCGAGTTCTTCAGTGCCGCTTCCAGCTGCGGATTGGCGAAGTGGGTCAGGCCGTTGAAGATCGGGAAATAGGTCGCAGCGGCGATCAGGCAGCCGCCGAGGATGATGTACTTGCGGCCGATGCGGTCGGACAGGCTGCCGAAGAACAGGAAGAATGGCGTGGCCAGCAGCAGGGCGATGGCGACGAGCACGTTGGCCGTTGCCAGGTCCACTTTCAGCGTCTGGATCATGAAGAACAGGGCGTAGAACTGGCCCGTGTACCACACGACAGCCTGGCCGGCCGTCAGGCCGATCAGGGCCAGGATGACGATCTTCAGGTTTTTCCACTGGCCGAACGCTTCCGTCAGCGGGGCTTTCGAGGTCTTGCCCTCGGCCTTCATCTTGGCAAACGCCGGCGATTCATTCATGGCCAGGCGGATCCACACGGAAATACCCAGCAGGATGACGGAGACCAGGAAGGGAATGCGCCAGCCCCATGCCTCGAAATCCTTCTCGCCGGTCGCCAGGCGGGTACCCAGGATGACCATCAGCGACAGGAAGAAGCCCAGGGTTGCCGTCGTTTGTATCCACGCCGTGAACGCGCCGCGCTTGCCTTCAGGCGCGTGCTCGGCCACATAGGTGGCTGCGCCGCCGTATTCGCCGCCCAGCGCCAGGCCTTGCAGGATGCGCAGGAAAACGAGGATGATCGGTGCCGCGATGCCGATGGAAGCGTGGCCCGGCAGCAAGCCGACGATGAAGGTGGAGCCGCCCATGATCAGGATGGTGATCAGGAAGGTGTACTTGCGGCCGATCATGTCGCCCAGGCGGCCGAAGACGAGCGCGCCGAACGGACGCACGATGAAGCCGGCGGCAAAGGCCAGCAGCGCGAAGATGAAGGTGGTAGTAGGGTCGCCGATGAAGAATTGCTTGGCGATGATGGAAGCGAGCGAACCGTACAGGTAAAAATCGTACCATTCAAAGACGGTGCCCAAGGATGATGCAAAGATGACCTTGCGTTCCTCAGGCGTGATCGGAGTGCCTTTGGTGGAAAATTTCCGTACGTCGGCCGAGCCGGATGGTGATGCCATGTTTTGTCTCCCTATGTTTTATAGTGAACTGGTGCCGCGGTCTTTTTGACCATTCTTGCAACAGCTGGAGGCGAGTGTGTTCTCCGAACCTTACGTCATGCTTGCTTGAAACTTACACCAAGCTTACTAGTGATGCGCGCCAGAACTTTGCGAACGATCGTACTTAAATGTGCTATTCTGATTCCGCAGATATCCCACCCCATAATATTCCCCAAAGGAGACACAGCATGAATGAAGCCGTCATCGTATCGACCGCCCGCACGGGCCTGGCCAAGTCCTGGAAGGGCGCGTTCAACATGACGCATGGCGCCACCCTGGGCGGCCACGTGCTGGCGGCCGCCGTCGAGCGCGCGCGCATCGAGGCGGAGGAAGTGGAAGACGTGCTGGTCGGCTGCGCCTTCCCTGAAGGCGCCACGGGCGGCAACATCGCGCGCCAGGTGGCCTTGCGCGGCGGCTGCCCCGTCACGACGGCCGGCATGACCGTCAACCGTTTCTGCTCGTCTGGCTTGCAGGCGATCGCCCTGGCGGCGCAGCGCATCATCGCCGGCGAAGGCGATATCTATGCGGCCGGCGGCGTGGAATCGATTTCCTGCGTGCAAAATGAAATGAATACGCATATGTACCGCGACGTCTGGCTGCAGCAGCACAAGCCGGAAGTGTACTGGCCCATGCTGCAGACGGCCGAAACCGTGGCCAAGCGCTACCAGATCTCGCGCGAACGCCAGGATGTGTATGGTGCGCAAAGCCAGCAGCGCGCCGCCGCGGCCCAGGCGGCCGGCCTGTTCGATGCGGAAATCGTGCCGATGACCACCATCATGGGCGTGGCCGACAAGGCTAGCGGCATGCTGGTGTCGCGCGAAGTGACGATCTGCGCCGATGAAGGCATCCGTGCCGACACGACCTACGACGGCGTGGCGAAGATCCGGCCGGCCATCCCGGGCGGCGTCATCAGCGCCGGCAATGCCAGCCAGTTTTCCGATGGCGCGGCGATGGCCATCGTCATGAATGCGAAAGTGGCCGAAGCGAAAGGGCTGCAGCCGCTGGGCATCTTCCGCGGTTTTGCCGTGGCCGGCTGCGAACCCGATGAAATGGGCATCGGCCCCGTGTTTGCCATCCCGAAACTGCTGAAAAAGGCGGGCTTGACTGTCGCCGACATCGGCCTGTGGGAACTCAACGAAGCGTTCGCCGTGCAAGTGCTGTATTGCGCCGACACCCTGGGCATCCCCATGGAGCGCCTGAACGTCAACGGCGGCGCGATTGCCGTCGGCCACCCGTATGGCGTGTCGGGCGCCCGCCTGACGGGCCATGCCCTGATCGAAGGCAAGCGCCGTGGCGTCAAATACGTGGTGGTGACCATGTGCATCGGCGGCGGGCAGGGCGCGGCCGGCCTGTTCGAAGTGCTGTAAGGCAGGTGTTATCCAGTCTGCGGGCGGCTTACCAGGCCGCCCGTTTGCATTGCGCGCCCGTTTCCTGCAAGGCGCGCCGATAGCGGGTACAGTAATGCTTCATTAATAAACAACCAGCCTGCCACCATGATCAAGCACATCGTTTTCTGGAAACTGTTAGACCACGCCGAAGGCGCCGACCGCGCCACGAACGCCTTGAAACTGAAAGCCCTGCTCGATTCCTGCTCCAACCTGGTGCCCGGCATCCTGGCATTCGAAGCAGCCGTGGCCCAGCCGGGCCTGGAAGCCACCTACGACATCGTCCTGTACAGCGAGTTCGCCAGCCGCGAAGCGCTCGACGCCTACCAGAACCATCCCGAGCACGTGAAAATCAAGCCGTTTTTTGGGGCTGTGCGGGAAGCGCGGCAGTGCATGGATTACGAAGTGTAGTGACACCGAACCAAACCTACTGCGCGTCGGTATAGGTGGCCTGCGATGCTCACCGCCTCGGCGGCCCCGTACTTCGGTACGGTTGCGCTTCTCGGCCACCTCTCCCTTCCGCTCGCTACGGTTTTGTTCGGTGTCGTGAATATCAATGTTAGCCATCAACTTTATTGACAGGAGCCTTCATGACAACCTACCAACGCATCGTCCTCGCCTCGCGCCCCACGGCTGAAGTGCAGCCGGATAACTTCCGTCTGGAAACTGTCGAGATTCCCGCCATCCAGGATGGTCAATTGCTGGTGCGTAACCAGTATCTGTCGCTCGACCCCTATATGCGCGGACGCATGAGCGCCAATAAAAGCTATGCGGCGCCGCAGGCGCTTGATGAAACCATGATCGGCGGCACGGTGGGCGTGGTGCTGGAATCGAAGCATCCGAAGTTTGCCGTGGGCGACATGGTGGTGGGGACGTTGGGTTGGACGGAAGTGGCCGTGTCGGACGGCACGATGCTGCGCAAGGTCGACACGACGCACATCCCTGCCTCGGCCTACCTGGGTTCCGTCGGCATGCCCGGCATGACGGCCTGGTATGGCTTGAACCAGATCATGGCGCCGAAAGCGGGCGAAACGGTGGTCGTGTCGGCCGCCAGCGGCGCCGTGGGCAGCGTCGTGGGCCAGTTGGCGAAATTGAAAGGCTGCCGCGTCGTCGGCATCGCCGGTGGTGCCGACAAGTGCGCGTATGTCGTCAAGGAACTGGGTTTCGATGCCTGCGTCGACTACAAGGCGGGCAAGCTGGAGGCCGACCTGGCGACGGCCACGCCGGACGGCATCGACGCCATCTTTGAAAACGTGGGCGGCGCCATCTTCGATGCGGCCCTGGCGCGCACCAACGCGTTTGGCCGGATCGCCGTGTGCGGCTGGATCGCCGGCTACAACGGCGAGCCGACGCCGCTCGACAATGCGCGCCTGATCCTCACCAACCGCCTCACCGTGCGCGGCTTCATCGTGTCGGAACAGCCGGAATTCTGGCCGCAAGGGTTGGCGGAACTGGGTACATTGGTGGCGACCGGCAAGTTGAAATTCCGCGAATCCGTGGCCGATGGCCTGGCCAGCGCGCCGGAAGCGTTCATCGGCCTGTTAAAAGGGCGCAACTTCGGCAAGCAGTTGGTCAAGCTCAGCTGATCTCTCTGTGGAAAGGCAGGCCGTGCGACAATAACGGCCTGTCTCTTTCTACATTACACCATGACCAATCACACCATCCGCCTCGGCGACTGGGCCACCCTGGGCCCCGACGCCACCGCCATCCGTTTCGAAGTCTTTGTCGATGAACAGAAAGTGCCGGCCGAGATCGAACTCGACGACATGGATGCCGTCTGCCTGCACGCCGTCGCCTACGACGACGCCGGCAACGCCATCGGCACGGGACGTTTATTGCCAGACGGCCACATCGGCCGCATGGCCGTGCGCCAGCCGGGCCGCGGCACGGGCGTGGGCGGCGCCATTTTGACCTTGCTGATGGACAAAGCCCGCGAACGTGGCGATGCAGCGGTGGTGCTGAACGCGCAAACCGTGGCCGCGCCATTCTATGCGCACCACGGTTTCGTGCAGCAGGGGGAACAATTTGAAGAGGCGGGGATTGCGCATGTGGAGATGCGGCTGGTGTTCTAGGGTGTTGTCGGATTACGCGCTGCGCGCTAATCCGACCTACGACGTCAACGGTAGGTCGGGTTAGCGCGCAGCGCGTAACCCGACACCACCAGCACAATCAGTTCTGCGCGTGGCTCTGGCGCCATTTATCCAGAATCACGGCCAGCACGATCACGACACCTTTCGCCACATACTGCCAGAACGACGACAGTCCCAGAATCGTCAAGCCATTGTTCATCACGCCGATGATCAGGGCGCCGATGACGGTGCCCCAGACGGAGCCCACGCCGCCCATCAGGCTGGTGCCGCCCAGCACGACGGCCGCGATGGCGTCCAGCTCATATCCCGTGCCCCAGTTGCCGTTGGCCGCATACAGACGGCTGGCCGACATGGCGCCGCCCAGACCCGCGAACAGGCCGCTGATCGTGTAGACAAACATCAGCACGAGGCCGACCTTGATGCCCGTCAAGCGTGCCGCCTGGATATTGCCGCCGACAGCATAGATATGCAGGCCCAGGGTGGTCTTGCGCAGGATGAACCACGTCAGCACGACGACGGCCGCGGCCAGCCAGATCAGCCAGGGCACGGCCAGGAAGCTGCCGTTACCCATCCATTCGAAGCTGGGGATTTCCGTGTTCAGCACGCTGGTGCCGTCGGCGAACAGGTAGGCCGCGCCGCGCAGGGCCGTCATGGTGCCCAAAGTCACCACGAACGGGTTCAGGCCGACGAGGGCCACCAGCACGCCATTGAGCGCGCCCAGCAGCAGGCCGACGATGAGGAAGGCGGGAATCGAGAAACCGGCGAACTGGGCTGACAGCGACATCAGCATGCCTGCCACGGCCGAGACGGCCAGCACGGAGCCGACGGACAAATCGATGCCGCTCGTCAGAATGACGAAGGTCATGCCCGACGCCAGCACGATATTGATCGACACCTGGCGGAAGATGTTCATGGTGTTATTGCTGGTCATGAACGTCGACGTGCCATCGGCCGAGAAGTACACGGTCAGGCCATACATGGCCAGGTAGAGCACCACCAGCACGGGCAGCATGCCCAGGCGGCGCATCAGGTTCGAGGCATTGAAGGGTTCGCCGGCGCGCGCGGCGCCGCGGGTGGTAGTCGTTGTCATGTTGAATCTCCTGAATGATTATTTAAGACGTATTCTTAAAACGCCTGACAAAACCGTAGCGAGCGGATGTGGGTTGTGGTTGAGACGCGGAACTGTGCGGATGCACAGTGAGCATCGGAAACCGCAACCCGCGACGCGCAGTAGGTTTTGACAGGTGTTTTTATGCCGCTTCCAGCTGCGTGGCATAGGCAAGGATGTTTTCCTGCGTAATGTCGTCGCCCGTCACTTCGCCCGTCAGGCGTCCTTCGCACATCACCATCACGCGGTCGCAGATGCCGACCAGTTCGGCCAGTTCGCTGGAAATGCACAGCACGGCCGTGCCCGCATCGGCCAGCTGGTGGATGATCTTGTAGATTTCGCTCTTCGCGCCCACGTCCACGCCCCGCGTCGGTTCGTCGAGGATGAGGACCTTGGGCGCGATGGCCAGCCAGCGCGCCAGCAAGACTTTTTGCTGGTTGCCGCCGGAGAGTCCGCCGACGATGCCTTCCGGTCCCGACACTTTCACGTTGAGGTTGGCAATTGCCTCGCGCGTCAGCTGGGTCAGGGCGCCACGGTTGACGACGCCCGCCGTGGAGTGCTTGGAGAGAATGTTCATCGACATGTTTTCCATGGCCGACAATTGCATGAACAGGCCCAGGCTCTTGCGGTCTTCCGGCAGGTAGCCGATGCCGTGGCGGATGGCTGCCAGCGGCCGGTGGATGTGCACCTCCTGGCCGTCGAGCCATACTTGCCCCGATTGCTTCTTGTCGGCGCCAAAGATCAGGCGCGCCAGTTCCGTGCGGCCTGCGCCGACCAGGCCGGCAAGTCCCGTCACTTCACCCGCATGCAGCGCGAACGAGGCGGGTTTGACCTTGCCGCCGCCCACGTTTTCCACGCGCAGGCGCTCGGCGCCCCGCGTGGTGCGCCGCTGGTGCGCATAAAAGTCGTCGGCGGGGCGGCCCACCATCATTTGCACGACTTTCTTTTGATCCAGCTCATCCTTGCCCAGTTCGCCCACATAGGCGCCGTCGCGCAGCACGGTGATGCGGCGCGCCAGGCGTTCCACCTCGGCCATGCGGTGGCTGATGTAGAGCACGGCCAGGCCCTTGTCGCGCTGTTCTTCGATGATGCGGAACAATTGTTCGGTTTCCCGGTCGGACAGCGCGGCAGTGGGCTCGTCCATGATCAGGATGCGGCTTTCGTGCACGAGGGCGCGGGCGATTTCCACCTGCTGCTGCTCGGCGATCGACAGGGTCGAGACCATGGTGTCCGCGTCGAAGCGGGAACCGAGGTCGGCCAGGATGGCATTCGTGCGCGCGCGCATTTCTCCACCCTTGACGGTCCAGAACGGTCCTTGCGGTTCGCTGCCCATGAAGACGTTCTGCGCCACCGTCATGTTCCTGGCTACGCTCAATTCCTGGTAGATCAGGTTGATGCCCAGCGCGCGCGCCTCGCCCGGGTTGCGGATACGAATCGGCTTGCCGTCGAGGATGATCTCGCCCGCGTCCGGCGTGTACACGCCGGATAAAATCTTCATCAGGGTGCTCTTGCCGGCGCCGTTCTCGCCCATCACGGCATGGATTTCGCCGCTGCGCACCGTCAGGTGCACGCCGCGCAGCGCGCGCGTGGCGCCAAAGCGCTTCTCGATGCCGCGCATTTCAAAAATAATATCGTCGCTCATGACTGTCCTTCCTTGCTGGTGAAACTGGCGCCGCCTGCCAACTGGCTGGCGGCGCCACGTGGTTCAGGTCAGGCAGATCAGTTCTTTACCCAGCCCGTGTAGGTGGCGACGTTTTCCTTGGTGATGGCCGGGGTCGGCAACAGCACCATGGTCTGTTTCGGCGTGCGACCGTTCATGATGTCGTAGCCCATCTGCACGGCGTCGGTGGCCATGCGGTACGGGTTTTGCGCCGAGGTGGCGGCAAACAGGCCGGCCTTGTTTTTCAGGGCGTTCTGGCCATCGGGCGCGCCGTCGACTGCCGTGATCAGTTTCACGTCCGTGCGCTTCGATTGCTTGATCGCCAGTTCGGCGCCGATGCCGGTCGGGTCGTTGATGGCGAACACGCCGTCGATCTTCGGATGGGCCGTCAGCAGGTTCGACATCACGGTCATGCCGCCGTCGCGGCTGCCGCCGGCGTTCTGGTTGTCGGACAGGATCTTGATATCCTTGAACGCGGCCAGAGTTTTCTTGCAACCGTTGACGCGGTCGATCACGGAGGTGACGGGCGGGCCGTTCAGGATCACCACATTGCCCTTGCCGCCGATCTGCTTGGCCAGGTAGGCGCACGACACGTCGCCGGCCATGGTGTTATCGGACATCACGGTGGCCGAGGCGCCCACGGCGCCCACGTCGACGGCGATCACGACCACGCCCGCATTGCGCGCTTTCTTGATGGCTGGCGCGATGCCCTTGGAATCGACGGCGTTCAGGATGATGATGTCGGTTTTATTGGCGATGAAGTTCTCGATCTGGTCCACCTGGGTGTTCAGGTCATACTTGCTGGACACCGTGGTGACTTTCACGCCAGGGCCGCCGAGCTTTTTCGCGCTTTCTTCCGCGCCGCGGCCAATCGCCACGAAGAACGGGTTGGCCAGGTCGCCCACGCTCACGCCGATCGATTTCAGCGGTTTGTCAGCAGCGAAAGCGCCGCAGGCGGCGGACAGCAGCAGGGAGGCGGTAATGACTTTTTTCATGAGGATCTCCAAGGGTTTTTATTGTAAAAAACAAACGGTGCTACGGTAAAAACTGGGTGCAAACTTATTGATTGCGTAATTTCTCGATCATGGCGTCCAGCTTGCCCGCATCGACGGCAAAGCCGCGGATGCCTTCGGCCAGTTTTTCGGTGGCCATCGCGTCGTCGTTCAAGGCGTAGCGGAAAGCGGCTTCGTCATACGTGAAGGCAGGTTGTGCCGCGCCCAGGTCGCCGCCCAGGGCGCGCTCGAATGGCGCATCTGTCGCTTCCAGCTTGGCCAGCAGATCCGGGCTGATGGTCAGCAAGTCGCAGCCGGACAGGGCCGTGATCTGCCCCACGTTGCGGAAGCTGGCGCCCATCACTTGCGTGGCGATGCCATGTTGTTTGTAGTAATTGAAGATGCGCGTGACCGACTGTACTCCTGGATCATTGGACAGGCTGCGCGCCGCTTCGTCCCATGCCGCGCCCAGCGATTTTTTATGCCAGTCGTAGATGCGGCCCACAAACGGCGAAATCAGGCGCACTTTCGCGTCGGCGCAGGCGACGGCCTGGCAAAACGCGAATAGCAGGGTCAGGTTGCAAAAGATGCCGTCCTTTTCCAGCTCGCGCGCCGCCTGGATGCCCTCCCAGGTGGCGGCAACCTTGATCAGCACGCGCTCGCGGCTGATGCCGGCTTGCTCGTACAGGGCGATCAGGCGGCGTCCGCGGGCGACGGTGGCGTCGCGGTCAAAGCTCAAACGGGCATCAACTTCCGTCGATACGCGGCCCGGCACGACCTTTAAAATTTCCAGGCCGAAGCGCACCAGCACCTGGTCGACGATATCGTCCAGCGAAGCGGATTGATGCGCGGCGACCGTGCTTTCCAGCAAGGGTGCGTAATCGGGCTGCAGCACGGCCTTCAAGATCAGCGAGGGATTGGTGGTGGCGTCTTGCGGCGCGAAGCGCGCCAGTTGCAAAAAGTCGCCCGTGTCGGCGACGACGGTGCTGTATTGCTTCAATTGTTGCAGCTGATTCATTACTATTCCTTATCACTGAGTTGGTGCAAGGCTTGCACGGCGGGAAACAGGCTACGGTAGCGACCGTAACGGATGCTCAAGGCTGCGTTGTGCGCGGCATCGGGCAGGAAAATGTTTTTGATGGGCAAGCCCTGCGTCAGCAGGCTGGTGTCGCCGATGGCGGCAAAGCCCAGCTTGGCCGCGCCCAGGCTGGCGGACAATTCGCTGTTGTGCAGGGTGCGCATTTCGCGTCCCAGCACATTGGCCAGCAATTGCGCCCAGTACTGGCTGCGCGCGCCGCCGCCCACCAGCATGCAGTGGGGAACGACGGCGCCCGTCGACGTGACGGCGGCCATGGCGTCGCGCAAGGCAAAGGCCACGCCTTCGAGCACGGCGTAGCCGAGCTGCGCCGGCGTGCTGTCGTGGCCCAGTTGCAAAAAGGCGCCGCGCACTTGCGGGTCGTTATGCGGCGTGCGCTCGCCCGACAGATACGGCAGGAACAGGGGCGCGGACGGCGCGATGGGGGCATCGAGCGGCAAGCCCGCTTCCACCAGCGCCAGCAGGGCTGCCTCGTCGGGCTGGCCCAGCACGCCCGTCGCCCAGCGCAGACAGCTGGCGCCCGACAGGATCGCGCCCATCGCATACCAGCGGCCGGGCAGGGCGTGGCAAAAGCTGTGCACGCCACCGGCCGGGTTGCCCAAAGGCGCTTCGGTGACGGACACGATGGCGGCGCTGGTGCCCAGCGAGATAAAACTGTCGCCGCCATTGACGGCGCCGATGCCCACGGCCGAGACGGGATTGTCGCCGCCGCCGCCCGCCACCACCACACCCGCCGGCAAGCCCAGCTGGTCGGCGATGGACGCCAGCACGGTGCCCGTGGCGGCGTCGCCTTCGGCCAGCGCCGGCATCTGTTCTGGGTGCAAGCCGCAGGCGGCCAGCATGGGCGCGAACCAGGCACGGTTGGCCTCGTCCAGCCACAGGGTGCCGGCCGCGTCGGACATGTCCGTCAGCTTGATCCCCGTTAATTGCAGGCGCAAATAGTCTTTCGGCGACAGCAAACAGGCGATGGCGGCAAAGGCGACCGGCTCATGCGTTTGCAGCCACAGCAGTTTTGGCGCCGTCAGGCCCGCCATGGGCAGGCTGCCCGTCACATCCGCATATGCGGGATAGTCGCGCGCCAGGCTGGCCGCTTCGGCCTCGGCGCGCGCATCGTTCCACAGGATGGCGGGACGGATCACGGTATCGTTGGCGTCGAGCAGCACGGCGCCGTGCATCTGGCCCGACAGGCCGATGCAGGCGATGCGGGCATAGTCCTGCGGCCAGCCCGCGCGCAGCTGGCCCAGCGCGTTGACGCAGGCGGCCCACCAGTTTTGCGGCGCCTGTTCGGACCAGCCTGCTTGCGGGCGGCTGGTGTCGATGCGCACGGACGCCTGGCCGCGCACGCTGCCAGAGCTGTCCATCAGCACGGTTTTCAGTTCGGAGGTACCGAGGTCGATACCGAGGGAAATCGCTGGATGCATGGTGTGTCTATATGTAAAGGTCAGGGGCAGCCGCAGGAATTGCGTACGCGCAAGGTTGGCGACAAGCGCTGCACGTGCTGGGCGATGCCCGGATTGGCGATACGGTCGATCAGGAGGTCGACGGCCATGGCGCCCAGCTCTTCGAGCGGCTGTGCCATCACGGTGAGGCGGGGGCTGAAGTAATCGGCCCAGTCGAAATCATCGAAGCCGGCCAGCGCGACGTCTTGCGGTACCGCAATGTGCGCATCGCGCAAGGCATGCATGGTGCCGATGGTCATCAGGTTATTGCCGGCAACGATGGCCGTGGGACGCTGTGCGGCGGGCAGGGCCAGCAATTCGCGCGTGGCTGCGCCGCTGCGCTCGAGGTTCGAATCGCCCGAGCGCAGCAGTTCCGGGTCAAAGGCGATATTGGCGCGTTGCAAGGCCAGGCGGTAGCCTTCGATACGCTCGTCCGTCGTGGACAGGCCGGGCGCGCCCGCGATGAAGCCGATGCGGCGGTGGCCATGGGCCGCGATCAGATGGCTGACGAGCTGGGCCGTCGCCTCGATGTTTTCCACGCCCACCTGGTCGAACGGTTGCGGCGACATGCGGTCGACCAGCACGGAAGCGATCTTGTTGCTGGTCAAATAGTCGAGGGCGCGGTTGTGCGGATCGCCGGATGGCGCCAGCACGATGCCGTCGACCCGGCGCTGGTGCAAGTTCTGCACCACTTTCAACTCCTGCTCGGGGTCGTCATGCGTATCCGAAAACAGCATCATCAAGCCGTGGCGCGTGCAGGCAGCCTCGATGGCGCGCACGGTTTCGCTGAAATAATGATTGGTGAAGGCGGAAATGGCCACGCCGATGGTGCCCGACGAGGAGCCGGCCAGCGCGCGCGCCAGCATGTTCGGCACATAGCCGATCTGCTGCATGGCCGCGTTGACGGCGGCGACGGTTTTCGGGCTGACCTTGCGGGTGCCGTTGACTACGTGAGAGACGGTCGACAGCGATACGTCCGCCGCCCGCGCTACATCTTCCATGGTGGCCATGGTGTCTCCTGAGGTTTTTTTATTATTGTGTACTGCGATTGGGTGCGGCTGTGTCGCCGCGATTGAAGCTATCGTAAACAAAAGAAAGCGCTTGCGCAAGCGCTTTCTTTTTTCTGCGGATGGATGGCGGGTGGCTTGTCGATGAGGACAGGGGAAGCTTGCGCAGGTCGGATTAGCGCGCCGGAGGCGCGCGTAATCCGACATCGGGGACGGCGGTGATGCCGCTTGAGTGTGGTGGTGGTGTCGGGTTACGCGCTGTGCGCTAACCCGACCTACTGTATCACCAGCTCATGCAATTCGCCGGGAGAATCCGGGAACAGTTTCACGACGGTGGAAGTGCGCGTGCCGTAGCCCGGCGTTTCGATGCAGACGGCGGACAGTACGCGTTCGAGGTCGAGCGGCACGCCTGTGTCCGGCAAGCGGAAATCGGGCGCGCGCGTGGTGTCGGCCAGCATGTCGAAATACGCTTCATCGGGCGCACCCTGGCATAGCAGGCTGGCGAACTGGGCCTTGGTCTTCAGGACCTTCGGCCACGGCGCGTCCAGCAGGGCGTTCGACAGGCCGTAGATGCCCGGCTCCAATGGCTGGCCATTGCGCGCATCGCCGTCGCCCCGGTTGGAAAACCAGATCAGGGTGTCCGCGTCGCCCAGCACCAGGTTAAAACCGTTGTAGGCTGTGCAGCCGGGACGGATTTGCGCGATGTAATCCTGTGGCGACATGTCGCCGGCCAGATAATCGGCTACCAGGGCGCCGCGCGAGGGGGCGTCCGGGTTGCGGTCTTGCGGGCTGCGGATATTCGTGATGGCGGCAAAGCGCGAGCTGCCGCTGCCGGCCTGGGTGATGCCCATCCAGCTGCCGCCCGCCTGCAGGTCGCGGCCCGCATACACTTGCGGGTGCTCGGGCCATGCGCCGGCGGGGGCGCTGGCGCGTTCATAGAATTCGTCGCGGTTGGCGGCGGCAATCAGCGGGATGTGCGGATTGACTTTCCAGGCAAAAACGATCAGGCACATGGAGGCAAATCCATGAACACTTCCGTATGGCGCGCGCCAGCCGTCAAGGACAGCAAGCCCGCTTCGTCGGACGCGCTGGCCAGCAGTTCCGCAAAGCCTTCGCCGACGACGGGGTAGATTTCCATCCACGTCTGCAAGCCATCCTTGGCGTCAGGGCGGCGCTTCAATTGCGGCGCCACGCCGGACGCGGCAGCCAGTTTTGCCTGCAAGGCACGGACCCTGGCTTCCAGTGCCTGGGCGTGCTCTTCCTTGACCTGGTAATAAATGTACAAATCTTTCATGGCATTCTCACAAGTCGAGTGCGTCTAGCACGTAAGGCATGGACAGGAACTGCACGTGAGCGCCCAGGGCCGAACGGTAGCGCACGGCGCCGGCGGCGCTTGCACCTTCTTCGATCGCCCCCAGCTTCATTTCAACGAGGGCGTCGATGCCGCCATCACCGTTGGGTGCGGCGTTGACGACCATGCCGCAAGGCTGCTCGGGGTCGCTGACGGCAAACAGTTCACCGCCGGCCACTACCGAGGGATCGGCAATGCTGACGAGGGTGGTGCGGCGCTTGAGCTTGCCCAGGTACTGGCTGCGCGCGACGATTTCCTGGCCCGGGTAGCAGCCTTTCTTGAAATTGACGCCGCCCAGCAGCTCGAAGTTGACCATTTGCGGCACGAACTGCTCTTGCGTGGCGGCCGTGATCTGCGGGATGCCCGCGTGGATCTCCGACAAGCGCCAGGCGTCAATCCCGCCCTTGGCGAGCGTTTGCGCCAGCTGCGACCACACGTCGCGCGCCGTGGCGGCCGACGTCAGCCATTCATAGCGGGCGCTGCCGAACGCATCGGCCACTCGCAGCAGGGTGCCCAGTTCATGCTCGACCTTGCTGAACGGCGTGGCGGGCAGGGCCGGGAACCAGGCGGACAGGGCCGCGCTGGCTTGCTTGCCGCCCAGGCCGAGGACAACTTGATTGGCTGCATCAAGGGATGCATCGTGCAGCTTGGCCTTGGCGCGCAGCACGAACATCTGCAGACGCTTCTGGATGGTCGGCTGTATGGCGCGCGGCAATTGCAGATAAATGGTGGTGGCGTTGCGCCACATCAGGAAACTGGCCAGCAGCCGGCCTTTCGGCGTGCAGTAGCCGGCCAGGCGCACTTGCTCCTGGTTCAGGTGTTCCACATCGTTGGTCAGCTGGCCGTGCAGGAAACTGGCCGCATCGTCGCCGCTCAAGCCGATCAAGCCCTGGTCCGTGATGGCCGCGACAAAACCTTCTTGCAGCTGGGGCACTGTCAGGGACTGGCCGAAATCATGGATAGGGACGGCGGTGATGGGGGCGGTGCCGTCAGGCGCGCCATCGATGGCAACGGGGCGGGCGCCTTGGGCTGTTAAAAATTGATTCCAGTTATTCATAATTTCCATTAGATCAGCGATTAAGCATTATCATTACGGGTTCATTATAGTGATGTCGCGCAGATTGCGTCGGCAACGGCAAGATTGCCAGTGTTGGCGCCGCTTTGCGCGCACTTGCTTCACAAATGAACGATCATAACAAGCGGACGTTGGCCATCAGCGCCCGCATCACAAGAATCGGAACAATGGCTTTCTTTAAAAAACTTGTAGTCAGTTCAGTCATCGCCGCTATCGGTGTGGGCGGTACTTTTGTGTACTGGGCGCAGCAGCCCATCACCACGGATGGAGAAGCGATTCCGTTTACGATCAGCCCGGGCAGCGGCGCGCATGCGGCCGGCCAGCAGATCGCGGACGCGGGCGTGCCCATCGTGCCTATCCTGTTCAACATGCTGGCGCGCATCGAAGGCAAGACCTCGAAGATCAAGGCCGGTTCCTATGAGCTGAAACCGGGCACCACGCCGCAGCGTTTGATCACGCAGCTGGCGCGCGGCGAATTCGCGCAAGAGTCGCTGACCATCATCGAAGGCTGGACCTTCAAACAGATGCGCCTGGCGATGGCCAACCATCCCGGCCTCAAGCACGATACTGCAGGCCTGTCCGACAAGGAACTGATGGCGAAAATCAGCCCGGAATATGTGCACCCGGAAGGTTTGTTCTTCCCGGATACGTATCTGTTTGCCAAGGGCGCCAGCGAAATGCAGATTTTCAGGCAGGCACACACGGCCATGATCGGCCGCCTGTCCGAAGCGTGGGACAAGCGCGATCCCGCCTTGCCGTATAAAAACCCGTATGAAGCGCTGATCATGGCTTCCATCGTGGAAAAGGAAACGGGGCAAAAGTCCGAGCGCGCCATGATTGCCGGCGTGTTCGTCAACCGCCTCAAGACGGGCATGCTGCTGCAGACGGACC
The DNA here is from genome assembly GCF_034424625.1 of Janthinobacterium lividum. Classification (NCBI taxonomy): domain Bacteria; kingdom Pseudomonadati; phylum Pseudomonadota; class Betaproteobacteria; order Burkholderiales; family Oxalobacteraceae; genus Janthinobacterium; species Janthinobacterium lividum. The sequence continues at coordinate 3,608,272 of NZ_CP139976.1, read as the reverse complement.
CGACTGTGATCTATGGCATGGGCGACAACTACCAGGGCAAGATCCGCAAACGCGACCTGGAAGCGGACACCCCGTACAATACGTACACGCGCGGCGGCTTGCCGCCCACGCCGATCGCCCTGGCTGGCGCGCAATCGCTGACGGCGGCGCTGGCGCCGGCCCGCACGCAAGCGCTGTATTTCGTGGCGCGCGGCGACGGCACCAGCCAGTTCTCGGCCAACTTGCCCGACCATAACCGCGCCGTGAATCAATACCAGCGTTAATTATTTCAAACTAGAAGCTTCATGACACCACAATATCAACCCCGCTTCATCACCTTCGAAGGCATCGATGGCGCGGGCAAGTCGACGCATATCGGCTTTGTCACCGACTACCTGCAGCAGCGGGGCGTGCGCCTCGTTTCATCGCGCGAACCGGGCGGTACCAGCCTGGGCGAAAAGCTGCGCGAACTGCTGCTGCATGAAAAGATGCACCTGGAAACGGAAGCCTTGCTGATGTTCGCCAGCCGCCGCGAACATATCGCGCAAGTGATCGCGCCAGCCCTCGATCGGGGCGAGTGGGTCATTTCCGACCGCTTCAGCGATGCCAGCTTCGCCTACCAGGGCGGCGGCCGGGGCATGGACTTGCGCAAGATGGAAGCGCTGGAAGCGTGGGTGCACCCGCACTTGCAGCCGGACCTGACGTTCCTGTTCGACGTGCCGCTGGCCGTGGCCCGTGCCCGCCTGGACGCCACGCGTGCGCTCGACAAATTCGAGCAGGAGCAGGCCGATTTCTTTGCCGCCACGCGCAACGAGTATCTGCGCCGCGCGGCCCAGTTCCCGGAACGCTTCCGCATCATCGATTCCACGCAAAGCATTGCCGATATTCAAGTACAGCTGGCAAAACTGCTTGATGTATTGCTTGAGCAAAGTATTGCAAGCCACTGATTGACAAGGAATAAAATGAACAGTCCTCTCTATCCGTGGCAACAGGACGCCTGGCAGCAATTGCAAGCCCTGCGACCGCGCATGCCGCACGCCATTTTGTTCCATGGCGCGCAGGGCATTGGCAAGGCCGACTTCATCGAGCATTTCGCGCAGGCATTGCTGTGCGAAGACGTGCGAGCCGACGGCCATGCCTGCGGCGCGTGCGCCTCATGCGGCTGGTTTAGCCAGGGCAACCATCCCGATTACCGCCGGGTCCGTCCGGAAGCGCTGGAAGACGACGTGGCCGACGACGGCGAAGAGGGTGAGGGCGCGAAGAAAAGCGCCAAGACCAAGACGCCGTCAAAAGACATCAAGATCGAGCAGATCCGCAACCTGGCCGACTTCATGAACATCTCCACGCACCGCCAGGGCTTGCGCGTGGTGGTGCTGTACCCGGCCGAAGCGCTCAACACGCCCGCGTCCAACGCCTTGCTGAAAACCCTGGAAGAGCCGCCGCCGGGCACTTTGTTCTTGCTGGCATCGAACAGCCTGGACCGCTTGCTGCCGACCATCTTGTCGCGCTGCAGGAAATTCGCCTTGCCGATGCCCAGCCACGAGCAGGCCTTGACGTGGCTCAAGCAGCAAGGCTTGAACGATGCGGACAGCTGGCTGCGCGAGCAGGGCGGCGCGCCGCTGGCCGCGCTGGCCCAGTCCGAGTCGGGCGGCCGCGAAGAAACGGAACAATTGCTGCAGGTGCTAGCCAACCCGGGCGTGGAAGCGGCCCTGAAAGCGGCGGACAAATTACAGAAGTCTCCGCTGGCACCGCTCGTGGCATCGCTCCAGCGCTGGCTGTACGACGTGTTTTCCGTCAAATTGTCCGGCACCATCCGCTACTACCCGCGCCACCGGCGCGAACTGGAAGCGCTGGCAGGACGCATCAACGTGAGCCGGTTGATGGCCGCGATCAAAGCTGCCAATGAGCGCCGGGCGATTGCCGAACACCCCTTGTCGCCCAAGCTGTTTTTGGAAGACATGCTGCTCGACTACGCATCCAGTTGTCAATAAAATCAAGTGCTTGCGAAGTAAAGTTAAAGTAAATCATCTCTTTCTTGACGGAGGGGCAGACTCGCCGCATCGTTTGCCACACCTGGCCCCCGGTGTTACAGTCAAGGCACTGGACAGCAACGGAGGCGTGCATGAAACGAGTCACTGGCATCGGCGGCATCTTTTTCCACGCGCAAGACCCGGCCGCGCTGCGCGCCTGGTACCAGCGCCACCTGGGCCTGGACGTGCAGCCGTGGGGCGGCGCCGCCTTCACCTGGGCGGACGCCGATGGCAAGCCCACTGGCGGCACCACTATCTGGTCCGTCGCGGCCAATGACAACGAACAATTCGCGCCCGGTAAGGCGTCCTTCATGATCAACTACCGCGTCGACGACCTCGACGCGTTGCTGCAAGCCCTGCGCGACGAGGGCTGCAACGTGCTGGAAAAGGCGCCCGATTCCGAATATGGCCAGTTCGGCTGGGTCATCGATCCTGAGGGCAACAAGGTGGAGCTGTGGCAGCCGCCGCAGGGGCAGTAGGCGAACTGCGCGGGAGTCGTCAGCGGCAGGACGGATTTGCGCCTTCCCCCTGCCAGATTCCGCCCGCTCCGGTACAATCCCGCCTTATGTATATCGATTCCCATTGCCATATCAATTTCCCCGAGCTGGCTGCTCGCATGCCCGAGATCCTCGCCAAGATGGCCGAGAACAAGGTGACACACGCCTTGTGCGTGTCCGTCGACTTGCCGGACTTTCCGCAGGTGCTGGCCCTGGCCGAGCAGTATCCGCATATCTTTGCTTCCGTCGGCGTGCATCCCGACTACGAGGACACGCCTGAGCCGTCCGTGGAAGACCTGGTCCGCTTGGCCGACCATCCGAAGATCATCGCCATCGGCGAGACGGGCCTCGACTATTTCCGCCTGACGGGCGACCTGGAGTGGCAGCGCGAGCGTTTCCGCACTCACATCAAAGCTTCAAGAATCACGCGCAAGCCCTTGATTATTCACACAAGAGCGGCCAGTGAAGACACCATACGCATCATGCGCGAAGAGGGCGCGGGCGTGTCCGACGGCGGCGTGGCCGGCGTCATGCATTGCTTTACGGAATCCCTGGAAGTGGCGCGCGCCGCCATCGCCATGGGTTTCTATATTTCCTTTTCCGGCATCGTCACGTTCAAGAGCGCGAAAGACTTGCAGGCCGTGGCCCTGGAAGTGCCGCTCGAGCGCATCCTCATCGAAACGGATTCGCCATACCTGGCGCCCGTGCCGTTCCGCGGCCGCATGAACGAACCGGGCTATGTGGCCCACGTGGCGGAATACCTGTCGACCCTGAAAGGCATCCCGCTGGACCAGGTGGCGAAGCAGACGACGGATAATTTCTTCAAGTTATTCAATCAGTTGCCATAACTTCTTAAGGTCAGTCATGATGAAAAAACTCGCCCTGGCGATGCTGCTGTGCTGCGCCACCGCCAGCCAGGCGGCGCCGGAACCGGACGCCTTCTTCCGCGCCGTCTCCGTGAATAATGCCAGCGGCGTGCGCAGCATGCTGGCGGAAGGCATGAATCCGAACCAGCCTGACGCGCAGCGGGGCGACATTCCCCTCGTGCTGGCCTTGCGCGACGATGCGGACCGGGTATTCCAAGTGTTGCTCGATGCTCCCGGCATCGACCTGGAAGCCCGTTCAGCCAATGGCAATACGGCACTGATGATGGCCGCCTACAAGCACAAGCAGGACGCCGTGAACGCCTTGCTGGCCAAGGGCGCCAAGGTCAACCAGGGCGGCTGGACGGCGCTCCACTATGCGGCCTCGGCAGGCGACCTGCCCATCATGAAGATACTGCTCGACCGCGACGCCGTGGTCGATGCGCTTGCGCCCGCCAACGTCACGCCGCTGATGTTCGCCGCCCGCGAAGGACAGGAGGGCGCCGTCAAGCTGCTGTTGTCCTGGGGCGCGGACGCCAGCCTGAAAAGCGGCCATGGCTGGACAGCCGTGCAGTTTGCCCAGGCGGGCGACAAGCCCGGCGTGGTCGCCATCATCGAAGCGGCACAGAAGGCGCGCGCAGCCCGCAAGTGATGTTTTAACTTCAATATTTTCCATGCCAGCGCTGAAACTGGCATGGAATTGCCTCTCACCTCAGCCCTTTGTTCTCCCTGCCGATTAACGATAATGATCGTGTCGCATTAATCAGGAGATACGTCGCATGGGTCATCACATCACCGTCAGGCGCCGGCTGTATTGTCGCCGCCCCTCGCGCAGCCCGTGCGATATCACTGCTTTCTGGAATGACAAAACCGATCGGCCATCGGAGCCAGACTCCAAGAGGACAGACATGCTGAATGAACGAGAAATCGAGAGTTGTTACCTGGGGCAATTTATCCCCGTCCATTACCACCACAATATGTTGATGGACCAGAACCGCATGCACGGGTTCAAGTCGGCGATCGATTACGCGGTAAAACCCGGCATGAAGGTGCTGGAGCTGGGCGGCGGCACGGGCGTGCTGTCGTGGTTTGCGGCCGCGCGCGCCGACAAGGTGTGGTGCGTGGAGTTCAATCCGGACATGGTCAAGGAAGCGCGCAAGATGCTGGCGCTCAATCCCAATGGTGAAAAAGTCGAAGTCGTCCACGCGGACGCCTTTGAATACCTGCCGCCCGAGCCCGTCGATGTGGTCATCTGCGAAATGATCCATGTCGGCATGCTGCGCGAAAAGCAGGTGGAAGTGATCGAATCGTTCAAGCGCCGCTACCTGGCCCGCTTTGGCGGTCCGCTGCCCATCTTCCTGCCCGAAGCCGTCATCATGGCCGTGCAGCCGATGCAGCAGGAATACGATTTCGAGGGTTTTTATGCGCCTATCGTGCAATTCCAGGAAACCACGGCCATCCATCCTGGCGTGCAGGAGCTGGCGCCGCCTTCCGTCTACAGCATCATCGACTTCAGCCAGCCGACGGACAATGTGTTCGGCTTTGACGGCAAGTTTGTCGTCGAGCGCAGCGGCACCCTGAACGCCTTGCGTTTCGTCACCAAGAACATCCTGGCCGTGGTGCCCGAGCGCTCGACCACCATCGACTGGCTGAACCATTACATGTGCTTGCCGCTGGCCACGCCGGTGGCCGTGAAGGCGGGCGACGTGCTGCAAGTGAGCTTCCAGTACCGCGCCGGCGGCTCGATTCCCTCGCTGGAAGCGTCGATCCGCGCGCAGGTGATCTACGACGTGAATCTTCAGCCTGTGGTGCAGAACGCCGTGTATGCATAAGCATCGTTAATTCCAAGGCAACGCCGCAGCGATTTCATCCTGCGGCGTTTGTCCATTCAGGGTATATTTCGTCTTTTACCCACTGGACAGCTTTACTATCATGGAACAGATCGATCAGCGTTACCTCGTGCAACAGAACAAAATCAGCGATGGCGAGACCAGGCCGCCCGTGTTTGCCAAGGTAATGCGCAGCAAGGAAGGCGTGTTTGAAGGCGTGTCCTTCATCAAGTCGAAGGACAAGGCCACCGTCATGACCATCGAAGATGCCAACCAGGCCATCAAATGGGCCACCAGCAAGAAGCCGAATGCGCATGAATACATCACGAAAGTGATTTGCGTCGGCCAGTAAGTCCCCGTTCATTCCCGTTTTTGCACCGTTCATCCCTGCAGCGCGCAGTTCATCGCATGGCCGTTGCCGCCGCGGCGGCGCTTTCATATAGTGCTGTCACGGTAGCGGGGCAAGCACGGCTTGCTCCGCACATTTCATTCTAGGGGGAACGCGATGCTGGGATTCGTGCTGTGGCTGCTGCTCTTGCTGGTGTGCTGGCCCCTGGCCTTGCTGGCCCTCGTGCTGTATCCGCTGGCCTGGCTGCTGTTGCTGCCATTCCGCCTGATCGGCATCGGCGTGGAAGGCGTGTTCGAATTACTGCGCGCCATCGTCATGCTGCCGGCGCGCGTGCTGGGCGGCGGCCGGCGATAAACCCGATATTTCCCATAAAAAATGGCGCCATTGGCGCCATTTTTGTTTGCGGTACTGCCTGGCTTACAGGTCGACCATGAAACCGGCGCCGATCGATTTCTGCGAATAGTTGTAGTCGATCAGGCTCTGGCCATAGCCGGAGAACAGTTGCAGATAGCCTTTCAGGTTGGCCTTCAATGGGAAAGCCCAGCTAGCCTGCATGGAGCCATGCTTCTTGCTGAAATTGCGGCGGGCCGTCACGGCGTACTCGTGGCCCTTGTTGCGGTAGCTCACGCGCAAGTCGCCATGCCCCATGTAATCGGTGATGTCGATATTGTCATTGTCGGTCTTGCCATTGTCGAGGCGGTGCCAGACGCGCGTCGTGACGGCCAGGTTGTCCTTCTCCATGCCCAGCTCGGCATATACACGGTTCCAGCTGCGCGACAGGGTCGATGTCTGTCCGTTGGACTGGTGCACGAGGCCGAAGTTCAGGTAATTGAATTCCACGCCAGCGAAATTCTTGTTAATCGGCAAGATCAGCATCAGCTCAGGCTGGTAATTGGTTTCGCGGAAAGGACTCGATGCCTTGCGGTTATACGCCTGCCAGAAACTTTGTTGCGTGTAGCCGAACCACATGTCGATGGGCGTGCCGGCGATGTCTTCCAGCAGCTTCATCTTGAAGCTGAGCTGGAATGTCAATTCAACATGCTGGCTCTTGATGCCGGCCGGCGTAAAATCCTGGAACGGTTCGTCGTTCGAGGCGTCGCTGTAATTGGCCAGCAGCAGATAGGTGTCGCGGTGCGGGCGGAAGTTGAACAGGCCGCGCTTGGACGCTTCATTCAGTTCCCACGATTGCTGCGTGCGCGAAATCGGCGCTTCCGGTGGCGCCGCGCCAGCCTGCGCGATGGCGGGAATGGCGGCGTTGACGGCGTCCGGCGTGGCCACGCCCGGCGGACTGACTGGCGTGAGGGGCGCGACCTCGGCAGCGGCAGCCAGGGTCACTGCCGCGGTGACGGGATCGCCGCCGGCCGCGATGGTGGCCTTTTCCGCCGCCTTGGCCAGGGTGTCGAAGCAGCCCAGGCGGGCACTGGCGTCACCGAGGACGGCGCAACGCTGCATTTGCTGTTCCAGTTCGCCGGCCATGGCCAGCGCCGGCGATGCCAGCAGGGAGGAAAGGATTATTTTTCTTAGTTGGATAGTCATAAGCTGAGTAGGGCATGTCGTTCGGTGCGCACCTGGGCTGCATGCCGGCGGCGTCGCCTTGCATGGCAGGATGCCATGCGTATTGATTTTTATTAATCTTTGTTGAATTAAAGTTCAAAAATTAATGTCTGGGAAGTATAGCCGAATCCGCAATTAGCCTCCGCGTCGCAGACGTGCGCGGGCCTGCTGGTGTTGTGCGCTTGGTAAACGGTACGCTGCCGTGCCGCCCAAATCGATGTCTGCTACACTGGAAAACCGGCGCAAACCCAGTGATGCCGGGGCTAGCCATGGAGATTGTGATGACCCGCAAAACACCTATCGAGCGCTACCGCAACATCGGCATCAGCGCCCATATCGACGCCGGCAAGACCACCACCACCGAGCGCATCCTGTTTTATACGGGGGTCAATCACAAGATCGGCGAAGTGCACAATGGCGCCGCCACCATGGACTGGATGGAACAGGAACAGGAACGGGGCATCACCATCACCTCGGCCGCCACCACGGCCTTCTGGAAAGGCATGGCAGGCAATTTTCCCGAACACAGGATCAATATCATCGATACGCCGGGCCACGTGGATTTCACGATCGAGGTCGAGCGCTCGATGCGCGTGCTCGACGGCGCCGTGATGGTCTACGATGCTGTCGGCGGCGTGCAGCCGCAATCGGAAACCGTCTGGCGGCAAGCGAATAAATACCATGTGCCGCGCATCGCCTTCATCAACAAGATGGACCGGGTGGGTGCCGACTTTTTGCGCGTGCGCAAGCAGATCGCCGAGCGCCTGAAGGGCGTGGCCGTGCCCATCCAGCTGCCCATCGGCGCCGAAGACCATTTCACGGGCGTGATCGACCTGCTGAAAATGCGCGCCATCACCTGGGACGACGCCAGCCAGGGCGTGCAGTTCAGCTATGGCGAGATTCCCGCGGAACTACAGGCGCAGGCGCAGGAGTGGCATGACCACATGGTCGAGAACGCGGCCGAAGCCACGCTGGAGATGACGGAACGCTACCTGAATGGCGACACGTTTACGGAAGCCGAGCTCAAGCAAGCTTTGCGCGCGCGCACCATCCGCAACGAGATCGTGCCCATGCTGTGCGGCAGCGCCTTCAAGAACAAGGGCGTGCAGGCGATGCTCGATGCCGTCATCGAATACCTGCCGTCACCGATGGAAGTGCCGCCCATCATGGGCCATGACGAGCACGACAACGAGGTGGAGCGCCATCCGACGGACGACGAGCACTTTGCCGCGCTCGCCTTCAAGATCATGACGGACCCGTTCGTGGGGCAACTGACCTTCTTCCGCGTGTATTCGGGCGTGGTGAATTCGGGCGACATGGTATACAACCCCACCAAGAGCGCGCGCGAACGGCTGGGGCGCATCCTGCAGATGCACGCGAACGAGCGCAAGGAAATCAAGGAAGTGTATGCGGGCGACATCGCCGCCGCCGTGGGCCTGAAAGCCGTCACCACGGGCGACACCCTGTGCGCCATCGATCACATCATCGTGCTGGAAAAGATGATCTTCCCGGAACCCGTGATTTCCCAGGCTGTCGAACCCAAGACCAAGCCTGACCAGGAAAAGATGGGCATCGCCCTGAACCGCCTGGCGCAGGAAGATCCGTCGTTCAGGGTCCATACGGACGAGGAATCGGGCCAGACCATCATGTCGGGCATGGGCGAATTGCACCTGGAAATCCTGGTCGACCGCATGCGCCGCGAATTCGGCGTGGAAGCCAATGTCGGCAAGCCGCAGGTGGCGTACCGGGAAACCATCACGCGCGCGGTGGAAGACGTGGAGGGCAAGTTCGTCAAGCAATCGGGCGGACGGGGCCAGTACGGCCACGTGGTGCTCAAACTGGAACCCTTGCCGCCAGGCACCGGCTACCAGTTCGTCGACGCCATCAAGGGCGGCGTGGTGCCGCGCGAATTCATCCCCGCCGTCGACAAGGGCATCGCCGAAACCCTCAAGTCGGGCGTGCTGGCCGGCTACCCGGTCGTCGACGTCAAGGCCACGTTGACGTTCGGCTCCTACCACGACGTCGATTCGAACGAAAACGCGTTTCGCATGGCCGGTTCCATCGCCTTCAAGGATGGCATGCGCAAAGCGTCGCCCGTGCTGCTGGAACCGATGATGCAGGTGGAGGCGGAAACGCCGGAAGAATTCATGGGCAACGTCATGGGCGACCTGACGGCCCGCCGCGGCATGGTGCAGGGCGTCGACGACATCCCCGGCGGCGCGGGGCGCATCGTCAAGGCCCTGGTGCCGCTGGCCGAGATGTTCGGCTATTCCACCACCTTGCGGTCGCTGACCCAGGGCCGCGCCACCTACACGATGGAATTCAAGCACTATGCGGCCGTGCCCAAGCATATACTCGACCAGGTGGCGGCGGCTGGCAAAGCCAAGTAGGTCGGATTAGCGGGGCAAAGCCTCGCGTAATCCGACAACATTGTTGGCTAAGGCTGTTGGTGGTGTCGGCTTACGCGCGTTGCGCTAACCCGACCTACGCATCAATTCAGAAGATTCTGCGCAATGATCGCATCGGCCATCTTCTCCGCCTCGTCCACGGGCTGTTCCAGCGCCTTGGTCGTGTAGACGGTGGAGGCCACCATAGGCTGGTCCAACGTCGCGCCTTCGCCATGGCTGGTATCGACCGTCACCGTGGTCGACAGGCCGATGCGCAGCTGGTGGGCGGCCAGTTCCCTGGCGTCGAGCGTGACGCGCACGGGCACGCGCTGCACCACCTTGATCCAGTTGCCCGTGGCGTTTTGCGCCGGCAACAGGGAAAACGCGCTGCCCGTGCCGGCCGACATGCCCAGTACCTTGCCGTGGTACACCACCTTGCTGCCATATAAGTCCGTTTCGATGGTGGCCGCCTGGCCCACGCGAATATTGCGCAATTCGGATTCCTTGAAGTTGGCATCGACCCATAACTGGTCCAGCGGCACGATGGACATCAAGGGCGTGCCCGGCGTCACGTGCGTGCCCAGCTGTACGCTGCGCTTGGCGACGTAGCCCGAGACGGGCGCGACCACGGCATTGCGGCGCACGGCCAGCCACGCCTGCAGCACGTCGCTCCGGGCCGACAGGACGGCCGGATGGCTGGCCAGGTTCACGCCGGCCACGCCCGATTTGGCGGATTCGGCCTGGCGCTGGGCCACCGTCAAGGCCGCTTTCGCGTCGTCGACGGCCTGTTTCGCATGGGCCAGGTCTTCGCCGGAAATCGTCTGGTCCGCCGCCAGCGGCGCGCGGCGCGCCAGGTTGCCCTGCGCCGTGGCCAGCGCCAGGCGGCGCTGCCCGATGACGGCGTCGTATTGCGCCACATTGGCATAGCGCTCGCGCTCCTGGCGCACGACATTGCCCAGCCGTGCCTCGGCCTGGCTCAGGGCCAGCTCCGCATCGATGGCGTTCAGGGTGATCAGGGGCGCGCCCGCTTTCACCATTTGCGTCTCGTCGGCGCGGATGGCGTCGACATTGCCCGTCACTTGCGCGGACAGGGTGACGAGGTTGCCGCCTACATAGGCGTTGTCCGTGACTTCTTCCTTGGCCAGCACCAGCTGGTAATACGCGCCCCAGGCCGCGCCAGCCGCGAGAAAGGCGGCCGTGATGGCGATGAGGACGGCCTTGCGCTTGCCGGGCTGTTCGGTTGGAGTGGTCGTTGCTGTGGTATCGCTGCTCATGATGTATTCCGTAATCGATGGTTATTGTTTGGCCGTGGCGTTGGCGGAAAAGTCGCTGCTGCCCCGGTAGCCGCCGCCCAGGGCCACGGTCAAGTTGATTTCCGCGTTCTGGCGCTGGTTTTGCAGCTGCATGCCCAGGTCGACCTGGCCGCGCACGGTCATTTCCGCATTCAGCTGGGTGGCGCGGTCGGCCAGACCTTGTTTCAGGCGGGCATTCGCATTGCGCAACTGCGCTTCGCTGGCGCGCAGGTTTTCCTGCTGCAGGCGCAGCTGGTTTTCCACGCCCTGCACCCTGGCGCCGGCCTGCGCCACGTCGCGCACGACATTGAAGACGCTCTGGTTGTAGTCGGCGATCAGTTCATTGCGCTGGCTGCGTGCGCCGCCGAGCTGCGCCTGCAAGCGGCCGCTGTCGAACAGCGGCAAGGACAGCGCCGGGCCGATGAACAGGGTGCGGCTGCCGGACTGCAGCAACTTGCCCAGTGTTATCGCATCCAGGCCAAACGAGGCGCTCAGGTCGATATCGGGGTAGAACGATGCCTGCGCCGCTTCGATATTGTTCATGGCTGCCTGCACCCGCCAGCGCGCCGCCTGCAAGTCGGGCCGGCGCGCCAGCAATTCCATGCCCAGCTTGCCGGGCAGGGCGTGCGGCAGCGCCTGTGCTTCTTTCGGCTGCAGGCTGGTCAGGGCCGAGGCATCCGCACCCAAGGATGTTCCCAACAGCGCGCGCAAGGCTTCCCGTTCCGTGACGACCTGCGTTTCCAGCAGCGCGATCTGCTGCTGCAGCAAGCTCAGACGCGTTTGCGCGGACAAATGGTCGTCGCTGACACCGAGGCCGTTGGCGATGCGCTTTTCCTTGTCCAGCACCAGTTGCTGCTGCAATTTGACCAGCGCATGCAGGTTATCCATGCGGGCCCAGCCATTTTGCATGCTGAAGTAGTGGCGGGCGATCTCGGCGGCCAGCATCTGTTCCGCCATCGCGTATTCGGCACGGCGGGCGTTGACTTCGCCCAGGCTGGCCGCGATCTGCGCCTTGTGCTTGCCCCACCAGTCGAGGTCGTAATGGGCTTGCATGCCCACGGTCACCTCATTGTAGTAATTGCCGCCGATGGGGGCTGGCATCAGGCCGTTGGCGGAATAGCGCTGGCGGCTGGCATTTGCGCCCAGGTCGATCCTGGGGCCGCGCTGCGCATGCTGCGCGTCAAACGCGGACAGGGCCGAGCCGATGCGGGCATTCGCCACGTCCAGGTTCGGGCTGCTGGACAGGGCGCTTTCAATCAACTGGTCCAGCTGCTCGTCCTGGAACTGGCGCCACCATTGCGCGGCTGGCCAGCCTTCGCTGGCCAGGTGGATGTCGGCCGCCAGCTGTATCGTGGCCAGGTCTTGCTGCGGCAACTGTTGCGTGTCGGGCGGGATGCTGGCGCAGCCGGCCAGGGCCAAACTGAGCGCCAATATGCGCAGGGAGAGTTTCATAGATGTGTGCATGAGGGTTATTCCATGGCCGCGTGGTCGACCACGACGGGCGCATTCTTCTTCGGGGGTTTGATCAGGAGCAAGAGCGGCAGCACGAGGATGGTCAGCCACATCATCAGCCAGAAGTCGTCGAGGTAGGCGATCATCGACGCCTGCCGCGTGATTTCGCCATTCAAGGCCGCCATGCCGGAAGCCGTACCCAAGTTGTAGACGCTGGCAATGGCGGGGTCATGCAGGGCCGGGTTGGCGATATTGATGTGTTCCGTCAAGGACGCATGGGCGATCTGCGTATTGCGCACCAACAAGGTCTGCACGAGGGCGATGCCGATGCTGCTGCCGATATTGCGCACCAGGCTGTAAATGGCCGTGCCTTCCGCCCGCATCTGCGGCGACAGGGTGGCAAACGTGGCCGCGCTCAGCGGCACGAAGACGAGGCCCAGGCCGATGCCCTGGATGATGCCGTTCCACACGACGGTCTTCGGCACCAGGTCCAGGGTGAAATTGGCCATCTGCCACAGCGAGAACGCGGTGATCGAAAAGCCCACGCCCAGCAGGATGCGCGTGTCGATCCTGCCCGTCAGCTTGCCGACGATCAGCATGGCCAGCATCGTGCCCAGCCCGCTGGGCGCCGTCACCAGGCCGGCAATCGCCGCCGGGTAGTTCATCAAGCCTTGCAGCATCGACGGCGTCAGCGCGCGGGTGGCGAACAGCACCATGCCGACGATGAAGATGAACAGCAAGCCGCTCACATAGTTCGAGTTTTTCAGCAATCGATAGTCGAGGAAGGACTTGCCGGCCGGGCGCAAGGCCGTATGGGCGATAAAGTAGCACAAGCTCATGGCCAGCACGATGGCTTCGATCCACGTTTCCGTGGAAGAAAACCAGTCGTTCTGCTCGCCCCGGTCCAGCAGCATCTGCAGCGCGCCGATCGACAGGCTCAAGGTGGCAAAACCGAACATGTCAAAGTTCATGCGGCGGTTCGGCGGGTCCTTGCGGATGTAGCGCCAGATGCCATAGAAGGCCATGGCGCCGATGGGGATATTGATGAAAAAGACCCAGCGCCAGCTGTAGCTGTCCGTCAGCCAGCCGCCCAAGGTCGGTCCAAGGATGGGGCCGATCATCACGCCCATGCCCCAGATGGCCATGGCCGAGCCGTGTTTCTCGCGCGGATTGATGTCGAGCAGCACCGCCTGCGACAGCGGCACCAGCGCCGCGCCGAATACGCCTTGCAGCAGACGGGCGGCGACGATCTCGGACAGGGTGGCGGACAAGCCGCACAGCACGGAAGCGAGCGTGAAGCCGGCCACGGAAACGAGAAAGGTGTTCTTCTGGCCGAAACGGTCGCACAGCCAGCCCGTCAGGGGCGTGGCGATGGCGGCGGCAACGATGAAGGAGGTGAGTACCCAGGTGATCTGGTCTTGCGAGGCGGACAGGCTGCCTTGCATGTGGGGCAGGGCGACGTTGGCGATGGTGCCGTCAAGCGCCTGGATGATGGTGGCGAGCATGATCGAAATCGTGATCATGCGCCGGTTCAGGGTGGGGTCTTGTGAAGCGGGCAGCGCCGGTGTGGTGCTGGCTGTGGCCGAACTCATGCGGATTTCTCCGTGGCCGCCTGTAACGCTTCCAGCAGTTCGGTGGCGGCCCGCAGTTGATCGGGATCAATTCCCTGCAGCAGTTCCTTGCGGAAGCCATCCGCTTCCTTGCGCACGGTGTCATACACCTGCAGGCCCGCCTCGGTCAGCACGACGAGTTTCACGCGGCGGTCCGTTTCCGATGGCTGGCGCTGCGCGAAGCCCGATTTCACGAGCCGGTCCAGCATCGACACCATGGTGGGGTTTTCCACGCCTAATTGATGGGCCAGCTCGCTTTGCGACGGCGGCTGCGGCGACTTGGCGATCATGGCGATGCACATCCAGCTCGCTTGCCCCAGGTCCAGGTCTTTCAGGCGCCGGTCGATGGCATGGCGCCAGCCGCGCGCCGTCTTGTGGAGGGCGGCGGAAAATCGCTCTTCGATAGAAGTCATAAGGTAAGTCGTCTAATGGTTAGGTTTCTAACTAATATTCTAGCATGCGCGTTTGGCAGGCGTACAGGCCTTCCCGTTTATCGGCGCCGCTGGTACATTAGTGCCAGACCATCATCCTCAGGAGAGCGCCATGACCACCGCAGAACAGAAGCAGGACGGACAGCACCGCGACAGCAGCGACTTTGTCATCACGCAAACTTTCGACGCGCCGCGCGAACTGGTATTCCAGTCGTGGGTGGAGCCGGAGCGCCTGGCCCAATGGTGGGGTCCCGTCGGCTTCGAATTGAGCGTGCTGGCGCTGGATCTCAAACCGGGCGGAGTCTTCCACTACGGCATGCGCGCCGACAATGGCTATGAGATGTGGGGCAAGTTCACTTACCAGTCCATTGAAGCGCCGGAACGCATCGTCTCCATCCTGTCGTTTGCCGACAAGCAGGGCAATGCCGTGCAGCATCCGGTCAGCGCGACGTGGCCTTTGGAATCGTTCAATACCATGACCCTCACCGAGGAAAACGGCAAGACGACGATGACCTTGCGGTCCACGCCGCACAAGGCCACGGATGAGCAGCATGAGACTTTCAAGCAGGGGTTTGAGTCGATGAAGGAGGGGTTTAAGGCTACCTTCGCCCAGCTGGCCCAGTACCTGGCGCGTGTTCAGTAATATTTAAGAACGGCGGGCCAGAGCCGCGGGCCTGAGAAAATGTCCATGGCTGCGTTGCTTGGGCTCGCCGTACATGCGTACTGTCTTCGCCCGCGCGCCTTGCCCTGGCCATTTTTCAGGCTCGCTGGGCCCCGGGAGCCTTTATTTGAGGCGCGGGCGTGTTCTTGCTGTTGCTGGCAGTTTGCGGTTGAGGAAGGTCTGCTTTCGCCCCGAAGCAGACATAGATATGACGCATTCGACATATGCCACCGCAGCAGATTAAGCGTCGTGATAAACAACGCCGTATGTGTCGAACATAGCTCCAGCTAGCTCGACCATGCTTAAGCCGCTGCGCTCCCAAAAAAACAGAAAGTACTCCAACTTGTCGTAAGGTGCTTCAGCGTCCATGCCGTGCAGCGCACAAATCGTGGTTCTGATACGCAACACCTCAGGGTCATCCGACATATCGCGTCCTCGGATGGTCTCCCAAAGCCTCACCCGGACAGCTAAGGCCTCGCTATCCGTTGCCGCGCCCTCAAGATATCGTTTAGCAGCCAAAACAGAAGACTGCGCGGTAACGGGTAGATATTCGATCACCCGAGCCAGGGCGTTAACCATAAAGCGTTGAGCATCACCGTGCTCTACCGGATCATCCAGATCAACGGTGGATGAAATAACATCAAAAGGATCACGGTGAGACATGCTGACTTTCTGAGTAAAGCTTAATTGGTCAATTGCCGACTGTCCGCTTCTGGCCGCTTGCCGCCCGGGCCAATAGTATCAGTTGAAATGAGAAACGGATAATCTCAGCCGGCAGGTTCGCGGCCTTCATTGAGCATGCGTTCCCTCGCCAATCCACCAGGTACGCAGACCTGTAAATACAACGCGATCTTGTGGCCCTCGATATCATAAGTATTGATACTGGTGCAGATCGTCGTGTTTCGTGATGCTTAAAGGCGCATCCCCAGCCAGATCACCGATTCCGTGGCGCCGGACACCACAGCGCTCAGCATGCGTCCGAACATCCCGCTGCCTTGCGTGTAGATCGATGTCTGGTCGTGATGTTCCTGCTCGTCCCTGAGTATCGCTGCAATGGCGTGTACCGCGTCATCGTCCTCGCTCAACATGGTGAGTTGGTGCCGCAGATGTTGGAGGACCACCCGTTCGACGGCGACGGTGGTCAGCGAGATCGCGCGCGCTCCGCACAGTCCCGTGACGATGCCCAGCGCATAGCCTCCGGCCGCACACAGGTAATAGCTGCGGCAGCGCGGCAAGCCACGGCGCTTGAGAACGTCGTGAAATATTGTCCTGTGCTCCCGCTCATGCGTCTTGAAGGCGCGCAGTTCCTGCACGATATGGCTTGCCGTCCAACGTGCCATGAAGATCTGGCCCGTATAAATGCCGATGGCACCTTGCTCTCCCACATGGTTCACCTTCATTACCCGGTCTGAAAACTGTGTATTCGCATCCATTGATCGCTTGCCTTATTGGCTCTTGTCGCTCTCCATCCCCAGCATCTGTTTGATCACCGGCAAAATCATCCCCCAAGCATTCGACGTCGCCGCAATCTCGTCATAATGGCTGGCCCCCGGCAAGATCAGCACTTCCGCATGGTCGCCGGCCAGCCGGGCCTTGGCCGCATAGTCGTGCGCGACGCGGGGTGGGGAGATGGTATCGAGCTCGCCTGTGATCAGGACGGTGCGGCTGCCGTTGGGCATCAGGTCGGCCGCGTTGGTGTCGCTGTAGATGTCGGGGCGCTCGGTGCTGGCGCTACCTGCCAGCTGGGCGATGTCGCGCTCGCAGCTGGTCTTGATCAATTCCTTTTCATGGCGCAGGTCGGCCAGGCCGCCCAGGCTGACGATGTTTTTCACTGGCAGGAACTTGTCGCGGTACAGGGGGCTGGTCTTTGGCAGCTTTTCCCGTCCGGCGATCCACTGCACCAGCTGGCCGCCGGCCGAGTGGCCCATGGCAACGATGCGGTTCACGTCCAGCTGGTACAGGGGCGCGTGCTGCTGCAGGCTGTCGAGCGCCGCGTGCATGTCTTCGTAGGTGCCCGGATAGCCGCCGCCCGGCTCGTCCACCCGCCGGTACTCCACATTCCATACGGCGATGCCTTGCGCCACGAGGGCGCCGGCCACGTTGCGCATCTGCTTGATGCCGCCGAAGGCCACCGTCCAGCAGCCGCCATGCACGAGCACGACGACGGGAAACGGTCCGCTGCCGTCGGGCCGGAACAGTTGCGCGTACTGCGATGGCGCGGGGCCATAGGCGATCTGCGCCGTAGGCGGGGGGCCGTTCAGGGCCAGGTAGTCGTCCAGGCTCATGGGGGCGGCGACGGCGCCGTGGGCGGAGGCGAGCAGGGCGGTGGCGATCAGGGAGGACGGCAAGGAGGTAGGCATGCTGGGATTCGCTTGAGAAGAGAGCAACACTTTAGCATAGGGCCGCGTGGGCGCAGAGATCAAGCGGTGCGCTGTTTTCCTCCTGCAAGAGGGGTGCCCCATGGTATATTTCGGGCATCAGTTTTCCCCTTATCGACACGGTGCACGCAAACAACATTCTTTCCTTGCTGGACGCCGAGCATACTGCGCTGGGCAGCATCGCGGCAGGCGCCAACCTGGCCCATGCATTGGAGCATTTGTTGCAGGCGCTGCAAGACCTGGCCGACGGCGGCGCGCATGCCTGCCTGGTGCTCATCGACGAAGCCGACCGCTTTTGCGGCTTGTCCGCGCCCAGCCTGCCACAAGACCTGTGCCTGGCCTTGCGCCACGGCGGCGACCAGCCATCCCCGTTCGGCACGGCCGCCTTTTCCGGCGCACCCGTGTATTGCGGCGACATCACGCGCGACGTGCACTGGAGCGCGGGCCGCAAGGAAGCCATGCTGCACGGCTACCGTGCCTGCTGGGTCGCCCCCGTGTTTGGCGCCAAGGGGCATATCCTGGGCGTGCTGGGCCTGTTTTTCCAGGCGCCATGCCATCCCACGCAACCCGAGATCGAATTGCTGGCGCTGGCCGCGCGCGTGGCCGCGCATGTCATCGAACGGGGCCAGCTGGAACAGGCGCTGCACGACAGCCGCGAACACTTCCATTACGCCATCGAACTGAACACGCAAGTGCTGTGGACGGCAGACGTCGACGGCAAGCTCGATTATGTGGCGCAGCGCTGGCGCGAATGGACGGGCGGCAATGGCCTGGGCACCAGCTGGCTGGACGCCATCCACCCCGAGGACGTGCCCCATTCCCTGGCGGCCTGGAGCGAAGCGGTGGGCAGTGGTCAACCTTTCGACCAGGAAATGCGCGTGCGCCGGCAGGACGGCCAGTACCGCTGGGTGCATTCGCGCGCCTACTGCCGGCTCGACGAGCGGGGCCAGCCCGTGAAGTGGTATGGCTCGTGCGAGGATATCGACGAGCACTGGCAGGCGCGCAACGCCTTGCTCGACAGCGAAGCGCAGTTCCGTTCGCTCGCGTCCACCATGCCGAACCAGGCCTGGCTGGCGCATGGCAGCGGCGCCACCTACTGGGTCAACGAGCAGGTCTGCGAATACACGGGGCAATCGCTGAAGTCGCTGGTCACCAGCGGTTTTCGCCACTGCGTGCATCCGGACGACATGCTGTCCACCCAGCAGAGCTGGGACCGGGCCGTCGCTACCGCCAGCGCCTATGAACACGAGTTCCGCATGCGCCGCGCCAGCGACGGCGCCTACCGCTGGTTCCTGGCGCGCGCCTTGCCGCTGTTCGACGAGGCGGGCACGGTGCTGCGCTGGGTGGGCACGAATACGGACGTGCAGGAACAGAAGAACGTGCTGGAAAAGATGGCTTACCTGAATTCCTCGCTGGAAGTGGAAATGGCCAACCGCACTGCCGACCGCGACCGCATGTGGCGGCTGTCGACCGACATCATGCTGGTGGCGGACCTGGCCGGCATGATCATCGCCGTCAATCCCGCCTGGAGCCAGATCCTGGACCGGCCGGAAATCGAGTCGCTGGGCATGGATTTCATCAGCCTCGTGCATCCCGACGACCGCATGGCCGCCTTGAAGGACTTGTCGCGCCTGGCCCATGGCGCGCCCACCTTGCGCATGGAAAATCGCTACCGGCGCCGCGATGGCGGCTACCGCTGGATTTCCTGGACGGCCGTGCCGGCGCAAAAGCTGATCCACGCCATCGGCCGCGACGTCACCGATGAAAAGGAAGCGCGGCTGGCGCTGGTGCGCAGCGAGCAAGCCTTATTGCAGGCGCAAAAGCTGGAATCGATCGGCAAGCTGACGGGCGGCGTGGCACACGATTTCAACAACGTGCTGCAAATTATCTCGGGTAATCTGCAGTTGCTGAAACTGACGGTGGCCGACAATCCGTAGGCGGCCAGGCGCCTCGCTTCGGCCGCATCGGCCGTCGAGCGGGGCGCCAAGCTGTCGTCGCAACTGCTGGCCTTTGCGCGGCGTCAACCGTTGCGGCCGCTGGTGACGGACCTGGGGCGCTTGCTGCGCCGCATGCATGAGCTGATCCGGCGCGCGCTGGGCGAAGCGATTGCCGAGGAAACCTTCATCAGCGAAGGCTTGTGGCATACCCTGGTCGACCCGAACCAGATGGAAAACGTGCTGCTGAACATGGCCATCAACGCGCGCGACGCGATGCAGAAGGGCGGGCGCCTGACTTTTACCTTGAGCAATGTCACGCTGGATGCCGCCTACGCCAGCCGGCATGCGGACGTGCTGGAGGGGCAATACGTGCTGCTGACCATCACCGACACGGGCCATGGCATGGCGCGCGACGTGATCGACCAGATATTCGAGCCTTTCTTCACGACCAAGCGTGAAGGCGAGGGCACGGGCCTGGGCCTGTCCATGGCTTACGGCTTCATCCGCCAGAGCGCGGGCCACATCAAGGTGCACAGCGCGCCGGGCGCCGGCACGACGTTCAAGATTTACCTGCCCCGTTCGCTGGAAACGCTGGCCGAGCCGCCACCAGGCCTGACGGGCCCCGTGCTGGGCGGCAGCGAGACCATCCTCGTGGTGGAAGACGATGCTCCTGTGCAGCATACCGTGGTCGACATGCTGCGCGGCCTCGGCTACGACGTGCTGCATGCGGACGATGGCGCCTCGGCGCTGGCCCTGCTGGGCACAGGCGTGGCCATCGACCTGTTGTTTACAGATGTGGTGATGCCGGGCCCCGTCAGCAGCAAGGAGCTGGCGCAGCAGGCCAAATTGCTGCTGCCGGAGCTGGCCATCCTGTTTACCTCGGGTTACACGCACAATGCCATCATGCAGGGCGGGCGGCTGGACCCGGGCGTGGAGCTGTTGAGCAAGCCCTACCAGCGCGAAGACCTGGCGCGGCGCATCCGCCATTTGCTGGCCGACCGCCGCCTGGTGGGCGCGCCCGACCCGTCCGGGCGGCGCATCCTGCTGGTGGAAGATAATGACGATGCACGCGAAATGACGACGGAAATGCTCAATATGCTGGGCCACACCGTGCACGGCGTGTCCAGCGCGGAGGAAGCCTTGCCCCTGCTGGCCTTGCCGGGCCTGGACGTGCTGGTGACGGACATCAGCCTGCCCACCATGTCCGGCCTGGAACTGGCGCGCCATGCGCGCGCGCACTGGCCGCAGCTGGACGTGGTGTTTGCTTCCGGCCACGACTGGGGCGCCAGCCTGATGCAGGACGCCAGCGCGCGCTTCCTGCGCAAGCCGTTTGGCCTGGAAGAGCTGGCCGGCGCACTGAAGGCGCGCCGGCTCGACGTTTACTAGATGGTTAGTCCGGCGGCAGCAAGGCTTGCTGCAATTGTTCCATGGTAAATGGTTTCACCAGGAAGCGCGCCTGCGGGTCAAGCACGCCGGAATTGGCTGGCGCATGGCCGGTGGAAAACACCACTTCCAGCTGCGGATGGTCGCGCGCCGCAACCTCGGCCAGCTCGACGCCCGACATCTGCGGCAGGCTGATATCGGTCAGCAACAGCTCCAGTCCCGGCGTGCCCAGCAGGGGCAAGGCTTCCTCGGCCGTGCCCACGGCCAGCACCGTGTGTCCCAGCATGTCCAGCAGCTCGCCCGTCATGGCGCGCGCGTCCGCATTGTCTTCCACCAATAGGATATGTCGCGCCTCCGATTGCGCGGGCGTGGGAGACTGCGGCGCCAGCTGCGCGCGGTACTGGTGCAGGGCCGTCACGTGGCGGCCATTGGCCAGCAAGTGGCGGATGCGCCGCGCCAGGTCTTCGCGCCGGTAGGGCTTACTCAACAATTCGACGCCCGGTTCCAGCCGGCCTCCCTGCATCATGGCGTCCTGCGTGTAGCCCGAGGTAAACAGCACGGCCAGCTGCGGCAGCAGCGCGCGGGCCTGGCGCGCCAGCGCCGTGCTGGCCACCTTGCCCGGCATCACCACGTCCGTAAACAGCAGGTCGATGGGGACGCCGCTGCCGATGATGGCCAGCGCGCTTTCGCCATCGCTGGCGCGCAGCACGACATAGCCGAGGCCGCGCAGCATGTCCACCACCGTCGTCTGCACCTGCACGTCGTCTTCCACGACAAGGATGGTTTCCTTGCCGCCCAGCACGGGGCCGCCCAGTTGCAGCGGCAGTTCCGTTTCCGCTTCAAGCGAACGCGGCAGATAGATGCGGAAGGTGCTGCCATGGCCCGGTAAACTGTCCACCGTCAGGTGGCCGCCGCTCTGGCGCAGGAAACCGTAGGCCATGGACAGGCCCAGTCCCGTGCCTTCGCCTTCGCGCTTGGTGGTAAAGAACGGTTCGAAAATCTTGTCCAGCAGTTCCGCGGGAATGCCCGTTCCCGTGTCCGAGACGGCCAGCTGCACGTAGTCGCCGGGCGTCACGTCCGCATGGCGGGCCGCGTAGTCGTTGCCCAGCACGCAGTTGCTCAGTTCGATGGTCAGCTGGCCCTGGCCATCCATGGCGTCGCGCGCATTGATGGCCAGGTTGAGGATAACGTTTTCCAGCTGGTGCGGGTCGACCAGGGCGCGCCAGCAATTGTCGGCCAGCAGCAAGCGCGTTTCGATGGTTTCACCGGTGGCGCGCCGCAGCAGCTCTTCCGTTGCGCGCAGCAGTTGCGCCAGGTCCGTCACCAGCGGTTTCAATGGCTGGCGCCGCGCAAAGGCCAGCAACTGGGCCGACAGCTTGGCACCCCGTTCCACGGCGGCAGAGGCGCTGGCGATGCGCTTGGCGGCCAGCGGGTCGTCGTCCAGGCCCAGCTGCAGCAGTTGCAGATTGCCGGAGATAATTTGCAGGACGTTATTGAAATCATGGGCCACGCCGCCCGTCAGCTTGCCCAGCGCTTCGAGTTTTTGCGATTGCAGCAGGGCCATTTCGCTGTGGCGCAACGATTCCTGCATGCTGTGCAAGGTGTTTTGTGCCTCTTTTTCCAGGGTGACATGGCGCCCGGTGGCAAACACCAGGTCGCCTTCGGGCGCCGCCACCCACGACAGCCAGCGGTGGCCGCCATCGCGGTGCCGGTAGCGGTTTTCAAAGCTGGGCATGGATTCCTTGCCGACCTGCAGCAAGGCCTGGCGCGTGGCGGCGGCGTCCTCGGGCAGCACGAAATCGAAGATGCTGCGGCCCAGCATTTCCTCGGGCAGCCAGCCCAGGATGGCGCCGGCGGCCGGGTTGACGGCGGCGAAGCAGCCTTCGGCATCGATGGCCACCATCAGGTCTTGCGCGCTGCGCCACAGCCGTTCGCGCTCGCTGTTGCGCGCGGCCAGGTCCGCTTCCAGCTTCTTTTCCACCGTGATGTCGCGCGCGCTGCAATACACCTTGTCGCCTTCGGGCACGGCCACCCACGACAGCCAGTGCCAGCCGCCCAGCTTGTGGCGGTAGCGGTTTTCGAAGCGCAAGGCAGGCTGGCCCTGGTTGGCCGCCTCCCAGGCCGCATGCGTGCGCGGCAAGTCCTCGGGATGGATCAGTTCCAGGAACTTCGTCGTGCGGATTTCCTCTGCCGACCAGCCCAGGGTGGCTTGCCAGGCTGGGTTCGAATGTTCGAAATAGCCGTCGAGGTTGAGCACGCCCAGCAAATCGGGGCTGACGTTCCAGGTGCGGCCGAACTCGCGCGTGCGTTCGGCCACTTGCGTTTCCATGCTGGCACTGAGGGTGCGCAGCCGCGCTTCCGCCTGGGCCCGCAAAATGGTCGACCAGACCCGTTCCGACACTTGCACGGCCAGTTCGATTTCGTCCGCATGCCACAGGCGCGCCGTGCGGCTGTGCACGACGAACAGGGCCGCCAGCTGGCCATCCTTGGCAATGGGAATGTTGAGGAAGGCACGGATGCCCAGCCGCGCAAACGTGGCCAGTGCGGCCGGCATGGCCGTGCGCGGGTCGCTTGCCACATCGCTCACGGCCAGCGCCTGGCCCGCGCCGAGCGCCTCGGCCAGGCCTGCCGCGTAATCGCCGAGGAAATACTCGCCGGCGGCGCCCGGCGCCAGGCCATCGCTCCACGCATGCTGGAGGGTGGGGCACTGCAGGGCCTGGTCGATATCGAAACAGGCTACTTGCTGGGCGCCCAGGCGTTGCCCCAGCAGCTGCGCCGACAGGGAAAGGATCTCGCCCGTGTCTTGCAGCAGGCGCAGCCGGCGCTCCAGTTGCAGCAAAAAGGCGACGCCGCTGGCGCCGGCCTGGCTGCTGGTGGCAGGGGAGGTGGTCATGCGGGCCTCAGCTGCCGGCCAGCGGCAGGGTGACGCTGAACAGGGCGCCATTGCCGGGCTGGCTTTGCAAGGTGATGGCGCCGCCATGCGCATCGACCAGTTGCTTGGTGATGAACAGGCCCAGGCCCAGGCCGCCAGTGCGGTCCTGGTGGATGACGCGTTCGAAGGCGTCGAAAATGCGTTCCTGGTCGCGCGCGTTGATGCCGATGCCATGGTCGCGCACTTCGATGACGGCGCTGTTCTGCGTGTGCGCCAGGCTGATTTCCACAGGCTGGCCCTGGCCGTAGCGCACGGCATTGCTGATCAGGTTGACAACAATTTGCTCGACGCGGAAGGCATCCCAGAAACCCTGGATGGGTTCGAAGGCCAGCACTTCCAGCACGCTGCCCGTCGTGGCCGCATACGGTGCCAGGTCGTCAGCCACCCGGCGCACGAGGCTGGTCAGGTCGACGGCTTCGCGGCGGATCGACAGCTTGCCGCTGGTGATGCGCGAGACGTCGAGCATGTCGTCGATCAGGCGCACCATGCTGCGGATTTGCCGCCCGTCGCGCGCCACCATCTTGCCCAGCTTTTCCGGTTCAAAGGCGGCCAGGTTGCCCCGTTCCAGGTTGACGGTGCGCATCTGCGTCTCGAGGAATAACGTATTTAATGGGGTGCGCAGTTCGTGCGCCACCATGGACATGAATTCGTCGCGCAGGCGCAGCGAGCGCTGCAGTTCCGCTTGCGTGGCGCGCAATTCCTTCAGCAGCGCTTCCTGCTGCAGGCGGCTGTGCTCGAGCGCCTGTACCTGGCGCCGCGTTTCGCTGCGCTGCTGGTGCAGGGCAACGAACACATTGACCTTGCTTTGCACGGCATTGATGTCGAGCGGCTTGTGCAGGAAATCGACGGCGCCGCTTTCATAGCCCTGGAAGGCGAAATTCATTTCCTTGCCAGCGGCCGTGACGAAGACGATGGGGATGTGGCGCGTCTTTTCCGTGCCGCGCATCAATTGCGCCAGTTCAAAACCATCCATTTCCGGCATCTGCACGTCGAGGATGGCCAGCGCGAAATCGTGCTCCAGTAGCAGGGCCAGCGCTTCTTCGCCTGAGGAGGCCTGGTAGACGCTGCGGTCGCTCTCGCGGATCAGCGCATTGAGCGCGCGCAAGTTTTCCGGCAAATCGTCGACGATCAGCAGTTTGGTGCTTGTTTCATTCATCATGTTTCATTCCTGGCATGGCTTTGCCGTCCAGCGTAGTGGGAAGCAGCGTGCGACGGCGCACGCTTGCGGTAGAGCTTTTCGGGACCCGGCAATGGCTCGAAGTCGGCGGCAAAGCGGGTGAAATGCGTGCTTTCCTTGCTGCCCAGGCCCAGGAAACCCCGGTGGCACAGCGAATCGTGGAACAGGCCCAGGGCCCGTTCCTGCAAGGTTTTGTTGAAGTAAATCAGCACGTTACGGCAGCAAATCAATTGCGTTTCAATAAAAACGCTGTCCGTGGACAGGCTGTGGTCGGCAAAGTTGATCCTGTCGAGCAGGCGCTGCTGGAAACGCGCAGTGACATGTTCGACCGTGTAATAGTCGGCCAGCTGGCCCAGGCCGCCCGCGGCCAGGTAGTTGGCGCCATATTCATCGAGCCGGTGCAGCGGATACACGCCGCGCGCGGCCGTGGCCAGCGCTTGCGGATTGATATCGGTGGCGTAAATCGTGCTGCGTTCAAGCAAGCCTTCCTCGTGCAGCACGATGGCCAGCGACAGCGCTTCTTCGCCCGTGCAGCAGCCGGCCACCCAGATCGTCGGCGACGGGTAGGTTTTCAGCACGGGCACCACCTGTTCGCGCAAGGCGAGAAAAAACGCCGGGTCGCGGAACATTTGCGTGACTGGTACAGTCAAAATCTGCAGCAGCTTGCCAAAGGCGGTCGCATCGCCGAGCACCAGCTGTTGCAAGGCAGTCAAGTCGGCGCAATGGAAGCGTTCGAGCGCCTGATTCAGGCGGCGCCGCTGCGAGGGCAGCGAGTAGTCGCGAAAATCATAGCTGTAGCGCTGATAGATCGCTTCCATCAGCGCCTGCAGTTGCGCATCCGTGTAACGCAGCGACATCAGTGACGCTCCAATCGATGGCGCAGCAGAGGCCGGTGGCGCAGGCGATGTTGCATCACATGCGTTCCATCTTCGGCATCCATACGCGCAGCAGCGAATACAGGCGGTCCAGGTCGATCGGCTTGGCCAGGTAATCGGAGGCGCCCGCCTGCAGGCATTCTTCCTGGTCATTCTTCATGGCCTTGGCCGTGATTGCGATGATGGGCAGCTTGTTGTAGCGGCCGTCGGCGCGTATCAAGCGCGTCGCTTCCAGGCCATCCATGCCCGGCATCATGACATCCATCAACACGAGGTCGATATCGTCTACGCTGTTGAGCTTGCTGATGGCTTCGAAGCCGTTGCGGCCGATTTCCACCACCACGCCTTTCTGTTCCAGCGCATTCGTCAGGGCAAAGATATTGCGCACGTCGTCGTCCACCAGCAAAATCTTGCGCCCTTCAAACACGCGTTCGCGGCTGCGCACCTGCTGCAGCATGCCCTGGCGCTCGCTCGACAGTTCGGACTCCACCTTGTGCAGGAAGAGGGTGACTTCGTCGAGCAGGCGCTCGGGCGAGCGGGCGCCCTTGATGATGATGGAACGCGAATACTTCATCAGGTCCGCTTCTTCTTCGCGGCTCAGGTTGCGGCCCGTGTAGACGATGACGGGCGGGAACGAGCACAGCTCTTCATGTTCCATGCGTTCGAGCAATTCGTTGCCCTGGATATCGGGCAGCTTCAAGTCGATGATCATGCAGTCGAAAATCTGCGTTTTCAGCAATTCCAGCGCCTGCTCGCCCAGGGCCACTGCCGTGATTTCCACGTCGTCGTCGCTAATCAGGTGCACCACGCTTTCACGCTGGCGTTCGTCGTCCTCGACCAGCAGGATGCGTTTCATCTGCTGCGTAAACTTCGATTCGAGCTTGCGGAACACTTCCTTCAACTGCTCGCGCGTGCGCGGCTTGGTGGCGTAACCGATGGCGCCCAGCTGCATGGCTTCCTGGATCTGGTCATTGCCGGAGACGATGTGCACGGGAATGTGGCGCGTCAGCGGGTTTTCCTTGAGCTGCTGCAAGACCAGCAAGCCCGGGCGGTCCGGCAGGCCCATGTCGAGCAGGATGGCGTCGGGCAGGAATTCTTCCGCCAGGCGCAAGCCTTCGTCGGCGCCGTGCGCCACCAGGCAGCGGTATTGCATTTCATGCGCGAGGTCGAACAGGATGCCGGCAAACGACGGTTCATCCTCGATCACCAGCACGGAACGCTGGCCGGTCTTGACAGCCGGCACGCTATTCCTGTCATCCTGGAAGGTGGGCAGCGGCACGGGCTTGGCGGCGGGCGTCGCCTTGGGCGCGGCGGCCGCGGCGGGTGCTTGCGGCGCGGCCGTGGGTACTGCCGCCGCTTCCACTGCGCGTTCCGGCATGGCGGCCGGCAGCACGAGGGTGAACGTGCTGCCCTGGCCAGGTGTGCTGGCCAGTTCGATGCTGCCGCCGAGCAAGGCGGCCAGGTCGCGCGAAATCGACAGGCCCAGGCCCGTGCCGCCATAGCGGCGGCTGGTGGTGCCGTCGGCCTGGTGGAAGGCGTCGAAAATCTTGTGCTGCTGGTCGTCGGCGATGCCGATGCCCGTATCCTGCACCTGGAAGCGCACCTGGCCGGCGGCACCGGTGTTCACGTGCAGCGATACCGTGCCCGCATCGGTGAACTTGATGGCGTTCGACAGCAGGTTTTTCAGGATTTGCTCGAGGCGCTGGCGGTCGCTGACGAATGACGGCGGGGCGTCAGGCGCCACCTTGATGTCAAATACCAGTTTCTTTTGCTGCGCCTGGGCACCGAACAGCATCCTCATGCTGCTGAGCAGTTCGTCGAAGGGCACTGCTTCCGGCGTCAGTTCCAGCTTGCCCGCCTCGACCTTGGAAATGTCGAGGATATCGTTGATAAGGGTGAGTAAGTCGTTGCCGGCCGAATAAATGGTTTGCGCGAAGGTCACTTGCTCCGGCGTCAGGTTGCCGCTGGTATTGTCCGACAGCAGTTTCGACAGGATGAGCGAGCTGTTCAGCGGCGTGCGCAGCTCATGCGACATGTTCGCCAGGAATTCGGACTTGTAGCGGCTGGCCCGCTGCAACTCTTCCGCACGGGCTTCCAGCTGGGCATGCGCTTCGCCGATGGCCATGTTTTTCTGGTCCAGCGACAGCGCCTGCACGGCCAGCTGCTCGTTCGACTGCTCCAGCGCCGCCTTTTGCTCTTCCAGGTGGGCTTGCGACTGTTCCAGCACGCGCGACTGCTCGCCCAGCTCTTCATTGGCCGTGCGCAGTTCTTCCTGCTGCACTTCCAGTTCTTCATTCAGTTGCTGCGTTTCTTCCAGCACATTTTGCAGGCGCTGGCGGTACAGGGCCGCTTCCAGCGAGGTGCCGACATTCGCCGCAATCAGGTTCAGCCATTCCTTGGCGCGGGGACTGACGGGATGCGTAAAGCCCAATTCGATGACGCCGTTGACGGCGCCTTCATTGTTGACTGGCGTCAAGACCAGTTCCAGCGGCGTGCCGCGGCCCAGGCTTGACGTCACGGTCAGGTAATCGTCGGGCACCTGCCGTATATGCTTGAGGCGTTTTTCGCGCGCCGTCTCGCCCACCAGGCCTTCGCCCAGCTTGAAGACTTGCTTGTCCTTCACGCCCTGGTCGTTGAAACCGTACACGGCCGTGCGGCGCAGGCTGCCATCCTCGTCGACGACGTACAGGGTGGCGACGGCCACGTCGAGGCGGTGGGCCAGGAAATCGAGCACGTGACGTCCCAGTTGCGGCAGGCCCAGCTGGCCGCTCGTGTGCGCCGCCAGTTCCGTCTGGCCCGTGCGCAGCCAGGCTTGCTCCTGCAGCACGTCGTTGTCCTTGCCGCGCTGTTCGAGCGCATCGTTGTAGATATCGGACAGGCGCAGCAGTTCGCGCCGTCCCAGATAGGCCAGCAGGCCCGACAATCCCAGGCTGAGGACGAGGAATACGACCACGGCCAGCATGGTGCGGCTTTCGGCCGTATCGGCCCTTTCCTGGCGCAGCCGCTGTTCCATGGACAGGAAAGTGAGGAATTCGCGGCGGATTTCGTCAAATTCCAGCTTGCCTTCACCCTGGCGCACGCGCGCGAGGAATTCCTGGTTGCTGCGGCGCTGGGCGATCACGCCTTCGGCGTAATCGAGCCACTGGCCTTGCAGCGCGCGGATGCGGCGCAAGCGGTCCACCTGGATGGGACTGTCGGATACCAGTTCCAGCAGGGTGGTCATTTCGACGGCGATCTTCGCCTTGCCCGATTTATATGGCGCCAAAAACGTTTCGTCGCCCGTCAGCAGGTAGCCGCGCATGCCCGTTTCCAGGTCGACCGACAACTTCATGACTTCATTTGCATTGCCGATCACCCGTTCGGAATGCTCGACCGAGCGCAGGGCCGAGAGCAGGTAAGCGATGAGGCCGACAAACACGAGGGCCGTGATGACCCCGATGACCAGCGGCAAGGTGACATTGCGGGCGAGGATGCGGCGAAAGCTGAAGGAATCGATCGGGGTCTTGGTATTCATCATGTCCGTATAAGGCTGTCGCGAAAAAATCAATTTTAATTGAAATGCAAGCTTTCTGGTGGTCAAGCATAGCGTGCGCTAGCATAACAGCCTTGGGGACAATTTCCGACTTACAAGACTGTGTAAAGCGTGGTAGCGCACGGATGAAAGTCAAGGAAAAATCAAGTTGGCCACGATTGAGGCAGATCAACGAGATTGGCTGTTGCCATCCTAAGATGCAGGAGGTGGTGGCGTTCTTGCGGACGGCCGCCGTGTGCAAGCCAGAGCCCATGCAGGAGGACATCATGGCCAATCATTTGATACAGCGCGATGCGCTCAACCCCTTGGGGCGTTTTGACCCGTTCAGCGACATGGAAGACATGATGCGCGACTTTTTGTTGCCCGCCTTGCGCGCGCGCGACGTGGGCAATGGACGCATGCGTGTCGACATTGCCGAAACCGAGCAAGCTTATCTGGTGCAGGCAGACATTCCAGGCGTCAACAAGGACGATATCAAGGTCTCCATCGACGGCAACCGCGTCTCCATCAGCGCCGAACTCAAGAACGAAAGGGTGACGCGCGACGGCGGAGGCAAGGTCGTGCGCAGTGAACGCGAGTACGGCCAGCAATACCGTAGCTTCGTGCTGCAGCATGAAGTGGACGAGGCCGGTGCGCAGGCCCGCTATGAAAATGGCGTGTTGCTGCTCGACTTGCCGAAGAAGGAAGGCACGGGCGGGCGGCTGCTGGCGATACAGTGACACGGGCCGGGGCATGAAAAAACGCCGGACGGAGCCGGCGTTTTTTTTGAGGGGGCTGGGTGGCAGCGCGCTGCCACCCGGTTTGCCTCTATATATATGTCAGTCGCGGATTTCCAGCGCCCGGTTCAGGCTCAGGGCGGCCAGCGAGGCGACGGCGCCTGACAGCAGGTAGAAGCTGACATAGGCGAGGCCGAAGTTGGCCGACAGGCCCAGCGCCACCAGCGGGGCGAAGCCGGCGCCGACCAGCCAGGCCAGGTCGGACGTCAATGCCGCGCCCGTGTAGCGGAAGCGGGCAGGGAAGTTGGCCGTCACGGCGCCGGCTGCCTGGCCGTAGGACAAGCCCAGCAGGCTGAAGCCGACGAGGATGAAGACATCCTGGCCGAAGTTGCCGCCACCCATCAGGGTCGGCACGAAGGCGCTGAAGATGGCGATCAGCACGGCCAGCACGCCCAGGGTGGTGCGGCGGCCCACCTTATCGGCCAGCAAGCCGGAAATCACCACGCCGATGGCAGCCAGCACGGCGCCCATCATTTGCACTTGCAGGAAGTCCGAAGCGGAACGCGTCTGGTAGACGGAAATCCACGACAGCGGGAACACGGTCACCAGGTGGAACAGGGCGTAGCTGGCCAGCGCGGCGAGGGCGCCGATCAGCACGTTGCGTCCCTGGCCGCGGCTCATTTCAAACACGCTCACGGGCTGCAGTTCGCGTTCGTCCAGCAGGCGCGCATATTCATTCGTCGACACCAGGCGCAAGCGGGCAAACAGGGCCACCACGTTGATGGCGAATGCCACATAGAACGGATAGCGCCAGCCCCAGTCGAGGAAGTCTTCATCCGTCAGGGTGGTCAGCATGAACCAGAACAGGCCGGCGGCGATCAGGAAGCCGGCGGGCGCACCCAGCTGGCCCAGCATGGCGTACCAGCCGCGCTTGTTTTCCGGCGCGTTCAGGGCCAGCAGCGATGGCAGGCCATCCCATGAACCGCCCAGCGCCACGCCCTGGCCGATGCGCAGCACGGACAGCCAGATGATGGCGGCAAAGCCCAGGTGCGAATAGGTTGGCAGGAAGGCGATGCCGGCCGTCGACACGCCCAGCAGGAAGAGGGCGATCGTCAGCTTGGCGCTGCGTCCCATGCGGCGCTGGATCTCCATGAAGATCACGGTGCCGAAGGGGCGGGCGATGAAGGCGAACGAGAAAATCAGGAACGCATATAAGGTACCTTCCAGGCGTTCTTCAAATGGGAAGAAGACGCGCGGAAACACCAGCACCGAGGCGATGGCGTAGACAAAGAAGTCAAAGTATTCGGAAGCGCGGCCGATGATCACGCCGACGGCGATCTCACCAGGGTCGATATGCGATTCGA
The DNA here is from genome assembly GCF_034424625.1 of Janthinobacterium lividum. Lineage (NCBI taxonomy): Bacteria > Pseudomonadati > Pseudomonadota > Betaproteobacteria > Burkholderiales > Oxalobacteraceae > Janthinobacterium > Janthinobacterium lividum. The sequence goes on along the minus strand of NZ_CP139976.1, from coordinate 3,577,044 downwards.
CCGTGCCGGCCCCGCGTGCGTCGCGCAGGGAGTGGGGGGAAAAGTCGGCGGGTACATCCCCGCTGTGTATGCGCGTGCTGGACATGATGATCGTCTCCAATATAGTTTCGAGTTCGGCCAACGCGTAACTTACTCCGGGTGTCTCACGCCCGGAGTAGGACTATTCATCAGGTAGCCGTAGGAAAACTCCGCGTCTACGCAGTGAAAGTCCGAGCAAGGGGTAGGACAAAACGTCCAATTGCCAACGCGCTCCAGTGAGAATACAGTACCATATCTTCATCCCCTGTACTGGACTTTCCTGTATGTTTTCATTAAAAGTTCGTCGCGGACTGCTTCTTTTACCTCTCGCATTGTTGGCTGGTTGCAATACGGTGGTACTGAATGCGTCTGGTGACATCGCAGTTCAGCAAGGCAATTTGATTGTCATCTCGACATTGCTGATGCTGTTGATTATCGTTCCGGTAATCGCCCTGACCCTGCTTTTCGCATGGCGCTATAGAAAAAACAACACCGCGGCCAAATACGAGCCGGACTGGGACCACTCGACTCGCCTCGAGCTGATCATCTGGGGCGCGCCCCTGCTGATCATCATCGTGCTGGGCCTGCTGACCTGGATCAGCACCCACACCCTCGATCCTTATCGTCCGCTGAGCCGTATCGACGCCAACCGTCCGATTCCTGCCAGCCACAAGCCGATGATCGTCGAAGTGGTGGCGCTGGACTGGAAATGGCTGTTCATCTATCCGGAGCAAGGCATCGCTTCCGTGAATGAACTGTACGCGCCCGTCGATCGTCCGATCCGCTTCAAGATCACCGCGTCGTCCGTCATGAACTCGTTCTTCATCCCCGCACTGGCAGGTCAGATCTACGCCATGCCAGGCATGGAAACGCAGTTGAATGCCGTCATCAACAAGCCTGGCGTCTACAAGGGCTTCTCCGCCAACTACAGCGGTGCCGGTTTCTCGGGCATGCGCTTCAAGTTCCACGGCGTCAATGATGCGGACTTCGATAAATGGGTGGCATCGGCACGTGCCGGTGGCGGCGCGCTGAACCGCGACGACTACCTGTCGCTGGCCCAGCCTAGCGAACGCGACCCGGTCCGCCGCTACAGCGCCGTACCTAGCGATCTGTACAAGGCAATCCTGAACCGCACCATCGTTTCCGACGCCCTGTGCGTGACGCCGGTCGAGCCATACAAATTGACGATGGCAAATAGCCCGGTAGCGGCCGTAACGGCAGTAGTCGCTAGCGATGCAGTAGTTGAAAAGGGCGTTCAAGCCAAGTAACGACTGCATGAATCCCGCAGCGCATTGCGCTGCAGATACTGGCGCCGCTTGCCTGGCGCCTCCCTTTTTTCTCTGAGAGTAACAATGCTAGACCATATTGATCTGACGAAGCTTATATTCGGCCGTCTGACTTGGGATGCAATTCCATTTCACGAACCTATCCTGCTGGTGACCTTTGCCATGGTTGCCCTGGGCGGTATCGCACTCGTTGCGGCACTGACGTATTTCCGCGTCTGGGGTACCCTGTGGCGCGACTGGATCACCAGTATCGACCATAAAAAAATCGGTATCATGTACATGATCCTGGGCCTCGTCATGCTGCTGCGCGGCTTTGCCGACGCGCTCATGATGCGCACCCAGCAGGCTGTCGCCTTTGGCGATAATGCTGGCTTCCTGCCACCGCATCACTACGACCAGATCTTCACCGCCCACGGCGTGATCATGATCTTCTTCGTCGCGATGCCTTTCGTGACGGGTCTGATGAACTACGTGGTGCCGCTGCAAATCGGCGCGCGCGACGTGGCTTTCCCATTCCTTAACAACTTCAGCTTCTGGATGACCACCATGGGCGCCGCCCTGGTCATGGCTTCGCTGTTCGTCGGCGAATTCGCCCGCACGGGCTGGCTGGCCTATCCGCCGCTGTCGGGCATCGTCGGCAGTCCGGACGTGGGGGTAGACTATTACATCTGGTCCTTGCAGATTGCCGGGGTCGGGACGCTATTGTCCGGTGTCAACCTGATCGCCACCATCGTCAAGATGCGCGCGCCAGGCATGACCTGGATGAAAATGCCTGTCTTCACCTGGACCGCACTGTGCACCAACATCCTGATCGTCGCCGCTTTCCCGGTGCTGACGGCTGTGCTGGCCATGCTGTCGCTGGACCGCGTTGCAGGCTTTAACTTCTTCACGACGGAACTGGGCGGCAACGCCATGATGTACGTCAACCTGATCTGGATCTGGGGTCACCCGGAAGTCTATATCCTGATCCTGCCGTTGTTCGGCGTGTTCTCGGAAGTCGTCGCCACCTTCAGCAGCAAGCGCCTGTTCGGCTACGCTTCGATGGTGTACGCCACCTGCGTCATCATGATCCTGTCGTACCTGGTATGGCTGCATCACTTCTTCACCATGGGTTCGGGCGCCAGCGTCAACTCCTTCTTCGGCATCACGACGATGATCATCTCGATCCCGACGGGCGCGAAGATCTTCAACTGGCTGTTTACCATGTACCGCGGCCGTATCCGTTTCGAACTGCCGATGCTGTGGACGATCGGCTTCATGGTCACCTTCACCATCGGCGGCATGACCGGCGTGCTGCTGGCCGTACCACCAGCTGACTTCGTATTGCACAACAGCCTGTTCCTGATTGCCCACTTCCATAACGTGATTATCGGCGGCGTGGTCTTCGGTGTATTCGCTGCGATCAACTACTGGTACCCGAAAGCCTTCGGCTACAAGCTCGACGCGTTCTGGGGCAAGTGCTCGTTCTGGTTCTGGTTCGTCGGCTTCTACCTGGCCTTCATGCCGCTGTACGTGCTGGGCCTGATGGGCGTGACCCGTCGTGTCAACCACTTTGAAGATCCATCGCTGCAGATCTGGACCATCATCGCCTGGTTTGGCGCCGTCTCGATCGCACTGGGTATCGCTTCCATGCTGATCCAGTTCTACGTCAGCTACCGCAACCGTCACGCCCTGCGCGACGTGACCGGCGACCCATGGGGCGGCCGTACGCTGGAATGGTCGACGTCGTCGCCACCGCCAGACTATAATTTCGCCTTCACGCCACAAGTGCACGAACTCGATGCATGGACTGACATGAAGAAACACGGTTACCAGCGTCCGACGTCCGGTTTCACGAAGATCCACATGCCGAAGAACACCTGGGCTGGTTTCGTGATCGCCGCACTGTCCGCACTGGTCGGTTTTGGCCTGATCTGGCAAATGTGGCTCGTCGCCAGCATTGGCTTCGTGATCATGATGGTCACCATCATCGTCCATACCTTTAACTACAAGCGCGATTACTACATTCCTGCGGAAGAAGTGGTCCGTACCGAAGACGCTTATACTAAATTGCTGAGCAGCCATGTCTGATACCATCGCCCATAACACCGGCGCCGCTGGCGCCGCACCAAGCACGCGCAGCTACTTTGTGCGCGAGCACCACCCGGAAAACGGCAGCCTGCTGGGTTTCTGGCTCTACCTGATGAGCGATTGCCTGATCTTCGCCTGTCTGTTCGCCACGTACGCCGTGGTCGGCCGCAGCTACGCGGACGGCCCGACGGGCGCCGCGCTGTTCGACCTGCCGCTGGTGGCCGTCAACACGGCCATGCTGCTGCTGTCGTCGATCACCTACGGTTTCGCCATGCTGGCCATGCAGCGCAAGCAATTGCGCAGCACCCTGGTCTGGCTGGGCATCACGGGCCTGTTCGGCCTGGCCTTCCTGTCGCTGGAAATGTATGAATTCATTCATCTGATCCACGAAGGCGCCGGTCCGCAGCGCAGCGCGTTCCTGTCGTCGTTCTTTGCACTGGTCGGTACCCACGGCTTGCACGTGACGTTCGGCGTGATCTGGCTCGTGACCTTGATGTTCCAGTTGAACAAGCATGGTCTGACCCCGGAAAATGGCCGTCGCATGATGTGTCTGTCGCTGTTCTGGCACTTCCTGGACGTCATCTGGATCGGCGTCTTCACCTTTGTCTACCTGATGGGAGTGCTGCCATGAGCGACCACCACACACACGGCGATAGCCACCACCATGACAATCACGATCATGGCAGCCTGAAAAGCTATGCCATCGGCTTCATCCTGTCGGTGATCCTGACGGCCATTCCTTTCTGGCTGGTGATGACGAAAGCCATCACCAACTCGGGCACCATGGGCCTGGTCCTGCTGGCGTTCGCGGCTGTTCAAGTGGTCGTGCACATGGTGTACTTCCTGCACATGAACACCAAGTCCGAAGGCGGCTGGAACATGATGGCGCTGATCTTCACCATCATGATCGTGGGCATTGCCATGGCCGGTTCCCTGTGGGTCATGTACCACATGAACCACAACATGATGCCGGATCTGATGCCTGAGTACATGCATACGAAAACGGCTCCATGATGAGTAATACGCGCCCAAGCAACACCGGGCGCGCCCCTGGCGCCGCATCGCAAGATGCCGCGCCAGGCCCACGCGGCATGGTCGTGCGGTATGCACTGGCCTTGCTGGCGGGGATCTTGTTTGCCGGTTTCTGTGCCCTGGGCACCTGGCAAGTCAAGCGCCTCTTCTGGAAGCTTGACCTGATCGAGCGCGTCGAACAACGCGTACATGCGCCCGCAACGGACGCACCTGGACCCGCAGCCTGGGCCAGTGTCACGCAGCAAACGGATGAATACCGCCATGTGCGACTCTCCGGAACGTATCTCCCCATTTTCAATACCCTGGTGCAGGCAACGACGGCACTGGGCAGCGGTTATTGGCTGATCACGCCATTGCGCCTGGCCGACGGCAGCACCGTGCTGGTCAACCGCGGCTTCGTGCCGAAACGCGAAGGCATCGCCGCCAGCACGCCGGCCGGCATCGTGCACGTCGACGGCTTGCTGCGCGTCAGCGAGACGGGCGGCGGTTTCCTGCGCGAAAACAGTCCTGCCACGCAGCACTGGTATTCGCGCGACGTGGCCGCCATCGGCGCCTCGCACATGCTGACCAATGTGGCGCCATATTTTGTCGATGCGAAGGAAAAATCGGAAACGGCCAGCGACGCCCCTGTCGGCGGCCTGACCGTGATTTCCTTCCACAACAACCATTTGGTTTATGCCTTGACGTGGTTTGCGCTGGCCCTGATGGTGGCCGGCATCACCTGGTGGCTCGTGCGCGAAGACAAGCGCCGCCGCGCGCGCAAGGCTGGCTTGTCCCAACAGCACCTTGATCAATCGCAAGAAAGCTACCATGCCGGGCAGGATTGAGATCCTGCCCAACCGCGAAGTCTTAGAGCGCGGTGCGGTGGCGGCCGAGATGGAACATCCGGCCGGCCACCAGAACATGAAGCTGCTGATCCAGCTGCGCTGGCTGGCCGTGATCGGCCAGATCAGCACGATCTTCGGCGTGGGCGTCGGGCTGGGCATCGCCTTGCCCGTGCCCTACATGCTCGAAGTGCTGTCCTGCCTCATCGCTTTCAACCTGGCCAGCCTGCTGCGCTGGCACGAACGCCAGCCCGTCTCCAACACGGCCCTGTTCCTCGCTCTGCTGGTCGACGTCACCGTGCTCACGGCCCAGCTCTACCTGAGCGGCGGCATCAGCAACCCGTTCGCCTTCCTGTACTTACTGCAAGTCATCCTCAGCGCCGTCCTGCTGGAAGTGTGGTCGACGTGGATCATGGTAGCCATTACCAGCCTGTGCCTGGCCGGCCTGGCCTTGCTGCCCGGCCCCTTGATCCTGCCGATCGACCCCGAGCGGGGCTTTTCCAGCCTGTACGTGCAAGGCTTGCTGATCTGCTTCATTTTGAACGCCGCCTTGCTGGTGGTGTTCATCACGCGCATCAACCGCAACCAGCGCGCCGGCGACGCCAAGGTGGCCGACCTGCGCCAGCGCGCGGCGGAAGAGGAGCACATCATCCGCATGGGCCTGCTGGCCTCGGGCGCCGCGCACGAGCTGGGCACGCCGTTGGCGACCCTGTCCGTCATCCTCGGCGACTGGCGCCGCATGCCGGAGCTGAGCAAGAACAGCGAATTGCTGGAAGAAATCACGGAAATGCAGGCGCAGTTGCAGCGCTGCAAGAGCATCGTCAGCGGCATCTTGCTGTCGGCGGGCGAGGCGCGCGGCGAATCGTCCGTCAAGACGACGATCAACACCTTCCTCAACGACCTGGTCGACGAGTGGCGCACCAGCCGCCCGATCCAGGATTTCGAGTACGATAACCGCATCGAGCACGACGTGCCCGTCGTCTTCGATTCGACCCTGAAACAAACCATCTGCAATGTGCTCGACAATGCGCTGGAAGCGTCGCCCGAATGGCTGCGCTTCGAAGCGACGCGCGAAGCGGACGCCTTGCACCTGGTCATTACCGATGCGGGCCCCGGCTTCGAACCGTCGATGCTGACGCACCTGGGCAAACCGTACCAAAGCAGCAAGGGCAAGCCGGGCGGCGGCCTCGGGCTGTTCCTGGTGGTCAATGTCGCGCGTACCCTGGGCGGCACGGTGACGGCGCGCAACCGGGTGCAGGGCGGGGCGGTGGTGCACCTGGCCTTGCCGCTGGCGGCCATCAAACTGGAAAGAGAAAGCGACCACCATGCAGGATGACCGTCTGTTACTGATCGTGGAAGACGATGCCGCGTTTGCCCGCACCCTGGGCCGCTCATTCGAGCGGCGCGGCTACCAGGTCATCCTGGCCACCAATTTCGACGAAGCGAGCGCCTTGCTCGAGCAGCATTGCCCCGACTACGCCGTCGTCGATCTGAAGTTGAATGGCAATACCTCGGGTCTGGCCTGCGTGCAGATGCTGCACCAGCACGACCCGGACATGCTCATCGTCGTGCTGACGGGTTACGCCAGCATCGGCACGGCCGTCGAAGCCATCAAGCTGGGCGCCTGCCAGTACCTGGCGAAACCGTCGAACACGGACGACATCGAGGCGGCCTTCGGCCACGTGGCCGGCAACGCCGATATCGAACTGACGAACCGCGCCACCAACATCAAGACCCTGGAATGGGAACGCATCCACGAAATGCTGGCCGAGACGGATTTCAATATCTCGGAAACGGCCAGACGGCTGGGCATGCACCGGCGCACCCTGGCGCGCAAGCTGGAAAAGCAGCGGGTCAAATAGCCCCAGCGCCGTCTAATCGTTGTCGAATGTCAGCTCGAGCACGCTGTCATCGCTCCAGTCCTGCTCCCGCAGCGGCGGCGTAAACGACGAGCCGCTGAATGGCACGGGCGCGCTCTTGCCATTGAAACTGATCGTTGCCGCCGTGATGCGCCGCGGCTCGGAAAAGCTGTAGGTTCCCTTTTGCGACACGAAATTGCAGGGGCCACCCAATGCGCCCATCGCCGTGCGCATGGCGAAAGGCAAGGTTTCCTTGTCGATGGCCCAATGCACTTCGCACGCCAGACGCAAGTCGCCCAGGCGGCGCAGCGTGTCGCTGGTTGATGCGCTCCTGACGTATGGGATCCACCTGACCGACCCCGCCTTGCGGTTCACGGTCAGCTCGGCCTTCTCATACAGCGGACCCGGCTCGACGGGCAAGCTGAAGATATTGCGCTCCCCCAGCGGTATCGCCATGCCGGCCTCGTCGCTTTCCAGCCGCAGCGCGATGGCCTGCATGTCGACATCGGCACGGCGCGGTTCCAGGATGAAGCGCAATTCGGCGCCAGGCGCCAGGCCGTGCTTTTCCTCGAAGCGCTTGACGCCCTTGAGCATGGCACTGTAGGGCTTCCAGTCCGGATCCCGGATGCCTTTGACATTGACGGACGCCGCCTCCTGGCCCGCTTGCTCCACGGTTTGATCCGTATCAGCGTAAGCCTGCACTGCGGCGCCGTATAAACACAGCAGAAGACCAGCTTGTTTGATTGCACGCATACCCTATCTTTCTACTCATCAATGAAAACGTGAGTGTAGAAAAAAAACAGAGGTAAGGGCAGATGTTTAAGACAGAATGCAAATTTGGATGAACGGAGTGTATGAAATCGCTGAATTTCCCCCATACGCGCAATAGTATTTACGTCAATGCCATCAACAAGCCGGAAGCAATGACTGTCGCAGCAAACAGCGCGATGGCAAAGTGATTGTGAGGCGTCCCCCTCGCTGGAGGGTAGTGGCCCAGCGTGAGCAGCCGTAGCATTGCCCAGCCCGGCCAATAGAACAGCTTTTCGATGACTGTTCCTAACAGGTTATAGAGCAACAGGCGAACTATCCAGGCGATGGCATCAAAAACCCAGTCAAGCACAGTTCATCCTCGGGCTGTTCCAATTGCTTGAGTTCATGCAGCCGCCAGCCACTCCATCTTCTGCACCTGGATATGCGGGTGGCTTTCCAGCGCTTCCCATTCCGGTAGAAAGACAAACCCCTGTTTCTGGTAAAACGCGGCCGCGCGGGTGTTCTCCGGCGCCACGTCGAGCACCAGCCGCGTGTGGCCGTTGCCGACGGCGCATCGTTTCACGGCCTCGACCAGGCCCTGCGCCACGGCCATGCCCCGATATACCGGATGTACCCACATGGCGATCAGATGGCACTCGCCATTGCCGGCCACGACTTGCGCGGCGAGGCCGATGGGCTGTTCTCCATCGAAGGCGAGGAAAAACGTGCGCTGCGGCGTGCTGACGGCACGCTGCTGCCAGTCGGCATCGGAAAAAGCGGCGGCGCTGGCGTGGCTGGCGCCAAAGGCCGTGGGGGCGTCGAGCAGGGCGGCCAGGCGTGCGGCTTTCAGGGCTGGCCAGTCGCTGGCGATGGTGGGGTGGATGACAATGTTGTTCAATCTTGCAATGCCTTCATTTTAGGTGGCCATATGCTGGATATGGATATCGTCCGCCTGCGTGGTGGAAAACGAGAACCGCAAGGTGCGGGCTAGCCGTTGATGTTATATCCGGAAACTTTCCAGCTAGAACCTTTTTCGAGTACCGTCGTGATGGTTTCCTGCACGTTGGCCTTGTTTTCGTACTGGCTCACATAATCGATAACGACTTTGTCCGGCCCTGGTTTGCCAGCCGTCGCCTTTTGCAGCGCGGCAGACTTGAGCTTGCGTGACTTGAACTCGCCCAGCGGCCAGTGCACGGCCGTGATGACCATCTTCCAGCTTGATTTCGACATTTCGCTGCGCAGCGATGCGGCGCTGGCGTCCCAGGTGCCAGCCTCGTCGCCCGCATCCATGCGCTTGAGCCAACTTTCCGCAGCAATTTTAGCGGCCGCCACTTCCTGCGCTTCCTGCGCCATGGCAGGCAGGGACGTCAACAAGGCAACGGCAAGACATACGGGGGCGAGGATTTTCATGGCGGCTCTGGAAATTAGTGAACAGTCTTCAAGATTATCCTGAAGGCCCGGTGGGGCAAAGCTCTTTTTAAAAAGCGTGTGCGCACACCAGTTGTTTACGCTTGATCCCACACTTCGATGCTCAGCAGTTGCCCGGGCACGCAGGCGGCGACGCGTTCCCGGTGCACGGTAATGCAGCCGGGCCAGCCCGTCAGGCGGTCCTGTGGAAATTCGCCATCCTGCGCTTCGGCGATGCCCGCCTGCAGCAGGGGGACGATGTCGTCTGCCAGGGCTGTGTAGCGGTTGGGAAAGCCGTTGAAGGCCAGCTGAGTCGCCTTGCCTTGTGCGCACAATTGCGCAATCCAGTCGGCGCCGAACAGGCCTGCTTCCCAGGTGGCGAGAAATGCGTCCTTGTTGACTTTCGTCATATCGGCCATCTGCTCCGGCGTTTCTGTCGAGATAATGGTCCACCAGCCTGACATGGGCGTTCCTTGTGAAAAGTAAAATTTAACGGGTCATGGCGCGGCGCAGCAGGTAGCTGAGGCCATCAACGGCGGCCACCATCATCAGCATGGCGACGATGACGGTGGCGGCGTTCTGCATCTGGAACAGCGACAGATGGTATTTCAGCATTTGCCCCAGGCCGCCCGCACCGACGACGCCGAGGATGGCGGCGGCGCGGATATTGTTTTCCCAACGGTACAAAGTGTAGGACATCATTTGCGGGCTGCATTGCGGCAAGGTCGCGTACAGGAAGGCCACGGCGGGGCGCGCGCCATTGATGCGCAAGGTGGCCGCCGGCAGGGGCGGGCAATTCTCGAAGGCATCGGCAAACAATCGCCCCAGCACGCCCACCGTGTGCAGGGCCAGCGCCAGGGTACCGGCGAACGGGCCCAGGCCGGCGGCGATCAGCAGGATCGAGGCCCATACCAGTTCGGGAATGGAGCGCAGCACATTCAACACGCCACGCGTCGCGTTGCGCGCCAAGTGACCAAAACGCCCGCTGGCGGGCAGGGCCAGCAATGCCCCCAACACTGCCGCGATGACCGTGCCGATGGCCGACATGGCCAGGGTCTCGAACGTGGCCACACCGACTTTCATCAGGAAGGGGCTGGCCAGCTCGGGCGGGGCGAAGCCGTGCAGGAAGTCGGCGCTCGTGCGCACGGCGTCGGCACTGAAAAACTCGCCCCATTTCAAGGGCAGGGTGGCGAAGCTGGCGATGACCAGCAGCAACAAACCGGCCAGCAAGGCCCAGGTCGACCAGCGCACGGGAGCAGGCGCGGGCATCGAGGCGAAATGCTGATGCTTCATGCCAGCCTCCGGCGCAGCATGGCGGACACGGCGTCGGCGCCGGCCACCAGCAGCACGAAGACCATCAGCATGGTGGCCAGCTCGCTGCCCGCCATCATCTTCATCGATTCATCCATGCGCTGGCCCAGGCCGCCTGCGCCGACAAATCCCATGACGACGGAGCCGCGGATCGCGCATTCCCAGCGGTAAATCGTGTACGACACCAGTTCGGCGGCCGACTCGGGCAAGGCGCCGTACAGCAAGGCCTTCAATCTGCCGCTGCCATTGTGGAGCAGGGCGTTGCAGGCGGACGCATCCGACGATTCAAGGATTTCCGCGTACACCTTGCCCAGCATGCCGCAATAGGTGAGGGCAATGGCGATCACGCCCGCCGTCGGTCCCAGGCCGACTATGCGCACCAGCAACAAGGCCCAGACCAGTTCCGGCACGCTGCGCAGCAGCACCAGCAGCGCGCGCACGCCATGGCGCAAGGCGGCGGACAGCGGTGAAACGGTACCACTGCCGATGCGCGAAATCGACAGGCGCTCCGTCACCAGCAGGGTCAGCGGGATGGCGCCCAGCATGGCCAGCGCCATGCCGGCCGTGGCCATGGCAATGGTTTCCCAGCTGGACACCGCCACCAGTTGCAGGAATTCCAGCGAGTGGGCCGGCGGCACGAAGCTGGCGATGAATTGCCAGGTGGCTGCCAGGCTTTGCGCATCCCATAAGATCCATGGCTTGAACTCGGCCTGCACCAGCATCGGCCACAGCACGAGCAGCACGATGGCGGCGCCGGTCAGGCGGCCGCGCCAGGCGGGGTCGCGGGGCATGGCGGTGCTCTTCAGCAAAGGGGCCTCGCGGCATCCAGATTCGTTTCCACGGCCTCGAACTGCGGCGCGGGATCGGCCTTGTTGCGGTACAGCTCGGCGATCATGGCGTCGCTGACCTGGGCGCCAGGCAAGTCGAAGACGATCTTGCCATCGCGCAGGGCGACGATGCGCGTAAAGCAGGCGCGGGCGATTTCCACCTGGTGCAGGCTGCAGATCAGCGTGGCGTTGCGCGCCTGCGCTTCGGCTTGCAGCACATTAATTGTCTGCAAGGCGAGTGTGGGGTCGAGCGCGGACAAGGGTTCGTCGACGAGGAACACTTGCGCATCCGACACGAGCGCGCGCGCCATGCCGCAGCGCTGGCGTTCGCCGCCGGACAGGCGGTCGACACGCGCATACAGTTTATCCTGCAGGTTGAACTTGCCCAGCGCTACCCACGCGGCGCGCGGGTCGACGGGCGCGAGCAGCGAACGGATGGCCGTCCACAAGCTCCATTGCGGCAAGCGTCCCGCCAGCACGGCGTTGACGACCCGCTGGCGCGGCGGCAAGGGCGGCGTTTGCGGCGCCAGGAACAGGCGCGCGCGCAAGGCATGGCGCTCGGCGCTGCCGATTTGCCAGGGAGAAGTACCGAGGATGTCCAAGGTGCCCGATTCCGGGCGCAGCGCGCACGCCAGCGTGTGCAGCAGGCTGGTCTTGCCGGCGCCAGACGGGCCGATCAGGGCGATCTGTTCACCCTGGGCGACGTCCAGGTCCAGGTCGCGCAGGGCCAGCGCATTGCCGGCCGCGCCCGCGTGGTGGACGCTGACCTTGTGAAGTTGGAATGTCATGCTTGAGAAATCAGTAGGTCGGATTAGGCCGCAGGCCGTAATCCGACAACATTGTTGGCATTATTGCCTGTGTCGGATTACGCGGCTTCGCCGCTAATCCGACCTACGGTAAAACGCGTCGATGCAAGTTACTTCAACAACTTCGCATCGCGCGCAGCCGCTTCGATATCCTTGTAGTTCTCGGCCTTGGTCGGGATGAACTTGGTGGCGCGCTGCAGTTCGAGGATTTCCTTGCCTTCGGCCGTCGCTGGGTCCAGCGCCAGGAAGGCGTCCGTCAGCTTTTTGCGCACGACGGGGTTCATGTCGGCGCGCACGCTCCAGTTGTAGTCGTAGTAGCCCGGTGTCGTGTAGAACACGCGCACCTTGCTTGGGTCGACTTTTTTCGCTTCGACGAGCTTTTCCCACACGGAAATGTTCAAGGTGCCCGCGTCGACCTTGCCGCCGGCCACTGCCGCCACGGTGGCATCATGCGCGCCGGAAAATGCGATGCGCTTCATGTCCGTGTCCGGGTTGATCTTGGCGGCCAGCAAGTAGTAGCGTGGCATCAAGTGACCGGATGTCGACGATTCCGAGCCGAACGTGAAATTCTTGCCTTTCAGGTCGGACAACTGGTTGATGTCCTTGCTGGTGGTCACAAACACGGAGCGGAACTTCGTGTCTTCTTCGCGCTGCACCAGCGGGACGATCTTGCCGCCGCTGCGCACGTTCGCTTGCACGAAGGTAAAACCGCCGAACCAGACCATGTCGAGCTTGTTATTGATCAAGCCTTCCACAGAGGCCGCGTAATCGGTGACAGGCGTGAATTCCACCTTCATGCCCAGCTTTTTCTCCAGATAGCTGCCCAGCGGCTTGAACTTGCGCTGCAATTCCGTCGGCGCTTCATCGGGAATGGCGGACACGCGCAACACTTGCTGCGCCTGCGCCAGGCCGCTGTGGATGGCCAGGGTGGCGGCGACGGTGGCAAGGATGGCGGGAAATTTGGAAAATGAGTTGGAAAATGAGTTGGAGAATGTGGTCATGGGACTGCCTTTGCAAAAAATATTCATTAGATTACGGAAACCCCGGTCGTACCTTCCTGCATCTCGCCGATGACGACGGCGTCGGCAAAGCCTTCGGCGCGGAAAATCGCCAGCACTTGTTCGACGGCTTCTGGCGCACAGGCCACCAGCAGGGGGCCGGCCGTTTGCGGGTCCGTCAAAATCGCCTTGTCGATGGCGCTCAGGCTGTCGTCCAGCGCCACTTGCGCGCCGTAGCCCTGCCAGTTGCGGCTTGATGCGCCCGTGATGTTGCCATTTTGCGCCAGTTGCTGCACTTGCGGCAGCAGCGGCACGGAAGCCATGGCGATGCTCGCCTGCAACTTGGCGCCGCGCGCCAGTTCCAGCGTATGGCCCAGCAAGCCGAAGCCCGTCACATCCGTCAGCGCATGCACGCCGTCCAGCAGGGCCAGCTTCTTGCCCGGGGTATTCAATTTGGTGGTGTTGGCTATCAGCGAGGCGTAACCGCCCGCATCGAGTGCATTCTTCTTCAGCGCGGCCGACAAGATGCCCACGCCGATCGGCTTGCCCAGTACCAGTTTATCGCCGGCGCGCGCGCCCGCGTTGCGTTTCACCTGCGACGGGTGCACGAGGCCTAGCACGACCAAGCCATAGATCGGCTCGACGGAATCGATGGTGTGGCCGCCCGCGATGGGGATGCCGGCCTGGGCGCAGATGGTTTCGCCGCCTTTCAATATGAGGCCGATGGTTTCCACGGGCAGCTTGTTGATCGGCATGCCGACCAGGGCCAGCGCCATGATGGGCGTGCCGCCCATGGCGTACACGTCGGAAATGGCATTGGTGGCGGCTATGCGGCCGAAGTCGAACGGGTCGTCGACGATGGGCATGAAGAAATCCGTCGTGGCGATCAGAGCCTGCTCGTCGTTGAGCTGGTAGACGGCCGCGTCATCCGAGGTTTCTATACCGACCAGCAATTCCTTCGGCAGGGGAAAGCCGCCGCTGCCCTTTAAAATGTCGGCCAGCACGCCCGGCGCAATTTTGCAGCCGCAGCCGCCGCCATGGGCAAATTCGGTCAATCGAATGGGTGGTTTGGATGGTGCTGCGGTATCGGACATGGTCGTCATCCTGCTGGAAAAGGTCATTAAAAGCTGCGCCAGCGCTTACGCGGCGCTGGTGGTACGGTGTTCGCCGACGATAGCACATAATGCGCGCGCGGCTTGCTCAAAGGCATGTTCTGAAATATCGGGCAAGACCAGCGGCGTTGCCTGGGCGTAGCGGCTGAAGTTGCGGGCGATCGATTGCCGGTAGACGGGGTCGTAATGCTGCACCAGCAGTTCTTCCACCAGCTCGGCCATGCGGCCAGCCGTGGCCAGCTGCTGCCAATGGGCAATTTTTTCCTTGCCATGCAGCTGTGTCAACAGGGCCAGCTGCACGTTCAGGCGCGCCGGGTCGCCGACGAAATGCGCATAGTCCTGCATCAGCAATTGCACGCGCTCCCCAAGGTCCAGGCGAACGTCCGTGCAATCGGCCGCGCGCATCTTGTCCATCAGCGCATCGGGCACGCGCAAACGGCCTACCTTCTTGCTTTCCGACTCGATGAAGACGGGCAGCGTCGGGTCGAAATGGCGCAACTGCTGCCACAGCGCGCTTTCAAACGCTTTTTGCGATGGCTGGTCTTCCTCTGGCAAGCCACCCAGCACGGAGCCGCGGTGCGCGGCCAGGTCTTCCAGATCGATCACTTGCGCGCCTTGCCTGTCCAGCACTTGCAGCAAACGGCTCTTGCCGCTGCCCGTGGGGCCGCACAGCACGTTGATGAAGTCGAAACGTTCGGGCAGGGTGGCCAGCTCGGCGTTCACGTGGCGGCGGTAATCTTTGTAGCCCCCTTCGAGCTGCGTGACGGGCCAGCCGATGCGCGCCAGGATGTGCGCCATGGCGCCGCTGCGGTTGCCGCCGCGCCAGCAGTAAACCAGTGGCTTCCAATGCTGCGGATGGCCGAGGAAACCGTCTTCGATATGCCGCGCGATATTTTTCGCCACCAGCGCCGCGCCCAGCTTCTTCGCCTCGAAGGCGCTCGTCTGCTTGTATAAAGTGCCGACGCGCACGCGCTGCTCGTCGTCCAGCACGGGCAGGTTGATGGCGCCCGGCAAATGGTCTTCCGCGAACTCGGACGGGCTGCGCACGTCGATGATGGCGTCGAACTCGCTCAAGCTGGGCAGGATGTCGCTGAAAGGCTGAACTGCAGGGTATTTCATCGTGGCGCGGCTGCTTGGAATGGGGAAAGACGTATTATCCCCGATAAACGCCGCTGGCGTGGGGCTCAGGCGCCGCCGCCTGCACTTCGCGCGCCGGGCCGCTGTCTTGCATGCCGGCAAAGAACCGCACCAGGCTGTGCGGCGCGTCATCGGCAAAGCACAGGCGCAGTATGCGCTCGGACTCGGCCGCCGCCGCGCTGCTGCGCGCAAACAGCGCCGTTTCATAAGCCAGCAGGGCCGTTTCCATGTCGTCCGGCTGCGCGGCAAGCACCTGCGCCAGTTCGGCGCCATCGAACATGGCGAGATTCGCCCCTTCGCCGGCCGGCGCCATCAGATGGGCTGCGTCGCCCAGCAAGGTCGCGCCCGCCACGCGCTGCCAGCGGTGATCGACGGGCAGCAAGTGCACGGGACGGGGCACGGGCGGCGTGTCGGCGTCCGTGATCAGGGCCGTCAGCGCCGGCGCCCAGCCGGAAAATTGCGCGGCGATGCGGGCCCGGGCGGCGGCGGGATCGGCAAAATCGATGTCAGCCAGCCAGGCTTCCGGTTTGCTCAGGGCCACGTAGGCATGCAGCACGCCATCGGCTTCGCGGTGGGCCTGGATGCCCTTGCCGGGCGCCAGCGCGAACAGGGCGCCGGCTCCCACGGCGTGCGCGCTGGCCGGGTGGCGGCGGTCGCTGTCGAGTAGATACGTTTCAATAAAGGCAATGCCGCTATACGCGGGCTGCGCGCTGGAGAGCAGAGGCCGCACCTTCGACCAGGCGCCGTCCGCACCGACCAGCAGGTCGGCGGTGGCCGTGGCGCCATTCGCAAAACGCAGCCTGTGCCGGCCACCATCCAGTGTCGCCACGCCTGTCAGCTTATGTCCCCAGCGCACCGTGCCGGCGGGCAGGGACTCGAGCAGGATGCGGCGCAGCTCGCCGCGCGGCACTTCGGGACGGCCACCCGTGCCATCGTCCCCTTCGTCGAGCAAGACCGTCCCGTGCTGGTCGAGCACGCGGCTCGCTTCGCCGCCTGTATGGATGAGGGTGCGGAAGACCTCATGCAGGCCGGCCGCCCGCAGCGCTTGCTGGCCCGTGTCCTCGTGGATGTCGAGCATGCCGCCCTGGCGGCGCGCCTGCGGCGAAGCGTCCGCTTCATAGATGGCGGCGGCGATGCCGTGGACGTGCAGCACGCGGGCGAGCATCAGCCCGCCCAGCCCTGCGCCGATGATGGCGATATGCATGGTGATCCTTGAATTTAGTTTTAAAACGAAACTGGAACGTCATTCCACAAGAATTTTGCGGCACGGCGGCATGTGTGTCAAGATAGGCGATGTCCTCCAATACCGTAATGACCCCACCACGACGCGCCGACTCGCTGACGCGCGACACCATCATCGATGCCGCCATTGCCCTGCTCGATACTGCGGGCGAGGGCGGCCTGACCTTCCGCGCCCTGGCCACGCGCCTGGCGACTGGGGCGGGCGCCATTTACTGGCATGTTGCCGACAAGGATGATTTGTTCACGGCCGCCAGCGACGCCATCGTCGCCCGCGCCATGGCTGCCGTCCTGCAGTGCGAGACGCCACAGGCGGGCATCCGCGCCGTGGCGCTGGCCATGTTCGAGGCGATGGATGCGCATCCGTGGCTGGGTTCGGCCCTGTCGCGCGCGCCGGGCCAGCTGCCTACCGTGCGCATCCTGGAACGCCTGGGGCGGCAAGTGGATGCGCTGGGCGTGCCGCAGGACAGGCAATGGCTGGCGGCATGCACCCTGCTCAATTATCTGCTGGGCGTGAGCGGGCAGAATGCGGCCAATGCCGCCATCGCCCGAGAAAAAGGCCTGGAGCGCGCGCATTTCCTCGACACCATGGCGGGCGCCTGGTCACGCCTCGACGCGCAGGCGTTTCCATTTGCCCGCAAGGTGGCGGGGCAGCTGCGCGCGCACGATGACCGCGAGGATTTCCTGGCAGGAATCGACCTGATCGTGCATGGCATGCAGGCGCTGCAAGCGGGCCGCTAGCCTAGCAGATGCCCCAGCAGGGGCGCCAGCAGTACCGTCACGACGCCCGAGAAAATCATCGTCAGGCTGGCCACGGCGCCTTCTTCAGTGCCCACGCGGCGCGCCACGGATAATCCAAAACCGTGCGCGGCCGCGCCATACGGGGCGCCACGGGCGATGCGCATGCGCAAGGGCAGCAGTTTTAAGAGCGGTTTGCCCAGCATCAAGCCGAACAAACCCGTCATCACCACGAAGATACCTGTCAGCTGGGCCGAGCCGCCCATGTGGCGCGACGCCTCCAACGCGAACGGCGTCGACACGGAGCGCGCCAGCAGGCTGCGCGCCATGTCGCCATGCACGCCCAAAACACTGTCCAGCAGCAGGGTGGCGGCAACCGATGCCAAGATGCCGGCGCAGCTGCCCAGGCTCAAGGCCAGCCAGTGCTTGCGGATCAGTTTGCGCTCCTGAAAGATGGGCAGCGCAAACGCGATGGTGGCCGGGCCCAGCAGCCACGGCAGCCAGCGCGTTTCGCCGAAATACGTGGCGAACGGCGTCGAGGTCGCCTGCACGATGACGATGAGTATTGCCGAGGTGCAGATGGCGGGAGTCAGCAGGAAATGCGGATGGCGGCGGTGCAGGGCCTGGTTGGCGTAGAACAGCACCAGGGTCAGCAGCAAGAACAGCAGGGACAGGAGCAAGGTGCTCATGCTTGCGCCCTGGCGGCGCGCTGGCGCAGCAGTGTTTGCAGGCGCAACTTGCGTTCATAGCGGCACACCCATTCCACGGTGAAGGCCGTGGCCAGCATCACGCTGGCAAAGCCCAGGCCGATGTTTAAGAACAGCATCAAGCCCTGCGACTTCAACAGCTGCGTAAATTGCACCACGGACACAACCAGCGGAATGAAGAACAGCAGCATGTTGGCCAGCAGCCAGTTTGCGCCCAGTTCGATGGCGGCAGGCCGCACCCAACCCGCCAGCAGCAGGGCCACCAGCACGAACAGGCCCACCACGCCGCCGGAAAACGGCAAGTGCAGTGCGGAAGCGGCCTCGTCGGCCAGCCACCAGGCGGCGATCAGCACACCCACTTGCCACACGGTCTGCGCGGGCTGGCGCCAGGCGGGGATGGAGGGCAGGGCGGCGGGAT
Source organism: Janthinobacterium lividum (assembly GCF_034424625.1). Classification (NCBI taxonomy): domain Bacteria; kingdom Pseudomonadati; phylum Pseudomonadota; class Betaproteobacteria; order Burkholderiales; family Oxalobacteraceae; genus Janthinobacterium; species Janthinobacterium lividum. The sequence continues at coordinate 3,558,505 of NZ_CP139976.1, read as the reverse complement.
AGGGGGCGGCTTTCACGGCAGGCTTTCAAACGGCAGGGGAAGGTTTCATTGTAGGGACGCCACATCAAAAGATAAAATGACTTAAACTTATGATTATCATTCGATATTGGAATGCATCATGGATATCCGCTCCCTGCGCTACTTCGTCGAAGTGGTGGAACAGAACAGTTTTACGCGGGCGGCCGCCAGGCTGCACGTGACGCAGCCCACCGTCAGCAAGATGGTCCAACAGCTGGAACAGTCGCTGGACCTGGCCTTGCTGGACCGTGCCGGTAAACGTTTTACCCTGACGGACGCGGGCAAGGTGGTGCTGGCGCGCGCGCATACATTGCTGGCCCTGCACGCGGAACTGAAGGTGGAATTGCGCGACCTGCAAGAGCTGGAGCGGGGCGAGTTGCGGGTGGGCGTGTCGCCGCAAACGCATTCCACCCTGGCGCCGTGGCTGGCCGAGTACCACCAGCGCTATCCGGGCATCGAGCTGAAAATGTATGAAAGCGGCACGCAAGCCATCGAGCGCGACTTGCGCACCGGCATGGTGGAGCTGGGCACCATGCTCGATTACCCGGGCAATGCGGCTACCTGGCAGGATTTCGAGGCCTTGCCCCTCGTGCGCTCGCCGCTGTGCCTGCTGGCCGCGCCCGGTTCGCCGTGGCAGGGACGCTCTTCCGTGGCCCTGGCCGAGCTGGCCGACAGCCCCTTCATTTTCTATGGCGCCGCCTTCGCCCTGAACGACATCGTGCTCGATGCCTGCCAGCGGGCCGGTTTTGCGCCGCGCATCACGGGCCGCAGCGGCCAGTGGGATTTCATCGCCTCGCTGGTCCGCCTGGGCGTGGGCATCTGCCTGTTGCCGAAGATGTATTGCGACACGCTCGAGCCAGCGCAGTTTGCCGTGATTCCCTTGGACGGTCCGCCCGTGGAATGGAATCTGATGCTGGCCTGGCGCCGCGGCGGTCGGCTGTCTTTCGCTGCCCGCGCCTGGCTGGAGCTCGTCAGGGCGCGCATGGCGCAGCCCGGGCGATTACAATAGGCGCTCGCCAACCACCGCCAAGAATATGAAGAATATCGGTAAAACAAGTCTGAAACGCACGGCAGGCTCGCTGCTGCTGGGATTGTTATGCACCGTCGGCCTGATGAGCGAGATGGGTTATGCCCAGGCCGCCATTCCCGTGTATGGCTATTTCGTCAAGAATACCTATCCGCACGACCCCCGGGCGTTTACCCAGGGCTTGCTGTTCAAGGATGGTCATCTGTATGAAAGCACGGGCCAGAACGGCCAGTCTTCCTTGCGCAAGGTGGAATTGACGACTGGCAAGGTGCTGCAGAAAAGCATGCTCGATAAAAAAGTATTCGGCGAAGGCATCACGGACGTGGGCGATGACATCCTTGGCCTGACGTGGATGTCGCAGACCGGTTATGTGTTTGACCAGAAAACGTTCAAGCTGAAACGCACATTCAGCTACCAGGGCGAAGGCTGGGGCCTGGCCAGCGACAGTCAATTTGTCTACATGAGCGACGGCAGCTCCGCCATCCGCGTGCTGAACCCGAAAACCCTGGCTGAGGTCCGCCGTTTCGAGGTGAAGGCGGAAGGCCGCCCCATCGAGCGCCTGAACGAACTGGAAATGGTCGACGGCGAGCTGTACGCGAATGTGTGGGGCGCGGACGTGATCGCCCGCATCGACCCGGCCAGCGGCAAGGTGGTCGGCTGGATCGACCTGACGGGCTTGCTGCCGCCCGCGCAGCGGGGTACGGCCAATCCCGACGCCGTACTCAACGGCATCGCCTGGGATGCGCGCGGCAAGCGCTTGTTTGTCACGGGCAAGCTGTGGCCCAAGCTGTTCGAGATCGAACTGATCGAAATCCAGCGCCGTTGATGTTTCCTATCGGACAGTGTTGCTGGCGAGGAATCGTCTATGATGCTGTTCCTTCGCCCAGTGCGACCTTTGCAGGATGCCATGCCGTTCCTACCTCTGTTGCTACCTTTATGCCGCCTGGCGGCCGCCGCCAGCTTGCTTGCCGCCGTCCTGCCTGCCGCCGTCCTGCCTGCCGCGCAGGCGCAAACACCATACGTGCCGGTGATGCAGCAATACGGCGACTTTGTCGTCACGCGCGACCGCCACGATCCGCTCGTCAACTTGTCTTTCCGTAAGCACAGCTATTGGCCCGGCGGCGCGCGCGAAGTGGTGGAAGTGCGTCCCCTCAAGGCCAGGCGCGAAGGCCAGCCCATGCTGCTGGCCTTTACCAAGGGCTATACGGGCCAGGGCACGATATTGATCGGCGTGCAGAACGGCGAACCGCTGATGCGCCCCGTCAGTCCCATGCAGCGCGACGACATGGTGCGCACGGAGCGCGACCCCGAATGGGGCGTGCCGCAGCCGGGCCGCAGCGAAATACTGCTGTTTGCGCGCGACGGCCGCGCGCTCGATACGGACACGGGCGAGCTGCTGTGGTTTGACGTGCCGGGCATCGTCACTGGCGATTACGCGCCCGCCATGCTGGTCTCCGTCTCGCCCGACGGGCGGCGTGGCGCCTATCTGACGAATGCGCTGACGAAGGTAGGGATTATCGTCGCCACGCGCGACGACGGCGTGGCCGGTGTCCTGGCCTTGCCGGCCGACACCTATCAACGGTGGCTGAAGCCCTTGTCGGAAGCCGCTTCCGCGCAGGCGGGCGCCGCCATCAAGGCGCGCCAGGGCCGCACGGATTCGAACCGCATCCGGCGCGAGCTGGAACTGGCCTGGTTCGGCCAGCAATTTCAATGGAAACAGGGCAAGAACGGCTTGCAGGTGACGGGGCTGGGCCTCATTTCCGCGCCGCCGGAAGGAAAACAGCCATGACAATACCCAAACTCCTCGCTGGCTGCCTCGCCGCCTCCCTGCTGGCCGGCTGCGTGCACGGCGAAATGTTCCCCAAGGATTATCTGGCGCAAGATATTGACAAGCAACAAGCCTTGCTGGAACTGGACGTGGTCTTCGGCAAAGAGCCCGATGACAAGCTGACGTCGCGCGTGACGGCCCGCAATACCGTGGAATACACGGGCGCGCCGCATATCGTCGTACCGTTTTACCAGAAGGGCCTCGGCTTCGACCAGGGTTTTGCCGGCACCTACATGTTTGCCGTGCCCTATCCGATCGCCAAGGTCGAAACGGCCACGGCCAGCAGCCGCGTCTTCGGCCAGAAACTTGACGGCCAGCAGCAGGGCAGCCCGCGCTACCGCTTCCGCGTGCCGGGCAAGGCGCAATGGAACAGCAATGAAACCTTCATGCTGGGCTTTGAGCGCAAGGGCCGCCGCGAAGAAATCACTTTCCGCTTCAGCAACGAGCAAAGCTGCCCGTCCGCCTTCCTGGCCACCACGCCAAAATATGGCTTCCCCATCAAGGTCGTCGCCACCTTCAAGGATGACAAAGGCTGCCTGAAAGTATGCGACAGCCGCGACCAGTGGCCCGGCTTTTGCGCCTTCCAGCCGCCGCCCGGCGCCTGACTATCACCATGCAAGCCACGCGCCGGCGTTTGCCGGCGCGCCGCTTATACACGCGCGCGTTTTGCCGATTCTATTCAATTGTCATCGAATGACCGCTGAAAACGCCTATTTTCATGGCCCAGGGCTGACTGCCTTACCCCAAGGCCAGCGCATAAATCTTGCCGCAAAAGTATCTTTCTCAGGCGTATGATTTCCTTGCCGTGAACAGCGTACGCAGATGGCGCGGACCGGCCCGATATCCGAAACGCATCCTTCCTGTGGAGATACAGAATGAAAATGCCCGTTTTAGGAAGCACCCAGGCCCCCATCATCAGGCGCCCGCTCGACATGCTGGACACCGACACGGCCGCCGTGCGCGCCATCGCCCAGGCGGCCGTCAGCGTCGAGCTGTTCACCATTCCCCTGTACATGGCCACCATGTACTCGATCCACGGCACGCACCAGATCAACTCGAAAGGCGTCACCTACTATGAGGGCCGCCAGTGGCCGGGCATGGGCACCACGGCCCGGCCCGAGCTGAAGGAGCAAAAGGCCTTCAACATCATCTTCAGCGTCTTCATCCAGGAAATGCTGCACCTGCAGATGGCGGCCAACCTGGCCACGGCCATCGGCACGGCGCCATGCTTCACGGGTTCGGAGCTGCAATCGCAGGACCATGGCTGGACTTGCTACGGCAAGAGCTGCACGGTGATCCCGCACATCGTCGACTTGCAGGACACGTCCGGCTACCGCCACGTGCGCGTCAACCTGGAAGAGCTGAACAGCAACCAGTGCGACCTGTTCCTCGCCATCGAGCAACCCGAGGAGCAGGCACGCGCCCAGCTGGCCGAGTTCGACAAGCACAACCACACCAAATACTTCCCGGAAGTGCCGCTGCCGGGCTGGACGCCGGGCAAGCACGTGCACGACTTGCCCCTGTTCGGCACCATCGGCTACATGTATGAATGCTATGCGCGCTACATCAGCATCGAATACGCGGATGGCCAGACCCTGTGGCAAAAGCTGTTCGTCAACGGTTCGGTGCAGCAGGACATGTTCAATAGCCAGGTCCAGGGCCATGCGCGGGCGGAATTTCCCAAATTCGATACCTGCTTCGGCCCGCAGGACCAGGATGGCGGCCAGACGGGCTCGTTCAACAAGGCCATCGACATGATGGCGGCCATCACGGACCAGGGCGAGGGCAGCGAAGCGGCCATCCAGCGCTACCGCCGCGATGCGGCACTGCGCCTGAAGGCCGTGCAGCCCGACTACCGCGAAGACCTGGATGCCTTGAAGTGCGATTATCCGTCCTACGCGAATAATGGCAAGGATGCCGAATCGCGCGACGCGCAGGCGCGCCACGACAGCGCCCCGTTCGACCACTACGAGCGTTTCGGCCAGGTCAAGGCGATGCTGCCCGTGACTACCTGGGCCAGCTGGCACAAGCAGGGCCAGCAGTGGAGCGCGGCCATGCTGACCAACGAACGCTACAACCCGGCCAGCGCGCCGCAGAATATCCCGGCGCCGGCGGCCGTGGCGGGTGCCCTGAACCGCCTGAAGGACGCCAGCGGCACCCTGGAGATGCTGAGCACGGTGGCCACGGGCGCCATCTACGGCATCACTTCCGTGCTGGACAAGTACTGGCAGAACCAGCAACTGGACTTTCCGTATCCGTCGATGGTGGGCGCGGGCGACCGCATGGCCATCTGCTGGGCCGTGCTGGGCCAGGCGCCGAACCTGGCGACGGGCGTGCCGCTGGCCGAGAAAAGCGTGCTGTACCACGCCTGCCAGGGCATGCACCTGGCAGGCGAGGCCTCGTCCACCTGCGCCGCGCTGGCCGTCTACCATACCTGCCGCGGCTCCAACGGCTGCCATGCCCAGGGCGGCTGCGGCTTTGCCCAGGCCGACACGGGCGGTTCGTCCTGCGGCCACTCGGTCAAGCTTGCCGCGTCGCCGGGCACGCCGTGCTATGTGCCGCCGCCTCCGCCGCAGGCCGATAAAGTCTACAGCGCGCCCAGCGACAACAAATGCGGGGGATTCGGCGGCTGCGCCGTGCCGATTTCGGCCTCGCAGCTGTATCCGAACACGACGGGCAAGGAACCGCCCGAGCCTGCCACCATGACTTTGTACGATTTCGGACCCGCGCCCGAGCACCGCAGCATTCCGCTGGGCCAGACCATGAGCTTTGCGCTGGGCGACAATGTCTACGACAAGGCCTGGGAAGCCTACGGCAAGGTGATGGCGGCGCGCGGCACGCCGGTGGGGGCGCCGCCGGCGCCTACCGACCTGCGCCTGGCCTTGCCGCCGTCGACCTGATGCGGCGCGCCATGCACACGGTGGCGCCACGCTTGGGCTTGCCGAACCTGGGCCTGGGCGTGGGGCTGCGCCCGCCGCACTATGCGCACATCCTGCGTCACGGTCCGCAGGTGGACTGGTTCGAGATCATCAGCGAGAACTTCATCGACAACCACGGCTATGCGCGCCATGTGTTGGAGCAGGTGGCGGCGCAAGTGCCCATCGTCATGCATGGCGTCTCGCTGTCGATCGGTAGCAGCGATCCGCTCAATCTCGGCTATCTGCGCAAGCTGCGCCAGCTGGCCGGCGAGATCCGGCCCGCGTGGATTTCCGACCACCTGTGCTGGACGGGCGCCGCCTCGCTCAACAGCCACGACTTGCTGCCGCTGCCGCTGGACGAGGCCAGCCTGCGCCACGTGGCGGGACGCGTGCGGCAGGTGCAGGAATTCCTGGGCCGTCCGCTGGTCCTGGAAAACCCCAGCAGCTACGTGGAATTTGCCCAGTCCAGCATGCCGGAATGGGAATTCCTGGGCCGCCTGGCCGAAGACACGGGCTGCGGACTCTTGCTCGACGTCAACAATGTCCACGTCAGCGCGCATAACCACGGCTATGACGCGGCCCACTACATCCGCCAGTTGCCGCACGCGCACATCGTGCAGATCCACCTGGCCGGCCCCACCGTGTGCGGCGCCGTGCTGATCGATACCCATGACGCCCCCGTGCCGGCCGCCGTGTGGCGCCTGTACGCGCTGGCGCAGCGGCTGACGGGCGGCGTGTCGGCCCTGCTGGAATGGGATGCGGAGATTCCCCCGTACCCGCAGCTGCTGGCCGAGCTCGACAAGGCGCGCGCGGCCGAGCGGGGAGAATTCGCGGATGTGGCACCAGTCACGGCTGCCGCCGCCGTCTCTGCGCCGCTGGGCTTTCACCTGGAGGCGGCCCATGCCCCGTAGCACCGCAGCAGGCGAATCTGGCGAGGCCCGCGCACCGCTGGCGCAATTGCAGGCATGGTTCCTAACGGCGATGACGGCGCCGGGCGGCGCGGCGCGCGGCGTCCAGCTGGCCAGCGAGCGCCATGGCTTGACGCAGGAGCAAGTATTGAAACGGGCCAGGGGCGGGCCGGCGCCGCTGCACATCCATGCGGACGGCTATGTGCAGCGCCTGCTCGAATGCCTGCAAGCCGACTATCCCGTGTTGCGCAAGGTCATGGGTGACGAGCTGTTCGCCTTCTTTGCCCGCGCCTATGTCTGGCGCCACCCGTCCGCATCCGCGACCCTGTACGACCTGGGCGCCGGCTTTGCCGATTTTCTCGCCGCCAGCCAGCATGCCGCCGGCGCGCAGGGCGCCGCCTTGCGCTTTCCCGTCGAACTGGCGCAGCTGGAACGGGCGCGCAGCGAAGCGGGCAGGGCGTCCGGCCTGGAAAAGCTGGCGCCGCCCATGTGGCCGTGCGGATTGGATTCGCTATTGGGAAATGCACCGGCCTGGCGCCTGGCGCCGTGCACGCGGCTGCTGGCCCTGTCGTTCCCCTTGTCCGACTACTGGCAACAGGCGCAGGCCGCGCCGGACGACGCCGTGCCGGCCCAGCCTGGTGCCAGGTCCGCCTTTGTCGCCATTTCGCGCATGCATTACCGGCTTGCCATGCAGGATTTGCAGCCCTGGCAGTTTTATTGGCTGCAAGCGTTGGCCGGCGGCGCGCCGCTGGCACAGTGCGCGGGGCAGGCGGCGCGGGCTAGCGGCAGGGCGCCGGACGAGGTACTGGCCGACGCCATGCTGTGGCTGCCGCTGGCGGCCGCGGCCGGTCTGGTCACCATCGATGTATGCGCAGAAAGCGGCTGACGCAAAAAAGGCCGATGAAAATCGGCCTCGATGACAGCTGCGTGCGTTGCTTAGCGGTAAAAAGCTTCGACTTTGCCCTTCAGCTTGATCTGCAGCGGACGGCCGCGGCGGTCGAGGGACTTGGTGGAAGCGACCTTGATCCAGCGTTCGCTGATGCAATATTCTTCCACGTCAAGACGCTCCTTGTCGTTGAAGCGGATGCCGACGTCGTTCTCGAACACGGCTGCAACGTGGTAAGGGCTGCTAGGGTCGATCGACAGGCGATCGGGCAATGGGGGTAAGGTGGTGGTATCGTTCATGGGCGTAATTATCGCCCAGAATGCCGATCCAGACAACGGGGTGCGCATGCTTATCTGGCGACCCGCGGCACTTGGCTGGCCCGGCAATGTATTTTCAGGCAAGTCGGACAGTGGCAGCGCATGCTGCCGCCTTACAGCGTTGCCGCACTAGCATGCAACTGCTGGAATTGCGACAACTGTTGCTGCATCAGCCGCGCATACTGGCCGCCCGCGCGCAGCAGCTCGGCGTGCGTGCCTTGCTGGCAAATCCGGCCCTTGTCCATGACGATGATGCGGTCCGCTTTCACGATGGTGGAGAAGCGGTGGGCGATGATGATGGTGGTGCGCCCATGCATCAGGGTATCGAGGGCGAGCTGCACCTGCTGTTCACTGGCGGCGTCGAGCGCGCTGGTGGCTTCGTCCAGGATGAGGATTTTCGGCGCGCGCAGGATGGCGCGGGCGATCGCGATGCGCTGCTTCTGTCCGCCGGACAATTGCACGCCCCGTTCTCCCACCAGGGTCTCGTAGCCGTCAGGAAAAGCTTGAATAAAATCGTGGGCATGCGCCAGGCGCGCTGCCGCCAGCATCTCTTCGCGCGTCACCTGGCGGTCCGGCACGGCAAAGGCGATATTGTCCGCGATGCTGCCGGAAAACAGGGCAGGTTCCTGTTCCACCACGGCCATCTGGCGCCGCAGTTGCGTTACGCCCAGCATGCCTGCATCGATGCCGTCGAACTGCAGGCTGCCCGCGTCAAGCTGGTAGTGGCCCAGCACCAGGCTGGCGATGGTGGACTTGCCCGCGCCCGAGGCGCCCACCAGGGCGATCTTTTCGCCCGCGCGTATCGACAGGCTGACGCCGTCGAGGGCCGTGACCTGCGTGCGCTCGGGATACGAAAAGCGCGCGTCGCGCAGCGCGATGTGGCCGGCCAGCGGCGGTTGCGGCGTCGCCTCGGGCACGGCGCGGTGGCTGCGCAGGATCTCGAAGATGCGGTCGGTTGAGCCCATGGTGCGCATCCACGTGTTCCAGAATTCGCTGATGGAGCCGGCCGTGTCCGTCACCATGCTGGCATAGATGACAAAAGCCGTCAGCTCTCCCACGCTCAAGCGGCCCTGGCCGATCAGGTGGGCGCCGAAGCACAGGGTGGTCAGCAGGGCAACAAAAGCCAGCAGCCCTTGCGCGCCCTGGAACACGGCCAGCAGCCGCGTGCCGGCCAGGGACACCTCCAGCAGTTGCCGCATGGCTTGCGCATAGCGGGCCATGGCGCCGCCCTGCTGGTTGAATGCCTGCACCAGCCGGGCATGGGCAAAGTATTCCTGCGCCACCTTGCCGCTGGCGGCCAGGGTGGCGGAAATGGCCCGCGAACGCTGCCGGTAATTGCTGCCTGATAACTTGCCGAGATACAGGCTGATGGGAATGAACAGGGCCAGCGGCAGGCTCAGCATGGGTGACAGATGCAGCAGCATGGCGATGCCGCCCAGAAAGACGCATAGCGAGCGCAGGGCATTGGCCGCGCCGATGGTCAAGCTTTCATGCAGGGCCGACACGTCGGATGTCAGCCGGCTGTTCAGTTCGCCGCCATGGTGCTTGTCGAAGAAGGCGATGGGCTGATTGATCACCACGTCAAACAGGCGCCGGCGCACGCCCATGACGATCATGTGGCCGCTCGATTGCAGCAAATAGAAGCGCGCGGTCGTGATCAGCGCATACAGCAGGCTGAAGGCCAACATGGTGGCGACCATGCCCGGCGTGACGCCGCGCCGGGTCAATTCCGCCACGTTGTCGATGAAATACGCGATGGCTTGCGGAAAGGCCAGCTGCGCGCCCACGGTAAGGGCCATGCACACCAGGCCGGCGGCGACGCGCCAGCGCACGGGATACAGCAGGCGCAGGCGTTCAAGATGCGGGCCAACATTCAGATGACTCATGCGGCGCGCTCCTGTGTCGTCTCGTCAGCCAGTTGCTCGACGAGGGCCAGCCAGTCTTCATCGCCGATCAGGCCGGCCGCTTCCACGCTGCCCTGGTGATTGACGAATACATAGGAAGGCGAGCTCATTAGCGGATTCACGCGCCGGTAGTCGCGCAGCGTCAGCCGTGCCGTGGCCGCCCGCAAGGTGTTGCCGGGCAAAAAGGCGCGCAGGCGGCGGACCGGCTCTTCGCTGATCAGCCACAGGGCCAGGCCTGCCTCCCGCGCCAGCGGCAGCAACTGTTCGATGCCGGCCAGCTTTTCCCCGCATTTCGGACAGCGGCTGGCCAGGAACAGCAGCACGGCCGCCTGGCCGCCGGCGCCCGGCTGGAAATGCGCGCCGCCAGCCAGCGGACGGGCTTGCACGGCAGGCAGGGGCTGGCCCGGCTCCAGCGCCGTGGGCGCGATGCGTTCGCGGCGGCTGGCGCGCAGCACGGCCAGGCTGAGCCAGATATTGCCGGCGAGGGCAAACGCCAGCGCCGCCAGCACCAGTTGCAAAGTCGTGGAATCCATCAGTCTGCCTTTGCCAAAGTGGCGATCTCGTGCAGGGAAATCGTGGCCACGCACATGATGGCTGCCAGGCCGGCGGCCAATATGGAGGTGGCGACGGGCAAGGCCGTTTCCTGCGCCAGCGCAAAGTAGGCGCCGTTGATGCCGACCGCCAGCATGTTGCGCAGCAGGTCGTACTGCGACACGGGCCGTGCCGCTTCGCCAAAGCAGCTGCAGCGCACCACGCTGTGCGTGAAGTAGCGGTAAGTCAATATGGCGGTGAGCGTGCTGAGCAGCGATAGCGACAGCAGCATCGGTGTGTGGGTACCGCCGGCCAGCAGCCAGCCGGCCAGCAGCAATTCTGTCATCACCAGGGCTGGCGCAGCGAATTGGGCTGCGGCGGGCGGTACGCCGAACGAGGTGGCCAGGTTGCCGCGAAAGTCTCCGTAGCTGCGCAGCTTGCCCACGCTGGCCGCCAGCAGCAGCAGGGCGATACAGTAGCGCGCGATGTCGGCCAGTAACGCGGCCAGCACGGACGTCAGCATTGTGCGCTCCACATGGGCGCGAAGCCGCCCGGACGCTGGCGCCGCAGCTGCACGCCGTCGCGTGACGCCAGCAGGGCATCGTTCCATGGCTCGTCGGGCGCGCTGCGCAAGGCGCCGCCTATGCTTGCCTGCAATTGCGTCGAAATGGCCCAGCCCAGCCTTTCGGCGTGGATATCGCGCGCCATGTTCAGGCCCAGCTGGGCAAGCTCTTCGCGCGTCAAGGCATAGTTATGCGAGTGATAACCCGTCACCAGTTGCGCGATGATGGCCCGCCGCGCCTCTTGCGTGGCATCGGGCAATTGCCAGGCCAGTAATTCTTCGCCGATCTGTGCCAGCTCCAGGGTGGTGCGGTAGAAGGCCGTCAGGGAAGGGGGGAAGATGCTGCCGCACAGCAGGGACAGCGATTGCTGGCGCGCCTCGCTGGCATCGACGCCAAACCACTGCTGCGCCATGTCGCCGAATACCTTGATATCGAGGCTGGACATCGAGCCGCCGTCGGCGCCATCGAGCTGCGGATCGATGGGCGTGAACAGGGCCAGGTCGCCCGCGATGATTTCATCGGCGCCCAGGGCCAGCAGGGTGGCGGCCGACTGGCAGTGGAAGGGCACGATAAAGCTCAGGTGGCGCGCATGCTGGCGCAGCAGGATGGCGATGCGGCGCGCCGCGTTGACGATGCCGCCGCGGCCGTGCAGCACCACGTCGAGGCGCGCCACGGGGCCGATGCCCTGGCACAGCTCGTACAGGGCGGGCAGCAGCTCCATGTCCAGATGCGAGGCGGCCAGGACGATGGCGCGGCTGTCGCGCGCCTGTTCCAGTTCGCGCAGCCGGACGGGGATCTGGTTCAAGTCTGGCTGCGGCATACGGCTCCTTCGATCAGGGCTGCGGCCACGCTTTCCAGCATGGGCAAGGCTGGTACCAGTTGTTGTACATACAAGAATTGACCAACAGGATTGTTTTCCAGGAAAACATACTCGCCCCCGGGCGTGACGATGAGATCGAGCGCGCCATATTCGAGGCCATAGCTGTGCACGAAAGCGAGGCAGCGCTGCTGTATTTCCGCTGGCAAGGTGCATGCTTCATAGCGGATGGGGGCCGACATGTCGCGCGAGTCGATGGCCGTGCGCGCATCGTCCTGGGAATACAGGCGCGCGGCAAACAGTTGTTTGCCGATCACTGTGATCCGCAGTTCGTATTGCTTGGCGATATATTCCTGGAACTGGCAGCTCAGTTCGCTGACGGCGTCCAGGCTATCGAGCATGGCATCGTCGACGATGGTGGTGCCGATGCCGGCGCTGACCCTGTCAACGTCCTCGACCGCTTCGGCGGCCAGGCTGGGCGTCGACATGCTCTTGAAAATGATAGGCCCTTTGATGGCAGCGCAGAAAGCGCGCACGTCGTCGGGCACGTTGGTGATCACGGTGGCGGGCACGCGAAAGCCCATGCGCGCGGCACGCGCAAGCTGTTCACCTTTCCATTGGGCACCGCGCAGGGCTAGCGGATGGCTGAGCCAGTAGCAATCGAGCCCGTACAGCACGCTGAAGATGGCTTGCTCCGTTTCCAGCTGCGCGTAGGCGCGCTCCTGCGGCGTCAGGTCGGCGCTGGCGTAGGCGTAGTCGGCCGCCTTGCGCAGCCAGACGGCGCCCACCTGCTGCAGGTCTAGCCAGTCGCCATCGGGCAAGTGGCGCATGCGCGCGCTGGCGCGGCCGTCGTGCAGGCGCTGGCACAGCTGATAATCGCGGGGAAAGGCGTCGAGGTCGATACGGAAGGGGGCATGGCCGCGGGCGGCGAGGATGGCTTCGACCAGGTCGACGTGCAGATCGCCGCTATGGCTGATAATCAAAACCTTTTTGTGCATGTCGTGGGCTTGCGGTAAAGGAAGGTGAAAAAGCCTTGCCGTGGCAAGGCTTTCAGCTGGCGAACGTATCAGCAGAACTCGCCGCCGTCACTTGAACCGATACGCGAATAGCGGTATTGCTCCTCGCTGTCGACAGCCGTGCAGCCGGCCACGGCGACGCCATCGCGTACTTTCCAGAGCGCAGGATGCGCTGGCTTTTCTTCTTCCTTTTTTTCCGCCAGTTTGAATGCGAACAGTTTGGTTTCTTTGTGCATGAGATCCTCTATTAATGGTCGTGTTCCGATTTTTACCGATAAATACTTATTTTAAAAAATGGAAACTTTAATTGAAAGGTGTTTGTATATGCATTGCGCGCGGAATAGCCGCGCCGCACGGCGCCAATTTGAATATGGGGGAATATATGAAACCCCCACGCCGGGCGGGGGTTATGGCGTGCCGGGTATCAGCAATACTGGCCGCTGTCGTTGGGCTTGAGGCGCGAAGAGTCGCGATATTGATCATGGGTGCCAACGGCGGTGCAGCCGGCCACGGCGACGCCGTCGCGCACCTTCCAGGCGGTGGCGGGCGCTTCCTGTTTTTGTACCTGTTTTTCAGCCAGTTTGAATGCGAACAATTTGGTTTGGTTTTGCATTGTACTATCCTCTTGTGATGGTTAAGTACTGCTTGCGCTGTATGCCATGGTATATGGCCATTCGATATTAGCGCCTGAATAAATAAGCGTCAACTTGAAAATCAATCGTATCCGCGGTTATATTTTTCAAATACTCACCAAATATCACGCGAGCCATTTATGTTATTGCAGTGCGATAAATAATAAGCGCGGCACTTTAAATAATCGGCACGGTACTCAATTATTGATGGCAAACGGATCGAGCATTCCCGCGGCGACGCACTATAATGGCGCCTGTTGAATGGATAAGGCACGACGTACTCTATGGAAATGGCCATCACAGACAGCCTGCGACAGCTGGCATACGCGCAGGCCGCCGCCTTCGTGCAGACGCTGGACACGCGCGATCCTGTTGCACTGCAGCGCGACTGGGGCTTGTCGCCGGGCGTGGCCGACGAGATCATCGAGATGCTCGACAGTTATTTTGCTGCTAGCCAGACATTGTCCCTGGCGCCGCTGGCGCAAGCCTTCGTGCCGGGCAAGGGTGGCCGTCCCGCCGTCGATGTGTATGCCACCGACGCCGGACCACTGGGCCTGGAATGCATGTTGCTGGCCGACGGCAAGCCGGGCGAAGCGACCTTGCACCTGGAAATGTCCGGCCACGACGGCGCGCTGCGCCTGCATTACCACTACATCGGATCCTGAAACACCATGACTGAACTGATCAGCGAAACACAACGGCGCATCTGCGACAAATTCGGTTTGCCGGCCCAGGCGCCCGAGCCCATGGTGGCCCTGGCCATCGCCAGCCTGGCGCAGTCGCCCATCTACGGCACGCGCATCGCGCTGCCGGAAAACGGCACCATCAGCTGGTTCATCCATTGCGGTGAGCACGACGATGCCAGCGGCTTTTACCAGCCTCTGCATGCGGACCACCTGCACGAACTGCTGCCGCAGGTGGTCGATTACCTGGCCTTGCCCAGTGGCGCCAAGTTCATTCTCGACCGGGAAGGGTATGAAGACGTGTGGCTGGAAGAGTAACTTTCTGAACGGCAAGATTGTCGTTGACGTTGATAAATAGGTATGGGATGCTGCGGTTCCGTTTTCTCCTGCCGAAAGCCACATCTTGAACCCACGCCTCCCGTCTGTCCTGCTCCTCGTGGCGCTTGCCGCCGTCCCCGTTGGCGCCGTGGCTGCCACTGCCACTGCCGCCAGCCAGCCGAAGGTGTTCAACGCGGAACAGGAGATTGCCGCCTTCGTACGCAGCGAAATGCAGGAGCGCCAGATTCCGGGGCTGCAACTGGCCGTGATACAGCGTGGCAAGATCGTACTGGCGCGCAATTTCGGACTGTCCAGCCTGCAGTACCAGGTGCCGGTGACGGACGCCAGCCTGTTTTCCATCAATTCGGCAACGAAAGCGTTTGCCGGCGTGGCCGTCATGCAGCTGGTGCAGCAGGGCAAGATCGACCTGGCCGCGACTATCGGCCAGTATCTGACGGGCTTGCCTTCAGCCTGGCAAGCCGTGACGGTGACGCAATTGCTCAACCATACCTCGGGTTTGCCCGATGTGCTGGACCAGCGCAGCGGCAAACTGGTGGGGCCGCAGCCGGACGACGCCGATGCGGCGTGGACAGCCGTGCAGGCGCTGCCCGTGGAAGCTCCGCCTGGCGAGCGCTACCGCTACAACCAGACCAATTACGTGTTGCTGGCGCAATTGATCGAGCGGCAAGGCGGCCAGCCTTTTACCGCCTTCGTCCAGCGCGGGCAGTTTGACGTGGCGGGCATGCGGCACAGCGGCTTTGGCGACGCAAAGGACGTGATCGCCAACAAGGCCAGTTCCTACGTGCTGGACCGGGGCGGTAACGGTTACCGCAATGTGATCGAAGACTTTCCCGTGTTCATGCGCGCCGGCGCCGGCATCAACAGCAATGCGGGTGAACTGGCGAACTGGCTCATCGCGCTGCAGTCGGGGCGCCTGCTGGCGCCCGCCAGCGTGGAACGGCTGTGGCAGCCGACCAGCTTGAATGACGGCAAGCCGGCGCCGTGGGCGCTGGGCTGGCCCACCATCGGTCGCGATGGACACCGTGCCGTGGCCGGCATCGGCGGCGCCCGTTCAGCCTTTTATGTGTATCCGAACGATGGCCTGGCCGTCGTTATCCTGAGCAACCTGGCCGGCGCCCAGCCGGAACAGCTGATCGATACCGTCGCCGGCTTTTATCTTCCCGCCCTGCGCCAGCAGCGCGGCGGCGCGTATGCCGCGCACCTGCTGCGCAACAAAGCGGCCAGCGCCGGTTTCGATGGACTGGACAAGAAACTGGCGGCCATCCGGCGCCAGCATGGGCTCTCTGCGCCCACCGACGATGACTTGAATGCCTGGGGCTACCGTCTGCTGCGGCGGCAGCAGCCGAAACAGGCGGTAGCCGTCTTCCAGCTCGGCGTGCAACTGTACCCGCAAGGGGCAAATGGCCACGACAGCCTGGCCGAAGCATACGAGGCGGACGGCGCCAAGGCGCTGGCCATCACGCATTACCGCCGTTCGCTGGAACTGGATCCGGGCAACACGCACGCCGTGGCGCGCCTGCGCGTGCTGGATGCCAACTAGCGCATTGGCTGGGCTGCCTTGCCGTGCTCGGCGCCGTGCATGGCCAGGTAAGCCGCCAGGTTGTCATCAGCTATGCCCAGGGAGCGCAAGACCTCGGCCGTAAAGCTGACGGGCGCCGTGCCGGGCGCCGTGATGACGCGCTGGTCGGCCACGGCCCACGGCACATCCTGGTACAGGGCGGCGCCCGCATAGCCGGTATCCTTCAGGTTGTCGGCGGAATTGGAGGTGTGGCGCACAGTGTCGAGCACGCCCGCCTGCGCCAGCACGCGCGTGCCGTCGCAAATGCCGGCCAGCACGATATTCCTGTCGCGGGCCGCGCGCAGCAAGGGGGAGAGGTCGGGCGCCTTGCCGCTTTGCCAGTGGCTGCCGCCACATACCATCAGCAAATCGAGTTCATCGAGCACAATATCTTCCAGCGCCAGTTGCGGCGTGACCAGCATGCCGCCGGACGAGGTGACGGGCAAGCCGCCGGGCGTGGCGAACTGCGTGTAAAAGCCGTAGTACAGGCGCGCCGTGGAATTGATCAGGGCGGTTTCCCAATCGGCAAAGTTCTCGGTCAGAATGGTGATGGCACGTGTCATGAAAAGTCCTGTCGCAGGTGGAGATATGAATAGTAATACAGGCTGTCTGGCCTGCTGGTGCCGAAAGCATAATGAAAAGCACTGACAATTTCTGTCAGGAGCGAGCGTGACTGATGCGCCACCATCAGGGGCCGTATTTATTTTGGCATGCGGCCGAATCCCGATGCGGTTTTACAGGCCACGTTTGCGACAGATCAAGCAAGGTCAAGACCGACCGTGCGGCCTCGCTGCTGTTCGTTTCCGGCCATGACAGGAAGCCTTTACGTCCTTGCAGCGCTTCATGAATGGATTGCGGTAGCCGCCACCAATGAAAAGGCCCGGCGCCGCCGCAGGAAGCGGCGGGGCCGGGCCCCTGGGGTATTGCGGATGACTTTTGCGGATTACTTCTCGGCGAACGCGCGCTCGACAACGAAGTCGCCTGGCGTCGAGGTATTGCCTTCCTTGAAGCCACGCGCTTCCAGCATTTCCTTCAGGTCGCGCAGCATGTCCGAGCTGCCGCAGATCATCACGCGGTCTTCGGCAGGGTTCAGCGCCGGCACGCCCAGATCTTCGGCCAGCTTGCCGTTTTCGATCAGTTCGGTGATGCGGCCCATGTTGCGGAAGTCTTCGCGCGTCACGGTAGGGTAGTAGCGCAGCTTGTCGCTGACCATTTCGCCCAGGAACTCATGCTTCGGCAGATGCTCTTCCAGCAAGTCGTGGTAAGCCAATTCATCGACCTGGCGCACGCCGTGCACGAGGATCAGCTGGTCGAAGCGCTCGTAGATGTCCGGATCGCGCACGATGCTGAGGAAAGGCGCCAGGCCCGTGCCCGTCGACAGCATGTACAGGCGCTTGCCTGGCAGCAGGTAGTCGGACACCAGGGTGCCCGTCGGCTTGCGGCCGACGATGACCGTGTCGCCCACTTGCAAGTGCTGCAAGCGCGACGTCAATGGACCGCCCGGCACCTTGATGCTGAAAAATTCCAGGTGGTCTTCATAATTGGCGCTGGCGATACTATAGGCACGCAGTAACGGCTTGCCATCGACGCGCAGGCCGATCATGGTGAAATGGCCATTCGAGAAACGCAGCGACGGGTCGCGCGTGGTGGTAAAGGAGAACAGGGTATCCGTCCAGTGGTGCACGCTTAAAACGCGCTCTTCATTCATCGAACTCATAGTATTTGTTGGCTGGTCAAAAAAATGGTTAGTTGCTGGCAACTGCTGGCAAAAGTGAAACCCTGTGTAGGCCCAGGCGCTATTGTACCGGCCTCCACACGAAATTGTTACCGTCTATCGCCGCCATTGCTGCCGCAAGCGGTGCCAACATTATAGTGCGGTTGGCAAGGTTGGGCTGAAATACCCATTGAAACAGGCGGGCGGCAGGCAGAGTCTTGACCTGGCTCAGTTTTCTGGCACCCAGGCAGAACTCCGCCGCCCATGCCAATCTTGCAAATTTATTGACTTCAGGAAAGATGGTTGCATTATAATATCTAAACGTCAATACACCGCCTAATATTATGACACTGGATGAAGAGAAGCAAATAGCCGAAATTAAAAAGCTCAGGATTGAACGCCTGAAAACCATGAGTGGTTTATGTGCCGGTCTGAGCTCTACTTTTGGCCTGGTTGCCGTCTTTATTTATTGTTTCTTCGTGATTGGTTTTTTCCCATCCGGGTTAAGTGTTGGCGATACATTATTCTTTATTTTTGTAATGCTGGCTTTTTCCTGTATCGGTGCCTTATCGGTCATCATGGGGTTCTTGCCTTTTGTTCCGTGGGCTACACAAAAAATACTCCCATCCGGGAAGTTAAAGAGTGCCGCATACCTGCTTGGTCTTTGGCTGCTTTCCCTGCTGCTGGTTATGGTTTTCTTTGAGGCTTTGAACAACGGCGCCGGCTCCGCCAGTGGATGTCAATTTGTCGTGTCAAGTATCGTAGCAGTGGTTCTCATTGGCGCGTACTGGTACCTGGCTCGCAAATTGACGGAAGATGGCTGGTTCGCCGTCGCCTACGTTATGCCATTGATTGCTTCCACGTCCATGCTGGGATATATTGCCGCCCTAAACAAGCCTGACGCTGGCAGTGGAGTTTTCAGCTTTCTGGCAATACCCTTGGTGTTGCTATTTTCAGGAATGTTTTTAAGTCTTGGCGTGGCGATGTTTTCCACATTCGTGCCGCTTCCGCCCCCCATTCCGCCCGTTCCACCCGTTCCGCCCGGCCCCGCCACGGCCAACCTCAGCGCCAGCTCCCGGAGCGCTTTTGCCAGTATTGCAGTGGGAATCCTGTTTGCCTATATTCCATTGCTGGCAGGCCAGCATAGTTTTAATTATGTGATGAGTGGCCTCGGGTTGCGCTCCGATGCCGTATTGATCGTCAATAAAACGAATTTCGCCACGATGCAAGCTGCAGCCGATGCCAAGGGTGTGTTGCTGCATAGTTGCAAAATGGATGGCGACAGCTTTTCGATCAGTAATGTCCGGGTTCTGTGGCATGGGGTTGGCCTGCGCAGCTATATCGAACTGAAAGGGACGGCTGCCACCGATACAACAGATACGCGGATTGAGTTGGATAGCGCCGGCGTCAAGGTTTCAAGAGGGGGGAAAGAGACAGTTTGCCAGGAGCTGAAAAACGGGATCTATTTCAGCTCTGGAAAAGAGACGTTCGAAGAAGGGCAGTGGGCTATTTCAAAATCGTACGTCGATAAATTCATGCCGCGGGCAAAAAAAGGCGAAGAGAAAAAAGTAGTTATCGTGGGCTTTGCCGACCCGATGCCTCGCGAAAAAGAGGGTAATTTCGTTTTGGCGCACAAAAGAGCATGCACCGTGTTCCATCAACTGGTACGCGACAAATCGATCAGCGAGGCGGATGCACTGATTGACATACGCCTGGATCGCGACGGCATCAGCGGCTGCGGCGAGATGAAGGACTCGCTCAAGCAACGGGCATGTTTTGAGCAAGGCCGCCGTGTCGAACTTCAGGTTCTGACAGGCGTGGGGAAAGTTTCGCGTGCCGGTACTGCCGATGCGAAAACGGCTTGCGGCGCGCCGGCACATTGACGCTTGGCGAGAGGCGCTTTTGTTGCGCATGCCGCTCCCAGATCAACGATTTGAAAGTTAGTTGAAGCGGGCGGCGTGGCGGGGCGGGGCCGCGCCAACCTTGCGTGTATGATATTGCCGAACAGAATTGTTGGGCATCTGTCATCTTGCGGGCGCGCTTCTTGTGCCTACCGGCCCATGAATCTGCGTGCACGATTCCGACCGCGAGGATGCCTGACCCACAGCGAAAGGTAATAAAGATGTATAAAACAGTGCGCGACCTGTTCCTGCATTTCAAGGAAGCCGTCCCATTCCGCCTCGTCCCCGCCCTGATCTGCACAGCCTTGCTGTTGAGCATGCTATTGCTGCCGGCGCCCGATGGCTTGACGCCCAAAGCCTGGGGCCTGGTGGCGATTTTCCTCACCACCATCCTGGCGATCATTCTGAAGGTCATGCCGATCGGCGTAATGGCGATGATGGCCATCGTCATCGTTTCCTTGTCGCAAGTGACGTCGACCTCGTCCAAGGGCGCCATCACGGATGCGCTCAGCAGTTTCTCGAATCCATTGATCTGGCTGATCGTCGTGGCGATCCTGATTTCGCGCGGCCTGAAAAAGACGGGGCTGGGCAGCCGCATCGGCCTGCTGTTCATTTCCCTGCTGGGCAAGCGCACCATGGGCATCGGCTACGGCCTGGCGATCTGCGAACTGGTGCTGGCGCCATTTACGCCGAGTAACACGGCGCGCGGCGGCGGCATCGTCCACCCCGTCATGAAATCGATCGCCAATGCCTTCGATTCGGACCCGGCCAAGGGCACGGAAAAGAAAGTAGGCACCTATCTGGCCCTCGTCAACTACCACGCCAATCCGATCACCTCGGCCATGTTCCTGACGGCCACGGCGCCGAACCCGCTGGTGGTCGACTTCGTGGCAAAGGCCAGCGGCCAGAGTTTTCACCTGACGTGGACCACCTGGGCCCTGTGCATGCTGCTGCCGGGCCTGGTCTGCCTGCTGGTCATGCCGCTGATTATTTATTGGCTGTCGCCGCCGGAACTGAAAGCCACACCCGACGCCGTCACCTACGCCAAGGCGGAACTGAAAAGCATGGGCCCGCTGTCGCCGTCGGAAAAAGTCATGCTGGGTACCTTCGCCTTGTTGCTGCTGCTGTGGGCAAACGTGCCCGCCATGCTGTTCGGTCCCGCGTTTTCGCTCGATGCGACGGTGGTCGCCTTTGTCGGCCTGTTTGTACTGATCATTACCGGCACCATCGACTGGGACGACGTGCTGTCGGAAAAGAGCGCCTGGGACACCCTCGTGTGGTTCGGCGCGCTCGTCATGATGGCCGAGCAGCTGAACAAGACAGGCGTGATCGCCTGGTTCTCGGCGGGCATGAAGGCCGCCATCGTCGCCAGCGGCATGGACTGGCTGCCGATTGCCGCCGTCCTGGTGCTGGTGTTTGTGTTCTCGCATTACTTCTTCGCCAGCACGACGGCCCACATCAGCGCCATGCTGCTGGCCTTCCTGACGGTGGGCCTGCACCTGATCCCCGCCGGGTACCACGTGCCTTTCATGCTGATGATGACGGCCGGCTCGGCCATCATGATGACCCTGACCCACTATGCGACGGGCACCTCGCCCATCATCTTCGGCAGCGGCTTCGTGACGATGGGCAACTGGTGGCGGGTCGGCTTCATCATGTGCGTGGTGGAACTGCTGATCTTTGCCGTCGTCGGCACGACCTGGTGGAAGGTGCTTGGCTACTGGTAAGATCAGTTGCCCCTCACAGCAGCTGGCCGCGCACGACCCGCAGCAGATAGGTGCGCGCGGCGGCCCGTTCCATGCCTTTTTCTTGCAATAGTGGCAATAGCTGTTCAAACAACTGGCGCCGCTGCAGAGATGCTTCGGACGTGTCACGCCGGTCTGAAAAGAAATCCATCAGGGTCGAGCCGCACAGGCAATTGCGGTAGACCTCGACGATGGCGATGTTGTTGTCATCGAAACTTTGTTTCAGTCCGGAGACATTCTGGCGCATCGCCTGCGTCTGCCCAATGAACTCGTCCGCCGTGGCGAAGACGCGCCCGCAGCAGGCGCAATGCTTGGGAAAGGCGGCTTCGGCCAGGGCCCGCAAGCCTTCGAAGAACAGGTGTTCCTGCATGATGGCTCCTGGTGGCGCGCCTAGGCGGCGCGGTTGCTGATCTCGATGCCATGCGGCCCCACTGGCGGGCGCTGCACGCCCGATTCAAAGCGCTGGAAGGCTTCCTGCAAGTGCTCCTTCAGCAGGGTCTCGTCCCAGGGCTTGGTGATGAACTTGTATACCGAGCCTTCATTGATGGCCGCCGTGACCGAATGCAATTCAGGGTAGCCCGACAACATCACGCGCACGATCTCCGGATAGATACCCTTGATGCGGCGCAAGAGTTCGTTGCCGGACATGCCCGGCATGCGCGCATCCGTGAGGATCACGCCCACCGCATGGGCGGCCACCAGTTCCAGCGCTTCCTGCGGCTTGGTGGTACTGAGTATCTGGTAGCCTTCCTTGCGCAGCGAGCGGCGCAGGGCGGACAGGATATGCTCCTCGTCATCGACCAGCAGCAGCACGCGCTGCGGCGCGTCGGCATGGCAGCTGTCTGGCGGCAAATGAGTGCCTGCATGCAACATCTGATCCATCTCGGCGCCGGGCAGCGGGCGGCTGAAGTAATAGCCTTGCATGGCGTCGCAATGGTTGGTATTGAGAAATCCCAATTGTCCCTCCGTTTCCACGCCTTCGGCCACCGTGGTCATGTGCAGCGACTTGGCCATGGCGATGATGGAGCGGGTCAGCGACGCGCCGTCCACGCTGTCGGTCACGTCGCGGATGAACGATTGATCGATTTTCACCACGTCGATGGGGAATTGCTTGAGATAGGACAGGCTGGAGTAGCCGGTGCCGAAGTCGTCCAGCGACAAGGTGATGCCGATTTCTTTCAACTGTTCCAGCGCCTTCACCACGAGGTCGCGGTTTTGCATCAGCACGCTTTCCGTCAGTTCCAGTTCCAGGCAGTGGGCCGGCACGCCGCTTTCCGCCAGCACTTCGCGCACCAGTTGCGGCATGTCGACCTGGCGGAACTGGCGCGCCGACACGTTGACGGCCATGGTCAGGTGCGTAAAGCCGTAGGCATGCCAGACGCCCAGTTGCGCGCAGGCCGTGCGCAGCACCCATTCCCCGATGGGCACGATCATGCCCGTTTCCTCGGCCAGGGGAATGAAGCGGTCCGGCGGCACCAGCCCGATGCCAGGCCGGCGCCAGCGCAGCAGCGCTTCCATGCCATAAATCTTGCCGCTGGTGAGATCGACCTTGGGCTGGTAGTGCAATTCCAGCTCGCCCAGCGCCAGCGCCTGGTGCAGCGCGTGTTCGATTTCGGCCCGTTCTTCCACCAGCACGCCCATCTTGTGGTTGTAGAACTGGTAACCGTTGCGGCCCTTGTCCTTGGCGCTGTAGAGGGCCGCATCGGCTGTCTTCAGCAGCAAGTCGGCGCTGTCGCCGTCGGAGGGAAACACGCTGGCGCCGATACTGGTGCTGACGTGCAGGGTATGTTCGCCCAGCTGGAAGGGCTCGGCGAACGCCGCCAGCACTTTTTTCACGATCTGTTCGGCCGTTTCGAGGTCGGGCAGGTCCGTCAGCAGGACGACGAACTCGTCGCCGCCCTGGCGGGCCACGGTGTCGCCCGCGCGCACGGCCAGCTTCAGGCGGCGGGCAACTTCCTGCAGCAGCGCATCGCCCACGGGGTGGCCATAGCTGTCGTTGACGAACTTGAAACGGTCGAGGTCCAGCATCAGCGTGGCCAGGTGCAGGCGGGTGCGGCGGGCATGGGCGATGGCCTGGCCGATGCGGTCGTTCAGCAACTGACGGTTGGGCAAGTCCGTCAGCGCATCGTGGTTGGCCAGGTATTCGATGCGCAATTCCTGCAGCTTGCGTTCCGTGATGTCCTGCACGGTACCGCGCATCAGCAGCACTTCGCCACCGTCGCGCACCGCCTCGGCCTGGTGAAAGACGATGCACTCGGCGCCGTCCGGTTGCACCACCTTGTGTTCCAGGCCGTAGCTGGTGCCGTTGGCATGCAGTTCCATGAAGGCATCGAGCAGCAGGGGCCGCTGGTCTTCCGGCAGGCATTGCAGCAGGCGCTCGAAGCTGGTGGAGCCGGAATCGGCGTCCAGGCCCAGGATGCGCAACAGTTCCGGCGACCAGTAGCCGTCGCCGCCGGTGCCCCGGTATTCCCAGTTGCCGAGGCGGGCCAGTGCCTGCGCGTGGCTGAGGCTTTCCTGGATGCGGCTCAATTCGGTTAATGCGCTGCTGGCCCGCAGCAGGTAGCGCAGCCGGTGCGCCAGCAGCCGCCATTGCATCGGCTTGGAGATAAAATCGCTGGCGCCCGCTTCCAGCGCCTGCTTGATGGAGTCATCGTCGTCGTTGCCGGTCAGCACGACGATGGGCACATGCGCGCCGCCGGGCAGCCGGCGCAGCTGGGTGCAGCATTCGAAGCCGCTCATGCCGGGCATGGCGACGTCGAGCAGGATCAGGTCGGGCACGCCGCGCTGGAAGGCGGCCAGCGCTTCCAGGCCGCTGGCCGCTTCCTCGATGCGGAAGCCTTCCGGTTCCAGCGCTTCCGTCACCAGAATGCGCGTCATGGTGTCGTCATCAACCACCAGGACCAGGGCTTGCGGGGGTTGTGCGGTATTCATAGGGCTTCCTTTTCAAGGGCCAGGGCTGCGAGGACACGGTCGAGTTCTTGCTGGATGCCGCGGATATGGTTCAGTGCGCTGCCGACATCATTGCCGCGCGCGTATTGTTCGATTTCACGGCAGGTGGCCGACAAGCCCAGTGCGCCCACGTTGGCGCAGCTGGACTTGAGCGTGTGCGCCGCCAGTTGCAGGGCCGCGGCATCGCTGGCCCCGGCGGCCACTTCCAGCTGGCCCAGCAGGCGCGGGGCGTCGCTGTAGAACAGGTCGATGATGCGGCCCAGCACGTCGGGACGGCCGGGACGCCGCATGGCGCGCAGGTTTTGCAGGGCGGCGGCGTCGAGGATGGAGGCCGATTCGACCGCCGCCGGGACAGGCTCCGCCGCCGTTTCCAGCGTCGCCGCTGCCGTCGTCGCCACCGTCCCGGCTGCCGCCGGCGACGGGCGCCAGCGGGCCAGCATGGCCAGCAGGGCGGCGCGCGTGTACGGCTTGGCGAGGTAGTCGTCCATGCCCGCGTCCAGACACAGTTCGCGGTCGCCCAGGATGGCGTTGGCCGTCAGGGCAATGATGGGCGTACGTTCGCGGCCTTGCTGGGTTTCCATGCGGCGCAACTGCCGGGTCGCCTCGAACCCGTCCATTTCCGGCATCTGGCAATCCATCAGGATCACATCGAACGGGCAGCGTTCCCACAGGGCCAGCGCGCGCCGCCCGTTGTCGGCCGGGATGGCTTCGTAGCCGCTATCTTCCAGCATGGCCAGGGCGATTTCCTGGTTGATCGCGTTGTCTTCCACCAGCAGCATGCGCAGCGGCGCCTGGCCTGCGGCTGCGCTGTCCGGCGCGGCGGGCATGGCAGGCATGGCAGGCAGCGTGGGCGCCATGGTGCCGAAGCCGCCGACGGCTTCGATGCAGTGGCGCAGTTCCAGTGCCCGCACGGGCTTGGTCAGGCAGTATTCCACTCCCAGCGCCGTCACCTGGCGCAGATCGGCCGAGGCGTCGAGTGAGCTGAGCATGATGATTTTCAGCGCCGCCATGCCGGTGTCGGCCTTGATCGCCCGCACCAGTTCGGCGCCATCCATGACGGGCATGCGCATGTCGATGATGGCCAGGTCGAACGGGCGCCCGCCGCACAGCGCGCCTTGCAGCAGCCCCAGCGCTTCGGCGCCGTCGGCGGCGCTGGCGGCAGCCATCTGCCACTCGATCGCGTGCTGCAGCAGGATGCTGCGGTTGGTGGCATTGTCGTCCACGATCAGCACGTGCAAGGCATCGAGCGAGACGCGCGGCGGCGCCGCCGGCGGCGCGTCCTCGGGCGCCACCTTGCCCACGACGACGGTGACGGCGAAGCTGGAACCCTGGCCCGCCACGGATTTGAGCACAATGTTGCCACCCATCATCTCCGCCAGTTGCTTGATGATGGCCAGTCCCAGTCCCGTGCCGCCGTACTTGCGCGAGGTGGTGCTGTCGGCCTGGCGGAAGGGCTGGAAGACGGCCGCCGCCGCTTCCGGCGCCATGCCGATGCCCGTGTCGCTCACTTCCAGCCGGATCTGGCCGGCAGCGGGGCAGCTGACGTCGACGGAAATCTCGCCCCGCTCGGTGAACTTGGTGGCGTTGTTGAGCAGGTTGGTGAGGATCTGGCGCAGGCGCACGGGGTCGCCGCGCACGTGCTGCGGCACGTCGGAGGCGATGCGGCAGGTAAATTCGATGGCCTTGCGCTGGATGCCGTTGGCAAACAGCGCCACGACGTCGTCGATCACCTGGCGCAGGTCGAAGGGAATGTGTTCGAGCACCAGCTTGCCCGCCTCGATCTTGGAAAAGTCAAGGATGTCGTCGATGATGCTCAGCAAGCTTTCGCCCGAACGGTGCACCGTGTGCACGAAACGCTGCTGCTTGGGACTCAGTTCTGTGCGCTGCAGCAACTCCGTCATGCCCAGCACGCCATTCATCGGCGTGCGGATTTCGTGGCTCATCTTGGCCAGGAACTCGGATTTGGCGCGGTTGGCGGCGTCGGCCTCGGCCTTGGCCTGCTTGAGCGCCAGGTCGCGCTGTTCGACGTGCTCGAGCATGCCGTTAAAGCCCAGGATCAATTGCCCGAGTTCATCGCTGCCGTGCTGCGCCACGCGCACCGACAACGCCTTGCCGTCGCGGATATGCGCGATGGCGTGGGACAGGCGCGCCAGCGGCCTGGCGATGGAGGCGCTGATCAGCCCGGTGATGGCCACGCAGGCCAGCAGCAGGACCAGCGCGATGCCGAGGATCAGCATGAAGGCATGCCGCACACCCTCGCGCACCTTGCTCACCGCGTCCTGCTGCTGGCCCGTGATGCGCGCCACCTGCTGCGCGGAATAGGCTGCCTGTTCGCGTTCGAAGGCGCGCACATGGTCGATCACCTCGTCCAGCGCCGCCTGGCTGTCCAGCACGCTGCCCTTGGCTTGCACCAGCCGCTGTCCCGAGCGCTCCACCGCATCCAGATGGGTGTTGACGCCGCGCGTTTCGGCTAGCAAGCCCAGCTGGCCTATGCTTTGCAGCAAGGTCTGCATGGTGGCCATGTCGCGGTGCAGGGCGCTGATGCGCTGCGCGATATCGTGGCCCAGGCGCGTGACGTCGGCGGCTGCCGTGGCCAGCATGACTTCGCCCACGTCGATGCTGATGGCGTCGACGGCCAGGTTGATTTCGCCGCTGGCGTCCTCAATGCGGGCCGAGGTGTGCATGTAGCGGCCGGCCTCCGCCAGCCGGTCGCGGCCGATGGCCAGCTGCAGTTCGATGGGATCGAGCTCCTCGGCCAGGCGCAGGTGGGCGCCGGCCAGGGCGGCGCTGGTTTGTTGCTTGAGGGCGGCATAGCCGGCCTGCTGCGCCGGGCTGCTGCCCTCGGCCAGCAGCCCGGCACGCAGGGCCAGCAAGCCGGCGGCGGGATCGAGCATCTGGCGCGCCGTGACCAGCAGTTTTGCCCGCAGCGCCTGCTGGGCCGGGCTGATGTCGCGCTCGCTGGTGCCTTCCAGGTGCGCGACGGCCGCCGTCAGCCGTTCGCGCAAGGGAGCGATGCGGAAACGGTTTTTCACGGCCTCCGTTTCGGCCAGCGCAATCTGCATGTCGTGGATGCTCTTGCGCAAATCGGTCAGGTAGCGGGCATTCTGGTTCAGGCGCTGGCTTTCCAGCTGCACCTCGGCGGCCGTGGCCTGGGCCTGGCTGTCGACCAGGCGGATCTTGCTGCGTGCATCCTTGGCCGCGGCCTTGATCTGCGCCAGCACTTGCCGCATCTCCGTCGCCTGCGCCTTGTAGTAGGCCTCGTTTTCCAGGCGCTTGCGCACGGCGACGCGCATGCGCTGGAATTCCCGTTCGAAGGCCGAGTGATAGGGGGGCGCTTGCGACTCGCCGTGGCGCCGCAAGTCCTGGCTGATGCTCTCGGCGGTCCGGATACTGGCGACGATCTTGCTCGATACCTGCTCCAGCTGCGCCAGGTCTTCCGCCTTGCCCAGTTCGAAAAAATCCGACGTCATATCCTGCACGGTATAACGCAGGCGCAACACGTCCGTGTACAGGGGCACGGTCTGGTCGGTCAAACCGTGCACATGGGTTTCGATGCCTTTCACCAGCAGCAGGCTGGCCGCCGCCATGGCCGCCACGCCCGCCAGCAGGACGGTGGTACTGATGATCAGCTTGCTCCTGATTTTCATGCCAGGCTCCAGAGGAGGGGCGCGCGCATCACTTCGCGCCAGGCGCCGGGTCGGCCGGAACGATCCGGCCGTCGGCGATGCGGGTCAGGAAGACGGCCGTCGAGGCCTGGTGGTCGCCTGGCCGCAGCGTCACGCGCAAGCCGCCCAGATCGAGCCGGTCGAACGTTTCGAAACTCTGGATCAGGCGCTCGCGCGTGAGGTCGGCGCCCGCGTGGCGCAGCGCCGCCACCATCAGGGTGGCAGAAATGCAGCCCTCGAAACTGACGAACGACAGGCTGGCCGCCGGCACATGCCTGGCCAGCAGCGCGGTGCAGTCGGCGGCGATCGGCAGCGTGCGGTCTTCCGGCAGGGGCACCACTTGCGAAATCACAATGTTATTGCCTTCCGTGCCCAGCAACTGCAGCAGGCTGTCGGTGCCGACAAAGGACACCGTGGCCAGGGCCGCCTTCAGCCCGGCCTGGCTCGCCTCGCGCACGAACGCGGCCACCGGGGTGTAGGGGCCGGCCATGATCACGGCTTGCAGGTCGTGTCCGATCAGGGCCGCCAGGCCCGCCTTGACGGCCGTGGTGCCGCGCTGGAAGGCGCCCTTGGCAACGAGTTCCATGCCGCGCCGCTGCAGCGCGCGCACGGTGCCGTCGAGCACGGCATTGCCGAAGCCGTCGTCCTGGTACAGCACGCCAAACCGCTTGACGCCGCGGCTGGCGAAATACTGCACCAGGGCATCGGACTCATCGTCGTAACTGGCGCGGAAGTTGATGATTTCATGCACCACGGGGCGGCGCAAGGTCATCGCGCCCGTAAACGCGCCCACCAGCGGCACCTTCATTTCCTGGACGATCGGTATGACGGCGTTGGTAGTGGGCGTGCCCACATTGCCGAACAGGGCGAACACCTGCTTGTCCTCGACCAGCCTGAGCGTTTCGCTGATGGCGCGATCCGGATCGTAGCCGTCGTCGGCGACCACCAGCTCGATGCTGCGGCCATGGATGCCGCCGCGCAGGTTAGCCTCCTGGAACACGGCCGTCGCGCCGTCGAGCATGGCCCGCCCCAGCCCCGACGCGGCCCCCGTTTGCGCATTGACCATGCCCAGCCGGACTTGCGTATCGGTGACGCCCGGTTCGGCGGCCTGGCCGATGCCGGCCACGAGGGTGAGAGCGAGCCAGCAGCATTCCGGGAAAACGCGCATGAGCTACCTTTATGGAGGTTGACCGGTATCAATAGGTGAACGGTTGACAAGGAGTATGGAGGAAATTGCCAACGCAAAACTCACACATAGTCACGGCGCGAAAAGCATTCCAAGGGCAACTCAAGGGACGATCAGCTGCACCACCACCTTGCCCCGTGCGCGTCCCTGCGCCAGGTAGGCCAGCGCCTGTTTCGCCTCACGGAAAGGAAACACCTGGTCGATGACGGGACGGATGGTGCCCGCTTCGAGCAGGGCGGCGATCTGCGCCAGCTGGCCGCCGTCGGGACGCACGAAGTGGAAGGCATAGCTGGCGCCGCGCCGCTTCGCCAGGCCGATGATCTTGCGGCTGAGCAAACCAAACACCAGTTTCAGCACCACGTTCATGCCACGCGCACGGGCGAAAGTGGCGTCCGGCGGGCCGATCAGCGAGACGACATGGCTGCCAGGCTTGACGATGCGCAAGGCCTTTTCCAGCCCGTCGCCGCGCACCGTGCCCAGCACGGCGTCGTAATCGCGCAGCACGTCCTCGAACGGCTGTTTCTTGTAATCGACCACGTCATCGGCGCCCAGGCCGCGCACCAGCTCCACGTTCGCCGTGCTGGTGGTCGTGCCCACGCGGGCGCCCAGGTGCGTGGCCAGCTGGATGGCAAACGTGCCGATGCCGCCGGAACCGGCCGGGATGAACACTTTCTGGCCCGGCTGGAGCTGCATGCGCTCATGCATGGCTTGCCACGCCGTCAAGCCCACCATGGGAATCGAGGCCGCCTGCACGAAATCAAGGTTCGCCGGTTTCAGTGCGGCCGCCTGTTCCGGCACCACGGCAAATTCGGCCAGGCTGCCGTATGGCGTGTCGAAAATACTCGCATACACGGCGTCGCCCACCTTGAAGCGCGTGACGGCGCCGCCGACTGCCACCACCACGCCGGCCAGGTCGCTGCCCAGGGTGGCCGGCAAGCGCAGTTTCAATATCGGCTTGAAGTCGCCCTTGGGAATCAGGTTGTCGATGGGGTTCAAGCCCACGGCGTGCACCTGCACCAGCAGTTCGCCGGGGCCGGGAGTGGGGCGGGGCAGTTCGGCAAACGCCACGTGATCAAGGCCGCCGTATTTTTTAAGTTGCAATGCTTGCATGATATTCTCTCTGAATGCTGAAAAGGCGTCGGCGTTCAAGCCAGGCGCAGGTCCTTGCGCAAGCCGGCGTCCATCAGCGCGGCGGGCATGAAACGGCGCATCAGGCGCAGGCGTGCCGCCAGCGGCCCGGCCGTGTAGCGCAATTTCGGCTGGCGCGCCTGCGCCGCCGCCAATACCGTGTCGGCCACGACGCCAGGCTCATCGGCGCCGGCCATCAGCGCTTGCAGCCGGCGCGTGACGGCCGCGCTGACTTGCCGGTAGGCGGACAGCGGCGCATCGGGCGCCAGCAGATTGGCTTCGAACGTGGTTTTCGTATAGGCCGGTTCGATGACGCTGGCGCGGATGCCCCAGCCCCGTACTTCATGGTCGAGCGATTCCGTGTAGCCCTCGATGGCGTGCTTGGTGGCGGAATACAGCGCGCCGTAAGGCATGGGCAAAAAGCCCACGACGGAACCGATATTGAGGATGCGCCCGCCGCCCTGGGCCCGCATGTGTGGCAGCACGGCGCGCGTCATGCGCACGAGACCGAAGAAATTCGTGTCGAAGATGGCTTGCGCCTGCGCCATGCTGCTTTCCTCGGCGCCTGCCGGAGCCACACCGAAACCGGCGTTATTGACCAGCAGGTCGATGCGGCCTTCGCGCTGCATCACCTCGGCCACGGCGGCAGCGACAGACGCATCGCTGGTGACGTCGAGCGCCAGCATCGCATGGCCGGCTGCGGCCGCCTGGCCGCCACGGCGGCTGGTGCCGTACACCGTGTAGCCCGCTTGCGCCAGGCGTTGGGCCGTGGCCGCGCCGATGCCGGACGAGGCGCCGGTGACCAGGGCAATCTTGTGGTTTTTCATGGCAGTTCCTTCAGTGATTGACAGCTTGGGACATGGAATATGACGATCATCATATTTTTGTTGAAAAAAAAGCCCGGGACGGATCAACGCCACGGGCGGTGCGGTTAGCCGGGCGCCTGAATTTGCGCCAGGGTGGCTGCGCACAGTGCGTCCGACAGGGCTGGCTCGTCGACGGCACGGGCGAGGATGGTGGTGCCGATCAGGGCGCACACCGTCGCCATGGCCTGCGCATGCGCTTCGGGCTGGCCCCAGTTCGGCAACTGGCGCGCGAACAGGTCGATCATTTCCTTGATATGGATGGTGGCGGCGCGCCGCACCTCGGGCGCCTGGCGAGGCATTTCCGAGCCCAGCGCCGACACGGGGCAGCCAACCTCGATGGCGGCGATGTGTTCGGGCGACAGATACGCGGCCATCATGGCCTGCAGGGCTTGGCCGGGAGGGGCGGCAGCCGCCACCCTGGCCGCCAGCGCCACCGCTTCGGCTCCCGCGCGGTCGCCCGCTTCGGCCAGCAGCGCGTCGCGCGAGGCGAAGTGGGCATAAAAGCCGCCGTGCGTCAGGCCCGCTTCCTTCATGATGTCGGCCACGCCCGTGCCCGCATAGCCGCTGCGGCGGATGGCGCGCGTGGCCACCTCGACAATGCGTTCGTGGGTGGCTTCCTTGCGGCTTTGCGCCATGATTTTGGCCGCTGACTTGTTGGGTAAGTTCTGCATGATGATCATCATATCGTAATTTCCAACTCCGTGCACGCGATGCGCTACGCCTGCAGGCGGCGCTCGGCGCGGTCAAATCAGGCTGGCGTTGCTGAACAGTTCTGTCGTCCAGTCGGTGAAGGCCCGCATTGCCGGGGAGAGAAAGCGGTGGTGGGGATAGAGCAGCGATACCGGCACAGGTGCCGGCCGCCTGTCGGCCAGCACCTCTACCAATGCTCCAGCCTGCAAATGGTCGCGCACCAGGATGTCGGCCAGCTGCATCAAGCCGTGGCCGTCGAGGCCCAGTTTGATGTACAGCCCGGTCTCGTTGACTGCGGCCGTGCCAGGGACCGGCACCGCGACGCGGACGCCATCGTCGATGAAATGCAGATCGCTCCCCCGCCGCGCCGTGCCGGAAAAGTAGTGGATGGCCCGGTGGCTTGCCAAATCCTCCGGGAGCGCGGGAACACCGTGTTCGGCCAGGTAGGACGGCGCCGCGCAGGTGATCCAGCGCAGCTCGCCCAAGCGGCGCGCGACCAGCGTCGAGTCTTCCAGGCTGCCGGTGCGGATGACGCAATCGACTCCCTCCTGTATCAAGTCGACCTGGCGATCATTGACGCCGATCATCAGGTAGATATCCGGGTAGCGCTGCTGAAATTGCCGCAACTGCGGCAGGATCACGGCATGGGCGATGCCGCCCGGCATATCCACGCGCAGTCGTCCTTGCGGGCGCTCGCCCGGGCCTTGCAGGCTGGCTTCGGTGTCGTCGATGAGGTCGAGTATTTCGCGGCAGCGGTGGAAGTAGCGCTCGCCTTCGGGTGTCAGGCTGAGGTTTCGTGTGGAGCGGTTCAGCAGGCGCGTCTGCAAATGTTTTTCCAGCCGCTTGATGATGCCGGTGACCGACGATGCGGGCAAGCCCAGGGTCTCTGCCGCGCGCACAAAACTCCTGCTCTCGACCACGCGAAGGAATACCTGCATTGCTTGTACGCGATCCATGTCTTGTCCGTGTGATGCTAAGGGAAATGGCACTATAACCTAACATTGTTCGGATTTTCCGCATGCTGAAAACGCCCGGCGCTACTTTTTCCGCCGGCTTGACTGCACTAGACTGCGTGCAAGCCATTACCTATCGCAGGACTCAACCATGCTTGAACAAGATACTCAATTGCCGGCTCTGCTGGCGCCACTGGCCCCAGCCCCCCGCAAGATGCTGATACGCGGCGCGACGATCATCAGCATGGATGGCAATATCGGCAATTTGCCCAAGGGCGACATCCTGATTGCCGACGGCGCCATTGCCGCCATCGGCGTGCACCTGGAGGCCGACGGCGCCGAGGTGATCGATGCCGCGGAGATGATCGCCATTCCGGGCATGGTCGATACCCATCGGCACTCCTGGGAAGGCCAGCTGCGCCGCATCAATCCGAATGCGGCAACGCTCGAGGACTATTGCAACGCCACCCATTTCTCGTTTGCCAAATACTACCGGCCGCGCGACATTTACGTGGGCAACCTGCTCACGGCATTGGGCTGCATCGATGCCGGCATCACGACCGTGATCGACAACTCCCACAACAGCCGCACCGCGGCGCACTCCGACGCGGCCGTCGAAGCATTGTTCGATACGGGTATCCGCGCCGTGCATGCATCCGGTGCGCCCGTATCGGGCGACTGGGATGAGGCGCATTGGCCGGGCAACCTCGCACGCCTGCAGGCCAAGTATTTTGCCAATCCCGACAGCCTGGTGACGCTGGCCATGATGGCGCAGCTGGAACCGGAGCAGTGGGCCATCGCGCGGGCACTGGGCATTCCCATCGTGACCGAGTTTTTTGGTGGTGGCATGGCAGCCGAACTCGAAGGCCTGCACCAGCAGGGGCTGCTTGGCAACGACAACATCTTCAACCACTGCACCTGCCTGCCGGAATCCGGCTGGAAAATCTTGCGCGAGGCAGGCGTGCGCGTCAATGTATGCCCGCGCTCGGATGCCCACTACGGTATCGAGGATGGCATGAACGCCTGGCAGGCGGCGTTCCAGCACGGCATACGCCCCGGCCTCAGTGTCGACAACGAGACCTCGTACAGCGGCGACATGTTCATGGAGATGCGCGTGGCGTTCTACCTGCAGCGGGTCTTGGGGCATACCCAGCGCCTGCATGGGCACCACCATGCGGCGGCGCCCACCGATGCGTTCCGCTTGCTGGAGGCGGCCACGATCGACGGCGCCGCGTGTGCGGGGCTGGAGCAACGCATCGGCAGCCTGGCGCCAGGCAAGCAGGCCGACCTGGTACTGATACGCACCGGCGACCTCAACCTCTACCCGGTCAACAACGCCATCGGTACCGTGGTGCACGCGGTAGAGCGCAGCAATATCGATACCGTCATCATCAACGGGCGCGTGCGCAAACGCGGTGGCGTCGTACTGGGCGTGGATCAGGCAAGGCTGCGCTCCGCGATCGACGAATCCTGCGCTCACCTGTTCAATGCCGCCGGTTACCAGCCCGATCTGTTTGCTGAATCGTTCGCGCCGATCCACCATGCGTAAGCAGCGCCTGATGAACGCGCTACTGTTACCCATCGCTTTCGGCGCGGGCATCGCCATTGCCTTGCAAACCACTTTGAATGGCCAGCTTGCGCGGGGCATCGGTGGAGACTCCCTGACGGCGGCGCTGGTGTCCTTCACCATCGGCGCGCTGTGTCTGGCTGTGATTGCCTTGCTGCGTGGTGGCAGCGTGGCGTCACTGGCGGAAGTTCCCGCTCAGCCCCTCTGGAGCCTGTTGGGTGGCATGCTGGGGGCCGGCTCCTTGCTGTGTAACGTCTTGCTGGCACCGCGCATCGGCTTGACCTTGCTGGTGGGACTGGCCGTGGTCGGCCAGCTCACGTCATCGCTGGTCATCGATCACTTAGCTTTGCTCGGTGCAACGGCACGCCCGATTTCGCCCGGAAAACTGATGGGCTACCTGCTGATGATCTCCGGTTTGGCAGTGCTGGTGTTCGGAGACCGCGTGTCGAAAGCCCTGTCCGGATGAAAACGGTACCATCCACGCAAGGGCGACGTCAGGAAATGGTCCGCAATGGCCACCTCGACGATGCGTTCGTGGGTGGCTTCCTTGCGGTTTGGCGCCGAGGGTTGGGCAGTTGAGTTGTTGCGCAAGTTCCGCATGATGACCATCATATTCTATTCAGGATGTCTTGCCGGGCAAAGGAAAACGGCGGCGCATCCTTGCCTGGCCCGCCGCCCGTCATGACGATGTTGGCGATGAAAGTGGGGCCGATGGCGGGGGAGGGATGGCGCGCCTGAACAGGCGCGCCGTGGCCGGCACGGGCAGCTTGCCCGCGCCGGCTCTACAAGGTCAGGCCAGCTTGCGCTTGCCTGCGGAAACGCGGTTCCAGCCATAGCCAACGACGATGATGGCCAGGATGGCCGCTTGCGCCAGCAAGGTTTCCAGGGTCGGCAGGATGCCCAGCAGGTCGACGCGGATGAAATCGACGGGGCTCACGCCGACCCAGCCCGCTTCCTGCAGCGCGGCCACGCCTTTGCCCATCAAAATCACGGCCAGCACGGCCACGAAGGCGGACGTCCACGAGAAGAATTTGCCGATCGGCATGCGCGCGCTGGTGCGCAGCAAGGCCCAGGCGATCACGACCAGCAGCACGATGGCCACCAGGAAGCCGCCCAGCAGGGCGCCGCCGTTGCCGTCCGCCGCCAGGGCGGAATAGAACAGCACGGTTTCAAAGACTTCGCGGTAAACGGCGATGAAGGCCAGGGCGAACAGGCCCCAGGCGGAGCGCCGCGACATGGCTGCCGTGAGTTTCTCGTGCAAATATTCCTGCCAGCGCCCGGCGCTGCTCTTCTGGTGCATCCACAAGCCCACGCTGAGCAGGACCAGGGCCGCGAACACGGAACCAAGACCCTCGCTCACTTCACGGCTGGCGCCGCTGATGGTCACCAGGTAGGTCGCCGCCACCCATGTCAGGCCGCCCGCCACCAGCGCGCTCGCCCAGCCCGCATGCACATAGGGCAGCACATCGTTGCGCTTGGCCTTGCGCAGGAAGGCGATGATGCCGATGACGATCAGCAGCGCTTCCACGCCTTCGCGCAGCAAGATCGTCAGGGCGCCGATAAAGGTCGTCATCGGGTCGGCCTTGGCGTCGCCCAGCTCCGCTTCCACATGAGTAAACAGTTGCTGCAGCTTTTCGCCAGCCGCGTCGGCGTCGGCCACCGTGCCCTTGGCCACGGCGGAGCGGTAAGCCAGCATGGCGTTTTCCACGGCCAGCAGCAGGGATTTATTGCGCGCGCCAACCATCGGCTCGATCGGCTCGAAACCGTCCAGGTAGGCCGACAGGCCCAGGCGCGTGGCGCCTGCGCGGTCGCCCGCATGCATGGCCTCGAGGCTTTCCGCCAGGCGCAAACGCGACAGGGCCAGGCCGGCCGGCTTGTGCGCGTCGGCCTTGCCAGGGTTGCTGCGCAAGTACGCCGTCAAGGCTTGCGCCTCGTCCGCGCCCAGCTTGGCGGCAACGGCTTCCTGTGTCAGGGTCGTCACGGCAGCCAGGTCCGCGTACAGGTTCTTGCTGCGCGGATCATCCTGCCACAGCTTTTCTCCGCGCGCGCTTGCCGCCGCATCGTGCGACATGCCGCCGACATAGAACGCCAGGTCCCAGCGTTCGTTTTCGGACAGCTGGCCAAAACTGGCCATCGAAGTGCCGGCCACGCCTTGCGAAATGACCTGGTACAGCGCCATCAGGCTGCGCGACTGCGCCCGTTCGGCATCCGTGAAAGCGATCGGCTTCGGTTCCAGGCTGGCCGCCAGCGGACCATCGCCGCCGCCGGCCACGCCGTGGCAGGACGCGCACTGGGCCGCATACAGGGCCGCGCCGCGCGCCAGGTTGGGCAGCACTTTCGGCGCCACGGGAATCGGGTAGGCGGCGATCAGCAAGCCATTCGCGTGGTGCGCCAGGCGCTTGACTTCCGCGCCGTCCGCCTTGGCGACGACGGCTTTGCGCAGGTCGGCGATGGCGGCGGCAATGGCCGCCTGCGAGGCGTGCGCGGGCAGGGCGGCGATCTGCGTCGTCGCGTTGTCCGTAAAATCGAGCATTTCCGCGTATTCCGCTTCGCTGACCACCTTGCCGTCCTCGACGGCGCCGCTGTAATCGACGGCAACATAATCAATCAATTGCCACAATTGCTTGGCGCCGGCGCCCTGGTCGGCCACTTGCGCTTGCGCGCCTCCGGCCAGTAACAGGCTGAGGCTGGCGGCCACGAGTGGATAGCAGACGAGCCATTTCTTGATAGAACTGAACATGATTCTCATTCTCATTTGTCGTTAACCCGGCGACTATAGGACAGACCGTGCTGGGTGTCAACGGCGCACGGGCGTGCGCGTACGGCCCCGGTCAGTATTCTTGACCAGGACAACGTGCCTGGAGAATGGAAAGAAGGGGAAAGAAGGCTATTGCGTCGATGCCGGTTTGGCGTACAGGCCCCTGGCCAGGCCATTGTCCGCATCGTCGACTTTCAGGCCACCCTTGACCACGCGCAAGCACAGCTTCTGGAATGCCTGGGCTCTCAACCACTGGGGATCGGTGACGGCGAATGCGGCGATACGTTCCTGCGCGCGCACGGGCGGCACGGCCAGCCATTGATAGTCGGCTTTTGAACCCTGGCGGCGCAAGCCGGCGCGCACCCAGCTTTCCGACGCCGGCATGCGGACGATGGCGTCGCCGTTCGCCACGCTGACGGCCGTGGCCGTCTTGCCGCTTTGCGCTTCGAACTTTACTTCCACGCCGGCCATCGGCCCCACTTTGGGGAAGCCGACGATGGCCACCCACAGGCCCGCTTCGGCGGGTTTCTGGATGCGCATTTCCGATTCCTCGAACACGCGAAACTGCGGCTCCTTGCCGCCGTTGCCCGCCACCAGGGTCACCACGTCGCCAGCAACGCGCCACTCGCCGCTGGCTTGCTCGTCGGTATTGCCATAGCTGAGCATCCATTCGAAGGTGCCGTCCTTTTTCAGCAGCAGTTCGGAACCCGTTTCCATGACGCCTTGCAGGTAATAGTGTCCGGGCAGCGTAGCCGGGGCCGGCTCCGCCGCGCTGGCCGAAAACGACAAGGCGAGGGCGGCGCAGGCCAGCAGGCCGTAGAGGGATTGCTTCATCGGTGTGTCCTCGGTGTTCTGTATGAGATGCCATCATAGCAACGGCAATTAAATTGCCGTCGCACGACACACCGCGCTGCCCGCCTGGCGTTCAGCTGCCGCTGAAATCGAGCACCACGCGCGAGGCAACCTTGCCATGTTCCAGCCGGCTGAAGATCTCGTTGATGGCCGACAGCGGCTGCAATTCCACGCCGGCCTTGACCTTGCCCGTGGCGGCGAAGGCGAGCGCCTCGGCCATGTCCTGGCGCGTGCCCACAAAAGAGCCGCGTATCGTCACGCAATTGGCCACCACGTCGAACAGCGGCGTCGGGAAGTCTCCCGGCGGCAAGCCCACCAGCACGCAGGTGCCGCGCTTGCGCGTCATCGCCACGCCTTGCTGGAAAGCATCGATCGATGGCGCCGTGATCAGCACGCCGTGGGCGCCGCCCCCGGTCGCTTCGCGCAAGGCCGCGACGGGGTCGCCCTGGCGCGCATTGATGGTCACTTCGGCGCCCAGGGCGCGCGCGTGCTCCAGCTTGCCTTCATCGATGTCGACGGCCGCCACGCGCAAGCCCATGGCCACCGCATATTCGATGGCCAGGTGGCCCAGTCCGCCGATGCCGGATACGGCCAGCCACTGGCCCGGCCGCGCCCCCGTTTCCTTGATGCCCTTGTAACTGGTCACGCCCGCGCAGATGATGGGCGCTGCTTGCACGGCAGAAAGATCCGCCGGAATGTGCGCGACGTAGCGCGGGTCGGCCAGGATGTATTCGGCGAAGCCGCCATTCTTGGTGTAGCCGCCGAACTGCGCCTCGGCGCACACGGTTTCCCAGGCTGCCAGGCAATGTTCGCAATGGCCGCACGCCGAGTACAGCCAGGGCACGCCGACCCGGTCGCCCAGTTGCACTTCGGTCACGCCCGTGCCCACGGCCACCACCAGGCCGATGCCTTCGTGGCCGGGAATGAACGGCGGCGTCGGCTTGACGGGCCA
This sequence comes from Janthinobacterium lividum, assembly GCF_034424625.1. Lineage (NCBI taxonomy): Bacteria > Pseudomonadati > Pseudomonadota > Betaproteobacteria > Burkholderiales > Oxalobacteraceae > Janthinobacterium > Janthinobacterium lividum. The sequence goes on along the minus strand of NZ_CP139976.1, from coordinate 3,519,634 downwards.
GTCCCCGCGCGCCGCATGCAAGTCAGTGTGGCAGACGCCGCACGCTTCCGTCTTGACGAGGATCTGGCCGGGGCCTGGCACCGGCACGGGAACCTCGCGCAGCACCAGCGGCTGGCCCAGTTGCTCGACGACGGCGGCTTTCATGGTAGGGGGGATCATGGTATTCCTTATGAAGTGGCGAATGCATCGTGCAAGGCGCAGAACAGATCCTTGCGAATGATCATATTCTGCTGCACACAACAGGAAAATTGATTGATCCACATCAACTTATACTGGGAGGGCGGCTATAAAAAAGCACCCGTAAGGATGCTTGCTGCTCATATAAAAATCATTTGTCTGTAGCCAGGGTTTGTAGCGGCTTCGGGGCATACAGTGCATTCTGGAATTCTGGCACGTATTCATATTTCATCATCTTTCCCAGCTTCAATGACTTGATATACCGGGAAAAGCTGCCGTCGCCCAGTTTCAGGCTTGCCGATTCCGCGTTCGTGCTCGATGCATGACTCAGTTGGCGGGAAACGGAATAGCCGTAAGTCAGCTTGCCGGCGCCATCCTTGTTGGTGAAGCTGTTGGTCACCATATCTGCCTTGTGCGACAGGTCGCCCAGTTTTTTTCCTGTAAAAACAAAATCCAGCTGTCCCGTTGCGCTGTCCGTGACGGCAAAGGAAATGCTTGCGTCATTTTCTTTTATGTCGATGCCAGTCAGCCACTTGGGCAGGTTGTAGCCAACGACACCACGCACCCTGGCCAGTTCCGTGTTCACGGGCAGCTTGAGCACATAGCCCCAGAAATCATTGGACAGCGATTGGCCCAGCAACGTGAACGGGCCAAAACTGGAGCTGCCGGGCTTGTTGGTCACGATCGCCAATGAAATTTCATTGTAGCTGTCGTTGTCGCAGTATTCGTAGGCGTAGGCCGTCAACGCCACCGCGCCCCGGCCCGGCCACACTTGCAATGGCTGCACTTCTTTCAGTATGTCTTCCGGCATCAGCTCCTTCAAGCGCGCGATGTCGGCCGTAAATACGGCCGTGATCTTGCGGTTCTTGTAATAGAAGTTCGGTGAATATGAGTCAAAGCCGATGGCGACCTTTTCTTTTTGAATGCCCTGGAACCAGCTCAGGTCTAGTTGCGGCGCTTCCGACGCGATGACCGATAACGGTGGATTCGAGCGAAAGCGGTCATACAAGCCGCCAGCCGCCACCGGCACGTCATGGCCGGCGATATCAATGAAGACCTGCGTGTTTGTCGCAGGAATTTCTGCCCGGGATGGGCTCGCGGCGATACTTAGCATCAATGTTGATACTGCCGCGGCAATTGTCATGTTCATTGCTTGCACCTTCACTGTTTGATTTGGGTAAATTCCATTTACAGGCCGCTTGCCGCGAGCCCGTTCATCCTGCGGCGATACTGCCGGTTCCTGACGGCGGTTTCCCATTGCTGCATCGCTAGCGCCAGGGCGGGCGCCACATTGGGCCTTGTTTGCTTGCCCTGACTCAGGCGCCGCAGCTGATACTTCACCATCGCCATATAGCCGATCGACGACAGCACCTTGTTTTTCCAGGTAATGGCCCTGAGCAAGGGGCTTGCCGATTGATCGGAACGCCATGCTTCCGGCAACTGCGGATCGATGGCCAGCGCCGTTCCCATGCCTGCCATGGCAATGCCGCTGTTCAATACTTGCTCGACCACCGGGTAACGGCGTATGCCGCCCGTCACCATGATGGGCATCCGGGCCACGGTGGCGATGTCCTTCGCGAATTCCAGGAAATAGGCTTCGCGGGCCAAGGTGCGGCCGTCGCGGGTCTGGCCATGCATCGCAGGGGCTTCATAACTGCCGCCGGACAATTCAATCAGGTCCACGCCCAGGGTATTGAGCATGGAAACTACATGCTTGGCATCTTCCGAACTGAAGCCGCCTTTCTGGAAATCCGCCGAGTTGAGCTTCACCGCGACGGCAAAGCCTTGGCCCACAGCTTGCCGCACCCCGTTGACAACATCGACCAGCAGCCGCGCCCGGTTTTCGAGCGAGCCGCCCCACCGGTCCCTGCGTTTATTCGTAATAGGGGAGAGGAACTGGCTGAGCAGGTAGCCGTGCGCGGCATGGATTTGCACGCCCGTAAAGCCGAACTGTGCCGCCAGCTTGGCGGTATGGACAAAGCGCTGCTTCACGTCGGCAATATCGGCTTCCGTCATTTCCCGCGGCGCGGAAAACTGCTTTGAAAAGTTGCCCATATCCATAGGCACAGGTGATGGCGCCATGGTTTCCTGTCCCATGGCGGCAGGCATCTGGCGTCCTGGATGGTTGATCTGCATCCAGACCTGCGCCCCGCGCGAACGGGCGGTGCGTGACCACTGCTCGAAGCGGGCGCCAAATTGCTCGGACTCAAGCACCACCCCGCCTGCCCCCGTCATGGCGCGGCGGTCGATCATCACGTTTCCCGTAATCATCAAGCCAACACCACCGTCGGCCCACGACTGGTACAGGCGGATCAGCTCGTCCGAAGGAGCGTGGTCCTTGTCGGCCATATTCTCTTCCATGGCGGCTTTGGCCAGGCGGTTGGGAATGACGGTCCCATTGGGCAATGTCAGTGCGGTAAAGGGGTTCATGCTTATCTCCAAGGTTGCGATGGCCTCACGATAAGCTTTAAGCTAACTTGAAGGTCAAGCCCTGAAATGCACTTTTTTTGCCTGTGTCCCGTTCGCGACACGGGCTGCAAGAAATGCAGCACCTTGAGACAACAAAAATCCTGCCACCACCCATCTGCCGCTTGACATTCAAGTTGGCTTTAAGCTTATAGTGGATCACATGGTGCAGGCCACGCAACCATCAGGAGGACGATCCCATGTCAGTTTTCAAGCAGCTTTTCCTCGCCTTCATGCCGCTCCTGTTTGCGCAGATGGTCGCTGCAGAACCGGCGTCGCCAAAGCGGGAACCGGGCACAGTACTCGTGGTCATGACCAACCATTCCCAGTATCCGAGCAGAAGCGACCATACGGGGCTCTGGCTCACGGAATTGACGCATGTGTATGACGCGCTGAAGGACGCCGGCTTTGGCGTCGACTTCGTCAGCCCGAACGGCGGCGCCGTGCCGCTCGATGAGCGCAGCCTGGGATGGCTGTATATGGATGCGGCGGCCAAAAACCATTTGAAAGATCCCGCTTTCATGGCGGCGCTGGAATCGACGCACGCGCCGGCCGACATCGACCCTGCTGCCTACCAGGCTATTTTCTACACGGGCGGCCATGGCACGATGTGGGATTTCAAGGGCAACCAGGAGCTCAAGCGCATTGCCGAGGCGATCTACCGCAACGGCGGCATCGTTTCTTCCGTCTGCCATGGCGCCGCCGGCCTGCTCGATCTGCAAGACGATAACGGCAAGCCGCTGATACAAGGGCGCCGAGTGACGGGTTTTTCGAATACGGAGGAATCGCTGGCCGGCATCAAGGAGCAGGTACCCTATCTGCTGCAAAGCGAGCTCGAGGGCAGGGGAGCGCTATATGATAAAAGCTTCATCCCGTTCGGCAGCTTCGTCATGACCGATGGCCGCCTCGTCACGGGCCAGAACCCCGGATCGAGCAAGGAAGTGGCGCAAGCGCTGCTCACGGCCCTGCGGAATAACAAACCATACTAAGGGAGCGGGAAAAACGATGAAAATTGGCGAACTGGCCAAGCGCAGCGGCCTGGCGGCATCCACGATACGCTTCTATGAATCCAAGGGCTTGCTGAAAGCCGTGGACCGGCAATCGAACGGCTACCGCGACTATCCTCTGGAAGCGGTGGCGGTACTGTCCATTATCAGCGACGCCCAGCAGGCGGGCTTTTCCCTGGACGAAATCAAGCAAGTCTTGCCGGAGGATATTTCATCATGGAAACATGATGCGCTGATGGTAGCGCTCAAAAAGAAGATCGTCGATATCGAGTCCCTGGAAGTACGCCTGGCGCAGAACAAGGCGCATCTTTTGTCGCTGATTCAACTGATCGATGCCAGACCCGAGGATATCGACTGCAAGGATAATGCGGCCAGGGTGATGGAAAGCATGGGTATAGTCAGTAAAAAATGAATACAAAACTGGTTTGCATCAGGTAAAACGCGCAGGGGAATGGATGCGCTTGTCCAGCGGCCTCTCGTTGAGCGCATCGGCGGCCCGATCCACGAATTGCCTGACATCCCCCACCTCCGCAAACAAGGCGGCATAGGCCCCCCGGATCAGCACCGTGCACTGCTCGAATTTCGCGAGCTGCGACAAGCCTTCATCCGTGGGCATGAATATCCGTCGCCGGGCATCATTGTCATCGTTCCGATACTGTATGAGGCCCAGGCGGAGCAGCTTTGGTATCTTTTGCATGACCAGCTGGTGCGAATGTCCGAGTTCGCGCGCCAGATCCGCGGCGGAGGCCGTGCCGAGCGTTGCAAGAACAGTCATCAGCGAACACGAACGGACCGGGATGACGATCCCCATCGTATCGAAGACGGCCTTGGATTGCTCAGCGATCAGGACGCTCAGCCGTTCGACAGCGCGGCCGAGAAACACGGCGTCATCGATCGCGGCCGGTTGAGGTGTCTCCTTAGTCAAGGCGCTTGTACCTCTGGATGCTGCCGTCCATGTTCACGCGTTCCAGCGCCGTCACTTTTCCGCGCGAAACATCCAAGCGGTATCGAAAATCCGACACGCCTTCCACCGCGAACAGGTTGGGACCGATCGGCTCGAGCGCGACCCGAAACCGGTCGCGCCAGATATAGTAGAGCGTGCCATTGTCCAGGATGATCTGGCGACCTTCATATTTTCCAGCCGCTTTCGCCAACATCCCGGCATCGACGTGCGGGCGCTCGATGGCCGCCGTCAAGCTCGGGAGCAGCCAGGCAAGTTCGGTTCGCCTGGCGTCATCGGTCTTCGCCAGATTTTCAAGCGCCAGCTTGTGCGCCAGAGGCAGCGCGCGTATAGAGGGGCTAGGGATATCGGGTTGCACGCCGGCACCTTCGAAATCGCCATGGTCCACGGGGTCCTGGATCTGGCCGATCGGCACTTGCAAGAAAAAATCGTCGTTGAGCGGCTTGCGCGCAACCGGATGCGCACCGCCGGCGGTCCGCTCCCCGATCAGTGTCGCTCGCCCGAGCTTCTTCATCGCATAGGAAAACCATTCTGCGGAGGAAAACGACGTGGAGCCGGTCAGGATATAGACCGGCTTGTCCACCATGCGCTTGCCAGGCAGGCCCGGCAGCACCCATTGCCCGCGCTGGATACGCTTGCCATCCTCATTATAATAATAGTCGAAGAGCAGCTGGTCTTTCTCGCTGGAGAAGAAATAGCTCGCCAGGAATTGCGCCATTTCCAGATGTCCGCCATTGTTATAGCGCAAATCGATGATAACGGCATCCGTATTGCCGACGAAGCGCATAGCGGACGCGGCCGTATCATAGGCAAGTTCCGGATCGGCAAAATAGCTGAAGCGTATATAGCCGATATTTCCCTTCAGGCGAGCGACCTCATCGAAACCGAAATTGCTCTCCTCCAGCGTGCTCAATTCTTCTTTTCGTATCTTGGCCTTGAGCGCCGGATTGGCCTTCGCCTTGAATTCCGCGATCCATTTTGCGTCGGCACCCACGAAGAAATGCAGGTCGCCGCTGACTTTGAGGAGATCGTCGGTCAGCTTGCTCGCAAACGCTGCCTTCGTGGTCGCCGCGTCATAATCTCCCTTTTTCAGCCGCTCCTGAAGCACCGGCGTAATTTTTCTTGCGATGTCCGGAAACGGGTAGTTCGCATTCAAGGTGCTATCGAGGGAGGCGATGATCGCGCCCTTTTCGTCTCGTGAGATGCCCGGCACCTCGGCAAAAGCGCCCGATGCGCAAACGATGGACAGCGCCGACAGCGCTTGAAGCAGACATGAGTGATAGCGCATTCTAATGTTTCTCCTCGGTGAGACTCAAGAATACAATATATTGCGCAATATGTTGTATAAAAAATTAGGCAGCATCGGGCGGGCGGCTTCCACCCGGTGCCTGACGCATTGCGTGCTGACGGCCGCTTCAATCCGGTATCCAGTGCGCGTGTCTTGGGCGATGCAGTGTTGCTCAAACCGTGATGTTAACGTCTTGCTATCAATACTGTATGCATGTACAGTTAACGTGCTTCAATCGCATACAACAATCTACCTCGGGAGTAACTCACCATGCTTGACCACATGACTTTCCGCGTGACCGATATTGGTCGTGCTAAAGCGTTTTACAGCGCAGCCCTTGCGCCATTGGGCTACAGCCTATGCTTCGAAGGCAACTACGGTGCGAACATGCTGGGGTTTGCTTACCCTGACGCCTCTGAGCCTGACGGCAAAAAAGCCGATGTATGGTTCATCGATGGCCCATCACCATACGGGGGGCCGCCAGCGACTACCGGCTGCCACCTGGCATGGCGCGCAGAAACTCGTGCGCAAGTGGATGCTTTTTACCTCGCAGCGATCACCGCCGGAGGAAAAGACAATGGCGCCCCCGGCCTCCGCCTAGACTATCACCCTCACTACTATGGCGCCTTTGTCATTGATTTAGAAGGCAACAACATCGAAGCTGTGTGCCACCAACCAGGATGAGTAGCGCACAGTGATGACGCGTGAACGGCCGGATACCCAGACCGCCGAAACGCCGAGCGCATGCGGGGCGCTGGAAGTGCAGGCATACAGGAAGGGCGGCCTTCGCGAAGGTATGACACAACCAGTGTGAAGACGCCCGGCGTAGCTGTTCAGCTTGACCCATATCGCCGACTTTATCCAAAGAATCAGCAGGGCCGGCGCGGCGAGTTTTGACGATCGGATACAGGCCGTGACGCGTGGTCGCAAGCCGCTATGCTCAAGGCATCCTGGGGCGCGGCCCGAACGGTGAACAAATGGGACAAGTCCACGTCCGTGACCCGCACCGTTTCGGCTTCGGCGTGGCCGGGGCGCACAAGATCGCCAGCTACATAGCGAAATACTGCGGCAAAGAAATGCAGTGCAGGGCGCTTGACCAGAAACGCTACTTCCGCTCCAGGGGCATCGTGGTGCCGGAAGTCGATGTATGGCGGGTGCCGTTTTGTACAAACATGCTGCGCGCTGCGCAGGCCGCATTCCAGGCGCTATCAGGTCATTGCATGGACGGCCTACAGAGCTGGTGCAACAACAATCTCGGCGTCGTTTTTTACCTGGCGACGGCTCCGGGGTTGCCACAAGCGGTGGACGATTGTCCCTTCTGACAGTTACTCCACCTTGATTGACAGGTAGGGGGGGGCGTGACATGGCAAATTTTGATGCTAATTCACTGCGGATACTTGAGCAAATAGAGGATGAATTCCGCAATCAGTACTGGATTATCCGTAATTCCAGGCGGACCAATTGGCGGGCAGTGAACCGCACGAGGATGCTAGGCGATTTTATGTACATGCTAGGGGTTCCGAAATGGGCGGTGCAGCAGGCTCGTTATTGTCTTCGTCTGCGTGTATGCAAACGTTGTTTTAAAGATGAATTTCGGTGTTATGGAATTTGTGGGCGCGCAAAGCGTGGTGATTTTGACACGTAGAAATTTATTTTTTGGCTGCTGACTTGTCGATGCGAGTAGAATGAGGTTCACAATTCCCTCGATGGATTTTTATGGACCAGCTAACTCTTATTCCCCGCGTTGAATCTGGAAGTATTATTCCTCAAAGAAGTAGAGATGGATACATTAGTGCCACAGCACTGTGCCAATCTGTAAATAAAAGGTATTCCGACTATAGATCCTTGAAATCCACTAGTGAATTTATTGCTGAATTGATAGCGCAAACAGGCCTATTGGAAAACCAACTTATTCACATTATTAGCGGTGGCAACCCTAGCTTACAAGGAACGTGGGTTCACCCATATCTTGCTATGAACTTGGCGCAGTGGTTATCGCCTAAATTTGCAGTTAAAGTGGCTCAGTGGGTAACTGAATGGCAGCAGGGAATTTCCAAGGCTGTATTGCCAGCGCATATCGAGAGATATATGCTGAACCGTGGGAAAATTCCATATACCCATTTTTCAATGCTTAATGAAATTACTTTAAACCTGATTGCCCCACTAGAACAAGGAGGATATACACTTCCTGAAAATATGGTGCCTGATATTTCAGAAGGAAAAATTTTCTGCAAATGGCTTAGAGAGCACCGTGGAGTAGAACCTAGCGAATTTCCAACTTATCCGCATGCATATCCAGATGGTCGAGTAGTGCCAGCTAAACTTTATCCGATTGAACTGTACGAGGATTTCAAACGTCATTTCAATGAAATTTGGCTACCGCTACATGCGCCGCGATATTTCGCAGCGAAAGATCAACAGGCGTTGTCGTATGTAAAAACTCTCTTACTCTCCAACTAGAAATAATTTTTGGCTTTAATAAATATTATTTTTGGCTTTAATAAATATTAATATAATTTTTATATGGAAAAATAAATGTCTACCAAATCGACTGGCAGTAAAGTAGCTTCCACTGTAGGACGGAGTCTGGCAAATCCGAATGCATCTACACTTCAGCGTAGGTTAGCTGGCAGCGCATTGGCTCAGTCCGGAACGACAAAGGTCACTGGAAAAGTGATGGAAGGTAAGGCATCTGCTGCGTTGCAAAGTGGAAAAAGCAGCCCTACAACAAAGGCGCTGGCAGGTTCCTTAGTTTCTCAATCCAAAAAATAACCGTAACTGGTGTCCAAACTGTATTGCACAGGAATTACATGAAAACGATGACCTTTGAAGAGGCACTTAACGATTCTCTGATATGTAAAAAGCGACATCTACTGCTTGGCAATGGATTTAGTATCGCCTGTCGTCCAGATATCTTTGTTTATAAACGTTTGTTTGAACAAGCTGATTTTCGACAGCTATCCGCAACTGTGAGACAGACATTCGAAGCGTTGGATACACAAGACTTCGAACGGGTTATTAAAGCCCTACGTGATACAAGAACCATTGCTGCGACATACGGGGGAACTCCACCCGAAGTCCTACGGTCCATGTATGAAGACGCCGTGGGTTTACGTGAACTGCTTGTTGAAACCATCGCAAACAGTCATCCAGCTTGGCCTGGTGACATCAGTGATGCTGAGTTCCGCGCATGTAAGATTTTTCTGGCAAATTTCAACAATACGTACACGCTGAATTATGACTTACTCTTGTACTGGACCCAAATGCATACTGATGAGGGCGAGGCTCGGATGTCGGATGATGGTTTTCGCAAATCAGAGGACGATTATGATACCCCTTACGTGGTATGGGAGCCTAGCAACAGTCATAATCAAAATACTTGGTTTTTGCATGGCGCTTTACATCTGTTCGACGCCCGGACCGAAGTTCAGAAATATACTTGGATCAATACCGGTCTTCGTCTTATTGAGCAAATCCGTGATGCCTTGAATCGAGACCTTTTTCCTATTTTTGTGTCAGAAGGAACCAGTAAAGAAAAATTGGAGCGTATCCGCCACAACGATTACTTAGCGAAGGGGTTTCGTAGTTTTTGCGAAATTACCGGTGCTCTCTTTATCTATGGGCACTCATTGGCAGAAAATGATGAACATTTTCTTAAGAGAATAGAAAAAGGAAAAGTTAGCCGATTGTATGTCGGGATTTATGGTGATTTGGAAAATGTAGCCAACAAAATTATTATTCGTAGGGCCTTATTAATGGTGGATAAGCGCGCACAGAGGAATCTCACAGTATTGTTCTATGATGCTGCCACTGCAAAGGTATGGGGTTAAGTTGAAGATTAAATCTCTCAAAAAATGCACTTTATTAAAATAGGGTGGCTGAATGAATGCGATCAATCTTCAAAACGTCACGATCCATAATCACACGGAATTAACTGCGAATGGGGATTGGGTGTTAGTGGAACTAGTTGGGGAAGTGAATGTATTAAAAATCGAGGTCGGGATTGTGCTTAATTTTGGCGGGATTCTTCTTACTGGAACGCTCGTTGGCGGTGCAAGATATTTCGATGAGGTGAAGCAGCAGATGACGGCTTACGAGAGGATTGATGGTTCTCTAGATAGCACCTTGGAAAGAATCGTAGATCAAGGAAAATCTTTGTACAACGTTGCTGCAAAAGACGGGATGCGGCGCCCACCAGAGTACTTACATTTGATTGATGTTCACTTTCCAAGTAACGTCAACGACGTAGGCACTGTGAAATTGTCAACTTGGAGGGGGAAGATCGCGGATGTTTGTGGCTTCCATTTGCATATCGCAGCAGAAGCTCCAGAGCTAAGGCATGCAACTATGTCAAGAGGGTCTGGCGATCTTGGTTCAAGTGTTCTTGGCGTTTGTGAGTTGGAGAGAGCGAAGTAGGAGCTGATTTGTATGAACTAAAAGTAGTACCCACCTCCGTCCATTATTTGACATAATATAAAGAGTCTGCACCTTGCGAGGCGATAGGGGCCTTTATTTGTGCGGCTTGCGCGCTGTCAGGTGTCAAAAACAAATTGACGCCTGCCACCAGTAGGACGCTAGCTGCCGTTGCTGCCGTCCTCGCCATAAAAACTTCCCACAGACTGCTTTGCCCGGTCTTTTCTGCTCGGTCGATGCATGCGGCTCCGACCACTAGTAGCGGATCAATATTTAGCGCCATGGCGACAGCTAAGCATGTTTCGTCATCCATCACTCTTCGACCGTTGACGTAGTGTGCTACAGCGCCCTGAGTGATTCCCAATATCTGCGCCAATTGTTGTTGAGTTGGGTTCCCGAGCTTTGCTTGTAAGTCCGCTAAATATTTCACGCTCTTCATATATTTCTCCTTGACACTATTACGCCTGTATTGTTTAATACACCTGTACTTATTACACCTGTGTTATCTGACGAATCGTAGGTGTTTACCTGCGTCGAGTCAATCGGTTAACGCTGATAAATCTATCCAATTGTCACAAATTTTCACGTTGAAATGCTCAGTGTCCGGTGCGTGGGGTGTCTTGAACGGTTCTCTTCGGCCTGAAATAGCGTGACAAGTAACGAAATTTATTTCGCCGTAATGGCGCCATTTATGCCCTAGAGGGCTAACGAAAAGGGAATACACATGAAAGCCAAAATCGAGATCGTACACATCGTCCAAGTTGCCGGAACCTCCCGTAAAACCGGTAATGACTACGACATCCGCAATGCGCAGTGCGTCGTCCGTAATGTGGGGCCGGATGGTGTCGTCAAGCCGATGATTGGCGTTCTGTCGCTTCCTGCTCGATACAAGGATTTGCCGAAGGGGGTTTACATGATCGAGTTTGACGCCGCCGTGGGTCAAAACAGCCGCATCGTGTCGGAGGTGGCTGACGTCAAGCAGTGGGATGGCGCCGCAGTCGAAGGCCCAGTCCGTACTGTCACCATCGAAGTACTGAGCGTTACCTCGCGCTCCGGCTTCTCCAAAAAATCGCTCAAGGATTACAACATGCTCTTTGCCGATTGCCTTGTACATAAGGTGGATCGTGAGACGGGCGAAGTGGCGCTACTCGTCGGTGAGTTGCTCGTGCCGGATACCTTTAAAGATGTTGTTCCGGGCCTGTATGAAGTCGAGTTTGAAATCGCTATCGGCCAAGACAAGCGTATCGGCGGTCGTGTCGTCGGCATGGTTCCTAAAGTGGCTACTGCGTCCAAAGCGCCGCAAGTTCCAGCTGTGCCTTCCTCCGCTTCCACGGCTCAAGAAAAACCTGTCGCCACGGCATCTTCTAAGGCGAATCCGGCTCAACAAACTTCGGCGTAATTCATATGCCAGTTTGCGTCGAAGGAATGTCACTTGCTACCACGCCCCGCACACCTGGGCTGTCTCCTTACATTCCGGTTCCTTTTCGTAACGATCCCAATGCTTGTACTTGGGTTTTGCAAACTGGTCGTGAGTTCGCGGAGGCTCAGGCTGCTCAGCAGGAGTTGGAGGCTATGTTTTTGCCGTGCATTTTGGTCGTTATTTTTGTCCTCGGCTGGATAGCGGGGGCGCAACGATGATGCTGCTTAAAAATCTCTGGCCCGTTCTGTTTTTGGCTGGCCTGTTTGTCTGCGGCGTGTATCTGGCCAAGTACGTTATTGCCCGTTTTATGGAGCACAAATAATGACTATCGCCGCTGTCGTTGGCTATGCCTTGGGTGCGTTTGGTATTGGGTATGCCGCTGGCTCGATACAGCGAATTATCCGGCGCTCTATCGAAATTTTGGATTAGCTCTCTTTTGGCGCGTGGCCGTCGTCAATCGTACTCGTAGGCCAAATTTTAAGGACTTGAACATGAAAAAAAATATTCTGCGTGGTTTGGCTCTGGTAGGTGCTGTGGCTGTTTCGGCTGGTGCGTCGGCTGCTGACGATCAAGGTGTTGCCGCGATCACGGCATTGTCCGCCACGGCCACTACCTACATCTCGGCAGCGTTCGCGGTTGCCGTCTTGGTCGCCGGTGGTTTCTGGGGTATCAAGATGATGAAAAAGGCATTCTCGAAGGCTGGCTAAGTCTGGCTCTGTGGTACGGGCGACTTCGGTCGCCTTTTTTTTTGAGGGGCCATTATGCGTTTTATTTTTGCTTTTATTGTTCTGGTATTTGTGAGTGTTATTCCAGCATATGCCGGGGGTGGAAAAATCTATTTTTCCAGTGTTGCTACTCCTGTTCTAACGCCTAATTGTGCTGGTATTTTGGTCGCTGTAAACGCTGCTTACTCTCGTGATTATGGGTTTACTTGCGAGGGGCCTGACTCTGGCGATGCTTATACTATTAAGAACTCCGAAGGTAAACAGGAGATGAAAGGCACGCTTCGCGAGGATTGTGATCGTCCTCGTTTTGAATCTGATTCTTCTAAGCCGATAGGCCAGCGATGCCAGCGGGTTAAGTGTTTTGATGGTGATGCGCTTGGCTCATACAAGGTGGCGACTGCTTATTGGCAAATTGCGCCACCGGTACTAAAGCAAGCAATTATGGCCGATGCTGATGCAAAAAATTATAAAGTTTGTATTGAGGGTTGTGTAGCGCGCACTTCGTCGGTTTCAGCTTGTAATGATTCTCGTACTGTAGCTCCAAACTTGGCATTGGTTAGTTGCAATTTGGCAATGGAAGAAACGGGGCAAAAATGCTCTATTTGGGCTGATCCTACTGATGTACCCCCGTTTAATGGTTCTGTGGGGCCAGGTGACGGTAGCGGTACTGGAACAACGACGCCTGATCCGAATAATCCGGGAACGGGTACCGGCACCGGAACAGGAACCGGCACAGGAACGGGCACCGGTACAGGAACGGGCACGGGCACCGGTACAGGAACGGGCACAGGAACCGGCACAGGAACCGGCACAGGAACCGGCACAGGAACCGGTACAGGAACAGGGACGGGCACCGGAACAGGAACGGGCACAGGAACGGGCACAGGAACAGGAACGGGCACCGGTACAGGAACGGGCACGGGCACCGGTACAGGAACGGGCACAGGTACAGGAACGGGCACAGGTACAGGAACGGGCACAGGCACAGGAACAGGCACAGGCACCGGAACGGGCACCGGAACAGGAACAGGAACAGATACCGGGCCTGTAAAACAGCCCTGTGGCGCTCCTGGTCAGGCACCTTGTCGAATTGATGAGACCGGTACGCCGGAGTTGGACGGCAAATTAGGTAATGGTTGGCTTGAAACTTTCGATGATCAGAATAAAAGCGGACTCGATCAAATAGGCCAGCTTGCAAGGGAAAAGTTGGGCGCTGGTGATTGGTTTCCGAATATTAATACTGCTGCTTGTACGAACCCAAGTGTGCCAAATCCGATAACAGGTAATTCAATTGAATTGAATATTTGTAACTATGTCCAAATATTTGCAAGGTTCATTTCGGGAGTTATATGTTTTTTTGCTCTTATCGGTTCTATTCAGCAAATTACTTCAGCTTATAAGGCCTAATCATGCCAATTCTTGCAAACTTATTAGTATCTATTATCACTTTCCTTATTAGTTTCTTTGGTAGATTCATGGTCGCCGAAAAAGCTTTCCGCCTTTCCGCTGTGTTGATATTTATGGGGTTGGCGGGTACTTTATTGGCGACGGGTTTATCTTGTGCTCGTGGTGTCTGCGCACAGGGTATTTCTGGAATGTCGTCTACGCATCCTAATTTTGCTGTCGGCCTTGGCATAGCCTTTAATGGAACGACGATGGCGGCAGCTTCTTGTTATGCATCGGTGTGGCTTGCTTGCCAAATATATGTGATTAATAAAAAAGGTATTAACCTTGTGACTAAGTAGGCGGTTGATATGGCAGTTTACGCAATTACAGGCAAGCTCGGTAGCGGCAAGGGCAAAGCGGCAATTGATCAGATCAGACGTTACTTGCGGGACGGTAAGAGGGTGGCGACGAATTGTGACGTTTTTCTTGAGTACCTGATGCCATCCACGGATAAAAGCGTGGTCATACGCGTGCCAGACAAGCCGTCAGCGGTCGATCTGTACATGGTCGGTAGCGGCAACCGGTTTATCCAGTTCGAACCCATTTTGCAGTATGGCCGCGCTGGCATCACGGCCATAGCGCCGTCGCCTAAGTTGCTGCCTGGGTTTGATGAGCACCACAATGGTGCGCTCATTCTCGATGAATGCGGGTCGTGGTTAAACACACGTAATTTTCAAGACAAGGGCAGGGCGGAAATGTTGGAATGGGCCATCCATGCGCGCAAGTATGGATGGGACATTTTTTTCATCATGCAGAACATTAGCCAGGTCGACAAACAGTTGCGCGAATCGCTGCTTGAGTATGTGGTGCGCTTGAATCGTCTTGATCGCATGAAGGTGCCGCTTTTGAGCCCCGCCATTGCATTTATGACGGCTGGCGCATCGACGGGCAGTATGCCCCGCTTGCATATTGGTGTCGTGCGCTTGGGCGCTTCTCCTGATGCGCTGGTGGCGGATCGCTGGTACTTCCGGGGCGATGACTTGAACAATGCCTATAACACCACGCAAGTCTTTTCTGATAGCTACCCCCATGGCGCGCATTCCTTGCTGTCGGCATGGCACTTATCTGCTTCTGTGGGTGTTCCTCCCGATTTCATCGGGCCATTGCAGGCTACGCCTGCCGCCTTGTCTCTGTTGCGCCCAAGGGCGCTGCCTCCTAAGCCACCACACAAACATATGTCTAAATTTCTATTCTGTTCGCTGCTCTTGGGCGTCGCTCTTGGTGTTTTTGGTTATCACTTTGGAGGCTCATTTTTTGCGCATGATGTTATCCAGAAAAATGAGGAGTTTGTCTATTCCAATACGATCACGGGTGTCGGCTACATGAATCAGGGCCATAAGTACATGGTCAGTCTGTCCGATGGGCGTGTGATACAGGCGTTGCGCTTCCGCTTTGTAGATGGTGGCTGGATAGCGCAGATCGAGCCGGGCTTATGGGTACGAGGTGCCGCATGAAAAAATGGATCCTGTACCTGATGCTGATGCCCTGCATGGCGATGGCCAATAACCAGCCTGTCACGATCAATTTGTCCTCTGCTCCGCTTGTGGCATTTGCGCAAGCAACGTATAAAAATCTTCTTGATCGAGATTACGTTATCGCGCCGGATGCGCTGGCCTTAGATCGCAAGATTTCGGTTTCGGTGCGGTCGCTTACGCCGCAACAATTGCCAGTTTTTATTGAGGGTGTGCTTGCTGATCAGGGTATCGCGTCCGAGTTGCGTGAAGGGGTGTATTACCTGCGTGCTGCACAGTCTTCGCGGTCTGCACAAGCTCCGGTTGTGTCGCTTCCGCCTGAGGTCGCAACACAAAGCGCGTCGTCATCTTCTGCGGCCTTGTTTGCGCCTTTGAACAGGCTCAAATCAGGCGAAGGGGAGGGGTATTTTGACGGTGGGTATGCCAGCGGCATTGCTGGTAGTTCCTCCGGCCGGCGCCGTGATGATGAGTCCGAGGTATATGCGCCGGCTGGCCGTTCGGTTGATTTCTTGGTGCAGGTTATAACGGCTGCGTTTGGGGTGCGTAGTGCTGTGGCGGCTGGCAATCAACTTGTGCTGACCGGCAGCGCGTCGGAGTTAAACAAGATGCGCATCTTGCTCGGTGCGCTCGATCAGTTGCCGCGTATGGTTGATGTGTCGGCGTCGTGGGTCGAGGTCACGGATAACGCCAGCTCGGGCCGCGGCATTTCCATCATGGCCAGCGTGCTTGGTGCGAAGTTCGGCGCGTCGCTGGGCAGTGTCAATTCGGCGTCCGCGATCAGCTTGCGAGGAACAAATTTTCAGTTGGTGATTGACGCGTTGAACACGGATGGCCGTTTCAAACAAGTATCGAACAGCCGCATCGTGGGTGACGACTATCAAAAAATGGTGCTGACGGTGGGCGATGAGACGCCGACGATTGCCAGCACGGGCAAAGACAATTCCGGCAACAGCGTGCAAAACATCGTCTATCGGCCATCCGGCGTTATCGTCGACGTGCTGCCCAAGATACTCGGTAGCGGGAAAATCAATCTCGCCATTGATGGGCAAATTTCAAGTTTCAAGCCTACGGCCAGCGGCGTGACGGGGTCGCCCACGCTGATCAAGCGCCAGGTCAAAACAGCCGTCACGGTGAACGATGGTGAGGTGCTGTTGATCGGTGGTCTGAACGATGCGCAAACCGTCGATAGCTCCTCTGGCTTCTCGTTTCTGCCGTCATCTTGGGCTGCTCGATCGGGGACAAAGCTGCATACCGATTTGGTGCTGATTTTGAGTGCGCAAGTTCCGCGTGCCTCAGAAAAACGGTGACTTGTCACGCTAATTCCGGGGTGACGGCACAAGCGGCCCGAAGGGCAAAATCTTTGAGGGCTGATCGAAGTCGGCGGTTGATTTTGAAGTAATGGCATCAGATGGCCCGTGCGCATCGGAGCGAGGAGCGACACGACTTCAAAGTTTTAGCGGGTAGTCCGGCGCCTTGTTTAGTGCCTTGTCGCTGCACGTTGGCCAGTACGGCCCACTCTGAAAAACCGTTTTGAAAGTTTGCATATGAAACAGCTTGAGGATGACAAGACGATTGATCTACTCGGCCCGATTAAACGCGGCAGGGGACGTCCGGTGACTGGCGCGGCAAAGTCTAGTGCGCAACGGCAAAAAGAGCGTAGGGAGCGCTTGCGTGACGATGGTAAGGCATTTTTAACTGTGCATATTGATGCGCAGGTGCTTATAGGTTTGAAAGCGTATATCCGCTTTAAGGATGTGACGCCGGATCAGGTAATAGAGAAATTGTTGCGTCAGCAGTTGTTGCGTAAGCGGTAGCGGAAAGCTACGTGACGCTACCTGTGCGCAGCGCGGGTAGCGGCGCGGAGCGCCGCTAAACTTGTATTAGGGACACTTAAGAACACAGACAACTAAAACCCTGTGTTTGCCATAGGAAGAAGTAAGGATTTTCGAAGCACAAAAGAAAAGGCCCCGAACAGCTTGCAACTGTCCGAGGCCCTTGATAGACCTACCGACATAGGAATACCAATGAACGAATTAGATTATGAAAATGCGTTGTCGTCAATTGATTTTACGCCTGCTGTACAAGATGCGGATTCAGTTAAACCGGATTGGTGGTCAGACGATGGTGCCAGGGGGACGTGGCAAGACACCTATACGGCCCGTAAGCGAGTTTTCCCTGATGGGCAGTGTGTTGTCAGCGTCGTTAAGGATCGTTACTTTGTAGGGGCTGCACAGACTCGTGTTAAGGCCAAGCGTGGTGAGTCAGAAAAACGCGAAGAAAACGACGATGACGCTGGCCGTCGCGCTAAGTCGAAGGTCAGTGAGCGTTGCAAGGCAATTTCAGCTGATCGCATGGTCACACTAACGTACCGTGAAAACATGGTGGATCGTGAGCAGGCATTAAGGGATTTCAAGGCGTTCCGTCGTAGGTTGAGCAAGGTTGAACATTTTCACTACGTGGCGGTGATCGAGGAGCAGGAACGCGGCGCTTTGCACTTCCATGTTGCTGTCCGTGGCAAGCAAAACTACATATTGTTGCGGTCTGTGTGGCAAAGCGTCCTCGGCCGGGGGCCGGATGGTGAGCATATGGGACAGGTCAACGTGCGTAACCCGAACGATTTTGGATTCTCGATCAAGGGCGCGCACCGTTTGGCTTCATACATTGCCAAGTACTGCGGCAAGGATATGCAGTGCCGGGAACTTAACAAAAAGCGTTATTTCGCATCCAAGGGCATCGTGGTGCCCGAGGTGCAGTATTGGCGCTTGCCGCACTGCGTTTGTATGCTTGACGCCGTCCATGCTGCTTTTAGGATGATTGAGGGGCATGAGATGGGCGATTTGGTCACTTGGTGCAATAACGGTCTTGGCGTTGTGTACTTGGCGACGGCGCCCGGGTTGCCCGACTTGTCTGATTGTCCGTTTTGAGTGCTACACTGTATGTCCATACAGTATTTTCGGAGGGCATATGTCCAGCACTGCACGCACAATTTATTTTGTTCTCTATACACCTCCGGGCGCTCGTAAAAAGCCGCTTAAAAGCCGCTTCCGGATGACTCCGGAGGATGCTGCAAAGCGCTATGCAGGAATGCAGTATGAGCTGGTCGAGGCTGGGAAAATTGACATCCCCGACGGGCTTGATATTTCTAGCAATTCTACGAGTGCGTTTTTACGTGACCAGCGTTAGTTTTCGTGGCGTTTCGCGCCCTGAGGAGTAATGTTGCTCTGGTATGATTGCTCAAATGCAACTAGAACTTTTTCCCTTTGATTGTCTCAGCTCGGATGAGCTCGCAGAAATTTTTCACTCTATACGTAATCATTACTGGTACTTGAGAAATCTCAGGGGTGGCCGGTTCGGCCAGGCGCGTCGAAGGCAGCAGTATAGGATGGTGGCGATCCAAAAAAAACGCCTGTTGTTAGCAGGCGTCTCAAAGCGTGAAATATTGGATTTTTTACGGTGTTGTAGGCTGAAGTGTAAGAGGCATCAGCAACCCTTTAAACCATGTCCGTATTGTCCGCAGTAGCGATGCCCTACGCGTACGTCGTTTTACATAATATAAATTATGCGAAGTTATGGAGAGATTTGAGAAAACCCCCATTTCGCCAACTCCCCAATCGCAAATGCGATTTCCCCCATCTGCGTGCCGCTGTCGTGGTCGCTGGATATCTTCGCTTGGACAAGCTACATGAAATACGGCTTGTCCCCGTCCGTGTTCGGTTTGTTCACGCCCAGGTTGGCGTGCCGGTGCAGGTCTGGCGCTTCGATGATGCTGGCGATCAGGTCTGCCACGCTCTTGCGCGATACCACGGTGCCCTTGAATGGCGCGTGGCGCGTCGTCAGTTCGTAGTCGACTTCGTCTTCGTCCGTCATCCAGGCTGGACGCACGATGGTGTATGCCAGGCCGGACGCTTCGATGGCGTCGGCGGCGCGGCGGAATGGTTTCAGGTGTTCTGCCAGCCTGGCGTTGTTCCATGCGCCGAATTTTCCGGGAACTTCATCGTAGATGCCCATCGACAGGACGAAAACCAGGCGCCCGACACTGGATGCCCGCATGGCGGCAATGATGCTGTTGGCCTGGGCTTCCATGTCGTCGCCCACCAGATTGGCGTAGACCAGATCGTGACCGGGTATCGTTTGCCGCAGCAATGCCTGGTCCAGCACGTCGCCGGCCAGCACGGTGCCGTTGGCCGGGACTGGCGTAGACAGCTTGCCGGGATTGCGCAACAACAGCGTCAAGGCGATGTCTTCACGGCCCGCCAAGGCGCGGATGACCCACTGCGCCACCTGTCCGCCTGCACCCAGTATCAGTATCTTCTTCATTATTTCCGCTTTCGTCATGGCACGCTGCCATGCAGGAAGTTACAGGTTTTCTTTCAGGAGCGGAACATGGAACCCTTGAAAAAGAGACATTGCCTGATGAGGCGCGCGGGCTTAGCGCCTGGCCTGGTGGTAAGTTATTGCCCGTGGCAAGTATTTCCAATGCCAGCAATATCAATGAAATCAGGCATTTGCCGCCCATTTTGCATGAGAAGTCTCAACACTCGCATACCCCACGCTGGACTGCCGTCTGATGCGGCGCCAGACGGTGGCCTTGACGCAAATGCTGCTGGACCTGTCGCGCGCACCGTACGCCGATTTGCGTCAGGAAACCGCGCCGCCAGACCTTGCCCCGCATGCTCCTCCCTTCCCCGCCCTGCTCCCGGCGACATTCCGGACACCATACCAGCGGACTGGAAAACAGGCACTGGTATGGCCAGTATCGCCCTTATGCCGGGGCAAGGCTGCAACTGGTATTGTGATAATGCGCAAAGAATAAAACCAGTTGACTACCACCTGCAATGCTTGCACTCTGAAAAATCGGACGGTGTCCAGCCGCCCGGCCATACTAAAAACACACAAGGAGATGCAAGTGAACCGGACAGTCATGAATACCCTCATCCTTACCCTCTTCGGCGGCACGCTGGCCGCCTGCGGTGGCGGCGGCGACGGATCCAGCGGTGGCGCGAGCCAGTTGCTGGCCGGCGCGACCGCAGCAGTGGCCTGCTACACGCCGTGGAACAGCGGCACCGCCTACAACGGCGGCGGCCAGGCCAGCTACAACAACGTCAATTACACGGCCAACTGGTGGACGCAAGGCAATAATCCTTCGACCAGCAGCGGCGGCGCCGGCAGCGGCCAGCCCTGGACGGCGGTGGGAGACTGCGGCACGCCGACTCCTACCCCGACGCCCACGCCTACCCCAACACCTACGCCGACTCCCACCCCGACCCCGACGCCAACGCCAACACCAACACCTACTCCAACGCCGACCCCGACACCAACGCCTACTCCGACGCCAACGCCCACCGGCCTGGCCAAGCACGCGCTGATCGGCTACTGGCACAACTTCACCAACCCCAGCGGCGCCACGTATCCGATCAGCCAGGTCAGCGATGACTGGGATGTGATCGTCGTCTCCTTTGGCGACAACGCGGGCGGCGGCAATGTCAGCCTGACCATCGATCCCGGTGCGGGCACGGAAGCGCAATTCATTGCCGACGTGGCTGCCAAGCGCGCGAAAGGCAAGAAAGTCATCCTGTCGCTGGGTGGGCAAAACGGTTCCGTTTCCGTCGGCAACACGGCTGAAGCCACCAATTTCACCAACAGCCTGTACGCCATCATCACCAAATATGGCTTCGATGGCATCGACCTGGACCTGGAAAACGGCGTGGCGCAAGGCGCGGCCATCCAGACCTATCTGCCGATCGCCGTGAAAAACCTGAAAACCAAGGTCGGCAGCAGTTTTTACCTGTCGATGGCGCCGGAATGGGTGTATGTGGAAGGGGGCTACACGAGCTATGGCAGCATCTGGGGCGCCTACATTCCCATCATCAACGCCTTGCGCAGCGAGCTGACGGTGCTGCACCCGCAGTACTACAACAATGGCGACATCTACACGCCGTACGCCACGGGCGCCATCAAGGCGGGCTCGGCCGACCAGCTGGTGGCCACGGCGCGCATGCTGATCGAGGGATTCAATTATGGCGGCAATACCTTCGCCGGCCTGCGACCGGACCAGGTGGGCTTTGGCGTGCCATCGGGGCGCAGCTCGGCCGGCTCGGGTTTTACGACGAATGCCGACGTCAGCAATGCCCTGAATTGCCTGACGCGCCTGCTCAACTGCGGCACCATCAAGCCGTTGCAGGCGTATCCCGACTTCCGCGGCGTGATGACCTGGTCGATCAACTGGGACCGCCACGACAACTATAATTTCTCCGTGCCGACGAAGAATGTACTGAAAACCCTGCCGTAACAGCCTTTGCCCGACTGCGCATGGGAGCCTTGCTGCTCACATGCGCAGCACATGCCCTGGCGCAGCATCTCCCTCCCCTTGCGTGTGCTTGGATGCATGGCAATTAATATTTCTCAATCCATAGATGCAATCTATGGATCCAGTTGAAATATTTTACTTCCTTTTGTAAATGAGAATCGTTACTATCTACTTCAAGGATAAGCGAATTCAACAGAAAGGAGCATCCCTTGTTTACAGCCATCAAAACATTCAGCCAGGTCTGCACGCATACGTCGATCGCCTTCGGTCTCGCCTACTTGCTGACGGGGTCCCTGGCAATCGGTGGCTTGGCCGCAATCATCGAACCGGTCATTAATGTCGCCTTGCTGCCATGGCACGAAAAAGCCTGGCACGCGATCCGCCGCCGCTACGCCGCCAGCCGCCTGGGCTTTGCCGCCCTGGCCGGTGAAAAACTCAGCCAGACAGCCCTGCACATGGGCGTGGCCTTCGGTGTCATGTACTGGGCCACGGGTTCCATGGCCTTCGGCGGCTTGCTGGCCGTGGTCGAGCCGATCTGCAACGTGATCGTCCTGCCCTTCCACGACCGGCTGTGGGAAAAAGCCCGCTTTCGCCTGGAATGCCGGGGCGCGGCCCGTCTCGCCGCCTTGTAGTCCTCCTCCGTTCCCCTTCTTAATTACCTGCCCACACGGGCGGACGCCGCTGCACCCACGGCGCCGCCCGCTCCAGTTGCCCTGCCAGGCGCAGCAGCACGCCATCCCTGGCGTAGCCAGCCATGAACTGCATGCCGATCGGCAAGCCCTCATTTGACATGGACAGCGGCACGGACATGGCTGGCAAGCCCGCCACGTTCGCCAGCGGCGTATAGGGCGAATGCTCGAACAGGCGCGCCGTCCAGCCCAGCCCATCAAACTGTTCCTCCTTTTCGCCATAGTGCCCCAGCTGCCACGGCAAGTCCGGCATGGTGGGCGTCAGCAAGACGTCGTATTGCTCAAACAATGCGCCGGCCTGGCGCGTGACCGTGTTGCGCACGTCGAGGGCCGCCACGAAATCGACCGCCGAGACCGTCTTGCCATGACGGTAGCAGGCCAGGGTCGCCGGTTCCAGGGTATCGAGCGACACGCCGCGCCCGCTCTCTTGCGCCAGGCCGTCTATCCACGGCACCAGGTTGGCGCACCAGATACTGGCATTGGCGTGCACGAACGCTTGCCACGACACGCCCAGCGCGGGCGACACTTCTTCCACGTGGTGGCCCAGGCTTTGCAGCAGGCGCACGGCAGTGTCCAGCGCGGCATCGATGGCGGGCACAGGATAGGCGCCATCGCAGGCAGCGCGCTGCACGCCGATGCGCAGCTTGCCCGGCGCCACGCTCACCTGCGACAGCCAGCTATGGCCGGGCGGACTCGTCAGATACGGCTCGCCCGGCAGTACTCCCTGCACGGCGTCAAGCAAGGCGGCGCTGTCGCGCACCGTGCGGCTCACGCCCAGCTGCACGCCCAGGCCGCTGAAGATCTCGTCCATGGCGGGGCCGTTCGAGACGCGACCCCGGCTCGGTTTCAAGCCGAACAGGCCCGTCGAGGCGGCCGGCACGCGGATGGAACCGGCCGCATCCGTCGCATGGGCCAGCGGCACGATGCCGGCTGCCACGGCCGCCGCCGCGCCGCCGCTGGAGCCGCCCGCGCTCAATGCCAGGTTCCAGGGATTGCGCGTGGCGCCGTACAGCACGGGTTCCGTGGTGGTGGCAAAGGCCATTTCGGGCGTGCTGGTGCGGCCGAACGTCACCAGGCCCGCCTGGCGAAACTGCGTCATCAAGTGGGAGTCGGCCTGGGCCACGTGGCCGGCACCCAGGCGGCTGCCCGCTTCGCTGCGCTGGCCCGCCATGGTGACGGCCACATCCTTGATCAGGAATGGCACGCCGGCGAACGGCGCCGCCTTGTCGATGACCGATAAATCTGCCGGCCACAGTTCGACCACGGCGTTGATGCGCGGGTTGACGGCGGCGCAGGCGCGCATGGCAGCGTCGTGCAATTCGGTGGAGGAAACGTCGCCTTCGCGCAGCAGCTGGGCCAGTCCCAAACCATCAAAGCTAGTGTATTCATGGAGTTGCATCAGTTTATTCCTGTAATAGATGAAGAGTGGAAATCACAGGAACTACTGTAGGGCTTGCGCTATCATAGTGGAAATGAATAGTTGATATACAAGGTATAGCCGTGAACAATTCGCATAAGCTGGATTTGCACAAACTGGACTTGAACCTGCTGCTGACCCTCAACGCGCTGCTGATTGAGCGCAACGTCACGCGGGCGGCGGCGCGGCTGCACCTGAGCCAGCCTTCCGTCAGCGTGCAGCTGGGCAAGCTGCGCGCCGCTTTCGATGATCCGCTGCTCTTGCCCGGTCCGCGTGGCATGCTGCCCACGGCGCGTGCGCTGGCCCTGTTCGCGCCCCTGCAAGCCGTGCTGGCCCAGCTGGAGCAAGTCTTGCAGCCGGAACAGGCGTTCGAGCCAGCCACGGCCGAGGTGCGCTGGAACCTGGCGGCCGCCGACGCCACCGAGTATGCGATCTTGCTGCCGATGCTGCCCGGCCTGCGCGCGCAGGCGCCGTTGTCGCGCATGGCCGTCTTCGAAGCCGTGCCGGCGCGCATGGCGCACGACCTGGAAAGCGGCCAGGTCGACCTGGGCTTTCTGGCGCAGGAAGAAGCGCCGCCCGGCTTGCGCCATCGCACCCTGTTCACCGAGCACTATGTGCTGGCGGGCCGCCGCGACCACCCGCTGCTGAAGACGCCGCCCGACCTCGAGCAGTTTTGCGCGCTGGAATTCATCGTCGTCTCGCCCAATGGCGGCGGTTTCCGCAGCAACGTGGATATAGCGCTGGAACAGCTGGGCCGAACGCGCAAGGTGGTACTGTCCGTGCCGCATTTTCTCATCGTGCCACCCCTGCTGGCCGCGTCCGACATGGTGGCCCTGCTGCCGTCGCGCCTGCTGAAGAATGCGCTGGGCGCCTTGCGCACATGGGAGCCGCCCGTCAGCCTGCCCGACTATGAGATGGCCATGGTCTGGCACGAGCGCATGCACCTTGAGCCGGGCCACCGCTGGCTGCGCGAGCGCATCATGGCCAGCTTGTAAGTTGGCCTACACGATTTTCCATCTCAAAACACTAGGCAAAATTACCTAGTCGATCGAAAGAAACTCCCAATGTTCGCCGTGGTGACGACTGCGTAAGCTTGCGCGTAATAATAAAGGGTCACCATGAACGCCATTTCCATCCTGCATCGCGGGTCGCACCGTCCTCCTGCTTCCTCCCCCTCGCTGTTTGGCCGGCTTGCCGCCATGCTCCTGGGCATGCTGGCCTTCTGCGCCGGCGCCTGGGCCGCGCCTGCGCCCGCCGCGTCGGCCGAGCTGATCAAGCGCGGCGAGTATGTTGCCCGACTGGGCGACTGCGTGGCCTGCCACACGAGCCCGAACGGCGCCGCCATGGCCGGCGGCCTGGAGCTCAAGACGCCGTTCGGCACCATTTACAGCACGAATATCACGCCGGACGCCAAGACGGGCCTGGGCACGTATACCTTTGCACAATTCGACCGCGCCATGCGCAAGGGCGTGGCGGCGGACGGGCACAACCTGTATCCGGCCATGCCCTACCCTTCCTACGCGAAGATCACGCCCGACGACATGCAAGCCCTGTACGCCTATTTGCAGCGCGGCGTGGCGCCCGTGGCGCAGAAAAACCGCGAAACGGATATGAAATGGCCGTTCAGCATGCGCTGGGGCCTGTCGCTGTGGAACGCCGTCTTCCTCGACGACGCGCCGTTCAAGCCCGACAGCGCCAAGTCGGCCATGTGGAACCGGGGCAGCTATCTGGCCCAGGGTCTCGGCCATTGCGGATCTTGCCACACGCCGCGCGGCGTGGCCTTCCAGGAAAAGACCATGGGCCAGGATGGCAGCGGCGGCAAGCACTACCTGTCCGGCTTCACCTTCGACGGCTGGCATGCGGTGAACCTGCGCAGCCTGTGGACGCCAGGCGACATCGTGCAATTGCTCAAGACGGGCCGCAACAGTTTCGGCACGGCGGCCGGCAGCATGACGGAAGTCATCACGCACAGCACGCAGTACTTCACGGATGGCGACCTCGATGCGCTGGCGCATTACCTGCACAGTTTGCCGGCCAAGAATGGGGCGGCCGCGCCGCCGAAGAAAACGGCGCCCCTCGTGGCGGCCAGCAACGACGCCCTGTACAACACGCGCGGCGGCCTCGGCTACCTGCAGTTTTGCGCCACCTGCCACCGCCGCGACGGCCGTGGCGTGGAAAACATCTTCCCGCCGCTGGCGCAGAACGACTCGGTGCAGTCGAAGGATGCCACCTCCGTCATTCATATCGCGCTGACGGGCTGGCAGTCGGCCGTCACGCAGCATTCGCCCCGCTCCTTCGGCATGCCCGCGTATGACCGCCTGTCGGACACGGAACTGGCGGAAATCCTCACCTTTGTGCGCGGCAAGTGGGGCAATCAAGGCGCGCCCGTCACGCCTGCGCAGATCGCCAAGGTGCGCAAGGAGCTCAAGCTCAAGGCGCCGGACGCGGGCGGCTTCGTCACGCCCCGCTTCGCCGCCCTGACGGCCGATCCGAATGCCAGCCAGCTGATCCATGGCATGCAACTGATGACGGAAACGCGCGCGCGCCTGCCGCAAAACGTGGGCAACGACCTCAATTGCAGCAGCTGCCACCTGAATGGCGGCACGGTGGCCAACGGTTCGCCCTTCCTCGGCATTTCCGCCTTCTTCCCGTCAGAAGCGCCGCGCGCCGGCAAGATCATCAGCCTGGGCGAGCGCATCAATGGCTGCTTCCGCCGCTCGATGCACGGCAAGCCGCTGCCCGTGGACGGCCCCGACCTGCAGGCGATGGTCGCCTATATCGACTGGATGAAGGGCGCCACGCAGGCGAATGACAAGGTGGCGGGACGCGGCGTGGCGAAGATCGACCGCAATCTGCTGCCCGATCCCGTGCATGGCAAAAAAGTATATGCCGAGCAATGCGCCGTCTGCCATGGCGCAAATGGCGAGGGCATCAAGGGCGCCAATGGCGTAGTAGCCTTCCCGCCGCTGTGGGGCGACCGTTCCTTCAATATCGGTGCCGGCATGGCCCGCACCTACACGGCGGCCGGCTTCGTCAAGGCCAACATGGTGATGGGCCACGGCCAGAAATTCCCGCTGGGGCAAGGCAACCTGTCCGACCAGGATGCCGTCGACGTGGCCGAATATTTTACGCACATGCCGCGTCCGGACTTCCCCGACAAGGTCAAGGATTGGCCGAAGGGCGGCAAGCCCAGGGATGCGCGCTACTGAGGCGCCATCCAGTGCGGAATCTGCTACGCTCATGCCACGACCATCCGAGGAGTCTTGCATGAGCAGCAATATCCATCACGCGGCAGCCGGCGGTTACGCCACGGCGGCCGCCAGCTACGTCAAGGGCCGGCCCGATTACCCGCCGGAAGTGTCGGCCTGGCTGAAGGATAGCCTGGGCCTGGGGCCGGGTACCACCGTGCTGGACCTGGGCGCCGGCACGGGCAAGTTCACGCCGCGCCTGCTGGACACGGGCGCCACGGTCATCGCCGTGGAACCCGTGCCGGCCATGCTGGCGACATTGTCCGCAACCTTGCCGCAAGTCCAGGCCTTGGCAGGTACGGCAACGTCCATTCCCCTGCCCGACGCCTCGGTCGATGCCGTGGTTTGCGCACAAGCCTTCCACTGGTTCGCCACCTCTGCGGCGCTCGATGAGATATTGCGCGTGCTCAAGCCGGGCGGCAGGCTGGGCCTGGTGTGGAATCTGCGCGACGCCAGCGTGCCCTGGGTGGCCAGCCTGAACGCCATCGTCAACCGTGTCGAGGGCGACACACCCCGCTACTACACGGGCGCCTGGCGCCACGTCTTCCCCCACGCGGGGCTGACGCACTTACAGGAAACACAATTTTCCCAGGAGCATACGGGCACGGCCGAAGACGTGCTGTTCAACCGCGTGCGCTCCACCAGTTTTATTGCCGCCTTGCCGCCGCAGGAGCGCCAGCGCATCGACGACGAGATTCGCCAGATGATCGCCTCGGAGCCGGCCTTGCGCGGGCGGGACAGCATCAGCGTGCCCTACCGGACGGCCGCTTTCATGGCGCAAAAGGCGGCATCGGCAGATATTTAGGGGCCAGTGTATGCCAGCAAACAGAAGGATGTGGCGTTGGCGGCAATGATGGGGGCACACTCACCCATCACAAGGAAAAGCCATGTTCGCCATTCCACGCCCGCCCCTGCCCTACGAGCCGCGCTACGAGTTTGAAGAGGACGGCGAGCAGGAGACGTGCGCGCAGCTGCTGCAAACCCTGCACGGCATTTCCGCCACTACCTATGCAGACTCGGGCCATGCCACGCGCAGCGTGCATGCGAAAAGCCACGGCTTGCTGCGCGCCCGCCTGCAGGTACTCGATGGCCTGGCGCCCGAGCTGGCGCAAGGCCTGTTCGCCACGCCGGCCAGCTACGATGTGGTCATGCGCATCTCCACCATCCCTGGCGACATGCTTGACGACAAGGTGTCCGTGCCGCGTGGCATGGCCATCAAAGTGATCGGCGTACCGGGCACGCAGCTGTCCAGCCTGGAACCGGACGATGGCACGGAGCCCGCCAGCACGCAGGATTTCGTGCTCGTCAACGGTCCCGCCTTCCTCGCACCCAGCG
This sequence comes from Janthinobacterium lividum, assembly GCF_034424625.1. Lineage (NCBI taxonomy): Bacteria > Pseudomonadati > Pseudomonadota > Betaproteobacteria > Burkholderiales > Oxalobacteraceae > Janthinobacterium > Janthinobacterium lividum. The sequence continues at coordinate 3,491,263 of NZ_CP139976.1, read as the reverse complement.
CGAAAAAGTTCCTCGGCAGCCTGAAGCTGCTGGCCAGTACCACGGATAAAGTCCCGCGCCTGAAACAGGCGCTGTCGACCGTACTGCAGGGAGCGGAAAAGGCGCTCGAAGCCGTGGGCGGCGAAAGCGCTACGCTGAAAAGCCTGGGTGGCCATCCGGAAACCCATGTGCTGGGCGAAACCTACTATAGCCAGGCGCCCATTTTATATGGCGTCTACATGGCCAAGGTGGCGCTGGTGCCCGTGTTGCCGGAACTGTCAGCCCTGAAAGGTGCGCCTGTCGACCTGGATGGCAAGCCGAATGGCTTGCGCGACGCCGTCGTGGCCTACTTTGCCCGCCACGCGGCCACCTGGGAAGTGCGTATCCAGCTGTGCCGCGACATCGCCAGCATGCCGCTGGAAGACGCCTCCGTCGCCTGGTCCGAGGCAGACAGCCCGTATCTGCCCGTGGCCCGCATCACGGCCCAGCCGCAGGCGGGCTGGAGCGAAGCCCTGTCGCGTGCCGTCGATGACGGCATGGCCTTCAGTCCCTGGCATGGCTTGCTGGCGCACCGGCCGCTCGGTTCCATCATGCGCGTGCGCAAGGCTGCGTATGCGATGTCTGCGCGTTTCCGCTTCGAACGCACGGGCAAGGTCGCGCGCGAACCGCGCAACCTCGACGACGTTTTTGTCAATGACGCCATCAAATAGGCACCATGCGCAGCGACAAGCCATGCTGACCGCACCAGCCATGTCCGCCACCATGGCCTTCTGAAGCCTACGCCGCCTTCGGCTTGAGCATGCCTTCCACGATCCCCAGCACGGTCTGGCGCGGCAGCAAGCGCGGCAGCAACGCCAGAAGCCGGTTCGGCCTGCCTGCCACATGGCTGCTGCGGCCCCGGTCCAGCGCGCGCAGCGCTTCATCGACGACGGCTTGAGGATCCATGCGCTTGCCCACGGCCGCTTCGGGAGCGGCCACCACGTCGAAAAAAGCCGTTTCCGTGGCGCCCGGGCACAGGGCCAGCACGCGCACACCGCGGCTGCGGTTTTCGGCCCACAGGGCTTCCGAAAACGACAGCACGAAAGCCTTGCTGGCGCCATACACGGCCATGTAGGGATCGGGCTGCAGGGCCGCCGTGGACGCCACATTGATGATGGCGCCCCGCCCTTTTGCCAGCATGTGCGGCAAGGCGCAGTGCGTCAGTTCCATGAGGGCCGTGCAATTGACGGCCACCTCAAGCCCCTGGCGCGCGAGATCGATGCTTTCGAAGCGGCCGTGCGTGGCGAAACCCGCATTATTGATCAGTACATCGGGCGCCATGCCCAGCGCGCAGGCTTGCGCGTGGGCGTTCTGCGCGGCGCCGGGCAGGCCCAGGTCGGCCACCAGCGCATGCGCGCGGATGCCGTGGCGCTGGGAAAGTTCCTTGGCCAGGCTGTCGAGCACGGCGCCGGAACGGGCCAGCAGCAGCAAATGGGCGCCGCGCGCGGCCAGGGTTTCCGCGAAGACGCGGCCGATGCCGGACGAGGCACCCGTGATCAGCACGGTCTGCTTGGTGTAGTCGTATGGGAGCATGGTAAAAGTGTCGTAGTTGAAAGTGTTTCTACTGTAAACTGCGGTCTTTAGTCCACGGTCAAGGGAAAACGATGCGCATCGGAGAAATCACCCGCCTGACGGGCGTGAGCAAGGACACGGTGCGCTTCTACGAGCGCCAGGGTCTGCTGGATGAAGCGCCGCAGCCGGGCTTGACGAATAACTACAAGGAATATTCGGCGCAGGCGCTGCGGCGCATCGAGCTGATCGGCCACGCCAAGGCGCTGGGCTTTACCTTGAAGGAAATCGCCGAAGTCATTGCTGTATGGCAGGAAAACGCGCTCGATGCGGGCACCAAACGAGCAATGCTGGAAACGAAAATTGCCCAGATAGACGACAAGGCCCGCTCGATGGCCGTGCTGCGCGCCGGCCTCGTCGATGCGCTGGCCAAGGTGGAGACGGGCTGCGAGGACGGCGTGGCGGTCGCAAGAAATTTACAAGGATAATCAATGACTTATTACACGCAATACCGCCACCTGGCGCTCGAGGGCGCCAAGCCTGCCCCCACGGTGCAGCAGATCGCCGCCATCGAAGCCTTGCTGGAAGCACCGTTGCCACCCGCCTTCCTGGCGTTCTTGCGAGTGGCTAACGGCGCCTGGTTCGACTACACCTGCGATGTGCCGGACGGCAATGGCGGCGTGGAAAAAATGGGCTTCAATACCTTCTTCAGCGCCGACGAAGGCGATTTCTGCGATGAAACCCTGGTGGGCGAGATCCGCGCCGCGCGCAAGCATACGGACATGCCGGTGCGCATCCTGCCGTTCGCCCGCGATGGGGGCAATTCCATGGTCTACCTGGACCTGACGGAGGAAGGCGGCGGCCGGGTACTGGCCTATGTGCAGGAGTTGCCGGACTGGACGGGCAAGCGGGCACACGGAATGATGGAGCTGGCGCCATCCTTCGACGCCTGGCTGGACAGCCTGTACATCGACCGCGACACGGTGCTCGACGAACTCGAACACAGCGTCTCGGAGCCATCCCACTTGGACGCGATGGCAGAATGGCTCGATATCGGCATGCCCGCCTGGCGCCGCGATGCGGGCATTGCCGCCTTGTTTGCGCTGAAACAAGTCGAATTGTGCGCTAACGAACAGGACTAGTCCTACGGGCATGGTCGTGACTGTCCTATGGGTGTGCGCAGGCTGCGGGCTTAACATTGTCATCAGCTTGCAGAAAAAACCACGCATGCGCTCATGATATGAAAGGATTTCCCATGCCTATCTCTACCACCAGTTCGCGTACGCCCTCCCTGAAAAGCGTGGCCATCGGCGCCGCCGTGGCGCTCCTGAGCGGCATCGCCATCAACAGCATCGCCGCTGCCGCGCCAGGCGCGTACGACAAGCAATTCCTCAGCAAGGCTGCCGATGCTGGCAGCACGGAAATTGCTGCCAGCAAAGTGGCGCAAAGCAAGAGCAGCAATCCCGAGGTGAAGAAATTCGCCGACGCCATGGTCACCGATCACACGAAAGTGGCCGACGAGCTGAAACAGCTGGCCAGCAGCAAGCAGATCGAGGTCAGTGACCAGCCCGGCGCCAAACACAAGGCGCAGATCGACAAGCTGAGCCGCCTGGAAGGCCAGCCTTTCGACAAGGAATATGCGGCCAGCATCGGCGTGGCCGCGCACAAGGAAGCCGTAAAACTGTTTACGGATGCCAGCCAGAAAGCCAGCGATCCCGACATCAAGGCCTTTGCGGCCAAGACCTTGCCAGCGTTGCAACATCACCTGGAAATGGCGAACGCCCTGCAGGCGACATTGGCGAAATAGACGGCCATACGCGGGGAAATACTTGCAGTACGTGCTGTACAGCAAGTATTTCCGCTCTTGACATACAATGCGGCAACTTCGTTTTTGGCCATGCCATGACCTCATGCAGCTACTCAAGAAAACCGGCCTGATCGTCGCCGCCTTCCTGCTCATCATTGTGTTGGCAGGTTGGCTATTCATCAAGGTGAGCGCGGCGCGCAATGCCACCGTCTATGCACAGCAGTGGAACGATCAGGGCACGTGCGTGATCAAGACCTATGTGCCGCACTACGGCAACGGCGTGCCGCACAACATCGTGCGCGCCCTCAGCACATCCACCTTCTTCCGCGTGTATCACAAGGATGGAACCCTGCTGGAAAGCACGGAATGGGTGCTGGACATGCATGAAGACGGCATTCTCGACCATGCGCGCTGGGGCCAGAACCGCGCCATCTACCCGACGGACATGGGCGACGAAGGCTGGACCTTGCCCGAATGCGCGTAACTCTTTAGCAATCAAACGAAAGACTCCCATGCTGCGCGGCCCCTGGAGCGACGCCCCCTACCTTCCCACCTTGCACCATTTCCTCGGCCCTTTCGACGTGTATGACCGCGAAGAAACCCTGGGCGTGGAATTGGACGCCTGGGACATGAACGACCCGGTCCAGCGCACGGCGCTGATACGGCGCGACATCACGTCGCAATACAAGGAACTCGGCTACCGCCACCGCCATGCGCTGGTGGCCGTGCTGGCGCAGGCGCTGCAAGACCCTGACTATGACTTCCAGGCCATCCTCGAGCATGACCCCGAAAGCACGCACGCCCTGCCTGCCCGGTGGGATGAGATGGCTGACCCGCGCGCCTTCTTTGCCGATATCTACCGCCTGGCGCAGCAGGACTGGCGCGACGACCTGGCGCGCGCGGCGGCGGAAGACCCGGCCGACTGGTAGCGCGGCGCACGCGCCACACTATCGACACGATAGGCTGAACCCTCCTTTCCCCTATGAAATATCCATTGCGGCAACGTGCACGCGGCGTTGCAAAAACGCCCCACTGAAAAAATATCTGTTGCACCAGCGCATGCTCGCTGGCATCGCGCTACCATGAACCGTCGGCACTTCCATAGGCGCCGCCTTACCGCACCGGTTCCCCCGCCGGCTTTCCCCTGCCGCAATGTGAAGGAGATTCTCATGCCCAAGTTCGCCCCTGCCATGTGCCTGTCGCTCATCCTTGCCGCCGCTGCGCTACCTGGTATCGCCAGCGCTGCCGAAGGCGGCGCCACGCGCCCCGATGCCGAAGCCATGGTCAAGAAAGGCGTGGCCTACATCAAGAGTGCCGGCGATGCCAAGGCGTATGGCGACATCACGGCCAAGTCGCCGCAATTCATCCTGCACGACCTGTACCTGGTCGTCTATAAACTCGACGGCACGGTCGTCGCGCATGGCGCCAACCCGAAAATGGTGGGCAAGAACCTGATCGAATTGAAGGATATCGATGGCAAGGCTTTCGTCAAGGAACGCGTCGACCTGGCCAAGAGCAAGGGCACGTTCTGGCAGGAATACAAATTCACGAATCCGGAAACCAAGAAAATCGAGCCGAAAGTGATGTATTGCGAAAAGCTGGCCGAGACCGTCGTCTGCGGCGGCATCTACCTGTAGCCGGCCGCCGCGCCGCCAGCGCCGGGATGGTTTTCCGATCTCTTGACGATAGGGCTTCCGATGAAAATCGCACAGAAGATGTTGATCGTCCCGGTGGTCGCGCTGGCTTGCCTGCTGGCCATGGGGGCCTTGTCCTACTTCGCCATGCAGCAGAACGAGCAGCGCATGCGCGAATTGAAAGACGTCACTCTGACGGCCGAACGGCTTGCGAACCAGCAAGCCATTGCCCTGGGCCAGGTGCACGCCGACGTGTACGCGAAGATTGCCATCGCGGCCAGCCTGTCGGACGAACAGTTCAAGCAATTCGGTACGCAAACGGATGGCCAGCTGAACGCCATTGCGCAAGGCTTGAAGGTACTGCAGAAATTCTCGGGCGCCGCCACGGAAGCGGGCCAGGCGCTGCCGGGCATCGAGCGCTACCGTGCCAGCGTGGCACAGGCGCTGGACCTGGCGTCCATGGACCCGAATACGGGCGTGGCCGCGATGCAAAATGCCGCCGGACACTACCAGCAAGTGCGCGGGCAGTTGCGCCAGGTGCTGCTCAATCTCGACCACCGCACAGTCGATGCCTTGCAGGATACCAAGAATGCGGGCCAGCGGGCCGGCTGGCTGTCGCTGGGTACCATGGTCATCGGCTTTGCCCTGCTGGCCCTGATCGCCACGTGGGTGGCGCGCTCCGTGGTGCGGCCCATCGATGATGCTTGCCGTGCCGCCGAATCGCTGGCCGCCGGCGACCTGACCACGCGCATCGAGGCGCAGGGTGACGACGAGGTGGGCAAGCTGTCACGCGCCTTGGCCACCGTGCTGAAAAACTGGAACACCTTATTGGGCGACATCCGCCAGGCGGGCTCCACCATCACGGTGGAAGCGAGTGAAATCGCGCTCGGCAATGCCGACTTGTCGGCCCGCACCGAGTCGCAAGCCCATTCCTTGCAGGAAACGGCATCGTCGATGCACGCCTTGACCGATACCGTGCGCGAGAATGCCAGCCATGCGCACCAGGCCAACCAGATGGTGCTATCGACGTCGAACGTGGCGCTCGAGGGCGGCCGCGTCGTGGGCCAGGTGGTCGAAACGATGGGTTCGATCAAGGCCAGCTCCGGGCGCATCGTCGACATCATCGCCGTCATCGACGGCATTGCCTTCCAGACCAATATCCTCGCCTTGAACGCGGCCGTGGAAGCGGCGCGCGCGGGCGAACAGGGGCGCGGCTTTGCCGTCGTCGCCACCGAAGTGCGGGGCCTGGCGCAGCGTTCGGCCACGGCGGCGCGCGAAATCAAGCAATTGATCGAGGATTCCGTTGCCAGGATAGAAACTGGCAGCGAGCTGGCCGACAGCGCCGGGCGCACCATGGGCGATATTGTCGCTTCCGTCCAGCAAGTGACGGAAATCATGAACGACATCACGGCGGCCAGCCAGCGCCAGAGCAAGGGCATCGAGGAAGTCAACAATGCCATCACGGAAATGGACGAATTGACCCAGCGTAATGCCGCCCTCGTCGAACAGTCGGCCGCCGCCGCGCAAAGCATGCAGGACCAGGCGCACGATTTATTGCGCGTGGTCGACGCCTTCCGCTTGGGTGATGGCGGCCCGCCCTTGCTGACGCGTTAGCGGCGGTGCGGCATGGCGGCCTGGGCGCAGGCCTGCATGGCCTTGCCTGCCTCGACCAGTGCGGGGTCCGTGTCCCGCTGCAAGACATTGCCCATGCGGTATTGCTGATGGTAATCACCCAGCAGGGCGGAATACAGGAAGACCTGATCTTGCCTGCGCCAGGCGGCATGGTAGTTGCCACCTGGCGCAGCCGGGATGGCGGCGCTGAAATAGCTGTACAGACCGCCGACCTTCTTCTTGTGCAGCCATTCCATCAATTGCACGATGCGGTACTGTTCCAGCAGGCTCAATTCGCTGACCTTGCCGCTGGACAAGGCATAATACAGTTCCAGGCGGGCCATCCAGTTGCCTTTCCCGCCTGCCGCCACCAGCGCATCCCAGGCCGGGCCGGCCCGCACCTTGCGCACGTCGGCCGGCGCAGCCATCCAGGCCTCGACGGCGGCCTGGTCCGGCACGGGGCCATAGTAGGCGGGCGCGCGGCAGACGAACTGGCGCGCATCCGGCCCGTCCTGCGGGACTTCGTCGGCGATGTGCCTGGCGATCTTGTCGCCGATGCCCAGCAGGCGTTTGCCATAGCCTTCCAGGGTCCAGCTCGAAGGCACGCGCCCCAGCCAGGCCAGCGCATGGTCGTTGGCGCGGGCGGCCACCGCATAGGCGGCGATCCTGGCCTGCATCTTGACTTCTTTCTGCTGCTCCGCCAGCTTGAGCGCATCCTGCTCTTCATCATAGCGGCTCGTGGTTTTGGCCAGTTGCATGCATTGCTGGAAGGCGTCAGGGGCGCCCTGCCAGCATTCGGCGGGAACCTTCAGCTGCCAGCGCATGCTGATAGTTTTCAGAATATACGTGTCTTCCCCCTCCTCCCCCTTGACATAGGCACGGCCGTCCGCCTTGGTCACGCCTTTCGTCAGCTGCTTGCCGCCCACCGTGCTCCAGGTGTACGGATCATCATTTTGCGGCACGCCGGGCACGGCGTACAAAGTCAGGTAATGGCCGGCTGCGGCAGGTGCATCGGCGGCATGGCTCAGCGGCGACAGCAGGGATAAGGTCAATAAAGTTTTTTTAGGCAACAGTTTCAACATGCAGCAATCGGTTCAATGAAGTTCGGTATGGCAGGCGCAGTCGTGGCCGCTGGCCGCCTCGGACAGGTTTTGCAAAATCGCGCAGTCTTGCGACGGCTGCGGCTGGTCGCACTGGTGGCGCAAAGTCACCAGCTGCTGCTGCAAGGTTTGCAGGTTCGCCATCTGTTCGGCGATGCGCAGAATATGGTGGTCGAGCAATTCATTGACGCTCTGGCAACCTTCGGCCGGGTTGTTCTTAAATTCCAGCAAGGCGCGGATATCCGTCAAGCCGATCTGCAGAGAGCGGCAATGGCGGATGAATTGCAGCCGTTCCTGGTGTTCTTCCCGGTACTCGCGGTAGCCGGCGCTGTTGCGGCCCGGTTCCTGCAGCAAGCCCGCCTTTTCATAGTAACGCACGGTTTCCACGTCACAATCTGTCCGTTTGGCCAGTTCTCCGATACGCATGGCATCCCCTTTTCATTCTTTCATGCAAATTCCGCTTGACCCTGTAGCGGCTACAGGGTTTCTAATGGAAGCATACACGAAACCGGAAGGATGATGCGATGCCGCACGATAGCCATAACCACGCGCAGGGCCACGACCATAAGCACGATCATGACCATGGGCACAAGCATGCCGCCAGCCCGGCGCCCAAGGCCGCCGGCTGCTGTTCCAGCCAGCATGCGTGCTCGTCCACGCCTGCCGCCCCGTCCGGTCCAGCGCTGCCCAGCACGGCCATCGCCGGCGCCAACACGGCCAAATACCGCATCGCCAATATGGATTGCCCCACGGAAGAACGCTTGATCCGCAACAAGCTGGCCAATATGGCCGGCGTCGTGGGCCTCGATTTCAACCTGATGAAACGCGTGCTCGACGTGCACCACACCCTGCCGTCGCTGGCCACGGTGGAAGCGGCGCTGCACGGCATAGGCATGCAGGCGATTCCCATGGAGGCGGACGCGGTCGTCGCGCGCGACCCGAACGAAGGCAGCCTGTCCGGCATGCAAAAAGGCTTGCTGGTGGTTTCCGGCCTGGCCGCTGCCGGCGCCGAAGCGCTGGCATGGACCACGCATGAAGACAGTTCGCCCCTCGTCATCGCCCTGGCCCTGCTGTCGATCGCCACGGGCGGCTGGCCGACCCTGAAAAAGGGCTGGATTGCCCTGAAAACGTTCACCCTGAACATCAATTTCCTGATGAGCCTGGCGGTCTTTGGCGCCATCGCCATCGGCCAGTGGCCGGAAGCGGCCATGGTCATCTTCCTGTTCGCCATCGCCGAGCTGATCGAAGGCTTGTCCCTGAACCGCGCGCGCAACGCCGTGCACAGCCTGATGCAACTGGCGCCCGACACGGCGACCGTTGCCGACGCCAGCGGCGCCTGGCAGCCAGTTGCTGTCGCCACGGTGGCCATCGGCACGCTGATGCGCGTCAAGCCGGGCGAACGCATCGCCCTCGACGGCATCGTGCAAAGCGGCGAATCGTCCGTCAACCAGGCGCCGATCACCGGTGAAAGCATGCCGGTGGACAAGGCTGTGGGCGACGTCGTGTATGCGGGCACCATCAATGAACGGGGCTTGCTCGACGTTACCGTCACTGCCAACAGCGGCAACAGCACCCTGGCGAAAATCGTCAAGGTGATCGAGGAAACCCAGGGAAAACAGGCGCCCACGCAGCGCTTTGTCGACAATTTCGCCCGCTACTACACGCCGGCCGTGGTCGTGTTCGCCATCCTGGTGGCCGTACTGCCACCTTTGCTTTTTGGCGCACCGTTCATGGCCTGGGTATATAAAGCGCTGGTGATGCTGGTGATCGCCTGCCCATGCGCGCTCGTCATTTCCACGCCTGTCACCGTCGTCAGCGGCCTGACGGCGGCCGCGCGGCGCGGCATTCTGGTGAAAGGCGGGCAATTCCTGGAAACGGGTTACCGCATCAAGGCCATCGCCGTCGACAAGACAGGTACATTGACCATGGGCAAACCGGCCGTGACGGATGTGGTGGCCATGGAAGGCAGCAGCCGCGACGCCATCCTGCTGCTGGCCGCCAGCCTGGACGCCAATTCCGCCCACCCGCTGGCCGCCGCCATCGTCAAGGCCGGCCCGCCCGCCGGCAGCCATTTGCCCGTGACCCAGTTTGCCGCCCTGCATGGACGCGGCGTGCAAGGCACGATCGCCGGCCAGACGTATTACCTGGGCAATGCGCGCCTGATGACGGAATTGAATGTCCTGACGCCGGCATTGCAAGCCGTCCTGGCGCGGCTGGAACAGCAAGCCTACACGGCCATGGTGCTGGCTACTTCAAGCGGCGCGCTGGGCGTCATCGCCGTGGCCGATGTGCTGCGCCCGACGGCCGCGTCCGCCATTGCCAGATTGAATGCGCTGGGCGTGACCACCGTGATGCTGACGGGCGACAACCTGCTGACGGCGCAGCGCATTGGCGATGAAGTCGGTGTCAGCCTGGTCAAGGCGGAACTGCTGCCGGAAAACAAGCTCGATGAAATCAAGGCCTTGCAGCAGCAGTTCGGCGTGGTCGCCATGCTGGGCGACGGCGTCAACGACGCCCCGGCCCTGGCGCAGGCCGACATCGGTTTTGCCATGGGCGCGGCCGGCAGCGATACGGCCATCGAAACGGCGGACGTGGCCCTGATGGATGATGAGCTGGGCAAATTGCCCGAATTCATCAGCCTGAGCCAGCGCACGCGCAGCATCCTCGTGCAAAACATCAGCTTTGCCATCGGCATCAAGGCCGTGTTCTTCGGCCTGGCCCTGGCCGGCATGGCGACCCTGTGGATGGCCGTGTTCGCCGACGTGGGCGCCAGCCTGCTGGTGGTGGCGAACGGCCTCAGGTTGCTGCGCGGCAGTAAAGCCAAATAAATCCACGTGGAAAACTTTCCATCTGGACAATTGCTGTAAAAAACGCTACTTTGGCGGCTGATCTCCACCTCTGCCAAAGTAGCCGATGACCTTCCTGCCCCGCTTGACCCTGCTGGTAGTAACGCTTGCCAGCGCTTCCCTGCATGCCGAACCGATGTTTTTCACGCCCTGTTCCGATACGGCCGCTCCCGGCAGCCTGTGCTCGGGCTTGAACGTGCCTGGCAGCTACGATACCCAGGGCCGCGGCATCGGTGATCCGGACGCCATGCACGTTTTCGTGCGCAAGTTTTCGGCCGATGTGCCTGTCGGCAAGCCCGCCAAGGGCACCCTGTGGCTGGTGGCGGGCGGTCCCGGCGAATCGGGCGCTTCGTTCTACAACTTGCTGCCCACCTTGCGCCGCAGCTTTCCCGGCTTTGAATTCCTCATCCCCGACCACCGCGGCACGGGCAATTCTTCTCGCCTGTGCAAGGTGGAAGAGTCGGAACAGAGTCCCGGCGGCCGCGCCCTGGCTGGCGCCGAATGGGGCAGCTGCTTTGCCGGCCTCAACCTTGTACCGGAATACGCGGGCCAGTTTTCCATCACGATGGCGGCACGCGACTTGCAAGCCCTGATCGAAGGCGAACGCAAGGCCAAGGGCAAACAGCCGCCCGTGTATGTATACAGTGTGTCGTACGGCACGCAGCTGGTCTTGCGCGCCTTGCAACTGGGGCCGCTGCCCGTCAAGGGCGTCATATTCGACTCGCTGGTGCCGCCGCAAACGGATGCGCGCTGGGACTTGAGCCAGCGTTCGCACGTGGTCAACACGGTCGGCATGCAGGTGTTGGCCCGCTGCGACGCGGACCCGGCTTGCCATGCGGCGATTGCCGAACCGGCCGCAACCCTGTACCGGCGCGTGCTGGACAAGACGCAAGCCGATCCCGCCCTGCTGGTGAAGATTCCTGGCAAGAACCTGAAAAATTTCCTGGGCGGCATGCTCGACGTGCCGGCCGCCCGCGCCCGCATCCCGTATCTGTTGCGCGAGCTGGACCAGGGCAAGGATGGGGAACTGGCGTCCGTGCGCGCCACGTTGACGCAGGCGGCGGCCAGCCTGGGCAGCTATCCCCAGTCGCCGCTGTCGATTCCGCTGGTCAGCATCATCAGCAATTCGGAAAACACTCTGCAGCCATCGTTGCGCCCCGGCTGGGCCGCCACCGACATCGACCGCGACGAGGCGGACTTGCTGTTTACCAGTCCCCTGCCCCGCATCCTGCTGGGCGGCGGCTTGCCCACCTACCCGCGCGATGCCTTTTTCGGCACCTTGCCGGCGAAAATGCCGCCAACTCTGGTTCTGCAGGGAACCCTGGACCCGAAAACGCCGTACGCGGGCGCGCAGGCGCAGGTACAGGCTTTGACGCAGAGCAAGGCCGGCAAGGTGGCCCTGTCCACCGTGCAGAACGCCCCGCATTTCCTGTTGTGGACGGCGCCCGCCTGCTTTGCACAGGCCAGTACCCGCTTTATCGCCGGCAAGCAGGCGCAGGATTGCACGCTGCAGTTCCCCCCAACTATATAAGAGGACGATATGCGCATCACAGGCCTGGCATTGCTGCTGTTATCTTGTTACTGCGTGGCGCAAGCGGCGCCGCCCGTCTCGCCGTCCATCTGCGCCTCGCCCGCACAGTCCGTCCGCGAGCAAGGCTATGTGCCCATCAATGGCATCGAGCAATGGATCACGATCACGGGCGCCGCCTGCGGCAATCCCGTGATCCTGTTCATCCACGGCGGCCCCGGCAATGCGCTGAGTCCCTACGCGGATGCCATCTATGCCGGCTGGGAACGCCACTACACCCTGGTGCAGTGGGACCAGCGCGGCGCCGGCATGACGTATGCGAAACAGCAGCCCACTGAAGATGTGCGCTTGACGGTGGAACAGATGCGCGACGACGGCATCGCCGTGGCCCGCTATATCGAACAGCATCTGGGCCAGCGGAAAGTCATTTTGATGGGCAGTTCCTGGGGCTCGATCCTGGGCGTGCACATGGCCAAGGCGCAGCCAGAACTGTTCCACGCGTATATCGGCACGGCGCAAGTGGTCAATGCGCGCGACAACGAGAGCGGCATGTACCGGGAAGTGCTTGCGCTGGCGCAAGCGGCCGGCGATACCGCCACGGTGGACAAGCTGGCGGCGCTCGGTGCGCCGCCATGGACCGATCCGCGCAACTTCGGCATCCTGCGCCGCTTCGACCGCAAATATGAGGGATTGGCAACGGATGCGCCGCCCAAGCACTGGTGGCAGCCGGCGCCGTTCTATGCCACGCCGCAAGCGCTGGCCGATGCCGAGGGGGCCGATGACTACTCGTACATCCAGTTCATCGGCATGCAAGGGGACGGCATGTTCGCCAAGGTCGACCTGCCCGCGCTGGGCACGCGCTTTGACTTGCCCGTGTTTTTCATCATGGGCGAAGCGGATCTGCTGACCTCGCCCGCCATCGCGCGCACCTACTTCGACAGCATCACGGCACCGGCCAAGGATTTTACCGTGGTGAAGCGCGCCGGACACGACCCCAACCAGGCCGTGCACGACGCCCAATGGACGGTCTTGCGCGACAAGGTGGCGCCGCAGCTGGTGCGCTGAACTATCAAATCGCGCAGACCGCGCGGCGCGCCCGCAGATGCAGGTGGCGGATGGTGGCGGCTGCCAGCATCAAAATGGCGGACGCCGTTGCCAGCACGACAATAAACGCCTTGTCAAAGGCCGAGCGGGCCAGTTCCGACACTTGCAAGCCCAGTTCGGCCGGCAATTGCTCGGCGGCCAGCAGCGCCGCATCGAGGGTGTCATGGGCATTCGGCAACAGGCCCGCGCTTTCCGGGATCACCAGCGTGGCGCTGTAGACGGCCGACAAGATGGTGCCCAGCACGGTCACGCCGATCACGGCACCCAGCTCATACGACACTTCCTCGATCGAGGCGGCCATGCCGGCTTGCTGTGGCGCCACGTTCAGCATCACGGCGCTGGACGCGGCCGTCATGACGGCGCCCAAGCCCAGACCCAGGATCACCAGGCTGGCCACTTGGGCCGAAACGGCGGCGTCATGCAGCACCAGATACGATGCCATGCCGATACCGGACAGCAGCAGCGAACCCCACAGTACCTTGGCTTTGTCGGCGCGTGGCAGCATGAAACCCGTCAATGGCCCGGCAAACACGGACGCCAGCGGCAGCGGCAACAGCAGCAAGCCCGCTTCCAGCGGCGACAATTCACGTACCAGCTGCATGTGCTGGCTCAGCGCCAGTTCCATGCCGATCAGGGCGGCCGAGGCCACCATGGCGGCGGCCACGGCGCTGGAAAACGGCAGTTCGCGGAACAGGGCAAAGTCGATCAGCGGCTTGGCCTGGCGCTTCTGGCGGCGCACGAACTTCAGCATGAAGAAGGCGCCCACGGCAAACGAGGCGGCGGCCAGCGCATACGACGGCTGCGATTTGCCCAGCTCCTTGATCGCATATACGCCACCAAGCAGGCCCATCATGATTTGCAGCGAGCCCTTCAGATCCCACGGCTTGTCGCGGTTACCGGCCCGTTTCGGCAGCACGACGGCGGCCAGCACCAGGGTCAGCAGGACGATGGGCACGTTGATCAGGAAGACGGAACCCCACCAGTAATGTTCCATCAGGAAACCACCGAGCACGGGGCCAAACGCGGCGCCGCCGGAAGCGATGGCCGCCCACACGCCGATGGCGAACGAGCGCTCGCGGTTGTCCGTAAAGGTCAGGCGGATGATGGACAAGGTGGCCGGCATCATCAAGGCGGCACCGATGGCAAGCAGCACACGGGCAAAGATCAGCCATTCCGGCGCGGGCGAAAATGCGGCGCACAGTGAGGCGATGCCGAACACGGCCAGGCCGGCAAGGAAAACGGGTTTGTGGCTCAAGCGGTCACCGAGGGTGCCGAGGCCGGGCAGCAGACCGGAGACGACCAGCGCGTACACGTTGATGATCCACAGTTTTTGCGAAGAGGATGCCTGCAAGTCGCGCGTCAGCGCGGGCAAGGCGGTGTAGAGCACGGTCATGTCGACCACGATCAGGAACAGGGCGCTGGAGACGATGGCCAGCGTCAGCCATTTTTTCATTGGATGCATAAACAACTCATGGATTTTAGTATAACTTTTAACAACTATCGGTTTGGATGAATTTGGTGCTGCGCAAATATTTACGTTCCAGGCTGCCACGGGCCTGGGCTTGGCGGGGGCGGCGGGCGTCAGCCACGGTCGCCATCCTTGTCATCCACGGCGGCGGTTACCGCTGGCACGTCGAGTTCGCGCAGCATGACGACGGACACTTGCTTGAAGCCGCGTCCCTTGAAGAAGGTTTGCGCCGTCAGGTTGTGCGCGCCGCATTCGAGGAACAAACGGGCGATGCCGTGGCTGCGCAATTCGCCTGCTACCCACTCCACCAGCTGGCTGCCGATGCCGCTGCCGCGCACGGAGGGCAGCAAGACCAGGTCGTCCAGCGCGGCGAACGATTTCGAGGCGCGCTGGCGCGTATCGATGGAGACCAAGGCCATGCCGACGATGGCGTCACCGTCGGTGGCGACAGCCAGCAGGGTCGAATCGCCATGCGCCCAGTCATGCGACAGGGCGGCGCGGATTTCGCCGCGTATGACCTCAGGCAAGTCCGCGCGCCAGTTGCCGGGCGCATCGGCGCGCTCGCCCTGCAGCTCCGAATGGGAGATATAGTCGGCGCTGACGTTATCAAGGTAGAGCTGGCACAGCGCATCTTCGGCGGTGGCGTCGTGACACCAGCTGAAGCTGATGGCGGTTGAATTGGCTTGGGCGTTTTTCATGGCGGATCTCGTGTTGTTGAAAATGTAAATGCATTTTATGTCGCCCCTGAATGGCATTCAAGTTAAAATCCATCTGTAAAACAGATAGGTGGATGCCATGCAATGGACTTTGGAACAAATGCGCTACTTCGAGGCGGCCGTCGCGGCCGGCTCTTTCTCGGGCGCGGCACGCCGGCTGGGCCGCGCGCAATCGGTGGTCAGCACCTCGATCGGCTTGCTGGAAGCGGAATTCGGCGTGGAACTGTTCGACCGTTCGCGCCGCAGCGCCGTGCTGACGGAAGCGGGCAAGGTGATGCACCTGGAAGCGTGCGAATTGCTGCGCCAGGCCGAGCGATTGCAACTGCGCGCGCAGCTCTTGAGCGAGGCGCCCGAAGCGCAGCTGACCCTGGCCCTGGACGAAGCCCTGCCCTACCTGGCCATCGGCACCCTGGTGAAAGAATTGGCGGCGCGCTACCCGGCGCTGGAACTGGTGATGCTCAACGCCACGGCGTCGGAGGTGGCGCAATACGTGGAACAGCAGCAAGCCGATGTGGCTTTTCACTTCGACCGCGGCCCCATCTCTCCCGTGCTGGAACAGCAGCACATCGGCAGCGTGGCGCAAGGCGTGTTCGTGGCCAAAGGCCATCCGATGGCGCACGGCCAGGAAGTGAGCCGCAACGAGCTGACCCGCTACCGCCAGCTGATCATGGATTCCGAGCTGAACCGCGAACACGCCTTCAGCCCCGCCGTCTGGTTCTCCGACAGTTTCTACAGCATCGCGGAAATGGTCGCGGACGAGCTGGGCTGGGCGATTCTGCCTCTGAACATCGCCAACTACGACAATTACAAAGGGTATTTGCAGGAAGTGCCCTGCCCTGCGCTGGCTTTATCCAGGCTGCCGGTGCGGCGGCTGTCGATCCACGGCAAGAAGCTCAGCGAGACGAGTTTGTGGCTGACGACGAGGCTGGCGGAGTTGTTGGCGGATGGGCCGCGGGGCTAAGGCGTACTGCGGTCGTCCTGGCCATTAAATGAAGGAAAAGCTGGCGCGGGCATTTCGATGGCATGAGAATATAGCCAAAAGATGAAATAAAGGGAACAGCATGGATTTCAATTGGCACGGCGGCGTCCTTAACCGGCACACGGTCGTCGACGCCCACTATAAAAACACGCAAAACGTCCGGCGCTTCCTGTTGGACCAGTGCGGTCCCGAATTCAAGCTTGACCGTGATTTCATGGCCTGGATAGGCGATGGCGCCGCCAAAACCATGGGTGATGTCGCGGATGAATGGATGCGTCGGCATCATCCAGCCGGTGATGCGCAAATAAACAAATATTGATAAGTACTGAAAGTTTTACATGATGCACTCAACCGTCCTCAACAACTGGTTCAGCATGGCAAAAGACGATGCCGTGGAAATCGATCCCGACGACATCAATCACGAAGCCAGGACCAATATGTGGAGCTTTTCGCCCACGGACGAGGAAACGCCGCAGATTCATGCGGCCGATATCGTTGCATTCATCGGAGAATTGATCGCGGCACGCAGCAGCGCGCTCGTTGGCGAGGAGATGCTGTTCTATTGCTGGCACGATGCGCAATGCCGCCAGTTGCGCTTCAGCCTGGTGTCGCGCTCGCATGGCAGGCTGCCGTTTCGCTGCGAGCTGCGTGAAACGCAGGATCTGGCGCTGATCGCCGACCGGGTGGTGAACGGGGACTGGCGCAACGAGGATTTCATGCAGGCCCCGTCGGAGGAAGGCGATGCGCAGGAGCAAGCACCGTTCATCTTGCCCGTGTTTGTGGCGCCGGTGCCATAGGAATCAGCACGCCAGAAAGCGCGCGGGCCGGCAAGCTTCCAGGGCCGACGCGGGCTGTCCATCGACGATTTCCCCGCTGGCAAGCTGGCCCACGATGGCCGCCAGCACCACGCCAGGATGCATGGCGCACACGTATGCTCCTTCCACCTGCGACAGGTAACCGATGATGGGCACGCCATCGACGGGCATGGGGCGCAGGCCGACGCAGGCGAATTCTTGGGCGATGGAATCGGCGCCCGCAAGTTCACTCCTGATCGCGCTGGCCGTGCGCTGCGCCATGGCGGCGGGCTGGTTTTCCGCCGCCTCGTCCACATAGTCTTCCGCTGCCAGCATGGTCCCGTCCTCGGCTTGCCGCACTTCCATTGCATGGCTGGAGATGATGCCGCGCACGAGGCCGGGCGGCGCCGTGTAGCGCAGGAAGATGGCGGGCGAGGCGTGGATCGGCAGGCTGGCGCCCAGTTGCGCGGCCAGTTGGGCTGTGCCCGTGCCTGCTGCCAGCACGAGCTCGTCCGCCTCGATGACGCCCGCAGCCGTTTCCACGCCTGTCACCTTCGCGTCCCGGACCACAAAGCCCAGCACGGGCGTGTGCGTGCAGACCGTCGCGCCGAGCGCCCGGGCCGCTGCCAGCAAGGCGTGCGTGGCGGCAACGGCGTCGAGCGCGCCCTGCTCCGGTTCGTGGACGGCCTGTTCCGGCGGCTGCCGCAAATGAGGTTCAAGCCGGGCGATGCGCGAGCGGTCGATCAAGATGGATTCGGGCGACACGCGCCCATCCTGCGTGCCATACGACAAGGCGCCGTGCCAGCGCACTTTCAAGCCCGGCACCTGCGTTTCCAGCTGGCGCCAGGCGGCGATGGCGCCGCCGCGCAGGGCCGCGATGGGGTCCGGTCCGGCGCAGGACGTGTTAATCCACGCAAACGAGGTGCCCGTCACGCCGGACGCGATGCCGCCCGCCTCGAGCACGGTGACTTGTGCGCCCTTGCTGGCCAGGTGATACGCGAGCGACGCGCCGACGATGCCGGCGCCGATGACGACGACGCGTTTTGGGGTTGTGTGATTCATATCTGGCAATTTTGTTTTATAGCAGGACAGAGTCTACCCCAGCCGCCCGCAACTCCAGCGTATAGGCATGGCCATCGACAACATTGCCTTCCACGATGGCGATATCGGGCACGGCCATTCCCTGCACGAAACCGCAGCGTTCCAGCACGCGGATCGATGCTGCATTGCCGTCGATGGCGTAGGCAGACAGGCTGGCCAGCCGCCACTCGTCTTGCGCCAGGGCGATCAGGTGGTGCAGCGCTGCCGTGGCCAGGCCCTTGCCCGCTTGCTGCTGCCCGATGCGGTAGCCGACTTCGGCTACGCCTTGTTCCCGGTCAATGTCCTTGAGGTTGGCGCGTCCGATCAATTTTCCCTGCTCGCCGACGATGACGCACGGGTGCATGCGGCCCTGTGCGTGCTCATCCAGGAATTGCGCGACGTGGGCATGGATGCCGTCAACGCTGTAAAAAGTGTCCGGGCGCCGGTCGATATGGCGCTCGAACCAGGCCCGGTTGGCTTGCTCGAATGCCAGTAACGGGGCGGCGTCGTCCGGACGCAGGGTGCGTATGATAAATGTGCTCATGGATACTCCGGGAAAGGCATGAGTCTAGTGACGCGCCACCCGGGCCGTCAATCTTGATTCCATCAATCAATATAAAGTGACAAACGCTACAATGGCCGCCATGAACAACGATCTGTCCGCTCTTGACGCTGCGCGCCTGCTGGGCGTCAGCCTGCCCACCCTGTATTCCTATGTGAGCCGTGGCTTGCTCGCTTCCGTCAGCAATGGAACGTCGCGCCGCAAGCGCTATCCGCAGGAAGACGTGCTGCGCCTCGTGGCGCGCAAGAATGACGCCAAGCGCGGCGGCCAGACTGCCGTGGCTGCCATGCACTGGGGCTTGCCCGTGTTGGAGACGCGGATTTCCCACATCCTCGATGGCCGATTGCTGTACCGGGGCTGCGATGCGACAGCGCTGGCCCGGCACGCGACCCTGGAAGCGGCCGCAGGGCTGCTGTGGGACGATGGCGCAAGCGATTATTTCCGGCAAGACGCGCCTGCCCTGCCGCATAGGTTGGCCAGCGCGCCGGATACCACGCCGCTGGCGCGCGCCATGCTTGCCATGGCCATGCTGGGGGCCAAGCCCGCCCCAGCGGCCATGTTGCAATATGGCCCCGAACTGATGCGCATCCTGGCCGCCGCCCTGCTGCAGACGCCGCCGTCCGCCTTGCCGCTGCACCTACAGTTGGCCAATGCGTGGAACGCCGACGCGGAGCAGGCTGAATTGCTGCGCGCCGCGCTCGTGCTGCTGGCCGACCATGAATTGAATGCATCGACCTTTGCCGTGCGCTGCGTCGCTTCGACGGGCGCCAGCCTGCCGGCGGCATTGGGCGCGGGATTGGCGGCCTTGTCCGGTGACAAGCACGGCGGTGGCAGTGCGGCCGCAAGGCGCATGTTGACGCAGGCGCTTGCCGCGCCAGACGCCAGGGATGCAAGGGCCGCCATCGGCAAATACTACGCGGCCATCGCGCCGGAATTCGCCGGCTTTGGCCACCCGCTGTATCCGCACGGCGACCCGCGCGCCGCGTATTTGCTGGAGCGCTTGTCGGCGCTGTCGCACGCGCATCCGCAACTGCGCGCCATCCTGGCCGTGTGCGCCACGGCAGGCGAGCTGCTCGATACCAAGCCGAACGCCGACCTGGCGCTGGCCGCGATGGAGCTGGCTTTCGGCTGGCCAGAAGGCGCGGGCATGAGCGTGTTTGCGCTGGCCCGTTCGGCCGGCTGGATCGCGCATGCCGCTGAGCAAGCCGCCAGCGCAGCCCTGATACGGCCGCGAGCCCGGTATGTGGGGCGCCATCATCGCGATTAGAAACCAAAGTTCAGAATGCGTTGTGAATTGCCTCTCAGGTCAGCATGTGACATTATCGGTTTAGTAATTTTCCACTATAGGTAACGCTGGTTTGCCTATCCAGGATTTTTAAAATCACGACTTGAGAAAGTGCCATGCGCAGAAAATTAGTCATATCGCTGATTGCATTACCGTTGTTCGGCTGTGTGAAGCCCGAACCGCAAAATCTGACCGACTGGACGCAACTTGCTTTGGTTGGCAAGACGTTGACATTGATCGACCCGGATCTGCAGCAAATTTTCTCGTTCGACAAGGACGCAATAGTACGCGCGACTTTTGGCCGCAAAGGCGGTCCCGTCTCGGGTCCGATTCTGTACTGGCGGATCACAGACAACATGCTGGTCATTTCGATTTTTCCGGATTCGAACGTTGTAGACACGTTTAGTCACCCCGTAATACAGGGTGCTAATATTATCGCGACCCGTCAGTCAGGGGCAAAGGCAGTCTTCATCCTGGCGAATTCCCCGTAGACCGCCAGTCGATATTTGCCTCCCGCTGGTACTTGAGAATCGATGCTTGCTTTATTACGCATACGTAGTAGTATACTCCGCATGCGTACCAATACTGACCTCCCCGATACAACCGCCGCCTGCCCGCTGGGCGAGCGTTCGCCGCGCCTGTTCAATCTGCTTAACCTGGCGCGCCAGAACCTGTTTCGCTCGGCCGATGCCGTCTTCAGCAGCGAACTTGGATTTTCCGGCACGCAAGTCGTCGCCTTGTTTGCCCTGAAGGGCGAGGAAGGCTGCCAATTGAAGGATCTGGGGCGGGCGCTGCAACTGAAAAACTCGGCCGTCACGGGCCTGGTGGCGCGCATGGAAGAAAACGGCCTCATCGTGCGCGGCCAGTCGGCGCTCGACGCGCGCGCCGGCACCCTGCACATGTCGCCCAGGGGCGGCGAGGTGCTGGCTGCCGCTCTGCCCCTGCTCGACAGCCTGAATGAACAACTGAAGCAAGGTTTCAGCGAAGAAGAACTGGCCGTCGTGGCCCGCTTCCTGCTGCACGCCTCGCGCCTGCGTTTTGCGCAGGATGTCTGACCCATCCCACATCACCACCACAGGAGTTACCATGCACCCCAACGACATGACCGGCTTGCAACTGATGCAGGCTTTCGCGCAAGGCCTGTTCCCCCGGCCCGGCATTTCCAAGACCATGCCCATGGATGCGCAGACGGTCGAGCATGGCCGTGTCATCTTCACGGCGACGGCAAATGAAACGCACACCAATCCCATGGGCGGCGTGCACGGCGGTTTTGCCGCCACCGTGCTCGACACGGTCACGGGCTGCGCCACGCACACGGTCTTGCCGGCCGGCGAAAGCTACGGCACGACGGACCTCAACATCAAGATGTGCCGCCCCCTGCCCTTCAACGTGACGGTCTACGCTGAAGGCAAGGTCATCAATGCGGGACGCAACCTGGTCATTTCCGAGGGCACGATCCGCGACGAAGCCGGTAAAGTGTACGCGCACGCGACAGCCACCTGCATGATCATCCGCCCCCGGGAACAAGCGGCCGCATGATACGGCCCGGCAGCATCGCGGAAGCCTGGCACGTGCTGCAGGCGATACCCGAATTCGACCAGCGGCGCAGCCTGGCCCAGCTGCAGGAGCGGCTGCCCGCCAGCGCGCTGGTGCTCATCGCGGAAGCGGACGGCCAGCCCGTCGGCTGCAAGCTGGGATATGCCGCCGAGGATGGTTCCTTGTATAGCTGGCTCGGCGGCGTGCTGCCTGCGCACCGCAAGACGGGACTGGCGCAGATGCTGCTGGAAGCCCAGGAAGCCTGGGCCAGCGCACACGGCTTTGCGGCCGTCACGGTGAAATCGATGAACCGCTATCCCGCCATGCTGCGCTTGCTGATCCGCAATGGATACCAGGTACGGCTGGTGGAGCACTTTGGTGATCCTGCCAGGGAGCGCATTCATTTCATCAGGCTGCTGTCCAGGAACGCCTCGTAAAATCACTTTCCTGTTTTTTGCTTTTCAAAAAATCAACAATGCCATACATGGCAAACATATTCGGAGAGACTGGCGAACTGCGTTGAAATGCTGTCCTGAAGACTTAGGCTGAGTTCGGCCAAAAGCAGAAAAAACAAGGCATATGCGTCACCCACCAACAGCGACACTCGGCCATTTACAGACGAAGATAAAGCGCGAATCTACATCATATGAACGAACATACAAATTCTGAAGTTCACATAACACTTACTGCTGATGAGGCCCTTGTTTTATTTGAGTTTTTGAGGCGCTACTCTGATTCAGGCCAATTGAACATAATAGACCAAGCAGAACAAAGGGCGCTCTGGAATTTGTGCTGTATTTTTGAGAAGAAATCAGTAGCTCCATTTAATATGGAATATGGTCAAGCGTTGTCAGAAGCTCGGGCGCAATTGCGTGACGAGCAATAATTTCGGATGGTCGCCACCGACCGCAACCGGCCAGAAGCGGCCCCGATGTGGGCACCGAGCAATCACTGAAACTGAATGCAAATGTTGAATAAGAAACTTTTTGATGCTATCGCATCTGCGGTGGACTTGGATGACCCTGCAGAGCAATTTTTAGCTCAGCAATTCATGATTGAGGCGATAGGAAGCGTGACTTCACAATTGCCTGAGGCTGCTAAGTCAGCCGCAGCTGTGGCGAGTCGATTCATCACCGGCGCGGCGACGGCTGAGGAAGTCATTGCGGAGCGAGTGCGCCTCTGGCGAGCAATCGAAGGGCGCGATCAATCGGACGAGCCAGACGTTTTGAAAATAAGAACTGCCATCTGCGTGTTGCATCCTATGGATATGGACGCTTCTGCCGGAACATTGGAGTATTTTTTTGCGTTTTGGCAGCAAGGAGGCTTGCCGCAGGCTGAGCTTAAGGCCGCCGTTCAGAACAAGTATGGCATTTGAGGCGGCTTCAGCCGGCCAGGAGCGGACGTCCGAACCTGACGTGGCAAGAGGTCATCCATTTTAAATTTACACCAGAGGTTGCATGCGCCATTTTCAAAGTGGAAGCTATTTTACGGCTTGTCTGAACATTCGACCAACGCTGTCATTCGAAGCAACTGTTGTCGTTCTGGCCCAGGCACTTGGTCTCAGACTCTCGCCTGACCAGGAAGGGAAATACGAGGAATATCCGGCATATCGCGCCTTCGCGCTTGGACTGGAAATCGCGCTATTGGCGCCTCCGCCGCTGGATTTAGACACGCGGGAGATACGCGACAACTGTTTTCAGCTAATTATCGATACCTGCGCGGACGTATCCGACGGCGGTGCGGACGTTGATCTGAGCGCCCTCATTGCGGCGCAATTAAGCTCCGCTACCGAGTTGGAAATGGAGCGTAGCGAAGTAGCATCTACGTAATACCGGAGGTTGCCGGGCGCCCTCAGCCCGCCGGCTTCCTCTTTGCCTTCAACAAACTTCCCGCCGCATTTTCCTCGAAGCGCCCCGCCTCTTCTATATAGCCATGCACGGTGCCGTCGTGGCGCCAGCCGCCCTGGCGCTTGATGGCCTGGAAATCGGCGCCTGCCCGATGTGCGCTGGTGGCCATGCCGCGGCGCAGGCTGTGGCTGGACAATTCCGGCACGTAATCGAGCGCCGCCAGCCTGGCGCAGCCTTCCAGTATCGTGTTGATGCTGCTCGCGTGCAGCGCTTTCACGCTCACATGACCCCACTGATTGACGGTGCGCAATAGCGGCCCCGTGCGGATGTGCGCCGCGGCCAGCCAGGCGCGCAAGGCCGTGGCCGGACAACAGACGCCGTCGCCGAACGGGATCGCCTTGACGATGCCCTCCCCCAGCTGGTCCGTTTTCGAGCGTGGCAGGGTGATCACCATGCCCTGCGGCTCCCAGCTCACGTCTTCCACAGTCAATCCCACCAGTTCGCTGCGGCGAAAACCGCCAAAAAATCCCAGTTGCAGCAAGGCGCTGTCGCGCAAGGCCTTGACGCTGCCCAGCGCGGCCAGCCTGGCGACGATCAGCTCCAGGTCTTCCAGCGGCAGGGCCTTGGCCTTCTTCTTTGGCTTGCCGTGCAGGCGGGCGATGCCGGCCAGGGTCTTGCGCACGGTGGGCGTAGACGCAGGGTCGGCAAAGCCCTGGTACACATGCCATTGCGACAGGGCTGTCAGGCGCAGGGCCAGGGTGCGCGCGTTCAGGCTGTCCGCATACGCCAACAGATAGCGGATGACGGTGGACTCATCGGCGGGCAGCGCCCCGCCCCACGCCTGGAAGTGGCGGATGGCGGAACGGTAGGTGCGGCGCGTATTGTCCGACGTGGCGGCGGCGAGAAACGCCTGGTGGCGCGCGGCCAGTTCGGCATCGATCAGGGCGCCGTGTAACTGCACAGGAGCCAAGGCGGCGCTTTTGGGCGCGGCGACACGGCGTTTGGAAAGGGGCAAATCGGGCATGGAATCGCTGAAATCGGGCTGGTGTACTGGGAAATACGCAGAATACCATGCAAACCACCCCCATAACCCGCGATAAGCAATCTTATCGCGACTTATATTTTACAAAAATCATGGAAATTTATATCGTAATATCATTCGATATTACGTATCATGTAATACGTTACTAAATTTCGCTCATAGGTGGTTTTATGGCCCGCACCGGCATTCTGTACTCTGATGTTATGAAAGCAGCCCAAATCGTCGCGGCCGATGGGCGCAATCCCACGGTCGACAGCGTGCGCGAAGCGCTGGGCAGCACGGGCAGCAAGAGCACCATCGCTCCCCTGTTGAAGCGCTGGAAGGAAGAGTTCCAGGGCACGGGCGCCGTGAAAACGGAGGCAGGCTTGCCGGCCGAGTTGATGGAGGCGATGCGCGGCGTCTATGAGAAGCAGCAGCGCGACGTGGCGCAGCAGCTGGAAACGGGCATGCAGCAGAACCGCGCGGAACTCGACGCGGCTTTGGCGCAACTGAAGAAGACGGAAAACGAACGCTTGAAACTGACGGAGGCGCGCGCCGCTCTCACCCAGGAATTGCGCGCCACCCAGCATGCGCTGGCGCAATTGAAGGAAGAGCACCATTTCCGCGCCGTCACCCTGGCTACCTTGCACAGCGATAACGCAGGCTTGACGCAACGGCTGGCCGACCGGGGCGAGGAAATCGCGGCCCTGAACCGCCAGCTGGCGCAGGTGCGCTCGCAGTTCGACCATTACCAGGAAGCGGCCGCCGCGCAACGCAGCGAGGAACGGGCGCAGGCTCAGCAACAAATCAGCCGGCTGGAACAGGATAACGCGCAGCTGCAGCAGCGTTTGCAGGGGCAGCAAGCGACCCTGGTGCAGCAAGACATGCGCCTGGCGCAGTTGCAGGCGGAACACGCGCGCCTTGCTGACGACGCGGCGGCAGACCGCGAAGCACTGGCCACCGTACGCCCCGAGCGCGACCAGTTCGAATTTCAGTATCTGCAGGCGGCCGCGTCGGCCGACGCCCTGCTGGCCAAGCTCGATACGGCCCTGCTGGCGCTGAACGACGCCAGGGTGGCGCTGGCCGCGCAAGACCGGCAGCTCGACATGCTGGCGGAAAATGGGCAAGCATCGCAGCAGAAAATGGAAGCATTGGCGCAGGAGAGAGATGGTTTGCTGCGCGACAATGCCGGCATGGCGGCCAGGCTGGCCCTGCTTATGGATAGCAAAGCGTGATGTTTGAGCCCGTCCAATAGCCTGGACTCTAAATGATGACCCCAGGACGGGCATCGCCAGCTTTCAAGGCCTGCCACATTATTTCGCCTGTCCCATGACGGCGGACGGGGACGAGTATGCGCAGCATGCCTCACTGCCGGTA
This sequence comes from Janthinobacterium lividum, assembly GCF_034424625.1. NCBI lineage: Bacteria > Pseudomonadati > Pseudomonadota > Betaproteobacteria > Burkholderiales > Oxalobacteraceae > Janthinobacterium > Janthinobacterium lividum. The sequence continues at coordinate 3,465,441 of NZ_CP139976.1, read as the reverse complement.
GCGCACCCGTATCCACGCGCCGATGGCGTCCACGCCGCTGTCTTGCGCATCTTCGACCCAGCCCGCGCGCGCATAAAAGCGCCGCGCGCCCGTATTGGCCAGCTGCGTCTTCAGGCTCAGACGGGGACCGAAGCGCGCCACGACGGCCGCCAGCAGTTGCGCGCCGATGCCCATGCCGCTGTGCGCCGGGTGCACGTACAGGTGGTGCAGGAAGTAATCGGGGGCGTCGCCCGTGAACACGGCGGCAAAACCGGCGACGATGCCGCCGCATTCAGCAACGAGGAGCTCTTCGCCCTGCGTTGCCGTCGTGAAAGTGGCGCTGCCGGCGACAGGACCGAAGGCGTCGCGTCCGGCCAGGGCCAGGATGGCGGTGCAGGGCTGCATGTCCGTGCTGGCGTAGGGACGAATCAGGCACATGGCTGGCGTACTATCCATTCCTTACAGGCGGCGGTTCAGCACGCTGTCGATATCGTGGGTTTTCAGCTCGACCTGGACCACGCCGTCTTGCAGCCAATAAGCGTCGCCTCCCCGTTGCAACGCATCCATATCGAGCGCGCCCAAGGCCGGCGGGATGGCGCCGGCAAGCAAAGCCGCCACCTCGTCCCATGCCGCATACGACAGTTTCAGATACCAGCCGTCGTCGTGGGCAAAGGCGAGAAAGCGGCTGCGCAAGGCTGGCAGCGGTGCGAGCGCGCCACGGTGGTCCAGCATCGCGGCCACGCCTGCATCCGGGGAAGCGGGCGGCATGCCCTGCCAATCGGCCCAGGCATGGCTGCCGCAGGCAGCGATATCTTCCTGCACCAGGGCTGGCAGTTGCTGCCGCGCCAAGGTCTGGTAGCTGGCAGGTTTCCTGGCCGTCCCGGCGCTGCCCTTGCGCAGCACGATGCCGCCAGCCTTGCCGAGGGCAGGAATAAAATCCTTGAATTCGATGCCGGAAGCGACCAGCATGCGCTCGGCCGGGTCGTGCCAGATATACAGATAATGTCTCAAGTAGAATTCCGTTTTGGTTTCGGCGCCGTATTCAGCGCCACGGCGGCGCGTATCAGCGCCTTGAATGCCGCGGTGTCGAGGTGCGCGCCTTCGTGCAGGTCGATGGCCCGGCGCGTGCTGCCGTCCAGGCTGGCATTGAACAGGCCGGCCGGATCGGGCAAGGCGGCGCCCTTGGCAAAGGTGAGTTTGACGGACAGCTTATACGTTTCGCCCGTGCAAATCATGCCCGCGTGCGACCAGACGGGCACGCCACGCCATTTGACTTCCTCGACCACTTCAGGATCCGCCTGGCGTATCAGCGCGCGCACGCTGGCGAGGGTTTTGCCGCGCCAGTCCGCCAGCGAGGCGATTTTCGCATCGATCTGGCTGGCAGCCGATGCGGTGTTCGCCGCTTCATGGGGCGGCGTGCCCGGTTCTGCTTTTTTCATGGCTGGCATCTCCTTCAATGCGCACACGCCTTACTGCGCAGGGCTGGCCATGCAGGCGACCAGCGCAGCGATGAACTGGTCGCGCAAGGCCTGGTACTGCGCATCCGTCGCGAATGCCCGCTTGTCTGCCGGCTGATTGAGCAGATAGGCGGTGGCGACCGTCCCGCTGGCGTCATGCAGCAGCGTGTACAGACTGATCACGCCGGACGATTGCGTGATATACGGGTTATTCAATCCTAGCACTTCCACGCCCTGGCGCGTGTCCGTTTCCAGCGGCACCAGCTGTGGCGGCTTGCTGGTGGCCGACATATGCTGCATTTGCGCCACGATGGTGTCGCGGTCGGCGGCAAACCTGCCTTCCGCGCTGCGTTCGATCTTCAGATTCACGAACGGTAAGCTGCTCTTGTGGAACAACATCAGCCGATAGCCATCGGCCACCGATACCTGGCCCTCTCCCGTTGCCAGCTTGACGCTGCGCGTCGTCACGTGCGCGGGCAAGCGGTCCTGCTGCCTGAACTGGAATTGACTGCGGTTGATGCATTGCGCCAGGGGCCCCAGGGGATCGGCCGTGCGGTCTTGCGCCTGGGCGCCCAGTGCGGCGACCAGCATGGGAATGGCAAGCAATTGGCGGTGATTCATGAGCGCCTCAGTGATTAATCAGGCAAGCAGAATAAAGCCCGTGTCGCCGGCGGGCAATGATTTAGTTGTCATCCTCTAAATGTTGGCCCCGGGTGGGCCTGCATCAGGTTTCTTAATATGAAATTCACCTGGCCCACGTAGCATTCAGATTGGCAAGGCTCTCATTGTGCAGCGCCTGCCATTTTCCGGCTGAACCATGAATGACATCGCTTTACCCCTGCGCCACGGCGCCGCCCTGCCACACCCTGCCAGCGGACACCGCCTGAAAGCAGCGCTGGGCGCCCTCTTCTTTCCCCGCCAGCGCACGCGCTGGCAAGCCTTCCTGGGCAGCATGCCCGGCTTGAGTTCCCTGGCGCAATTGCATCCTTGTTTGCGCTTCAAGATTTACCGCCCGTACGCATCGCGCCAGCTCGGTTGCACGGATCGCCTGGCCTTGCTGGAAGGGCATTACCGCTTCCTGTGGCAAGCGGGCGCGCGCGCGCTGGTCGAGCGGGCCGCGCGCCAGCCCGTCGTGCTGGCCGCGTTCGAAGGCAAGGATGCAGCGCTGTACCGCTTGCAGCTGACGGCCATCCACGACAGCTACCGCGAAGGCGAACTGTGCCTTCGCCTGACGCGCGATGGCCAACCCTTCTACCTGGCCAGCTTTTTGTTCGTGCCGCGCGCCGATGGCGTGTCCTTGCAGCTGGGCGCGCTGCAAGGCTTGCGCTCGGAAGCGGGCAAGCTGGCCGTCAAGGAAGCCACGCGGGCGCTGCACGGTTGCCGCCCGAAGAACCTGATGGTCACGGCCTTGCGCGATTTCGGCGATTTTTTTGCCTGCAATAACGTGTTTTTGATCAGCAATGACAACCGCATCGCCCTGAATGCCCGGCGCCGGCGCCATATCGCCGCCGACTACGACCTGGCGTGGCAGGAATTGCACGCCTTGCGCATGCGCGACGGTAATTATCACCTGCCCTGCGCGGCCTACCGGGCTCCGGACCTGGCTAACGTGCCGTCGAAGAAACGCGCCGATGCCCGCCGGCGCGGTGAATTGCTGCAATGCATGGCCAGAGGCATGCGCGCGCAGCTGGCCTGCCTGCTGGAAGCGCCGCTGGCTGAACATTGAGCAAGCGCAAGCCTTGCCATACCGGCAGCCATAAAACTCAGGCAGCCTTCATGTTGGGGCCGTATCCTTCACCAGGCATGCCAGAGACCTCATCCAGGCACCGGCGTGCATTCGATCCACTCTGGACAAGGTTTCCCCATGACACCCACTTTCGCCCTTCTCCCCCTTTGCCTCGCCAGCAGCGCCGCACTGGCCGCCCCTGCCCTGGACAACGCCGTGCGCCAGCGCGCGGAGGAACTGACACGCACGGGCATGCACGCCAGCATCGTCATCGCCGTGATCGACGGCAAGGACAGCGCCGTCTACGGCTTTGGCAGCATTCATGCCGGCAAGAGCGCCAAGCCGGGCGCCGACACCGTCTACCAGATCGGCTCCATTACCAAGACCATGACGAGCTTGCTGCTGGCCGATGCGGTCGTCGAAGGCAAGGTGAAACTCGACGAACCGGTGGCGGCATTATTGCCGGGCTATACCGTGCCTGCCTTCGACGGCAAGACGATCAGCCTGCTCGACCTGGCCACGCACTATTCCTCGCTGCCGCGCCTGCCCGACAACTTCGTGCCGAAGGACCCGGCCAATCCGTATGCCGATTACACGGCAGAAAAACAGCGGCAGTTTCTTGCCGCCTATCACCTGCCCCATGCGCCGGGCACGGCATTTGACTATTCGAACATCGGCTATGCCGTGCTGGGTACGGCCCTGGCCGCACAGGCCGGCACCAGCTATGAAGCCCTGCTGCACTCGCGCATCGCCGTGCCGCTGGGCATGCGTTCCACCACGAACACGCCTTCGGCCGGTATGCTGGCGCGCCTGGCGCCCGGCCACCTGCTGTCGGGCGAGCTTACGCCCGCCTGGGATTTGAATGTGGTGGCGCCGGCCGGCGGCGTGTATTCGAGCGCGCGCGACATGATCGCCTACCTGCAAGCGTACATGCACAGGCCGCTGCGCCCGTATGTGCTGGCGATCAAGCCGCAGCTGCCGCTGGCGCCCGATAGCGATACGAAAATCGGCCTGGCCTGGCTGCTGGAGCAGCAACAGGACCATGCCTACGCCTGGCACAGCGGCCAGACGGGCGGCTACGCCAGCTACGCGGCGTTTACGACGGACGGCAAGCGGGGCGTGGTGGTGCTGACGAACACGGCGCGCGACGTCGATGCGCTGGGCTTGTCCGCCCTGCTGCCCGGCACGCCCTTGCCGCCGCTGAAAAAGCCGCAAGCCGCCATCGAAGTGCCGCGCGCAACCTTAGCTGAGTACGTGGCCGAATATGTGCTCGAGCATTCGCCAGGCAAGAATTTCATATTGACGGTGTCGTTGGGCAAGCATGGCCTGGAAGCGGCCGGCACGGGCGTCGGTTCCGCTCCCTTGTTTGCCAGTGCAAAAGACCAATTTTTCTTCCGCGCCATCGACGCGGACCTGGCGTTTACACGCGATGGCGCGGGCAAGATCGCCAGCGCCGTGCTCAAGCAAGGCGGACAGGACGTCGTCTTGCCGCGCAAACCGTAAAACTCAGGCTGCAGGGTCTTGCATGAATTGCTCGACCCGGGCGACAAACGCCGCCTTGCTGCGCGTGCGAAACTCGCCCAGGAAGGCGTCGCTGCCCTGGACGATCTTGCCGTGCCGGTCATATTCCACCTTGCCCATCTCCAGCACGAATTCGCCTTGCGGATCGTCCTCAGGTTCAAAATGCGAGTTGAAGCAGTAACCCGTGTCGCGGCAGCTGCCCCACAGCAGCAGCGCGCTGCTGAACCACTGCATGGTCTCCGGACCCGGTTCCACTTCGAACAGGGTGTTGACGGTGATGTGCCAGCCGCCCGGTACGCGCAGCGGCTGCAAGGGATAGGGAAAGTGTGGCGGTTTCATGGGGATGCTGGCGCGCGGCGCGTTTGATAAAAGGCAAGGAATTCCGCGGCCGGCAGCGCTTTGGCGAACAGCCAGCCCTGGCCGAATTCAACTTTGCGTTCCAGCAAATAATCGGCTTGCTGCTGCGTTTCGATGCCTTCGGCGACGATCAGCATGTTCAAGGTGCGGGCCATGTCGATGATGTGCGGCGTGACGCTGCTGGTGGCCGCATCCGTGCCGATGGTGTCGACAAACGATTTGTCGATTTTCAAGGCATCGAGCGGCAGGTTTTGCAGGCTCGACAGGCTGGAATAGCCGGTGCCGAAATCGTCGATGGCCACGGCATGGCCGCGGGCTCTGGCCTTTTCGATGGTGGCGCGGGCCGCTTCCACGTTGATGAAGCCCCGCTCCGTCGCTTCCAGCCAGATCTGCTGCGCCTCGATGCCGCTACCGTCCAGCGCGCGTTCCAGCACGTCGAGCACCCGGCCCGTTTCGATATCGCTGGCGCACAGGTTGATGGCGATGTGCAGCTCGCGGTCGGCCAGCAGCGCGGCGCGCATGTCGGCGATGACGCAATCGATGACCTGGTCCGTGATGGGCAGAATCAGCTCGCCTTCCTCGGCCACGGGAATGAACAGGTCGGGCCGTATCATGCTGCCGTCGGGACGGCGCCAGCGTATCAGCGCCTCGGCACCCACGCACACGCCCGTATCGAGCGCGATGATGGGTTGGTAATGGACAAAGAATTCGCGCCGGTCGATGGCGATGCGCAATTCTCCCATCAGCGACAGGCGGCGTCGCGACAGCCACACGACGATGCCGACGATGAAGGCGGCCATCAGCAGGCCCAGCGGCAAGAGCAGCAGCTGTTCGCGCCGCAGCCTGTCGTTCAGCTTGCTACGTGGCTCGATCATGACGGCCGTCAAGCCATCGCGGTACAGCATCGCATGGATGCTGCCATCCGGGGTGGCGCCGTCCGCCGCCGGCAGGCCGGCAAGCAAGGCTTGCACCTGCGCGGGATCCGGATGGTGCAAGGTGTCGAGCACGCCTTCCTTGCCGATGGCCACGGCCATCTGGATGTCGCTGTCGACAATGACGTCGGAAAAACGCACGGGATCGATCAGCACTTTATAGGCGCGGTAAGTCAGTCCCACCATGCGCTTGCCACCGCTGACGACGGGGCGCAGGTTGAAATCGATGCCCATGCCATTGTCCAGCGTGAAGTCGGCGGGCGTGACGGGGATGCGCGCCTCTTCGATGCCCGTGGACGTGCATTTGAGCAAGCCGTTTTCCACATAGCCGATATCGTCGATGCTGCGCGTGGTGATGGTGATGCGGCGCAATTGCTGGATATGGGCTTCGGAACACGGCGCCAGGTCCAGCGCATCGGCGCTGCGCAGGGCCATGCTGGCCGAGGCGATCGAACGGTGGGCGCGCTCGAGCGCGTAGCCGGCCAGCAGGCGCAGGCGCTCCTGCTCGCCCTGCTCGGCGCGCACGGACGACAGATAGAAGGCCAGGCTCAGGGGAGCGGCCACGCCGATGACGGCCACCAGCACGCTCGTGACGATAATGCGTTTTCTGCGCATGCAATTCCCGCGGTAGTTGTATGATTGCCATGTATTGCTCGATGGCATCATATTACAAGCAGAGGCCGTGTACCTGAATATTGCTGAACAGTTACAATTTTTCCAGTGGCCGCGCCAGCACGAACACCAGCGCCGCCACCGTGGCCGCCAGTCCGCCTGCCAGGTACAGCACGCTGGCAAAACCATCGATGAAGGCGTGCCGCGCCGCTTCCTGTGCCACGGCCTGCATGGCGGGCGGCAGCTGGCCGAAGGCCTCGGCCGCGTTGCCGGCGACGATGCGGCCGATCATCTCGGGCGACGCCTTCAGGCCGTGCAGCCACGCCAGCTTCTCGAACGAGGTGGCCGTGCGCATGGCCAGCACGGCGCCCAGCGCGCCCACGGCCAGCACGATGCCGACAAAGCGCGTGGTGGTGCTGATGCCGGAACCCATGCCCGTGCGCTCGCGCGGGATGCAGGCCAGGATGGCTTTTTGCGTCGTGCCATTGAGCAATCCCGCACCCGCTCCCGTGACAATCATGCCGGCCGCCACCCAGCCATACTGCAGGCTGGCAGCGGCAAAGGCTGTGGCCACGTTGCCGCCAGCGACGATCAGCAAGCCCGTCACCAGAATGCCGCGGTCGTCCAGATGGCGCATGGCGCGTGGCGCCAGCCGCGACAGCACCACCATGGCGACGGCAAACGGCAGCATGGCGCAGCCGGCCAGCACGGCGGAAAAGCCGAAGGCGTTCTGCAGATACAGCGGTAAAAACGTCATCATCACTTGCGCGGCGATGGCGTAGCCGAACATGCCCAGCACGGCGCCGACGAACACGCGGCGGCCAAACAGGCTCAGATCGACCATCGGGGCGCGCTGGTGCCGCTCCACCAGCACGAACACGGCCAGCAGCGCCGCACCCGCGACAAAGCGCAGCACGGTGGCGCGGCTGGACCAGCCCGCCACGCTGGCGTCGATCAAGCCCCAGATGATGCAGAACAGGCCGGCGGAGAATAGTGCCGCGCCCGCCGGGTCGAAGCTGGCGTTGGACGCATCCTTCGACTCGTCCACATGGCGCTGCACCAGCCACATCAGGATGGCGACGACTGGCAGGTTCAGGTAGAAAATCCAGCGCCAGTTGATGGCGCTCGTGATCAGGCCGCCCAAGAGGGGCGCCACCGTCATGGCCACGCCCATGGCCGCGCCCCACACGGACCAGGCGCGCGCCCTCTCTTTTTCCGCATGAAAGGTGTGGCCGATGACGGCCAGCGCGGAGGTCAGCAGCAGCGCCGCGCCGAGGCCCTTGATGGCGCGCGCCACGTTGAGCACGAACGGCGTCCACGCCAGGCCGCACAGCAGGGACGCCAGCGCGAACACGCCCAGGCCGAACAGCATCACCCTGCGCCGTCCCAGGCGGTCGGCGATACTGCCGGCGGGCAACAGGAACGAGGCGAACGCCAGCATGTAGGCGCTGACCACCCATTCCACGTCGACGAAGCTGGCGTTGAGCGAGCGGGCAATCGACGGCAGCGAGACGGCCACGACGTTGGTGTCGAGCATGATCAGGGCGCACACGCCCGAGCACGTATATAAGGTCCAGTTGGTATTCTTCATGCCCCGATTGTAAGCAGGCTTGTATTATTTCCTGTTATAAGATGATCGCCTTATAATTCACTGATGGTGAATATAGTCAAAGACATGGAATTGCGGCATTTCCGCTGCGTGCTGGCCGTGGCGCACAGCCTGCACTTCGCGCGAGCCGCCGCGGAACTGGGCATTTCGCCGCCCGCGCTGACCAAGCAGGTGCAGGAAACGGAACAGCTGCTGGGTACGCGTTTATTCCAGCGCAGCAAGCGCGCCGTGGCCCTGACGGCGGCCGGGGAATTGTTCGTCATCGAGGCCGCGCGCGCGCTGGCGCAGCTGGCGCAGGCGCAGGAAGTGGCGCGGCGCGCGGGACGGGGCGAACTGGGACGCCTGGAAATCGGCTATGTCGCATCAGCAGCTTACTCAGGCGTGCTGCAAGATCAGTTTGCCCGCTTTCGCGCCAGCCACCCGGGCATCCACATCGGTGCGCGCGAATACGCGATGGATGCCCTGCCCGGCTTGCTGGACCAGGGCCGCGTCGACCTGGCCTTCGTGCGCCCGCCCCTGCACTTGCCGGACGGACTGGACAGCGTGGTCTTGCTGCGCGACCGCTTCGTGCTGGCCGTGCAGGCCGACAGCCCGCTGGCTCTGTCAGCTGTGGCGATGCCGGCCGCGCTGGCGCAGCAGGCATTCATCGTGCCGGAACAGGAATTGGGAACATTGGAAGCGAGCCGGCGCGGCGGTTTTGCGGCGCAGGTGGTGTCGCGCCCCGGCAGCCTGGTGGCCGTGCTGACGGAAGTGTCGCTGGGCGTCGGTTGCGCCATCGTGCCCCACTCGGTGATGGCCAGCGTGCAATTGCCCGGCGTGGTGTTCCGCGAGCTGGCAGGGCCGCAGATCAGCTCGGAAATCGCCGTGGCCTTCCGCCGCCACGAACAGGCGCCCGCCGCGCGCGCCTTCATTGCCCAGCTGCGCGCCGCGGCGCTGGCTTGACTTCAACTATTTTTCAATACGGCCACGGCATAGGTGCAGGCGGTGGCCGTTTCATTGCTGAACACGCAGTCGGCCGGCGGCCCCAGTTCCAGGCAGTCGCCCTCGTCCAGCACGTGGCGGGTCTCCCCTTCGAGGAAGACGAGGCTGCCGCTGAGCGACCAGATCAGCTGGCGCCGCGCCACATAGGCGGCGGCCGGCATGGCCACCACGGCGCCCGGCGGCAAGCTAATGTGCACGAGGTCGAGCGGCATGTCGGACGCGGGCGACACGTGCCGCCGCACATAGCCGCTCTGCGGGTCGATCCACACGGGTTGTTCAGCCTTGCGCAGCAAGCGCCCTGCGCGCATCTCGGCGCGGGCGATCAGTTCGGACATGCTCAGGTCGAAGGCGCCCGACAGCCGCGCCAGCAAGGTGGCCGTGGGGCTGCAGTCGCCCCGCTCCACCTTGTGCACCATCGCGCGCGAAACGCCCGAGCGGGCCGCCAGTTCCGTCAGCGACCAGCCCAGGTTTTCCCGCTCGAGGCGTACCCTGGCGCCGATGCGCTGGTTCAATTCGTCTGGTTTAGTGGACATAATCAGGATTTATTGGACAAAAGCGCGGGCGGCAATCTATGATTTGTCCATTATAGTAGATGCCTAGCAAGGAGAGCAACATGCAGATACGCGATGCCCATGCGGGCGACATCGAGGCCATCACGGCCATCTACAACGATGCCGTCAGCCATACCCTGGCCATCTGGAATGAACGGACGGTCGATGCGGCCAACCGCGCCGCCTGGCTGGCCGACCGCCAGCGGGCCGGCTATCCGGTGCTGGTCGCCATCGATGCGGAAGGAAATGTCGCTGGCTACGCCGCGTTCGGCGACTGGCGCCCGTTCGAGGGTTTTCGCCATACGGTCGAGCATTCCGTGTATGTGCGCGCCGATCGCCGCGGCGCCGGGGTCGGCAAGGCCTTGATGGTGGAATTGATCGCGCGGGCGCGCGGCCTGGGCAAGCACGTGATGGTGGCGGGCATCGAGGCGGGCAATGCCGGCTCGATCGCCCTGCACAAGCAGCTGGGCTTCGAGGAAGTGGGCTTGATGCGCCAGGTGGGCACCAAGTTCGGCGCCTGGCTGGACCTGGCGTTCCTGCAACTGCAGCTCGATGCGCGCAGCGATCCGGACGGCATTACGCCGCCCGGTTGAGGTTAAACCGACGTCAGAGATCGCGCATCAAAGATCGATCTCCGGTGGCGGACGGCGCAGCGCCATATGTTCCCACACGGCCACCAGGACCAGCACGCAGCTGGTGATGCAGGCCAGGGTCAGGGGCGCATACAGCCGTCCATACGCCATCGGGATCAGCGCCAGGATGATCAAGATGCCCAGCAGATGCGACAGCGGCGGCGCGGCGCGCTCGCTGCTGACCCATTTGAACAGCGCATTGCCCAGCAAATACAGGATCGGGCCGCCCAGCAAGGCGCTGATGCCGGCGAAGCTCGCCTCGTCCGGATGCACGAGGGCCAGCTCATCGGCCACGGCGGAAACGATCACGCCGCCGACGATCAGCACGTGGATATACGTGTAAGCCTTGCGGGCGATGCGGCCAGGGTCTTTCGAGTGGGCGATGCGGTGGTGACCCGCCTCGGCGCCCGTGTCGAAGTAGATCCACCACATGGCGATGCTGCCGACCAGGGCCGACAGGAAGCCCAGCCAGTTGCTGGCCGTCCATTCCAGGCCGGCGAAGGTGGCGCCCGTCACCAGCAGCGATTCACCGAGGGCGATGATGACGAACAGGCCGCAGCGTTCGGCCATGTGGCCGCCATCGACATCCCAGTCGGCCGTCGTCGAGCGACCCAGGCCCGGCAGGCCGAACTGCATCCAGGGGCCGGCCAGGTCGATCGCCAGTGCCAGCACCCACCAGAAGATGCGCTGCTCGGGCGACGCGACGCCGCCGGCGATCCAGAAGATACCGGACAACACGGCCCACAGGGCGATGCGCTGGAAATTGCGGCGGCGCGACAGCGCTTCATGGCGCACGGCCCACCAGGCGAACAGGGGACGCCCCACCTGCATGGCGACGTAGGCGCCCGCGAATGCCAGACCCCGCGTGCCGAACGCCTCGGGGATCGAAGCGGACATGATCAGGCCGCCCAGCATCAGCGCAAACAGGCTGATGCGCACGGGAATGCGCTCGGGGTCGAGCCAGTTGGTGATCCACGACGTGAAAATCCACACCCACCAGACGGCCATCAGCAGCAGTCCCGTCTGCAGCCAGCCCATGGCGCTCAGGTGCGCCAGCAAGCCGTGCGACAGTTGCGTCACGGCAAACACGAACACGAGATCGAAGAACAGCTCGATCATGCCCACCTTGCCGCTGTCCTGCCCGCCGCGCGTGCGCAACAGCGATTTTGTCAATTCCATAGCTACTCTTTCATTCATGCTTGATTAAAACGGTTCATCCCGGGCGTTATCATTTTACTGGCGTCAATAGCGGCAAACCGGCAAAGTGCGCGGCCAGGTTATAGACCACCAGTTGCCCCATCGCATGGCGCGTTTCCACGGTCAGGCTGCCCACGTGCGGCGTCAGCACCACGTTCGGCAAGGCGCGCAATGCGGCAGGCACCCTCGGCTCGTCGGCAAATACGTCGAGGCCGGCCGCGCCCAGGTGGCCATCCTGCAAGGCGGCGATCAGGGCTTCTTCATCGATGAGGGCGCCACGGGCGATATTGATCAGGGTGCCTTGCGGTCCCAGCGCGTCGAGCACGCTGCGGTCGATGATCTGGCGCGTGGCCGGGGTGCCCGGCGCGCAGACGATCAGGTAATCGCTTTCCTGCGCCAGGGCCAGCAGGGATTCGGCGCGCGGCACGCTGGCGCCGGCAATGGCGCGCGGCTGGAAGTAGCGCACGTGGATGCCGAAGGCGGCCAGGCGCAGCGCGATGGCTTGGCCGATCTGGCCGAAACCGAAGATGCCGGCCGTCTTGCCGCGCAGGCTGGACGCGGGGGCGATGGCTTCGCGGCGTTCCCAGCCACCATCGCGCACGAATCGGTCGAGTGCCACGATGTGCCGCGCGCTGGCCAGCAGCAAGGCCAGCGCCACGTCGGCCACGTCATCGGTCAGCACGTTCGGCGTGGTGGTGACGGCGATGCCGCGCTCGCGCGCCAGGTCCAGCGCCACACCATCGAGTCCGACGCCATTGACGGCGACGATTTCCAGCGTTGGCAGCAGGGCCATGTCGGTGGCGTTCAAGCCCAGCGCGCCCGTCGTGACAACGGCGCGGATGGACGGCGCCCGTTCGGCCAGCCAGGCGTGGCGTTCGTGCGCCGGCACTTGCCAGGCGTGATGGCAGGTATATTGCTGTTCCAGCTGCGCGTTGACGGCAGCCGAAGGGCTGGGAGCGAGGATGAGGAGTTCGGGGAGCATGGGCGTCCTGGGTCGTGTCACATGAATTGCAGACGCAACTTAGCATATTTGAGACCCAGCCGGGGATGACTGCCCCGCAATCGCCGTGATAACCCTGTGCCGAATGCGGTCTTTAGCCCGGGCAAGGCACGCGTTTCACCTTGCCGCCCGTCCTGGCCGGGTCGGCGCCAGAGCCGGGATTCTCGGCCATGCCAAAGCACGTGGCGCCGCCGGCACTGACGACGCGCGTGGCGGGCCGGCCATCGGCCGTGAGGAATTCCTCCACGCGGATGACGGGGCCGCCGCGCCAGGCGGAGGCGACCAGCTTCTGGAAAGTGCTTTCGCTCTTCAGGCCGGCAGAGGCCAGCCATGGCTGGTCTTGCTTGAGCTCGCTACGCAGGGCCTTGTCGGCGGCGCCCGCGGCCAGCCGCACGCGCGTGCGCAAGTCTGCCGTCGAGGGGGCCGTAGCCGGCACGGCGGGAAGCTCTTCGGCCGGTACGGTGATGGCTTCCACTATCACGGGAGATGGTTCGAGGATGGCGGACGGCGCGGCAGGCGGCGCCGTTGCCCGCGCGCGCGGCACAGGCATGGGCATCGGCACGGCCATCGGCGGCGCCTGCTGCATGGGACGGGGCGGCAGCAAGGTCATGAAAGCCACTTCCGTGTATTGCTTGAGTTGCCGCGGCGGCAGGAGCAGAAAATACAGGCCCAGCACGTGCATGGCCAGGATCAGCGCGACGGCGCCGCCTTTCAGGCTCAAGCCCTCCCGCATGCGCATGGAAGCGGACTGTAGATGGCGGTGCAATGGCATGCGGTTTCCTGTGGGCGCCGGGCGCGATGGCCCATTCTAGCGAAACTTGGATATGCGCATTAATAAATCCACAAGGTATCGCCTGGCGCGCCTTTTTCCGCCAGATTCCAGTGCCTTCGCATGCCGGCTGTTGTACAAATGGCGACTTTTTTATCACTTTCTCACACTTTTCCACGCAGCGCGCCACGCTGGAATATAATGATAATCATTCTCATTAATATCCAAACAACACCATGCGCACCTTCCACCTCGTCCCTACCCCGTTCGCCCTGGCCGCTTTCCTGCTGGCCAGCGCCGCCGCCCAAGCCCAAACCACGCCCGCCACAACGGCCGGCGACGCGCAAAGCATGCCGACGGTGGTGGTCAATGCGTCCGCCGATGCGTCGGCGGAAGGCTTGTCGAAGGCGTATGCGGGCGGCCAGGTGGCGCGCGGCGGGCGCATGGGCATTCTTGGCGCCGTGGACATGATGGATTCGCCATTCGGCGGCACCAGTTACACGCAGCAATTCATTGCCGACCAACAAGCGCGCAGCGTGGGCGATCTGCTGCAGAGCGATCCGGCCGTGCGCATGTCGCGCGGCTATGGCAATTTCCAGGAAGTGTATGTGATCCGCGGCTTCGCCCTCGATTCGGACGATGTGGCGTATAACGGCCTGTACGGCGTTCTGCCCCGTCAATATGTGTCGCCGGAACTGCTCGAGCGCGTGGAAGTGTTCCGGGGCGCCAGCGCCTTCCTGAACGGCGCGGCGCCTGGCGGCAGCGGCATCGGCGGCGCCATCAACCTGATGCCCAAGCGCGCCGGCAACACGCCGCTGACGGAATTAACGGTGGGCGTGGAATCGGGTGGCCACGCCTATGCGGCCATCGACGTGGCGCGCCGCTTTGGCGCGAACCAGGAATTCGGCGTGCGCGTCAACGCCGCCAAGCGCCAGGGCGAGACCAGCATCAAGCGCGAAGACCACGACGTGGGCATGTTCTCGGTGGGCCTCGACTACCGCGACCGCGGCTATCGCCTGTCGGCCGATGCCGGCTACCAGAATTTCAACTTGACATCGCCGCGCCCGTCCGTCGCCATTGGCAGCGTGGCCGTGCTGCCATCCGCACCCGATGCCTCGAAGAACTTTGCCCAGCCATGGAGCTATTCGAAGGAACACGATGTGTTCGGCACGGCGCGCGCCGAAGTGGACCTGGCCAAGGATGTCGTGGCCTGGGCCGCATTTGGCTCCCGTTCGACCAGGGAAGCCAACAGCCTGGCCGAGCCGTCGTTGACCTCGATCAATGGCGACGCCACGGTGTCGCGCTTCGACAATGCCCGCAAGCAGGAAATCCGCACGGGCGAACTGGGCATTCGCGGCAAGCTCGTTACGGGCGCCGTCAAGCACACCCTGGTGGCCAGCTGGTCCGGGCACTGGAATGAAGCGAAGAACGCCTATGCGATCGGCGACAAGTTTGCCACCAACATTTATGCGCCAATCAGCGTGACCCCGCCGCCAACGCCCTACACGGGCGGCATCATGAGCGACCCGCGCATCACCCAGAAAACCATCCTCAACAGCTATGCCCTGGCCGACACCATGGCCTTCCTGGACGACAAGCTGCTGCTGACCGTGGGCTTGCGTCGCCAGCAGATCAAGGATGCCGGCTACGACTACAACACCTCGGTGCTGCAAGGCAAGGCCTATGACGAGAGCGCCACGACGCCCGTGGCTGGCATCGTCTTCAAGGCGAACCAGAACGTGTCGCTGTACGCCAACTACATCGAGGCGCTGGTCAAGGGCCCAGCGGCCACGGGAACGTACGTGGAAAACGGCCAGCAGCTCAACGTCGACAACATGGGCGACGTGTTTGCGCCGTACAAATCCAAGCAAAAGGAAATCGGCGTCAAGTATGACGGCGGCAAGCTGGGCATGAGCGCCGCCCTGTTCACGACAAGCAAGCCTTTGCTGGCCGTGGTCAGCAAGCGGGCCGAACTCGATGGCGAGCAGCGCAACCGTGGCCTGGAACTGTCGATTTTCGGCACGCCGATGCAAGGCGTGCGCCTGCTGGGCGGCTTGACCTGGCTCGATGCAAAGCTCAGCAATACCGACGTGGCCGCGAATAATGGCAAGAAACCCATCGGCGCACCGGAAACGCAGATGAGCGTGGGCGGAGAATGGGACGTGCCGGGCGCGCCAGGCCTGACCCTGAACGCCCGCACCATCTACACCTCGACGCAGTATGCGGACCAGGCCAACACCAAGCAACTGCCATCGTGGACCCGCCTCGACATCGGCGCGCGCTACCTGACGCAAGTGGCGGGCCGTGACGTGACCTTGCGCGCCCGCGTGGACAACGTGACAGACCGCAATTACTGGTCCTCGGCCGTGTCGTCCTTCAACATCGGCTCGCTGGTCCTGGCCGCGCCGCGCACCGTGGTCGTCTCGGCCAGCGTGGCATTTTAAAGGCCGCGCCCCTGTCGTACTTTGAAAAGCTGCCCTCGGGCAGCTTTTTTTCCGCGTGCGCGCCTGTGCCGCAAGCCGTGCTTCGGCGACAATGCCGCATGAAACGATTCCCTGCCCTGCTGCTCCTGCTCTGCCTATCCCTGCCTGCCGCGGCCCAAAAGCAAGCCGCCTGCCCGTATGCTGCCTGGAAAAGCGGCTTCAAGGGCGATGCGCTGGCGCAAGCCACGTGTTTGCTGCGTCCCGTCAAACTGTATGCGCGCCTCGGCGACAGTGCGCCGCTGCCGGACTTCCTTGCCGCCCGCATCGGCCAGCGCACGGGCATCACTCCGGCCCGCTTGCGCGCCTGGCTGGCGGAACAAGGCATCGCCGAGGCAGATGTGGGCGGCGCCGTCGACGCGCCATTATCGCGCGCCGTGGGCCGGCTGGCCGCGCCCATGGCCCGCTATTTCGTCATCCACGACACCAGCTACCCGAATTTCCTGCTTGACGCCATTCCCGGCCACATCAACGATGCCAGCTGGGATTTCAACGACTTCAGCTTGCGCAATCCGGCGCTGGGCGGCGGTCCGAAAGGCCATGTCTACGTGAACCGCCTGGGCGGCTCCTTGCAGGTGCGCGACTTTGGCACGGCCAGCTACGCCAGCAAGCTGGAAAAGGACAAGCCGTCGCTGACGGGCCTGTTCCTGCACGTGGAACTGGTGCAGCCGCGCAACTCCGTGCCCGGCGGCGGCAAGGGCAACGATGGCCTGGCGCCCGATCCCGGTTTTACGCCGGCGCAATACGAGCGGCTGGCCCTGCTGTATGTCGCCGCCAGCGTGCGCAGGGGCACGTGGCTGATCCCCGCCTTCCACGCCGTGCTCGATACGGGTTTTGCGAACGGTCATGATGATCCGCAGAACTTTTCCCTGGCCGAGTGGTCAGCCTCGCTTTCCCGCCTCGATGCGGCCCTGCGGCCGGCCGATACTGGACAATAAGGCGTTTCCCTGGCGGCTGAATTGGCGCATACTATCGCAAGCATAGTCATTGCCGTCAGGAGTCCAGGTGAGTATTGCCACGGATCATCACGCGGGTCGCCAGACCAGCGCACGCCAGCCGTTGCAGCGCGCGCAGCGCATTTTTGCCATGCGCGACGCCGTCCTCAGCGCCTGGGAACAGCGCGTGCGCGCCAAGGTGCGCGGCGCCGACCAGTTGCTCACGCCCATACTCATCAATACCTTGCCCGCCTTTTTCGACAACCTGGCCGAAGCCCTCACCCCGGGCCACCCGCGCGAAAACGCCGCCAGCAACAGCAACGTGCCCGCCGTGCATGGCAATGAACGGGCGCGCATGACCAATTACGGCCCGGAACAGGTCATCCAGGAATACCAGATCTTCCGCGACTGCTTCGCCGCCACAGCGCATGAGTCCGGCATCACCCTGCGCAGCAAAGATTGGCAGGTGATCAATGTGTCGATCGACTCGGGCATCCGCGAATCGATACGCGAATTTACCAGCATGCATGAAAGTTTCCGGCGCCGCATCGCGGCCGGCCTGTCGCACGACATGCGCAATCCCCTGGCCGTGATCAGCACCAGCGCCCAGCTGCTGCTGCGGCCAGCCGACCCGGAACGGGTGACATTGCTGGCGCACAAGATTGTCGAGCACAGCAAGCGGCTCGACAGCATGATCGAGGAATTGCTCGATGGCCTCAGCTACCACCAGGGCCAGCAGTTGCCACTGGTGCTGAGCCAGTTCGACGTGCTGCCGCTGGTGCACGCCGTGGCCAGCCAGATCAACTTGCAGCGGCCGGGCAAATGCCAGGTCAGCGGGCAATCCGTCATCGGCTGGTGGTGCGAGAACTCGCTGCGGCGCGCACTGGAAAACCTGCTCGGCAATGCGCTCAAGTATGGCGACGACGCGCCTATCAGCGTGCACGTGGAAGCGACCCACGAACGCCTGATCGTCACCGTCCACAATAGCGGGCGGCCCATCGCGCCGGAACAGGCCGAACGCATCTTTGACTACCTGCGCCGCGAGAACGACAGCCCCGCGCCAGGCTGGGGCATCGGCCTGCCCTTCGTGCAGAGCGTGGCGGAAAGCCACGGCGGCAGCATCGCCGTCGATAGCGCGGCCGAAACGGGCACCAGCTTCATCTTCGACGTGCCCGTCGATTGCCGCCCCTTCGTCCAGCCCGCCGACGTCCCCAAGAGTGACGCCTAGCGCACCGAATTGGTGCAAGCAATGGCGCGACGCCACAAAAGTGGTCATATTTACACCTGTTCACGACCGCCTTGTTGGCACGCTTCCTGCTGAGCTATGCATAGACACGGCTCAAGGGAAATCACAACATGGCAAATTTTTTCAATGAAATGACTGCAAATGAAGTGGGTACGGACAGCAAGGTACGTGAACACTATCGTGAATTCAGCAACTGGCTGGAGCAGCAATCCCCCGAGACCATCGCCCGCAAGCGGGCCGAGGCCGACCTGACGTTCCGCCGGGTCGGCATCACGTTCGCCGTGTACGGCGACGATGCCGGCACGGAACGCCTGATTCCGTTCGACACCATCCCGCGCATCATCCCCGCCACGGAATGGGCGCAGATGCAGACGGGCCTGGTACAGCGCGTGCAAGCCTTAAACATGTTCATCCATGATATTTATCATGAGCAAAACATCATCAAGGCGGGCATCATTCCCGCCGAGCAAATCTACAAGAATGCCCAGTACCGCCCGGAAATGCAGGGTATTGCCGTCGCTTCCGACATCTACGCCCACATCGCGGGCGTCGACATCGTGCGCGCCGGCCAGGGCGAATTCTATGTGCTGGAAGACAATCTGCGGGTGCCGTCCGGCGTGTCCTACATGCTGGAAGACCGCAAGATGATGATGCGCTTGTTCCCGGAACTGTTCGCCCGCAACCGTATCGCCCCCGTCGACCATTACCCGGACATGCTGCTCGACAACCTGCGCTCCGTCGCGCCGATGGGCGTCGATGACCCGACGGTCGTCGTCATGACGCCCGGCATGTACAACTCCGCCTACTTCGAGCATGCGTTTCTGGCCCAGCAAATGGGCGTGGAGCTGGTCGAGGGCAAGGATCTGTTTGTCAACGACAATTCCGTGTACATGCGCACCACGCGCGGGCCCAAGCGCGTGGACGTGATCTACCGCCGGGTCGACGACGATTTCCTCGATCCGCTGGCCTTCCGCTCCGATTCCTCGCTGGGCGTGCCGGGCCTGCTGTCCGTGTACCGCGCCGGCCGGGTGACCCTGGCGAACGCCATCGGCACGGGCGTGGCCGACGACAAGTCGATCTACCCTTTTGTTCCCGACATGATCAAGTTTTATTTGTCGCAGGAACCGATACTCAACAACGTGCCCACCTACCAGTGCCGCAAGAGCGCCGATTTGTCGTACGTGCTGGCGAACCTGGCGAAACTGGTGGTCAAGGAAGTGCATGGCGCGGGTGGCTACGGCATGCTGGTGGGGCCGGCGTCCAGCCTGGCGCAGATCGAGGATTTCCGCCAGCGCCTGCTGGCCAATCCGGGCGGCTACATCGCCCAGCCCACGCTCGCCCTGTCCGCCTGCCCCACGTATGTCGAGGCCGGCATTGCGCCGCGCCACATCGATTTGCGTCCGTTCGTGCTGTCCGGCAAGACGATTTCCATGGTGCCCGGCGGCCTGACCCGCGTGGCGCTGGGCGAAGGCTCGCTGGTGGTCAACTCCTCGCAAGGGGGCGGCACCAAGGATACCTGGGTACTGGAACCAACATCCGTGTTTGCAGGAGAAAAAGCATGCTGAGCCGCACCGCCGATCATTTGTTCTGGATGGCCCGCTACACGGAGCGGGCGGAAAACACGGCGCGCATGCTCGACGTCAACATGCAAACCTCGATGCTGCCCCAGTCAGAGCAGGATGCGGAACAGGGCTGGCGCGCCACCCTGGGTATTTCCGAGCTGCAAAGCGCGTACGACCACAAATATGGCCGCTTCCACACGCGCGACGTGCTTGACTTCATGGTGCGCGATCCGAACAACCCGTCGTCCATCCTCGCCTGCCTGACGGGCGCGCGCGAAAATGCCCGCGCCGTGCGGGGCACCTTGACGACGGAAGTGTGGGAAATCCAGAACGCCACCTGGCTCGACATGCAGAAGCGCCTGAAGAGCAATCTGCTGGAAACGGACCCCAGCCAGTTCTTCGAATGGGTCAAATACCGCTCGCACCTGTCGCGCGGCGTGACCCTGGGCACCATGCTCAAGGACGAAGCCATCCATTTCATCCGCCTGGGCACCTTCCTCGAGCGGGCCGACAACACGGCGCGCATCCTCGACGTGAAGTTCCACGGTGCGCGCGACACGTCGAAAGACATCACGCAGCGCGATTTTTACTACTGGGCGGCGCTGCTGCGCTCCGTGTCCGGCTTTGAAATCTACCGCAAGGTGTACCGCGACGTCATCACCCCGGCGCGGGTGGCGGAATTGCTGATGCTGCGCGGCGACATGCCCAGGTCGCTCTTGGCCTGCATGGATGACGTGGTGGAAAATCTCAAGCATATTCGCAACGATGTGTCCGCCGATACGGAGCGTTTCGCTGGCAAACTGCACGCGGAGCTGAAATTCGGCCATATCGACGACATCATGAAGGCGGGCTTGCACCATACATTGACGGAATTTCTGGAAAACATCTATGACCTGGGCAACCGGGTCAGCCGCGATTTCCTCGTTCCCTTGGCGGCCTGATGCAGCTCACCATCCGCCACGAAACCCATTACGCCTACAGTGCGCCGCTGGCCTACACCATCCAGCAGCTGCACCTGACGCCGCGTATCGAGCCGCAGCAGCGCGCCCTGTCCTGGCAAATCACCACGCCAGGCCGGTGCCACGCCTACACGGATGCCTACGGCAATCTGTCGCACATGCTGACGATCAGCGGCAGCCATCATTCCCTGAGCCTGGTGGCGCATGGCGTTGTGGAAACCATCTACCCGCACAAGGGACGGCTGAACCTGGTCGATACTTTGTCGCCGCTGCTGTTTACCATGCCGACACCGCTGACGCAGGCCAATCCCGCCATCCTCGAGCTATGCGCCGCCAGCCTGCCGGACCGGCGCGTGACGGCGGGCACGGGCCACTTGCTGCGCCTGGCCGAGCACATCGTCGGCAAGGTGGCGTATGAAAGCGGCGCCACCATGGTCACCACCACGGCCGGCGACGCCCTGGCGCTGGGGCGCGGCGTGTGCCAGGACCACGCACATCTGTTCCTCGCCTGCTGCCACGCCTGGGGCATCCCGGCCCGCTATGTCTCCGGCTATATCGATCCGGGCACGACGGGCCACGCGGCCAGCCATGCCTGGGTCGACGCCTGGACGGAGGACACGGATTTCGCGGGCTGGGTCAGCATCGATGTCACGCATGCGCGCCTGATGACGGATGCGTATTGCCGCCTGGCCATCGGACGCGACTACGATTCGGCGGCCCCCGTGCGCGGCGTGCGCCAGGGTGGCGGTACAGAAACATTACGCGTCGATGTGCACATCGTGCCGGTATAAACACGCAGGAATGAGGCGGGCCGGGCCTTGCCAGCAAATGGCACGGGCCGGCTGGTGTAGAATGCTACCCCTTTTGACTTGATTTACGACGATGACTTATTGCATAGGCATGCGCCTGAACGAAGGCCTGGTCTTCCTGTCCGACTCCCGCACGAATGCCGGCGTGGACCAGGTGGGCACCTTCCGCAAGATGAGCGTGTTCGAGAACCCGGGCGACCGCATGCTGGTGCTGATGACGGCCGGCAACCTGTCGATCTCGCAGGCGATCCGCCAGATCGTTTCCGAACACGTCGATGCGGATGGACGCAGCATCTGGAACGTGGCCAGCATGTACGACGCGGCGCGCATCGTGGGCGAAGCCGTGCGCACCGTGCACCTGCGCGAAGCGAAGGCCCTGGCCGACTGCGGCATCGATTTCAATGTCAGCATCATTTTAGGCGGCCAGATAGGCGCCGAGCGCTGCCGGCTGTTCCAGGTGTATTCGGCCGGCAATTTCATCGAATCGCATGATGAAAACACGTATTTCCAGATCGGCGAAGCGAAATACGGCAAGCCCATCATCGATCGGGTCATCAACCCGTTCACGCGCCTGGACGAGGCGGCCAAGTGCGCCCTCATTTCCATGGATTCGACCTTGCGCTCGAACATTTCCGTCGGCTTGCCGCTTGATCTGCTCGTCTACGAGACGGGCAGCCTGGCCGTCACGCGCTTTGTCACCATCGATGAAAAGAACCAGTATTTCCGCATGATCCGCGACACCTGGGGCGAGCAATTGAAACATGTGTTCGAAGGCATCGTCGACCCCGTGTGGAATGCGGCGCCGGAGACCACCACGAATGTGCTGTCGTCCACCAACATGCACAGCAAGCCAGTGCGCGTGGCCATCCCCGAACACGTGAGCCGCGGCGGCCTGACGGTAGCACCCCTGCAGTCGCTGGCGCAGCAGTTCAGCGACGACAAGCAGCATTGACCGTAGCCGCGCCCGCTGCATGGGACGCTGGACAAATCGCTTTTCGCGTGCTTTTATGGCAATATGGATTGACATTCGATCCAGATTGACCTGAAAGGCAGGTGGCGCATGGACTTGATCACTTCCGCTGTCGTGGCAGGCATCGGGCATGGCGCGCCCGGCCGCGCTCCCGAAGCCGTCGCCAGCCACTATGCGCGGCTCAAGCAGGCCATCGCCAAGTTCGACAGCGCCGCCGCCATCCTCGCCGCCATCGCCGCGCTGGAAGCCGACCCTGCCGATACCCGGCTGCAACTGGCCCTGTCGGCCGCCCTGTCCAGCGCGAAAGTGCCCGATGACATGGAAACCCTGTTTGCCGCGCAAGGCTTGCTCGATGCGCTGCAGCGGCCCATTCCCCAGGTCCCCGACGTGGAAGCCGTGCCCGACCCGGCCGATAAAAGCGCCGTCATCTCGAATTATGCGGTGCTAAAGGTGTATTTCGCCACGGACCGCCAGCGCGACGTGGGCAAGCCGCCGGCCCAGCGCTTCAGCGGCGAACGCAACATCATGGGCGGCAATGGCCCGCTCAGCTATGGCAGCTGCGACATCAGCATCCCCCGCGACCATCGCATGGGCCAGCTGGAATCGCCGTCGCTGTGGCGCCTGGAGTTTCGCGACGACCCGGCCAAGCACGTGGTGCTGCTGTCGGCCGAGGTGCAAGACCGCGACAACTTCTTTGCCGCCTTGAAGACCCAGATCCGCGCCTCGGCCGGCAAGAGCGCCTTTATCTTCGTGCATGGCTATAACGTGAGTTTCGAGGATGCGGCGCGGCGCACGGGACAGATGGCCTACGACCTGGGCTTTGACGGCGCGCCCGTGTTCTACAGCTGGCCGTCGCGCGGCGAGGTGGCCGGCTACACCATCGATGAAAACAATATCGAGTGGAGCACGCCTCACCTCACCAGCTTCCTGGCCGACTTTCTCGCGAGCACGGAGGCGGCGCAAGTGTATCTGGTCGGACACAGCATGGGCAGCCGCGGCCTGGCGCGTGCCGTGGCCGACTTGCTGGCCGCGCAGCCGCAGCTGGCGCAAAAGATTACGGAAATCATCCTGTCCGCGCCCGATATCGACGCCGCCATCTTCAAGCACGATATCGCGCCGAAACTGGCCGCCGCGCGCAACCCCGTCACCTTGTATGCCTCGTCGCAAGACCTGGCCCTGGCCGCTTCGAAAGCCGTGCACGGCTACCGGCGGGCGGGCGACAGCGGCGCCGGCATGCTGATCGTGGCTGGCGTGGAAACCATCGATGCCAGCGGGGTCGACACGAGCTTCATGAAACACGCGTATTTCGCGGAAAAGCGCTCCGCCCTGTCCGACATGTTCTATCTGATACGCAACCATGCGCGCGCCGACCAGCGCTTTCTCGACCCCGTCGATACGGTGGCCGGCCGCTATTGGACGTTCAAACCATGACGCCGTTCCATCCGGTGCGGCACGCATGCTAAGATACGGCCCAGAGGGTGGCAAAGGCACGGCGATGACGCCGCCAGCCGATCCCCCGCAAGCAGGCCTATCATGTTGACATCATCTTCTACACCGCAAGCCGAATCGCTGATCCGCAACACCAACGCCCGCGTCACCAAGACGCGCGTGAAGGTGCTCGACTTTTTAATGGCGCAAAGCCGTTCGCTGACCCACCATGAAATCCAGCAGGCGCTGTCGCAGGACAGCGATATCGATTCCGTCACCCTGTACCGGGTACTGGAATGGCTGACGGAAAATGAACTGGTGCACCGCATCGCCGGTGCCGACCAGGTGTGGCGCTTCAGCGCGGGCGCAGGCCACCAGGCGCACGAGCACGCGCACTTCCAGTGCACCAAATGCGCGAACGTCACCTGCTTCAATGAAGTCAAGCTGCCCCCGCCCGTGCTGTTGCCGGAAGGTTTCAGCGGCGGCGAAGTCGATTACCTGATCAAGGGGCTGTGCCCGCGCTGCAAGTAATCGGCAGCAGCATTACCTGATCAATAAAGCCAGGTGATGCTCGTCGTAAAACAAGTCGCCCACGCGCATCGAGCGCGGTTCCGTGCCATACGCGATAAATCCCAGCGATTCATACAGGCGCAAGGCGGCATTGTTTTCCGCATTCACGCTCAAGTGCACTTGCATGACGGCAGGATCCGTCTCGGCCTGCTCGATGCAGGCGTTCACGAGACGCCGCGCCACGCCCTTGCCCCGCTGCTGCACATCGACAAACACGCCCCATAGCAAGGCCTTGTGCGACAGTTGCCGCATGGATTCGCGCCGCAAGCCGGCAAAGCCGACGAGGCGTTCGCCATCGAAGGCGCCAAACGCCCGGTGCAACGGGCCGTCGGCGATGCGCTGCGCGTGTTCTTCCGGCGTGCGCGCCAGTTCATCCTCGCGCGACGAAGAAAACGAACTGGGCGAATCGAGAATGGCGCGCAGGCGCAGCGCGCAAAAGGCGGCGGTGTCGGCCGGCGTCAGCAGGCGAATGACGATTTCAGGTGCGGGCATGGCGGAATCCGGCAGTTTTTTTCCATTATACCCACGCCCCCGCCTCAGGCACGCACGCGGCGCAAGCCCAGCAAGGTCCAGCCATACAGGGCCGCCATCAGCAATACCATGGCCGCGCCCAGGGCCGCCGTCCAGCTTTCCGGCAGCGACCATGCCGGATCGAGCTTGCCGGCAACCATGTAGGCGGCCATGGCCACGCAGATGGCGACGATGGGCCAGCCCAGGCGGCGCCGGAAGGCGCGCACGAGGTCAATCTGGCCGGTGCGCATGACTTTTGCCGTGACCCAGCCATCGAAGGTATCCGTCACGCCCATGCCCACGGCAAACACCAGGCCGGTCAGCAAGGCTGGCTGCATGCCGCCCAGCGCGACGGCCGCATAGCCCCAGGCGGCGGCCTGCAGGGCCGTGTCGAAGACCAGCGCGAACAGCATGCCGACGAGGATGGCGGCGAGCGGCCCGGATGCGCTCCGCAGCCAGCGTGGCAGCAGCCGCCCGCGCACCTCGGCCAGTTGCGCGCCGGCCAGCAAGCTGCGCGCATTCATGCCGGCGATGAGCAGCAGCAAGGCGATGGGCAGCCATTCCAGCCAGCCGAACACGGTTTCTGACGGCGTGAATTGCGCCGACGCCGCGGCGGCCACGGCCACGATGGCCAGCACGGTAAGGCCATGCCCCAGCGCAAACAGCGCGCCCATCCACGGCGCCCAGCGCGGCGATGCGGCCTGGCTGCGCAGGGTCAGGCCATCGACGGCGGCCAGGTGGTCCGGTTCCAGCCCATGCCGCATGCCGAGCAGAAAGATCAGCGCCAGGGCGGGCAAGCCCGCTTCCACGCTCATGCCGCCTCCCCGGCCATCACCTCGGCCATCATGCTCGCTGGGCTGGCGGCGCCGGACACGCAACGGTCCAGGCCCCGCGTCAGCATATCCCGCGGCAAGTCGCGCCCGATAAAGATCATCTTGCTGGCGCGCGTCTCGCCGTCGCGCCACGGCGCGCCCAGTTCCGAGCCCATCAGCATGTGCACGCCCTGGAATACGGCCCGGCATGGCAGATCGGCAACATACAAAATGCCCTTGTAGCGCATCAGCTGGGTGCCGAACAGCTGCACCACGGCATCGAGAAAATTTTCCACCTGCAGCAGATCCAGGGGCTGGGACTGATGGTAGACGAACGATTGCACGCCGTCGCCATGGCGGTGCCCCAATTCTCCCAAGAAATCCGGCTCCAGCTCGACGATGGCGTTCAGGTTGAAACCACGGATGTTCAGGATGTCGCGCAGCGGCACATTGCCAAAGCGCACTTTCTGTATGCTGGCGCGACCATTGATGGTGATCAGCCGTTGCCGCAGCGCGGCCAGCTCATCCTTGCTGACCAGGTCCGTCTTCGACAGCAGGATGCGGTCGGCAAAGCCCACCTGCTCCTGCGCTTCCTTGTGCGCCGTCAATTGCTGCTGCGCGTGGCGCGCGTCGACCACCGTCAAAATGGCGTCGAGCATGTAGAATTCGCTGACGGACGGCTCCGCAAAGAAGGTTTGCGCCACGGGGCCAGGCGCGGCCAGGCCCGTCGTTTCGATGATCACGTGGTCGAAGGCGATGGTGCCCGATGCGCGCTTGGCGTGCAATTCCCCCAGGATGCGGATCAGGTCGCCGCGCACGCTGCAGCAGATGCAGCCATTGTTCATTTCCACGATCTGCTCGTCGCTGTCCTGCACCAGCAAGCCATGGTCGATGCTTTCGGCGGCGAATTCGTTTTCAATCACGGCGATGCGCACGCCGTGATCGCCCTGCAATATGCGCTTGAGCAAGGTGGTTTTCCCGCTGCCGAGAAAGCCCGTGATGATGGTAACGGGGATCAGTTCTGTCATATTCTTTCCTATCGATGGTTAATCTTCCAGTTCTTCCATGCGCTGCCATTGGGGAAACGGGTCGGGCAGCTTGCGCCAGGCGGCCATGCCCTGGCGCGTTTCCGTATAGTTGAGTTGACATTTCTTCAAGTCCGCCTCGATGGCGGCCTGGTCCATGTCCTGGCCGATGAAGACGAGCTCCTGGTAGCGGTCGCCATACGTTTCGCTCCAGCCCGCTTTGACTTCCGCCAGGGAGGCGGAGTCCGTGGGCCAGCGCTCCTTCGGCACGGAGGCCCACCACAGGCCCACGGGTTCGATATTCATCAGCTTGCCCGCGCCGGACAGGCTGGCCACCCATTCGGGACGGCTGGCCAGCCAGAAATAACCCTTGCTGCGCACCACGCCCTTGATCGGCTGGGCAATGTAGTCATGCAGGCGCTGCGCGTGGAACGGCTCCTTCGCCCGGTAGACAAAGCTGCTGATGCCATACGTTTCCGTCTCCGGCGCATGCACGCCGGCCAATTCCTGGGCCCAGCCCGGCATGCTGGCCGCCTGCTCCAGGTCGAACAGGTTCGTGCCCAGGATGGCGTCCAGCGGCACGATGGACTGGTTGGTTTCGATGATGCGCGCGCCGGGATTGAGGGCTTTTAAAATGGCCAGCACGCGCAGGCGTTCGGCCGCATCGACCATGTCGACCTTGTTGAGGACGATGACATTGGCAAATTCGATCTGTTCCGTCAGCAAGTTGGCCAGCTGGCGGTCGTCGCCCTCGCCCGCGATCTCGCCGCGCTGCTCCAGGCTGTCTTCGCTGTGGAAATCGTTGAGCAGGTTGGCGCAGTCGACCACGGTGACCATGCAGTCGATGCGCGCCACGTCATTCAGGCTGTCGCCGTGCTCGTCCTCGAAGTCGAAGGTGGCGGCCACGGGCATCGGTTCGCCCACGCCCGTCGATTCGATCAACAGATAGTCGAAGCGGTCTTCCGCGGCCAGGCGCCGCACTTCCAGCAACAGATCGTCGCGCAGGGTGCAGCAGATGCAGCCGTTGGACATTTCCACGAGTTTTTCTTCCGTGCGCGACAGGGCCGCGCCGGCCGCCTCGGCGCTGTCCTTGACGAGCGAGGCGTCGATATTGACTTCGCTCATGTCGTTGACGATGACGGCCACGCGCTTGCCTTCGCGGTTGCGCAGTATGTGGTTGAGCAAGGTGGTCTTGCCGGCGCCGAGAAAGCCGGACAGGACGGTGACGGGGAGTTTGCGCTGGGTCATGGATATCTTTCGGATGGGGTGATCGGGTTGTCAAGCAAGGGAGAAATGGACGGTCGCATTTTAAATGCAAGTCGATTGCGTTTGAATTATAATGCAGCTCAGTTGCATTTGTGCGGCAATCTTTGCCGGCCGGCCAGTTACCCGAAAGAATTCCATGCTCCACCTCGCCTCTTTGACCTACGGCTATAACCCCGCCAGCCCCGTGCTCGATATCGCCGCCTTTCACTTGCCCGCCGGGCGCCACGCGTTGCTGCTGGGGCCGTCCGGCTCCGGCAAATCGACCTTGCTGCACTTGCTGGCCGGCATCCTGGCGCCGCAGGCGGGCCGCCTCGACGTGGCGGGAACGTCCCTGCCCGGCCTGACGCCACGCCAGCGCGACAGCTGGCGCGGCCGCGCCATCGGCTTGCTGCCGCAGCAACTGGCGCTGGTGCCCAGTTTGAACGTCCTCGACAATGTCTTGCTGCCTGCCTACGCCAGCGGCCAGCGGCCCGATCCGGCCCGCGCGGCCAGCTTGCTGGGCCAGCTAGGCCTGGCCAACAAGCTCGATGCCTACCCGCATGCCCTGAGCGGCGGCGAACGGCAACGGGCCGCCATCGCGCGCGCCGTCGTCATGCGCCCGCAACTGATCCTGGCCGACGAGCCGACGGACAACCTCGACGACGCCGCCTGCTCCGCCGTCGTCACCCTGATGGCCTGCCAGGCCGCGCAAGTTGGCGCCTCGCTGGTGATTGCCAGCCACGACGCCAGGGTGCTAGCCGCCCTGCCCGATGCTCTCGTGCTGCGCCTGCCCCGCGCCAAGAGTGCGGCATGAACGCGGCCACCCTGGCCTGGCGCGCCCTGCGCCACAAGCCGCTGGCGTCCAGCCTGAACCTGCTGCTGGTCGCCATCGGCATCGCCATGATGACCTTCATACTCGGCGTATCGAGCCAGCTGGAAGAGCACGCCGAACGCGATGCGCAAGGCATCGACCTGGTGGTGGGCGCGAAAGGCTCGCCCTTGCAGCTGATCCTGTCGTCCGTGTATCACGCCGATATTCCGACCGGTAACATTCCCGACGGCGCGCTGGCGGCGCTGGCCACGCAGCCGCTGGTGAAATCCGCGATCCCGCTCGCGCTGGGAGACAACTTCCACGGTTTCCGCATCGTCGGCAGCACGACGGCGCTGCTGGACCACTATGGCGCGCACCTGGCGCAAGGAAAACTGTTTACGCAAGCCATGCAAGCCGTGTTCGGCGCCAGCGCCGCCCGCGACACGGGCGCCACCCTCGGCGCCAGCTTTGCCGGCTCGCACGGACTGGCGGCGGGCGGCGAAGTGCACGAACACGCGCCCTACACGGTGACGGGCATCCTGGCGCCCACGGGCACGGTACTGGACCGGTTGATCCTCACGCCCATCGCTTCCGTATGGCAAGTGCATGAAACGGATCCCGATGAGCAGCCAGCCGTGCCAGCGGCCGCGCCCGAGCGCGAACTGACTGCCGTGCTGGTGCAATACGCATCTCCCCTGGCCGCGATCAGCCTGCCCCGCTGGGTGAACAGTCAGGCCCGGCTGCAGGCGGCGCAACCCGCTTTCGAGGCGGCACGGCTGTTCAACCTGCTGGGCGTGGGCATCGATGTGCTGCGGGCGATTGCCGCCGGCGTACTGCTGGTGGCGGCCCTGTCGCTGTTCGTGGCGCTGTACGGCGCGCTGGAAGAGCGCAAGACCGACCTGGCCATCCTGCGCACCCTGGGCGCCTCGCCCGCCAAACTGCTGCGCTTGCTGCTGGCGCAGGGCTTGCTGTTGTCATTGACGGGCGCGGCGCTGGGCTGGCTGCTGGGCCATGCGGCCGTCGGCTTGCTGGGCTGGCTGGCATCGATGCAGGACCTGAACCTGCAAGCCTGGCGCATTGTCCCCGGCGAAGCGTGGCTGCCCGTCATCGCCGTGGCAGTGGGTTTGCTGGCCGCCGCCATTCCCGCCGCGCGCGCCTACCGCACCGATATCGCGGCCACCCTGGCGCGTCCCTGAAAGGAAAGACATGTTGAAAATCATGCTATTGGGTGCTGGACTGCTGCTGGCCGGCAGCGCCGCAGCGGCCCCCGCCGACGAACCACCGTCGTTCTTCGCCCCCTTGACGGACTTGCCCGGCGTCGTCTCGTGGAAATTGCTGGGCCAGGCCACCACGGTGAAGGCGAAAAAGGGCCGCATGGTGCCAAAATACACGCCGGAAATCAGCGCGCTCGACAATACTGACGTGAAAGTGCAAGGTTTCATGATGCCGCTGGAACCTGGCCAGAAGCAGAAACACTTCCTGCTGACCGTCACCTCGGCCAGCTGTCCCTTTTGCCTGCCGGCCGGCCCGGAAGGCGTGGTGGAAATCAAGAGCCGGACACCCGTGAAATTCAGCTACGCCCCCTTCATCGTGCAGGGCAAGCTGAAAGTGCTGGCCAGCGACCCCATGGGCCTGTATTACCGCATGACAGACGCGGCCGTGGTGCCGCAATGATGCGCTGGCCGGCGTTATTGCTTTTGCTGGCCGGCCATGCGGCTGCCGCGCCGCTGTCCTTCGACCTGCCCCGTCTGGATGCCGGTGGCAAGCTGCGCCTTGATCAATTCCACGGCCGGGCCGTGGTGGTGAACTTCTGGGCCAGCAACTGCCTGCCGTGCATCCAGGAGTTGCCGATATTCAACGCCCACGCCGCCAGCCAGCCGACACTCCCCGTCATCGGCATCGCCATCGACACGCGGGCGGCCGCACAAGCGTTCCTGCGCAGCCACCCGGCCAGCTATCCCCAGGCCCTGGCCGCGCCCGCCTTGCTGCCCATCTTTGGCAATCAAATCAAGGGCTTGCCGTACACAGTGATTCTAAATTCTGAACATCGCATCTGCACCCGGCGCCTGGGCGCCATCGATGCGGCCTGGCTTGCCAAGGCCGTGGCCGCCTGTGCGCGCCCCTGAATCCATGCGCCCTGCACGACTGTCATCGCCGCGTCATATGGCGGCGTTACAGTCGCGTCCTTTGAATCTCTCCGAGGGCGGTAATGAAAACAAATTGGGTCATGCTGGCGGCGCTGGCAAGTGCGGGTCTGGTCGGTTGCAACGGCAGTTCGAATACGCCGGCGGCACCGGCCATTCCCGAAGGCACGACGGTTACCGTGGCATTGCTGGAAACCACCGATATCCACTCGAATGTCCTCAGCTATAACTACTATGCGCTGGCCGAAGACACGAGCCTGGGCCTGGAACGCACGTCGACCCTGATCCAGGCGGCGCGCGCGGAAAATCCGAACAATGTGCTGCTCGACGATGGCGACGTCATCCAGGGCACCTTGCTGGCCGACTTGCAAGCCGTGGCGGCGCCCGTGCCCTGCTCCGGCACGCTGGCCGTGCACAAGGCCATGAACGCGCTGAAATACGATGCGGGCGGCATGGGCAACCATGAATTCAACTATGGCTTGCCCTACCTGAGCCAGATCACCAACACGGATTTCGGCATTCCCGGCGTGGCCAAGCCGACGGGCACGTGCGGCGCGCCAGCCTTTCCTTCCGTGCTGAGCAATGTCGTCGGCGTGTCCAGCGGCAAACCCATCTTCCAGCCCTACACCCTGCTGCCCCGCGATTTCGCCGCCACGGCGCCCGATGGCAGCAAGCTGACCGTGAAAATCAATGTGGGCGTGCTGAGCTTTGTGCCGCCGCAAATCCTCGAATGGGATCAAAAAGTGCTCGCTGGCAAAGTCAGCGTGACGGGCGTGCAGGAAGCGGCGAAACAATACGTGCCGGAATTGCGCAACAAGGGCGCCGACCTCGTCGTGGCCCTGTCGCATGGCGGCCTGGACACGAGCGCCTACAGCCCGAAGATGGAAAACGGCAGCTATCACCTGACCAGCACGGGCATCGACGCGCTGATGATCGGCCACTCGCACTTGATCTTCCCGAAAGGCAAGGAAGAAGGCGCGGCCGCACTGGACGCCTCGTTTGCCGCCTTCCCCGCCAGCGCGAAGATCGACGCCGTCAACGGCTTTGTGAACGGCGTGCCCACCGTCATGGCGCAAAGCTGGGGCCGCCGCTTGGGCATCATCAAGCTGACGATGGCTTATCAGGGCGGTAAATGGGTGGTGCAGCCGGCCAAGACGACGGTGGAATCGCGCGGCTTCAAGTACACGGATGGCAAGACCCTTGTGAAAGCCGACCCGGCCATCGCTCCTCTCGTGGCCACCGAGCACGCAGCCACCATCGCCTACGCCAAGCAGCCGCTGGGCATCAGCACGGATTTCGAGATGTCCGCCTACTTCGCGCTGGTGGGCGACGTGAGCGCCATCCAGCTGGTGAACCAGGCGCAACTCGACTACGTGAAGAACTTCATTGCCACCAGCACGGATGCCACCTTGTCCAGCTACAAGAACATCCCCGTCATTTCCTGCAGCGCGCCGTTCAAGGCGGGCCGCAACGGGCCATCGGACTTCACGGACGTGGCCGCTGGCGCCTCCCCGGCCGCGCCGGTCGGCTTGCAAGTGCGCAATCCGGGCGACCTGTATTTATATAGCAATAACAACCTGCAAGCCGTGAAGATCAAGGGCGCGGACTTGAAGGCGTGGCTGGAAACGTCGGCCAAACAATTCAACCAGATCGATCCGGCCAGCAGCGCCGAGCAAGACCTGGTGCCGTCGTATGGCACGATCTATAACTATGACGTGTTCTACGCGGAAAACAATGCGCTGACGTACCAGATCGACGTGACGAAAAAGCCGGGCAGCCGCATCGTCAACCTCACGTACAAGGGTGCGGCGGTGGCCGATGGCGATGACTTCATCGTCGCCACCAACGACTACCGCGCCGGTGGCGGCGGCGCCGTGCCTGGCATCGATGGCAGCAAGACCATCATCAAGTCGCCCGATGCGAACCAGGCCGTGGTGAGCAACTACCTGGCGTCGCTCAGCACCAAAGGCGGCAAGGTCACGCTGGCGGCCAATGGCAGCGCGCGCAGCTGGAGCTTCGTCAAGACGGCCACGGCCGGTCCCGTGATCCTGCGCTCGGCGCCCGGCCATCTGGCGCTGGCGCAAGGCAGCGGCATCAGCAACGTGGCGGCCGAAGGCGGCCTCGACGCCAGCGGCTTTGCCAAGTACCGCATCGACCTGAGCAAATAAGGTCCGAGGGCCGGAACCGCGGCAGTTCCGGCCTGTTTTGATGAAAGGTAATCCAGATGAAACACGCACTCTCCCTCCCCGCCGTCGTGCTGGCTGCAGCCCTGGCCGCCTGCCAGGCGTCGCCACCGCCCACGGCGGCGGAAATCGAAGCCGTCGCCATGCATGCGCGCCAGGCGGGCGACCACCAGGCCGAGCGCAAGGTCCGCAGCTGGGCCGGCAAGGACATGCCCGTCGCCGAGCGCGAACTGGCGCTGATTTACCAGCCCCGTGCCGAACGCCGCGCCGAGGCCCTGGCCTTGTTCGAACAGGCGGCCCGCGCCGGCGACACGGAAGCGGCCTTCGAACTGGGCCAGATGCTGCGCGCGGCCACGCCGGCCCAAGCCTGGCTGTGGTACCGGCAAGCGGCGCAGCAAGGCCATGCGAAGGCGGCATTGATGCTGGGCTTGCTGGCGGCGAATGGCGAAGGCGTGCCGAAAGATCAAGGTGAAGCGGCGCGCTGGCTGGACAAGTCGAGCGAGCTGGGCAATCCACACGCCATGTTCCTGCTGTACAACGCCTACCGCGAAGGCCGCGGCGTGCCGCGCGACCTGGTAAAAGGCCGCGAATTGCTGGAGGAAGCGGCCCACCATGAATACCCGCCCGCCATCCAGGAACTGGCTATGACGGTGCAGGCGGACGACGCCCTGCGCGCCGGCCACCTGATGAAGGAAGCGACGGAGCACCGGCATAACAATTGGAACCGTTTTTAAAAAACTGGGTTTTAAAATCTGGACAAAAGGCCAGTGGCGTGAGCTAGGCCTGTCTTTATATACTTGTAACTTGCAAGCGTGCGGGAGCGGCAGCCAATCAGCGCTTATGATACAAGGACGCCGCCTGTGCTTGCATGGGCGGCGTGGCAAGCCGTCTCGCACAAAAAGGTTTACACTGGTTTGCATTTTAGAAATTTTACTCTGGACCAGCCCCGGTGAGTGTTCATTCAACCCAGCCAGTGTTTGAGTAGCGCCGGTGCGTCCATTGCTCTGCCTAGCCATGAAAGAAAGAGTCCAATGAAAAAGCTGACCACCGCCTTTGGCGCGCCTGTAGTCGACAACCAGAACATCCAGACGGCCGGCCCACGCGGCCCCGCCCTGCTGCAAGATGTGTGGTTCCTGGAAAAGCTGGCCCACTTCGACCGCGAAGTCATTCCCGAGCGCCGCATGCATGCCAAGGGTTCCGGCGCGCACGGCACGTTTACCGTCACGCACGATATCACGCGCTACACGCGCGCGAAAATCTTTGGCGAAGTGGGCAAGAAAACGCCGATGTTCGCGCGCTTTTCCACGGTAGCCGGCGAACGGGGCGCGGCGGACGCGGAGCGCGATATCCGCGGCTTCGCCCTGAAGTTCTACACGGAAGAAGGCAACTGGGACCTGGTCGGCAACAATACGCCCGTGTTTTTCATGCGCGACCCATTGAAATTTCCCGATTTGAATCACGCCATCAAGCGCGACCCGCGCACGGGCTTGCGCAGCGCCAACAGCAACTGGGACTTCTGGACTTCGCTGCCCGAAGCCCTGCACCAGGTCACGGTGGTGATGAGCGACCGTGGCTTGCCGCGCAGCTTCCGCCACATGCATGGCTTCGGCAGCCATACCTTCAGCTTCCTGAATGCGCAAAACGAGCGTTTCTGGGTCAAGTTCACGTTCAAGACCCAGCAAGGGATTCAAAATCTGACGGATGCCGAAGCCGAAGAACTGGTGGGCAAGGACCGCGAAAGCTCGCACCGCGACCTGTACGAGAGCATCGAAAACAAGGATTTCCCCCGCTGGACCCTGTACGTGCAGATCATGCCGGAAAAAGAGGCAGGCACGTATCACCTCAACCCGTTCGACCTGTCGAAAGTATGGCCGCACGGCGACTATCCGCTGATCGAAGTGGGCGTGCTGGAACTGAACCGCAATGCGGACAATCACTTTGCCGAAGTGGAACAAGCCGCCTTCAACCCGGCCAACGTGGTGCCAGGCATCAGCTTTTCGCCGGACAAGATGCTGCAAGGCCGGCTGTTTTCGTATGGCGACGCGCAGCGCTACCGCCTCGGCGTCAACCACAGCCATATCCCTGTCAACGCGCCGAAATGCCCGTTCCACAGCTATCACCGCGATGGCCAGATGCGGGTCGACGGCAACCAGGGCGGAACCTTGGGCTATGAACCGAACAGCGAGCAGGAATGGGCCGAGCAGCCCGATTTCCGCGAACCGCCGCTGAGCATCGAAGGCGCGGCCGACCACTGGAACCACCGTGTCGACGAGGATTACTATTCGCAGCCGCGCGCCCTGTTCCGCCTGATGACACCGGCACAGCAGCAAGCCTTGTTCGACAACACGGCGCGCGCCATCTCGGGCGCTTCGGAACAAGTCAAGCAACGCCACATCGGCAACTGCACCCTGTGCGATCCTGCCTATGGCGCGGGCGTGGCTGAAGCGATCAGCCGCTTGAGCAAATAAGGCGGGCGGATAAGCGAAGCCGAAGGCCTGGCAACAGGTCTTCCTGCGGCTATGCGCAGCCCGGTGGCCTGGCCGTCGGGCTCGCCTACCTACCAGCGTTGGATGTCGATCTGGCCCGTGATGCTCGTCTCCACCGGATAGCCCTCGACCTGCAACGGTACGCGCCGCTTGACGGACGAGTCGCGCAAATACACGACGAGCGCTTCCTTGCCCACGGCCGTCTGCCCCAGGCCGACACCTTCCACGCCATCGATGGCCATCAGCGCCCGCTCGTTGCGCCGCTTTGCCGCTTCCAGGCGGCCCGGGGGCGCGGCAGGGGCGTAGTATCCCTGACCCGTGCCGCCCATTCCCTGTCCAGTGGCCTCATCCGGCAAATACGGCATGGCGGCGTCCTCGAAGACGGCATGGGGCGATTGTGCAAATTTACTGTTTGACATGACAGACCCTCCTGATGCATTCCATGATACACCCGGCCATCCGGCATTGCAGCACGCTTCGCCTGCCAGCACCATGCGTGGCTGCTGCCCTTGACTCATATCATCATCGTGCAAAAGACAGCGTGATGCAAGGCGGCGCAACGCCGCCGCGCCATGCCCTTGCAGCGGGCTCAGGTGTATAAATTGATGTCGAGCGCCACCACCACCCGCCGCATCTGGTTGGCAAACGTGATATTGCCGCCACCGGCAAACAGCAGGCCGACGGGATTGCGCTGCTGGTTCCACGTCCAGATGGACGAGCCGGAATCGCCGCCCGCGCTGAATGCGCCGCTGACGCCCGTGATGGCGATCTGGTCCTGGAACAGCGCGATCCTGCCGCCGCCATAATTGACGTTGATGGTGGCCCCCAGGCCCGTGATGCGGCCCTGCGTCAGCTGCGTCGTGCGACCGGACTTGCCAACCATCATGCCCAGCGCGGGCGCCACCAGCGCATTGCTGATGCGGAAGTACGCCGGCACGCCGCCGCTCAGGTAGACCAGTTCGGGTCGCACGCGGTCTGGCCAGGCCCAGCCGGTGGCGCAATCGACGAAGTTGACGCCGCCGCTGAAATTGATGGGCACGAAGCGCTCGAGCACGGCAACCTGGTCTTGCGGGCAGCGGCCGCCATCGATGGGGCCCGGCTGCACGATGCAGTCGTTGAACACGCCGCCATTGGAATTGGCCAGCACGTGATTATTGCTAAGAATCATCAAACGACTGTTGCGCGGCGCGCTGCGCCCCACGGCCAGGCAGCCGATGGTGCCGGCCGTGATGCGGAAATGCCCGACCGACACGCCGCCCGGCGCAGGGCGCAAACGGAAGCGGTGCGGTTGCGCATCGATCACGCCCGTGACGACGATGTTGACGGGCACCCTGTCGCTGGACACGGCGCGCACGCCCATGGCCCCCACAATGGCGGCCTTGGCGCGGTCGACGGAAGTGGGCTCGGCCACGTACAGGGTCAGGGCCGGCAAGCCCGGTTCGCCGGACGAACTGTCGCTGGCGCCCTCGCCCAGGCCGATGGACACGCCCTGGATATTGCCGCCGTCGCTGAAGGCGTCGGCCGCGCGCACGCCGCCCGCCTGGGAAATGCTTTGACGCATGCCATCTTCGATGCCGCGCTTGATTTCCAGCAATTCCATGCTGACGCCGCTCAAGGCGTCGGGCACGTCCGAGACGGACGCGCTCTCGATCGTATTATCGTCTTCGCCAGGGACGGAAAATTGGCCGACGGCCTCTTCATCGTCCGCGCTCTGTCCCCTGCCGCCGGCGCCAGGCGGGGCGCTGAAGCCATTCTCGTTGCCTATCATCATGTTCTCCTCGTGGGTCGCCGCAAACCATCAGTCTGGACGGACCGCGCCGGCCGGTATTGATCTGGATTGAACTGCGCTGGTGCATGGCGGCCCTGCCCCAACGGGGGCAGCGAGGATAAAAATAGTTCCCTCGTCAAGGTTGAGCGAGATCAGGCGTGCGGCCAGAGGTGGCGCCGTATACTTGGCTGACAGGCTGGAACCGGGCCTGCTCCACGGCAGCAACGGTATGGATGGGGAAACAATGACGAGCCCTGGTATGACACGCCACGACGACGCGCCCGCGGGCGAGCAAGCAGGCCAGCATGCGGGTTTTGTGCACGGCATGGCGGCCTGGGCGGCAAAACACCGCATCCGCCCATGGGGCGGCAGTTTTGCCGATTTCATCGAGCAGATCCTGCCCGGTCGCGCGGCCCTGCTGACGCGCAGCGCGCACCAGTACCTGTGGGACATGATGCGCTGGAACGGCCAGACCGATGACAACGGGCGCTTCCGCTGCCGCCTGTTCGACGACGAGCTGTTCGGCATCGACGAGGCGATCGACCGGGTTGCCGCCTATTTCAAGGCAGCCGCTGTCGGTTCCGAGGTGGGGCGGCGCATGCTGCTATTGCTGGGCCCGCCATCGGGCGGCAAGTCGACCATGGTGATCCTGCTCAAGCGGGGGCTGGAAGAATACAGCCACAGCAGCGAAGGCGCGCTGTACGGCATCGCCGGCTGTCCCGTGCACGAATCGCCGCTGCATCTGGTGCCGCACAGCATGCGCGCCGACTTTCGCGCCAGCTATGATGCCGAGCTGCAGGGCGAACTGTGCCCGCATTGCCGCGCCCGCCTGGAAGAACAGTACGCAGGCGATTTCCTGCGCATGCCCGTCGAGCGCATCCACCTGTCCGAGGCGGGCCGCTGCGGCATCGGCACGTATGCGCCGCACGATCCCACCACGGCCGACCTGGCCGACCTGGTCGGTTCCGTCGACCTGTCGAAAGTGGCGCAGTACGGCGACGAAGGCGATCCGCGCGCCTGGTCATGGTCCGGCGCGGTATACGCGGCCAGCCGCGGCATGCTGGAAATGATCGAGATCCTCAAGGTCAAGCGGGAATTCCTCTATTTACTATTGACCCTGACGCAGGAAAAGAATGTCAAGGTGTCGCGCTTTCCCCTCATCTATCTCGACGAAACCATCCTCGCGCACACGAATCTGGCCGAATTTCGCAAATTCCTGCAAGAAAGCGAAAACGAGGCGCTGCTCGACCGCATGGTCATCGTGCAAGTGCCGTACACGCTCAATTACCGCGAGGAAGCACGCATCTACCGCAAGTTGATCCTGGCGGCCGCGCCCGCCTTTCGCGACGTACACCTCGATCCGCACGTGCTGCATGCGGCGGCCGTGTTTGCCATCCTCAGCCGTCTGCCCGAAGGCGAGGACAAGGAGGCCGAGCTGGTCAAGAAACTGCGCATCTGCGCCGATGAAGACGTGGACGACTTGCAGCCGGCCGACATCCGCCGCATGCGCGAGCGCGACAAGGCGCCCGACGAGGGCCTGTCGGGCGTGTCGCCCCGTTTCGTCATCAATGCCCTGTCGCACGCCATCATTTCCGCCCAGCGCAACAGCCTGTCCACCATGGACGTGCTGCTGGCCCTGAAGGACGGCATCGAAAACGATGCGCGCATCGAACCACGGCGCAAGCGCAAGTGGGTCGATTACCTGGTGCTCACGCGCAAGGATTTCTATAACCGCTGGGTCAAGGCTGACGTGCACAAGGCCCTGTTCGTGTCGTTCGAGCAGGAAGCGCAAGACTTGCTGAACAAATATCTCGATGAAGTCGAAGCCATGCTCGACAACCGCCAGATCCGCGATCCCATCACCAGCGAAGAGCGCCGTCCCGACGAACGTTTCCTGCGCGCCGTGGAAGAGAAAATCCACATCAGCGACTCGGGCAAGCAGTCTTTCCGACAAGAGGTGGTGCGCAAAGCCATGAGCGCCTTCAAGCGGGGCGAGCCATTTGGCCTGGGCAGCCATGCGCAACTGCACGACGCCATCCAGCAATACCTGTTCGAGCAGCGGCGCGACGTGCTGCGCCTGGTCGGCTCGGCCAAGCGCCCCGATGACGATGTGCGGTCCAGGATATCGGCCGTCGAGCAGCGCCTGGTCGACGAATACGGCTATGACGCCCATAGCGCGCGCGAAGCGCTCAACTACGTAACCACCTTGCTGGCGCAGGAATAGCCATGTCCGCCACGCGCTCGCCAGGCAACGGCAATCAGCATGGCCCTCCGGCAAGGGATGACCGCGCAGGCTCGCCAGCCACGCCAAGCACGGTGCATTCCGCCGGCGCGACAGCGCCAACGGGCACAGCGCCTGCCCTGGCCCAGCCGTGGTACGGGCTGTTCTCGCGCGGCGCGCGCGACTGGCTGCGCCACAACCAGAAAGTGCGCGACGCCGTGCAGGCGCACTTGCCCGAGCTGATCGCCACGCCTGACCTGATCGGCGGGCCGCAGCAACGCACGGTGCAAGTGCCCATGCGCCTGCTTGAACATGTGCATTTCCGCCTGGCGCCCGCGCGCACCAGCGTGGGTGCGGGCCAGGGTGGCGGCCAGCCCGGCGATCTCCTGCGCGCGGCCCGCCCCGCCGCCACGGGCGGGGCGGGAACGCAAGGCGAAGGCGGCGATGGCGAGGGCGCGGTGCGCCTGCTGCTCGAGTTTCCCATCGACGATATTCTCGACTGGTTGTGGGACGCCTTCGAGCTGCCGCACCTGAAGCCGCGCCACCTGGGCGCCATCGATGAAGTCCGGCTCGTGCGTAGCGGCCTGGACCGTCATGGTGCCCGTTCGCGCCTGGACCGGCGGCGCACTGTCAAGGAAGCCATCAAGCGGCGCGCCTTGCAAACGCAACCCGTGCCCTTCACCAATGACGACTTGCGCTACCGCCAGGTGCTGCCACAGCCCCGCCCCAGCGCGAATGCCGTCGTGTTTTTCGTGCTGGACGTGTCGGCCAGCATGGCGCAGGCCGAGCGCAAGCTGGCCAAATCCTTCTTTTTCTTTGCCTTGCAGGGCTTGCGCCGCAGATATGTGCGCGTGGAAACGCGCTTTATCGCCCATACGACGCGGGCGTGGGAGTTTTCCGAAGCCGAGTTCTTCCAGGTCAACGGCATGGGCGGCACCATGGCGTCCACCGCCTTTCGCCTGAGCCGGGAGCTGCTGCAGGAACACTACGCGCCGGGACGCTACAACGCCTATCTGTTCTATGCTTCCGATGGCGAGAATTTCAGCGAAGACCGGGGAGCGACCAGCCTGGTCCTGGGCGAACTGGGCACCTTGCTCAACTATATGGGCTATGTGGAAACCGTGCCTGGCGTGCCGCGCAGCCTGGAAACGGAAATGCACAGCCTGTGCGCCGAGCAGGAACGGCGCGGCTTGCCCTTGCACAGCAGCATCCTCAGCAAAAATGACGATATCTGGGCGGCCATCCGCACCTTTTTCCAGCACGAGGCGGCAGAAACGGAGGAACCGCCATGACCCAGCCTGACGCTCAGCGCCACGGCGACACGGCCGGCCTGGACAGCTACGCGGCGCGCATTGAAGCGCTGGCGCGGGAACTGGGGCTGGCATTTGCACCCGTCGAGTTCGAGCTGGTGCCGGACAGCTTCATGGCCGAGATCGCCATCTATGGCTTGCCCGTGCGCATGCGCCACTGGTCGTTCGGCGTGCGCTACATCCACCAGCTCGTGCATCAAAAAATGGGCAACTCGCATATGTTCGAAGTCATGTTCCCCGGCGACCCTTGCCACGCCTACATGGCCGAACACAATTCCGTGGCGGAAAACACCCTCGTCACAGCGCATGTGCTGGGCCACGCCGACTTTGCCAGCCGCAATGCCCTGTTCCTGCGTTTCGGTGCCATGGCGGGCCAGCACATCCTGGAACAAAGCGCGGCACGGGCACAGCGTCTCGAAATGGCGCTGCAACGCCATGGGCAGGAGCAGGTGGAAGCCGTGCTCGACGCGGCACTGGCGCTGGAACAGCATGTGGACATCCACGCCGAACTGCACCGCCCGCCCTATGCGGCATCCGGGCCAGCCTGCGTGACGGGTACGCGCGACAGGACCAGCGACGACGCTCCTTTTGCACAACGCTACCGGCGCCTGCCCGGCGAAGCGGCCGCGCGGGCGGCGCACGAGGCGGCACGGGCACGCGTGACGCAGCGCCCGCTCCTGCCGCCGCAGCCCGAATACGACTTATTATGGTTCATTGCGCAATATGCGCCTGAGCTGGCCGACTGGGAACGCGACATTTTCCTGGCCGTGCGCGAAGAGTCGTTTTACTTCTATCCCGTGTACGCCTGCCAGATCATGAACGAAGGCTGGGCCTCGTACTGGCATGCGCGGCTGCTGCGCGAAGCCGACTTCCTGCCGCCGGCCTTGTATCTGTCCGCCATCAAGTCGCATTCGGACGTGGTGCGTCCTTACGCGG
Source organism: Janthinobacterium lividum (assembly GCF_034424625.1). Classification (NCBI taxonomy): domain Bacteria; kingdom Pseudomonadati; phylum Pseudomonadota; class Betaproteobacteria; order Burkholderiales; family Oxalobacteraceae; genus Janthinobacterium; species Janthinobacterium lividum. The sequence goes on along the minus strand of NZ_CP139976.1, from coordinate 3,423,708 downwards.
GCGAGCACCAGCAGGCGTTGGCCGTCAATCCCTATCACCTGGGCTTTTGCATGTGGGAACACATCATCGAGCGCGAAGGATTGGCGCGGGCGCGCCAGATTTGCCGCGACGACGATGACTGCAGTTTCATACGCAACTATCTGAACGGCGAACTGGCTGACCGCCTGGGCCTGTTCGTGCATGAAAGCCGCCGCGATGGCGAAACGCGCCTGGCCAGCCGCGACTTGCGGGCCATCCGCGAAGCCATCCTGGCGCCCAAATACAACTATGGCGCGCCGTGCATCGCCGTGACCCTGCTCAATGACGACGGCAGCCTGGTGCTGCGCCACGATCACCAGCGCGACGGGCGCGGCCTGGACCTGGAGCGGGCGGAACAGGTGCTGGCCTACATCGCCCGCGTCTGGCGCCGCCCCGTCACCCTGCATACGGCCGATTTCCGCGGCACGCCCCGGGTTCTGCGCAGCAAGGCCGACGGCGTACCCGAGCCGCCCGAACCGGCAGCATCATCAACAACGTCAACAACGCCGACAGCGCCGCCCGTGCAACGCTAGACGACAGGAGGCCGAGCGAATATCAAGCATATGTGTCGGGCATGTGTATCGGACGCGTGGATCAGGCCTGGATCGGACACCGGCTACGGAAGCCAGCTGCGCGCCCACCTCAGGTGCGGCCAGCAAGCGCCACATACCAGGCGATGGTGTGCCGCAAGCCTTGCGCCAGGTTGTGCGTGGGTACATAGCCGAGCAAACGGGCCGCCTTGGCGATGTCCGCCTGCGAATGGCGCACGTCGCCGGCGCGAAACTCGCCGTACCGCGGCGCCTGCTGCACGTGCTGCGGGTGGACGGCCAGCAGCATTTGCTGCATGGTGGCGTGCAACTGCGTCAGGCTGGTGCGGGCGTTGACGGCCACGTTGTAGACCTGGTTCACAGCCGCCGGGTCGGTGCCGGTGGCGGCGAGGATATTGGCTTGCACGGCATTGTGCACGAAGCAGAAGTCGCGGCTGGTGGCGCCGTCGCCATGGATGTGCACGGCCTGGTTGTCCAGCATGGCGGCGATCCAGCGGGGAATGACGGCCGCGTAGGCACCCAGCGGATCCTGGCGCGGACCGAAGACATTGAAATAGCGCAGTCCCACCGTCTGCATGGCGTAGCAGCGCGCATACACTTGCGCATACAGTTCGTTGACATATTTACTCAAGGCATACGGCGACAAGGGCGAGCCGATGTGCTGTTCCACTTTCGGCAGGGCCGGATGGTCGCCATACGTGGCGCTGGAAGCCGCGTACACGAAGCGCCGCACGCCTGCGTCGCGGGCGGCGGCCAGTATGTTCAGGAAGCCGCTGACATTGACGGCGTGGCACAGCAGCGGGTCTTCCAGCGAACGCGAGACGGAACCGAGCGCCGCCTGGTGCAGCACATAATCGACGGCGACGGCTGCGCCGGAACCGTCCGGACCGGCACGGCCGCGCCCGGCCAAACTGCCGCCGGGACCGCTACCACCATCGGCAGCGCTTGTCTCACCATCGGTCTCACTGCCGCCGAGGCCGATGCCGGCGGCCTGCACCGGCGCACCACACGCGCGCGCGCACGCCTGCGGGTCGCGGATATCGCCTTCGATGAAGGTGAAGCGCCGCCACGCCTGTTCTCCCACGCTGGCGCGCACCAGTTCCAGGTTGTGCCGGTGGCCTGTCATGAAATTGTCGAGCCCGCGCACTTCCTGGCCCAGGTGCAGCAAGGTTTCCAGCAGGTGCGAACCGATGAAGCCGGCCACGCCCGTCACCAGCCAGCGGCGCGGTGCGCTGGCCAGCTGCGCGCACGCTTGCGCGTAGGCGCCGGCAGCCGGGCTGCCAGCAGTGGCGCCTTGCGCCGTGTTTGCAGCCCGGTCGAAGGCATCGGCCGCCATCACAGCCGCCATACGTGCAGGCCGCCATCCTCGAGCGGACGGGGGTCGAAATGCGATTTGATGTCGATGAAGCAGCCATTTTCCTGCACCTTGGCCTGGAAATCGGCCAGCGGGCGGGCCAGCAGGGCCTGGTGCGAAACGGCGCTGATGATGGCCTCGGCCCGCGGCAGCTGCTCCCAGCTTTCCAGCGATAGCCCGTATTCTTCCAGCGCTTCACGGCCATCGGCGACGGGATCGTGCACATGGACCTGCACGCCGTACGATTGCAATTCGTGGATCATGTCGACCACTTTCGAGTTGCGCAGGTCCGGGCAATTTTCCTTGAAGGTCAGGCCCAGCACGTTCACATGCGAGCCCTTCAATTTGAAGCCGGCGCGCACCATCTCCTTGATGGTTTTTTCCGCCACGAACTTGGCCATGCCGTCGTTGATGCGGCGCCCGGCCAGGATCACGTGCGGGTGGTAGCCGAGCATTTCCGCCTTGTGCGTCAAATAGTATGGGTCGACGCCGATGCAGTGTCCGCCCACGAGTCCGGGCCGGAACGGCAGAAAATTCCATTTCGTGCCCGCCGCCTGCAGCACTTCCAGGGTATCGATGCCGATGCGGTCGAAGATGATGGCCAGCTCGTTCATCAGCGCGATATTCAGGTCGCGCTGCGTGTTTTCGATCACCTTGGCCGCCTCGGCCACGCGAATGCTCGAGGCACGGTGCACGCCGGCCTCGACCACGCCTTCGTACAGGGTGGCCACCTTGTCCAGGGTGGCCGCATCGTCGCCCGAGACCACCTTGCGAATGCTGTGCAGGGTATGATCCCTGTCGCCCGGGTTGATGCGCTCGGGTGAAAAGCCCACATGAAAATCCTCCTTCCAGCGCAGGCCCGAATGCTGCTCGAGGATGGGGATGCAGATTTCCTCGGTGGCGCCCGGATACACGGTGGATTCGTAGATGACGATGGCGCCGCGCCGCATGTGGCGGCCGACGGCCGCGCTGGCGCCGGCCAGGGCCGAGAAATCGGGATTGTGCGCGCTGTCGACGGGCGTGGGCACGGCCACGACGATGAAATCGGCCAGTTGCAGCTCGGCCGGATCGCAGCCGACGCTCAGCCATTGCGCGGCCAGCAGCTGTTCATGGCTGACTTCGCCCGTCGGGTCGATGTGGCGCTGGTAGCTTTCCACCTTGCGGACCGACAAGTCAAAGCCGATCGTGCGCTGGCGCATGCCAAACGCCACGGCCAGTTGCAAGCCCACATAACCGAGCCCCACCACCGCCACCACACCCGCATTGCTATCCACATTGCTGTCCATATGCTTGTGCTCCGAATGGTTGCGGCCCGAGCATCGCCGTCCGGGAAATTCTACGGTTGCCGGTCCGGCCATTCTTGAGCGGGAACAAGAAACACGGGCCGGCGGCCAGCAGGCGCGCCGACAATCGGCGGCTTGTTGAGCGCAATCAAGGAGACCGGCGGCCATCTTTTTAAGCTAGGCCATGCCGATTCCTCATGCACGCCGTTACCGGAGACTTCCATGGCCCGTTCCCTGCCCCGCCCTTTCCCTGGCCTGCCTGCCGCCGCGCTGTGCTGCACCCTGCTGCTGCCCCTGCTGACGGCGTGCCACGGCACGCAGAGCAGCGAGACCCTGATGGCCGACGCGCAGCAGTACCGCCAGAAAGGCGAAGCACGGGCCGCCATCATCCAGTTGAAGAACCTGCTGCAAAAGGAACCGGACAATGCGGCCGCGCGCTTGCTGCTGGGCAGCATCTATATCGACACGGGAGAAGCGCTGTCGGCCGAGAAAGAATTGCGCAAGGCAAAGTCGCTGGGCCTGGCGTCGCAGCAAGTGATGCCATTGCTGGGCAAGGCCTGGCTGATGCTGGGCCAGTTCGACAAGGTGCTGGCCGAGATCGCCGACGATGCAGCGCAACCCGCCAGCGTGCTGGCCCTGCGCGGCGATGCCTTGCTGGCCCTGGGCCGCCGGGACGAGGCGCGCGCCCTGTACTCGCGCCTGCTCGAAGCCCACCCCGACCAGGTCGAGGCCTTGCTGGGCCTGGCACGCCTGGCGGCGCTGGACCAGCAAGTGCCGGCGGCCGAGCTGCTGCTGGCGCAAGCCTTGAAAAGCGCGCCCGCCAACCTGGACGCCTTGCGCCTGCAGGGCGATTTGCTGCGTCTGCAAGGCAGGAACGGCGCGGCGCGGCTCGCGTACATGCGCATACTCAAGATAAAACCGGACAATACCCAGGCGCATATCGACCTGGCCAACCTCGACATCGTGGAAAAGCGCTACCTGGAAGCGGCGGCCCAGCTGGCCACGGCGCGCAAGACGGCTCCCAACAGTCTAGGCTTGCTGCAGACGCAGGCGCTGCTCGACTTCCGCCAGGGCAAGAACAAGGCGGCCTTGCAAGCTTTGCAACTGGTGCTCAAGGCGGCGCCCGATCACATGCCGTCCATCCTGCTGGCCGGCGCCGTGCAACTGGCGCTCGGCTCGCCGCCCCAGGCGGAAACCTATCTGCAGCGCTTCCTGGCCGTGTACCCCAGGCATCTGTATGCCGTCAAGATGATGACCTCGATTGAGTTGATGCGCGGCAAGACCGATGCGGCCATCGGCTTGCTGCAACCGATGCTGGCCGCCTTCCCCGACGACGTGGAATTGCTGTCGCTGGCCGGCGAAGCCCACTTGCGCGCGCGCCAGTACGACAAGGCAACAGCGTATTTCGAACAGGCCAGCACCCTGGCGCCGGACACGGCCAGGCTGCACGCGGCGCTGGGTATCAGCCGCCTGGGCATGGGCGAGAACAGCCGCGCCATCAATGAACTGGAACGCGCCAGCATGCTCGACAAGAGCACGCCGCAAGCGGGCACCATGCTGGTGATGACCTTGCTGCGCAACAAGCAGAACGACAAGGCCCTGGCCAGCGTCAAGATGATGGAGCAACAGCAGAAAGGCACGAATCCCTTGCTGCTGAACCTGAAAGGCGGTGTCTACCTGGCCTTGCGCGACTTGCCCGCCGCGCGCGCCAGTTTCGAGCAAGCCCTGGGCATGGATCCCGTGTATTTACCTGCCTTGAACAACCTGGCACAGATCGACCTGGCCGAGAAAAAGCCGGAGCAGGCGAAACAGCGCTTCGAGCGGGCGCTGGCGAAGGCGCCGAAAAATGCCGACCTGTGCGCGGCGCTGGCCAAGCTGGCCGCATCGGAGGGCAAGACGGACGAGGCGCGGCGCTGGCTCGAACGGGCCCACCGCGACAATCCCGACGCCGTCGCGCCGGCTCTGCTGCTGAGTAACTTTTACCTGAAGACGGGCGCGCCCGACAAGGCGCTGGAACTGGCGCGCACCCTGCAGACGGGCCATCCGGGCGATGCCGATGCGCTGGCCCTGCGCGCCCAGGTCGAGTACAGCGCCGGCCAGGCGCCGGCCGCGCTCGACAGCTACAGCAAGCTGGCCAGCCTGCAAACCACCTCCGCGCCCTTGCAGATGCGCATCGCCAGCCTGCACCTGGCGCTGGGCGACCATCATCATGCGCTGCAAGCCGTCAAGCGGGCGCAGGCGCTTGACCCGGCCTTGCTGGAAGCGCGCGTGGTGGAAGTGGCGATGCTGCTGAACCTGAACCGCCAGCGCGAGGCGCTGGCCGTGGCGCGCCAGGTGCAGGAACAGCAGCCGAAGCTGGCAGCCGGCTACAAGCTCGAGGGCGACGTGCTGATGGAGCAAAAGCTGCCGCAGCAAGCCGTCAAGCTGTACCAGCACGCCTTCGGCATCAGCCCCATCGGCCCCTTGCAGGTGCAGCTGTACCGCGCCTTGCAGGCGTCGGGACAGGACCGCGAAGCCGAGACGCGCATGGCCGCCTGGCTGAAAGCCCATCCGGAAGACTTGCCGACACGCACCTATCTGGCGGGTACCCGGCTGGCAGCGAAGCAATACCGCGCCGCCATCGAGCACTTCCAGTATGTCGTTGCCAAGGACACGGGCAACGTGGTGGCGCTGAACGACCTGGCCTGGGCGTATCAGCAGGAAAAAGATCCGCGCGCGCAAGCCACGGCCGAGCAGGCACTCAAGCTGGCGCCCGACAATCCCGCCGTGCTCGACACCCTGGGCTGGATCGTGCTGGAGCAAGGCGACGTCAAGCGCGCCACGGCCCTGCTGCGCAAGGCGGCGGGCCTCGCGCCGAAGTCGCCCGAAGTGCAGTATCACCTGGGCGCGGCCCTGGCGAAATCGGGCGACAAGGGCGGTGCGCGCAAGCAACTGGAACAACTGCTGGCCGCCAACAAGGACTTTCCGCAGCGGGCCGCAGCGCAAGCCTTGCTGACCCAGCTGTAGGCCATGGCTGTGCACGCGGCCATGCCCGGCCTGGCGGCGCGGCCGCTGGCCTTGCTGGCGGGCACGGCCTGCGTACTGGCCTTGCGCCATTATCCGCTGGGCCACGGCTGGCCCGGCCTGCTGTTTGCCGCCCTGCTGCCCGCGTATTTCCTGCTGCTGTGCTGGCGCCCCGCCTGCTGGCTGTTCTGCGTGCCCGCCCTGCTGCCCGTGCTGGACCTGGCGCCGTGGACGGGCTGGTTCTTCCTCGAAGAAATCGACGTGCTGCTGTTGCTGACGGTGGCTTGCGGCTACTGGCGTCTGGGCAGGCCGGCCCGGGGCGCAGCGGCGCGCCTCTCGCCGGCCGCCCGCGCCTGTGTGCTGCTGTGCAGCCTGGCCTGGCTGGCGGCGCTGCTGCGCGGCGTCCTGCCGCTGCCGCAGCTCGAGTTGAATGCCTGGGATAACTACCTGAGTCCCTATAACAGCTTGCGGCTCGGTAAAGCCTGGGCTTGGAGCATGCTGCTGCTGCCGATGCTGCTGCGCGACGCGGACCCTCCCGCCTTGCGCCGCTATGCGCTGCCGGGCATGCTGGCCGGGCTGGCCATGGTATCCCTGTTCGCGCTATGGGAACGGGCAGTGTTTCCCGGCCTGCTGAACCTGTCCAGCGATTACCGCATCACGGCGCCGTTTTCCGCCATGCACACGGGCGGCGCGGCGCTGGACGGCTACCTGGCCCTGAGCTTGCCGTTTGCCGCACTGTGGCTGGCGCGCGCCCGCAGCCGCTGGCAGGCGGCGCTGGCCATGCTGCTGCTGGCCCTGGCCCTGCACGCGGCCTTCACCACCTTTTCACGGGGCCTGTACGCGGCGCTGGCAGCGGCCCTGCTGCTGGCATTCTGGCAAGCCCTGCGGACGGCGCCCGGCGCGGCGCGGCCACCGCAAGGCCAGCCGCCCGTGCGCCAACTCTTGCTGAAGCTGCTGCTGGCCGGCCTGGGCACCGTCCTGCTCGTATACATGTTCAGCCTGGCCGGCTACCGGGGCTTGCTCGCCGCCGCCGTCCTGCTTGCAGCCAGCTTCGTGCTGGCGGCGCGGCCCTTGCCGTGGCGCCTGGCGCCGGCCAGCCTGCTGTGCGCGCTGTGCCTGCAGGGCTTGCTGGCCGCCTGGTGGCCGGAGCCGGCCGGCCAGCAAACGGCCGGCTGGCTGAAAGGCCCGTATTTCCTGTTCCTGCTGGCCGCCGCGCTGCTGGCGGGCGCGTTGTGGCCCAGTGGCGCTGGGGGAAAAGGGCCAGCCAGGCTGGGCCTGGCGATGGTGGCGTGGACCATGCTGGCGTGCAATCTCGCCTGGATAGGCTGGCACTGGGCCGGTGCTTCCGCCCTGGCGCCGGCCGGCCTGGTCGTGCTGCTGGCCATGCTGATGCTGTGCAACGGACGCTTGCGCCCACCGCTGTGGCGGCTGGACCGGGTCAGCCTGAGCGTCGCGGGCGCGGCCGGCATCCTGCTGCTGCTGGCCATTCCCGTCTCGGCCAGCTATTACGCCACCGAACGTTTCGCCACCACCGCCTTCGACATGCAAGGCCGCTTGCGCCATTGGCGGCAAGTGCTGGCGATGCAGCCGTCCGCTTGGGACGACCGCCTGTTCGGCATGGGCATGGGCAGCTTTCCCGCCACCTATTACTGGCACAATCCCCAGCGCGAGGTGCCGGCCAGCATCGCCTATGCGGAAGATGGCGGAAGCGAGGAAAACCCGGGTAACCGCTATGTGCGCCTGGCCAGTCCCGGCTACAGCGCCGGCTATGGCGAACTGCTGCGCCTGCTGCAACGCCTGCACGTGCAGCCGGCCACGCGCTACACCCTGGCGCTTGATGCACGCCGGAGCGGGCCCATGCCCGTGCTGCTGGTGCGCCTGTGCCAGCGGCAATTGCTGTATGCGCAAGGCTGCGTGCATGTCCCGCTGCGCCTGCGCGCGCCGGCCAGCACGCCGGCCGGCACGTGGCAGCACTACGAGGTGCCGTTCGACAGCGCCTGGCTGGGCGGGGGCGCCTGGCTGCTGCGCCCGCCCGTGCAACTGGAACTGGCGGCCAGCGGCACGGCCACCTCGTCCGTGATCGAAGTCGACAATCTGAGCTTGCGCGCGCCCGGCGGCGAGGAATTGATCGCAAACGGGCGCTTTACGCAGGCCAACAATTACTGGTTTTTCAGCAGCGACCACCATCACTTGCCGTGGCACATCAAGAGCATGGCGCTGCATGTGCTGGTGGAAACGGGCTGGTGCGGCGCCCTGTCCATGCTGGCCCTGCTGGCCGTAGCCGGCCTGCGCCTGCTGCGTCAGGCCGGCCACGGCGATTCCTGCGCGCTGGCGTGCGCCGCCGCCCTGCTGGGTTTTCTCGTCGTCGGTCTGTTCGACAGCCTGCTCGACGTGCCGCGCATCGCCCTGCTGTGCTATCTGATGCTGCTGTGCGCGCTGCTGCAGCCCCCGCCACCTCCGACCGTTGAAAGCGCGCCGCCATGAAATTCCTGTCTTCCGTCCTATTGTTTTGCCTGGCCCTGGCCCTGGCCAACGTGCCGTGCCGCGCCGATGCGGCGCTGGCGCAAACCATCGCGCGCGTGAAACCGTCCATCGTTGGCGTGGGCAGCCTGCAAAAGACGCGCACGCCGCCCATGAATTTCATCGGCACGGGTTTCGTGACGGGCGACGGCTTGAGCGTGCTCACTTGCGCTCATGTGATCCAGAAACTGCTTGACGCTAACCCGAACGAAATCATCGGCATACTCACGGGCCAGGGCGAGGTGGCGCAATTCCGTCCCGCCAAGGTCCAGGCGCTGGATACGGAACACGACCTGGCCTTGCTGCGCCTGGCGGGCACGCCCCTGCCCGCCCTCGCGCTGGGCGACGCGGCCGCGGTGCGCGAAGGCCAGGCCATGGCGTTTACGGGATTTCCGCTAGGCACCTTGCTTGGTTTGCACCACGTGACGCACCGCGCCACCGTGTCATCGCTGACGCCGGTGGTCATGCCCAGCGAAAACGCGCAGCGCCTCGACGTGCGGCGCCTGGCGCAACTGCAAAAGGCGCCGTACACCGTGTTCCAGCTGGACGCGACGGCGTATCCGGGCAGCAGCGGCAGCCCCCTGTTCGATCCCGAGACCGGTCTCGTCTACGGCATCGTCAACATGGTGTACGTCAAGGGCCTCAAAGAGGCCGCCATCAGCGCGCCCAGCGGCATCACTTACGCGATTCCAGGCAGCTACATGCAGGCGATCTTGCTGAAAAACAAATGAGGTATCAGTTGCGCCCCTGCCTCAGCCGGTCCGTAATGCCAGGCTCATCCCATGTCGGAAAAAAAAAGGGGTAAAACGACCGTTCACCCCCATGCTGTTCCATCAGGCCACCGTATTTGCGGATCTGGGCCCCCATGTAATCGAGGTCCAGCCGTAGCAGCACGGCCGGCGCCCCCACGCGCGTGCACTCGCGCTCGCCGCCGAAGTCCTTGAAACCCAGCATGCGCTTGTAAAACACCACGTGGCGCGGGTTGACTTCGATCACGTAATCTGTAAAGCCGTGAATATTGTGGGCATAGATATAAGAAATATGAATCAGCGCCGCAAACACGCGCTTGCTCACGCCCTTGTCGATGGCCAGGCGTGATGGTTCGCACAGGCGCCGCCCCTCTTCGCGCAGCACGTCGAGCTTGTCGCGGAAGTTTTCATCGGCGGGCAGGCCTGTCTCGTCATTGTCAAGGCACAGTGTCATGGTGCCGACGGTGCTGCCGGCCGTTTCTGCAAACAGCGTGATTTTATTCAGGGCATGCGCGATGCCGGGATCGACGGCATAGCCGCGCCAGCCGTACATCTTGCGGATCAGCAAACTGGCCGCCTCGCGCCGGCCGCGCGAATTGGCCATGCGGATATGAAAGCGCTGCAGGTCGAGCTCGTGCTCCATGGCAGGGTCGATCTGCCCCTCGCCCACCACCAGGTCACTGAAGGTGCCTGGCGTGTCGAAGGAAATAATGGGTTCATCTTCAAAGCTCATCTTGTCCTCACGTTCATCGGCCGCCGTCGAGACGGACTGAAGCCAATGCCTTGTGACAAGATAAAAACTGGAGAAGTTCCCACATCCAGCTAAAAAAACAGAAGAAATGTGCTATTCAATAGCAAAATTGCATGCTGAAATTTGCCCGCAAGTACAAAATGACAAACAAAAATGCTGTTTTGATATTGTCGAGCTTGCTATTAAAAGAAGCTTTCCGGTATCAGCAGCACGTCGCCCGGCCGCATCATGACGTTGGCGGAAATATCGCCTTCTTTCAATAAATCATCGAGGCGCACGCGCAACTGCTGCTGGTTGCCTTCGCGCATGCGGATGATGCTGGCCTTGTTGCCGGCCGCAAAATCGGTAATGCCGCCCACGGCGATGAGCACGTCCATCAGCGACATGCCCAGCCGGTATGGCAGCGCCTGCGGCTTGGCCGCCTCGCCGATGACGCGGATCTGCTCGCCATACGGGCCCGAAAAATTGGTGACGATGACCGTCACCACGGGCTGCTGGATGAACTTGCTCAACGCTTGCTCGATGTCGCGCGCCAGCTGGGTCGACGTCTTGCCGCTGGCAGGCAAATCCTCGACCAGCGGCGTGGTGATCTTGCCGTCCGGCCGCACGGCCACCGTCAGCGACACTTCCGGGTTGCGCCAGACGATGATGTTGACGGAGTCGCCCGGTCCGATCAGGTAATCGTGCATGGGCGCGCTGTCGTCGGCCGGTGCCAGCGGATGGCGCGTGCGGCAGGCACCGAGCAGGCTGGCAGCGCCCGCCAGAACCAGCGTGTTGCAGACAAATGCACGGCGAAACGGATTCATGCGGAGCCTCTTCGAGTCGATGGCGCATCCATGGCCGGCCCCGCAGAACCAGCCTGGGCCGCGAACTTCCTATGATTATTAAAACTTGGCAAGAGAACCTTGAGGCGTATCAAGAAGCAATCATCTTGGGAAATCTTGCTTCACAGCCGCCCTATACTTTGCTTACCCAACAGGCAAGCATTTCTTGCAAGATGCCGTCGTTGTCCGCGCCGCCACCCCATCTACCGTGCAGCACCGTCACCTGAAGGAAGCGACATGGAAGAATTGATACAGCAACTGCTTTCCAGCCTGAAAGGTATCTGGAAGTACCGCTGGCATGCGGTGCTGGTGGCGTGGCTGGTGGCCATCGCCGGCTTCATCAAGGTGATCACCCTGCCCGACGACTTCCAGACGTCGGCGCGCGTGTTTGTCGATACGCAAACCATCCTCAAACCGCTGATGGCCGGCATGACCAGCGTGCCGAACACGGAACAGCAGGTGGCCATCATGAGCCGCACCCTGCTCAGCCGGCCGAACGTGGAGCGCGTCATGCGCATGGTCGACCTCGACCTCGATTCGAAGACCGTGCGCGAGCACGAAGCCCAGCTCGACGACTTGATGAGCCGCATCAAGATCACCGGCACCAACGCGTATGACATCTACACCATCAGCTACAGCGGGCGCGACCCGAAGCTGGTGCGCGACGTGGTGCAAAGCCTGCTGACCATCTTTGTCGAAGGCAGTTTCCAGGGCAAGAAAGGGGATACGCAGAAGGCGGTGCAATTCATCGACGAGCAGATCAAGAATTACGAGGACAAGCTGAGCGCGGCGGAAAACCTGGTGAAGGAATTCAAGATCCGCAACAACCTGCTGCTGCCGCGCCAGGGCATCGATTATGGCAGCCAGCTGCTGATGTCATCCGATAGCCTGAACAATGCCAAGCTGGAACTGGTCGAGGCGGAACAATCGCGCAAGGCCATCCAGAGCCAGATCGAGGGCGACGAGCCCGTGCTCGACCTGGAGCCGAACGCTTCGGCCATCACGAATCCCGAACTCGACGAGCGCATCGCGTCGATCAACAAGAACCTCGACAGCCTGCGCATGCAATTTACGGAATTGCATCCCGACATCATCGCCTCGAAGCGCCTGGTGGCCCAGCTGGAAGAACGCAAGATCGAGGAAAGCAAGCTGAAAACGGCGGCCGGCGACCCGGGCAAGAACTACAGCCCCATGCTGCAGCAGCTGAAGGTGGCGTTGACGGACGCGGATGCCAAGGTGGCCGCCATCAAGGCCCGCGTGCAGGAATACAGCGCGCGCAATGAGCGCCTGCTGGCGCAGAGCAATGCCGTGCCCGAAGTGGAGTCGCAGCTGGCGCAGCTCAACCGCGACTACATCATCAACAAGGAAAACTATGAAAAGCTGATCGGCCGGCGCGAAGCGGCCAAGCTGTCGGGCGAACTCAGTTCCACCACCGAGATGATGGCCTTCAAGATCATCGACCCGCCCACGGTGCAATATGCGCCCGTCGGCCCGAACCGCCCGCTGCTGTTCAGCGCGGCGCTGGGCGCGGCCCTGGTGGCCGGCGTCGCCACGGCCCTCCTGATCAGCCAGGTGCGCCCCACCTTTCTCAGTCCCGCCGAACTGCGCGATGCCACGGGCTTGAACGTGCTGGGCACGGTATCGATGAACTGGACGGCGCTGCAGCAGGTGCGCCGCCGCCGCGCCCGCTATGGCTTTGGCGCCTGCCTGGGCAGCCTGTTCGTGCTGTACGGCGGGGTCATGACGGCCGCGCTGCTGAAATTCTAGACCACGCCACGGGAGCGACGATGAGCAGCAAGGACAGCGGCAAGCAGGAACCCACGATCCTGGGCGTGGCCGAGGCCGGCGTGCCGTATGGCGCGGAAGGTGCGGATGGCGCGGATGGCGCGGACACGGCCCGCTCGCCCCAGTACCGCCCCCTGAACCTGGCCCGGCTGGCCGAGCAAGGCATGCTCACGCACGATGGCGGGCGCAGCTCGGTGGCCGAGGATTTCCGCATCATCAAGCGCCCGCTGCTGCGCCAGGCGCGCGCCAGCGGCGCCGAGGCCATCCGCCACGGCAACCTGATCGTCGTCACCAGCGCCATGCCGGGCGAAGGCAAGACGTATTGCGCCATCAACCTGGCCATGAGCATCGCCATGGAAATGGATATCACGGTACTGCTGGTCGATGCCGACGTGGCGCGCCCGTCCGTGCTGAAAGTGCTGGGCCTGCCACCGGAACCGGGGCTGATGGACGTGCTGCTCGACCCGCAACTGGCCATGGCCGACGTGATCCTGAAAACCAACGTTGCCAACCTGAGCATCTTGCCCGCCGGGCGCAGCAACAAGCACGCGACGGAATTGCTGGCCAGCCGCGCCATGAGCCGGTTGCTGGCCGAGATCGCCAGCCGCTATGCCGACCGCATCGTCGTCTTCGACTCGCCGCCTCTGCTGATCACCAGCGAGGCGCACGCGCTGGTGGGGCAGATGGGACAAGTGGTGATGGTGGTCGAGGCGGAAACGACGACCCAGCACGCCGTCAAGGAAGCGCTGCGCCAGATCGAGTCGTGCGAACACATTCATTTGATCTACAACAAGACCAAATCGTTCCCCGGCAACGACTACTACGGCTATGGCCATTACGATTAGCCGCGGGGTTTCGCTACCGCCGCCGCTGCTGCTGCCCTTGCTATCCCTGCTGCTGCCCCTGCCGGCCGGCGCCGTCGACTGGCTGGTGAAACCGTCGCTGCGCCAGCGTGTAAGCTATACGGACAACGCCTTGCGCGCACCGCCCGGCCAGGCGCAATCGGACTTCATCACGGAGATCGCACCCGCCATCGCCCTTATCGGCACGGGTCCCCGCCTGCGCGTGCACCTCGATTACAGCTGGCACAAATACCTGTCCGGACAACGTGCCGATACGGACAACCATGAACTGGCCGCCTCGGCGGACGCCGAGCTGGTCAAGGACTGGTTCTTCATCGATGCAAACGCCAGCGTGAGCCGGCGCAACATCTCGCCGTTCGGCCCGCAATTGATCGACGACCTGCCCGGCACGGACAATGCCAGCACCGTGCGCACCACCGGCATCAGCCCCTACCTGCGCCACCGTTTCCGCGGCCTGGCAACGGCCGAGCTGCGCTACACGCGCAACACGGTCGACAGTGGCGGCGCACTGCTGTCCGTGCACAGCGATGAAATGGAGTTACTGCTCAGCGGCGAGCCGCGCGCCAGCGGCTGGACCTGGAACGCCAGCCACGACGTGCGCCGCACGCAGGACAGCAAGCTGGCCCCCGTGCGCATGCAGCGCAGCAGCGTGGGCCTGCGCTATCCGTTCAGCAGCAAATGGGCGGCCACGGCCAGCGGCGGCATGGAAAAGGAAGGCTATCTGTCAAACACCGGCAAGGCGCCGGCAGGCCGCTTCTGGTCGCTGGGCGGCGTGTGGACGCCGTCGCCGCGCACCAGCGTGGCCTTCAGCACGGGCAAGCGCTTCTTTGGCCACACCTACAGCCTGGACGCCACTTTCCTGCAGCGCCATACCAACTGGCAACTCAATTACAGCGAAAACATCACCACCATGCCCACGCAGTTTTCGCGCCTGGGCGACCGCGACGCAGGCCGGCTGCTCGATCAATTGTGGCGCGGCATCTTTCCCAACGCGCGCGACCGGCGCCTGCGCATCGATGCCTTCCTGCGCTACGCCAACAGCCTGGGGCCGGAACGGGGCGCCATCAATTACTTCAGCCACCGCTATTTCCTGCAAAAACAGCTGAAGCTGACGATGGCGCGCGCCACGGCGAAAAGCACGATGATCGCTGGCGTCACGGCTGTCGACCGCACGGCGCAAACGGCCAGCGGCATCGACAGCGGCTTGCTGCCCGGCGTGGAGTTCGGCAGCGAAGACCGCACGCGCCAGATCGGCGGCAACGTGGGCTGGAGCTGGCAAGCCAGCTCGCGCACCAGCGTGAATGTCAATGCCGGCTACGCCAGCGTGCGCTCGCTGAGCGTGCCCCGGCGCGACAACAACATCACCCTGACGGCCGGCTACACGCGCATCCTGCAGCCGGACATGACGGCCAGCATCGACGTGCGGCACACGCGGCACGCCAGCAACCACGGCGGCGATTACCGCGAAAACGGCGTCAGCGCCACGCTCACCATGCATTTCTAAGGAGGCCGCAGCATGTCCGACCCGTCTCTTGTGTCCGCCGCGCCGGCGCACCTGCTGTGCGTGGTGGCCGCGCGCCCCAACCTGATGAAGATGGCGCCCATCCTGGCGGCCCTGGCCCGCCAGGCGCCTGCCGTGCGCGTGACCTTGCTGCATACGGGCCAGCACTACGACACGGCCATGAATGGGCAGCTGTTTATCGACCTGGACCTGCGTCCGCCCGACATCAGCCTCGACGTCGGCTCCGGCAACCACGCGCAGCAGACGGCCGAGATCATGCGCCGCTTCGACGCCGTGCTCGATGCGCAGCCGCCGCTGGCGCCCGACGCCGTGCTGGTGGTGGGCGACGTCAATTCCACCCTGGCGTGCGCGCTGGTGGCGGCCAAGCGCGGCACGCCCGTGATCCACGTCGAGGCCGGATTGCGCAGCGGCGACCGGCGCATGCCCGAGGAAATCAACCGCGTGCTGACGGACCAGTTGTCCGACCTGCTGCTGACCAGCGAGGAAGGCGCGCGCGCCAACCTGCTGCGCGAAGGCATCGTCCCCGAACGCATCCATTTCACGGGCAACGTCATGATCGACAGCCTGCGGCAGCAATTGCCGCGCGCAGCCAGGCCCGCCGCCACCCTGCGCGCCCACGGCCACGCCTGCCCGCCCGCGTATGGGCTGCTGACCCTGCACCGGCCGTCGAACGTGGATGATCCGGCGCAACTGGAAGCGCTGCTGCAGGCGCTGGGGCAACTGTCAACCCGGCTGCCGCTGCTGTTTCCCATCCACCCGCGCACCCTGGCCGGCTTGCGCCTGGCGGGCCTGGAGCCGCTGCTGGCGCGGCATGCCATCATCTGCCTGCCGCCGCTGGGCTACCTGGAAATGCTGGGCCTGATGCAGGAGGCGCGCCTGGTGCTGACGGACTCCGGCGGCATCCAGGAAGAAAGCACGGCCCTGGGCGTGCCCTGCCTGACCCTGCGCGCCAATACGGAGCGGCCCGTCACTGTCAGCGATGGCACGAATACCCTGGCCGGCACGCAGCCGGCCGCCATCCTGGCGCTGGCGCGGGGCATCCTGGACACGGGCGGCAAGCGCGGCCGCATTCCGCCCCTGTGGGATGGCCACGCGGCCGAGCGCATCGCCGCCGTCATCGCGCCCTGGCTGGCGGCGCGCCGGGGCACGCCATGACGCCGCCTTCAGCTGTGATATTGCGCAACGCGCTGACCATCGATGTGGAAGACTATTTCCAGGTATCCGCCTTTGCGCCGCACATCGCGCGCGCCGACTGGCCGCGCCTGGAATGCCGGGTCGAGGCGAATATCGAGCGCATCCTGCTGCTGCTGGACGCGCGGCGCATCCACGCCACCTTTTTTACCCTGGGCTGGGTCGCCGAGCGCTATCCGGCCATGCTGCGCCGCGTGGCCGCCGCCGGGCACGAAGTGGCCAGCCACGGCTATGCGCACCTGCGCGCCTGCGACCAGTCGGCCGCGCAGTTCGCCGAGGATGTGCGCCACAGCAAGACCATCCTCGAGCAATTGACGGGGCTGGCCGTGCACGGCTACCGGGCGCCCAGCTTTTCCATCGGCGCGGCCAACCTGTGGGCCTTCGACGTGCTGCAGGAAGCGGGCTACCGCTACAGTTCCAGCATCTACCCGATCCGCCACGACCATTACGGCATGCCCGATGCTCCCCGCTTCGCCTGGCGCCCGCGCGGGCCGCACGGCATGCTGGAACTGCCCGTCAGCACCGTGCGCCTGCGCGGGCGCAACCTGCCGGCCGGCGGCGGCGGCTACTTTCGATTGATGCCGTATGCACTGTCGCGCTGGCTTTTGCGACGCATCAATTCGCGCGACGGGCAAGCTGGCATATTCTATTTTCATCCTTGGGAACTCGATCCCGGCCAGCCGCGCCCGACGGGCCTGAGTGCCAGGACGCGCTTTCGCCACTACCTGAACCTGGGGCGCATGGAAGCGCGGCTGGAACGCCTGACGCGCGATTTCGCCTGGGACCGCATGGACCGTATTTTTCTGGAAAGCACATGATGCACGAGGCCAGCCTTGCCCCCGACCCGGTACAGTCCAGCAC
Source organism: Janthinobacterium lividum (assembly GCF_034424625.1). Lineage (NCBI taxonomy): Bacteria > Pseudomonadati > Pseudomonadota > Betaproteobacteria > Burkholderiales > Oxalobacteraceae > Janthinobacterium > Janthinobacterium lividum. The sequence continues at coordinate 3,406,436 of NZ_CP139976.1, read as the reverse complement.
CGCCATCGCCGTGCGCTCCCTGCAGGGACACGAACATGGGCGCTGGGATGCCTTTGTCGACACGTGCCCGGAAGCGACCTTCTTTCACCGCGCCGGCTGGCAAACCATCATGCAGCAAGGGTTTAACCACGACAGCTATTTTTTGTACGCGGAACAGGACGGGCGCATCGCCGCCGTGCTGCCGTTGGCCCATCTGCGCAGCCGGTTGTTCGGCTCCTCGCTCGTCTCGCTGCCGTTTTGCGTGTACGGCGGCATCGCCGGCGGCGGCGCGGCCGTGCGCCGGGCCCTCGACAGCGCCGCGCAGGCGCTGGCCCGGCGCCTCGGCGTGGGGCAGCTGGAATACCGCTGGCGCGAAGTGGAGCAAAGCGCGTCGGAAAATGCGGACTCTTCCTGGCTGCAGAAACCCCTGTACGCGACCTTCCGCCGCCCCCTGCATGCCGACGCCGAACAGAACCTGCTGGCCATTCCCCGCAAGCAGCGCGCCGTCGTGCGCAAGGCCATGACGGGCGGACTGCACAGCGCCATCGACTATGACCTCAACCATTTCTACCCGGTCTACGCGGCCAGCGTGCACCGGCTGGGCACGCCCGTCTTCGCGCGCCGCCATTTTGCCCTGCTGCGCACGGTGTTTGGCAGCGATTGCGAAGTCCTCACCGCGTATCACGGCCAGCAGGCGCAAGCCAGCGTGCTGCTGTTCTATTTCCGAGATGAAGTGTTGCCCTATTATGGCGGTGGCAGCGTGCTGGCGCGCAGCACGGGCGCCAACGACTTCATGTACTGGGAGGCGATGCGCCGCGCCAGCGCGCGTGGCTACCGCCTGTTCGATTTCGGCCGCAGCAAGCTGGGCACCGGAGCATACGACTTCAAGAAGAACTGGGGTTTTACGCCGCAGCCACTGCCGTATGCCTACAAGCTCGTGCGCGCGAAGTCCTTGCCGGACGTCAATCCCCTGAATCCGAAATACGCACTGTTCATCCGCGCCTGGCGCCGCCTGCCGCTGCCGCTGGCCAACCTGCTGGGGCCGCACATCGTGCGGCAACTGGGCTAAGCGACGGGACCCGCCATGCGCGAACTTTTATTCCTCGCCCACCGCCTGCCGTATCCGCCCAACAAGGGCGACAAGATACGTTCGTGGCACATGCTGCAATACCTGAGCCGGCATTTTCGCGTGCACCTGGGCTGCTTCATCGACGATGAAGACGACTGGCAGCATGCGAAAACCGTGGCCGCCCTGTGCGCGAGCACGCGCTTCATCGCCTTACGGCGCGGCACGGCCCGCTGGCGCGCCATGCAGGCGCTGCTGTCGCGCCAGGCCATGAGCGTGCAGTACTACCGCGATGCGCGCCTGCTGCAATGGGTCGATGGCTTGCTGTCGGGCGGCAAGGTGCGCCACGCGCTGGCCTTTTCCGGGCCCATGGCGCAATACATCGACGGCAGCGCGGGCCGCGCCCTGCACCGCGTGATCGATTTCGTCGATGTCGATTCCGACAAATGGCGCCAGTACGGCGACAGCAAGCCCTGGCCCATGTCGCAGCTGTACCGGCGCGAAGCGCATCTGCTGCTGCAGTACGAGCGCCATATCGCCCAGCAATTCACGGCCGCCAGCTTCGTCTCGGCGGCCGAAGCGGCCCTGTTCCGCCAGTGCGCACCGATGGCGCGGCGCAAGACGGGCTATTTTAATAACGGTGTCGACACGGCGTATTTCACGCCCATGCCGGCCCAGCCCGGCGTGTATCCACCGGGGATGCAGGCGCTGGTGTTTACGGGCGCTATGGATTACTGGCCGAACGTCGACGCCGTGCAATGGTTCGTGCGCCACGTCTGGCCCGCCCTGCGGCGCCAGTTCCCCCAGTTGCAGTTCTATATCGTCGGCAGCGCGCCCGTGCCCGCCGTGACGGCGCTGGCAAAGGTAGCTGGCGTGGTGGTGACGGGCAAGGTGCCCGACATCCGGCCCTACCTGGCTGGTGCGGCGCTGGCCGTGGCCCCCCTGCGCATTGCCCGCGGCGTGCAAAACAAGGTACTGGAAGCGATGGCGATGGGCAAGATCGTACTGGCCACGCCGCAGGCGCTCGAAGGCATCGCCGCCCAGCCGGGCCTGGAACTGCTGCTGGCGCGCGACGATGCCGAATTCATCCACCATGCCGCGCGCGTGCTGCGCCATGCCCAAGGCAGCGCGGCCGAAGGCAACGGCGCGGCCATCGGCGCGGCGGCCCGCCAGCTGGTGCTACAGGATTACGACTGGGAACGCAACCTGCGCGGCCTGGGCGCCATGCTGGGTGTATCGGCCGAGACCGGTACGGATACGCCTGCCAGCGGCGCCGCCGCGCCTTTGCTGCCCGTGCGGGAGCCATCCACATGAGTCTGCAACTCGACCAGCTGGCCCGCTTGCCGGATGCGGCCGTCTGGCCGCACGGCCAGGACCGGCAGCAAGCGTTGATGCTCCTGCTGCTGGCCCTGGCCGCCGTCGTGCTGCTGTACCACGCCACCTTCTGGTCGATGGTGGAACTGTGGTCCCGCTCGCAAACCTTCGCGCACGGCTTCCTGATCGTGCCCATCAGCTGCTGGCTGGCCTGGCGCCAGCGCGCCCGCCTGGCCGCGCTGGCGCCCCAGCCGTCGCGGCAGGGCTTGCTGTTGCTGGGCGCGCTGGGCCTGGCCTGGCTGCTGGCCGACGCCGCCAACGTGCCCGTGGTGGAACAGTATGCGGCCACCGCCATGCTGCCCGCCTGCGTGCTGGCCATCCTCGGCTGGCCGGCCGTGCGCCTGCTGGCGTTTCCACTCGCGTATCTGTTCCTCGCCGTGCCGTTTGGCGAAGTTTTCCTCGATCCCCTGATCGACTTCACGGCCGCCTTTACCGTCACCGCGCTGCAATGGACGGGCGTGCCAGTGTTTCGCGATGGCAGCAATTTTTCACTGCCCACCGGGAACTGGTCAGTGGTGGAAGCGTGCAGCGGCTTGCGCTACCTGATCGCCGCGCTGGCCCTGGGCGCCCTGTTCGCGCATGTCCACTTCCGCAGCACGCGGCGGCGCCTGGCCGTCATGGCCGCCGCGCTGCTCGTGCCCATCCTCGCCAATGGCGTGCGCGCCTACCTGATCGTAATGCTGGGCCACCTGAGCAACATGCGCCTGGCCGTGGGCGTCGACCACCTGATCTATGGCTGGCTGTTCTTCGGCCTGGTGGCGTTGCTGCTGTTCTGGCTGGCCGCGCGCTGGCGCGAATTGCCGCCGGCGCGCGCCGTGCCGCCAGCTCAACCCGTACGCCTGGGCGCCGCTGCGGCCAGCCCGCGCGCCGCCGTGCGCGCCAGCATCGCCTGCCTGCTGCTGGCGGCGCTGTGGCCGGCATTGGCGCTGGCCAGCCACCGCCACGACAGCGCCAGGCTGCCCGCCATCGTGCTGGCCTTGCCCGATCCGCCCGCCTGGCGCCGCCTGCACGCTGCGGCAGCGCCGTGGCAGGCGCCGTATGCGGGCGAGCCCGCGCTGTTTGCCGCCACGTATGCGCGCCAGGACGGCGACGGCGCGCCCGTGGGGCTGCAACTGCACTGGTATGCGCGCCAGGCGCGCAATGCCGAATTGCTGACGCATCTATCCTCGCCATACGGCGCGCGCTGGACGCCATTGGCGCAGCGCGTGCAGCACGTCAGCCTGGCCGGCGCTTCCATGGGCGTGCGCGAAAGCGTGCTGGCCCACGGCGGCGAGCGCCTGCTGGTGTGGCGCGTGTACCGCCAGGGCGGCATGATGACGGCCAGGCCCGTGCTGGTAAAACTGCTGCTGGCGCAAGCCAAGCTGCTGGGCAGGCGCCAGGATGGTGCCGACATCATCGTCTTTGCCGTCTACGACGAGCTGGCGCCGCCACCGCGCGCGCACCTGCAAGCCTTCCTGCGGGCAGCCCTGCCCGTCATCGAACAACGCTTGCAGGAGTTGCCGCATGGCCCTTGACCTCACTCGCGGCGGCCCGCAGGCGGCCAGCGCCGCCCCCCTGATCGTGCACGTGATCCACCAGCTCGACGTGGGCGGGCTGGAAAACGGCCTCGTCAACCTGATCAACCATTTACCGCCAGAACGCTACCGGCACGCCATCGTCTGCATGAAGAATGCCACCGCGTTTCGCCAGCGCCTGACCACCCCCGGGGTCGATGTCATCAGCCTGGACAAGCGAGAAGGCAAGGACTGGCGCCATTACCTGCACCTGTACCGCGTGCTGAAACAGCTGCGCCCGGCACTCGTGCACACGCGCAACCTGGGCTGCCTCGAAGCGCAATTGCTGGCCTGCCTGGCCGGCGTGCGCCTGCGCGTGCATGGCGAACACGGGCGCGACATGAGCGACTTGCACGGTACCCGCCGCAAATACCGGCTGCTGCGCAAATGCATGCTGCCGCTGGTGCAGCACTTCATCGCCGTCAGCGCCGACCTGGGGCAATGGCTGGTCGATGCCATCGGCGCGGCGCCCGCGCAGGTGTCGCACATCGGCAATGGCGTCGACAGCGTGCAATTCCATCCGCGCCTGGGCCCGCCGGCCGCCGTGGGTCCGCCCGGCTTCCTGTGCAATGGCGCCTTCGTCATCGGCAGCGTGGGCCGCATGGCGGCCGTCAAGGACCATGCCTCGCTGGTGCACGCCTTCATGCTGTTGCTGGCGCAGCCGGGCGCCCGCGCGCGCCTGCGCCTGATCATCGTCGGCGACGGACCGTGCCGCCAGGCTTGCCTGGATCTGCTGCAGCAGGCCGGCGTGGCCCATCTTGCCTGGCTGCCCGGCGCGCGCGACGACGTGGCGCAACTGCTGCGCGCCATGGACCTGTTCGTGCTGCCATCTCTGGCCGAAGGCAGCTCGAACACCATCCTCGAAGCGATGGCGACGGGGCTGCCCATCGTCGCCACGCAAGTGGGCGGCAATGCGGAACTGGTGCAGTCGGGCTGGAGCGGCACCCTGGTGCCGCCCGGGTCGCCCGAGATGCTGGCCGACGCCATGCTCGACTATTACAGCATGCCCGAACTGGGCCCCCGCCACGGCGCGCGCGGGCGGCGCCAGGTGCTGGCCGAGCACAGCCTGCCCGCCATGGCCGGCGCCTACCTGGCCGTGTACGACCGCCTGACGGGCGCGCGCCAGCCCTCTCCCCTGTCCACCATTCCCTGAAAGGCCTCCCATGTGCGGCATCAGCGGCATCTTTGATTTGCAGGGCCAGCGCGACATCGACGTGCTGCTGCTGGCGCGCATGAACCACAGCCTGCGCCACCGGGGGCCGGACGAAGGGGGCTTGCACCGCGAGCCGGGACTGGGCCTGGCGCACCGGCGCCTGTCCGTGATCGACCTGGCCAGCGGCCAGCAGCCGCTGTTCAACGCCGACCGCAGCATCGCCATCGTCTTCAATGGCGAAATCTATAACTATCGCAGCCTGATGGCGGAACTGCGCCAGTTCGGCCACCCCTTCCGCACCAGCAGCGACACGGAAGTCATCGTCCACGCCTGGGAGCAATGGGGCGAGCAATGCGTGCAGCGCCTGCGCGGCATGTTCGCCTTCGCCCTGTGGGACCGCCGCCGCCACCTGCTGTTCCTGGCGCGCGACCGCCTGGGCGTCAAACCCCTGTACTACGGCGAGGCGCAGGACGGCACCCTGCTGTTCGGCTCCGAACTGAAGGCCCTGCTCGCGCATCCGGCCATGCCGCGCGCGCTCGACCCGCTGGCCGTGGAAGAATATTTCGCGTACGGCTACGTGCCCGAGCCGCGCAGCATCTTCCAGCACGCGCGCAAGCTCCCGCCCGGGCATACGCTGTCGATTCGCGCCGGCCAGCCGCTGCCCGCGCCGCAATCGTACTGGGACATCCCGTTCACGCCGAATCCGCCCGCCAGCGAGGCGCAGGCGGCCGACGAATTGCTGGCGCGCCTGCGCGAAGCCGTGCGCCTCCGCATGGTGGCCGAAGTACCGCTGGGGGCCTTCCTGTCAGGCGGCGTCGATTCGAGCGCCGTCGTGGCGCTGATGGCCGGGGCCAGCGCCACGCCCGTCAACACGTGTTCCATCTCGTTCGGCGACCCGGCGTACAACGAAGCGCGCTACGCCGACCTGGTGGCGCGCCGCTACGCCACGGCGCACCACGCGCGCCAGGTCGGGCAGGACGACTTCGAGCTGATCGACCTGCTGGCCAACCTGTACGACGAACCGTTCGCCGACAGTTCCGCCATGCCGACCTACCGCGTCTGCCAACTGGCGCGCCAGCGGGTCACGGTGGCCCTGTCGGGCGACGGCGGCGATGAAAGCCTGGCCGGCTACCGCCGCTACCGCCTGCACACGCGCGAGGAAAAAGTGCGCAAGGCGATGGATCCGCTGCTGCCGGCCGGCCTGCGCCAGTCGCTGTTCGGCACCCTGGGGCGGTGGTACCCGAAGGCCGACTGGGCGCCCCGCTTCCTGCGCGCCAAGACCACCTTCGAAGGCCTGGCGCGCGACACGACGGACGCGTATTTTCACGGCGTCAGCCTGCTGGGCGACGCCATGCGCGCGCGCCTGTTCAGCCCCGAGATGCGGCGCAGCCTGCACGGCTACCGCGCCGTCGAAGTGCTGCGCCGCCACGCGCTGGCCAGTCCCGCGCAGGATCCGCTGTCGCAGGTGCAGTACCTGGACTTGAAAACCTACCTGCCCGGCGACATCCTCACGAAGGTCGACCGGGCCAGCATGGCGCATGCGCTGGAAGTGCGCTCGCCGCTGCTCGACCACGAACTGGTGGCGTGGATGTCCGGCCTGCCGCCGCAGTTCAAGCTGCGGCGCGGCGAAGGCAAGTACCTGCTGAAAAAAGCCCTGCGCCCGCTGCTGCCGGACAGCCTGCTGTACCGCCAGAAGATGGGCTTTTCGGTGCCGCTGGCCGACTGGCTGCGCGGCCCGCTGCGCCAGCGCCTGCAGCAACGGCTGCTCGGTCCCACCCTGGCGCAATGCGGCCTGTTCGACATGGACTACGTGCGCCTGCTGCTGGAACAGCACGCGAGCGGGCGGCGCGACTACAGCGCGCCCCTGTGGTCGCTGCTGATGTTCGAAGCGTTCCTGCGCCAGGTGCTGCCCGTCGATGGCCGCCAGGCGCCGGCGCCCGCGCCGGCCATGGCCATGGAGTGACGCCATGCGCATCCTGCACATCCTCGACCACTCGCTGCCCCTGCACAGCGGCTACACCTTTCGCACGCTGGCCATCCTGCGGCAGCAGCGCGCGCTGGGCTGGCACACCATGCAGCTCACCAGTGCCAAGCAGGGACCGTCGGATGGCGCGCAGCAGCTGGTCGACGGCTGGCATTTCTACCGCACGGCGCCCGATGCACGCTGGTGGGCGCGCCTGCCCGTGCTGCGGCAAGCGGCTGTCATCATCGGCCTGGCCGTGCGCCTGCGCCGGCTGGCGCAGCGGATCAAGCCCGACATCCTGCATGCGCATTCGCCGGCCCTGAACGCCATCGCGGCCCTCAACGCGGGCCGCGCGCTGGGCATCCCCGTCGTGTATGAAGTGCGCGCCTTCTGGGAAGACGCGGCGGCCGACCATGGCAGCAGCCGGCCCGGCGGCCTGCGCTACCGGCTCACGCGCGCGCTGGAAACCTACGCGCTGCGCCGCGCCGATGCCGTCACCACCATCTGCGACGGCTTGCGGCGCGAGCTGTGCGCGCGCGGCGTGCCCGCGCATAAAATCACCGTGATTCCGAACGCCGTCGATGCGGGCGCCTTCAGCGTCACGGCGTCCGGCGACCTGTGGCTGGCGCATAAACTGGGCCTGCACGGCCATCTGGTTCTCGGCTTCATCGGCTCGTTCTATGCCTACGAAGGACTTGCCCTGCTGCTGCGCGCCATGCCGCGCCTGCTGGCGGCGCAGCCGGCATTGCGGCTGCTGCTGGCCGGCGGCGGGCCGCAGGAAGCGGCGCTGCAGGTGCTGGCGGCGCAACTGGGCATAGCCCACGCGGTGGTCTTCGCGGGCAGAGTACCGCATGCGCAGGTGGCCGCCTATTATCAGCTGGTCGACATCTGCGTGTATCCGCGCCTGCCCATGCGCCTGACGGAGCTGGTGACGCCCTTGAAACCGCTCGAAGCGATGGCCCAGGGCCGCCTGGTGGTGGCGTCCGACGTGGGCGGCCACCGCGAACTGGTCGAGCATGGCAAGACGGGCATGCTGTTTCGCGCCGGCGACGCCGAGGCGCTGGCGCAAGCCATACTGGCTTTGCTGCTGGCGCCTGCCAGCTGGCCCGCGCTGCGGCGCCAGGCGCGCGCCTTCGTCGAGACGGAGCGCAGCTGGGGTGCCAGCGTGGGCCGCTATGCGCCCGTGTATGCGCGCGTGGCGGCGGCCCGCATGGCGGTGAATGCGGCCGGAGTCATGCCATGATCTTCACGGGCCTGCGCATCGCGCTGGTCGGTCCGCTGCCGCCGCCGGCCGGCGGCATGGCGAATCAGACGGCGCAACTGGCGCGCAAGCTGCGCGACGATGGCGCGCAAGTGCAGCTGCTGGCCGTCAACGGCCCCGCGCTGCCGCCCTGGCTGGCGCGCATCCGCTACCTGCGCGCCGCGCTGCGCCTGCCCCTGCTGCTGTGGCGCCTGTGGCGCACGGCCAATACGGTCGACCTGTTCCACATCATGGCCAATTCCGGCTGGTCCTGGCATTTGCAGGCAGCGCCCGCGCTGTGGATCGCCAGCCTGAAAGGCAAGCCTGCCCTGCTCAATTACCGGGGCGGCGAAGCGGCCGCCTTCTTCGCCCGCTCGCCGCGCCTGGTGGCGTTCAGCCTGCGCCGCGCCAGCGCCATCGTCGTGCCCTCGGCCTACCTGGCCGGCATCTTCGAGCAATATGGCCATACGGCCCACATCGTGCCAAACGTGGTGGACTTGCAGCGCTTTGCGCCGGCTGCGCCACGTGCGCCGCCCGGGGACGGCCCGTGCATCCTCGTGGCGCGCCACCTGGAAAGCCTGTACGACAACGCCAGCGCCGTGCGCGCCTTCGCCATCGTGCGCGAGGCTTTTCCCGCGGCGCGCCTGGTGCTGGCCGGCGGCGGGCCGCAGCGCGCGGCGCTGGCGCGTCTGGCCAGCTCCCTCGGCGTGAAAGATGCCGTGCGCTTTGCCGGCCACGTCGACAATGCCGCCATGCCGGCCCTGTACCAGGCCAGCGACATCGTCCTCAATCCCAGCCTGGCCGACAACATGCCCAATTCCGTGCTCGAAGCGCTGGCCTGCGGCGTGCCCGTCGTCAGCACCAACGTGGGCGGCATCCCCGCCCTGCTGCAGGATGGCGTGACGGCGCTGCTGGTGCCGCCCGGCGAGGCGCCGGCCATGGCGCAGGCCATCCTGGCGCTGCTGCGCGACCCGCCCCGTGCGCGGGCCATGGCAGACGCGGGCCTGGCGCAGGCCGCCACCTTCGGCTGGCCCGGCATCGCGCCCAGACTGGCCGCGCACTACCGCCGCATCCGCGCCGCACCGCGCCCCGGCGCCTACACGCGCTGCGTCGCCCGCTGGCTATTCCCCCTGCATGAATGGTGCAAGGGCCACCACAGCGCGCGCCTGCTGCATCGGCTGGAACGCTCGCAATGGTGGAGCGCGCAGCAGCTGGAAGCGTGGCAGCTGGCGCGCCTGCGCGCGCTGCTGCGCCACGCGGCCGATCACGTGCCGCATTACCGGGCGCTGTTCGCCCGCAGCGGTTTCGATCCCGGCCAGCTCAGGCAACTGAGCGATCTGTCGCGCCTGCCGCTGCTGCGCAAGGGCGATATCGCCGCCGCGCGCGACAGCTTCAAGTCGGCCCGCGCCGTGGGCTTGCGGCCGTTCGCCACGGGTGGCTCCAGCGGCGAGCCGCTGCAGTTTTTCCTGGGACGGCGCAGGGTCAGCCACGACATCGCCGCCAAGTGGCGCGCCACGCGCTGGTGGGGCGTCGACATCGGCGACCGCGAAGCCGTGTTGTGGGGTTCGCCCATCGAGCTGCACGCGCAAGACCGCGTGCGCCGCCTGCGCGACGCGCTGTTGCGCACCACCCTGCTGCCTGCGTTTGCCATGTCGCCCGCGCGCCTCGATGGCTATGTCAGGCAGTTGCGCCGCTGGCGTCCGCGCATGCTGTTCGGCTATCCGTCGGCCCTGTGCCGCATCGCCAGCCACGCCAGCGCGCGCGACCTGCCGCTCGACGGCCTGGGCGTAAAAGTGGCGTTCGTCACGGCCGAACGCCTGTACGACGAGCAGCGCGCGCAGATCGCCGCCGCCTTCGGCTGCCCCGTGGCGAACGGCTACGGCGGGCGCGACGCGGGCTTCATCGCCCACGAATGCCCGGAAGGCGGCATGCACATCACGGCCGAAGACATCATCGTGGAAATCCTTGATGGCAATGGCCAGCCGCTGCCGCCAGGGGCCACGGGCGACATCGTCGTCACCCACCTGGCCACGCAGGACTACCCGTTCATCCGCTACGCCACGGGCGACGTGGGCGCGCTGGGTGCAGAACCGTGCGCCTGCGGACGCGGCCTGCCCCTGCTGCAAAAAATCGAAGGACGCAGCACGGATTTTCTGACCGCCGTGGACGGCACCGTCATGCACGGCCTGGCCCTCGTCTACATCGTGCGCGAACTGCCGCAAGTGCGCAGCTTCAAGATCATCCAGGAATCCCTGCTGCGCACGCGCGTGCTGCTGGTCTGCCTGCCCCGCCTGGACGCCACCACCCGCGTCGCCATCGTCACCGGCTTCCAGGCCAGGCTGGGCGCACAGGTGGACATCGCCATCGAGGAAGTCGAAGAAATAGCGGCGGAGGCGTCGGGGAAATACCGCTATGTGCTCAGCAAAGTCGCCTAGCACGGCGGCCTTCAGCGATATCATACATTTCCTGTTCACCAGGCGGTCATGCCGGTCCAGTTCTACTGGCCTACAGCTCCAGCTCCGTGTTCAAGCACTTCTCGAACCACAGCGCATCGTCGGCGTGTCTTGGCACGCCGGGCGTTCAGTCGTCCACCAGATCGAAGTCGGCAAACAAAGCGTCCGCCGTCAGGTAAACCAGCAGCGTGCGCGCCGGCTGGATGCCGCTGGCGCGGAAGGCAAGGATGCTGTCCACCTTGCTGTCATGGCGTTCGATCGCTCGGCCGGCAACGGGCTGCTCGTGCAAAAAAGTCAGCGATTTTGCATGGGCCAGTTCGCCTACCGCCTGTGTGCCAAAATTGCGTTTGATGCCAGCTGTGGCGAATGCCGAGTTGGCCAAGGCGCTGCCGCCACGCGCAATGTCGGCAAGCACGGCCTGTATATTCCGGGTACGCGCAGGATTGGGGTCGGTGCGGGCTTTGACCGTGCGCATCAGCGGGCCGATGCGCGGCGCCGTATTGACCTTGTCTTTGGTCGTCACGACAACGTCAGTCACCTCTCCTTGTGCATCGACGGCAAAAGCCAGTTCGCAATTGCGCGACGTCGAATGGAAGCGCTGTGGGCCGACGGGCACGAACACTTCGTCGGGCAAGCCATCGGAAATGCTGCGCAGCCGGCCATCCTGCATATCGAAGGTGCCCATCGTGTTGTTCGCCAGCTCGTAGCGGCCCGTGTAGCGGATGAGTTCCCTGGCATCGATGTTGACGGCGGGGTGCTTGCGCAACACGTCGTGGTCGGCATCCAGCCAGCGATAGGCGCGGCCGATGGCGGCGGTCAGGCGGTCCATCATGCGGGAATTGTCGTTCGCGTTAATCATGATCACGGCACCCTGGCCTGTCCGGGAAAATGCCGTCAGCAAGGTATCGAAGCCTTCGTCGCGCCCGCCGTGCGAAAAGCGTTGCGCGCTGCCGCTGCCGTGCAGGAAGACGCCCAGGCCCGCGTTCTCTATTTGCGGGGTCAGCATCTGTTGCGTCAAGGCTGCCGAGATGAGCGGGTTGGACGTGCCGGCCAGGGATTGCTGCACGCCGATGGCGAAGCGCGCCAGGTCCGATGCGTTGGTCCATAGACCGGCCGCCGCCATTTCTGGATACACATGCCAGCGGCCGACCACCATGCTGCGATCGGCAAGGTGGCCGCTGGCATTCAGGCGCGCGCGCTCGGCTGGCGGCGGTTGCAGATAGGAGCTCTCCTGCATGCCCAAGGGCTTGAGGACGGCGTCGCGCATGTAATCGGGAAACGCCTGGCCGCTCACGTCGGCCACCATTTGCTGCATGACGGTATAACCGCCACCGGAGTAACGCACCTTGCTGCCTGGAACAATGTCAACGCGAATGGCTGCGGTATTCGCGGGTTTCTCCCCGTCGAGCACCTGGACCACGCCGGGTAATGGCGCATTGCTGGCGTAGCCGGGGAAGCCGTGCACGGTCAGCCCGGCGTTATGGCTTAGCAACCTGCGCAGGGTCACCTTCTGTTCGGCCGCCAGGGTGCTGTCCGGCAGCTTCCACGTGAGCAGCCTGGTATTGACGTCTTCGTCAAGGGCAAGCTTGCCTTGCTCTACCAGGTGCAGCGCGCCCAGCGCGGCGACCGGTTTGCTGACCGAACCGGCCTGGAACAGTGTGTGCGGGCTGACCGGCGTCTTGCCGCCCTTTTCCGTGACACCGTACCCTTGCGCCCTGACAATCTTGCCGTTCTCGATGATGGCAAGCGATAGGCCGGGAATTTGCCGCATCTTCATTTCGGCTTTGATGATGTCGTCCAATGCGTCCGCCTGGACACCGCTTGCGAACAACAGGGTAACGATGACTGCCAGGGAATGAACTCGCATGAACGCTTCTTTCAATGGTGGTTGACGGATGTCAGGAAGGAAAAGTTGACGATACGTCACCCTGCCCGGCCACCATGCAGGATTGCGACAGGCAGTCGGATATCAGTCATGGGCGGTCATTTTCCCGGATGAGTTGCGGTGCGCATTGGCGGGCGTGAGCGCTTCCGGGCGGGCAGGTTCCGCCCCGAAGACGACGGTGGCCCGCATGAATCGAGTGACGGAGTCGCTGAAAAATGACTGCCGGTCGGCGTCCTCGTCTATTTGCGCAACAAAGCCGGCTGGAATTGTTGCGCAAATCCGGCTTGGCGCGAGTCCGCCCAGAAAGTCAGGACTTTTGCGGTAAAGTCAGGCCGCTTTGAAACGCCAGCTTGATGTCCCTTTCGTGCGAGTAGGCGGAAGATTCCCACACCTCGCCTGCTTGAAGCCGGGTGTATGTCTGAAAGATATTACGCCGCCACGGGGATGGTCTGGAAGCAACGTAGCCAGTGAAAAAACGTTGCGACTGTTCTTGGGTCCCGAAGCACAACAAGAATGACAAAGGGGTAGGCGTTGAATCGCAAATGGCGGGAAAACCGCCTCCATGCGACGCAAGATGTTCCAGCGCCCGCGGACGATCGGCGAACAAAGCGAAAAGCGGCAGGCTGCGTTCGGCGAGCAGCTGGCACATCTCCTCAATCGAGGAGCGCGCCGTCAAACCCGCCACTTGCCAGACAATGGAGCTGGCAGCTTTTTCGGGCCGAAGCAAGCCGCCGAATAGAACGCAACCATCGTAACCGGCTGCGCCGCCCCTCTGCGCAAGCCACTTCTTCAGGGCTTTGCTGGCGATGGAGAGGTCGACCGTCATGCGAACATCGCTGCGGGAATTATAGCGCTCGGACTCGAACGATACCTCGAAAACGGTGTCCTTATCGGCAGCCAGCTTCTTCCAAACGGTTCCTGCCTTGTTGGGTTTAAAACCATGCGGCAAGAGAAATTTCCCGACTTCCTGGCAAGCATGAAGAAACTGGGCTTTTGGATCGCGCTGACGGTTGGCGGGATCGGCCGACCACGCTTGCCATTGGCTGTAGCGCTGGTCGAGCATGGGTTTCAGTTGATCGAATTTCTCCCAGGTATTCTGGACGTGATAGACGCTGGGATACTCAAAGCCATGTGCAGCGGCGTAACGGTTGAATACGTCACAATAGTCTTGCAGAAAGCTGCCATGCTTTCGGGCGAATGTCGACTTTTCATCGTAATAGTCAACGGTGAAAGCATTGCCCTGATCGTTGAGATCGTCTTCCCATAGCTTGCCATCGCAAGCATCGATCAGAAATTGAAGTCCGGTCATTTCCCGACTTGCCAGACGCCTTAGCTCCTCGGGGGAATCTGTGCGGTGGAAATCGCTCGCCATGTCCTGGTTCAGCAACCAGGCCAGGAACATGCCGATATGGATACCGCCATTCTCTTCCGGCAAATCATCGGGAAATTTTCCTCCAGAATGCCAATCAATCCTGTCATACGCCATTGTGCAAACCCATAAAAATATCGAAATAGTCATTGTCCTGTTGCTTCAGCGCACTTGCCAGCGTGCCGGGTAACGCCCTGATCCGGGTAATGGACGTCACTTGTCCTCCTCTGCGTATCCTGATCATCGTTGCTTTTTCCAGTCCGTTACTGGCCGGCTGCTGCCGGCCATGCAGGACCTACCGGGCGGCGGCATACAGCGCGTCAACGTCCCCGCCGCGGATCAGGTCGAGGTGCCGGCCTATCCATTCTGCCGGGCGATCCCACCAGGCGATGTCCAATAGCCGTTGCACAGAAGCGGAATCGAAACGCTCCCGGACGACACGTGCCGGATTGCCGCCGACGATGGCGTAGGGCGGGATGTCGGCAGTGACAACCGAGCGCGCTGCGATGATAGCGCCATCGCCGATCCGTACCCCAGGCATGATGAGCGTGTCGTAGCCGATCCAAACGTCGCTGCCGATAATCGTATCGCCTTTATATGGCAATTCTCCCTCGACAGGCCGTGCAGTTTCCCATCCATTGCCAAAAATGAAGAATGGATAGCTTGAAATCCCGTTCATTTGATGGTTGGCGCCGTTCATGATGAACTTCACCCCACGCGCGATCGCGCAGAATTTGCCGATTCTTAGGCGATCGCCAATGAACGGGAAATGGTACAGGACATTGTCTTCGAAATGCTCGACGCCGTCCGGATCGTCGTAATAGGTGTAATCGCCGATTTCAATATTGGGGCGGGTGATGATATTCTTTAGAAAACAGATTTGCGGGAATCCAGGCATTGGATATGTGGTGTTTGGATCAGGACCTTCCATGCTCTCTCCATTTTTAATATTCCGGGTGAAGTACGCCATAGCGGCCCCGGAATCACATTAACTCATGCACTTCACACGGTGCCCGACCATCCGCTCGCGGCCAATAGCGTGCCTCAGCATGAATTTTATTGCCATCATGACAAAACGAGGTTTTTCAAGGCGCGGATACATTCAAGGGGACACGGAAACAATTACTGCCCGAACATCTGCTCCAGCCTTTGCTGATCCCCTGCCGCCACAAAACACCCCGCCTGCCAGCGCTGCGTGCGCAATGCCTGGATCGATTCCGGCGCGCACCACGGCGGATACACGCGCAGCGCGCGCTTGCCGCCCTGGCCGGCGCGCGACATCACGCCCCGTTCCAGCAGCACGCTGCGCGGAAAAATGAAAAAGCCATGCCGCGCGCCATCGTCGTCGGCCACGGCAATGATGACGACATCGACAGGATCCGCTTCGTCCAGCGGGGCGATGTCGGCTTCGGGATGGGGGCGCTTCCAGACGGTGACGAACTGGCCCGTTTTCGTCGGCGTGGTCTTGGCCACGCGCAAGACCAGGCGCTTGCCATGCAGGTCGGCGCGGCAGGCGCCGTAGTCCGCGCTTTCCGCTTCCGGCACGGGGGCTTGCGGCAAGCCAAGGAAAGCCCAGGGACTGGCCTTCATTGCGCGCTGAACTCGGCTGCGGCCTTGGCCGCCCACAGCGCTTCGGCGTGGCTGGCGAACGGGCTGTCGTAGCCGTCGACCTTGCCATCCTCGTCGACAAAGTACAGCCACCAGCCGTCGGCCTGCTCGCGGATGGCCGTGTGGCCCGGTGCGCAATGGGTTTCGATGGCGTCGCCTGCGGCCAGGGTGGTAATGCTGATGCCGCGGTGAATAATATGCTCGGGTGTCATGGAAAATAGGTCATGCGAAAAAATCAATGGCCGTAGTGTAGCCGCGCCGGCGAATCCTTGCCAGTGCGCTACACTGTTCTTTCACATGGAGGACGACATGGCATCACAGCAAGGCACGGTGGATTTTTTGCTCGACCAGATGGCGGGCGCGGGCAGCCTCAGCGCAAAAAAAATGTTTGGCGAATACGGCCTGTATTGCGACGGCAAGATGTTCGCCATCGTCGCCGACGACCAGCTGTTCATCAAGCCGACGGATGCGGGACGCGCCTGGATCGGCGCACAAGGCACGCTGCAGGAAGCGCCGCCCTATCCGCAAGCCAAGCCGTATTTCCTCATCGATGGCGGGCTGTGGGATGAGCGCGACTGGCTGAGCCAGCTGGCGCGGCGCACGGCCGATGCCTTGCCGCTGCCGAAACCCAAGCCGCCGCCCAAGCCTAAAAAGCAGGTGTCAGCTGGCTAGTACGCTGTTCCCGCAAGCCTTGCCCTGACGGAAGCACGCCAGGTTGTGATACGTGATGGCGGCGATCTCGCGCAGCGCTTCGATGGTGAAGAAACCCTGATGGCCCGTCACCAGCACGTTCGGGAACGTCATCAAGCGCTGGAAGATATCGTCGTCGATGATGTCGGACGAGCGGTCCTGGAAGAACAGATTGCTTTCCTGCTCGTACACGTCGATGGCCAGGGAGCCCAGCTGGCGCGATTTGAGCGCCTCGATGACGGCGCCCGTGTCGATCAGGCCGCCGCGCGAGGTATTCACCAGCATGGCGCCCTTCTTCATCAGCGGCAAGGTTGCCTCGCTGATCATGTGGCGCGTGCTTTCCATCAAGGGGCAATGCAGCGAGACGATGTCGGATTCGGCCAGCAGTTGCGGCAATTCCACCATCGTGCCCAGCTGCGCGAACGCGGGCGCCGGATACGGGTCATGGCCCAGCACCGTGCAACCGAACCCTTTGAAGATGCGCGCCGTCGCCAGGCCGATCTTACCCGTGCCGACGATGCCGACCGTCTTGCCGTGCAGTGTCGCGCCCAGCAAGCCGTCCAGCGAGAAATTGCCTTCGCGCACGCGGGCGTAGGCGCGGTGCGTGTGGCGGTTCAGGGTTTGCACGAGGGCCAGCGTGTATTCGGCCACGGCTTCCGGCGAATACGCGGGCACGCGGGCAACGAACAGGCCCAGGCGCCTGGCCGCTTCGAGGTCGAGGTTGTTGTAGCCGGCGCAGCGCAGCAGGATGGCGCGCACGCCGTAGCCATGCAGGGATTCCAGCACGGGCGCGTCGAGCACGTCGTTGACGAAGACGCACACGGCGTCGGCGCCTTGCGCCAGGACCACGGTTTCCTGGCTCAGCAAGGCGCTGTGGTAGACCAGTTCAATGCCGGCAGCGTCGGGCTGGGACGGCAAGGCTTCATCGAAGAAACGGCGGTCGTAGGGCTGGCTGGCAAAGAAGGCGATTTTCATGGGGAGTCCTGGAACTTGCTGGATGGCAAAACATCATCATAGCGCATGCGCCCTGCCCCACGCTGTACGCCTGGCACCTGCCGCAGGCTATTTGGGTTCGCGGGGCAAGGTCAGCACATGACGCAGGTAGGCCGTTTCCTTGGCGTGCTGCGCGTGGTAGCGCTCGCGCGCGGCGCGCGTGGCCGCCTGGTGGGCCGCGATACCGGACTCAGTCAACTCCGCGCCGAAGTCCGCCGGCGGCTGCAGCGGGCCGCCAAACAGGCGCGCCAGGATGAAACGGCCCACATTCTCGCGATAGTGCGATGCTTCCCAGTAATAGCGCATCTCGCGCGCGCCCGTCACTTGCGGGATCGGTTCGCTGGTGATGCTGTTGAAGCCGGAAAAATCAAGCAGGCGCACGTCGCAGCCCAGGCGCCGGTGGCGGCCGGCCAGCTGCGCCAGGTCGCGCTGCCATGTTTCCATGGCATCCCACTTGCCGCGCCAGTACAGGGCGTCCAGCGTGAGCGCGTGCGTGGGATTGATGTACAGGCGCAAGCGCGTGCCGCCACGGCACAGTTTCCCGACGCTCGTATCGAAGGCATGCAGGGCCGGTTCGGTCGGTCCCAGGCCATCGCCGAATTCCTGCAGCCTCGGCGTGAAGGCGCGCGCCGTACCGACCCAGCCATGGTTGCGGGCGGTGATGCAGGACTGGTCGCGCTGGCCGTGCAGGGCCAGGCTGGAGAGGCAGGCGCCGTCATAGCTGCCGCTGAGGATGCGCCAGGTGTCGCGCGTCATGTCAACCGTCAGGCCGCGCTTGATGTTGAGCAAGGCACGCCGCGCGAAAAAGGCGGGCCCGCCGTCCGTCAAGCCCGGCTCCACGCCGGCCGATCCCAGTTCCAGCGAAAACGAGGGCGCGTCGATGCCCCACACCATGGTGTCGACATGGCTGACCCTGGCCGCGTGTTCGGCCAGGCGGATGGCGTCGCCGATCGAGGCGCCCGAGACGGCGCTGTTGAAGACGCTCTTGCCATCGAACAAAGTACGCATGCTGCTGGCCGGCAAGCCCATTTCCGTGCGCGAATTGCCGATATACACGACGGCGGGCCGGTAGCGCGCCACGGCATACGTCTTGCCCCACACTGCGAGCTTTTCATACGTGGGACGCAGGCGCTGCACCGCGGGACTGTCCCACTGGTGCAGCAGATACGGGTCCACGCGGTAATTGACGGCGGAAACGAGTGCCAGCGCGGCCAGGGCGCAGGCAAAGAAGATGGCGAGGTAGCGGCGGGCGGCGGTATCCATGGTCAGCACCGGAAATAGGGAAACTCGGCGACCCGCCGCATGCGGCAGCTGCCGGCGATGAACAGGGACAGGAATGGGAACGAATGAAACGGCATGACTCCTCCTTGCTTCAACGCCGGATCAGCGGCCCGTCCAGCACCCGCTGCGCATAGGCCGCCTCGCGCGCATGTTCCACGCGATAGCGGTCGCGCGCCGCGCGCGCGGCCGCATGGTGGGCGTCGACGTTGGCCTGCGTCAGCTCCACGCCGAAGTCGGCCGGCGGCGGCGTGTCGCCGCCAAACAGGCGGGCCAGGATCAAGCGGCCCACATTGTCCCGGTAGTGCGACACCTCCCAGTAATAATGCATCTCGGGCTTGCCGCTGACGAGCGGGGTCGCTTCCGTCGTGATGCTGTTAAAGCCGGAAAAATCATACAGGCGCACGTCGCAGCCCTGCTGGCGGTGGCGCCCGGCGAGCTGCACCAGTCCCCGCTGCCAAGCCTGCATGGCATCCCACTTGCCGCGCCAGTGCAGCGCATACAAGGTCAGCGCGTGCGTGGGGTTGATATACAGGCGCAGGCGCAGGCCACTGCGGCACAACTTGCCGATGCTGGCGTCGAGCGCCAGTGTCGATGGCGGCGTCGGCCCCAGTCCATCGCCGAACTCCTGCAGGCGCACGGGAATGGCGTCCTTCGTGCCGAGCCAGTGCCGCATGCCCTTGCGGGTGCACGTCTCGTCGCGTTGTCCATACAAGGCCAGGTTGGAGCGGCAGACATCGCCGGCCTTGCCGGTGAGGATGCGCACGCTGTCCTCCGTCATGTCCAGGGTCAGGCCGCGCTTCAGGTTGACCAGGGCGCGCCGGGCGAAAAAGCCATGCTCGGCGCCCGTCAGGCTGTCTTCCACCCGCGCCGCGCCCATGTCCAGGGAAAAAGTGGGCGCGTCGATGCCCCACACCATGGTCTCGACGCGGCTGACCCTGGCCGCATGCTCGGCCAGGCGGATGGCGTCGCCGATCGAGGCGCCCGACACGGCGCTGTTGAAGACGCTCTTGCCGCCAAACAAGGCGCGCACGCCCGTCGGCAAGCCCAGTTCCGTGCGCGAATTGCCGATGTAGATGATGGCCGGCCGGTAGCGCGCCACGGCATAGGTCTTGGCCCAGGCGCCGAGCTTTTCATTCAACTGGCGCGGACGCTGCAGCAAGGGGCTGTCCCACTGGTGCAGCAGGTAGGGGTCGACCTGGTAGTTCAGGAGCGAGACGGAACCGAGCACCAGGAAGACGCAGGCGAGGAAGCCGGTGAGGTAGCGGCGGGCGGCGGTATCCATGGTCAGAACTGGAAGTAGAGAAATTCGGTGACCCGGTTCATGCCGAAGATGCAGGCGACGAACAGCGCGGCCAAACCTACGCTCCAGCGGCGCGTGGGCCGCCAGCTGAAGGCCCAGCGTCCTGCCGGTTGAAAGATTCTTTCAATGGCGGGTTCGTAAAGAAAGAATATTTCTTGCGTATTCGGCGCCTTGAAAGCCAGCAGCATGGCGCCCAGCAGCACGGGCAAGCCGGGGCCGGCCAGTTCGATCCAGCGGATGCCGTCAAAGGCCGGATGCAGCCCCCATTGCGCCAGGCTGGCCGCGTGGCTGGCCAGGCCGCGCGGCAGGCTTACGCCATTCGCGCCCACCAGCGCGCCCGTGATGTCCCAGGCGGTGGCCACGTCGGGCGCGCGGAAGAAAATCCAGGCCAGCATGACGGCAAAAAAAGTCAGCAAGGTGGACCACCAAGCGGGCCACCAGCGCGCCCGGAGCGAACCGAACGCGCTCTGCCACGCCTGCTGCAGCACCAGGTACAGGCCGTGCAAGCCGCCCCAGATGACGAAGGTCCAGCCGGCGCCATGCCACAGGCCGCCCAGCAGCATGGTCAGCATCAGGTTGCGGTAGCGCATGGCCTCGCCGCGCCGGCTGCCACCCAGGGGAATATACAGATAGTCGCGCAGGAAACGCGACAAGGTCATGTGCCAGCGGCGCCAGAAGTCGGCGATATTGGCCGCCTTGTACGGCGAATTGAAGTTCAGCGGCAATTTCACGCCGAACAGGCGCGACAGGCCGATGGCCATGTCCGAATAGCCGGAAAAGTCGAAATACAGCTGGAAAGTGTAGGCCAGCACGCCGATCCACGCTTCGATCAGGGTCGGTTCGGCGCCGGCCGCGAAGACGGGCATGGCCAGCGGCGACAGGTTGTCGGCAATCAGCACCTTTTTTGCCAGGCCTATCGTAAAGATCGACAGTCCGATGGCGAAATTGGCGGCGCGCGGATGGGCGTTGGCCGGATCGGCGAACTGCGGCAACATGTCGCGGTGGTGCAGCACGGGGCCGGCGATCAGGTGCGGGAAATAGCTGACGAACAGCACATAGTGGATAAAGCGGTATTCGCGCACCTCGCCCCGGTAGCAATCGGCGAGGAAGGCGATCTGCGTAAAGGTAAAGAAAGAGATGCCGATCGGCAGGATGATATCGAGGCCGGACAAGGGCAGGCTTGCAGCGCCAGCACCGGCGGCAATGGCATTCACGCTGTCGATGAAGAAATTCGCATATTTGTAGTAGAGGAGCAACCCCAGGTTCAGCGCCAGCGCCGCGACCAGCACGCGCTTGCGGGCCGCGCCCGCGCTGGCGCCGATCAGGCGGCCGGCGCCGTAATTGACGCAGATCGAGGCCAGCAGCAGCGGCAGGTAGCGCACGTCCCACCAGGCATAGAAGAACAGCGAGACGAGCGCCAGCCAAATTGCGGGCGCCAGGCGGCGCCAGCTGGCGGATGCAGCGGCGGTGGCCAGGCGGTCCAGCAAAAAATAGCCGGCTAGCACGATGGGCACATAGCCGAACAGGAAAGCGAAGGAATTAAACAGCATGCTGCCTCCTGGCCGGCAAGGACTGCGCCTGGTAATAACACTCGGCAATCTGCGCCGCCACCCGTTCCCACGTAAAACGTTCCACCAGGGCTTGCACGCGGGCGCGCTCGGGCGGCAGCGCCAGCAATGCGAGGATGGCCTGGCGCTGCGCGGCGCCATCGTCCCAGGCCACCTTGCGCAGCGCGAAGACGGAATCGGGCAAGTCCAGCGCGCTTTGCGCCGTCATGACGACAGGCGTGCCGGCCGCCAGCGCTTCAAGCACGCTCAAGGGAAACACTTCGCCCTGGCTGGGCAAGGCCGCCACGGACGCCGCATGGTAGGCGCTGGCCAGCAGCGGGTCGGCGTGGTCGAGCGCACCGAGCCAGCTGACGTGCGGCAAGTCCAGCAGCAGTTGCAGATACGCCTGCTGTTCGCGCGGCGCGGCGCCGATCAGCACCAGGGGCAAGCCGGCGCCCGCCAGCGCCTGGGCCAGTCCCAGCTGGTTTTTATACGGTGAGATGCTGCCCACCATCAACACGAACGGTCCGGCGATGCCCGTTTCGCGCAGGAACAGATCGCCATTGGCCGTGAAGAAATGCGGGTTGATCCCATTCGGCAGGACGCGGACGGCGTCGGCCGGCATGCCGAAACCTTGCACCATGGCGTCGCGTTCGGCCTCGCCCAGGGCGATCACCACGTCGGCCAGCTGCAAGGCGCGCCGCGTCTGCGCATAGCTCGTCTGCACCATCCACTCCGTCAGGCGTCCCGCCAGCCGGTCGGCCAGCCGCGCGCGCCA
Source organism: Janthinobacterium lividum (assembly GCF_034424625.1). Lineage (NCBI taxonomy): Bacteria > Pseudomonadati > Pseudomonadota > Betaproteobacteria > Burkholderiales > Oxalobacteraceae > Janthinobacterium > Janthinobacterium lividum. The sequence continues at coordinate 3,384,204 of NZ_CP139976.1, read as the reverse complement.
GGCGCTGGCCCGGCCCCAGCCAGGCGACAGCAGCGGCGACAGCACCACCGGTACGCCTTGTTCGCTGGCCATTTCCATGATGCGGTAAGTGCCATTGCTCGCCGAAAACACGTGCAGCACGTCGAAATCGGCCAGCCGCTCATGGTTGGCATCCACTAGTTGCACTTCCAGGGGCCGCGCCGGCAGCTGGGGCAGCCGGTTCAGCGCGGCAATGGTTTCGCGTACCTGGATCTGCAAGCCGCCGTCGCGCTGGAACAGCATCGGGTAGGACAAGATACCGACACGCATGGTCATCCTTTCGTGCATTTGACTGCCAGCCAACGGCCAGCCAGCTTGCGTTGCAATAACAGAAACTCACTAGCGAACTCATGCTTCAACAGGAACAGGCCGGCCAGCCAGCACAGCAAGGTGGCCAGCGCCGTGCCCGTCAGCGCCAGCAGCGCCGGGGTCTCCACAGGCAGCCACAGCAGCGAAGCGACGGGCGCGACGGCACTGACGCCGCAGAGCAGCAGGCTCTTGCGCAATGCCCGGGCCAGGATGCGCCAGTCCAGCGCGCTCAAGCGCCGCAGGCAGCCGTAGTTCAGCCAGCTGCGCAGCACGTTGCTGAGCACCACGGCCCAAGCCACCACCACCAGGCCGAACGGCGCAGCCGCCAGCAGCAGCGCCACTTTGATAACGCCCGCGCAGGCATCGAGCCGCACCTGCGCATGCAGCTGGCCCGTCGCCACGAACAGGTAGCGGGCCATGCTGAACATGCTATACACGGCCGAGGACAGGCACATGATGCGGATCAAGGGCACACAGGCCAACCATTGCGAACCGTACAACACCTTGACCAGCGGCAAAGCCATACAGGCGAGAAAGAGAAAAAACGGCCAGGCCAGCGCCGTCATGTAGCTGATCGTGCGCAGATACACGAGTTCCGCCCCGCCCTGCCCCCCTTCCCCGCGCGCGCGCGCCGCGAACAGGGGAAACACCACGGGCGAAATCGCGCTGGTGATCGCCTGGTTGAAGATATTCAGCACGCTTTGCGCCTTGCCGAACAGGGCCAGGCTTTCAATGCCGATCAGCTTGCCGATGATGAGGTCCGGCGCCGCCACGCCCGCCTCGTCGACGAGGCCGCCCCCCGTCGCATATGCGCCAAAGCGGGCGATATCGCCCATGCCGCGCCGTCCCGGCAGCCACGGCAGCTCTGCGGGCCGCACCAGCAGGCTCACCAGCAGCGAAGCGCAGGAGCCGGCCAGCGCCGCCCACACCATGCTCATGTAACTGTAGCCATGCAGCGCCAGCAGCACGGCCACCAGCAGGTTGACGACGCTATTGGCCGCGTTGATGGCGTAGATGGCGCGAAAGCGCAGTTGCCGGCGCAATATAGGCAAGGTCAAGGCGCTGAACGGTATCAGGAGGAAATTGATCGCCAGCAGGCGCAGCACGAGGGTCAGCCGGGGTTCGCCATAGAAATGCGCCAGCGGCGCGCTGGCCAGCAGCACCAGGCCCGCCAGCAGCCAGGCGACGAGCAGGCTGGTGGCCAGCGCGGCCCGCAATTTCACCGTGTCGAGCTGCTTTTCCTGGATCAGGTATTGCCCCACGCCAAAATCACGCACCACTTGCGCCAAGGCCACCAGCACGGCGCCCAGCGAATACACGCCCACTTCGGCCGGCGTCAGCAGGCGCGACAGCACCATGGTGGCGGCAATGCCCAGCAGCAGCACCGTGTATTTTTCGGCGAACGAGAAAATGAACGAATGGCGGGTGGCGCTCATGCGGGCCGCCCGCGCCTACACCAGGCCCGCATAGAACTGGCGCAGCTGGCGCTCCAGGCGCGGCATCGAGTAGCGCTGCACGGTCTCCTCGCGGGCCAGCCGTCCCATGCGGGCGCGCCGGGGGGCATCGAGCAACAGCGCTGCTACGGCCGCGCAGGCGGCGTGCTCATCGTCCAACGGCAGCAGCAGCCCCCCTGCGCTGTCGTGCAGGATATCGTGCGTGCCCGGCACATCCGTGCCCACGGCCGGCACGCCGCAGGCCATGGCTTCGATGGTGGCGATGCCGAAACCCTCGTTCTTGCTCAGCAACACATGCAGGTCGAAGGCCGGCATCAGCAGCTCGACGCGCTGCCAGAAACCGGCAAACACGATGCGCTCCTGCACGCCCGTCTGCTGCGCCTGCAGCCGCAGCATGGCGTCCAGCGGCCCCGTGCCCACCAGCACTAAATATAAGCTGGGAAATTGCGCGGCCAGGCGGGCGAACATAGCCAATAGCGCTTGCGGGCGCTTTTGCGCGGAGAGTCTCGCCACGCAACCGAGCACGAGCGCGTCCGGCGGCAACCCGAGTTGCTGCCGCGCCAGCATCCGGCGTTCGGGCGAAACAACAAAAGTGTCCGTATCGACGCCATTGGGAATGATGGCCAGCCGCGTCTGCGGCGCCAGCATGTCACGGTACAGGTCGAGGAAATGCCGCATGGCCGACGGCGACACGGCATACACGCCCTTGACGCTGCGGAACGCTTCCTGCAGCCGGGGCCGCTGCCAATCGCTGAAGGCTTCCAGGGGAAACGCATTGTGCACGCTGATCACGGCCGGCAAGCGGCATTGCCGGGCCAGCCACAAGATGGAAGCGCCATAACTGGTCCAGCAAAACGCCACGTGGACGAGATCGGGCCGCAGCCGCCGCAGCCGCCACGCACCCGTCAGCCTGGCGCGCAGCCAATTCCAGCGGCGCCAGGCCCAGTGTTCGAGAAACAAGGGCGGTTCATACACTTGCACCTGCAAGCGCTGCGCGCGCAGGCCCTGTGCCCAGTGCGTAAAGCCGGGAAAGCGCCGCAGGGCCAGCACGCTGTCATAGCCGCTCGCGCCCAGCACTTTCGCCTCTTGCGCCATGCGCAGCTCCATGCCGCCCAGCTCGCCCGAATAACTGCTGATGACGATGCGCGGCAGGCGCTTGCGCCGTCCCCGCCACGCTTCATGAAAAAAGCCTCGCAGCCAGGCCCGTTCCCACTGGCGCAGGAACAGGTCGGCGTGGTCGCGCCGCAGCCAGGCCCGCACGGCGCCGAGGGTATCGCGCACATATCTGCCCAGCATCCAGCGGGGCACGCCCAGCCACTCCACGCTGGGTTCGAATGTCGCCAGCCGGCATTGGCCCCGGCCAAACAGCATGGCGCGGCGCAGTATCCAGGCGCGCTGCACTTGCGGGATGCGGATGATGTGCGCCACCCTCGCCTGCGGACAGAACCAGGAAGGGTTGCCGGCCGCATGCATCTCCAGGTTGAGCCGGGTTTCACTGCCCATGGCGTAATTGGCGCCCTGCGGGCCGATGCTTTCGTCATAGCGGGCGCCCGCCTCGAAGATGCGGCGGCGTATCGCCATGTTGGCGCCCCAGACCAGGCCCGGATAGATGGGGGCGTCGCGCAGGTCGGGGCTGGTAATGCCCCACGTCAAGCCGACAGGGGTCAGGCGCAGCAGCCAGTGCGCAGGTCGCTCGCGCCAGGCGGGCACGATGGCGCCGCCGAACAGCGCGTAGCCAGGATGGCGGCGCGCGCTGTCCTGCAAGCGGCACAGCCAGTCGGATGCGGGCATGGCGTCGTCGTCGCCAAAGACGAACAGCTCACCGCCGTCGCCGCCCAGGCGCAAGGCATATTCGACGGCGCCGTTCAGGGCCGGACTGCGTCCCCGCCGCGCCACATAGATATAGCTCAAGGGCAAGCGCCCGCGGAAGGCGGCGATCACCCGGGCCGTGGCGTCAGTGCTGCCATTGTCGGCGATGACCAGGCGCCAGCCGCCCGCGGGCGCGCGCAGTCCCATGTAGGCGCGCAATACTTGGGGCAAGGTGCCGGCGCCATTATAGGTCGCCATGAGAACGGTCAACAAGGACATGCCTCCTTGGTCTTACCATGACAAAACTGATTGGCAGTTTCAACAACGCCGAGCGGTATTGATCCAGTGTACTGAGCCTGCCCGCCAGCCCGTTGACAGGCATCAAGACCTTGCCAACCCGGGCAACACCAGGAGCGTCCCCCTTCATGCGCGACATACTGATTACCGTCATCATCCTGGGTTCGCTGCCCTTCATCCTGAAGGCGCCGGCCATCGGCGGCCTGATGTGGGTCTGGGTCAGCGTCATGAACCCGCACACGCAAGGCTGGGGTTTCGCCACCCACATGCCGTTCGCCTTCATCATCGCCATCGCCACCCTGGTCAGCCTCGTAATGACGCGCGAGCCGAAAAACCTGCCCCTGACGCCCATCAGCGTGCTGCTGCTGCTGTTCGTCGCGTGGATGAACCTGACGGCGCCGTTCGCCCTGCTGCCCGAGTCGTCGTGGGTGCAGTGGAACAAGGTCATGAAGATCATGCTGATGAGCTTTGTGGTGATGATGGTGATACGCACGCGGCGCGACATCGTGCGCCTGGTCTGGGTGCTGGTGGTTTCGATCGGCTACTACGGCGTGAAAGGCGGCATCTTCACCATCCGCAGCGGCGGCACGGAGCGGGTCTGGGGGCCGGAAGAAACATTTATTGGCGATAACAATGCGCTGGCCCTGGCCCTGATCATCACCATCCCCCTCATGTATTATCTGCAGCAAAACACGGACAAGCGCTGGCATCGCCACGGCCTGTCGGCGGCCATGCTGCTGTCCGCGCTGTCCGCGCTGGGCTCGTATTCGCGCGGCGCGCTGCTGGCCATCGCCGCCATGGGCCTGTTCATGTGGCTGAAAAGCGAGCGCAAGATGGTGCTGGGCGCGCTGCTCGGCACGGTCACGCCGCTGTTGCTGGCCTTCATGCCCGAGCGCTGGGCCGAACGCATGGACACCATCAACACGTATCAGGACGATGTGTCCGCCATGGGCCGCCTGAATGCCTGGCGCATGGCCTGGAACCTGGCGCGCGACCGTTTTATCGGCGGCGGCTTCGACGTCTCCGACGCCGCCATCTTTGCCCGCTATGCGCCCATTCCCACGGATGTGCATGCGGCGCACAGCATCTATTTCCAGGCGCTGGGCGAACACGGCTTCGTCGGCCTCTTCATTTACCTGGCGCTGGGCATCGCCACCTGGCGCACGGCGGCCGCCATCATCCGCCGCACGCGGGGCAAGCCGGAATTGCGCTGGGCGCACGGCCTGGCCACCATGAGCCAGGCCAGCCTGATCGGCTTTGCCGTGGGGGGTGCCTTCCTCAGCCTGCTGTACTTCGACATGCCGTATTACCTGATGGCAGCCCTGATCGCCACGCGCATCATCGTCGAACAGCAGGCGCCGGCCCTTGCATCCCGCCCGGCCAAGGCGCGGGCAACGGTGGCGGAGCAGCCATGACGGCAACGCTGTCCATCCTGATCTACCACCGCGTGCTGGCACGGCCCGATCCGCTGTTTCCCGGCGAAGTCGATGCGGCCCTGTTCGAGCGCCAGCTGCGCCTGTTGCAACGTTTCTATACGCCGCTGCCGCTCAGCGATGCCGTGCGGCGCTTGCAGGATGGCAGCCTGCCGCCGCGCGCCGCCTGCATCACCTTTGACGATGGCTATGCGGACAATGCGCAAGTGGCCCTGCCGCTGCTGCAACGCCATGGCTTGCACGCCACATTCTTTATCGCCACGGGCTATCTGGACGGCGGACAGATGTGGAACGACGCGGTGATCGACGCCGTGCGCCACGCGCCGGGTCCCGTGCTGGACTTGCAGGAACATGCGCTGGGGCTGCTCCCCATCGCCAGCCTGGCACAGCGGCAGGCGGCCATCGCCACCCTGCTGGGCCAGCTCAAATACCAGCCATTTGCCCGCCGCCAGCACCTGGCCATGCAGATCCGCCGCCAGGCGGGCGCCACGGCAGGCCCGGCGGCGATGCTGAGCACGGCGCAGCTGCGCCAGCTGCATGTGGCCGGCATGGAACTGGGCGCGCACACGGCCAGCCATCCGATTCTGTCCACCTTGGCGGAGCGGGCGGCGCAGCGCGACATCGCCCATGGCAAGCACCAGTTGGAAGCGCTGATCCAGGCGCCCGTCTCCCTGTTTGCCTATCCGAATGGCAAGGCCGGACGCGACTACGGCGCGCCGCACGTGGCCATGGTCAAAGACCTCGGTTTCCAGGCGGCCGTCGCCACGGACTGGGGCGTGGCACGCCCCGGCGCGGGACTCGACCTGCTGCAGCTGCCCCGCTTTACGCCGTGGGATCGAGGACGGCTGGCGTTTCTGTGGCGCATGCGGCAAAACCGCCGGCAAGCGCACCCAGTGCGCCCGGATGCTGGCTGAGCCACTGTTCCAGCATCAGCAGCAGCCACACCATGGTGCCGTGATAGGCAGGGTGTTCCGCCAGCAAGCGCCCTTGCAGATCGTCAATGAAGGCGGGCCGCACGATGCCGCGTCCGCGCAGCTGGGTCAGATTGTCGAAGGCAAACTCGCGCAGCGGCACGTGGCTGTGCAGCCACTGGCCGAAAGGCAAGCCGAAGCCGTGCTTTTTCTTGCGCACGATGGCCGGCGGCAGGATTTCCGCCAGCGCCCGCTTGAAGAAAGGCCGCAGCCGCATGCCGTCGAGCTTATCCTGCGGCGCCAGGCGCGCAGCGAACGCCACCATCGCATCGTGCAGGAAGGGAAACGCCGCTTCCACGCCGGCCAGTTCGCACGCCTTGCGCACCTTGAACAGGTCGTTGTCGGCCAGGGTAAACCGCATGTCCAGCGCCAGCAACTCATTGATCTGGCTCAAGCCCTGCCCTTGGCGTTCCCAATACGCGCCATTCACGCAGCCGGGCGCCATGCCCGGGTCGATGGTGTCGATAAAACCCGCTTCCAGCACCGTGCGGTGGCCATGGCGCAGCAGCAGGTTGTAGCTGTCGAGGCGGGCAGGCAGCGGCAGGCTCGCCTGTTCGATGTAGCGGCGCACCTTGTCGCCCAGCCGCCACGGTTTGCTTGTCTGTTCGCGAAACAGCAGCGGCTCGATGATGGCTTGGCGCAACATGACGGGCAAGCGCTCGTACTGCGACAGCAAGGCCTGGTGCGCATAGCGCTCATTGCCACCAAACAATTCATCGCCGCCGTCGCCGCCCAGCAGGCGCGTCACGCCATCCTCGCGCGCCATCTGCGCGCAATAGTAGGCGGGAATGGCCGAGGCATTGCCGAAAGGCTGGTCGAAAATGGCCGCCATGGCGGGAATCGCGGCCAGCACGTCGTTTGGCGTCACGTAGCGTTCGTGGTGGATGCTGCCCGCATGGCTGGCGGCCAGGCGCGCATACGCCATTTCATCATAGCCGGGCGCGTCAAAGCCGATGGAATACGTGCGCGCGGGCCGGCCCGTCACCTGGCCCATGATGGTGGCCAGGGTGGAGCTGTCCGTGCCGCCGCTGAGAAACGCGCCCGTGTCCGCCCCATCCGCACCCAGGCCGCTTTCCACGGCCTGGCGCAGCAGGCGCAGGAATTCCTGCTTGTTGCTGGCAAAGCTGGCCCGCGTGCGCGTGCGCGCAGCCGGCTCCTGGAAGGCCAGTTGCCAGTAGCTGCCCTTGCATTGCTTGCCGCCCCGCACATGCAGGTATTCACCGGGCAACAAGCGCTGCTGGCCAAGATAGACCGTGGCCGGGCCGGGCACCATGTGGAAGAACAAATAGTGATACAGGGCTTGCGGATCGAGCGCCCCCCGCACGGACGGATGGGCCAGCAAGGCGTCATGCGAGGAAGCAAAGAACAAGCCTTGCGCATTGCTTGCATAGCTGAGGGGGTGGATGCCGGCGCGGTCCACTGCCAGCAGGGCCGAGCCGGAAAAGGCGTCGAGGATGGCCAGGGCAAATGGCCCCGACAGGCTGGCGCAGGCCGCCACGCCCCGGCTCAGCCACAGGGCAGCGAGGCGGCATGCCACGTCGTCCGCCGAGCCGTCGAGTTCGGGCCGGCCCCAGATGGCCACCTGCAAGCCATCTTGCTGGTACACATGACGGCTGCCGTCGATGGCGGCCACGGCCACCCCGCCCACTTCGCTCAAGCTGTCGGCCCTTGTCGCGCTATCGAAGCGCGACAAGGGCGCCGCCATGCTGGCCAAGGCGGCCTGCGCTGCGCCATCGGCTGCGCTGCCGCCGGCACTCCCCCCGCCCGCCATCGCCAACCAACCGCACAGGCCGCTCATACGAGTACCTCGGCCGGCAGCGGATGGCCGAGAAAGGCCGTCGGACTGGCCGTCAAGCCATACGCGCCCGACTGGAACACCACTACCAGGTCGCCCTCTTCAGCGCGCGCCATCTCCATCTGGTCGGCCAGCAAGTCCAGCGGCGTGCACAACGGTCCCACGACGGATGCCACTTCGCGCGCCCCGCCCTGCAGCCGGTTGCCGATGGCGACCGGGTAATTCTTGCGGATCAACTGGCCAAAATTGCCCGAGGCCGCCAAATGATGGTGCAAGCCGCCATCCGTCACCAGAAACACTTGTCCATGCGATACCTTGCGTTCGATCACCTTGCACACATACACGCCCGCCTCGGCCACCAGATAGCGGCCCAGTTCCAGGTTCAGGCGCGCGCCCGGTGCCGCCTGGGCCAGGATGGCGAGCTGCCGCTGCAAGCCTGCGGCCACGGGCGCCAGGTCGAGCGCCTGGTCGCCGGGAAAATACGGTATGCCGAAGCCGCCGCCGATATTCAGGGTGCGCAAGGGCGATGGCGCGCTGTCGGCCAGTTGCAGGGCCAGCTGCACGCTCAGGGCCTGCGCTTCGGCCAGGGCCGTCGCCGACAGGCTTTGCGAACCTGCATACAGGTGAAAGCCGTGAAAATCAAGCCCCAGCTGGCCGATGCGGCCCAGCAATGCCGGCACGAGGGCCGCATCGACGCCAAACGGCTGCGCGCCGCCACCCATGCGCATGCCCGTGCGGCGCAAGGCGAAATCGGGATTCACGCGCACGGCCACCCTGGCCGTCACGCCCAGCCGTTCACTGGCCAGCGCCACCCTTTCCAGCTGGGCGCCAGACTCCACGTTGATCAGCACGCCAGCCGCCACGGCCCGCGCCAGTTCTGCGTCGCTCTTGCCCGGCCCCGCAAAACTGATGCGTTCGGCCGGCATGGGCGTATCGAGCGCGGTGGCCAGTTCGCCGCCGGACGCCACGTCAATGCCGTCGACCAGGCCCGCCAGCCACTGCACCACGGCCGGCATGGGGTTGGCCTTCATGGCGTAATGCACGTGCACACCAGCGGGCAAGGCGGCGCGCAATTGCGCCACGCGCCGCGCGATGTGCGCCCGCTCATAAGCGTAGAACGGCGTGCTGCCCACCCGCTGGGCCAGCCGGCGCAGGGGCATGCCGCCGACCAGCAGCATGTCGTTTTCCACCGCAAACTGGCGCAGCGGTGGGTGCGGCGGCAATTCCGTATTGTTCGAGTGAATCAAGTCCTTCATGCGGCATCTCCTGTTTGGACCGCATACGCGCGTGCCAGTTCCCTGGCCAGCAAGGGACGGTCGATCTTGCCGTTCGGATTGCGCGGCAGCACGCCGTTGCGGATTTCCACCCACAGCGGCACCATATAGCTGGGCAAGCGAGCGCGGCAGGCCGCCAGCACGCTGTCGCGCAGCAATTCCACACCGGGCGCGGGCGTGACGAGCAAGGCAATGGCCTGGCCCAGCACGGCGTGGGGCAAGCCCAGCGCGGCCGCTTCGCCCACCAGCCCGCTTGCATACGCCACTTCCTCGATCTCGGCCGGGCTGACCCGGTAGCCGGACGTCTTGATCATGTCATCGCTGCGGCCCACGAAATACAGATAGCCATCCGCATCGCGGCGCACCGTGTCGCCCGACCAGACGGCCAGTTCCGGCAGCACCAGGCCGCTGGCCTGCGGCGGCAGCGGCTTGAAGCGTTCGGCCGTGCGCGCCGCATCGTTCCAGTAGCCGAGCGCCACCAGCGCGCCGCGGTGCACCAGTTCTCCCGGCTCGTCCGCGTCGCACACGCTGCCATCCGGACGCAGCACCAGCACTTCCGCGTTGGGAATCGCTTGCCCGATGGAATCGGGGCGCCGCTCCAGCTGTTCCGGCGCCAGGTAGGTCGAGCGGAACGCTTCCGTCAAGCCATACATCAGGTAGACCTGCGTGCGCGGCAGCGACTGGCGCAGCTTGTCGAGCGTGGCGCGCTGCATCACGCCGCCCGAATTGGTGATGTAGCGCAAGGGCGTGGACAATGGCCAGCTCAGCTGCGACAGCTGCACCCACAGGGGCGGCACGGCGGCCAGGCCCGTGATGGCTTCCTGCTCCACGGCTTCGACGATATCGCGCAGCAGCAGATAATTCATCAGCACGGCGCAGGCGCCGCTGGCAAACGCCGTCGTCAGCTGGCTCAAGCCATAGTCAAAACTGAGCGGCAGGACGCATAAAATGCGGTCCTCCGGCGCGTTGCGCAGGTAGCCCGACACGCTGAGCGCGCCCGCCAGCATGTTGCGGTGCGACAGCACCACGCCTTTCGGCCGCCCCGTGCTGCCGGAGGTATATAAAATGGCGGCCATATCGATGTCGATCGCCGCATGCGGCTTGGGTACGGGCGCACCAGAGGCGGGCACATTGGTGGGCACCGCAGTCCACGGCAGCACGCGGACCTTGTCCAGGCTGGACTCCGCATGCCCTTCGCCCGTCAGCAGCACCGTCCGCAAGTCCGGACAGGCGGCCAGCGCCGGACCCAGCTGCGCCAGGCGTTCGCGCGACGTGACGAGGATGGTCACATTGCAATCGGCCAGGATGTAGGCCACCTGGTCCGGCTTGAGCAGCGGATTGACGGGCACGAAGACGCCGCCGGCGGCCGCAGTACCGAACATGGCGCTGACGTTTTCCGGGCGTTTTTCCAGGTACACGGCCACGCGCGCGCCACGCTGCAAGCCCAGGGTCAGCAAACTGCCGGCCGCCTCGCGCACGGACTGCGCCAGCGCGGCATAGCCTATTTCCTCGCCCTGCCACGACAGGGCCGGCGCGTGGGGGGCGCGCTGCGCCGTTTCGAAGATCAGATCGTGTATCAGTGTCGCCATCGTTTCGCCCCTCTGCTCGGCATGCCAGGTCATGCATCCCCTATGATTGGGACAAACGGGCGCGGCAGTGTTGATTTTTATCAAGTAAGCGCCTCTCGCGGCGGCCGGCCGCCGATCCGGCGCAATGCTTGAGGCCGCGCAACATCGGCCCCGGGCCGCTGCGCTCTAATGGACAGCGTTGGCTGCATAGCCGCCCCATCCCCGACCGCCATGGCCCTGTCCCTGCGATTTCCCCTGCTGCAACGGCTAGCCGACAGCCTTCGCCAGCTGAGCTGGCGCGACAGCGCCTGGCTGGCCGTGGCCCGGCTGCTGGCCCGCATGCCGGGCGGGCGCTGCGCGCTATATCGTTATCAATTCGTCGCGCAAGCCGTGGCGCCCGGTTCGCTGTGCGGCGGGCGCGGCCAGTCGATCACGGTGACGCCCTGCCTGGCGGAAGCGGACTTGCCCCCCGGTCCCGAGCGCCGGCCCGGCGCGCTGGGCGAACGCTATCGCCAGGGCGCGCAATGCCTGGTGGCGCGGAACAAGAGCGGCATGGCCGGCTGGATCTGGCTGCTGCGCCACGGCTGCCAGGAAGACGAGGTGCGCGCCCGCTATGCGCTGGCGTCGCAGCAGTCGTCGTGGGACCTGGACGTGTGGGTGCATCCGGAACAACGGGGCGGCCTGGTCTTCGCGCGCCTGTGGGAAGAAGCCAACGCCGTGCTGTACGCGCAGGGCGTGCGCTGGTCGTGCAGCCGCATTTCGCGCTTCAACCGCGCCTCGCTGGGCGCCCATGCGCGCCTGGGCACGCACGCGCTTGGCACGGCCACGTTTATCCGCTGCGGCCGCTGGCAAGCCATGGCCGCCAGCCTGCCGCCTTACCTGCATCTGTCGCGCCGCCCCGGCGATATCCCCTGCCTGGCCTTCGATACGTCGTCCCTGCCGCACTACCCTTCCCTGGAGCTGACATGCCGCATCTTGAAGCAGTAAAGCACATCCTCGACACCACCCTGGGCTTGAACGGGCGCGTGCTGGAGGCCCACACGCCGCTCCTGGGCAGCGTGCCGGAACTCGACTCGATGGCCGTGATCGGCGTGATCGCCGCGCTGGAAGACCATTTCGGCATCAGCGTCGCCGACGACGATATCCACGCGCGCCACTTCGCCACCGTGGGCACCCTGCATGATTTCGTGTTTGCAAAGCTGCGACCATGAACCGCGCCGCCCTCGACGCCTTGCCGCTGCTGCCCTTCTTCCTGCCCGCCAGCGGCGGCCAGCGCTACTGCCTGCTGCACCTGCCGCCACCGGGCCAGGCCGCGCGCGGCGGCATCCTCTACGTCCATCCATTCGCCGAAGAGCTCAATAAAAGCCGTCACGTGGCCGCCGCGCAGGCGCGCGCCTTTGCCGCCGCCGGCTACAGCGTGCTGCAGATCGACCTGTTTGGCTGCGGCGACAGCAGCGGCGACTTTGGCGAAGCGCGCTGGGACATCTGGCACAACGACCTGCACCTGGCTTGCGCGTGGATGGCGCAGCGGGTCGACGGCCCCTTGACCGTGTGGGGCTTGCGCCTGGGCGCCCTGCTGGCCCTCGATTTCGCCAGCCGCCCGCCGCTGCCCCTGGCGCGCCTGCTGCTGTGGCAACCGGAACTCGACGGGCGGCGCAGCATCGACCGCTTCCTGCGCCTGCGCCTGGCGACCCGCATGCTGGCCGGGACTACACAGGAAGCGCCGGGCCAGGCGCGCGCCGCGCTGGCGAACGGTGAAGCTGTGGAAGTGGCCGGCTACCTGCTGGCGCCAGAACTGGCGCAGGCCATCGATGACGTCAGCGTAGCCGCGCTGCTGCCCGCCATGCCTGTCTACTGGCTCGATTACCACGCGGCGGACCAAACGGGCCCGTGGTCGCCGCCGCTGTTGGCCCGGCAATGGCGCGAACGCGGCGCCGCCGTGCATGTGGCCAGCTTCGATGACGGCCCGTTCTGGCACAGCGGCGAACTGCTGGCTTGTCCGCAACTGCTGTACGCCACGCGGAAACTGTGCCGCGACTGGCTCGACGAGGAAAGGCCCCCGCCATGAAGCGCGACGACGGCCTGCAGCGCCCCGCGGCGCACGCCGTGCGCGAGCTGGCCCTGCGCTTTCGCAGCACAGCTGAAGACAGCGAGGCGCAGGCGCGCCTGGCCGGCATCCTCAGCCTGCCAGGCGTGCCGGGCCAGCGCGGCGTATTGATCGTCACGGGCGGGCCGCAGTACCGCGCCGGCAGCCACCGCCAGTTCGTCTTGCTGGCCCGCGCCCTGGCAGCGCAAGGCTGGCCCGTGCTGCGTTTCGACTTGCGCGGCATGGGCGACAGCGAGGGCAGCGCGCGCGATTACCGCGCCGCCGGTCCCGACATCGCCGGTGCACTGGCACAATTCTTCGATGCCGTGCCGGCCTTGCGCGAAGTGGCGCTGTGGGGCTTGTGCGACGGCGCCACGGCCGCCGCCTGCCATGCGCCACATGACGCGCGCGTCAAAGCGCTGGTCCTGCTCAACCCGTGGGTGCGCAGCAGCGCCGGCCTGGCGCGCGCCACCCTGCGCCACTATTATCTGCCACGCCTGCTGCAAGGCGGTTTCTGGCGCAAGCTGGCCAGCGGCGGACTGCGACTGGGCGCCAGCCTGGCCTCGCTGCGGCAGGTGGCCGCCGCCATGCAAGAACCGGCAACGCCGGAAGACGACGCGCCCGCGCCAGCCCTGCTGCGGGCGCTGGCGCAATTCCAGGGCAAGGTACTGCTGATCCTCAGCGGCGACGACCTGGGCGCGCGCGAGTGGCAAGCCCTGCTCGATGGCGATCCTGCCTGGCGCGCCGTGGCCGCCCGCCCGCAATGGACGCAGGCGCAGGTCGATGGCGCCAACCATACGTTCGCCAGCGCCGCCTGGCGCGGCGAAGTGGAGCAGCTGTGCGCGCGGTGGCTGCAGTCATGCTAGCGCTCAAGCCGAGCGCGGCCCGACCGAACGCAGCCCGACCAAAACGGGTGCTGATGGTCGCCTACCATTTTCCGCCGCTGGCCGGCGGCAGCGGCATCCTGCGCACCCTGGGCTTTGCGCGCCATCTGCCCGACTGCGGCTGGCAGCCGCTCGTGCTCAGTCCCGCGCCGTTCGCGTATACGCAGCGGGGCGACTCGCAGCTGGCGCAGATCGGCGCGCAAGCCACCGTGCGGCGCACCCTGGCGCTGGACGCGGCGCGCCACTTGGCCATCGCCGGGCGCTACCCGCGCTGCCTGGCGCTGCCCGACCGCTGGAGTTCCTGGTGGCTGAGCGCCGTGCCGGCCGGCCTGCGCATGATCCGCGAGTACCGCCCCGATGCCATCTGGTCGACGTATCCGATCGCCACGGCGCACCTGATCGCGCTGACCCTGCAAAAACTCAGCGGCCTGCCATGGATCGCCGACCAGCGCGACCCGATGCTCGATGACAGCGACCCGCTGGCGCCGTATCCGCCCGAACCGCGCCTGCACCGCATGCATGCGTGGATCGAACAGCGCATCGCGGCGCGCAGCGCGGCCATCGTCTGCACCACGCCGGGCGCCATCGCGGCGCACCAGCGGCGCCTGGCACAGGTGGGGCGCGAGCGCTTCTGCCTGATCGAAAATGGCCACGACGATGACGAGGGCGCCGCGCCGCCGGACGGGCCGCGCGGCCAGCGCAGCCGCTTCCTGCTGCTGCACAGCGGCGTGATCTACCCGTCCGAGCGCGATCCGCAAGCGCTGTTCGAAGCCCTGGCGCGGCTGCGCCACGACGGCGTGCTGCATGCCCGCAATTTCCAGCTGGTGCTGCGCGCCACGGGCCACGATGCGTGGCTGGCGGGATTGCTGGCGAAATACGGCATCCTCGACCTGGTCAGCCTGGAACCGTTGCAGCCGCATGGCGCGGCGCTGCAGGAAATGCTGGCCGCCGACGGCCTGCTGCTGCTGCAGGCGGCCAACTGCAACGGGCAGATTCCCGCCAAGCTGTATGAATACCTGCGCTGCCGCCGGCCCATCCTGGCGCTGACCGACCTGGCGGGCGACAGCGCGGCCAAGCTGCGCCACTGCGGCATCGACACCATCGGCCAGCTGGCATCGAGCAGCGACTGCGCGCGCGCCCTGCTGCGCTTCCTGGAACTGGCGCGCCAGGGGCGCGCGCCGCTGGCCAGCCCCGCCGCCATCGCCCTGCAATCGCGGCAAGCCCGCAGCAATGCCCTGGCCGATTTGCTGGACCAGGTCAGTCACAGGAGCCCGACATGAAGCATCCCTTGTTAGCCTGCGCCCTCGCCGCCTGCTGCGCCGGCGCCGGCGCCGCCGATTGTCCGCCCTACTTCAAGCATACGCCGGGCGGCGACTATACGAGCGCGGACGACCGCGCCGGCCTGTCCGTGGTCGAAAAGTTCCATTTTTCGCGGGCAGTGGAAACGCTCGCGCAGGGCCTGACGGGCAGCCTGGGCGCCGACATCAGCTACACATTGGAGCACTTCCCGAATCACCACCGGGCGCTGGCCTCGATGGCCAAGCTGGGCTTGCGCCTGAAAAGCGCGCAGCCGCCCGGCGCCCGCTACACGGTCAGCTGCTATTTTGAGCGGGCGATCGCCTTCGCGCCGCACGACGTGACGGCGCGCATGGTGTATGGCAGCTATTTGCTCTCCACGGGCCAGGACGCGACGGCGCTGGAACAGCTGGACGCGGCCAGCCGCCTGGCACCCGAGCAGGCCACCATCCAGTACAACCTGGGCCTGATGTATGTGAAGAAGAAGGAATACGAGAAGGCCAGCGTGCACGCGCAAAAAGCCTATGCCCTGGGGTTTCCCCTGCCGGGCCTGAAGAACAAGCTGAAGGCGGCGGGCAAGTGGAGCGAGCCGCCGCCGGCCGTCATGGAAGCGAAGGAAACACCACCAGAACCGGCCGTGCCGCCCGTCGAACAGCCTAGCGGGGAATGACGGCCGGCCGCCTGGCCACGCTCAGGTGGCCCGTCGGCGACACGACCAGCGCGGCGGCCAGGTCGCGCCGCGATCGGGCCTTGTCGTCCGCTTCGCTGATGTACGCCAGTTCGGCCGGCTGCAGCACGGTAAGCGTCAGCAGCAGCACTTCGCCATACGGCGTGTCGAAGGATGGGGGAATGCTGCTTGCGCCCTGGGCCAGCAGCACAGCCACCTGTTCGTTTTCGTCTTCCAGTCCCTCCGGTGCCTGCTGCAAGTCCAGCACCATCGACACGCTGCCATGGCGCTGCACCAGCAAATCGATGGAGCCATGGTCGGCCACGTTCTGGCTGACCTGGTAAATGACGTCGAAGAGCCAGGAATGCGCCACTTCCTTGCCGTCGAAGGCGGACAGCGGCGCCTCGATGCACACTTCCAGCAGATGGCCGCGCGGGACGAATACGTCGTCGTCATCCTCGAACGGATCGCTCAAGCCATCGCTGGCGATGAGGATGGAATCACTCCGTCGGATCACCCTCCAGGCCTGGCGCAACGATGGCCAGCGCGGGCCGCCCATGAAGGCGGGGTTGACCAGCGGCGCCAGCACGTCGGCGTCCATGCCGCCCAGGGTGGCATAGAAGGCGTCGCGCGCGGCGCAGGCCGTGGCCAGCATCTGCGCGCCCGCCTCCTTGCCGACGACGGCGTCGTCAGGTTGCGGTACTTGGGGGATAGCGTTTTCAGGCATGAGAATACTCTTTGAATTAGTCGGCGGGAGGAAAGTCGTCGTAGGAACGGGGCAAATAGCCCCAGATGCGCGCCACCCGGTCGCGCACTTCAAAATCGAAGCCGATGCGTTCCAGTTCCGGCACGATCCACACGCCGTGGTCGATGATCTTCCTGGGCAGCAGCATGGCCACGTGTTCTTCCGAATACAGGCTGATGTCCAGCCACTCCACGCCCATGAACGGGAACGGCGGGTGGTAATCCCATTCAGTATCCCAGCGCGACACATAGCCGGTGACGGAGCCGTAACGGTACGACGGCGCCCAATCGGGCTGCCCGCGCATGAAGGCCAGCAGTTCGTTCCATTTGCAGTCGTTGGCGGCGCCAGCCAGGTTGCGCCGCGCGATGTGGCCGCGCAGCTTGCGCTTGATGTCGTCGCCGCCGGCGTCGGCCTGCGGCAGGCTGGCCTCTGCCATCAGCGGGCGACCGGTTTCACTTTGGAAGCGGCCAGCACGGCGCGCGCGCGGGCCGTGTCGATATCGTCGGCCGTGGCCAGCGCCACGCCCATGCGGCGGCGGGCGAACGATTCCGGTTTGCCGAACAGGCGCAAGTCCGCGCCCGGCACGCTCAAGGCATCGGCCACGCCTTCGAAGGCGATGCCTTTCGCTTCCATCTGGCCGTAGATGACAGCCGAGGCGCCGGGCGAGCGCAGCGCCACGTTGACGGGCAAGCCGAGGATGGCTTTCGCGTGCAGCTCGAATTCGCTCTGCACCTGGCTGGCCATGGTGACCATGCCCGTGTCGTGCGGACGGGGGCTCACTTCCGAGAACCACACCATGTCGTCCTTGACGAACAGCTCCACGCCGAACAGGCCCAGGCCGCCCAGGTTGTCCGTCACCTTGCGGGCGATGTCGCGCGAATGCTCGAGGGCCAGCGGCGCCATGCGCGCCGGCTGCCACGATTCCACGTAGTCGCCATGCACCTGCAAGTGGCCGATCGGCTCGCAGAACTGCGTCTCGATCCGGCCCGAGGCACCGACGGCACGCACCGTCAGCAGGGTGATCTCGTAATCGAAGTCGATGAAGCCTTCGACGATGACGCGGCCCGTATCGACCCGGCTGCCGCTGGCCGCATACGCCCACGCCGCGTCCACCTCGGCGGCGCTATCGAGCTTGGACTGGCCCTTGCCCGACGACGACATGACGGGTTTGACCACGCACGGGAAGCCGATCTCCCGGCAAGCATCCTGCAACTCCTGCAGGCTGCTGGCGAAGCGGTACGGCGACGTCGCCACGCCCAGGGTTTCGGCCGCCAGGGTGCGGATGCCTTCGCGGTTCATCGTCAGCACGGCCGCGCGCGCATTCGGGATGCAGGTGATCTGGCCCGCCGCTTCCAGCGCCGCCAGGGTGTCCGTGGCGATGGCTTCGATTTCCGGCACGATCAAGTCCGGCTTTTCCAGGGCTATCAGGGCTGCCAGCGCCACGCCGTCGCTCATGTCGATCACGTGCGAGCGGTGCGCCACCGGATGGCCCGGCGCGTTCGGATAGCGGTCGACGGCGATCACTTCCACGCCCAGTCGCTGCAGTGAAATGATCACTTCCTTGCCCAGTTCGCCGGAACCCAGCAGCATGACCTTGATGGCGGTGGAAGACAGGGGCGTGCCGAAGGTGCGGGGCGCGATGGTGCTGCTGGTGCTTGTGGTCATGGCAGGGTCAGTAAGCGGATGGAAAGATGGCTGGGACTATAGCAAATGCCGGCCATCTTGGACAGGGCGCGCCGCTGGCGTGCGCCCCGCTCCACCCGCCCGATCGGCCAGACTAGCCCGCGTAGGCCCGCTTGATCTCGTCAATGTTGATCTTTTTCATGCCCATCATGGCTTTCATCACGCGCTGGGCCTTGACGGGATCGGGATCGCCCAACAGCTTGACCATGATGGTGGGCACGATTTGCCAGGACACGCCGAACTGGTCCTTGAGCCAGCTGCACTGCTGGGCTTCCGGCGGCCCGCCTTCGGACAGCTGGTTCCAGTAGTGGTCGACCTCGTCCTGGGTCTCGCAATTGACCTGGAACGAGATCGCTTCGGAAAACTGGAACAGGGGTCCGCCGTTCAGGCCCGTGAACGTCTGGCCGTCGAGTTCGAACGCCACCGTCAAGACGCTGCCAGGCTCCTGGCCGTGGATTTCCCTGCCCTCCTCGCCATAGCGCAGGATCTGGCCGATCTTCGAATTGGGAAAAATCCCCGTATAAAACAGGGCCGCCGCCTCGGCGTGGCCGTTGAACCATAAACACGGGGTAATCTTTTGTATGCTGTGCATGATGTCTCCCTTGGTCGATAGCAACACCTCCCCGCGCGGGAAGGCCAGCCTCCAATATAGTCATTATTGCGCCGTCGAGGCGCGCAGTTTGCCGCCGCTTTTAACGCCACCGTCCGGGATATCGTCCCGCCCCAGCACCCCGGCGCTGGCCAGCAGCCGCAGCCGGGCCGAACGCCATTCCGCCTGGCAACGGATGCGCTCCTGCTGCGCTTCGAGCAGCGCCGACTGGGTGTTCAGCATTTCCAGGATATCCGCCGCGCCCAGGCCAAACTTGCGCTGCACGCTGGCCAGGGCATCGCGCGCCGCGTCCAGCCACGCCTGCGAGGCGGCCAGGTTGGACAGCGCCGTGCTGGCCTCCGCATGCGTCTTCACGAGTGCCATCAGGGTCTGCTGCCGCACTTCCTCGGCCTCGGCCTCCCTTTGCCCGGCCTGCGCCAATGCGCCGCGCACCTTGTATTGGCGCGCAAAACCGTCGAACATGGGGATGTTCAATGAGATGCCTACCAGGGTTTCGCGCGTGGAAGCGGCGGACAAGCCCTGGTTGGGCCGGCCGTTCTGGTAGAGATTGGCCGTCAGGTCGATGCTGGGACGGCCCTCCGACCGGGTCACGTCCACCCGTTCGCGCGCCGCCGCCAGCTGCGCCTGCGCGGCCAGGATTGCCGGATGTTGCGCCTGGGCCAGCGCCAGCCAGGCTTGCAACTCATCTTGCAAACCCTCACGCAAGCCCGCCGCCGCGCCATCCGCATCGTCGTCCAGGATCACGCCCGCATCGGCCGGCAAGCCCAGGGTATATATCAGCACGGCGCGGGCCTTCTGGAACTCGCCATCGGCGCGGCTGGCGCCCAGGGACGCCTTGGCCAGGGCGCTCGTCGCCTGCAGGGTGTCGCTGTGAGAGCCGAGTCCCCGCTGCGCGCGGCGTTGCGTGGCCTGCACCGTTTCATTGGCCAGAGCCTGGTATTCCTGCCGCATCCGCACGCTGGCACGCGCCGTCTGCGCCTCGAAATACGCGCTGACGGTGGCCGCCAGGGTCTTTTGCAGCACGGCGTCACGGTTCGCCAGGGCCGCGTCAAGCAATGCCTGTGCCGAACGCTGGCCCGCCGCGCGCCCGCCAAAGTCGAACAGGCGCCAGGACAGATTCAGCGAGGCCGTATTGCTGTTCAAGCTGCCCGAAGCAGTGCTGGCGCCCGGATAGGCCGTGCGGTCGTGTACGCGGCTCACGCCCGCATTCAGGGTCGGCAGATAGGCGGCCCTGGCCTCGCCCAGCCCGGCCGCCTGCAGCCGGATGCCGGCCCAGGCGCCGTGCACTTGCGCGTTATGGCACAGGGCCAGGTCGACGGCCGCCGACAGGGTCAAAGGCACGGTCAGCAGCACACCAGCATCATGCGTGGATGGGCATGGCGCGGCGTCCATGGACTGGGCCCGGACTGGCGCGGCGGCCACGCACAGGCACAGGCCAGCGGCGGACAGGGCGGCGCGGCATCTAGCGTTCATGCAGCGCCTCCTTCTGGTGCTGCACCAGCGGCGAGAGCACATATTCGATCACCCTTCTCGTCCCCGTGCGGATTTCCGCGCGCACCGCCATGCCGGCCGACAGCGGCACCAATCTGCCGTCGATGACGATGGACGGTTGCTGCAGCGTGATTTTCACGGCATACACGAGACCCTTCTTCTCGTCTTCGATGGCGTCGCGCGAGACGCTGCTGACGACGGCGGGCACGGTGCCGTATTTCGTGTAGTCGAAGGCGTCGACCTTGACGGCCACCGCCTGCCCTTCCTGGACGAAACCGACGTCGCGGTTTTCCAGCATGGCGTCGATTTCCAGCTTGCCCTGGCGCGGCACGATCTGCATCAGCGCCTGCGCGGCCGGCACCACGCCGCCCACCGTATGCAGCTTCAGCTGCTGCACCGTGCCGTCGACGGGCGCCGTCAGGCGCAGCAGGCTGCCGCGGGCGCCGGCGCGGCGCGCATCCTGGCCGCTGGCCGCCGCCACTCTGGCCCCTTCCGTCAGCGCGTCGTAGGCGTCCTTGCGCGTCTGCGCCACCAGGGCCGCGCGCTCGCTGCGGGCCGACGCCAGCTGGCCGGCCAGGTCGATGCGCGCCTGCTCCTTTTCCAGCCACGCGTGTTCGGCCACGTCGCGCGTCGCCAGCAGGGCCCTGTAATCGCCGGCGCGCCGCGCGGCCAGCGGCAGCGCCTGGGCATAGCGGGCGATTTCCCCGTCGAGATGCGCCAGCCTGGCGCGGAAACTGGCGTACTGGCCATCGAGGTGGCCCTGCGCTTCCTCGCGCTGGGCGGTGGAAACGCCATCGGGCGCCGCCAGCTTCGGCGTATTCAAGGTGTCGATGGCGGCGATCAGCGCGCGCGAACGGGCCATCTGCAGCGCGGCCGCCACCGCGTCGCCGGCGGCCTTGTCGCGCTCGGCGTCCGGGCCGCGGCTGTCGAGCTCCACCAGCAGCTGGCCCGCCTGCACGGCCTGCCCCTCGCGCACATGCAGGGCGCGCACGGCCGCCACGTCGACGGAGGCGATGGTCTTGGTGTTGCCGGACGGAATGATCTTGCCGGCCGCATTGACGATGATGTCGACCTGGCCAAAGACAGCCCACAGCACCACGCAGCCGACCAGCAGCATCAGCACCCTGGCCGTCAGTCGCAACGACGGCGACACGGGCCGCTCCTGCAGCGCCAGCGCGGCCGGCAGGAAGGCCGCCTCGTCTTCGCTGAGCACGGGACCGCGCAATGCGGCGCGGTCGCGCCAGCTATGCCGCAGCACCTGGCCGTAGCGTTTGAACAGCTCGCCATACGCGGCCAGACGGTGGCCGGCGCTCATGCGGCGCTCCCGCTCGTTCCCTGCTGCAGGCTGTACAGATGGGCGTAGATGCCGCCCGGGTTCGCCAGCAGCGCCGCATGCGTGCCCAGTTCGGCCACTTGCCCCCGCTCCATGACCACGATGCGGTTCGCTTCGCGCACGGCCGACAGGCGGTGGGCGATGATCAGCACGGTGCGACCCGCGCAAATGCCGCGCATATTGTCCTGGATGATTTTTTCCGATTCATAGTCGAGCGCGCTTGTCGCTTCATCGAAAATCAGGATGCGCGGATTGCCGATGAGGGCGCGGGCGATGGCGATGCGCTGGCGCTGGCCGCCCGACAGGCCCGTGCCATGCTCGCCCACCATGGTGTCGTAGCCTTCTGGCAACTCGCAAATGAAATCGTGGGCACCGGCCAGTTTCGCCACGGCGATAACGGCATCGATGGGCAGCGCCGGGTCGCTCAGGGCGATGTTGTCGCGCACGGAGCGGTTAAAGAGGATGTTTTCCTGCAGCACCACACCGATCTGGCGCCGCAGCGACGCCGTGTCGATGACGGCGATATCCTGCCCGTCGATCAGTACCTTGCCCCGCTCGGGAATATACAGGCGCTGCGCCAGCCGCGTCAGGGTGCTCTTGCCGGAACCGGAACGCCCGACGATGCCGATCACTTCGCCAGGTGCAATGGCAATCGACACATTGCGCAGCACCTCGGCCGCATCGGGCCGGTAGCGGAAGCCCACTTGCTGGAAATCGATGGCGCCGGCGATGCGCGGCAGGCGCGCCTTCTGGCTGCCTGCTTCCGTGCGGGCGTTGAGGATATCGCCCAGCCGGCTCATGGAAATGCCCACTTGCTGGAAATCGTTCCACAGCTGCGCCAGGCGCAGGATGGGCGAGGCCACCTGCCCTGCCAGCATGTTGAAGGCGACCAGTTCGCCCACCGTCATCCTGCCGTCGATGACGAGAGTGGCGCCCCACCACATGATGGCCGCCGTCACCAGCTTGCTGACCAGGGTGACGCCGCCGCTGGCCAGCATGCCGATATTATTCGCCGACAAGCCCGCCGAGACATAGCCGGCCAGCTGCTTTTCCCACTGCTGCTGCCAGCGCGGTTCCACGGCCATGGCCTTGAGCGTGTCGACGCCGCTGATCGTCTCGACGAGGAAGGACTGGTTTTCCGCGCTGCGGTTGAATTTCTCGTTCAGGCGGCCCCGCAGCACGGGCGTGAGCAGCATCGACAGGGCCGCGTAGACGGGAATGGAAACGAGCACGACCACGCTCAGCGCGGCGCTGTACCACAGCATGGCGGCGATGAAGATGAAGGAAAACAGCAAGTCCAGCACCAGGGTCATCGCGTTGCCGGTAAGAAAAGAACGGATGTTTTCCAGTTCATGGATGCGCGCCACGGAATCGCCCACGCGGCGCGCCTGGAAGTAGGCGATCGGCAAGGCCAGCAAGTGGCGGAACAGGCGCGCGCCCAGTTCCACGTCGATCTTGCTGCTGGTGCGCGCGAATACATAGGTACGGATGAGACTGAGCACGGCTTCGAAGACGATGGCACAGACCAGGCCGATGGCGACGACGTTCAAGGTCTGCATGGCGTGGTTGACCAGCACCTTGTCCATCACCACCTGGAAAAACAGGGGCGTGGCCAGGCCGATCAGTTGCAGCACGAAGGAAATCAGCAGCACTTCGCCCAGCAGCCTGCGGTACTTGACGATGGCGGGGATGAACCAGCTGAAGTCGAAGCGGGCCGTTTCGCCCGCAAAGCTGGCCTTGCTGGTGAAAAAGATCAGTTCGCCCGTCCAGGCGGCAAGGAACGCTTCGCGGCCAAGGATTTGCGGCGGCTGGCCCGGATGCTGGATCAGCACCTTGCTCACGCCGTCATCGTCCGTTTCGACCTTGCCGAGAATAAAGAAACGGCCTGCGCTATCGATGGCGATGGCCGGCAGCGGCGATTGCGCCAGCCGTGCCGGCGCCTGGCGCACCAGCTTGGCCGTCAAGCCCAGCTGTTGCGCGGCCAGCAGGACGGTTTGCCGCGTGAACACGGCCTGGCCGAACGCATGCTTGAGCTGGGCGCCGTCGGCGGCGATGCCGTGCAGGCTGGCCATCAGCAGCAGCGACAGCAGGCCCGTGTCGGGCGCAGGTTGTATGGGTGGCGGATCGTTGCGGTATGAGAGGACTGTCATCGGGCAATATCAGAGATTCAATGGCGCAGCCGGGCCGTGGCGGGTCACCCCGGCCCGGCTGCGTGATGATAAGGCTAACTAGCTAACAACGCGGGCGATCAATGCGCTGCCGCCAGCTGGATCTGCGCCGACGCAGCGCCTTGCGCCGACCAGGGCGCCGATGCGCACGCCGACACGGCAAAGCCGGCCATCGCTTGCACCAGCTGCGCCGGATCCGCTGACCAACCGCCGAAGCCGCCCTGGCTGGCGCCAGCCGCTGGTGGCGCGGCGCGCCAGTTCTGCGCCAGCACCGGCGCCAGGATGGCGGCCGTACCGGCCGGCAAGGTCAGCTGGCCCGCTGGTGGCGGCGTCAAGCCCGCCATCGCCTGCACCAGGTTTTGCACATCGCTGCCCAGCAAGACTTTGCCATCGGCCATGCGGAATTCCTCGATGCGCACGGGCGTGTCCGCGTACCAGTTATTGACGGTGATCTTGTCCGTGGTGCCGATGGTGCTCACTTCCAGGTGCGCGCCCGCCTGGCGGAACCACAGCTGCTCGGCGCTGACGCCGGCCAGGAAGGAAACGACATCGTGGCTGCCCGCTTCCACGCCCTCGGCGATGATGTCGGCGCCGTCGCCGCGGCCGAAGAGATAGGTATCGTTGCCCTGCGCGCCAGCCAGGGTATCGTCGCCCTTGCCGCCATGGAACGTGTCGTTGCCGAGGCCACCGAAGAGGATATTCTTGACCTCATTGCCGGTCAGCACGTCATCGAACTTGCTGCCGATGACAATGTTGAAATTGGCCAGCACGTCGGCGCCCGGACGACCAATCATGGGGCCGCCGACCGGTGCGAAGGTGGCCGTCACGCCTGCCGTGGCGCTGGCGTAGTTGAGCGTGTTGCCGGTCCCGCCGCCGTCGAGCACGTTGCCGCCAGGCGTATCGACATAAAAGACATTGTTGTTGTAGGCGCTGCCCGTTACCGTCAGGCCCGAGCCGATGAGGCGCACATTCTCGACGTTGTCGGCCACCTTGTAGTCGACGCTGGTGTACACCGTATCGCTGCCGCCGTTGCCCCGTTCGACGATGAAATCGCCCCCGTGGTTGACGTAATAGGTGTCGTCGCCGCCCAGGCCTTCCAGCAAGTCGGCGCCGGCACTGCCGTTGATGACATCGGCGCCCGCCGTGCCGACAAAGTGCTGCCCCGTGGGCTGCGTGGGACCGTTGAAATGCCAGGCCTGGGCCAGCACGGGCGCCAGGGCGGCGGCCGTGCCGGCCGGCAGGGTCAGCTGGCCCAGCGGCGGCGGCGTCAATCCCGCCATTGCCTGTACCAGCAGCTGCACGTCGGCACCGCGCATGACGTGGCCGGCGGCCGTGCGGAATTCCTCGATGTTCGGCTTGGCAATGCTCCAGCCGCGGATGGTGATCTTGTCCGTGGTGCCGATGGTACTCACTTCCAGGTCCGCGCCCACCTGGCGGAACCACAGCTGGTCGATATTGACGCCGGCCAGGAAGGCGATGCTGTCGTATTTCGCATCGGCGGAGGGCTCGCCGATGATGTCCGCGCCGTCGCCACGCGCAAAGACATAGGTATCGTCACCCAGCCCGCCGACGAGGAAGTCGTCGCCCTTGCCGCCTTGTAAGGTATCGTTACCGAGGCCGCCGGACAGGGTGTTGGCCAGTTCGTTGCCCGTCAACACGTCGTCATAGGCGCTGCCAGTCACGCTGGAAATATTGACCAGCACATCGCTGCCCGGACGCGCCACGGGGGTGCCGCTGATGGAGGCGATGGCCGCCGTGGCGCCCGCCCTGGAACCCGCATAGGTGGCTGAATTATTGCTGCCGATGCCTTGCACCAGGTGACCGCCGGCCACATCGATGTGGAAGACATTGCCGCTGCCGTTGCCCCTTACGCCCAGGCCGGCCGCACTCAAGTGCAGCTCTTCGACGTTGGCGCCCATGGTGTAGCTGACCGTCGTGTAGACGGTGTCGCGGCCGCCGCCAGGCTGTTCAATCACCACGTCGT
This sequence comes from Janthinobacterium lividum, assembly GCF_034424625.1. NCBI lineage: Bacteria > Pseudomonadati > Pseudomonadota > Betaproteobacteria > Burkholderiales > Oxalobacteraceae > Janthinobacterium > Janthinobacterium lividum. The sequence goes on along the minus strand of NZ_CP139976.1, from coordinate 3,358,329 downwards.
TGCCATGGTTGACGTAATAAATGTCGTCTCCGGCCCCGCCGGCCATCACGTCGGCGCCCGCCGTGCCCTTGATGATGTCAGGGTTCACCGTGCCTGCTCCCTCGGTGCGCCAGTTCTGCGCCAGTGCCGGGGCCAGGATGCCGGCGATGTTCGGCGGCAGGGTCAGCTGGCCGGCCGGGGGCGGCACCAGGCCCGCCATCGCCTGCACCAGATTTTGCACGTCGCTGCCCAGCAGCACGCGGCCGTCGGCCGTGCGGAATTCCTGGATGCGGGGCACGATGCCCGCGCTGAACCAGCCATTGATGGTGATCTTGTCGGTCGTGCCGATGGTGCTCACTTCCAGGTTCACGCCCACCTGGCGGAACCACAGCTGGTCGGCGCTGACGCCGGCCAGGAAGGAAACGACATTGTGGCCGCCGCCCTCGACCACCTCGACGATGATATCGGCGCCGTCACCGCGGGCAAAAATATAGGTGTCGTCGCCCACCGCGCCGAGCAGCGTATCGTCGCCCTTGCCACCCCGCAAGGTGTCGTTGCCGATGCCGCCAACCAGGAGGTTCTTGAGTTCATTGCCGGTCAGGACGTCGTCGAACTTGCTGCCCACGATGCTGGCGAAATTGACCAGCACATCGCTGCCCGGCGCTGCCGCCACCGGACCACTCGCCCCGGACAGGGTGGCCGTCACGCCCGCGCTGGAGCCAAGGTAATTGACCGAGTTGCCCGTGCCGCCACCGTCGAGCACATTCCCGCCGGCCACGCTGACATGAAAGATATTGTTGGTGTTGGCGCTCCCCGTCACCGTCAGACCGCTGGCGGCGAGGCGCACGTTCTCGACGTTGTCGGCCACCGTGTAGTTGACGCTGGTATACACGGTATCGGTGCCGCCATTGGCCAGCTCGACGATCACGTCGCCGCTGTCGTTGACGTAATACGTATCGTCGCCGGCCAGGCCTTCGAGCACGTCGGCGCCCGTGGTGCCGTTGAGCACATCGGCATCCGGCGTGCCGGTGAAACGCTGCAGCGCTACGGCGGCGGCACTGTTCAGGTATGCCTCGATGGCGGAAATGCCATCGTCAGCGGAGGTGGAAGTTTGCGATGCAAATTTTTCAGTCATGTTGCAGTTTCCTGTCGTTAAACGTCAAAACCAAGATTGAATATGTCGGCGCAAGCTGACATGCAAGGCAAAAGTCCCGGCCGCATCCACTTGCAGTTCAGCATGCACCTTCAACGGTCCGGCACTTTCGGTGCATGGACGGCGCGCGGTTGGTGGTCGCCACGCATGCACCCCCTACTGACGTTCAAGGGGGCGGAACACTGTTGTTTGTCATGCAAATGTCACACTGCATGGAGGAAAGAAAAGGAAATGCGGAATGGCGGAGTGGCGGAAAGGAGGAAAAAGCGCGCGGCTGGCGCAGGGCAGCACAATTTCTTTCACTGCTGCACCCATTGTGCGAGAATGCCCCTCCCCCTTGGATGGATGGTGCGCATGATAAGCAAACTCGCCGCAAGCATCACTGTAATGACACTCGTGCTGGCAGCTTGCAAGCCCGCGGCCACGGCACCTGCGCATGACATTCCTGCGGCCATGCGCCAGACCGCGACCACCCTGCTGCAGTCAAAATTCCTGCACGCGACCTCGATTGCCGTCGTTTATCGGGGCAAGGAATTCATTCTGCATCAAGGCGAGCTGGAGACCGGCAAAGGCAATCCGCCGAACGATGCAACGCTGTATGAAATCGGCTCAATCAGCAAGACTTTTGCTGGCCTGCTGCTGGCGAACGCTGTGCTGGATGGGAAGGCGGCGCTCGACGATCCCATACAAAAGTACCTGCCGGCCGCCTACCCGAACCTGCAGTCGCAGGGGCAGCCAGTTCGCTTGCGCCATTTGATCACGCACACCAGCACCATGCCGGGCATGCTGCCATTGCAGGTGAACACCATATTGAAGGATTTCACCGCACACGCCACGCCGGCAAAGCTCAATGCAGCCTACGCCAGCTACGGACAACAGCAATTCTGGCAGGACTTGCACACGGTCAGCATCCAGGGGCCGCTTGGCAAGGACTACGCCTATTCAAGCGCCGGTACCGAACTCATTGCGCACACGCTTGAAACAATCTACGGACTGCCCTACGAAGTCCTGCTCACGCAATTCGTCGCGCGCGCAGCCGGCATGCACGATACCAGGCTGAGACTCACTGCCACGGATGCCGGCCGGCTGGCACCCGGCTACCACAGCGACAATCCCGTCATGACGACACCGATGCCGCAACTGCCTTGGGGCGCAGCCGGCAACCTGAAGTCGAGCATGCCGGATATGACGAAATACCTGCGCCTGCAATTGGGTGCCGATCCCGCGGTCGTCGAATCGCACAAGCCGCTGGTACGCTTTCAGGACGACTTCAGCATTGGCTATTTCTGGAATATCGGCAGCAATCGCCAGTTGGGCACGCATTATGTACACCATGGCGGCGTGCCGCGTGCGCAAAGCTACGCCTACGTCATTCCAAAATACCAGCTTGGGATCTTCATCATCACCAACCAGAGCGGCGACGCAACGGCCGGCGCCATGGAAGGTGCGCTGGCGCATCTTTTTGACACCGTCGAATCCATGGAAAGCGCGCGGTAGGCCGCCAACAATACCAACGGCGCCGAAGTTTGAGGGGAATCGCGCCTATTTGCCTGGCGCCGCGGCCTGCAAGGCGCGCAAGGTGGCCATGCGGCCAGTCCATGCTGCGAGCGCTGCGTCCAGCGCCAGGCCCGGCCGGCTGGCGGTAAAATCGGCCCAGGCTGGCGCATGGCGCGCCGCCTCATCCCGGCCCTGCTGGCCATCCAGGTAGGCAATGGCCGCCATGGCTTGCTCCTGATCAAAGTGCAGCTGCGGCTGGCGCAAATAATGTTCAAGATAGCGGTGCAGATAGTCGCGGCTGCCGGGCGTGTCGAAGGCGGCCAGCGCCAGACAATACGCGCTGCCCGCGTAGCAGACTTCACTGGCCAGCAGCAGGCCGCCCAGCTGGTCCGTGAAGCCGGGACGATGCATCAATGCGGCCAGATAGGCGCCCGCCGTGCGGCTGCGCCAGTCGAATTGCCCCAGCAGGCGGGCGATGACGGTATCGTCGGCCTGCGCCAGCCGGGCCAGGCATGCCTGCGCCTGAGGCTGGTGCAAGCCCATATACAATGGCCGTACCCAGCCGTCGCGCAGGGCCGCCGTCAGCGGTTCCTGCGGGGTCAGCTGCGGCATGGGAAACGGATGCGCGTGGCGCACGGTGGCGCCAGCCACATGCAACTGCAAGGGCGTCAGGGAAACATCCTGCGTCATGGCAAAGCTCCAAAAGTTTGATCCTGTAACTGCTCCACCAGGAAATCGATGAAGACGCGCAAGCGCGGCGGCAGGTGGCGGCTGGCCGGCCACAGCAGCCAGAATGCCGTGCGCGCCTGCGTATGCTCGTCCAGCAGCGAGACCAGTTGCCCCGCCGCCAGTTCGCGCTGCACGGCAAATGCGGGCAGGTAGGCGATGCCCTGCCCCTGCACGACCAGGAAGATGCGCATTTCCAGGCTGTTGCAGACCATGCCGGGCGCCGGCGGGCTTGCCTCGTCCATCAGCGGCCACTGTTCCAGGCGGCCCGTGGCGGGAAAGCGGTAGTCCAGGCGCGCGTGCCGCAGCAGCCCGGCGCCATCGGCGGGCCGGCCATGGCGCGCCAGGTAGGCGGGCGACGCCACCAGCAGGCGGCGGAATGTACACAGTTTGCGCCGCATCAAGCCCGAATCGGCCAGCTCGCCCGTGCGCACGGCCGCGTCAAAACCGTCGCTGACGATGTTGACCATGGCGTCGGAAAAATCGAGGTCGAGGTCGATGGCCGGGTAGGCTTGCATGAAGGCGCCGATGGCCGGCTCGAACAGGCCGCTGTAGCGTGGCAGGCTGATGCGAAGGCGGCCGCTCGGCGCGCCGCCCGATTCCCCCAGCTCACGCTCGGCCGCTTCCACCTCGGCCAGGATGCGCTTGCAGCGCTGCAGGAATTTCTCCCCTTCCGCCGTCAATGCCAGGTGCCGCGTGCTGCGCTGGAACAGGCGCGCACCGAGCCGCGCCTCCATGCGCGCCACGCTCTTGCCGACCGCCGACGAAGATAGCCCCAGCAGCCGGCCCGTGGCTGAAAAACTGCCGCTGTCGGCCACCTGCACGAACATGGCGATGCCGCCCAAGCTATCCATTCATTCCCCATTCAAGACATTTGTGTCCGATATGTTGATCAGTTTAGCCCATTTTTCTTCAATGACGGGCGCGCCATACTCGCTCCTCCTTCTTTCCTATCCGACGCCCATGCCCCATTCCTCACGTCTTTCACTCCCCCTGCAAGTGCTGGCCGCTTGCCTGACGGGCTTGCTGATTCCCCTGTGTTTCACGGGTCCGGCCGTGGCCTTGCCCGCCCTCGGCGCCGAATTGCACGGCAGCGCTGCCGCCCTGAACTGGGTCATCAATGCGTATATCCTCAGCTATGGCAGCGCCATGATGGTGGCCGGCAGCCTGACGGACGTGCTGGGACGGCGCCGCGTCTGGCTGGCGGGGCTGGCGCTGTTTTGCGTGGCGACCCTGGCCATTGCCCACGCGCCATCGGTGGCATGGATCGCCGCGCTGCGCTTCGTGCAAGGCCTGGGCGGCGCGGCCGCATTCGCCGCCGCCATGTCTTCGCTGGCGCCCCTGTTCCACGGCGCGGCGCGCAGCCGCGTGATGAGCGTGCTGGGCACGACATTCGGCCTGGGCCTGGCCTTCGGTCCGCTGGCGGCCGGCGCCATGCTGGCACTGGCCCGCTGGCCCGCCATCTTTTATGCCACGGCCGCGCTGGGCGCCATCGGCATGCTGCTGGTATGGAGCAGCGTGCCGGCCGATCCGGCGCGCGGCAAGGGCCGGCTGGACTGGCCCGGCGCCCTCAGCTTCACCGCCGCGCTGGGCCTGTTGACCCTGGGCATGCTGCTGGCGCCCGAACACGGCTGGCGCAACGGCGCCGTGCTGCTGTCCGTCGCCTCGTCCATGCTGCTGTTTCTCGCCTTTGGCGCGATCGAGCGCAGGACGGCGCGGCCCATGCTGGATTTGTCGCTGTTCCGCCAGCGTCGCTTTGTCGCCGTGCAAGTGCTGGCCGCTTCGCCCGCCTTCCTGTTCATCGTGCTGATCGTCATGCTGCCGGGGCGCTTCATCGGCATCGACAGCATGTCCGCGCTGGCGGCAGGCCGTTTGATGATCGCCCTGGCCGCGCCATTGCTGCTCGTGCCCATGCTGGCGGCGCTGCTGTCGCGCTGGGTGGGGAGCGGCGCCCTGTGCGCGGCGGGATTGCTGCTGGCCGCGGCGGGCCTGGCCTGGCTGGCGCAGGTGCTGGGCGGCGGCGACGCTGGCGAACTGACCGGCCCCCTGCTGCTGATCGGCGTGGGCATCGGCTTGCCGTGGGGCTTGATGGATGGCATGGCCCTGAGCGTGGTGGAAACGGAGCGGGCCGGCATGGCGACGGGTATCTTCAATACCGTGCGCGTCAGCGCCGATGGCGTGGCGCTGGCCCTGGCGGGCGCCGTGCTGGCCGGCCTGATCGGTGTAGCCCTGGCGCGGCAGCTGCCCGCCGATCTACCGCTATTGGCGGCCGCCAGCCGCGCCGCGCTCGGCGATCTCCAACAGGCGACACAGCTGCTGGGCGGCCAGGAAACGCTGCTGCGCGCCAGCTATGACGCCGCCTTTCGTCAGCTGCTGAACGGCCTGGCGCTACTGGCCGTGGCGCTGGCGGCGCTGGTGCCGTACTTGCTCAGGAAGGAAGAAAAGCGCCTAACAAAACCGTAGCGAGCGGAAGGTAGAGGTGGTCGAGAAGCGTAACCGTACTAGAGTACGGTGAGCATCGCAGGCCGCCTATACCGACGCGCAGTAGGTTTTGGAAGGTGCTTTAGGCGTCGAGGCCGTAAAACACGGCCACCAGGATGGCGATATTGTTACAGGCGCGCGCAAACGTCGTTGTCGCGTAGGCAACGGCGACACTGGGGCCGCGGTAGCGCAGGTAGACAAAACTGAACATGGAGCCCGACCCCAGCGCGACGATGGCATGCAGCAAGCCGCCGCTGATGAAATGCACGATGGCCCACAGGATGGTGGCGATAAAAATGCTCAGCTGGCGGCTGGCGCCCTGGCGCCGGAGGATTTCCAGCGGCAGCAGCTGGCCAAGGAAGGTTTCCAGGATGGGAGAATAGATGACGACCCAGAACACCAGCAGGGGCAGCGACATTTCGCGCTTGAACTTGGACAGGCCTGTGTGTGCGCCCCAGTATTCGGGCGGCAACAGCCATTTGGTGAGGAACAGGATGGCAAAGCACAGCATGCAGGTGAGCAAACCCCAGCCGAGGCCGGCAAGGGCCAGCTGCAGCACGGGCGGCGCCGGTTTGTCGTCGTCCGGGCTGGATAGATCATGGCTGCGGCGCACTTGCATGAGAAGTCCTGGCGGTGATCCAGCTCTCATTGTAGCGCGGAATACGACTATTGGCGCATGGCGCGCCGTGCTGCCGCGCTCTCGGCATCAAGCCGCCAGGCGCAGCGGTCCGTTGGCCGGCTTGGCCAGTTTGAAGATGCCCACTTCCTGTTCCAGCTGCGCCGCCTGCTGCTGCAATTCCTGCGCGGCGGCGGCCGCCTGCTCGACCAGGGCCGCGTTTTGCTGGGTCACGCGGTCCATGTCGACGATGGCGCGGTTGACTTGCTCGATGCCGGCGCCCTGCTCCTGCGTGGCGTGGCTGATCTCGGCCATGATGCCCGTCACCCTGCCGATGCCGGCCACCACGTCGTGCATGGTGACGCCGGCCTGCTCGACGAGCAAGGTTCCGGTACCCACCTTGCTGACGGAATCGTCGATCAGGGCCTTGATTTCGCGTGCGGCGGCGCTAGAGCGTTGCGCCAGGCTGCGCACTTCCGTGGCGACGACGGCAAAACCGCGTCCCTGCTCGCCGGCGCGCGCCGCTTCCACTGCCGCGTTCAAGGCCAGGATATTCGTCTGGAAGGCGATGCTGTCGATCACGCCGATGATGTCGACGATCTTGTTCGACGAGGCATTGATCAGGCCCATCGTATGCACCACTTCGGCCACCGCCTTGCCGCCCTGCTCCGACACCTTCGACGCTTCGCGCGCCAGGCGGTTCGCCTGCTGGGCGTTGTCCGCATTCTGGCGCACGGTGGAAATCAGTTCCTCCATCGATGACGCCACTTCTTCCAGCGAGCCGGCCTGCTGCTCCGTGCGCTGCGACAGATCGCGGTTGCCCGTAGCGATCTCGGTCGAAGCCATGGCGATGCTTTCCGTGCCGTGGCGCACCTTGCCGACGATGGCGGCCAGGTTGTCGCGCATGGTCTTGATGGCAAACAGCAGGCTGCTGTCGTCGCCATGGCGCGTATGCACGTCGATGGCCAGTTCACCGAGCGCGATGCGCCCGGCAATCGAGGCCGCATATGCCGGTTCGCCGCCCAGCTGGCGCAGCAGGCCGCGCGTGATGACGGTGGCGACCGCAATGCAAATGAGCACGCTGAGCGCGGCCAGCACGCCGATCCAGCGCAGCGACTGGCCGTAGATGGCGCGCGCGGCCACGCTGGCCTGCTCCGATTCGCGCTGCACGTTTTTCAGCACCGTATCGATATCGGCGACGATCTGGCGCCGCAAAGGGCTGCACTCCTCGACGAGGAAGGTGCCATACTGCTCCATCTGTCCCGTGGCGCGGAACTGGCGCGGACGCTGCAATTCCCGCGCCATGGTTTTGAGGCCCGTGCTGACTTTCTCGAATTGCGCATCGCCGGCGAACTGCGGCGCCAGGCGGGCCAGCGCTTCCAGGTACAGCGCCTTCTGGCTGTCGAGGATGGCCAGCTCTTTTTCGGCGGCGGCCTGGTCGTGGAAGATATATGCGTTGCGGGCGGCCAGGCCCGTCTGGTCGAGCGCTTCGCGCGCCACGTACAGGGGTTCGAGTTTTTCCAGTTGTACTTTTTCTTGCGCGTCCATGGCGCCGGAGATGGCGCCGATGCGCAGCAGTGCGAAGGCAGCCAGCACCAGCATGAGCAGCACCAGCAGCCCGAAGCCTGCGCTCAGGCGCGCGCCTATCGTCAAACGATTGAATGACATCATTGTTGTTAGTGCCCTGTAATAAAGTTGATTGTTGCTGGTTAACTAAAAACCAGCGATCTGCTCGCCGTCGTGTTGCCGTTCCTGCATGGCGCAGGATGGGTCTCTAACTGGCGTTTTTTGGGCAGTCAGCTTCTAATTTCGGGCAATGCAGGCGCGCGGGACATACCCTCACGCCCTACAACAGCACACTGAATTATAAGCGAACAGCGTTATTTATGATTCCACGCGCTCGCTTTTAATGCCTTGACGCAAGTCAAGATGGGACGTATCAGCCCGCGCCCGGGGCATCGATGACAGCCATGGTGATGCGCGAAATGCAGCATAGTTTGCCGTCATCATCGGTGATGCGGATTTCCCAGACCTGGCTGGTGCGACCCCGGTGGATCGGCGTGGCGCGCCCCGTCACATGGCCGCCACGCACGCCGCGCACGTGGTTGGCATTGATTTCCTGGCCCACGCTCACCTGCCGGCTGGAATCGAGGCAGGCATTCGCGGCCATGCTGCCCAGGGTTTCGGCCAGCAGCACGGAAGCGCCGCCATGCAGCAGCTTGAATGGCTGCATGGTGCGGTGGTCGACGGGCATGGTCGCTTCGATCCAGTCGGGGCCGAAGGCCGTGAATGCGATGCCCAGGTGGCGCATGGCCGTGCCCTCGCTGGCGGCGTTGAGGGTGGCCAGGTCGAGCGGTGCGTGCCAGATTTCCATTGTTACCTCGTATCAGTGTGGAGAACAGCCATTGTAGGACAGAGCTCTCCCGTGCGCCGCTTCATCTTTCCTTCACCGTGGCCCGGGGTGGCGATGGCATTAACTGGTTATAATTGCCCCATTCTTAAAAAACGAGGTTGTGTATGAAGTGGGCCTTGCTGGGCATTTTTGTGTTTTCCGTTTTACATATTCATTTTCGTGGCAAGGTGCGCCTGCCGTTTCGCCGCCAGATCTTCGATCATTCCTCGTTCATGGCGCCGCTGAACCTGTTCATGCACACCTTTTCCAAGGTGCCGGCCACGCCATACCTTTCCGTCGATCAATTCCCGGAACTGGCGCCGCTGCAGCAGAACTGGCAAATCATCCGCGATGAGGCGCTGCGCATGCAGGAAATGAAAAAGATCAAGGCCGCGGAAAAGAACAATGACGTGGGTTTCAATTCCTTCTTCAAGTATGGCTGGAAGCGTTTCTACCTGAAATGGTATGACGCGAACCACCCGTCGGCGCAACAGATGTGCCCGCAAACCTATGCGCTGCTGCAATCGATTCCCTCGATCAAGGCGGCCATGTTCGCGGAACTGCCGCAAGGCGGCAAGCTCAACCCGCACCGCGACCCGTTCGCCGGCTCCCTGCGCTACCACCTGGGCTTGCAGACGCCGAACGACGACCGCTGCTTCATCGACGTCGATGGCGAGCGCCACAGCTGGCGCGACGGCCAGGCCGTGATGTTCGATGAAACGTATATCCACTGGGCCCGCAACGACGCCGACAGCGACCGCATCATCCTGTTCTGCGACATCGAGCGCCCGATGCGCTACCGCTGGGCGCAAGGCTTGAACCGCTGGCTGGGCCGCACCCTGATGACGGCCGCCGCCTCGCCGAACGAACTGGGCGACCAGGTGGGCGGCGTGAGCAAGCTGTTCCAGATTTCCTGGACCATGGGCCAGTACCGCCGCCGCTTCAAGGCGTGGAACAAGACGGCCTACCAGGTCACCCGCGTGGCGCTGGTCGTGGGCGTCATCGCGCTGATCTATTTTATCTAAACGCCGGCAGCGTTCATTGCCACGTAAAAAAACCGCCTTCGGGCGGTTTTTGCATTTCCGGCCGCCTGAAAAAATGCATAGCCTGCTATGCTCATCGAAATTATGATAGCATGCTATATTCTTTTCACCGGGGATGTTCGTGATCGACTTCCAGAAAGAGCAGTCCGCAGGCCACATGACGAGCCGGGCTGCACGCCTGTTTGCCAGGGTCATCGAGCGCAAGCTCAAGCTGATCGGCATGGCGCCGGGCCAGTTGCCCGTATTTTACGAACTGGCAAATGGCGCGCAGCTGACGCAGAAAGCACTGACCGTGGCCGCTGCCGTCGAGCAGCCGACCATGGCGGCCACGCTGGCGCGCATGGAACGTGACGGCCTGGTCAGCCGCCAACCCGATCCCAGCGATGGACGCAGCAGCCTGTTCGGCCTTACCCCGGCCGCATTACAGCAGTCGCCCCTGATCAAGGAAGCGATTCATGCCAGCAACCGCGAAGCCCTCGCCGGTTTCAGCGCCGAGGAAGAACACGCCTTGCTGGACATGCTCAGCCGCATCATCGCCAATCTCGACAGCAAATCCACCACGCCAAACCCGGGCTGAGCATCCCGCCCGCGGGCGGACACTCACCCCTCGCGCAACGGGGGAACCGAGTCTTGGTTATTCAGCATCACCTGGCGGCGCCTGGCCGCCCGGTCAACAATAAAAGGAATCATCGTGAACCCTTCCAGTTCATCCACACCCGCAACGCGGGGTCAAGCAGCGTCGCCGCTGCGCTACCTGCCAGCCGTGCTGCTCATCTTGTCCGGCCTCTTCCTCGCTATCGGCGGAGCCTACCTCGCGTATCTGGGCGGCAGCTGGTTTTACCTGCCGATGGGCATTGCCACGTTCGCCTCTGGCGTACTCGTCTGGCGGAGCAAGCCGGCCGGCGCCCTGCTGTTCGGTGCCGCCTTTATCGTTGCCCTGATCTGGGCCCCCATCGACGCGGGCTGGAACTTCTGGCCCCTGGTGTCGCGCCTGTTCGTCTTCGGCGTGCTGGCTTGCCTGGTAGCCCTCGCCTATCCCGGCTTGCGCCGCACCACCGGCGTGCCGGCTGGCAAAGGCGCCTTCGCGCTGGCGGGCCTGATCGCCGTCTGCCTGGCCATCACGGGCGTCAATTTCTTCCTGCCCAAGTCCGTCATTGAAGCCGATGTCGTGGCGGGCGTGACGCCGGTCGCTCCCGGCGCGCAGCAGAAAAACTGGCTGCACTGGGGTAACACCACGGCCGGCAACCGCTTCGCCGCGCTGGACCAGATCAACAAGGGCAACGTCGGCCAGCTGAAACTGGCCTGGACGGCGCACACGGGCGACATCCCGCAAAGCAATGGTTCTGGCGCGGAAGACCAGAACACGCCGCTGCAAGTGGGCGATACCCTGTACGTCTGCACGGCCTACGGCAAGGTCGTGGCGCTGGACGCCGATACGGGCGCCGAGCGCTGGAAATACGACCCGCAAGGTTCCGCGCCAAACTGGCAGCGCTGCCGCGGCCTGGGCTACCATGAAGCGCCCGCCGCGCAGCCGCTGCCGGCCAGCGCCCCCAGCGACGCCGCCCCGGCCGCCTGCCGCAAGCGCATCTTGCTGCCGACCATCGATGCGCGCCTGATCGCGCTCGACGCGGGTACCGGTGAGCCTTGCGCCGATTTTGGCGAGCACGGCACCGTCGACTTGAAGGTGGGCATGGGCGAAGTCAAGCCCGGCTACTACCAGCAAACATCGACGCCGCTGATCGCGGGCGACCTGGTCGTCGTCGGCGGCCGCGTGGCCGACAATTTCTCCACCGGCGAGCCGCCCGGCGTGGTACGCGCGTTTGACGTGCGCAGCGGCGAACTGGCGTGGGCCTGGGACCCGGGCAACCCTGCCATCACGAAACTGCCGCCGCAAGGCCAGACCTACACGCGCGGCACGCCGAACGTCTGGTCGGCCATGTCGTACGACGCCCAGCTGGACACCATCTACCTGCCGACCGGCAATGCCACGCCCGACTTCTTCGGCGGCACGCGCACGGCGCTGGACGACAAGTACAGCTCGTCCATCGTTGCCGTCAACGCGAAAACGGGCAAGGTGCGCTGGACCTTCCAGACCACCCACCACGACCTGTGGGACTTCGACTTGCCGGCCCAGCCGCTGCTGTACGACATTCCTGACGGCAAAGGCGGCACCCTGCCCGCGCTGGCGCAAGTGACGAAACAAGGCGAAATCTTCCTTCTCAACCGCGTGACGGGCGAGCCCATCGCGGCCGTGGAAGAGCGTCCTGTACCGCAAGGCAAGGTGCCTGGCGAGCGCTATTCGCCCACGCAGCCGTTTTCCGTCGGCATGCCGTCGATCGGCAACGCCACCTTGCACGAGTCCGACATGTGGGGCGGCACCGTGTTTGACCAGTTGCTGTGCCGCATCGAGTTCAAGGGCATGCGCCACGAAGGCGTCTACACGCCGCCAGGCCTCGACCGTTCGCTGCAGTTCCCAGGCTCGCTGGGCGGCATGAACTGGGGCAGCGTCTCCGTCGACCCGACCACCAACTACATGTTTGTCAACGACATGCGTTTGGGCCTGGCCAACTACATGATCCCGCGCGCCGCCATTCCGAAGGGTGCCAGCGGCATCGAGATGGGCGTCGTGCCGCAGGAAGGCACGCCGTTCGGCGCCATGCGCGAACGTTTCCTGTCGAAAGCGGGCATTCCCTGCCAGAAGCCGCCGTTCGGCACCATGTCGGCCATCGACCTGAAAACCCGCAAGCTCGTGTGGCAGGTACCGGTCGGCACGGTGCAGGATACGGGTCCGATGGGCATCCGCATGAAAATGCCGATTCCGATCGGCATGCCGACCCTGGGCGCGTCGATGTCGACGCAGTCCGGCTTGCTGTTCTTTGCCGGCACGCAGGATTTCTACCTGCGCGCCTTTGACAGCGCCACCGGCAAGGAAATCTGGAAACAGCGCCTGCCCGTGGGCAGCCAGTCCGGCCCGATGACGTATGTCTCGCCGAAAACGGGCAAGCAATACATCGTCGTCAGCGCCGGCGGCGCGCGCCAGTCGCCGGACCGCGGCGACTACGTGCTGGCATACGCCTTGCCTGACAGGAAATAAGCGGCAATACAGTGCACACACAAAACCGCCTTCGGGCGGTTTTTTCACGTCTTGCTGCATGGTGTGCCAACTGCCGCCGCGCTTGCGGTACGATGGCGCCTCTATCAGACAGTCACCGCGCATGCGGGAAAGCAAACATGACGGAACGCGACCATCAATACGATATCCAGATTGCCGAAGACGCATGGATCGAACACATCGACATCGGGGAGCGCTATGCGCAAGCCGTCGGCATCGACGAGCACCTGGAGGGGCTGTGGCCGCTGATCTGCCGCCTGGAAACCCATTGCGCCGCCGGCTGTTGCGGCATCGATGCCTTCGATTTCACGCGTGCAGGCGTCGCCGCGGCGCTGCTTGAGCTTGACCGCGCGCAACTGCATGCCGCCTGCGCACAAGCCCGCGGTGCCGTGGCAGCGGCCGCCAGCGACGTCTTCATGAGCAACACGATGAATCACATTGCCGATAAACGCGTGTTCGTGCAATTGATCGGGCATCTCGACCGCTGCATTACGGGGCCTCAAACCGGCCAGCCGGCAAGCCAGCCGCGCTGACATCGGCGATAATACGGGCTCACACCACTCTCTTCTTTTATTTATGCGCGACATCATTGCCGGATTTCTACGTTTCCAGAAGGAAGTCTTTCCTGAACGCCGAGAGTTGTTCAAGACACTGGCCACGGGACAGACGCCCAAGGCCCTGTTCATTTCCTGTTCCGACAGCCGCATGGTGCCGGAACTGGTGACGCAGCGCGAACCTGGCGAACTGTTTGTGATTCGCAACGCGGGCAACATCGTGCCCTCGTTTGGCCCGGAACCGGGCGGCGTGAGCGCGTCCGTCGAATTTGCCGTTGCGGCCCTGAATGTGACGGACATCGTCATTTGCGGCCATTCCGATTGCGGCGCGATGAAGGCCATCGCCACCTGCACCTGTCTCGATCACATGCCGGCAGTCAAGAACTGGCTGCGGCACGCAGATGCGGCGCGCATGATCAATGAATCGATCGAGCATGCCACGGAACAGGACCGCATCGACGGCATGGTACGCGCCAATGTCGTGGCGCAACTCAACAACATCCGCACGCACCCCTCGGTAGCGCTGGGCATCACGCAAAAGCGCCTGACCCTGCATGGCTGGGTGTATGACATCGAAAATGGCTCACTGGACGCGCTCGACGAGGCTACCGGCCAGTTTGTCCCGCTGGCGGAACATCCGGCATCGAAGATGTAAGCGCAGAAAGCCCCCGTTCAGGCGCAACATTGCGCTTGACCTTATCAAGGCGGGAAGGTTCAAGGTAGCGGTATTCAAGCGACATCAAGGAGAATCCCGCATGCCAAAAATTACCGTCCTGCCCCATCCCGAGCTGGCCCCCGACGGCGCCGTGTTTGACGCGCCGCAGAACATGAGCATTTGCGACGCATTGCTGCTCAATCAGATAGACATGGAACACGCGTGCGGCCAGGTGGGCGCCTGTTCCACCTGCCACGTGGTCGTGGTGCAGGGTTTCGATACGCTCAACGAACTGGGCGACAATGAGGAAGACATGCTCGACCAGGCCTGGGGTTTGCAGCCCCATTCGCGCCTGTCCTGCCAGGCCCGCCTCGCCCAGGAAGACCTGACGGTGGAGCTGCCCAGGTACACGCTCAACCACGCTAAGGAATAGTCCGCGGCGCGGTGCGCGACTGCCCTACGGGCTTACCACATGATTTACCACATGATCACGCGCTGCTCGGGCGGCAGGTACATCGGGTCGCCTGGCTTGATGCCGAACGCTTCATAGAAACCGGGCTGGTTCTTGACCGTGCCCTTGGCGCGGAATTCACCCGGCGAATGGGGGTCGCTCTTGATCTGCGCGATGGCCGCTTCGGGACGCAATTTCGCGCGCCATTTCTGCGCAAAGCCGATGTACAGGCGCTGTTCGCCCGTCAGGCCATCGATGACTGGTGAAGGCTTGCCGTTCAAGGAACGCTGGTACGCCTTGTAGGTGATCGACAGGCCGGAATTGTCGCCGATGTTTTCGCCCAGCGTCAGTTCGCCATTGATGTGGTAGCCCGGCACGGGGCTGTAGGCGCCATATTGCTTGACGAGGCCGGCGGCCAGGGCCTTGAACGCCGTGCGGTCCTCTGCCGTCCACCAGTTGCGCAGACGGCCTTTGGCGTCGTACTGGCTACCGGAATCGTCGAAGGCATGGCTGATTTCATGGCCGAAGGTAATGCCCAGCAAGCCGTAGTTGACGGCATCTTCCGCTTTCACGTTGAAGAATGGCGGCTGCAAAATGGCGGCCGGAATCGTGATGGCGTTGAGCGACGGGCTGTAGCTGGCGTTCACGGTTTGCGGCGTCATCGACCATTCGTCGCGGTCGACCGGCTTGCCCAGCTTGGCCAGGTTTTGCTGGCGGCTCCAGGCGCGCGCGGCGCGCACGTTGGCGATCAGGTCATTCGGCTGCGTCTGCATGCTGCTGTAGTCGCGCCAGGTATCGGGATACGCGATCTTCGGCTTCAAGGCTGCCAGCTTGAGCTGGGCTTCCTTCTTGGTTTCCGGGCCCATCCAGTCGAGCTGCTCGATGCCATCCTTGAACGAGGCGACGAAATTGTCGAACATGGCCATCACGCGGGGCCGGGTTTCCGGCGGCAGATACATTTCCACGTAACGCTTGCCGACGGCGTCGCTGATGGCGCCATCCGTGAAGCGCAGCGCCAGTTGCCACTGCGGTTCGCTTTGCGGCACGCCGCGCAGCACCGTGCCGTCGAAGGCGAAACGCTCCTTGACCGTGGCGCTGTCCAGGAAGGAGGCATAGCTTTCGATGATGCGCCAGTTCAGATAGCTCTTCCAGGATTCCAGCGGCACGGCGGCCACGGTCTCGGAAAAGCCGGTCATGAAGCTGGGCTGGCGCACCACGGCCGACGTGGCTTTCGGCGCCAGGCCGGCGGCAGTAAAGTAGACATTCCAGTCGAAGGCCGGCGCCAGTGCCGCGAATTTGTCGAAATCGACGCGGTTGTACGATTTGACGGGGTCGCGCATCTGCACGCGCGTCCACTGCACGGCCGCCAGGCGCGTTTCGAGGTCGAGGATTTGCGCCGCGTGTGCGGCAGCGGCCTTGTCGCCGCTCATGGCCAGCATGGTTTCGATATGCTTGAGGTATTTGGCGCGCACGGCTTGCAGCTTGGCGTCGTCCTCCTTCAGGTAGTAATCGCGGTCAGGCAAGCCCAGGCCGGACTGGCTGATGTTGACCGTGTAGCGCTCGGGGTCTTGCGCATCGGGTGCCACATAGGCGGAAAACGGCGTGGCAACGCCATTGCCTTGCAGGTAGGCCAGCAGCGCCGGCAAGTCTTTCTTGTCCTTGACGGCGGCGACGCGGGCCAGTTCGGCGCGCAGGGGCTTGAAGCCGGCCGCATTGCGCGCCTTGTCGTTCATGAAGCTCGTGTACAGGTCGGCGATCTTGTGCGCCTCGCTGCCGGGCTTGCCGGGGTTCTTGACGGTGGCATCGATCAGGCCGCGCAACTGGCCCTGGGCGATTTCACGCAATTCGATATACGTGCCCCAGACGGATTTGTCGGCCGGGATTTCCGTATTGCGCGTCCAGACGCCGTTGACGTAGCCGTAGAAATCATCCCTGGGGCTCACGGCCGGGTCCAGGGTTTTCAGGTCGATGCCGGAGACGGGCGCGCTGGCATTGGTGGCTTGCTGGGCGTACAGCGCGGGCGAGGAGAAGGCGAACAAGGCGCAGCAGGCGGCGCTGATGAGTGAGCGTTTCACGAAGATTCCTTTAATTGTTTTAACTTCATGTTGGGGAACATGCTGTGTCCAGGCATGAGAGGCAGGATTATAGTCGGCCTGCTTGCGGGGCAACAATGGCGGTTGAACAACTCCTGTGATCCGATGTTCGCTGAAGCACGCCTCAAGCCCGCGCCGATGATCAGCAAATGTTACCATCTAGCAATAGCCATACCTGTCGCTCGCCACATCTTTTTGCCTGGCTCTTTAACTGGAGAAGTTTGATGCAGGAATTCAGATTCAATATTTTCGGCACGCTGATTGGTGTCCGGGAGAGTCAGGGCGCCTGGCGCGCCTTCTATCTCGGTGCGGAAGGCAAGCGCAGGCCCGCCGATTTCATTATTCCGGACGATATTCAAGCAGATGCGCTATGCGAGTACCTGGCTGACCTGTTTCATGAAGAGGCGACGCCGCGCAATAACACGGCCACGCAAATCGGCGCGCCCGCGTTCGAGGCCTAAGCTACTTCACCGCTACTTCACCGGCTCGAAAGTCACGGTCAGCCCATTGCCCGTGGTCCTGATCTGCGTGGGCACGAATTGCACGCCCGCATAGCGCAATTCGTCGGGTTTGAACGTATAGATCGGCGTTTCGTGCATGAGCTGGTCGGCCACCAGGCTGGCCACCTTGGCGAACTGGCGCTGCTGCGACTCGTCCATGCCATCGATGGTGACCTTGTCCACGCTCGCTTCGCTCAGGTAGACGGCGTTGCGCTGGGCGTCGAGCACGAGGCGGCCCGACATGGCCAGGCTGCCGCGCCAGCTCTGGCGGATAAAGGGCGGCAAGACGCTGGCGTCCACGCTGAGGGCAACCCGTTCGCGCTCGGGCTGTAGCGACAGTTGCGGGTGGGTCAGTTTGACATCCAGCACGGACAGCACGCGCTTGTCGATGGGAAAGCGACGCTCCAGGCCTTGCTGCATCTTGCTCAGCGACACATTCACGTCGCGCGGGCCGATCAGGGTGGAACACGAGGCCAGCACGCTGCAGGCAAAGGCAGCAATGGCGGCGGTTTTCAGCAAGGGACGCAGGGCGGTCAAGGTCATGGATAGTCTCGGTGGAAAGATCGCGCCATCTTACACATGGACCCGCTTCAACACAAACGGCGCCCGGCTTGCGGCGGGCGCCGTTTTTTACGTCAACGTCTTATTAATTATTAATGCACGAACAGGGCGATCAGTATGACGATGGGCAATGGAATGCCCAGCAGCAGCAAGAGGATGGAACGCATGGCAGTCTCCTAGATTAAATCGGTGAATTAAATGGTCACATGGCGCAGCACGCGCTCATGGTCGCGCTGGCGGCCGCCAAACGTTGCCGCCAGGCTGGCAACGAAAGCGCCCAGCAACAAGGCGACGAACATCCACAGCGCCGTGTGGGCACCGGCCTTGCGGGCCGTTTCAGCCGCTTGCTGAGCGGCAGCCTTGGCATCGGCGGCAGCCTTGGCGGCGCGGGCGTAGACGGCGTCGACGCGCGCTTCCGCTTCCGCCTGCGTCAAGCCCGTGCGGCTGGCCACGACCTGGCCCAGGTAGGCTCGGTCATCTGCGGCCAGGCTGCCCGTGGACAGGCCGGTGGCGAAGATCTTGCCGATTTCCACGCGCTGCTCGGCGGTGCTGGCATTGGCCGCAGGCGCCGCCAGGGTGCCGGTGGCGGTGGTAGCCGGTGCGGCAGGCGCGGCGCGCAGCAGCATGTCCGAGAAATAGTCGAGCGGATTGGCGCCGCTGCCCTCGCCTTGCTTGGCGCCAGCAGCACCTGCGCCCGCTGCCGCTGCGGGGGCTATGGCGGCCGCCACGCCGCTGCCCGCGTCGATGGCGCCGCTCAGCACGGCACGCGTGCCGCCGGCCAGCACAGCCACGGTGATCAGGGTGGCCACGGCCCAGGCCAGCAAGCCGTGGGCCGTATCGCGGAAATGCACCTCATCCGTGTGGATGGAACTCCATTTCACGCGCAGCCGGCCCGCCATGTAGCCGCCGATGCCGGACGCGGCCAGTTGCATGAAGGCCAGCCAGGCGATGGTCGACACGCCGATGGCCGTCGCGTTGAACGACCACGGCGACACGGACGACAGGCCCAGGCCCACGCCGAGAATCAGCAAAATGAAGGACAAGGCGGCCGCGGCGGCTGCACCCGCCAGCACGGCACCCCAGGATACGCCCGGATTGTTCAGGTCCGACACGGACAATTGTGTAGCTTGCATGGAATACTCCCTTGGTTGTTGATTTTTTAAGCCGCTCAGGCGGCGACGCCCGTCAGCTGTTCCTTGCGCGCGGCCATTTCCTTGCCCAGCGCGTCGAGGTCGACGGCCGTATGGCGCACTTTGGGAAACATGTCGCCCTCTTCTTCCTTGACGTGGTGCTCGATCTGCTCCGACAGCACCTTGACCTTGGCGTCGTACAGGTCGTCGGCGGGATCCATCGCGGTAATCTGCGCGATGAGCTCCTTGGCGCTCGCGTGCTCGACGACGGCTTCATCCATCAGGTCGCCGTCATGGATCGGGCGGCGCACGGCCGGGTAGAAGATTTCTTCTTCCAGCTGCGTGTGCACGGTCAATTCCTGGCAGATCTGGTCGGCCAGTTTTTTCTTGGTGGCAAAGGAGCGGTCGCTCAGGTTCTCATACTGCGCAAACAGGGCCTTGACGGCCTTGTGGTCCTTCATCAATAAATTGATCGCGTTC
This sequence comes from Janthinobacterium lividum, assembly GCF_034424625.1. Classification (NCBI taxonomy): domain Bacteria; kingdom Pseudomonadati; phylum Pseudomonadota; class Betaproteobacteria; order Burkholderiales; family Oxalobacteraceae; genus Janthinobacterium; species Janthinobacterium lividum. The sequence continues at coordinate 3,338,906 of NZ_CP139976.1, read as the reverse complement.
ATAACCCCTCCTTGTTGTTGATGAGGCTAGGATGCGCCGTGACGGCGCCAGCGTATGTGCGACGCCATACACAATCTTGATATTTAATCCATATCAGTAAGACGGCTTACTTGATGCCGTGGTGCCCCATCAAGTCATACAGGGTGGGCCGGCTCACGCCCAGCAGTTCGGCCGCCTTGGCGATATTGCCGTCGGCGCGGGCCAGCGCGCGCACCATGACCTTGTACTCGGCCGCTTCGCGGGCCTGACGCAGATTGATGGATTCATCGGCGGGAGCGGCCTGGGCGCTGGCGGGCAAGCCCAGGTCATCGGCCGCGATCTGCGGCCCGTCGCTCATGATGACGGCCCGCTTGATGCAGTTTTCCACTTCGCGCACATTGCCGGGCCAGCCATAGCTTTCGATCAGCTGCAGCGCGCCGGCGCTGAAATGCAGGTTGCTGCGGCCTTCGCTGGCGCAGAACTTGTGCTTGAAATGCTGCGCCAGCAAGGTGCAATCGCCGGCCCGCTCGCGCAGCGGCGGGATGCGCAAGACAATTTCGCTGAGCCGGTAAAACAGGTCTTCGCGGAAACGCCCCTGTTCCGCCAGCACTTTCAGATCCTGGTGCGTGGCACAGACGATGCGCACGTCGATGGCGATCTCGGCACGGCCGCCCACCCTTTCGATCACTCTTTCCTGCAAGAAGCGCAGCAATTTCGCCTGCAACGCCATCGGCATGTCGCCTATTTCGTCGAGAAAGAAGGTGCCGCCATGGGCCAGTTCGATCTTGCCCAGGGTTTGCCTGGCCGCGCCCGTAAACGCCCCCCGCTCATAGCCGAACAGCTCGCTTTCCAGCAGGTTCTCCGGGATGGCCGCGCAATTGATGGCCACGAAACGTTGCGCATGTCGGCTCGACAGCGCATGCAAGCCCCGCGCAATCAATTCCTTGCCGCTGCCCGAGTCGCCCAGCAGCATCACGCTGGCCGACGAGGGCGCCACTTTTTCCACGCTGCGGCACAGTTTCAGCATGCCCGGATCGCGGCTGACGATGCCGGCCAGCGGAGAATCCGCCTGCGTCTGCAGCATGCGGCGGTTTTCCTGCTGCATCGCGTGCAGATAAAACGCGCGGGCGATGACCAGGCCCAGCATGTCGGCCTCGAACGGTTTCTGGTGGAAATCGTAAGCGCCCAGCGCGATGGCTTTCAAGGCATGCGCGCGCTCCTGGTTGCCCGACAGGATGATGACTTTCGTGTCCGGCGCCAGCGCAAGGATTTGCTGCAAGGTGGCGAGGCCTTCCGTGGCACCGTCCGGATCGGGCGGCAAGCCCAGGTCCATCGTCACGACGGCCGGCTGGTGGCGCCGCACCAGCGCCAGCGCCGCCTCGCGCTCGCCCGCCAGCAAGACTTCGTAGCCGTCAAAGCTCCAGTGCAACTGTTTTTGCAGGCCGGGATCGTCTTCGATGACCAGCAGTTTTTGCTTGCCCATGGCACCCCACTCCTTTGCTATGCCGCATGCAGCGGCAGGATCACGCGAAACGTCGTGCCCACCTGCGGCTCGCTGCGCACTTCCAGGCTGCCGCCCACTTCGCGCAGGTATTCGCGGCTTTCGAACACGCCGATGCCCATGCCCGCCGTCTTGGTCGTGTCGAACGGTTTGAACAGGCGCTCGCGGATGAATTGCTCGCTCATGCCCTGCCCCGTATCGTCGAGCTCGACAACGGCCGTGTGCTGTACGCGCCGCAGCCGCACGGCCACCTTGCCATCGCTGGCCGTGGCCTCGATGGCGTTCTGGATCAAATGTCCCAGCACCCGCTCCAGCCGCGCGCGGTTGGCCAGCACCGTCAGTTCGCCATCGACGATTTCCAGCCGGGGCGCCGGCGCCAGGCTGGCCTTGGCCGCCACGGCTTGGCGCAGCAAGCCGTCGAGCTGCAGCGGCGCCGGTGCTTCCGGCGCCTCGCCGCGCGCCAGTTTTTGCAGCAAGGTCTTCATTTTCTGCACGGAATGGTCGAGGGTGCCCAGCATGTCTTCCTGGAAGGCGGGATTGGCGCGGTGCTTTTCCGCATTGCTCAGTAGCAGCGACAACTGGAACACCAAATTCTTGAGATCGTGCACGATGAAAGTGGACATGCGGTTGAACGAGTCGAACTGGCGCGCCACCGTCAGGGTATCGAGCGACTCGCGGTGCGCCAGGTAGCTGGCGGCCTGGCTGCCGGCAATTTTCAGCACGTCGCGGATTTCCCAGTTCAAGACTATGCGCGTGCGGGGCCGCGCCAGCGCCACAAAGGCGAACAGCTGGCCATGCAGCATCAGGGGCACCAGCAGCCACACGTCGGGCAGCGCCAGCAGCGCGGGCGGCAAGCGCAAGCCGCCGTACTGGCGCGGGTTTTGCTGGCAATCGGGCACGTCGATCACCCAGAGTCTTGCCTCCAGAAACTGGCACAGGGGACCGGACGCCGGCTCGCTCCACGTGCCCGGCGGCCAGTTCCAGCTGGCGGCCGGGGCAAATTGCCCTTGCTCGCGCAAGATCCACAGCGCGCCGGCGCGGCTTTCCACCAGCTGCGCCATGGCCTGTATCGTGCGTTCACCCAGCGCCGGGCCATCCTCGGACAGCGCGCGCGTAAATCGCAGCCATTCCTCGCGGTAATCGAAGATGGCATTGTAAAAATGTTTATTGATCGTCACCTTGAGCTTGGCGCGCAGGCTGCCGGAAAACAGCACGCCCGCCAGCAGCAGGGCCGCGCCGCCCAGGTAAGCCATCTGCATCAGGGAACCCCAGGTGCCGCCGAAATAGCGCAAGTAATAGGCGCTGGCCGCCATGGCCAGCAGGTAGATGGCCGAGCCCAGCAAGGCAGCCGAGCGGTACAGCATCTGGCGCGAGACGGACAGGCCCAGTGCCCAGCCCGGATTGCGCGCGGCAGAGACGGCCAGCAACGGCGCGCACAGGGCGTCGACGATGCCGCGCGCCGCCCAGATGTCATCGTTGACCGTGCGAAACAGCAAGGCGTCGCTGTACAGATAGAAATCGTAGGCGAACAGCCCGCCCACGCCCAGGCAGGCAAACTTGATGCCCCAGCGTTTCAACGGTGGCGTGTTGCGGTACCACTGTTCCACCAGCAACATGCCCAGCACGGCCAGCAGCAAACGGCAGACACTGGCAATGGTGCGCGCAGGCAATGGCAAGGCCAGCCAGGATGACGCCAGGGAGAGCAGCCAGGGCGCCAGCGCCGTGAGGGCGATGCCGGCCAGCACCAGACGCAGGCGGGGCCGCGACGGTTCGATCAGCAGCAGCAAAAACACCAGCCAGGCCAGGGTGCGCAGCAGTTCCAGCGCGTCGCCGGCCAACGCGGTACGCTGTCCCAGCAGCACCAGCACCACCGCGCCCGTCGCCCAGCCGCCCGTCGCCAGGCAAGCCACCAGCAAGGCGCGCACATTCTGCCGCGCGCGCCAGTTGCTGATGAGCAGCAGCGCCAGCACGAAGAAGGCCAGCGACGCCAGGCCATGGCTGAGGGCCGCCGCGTCGGCCGCCGCCAGCCAGTCCGACTGCGCCCGTATCATCGGCTGCCCTTGCCAAACAGCACCACCTGCACCGTGTCGAGCAGGATCAGCAAGTCGAGGAACAGGCTATTGTTCTTCACATAATACAAATCGTATTGCAGTTTGTTCACCGCATCGTCGACAGAAGCGCCATATTGATAGCGCACCTGCGCCAGGCCCGTGATGCCCGGCTTGATGCTGTGACGGATGTTGTAGTACGGCACCTGCTCCTTCAGTTGCTCGACAAAGTAGGCGCGCTCGGGGCGCGGTCCCACGAAACTCATCTCGCCGCGAAACACATTGAGCATTTGCGGCAGCTCGTCGATCCGCAGCTTGCGGATCAGCTTGCCCACACGCGTGATGCGCGCATCGTTGTCCAGCGCCCAGATGGGCTTGCCATCGCGCTCCGCGTCGCAGCGCATGCTGCGAAATTTCAGCACATTGAAGGGCAAGCCGTCGCGCCCTACCCGCTCTTGCTGGTAAAACACGGGGCCGCCATCTTCCAGGCGGATGCACAGGGCCGTCGCCAGCATCACGGGCAGCGCGGCCAGGCAGATGACGCCGCTGGCGGCCAGGTCGAACAGGCGCTTCGAGGCGGCGCGGAAAAAGCTCTGATCGAAGCCGCCGCCATAGATCAGATAGCTCGGTTGCAGGGAATCGATGCGGATCTGGCACGCTTCGCGCTCGAAGAACGTGGCCGCGTCAATCACCTTGACGCCGCCCAGCGCGCATTCCAGCAGTTGCTTGGCAGGAAACGCCCCATTGCGCCGGTCGCTGACGGACACGACGATCTCATGCGCGTCATGGCGCTGGGCCATGGCCAGCAGCGACGGTTCGGCCGGCAGCAAGGCCGAGGCCGGTACGCAGCAGCGCTCGCCCGCCACATCGATGCAGCCGACCACCGTAAACTGGTGGAAACCGATCTTGCTCGCCGCCAGCTCCATGCATTCGCGCGCCAGCGCCCCGCCGCCCACCAGGATCAGCCGGCCTTCCATCAGCGCCGATTGCGAGGATTTGAACACCACCAGGCGCGCCAGCAGCACGCCGATGGCGCCCAGGCCGAAGATCAGCACGCTGCCGCGTCCGAAATGCAAGGAAGGAATAAAACGGATCAGCACGCTCAGCACGGCAAAACCCAAGGCGAACGACGGCAGGATGCGCAATAAGGTGTTGCGGATATCTTCGCGCGAGCGGTGCTGGTACATGCCCAGCGCGCTCATGCTGAAAACGATGACCAGGGCAAAGATCGAGGAAGACAGGTAAACCTCGCTCACCCGCAGCACGCGGCTGCCATCCGCCAGCCACAGCAGCGACGTCAGGGTGGCCGACAGCAGCAAGATCATGATTTCCAGCAACAGCAAGATAAACGCTGTTTTCGAGACGTAATGGCTGAAGATGCGGATCATGGGGCCTCCTGCGGCAAAGGCGGCACGCCGCGCACAGGGCGGCTTGCCACCGGTCTTGCCATCATGGCGAACTGTTCCACGAAGACATTGATACGCCACAAGCTACGGCCCCAGCTATCTTTCACTGGCAGAATTTATCTCAACACATTACCGATTGATGTGAAATGGACTATAGTATGCTTCCCCTGAAAAAAGATAAATGTCATGAAATTTGATGTAGCGATTGTCGGCAGTGGCCTGGCGGGTTTATCGGTTGCACTGCATTTAGCTGAGACGCGCACCGTCGCGATCATTTCCAAACGTGCGCTGCTCGATGGCGCCAGCAACTGGGCGCAAGGCGGGATCGCGGCCGTGCTGGACTCGGGCGACAGCCACCAGCAGCACATCGAAGACACCCTGATCGCCGGCGGCGGCCTGTGCGACGAGAGCGCCACGCGCTACATCGTCGAGCACGGCCGCGAAGCCATCGAATGGCTGATCGAGCAAGGCGTGCCGTTTACGCGCGATGCCACAGCCGAGCTGGGTTTCCACCTGACCCGTGAAGGCGGACACAGCCAGCGCCGCATCATCCACGCGGCCGACGCCACCGGGCATGCCGTGCAAGTAACCCTGGAAGAAAAGGTGCGCGCCCACCCGAACATCAGCCTGTTCGAACACCATTGCGCGATCGACCTGATCACCTCCGACAAGCTGGGCATGAAGCCCACGCAGCGCAATGCCCAGCCCCATTGCCACGGCCTGTACGTGCAGGATGAGCAAACGGGTAAAGTGCTGACGTTTGCCGCCGAGCACACCGTGCTGGCCACGGGCGGCGCCGGCAAGGTGTATTTATATACAACGAATCCCGACACGGCCAGCGGCGACGGCATCGCCATGGCCTGGCGCGCCGGCTGCCGCGTGTCGAACATGGAATTCATTCAGTTCCACCCCACGTGCTTGTACCACCCGTATGCGAAATCGTTTTTGATCACCGAAGCCATCCGTGGCGAAGGCGGTTTGCTGAAACTGCCGCCCGAAGCGGGCGCGGCAGCCGGCCAGCGCTTCATGCTGGCCCACGACGAACGGGCCGAACTGGCGCCGCGCGACGTGGTGGCGCGCGCCATCGACTTCGAGATCAAGAAACGGGGCCTCGATTACGTGCACCTGGACATCAGCCACAAACCGGCCGAATTCCTCATCGAACACTTCCCGACCATCTACGCGCGCTGCCTGGAACTGGGCATCGACATCACCAAGCAGCCTATCCCCATCGTGCCCGCCGCCCACTATACGTGCGGCGGCGTCGTGACGGATCTGGCGGGCCGGGCCGACTTGCCGGGCCTGTATGCGGTCGGCGAGACAGCCTGCACGGGCCTGCATGGGGCGAACCGACTGGCCTCGAATTCCTTGCTGGAATGCATCGTCATCGGCCGCGCCTGCGCGCAGGACATCGAAAGCAAGGAAAAGCTGGGCACGCCATACCTGCCCGACTGGGATGAAAGCCGGGTCACGGATGCGGATGAGGAAGTGGTGATTTCCCACAATTGGGACGAGCTGCGCCGCTTCATGTGGAATTACGTGGGCATCGTACGCACGACCAAGCGCCTGGAACGGGCCCAGCACCGCATCGCGCTCTTGAAGGAAGAGATCGACGAGTACTACCGCAACTTCCGCATCACGCACGACTTATTGGAACTGCGCAACCTCGTCGACGTGGCCTCGATGATCGTCAACAGCGCCCTGTCCCGCCGCGAAAGCCGCGGCCTGCACTTCAGCCGCGATTATCCGGAAACCTTGCCGAAGGCGATCGCCAGCGTGCTGACGCCGCCGCACCGGTAGACTGTTCGTGATCGGGGAGATGCCTCGCCGGCATACTCCCTTGCGGCTCATCAGACCACCCTTCTCTTTTATTTTTGCGTTCCCCACACAGACGGCTGTGGCAGTGGCTGCGTTGGTTGTAACGATGGTAGAGGTTGCAGTGGTTGAATCTCCTGGCGTGGCGCTGGCTTTGCCTGAGGCTGATATCCGTAAGGGCTATCTGCTTGATTTGGAACAGTTCCAGCCTTCCCCGTGTAGGGATTGACATTGCCCTGTGTGCTGTAATTATTCGAAATGGTGCTGTCAGGTGCGGTTCTTTGATGCGGTGCCACGTAAGTTCCATCTTTTTTCGTGTACCCATTTACATGCACTTGGGCATTGGCAATGCTGGTGAACAACACCATTGATATCGCTAAGTATTTGATCATTTACTTCTTTCAGGTTCCGGCATAGTGGCGTGTCGTTGCGCCCTCAAAAAAGATTGCCGTTTCCTTGAGGCTATATTTTTTGGTATGGTGACTATAGGCCAATTCTCATAGGTAAAAAATAAAGTATTTCTTTCCAATACAAATAGAGGAAATTGACTGATTTTCTGTAGTAAATATGCAACCATCTAGATAAATGCGGTATGTATCAAACTGCCGCAGCACCGTTGGAATACACGTCAAGTATCAAGCCTCCGGCATCTCAAACTCGATCCCATCCTCCGTGTACGACATCTTGGCCGACGCCCCCGTACACGCGCCCTGCGGCTCGTCCGCCACATAGCGGCACTCGCTTTCCACACTGCCATCTTCCCGCCAGTGCCGCGTCCAGCCCTGGCGTTCGCCATCCACGTACTCGATCAGCTGCCTCGGCTTGCCATTCGCATACCAGGAACGCAGCGCGCCCTCCTCGCGGCCGCCCTCGTTCCACAGCTTGTGCACGATCAATACGCCCGTCCGGCTGAAACGCTGTGTGCTGCGCAAGACAAAGTGGCCGCTGTGCGTACGCTTGATGGCGACTTTACCGTCCGGATAGTATTCGACGCTCTCGCCGACTGGCTTGCCGTCAACGTAATTGGCGGTGCGCTGCACCTTGCCATCCGGGAAGTAGCGGGTGCTCGGTCCCGTCATGATGCCGTTGTCATGCCGGCTGCGGCTTTCCACCTTGCCATCCGGATAGAACAGCAGCAGCTCGCCATCCGTCCGGCCCTTGACCTGGGTCGTGCGCGTGCGCAGCTTGCCGTCCTTGTCGAACGTTTCCACCACGCCATCGGCGCGGGCGCCGTTGCGGTAGGTGCGCGACTCGATCAGCTTGCCATTCTGGTGGTAAGCCTGTTCCTCCCCCTCCTGCACGCCATTGCGCCAGGTAGTCCGCATGGACAGCTGACCGTCCGGATAATAGCGGACCTGCACGCCCTCCTGCACGCCGCGCCCATCCTGCTCCACCTGCATTTCCAGCTGGCCATGCGGGTAATACATGCTGTAGTTGCCCACCAGCTTGCCACGCAGATAATCGGTATCGTTGACCTGGCCAATCAGCCGCTTCGGCTCGCCTTCGCGCACATGATAGATCTCGACTTGCCAGGTGCCCGGTGTCTTGCCGGGCGGCAGCGGCAGGAGCAGCGCATAGCGCGCCTGTTCCATCACTTCGCCGCGCGACAGGTTGTGGTTCAAATATAACCGCGCCTTGCCGTCGGCACAGTGCGCATCGCAGCCGCGCAGCATGTGGATGAGGGGAATGGCCTCGGCCTCGGCCTTGGCCCCAGTCCGGCCGGGCGCCGGGCAGGCGCGCAGGCGCACGAGCAAGGGGTTCTTGTCGCGTATCATGTTGGCCAGCTCGGCCTTCATGACGCCATACTGCTCCTCGTTCAGTCCGACTGACGCCGCATCCATGCGCAGCTGCCGTCCGCCGCAGCCCGTGTCCTCGTCCACGGTCAGGATATCGCCGCTGCCAGGCGCGGCCGTGATCGCCGTGATCACCTGGCGCTGCACGATCTCGGCGTGGGCCAGCGCCGGCAACAGCAGCATGGCGCCAAACAGATGTTTCACAGTGCGCGCCATGCCTGCTCCTTGCGCTGCAATTCCGGCGCTGGTGGCGCGTCACCACATGCGCCCTGGGGCTTGCCTGCCACATACCGGCATTCGCTTTTCAAGCTGCCATCCTCGTGCCAGCTGCGGCTCCAACCGTCGCGCCGGTCGTTCACGTACTCGATGGCTTGCTCGGGCTTGCCGTTCTCGTGCCACGAGCGCGACGTGCCTTGCTCGCGCCATTGCGCATCCCAGCGTCTTTCCAGCACCAGCACGCCTTGGGGACTATAACGCTGGATACTCAGCAGTCCGCCTGCGTCGCCATATTGCTGGCGGCTTTGCACCTTGCCGTCAGGATAAAATTCCAGCGCCTCGCCCGTGGGTAAATCGTTGACCTGCGTCATCCTGGCGTGCACGGCGCCATCGGGGTAGTAATTCGTCGTCACGCCATTGGACTTGCCATTTTGCATTTCCGAGCGGCTGGAGACTTTTCCATCCGGGAAATACGTGAGCATCTCGCCTTCCATCTTGCCGTCGCGCAAAGTGTAGCTGGTGCTCGGCTTGCCATTTTCATCGAAGGTTTGCACGGGCCCGTCCAGGCGCTGGCCGTCGCGGTAGCTGCTCGTCTCGCTCAGCTTGCCCGTCGCGTGATAGCGCTGGTGTTCGCCCTCGGGCATGCCATGGCGCCAGTTGCCGCGCAGCTCCAGGGTGCCGTCCGGATAATACTTGCTGCCGATGCCGTGCTGGCGGCCTTGCCCATCCTGCGCCACCTGCTTCTCGATCTTGCCATTGGGATAATACGCGACATAGCCGTCCACCAGCTCGCCCTGCGCATAGTCGGCGCGGTTGACCTGGCCCGACAGACGCAGCTTGTGTCCCGCCACGCTATAAATCTCCACCTTCCACGTGCCCGGCAGTTTGCCTTTCGGCAAGGGCAACAACAGCACGTTGGGTGCGTTTTCCTGCTCGATGGGGTAGAAACGTTCGTGCAGGTACAGCCGCGCCCGGCCATCGGCGCAGGCGGCTGGCGTGCAGGCGGCGATCTGGCGCACGATGGGCACGCTCGCATCCTCCGGGCATTTTTTCAGGGTGACGAGCATGGGCGTCTTGTCCCGGATGCGCCGGGCCAGTTCGGCTTTCAGCGCTTCGTACGGCGCCTCGTCCAGGTTCACCGAGCGGGCATCCATGCGTATCTGCTTGCCGCCGCAGGCCGTCGTGCCGGCAATCGTGAACACGTCGCCGCCTTCGCTGTCCTGTTCGGCGGCGATGGCTGTCAGCACCTGGCGCTGCACGATTTCCGCCTGCGACAGCGCGGGCCACAGCAAGGAAGCGCCAAACAGCGCGCAGAGGGTCTTGATTTTCATGTCATTCCTTTAATCGTCCGGCGAGACACGCGGCTCGGCCGGCACAAAGCTGACCCGGCCATTGCGGTAGCGCACCAGCACCTCCGCCTTGGCATCCCGCAACTGGCCATGCTTGACGGCCGGCAAATAGGTCCAGCGCTTCACGCTGTCCTGCATGACCTTGTTCAACTGGGGTTCCATCGGCATTTCCGCCACCGCATGAGTCAGGGTGCCGTCGGCGGCAATCGACAGGGTCAAGCGGTTTTCGCCAGTCGCATTCTGCTTGTCGAGCACGCCGTAATCAACCGTCGTCATCGTCTCGCGCAGCACGCCCGCAGGCTGGTCCGGCAAGGGCTGCAAGGCCTTGAGTTTTGCCGCCAGCAGCGCGCCATCGGCAAGCGCCTTGTCCCAGCGCTTCTGGTAGGCCCCCCCCTGAGCCAGGCGCAGCACCTTGGCGGCCCGGTCCATGCGTTTTTCCGTGGCGGCGACACCATTGTCGGACGGCTCGCCCGGTTCCGTCGGCATGGCGTTTTCTACCGCGTAACGGTAAGACGTCAGCTGCGCCAGCGCCACCAGGTTGACGGCATCCTGCTCATCGCCGCCACGCAGCAGGGCCGTGGCCGCGATGCCGAGCCAGGCCACGCCATCGGTGGGACGGCCCCACACGGCTTGTTCGAAGTACTGGCGCGCCGCCTGCGGTTCGTTCAGGCTCAGGTGCATGCGGCCCATGGCCGCCGCTGCCAGGTGGTCGCGCGGGTCGGCTTGCAACTGGTCAAGATAGGTCTTCGCCAATTCCGGGGCATAGCCGGGCATCGCGCCCAGGCCTTCCATCAAGGTGGTACGCAGGCGCGCGCGCACCTTGTCGCCCTCGTAGCGCGACGACTTGTCCTCGCCGGCCCGGTACAGCAGCTGCAAGCCGCGCGTGACGGCGTCATCGTCGCCCTTGGTCATCGCTTGCGACAGGCTATGCACGGCCTTGCGCGCATCGGACTGCTGGAAGCCGGCCGCCTTGCGCTGGCGCCAGCTGAATACTTCCAGGCCAGCCGCCTGGTCCGCTTGCGCCTGCAGGCTGGCCTTGTCCTTGACTTCGTCCGGCGACGAGGTCCAGGCCGTAAAGCCGATCAGGAACAGCACGATCAGCAGCACCACCACGGCCCAGCCCTTGCCGGAAATGCCGCCCGCATTGGCCTGCGCGGCGCCCGCAGCCAGCCGCACGGGCGCCTGACCCGGCGCCGTGCGGCGCGCGCTGCGCTGCTGCGGCGGCTGTTGCACCTGCATCTGCTGCGCCTGCGCCGAGGCTTGCGCGGCCGCAGCGATAACCTTGTCGCGCGCGCAGGCAGCGCAACCCTGGCCCGCAAAATGCTGGTGTTCGGGATTCGCCGTACACACGACGAGCTTGCCGCCGCTGCGCTGCGCATAGCCGCGCAGCAACTGTGCCCAGTCGGCCGCCGATGGCCGCTGCGGTTTGGGGGATGGGGAAAACGCGTGGTCGAACATGGCGCGCAATTCGGGCGGCATCAGCGTGTGGCCGCTGGTGGCATTCGGCGCCAGCTGTTTGTGGCGTTTTATTCCGTACGCATAGCAGCCGTCGCGGATGCGCCCGGGAATGTCGGTCGCCACTTGCGCATTGCCGGGCCGCCCGCTGTACGGGTGGATGCCAAAGTTGAGCAACTGGAAGATGACGACGGCCAGCGCAAAACGGTCTTGCGCCATTTCCGTTCCCGCCGGCATGCCCTTGCGCTGGAATTCCGGCGCCAGGTAGTCGGCCGTGAATTGCTCGGCAGGAAAACGCTCCGCATGGCCCTGGATGCTGAAGCCGTCGCAGTCGAGCATGGCGATGTACAGCGAGTCGCGGTAAAAGCGCAGGTTCACGGGTTTAAGATCGACCACGTAATGCTGCTGCTGGTGCAGCGCATCGATGACGGCGGCCAGGTTGGCGGCCAGGGTCAGCTTGGGACCGAGTCCCGTGGGCAGGCCTGCCGCGCGCGCTTGCCGCTCCTGCATGATCTGTTCCAGCTCGGCCGTCTGCGCCATGTCCAGCAGGGGCATGACGAAGCCGGCGAAGCCGCCCTGGCCGTCGAACACGGCCGCCTGCGGCCAGGCGATCTGCACGTAGCGCTTGCCGTTTTCCAGTTGGTCGGGCAACTCGGGCGACAGTTCCAGCATCGCTTCGAGCTTGCGCCGGTTGGCGGCCCGGTCCAGGTGCGGGTGGTACAGCTTGGCGACCTGCGCAGGCGCGCCCGGCAACAGATACACGCTGCCCGCGCCGCCGCTCTTGACGAGTTTGCCCAAGATCAAACTGCGGACTTTATCCAGCCAAATTTTTCCACCCGGACTCAGGCCCGGTGTCACACCTTGCTTCCGGCTCATGCGCGCAAGGCCAGCAGCAGGGTCTTGTCGTCGCCCGTGATCTGGTGCGTGCGCGGGTCGGCCAGGGTGGATGCCAGCGCCGCATTACCCAGCTCCACGCTGTCGACTGTGCGCAGATAGCCTTGCACGGCATCCATGAACGGCGCGTACAGGGCCCCATTATTCTTGCTCATGGCAAAGGGCATGCAGCCGTCGGACATCAGCACGATGCCGCGCACGGACTTGGGAATCGGCAGCAGGCGCAGCTGTTCGCGCCAGCGCTCGCCGCTGATGAAGTAGGTTTCGTTCGCGTATTCGCCGTTGGCGGGCAGCGAGATCAGTTCGCCGCCATCGATCAGCTGCGCCACGCCCAGGCCATCGCCCAGGTGGAAAAAGAAACCGTTGTCGCGGCCCATGACCACGCCCACCACGGTGCTGGCGTAGTCATCCAGGGTGGCGTTGGCGGCGCGGGCGATGTCGTCCAGCGCGGCGCGGATCTGCGCCAGGGTGCCCGCCAGCGCGCCGTCGTGCAAATCCTGCACGGTGGCGCCCTGCTCCAGCCGCCCGGCCAGCGCCTGCACGGTGTGCGCGGCAACAAACTGCGCGCCCTGCTCGCTGAGGCGGGCCGATCCGGCGCCATCGCAGACGATGGCGACCAAAACATCGTCCACGACGGCATGTGCGTGCGCATCCTGGCAAGGAATATCTTTATCCAGGTGCGCCTTGCCCGTGACGGAGGCGCCGAACACGCGCCAATGCTTGTTTACTATCGTCATGGATCAACGGGCTTTCACGTACTCACGACGGACCAGCCGTCCGTCGAGGCCAGTTGCGCCTGCGCGCCGGGACGCGATTGCGACACCACCTGCATGCTGGCGCTCAGCCACAGGAACAGTTCGCGGAACTGCAAGCCTTTCAACTGCTTCACGCCCCGCTCGCCTCGGCTGGAGAATTCGCCCAGGGTATCGATGTTTGCGTGGTCGCCCACGGCGATGGGGAAGATCGCCACTTTATTGGCCTGCTCGGCCGCGCGCGCCTGTTCGGCGCCGTGCTGCCAGCGGTCCGTCGGCTCGCCGTCGGACATCAAAAACAGCCACGGCCGCGTATACGCCACGCCCGCTGCGCGGAAGCGCTGCTTTTCCTGCTCGATCTCGGCCAGGGCCAGTTCGACGGCCGCGCCGGTCGGCGTAGTGCCGTTCGCTTCCAGCCGTGGCGCCGTGAAATCCATGGCATCGCACCAGTTGCTGGCGACTACGGCTTCATCGTGGGCGCCATATTGAATCACGAGGATGCGCACGCGCTTGGCGGCGATGACATCGGACTTGAGTTCCTGTTCCAGCAAGGCCAGGCCTTCGTTCAGCAGCGAGACAGGCTCGCCATCCATGCTGCCGGAGCAGTCCAGCACGAGCACGAGCGGCGTGCGTTGTTCGGTATTGTCGACCAGGGCGACGTCGGGGATCATTATGGAGGTCATGTAATTTTGATAGAGTTGCGAAATAGCTTAGCCCCGAAGCTTACCCTATGGATATGTTTTCCATGTGTCCGATTGCTTCGGATGCTATAGCACGCGGTCAAAATCGCCATTTTTCCAGGATTTTTTGTCCCTGGCCCGTGCCGCCTGCCAGTTTCCTTGTCCTCGCCCATCGGGCGCCTGATAAAACCGCCAACTTGCCCTGAAAGCAACAACCTCGTACACTGAACCATTCCGGCCATCCAGTAGCGGCCGGAAACGGATAGGTGGCAACTAAATTTAAGGTTATTCATGAAGAAAATCGTTGCGGCACTTCTGCTGTCTGTTTCCCCTTTCGCCGCTTGCGCTTCTCCTAAAGCGTCCGAATTGGCTACCGCGCAGGTCGTTGACCAGTTCGTTCAAGGCTGTTTTATGAACTTCCCCTATCCCGAAAAATTCCAGGCTTGGTTAGCACGGCCGGGCTTTCAAAGGCTATCAAGCATCGATGCGGCAGCATATTTGGGCGCTTACTCTGGTAACGCCTGGAACGTGCAACTCGACAACTCGCGCTTCGTCCTGACGAGTATCGGCGAGAGCGCATGCAATGTCTTTGCAAATGACTTGGACGCGTCGATGACCAGGAATCTGGTGGTCGGCTTCCTGGATTATTTGAAGACCCAGGGGGCCACCTACCAATCGAAGATGGTCACGCCGGCCAGTGCGACCGCAAGCCTATCGAGCACGAGCTATGCGGTATCGATGAACGGCCAAGTCATCATGCATTTGACTTTGACCATTGCTGCCCCTGGCACCGGTCCATTCCAGGTTGCACTGACTGCAGCCAGAGCGGAGACTTGATCATTGCACGCGAACGTCACAGGCGCGCTCGGCCCAAAAGAGCTTGGTGACCTTGTGTTCATGCCAGGGATGCCAAATCCCGCATGCTCCTGGAACGCCTGATTGCCGAAAGTGCGTAACGGACATCCGCAATCCGCTACAGCGCCGCATTGCAGCGGTGCCATATTTATACTATCTTGAAAGATGCCCAGGCCAGATGGCAGCGTCCAGCCCTTCCTTACAAAGGTGGGGCCAAGTGCTGCACCACACTGCCCTTACCCAGTTCCGCACCTGCACGCCCGCGGCACACTGATGTAATCAGGATTGGGGGCAAGCATGAGCACGGCAATGAATGTGGGCAAACTGATCGGCGCCATGTACGACTCGGCCTGCGGCATCGGCGACTGGCCGCAGCTCGACAGTGCCGGCCTCAGCGGCCAGCAATGGCAGGAACTCCTGCCGCATCTGCAACGCGCCCTGTGCCTGCAGCAGCGCCTGCGCGAAGCGCAACTGGCCAGCCACTGCGCGCTGGCGGCGCTAGACGCCATGGGCGCCGCCGTGCTGGTACTCGACACCAACCTCGGACTGCGTTTCGCCACCCCCGCCGGCCACGCCCTGCATGCGGCGCAACTGGCACACGCCGTGCCGCCCGCCCTGGTGCGCGCCGTGCGCCTGGTGATCGCCAGCGCCGGTGGCGCAGCGCAATGCCAGTCGCTGCGCCTGCCGCGCAAGCAGCAAGCGCCGTTGGCCCTGACTGTCACCCCGCTTGCCGATTGCCAGCCCGCCTGCGCCCTGCTGATCGCGCGCGACCCCACAAAAACGTGCACGTCCGTCCCTGCCTTGCGCCAACTGTTTGACTTGACGCAAGCCGAGGCGCAAGTGGGCAAGGCGCTGGCGCAAGGGGCCACCATCGAGGAAATCGCCGCGCAGGGCGGCATCAGCGTCAACACCGTCAAAACGCATCTGCACCACACCTATTTGAAGACGGATACGCGGCGCCAGGGCGAGCTGATCGCCCTGATCCACGGCGCCACGGCGCACCTGGCCGTACTCGATGCATGAGGCCGTGTCATCCGATCGGATGATGCGCGGCACATCTTGCCTGCCTACACTGGCAACACCGGCAGCCCGCGCCTTGCCAGTGTGACAGCAGCGCTTGCGGACGAGCCGGTTCTGTTTCCCTGGCAAACACAACAACATCGCCGCGCCGGCAGCGGACGGCACCAAAGTTCAAGGATGGGTAAGAAAATGAAAACATGGATCCTGGCCGGCACCCTGGGCGTCTGCGCCCTGCTGGCAAATGCGCAAACGCTGCCCGACAGCCAGACCGTCGTCGTTCCCGGCGGACGCCTGCACACGATCGAATTGCCGGCACACAAACATTTCATGAGTGCGGAAAGGTTTGCCCCGTTCCGCGGCGCCTATGAGCTGTCGAACGGTCAAGTGCTCTACCTGCGCAACGCGGGAACTATCGGCGCCATGATGTATGCGCGCATCGATGACCAGGAAGAACACCGCATCATCGCCACCGGCAGCGACAGCTTCGTGGCGCTCGACCGGCAACTGGCCATGCGCATCGACCTGCGCGACGATGGCAGCGTGGGCGGCGAAGTGCTGATGCAAATGCCGGCCGAAAAACTGGCCAGCGGCGCCATCGTGCCAGCCCATGTTCAAAGCATGGGCCTGGCATCGCGCTAGGGCGGCAAGCCGCATGCCGCATGGGTGGCAGCCATGAGCAAGCAGTATTCCGTGCAACAGCAAAACGCGCTGACCCAGGCCGCCATCAAGCAGACGGCGGCCTGGTGGCGCGCCCGCCCCTTGCCGGACGCCTTGCGCCAGTGCGCGGCCAGCCATGGCGTGGCGCTCGATGCGGCCCTCATGCTCGACCTGCAACTGGCCTGGCCCGGCATGCCCGCCGTCTACGGCAGGCTGCTGAGCGCTGACGGCCACTTCATCCATTTCGAGATGGACCTGGACGACAACTTGCGCCCCTTGCCCGGCAGCGTGACGTGGGACGACATCAGCGCCGGCTACGACCTGGCCGCACACAAGCGCGGCACGGGCGTGGGCTATGGGGTGTTGTGCAAGAAAGTGCTGCAGGAATTGAATCGCGGCGCGTCCTAAGGGAACCGCTGCCTTCGCATGCTATCATCGGCGCCCCGTTCATGAGACAAATGGCAACGCCACATGCAGCATCCATCCGGCAGTCAATCCCGATCCATGCTGCGCCGCGTCCTGCGCCTGCTGGCCTGGCCCTTGCTGGCCCTGGTCAGCGCCGCCTGCACCAGCACCACGCGCCATCCTGCCAGCGAGCCCACGCAAGTCGTCCTGCGCTTTACCTATGACGACGGCAAGCCGATGCGGCATGACGATTACCTGGCCAATGCGCGCCAGCAAACGTACATCAAGCGCTGCAGCAAGATAGGCAGCACCACTGTCTGCGACGTCGGCTCGGATCCACTGTTCATGGGCGGCGACGCCCCGCTGGACGCCAACGGCGAAGTGCGCGTCACCCTGCACTCGACCGGCCCCATCGGCAACAATCCGACCACTCATTGCATCAAGGGCAAAGGCTACGTCTTTGATTCCGGCGACTGGAAGCGCGGTCCCTTCAGCCCCGGCCAGGTGATCGAGATCCGCTACAGGATACGCGAAGTGGACATGGCGTGCCCCTGGTCGTCGGGCACGCCGCCGTGGTGGGACAAGAGTTAAGCCAGCCGGGGCCGGCTGGCCTGGCTTTACTGCAACTCGAACTCCGCCGGAGTCAAGCCCAGCTCGCGCGCGATCTTGCTGGCCACGCGCTGCTCGTTGGCATCGAAATTGCCGTCCGACGAAGCGACGGCGATGATCATGCGCACCAGCAAGCGCGACGCCTCCACATTCGACTTCATCTTGCCCAGCGCCTGATACGCCTTGGCTTCGCCGATATCCTTGTCGAACTCCAGCTGGCCCACATATTCCTGGAAAGCCTTGATCACGTCCGTGGTGGTAAACACGGATAGCGCATCATTGCTTTCAATAAACTTCACCATCTTCTGCTTCTCTTCCGCACTGACGCTGCCGTCGGCCATGGCGATCAGGGCCGATCCCGCCATCGCGGCGTTGAGGAAATCCTTGTTCTTGAACTTCAGTGCTTCGGTCTTCAGTTCGCTGGCTTTGGTCTTCAGTTTGGACAGAAAGGAATCGAAACTCATGGTGTACCTCCGGGTTGTTCATTGATCAATGCGGCAAGACACGCCGCCATGCTCGGTAGTTGAGGGTGCAAGCTTGAAATACAAGCAAGGGATAAGCTTAAGTGTGCCGGCGGTATTGACCTCACCCACAGGCAAAAAGCCGGGGTCAGACACTTCGTGATCGGCATATCCCCCACTGGGGAATATGCCCCCTGTAGGGTCTGCCCCCAGTTTCAGCCTTGGGGTGAAACTCAGTCAACTCCACACAAACCAGCATAAACCACCACAAAACCCCAATCACATAAAATTAGCTTATTTGCAGTTGAAAAATAAGTAACTTCATGGCAGCATGGAATTACATTTTCTTTACTGCAAGGTTGTGATGGACAAGCAATTGCTGTTGATTTGCGCACTGACGTTCATCATCCACATCATCGGCACCCTCGCCTACTCCGTGCGCATCGCCGGCATCCGCACGCGGCGCATCGCCGTCTCGCTGGCCCTGTTCAGCATTTTGATGCTGCTGTCGCGCACGTCGAACTCATTCCTGGGGCCATTCCTGGCCAAGCGCGTGGAAACGGGCATCGACCAGCATGTTGCCGCCGGCACGCTATTACTGGACTTCCGCTGGCTGCTGTTCTCCGCCAGCCTGGCGACGATACTGGGCGCCATCCTGATCCCCACCTTCCAGCGCGCCTTTTGCCGCGCCGTCGAACACTTCCAGGTGCACAGGTCGGTGCCGAAACTGCTGCTGCACGCCGTTTTCAAGGGCGGCTTGTCCTACCTCAAGACCTCCGCCAGCCTGCCCAAGCCCGCCAACGTCACGGGCCTGCGCGAAAAATCCGGCGTCTCCGTCTCCATGACAGCCATGAACGTTATCGCCACGGCCCTGTGGACGGTAGGCGTCTTCGCCGCCCTGTATGCCGGCGTGCTCGATCCGAGCGTGCGCGTCACCTCCAGCACGCTTTCATCGATCATCAACGGCGGCGCCACCATCATGATGGCCGTCTTCATCGACCCGCACATGTCAGGCATGACGGATGACGTCATCGAAGGAAAGATCGAAGAATCGCAGTTCAGACGGGCGGTGGTGTGGCTGGTAGGAAGTAGATTGGCGGGGACGCTGATTGCGCAGTTTTTATTGGTGCCGTCGGCGATGGTGATTGTGGGGGTGGCGAAAAGCCTATAACTAAAAAACATCATAAAAAATTAAAAATTCAATAAATATTCAATACAACGAAAGAATATATGGACACAATACACGATCCAATTCGCCACCTCCGATATTTAAGGCAATCTTTATCTCAAGACAATGAGGCAATAGGATTTTTTATATCCGCTGGCTGCCCCCTCTCCGTCTCAATGCCTGAAGGAAAATGGCCACTAATACCTGATGTAGCGAATTTATCAAAATTCATAAACACTCAATTAAAGGACAACCCCGAGTACAAAATACTTCTTGACGAGCTAGGAAAAGCAGAGAAAAACATCGAAAACATAGAAGATATTTTGAGTTTCCTTAGAAGTTTGTTAACCGTCTCAAAAGGCGGAACGGTCAGAGGATTAACCGAAATAAATTTAATATCTTTACAGCACGAAATATGTGCGGAAATAGTTAAAAAATTAAACGTTAGCTTACCAGACAAAGAAACGCCATATCACGGACTGGGAAACTGGATAAAATCGATTGATCGAAGAATAGCGATAGAATTATTTACCACGAATTATGACATTTTAATGGAACAAGCATTAGAGGATCTAGAAATTCCATATTTTGACGGCTTTACAGGATCCCACAGATCATTTTTTGATTTGCGTGCAGTGGAAGACAACTTAATCCCTATTCATTGGTCAAGACTATGGAAAATACATGGATCAATTAATTGGTATCAGCAGTTATCAGCCAAACAAAGAAAAGTATTCCGATCCTCAGAAGTTCGCACCGAAATAACTTTAGGAGAAGAATCACATTTAATATATCCATCGCACTTAAAATATGAAGAGAGCAGAAAAATGCCTTACTTAGCTTTAATTGATCAGCTAAGTAGATTCATAAGAAGAAAATCATCATTTTTAATTTTATCAGGATACTCATTTAGTGATGGGCATATTAATGATGCAATAATAAATGCACTAAAAGCGAATCCAACTGCAATGGTTCTGGGCTTAATGTTCGGAACTTTTAATTTTGACAATGGCGAGGAGCGATATCCTGAAGCATATCGACTTGCAAAAAACCAACACAATCTAAATATTTGGACATTTGATCGGGCAATAATTGGAACAAATATTGGAAAATGGATCAATGGAAAAAATCCTGAAGATGTAGAAAGTGAAATACTTGATTTCATAGAAAAAAATGAAAATGATGAAAATTCAAATATTGTTAAATTAGGTGATTTCTTAAAATTTTCTCATTTTCTAAAAAGAATGATTGGTTCACGAGGAGCGAACCATGTCAAATAAAGAGACATATTTAGGCGATGTTAAAGATGTAAATGGAACAAGCGTCAGCATAAAATTATCCAAACATTCGTTGAGCGGTTTTATTTATATAGACGGACAAGGATACAGAGCTGGACAAATAGGAAGCTTTATTAGAATACCAATTGGTTTTGTTGATTTGTTTGGAATAATTAACCAGGTTGGGGCGAGTGCCATTCCTGAAAACTCCATTCAACTTGAAGGTCAATCTGACAAATGGATGAAAATTCAGTTGATAGGTGAGAGCCAAAGAAATGGCGCCTTCCATCGGGGTCTATCGCAATACCCTACTGTCGGAGATGAAGTCCATCTCGTCTCAGAAAAAGAACTTAAAGGCATTTACGGTCAACCTGAAAAGCCATATTTCGTAAAAGTCGGTCACATATCAAATGCAGAGTCAATTCCGGCGCTGATTGACGTAAATAAATTAATCACCAGACATTCCGCGATAGTTGGGACCACCGGATCAGGGAAATCCACTACAGTGGCAAGCATTATAAATGCTCTATCCGAAAATTCTCGGTATCCATCCGCCCGAATTCTAATGCTAGATATTCATGGAGAATATGGCCATGCCCTGCGTGATCGTGCCAATATATTTAAAATTAAAGCAGACGAGACATCTAAAGAAAAAGAGCATGGGCTTGTTGTACCATTCTGGGCACTCAATTTCGAAGAGTTATGCGAGATTTGCTTCGGAGAATTTTCGAGCGAAAAAGATAAAAATGTAGTATTGGAAAGAGTTCATAAGTATAAATTAGAATCATTAAAAATAACGCCTAGAAAAGGCGCATCAATAGATAGCTTAAGTGTGGAATCTCCAATTCCATTTAACATTCATGAACTATGGCATGAATTATATATAGAGACATTTGGAACATACTACAAAGACAAACCCGGAAGACCTGAAGATAATATAGCATACGAACTCGACTCTGAAGGAAATGAACTACGAGGCGTCGCTGAAAAAGGCATCCCACCGACATTCAAAAATATAGTAACCACGGCAGGTGAGGCGAAAATAAATTACTTACCCGGCTCACTGTCAATAGGAAAACAAATTCAATTACTTGGATCAAAACTCAGAATACCAAGGTACGATTTTATTTTTAAGCCGTCCGATTTTAGCCCAAAGAAAGATGGGATTACAATTTCCGACCTTGATTATCTTCTAAAAACGTGGATTGGGGAAAAGCCCGTATCAATTTTAGATCTTTCAGGAGTTCCCGCCGACATATTACAAACCACAATAGGGGCAGTATTAAGGATATTATATGAATTATTATTTTGGGCCAGAAACTTATCTCAAGGCGGTCGCCACCGCCCTCTTCTTTTGGTTATGGAAGAAGCTCACATTTACCTCAATTCAAACTCCAAAGGAATGGCATCGAAAATTGTACAAAGAATAGTAAAAGAAGGAAGGAAATATGGCATTGGCGCAATGATTGTTAGCCAACGACCTTCCGAAATTGACTCAACAATACTATCTCAATGTGGAACTTTTTTTGCATTGCGACTAGCAAATTCAGCCGATAGAAGCCACATTACTTCTGCTATGTCGGACAATCTAGAAGGTCTAACTGGAATGCTACCAATATTAAGAACTGGCGAAGCAATAATTCTTGGTGAAGCTGTAAAACTACCCATGAGGACTTTAATTGAGCCCCCCCCAAGAAACAGGAGACCAGATAGCCAAGACCCTATAATTTACGATGAATTTGATTTGGAAAATACACAAGCACCTGGAGGCTGGGGAATTCCAATGGAAAGCAATGCTAATTACAAGGAGGTATTGGAAACTTGGAGAGCGCAACACCCGATAATCGAACGAGTGAAAAAATAGAGGATTGATATGGAAAGAATTTCTGTTGAATCAAGTAATGTTGAGGCAATTGGCTATGACTCTGAGAGTCAAACTCTAGAAGTAGAGTTTAAAAATGGTTCTGTTTATCAATATTTTGACGTGCCAGAGAAAATATATGAAGAATTTAGTGCGGCAAGTACGATTGGCGGATATCTTGCATCTAGCATAAAGGGAGTATATCGTTATTCTCGCGTCTAAGGCCTACAAATAAAAGGGCCGCTTTCCTTATGTCAGCGGCCCTATTTTGTAGTAACTCAGGTCTTCAAATCACCCCACAAACTTCCGTGCATTCCTGAACATGCGCATCCACGGCGAATCCTCGCCCCATGCTTCAGGGTGATACGACTGCTGGACGCTGCGGAACACGCGCTCCGCGTGCGGCATTAACACTGTGAAGCGGCCGTCTGGCGTGGTGACGGAGGTGATGCCTTCCGGCGAGCCGTTCGGGTTGTACGGATACGCTTCGGTAGCGGCGCCCTTGTTGTCGACGAAGCGCATGGCTTTGGTGACCTGGGTGATGTCGCCCGTTTGCGAGAAGTCGGCGTAGCCTTCGCCGTGGGCGATGGCGATGCCGGCTTGGGTGCCGGCCATGCCGTTGAAGAAGATCGATGGGGAATCCATCACTTCGACCATGGCAAAGCGGCCTTCGAATTTCTCCGACTTGTTGCGCGTGAACTTAGGCCAGGCGTGGGCGCCGGGGATGATGGATTTCAGGTTGCTCATCATCTGGCAGCCGTTGCAGATGCCCAAACCAAAGCTGTCCGTGCGGTTGAAGAAGCGCGCGAACTGTTCCGCCAGGCTGGCGTTGAACAGGATGGTTTTCGCCCAGCCTTCGCCCGCGCCCAGCACGTCGCCGTACGAGAAGCCGCCCACGGCGATGACGCCCTGGAAGTCGTCCAGTTTGACGCGGCCAGCAATCAGGTCGCTCATGTGCACGTCGACAGCCGTGAAGCCTGCCTGGTGCATCACGTATGCCGTCTCGATGTGCGAGTTAACGCCCTGCTCGCGCAGGATGGCGACACGCGGACGCACGCCGGTGGCGATGAATGGCGCGGCGATGTTGTCGTTCTGGTCGAAGGTGACGATAGGCGACATGCCCGGATCCTGCGCATCCAGCAGGCGGTCGTACTCGGCGTCCGCGCAAGCCGGATTGTCGCGCAGGCGGGCGATGCGCCAGCTCGTTTCGCTCCACAGGCGGTGCAGTTCGGCGCGCGGCTGGGTGTAGATCAGCTTGGCGTCGCGCGTGAATTCGATGACATCGCGGTCGTTCAATTTGCCGATGATATGGCTGCAGGCGCCCAGGTTGAAGGTACGCAGCACGTCCATGACGAGCGACTTTTCTTCCGCGCGCACCTGGATCACCGCGCCCAGCTCTTCGCTGAACAAGGCGCGCAGCGTCAGTTCGTTGCGGCGTTCCGCCACCTGGCCCGTCCAGTTCTTGGCGTCGCCCCAGTCGCTTGAGTGCTCGCCTTCCATGGTCAGCATGTCCAGGTTGACGGACATGCCCGTGTGGCCGGCGAAGGCCATTTCCGTCAGGGTGGCGTACAGGCCGCCGTCCGAACGGTCATGGTAGGCCAGCAGCTTGTCGTCGCTATTGAGCTTTTGAATGGCGGCGAAGAAGCCTTTCAAGTCTTCCGCGCTGTCGACGTCCGGCGTTTCATTGCCCAACTGGCCCATGACTTGCGCCAGCGCCGAAGCGCCCAGGCGGTTCTTGCCGCGGCCCAGGTCGATCAGGATCAGCGACGTGTCGCCCTGGTCCGTCTTCAGCTGCGGCGTGAGCGACTTGCGCACGTCCGTCACTGGCGCGAACGAGGAAACGATCAGCGACACTGGCGACGTGACGGATTTCGCCGCGCCCGTGCTGTCGTCTTTCCACGTCGTGCGCATCGACAGCGAATCCTTGCCGACGGGGATGCTGATGCCCAGCGCCGGGCACAGGTCCATGCCGACAGCCTTGACCGTGTCGTACAGGGCCGCGTCCTGGCCAGGCTGGCCGCAGGCGGCCATCCAGTTGGCGGACAGCTTGATGTCGGAAATGTCGGCAATCGCGGCGGCGGCGATGTTGGTGACGGCTTCGCCCACGGCCATGCGGCCGGAAGCTGCCGCGTCGATGACGGCCAGCGGCGTGCGTTCGCCCATGGCCATCGCTTCGCCCAGATAGCCTTCAAAGCTCATGGTGGTGACGGCGCAATCGGCCACCGGCACTTGCCATGGTCCCACCATCTGGTCGCGCACGGTCATGCCGCCCACGCTGCGGTCGCCGATGGTGATCAGGAAGGATTTGTCGGCCACGGTCGGCAGCAGCAGCACTTTTTGCGCGACATCAACCAGGTCCATGCCGGTGAGATCAATGGCAGGGAAATCGTTGGCCACGTGGACCACGTCGCGCTGCATCTTCGGCGGCTTGCCCAGCAAGACGTCCATCGGCATGTCGACCGGCTCGTTACCCAGTTCCGGGTCGATCAGCTTCAATTGACGCTCTTCGGTGGCCACGCCCACGGCGGCGAACAGGCAGCGTTCGCGTTCGCACATGGCTTTGAACAGTGGCAGGCTTTCCGGCGCGATGGCCAGGACGTAGCGTTCCTGCGACTCATTGCTCCAGATTTCCTTCGGCGCCATGCCCGATTCTTCCAGCGGCACCTTGCGCAGGTCGAAAATCGCGCCGCGCTTGGCGTCGTTGGTGATTTCCGGGAACGCGTTCGACAAGCCGCCCGCACCCACGTCGTGGATGGAGATGATCGGGTTGTCGGCGCCCATTTGCCAGCAGGCGTTGATGACTTCCTGGGCACGGCGTTCCATTTCAGGATTGCCGCGCTGGACGGAATCGAAGTCCAGGTCGGCCGTGTTGCTGCCGGTGGTCATCGACGAGGCGGCGCTGCCGCCCATGCCGATGCGCATGCCCGGGCCACCGAGCTGCACCAGCAGGCTGCCGACGGGAATGTCGTTCTTGTGCGTGTGCTGCGCCGAGATATTGCCGATGCCGCCAGCGATCATGATCGGCTTGTGGTAGCCGAAGACGGCGTCTTTGTCTGCGCCGACGTTCTGCTCATACGTGCGGAAGTAGCCGCCCAGGACTGGACGGCCGAATTCGTTCGAGAACGCGGCGCCGCCCAATGGGCCTTCGATCATGATCTGCAGGGGCGACGCGATGCGTTCCGGTTTGCCGTATTGGTCCGCATCCGTGCGCGAGGCCAATGGCGCCGTCACGGAAGCGGCCGTTTCCCAGCTGCGCACGGCGTCCGGCAGCGACAAATTCGATACCGTGAAGCCCGTCAAACCGGCTTTCGGCTTGGCGCCGCGGCCCGTTGCGCCTTCGTCGCGGATCTCGCCGCCCGCGCCCGTGGAGGCGCCCGGGAATGGAGAGATGGCCGTCGGGTGGTTATGCGTTTCCACCTTCATCAGGGTGTGCGTCAGTTCCGTCGATGCAGCGTATTCGTGCTTGTCGCCGCGCGGGTAGAAGCGCGACACGGTGGCGCCTTCCATGATGGACGAGTTGTCGCTGTAGGCGACGACGGTGCCCTTCGGCTGCAGCTCATGCGTGTTCTTGATCATGCCGAACAGGGACTTGGGTTGCGCCACGCCGTCGATGGTCCAGTCGGCGTTGAAGATCTTGTGGCGGCAATGTTCGCTGTTCGCCTGCGCGAACATCATCAGTTCCACGTCCGTCGGGTTGCGGCCGGCCTTGGTGAAGGCGGCGTCCAGGTAGTCGATTTCGTCTTCCGACATCGCCAGGCCTAGTTCCGTGTTCGCCGTTTCCAGCGCGCGCTTGCCCTGCCCCAGCAAGTCGATCGATTCCAGAGGGCGCGCTTCCAGGGTGCGGAACAGGTCCTTGGCGTCGTCCGCGCTGCGCAGCACGGATTCCGTCATGCGGTCGTGCAGCAGGTCGGCCACAGCTTGCACTTGCTCGTCCGTCAATTTGCCGGCGCCAATGGCGCTGCCCAGGATGCCCGATTTCAGGTTGATGCGGAAAGCGATGCCGCGTTCGACGCGCTTGATGTGCGCCATGCCGCAGTTGTGCGCGATGTCGGTGGCTTTCGAAGCCCACGGCGAAATCGTGCCGAAACGGGGGATGACGAAGAATTCTTCGGCAGCGCCTTCCGTATTGTCAGCGTGGGCCGGCTCGCCGTACGTCAGCAAAGCGCCAAGGCGCGTGCTGTCGTCATTGGTGAGAGGCGCGCTGGCATCGATGAAATGGACATAGCGTGCTTGTACGGCAACAATCGCAGGCGAGACGGCTTGCAGTTGGCTTAACAGACGGTGGCTACGGAAATGGGACAGGGCATTGGAACCCGGCAGTATCAACATGATTGGAAGGTGGTTGATGCAGCGTGGCTGCGGGTTAAAGGTAGGTATGACAATATCTTTCGTACGGCAAATTTCCTTTGCGCGCATTATACCCGTTTTACCCCTGTCTTATGACCGGAACTTATGGCTTTGCGGCCATTTTGCCCCTGAAACCGGCAGTTTTTGCCAACTTGCAACAACGGAGCCAGGCATTCACCAGACAGCCGCATCAGGCAGCCGTCAGGCGATCACGTAGCGGTTCTTGCCCTGGCGCTTGGCCAGGTACAGCGCCTCGTCGGCCAGCCGGTAGCTGTGGCCCAGGTCCTTGTCCCGGTCCAGTTCGGCCACGCCCACGCTGATCGAGACGAACTGTGCCGCATGGAAAGCCTGGCTGACGGCCTCGACCAGGCCGCCGGCAAAGGCGCCCGCATCCTCGCGGTTGCCCGCGTAGACGATGCCGAATTCCTCGCCGCCCAGGCGCCCGCACAGATGGCCTTGCGCCTTGCCGGCGATGATGGCGGCCGTGCGCACGAGCACCTCGTCGCCCGCGTCGTGGCCCTGCTGGTCGTTGATGATCTTGAAATCGTCGATGTCGATCATCAGGAAGTACAAGGTGCCGCCATGCGGCGCGCCATGCATCTGCTGGGCGCGCTGCGTAAACATGCGGCGGTTGTTCAGGCCCGTCAGGCTGTCCTGGAAGGCCAGCCGCGTCAATTCCAGCTTGGAGTGGTAGTTACGCAAGCGCAACAAGCTGAAGCTGACATTCAGCGCCAGCCCGAACAGGATGCTGACGGCGATCATCAACGGCGCCCAGGACTGGTCGGGCAAGCCCGCATTGACGGGATACAGGCCGTGGCCCACGTTCCACCACACGCCGGCCACCACGGCCAGGTAGCTGAGGCCGCCATTGAAGATGGAGGCGATGGCCAGGGTCATGAAGACGCCCACGGGCAAGACCCAGAAGCTGGCGTGATGGACGGCGTCGGCCATGGTGCGCAAACCAAAAGTCAGGGTCAGCACGGCGCAGGCGCCCGTGATGGTCAGCACGGGCAAGGTGGTGCAGCGGTAGCGCACGATCAGACTCGTCAACATGCCCAGCAGCGCCAGCACGGCGTGCGAGAAGTTCGGATGATACGGCTCCGGCATCATCAGCCAGGTCAGGCTGTAGGCAATGATGCCCAGCAGCTGCGTGACCATGCCGACCCGGTGCAGCTCCGCAAAATAGGTGTGCTGCTGTTCGCTGTTGCCGCCAAATGCTAGGGGGACAGCAATGCGCCGCAGGGAAGAAAGGTCAGGAACACGCATACGGGTATCAACACCAGAAAGAAGAAAAGCGCCCGGTACAGCCTTGCGCATGCCTGGCCGCAAGATTGCGCGGCATCCAACATTAGTTGTAATTAGGATACTATCATGCTAGTCAACTATTTGCTGGGATATGCGTCGCCGGCACCCGCGCGCAGGGCCGCCGCGCCATGAAATACAACGCCGCGCGCCACCGGATGCACCCGGTACCCTGCCCCGCGCCCGATTGCATGCATTTTGCTGGCAGTGTCGCCCGGCTTTGCAGTATGCTGATAAAAAGTAATACTGCCAGACAGATACATATAAGAAGAGTTCCCGCAAATGACCGAACAGATGAACGAGAGCTGAACCATGCCAGAAACTAGCGACTTATCTGTCCTGATCGTCGACCCGAACCCCAGCATGCGGGGCAATCTGCACAATATGCTGAACCAGGCGGCCATCACCAAGGTGGAATATGCCGTCAATTCCGGCACGGCCATCCGCTTGCTGACGAAGAAACCGTTCGACATCATCCTGTGCGAATACGATCTTGGTAGCGGCACGGACGGCCAGGATGGCCAGCAATTGCTGGAAGACTTGCGCCACCATAAGCTGATCGGGCTGTGGACAATCTTCATCATGCTGACCTCGGAAGCCATCCACAGCAAGGTGATCAGCGCGGCCGAGCTGACCCCGTCGGACTACATCTTGAAACCGTTTACCGTCGATGTCCTGAGCGGGCGCATCGCGCGCGCCATCGAGCGGCGCGCCATGTTCCTGCCCACGTATCAGCTGATCGACAAGGGCGACCTGCGCGAAGCCGTGAAAAGCTGCCGCGCGGCCGAATTGCAGCACCCGCGCCTGGCGGCCGATTTCGCGCGCCTGCGCGCCGAACTGCACATCGCGCTCGATGAATGGAAGGAAGCGGAACAGCTGTACGGCGACATGCTGGCCACGCGGCCCATGGCCTGGGCCCATCTGGGACTGGCGCGCACCCTGTTCGAGCAGCAGCGCCACGAAGAGGCGCAGGATGCGCTGCTGGAACTGGTGGAAGTCTATCCCCGCTTCATGGCCGCCTATGATTTGCTGGCGCAAAACCATGAAGCCATGGGCCAGCAGCTGCAGGCGAAGAAAATCCTCGAGGACGCGGTGGCCATCTCGCCGCACATGGTGCGCCGCTTGCGCCACCTGGGCGGCATCGCCTATGACACGGGAGACATCGGCGCGGCCGAACGGGCATATAAACAGGTGGTGACGAAAGCGAAGTACTCCGAATTCCGCGACCCGGAAGACCATGTCAACCTGGTCAAGACGCTGGTCAAGAAAGGCGATGCGCCGCAGGCGAGCGGCGTGCTGCGCGACATGGAACGCTCGCTGCGTGGCGGCGCCAACGTGGAAGCGTGCCGCGCCATCTCGGCGGCCATGCTGCATGAATTGTCGGGCAACGACATCGCCGCCGCCAGCGAACTGCAGCTGGCCGCCGCCGCCCTGGACACGGCGCGGGGCCTGTCGACGCAGCTGAAGGTGGGCCTCGTGCAAAGCTGCCTGAAAAACAATCTGGAACAGGCGGCGTCCGACGTCATGATGAAACTCGTCAATGAAGCCGACAGCGACGTGACGATGGAAGCGGCCGTCGATGTCTTTGAAAAGGCGGGCCGCCACGACCTGGCGCAAGGCATGGGCCAGCAGATCAGCAACCAGGTGCAGGAACTGATGCAGGATGCGGCCAGCAAATCGGAAAGCGGAGAGCTCAAGGGCGCCGTCTTCGTGCTGCGCCAGGCCCTGCGCAAGACGCCGGGCAACCTGCCGGTGCTGTTCGCTTCCGTCGACGCCATCCTGCGCCAACTCAACATGCTGGGCTGGGAAGCCCCGCTGGCCGAACAGGCGCAGCACCAGATGCAGGTGATCAGCAAGATCGATCCCAAGCATCCGAAACTGGAGTCGCTGAAGCAGCAGTATGCAGCGACCCAGCATAAGTACGGTATTGCTACCTGATGCTGTCGCAACCCTGTGACCATGAGAATCTGCGGCGAGAGTGCATGCGTCAAGGCGGCAATTTGACGTCCAGTTGACGTTAGGCAACCAGGAGGCAAGATGACAGTCACGCGTATGGACAACGTCGG
Organism: Janthinobacterium lividum; assembly: GCF_034424625.1. Classification (NCBI taxonomy): domain Bacteria; kingdom Pseudomonadati; phylum Pseudomonadota; class Betaproteobacteria; order Burkholderiales; family Oxalobacteraceae; genus Janthinobacterium; species Janthinobacterium lividum. The sequence continues at coordinate 3,308,990 of NZ_CP139976.1, read as the reverse complement.
CATCGTGGTAGAAGACATCGATGCCGCCATCGAGTTCTTCACCGAACTGGGCCTCGTTCTCGAAGGGCGCGCCCCGGTTGAAGGAGACTGGGCAGATGGCGTCACCGGACTGCACGGCATGCGCGTCGAGATTGCCATGATGCGTACGCCGGACGGTCACAGCCGTCTCGAGTTATCGCGCTTCCTCGCGCCGCCCGTGGCCGCCGATCACCGCAACGCCCCAGTGAACGCTCTCGGTTACCTGCGCGTCATGTTTACCGTCGACGATATCGACGATACGCTCGTCCGGCTCGTCAAACGCGGCGCGAAGCTGGCCGGCGAAGTCGTCCAGTACGAAAACATGTATCGGCTGTGCTACATCCGTGGCCCTGAAGGCATCCTCATCGGGCTTGCCGAACAGCTCCCGCAGAAGAAGCCCTGATGAATGGCTGGCGCATCAAGGGAGGGTCATGTCCAGACCAACCATCCTGACAATGACGAAGGTGACGAGTCCCAGGCCCATGAGCAGTAGCACGAAGCCTGCGACCACCTTGCCGCTCGCGCGCAGCACCGCGCGATTCTGCTTCGCCTTATCCTTATCCTTCTTCCCTTGATCATAATGCCACTTGATGGCGAAGAACATGCCCGTGCCGAGCACGAGAGCCTTGAACGTAACGAAGACTATAGGGGTCCAATCCATCATTTTGCGTATTTCCAGTCTATTACTTGACACTATCTATCGTGAGGAGCGCTACCTCAAAACACTGCTTCAGCAGCGTCTGCTCAAGGTTGGTGTTGCTGCACGCTTTGATGCATACTACTTTAAAACAATTTCCATACATTGAGACAAAATGTCCCAGTTGCAAACAATGCAAGATGAAGACCGGAAGGCTCGGGATAGTCTGGCGGGACGGTACAGCGGCGCGGCAGACGGCCTGCATGTATGGCGTCGCTTCACGCCGGCGGAGGCATGCGCAACTGGCAGCGTATCCGTGCATGCGATTCGCGGGATCACGCCAGCCGGATTGCAATCTTCCCGGGCCTAGTCCTACCTGCGCGCCACCCGCGCCACCACCAGCTCGATCAGTTCCGCGATCAAGGGCCGGAACGTGGCCGCATCGCCGCCCTGCCCCAGCATGACGGTACGCGTGGTGAGGTGCGAGAAGACGGCGTCGAACAGGATTTGCGGCAAATTGGAAAACGAGGTGTCGGGCGCGATGCGGCCCTGGCTGCGCTGTTGTTCCAGCAGGCGCAGGATCAGCGCGTGCCACACTTGCGGGCCGTGTTCGTACCAGGTGAGGCCCACGGCCGGCACGGCGGCGGCGCCCGTGACGACGAGGCGGTAGAAGTCCACGTGGCGGGGGCTGGTGACGACGGCCACCAGTTCATCGAGGATCAGCTGCAAGCCCTGTTCCAGGCCCGCTTGCGAGGTATCGAGCCGGCGCAGGTCGATGATGAAGTCGGCGCACAGGTATTCGACCACGGCCACCAGCAGCTCCTGCTTGCTGCCGAAGTAGCGGTAGGCGGTGGCTTTCGAGCCGCCCGCCTCGGCCACGATGGCGTCCATGCTGACGCCGTCATAGCCTGAGGCGAGGAAGAAGTGCGCTGCCGCCACCAGCAGCTTGCGCCGCCGCTCCTCGCTTCGGGTAGTCGGGGAAGCTGGAACGGTGCGCAACTGGGGCATGAAGCAAACTCTTACTGTGTCTTGGGAAGCGCGTATGCTATCACGTAATCCCCCCGGTCCGGACTCTGGCGGGCGCCGCCAGCGACCACCACGACATACTGGCGACCCGACCTGGGCGACACATACGTCATCGGCGTGCCTTGCGAGCCGACCGGCATGCGCGCCTTCCACACTTCGCGGCCGGTGGCGATATCCATGGCGCGCAAATAATAATCCTGCGTGCCCGCATAAAACACCAGGCCGGACGCCGTGCTCATGCCGCCGCCCAGGGTCGGCATGCCCAGCGGGACAGGCAGCCGGGCGCGCACGCCGTTGATAACGGCATCCTGCACCGTGCCGGCCGGACGCTCCCACACTTTCGTGCGCGTTTTGAGATCGATGGCGGCAAACACGCCCCACGGCGGACTTTGGCAGGGAATGCCCAACGGAGAGTTAAGCGCCTTGTGGTCGATGACGAACGGCGTGCCATCCATCGGATAGGTGCTGCCCACGCCATGGCCCGAGGTCAGCTTGGCCACGTCCACCGTTTCGCGCGGCACCAGCCTGACCACTTGCGGCATGCGGATATCGTTGACGAACATATAGCCATTGCTTTCATCGACGGCCGCGCCGCCCCAGTTGAAGCCACCGTAGTAGCCCGGGTAGATCAGGGTTTCGCGCGTAGCTGGCGCCGTGAACTCGCCCTGGTAATTGAGTTTGCGGAAGCTGATGCGGCACGCCAGCTGGTCGAAGAAGGTGGCGCCCCACATGTCACGCTCCGTCAGCGTTTCCGCACCGAGGGCCGGCATGCCGGTGGAATATGGCTGCGTCTTTGCCACCCAGTCGCCGGCTGCGTGCTCCTGCGGCACGGCTTTTTCGATGACTTCGGCGATCGGCTTGCCCGTGCGGCGGTCCAGCATGAATATCTGTCCCCGCTTGGTCAGCTGCACCAGCGCGGGAATCTTGCCACCCTTGCCGTCCGGGACGTCGTACAGGGCCGGCTGTGCGGCCACGTCGTAATCCCAGATATCGTGGTGGACGGTTTGATACGTCCAGCGCTCGCGGCCCGTGGCCATGTCGAGGGCGACGATGGCCGACGCGTATTTTTCCGTCAGCGGCGGGCGCTTGCCGCCCCAGAAGTCGGGCTGCTCGTTCCCGGTCGGCAGGTACACCAGGCCCAATTCGTCGTCGAAGGCCGGGGTCGACCACATGTTGGGCGTACTGCGCGTGTAGGTCTGCCCTTGCGGCGGCAGTTTGGTGATGGCCGGATTGCCCAGGTCCCAGGCCCACACCAGTTCTCCCGTGTCGGCGCTGTAGGCGCGCACGACGCCCGACGGTTCATCCGTGGAGCGGCCATCGAAGACCCAGCCGCCAAGGATGATCAGGTTGCGCGCCACCGTGGGCGCGGACGTGTAGGCGTAGTACGGCACGTTCATCTTGACCTTGCCCAGGCCGACGGTCAGGTCGACGGAGCCCTTGTCGCCGAAGCCCTCGCACTGCTTGCCCGTCTGCGCGTCGATCTCGATCAGGCGCGCATCCATGGTCACTTGCACGATGCGCCTGGCGCACGCGCCCGCCACCGGCGCGCTGGCCGGCTGCATGCCCTCGAACTGGAACGGTTTTGTCACTGCGGCCGGCTCGTAGTAGCCGACGCCGCGGCAGCGGTTCCACGTCTTCGTGTTGGCTGGCTTCGGATCGAAGGTCCAGCGCTCCTTGCCCGTGTCCGCGTCCAGCGCGATGACCTTGCTCGTCGGCGTACACGTATAGATGGTGTCGCCGATCTGCAGCGGCGTATTCTGCGATTCGGACGCGCCTTCGGCCAGTTCACCCGAGCGGTAGGTCCACGCCACCTGCAACTGATCGACGTTAGCCTTGTCGATCTGCGTGTACGGCGCGAAGCGCGTGCCCTGCGGTCCATAGCCATAATGCGCCCAGTTGGCGCTGCCGTCATTGATGGCCTTCACGGCATCCTGCTGCGGCTGCGCGGTGGCTTCCAGCACGCCGTGCGGCTTGAACATGGCAGCGAAACCGGCTACCAGCACGACGGCAAACAGGGCCGCGAAGCCGCGCGACTGCCCATTGTGCTTGCGGCCCGCCAGCCACGGATGCAGCAAGGCGGCCACCAGGCCGATGACGAGGAACGGCGCCAGGCGCGGCACCATGGGCCAGAAGGCGAAGCCGATTTCCCATACGGCCCAGACCAGGGTGGCGATGACCAGCACGGCGACGATGCTGCTGGCCAGCGGCTTGCGGCGCAAATACAGCACGCCGGCGAGGAGCAGGCCCAGACCGGTCGGCAGGTAATACCAGGAACCGCCGAGGGTAATCAGTTCGATGCCACCGGCCGCCAGGGCCAGACCCGAAAACCCGAGAAAAATGCCAAAAACCGTCAGGGCAAGCCGCTTGCCCCTGAAAACCGCCGGGATCGCCGGCGCTCCCTTATTTGCTGAAGTGTCCATTTTTTATCCATGACGCCTCCCCTGCCCAGGCCAACGCGCAGGGGATGGCTGATTTTTTAAATCTACGTAGTGAAACTGTACTGTACGGTTTCATTTTATGCCGATTTTTGACGCAAGGAAAGAAAAATTGACAGGGGAGCTTGATTTTTGGCGGGGATGGGATGATTTGGTGGGGATGTCGGATTACGCTCTGCGAGCTAATCTGACCTACCGGAACGCTGGATATGCGTAGGTTGGATTAGCGCAAAGCGCGTAATCCAACAAACACAGGCGCGCCGGGTGTTACAGCGACGCCATGTCAATCACAAAACGATATCTGACATCGCTTTTGACCACGCGCTCGAACGCCTCATTGATATCCTGGATGCGGATGATCTCGATGTCCGACACAATATTGTGCTTGCCGCAGAAATCCAGCATTTCCTGGGTTTCCTTGATCGAACCGATCATGGAGCCGGACAGGCTGCGGCGCGCGCCCACCAGGCCGAAGGCGCTGATCGGCGGCACGGCGCCGTCCGGGATGCCGACGATGACCATGCTGCCATCGACCTTCAGCAGGTTGATGTACTGGTTCCAGTCGATGGACGCGCCCACCGTGCAGATGATGAGGTCAAACGTGCCGGCCAGTTTGCTGAACGTTTCCGCATCGTTGGTGGCATAGTAATGATTGGCGCCCAGGCGCAGGCCATCTTCGCGCTTCGACAGGGTCTGGCTCAGCACCGTCACTTCGGCGCCCATGGCGTGGGCGATTTTCACGCCCATGTGGCCCAGGCCACCCATGCCGAGGATGGCGACCTGCTTGCCAGGGCCCGCCTTCCAGTGGTTCAACGGCGAATACAGGGTGATGCCGGCGCACAGCAGCGGTGCGGCCGCGTCCAGCGGCAGGTTGTCGGGAATCGACAGCACATAGCCCTCCTTGACGACGATGCTGTCCGAGTAACCGCCCTGCGTGGCCGTCTTGCCGTCCGCTTCCAGGCCATTGTAGGTCTGGATCAGGCCGGGCATGTACTGCTCCAGGTCCACGTTGCGCGTCTTGCAGGTGGTGCAGGAATCGACGAAGCAGCCCACGCCCACGTGGTCGCCCACCTTGAACTTGCTGACGTTGGCGCCAACGGCCGTGACGACGCCGGCGATTTCATGGCCGGGCACCATCGGGAAGGCGGCGCCGCCCCATTCGTCGCGCGCCTGGTGGATGTCGGAATGGCACACGCCACAATATTTGATCGAGATGGCCACGTCGTCTTCGCGCGGGGCGCGGCGCTCGAACGTGAACGGTTGCAGTGCGGAAGTCGGGCCCAGTGCGGCGTAGCCTTTGGCGATGGTGGTCATGAAAACTCCAGTATCTATATGTGTGTGACGAGGGGGTGACGCGTGCCGTGCATGCGATTGCACAAGTGTGCCCGAGATACCCGGCTGCCGTTATCGCGATCCTGCAAGACCTTTGCACGATCCTCCAAATCTGCGTAAGATCAGCCCCTGCCCTTTCCTACCTGACGCATACTGGCCCACATGTCCACCCTGCCCACACCACTCCCGCCGCAAGATGAAATCGCCGCCCTGATCAGCCGCCACGCGCCGCGCACGGGCGACTACACGACGGCCATCGGCAACCTCACCTTCCACCGCCAGTCATCCGTCACGGAATCGCTGTTCCATGCGGCGCGCCCCAGCGTGGCCATCATTGCGCAAGGGGCGAAGGACGTCACCCTGGGCAGCGAAACCTTCCACTACAGCCGCATGCAGTATCTGCTGACCTCCGTCGACCTGCCGGTGCAGGTGCGCGTGGTGGAGGCGAGCGTCGACAAACCGCATCTGTGCGTGGTGCTGGGCATCGACATCGCCGACGTGGCCGCGCTGCTCGACAGCGAAAGCAGCAGCGCAAGCGCGGCGCAGCAGAAAATCCTGCCCGCCACGCGCGGCATTTCCGTCAGCGACGTGTCGGCCGAGCTGCTCGACGCCATGCTGCGCCTCGTGCGCCTGCTCGACAAGCCGGGAGAAATCGCCACGCTGGCGCCATTGATCCGCCGCGAGCTGACCTACCGCCTGCTCAATGGTCCTGTCGGCGCGCGCCTGCGCCACATGGCGCTGGCCAGCAGCCAGTCGCACCAGGTGGGGCAAGCCATCGACTGGATCAAGCACAATTATTGCGAACCGCTGCGCATCGAGCACCTGGCCGGCATGGCGAACATGAGCATGTCGTCGCTGCACCACCACTTCAAGGCGATCACGGCCATGACGCCGATGCAGTACCAGAAGCTGCTGCGCCTGCAGGAAGCGCGGCGCTTGATGCTGGTCGAGCAGATCGACGCGGGCACGGCCGGCTACCGCGTCGGCTACGCCAGCGAATCGCAGTTCAGCCGCGAATACAGCCGCCAGTTCGGCCGCGCGCCCATGCGCGACGTGGGCCAGGTGCGCGCGCAGCTCAGCGGTTCCAGTGCCAGTGCCGACATGGCCTATTCCGTCTTGCCGTAACCGCCGCCGCCCGGCGTCTCGATGACGAACACGTCGCCCGCCAGCATACCGGTCTTGCCGATATGCGCCAGGTGCTCCACCGTGCCGTCCGCCCGCTCCACGTAATTGCGTCCCAGCGCGCCCGCCTCGCCGCCGTCCATGCCGAAAGGCGGATGGATGCGGTTGTTCGACAGGATCGCCGCCGTCATCGGCTCCAGGAAGCGCACCCGGCGCACGCCGCCATTGCCGCCGTGCCAGCGCCCCGCCCCGCCCGATCCGGCGCGGATGCTGTAGCTGTCCAGGCGCACGGGGAAGCGCCACTCGAGGATTTCCGGGTCCGTCAGGCGCGAATTGGTCATGTTCGTCTGCACCACGTCCGTGCCGTCAAAACCAGGGCCGGCGCCCGAGCCGCCCGATATCGTCTCGTAATACTGGTATTTGGCGCTGCCGAACGTGAAATTGTTCATCGTCCCCTGCGAGGCGGCCATGGCCCCCAGCGCGCCATACAGGGCGTTCGTGATGCAGGTCGAGGTTTCCACGTTGCCCGAGACGACGGAGGCCGGATACTGCGGGTTGAGCATGGAGCCGGGCGGGATGATCACGGTCAAAGGTTTCAGGCAGCCCGCGTTCAAGGGAATCTCGTCGTCGACCAGGGTACGGAACACGTACAGCACGGCCGCCATGCAGACGGCGGACGGCGCATTGAAATTGTTCGGCAGCTGGCTTGAGGTCCCCGTAAAGTCGATGACGGCGCTGCGCCGCGCCACGTCGACCTTGATCGCCACCTGGATGCGCGCGCCGTTATCGAGGTCCAGCGCGTAGCTGCCATCCTTCAAGGTCGTGATGACCCTGCGCACGGCTTCCTCGGCATTGTCCTGCACGTGGCCCATGTAGGCTTGCACGACGGCGTGGCCGAAATGCGCGACCATCTTGTGCAGTTCCTCGGCCCCCTTCTGATTGGCCGCCACTTGGGCGCGCAGGTCGGCCAGGTTTTGCCGGGGATTACGGGCCGGCCAGCTGGCGCCCGCCAGCAGGGACAGTGTTTCCGCCTCGCGTAACAAACCCGTGGCGCCGTCGACCAGCTTGAAATTGTCGATCAACACGCCCTCTTCCTCGATGCGCGTGGAGTCGGGCGGCATGGAACCGGGCGTGGTGCCGCCGATATCGGCATGGTGGCCGCGCGAGCCCACGTAGAACAGGATGGATTCTCCCTTTTCATCGAAGACGGGCGAGATCACCGTCACGTCGGGCAAGTGCGTGCCGCCGTGGTACGGGTCGTTCAGCATGTACACGTCGCCCGGCCGCATGGCGCCTGCATTGCGCGTCATGACCGTGCGGATGCTCTCGCCCATGGACCCCAGATGCACGGGCATGTGCGGCGCATTGGCGATCAAATGGCCTTGCGCATCGAAGATGGCGCAGCTGAAGTCGAGCCGCTCCTTGATGTTGACGGAATGGGCCGTATTTTGCAGGCGCAGGCCCATCTGCTCGGCAATCGACATGAACAGGTTGTTGAAGATTTCCAGCATCACGGGGTCCGCATTGGTCCCGATGGCGTGCCGCTCCGGCAAGGCGGCGACCCTGCGCAAGATCAAATGCCCATGCGCCGTGACGTCCGCGCGCCAGCCCGGTTCGATGACGGTGGTGGCATTGGCGTCGCTGACGATGGCCGGTCCATCGATGGCATCGCCGGGACGCAGGCTGTCTGCCGCATACAGGCCGCTTGGCCGCCACGCTCCGGCGCAGTACATGTCCACCGTCTGCAGGGGCGCCAGCGCGCCCGCGCGCGCCGCATGGACCGGCTCGGCCGGCTGCGGCGCATCGGATGCGCCGAGGGCTTCCACGGAGATCGCCTCGACGATCAGCGCGCGCGCCGGCATCAGAAAGGAAAAGCGTTTTTTATACGCCGCTTCGAACTGCGCCTGCATGCTGGCGACCGTATCGAACAGCACGACGAGGGCCGAATCCGTGCCTTCGTAGCGCAGGTGCACGCGCGACACCAGCGCGATGCGCTCCCCTGCCACGCCCTGGCGCAGCAAGTCGCCCCGCGCCAGTTCGCCCAGTTGCGCGAAAGCGCCAGCGAGATCCACACCCAATACCGCCTCGATGGCCTGTTCGCGCATGGCGCTCTGGTCGGCCAGGCCCATGCCGTAGGCCGACATCACGCCAGCCAGGCTGTGGATGAACACCGTGCGCATGCCCAGCGCGTCGGCCACCAGGCAGGCGTGCTGGCCGCCCGCGCCGCCAAAGCTGGTCAGAGTGTATTCCGTGACGTCGTGGCCGCGCTGCACGGAAATCTGCTTGATGGCGTTGGCCATATTGCCCACGGCGATGGCGATATAGCCTTCGGCCACCTGCTCCGGGGTGGAGCTCACCGTGCGCGCCAGCGCCTCGAACTGGGCCCGCACCGTGGCCACGTCCAGCGCTTCGTTCGCGTCGGGGCCGAAAACCCGGGGGAAGAACGCGGGCTGCAGCTTGCCCAGCATGACGTTGCAGTCGGTGACGGCCAGCGGGCCGCCGCGCCGGTAGCTGGCGGGGCCGGGATTGGCGCCCGCGCTGTCCGGCCCCACCTTGTAGCGGGCGCCGTCGAAATGCAGGATGGAGCCGCCGCCCGCGGCCACCGTGTGGATGCTCATCATGGGTGCGCGCATGCGCACGCCGGCGATCTGCGTCTCGAACACCCGTTCGAACTCGCCCGCGTAATGCGACACGTCGGTGGACGTGCCGCCCATGTCGAAGCCGATGACTCTATCGAAACCGGCCAGCGCGCTGGCGCGCACCATGCCGACGATGCCGCCCGCGGGACCGGACAGAATGCTGTCCTTGCCCTGGAAGGCGCGCGCATCCGTCAAGCCGCCGTTCGACTGCATGAATTGCAGGTGCACGCCGGGCAGCTCCATCGCCAGCTGGTCGACGTAGCGGCGCAGGATAGGCGACAGATAGGCATCGACCACCGTGGTGTCGCCGCGCGCCACCAGTTTCATCATGGGGCTGACCTCGTGCGACACGGACACCTGCGTGAAACCGGCCTCGCGCGCCAGCTGCGCCACCCGCGCCTCGTGCGCGTGATAGCGGTAGCCGTGCATCAGCACGATCGCAATGGCGCGCACGCCGCGCGCATAGGCCTGGTCCAGCGCGGCCTGCGCGGCCGCCTCGTCGAGCGGCATCACGACGTCGCCATGGGCGCCCACCCTTTCATCGATCTCGATCACGTCGCCGTACAGCAGTTCGGGCAGGATGATCTGGCGGGCGAACAGCTGCGGGCGGTTCTGGTAGGCGATGCGCAAGGCGTCGCGAAAACCGCGCGTGATGGCCAGCACGGTGGGCTCGCCCTTGCGTTCGAGCAGCGCATTGGTGGCGACCGTCGTGCCCATCTTGATGGCGCCCACCTGTTCCACGGGCAGCGGCGCGCCAGGCGCAAGGCCCATCAGCTGGCGCATGCCGGCCAGCGCCGCGTCGCGATACTGGCCCGGGTTTTCCGACAGCAGCTTGAAGGTGGCCAGGCTGCCGTCAGGACGGCGCGCCACGATGTCCGTAAAGGTGCCGCCCCGGTCGATCCAGAATTGCCAGTCCATCGCCTTGCCCCCGCGCTTATGTGAGATGGCTATTGTAGCCGCCAAACAGGGACGCGTTTCAGGCGTGCGCGCCTTGCCTTTCGACCGCTTCGGCCTTATGTTGAAAACATGCTGACTAACGGAACACGCTCCATGCCCCTGATCGACTCTGCAACACCGCTGTACTCCATCGCCGAACTGCGCGCCATCGAACAAGCGGCCATGCAGGACCTGCCGCAAGGGCTGCTGATGCAGCGCGCGGGCCAGGCTGCCGCCAGTACCGCCCTGAAGCTGCTGCACACCCAGGAAGATGGCGACGGCGCGGGCCACCGGCGCGTACTGGTGCTGGCCGGCCCCGGCGACAACGGCGGCGACGCGCTGGAAGCGGCCGCGCACCTGGCCGGCAGCGGCACCGAGGTGCTCGTCTGGCTGGCGCCCGAGGCGCAAGCCACGTCGCCCGAGCGCGAACAGGCGCTGAGCCGCGCGCGCAACAGCGCCGCGCGCTTCATGGAAGCGGCAACTTCGATGGCGTCTGCGGCAGTGGGCGCGGCGCCCTGGCACCTCGTCATCGATGGCCTGTTCGGCATCGGCGCGTCGCGTCCCCTGGACGGCGAATGCCGCGACATGGCGCAGCTGGTCAACAATCTCGATTGCCCCGTGCTGGCGCTCGACGTGCCCAGCGGCCTGCACGCGGACACGGGCGCCATCGACGGCGTCGCCATCCGCGCCACGCATACGCTCACCTTCATCGGCGACAAGCCGGGCCTGCACACGGCGAATGGCCGCGACCATGCGGGGGAAGTGGAAGTGGCGGCCCTGGCCATAGCCCCTGCCCTGCTGCCCGCGGCGAAGGCGCAGCTGGGCGGCCTGCACCTGTTCGCCCGCCAGCTGCAGCCACGGCGCCAGAATACGCACAAGGGCAGCTACGGTAGCGTGGCCGTCATCGGCGGCGCGCAAGGCATGGCCGGCGCGCCCATCCTGGCCGCCCGCACAGCCCTGCATGCGGGCGCGGGACGCGTGTATATCGCGTTTCCCGACGCACCGCCCGCCTTCGACAGCGGCCAGCCGGAACTCATGTGCCGGCACGCCAAGGACGTGGATTTCTCGGGCCTGCACTTCGCGGCCCTGGTGGCCGGCCCCGGCCTCGGCGACAAGGCCGATACGGTGGAACTGCTGCAGCGTGCCATTGACAGCGACAGCCCCCTGCTGCTGGACGCGGACGCGCTGAACCTGATGGCGGCCGAACCGGAGCTGCAATCGGCGCTGGCCGTGCGCACGGGTGCGGGAGCGACGATATTGACGCCGCATCCGCTGGAAGCGGCACGCCTGCTCGACATGACGGTGGCCGAAGTGCAGGCCGACCGCCTGGGCGCGGCGCGCCAGCTGGCCACGCAGCTGGGCGCGATCGTGGTATTAAAAGGTTCGGGCACGGTGATCGCCGCGCCCGACGGCCAGGTCGTCGTCAACAACACGGGCGGCCCCGCGCTGGCGACGGCCGGCACGGGCGACGTGTTGTCCGGCCTATGCGGCAGCCTGCTGGCGCAGCGCTGGCCCGAATGGGAGGCGGCGCTGGGCGCCGTCTGGCTGCATGGCGCCGCCGCCGATGCGCTGGTGGCGGCAGGCAGCGGCCCCATCGGGTTGACGGCGGGGGAGCTGATCCCGGCCATACGCAAGTTGATCAATGCCTTGTCGGCATAAGCGTATGGCGTGGGTGCGTTGGATTACGCTGCGCTAATCCAACCTACACCTCGGAGGTCGGGTAGGTCGGATTAGCGGAACGCGTAATCCGACAAACACGCGCAACAATCACACCAATCGGCCCGCCGCAATCGTGATGGTGCGGCCGCAGCGGGCCGCGATCGAGCTGTCGTGCGTGACCAGCACCAGGGTCGAGCCGCGTTCGCGGTTCAGTTCGAACATCAGCTGGATCACGGCCTCGCCGGTGGCCGCATCGAGGCTGCCCGTCGGTTCGTCGGCGAACAGCAGCGGCGGTTCCGTCACGAACGCGCGGGCCAGGGCCACGCGCTGCTGCTCCCCGCCGGACAGGTATTTCGGATAGTGTTTCAGGCGGCTGCCCAGGTTGACTCTGCCCAGCATGGCTTGTGCCTTCTCTTTCGCATCCGGGTCGCCGCGCAATTCCAGCGGCAGCATGACGTTCTCCAGCGCCGTCAGGTGGGCCAGCAGCTGGAAGGACTGGAACACGAAACCGAGCTTTTCCTTGCGAAAACCGGCGCGGCCGTCTTCGTCGAGGGCGAAGATATCCGTGCCATCGAGGATGACCTTGCCCTCGCTGGGCGTGTCCAGGCCCGCCAGCAAGCCCAGCAAAGTCGACTTGCCGGAACCGGAGGCGCCGACGATGGCCAGCGTCTCCGCCGTTTGCACGGTAAAATCGACTTGATGCAGGATGGTCAGCTCACCATCGGCATCGGGTACGCGCTTGGCCAGCTGGACCACTTCGATGGCCGGCTGGGCATTTTGGCTGTGGGGTGCGGCGGGCCGCTGGGCCGCTGCTTCTGACGGGAGAAAACTGGTGGAAGTCGCTTTAGGGAATTCGGGCATGCTGATCTATCTTAAAAAATTTCGTGAACAAATAAGTGTCAAGGGCAGCAGCCGCATGCGGCGGCGCACGCTGTCCCTGCTTCCTGCGGCAGCCCTGCTGCTGGTATCGAGCATGACGAACGCCTATTCTGCACCAAAAACGCTGCTGGTGCTCGGCGACAGCCTCTCGGCCGAGTATGGGCTGGCACGGGGCACGGGCTGGGTGGCGCTGCTGGAACAGCGGCTGCAGGCGCAAAAGAACGATACGCGCATCGTCAATGCCAGCATCAGCGGCGAGACCACCAGCGGCGGCCGCGCGCGCCTGCCCGCCCTGCTGTCCAAGCACCAGCCCGATGTCGTGCTGATCGAACTGGGCGCCAACGACGGCTTGCGCGGCTTGCCCGTGGCGGCGGCCGAAGCGAATCTGCGCGCCATGGGTGAGGCGGCCAAAAAATCGGGCGCGCAGGTGGTGCTGGTGGGCATGCGCATGCCGCCCAACTATGGCCGCGCCTACGGCGAACAGTTTTACGGCGTATACGGCAAGCTGGCCAGGGAATGGAAGGCGCCGCTGGTGCCCTTCATGTTCGAAGGCATCGCCGACCAGCCGCAGCTGTTCCAGGCCGACCGCATGCACCCGAATGCGCTAGCCCATCCAACCATCCTGAAAAACATCTGGCCACAGCTGGCGCCGTTGCTGAAAGCTAAGTAAACCAGTGTACCGAACACCTGATAAAACTGTAGCGAGCGGAAGTGAATTGTGGATGAGAAGCGGAACTGTGCTTTAGCACAGTGAGCATCGCAAGACGCAAGTCACGACGCGCAGTAAGTTTTAGCAGGTGTTCAAAAAAATAGCCGCTTGAGAGCGGCTATTTTTATGCGTGGAAACTAAATCTTACGGTGCTTCCGGCGCTGGGGTGGCTGGGGCGGTGACCGGCTTGACGATCTTCACCTTGGCCTTGGCTTTCAGGTACTCGACATAATTGAACATTTCCTGTTGCGCCAGGATGCCGCCGATCTGGTCTTTCTCTTGCTGGCGGCGCGCCGCGTCCACTTGCTCCGGCTGCTGCACCTTGGCAATGCGGTAGATGCCGTAGCCCAGGGCTGGCAGGTCCACGCCCACATAGGCTGGCAGCTTGCTCGTGTCCGCTTTCATGACTTGCGCGATGGCGGCACGGTTGATGCCGTCCAGCTTGCTGCGCGATACCCATTGCGCCGCGCCGAAACCCGTCGCATCGCCGGATGCCTTCAAGGCTGCCAGCTTGGTCTCGCCCGCTTTCTTGGCCAGCTTTTCCGCTTCTTCCAGGGTCACGCGCTGACGGATCATCGCTTCGACTTCGGCCAGCGGACGCTTGGTCGCCGGCTTGAATTCCACCACGCGGCCGGCGATCAGCACGTTCGGCGCAACGGTCACGGCTTCCGTGTTGCGCTTGTCTTTCAGCGAATCGTTCGAGAAGATGGCCGACAGGAACTTGGCATTGTTGAACGGCGCCTTGCCCAGTGCTGGCGACGGCGTGCGCGACAGGTTGGCGACGGTTTCCACTTTCAGTTTCAGCTTGTCGGCCACCGGCTTCAGGCTGTCCGATTGCTCGTAGACCGTGTTGGTGAACGTTTCCGCCATTTCCGAGTATTTCTTGGCGGCAAATTGCTTGCGCAGATCCGCCGTGATTTCGCCGCGCACTTCATCCAGCGCACGCACGTGCTGTGGCTTGAGCGAGGTGACGGTCAGGATGTGGAAGCCGAAATCGGAAGCGACGACGTCGCTGATCTCGCCTTGCTTGAGTTTCGCGACAGCGCTCAGCAGCGGTGCCGGCAAGCCATCCTTGCCAATCACGCCCAGGTCGCCGCCCTGCTCTGCGGACGCCGGATCTTCCGACTTGGCTTTCGCCACGGCGGCAAAGCTGGCAGGCGTCTTGCGCACGTCGGCCAGGATGGCTTCGGCCTTGGCCTTGGCGGCTGCCTTGTCGGCGGCCGAGGCGTCTTTCTTGACGGCTACGAGGATGTGGCTGGCCTGGCGCGCTTCTTCCGTCGTGTAGGCTTTCTGGTTCTTCGCGTAGTAGCCGGTCACGTCGGCGTCGGTGACGTCGACTTGCTCGCCGGCGGCGCTGTCGTCCAGCACGACGTATTCGACCTTGGCTTGTTCCGGGATTTCGAAGAACTTGCTGTTCTTGTCATAGAAAGCCTTAATCATGGCGTCCGTCACTTTGACTTCCGGCACGTACTGGGCGATCGGCAGCAGCAGTTCCTGCACTTCGCGCTCTTCCGAAGTGATGTCGGACAAACGCTTGGAGACGGTGCTCGGCGCGAAGGCGGTGCCTTGCACGGCGCCGGCCAGTTGCTGCAGGGCCAGGTCGCTGCGGCGGCGCGCATCGTACATCTGCGGCGTCATGCCTTGGGCTGCCAGCATGGCCTTGTAGCGTTCCAGGTCGAATTTACCGTCCGGCAAGGTCAAGCCCGGGATTTCCAGCACTTCCTTTTGCAGCACGGCATCGCTGATGACCAGGTGGCTACGGCCCACTTCGGCGGCCACGGCGCGCTCGGCGATCAGGTTGTCGAGGATGCTCTGGCGTGCTTCCGGCGTGTCAAACATTTTCTGGTCGAACTGCTCGCCCATCATCTGGCGGTAGCGGTCGATCTGCTGGCGTTGCGCTTCTTCATATTGCTGCTGCGTAACGACCTGGTCGCCGACCTTGGCGATGGTGTTCGCGCCATCGCCGAAGCTTTGGTAGCCGCTGATACCGACCAGTGCAAAAGACGGGACGATGACCAGCATCAAGAGAAACTGCATCAAGCGTCGATGGGTACGAATAAATTCAAACATGGTCAGCCAATTCGGGATGAGTGGATCACTATAAAAAAAGGCGAACATGCGTTCGCCTTGATTTCTTCGGCGGAATGGACGGGACAGATGTCCACTTCCCCTTTAGATTCAACAACTTGGCGCTGGAACTAAAGCAGGATTCTGACGCCCAAGCCATTATCTCCTGATTCTACAATGCCCATAGCGCTATAGCAAGAGTAAATCAGGGCGCGCGCCCTGCCCTGGCGGCGCATGGCCGGCCAGGCGACAGCCTGGACATTAAACCTGGCAAAGCTTAAAGCGGATTTAAATGCGCGCGCGGGCCATTCGGAAAAGCATGGCGGCAGAATTAAAACGAGGGGGGCAAAGATAATCGGGCGCATAAAAGAAAAACCCGCGCTACTTATTCAGCAACGCGGGCTTCTATATTCTGGCGGAGCGGACGGGACTCGAACCCGCGACCCCCGACGTGACAGGCCGGTATTCTAACCAACTGAACTACCACTCCTTAAGAGCGTATTTTTTTGGCGGAGCGGACGGGACTCGAACCCGCGACCTCCGACGTGACAGGCCGGCATTCTAACCAACTGAACTACCACTCCGAAAAATACACAGTACTACTTGCATTTGTATCCAGGGTTGCGATTCAAAGAACTTCAACCCTGAAATCGCGGCACCCGAAGGCGCCGCCAAATGTTTCCGGTGATTGTCACCTCACCGAAGTCCGTTAGTTTACAGCATCCTTCAAAGCTTTACCAGCTTTAAATTTTGGAACTTTTGCAGCTTCGATCGTGATCGCTTCTTTGGTACGCGGATTGCGGCCGGTACGCTCAGCACGTTCGCTGACCGAGAAAGTGCCAAAACCAACCAGCGTCACGCTGTCGTTGTTTTTCAAAGTTTCCGTCACGCCGCCGATAACAGCGTCGAGTGCGCGCGCAGCGGCGGCTTTGGAAATGTCAGCTTTTTCAGCAATGTGGTCGATCAATTCAGTCTTGTTCACTAGCATCCCCAATTACAAAGGTATAAAACGTTTACCGTATCGTTGCGGCACTTTTGGCACCACAGCTGTCCGGCGAAAAAAATGTGCAGGCGTATTAAACAAGCCACACTGTATATGTGTCAAGCGCTTTGGGGGCGCAATTCACGTTTCAATATAAAACAAGCGCTCTAAAAGCGCTTGTTTGGGGAAAACAGGGGTAAAACGTTAGTGTTTTACTACCTCGCCGGCCGCGTCAGGCTTGGCCGCGGCAGCCGTGACAGCCTCCACCGCAGCGACGTCCGCCAACGCTTCAGGCATGCGTTCGAGGGCGATTTCCAGCACTTTGTCGATCCAGCGAACGGGAACGATCTCCAGTTTGTTCTTGACGTTGTCCGGAATATCGGCCAGGTCTTTCACATTCTGCTCTGGAATCAGGACCGTCTTGATGCCGCCGCGATGCGCTGCCAGCAGCTTTTCTTTCAGGCCGCCGATCGGCAATACTTCGCCGCGCAAGGTGATCTCGCCCGTCATCGCCACGTCGGCGCGCACGGGGATGCCCGTGAATACCGACACCATCGCCACCGTCATGGCCGCGCCAGCCGAAGGACCGTCCTTCGGTGTCGCGCCTTCCGGCACGTGGATGTGGATGTCGCTCTTCTCGAACACGTCCGCCTTGATGCCCAGGCGCTGTGCCCGGCTGCGCACCACCGTGCGGGCTGCCTCGATCGACTCTTTCATGACGTCGCCCAGCGTACCCGTGCGGATGATGCCGCCCTTGCCCGGCATCGACACGGCTTCGATAGTCAGCAGATCGCCGCCCACTTCCGTCCATGCCAGACCGACCACCTGGCCTACCTGGTTTTCTTTCTCTGCGACACCAAAATCATAACGGCGCACGCCAAGGAATTTATCCAGGTTCTTCGAGTTGACGATGACCTTCTTGTCGGATTTCTTCAGCAGCAGCATCTTGACCACCTTGCGGCAGATCTTCGACACTTCACGCTCGAGCGAACGCACACCGGCTTCCCGCGTGTAGTAGCGGATGATGTCGCGCAAGGCCGACTCGGCCACCGAGATTTCCTCTTCCTTCAAGCCATTGTTCTTGATCTGCTTCGGCAGCAGATAACGCTGCGCGATGCTGGTCTTTTCGTCTTCCGTGTAACCGGACAGACGGATCACTTCCATGCGGTCGAGCAAGGCTGGCGGAATATTGTACGAGTTCGACGTGGCCACGAACATCACGTCGGACAAGTCGAAATCGACTTCGATGTAATGGTCGGAGAACGTGTGGTTCTGTTCCGGATCGAGCACTTCCAGCAGGGCCGACGATGGATCGCCACGGAAATCGGCGCCCATCTTGTCGACTTCATCGAGCAGGAACAAAGGATTGCGCACGCCGACTTTCGACAGCGATTGCAATATCTTGCCCGGCATCGAGCCGATGTAGGTGCGGCGGTGGCCGCGGATCTCGGCTTCGTCGCGCACGCCGCCCAGGGCCATGCGCACGAACTTGCGGTTCGTCGCGCGGGCGATGGACTGGCCCAGCGAAGTCTTGCCGACGCCCGGAGGACCGACGAAGCACAGGATAGGCGCTTTCAGCTTGTCGACGCGCTGTTGCACCGCGAGGTATTCCAGGATGCGTTCCTTGACCTTGTCGAGGCCGTAGTGGTCGCCCTCGAGCACTTTTTCCGCATTCGCCAGGTCGTTATTGACCTTGGATTTCTTTTTCCAAGGCAAATTGACCAGGGTGTCGATGTAGTTGCGCACGACGGTGGCTTCGGCCGACATCGGCGACATCAGCTTGAGTTTTTTCAGCTCGTTGGTGGCCTTGTCGAGCGCTTCCTTCGGCATCTTTGCCGAAGCGACTTTTTTCTCCAGCTCGTCGAGGTCGGCGCCATCTTCGCCCTCGCCCAGTTCCTTCTGGATCGCCTTGACTTGCTCGTTCAGGTAGTACTCGCGCTGCGACTTTTCCATCTGGCGCTTGACGCGGCCGCGGATGCGCTTTTCCACCTGCAGGATGTCGAGCTCGCCTTCGAGCTGGCCCAGCAGGTGCTCGAGGCGCTTGGCCACGCTGAAAATTTCCAGGATGACTTGTTTTTGCTCAAGCTTCAGCGGCAGATGCGCGGCAACCGTGTCGGCCAGGCGGCCGGCATCGTCGATGCCCGACAGCGAAGCGAGGATTTCCGGTGGAATCTTTTTGTTCAGTTTGACGTACTGGTCGAACTGCTGCACGATCGCGCGGCGCATGGCTTCGACTTCCGACTCGTCGCCCGGCTCGGACTCGAGCGGCGTCAGGTCGGCGATGAAGTGCGTCGGCGCATCGCTGATGTGGTTGATACGGGCACGCTGCGCGCCTTCGACCAGCACCTTGACGGTGCCATCGGGCAGCTTCAGCATTTGCAGAATATTGGCAACGCAGCCAATTTCATAGATATCCGAAGGAGACGGCTCGTCCTTCGCGGCTGCTTTTTGAGCGGCAAGCATGATGCTCTTGCCCTGCTCCATCGCAGCTTCCAGCGCCTTGATCGACTTTGGACGGCCAACGAACAGCGGTATCACCATATGCGGGAAAACGACGACATCCCGCAACGGCAATAACGGCAGTTGAGTTTGCTCAGTTAATTTGGAAGTTGTCATGGCGTACCTTATAGAAAGCGTGTTTACGATGTTGGCGCTCGCTGCCAAAACACAAGACCGGCGAGAATAAATAATTCTGTGAAACAAACATTTTTCTGTCTATTTCGCAAAACACACCCGCATGACGGTAATAAATGCAGTTTTCACAGTAAAAAAGCCACGCGCAGCTAAGCGCCGCGAGTGGCTTTCCGATTGAAGCCTGCACTCATTGATTTAAATTGTACTGCCATGCATTAAGGAATCAAAACCCTTTTTATGCATTTGTCTCGGCAGTAATCAATTTTCTCCGGAGGCCTTGGCAGTCTCTTGATAAATCAACAAAGGTTTGGCGCCGCTGGTGATGGTATTTTCGTCGATGACGACTTTCACCACATTTTGTTCGCTCGGCAGTTCGTACATGACGTCCAGCAAAGCATGTTCCAGGATGGAACGCAGGCCACGGGCACCGGTCTTGCGCGCCAGCGCCTTCTTGGCGATCGCATGCAAGGCGGCCGGACGAATCTCCAGTTCCGCGCCTTCCATCTCGAGCAGCTTCGAATACTGCTTGATCAGCGCATTCTTCGGCTCGACCAGGATCTGGATCAGCGCCTCTTCCGTCAATTCAGCCAGGGTGGCGATGACGGGCAGACGGCCGACCAGTTCCGGGATCAGGCCGAACTTGACCAGATCTTCCGGTTCCGCTTGCAACATCAGTTCGCTGGCCGTGCTTTGCGACTTGCTGCGCACCGTGGCCGAGAAGCCGATGCCGCTCTTTTCGGAACGGTTGGCGATCACTTTCGACAAGCCATCGAAGGCGCCGCCGCAGATGAACATGATGTTGGTCGTGTCGATCTGCACGAAATCCTGGTTCGGGTGCTTGCGGCCGCCTTGTGGCGGCACGGAAGCCATCGTGCCTTCGATGAGTTTCAACAAGGCTTGCTGCACGCCCTCGCCCGACACGTCGCGCGTGATGGACGGATTGTCGGACTTGCGCGAAATCTTGTCGATCTCATCGATGTAGACGATGCCGCGCTGGGCTTTTTCGACGTCATAGTTGCAGCTTTGCAGCAGCTTCTGAATGATGTTTTCCACGTCTTCACCCACGTAACCGGCTTCGGTCAGGGTGGTGGCGTCGGCGATCACGAACGGCACGTTGAGCATGCGCGCCAGGGTCTGTGCCAGCAGGGTCTTGCCCGAACCGGTAGGACCGACCAGCAAGATGTTGCTCTTGGCCAGTTCGATGTCGTCTTTCTTGCCCAGGTGCTTGAGGCGCTTGTAATGGTTGTACACCGCCACCGACAGGATGCGCTTGGCAGTCTGCTGGCCGATCACGTACTGATCGAGCAAGGCGGCAATTTCTTGCGGCGTCGGCAGGTCGGATTTGGTACCGGTCACCGTCTCGATGCTCGACGTTTCATCACGGATGATGTCGTTGCACAAGTCGATGCACTCGTCGCAAATGAATACGGACGGGCCGGCGATGAGTTTCTTCACCTCGTGCTGGCTTTTGCCGCAGAACGAGCAATACAGTAATTTTTCGCCGCTAGAGGATTTTTTGTCTGACATAAGGCATTTTGGTTGGAACTGCATTAACAATATTGCAAAATCGCAAGCCGGATGATGGTTGCTGCCCGTAAAGGCCGCTAGCCATGGCGCAAGTCAACAACGCGCACAAGCTCCATGCTACCCGAAATAAAAGCGAAACGCCCGAACGTTTGAGCGCCCGGGCGTTAACTTACGTACTTAGCAATACCGGTAGGGGCTCATCAAGCGCGGCTGGTCAACACTTTGTCGATCAAACCATACTCAACGGCCTCGTCGGCGGACATGAAACGGTCGCGGTCGGTGTCCTTGGCGATCTGTTCGATCGTCTGGCCCGTGCGCTCGGCCATGATGCCGTTCAAGCGGGTGCGCAGGTAAAGGATTTCCTTCGCCTGGATCTCGATATCGGACGCCATGCCTTGCGAACCACCGGACGGCTGGTGAATCATGATGCGCGAGTTCGGCAGCGAGAAACGCTTGCCCTTGGCGCCAGCGGCCAGCAGGAAAGCGCCCATCGAAGCAGCCATGCCCGTGCACAGGGTCGAGACGTCCGGCTTGATGAACTGCATGGTGTCGTAGATGGCCATGCCGGCCGAGACCGAACCACCTGGCGAGTTGATGTAGAGCGAGATTTCCTTTTCCGGATTTTCGCTTTCCAAGAACAGCAGCTGGGCGACAACCAGGTTGGCCATCTGGTCATTGACCGGGCCGACCATGAAAATCAAGCGTTCTTTCAGCAGGCGCGAGTAAATATCATACGAGCGCTCGCCGCGACCGCTTTGTTCCACCACCATCGGCACCAGGCCGAGCATCTCTGTGTCCAGCGCCGGATTACGGTTCATACCTGTCATTTCATTTCCTTGTGAAGCAGTTAGGGGATGCCGCCACTACCTTGCGGCAAGAGCCGGCACCCGGATACCAACTGGTTTACGCTTGTGCGTTGCTTCCCATCAGTTCGTCGAAAGCAACTGCTTTCGTCGTGACTTTCGACAGGCCCAACACGTAAGTGACGACGTTTTCTTCCAATACAAGGGCTTCGATCTCGCCCAGACGACGACGGTCGCTGTAGTAGTACTTCAGCACTTCGCGTGGATCTTCGTAGCTTTGGGCGAAATCTTCGATTTGCGCCTTGACTTGCTCAGGCGTAGCCTGCAGCTTGTTGTCGCCAACCAGTTGCGACAGGATCAGGCCCAGGCGTACGCGACGCTCGGCTTTTTCTGCGAACAGTTCTGCTGGGAAAGGCACGTCCTTGACGTTCATGCCGCGCTGCGCCATGTCCTGGCGGGTCATTTCGGCCAGGCGCTCGGAATCCTGAGCGATCAGCGTTTTTGGCACTTCCAGCTCAGCAACTTTGATCAGCGCGTCCATGACGGCTTCCTTGTTGCGTGCTTTTACGCGGCCAGCGACTTCGCGTTGCAGGTTGACTTTGATGTCTTCGCGCATTTTGGCCAGGTCGCCATCGGCAACGCCCAGCGACTTTGCGAATTCGGCATCGACTTCCGGCAGGTGCGCCCATTCCAGCTTTTGCAGGGTGATGGTGAACGAAGCGGTTTTGCCGGCAACGTCCTTGCCGTGGTAGTCCTCTGGGAACGACAGTGGGAAAGTCTTCGACTCGCCTACTTTCAGGCCCAGGGTCGCTGCTTCGAATTCTGGCAGCATGCGGCCTTCGCCCAGCACGAAAGCGTAGCCTTCAGCTTTGCCGCCTGGGAATTCAACACCGTCGATCGAGCCGACGAAGTCGACGGTCACGCGGTCGCCGTTGGCAGCGATCGGCTCACCGCCGTCGCCGTGTTCGCCAGCTTCGCCCTTGGTGTGGAAGTGCACGCGCTGCTTGCGCAGGATGTCGATGGTCTTGTCGATTTCGGCTTCCGACACGTCGGCTTGCACGGTTTCGATTTCAACGGCCGTCAGGTCGCCGATGGCGACTTCCGGATACACTTCGAACGTTGCGTCGAAAGCCAGCTGGCCTTCGGCTGCTTCTTCTTTCGGCACGATGTTCGGGAAACCGGCCACGCGCAGATTGTTTTCGTTGGCGGCGTCGTTGAACGCGCGGCCGACTTTGTCGTTCAGCACTTCGGATTCAATTTGGTAGCCGTATTGTGCTGCGACCATTTTCAACGGCACTTTGCCCGGACGGAAGCCCGGTGCCTTAGCCGTACGGGCTTGCACTTTCAGGCGCTTCTCAACTTCCGTGCGGACGTCCGTCAGCGGGAAGGAGATCGTGATACGACGTTCGAGTTTGCCCAAGGTTTCGACTGCAGTTGCCATGTAAAAAATCGTCCAAAAAATAAACACTGTTGGTGCGAGAAAAGAAGACCCGACCCCTTGCGCCATCACTGGCAACAAGACATGGGTCCAGCTTCACTCGCTCGCATATTCATCTGTAAAAGTACTGCAAGCAGGACAATGGACCTGGTCTACCCGGCTGAGGGAAAAACCCGCACCAGGCACCAAACAATCCGCCGCTTCCAGTACTGCGACAGGGCTCCGAGCGTCCAGCCTTGCTTCTAAGTAAATGCAGGGCCGGCCATCATTCGGTAAAGCGTGGCATTATAACAAAGGACTTCGGGAAAGTGGCTGGCTTTGCAGCCCGGCCACAGAGGATACCAGCGGCGGCGAATGAATCGCCACAGCCTGGGGGTGCCCTGTCTTTACTCTTGCCCCGGCATTCTTTATTTCGCCAGAGACAGGCTTTCCAGCCTGCTTCGTTCATTAGTATATGCGAACTGGCGCCCCGTCCGAAACAAAGAAATGCGCCCAGAGCGAAGATTTCGGGCAAAAAACCTTTGATTTACCTCAATTTGGCCATTTTTCAGGCAAATCTCCGCCCGGACCCTTCCCTGCCGCCCGATCTCTGGCGAAAAATGGCGCAAGCAAAGGCAGCCCGGATGACGGAAATACAGGAAAGGCAACAGGAAAAACAGGAAAGACGCCTGCAACGAGGCTGAAGAACAACTTGATGGTGCTGCACGTCCGGGCTGGAACAACCCGGATTGGTGCGGATGGGGAGACTCGAACTCCCAAGCCGAAGCACTGGCTTCTAAGACCAGCGTGTCTACCAATTCCACCACATCCGCATTTTGTACTACTTTGCACTGCTTGCCACAGGCGACTTCCCTGATTTTAACAACTCGGGAGCGATCTGGCTACCGTGGACTCAACGGGCAAGCCCTCGGTAAAGCAAAGGCGGCATTCTACTGGATTTCCCAGAGGAATGCCGTCTTTTTTATGCCTGCGCCGTGGCGCTGGCTGCTAGCCTTCTTTTGCGCTCACCGGCTCCGGCTTCTTGACCCGGAACCAGGCCGCATACAGGGCCGGCAGGAACAGCAGGGTCAAGGCCGTCGCCAGGATCAGGCCGCCCATGATGGCGACTGCCATCGGCCCCCAGAACACGGAACGCGACAACGGGATCATGGCCAGCGCCGCGGCGGCGGCCGTCAGCACGATGGGACGGCAGCGGCGCACGGCCGAGTCGATGATGGCGTCCCATGGGGCCGAACCATCGCGGATGTCTTGCTCGATCTGGTCGACGAGGATCACCGAGTTGCGGATGATCATGCCGAACAGCGCAATGACGCCCAGGTTGGCCACGAAACCCAGCGGGCGGTGCAGCAGCAGCAAGGCAAAGGCGGCGCCCGCCACGCCCAGCGGCCCCGTCAGGAACACCAGCAGGGAACGCGAGAAACTGTGCAACTGCAGCATCAGCAAGGTGAAGATGATGAAGATAGCCAGCGGCAAGTTCGCCGAGATCGACGCTTCCGCCTCGCCGCTGTCGGCCGCCACGCCTTTCACATTGATGCGATAGCCGGCCGGCAACTTGGCCCGCAAGGCGTCCAGCTGCGGCGCCAGCTGCGTCGACACCGTCGCGCCCTGGATGCCATCGATCACGTCCGATTGCACGGTAATGGCCCATTCGCGCTTGTCGCGCCAGACGACACCTGGCTCCCACACGAAATGCGCGCGGGCCAGCTGCGAAATGGGCACGGACTTGCCCGTTGCCGTCGGGATATTCGTGTCATTCAGCACGGAAATCGTCGCCCGCTCTTCCAGCGGCTGGCGCACCTGGATGTCGATCAGCTTATTGTCTTCACGGAATTGGCCGATGACGGTACCCGACAGAATCGTATTGGCCGCCTGCATCACCGTTTTCGAGGTGACGCCCAGCGCGCGCATCTTGTCCTGGCCCAGGTCCAGGCGCAGCACTTTCACCGATTCATTCCAGTTGTCGTTCACGCCCAGGGTGTTCGGATTGGCGCGCATGATGTCCTTGACCTGGTCGGCGATGGCCCGCACACCGGCCACTTCCGGTCCCGTGACGCGAAACTGCACGGGATACGGCACCGGCGGTCCGTTCGGCAACAGTTTTACGCGGCCCCGCACTTCCGGAAAATCCTTCTTGAAGACATCGACGATTTGCTGGCGCAAGCGTTCGCGGTCGGCCAGGCTCTTCGGCAAGACCACCACTTGCGACACATTGGTCTGCGGGAAAATCTGGTCCAGCGGCAAGTAGAAACGGGGGCTGCCCGTGCCCACATAGCTGGTCACGCTTTCCACGCCGTCGAGCTTGCCGACGAACGCTTCGAATTTCTTGACCTGCTTTTCATTCGCCGCAAAGGTCGTGCCTTCAGGCGACCACAGTTCCACCATCAGTTCAGGACGACTGGAATCGGGGAAGAATTGCTTTTCGATAAAGTTAAAGCCATAGATGCCCAGCGCAAAGATGGCCAGGGTGGCGGCGATCGTTGTCTTGCGCCATTCCACGCACCAGGTGACGGCGCGGCGGAAGCGGCGGAAGTTCGGCGTATCGAACAATTCATGGTCGTTGTGCGCGTGCGGCTTGACCTTCAGCAAGACATAGCCGATGTAGGGCGTGAAGACGACCGCCACCACCCACGAGATAATCAGGGCCAACGCATTGACGGAGAACAAGGAGAACGTGTATTCGCCGGCGGCCGACTTGGCCAGGCCGATGGGCAAGAAGCCCGCCACCGTGATCAGGGTGCCCGTCAGCATGGGCATGGCCGTCGATGTGTAGGCGAAGGTGGCCGCGTCGAAGCGCGACATGCCCTCTTCCATCTTGCGCACCATCATCTCGACGGCAATGATGGCGTCATCGACCAGCAAGCCCAGCGCGATGATCAGGGCGCCCAGGGAAATCTTGTGCAGATCGATGTCGAGCAGGCGCATGAACAGGAAGGTGACGGCCAGCACCAGCGGGATGGTCAGCGCCACCACCAGGCCGGGCCGCACGTCGATGCGCAGCGGTTTCGTGTGCAAGCCCAGCGCGACGAAGCTGACGGCCAGCACGATCAAGATGGCTTCGATCAGGGTATGCACGAATTCACCCACGGAAGCGGACACGGCTTCCGGCTGGTTCGATACGCGCTGCAGCTCTATGCCAACCGGCAATTCGCTCTTCATGCGCGTCACCGTTGCCTGCAAGGCCTTGCCCATGTCGATGATATTGCCGCCCTTTTCCATCGACACGCCCAGGCCGATCACTTCCTTGCCATTGAAACGCATCTTGTCCTTGGGAGGATCGACGAGTTCGCGCTTTACTGTGGCGAAATCACCAAGGCGGAAGGTGGTGCCGTTGGCGCGCAGTTCCAGGTTTTCCAGGTCCTTGACGGTCACCATGGCGCCCGTCACGCGCACTTGCAGATTGTCCGTCGGCGTCACCAGCACGCCGGTGGCGTTGATGCTGTTTTGCGCGGACAGTTGCTGCACGATGGCGTCGAATGGAATGCCCAGCTGGGCAAATTTCTTGTGCGAAAAGATGATATTGATCTTTTCATCCTGCACGCCGAACAGTTCCACCTTCGATACCTGCCCCACGGCCAGCAGTTCCTGGCGCACCTTGTCCGCATAATCCTTCATTTCCGCGTACGTAAAACCATCGCCGGACAGGGCGAAGATGGAGCCGTACGTGTCGCCGAACTCGTCATTGAAGAACGGGCCCACGACGCCGGCCGGCAAGGTGCCCTGGATGTCGCCGATCTTCTTGCGCACCTGGTACCAGGCGGCCGCCGTTTCCTTGGGCGGCGCCGATTCGCGCAGCTCCAGCAGGATCAAGGTTTCGCCCGGCTTCGAATAGCTGGTGATCTCGTCGATGTACGGCGTTTCCTGCAGTTTCTTTTCCAGCTTGTCCGTCACCTGCTCGGCCATCTGCAAGGCCGTGGCGCCGGGCCAGTAGGCTTGCAAGACCATGGCGCGGAAGGTGAACGGGGGATCTTCATCCTGGCCCAGGCTGGCGTAGCTGAGCATGCCGCCAATCAGCAGCACGGCCATCAGGTAGCGCGTCAGCGGGATGTGTTCGAGCGCCCAGCGCGACAGATTGAAGCCGCCCTTCATTTGGCCGCACCCACGCTGACGGGGGCAGCGGCCACTTCAGGCTTGCTGGCCAGTTCGGCGCCGAGAATGGTCACTTTCTGGCCCGGCTTGAGCAGGTTGACGCCGGCCGTGACGACCGTCTGGCCTTCCTTCACGCCCGAGGTCAGCAGCAACTCATTGCCCGCGACGCCGCCCACCGTCACCGGCACGAGCTTCACGGCGCCGTTTTCCACCACCCACACGGAACTTTGCGATTTCTCGTTGAACAGGGCCGTCAACGGCACCTTGATCTGCGGCGTGGTCGTTTGCGAGGCGAACTGCACCACGGCCGTCATGCCCAGGCGTGCCTGCGGCGCGTCCGGGATGCTGACTTTCGCCAGGTAGGTGCGCGTGGCGGCATCGGCCACGGGCGATATTTCGCGTATCTTGCCCGGCAACGCCTGCTTCGGGTCGGCCCACAGGCGCACCACCACATCCTTGACGCCGCGCAAGGTTTCAACCTTATCTTCAGGAATGCCGATCACGACTTCCTTCTCGCCGCTCCTGGCCACTTGCACCACGGGGGCGCCGGGCGCCACCACCTGCCCCACTTCAGCCTCGATGCGCGTGACGACGCCATCGACGTCAGCCAGCAAGCTGGCATAGCCGGACTGGTTCGCCTGGCCCCGGTACAGGGCCTGGGCCGCTTCCACGTTCGCCTGCGCCGCCTTGTAGGTCGCATCCTTGCCGTCAAGCACGGCCTGGCTGACAAAGCTCTTCTCGCGCAAATCCTGGTAGCGCTTCAATTCCGCGCGCGCCAGGTCGCGGCTCGTCTCAGCGCTGACCAGCGAGGCCTTGGCCTGCGCCTGCGAGAGCTGCAAGTCGACAGGATCGAGCTGCATCAGGACTTGCCCCTTCTTCACGCTGGCGCCCACGTCGACCTTGCGCGCGACGATCTTGCCGCCCACGCGGAAGCCCAGCTGCGATACGACACGGGGCACGACCTCGCCCGACAGCTCGGCACTCACGTCAACATTACTGCTAGACAACACAATCGCGCGCACGGGGCGCACGTCTTCCACTTTGACGGCAGGCTTGGAACAGGCCGCCAATGTCATCGCCAGGGCTGCGGCTGCAATCAGCCGCAGGGCAGGAAGTGCGGAAGCGCCGGTCTCGTGGCGCAGGGTTTTCAGGGCAAACAAGGTATTTTCCTTTACTATGCGGGCTGTAATATTTTTATGCGGAGAAACTTTTTGCCTGTCCTTTGGGCCAGGCCAAACTTTTTCGCACGCGATATCCTTAAATTTGTGACAATATCAGTTTGGTCATGGCGGAAGTACTCTTCGCCTAATGACTTTCTGGTTATTAATTATAATCGTGCGTAAAAGTTTTTAGTGACTTATGCGTCATTAATCTTGAGACGTACAACGCCCGGCCACATTCCAGCGTTTGAGGGTGCCGGACAAACGCAAGACTAGAGAAGTGTGTTCATGCCTGTAGACCATTACGAAAATTTTCCTGTTGCATCATTTTTACTGCCGCGCCGCCTGGTGCCCGCCGTCGAAGCCATCTATGCCTTCGCCCGCAGCGCCGACGACCTGGCCGACGAAGGCGACGCCACGCCGGCCGAGCGCCTGGCGGCCCTGCACGCCTACGAAGAGGCGCTGGGCCGCATCGCGCGCCACGAAGGCCATGGGGGCGAGAACGCCGCCATGTTCGAACGCCTGGCCGCCGTCATTGCCAAACACCAGTTGCCGCTGAAGCCATTCCACGATTTATTGTCCGCCTTCAAGCAGGATGTGGAAACGACGCGCTACGCCAGCTATGACGACGTGCTCGATTACTGCGCCCGTTCCGCCAACCCCGTGGGACTGCTGATGCTGCACCTGTATGGCGCGGCCGATGAACAGAATGTACGCGATTCCGATGCCATATGTTCAGCTTTGCAACTAATTAATTTCTTGCAAGACGTCGCCATCGACCAGCAAAAAGAGCGCATCTACCTGCCGATGGAAGACCTGACCCGCTTTGCCGTCTCCGCCGCCGCCTTCGAGCGGCCCGAGGCGCACGGCAAGTGGAGCGCCCTGATGCGCTTTGAAGTGGCCCGCACGCGCGCCCTGATGCTGTCCGGCGCGCCGCTGGCCCTGCGTTTGCGCGGGCGCATCGGCTGGGAGTTGCGCCTGGTGGTGCAAGGGGGCTTGCGCATCCTCGAGTGCATCGAAGCCGTCAATTACGACGTGTTCCGGCGCCGTCCCAAGCTGGAGAAACGCGACTGGCTGATCATTTTCTGGCGCGCCCTGCGCATGTCGCGCAAAAGCTTGCATCAAGAGACACAAGTAAAAACGGCTTTTCCACCGTCGCCCACTCTGTAAGACGATAGAATAGCGGCTTCGATCTGCAACCCTTGCTCTTTTGACTATGTCTCCCGACGAATACTGCCAACAAAAGGCCGCCCAGAGCGGCTCCAGCTTCTACTACAGCTTCCTGTTCCTGCCCGCCGAGCGCCGCAAGGCCATCACGGCCCTGTACGCCTTCTGCCGCGAAGTCGATGACACGGTCGACGAATGCACGGACGAAGCCGTGGCACGCACCAAGCTGGTCTGGTGGCGCAAGGAAGTCAAGGCCATGTACGAGGGCAATCCCACGCATCCCGTGATGCGCGCGCTGCAGCCGCACCTGGACGTATATAAACTGGAAGAAAAGCATTTGCAGGCCATCATCGACGGCATGGAAATGGACTTGAACCAAACCCGCTACCTCGACTACCAGGCCATGAGCCGCTATTGCTGGCACGTGGCCAGCGTGGTGGGAATCTTGTCGGCCAGCATCTTCGGCGCGACCCGCCCGGAAACCCTGCTGTATGCGGAAAAGCTGGGCCATGCCTTCCAGCTCACCAATATCATCCGCGACGTGGGCGAAGACGCGCGCAAGGGGCGCATCTATCTGCCGATCAGCGAATTGCAGCAATTCAATGTGACGGCGGCCGACTTGCTGAATGCGCGCCACAGCGAAAACTTTGAAAACCTCATGCGTTTCCAGGTGGCGCGCGCGCAAAAGGCGTATGACGAAGCCTTCGCGCTCTTGCCGGCAGAAGACCGCCGCGCCCAGCGCCCGGGCCTGATCATGGCCGCCATCTACCGCACCCTGCTCAATGAAGTCGAGCGCGACGGCTACCACGTGCTGAAACAGCGCATCTCGCTCACGCCGATCCGCAAACTGTGGCTGGCCTGGAAGACCTGGGTTCGTGGCTGACAAGGCCGTGAAGCAGCGCTACGCCGTCATCGGCGCCGGCTGGGCTGGCTGCGCGGCGGCCATGGAACTGGCGCGCGCCGGTCACGCGGTGAGTGTATTCGAGGCCGCGCGCACCCTGGGTGGGCGCGCGCGCCGGGTCGAACGCGAAAGCACTGTGCTCGACAACGGCCAGCACATCTTGCTGGGCGCTTACACGGAAACCTTGCGCCTGATCAAGCTGGCGGGGCAAGACCCTGCCGAGCTGATCCTCACCCTGCCCCTGCAGATGCGCTATCCGGCCGGCTCGGGTGGCATGGATTTCATCGCGCCGCGCCTGCCCGCGCCCCTGCACCTGGCATGGGCCCTGCTGCGCGCCCAGGGATTGTTGCGCGCCGACAAGCTGGCCCTGATGCGCTTTTCCACCGCCATGCGGACGATGGGCTGGCAGCTATACAACGATTGCTCGGTCAGCGAATTGCTGCAGCGCTTCGACCAGACAAACCGTTTGAACCGGCTGATGTGGCACCCGCTGTGCCTGGCCGCATTGAATACCCCGCCCGAGCGTGCCTCGGCCCGCGTCTTCCTCAACGTGCTGCGCGACAGCCTGGGCGCGAGCCGCCGCCGCGCCTCCGACATGCTGATCCCGAAGGCGGACCTGAGTGCCCTGTTACCCGACGCGGCAAGCCGCTACGTGGTGCAGCATGGCGGTGAAGTCCGCACGGGCGCCAAGGTGACCGCTTTGCAGGCGCTGCCCGATGGCCGCTGGGGGCTTGATGACGGCGTCGATGACGGCGAAAGCTTTGACGGCGTGATCGTGGCCACCTCGTCCGTGCAGGCGGCCAGCCTGCTGCAAGGCTTGCACGACGCCCACCTTGACGAAGCGGTGAACCGCATGCAAGCGTTCACGCCGGAAGCCATCAGCACCTGTTACCTGCAGTACGATGCCTCGGTGCGCCTGGACTTGCCGTTCTACGCCCTCGTCGATGCGCCGGAGCAACAGCACTGGGGCCAGTTCGTCTTCGATCGGGGCCAGCTCGACAGCAACCAGGCGGGCTTGCTGGCCGTCGTCATCAGCGCCTCCGGCTATGCCGCCGAGCAAGGCCATGGACCGCTGGCGCAAGCCATCGCGGCGCAGCTGGCCCAGGTGTTGCAGCGCCCTGCCCTGGCGCAGCCCCTGTGGACCCAGCTGATCACGGAAAAGCGCGCCACCTTTGCCTGCACGCCCGACCTGGCTCGCCCCGGCAACGCCAGCGGCGTGCCTGGCTTGCTGCTGGCAGGCGACTACACGGCCAATGATGACCGGACGCAAGACTATCCGGCCACCATCGAGGCCGCCGTGCGCAGCGGCGTGGCGGCGGCAAAAGCCATTACCACGGGCAAGGTGGCAAAGTAGACTTGACGGTGCATCCTCCCCTGGTGTCGCTCGCCCCCGCGAAATTGCATTCTGTCGCACCGCGCTGGTGCGCTCGCGTGCACTTGGGTACAGTCTGATCATCGACAACGGCCATGCCACGGGGAATACCATGCACACCACCTTGCACTTGAAAAACAGCTTGAAAGCCCTGGCGCTGCTGGCTGGTGTGGTGCTGGCCACATTCATCGTCATTCACGCACAGCAGGCGCCACAGGCACCATTGCTGCTGAGCCAGGCAAGCATGCTGCTGCCGGCCATGGGCTGAAGCGGCGGACAGGAAGAATATGATGAACAAACAAGATTATCTCGACGCACTGCGGCGCGCGCTGGCAGGCTTGCCACCGGACCTGGTCGCCAAGACGCTCGACTATTACGAACAGACCTTCATCGAAGGCGCTGCGGCCGGCCGCAGCGAGCACGAGATCGCAGACGACCTGGGCGACCCGAAAAAAATCGCCCTTACCTTGCGCAACAGCACGCACCGCCAGGCTTTCGAGCAAAAGAAAACCCCCGTCAACCTGCTGCGCCTGCTCGTCTCGCTGGTGGGCCTGGCCATCTTCAACCTGTTCATGGTCGTGCCTGCCGCCGTGTACGCGGCCCTGCTGGCCACCCTGTACGCCGTCGGCCTGAGCTTTTACCTGGCCGGCATCGCCATCACGGCCAGCGGTTTGTCCGGCGCCAACGAACTGGTGCTCGACGGTCCTCTGCGCCACGTCTTCATCCACGACGATGACGGCGGCGAAAATGGCGAACGGCGCGAAACGCGCATCACCATCGGCGACACGGGCATCGAAGTCGATCACCTGCCCGGCCGCTTGCAGCATGACCCGGCCGAGTCCGAGCCGGGGGCGCCCGGTGCTTCCTCGCGCATGATGGAGCGGGCCGAAGCGCTGGCCGGCGGGGGCATCCGCATCTCCACCGACATGGACCGCGATGCGCGCACCACGCAAACCGTCTTTGGCGTGGGTATGCTGCTCGGCGGCATCGCCATCTTCCTGCTCAGTCTGGTCGTAACGCGCTATACCTTGATCGGCATCAAGCGCTACGTTGCCATGAATGTTTCCCTGCTCAAAGGTCACTAGAAAGGCTGCCATGAAACGCTTGCTCAAAGTTGGCCTGTCCATGCTCTTGCTGGCACTGGTCCTGATCGCCATGTCATATGCCGCGCTGCGCGCCAAGGGAATCAGCAATCCCAGCAGCGCCGCCGGCCGTGCCGTGCGCAGCGAAACGCGCCCGGTTTCCCCCAATATCAACAGCATCGACCTGGCCGGCCCCATCGACCTGGTGCTGCGCCGCGGCGCCACACCCTCGCTGAAGGTCAGCGGCGAGCAGCGTCTGCTGTCGAACGTCGACACCACGCAAGATGGCACGACCCTGCATATCGGCCCGAAAGGCATGCTGTTCCACCACCGCCAGCCCCTGCAGGTGGAACTGGTGCTGCCCGCCCTCGTCCGCGTGGAAGTGCACGGCAATGGCGACAGCAAGATCACGGGATTTTCCGGCGACAGTTTCATCCTGGAATTGACGGGTTCGGGCGATGTCAGTTTCACGGGACGCTACAAGCAGGTTGCCGCCACCGTCAACGGTAGCGGCGACCTCGACATCAATGGCGGCAACAGCGACAGCGTGGTGCTGGAAATGGTGGGCTCCGGGCGCATCGCCGCCAGCGGCAATACCAAGTTCCTGCGTGCCGACCTGAGCGGTTCAGGCGATATCGATGCCGAGCACCTGGCCGCCGACAAGGCCAGCGTCAGCCTGCAAGGCTCCGGCACGAGCACCGTCTTCGTGCGCGACGCCAGCAACCTGACCCTGCGCGGCAGCGGCGACATCCACGTCCACGGCAACCCGCGCCAGCGCGAAACCCAGAAAAGCGGCTCGGGCGAAATTACCTGGCACTAACGTTCTCTTCCAGCCAACTGACCGCCTGCTCGCCGGCCGCCTTGCCTTGCGCCAGGCAGGCCGTCAGCAGGTAGCCGCCCGTCGGCGCTTCCCAGTCCAGCATTTCCCCCGCCAGAAACACGCCCGGCATGGCGCGCAGCATGCTGCCTTTGACACCGTCGAATTCCACGCCGCCGGCGCTGCTGATGGCTTCATCGATGGGGCGCGGACGCACAAGTCGGACGGGCAGCAGCTTGATGGCGTCCGCCAGCCTGGCTTCATCGGCGAAGTCGGCCGCGCTCAGGCATTCGCGCAGCAAGCCCGATTTCACGCCCTTGATGCCCAGACGGCTATTCAGGTGGCTGGACATGGAGCGGGAACCGCGCGGGCGCGTCACTTCCTCGAACACGCGTGCATGCGTGTGGTCGGGTGCCAGGTCGAGCCAGATGGTGGTGCTGCCCTCGGCGGCGATCTGCTCGCGCAGCGCGGCCGACAGCGCGTAGATCAGGCTGCCCTCGACGCCGCCCGCCGTGATGACGAACTGGCCCTGGCGCTTGATGAGCAAGCCATCGATATCGCGCGCCGTGATGGCCACCGTCGCCAGCGGTTCGCCGGCATGGCGACTGCTGAAATGCCCGCTCCAGTCTACGTCGAAGCCGCAATTGGCCGGCGCCAGGGGCGTCACGGCCACGCCGCGCTCTTGCAGCAGCGGCACCCAGGCGCCGTCCGATCCTAGCCGCGCCCAGCTGCCGCCACCGAGCGCCAGGATCACGGCGTCGAAGCCGCGCAGGCGTTCGCCGTCCGGCGTGGCAAAGGCCAGCTGGCCGTCGCGCCAGCCCGTCCAGCGGTGGCGCATGTGAAATTGCACGCCCGCCTCGCGCAGGCGGTGCAGCCAGGCGCGCAGCAAGGGCGCCGCCTTCATGTCCGTCGGGAAGACGCGGTTCGAGGAGCCGACGAAAGTATCCACGCCCAGGCCGTGCACCCAGTCGCGCACCTTTTGCGGGCCGAACTGGTCCAGCGCCGGCTTGATCCAGCGGGCCGGCCTGCCGTAACGCGAGACGAAGGACTGGTAGTCTTCCGCATGCGTGATATTCATGCCGCCGCGTCCCGCCAGCAGAAATTTACGGCCGACGGACGGCATGGCGTCGAACAGCTCCACCCTGGCTCCCTGGTCGGTGGCAGCCTGGGCGGCCATCAGGCCGGCAGGGCCGCCGCCGATGACGGCGATGTGAAAGGGAGGAAGGCTGGAATGGGTCATGGCAGGCTGGAAAGACGGTGAAAACCCCGGCATTTTAGTCGAGATAAGGCGCGGGGATGGCAAGAATGCCGAAAAATGATGCATACTGCGCCAACATGCTGCAGCGATCGGCACTTTGACTTCACGAGACAACGAGACGACAAGAGGAGAAACACATGGGTGCAGGATTCTGGATTTCCCGTTATTTGCTGGCCAGTTCGATCTTATTCATCATCCTGACGGTGGTCGAGTACAGCAAGGGCACCACCAGCCAGGCCGACATCCTCAGCGCGCTGGCCTGGTCGCTGGTGGCGTCGGCCATCTTCATCGGTTCGAAATACTGGCGCTACAAGAAAGCCATCGCCTGCGCCACGTGCAGCGGGGACAAACCGAAAACCAAGTCTTCATGAAAAAACGGCCACTTCGATGAAGTGGCCGTCTCATTTGGGAAGCGGGATCAGCCGCCCGTCACGGGCGGGAAGAACGCCACCTCGTCGCCGTCGCCTATCACGGTAGCGGCATCGCACATCACCTGATTATGCGCCATGCGCAGCGCACGGCCCTGCGCAAGCGCGTATTCCCAGTTGCCGCCGCGGGCGATCAGGAGATTGCGCACCTCGCCCACCGTCAGCCGTGACGCGGCCTCCGCGCTCACTTCCAGCACTTCATGGCCGGTTCCCACCAGCTCGCGCACGCTGGCAAAAAATCGCAGATTGATCTTCATCGCTACTTCCTTAGTACAGCAATTCGTTAAACGGAATAAACCGCAGCATGTCGCCGCGCGCAATCGACAGCCCCGGCGGGCAATCGATCAAGCCGTCGCCCCACACGGTGGACGTCAGCACGCCCGAACTCTGGTTGGCGAACAGTTCCAGCTCGCCCTCCCCATTGACCTTGGCGCGCAAGAACTCGTTGCGCTTGTCCGCCTTCAGGCGCTCGAACGCGGCCGGCAGCTTGTAGCTGCGCGGCGCCAGATTCCCCGCCACGCCTTGCAGGCGCAGGATGAAGGGGCGCACGAACAGCAGGAACGTGACGAAGCTGGAGACGGGATTGCCAGGCAAGCCGATAAAGAAGGCATCCTGCACTTCGCCAAACGCCAGCGGCTTGCCCGGCTTGACGGCGATCTGCCACATGTTCAGCCGCCCTTCCGCTTCCACGGCCGGCTTGATATGGTCTTCCTCGCCTACGGACACGCCGCCCGAGGTGATGATCAGATCATTGCCCTGGGCCGCCTGGCGCAGCACGGCCTTGGTCGCTTCCAGGCTGTCGGGCACGATGCCCAGGTCCGTGATCTCGCAGCCCAAATTCTCCAGCAGGCCGCGCAAGGTAAAACGGTTCGAGTTGTAGACGGCGCCCGGCGCCAGGGCCTCACCGGGCATGGCCAGCTCGTCGCCCGTGAAGAAGACGGCGACGCGCAGCTTGCGCAGCACCGGCAGCTGCGCCAGGCCCACCGAGGCGGCCAGGCCCATTTCCTGGCTGCGCAGGCGGCGGCCGGCACCGAGGATCTCGCCGCCGGCGCGGATATCCTCGCCCTGGCGGCGCACCCATTCACCGGCCTGCGGCACGTGATTGACCGTCACTACGCCATCAAGCAAGGTGCACTGCTCCTGCATCACGACGCAATCGGCGCCGTCCGGGATCAGGGCGCCCGTGAAGATGCGCGCCGCCGTCCCCGGCTGCAAGGGCTGGCCCACGTGGCCAGCCGCGATGCGCTGCGACACGCGCAAGCTGGCCGCGCCGCTGGCGCAATCCTGCGCGCGCACGGCATAGCCATCCATCTGCGTGTTGTCGCGCTCGGGGACGTTCATGGTCGACGTTTGCGCGGCCGCCAGCACGCGGCCGTTGGCGCGCATGGTGTCGACCAGCTCCACCTCGGCCACCGGGCGCGCCGCGCCCAGCATGAAGGCTTGCGCCTCGGCCACGGACAGCATCGGCTTGCGTTGTGCGGTCGGATCGTTCATCACAGGCCCGCTCATCACAAGCCCGTGTTGGCGGCGATATACGCCTTCATCTTTTCCACGTCCGCATCCATCACGACGAACTTTTGCGGCAAGTCTTCGATGTTCTCGAAGCCCTTTGGCCGTTCCGCGTCCACGCCCAGTGCTTCGAGGATGGTTTCGTTGAACTTGGCCGCCAGCGCCGTTTCCAGCACGATCATCGGCACGTTGGGCTCCAGGTGCTCGCGCGCCACCTTGATGCCGTCGGCCGTGTGCGTGTCGATGGTGATGCCGTAGTCGTCGGCCACGTCGCGGATGGTATCGAGGCGGTCCTGGTGCGTGGACTTGCCCGACTTGAAGCCGTACTTGGCCACCAGCTTGAATTCGTCGCCGTCGCTGCCAGGCTTGCCGGACAAGTCGAAGCCGCCATGCGTTTCCACTTTCGTGAACAGGGCGCGCACGCGGTCGCTGTCGCGGCCCACCAAGTCGTAGACGAAGCGCTCGAAGTTCGACGCTTTCGAGATATCCATCGACGGGCTGCTCGTATGGTAGGTCTCGGCGGACTTGCGCACGCGGTAGACGCCCGTGCGGAAGAATTCGTCAAGCACGTCGTTTTCATTCGTCGCCGCCACCAGTTTCGAGATGGGCAGCCCCATCATGCGGGCGATATGGCCGGCGCAGATATTGCCGAAGTTGCCCGACGGCACCGTGAACGACACTTTTTGCTCGTTGCTGGTAGTGGCCGCCAGGTAGCCGCGGAAGTAGTACACGACCTGCGCCACGACGCGCGCCCAGTTGATGGAGTTGACGGTGCCGATCTTCTGTTTCGCCTTGAACGGCAAGTCGTTCGAGACGGCCTTGACCATGTCCTGGCAATCGTCAAACACGCCTTCGACGGCGATGTTGTAGATATTCGGGTCTTGCAGGCTGAACATCTGCGCCGTCTGGAAGGCGCTCATTTTCTTGTGCGGCGACAGCATGAAGACGCGGATGCCCTTCTTGCCGCGCATCGCGTATTCGGCCGCGCTGCCCGTGTCGCCCGACGTGGCGCCAAAGATATTGAGTTCGGCGTCGTGCTTGGCCAAGGTGTATTCGAACAGGTTGCCCAGCAGCTGCATGGCCATGTCCTTGAAGGCCAGGGTCGGGCCGTTCGACAGCGCCTGCAGCATCAGGGTGGTCTGGCCGCCCTTGACGACGTTTTCTTCGAGCACGCGCAGCGGCGTGATGTCGGCCGCGTTTTCGCCGGCGCGGGCGTTCTTGTAGACTGCCTTGGTATAGGTTTTCGCCGTCAGTGCCTTCAGGTCCGCGGCCGGGATATCGGTGGCGAACTTCTTCAGGATTTCGTAGGCCAGGTCGGCATACGACAATGTGCGCCAGGCGTTCAGCTCGGCACCAGTGACTTGCGGGTAGTGTTCAGGGAGATACAGGCCGCCATCGGGGGCGAGGCCGCCCAGTAGGATGTCGGAAAATTGCTGCAAAGATGACTGTTGCGACTGCAATGGCGCTTTATCAGCGCGGGTAGACACGTAATGCATAGATTTGAAGAGTCCAGTTGAGCTGAGAGCGGT
Source organism: Janthinobacterium lividum (assembly GCF_034424625.1). Lineage (NCBI taxonomy): Bacteria > Pseudomonadati > Pseudomonadota > Betaproteobacteria > Burkholderiales > Oxalobacteraceae > Janthinobacterium > Janthinobacterium lividum. The sequence goes on along the minus strand of NZ_CP139976.1, from coordinate 3,270,838 downwards.
TAATCATGAATGGCAGCGGATATTATAGTGCCAGCCGCCGTCCAAGGCGAATCGCGTGGCGCCAGCCAGGTCAGGATGTGACAATTGGAGAGCCTGGATATTGTCAATGCAGCCATAATGGCATGAGATCAAGCCAGGCAAACATGGCCGGCGTGCGTACTGGCGTGCGCCGCCGATTTGCGCCACACTGTGCTTTCTGCCCTGTAAAGTGCCAATCATGGAGTCGAAAACCGGCCATGCCGATCAGTAAAAAACCGTATTTGCAAAGCGCCGCGCTGCGCCCCGACGCTGTCGTCGACATGGACCACTATCCGTTCACCATCCCCGCCATCCGCGACTTCGTGCACATGGATTTCCACCGCGACGTGACGTTTTTCGTGGGCGAGAATGGCAGCGGCAAGTCGACCATGCTCGAAGCGCTGGCCGTGGCGCTGGGCTTCGGCAAGGATGGCGGCACGCGCAACGTGCGCATCGCCCTGCCGTCGGACGAGGAATCGGGCTTGCACGCGCACTTGCGCCTGAGCAAGAGCTACAAGAAGCCCGAGGACAGCTATTTCCTGCGCGCCGAAAGCTTTTTCAACGTCGCCACCTACATGGACGACATGCCCGAATACCTGGCCAGCTATGGCGGCAAGTCGCTGCACGCGCAATCGCACGGCGAAGCATTCATGGCGACCCTGATCAACAAGCTGCGGGGCAAGGGCTTGTATCTGCTGGACGAGCCCGAGGCGGCCCTGTCGCCGAGCCGCCAGATGGCGGCGCTATCGGTGATCCACCAGCTGGTGCAGGACGACTCGCAACTGATCATCGCCACCCATTCGCCCATCCTGCTGGCCTACCCGAACGCGAAAATCCTGATGTTTACGGGCGGCGGCATCCACGAGGTGGCATATGAAGACACGGAACACTTCGCCGTGACGCGCGATTTCTTGAATAACTACCCCAGGAGGCTGGAGCAGTTGTTTGAGGAGGAGTGAAGTTGCTGGCTAGCGTGGCAATGTCGGCTTACGCGCTTTGCGCTAAGCCGACCTACGCCGACCGTGGCGTATCGTAGGTCGGATTAGCGCTCCGCGCGTAATCCGACACTACCAGCAACACATCAGCAAGCGGCGTGGTTGACGGTGATTACATGCACGGCCAGGCCGCCCAGCGATGTTTCCTTGTACTTGTCCTGCATGTCCGCGCCCGTCTGGCGCATGGTTTCGATGACTTCGTCGAGGCTGACGAAATGCGTGCCATCGCCCTTCAGCGCCAGCGAGGCGGCCGTGATGGCTTTCACGGCGCCCATGCCATTGCGCTCGATGCAGGGGATCTGCACCAGGCCGCCGATGGGGTCGCACGTCATGCCAAGATGGTGTTCGATGCCGATTTCGGCCGCGTTTTCGATCTGCTCGTTGGTGCCGCCCAATGCCGCCACCAGGCCGGCGGCCGCCATGGCGCACGCCACGCCCACTTCGCCCTGGCAGCCCACTTCGGCGCCCGAGATCGAGGCATTGCGCTTGCACAGCATGCCGATGGCGGCTGCCGTCAGCATGAAGCGGCGCACGCCGCCGACCGGATCGCTGGGGCGGCAATCCTGCGCATAGTAGCGCAGCACGGCCGGGATGATGCCGGCGGCGCCGTTGGTCGGGGCAGTGACTACGCGCCCGCCGGCCGCGTTTTCCTCGTTGACGGCCATCGCGTACAGGCTGACCAGGTGCACGGCGTCGTGCGGCAAGTCGTTGGCGCGGTTGTCGGACGCCTTCGCTTCCTGCGCCAGGCGCCACAATTTCGCGGCGCGGCGCTTTACGTTCAAGCCGCCCGGCAGGTTGCCCGTCGTTTCCAGGCCGTGCGCGATGCAGTCGCGCATGACGTGCCAGATGCGGTCCAGTCCCTCATTGAGTTCCGCGTCGCTGCGCTTGACGCATTCGTTCGCGCGCAGCATTTCAGGGATCGACAGGCCGCTTTCCACGCCGTGCGCCAGCAACTGCTCCATGGTATCGAAAGGGAAGACGACCCGTGCGCTGGCGGCCGACTCCACGGCCGCTTCGGCTTGCGCCTCGCCCGCTTCGCGGATAAAACCGCCGCCGATCGAGTAATACACCTTGTCGACCCGGCTGCCGTCCGCCAGTTTCAGGGTAAAACGCATGCCGTTCGGATGTTCGGGCAGGGATTCGCTCTTGTGCCAGATCAAGCCCGTGGCGGCCGTGAACGGCACCACGTGCGTACCCAGCAAGGCGATCTCGCCGGCCGCCTCGATGGCGGCCAGCTTGGTGTCGACGGCATCGGGCGCCACGTCCTGCGGCGTTTCGCCCATCAGGCCAAGAATGACGGCCTTGTCCGTGGCATGGCCCACGCCCGTCAGCGCCAGCGAGCCATACAGGGCCGCCTCGACGCCCACCACCTGGTCCAGCGGACCGTATTCGACCAGGAACCGCCGCGCCGCCACCATCGGCCCCACCGTGTGGGAACTCGACGGCCCGATGCCGATCTTGAACAGGTCAAATACGCTCATATCCATGTGGTGTCTCTTTATATTAGTATGTTTTTAAATGCGCAGGCGTGCTTCAGGCAGCCTTGGCGGCGTGACCCACGTCGACATTGGCCAGCATGTCCGTGACCATCTGCTCGACGCCGATCTGCGCCTTCCAGCCCCAGTCGGCGCTGGCCTTGCTGTCGTCCAGGCTTTGCGGCCAGCTGTCGGCGATGGCCTGGCGGCTGTCCGGCTTGTAGCTGATCTTGAAGTCCGGCACCATGCGCACGATGGCCTTGGCCAGCTGCTCGGGGTTGAACGACACGCCGGCCACATTGTAGGACGAACGGATCTTGATCTGCGACACAGGAGCGTCCATCAGTTCGATGGTGGCGCGGATGGCGTCGGGCATGTAAATCATCGGCAAGGTGGTGTTCGCATCGAGGAAGCAGTCATAGCGCTCGCCGCGCAAGGCCGCATGGAAGATGGCGATGGCGTAATCGGTGGTGCCGCCGCCCGGAGGCGATTTATAGCTGATGATGCCAGGATAGCGGATGCTGCGCACATCCACGCCGTACTTGTTGAAGTAGTACTCGCACAGGCGCTCGCCGGCCAGCTTGCTGATGCCGTACATCGAGGTCGGGTCCATCACCGTCATTTGCGGCGTGTTCACCTGCGGCGTGTTCGGACCGAAGGCGGCGATCGACGATGGCCAGAAGATGCGCAGCGGCTTGCCTGCCTCGCCGCGTTCGCGCGCCAGTTCCAGGATATTCAGCAAGCCATCCATGTTCAGGCTCCACGCCTTCAACGGCGCCGCTTCGCCCGTGGCCGACAGCATGGCCGCCAGCTGGTACACCTGGGTGATGCCTTCATCGGCGATGATCTTCGCCAGGCCTTCCTTGTCCAGCACATTCAACTGCGCGTAGCGCTTGGCCTGGTACAGGTTGTTCGTGCCGATGTCGCTGGCGATGACATTGTCCGCGCCGTGCTGCTGCGCCAGCGCGCCCACCAACTCACTACCGATTTGGCCGTTTGCGCCAATGACTAAAATACGTTCCATCTTCTTATCCTGATTTCTTGTTAATTGGTAGTGGTAGTGGTCAGCAGACCGAGTTCCTTGCCAGCCTGCTCGAAGGCGGCCAGCACTTGCACCAGCTGTTCGCGGGTGTGGGCAGCCGAGAGCTGCACGCGCACGCGGGCCTGGCCCATCGGCACAACCGGGTAGAAGAAGCCCGTCACCAGCACGCCCAGTTCATACAGGCGGGCGGCGAATTTCTGCGCCACGGGAGCGTCGAACAGCATCACGGGAACGACCGGATGGGTGCCCGGCTTGATGGTGAAGCCGATGCGTTCGATCTCGCTGCGGAAGAAGGCCGTGTTGTCATGCAGGCGGTCGCGCAGTTCCGTCGACTTGGCCAGGCGCTCCAGTACCGACAGCGAGGCGCCGGCGATCGATGGCGCCAGCGTGTTCGAGAACAGGTAGGGACGCGATTTCTGGCGCAGGGTGTCGATGACTTCCTTGCGCGCCGACGTGAAGCCGCCCATGGCGCCGCCCAGGGCCTTGCCCAGGGTGCCCGTGATGATGTCGATTCGGCCCATCACATTGTGGTGCTCGTGCGTGCCGCGGCCCGTCGCGCCCATGAAGCCGGAAGCGTGGCATTCGTCGATCATCACCAGCGCGCCGTATTGGTCGGCCAGGTCGCAGATCTTGTCGAGCTGCGCAATCGTGCCGTCCATCGAGAACACGCCGTCCGTGACGATGACCTTATGGCGCTTGCCGGCGGCAATCGCCGCTTTCAGCTGCACTTCCAGGTCGGCCATGTCGTTATGCAGGTAGCGGTAGCGGCCAGCCTTGCACAGGCGGATGCCGTCGATGATGGACGCGTGGTTCAGCGCATCCGAGATGATGGCGTCGTTTTCATCGAACAGGGGTTCGAACACGCCGCCGTTGGCGTCAAAAGCCGCCGCGTACAAAATCGTGTCCTCGGTCCCCAGGAACGCGGAAATCGCCTGTTCCAGTTCCTTGTGCACGGTTTGCGTGCCGCAGATGAAACGCACGGACGACAGGCCGTAGCCGTACTTTTGCGTGGCGGCAATAGACGCTTCCTGCGTCTGCAGGTCGCCGGACAGGCCCAGGTAGTTATTCGCACACATATTGATCAGGGTACGGCCATCGTCGCACACCACTTCGGCGCCCTGGCGCGAGGCGATCACGCGCTCGGGCTTGTACAAGCCCTGCTGGCGCAGTTGATCGAGATTCTGTTGCAGACCGCTGAAAAAGGTGTTCTTCGCTTGCTCGCTCATGATGATCCTTGTGTGTCCCTGTTGTATGTGTGGTATCCGGGTGACCTCAGCCGCCATAGGGAAAAGCCGCCGCTTGACCGGTGCGCGCAGTATGCTGTACCGTGAAGCGCTGTTTGAAGTCTACACGTTTCCGTGTTTTTCCTCAAAATCCACTATTTCGAACTGAAATTCAATATAGTGGATATTACCCAAGCCTTTTGAACTTTGCAAGCCACCTGCCGATGAAAACCAGCGTTTCGACCAATTCTCCCCCTGAAGTAGGTGCCACCCTGCAACGGCTGCGCCTGGCGCGCGGCCTGACACTCGAGGATTTGTCGCGCATCGCGGGCGTCTCGAAGTCCATGCTGTCGCAGATCGAGCGCGAAAAAGCCAATCCCACCATCGCCATCACGTGGCGCCTGGCCAACGCCCTGGGCGTGCAGATCGGCGAATTGCTGTCCAGCGCGGAAAAAACCGTGGAAACCATCCGCATCACGGACGCCCACGAAACCCCCACCCTGCCCGGCGACCACGCGGGCTACGTGCTGCGCATCCTCGGGCCGATGGAACTGGCCGGCAAATACGAATGGTATGAAGTGACGCTGGCGCCGGGCGGCGAACTGGCGTCGCAACCGCACGATCCGGGCACCACCGAGCATTTGACGGTGATCCACGGCAACCTGGAGCTGGAAGTGGGCGCGGCGAAGAAAAAGGTCAAGAATGGCGGCACGGCACGCTATCCGGCGGACCAGCCGCATACCATCCGCAACCTGGGCAAGACGGAAGGCAAGGCCTTATTGGTGGTAATCCATAGATAGTTGCTTTTCAGCGGTGTGCAATAAGCTCTTTCGCCCATGCTAAGATTTTGGATTAGACAAGATTTTCACTGTCTTTCATGGAGCCTTAGCAATGACGATTTCCGAAAGCACCACCCTCTTCCACCAAAAAAAGGTCGTCCAGTACGATCCTGATATTGCGCTGCAACCCGGGCAGGATATCGTCTACCGCCTCTCGCTCGAGTATGACGACAAGCGCAAGATGCCGGATCTGATCGCCGGCTTCCTCGAAAAAACCGACAAGCATGCGCTTGAGGCGCTGATCATCGGCATGTGGGGCGACCCGTACGAGGCAGGCGCCGACGAGGTGATCGCCGCGCTGGCCAGCCACGCGCCGCAGTTGCCGAACTTGCGCGCCCTGTTCATTGGCGACATGACGTACGAGGAATGCGAAATCTCGTGGATCGTGCAAGGCAACTACAAGCCGCTGCTGGACGCTTTCCCGCAGCTGGAAGAACTGCGCATCCGTGGCGGCAATGAATTGATCATCGAACCGTTCGCGCACCAGAACCTGCGCAAGTTCACCATCGAGTCCGGCGGCCTCGATCAGAAGATCGCGCAGGCGCTGGCACAGTCGAGCATGCCCAAGCTGGAATACCTGGAACTGTGGCTGGGCACGGAGGACTACGGCTTCTCGGGCGACGTGGCGCTGTATCAGCAGGTACTGGCGCAACTGGCCACGCCAACCCTGCGTTACCTGGGCTTGCGCGATGCGCAGATCGCCGACGAGCTGGCCGTCTGGCTGGCCAACGAGCCGCTGCTGGCCACGGTCGAGACCCTGGATCTGTCGCTGGGCACCCTGGGCGACGTCGGCGCCGAAGCACTGCTGCACGGCACGCAATTGGGCAATCTGAAGCGCATGGACCTGTCGCACCACTATATCTCGGAAGCGAACCAGGAAAAACTCAAGGCCCTGCCCTTCCCGGTCAGACTCGATGATCCGCAGGAAGACGACGAGGACGACGACGAAGTCTATCGCTACGTCGCCGTCGGCGAATAAATAGGGATGCTTTTGCTGGCCACCGGCGGCAGCAAGCGCGTGCGCCTGATGCAGGCGGCGCGCGCGCAACTGCGCCTGCCGCCCGCGCAAGTGCTGGAATGGCGCGACTGGCTGGCGCGGCCGGCGCTGCTGGAGGAAGCCCTGCGCCAGCCCTGCCTGTTCAAGATCGAGCCGCCCGGCGACGATCCGGCCGCCCACCTGCTGTTGCTGCATGACGGTTGCCGGCGGCTGGGCCGGCCGCCGGTCGATGCGCCCGCGCATGGCGAGCTGCTGGCGATGGATGCCTGGTTTGCGGGCTTTGCCTCTGCCATGGCCTCGCTGGCGGCGCAACTGGCCGAGCTGCCGCAGGCGCGCGTCTTCAATGCGCCGGCCGACATCACCCTCATGACGGACAAGCTGGCTTGCCAGCGCCATCTGGCCGCGCACGGCATCGCCATTCCCGCCCTGCTCGGCCCCGTGCACGGCTACGGCCATCTCCAGTCGCTGCTGCACGAACACCAGCTTGACCGCGTTTACCTGAAACCGCGCTACGGTTCGTCCGCGTCGGGCGTCGTTGCCTACCGCAGGAATAGAGCTGGCCGCCAGCAAGCCACCACCTCTGCAACCTTATCGCGGGCGGACGGCCAGATACGCTTGTTCAACGTCAAGCGCATGGCCCGCTACGAGACGCAGCACGACATCGCCGCTCTCGTCGACGCGCTGGCCGCGCAACAGCTGTATGCGGAGGCATGGCTGAACAAGCCGCGCTGCGGCGACAGCCACTACGACCTGAGAGTCGTGACCCTGGCGGGCCAGCCCGCGCACCGGGTGGCGCGCATCGGCGACCGGATGATGACGAATCTGCACCTCGACAACCGGCGCGGCGACGCGGCCGGCCTGTTGAACGCGGCCGACCTGGCGGCGCTGGAAGCGGCCAGCGCCCTGGCCGCGCGCGCCTTCCCCGAGAGCCACGTGACGGGCTACGACCTCGTGGTGCGCCAGGGCCAGGCTCATGTGCTCGAAGCGAATGCCTTCGGCGACCTGCTGCCAGGCCTGCTGTGGCAAGGCGCGGACACTTACAAAGCGCAACTGACACATGTTTAAAGACACACCAGCCATCCCCGACATGCGCGCCGTCGTGGGCAGCCACGACATCGTCTTCATCACGCTCGACACCCTGCGCTTTGACGTGGCGCAAGCGCTGCATGAAGCGGGCGAACTGCCCGTGCTGGGACGTTTTTTACCACCTGGCGGCTGGGAACGGCGCCACTCGCCCGCCACGTTCACGTATGCGGCGCACCAGGCCTTTTTTGCCGGCTTTTTGCCCACGCCAGCGGCACCGGGCCGCCATCCGCGCCTGTTCGCCAGCGCTTTTGCCGGCAGCGAAACCACCTCGCCGCACACGTTTGCGTTCGAGGAAGCGGACCTTCCCGCCGCCCTGGCCGCGCGCGGCTACCGCACGATCTGCATCGGCGGCGTGGGCTTTTTCAATAAACAAACGGCGCTGGGCACGGTGCTGCCGTCGCTGTTCCAGGAAAGCCACTGGAGCGCCGGCATGGGCGTGGCCAGCCGCCATTCGACGCAAAAGCAGGTGGCCCTGGCCATAGCCCGCCTGGCCGCCAGCGACGAGCGCACTTTTTTGTTCATCAATGTGGCCGCCCTGCACACGCCGAACCGCGCCTACCTGCCCGGCTGCCGTGCCGACTGCCTGGAAAGCCATGCGGCGGCCCTGCGCTATGTGGATGGCGCGCTGGCGCCCCTGTTTACCGCGTGCGCCGCGCGCGCGCCCACGTTTGCCATCGTCTGTTCGGACCATGGCAGCGCGTATGGCGAAGACGGCTACCGGGGCCACAGGGTCGCCCACGACAGCGTGTGGCAGGTACCGTACGCGCACTTTTTTATCGTCCCCGAGACCGATACCGATACACCTCCCAAGGAATCCCCACCGTGAACCCAGCCGAACAACCTGGCACCCTGGCGCAGCGCATGCGCCACACGCCCTACCAGGCGTATTCATATTCGTATCCGCACAAGGCAGCCTATCGCACCTTGCCACAGGCGGCGCCGCTTGCGCCCCTGTGGGCGCGGCAAGACCGCTCCGCCCTCTTCGCCTACATCCACATCCCGTTTTGCGAGATGCGCTGCGGCTTTTGCAACCTGTTCGCCATGGCACGCCCCGGTGCAGACATGGTCGAGCGCTACGTGCAGCAAGTGCTGGTGCAGATGCGCGCCCTGGCCGGCGCGCTGGGCGAACGGCGCTTTGCCCGCTTCGCGCTGGGCGGCGGGACCCCTACCTATCTGTCGCCGGCGCAGCTGGACACCTTGCTGTGCGGCGCGCGCGACATCCTCGGCATCGACCTGCAAGCCACGCCGGCCGGCATCGAGGCGTCGCCGGAAACCATCACGGCCGAGCGCCTGGCCGTGTGCCGCGCGCACGGCATCGACCGGGTCAGCCTGGGCATCCAGAGCTTTGCCGCCGGCGAGATGCGCGCGCTGGCGCGCCCCCAGCAAAACGCCACCGTGCACCACGCCATCGGCCTGATACGCGCGGCCGGCTTTCCCACGCTGAACCTGGATCTGATCTACGGCATCGCCGGGCAAACCGTCGCCAGCCTGCTCGCTTCCATCGACAGCGCGCTGGCCTTCCAGCCGGAAGAAATCTACCTGTACCCGCTGTACGTGCGCGAACAGACGGGCCTTGGCAAGATCGCGCGGCGCAAAGGCGCCGATACGCTGAACCCCATCATGCTGGCCCGCGACGGCGACAGCCGCCTGGCCCTGTACGCGGCCGCGCGCGACCATTTGCGCGCCCAGGGCTATGAGCAGGTATCGATGCGCATGTTCCGCGCCCCGCATGCACCGGAACAGAACGGCCCCTCGTACTGCTGCCAGAACGATGGCATGGTGGGGCTGGGCGCGGGCGCCCGCTCCTACACGGCCAACCTCCATTATTCGAGCGAATACGCGGTGGCGCGCACGCAGACCATCGGCATCATAGAACAATACCTGGCGCTGGACGAGGCGCGCTTCGCGCAGGCCGAACACGGTTACCAGCTCGATGACGAAGAACAGCGCCGCCGCTACGTGATCCAGTCGCTGCTGACGGAACCAGGCCTGGACCGCGACGCCTACACGGCGCGCTTCGGCAGCCGCTGCGAAGCAGACCTGCCGCAGCTGGCAGAACTGCACGCGCTGGAACTGGTGGAAGAGAGCGGCCCCCTGCTGCGCCTGAACGACCGGGGCTACAGCTACGCCGACACCATCGGCCCGTGGCTGGCATCCGATACGGTGCGCGCGCTGATGGCGCAAGAGGGCCAGGCGTGCTGACAGCGCAACCTAGCATGTTGTCCCTGCTTTACCGGGGCACTCTGGCGAGCTGCAACTACGCCTGCGGCTACTGCCCGTTTGCCAAGAAGCGCGACAGCCGCGCCACCTTGGCACGCGATGCGCGCGAAGTGGCGCGTTTTACCAGCTGGGTGGCGGCACAAAAGCGGGACATCGGCATCCTGTTTACGCCGTGGGGCGAAGCCCTGGTGCGGCGCCACTACCGCACGGCCATGCAGACGCTGGCCAGCCTGCCGCACGTGCGCCAGGTGGCGCTGCAGACGAATCTGTCCGGCCCCCTGAACTGGCTGCAAGGGATGGTCGGGCTGGAAAAAATCGGCCTGTGGTGCACCTACCACCCGGACCAGACGACACTGGCCCGTTTTCTCGAACGCTGCGCGCGCCTGGACACGATGGGCGTGCGCTATTCCGTCGGTGTCGTGGCGATGAACGAGCACCTGGACGCCATCCGCGCCCTGCGCGCGGCTCTGCCCAAGCACGTCTACCTGTGGCTGAACGCGTATGACCGGCGTGCTCCCCACTACTACAGCGAGGAAGACCTGGCCTGGTTTGACGCCGTCGACCCGTGGTTCGCGCACAACCGCCGTCCCTCTTCCTCGCGCGGCAAGCCGTGCCTGGCGGGCGAAACGTCGCTGTCCGTCGATGGCGACGGCGAACTGGCGCGCTGCCACTTCGTGCCGGAGCGGCTGGGGAATTTATATGAGGATGACCTGGCGGACATGCTGCAAGAAAAATCCTGCCCGCGCTTCAAGTGCGATTGCTATATCGGCTATGCGCAGCGCAAGGATTTGCCGTTCCAGGCCGTGTTTGGGGAGGGGGTACTGGCGAGGATTACGGAGGCAGGTCGGAGTAGGTCGGATTAGCGGCGGCAGGCCGCGTAATCCGACACATTGTTGGCGCTGGTGGTGTCGGATTACGCCCTGCGGGCTAATCCGACCTACCGCTACCGGCTTACTGCGCCGCCACTTTCGCCGGTTCCGGCGCCGCGACTGGCGTCATCTTCAGCGAACGGCTGAGGAAGCCCCAGCGGTCCGCCACTTCTTCGATCTGCTTGGTCGTTGGCTTGCCGGCGCCATGGCCCGCCTTGCTGTCGATGCGGATCAGCACAGGCGCCGCGCCGCCTTGCGCTGCCTGGGCAGCGGCAGCGAACTTGAAGCTGTGGGCAGGCACGACGCGGTCGTCATGGTCGGCCGTCGTGATCATGGTGGCTGGATAGCAGCCGCCCGCCTTCAGGTTGTGCAGCGGCGAGTATTTCACCAGCGCCTTGAACTGCTCGGCATCGTCCGACGAACCGTAGTCAGGCACCCAGCCCCAGCCCACGGTGAACTTGTGGAAGCGCAACATGTCGAGCACGCCCACTTGCGGAATCGCCGCGGCGAACAGGTCGGGACGCTGCGTCATGGCTGCGCCCACCAGCAGGCCGCCATTGCTGCCGCCGCCGATCGCCAGCTTGGATGGCGAGGTGACCTTGTTGTCCACCAGCCATTGCGCCGCGCCGATAAAATCGTCGAACACGTTTTGCTTGTTCAGCTTGGTGCCAGCCTGGTGCCAGGCTTCGCCGTATTCGCCGCCGCCGCGCAGGTTGGCCATCACGTAGACGCCGCCCATTTCTACCCAGGCAAGATTCGCAACGGAGAAGCTCGGCGTCAGCGAAATATTGAAGCCGCCATAGCCGTACAGATAGGTCGGGTTCGTGCCGTCCAGCTTCATGCCTTTTTTCGAGACGATGAACATCGGCACCTTGGTGCCGTCGCGGCTGGTGAAGAATTGCTGGCGCGTTTCAAAGGCGTTCGGGTCGAAATCGACCTTCGGCTGGCGGTACACGCTGCTCTTGCCCGATTTCATGTCGTAGCGGTAGATGGTCGCTGGCGTCGTGAAGCTGGCAAACGAGTAGAACGTTTCCGTATCGCCACGCTTGCCCGCAAAGCCGCCCGCCGAACCGATGCCCGGCAGGGCCACTTCGCGCACCAGCTTGCCATTCAGGTCGACGATCTTGATCTGCGTTTGCGCATCTTTCAAGTAATCGAGCACCAGCTGGTTATTGATCAGGTTGACGGCAACGAGGGTTTCCGCGCTTTGCGGCACGATTTCCTTCCAGTCGGAGGGCAGCGGTTTACGCGTATCGATGGCGATTACGCGCGATTTTGGCGCCTTGTTGTCCGTCTTGAAGAAGAATACGGGGCCGTCATTGTCGATGAAGGAGTAGGAAGCGTCGAACGCTTCCAGCAAGCCGACGACCTTGGCGTTCTTCTGGCGCAAGTCCTTGTAGAAGATGCGGTTCTTGCGTTCCGTGCCTTGCGTGGCCGTGATGATCAGGTAATTGCCATCGTCGCTGACGGTGCTGCCGCCAAACGCCCATTCTTTCTGGTCGGGACGGTCGAAGACCAACACGTCGTCGCTTTGCGGCGTGCCGATCTTGTGGAAATACAATTTCTGGAAGTAATTGATATCGGCCAGCTTGGTGGCTTCGTTCGGCGCGTCATAGCGGCTGTAGAAGAAACCGGTGTTGTCCTTGGTCCACGAAGCGCCGGAGAACTTGGCCCACTTGATGTGGTCCGTCAAATCCTTGCCCGATTCGATGTCACGCACTTTCCACTCGTTCCAGTCGGAACCGGAAGCGGACGTGGCATACGCCAAATACTTGCCGTTCGGGCTGATCGAGGTGCCGGCCAGCGCCACCGTGCCATCCGTGGACAGGGTATTCGGATCGAGCAGCAGACGGGGCTCGTCCGTCAGTTTTTTTACCGTGTACAGCACGGCCTGGTTCTGCAAGCCGTCATTGCGGCTGTAGAAGTAACGGCCGCCCTGCTTCGTTGGCGTAGAGAAACGCTCATAGTTCCACAGCTTGGTCAGGCGCTGCTTGATCGCGGCGCGCTCCGGGATGGTACCCAGGTACGACTGCGTCAGCTTGTTTTGCGCCGTCACCCACTCGCCCGTTTCCGCGCTGTTGGCGTCTTCCAGCCAGCGGTACGGATCGGCGATGGTGGTGCCGAAATAGCTGTCTTGCTGGTCGACTTTTTTGCTGACAGGATACGTCACGGCAGCGCCGTCGCCGGCCGGGCACGATGGCATCGCGGCGCTTTGCGCCAGGGCATTGCCACCGAAGGCGGCCATCAAGCTGAATATGAGGGTTGCACTACGTAATTGCATGGGTTGTCGTCTCATTGTTGGATGTCGGGGAAAGCATACCGCTCAAGCACGGCTGCCTATGTTGACTTTCGCCAAGAGAAATCATAGCGCGGATTGCCACTTTTAAAGCACAGTTATCGGATGGATTTGCCATCTTTTGTTTGGGTAAATTACATGGATGACCATGATAAATATCGCTTTCGCCGGAATCGGCAAACTGACGTTCATGCAAGAAACATTATCAAAAACAAAGTCGTTTCATCAAGTTGTCATAAATCTTCTTTACTATCGGCAACATGTTCATGGCCCGTCCAGAGGCCGTGCCGCCACATCCGCCTATGCACACTCTCGCCCTCCCTGCCGCCACCGCCGCGCCGCCCGGCCCGACGCCATCGAATGTGGCTTACCTGAAGCCGCCATCGGCCACCATGAGCATCGAAGGGACGGATGCCTTGCACGAGATCCTGGCAGGCCGCAAGCTCAACGCGCTGTTCCAGCCCATCATCCACATGCACAGCGGCGACATCATCGGCTACGAAGGCTTGATACGGGGACCGTCCGACAGCCCCCTGCACGCGCCGATGAATCTGTTCAAGGTGGCGCGCGCGCATGACCTGACCCTGGAAGTGGAGCACCTGTGCCGGCAAGTGGTGCTCGAGCGCTTTGCCGAACTGCAGCTGCCGGGCAAGCTGTTTCTCAATGTCAGCCCCGAATGCCTGCTGCTGCGCAATGCCCGCCATGGCGAAACCCTGGAATACATCGAGCACATCGGCATCAATCCGGACCGTGTCATCATCGAACTGACGGAAAACCAGCCCACCTACGATTACGAACTGATGCGCGAAGCGGTACTACATTACCGCAATATGGGTTTCCAGATTGCTATCGACGACCTGGGCGAAGGCTTTTCCAGTCTGCGCCTGTGGTCCGAACTGCGCCCGGAATACGTGAAAATCGACATGCATTTCATCCAGGGCATCAATAATGACCCCGTGAAACTGCAATTCGTGCGCTCGATCCAGGAAATCGCGGAGAAATCGGGCACGCTGGTGATCGCCGAAGGCATCGAGGCGCAGACGGAATTGCTGGTCTTGCGCGACCTGGGCGTGGCGTTCGGACAAGGCTATCACCTTGGCCGGCCCAATGCGGTGCCGGCACGGGCCCTGCCGGCGGAAGTGGTGCAGGCGCTGGGGCGCAATGGCGTGGCCGTGTATCCGCAGCGCAGCAGCCTGGAAAAGAATGGCGCCAGCATCCGCAAGCTGCTGCACCGGGTGGTGGCCGTTTCGCCTGAGAAAAACAATAACGAGGTGTACGACATCTTCCTGAAGGACCCGAAGCTGATGATCATTCCCGTCGTCGACGACGGCGTGCCGCTGGGCTTGATCAGCCGCTTCGAAATGATCGACCACTTCGCCCGCCCCTACCAGCGTGAACTGTATGGCAAGAAATCATGCAGCCTGTTCATGGATGCCACGCCCCTGATCGCCGACCACGAGACGAGCTTGCAGGAACTCAGCTACACCATGGTGCAATCGGATGCCCACCACCTGTTCAACGGTTTCATCATTACCGAACACGGCCGCTACCTGGGCATGGGCACGGGACACGACCTGATGCGCGAAATCACGCAGATGCAGATCAACGCGGCCCGCTATGCCAACCCGCTGACGCAACTGCCCGGCAACGTGCCCATCAACGAGCATATCGACCGCCTGCTGCACAGCGGCAGCCGCTTCTGGGTCTGCTATTGCGACCTCGACCACTTCAAGCCCTTCAACGATGTGTACGGCTACCGCAAGGGCGACGACGTGATCCAGCTGACGGGAGAAATCCTCAGCAGCCATTGCGACCCGAACCGCGACTTCATCGGCCACATCGGCGGCGACGATTTCATGATTTTGTTCCAGAGCGAAGACTGGGAAGCGCGCTGCCAGGCCATGCTGGACGACTTCGCGGCCGCCATCCTCGCCTACTACAGCACCAGCGATTGCGAACGGGGCGGCTACATCAGCGAAGACCGGCAAGGCAAGAAAGTGTTTTACTCATTGATCAGCCTATCGCTGGGCGTCATCAAGGTGGAGGCGCACCAGTACTACACGCACCATCAGATCGCCACGCAAGCGGCCGAAGCAAAGAAGCAGGCAAAGAAAATCCACGGCAACAGCCTGTTCCTGGACCGGCGGCAAGGTGCGGGCGTGGCGCGCATGGATGCGTAGCCAGGACCAAGAATCAGAAGCTGAACGGGAATCGGAGACGCACGATCAAATCCGCACGAGGTCGCCAAACGCATTGCTGCCGCAGGCATCGGGCACGAATGCCAGGCTGATGTGCGCGCCATCGCGGCGCGCCTGCACGCGGTAGCTGCCCACAGGCACGTCCACGAAGAGGCCGCCGTATGCCGTGTCCGGTTCAAGGCCGCCCCCCGTGACATCCTCCCCGGCACCGATGAAGACGCGGCCCGAGACGACAGCCAGATGCACTTCCACATGCGGTTCGGCAAGTTCGGCGTGCAAGGCAAGTTCATACGCGCCGTCGCCGCCCACGTTGAAAAATGCCACCTGCCCCGCATTCACGGCCGCCAGTTCCGCACTGGGAAGGCTCCACCAGTCGCAGTCCTCTTCCAGCTTGTGGCGCAAGAGCGCCGGGTCGAACACGCACACGGTCGCCGTGCCGGTCACAATGCTGACGGAGGGGCCTGCCGTCATGCGGCCAGCGGCGCCGGCCCCAGCAAGGGCTGGCTCTCCACATACTGCGCACTGGCTTGCGCCTGCCACGGAAAATGGCCATCGCGCGACGGCCAGACGATCTGGTACAGCGTAAAATCATCACCCTGGTAATACCAGCGCGCATAGCCGACATAGTTGCGGTATTGCTCGATGGGCACGCGCACGAAGGCGCACTGATGGCCTTCCAGCAAGACATCCGTGGTAGCCGTGAAATCCGTGATGGCACCGCTGCGCGCGGCGTCCAGCGCCACATCGAGTATCTGGTGGGCCATGGCGCGCGGCAAGCCCATGATGAGGAACTCGGGCTGGCCGAAACTGTGGCAAGCACCTATCGTGAAGGCATAGCCGGGACCTTCTTCATCCGCACCGATATGCACGCCATGCCAGCCGTGCGTGGCGATGTCGTCGATGACTTTTTGCTCGGATGCATCCTCGCCTGCCTGCCTTACCATGGTTCACCTTTCACTGTGCCAAAAACCTTGCCGCCTTCGCGACATGCTTACCGGCAATTATCGCATGCAGCACGCGTCCGCGCGCGCACGGTGCCTGTGCTTCAGTCGCGCGGAGGCCGCGCAGGGAAGCGCACCTGGTGCCATTGCCGCATGCGCTGCTGCGCCTCTTGCAGCTGGGCCGGCTCCAGCCTGGCGCCAGCCGCCTCCCTGGCCCTGGCAGCCCCGCTGTCGCCGCCCTCGGCCGCCAGTGCCAGCCACATGTAGCCACAGACGGGATCCTTCTCCACGCCGCGCCCGCTGTTATACATGCCACCCAGGTTGTATTGCGCCAGAGCATGGCCCTGGCCGGCCGCGCGCGCATACCATTGCACGGCCAGGCCGTCGTCTTGCGGCACGCCATGGCCGTTCGCATACATGACGCCCAGGTTGTTCTGCGCGCTCGCATCGCCCTGCTCGGCGGCCGTGCGATACCAGCGCACGGCGCACACCTCGTCGCGCTCCACACCCTGGCCATTGGCATACATCACGCCCAGGTTGAACTGCGCATTCGACGCGCCCTGGTCCGCCGCCCTGGCGTACCAGTCCAGTGCCTGGCGCAAGTCGCGGCCCACGCCGCGTCCGCCCGCAAACATGCCACCCAGATTGTATTGCGCCATGCAATGGCCTTGCATGGCGGCACGCCGGTACCAGACGACGGCACGCGCCTCGTCCTTGTCCACGCCCTGGCCGCGCGCCAGCATCAGGCCCAGGTTGAACTGGGCATCGGCGTCGTCCTGCTCGGCCGCCCGCTGCAGCCAGGCATACGCGCGCAGCTGGTCGGGCGCCACCCCCAGGCCTTCCGCATACGCCACGCCGAGTTGCCGCTGCGCCACCGCCAGGCCCTGGGCAGCGGCCTGGCGGAACCAGGCCAGCGCCTGCGCATCGCTCTGCACCACGCCCTGGCCCCGCTTGTAGACGAGCCCCAGGTTCAGCTGCGCCTGCGCATCGCCCTGCAAGGCGGCCTTGCGGAACCAGGCCAGGGCCAGCGCATCGTTCTTTTTCGCCCCCAGCCCCTGCGCATAGGCTTCGCCCAGCAGCGATTGCGCGCTGGCCACACCCTGTTCGGAGGCGCGGTAAAACCACGCCAGGGCCAGCTCGTCGCTCTGCAGCACGCCCCGTCCCTTGCGGTACATCTGCCCCAGGTTTTGCTGGGCCGAGGCATCGCCCTGGGCGGCCGCGCGGCGAAACCACAGCACGGCGTCCTCGTCACTCTGCGCCACGCCGCGGCCGTGGTAATACAGGGCGCCCAGGTGGTTCTGCGCGAAGGCCAGCCCTTGCAACGCGGCCAGGCGTAACCAGACAAAGGCGCGCGCATCGTCCTGCGCCACGCCTTCGCCCTTCTTGTACATCAATCCCAGGTTGAACTGGGCGTAGGCATTGCCCTGCTCGGCCGCCGTGCGGAACCAGATATACGCCTGATGGCTATCTCTGGCAGTATGGTGCTTGTCCATGTGCGCCCCCATCCACATTGCGCTTGCCGGCAGCACGCGCAAAACGGCGGCCCAGGGCGGCGAAATCGTGTGTTGCTTAAATTTTAAATTCGATGCGGGGGAAGGACTTGAGCAGGCTCAAACGAAATAACAAAATTATATCGTTTTGATGAGCCTGCTTAGAGGGGAATGGCGCTCAGCGGCGCGACGGGTGCTTTTGCAGGAATTGCGGTACTTTCGCGGCGGCCAGCTTGTTCAGCGACACCAGCAAATCCGCGTCGACATCGGCGATGCCATAGCTGCTGCGCAAATGGCGGCCGATATGGATCAGCACTTGCGCCGCCACTTCCGCATCGGACTCGGCCCTGTGGGCGGCGCTCTTGAAGGCGATGCCCAGCTGGCTGGACAGCAAGCCCAGCTTGTAACTGGCCATGCCGGGAAACACGCGGCGCGACAGTTTCAGGGAACACACGAGCGACTGGTGCGCCGGTGTCAGGTTCAGCCTGGCGCTTTCCGCGCGCAGGAATTTCTCATCGAAGCTGGCATTGTGCGCCGACAAGGCATCGCTGCCAATAAAATCCAGCAGCTGCGGCACCACCTCGGCCACGGGCGGCGCCTTGTCCACCATCGCCTGCGTGATGCCCGTCAAGCCCGTGATGAACGAGGGAATGCGCGCATTGCAGTTGATCAGGGTTACATAGCGGTCCGTGATCCGCCCGCCCTCGATGCGCAGCGCCGCCACTTCCGTGATGCGGTCGCCCATGTCGGGCGATAAACCGGTCGTCTCGAAGTCGATCATGACGATCGGTTTGTCAAACACATTCATGGGGCGCTCTTTCGTGGGTGCAACAGTGGGGGTATCGATAAAATGCGCAGGGCAAGGCGCCGCGTCGCAGACAGTACACTAGTACGGCAAGACGCGGCAACGCCGCCATGCACATTTTATCAGCCGAACTTGCGCACGGCGTCCAGCGCCAATCCCGCGCCAATACTGCCGAACAGATCGCCCTCGACCTTGCGCGCGGCCGGCACCAGGGCGGCGATCTTTTCACGCAGCAAGCGCACGCCGCTGGAGCCGCCCGTGAAGAACACGGTATCGACGGCTTCCGGCGCCACGCCCGCGTCGCGCAGCAGGCGCAGCACGGTTTCTTCCACGGAACCGCACAGGTGGCCGATGGCTTCGTCGAACTGCGTGCGTTTGAGCAACAGGCTTTGCGCGGGCGACAAGCGGTCCAGTTCCAGCTGCACTTCGGCCGCGTCGGACAGGGCAATCTTGCCCTCTTCTACTTTCATGGCCAGCCAGTGGCCGGCGCGCTCGTCGATCAGCTTTTGCAGACGCCCCATCTTGTCTTGCTCACGTGCATCGCGGCACACGTCGGCCAGCTGCACCCAGATCTTTTTCGTGTACGCCAGGTTGATCGTGTGCCAGGTCGCCAGGTTGAAATAATAACTGGACGGCACTTCGCTATTGTTATGCAGGCGGCTGCCGTAGCCCAGCAAGGGCATGACGGAAGACAGGCTCAGGTACTTATCGAAATCCGTGCCACCGATGTGCACGCCGCCGGTGGCGAGGATGTCGTCGCGCCGCTCGGTCTTTTTCGCCCGTTCCGGCGACAGCCGCACCAGCGAAAAGTCGGAGGTACCGCCGCCGATGTCGGCGATCAGCACCAGCTCTTCCTTGTCGATTTGCGACTCGTAGTCGAACGCGGCGGCAATCGGCTCGAACTGGAAGGCGACGTCCTTGAAACCGACGGAGCGGGCCACTTCGGCCAGGGTATCCTGCGCCAGCTGGTCGGCTTGCGCATTGTCGTCGATAAAGAAGACGGGACGGCCGAACACGGCGGACGAGAATTCGCGGCCGGCGGACTGCTCGGCGCGGCGTTTCACTTCGCCAATGAATTGCGCCAGTAACATGCGAAATGGCAAGGCGCGGCCACCCACTTCCGTCTGGCCATCGATGAGGCTGGTACCAAGCAAGCTTTTCAGCGAGCGCATCAAGCGCCCCTCGTAACCGGCCAGATAGCCGGCCAGCGCCGCGCGGCCAAAACTGACCTCCTCGTCTTCCGCATTGAAGAAGACGACGGACGGTAAGGTCGTCTTGCCATCTTCCAGGCCGAGCATGGTGCTCTGCCCGGGACGTGCCCAGCCTACCGTGGAATTTGACGTGCCGAAATCGACGCCGCAAGCATTGGCCATGTCGACCCTTCCCTGAATAAAGGGGCGTTATGTTATCAGAAGGCAGGCCATTGCACCAGCAAAACCCGTTCGACGGGGTCAACAGCATAAACTTGCTTTGCATCAAGTAGCGGCCGCGCGCAAAAGCTACTCTTGGAAGTGATGCCGAGCAACTCGGCCAGCTCCCGGAGACCCATCGTGCCCCTCGCCCGCCTGCGCCACCTGCCCGCTGCCTTGCTGCCTGCTACCTTGCTGGCGGCCTTCTTCGTTTCCCTGGCCGGCTGCGGCGGCGGTTCGGCCGATACCCAGGCCGGCGCCGGCTGCTCGCTGCACAGCACGGCAGGCTGCGGCGGCAGCCCGCCGCCCACCGTGCCGCCCGTGAAGCCGCCAGTTACCCCGCCCGTGACGCCACCCGTGATTCCGCCCATCACGCCGCCCGAGCCGGCCAGCCTGGCCAGCGCCGTCAACCTGGTCTTTTCCAGCACGGAACTGGCCTCGGCGGGATTGGCTGGCAGCGAAGTGGCCGTCACGGCCCTCGTCAAGGATGGCGCCAACCTGGCCTTGCCAAACGCAAAGATTTCTTTTGCCGCCGATTCCGGCATCCTCGGCAACGTCGACGCCGTAACGGACAAGAACGGCCAGGCGCGCGCTTTGCTGGGGACCGGCGGCGTCAACAGCAACCGCAGCATCACCGTGACGGCGCATGTCGGCACGCGCAGCGGCAAGGGCACGGTGGCCGTCACGGGCAGCAGCGTGGAAGTGCTGGGGCCGGCCGCATTGATGCTGGGCCAGGGCGCCGACCTCACCGTCACCGTGCGCGACTCGGCGCGCAAGCCCGTGGCCGGCGCCGCCATCGCCTACAGCACGGGTGGCGGCAACGGCGTGCGCGTCAAGGATGGCGGCGCGGCGCTCAGCAATGCGCAAGGCCAGCTGCTGTTGCGCCTGACGGCTGGCAGCCTGGGCAAGGATGCCGTCTCCGTTAGCGCCCTGGGCGCCGCCACCACGCAAGCGTATGCCGTGGCCGGCAGCGACCTGCGCCTGAGCCCGGCCGTGGGCCAGGACGCCAGCGGCGCGGACGTGCTGCCCGAGATCGCCACCCTGGCGTGCCAGCCCATCGACGCGCGCTATGACAGGGCGGGCGTGGCGCAAGCGGGCAGCGCCAGCCTGTCGACCTCGCGCGGCAGCCTGTTCAGCGACAGCGCCTGCAGCCAGGCCTTGCCTGCCAGCCTGATTTTCAGCAATGGCAACTTGCCGCGCAGCTACGTGCAATCGGCCAACGCGGGCGTGGCCACCATCACGGTCGCCGTGGCAGGCGGGCCCACGGCGCAGACGCGGCTGGAATTCATCGCGCCATTGAGTCCTGCCAGCAAGCTGGCCGTGCAAGCGGACCCGGCAGTGCTGCGGGCCAATCCCGGCAATGGCGTGCCCGCCGACAGCATCAGCACAAGTATCAGCACAATCAGCGCCGTCGTGCGCGATGGCGCCGTCAACAACCTGGTCAAGAACGCGCCTGTGCTGTTCAGTATCTTGAGCGACCCCAGCGGCGGCTACCTGCGGCAGGCGGGCCGGGTGCTGACGGGCAGCGGTGGCCTGGCGCGCGCCGTGTATGTGGCGGGGCCGGCCGACAGCGGCCGCGACGGCGTGCTGATCCAGGCCCGCATCGAAGGCGCGCCGCAAGCGGCGGCCACGGCCCTCGTACGCCTGACGGTGGCGCGGCAAGCGCTGTCGATCAAGCTGGGCACGGGCAGCCTGCTGCGCGAATATTCCCCCAGCGTGCTGCAGAAGGACTTTGCCGTATTCGTGTCCGACAGCGCCGGCAATGCCGTGCCCGGCGTTGCCATCACGGCCGCCGTCTGGCCCAGCCGCTATGCCAAGGGATCTTACGTGTGGCAGGCGGACAAGCCCGAATTCCCCGACACGGGCATCTGGCGCCTGGCCCTGCCCCACTACAGCTGCGCCAACGAGGACGTCTTGCGCAACGGCATTTTTGACGCCGCCTACGACAGCAACGGCAATGGCGTGCTCGACCCGGGCATCCCCCTGACCGTCAGCGCCAGCGGCCTGAGCGACACGCTGGGCATGGCCACCGTCACCGTCAGCTATCCGCGCAACTACGGTTCCTGGGTGGACGTCGTCCTGACTGTGCGGGGCAGCGTCAGCGGTACGGAGGCGAGCGCCACGGCGGAATGGCCATTGCCTACCCTGGCCAGCGATTTCAGCGCCCGCCGCGTGGATCCGCCGGGACGCCTCAGCCCCTATGGCAGCGGGCCGTGCGACAGCAGCGATTGAGGGGCTGCCCGAGCACTTGCCATTCAGTCATATTTTTTTGCAACATGAACAATAAGCGTGAATAAGCATGCAGTCTTGCCATAAGGCAATCTTTTGCGCTATGCTCATTCTGCCCGCCCAGGCCGTCACAAGCGGCCGGGCCTGCAGGAATACTTTGAGACAGGTTGCTTGCCAGACCAATATGCGAAAAAAGAATACTGTAGCCCGGACACCCATCACCACCACCCGCGCCATACCCGGCGCCGGACGACGCGTGACCTCGTATGACGTGGCCCTGCTGGCCGGCGTGTCGCAATCGGCCGTGTCACGCTGCTTCAAGCCGGGCGCCAGCATCTCGCCCGCCACCCATGCCAAGGTCATGCAGGCGGCCATCACCCTCGACTACATCCCGAACGCGGCCGCGCGCAGCCTGATCACGCGCCGCTCGAACCTGGTGGCCGTCATCATTTCCAACCTGGCCAATCTGTACTATCCGCAAGTGTTGTCCGACCTGAGCCAGCAAATCGCCCGCCTGGGCAAGCGTCTCTTATTGTTTACCCTGGAGCGCGAAGCAGACATTGGCAAGGTCTTGTGCGATGTGTGGCAATACCAGGTCGACGGCGCTGTCGTGGCCGCCTGCCTGTCGGACGAGCAGATGGCTGAATTCGGCCGGCGCGACGTGCCGCTGGTGCTGTTCAACCGCAGCCCGCGCGAGCACGCCGTGCACGCCGTACTGTGCGACCAGGCCGAAGCGGCGCGCCTGCTCGTCTCGCGCCTGGCCGAAGCGGGCCACCGCCAGTTTGCCATCATCGACGGCCCAGGCGACTCGGCCGTCGCGCAGGAACGCAAGGGCGGCATGCTGGACCGGCTGCTGACCCTTGGCTTGCCCGCGCCCATCGTCGTCAGCGGCAACTACGACTATGCCAGCGGCGGACGCGGCTTGCGCAAGGTCATCGACCGCCTGGGCCGCGTGCCGGACGCCGTCATTTGCGGCAACGACATCATGGCCATCGGCTGCCTGGACACGGCGCGCCACCAGATGGGCATCCAGGTGCCGCTGCAGATGTCGGTGGCCGGTTTCGATGCGATGGAAGCGTCCGGCTGGCTCAGCTACGACATCACCACCCTGCGCCAGCCCGTGCAAAAGATGGCCACCGATGCCGTCGCCATGCTGGGCGAACTGATGGAGCGGCGCGGCGGCATCGCCGAGCGGCGCCGCTATTGCTCGTATCTGGTCGAGGGGAGTACGGCGCGGCTGACTGCTGAGCAGCACCACTTCGGCATGATGGCCGCCGCCTGAAAACAAAAAAACCCCGCATCGCTGCGAGGTTTTTTGTTGCCGCATCGGTTGATCAGCCGAAGATCTTGCCCTTGAGCATATTCAAGCCCTGGCTGACGAGGTCATTGCCTTCCGGCACCTGACCATCGGGCGTCAGCTTGTCGATCAGCTGGGGCAGCAAGGCTGCCAGGCCGCCCGAGGCCGCGTCCGGTGCGACGCCCGCTTTTTCAGCGATCTGGGTGATGGTGTCGCTGCCGAGCGCATCCTTGATCTGTTCGCCGGAGACGGGCGCATTGGCGCCGGTGCCGATCCAGCTGGCCACCTGGTCGCCGAGGCCGCTTTCCTGGAACTTCTGCAGCAGGCCGGGCAAGCCGCCATGCTGGTTGACCAGGTCCATCACGCTGGCCATCAATCCCGATGGGGCTTCCCCGTCAGCACTTTTATTGCCCAAAGCGCTCATCGCCTGTCCTGCAAGTTGGTCTAGCAAACTCATCGTATTCTCCTGAACGCTATCGATTAGTGCCGCGTGACTGCGGCGTCGGTATGGCGCAGACCATTCTCCGCCACGGAAATCATTATACTATGAATAATAACAGTGACATAATTACAACCCCAAGGCGAACGCACAGACGGCCTCAGTGTCGAGGCGCCCACCTCCATCATATTTAGTTCGGCACAACTTGCAAGCGTAAATTGATCGTGCGCAAAAACGTGTAGAATTAATTTTCCTACTTACTGAGGAGTATCAACATATGAACATCAATAAAGCGGTAGACAAGGCTTACGAAAAAAAGACGTTCAAGGAAATCGCTGATGCCCCCGTCGACGCGCTGCAAGGCGTGAGCGAGAAGGATGCGGAGCTGCTCAAGCAGGCATTCAATATCAAGACCGTGCGCGATCTGGCGAACCTGAAATACTCGAAATGGGCGCGCGCCATCGTCACCCTGGCCGATACGGAAGAATAGACCGGGCCATGCTTTTGGCATCCCCGTCAGCACAGCCCGCCCGAATCGGCGGGCTTTTTCATTCCAAACAGCCAGCGGCTGGCAAGGCGATAGCCGCCGGGAGGCGCCATTGGCCACGCCGCTGACCCTGCCCGGCATCTGCTGGCCCCTGCAAGCGAGCACAGGCCATCTTGCCGTCACCACATCCCACATCACGGGCCACTTTCGCGCCGGTGCGGGGCTGGACGCCATCGTCCTGTGTGATCTGCTGCCCGCTGGAAAATTTCGCAACGGCGCGGCGCGCCACTGGTGCCGCACGCACCAGTGCTACTGGGGCACGCAAGCCGATCTGGCCGGCTGGCAAGCAACACAGCCCATGCGTTGCCGCCAGCACGCCAGCCCCATGGGCTATGTGCTGTATCCGGAATTGTTCGACCCCACGCAATTCCACGCCAGCACCCTGCGCCTGGGCAATGATGGCCTGCTGCAACTGCGCGCCCGGGCCAATGACGGCGGCGCCCTGCTTGCGCGCGACGCGGCCGCGCTGGCCATCGACTGCCGCACCCTGCCCGGCCTGTTTCCTCCCGACATAGTGCAACTGAATATCACACCGCCCGCCGCGCAGGCGTTCGCCGCCGCGCTACAGGCTGGCGGACCGCTGGGCTGCAGCGACTGCGCCCGCTGCAGCCACCCGCACCTGGATCTGGGCGACTTCGCGCTGGCGCCGCACCGTCGCCACAGTTGCGGCCATTGCGGCCACGACGCCTCGCACAGCGCCACGGCCATCGTCTCGACGCCGCTGTGGCGGCTGCGCGAGTACGCCGCCCGCCTGCCTGGGCGCGGCATGCAATGCTTCTGAAGGTGCGCCCGCCCACAGTCGGGCAAGGCACTGCCGGGTAGACTGGTTCCATTACCATCACGAGGACGGTCCCATGCCAACAGCGCAACACCAGGATGAAAATGACCAGCCAGGCGATGCAGGCGACTTGTCCGACCTGCTCAGCGAATTGCGCATCCTCTTGCCCGGTGCGCAGATGCTGACGGCCTTCCTCATCATCCTGCCCTTCAACGGCGGCTTCGCGAAGATCGTGCAGGCGGAGAAAATCGTCTTCCTGCTGACGTTTTTCCTGTCCATGACCAGCCTGGTGCTGCTCAGCGCGCCAGCCATCCAGCACCGCGTGATGCGCCCCCTGCAAGACCGCGAGCGCTTCAAGCGCGTGGCCGACCGCATCATGATGTGCGGCGCCTTTTCCCTGGCGCTGGCGTTTATCTTAGGCACTAACCTGGTGATGTCGGAAGTGTTCGGCCACGTCGCCGGCATCATCGCCTGCGTGCTGATGGGCGCGCTCATCATTTGCATGTGGTGGTGGTTGCCCTTGCACTTGAAACACGCGAGGAAAATCTAGGCGGCTACGCTCGCCTGCTGCAGCAAGGTTTCCCGGAAAATCCCCACCAGCGGACGCAAATTGACCTTGTGCCAGGCCAGCCACAGGGGCGTGCGGTAGCTGAACCACGGCAATTCCCTTACGACGACGCCGGCCGGCGCGTGCTGGCGCAGGCTGTGCTGGATCATGGCCATGCCCAGCCCGGCCGCCACCAGGCCCAGCGCCGTCAGCGGCTCTGTTGCTTCCATGCGGATATCGGGCGTAAAACCGGCGCGCGCGCAGGCGGCGATGAAATTATCGTGTTTCAGCACGCTTTCCTTGTGCAGCACGGCAATCCATTCCTCGCCTGCCAGATCGTCCGGGGTCAGCTCGGCCTTGTGCGCCAGCGGGTGCGTTTCCGGCAAGGCCAGCAGCATGGGGTCGCTCAGCACTTGCGCGCAATCGAGGTCCGGGTCGTTCGGCAGCGGCGGCTCGCACAGCAGCGCGATATCGAGGCTGCGCTGGCGCAAGCCTTCGATCTGCTCGGCCGAATGCAGGTTGTACAGGGCGATGTGCACTTGCGGCCGCGTGGCTCGCAAGGCGCGCAAGCCGTCCGGCAACACGCCCGCATGCATGGCGTTTTCGATGTAGCCTATGCACAGGCCACCCTCGTCGCCGCGTCCCAGCCGTTTCGCCAGTGCTTCCAGGCGGTTCCCGTGGGTGATAAACGCGCGCGCTTCGGCCAGGAAGGTATGGCCGTCGCGCGTCAGGCGGATGCGCTGGGCGCTGCGCTCGAACAGGGTCAGGCCCAGCCTGTCTTCGAGCTGGGCGATTTGCCGGCTCAGCGGCGACTGGGAAATATGCAGGCGCTCGGCGGCCCGTCCCACGTGTTCTTCCTCGGCGACGGCGATGAAGTATTGCAATTGGCGTATGTCCAGCACGTCAGACCTTTCAGGACTCAAGTTACGCCAATTATGTCTTGGACAGGCTTAACTTGTCTAGCTATTCTGTCTTCACTGATCCACACATTGAAGGAAAACATCATGACAATCAAACACTTACTGACAGGCAAACTGGGTTTCGGCACGGCGCCGCTGGGCAATATGTTCCGCAACATTCCGGAACAGGAAGCGCTGGCGACCGTCGACGCGGCGTGGGAATCGGGCATCCGCTACTTCGACACGGCCCCGTTCTACGGCGCCGGCCTGGCCGAGCTGCGCCTGGGTGCCGCCCTGAAGCAGCGCCGCCGCGACGATTACGTGCTCAGCACCAAGGTCGGCCGGCTGATCCTCGATGAACTGGAAGACCCCGCCGCCCGCGAACTGGGCGAAAAAGGCGGCCTGTTCGAATTTGGCCGCAAGAACAAGATTGTCGATGACTACTCGGCCGACGCCACCCTGCGTTCGATCGAAGACAGTTTGAAACGCCTGGATACGGACCACCTCGATATCGTCTGGGTCCACGACATCGCCCAGGATTTTCATGGCGGCAACTGGCTGGCGCAATTCGAGATTGCCCGCACGGGCGCCTTCCGCGTGCTGACCCGCTTGCGCGAAGAAGGCGTCATCAAGGCCTGGGGCGTGGGCGTGAACAAGGTGGAACCGCTGGAACTGACCCTGGACCTGGCCGAAGCCCAGCCGGACGCCTTCCTGCTGGCCGGCCGCTACACCCTGCTCGACCATGAACGGGCGCTGCAACGGCTGATGCCGGCCGCGGCAAAACAGAACGTCGACATCGTCGTGGGCGGCCCCTACAGTTCAGGCATCCTGGCTGGTGGCGCGCACTTCGAATACCAGAAAGCCTCGCCCGAGATCATTGCCAAAGTCGAACGCATCAAGTCCATTGCCGCACGCCACGGCGTCAGCGTGAAGGCGGCCGCCCTGCAATTTTCCCTGGCCAATCCGGCCGTGGCCGCCGTGATCCCCGGCGCCAGCCGTCCGGAACGCCTGGCCGAAGACCTGGCAGCCTTGAACAGCGTCATCCCCGCCACATTCTGGCAAGACATGCGCTCCGAGCAACTGGTGTCGGCTTTCGCGCCCCTGCCCGGCAGCCCTCTCTGATATAGACAAGGAATTCATCATGGCACACACGACTACTTCGATCGACATCGCCGCCACACCGGCACAAGTGTGGCAACTGATCGGCGGCTTCAATTCGCTGCCCGACTGGCTGCCCTATATTCCCAGCAGCACGTTAAGCGACGGGGGCCGCATCCGCCACCTGGCCAACCCGGCCGGCGACGTCATCGTCGAGCGGCTGGAAGCGTACGACAATGCAGCGCGCAGCTACAGCTATTCCATCCTGCAGGCGCCGTTTCCCGCCACCGATTACCTGTCGACCCTGCAAGTGAGCGCGATTGCCGGCAGCGACGGCGCGCGGGTCACCTGGTCGGGCCGCTTCACGCCCGTGCGCGTGAGCGAGCAGGAAGTGACGGAGCTGTTCCACGGCATTTATGTGGCGGGCCTGGAAGCGCTGCAGCAATCGTTAGCGAAGTAATACGCAAGGAAGACCATTTCCGCCACAGCCAGGCTTTCTTCGCTCTCCCTGTGGCGGAATCGCGCATATTCCGTGTTATCGTTAACAACAAGAGCAAACGCTGTTGTGTGCAGTGCAGCAGATTTTAGCCGGCGCCCTGCAGAGCTTGCCCGAATCTTTTACAATGTTGTCTTTGGGCAGCTCTTCTAGCCCGAGAATACCGGCCATCCGTCGATTCTGGTGGCGCATTGCCACCTCCGGCTGGGCCACTGCGCGCCCCTCCGCCCTGTCATTCTTTACCCAACTAACAAGAACATGCACGCCTCCGTAGATCCCCTGATTCCGCGCGTCACCGCGCCATTTGGCGCTGGCTATGCCGACCTGGCCCTGGCCATCGGCGGCCTCGCCATCGGCACGGGCGAATTCGCCTCCATGAGCATCCTGCCCGTGGTGGCCGACGACCTGGGCACGACCTTGCCGCAGATGAGCCACATGATCAGCGCCTACGCGCTGGGCGTGGTCATCGGCGCGCCCCTGATCACGATCTTCCTGGCGCGCATGCCGCGCCGTTTGATGCTGATCTGTCTGATGCTGATGTTCGCTGGCGGCAACTTGCTCAGCGCTATCGCCCCTAACTATGGCTTGCTGGTCGTCGCCCGCTTCGTGGCCGGCATCCCGCACGGCGCGTACTTTGGCGTGGCGGCGCTGGTGGCGGCCGCCCTGGCCGAACCAGACCGGCGTGGCCAGGCCGTGGCCCGCGTCCTGATGGGCTTGACCGTGGCAAATATCTTTGGCGTGCCGCTGGCCACGTATATCGGCCAGACCCTGGGCTGGCGCTCGGCCTTTTTGCTGGTCGCCGCGCTGGGCTTGCTGACCATGCTTATGGTGCGCATCTTCGTGCCCATGGTCGCTGCCGGCGATTCGAGCCCGCGCCGCGAACTGGGCGTCTTCCGCCGCCTGCAAGTGTGGCTGACCCTGCTGATGGTGGCGATCGGCTTCGGCGGCATGTTCGCCGTCTACACGTTTATCACGCCAACCCTGCTGGAAGTGACAAAAGTGTCGCCCCTGGTCATTTCCATCTTGCTGGCCATTATCGGTATCGGCATGACCGTGGGTAATCTGATCGGCGGCTGGCTGGCCGACCGCTCGCGCCTGTGGACCATCTTCGGCGTGCTGCTGTGGAACGTGGCCGCCCTGGCCGCCTTTACCTATACCAGCAGCAATGTCTGGTTGACGGCGATCAACCTGTTCGCCATCGGCGCCGGCATCGCCGTCGCCCCGGCCGTGCAGACGCGCTTGATGGACGTGGCCGGCGACGCGCAAACCGTGGCCGCCGCCCTCAACCATTCCGCCTTCAACATCGCCAACGCGCTGGGCGCCTGGGCCGGCGGCATCGCCATCGCCATGGGCATGGGCTTGCGCTCGACGGGCTGGGTCGGCGCCATGCTGGCCTGCGGCGGCATCGTCGTGCTCGGCATTTCCGTGCTGGTGGAAAATCGCAGCCGCAATGTGGGCGGCGCGCAGCCGGCTTGATGCTTGCGCATTGGTAGGATAATTTTCTTTGGATAGTTATCATTTCCTATATCATGAATAAAGATCGGATCTCGCAATTCCTGCTCATCCGATTTCTTTACATGATGAATGTGCAAGCCATGAACAAAGCAATCATCGCTAGATACACATCTGAAAGCTGTCCTCTGTGAATACAGCGACCATCTTCATTGACGAGGTTCTCGGGAGAGCGCAGCAAGGCATAACCGAGCCATTTATTTGCCGAGGCGACGATGGAGCGATTTACTTTATCAAAGGCAAAGGGGCTGGTCGGCGTAGCCAGATTTGTGAGTGGGTCTCGGCGCAACTGGCGACCGAATTTGGCCTTCCCATCGCGGAATATGCATTGGCCGAAGTGGCTGAGGAACTCATTGAGGCAAATGCATTTCCAGATATCAGTCAACTCGGTAGCGGGATAGTCTTTGCATCGAAAGAGCTTCCACATCCACAAGAGTTGACAGCGATCACACGAGACCTTGTGCCGGATCAACTGGCAAGCGATGTGTTGGTTTTCGACTGGTGGTTGCATAACGAAGATCGTCATTTAACCGCACGTGGCGGCAATCCTAACTTGCTTTGGGACATGCAGAGTTCAGAATTGGTCGTGATCGACCATAACCAAGCCTTTGATCGACACTTCGATTCGAGCAACTTCCTGAAAACGCATGTGTTTGCGAGCAGGTGGAATGACATTTTTAGCGACCATTTTCAACGCGAACACTACGCAAGGAAACTGGAGGCAATTTTGCCAAAATTGGCGAATATCCGTGCTAACATACCCGACTCTTGGTGGTATGTTGACGAGGGCGTCCCAGCAAATGTGACATGGGATGAAATCGAAGCATGCCTGCAACGGTGCCGCCGAGAAGATTTTTGGAATACCCCATGAAAAAGTTCGCCTGCCAATATGCTCTTTTGCGATTTCGCCCGTTTGTCGAAACCGGAGAGTTCGCCAACGTCGGTATTGCGCTGATCGCCCCCGAAGCGCGCTTCTTTGGCTTCCGCATACTGAAGCGGTATGGCCGCATCACACAATTCTTTCATCAGCTTGACCGTCAAATTTATCTGGATGGCCGCCAACTCTTTAAAGAAGAGATGGATCGCTTCGCTCTTGAGCTTCGTCGGCTGGCACTAGATGGACGAAAAACACAGCCAAATATTGTTCTCGCAAGAAATCTGTTTGCTGAAGTGGTACGCCCACGAGAAGCGATGCTGCAGTTTGCCGATCAACGAGTCGTCTTGGCGGAGGATCCAAAGGCCAAACTTCTGCAGCTGTTTGATCATTATGTCGAACGCAACTTTGTAACCAAGGAATACCAAGAGCGTTTACTGGAAAACAATGTTCGCAAACTCCTCATCAACGCGCAAATCGGAGCGCGATATCAACGTGAAAAGCTTGGTACAGAAGACTTCGCCGTAAACTTTCCCTTTGTCGACATGGTTGAAGGCAAAGCTGAGCGGGTGATCAAACCACTGTACCTTGCTCAAGGCGACAGCACCAAGATCCTTACGCATGGTGGTCAATGGGTTGACAAAGTCCGGCGCCTACGCAAACGCAATGCATTACCACCAAAGGTCTTGTTCCCCGTCACTCAACCGGCGGCCAACACCAAGCCTTACCATGCATTCCAAGAGATTCGGCAAGATTTGCTGGCTGAAAATGTACAGGTAGTGGCCGCAGACGATGAACGTCAAATACTCAAGTTCGCGACTGACAGAAGCTGACTTTAGCGCCTGATCATAATAGTAGCGATCTTGAAAGTGGCCGTACCGCTCAAAATGTCCGTGAATGACCCAGGTCGCTACTTATATCGCGCAGAGGACATTGACAGGTATGGCTACTCCGCAATGGCAAACGCCACCGCCGCCTCGCAATGAATCGCCGTGGTATTAAATAGCGGCAAATCGACATCGCCGAGCTTGACCAGCAATGGAATCTCCGTACAGCCCAGAATCACGCCCTGCACGCCTTTTAGCCGCAGTTTCTCGATGATCTCCAGGAAAATGTTCCGGCTGGCGTCGGTAACAATATTCTGCACCAGTTGCGTGTAGATAATGTCGTGCAAGATTTCCTGGTCGGCCTCATCGGGCGTCACGGTCGTGATGCCCAACTTCTCCAGCGCATCGTGATAAAAGCGGCCCGTCATGGTCTGTTTAACGCCCAGCAAGCCGACCTTGCGCACACCCGACTGCCGCACCCGCTTCGCAGTTTCCTCGACGATGCTGATAAAAGGCAAGCCGATCCGCGGCACGACGGCCGGCGCGAAGCGGTGCGCACCATTCGCGCACAGCAGGAAGAAATCCGCGCCCATGTCTCGCAGGCGCAGCCCTTCGCCGATCAGAAATTGTTCGATGGCATGCGAATCGGGCTGCGCCGCGTGCGCAACGAAATCGGCCTGGTCCATGCTGACCAGCATGATGCGCGCGCTGTGCGCGGGTCCGATGCACGCCACCAGCATTTCATTGATGAGCCGATAGTATTCCAGGGTGGAGGCCCAGCCGATGCCGCCAAGTAAACCTATAGTCTTGTTTTGCACATTATTCCCAGCGAAAAGAATTGCGCAAATTATACGTTGAGATATATCAATTTATCTGCAGCGATGCAAGCGGACAGGACTGTCAGAAGTGACGCATGTCAACGATGGAGCGCCAGTCCACTTAATGGTCCGTGCAACTCGCGCCAAAGCCCGTGCGCCAATGCTTGTAGCCCGTTCCCGCGTTAGCCGCCTCCGCCAGCAAACGCTGTATCGCATGGAAGCCGAACAGGCTGGCGCAGGCGCACAGCGCGGCGTCATCCACTTCATCCTCGTATGCATTAAGAAATAGTTCTGCCAGCAAACCTTGCAGCGATGCATAGCTGCACCACACCTCGTCAATATTTTCCAGGCTGCAGCGCTCGAAGCGGCCATTGGCGGGATTGAAGTAATCGAGCACCATGCCGCATTCCCACAGGGGTACGATGCCGCGCCCGGCAATGGGCGAGGATCGCCACGCACGCGCCGCCCGGCAATGGTAATCCAATGGCGCCGCAACGCTGTCACCATCCAGATGACGCAGCATGGCTTCGCTGAGTCCCAGCGCGCTCAGCGCTTCCTGATGACTCATCGCCCTGCCCTGACGTGGCGGCAGCGAGCCATCAGACATCCGCCACAATGCCGCCGCACCTTATGCATCTACCCACGCAAACAGCGCCTTGTCCGGCATGGCAGACCGATGCCAGTTCGATTTCAATTCCAGGAGAAATCCAGCCAGGTCGAATGGCTGAACATCGATACCCGCCCATGGTGCCGCTCTGGACCATGCCACGGCAAGCTCCAGCAGGTCGTCATCCGCCATCCGGCCGATCGCCTGCGCAATCGCATCATTGAATACGTAAATATCGTGCCCCTCGATCCGCAGGGGCCGCAGCGCATGTTCTGCCGACTGGGTCAGCAATTGCGCCAGTGACGCAAAATCGAGTTCCCCTGGCAAGGTGATGCCGGTGACGGGAAACGCATCGAAGGCATCTTCCCAGCTGGCACATGCGCGCATCCCGGCGTCGGAACAGACAAAAATATCGATTTTCTTTATGTATTCAATCATGTATCAGCACAATTGCTTGTTGATGAGTTCAAGCAATTGCGCATCGACGTTTTCCGCCTCCAGCACAATCGCCCGCAAGTCCGCCAGTGCATAGCGTACTTCGTCCTGATGGCCACCCGGATAGCCGCTCACGTGCACCACTTGCTGCGTGAACGGCAGGATACCCCAGCGGCCATGGGCAAAACGGTTCCGCTGGAGACTGACCGATTTCGCTGCCGCATGCCATGCATGGCATGCCCGCAGAAAATCGGCGCGCTCCTGATGCAATACATCGGCGAAGCACAGGAAAAAATCCAGCTTTCTGGCAAAGTGGCAGTTCGACAATGCCGCTTCCGATGCACTCATCTTGGCCATGACAGACATGGCCACAAGATGGAGCGTCAGATTTAATTCGATGCGGGAGAAAACAAATAAAAGCTTGCCCAGGCAACAACTGGCAAACTCTTCCATGTCTTCAGCGTTCAACTCCCCTTCGGGTATCGGCAACAAGGCGACTCTCCTTCCGTTCAGCAGGGCACGCCCTGCCGGTTCGACCTCTCGCGGTCATACCGCCGTTCAAAGGCGCCGACGTCGGCGGCTTCTGCCCACAAGCTTGCAATGTAGTCGAATTCCAGCTCGAATGGCTGCTCGAAATCGGCCACGTCCGTCGCGTATTCGCAATTGCGGCTCAGCATGACCAGCCAGTCGGGATAGCCTAGCGCCGGATACAAGCGCGTCAGTTTGGCGTCGAGCGACTGCACGCTTTCGCGGCCTGCCAGGTAGGCGGCGCGCAGTTCGACGATGTATTTGCCAGCGAGGAATTCCTCCTCCACGCGCGCGTCGCCACGGTAGCGTCCGATGATGGCCTCGGCCAGCGGCAGCACTTCGTCGCGGCTGCGGGCGCTGGCCAGCAGCACGATATTCAGGTCGTCGCCCTCCTGGTCCAGGCGCAAGCGCTCCACGGCCCAATCTACGCAGCGATCCGCCCGGCCATCGCCATGGCGCAGCTGGAAGCACTCAAGCTCAAGTTCTGTCAATTGTTCCATTGTTCTTCTTCGCAAGCGCGTAGCTGCCATAAACGGTGCACGGCACCTGGAAGGATGGTTATTGCGGTCATATTATACGACGGGCAGCGAAAAGCACACGCATGGAATATCACTTGGATAGACTGGGAGCACGCTTCGACATGGAAGGAAAGGAAACAATTAATTATATTGCCGCGCAGCGGGGTATTTAATCATAAAAATGGAAACAATGAACTAATTATAAATACAAACCCAAGGTTTTTCGGGAAATTTTTTTAAGGAAATATCAAAACAAAAAGGCCATGTACGCGGCATGCCGGACATGGCCATCACCTCGCTTATTGCGGATTCGTCGCCACGATGAATGGATCGAAGGTCAGCAGAGTATTGCCCGACAACAACAAGGTTATCGTATATTGCACATTGCTGCCTTTGGCATTGACGCGGCCACCCCATACGGTGCTGTCATATTGCGGGTAAGGCGCCGGATTGATCATGCCGCTGGTGATGGCGGTGCCATCGAAGTTGTGAATGGAAACCCGCTCGGCCGGGTCCAGCGAGGTGACGTTCCAGACGATGGTGTCGCCGTTCTCGCACGTTGTCACCAGTTCATTTCCGCCTTCGCTGCCATTGCCCGAGTAGCCGGTCGTATCGACCATGAAGACGTACTTGCTCAGATTTTTTTGTGCCACTGCCTGACCAACATTGACCGCTACCAGTACATTAATTGTTGCCATGATTTTACCCCTATTTGGAATGGAATTAAACATTACAACTATCCTTTGTGCGATGAAATAATGAAGGCCTAGTCAAATTAGCAGCAGCGCTTTCTGCGCAATCGGAACCCATCACTGGCGCATAAAAATACGCAGAATATATCAATTAAAAATACACGAAATATATCAATAAGTCACAAAATCTATCAATAACATCACGCACGCCATGATCAATAAGACTTTTTAATCTTCATTACCGCAACCACGATGAGAGGATATTTTAAATATTTTTTCAAGTCAAATTATTTCTAATAATATTTAGAATCTATCCATTAATAACATTTAATTTTCAAATGAAATTTTTTATAGATTAAGTATTAGCATTCCGTATTTGATTTACCGCAAGCAATAGAGGTATTTCAACGGAAATAGATGACAGGGAGGAGAACAGGCGCAGGCAATGGGTGCCGCATCCGGGCCGGATGGCCCTAGGAAAATTCAGTTCGTTTGCAACATCTTCTGCAGCACCGCATCAAGCTCATAAAAATCCACGGGCTTGGTCAGGTGCAAATCAAAGCCCGCATCGGACGCCATCTCGCGGTCCTTGTCCTGGCCCCAGCCCGTGACGGCCACGAGGATGGCATCCTTGCCGCAGGGTTCACTGCGCAGCAGCCGCGCCACGTCGTAGCCATTCATGTGCGGCAAGCCGATGTCGAGCAATATCACTTGCGGCATGAAGCTGTGCGCCGCCTCCATGCCGGCCGTGCCGTCGTAGGCCGTGCGCACGTCATAGCCGAGGATGTCGAGCGCCAGCGCCAGGCTTTCGGCCGCGTCGGCGCTGTCATCGATCACCAGCACCTTGCCTTCGCGCGTGCCGGCCAGCAAGCGGCGGTTGGGCTCGGGCGGCGCCAGCAAAGGCACGGCCGGCAGCGGCAGGCGCAAGGCAAAGGTGCTGCCCTGCCCCACGCCATCGCTGTGCGCGCTGATACTACCACCATGCAATTCGGCCAGGCCCCGCACGAGAGACAGGCCGATACCCAGGCCGCCCTGGGCCCGCGACAGGGCCGGCTCCAGCTGCGAAAACAGCTCGAACACCTTCTCCAGGTGCCCGGGCGCGATGCCGATGCCCGAATCGCGCACGGTAATGTGTACTTCGTTAGCCGTGCAGGCCACCTCCAGCCCGATGACGCCATTGGCGGGCGTATACTTGACGGCATTGGTCAGCAGGTTGGCGATCATCTGCCCCAGGCGCGTGGCATCGGCGTCGAGCCAGATAGGCTGCGGCCATTGCTCCACGAGCACCTTGTGGCCGGATTGCGCGGCCAGCTCCGCCACGCTGTGCAGGGCCGCTTCGACCACGGGCGCCAGTTCCACGCTGGCGCGGCGCAGTTCCAGACGGCCCTGCGTGATGCGCGACACTTCCATCAGATCGTCGACCAGGTGCGTCATGTGCCCCACTTGCCGACCCAGCACGTCTCGCGCCCAGCACAGTTGCGGGTCGTCCAGCTGCGCCAGGCGCAGCACTTCCAGCACATTGCGCATGGGCGCCAGCGGGTTGCGCAGCTCGTGCGCCAGGGTGGCCAGGAACTCGTCCTTGCGCCGGTCGGCGGCCGCCAGTTGCTCGTTGAGCTCGCCCGCCTCCTTGCGCGCCAGCTGCAGCTGCTGTTCGTATTTGCGCCGGTCGCTGGCGACAAAGACGGCGATCTCGTCATAGCGCAGGCCCTCGTGCACGCGGCGCACGGCGTTGAACAGCATGGGGATGGAATGCCCCTGGCGCTGGCGCATGTCGAGCAATATTTCCGACACGCTGCCCTGCACCTGCATCAGGGGCAGCCAGTGCGTCTGGTGGAATACGCGCCCGCCGATGGTCAGCAAGTCCTGCAATTTCTTTTTGCCGAGCAATTCCCCGGCGCCATAGCCGAGCCAGCCGCAAAAAGTGGCGTTCGCCTGCACGATGGTGCCGTCGGCCGTGCACAGCAGCAAGCCGCACGCCGCGTGCTGGAACAGGGTACCGGTATCAGGCATGGAAGGCATCGTGTCGCGCATTACAGGTGCAGGCCATCGAGAAAATGACGGATGGTGCGGTAGCTGGCGTCGGGCACGCTCATGTGCGGACAATGGCCGACATTCTCGATCACCTGCAGGCTGCTTTGCGGCAGCATTTCACGCAAGTACTCGCCCACGGGCAGCGGCGCGATGAAATCGTCGCTGCATTGCACGATCAAGGCCGGCGTGCTGTTGTGCGGCAAGACGGCGCGGTGGTCGGACAAAAAAGTGGTTTGCGCGAAATGCCGGGCGATGGCCGGATCCGTGCGGCAAAAACTGTTCACCAGGTCTTGCCCCAGCGCCGGCTGGCCGGGCGCGCCCATGATGGCGGGCGCCATGCCGGCGGACCAGCCCAGGTAATTGCTCTCCATGGCATCGAGCAAGTCATCGATATCGGCACGGCTGAAGCCGCCCCGGTAGCCGGCCGCCGCATCGTCGACATAGCATGGCGACGGCGCCAGCATGACTTGCGCGGCGAACAGATCCGGCTCGGCGATCGTCGCCAGCAAGGCGCTCATGGCGCTGACCGAATGGCCGATGCAAATCACGGGGCCGCCGCCGACCGCATGGATGACTTGGCGCAAATCGGCCCCATGCGCGTCGAGCCGCGCATAGGTATCGAAATCATAGGCGGCCAGGTCCGAAGCGCCGCTGCCGACCAGGTCGAACAGCACGGTGCGGTAGCGCGCACGAAACAGCGGTTCCAGGTAGCGCCACATGGTTTGATCACAGCCAAAGCCGTGCATGAACACCATGGTAGCTGCCGCGCCCGCCTGCGGTGCACCGCTGCGTTCGCTAATGCGGACATTGTTCCTATCTTCTATGCGCATGCCGCTTCAGCCTTGAATATTTCCACATGGAATGTAAATTAACTTCTTGCTAGCATCTTAGCATGCGCTATTTAACATTGGGCAACACCATTGACGCTGGACAAACGCCACGCCACGGCGGATAATGAGAACGATTCCCATTATCAAAAATGTCAGGCCTGCACTCGGCCCATATTTGGCTTTTCCCTGTGCGCCCCGGTGGCGCCCGCTGGCGGCAACAAGCCGGTTTTATGTTGAAGGTTTGTACCGCATGCGCGCTTTCTGGACTGTCATACACCGCTGGGCCGGTCTTACCATCGCCCTCTTCCTCATCGTTGCCGGCCTCACGGGCGCCGTCACGTCGTGGGACCATGAACTGGATGAATGGCTCAACGCCGACATAATGGACACGCCGGGCCGCGGCCCCCTGCAGCAACCATTTGCGCTGGCGCATAAAGTCGCTGCCGCCGATCCGCGCGTGGAAGTCAATTACATGACCCTGGGCCTGGAAGAAGGCCATGCGGCCGCCTTCATGGTGCGCCCGCTAACCGACCCGGCCACGAACAAACCGTTCGTGCTCGACTACAACACCGTCTACATCGACCCCGTCACGGCGCAGATCACGGGCACGCGCGATTCGACGGCCATTTCCCTGTCGCGCCGCAGCCTGATGCCGTTCTTGCGCCATCTGCACTACAGCCTGCACGTGCCCGCCTTCTGGGGCACGGACCGCTGGGGCTACTGGCTGATGGGGAGCGTCGCCCTGATCTGGCTGCTCGACAGCATGGTGGCGTTCTACCTGACCACGCCGCGCCGCTTGCGCCCGCGCGCGCAAGACGAAACTCCGCGCCACCGCGACGCCGCCAGCTGGTGGCAA
The DNA here is from genome assembly GCF_034424625.1 of Janthinobacterium lividum. Lineage (NCBI taxonomy): Bacteria > Pseudomonadati > Pseudomonadota > Betaproteobacteria > Burkholderiales > Oxalobacteraceae > Janthinobacterium > Janthinobacterium lividum. Next base: position 3,232,077 of record NZ_CP139976.1, on the reverse strand, counting down.
CGGTGGAAACCGTCGTGGGTGCTGCGCTGGGCGGCCGGCGGCTACAAGCTCAATTTCGATCTGCACCGCGCGGGCGGCCTGTGGGTGTGGATAATCATTATTGTCGTCGCGTTTACGTCGTTCTCGCTGAACCTGTACCGCGAAGTGTTTTATCCCGTCATGTCGCTGGTCTCCACCACCACGCCGGGGCCGTACGAAACCCAGACGCCGGCGCCCTACGGCACGTATATCACGCCCGTGATCGGTTTCGAGCAGGCGGTGGAGATCGCCAAAAAGCAGGCCGTGCAGCGCGGCATCACCTCGCCCATCGGCGGCATTTATTATGGCGGCAACTATTCGTTCTACAACGTCTCCTTCTTCGACCCCGCCGACGAATTCGGCGCGGCCGGCATGGGCCTGTCGAACCTGTACGTAGACGGCATGGATGGCAGCATCATCGGCCAGCACAAGCCGTGGGAAGGTACGGCCGCCGACGTCTTCGTGCAACTGCAGTTCCCCCTGCATTCGGGCCGCATCCTCGGCTTGCCCGGGCGCATCATGATGTCCTTCATGGGCGTGATGGTGGCCATGCTTTCCGTGACGGGCATCGTCATCTGGGAGCGCAAACGGCGCGCGCGCCGGCTGCAGGCGAGAAACCATTGACAGTCACCTGAAGCCGCAACTCCATAACGGTGCAGGCGGGCTCATTCAGCCTGCGCCGCACGCGCGCAACGCGTAACGCGTAACGCCTTCGCACCTCCGCACTTTGCTCCACAGTAGCCGGCACATGCCGGCTGTCTGCGCTGCGCGCTTTCCGTGCGCCAGCCAGGCAACGTCCCCTTCCTTGCTTCCACCGCCCTTAAATGCAGTTTACTTGCAATAGCATTACGCGCAAGTTATTATTGCAACTCAATTGCATTTACCATTTGCACGGCGCCTGCGTCCAGCGCCAGCCCCACCTTCCGCCTTTTTTAGAGAGTCATATGCGCCATCACGTACTTGCAGCCGCCATCCTGTCCAGTATCCAGAACGCTTACGCGGCAGAGGACGTTACCTTGCAGACCATCAAGGTCCGGGCAGACCGGCCTTCCACCATCGACAGCGTCGTCCTCGTCGAGAATACGCAAGCCCAGAACCGGACCCTGGGCGGCATGCTCGAACATGTCTCGGGCGTGCAAAGCAGTGCCTTCGGGCCGAATGCGGGCGCGCCGGTGATACGCAGCCTGAGCGGCAGCCGCGTGCAGATCCTCGAGGATGGCCAGTCCATCCTCGGCATGAATGCGCTCAGCGGCGACATCAACATCCCGTTCGATCCGCTGTTTGCGCGCAGCGCGACCGTCAACAAATCGTCGGACGCCGTGCGTTTCGGCGGCAATGCGATTGGCGGCAGCGTCGACGTGGATTCCGGCCTCATTTCCAGGAAGATGGAAAGCAAGGAGAAGGACCTGGAACTGATCCTGCGCAAGGGTTTCAACGATGCCAATGCCCAGGGCTTGCGCATGAACTTCAACGATGGCAAGCACTTCTCGACGAATCTGCAACTGTCCTTCCAGAAGATCGGGCATTACGATATTCCCGGCAACAGCAAGGCCAGCGTGTGCAACAGCCAGCTGTTTCCCTTGAAGGGTGGCGTGAATACCTTCCTGGCCGACAGCTGCCAGAAGGAAGCGAGGATCCAGCAAGTCTACAACAAGGCTTCACAACCGTTTATCGACCAGTTCATGACGGAAAACCCGGACTGGGCGGATGGAGACTTTTCCTTCTATACCAATCAGCCGACGTCCGTCTGGCAGCGCAAGACCTACGTTAATCCGGCCAACCCCGCTTACGTGCCCGGTACGCCGTCGACGACCCAGAACAAGATCAACAAGGACGTGACCCCCGACTACCACGGCACCCTGGGCAACAGCTATGCCAGCAATTCCCACTTTGCCGTCGGCAGCACCTACTTTTTCAACCGTGGCTACGTGGCCGTCAGCATCGATACCAAGAATAGCGAGTATGGCGTGCCGGGTTTTTCCATGGAAAACAAGGCTTTCGGCGCGAACTATGACGAAGGGCTGCCCGTCGGCGTGGTGATACAGCAAGATAAATATGCGCTGGAAGCCAATCTGCTCGACCCCGTCGCGTACATTGAAAGCGCGCAACTACGCGTGTCCCGCCTGAACAATGCCTCGGGAGAACGCCTCGGTGCGGCCAAGGCGAATGACTACCAGTTCGACACCAATCAGGCCGAGCTCCTGCTGGCGCACCGGCGCGCAGGCCCCTTGAGCGGCTTGCTTGGCCTCAGCCATAAAGCCAGGGATATCGCCGGCAGCGGCCCGCAGCTTTACCTGCCCGATGCGAGCACGGCCAGCCGCGCGCTGTTCGTCAAGGAAAGCCTCGATGTCGACTGGGCCACCTTCGACGCGGGCTTCCGCCATGAAAAAGTGGACCACGAGCTCCGCAAGAGCGGATTCAAGACATCGAGGAATGCAAAAAATGCCAAACTCGAGGACAGGTCGTTCAGCCTGAACAGCTATAGCCTGGGGGCCTCGGCCAAGCTGGGCCAGCTGTTCGGCGCGAAGCTGCGCTATGCCTCTTCGGAAAGAGCACCCGACGTCAATGAGTTGTATGCAAGCAACCGTCACTATTCGATCATGACCCAGGAAGAAGGCAACCAGGACTTGAAGGCGGAGCGCGCTCGAAATACCGAACTCACCGCCTTGTTCGGCAATCGCGGCTTTGCCATGTCGGCAACGGGCTATGTCATGAAGTACGAGAACTATCTCTACCTTGGCCACTCGGGAGCCCAGATGGCCAATCGCCTGCCCTTGAAATATTGGAAGCAGACCGATACGACGGTCAAGGGATTCGAGATCGACGCCTCCCAGGTCATACAGCTTGGCAGCTACGGCAAGGTGAACCTCTCCGCATTTGCCGACTTGGTCAAGAACAAGGCGGACAATCCCGACAAGCTGCGCGCGCACAACGATGGCGCGTATCTGCCCAACATGCCCACCAACCGCTATGGCGCGAATCTGCTGTGGGAAAACATGGGGTGGAAGGCCAGGCTGTCCAGCACCTGGTACGACAAGCAGAAATATCTGGGCAAAAGCGTCAGCGAGGAAGTGCCGCTCGACGGCTACACCATGGTGAACTTCCAGGTGAGCCGCGCGCTGCAGGTGCCGAACTCGCCGTTTGCAGGCATCGACGTGTTCATCAGCGGCACCAACCTGCTCGATGACGATGCCCGGCCGCACAATTCTCCACTGAAATACATCGCGCCCTTGCCGGGCCGTGGATTCCAGATTGGCTTGAGCGCCAGGCTTTAAGAACATCTATCAAAACCTACTGCGCGTCGCGATTTGCGGTCTGCGATGCTCACTGTACCTTCGTACAGTTGCGCTTCTCCACCACAACTCACATCCGCTCGCTACGGTTTTGTCAGGCGTTGTAAGGCAAGGTGCCGTCCCGCTCCCTGCCCACCAGCGCCAGCAGGCTGTCGCCCCGGTTGCCGTCGCAGCAGATGGCCACGCCGTCCGTGAAGTCGGGCGCCGTCAGCCGCGTGAGGACGCTGCCGGGCGGCATTTCCAGCGCCAGCCGGGCGCCCCGCTCCCATGCCAGGCGCACGGTACTGCTCCACTGTACGCGCTGGGCCATGTTGGCTGCCAGGCTGTCGCGGATGCGGGCCGGGTCGAACAGCGAGCGCGCCGCGCTGCTGCTCAGATAGACGAGCGATGGCCGGCGCAGGGCCACGCCCTCGAAGGCGGCGGCCATGTCGAGCGCCGCGCCTTCCAGCAACGGGCAATGCGACGGTACGCTGACGGCCAGGCGCTTGGCCTTGCAGGCGCCGTGCGCCAGGGCCAGCGCCATCACGGCTTGCAAGGCGGCTTCGCTGCCGGCAATGGCGATCTGGCGCGGCGCATTCAGGTTGGCGACATACACGGGCGTAGCTGCGCCGTGCACCTCGGCCAGCACGGGTTCGAGTTGCGCCAGATCAAGCCCGATGATGGCCGCCATGCCGTAGCCGTTGGGATATGCCTGCTCCATCAGCTCTCCGCGCCGCGCCACCAGGCGCAAGGCATCCGCATAATCGAGCGCGCCGGCGACGACGGCCGCCGCATATTCGCCGATGGAAAAACCGGCCACCATGTCGGGCCGCGCGCCGCGCGCCGCCAGGGAACGCGCCATCGCCACGCCCGCGATCAGCAAGCACAGTTGCACGGCCCGCGTCGACGCCAGCGCGACAGCCGTGTCCAGCGCCAGGGAATCGTGGCCCAGCACGCCCGCAGCTTCGGCCAAAGCCCCCGCCACGGCCAGGTCGTCGGGCAGCGCATGCAGCATGCCCGGAGTCTGGGCGCCCTGGCCGGGAAAGGTAAACAACACGCTCATGCCAGCTCCCATGGCGTGGCCGTCAGCACGGGACCGTGATCCGTTTTCAGCAAGACCTTGCCCCGGCCCGCCGCCCACTCGGCATACGCAAAGCCGCCAAGGCCCGTATCGATTTGCAGGTCCAGCCGGCACGCCGTGACCTTGGCGGCGATGGCACGCAGGGCCTCGGCCTGCGCGGCGTCCGGCGGCGCGGCGATGCGCAGCACGAGATCGAGGTCGCTGTCGGCGCGCAGCACGGGCAAGCTGCTCGCCAGGGCGAATCCCACGCCGCCCGTCGGCCCCCAGGCCCAGCCCGTGGCGTCGAGCAGCGGCGCCACCTGCCGCAGCGCATCGAGCGCAGTACAGTCAAAACCGGACGACGGGGTGTGCGCCAGCCGCGCCAGCATTTCCGGCGTGACGCTACGCACGACGTCGGCCGCGTCCACTTCGCACGCATGCCGCTCGCTGCGCAGCATACCGCGCATGCCCACGGGAATGCGCCCGGGCGCCGTGCTGGCGCGCCGCACCACCAGCGGCGCCGCCTGCAGCCACACTGCATCGCACCAGGCGGGCAAGGATGCGACGTCCGGCGGACCGTCCAGCCACAGCAAATCATGCGCGCGCCAGGCTTCCATCAGGCCACCACCGCCTTGACGGCAAAGAACAGCAAGGACGGTCCCAGCAAGCAGCCCAGGCCCGTATGAAACGTGGCCACCAGCGCGCCATACGGCACCAGCTTGCGGTCCGTGGCGGCCAGGCCGGCCGACACGCCGCTGACGGTACCGGCCAGGCCGCCGAACACCATCGCCGAGCGCGGCGTTTTCAGGCGCAGGAAGCGCGCCGCGGCGGGCGTGCCCACCATCACCAGGATGGCCTTGATCAGGCCCGCCGCAATGCTCAATGCCATGACGTCGGAACTGGCGCCGATGGCCGCGCCCGTGACGGGGCCGACGATGTACGTGACAGCGCCGGCGCCGATGGTGGTCATGCTGACGGCGTCCGAATAGCCAAAGGCATAGGCGACACCGGCGCCAACGAGGAAGGGCAGCACCACGCCCAGCACCAGCGCCACCAAGCCGATCAGGCCAGCCTTGCGCGCTTCCGTCGCCTGCACTTCGAAGGCCGTGGCGACAATGGCAAAATCGCGCAGCATGGCGCCGCCCATCAGGCCGATGCCGCCGAACAGCGACAAATCTGCCAGGCCCTTGTGGCCGCCGCTATGCACGCCGCCCCAGTAAGCGAGGCCCAGGCCGATCACGATGGCGATGGCCGAGCCGTGCACGCGGCCGAAGGTCAGGTACTTCGACAGGGCGATCGACAGCAGCATGATCAGGCCGACAAAGGCGAAGGCCGTCACCAGGCCATTGTGGATGGCGGCTTTTTCAAAGATTTCAAGCATGACGGTGCTCCTTCATCAACATGGAGTCGGCTTGCACGCGGTCAGCTTCAGCGGCAGCGATGGCGGCAGGGCTTTCCGAACGGTTAATCAGCGAAATCACGGCGCCGCAAACGAGCACGGAACCGATGGCGGCCAGCACGGCCACCGGCCCGCCGCGCAGGGCCGCCACCACATCCTGCTGCGCCGCCATGGCCACCACCACGGGAATATACATGGCGCCCCAGTATTCGACGCCCCGCTCCGTCATCTGCGGAAGCCAGGATCGGCGCTGCATGTAGAGCCGGGCGCAGATCAGCAGCAGCATGGCGATGCCCACGCCGCCCACGTTGGTCTTGACGCCCATCAGCTGCCCGAGCAGGTCGCCCAGGAAGATGCCGAGCAAATGGCACAGTGCCAGCAATGCGGTTCCGTAAATGATCATGATTGTCTCCGTTATAGGAATAGGAATGACTTGATGTCTTCTCTGTTGTTTCACCTACCACTGCTGCCCCAGCACCTCCCTGACTCTTGCCGATGCCTGGCGGTGCGGCGCGCCCAGGCGGCTGGAAAGATCCCGCTGCGGGTCGGCACGGATATCGCCGAGAGCCGCCTGCAGGCAGGCGTCGACGGCGGCCGTATCCTGCGCCGACGGATCATCGGGCTGCGCCACCTGCAAGGTTTGCCACAGCAGTCCCAGGCTGGCGTAGTTCCTGATGTCGTAGGCCATCGGCGCGATGGTCGCGGCCAGCGCTTCGAGCGCTGCCACGGTGCGCAGGGTGATGCGCGCCGCCGACGCCTTGCCCATCGCGTGCACCATCACTTGCGGATCGTCGAGCGCGATCAGGCGGTTGGCCTGGTAGCCGTGGGCGAGGAAGGCGCCCGACATGGCCTTGCCGACGATCAGCCCGATCACGGGATGGCCGGCCAGGCGCGCCTCGGCGTAAGCCCCCGCCGCGCCGGCCAGCGCCTGGTGGATGCCGTACGCTTCCTCGCGCCTGCCATAGGCCTGGCTGGCCACGTCGATGACGGCGACGATGGGCCGTTTCACGGCCAGCGCGCGGTCCTCGGCAACCACCTGCTGCACCGCGCGCGCCAGCTGCCACGCCTCGGCCAGGCCGATTTCTCCCGTGCGGGCACGCGCAAAACGGTTGTCCGGGTCGGGCAGCACGGCGAGGTAGCGCGCCGGCGCGCCCGCCAGCGGCGCGTCGACCACGCGCACGGAAAGCGGATAATCAGGCAGCGGCGCGGCGTGCTGCGTCAGAGCCGCCAGCCAGACGGCGCCGCGGCTCGTATCGGTAATGGCGTTCATGCTGCTGCTCCTTTGCTGTAGATCAAACGCACGGCTTCCGGCGTGGCTTGCGGGCCCGCGTCCACTTGCGCCAGGCGGGCCAGGAAGACGTCTGCCTGGTCGCTGCGGTGCTGCGCCGGCACGCCGCGTGCGAACAATGCGGCCACGGTGGCGCGCATCTGCGCCGTGTCGTCTTCCACATAGGCGTCGGCCAGGCCGCTGTGGAAGCGCTGCTCGCCGCCAGTCAGGCTCCAGATGAAGGGCTTGTTGCGCGAGTCGAATTCGTCCACGCCCGCCTCCTGCTCGATCACGGCCGGACCGTTGAGACCCAGGCGCGCCTCGCGCGTGACGACCAGATAGCTGCACAGGCCCGCCGCGATCGACATGCCGCCGTAGCAGCCCACGGTGCCGGCCGTGATGCCGATGACGGGCTGGTAGCGGCGCAGGTCGACGATGGCGGCATGGATGTCGGCAATGGCAGCGAGGCCCAGGTTGGCTTCCTGCAGGCGCACGCCGCCCGTCTCGAACAGGATCACGGCGCGTGTCGGCACGCCATTGCGGTTGTCGTGCGCCGCCAGTTCCAGTGCGCCGGCGATCTTCGCGCCGCCCACTTCGCCCATGCTGCCGCCCTGGTAGGCGCCTTCGATGGCCAGCACCACGGCCGGCTGGCCGTCGAACAAGCCCTTGGCCACCACCACGCCGTCATCCGCCTGCGCCGTCACGCCTTGCTTCGGCAGCCACGGCGAAGCCATGCCGCAGAACGGGTCGAGCAGTTCGCGCATGCTGCCAGAGTCCAGCAAGGCCCTGGCCCGGCTGCGCGCGCCCCGTTCGATGAAGCTGTCGCGTTCCAGCAATTCCTTCAATGTACTCATGCCGCCCTCCCCGCTTGCAATTCTTCATAGGCTTGCTCGATGCGCATGCGCACCACGCCCGGCGTGGCGCCGCAATCGTTGATGACGATGCTCGCCGCCGGCAGCGGCTCGCCGCCGAATACGCGCTGCAGGAGCGCATCCCACACGGCACCCTTGCCATCGACGGAGGTGTTGACGACGATGCGGATCACGCCATCGTCGCCAGGCTGCAGCAGCACTTCCAGGTCGCCCGAACCGACGACGCCGGCCAGCGCGCGCCCCGATGCCGGCTGCCCGGCCGGGAATGTATAGTCACGCGTTTCCATGCGCTTCTCCTTCTGTCAATCGGTCGAGGAACAGGGTGGCCGCCAGCAAGTCCGCCGCGCCGCCCGGCGACACGCCGCGCGCCAGCGCCACCGCTTCCAGCGCCATCAGCGCCTCGGTACCGGCGGCAGTGGCCGCGCCGCCGGCGGCCAGTACCCGCGCCGCCCCCGTTTGCAACGCCAGCAAGGCCGACTCGCCGCCGCGCGACAGCACGCAGGTGTCGTCCAGCTGGCCGAGAATGGCCAGCAAGGCGTTCAGCCGCGCCGTCGTTTCATTGTCGCCGCGCAGCCGCGAGGCATGCAGAGCAGGCAATCCGGCGCCCGTCACCAGGGGGAAATCGGCGCGGGCCTGGCCCCGAGCGCCATCGACCCGATACTGGCGGCATGCCAGCTCGCCCTTGTTGCCGGTAACGCCAGGCGCGCCGCGGTCATGCAAGCGGGCCAGCGCGCCGGCCCGCGCCGCCACGGCCTGCGGCGCCAGCGATGCGCCCCGAGCCCCCTGCTGCGCCGCCGCCGTCACCAGCAGGCCCAGGGCCCAGATGGCGCCCCGGTGCGTGTTCACGCCGCCCGTGGCTGCCAGCATCAGCGCCTCGCCATCGCGTCCGATGGCGCCGATGCGCTGGCGCAGGCCGTCGTCATCGTCACTTTCCCAGCCTGCGTGCGCCATGGCGGCAAACACGGGCTCCAGCACGCAGGCCGAATGGCACATCAGGGCCCAGTTCAAATCCGCATGGGCGCCACGGCTGCGCAAATCGACCAGGCCCGGTTTCGGCGTCAGGGTCACTTCATCGAGCAGCGCCTGCAGCACCTGCCGCGCCAGCGCCGCAGGGAGTACCTGCACCGGCACTGTCGTCGTCATTGTGGTCATCATTGTCATCATTACCAGCTCCTGAATTTGGCGGGGGGTTGATACAGGCCGTCCGACCATTCGACCAGGTCGGCGATGCTTTTTGCGGCCAGCAGCGAGCGGTTCGCTGCGCCGCGCTGCACGCCGATATCCTCGGGCAGCGCGATCAGGCCGTCGGCGCGCAGTTTGGCCGTCGTCTTCGGGTCGTGGCGCAGGCCGATGGGCGTCACGCCGGCCACGGCCGCCAGCATGGCCTTGCGCTCGTCGAGCGAACGGGCCTTGTACAGGTAGGCGATGCCCTCTTCCGTCAGCACGTGCGTGACGTCGTCGCCATAGATCATCACGGGCGCCAGCGGCATGCCGCTGGCCTGGCCCACGGCCACGGCGTCGAGCGATTCGACGATGGTCGGCTGGCCGCCATCCTGGAACGTTTCGACCATCTGCACCACCAGCTTCCTGCCGCGCGCCAGAGGGTCGTCCGTCTCGATCAGGTCCAGCCAGGCGGGCGTCGGGTGGCGCCGGCCATGCGGATCGTGGCCCATATTGGGCGCGCCGCCGAAACCGGCCAGGCGGCAATTCGTCACGGTGGACGAATTGCCCAGGCCATCCATCTGCAGGGTGGCGCCGATGAACAGGTCGACCGCGTACTGGCCGGCCAGCTGGCACAGGGCCCGGTTCGAGCGCATGGAGCCGTCGCGGCCCGTGAAAAACACGTCGGGCCGCGCGGCCGCATAGCCTTCCATGCCCAGCTCCGCGCCGAAACAGTGCACGCTCTCGACCCAGCCCGTCTCGATGGCGGGGATCAGAGTCGGATGGGGGTTGAGCACCCAGTTGCGGCAAATCTTGCCCTTCAAGCCCAGCTGCTCGCCATACGTGGGCAAGATCAGTTCGATGGCGGCCGTATTGAAGCCGATACCGTGATTGAGCGACTGCACCTGGTGTTTTTCATACACGCCGCGGATCGCCATCATGGCCATCAGCACGTGCACGGGCTTGATCACGCGCGGGTCGCGGGTAAACAGGGGTTCGATGAAGAACGGCTTGTCGGACTGCACCACGAAATCGATCCACGAGCCAGGCACGTCGACCCGCGGCAAGTCGCTGACGTCGTCGACGATCTGGTTGACCTGGGCGATGACAATGCCGTCGCGGAAGGCGGCCGATTCCACCAGGGTGGGCGTGTCTTCCGTGCTGGGGCCTGTGTACAGATTGCCCTGGCGGTCGGCCATGTAGCCGGCCACCATGACGACGTTGGGCGTGAGGTCGACGAACAGGCGCGCATACAGCTCGATATACGTGTGGATGGCGCCCACTTCCAGCAAGCCATCCTGCAGGAACTGGGCGATGCGCAGGCTTTGCGTGCCGGCAAACGAGAAATCGAGCTTGCGGGCGATACCCCGCTCGAACAGGTCCAGATGCTCGGGCAGGCTGACGCTGGGCATGATCAGGTGCAGATGGTGGATCTTGTCGGGATTGACCTGGGTCAGCATGCGGGCGAGGAAATCGGCCTGCTTCTGGTTATTGCCTTCGAGGACGACGCGGTCGCCCGGCGCAAGCAGCGCTTCGAGCACGGCGACCATGTCGCCCTGTTGCAGCACGGGGCCGCTCGCGTACTGGCGCACGGCCTCCAGGCGGCGGCGCTTCTCGGTGCGCCGCGTGTCCCATTGTTTTTGCCGCTGCCCTGGCGCTGCTGTGGCGGTTGACATCATGCCTCCGGAATGAGCTATCGAACCCCGACGATAGAACGAAAGCGTCACCGCGACAATCAACCTGCTACCATGTTCATTACCCTGAAGTTAATGAACTAACGATAATCACGGTGATTATGGCCATCAACGAAGAAATTACCCTGAAAAAGCTGGAAGTTTTTCTCAGCTTCATGGAATTGAACAACCTGGCCCGCGTGGCCGATGCGCTGGGCCAGAGCACGGTCAGCGTGCACCGCGCCCTGCATTCGCTGGAAGACGGCTTGCGCTGCCCCCTGTTCAAGCGCGAGGGCCGCAGCCTGATCCCGCTGCATGCGGCCTACACCTTTGCCGAATCGGCGCGGCGCGCGCTGGCCGAGTGCGAGGAAGGCGTGCGCAAGGTGCGCGAAATGTCGGGCATCAACCCCGTGCGCCTGAAGATCGGCTCCCTGTATTCATTGACCCTGCACTGCATCCCGCAACTGGTGATCGCCCTGAAGCTGCGCCGGCCGGGCCTGGATATCGACCTGACCCTGGGCTCGAACCGCGAACTGCTGCAAAGCCTGGCCGATGGCAGGCTGGACGCCATCATCGTCGGGGTGCAGGAAGACGAACAGCATGCGGGCCTGGTGGCCGTGCCCCTGTTCCAGGACGACATCTTCCTGGCCGCGCCGCTGGCTTCGCCCTATGCGGGGGCCGCTTCCGTGGACTTGCAGGCGCTGCGCGACGACAAATTCGTCACGCTCAACGAAGGCTTCGTCACCTCGCAAAGCTTCAACCATGCATTCGAGCTGGCGGGATTCGTGCCCGACACGGCCATGAGGGTGGGCGACATCTTCTCGCTGATCAACCTGGTGAGCGGCGGCATCGGCTACAGCCTGCTGCCCGGCCGCGTGCGCGCCTTCAGCTCCCGCATCGAACTGATTCCGCTGGACGCGCGCTACGGCTCGCACCAGCAAATCACCCTGCTGATGCTGAGCAGCCGCGAGCGCGACCCGAACTTGCTGGCGCTGGCGGCGGAGTGCAGGTTGTATGGGCGACGCGAGCCTGCTGGCGCGTGATTACCCCGAGCAGTGAAAAAGCTGGGGTCGGACCCTGAGGGTCCGACCCCGGAACTTGCCTTGGGGGTGAACTTAAATAGCACTATCCCAAGGCGCCGACAACCGCACCGCGCAGTTGATCAGTCCCACCATCGAGTAAGTCTGCGGGAAATTCCCCCACATCTCTCCCGTCACCGGGTGCGTATCTTCCGATAGCAAGCCCAGGTGATTGCGTGCCATTAACATTGTTTCAAAGATCTGGCGTGCCTCATCCTTCCTGCCGATGCGGGCCAGGGCGTCGATGCGCCAGAAGGTGCAGATGTTGAAAGCCGTTTCCGGTTTGCCGAAATCGTCGGGCGCCTCGTAGCGGCGCATGTAGGGGCCGTCGCACAGCGATGCTTCGAGGGCGTCGACGGTAGCGATGAAACGGGGATCCATGGGGTCGATGAAGTTGACTTCCGCCATCAGCAGGACGGAAGCGTCCAGGTCGCGTCCGCCCAGGCTTTCCGCGAAAGCCTGGCGCTCTTCGCTCCACGCTTCGCGCAGCAGGCGTTCGCGGATCAGCACGGCGCGGCTGTTCCAGTGGTCGGCCCGGTCGTCCAGGCCCAGCTTGTGCGCGACCTTGGCCAGGCGGTCGCAGGCGGCCCAGCTCATCAGCATGGACGAGGTATGGACGCGCGCCCGCGTGCGCAGCTCCCACATGCCCGCATCCGGCTCCGCATGCAGGCGGAAGGCCTGGTCGCCCACGGCTTCCAGCGCGGCGAACTCGGCTTTTCCCGCCCGGTGGAACAAACGGTGGTCGAGGAAAGCCTGGGCAGCACCGAGCACGATGTTGCCGTACACATCGTGCTGGAAGTGTTCCTGCGCCTGGTTGCCGACGCGCACGGGACCGTTGCCGCGGTAGCCGGGCAAGTGGTCGAGCATGGATTCGGGCAACTGCTCTTCCAGTCCGATGCCGTACAGGGGCTGGATGTGGCCGCCTTTCGAGCGGGCGACGATATTCGTCAGCCAGCGAAGGTATTCCTCCATGGTGCCCACTTCGGACAAGCTGTTCAATGCCCGCACGACGAAGAAGGCGTCGCGCAGCCAGCAATAGCGGTAATCCCAGTTGCGGCTGCTGCCCGGCGCTTCCGGGATGCTGGTGGTCATGGCGGCGATGATGGCGCCCGTGTCTTCATATAAAGACAATTTTAATGTGATGGCGGCGCGGATGACCACGTCCTGCCATTCCAGCGGCACGGCCAGCCGGCGCGTGTAGGTGCGCCAATAGTTGATCGTTTCCTTTTCGAAGATGCGCGCCGTCTCGTCGATGCCGCCGGCCAGGGTTTCATCCGGGCCCAGCAGGAAGTTGGCCGTGCCCCCAAGCACGAAATACGTTTCGCTCAGCACATAGTTGAGCGACACATCGGTGTTCAGGCGCAAGGTCTGTTCCGGCCCCACGTAGCGGATATGGTGGCTGCCCTGCGTGATTTGTGGCGCCAGCTTGCCCCATTCGTAGCGGGGGCGCAAGCGTACCCGGATACGCACGGCATGATCGAGCGGCCGCACCCGGCGGATCAGCATCAGCGGGCGGAACATGCGGTCGCGGCTGAGGAATCGGGGCGCGAAATCCGTGATTTCCACGCCGCGCCCCTGCGTGTCGTACAGCCGCGTGCGCAGCACGGCCGTGTTCGGCTCATAAAACTGTTCGCTGCGGGCAAAGTTTTCAATGTCGATGGCCCACACGCTGCCGTTTTCCGTGGCGTCCAGCAAGCCGTTGAAGACGGGATCGCCGTCGAAACGGGGCAGGCAGGACCAGACGACCTGCCCCGCCTGGTCGATCAGGGCGCTGAAGGCGCAATTGCCCACCACGCCGCAGTTGAGGGATGCTTGCGCGGACGCGCCGCCGGGGGTGTCATCAGCTTGTTCAGTGGATATGGTCATCGGCTACTCCTTGAAAGGCGATACGGACGCGGCCAGCAGCGCGGCGCGCAAGGCGCCCGGGCTGGCCAGGCGCAGGGTGGCGGCGCTGGGGCCCTTGCCCACTTTCACGCCCTGCCCGCCTGCTAGTTGAACATAGGCAAAGCCTGCCTCGTCGGTGGTATCGTCGCCCGCGAACACGGGCCGGCGGCCGGCGAATGGGATTTCCTGCATGAAGGCGGCGATGGCGCCGCCCTTGTCGGTGGCGGCCGGCTTGGCTTCCAGGACCATTTTGCCATGCAACAGCAGTACCCCGGGGCACGCTTGCACGGCTGCGGTCATTTCCTGCCAGCATAACTGCTCAAGTTCGGGCGCCAGCCGGTAATGCAGGGCCACGGCACCGCGCTTCTGCTCCACCAGCAAACCGGGGTACCTCGCCGCCAACGCCTGCGCACGCGCCAGCACGGGCGAGACATCGGGCGTGGCCGCCACATGCAGCACGCCATCGGCGCCGCGCCGCTCCACGCCATGCACGCCGGCAACCGGCAGGGTCAAGGGCGCCAGCATGGCATCGATCTGGACTATGGGACGCCCGGAAATGAGGGCCAGCGCGCCGCCGTGGCGCTCGGCCAGCAGCGCCAGCGCTTCAACCACGCCCGCTTCCAGGCGCACGCCATCGGGCGTGGACGCCAGGTCGACCAGGGTGCCGTCGAAGTCGAGGAAGACGGCTGTGCCAGGCGTACCCAGCAGTTGCAGCAAAGCCGCGCTATCGTCAGGGGTATCGTCCATCAGATCCCCTTGCGCCGCTTGATGCGGCTGTGGGCGTCGATCTTGGTCATGACCTTGTCGCGCTGGCGCAAGCGGGCCGCGTCCAGCAGCATGCGCCCGGCCCAGCGGTAGACATTGAAATGTTTCACACGGGCCCGCATGCTCTTCATGCGCTCGCGCTGCTCCACGGGCGGCATCACGAGGGCGCGGTACAGGGCGTCGGCGCCCTGCTCGATGTGGTACGGGTTGATGATCAGCGCTTCATGCAGCTCGCGCGCGGCGCCCGTGAATTGCGACAGCACCAGCACGCCCAGCTCGTCGTCGCGCGCGGCGATGAATTCCTTGGCCACCAGATTCATGCCGTCATGCAAGCTTGTCACCATGCACACTTCGGAAGCGCGGAAATAGCGCTGCAAATCGTCCTGGCCGTGGTGCTCCGCTTTCAGCAGGATGGGCACATAGTCTCCGCTGCCGAAGCGGCGGTTGATGCGTTCGACCATCTTGCGCACGCGCGCGTCGAAACTTTGATATTCATCGAGCGAAGCGCGGCTGGGGGCGGCAATTTGCACAAAGGTAAAATTGCCCACCATGCCAGGCTGCTGTTCCAGCATGCGCTCGACGGCCTGGAAGCGCTCGACGATGCCCTTCGTGTAGTCGAGGCGGTCCACGCCGATGCCCAGCAAGTGGTCTTGGGCCACGCCCAGCTCGCTGCGGATTTGCGCGCGGCAGGTGGCCACGTCCGGTTGCGCCGGATTGTCTTCCGGCCAGGCGATGGAAATCGGATAATCCTCGACCTGCGTCATCTCGCCGCCATAGGAAATCGTCGACGCTTCCGGCTCGATGCGGGTTTCCAGGTAGCGGTCCACCGTTTCCAGGAAATTCTTGCGGTGGAATGGCGTATGGAAACCGAGGATGGTGCTGCCCAGCAAACCGTCGAGGATTTCTTCGCGCCATGGGCAAATGCCGAACGATTCCGAGTTTGGCCAGGGAATATGCCAGAAGGTGATGATCGTCGCTTTCGGCAAGGCTTCGCGCACCATGCGCGGCAACAAGGCAAAGTGGTAATCCTGCACCAGCACGACAGGGTTGTCCGTCTTCGCCTCCGCGATCACGGCGTCGGCGAAGCGGCGGTTGACCTTCACGTACTGTTCCCAGTCGGTCGAGCGGAACACGGGGCGCACGTGGGCGATATGGCACAGCGGCCACATGCCTTCATTGGCGAAGCCATAATAGTAGCCCTGCTCTTCCTCTTCCGTCAGCCACACGCGGCGCAAGGTATAGCTGGGATTGTCGGGCGGCACGGGCACGTGGTCGAGCTTATCCACCGTCTCGCGGTCGGCGGAACCGGCGCCATGCGCGATCCACGTGCCGGAGCAGGCCCGCATCACGGCTTCCACGGCCGTCACCAGGCCGCTGGCGGGACGCTGCACGGTGATGCCGGCATCTGTTTTCGTGTGGATATACGGTTCCCGGTTCGACACGACGAGCACCTGGTCGCCCTGCAAGTCCGCTTCCAGCAAGGCGCGCAGCTTGTCCGGCGTCCAGTCGGACGACCAGCCGTTGTCGCCCTGGCGTTCCAGGTGGTATTCCTGCAGCAATTCGCGCAAGTCGCCGATCAGCGGCTGCATTTCCGGCGGCGGCGCGGGCGCGGCGGCGGGCGCCGTCGCGGCGGCCACTGCGCCATTACTTTTCGGCAGCAATTCGCCCCGTAGAATATCCTTCACGGCCGACAGCCAGCCGCGCCAGCTCAGGTGCGCCACGAACACGGTCATCAGGGAAATCAATACGGCCAGCACGGCCAGGAAGGCAAAGATGAAGCGCTTGGTATCCGTATTGCGGCGCTCGACAAAGCTCATGTCCTGCACCAGCACCAAACGGCCCAGCTGGGATGCTTCCTGCATGACGGGCGTTTCGCTGATGTGGACTTGCCCTTGCGGCAATTGCGCCAGGGATTTGTACAGGCCGCCCGTGGAAGGCGTGCTCCAGCAGCCGATGGAAGCGGGATATTGCGCGGACTGGTAAACCAGGTGGCCCGCGTTGTCGCAAAAGCCGATGGCGATCAGGCGTTCGTCGCGCGTGGCGCCCTGGAACAGTTCGCCGATGCGGGTGGCATCTTGCGCGGGCAGGTATTCGGTGAGCGAGGGCCGGAGGGTTCCGGCGAGCAATTCTGCCCGGCTGTCGAGGTCGCGCACATACCAGCGCAGGGTGATACTGTCGAGCAGGGGTACCACAATATAAGCAAACAATCCCAGCACCAGAGCCAGTGGCAGGATGAAGCGCAAGGACATTCGGAGTGATCGTACTATCATCGTTTTCCTTTGCAAAAACAAAAAGCATGGCAAGTATGACTATGTTTCCACTGCGGCGACGCCCGTTTGCTTTCCATATTGAAACGTCAACATGGCATGGCGCAGCGCAGCAATTTCTTCCAGTATCCACCTTGACGCAGGTCTTATCCGTACGGCAACGCACGCCCCCGTTACGCCATCTGCCCGTAAAATACCCGCTTCCGACATCCATTTCATTTAAAAACAAGGAGTTTTCGCCTATGGATCTCAGCACGTTCCACTCGCTGATGGGAGGCCCGCTGCGCTCGGCGCTGACCGTGTTCGTTTCCGCCCTGCTCGTCACCGTGGTCGCCATCGGCGTGCACCGGGCCGGCATCAGCCTGCTGAAAAGACTGGCCAATGGCCGCCCGTTCACCACCAATGCCACGCGCGTGGCCTTCCGCGCCAGCCAGCTGTGCGTGATCGTCTTCGGCCTGCGCATGGTGCTGGCCGGCGCGCCCGACGACACGCCGGGGCTGGTCGCCATGTCGCATATCACCAGCGTGGCGCTGATCATCGCGCTGACCTGGCTGGCCATGCAGTGCATCCAGGCCCTCTCCATCACGATTTCCGAAGTCAATCCCGTCGACGTGGCTGACAACCTGCGCGCACGCCGCCTGATCACCCAGGCCCGCGTGCTCACGCGCAGCGCGCACGCCATCGTCGTGATCCTGGGCCTGGCCTTCGTGCTGCTGACCTTGCCCGGCGCGCGGCAGATCGGCGCCAGCCTGCTGGCCTCGGCCGGCGTGGCGGGCCTGGTGGCCGGTATCGCCGCCCGTCCCGTGCTCGGTAATTTCATTGCTGGGTTGCAAATTGCGTTTTCGCAACCGATTCGCATCGATGACGTGCTGATCGTCAACGGCGAATGGGGCAAGGTCGAGGAAATCAAGGGTACGTATGTCGTCGTGCGCGTGTGGGACGAGCGCCGCCTGATCGTGCCGCTGCAATGGTTCATTGAAAACCCGTTCGAGAACTGGACGCACAGCTCGTCCACCCTGCTGGGCACGGTGTTCCTGTGGCTCGATTTCAGCATCCCGCTCGAACCGCTGCGCGCGGAACTGACGCGCATCTGCGCATCCGCCACGCAATGGGATGGCCGGGTCTGCACGGTGCAGGCGACGGATTCGAACGAGCGGGCCGTGCGCGTGCGCTTTCTGATCAGCGCGGCAGATTCAGGCCTGGCCTTCGAGCTGCGCTGTATCGTGCGCGAGCAGATGCTGGCATTTATTACGGCCCACTACCCGCACGGCCTGCCCCGCCTGCGCTCCACGCACGACCCCATCGAGCTGCACGCCATGCAGGCGCAAAACGACAGCGTGTCACTGCACAAGGCTTGAAAAACCTGCGGCGCGCTGCCCTTGCCCGCGCGCCGCTACAATGGTTCGCATGAGCACCACCGCCTGGTTCATCCTGATCGGCTGCCTGATGCTGGCGCGTGGCCTGGGCGCCGACGGCATCGCGCGCCTGCCCTTGACCTCGGCCATGGCTTACCTGGGCGTGGGCCTGCTGCTGGGCCCCATGTTCCTCGGCCTGTTTGCGTTCGACCTGGTGCAGCAAGCGCCCCTGCTGGAAACCCTGACGGAAATCGCCGTCCTCATCTCCCTGTTTTCCGCCGGCGTCAAGATGCCCGTGCCATTCAGCCTGGCGCGCTGGCTGCCTTCGCTGCGCCTGGCGTGGCTGTCGATGGCTATTTCCGTGGCCCTGGTGGCCGCGTTCGCCAACTGGGTGCTGGACCTGCCATGGGGCGCGGGCGTGCTGCTGGGCGCCATCCTCGCACCCACCGACCCCGTGCTGGCCACCGACGTACAGCTGCGCCATGCGGGCGACAGCGAGCAATTGCGCTTCATCCTGACCAGCGAGGCGGGCATGAACGATGGCAGCGGATTTCCTTTCGTCATGCTGGGTCTGGGCTTGCTGGGCCTGCATGAACTGGGGCCGCACGGCGCCACCTGGCTGTGGCGCGATTTGGTCTGGGCCAGCGCGGGCGCCATGGCCCTGGGCGCGGCCGGCGGCGCGCTGCTGGCCTGGCTGGGCTGGCAGGTGCGCGCCAAGGAACCGAAACACGCGATGCTGGACGATCTGGCGGCCCTGGGCTTGATCGCCCTCGTCTACGGCCTGACGACCTGGCTGCACGCGTGGGGCTTCTTGGCCGTCTTCTTTGCCGGCGTGGCATTGCGCCAGACGGAACTGCGGCTGGCCGGCGCGCCGAAAGACCGGCAAGGCTTGCTGCAGGCGGAAGAAACCCATGCCGTGTCCGCCACCAGGCCGCACGGCAGCGACGTGCCACTGACCGTCAGCGGCGAATCCCTTGTCTTCAAGGAACACCTGGAACGCCTGTCCGAACTGACCCTGGTGCTGTTGCTGGGCGGCGCCGTCACGGCCGCCGCCTGGAACTGGCAAGCGTGGAGCGTAGCGCTGTTCCTGCTGCTGGTGGCGCGCCCGGCCAGCGTGATGCTTGGCTTGCTGGCGTCGGGCACCGGCATGCGCCTGCGCGGGCTGGCCGCGTGGTTCGGCGTGCGCGGCATCGGCTCGCTGTACTACCTCAGCTATGCCATCGCGCATGGCTTGCCGCGCGGCCTGGCGCGCGAACTGGCCGACATCACCCTGGTCGTCGTCATCCTGTCCATCGTCGCGCACGGCCTGACGGTCAAACCCCTGCTGGAGCGCTACTGGCGCAAATAGGCGCCGGCGCCCCATTACCATTGCTGTGTAGCAATGTTTTTGTCAATTGCCCCTATGGCTGGCAGAAATATTGTTAAGATCATTCAAAATGGCAAAAGAGAGAAGCAATGAAACGAAGAAGCGTGCTGGGACTGGGCGTCTCACTAGCCCTGCTGCAAACGGGCTGCGCCACCGATCCGGCCAGGCTGGCGTGGGAAACGGCATTTGACGGCTTCATGCGCGATGGCCTGGCCCGCACGGAAACGCCAGGCATGAGCGTGGCCGTGGTGCGCGGCGAGCGCACCATATTCGCGCGCGGCTATGGCTGGGCCGACATCCAGGCCGGCAAGAAAGCCGATGCCAACACGGTGTTCCATGTCGCCTCCGTCAGCAAGCTCGTCACGGCCACTGCCATCATGATGCTGCTGGAACAAGGCGCCTTCCAGCTGGACGACAAGGTGGCGGCCTACCTGGACTTCCCGCTCATGCATCCGAAGTTTCCCGATGTGCCCATCACCTTCCGGCATTTGCTCAGCCACACCTCGGGCATTTCCGACGCCGTGTACGAAAAGACGACGGCGTTTGCCGTGCAAGGCGACCCGCGACTGCCCCTGCGCGACTTCCTCAAGGGCTATCTGTCGCGCGGCGGCGCCTGGTATGACGCGGATGTGTCGTTTGCGGCCCGGCCCGGCACGGAATGGCGCTACAGCAATGTCGGCATCGCCCTGCTCGGCTATCTGGTGGGCCGCTTGAACCCCGATGGCCTGGATGCCTTTGCGCACGCGCACCTGTTCGAGCCGCTGGGCATGGACAACACGGCGTGGAGCCTGGCCGGCTTGCCGCGGCGCGCCGTCGTCGCCCAGCCGTATGCGCACAAGGAGCCGGGCCTGCAAGTGCTGCCACCCGTCGGCTATCCGGACTGGCCGGCCGGCTTGCTGCGCAGCTCGGCACATGACTTTGCCCGTTTCCTGACCATCTTCAGCAATGGCGGCCGGGTCGATGGCCACCGTTACTTGCAAGATTCCACTCTGCAATTGTTTTTCGCCCCGCAAGCGGCCCCCGTCGTGCCTGCCGATGCGTCCGTGCGCCAGGCTTTGGTGTGGCAGCTGCGCGACGTCGACGGCAAGCCGCTGGCCACGCACAGCGGCGGCGACCCGGGCGCCGCGTCCGTCGTCTGCGTCGACCGGGCCAGCAAGACTGCCGTGCTGGCCTTCGCCAACGTCAGCGCCGACAAGGAGTTTCGCTCATTCCAGAAAGAAGTCGTGCTGCGCCTGCTGGCGCATGGCGGCAGCGGCGCGCCAGCGAGGTAGGCATGCCGCTTGTGTGAGCGGACGCACGGTGGCGCGCGGGCAAGAAAGTATGCTGTGCTGGTCAGACTTGACACTCAACGAGGAGACCAGCATGACTAACCGTATCGGCAACAAGGACGTGGCGCAGCAGCGCAGCAAGAGTGAAAAAGCCCGCATCAGGGCGCAGAACATCGCCAGCGAAGCGGTCAAGAGGGCCGAGGCCAGGGCCCGCTACCGCAATGCCGTCAAGGGCCAACCGGGCCAGCCCGCTCCCGGTGCCTAGACGCCGAACCAGCCGCGCAATTTCTCGGCGGCCCGTTCCTTGACCTCGGCCGTGATGTAGGTGGCGACCGTGGCGACAGCCGCCGCCAGCACGGCCAGGTCATCCGCATAGCCGACCACGGGCGTGATGTCGGGAATCGCATCGATGGGCGAAATGAAATAGCCGAGCGCGCCATAGATCGCCGTCTTGGCCCACAGCGGAGTATTCGGCTGCTGTGCCGCGTAGTACAGCCACAGGGCTTTCTCGATGACTTCGCGTCCCGCCGTCTTGGCGAACTTGACGACCTTGTCCCAGAAGCTGTCATCCGTGTATTTCTTTTCATACTGCTTGTCGGCCTGGGGGGCGTGGTCTTCTTCCAGATTCTTTTTTCTGCCAAACATCTGCTGCTCCTGTCTGCCGCGCACGGCGTTACGAATGCGCACCTTAGCATAACGGCGCGGCGGGTGCGCGGCCTGCAAGGTAAGCTATCGTCATGGAAATATCTGCCACCACCACGGCCCGCGCCGCTGGCCTGCGCTACACGGGCGACCACCAGGGCGGCATCGCCCGCCTGGGCAAGCCCGGCAAGTTCCGCTACCGGGACGCGGACGGGTCGATCCTGCGCGATGCCGCCATCTTGACGCGCATCAAGGCACTGGCCATTCCACCGGCCTGGACGGGCGTGTGGATCTGCCCGCACGCCAACGGCCACCTGCAGGCGACGGGACGCGACGCGCGCGGACGAAAACAGTACCGCTACCATGCGCGCTGGCGCCAGGTGCGCGACGAAGCGAAATATGAGCGCATGCTCAGCTTTGGCCGCGCCCTGCCCGCCATCCGCGCCGCCGTCGCGCGCGGCATGCAGTTGCAGGGCTTGCCCCGTGAAAAAGTGCTGGCCACCATCGTGCACCTGCTGGAATTGACGATGATGCGCATCGGCAACGAAGAATATGCGCGCACCAACAAATCGTTCGGCCTGACCACGCTGCGCACGCGCCACGTGCAGGTCGACGGCAGCGCCGTGGCCTTCCATTTCAAGGGCAAGAGCGGCGTGCGCCACGATATCCGCCTGAGCGACCGGCGCCTGGCCAGGGTGCTGCAGCGCATGCGCGAACTGCCGGGGCAGGAACTGTTTCAATATGTCGATGCGGAGGGCGAGCGCCACGGCATCGGCTCGGGCGACGTCAACGATTACCTGCGCGAGGTGACGGGCGAAGATTACACGGCCAAGGATTTCCGCACCTGGTCCGGCACCTTGCTGGCCGCGCTGGCCCTGCAAGCGTTCGAACAGGTCGACTCCGATGCGCAAGCCAAGAAAAACATCGTGCAGGCGATCGAGTCCGTGGCTAAAAAGCTGGGCAACACGCCGACGATCTGCCGCAAGTGCTATGTGCACCCGGCCGTGCTGGAATCGTATCTGGATGGCAGTTTATTGGATGGCATGCGCGCGCGGGCGCGGCAGCAAATGCAGGACGACCTACAGGCGCTGGCGCCGGAAGAAGCTGCCGTGCTGGCCTTGCTGCAGCAGCGCCTGCAGGCGCAGGCCGTCAACCAAGGGGCGCTCAAGCCTGGCGCGCGGGCTGCGGCTGGCACTGGGCCGACAGTGTGAGGGCATCGCTGCTGCAGATAGGCAAGGTGCCATGGCCAGCCTCGCGCGCCACAGGCGCCGGCGCGGCATCACTGGCCGGCGTCTCGCCCGTATTGGTCAAGGTGGCCGCCAGGGTCGAGAAAGTAAACAGGCAGATCAGCAGGAACGGCTTGTTCACGTGAATGGACTGGTCTGGCTTTTGCATCGCATACTCCGTCGGAATGGTTGGCTGTTGCAGCATGAACACGATCATCGCGTGTTTCCGCAAGGCATACAATCAGACAGTTTCGACAAGACGGGTAGGACAGCGCTGACAGCGCTCAGCCATAACGTCCCGTGTCGGCAGATTTGACACCCGCTCCGGTCCGCCTCGACCAAGCCCTTGTTTTTACAGAAAAAATTGTTCGGGAATGCTTCCTGCTTGACCTCTTGCCTGGGCACGCTTGGCGCCAGTCAATGGGGGAACGATCATGAGCTTTATCAAAAAGGCACTGCTGGCGCTGCTGCTATGCGCAATGTCTGCCGCGCACGCCGCCAGCATCGGCTACACGGCAACATCGCTGGGTGGCACGCAGTGGCGCTACGACTATACGGTCAGCAATACCACCCTGTCCGTGCCCATCGAGGAATTCACCTTGTTCTTCAGCGTGGACCAGTATGCCAACCTGCACAGCATCTCCACGCTGCCAGACTGGGACGTACTGCTGGTGCAGCCCGACCCCGCCATCCCCGCCAGCGGCTACCTCGACGCGCTGGCGCTGGCGGGCGGCATCGCGCCCGGCGCCACGGCCACGGGATTTTCCGTCACCTTCGATTACCTGGGCGCGGGCAGCCCCGGCGCCCAGCCGTTTTCCATCCTCGACCCCGTCTCCTTCATCGAGCTCGAAGCGGGCGCCACGCAGCCGGCGGCCGTCGCCCTGCCGTCCACGCCATGGCTGCTGCTGGCCGGGGTGCTGGCGGTGGCCTGCCTGCGGCACACGCGGCTGGCGGGCGCCGCGCTGGCCCCCTTGCTGACCCTGAGCCTGTGCGCCTGCGGCGGACCGAGCGATCCCACGCAGCCGCCCGCGCCGAAGGTCATGCTGGCCGGCACCGCAACCGCCGTCCAGGCCGCCGGGGACTTCGAAGTGACACAGCTGGAAAAGGTGGCCGAACAGCGCGTCAGCCGCACGGCCTGGGACTATACCTACCGCGTGCATATCCGCAACAACAGCGGCGCCGCGGCCAGCAATGTGCAAGCCGTGCTGGCCAGCGTGCCCGACGGCAGCACCATCATCGATGGCGACGTGCTGGCCGGCAGCATCGACGCGGGCGCCACCGTCGCGCCCGCGGACACCATCACCTTGCGCATCGAGCGCAGCATCGCCTTCCAGAGCGCCGGTCTGACATGGACCTTCAGCACCAGCGCCGGCATCTTCCTCGACCCCGTGCGGCCCGCGCAGGTGGTCGTGCTGCCGCTGGCCGGGCTGGGCTTTCCGGACGGCGCCGACAGCGTCAAGGCCAGCGGCGCCGTCACGGACGTGCTGCTGCAGGACGGCAGCCTGCGCTTTTCCACGCCCGGCGACACGGGCGTGGACCAGCACGCGCAATTTTCCCTCAGCAAGGGCGGCAAGATCACCATCCTGGACCTGCTGATCCAGACGGAACTGCCCACGGCCGTGGAAACCTATGTGGAGCCGGATGACAATGGCAACCTCCCCTCCACGGTGCCCGTGCTGGCCATCACGGGACTGGGGCCGAACAACCGCCTGCAGCCGGGCACCCTGGGATTGCGCCTGGTGGGCGCGGCCCCCATGGTCCTGCAGGACGACAGCGATGGCCTGCTGTCCACCCCGAATGGCGTGGCCATCAGCCTGAAGACCTACTGGACGTTCGATGCGGCCAGTGGCACCTTCAGCATCAGCGCCACGGCCATGCAGCAGTTGCTGGCATCCTTGCCCAACGGCAGCTACGACCTGAACCTCAATTTCGTCTCGCAGGATGGTGAATTCACGGCCAGCTATGCCTTGATCGTCATCAAGTCCGGCATCGTGCTGCAAGGACAGCTGCGCACGCCGGCGGGCGGCAATGCCACAGGACTGGCCGGCAAGAAAATGCTATTGACCGGCTATAACAACCATCAGCGCCAGGTGGCCGTGATCGACGCCACGGGCGCCTTCCACTTCGATGGCGTGCTGCCCGATACCTACCAGCTGACCTTGAACGACCTCGTCCACCCGAACGTGGTCAGCGTCAGCGCCGTCGTCTTCGACAGCAGCAGCACCGTCAACGTCGGCATCGTCTATCCGTACGGAGCCGGCCTGGCCCTGCGCGCCGAGCCGAAGACCTATGTGGCAGGCAGTGTCACGCAGGATGGCGCCGGGCCGCCCGCGCGCGCGGTATCCGCCAGCCCCCGTGCCGCGGGCGACGTCACGCCGCAGGATGACGAAGGCAGCAAGACCTTCACGGCCACGGCGGCCGCGCAAAACCAGACCATCACTTCACCCGTCGCCTTTACGGTGCCCAAGGGCACGAAAAACGTGGGCGTGAAAATCACCGTCAGCACAGCCGAGTATCCCACCTACACGACGGCGCAAAGCCAGTATAACGATACCTGGTCGTACGCCGTGACCGGGTTGCCCGGGGTCAACCTGGCCGCCACGGGCGCCGTCAACCAGACGCACTTCACGCAGGGCACCATCGTCAGGACGGAGTGCGTCGACGTCAGCAAGCAAAGCGAGGCCGGAGCGTTGAGCCTGGGCGGCAATGTCAGCGCCACGAATATCGGCGACAGCGCCCTGGCTACCGTGACGACGGTGGAACTGAGCCTCGTGTGCAAGGGTTTGAAGGTGACGCAGGCGAAGTTCAGCTCGCCGAACAAGGCCGCCCATCCCGTGCTGCAGCCGATCAAGCTGACGGGCAATCTGCCGGGACCGTATGTATCCGTCTCGCAAGGAGCAGCCACGGCCACGCACACCTTGCCGCTGGAATTGCATTACACGCCGGCGGCGGCGACGATTACGGAAGTCAACATCGGCATTTCGTCCGGCGGCGGCGATCCCGCCTTCAGCACGGAGAATTTATTGTCCCAGACCAATACCAAGACTGCCGGCACAGTGAAATTCCCCAGCCTGGTGCTGCCCGCCTTTGCCGGCGCCAAGCTCGACAAGAAGGCCGTCGTCACGCTGCGCCTGAAGGGCCGCATCGACAATGTCGATGCCAGCTCCGACCCGGCCGAAGGGGGACAAGTGGAGTTCAAGGGAGGCACGGCCTACATCCCCCTGTACCTGGCCAACAACGAGGCGGCGCTGGCGGCGCGGCGCTACGGCACGCGCGACGACGGCGGCGATTCGTGGGCCACGCGCCTGGCCATCGCCTGGCTGGCGGGCAAGCCCTACCGCTTCGACGACATCAGCGGCCAGCATGTGACGCAGACGGCAACGGGCCGTTCCATCCTCGGCCATAACGGCCACAGCGACGGCCAGCAGATCGACTTGCGCTACGCGGACGGCGCGGGCGGCTACACGGACGCGCTGGGCGGCCAGAACGATGGCGCCGCCATCCACCAGTTGATCCTCGACGCGAAGGCGGAAGTGGCGGCCAACCCCGCGCAAAAGCCGAAACTGGCAGCCCTGCTGGCGTGGATCGCGGCGAACCGCGCCATGCTGGACCAGGAAGCGGCGCCGGCCAGCACGCGCGTCATCTACATCGGCCCCAGCTTCATCAAGCTGGCCCTCGTCGACGGGCGTTTTTCCGCCGCCCCGGCCGACAATATCCCCGGTGCGGGTACCTGGACCAAGCCGGCAAAAGTGCACATTGAAACCGGACACCTGAGCCACTGGCACATCAGCATCACGGCCCATCCTTAAGCGGTGTCAGGCGGGCAAATCGGACAGTTCCAGTTCCGAAAAGCCCGCCCGGCGCCGCGCTTCCAGGTTGAACGGGCCGCGCAGGGTCGGGGCTTCGTAGCGCAGCGCCAGCTCGGCATACGTGGCGCGCAGTTCCAGGCCCCTTTGATCGCACAGGTAGCCATACCAGCGGTTGCCGATTTCCACGTGACCCACCTCATCGCGCAGGATGATGTCGAGGATGGCGGCGGCCGCCATGTCGCCCGCCTGCGCCAGCTTGGCGCGCAGCGGCGGAATCGCGTCCAGCCCCCGCGCTTCCAGGGTGCGCGGCACCAGCGCCATGCGCGCCAGCACGTCGCCGCGCGTCTTGTCGACCATTTCCCACAGGCTGTCATGGCCGGGGAAGTCTCCATACGTGTGGCCCAGCACCTGCAGGTGCGCCTGCAGCATGGCGAAGTGCGTGGCTTCCTCTTTCGCCACGCGCAGCCAGTCCGTGTAGTACTCGGCCGGCAAGTCCGGGAAGCGCCACAGGGCGTCGAGTGCCAGGTTCATGGCGTTGAACTCGATGTGCGCGAGCGCGTGCACGAGCATGGCGCGCCCTTCCGGCGTGATCATCGAACGCCGCCCCACCAGGCGCGGCGGCACCAGTTCCGGACGCTCGGGACGGCCAGGCACGGGGCCGGTGGGTGCCAGCGGCGCCTGCGCATCAAGCGCCAGCTGCGCTTCGGCCATGGCCGCCACCATCGCCACCTTGGTCGCCGGGTCCGGTTCGAGCAGGCAGGCCAGCGCAGATGCGCGCAATTCCGCTGGCGCGGTGGAGGTCAAGGGAGATGGTTGCATGGGGCTGCTTTCTGGCGCGTTGCTTGGTAAGGCGCGCAGTGTATCAAATTGCCTGCCTCAGCAGCCAGTCGAACAAGGCCTGCACGCGTGCCGGCAGCGCGGCGCGCCCGCTGTGCACGAGGTAATACGCCTGCGGGCTGGCCAAGGCAAACTCGCCAAACGGCAAGACCAGCTGGCCGCTGTCCAGCCACGGCTGCACCAGCCGGCGCCGGCCCATGGCCACGCCCGCGTGGTGGATAGCCGCCTGCGCGCACAGGTCGGCACGGTCGAAGCGCAGGCTGCGCGCAGGCAAACGCACGTCTGGCGCCTGCGCGTCCAGCCACAGGCGCCACTCGGCATCGGGCGCGCAGGCGGGCCAGGCCAGCGTATCGTGCAGCACCGTCGCGCCGGACAAGTGATGTGGCGTCTCCAGCAGGCCGTGGTCGCGCGCGTAGGCGGGACTGCAGACGGGCGCCAGCCATTCATCCATCAGCTTGCGCGAGGCCAGGCCGGGAAAGCTGCCGTCGCCATAGTGCAAGGCCAGGTCGACCTGGCCGGCGCGAAAGTCCACGCTGTCATTACTCACGCGCAAATCGATCGACACGTCAGGATACTGCGCAGCGAACCCTGCCAGGCGCGGCACCAGCCAGCATTGCGCCACCGAGGGACGCGCATGCACGGTGACGCTGCCCGCCAGCGTGTCGCTGCCGGCAATGGCCGCCTGCAGGCCATCCCAGCCCGCCTGCAGGGCGGCAAAGATGCGCTCGCCGTCCTGCGTCAGCTTGACTTGGCGCGTCAGGCGCTGGAACAAGCGCAGACCCAGGCCCGCCTCCAGCCGCGCGATGCGGTGGCTGACGGCGCTGGGCGTGAGCGCCAGTTCCTGCGCCGCCAGCGCGAAACTGGCATGGCGCGCCGCCACGAGAAAGGTGTGCAGGTTGGCGAACTGGCTGGCCGTGAGCGCCGCGCCGGCCGGCATCAGGCGGCTCCGGGCGCCAGCAGCGCGCGGCCACGCGCCACGTAGGCGGCCATTTCCGCCTCGGGAACCATGCTGCCGCCCGTGCTCCACACCAGATGCGTGGCCTGCGTCAGATTCTGCTGATATTGCGGCGCAGCCAGCACGAAAGGAATACCCGCGAAACCGGCCACGGCCGACGGTTCCAGGCGTAGCTGCTCCGTCTGCTCCAGCGTCGCCAGCAAGCGGTACAGTTCTTCATCCGTGACGGTGGCGTAGCCGTCGATCAGCCGCTGCATGGCCCGTCCGACGAAGCCGGACGGGCGTCCCACGGCAAGGCCATCGGCGGCCGTGACATTGTCGATGCCGATCTCCTGCACGCTGATCCGATCGTGCAAGCCCGTGTGCACGCCCAGCAGCATGCATGGCGAATGGGTCGGCTCGACAAACACGCAGTGGACATGGTCGCCAAAGGCCAGCTTCAAGCCGAATGCCACGCCGCCGGGGCCGCCGCCCACGCCGCACGGCAAATACACGAACAGCGGGTGCGCGGCATCGACCGTGACGCCGCTTGCAGCGAATTGCTCTTTCAGGCGCTGGCCCGCCACCGCGTAGCCGAGAAACAGATCGTGCGAGTTTTCATCGTCGACAAAGTGGCAAGCCGGATCATTCTCCGCCTGCCTGCGACCCGCTTCCACGGCCACGCTGTAGTCAGTTGCGTACTCGACGACAGTGACGCCGTGGCTGCGCAATTTGTCCTTCTTCCACTGGCGCGCATCGGCGGACATGTGCACGGTGGCGCGAAAGCCCAGGCGCGCGCTCATGATGCCAATCGACAAGCCCAGATTGCCCGTGGAACCGACGGCGATCGCATACTGGCCAAAGAAGGCCCGCACGGCGTCGCTGGCCAGCAGGCTGTAATCGTCGCCCTCCTTCAGCAAGCCGGCGTCCAGCGCCAGCATTTCCGCATGTTTCAGCACTTCATAGATGCCGCCACGGGCCTTGATGGAGCCGGAAATGGGCAAATGGCTATCCTGCTTGAGCCACAGCCGACCGCCAGGCATGCCAAGCGCCGCCTGCATGGCGGGCAGCGGCACGACGGGCGACTCGATGATGCCGCCGCTGGCCTGCGTTTCCGGGAACGCCTTCGCCAGATATGGGGCAAAACGGGCCAGGCGCGCGCTGGCGTCCGCCACGTCAGCCGCCGTCAAGCCCACGTCGTTCAAGGCCTCGGCCGCCGGCGCGATGGCGGGATTGAACCAGCTCAAGGGCTGCAAGGCCATCAGTTCTGTAATCAGGGGAAATTTTTCGCGCAGCGCGGCGATGGCGGAAGTGGGCAGCATGGCAACCTCGTGAAGGAACAAGCCATGATTAGACCGCATCCGGGCGCCGCTGGCAAAGGATGGTTGATCAGGCAATGGGTGACGAAGAATCACCTGTGAGGGGATTGGTGGGGGCGATAGCATACCCAGGGACACCTATCCGGCCGGTTCACCGGGCACACTTGCGGCCTCGCCGCGCAAAACCCGGGCTCCGGCCTTTTGAATCAGCTGTCATCATCAGACGAGATATCGCTGGCAGTATCCATCCCGGCATCGGCGATCACGCCTTGTTTTATATTGCTACCAGCCAGTTAGCAGACAAATGTCACCTTATCTTTGGCATCATACAAATTCAGTGCATTGCGCATACGGTTTTCGAATGCCTTGTACTTGCTGTTATTCGTCCCCCCATCCTGAGCGAAAACATTTTTGGGATCCATTCCATTGCCACCATTTTGAGTTGGCTGTGCGACTTGATGGCTGCTGTACGCCAGCGTATGAAAATCCATCGATTGCATCGGTTGATGGTAGCTACTGCCTGCCTCTTGCGTGTGAGTCGGTTCGCGCGCAAGCGATTTGCCTGCCTGATCTTGTGTCTTGTGAGCGTGCGTATGCATATTTCCCTTTTCAGATCTTATTTTATTTCTCTAAAATTGACCTGAAGACTGAAATGCTCATTATTTCAGGCTGCACATTAAACGTCGTCAAGACACTATAAAAGGTCTGTGATACAGGCACAAGCTGACGTCGTGGCGAACGGAGGCGGCATCAGCTTAGCCACCACCCTCCTCTGCACTCCAGATATCGCTCTTGGCGGGCGTCACTGTCACTTCGATAGCTTGCGCGCCAGACTTCATCGCCAGCAAGCGCTCCCGATACAAATAGAATGCCGCCTTACATACTTTATCCGTGTAATAGGCATTGAATCCGCCACTGATTGCGGCGCCGGCAACGGGAATGACATTCGCTAATTTGGCTTTTGTCAGATTGATGCTGAGGGCTTTCGCGATGGACAAGACTGCCTGAACAAACACGCTTTTTTCCAGCTGCTCCCACGTCTTCTTCTTCGCCACTTCCTGTGCAATTTTCACCAGATGCGACAAGGCGGCTTGCTTCCCGCCATCTGTAGTGCTCGATGCAAGCGCCAGGATATTCAACGAAAAAAGTCGCTCTTCCTGGGATGACATGTCAAAGCCGCAGTAGGTGCCGTATTCTCCAATTGCACGCAGATTCATTGCCAGCAGCGCTACCATGTCTGCCGGAATGGCGGCCAAGGCAACCAGTGGATTAATGACTGCCGTCCCTCCCGCAGCGGCGCCCTCCACCAGCGCGATACCCTCATATTTCGTATCAAGCCAGCCAATTGCCCTATCAATTGTTTGCAGATCGAGCAACTGCACTTGATCCAGTTGTGTAATTTCCTGCTTGGAGATTTCGGATAGCTCCTTGAGAATGGCAGGTGGCCTGACGGACCATTGCGAAGCATCATTCACCAAGCCCACGACACCATTCATCGCCTTGGCACAGGTTTCTGTGAAACCAGGAATTTTATCGGCTGCAGCCCCCGCAATTGCAAAGGGTTTGTTGACGTAACCCATGGCCGTGTCAAACCAGGTTTGACGTGGATTTTTCCACGCATGAATTTGCACAAGAGCGCGTTTTTCATATTCTGACAGCAAAAAAATCTCCTGAAATAGTGGCAAATGTGGCGGGATCGCAAAACATAAAATCGGGCATCCCGCTGCGCTACCCGATAACTTGAATCAAGGGAAATCTGCTACGCTTTCAACACAGCAGAACCGGCTTCATACCACACCCTAATACCGCATTCAACCTTGGCTATCGCCATCCAGCCCCTGGTTTCCATGATGGTTTCCATATTGACGGGGCGAACGCCGGTTTTCTCCAGCCATGCGTTGGCCAATACCAGCGACCTGTCCATGCCATCAGAAAGTGGGCTGCCCGAGGTGGAGGAACGAAAATCTTTAAATGCGATCATGTACACCCTTGTTGTGAGCCCGCATCATTGCAGCAGATAAGGCCAGCATCGCATCCATGTGCGCAACGCCTGATGCAGGCGCCGTAAAGGATAACAAATTAATGAAAAGAAACATGCACACATTCTCACAAACACCGGGCCAGCGCCGATGCGGTGCATTCGGCAGGCGCCTTCCACCTGTCGCAGCGGCAACTGGGAGGCGCCCGCGGATTGCCAGCCTTAGAACTTCAGCTGCAGCCCCAGATCAATCGACCTGCCCTCGGCCGGCAAGGCTTGCAGCGCCCCGCCGTTCGTTTTCAAGCCCGACAGGTACACGCCGCCCAGCGGGTCCGCGTAGGCGCGGTTGAACAGGTTGCTCACGCCCGCGCTCAGGCTGGCCATCTTGCCCAGCGACACGCTGCTGCGCAGGTTGACGAGCGCATAACCGCCCGTCTCGGGTTCGAAGCGGCGCGCGTCGACTTTCTGCTTGCGCGCCACGATCTTCGTCTCGATGCGGTTGCTCCAGGCACCCAGCTTGTGCTCGACGGCCAGCAAGGCGTTGAACGGCATCATCCGGTACAGGTCGCCGCCATCGCTGCGCTTGCCCCGCGTATATGCGGCGTTGCCGCTGGCAATGAAACTGCCCCAGCGCGTGCTGCTGGCCAGCGGCAGCTGCCATGCCACATTGGCGCCGTAAAGTTTGGCGTCGTGGTTGGCGAAGCGCAGCAAATTACCGTTCGCGCCCATTTTCATGTACGGGTGGAAAGATGCCAGCACATCGACGTCGATGTAATTGTCGACCTTGCTGTAGTACGGGTTGACGCGCACGAACCAGCCCTCCTCGCCGCCGCCATGCCAGTCGGCCGTGAACGCCGCCGTGTAAGCCGTCTCGGGCTTGAGATCGATACTGCCCACATAGCCATTGCCATCGCCAAACCAGTTGGTCATGGTCATCGCCATCGAGCCGCGGCCCCACGAGTAGCGCTCGTACAGGTTGGGCGAGCGCACCTTGCGCGCCAGCGCGAATTCATAGCTGCTGGCCGCATCGGGCGTGAAGGTGGCTTGCGCGGAGGCATCGATATTCGTGTCGCGCTGGCTGCGGCTGCGCGCATTGAAAGCCCTGGCTGCCATCACGTCCGGCATGTTCATCATGTTGGTGCCGTACGATTGCACGTCGCCCGTGTCCATGCGCACGGATTCGCCGCGCAAGCCCAGCACGCTCGTCCAGCGCGCATCCTGGCCATGGCGCGTCTCCAGCTCGCCAAACAGCACGGTACGGTCGCGCTTGCCGTCGTTGATGTTCAGATAGGTACGCGGCCCCATCATCATGGAACCGGGCACGGCCGGCCAATAGTCGTCGAGGCGAAAACCGTGCCACTCCTGGCCCAGGCGCAACTCGCCCGCAGCGGTCGGCAAGCTGGCCATCAGCGCATAGCCCGTGTTGCGTCCATGCGTAATCATCGGCATCGTGCCCGTGCGCTCGGGCGTGAAAAAGCCCATTTCGTGGTCCGTCTGCTGCCAGTAGGCGCGCGCGTCAAACACGCCCCAGGCAAATGTGCCCTGGTAAGCCAGGTTGGCGAACTGGCCGTGGTTATCCGTCATGTCCATGTACTGGTTGGGAAAACCCTGGTACGGGATGTGCTGCACGCCGGCGCGCAGGGTCAGCTGCTGGCCCTCGCGTTTCGCCGCCAGCACGATGGACTGGTTGATGCTTTCAACCATGCTGGCCAGCACCGTATTGCCATGCCCATCTTCATAGCTATGGCCGCGCGTGTAGGCGCCGCTGTAGCCGATGCTGAGCATATCATTGGCTGCCGAGGCATTCACGCTGGTCGCCACGCTGTTGTTGACGCTGCGGCCGGACACGGCAAAACTGCCTTGCGTGAGCAGCCCTGCGCCAGGCTGGGCGAACACGGGGGCGTTCGACTGCACCTCGATGGTGCCGCCGATGCTGTCGCCGCCCGCGCTGACGGGCGTCACGCCGGCAATCAGCTTGATGCGCTGCACCTGCTGCGGGTCGATATAGGACAGCGGCGCATTCATATGGTTGGCGCAGGCCGACGTCAGTTCCATGCCGTCGATGCGAATCTTGATGCGATCATCGGCGAAACCATTGACGACTGGCAAGCCGGAGACGCCGCCGCCGGCCGCCACGCTGTAACCGGGTGTACTGCTGAGCATCAGCGCCGTGTCGGCGGGACGGTAGCCCTCCTTGACGCCCGCGACGATAACTTTCATCTCGGGCAAGACCTCTTCAGTGCGGGTTTGCGCCACGGCGGGCATGGCGATGGCGAGGGAAATCAATAACGGTAAATGTTTCATGGTGCTGCTTTCAGATTCTGTATAGGTAAAACGAACACACGCAAGCGCACGACACGCGCGGCGCAAGGCAGTTCAGGGAAAGGGACAGATCAGAAAGCGGCGGGCGGCCCGCGGGGCTGGACGGGCGTCCAGGCGAACAGGGGCGTGGCGGATCGGTAGAACAGCAGGGGCAGCAAGCCCGTGAGGATTTCTCCGGAAGCGAGCACCAGGGTCGTGGGGGGAATATCGAGGGTGGCCGCATGCATGCTGCAGCACGGGCAATCGCCCATGCGCATGCCGCCCTTGGAGGTATCGGGCGCGTCCGTGGAGAATGCCGCAGGCAGCATGTTCATGCCGCCCGCCACAGAGCAGATTTCCAGGCTGGGCACGGCCAGGCCGCTGGCGACCGTCAGCGCGCGCGACACCGTAGGGGCGAGCGTGGCCAGGAAGATGGCGATACACGCGATCCACAGGACGATGCTTGCCTTGCCTTTGCTGATGAACATGGCAACATTGTATCAGGGCAAGCACCCTGCGCACAGGGTCCAGGTCAAGCCTTCCCTACCAATCCACTTTCATCGACAGCTTGACGGCGCGCGGCGCGCCGGACGCCAGGCGCGTGCCGGCGCCGGCCCAGTAGCGCTTGTCGGCCGCATTTTCCACGTTGAGCTGCCACACGACGGCCTTGTCCATCACGCGGCTCGCATAGCGGGCGCCCGCGCTGAACAGGCTCACGCCGCCGAGGAACGCCTGGTTCAGGTCGTTGACGGGACGGGCGCTGTAGTAATACGCGCCGCCGTTGACGGACAGGCCCGGCACGGCGTCAAACGCGTAAGCCAAAAAGGCGCTGGCCGTGCGTTTCGATGCGTTTTCCGGTGCCTTGCCGTTGTAGTCGGCGTTGATGCGCGCAAAGCTTGGGTCGAGGAACTGGGCTGACGTCTGCCACGACAGCTGGCGCGTCAGCTTGCCCTGGGTCGACAGCTCCAGGCCACGGTAGTGCTGTTCGCCATCGGACGTGAACACATTGCTGGCGTTGGTATAGTAGCCGGGGCGCGTGATGTCGAACAACGCGGCGGAAAGCAAGGTGCCGCTTGGGGTCAGCCAGCGCGCGCCCAGCTCTTTCTGTTTGCTGACTCCGGGCGCCATCTTGACGCCCTGGTTGGCGGTGCCCGTGGGCCCCGTCTCCCCCTCCTCCAGCCCGCGCGCCGTGGACACGTAAAACGACAGCTCGGGCGTGGCCTTGTAAATCACTGACGCCATCGGCGTCGTCTTGCTGACGTCGTAGTGGCTGACGCCCTGGTCGCTTTGATAGCTGCTGCGGCGCACGCCGATGACGCTTTGCCATTGCGGGCTGAAGACCATGCGGTCAAGCGCGTACAAGCCCGTGTCGCGCGTGTCGAGCGCGGCCGTCGTGGGCGAGGTGGGCTTGGGACCGAACACGACATTCGTCACGGGCACGGGGTTGTACAGGTTTTGCGAGGCAATCGTATAGTTGCTCTGGTAAATCGGATCTTGCGACTTGTCCGTGCGCGAGGCGCCCAGGGTCAGTTCATGGGCGATAAAACCCGTATTGAAATTGCCAGCCAGTTCCGCGCGCAGCAGGTCCGACGCCGTCACGCTGTGCTGGATATTGCCCGTGATGCGGCCCGCGCCCGTGGCCAGCGCGGACGCGTTGTTCAGGCGGAAGATGGCCAGGCGGCGGTCGCGCGCCGTTTCCGCGTGGCCCGCTTCCACCGTCAAGGCCCAGCCATCCGTGATGGCGTAATCGGCGCGCAATTGCGCGTTTTTCGTCTGCGCCTCGAAATTTGACCAGTCGGGGCCGATCAGCTGGCGCGGATCGACGGCGCGCGGCAAACTGATCACGCCTTTCACGGCCGTGGGCAAGGCCACGCCCGCCTGCTCGGTCACCCTGCGGCGCTCGTATTCCAGATCCGCCTTCAGCAGCAGTTTGTTCGTTACTCTCCAGTCGAGCGCCGTGGAAAGGAAACGGCGGTTGCCGTTGCCGACATGGTCCAGCCAGGAACCCAGGGTGCCGCCGGCCGCATTCA
Source organism: Janthinobacterium lividum (assembly GCF_034424625.1). Lineage (NCBI taxonomy): Bacteria > Pseudomonadati > Pseudomonadota > Betaproteobacteria > Burkholderiales > Oxalobacteraceae > Janthinobacterium > Janthinobacterium lividum. Next base: position 3,196,295 of record NZ_CP139976.1, on the reverse strand, counting down.
CGCGCACGCCGAATTCCTGCTGCGCGCCAAAACGGCGGCCAATGTCGATATTCGCCACGGCACTGCCACGGTCATCGAGGCTCAAGCCCATGCTCGTGACGGGCTTGCTGCCGGCCCGCTTGGTGACGAAGTTGACGACGCCGGCCGGCGAGGTAAACCCGTAATACAGGGCCGAGGCGCCCTTCAGCACTTCCACCCGCTCCTTGTTCTCCATGGGCACTTGCGAAAAGTTCATGATGGGCATGGAACCGTTCAGGCGGTAATTCGTGCGGTTTTCCACGGCGATGCCGCGTATCACCAATTGATCCCAGGTCTCGCCGCCGTTTTGCTGGCGCGTCACGCCCGCCGTATTGCGCACGGCGTCGTACAGGCCGGACACGGCTTGCTGCTCCAGCAATTCGCGCGTGATCACGTTGACGGTCGACGGCACGTCCATGATGCTGGCGCCACGAAAGCTGCCCGCCTCCGTAGTGAGCGGCACCAGGCCCTGCGCGCGGGTGCCCGTCACCTGCACCGCTTGCATGACTTTCTCATCGCCAGCCGTCAGGTCGTCCTGGCCGCTGGCCCCATTGGCCGCCAACACGGCGTGGGAAGCGAAGGCCAGCGACAGGGCTGCGGCGACTGGAAGTAAACGGGTGCGGGGAAAAGCGACAGGCATGACATCGGGCTTTCAATGAGAAAATATGTACAAATGGAAACTTACGGTTAGTGGTCATGATACCGGTAATGGGAATCATTATCAATAAAAGGTGAGTTTGTGTGAGTTTTACAGAAGAAACAAGATCACCGGAGCACCTGTTATCACTTGAACACGTTTGGATTTTGCAGACGAGGCCGCAAAGAGGCATACTGACAGTCACGGCGCGCAGATTGCGCCGCCTAACAAGAATATTAAAGGTAAGTTCGTGAACACAATCGACAACAAAAGCGTGCAGACGAAAACATTTCGCTGGAAACGCTGGCAGCGCTGGGCCGTCGGCACAGGCTGCGCCCTGGCCGCCTACAGCGCGGCCGGCTTCTGGCTGGTGCCCTACGTCATCAAAAACCAGTTACCCAAATTTGCCGAGAAAGAACTCGCGCGCCAGGCCAGCATCGCTGACGTGCGCTTCAACCCGTTTACCTTGCGCCTGGAAGCGGACCAGATCGCTTTCAAGGAAGCGCCCGGCGCGGATGGCAAGAGCGGCGCACCGCTGCTGTCCATCGGTGCCCTGGCCGTGCAGCTGGAATGGAAATCTATCGTGCGCCGCGCCTGGAGCCTGGCGGAAATCCGCATCACGGCGCCGCAAGCGCAGCTGACGATCACGCCGGACGGCAAGTTCAACCTGGCCGAAGTGCTGGCCACCTGGCAACGCAAGCATCCGGAAAAAAGCGACGGCGGCATGCCGCGCCTCGTCATCGCCCACTTTGCGCTGGAACAAGGCAAAGTGGACTGGCAAGATCAGAAGGCCGGCTACGCAGACAACTTCACGCCGATCAATTTTACGCTCGATAATATCTCGACCCTGCCCGACGCCAACGGCAGCTACAGCCTCAGCGCCGACGCGGCGCGCGGCGGCAAGCTGCACTGGCGCGGCACGGCCTCGCTGAGTCCCATCCGTGGCGAAGGCGAACTGATACTGAACGACGCCTCCCTGCCCGGCCTGGCCGCGTATTTGAAGGCGTACACGCGCGCGCAAGTGAGCAGCGGCAAGCTGTCGGCGCGCCTGCCCTACGCCTTTTCGTATGCGGACGGCAAGCTGGAAGCCACCGTCAAAGGCGCGGGCCTGGCCTTGCGCGACCTGGCGCTGGTGCGCGACGGAAAAGGAGAGGCATTCACATCGCTGGATACCTTGGGCATTGCCGGCGTGAACGTGGACCTGGCGCGCCAGAACGTCACGGTGGATAAAATCAATCTGTACGGCGGCACGGTGGCCGTGCGCCGCGACAGCAAGGGCGAGATCGACGTGGCGAACCTGATGCTGCCGGGCAATCCTGCACCGGCGGCCTCCGCCGCGTCGTCCCCACCATCCAAGCCGGGCAAGTGGAAGGTGGACTTGCATCAGCTGGCGCTGGCCAATGTGGACGTGTCCGCCATCGATGAAACCGTCTCGCCGGCTTTGCAGCTGAACGCGAAACAATTGCAACTGCAGCTGCAACTGGGCTTGCAACAAGGTCCAGCGGGCATGGCCACCGTGATCGACGGCGCGAGCTTCAGCCTGGCCGACCTCGCCATGCAGCGGGGCGCGCAAACGCCGTTCAAGCTGGCCCAATTGGGCTTTACGGAAGGCAAGATCGACCTGGCGGCACATACCGTGCACCTGGGCGCCGTGACGGCCAGCGGCGCGCAGATCGACCTGGCGCGCAACCGCCAGGGAGAGTTTGCGATTGCGCAAAAGCTGCCCGTGTTTGCCTCCGGCAAAGCCGACTCTGCCAAGGAGGCACCATCCGCCCCCTGGTCCACCAGGGTGGACAAGGTGGAACTGAGCAAGTTCGGCGCCCGTTTCGACGATGCGGGCACTGGCATCAAGGGCAACCTGCAGGGTGCACGCCTGTCCCTGCAAAACGTCAGCAACGACATGCAACAGGCGCTGCCGTTCGAGCTGGGCGTGGGCCTGCGCGAAGGCGGCTTGCTCACGGCCAATGGCAAGTTCGTGCCGGGCACGGGCGCCGTCGATGCGCAATTGAATTTGAAACAGCTGACCCTGGCGCCCGTGCAACCGTTGCTGGCGCAGCATGTGAAACTGAAGCTGGCGGGCGGCTCGCTCTCCGGCAGCGGCCGCCTGACGACGGGCGGCGGCGTGCCGAAAGCGCCGAAAGCGCCGAAAGTACGCTATGTGGGCGGCGTGGATATCGCCGGCCTCGTGCTCAATGAAACGGATGGCAAGCGCTTTGCCTCGTGGAAGAGCGTGCGCGCCGACAAGCTGACAGCCAGCGTGGGGCCCGATTTTGTCGACATCCCCGAACTGCGCGTGGTGGAACCGAACGCCCAGCTGATCATCGAAAACGACCGCAGCCTGAACGCGCAGCGCCTGCTGGTGAAAGCGCCGGAACCGGCCGCGCCAGCGCCAGCGCCGTCGGCCACCGCCACGCCGGCAGCGGACGCCGCCTTCCCCGTGCGCGTGCGCCGCGTGCGCCTGCAAAACGCCAAGCTGGACTTTGCCGACCTCAGCTTGCGGCCCCAGTTCGCCGCCAAGATCTATGAACTCAATGGCGTCGTCACGGGCCTGTCGACGAAGCGCGATGCGCGCAGCCAGATTGAACTTGACGGCCGCATCGACGAATTCGGCCTGGCCCGCGTGCGTGGCCAACTCAATCCGTTTGCGCCCACCGACAATACGGACTTGAACGTGGTCTTCAAGAATGTCGATATGGTGTCCGCCTCGCCGTACACGATGAAATTCGCCGGCTACAAGGTGGCTGAAGGCAAGATTTCGCTGGACTTGCAATACAAGGTGCGCAACCGCCAGCTCGACGGCACCAACCAGATCGTGCTCGACAAGCTGACCCTGGGCGAGCGCATCGACAGTCCGGACGCATTGAAACTGCCGTTGGAACTGGCGCTGGCCATCCTCAAGGATTCGGACGGACGCATCGACCTCGGTTTGCCCGTGTCGGGCGACATGAACGACCCGCAATTCAGCTATGGCGCCCTGATCTGGAAAGCCGTGGGCAATGTGCTGACGAAAATCGTCACGGCGCCGTTCCGCGCGCTGGGCAATTTGCTGGGCATCAGCGCCGACAAGCTCGAATCCATCGACTTCGATGCGGGCAGCGCCGTGCTGCTGCCGCCGGAACGGGAAAAACTCAAGCAGGTGGCGCAAATCCTGGCCAAGCGCGAACAGCTGAAGCTGGCCGTGCCGGGTCAGTACAGCGACACGGACGCGGCCGCCCTGCGCGCCCAGGCCGTGCGCCGCGCCGTCGCCGCCAAGGCCGGCATCAAGCTGGAAGCGGGCGAGGAACCGGGACCGCTGAACCTGGGCGAGCGCAAGATACGCGGCGCCCTGCGCGACCTGTACGGCGAACGCTTCGGCAAGGCCGAGCTGGACAAGCAGAAAAAGGCGGCGGAATCGGCCGTACCAGCCACAGCGGCCGCAGCGGCGGCATCCGCCAGCGCCTCCGCCCCGGCGGCGGCCAAGATCCCCGTCCTGCAACGCCTGGGCAAACTGATCGAGGGAGAGCCGCAAGTGGCCGACACGGGCGCTTTCTACAACGGCTTGCGCGAGCAGCTGGAAGCGAGGCAGCACCTGCCTGCCGACGCCTTGAGCAAGCTGGGCGCCCAGCGCAGCGCAGCCATCCTGGCAGCCCTGCAGCAGGACGGCACGCCGGCGGCCAGGGTCAGCGCGGGCGCACCGGAAAAAACGGAGGCTGCGCCGGGCAAGCTGGTGGGGTTGAAGCTGGGATTGGCAGCGAAATAAAAAAGGGCGTTGTCTGCAATAAGCTTGCGGACAACGCCCTTTTATCAGGAAGCGAATTTATTTCTTGGGCTGATATTGTTGGCGGTCAAATCCGCTGACATCAAATTCAAATACGGGTGCGCCTTCCTGAAAAATATCCACGGCAATCCGCACTCTTTTCGCTTTTTGCAGTTTTCCCAGGAATTTCTCATAATTGCGCAAGAAAATCGTATCTGAACTATTGTCCGCAGGAGCCACTGCGGAATAATTCACGGGCTTTTCGTCATCAAATCTCACCAGTACCGTGCAATCTTGATAGGAGGGGCACAATATCTGCCCCTTTCTAATGGAAAAAATCACATCTTTACCTTGACGGTATCCTGCCCGCAAAGTCAATTTGGCGTTTTGTAATCCGCTGTAGGGGAAGTCAAAATTAACGCTATTGGTGCTATACACGTTAGCGAAATAGGTCGTGCCGCCATCCATCTTGTCTTCACTCACATCATAATTCCACTGTTTTCCCGTCACAACTGTTTCGGCCACGGCAGCGGCGCTTGCCACTGGCGCAGAGGCTGCGGCACCGGCTACGGGAACTGGAGCGTTTTTCGCCTTTTCAAGCGCCAGCTCGGCTTCCAGCGCGGCGATCTTTTTATTTGCCGCATCCAGTTCGGCATTGGGTGTTTTAGGAGAACAAGCACCAAGGGAAAGTAATGCGGCAGTTATTACTGAGAGGGTCGTCGTTTTCATTAAGTCAGTCACAGATATGCGATATGGGTCCGCTCCTGAGTCTAACAAACGGCATTCCCACAAGCAACATGCAAATTTGAAAACTCGCCAGCCCGACAATGAATGACGCTGCGGCGCCGCCAGCAGTGGCGGCGCCGAAGCGAGCGTAATTATTTCGTTTTCCCCGCCTCCTTCACCGCCTCGTCCGGCAAGGCAAACGCCACCAGGCTATCGCCCATCTTCGTGCCCAATGATCCATGGCCGCCGGCCATGACAACGACATATTGCTTGCCCGTCTTGTCGGAGACATAGCTCATCGGCGTGGCCTGGCCACCGGCCGGCAGGCGGGCTTTCCACACGGTCTTGCCGTTGCGCACGTCGTAGCCGCGGATGTAGTAGTCGAGCGTGCTGCTGAGGAAAGCCACGCCGCCGCCCGTGGTGCTGATGCCGCCCAGGCTGGGCACGCCCAGCGGCAAGGCGATGGGGACTGGGGCGCTGTCGCGCGTGGTGCCATTCTTGTGCATCCACACTTTTTTCATGGTGCGCAAGTCAACCGCGGCGATATAGCCCCACGGCGGCGCCTGGCACGGGAAGCCGAGCGGCGACAAAAAGGGCTTGATTTCCACGGCGAATGGCACGCCTGTCTGCGGCTGCAAGCCCATTTCCGAACCCGTGCCGCCCTTCGCATTGGCTTGCGCGCGCGGCACCAGGCGTTCCAGGAAGCCCATGTAGTCGGGGTTCACCAGCAGCAATTGACGCACCGGATCGACAGCCGCCCCGCCCCACTCGAAGATGCCGAGCGGGCCCGGCGAGATGATGGCACCCTTGATCTTGCCTTCGGCCACCGTCTGCGGCGTGAACGGGCCTTCGTAGCGGTGCTGGCGGAAGATGATGCGGCACGCCAGCTGGTCGAACGGCGTCGTGCCCCACATATCCGTTTCGCTGATGTTTTTCTCGGGCAAGAAAGTGAGGGCCGAGAATGGCTGCGTGGGCGACAAGCGGTCGCCGGGAGCCGGGTTATTCGTCGGCACGGGTTTTTCCGGCGCCGGCACGACCAGGCTGCCATCGCGCCGGTCGATCACATAGATATCGCCCCGCTTGGTTGTGGCCACCACGGACGGTACTTTCCCTTTCGGCGTGTCGATATCGACCAGGGTGGGCTGGCCGCCGATGTCCATGTCCCAGATATCGTGGTGCACGGTCTGGTAAACCCAGCGTACCTTGCCCGTTGCCAGGTCCAGCGCGACGATGGCGCTATTGTATTTCTCGCCATGGGGGTTGCGGTTGCCGCCCCACGTGTCGGGCGTTTCATTGCCCATCGGAATATAGACCATGCCCAGCTTTTCATCCACGCTGGAGACGCCCCAGGAATTGGGCGAGTTGTTCGTGTAGGTCTTGCCATCGGCAATCGGCGCCGTGTCGTCCGGGTTCGAGGCATCCCAGTTCCACATCAGCTTGCCGGTGACGGGATCGTAGCCACGGATCACGCCCGACGGCTCTTCCGTGGAAAAATTATCGGTGACGCTGGCGGCCATCACCACCACGTTTTGCGCCACGGCCGGCGGCGACGTGGGCATCAAAAAGCCCCGCTTCTTCATGCCCATGCCATGGTACAGGCCGATCACGCCGTTTTCGCCAAAGCTTTTGCACGCTTCGCCCGTATCGGCATTCACGGCGATCAGGGTCGCATCCATGGTGGGCGCCAGGATGCGGCGCGGGCATTCCATGGCGGCAGCCTCGGGCGCAGGGTCGCCCTTGGCGCGGCCCGCGTTGACGTCCCAATAGGCCACGCCACGGCAGATCATGTGCTGGTAGCTCGATGCGTCGCGGTTGATCTTCGGATCGTGGCGCCAGATCTCCTTGCCCGTGTCCGGGTCCAGCGCGATGACGATGTTATGCGGCGTGCACAGGTACAGCATGCCGTTCACCTTCAGGGGCGTGACTTCGTTGGCGATCTCGCCCGGATCGTTGGGCCCCTTGAAGTCGCCCGTGTTGTACACCCACGCCTGTTTCAGCTGCGCAGCGTTGGCCGGCGTGATCTGCGCGGCCGGCGCGTAGCGGTCGCCATAGCCGGAGCGGCCATACGCGGCCCAGTCGTTGGGTGCCACGCCGGGCGCGAAATCGCCTTGCGGCGTGGCCGCCATGTTCTCGGCCGGCACTTCGCCATGCAAGGTGTAGTAATCCTGGAACAGCGAGAACACGCCCACGGCGGCCGTCAGCACCACGGCGGCGGCCAGCGCGCTCTTGCCCGCGTCGCGCGGTTTCGCCCCGGCCGTCAACGGCGGATCGAGGCGGCGGTCGATGAACGGCAGCAGCAGCCAGACGGCGGCGGCAAACCAGATATCGAGGCGCGGCAGCAATTGCCACCAGTCGAACTTCACTTCGATCACGGACCAGATCAGGGTGGCGAACAGCAGCAGCGCGAGAAACAGCTGGGCGCTGCGCCGCCCCTTCCACACGAGCGCGCCCGCGATGAGCATGCCAATACCGGCCACGACGTAATACCAGGAACCGCCGAGGCTGACGAGCCAGGCGCCGCCGCCGGCAAGCGCCAGGCCCAGCAAGATGAAGATGACTGCGGTGATGACAAGCAAGGGTCCAGGCCGGGCAGAGGCAGTCATGATGCTCCTTTACAAGAGTCAGTCGGCGGCACGCGCCTGCGCACCGTATTTGATGGCGATCAAGGAAATTGCATTTTTTCACTAATTGGCAAAGCGTGCCACACGCCACAGCGTCCGATGCATGCCGTGTGGCTTTTTATACACGAGCTGAGCGTACAGCCCGCCACAACCATATGATTTTTGATGAAAAAAATGAATAAACTAAATAAACAACAAATTTCTCGAATAAAACGATTTTTTATCGTAAAATGAAAACATCCAAGCCAAGCATTTCAGGTCAGTCATCACGCAGGATCACTTGTATAGACCGCACTGGAGCACTGCCATGAACGCATTCCTTGCCATTCACCCCTTCCTTCGCTGCGAAGACCTGTCGCTGATGCGTCCGGCGCTGGCGCTGGCAGGCCTGCTGTTGCTGCTGGCCGCCCTGCTCTGGCGCCGCACCCGCTGGCGCCAGGCTGGCCGCGCGCCGGGCGCTGGCGGCATGCCGTCCGATCTGCATGCGCTGCTGCAAACGCGCAAGGTCGCGCCGCCGGCCAAAGTGGCTGACAGCGCACCGCCGCCGCAAGCGCCCAAGGCGCCGGACACGCCGCCATTCGAGGCAGCCCGCCTGGACGCCATGTTCGGCCACGACCGGCGCCTGCAGGGCGAGATTCTGGCACTGTTCGTGGCCGAGTCGCGCGACCGCCTGGCCGGCATCGCCCATGCGCTGCGCTGCGAGCGGACGGCCCCGGCAAGAGTGCTGGCGCAGGAAATTCTCGACGGCAGCCACGCCATGGGCTTGCTCCCATTGCAGGCGCTGGCGCGCCAGGCCGTGCATGCGGGCTTTTCCAACGATATCGGCGCGCTGCGCCGCCTGCACGCGGAACTGCTGGTGGCGCTCGATGCGCTGTCGCAAGCCGTCACGGCCCTGCAAACGGCTGGCGCGGCGCAGGCCGATGACTGCGGCGGCGTAGCAAGCCGGCCATGAGCGTGCAGCAGGCCGCGGTCCCCGGCATGCAAGGTTTTTAGTGAATTCATCTAATTCGTTAAAATTGATTTCTTCAGCGCGATTGCGTATCATTCCCTTTAACTTCATCCGCGACCATAGAGCCCATCATGCACACTGCAGACGTTTGCACTACCCAAAAGGCCGCCGAAATCCTCGGCATCTCGGTCACATCGGTGCAGCAACTGGTCGAGGCCGGCGTTATCGAGGCCTGGAAGACCAAGGGTGGCCACCGGCGCATTCCCCTCGCGGCGGTCGAGGCTTACAAGGGCAATCCCGGCCAGCCGGGCCAGGACCAGCGCGCGGCACGGGCCAGCCGCCCCGCCCCATCGGGCCGCCCGCCCTCGATTTTGGTGATCGAAGACAATCCCATCGAACGCGCGCTGTATGAAAAGCAAATCGGCGCATGGGGTTTGCAGGCAAGCTTGCGCTTTTGCGAGAACGGCTACCAGGCGCTGATGGAAATTGCCCGCGACCAGCCCGACATCCTGCTGGCCGACATCATCATGGAAGGCATCGACGGCTACGAGGTGATCCGCACCATCCTGGCCGACCCGCTGCTGGCGGACATGCACATCGCCATGCTGTCGAGCCTGACGTCGGAAGAACTGGAGGAACGGGGCGGCGTACCGCCCGGCGTGGTGTTCTTTGCCAAGCCCGTCAATTACGACGAACTGCGCGGCTATCTGCGCGCCTGCTGCGCCGGCCATGCGCGGCGCAACAGCCTGGCCGCTTAGCCCGCCACCGCCTCCCCTCTCGTCCCGGAGCCGCCATGCCAGCCTATCGCCACATCGATCCTGCCGTGCTGTTCCAGGCCACCGGCCGCGACCTGGAGATGTTCCGCGCCCTGTCGCAGACCTACCTCGATACGTCGCCAGCCATGTTTGCGCGCGTGGAGCAGGCCGTGCGCGGCGGCGCGGCGCAAGCCATCGTGCATAGCTGCCATACCTTGCGCGGCACCGTGGTCCTGCTGGGCGCCAGTACCCTGGTGGCGCGGCTGGCGGAACTGGAGCACCTGGTGCGCCACCGGGGCGTGGCGGCGCCGGGCTGGCTCGCTGAAACGGCAGCGCTGGTCGGCGCAGTGGAGCAGGAGGTACGCCGCAGCATGCTTGAATACACGGGCGCGCAGGCATGAACGCGCGCCAGGCCCTGCTGTGTCTGGCGCACCGCTACCGGCCGCGCACCACGGCGGCCGTCGCGGGCCTGGCGCTGGTGGGCCTGCTGGCGCTGAGCATCGTCGTCTCCGGCGTGCTGCTGCACCGCGAAGCCGTCGATGACTGGAAACAGGACCTGTCCAAGCTGTCGCTGCTGCTGGCGGAAAACACGGCGCAGAGCATGACGGCGGCCAGCCTGGTGCTCGACAGCGTCAGCAACGAAATCGAAGCCGCCGCCCCCGTGGACGCGCAAGCGCTGGCAGCAACCGCCGGCACGCCGGCCATGCACCAGATGCTGTTGCACAAGATCGGCGGCGTGCCGCAAGTGGATGTGGTGTCCATCGTCGGCAGCGATGCCAGCGTGCTGGCCTTCAGCCGCGCCTTTCCCGCGCCCCCCATCCGCCTCGACGAGCGCGACTACTTCGAGTATCACCGGCGCCATCCGGACGGCGGCATGCATGTCAGCGCGCCCGTGCAAAACAAGGGCAATGGCGCCTGGACCTTTTATATCAGCCGGCGCATCAGCGGGCCGGACGGCCGCTTCCTGGGCGTGGTGCTGGTCGGCCTGTCGTGCGACTTCTTCAGCAAATTCTTCCACAGCACCAGCATCGGCGAACACACGGCCTTTTCCCTGTACCGCAGCGACTACACGCTGCTGGCCCGCTGGCCGGCCGTGCCCGCCATGATGGGCAAGCGCAACCTGACGGGCAGCACCTATCGCCTGCTGGAACAGGGCAAGACCGATGGCGTGCTGCAAGTGGACTCGCCGCGCGCGGCTGACCAGGGACGCGCGGTCAACCGCCTGGCCGGCATACGGCTGGTACGCGACTATCCGCTGGCCATCAACGTGACGGTGACGGACGAGGTCTACCTGGCGGGCTGGCGGCGCATGCTGCGCACCATGGGCGGCGCGGCCGTGGTCAGCCTGCTCGTGCTGGCCGCTGCCATCGCCCTGATCATGTCCCTGCTGCGACGCCAGGAGCGCGACGCGGCCATGGCGCCCGCGACAGCGCCGCCATCCGCATCCGAATCTGCACCGGCACCGGCGCCGGCGCCGGGCGCGCGCATCCTGCTGGTCGAGGATACGGCGCTGAATCGCCAACTCGTATGCCTGCAACTGGGCACCTGCGGCTACAGCATCGACACGGCGGAGAACGGCGCGCTGGGCCTGCAGGCGCTGGCCGAACAGCAGTACGACCTGGTCCTGATGGATGGCATGATGCCCGTCATGGACGGCTACCAGGCGTGCCAGGCCCTGCGCGCCCGCGAAGCGGCCAGCGGCGCACCACGCCTGCCCGTCATCGCCCTCACGGCCGGCGTCACCGCAGACGACCGGCAGCGCTGCGTGGCGGCCGGCATGGACGATTATCTGGCCAAGCCCTTCACGGCCGCCCAGCTGCGCGCGATGGTCGAGCGCTGGCTGACGCGCTAGCCGGCGGCGGCAGCCTGGCGGCAAATTGGCCACACTATCACCTGCGTAGTCATGCGTAAAAGTTGTTCTCCGTGCATATCAGGTATAGCATCGCCACATGAGCTATCACACAGATGCGGCGGCGTTGCGCAGGCGACTGATCGAATGGCTGTTCTTGCTCCTCGGGCTGCTGATCGTCGCTGCCGCCCTCGCCTACGCGCACCTGGCCGAGGCGGCGCGGCACGATGCGGCCGAGCGTGAACGGCTGAGCGTGCTGACGGCCCTGCTGGCGAAAAATATCGAAGTCGACCTGGCGGCGACGAATCAGGTGCTCGACGGCGTGATCCGTGATTATCTTGCCGCCGGCGCCGCACCCGACGCCGGGCAAGCCCTGCCACGGCGCCTGGCCGCGCTGGTCGACGCCATGCCGGGCGTGCGCACCATGCTGGTCATCGATGCCAGCGGCAAGCCGGTCGCCACCAACATGCCGGAACTGGCCGGCCAGGATTTTTCGCGCCGCGGCTACTTCCAGACGGCGCGCGACGCGCCCGATGCGCGCATGCTGTATATCTCGGCCCCTTTCCTGTCCTTCAGGCGGGACCTGGTCATCACGGCGTCGCGTATGGTGCAGGACCGGCAAGGCCGCTTTGCCGGCGTCGTGGTGGCCACCTTCGACCGCGAATACTTCACGGCCAAGTTCCGCACCGCCATGTATGCGGCCGATGTCTGGGCCGTGGTGGTGCATGGCGACGGCCGGCAATTCCTGAACTATCCGGCCAAAAGCGCCAATGGCGGCAATGTGGACCTGCCCGGCAGCTTCCTGCGGCGCTTCCGCGACAGCGGCTACCAGGCGGGCGTGCTGAGCGGCGTCGAGATTGCCGGGACCGGTGCCTCCGCCGCCCCCCGCGTCATGGCCATGGCGACCATCGCCCCGCCTGAGCTGCACATGGACCGCGCCCTGATCATCGGCCTGAGCCGCGAAGAAGCGGCCATCGCCGCCCCGCTGCGGCGGCAGGCGCTGGGCTACACCCTCTGCTTTGCCATGCTGGCCCTGGCCGCGGCCAGCCTACTGTTCTGGAGCCAGCGGCGGCGGCGGCAGCAAGCCACCTGGCAGGTGGAGCAGGAAAGGGAGCGCCAGGCCATGCAAGCCGTGTCCGACAGCGAAATGCGCTTTCGCACCTTGATCGAAGATGCGCCCGTGGCGATCGCCATCCTGCGCCATGGGCGCTTCGTGTATTCCAATCCCCGCTACCGCCACCTGCACGGCTACGCCCTCGAGGATGACCTGAGCGGCCTGCCCTGGCGCGCCATGCTCACGCCCGCCTCGCAAGTGGCGCTGACAAGCAACGAAGCGCTGATCGAGGCCGATTCGGCCAGCGAACAGATGTTTGAAGCCGTCGGCGTGGACAAGCAGGGCCGGCCCGTGCCCATCCTCAAGACCAGCACGCGCGTGATGCTCAAGGATGGGCCGGCCACCCTGATCTTTGCCCAGGATATTTCCGCGCAAAAGCAGGCCGAGGCGGCCATGCTGCTGGCGCGCGATGGCGCCGAGGCGGCCAACCGCAGCAAGGCGGAATTCCTCGCCAACATGAGCCATGAAATCCGCTCGCCGCTCAACGCCATCCTCGGCATGGCATGGCTGCTGGAAAGGGGCAGCCAGGATGAAGAAGGACTGCTGATGACGCGCAAGATCCGCGCCGCCGGCCAGTCGCTGCTGGGCATCATCAACGACGTGCTGGACGTCTCGAAAATCGAGGCGGGCCACATGACCATCGAGCAGGCGCCGTTCCGCCTGGCCGAAGTGATCGAGAAGATTGCCGCCAGCATGGGCGTGGCCGCGCATGACAAGCCGGTTGAGGTGCGGATCGGGCCGCTGCCCGATGGCATCGACCACGTGCTGGGCGACGCGCTGCGGCTGGAACAGGTGCTGGTCAACCTGACCAGCAATGCCATCAAGTTCACCGCGCAAGGCACGGTCGAGCTGACGAGTGCGCTGGAGAGCCGGGACGGCGACGCCGCCGTGCTGCGCTTTTGCGTGCGCGACACGGGCATCGGCATCGCCCCCGAAGTGCAGGAAGCGATCTTTTCCGCCTTCGCCCAGGCCGACACTTCCACCACGCGCCGCTTCGGCGGCACGGGCCTGGGCCTGACCATCTGCCGCCAGCTGGTGCGCCTGATGGGCGGCGCCCTGCACCTGAAAAGCGCATTGGGCCAGGGCAGCGCATTCAGTTTCACGGTGCCGCTGCAACTGCTGCCCGCCGGCGCCCTGTCAACGCCCGACATGCAGGGCATGCAGGACCTGCGCGTCTTGCTGGCGGATGGCAACGCTGGCACGCGCGAAGCGGTGGGCGCCGTGGCGCGCGGCCTGGGCTGGCACGTGCATGCCGTGTCCGGCGGCCAGGCGGCACTCGATTATGCGCTGGCCTGCGCCGGGGATGCGCGGCCCGGCGTAGTGCTGCTGGCCGCGCGCATGCAGGGGTTCGATGGCGAAGCCACGGCGCGCGCGCTGCGCGAATACTTGCCGCCGCAGGACTGCCCCGTCGTCATCCTGGCAGCCAGCGGCGCGCCGGCGACAGCACCAACGCGACGGTGCACCGACCCGGCGAATGCCGCCGATGCCATCCTCAACGAACCGGTGACCGCTTCCAGCCTGTACAACGCGACGATGGAGGCGCGCCAGCAGCGCGCCAGGGCCGCCGGCCTGGACGCCAGTCTCGTTCCGCTGGAAGAGCGCCAGCTGGCCGGCGTGCGCGTGCTGGTGGTCGACGACAGCGAGATCAACCGCGACGTGGTCAAGCATATCCTGTGCGACCAGGGAGCCGTGCCCTCTTTCGCCTGCGATGGCCGGCAGGCGCTGGACTGGCTGCTGGCGCACCCCGCCGACGTCGACATCGTGCTGATGGATGTGCAGATGCCCGTCATGGATGGCTTGCAGGCGACGCGCGCGCTGCGCCAGCTGCCGCAATTCCAGGACCTGCCCGTAGTGGCACTGACGGCTGGGGCGTTCCAGACACAGCGCGCGGCGGCGCTGGAAGCGGGCGTGAACCATTTCATCAGCAAACCGTTCGACGTGCCGCAGACCATAGCCCTGATCGCGCGCGCGCACCGGCGCCATGCGCAAGGGCTGCCGTCCCTGCCGCCGTCCATGGCCGAAATGGCGATGCCCGTGCCGCCAAACGGCGCGGCGCCCGCGATCGACCTGGCGCAGGGGATGGCGCAGTGGCTCGATGCAGCGCCCTACCGCCAGCACCTGTCGCGCTTTGGCAGCACTTATCGCAACACGGTGGACGCCATGCGCGCCTTGCTGGCGGCCAATGCCCGCAGCGACGCCGCCGCGCTGGCGCACAAGCTGGCGGGCGTGGCCGGCAGCCTGGCCCTGCCTGCCACCCTGCATGCGGCCCGGCATGCGGAACAGCTGCTGCACGCCGGCGACGATGCGGCCGCCGCCCTCGATGCACTGGAACAGGCGCTGGCGCAGGCCATCGAGGCCGCCGCCGCCTTCGCGGCACAGACGCCGTCCGGCCAGACGCCCGCGCCAATGACAGACTTGCCGGCCTAGCCTTCGCGGCCATCCACCCTGGCGCGCCACAGGTACGGCGCATACACGCACGCATACAGGCCAAAGGCCAGCGACCAGCACGCGCCGGCTGCCAGCAGCAGCGGCATGGAGAGCGAAACGGGGCCGACGGCGGCCAGCAGGCGCGCCAGCGCGCCCAGCTGGATCAGCCAGTACATCGCCGCTTCCGCCCTGCCGCCTTTCAACGGGCGGCCCGTGTGTCCCAGGGTGGTGCGCGTCATCATGCCGATGATCAGGCCCGCCATCGACCCCACCGTCAGCGCGTGAAACGCGGCGCTGGCCGGCAGCAGGTGCAGGCTGGCGGCCGCCAGCAGCGCGAAGCCGATGCCTATCCACGCATACGACAGGTGCAGGATCCACAGCAGCGGCACGCGCAAGGTGCGCTGCGGCTGCCATGCCAGCAGGTTGGCCAGCGACATGCCGGCAGCACAGAAGGCCAGCGCCGCCGTCAGCCAGGCGGGCGCACCAGCCAGCCACGCGATCGCAGCCGCCGCCATGCAGGCCACGGCCACCAGCGCCCGTTTCGGACTGGCCACGGGCGTACTGCCTGGCGCGCCATTACGGGTAAACATGGGGATCACGCGGGCGCCGATCACCGATTCGATCAGCACGATGATGAAGATGGCCGCCTGCACGGGCACAAACAGCGACAGCGGCAGCCAGCCCAGCACGGCCGCGTGGAACAGGCCATTGGCCAGCGCCAGCAAGGCCAGCAAGCCGACGAGGAACAGGTTGCGCGTATTGCCCGAGCGGCGCAGCACCCGATACAGGGGCCAGGCGGCCAGCGGCAGGAACAGCCAGTCGACCAGCGCTGGCACGAGGCCGGGGCCGCACAGCATGGCCACGCGCCCCGCCAGCCACAACGCCGCCAGCGCCATCAGCTGGGCGCCGTGCGGCGTGGGCAAGCCCGTCCAGTTGCGCCCCGCCGTGTACAAAAATCCCACGACGACGGCCAGCGCGAAGCCGAACACCATTTCATGCATATGCCAGCCCAGCCCTACGTGCAGGCCGCCCGCAAGCACGCCGAAATAGCTGGCCAGCCACAGGGGAATGCTGATGGCCGCAAACACGGCCGCCAACAAGTAGAACGGGCGGAAACCCAGTTGCCAGACGGCGTGGCCGGCATGCCAGGGCGCCGCGCCGGGGCGGGCGGCAGAAGGAGATGGTTCGCTGATCGGGGTGATGGCCATGATGGGCTCGCTTTTAAAGATATATTCAATATACTACTTTAAAAGCACAAGGACGGCTATCGGCAAAAAGAACTAGCGAAATAGATGGCAGTGGGCTTGGGTCCGACCCGGCGGGCCAGACCCTTCTACCGGGCTACTTGCCCTGGCGGTGCTCGACCGCATACACGGCCGCCTGCACGCGACTGGTGAGGTTGAGTTTTTTCAGCACGTTCTGCACGTGGATCTTGACCGTGCTTTCGGCCAGGTCGAGGGTGCGGGCGATGCCCTTGTTACTCTCGCCGCGCGACAGGCAGTCGATGATTTCCTTTTCGCGCGGCGTGAGCTTGTCGAGTTCCGACACGGGTTCCTCGCGCCGCGTGCCCGCCTGCAGCTGCGCCACCAGCTTGCCCGTCATGGCTTCGGCGATGACGACTTCGCCGGCGGCCGCGCGGCGGATGGCGCGCACCAAGTAGTCGGCATCGATATTCTTGATCAGGTAACCGCAGGCGCCCGCGCGCAAGGCCGTCGCCAGGTCTTCCGCGTCTTCCGACACGGTCAGCATGACGATGGCCGTGTCGGGGCAGTCATGCTGCATCAGTTGCAGCGCTTCCACGCCGGACATGCCGGCCATGTTCAGGTCCAGCAGCACCACGTCGGGCTGCAGCTGGATGGCGCGCTTGATGCCTTCCACGCCATCGGCCGCCTCGCCCACCACGGAAAAGTCCGTATGCCGCTGCAGCAGCGAGCGTATGCCGCTGCGGAACAGCGCGTGGTCGTCCACCAGCATGACAGTGATCGGTTTATCGGGAGTCTCCATTTTTTGTACTTTCAGGTAGTTACTTAGGCGGCGCGGCGCTGTTCGCGCGACAGGTGCAGTTCGACGGTCGTGCCGCCGCCGGGACAGGCATGCACGTCGAACGTGGCGTCGATGCGCTGTGCGCGCTCGCGCATGATATGGATGCCGACATGGCTGTCGCCCTTTTCCAGCACGGCGGCAGCATCGAAGCCGACGCCATTATCGCTGATCGTCAAGGTAAAGTCCTGGTGATCGGCGAGGCGCACCTCGACGTGGCTGGCCTGGGCGTGCTTGCGGATGTTCGACAGCGCTTCCTGCACGATGAATAATAACTGCAATTGCTGCTCGCGGGGGAATGGCGCGCCGTCGACGTCGGCCAGCAGATCGGCCTCGATGCCTGTCTGGCGGCGGAATTTGTCGACCGCCGCGCGCAGGGAGCCGATCAGGTCATCCTCCATCAGGCGGCTGCGGAAGTTCGCCAGCAGCTCGCGCACGTCCTCGTAGCTTTCCTTCACGCCCGCATGCAGGGCCGGCACGATGCCCGCCACCTCGTCGAAACGGGCGTTGCGCACGGAGTCGTCGAGCATCTGCACTTGCAGGTTGAGGAAATTGAGGCTTTGCGCGATGCTGTCGTGCAGGCCTTGCGCCACCAGGTTGCGCTCTTCGGAAATGGCCATTTCGCGCTCGCGCGCGGCCAGGCGCAGGTTTTCCAGCGCGATGCCCAGCAGCTGGCCCAGGGTTTCCAGCAAGGCCAGCTCGCGCGCGGAAAACACGCGCGCATGGCGGAAATGCAGGTTGAAAAAGCCCAGGTGCTGTTCGTGCGCGTGAATATGGAAGACGGAGACGGTGGCAAAGCCTTCGCGGTGGCAGCGCAGCTCGTGCGCCTTGTCGATGCGGCGCATGTCGTGCACCTTCGCCACCTTCATCTCGACGGCCGTGCCGCACAGGCAGTCGCCCACCTTCAGGCAATGCTCGGACGCCACCAGCTCCTCGGACAGGCCGTGGTGCACCACCATGTGCAGGTTGCCCCGCTCGGCGTCGAGCACGCGCACGGTGGAGCCGTCGGCTTCGAAATAGTCGACGATGCGCTGCATGAAGCCGCCGCAAATATCTTCCAGGGGCTGCGGGCGCTGCAAAAAGGCGGCGCTTTCGTACAGCAGCGCCAGTTCGCGGTTGCGGTATTCGAGGGTGGCCGTCTTGCTGCGCACGCCCTCTTCCAGGTTGCCGTACAGCGCCTGCAGGCGGTCGGCCATCTGGTTGAAGCCACTGGCCAGCTGGCCGAATTCGTCATTGCTTTCCACTGCCAGGCGCACGCTGAAATCGCGCTCCTTCATGCGCTGCATGCCAAGGCGCAGCCGCGTCACCGGTTCGATGATCAGCATGAACATCAGGTAGATCATGCTGACCGTGCCGATGACGGCCATGCCGACGAGGATCAGCTGCGAGGCGCGCAGCCAGAAAGTGCGCTGTTCGCTATCGTGTTCGATCAGGCGCACCAATTGGTCGACCTGCCCCACGAAGGTATCGGCGTCATGCTCGAACTGGCGCGCGCGCGCGATGGAATCGGCGGCCAGCGCGGACGGACGCAGGGCGCCGCGCCAGGCAACGCCGATGCGCTCGAATTCCGATTTGATGGCCGTGCTGGGAGGCAGGAACAAGGGGCGCTGCGGGTCGCCGTGGCCGATCTTGGCCAGGGTCTCGTCGATCAGCATCGCCTGCTGGCGCGCCTGTTCGCGGGCGTCGCTGGCAAGCAGCAGGGTCAGGCGGTAGGTCTGCATGCGCAGCCGGCCCGTCTCGTTGATGGCGGCCGAACTGCCTTCCAGCTGCCACGACAGGAACAGGGTGCAACCGATGGCGCTCAGGGCCAGCACCAGCATGAGCAGCAGCGCACCGACGATCTTGGTCGACAGCTTCTGCCAGGAGGAAAACATCGCCTTGAATTTCATACCGCCCTTGAATGTAAATGCAAACTGCCTCAGCCGCCCGTCTGTGCCATGAACCGGATGATTTTATCGGGCTGCGTATTGAAATCATGCTGCTGCGGCTTGAGTTCGATGGCGGCGCGGATCGCCGCTTCGATCTCCGCATCCGTGGCCCCGCCGCGCAGCATGGGGCCGAAGGCGAATTTCTCTTCCTGGCCCAGGCACAGGTACAGGGTACCATCGACGGACAGGCGCACGCGGTTGCAGGTGGCGCAAAAATGCTGCGACATGGGCGTGATGAAGCCGATGCTCGAGCGCCCGTCGGCTGTCGCCAGGTAGCGCGCCGGCCCGCCACCGAGCTCCATCGCCTGCGGCACCAGGCCAAAGCGGGCCGCCAGGCGCTCGCGCACGGGGCCCAGCGGCATGTAGCAGGCATTGCGGCCCGTGCTGCCCATGGGCATGGCTTCGATCAGGCGCAGGATGAACTGCTGCTCGATGCAGAACGCCGCCATGGCCTCGATCTGGCCGTCATTGACGCCGCGCATGGCCACCATATTGATCTTGATCGGGTCGAAACCGGCCGCCTTGCCCGCCATCAGGCCATCTAAAATCGGTTGCAGGCTGTCGCGCCCCGTGATCTGCTGCATGCAGGCGCGGTCGAGCGAATCCAGGCTGACGTTGATACGGTCCACGCCCGCCGCGCGCAAGGCGACGGCATGCTTGCCCAGTTGGGTGGCATTCGTCGACAGCGACAGGTCCTGCAGGCCAGGCAGCGCCGTCAGCCGCTGCGCCAGTTGCGGCAGGTTGCGCCGCAACAGGGGCTCGCCGCCCGTCAGGCGCACGCGGCGCGTGCCGAGGCGAACGAAGATGCCCAGCAGGCGCTCGATCTCGTCGAACGTCAGCCAGTCCTTCGGTTCCTCGAAGCCGCGAAAGCCCTTGGGCATGCAGTAACTGCAGCGCAAATCGCAACGGTCGGTAACGGACAGCCGCACATAATCGATCGAACGGCCAAAACGGTCCTGCAACTTGACGCTACCCATGACGCTACTCCTGTTTCTTTCTTGATTGTAAAGGCTGGGGCACGATCTGGCTGTGCCCCAGAAGGCCTAGCGGCCTACGCCTTTCGGACTACGCCTTTCAGCCTACTGAACCAGCGGACTGGCTGTGCCTTCCAGCTCGACACCGGCGATCTCCGCGCGCCCCACCAGCAAGTGCAGGTACTGGTGCACGGCGCGCTGCCACGCGGCGCGCGACAGGCGGTCGGCGATCTGCGCCTGCACCGCCTCATAGGCGATGGCCTGGCCTTCGACGCGGCGCAGTACTTGCACGATGTGGTAGCCGAAGCGCGTTTCCAGCAAATGGCCGGCCAGCGCGCCCTCTTCCAGGCGGAACAACAGTGCGTCGAATTCCGGCACGCTCTGGCCCGGCGACAGCTGGCCCAGGTTGCCCCCCAGGGCGCCGGACGGGCAGTTCGAATACTGCGCAGCGAGTTCGCCGAAGCGCTCGGGCGCCAGTTTCAGGGCATCGAGCACGGCTTGCGCCGTCGTGCGCAGCAGCTCCAGCGGCGCCTCGGGCGTCACCTGGAACAGGATGTGGCGCGCCTCGACCAGCGCCCCGCTGCTGAACAGCTGCGGGCGCTGCGCATAAAAGGTGCGGCAAGCCGCATCGTCGGCGGGCGGCACGCGCACTTCCTGCGCAAACAGCGCTTCGATGCGGTCGTCAGTACTGCCACCCTGCACGCCGAGGCGTTCGGCTTCGTCGAGCAGGAGCCGGCGCAGCACCAGTTCATGCACGGCCTGTTTCAGCGGATTGCCGGCGCCGTCGTGATGCGGCAGCTCCTGCGCGATGTCGGCATCGTCGATATCGATGCCATTGACGGAGATTCCCATGATGTAGCTCCTTTCTTAGCGGCGGCGCACCAGTTGATAGGCGCGGCCCAGATATCCAATGGCGCCAAAGCCGCTCCACACGTGCACCAGGCGGGTGAACGGGAAGATGACGAACAGCGACATGCCCATGAACAGGTGCAGCTTGAACACCAGCGGCGCATCGACGATGAAGCTGGCCGCGTCGCCGCGGAAGGTCACGATGTGCTGCGCCCAGTTCATCAGCAAGACCATCATGTGGCCATCCATGTGCGAAGCCGAGACGAAGATCGACGACAGGCCCAGCAGCAAGGTCAGCAAGATCCACACCATCACCAGCTTGTCGCCGGCCGTGGTGACGGCGCGCAGCCGTTCATTGCCGAAGCGGCGCGCCAGCAGGATCAGGATGCCGACCAGGCACAGGCCGCCCATCACGCCGCCGGCCGCCATGGCCACGCCCTGCTTCAGGCTATGCGACACGCCCAGGGTATCCCATACCCAGACAGGGGTCAGCAAGCCGGCCGCATGGCCGAACAGCAGGCCGATGATGCCGATGTGGAACAGGATATTGCCCAGGCGCAGGCTGCCGCGGTGCAGCAGCTGGCTGGAATCGGACTTCCACGTATATTGCTCGCGGTCGAAACGGATCAGGCTACCCAGGAAAAAGATGGCCAGCGCGATGTATGGATAAATGCCATACACAAATTGATGCAAGTAATTACTCATGATGTACTCTCCTCATGCGGACGCGATTCAAGCGGCGCGCCGCGGCTGCGGGTGAAAATGCACGGGATGGACGCCGCCCGGCGCTTGGCGCAGCAACGGCTCGACGCCGTCCGCACCGGGACCGAAGGTTTCCAGCGCTTCGTCCATGTCGCGCACCGGCGGTTCGGCCAGCATTTCTGCCGCCACGGGGCTCAGGCGTTCGAGCAGCGTGAAGACGGGCGCGTACGGGCTGCCGTTGGCCGTCAGCTTGCGGCCGATGTGCGCCAGCACGTGGACGGCATCGCCCAGCAGCGGTGCCGAGACTTCCTCGTCGAGCTGTGCCAGAAACTCCAGGAACAGGGGCACGAAGTCGGGCAAGTCGTCGCCCACCATTTGCAGGCCGTGGCGCTTGTATTCCTCCATCAGGTCGACCATGGCCTGGCCCCGGTCGCGCGATTCGCCGTGGATATGCTCGAACAGGTGCAGCGAGTGCGACGGATTGCGGTCGAAGGTGGCCACGTACTGCTGCTGCAGGTCGATCAGGCTGCTGCTTTCCAGGTGCGCCAGCAAGGGCCGCAGCAGCGCGTGCTGCTCCGGCACGGCCGCCAGCGCGGCGCCGAGCTGCGGCAGGTGCGCGATCAGCTCTGGCTCGGGATACAGCAGCAGGCGAGAAAGGACTTGGTAGTGATGCATAGCGTGTTCCATATGAGCTCCTTAAGCGCCTGGCGCCGTTTTGCGCGACTTCGGCATCTGCATGAAGATGGCCGAACCGTGCTTTTTCTTGCCGAACAAGGTCGGCTCGCTGGTGCCGTCCGAGCAGCCATTGCCGAAGCTGAAGCCGCACGAACCCTTCTCGTTGAAACTGTCCTCGGCCATTTCCTTGTGGCTGCTGGGGATGACGAAGCGGTCTTCGTAATTGGCGATGGCCATGATGTGGTACATGTCCTCCACCTGCGCCTTGGTCAAGCCCACCTGTTTCAGAACCGTGAGGTTCTCCACCTTCTCGACGGTCTTGCTGCGCATGTAGGCACGCATGGCCAGCATGCGGTCCAGTGCCGTGACGATGGGCGGCTGGTCGCCGGCCGTCAGCAGATTGGCCAGGTACTGCACGGGAATGCGCAGGCTTTGCGTGTCCGGCAGCATGCCGTTCACGCCCAGCTTGCCCGATTCGGCGGCCGCCTGGATCGGCGACAGCGGCGGCACGTACCACACCATCGGCAAGGTGCGGTACTCGGGATGCAGCGGGAACGCCACTTTCCACTCGACGGCCATCTTGTAGACGGGCGACTTGACGGCCGCTTCCAGCCAAAGGTCCGGGATGCCCTGGCGGCGCGCCTCGGCGATGATGGCCGGGTCGTGCGGGTCGAGGAACAGATCGAGCTGCGCCTGGTACAGGTCCTGCTCTTGCGGCACGGAGGCGGCAGCCTCGATCCTGTCGGCGTCGTACAGCAGCACGCCCAGGTAGCGGATGCGGCCCACGCACGTTTCCGAGCACACGGTAGGCTGGCCCGCTTCGATGCGCGGGAAGCAGAAGGTGCACTTCTCCGCCTTGCCGGACGACCAATTGTAGTAAATCTTCTTGTACGGGCAACCGGAGATGCACATGCGCCAGCCGCGGCACTTGTCCTGGTCGATCAGCACGATGCCGTCGTCTTCGCGCTTGTACACGGAGCCGGAGGGGCAAGACGCCACGCACGTCGGGTTCAGGCAATGCTCGCACAGGCGCGGCAAGTACATCATGAAGGTGTTTTCGAACGTGCCGTACATCTCCTTCTGCATGTTGTCAAACAGCTTGTCCTTGCTGCGCTGGGCAAACTCGCCGCCCAGGTCATCTTCCCAATTCGGACCCCACTCGATTTTTTCCATCTTTTTCCCCGTCAGCACGGAGATCGGACGGGCCGTCGGCGGCGTCTGCGACAGCGGCGCGCTTTGCAGGTGCTCGTAGTCGTAGGTGAACGGCTCGTAATACTCGTCGATGGCCGGCAGGTTCGGGTTGGCGAAGATGTTGGCCAGGATTTTCAGACGGCTGCCCTGGCGCGGCTCGATCTTGCCCGCGTCCGTGCGGCGCCAGCCGCCATTCCACTTGTCCTGGTTTTCCCACTGCTTCGGATAGCCGATGCCCGGCTTGGTTTCCACGTTGTTGAACCATGCGTACTCGACGCCGTCGCGGCTGGTCCATACGTTCTTGCAGGTGACGGAACAGGTGTGGCAGCCGATGCACTTGTCCAGGTTCAGCACCATGCCGATTTGCGCTCTGATTTTCATACTATGCTCCTTCTTCCTGCAACGGGCCTTCGAGCCAGTCGACCTTGTTCATCTTGCGCACCAATACGAATTCATCGCGGTTGGAGCCCACCGTGCCGTAGTAATTGAAGCCGTACGCCAACTGGGCGTAGCCGCCGATCATGTGCGTCGGCTTGGGCACGGCCCGCGTCACCGAGTTATGGATGCCGCCCCGCTTGCCCGTCATCTCCGCGCCAGGCACGTTGATGATCTTTTCCTGGGCGTGGTACATCATCGTCATGCCGGCCGGGATGCGCTGGCTGACGATGGCGCGCGCCGTCAGGCTGCCGTTCACGTTGAACACTTCGATCCAGTCGTTGTCGACGATGCCGGCCGTCTTCGCGTCGGTCTCCGACAGCCACACGTGCGGTCCGCCGCGCGACAGGGTCAGCATGCGCAGGTTGTCCGAATACGTGGAGTGGATGCCCCACTTCTGGTGCGGCGTCAAAAAGTTCAGCGCCAGTTCCTTGTTGCCGTTCGGCTTGGTGCCCAGCAGCGCTTCCGTCGTCTTCGTATTGATGGCCGGCTTGTACACGCACAGCCCTTCGCCGAAATCGCGCATCCACAAATGATCCTGGTAGAACTGCTGGCGGCCCGTCAGGGTGCGCCATGGGATCAGTTCATGCACGTTGGTATAGCCGGCCGTGTAGCTGACTTCCTCGCTTTCCAGGCCCGACCAGGTGGGCGAGGAAATGATCTTGCGCGGCTGCGCCTGCACGTCGCGGAAGCGGATGCTGTCATGCTCGCGCGGCAGCGCCAGGTGCGTATGCTCGCGTCCCGTGATGGCGGACAGCGCGGCCCAGGCCTTGACGGCCACGTGGCCATTCGTTTCCGGCGCCAGCGACAAAATCATCTCGGCCGCGTCGATGGCCGTATCGAGGCGCGGCTGGCCCTTGGAGACGCCTTCTTCGAGCACCGTGCGGTTGACGCCGCGCAGTACCTCGACTTCATGCCCCGTTTTCCAGGAAATGCCCTTGCCGCCGTTGCCGATGGTTTCCAGCAGCGGGCCGATCGAGGTGAACTTCTTGTACACGTCGCGGTAATTGCGCTCGACCACCGTCATGTTCGGCATGGTCTTGCCGGGAATGGCATCGCATTCGCCGGCGCGCCAATCCTTGGGATCGAAAGGCTGGCCCAGTTCGCCCGGGGTGTCGTGCATCAGCGGCGTGAGGATGATGTCTTGCTGGGTGCCCAGCAGCTCGCCGCCGATTTCCGAGAATTTCTCGGCGATGCCCTTGTAGATTTCCCAGTCCGACTTCGATTGCCACAAGGGCTGCACGGCTTCCGACAGCGGGTGGATGAACGGATGCATGTCCGAGGTATTCAGATCATCCTTTTCGTACCAGGTGGCCGTCGGCAGCACCACGTCGCCATACAGGCAGGTGGTCGACATGCGGAAGTCCAGCACCACCAGCAGATCGAGCTTGCCTTCGGCGGCAGGACGCACTTTCACCTGCTTCGGCGTGATGCAGTCGTCTTCGTCGCTGAGCAAGCCGTTCTGCGTGCCGAGCAGGTATTTCAGGAAGTACTCGTGGCCCTTGCCCGAGCTACCGAGGATATTCGAACGCCAGACAAACATATTGCGCGGGAAGTTGGCCGGGTTGTCCGGGTCGTCGCACGAGAACTGCAGCTGGCCCGCCTTGATCTGGTCGAGCGCATATGCGGCCGGCGCCTGCCCCGCCGCCTTGGCGGCCTTGGCCACTTCCAGCGGATTGGTCTGCAGCTGCGGCGCCGATGGCAGCCAGCCCATGCGCTCGGCCTTGGCGTTGTAGTCGAGCAGGGTCAGGTCGCCCGTGCCGCCGGCCGCCGATGGCGAGGCGATATCGCCCGTTTCCAGCTTTTCATGGCGCCACTGGCTCGTGTGGGCATAGAAGAACGAGGTGCCATTCATCTGGCGCATCGGACGCACCCAGTCCTGGGCGAAGGCCAAAGGCGTCCAACCCGTTTGCGGACGCAGTTTTTCCTGGCCCACGTAATGGGCCCAGCCGCCGCCCGACTGGCCGATACAGCCGCACATCATCAGCATGTTGATGATGCCGCGGTACGTCATGTCCATGTGGTACCAGTGATTCAGGCCGGCGCCCACGATGACCATGCTCTTGCCGCGCGTCTGGTCCGCGTTTTCCGCGAACTGGCGCGCCACGGTGATGACGTCGGCGCGTTTCACGCCCGTGTGCTTCTCCTGCCAGGCGGGGGTGTACGGCACGTCGTCGTCATAGCTTTCCGCCACGTTTTCGCCGCCGAGGCCACGGTCGATGCCATAGTTGGCCAGGGTCAGGTCGAACACGGTGGTGACCAGGCCCGTCGTGCCGTCGGCCAGGCGGATGGTTTTCACCGGCACCTTGCGCAGCAGCATGTCGGACGCATCCTTGCCGCCGAAGTAGGCAAAGCCCACTTCCGTGACGGCATCGCTGTCGTTGATCATGGAGAGCATCGGCACGATAGGTTCGCCGCTGCCGCCCGCTTTTTGCTCCAGGTTCCACTTGCCCGATTCGCCCCAGCGGAAGCCGATGGAGCCTGCCGGCGCCGTGATGGCGCCCGTGGTTTCATCGATGACGAGGGTTTTCCATTCCGGATTGTTGGTTTCGTCGAGGTTGTTGTCCAGGTGCGAAGCGCGCAGGAAGTAGTCGGGCACCAGGGTGCCGTTATGCTCCTTGAGCAGCACCAGCATGGGGAAGTCCGTGTACTGGCGCGCATAGTCGCGGAAGTAGGCGCTCTGCCCTTCCGAGTGGAATTCCTTGAGGATGACGTGGCCCATGGCCAGCGCCAGCGCGGCATCCGTGCCCTGCTTCGGCGCCAGCCAGATGTCGCCGAATTTCACCATTTCGCCGTAGTCGGGCGAGATGGCCACGGTTTTCGTGCCCTTGTAGCGCACTTCCGTGTAGAAGTGGGCGTCGGGCGTGCGCGTCATCGGCACGTTCGAGCCCCACACCATCAGATAGGTCGAGTTGTACCAGTCGGCCGATTCCGGCACGTCCGTCTGCTCGCCCCACACTTGCGGGCTGGCGGGCGGCAAGTCGCAGTACCAGTCATAGAAGCTCAGGGCCACGCCGCCGATCAGTGACAGGTAGCGCGTGCCGGAGGCATAGCTGACCATGGACATGGCGGGAATCGGCGAAAAGCCGACGACGCGGTCCGGGCCGTATTTCTTGATCGTCAGCGCATTCGCGGCGGCGATGATTTCATTCGATTCGTCCCAGGTGGCGCGCACGAAGCCGCCCAGGCCGCGGATGGACTTGTACTGCTGCGAGCGCACGGGATCCTGGCTGATCCAGTCCCAGGCCGTGACGGGGTCCATGGTCTTGCGCGCTTCGCGCCACATTTCCATCAGGCGGCCGCGCACCATCGGGTATTTCACGCGCTGCGCCGAATACACGTACCAGGAATAGCTGGCGCCGCGCGGGCAGCCGCGCGGTTCGTGGTTCGGCAAGTCAGGCCGCGTGCGCGGATAATCGGTTTGCTGGGTTTCCCAGGTGATCAGGCCATTCTTGACGTATACCTTCCAGCTGCATGAACCGGTGCAGTTCACACCATGCGTGGAGCGCACGATCTTGTCGTGCTGCCAGCGCTGGCGGTAGGCGTTTTCCCAGGTACGGTCTTCATCGACCACGGTGCCGTGGCCGTTTGAAAACGGCTCGGCGGGCTTGCTAAAAAATTTCAGGCGGTCCAGAAAGTGACTCATGCTACCTCCACATTGCGCCGCGGACAGCGGCGCCAGGTCTTAAAAAACGCTGCAAGCAGGATGGCTCAAGCGTCGATACAAACAGTCTATCGATGTGACGTGCCCGGCGGTATTGGCAAGAAGTCGGTTTCCGGCACCAGGAATGCATAGACGGGTAGTCACCCGGATAGTCACTATTGCCTATGGGCGGCAAGGCGGCGCTGCGGTATACCTGTCGTCATCGTTCAACCCAGAGAAAGAGCACCATGCCGATTACCGATTACGCCAGCCTGCTGCGCAGCGCCCGCAACCAGGAGCAGCCGCAACGCCTGCTGTTCACCTTTACCCAGGCGCAGGCCCAGCCTGGCGGCCAGGGCAAGTCCCTCACGCCCGTGATGTGCGCCGACAAGCTGCCCGAGGAACTGGACAGCTTCGAGACATTGAAAGAGGAGTCGAAACAGATGCAGACGCACTGGGACGTGGTCTTCGTGGCGGGACTGGCGGGCCAGGACGGCCAGCCGCCCGCGGCGCAGGAATGCGAGGCGCCCCTGCGCGCCATGGTGACGGCCATCGAGCAAGGCCGCATCGACAGCCTGCTGGCGTTTGACCGCAGCGGGGATTTGTTACGTTTTAGCTGAATCCGGCCAAGGGCGCTCGTGCAGATGACGCGCCCGTTCGATCGGGCAGACCAGCGGCAAAAACTGCTGCTGGCGCGCCGAATATGCCATCAGGGCCCCGCTGTCGATGTCGAAATACCATCCATGCAGCTTCAACACCCCCTGCTCCACCCGCCGCTTCAGCCACGGGTAGGTGAGCAGGTTGTCCAGCGACTGCAGGATGCTGGCCAGCTCGCACGCGTGGTGCTGTTCCGCCGACGAGCGGTGCGCCAGCTCGCGCCGCACCCTTTGCGCCACCGGTTCGGCGATGCGCATCCACTGTCCCACGAAGTCCGTTTCCTGGCCTTCCGTGCGCGGCTGCGGTTCCAGCAGCGCGCGGATGCCGCCGCAGCGCGCATGTCCGAGCACGATGACCCTGGCCACTTCCAGCTTGCAGACGGCGAACTCGATGGCCGAGCTGACGCCGGGCGGCGCGTCGGGCGTGCACGGTGGCACCAGGTTGGCGATATTACGCACGACGAACATGTCGCCCGGGTCGCTGCCCGTCAGCAGCATGGGATCGACGCGCGAATCGCAGCAGCCGATCAGCAAGGTCGAGGGCCGCTGCCCGTCGCGCAGGCTGTCGTACAAGGTTTGCGGTTCGCTGAAGTACTGCTGCTGAAACAGGCTGAAGCCGTTGACAAATTTTTCCAGTTCTTCCATGACTACCTCGAATACTCTATACGGCGCCCGGCAAGCAGGACTTGCCAGGCGTTCTGACGCCAACTAGCAAGGCATCGGCGCATTCTTGCGCGCATAGCACCACCAGGTGATCGCGATGCAGCTCACATAAAAGCCGATGAAGCACCACAAGGCCGCGTCGGGGCTGCCCGTCAGCGCAATCGAGGTGCCATAGCTTTTCGGGATGAAGAAGGCGCCATACGCGGCCACGGCCGACGTAAAGCCCAGGACGGCCGCGCCTTCCTTGTTGGCGTCGACGATGGCTTGCTCCTGCTCCGCCTTGCCCTTGCCGGCGGCCGCGCGCTGGTGCTCCGTCAGGAAGATCACGGGGATCATGCGGAAGGTCGACGCATTGCCAACGCCCGTGCCGGCGAACAGCAGCATGAACATCCAGAAGAAACCATTGAAGCTGCCCGCAGTGTGCACACCTTCGCCCGCTTGCGGCATGAAGTACAGCACGCCCAGCACGGCGCCGATCATCAGCAGGAACGACCACTGGGTGACGCGGGCGCCGCCCAGTTTATCGGAAATCACGCCGCCGGCCACGCGCGCCAGCGCACCGACCAGGGGGCCGAGGAAGGCATAATCGAGCGGATTCACGTCGGGGAACTGGATCTTGATCAGCAGCGGAAAGGCGGCCGAATAACCGATGAAGGAGCCGAAGGTGCCCGTGTACAGCCAGCACATGAGCCAGTTGTGCTTGCGCTTGAAGATCACGGCCTGCTCGGAAAACGAAGCCTTCGCCGACGCCAGGTCATTCATGCCGAACCAGGCCAGCAAGGTGCTCAAGGCGATGAACGGCACCCAGATGAAGCCCGCGTTCTGCAGCCACATGTCCTTGCTCACGCCATTCTTGACCCAGGTGAGCGAATCGCCGCCCCAGGCGCCGAAGACGGCGAACGTGATCACCAGCGGCACGACGAACTGCACCACCGACACGCCCAGGTTGCCCAGGCCCGCATTCATGCCCAGCGCGAAGCCCTTGCTGGCCTTGGGATAGAAAAAGCTGATGTTGGCCATCGACGAGGCGAAATTGCCGCCGCCGAAGCCGCACAGCAGCGCCAGGATCAGCATGGTCGGATAGCCCGTGTTCACGTCCTGCACGGCCAGGCCGATACCGATGGCGGGAATCAGGAGCGAGCCAGTGGAAATGGCCGTCCAGCGGCGGCCGCCGAAGATCGGCACCATGAACGAATAAAAGATGCGCAAGGTGGCGCCGGACAGGCCCGGCAAGGCCGTCAGCCAGAACAGCTGGTTGTTACTGTAGGTGAAGCCGATGTTGGGCAGGTTGACCACCACCACGCTCCACACCATCCACACGGCGAATGCCAGCAGCAGCGCGGGAATCGATATCCACAGATTGCGCGCGGCCGTGGCCTTGCCCGTGTTTTGCCAGAAGCTCGGGGTTTCCGGCTCCCACGTATTGATCATGTAGCGGCTCATGCTTTAGCTCCTGCAGGTTGATTGATAGTGGCCGCGCGCAGCGGCTTGAACGAGAAATGCATCCAGACGAGGGAAACGCAGACGGTGCCGTACAGGAGCATGAAGGAGCTCGAACGCACGCCGGTAAAGTCCACCAGGGCGCCGAACATCACGGGCAGGATGAAGCCTCCCAGGCCGCCGGCCAGGCCTACCACGCCCGAGACGGCGCCGATATTGTCGGAAAAATCATCGCCGATGAACTTGAAGACGGACGCCTTGCCCACGGCCATGGCGATGCCGACGATGAACAGCAGCACGGTGAACCACAGCGGCGACAGGCCGATATGGAAAGCCATCGGACCCGTGACGGTTTCCACGACCATCTGCGTTTGCGGATACGACAGCAGGAAGAAGCACACCCAGCACACCCACATCACGGCCCAGGTGACTTTCGCCGCACCGTATTTGTCGGAGATCCAGCCGCCCACGGCGCGCAGCACGCCGCCCGGCAGCGAGAAGCACGCGGCCAGCAGCGCCGCGTGCTTCAGGTCGAAGCCGTATTCGGCCACGTAGTACTTGGTCATCCACAGCGCCAGCGCCACATAGCCGCCAAACACCACCGAGTAGTACTGGCAGTAGCGCCACACGCGGGGATCCTTCAGCACCTTCATCTGCGCCGAAAAGCTCTCGCCCGATGGCGCCAGATGCGATTTGTCCGTGTACGAAAACAGCCAGAAGATGATGGCCGTGGCCAGCATGGCCACCGCATACACCTTGGGCAGCATTTGCCAGCCGAAGGCGGCGACGATACCCGGCGCGACGAACTTGGTCAGCGCGGAACCGGAGTTGCCGGCGCCGAAGATGCCCATCGCCAGGCCGCGGCGCTCCTTTTCATACCAGCGCGCCACGTACGGCGTGCCGACGGAAAACGAGCCGCCCGCCAGGCCGACGAACATGCCCAGCACGAGGAAATGCCAGTAGGCGGTGGCGTAGGAGATCAGGTAGATCGGCACCACGCTGGCCAGCATCAGCCAGAAGAAGACGCGGCGTCCGCCGTATTTGTCCGTCCAGATGCCCAGCGGCACGCGCACGAGGGAGCCCGTCAGCACGGGCATGGCGGCCAGCAGGCCGAATTGTGTTTCAGTCAAACCCAGGCTGGTCTTGATGGGGATGCCCAGTACGGCAAACATCATCCAGACTGCAAAGCAGATGGTAAACGCGAAGGTGCTGCTAATCAGCACGGACGCCTGCTTGCGCCGCATGCCGGGTTCGACTGCCTTGTTACTACTGTTGTTCTTAGTGCCATCTAGGGTAGCCACGATGTTTCTCCATGAATGCACTGGCCGTCTGGCCAGCCGTCCCGACCAGCTTACGTGGCAGAGGGGAAAGGCACTATCGGCCACAGGGTGATTCTGGAAAGGCAATCTGGATAGCCGTATCGGCAAAAGTGACTAGATGGCGGAGGATGGACCTAGCCTGAATGGCGGGTGTTTTACAAACGCAGCTATTTTTGGCACACTCGGCGCCTGGAGAAAAAGGAGCGGCATGCAGAACAAACACGACAGGCACGAAACAGAGCCCATCATCACCCGCCTGGCCCAGGCTGGCGATGTGGCAGCCATGCTGGCCTGCGACGCGTATGCGCAGGTGCACGCCAGCCGGGGCGATGCCGTGCGCGCCGCCGTAGGCAAGGGGCACTGCCAGGTGGCCATGCGGGCGGGCCAGGTCGCCGGCTATGTCCTCACGCACGACGACTTCTTCGGCTACGGCTTCGTCTCGCTGGTGATAGTCGCTCCCGGACAGCAGCGGCGCGGCGTGGGCTTGCGCCTGCTGGCCGCCGCCGAAGCCGCGTGCCAGACAGGCAAGCTGTTCACCTCGACGAACCAGTCCAACCTGGCCGCGCAACGGCTGTTCGCCAGAGCGGGCTTCGTGCGCAGCGGCCAGATCGACCATCTCGACGAGGGAGACCCCGAGCTGGTGTACGTGAAATGGTGCCGCTGATCGCGCCTCATCCCGACGACGTATGGCGCGGCGCGCCAAAGGCGGCTATGCTGGCGCCACCATCAATCAACGCCCACCACCTCACGCATGGATTATCTGAGCCTCAAGCATTTCCACATGGGATGCGCCGCCGCCAGCGGCTTTCTTTTCCTCTTGCGCGGCATCTGGATGCTGCGCGCCTCGCCAGCCTTGCAGCAACGCTGGGTAAAAATCCTGCCGCACCTGGTCGACACGGCCTTGCTGGCCAGCGCCATCACGCTGGCCGTGTGGAGCGGCCAGTCGCCGGGCAGCCACCCCTGGCTGGCTGCCAAGCTGTGTGCGCTGGTGGCTTACATCGTGCTGGGCACCATCGCGCTAAAACGCGGCAAGACGCCGGCCGTGCGCGGCGCAGCCTTCGCGCTCGCCGTGCTGGTATTCGCCTACATCGTCGCGGTGGCCGTCACCAAGCAGGTCTGGCCGCTCTGATGCATCAGAACATGTAGCGCAGGGTGACGCTGGCGTTGCGCGGGGCGCCCCAGTAAGCCTGGTTATACATGCCAAGCTGGCTGTAGTAATGCTTGTCGAACAGGTTGTTGACGTTCGCCTGCAGCGACAACTGGCGCGACAGCGCGTATTTCGCCATCAGGCTGGCCACGGCATAACCGCCCTGCTCCACGCGCTGCGTGCCCGTCGGCCCGGTGGCGTCACGGTAGGCGCCGCTCTGCCAGTTCACGCCGCCGCCCACCGATAACGCCCGCAAGCCGCCAGGCAGCTGGTATGTGGAAAACACGCGCGCCAGGGTCTGCGGCACATAGCTGTTCAGGCGCGCGCCCTTGTTGTCCTCGGCCGCCGCGTGCGACACGCTGGCCGAGACGTTCCAGCCCTGCGCCAGCTCGCCCGACACATCCAGCTCCACGCCCTTGCTGGTGGTGCCCGATGCCGCGAAATACGCCTGCGTCAGCGAATTGCCGACAAAATGGCCCGTATCCTCCTGCGCCAGGCCATCTTGCGCGATGCGGAACACGGCCAGCGCCGCATTCAATCGGCCGCCGAAATACTCGCCCTTCACGCCCGCCTCCAGATTCTTTCCCTGTACGGGATCCAGATAGCGGCCGAACCGGTCCTGGTAGCCCTGCGGCTTGAAGATCTTGCTATAGCTGGTGTACAGCGCATGCTGCGCATCGATATCCCACACCAGGCCCGCATACGGCGTGACGGCATGCTTGGCATAGGCGTAGCTGCCGCCCCAGTCATCGACATGGTCCGCCTTGTAGCGGCTGTAGCGCGCGCCGACGATCAGTTTCAAGGGATCGGCCAGCGAAAAGCGCGCCGTGCCGTAGATGCCGCGCTGCTGCACCGTATCGAGCAGCTGCCAGCGCGAGAAATTCGGGTCATTCCAGTCCGGCTCCGGCGTCACGCCCTGCCATTGATGGAAATTGCCGTAATCGACGCTGCCACCCGAGATGCCCGGGTTGCTGGAGAACTGGTTGCTGCCCGAAACGCCGAACGCCAGATCGTGCGTGCGCCCCAGCAGCTGCAGCGGCCCTTGCACATAGGCGTCGACGCTGTCCTGGCGCCGCGTGCCCGAGTAAAACCCGGTGTAGCCCGTCACGCCCTGGCCCGTGGCCTTGTCCGGCCAGGTATTGGCGAAAAGCTCGGCCGCCGAATAATTGCCCCAGCCGTGATTCAGCATGGCCGTCAGGTTCCAGCCCTTGCCCAGGTCCTGCTCCAGGCGCAAGAACGCCGTCTGGCTGGTGCTGAACCAGCGGCTCCAGGTGGTCGCCGTCGTAGCGGAACGGGGCAAGGTGGCCCGTTCGCCATCCGCATACCACAGCGGCAAGCCGCCATACATGCCGCCGCGCGGGCGGTTGTCCTGGTATTCATAGCCGGCGATCAGCACGCTGCCGGGCGCCAGGTCCGCTTCCACGGTGGCGTAGGCCATGGCTTTCCTGCCGTGATACAGGTGCACATACGATTCGCTGTCCTGGTAGCTGGCCACCACTCTGCCGCGCACCTTGCCATCGCTGCTCAAGGGCGTGGACAGGTCCGCGCTGGCGCGCGCATTGTTCCAGGAACCGAGGCTCAGGGCGGCATTCCCGGCCATCTGCTTCGATGACGCGCGCTTGCGCACCAGGTTGATGGTGGCCGACGGCTCCCCGGCGCCAGTGAGCAAGCCCGTGGCGCCGCGCACGATCTCGACCCTGTCGTAGGCCGTCATGTCCAGGGTGCTGTCACCCACGTTGTAGGCATTGTCGACCGTGGTGGGAATGCCGTCGTACTGGTAACTGGCGATGGAAAAGCCGCGCGCGAAGAACGAGGTACGGTCGCTGTCGTAGCGGTTGATGGCCACGCCGGCCGCGTTTTGCAGCACCTCTTCCACCGTTTGCAGGTTCTGGTCATCCATCTGCTGGCGCGTGACCACGCTGACGGCTTGCGGCGTCTCGCGCACGGACAGGCCCAGGCGCGTGGCCGAACGCATGGTCTGCGTCGTATACAAGCCGCTGCCTTCCGTCGCGCCATTCGCATCAAAGCTGGCGCTGACCTTCATCTCCGGCATGGTCTGGGCGCCCTCGGCCGCTGCCACGTCGAGCACATAGCCGCCATTCGCCTGCGGCACGGCGCGCAAGCCCGAGCCGGCGACGATGGTGCCCAGCGCCTCGGGCACGCTGTAGCTGCCCGTCAGTCCGGCGCTGCGCTTGCCGGCCACGGTGGCGGCCTGGTAGGAGATCATGGTGCCCGTCTCCTGGCCGAAGCGCACCAGCACCTGTTCCAGGGTGCCGCCGGGTATCGCCAGCTCGATGCGCGCCCCATTGGCTGCCTGGGCAATAGGTGCGGCGGCCAATGCGCCGCCGGCGGCGAGCAGCCACAGGGCGTGGCTGACGGTCAGCGCCGCCACGCTGCGGCGGCATGTGCGGGAAGCGGAAGATGGGTAAGTAGGTGCTGTGCTGGGCATGCGGACTGTTTTCCTGAAAGTGAATGAGGGGTTCACTCGCTATGTCACGCGAAAATCGAAAAACCCTCACATTTTCAGAAAATAATCATGGATGCTTCCGATGCGGCACCACGCTCACCCAGAAGCGCGTGCTCTGGCGCACGTCGACGGGCAAGGTACGCGTCAGCATGTCCAGCACTTGCGTCGTGTCGGCCAGCGGATAGATGCCCGACACGCGCAGGTGGGCGACGGCCGGATCGCAGGCCAGGCGGCCATGCCGGTAGCGTGCCAGCTCGCCGACAAAATCGGCCAGCGGCATGTCGTGCGCCACCAGCATGCCGGCCGTCCACGCATCGGCGCCGGCAGGCAGAAGCTCGATGGAGCCAACGCTGCCCGCCGTGAAAGTCGCTTGTTCACCCGCCTGCAGCCTGCGCGCCGCATCGGGCGCTTGTTCCGGCACGATGTCGACGGCGCCCGCAAATACGCCCAGGCGCGTGGCTTCGCTACCGGCTCGCACGGCAAAGCGCGTGCCCACGGGTTGCAAGCGGCCCTGGCCCGTGCGCACGAAAAAAGGCCGGCCCGCCACGTCGCGTGCCGTGGCGACCATGATCTCGCCTTTTAACAGGGTCACCAGGCGCTGGCCCGCATCGAAACGCACGTCGATGGAGGTGGCCGTGTTGAGGGCGATGCGCGTGCCGTCTGCCAGCACGATGTGGCGCAATTCGCCCGTGCCAGTGCGGTAATCGGCCAGCCAGAAGCGCGCCTGCTCATTGCCACCCGCCAGCCAGGCGCCGCCGCCCACGACCAGCAGCGCCAGGAGTTTCAAAGACTGGCGCCGCGCCGCATTCGCTTGCGCGTGCAGCGGCTTGCGGGCCAGCGTGCCGTGCGCCAGCGGCGCGGGCAAGGCGCGCATGCGCGCCATGCAGCCTTCCACATGCTGCCAGGCTTGCTCGTTTTCCGGGTCGCTGCCGCGCCAGGCGCGCCATGCCTGCTCCACTTCCGGCGTGGCGTCACCGGCCTGCAGGCGCACCAGCCATTCGACAGCCTGCAAGCTGGCCGCTTCCGGCGTGAGGGCGCCCATCACGGCGCCAGCGGGGAAAAGAAGCACTGGTGCATGGCTTTGACCAGGTAGCGCTGCACGGTGGCCAGCGAGACATTCAGCTCCAGCGCGATGGCCGCCTGCGGCATGCCATCGAGCTGCGACAGCAGAAAGGCACGGCGCACGGCAGGCGCCAGGCTATCGAGGCGGCGGTCGATGTCGAGCAGGGCTTCGAGCAGGATCGCCTGCGCCTCCGGGTCGGGCGCGCATTGCGCCGGCAGGCTGGCCAGGGTTTCCAGGTAGGCCGCCTCCAGGTCGCGCCGGCGGTACAGATTGCCCAGCACGCCCTTGGCCACCGTCGTCAGGAAGGCACGCGGCTCGCGCGCGACGATGGTCTCGTCGCGATTGAGCAGGCGCATGAAGGTATCGTGCGCCACGTCGGCCGCGTCAAACGCATTGCCCAGTTTGTGCCTGAGCCAGCCTTGCAGCCAGCGGTGATGTTCGTGATACAGGCTGCCCACCTCCTGGTGGACGCCGGATTGGGCAGGCGGCACGGAAAATCCTCACACGCAAACAATAATGATTCGCATTCTAACTGGCATGACACGGCTGGCGCAACCGCCACGTAGCACGTAGAAATGATAGTATTTACAACGTCTTGCACATGCCTCTCCCCTGGCCGTGCCCTACCCTGAAAGCCAAACATGCTCTTGTCTGAACTGCTGACCAAACTGACCTGCGGTGACCTGGAAGGAGAGGAACTCGACGCGGCCGTCGCCGCCATCACCGATGCGCCCTCCGCGCCACGCGACGAGTGGATCGACAGCGATGCGCAAGCCTACGCGGTGGCGATCCTCTGGCACCTGGGCGGCTATATGGCGTCGAGCGACAAGCTCGACGAACTGCACGAACAGATACAGGACATGTTCGACGCATTCCCCGACTTCCCGTACGAGCTGCTCAAGGACAGCGACGGTAGCGCGCTGCCCTATTTCGAGTGGCTGGACAAAGAACTGGCACAGCGCGCCGTGGACGAAGGCGGCTATGACCTGATCCAGATCGATGGCAACGGCAGCGACGAAATGGATGCGCTGGTCGTGTACCGGCGCGATACCAACGACATCATCCAGGCGGCGGCATTGATGGGAGTGACGATAGGCCGGCCGCTCACCTACTATCGCGGCATCGAAGCGATGGTGGGCAAGCGGCCGGGGTAAGGATCAACGCCTATTGCATTGGCAAGGCCGCCACATCGACAGCCGGTGCCTGGCCAGTGGCCGGACGCGTGAAGTTCTGGCTGGTTTGCACGTAATCGGCAAAGAAGCCGCCGTTATGCAGGTAGAACTTGCCGTTTTCCAGCCCGCCCGCATAATCCATGCGCTGCGCATTCGTGGCCGTGGCGTCGCCGGTGAACCTCCCGGCCGTCACTTCCGACCAGGTACCCGATGCATTCCTTGCCCACTGGTTGCCGAACTGGACGCGGCGTTCAGTGTAGCCCAGGGTATCGATGAAGTTCTCGAGGAAGGAATGCACGCCCGTCAGATACGTGGAAATCGCCGGCCGCTTCCAGGTGGCGATGTAGCGCCATTTGCCCGTCTCGGGCGCGAAGAACCAGGCCGAGTAATCGCTGCCGCCATTGCCGTCGGGCCGCGCGCGCGTGATGAAGCGGTACGTCGTGCCGGCTGCCCAGTTATACGACAGATAGGTCTGGCCTCCCGTGCCCTCGCCGCCGAAGGCGTTATCGACCACGCCGGCGCCCTTGCTGACCAAGGTGGTCTTGGCGCCATTGTCGGCGTCCCACACGGAAAACAGTATCCAGCGCTCGCTCGGTGATTTCACCTGGATGCCCATGTAGCCCTGGCCAAAGCCGTTGGCCATGAAATAGGAGCCGATGGCGTCCTGCCCCTTGGGTATCGTCATCTCGTTATAAAAATACTCGGTATTGGCCGGCACCGTGTAACCCATGTGCACGGACGGGCCGCGCCGCGACCAGTAGTAATTGGCGGGGTCATTGGCGTACGTGAGCGCGGCGTTCGACGTCACCTTCAGCGCGGTGACGTCGCCGAACGTGGCCTTCACGCGCGACAGCCCCTGCAAGTCCACCTTCACATAGCCGGCCGCCGCCACGTTCACCGTGCCCACGGCATAGGTCTTGCGCGCCTTGCCGGCCAGCTTCACGTCGAAGGGCTTGCCGTTGATCTTCACGCGGATGTTGCTGTTGCCGCCATCGGCCAGACTGGCGTCAAGCGCCACCTGGACAGGGCCCGCCCCGGAGACGCGGAAATACGTACTGGCGACGGCAGCCGGATTGCTCCAGCCGGCCAGGCCATGTTCGCCGATGACGGCGCCCTCGTTCCCGCCCGTGATGAAGGCGTTGCCGGCCAGTTCCACGGTGGCGGTGGTGGCCGGCGCGGCCACGCTGGCAGCCAGCAAGGCGGTGCCGCCCATGTCGGGGGTAGCGGTGGCAGTGGCGCCGCCGCATGCGGCCAGCAGCAATGGCATGGCGGGAAGGACTGCGTAGAGTAATGAACTTCTGTGTTTCATCAACGTCTCCTGGTGGTACGGCGTGCAACAGGCGCAAGAAGTCCTGCGGCGTGCGCCGCGGTTTGAAAAGCTGGGATGGCTGGAAAAAACCCGCTACGGCGGCAGGCGCGGTAGCGGGTCGTGAAGGCTTAGTACTTGCCGTCGAGAGCGAAGATAGGCTTGCGCGCTTTCCACTGGCCGCCCGTGAAGTCCGGGAAGTCCAGGGTCTGGAAGTTGGCGGCGATCGACTGCTCGGACAGCGGCGTGATGGCGCTCCACGTCACGGCATCGTAGATATCGATCGGCATCGGCGCGTTGGCCTTCAGCGCTTCGACAAAGGCGTGGATGACGAAGAAGTCCATGCCGCCGTGGCCCGCGCCTTCGGCTTGCGCCGCATATTTGCGCCAGACCGGGTGCTCATACTTGTCCTGGTAGGTCTTGAAATCGTCCCACTGGTGCGGCTTGCTGACGCCCTCGATATGGATGGAATTGTTCAGGTCCATCCACAGGCCGTCCGTGCCTTGCACGCGGAAGCCCAACGAGTACGGGCGCGGCAGGCTCGTATCGTGCTGCAGGATGATGGTTTCGCCGTTCTCGCACGCCAGGGTGGTGGTGACCACGTCGCCCAGCTTGAACTTGACCTTGGCGTTCGCATGCTGTGCGCCGCCCGGCTGCTTGACGATGTAGTCGTGCAAGCCGCGCGCCTTGGTGGCGAAGGCGTTGATGCGCGTAAAACGGTTGCCGCGGTTGATGTTGGTGTACATGGCGCATGGGCCGATGCCGTGGCTAGGATACAGTTCGCCATTGCGTTCGACCGAGTGCTGCGTGCGCCAATGGGCTTCCGACCAGCCCTTTTCGCCGAATTCCACGCCGCCGCCATACGGCTTGGCAGGATTGCCGCTGTTGAATTTCACGGCGCGCAGATCGTGCTGGTAGCCGCCCTGCAGGTGCAGCAGTTCGCCGAACAGGCCCGCGCGCACCATCTGCAGCGCAGCCATCACGTCGCGGCGGTAGCACACGTTTTCCAGCAACATGTATGGCGTGCCCGTTTTCAGCTGGGTATTCAGGACGTCCCAGTGGTCTTGCAGGGTAATGCCGGCCACCACTTCGCAACCGACGGGTATCTTCGCCTGCATGGCGGCGATCGCCATCGGCGCGTGGAATTCCCACGGCGTGGCGATGATCACGCCATCGAGGCCGCCCGCGTCCAGCATGCGCTTGTAGGCTTTCTGGTCGCGGTCTTCGCCATACGTGCGGGGACGGGGCTTGCCGGCTTTGGCCACCTGGCCCAGCGCGTGTTTCAGCATGATCGGCTCGATATCGCACAGCGCAACCACTTCCACGTCATCGCGGCGCACCAGTTCAGCCAGCAGCACCTGGCCGCGCATGCCCGTGCCGATCAGGCCCAGGCGGACTTTGTCGCGGCCGGCCGCAGGGGCGGCGCTGGCGTCGCCAGGCAGCAAGGCGCTGCCGGCCATGGCGCCACCGGCCAGCGCGGCGCTGGCGGACAGGAAATTGCGTCGATTGATTTGTGTTGTCATTGGTCTCTTCTCGCTTCCATTGGTAATGTTCGTCACCGGCCCGCCTTGCAGCGGGCCGGCTGCAGTTTAATAGGTGTATTCCGCCGTGAATCGCACCGAACGCGGTGCCGTGCGGCCAGCCACCTGCAGGTAGTTGCGGGCGATGGCGCCATGGTCTTCGCGCGTTTCGTTATAGCGGGTCACGGTCTGGCTGTTGAACACATTGAAGACGTCCACTTTCAGGCTCAGGCCCTTGACGGCGCTGGGAGTATAGGCCAGATTCATGTCCAGCTGGGCTTGCCAAGGCAGGCGACCCTGGCTACCGCGCGGCGCCGGCTTGCCATTGCAATAGAAGTAGGAATCGCCGTAATCGTTCTCGAACCGCAGGTTATCGGGCAGCGCGCCGATGCAGTTGCGCGGCGCGCCGGAGGTCAGCGACAGGTTGGCGCCGACCATCACGTCCGGGATGACCTGCATGAAACCGTAGGCCTTGAACGCGTGGCGATGGTCGCCTGGCAGGTAGCCATAGGCGTTGTACATCAGTTCCTTGTGGTCGTCGCTGACGGTCAGACCCACGTCGCCGCCGCCGATGCTGTCCGTCTGGCCTTCCATATTGCCCTTCAGCGCAGACAGGGTGTAGGTCAGCTTGCCGTACCAGCCGTTCGTATACGGGTGCTCGACGAACAGGTTCAAGGCGCGGTAGGTGCGCGATGGCAGCGGATTTCCCCACTCCGCCGCCGAAATATCCACGCGGCGCAAGCCTTTGCCATCGTCAAAGTCCACCATCAGGCTGTTGTCGCGGCCAGGGTTGATGATGGCGCACTGGAAGCCACCCCAGTTGCTCGTGTCGACGCTGTTGCGCGTGGCCCAGGCTTGCAGCGGACGCGCATCGCAGACGTCGTCGTTGGTGTCGTTCAGCTTGCGGTACAGGACGCTGGCGCCCACCACCAGTTTCTTGCTCAGGGCGCGTTCGAAGCCCAGCGAGAATTCATCCTGCGACAGCGGTTTCAAGCCGATGGCCGTCACTTCGCGCGCATCGCGGCTCTGGCCGTACGCGTTGTTGGCCGAATACGGCTTGCTGATCGCGTGCAGGCCCGTCGGCGCGCCCGTGACGGGATCGACACCCGTGTAGGTGTACATCTCGCTGGTGGCCAGGAAGGGGCTGGCCATGTTGCTCGACAAATTCGACGGCACCGGCAAGTGGTAACGGCCGCCGTTGGCGAAGAATTTCAGGGTGCCGTCACCCAGGTAATCCCAGGTGGCGCCCACGCGCGGGGCGATCATGTTGCGCTGCGAAATGAAGGCCACGCCATCGGTGCTGTAGTTGGTGAACTGCTCGCGGCGCAGGCCCAGGTCCAGCAGCACCCGTTCCGTGACCTGGTAGTGATCCTGGATGTATTGCGCCGACTGCACGCTGGTCGGACGCGCCAGGTTGGCATTCAAGTCCTTGCTGACGTAATAGCCCTGCGCGCCGTAGCCGCCACCCTGTGCCGGCGTCTCGAACGCGCCGTTGATGGCCCGGTTCGGATCGTCCGCTTTCAGATAGCTCCAGCGGTAGCCGCCCGCCAGGCTCAGGCCCACCTTCGATTCCACGTCGATGCGGTCGATGCCGCCACGCAGCGAGTGCTTGCCCAACTTGTATTCGAGGTCCAGACGCTTGGCCTTCTGGCGGTCTTCCGACGATGGGTCGACCAGAGTGCCCGTCACCGTTTGCGGATTGGCGTACGTCAGGCCAGGCACCTGGGTCGAGGTATTCGACGACGTTTGCGCCAGCAGCGGATTGTAGCCATTCGGCGTGCGGGTGTGCGACGTGCGCGATTCGCCCATCATGGCCGTCACGGTCAGGTTGTCCGTCAGGTAGCCCGTGTACTTGAAGATGTCGATGTTGGCGCCCGGCGCGGCCGATGATCCGCAGCAGTTGACCGTCGTCTCGCCCTTGCCCGCCTGTACGCCATTGCTCGCATGCGTGGCGTAGCTGTAGCCATACGCCTGGCTATCCGTTTTCGTGCGGTCATACAGCTTGGTGTATTCGAAGTGATGGTCGTCCGTCAGGTTGTAATCCAGCTTGGCCATCATGCGGTTCACCTTGCTCTGGCTGGTGCTCCAGCCGCGCGCCAGGGCCGTGCCCGAGTCGGCGGTGGCGGCAACGGCCTGGCTGTCCGTGCGCGTCTGTTCCAGCGCCACGAAGGCGAACAGCTTGTTCTTGATCAGCGGGCCGCTGCCATACAGGCCCACCACCTTGCTGGTGCTGCCATTGTCGCGGTTCCAGTACAGCAGATTGCCATCCGTCTTCGGATTGGCGCCCGTGTTCGGGTAATAGGTGTTTTCCGGCTCGCCTTTCAGCGAACGGGGGATGATGGACACCTTGCCGCCGAATTCGACCTTGTTGCCGCCACTCTTGGTGGTGATGTTGATCACCCCGCCCGTGGAGCGGCCAAACTCCGAGCCATAGCCGCCCGACAGCACCTGCAGGTTCGAGATCGCGCCGAACGGCAGCTCCGATGCGCCCACCTGGGTCAGGATATTCGTGATCGGGAAGCCGTTGACGTAAAAGGCGTTTTCGGACTGGCCCGAGCCGCCGATCGATGGCGCATTGCCATACACGCTGTTGGTGCCGCGCGACACGCCCGGCGTCAGCTGCACGATGGAGGCGACGTCGTTCCCGACCGGCAGCGCTTTCAATTCCTTGGCCGTGAAGATCACGCCATTGTTGGTGTTCGACACGTCGATCGGATTGCGCGACGCCTTCACCACGACGGTCTGCTCCTGGCCCACCGTGCCGGCGGCGCTGGCCGGGCCGAAGTTCGCTTCCGCGCCCGCGCCGATCAGGGCTTCGACTTCCTGCGACGCTTCCACCGAACCGGCACGCAGCACGCGCACCGCATAGCGACCTGGCGGCATGGAGTTGGCCACATAGCGGCCCGACGTATCGGGCGTCAGGCTGCGCTGCACGCCCGTCGCCAGGTTTTCCAGCACCACGGTGGCGCCGGCCGGCGCGCTCACTTCACCGAAAATGGTGCTGGTGGCGTTCGACTGTGCCCAGGCCTGGCCTGGCACGCCGGCCGCCAGTGCGATCACGATCGCTGCGGCGCGGCTGATGTCGCGCAATTTGAGTCGGGTGGTATGCATGCTGTCTCTCCGTCTATATCGAGGGTTATGCGCGCCCTCCCCGCTCCAGGGCGAAGTCGGGGGGATGCAATTTTTATGGTGGTCGTCGGCCGGTGCAGCCAGGCAGTTGCACC
The DNA here is from genome assembly GCF_034424625.1 of Janthinobacterium lividum. Taxonomy (NCBI): domain Bacteria; kingdom Pseudomonadati; phylum Pseudomonadota; class Betaproteobacteria; order Burkholderiales; family Oxalobacteraceae; genus Janthinobacterium; species Janthinobacterium lividum. The sequence continues at coordinate 3,153,049 of NZ_CP139976.1, read as the reverse complement.
TTCCGGGAAATCAGTCCGCATCGGCTGATTTTCTTTTCTTGGGATTACTTTAAAAAGAAAAATAAGTATCGTCAACAAAAAGAAAGTTATAACGTAAATTTATCGCTAAATTGAGCAAATAAAGAGTATTTATCTTTCGATTTAATCAGATTCGCGGCAGATAACTTTCGTTATCGTGGTATGGCAGATACACGCGCAGGCAAGGAGTCGTCCGGCAGAGGATAATCCGCGTGGCAATCCGGGAAGAGCAACGCGAAAGAAGACATGCCTACCCTCTTTCACTTACGTTTATCTTTCGTATTGTGCATATTGGAGTATTGTATTTTCTTTTTCATGGCAATACCCCGGCCCGCACCATGCCAGCTGACGTACCGGGGCATCGTCACGCTTTAAAAGAACTTGTAGCTGGCCGACAGGGCAAACTGGCGGCCGAACAGGTCCTGGCTATGGTTGTAGCCTTCCCAGCCATTCGGGTCGTAGTACGGCTGCTTGTTGAACGCGTTCTTCACGTTCAGGCCCACGTCCAGGTTCTTCAGCGGCTTCCAGCTGAAGGCCAGGTTCACCGTGGTGTATGACGGCGCGCCCTTGCACTGGCCGGCCGGCAAGGCCACCGAGGCGGCAGTGCAGTTTTCCGGCGTGTTGTCCTTGTCCCAGGGACCATACGCCCAGCGCGTCTTGCCCGAATAGTTGATAAAGACGCTGCTGACGAAGTTGCGGTAGCTCCAGTCGGCGTTGACGGTAGCGCGGTAGCGCGGCGAATCGTAATAGCCGACGGTGTTGCCCTTGATGTCGCTGCCGTCTTCGCTGTCATGGGTGTCGCGCTTGCGGATGGTGGCCGCGATGCCAGTGCTCAGCTTGCCCCAGTCGCCGAGCGCAAAGCGCGTGCGCGCATCGATGTCCACGCCATCCATCAGGGTGCGGCCACGGTTCGAATACGAGTTGATCAAGCCGCCCAGGTTGCCCACCGAGTAGCCGGGCACGCCGCCCGCGCACACGCCCGCATTGGCGGGATTGGCGCACATGGCCGCCACGGCCGCGACGTTGCCCCGGTCCGTATCCGTCAGGTCGTTGCGGATGGCGCTGGGCGTGCCGGCCAGGGTCGGGCCGTACTTGGCCACCAACTCCGTAAACAGCTCGTTGAAGTCCTGGCGCACGATTTCGTCGCGGCGGTTGATGAACCAGTAATCGATGGAGATGCTCACGTCCTTGGCCGGCTGCAGAACCAGGCCCACGGTCGATATCTTCGCCTTTTCCGGACGTAGATTCTGGTTCGGCGGCGTCAGGCCACCCACCGTCGTGGAGCAGTTCGAATTGAGCAAACTCTTGCCCAGGTCCGCATCCGTCGCGACCGCGGACTTCATCAAGGCGCGCGCCATGGCATTCGTTTCGTCGCAGCGCACGGTGTCGCGGATGCCGCCCACCTGCGCAAAGACGCCACCCGTGCCCGATTCGGCCAGGTTGGGTGCGCGGAAGCCTTCCGAATACGTCCCGCGCAGCATCAGCTCGGGCCGCGCGCGCCAGATCACGCCCAGCTTGGGCGCCAGGTTGGCGGCGAAGTGCGGGTATTTGTCCAGGCGCGCGGCCGCGTTGACTTCCAGGGTGTCGCTGAGCGGCACCACCACTTCGCCAAACACGGCCGCGATGGTGCGCCGGCCATCGAACCAGGAACCGCCCTGCTGCGTAATCAAGCCATTCGCCGCATCCGTATTGCCGGGCGTGAGGAAGCTCTCGCGCATGATGTTGGTGCCCACGGCAGCGCGCACTTCGCGCTCGCCCAGCTTGAACAGGGTGCCTTCCAGCTTCGCATCCCACGTCATCAGCTTGGTCCACGATTCGATGGCGAAGGTCGGGTAAGCCGCGCGCACCAGCGCCGCATTGGCCTCGCTGATTTCGCCGAACTTGTAGGCGGGATTGTCGGAGATATAGGTGCGGCCGCTGACGGGGTCTTTCGTGAACGGCCCGAACGCCTGCTCGAATCCCTTGATGTTGATGTTCGCCGTCTGGAACAGGGTCGAATGGCTGCCCGCCACGCTGAGCGCCGTTTCAAAATCCCAGCCGCCGCCGATGCTGCCGCGCAGGCCGACGAGCGCGCGGTAGTTTTCATCGACATTCTTCTGCCCGAAGTGGCCCGTCGCATCCTGCAGCAGGTAATTCAAGCCGGCCGCGCCGCCCATCTTCGCCACCATATCGGCATCGAGCTTGCCTTTCAGGTAGACGTTGTTCGGGCTCAGGAAAGGCGTGGCGAAGGTATTCAGGGTATTGCCCGTATTGCGCGCGAACCAGTTATTCGTGCTGCCGCTATTGAAGCTGGACGGACCATTCTCGCCGCGCATCTTGATGTGGGTGAAGGCGCCTTCCGCGAACGCTTCCATGTCGCCGCCGAGTTTCAGCCGGCCGCTCAGGTAAGCCGTGGCGCGCTCCGAGGTAGGCCCCGTGTCAAGCTGGTTGGGCAGCGCATTCCACACGCAGCGCGTGCCCGACGCTTCGGTGATGCTGTTGTTGCAGCCATTGACGGCGCGCTGGGTGCGCGCATTGTTCTTCGCCTTGTCGAAGACAAAAAAGGTCCCGGGATTCATCGTGCCCGGTTCGCTGCCCACGCCCACACGCATGTTCGGGATGAAATTGGGATTGTTCGCATAAAAATACGCGGGACGCTTGCGCCAGGTATCGGCCAGCGCGATGCGGTCGCGCTGGTAGACGTTCACGGAACCGTAGATGTTGTAGCCGTCGCTGGCCAGGTCGCCCAGGCCATACAGCACGCTGGCCTGGCGCTCGCCATAGGCTTTCACGCTGGGCGAAAATTCGCCATTGGCGCGCGCTTCCAGGCCTTGATACGACTTCTTGGTGATCACGTTGATGACGCCGGCCACGGCATCGGAGCCATATACGGCCGACGCACCGTCCGTCAAAATCTCCATGCGCTCGATGGCGGCGGCGGGAATGGCGTCGATATTGACGAACATGGTCTGGAAACCGGCCGGCGCGCCATAGAACGACAGGCGGCGGCCATTCAGCAACACCAGGGTGCCCTGCGCACCGAGGCCGCGCAAGTTCGCTTGCGAGCCGCCATCGGAACCCGTGAACATCGAGCGGAAGTCCTGCTGCGCCGGACGGGCCGCAGGCAGGTTGTCCAGCACTTGCAGCAAGGTGAGCGCGCCCATGTTTTCGATCTGCTTGGCGTTGATCACCTGTACCGGCGACGCCGTTTCCGCGTTGATGCGCTTCAGGCTGGAACCCGTCACTTCGACGCGCGCCAGTTTCTCCTCCTCCGCTGCCAGCGCCGTTGATGCCAGCGCAGTTGAGCCCAATCCTACCGCCGCCATGGCGGCCATCAGTTTTTTCAAGTGCATTCCCATCTCCCTTTTTATAAGTGATTTGTTTTCGTCAGGCTGCAAGAGCCCCTCCCCGGTCCGAAGAGGGGCTCGTTTTTAGTGAAATGATTGAGTGCCTAGCGCGGCTTGACCGTCGCGCCCTCCGTGCCGGTCAGCACGGCATTGGCCCAGTTGCCGCAGACCTGGGCCGCTCGGGCGCCGCGCGCGCCCAGGGTGCGCAAACTGAGCTGGCTCAGGCCGCGCACGTCGATTTCGGGTTTGACCACCCCGGGAGCCGTGACCAGGCCGCTGTCGTACAGCAGCCGCTCACCGCTCCAGACCTGGAATTGCAAGCCGCCCGCGCTGCGGCAGCTATCGTCCACGCCCAGGTCGGCGCGCAGCAGATTCCAGTTGCCAGCCAGCTGCAAGTCAATGCGGCTGGCAGGTCCCACGCCGAGGCCCTTGCGGAACCACAGCCCGTTCATGCGCATCTCGACCGCCTTGCCGGCTGGCCGGTCTTTCGCGATATTCTTCGGCAGCGCCAGGTCCGACAGATAGCGCTGCACCTCCGCGCCTTCGGCCACGCGGTGCTCGAGCACGCGGAATTCGGACAAGGTAACGGGCGCCACGTCGGTCGCCAGCGCCGCATCGAACGCGCGCGCCACCGGCGCGCCTTGCGCCGCCGTCACCATCGGGTCCAGGGACGCCGCGCCATCGCCTTCCGGATTTTGCGTGCTCATCACGCGGAAGCGCAGCAGGCGCCCGGCCGTGGCGGGGAAGCTGATGGTCTGCGTTCCCTCTTGCAGTTTCAGTGTGCCGCGTGCCAGCGGAGCGCCCCACTCGCCGTTGTTGTCGCCGATGTAGATTTCATAATCGCGCACCTGGCCATGCTTCCAGTGCTGGTCGTTGCGCGGCGCCAGTTCGATGCCGTCCACCAGGCGCCGTTCCGTAAAGCCGACCACCCATTCGTGCGGACCGCTTTTCACGGACGGGCTGCGCACGGTGCGGAACCACGTCTCCGGCTTGCCATCGAAGGCGTTTTCCAGCGGGTAGCCGCTTTCTTCCGCAGGACGCGCCACCACCTGCATGGCGTCGGCCGGCAAGGCGCGGCCCGGCACGGGGGCGGCCGGGAAATCGGCGTCGGCTCGCGCCACGGCCAGCGCGCCGGCGACTTGCAGCATCAAAGGCTGGCGGATGTCCTGCGCCGCCACTTTCACGTGCAGGGTGCCTTTTCTATCGGCCGCATCGAAGAACCAGCCTTCTGCCGCCTTGTCGTAGACGGCACGGTCGGCGAATGCCGCGATCAGCCGTTCGCCGGCGCGCACGGCGGCCGGGGCCTGGCCGGCCAGCATGCGCAGCGCATAGCCGCGGCGCCCTTCCTGGCCCTGGTACTTTCCATCGACGGCGCCGATGTCGACCTGCACGTCGGCGCCCGCCTGGCGCATGCGGATGACTTGCTGGCTGAAGGCGCCGCCCTGGTACTGGCGCGTGTTGCCGTCGTCTTCATACAGGGTGTAGTCGGAATCGCCTTGCGGATAGATATCGAGCGTGAGCTGGTCCTTCGGCTTCTGGCCGTCGTACAGCATTTCCGGATACATGGGCAGGATGGCGCCGGCGCGCACGAACACGGGCAGCTTGTCCAGCGTGACCTGCATGTCCAGGTCGCGCCCTTGCGCGTCCGCCGTGGCCTGGCGGCCATCCCAGTAGTCGTACCACGTACCCTGCGGCAGATGGATGCCCTTGCGCCAGCCGCCGCTGACGGCCTGGCTGCGGTAGACAGGTGCCACCAGCACATCGCGGCCCAGCAGGAATTGATATTTATAGGCTTCCGTGTAGGCGGCCGGGTCTTGCGGATAATCCCACATCAGGCCGCGCACCAGCGGCGCGCCCGATTGTTCGGCTTCGCGCACGAGGGTATACATATAGGGAGTGAGGCGCATCTTGAGCTTCAGATAGCGGCGGTTGATGTCGCGGTACGGCTGCTCGAACCACCACGGATGCTTGCGCTCGGCCGCGGCCCAGCCGGACATGCCCATCAGGACGGGCGTAAAACTTTTCCACTGCAAGTCGCGCAGATAGGTTTCCGGGCTGCCGCCAAAGATGGCGTCCACGTCGCCGGACGCATACGCCTGGCCGGACAGGCCCGAACCGATCAGGGTCGGGATGTGCCAGCGGATGTAATCCCAGCTGGCGCTCTGGTCGCCCGTCCATGCCACGGCGTAGCGCTGGATGCCGGCCCAGCCCATCACCGTCCACAGGAACGGGCGGCTGTCGGAGTTGTTCAGGATGCCGTCGTAGGCCGACTTGTTCGCATCCATGGCGAACTGGTAACCCTTGCCCGTCCACGCCACGTCCAGCTTTTGCACGCGGCTGCCCGCCTGGCCCACTTCCCAGGCGATCTTGTCGACGCCGTTTTCCGTCCACAGGCCCGTGCGGAAGCCATAGCCTGCCAGGCCCTTCACCGTTTCCGGCAAGTTCGTGTAGCCGCAGCCATAACCGTCGTTGGGCAGGATCCAGCCGCCCGGCATGTCGTGTTCGCGGTACTGGCGCGCCACGCTTTCCACCACGTCCGGCGTCTTGCCCGTGGGGCCGTCCGTCCAGCCCTTCGGCACGGAGCCCGGCTTTTTCACGTTGTCGCCATCGTTGTAGCAATCGGCGTCGCCGTATTCCAGCGCCCAGCGGGGCAGCATGCGCGCGCGGCCCGTCAAGTCCGTGTAGCGGGCGACGACGTCGCGCAGATCCTTGCCGACGAAGAAATACGCATCGAAGCGGCCTTCCGCGTGCTGCAGCGAGATCTGTTCCTGGTCGCGCAAGTCGTAATTGCCGTCGGCCCAGGTATTGCGCAGCATGCCCCAGCCCCGTGAACTCATCAAGAATGGCGCGGGATTCGGCCGGTCGCCCTCTTCCCAGCCGCCCGAATACGACACGGGCACCTGCTTGCCCTTGAATTCGAAGCGGCCATTCTGCTGGCCGCCGCCAAAGTACCGCTCGCCCGGCAGGCTCGATAACACTTGCACGCCCTGTTTGTCGTCGAGCGACAGCGGCTGCACCTCGCGCCACAGGGGCACCGCGTCGCCCTTGCGCAGCAGGGTAAAGCGCAACGGTTTGCGGTCGATGCGCAGGCTCAAGGCATCAGTGCTGATCAGGATATGGTCGGGCTGTTCATTGATCCGGTACGCCACCTGCGCGGCAGGCTGGCCCACGACGATGGGCGCGGCCTTGTCGCCTGGCCCCGTCAAGCCGCCCTTGCCGCCCGCCTGGATGCGCAGCACGTCCGCCTGCGGCAGGCTGATACGCAGCTGCATGCCCGTATCGCTGCGCACATCCCAGCCCACTGCCTCGCCCTTGGCCACATCGGCCGCGCGCACGGCGGAGAGCGACTGCAGATTGCCGATGGTCGCGGCATGCAGGCCGGGAGCAGCCAGGGTGGCAAGGGCGGCGAGGACACAGGCGGCAAGGACGCGGCGGGGAAGCGGGAGAGGGTTCATCTGCTGGCTTTCAGAAGTGATTCAATGAAATTACTTTAAGAAGAAAAATAAATATCGTCAACCAAAAGAAAGTTATGGCGCCAATTTATTAATAAAATGCCTAAAATAAGCCAATTTATCTTACGTTTCACTCAAACTCCATAGCGCAATCTTTCGTTATCGTAGCATTTCAGCGACATGCCGCGCCGCCACACGCTTTTGCGCTGCACCGCAGCATGTTTCACGGCCTTTAAAACGACATTATTTCGCAAGGCATACAACTATTTACTTTCGTTTTACTTTCGTATTTGACTTTTCGAAATTTAGTATTTATGCTTTCTCCAACAAACACTTTACTGACACTCCATGACTACCCTTCTTCAGCGTGACATTCAAACCTGGCGCGACATCGGCGGCCTGCACACGGCCGAGGAAATCGCGCACCAGCCAGCCATCTGGCTCGCGCTGGCCACTATTTTGCGCAACGAACAAGCGGCCCTGGCCGCCTTCCTCGGCGACGCGCTGTCCAATCCCGCGCAGCGCGTCATCCTGACGGGCGCCGGCAGCTCGGCCTATGTGGGCGAAATCGTCGTCGATACCCTGAATGCGGCCTGGCCCGCGCAGATCCGCGCCATCGCCACCACGACTTTGCTGACGCACCATGAGCTGTATCTGGAAGCGCACGCCCCCACCCTGCTCGTCTCGTTTGCCCGCAGCGGCGACAGCCCGGAAAGCCTGGCGGCCGTGGAACTGCTGCGCCAGGTCGTGCCCGGCGCGCGCTTCCTGAACATCACCTGCAACGCGGACGGCAAGCTGGCGCGCCAGGGCGCGAACGACAGCAATACGTATAACCTGCTGATGCCGGAAGGCAGCTGCGACCGCGGCTTCGCCATGACCAGCAGCTTTAGCAGTATGCTGCTGGCAGCCCTGTCGGTACTGGGCAAGGACACGGATTTGTCTCGCCTGGAGACCCTGGCGCAGCTGGGCGGGCAAGCCTTGCGCGACTGGTCGGCCCCCGTGGCGGACCTGGGATCAACACCCGTACAGCGCGTGGTCTACCTGGGCAGCGGCCCGCTGGAAGCGCTGGCCAAGGAAGCGGCATTGAAGATCCTGGAATTGACGGGTGGCCGCGTGATGGCGATGGCGAATACGCCGCTCGGTTTCCGCCACGGCCCGAAATCGGCCGTCACCACGGAGTCGCTGGTGATCCTGCTGCGTAGCAGCAAGCCGCTGGCGCGCCAGTACGAAGACGATTTACTGAAAGAGCTGCAGCGCGACAGCGTGGCGCAGACGTGCCTGACCGTGGGCATCGGCGGCGACTTATCTGCCAACTTAGCGGCCGATGCGCCGGTCTGGCCCGACGCCTGGCTGGCTCCGCTGTGGCTGCTGATGGCGCAGCAATATGCGCTGCACCAGTCCGCGCTGCTGCAACTGCGCCCCGACAATCCATTTGCTGGCGGCATCGTCAACCGTGTCGTGCAGGGCGTCACCATCTATGGCCATGACCAATTCTAATCACACAGCCGGCTACCACGGCATCGACATCGGCGGCAGCAAGATGGAGCTGGTCGCTTTTGCCGACCGCGACGGCGCGCTGACGGAAGTGTTCCGCGAACGGGTGGCCACGCCGGGCGACGATTTTACCGCCTTCGTGCAAGCCATCGTCGACCTGGTGGCGCGCGGTGACGCCGCCCTGGGCACGACGGCGCCTGTCGGCATCGGCCTGCCCGGCGTGATCGACAGCGCCAGCGGCCGGCAACTGAGCTCCAACGTGCCGGCCCTGAACGGCCGCCTGGTGGCGCAAACCCTGCAGCAGGCCTTGAAACGTCCTGTCGCCATCGGCAACGATTGCCAGTGCTTCGCCCTGTCGGAAGCGCAAGGCGGCGCGGCCGACAATGCCGCCAGCATGTTCGGCGCCATCCTCGGCACGGGTGCAGGCGGCGGCTATTGCGTGGGCGGCCAACTGCTGCGCGGCTTTAACGGCGTGGCCGGCGAATGGGGCCACTGGAGCCTGCCCGCCACCCTGCTGGCGCAGCATGGCTTGGCCGATTACCCCTGCCCGTGCGGCAAGGCGGGCTGCCTGGAGCGCTATGTCTCCGGCCCCGCCATGCGCAAAATCCACGCGCACTTTGGCGGCGACGGCGCAGAGCCTTTGGCCATCGTGGCGCGCGCCAACATGGGCGATGCCGTGGCCCAGCGCACGGTGGCCGTGCACCTCGATGTGCTGGGCCACGCGCTGGCCGGCCTGGTGCTGGCCTATGACCCGCACGTCATCGTGCTCGGCGGCGGCCTGTCCAAGCTGCCGCACCTGTACGACAAGCTGCCGGCCGCCGTCAAGCGCCACCTGTTCCCCGGCGTGCACGTGCCGCCTATCCTGCCGCCCCGCTTTGGCGATGCCGGCGGCGCGCGCGGCGCGGCCCTTTTGATACGACAACATACAAAGGCGTCAACATGATGAAGCAAGCGGAAAACCCGACTTTTACCCTGTCCCCGATCCAGCAAGTGATCAAGGCGCACCGCCGCGGCGAGCGCGTGGGACTGTACGCCGTCTGCTGCAGCCACCCGAGCGTGCTGCGCGCCGCCATGCGCGTGGCCAGCGAATACGACACCGTGCTGCTGGTCGAAGCGACGTCGAACCAGGTCGACCAGTTCGGCGGCTACACTGGCATGACGCCGGCCGTTTTCCGCGACACCATGCTGGCACTGGCCCGCGAACAGGGTTTTCCCGCCAGCCGCCTCGTGCTGGGCGGCGACCATCTGGGCCCGAACGCCTGGCAGCACCTCGATGCGGCCACCGCGATGAATCACGCCGAAACCCTGATCGCCGCGTATGCGTCGGCCGGTTTCCACAAGATCCACCTCGATTGCAGCATGCGCTGCATTGATGACCCCTTGCAGCTCGACGATGAAACCGTGGCCGCCCGTTCGGCGCGCCTGTGCATCGTCGCCGAGGAAGCGGCGGCCGCCGCCGGCTTCGCGCCCCCCGTCTACGTGATCGGCACGGAAGTGCCGATTCCCGGCGGCGAAGCGTCGCTGGCGCAGGCCGGCGCCGTCACCAGCCCGCAAGCGGCGCGCCGCACCCTCGACGTGCACCGCCGCGCGTTTCTCGAGAACGACCTGCATGGCGCCTGGCGCCGGGTCATCGCCATGGTGGTGCAGCCGGGCGTCGATTTCGACCAGAGCAGCATCCAGCATTACGACGCGGACGCCGCCACCGAGCTGTCGGCCTTTGTCGCCGAGCAGCCTGGCCTCGTGTTCGAAGCCCATTCCACCGACTACCAGCGCGAGTCGGCCCTGCATGCCATGGTGCGCGACCACTTCGCCATCCTGAAAGTGGGGCCTGCCGCCACCTTCGCCCTGCGCGAGGCGCTGTTCGCCCTGTGCCAGATCGAGGAAGAACTGCTGCCGGCACACGCCACCTCGCAACTGATGCAGGTGCTCGACGACGTGATGGTGGCCAAGCCGAAGAACTGGATCAAGCATTACCTGGGCACGCCGGAAGAACAGCGATTGATGCGCCGCTACGGCTTGAGCGACCGTTGCCGCTACTACTGGGGCGAGCCGGAAGTGGCGGCCGCCGTCGGCAAGCTGCTGGCCAACCTGGACACCGTGGCCATTCCGCTGCCGCTGCTGAGCCAGCATTTGCCGGAACAGTACCTGGCCGTGGTGCAGGGCAGCTTGCCAGCGCAGGCGCCAGCCCTGATCGAGCACAAGATCGGCAGCTTGCTGGCGCAATATGCGCGCGCCTGCAACCGCAATGCGGCAGTGGCCGTCATTGCCGAAGCGGCAATCTGTTAAGCTCGGTATTTTTCATTTTTTACTGAGCCCGCCACCATGCGAAATACCAGCCAACGCCGTGAATCCATCCTCCAAATGCTTGCCCAGCAGGGCTCGGTGCAGGTGACCGATCTGGTGGAAAAGCTCGGCGTGTCCGCGGTCACCATCCGCAGCGACTTGAATGCGCTGGAAGCGCAAGGCATGGCCACGCGCAGCCACGGCGGCGCGACCCTGACGCGCACGCCGCCGCCCGAGCACACGATACGCCAGAAGGATGCCATCAACCACGAGCAGAAGGAGCGCATCGGCGCCTATGCGGCGCGGCTGGTGGAACCGGGCGACAACATCATCATCGACTCGGGCACCACCACCATCTCGCTGGCGCGCCATCTGCGCGATGCGACGGGCGTGACGGTGGCCACGAATGGCCTGAACATCGCGTGGGAACTGGCCGACGCGCCGGGCGTGGACCTGATCCTGACCGGCGGCCTGCTGCGCAAGCAGTCGCTGTCGATCCAGGGCAGCCAGGCGGAAACCTGCCTGCAGGCGTACAGCTTCGACAAGCTGTTCCTGGGCGTGGACGGCTTCGACCTGCAATTTGGCGTGACCACCCACCACGAAGCGGAAGCAAGCCTGAACCACAAGATGGTGGAACGGGCCAAGAAAATCATCGTCCTCACGGACGCCTCCAAGTTCGGCCGCGTCAGCCTGCACCGCATCGTGCAGCTGGACCGGGTCGATACCGTCATCACAGATGCCAGCATCAGCCAGGAGTACCGCGAAGGGCTGCAAAAGCTGGGCATCGAACTTTTTATAGCGGAATAACACATGCTGAGCGGCAGAATCCTTACCCCATCTGGCTGGATCACGGGCACCATCACTTTTGACCAGCGCATCGTCCAGATACAAGAAGACCCTGCCGCCGACAGCGCGCTGACCATCCTGCCCGGCTTCATCGACCTGCACGTGCATGGCGCGGCCGGCGTCGACATCATGGAGGGCGGCGACGCCGGCGCCACCGTGGCGCAGGTGCATGCGCGCCACGGCACCACGGCCCTCCTGGGCACGACCCTGACAGCCAAGGAGCCATCGATCCTGCGCGCCCTGCAAGGCCTGGCCGGCGTCATCGCCGAGCGCCCCGCCAACGGCGCGCGCATGCTGGGCGTGCACCTGGAGGGCCCGTTCCTGAATTTGCACCGCCTGGGCGCGCAGCCGCCCGACGTGGTGCAGGCCAGCCTGGCGCTGGTGCAGCGCTTTCACGCCATCGCCCCCATCAAGGTCTTGACCATGGCGCCGGAAATCCCCGGCCACCTGGAACTGATCCCGCAACTGGCGGCGATGGGCATCCGCGTGCAGATCGGCCACAGCGCCGGCACGTATGACGAAGGCGTGGCGGCGTTGCAGGCCGGCGTCTCCGGCTTTACGCACCTGTACAACGGCATGACGGGCATGACGCATTACGACCCCGGCATGGTGGGCGCGGCGCTGGCGCATGCGGAATACGCGGAAATCATCCCCGACCTGCAGCACGTGGCCAAGGGCGCCCTGCGCGCGGCCCTGCGCGCCATCCCGCGCCTGTACGGCGTGACGGACGCCACCTCGGCCACCGGCATGCCCGATGGCGAATACGGCCTGGGCACGCAGCGCGTCTACAAATGCCTGGGCTGCGTGCGCCTGGCAACGGGCTCGCTGGCCGGCAGCGTGCTGACCATGGACCAGGCCCTGCGCAATTTCGTCGACCTGGGCCTGGACCTGGCCGACGCCTCGAACCGCCTGTCGCTGTACCCGGCCGATTACCTGGGCGAATCCGAACGAGGCCGCCTGACGCCCGGCGCCTGGGCCGATATCGTCGTCCTCGATGCCAACTTGCAGCCAGTGTCCGTCTTCGTCGAAGGCGCGGCCATCGATCTTTCCACCCGCTAGATTCAGTCTCTAGACCCAGCCCCCCAACCTCAACCCCGTCCCGGAGTTTTCATGCACGACACGTCACACAAGGCCCCCGTGTGGGCCATGCGCTACCTGCTATTTATTGCCGGCATGGGGGGATTGCTGTACGGCATAGACATCGGCATCATCGCCGGTGCCCTGCCCTACCTGGAATCGACGGCCTCCGTGGCCTGGAAACTGACGGCCCAGCAGCTGAGCTTTATCGTCGCCGCCGTGCTGCTGGGCTCCGTCCTGTCATCGCTGTTCGCCGGCGCCCTGGCCGACCTGCTCGGCCGGCGCTGGGTGATGTTCCTGGCCGGCGCCCTGTTCAGCGCCAGCATCCCGCTGATCGCCCTGGCCGACGGCTACACGCCGCTGCTGCTGGGCCGTCTGCTGCAAGGCATCAGCGGCGGCTTGATCGGCGTCGTCGTGCCCCTGTACCTGGCCGAATGCCTGCCCGCGCAACAGCGCGGGCGCGGTGCCGCCCTGTTCCAGCTGCTGCTGACCATCGGCCTGGTGGCCGCCGCCCTGATCGGCCTGCTGCAAGCGCAGACGGTGGAAACGGCCACGCAGGCGGCGCAAGCCTTGCCGGAAGCGGGCCGCATCGCCGCCATCTTCACGGCCAAGGACCACGCCTGGCGCAGCATCTTCTGGGTCTGCCTGACGCCGGGCCTCGTATTTACCATCGGCGCCCTGCTGCTGGCCGAATCGCCGCGCTGGCTGGCGCAACGGGGCCGCATCGAGCAGGCGCGCCAGTCGCTGCTGCGCACGCGCTTGCCAGCCGCCGCTGACATTGAACTGCGCGAGATGCAGGACACGCCGGAGAATACGGCCAAGGCCAGCGGCAAGGCCAGGGATCCGCTGCTGAGCCGCCGCTACGTGCTGCCCTTCCTGCTGGCCTGCCTGATCCTCGCCTGCACGCAGGCGACGGGCATCAATTCCATCCTCGCCTATGTCGTCAATATCCTGAACCAGGCGGGCCTGTCGGGCGCCTCGGCCAATATGGCGGACGTGTTATTGAAAGTACTGAACGCCGTGATGACGGTGGTGGCCGTGCTGCTGGTGGACCGCAAGGGCCGCAAATTCCTGCTGATGCTGGGCACGGGCGGCATCGTCGTCTCGCTGCTGGCGGCCGGCCTGCTGTTCCGCAGCGCCGAAGCGCACCTGGCCGACGTGCGCCCCGCCATCGCGGCGCAAGTGCAAGCGGACAGCCTGTCCTTGCACCTCGATGCGGCTACCTTGACGGCCCTGGGCGCGGCGGCCGACGGCACGCCGCAACAGCTGACCATCGCCTACGCCTACGGCCCGTTCACCAACGTGAAAAGCCTGCGCAGCGACGATCCCGTGCTGCGCCAGGTGTCCATCGCCCGCGAAGACGCCGTGCAGGCCGACAGCGTGATCGGCGTGTTCTTCCGCAAGCTGCACCTGAACCCGTTCGCCGACCCGGCCGCCGGACGCGAAGCGCCGCTGCGCATCGAGAAGGCCAGCCTGGGCCCCGTGCCTTCGTCCACGCACGGCTGGCTGGTGGCCATTGCCATCTGCGTGTTCGTTTCCAGCTTTGCCGTGGGACCGGGCGTGTGCGTGTGGCTGGCCCTGTCCGAGCTGATGCCGACCCGCATCCGCTCGAACGGCATGAGCATCGCCCTGCTCGTCAACCAGTTCGTCTCGACGGTGATCGCCGCCATCTTCCTGCCCACCGTGGGCTTGCATGGTTACTCGACGCTGTTCTTCTTTGGCGCCGGCTGCACCGTGCTGTACTTCCTGGCGGCCGCGTTTTTGCTCCCTGAAACGAAGGGCAAGACCCTGGAAGAGATCGAGGCGCATTTTTCAAAGTAAACCCACGTAACCATTTGTAGCAGTCTCCTTTCCAGCCCCGGTTCATCATCCCGGGGCTTTTTTTTGCCTGCCAGGCAAGTTTACAGGGCTGGCGCGCGCGGCACCGTACGGTTTTTCTTCAGGAATCACGGGCGCCTGGGCTAGAATCTGGCTGCGTCGTGCTACTCACGAGGCGGCAATGGCGCCATGACAAAAACCACCAGGAGACACAGTGAGCTTATTTAGAACCAAGAATTTGGATGACATGATCGCCCACAGCAAGAAGCCAGGAGGATTGGCCAAGGTGCTGGGGCCCTTCGACCTTGTCCTCATGGGCATTGGCGCCATCGTCGGCACCGGCATTTTCGTGCTCACCGGCACGGGCGCGCTGACGGCCGGCCCCGCCCTGTCGCTGTCGTTCGTCGTGGCGGCCGTCGCCTGCTGCTTCGCCGCCCTGTGTTACGCGGAATTCGCCTCCACGGTGCCCGTGGCCGGCTCCATCTACACCTACAGCTATGCCACCCTGGGCGAGCTGGCCGCCTGGATGATAGGCTGGGACTTGCTGCTCGAGTACGGCCTGGCCGCTGCCGCCGTCTCCGTCGGCTGGTCCGGCTACTTCCAGTCGCTGCTGTCGGGCTTTGGCATCGCCCTGCCCGTCGCACTCACCGCCGCACCGGGCGCGCTGCCCGGCGTGACGACCATCATCAACCTGCCGGCCCTCGTCATCATGCTGCTGCTGACGGCCATGCTGGGCTGGGGCGTGCGCGAATCGGCGCGCCTGAACAACGTCATGGTGGCCATCAAGGTCGGCGTGGTGCTGCTGTTTATTATCTTCGGCGCGCGCCACGTGCAGCCGGCCAACTGGCAGCCCTACATGCCGTTTGGCTACCACGGCATGCTGAGCGCCGCCGCCCTCGTCTTCTTTGCCTTCATCGGCTTTGACGCCGTCACCTCGGCCGCCGAGGAAGTCAAGAAGCCGTCGCGCGACCTGCCTATCGGGATCATCGGTTCGCTGGCCGTGTGCGCCGTGCTGTACGTGGTGGTGTCGGCCATCATGACGGGCATCGTGCCATACCAGAAATTCCTCGGCGTCGACCATCCCGTCTCGCTGGCCCTGCAATACGCGGGCGAAAACTGGATCGCCGGCTTCGTCGACCTGGGCGCCATCCTCGGCATGACCACCGTGATCCTCGTGATGGCCTTCGGCCAGACGCGCATCATCTTCGCCATGTCGCGCGACGGCTTGCTGCCAAAGCGCCTGTCGACCGTGCACCCGCGCTTCCACACGCCGTTCTTCGCCACCTGGCTGGTCGGCATCGTCTTCGGCCTGATCGCCGCCGTGATCCCGCTCAACATCCTCGCCGAGCTGATCAACATCGGCACGCTGGCCGCCTTCACCATGGTGTCGATAGCTGTCGTGGTGCTGCGCAAGAAGCGTCCCGACCTGCCGCGCGCCTTCCGCTGCCCCGGCGTGCCGTATGTGCCGGCGCTGGCCGTGATCCTGTGCGTGGGCCTGATGAGCTTCCTCAGCTGGGTCACCTGGGTGGCCTTTTCCATCTGGCTGGTGATCGGCCTGGTCATCTACTTCGGCTACGCGCGCCGCCGTTCGCTGCTGCATCCGCAACAGTAATCCCGTCACTGCGCCATCGCAGTAAGATGGCGGTCTCGCAACCCTGCAGGCCGCCATCCATGCAACCTTCCCCCGACCTCATCGCACAGCTGGACCAGAGCACGGACCAGCTCAAGCGCGCGCGCCTGCGCAACATGCAGTGGCTGGCCGTTGGCTTGCTGCTGCTGGCCGCGCTGGTCTTCGCCGTGGCCCGTTCGCAGCGGGGCGGCCACTCCGCCTGGGGCTATGTGGAAGCGTTCGCCGAAGCGGCCATGGTGGGGGCGATTGCCGACTGGTTCGCCGTCGTGGCCCTGTTCCGCCACCCGCTGGGCATCCCCCTGTGGCATACGGCCATCATCCCGAACAGCAAGGCGGACATCGGCCGCAGCCTGGGCGCCTTCGTGGAAAACCATTTCATTACCGAACAAGGCATCGCCGAGCGCATCGTGCAGGCCGACCCCGCCGCGCGGTTGGGCGCATGGCTCGGTGACGAGGTCCACGCGCAACGGCTGGGCATGGCCAGCGCCAGTGTCGCCAGGCAGCTGCTGGCGATGGCCGATCACGATCAGCTGGGCCGACTGCTGCGTGTACAGGCCAGCAGCTATCTTGGGCAATTGAATCTGTCGGACGTGGCGGCCGACTGCATCGATGCGCTGATCGCCGACGGCAAGCCGCAGGAACTGCTGGACTTCATGCTCGACCGCAGCGCCGCCTACCTGGACGACGAAGGTCACCACGCCGCCATTGGCGACTTCGTGCTGGGCGCTTTCCAGATCGAGAACGCGCTGGTGAAAAAAGCCGTGAAAGCGTACGAGCCCCGCATGATCGCCTCGCTGCAAAAATTCGCCCTCGCCGTGCGCGTCGATCCGCAGCACCCGCTGCGCCAGCGCATCGCCGGCTGGATCGCCGACAGCGCCTTGCACCTGAAGGCCGACCCGCAGTGGCAGGCAACGGTGCGCCGCTACCAGTTGCAGCTGGTCGCCAGCGACACGGTGCAAGCCATGCTGGGCGACGTCTGGAAGCACATCAGCACGCGCCTGCTGGCCGACCTGCACGCCGACCAGCCCGTGCTGGCGCAAGCCATCGCCAGCCTGGCACGCAACACGGGCAAGGTGCTGGAGACGGACAAAGCTGCGCGGGAATGGCTGAACGACGCCATCGTCGCCGGCAGCGGCTCGCTGGTACGCCGCTACCGGGGCGAAGTGGGCGCCTTCATCGCCGCCCGCCTGGACCTGTGGAGCAAGGATGAAATGAGCGAACGCATCGAACTGGCCATCGGACGCGACCTGCAATTCATCCGCATCAACGGCACCATCGTGGGCGGCCTGGCCGGCTTGCTGATTTATTCAGTCAGCCAGGCGTTTTAGCGCCACTACCAGCGAAGAATATCCCCGCACGGCGCCGCATGCGACGGAAAGTGCGGCAGCACCTCCTCGGCCAGTTCCTGCAGCACCTCCGCAGCCGGGCGCCGGCCATGCTGGATGCCCAGCGCCGCATGGTTGACGCCCGCTTCGCGCCACTCACCGAGCAAATCGATCAAGCCCTTGCGCCCCGTGCGCAGCACATAGCCGCTGCGCACGGGCGTGCGCGGATAATCGGGGTCGTCCACCAGGTCCAGCCACTCATTGCACATGTGCGGACGAAAGCCGCCATCGGGTATGCAGGCGCGCCAGGCGCGTATCCTTTCCGCCAGCCGGCGCGGCCCGTCCGGCGTATCCGTCGCTTCCGGATACGTCAGCCAGCCGTCGGCGTGGCGCCCTATCCACTCCAGCGGCTGGCCCGAGGAACTGGTGACGACCAGGGGAATGACGCCTGCCACGGGCTTGGGCAGCAGTTCGAGGCCAGCCAGGCTGCCCAGCGGGCCGTCGATGCTGGCGGGGCCTGCCTGCAGCAACTGGCGGAACATGTGCACGGCCTGCGCATAGCGCGCGCCGCGCGTGGCATGCGGCACGCCATACGCGGGAAATTCGCTGGCGCGGTCGCCCGACGCCGTGCCCAGCACCAGGCGCCCGCCCGACAGCTGGTCGATGCTGGCGGCCGCCTTGGCCAGGTCGATGGGATGGCGCAGGGTAAAAATGGCGCTGCCCGTGGCCAGGGCCAGCGCATCCGTGCGCGCCGCCAGATACGCCAGATAGGTCCATGGATCGAACAGCTGGCCCGCATCGCCGAAGCGCGGGTCGAACAGGGGAATGTCGCGCACCCAGGCGGCTGCAAAGCCTTGCCGGTCCATGGCGGCGACCAGGTCGGCCTGGCCGGCCAGCGCCCGCATGTCGCCCTGGTAAAAACGCAGCGGCAGATAAATGCCGAGGGTGAGCGCGCCGGGTGCGAACATGCGGCGGTAGCCGCGGTGCTGCGTGAAAGCCTGCGACGAAGCGCCTTCTATGATGTCTATGCTCATGTTGTTCCTTGATCAAAATCAGGCGCCCGTGGCGGGCGCGGGAATGGAGATGCCCAGCTGCACGGCCGGACGGGCCGCCACGCGGGCGTACCAGGCGGCCACGTGCGGCCAGTCATCGAGTTCGAAGCCGACGATGCGGGCGATATGCAGCCAGCCGAAGCTGGCGATGTCGGCGATGGAATAGCCGTCGCCGGCCAGGTAGGCGTTGTCCGCCAGGCGGCCATCCATGGTGGCCAGCGCGGCGGTGCACAGCTGGCGAAAGTGCGCCGTGGCGGCCGCATTCGCGCCTCCGCCTGCGATCTCGAAATGCACGCGCTGGCCCAGCATCGGCCCCATGCTGGCCGCGTGGAATTGCAGCCAGGTGATGGCGGCCCAGCGCTGCGCGGGAGCCTTCGGCAGCAGCCGCCCCGTTTTTTCGGCCAGGTACAGCAATATGGCGGCCGATTCAAACACGGTGATGCCCGTCTCGTGGTCGACCAGCACGGGAATGCGCCCGTGCGGATTGAGGGCCAGGAAAGCGGGCAGCCGGTGTTCGCCCTGTTCGATGCGCACATGGCGCAGCCGGTATGGCAAGCCCAGTTCGGCCAGCGCAATCGTGGCTTTGAAACCGTTCGGCGAGCTGTCGGTGTAGAGTTCCATCATGGCGCCGCCTCCTGGCGCGCGGCCTTGCCGGGCAGGATGGCGATGGCGCACGCCAGGCCTGCCACGACCAGGCAGGCGGAAACGAGGATGGCGCTGCTGTAGCCTTGCGCGGCCGTGCCGCCGCCGGCCAGCACGGCGATGCTGACAGCCACGCCCACGGCCAAGCCCACGGCGGACCCGACCTCCTGCGTGGTGGTCAGCATGCCGCCCGCCAGGCCATGGTCCGCTTCCGGCACGCCATCGATGCCGGCCACGGTCCAGGCGGGAAACGCCAGGCCATAGCCGATGCCGGCCAGTACGGTGCCGGGCAGGATGGAGGCGCCCCAGGCAGCCAGCGTGGCCAGCGAACTGCCCAGCATGGCCAGCCCGCCGATGAACAGCAGCATGCCGCCGATGATGACGGGCTTGGTGCCGCAGCGGGCGATCAGGGCCGGGCCGGCCCAGGCGCTGGCCAGGGTAAAGGCGGAGGCCATCGGCAGCAGTCCCAGCCCCGTGCGCGTGGCACTGAAGCCCAGCACTTCCTGCATGGCCAGCGCCACCACGACAAAGGTGGGGCCCAGGGCCGTATTGGCCAGCAGGGAGACGATATTCGCGCCGCCCGTGGAGCGGCGCCGGAAGACGGCCAGCGGCATCAGCGGCGCGGCCACCCGTCCCTCCACCCAGACGAACAGCGCCAGCAGGGCCAGCGCCAGCGCGACCAGGGCAAACGTGAGCGGATGCGCCAGTCCCACATGCTCGCTATTGGCAAAGGCAAACACCAGCGTCGCCGCGCCCGACGCCACCAGCAGCGCACCCCACACATCGAGCGTGCCGCCAGCCGCAGCGCTATCCGCATCGGGCCGGCCCAGGGGCAAGGCCGGCGACAGGGCCAGCACCAGCAAGCCGACGGGCACGTTAATCCACAGCACCCAGCGCCAGCCCAGCATATCCGTGATGAAGCCGCCCAGGATCAGTCCCGCGACAAAGCCGCTGGCCGCCACGGCCGTCCAGGCCCCCAGCGCCCGGTTGCGCTGCGCCGGCTCGGGAAAGACGGCCAGCAGCAGCGAGAACGCGGCCGGCGAAAACATGGCGGCGCCGAAGCCCTGCAGCGCGCGCGTGGCCACCAGCATGGCCGGGCTGTGCGAAAAACCACCGAGCAGCGAGGCGGCCGTGAACAGCAGCAGCCCCGTGATGAAGACGCGGCGGCGGCCAAACATGTCGGCCGCGCGCCCGCCCAGCAGCAGGAAGCCGGCGATGGCCACGCCATACGCATTGATCACCCATTGCAGCCCGCCGGACGTAAAGCCCAGACTCTGCTGGATTTGCGGCAAGGGAATCATGGTGATGGAAAAGTCGAGCAAGGCAACGAATTGCGTGGTGCACAGCAACACCAGGCAAAGTTGCCGATGTGAAAGTAACATGGAGATCCTATCGATATAGTTTTACTCGACGTCAAAAGAACGTCGCATGCCCCTATAATGCGTTTTTCCAGAGCGAAAATGAAACGATGATTTTTCGCGGATAACTATAGAAAAACTATATCGATGAAGCATCCTTTACCGCTCCAGGCGCTGCGCGCCTTTGTCGAAGTGGGCCAGCGCGGCAGCATCAAGGCAGCAGCCGAGGCGCTGCACGTGACGTCCGGCGCCGTCAGCCAGCAGATCCGCCTGCTGGAAGAGCGGGTCGGCATGCCCCTGTTTACGCGCGAACGCCAGGGCTTGCGCCTGACCGAGGCGGGCGCCATGGTCCACCCCGCCCTGCTGGGCGCCTTCGCGCAGATCGCCGGCGCCAGCCAGGCGCTGGAAGACATGGGCGCGCGCCAGACGCTGACCGTCAGTACGGTCGCCACCTTTGCCGCCGCGTGGCTGGTGCCGCGCCTGGGTCGCTTCAACCAGCGCCATCCGCATATCGAGGTGCGCGTGGAAGCGACATCCGCGCTGGTCGACTTGCGCCGCGACCGGGTCGACGTGGCCTTGCGCCACGGCCTGGGCGACTATCCGGGCCTGCAGGTGACGCGATTGATGGCGCCCGTGCTGGTGCCCGTCGCCAGCCCCGCCCTGATGGCGGGCCAGCCGCCCATCGCCACACCGGCCGATTGCCTGCGCTACCCGCTGCTGCACGATACGGACCGCGCCGACTGGCCATTGTGGCTGGCCGCGCATGGCGCCCCGGACGACAGCACGGATGCGGCGCGGGCGCGGCGCGGCTCGGCCTTCGAAGATGATTTTCTATTGATACGCGCGGCCGAGGCGGGCCAGGGCCTGGCCCTGGTGCCGCAGCTGTACGCGCAGGAGGAAATCGCCGCCGGGCGACTGGTGCAAGTGCTGGACTTGCCCTGGCCCGCGCGCTTTGCCTACTACCTGGTGGCGCGGCCCGACGCGGCCACGCGCCCCGCCGTGCAGGCATTCATGGCATGGATCTGCGAGGAAGCGCAGGCAGTGTGCTAGAGCGCATGGCCTGCGGCCACGCACGACACCACGCCGCAGGCGGTGCTGAACGGCGCCGGTACGCCGGCGCGCCCCATGGCGATGCACGTTGCGGCCGGCAGTATGGCCAGCAACAGGGCCAGGTAGCCAATGGCTTTCAGGCGCCGCACGGACGCATTGCCGGCACCCGCGCCAGCCCCGTGTGGATAGCCCTTGCCCGCCTCTTCGCTGCCGCTTGCCGACATTTTCGTATGCATGTCCATCTCCTCTATCCACCGTGAGCGGTCTTGCTTCACTTCTTGCTTAACTACATCTTGCTACATAAATTTATCAAATACAACAAATAAATTCACGAAAAAATCGTTTTTCTTATTCCGCGACCGGCAGAACGATGGGTAAAATAGGTCCCACCATAGTGAAAAATGGTTCACAGCAAGCTTTTCACGCCATCCAGGCCCGAACCCGTATGGATTAAAATTCAATATAATCATTTTAATCGCAATATTCGTTTAAATGACTTTTATTCGAACTGCCATCCAGGTGGCAAGCCGCCTGCCGCACGCATCCGGCCAAACTTGATGTAGATCATAATTTTTTGAACAAGCTCTTGCTACCCTGTAAAAAAATGACAGGAGCCCTGGATGAGCAAGACGCAGCCGAGCGACGCGGAACACAACATTGAACATGAGCGCCTGGGCAGCGCCTGGCAAGGCGTGCCAGTGCCCGACTATCCGGAAAGCGCACCGGAAGGCGCCACCCTGGACCTGCTGCTGAGCGCCTGGCTGGGCAAGTTCACGGGCGGCATTTCGCCTGCCGCGCTGGGCAACGCCTATGCCGACTGGCTCAGCCACCTGGCGCTGGCGCCGTCGAAGCAGCAAACCCTGCTGCAGGAAGCGTGGAAGAAGATCGGCCACTGGCAGCAGTACGCGCTGCAATCGGCGCTGGCCGGCAGCGCCACTGAGCCGCCGTGCATCGCGCCGCTGCCGCAGGACCGGCGCTTCGACGACCCTGCCTGGCGGCGCTGGCCGTACAACCTCGTCTACCAGGGCTTCTTGCTGCAGCAGCAATGGTGGCACCGTGCCACCACGGGCGTGCGCGGCGTCTCGCCGCACCACGAGGACGTCGTCACGTTCACCGTGCGCCAGTGGCTCGACATGCTGGCGCCGTCGAACTTCCTGCTGACCAATCCCGTGGTACAGCAAGCCACCCTCGAGAGCGGCGGCGCCAGCCTGGCGCGCGGCATGGTCCACGCGGCCGACGACTGGCAGCGCGCCGCCATGGGAGCGCATGCCCCCGATGCGCACCGCTACAAGGTGGGCCAGAACCTGGCCGTCACGCCGGGCAAGGTGGTCTACCGCAATGACTTGATCGAATTGATCCAGTACGCTCCCGCCACCGCCAAGGTGCATGCGACGCCGCTGCTGTTCGTGCCCGCCTGGATCATGAAGTTCTATATTCTCGACCTGTCGCCGCACAATTCGCTGGTGCGCTACCTGGTGGGCCAGGGCCACACGGTATTCATGATTTCCTGGAAAAACCCGCTGGAAGAAGACCGCGAGTTGTCGCTGGAAGACTACCGCCAGCTGGGCGTGATGGATGCGCTCGACGCCGTTGCCCGCATCACGGGCGCGCCGCAGGTGCATGCGGCCGGCTACTGCCTGGGCGGCACCCTGCTGGCGATCGCCGCCGCGACGATGGCGCGCGATGGCGATGCGCGCCTGGCCAGCCTCACCATGCTGGCCTCGCAGGTCGACTTCAAGGAGCCGGGCGAACTGTCGCTGTTCATCGACGATAGCCAGGTCAGCTTCCTGGAAGCGGCCATGTGGAAGCAGGGCTACCTCGATACGAAGCAGATGGCGGGCGCCTTCCAGCTGCTGCGCTCGAACGATTTGATCTGGTCGCGCCGCTTGAACCACTACCTGCTGGGACAAGATGAACAGGACAGCGACCTGATGGCCTGGAACGGGGACGCCACGCGCATGCCCTGCCGCATGCATGCGGAATACCTGCGCCGCCTGTTCCTGCACAACGACCTGGCCGAAGGCCGCTACCGCACGGCGGGCCGCCACATCGCCCTGCGCGACATCGACGCGCCCATCTTTGCCGTCGGCACCCTGACGGATCACGTGGCGCCGTGGCGCTCCGTGTATAAACTGCAGCTGCTGACCGACACGGACGTCACCTTTTTGCTCACTTCGGGCGGCCACAATGCGGGCGTCGTCTCGCCGCCGGGCCAGCCGCGCCGCAGCTACCAGCTGGCCACGCACCGCCACGATGCGCCCTATGTCGACGCGGACAGCTGGCAGCGCGACGTGCCGCACCATGACGGTTCGTGGTGGCCCGCCTGGCAAGCGTGGCTGGAAGAACGCGCGGGCGCGCAAGTGGCGCCACCGTCCATGGGGATTGCCCTGGGCGATGCACCGGGCAGCTACGTGCTGCAAACCTGACAACCGACAACCGAGGAAAACGCCATGCCCTATACCACCCTGCTGGTCCACGTCGACAATTCCCGCCACTGCGCCCAGCGCATCCGCCTGGCCGTGCGCCTGGCCGTCGCCGAAGGGGCCCACCTGATCGGTTCGGCCATGAGCGGCATCTCGCGCTACGCGTATGGCGGCGGCGTGAACGCGCTGCAGTTTGCGCCGGCGCAGATGCAGGCGCTGCGCACCCAGGCCAGCGAAGCCTTGCACGACTTCGAGCGCATCGCCCGCGAAGAAGGCCTGGGCGCCTACGAAACGCGCTTCGTCGACGACGATGCGCAAGGCGCGCTGCTGCTGCAGGCGCGCTATTGCGACTTGCTGATCCTGGGCCAGACGGATGCGCAGGATACGCCGTCGCGCGTCATCGCCGGCACGGCCGAATACCTGATGCTGCATTGCGGCCGGCCCGTGCTGATGGTGCCGCACGCGCCTTGCGCCGCGCCAGCGGGCATCGCGCAGCATCCGCTGCTGGCCTGGAACGGCAGCGCCGAAGCGCTGCGCGCCATCACCGATGCGCTGCCGCTGCTGCAACGGGCACAACAAGTCACCCTGGCCGTCGTCAATTCGCACGCCCAGGCGGCCGCGCACGGCGAGCAGCCGGGCGCCGACCTGGCCCTGTATCTGGCGCGCCACGGCGTCAACGTCGAGGTGCTGCAGCACGACACGCCGCCGGGCCAGGACGTGGGAACGGCCCTGCTGGCCATGGCCGCGCAGCGGCGCTGCGATCTGGTCGTGATGGGCTGTTACGGCCACATGCGCCTGCGCGAAGCGCTGCTGGGCGGCGTCACGCGCACCGTGCTGCAGGAGATGACGTTGCCGGTGCTGGTGTCGCACTAGCGCGCAGGCGGGTCCTTCAGCCTTCCTTCACCCGCCCCTCATCTGTACTTCATGCGCGGCGCCGATACTGGCCATGTCCCCGTCCAGCAAGGAGTACCGCATGACCAGAACCACCGATGCCATCCCCCGTTTCCACGCCCGCAGGCGCTTGCTGTTCGGCATGGGCGCCCTGGCGGGCCTGGCTGCCTGTGGCGGCGGCAGCGGGCCGCGCGCTGCGGCGGTGATCGACCGGCAGATCGGCGTCGCCCCCGGCGTCAGCCTGCACGTGCGCGACTGGCGCAGCGCGACCGACAGCGAGACCGATGTCATCGTCCTGCAGGCCGGCCTGGGCGCCAATGCGCACGCCTTTGACAGCCTGGCGCCCGCGCTGGCGCGCCGCCACCGCGTGCTGGCCGTCACGCGGCGCGGCTATGGCGCCTCCAGCAAGCCGCTGCCCGTCAACGACGCCAACGATATGACGTATGCCCCCGCCACCCTGGTGGCCGACCTGCTGGCCGTGCTGGACGCACTGAAGGTTCAACGCATCATCCTGGCCGGCCATTCCATCGCCGGCAACGAACTGACCCTGTTCGCCGGCAGCCACCCGCAGCGCGTGCGGGGACTCGTCTATATGGACACGACCTTCGATTACCTGGCCAGCGGCGGCTATGAGGAACCCCAGCCCACGCCCTTCGACGAACCGCCACCTGGCCCGGCCGACCTGGCATCGCTGGACGCCTCGATCGCCTATGCCAGGCGCATCAACAAGCAATGGTGGCCGGCGTTGGAAGCGAACTGGCGCGACGCCCTGGAAGTGCTGCCCGGCGGCGCCGTGCGGCCGAATACCCCGCCCGCCATCGCCAGGGCCATGGACATGGCCGCGCACAATTTTTCGCCCGACTACCGCCGCGTGCGCGCGCCGGCGCTGGTCGTCACCGTCGATCCCGGCACCTTGCGCAACCTGTTTCCATGGCTGCTGCAAGCCGATCCCGCCACCCAGGCCGACGCGCAAGCGCTGCTGGACTTTATCCGCCCGCTGCGCCTGGCCGACGGCGACCGCCTGGCCGCCGCCCTGCCCGGCAGCAGCCATCTGGTGATACGCAACGGCTTCCACAGCGATTTCTTCATCGAATACGAGAGCACGGTGGTCGGCGCCATCGAGGCCATGCGCTGGGAAGGTCTACAATGAGCGTGCACCTGCCCGCCGCGCGCTTGCCTTGAGGCACGCACGCGGCCTACGCTGTTTTCCTACACCACAAGGAGTTCCGCATGAGCCAGCAAGCCACCATCGTCCTCGTCCACGGTTTCTGGGGCGGCGCCGCCCACTGGAGCCGCGTCATCCTCGAATTGCGGCGCCAGGGCCACACGGCCATCCGCGCCGTCGAACTGCCCCTGACGTCGCTGGCCGACGACGCCGAGCGCACGCGCAAGATGGTGGCGCAGGTCGATGGCCCGGTATTACTGGTAGGACACTCCTACGGCGGCGCCGTCATCAGCGTGGCCGGCAATGCGCCGAATGTGGTCGGCCTCGTGTACATCGCCGCCTTCGCGCCTGACGCGGGCGAAAGCCCGGGCAGCATCACGCAGGAACACCCGCCCATCGGCGCGGCCAATCTGGAAGGCGACAGCGACGGCTACCTGTGGGTCAAGCCCGGGCAATACCATGACAGCTTTTGCCAGGACCTCGACGCGGAAGAAGGTGCCGTGCTGGGCGTGGTGCAGAAAGCGCCGCTGGCCAGCACCTTCGGCGACACCGTCAGCGACCCGGCCTGGAAGCATAAACCCAGCTGGTACCAGATTTCCACTGCCGACCGCATGATTGCCCCCGTCAACCAGGAGCGCATGGCGGCGCGCCTGCAGGCGCGCAAAGTCATCACGCTCAACGCCAGCCACGCCTCGCTGGCCTCGCGTCCCGTGGAAGTGGCGGCGCTGATACTGGAGGCGGCAAGCGCGCTGGCCGCAGCGTAAGCCTGCCGGCTACAGCCAGCCTTCGCGCTTCAGGCGCCGGTGCAGCCAGTAGCAGCCGGCGATGATGACGACGATCACGGCCGGATAGCTGCCGCGCCACTTCAGTTCCGGCATGAATTCGAAGTTCATGCCGTACAGGCTGAAGACCATGGTGGGCACGGCCAGGATGGCGGCCCAGGCGGCCAGGCGCTTGACGACCTCGTTCTGGCGGATCGAAATTTGCCCCAGCGCCACCTGCATGGCTGAATTGACCAGTTCGCGCATCTGCCCCGCCGTGTGCGTGACCCGTTTGACGTGGTCGAGAATGTCGCGGTAATAGATGCGGTTTTCCTTGGGCACGATGTCGCCATGGAAACGGATCAGCTGGGTGCAGATGTCATGCAGGGGATTGACGGCCGCGTCGAGCTTCAGCAGTTCCGTCTTGAGCTGGTAGAAATCCTGCAGCTTGTCTTCGCTCAAGCTGGGCTTGAAGAGCTGCAGCTCATGGTGCTGGAAGCGGGCCTGCAAATGGTCGATGCAGGGCTGGTACTGGTCGACGATGAAATCGATGATGGAATACAGCACGTAGCCAGGGCCGCTAGCCAGCTTCTCGGGCATGCTTTCCTTGCGCTCACGCAACTTCGCATAGCCGGCAGAGGCGCCGTGGCGCACCGTGATGATGAAGCGGGGGCCGAGAAAGACGTGGGTTTCGCCATAGACGATGGCCTCGCCGTCCAGGGTCGCCGTGTGCATCACCATGAACAGGGTGTCGCCGTATTCTTCCAGCTTGGGCCGCTCGTGCGCGCCCTGCGCATCTTCGACGGCCAGTTCGTGCAAGCCGAAAGCCGTTTGCAGCGCCTGCATGGCCGTGACGTCGGGGCTGGCCAGGCCGATCCACACGAAACAATCGGGATCGCCGAGGAAGTCGCCCACCTTGTCGATATCGAAATGGGCGATCTTCCTGCCATCGCGATAGGCTTCGCCATTGACGACGGCGGCGTGGGTACTCAAGTCCATGGTGATTTTCAAAGAATGGCGGCAGTGCCGGGGGGCCAGTATAGCGGAAAGAGCATGATTGCCATGCCAATCCGGCTGCCGCATTGACATTCAGGCACGCCAATGTAAAATGAGAACCATTCGCATTCAAGAAGAACCTGCACTTGCCGGCGGCCTGGGGGAACTTCAGCGCCAACCTGGAGTGTATCGTGACGTCTGCCGTATCCCCCGCCGCCGATCCTGTCGCACTGCTGTATGGCCAGCACCATCCGTGGCTGCTGCGCTGGCTGCGCGGCAAATTGTCCTGTACGGATCACGCGGCCGACCTGGCGCAGGATACCTTCGTCAAGCTGCTGGCCACGCCCGGCGAGCGCGCCGTCACCCTGCGCGAGCCGCGCGCCTACCTGACCACCGTGGCGCGCCGCCTGCTGATCGACCATTACCGCCGCCAGTCGCTGGAACAGGCATGGCTGGCCACCCTGGCGCAGCTGCCCGCCCCCGTCACGCCGTCGGCGGAAGACCGCTTGCTGATCCTGGAAACCCTGCACCAGATCGACGCCATGCTCGACGGCCTGGGGGCAAAGGTGCGCACGGCCTTCCTGCTGTCGCAGCTGGAAGGCATGGCGTATGCGGACATCGCCGCGCGCCTGAACGTCAGCGAGCGCACCGTCAAGCGCTACATGGTGCAGGCGTTCGAACAATGCATCCTGCTGCTGGCCTGACATGAGCGCGGCCCTCGATGCGCGCGCCGCGCGCGAAGCGGCGCACTGGATGATGCGCCTGCAAGGCGGCGAACTGGACGCTGCCGCGCAACAGGGGCTGGCCCGCTGGCGCGCCGCCCACCCCGACCATGAAACGGCGTGGCAGCGCGCCGAGCAAGTGTGCCGCACCTTTGGCATGCTGCCTCCGCCGCTGGCCATGCCCTTGTCCAGGCAAGTGCTGGACCGTCCGGCCCGCGCGCAGCGCCGCGCCATCCTGAAGACCCTGGCCGTGCTGATCGTCGCCGGCCCAGCCGGCTGGGCCATGCTGCGCGTGGCGCCATGGCAAGCCTGGACGGCCGAGCTGCGCACGGCGACAGGCGAAATCCGCCACCTCACCCTGGCCGATGGCAGCGAACTCAGCCTGAATACGGCCAGCGCCGCCGACATCGTTTTCAGCGACGCGCTGCGCCTGGTCCAGCTGCGCGGCGGAGAGATACACGTGGCGACCAGCCCCGATCCCCTCGGGCGTCCCTTCATCGTGCGCACCAGCAACGGCAGCGTCCGCGCCCTCGGCACGCGCTTCACGGTGCGCCAGGAGGACCGTCTGCTGGGCGCGCGTACCCACGTGGCCGTCTCGCAGGGCGCCGTGGAAGTGCGGCCCGCCGAAGGCCAGCCCGTCATCGTGCAGGCGGGCTGGCAAGCCAGTTTCGATGAAACGGCCGCCGGCGCGCCGCAGCCGCTGGCGCCGCATGCGTCCGCGTGGCTCAAGGGCCTGCTGTACGCGGACGACACGCCGCTGGACCAGGTGCTGGCGCAGCTGGCCCGCTACCGCCACGGCGTGGTGCGCTGCGATCCGGCCGTGGCGCGGCTGAGGGTGTCGGGCGTGTACCAGCTGCGCGACACGGACGCCCTGCTGGCCCTGCTGCAAGCGTCGCTGCCCATCCGCGTAAGGCGCCACAGCCGTTGGTGGATTTCCGTCGGGCCCGCATAAAAATTTTTGAGAACAATGTCCCTTTCCGTCATGTGCCCCGTCAATCCACACAGGACCAACACATGAACGAAGGGAAACAAGCAATGAAGCACTACCGCCACACCAGCATTACCCTGGCCCTGCTGGGCAGCCTGGCCTTGAGCGCGCCCGCATCCGCCCAGCAGCAACCGCAGCAGGCGCCCGCGCGCCACTACCAGGTGGCCGCCGGCCCCCTCGGCGCCGTCCTGTCCGCGTTTGCGTCCGACGCCGGGGTCAGCATTTCCGGCGCCGCCAGCCTGTATGCGGGCTTGAACAGCCGCGGCTTGAACGGCAACTACCAGGTGGCCGACGGTTTCGCCCGCCTGCTCGATGGCAGCGGCCTATACGCTGTCGACCAGGGCGGTGGCCACTACGCCGTGCGCAGGCTGCCATCGGCGGCCGACGCGGCCACCCTGCCCGGCATCGCCGTGCGCGCCACGGCCGAGCGCAGCACGAGCACGGAAGGCACGGGCTCGTACACGACGCCGGCCACGGCCAGCGCCACGGGCCTGGTGCTGTCGCTGCGCGAGACGCCGCAATCGGTCAGCGTCATCACGCGCCAGCGCATGGACGACCAGGACTTGCTGACGGTGCGCGACGTGCTGCGCAATACGCCCGGCATCGCCGTCAACCAGTTCGACACGGAACGCAGCACGTTTTCCGCGCGCGGCTTCGACGTCGACAATTTCCAGTACGACGGCGTGCCCACCACCTATAAGGTGCAGTATTCGGGCGGCGAATCGGAAATGGATTCGCTGATCTATGACCGCGTGGAGGTGACGCGCGGCGCCACGGGCTTGCTGACGGGCGCCGGCTACCCGTCGGCCTCGATCAACCTGCTGCGCAAGCGGGCCAGCGCCAGGCAATTCGAAGGGCAATGGTCGCTGGCGGCCGGCTCGTGGCGCGATTACCGGGGCACGCTCGACCTGGCCACGCCGCTGAACGGGGACGGCTCCGTGCGCGGCCGGGTGGCGGGCGCCTGGCAAGACCGCAAGTCGTTTACCAATGGCTATTCGAACCAGCGCCAGCTCGTCTACGCCACCGTCGAGGCGGACCTGGCGCCCGGCACCGTGGCCATGCTGGGCGCCAGCTACCAGAAGAACGACCCGAAAGGCAGCAACTGGGGCGGCTTCCCCCTGTGGTACAGCGACGGCTCGCGCACCGATTTCGACCGTTCCGTAACGACGGCGCCCCGCTGGGCCGCCTGGGCCACGGAACAGACGAATGTGCACGCCACGCTGGAACACGCGCTGGGCCAGGGTTGGAAAGCGCAGGCGCAAGCCATGTACAGCAAGCATACGGAAGACACGCCGCTGGTATTCCTGGCGGAACGGCCCGATAGAATCACGGGCCTGGGCATGCTCGGCTATCCGAACCGCTACATCGGCGCGCGCGACCAAAGCAGCGCCGACGTGAAGCTGTCCGGGCCATTTACCCTGGGCGGACGCCAGCATGAAATCATCGTCGGCGCCAATTACACGGTGCAGCACGCCGAGTTCAGCGTCAAGGAAGCGCTCGACCCTGAACCGATCGGCAATTTCCTCGCCTGGGATGGCAGCTACCCGCAGCCGGCCTGGGGCGAACTCGTGCTGTCGGAAAAATACACGACCAAGCAATATGGCGCCTACGGCGCGGCGCGGCTGAATCTTGCCGAGCACACCAGGCTGATCCTCGGCGGGCGTTTGAGCCGCTGGGACAAGGACCGCATCGGCTTTGACGGCAGCGCCCGCTTTGCCTTCGCCAAGAGCAAGTTCGTGCCCTACGCGGGCGTGGTGATCGATCTCAATGAGACGTATTCGGCATATGCCAGCTACACGGACATCTTCCGCCCGCAGGAAAACCAGGACCGCGCGGGCGCCTGGCTGGACCCGCTGACGGGGCAAAGCATGGAAGTGGGCTTGAAGGGCGAACTGGCCGGGGGCCGGGCCAACGGTTCCATCGGCATCTTTGAAATCAAGCAGGACAAGCTGGCCCAGCCGGACGGCGCGCACCGGGTTCCCGGCACCACCACGCAAGCATATTATGCGGCACGGGGCGCCACCAGCCGCGGCATCGAGGGGGAATTGTCGGGCCGCCTGGCGCCGGGCTGGAACGTGACTGCCAGCGCCAGCCACTTCCGCGCCAGGGACCGCGAGCAGCAGGACATCAACACCCTGTCTCCACGCTCGACGGCGCGATTATTTACCACGTGGAAAGTACGCCCCGACCTCACCGTGGGCGGCGGCGTCAACTGGCAAAGCAAGTTCTACTTTGACGACGAGGGCCCGAACGGCAAGGAAAGAGTGACGCAGGAAGCCTACAGCACGGTGAGCCTGATGGCCACGTACCAGCTGTCGCGCCAGCTGACGGCCCAGCTGAACGTGGAAAACGCGCTGGACAAGAAATACATCAACATCAACACCTATGCGCAAGGCACGTATGGCGTGCCGCGCAGTGTCAGGGGGACGTTGACCTACCGCTTCTAATGCGCATGCAGGCCGGGCGGCATGCGCCCGGTCTGCGCTGACTACACATCAATAGCGGTAACTCAAGCTCAGCATCGCATTGCGCGGATCGCCATAGCTGACCCGGCGACCCGTGCTGATGCCATAGTAAGTGCGGTCGCCCAGATTATTGAGGTTGAGCGACACGGCCAGGCGGTCGGAGATCTGGTAGCGCGCCATGGCGTCGAAGACGGCATACGAGCCCTGGTGCACAGTGGTGGTGCCGCCGCGCACGGCCCGGGTTTTCTGCCAGGTGTGCGATTGCCAGCGGGCGCCGCCGCCCACCGTCAGGCGCGGCATCGGCTGCCAGGTGCTGTACAGGCTGAGCTGGTCTTCCGGCGCCAGCGTGTTGACCTTGCCGCTGGCGTCGCGCGCGATCTTGTGCGTGTAGCCGGCCTGCAACTGCCAGCCCGGCATGAGCTGGCCCGACACTTCCAGTTCCACGCCGCGCGAACGCACGCCGTCGATGGCGCGGTAGGCATCCATGCCCGTCACCTTGTTGACCTCGTCAACGTATTCCGCGTAGTTATCCTGGCGCACCTCGAAGGCGGCCGCGCTGGCGTTCAGGCGGCCATTCAGGAACACGCCCTTCACGCCCGCCTCGATATTCTTGCCCAGCATCGGGTCCAGAGTCTTGTTGTCGACGTCGCGGCTGTTTTGCGGACTGAAGATATCGCTGTAGCTGGCAAACGCCGTCAGATCCGGCGCAAAATCCCAGGTCAGGCCCGCATACGGCGTGAAGATCGACGACTCATCGATGTCGGCCGTGGGATTGACGTAGGACGACAGGCGCCCGCCCACGATCACGTGCACGCCCTGCGGCAGCGAAAAGCGGCCCGTCGCATACACGGCCTTCTGACGGATGACTTCGCGGGCCGTGTCCAGCTCCCATTTTGGCTCAGCCACGATGCCCCGGTAGGTATAAATATTGTCGACCTTGATGAAGGAATACGGGCTGAAGACGTCGTCCGACTGCTTGCGGTAGGCGTTCGCGCCCACCACCAGCTCATGCGTGCGGCCCAGCAGGGTGAACGGGCCCTTGGCGTACATGTCCAGGCCATTGCTGGTGGCGTCGCTGTTGTACTGGCGCGCCGTGACGGACGTGCCGCTGCCGTCCGCCTTCGGGAAGCCGTCAAGATAGGCGACGGGCGCATACAGCGCATTGGCCTGGTGGATCAGGCGCAAATTGGCCAGCCAGCCATTGTCAAACGTGTGCTCGAGCGAGGCGAAGACGGATTTGGCTTCCGTCTGCTGCGTGCTCCAGGTGGGCGCGCCGTTGAACGAACGGGGCATGGTGAAGCGCTTGCCGTCCGCGTCGAACAGGGGCGCGCCACCCCAGTCGCTATTGCGCGGCACCGTGTGCTGATAGTCGGCGCCCACGGTCAGCAAAGTGCGCGGCGACAGATCCGCTTCCAGCGTGCCATACGCCAGTTCGGAGCGGCGCTGGTAGCGGTCGACAAAGGAATGCTTGTCCTGGTACGAAGCCACGGCGCGCGCGCGCACGCTGCCGCTGTCGTTCAGGGGGCCGCCCACATCGACCATGCCGCGGTAATTGCTCCACGATCCAGCCGACAGGTCGGCCAGCGCGCGCAGTTCGCGCGTGGGCTTCTTGCGGATCAGGTTGACGGTGGCGCCCGGCGTGCCGGCACCGCTCATCAGCGCATTCGCGCCTTTCAGCACCTCGACCCGGTCGTACAGATCCATGTTGGCCAGGGACTCGCCCAGGTTCAGCGAGGCGTCGCGCGTCCACGGCAAGCCGTCGTAGCTGAAATTGTCGAGCGAAAAACCGCGCGCATAATAGATCGTGCGCTCGCTGTCGATGTGCTGCACGTACACGCCGGGCGTGTGGCTGAGCACCTCGCTGAGCTGCACCAGGCCGAAATCGTCCATCTGCTGGCGCGTGACGACGCTGACCGCGTGCGGCGTCTCGCGCGGCGACAGCACCAGGCGGTTGGCCGTGCTGACCGCGCCCGTCGTGTACGAGCCCGTGTCTTCCGTCACCTGGCCCAGGTAATTGGTGGTGATGAGCACTTCCGGCATGGTCGCTTCCGGCTGGGCGGCGGAAGCTTGTGGTGCGGCTGCTTGTACCGTATAGACGCCGCTACCGGTCTTGAGCAGGGCCAGCTGCGTGCCCTGCAAGGCGCGGCGCAAGGCTTGCTCTGCCGTGAAATCGCCCTGCACGGCCGCCCCGCTGACGCCGCGCGCCAGGTCCGCATCGATGGAGATGCGCACGCCGCCACGGCTGGCAATGGCGATCAGGCTGGCGTTCAGGGGCTGGGACGGCACGTCATAGCGCACGGTGGCTGGCGCGATCTGGACCGATGGCGTCTGCGCCAGGACGGCAGGCACGGCGCAGGAAAGTAACATTACAGCCAGGGGAATCTGGCGCATC
The DNA here is from genome assembly GCF_034424625.1 of Janthinobacterium lividum. Taxonomy (NCBI): domain Bacteria; kingdom Pseudomonadati; phylum Pseudomonadota; class Betaproteobacteria; order Burkholderiales; family Oxalobacteraceae; genus Janthinobacterium; species Janthinobacterium lividum. Next base: position 3,118,875 of record NZ_CP139976.1, on the reverse strand, counting down.
AACAATGGTGGCATGCTGGGACTCTATCTTGGTGGTGAAGGAAAAGTGGGGCTACACCAGGTATGAGCCGCGACGCGCCAAAAGTGACAGTGCTGGCGCAAAAATATTTCAGCTTGCCTTCAGATCCAGCCCCGTCCACCAGCCGCCGGGGCCCTGGCGCAAGGTCACGGGCAGGGTTTCGGCCAGCGCCAGCAAGGTGGCACCGCTGTCGTCGAGCGAGTAATTACCCGACACGCGCAGCGCCGCGGCCGCCGGCGTGATGTCGATATAGCCGTGGCGGTAGGGACGCAAGGCGGCCACCACTTCGCCCAGCGGCTGGTCGACGGCCAGCAGCATGCCCTGCTCCCACGCCGTCGCCGGCCCTGCCGCCATGCCGGGCAACATGGTCAGGCGGTCCTCGTCAAACCGCGCCGCCTGGCCCTGACGCAGCACGCGCGCCAGGCCTTTGCCGGCCGGGCGCACTTCGAGCTCTCCCTGCACGGCCAGCGCGACGGTGCCCAGCGCTTCGCGCCGCAACATCAGTTCGCTGCCCAGCGCCGTCACCGTGCCGTGCGTGCTGCGCAGCAGGAAGGGATGGGCGCTTGCCGGCTGCGCCACGCGGGCCAGCAGCTGTCCCTGGCGCAAGGTGACTTGCCGGTGTTCATGGGTAACGTCCGTGTCGGCAGAAGAACGGGCATCCAAGGTCAGCACACTGCCGTCGGCCAGCGCAAAGCGGCCCCGTTTGGCCGTGGCCGTATGCAGGTCCGCGCTCCAGTCCGGCAAAAACGGGCTGCCGCGCAGCAGCCAGGCGCCGCCGAATGCCGCGCCCGCCAGGCACAGGGCGCCCTGCAGCAGCTGGCGCCGCTTGTTGTCGTGTTGCGCGGCGCGCGCCAGGGTTTGCCCGACGGTCCCCGCCCCGCCCGCCGCCTGCAGCGGGCCGACGCTATGCTCGACGGCGCGTCCCAGGGTATGCCACGCGGCTGCATGGCGCGCATCGGCGGCCAGCCAGTGGATGAAGGCCTGGCGCTGGCCCTCGTCCGCCTCGCCCGAGCTGAGCTCGACCAGCCAGCCGATGGCCGCATCCTGTACCGCAGGGGACATGCTCATGCCGCATCCGCCGCGGCCAGGCAGCAGCGCAAGCCTTGCGCCATATACTGGCGCACCATGCTGGCCGACACGCCCAGTTCAACAGCGATCTGCGCATACGTGAGGCCATCGAGCTGGCTCATCAGGAAAGCGCTGCGCGCCTTGCTAGACAAGGTATCGAGGGCGCGCGACAGGCGCTCCAGCGCTTCGAGCAGCACGGCACGCTCTTCCGGCGATGGCTGGACCGCGTCCGGCAGCTGCGCCAGGGTGTCGATGTACGCCTGCTCGATATCGCGCCGCCGCCATTGCTGCAGCAAGATGCTTTTCGCCACCGTCGTCAGGTAGGCGCGCGGCTCGCGGATGGCGGCCAGGCGCCCCGCATGCAATACGCGCAGAAACGTTTCAGAAGTGACATCTTCCGCCTCGGCCCGGTTACGCAAGCGCAACAGCAAGCGCTGCAGCAGCCAGCCCTGGTGGCCCGTGAAGAGGCTGGCGGCCAGGGTCGTGTCATTCGAAGGGAAAGGCAAGGCAGACAAGAGCGGATCCGGCGACTTTAATGATAATGATTCTCATTATATTGCAGAGACCGGAAGATGTCGCGCAATTTTGCTATGCTTATTGACCTGCCATGCCGCCAGCTGCGCCTATTCCAGCTTGAACAGGACATTCACGCTTTTCTCCAATGCGATGCTGCCCGGCGCGCGGACGGCCGACGAAGGCTCCGTGGGAGGAATAAAGGGCGGCGGCGCGAAACCCTCATTGCCGGAACGCATCAGCGCGCGCTCGATCGATTGAAACGACACTTCCGATATGGCCATGACGGACGCGATCTTCCGGTTGAACGATTTGGCAATGCGCGCCGCCTTCGTCTCCGCATCCCTGGCAGCCTTCAGGTCCAGTTCGGCGACCAGCGCGTCGTGCGCGCTGGTCTTGAATTCCGTATCCATCCGGGTGATATTTTTCATGGCGGCCAGCTCCGACACCAGTGGCGTCCATGCCGCCAAGTCCCGGACCCAGACGCGCAGGTTGCGGTTGATGACGTACATGGGCGGCGAATCGCGTTTTTCCCTGCCTGAATAATCGAGCGTGCGCATGATTTCGGAGGCCTGGATATCCGCTTGCGCAATTTTCACCTTGCCCAGCAACTGGAAGACCTCCGCGGCACCAGCATTGACCACGCCCAGCGTCTTTGCCGCATCGGCGCCCCGGCTGGCAACGGTGATCTCCATGACGGCCATGTCCGGCGGCACTTCCACCTGCGCCGTCCCTGTCTGGAAAATGAAGGGGTAATCGGGCAAGGACGAGGCCTGGGCGGCCATATTCAAGTTAAACAGACCCACCACCAGCAACAGTGCGCGCTTCATGCCTCTCCCATACGATCGAATAATGTTTCGACAATATAGCAGTGCAGATACGAAAAACCAATAGCCCACCCCGTTCAGGCAATACGGGCCGATTCCGGCAACTTCGCCAGCAGCTTGTCCAGGGTCACCGGATAGTCGCGCACGCGCACGCCGGTGGCGTTGTAGACGGCATTGGCGATGGCCGCCGCCACGCCGCAGATACCCAGCTCGCCCACGCCCTTGGCTTTCATGGGCGAGGACATGGGGTCGGTTTCATCGAGGAAGATGACGTCCTGGTGCGGGATGTCGGCGTGCACGGGCACTTCGTAGCCGGCCAGGTCGTGGTTGACGAAGAAGCCGCGGCGCTGGTCAACCACCAGTTCTTCCATCAGGGCCGCGCCCACGCCCATGGTCATGGCGCCGATCACCTGGCTGCGGGCCGCTTTCGGGTTCAGGATGCGGCCGGCCGCGCACACGGCCAGCATGCGGCGCACGCGCACTTCGCCCGTGTCGCTGTCCACGCCCACTTCGACGAAATGGGCGCCGAACGTCGATTGCTGGAATTTTTTATCGAGGTCGCCGTATTCCATATGGTCTTCCGCGACGACATCGCCATGGTAGGCGGCGGCCGCGAGCGGCACGCTGCGCTCGCCCTGGCTCACTTGCCCATCGGAAAAGCGCGCTTCTTTTTCATCGAAGCCCAGCTTGCCGGCGATGGCCTGGCGCAGGCGCACGCAGGCCGCGTAGACGCCGGCCGTGGAACTGTTGCCGCCCCATTGCCCGCCTGAACCGGCCGAGACGGGAAAATCCGAATCGCCCAGGCGCACGACCACTTTGTTCAACGTCACGCCCAGCATTTCCGCCGCCGTCTGGGCAATGATGGTATAGCTGCCCGTGCCGATGTCCGTCATGTCCGTTTCCACCGTGATCACGCCATTGCCATCGAGGCGCACGCGCGCGGCGGACTTCATGACGAGGTTGTTGCGGAAGGCGGCGGCAACGCCCATGCCGACGAGCCAGCGGCCGTCGCGCCGCGCACCCGGCTGCGTTGATCTCTCCTTCCAGCCGAATTCCACGGCGCCTGTGCGCAGGCAGTCGATCAGGCGGCGCTGGGAAAACGGCCTGCTCGGCTTTTCCGGGTCCACTTTCGTGTCGTTCAGGATGCGGAAAACGATGGGATCCATTTTCAGCTTGTCGGCCATCTCGTCCATGGCAATTTCCAGCGCCATCAGCCCCGGCGCCTCGCCCGGCGCGCGCATGGCATTGCCTTCCGGCAAGTCAAGCACGGCCAGGCGCATGGCCGTCATGCGGTTCGGCCCCGCATACAGCAGCCGCGTCTGCATCACGGCCGTTTCCGGCTGGCCACCTTTCAAGTCGCCGGACCACGATTCATGGCCGATGGCCGTGATCTTGCCGTCGCGCGTGGCGCCGATGCGCAGGCGCTGGATGGTGGCTGGCCGGTGCGTCGTGTTGTTGAACATCAGGGGCCGCGTCAGGGCCACCTTGACGGGACGCTGCGCCGCGCGCGCCCCCAGGGCAGCCAGCAAGGCTTCCGCGCGCACGAACAGCTTGCCGCCGAAGCCACCGCCGATGTAGGGCGAAACGATGCGCACCTTGTCTTTCGGTATGCCCAAGGTACGGGCCAAGTCGCCCCGGCCCCAGTCCACCATCTGGTTCGCCGTCCACAGCGTCACCTTGTCCCCTTCCCAGGCGGCAATCGAGGCGTGCGGCTCCATCATGGCGTGCGACTGGTCAGGCGTCGTATAGGTGGCGTCCAGGCGCACGGGCGCATTCGCAAAGGCGCCGGCGAAGTTGCCCGTCTTGCTGTCGGGCTTGCCGTCCTTCGGCTTGGCCGCCGTGCCCTTGGCTTTCGCCAAGTCGAAGGCGCCCTTCTGCTCGACATATTTAACGTCGAGCAACTGCGCGGCCGAACGGGCCTGTTCGAAAGTTTCCGCCACTACCAGCGCGATGGCCTGATGGTAATGTTCAATGTCCGGACCACCGAGCAGGTTTGCCGTGTTCATCTTGCCTTTGCCTAATTTTCCCGCCGATTCCGCCGTCACCACGGCCAGCACGCCAGGCGCGCGCCGCGCGGCGCTGGTGTCGATGGACGCGATGCGGCCCCTGGCAATGGCCGCGCCGACGACATGGCCATAGGCGGCGTGCGGCGCGGCCTGGTTCTGTTCATACGCATATGGCGCCGTGCCCGTGGTTTTCAGGGGGCCGTCGATGCGGTCCGTGGGACGGCCCACGACTTTCAGCTGGTCGATGGGATTGGTGGTCGCAGGTATCGTGAATTTCATGGCCCTAGCCTTTCTTCGCTTGCGCTTCAGCCAGCACCGCGGCAATCGTGCGCTGCGCCAGGGTCACCTTGAAGGCGTTGTCGTCAGTCGGTTTGGCGCCGGCCAGCAACTGCTGGACCACGGCGGCGGCGCCATTCGGTATCGCCTGCTCGGCGCCAGAAATTCTCCACGGCTGCGGCGCGACGCCGCCCAGGGCCAGCCTGCCCGTGCCATTGGGCAAGATGATGGCCGCCACGGACACCAGCGCGAACGCGTACGAGGCGCGGTCGCGCACCTTGCGGTAGACATGCGTGCCGCCGGCGGGCCGGGGCAAGGTCACGCTGGTGATCAGTTCGCCCGGCTGCAGTACTGTTTCCAGCTGTGGCGTGTTGCCCGGCAAGCGGTAGAAATCGGCGATGGGGATAGTGCGCACGGCGCCGTCGGCCCGCACCGTGTCGATGGCAGCGTCAAGCACGCGCATGGCCACGGCCATGTCGCTGGGATGCGTGGCGATGCAAGCCTCGCTGCCGCCCAGAATCGCCAGCGGCCGGCTGAAGCCGGCGATGGCCGAGCAGCCGCTGCCCGGCAGGCGCTTGTTGCACGCCTGGTTGATATCATAAAAGTAAGGGCAGCGCGTGCGCTGCAGCAGGTTGCCGGCCGTCGTCGCCTTGTTGCGCAGTTGCGCCGAGGCGCCGGCCAGCAAGGCGCGCGACAGCACGGCATAATCGCGGCGCACGGTGGCGTGGGCTGCCAGGGCCGTATTGCGCACGAGGGCGCCGATGCGCAAGCCGCCGTCCCTTGTTGCTTCCACTTTATCCAGCGCGAGGCCATTGACGTCGATCAAATGCGTGGGCGTTTCGATCTCCAGTTTCATCAGATCGAGCAGATTCGTGCCGCCCGCGATGAAGCGGGCGCCCGGCGTGTGCAGGGCGGCGGCCGCCGCTTCGGCCGGCGTGGCGGCCTTCTGGTAGCTGAACACTCTCATGCCGGCCTCCCCGCCACCTCGGTGATGGCCTCGATGATGTTGGAGTAGGCGCCGCAGCGGCAGATATTGCCGCTCATACGCTCGCGCAATTCTTCCGGCGTCACCGAGGGGGCCGCATTCAAGTCGGTGCTGACGTGGCTGGGGATGCCCTGGCGGATCTCTGATAGCGCGGCAACGGCCGAGCAGATCTGCCCCGGGGTACAGTAGCCGCATTGATAACCGTCATGCGCGACGAAGGCGGCTTGCATCGGGTGCAGCTTGTCGGGCGTGCCCAGTCCCTCGATGGTGGTGACCTTGGCCCCGTCATGCATCACAGCAAGAGTCAAGCAGGCATTGATGCGCTGGCCATCGAGCATGACGGTGCAGGCGCCGCACTGGCCGTGGTCGCAACCCTTTTTGGTGCCCGTCAGGTGCAGCTGTTCGCGCAAGGCGTCGAGCAAGGTGGTGCGCGTGTCGAGTTCCAGGCTGTGGCGCTGGCCATTGACGTCCAGGCTGACTTGCATCAGGACGGGTGGCGGAGAAATACCGGCCTGGGTGGCCGTATTCACCGCTTCCGCCGCTCCCGCCACGCCGGGCACGGCCGCTGCCGTGGCAGACAGCGCGCCGGCGATCAGCAAACCGCGCCTGCCGGCATTGATGTGATTACACTCTGTCATCTCGCGCTTCCTCCTGGCTGTGGACTGGCTGGGTGGGCGCATGCAGGCCCGAAGCACCAGTCTGACGGCCGGATTCCTACGCGTCTGTACGCGAACGAACGTAAGACATCGGTGAGCGCCTATCCCTGGCGCAAGCGCAGGCTGCGCCGGGTGGTGCCGACGCCCCCCTGCGCCGCGTAACCGGTGTGGCGGGCGCAATGGTCAAGCGCCTGGCGCAGGGCCGTATCGACATTCCGCAAGGACATGTCGTGCCGCTCGGCCACTTCCTGGCGGGTCAGCTCATCCACGCGCAACGCTTCCAGCACTTGCCGGTGGCGCCGCGGCAGCAAGTCGACGGCCTGCGCCAGCCGCCGCACGTCGGCCTGCAGCTCGGCCAGGCGTTCCGGCCCGGCCGCAGTATCGGCGAGGAAATCGACGAGGCCGGCAGCGCCGTCCCCATCGCCCTCGTCCGCATACAGCCAGGCGCGGTTGCGGCGCAGGCTGTCCATGGCCGCATTGCACGCCACGCGGAAGACATAGGCGACGGGGCTGTGCGCCAGCGCCGCGCCGTCCCCGGCCGCCAGCGCGCCCAGCCGCAGCCAGGCGTCGTGCAGGCTGTCGCTGGCCAGCTCGGCGCAGCCCAGGTGGCGCGCCAGGCGCCGGTGCAGGGCCGCGTAATTGCTTTCCAGCACAGCCTGCAGGCGGGCGCCCTGCCCTGGCGGCAGAACTGACAGGGGCGCCACGTCGTTGGCCGCCTGCAGACGGGGCCGGATGGCAGGCCGGCACCAGGCCATGCCGGTATGCCCCGCCGCGCGCAAGGGCAAGACAGCAGCCACGTGGGTCATGCCGGCCATCATGGCGACAACCTGCTGCGCTCTTGCGCCGTCAGCTGGCGCGTGGCCGATTCCGGCAGCGGCCCCAGGCCCAGCACGCGCACGGCGCTGCGCGGGTTGTAATCGGCCGCCTCGATGCGCGCGCCGTCGGCCGGAGTGGCTTGCGCGCTGTCGGGCGGCGCTTCGCTGCCAAAGCCCAGCACGCGCACCGTGAACACGGAGGGCTGCGCCGAACGGGTGGCGGCGCGCTCGCGCTGTACCACTTCCTGCGCCGCCGCCGTGGCCTGTGTCGCCGCCGCGCTGGCGTTCGTCATGGCCGCCACGTTGACGGACGCCACCGTCGGCATGCCCTTCGCTTCGCCCTTGACCTGGATATTCGCCGCGTTCATCACCTTCAGCGCAGCCAGGTTGACGTTGCCCGAGACGCGGATGCCCGCCTCGCCCGCATCGATGGTGCCCAGTGGGGCCAGCAAGTCCACGTCGCCGGCCGGCACTTCCGCGATCGGCGCCAGGGTGGCGATGCCGGCGCCCGTGCTCGGCACGTCGGACGACAGGGTCACGTTGCCCCAGTTGTCATACACGCGCTTGGGCGGCGTGTAGACGATGGTCGACTTCGAACCGCGCCCCGCGTTGATGTCGCCCTGCGACGACCAGCCCAGAATGTCGCCGCCAAACGTCGTCATGATGCGGCTCTGGCCCAACAGGATACTGCCGTGCGAAAACAGGTCGATATTGCCGCCGCCCTTGGTGATGACGCCCGAGGTGGCCGGCGGCGCCTCGCCTTCGATGCCGAACACCTGCCTGCCGCCCGGCGTCAGCAGCTGGATGTCGCCGCCGAAGTTCGTGTGCACGTAGCCGCTGCGGGCAACCATGCGGTCGTTTTTTCCCGAGTCCGAGTTGAAGAGACCAACCGTGCCGCGGTACATGGTGATGTCGCCCGCATACGAAATCGCCTTGCCGCTGGCGTCCGTGGCCGGCGCCAGGCCTGCGATGGCATTGCGGCTGCGCAGGAAACTGCCGTAGCGGGCGCTGTCGGCATCGTTGAACTCGCGCCCGCCCGCCTTCAGTTCCGCGAAATACACCTGGCGGGCGAACACGCGCTGCTGCGGCTCGGCCAAGGCGAGATAAAAGGCCTGCGCCTCGGCGGCCGTGCCCTTGAAGCCGTAGCGTTCATTCAGCCAGCCGGCCAGCTCGGCCGCGTACGACTTCACCACCTTGCCGGCCTGGTCGGCCAGCGGCACGCCCGTCTGCGCCACGTTCGCCGGGTCAAGATACGGCTTGACGAAGCGCAGATAGTCGAGACCGGCCGCGCCCACGCCGGCCTGCATGGCGATGCCGGCGCCCGGACGCTTGTCGCCAGGAACGATGGGGCCGAGGCTGACGATGCTGCCCTTGTCCTGCATCAATATGTTGCGTCCGGCGCTGATATCGAGGGTGCCAGGACCGGCCACGTTGAAGGAGCTGCCCAGGATGTCGCGCCCGGCCGACACCAGCGACACGTCATACGCATTGTTATGCACGAATAAATTGCTGAGATTCCTGAAGCGCATATCGTTGCCGCTGGCGGTGCCGTCGATGGATTCCAGCAGCGCCGTGCCGCTGCTGACGATATCGCGGCCCGCCTTCATCCAGACCGGTTGCGCCCCCTCGTACCAGGTGATGCCCGCGTGCGCGGCATCGGTGAACTCGACGATACGGCCGCTATTGACGCCGATCAAATCGCCGTGGACGGCATAGATGCGCGCCACTTGCGTGCCGCTGTTGGCCGGACCGCTGGCGGAATCGGGGCCGAAGGCGAAGAGCGGATAGCTCGTCCGCGTCGCCGGCGCCCCCGTGCTCGAGACATTGCCGGCCTTTGGCGTGAAATCGGCCTGATTGGCGTTCCATCCCACGAAGGCCGGCTTGAACGGCGTCGCCATGCTGTCCGCGCCGGCGCCGGACTGGCTGATGGCATAGCCGCCCGCATAGATGGAATCGCCGGCCAGCCATTCCAGCTGGGCACTCGGCGATGGCGCCAGCACCAGCGGATCGGCATAGCTGGTGGCGCTATTCCAGCTGGCGGTTGCCTTGCCGTAATACAAGCTGCCATTCGGCGCCGCGACCCGCACGATGGACGGGTAGACGACGGCCAGGTCGGTGGCCGTGCCGACCGGCGCGGTCAGCGGCGTCATGTTGCCGCCGGCGGAGAACAGGTCGAGCGCCGTGCGCGGCGTCCACAGGCTGAACCAGCTGTAGCCGACGCCCGCCTCGCCCTTGGCGCTGGTGAACGCCGATGCGCTGAACAGGGGCACGCGACCGGGGTCGGCCACATCCTGCAGCACCTGGTCGCCCAGCGTCGCCACGGTGAAGGTGGCGTCGCCCGGCACCAGGGTCATGCCGCCCTGCGGCGTGGCGCGCGTGGCCGTGAAGGCATCGTAGGCCCGCGTTTCCAGCGGCACGTGCTGGGTCGGCTGCGAACCGTATTGCAGCGCCAGGCTGCCCAGTTGCGTGGCCGACGTTTCCGCGTGGCCGCGCAAATCGATCAGCGCGCCATTTATGTGACTGAGGCCTGCCGTACCGGCCGGATTGAGGACGCCACCCACGCGCAGGTCGAGATCGCCGCCGCCCGTCAGCAGCAAGCTGCCGTCGGCCTGCACGCGGCCCGTGCCGCCGACAGCCAGCAGCAAGCCCTGCGAACGGGGATTGATGCTGCCGTTATAGGAGCTGCCAGTGAGCAAGGTCTGTACGCCCGCGTCGCCCGCCACCTCCGCACGCAGATTGCCGCCGCCCAGGGTGCCGAAGCCCGTAAAGCCCAGCACGGTGTCGGCCAGGGTATCGCGGCGCACATAGCTGCCGAAATTGATCCACCACGCCGTCGGCTGGGCCGGGCCGCCCGTGGCCACGCTGCCGCTGCCCTGGCGCCACAGCCAGTTGCCCACTGCCGCCGAATCGGCCATGGCATCCTTGCTGACGGGACGCTCGTTGCTGGCGGAAGGCGCGTCGACCAGCGAGCCGCTCAGGTTACCGGCCACCTTCAGCAGCAGATTGCCGCCCTGGTCCGGATACCATGCCCGGTAAATGCTGTCGGCGCCGCCGTCGACCAGGCGCTCATGCGCGCCATCAGGGTTGGCCAGCACCGTGCCGTCCGCATTGCGCGAGCGTGGCAGGTTGAACGGGTCACTTGCGGAGGTCGGCACAGACGACATGCCGGCCGTGTACACGCCGTACAGGCTGTCCACGCGCAGGTCGCCGCCGCTGACCATATCCAGGTCGCCCGTACCCGTGCGCAGCACGCTGTGGCGCAGGCTGGACGGCTTGTAATTGTAGCTGGGGCTGGAGGTACCGCACCAGGTGGGGTTTTCCTCGCACATGGTTGGCCAGCCCAGGCCGTCCAGGTCGACCACGTCGCCCGCCTTCACGCTGGGGTCGGCGAACTCTTCCGCACCGGCCTTGGTCCACACGTATGCCAACTTCAGCACGCACAGGGTCGGGTCGTTGGCGCAAAATACCTCGACAGTCTGGCCGAACTGGCTGGTGAATTCCTCGGTGATGGGCTCGCCCGCCACGATGCCGGGGATGCCCTCGCGCTCGCCCAGTTCCTGCGCTTCCCTGGTCCAGTACTGCACCCCTTTCGGCGGCACGAGCACGCCATACACGCCGTAATGGCTGTCGGCCAGGCGCAAGGTGGCATGCTCGGGATGCGCCTGCACGCTGCGCGTATCGGCCGCCTCCAGGTCGGCGCCCGCCACCAGGCGCAGGCCCCACGCTTGCGAACCTTCGGCCAGCATGGGCGCGATGGCCCACAGCTTGCCCTGGCTGCCCGCCACTTCCGGGCGCAGCTGGATAGACTCCACATTGGGCATCAGCTTGACGTCCATGCCGGACGGAATCAATGCACCCACGGCCAGCGCCAGGTTGCCATCAAGTACGAAGACGCCGCGTTCACCGGCCACGCCAGGCAGCGGCACGCCCTTGGGCCAGGTCATGGCGCGCACCTTGACCGCATGCGCCAGCACGCTGCCCGCGTCGAGGCGCATGCCAGGCGTAAACACTTGTTCCGTCGCCAGCAGGCTGCCGGCCGCGTGGACGATATTGCCGGCGCTGTCGCGCACGGCGGCGGCCAGCACGGTGCCGGCCCGCACCGTCATAGGCTGGTCGAGGGTGACGGCCACGGGCAGGCGCGTATTGGCGGGCAGATTGAAGCCCTTGACGGGCAAGTCGTAATTGAGCGCGATACCGCCCGGAAACAAGGTGCCATCGGCCACGGTCACGCCCTGGCCCGGCACGATGACGTCGCTGCCGTTGATATCGCGCCCTGGCAGCAAGATCCAGCCCTTGTCATCCTGGGTGGCGGGCGGCGGCGCGAAGCCGTCGTTGATGCTGCCGTAGATACTCAGGTCGCCGCCGGCGCGCAGCAGCAGGCTGCCGACCTCGCCCGAACCGCGCACAGCCGTTTGCGGGAAGCGCGGGTTCAGGCTGGCGTAGCGCATGCCCGACAAATCCAGGTCGCCCCGCACCACCAGGTCGCCATCGGGCGTCTTGCTGACGATGTCGACGCCGGGACGCAAGTGCAGCGCCTCGGCATACGCGGCCGTGGTCAAGCCCGCCAGCTTGATATTGCGCAAGTTCGTGTTCGCCAGCGCCGCGTCGATGAAGGCCGTGCTGTCCGCATGCTTGCTGTCGAGATATGCCTGGTTGATCACCTGGTACGGCCGGCCGCTGGCCGACAGGTCCGTGGCGTAGGCCGCGTCGTCGTAGCGCTGCATGGCGTTGACGGCGATCGATTTCGCGCCGCGCACGGTAAAACCGCCACCGGTGGCGATGGCGATATCGCCGAAGGTGGCCGCGTCTGCGTCCGTGCGGGAACCGCCGCTGCCCAGGCGCGGCGCGCTCAGTTCCAGCGTGCCGCGCGCGGCGCCGTCGTGTTCGCCCTTGCCCTTGCCGGCCACGGCCGCCGTGCCGTGGCGCACGTCGATCTGCGCGCCGCCCGCCAGGCTCAACAGGCCCTCGCCCCCGTTCAATTCCACCATGGCCCGGTTCGGGCTGTCGATGATCTTGCCATAGCTGTCGACGCGCAAGAGCGTGCCATGCGCGTCGAGCACGGCGTTATCGGCCAAGGTAATGCCATGCTTGCCGGCCAGGCGGATGCTGCCCACGCGCTCGCCGCTGGCGTCGATCACGCCGGCCACCGTCAGGCGGCCATTGTCAAGCGATACCTGCACCTCGCCCGCCTTGAGTTCATTGCCGATGGTCAAGTCGCCCTGTTTCAGCTGGAAGCTGCGCCCGCCCGTCACGCCGCCCTCGTTCAAACGCCCGTTCAGCGAAGCGAACTGGCTGTCCAGGCTGCCGCCCTCGCCCAGGGTTTGCGCGCGCACGTCCACGCTGCCCTTCTTGTACGGCACCACTGTACCGCCCGCGTCGTAGCTGCCGCTGGCGCCGCCCAGGATCTTGCCCTGCAAGTTCACCATGCCGGCCGCGCCATCGAGCGCCACGGCCTTCAGGCTGCCGGCGCGGTTGTTCACGGCCGACAGGTCGATCACGCTACCCGCGCCCTGGCGGATGTCGCCGGCGCGGCTGTCCAGCGTCACGTCGCCGCCCCAACTGTATTTGTCCACGTCAAAGAAGGTGCTCTTGCGGCCCGCCATGTCGATGCGCGCGCCGTCGGCCACGGTGATGTCGTGCTGCGCGCTGACCGTGAGCTTGCCGCTTGGCAACACCACGGCCGTCGCCACGCTCACGCTGTCGCCGTGCAACGCCAGCTGGGCGCCCAGTCCATCGTTACTCTTGACGGGCGCGGCCGGCGCCGCGCCCGCCGGCGCCGCCACCGTCAGCGCGCCGCCCGCCGTGTAGCTGTGCGCGGAACCGGCGTCGCCCGTCAGCAGCGGGGTGCTGATGTTCAAATTGCCGCCGCTGTACTGGTAGCCCTTGCCCGTTTCATAGGCGCCCTGCGCCTGGTAGACGGACAGGCTGCCCTTGTGATTGGCCGTGACCTGGCCCGACGCTTTCAGGTTGACGTAGCCAAAACCCAGCGCCAGGCGGTCGAACGAGTCGACACCGGCCGGCTGCGTGAACGGGCCGAAGCCGAAATCGATGCGCTCCGCTTCCAGGTTCAAGGTGCCGCTGCCCGTTCCGGCGCCGCGCGTAATCACATTGCCGGCCGGCGACAAGGCGCCGCCCCAGATCAGGTTAGCCGTGCGGATGGTCGCCACGGCATCGGCGCCGCCCTGGCCATACATGGCGGGCGTGGTCAGCACCAGGCGTTCCAGCGTCGATTTGCCGCTCGTCTTGTCGTAGGTGTCGAGCACCACGTCGCCATAGAAATTGACGCTGTCGGCCGCGCTCAGCATCAGCGCCTGCAGGGCCGGCGCGCCCGTGCTGGTGTCGCCGCGCAGCAGGCGGTCCAGCACGCCCTGGTTCATGGCCAGGCCGCTCGAACGCGTGCCGTTGGCCTGGGCCGCCGCCAGCGCCTCGCTGCTGCCCATGTTGATGGCGCCCACGGCCAGGCTCAGGTTGCGCGTGCCGTAGCGGGCCGAGTTATCGAGTTCGAAACTGCCGTTCGTCGACATCAGCAAGGTGCCTTCCGAATACAGGCTGGCTGTTCCTTTGTCCGTGCAGGCGTCGCCGCACACGCCGACGCTGATGCCGCCGCGCGCCGAACCGCCGACCGGCGCCACATTCATCAAGCCGTTCGAGGCGGCCAGCATGTGGATGCCCGCATTGCTCTGGTAAACAAAGCCGTCGTTGGCGTCATAGGCCACCTTGCCGCGTCCCAAGGTGTTGATGCCCGCGCCGGGCGCGATATCGATCAGGCCGGCCGTCCATTCGATATTCCACGGGTCGCGCGCCAGCAGCAGCACTTCCGGCGCCGACAGGACGGCGCCGCTACGCAGATAGATGTTATGCGCCTGCGCCGTGCCAAAACTGATGTAGTTGCCGCCCTGACCATAGATGACGATGGGGGTGGAACCGACGACGATGCGCGCCGCACCGATCGCGTTCAGGCTGGCAGCGTGCAGCGTCACGCCGCCGAAGTCCGGCGTGGCCGATGCGCCGTCGGCGACGATTTCAATGTCTTCGGGGCCGCCCGGGATCACCGACACGGTGCCGCCAAAGCCGCCCGTGGCGGCAGCGAACTTGCCCGTGCCGTCGAACTGGAAGGCGTCGATGCCGGCGCCTGGCGCCAGCTGCAGCTTGAGCGTCTTCGCATCGGCCGGCAGCAGCGGACGGGGTATGCCGCGCGTTTGCGCATCGGCCAGGGCAAACGCGGCATAGCCGGTCTCGTTGTACTGGGAATACGTGCGCAAGACCTTGGCCGGCGTGAGTATCAGCTGGCTGGCCAGCGGCGCGCGGATATCCGTGCCGGCGATCGACAGCGTGCCGGGCGCGGCCCAGGAACCGTTGCGCAGCGGCTGCGCCAGGGTGGCGCTTGCCCCCTGGCCCGCCAAGCCGTTCAACTCCACGCGGAAGGCGCCTGGCAACAAGGCATAGGTCGAGGGCATCAGGGTATAGGTGCCGGCAGGCAAGCCCGGCACGCCCTTGCCTATCGTTACCTGCCGGCCGATGGCCGGATCGGCAGCGCCCTTTTCGCCGCCGGCGGGCGCCTGCGGCGCTTGCGCGCCGGGCACGATGGCGTACACGGGGTTGGTCGCCAGGCCCGGCAAGACGAAGCCGCCATTCGCGCCCACCTGCAGCAGCGGATGATAGCGCGCATCGGTGGAGCCGCCGCGCCCGGAAATGAAGCCGGCGCCCGTCAGTTCGCCGCCGCCGGACAGGTCGAGCAGCGCGCCCGGCTTGACGGCCACCTCCACGCTGGCGATATCGATGCCGACGCGCATGGCGCCGTTGACGGCGGCGCCGCCGACGCCGATAAACTCCGTCTTCTTGCCATCGACATTCCAGCTCTGCCCATCAGCGGTGCCGCCATACGGCATGACCATGCCGGCTGCGCTGACGGAAGTAATACTTCCAGGCAACAAATTGATGCTCAGGCTATTCTCGCTCGCAAAAGTGCCGACGCCCAGATTGATGAGGCCCAGCGGCGCGCGCACGATGCCGCCCTGCTCGATGTGCGCGGCGCCGAACTGCAGCATGCCAAAGGCCGAATACGGCACGGCGGGGATGGTGTCCGTGCTGCGCGCGATGGTCAGCGTGCGCTTCGGATCGTAGCTGATATTGCCCAGCGTTGTGCCCACGCCCGCGCGCACGGCGGCGCCGGCGCCCGTTTCCGGATACAACTGGGCCGCGCTGAGGGTCATGTCGCCCTGCGTGGACAGCACCGTCGTCGGCTGGTTGCCATCCCAGCCCAGCGGGGACAGCAGGAAACGCAGGTCGCCGCGGCTGGTCAGGCGCACGTCGTCGGCGACGATATTGACCAGGCCGCGCACATCGATCAGGTCGCCTTCAAAGCCGATCTGCCTGGCGACCGGCGTTTGCCCCGCCGTGCCTGGTCTGACATAGAAATCGCGTCCGACCGGCTTGATGCTGGCCAGGCGCACATACGGCGCCGCCACCTTGACGCGCGCGTCGGGCGAACTGCCGGGGGCCAGCGCCGGCGCGCCATACAGCTGGAAGCTCTGCTGCATTTTCAGCGTCACGTCGCCGCCAAAGGTGACGGCGCCAAGCAGGGCCAGGTTGCCGAAGCCGCCAGCGTCCACCTGCTCCACCGACAAGCGGCCATGGCCGTACTGGAGTGCCTGCTCGCCGTCCTGCGCACTGATACCTTCGGCCAGGTCGCTGGCAAGCTGGCGCTGCGTGAGGATCAGCTGGCGTCCCTGCAATACCCTGGCCTGCGCCAGCTCCTTGCGGTATTCGGGCGAACCCGTGGCCACGGACAGGCTGCCGCCCGCCGCGCCCGCGCCGCCCGCCCTGGCCAGCAGCTGGCCATCGAGGTACAAGCCATTGTTCGATGCCAGCGCGATACTGCCGCCCGCGCTGGCCACGTCGATGGCGTCGCCATTGATGTCGAGCACGGCGTGCGCGCCGGACGCATCGAGCACGGCGCCGTCGCGCACGACGACAAACAGGCTGGCCGCCGAGGTGCTGCCCTGCGCATGGTCGATCTCGCCGCCGACGACGATGCTGCCGCCATCGACCACCTTGCCGTAGCGCCGGCCCTGCGCATCCGTGGCGCTGACGGCGCGCGCGGCCACGTCGAGCACGGCATGCTCGCCGATCCAGATGGAGCGGCCATGGCCGGCCGCCTCCACCGCTTCGGACACAGGCCGGTCGACGCCGACGCCGCCCAGGCTGATCTTGCCGCCCCAGGCGTTCAGGCGCCCGTCCACCGTCAGCTGGCCCACGCTGGACAGCTTGATGGACTGGCCCGCATCGACGCTGACCACAGCATTCTTGCCCACCAGCAGCTCGGCGATGGCCATGTCGGCCGCGCCGGACTGGATATCGCCCACCTGCACGGCCAGGCTGGCGCCCTTGCGCTGCGTCAAAGTGCCCTTGAGCGGGTTTTCCGTGACCTGTTCCGGCGTCCACAGGGCCAGTTTTTCATTCTCCACCACGCGCAGCACGGGCATGCGCACGTCCACCTGCGTGCCGTCCGCCACCGTCACGCCCTGCTTGCCGACCAGGCTATAGCTGGAAAAACCCTTGTCGAAGAAGCCGCCATCCAGCTGCACGGTGCCTGCCTCGGGTTTTTCAATGTGGCCGATCATGATCTTGTTGGCCTGCAATTCCAGCTTGCCGCCGCCCTGCACGCCATGGCCGCGCACTTGCGCGCCTTCGCCCAGCGCCAGGTCGGCCGTCGCGCCATAGCTGGCCAGGGTGACGTTGCCGCCCTTGCCGCCCTGCTGTTTCGCCTGCGCCAGGATGGCCGCGCCCGAGCTCACGTCGATCAGGCTGCCATTGCCGATGCGCACGTCGCCGTACGTCCGCAACGATACGCTGCCGCCGTTCAGGTATGGCAGGCCGGCGGCGGCCAGCGGATCGCGCAGCACGTTACTGAGCAGACCGCTGGTATCGAGGCTGACGCCATCGGCCAGCACCAGTTTGCCCGGGGGGACGCCCGGATTGACGAAGGTATCGAGCATGCCCAGCGCACCGATCTGGTTCAGCACGTTGCCGGCCGCGATGCTGCCGCCACGGCTGCGCAAGCTGGCGTTGATGGCCACTTCCTTGCCGAACAGGGTGATATTGCCGCCATCGGCCACCTGCAGCGCGCTGTCGACGGTGATCGCGCCTTTCGCGGCAATGCGGACGGCGCCCAGTTGCTGGCTGTTGAGCAAGTTGGTGTCGAGCAGCAGCTTGCCCTGACGCTCTGCAGCCAACACGTCGGCCACGTCGAGGCCGGCGGCGATGCCGTCCTGCACGCGCGTCAGGCGCACCTCGTCCATGACGGCCGACAACGCATGCTGCAGCACGCCCGTGCGCTTGTCGAACATCGGCTGATACTGGCCGACGATCAATTGCCCCCGCTGCGCGGCCGCCAGCTGCGACTGCTGGTAGCCGTCGAGCACCGCTTGCGGCGCCTGTGCCTGGCGCTCGCCCTGGAAAACGTCGCCCGCGATGCTGCCTTCCAGCACGGCCGAACCGGTAGCGACCACCAGCTTGCCTGCGTCGCGGCCCACCGTATAGCCGTTTTCCAGGCGTTTTTGCGCGGCGATCAAAGGATTGGCATAGAAGGCGCTGGCATCCTTGCCCCAGCGCGCATGCTCTTCCTCGTAACCCTTGTACACGCCCGCATACGCCAGGTCGGCGGGCGCGCTGCCCGCTTCATACAGCTTGCCGTCCGCGCCCTTCAGCCAGGTCTGGCGCAGCGCGCCCGTCTGCACGTCAAGCGTGCCGCCCGACAGGTTGATGCTGGAGCCAAGCTGCGTGACGACATCCTTGCCGCCAAAGCTCACCGTGCCGCCCTGCGCCATCCATTCGCTGACGGAATGCCCCTGCGTGCCCAGGTAGCCGGCCACTTCCAGCAAGCCGCCGGCCGTGTACCAGCGGTCGCTGTCGTAGCCGTTCGTGC
The DNA here is from genome assembly GCF_034424625.1 of Janthinobacterium lividum. Lineage (NCBI taxonomy): Bacteria > Pseudomonadati > Pseudomonadota > Betaproteobacteria > Burkholderiales > Oxalobacteraceae > Janthinobacterium > Janthinobacterium lividum. The sequence continues at coordinate 3,100,784 of NZ_CP139976.1, read as the reverse complement.
CTTTCGGTACGAACACGAGCTTGCGGCGGTCCACCCAGATATTGTTGTTGATCAAGGCCTTGCCGTCGCGGTTGACGGGCGCGTCGCGCTGCTCGTTGCCCTGCACATTGATGTCGATATTGTTCGCCTCCATCGCCACCTTCACGCCGACGGCGCCGGAAACGTCGAGCTGCGCCCCGTCGCGCACGAGGCTGCGGCCGGCCGCATTGACGGCGATCTGGCCGCCCGTGGCCAGGGTCAGCGAGTCGCCGAGGAATTCCACCGTGCCGGCGCTGCCGATCTCGATGCGCGACTGGTCGCGGCGGTCGTTCACGGCGAGGATGTTTTCCGTGGACGTCACGGCGGGGCCGCGCATGGCGTCGCGCTGGCTGTCGAGCGCCGTCGTCTTGCCGTCATCCTCGACCAGGATGGCCGTGGCGGCGCCGCGTCCCACGGTAACGGCAGCGTCGCTGCCCAGGGCATTCAGGTGGATGGTGCCGCGCGTGGCCGTGGTGGTGGTGGCGAGCAGCACGCCGTCCTGCTGCACCGTGCGCCCGGCCAGGGTGACGTCGCCTTCGCGCGCCTGGATCAGGCCCGTGTTGACGACCTTGCCCGCCGTGCTGCCGGCCGCGAACTGCGGCACGACTTCGCTGCCGCGCGTGGTCGACAGCGGATTGCCATCCGTGCCCACGCCTTTTTTAATGCTAAAGCTGTCGCCGGCAGCCAGCAGGGCCTGGCCCTTGGGTGTGCTGATCTCGCCCCCGTTGTGCACTTCCTTGCCCAGCAGCATCACATAGCCGCCCCCTTCCGTGCTGCCCTTGGGCGCATTGCTGGCGATGCGCGCCCCTGCCTGCACCTGCACCTTGCCGGCCGCATCCGTGAACGTCGAGGCGCCGGCCGTGCCGGGACTGTAGATGCCGTTTTTCTGGAATTGCGTATCGCTGACGCGGGCCGCGGCCGCCACCAGGCTGCGCGTGTCGACCTGGCTCGTGCCCGTAAACACGATGCCGTTGCGGTTGACGAGCAGCACCGTGCCATCGGCCTTGATCTGGCCCTGGATCTGGCTGGGTCGCGCTTGCGGATCGTTGACCCGGTTCAATACGGCCCAGTCCTTCTGCTGCTGGAACGTCAGGGTCGTATCCTTGCCCACATTGAATGTTTCCCAGTTCAGGATGGCCTTGTCCGCCGTCTGCTGCACCACCACGGCCGTCTTGCCGTTCGCCACTGTCTGCACGGGGCCCTGGGCATTGAGCCATCCTACCGTCAGGCTGTTGGTGTCGACCTGCAAGCCGCCTTTCACGAGACCATCGGGTGCGCCGGGCAGCCCGGCTGCCGCCTGGCGCGCCTGCGCCTGGGCCGATTGCTGCGCGGCGATGGCGCGCGCAGCCAGGTTCAGGTTGTTGAGCGAGCGCTGCAATTGCTGGTTCGCCTGCTGTTGTTGCCCCTCGGGACGGCTGCCCAGCGGCAGCGGCTGGCCATTCGGCAGGCGGCCCGAGGTGGCCGCCGTATTTTGCGCCGCGCCCTTGGCCGCGAACCAGCCGCCGCTGAATGCCTGCTGCGCGCGCGCCGGCGTGGTAAAGGCGCCCGCCATCAGCATGGTGGTCAATGCGTAAGCGAGCGGCGTGAGCCGCAAGCGGCTGCCCAGCGTGGAGGACCGCTGCGCGCCCGTGTCAACGGTGGGGACTGGGCGCTGGGCAGTGTGAAGCTTGGTCATGGCAATGGTTTCCTGGCTAGAGAGAAGGGAACGGAGCCTGGCGGTAGCGCAAGCGTCCATGCCTCCATGACGTAGCTGGGCGGCGGAAGGGATAATGTTTTTTGAAAAATATTTTCAATCCCCTGCCGCTGGGAAAACCGGGATCAGCTGAGCAGCACGATGCCGCCTGGCAGACTGGTCATTTGCGCGCCGTACAGGTCGCGTATCATCGCCAGCGCGCCATCGGTTTGCCCGATGGAAAAACGCATGCGCACGAGGCGGCGCCCCAGCTCGGCATTGCGCAGCACCACCCGGCCCGGCCGGTAGCGGTTGATTTCATCGACGACTTCGGCCAGCGGCTTGCCGACAAACGACAGCGCGCCCGTGCGCCACGCGCTGGCCTCGCCCTTTGGCGCGGCCGTGGCCGCCTGCACGCCCCGCTCGTCGTAGACCAGTTGCTGCCCAGCATCGAGGGTCTGGCGGCGCTGCTGCCAGACGACTTCCACGGCGCCCGCCAGGCAGGTGACGCAGACGGCGTCGTCCGTGTGGCGCACGTTGAAGCGGGCCGACTGCGCCAGCAAGCGCCCCGCGCCCGCCAGCACCGTGACGGGCTGGCGCGCGCCGCTGGCAAGGATTTCCGCCTCGCCGCCCAGCAACTCGATCGCTTCCGGCGCCCGCACATTGATGCGCGTCTGCGTATTCATCTGCACCGTCATCTGCTGCGACAGGGCCACTTGCCGCTGCTCGCCCGTGCCCGTGCGGTAGTCGGCGCTCCATTCCTGCAGCGAAGGCCAGGCGCCCAGCGGCGGGCGCAAGGCCAGCACGGCCACGCCGGCCGCCAGCGCGCCGCCCAGAAAAGCCCGCCGCCCGGGGCGCGCCGGGAACGCCAGCACGTTCTCCCGCTGTGGCGCGGCGGCGGCGCGGCTCAAGGCGGGATCGAGCGCCTGCCACAGCTGTTGCAGTTCGCGCCAGGCGCGCGCATGCGCAGGGCTGCGCGCGCACCAGGCGCGCAAGGCGTCGGCGTCGGCCTGCGTAAAATCGTCGGCACGCAGCCGCGCCCACCAGGCCGCGGCTTGCTGGCCGATGGCCGTGTCGGCAGGTTCAAAAACGTCGCGTGGATCGCGGTCAGGAGCAGTCATGGGATTCATCAATATTTACGGCGGCCCGACACATCGCTGCGCTGGGCGGCATCGGCGTCGGCCATGCACGTTTTACAGTGTTGCATGGCGGCCTGCAATTCTTTCTTCACCATCGCCACGGAAATGCCGAAGCGCTCGGCGACTTCCGCATTGAGCATGCCGTCGATGCGCGCCGCCGTCAGGATGGCGCGGCGGCGCGGCGACAGGCCCGCCAGCGCCGCGTCGAGCGCCTGCACGTCGAGTCGCGCCGAGACGATGCGCGCCGGGTCGCTGATGTCGTCGCCGGCCTCGTCGGCCATGTGCATCAGCTCTTCGCGTTCGCGCTCGGTGACGATGATGCGGTCGCGGCGGTAGGCATCGGTGGCGATATTGGCCGCCATACGCAGCAGATAGGCGTCGGGATTGTGGACGGGCGCGGCAGCGGGGCCAGGCGCCACCATCGCTTCGAGGCGCAGCCAGGTTTCCTGCAGCGCATCGGCCGCATGATGCTTGCAGCCGACCACCCGTTCGAGGCGCCAGCGCAGCACGGCATAGCGCGAACTGAGATGGCGTTTCAGCTTGGTGCGCAGGTCGGGCATGCTCATGGCGCGTTGCTGCCCGGCATGCTGGAGGCGCAATCGACTTCGCTGCCCGGCCCTTGCGGCAGCAGCAGGATGGAAACGGGCTGCGGCATCGACGGCAGCGGCGCCACGCCCACGCGCATGCCCAGCACCACGCGAGCGATCGCCGTGTCGCGCGCGCGCAAGCCGGTGCTGTCGAGCAGGTGCACGCGGTCCACCACGCCGGCACGGTTCAGATACAGCTGCAGCGCCAGGCGGTAGCCGCCGGGACGCGTCTGCGCCGCGCGGCACAGCAGCCCCAGCAGTACGTGCTGCAAGCGGCTCACATAGACAGCATGGTCGCCGCCGCCCTGCGTGGCACCCGGTATGTCGGCGGCGGCCACGACGGCGGCCTGCGGCAGCTCGGCTGCGCCTGCCGGGGCATACACGATGACGGCTTGCGCATCGGACAGGCGCGATTGCAGCCCAGTACCCTCCAGCAAGGATTGCAGGGCCGCGCCGGCCGCATGCGCGCCGCGCACGGCGGCTGACTGGCGCTGCGCATAGCGCTGGTCCATCAGCACGGCGATGCCCGTGCGGCGGCTGTAGATATCCAGCGCGTCGCCGAGGTTTTGCGCGGCGATATCGAACTGCAGCACGGGGCCATCGGCCGGCTGCGCCCGTACGGGTCCCACCGCGGCCAGGAAACCCAGCAGTACCAGGTATCCGGCCAGCGCTAGCACATGAACGGATGCCGGGCTGCCTGTCATATCGCTATCGTGTCGCTATCGTGTGAGGGTGAAAATATGCGGAAACGAGGTATTGCCAAGTGATAATTCTTGTATCAACTGCAATAGCCTACACACAAAAAATGACGGCTTCGTGACATGGCCAGCGTGCGCAAATTTCGCCATGCGGGACGTCTGGCGCGGCAGTGATTTCGGCTACACTGGCTGTCACTTTCCCTTTCAGACGCCTGATGATCGAAAAGAATCTGCCCGAGCTGGTCATGCTGAAGCGCCTCATCGACGAGGGCGGCAGCCACCTGGAAGTGGCCGCGCCCTGCAGCATCGCCATGGATGGACGCGAGTTTCCCGTGTACACAATTGCGCTGGGCAATCCGAGTCCCGACGTGCCCGTGCTGGGCTTTTTCGGCGGCATTCACGGCCTCGAACGCATCGGCACGCAAGTCATCCTGTCTTTCCTGGAAAGCCTGGTCGCGCGCCTGCGCTGGGACGCCACCCTGCACCAGCAGCTGGAAAGCATGCGCCTCGTATTCATGCCGCTGGTCAACCCGGGCGGCATGTGGCAAGCCACGCGCAGCAATCCGCGCGGCGTGGACCTGATGCGCAACGCGCCGCTGAGTGCGCGCGAAAAAGTGCCGTTCATGCTCGGTGGACAGCGCTACAGCGCCCGCCTGCCCTGGTACCGGGGCGCGGCGCACGGCCTCATGGAGCTGGAAAGCCAGGCCGTGTGCGACCTGGTCGAGCGCGAACTGCTGTCGCGCCAGTTCAGCATCGCCCTCGATTGCCATTCCGGTTTCGGCTTGCGCGACCGCATCTGGTTTCCCCATGCGCACACCAAGGTGCCGATAGCCCACCTGGCCGAGATCGGCGCGCTGGAAGAACTGTTCAGCCAGAGCTACCCGAACCACAACTATGTGTTCGAGCCGCAAAGCCGGCAATACCGCACGCATGGCGACCTGTGGGACTATCTGTACCTGAACGGCACCAGCTACAGCGGGCGCGTGTTCCTGCCGCTGACCCTGGAAATGGGTTCGTGGCTGTGGGTCAAGAAAAACCCGCGCCAGCTGTTCAACCGGGTCAGCATCTTCAACCCCACGGCCGCGCACCGCTTGCAGCGCGTGCTGCGGCGGCACCTGGTCTGGTTCGATTTCCTCATGCGCGCCGCCAGCAGCCACGGCCGCTGGATGCCGGAAGGCTTGCTGCGCAAGGCGCAGCGCCGGCGCGCCCTGGCGCAATGGTACGAATCATGAGCGGATCGTCCACCTGGGTCCTGCTGCGGGGCCTGATGCGCGAACAGCGCCACTGGGGAAGCTTTCCCGCCACCCTCGCGCGCGCCCTGCCCGGCGCCAGCATTGTCACGCCCGACTTGCCCGGCAATGGCACGCGCCACGCGCACGACAGCGCCATCCGCGTGGCCGCCATGGTGGAAGACTGCCGCCGGGAGTTGCTGGCGCGGGGCATCCCGGCGCCCTACCACTTGCTGGCCCTGTCGCTGGGCGGCATGGTGGCCGTGGAATGGGCTCACCGCTACCCGCAGGAAATCGCCCGCTGCGTGCTCATCAACACCAGCATGCGGCCATACAGCCCGTTTTACCGGCGCCTGCGCTGGCAAAACTACGGCGCCCTGCTGCGCCAGCTGCTGGCCGGCGACGCAGCCAGCCAGGAAGCGCTGATCTTGCGCCTGACGAGCCGCCGGCATGCTGGCGGCAACCCCGCGCTGCTGGCCGGCTGGCTCCGTTTCCAGCAGGAATACCCCGTCAGCCGCCGCAACGCCTTGCGCCAGCTGCTGTCGGCCGCCCGCTACCGCGCGCCCCTCATCCACCCGCCCATGCCCGTGCTGGTGATGGCCGGCGCGCAAGACCAATTGGTCGACCACTGCTGTTCGCAGCGCCTGGCGCGGGCCTGGCAGGCCGATTGCCTGATCCACGGCGACGCGGGCCACGATTTGCCGCTGGACGAGGGCGAATGGGTGGCGCAGTCGGTGGCGCGCTGGCTGGGCGTGGAAACGACAAGCCATGACAGCACACACACAGCGCAATCATCATGCAGATAACGGAACAGCTGGCAGAACTGGTGCAAGCCGGCGTGCACGAACAGATTTTTCCAGGTGCGGCCTGGGCCATGGGCACCGTCCACCACGGCGAGGCGGGCGCGGCCGGGCGGCTCACGCCCGAGCCCGCCAGCGCCGCGATGCAGATCGGCACCCTGTTCGACATCGCTTCGCTGACCAAGATCATCAGCGTCTGGTCGCTGATCGGCAGGCTGGTGGGCCAGAAACGCCTGCGCCTGGACAGCCAGCTGGCCGACGTGCTGCCCGGCACGCAGGGGCATGCACTGGCGCCCATCACGATTTTCCAGCTGCTGACCCATACGGCCGGCTTGCCGCTGCGCGCCCGCCTGCGCGCCAGCTATGGCGAGGTGTACGACGATATCGTGCGCGGCGTGCTGCGCGAACCGCTGGAAGGCACGCCGGGCCAGGCTGTCGAATACACGGACCGCGCGGCCCTGATCCTCGGCTTTGTCATCGAACGGCTGCTGGGCATGCCCCTGGACCAGGCCCTGGAAGAACATGTGCTGCGGCCGCTGGGCATGGACGCCACGCGCTTTGGCCCGCTGCCGGCTGCGCATGGCAAGCTGGTCGCGCCGACCGAGTATTGCGAGCAGGCGGGCGCCCACCTTGCCGGCGTGACGCATGATTTTTCGACCCGGCTGCTGGGCGGCGTGTGCGGCATTTCCGGGCTGTTTTCCAACGTCCCGGACCTGCAGCGCTTCCTGCGGGCCATGCTGGCACCGGACCGGCATGGCGAGGTGTTCGATGCCGGCTGGGTGCGTGATTCGCTGACCGTGCAAACGGGTTCCTTGAACCCGTCGCGCGGCCTGTTCTGGCACCCGGCGGCGGGCACCGGGCCGCAAGACGACATCTGGTGCCACCAGGGTTTCACCGGCACGGCCCTGTGGCTCAGCCCCCGGCGCGGCCGCTATGCGGTACTGCTGACGAACAAGCTGTACTACACGCGCGATTCCACACGGGTCAACCAGCTGCGGCGCGACTTCATGTGTTGCGCATTCGGTCTCTGAGTTTTACAACCGCAAGCTCACGGCAATGGCCAGCAGCAGCGCGCCGGCGGCCGCCAACAGCGAACTGTTGAAACTGTGCGACTGCGCATACAAGCTGCCGGCCAGCACCGGGCCGATGATCTGTCCGATGCCATACACCACCGTCATGATCGCCATCATGTTGCTACCTGCCTTGACTGCTGCCCGCTGCGCGGCCGGCATGGCGATGGTCACCGTGCCGACAAACGTGCCGCCGACGAGGATGGCACTGAGCAGATAGCCGGCGGCCGATGGGGCCAGCACGGGCAAGGCCACGCCCAGCGCCTGAAACAGCAAATTGAGCCGCAGCGCCTGGCGCGTGCCCAGGCGCTCGTGCAGCCGGTGCCACAGGAAGCACGAGGGCGCCGCACCGAGGCCGAACACGGCCCACACGTGGGCGGAATTGAGATTGGGCAAGGCCACGCCCACCAGCACGGGCAAATACGTGGCCGTGACGATGTAGCCGAGCCCTGCCAATCCATAGATCAGCACCAGCGGCCACGGCGCCACGGACGCCAAGACCGATGCGGCCGGTTGCGCCGGCGCATCCGGCGTTGCCTGGCCGCCGGCGGCAATGACGGGCGCGGCCGCCAGCCCCGCCAGCACGGTGACGCCGGCCAGCAGCAGCCACATGCCCGCGCTGTGCCAGCCCAGGTGCGAAGCCAGCACCAGCAACTCGGCCGAGACGGCGATGCCGGCACCCACGCCAGCGTACAGCAGCGGCGCGCCGCGCGCCTGCCGTCGTTGTTCCAGCAGCCACAGCGAGGCGGCCACCATGGCCAGGGCGCTGAACACGCCCGCCACGCCGCGCACCGTCACGAAGAGCCAGACGGGCATCGGCAAGGCCAGCACGCCCAGGCACAATGCCGTGCCGGCCACCGACCACAAACACAGCCGGTGCGCGCCGTGCGCCCGCGCGCGCATGGCCAGGATGGCGCCCAGCAAGTAACCGGCATAGTTGGCCGAGGCGGCCAGGCTGCCGTCGCGCAAGCTCAACACGCCTTCCGCGAGCATGTGCGGGTAGATGGCCGTGAAGGCGAAGCGGCCGAAGCCCATGCCGATGGCGAGGATGGCCGCTGCGGCGATGGCCGCGCGCAGCCTGGCCGGCGCGCTCACGCCGCCTCGCCCAACTGCGCCAGCAAGTGCTGGAACGCGGGCAGGTCGAAGCCCGCGCGCCACACCAGCAAGGTGTCTGCTTGCCCAACTGACAGTATTTTCAGGGTGGCCGGCGCATCGGACAGCGCCAGCACGCTGGCCGGCAGCAGGGTCACGCAGGCGCCGGCCGCCACGCAGGCGATCATGCAGTGATACGAACTCAGCTCCTGCACCCGCCACTGCGTGCTGCCGGCCACGCCGAGCACCTCTTCCGCGATGCCGCGGTAGGTGCAGCCCTGCGGAAACGCCGCCAGCGAGCGCGTGCGCACATCGACGGCGCGGCGCGCCTGCGCTTCGCTGGCAGGCAGGAGCAGACACAGTTCCTCGCGCCACACGGGCCTCGACGCCAGGCCCAGCTCCGCCAGGGCAGCCGCGCCGCCGAACGACGGCGGCAAGGCCACGAAAGCGCAGTCGAGCAAGCCCGTGCGCACCTGCTCGATCAGGGGCCGCGACGGCCCCGTGCTCAACTCCAGGCGCGTCGCCGGATAGCGCGCGTGATACGCGGCCAGCAAGGCCGGCAAGCGGCTGGCCGCCGTGCTTTCCATGCTGCCGACGCGCAAGGTGCCGCCCTCGCGCCCGCCCGTGACGACGTGGCGGGCTTCTTCCGCCAGCGCCAGCAAACGCTGCGCATACTCGAGAAAGCGCTCGCCCGCCGCCGTCAGGGCCATGCGTTTATTGGTGCGCACGAACAGTTCGGCGCCGATATCGGCTTCCAGCTGCTGGATGCGCGTGGTGACGCTGGACGGCGCGCGGCCCAGTCGGGCGGCGGCCTGGGTAACGCTCAGTTCACTGGCGACCGAGCAAAAAATCCGCAATGATTCTGACTCCATCGTATTCTCTTTTTAAAAATGATTATGATATTATATTCTTCAAATACGAATAATGCACAGCATCCTCAAGCGTCCTCAACTTCGTGAAGGAAACACCATGACCTCGTCCCAGCCCTTCCTCGACCGCCTCGGCTTGCAGCACCCCATCATCCAGGCGCCGATGGCGGGCGTCTCCACGCCTCGCATGGCCGCCGCCGTCTCGAACGCGGGCGGCCTGGGATCCCTGGCCATCGGCGCCGGCACGGTGGCGCAGGCGCGCCAGATGATCGCCGACACGCGCGCGCTGACGGACAAGCCCTTCAATGTGAATGTGTTCTGCCATGCGCCGGCGGCACGGGATGCGCAGCGCGAAGCGGCCTGGCTGGCCCACCTGGCGCCCCTGTTTGCGGAGCTGGGCGCGACCGTGCCAGTGCAACTCGACGAGATATATCAAACGTTCATCGGCAATGAGGCGGCGTTTGCCCTGTTGCTGGAACAGCGTCCCGCCGTCGTCAGCTTCCATTTCGGCTTGCCGACGCAGCAGCAGATTGCCGCCCTGCGCCAAGCCGGCATCTACACGCTGGCCACGGCCACCAATATGGGCGAAGCGCTGCTCATCGAACAGGCGGGCATCGACGCCATCGTGGCGCAAGGCGTGGAAGCGGGCGGACATCGCGGCGTCTTCGACCCGCAGGCGCCGGACGAGCGCCACAGCACCACCGTGCTGCTGCGCCTGCTGGCGGGCCGCACCGCCCTGCCCCTGATCGCCGCCGGCGGCATCATGGATGGACAAGGCATCCGCGCGGCGCTGGACCTGGGCGCCGTGGCCGCCCAGCTGGGCACGGCGTTCGTGCTGTGCCCGGAATCCTCGGCCAACGCCAGCTACCGGGCCAACCTGAAAAGCGAACGGGCGGCGGCCACGCGTTTGACGGCGGCCCTCTCGGGACGCCTGGCGCGCGGCATGGTGAACCGCCTGATCGAACATGGCGAAGCGCCGGGCAGCCCGCCGCCGGCCGACTATCCCGTCGCCTACGATGCCGCCAAACAATTGAACGCGGCAGCCAGCCAGCACGGCAACAGCGAATTCGCCGCCCAATGGGCCGGCCAGGGCGCGCCGCTGGCACGCGAAATGGGGGCGGCGCAGCTGGTGGCCGCGCTGATCCGGGAAATGGCGGATTGAGTCGTCCGCCGGACAGGCATGCCTATGCCGGCTGCTGCTGCGTGGTGCAGTGGATGCCGCCGCCACCGGCCGCGATGGCGTCGATATTCAGCTGCACGATGTCGCGCCTGGGGAAGTGTTCGCGCAGGATAGCTTTGGTGTTGCGGTCGGCTGTCGCATCGCCGAATTCCGGGCATAGCACGGCGCCGTTGCAGACATAGAAATTGATGTAGCCGGCGGCGAAGTCCTTGTTTTCATAGCGCGGACGAACTGAACCAGGTCCGGGCAAGACTACCACCTGCAGCGCACGGCCGCGCGCATCCGTGGCCTTGCGCAGGATGTCGAGGTGGCGCTGGGTGACGGCGTGCTCGGGCGAGGATGGGTCGCTGTCGAAGCCAGCCGCGACGACGCCGGGAGCGCAGAAGCGCGCATAAAAGTCCGTGTGGCCATCGGTGATGTCCTGGCCGGCGATGCCGGGCAGCCAGATGACCTTGTCGATGCCCAGCAGCCGGCGCAGTTCCTGCTCGCACTGTGCCTTGCCGACGCCGGGGTTGCGGTTGGCGTTCAGCACGCAGCTTTCCGTGATGATGGCCGTGCCCTGACCATCGACTTCGATGCCGCCCCCTTCCAGCACCAGGCTGCTCTCCAGCACGGCCACGCCGGCGCGTCCGGCCACGAAAGTGGCCACCAGCGCATCGTCGTCATAGTCCTGCTTTTCGCCCCAGCCATTGAAATTGAAATTCACGCCGACCAGCGCCCCGCCCGCCTTTTTCACGAAGACGGGCCCCGTGTCGCGCATCCACAGGTCGTCGATGGGCTGCACCAGCAGCTTGACCTTGTTGCCGCACAGGCGAGCCGCCACGTCGTAGTCTTCCTCGTTGACCAGCATGTGTACGGGCTCGACGCTGGCAATGGCCTGCGCGATGCGCGCCAGGTCCGCCTGCGCGCCCGCCTTCAGGCGCTTGCCCCAGACCTCGTCATTCGCGCCGAAGGCCATCCAGGTGGCGGCGTGGCGCTCGCCTTCGTCGGGCATGCGCCAGCCCGCGCCCGCCGCCAGCGCGGGCAAGGCCGGCAAGCCCGCGGCGGCCGCCGCCAGGCCCATGGTGCCAGTGAGGAACTGTCGTCGTTGCATGCTGATCTCCTTTATGCAATTTCCTGCTGCGTGGTGCAATGGATGCCGCCGCCACCGGCCGCGATGGGATCGATATTGATCTGGATCACGGCGCGCCCCGGATACAGTTGCGCGTACTGCGCCCTGGCGCTGGCGTCCGCCTGCGCGTCGCCGAATTCCGGCAGGAAAATGGCGCTGCTGGTGGCATAGTAATTGATGTAACCGGCGGCGAAGGTGTTCGGGTTGTTTCCAGGCCGAATTTTTTCGGGGCCGTCGATGACGACGATCTGCAGCGGCTGGCCGTCCGCATCGGTAGCACCGCGCAAGATCTCCAGGTGGCGCCGGGTCAGCGCGTAATCGTACGATTCCGGGTCCATCTCGCGGTGCGCCGCCACCACGCCGGGGCGCACGAAGCGCGCGTAAAAGTCCGTGTGGGCATCCGTGATGTCCTGGTTCTTGATGCCAGGCAGCCAGATCACCTTGCGGATGCCCAGCAGGCGCAGCAATTCCGCTTCGCAATCGGCCTTGCTCCAGCCCGGGTTGCGGTTATTATTCAGCACGCAACTTTCCGCGATGATGGCCGTGCCCTTGCCATCGACTTCCAGCGCCCCGCCCTCGAGCACCAGCCGCGTGGCCAGCAGCGGCACCCGGGCCTGGGCGGCGACCACGTCGGCCACCTGCCCATCCTTGCCGGACTGCTGCTTGTTGCCCCAGCCATTGAAGTTGAACTTCACGCCGGCCCGCTCGCCGTTCGGCTTGCGCACGAAGACGGGGCCCGTGTCGCGCATCCACACATCATCCATCTCGGCGGGAATCAGGTTCACGCGGGCGTCGAAGAATGGCCGCGCACTGGCCAGCTCGTCCGGGCGCACCAGCATGTTGACGGGTTCATACGCGGCGATGGCATTGGCGATGCGCACCAGCGCCAGCTGCACCTGCGGCACTTGGGCGCGCGTCCAGACGGCGCTTGAAGCGCCATACGCCATCCACGTGGCCTTGTGGGCTTCGGCCTCGTCGGGCATGCGCCAGCCATCGGCCTGCTGGGCGCCAGCGCCACTATTGATCGGTGGCGGCGGCGCAACGGGGCCGGTTTCCAACCCGCCATCGGCGCCACCGCCGCAGCCGGCCAGCAAGCCGCCCAGGGCCAGCGCGCTGCCACCAGTCATGCAATGGCGCAAGAAATAACGACGTGTGTTCATGATTCATCCTTATAAATAAGCCACTTGGCATGCACGGCATTGTGGCGGGATCAAGACATGAAAACAAATGATATGATTTACCTTAATTCATTAGGTTTTCTCATATGTCAGAACATCGCATTCCTTCGCTGAAGTTGTTAATGGGCTTCGAGGCAGCGGCCCGCCACGGCAATTTCTCGCGCGCGGCCGACGAGCTGCACGTGACGCAGTCGGCCATCAGCCACCAGGTGCAATTGCTGGAAGAACAAGTCAAGCAGCCGCTGTTCCGCCGCGCGGGACGGGGCGTGGAGCTGACGGTGGCCGGCGAAGTGCTGCTGCGCAGCGTGCAGCGCTCGATGACCGTGCTGCGCAGCGGCCTGGGGCGCATCGCCACCTATCTCGATCCCGGTCTCGTGGTGCTGGTGTGCCCGGCGCCCGTGCTGCACGGCTGGCTGCAGCCCCGGCTGCGCGCGCTGGAAGCGCAGCTGCCCGAATTGTGTTTGCTGCTGTCGGTGGATGAAAGCGCCCGCTTCGTCGATGAGATCGACGTCGATATCGCCATCAGCGACCGCCCCCTCCTGCAAGCGGACTTGCAGGAAATCCCCCTGCTGCACGATGAATGGCTACTGGTGGCCAACAGCGAGCTGGCGGCGCGGCTGGCCGGCGTGCCGCAGGATGCGCATCACCTGCACGCGGATCTGGTTTGCCTGGAAGAAAGCCTGACGGGCGACGCCACGGCGCCCCTGTTCCTGGGGCCGCTGGCGCGCTTTCGCAAGCGGGCCATCTATGACGATGCGCGCCTCTTGCTCGACGCCACCCTGGATGGACGCGGCATCGCCTGCCTGCCCCGCTTGCTGGCCGATGCCAGCCTGGCGCGTGGCCAGTTGCACATCCTGCCAGCTTACCCGCGCGTGCCCGGCGCCACCTGGTGGCTGTCGGGCGTGGCGGAGCACCCGCGTTCGCCCATCGTCGGGCAAGTGTTCGACTGGCTGCGCGTGCAGGGTGCGGCGCAGGGGCAATGATCAGGGCCGCGGCACGCGCGCATAGTCGATGCCGCTGGCCCAGCGGTTTTCCCAGTGCGCCAGGTACGATTGCGCCAGGCGCTCGCTATTCAACACGACGAGCACATTTTCGCTGTTGGCAGTGGCCGCATCGGCCGTGTAATTGAAGCTGCCGTTCTGCACGGTCACGCCATCGGCCACGATGTACTTGTCGTGATGCAAGGCATAGCGGGAAATCAGGCGCGTGGGAATGCCCGCGCCGACGAGCCGGTCCAGCGCGGCCCGGCTATTCTTGCGCGCGTTGCGCCGCGTATCGGCCAGCACCCTGACATCCACGCCCCGCTGCCGCGCCCGCAGCAAGGCCTCGACCACATGGGGCGAGCTGAACGAATAGGCGGCCAGCCGTATGCTCGACGCCGCGCTATCGATGACCTTGAGCACCAGCGCCTCCGCCCCGCCATCGGGAGAAAACGCGTTCTCGATGGTGACCACGGGCGCGGCATCGGCGGCAAGCGCCGCTGGCGGAACGCCGTTAGCCAGGCACAGCGCAACGGCAAGTACAAGATTTTTCATCGCAGGCATTTCCCTGTTTCAATAATCGAGTGTGGACGAACAAAAAATGTGGACACAGCGTGCAGGCAGACTTGTCACCTGGGCGACTGTCCGCTGTCGTCTGCGGATTCAATCGGTGGTCGCAACACTCTAACTAAACGCCTCGCTTTCCGTAGTTGCTGGCTTCAAAATCAAACGATTCAATGCGTCCGAAGATTCTTTGCATACCCCATGCTGGCTTTACCCACTCATCGCGGGAGTAGACCGATTTGAGTTTAGGCGCCATAGATGCGTAAACGCCATCGAGTTCATTTTGCGCAAGCTGTTTTGCAGTCTGATCAGCGAGAGCACGGATTGCGACATCCGCAACTTTGCCCGAGGCCTGAAACGCAAATGTCGGCTGTACTGTTAGCAACGGCGTTACGACAAGCAGTATTGCTTTTAAAAAATACATCGTGTCTCTAAAATATAAAACATTATTTTTCTTGTGCGATTCTTTAAACTGTAATGCTGTGGCATTAGTTGCCATAGAGTATATGATTAAAAATCAATCCATAAAAACAAGAGAGGCCACTATAACAATCACAATGCCAAAAACAAAAACATAATGAATAATTTTCTCGCTTTTTGGTGCCTCAGAAAGACGCTGAGCATTGGTTTTTATCAAGACATCTTTGAGTGTAAATCTGCTGTTTTTCTTATGATCCACGGCTTTTCTCCTTGGAAATTTTTTCATTCTTAAACTAAAAGGTAAAATTCCACGGTGGGTGCATGTTTTCTTATTTAAATAATTGCCAACAAAAAGTCCGCTTCTGGCCGCCTGCTGTCGTTGGCAGCTTCCTCCCCATTACTGCCGCTTGAAATCACATTCAACGTCAAAGTAATCGCTGCGCCTCAGTCCGTCAAATGCACCATGGTGTGATCCATTTGCTTCAACTTTGCTTCGATCTGATTCAAGGCATCCAGCTTTTCTTCGCGATGAGACCAGTCCCCCGCGGCCAGCGCCTGGGCTCTTTGCTGCCCGATAGCGTCCAATGCCAGTTGTCGCGCCTGTTGGTTGCATGCCGCTCTTAACTTTATCTCCGCAAATGCGAGAGCAATCGACGCTTCGCAGCGCACATCATCGTCCATGGCGCGTATGTCGGCATATCCCCACTGCTTTGCCAGTTTCTCGAGGAATCGAATTGGCGTGACATCCTTGTGCGTCTTGTGCCACTCGCGATAGCTCTCCAGAAGATCAGCTCCAGTATCATTGCCGTTCGGCGAGAAATCATCCGCGCAATTCCAAAAAAATGGATCATCCAGCATCTCGCGTGCCTTGGGATGAAAGTCTTCCCAGTCGATTCCCAACTGCTCCCAGGCTGACATTCCATCACGCTTGGCTTGTGCCGCTGCCTTCAGCCCGGATGCCAGGAGTTGAAGAGCTTCCTCGGAATCCGGGACGCGATTCCTGGCAGCGTCACAGTGGTCCAGAAATTTCTCCAGGCTAAAATCATCAGTGCGCTTCAATCGCTTGCTCAATAGCCCTAATGCATGGATGACTTCATCCACACCTGCTTTAAAAAGTGGCAAAGATAATGTTGAAGAATGCGTCCAGTCCCGGCCTTCCATCAATTCGCTGGCGATGGCAATCTCGACCTTGCCCTTTGCTCTTCGATAAGTGACCTTGGGCAGCGTTGCGCGGAAATTGTTGTGCGTCTCCAACAGAGATTCCAGCGTCTTCTTTGCCGGACCAGAGTCCCTGAAGTGAAGCGTGACTGCAATTTCCTGAATCGCGCCGCCAAAATTGCCGCTGCCCGCGAGAAGAAAATCCCCGATCGGAGACAACGTTGTGTGACCACCGTAGCAATTATAGGAATTTGCGACTACATGGAAATCCATTGAATGCTGCCTTTCATCCGAAATTTCAATTGTTCTGAATGTCGATATATATTGCTTGTTCACCTCAAGCCAGCCATGCCGTGGCTACGGCAGCCGGTGCCGGAACGTCGGTTCGATGTTGCGCGCATGCAACCAGCGCACGATGTCTTCCAGCGTGGCGTCCTGCAACAGCAAGCCTGGCGCGGTGGCGGAAGATGCAACAGGCGATGCGGCCACGGGAACAGGCGCTGGCGAAGACTCCGAAAGGCCCGCATGTCCCTGCAACTGCGCCAGCGCCTGCGCGAATTGTCCCGGGTTGATGCTGCGCAAGCTTTCCAGGAAACCCAGCTGGGCCGCTGGCGGCGGTGGCATGTCCAGGCCCGGTTCGTCGACGAAGGCGGCACCCATGCTGGGGTGGATGAAGGCGGCCCACTTGCTGGACGGCTGCAGGCTTGGCGGCAGCGCCACCTGCTCCACGTAAGCGGGCGGCGCCACGGCGAGAATGTCGGTCGAGGCAGGCAAAAAAGTGGAACGCAGCAGCTGCACGAACTGGCGCGCCTGGGCGGCGGGCACGGGCGTGGCCAGTGACAACCACAACTGGAACGCCGTGCCCGAGATGCTGACTGCGGGCGCTGGCAAATCCAGCTCGTGCTGCACGGCATTGGCGATCGTGCACAGCGCGCTCCAGTGCGCTTCGCCGCCGCCCTTGCCGCCAAACTCCAGCACCAGCGCGCGCGCCAGGCCACTGCCGGTCACGAGTTGCACCGCTACTGTCTGCTCGCCCGACAGATGGCGCGCCAGCACGGCCGGCGTCAGCGGCTGCGCGCCGCCGTCCGCATCGACGTATTGCTGCTGTTCATCGAACAGATACAAACGGGTGAGTTCAGAAATCAGTTTATGCATGGGCGGCCTCGTAATGACGTTGAGCAACACTTGTCAACGTGCCCAGATTATAGCCTCCCCTGCCCCTGTATCTCAGCGCGCCGGCATGCCGGCAGCCTGCCGCGACCGTCCGGCGCCAAACACCAGCCAGCTGGCCACGGCGAACAGGCAGGCAGCCACGCCTCCGTACAGCATCACGGCGCCAAAGCCTTGTGCCAGCGCAAGCTTCGCCACGCCATCCGGCAGCGCGGCGGCGCCCTTGCCTGCCGACAAATTCTCCGCCATGGCGCGCAAGGCGGCCGCGTCCAGCCCACCGGGCAGCTGCTGCCGCAAGGCGGACTGCATGGCTTCGACGAGGATAAAGCCCATCAGCGCGATATTGATGGACAGGCTGACCATGCGCGCGCTGATGTCGATGCTGGAAGCCATACCAGCCCGTTCGCCGGGCACGGCCCCCGTCGTCGTGTTGGTAACGGGCGTATTGGTCAAGCCCAGGCCCGTGCCCGCCAGCAGGCAGCCGGGCAGGATCGTCAGCCAGCTGGCGGCGTCCGCATGGCTGCCCCAGCACATCAGCAGCAAGCCCGTGCCGATGGCCAGCAAGCCGGCAGGGATCACCGTATCGGCCAGGTAGCGCAGCGCCAGCCGCTCGGCCAGCGGCGGCACGAGCAAGGTGGGCAAGGTGTAGGCCAGCAAGGTCAGGCCCGTGCCCAGGCTGCCGTAGCCGAGGCCATATTGCACGTACAGGGGCAGATAAATCATGAAAGGCCAGAAACTGCAATTCATGCCCGCCGAACCGAGCAAGGCGCCCGAGAAACGGCGGATGCGAAAGACGGAAAAATCGATCATCGGCTCAGGCTGGCGCCGTTCGATGACGGCAAACGCGGCAAAACCGGCCAGCGCCACGGCCAGGCTGGCCAGCGTACGGGGATCGCTGAAACCCAGCGCCGGCCCCTGCGTGATGCACCACGCCAGACTGAACACGGCCAGCGACAGGGTGGCGATGCCCGCCACGTCCAGCTTGCGCCGCTGCGGGTCGCGCGACTCGCTCACGCCCAGGCCCGCCAGCAGCAGCGCAACGACAGCCAGCGGGCCGTGCACGAGAAATACCCACTGCCAGTTTGACAGCGCGACGATAGCCGCGCCGATGATGGGGCCGAAGCCCAGGCCCAGGCCAAACACGATACCCCAGGCGCCGAACGCCCTGCCCCGCGCCGCGCCGGCCGGGAACTGCTGCGACAGCACGGCCACCTGGCAAATCAGCATGGCGCCGCCAGCCATGCCCTGCAGCGCACGCGCGGCGATCAGCACGCCCGTGCTGCCGGCCCAGCCGCACGCCAGCGAACTGAGGCCGAACAGGACCAGGCTGGCCAGCAGCAAGCGCTTGCGGCCATAGCGGTCGGCCAGGGTACCTGTTGCCATCAGCACGGTGGTGCAAGCCAGCGTGTAGGCGTTCATAATCCATTGCAAGTCCTTGAAACCGCCATGCAGCACGGTTTCCAGGGTGGGCAGGATGACGGGCACGCTGGAAATTTCCAGGCCGAACATGAGCGAGGCCAGGCAGACGGCGGCCAGGGTCAGTGCATTTTGTTGCGAATTAGTCAGGTGCATCGAAGCCTTGATGTCGGTGGTCATGGAGGTGCGCGTGGAGACGGCGCACTGCGAGCCGCCATTCTAGAAAGCCAGGACTCATGAGGGAAATGATAAAATTTTGTACAATTCATTCATTTTCATCATGAATCACGGGAACCCCATGGACTTCGACACAGCCCTGCTGCGCGCCTTTGTGGCCGTCCAGGACACGGGCGGCTTTACGCGTGCCGCCGAACGGCTGCACCTGAGCCAGTCCGCCATCAGCCACCAGATCCGCCGCCTGGAAGAGCAAGCGGGCGCCGCGCTGCTGGTGCGCACGACGCGCAGCCTGCGCCTGACGGAAGATGGTGCAGATTTTCTGCGCCACGCGCGGCAGATTCTGGCTGCCCAGGATGCGCTGTCGCGGCGCTTCCAGCGTTCCTCGATTGCGGGCGCCGTGCGCTTTGGCGTACCGGAAAATTTCATGGGCGCGCGCCTGCCTGCCCTGCTGGCGCAGTTCGCGCACCTGTTTCCGTCCGTTCGACTGGATGTCACGGTCGGCACCTATCTTGACTTGCAAAAACTGGTCGCGGCCGATGCGCTGGACCTGGCCGTCGTCATGGTCCTGGCGGACGGGCAAGATGAGGCGGCCGTGTTGCGCCGCACGCGCTTCGTCTGGGCCGCGGCGCATGACTTCCGGCATGACGACGCGCTGCCCCTGCCGCTGGCGTTTTCACCGGCGCCCTGCATGCACCGGCAAGTGGGCGTCGACGCCCTCGATGGCGCCGGACTCGACTGGCGCGTGGCGTTCACCTCGCCCAGCCAGCAGGGCTTGCGCGCCGCCGTGCTGGCCGGGCTGGCCATCACGGCCTTGCCACAGGGCGACCTGGAGGCGGGCATGGTGGTCATCGATGGACAGCATGGCTTGCCCGCCCTGCCCGCCGCCCAGTTCCAGCTGTTGTGGCGCGCCGCCGGCAGCATGGCGGCGGCCGATGCTTTCGGACAATTGCTGCGCGAGTGGTCAGGCGCTGCGGCGACATGACAGCGCAGACAGCAAGCCCGGCAGCGAAGCATGCAATGGCAAAAAAGTGTACCCTTTCAAGCTGCATTTTCTGGCCTAAGGAAATCCTCCCCCATGCAACCTCGTACTTTTCTCGTCACTGGCGCGACACGCGGCATCGGTTATGCCATCAGCACCTTGCTGCATCAGCAAGGCCATCGGGTCGTCGGCATCGCGCGGCACATCGAAGACATGGACTTTCCAGGCACGCTGGTGGCCTGCGATCTTGCCGACCTGGCGCAGACGGAGGCAGTGCTCAAGACGCTTGAACAACAGTTTGATATCGATGGCATCGTGAACAATGCAGGCATTGCCTCGCCCCAGCCGCTGGGCCAAATCGACTTTGCCACGTTGCAGAACGTCTTCGATCTGAACGTGCGCGCCGCCATCCAGGTGACGCAGCAATTCGTGGAGGCGATGAAGCAGCGCCGGTATGGCCGGATAGTCAATATCTGCAGCCGTGCCATCCACGGCAGCGTGAACCGCACGGCCTATTCCGCCGCCAAAAGCGCCCTGGTCGGCTGCACGAGAACCTGGGCCCTGGAATTGGCCGAACACGGCGTGACGGTCAATGCGGTCGCGCCAGGCCCCGTGGAAACGGAACTGTTCCGCAAGACCCGTCCCGTCGGCAGCGAGATGGAACGCCAGATTCTTGCAACAATCCCGATGCGGCGGCTGGGACAGCCCGATGAAATTGCCGCCGCTGCCGGCTTCCTGCTATCGGAACAAGCCAGTTACGTGACAGGTCAGGTGCTGGCGGTGGATGGGGGCGGCAGCTTGGGTGGCCGCGCCTGACAAGTCAGAATCAGCAGCAAGGCCAGCGCCAGCATGGCAGAGGCGCTGCCCAGGGCCACCGTCACGCGATGCGCCAGCAGCGGCGCGCCCGCCAACTGGCCAGCGCCCAGGCCGGCCACGGCCACCAGCGTCGCCAGCCCCAGCGAACTGCCCAGCTGGTGCGCCACGTTGACAATGCCTGAGGCGGCGCCCGCATCCTGCGCCGGCACGCCAGCCACGCCGGCCGCCGTCAGGGGACTCAGGGCCATGCCCTGCCCCGCGCCGATCAGCAGCATGGGCAAGGCCACGCCCAGCCAGTAAGCCGTGCCCGTATCGACGCGGCTCAGCCATGCCATGCCCAGCAGGGTCAAGCCCAGTCCCATGGCCAGCAGGCGCGCATTGCCCAGGCCACGCGTCAAACGCGGCACGCACAGTGCCACGCCGAAGTTGACCAGGGTCATGGGCAGGAAAGCCAGGCCAGTCAATGATGGCGGATAGCCGAGCACCACTTGCAAAAATTGCGTGCTGAAAAAGAAAAACCCGATCATGGCGCCCAGGAACAATACCCTGGCCCCATACGCGGCATTGCGCTGCGCATCGGCAAACAGGCGCAGCGGCAGGACGGGCTGCGCGGCGCGCCGCTCGATGAAGATGAAGGCGGCCAGCAGCAGCACACCCGCCGCCAAGGCACCTTGCGTCAAGGCATCGCCCCAGCCGGCGCCGGCCGAGCGGATCAGGCCATACACGAGGGCCGACAGGCCGAAGGTGGAACTGGCAGCGCCGGCCACGTCGAACTGTCCCCCGCTGCGCGCACTTTCCGCAACGAAACGGCGCGCAGCCACCAGCATGACGGCGCCAATCGGCAGATTGATGAAGAAACCCACCCTCCACGACAGCCATTCGGCCAGCACGCCGCCCAGCACCAGCCCCACGCTGGCGGCGATCCCCGCCACGGCGCTGTACAGGGCGATGGCCCGCGTGCGTTCGCGCCCCTCCGCAAACGTGGTTTGCAGCAAGGCCAGGGTCGACGGCGCCAGGATGGCCGCGCCCACGCCCTGGATGGCGCGCGCGGCAATCATCATGGCCGGCGACCGCGCCAGACCGATGGCCAGCGACGCCAGCGTGAACAGCGCCAGGCCCAGCTGCAACAGGCGGCGCCGGCCATACGCATCGCCGGCGCGCGCGGCCAGCAGCAGCAAGCCGCCAAACGTCAAGGTGTAGGCGCTTTGCACCCAGGCCAGGCCCGTATCCGTAAAGCCCAGTTCCTGGTGGATTTTCGGCAAGCCCGTCAGTACGATGGACGTGTCGAGCACGATCATCACATAGCTGACGAGGATGATGGCAAGGATGGCCGCCTTGTGCGGCGCGGCGGGGATAGCGGAATCGGGAGCAGTTTTCATGCCTACACTGTAAGGCTGGCGCATTACCATGAATAGATGCTAAAGTCCGCATGAACTTATTAGCGCAACTAATGAATTGGAAAGACATCCGCCATGGCACAAACCAACTTCAACGACATCCTCGCCTTCGTGGCCGTGGCCCGCGAAGGCAGTTTCACCCGCGCGGCAGCCAAGCTGGGCGTGTCGCAGTCGGCCCTGAGCCAGACCGTGCGCGCGCTGGAAGAACGGCTCGACTTGCGCCTGCTGGTGCGCACCACGCGCAGCGTCTCGCCCACGGAAGCGGGCGAACAGCTGCTGCGCACGGTGGCGCCCCGCTTCGACGAGATCGAGGCGGAACTGGCCCTGCTCAGCGAGCGGCGCGACAAGCCGGCCGGCAACATCCGCATCAGCGCGGGAGAACACTCGGCGCTGACGGTGCTGCAGCCGGCCATCGCCCGTTTGCTGCCGGACTATCCCGACATCAACATCGAAGTCGTCGTCGACAACGGCATGACCGATATCGTGGCCGCGCGCTGCGACGCTGGCGTGCGCCTGGGCGAGCAAGTGGCCAAGGACATGATCGCCATGCCCATCGGTCCCGATTTCCGCATGGCCATCGTCGCTTCGCCCGCGTATTTCAGCCGCCATGCGCCGCCCGCCACGCCGCAGGACTTGATGGCGCACAACTGCATCAACATGCGCCTGCCCACCCTGGGCGGCCTGTTTGCCTGGGAGTTTGCCAAGCATGGGCAGGAACTGAAAGTGCGGGTGGAAGGGCAGATGATCTACAACAACATGGCCATGCGATTGCATTCGGCGCTCGATGGACTGGGCGTGGCTTGCATGGCCGAAGACGTGGTGCTGCCCTATGTAGCCGATGGCCGCCTGGTCCGCGTGCTGGACGACTGGTGCCCCACGTACGCGGGCTACAAGCTGTATTACCCGAGCCGGCGCCACCCTTCTCCCGCGTTTACCTTGCTGCTCGACACCTTGCGCTATCCCCGGGTTTGAGCCAGCGCAATCCCGCACCGGGCATGCGCAGTCACCAAACGAACACGCGTTTACCGTGCGGCTGCGCAGGACTATAGTGGCATCTTTCCCACCTGTTCAAGGATCGCCATGAAACTCTTTTACTCGCCGGGCGCCTGCTCGCAGGCACCGCACATCATCCTGCGCGAAACGGGGGCGGCCTTCACCCTCGTGAAGGTCGACCTGGGCCAGCACAAGACGCAGGAAGGCGGCAATTACTACGAACTCAATCCGAAAGGCCAGGTGCCGCTGCTGGCGCTCGACGATGGCACGACCTTGAGCGAAGGCCCCGTCATCGCCCAGTACATCGCCGAACAGGCCGGCAGACAGGACCTGCTGCCGCCCGTGGGCAGTTTTGCGCGCTACAAGGTGCTGGAATGGCAGAACTACATCACGTCCGAGCTGCACAAATCGTTCAGCCCCCTGTTCGATCCCCGCATCGACGCCGCCACCAAGGCACTGTTCATCAAGCAACTGGGCAAGAAATACAAGTGGGTGGACAGCCGCCTGGAAGGCCAGGCTTACCTGACCGGCGACACGTTCACGGTCGCCGACGCCTACCTGTTCGTCATCACGGGCTGGGCGCCAGGCGTGGGCGTGGATTTGTCCGCGCTGGCGCAGGTGCAAGCTTTCCTGGCGAGAGTGGGCCAGCGCGACAGCGTCAAGGCGGCGCAGGCAGCGGAAGCATAGACCCGGGCGTCTTAAAAGCAGTGTTGCGGGGCGGGGAAAGACCGCTCCTTGACGGCGCCGACATAGGCCGTGAAAGCGCCGCCGATGCTGGCCTGCCCCGTCATGAAGTCGCGCACGAAGCGCGCCTTCTTGCCGGGAAACACGTTGAGCATATCGTGCATGACGAGGATCTGGCCCGAGCAATCGGGCCCGGCGCCGATGCCGATAGTGGGAATGGCCAGCAGTGCCGACACTTCCCGGCCCAGCATGGCAGGGATGGCTTCGAGCAGCAGTAGCGCAGCGCCAGCCGCCTGCAGGGCCAGTGCGTCGGCTTTCAACACCGCCGCGCCTTCCGCCGTCTTGCCCTGCACCTTGAAGCCGCCCAGCTGATGCACGGATTGCGGCGTCAAGCCCAGGTGGGCGAACACGGGTATGCCCCGCTCGGTCAGGAAACGCACCGTGTCGCACAACCAGCTGCCACCCTCCAGCTTGACCATATGTGCGCCCGCCTGTATCAACTGGACGGCGTTGGCATACGCCGCTTGCGGCGTGGCATAGCTGCCGAACGGCATGTCGGCCGCCAGCACGGCCGTACGGTTACCGCGCGCCACGCTTGCCGTATGGTAAGCAATGTCGGCCACGCTGACAGGCAAGGTCGTGCCCTGCCCCTGCACCACATTCCCCAGCGAATCGCCGACCAGCAGCAGCTCCACGCCACAAGCGTTCATCAGGGTAGCGAAACTGGCGTCATAACAAGTCAGTGCGGCAATCTTTTGCCCCGCATCGCGCATTGCCAGCAAGGCTGGCGCCGTCAACGGCTTACTGTGCAGCAAGTGTGCATTGTGGTCTGGCGCGGGCATGCTTTCTCATTTCATTAAGTTAAGTTTTTTCGGACTTGCCGTGCATCACCATGATGGTTTGCTGCATCAGCGCGCACAAGGTTTCCTTGCCATCGCGCACGGCGAACACTTCGGCTTGCGTGACGATCAGGGTGCGCCCAGGGCGCACCACCTTGCCGCGCGCGATCAGTTTCTCGCCGTCGGCGGGCGCCAGCAAGTTCATCTTGTATTCCACCGTCAGCACGGATGCGCCGTCAGCCACCATGGTCATGGCCGCGTAGCCGGCGGCCGAGTCCGCGATCATGCCCACCACGCCGCCATGCACGAAGCCATGCTGCTGCTCGATGCCGCTCCAATGCGGCACATGGATTTCCGTGCTGCCATGCGCCACCACGGGCAGGCTGGCCTGGATCAAGGTCATGGCGTTCTGCAAATCAAAACTGGCGCGAACTTTGTCGGCGAATTGCGGATCGGGAAGTCGGGTCATGGCGGACTGCTTTCTCAAGTGAACAGGGAAAAATGACTACGGCTCCACTCTACCCTGCTTCTGACGCGCTGCGAACAACAGCGTCAGCGGGCCGCTTGCACTGACCAGCACGATGCCAGCCAGCACCAGCGCCGCGCCAAGGAGAAACGCCATCGATACATGCTCGTCCAGCAACATGGCGCCCAGCAGCACGCCGAACAGCGGCGTCAGGAAGGAAAAAATGCCCAGGCGCGATGCCAGGTAGCGGCGCAGCAAATGAAACCACGCCAGCAGGCTGGCAAACGAGACGATCACGGACTGGAACACCAGGTTGCCGATCACCAGGGGCGTGGCCGCGAAGTCCAGCTGGCCGAGCAACGCTGCCGCGCCCAGCAGCAGCACGCAGCCCGCCGTCAACTGGTACAGCACCACCTGCGTGGCAGGCACGTGCGCCAGGCGTGAACAGCGCACCACCAGGGTCGTCGCGCCCCAGGCCGCGCCAGCGGCCAGGCACAGCAGGTCGCCCAGCAAGCCGCGCGGGTTGACCGGCGCGCCCGCTGGCGCGGTGCCGGGCAAAAAGGCGACGACGATACCGGCAAAGGCCAGCGCTACGCCAGCCCATTGCAGCGGGGCCAGGCGCTCCGACGCCAGCCTGAAATGCAGGCCCAGCGCCACAAACAGCGGACCCGTGTAGAGAAACACCACGGCATGCGCGGCGCTCGTATATTGCAATCCAGCTCCCAGCAGCACGTATTCGAGCGCGAACAGGCTGCCGGCCAGCAAGCCCGGGCGCCAGGCGGCGCGCGCTTGCGCCAGGTTTTCGCGGCGCGCCAGCATCAGCAGGCCCACCAGCATGGCCGCCAGGCCCGAACGCAGCGCGATCTGCAGTACGGGCGCCATGTCATGCGCGACCGCCTTGATACCCACCTGCTGCAAACTCCATACGAGGCACAGCAGGGTCATGACGACCACTGCCTGCCCATCCATTGCCTTGCGCGTTTCCACAGTATTCCTTCAGATAGTCGGCAGCAGGTAGTATGGCGGGTGCAGCTTTTCTTGATATAGTGAGAAACCGACAGCACCTCGCGCAATACAGCCACCCGCAAACATTTTCATGCCCGCTACCAAACACTTGCTGACCGCGCCCTACAGCGGCGCCCTGCCCGCTCCCATCTGCTTTCGCAGCGCAGCCATGCCCGCTGCGGCCATGTATCCCAGCCACAGCCATTCCTGGGGCGAATTCGTCTATGCGCTTGGTGGCGTGGTGGAGGTGCTGGTGGCAGGAAAACACTATTTGGTGCCGCCCCAGTACGGCATCTGGCTGCCGCCGCGCGTGGCGCATACGGGACAAAACCGCCATCCCGCCTTCCACAGTTCGCTGTATGTAAGCGAAGAACTGTGCCGGGCGCTGCCTCCCGCGCCCTGCGCGCTGGCCGTCACGCTCTTCGTGCGCGCCATGCACGAGCACTTGCGCGCCCACCCACCCGGCTTGCCGCAGACTATCCATGAAGAGCGCCTCTTGCAGGTCTTGCTGGACCAGCTGGCGCGCGCCACGCCCGTGGGCAGTTACTTGCCCAGCTCGGATGACCCCATGCTGGGCAAGGTACTGGCCATGCTTGACAGCAACCCCGGCGACCACCGCCCGCTGGCCGCTCTGGCACAGGCTGTCAACACCACCGAACGCACCCTGATGCGCCGCTGCCAGCGCGACCTGGGCATGAGCTTTGCCCAATGGCGCGCGCGGCTGCGCGTCATCAAGGCCATGGCCATGCTGGAAGCGGGCCAGACAGTCGAAAGCATCGCGTTCGACCTGGCGTATGCCAGCTCCTCGGCCTTCATCACCATGTTCCGCAAGGTGACGGGAGAGACGCCGGACGAGTACCGGCGGCGCAGCACCTAGCCGAACTCGTCCTTCCCCCGCAAGCGTGCCCGCTGTGCGAAAATGCCCGCCTCTGCCATTGCCGGATTCCGCCCATGCCGCACGCTGTCCTCGCTACCCTTGCCACCCTTTCCGGGCGCGACGCGCGCCGCATCGCGCGCCATGCGCCGGCGGCCGACGCCGCCCGCTTCCTGCATCCGGCCCAGCAAGCCTTGCTGCACCGGCGCGGCTGGCTGACGATGCTGGCGCCGCGCAGCGCGGGCGGCGCCGAGCTGCCCTTGCCGCAAGTGGTGCGCCTGGAAGAAGCCGTGGCTGCCATCGATGGCAGCATGGGCTGGGTGCTGACCCTGTGCGCGGGCGCCGGCTGGTTCGCAGGCTTTCTGGCGCCCGACATGGCGCGCGCCATCATCGGCACGCCCCGGGTCTGCCTGGGCGGCAGCGGCGCTGCCACCGGTGATGCGGAAGAAGAAGGCGACGGCTACCGCATCTCGGGCAGCTGGGACTACGCCAGCGGCGCGCCGATGGCCACCCACTTCACCCTGAACGCCAGGCTGCAGCGCGATGGCCAGCCCCTGCTCGATGCGGATGGCAAGCCGCGCATCCGCGCCTTCCTCGTGCCCGCCGCGCTGGTGCAACTGGTGCCCTCGTGGAACAGCATCGGCATGCGCGCCAGCGCCTCGCACAGCTACCGCATCGATGGCCAGTGGCTCAGCAAGGAACATGGCTTTGCGATCAGTCCCGACACCGCGACGGCCGACGGCCCCCTGTACCGCTACCCGTTTTACTCGCTGGCCTACGTGACCCTGGCCGCCAACGTGGCCGGCATGGCCGCGCATTTCATGCAGCTGGCAGAGGAATGCATGCGCCACCGCCGCCATGCGCGCGCCGGCTTGCCGCTGCTGGACGTGCCGGAAGTAGCCGCATTCCTGCAAGGCAAGCAAGACGCCTGCGCTGCCGCCCGAGCCCGTTTTTACGCCGTGCTGGACAGCAGCTGGGCGCAGGTGGCGGGCGGCGCGGCCCTCGACGCGGACGGCATGCAGGCCGTGCAGGCCAGTTCGCTGGACCTGGTGGCCGCGTGCCGCGCCGCCGTCGATGGTCTGTACCCTTATTGCGGCCTGTACGCGGCCCGCGAAGACAGCGCCATCAACCGCGTGTGGCGCGATTTCCATACGGCCAGCCAGCATTCCTTACTGCTGCCCTGACGGCCGCAGCTTCAACGGTTCGACAATCGTCAGCACCACCAGGAAGGTCAGGCAAGAAATGGCCGCCATGAAGCCGAAGACATAATCCCAGCCGTAGTGGTCGAGCAGCATGCCGACGATCCACGGCGTGGCGGCGCCGCCCAGCTGGCCGCCCATGTTCACGACCGCATTGGCAACGGGGAATTTTTCCTTCGATACGAATTGCATCGGATACACCATGTAGGCGGAAAAACCTATGCTCAGCAGCACGCCCGTGAGGAACAGCAGCGCGCCGTATTGCAGCGGGTCGGCTGGCGCATGGATGAGCAAATACATCATGACGGCCGTCGACAGGGCGGAAATGAGCATGCCGGGTTTCCTGCGCTTGTCGAGCACGCGGTCGGCCAGCAAGCCGCCGAGGATGTTGCCGAAGACGGCGCCTACCCACGGTGCGGCCGCCACCATGCCCATGTTCATGATGGAAAACTGCTTTACCGTCAGCAAATACGTGGGGATCCAGGCCAGCAGCACGCTGGAAATGCCCAGCTGACAGCAATAGCCGAGCGCGCAACCGAGGATATTCCACGAAGCAAACACGCCACGGCTGGTGCTGACGATGGGCACCGCGCGCACGCGGATCAGCCTGTCGAGCCAGGGCATAGACCGCGACGTGGCCGCCGCGCCGGTGCTGCTGCCATCAAGCGCCTTTTCTTCGATGACGGCCAGTTCTTCGGCATTGACGAAGCGGCTCTCCAACGGCTTGTTGGTCACCAGGAAATACCAGAAGATGGCCAGGATTACGCCGGGCACGGAAAACCAGATGAACACTTCGCGCCAGCCCCAGGCGGCGATGATGGCAGCACCGAGGATCGGCGTGATGACGGGGCCGAACTTGACGGCGGACAAGAACAGACCCGACGCCGTGCCCTTCTCGCGCGAAGGAAACCAGTGATTGATAGTGGTCGTCACGCCGATCGGCAATGGTCCTTCGGCCAGGCCCAGGCCGATGCGGCACAGTTTTAATGACAGCAAGGAGCCCACGAGCCCCGTCAGTCCCGTGGCAATCGACGTGAGGATCATGGAAATCGTAAACACCTTGCGCACGCCAAACTTCGACAGCAGCCAGGCGGAAGGCAGTTGCGCCAGCGCATAGGCGACGAGGAACAGGCTGACGAGGCCGCCCGCGTCGGTATTACTCATTTCAAATTCCTTGCGCAAGAACGGCAAGACCACGCCCAGGTTGGCGCGGTCGGCGGCGGCAATCGTGTAAACGATGAAAAACAGGGCCGCAACGACCCAGCGGTAGCGCGTGGGACGCGATGCGACGGGCGCCGCAGCCGAGGCGGTGATGGTGGTATGCATGGGGTGTCTCCTGGTTTTTATAGTGGTGTTCGCGTATCAGCCCAGCTGCAGCCGGCGCAGCGTCTCGTCCAGGCCCAGCAGTTCGACGGTCGTGGCGCCGTCTCGGATCTGCTGGCGGAATTGCGCTTCCTTCTCTTCGCGCTGGCGGCTTTTCAGCAGCACGTCGTCCACCTCGTGGCGCCGCACCACCACCACGCCATCCTGGTCGCCGACGATGATGTCGCCGGGATCGATGCCAACGTCGCCGATGGTGATGGTCACGTTGAGGCGCCCCGGCTGGTGCTTGCCCGTGCCCTTGATCGACAGGCCCCTGCTAAAGACGGGAAAGCCGGCCTGTGTCATGGCGGCCGCGTCGCGCACGGCGCCGTGGATCACCAGGCCGGCCAGGCCGATCCGCTGCGCTTGCTCGGTAAACACGTCGCCCCACACGCCCGCTTCCATGAAACCCTTGGCGTCGACCACCAGCACGTCGCCGGGCCGGGCCTTGAGCATGGCGTAGTGCAGCATCAGGTTATCGGCCGGCCGCGTATCGACGGTCAGGGCGGGGCCGGCCAGGCGCATGCCGGGCGCAATCGGCTTGATGCCGCTGTCGAGCGCGCCTTTCGCGCCCTGCGCTTCATAGATGGTGGCCGCGCCCAGCTGGCGCAGGGCGTGCAGGGTGGCAATGGAAACAGTCTGATCCATGGTGTGCTTTCAGGTAAGTGGGGAAGATGACTTGCTTCAGGCGGCGGGCACGGGCTTGCGCTGCAAGGTGTGATAGCCGAACTGGCGCCGCGCGTCGCGCAGGGACATGCCGTCCAGCGCGGCGGCGACGATGGCGTGTTCGACCGCCTGCATGGCCAGGGCGCGCTGGAACACCGCATGTGCCCTGCCCGCCGGCACGATGACGACGCCATCCTGGTCGGCCACGACGATGTCACCTGGCGCCACGCGCACGCCGGCCAGGCTGACGGGGGCGCCGACGGCGTCCACCTGTACCCGGTCCTTGCCGGTGCGCATGAAATGTCCCAGCGCAAACAGCGGGTAGCCGGCGGTGTCCGCTTCCGCCGTGTCGCGGCACACGCCATCGATGACCGTGCCCGCCACGCTGCGGTGCGCCGCCAGCTGGCTCATGATGCCGCCCCACACAGTGCAATCGCCGCGGCCGGTGTTATCGAGCACGGCAATGGCGCCAGCAGGAATATCGTCGAGGTAATCGCCCACCGTGCCGGGGCACTGGCTGTCGATGGGGGCGAAACGCACGGTGAAGGCGGGGCCGAACAGGCGCTGCGGTCCGGCCACGGGAACGATGCCGGGCACGCTGCCGGGCAAGCCGAAATAGTCGAGCGCGTCCGACACTTCCGCGCTGCTCAAGCCCCGCGCCTGCGTGAATACACTGTCTTCCATGAAACGTCTCCAGATCTTGTTGTCGTGGAACTCAGTTTCATATAAAGTGTTTTCAATATCAAACATCGATTATTGACTCTTAAATCAATAAAAATGAACTTAAGACAGTTGCGGTATTTTTGCGAGGTGGTGGAAGCGGGCAGCGCCGCGCACGCGGCCGAGCGCCTGCACGTGGCGCCGACGGCCATCAGCATGCAGCTGGGGCAGCTGGAAACCCACCTGGGCGGCGAGCTGTTCGACCGTTCGCGCCGACCCATGGAGCCGACGCCGCTGGGCCGGTTTTTCTATCCGCGCGCCAAGGAGCTGCTGCAGCAGACGGCGCGCCTGGACGACGAGGCCAAGGGGCTGGCGACGGGCAGCCACGGCTGGCTGGGCATCGCATTTACTCGCTCGGCCACATTTTCCGTGCTGCCGCGGGCCATCCGGCAATTTCGCGCCGCCTATCCCCAAGTGCAGCTGGACCTGGTCGAGGCGCTGTCCGAATACCAGCCGGCGCAGCTGCGCCAGGGGCGCATCGATATTGGCCTGTCGCGCTTCATCGGTCCCTGCGAAGCGCCGCCCGACCTGTGTCACGCGGTCACACTGGACGACCCGCTGGTGGCCGCCCTGCCCCTGCACCATCGACTGGCGGGACGGACATCGCTGCGCGCAGCCGAACTGGCGGACATTCCCTTCATCCTGTATCCGAAAGATCCGATCAGCCCGTTTGGCCAGCAGATTGTCGCCGCGCTGAAGGCGGCGGGCGCCGAGCCGGCCGTGGCGTATTCAGCCGTGGAAATCTACACCGCCCTGTCGCTGGTGGCCGCCGGCCTGGGCGCCACTCTTGTGGCCCGCTCGATCGCGGAAAACAACCGCACCGATGTGGTCTTCTTGCCCGTGGACGATATCGCCACCAGCACCACGGTGGTGGCCGTTACGCGGGCCGATGAAAAAAGCCGCCTGGTGGCGGCTTTCCTGGAGATCCTGGCGCCCGGCGGGCAGCCCTGACTATCTGAGGTAGCTGTCATCCGCCACCTGCTCCAGCCACGTCACCGCCGTGCCATCTTGCGCCTCCGCAATCGCAACATGCTGCATGGCGGACGTGGCCGTGGCGCCATGCCAGTGCTTGACGCCGGGCGGTATCCACGCCACGTCACCGACCGCCAGCGCCTGCAGCGGGCCCTGCCAGTGCTGCACCCAGCCACTGCCTTGCGTGACGATCAGGGTCTGACCCAATGGATGCGTATGCCAGGCCGTGCGGGCGCCGGGCGCAAAGGTGACGATGCCGCCGCCCACGCGGGCCGGAGACGGCCGCTGGAACATGGCGTCAACTTCGACCGTGCCCGTGAAATAGGCGGCGTCGCCCGTGATGGTGGGCATGGCGGCGGCGCGCGTGACGGTGACGGCGGCGTGCGTGGCAGCGGCCTCGGCAGACGCGGAGGCAGAAACGGCCCCGGCGGGCAGGCAAAGCGGCAAGAGTGCCGCGGCGTATCGATGCATGTGCGTTTTCCTTTCTTGCCGGTAAGATCGGCTCCCGGAATGGGCGTGCCGCCGGGCAGCCGGCTTCGCCTGTCCTGGCCATACAAGCTTAACAGCGCTGGCCCGCGCTGATTAGCGGCGCAAAGCCACTAGGACCTATAAGCTGGGCTGATGAATGGACCGATGCGCGGCCGATGCGCAACTTGTTTCGCAGGAAAGGCAGGCGGACGCCATGCAGGCCGCATTGCCTGATAATATGCAGACATTGCTACTTCTCGCTTCCCTACCCATGCACGTCAACACGCTCAGCAGCCTGGCGCAACTTTTGGCCAGCGCCGAAACGGAAACCCTGGCCTTTCCCACCAGCATCAATACGGCCTTACTCCTGCAAAAGGAACTGGCCAACCCGGATTGCCACTCGGCCGATATCAGCCGGCTGCTGCTGTGCGAACCGACCTTGTCGGCGCGCGCCGTGGCGCTGGCCAATTCGGCCCTGTTCTCGCCCGGCCATACGCCCGCCATCACCAGCGTGCGCGCCGCCGTCGAGCGGCTGGGACACCGTAACCTGTATTCGCTGGCGACGGCGGCCGTCATCCGCCAGCTGAACGCGGGCATCCGCGACGACGCCTTGCGCGCCCGCGCCACCCAGTTGTGGGCGCACACCGTGCACGTGGCGGCGCTGGCGCATGGGCTGGCCAGCGCCGTCACGCATACGGATGCCGATACGGCGCTGTTTGCCGGCATCGTGCATGAAGTGGCCGGCTTTTATTTACTGGCCCAGGCCGACAAGACCCCGGGCCTGTACGCCCACCTGGAAACGCAGATGGCGTCCGCCCTGGAAGTGATCGGCCGCGCGCTGATGCGCCAGCTGGGCGTGCCGCAGCCGGTGGCCGATGCCGTCAATACCTTGCCCGGCTCGACCATCATGCTGCCGCCCGAGGGCTTGCGCGACACCCTGCTGCTGGCCAAGGCGCTGGCACCCGTTCCTTCGCCACTGCCGCAGGCCGGCATCACCGTCAGCGCGCAGCTGCAAGCCTACCTGGAACACGATCCCGTGCTGCAGGCGCTGCGCACGCAGCCGTCGGCCGAAGCAAAGGGCCTGATCGAGGTGCTGCTCAGCTGATGGCCGATCTGCTATGATGGCGCAGGCCGGGATGGACCCGGTCCGCTTTCATTGATGTCCACTGGAAAACTGCCTTGACTACCTCCTTACGCATGCTCGGCCTGGCCGCAGCTCTGACCATGGCGTGCAACGCCAACGCCGACAGCTTCGTTTCCTCGGCCTCCAGCGCCGGCTCCCAGTCGAGCGGCAGCATTTCCGACTCGCTCAACGGTTCGAGCAACAGCTCCTCGCGCGACAACAAGGTGGCCAATGGCCCCTACCGCATCATTGACGTGGCCGCCGTGCCGGGCCGCGACGGCATGACGCGCCTGACCATGCAGGCCGACGCCACGGCAACGCCGCTGGTGCTGGACTTGCCGCAAGCGGCGCTCGACAAGCAGCAGCTGGCGCAGGGCGACGTGGTGCATGCGCAAAACCGCGCCTACGGCATTGAATTCTCGCGCAACGACACGCGCGCCGCCTTCTTCCTCGTGCTGGCCGACGACTGGTACGGCGAAATGGCCACGCGTCCCGTCAGCCTTTGATTCGTTTTATCCCGCGCCGCCCGGCGCTGATGCTGGGCGTTTGCGCCATCTTCAGCATGGGCGCCGCCCAGGCGGGCACCTCGCTCGCCTCCTCGCGTTTTTGCGACCGCGCACAGGAACTCACGGCCACGGAACAGGATCGCCTGTTGCGCTTTGCCGCCGTCGTGCGCGAGGAACTGGCCGCCAGCGAAGGCAGCGTGGCCCTGATCAGCCGCTCCGGCCTGGACCTGGCCCGCTTCGGCATCCGCTATTCGCATGCGGCACTGGCCTGGCGCCACGACAACGACAGCGGCTGGTCCGCGCGCCAGCTGTACTACGCCTGCGACGAGGGCCGCCCGCGCATCTTCGACCAGGGCACGGCCGGTTTCGCCATGGGCACGGAAAACCCGGCGCTGGGCTACATCTCGCTCGTGAAACTGCCGGCCGAAACCGTGCCGCACCTGCGCCGCGCCCTGCTCGACCCCGTGCGCGTGCAGCAGTTGCTGGCGGGCCGCTACAGCGCCAACGCGTATGCCTTCAGCCTGAAATACCAGAATTGCAATCAGTGGGTGGTGGAATTGCTGGCCTCGGCCTGGGGTGAGCTGGCCGCCGGCAGCGACTTGCGCGCGCGCGCCCAGGACTGGCTGCGCGCCGCGCCCTATGCGCCCGCCCCCGTGGACGTGGGTGCGCGCTGGCTGATGCTCGGCTCGATCTTCGTGCCCCTCGTGCACATGGACGACCACCCGCCGGAAGCCATCGGCACGATGCAGCTGGAAACGAGCCTGCCGGCCAGTCTGGAAGCATTCGCGCGCCAGCGCCTGCCCGCCAGCGAGCGCGTGGAAATCTGCCACGACGGCAAGCGGGTGGTGGTGCATCGGGGCTGGGAACCGATCGCCGACGGCTGCGTGCCCGGCGCAAACGACCGGGTCATCGCCCTCGACGATACCTAGCGCAGCATTCCCCAGGCAGACTAAGCGGCCAGGGCCGCTTCGACGTGATCCAGCAGGCGCGCTGATTCGAGCCCCTGCCCCATCTGGCGGGCCACCTCGCCGCACGCCAGCTTGACCTCGGGCGCGGCGAGCAGGCGCGCCAGCTGCCGCTGCATGCTCCCCGCCGACAGGCGCCTGGCCAGCAAGACATCCCCCACACCGAGCCGTTTGGCGCGCCAACCATTGTCGAACTGGTCGTACGCGAACGGCACGATCAGTTGCGGGATACCAGCGCGGAAGGCGTCCGCGCTGGTGCCGATGCCGCCATGGTGCACCACGGCCGCCACGCGCGGCAATAGCGCCGCAAACGGTGCGTGCGCCTGCCACATGACGCTGGCCGGCATGCGCTGCGGCAGTTGCGCCGCATGGGGCGTGAGGAACAGGCCGCGCCGTCCCAGCCGCCGCAAGACTGCGAGGGCGATGCTGAAATAGCGCTGCGCGTGCTGGTGCCCGGTACCGGGCGTAAACACGATGGGCGGCTCGCCCTCGTCCAGAAAACGTTCCAGCTCCGGTGGCAGCGCTGCAGCGCCATGCATGGCGGCGCCGGTGAAATCGGCTTGCGCGAAGTGCGGCGGCCAGTCCGCCTGCGGGGCGGCGAACCACGCGGGAAACAAGCCGAGCGACGCGTCCGGCGCGGCCAGCATGTGTGCAAAAAAAATGCGCTTCCGGCGGCAAGCCGTGCTGCGCGCGCGCCGTTCAGGCCAGGCAGCATGACCGGATCGATCATGCCGCGGTGGATCATGCGCCACAGTGCCTGGCGCCAGGCCAGCGGCACCCAGGCGGGAATGCGCAAGGAGCCGGCTGTCAGGAAATCATGGCTGCTGCACAGGTTCGATGGCGCCAGATACGCCGCGACGATGCGCAAGTCCGGCCGCGCGGAGCGCGCCAGGGCCGCCATCGGCACGAGGATGGGATGGCACAGCACCACGCAAGCCTCATCGGCCGGCAAGCCTTGCACGACGTCGCGCACGGCGCCCAGGTGCGGCACGAGGCCATTCCACACCACACCCCAGCCCTTGCGCTCATCCCACAGGCCGGGGTCGCCCAGCATGGCCTGGCCCTCTTCCTCGCTGCCGAAGGTGCGATATGGCAGCCGCGAGGCTTGCGCGGCCGCTTCCTGCCAGCCCGGCACCAGCAGCAGCACGCGCCGCCCCCGTTGCTGCAAACCCTGCGCCAGTGCGATAAACGGCTGCATGTCGCCGCCGGTGCCGCTGCTGGCGACGATGACGAGCGGCGTGGTGGCGACCTGGCCCGCCAGCAGATCAGCTCGGGGCAGCATCGAGCGCCTCGCCGATCGCATAGAAGCGCCCGCCGGCGATGTAGTGCAGGCTGCGCCAGGATGGATCGGCCTGTTCGAAATGCCAGTGCCCGTCGCGGAACACGCGCGTGTCGGCCCAGGCGCCCACCACCTCGCCGATGAACAGGTCATACGCAGTCTGGTTGTGCGCTTCGGGGATCAAACGGCAGGCCAGCCAGGCGGAACAGCCAGCCACAAACGGCACATCAACGCCGTCCATGTGAAACAGCTGCACGCCAGCGCGCGCCAGTTTATCGGGCTGCGCATCGAGGCTGTGCGTGCCGACGGCGTGGGTCAGTTGCAACTGCGCCGCCGTCGGCACCTGGATGACAAACGTGCCGCTGCCTTCGACCAGCGCGCGCGTGCGCGTTGCCTTGTCCAGCACCACGGTCAGTTTCGGCGGCGCGAAATCGAGGGCGCAGGCCCAGGCGGCGGCCATTACGTTATCGATGCCGCCATGGCGGGCCGAAACGAGGATGGACGGGCCGTGATTGAGCAGGCGGTAGGCTTTTTCCAGCGGCACCGGGGCGATATGGTGGTCAGCGGCTTCCATCAACGCCCCCGGCGCGCGGCAGCGGCAAAACCATATCCCACTGGTCGAGGCCGGGTCCGATGCCATCCGGCGTCACCTTCACGGCCACGAAGCCGAAGCGCGCATAAAAACCCTGCGTGTGCTGGCTGGTATTCATGGTCACACTGGTCAGCTGCGGCATGGCGCTGATCGCATCGAGGCGCGCCTGCGTCAGTGCCTGGCCCAGCCCCAGGCCGTGCAGATCCTGCGCCACCATGCCCCAGGACAGGCTGGCGGTCATGCCGTCCGCCTCGATGGCGTGGCCGCCGCAGGCGACGATGCGCGCGTTACCATCGATGACGCGCTCGATGACAAGATAGGGCTGCGCCGCTGCATCGATCCAGGCGGCAAAGCGGACGCGCTCCGAAGGGTCGAAAAAGCGCGGCGTATTGCCGTCGAAGAGGGCCAGGCAGGCGTCGCGGTCGCTGGCCTGGTAAACACGTACTGTCTGCATTGTCTGTACTCGCAAGTAGATGAACGAGAATTATACGGGGGCGCGTTCACAAAAGGTGCTCGGACGTCACCATGTGCACGCCCGGCGCGGCGACAATCGCCGCTTCCAGCAAGGCGCTGGCGATGCGCGGCGCGGGATTGATGCGCCAGCGGCGCGGCAGCACCGGAGCCAGCACGCGCAGGATGCGCAAGGCGGCGCCCTCGCCCGCCCGCGCCTCATCGCGTTCGCCGCCGATCAGGCCCGGCCGCACGTGCGTGAGCGATCTGAAACCCAGCACTTCCAGGTCGCGTTCCAGCTCGCCCTTGACGCGGTTGTAGAAGAAACGCGAGGCCGCGTCGGCGCCGGCGGCGGAATTGAGCGCATACGTGGGCGTACCGGCCGCCAGCGCCAGACGCGCCGCAGCCAGCGGATAGTCATGGTCGACCCGCCGGAACGCCTGCCGCGTGCCCGCCACCTTCATGGTCGTGCCCAGGGTACAGATGACGGCGTCCGCCTGCCACCAGGGCGCATCCGTCGGCAAGCGGTCGAAATCGACAAGGGGCGCGTCCAGCTTGGGATGCGCCGGCAAGGCTTTGCGCACGGGCGCGACGATGGCCGTGACGCGCGCATCACTCAGCGCCAGGCGCAGCACTTCGCGGCCCACCAGGCCAGTGGCACCTATCAGTATCAGTTTCATTGCTTCTCCCCGCATGCTGGACGCCACACGATACAGCATCGGGCGCCCAGCCAGTGCATCAGGCGCCCGCGTGCGTGTGATAGATCTTGCTGACGATGGTCCACTCGCCCTGCACCTTGAGCAAATTGAAAAAGTCGGTAAAGCGGAAACCCGAGATATCGTCCGTATCGACGCGCGCGCTGGCCGCCGTGCCCACGATGTCGACGCGCACGATGGCCGCCTTCGCCTGCGGCGATGGCCGGAAGGCGCTGTCGATGATCTCGAACAGGCCTTCGATGGGCCCGCCCGTCAGTTTATCGCCGCCATCGACGCCGAAAATGGTGGCCTGGCTGCTGAAAGCCGGACGCATGATGCTGCTGTCGGCCTGTGCGCCGCCCGCATTGTATTGATTCAGCACGGCGACAATCGCCTGGTAATCCTGCACATACGTGGTGTTGTTCATGTTGCGCTCCTTGGGTGGGTAAAAAAGAAATCAGAACTGGCTGGCGGGCCAGTCGGTGTAGCCGTTGGCGCCACCGCCGTAATACGCCTCGCGCGGCGCCACGGCCAGCGCCACGCCATGGCGCAGTCGCGCCACCAGATCCGGGTTGGCGATGAAGGGACGGCCAAACGCCACCGCATCGACCTTGCCTTGCGCGCGGCGCGCCTGCGCCAGCGGCAGGTCATAGTGGTTGTTGCCGATGTAGGGGCCGTTGAACAGCGCCCGCAGCGCATCGAGGTCGACGCCATCGGGCACATCGCGCGAGGTGGCCGTGGCGCCCTCGACGAAGTGCAGGTACGCCAGTCCATGCCGGTTCAACTGTTCGATCAGGTAGCCATAGGTGGCCATCACGTCGCTGTCGACCGGCGTGTTGCCCGCGTCGGGCGTGACGGGAGACAGGCGGATGCCGACCCGCGCCGCGCCCCACACGTTCACCACGGCGTGCGTTACTTCGAGCGTCAGCCGCGCGCGGTTTTCGATGCTGCCGCCATAAGCGTCCGTGCGCCGGTTGGTCGAGTCCCGCAAGAACTGGTCGAGCAGGTAGCTGTTGGCCGAATGCACTTCGACGCCATCGAAACCGGCGCGCAGCGCGCATGCGGCCGCATGCGCATACTGCGCGACGACCCCGGCGATTTCCCCCGTTGCCAGCGCGCGCGGCATGGACACGGGCTGCATGCCGCTGGCGGTGTAGGTGCTGCCCTCGGCCCGGATGGCCGATGGCGCGACGGGCGCGGCGCCATCGGGCTGCAGGCTGGCATGCGAAAACCGTCCCACATGCCACAGCTGGCAAACGATCTTGCCGCCGGCCGCATGCACGGCATCGGTGACCAGCTTCCAGCCGGCCACCTGCTCGTCCGTCCATATCCCCGGTGTCAGAGCATAGCCGCGGCCCTGGGCCGAAATATTCGTCGCTTCGCTGATGATCAGGCCGGCGCTGGCGCGCTGGGCGTAATACTCGGCGTGCAAGGCGTTCGGCACGCCATCGTCGCCCATGCGGCTGCGCGTGAGCGGCGCCATGACGATGCGGTTGGCCAGGGCCAGCGCGCCCAGATCGACCGGGGAAAATAAATCGCTTTCATGCTGTTCGGTCATCGTATTGCTTTCATGTTAAGTCAGAAAAAAACCGGAAATAACTGACCGGTCGTCTAGTTAATAGTCAAAAAAACGGCTACGACAGCAGCCGTTGCGTGGTCGCCATGGCAGCGTCGAACGGTCCGCCGCTCCTGGCCACCTTGACCATCAGGGACGCGCCCAGCCACAACTGGTAAAGGGATTCGGCCAGCACGCGCGGCGGCGCCGGCGTCGTCGCCGCCGCCAAGGAACCGTCGAGATGGCCCGCTTCCACGCACTGCGTCAGGCGGTCCAGGATGGCGCCCGTACCGTGCTGCAGCACGACGCCCATGTCCACGGACAAGTCGCACACTTCAGCGCCCAGCTTGACCACCAGGCACTTGCCTTCCGGCGCGCTGCTGGCCTGCGTCGCGCGCCAGTAGTCAAAATAGGCCAGCAAACGCTCGCGGGCATTGCCAGGCCCCGCCAGCAAGGCGTCGACCGTCTGCAGATAGGTGGTGAAATAGTCATCGAGCAAGGCTTGGCCAAACTCTTCCTTCGACTTGAAGTAATAGTAGAAGGAACCCTTCGGCACGCCGGCCGCCGCCACCAGTTCGGCCAGGCCCACGGCCGTATAGCCCTTCTCGGCCATCAAAGCCTTGGCGATGTCGATCAGGTGCTGGCGCATGTCGGCGGAAGATTTTTTGCTCATGCAGCCAGTATAGCAAAAAATCTGACCGGTCGTCTAGTAAACTATCTTCCCCTCTGACATCACCCCAGGCGCAGCGCCAGCGCGGCCAGGGTCACCAGCAGCACGGGCACGGTCAGCACGATGCCGACGCGGAAATAGTATCCCCAGGAAATGTGGATGTTCTTGCTGTCGAGCACATGCAACCACAGCAAGGTGGCCAGGCTGCCGATAGGCGTGATCTTCGGGCCCAGGTCGCTGCCGATGACGTTCGCGTAGATCATCGCCTCGCGCACGGCCCCCTGCGCCGTCGTCGGGTCGATGGCCAGCGCGCCGACGAGCACCGTCGGCAGATTGTTCATCACGGACGACAGCAAGGCCGTCAGCACGCCCGTGCCCATGGCCGCGCCCCACACGCCGTACTGCGCAAAGTGGTTCAGCATGTCCGTCAGGTAAGCCGTCAAACCCGCATTGCGCAAGCCGTACACGACCAGGTACATGCCCAGCGAAAAGACGACGATGTGCCACGGCGCATGGCGCAGCACGTGGCGCGTGGAAATCACGTGGCCCTTGCCGGCCACGCCCAGTAACAGCGCGGCGCCCACGGCGGCGATCAGGCTGATGGGCACTCCCAGGTGTTCTTGCGAGAAGAATCCCACCAGCAGCAGCGCCAGCACCAGCCAGCCGGCGCGGAAGGTGCCCAGGTCGCGGATGGCGGCGTCCGGGCGCTTCAGCTGCGCCACTGCATAGTCGCGGGGAATATCCCGGTGAAAAAAGAGCAGCAAGGCCCCCAGGGTGGCGGCCACGGCGACGACGTTGACGGGCACCATCACGGACGCATATTCGGCAAAGCCGATCTTGAAGAAATCGGCCGAGACGATGTTCACCAGGTTCGACACCACCAGCGGCAGGCTGGCCGTGTCGGCGATGAAACCGGCCGCCATCACGTAGGCCAGCGTGGCCTTGGCGGAAAACTTCAGCGCCCGCAGCATGGCGATGACGATGGGCGTCAGGATCAGCGCGGCGCCGTCATTGGCGAACACGGCGGAAACGAGCGCGCCCAGCAAGACCAGCAGCACGAACAGTTTTCGTCCGCTGCCCCCGCCCCAGCGCGCCACGTGTAGCGCGGCCCATTCGAAGAAGCCGGCCGCGTCCAGCAGCAGGCTGATGATGATCACGGCGATGAAGGTGCCGGTGGCGTTCCACACGATATGCCAGACGACGGGGATGTCGCCCCAGTGGATCACGCCGGCCAGCAAGGCGACACAGGCGCCGATGACGGCGCTCCAGCCGATGCCCAGGCCGCGCGGCTGCCAGATGACGAGGATTAAGGTGGCGAAAAAGATCAGGAAAGCGGTGAGCATGCGGTGAGGTTCCGTTCGATGCGGCGTCGCGGGCACCATGCGCCGCAGCCTGCGTATGTCAACAATATTTCCATAATACTGGAATTATTGAATCAAAGCAAAGCTGCGGCGCATTTTCTTACTTGAGCGCGATGGCGATATCCACCAGTCCCACCGTGCCGTTGCCGATGACGGACGCCGCCGGAGTGGCCGCGCCGCCGCTCAGCACTGCCGCGCCTGTCGCCAGGTCGATGCGGTACAGGGAGCTCGGACCCGTGGCGGCAGTGCGCAGGGCCGCCAGCGCCAGGCCGTTGGCGCCGCCCGCGATATCGAAGCCCACGTCGCCCGCCGCAGCCACGCCCAGCAGCCCCACATTGACGAGGGTACCGTCATTTGGCGGATTTTGCAGGGCGAGACTGGCGCTGGCTGTGTCGATATCGAACAGCATGGTGGCCGTCGTGCCGGCAAAGCTGTTGCTGTAGGCCGCCGCCGTGACCACCGGCGTCGCGCCTGCCCGGTTGACGGCGCCATCGGTGGTGGTGGCGCCCGTGTCGACATTGATGCGCAAGCTTTGCCCCGTGCTGCCGATCACGCGCAGACGGTCGGCGACGGGATTGAAATCGACGCCAAAGGCTGTGCCGGCGATGGCCGTGTAGGGCGCGCTGGCGTCCGCCGCATCGGCGGCCAGCGTCGCCTTGACCGTGGCCGCGCCAGTGGCCGGATCGATGGTGACGATGCGCCCCGCCGAGGAGATGCCGTACAGCAGGCCATCCTTGGGACGGATGTCAAAACCCAGCAGGCGTTCGCCCGCCGCCAGGCCCGTGACGGCTACGTTGGCGTCCAGCGTGTTCGGCGTGGCCGTCTTGAAGGTGACGATACGGGCGTCGTCCGTCAAGCCATAGGAGATGGGCGCGGCCGGCGCTTTCAAGGCGATGCCGCGCAATTCTTCCGTCACGCCGATGGCCGCCACCAGGGCCGCCGGGGCGGTGGTCGCCGCCAGGTTCAGGGTGTACAGGTTGCGCACGCCGGCCACCGTCATGACGGCGTAGCCCGTATTCGTGCGCGCATCGATGTCGAAACCGGCCACGCCGGTGGCCGCCACGCCCAGCGGCACGGCACTGGCCAGGGTGCCGTTGTTGGGCGGATTTTGCGTGTACAGGGTGGCGTTGGCAGCGTCGATGACAAATAAAGTGGTACTGGCCGTGCCGGCGAAGCTGTTGGTATAGGCGGCGGCCGTGATGGCGGTGCTGGCCACGCCGCCGTTGATGCTGCCATCCGTCGTGGTCGCGCCCGTATCGACATTGA
Organism: Janthinobacterium lividum; assembly: GCF_034424625.1. NCBI lineage: Bacteria > Pseudomonadati > Pseudomonadota > Betaproteobacteria > Burkholderiales > Oxalobacteraceae > Janthinobacterium > Janthinobacterium lividum. Next base: position 3,058,354 of record NZ_CP139976.1, on the reverse strand, counting down.
TGCGCAGGCTTTGCCCCGTGTTGCTGACGATGCGCAGGCGGTCGGCCACCGGATTGAAATCGACGCCGAATTCCGTGCCGGCCAGCGCCGTGTACGGCGCCGTGGTGTCGCCCGCATCGGCCGACAAGGTGGCTTTCACGGTGGCGGCGCCCGTCACGCCATTCAGGGTGTAGATGCGCCCCGTGCTGCCGACGCCATACAGCTGGCCATCGGCGGGACGGACATCGATGCCCAGCAGGTTTTCGCCGGCCTGCAAGCCCGTCACGGTGGCCGTGGTGCGGATGGTGGCTGGCGTGGCGCGGTCGAACGACAGCAGCTTGTTGCTGGCGGTGAGCACGAAGACATCGCCGGCCACCACCACGGGCGGCGGTGGCGTGACGACGACATCATCATGGTCATCGCCGCCGCAAGCGGCGAGCGACATGGCGACGGCGGAAACAAGCAGCAGCTTGGCAAATGGCAAGGTCGGTAATATCGGCATGATCGTGGCCCCTGAAAGAGTGGAAGTGCCGCTCGTGCCGCCGTTGCGGTGAGCGCACCCCTTTACTACGCGCCGTGCCGGCGTTTGGATGCAGTGGCACAAAAAAAGTTATTTCGGCTCGATTTATGGTTGTGTTTAGGCAACTTTTTCGGTGTATAGTCTTTGGCAGGAAAATCAACAACATGGAGCGGACCGTGGCAATCGTGTATCAGACAACAAAGTTGGAGGAAGCGCAGCTGAGCGTGGCACTGGTGGAACGCAGCCAGGCTGACCTGCTGGTGCGCCGCGTGGACAGCATCGGCCAGGCGCAAGGCGACGCCCTGTGGTACATCACCCATGACCGCCAGAGCGCCACCGTCATCGTGCGCTTCACGTCACCGAATACGGCGCAGGTAAAAGTCTGTCTTGTCGACGACGACGGCGAGGAGGGTTGGCAAGGGCGACGCCCGCGCAATATCCACCTGTAGCGCATGAAGGCCCGTGTACACTGACTTGAAGGAAGCATCGCCATGGATTTGATCTTGCTGGAACCCGGCAACCCGGAACTCGTGTTCGGCAAGACGCCGGACGGTGGCAGCGCCGGCATCGACGCCATCTGGCGCGATGCCGGCGCCCTGCAGGACCTGGGCCCGTGCATCGAGCTGGTCTCGCTGCACCAGGGCATGAAACAGCAGGTGACGACGGACGTCAGCAATTCGGCGCGCACGTCCGGGCGGCCCGTGATCACGGAATTTACCTGCGTCAAATATGTCGACCAGACGTCCATCAAGCTGTATGAACTGTGCCTGCGCGCCGAGCCACTGGGCAGGGGTGCGGCCCAGCCGACCAGGCTGTACATCGCCCGTTATTCGAGCGGCAAGACGGCCAACATCATCACCATTGCCCTGCGCGACGCCCTGATCAGCGAAATCCAGCTGCAAACCCATCCCGACGACATGCCCACCGAGCAGTTCAAGCTGAGCTTTACGGAAATACTCTGGAGCCACAGCGTGCAGCAGGCGGATGGCCAGCCCGGTACCCAGTACACGACAGGCTGGAGCCTGGCGCGCAACCGCCCTATTGGGGCGTTTACAGCGTAACAGACGGGATAAACGCATGGACGACGCTGCAAATTCGCCTGACATCGCCGGCATCAGGAACGCCGGCCTGGTGCTGCTCCACCCGTTCCTGCCAGCAATGTTCCAGCGGCTGGACTTGCTCGCCACTGGCGGCGATGGCAGGCCGCAGCTGCGCGGCGAACACGGCGCGCACGCCGTTCACTTGCTGCAATACCTGGTCGATGGCAGGAGCGATGCACCGGAGCAGCAATTGCTGCTGAACAAGCTGCTGTGCGGCCTGGAACCGGACTTCCCTGCTCCACCCGTCGACCTCGGCGAAGAAGAACGGGCCCTGTGCGAACAAGTGCTGGCCGCCGTGATGCGCCATTGGCCAGCGGTGGGACAAACCTCGCCCGAGGGATTGCGCCAGGTCTTTCTGCAGCGCGAAGGCCGACTGCAAAAAGGCGACGGGAAATGCACGCTGGCTGTCGCGCGCAATCCCTTCGATGTACTGCTGAGCCGTTTGCCGTGGAACCTGGCTGCCATCCGGCACCCGTGGATGCCGCAACCGCTGTTGATCGACTGGCCCGGCGCGTAGCCTGGCAAGCCCACGCCCGGCTGGCCGCCCCCCCCGCAAGGCGGGCTACTCCGCCAGCCCTCCCCCCAGCGCCTTGTACAGGGCCACGGACGACTTGAACTGGTCGCGCCGCACGTCGAGCAGGGTTTGCTGGGCCGCATACGACTGGCGCTGCGCGTCGAGCAATTCCAGGCGGCTGTCCTGGCCCGCGTCGTAGCGCAGCTGCGACAGCCGCTGGCGCTGCTGCGCCGCGACCACTACGCGCTGCTGCGCATCGATCTGCTGCGCATACGTGGCGCTGCCGGCCAGCCCGTCGCGCACGTCGCGGAAGGCCGCCTGGATGGCCTGCTCGTATTGCAGCACGGCCACGTCCTTGCGCAGGCGCGACAGTTGCAATTCCGCGCGCAGCTGGCCGCCCTGGAACAGCGGCTGCGTCACTTGCGGCGCGAACGACCAGCTTCGCGCGCTGCCACGGAACAGGTCGCCGAGCTCAGGGCTGGCAAAGCCCAGCGACGCCGTCAGCGACAGACGGGGGAAGAAGGCGGCGCGGGCCGCGCCGATTTCCGCATTCGCCGCCACCAGCGCGTATTCCGCTTGCAGGATGTCGGGACGGCGCGCCAGCAAGTCCGACGGCAGGCCGGGCGGCAGCTGCGTCAGCACGGGCTGGCCATCGAGCGGCCGGCCCGCCGGCAAGTCCGTTGGCAACGGCGCGCCCAGCAGCAGTTCCAGGCTGTTGCGGGCCAAGGCGCTGGCCCGCTCGCGGGCCTGTACGTCCGCTTCCGCCGTGGCCGCCTGTCCTTCCGCTTGCGCCACGTCCAGGCCGCTGCCCTGCTGCGCGCCGTGCAGGTGCTGCGTCAGGGTCAAAGCCTGGCGCCAGTCAAGCAGGGTTTGCCGCGCCAGTGCCAGCTGCTCCTCGGCCAGCCGCTGTTCCAGGTACGCATCGGCGACGGCGCCGATCAGGGCCATGTGCGCGGCGCGCTGGCCCTGCTGCGTGGCCAGGTAGCGCGCAAACGCCGCGTCCGACAAGGAGCGCAGGCGGCCGAACAGGTCGATCTCGAACGCGCTCATGGCGATGCCTGCAGTGAACTGGTTCTGGGTCACCGCATCGGCGCCGCGCTGGCGCACGCCGCCGGCATTCGCGCCGATGGCCGGATAGCGGCCCGCATCCTGGATCTGGTACTGCGCCCGCACGGCTTCCACGTTAAGGGACGCCACGCGCAAATCGCGGTTGTTTTCCAGGGCGATGTCGACCAGGCGCTGCAGGCGCGCATCGAGCAGCATCTGGCGCCAGCCCAGGTCGGCCGCAGAATCGACCATGCCTGGCGCGGCGACCTCGCCATAGCTGGCCGGTATCGGCGCCGCCGGCTTGACCAGCGGCGGCGTCAATGAACACGCCGACAACAGCCCGGCGATCGGTAACAGATGAAACCAACGCATTACAACTCCCCTTCCACCGCCTTGACGGCGATGCGATTACTGCGTTTGTTGAAATAGCTGCCCATCTTGTCGACGGCGCCCAGCACCACGACAAAAAACACGGGCACGAAAAACACGGCCAGCACGGTGGCGGTAATCATGCCGCCGAACACGCCCGTGCCGATCGCATGCTGCGTTTCGGCGCTGGCGCCCGTGGCCAGCATCAGCGGCACGACGCCCAGTGCAAAGGCCAAGGACGTCATCAAGATCGGACGCAAACGCAAGCGGGCCGCTTCCACCGTCGCCTCGACCAGTCCCTTGCCCTGCGCCTGCAGCTGGCGCGCATATTCGACGATCAGGATCGCATTCTTCGCCGACAGGCCGATGATCGTGATCATGCCCACCTTGAAGAACACATCGTTCGGCATGCCGCGCAACATCACGGCCAGCACGGCGCCCAGCAAGCCCAAAGGCACGACCAGCATCACGGACACGGGAATGCTCCAGCTTTCATACAGGGCCGCCAGCACGAGGAAGACCACCAGCATCGACAGCGCCATCAGCATGGGCGCTTGCGACGCCGATTCCTTCTCTTGCAGCGACTGCCCCGTCCACGCCAGCGCGAAGCCGGGCGGCAGCTGTTTCACCAGGCGCTCCATTTCCAGCATGGCGTCGCCGCTCGATACGCCCGGCGCCGCGCTGCCTGAAATGCGCGCCGCAGGATAACCCTGGTAGCGCACCAGTTGCAGCGGCGACTCGCTCCACACGGGGCGCACCAGTTCGCCCAAGGCCACCATGCCGCCCGCGTTATTGCGGATGCGCAGGGCCAGTACGTCGTTCAACTGCATGCGCGACGGCGCATCGGCCTGGATGATCACCTGCTGCATGCGGCCCGCATTCGGGAAATCGTTGACATAGGTCGACCCCATGGCTGCCGTCAGCATGTCGGCAATGGCCGTAAACGACACACCCAGCGCTTCCGCCTTGGTGCGGTCGATATCGAGGCGCACGCTGGCGCCCGGCGGCAAGCCGTCCGGATACACGCCCGCCACCTTGCTGCTTTGCGCGGCCAGGCCCAGCAGCTGGTTCTGCGCCGCCTGCAGGGCGTTGACACCCTGGTTGGCGCGGTCTTGCAAGCGCATGGAAAAGCCGGACGAGTTGCCCAGTTCATCGATGGCGGGCGGCATCAGGCTCATGATCACGCCCTCCTTCGCCTGCGACATGGCTTCCTGCGCCAGCGCCACTTCTTCCTGCGCCGTGGCGCCGTTGCGCTGTTTCCAGTCCTTCAGCATGGTGAAGGCCAGGCCAGCATTCGGTCCAGCGCCGGAAAAGCTGAAGCCGAGGATCGACTGATTCACTTCGATGCCGGGCCGCGTGGCCACGTGTTGCTCGTACAACTTGACGACATCGAGCGTGCGCTCCATGGTGGCGTCGGACGGCAGCTGGATCGAAGTGATGAAGTAGCCCTGGTCTTCTTCCGGCAAAAAGGCCGAAGGCAGCTGCATGAAGGCCACGCCCAGGGCCGCGACGATGGCGCCATACACGACCATCGAACGGCCCGCGCGTTTGAGCATCGCCACCACGCCCTTTTCATAGCGGGCCGTCATGCGGTCAAAACAGCGGTCGAACCACAGGAAGAAGCCCTTCTTGTCATGGTCGTGCGGACCAATCGGTTTCAACATGGTGGCGCACAGGGCCGGCGTCAGGGTCAGCGCCAAAAAGGCCGAGAACAGGATCGACACGGCCATGGCCAGGGTGAACTGGCGGTAGATGGCGCCGACGGAACCGCTGGCCAGCGCCATCGGGATGAACACGGCCGTCAGCACCAGGGTGATGCCCACGACGGCACCGGTGATTTCGCGCATGGCCTTCGACGTCGCCTCCTTCGGCGACAAGCCTTCGGTCGCCATCAGGCGCTCGACGGCTTCCACCACGACGATGGCATCGTCGACGATGATGCCGATCGCCAGCACCATGCCGAACATGGTCAGCACGTTGACGGAATAGCCGGCCATCAGCATCACCGTGAAGGTGCCCATCAGGGCAATCGGCGCGACGATGGCGGGAATCAGCGTGTAGCGTATCTTTTGCAGGAACAGATACATGACGAGGAACACCAGCACCATCGCTTCCAGCAGGGTGACGACGACCTTTTCGATCGAGATCTTCACGAACGGCGCCGTATCGAACGGCACCGAATACTTGATCCCTGCGGGCATCGTGTGTGCCAGTTCGGCCATGCGCGCGCGCACGGCGCTGGCCGTCTGCACGGCGTTGGCGCCCGGCGACAGCATGATGGCGGCGCCCGAAGCGGCCTGGCCGTTTTCGCGGATACTGAAATTGAAGCTTTGCGCGCCCAGCGACACTTTCGCCACGTCGCCGATCGTCACTTTCGAGCCATCCGCATTCGCGCGCAAGACGATGGCGGCAAATTCGGCCGGCGTTTGCAGCTGGCCCTGCACCGTCAGCGGAATCGTGACGCGCTGGCCGTGCACGGCGGGCGAATCGCCCAGGCGGCCCGGGGCGATCTGCGCATTTTGCTGCGCGATGGCGGCCGTCAGCTCGCCCATGGCGATGTTGTACGACACCAGCTTGGCCGGATCGACCCAGATGCGCATGGCCCGCTCGGAGCCGAACAGCTGCACCTTGCCCACGCCGGGAATGCGGCGCAGTTCTTCCGTCACGTTTCGCGCCAGGTAGTCGCCCAGCGCCACTTCGTCATGCTGGCCATTCTCGGAAATCAGGCTGACGATCATCAGGAAGCCGGACGATGCCGACTCCACCGTCAAGCCATTTTGCCGCACGGCTTGCGGCAGGCGCGGTTCGATGGCTTTCAGGCGGTTTTGCACGTCCACCTGCGCCATTTCCGGGTTCGTGCCCGGCTGGAAGGTGACGGTGATCGAGGCCGAACCCGAGGTATCGGTGGACGACTCGAAATACAGCAGGTGCTTGACGCCCGACAGTTCGCGTTCGATCAGACCCACCACGGAATCGTTCATGGTTTGCGGCGTGGCGCCAGGATAGTTGGCGCTGATGCTGACGCTGGGCGGCGCCACCGAAGGGAAGCGCGCAATCGGCAATTGCGGTATGGCGATCAGTCCGAACAGGACGATGAAGACCGCCACCACCCACGCAAAGACGGGGCGGTTGATGAAAAATTGAGGCATGTCGTTACACTTTCAATATGTACGGGTCAGCGCACGGCGCTGACGGCAGGTGCGGCGGCAACGGCTGCGGCGCGCTTCCATGGCTGCGGTGCGGCGGTGGCGCCCGGCTGCAAGCGTTCCTGGCCTTCGATGACGACGGTTTCGCCAGCCTTCAAGCCGCCGTTGACCACGTACTGGTGGTCGATCACGTCGCCCACGCTGATGGGTTTAAGACTTGCTTTGTTCGTGCCATCGAGCACCCAGGCCTGCGCCTGGCCGCCGCTGCTGTGCAAGACGGCTTGCTGCGGCAGCAGCACGCCATCTGCCTGCACGGCGCGGGCGATGCGGGCGCGCACGAACATGCCCGGCAGCAGCTGGCGCTGCGGATTGTCGACCAGCACGCGGATGACGGCGTCGCCCGTGCCCGCATCGACGCTGATGCCGGAGAACAGGATGCGGCCCGTGACGGGATGCGGCTGGCCGTCCGCGCCGAGGATAGTCACGGGCAGCTTGTCCGCGCCGCCGGTGCCGGAGGCTTGCAGCGCGGCCAGCGCGGCGGCCGGCTGGCGCACGTCGACATACACCTTGTCGATCTGCTGGATGCGCGCCATCGGCGTGGCATCGGCCAGGCCCACGAGCGCGCCTTCCGTCACCAGTTCGGAGCCGATGCGCCCGGCAATGGGCGCCTCGATGCTGGCAAAGGCCAGGTCCAGGCGGCGGCGCGCCAGGGCCGCGCGCGCCTGGGCCACGGTGGCCACGGCTTGCTCGCGCTGGGCCACGGCATCGTCATACGCCTGGCGGCTGATGGCGTCCGCTTCCACCAGCGGCTTCAACCTGTCGGCCTGGCTGCTGGCGCGGTTCGCCGTGGCCACCGCATGCTGCAGGGCGGCGGCAGCCGAATCGACGTCCGCCTGGAATGGCGCCGGGTTCAGCTGGAACAGCTTCTGCCCCGCTTTCACTTCGGCGCCCTGCTCGAACTGGCGGCGCAGCACGATGCCGCCCACTTGCGGGCGGATGTCGGCCGTGCGGAAAGCGGCCACCCTGCCCGGCAATTCATCGCTGAGGACGACAGGTGCCGCTTGCAGCTTGAGCACCGTAACGGCGGCGGGCGGCGCGGCGCCTTCTTCCGGCGCGGGTTTGGAACAGGCGGCAAGGCTGAGCAGTGCCGCGGCGATCAACATGTTTTTCTTGGTGAGGTGGCTCGGATGCATGGTCTTTCTCTATGGCAGATCCCAACCGGCGGTCCGGTCGACAGATAACAAGAGCATAGAAGGCCAAGATGGATGTTCCGTCAAAGAAATGTGGAGATTCGATGGAGACGGCGAAGAATGCTAGACTATTTATATGAACTATCATCACAGCGCCAGCCAGCCCTCCTTCCTTGCCACCACCCCGCCTTCCGCCCTCGTCCTGATCGCCGAAGATGAACCGCAAATCGCCCGCATCCTCGCCGGCTACCTGGAGCGCGACGGCTACCGCACGGCCTTCGCGCACGATGGCCAGGAAGCGCTGCAGCAGCACCTGGCGCTGGCGCCGGACCTGCTGCTGCTCGACGTGCAAATGCCCAGAGTCGATGGTTGGGGCGTGCTGGCGGAAGTGCGGCGGCGCGGCGAGACGCCCGTCATCATGCTGACGGCGCGCGACCAGGATGCCGATAAACTGGCCGCACTGCGCGTGGGCGCCGACGACTACATCATCAAGCCCTTCAATCCGGCCGAAGTGGTGGCCCGCGTGGCGGCCGTGCTGCGCCGCTCGCGCGTGCGCCACCATCCCGTCGGCGGCCAGCGCCTGCGCTGCGGCCCCATCGAGATCGACCAGGAAACCTATGTGGCCAGCGTGCTGCGCGAAGGCGCGCCCGTGCCTTTGAGCCTGACCTTGACGGAGTTCCGCCTGCTGGCCCACCTGGCGCGCACGCCGCGCCGCGTCTGCAGCCGCCTGGAATTGCTGGAGTCGTGCATGCCCGAGAGCAATTCGATGGAACGCACGGTGGACAGCCACGTCAGCAAGCTGCGCAAGAAGCTGGAAGAAGCGGGCGTGATGAACATGCCGGCCAGCCTGCGCGGCGTGGGCTACCGCCTGGAAAGCGACCTCTGATGCGCTTCACAGGCTTGAACCGGCAGATCGTGCTGTCGATGTCCGTGCTGATGGTCATCAGCATCCTCGTCATCTGGATTTTTTCGTGGACGTTTTTCGCCGTCGTCTTCAAGATCGACCCCAATATGCTGTCCGAGCCGGACGACTGGTCGCCGACGACGGTGGAATGGCTGTGGATACTGTCGATTACCATCTTTGGCTTGCTGCTGGCCGCGTTCTTCGCCATCAAGCTCGCGTCGCGCATTTTAAAACCGATCAATTCCGTGATGGACAGCGTGCGCCGCGTGGCGCATGGCGACCTGTCCGCGCGCGCCTTCGCCGGCGACCGCACCCTGGGTGAAACGGCCATGCTGGTCGACGATTTCAACAGCATGGCCGAGCGCCTGCAGCGGGCGGCCAAGGAAAGCGAGACGTGGAATGCGGCCATCGCGCACGAGCTGCGCACGCCCGTGACCATCCTGCGCGGCACCCTGCAAGGCGTCGTCGATGGCGTCTTCAAGCCAGAGGAAGTGCCGTTTTCCAGCCTGCTGTCGCAAGTGGAAGACTTGGGCCGCCTGATCGAGGACTTGCGCACCCTGAGCCTGGCCGACAGCGGCCACATGCAGCTGCGCATGGCATGGACGGACCTGACGCTGGAAATCGAGGAAGTGCGCCGCCTGCTGGCGCCGGACATGGAAGCGGCCGGCTTTGCCCTGCAACTGCACCTGTCCGACCATCCCGTCTGCTGCGACGCGGCGCGCATCCGGCAAATCGTGCTGGCCCTGCTCGACAACGCGCGCCGCTATGCGCATCCGGGCCTGCTGCGCGTGCGCACCCGCGTGCAGGCCGGCCAGTACTACCTGAGCGTCGAAGATGCAGGCCCCGGCATTGCCGAGGAACTGGCGCCGCACGTGTTCGAAGCATTCCGCCGCGGCGACAGCGACAGGGTCGACCTGAACGCGGGCAGCGGCCTGGGCCTGGCCGTGGTCGAAGCCATCGCGCGCGCGCATGGCGGCAGCGCCGTCTGCACGCGTGGCAAGGCGGGCGGCAGCCTGTTCACCATCAAGTGGCCGGTCGAGCACGCCGCGCCGCCGCACGCCGGCTGACTATATCGCCGGCGCGCGCAGCATGTCGACAAAGGCGCGCAGCACGGGCGGCATCTGCCGCCGGCTCGGGTAGTACAGGAAGTAACGGGGCGGCGGCGGCAGGCAACGTTCCAGCACGCACGCCAGGCGTCCCGCCGCGATATCGGCGCGCGCATCGGCTTCGTACACATACGCCAGTCCCGCGCCATCGCGGGCCGCGCGCAGCATCAGTTCATCGTCATCGAACACCAGCGGCCCGCCGACGGCGATGCAGACACCCTCGCCTGCCTGCTCGAACTCCCACGCATACTGGCGCCCGCTGGGAAAACGCCGGCCGATGCAGGCGTGTTCCAGCAGCGCGCGCGGCGTGCTTGGTGCGCCGTGCGCCGCCAGGTAGGCGGGCGACGCCACCACCACGAAAGGTTGCGGCACGCCCACGGGCACGGCGATCATGTCGGCCGCCACCTGCTCGCCGAAGCGGATGCCCGCGTCAAAACCGTCGCGCACGATATCGATCATGCCGTCATCCGTCACCACTTCCACCTGCACGCGCGGATAACGGGCGACAAAACCGGCCAGCATGGGCGCCAGCAGCAGCCGGGCGGCCGGACGGGGCACGTTCAGGCGCAGCTTGCCTGCGGGTACATCCTGCAAGGCGCTCAAGTCCTGCAAGGCATCATCAATTTCGCGCATGGCCGGCGCCAGCCGCGCCAGCAACTGCTGCCCCGCCTCGGTCGGCGTGACGCTGCGCGTGGTACGGTTCAGCAGGCGCACGCCCAGGCGCTCTTCCAGCGCCCGCAGCGCATGGCTGAGGGCGGAAGCGGACACGCCCCGTTCAAGGGCCGCCTTGCGAAAGCTGCGCAGGCGGGCGACGGCGGCAAAGGCCGTCAATTCGTTGAGGTCAGCCATTATTCATGAGTTATATTCAGCAATACATGCAGGATTAGCCATCTTATCGCATGCTGTTGCTTCATCCATACTCCTTGCATCTTTTTTTGAAGAGGAGTGAAAAATGGAACACAGAACACTGGGCAACTCCGGCTTGCGCGTCGCCCCCATCGGCCTGGGCTGCATGGGCATGAGCTTTGCCTACGGCGGCGCGGACGAGGCCACCTCGCTGCGCGTGCTGCACCGCGCCGTGGAACTGGGCGTGACCCTGATCGATACGGCGGAAGTCTACGGCCCCTACGCCAACGAGGAACTGGTGGGCCGCGCCTTGAAGCAACTGCGCGGCAAGGTCAGCATCTCCACCAAGTTCGGCTTCAAGATCTTGCCCCATGGCCAGGGTGTGGAACGCATAGCGGGCGTCGACAGCCGCCCCGGACACATCGTCCGGGCCGTGGAAGCGTCGCTGTCCCGGCTGGGCATCGACTGCATCGACTTGCTGTACCAGCACCGCGTGGACCCCGCCGTGCCCATCGAAGACGTGGTCGGCGCCATGGCGGATCTGGTGCGGGCCGGCAAGGTGCACCACCTGGGGCTGTCGGAAGTGTCGGCCGCCACCCTGCGCCGCGCCCACGCCGTGCATCCGATTGCGGCGGTCCAGTCCGAGTATTCGCTGTGGAGCCGCGATGTGGAAGCCGAGGTGCTGCCCGCTTGCCGCGCGCTCGGTATCGGCTTCGTGCCCTACAGCCCGCTGGGCCGGGGCTTCCTGACGGGCCAGCTCGCATCCAGCGCCGCGCTGGCGCCAGACGATTACCGCCACAGCCTGCCCCGTTTCCAGCCGCAGGCGATGGAAGCCAACGCGAAGCTGGTGGCTGAACTGCAGCGCCTGGCGGCGGCGCGCGGCGCCACGGCGGCCCAGCTGGCCCTGGCCTGGCTGCTGGCGCAAGGCAGCGATATCGTGCCGATACCCGGCGCCCGCAGCCTGGCGCACCTGGAAGAAAATGTGGCCGCCGCGCGACTCACCCTGAGCGACAGCGAGCTGGCCGCCATCGGCGCCGCCATCGCGCCCGCCGCCGTGCATGGCGCGCGCTACCCACAGCATGAGCTTGCCATGCTTGGCCTGTAGACAACCGTGCCTGGCTCGGCTATACAAGTTCTTTTGCCCGCAGCACTTGAAATGCCTGAATCCGCTATCATTTCCAATCTGAACTATTCATTATGAAAGGGATTTATATGTCCGCACTGCTCGAAACACTGCAATGGCGCTACGCCACCAAGAAAATGGACCCGACGAAAACGGTGCCGCAAGACAAGGTCGAGCGCATCCTGGAAGCCGTGCGCCTGACGGCCAGCTCCAGCGGACTGCATCCTTACGAAGTCTTCGTCGTGACGAATCCGGCCCTGCGCGAACAGATCAAGCCGCATGCATGGAACCAGTCGCAAGTGACGGACGCCTCGCACCTGCTGGTGTTTGCCGCCTGGGACAATTACACGGCAGAACGCATCAACGCGCGCTTTGACCTGGTCAACACCGTGCGCGGCTTCAGGAATGAAGGCTGGGAAGCATACCGCCAGCAAATCCTGGCCACGTATCCGCAACGCGATGCGGAAACCAACTACCAGCACGCGGCGCGCCAGGCATATATCGGCGTGGGCACGGCCCTGATCGCCGCGGCCCAGGAAAAGGTCGATTCGACGCCGATGGAAGGGTTTGATCCAGCCAAGGTCGATGAAATCCTGAAGCTGCGTGAAAAAGGTCTGCGTTCCGTCGTCATGCTGCCGCTCGGCTACCGCGCCGACGCAGGCGACTGGCTGGTGGACTTGAAAAAAGTGCGCCCTGCGCGCGAGCAATTCATCACCGAGCTGGCGTAAGCGCCTCGCCCGTGATTGAAAAGCGGATGTCCTGACCGGCATCCGCTTTTTTTTGTCCGTTCAGGCCGCTTGCGGAAAACGCACCGTCACCTGCAGGCCCCGTCCCTCGCCCCCCTCGGCCAGCGCGATATCGGCCTGGTGGTGCTCGGCGATGTGGCGCACGATGGACAGACCCAGGCCGCAGCCCCAGGCGTCGTTGCCGTCGGGGCGGAAGAAGCGGTCGAACAGGCGCGCGTGGTGCTGTTGCGGCACGCCGGGACCGTTGTCGGACACGCGCAGCAGGGGCCGGCCCTCTTCCACGGCCGCCTGCAAGTCGACCCTGCCACCCTGCTGCGTGTAGCGCAAGGCGTTGTCGATCAGGTTATTCAGCAACACTTGCAAGCCATCGGGATCGGCCTGTACCAGCACCCTGGCCGGCAACGTTTCCACCACGCCCAGGTCGATCTCCCGGCTGTCGGCCAGCGCGCTGTGGTCGGCCACGGCCGCTTCCAGCAATTGTCCCAGGTCCACCGTGTGCAGCTGGCTGGCCGCCAGCGCCGTTTCGTGGCGCGCCAGGCTGAGCAACTGACGCACGAGGTGCGTGCTGCGGTCCAGCCGCTCATGCAGCCGCGCCAGCGCCACGCGGCGTTCTTCCTCGCTGGCGGCCCGCTCGGCCACCTGCAGCTGCAGTTTCAGCGCCGTCAGCGGCGAGCGCAATTCATGCGCCGCATCGGCAACAAAGGTGCGCTGCGCCGTCAGCGCCGCTTCGAACTGCCCCATCAGGCTATTCAACGCCAGCGCCACGGGCCGCAGTTCGGGCGGCATGTCGTCGGCCGCCAGCGGCGTGAGCGTATCCGGCGAACGGCCCGCCACAGATTCGGCCAGCCGGTGCAGCGGCGCCAGCGCCCGCCCCACGACGGCGACGATCAGCAGCGCCAGGATCAGCGCGAACACCAGCAGGGGCGCGCCGGCCCGCATGGTCATCTGCCAGGCCAGCTGGTCGCGCACGGCCTGCGCCTGCGCCACCTGCACGTAGCGGCCGCGCCGCGTTTCGCCGTACAGACGCCAGTCCTCGCCGTGCAGCACGACATCAGCAAAGCCGGCCAGCGCATAGCGCGGCAGTGCCGGCTGGCCCTGCAGGACGGGCAATGGCTGGCCGTCCTCGTCCCAGGCCTGCAGCACGAACGCTTCTTCCGGATCTTGCGCGGCGGCCAGGCCCGTCTGCGTCTCGAATTCGTCGGGCAAGGCCACGGCCAGCTGGCGCAGCTGCAGATCGGCCAGTTCATTGGTTTCTTCCAGCAGCGAACGGAACAGCGAAATGCCGGCGCCGAGCACGCACAGCAAGGTGGCGGCCAGCAAACCGAGCAGCAATTGGCGGCGGATGGTCAGCACGATGCTACCCGCATCTTGTAGCCCACGCCGCGCACGGTCTGGATGCAGTCGGCACCGAGCTTCTTGCGCAGCTGGTACACGTACACATCGACGGTATTACTTTCCACTTCGCAATCCCAGCCATACAGCTTTTCGCTCAGCTGGCGCTTCGACACCACCTTGCCCGGATGGTCGAGCAAGGCGCGCAGCACGGAAAACTCGCGCGGCGGCAGCTTGATCAGCTCCCCCTCGAACGTGACCTCGTGGCTGGCCAGGTCGAGGATCAGCGCGCCGTGCTCGATGACGGAGCGCGAACGGCTGACGCGGCGGCGCAGCAGCGCGCGGATGCGCGCCAGCAGCTCGTCGAGGTCGAACGGCTTGACCAGGTAATCGTCGGCACCACTGTCGAGTCCGTCAACGCGGGCCGGCGTACCGTCGCGCGCCGTGATGATCAGCACGGGCAACTCGGCGCCCCGCGCACGCATGGTGCGCAGCACGTCCATGCCTTCCTTGCCGGGCAAGCCCAGGTCCAGCAGCATCAAATCGTAGGCGAAACCGGCCAGCGCCAGCTCCGCATCGTGGCCATCGCGCACCCAGTCCACGGCATAGCACTCGCCGCGCAAGCCCTCGACCAGGCTTTCCCCGATCATCGGATCGTCTTCCACCAGCAACACGCGCACGCGGGCCTCTCAAGGTCTTGAAAAAGCCACCATCTTACCTTGACTGGCGCCGCGCCGCAGGGACTGCCGCGGTGGCCTTACCTGGACCCGGACCCGCGGAACGGTGGAATATTGCCTTCTTGCGGAAACAGGGCCACGCCTTTCGCATGCGGTACCGCCGCAGCGAGCGCCTCGCCAGGCTGGGCCGCTTGCGATACCGGCAGAAAAGCCAGCAGGGATAGCGCGCCAACACAGAAAATAGCCTTGATTTTCATATCATTCCTTAAAGGTTGCATAGAAAAATATCGGATCAATACATTATCTTATATATTGATAAACAGGCAATACCGATCCAAGATACCTGCGTGCCGGCAACAAGTCAATCTGCACAGCAACTGAATTGCCCGGCCTGGCGCCCGATTTCACGCCAGCGTGACTATGTGCGCATTTGGCGCATTTTTTATGCGGTATATTTTCCTTCCCTCCACGCATCTGGAAAGGCCCGCCATGTCCACCCCCACCCAAGATACCGTCATCGTCAAGGCGGCGATTTATCCGCCCATCGGCATTGCCCGCGTGGGCAACAGCCCCAGCGAGTACTTTCTGGGACCGGAGGTGCCGGAACCGGCGGCGCGGCCGGCCGGTTATTACCGCGATGCGTCCGGAGCCATCAAGCGCCAGGCGGCCAGCTTTCGCATCTACGGCCTGAACGCGGCCGGCGTGGCGGTGGCCGAATTGAACGCCAGCAATGCCGACATCGAATGGTCCGTTACCCTGGCCAACACGAAGGCGGCGTGGTACCAGTTCCAGATCGCGCTCGATATTCCCGAGGCGAATGTCACCCAGCCCTCGTTCCTGCGCAACATGGCCGTCACCGACCGCGCGCAATTGTCCATCACGCCGGGCGAGCGCAAGATCAGCGGCAGCGACAGCCAAGGCGTGGCCTTCGACAGCGGCCGCTTCATGGGCACGCCCGTCTACCTGGGCGAATTGCGCACGGATGCCATGGGACGGCTGATCGTGCTGGGCGGCCATGGCAAGTCGGCCTCGTGGAATGGCGCGCGCGCCATCACCTTTGCCAACAACGAAGGCTGGCATGACGACACGGCCGACGGCCCCGTCTGCGCCAAGGTGCACTACCAGGGCCATGCCTTGCCCGTCGACATGGCCTGGGTGGTCGTCGCGCCGCCCGACTATGCGCCGCAGCAAAAGTCGGTGCGCACCATGTGGGACTTGATGCGCGACTTGTTTGTTTCCGAAGGCAAAATTGCCGCGCCTGCCGTTCCCTCGTTCCAGGATGATATCCGCCCCATTTTCGAGCGCCTGTCCAACCTGCAATGGGTGAATGCCGGCTTTGCGGCCGCCTTTGGCTGGGACGGCAGCACGCCGTTCAGCCGCGACGAATGGATGGCGCGCCTGGCTAGCCCGTCCGAAAACCGCAAGGAGTGGCGCAACGTCATCTATAACCAGTTCCGCCAGTTCGAGCGCGACGCCTGGGCGCCGTCGCCGTGGCCGTGGCTGTATGGCGATGCGATGGCCATCCCGCCGGCAGACACGCCGCGCCAGAACTGCGCGCTGAGCAATCTGCAGTTGCGCTTCCTCAAGCAATGGGCCGACGGCAAGTTCACGGACGACTATGCGCCCGGCAAGACGCCGCCGCAAAGCCTGGCCGACGTGGAGCTGGCGCAGCAACCGGACACCCTGCTGCGCGCGGCCATGGAATTCTGCCTGGCCGACGCCTTCCACCCCGGCTGCGAAATGACCTGGCCCATGCGCCAGGCCAGCATGTACAGCGCGCCGTTCCGCCTGGCGCACCGGCCGCCGGGCTGGGTGGAGCCGGACTACGGCGCCGTCTTGACACCGGACAATATCAGCAGCCCCTGCTCGGCGCAGATCGCCGGCGGCGTGACGCGCTGGATGGCCGTGCCATGGCAGACGGACACGGCCAGCTGCCGCTCCGGCTACCAGTCCGACTACGATCCCTACGTGCCCACCTTCTGGCCCGCGCGCGTGCCCAACCAGGTGATGAGCAAGCTCGCCTACGACACGGTGATGAACCGCGAAGTTCCCGTCGACGACCGCCTGGCCGCCTTCGCCCGGCGCGCCGCGTGGATACGGCCGCTGGGCAACATCAGCTATGAAGAGCAGATCAACAACATGATCGCCGACCTGGCGCAAGTGGGCGTGGTGGAAGTACGCCCAGGCCCCACGGACGTGACGGGCTTCCCCGCCTTCCTGCAGGTGGAAAACCTGCCGCAGCCGATAGCCGGCAAGCACCAGTTGCGCGCCGCGGCGGGCATACCGGACGAGTTCGTCGACGTCGACCTGGAAGGCACGGAAAAAGCACGCCATCTGCAACGGCACCGCTTGTGACCCTGCTGCAGGCCGACGTGCTCATCGTTGGCGCCGGTCCGGCCGGCGCCACGGCCGCCCTGAACCTGGCGGGGCGGCACCGGATCTTGCTGGTCGACCGCCTGGCCGCCCCGCTGGCGCGCATCGGCGAATCGCTGCCGCCGGCCGCCGCGCGCCTGTTGCAGGACATGGGCTTGCTTGACGCCTTCCTGCAACAGGGCCATGCGCCCTACCACGGCAACCGCGCCTGGTGGAACGGCGCCTGGACGGAACACCACTTCCTCAGCGATCCCGACGGGCACGGCTGGCACCTGGCGCGCGGCACCTTCGACCTGTGGCTGCGCGACGAGGCGCGCCGGCGCGGCGCCGCCCTGCTGGCCTCGGCCAAGATCGTGGGCATCGTACCGGACGATGCCGGCTGGAAAGTACGCCTGGTAACGCAGCACGGCCTTTGCGAAGCGGCGGCGCGCATCATCATCGACGCCACGGGACGCAACGCCCGGCTGGCCCGCAGAATCGGGGCGCGGCGCCAGCGCAGCGACCGGCTGGTATCAGTATGGCAATACGGGCAGGATCGCACGCCCTCCGCGCGGGGCTTTGCCCACATCGAGGCGTGCGAAGATGGCTGGTGGTACAGCGCGCCCCTGCCCGGCCAGCGCCGCGTGCTGGCCCTGCATACGGATGCCGACTTGCTCGACACCAACATCTTGCGCGATGCCGGCTGGCTGGAAGCGGCGGCGCGGCGCCTGCCCGCCACGCGGGAATTGCTGGAGCAGCAAGGCTATGCGGCCGAGACACTCGCCATGTCCACGCCCGCGCATACGGCGACCCTGGACGCCGGCGCCGGCCCAGGCTGGTTCGCCGTCGGCGACGCCGCGCTGAGCTTCGATCCGCTGTCATCGCAAGGCATCTTCAACGCCCTGTACACGGGCCTGGCCGCGGCCGAGGCCGCCGACCGCACGCTGCACGGCGACGTGAATGCCTATCATAAATACAATGGGGAACTGACAGCCATCGGCGCGGCGTACGAACGCCACCTGGCGTACTGCTACGGCCAGGAAACGCGCTGGCCATCAGCGCCGTTCTGGCGCCGGCGCAGGCCGGCCATGCAGGCAAGCTGAGCCTGACGCAGTTATAGTTCGAGCAAGATTGCGCGCCATTACGGCCGCATCGTCAGCACCCCGATGACCAACGCGCGCATGCCCAGGTCAAACTCGGCCTCGATGGCCATGTCGTCCGCGTCCTGCCATGCTTCGCCGGCCGGCGCATACACGGTGTCGGCCAGGGCCACGCAGTGAAACGCCACGGTCGACAGCAGCCAGCGGGCGCGCTCCAGCGGCAGCTGGTAGCCGTGCGCCACCTGCGCCTGGTGGGCCTCGATACGCGCCAGTATGGCTGGCGGCGTCGCTTTCCGGCGCAGCAGATAGGGCGCCAGGCCGGGATGCAATTTGACCAGCTGGCGCAGCGAAGCGCTGAAACGCAGCAGATACTGCTCCAGGTCATCCTCTCCGGGCGCCGGCAATTGCCAGCGTTCAAAAATCTCCGCGGCCACCAGCAGCTTGAGCGCGGCCAGGTTCGCGACGTGCTTGTACAGCGCCACGTGGCTGACGCCGAGCAAGGCGGCCACGCCCGTAAAGGTCATGGCGGGCAAGCCCATGGCGATGCCGGCGTCGGCAATGCGCGCGCGCGTGATGCTGGGGGGACGCCCGGGGCGCGGTGTATCGGTGGCGATAGTCATCATTATTTTCCGTGGCGGCAGCTGCGTTGTCGTTTTTCAGCAATTAGTTTAGCATAATGAAACTAATTACCCAAGACACAGGAGTACTTACATGGCAACACCCCCAGAACCGCAATCCGGCAGTCCCTTGCGCAACGCCGAGCATGACCGCGGCCTGCATGCAGTCACGGCCACCGTCGCCGCCATCGCGCGCCCCGTCCCCAGCGTGCTGCGCGTCGCGGCCAGTCTGGCCCGCTCGGGCGACGATCCACACTGGACGCTGCCCAACGTGGCCTTCCGCATCCATCTCGACGGCGCCATCGATGGCGGCGAGTCGCGCATCTACACCGTGCGCAGCTATGACGCGGCGGCATCAGCCTTTACCTTCGATATCGTGCTGCATGCACATGCCAGCCCCATGATGCGCTGGGGTGACAGCGTGCGCGTGGGCGACGTCTTTCGCCTGACGGGGCCGCGCCCGCAATTCACCGTGCCAGGAGGCGGCGAACGCAAGCTCGCCCTCTTCCTCGACGAGACGGGCATACCCGCGCTGTATGCCATGTTGCAGCAATGGCCCGCCAACGCGGCCGGCATCGGCTGGGTGGTGACCGATGATGAAGCGGCGTTCCAGGAATTACCCGAGGTGCCTGGCCTGGCATTGCAGCGTCTCGGCACGGCCCACGTGGCGCCGGAGGGGCCGCTGGCCGCCCAGGCCAGGGCGTTACAAGATCCGCACGGTTACGCGATATGGGGCGCGGGCGAACGCGATGAAATGCGCGCCATCCGCCAGTACTTCCGCATCGATGCAGGCCTGGACAAGGAACAGGTGCTGGTGGCCGGCTACTGGAAGCGCGGCGTCAGCAATACGCACATCGACGCGCGCCGCAAGCACAGCTTCGAGCAGCTGATCGCCAATGGCGGCACCCTGGCCGACTTCGACGACCTGGCCGTCGAAGTGTGAGCCGTGCCGGTCGCGGCGCGCGCTAGCGGGCGGCGAAGTCGAAGCGCCACGCGTCCTGGCTGCGGTGCAAGGTCACGTCCACTTCGGTAACCGAGACCGGCATCGCATACTGCGTCATGTCCTGGAAGCTCTCCAGGCTGTAGGTCTGGCCCGCTGCTGGCCGCATGGCGACCACAAAATAGAGGCTGGGCAGGTATTCGAAACCGACCGTCATGTTGGCGTCGACATCGGGCATGGTCGCGACCGGCCGGTCGTTCACGTACCAGTTGCAGCTGAATGGGATGAATGGGCTGGTCTCGTTCATGACGCCGCATTGTGCCGGCGTCAGCTTCGATTGCGCCAGCGAGGCGGCGGCCGGCTGCAGCAGCGGCGACAAGCCATGCGGGCTCACGGCCGACAGCAGCTGGCCCGGCGCGATGACCTGGCGGCCCGAGACGATGGTGTTCCCGGTGATGCCGAAACTGTTCACGTCGGTCGAGATCCTGTCCTCGTAGTGGAACGATTCGGTGGCGCCGGCCGACCCCGTCAACACTTGCCAGGCATGACTGTGGTAATGGCCCTGCGGGTTTTGCAGCTTCAGGAAAACCAGCACGGAGTTGCCTTGCAAATCGTCTGTTTCCACGTTGTAGCGGACGTTGAATTGAATGCCCATCGCTTGTTCCCTGCCTGGAATCTGCACGAACTCAGGAAAGACAGCGCCGGAGGACGAGTCCGCGATTTCCTCCGGCGCCGGTTGTCACTGCTCATGCCCTGGCTGATGCAGGGCCTGGGCACGCTACTCGCGAACGATTACTGCGCCAGGTAGCGTTCCGAACGTGGGCCGTACAGCAAGCCATTCGGCACGCCGGCCGACAGCATGCGCGCATTTGCCGTGCCGGCGAGCGGATGGCTGGCATCGGTACTGGTGTTGATGATCTGCTTGACGGCCGCCGTCACCAGCATGCCGACCAGGCCGCCGCCACCGCTGTTGTTGCCTTCGTTGCTCGATGCGCTGGCCGCGCCCTGCCACAGCAAGGCGCCCGTCTTCAGGTCGACCAGCTTGGCATCGACCGACACCACCGTCACGCTGTCGATCACGGCGTACGTCGTGCCGTACTTGGAAATCGTCACGTACAGGCCCGCATCGGCGCCAAAGATCTCGTTGAGCTTTTTCGCATCGACGCCGTGGATATCGGCGGCATTCGTCAAGCCGTTCTGCTTGAAGGTTTCACCGACCACGGCCACCGGCAGCACATAGTATCCCGCTTCGGCCAGCGGATACGTCACTTGCGCGTAGACGCTGTTGCCGGCATTAACTTCCGGCGAGTTGTTCAGCGGCGGCAAGACCACGATCGAGCGCGGCTTGGCCGCCTTGAAGGCCGTGTAATCATACGCGGCCTGCTTGGTGGCGCAACCGACCATGAAGATGGCAGGGCCCAGGCACAGGGCCATTTTCAACATGCGCGACATCATAATTTCTCGCCTTTTTTCATTTTACCCAACAGGAAGTCCATGTACGGCGTCGATTCCGGGAACAGTTTTTTCTCGTCTTCGAACTGTGCTTCAACTTGCTCCGGTTTGCCCGCGATCGAGTACAGCATGCCCAGGTGGGCATGGAAACCCGGCGGCGCGTGGTTACCCTTCGCGCCGATCACCTGCAAGTCTTTTTCCATTGCAGCGATCTGCTGTTCAGGGCTTTCACCCTTCAGGTATTCGTACACTTGTGGCTGGTAGCCTTCCCATTGGTACAGGGTCTTCGATTGCGTGGCGCAACCGGTCAGGGCGGCACAGGCGAGCAGCGCCAGCAGGGCCGCGCCCTTGTTCATCATTGTTTTCATGGGATACCTTATTGTTTGCGCATTGCGCCCGCTTCGACACCAGCCACCAGGCGCTCGACCGCTTCGCGCATGGCCAGGTCCAGCACCTTGCCGTTGAGGGTGGCGTCATAGCTGGCGGTGCCGCCAAAACCCAGCACTTCGCGGTTCGACAGGCTGTATTCGCCGGCGCCGGCGGCCGAAAACACGACTTCAGACGTAGCGATATTGACGACGTTCAAGGTGACCTTGGCATAGGCCACTTGCGTCTTGCCGCGGCCCATGATGCCGAACAATTGCTTGTCGCCCACTTCCTTGCGGCCGAATTCGGTCACGTCGCCCGTGACGACGAAATCGGCGCCCTTGATATTCTGGCCCTGCTTCTTGAACTCGGCTTCCTGCTTGAGTTCCGCCATGTTGTCGCGGTCGAGCACGTTGAAACGGTTAGACGTTTGCAGGTGCGCGATCAGGATCGTTTTCGACTGGCTGCCCAGGCGGTCGACGCCATCGGAAAAGATGCCGCGCATGAAGTTCGAGCGGTTGTCGAACTTGCCGACAGCGATCAGGGTGCGTGGACCAACGTAGGGACGGGCTGCACTGGCAACCGTGGGGACTGCCACGGCTTGCGAGGTTTCGGAAGCGCAGCCAGCCAAGGCCGCGCCGATCAGCGCTGCAATCAACAACGCGCCGGGTTTATTCTTGTTCATAGTGCCCTTATGATATGGAGGATCAGGAGCAACCTGCGAAATTGATTTTAGGCAAGTTAATTTCCTAATTGCAATTATATGGTATTGCATGTCTCACAATTCTATCCAAAAGTAACAATAACAAGATTGCATTATTGCCAGTGCTGTTCAGGCGGTGCCTGCTTGACTTCTCAAGGCCAATTCATTAACTTGACAGTAAAAAACGGTCAGCGTTGAAGGCCGTATGCCACTGCCACCGACAGACCTTGCCCGCCGGCCTGCCCTACCCGGCGCCCACTCCACTGCAGCTTTTCACATACATGGGTCTCCAGGCCATGCCGACACACGATCATTCCCCGGCCCATCCGCTGGCCACGGCGCTGGCGCTTTCGCTGGGCGCGGCCGTCGCCCTGGGCCTGTCGCGCTTTTCCTATGGCTTGCTGCTGCCGCCCATGCGTGCCGACCTGGGCTGGTCCTACCTGCTGGCCGGGGCCATGAACACCTTCAATGCGCTCGGCTATTTTCTCGGCGCCCTGGCCACGCCGGCCCTGATGCGCCGCCTGGGCGTGTGGCGCTTGCTGATCATCGGTTCCTTGCTGGCCAGCATCTTCATGCTGATGTCGGGCCTCGTCAGCGACACGACCACCCTGTTCCTGCAGCGCGTGTGCGCGGGTGTGGCCAGCGCCTTCATGTTCATCGCCGGCGGCGTGCTGGCGGCGCGGCTCGGGTCCATGCACAGCCAGCGCGCCGGCTTTTACATCGGCCTGTACTATGGCGGCACGGGCTTTGGCATTGCCTTGTCTGCCCTGCTGGTGCCGGCCGCGTTGGCGTCCGCCCGGGAACACGGCGCCGCGCACGCCTGGCAATGGCCCTGGTTGGCACTGGGCATCGCCTGCCTGCTGGCCACCGCCATCATGGCCTTGCCGGCCAAGGCGATCAGCGAAGCGCCGCGCGTCCTCGACACGCCGCGGCGCTTCGCCTGGCGCGACTTTACCCCCAGCCTGGCCGGCTACTTCATGTTCGGCGTCGGCTACATCGGCTACATGACCTTTGTCATCGCGCTGCTCAAGCAGCAAGGCATGCCGCCCACCCTGGTCACCGTGTTCTACACTTTATTGGGCCTGGCGGTGGTGGCGTCGTCGCGCATCTGGGCGCGCATGCTGGACCGCTACAGGGGCGGCGAATCGCTGGCGATATTGAATGGCGTGCTGGGCGTGGTGACCATCCTGCCCGCGCTGACGAGCTTCATACCCGTCGTGTTCCTCTCCGGCCTGGTCTTCGGCGCCGTATTCCTGTCGGTGGTAGCGTCGACCACGGCCCTGGTGCGGCATAACCTGCCGCAGCAATCCTGGACAGCCGGCATCAGCGCCTACACGACGGTCTTTGCGCTGGGGCAGATCGTCGGCCCCATCGTGGTTGGCTGGATCGCCGACGGCCCGGCCGGACTGGAACGGGGCTTGATCGCCTCCGCCATCGCCCTCTTCATCGGCGCGGTGCTTGCCTCGCGGCAAAAGGCGCTGGCGCCGGCCGCATAGTAGACTACAGGCATAGCCCCCCACCCTCGAGGAAAGAAGACGATGAACACCGATGCACGAAAAATCCCCGCAACGATGGATGCCGAAACGCTGGAATTCGTCCAGGGCCTGTTTGCCCTGGTACGCGAAGGCGATACGCAGCAACTGAGCGCCATGGTGGTCCAAGGCGTGCCAGTCAACTTCCGCAACGAAAAAGGCGACAGCCTGATCATGCTGGCCAGCTACCATGGCCACCTGGAAACATCGCGCCTGCTGCTCGAAGCGGGCGCCGACGCCAACGTCCCCAACGACCAGGGCCAGACGCCGCTGGCCGGCGTGGCCTATAAAGGCTACCTGGACATCGCCGCGCTGCTACTGCAGCACGGCGCCAGGGTGGACGGCGCCAGCCCGGACGGCAAGACCCCGTTGATGATGGCAGCCATGTTCAACCGCCTGGCCATCCTCGACCTGCTGCTGCAGCACGGCACCCGCATCGATGCCGTGGACAGCCGCGGCATGACTGCCATCTCGCTGGCCAAGAGCATGAACGCGCAAGAGACCCTGGCACGGCTGGTCAGCCTGGGCCAAGCGGAATAAACAGGGGCACTGTCTGCCAGTAATCGCGCGACAGCATCGCGGGGGATGGCGCGCGATTACGACCGACAGAGCATCGAACTCTAAGTACCTGCCGCCATCCTTGTCTAGAAAAATGAAGATGCTTCATTTCTACTCCAGATAGTAGCAGCGCATCAGGAACATCAATGGGATCGTACATTTTACTTATCTAATTTAAAGATAGTACACGCCCATCGGCAAAGCGGGCTTTCCTGATTTTCTGGATTTTCTCGTACTTTTAAAAAGATCAATTCTTTCGGGCTCAGTGATCCCAAGTGCCTTTCCTACTCTATCCATTTCTTTTGAAAAATCCATAAAATCTGACCAACTCAATCCCGCTGTTGCAAATAAAATAACCCGCACTGTTATAGTCGCAGTAATCAGCATCAACCATAATGGAATATTCCCAAAAAACCCATTCCAAGAGTAAGGATGTATAATCCTATGCAAAAATACCCACTACATATTAATAGATGATATTTTTTGCGGTGGTGCCACGTTCAGAATGTGGCTGCATCCATATCTTGTTTTCCTTTACATCAACGACTGCGACAGCGATGAAGTCATTGCCTTTTTGATAGCCGACAAGCTGAACCTCGTCCCCGGCTCGAAAACCAACTTCCCAAAAACTCCCGCTAACCCACTTGCCGCCCACGCTCATGCTGAAGCCTGTGACAGGATCTCCGTCACTTGTGGCCGCCTGCGCGCTGTGAACGGCGCCGGGCTCGCCGGCAGCAGCTTGCACAATCGCCGTCAAGTCGGATATTTTCCTGAATGATTCAGCACTCTTCAAATACTTCACATGCATGTCGAAGGTTCTTAAATCCTCAACAACACCGCTGAGCAACTTATAGGACAATTCATGCATATAGTTTTTCGATCACTGAGTTGCTAATATCTCCCAGCAATGCCATCAATTTCGTGCAGGAAGTGGCTAAGAATTTCGAATTGTCAGGCAGATTAAATTTTGTATTTCGACTTGTGCTTTTTCAGCGCCAGCTCACAATTGGTTGAAAAAAAACCATTGCCATTATTCTCAAAAAAAGTAATTCCACCTCTCGCATCAAACACATCCGGCCTTGGAAAACCATAAGCGACAAATATTTTCTCAGCATATATTGAATAGTCACGCATGGTCTTATATGTCCAGTATTCAAAAGGAAAACAGAAAAGCGGAGGTAGCAATAATATTGCGCCACATGCAGTAATTAAATCCTCTTTTCTTTCCTGCGATACATCAATAAATAAGAAAAATCCGGAAAATAAAACAATCCAAACAAACAACGTCATATTTCTTGCAAATCTCATGCAATTCCAGAAAAATGCGCGTTCTCCGCAATACGCATTCAGAGGCATCAATAACAGGCTATCCTCAATGCGAAGCAAACTGTGCACGTGCAGGACATCACCTCTCCTTGCTACCACCAACCTGACTAAATCGCCGTCCTTGATCTTGTCCGCATCGGCAAAAACACCACACACTACTTCTCCATTGACCAGTCCCGCAAAATTATGCATATCTTCGCCATCGTACAAACTTAGCATGGCTGAAGTTGCCAATGTCCCAGGCATGCCATTGATGACGGCCGCGACGCCACCTGCCAGATTCTTTTCCGCAAGGCTTCTTTCTATTTTATTAAGCAAATTCACATTTGTTGCAGCCATATGAAATTCTGTAATCTTTCCTTCCACCATAAAGAAATCTTCGTCGGAAGATGTATTTTCATTATTCTCTTCAGCCACCATGCGCTTCCTAACAATTATGCTTGAACCATCTTTAATGTCTTCTGCAATTGCATTAATTTCTCAACAGAATCAAATGACTATCCGCTAAGCCATTCTTATCTTTTCCTCCATTTTCATGCTTGAAACCGGTTCGCCAATTCGTCATTGCTGATCTATATCAGATATCCATCTTCAATAAATGATGGAAAGGCGCGACGTATCGGCAGACCATTCATCGATCAACTGGTAGGCGATTCGATTCCTGTCGCGCATCGAAAAGATGGCCTGCCAACACGAGCTTCCGGTCGGCTGATCTGACCGATGGATGAAATTTACATCAATATCTAAGGTGTCTGCAAATATCTCTACATAGTAGCACCCTCGCGCTTAAAGATAATACACACCCATCGGCAAAGCGGGCTTCCCTGACTTTCTTGATTTTCTCGTACTTTTAAAAAGATCAATTTTTTCCGGCTCAGCAATAACTAGCGCCTTTCCTACTCTATTCATTTCTTTTGCAAAATTCATAAAATCCTTCCAGCTTAATCCAACAGTTACAAACAAAATAATTGGATTAATAAAGGCCGAGCAAATCAAAACAAACCAAATTGGAAATCCAGTAAAAAATCCCAATAAAATTTCAAAAATACACAATCCAATAAAAGAATATCCACAGCATTTTAAAAGATGATATTTTTTTGCAAGTGTTCCACGTTCACAATGTGGCTGCATCCATATTTTTTCTTCCTTTACATCAACGACTGCGACAGCGAAAAAATTATTGCCTTTTTCATACCCCACAACTTGAACCTCGTCTCCGTCTCTAAAATCAACCTCCCAAAAACTTCCGGTAACTAACTTGCCGCCCACATTCATAGTGAAGCCTGTGACAGGATCTCCGTCACTTGCTGCCGCTTGCGCACTATGAACAGCTCCTGGCTCACCCGCTGCCGCCTGAACTACCGCGGTCAAGCTGGACATTTTTTTGAATGACTCGCCATTCTTCAAATAATTCACGTTCACGTTAGACGTTTTTAAACCACCAACAATTCCACTGATTAGCTGATAAGATAATTCATGCATATTTTTCCTCATGATATTTTTTGATAAGCATCTCCAAGTTTTTCCAATAATACCTGCGGATTTTTTGTACCTTTTACCTTATCCCTCCCAAAAGGACATGTCTCACACCATTCCTTTAAGGAATTTGGCACTACTAGCCATATAATTAGAGTAACAGCCAGCCCCACCATATTAAGGCGAACTGCCCAAGTCATGCTAAATAACCGGTAATATAAAAGTCTCGTTCCTGTCCATTGTACAATTTTCTGACTACTAGTTTTTAGTAGCGGTGCCGCGTAAGACAAACTCGAAAGCAATCCGAATGTAACCGCAATAAATTGCACCACGGATTTTAAAAAGTAAAGAGCTGCAAGATTGTAATTTTCCTTATCCAAATACTTTCTTCCAGTTTCCGCCTCTTTAGCAGCCGAGTAATAACCGGCTACTGTACTTAAAACTCCGCCATAAACTTTTAAATATTGAAATGTCACCGATACTTTATCACCAACTAAATGTTTTGCCGCATTGGCGCCAATATCAAGAATCGCGGCAGTCGTCGAGCATATGGCAGCACACAGTTCACCCAAGGTTTTTTTATCATCCTTGAATTCCCAGGCAATTTTTACCAAATTAATAATTTCAAGTGTCGCGACAAGCAACGATAAACGATTTTCTTTCAGCGCTGTAGGGCCTTTAGTAGTATCTTCCTTTACCTCCATCCATTTCTTTTCCAGTGCTGCATATTTTTCGCTTTTTAAATCATTCCCCGATCCAATGAAGCTTTTTGCTGTCGACAAGCGACGTACAATATCGGCTCTGGCTAAACCTTCCTGCCTCGCCTGAATTTCTATTGCGCTGATGATGCGACCAGGTTCAACTCCGGCACGCGCCATCATCAAACCTCGAACAGCATATTCAGCGGTGGAATCTGCGCCTCTCTTCAAAAAAGGCCTGAACAGCAAATCTCCAATTGTCATGAACAAGCGATCAAGATCCACCACCTTTATGACCTTAATACCTTCGGAGGCATCTGCGGCTTTCAGCAAGGTATTTTGCATGGTATTGACCTTCTTGTAGATATCGCAGGCCTTTCTGATATGCACGGCCAAAAAGTCCATACTGGCCTTACCGACCTCACTGAAACTTGTTCCTGCTTCTGCCAGCGCAGTATTAAATTGTTCACCAAGCGCTTTCTGATTTAAAGACAGAGCTCGCCAAAGAAGATTCGGCTCATGCGCCTTCATTTCTTTGACCCATTCGGTAATTTTATTCTGTCCTTGAATACTTGAATTCATGCCGTTTATTGCGCTACCAATCTTATCCTCAAAGGCAACGCCATCTTCGATACTTTCCTCATTAAATTCGCTCAAGTAATTAATCAATAATTTTGATTCCAACCACATGATCAGATCATGTGTTCTTTCGTCGATAATATTTTTTGCGTCATCCAGCATCGCATCATATCTCTTCCGGAAGTCCTGATAAGCTCCAGGCTCCAGCATCTCCTCATACTTCGCCCAAGATAGTTCTTTTTCTTTGGCGATCATCGCTGGAGAATTTTCTCTTCTCCTCGCAATAAAGCTGTCCGCATCGGCTTTTACCTTGGCCATCTTGATGCTGCGCGACGGCTCCGGATACGCATTTGCATCATTAAGACGCGCACTAAAACCCATGGTAACCGGCACTTTCTCCCGAGCCCATTGGTCCAACAAATCACATACTTCGGTTTCACGGCCTCTTTGCGGTTCCGCCAGTTTTAATGCCCGATCACGCCGCTCCTGCGTGGAGCTTATTTGAGGAGCATTATTTCGCGTGTCTTCCTGATGCTGCTCTTCGTTCGCAACGGCCGTATTTTCCAGAGTTTTTCTGACGCCTTCTATACCTTGCAATGCAGTCAGTTCCAGCTCTCGTTCTTCACTGTATTTTTTTATCCAACCTGCAGGTTCATTCCGGAAGCCGTTGAGCTCATGGGTAATGCCAAATGCATCCCATAGGGCGATAATGACAGGAGCATTACCCTTGGTATTTTTTCCCTCACCGACTGTTTTCATCAATCCAGCCAGTTTTTCGCTTTCACCCTTTCTCAGGTGCAAAGCATGGCAAGTACTTTCCATTTTCAGTTTTGTAGCGTTGTAGCTACCATCCACCTTGCTCATTTCGCCAAGTGGCAACCCGCTGAGACTTATTGAATTGAAATTCTCTTGATACTCAATGACCTTTTCGATATTTTTCTTGGTAGCGGGAAGGCCGTGTCGGTAACCTCCAGCTGTCACCCATATCGAAGGTAAAAAAGTTTGCATACGTTTGTCGCGCAATTTTTCGTCGCTGGCAAACAAAGTGAAAGTTTCTTTACTCCATGCATGGTCTGAAAATGCCAGCCAGACTTTGCCACATTTTTCGGGTTTTTCGATTGATATGATTGAAGCAGGTATATTATGCCCGTCGCGCGAGCAGGCCGGCTCAACGCTAATTGGCTTGAGACCGCTGTTAAAATATTGTTTCCACAATGTCCCTGCCTCAGAGACGCTATACACTTCCCATTTGATTTGACTTCCACGCGCATGTTTTTCATAAAAAAGATAGACAAAACCTTTACGCAAGGTGCGTAATGCATACTTGTGATACTTGAGTTTCACATCCGTGACTTTATTTCCTAGCGGATCGGGTAGTGTTGCATCAACATCATTTGGCACAACGGCATATCGAACAGGCAGAATAGCCAGTCCTGACTTATTGCAGTTTTCGCATTCTGGGTTTTTTGGATTAGTACAAGCCATAAATTTTCCTGAGGGTCTTTATCTTATTTTTTTAGAAAAATAATCTTGTAATTGATCAGCAGGGCATCCAGTCACCTCTTCGAGTGCACCGCCATAAAATTCGCCGGCGCCGGTCATGCTCCACACTGCCTGTAGACGCTGATCATCATGGAAATCACTGCCAAGCTGCAAAACATGCAAAGCAAATAACTCACGGTCTTTTTTATCGACGATGCCATAGTGCGTCGCGCGTGCCAATGCTGAAAAAATCGCCTGTTCCCATTGCTTCGGCCCAGATTCTCCCCACGTTAGCCACGCGGCATGAAGCGTGGAATAATCATTCACTTGCGCCCACTGCGATGAACTCAAGATCAGCCGCTGTTCAAGCGCGGCATGAGGAAAAAGCGCATGGGTGTCATCCAGACCATGTCGCATCAGGTTTTGCTGCCGGTCAAATGCGATCACACTGCTTACTGGCCCCAGCATCTGACGCTGCTGTTCGACAGTCATCGCCGGCCATAACCATTCGCGGACACCCGGGTCATGGAATCTGAGCAATTTTTCCAGGCCTTGAACTGAATGAATATGGCAATGGCTGGCCCAATGGCGCGCTATGTTTTCCGGCGCTTCGTCACTGATAACCCATCCAGCGATCGCTTGACCGTTACCAGCCCACAGACTGTCCTTTGTCCAAGAGTTCCAGGCAAGTTCGACACTCATTTTGAATAGTTCAGCGCCGGCATATTCAT
Source organism: Janthinobacterium lividum (assembly GCF_034424625.1). Lineage (NCBI taxonomy): Bacteria > Pseudomonadati > Pseudomonadota > Betaproteobacteria > Burkholderiales > Oxalobacteraceae > Janthinobacterium > Janthinobacterium lividum. Next base: position 3,027,843 of record NZ_CP139976.1, on the reverse strand, counting down.
CCAGCGCCAACTCGATCAGATATGGCGCGAACTGCTGATCGAAACGGGGATGTGCAATGGGCACGACTATTTTTCGTTGCTGCACAATCGCATGCGAAGAAAACGGATCTCCTTGTGCAGGATTTACCCATAACAAACATCGGTCATTTGCCGTTTCATGAAATTGTTTATGGAGCAGTTGAAGTGGTGCTTCCCATGCTTGGCTGACAATGACCTCGACCGTCGATTCCATACAAATTCCCCGAGCTACAATGTTTGTGATCCGGCCTGAGTGGCGCTGGCATTCTTACTTGCTTGTTCACACCCCTTGATCTCACCCACCGGCAATTGCTTTACCGCGCTACTGCTGGCCGGCCCCGTGAGCTCCTTCATGCCGGCCTTGAATTCCATCTTGCCGGGCCCATGAATCTCGATATTGCCGCCTTCGAGCTTGATATAGGCGCCCTGCACCGTCATCAGCACATGCTGCTTGCCGTTGATGTTGACGCTTTTGCTGACGCTGGCAACGGTCACGGCCTTGTCTGCGGTTAATTTTGTTTCATCGGACTGGCTCTGGCTGCTGACCTTGCCGCTGGCCGCGTGCAGGCGAATGCCCGTTTCCTGGTTGGGTTTGTCGGGCTTGCTGGCCTTGCCATAAGTAAACAGGCTGATGCCGGAACTGATCGCATGGAAATGGTTGCCTTGCGCGCCGAAATTGATATCCTGCCCTGCCGCGATGCTGCTGGTATTGCCGGCGGCGAAAAGGGCGTTGAGCGGCGTGGTCGCGGCGATGCCGGCCGGACTGGACAATTGCAGCTGCGGCGCGCCATAGGCCGTTACCTGGCCATCGCCCGTGCCCGCCGTGCCCTTGAGCATTTCGATGCTGTTCGCCAATTGCTTCAGCGCCGGCAGCGTATCGGGCGCCGCTTCGGCCTGGCCTTGCCCACCGCCTAACACAGCCTTGTGCTTTTGCGCCGTCTCGGCAAGCGAAGTCAGCAGGGCCAAGCTTTGTTCGATCTGGGCCGTGGCTTCCTTGGTATCCATCTGCGTGCCGCTGGCATTGGTGCGCCCGTCGGTCGATAGCAGCAGCCCCTGCCCCGCACGCAGCGCGGCGCTGTGCTCGGTTTTCAGTTCCGCGCCGAAGCCGGCAGCGGCCAGCCGCTGGTTGTCCGTCTGATGGCGCAAGTGTCCCAGGTTCAGCTCGGCAGTGCCCTGATGTGCGCCGGCATGGCGCTGCAGCGCCACGCGTGGCTGGCCCGGGCTGTCGTCGAATACCAGCTGGCTGTACGCCGCGCCGCCCTGCTGGCTCGCTTGCATGGCCTGGCTCTTGATGCCGGACAGTGCGGCCGGGTGGGCATGCGCGCCCGCTTCCCCTGGAAACCAGGCCGGCGCATTGCCGGTGGCCGGCCCGGCGCCATGGGCCACGCGGTTATTCTGGGCGTCGGCCGTGCCTTGGCCGTTGTAGACGGTACCGATCACGAGCGGTCGGTCGATATTGCCTTCCAGGAAATCGATCAATACTTCCTGGCCGATGCGCGGCAAGGCATGGCCGCCCCAGTTGGCGCCCGCTACCGGCGCCATCGTGGAGGCGACGCGCACCCAGGTGCCGGCACTGTCGTCGCCTGGCGCGCCGGTATGCTTGCCGCCTTGCGGATGGTCGAGGCGGCTGTGGCTCATGACGCCGCGCTGCCAGTGAAATTGCACCTTGATGCGGTGGTCGCGGTCGGTGTGAATCACGGCGCCGCCCGGCCCCACCACGACGGCCGTCTGCTGGCCATGCACGGTCGGGCGCGGATGCAGCAGCTGGCCATGCTGGTCCTTGCCGCTGGCGCGATAAGGAATATTGCTGCGGATGGCATCGATGCGGTTGCGGTACAGGGGCCGCTCGGCAATGGCGCCCAGCAGCGCGGGCATGCGGTGCAGGCTGCCGGCTTGCTCCTTGCGGATGGCCGTATCGAGCAAGCCCGTCTTGAGCGTCTGCACAATGGACGACTGCAGATCCGCGCTCAAGTTGTTGTGCATCAGGTGGACCGTGCGCACGATCAGGAAGCTGCGCTCGTCGTCGCTGCCCGCCTGGTCGAACACCGGCTGCCCCTGCAAGCTAAACGTGGTGCCCGGCGACAAGGTACGCACGGTACCGGCCGCCACGTGGACTTCCTTGCCCGCTTCCAGCGCCTGCAACTGGTTGCGCGCGATGCGCTGGCCCTGCTCGCGCGAGGCATAGGCATAGGCCCCGGGCGCGTCGCGGCTGAGCAGCTCCACGCCCTGCACCGGACCTGCCGCGCTGGCAACACGCTGGTCGAGCGAGCGGTAATCCCAGCTGCCCATTTCGATGGCATTGGTCTGCTGGCGCAATTCGGTGCGCCAGCGGTCGATGCTGTCAACCTTCATGACGGCGCCCGGCTGCGTGAAATTGATGCTGCTCTGGGCATTCGGCTTGAACGCGCCGTTATGGTCCGCGATCACCAGGCAGTGGCTGCCCAAGCTGGGGCTGCCGGGATCGCCGCCGTGTTCGTAGTAATAGAACAGCCCTTCCTCGTGCATCAGGCGCTGCGCGTAGGCCCAGTCGCTTTCCTGGTACTGGGTGCTCAGGCTGCGCTTCGGGTATGCCGCGCGGTCGAGGATATCGAAACGCCAAGCCGGCGCCAGCTTGCCCTGCGCCTGGTAAGCGGCAAACAGCGCGTCGAGGATGTCGAATACCGTCATGTCCTGGAACACGCGGCTGTCGCGGCCGTGGGCAAGAAACGCGCTCCACGGTTCCAGGGTCAGGTGATAGCGCGCCATGCCGCCGTTCGCGCCAACCAGCTCGACGGCGGTGATATGGCCGTGGAACGGGCGCAGCGCGTCGGCGCTGGTAGCGGTCAACAATTGCAGCAGGGCCGGCTGGCCAATCAGGGTACGCAAGGAAATGGAGGCGTCCGACGAGAGGGCCGCGATCTGGAACACGAAGCCCGTGCTCAAGCCTTCCTCGCCGCGCACGCATTCGGCCAGCAGGCGGTCGGCGCCGAGGGGCGTAGTCAGCTGTAGCAATCTGCTGGCTTGCGTGAAACTGGCGGGCAAGGACATGGACATCCGGAACTCCATCACGCGGCTTCCCGCATAAAATTAGTAAATAAGCATTTTTATCGAAGCCATTACACCCTAGAAATTTTTTTATAGCAAGAGTGTTTCGATTGAAATCTCGGCTCAGCAATCATTGCGTTCCGCTCAGACCGCGCAACTCCGGCATGGCCGGTTCGGTGGGCCGCAAATGCGTACTCTTCAACAAGGTTTCCAGGCGCGCGTAGCTGCTCTTGAAAGGCGGCGGATTCTGCTTCAGTTCCGGTGCCTGCTCCATGCTGCGGCTGCCAAGTTCGATCAGGATGTAGGGCAGCACCGCCGTGCCCAGCCATCCCGCGTAACCGGTGAATACCGTATAGGTTTCAAACGGCGCGCTGCCTGGTCGCTCCACTTTCAGCGCCAGGCCGCCCTGCTGCGCCGTCAGCGCGCCGATGCGGACGCTACGGGGCGCGATGCGTTCGACAATGAAAGGCTTGGCCTCCTGCTCGCCGCGGCTGCCGAACTGGCCGATGCCGCCGGTGGCGGCCGCCTGGACCAGCGGCACCTTCAAGGCGCGCGGATCGACGTTGCCGGTGCTGATCGTATACAACACGCCGGGCGCGTCGGGCCAGCGCAAGGACTGCTGGATAGCGCTGACCGTCTTGCCATCGTCAGCGATAAAGCCATGCGGAATGCACAGGCCCAGTTCTTTCGGCACTTCATTGGCGGCGCGCGGGCGGAAGCTTTTCAGGAAGCGGATGAACTGCTGGCCATGCGCTGCCTCGCTATTGTTGTCGCGTATTTCTTGCATGGATTCAAACACATACACATATTCGCCGCGCTGAAGGTGGCTGCGATAGATGGAATAGCGGGTGGGGTTGGCCGTTCCCGAACCTTCGCTGCTGCGGTAACCGTCACTGTCGGGCAGGCCGGAATCAAATGTCTGGTAGTTGCTTTGCAGTTCCTTGATCTGCGCCTGCCTGCCGGTGAGCGACTTCTGCGCCAGATAGCTCGCCTGACGGGTCTTCGCGTTGGCGGGCTGGCCTTTCAATTCGGCCAGTTCCGCCTCATCGTCCTTGAGCAGCGCCTGCAGGCGGTCGATCCTGGGTTGCGGCATGGCTTCCCGCAAGGCGGCCATATCTTCCTTGCCTAGCGGCCCCAGCACACCGATGCGGACATTTCCAACCTGTATCTCATCACCCTGGTGAAATACGTCTTCGCTGAAAGACCGGTAAAAGATGCCCGTGTCGGACGCGTCCTTGTAGCGGGTCGGCCACTGTACCGGTGCATGCACGTCGAACACCAGCCGCCCCAGGCACTCGCGCGCCATGCCGGCCGGCGTCGCGTACCCGGGCGCGGTCGCCTGCATCAGTTCCTGCGCCGTGGGCCTGCGCGATGGCGCCGCCGGATCGGCCTGGTTGGCGGCCATGCCTTCGCCATACGCGCCGGCAAACAGCAGGAGAGTGGCGAGATGGCATGCGGCAAAACGCGGAAGACAAACTATCATCATGGCTACCAATCAAAAAAAGCACTATTCTTCAAGCCGAGCTTTCGCCCTGGCCGGCTGGCGGGCGCTTGCCTGATTCAACCTGGGCGTAGGTCTCTTGCGGCAATGGATGGTCTGCATCGCGCGGCGGTTTCTTCTCCTGATGGGCCAGCAGGGTCAGATTCATGCCTGAAATATTGTTTTCGCCGGCCGTCCAGGTGACCGGCAAGGCCACGATAAAACCCTCGACACCCACCGGCGCCGATTCGGGCGCGCGCGTTTGCGCCTCCCAGGAATGCGATTTGTCGCGCAACATATCGGCATCGCGCCAGAAGCGCTCGTGGAACGGCATGTGGTGCTCCAGGCTGCGCGTCCTGGCATTCCAGGTGGGCCAGATCGAACTGGGCTTGCCGCTTGGACGGGCCAGGAAAGCGAAGGCCTTGGCATACGCTTCCGCATTGGCCAGCGCCAATTTTTGAATCGCCTCCCAGGTGTCCGGAGCCGCCGGACGCAACAGGTGCTTGATCAAGCCCTTGGCCGGGGTGGCGCCATCGGTCAGGCCGAACAGTTTTTTCCACAGGCGCACCCGCAAGTCATGCACGTTGACGCTGACCTTGTCGCTATCGACCCCATCGAGCTCGACATCGGTCTGATTGTCATCCCTGACGACGACCGCCAGTTCAGAATCGCGCCCGCCCAGCTGGCTGCGGTCGTTGATATTGGCGCTGCCCAGGATCGCCACCCTGTCGTCGGCGATCAACAGCTTGGAGTGCACATAAATCTGCTCCGTCACGTGACGCGTGCCCAGGGTTTCCCAGGAGCGCAAGTTGAGCAAGGTCAGGTAGCTGGTCCACTTGTCGCCGGCCAGTTCGGCCAGCCGGTCCGGCGCGTAGCCGGCAACGGTTTTCCTGGCCTCTTCCGCCCCCAGTTTTTTGCTCTTGCGCAGATCCCGCACCAGGATGGCGCGCCGGATCCGGTTCACCAGGCTATCCTTGCCGAATACCAGCGACTGCATCGTCAAATGCAGCTGCGTCATGATATTGAGGGTGTCGAGCGTGCCTTCCGGATGCACCGGCAGCACCATGTAGACATGGAAGGGCAAGCCATCGTTGATGGCCCGCTCGATGCGCTGCGACAATGCCAGGCCAATCGGATTGAGGATGCCTGGCTCTTCCTTTCCCATCATGCGGGTCGAGGTGATATCGGCATAGTTGCTCATCACATTGAACAGATCGGCCATGAAATCGCTGCCGCCACCGGTAATGTCGGCCTTGACATCGTCGATCTGCGACCAGATCAGCTTATCGATCATGTCTGCCGGCGGCACGCCATACACGCCGAGCTGCCGCGCATACTTTTCATAGGCCGGCGACTTGCTGATGTCGAGCAGCGCCGCCATCGGACCGGACAGCGGCCTGGTCTTGCTTGCATCGCTGCCATATTCCGACTGGAAAAACTGGCCTTCGATATAGATGAACTTCTGCGCTCCATTAATTGCCGTCAGCATCGCCTTCAGACAGTTGTTCTGCGGCCATTCCGGCCTGGCCGCGGGTTTGCTGCCGCGCGCATGTGCGGCCAGCTCGTCATTGAGCAACCTCATCGGCGCGCTGCGCAACACTTGCACCCAAGCATCTCCCGGCGGCTTCGCAGGCGTTTTGGGCGGCGGCGCGGCAGCGATGCGCTGCAAGACCAGCCTGGGCGTGCCGGACATGCCCAGCGCCTGGAACATCTTGATCAGCGAAGGCGGCATGCTGGCCTGGTACGATTTTTCATATCGCTGGGCAATGCCGTTCCAGCGCTCGATGAAATTGCGGCTCAAGTCGCTGACCGACGGTCCGACGATGGCCGCATGCACATCGTGCCATGGCATGCGCGGCTGCGTGGCGGCGAAGGTCTTGGCCCCGGTCGGCATGATCTTGCGCAATTTTTTCAGGTTTTCATAGCGCGTGGGACGCGCGTCGGCCAAGGTCGACAGATAAGTGAGGATGCCGATCACGAAAGTCTCGATCAGCTTGACCGTGCCGCTGCGCAATTCGGGCGGCAGCTTGTTCAGCGAGCCGGCGTTCAGCCACGACATCAGCGCCGTGCCGCCATCGATCACATGCGCGCTGCCCGTGGTGCGCACGGCATCGACCTTGTCGCGCAAGCCCTTGTCGAGCTGGCCGTAAGCCCAGCGCGATATATCCTGCGCAACATCGATCGGTATGTCTTGCAGCTTGCCGATAAAGTCGGGCATCAGGTCGATCGCATCCCATTTGGCGGACATATTCTTCGATATCCGCGCGATGCCATCCTTGGCGTCCTGCACCACGTCGAGCACGACGGCGATCGGCCTGATCGTGGCCGAGGTGGCAAACGTGGCCGCGCCACCGACTTTTCCGCCGATGCAACCGGCCAGCAGTTCGGCGCGCGTCAGGTAGGCCGTTTGCGCTTCATGGTTCATCGGCTCGATGGCCGGGATGCAGGTGTTGTACACCTCGTTGCCCTTGCGCGTGCCATGGCTGAGGGCGAACTTGCCGTTGTCGCGGCGGCCATAGGCAAGGTCGATGCCGCCGACAAACGCGCGCTCATTGTCGATCACCACGAGTTTCTGGTGATGGGAAAAGCCGATGCCCAGCATGCCTTCCATGTCGCTCTGGGCGATCGCCGGCAAAGCGAACGCCTTGGCGGGGCCGCCGACGCCTGCATTGAGCTGGAAGATCGCCAGCACGGTTTCGAAGTCGCCCGTATCGACCCCGACCTTGGGCGACAGCCACGGCATCACATACACTTTCGGACGGTGGGGATTGCTTATCGCCGTTTCCAGGCATTCGAACAAGGTCTTGCTCGCCGTCAGTTCGACATCGAAATTGACTTGCCAACCGGTGATGAAAATCGATTTCTTGGCGCCTTCGATGGCCTTGGCGACAGCCGTGAAATACTCTTCGCCGGTGACATAGAATTCGACCTGGTTGCCCTTTTGCTGTTCCGAAAAGATGCTGCCCCACTTTTGCTCGGGGAAATTCGGCAGTTCTTCGCCATCGTGCACGAAACAGCCGGGCGCCGACGTGGCCGGCGCGCTCGGCGTACCGTCCTTGCCCGTCAGCTGGGAGATATTTTTATTTGTCATGACGCATGTCGCAGTGTGTCGCCGGTTGGCTTGCATGGAAGGAAAATGTCAGCATCAGACTTTCACCTTCGGCAGGATGTTTTTCAGGGTAAGCGAGGCCAGCGCTTCTTTCGCATAGCGCGCCTGCGGCGCGGCGGCCGCCTCGAAGATGGTGGCATAGCGCCCGGCGCTGAAATCCGCCGCCTGCATCGCATGGAACAGCTTTTCCTTGTCGGTCCAGTCGGGCGATTCGGTTTCCACGTTCAGCCGCACGCTGTGGCCCGGATACACGATCCATGTATGGTCCGGATTGCTCGCATAGACGGCGGCAAGCTTTTCTTCCTCCGCATCGCTGAGCTTGATATTCCCCGATGCATCGGTCTTGCCCTGCGCCACCAGCTTGTCGTCGTCGATGAAATCCATGCCGTCGGGCTGCGCGCCATGGGTGATCTTCCACGGCGTGTGCGCCAGCGCATGGCCTTTCAGCCCCGGCGTGTCGGCCAGGCGCAGCAAGAATTTCAACGGCCGCAACGCCAGTTCGGAACGCGGCAGGCGGGGCAATGGATAACCGAGTCCTGTCGGCCCCAGAAAACTTTTCTTGCCTGCAAACACTGTGATCTTCCCGGGGCACTGGATCGTGATATTGCCGCCCTCGATGGTGATGTTGGCGCCGCCCGCCGTGGACAGGCGGATGCTTTTTGCCGCCGCCCAGTCGATATGCGCGCTGGCGCTGGCGACATTGACCTCTTCGCGCGCCTGGACCTTGATCTCGTCGGACTGGGCTTGCACCTCGATGGGCTGGCTGGCCGCCACCAGCTGCATGCCCAGCTCGCCCTCGCCCGGCTTGACCACGCCGCCCAGCAGACCGATCGCCTGGCCCGTGTGCAATCGCCACTTGCCGCCGCCGGCGAACTGCGTATCGAGCCCGCTCATCAGTGTTACCGTTTCGCCATTCGACAATTGCATATCCTGGCCAGCCACCACGCCCAGGCCCCCTTTGGCCGCCACCGCGATGATGGCGTCGCTGCTGTGCGGCAGCTTGTCGTCGGCTGGCGCGACGGGCTTGCCGGCCGCATCGCTCCTGGCGGCCGCCACGCTGTCGCGGCTCAGCATGCCCGAGGCAGTAGTCAGGAAGGCCGGCAACGGCGCGGCCTTCGCATCGAGCGTACTGCTGCCGGGCGCCGTCGCCCCCAGATGCACCGCATAGGCCACGCCCTGGTGCGTGACGGCCGCCGCGCTGAAGGTCTCGCCCAGCTTGGCGGCCTGCTTGAGCAGCGCCATGCCGGGCGCATTGTCGCCGGCCGGGTCGCGCGCGCAGGCGCCATGGTTGAGTACATAACTGGATACCAGCAGGCCTGCGCCCGCCCGCACCGCGCCATACGCATCCGTGCGCAGCTCTGCGCCGGCGCCGCGCAGGCTGCCGCGGTAATTGTCGGCCGCGTGGATCAGATGGCCCAGGTTCAGCTCGCTGGCCGCATGGCTGCTTTTCAGCTGCACCCGGCCCTGGCCGTCGGTGTCGTCGAACAGCAGCTGGTTGTAGCCTGCCACGCTGCCCGCCTTGCCGAACTCCTTGCTGCGGATGCCCCATTGCGCGCTGGCATTCCGGTGCGCCGCGCTGGCCCCGGCGGCGCCATGCCATAGCGGGCTATTGCCACCCGCCAGGTTGCCCTGGGCTGTTGCGCCATGGTCGTGGGCCGGCGCGAACAATTTCTCCGTGTCGGCCTGGGCAGCGGCGGCGCCGCCCGGCGTGGGTGCGCCGCCGCCCTCGCCCTGGCCGTTGTACAGCGCGCCGACGATGATGGGCCGGTCGATATCGTTTTCCAGGAACTGCACCAGCACTTCCTGGCCGATGCGCGGCAGGAACTGGCTGCCCATGCCGCCGCCGGCCGCGCGCTGCGCGACCCGCACCCAGCAAGTTGCGCCAGTCTCCTGCTGCCAGTGAAAGCGGATGCGCACCCGGCCCAGGCTGTCGCAATATATTTCATCGGCGCCGCTGGCCGCGTCATTGCCATCGGCTCCCACGACGATGGCGCTCTGGCTGCCGAAGGCGGTCGGTTTCGGATGCTGGCGCAATCCGTTTTCACCCAGCACCGGGCGCCACGGCGTAGCGGCGGGAATCGCTTCCAGATGATTGGCGTAGCCGCTGGCCACCGCCTGGGCGATCACCTGCTCGAAATGTTCGATGTGGCGCGGGCCCAGGTTCAGCGTGCCCAGGCTTTCCTGCAGCAGTTCCGGGATCGGGCCGAACAGTTCGGCCAGACCTTGCCTGGCCGGCGCCGGCAGGTTGTTGACGCCCACGCTGCAAACGCGCAGCACCGCATAAGCAGGGGCCGGCGCGTCGCCGCCCGCCGCCTGCAGCGGTCCCTGCGTCAGGCTGAAGCGCGTGCCGGCGCGCAAGGTGCGCACCGTCGAACGGGCAACGCAGCGTTCGCTGCGCGCTTCGATCGATTGCATCCGCAACAGCGCGTAGCGGCTGGCCTGGGCCGAGTCGGCATAGTAATACTGGCCCGGCGTATCGTAGCTTTCCAGCAGCGGCGCATGCTGGCCGCCCACCGCCGTCCGGGTCGGCACGCTGGCCGCGACCGCCTGCTTGGCCTTGTAGTCATAACTGAGCACGGTCGCCAGCGCCGTGTTCAGCGAACGCGCCGTGCTGAACGCCTGCAGCGTGTCGCCCTGCTCGCCGGCGCGCGCGCCATGAAAGCGGATGCCGCCGCCGGCCGCGCTGGACGCGTCTTCCGGCACCGCGCTGTCGCTGCTGCTGTCGGCAAACAGCACCAGGCAATGGCCGCCTTCCTGTTCCTCGAAGCGCCATGCCAGCCCTTCTTCGGTCAGCAGGCGGCTGACGAAATCGAGGTCCGACTCGCGGTACTGGCAGCAATAGCTGCGCGCCGCGACGCCATCCATGAACGGACGCGTGTCATCGCTCCAGCGCCACCGCGCCGCCGGCGCGTAGGACTGGAACACGGACTCGACGATCTCGATCACGCTCTTGTCTTGCCAGACGCGGCTGTTACGCACCTGGCCCAGCCGCCACAACCAGGGCGTCAGGCGCAGCCGGTAACGCGCCAGGCCGCCCATGCTGCCCAGCATGGCCGCCTCGCTGACATGACCGCTGAAGCTGGCGCGGCTGCCATCAAACAAGCTCACTTGCAGCGTGGCCAGCTTGCCCAGCATGGGTGCCAGCGCCAGCTGCGCGCTGGTCGACAGCACGATGACATCGCGCGCGCCGGGCGTCTGCAATTGCTCGTCGCAGGCGAACGCTTCCACCAGCAGCAGGTCCGCATCCTGCGCGCTGTCGCCTTCAAGCTTGATCTCGTACAAGCGCGTGATGCTGGAGAACGCTCCCAGCGCGGCGCCCACCTGGTCCAGCTGCGCTGCGCTCATTGCGCGCCTTTCGCCGCAGCCCTGGCGGCCTTGCATAGCGGCTTGCCGGTACGGCCGGCGCAAGTTCTCTGCCGGCAGCTATCGGCGGCGGCCGGTTTCAACTTGCTGCATTGCTGTAACTGGGCTTGCAGGCTGGACGGCGCTTTTTTGGGCGGCGTGCCAGCCTGGGCATGCGACACCAGCGCGGCCAGGAGGGCTACGTCGCTTTCCTGTTCCGGCGTGGCGGCAGGCTTGGCCTTATCAGCGGGCTTGAGCGGTTTGGCTGGCGGTTTTTTCTGCGGCGCGCGCGCCGGCTTGGGCGCGCTCTTCTGCGGACTTTCCAGCGCCTTGCTCAGCACATCCCTGGGACCGGGCACCGGCGCCGGGACGGGAGCTGGCAGGTCGGCGCCCAGCATTTCGCTCAAGCTCTGCCGCGGCGGCGGCGGCTGTTCCTCTTCGCGTATGCTGGCCGCGGCGGTGACGGGAGCGGTGGCCGCAGCCGGTGTTTCCGCTGCTGGCGCCGTGCTGCGCAGCACCGGGTCCTCCACCGCCGCCGTCTCGCGTTGTCCCAGCCAGGCGCCGGTGGCCAGCAACAGCAAGGCGCCGGCCAGCATGCCACCCCAGACCGGCCACCGGCTGGCGCGCCTGCCGCCAAGCGGCACGGGCGCAGGCCGCTTGCCGCCTTCGAGATGGTTGAGGATACGGCTACGGTCCGCCTCGGCCTGTTGTGCGGGCGTCAATAAGCTGGGCCGTGTCGATGGCCGCGGGCTGTCGTCATTGCTTGGCAAAATCTTAACTCCTGTCAATATTTGCAATACCTTACGACAATAAAAAAAAGCGTGACGCATGTTAGGAAATCAACAGTGTGCACCCGGCGCACAATTGAAACTAAGCCCCCGTAATTAGCAAGTTAGTAAGATATACTCAGCGGCAATATTAGCGCAAACGCTGGCACAGCGGCATTCAACTGCCCATGCCTGGCGCCTTTTTTGGAACGGGGTGGGCGTGTTTCTACTGGCGGTGGCACTCTATTTTTTACTCGCATGCCTGATCAGCTGGCTCGTGCTGTTTCCATCCGGCCGCGAACTGGTGATGCGGGCGCTGGCGACGGCCGAACGGGGCATCGGGGCGCGGATCGAGCGGCTGGCCCGGCGCAGGAACGCCGGACTGGACACGCTGCGCCGTGGCGGCGCCAGCACCTTGCTCGGCAGCGCGGCGTTCGTGCGCCGCCATTACCTGCTGTTTCTGGGCGGTGCGGCGGTGATGTGCCTGCCACCGGCGATCGCCTTGCTGGCAGGCAGCAAGAACGTGTTGGGCGGCTACGAGGTGTCGACGCGCGAAATGAATACGCAAGTGTCGGCCCTGCTGCAAGGGGAACAGCTGGTGCCGCCGGTGGATCTGCCGCCGCTGGTGTTTGCCACCGAGGAAGTGCAGCAAGTGCGGCCGATGCTGGTATCGGCCAGCCGCAACTGGACGCTGCTCAATGCCGAATACGCGCAAAGGCTGCTGCTGGTGTTCAAGATCATGAAGGACAAACATGGCTACGACATGGCCATCCTGGAAGGTTACCGCAGTCCGGAACGGCAAAACATGCTTGCCGGCATGGGCAGCAATGTCACCAATGCGGCCGCGTTCCAGAGCTGGCATCAGTATGGCCTGGCCGCCGATTGCGCCTTTTTGCGCGACGGCAAGCTGGTGATATCAGAGAAAGATCCGTGGGCCATGCGCGGCTATCAGCTGTATGGCGAGGTGGCCGAATCGGTCGGCATGACGTGGGGCGGCCGCTGGAAAATGATGGACTTCGGCCACACCGAACTGCGCGTGCCTGGTGTAATGAAAAAACAACGATGACTGGAAGGAGCACATATGGCTGGTCCCGTAATCAGATTGGGCGACAAAACATCGCATGGCGGCAGCGTGCTGGAGGCCTCGGCGGTGACGGACAGCGGCGGCATCGGCATTGCGCGCGTAGGCGACAAGGTGTCGTGCCCGCGGCCAGGCCATGGCATCTGTCCCATCGTCAGCGGCGACGCCAGCTGGATCGTCGATGGCAAACCGGTGGCCCGCCAGGGCGACAAGACCAGTTGTGGCGCGGTGCTGATCGCCAGCCAGCAAGCCACCACGGATCAGCTATGACCTCCGGCCGCCACTGCAAGGGAGCGCACTGATGCGCCCGTGGCTGCGGCGCAGCCTGCTGATACTGGCCGTGTTCGCCTTATGCTGGGGCGGCGCGATCTGGTACTGGCGCACCAGCACGCGCATGCCATCGACGGGCGACCTGGCCGGCAGCATGCTGGCATTGCCGCTGGCGCTGCTCATCAGCTGGTGGCTGGGCAAGAAACTGGTAACGAGGCTGGCCGCGCCGGCTGCGGTGCCGGCGCTGTTTGACGCCGCCGACGCCGACGCCGGGGCGCCCGGCAATGACCCTGCGCCGCGCGCGCCGCTGCACCTGGCCGCCGCCGCACTGCGCATGCCGGGCGGTGCCTCGGCGCCGGAACTGGCGGCCGCGCTGCTGGACAAGCAGCAGCGCCCCGAACTCGATCCGGAACTGACCGACGCGCAAGGCTACCCGGTGATGAGCGCCCGCGTGGCGGACCTCGATGAACATGGCCAGAGAGCCCTGCTGGATGACTGGCTGCAGACCCGTCCGGCCGATACGGCGCCGGGCGCAGCCCCGCATTTCGATGCCGAACACTTGCGCGCACTGGCGCTGGGCGCCGAGGTATTGACCGAACTGATGCAGGAAGCGGCGATGCACGCGCAGCTCGACGACTACCAGGCGGCACAACCGGGATCGCGCGCCGTGCTGCCGTTGCCGACCCTGCAACTGCATCTGCTGTTGCCGCCCGATTGGAACAAGCCGCAGCGCGACACGGGCGCCGCCTGGCTGCATGGGCAGGCGCAACAGCAAGGCTGGCCTGCCGACAAGCTCAGCGTGCACCTGGCCGGCGACAGCGGGCCGCTGGCGCTGATCGAACAGCTGGCCGCGCAGGCGGCCTTGCAGGAGCTGCCGTGCCTGGCCATCGTGCTGGCCTGCGGTTCGCATATCGGCGAGCTGACCGTGCATGACTGGACCTCGCGCGGCCTGCTGTTCAATGCCGGCCAGCCCAGCGGGCAGATTCCCGGCGAAGGCGCGGCCGGCCTGCTGCTGGCCGATGCGGCCCAGGCGGCGGCGCTGCAGGCGGACACGCCGGTACTGCTGCACCATGCCAGCATGGCCGTACGCGGCCAGTCGGCGGATGGCCGCAGCCATGGCGATGCCACCTTGCTGGCCGAGCTGGGCGGCAAGGCGATGTCGGCGGCGTCTGTCGCCCCGGACGCGATCACGCGGCTCTACGCCGATGCCGACCAGCGCTCCAGCCGCATGATCGAACTGATGAACAATGCCGGCACGCTGCTACCCGATATCGATCTCAGCAACGACGTACTCAGCGTGGCGGCGGCCTGCGGCCAGAGTGGCCATGTAGCCACCCTGGCGGCGCTGGTGCTGGCGCGGCACGAGGCGGCCGAGAATGCCAGCCAGGTGCTATGCCTGAGCAACCTCGACGCCTTCCACCGGGCCGCCGTGGTGGTGGGCCCGGAAGCCCTTGCCCCTGAATCCCTCGCCGCGACATGACCCCTTCCTCCACCATGCCTATCAACCTCTCGCCCCTCATACTATGATGCAACGATTCTGGCATTCCATTACTACCCGTTTCAGCCTGTTCGCCATCGGCTTCGTGGCGCTGGCCGCGCTGCTGGTCAGTTGCGCCGTCATCTTTGAATGGCCGCTGGTATGGATCGTGCCGCCGCTGGCGCTGGTCCTGCTGGTCGCCAGCGCGGTATGGTGGCTGCAGCGCAGGCGCCGCCAGCGCGACGCCGCCAGCTTCGGCGGCATGCTGGAACAGCAGACGACCGGCGCGGTACCCAAGGCGGGGCCCACGCAGCGCGAGGAAACCGAAGCCATCCGCAAACGCATGCTCGAAGCGATCGGCACCATCAAGACGTCCAAACTGGGCCAGCTGTCGGGCGACGCCGCCCTGTACGAGTTGCCCTGGTATATGGTCATCGGCAATCCGGCGGCCGGCAAGAGCACGGCGATCGCCAATTCCGGCCTGCAGTTTCCTTTTGCCGACAGCAAGATCGTGCAAGGCATCGGCGGCACCCGCAATTGCGACTGGTTCTTCACCACCGACGGCATCCTACTCGACACGGCTGGCCGTTATTCCGTCAACGACGAAGACCGTGCCGAATGGTTCGGCTTCCTGGCGCTGCTGAAAAAACACCGCAAGCGCGCGCCGATCAACGGCATCATCATCGCCGTCAGCATTGCCGAGCTGACCGGCAGCCGGCCCGAATTCGCCATCAACCTGGCCAAGAACCTGCGCCAGCGGGTGCAGGAGCTGACGGAAAAACTGGAAGTGCACGCGCCCGTCTACGTGGTGTTCACCAAGGCCGACCTGATTACCGGTTTCAACGAATTTTTCCAGGACACGGAACGGGGCGAACGCGACCGGGTATGGGGCGCCACCCTGCCCTACAGCCAGACCAGTTCCAGGCAGGACGTGCTGGAGCAGTTCGACCAGCGTTTCGACGAACTGTATGACGGCTTGAAAGAGCTGAGCCTGGCCAGCATGGCGCTGCAGCAGCAGGAACGCATGCCGCCGGGCGTGTTTACCTTCCCGCTCGAGTTCAGCGCGATCAAGGGGTCGCTGCGCGCCTTCATCGCCACCCTGTTCGAGGAAAACCCGTTCCAGTTCAAGCCCGTCATGCGCGGCTTCTATTTCACCAGCGCGCTGCAGGAAGGCATGTCGGTATCGGCCTCGTCGGAACGCGTGGCGCAGCGCTTCGATTTGAAATTGCAGCCGCAGCAGCAGAACGCGGTACAGGACCAGCACGGCTATTTCCTGCTCAATCTGTTCCGCAAGGTGATCTTCGCCGACAAGGAACTGGTCGCCCAGTACGCCAGTCCGGCCAAGACCCGCGTGCGCTACGCCACTTTCTTTGCCGCCACCGCATTGGTGGGCCTGGCGCTGGCCGGCTGGAGCTGGTCTTACATGGCCAACCGCCAGCTCGTGGCCAACGTGCAGGCCGACCTGGATCAGGCGATCAAGGTGCAGGACAAGCGGCTCGACCTGCAATCGCGTTTCGAAGCGCTGGAAATCATGCAGGACCGGATCGAGCAGCTCGATTCCTACCGCAACAGCCGGCCTGTCTCGCTGGGCCTGGGCCTGTACCAGGGGGACTTGCTGGAACGCAAACTACGCGAAGAGTATTTTTCGGGCGTGCGTGAAGTGATGCTGGCGCCGGTGTCGCAATCGCTGGAAGCCTTTCTGGCCGAGGTCAATGCCGGCGCCAGCCGCTTGCAGCCGATGGCCAGCACGCCGCAGTCGGGCGCGGTGTCGGCCAGCGCGGCCGCCACCCTGCCCGCGCCGGCCGGCACTCTGGCGGCACCGGTAGCCGCCACGCCGACGGCGGCCCTGGCCAGCGCCCCGGCCGCCGCGCCGCCAGCCACGGCCGCCGCCGTCAACCTCGGCGCGCAGCAGTTCAAGGATGCCTCGCCGGCCAATGTGGAAGACGCCTATAACGCCCTGAAAACCTATCTGATGCTGAGCGACAAGTCGCGCGCCGAAGCGAGCCACTTGAATGACCAGCTGACCCGCTTCTGGAGAGTCTGGCTCGACAGCAACCGCGGCAGCATGCCGCGCGAACAGATGATACGCAGCGCCGAACGCATGATTTCGTTTTACCTCACCCAGATCAACGACCCGTCCTGGCCGCAGATCGACAGCAAGCTGGCGCTGGTCGACCAGTCGCGCGACAGCCTGCGCCGCGTGGTGCGGGGCATGCCGGCGCGCGAACGCGTGTACGCCGACGTCAAGGCACGCGCCGCCACGCGCTTCGCCTCGATGACGGTGGCGCGCATCGTCGGCGAGCAGGACAAGGAGCTGGTGCTGGGCAGCTACGCCATTCCCGGCACCTTCACGCGCGACGCATGGGAACAATTCATCCAGCAAGCGTTCCAGGAGGCGGCCAACCGCGAACTGCAAAGTGCCGACTGGGTGCTGAAAACGGCGTCGAAGGACGACCTGACGCTGGAAGGCAGCCCGGAGCAGATCCAGAAAGCGCTGGTCGAACTGTACAAGACGGACTACGCCAAGGAATGGCAGAAATTCATCCAGGGCGTCAGCATCCGCGAGTTGAACGGCTTCGACAATGCGGCGGCGGCCATGAACCGGCTCGGCGATCCGCAAACCTCGCCGATCAACAAGCTGATCGAAACCGTGTACAAGGAAACCTCGTGGGACAACCCGTCACTGCTAGGCCAGGGCTTGCAGCGCGCCCAGCGCGGCGTGATGGGCTGGTTCAAGGAAACCATCCTGCGCCAGAAACCCTCCGGCATCAACGTCAACATCGGCAGCGGCGCGCCCGCCGCCGGCGCCTTGCCGATGGGGCCGGTGGGCCGCGAATTCTCCGGCGTGGCCCGCCTGGTGGTTACCAAGGACAAGGACGCTTCGCTGATGCGCGGCTACATGGAAGCGCTATCGAAGCTGCGCGCCCGCTTCAACCAGATCAAGAACCAGGGCGATACGGGTCCCGGCGCCAAGCAGTTCATGCAGCAGACGCTGGACGGCACCGGTTCGGAACTGGCCGATGCGCTCAAATACGTGGATGAACAGATGCTGACCGGCATGACCGATGCGCAAAAGCAGGCGATCCGGCCGCTGCTGGTGCGTCCGCTGATGCAGACGTTCGCCGTCATCATCAAGCCGACCGAAACGGAAATCAACAAGGTCTGGCTGGCGCAGGTGCTCGAACCGTTCCAGAAAACCCTGGCGCCCAAGTATCCGTTCGCGCCCGCCTCGGGTAGCGAGGCCAGCAATGCCGACATCGGCCAGGTGTTCGGACCGGAAGGCAGCATCGCCAAGTTCTTCAATACCACCATCGGCCCGCTGGTGGTGCGCCGCGGCGATTCACTCAGCGCCAAGACCTGGGCCAACATGGGCATCGGCCTGGCGCCGTCGGTGGTGGCCAGCTTCCCCGGCTGGATCGCTCCGCTCAGCGCCAACGGCGTGGCCACGGCGGCCGGCGCCGGCGAAGCGCAAACCCGTTTCGACCTGCAGGCGCTGGCCGCCACCGGCGCCACCGAGTACACGATCGAGATCGACGGCCAGGCGCTGCGCTGGCGCGGCCAGCCGCAGCCGTGGATCCATATGGTCTGGCCGAATCCGCAAGGCACGCCAGGCGCACGCATCAGCGCCATCACGCCGGAGGGCCGCACGGTCGTGTTGCTCAACGAACCCGGCCATTTCGGCCTGAAGAAAATGATCGATTCGGCCAAGCGCAAGCGCAAGGATGGCGGCGTATTCGAATTGAGCTGGGAAAACAGCGGCGTGAGCGTGGCGGCCAACCTGAAGATCGTCGCCACGCCGGCGCCGCCCGCGGCACCGGCCACCGCCTCGGGCGCCGCGGGCTTCCGCGGCCTGAAGCTGCCGGAAGTCGTGGCCCAGAGCGTACCGGCCGTGAATGCGCCTGGCGCCGCCCCCACCGCCACCGGCAATGCGGCCAGCGCCGCCGTCGCGCCATGAGCCGCACCACCGCCACCCCGATCGGCTATTTCGGCAAGCTGCCCAGCCGCGGCGACTTCGTCAAGGCCAGCGACAACCCGGCCCTGCTGAAGATCCTCGACGACTGGCTGGCGCAGGCGATGGACCTGCTCAGCGCCGACGCGCGCTGGAAGCTGACCTACGATGCGTTGCCGCCCATGCATTTCGCCTTCATCGGTCCGCGCCGGGGACGCGCCATCGCCGGCCATATCGCCGCCAGCAGCGATGCGTCGTCGCGCCGTTTTCCCTTCCTGATGATGAGCACCATGGAAGTGGACCAGCCGGCCGCGTTTGTCGCCAACAGTCCGCTGGTGCTGTCGCGCCTGTGGAACCGTTGCGAGGCGCTCAGCAACGACATGCGCGGCCCCGATGCGGGCAACGCGCTGCACGCGGCCAGCCATGCCAGCATCGACCTCGACCTGCGTGCCGCCGCCTATGAAGCCACCTTCAACGATTTCCTCGACATGCAGACCGTGGGCGAACTCGACGCGCTGCTGGCGCCCACCGGGTTCACCGGCACGGTGCGGCAGGTGCTGCTGGCACTGGGCCTGCTGCTGCAGCCGGTGATGGCCAGCAGTTCCAGCCGGCTGGAGAAAAGTCTCGAATTGCCGCTGCCGGCCGACCCGCTGTACCGCAACATGGTGGCGGCGTTCTGGATGCACCTGATCACGCCGTTCCTGGCGCGTGCCGACTTCGAGCTGGCGCTGTTCATCACGCGGCTGCGCGGCCGGCAGACGCTGGTGCTGGGATTTTCCGGCGCGTCGGCGCAGACCCTGCATGTACTGATGAACCCGCAAGCGGCACTGGAACACCATATCGCGTTCGACGACCTGGACTGGGTCGAGGAACACGTCGGCAACGACTACGCGATCAAGAAAGTGTCGACCTATCTGGCGCAAGCCAACCTCTCGCTCAAATCGGCGCACGATTCCCTGCGCGCCGCCTTTATCGGAACCTGACCATGCGCGTATCCCGGATCGTTCTCTTCCTCGGCATGGCGCTGGCCGCCATGTCCGCTTCAGCGCAAGCGCCCATCTCGGTACCCACGGCCGCCACGCCGCAACCAGGCCAGGTGCTGGCCGCTGGCACCGTGCCTGACGAAGCGAGCAAGGCCGCCGTGCTGGCGCGCCTGCGCGAACTGTACGGCGCCGACAAGGTGGTCGACCAGATCGCCGTCGGCCAGGTGGTGCTGCCTGCCAACTGGAACGCCTATGTGCAAAAGCTGCTGTCGCCCAACCTCAAGCAGATCAGCCGCGGCCAGCTGAAAATCGACGGCAGCGTCGTCAGCGTGCGCGGGGAAGTGGCCAACGAGGCGCAGCGGCAAAAAATCGCCAGCGATATCGCTACCAGCCTCAATCCCACCTACAGCGTCAACAATGGCCTGCGCGTGTCGGCCAGCGAGCAAGGCGTGCTCGACACCACCCTGGCCAACCGCACCATCGAGTTTGAAAGCGGCAAGGCCACCTTGACGCCATCGGGCCGCGCCATCCTCGATGAAATGGCGGCAGCCATGCAAAAACTGGCTGGCCGCAAGGTCGAAATCATCGGCCATACCGATAACCAGGGCTTGCGCGCCAGTAACCAGAGCCTGAGCCAGGCGCGGGCCGAGGCCGTCAAATTCTACCTGGCATCGAAAGGCATCCACGGCGACCTGCTGACGGCGTCGGGCCAGGGCTCCGACCGGCCGATCGCCAGCAATGACACGGTGGACGGGCGCGCCCGCAACCGGCGCATTGAATTTCGCATGGCGCAATAATCATCCATCAGGGGACCACATGTTTTCAGCCGAACAATTATTATTTCCAATTAGCAATGAACAGCCGGCAGGCGTGGACCTGGCGTTTTCGCCCGAACTCGACGCCATTACCCTGGCGCGCAAGTTCGACGACCCCACGCTCGACCAGGGCGAATGGGTCGCCGACCTGAAGGAGGCCGACTGGGACTTCGTCGTGCGCAGCTGCGCCGGCCTGCTCGCCGGCAGCAGCAAGGATCTGCGCCTGGCCGTCTGGCTGACGGAAGCGGGCACCAAGCGCTACCACCTGCGCGGCATGGCCGAAGGCTTGCTGGCGCTGGCGGGGCTGTGCGAAAAATTCTGGGACCGGGGCCTGTTCCCGGAAGCCGAGGATGGCGACCAGGAACAGCGCATCGGCAACCTCAGCTGGATACTCTCGCGCATTCCTGCGCTGCTGCGCGAGGTGCCCGTCACGGGCGGCCCGGGCGGCGCCTTTTCCACCATCGATTTCGAGACGGCGCGGCGCCAGGCCGCCCCGGGTGATTCCGCCAGACAGCATGAGGGCGTCAAGTTGTCCGACATGGAAGCGGCGCGGCGCAACAACTCGGCCGCCTTCTGCGCCAGCTTCGCCGTCGACGCGCAAGATTGCCTGGAAGCGCTGCGCAAGCTTGAAAGAGTCGTCGACGCCCGGCTGGGCAACGACAGCCCGGCCTTCTCCACAGCGCGGGAAGCCGTCGAAGCGATGCTGCGCGTGATGCCATCCAGTGCCGGCGCGGCGCCAGCCGTGCCTGTCGCAGCGGCGGGCGGCACGGCCGTTGCAGAAAGCACCATGGCGCCGGCCCTGCCAGCGATCCCGGCCGGCCCGCCCGGCGCCATCGCCACCCGCGCGCAGGCGATCGAGCAACTGCGCGCCGTGGCGCAATTCTTCCGCCGCAGCGAGCCGCACAGCCCCGTCTCCTATTTTGCCGACAAGGCCGCCAATGCGGCCGACCAGGATTTGCACAGCTGGCTGCGCTCGGTGGTCAAGGATCCCCATTCGCTCGCGCATATCGAAGAACTGCTGGGCGTGCAACCGCCCGGCAATGGCTAAGCGGATGCCCCCTCCCCCTTGGCGGCGCATCTGCCGTCGCCGAGGGTGTTCTGCCTGGCTCGGTCTTATTTCGCTTTTTCCCGCTCTTCCTCGCGCCAGCG
Source organism: Janthinobacterium lividum (assembly GCF_034424625.1). Lineage (NCBI taxonomy): Bacteria > Pseudomonadati > Pseudomonadota > Betaproteobacteria > Burkholderiales > Oxalobacteraceae > Janthinobacterium > Janthinobacterium lividum. The sequence goes on along the minus strand of NZ_CP139976.1, from coordinate 3,006,379 downwards.
CTTTTCCAGCTGCGCCTTCCACTCGGCCTCTGCCTTCGCATATTTCAAGATGACCTTTTTTTCGGCCTGATAATAAAGCCGGGCTTCCTGGCTGGCTTGCTGCATGGCGTTTTTCGCGGTCTTGACTGCGCGGTCCAATTTTTTTTCCACCTCCACCCCGGCATCATGCACGCCGTGACCGGCGCGGGTGGCGCCATCGACGATCATCCGGCTCGTTTCCCTGTACGTTGCCACCGCCTGCCGCTCCAGCCGTTTTTCGGCCTCGGCCACCGCCTTCGCGGTCGCGGCAACCTTTCTGCGCGCTGCCCGGTAAGTGCTGACCGTATAGCCATACAACTTCTGGAAGTAGGTCACGGCCGCGTCGCCTGCTGCCTTGACGGCCTTCAAAGATTCATTGGCGATATTCGACATGTTCGAATAATCATCGCTTTGCACGAAAACGTTGCGGAAGCGGCCATAGCCGCCGGTCAGCCATACCGGTTCGTGCTTGCCCAGGATGCGAAAGCCGGCGCGCGAATCGTGCACATAATCTTCAAACAGCGTGACGCAGCCGGCCGGCGGCTGCGCGCCTTCCGTCATGATTTTCAAAAACCGCTCTTCCCAGTCGCTTAACGGGTCTTTCCCGTCTTCGACAAACAGCATGCCAGCCGGGCTGACGCGATTCAAGACCGTCTTGGCACGTTCATTGAGCCACCCCGCCACGGTTGCGTTGGCCATCTTTCGTTCGCGCCAGGAGCGCAAATATATCCCCAGATCGGTGTCGGCCTCCAGCAAGTCTTTCTGGCCTGGCTTATCCGACTCCTTGAAAAAACGCTTGCTCTTCAATTGCGTTTTTCCCTGCGCGTGCAACATGCCGCGCCAGCGCAGATATTGTTTTGTATGCGCCTCGGTAAAGGTCTTCACGTCCGCGCCCTTGATGCCGTTATGGGTCAGCCAGTTGTTATAGGAGGCGATCAGTCTTGGGTCAGTGGCAAAGGAAAGCAATAGCAAACTGTGCCTGGCCTCTTTCATCTCATTCAGGGTGCGCAAGGGCACACCGGCTTTCAGGGCGGCGAAATGCATGTCGATCAAGGGAATCTGCGACAGATGCGGCGAAGGCCCCCAGCCCGGCATGGAACGGCCCTGCTCGCCAGGGTAATATCCCCCACCTACGTCAGAATGCATGCCGGGGTAACCAACATTGCCCCGTCCCGTTGCCGATTCCAACGGAAAACTGGCGCGCTGTTCATGCAAAGCGATGAAATGCGTGCACTCTTCAACTACGGGATGAATGCTCTGGGTTCCATTTCCCCAGGCCATATGCCCGAAGGTCACCGGCGTTACGTCACCGACGCCAACGGCGGCGACGGTATCAAAAATTCCCAGGAAGCCTATGCGTATGGGGACGCCTGCCAGCTCAAATGCGCCGGTTTCCCGTTCGAACACCTGATGCAGCCAGTGCGCGCTGGCGCGCGCTTCGGCCGCGCCACGAGAAAAACCGAAGATGGATACGTTGATTTGCTTGAGCTTGCGCTGATGATTTTTGACGACACGCGCCAGTTTTTCTTCAAGCGACGTCAGCATTGTCCAACGCTGCACGCCTTCCAACCCAAGCAGCATTTGCGAACTCATCCAATTAACCAGCAGCCTTTGCTCGTCCCAACCTAGCATAGGTGTACCTGTCAAATAACGGTGCACTGCATTGAGCAATGAAGTGATACCCCAATTGATACGATCGGCACCCATGTAACCGAAGCCACCACCCGCATTATCAGTTAATGCCTCGACCGTATCGCCAATCTCCTTGAACGGCGTACCAACACCTGGCATATATGCACGAAAGAATCCATTTTTTTCTTCATCAAGATGTGCATCCCAAAGCCGGGCAACATTGCTGTGCTTGTTTCTTTGCCTTTGTGTCAAGTTCTTGGGATTGACTAGCGGATCTTTCTGCTTCCAATCATGATTATTTCCACTGCCATCATAAAACAGTCCGATATAAATCTGCCCCTGACATTCTGTTTTATGAGGCGACCTGACGCAAGCCATCGCCTTGGCACGCTGTGACGATTCTTTGGGAGTGAGCCTGCGTCGCCCATCGAGAGGAGCTTTTCTTCCTGTATAAACAATAGACATTTTTACAAAACCCCTGAATTATTTATAATTTCTATTCCCATATTATTTCTAGTGGAACGCCAGGCTCCAGTTCCGCCTCCTTGCCAGAAAGTGGATATTTTCGATGTCCCAACGAGTATTTAGTTACAAAAACCTTTAAGCTGCCATCGTGAAGAAAATGAACGACAAACCTGCCGGCATCGGACGAATTGTAACGAGGTACAGAGACAGTCTTTTCCACTCGAATCGGCTTACCATTTTTTAATATTTGCATAGATATCGTCGCTTTCATGCCAGGCTTCCATACTGAAGGAATTGAAAGACAGCAAGTTTCCCCGCCCCCCCCTTCGCCAGGAGCCAGGTAGCCAGCCTCTACTGAAGTTCCATCTGCCAGTGTCACAATATAACTTCCGACGCCGCTCTCAGTATGGTTATATGCCGTCAAACTCACGCTAGTTTTCATTGATTCCTTGCTACAAGCAATATTTGAAAATGCCATAAAAATACATAAAAATACATTGAGTAAATTTTTCGGCATTAGTTTTTTTATCATGTGATCTCCTGAAATTCGCCGGCCAAATAAATCTTGTGATTCAAATTACATGAAATCAATTTCAAGAATCATTATCCCTTTGGCTCATACGACTCCCACAACGGTGGCCCCGCTTCCCAAACGGTTTTCGGCAAGGCTTGCAGCGCGTCGTAAAAAGCATCGAGCGATGCGGGTGGGTTTTTCATGAATGCAATAAACAAGGGCTGTTCCATGGCCTTGCCGGAGGTATATAGCGCCAGCAAGACGTACTGCGTTTGCCGGTCGAGGTCATCGATCCCGGCATCGAGCGCCCTCTGCTGGTATTTCGCGACAAAGGCGTTCAGCACGCGCGGCGGCGTGTCATTGGTTTCATCGGTGATCACGCGCCGCAAATGGCTGACCAGGTTGGCGGTGTCGGCCGGTTTCAGTTTGCCATGCTTCACCGCGCTTGACGCTTGCGGCGCGACTTTTACCGTTGTCTGCGCCGCGATGTTGCTGCTGGCAAATGCCAAGACCAAACTCAGGCACAGTGCCAGCGCCGGCAGCCGGTCAAGCTTCAACTTGTACGCCCCATAAAGGCGGGCCGGCTTCCCATACATCGTCGGACAAGGCTTGCATGGCTTCATAAAAACTTTCGATAGAGGTGGGTGGGTCTTGCATCAGGGCGATGAAATCGGGATGTTCGATGCCGGCGCCGGACGTATACAAGGCCAGCAGCAGGTATTGCGTCTGGCGGTCCAGGTCGTCGATGCCGGCGGCCAGTGCGCGCTGCTGGTAGCGGGCGACGAATTCGTACAGCAACCGGGGCGGGGTATCGCTGGTTTCGTCCGTGATCACCCGCCGCAAATGACTGATCAGCGTATCGGCGTCGCCGGCATCGACCAGCATGCCGTATTGCGCATCGTCAAGGTGGATGAGCGGCGAGTCCATGAGCGCAGCGTCCGGTGCAGCACCGGCAGTATCGACCTCCAGCAGGACGGCAACGTCGCCAAAACGGTTGATATACTGCAAGTTCAACAGTCCCGCCACAAACTGCTCGCGCTGCAGCGGCTCCAGGCAGGCCAGCCAGACGGGCAGGATGCGCGTGTCATACCAGCGCAGCATCATCTGCTGCTCGTCGCTCAGGCCGACGGCGTGAAACTGGCGCAAATGCCGCGCCAGTTCGGGCAAGGGCCATGGACTTTCCATCCAGCTCAGGCAAGGCGCGCCATAACCGAGCTTTTCGGCCCAGTCGCAGACTTTTTCCAGCATGGCCGGCGCAAGGCCGGACAGCCGTATCAGCAGGGGCGCGATCTCGGGCAGGCTCGCTTCGTGGGTTTCCTCGAACAGCGACGCATATGGCACTTTCCAGCGCTGCAGCGCCAGGTGGCTGTTTTCGGCTTGCGCACTGTCGAGCAGCAGATAAGGCAGGCGTTGCCGCTCAAGACTGGCCCGGACCCAGTGGTGCAATGCCGAAACGCTGTCGGGCGTCACCGCAGCACTCCCGCTGCGCCCTGTTGCATGGCGCTCAAAATGCAGCTTTTACACGTGCTCGATGGCAGCGGCGGCATCACATACGGTGTGCGCGTGGGCCCGATGAAGCTTTTCTTGCCTGCAAACACGGTGATCTTGCCAGGACACTGGATGGTGATGTTCCCGCCCTCGATGGTGATGTTGGCCCCGCCCGCCGTCGACAGGCGGATGCTTTTCGCCGCCGCCCAGTCGACATGCGCGTTGGCGCTGATGACGTTGACCTCGTCGCGCGCCTGGAGCCGCAAGGTGTCGCCTTGCGCCTGCGCGTCGATGATGCCTTGGGCGGCGATCAGCTGCACCCCGGCCCCCCCCTCCCCGGCCTTGACGGCGCCGCCCAACATGCCGATGGCCTGGCCCGTGTGCAGGCGCCACTGGCCGCCGCTGCTCCATTGCGTGTCCTGCCCGCTCATCAGGACGACGCTCTCGCCATTGGCCAGTTGCAGGTCCTGCCCGGCGATCAGGCCCAGGTCAGCCTTGGCGGCAATCGCGATCAGCGAGTCCTTGGTGTGCGGCAATTGTTCGTGCATGCCCGCCACGCTGGCCTGCATGGCTTTCAGGGGCGCCGCCTGCTCGTCGAGTTCGCTGGCATTCGGTGCGGTGACGCCCACATGGCTGGCGTAGGCCACCGTTTCGTGCGTTTTGGCGGCAGCGCTGAAGGTGTCGCCCAGCATCACTGCCTGCTTCAATAGCGCGATGCCGCCGGCATTGTCGCCGGCAGGATCGCGCTGCGCGGCCTCGTGCTTGAGCACATAACTGGTGATCAGCAAGCCCGCCCTGGCGCGCACCGCGCCATACGCATCGGTGCGCAGCTCGGCGCCGGCGCCGCGCAGGCTGCCACGGTAATTGTCGGCGCCGTGGATCAGATGGCCCAGGCTCAGCTCGCTGGCCGCATGGCTGCTTTTCAACTGTACCCGGCCCTGGCTGTCGGTGTCGTCGAACAGCAGCTGGTTGTAACCGGCCATGCCGCCCGCCTTGCCGAACTCCTTGCTGCGAACTCCCCATTGCGCGCTGGCATTGCGGTGCGCCGCGCTGGCGCCTGCGGCGCCATGCCACAAGGGACTGTTGCCGCCCGCCAGATTACCCTGCCCCGCTACGGCGTGATCGTGGGCCGGATGGAAAACACCAGCGTCGTTTTGATCGCGCGCAATACCGCCCGGCGTGGCTACGGTGCCGCCCTCGCCCTGCCCGTTGTACAGCGCGCCGATGATGACGGGCCGGTCGATATCGTTTTCCAGGAATTGCACCAGCACTTCCTGGCCGATGCGCGGCAGGAACTGGCTGCCCATGCCGCCGCCGGCCGCGCGCTGCGCCACGCGCACCCAGCAAGTCGCGCCAGTCTCCTGTTGCCAGTGGAAGCGGATGCGCACCCGGCCCAGCCTGTCGCAATAAATTTCATCGGCGCCGCTGGCCACGTCATTGCCATCGGCGCCGATGACGATGGCGCTCTGGCTGCCCAGGGCGGTCGGCGTGGCGTGCTGGCGCGCATCGTTGCTGTCATGCACCGGACGCCACGGGGTGCTTGCGGTGATCATCTCGATGCAGTTGGCGTAACCGCTGGTTTGCGCCTGGGCGATCGCGGCGGCGACATCGGGAAATCCTGCGCCCCACTCCGCCACGGTTTCTTCCAGCAATTCCGGTATCGGGCCGAACAGTTCCGCCAATCCCTCCAGGGCCGGCGCCGGCAGGTTGTTGACGCCGATGCTGGCCACGCGCAGCACGACATATTCGGACGCGGCACCATCGGCCTGCGGTAACGGTCCCTGCGTCAGGGTAAAGCGCGTGCCGGCGCGCAGGGTGCGCACGGTCGAACGGGCCTGCCACAGCTGGGCGCGCGCTTCATGGGCCTGCATCTGCAACTGCGCGTAGCGCTGCGCCTGGGCGGCGCTGGCGTACCAGTACTGGCCCGGTGTGTCGTAGCTTTCCAGCACCGGCGCGTTCTTGCCGCCAAGCGCGATGTTGGCCGGCACGCTGGCGGCCACGGCCTTTTTCGCCTTGTAGTCATAGCTGAGCACGCTGCTCAGGCCCACCTGCAGGCTGCGCCGCGCGCTCAAGGCTTGCACGCTGTCGCCCGGCTCGCCGACGCGCGCGCCATGAAAGCGCAGCCCGCCCGCCTGTGCGCTGCTGGCGTCCTCGGGCGTGGCGCAAGCCTGGCTGCTGTCGGCGAACAGGACCAGAGTGTGCGCCTCGAAGCGCCAGGCGATGCCCTCTTCCGTCAGCAGGCGGCGCACGAAATCGAAATCCGATTCGCGGTACTGGCAACAATAGCTGCGTTCGCCCGCGTCCTGCATGAAAGATGCGACCTCGTCGCTCCAGCGCCACAGCGCATACGGCGCATACGCCTGCAATACCTCGTCGATGATGGCCGTCACGCTCCGATCTTGCCAGACGCGGCTGTTACGCACTTGCGTCAGCAGCCACAACCAAGGCGTGATGCGCAGCCGGTAGCGCGCCAGGCCGCCATTGCTGCCTAGCATGGCCGCTTCGCTGACATAGCCGGAAAACTGCGTGCGCGTGCCGTCCGCCAGGCTGATATGCAGGCTGGCCGGCTGGCCCAGCAGGGACGCCAGCGCAACATGGGCGCTGGTGGACAAGGCGATGACGTCGCGCGCGCCGACCTCCTGCAGCCGTTCGTCGGCGGCAAAGGCTTCGACCAGCAAGCTGCCGTTCGCGTCCTCGCCGATGATCAATTCGTACAGCCGCGTGGCGCTCGTGAAAGCGGCCAGTGCGTCAGCAATCTTGTCGGTCGAGGTGGATGACATGCGATTCCCGTCAGTCGTTTACCACGATTTGCATATTTTGCAATTATTGTAGCGAGGAATGTATATCGCAGGAGCGCGATTGAAACCATTGCATGTGCACCCTTGCCGCTCAGGCGGGCATTACCACGACGCCAGCGCACTGTCCGCCTGTGGTGCCGAGCGCCAGCACCGGTTTTTCACTGGCCAGTTCTACCGCCAGCGCAAGATGGACCAGATCGGTTGCAGCGCCAAAACTGCCTGCCGACTCCATGGGGCTCATCCGCTGTTCCAGCGGGTCGAGACCGGCCAGCAGCTGCAACATGGCGGCCACCACGGCCATGCTTGCTTGCGGGCGGTGATCGGCATCGCTGACAACATGGGCGATATCGGCGGCGTCCATGCCCGACGCCATGAGCGCGGCGGACATCACGCCATGCACGGCGGCGTGCGTCGCGGCACCCTGCACGGTGCTGACCGGTCCCAGTATTGCGGCATGCGCCCAACCCTGCTCCGGCGCCCTGTCCGGGTTCCACAGCACGATGCCGCCCGCGCCTTCGGCAGGAATGAAGCCCTGCGGCGCACTGGCGGCAAACACCTGTCCCAGCGCCAAGGCAGGCGCCAGTTCCTCGGGGTCCAGCAAGCTGTCGGCGCCGACGATGATGGCGCAAACGGCAGGCTGGCGAATGCCGTGCTGCAGGGCCGACAGTACCGTGAAAAGACGGGCTTCGCCGGCCGCCATCGGCTGCAAGACATAGGGCATGTCACGCCAGGCCGAATGCTGCCATGCCCGTGCAAAGACTGCGCCCTGCGCCGCGCCGCCGGATATCGCATCGGGCGCCAGCCAATACACGCTCACCGGGCCATCGATGCGGCGAACCAGGCTGCCCTGCTGCGCATGCAGGTCGTCAAGGATGGCGGCGAGCAGGGTCATCACGCGCGGGAGGCGCAGACGCGTGCCGGCGGCATGCCCCATCGCACCGAGGTCGAGAGGATCGACGATACCGGCATGGGCCGGGTAGCCGGACGGGTGCAGGATGGCCTTGTCAGGTTTGAAGACTTGCTTGCGCGCCTTGCTGCCTTCGGCCGTTTCGGTCACGGCACCATGGGGCGTCAGCGCGCTCCAGGCACCGATATGCAGGCGCACCAGGGGAATCGGCGGCGCCGGCGGTTCCTGCGGCAGCTCCTGCGCCGGCGCCGGGATCGCCGTGCTGGCAGGCAAAGACGGCACGGGTCCTGGGGTTGCAAGAAATTGCAGGCCTGTCCAGCCCAGAAAGGCCAGCAGCACGGGCGGTGCGCAGAGCATCAGTATTGCGCGCCCACCTGACAAATCCAGGCGCGATGGCGCCACGCTTGCCAGCAGAGCAATCCAGGCAATGCCGACAATTGCCAGCACAAGTATCCACAAGATTATCCTGAACACCAGCCGGCGGCGCGGACGGTGTACGGGCGGTGCTTGCGGCAAGAAAATATCGCTCATGCTCCTCCTACCCTATCGTGGCCACGGGCAGGCTGGCGATCAGCGCGCAGCCGCAAGCGCTTTTATGCCCATGCAGCGCCACCTTGCGTCCGCCGATACTGAATACGGTACTGCCCTCGATGATCGGATTGCTGCCATGGCCCGGCAATGGACACGCGACCATGTCGCCCACCCTGGCGATGCCGATGCCGCGGATCGTATGCACGGGAGAGGCGTTTGCCACGACGCCGCCGTGGGTCGTCTTGTCGCCGAGCCGGATGATTGCGAGCGCCATGTCAGAATCCCAGCTGATTGCGCCGGAAGGCACTCCAGCCATCTTCAATCGCTTTTACCTGCGTATCGACGCCGTCGCTGATCGCCTTGGCCGCCTTGCTGGCGCCGCCCTGCACCTTGCGTGCGGCCTCAGTGGCCATGTCCCGGGCCTGGCTGGCGCCACTCTGCACCTTGCGCCCGGCTTCGGTGGCCATGTCCTTGGCCTGGTTGACGCCGCTTTGCACCTTGCGCCCGGCCTCCGCCGCCAGCTCCTGGGTTGCGTCCACCACCTCACCGGCCTTTTTCTGCACGGCCGTCGCGGCATCGGTGATTTCTTTCTTGACGACGTTGACCGAGGTAATGACCATCTGCTGGCCGCGCTTCACGGCAGCGATGACGACCTGCTTGCCGCTCTGATACACCTCTACCGTATAGGTGACGCCAGCACGCACGGTATCGACGACAAATTTTTCACCCACCTTGTACGTATGCGTGGCCACCCGCTTGCCGCCTTCCCAGGTTTCCACCACCACGCCCTCGGTCCGGTGATACACCTTGATCACGCCCTTCTTGATGGCAGTGACGGTATCGTCCAGCCAGTCCAAGCCTTGCGCCAGCACATTGCGCGACGATTCTGTCATGCCGCGCGGACGGAAATAACTGAACGGCTCCACGCCGCCCATGAAGCCGGCCTTGGAATCATGCACTGCGGATTTGATGAAATTGAGTACGGGATCGGATGCCGTCGCTTGCCAGGCATCGAGCCGCCACTTTTCCGGGCGTACGATCATGCTGTACTTCATGCCGATGACCTGCAGCGTTGCTGCCGATACCGTGGGCAGAATATGCGACACGGCAAATTCTTTTGCTTTGGCGGCATCCAGCAACAATTCAGCTTCACGCGCAATGCCGGGATGACCTTTTTTGCTGCCACCTGCGCTCTCGGCTTCAATCAGGTCCGGCGTCTTGATTTTTCGCTTGGTCATCGTGCCCCATGTGGAATACAGGGCTTTCATGTGGGCCGTAACAGCTTGCTCCACGGTGGCGGGCGCACCAATTGCTGCCATGTATTGCTTGTAAGACGCTTCGACTTCAGGCTTAAACTCAAAACGTTCTTCAAAAATTACCTTACTAGACTTATGGATATCGTCATAATCGACCAACCGTACACCGCTCTTTACTGCCTCGCGCATCATGTCGCGCATCGGAATACGCGCATAGCTATTCAAAATATTCTGGTTTTTCGGTTCGTACCCTCCCCCAACATCGGAATGGGCTCCCGGATACACTGTTTCAGTCCAACCAGACTTGAGCGCCCCATTCTTCCGGATCAGATCGACTGGAAACGAAAAACGCAACTCATGCGCCGCTACATAGTGCACGCAACGCTCGACCGCATGCGGTACTACCAGATTCTTTTCATTAAAGGGCGTATCGACGTTCAGCGCTGGCAAGCCAAACGAGGCAACCGTATCGAACAATCCCATAAAGTTGAAGCGTATGGGTACTCCCTTGTAACGCAGCAAGCCATCTTTTCCAGTGGTGCATGCTTTCAGCATGTCGTTGCTGAAAGCCCTGGCCAATGCTGCGCCGCGTGAAAAGCCAAAGATAGAAAGATTAATGATAGTAATCAGGCCATGTGCCTCGATCGCGGCAGCGAGACCATTGATATTGGCTGGCTTCCCCTTTTCTCTATAGGCCTTTAATGGGATGTTCAGCTTGGCAGCATTTTGCATAAGGACGACACGCAAACCTTCATCAACGTTAGTTTGCCCAAACTCGGTTCGGCGTGTTCCGCCAGCACCAAGCCCACGTCCGGCGGCTTCCGAATCTTCCACCCTCCTCAGCTTCTCGTCCATCCAGTCTGTCGCTGTACCATTAAAACGCGTCCCGACCCCAGCGATATAAATAGCGTAATTTGGAAAATTACCCCCCAGAAGAAATTGAGCCGACTGCCACAGCCGCGCCGGATTCGACCAACGCCGGAGGTCTTTATCCGCGTCTCTATTATTTCCAGTTCCATCAAAGTAGATACTGATATTTACAGTATCCGCGCAATTCTGTTTCGCACTGGGTTCTACGCCGGCAACATCACGGTTGCATGCCCGCGCCGCAAGCAATTTATCTCCTTCGGCCATATTATTTCTTCCTGTTAGCAAGAATTTTTTGACCTCTGGCTGTTTGTTCTGGTATGGAGTCCGCAAAGGTGAACTCGACCGTATCATCGGGATAAAGATGTATACCGAGATAACGCGTTCCCGGGGATATCTGCTCCGGCGAAATGACGAGTTGGTTCTTTGGGGTCACCACCTCGCCATTGCGCGGTGTACCCTCTGGCCCATCCAATCTCCATCGCAATGTTTGAATTCCAAACGGAATGTAAACATCGGTAATAGTGCCCGTGCGCCCGTACCTATTCATCACGCCCAAGCCGGTGCCGTTAAAAGAAATATCAATAATGATTCGATCAATATAAGAGAACACTTCTACATGCAGCGCTGTTTCTTTTTGCATTTTTTTCTTTCCTTGTCCACAAGCCGCAAGCGGCATCATCAAACCCAAACCTATCAAGCCGATGGCACTCCGCCGGCCTGATAGCAATGGTCGTGATTTATGAATAACCATATCTCGTTCGTCGCCTGTCATGATGTTATGCCCTTATGCTGTGTGTGTGACCAAGTGTGCTGCTAGCTATCATTTCAACGCAGCCTTGCGCCGGTTTTCACCGCAGCGATATCACGGCTGCAGGTGCGGACACCTACCGCCCTGTTTCGTGCATCGGCTTGCCTAGGTAAGAGAACAGCTAGACTTTCAGCCGATTTCTTTTCGCAAGACATGACCGCAGTCCACCAGCGAGATTGCCAGCCCAGTGCAGTCACCATGGTGGCGTGACGCCTGCCTGGCGGCGAAAGTGCCAATTTTTGATTTGCCGCGTTTCTTCCATCCTTGCCACGCATGTTATTTCTTCCTCGCCGCCAGAATTTTCTCGCCTCGGGCTGTTCGTTCAGGTATGAAGTCCGCAAAGGTTATCTCGGCGGTGTCGTCCGGATAAAGATGCAAGCCAAAATAACGCGTTCCAAGCGGTATCTGCTCTGCTGAAATCACCAACTGGTTTTTGATGGTCACGACCTCACCATTGCGCGGCGAGTCCTTTGGTCCATCGAGCGTCCACTTGAGCGCCTGGATACCGAAAGGAATTCGTACCTCGGTAATGGTTCCAGTGGAACCATATTCGTCCATCACACCCAAGTCAGTGCCGTTAAAAATAATATCGAAGATGGGCCGATCGACATACGAGACCATCTCCACATTCAGCCATATCTCTTTCTTTACCGCTTGCCCGCACGCCGCCAGCGGCAGTAGCAAACCGCACGCCATCAATCCGAGCGCCAGCCGCCGGCCTGACTTCGTTGCGTCCTGTTTCCAGATGCTCATGGAAACTGGTCCATGGCAGCTTCAAAGCTGATATCGCCGGCCTTGACCTGCGCCAGCAGTGACGCAATGACCGGGTTGGTCTGGAGCTTGTCGCCGTAGATCAGGGCGGCGCAGGTGTAGTTAAGAATGTCGCGCATGCCGGACAGCTTCAGTTTGCGCGCGGCCAACAGGTGTTTTTGCACGAGGCGGTAGTGCTGTGCTGGTGGAATATCCATCAGCAGCTGCGGCTGGTTTTCCTGCAGCATCGACAAGAGCTGGTCCGGCATGCCCGCTTCCACCAGCATGTCGACCTGCACCTGGGCCAGCTTGAGCGGCAAGGTCACCCGGTGGGGAGGCAGGCCGTGATCGTTTTCCCCTGGCAGCACCTGCTGGGGATGGCCATCGCGGTCCCAGTACCACCATGCTACTATGCCTTGCAGCAGGCGCTCGCGCTGGGAAACGGTCAGCGCCTGCACCCCCACGTGCAAAGTCAGGTCGCTTTTCTGTCCCGTCAGGGTGCCCAGGATGGCCGGGTCCCAGAAGGCAAAAATCATGTCGGTGCCGTCCGGCAGCAGTATTTCAGTAAACGCCGCCAGGCTTTCCCACAGCGTGTCGAAATCATCAGTACTTGCAAGCAGCGTAAAGCTGGCAGGATGGCTGGCGGCGCCTTGCACGATATCCGGCCACGCTTCGGTATCGGCAGCCAGTGGCCACAACGCCACCAGATGGGGCGCGTACGCTTCCGTATCGGACCCGAGCGCCGCCGGCAGCAGGCACTTGCTGTGCATGCTGATCTGCTCTTTTTCAAAGTGCGCCAGCAGCGTGCCGTCCTGCGCCTGGTCGACAATGGCATAACAGCTCAGTTCACGATTGTCGAGCGCGCTTGCCAGGTTTGTTGCAAACGAAGCCTGATCCAGAGGCAAAAAATTCATCGTTGAGATCCTTTGTTGACGAAGGCGGTACGCTGTTTTGCGCGCTTTTTCAGGCATTCCAGGCAGACTTCCTTGGGCAGCACCGGCAGCGCATACGGCATCGTCTTGGGGCCTGGCATCGAAAAATCGGCGTTATGGCTGATGCGCTGGCCACTCGTCATGTCGGTAATGCCCGCGCCGTTGATCCTGATGGCCGAGCCATCGGCACCGAGGATGATTTCCTTCTTGGCAAAAATTTCAATGCGGTCCGTGGCTGACAGCAGGCGCAATACCTTTTCGGCGATGATGTCGATGTCGCCGCCGTGCGCCTGGATCTCGACCTTTCCTTTCGAGGCGAACAGCTTGATGCCCGCGTTGTATGCAAACAGGCTGATCTTTTCCTTGACGCTGGCGATCAGGCTTTTACCGACAGCCAGATTGGCATCCTCGCCCGTCGACATCGTGAGCTGTTCGCCGCTGTGCAGGTGCGTGCTCTTCGGCGTGGCGAGGCCGATGCCGGCCGGCGACGCCGCCAGCAGTACCGGCTCGGCGAAGCGGTTGGCGCCCTGCTGGCCGGCGCCGTCGTATTGCGCCTGGGTCGCGTCGATGAATTGCTGGAACGCCTGCTGCCCCGGCAGCGCCTCGGCACTGGACTTTTCCGCCACGTCCGACAGGTTTTGCGCCAGCTCGTGCGCCTGCGTCAGCTGATCGTACGCCTCGCGCACGTCGAGCTGGGAGCCGCGCCCGCCGGGCCGGCCGTAGGTGCTGATGTACAGTCCCTTTTGCGTGGTGATGGCGCCATACGCATCCGAATTGAGGGCGAAGCCGGAACCGAAAAAGCCGTCGCGCTGATTGCCCTGCTGCCCCACCAGATAGCCCAGGTTGAGCTGTGCATGGGTATTGCTGCTGTACAGCTGCACCCGGTTCTGCTCGGTGTTGTCGTCCATCACCAGCTGATTGAAGCCCGCGCCCTTGTATTCTTTCGATTTGTAGCCCGACATGCGCCCATCGGTATGCCACTGCGGCGCCTGTTCACCGTTGTAGATGCGACCCGTGATGATGGGCCGGTCCACGTCCCCGTCGAGAAAGGTGATGATCACTTCCTGGCCGACGCGCGGCACATGCACGGCGCCATAGCCCTCGCCGGCATTCGGATAGCTCACGCGCACCCAGCACGAGGCCTTTTCATCGCCGGGATTGAGGCGGTCCCAATGGAAGCGCACCTTCACGCGGTTCAGGGTATCGGTATGGATTTCCTCGCCGGCCGGGCCGACCACGGTGGCCGTCTGCGGATGCATGGCCGGCTTGGCGTGCACGAAGGCACTGCGGTATTCCACGCTGCGGCGCTGCACTTCGAAGCGGTTGAAGCAGTGGCCGGTGCGCTCATCGCCGGTACCGGTCGGGGCCAGGTCGGCGCGGTTCAAGCCCGCCTCTTCCTTGAACTGCTGCAGCCGGCCTTTCAGGCTGCCCGAAAAATCCTGTTGCATGCTGGACAGCGGCAGGTTGTTTTCGATCGCCCATTCCACGCCCAGCACGACGAACTGGCGCTCCTCGGCCGCCTCTTCGGCATGGGCCGGATGGTCGAGCAGCGTAAACCAGCAGCCCACCGGCAGCCGGCGCACGCCCGAAGTGCCAAAAAACCGCTTGATGCGCGATTCCCACTCCTGCACCCGGAGGCGCGATTGTTGCGCGCCATGCTCGGTGTCGGCGCTGCTGTAAGCGCCCGTATATTCGTAAACCTCGAGCTGCGACGGAATACTGCCGTGCCCGGGCAAGATCTGCACGGCGTCCTGGTGATTGCTGCGCGGTGCCTTGTAGTCGTAGGTGCGGGTCGCCAGCTGGCTGTTCGACAGCGTGCGGGCGCCGCCCCACTGGACGATCTTGTCCAGTTCCTCGGTGCCAGCTGCGCGGTGAAAGGCAATCTGCCCGGGCTGCAGCGGCTTGAGCGATTGCACCGAATCGGTGATGATCCACTGATGGCCGCTGCCATCGGCCGCCTGTTCGACATAGCCGTACCAGCCTTCGCTTTCCAGCATGCGCATGACGAATTGCCAGTCCGTCTCGTATTGCGTGCAATACGAGCGCTGGCGCACCGCCTGGTTCAGGTCGAACCTGAATTTGCCCTGGCATTGCGGATGGCCGCCCAGCACGTCGGCGATGATGTCGTCGGCGCCCTTGTTCTGCCAGATGCGCGCATCCTTGCGGAACTTGAGGAAGTGCAGGCAGCTGGCAAAAGCGATCTGGTAGGCCGACAGCTGCCCATCGCTGCCCAGCTTCCTGGCCGTATGCACGTAACCGTGGATGGGGCTGTAACTGGCGTCGGGCTGCAGTACCCACAAGGTCACTTCCTGGGCGATCAGCTGCTTGAGTTCCACCGCATCGTCGAGCGACAGCAGATCGACGACATAGTCGTATCCCTCGCTCACGCAGTCGACCGCATGGACGCGCTGCGCCAGCAAGACATCGGCGCCCAGCGGCGTGTCCAGCTTGAGCAGCCGGGCGTGCTGTCCGATCCCTGCAAACAGATTGTCTGTTCCCTGCTCCGGATTAGCCATGCATGTCCATTCCCTTGAGTGACGCTGCGCCTGCCGGCGCAGCCATGTTGCTTCGCGTGCGCATGCTTACTTGATGGTGTACTTGAACTGCCCCTGCTTGCTGGCGCTGACCTTGATTTTCGTGATCGCTGCGCCTTCGGCCATTTTGGCCAGCACCGACTCGGCGATCTCGGGCAGCACGGTGCCGTTGAGGATATTGTCGACGTTGCGCGCACCCGAATCGACTTCGGTGCAGCGCGCCAGCACTGCCTCGACCAGCGCCTCGTCGTGGCTGAATTCGGCCTTGTGATTGGCCGCGATGCGCTGGGCGATCTTGCCCAGTTTCAGGCCGATGATATTGACCAGCACATCGTCCGAGATCGGATAGAACGGAATCACTTTCAAGCGCCCCAGGAAGGCCGGCTTGAAGGTTTTCACCAGTTGCGGGCGGATCTTTTCCTCCAGCTGTTCCGGCGTCGGCAGGTCAGCCGCCGCCACATTCAGGCAGGCCTGCATCAGGATGCCCGAACCGACGTTCGAGGTCAGGATGATGATGGTGTTTTTAAAGTCGATCTCGCGCCCTTCGGCATCCTCCATCACGCCCTTGTCAAAGACCTGGAAGAACAGTTCGAGCACGTCCGGGTGAGCTTTTTCCACTTCGTCGAGCAGCACCACGCTGTACGGGTTGCGCCGCACGGCCTCGGTCAGCACGCCGCCTTCGCCATAACCGACATAGCCGGGCGGCGAGCCTTTCAGGCCCGATACGCTGTGCGCTTCCTGGTATTCGCTCATGTTGATGGTGATCAGCTTGCGTTCGCCGCCATACAGCACGTCGGCCAGCGCCAACGCCGTTTCCGTCTTGCCCACGCCGGACGGGCCGACGAACAGGAACACGCCCTTCGGCTTGTTCGGGTCGTCCAGGTTGGCGCGCGAGGTGCGCACGCGCTGCGCCACCGCCTCGATCGCATGCGACTGGCCCAGTACGCGCTCTTCCAGCATATCCTTCAGCTTGAGCACCGTGCGGATTTCATCCTTGACCATCTTGCCGAGCGGGATGCCGGTCCAGCCGGCGACGATTTCCGCCACCACGTGGCCGTCAACCTGCACCGGCACCATCGGCGTTTCGCCCTGCAGCGCGCGCAGGTCCTTCAGCAAGGCCTGCAGGTCGCCAGCCTGGCTGGCGTCCGGTTTCGCACCGGCGTTTTCCAGCTCCTGCCGCGCCGCCTTGACCTTCCCGGTCAGGGTCTTTTCGTTTTCCCAGCGCGCGGCCAGCGTCGCATGCTCGCCGGCGGCCGTGCTGCGCTGCGCGCGCAAGTCCTTCAGGCGCACCGGGTGGTTCCCGCCGCTCTTTTCCTCGCGCTCGAGCGTGGCGACTTCGGCGTCGATGCGGTCAAGCTTTTTGACCAGGTTTTCCAGCAGGGCCGGCGTGGCGTTCTGGCCCAGCGCCACCTTGGCGCAGGCGGTATCGAGCACGCTGATGGCCTTGTCGGGCAGCTGGCGGCCCATGATGTAGCGGTGCGACAGCCGTACCGCTTCGGTGATGGCTTCGTCGTAGATGCGCACATTGAAATGCTTTTCCATCAGCGGCGCCATGCCGCGCAACATGGCGCAGGCCAGTTCCTCGCTCGGCTCCTCGATCTTGACGACCTGGAAGCGGCGCGCCAGCGCGGCGTCCTTTTCAAAATACTTCTTGTACTCGCCCCAGGTGGTGGCGGCGATCGTGCGCAGCTCGCCGCGCGCCAAGGCCGGCTTGAGCAGGTTGGCCGCATCGTTCTGGCCGGCCGTGCCGCCGGCGCCGATCATGGTGTGCGCTTCGTCGATGAACAGGATGATGGCGTGCGGGCTTTTCTTGACTTCGTCGATGACGTTTTTCAGGCGGTTCTCGAACTCGCCCTTGACGCTGGCGCCAGCCTGCAGCAGGCCCATGTCCAGCGTATGGATCTCGACGCCCTTCAACACATCGGGCACGTCGTCCTGCGCGATGCGCAGCGCCAGCCCTTCGACCACGGCCGTCTTGCCCACGCCCGCCTCGCCCGTCAGGATGGGATTGTTCTGGCGCCGGCGCATCAGGATATCGATCGCCTGGCGGATCTCGGCATCGCGCCCGATCACCGGATCGACCTTGCCGTCGCGCGCGCGCGCCGTCAGGTTGGTGGTGAACTGGTCCAGCGCCGGGGTTTTCGACGCGGCCGCGCGCCCTTCCAGTTCGCCGACCGGATCGCCGCCCTCCCCCGCCTCGCCATCGGCAGCCGGGGCGCCTGCCGCTTCCTGCGAGCCTTGCGTGATCTTGTCGAGGTTGTGCTTCAGGTCGTCGAGCTTGAATTTGTTGAACAGTTTCGAGCCGCGGTAAGCCAGCTGCGCCAGCTCCGGGTCGGTCAGCAGCGCCTGCAGCAGATGGGCGCTGCGGATGCTCGCCTGGCGGCCGGCCTGCACGTCGAGCGACGCGATCAGCCAGGCATTTTCAAACAGCTTCGGCAGCCTGGGCGAAAACACGGGGGTGCGCGCATTGCCGGTCTGCAGGCGCGCCACCTCGGCCTGCAGGTCCGCTTCGAGCATGCTGACGCTGATGCCGCTGTGGCGGGCGATCAGCGCAAAGTCGCTGGCCGGCTGTTCCAGCAGGGCCAGGAACAGGTGTTCCAGGTCGACCTCGTATTGTCCGAGGCCGACGCAGATGCCGGCGGCGCGGGTGGCGGCGGTGCGGCTGGTGTCATTGAGCTTGCTGATCAGCGTCTTGAGGTTGATGCTCATGGGGCAAAGGTCCTTGTGTGGAAACGGATAAAAAAGGAAAAATAATTCATGCCAGCGTATGCAGTTCATAGCGCACGTCGCCACGGTCCTGCGCGGCGCCGGAGGTGATCAGGAAGCTGTCCCAGCCCAGCCGCCCGCCGCTGCGCGGCTGCTCCAGCGTGACGCCATGCACATCCTCGGCGCGCAACACCAGCTGCACTTCGTATTCGAGGCACAGGCCGGTAAACATGGTGAGCATTTTTTCCAGCGCGCGCGCCGCCGCACCGCCCGGCAGAAAGGCGTCGAAATGCATGCGCGCCAACGGTCCGACCACCAGCCGCATGCGCAAGTCGCGCTGCCAGACGCGCGCGCCGACCAGCGCGGTCGAACCCAGCATGGCGTTCATGCCACCCAGGCTGCTTTGCTGGTCGGGCGGCACGTCGTACCAGCAGCCGACAAACTGGGTCACCTTGATGGTCTGGCCGAAATAGGCCGACAATACCTGGCCGATCGCCACCGCCGATGGCGGCCGGTGCCGCATGGCGGCCGCAAAAAACCCCACCGACTCGTCGAGCACACCGTCGCCATCGTCGTACAGGCGCTGGCGCAGCGACGCATGGCCCAGTCCCGCCAGCGACAGCAGCAGCGGCAGGAACTTGTCCCTGCCATCAAGCTGGTACTTGAGTTCCAGGCGGTACTTGCGCCACGCTTCGTAGAACAGCGCCAGCGCCCGGCTGGAAAAGGTGTCGAGAAAGGCGCGCGGTCCTTCGTCCTTTTCGTACAATTGGTGCGCGGCGATGCGTTCGGTATAGTGGGCCGGCAGCGCGCCGGCCACGCCGAGAAAGCCCATGAAGGCAGGCGTGATGCGGACGTATTTCAGTTCGCCGCCCCGCACGGCCTCGCCCAGCGCGCGCATGTCGGCCGCCAGGGCGCCCAGCTCGCGCGGTTCCGCCTGCACCGCTTCAAGCTGGCTGGGTGCAAAATTGAGCGACACCGAATTTTGAAAGCGCAGGTAGTTGGCCACCGCGCCCTCGCGCGCCATGCCGTTGCGAACCAGCCAGAGTTCGAGCATGCGCACCGCCTGGAAGTACTGGAAGCGGTAAGGCTCGGCGAACAGGCGCTCGATTACACTAGGCTCAAATCGCCGCTGCGTGGTTTGCATCGCAACAACTCCTCTCCCGATTTTTTCGACAGTACCACCAGTTGGGTAAAACTGTTGGCATGCACGTACAGGCCGAGAAAGCACTCGACGATATGGGCAAACGCATGGATGCCGCTGCCCACAAACGCTTCCTCGTCGAGCGTCAGCCGCACTTCCAGGCCGCGCACCAGGCAGGCGAAGGGATTGCCGGGCAGCCAGGCGTTGGCCGCCTTGTGGTCGATCGCCGCAATGCCGCTGATCTGCCGTTGCGAGGTCGCCGAGCGGGGCAAGTCATACAGGGTCAGCATTTCCTGGAACGCTTCCAGGCCGCTGCCCGACAGCGACAGATGGTTCAGCGACAGGTGCGAGATCAGGCGCCAGTGCGCGCCGCGCCCCCGCTCGAAGCGGTGCGATTCCGTCGGCTTGCGCAGGAAGTGGATGCTGCGCACGCTCGATCCGCCTTCCAGGAACAGGTCGCCGCCGCGCAGGCCATAGGTCAGTTGCGCCGGCAGGTCGCGGTTGGTGCAGCTCAGCTCCAGGCTGAGGGTATCGGTTTCAATCGCGGCCGGATCGAAATCGATGTCGACGATGGAAATCTCGGTCTCGTAACCGGGGCTTTTCTCGCTGATGGTGTCATCGCGCCGCATTACCCAGTAATGGCCATCCCTGGCCGGCATCTGGCCGTGGCGCAGCGAATAGAACGGGCGAAATTCCGTGATCGACTCCCCTTGCGGCGTCTGGCGCACCAGCTTGACCGATTCGATGGCCTGCACCTCGAAGGCGTAGGCGCGGCGCGCATCGGCCAGCACCGGATAGCTGGCGGCCGTATGCGTCAGCCGGATCGGCTCGCCGCGCAGGCGGAACAGGTTGACCACCGGCGTGCAGCCCAGCAGCAGGTTATTCGTCGACATGGTGCCCAGCATGCGCGCCGTATTTGAATCCGTGCGCAGCCCGGCCAGGGCCAGGTGCAAGGTGATGCGCCGGCAGCCGGACGGCAGCGGCGCGCACAGCGCGGCCAGGTCGATGTCGAAAAAATTGAATTTTTCGGGAAAACAGAAGTATTCGGTCAGCAGCCGGTAGGCCGGATGCGAACGGGCTGAAAACGGGATCAGCGCATCGTCCTCGGCATAGCCGGCGGCGCTGACGGGGATCTGCGCCAGCGCGCTCCAGCGTCCGCTATCGTCCGCTTCCACATAGGCCTTGAGCGTGCGCATGAACAGCGCGTCGCGCAGCGCCGCGCAAAACGAAGGCTCGCCGTCGATGAACACGCGCAGCTTTTTGACACCCAGTTGCGCCAGACTGATCTGATCGGCGGTCGCTTCGATGACGATGCTGACGCTGGAGGTGGCGTTGGGCGGCAGTTGCACCTGCTCGGGCGCGTCGATGATGGCGGCAAACGCCGCATGCGTCAGCGCCAGCGGCGCCACGGTGACCGGATACGCGGTGCGGAAGGTGCACGCGACGCCCTTGACGGGGCGCGTGGCCAGTTCGGTGCCGCGCGCAATCTCGGTGGCGGCCGTCAGCTGCGCCGCCGCACCGCTGTAGTCGAGACGCGCGATCGAGCACGAAGGAAACGGCCGCAGGTAATGCGGATACAGCACCTCGAACAGCGCCTCGGTGAATTCAGGGTAATCGTCATCGAGGCGTTTCGAGATGCGCGAATTGAGCAGCGCGAAGGACTGGATCATGCGCTCGATATGCGGGTCTTCGCAGACTTCGCCGCCGATCAGCAGCCGTCCCGCGATCTTCGGGTAGCGCTCGGAAAACTCGCGCGAATAGCGGCGCAGGAAACCCAGTTCACGTTCGTAATACGGCAATAATTCTTCCAAGTTCAGGCTCCTTGCGCCGCACGGCGCGCCTTGCTGATCGTGTAATGCAGGCTTGACGGCTGCAGGATGGCGTCGAAGTTGACGGGTTCCTGGGCCGAGTGCACCACCAATAGCGCGGTGATGGCGAAATTGAGGCGATTGATCGAGCCTTCCTGGATTTCCAGCGAAGCGCGCACGCTGCGCAGGCGCGGCTCATGGCGCGCGATGGCCTTTTCCAGACACTGGCAGATATACGCGCGGTCATCGGAACTCGACAAGCTCAGGCCGGCGAAATCATTGAGGCCGTAGGTGACAATCGAGCGGCCGCATTCGGGAAATTTTTTCAGCAGCGCTTCCGGTATCACGGTGCGCGTGTTGAGCAGCGCCTCCAGGTCGCGCGCCACGGTGTCTTTCAAATCCTCCAGCGACAGGCGCGAGACGGTGCTGCTGGAAGCACCCTGGATAGGCGTGTCCATCAGGCGGTCGAACAATCCCGGCGTAAAACCCTTCATCGGTATCCCGTCATTGGCAGTGGGAAGGAACAAAAGGGCGGCCTGCGGCGGCCCTTTGATTCAGGAGCATCAGTCACGCAGGCACAAGCCGGAGTCACCGTCGGCGGCTAGCCGGAACGGCTTCATCCGGCAAGGGCCGTTGCCGATCAAATCGTCTTGTTGGCCGACAGATCCCAGCCGCCGGAGGTATTGCCGCCTGAGCCGCCACCGACTTTTTGCTGCGTGTATTTCCACTTGACCTTGGAATACTTGATCGACACATTTTCGCCGAGGATGTCGCCAGCCGCGACGGATGGCGCCACGCTGCTGATCAGCACGTTTTCCAGTTCGATCTCGAAGTACTTGATGCGCTCGCCCTGGCCGTCAGCACGCAGGAATTCGAATTTGGCTTTCGGGATCGTTTTACCGGATGAGCAATTTTGCAGCAGCAGGGGCGTGGCGAGGTCGGCCAGCTTGGCGACCACGATATCCTTGTGCTCGGTACGTTCGGCGGTATGTCCGCCGCCCGTCGAGGCGGTGGCGGATTTCGGCTGCAGTACTTCCCACTGGACCGACTTGCATTCGATCCAATCTTTGTGGGAGGTGTCGGTGGATTCGCCTTTGATACCATCAATTTGCAAGTAAACGTCGATTGCCATGTCATTCCTTTCGGTTGTTTATGAAAAAATCAGGATTTGGTCGATTGCGGCAGCTCCGCGACCAAACGGAGTGAAACGGACAGCTCATCGAGCTGGAAATGGGGACGCAGGAAGGAAATCGCCCGGTAGACGCCCGGACGGCCAGGCACTTCCGACACCTGCACCGATGCTTCGCGCAGTGGAAACTGGGCCTTCTGCTCCTGGCTGGCGTTATCGTCGAGCAGCACGTATTGCATCAGCCAGCGATTGAGGAAATCTTCGACGTTGGACGCGGCGGCAAAGCTGCCGATCTTGTCGCGCATCATCGCCTTCATGTAATGGGCGATGCGCGAGACGGCAAAGATGTATTGCAGCTGCGACGACAGCACCGCATTCGCATTGGCGGAATCGGTGTTGTACTTCTTGGCCTTCTGCGCCGACTGGGCGCCGAAGAACGCCGCGTAATCCGTGTTTTTGCAATGCACCAGCGAAATGAAACCCAGGTCGCTCAGCTCTTTTTCGCGCCGGTCGGTAATCGCAATCTCGGTCGGGCATTTCAGCGCCACTTCGCCCTCGTCGGTCTTGAAGGTATGGGTCGGCAAGTCTTCGACCAGGCCGCCGCCTTCCACGCCGCGGATCGCCGCGCACCAGCCGTAATCGTCGAAGGCCGCCGTCAGCTTGGCGCCGAAGGCATAGGCGGCATTGCACCACAGGTATTTCTGGTGGTTGGTGCCATCGACATCCTCGACGAAGTTGAAGCCGTCGACGGTGGCGCCGTCGGCCGGATTGAACGGCAGGCGCCCCAGGTAGCGCGGCAGCGTGAGGCCGACGTAGCGCGCATCTTCCGATTCGCGGAACGACTTCCACTTCGCATATTCGACCGTGTCGAACACCTTGGCCAGGTCGCGCGGCTTGCCGAGGTCGGAATAGCTCTCGAGGCCGAAGAGCTCGGGCGATGCGGCCGAAATGAAGGGCGCGTGGGCGGCAGCGGCCACATGCGACATCTGTTCGAGGAAATACATGTCTTCGGGCTGGCGCGTGAATTCGAAGTCGCCCAGCAGCGCGCCGAATGGAGCACCGCCGAAAGTGCCGAACTCTTCCTCATACACTTTCTTGAACATGGTCGACTGATCGAATTCCAGCGCGCTCTGGAAATCGCGCACCAGCTCGCGCTTGGTGGCGTTCAGCAGCTTGATCTTCAGGTTGGTGCCGGTGGGCGTGTTATCGACCAGGTGATGCAGGCCGGTCCAGCTGCTTTCCAGCTTCTGGAATTCGGGCGCATGCATGATGACGCTGAGCTGGCGCGAAATGAGTCTGTCCAGCTCGGCAACGCGCGCATCGATGGTGGCCGCCAGGTTGTCCGACACCACCACGGTGCCCTCCATCACCTGGCTGACCAGTTCTGAAATCAGATCCTTGGCGCGTGCATGCTCGACGCTGGATTTGGCAACCTTGCTTTGTTCGACGATCTGGTCAAGCAAGCCGATATCGGTGGTCGCGGCGGCGCCGGACGCGGGGGTCAGTTGAGCGGACATGGGATCAGTCTTTCTTGGCGGTGGATTGTTGTTCCAGCTGGGCCAGCTTTTCCGTGCTGTTGAGCACGTCGTTCAGGATATCTTCCAGCTTGTCGTTGCCGGCCAGCTTGTTGCGCAGGTCGGCCAGCTTGGTGCGCGCCTCGAGCAGGCGGCGCAATGGCGCCACCTGCTCCACCACCGCCTCGGGACGGAAGTCATTGAGCGACTTGAAGCGCAGGTCGACGCGCAGCTGGCCGCCTTCATCGCTGAGCTCATTGCTGACGCCAAACGCGGCGCGCGGCTCGACGCCCTTGAGCACCTCGTCGAAATTGTCGCGGTCAATACCGATGAACTTGCGGTCCTTCAGCCGTTTCTGCTCGACTTCCGAATTGCCGCCGAAGTCGCCCACGACGCCCATCACGAAGGGCAGTTCCTTGTTTTCAATCGCATCGCCGATTTCCACGTCATACGTCATCTGCACGCGTGGCGGCCGGACCTTTTGCAGGCGTTTTTGAACACTTTCTTTTTTTGACATGACACATCCCTTCACGAGTAATCGGCGGCATCCGCGATGCCCTGGTAGATTGCTACTGCCTCAGCTTCACTTCAAACCATCGAAGGGATTGGCACTGCTGTCAGCAGTCTTGCTCTGTCCCTTGCGCGGCGGACGCGCCGGTTGCTTGTCGCGCGCCTGCGCCGCGGCAGGCGCCGGTACCAGCACGGTTTCGCCCAGGCTTTCGCGCAACAGCTTGGCCAGATCCTGCGATTCGGTGCGCAGCGGGCCGGACAGGTTGTTCTGGCGGCTCAGGTCGGCCAATGCACGCGTCGACAGGCGCAGTCCGCTGATCGCAATGACGCTGTTGGCCAGTTTGTCGGCGGGGTCGCGCACCAGCACTTCCTGGGCATTGATGATGGCGTCGCCGTACTGGCCCGCCTCATAGCGGGTCTGCGCCATGCGGACCCATGGATTCTTATCGGCTGGGAATTCGACAGCGGCTTGTTTCCACAAACCCATGGCCGCTTCGTTGTTGCCCGAACTGGCAGCCTGGGTCGCCTTCGCCATCAGCTCGTCGAGCGAGGGTGGCGGCGGCGCCGTCTTGACCGCAGGCGCGGTGCTGCAGGCACTGAGCGTCAATGCGCAGGCAACCGCGGCAAAAAAATGGAGTGTGAATTGGCGAGACATGGTCTGATTTCCCTCAAAAAAAAAGATGACGCGGTCATTAAAAAACTTGCAATTTATAGTTGCCAAATTCTTATTTTTGCGAGACTAACACGGATTGAATATTGACTCCGTTCAATAGAAAATACGCGAAAACTCACAATCCGATCGGCCGCAAAGGCAGGCACCATGCGGGAAACGTACCGTACGCGCCTTTCTTCCAGATAATGTTAATGTTGTTGCAGTTGCGAAAAAAGCACATAATTTCTTATTGCAAAGATTGAATGATCGGATGCACCTGCAAGGCGCCGATCGCGCTGCAAAAGAGCCCGGGAGCGGCAGCGTTCTCCGCGCTTTTACTTCCTCGGGAAAAAGGGCAATCGATGAGCATTACAAGCAAATTGTTATGGGGTGAAGGCCTGTTTCTGCGCCCCCAGCACTTCCAGCAGCAAGACCGGTACCATGAACATCGCCTGCACGAAAGCATCAAGGCGCTGCATCCCTACGCCTGGGGTGTCAATCACGTGCAGATCGACCGCGATGCGCTGAGCAATAACACGCTGCGGCTGCTGGAACTGTCGCTGGTGTTCCAGGATGGCGAAATCTACAACGCTCCCGGCGCCGACGAGTTGCCCGAAGCCCTGGACCTGAGCAAGCTGCTGCAATCACAGCAAACCGTCACGTTTTATGCCGCCCTGCCCGCCTTCAAACACTTCGGCGGCAACTTTGCCGCGCCCGACCAAACCAACAGCGCAGCCCGCTACGGTCAGACCAACCTGGAAACGCCCGACCTGTACACCCATGCGGCGCAGGCCGAACTGGCCTACCTGCAAAAATCGCTGCGCCTGGTGGCCGAATCGGAACCGCGCGATTCGTATGTGAATTTTCCGTTGCTGCGCCTGCGGCGCCTGTCGACCGGCGGCTTCGAGCCGGACCCGTCGTTCGTGCCGCCGAGCCTGTCGATCCGCAGCGCCCCGCTGCTGTTCCTGCAACTGCGCCGCCTGATCGATGCGCTGCAGGCAAAGGTCAACGCCCTGTACGGCCACCACCGCGAGCCGAGCAAAAATGTGATCGAATTTCGCTCCGGCGACATGTCCTCGTTCTGGCTGCTGCACACGGCCAGTTCGGCCTTCGCCTCGCTCAGCCATTATTTCCATCATCCGGCGCTGCACCCGGAGCGCCTGTACGAAGCGCTGCTGGCCCTGGCCGGCGCGCTGATGACGTTCTCGAAAACCCATGCGCTGGCCGACCTGCCGGCTTATCAGCACACCGATCCGGGGCCGTCGTTCGCGCGCCTGCACGCGATCATCCGCGAACTGCTCGACACGGTGATCTCGTCAAAATATTTCGCCATTGCATTGACCGAAATCAAGCCGTCTTACCATCACGGCAAGCTCGATTCCGGCAAGATCGACGACAAGACCGCGTTTTACCTGGGCGTCTCGGCCGACCTGCCGGGCGTGGAACTGGTGGACGTGGTGCCGCTGCGCTTCAAGATCGGCGCGCCCGACGATGTGGAAAAATTCGTGCTGTCGGCCCTGCCCGGCGTGCGCCTGCAGCACACGCCGCAAGTGCCGGCCGCCGTGCCCGTGCGGCCCGATACGTACTACTTCACCATCGAAGCGAAGGGCCAGATGTACGACCGCATGCTGCAGGCCCAGTCGATTTCGATCTACGTTCCGTCCGGCATGCGGGATCTGAAACTTGAACTTGTCGCCATTACTTCCTGAAGATAAACGATGAATGCAAACGCCCCCTCCCTGATGTCCGGCGGCTCCGCCGCTTACGCATCGAGCGTACCTGCCGGCCCGGGCACGGAACATACGCTGACGGACCTGATGTACGACGGTTTCTACGCGCTGTTCATGCTGAAAAACGGCAGCGGCCCGCAAGACAATGCCGATTTCATCAGAAAGATGACGCAGTTTCTCGACGAATTCGGGCACGCGGCGAAAAAACATGCGGCCTCGGCCGACGATATCGATGCCGCCAAATATGCATTTTGTGCGGCTGTCGACGAAATCATCCTGCGCTCGCCGTATGCCATCCGCGACGACTGGGCGCGCCGCCCGCTGCAACTGGTGCTGTTCGGCGACCAGCTGGCCGGCGAGAATTTCTTCATCCGTCTCGAAGCCCTGCGCGCGCGCGGCAGCGCACACCTGCAGGCGCTGGAAGTGTTTCACATGTGCCTGCTGCTCGGCTTCCAGGGGCGGTACATCCTGGAAGGCTCGGAAAAACTGGCCTACCTGACGGCCCGCCTGGGTGACGAGATCGCCCAGATGAAGGGCAAGAAAGCCGGCTTTGCGCCACATGCGGAACGCCCCGACCAGATTGCGCACAAGTTGCGCAACGACGTGCCGCTGTGGGTGCTGTGCTCGATATTCGCGCTGATCTGTGCACTCGGTTACCTGGGCCTGCGCACCATGCTGGCCAAAAACACCGAACAGCAGATGAACGCCTACAGCGATATCGTCAAACTGGCGCCGCGCACGGCCAACCTGACCATCACGTTGCCTTAATGAGCGGCCCGGCAACGACAGAGGCCGCCCTGGGGGTGTTCGGCACCGGCCTGTCCCAGCATGCGCGGCTGATCACGCTTGCCACGGCGCAGGAATCGAACCTGCCCGAATCGCTGATGGTGGAGCGGATGACGGGCCGCGAGGCGGTCAATGAGCTGTTCCGCTTCGAGGTCGATGCCTTGAGCACGGCGGCGGGCCTGGACCTGGCCAGCTTTCTCGGGGAAGAAATCACGCTCAAGCTGCTGCAGCCCGACGGCAGCTGGCGCGCCTGGCACGGACTGTGCACCGACTGCGGCTTTGCCGGCGCCGATGGCGGCGTGGCGCGCTACCGGCTGCGCCTCGAGCCTGCCCTGGCCTTGCTGGGCTTGCGCCGCGACAGCTATATCTTCCAGGACAAGAACGCGCGCGACCTCATCACGGAGCTGCTCGGCGACTATCCGCAGGTCCGTTTCGAATTCGATGTCAGCCAGGAACTGGCGCCACGCCCCGTCTGGACCCAATACCGCGAAAGCGACCTGGCCTTCCTGACCCGCGTGCTGGCCTTCGAAGGCCTGAGCTGGCGCTTCGAGCACGAACAGGATGGAGCGGCGCAACAAGGCGAACAACAGAACGCGCAGCAGGCAAAACACAAGCTGGTGATTTTCGACAGCAAGGCAGTCGCGCCGCCGACGCCGGGCGTGGCTGGCCTACGCTTTCACGGCGTGCGCGCCAGCGATACCGATGACGCCATCGACAGCTTCAGCGCGCGGCGCCAGGTGCGGCCCAATGCGGTCGGCATCAGCAGCTGGGACCCGCAGCAACTGGCGGCGCCGGCTGCCGAACACAGTTCGAGCCTGCAGGCGGGCGAGCTGCCGCCCCTGCCCCTGTACGACGGCTCCGGCGAACGGCGCTATGCCGACAGCACGGCGGCCGATCCGCACGGCCTGCGCATGCTACAGGCGCTGGAACTGGAGAACAAGCAATTCACGGGCGCTGGCGCGGTGCGGCGCATGGCGGCCGGCCACGCCTTTAACCTGCTGCAGCACGAGCACTATGCCGATGGCGCCAACCAGTTCACCGTGCTCTGGGTCGAGCACGAAGCACGCAACAACCTGGGGCCAGCCGGCGGCGCGCTGACGGCGCTACTGTCGAAACTGTCGGCAGTGGCCAGCCTGAGCGACGTCGCCAGCCTGCTCGATGGCCAGCTCGAGGCCGGCACCTACCGCAATACCTTCGCTTGCGCGCGGACCAGCGTGGCCATCGTGCCGCTCGCCACCGCCGCGCGCGTGGCCAGCAGCGCGCTGGGGCCGCAAACGGCGCTGGTGGTCGGCCTGCCCGACAGCGTGGCGACCACCGGGCGCGACCACCAGGTACGCATCCAGTTCGCCTGGCAACGGGGCGGCGCCGCCAATCCGGGCGGCATGGGGCACAACACGGATCAACAGGGCAACGCACCCGGCAATGAAGCGTCAGGCACCTGGGTGCGCGTTGCCGAAGCCTTGGCCGGCCCGAACTGGGGTTCGCAATTTACGCCGCGCATCGGCACCGAAGTGCTGGTCGACTTCATCGAAGGCGACATGGACCGTCCGCTGGTAGTGGCCCAGCTCTATACCGGCAGCGACGCGCCGCCGTATGCGGCCGGCGTCGGCTCGGACGTCAATCACGCCGGCGTCATTTCCGGCATCCACAGCCACAATTTCGATGGCGGCGGCTATAACCAGTGGGTGATCGACGACACGCCGGGCCAGTTGCGCACCCGCCTGGCGACGAGCAGCGCAGCCACGCAGCTGAACCTCGGCTACCTGGTCCAGCAGGGCCCCAACACGGCCCAGCGCGGCAGTTACCGCGGCAGCGGTTTCGAACTGCGCACCGATGCCTGGACGGTGCTGCGCGGCGGCGAAGGCGTGCTCATCTCGACCACCACCCGCGCACAGACTGGCGCGGGCGTTGCTTCTACCCAGCTCGACACCATGGAAGCGCTGGCCCAGCTGAAAGGCGCGGCCGAACTGAACAAGTCGCTGGCCGAGGCCGCACAGCAACAAACCGCCCTGTTCAGCCAGGACGCGAAACAGGCCCAGCTGGACTTGATCAAGCAGATCGATCCGCAGCATGATGGCAAATACCAAGCGAGCGTGGGCGGTCAGGAAGCACTGAAGGCCAGCGCAGGCGAGCGCAAGCTGGCCGCCGACCAGCCGGTGGAAAAGTTCGGCCAGCCGCTGGTACTGATGGAAGCGCCTGCCAGCATCAACTGGGCCACGCCCGGCTCGACCGTGGTGTTTGCCGCCCAGCAGTTGCACTGGACGATGCAAGCGGACTTGCACATGACGGCCGGCCACACCTATTCATCCGTGTCGGCCAGCGCGCAAGGACTGTTTACCCACGCCGGCGGCATCCAGGCAATTGCCGCCAACGGCCCCGTATCGCTGCAGGCGCATACGGGGCAACTGGAAATCCTGGCCGACAAGGCCATTACCGTGATCTCGGTCAACGACTGCATCGACATCAAGGCCAATCAGAAGATCACGCTGCAGGCCGGGCAATCGTCGATCACGCTTGAAGGCGGCAATATCACGTTTACCTGTCCCGGCAACTTCACGGTCAAGGGCGGCCAGCACGTGTTCAACGGCGGCGCCAGCGCGGCGGGCGTGCTGCCGGCGCTGCCGGACACGCGCATCAAGCTGTTCGATGAAGGCTTCGTGCTGCGCGACCGCGACACGGGCGAAGCGATGCCGCGCCAGCCCTACCGCATCAAGCGCGAAGATGGCAGCTATGAGAGCGGCATGACCGACGAAAAGGGCTTGACGCATGTGATTGCGGCCGCCGCCACCGAGGCGCTGGTGATCGAGCTGCTGAAAACCGTGGGCGGCCAGGATTCGGCACCGGCACCGGCATCCGCCCCCTCTTCCGCACCGGCGCCGGTGCCAGGTTCGCCAGGGCAGCCGGCAGCCAGGGCCAGCACCCCGCCGGAACCGAAATACAAACCGGCAGGCGACTCCAGCACCACGCCGGTGGACAACAAGCGCCGCAAGGAAGTGCTGGTCAAGCTGCCGGCCTGCTGGATCGAGGACTACGAAAAGGAAATCGCCGGTCCCTCGTATGGCCGCTATGCGCAGCCTTACCAGCACGACGGCACGCCGCACAAATACAAGGACAGGATCTGGTTCAAGCTGTACGTGCCGTCAAAATCGGACGGTCCGGTGGTGGTGGAAGTGCGCTTCAAGGCCATCACGGTACTGGACGCCGCAGGACAGGCGCTGGAAGAGAGCGACAAGGGCACGGAATCGGCGGCGCTGCGCGTCAAGCAGCGCGCCAACGTGGTGGCGCTGGCGAAGAAAAACGCGACGGCCGGCATCGAAGGCAACTGGAACAACAAGTTCCGGCTTGAAATCAATGATCCGCAATGCGGACAAAAAGTGTTGCCCGTAGTTTTCCGCGTCCTCTGGGTCGACGAGAATCAGCATTACACGCTGCAGATCCACAAGCGCTATGACCGCGAAAACGTGACCGGCGACGTCATGAACGTGTCGCTGGCAACGGCACTGACCACGTATGCGCATGAATTCGGGCATTGCGTCGGCATGCCCGACGAATACTCGTACACGGAATTCGAAGAAACGGTACGCTATTTCAAGCCCGACGGCACGCTCGACGAGCCCATCGTCTGCCACGTCAACGGCACCTCGCCGGAAGACCTGACGCAATCGATCATGTCGTACGCAGAAGGCGCGCGGATCCTGAAACGCCACGGCTGGAATATCGCGATCGAGGCGCAGGAATTACTGAGCAAAAAAATCGGCAGGAAAATACGATGCGATATTGTCTGACCCTGCTTATCTATGCCATGCTGATGGCACTACCATTGAAAGCAAACACCATGACGAGCACCCACGCGCCCCTCTCCATCTCCCTGCAATGCCTGGGCAACGCTGGCTGCGTCTATGAGCGCAAGCCGATCGACCTGCTGGTTACCATCCGCAACGATGGCAGCCGCGATATCGGTTTTCCGCTCGACTACCTGCGCAAGTCGGGCCCGATCGTCAAATTCATCGATACCGATACCGGCGCCGTCACCTACGCCCGCCGTGGCCTGGCCAATCCGGCGCTGAAAACGCAATTCACCACGATTGCGCCAGGCGCCTCGATTTCCATGGAAATCGACGTGCATCCAACCGACATTGAAACGTTTCGCATCAAAAAAGTCGATATCAGCGTGGAAGTGATATTGAAGGGCGACATACGCATCGATGGCGAAGCGGAGTTGCAGGACTACCAGGGCGGCGCGAAGATCCGCATCTTTGAAAAAGAGGAGTAAGACGATGCTGGTGCGGATGGTGTTGTGCGAAACAAGCGTTTCGCCGGACGCCTGAGGCAGCGACCGCGAGCCGGCTCAAACAGCCACTTCGATCTCCTCCCACGGCACAGCTGCCGGATCCAGCAGCCACAGCAAGGCAAACTGGCGCTGCGCGATGACCTGCCCGATCAATCCCCCTGGAACGTCGACGAAGCGCGCTTGCTGGCACACGGCCAGCAGGCGCGTGTTCAGGTCAAGCGCATCGAGAAGTTCCCCATCGCCGCGCAACGGCTCAGCCAGCGCATCGATCGAGCCGGCACCCGTGATCATGGCGGCGATGCGCTGCGGGTCGCAAGTGGCCGTCGGCGTCTCCAGACTGCCAACCTTGCCCAAGGCCCATAACAGCGCCCAGCACGCTTCGAAGCCCCACTGGAACACGGGACCCCGCTGTGCCGGATCGGTCTGCGGGTCGAGAAATGCGGCTTCGAGGGGACGTAATGCGGACGCGGCGCCCAGGTCCGCGATCAGGTCGGAGGCAAGCTCCGGCGCGAGTCCTTCGGCGCGCGAGGCGCACATGCACAGGCAAATGGCGCGCCCTGCCGTGTCGCGTGCGCTGCGCACGGCACCGCTCAATGTCGGTGGCAAAGGCAATTGGCCTGGGGGAAGCGGCAGGCCCAATGATGTCAGATGACGAACCGAACGATCCAGGCGCGCCAGCGCCACGTCAGAAGGGATGGTGTTCATGGCTAGGCCGCTTTCCAATCGATCTAAATAAATTTGCCCATCAGGTGTTCATTGTATTTCTTTTGTTCATCCTCGATCACCTTGCGGATATCCGGATGCAGCGCATTGTAGTTCACCTTCCCGGTGCCTGGTTTCATCGCATGGAGGGACTTGTGAAACTCCGACAAAGTCGCTGTCGAGCCTGTTGGTGGAGCGGCCGCATACATCAGATTATCGAAATCGGTTTGCCCGCCACCAAATTTCGCGCCCTTGTTGACCATGTGCTCCTTGTTGACCTTGAAGGTCGTGACGGTGCTCGCCTTGGCCGCCAGCGTAGGGAAGTCCGTGCTGATTTCGTCCAGCAACTCAGTAAACTTGTCCTTGAATTTTCCGCCCACCAAGCTGTAATCTTTCCAGTTCGACGTGGCGTCCCGGCAACGCCGCCATGCCTCGGCCAGCACCGGATTGACCTTGAAGCTGAGCTCCGCCACTTGCTGATAAAACAGCGAGATTTCCTTCAATATCGCCTTGGTGGGGCCACTGGCCTGCAGCTTGACATTGATCGAATCGACCCAGCTGATCCAGCTGTCCGGATCGAGCACCGTGCCATTTTGCGCCTCGATGATGGCGTCCAGCGCATCGCTGATGATCGTTCTATTATTGTGTTTCGGATCGTCCTTGTAATCGGTGCCATTGAAGATGACCCGTTGCGCCACCATTGCCCCCGGCGCGGCGGCGGCTGGCGCGGGAACCTGCAGGCTTGCCGATCGCGCGGGCATCGCGTTCATGGCCCGGCTTCCCATCCGGTCTGCCTCCTGCTCGAGCGCGCGGTCATCGTTGATCGCCATGCCATGCGCCGCCATCGTGGGCTTCACCCTGCCTTGCCTTTGCTGCAGCACATGCCAGGCTTCATGCGGCAAGTGTCGCTCCTGGCCAGGTCCCAGATGAATATCGCCGCCTTGCGCATAGGCATGCGCCTGCACCAGGCCAGGCTGGTGCGAATTATAGTGGACCGTTACCCGGTCCATCGCTATGCCCGACAGCTGCTCGATGCCGGTCCTGAGCGCCGATGGCAGCGGCGCGCGCCTGGCATCGGGCGCAGGCCCGCCGGCCGGGCTGCGCGCATAGCGAAAGTTCGCCATGGCTGTGCCGCCGTGCCCGCCCTGCCGCTGGGCGACAGGAAGCGCGCGGCGCGTGTCCGTGGCGGGCTGCATGGGCGGCCTGTGCCGCAATGGCTCATGCGTCATGATCAGCTTTGCTGGCGGATATTTTCACGAATCCTCCTTGCGCTTGCGCTTGCCTGCGACCTTACTCGTGCCGGTTTGTGCATCGAGCAACAACGATGCATGATGGTAGAGCGCAGACGGCACGGCTGGCACATAGGCTGGTTTTTTTGACACCCTTGTTGCCCCCATATCCCACACCGCGCCCTTCGGCAAATAGCTGCCGACTGGCGCTTCATCCCCGGCCTTTTGCAAATGCATGACGAAGCCCAGGTTGGTGCTGTCGGTTCCGAACTGGAAGTGTTTCGAAAGGCTTGCATACAGCGTGACCTTGGCATGCGTATTTTTCCCCAACAGGCCAGGCAGCGCGGCAGGGTCCATATTCGTCATGTCGTAGATTTGCGCATCACCGGTATTTTGCTTTCCAAAGTCAGCCAGTTCTTCTCTGGTGGTAAAGTTATAGGCAGGATCGACCAGGCTGAGCGACTTGGGCCCCGCCGTGGAGGTCATGGTTTCAAAGTACACCGGCCCCCTGTCCTTGACCTTTTTTTTCACGAAGGCCGCGTCGGCCCCGTGAAACATCATCGCGCTGCTCGAACCTTGCTGCCCGCTGTGGGTAAGGTAGAACGATGCAATGGTATAGCCGGTACCCTGGACGGGGCCCGTGTAATGGCGCAAAACAGCGGCTTCCATTTTCCCCCTGGCCTCGCTCTGCTCATACTCCGTCGACAGGTGGAGTGCCGCCTCATTGAGGTTTTCAATGACTTGCGTCGCCTCTGCAAACAACACGTCGGTCCGCCAGCTGCGCCACTGCTGCAATATTTGCAATCCTTTGCCATAGTTACTCGCTATACGATTGAGCAACACTTTGACCTTGTCGTTTCCCACTGCCACCCGATTTACTGCGCCCTTTGCAAGATTCATGCTGCGCTTGAGCGTGTTTTGCAGCAGGGACAAGCGGCCGCCCCGCCTGCGGCGGCTGCGCGCCACATCGGCGTGAGGTGATATCACCTTCTGCAGCGTGGCGAGAAACCCCTCGATGTCATACTGCCCTGGCCATATCCGGATCGATTTTTCGAGGTCGCTGATGGCGGGATACAAAAAACCAAAACTTTGCCGCTCGGTCATTGTTACATCGCTGACAGCATTCCATTTATCAAGAATCCCCTGTTTGATCTTTGGAACATCGATACCAAGGTTGTTCTTGTCCTGAATTTCAAAAATAAGGGCCGGATAGGTAAAGAAACTCGTCTCGCCAGCCATGCCGGCATACACCAGTTTCAACGCATATGAATCGAACATGCACTCGTTATCCCCGTAAATCCGCTTTGCCCCGGACACGATTTGCCGATAATGCCTGAACAACTCCGCCTCATAGTCTTCTGGAGTATCGAAGTCGTGATGCACCAGCTTCCTTGCCTCAGTACGGTATTTTTTGGAATTAAGGTACTGCTTGGGAACGCCGATTTTTTTCGCGGGTGCGTAGGTCCTGGTTGTCGAGTTTTTCAGCAGCAGATTGTAAGTAAAGCTGTTGACCT
The DNA here is from genome assembly GCF_034424625.1 of Janthinobacterium lividum. Lineage (NCBI taxonomy): Bacteria > Pseudomonadati > Pseudomonadota > Betaproteobacteria > Burkholderiales > Oxalobacteraceae > Janthinobacterium > Janthinobacterium lividum. The sequence goes on along the minus strand of NZ_CP139976.1, from coordinate 2,971,164 downwards.
CGGCGCCCAATTTAGGACCGGGATGTCCTTGCCCACCCGGATTCCGATACCCGATGATACCGAGCGGACTGCCCTCATCCGGCTCGACATCAGCTTTCAGCAGTGCCGTTTGCTCTTCCTCTTCATTTGCAAGCGTCGAACTGGCGGGTTTGTAGATCTGGCTCAACTGATTAACAAACGCTGCGTCACCACGCTTGGTATCTCCTGTCAGTCCAAGAATATCCCTTTGTACATTGGCTGCGCTGGAACGGAAGTAATCGAACTGATTCTGATTGAAAAAAACGCTCTTCCCCTGGCCTCCCGGCGGCTGCTTGTTCTTCGTCGGGGCGGTCTTGGCATGGTATAGCTTCAGGCTGTCGCCTGCGGCATTCATCACCTTGGAGCGTTTTCTGGCGGCATCCGAGCTCTTTTCTTTCCTGCGTGCCAGTCCCTGCCGCGAAACCTTGCCATTCCATTCAATGACTCTGTCGCGCACGCCATCCGGCATGTCGCCATACATGGCACCCAATTTCTCGATTTCCTCCGCCAAGAACATTTCCGCGTCAACAGAGGTCACGGGATCCCAGCCATCCGTCGCCGGACCGGGAAATTCAGGCAGGTCCTGCATCAACTCCCGGTAGATTTCGTCATACTCGTCAGATCCTTCCCAGTACAGCTCTGCCAGCAGGGAAAACACGTCGTTGCGGCCATTCCTCCACAGCTCGTTGTCACTGATATAGCGGTTCGCAGAGCCGATGGTGCACTGCACGGGGCCGTTATCATGCTCCTGGCCGCTTGCTGCGAGCGGCTGGGGCGGCGCTGCCCTGCGTTGCAGCGGCTGCCGCATCAGGCGATCAGCGCCGGCTTCATCGCTCGTGTTGACGGCTTGCCCATTGACGCGGCCATCGGTCCGGGGCGGCGTGCCCCGCAAGACATTGATGATGTGATGCCCGACCTCGTGCTTGATGTTCGGCTCGCTATCCTTGCCGGGCGCGAAATGGATCTTGTTACCCTGCAAGGTTGCATCGGCCTCCACGGTGGCGGGAAACGGGGAATTATGCGTGGCGCGCAGCGTCGAGGTGTCGACGCCATGCTGCTCGCCCATCGCCGCCGCGATGGCCCGGAATGCGGACGATCCCTGCGCCCCCATGGACGCCGCCGGGCCTGGCTGCCGCAGCAAGCTGGCCGGGCTGCGCGCATAGCGGTACTGCTGCATCGGCGTACCGCCATCGGCAACGCGCAGTTGCGGCGTGTCCGGCCCGCTGCGCGCTGCCGTGTGCGCCGTCGAACGCGGTTTATGCCGCAGGCGCTCATGCTCCATCGGCTGCGCCCCCTTCCGGCATGCCGGCAGGCAGCCGCCCGCGCGCATGCGTCCTCGCGCTACGCATCATCGTCCCAGCGAAAATCATCGGGCGCAAACACCTTGCCCAGCTTGTGGTACTCGCGCTCCGTCGCCTTGAGCAAGTGCCGCTGCCCCACCGCCTGCTGCTCGGCCGCCGCGAGAAAGGCGGCGTTCACGGCGATGCTGTTGATATTTGCGCCGCTCAGGGGCGCGCGTTCGGCCAGCAGCTCGAAATCGATGTCGCCGGCCAGCGGCACGGCGGGCGGAAAGGCGCTGCGCCACAATTGCAGGCGCTGCGCGCCTCCGGGAAACGGATATTCGATCATGAACTTGAAGCGCCGCGTAAAGGCCTTGTCCATATTCGCCATCAGGTTGGTCGACAGGATGACGATCCCCGTGTAGCTTTCGATGCGCTGCAGCAAATAACCGGTTTGCAGGTTGGCATAGCGGTCGTGCGCATCCTTCGTTTCCGTGCGTTTCGAAAACAGGCTTTCGGCCTCGTCGAAGAACAGCACGATATTCATCGCCTCGGCCTGGTCGAACAATTGGGCCAGGTGTTTTTCCGTCTCGCCGATGTATTTGCTGACGATGCTGGCCAGGTCGATGCGGTACAGGCCCAGTCCCAGTTCATTGGCAATGATCGACGCGGCCATGGTCTTGCCCGTCCCGGACGGACCATAGAACAGGATGCACAGGTTGCTGCCATGTTCGTTCTTGCGGTTGAAACCCCATTCCTCGATGACCTGATGGCGCTGCTGCGCATATTGCAGTACTTCCTGCAGCCACTGCCGCGTGGTATCCGGCAGGACGATATCGCCGAAGCGGTAGGTGGTCTTGACTTCATGGGCAACGCTCATCTGTTCACGGTTGCTCTGCGCGCGGCAGGCGTCGAGCAGCATTTCGCCGGCGCTGCCCTCTTCGCCCTCGGCCTGCAGCATGCGCCGGCTCGCCGTTTCCTTCAGCGCCAGCACGATCTGCTCCTGCGTCAGCAGATATTGATTGACCAGCCTGGCGAGCAAGGCATCGTCGATGTCCACGCCGAAAGTACCCGCATGGCGCAGCCAGCTGGCGCGCCGCAAGCGGCTGTCCGGCGCCGGGACGCGCACCAGGACGGCCGCCACCTCGTGCCGGGCATACCGAAAAGCAAGGTCGGACAGCCGCCGCGCGGGACCGTTCAAGACCGCCAGGTAGGGCTGGCTCTCGAACAGTACCTGCATGACCTCGTCAAGCAGGTCGTCGTCGGCGCCCTCCTGCGTGCCGAGCCAGTGGCAATGCAGGAGCACGAAAATGCGGTTGCACAACAACGCGTCGCGGCACAGCAGGCGCAGGCGCGCCAGCAAGGTGCGGCGGTTCTTTTGCCCATTCAGATAGGCTTGCCAGATTTCCTTGCCGTCGAGTTCGACGCATGCCATGCCCATCGTCGCAAACGTCGCCGCGCACAGGCTGCGGGCCAGCCACAGGTCCGGCCCTTGCAATTGCAGCACATGGCTGGCCGCGCGCGCCTGCGCCGGGCCGCAGTGCCCGATGAAACGCGCCAGCTGCGCGAGGGCCTGGGCATCGGCCAGGTGCTCGTCGAGCGCCAGCGTGCTGTCCAGACTGGTCAGCGGGCGCTCGAGACACAGGCGCGGCGCGGACTGGGCCAGCAGATACGCGGCAATCGGCTCGCTCAGGCGATAACCGCCGTCCAGTCCGGCCAGGCTGGTATTGGGCGCCAGCACGATCAGTTCCCAGTGCAGCAAGGCGGCATCGGCCAGCAGGCAGCGCTGCAAGCCCGGGCGCGTGCCGCGGCACGCGGCGAGCATGGCATCCAGGCCGGCCAGGTCGATCCAGCCTTCGCTGCCCTCGGCGCTGGCGGCGCTGCCGAAAGCGCGCACGATGGCGCCATAGCGCCATTCGATTTCGCTGAGCAAACCGAACAGCAAGACTTCCTGTTGCGGCCGGTCCAGGTTGAACAGGGCGCAGACATGGATCCAGGGAATAAAAATCTGCGCCTCGACGGTGGCTGCCGCACGCTGGCCCAGCAATTGCCACTGCTGTTCGATGCGCGCGCCCAGCCGCGCGGCCGCATCGGCGCCGCCCGCGCTCCCCGCGCCCAGCTGGCTGGCTTGCCGGTACAGGCGCTCGAGGGCGGCGCCGGACGCCGCTTCGGGTGGTGCGGACGCCTCCGCCTGGCGTGCCAGCAGGGCCAGCTCGATCATATTGTCGGCCAGCGTGCGCAGCGCCTGCTGCAGGGCCGCGTTGTCCGCATAGGCGCCGCTGTCGGTGGCGGCCGTGGCTGGCTGGGCGCTCATCGTTTCACACCCCGTCCGGCTTGGTGAAATCGGCGAGCAGCACCAGGCGGTCGGTAGCTCCGCGGTTCCAGGCCGCATGTTCCTGCGTGTCGTCGAAGACCAGGCAGCGCCCGGGCTGCCAATGGCGCACGGCCGCACCCACCCGCAAGGCGCAGTCGGGCGAACTGCGCAGGCCCAGGTGCAGGCGCAGCACCCGGTCCGTATAACCGACGTGCGGCGCGATCTCGGTGCCGGGCGCCAGGCGCGAAAAGCCCGCTGTCACCAGACCCGGAATGCAGCTAAGCAAGGCCAGCGTGCGCGGACAGAAGATGGCGTTCTCGAGCATGGGACGGCCTTCGAGCACCAGGCCGTAGACATCCCAGCCGCGGTTGTACAAGCCCGTTTCAGGCCAGGCGTCGAACTCGGCATGCGGCAGCGCCAGGCATTCGTCGAGCACGCTTTCCCAGCCTTGCTCGAGGCGGGCCGTAAAGGAGAACTGGTCATTGCGAAAGAACATGGTGTCACCAAAAAAGTTGCCATTGCCCGCCCTGCCAAACGGCATGGCCCTGCAAAGTGATGCGATAGTCTCCGGGCGCGCCGTCGAAGCCGCGGGCCTGGTGATAGCGACGGCCGGAATGGATGAAAGCGGCCCCGGTCTGGTAATGGATCTGCTCGAACGGTTCGCGCTGCAGCAGCGCCAGGATCTCGCTTTCATCCAGATTGCCCGTGCGTTCGAGTCCGAACGGCCACATTTTCATGCCGGCGCCCCGCCCCGCAGCGGCGATCAGCAAGGTCACCGATAGCGTCGGCGCCGCGCCCAGGCCGACAGCCAGGTGGCCGCGGTCGAGGTGGATGGGATTGCCCGGAAAGTCGGCCGTCTCGCGCCCGCCCTGCCATTGCTCGTGCACCAGGTCGAGGTCTTCCGAGGCACGCAGGGCGGGATGGCCGCCGAACATGTGAAAACCGGGCAAGGCGAGCGCCGGGTGATAAACGACAGGCTGGCCCAGCGCGGCGCCCAGGGACGCCAGCAAGGCGTCATAGACTTCGCCGAAATGATCCAGCAGAAAAGGATTATATTGGCGGGCCAGCCGTTCGTACGGACGCGCCGGCATGCCCACGATATCGTAGTAATACGTGGCCCCCAGGGTGTGGATCGGGAAATGCCGGGTACGCCTGAGCCAGAACGGTTCCAGGTCGAGCAGGCGCTCGACGACGTCCGCGCATTGCTGCGGCGTCAGCACGGGCAGGTGGAACGATGCGATCGCTTCAGCGCTGTGGTCAGGATTCATGCTCTTACCAATACAAAAGAAGTTGTCCATCCAGGCGGACCGCATGGCCCTGCATGGTGATGCGCTCGAGGCCGCCTTTGCCGCAGGCCAGCACCGCCTGGTGTATCGCCAGCCCGTCGTGCACGATCATCTGTCCGTGGCGGTAGGCGATGAAATCGGGTTGACCATCCTCGCGCCGCCACAGATGCAGGCCGCTGCCCGCCGGCACGCTCAGCGGCAGGGTAAAGCTCAGCAAGTCCTGCGCGCCAAAATGCCGGCCTGCAAACACGTCGCGGTATTGCAAGTCGCGGTGCACGCTGGCCACCGGCTCGGCGAATGCCGGGTGCGGCAGGTAGATATGAAAGCCGGGCCAGGCGGCCTCGGGCGCCAACCGGGCCGGCAGCCCGCAATGGAACTCCAGGCAATCGAGCACCAGTTGCAGCAGCGCGCCAAAATGGGCCGCGAGCAGGCGGTTGCTGCGTTCGCGCTCCGGCCGGTTCCAGTAGAGGCCGGCCGGGCCCGCGCCGGCGTCGAGGTAGGCCGCCAGTCCCAATGAATAAAAGGGCACTTCGGCATGGCGCCGCCGCCAGTGGCGTGCCAGCAGCGACAGCCGCAAGACCCAATCGTCACAGGCGGCCTCGTCCAGCAAAGGGAAGAGCGGAACGGGCATCAGCCGTGGCGTCCGTCGCCCACCAGGCGCACCAGGGCACGCGTGAGCAGGCGCCGGTCAGAATTGCCGAGGCTGATATCCGTGGCGCGCTGCACATTGTCGAGGAACAGGCGGACATTCGCATCGATCAGGCCGAGGTCGCCCCGGTTGGCCGCATTTTCATTGATTTTCACAAGCGCGCGGATGCCTTCCTTGAGCAAATCCTGCTGTTGCACGCCGAAGTTGCGCCCGGTAGCCTGCCCGAAGGCGGCGACCAGACCGACCAGGTCGGCATCGTCGACCCGGTTATCGATGGGCTGGCCGGCGGGCCTGGCACTGCAGACGATTTTTTGCAGGCCCTGCACGAAGCGCGTCCGGTCGCCCTCGTCATTGCTCATCTTCGTGGCGTCGCCAAACACATGGGCAAAGTCGCCCACCCGTTCATCGATCGTGCGCTGGGCCGAAGCCAGCAGGTTTTCCTGCAAGCGCCCCGACGCGACTTCCTCGCGCAACTGCGCCATTGCCGCAGCCGTGGGGCTGGGACGCGTTTCCAGCGCGATGGAGCTGGCGTTTTCCGGCGTCCAGACGAACTCCACCAGGGGTGCGGGACCGATCGCCGGTTCGGCCGTCAACTGGATCTTCCAGGTTTCGCCGGCCCGCACCGTCATCGTGAAGTTCCCTGGCATGGGGATGAAATACGTGTGCGCTCCTTTCTTGCCGGACGATGCGGTGACCGCCTGGGTGCAACCGGTGGCATAGGTATGGCTGGTTACGCTGCCGCCAGCATCGATGGTGCTGCCCTCGAGCATGCCCAGGTAGGCGGCGGTAATGGTCGGCTGCCCGATGCTGGCCATGACGAAGCCGTCGCTGATGGCCACCGTGCTGAAAACGCCTTCGACCAGGTCGGCCTGCGAATAAGTGGTGCGCGCGCCAAAGTCATTGCTATGTTTATGCTTACGGTTCATGACAACTCCATGGTTGGATGCAACATCAAAATGTCTTGCCCCGTGAGGCAAGTGCGAAAATGCTTCACATAGCGTTCTGCCTGCCGTCGCCGACCAGCCGCACCAGCGCCCGTGTCAGCAGCCGCGTGTCGGTGCTGCTGAACTCGATGCCCAGCACCTGCTGCACGTTGCCGATGAACATGCCGATATTCTTCTTGATCAATCCCAGGTCGGCCCGGCTGGCCTCGCTATCGTTGATTTGCACCAGCGCCTCGACGCCGGCCTGGAGCAGGCCGCGCTGCTCGTCGGTAAAGCTGTGGCCGCTGGCCTTGCCGAAGGTGTCGATCAAATCCTGGACCGCCTGCGGATCGAGCGGCTTGACGACTTCGGCTTCGCCGGGCAAGGCTGGCGAGCAGACGATCTTTTGCAGGTCGCGCACGAACTGCGCCCGCTCTTCCTCGTCGGCGCTCATGTGGGTAAGGTCGCCAAAGATCTGGGTCAGGTCGTTGACGCGCCCATCGATCACTTCCTGGGCATTGGCCGCAACGCTGCCTTGCAGCTGCCCGCTGACCATGCGCTCACGCAGCAGGTTGAAGCCACCGATTAACTGGCCATGCAGATCATGTTCCGGCGTCACGGGCTCTGGGGAAACGAGCTGCGCGTCCTGGGCCGCAAACGGCACCCAATAGCAGTACACCTGCGGTGACGCACCCGCATTAGGATCGGTAATGAGATCGATAGTCCATTCCTCCCCCTTTCTCACCGGCATCGAAAACGTGCCCGGCAACGGAAGCCAGTATTGTTTGGCGGTCTTCTTTCCCGTTGAAACAGTGATCGGAATGCAAGAAGCGGTCACTTGCAAAGCACAGGTCGTACCGGATGCGCCAACCGTACTGCCTTGCAAAATACCGTAGAACGGAGCCAACGGCGGCTGGGTGAAATCGGTATTGCCGACGTAGGCCACGAGCGTGCCATCGGAAGCTGCTGTCTGGCTCAGTGGCAAGACGGGTTGATTGAAAAGAGTACGGTCGCCAATGATCTTGCCGATCAAAGTATCCCCCTGCACCTCGCCCGTCGCCGTGACGTTGCCGGCGACATTGATATTGCCAGTCACCGCCACTTCCGCAGGCGTAACGGCCAGCGTGGGCGCCGCGCCGCCCACCGCAGCCACACTGAGCAGATTGGCGCCGGCGGCAAAGCCGGTGCCACCGATCGCCACCGACTCCTGGGCCCAGATGGTGTCGGCCGTCAAATCGCTGAAGGTCGCCGCGCCGCTGGCAAAACTGACGGGGCCGTTTACCTGCAGGGCGTATTGCGTGTCGACGTCGGTGAGCGCGAGATTGATGGCGACCGTGTTGCAGTTGGGCGGCTCGCTATTGCTGACGATGAGCATGGCCGGCGGCAGCCCCGCCTCTTCTGCGGGTGCCAGGATGGCATTGTCGTCGTTGGCCTTGAACTGGGCCAGCAGGCCCGCGCTGACCATGTAGGCCGACGTGGCAGCCGCGAACGGGGACGTGGCGGCACCGCCTTCCAGCAAGGTCAGCTGGGTCTGGCTATCGACCGACTTGACGCGCAGCAGCCGCGGCAGTGTCTGCGGATCGGCCGCGGCAAACAGCTGGTCGCCCGCCTTCGCCGCGCTCAGGAAGGCGGTGCCAGTGCCCGTGACCACGGTCGGCGTGGCCGGATCGATGCTGATGGTCCCTGCCCCGTCCGTCTTCGCGCCGTCGGCCCCCTGCAGCTGGTAAGGCAGGCTGTCGACCTTCCCCGCATACGGCGCGGACAAGGTCAGTTGCGTATCGCTGGCAACCTGCGCAACGCTCTGTACCTGCACTGCCGCCGGAGTGAAACGGGGAATCAGGAGGGTATCGCCGGCCGACAAGGCAGTAAACTTGGTGCCCTCCGTGCCGGTAATGGTCGTGCCGTTACTGCTGACCTTGCCGGGGCCGGTGACCGGTTCAACCGTGCCCGACACCAGGTAGCTGTAGGGCGAATTGATGACGGGGATTTCAAACTGCGTCGTCAGGACCAGTTCCGTATCGCTGGCAGGCGTCTTGGCCAGCACCGCCTGCTGCTGGTTCAGGGTGCCGATGGCGATCAGGTCGCCCACCTTGACCTGGTCCTGGAACGTGGTGTTGTAACCCTGCACGACATCGGCGCTGATCGAGCTGATGACGCCATTGCCGATGAAGGCGCTGCCGCCGCCCACGCTCAGCGAGGCGGCCGGGCTGCGGTCGAAGATGCCGACGTTGCCGCCATCGTAGAACAGCCGGCTCGCCGCCTGCCCCGGCGACTCCTTGGTCCAGTAGCTGAGCATGGCCATGCCCTGCAGCTTGGAGCCGTTGCCCTCGAAACTCTGGGCCTTGATGGCGCCGCTGGCAGTCAGGCTGTCGGCCAGGATCTGCCCCTGCACGTCGAGGGCGGCGCGCGGCGCGCCTTCGTTCAGGCCGATGCCGACGTTGCGGTCCCGCCCGATGACCAGCGCATTCGGCCCGGCGCTGGCGGAGCCCCCCTTGGCCAGCGCCTGCACCCCCAGGCCGACGGTGCCGTCCAGGCTTACCTGCAGCAAGGTGCCGTCGCTGCGCGAAAAACGGGCCAGGGCCGAACGCATGTAGGTGTAGCCCGATCCGGGCGCCGGCATCGTGGTGGGCGAAAAGGCAGCGTCGATCTCGACTTGCAAACCATCCTGGACGATCTTGCTGACGGTGCGCCACTGGGCCGTACCCATGCGCACCGAAGGGTCCGCGATGAGCTGGTCGCCCACTTGCAGGAACGGCGCGGGCGCATCCGAGAAGGTGACCAGCTGGTTGTCCCAGCTGATCGTGCCCTTGCCCTTGATGGTCACGGCGTCGACCTGCAGGTTGGCGACCGGATTGTCGGTCCCCACGCCGAGGTTGTTGCGCGCCGTCAGCAGACCCATGAACTGCCCGCGCGGGGCGTCGAACTCCAGGTAATAGTCATCGGCGCGGCTGCCCTCGCGGCGCGCGCTGATGCTGGCGTAGTCCGCCGGCACCGTGGCGCCGGCAATGTTGGATGGCGCGGAAAAGGCCTGGTTCACGCCGGCCCCTTCCGTGACGAAATTGACCGAACCGACGCTGCTGCCCACATAGCGGCGCTCGTTGCGCCCGGATTTGTAGGTCAGGCTGTTGATGCTGCCCTCGGTGGTCAGGGAAATGACCGCCAGTAAAATGTTCGTGCCGGGCTGGTCGAGATTGCGCAAGTACTGGATCTGCGGTTGCTGCACGATGCGCTTGTAGCCGGCCGTGCCGCTCTCGTCGCTGAGGTCGGCGAACACCTCGAAATAGTTGATGGTAATGAAATAGGTCGCGCCGGGGTCCAGCTTATCGAACATCAGCACGGCCGGCTCGAGCAGGATGATCTGCCGGCCCAGGGCGTCGATCGCCATGCCGCGCGATACTTCGAGCTGGCTCGGTTGCCCATCCGCCGAGGCGGCAACCTCGAGGCCATGCGCGATGCCATACAGGTACAGGCTGACATTGCGCGCCGCCAGCATATCCATCTGATACTGCTGCTCGCAGCGGAAATCGTCCGTCAGCAAGGCTTCGCCCGAGAAATAGTTGGGCCGTTCGACACGTGGCTGTTTCATGCTTTTTCCCGGGTCATGGTATTGGAAGCGGCACTGGCGATGGCGATCCACGACAGTGTGATATCGGCATCACCGCCAGCGGCCTGCAGCGCCAGCAGCGTGACGACGAACTGCGCCGTGCCGGAGGCGACGGCGGTGGCGTACGGAACGCTGCCGCCCACCGTCACCATCACGGTGGGCGGCGCGCTGAAGGCATCCTGTTGCGTATCATAGAAATGGACGGTGACGCTGGTGCTGGCGCCCGCGCCTTGCAGCTGGGCCGCCGGCACCGTCAACGTGCCCTGCAGGAAGGTGTCGAGCGCGGCGCTTGCCCTCGCGTCCCCCAGCGCGGCCGGCAGCCGGCTCGTCACAGGAATCCGGCTGTCCGTCACGCTGACGATGGCCTTGTTGGCGTCGAGCGTGACGGTGGCCAGCAGCACGCCATTCGCGGGCACCCTCTTCGCGGCCAGCAGCTGGGCCGCCTCGCTGACCACGTTGGCGGTCGACGCGCTGGTGTCGGGATAATAGGCGTACACCAGCATGGGATTGCTGGCATCCGACGGCAGCGTGAGCGGCGTCCCACCGGACGGCAGGATCAGGAAACGGCCTGCATCGTCGAAGGCCACGCCCTGGCTGACGGCCAGCGTATTGCCGGCCTGGCTCACCAGCATGCCGTTCAGCACGCCGGGCGAGAACAGGTACTGGTTTTGCAGCCAGAACCAGTTGCTGAAGTAATTCTGCTCGAGCGTCATGTAGTCCGACGTCAGGAACATGCCGGTATGGTAGTTCAGGTGGTCGGCGACGTCCGCCTTGATGATGGTGCTCATGTCTGGATTCCTTGTTGGCCGAGTAAGGTATTGACGCCCAGCGCGCTGGCATAGCCTTGCGCCTGCAACTGCATGCTGGGTACGATCGTGATGATGTAGTTGCTGGCGGCAGGCTTCATGACGCGCAGGAACTGCTCGAGCCGGCCATACAGCGCCTGGATCTGCGCCACGTTGGAAGCCGTCAGGATGAACAGCGGGTTGTGCGCGTTCGGCAGCACCATCTGCACATTGAACAGCCACGGCAGGTAGCCCGCCACGACGGGCGCGCCGCTAACGTAAGCGTCGCGCACGATGAAGGCGCTGCCGGCCAGGTCGCTTGCCACGATGTCGGGTGGGGACGGCGCGCTGATGTTTACCGACACGGTGCCGTCGATGGCAATCCACTTGCCACTGTCGTCCAGTTGCTGGCCGTGCATGGCCATGGGCAGCCCGAGCAGCAGGTTGGCCAGCATGCTCAGGCCCTGCAAGGTTCCGCGCATGCGGTACAGGGCCATGATTTCCGCGATCACGGTGCGCTTCTGGTCGATGTCCCAGTCGTTGTCGACGGCCAGCGCGACCCAGCCGCCGAGCCAGTCGAGAAAATCGTCGAGCCAGGCTTCGATGGGCGCGTTCGGGTCCGATGCGCCCGGCGCGGCGGCCACGTAGCCGGCCAGCGGATCGTCGGGCGCGGGCACCTGGATATAGGTGTCGAGGTCGGCCAGGATGGCCGTTTCCTGCTTTGCCGTCGCGCCTGAGATGGGCGGCATGAAACTCGTGTCCGAAGGGGGAAACAGGAAACTCAGGCGCGGATAGAACAGATTGCCAATGACGTCCGCCTGCAGCAGCTCATGGATGCCCTTGCGCCCGCCCAGCTCCGCGTCGCCGATGCCGGTCAATATCTTTTCAAAAATCTTCAGGTACTGCGCCAGAAAAGCCGGCTGCGTGGTGCTGTACACGGCAGGCAGGTAGCGCAGGTAGCTTGACGGCGCGCTCATGCGGCATTGCTCCTGACGCTGACATCGAGGCAGCGCAGGCGCGGCAATCCCCGGTAAAACATCGCGGGCGTGCCGGGCGGCAGATCGGCAAGCTGGGCGTTGACGTCCAGCACGGCCATCCGGTCGAGCGCCAGGGTGGGGATGAAATCGAAGACCAGCTCGTCGATGGCATCGATGCCCGGCATGGCCAGGACCAGTTGGCGCAGCGCCGCTTCGGTGGGCGCCTCGTCATATGGCCAACCCTGACCGGCCGGCCCTCCCTCGCAGGGCAGGAAGTAGGCGAAGAGGCGCGCGAACAGCAGGCCCAGCGTGACATCCAGGCGCACCGTCGGCACGCAGCCGGCGACCAGCGTCACGTTGATGTCGGTGAACTGCGCCGCACGCGCCTGCACCCGGTTGCCTGCGATCACGCGCGGGGCCAGGTATTTGTTTACGGCCGTGAGCAAGGTACGCTCGGCGGTCGCGTCGTCGGCGGCCTCGATCATCAGCACCTTGCGCCGCGTGGTGCTATTGCTTTTGCCGTTGCCGGCCTGGTTCGGATACGGCGGATACTGGTAGCGCCATTGCGCATCGCTGAGTATCCAGGCAACGCTGCCCTCCCCCGCGCTTTGCGCATACGCGCGCCGCACCAGCAGCGGCGTGGCGCCCGTGCCGCCGGCAGCCTGCTGCGCGATGACCTGGTTGGTTTCCAGCGCCAGCGTGTCGATGTTCGGCAGGGTCAGCGCCATGTAGGGACGGCCGACATAGGCCAGCACATATTGCTGCAGCGTCGGCTTGTTCAGCACGGCGCCCTGTTCGATCTGCGCCAGCACCTGCTGCAAGGCCAGGAAGGCGGCGTCATGGTTGGCCTTGGCGGCCAGGCTGTAGGCGGTCTGGTTGCCGGAAAAGGCCAGGCCCAGCACCCAGCGCAGGTAGTTCTCGTCCGTCTGCACGGGAATCGCATTGGCCTGGTACAGCAGCGACTCGTCCAGCCAGGCCAGCAATTGCAGCAGGGTGATGCCCGGATCGCTATCGTTATAGTCCGTCCACTGGCGCGTGTACTGCGGGATCCGGCGCACCAGGTCGGCTGCCAGTTCCTGGTAGCTCTTGCGGTCGAGGTCGGGCAGCTCGAAGGCCATGGCTACACCGCCGAGATATACACGAGCATGCTGCCAGCGACGGGCAGCTCGGTGGGCGCCAGCACGACATTGCCATCCTGGCGCCCATTCACGTTCAGGCTGAGCACGCCGGTCACGCCAGGCAGGCTGCGCAGCAGCACATGGATGGCGGACGCCTGCACGGTCTGGCCGAAACGCCAGCCCTGCCCGGGAGGACCGCCATACACCGGCTGGAAATAGGCGCGCAGCAGCGCCGCGATGCGCGCCTGTTCGGCTTGCACCTGGTCGGGCGCGACGCGGGCCGCCAGCTGCGCCGTGACGGACACCGGCACATAGCGCGCCGCCTCGATGCCGATGCGTCCGACCAGCGCCGCCAGGCAGTATTGCCTGACATACGCGCCCACCTGGTCCAGCAGCGCCGGGCTGGCGTACGGCAGCGGATCGGTGGACAGGGGCAGCACCGCGATGCGAATGGTATTGCCTTCGGCCTCCACGGCGCGTGCCTGTGCCACCTGGGCGCTGGCGGCACCGGCCAGGGCCGTGAAATCCTGCAGTTGCACGGCCCAGCCACCCGCACGCACCAGCGCGGGACTGGTGGCCGCCAGTTCTGCCCGCGTAGCGCAGCCGACCCCGCCGGCCGCCGGGGCCGGATTGGCCACTGCGGCGATGTTGGCGATGCCGGGACGCAGCACCGTCAGCGCGCCAGCGCCCACATTGCCCGCCAGCCCTTGCGTATGGTGGTAGCGGATGGCGACGATATTGTTGTGGCCAGGCGGCGGGATCATGCCGTTGTAGCCATCGCCAAATGTCAGCAGCCCGTTTGCATAGTCGAGCGTATACACGCGGTCGGTCGGACCGCTGAAGGCGAAGCTCTCGACCTGGGTCCAGCGCCGTGCCACCTCGCCGGCGCCCACGCGCACGTCCGCCAGCTCCGCATCGGCAAATTCGGCCGCGCCAGGGTCCTGCCCCGCCATCAGCCCGGCAGGTTCGATCACGCACAGCAGCAGGTCGGCCAGCACGGGGGGATAGTCGAGCGTGAACTGCTGGAACATCTGCTCGTTGCTCGATCCGAGCACTTCATCGACCAGGGTGGTCAGGTTCGACGCCATGACCGTGTTCGGATACATGCCATACAGACGGATGGTACGGTCGACATGGGCATTGTTGATGCGGAACCAGAATGCCATCTGCGAAAACAGGTAGGCCGCCTGCATCGCGGCCGGAACCACGAAGCCGACCAGGCCAGAGCGGCTCAAGCCGTAGGTGGCATCGTCCACCGCCAGCGCCCGCCACTGCTGGCCGTCGTGGTATTCCCACTGCAGGGTGCGCCCGGGGGCGGCCTGTTCCTGCTGCAGATAGAAATACAGGACCAGCTTGTTGCCGACGCAGGCGGCGGCGAATCCCGCATCGTCGAAGGCAAAATAGAAGCCGGTCAGCAGCGCGTCGACCGGTTTGAACGGGCTGAACAGGAAACGGCTCAGGGTGAAGGCGTTGTAGCTCCAGAAGCTCTGCGGCTTGGCCGCGAAGCTGTATTCGATACGCGCCGAGAGCACGAAGGGCGGGTAGTAGCTCGGCTGGGAAATCGTGTAGCTGAAATTGACGCCGGCCACGTCGTTGAGGTATTTGCTCACTCCCAGTTTTTGCGCCTGGCCCAGCACATCCACGGGGATGGCGTCGATGGTGGTGCTGACGCTGGTGCTGGCAATGCCGCCCTGCTGCCCGTAACCGCCTTCGGCGATCACGCAGCGTATCCACAGCCCTTCGGAACCGGCCACGGTGCCCGGACCGAACTTCGGGCAGGCGAACTGGATGCAGGTGGGGCCGTCCGGGCTATCGGACTGAAAATTGTTGATCCTGTCGACGAACTGGTAGGTGCTGGCGTCCGTGGTGGTGGCGTTGAAGGCGCTCCATTGCAAGCCGTCCCAGAATTGCCAGACCAGCCGCACCGGAAAGGTATATTCCAAGGTCGTCAGTGTGAAATAGACCGTCACCAGGGCGCCGGTCCTGGCGAACACGCTGTCCGAGCGCAGGTAGAACGCATCGTTGGTTTTCGGCGTTTCGCCGAACGGATAGGCGCCATTGGCGATATCGAGCAGCACGCCATTGCAGGCGGCCTGCTGCGGCACGATGGCCTTGCCCTTGAAGGTGCAGTTCAACCCCGTGATGACGGGCAATTGCTGGGCCAGCGAGGCCAGCACCTTGACTTGCGGCGCGGGCTTGACCAGCAGCCAGTATTGCGCTTCGCCATCCTGCCCGCTCAAGGGCGCGGCGTCGAAACCGGCGCCCGGCTCGCCCGCCCGGTACAACTGCCGCTGGAGCTGCGCCAGCGGCACGGCGGCCGCGCGCGGCGGCATGCCCAGCACGATGTCGAGCTGCCGCTCCGACGATGAACTCGTCAACTGCGTCGTCAGCGGCGTCAGCGCGCCATCGAACCATTGTCCGAAATATTCAGGGTACAGCTGCTTGCCGGTCAGGGTGACGGTGATGCTCTGCAGCGCGTCGTCAGGCTTGAACAGGGCCGGATCGCCCATCATGAACCAGTGCCCGAGCGGCTGTTCGGCCGGATCGACCAGCTGGCTGGCCACGAAGATCGGCACCCCGGCCTGGTCCCCGAGCAGGCTGGGCAAAGCATCGATGAACTGGTCCTGCGCCGGAATGACCGTCAGCGCCGCCGACAGCGTGGCGGGCAGCACCAGCAGCGCCTCGTTGGTCTGGAAGCGGATCGTCTGGTCTTGCGCATCGAGCACCGCGCACTGGGCCGGCACCGTCGCCGCCGGCTGGCCTGCCTTGAGCAGGAAGCGCAGCGGCGCCTGCGCCGCCAGCGGCGCGCGCAACTGCATGTTCATGAACTGGAAAAACCCCAGGCGGCGCTGCTCCGGCATGGCGTTCTCGATATCGGCCGTGTACGCGGCCAGCTGCGAAAACAGCTTCAGCAGCACCAGCCCCGGATCCTGGTCGACGTCCGACGCACTTGGCGGCAGCGTATTCCAGTAGCCGCTCCATTCGGGAACGTAGGCCTTGGCCAGCGCCAGCGTCTGCGCATAAAACTGCTCGGCGTCGCGGAAGTCGAGCGTCGGGGAAGTCATGGACGCGGCTCGCCTGCCGCTTCCGCGCGCAGCTCTTCAAGCACCTGGATGGCGCCGCTGATGCGCAGCAAGGTTGCCTGGAGCTGGCGTTTGCGCTCGTTGAATTCGTCCTGCAGCGCCTGCAGCTGCGCTTGTCCCGCACTTTCGTTGCTTTTCAATTCGGCAAGGCGGTCGTTGATCAATTGTATGTCCATGCATATGTCCTGGCTTATTTGAGAAAGAATGGGTAGACCAGATTGGCCGGCTGGTTGTGCGAGCGGATCAGGTAATCGACCGACACCTGCAGGCAATTGGGCTGTTGCGCGTCGATGAGGGCGGCCACGCCGGTGACCTGGATGCGCGGCTCCCAGCGGTCCAGCGCCTGCTTCACGTACAGCTGCGCCAGGCTGCTGGCGCTGGCATTGCCGGCCGAGAACACCAGCTCATTGATGCGGCAGCCGAAGGCCGGCAGCATCACTCTTTCGCCTGGCGCCGTCTGCAGGATGATCAGGATGGCTTCGGCGATGTCGTCGGCGCCGGCCGCGAACAGCACGCGCCCGCCGCTGGTCTGCACGGGGAACGCCCAGCCCTGGCCCAAGAAATCGGCGCCGGTGGCCATCGCTAGCCCATCCTCACGGTGCTCATGCCGGCCACCTGCACGGTCGGCGGCGGCGCCTGCGGACCGGCCGGCGGCAGGTCGTGGCAGGTTTCGCACAGGTCGCCCGCGCGCGCGGCGCCCTTGCCGTTGATGCGGACCGTCAAGCTGCCAAGCATCACCTGCCCGAGATTGGTGGGCGGCACCTGGAACTGGCCGCTGGCGGCGATATGCGGCGGCACATTGTTGGCCATCGAACCGACGGTCGCCGCAGGCCTGCCGTTGATGCGCACGTTCATACTGGTATTGCTGGCGATCTTGCCGGAAAACGGGAACGGCTGCGGGGTCGGCACCGGTCCGCCCGGGCTCGGCACCAGTACGATGTGGATGTCGGCGGCGTTGACGATACTGTCGCCCGCCTTGGCTGCGCCCATGCCCATCAGTTCAGATCGATCATGGCGGCCTGCAGCTTGAGCGCCTTTGCGCCCTGCAACTGCATGCCCTCGGCCGACAAATCGGCCTTGACGCTGCCGTCCGTAGTCTGCAGCACCACGTGGGGCGCGCTGATGGTCAGCGTGCCCTTGGCGCTGATCGCCAGGTCGCCTTCGCTGCTGATGCTGATCTTGTTGTTGGCGGTATCGAGCTCGATCTGGTTGTTCTTTTCGTCGATGATGGTGATCTTGCCCTGCGCACTATCGTCGAGCACGATGGTCTTGCCCAACTGCGTCCTGAGCATGCGCACTTCCTGCTGCCGGGCCGCCTCGACGGGCGGCTTTTGCACGCCGTTCCACAGGAAGCCCAGCACATACGGCTGGTTCGGGTCGCCGTCGGCGAAGGCCAGCAAGGCCGAATCGTCTTTCCTCGGCAGGAAAAAGGCGCCATAGCCGGGGCCGGCGAAAAAGCTCATCACCTGCAGCCAGTCCGACTCGATGGTGGCGCCACTCAGCGTCAAAAAAACACGGATGCGTCCCAGGCCCTTGGGGTCTTCGGTGTTGCTGACCTTGCCGAGCGCGACCCCGGATGCGTTGCCGTTCATATACCCGTCCTGCGCACGTTGATGTCCGTCTTGTAGCCGCTGCTGTCGTCATAGTCGTGGGTGCTCGAGGTGACGTAATAGGTGCCGTCAAAACGCTCGCTCAGCCCGGTGATCTTGATGTTCACGCCAGCCACCAGGTCGCTGTCGCCCACCAAGCTGGCCTGGCCTTCGATAAAGCTTTGCAGCTGGCTCTGGAACTGCGCGTCGGCCACCGCCTGCAGCGCGGCCGGATCGCTGATGCCGGGACATTGCAGCGTCATTTCCGAACTGGGAAAATCTTCCGCCGCCTCGTAGCCCGTTTCGCTGCCGCCCATCTTGTCCTGGCTGGTGCCGGACTGCGCCACGGCCGTGATGACGGCATTCGTTTCGACGTCGTAGCCGATGGCCGTCACCTTCTGGCCCATGGTCGGCACTTTCAGGTTCAGGCTCACCGCACTCAGGTCGCGCGGATAACTGAGCGTCTTGATGGCGCCGTTGCCCTCGGCCGAGGGACGGAACACGAGCGTCGTGTCGGCCATGAGCAGTTCATAGTCGAGCTGCTTGCAGCGCTCCATCAGGAAGGCGTAGTTGGAGACATTGTTCTGGATGACGTACTGGTTGATGGTGTCCGGCTGGCCCTCCAGCGTGACCGGCAAACGTGCCGCGCGCGCCACGTCGCTGACGATCTCGTTATCGTTGAGCAAGCTGTAGGTCTTGGTGCGGGTGCCGAACTTGAGCCGGTACATGCGGTCGAAACCGCGTATCGTGGCGGCCGAGGATGCCGTGCTGAAACTCGGTTCGATGGCCGTGATATCGCCGCTGATCAGTTGATGCAACTGGTTCAGGCCCAGGAAAATCGTGATCTGGTCGCCCGGCTTGAATACGTCGAGGTCGACGTCCTGCCAGGCGCCGTCCGCCTTCACCATGTCGAGCGTGAAGCTGAACATGGCCGGCACATTGATTTCATCGTGCACGCGCACGTTGTGGATGGCGGCCACGATCGAGGATGGCAAGGGGCTGCGGTTCTTCAGGATCTTGAATGCCCCGGTCTGGACGCTAAGCATACACGGCTCCCGCGGTGCCGGCATGCACGTCGGGAATGACCAGATTGCGGCCGATATCCTTGCGCTGCGGGAAATTCAAGGCATCCTCGATGCTGTTCTGGGCGGCGATCAGGCGCCACTGGTTCGGGTCGCCCAGGGTCGCTTGCGCGATCAGGTACAGGCGGTCGCCCTGCTTGACCTGCCACAGCTGGCGGCAATTGAAATAGCCGCGCGACTGCAAGTCCTCCTCTTCCGTCAGCACCGACTTGAACGTCACGTTCAGCTCGGCGCGCACGGGAATGCCGGAACTGAGGAACATCGTGAATTTCTGGTCGAGCTTGACGATAATGCCCGTAAACAGCGGACCGGCCCAGGTAAACACCAGCACCGGCGGCTCCTTGCGCACATTCGTGCCCACGCTGGGCACGGTGAGCGCGACGATCTTGTTGGTCTTGCTGCGCACATCGACCTGGCGCTCGTAGGTATCGAAAAACAGCGACACGGTCAGGTCGTCATTATTGACCCGCTGGAACTGGATGTTCGAGCCCTCGCCCTGCACCATCACGGTCTTGTTCAGCGACAGTTCGGTCGGGTTGTACATCACGGGGATTTCCTCGCGCGTCGCATGCACGACGATCTTGGCCATTTCCAGCATCAGGCGCCTCCCCGGCGATAGCGCTCGGTGGCGCTGCGGCGCGCGATGGCGCTTGCCATGCGGTCGGTCAGCGAGGCCAGTACGGGCGCGGAAAACAGCGTCTCGGCCAGCACCTTGCGCAACTGCTCCTGCGACTGCCCGCCATGGACGATTTCATGCACTACCCTGGTCTGCACCGCGCGTTCCACGCCGAGCATGCGCGTATCGACAATATGCTCGACGCGGCTTTGCAGCTCGGCCGTGGCAGCGGGCGCCGCCTGGCGCATGTCGCGCCGCACGGGCTGGCGGCCCTGGTAGCGTCCGAGGACGATGGCGGCGTGCGCGGCCGGCGCGGGCAATGGCGCCGGCACGGCTTGCACCGGGGGGCGCCAGGCGCCTGCCTGCAGGGTTGGCACGGCCGGGCGCGTTGCGCGCGGAAAGTGTACCGGATGCGATGCGGGACGCAGGAACGGCGTGCCGGGCCCGGCAACGCCATTGCGGGTCGGCGCACGTCTGGCCATGCCGCTTCGTCGCGCCGCCTGGCGTGGCGTGGGGCTGGCCGTGCCGCCAGCGGCCGGTTGCGAAGCCGCCCTGTGTACCGCCGGCTGCGCGCGCCGGATGGCTGTCCGGGCCGGCGCCGGCGAAGACGCCGCCGCTATGGCGCGCAGGCTGGAGCAACGCGCGACGGCACGCGCCAACGCTGCGGCGCCCCGCTGCCCCGCTGCCGGCTGCGCGGCGAAATGGCGCACGGCCAGCGCCAGGGCTGGCTGCTCCGCACCGCGCGCCAGCCAGGCGATGGTCGCGGCCCTGGCCTGCTGCGCCTGCGCCACGCCGCGCTCCAGGCGCGGCAGCACCAGGCGCACGAGGGTTTGCTGCCGCGCGTGCGCCTGCATCAGCTTGGCCCGCAATTCCAGCAGGCGTACCTCGATGCGTTCGGCCATGTCCGCCTTGCGCGCCATGCCCTGCATGCGCACCACCAGCCCCATGGTCGAGCGAAATTGCTGCCAATAATGCAACACCGACGTCGTGTGCCGGCCTGCCCCTCCGCCATGTGCCATGCGCAGCTGCAGCGGCGCGCCGGAATGGGCGAAACGCCACAGCGGTGCGCCGCGCGCCGCATGGAAGCGCTGTGCCAGGCCAGCGCAGCCAAGGCGCATAGCGCGCATCAGAGTATCCCCGCCGCTGCCGAATACACGCTGCTCGCGAGGCTCTTGCGGATGCCTTCGTGCGCCAGCGTAAACGACTGGCATGCCACCAGGCTGCCGCCCGCATCCAGGCTTGGCCCCTGCCACTGCACGGGCCAGGCATTGTAGAAATCCCACCAGACGCTGGGCAAGCCGCGGTCATCCAACAGGTAGATGGAGCCGTTCCGGCGCCGGATGGCACCGCTCAGCGTCGACTGGTACCACAGCCACATCGGGTCGAGCGCCGTGATGCCGGCCTTGAGCACCAGGTCGGAACAGGTCACCTGGCCGGGCAGTTTGTACTCGATGTCGTTGACGCCGCCCTGGCGCACGGTGCGCACCTCGGTCTTCGATTCGAGCCCATCGACGGACATGAAGCCGCCCACCAGGATGCCTTCAACTTCGACAAAAAAATTGTAGGCCTTGAACGGGTCGATACGCAGGCCCAGTTGGCGCTGCGCGGCACCCATGACTGCATTGACACCGACCACCATCTCATGCTCCCAGGTTATGCATCGACTTGTGCCGCTCGTCGGCATTCATCGTCTGGTTGATCTTGCTGATTTCGCCGCACCAGCGGCGCCGCTCGGCGTGTTCCATCGCCATCAGGTCTTCATGGGACCAGTGAAAGTGATAGGCGAGGAAGGCTATCTCTGCGTAAAGCTGGTCGGAAACTGGAGCAAGCCCGGCTTTCCCAGGGCGCCCTGCGCCTCCCCCGGCAAGCCGGCGTCGTCGGTATCGACCTGGTTGATCTTGTTGTACAGCTGCTGCAGGTGGAAGAAGTCGGCCGCGAACAGCTCCTCGACCACCTTGGTGCTGACCATTTCAAGGCTGCCCAGACGCACGATCACGCGCGACAGCACGATGATGATCAGGTAGGCCGGGTTGCTCTGGACGCGATGGTCCTTGAGCGGCAGGATCTCGTCGCCGGCGGTGGCCAGGCGCATCACGCCATTGCGGTGCAGGTTGCCGTCGCCGTCGCGGTAACCCAAGGGCAGGATAAATTCGATTTCGGTACAGATCACGCTCATTGCCGCTTCCCCTTGTACGCGTTACGACACGCGCGTCATGTATTGCATCGTCAGTTCGAACGTCTCGATCATCACGTCGCTGCTGGCCGCGTTGAGGCCCGAGCTTTCGTACTTGCTGGCCCAGGCGCTGATCACGTTCCAGCGCGCCTTGTCGGCGCCGCCTGCATCCATGAGTATCAGCGAAACGTTCTTTTGCGCCCCCTTCGCGCCCGAACCCTGGGTCGACACCAGCTGGTACCAGTTGTACAGGTCCATCGAGTCGGTCAGGCCCTTCTTCAGGCTCAGCTTGCCGTAGCTGGTGAGCCCCGACAGCGAACGCTTGTAGACCGGGTCGGTGCCTTCGCGGTATTCGACCGCCTCGATCGTGCTGTCGGGTACGCTCGCCTCGGAAAACGCGGCGATCTGGATGCCGGCAATCTCGACCCGGAAGCGGAATCCCCGGTAGGGATCGGTTAATTGTGTGGCCATGCGCGTTCTCCGCAATCAATCGGTGTGGATGGGCTCAGCTGCCGGAATCGGGCGCGCTGGTTTTTTGGGTCAGGCGCAGGATGACGAACTCGGCCGGATACACTGCCGCCAGGCCGATGTCGATGTACAGCTGCCCCAGCATGCGCGTCTCGAGCGGATTGTTCGATTCGTCGCAGGTGACGAAAAACGCTTCGGCGGCCGTCGCGCCGAACAGGCCGCCCTGCTGCCACAGGGTGGTCAGGAAAGCGCTGACGTCGCGCGAGATGGATGACCAAAGCTGCTGGTCGTTGGGTTCGAACACCACCCACATCAGGCTTTGGCGCAGGCTTTGCTCGACATAGATGAACAGGCGCCGCACGCTCACATAGGTCCATTCCGTGTTGAGCGCCAGCGTGCGCGCGCCCCAGATCACGTTGCCGTAGTTGATGAAATTGCGCACCGCGTTGATGCCTTCGGGGTTCAGCAAGTCCTGGTCGGCATCGGTCAGGGACTGGTCGAGCAGCACCGCGCTCATCAAGGCGCCGTCATTGACCCCGGCAGGCGACTTGAACACCCCCACATTGATATCGGTATACGCGTAGCGGCCGAGCACCGGACCGGATGGCGGGATCGGCACGTTGGCCCCGGCGATCGGATTGTAGATGTAGACCCATGGGTAATACAGTGCGCCGAAGTCGGAGTTGAGCGCGTTCGGATTGCCTTTCGGCGCCTGGCCCTGGCCGGACTTGAATGACAGGATGTCCTGCACGCTCTGGCCGAACGGCGGATCGATCACATAGAACAGGTTGCGTTTGTCGATGCAGAACATCAGGCCGGCATTGATCAGGGTGCCCTGCAGCGCCAGCGACTGCTTGCCGCTGTTGTCGGTGGCCGTGACGGTGTCGGGCACGGACAGCAGGCTCAGGCCCTGCACCTTGTCGAGCAGCTTGGTGGCATCGGTCAGGTCGTAATTCGGATTCCCGCCGTTGCTCAGCGCCGTCGGCCCGCCATTCGGTGGCCGCACTGGCGGCGTGGGCGAAGCGGTGCTGTTGACCGCCACGCGAATGAACATGGAATTGGCGTTGATCTGCGTCGCCAGCGAGCTGGGCTTGTTGGCCTCGTTGATCATGCTGTTGGCCGTGAAGCCGTTGAACTGCTCCAGTACGTAATAGGAGGCCGTGCCGAAGGTTTGCGGGCTGAGGCTGTTTTGCACGATGTATTGCTGCAGCAGCAAGTTCGGCATGGTCGCCACCACGGGCGCGGCGGGCGTGCCCATCAGCGCCGCCGCCACCATCACGGTGACATTGAAGACGGGCGTGGTGGGCGCCGGCGTGATGCTCGGGTCGGTCGCGCTGGCGTTGCTGATCATGATGCTGATGGCGTTGCCCCAGGGTCCCGGTGTGACGGCCGTGACGGCCAGCGGCTGTTTGGCGCTGGCACACTTGGCGCTTGCCTTGTCGCTGGCGCGCACCACATAGCAGGCGGCGCCCCCTTCGTTGAAGAATTCGTAGACCGACCACGACACCATCGCATACCAGGCCAGCTGGCCGAACGTGCGCTGGTAGGCGGCCCAGCTGGTGAGCAGGATGGGCTGCATGTACGGCCCCGTTTCCGTCACGCCGACGAAAGCCGGGGTCGATGTGGAAGCGCCCTGGATGCTGCGGGTGCCTGGCACTTCCTGAATATAAATACCGGGATGGTTATAAGTGGCCAAAATAAGTCTCTCGTGTGGATTACGGCATCTCGATGTCAAGGAACAGCATGGAACCTGGTTGCACGCTGACCTGCCTGCTGACCTTGGCGTGGCCGGCCTTGCTAAAGCCGAGCGCGACCGTGGTTGGAGCGTCCAGCTTGCCGCGCAGCGCCAGCGCGTATCGGCCCGCATAGCGGCCGTAGCCGGACGAGGCGCCCGCCACTGCCTGCGCCCTGGCGCGCGCGCCCTGGTAGCCGGCACTGATGGCGACCTGGGCCAGCGGTTGCGCGGCGGCGTCGACGATCTTGCCGCGGATCAGCGTGGTCCCCTCGGGATACGGATAGAGGGGACTGGGCGCCAGCACGCAGGCGACGATGGCGTCGGCCAGCGGCTCCTTGAGCGGCACCTCGAACGTCAGCTGCTGGTCAAAGTAGCGGTGGTCGGCACTGAGTACGTCGAGCCGGTAGCTGCCGTCGTCGAGGCCGGCAAAGGCGTAAAAGGCCTGCGCCTTGTCCTGCGGCACAATCGGTTTGTCGTTCAGCAGGAAATGCGCGCGCGCGCCCACTGCCGGCGCCATGCTGAAACCGTCGATCAGCTGGATCACGGCGCTCAGCTTCATGCCGCTCCCGCCCCGGCGATGGCGCGCCGCGTCGTTTCCAATGTGCTGTCGGCAACCATTTCGGCGCTCGGCTGCAGGGCCGAGGCGATGCGCACCGGCGACAGCGTGTACAGCTTGGTAAGCTTGTAGGGCTTGTTCGGAAAGCCGCTCCAGATATTGTGCAAGGTCAGGATCGGACTGGCGTCGGGCACGATGGCGATCGAATCGTTGCCGCTGGCCTTGAGCTGGGGGTGTAGCCAGGCGCCCGCGAGCGCCGGCACGTCGTGGAACAGGCGCACCAGCTTGTCCACCAGCACCAGTTCGAGTTCGGCCGAGCGCGCATACGGCACCATCATGTAGAGCAGGTCCGACACCAGCGGCGGCGGCGTCACGGCCAGCGAGTTCGGCCCGCCCTTGCCCTGGCCGCGGGTGAGCGTGGGCGGCAGGTTGCGCAGGTAGGGATTGATCTCGATGTTGTAGAGGTAGAGCGAGAGCATGGTCGCGCCCTGGCTGTCGATCTCGGCGGGCGAGTCGAACACGACCGCCGATTCGTTTGCGAATTCCGGGATGTGCGCGCGGATCAGCGAGCGCAGCGACTCGCTCACGCAGCGCAGCACCTGTCCGGAATCGATGGTCGCCGGTCCCATGGCTAGAGCGTAAACACGGTGAAGGTCTGGCTGACCAGTTGCGGCTGGCGGTTGCCGATGTGGGCAAACAGGCTCACGTTGGGGTCGCAGGTGGCCTTGAGGTAGATGTACGGCAGATCGTGCGGCTGCCAGCTCAGGTAAGCCTGCATGAAGAAGTCCAGCGTGGCGCCGGCGTCGGCGCTCTGGCTCGTCTCGAATTCCAGCACGCGGGTGCCGTACGCAAAGAACTTGAGCGGCACGCTGGGCTGGGCGCCGGCCAGGCGGATGCCACCCGACTCTTCTCCTCCCGGTCCCAGACACCAGGTGGCCAGTCCCAGACCCTTCTTGGTCGACAGTTCGAGGGCGATGCGGTCACCCGGATAGGCATTCTGCACCGACACGATCACGCTGCGCGAATTGGCGTCGGGATCGCGCAGGACTGCGCTGATGCGCCCGTTGCGCCACTCCATCGCGCGCTGCGAACCGAAAAACGCCATCACGCTCGCTTCGTTGTTGAGCGTGCAATAGCCTTGCAGATAATCGACGCCGGGGGCCACGCGCAGGAACAGGGTCATGGTAAAGGCATTGAGCGCGGCGCCGCCGCTGGCGGTGCGGATGGCCAGCAAGCCGCCGGAAAATTCAACCGAGCGGATGCATGACTGGCGCTGGCCGCCGTTCTGATCGGCCACCACCGTGAAACCCATGCTGTCGCCCGAGCGCGCGCCCAGCGACCATTCGGTGCCGGCCGTGGTGAACGTGAAATTGATGTTCGAGTCGGCCGCGATATTCTTGAATATCAGCACTACCGGCAAGGGGTCGCCTTGCATGCGCTGGCCGTGTGCGGTGTCAAGCTGGAGCGTTGGAGTATTCATCAGGCAAGATCGATCGCAAATGAACTCAGGCCGATGACCGTGCTGCGGTCGCCGCGCGATTGCAGGCAGACGCTGGCACCGGGCGGCAGGTCGACCCGGCCCTGCAGCTGCGGCTGGCTGGTCTGCACGTACAGTTCGATGCTGACCTCGTCGCAATCCTGGTAGGTTTCGAGGATGATTTCGCGCGCATTGATGAGCAAGCTGCTCAGATACATGGCGGGCGCGTTGCTGGACATGCACAGTCCCACCATGCGGCTGTCCTCGCCGCCTTCGCTCCAGATCGCCTTCTGGTCGGGGCGGATGGTCAGGAAGGCCTTGCTGTTGGCACGCAACTGGAAAAAACGGATGCTCAGCTGGCGAAACGTCGTCACCTCGTGGTAGCACTGCTCGTTGAGCGCGTGCAGCGGGTTGCTCAGCAGGTGCGATTGCAGGTGCTGCAATTCATGCGGATTCAAGGCCAGGGCATCGATCTGGATGCGCGCCATGACCAGCTTTGCCTCGGCCTGCGCGAGCGCCTGGCCGGCCGGCTTGCTGACGGACGCGGAGCGCTTGCGCGGCGCGGCGGCCGGCGTATGCTCCGCAAGCGTCGTCGCCGCCAGGTCGGTACCGCCCGTAGTCCGCTTGCTCATCGCGCGTTTATTCCGGGAAGGTGATGGTATTCTTGCCCACTTTCAAGGGCACCTGGCTACTGCCGCCGAGAAATTTGTAATAGCCCAGCACGCTCACATCGACATAGGTGAAGTTGACGGTCATGCTGGCGCCGGCCGGGACCACGCCGACCACCACTTCCAGCGCTTGCTGGTCGCCCGATGGATTGGCGCCTGCCTGCAGGTTGATGCCATTTTCCTTCACGTTCAGGTAGACCAGCGGAGGCGTGGCAGGCGCGCCGCCCCAGGGCTGGATCTGCACCGGTGTTCCGGTTAGCGAAATCCTGTTGGCATCGGTGATCGACAGGACGGCGTTCAGCGGGACCGTATTGTCGGACCTGACTTCAAAGATGAATGCGATCGAATATTCTTGCACGGTAATTCCTCGAAGAGCCAAAAAAGATGAATGCCCTGCCGCGGGCGGGCATTCACACGGGTGCCGATGCGCCAGCTTCAGCAAGGCTTAATTCGGCCACTCCAGGATGACAAAGTTCTGGCTCAGCGTGATCGGCTTCTTGCCATCGAAATTGAAGGTCAGCACGGGACCGCTATCGCTGGTCGACTTGATCTTCAGCAGCGACAGGCTGCCATTGGCCGTCAGGCAAGGCGAAATGTTGAAGGTTACCGAATCCGAACCGCCGGCGCTGATCTGCAGGTCGATCAGGACGCCATTGACGCTCAGGCTGCTCAACGGCAGGGCCACGCCGCCCGAGGCGTTAATGGTGATGCCTGAATTGCTGTCTTCCGATGGATCGCCGGTGCTCCAGCACAGGGTGTCCGATTTCGTTTCGATGTCCAGTGTGACCGAGATGCGCTGGCCAGGCTGGGCGTTTTGCACACTGATTTCCGCCGTGGCGTACTTGTACTCAGATGTCATGATGCATTCCTCTAAGAGTAAAAATTCGTTGAACTGCACGCGTCCGTTTTTTCAAGTCGACTGACAATGCATTGGTCAGCAACGACATTAAGCCACGCTGGCCCGGCGTGAGTCACCTGACAAATGTGCCAGTTTGCGCTGGCATGGCTTTGGTGTATCCGCGACACGCCGCGCGAGCCGGGCCGGCGATGGGCCAGATAATCACGCATTCTCACCGGCGAGCGGGACAAAAAGAGGGGTTTCTCCGCATTACTTGCATCATCAGAAACCTTATACGGCCTCTGCTTGTGACAATGTAACGATTGCTAGAAAACTATTATTTTTACTAGGTGTTGCTAATGCTCAAATCCTGCAACATACAAATCTGCCCTTCGTTTAACCTTCGTATTGTGATGCTGCGCCCGCCCCTGCCACCGCGCCTGATGACAGGCAGCGATTGCGACGACACCGTGATCGCCGGGACGCGTCTTGCATGTTGGCGTTACGAACCACCATCATCAACCCGAGGAGTATTCCATGCTGCTGCTGGATGACCTGTTTAGCCTGGTGCGATGCCAAACCGAAGCGGACTGGACCCGTCTCCTGTTCAGCATCGGCGCACAATGCGGCTACGAGCATGTGTATTACGGCGTCGCGCCGGAAAAGACGGTGGCTTTTCACTGGCCGGCACCGGAGGCGTCCTTTGTCGTGAGCAACTATCCGCCGTCCTGGCGCGCGCTGTATGTATCGGAACGCCTGCATGAAAGCGATCCCAGCATCTCCCACTGCCTGGCCAATACCATGCCGCTGCTATGGCGGCCGGAAAGTTTCACCAGTCCCGCACAGCGCGCCTTCTATGAACAGGCGTGCCAGCACGGCATGCGCTCCGGTTTTTGCTTCCCGGTGCACGGCGCAAGCGGTGAAACGGGCATGTTGAGTTTTATCCGCAACGCGCCGCCGATGGATGCGGAACGCGACAGCTTCGCCACGATTGCGCAGCTGGCCCTGATCCGCGACTACGTGATCGAATCGTCCGCCCGCTTCATCAAGCACGACGCGCCACCCGTGCCTGGCGCCAATCCGCTGACCACGCGCGAAATGGAATGCCTGCAGTGGATCATGGCGGGCAAGTCCTCGTGGGAAATTTCGCGCATCCTGCTGCGTTCCGAAGGCACCATCAATTTTCATGTCTCCAATGCGAAGAAGAAATTCAATGTACAGACGCGCCAGCAAGCCGTC
Source organism: Janthinobacterium lividum (assembly GCF_034424625.1). Lineage (NCBI taxonomy): Bacteria > Pseudomonadati > Pseudomonadota > Betaproteobacteria > Burkholderiales > Oxalobacteraceae > Janthinobacterium > Janthinobacterium lividum. The sequence goes on along the minus strand of NZ_CP139976.1, from coordinate 2,942,686 downwards.
CTCAAGGCCATCAAGGCCGGCTTCCTGATCCCCTCCTGAGCCGGGCCAGATTTGCCATGCAATCCGAGCCGCCTGGCGGCATGGGCTACCGGCTGTCCGGGTATAACAGTCCAGCGCCATAAAAAAAGGCCCTGTAAAAACAGGGCCCTGCTTACTGAATCACCATGATGAGCATGACGATGAAAATGCTCCCCTAGGGAAACTCACTCCCACTCGATGGTCGCCGGCGGCTTGCCCGAGATATCGTAGACGACGCGGTTGATGCCGCGCACTTCATTGATGATGCGGTTGGAGACCTTGCCCAGCAAGCTGTGCGGCAGGTGCGCCCAGTGGGCCGTCATGAAGTCCTGCGTTTGCACGGCGCGCAAGGCCACCACGTATTCGTAGGTACGGCCATCGCCCATCACGCCCACCGATTTGACGGGCAGGAAGACGGCGAAAGCCTGGCTCGTCGCTTCATACCAGTTCGCTGGCAGCGCGTCCGGGTCGACGGCCTGGCCGGCGACGAATTCGTACGGCGTGTTGCGCAGTTCTTCGATGAAGATGGCGTCGGCGCGGCGCAGCAGGTCGGCGTAGTCTTTCTTGACTTCGCCGAGGATGCGCACGCCCAGGCCCGGGCCCGGGAACGGGTGGCGGTAGACCATGTCATGCGGCAAGCCCAGGGCGACGCCCAGTTTGCGCACTTCGTCCTTGAACAGTTCGCGCAAAGGCTCAAGCAACTTGAGCTTCATGGTGTCCGGCAAGCCGCCCACGTTGTGGTGGCTCTTGATGGTCTGGCCTTTTTTACCTTTACCGGCCGATTCGATGACGTCCGGGTAGATCGTGCCTTGCGCCAGCCATTTGGCGTTGACCAGCTTGCCCGACTCGACCTGGAAGACTTCGACGAATTCGCGGCCGATGATCTTGCGCTTTTGCTCGGGATCGGTAACGCCGGCCAGGTGGCCCATGAACTGGTCTTCCGCATCGACGCGGATGACTTTCACGCCCAGGTTCTTGGCGAACATGTCCATCACCATCTTGCCTTCGTCCAGGCGCAGCAGGCCGTGGTCGACAAAGACGCAGGTCAGCTGGTCGCCGATAGCGCGGTGGATCAGGGCAGCAGCCACGGACGAATCGACGCCGCCGGACAGGCCCAGGATGACGTCATCGCTACCGACTTGCGCGCGGATTTTTTCCACCGCTTCGCTGATGTAGTCGGGCATGTTCCAGTCCGACTTGCAGCCGCAGATTTCATGCACGAAACGGCCGATCATGGCCTTGCCCTGCACCGTGTGCGTCACTTCCGGGTGGAATTGCACGCCGTAGAACTGGCGCTCTTCGTCGGCCATGGCCGCGATCGGGCAGCTCGGGGTGTTGCCCATCAACTTGAAGCCTGGCGGCATTTCCAGCACCTTGTCGCCATGGCTCATCCACACTTTCAGCATGCCGTGGCCTTCGTCGGTGACGAAGTCGGCAATACCGTTGAGCAACTTGGTGTGGCTGCGGGCGCGCACTTCGGCGTAGCCGAATTCGCGCACCAGGCCGTTTTCCACCTTGCCGCCCAGCTGGGCCGCCATGGTTTGCATGCCGTAGCAGATGCCCAGCACGGGCACGCCCAGCTCGAACACGGCTTGCGGCGCGCGCGGCGAGTCGCCATCCAGCGTGGAATTGTGGCTGCCCGACAGGATCACGCCGGCGGCGCCATAGTTGCGCACGAATTCATCGCTGACGTCATACGGGAAGACTTCGGAAAACACGCCGGAATCGCGCACGCGGCGGGCGATCAACTGGGTGACTTGGGAACCGAAATCGAGAATGAGGATTTTAGAGTGCATGGTCGGAGCTTTATTCAGGGTCAATTGCAAAACCGGCGCACTGGGCGCCGGTCTGGACTTTCGTTACCGCTTACTCGGAGCGATAATTTGGCGCTTCTTTCGTGATCTGCACATCATGGACATGCGACTCGCGCATGCCGGCTGAGGTGATTTCCACGAATTCCGCTTTTTCGCGCAGTTCGTCGATGGTGGCGCAACCGCAGTAACCCATCGATTGACGCACGCCGCCCACCAGCTGGAAGATGATCGCCAGCACGCTGCCCTTGTAGGCGACGCGGCCTTCGATACCTTCAGGCACGAACTTGTCTGCCTTCATGGTGGCGTCCTGGAAATAACGGTCAGCCGAACCATCGGACATCGCGCCCAGCGAACCCATGCCGCGGTACGATTTGTAGCTGCGGCCCTGATACAGGATCACTTCGCCCGGTGCTTCTTCCGTACCGGCAAACATGGAACCCATCATGACGGTCGAGGCGCCAGCGGCCAGCGCTTTCGAGATATCGCCCGAGAAGCGGATACCGCCGTCGGCGATACATGGCACGCCCGTACCGGCCAAAGCTTCGGCAACATTCGAAATGGCCGTGATTTGCGGCACGCCTACGCCGGCAACGATACGCGTGGTGCAGATCGAGCCAGGACCGATGCCGACCTTGACCGCATCGGCGCCGTATTCCACCAGCGCCTTGGCGGCAGCGGCGGTAGCGATATTGCCGCCAATCACTTCCACTTGCGGGTACTTGGTCTTGATCCAGCGTACGCGGTCGAGGATGCCTTGCGAGTGACCGTGGGCCGTGTCGACCACCAGCACGTCGACACCGGCAGCGACCAGCAGGTCGATGCGTTCTTCATCCTTGGCGCCTACGCCGACAGCGGCGCCGACCAGCAGTTTGCCCTGGCTGTCTTTCGACGCGAACGGGTGGGAGGTCGATTTCTGGATATCCTTGACGGTGATCAGGCCGCGCAGCTCAAACGCGTCGTTGACGACCAGCACGCGCTCGAGGCGGTGCTTGTTCATCAGGCGCTTGGCTTCGGCCGTATCGGCATCTTCGTTGACGACCACGAGTTTTTCGCGCGGGGTCATCTTGGCGGAAGCTTCCGCGTCGAGTTCCTTTTCAAAGCGCAAATCGCGGTTGGTGATGATGCCGACGACTTCCTTGCCCTTGACAACAGGGAAACCGCTGATGCCGTACTGTTCCGTCAGAGCGATCACGTCGCGGATTTTCATTTCCGGCGGAATCGTGATCGGATCACGCAACACACCTGCTTCGAAACGCTTTACGCGGGCCACTTCACGTGCCTGGTCCTTCGGATTCAAATTCTTGTGGATGATGCCGATGCCGCCTTCCTGGGCCATCGCGATCGCCAGACGGGCTTCCGTCACCGTATCCATGGCTGCGGACAGCAAGGGAATATTCAGGGTGATATTGCGGGTCAGGCGAGTTTTGAGGGACGTATCGGCGGGCAGAACGTTGGAGTAGGCTGGGACGAGCAGCACGTCATCGAATGTGAGTGCTTTTTGAAGTAGACGCATAGCATTTCCTATTGGCGCAAAAGCAGATTATACAGAAAAAAGCGCCCTCCGTCCTTGCAGCATAAAAAAGATATTTGGAAATAGCAAAAAAAAGTCCCGCCAAGGCCAGCCGCAAGCCGCAGCCCTGCCCTCTTCCAGACCCGTCAGGTCTTGGCGGGCTTGCCGCTGGCACGCCGGCGGCGCGCTTCTTTCGGGTCTGCCTGCAAGGGACGGTAGACTTCCACCCGATCATGCTCGCGCAGGACGGTATCCAACGGCTTCTTCTTGCCGTAGATACCGACCATGTTCACGGCCAGGTCGATGGCGGGGATTTCCCGCAGCAGTCCGCTCAGCGCCACCGCCTGCTCGATGGTGGTGCCGGCAGGCACGCTCAAGGAGCGCAGGAACGTGCTGTCGGGCAGCGCGTGGCATACTTGCACCGTGATGCCTGCTTCAGCCATACACCGTCTCCGCGCGCTTGCAGAAGGAATCGACCATGCTGTTGGCGATCATGCCGAAGACGGGGCCGATGATCTGTTCCAGTACGCGGCTGGAAAACTCGTAGTGCAGGTCCAGTTCGATCTTGCACGCATCTTCGCGCAGGGCCTTGAAGGTCCACACGCCGTCGAGGGTCTTGAAAGGACCGTCCACCAGCTTCATCTTGATGGAAGTCGGCGGCACGTTCTCGTTGGACGTGGTGAAGCTTTGGCGCACGCCGTGGTAATGTATGCCCACGCTGGCGACAACCGTGTTCTCGCTCCGCTCGCGAATCTCGACCGCACCGCACCAGGGCAGGAATTTGGGATAATCCTCCACCGCCGCCACCAGCGCGAACATTTGTTCGGCGCTATAGCCGAGAAAAACTGATTTATGTACTACTGCCATTGAAGAACCATTTGCTATGATGTTGGATACATTTGATTTTATCGCGCTTGCGCGAGACAGTAGTTTAACCGACCCGCGCACATTTACCATCTCATGACCATAGCAGACAACAGAAAAGCCTTCCACGACTACTTTATCGAGGATCGCTACGAAGCCGGCATCGTGCTGGAAGGCTGGGAAGTCAAAGCCATCCGCGACGCCCGCGTACAAATCAAGGAAGCCTACGTCGTCGTCCGCGGCGATGAACTCTTCCTGTTCGGTGCGCATATCAGCGCCCTGCCGACCGCCTCCACCCATATCCATCCGGAAGCCGTGCGCACGCGCAAGCTGCTGCTGCACCGTGCGGAAATGGATAAACTGATCGGCAAGGTGGAACGCTCCGGCTATACCCTGGTGCCGCTCAACCTGCACTACAAGGGCGGCCGCGTGAAATGCGAAATCGGCCTGGCCAAGGGCAAGAAGCAGCACGACAAGCGGGCAGCGGAACGCGACCGCGACGGCGCGCGCGAAGTCCAGGCGGCGATGAAGTCGCACCGCCGCTGATCCGGCGCTACGCGCAGCGTGCTGCGCCGATACCATCAAGCCCGGCTATATGCCGGGTTTTATTTTGCCGGTGCCTGCGGCAAGCGGAAACGCACAGCGCAATGGGATAAAAACAGGGAATGGAAAGAGATACGGCGGGAAAAAACTGGTATTGGTGAAAACACTATGGAGATAAGCGAATGAATCAGCTTTGCCTGCCTGGCCAAAGACGATAAATCAGGAAAGTTCCGGATGCTTGCATGCTGCCTTGTACTACACCTGTATCACTGCACAGGACAAGCATCCGAATGAACGGTTTTTAAACCTTCAGAATCAAACCTTCAGCAGATCACGCGACTTGCCCGAATCGGTCCACTCTTTGACCCATTTCGGCTGACGGCCACGGCCAGTCCATTGCTGCGTCGCGTCATCCGGATTGCGATAGCGTACTGCGACCGTGCCGGTTTTAGCGCGGATCCCCGTACCAACCAGATCTTTTACGGAAACGCCAACGCTCTGGGCGATTGCCAGGATTTGCTCGCGCGCTTTGGACAGATCGTCCTGTTCGCGTTTCTTCATTTGCTTCTTGATGTCGTCCTGCAAGGTGCGCAGTTCGGACAGGGATAAGCTGGACAGATCCATGATATTTCCTTGTGTGAGTTGAAAAATATAACTGAACAGTTAAATTCTATCCAATTGTAACGCGACTGAGGTGATTTTTCTTCAGATTTGATTGTTTTTTACAATTCTTTTACCAAAAAACCTGCTTCCCTGGCTTTCAAACAGTGTAATCCTTCCAGCATGGGGAACCGGCATCGCGCATGAACTGCCTGTGCAAGCGTCTCCGCTTTGTACGGCTGCGGTTCAATACAGCGCCATCGGCAGTATTTATTTTGCAGTACTTTTTGTTTCATTGCAATTTATAGTAATTATAAATTGCAATTCAAAATATACATGGGAGCAATACTATCGCCCTTATGCATCAACTCCAAAATTCCTCTCAAGTATCCGTCGCGGATATCGGCGCAATCATAGCCATGCATGAGCCGCAGATTCTACTTAATCAAAAAGATAAGCGTCGCACGACAGCATATAAGCCCGAAAGTGCGCACAGCATAGCATAAAGAAAAGATTTCAACGTTATGGATTCAAGCGCAGATACTCCAGCCCGTCTGCCAGCATATATTCCAATGGCGCAATTGAAAACTGCCCGCGATATGGCGGGCAGTTTTAAAGACAAACCTGCTACGAGTTTGCTATTCACCAGGCAATCAGGGAATCGCCACGCTGCCTTTCGGCTTCTGCGTTTTCACCACCTGCATCGCCGTGGCGATCAAACCGCTCATATCGCCCAGATTCGCCGGCACGATAATCGAGTTATTGGTTTTCGCCAATTGTGCGAACGCGCCCACATACTGCTCGGCTACTTTCAGGTTCACGGCATCTTCCCCGCCCGGTTCGCGAATGGCGGCACCCACCTGGCGCAGCGCCTCAGCACTGGCTTGCGCCAGCGCGACGATGGCCGTGGCCTGGCCTTCGGCACGGTTGATCGAGGCCTGCTTCTCGCCTTCGGAGCGGGCAATGGCCGCTTCGCGCTCACCGCTGGCGATATTGATCTGTTCCTGCTTGCGCCCTTCCGAGGCGGCAATCAGGGCGCGCTTTTCGCGTTCGGCCGTAATCTGTGCCTGCATCGCATGCAGGATTTCCTTGGGCGGCGTCAAATCCTTGATTTCATAGCGCAATACCTTGACGCCCCAATTCGCCGCCGATTCATCGATGGCATTCACGATGGCCGTATTGATATGGTCGCGTTCTTCAAATGTCTTGTCGAGTTCCATTTTACCGATCACCGAACGCAAGGTCGTTTGCGCCAGTTGCGTAATGGCGGCAATATAATTCGACGAGCCATATGAAGCACGCATGGCATCGGTAATCTGGAAATACAGAATGCCATCGACCTGCAATTGCGTATTGTCGCGGGTGATGCACACCTGCGGCGGCACGTCGAGCGGAATTTCCTTGAGCACGTGCTTGTAGGCGATACGGTCGACAAAAGGCACGACAATATTCAGGCCAGGACCCAATACCGCGTGAAACTTGCCCAGACGCTCCACCACCCAGGCATGCTGCTGCGGCACCACATTGACCGTCTTGAAGACAAATACCAATGCCAGCAATAACAAGATCAGCGACACGCTACCAGTGCTTACTTCCATAATCTACTCTCCAGGTTATCCAACAATCAAACGGCTGCCACGCACGGCATGTATGGTGTAATGGCCGGCTTGCGTATCGCCACCGGGAATCAGCTCCACATCCCACAAGGCGCCGCGGTACATGACGCGCGCCGCGCCATCGACCCAATGCGCGACCGCTACGCTTTGGCCGATATCGAGATTCACATTCGGGTCCTGCGCCGCATCGCGCCGCGCCGCCTTGCCAAAACGGCTGCGCCGCAATAACAGGGTGGCCGCCACGCCGACAATGGCGGCCGTCAGGGCTTGCCAGCCGCCATTGCCGCCCGCCAGCGCCACCAGTCCTCCGGCACTGATGCCGATGGCAATCATCAGCAAATAAAACGTACCCGTAAACAGCTCCAGGATCAATACCGCGCCAGCTGCCACAAACCAGCCTACCCATTCAGCCATGATGCCTCCATCTTTGCGAATCCGAAAATAAAAAACCCCGTAGCCTATATAAGCGACGGGGTTTAATGCGTATTACTGCCTGATATTATTCTTGCCAAACACCTATATACAAGCAGTCTAACGCAATTCCTGATGACGTCAATAGGCGGGGGCGAATTAGCGCCGCAGGCCCGGCCTTTATTCCTCGAGCAGGCTGCGCAGCATCCACGCCGTCTTTTCATGCAAATCCAGGCGCTGCGTGATCAGGTCGGCCGTCGGCTGGTCATTGGCCTTTTCCAGCAGCGGGAACAGGCGGCGCGCCGTGCGCGCAGTTGCTTCCTGTGCCGATACCAGGTGGCTGACCATGTCCAGCGCCGGCGGCACGCCGTCGATTTCCTTGATCGAGGCCAGCTTGACGAATTCCTTGTAGGTACCGGGCGCCGGGTAGCCGAGAGCGCGGATGCGCTCGGCGATCAGGTCCAGCGCGGCCCACTGCTCCGTGTATTGCGTCATGAACATCAGGTGCAGGGTGTTGAACATCGGCCCCTTGACGTTCCAGTGAAAATTATGGGTCATCAGGTACAAGGTGTAGCTGTCGGCCAGCAGGCCGGACAGGCCTTCCGCAATCTTCGCGCGGTCCGCTTCGGAAATGCCGATATCGATCTTTGCCACTTTGCTCGGTTTCTTGCTTGCCATGTGAACTCCTGTTTCAATGTATTGGTGAAATCATTTTAGCTGATCTGGAGCAAGCCCATCGAATACTGCCGTGCGCCGCGTGGCAGGCATAAAAAAACCCGCTGCCGGGTGAGCGGCAGCGGGTTTTCAAAGGGCGGGAAAGATGCTTACGCTTTCAGCGCAGCCAGTTTCTGCCAGGTGTCGATCACCGAATCCGGATTCAGGGACATCGATTCGATGCCCTGCTCCATCAGCCAGACGGCGAAGTCCGGATGGTCGGAAGGACCCTGGCCGCAAATGCCGATGTACTTGCCGCGTGCCAGGCAAGCCTTGATGGCCAGGGCCAGCAGCGCTTTCACGGCAGGATCGCGCTCGTCGAAGTCGGCGGCCAGCAATTCCATGCCGGAATCGCGGTCCAGGCCCAGGGTCAGCTGGGTCAGGTCGTTCGAACCGATCGAGAAGCCATCGAAATGGTCGAGGAACTGGTCGGCCAGGATGGCGTTCGACGGCACTTCGCACATCATGATGACGCGCAGGTCGTTCTCGCCGCGCTTCAAGCCATTCTTCGCCAGCAAGTCGATGACTTTCTCGGCCTGGCCCAGGGTGCGCACGAAGGGCACCATGATTTCCACGTTGGTCAGGCCCATGTCATTGCGCACGCGCTTCATCGCTTCGCATTCCATGTTGAACGCTTCGGAGAAGTCGGCCGACAGGTAGCGCGCCGCGCCGCGGAAGCCCAGCATCGGGTTTTCTTCGTCCGGCTCGTAGCGCGAACCGCCGATCAGCTTCTTGTACTCGTTCGACTTGAAGTCGGACAGGCGCACGATGACTTTTTTCGGCCAGAACGCGGCGGCGATGGTGGCGATGCCTTCGGCCAGCTTGTCGATGTAGAACGCCTTTGGCGAAGCGTGGCCGCGCGCCACCGATTCCACGGCCTTTTTCAGGTCGGCATCGATGTTCGGGTATTCCAGGATCGCGCGCGGGTGCACACCAATATTGTTATTGATGATGAATTCCAGGCGCGCCAGGCCCACGCCGGCATTCGGCACGGACTGGAAGTCGAACGCCAGCTGCGGATTGCCCACGTTGAGCATGATCTTGGTGTCGAGCTTCGGCAATTCGCCGCGCGACACTTCCGACACTTCTGTTTCCAGCAAGCCATCGTAGATCTTGCCTTCGTCGCCTTCGGAGCACACGACGGTGACAAACGTGCCATCTTTCAGCACGTCGGTCGCGTCGCCGCAGCCGACGACGGCAGGCACGCCCAGTTCACGCGCAATAATTGCTGCGTGACAAGTACGACCACCGCGGTTGGTGACGATGGCCGAAGCGCGTTTCATGACAGGTTCCCAGTTCGGGTCCGTCATGTCGGCAACAAGCACGTCGCCTGGCTGCACGCGCTCCATGTCGGCCGGGTCGTGGATCACGCGCACGGGGCCGGCGCCGATCTTCTGGCCGATGGCGCGGCCCGACGTCAGCACGGTGCCCGTGCTTTTCAGCTTGAAGCGCTCTTGCACGTCGGTCGCCTTTTGCTGCGACTTGACGGTCTCTGGACGCGCTTGCAGGATGTACAGCTTGCCGTCGCGGCCATCCTTGCCCCACTCGATGTCCATCGGACGGCCGTAGTGGTTTTCGATGATGACGGCGTATTTGGCCAGTTCCACCACTTCGCTGTCGTTCAGCGAGTAGCGGTTGCGCATTTCGACGGGCACGTCGACGGTTTTCACGGAACGGCCAGCTTTCGCTTCGTTCGTGAATTCCATTTTCAGCAGCTTCGAGCCGATATTGCGGCGGATCACAGGCGACTTGCCCTTTTCCAGCATCGGCTTGTGCACATAGAATTCGTCGGGATTGACGGCGCCCTGCACCACGGTTTCGCCCAGGCCATAGCTGGAGGTGACGAAGACCACGTCCTTGAAGCCCGATTCCGTATCGATGGTAAACATCACGCCAGCCGCGCCCAGGTCGGAACGCACCATGCGCTGCACGCCGGCCGACAAGGCCACTTCAGCGTGCGTAAAGCCCTTGTGCACGCGGTACGAGATGGCGCGGTCGTTGTACAGCGATGCGAACACCTGCTTCATGGCCTCGAGCACGTTGTCGATGCCGACCACGTTCAGGAAGGTCTCTTGCTGACCAGCAAAAGAAGCATCCGGCAAGTCTTCCGCCGTGGCCGAGGAACGCACGGCAAACGACATTTCGGTATCGGAATCGGCCACCAGCTTGGCGTAGAACTGGTCGATTTCGGCGGCTAGGCGTGGCTGGAATGGCGTTTCCACGATCCATTGACGGATCTCGGCACCGGCTTGCGCCAGCGAGCGCACGTCATCGATGTTCAGCCCTTCGAGGCGCTGGGCGATGCGTTCGGCCAGCGGCAAGCCGCCATTGGCGCTATACGACAGGAAATCGCGGAATGCCTGCGCCGTGGTGGCAAAGCCACCGGGCACGCGCACGCCGGCTTCCGCCAGCTGGCTGATCATTTCGCCCAGGGAGGCGTTCTTTCCGCCGACGGATTCGACATCCGTCATGCGCAAATGCTCGAACGAGGCAACATACACCGCGTCCTTGTCTTCCTGCTGTTGCGATACTGCGTTGGTCATAATGACACCCTTACTGATGATAGAAATCTTTACGCGCGGCGCACAGACAGTCTTCTTGTTATTCTTGGCGTCGTGCAGCACAATCATACCGTTGCAGCCATTTTACCTTGTGCGGCGCAAATTGACGACGCACAATCTTGATCCGAAAACCCATGACACAAGATCCACGCCCCCCTCTGCCCTCCGCGGCCCGCACCGTCTTCTTCGTTTCCGACGGCACCGGCATCACCGCCGAGACGTTCGGCCACTCGGTGCTGACGCAGTTCGATCTGCGCTTCCGCCAGATCCGCCTGCCCTTCATCGATACCATGGACAAGGCCTACGAGGCGGCGCGCAAGATCAACGAAGCGTTCGCCACCGATGGCCAGCGCCCGATCATTTTCTCCACCCTGGTGAAGAACGACCTGTCGGCCGTGATCCGCAAGTCCAGCGGCATGCACATGGACCTGATCCAGACCTTTGTCGCCCCACTGGAGCAGGAACTGGGCGTCATGTCGACCCATACCATCGGGCGCTCGCACAATATCGTCGACAGCGAGGAATACAAGAACCGCATCGAGGCGATCAACTATTCGCTGGCGCACGACGATGGCCAGTCGCACAAGAACCTGTCCTCGGCCGATGTCATTCTGGTGGGTGTGTCACGCTCTGGCAAGACCCCGACCAGCCTGTATCTGGCCATGCAATACGGTATCAAGGCGGCCAATTATCCGCTGATTCCCGACGATTTCGAGCGCGACAAGCTGCCATCGGCGCTGCTGGAATTTAAGAATAAAATTTTCGGATTGAGCATTACGCCCGAACGTTTGTCGGAAATACGCAACGAAAGACGCGCTGGAAGCAAGTATGCGGCCATCGAAAACTGCCGTTACGAGGTCAACGAGGCGGAAAAAATGATGAAACGCGAGGGCATCCGCTGGCTGTCGTCGACCACCAAGTCGATCGAAGAGATCTCCACGACGATCCTGCAGGAGATCAAGCCGAACCGCCGCGAGTACTAGAACGCTTGACCAAACCTGCTGCGCGTCGGTTTTGTCAGGCGTTCGTTTCGCTCGAAAGCACCGTCAGCGCGGCGACCAGTTGATCGAGTTCGCTGGTCTGCGTCGTGACGGCCACCGTTGCGCGCACGACATCGGTATCGCCGATATTGCGTTCGACGGTAAACACGCCGAAGCGGTGCAATAAAACCTGCTGCAGTTCCCGCGCACGCATGCCATCGACGGCAAAGGCCACCAGCGCCGTGCCACGCCTGGCATCGAGCGGAGACAACATGCGCACGCCAGGCAGTTGCGCGACGCGGCTGACCCAGTAATGGCGCAGCCAGGCCAGGCGTTCATTCTTCGCCGGCGTGCCGCCCATACGCGCATGGAAGTCCAATGCGGCAGGCGCGGCCAGGATGGCGCCGATCGGCGGCATGCCCATGTGCAGGCGGCCGCGGATATCGTCGGGCGGATAATCATCGTCGCCAAAGTGTGGTTCGATCTTGTGCAGCTGCGATGCGCGGATATACACGATACCCAGTCCCGCCGGCGCCCCCAGCCATTTGTGCAGATTGAAGCCGGCAAAATCGACGCCCATGGCTTGCACGTCCACGTCGACCTGCCCCAGCGCATGGGCGCTATCGAGCAGCACGTCGATGCCGTGCTCGCGCGCCAGCGCCATGATGGCTTGCACTGGCAGTTGCTGGCCGTTGGCCGGCGCCACCTGCGACAGCAGCAGCAACTTGGGCTTGACGGCCTGGCGCATGGCTTGCGCGTAACTGGCGACGATCTCGTCATCGCTGATGGGCAAGTGCAATGTGACTTGCGTGCTGGTGACGCCACGGCGCTGCGCCAGCCAGCGCATGGCCGTGCGCATGGCCGGATAGTCGAGATTGCTCCACAGTACCGTATCACCGGGCGCCAGGCCGTGGTATTGCGTGATCAGCACCTGCATCGACTCGGTGCCGCTGCGGGTCAGCAGTATCTCGCGCGGCTCCGCGTGGATCAGCGCAGCGACGCGCTGGCGCAGAATATCCACATGCGTGCGCGTGAACTCGCCGCGCACGAAAGGACTCAGTTGCTCGTTGGTGTAGCGCACGGCCTGCTCGAAGGCGGCTTGCACGGGCGCGGCCATGGCGCCGAAATAGCCATGCTCGAGATTGACGATGGCGTCCGGCGGCGCGGGATACAACGCGGCCACCTGGCGCCACCAGGCCTCGTCACGTGCGGCACCGTCGGCGAGCAGGGCGAAAGACATGGCTACCCTGTTCAGGCCTGGCCCTGGCGCAGCTGCTCGAAGAAGCAGACGGCGGCGCAGGCAGCCACGTTCAGCGATTCGATCTGGCCCAGGTGGGGAATGACCACTTGGTGCGTGGCCATCGACAGCAGGTCGTCGGCGACGCCCTGCCCTTCATGGCCGAACAGCCACGCGACGGGCTGGCGCAGGTCGACGTCGTACAGGCGCTGCGTGGCATAGCCGCTGGTGGCGAGGGTCGCCACCTTGGCGCCCGCCACCAGCGCCGCCAGGTCGACGTTTTCAAAGATGTCGAGCACGAAATGCGCGCCCATCGCCGCACGCAGCACCTTCGGCGACCAGCAGAAGGCCGTGCCGGCGCTGCAGTACACCTGCATGATGCCGGCGGCGGCCGCGCTGCGCAGGATGGAGCCCACGTTGCCCGGGTCTTGCAGGTTATCGAGCAGCACGGCCGACACGCCCAGGGGCTGCGTGACGGCCCGTTCCGGCGTCTCGATGAGGAACATCACGCCCACGCCATGTTCGACCTGGCTCACGGCGTTATACAGCGCGTCGGGCAAGCCCAGCACGTGCGCGCGCTGGCTTTCCAGCTGGCCGACGATGTCCGCCACTTCCCCGTTCTGCAAGGCGCTTTCGCTGACGATACATTGCTCCGGCATGCCGCGCAGCTGCAGGTAGGACTGGCACAGGTGCACGCCGTCGAGCAGGGTGCGGCCCGACTTGCGGCGCGCCTGCGAACTGCCCGCCAGCTTCAGCAAATCCTTGTATTGCGCATTGTCGCGCGAGGTAATCGTCTTCATGCCGCCACCTCCTGTCCGCCAAACAGGGCGATCACGTTGCGCACGGGCGCGAACGAGCGGCGGTGCACGGGCGAGGCGCCGTGCAGGTGCAGGCGCTCGAGGTGCAGCTTGGTGCCGTAGCCCTTGTGCTGGTCGAAGCAGTATTCGGGATAGGCCGCATGCAGGTGTACCAGGGCCGCGTCGCGCGCCGTCTTGGCCAGGATCGAGGCGGCGGAGATCGAATCGACCTTGTCGTCGCCACCAATGATGGCCATGCCGCGTATCGGCATCACGGGGCAGCGGTTGCCGTCGATCAGGGCCAGGGTCGGCACGGTAGCCAACGCCTCGACGGCGCGGCGCATGGCCAGCATCGACGCCTGCAAAATATTCAGGCGGTCGATCTCTTCTTCCGACGCTTCGGCGATGGCCCAGGCCAGAGCCTTGGCCTTGATCTGCGGCGCCAGCAAGTCGCGCCTGGTTTCGCTGAGTTTTTTCGAGTCGCGCAAGCCGTCGATAGGCTGGTTCGGGTCGAGGATCACGGCGGCGGCGAACACGGGGCCGGCCAGCGGACCGCGTCCTGCCTCGTCGACGCCGCAGACGATTTCATCGAGCGAGAATGGCAAGTCATCAAACAGGCCGGGATAGATATTTTTCACGTTGAATCTTTGGTTGGTACTGCGGTTGAAGCGGTGATCGGGGCTTACTTGCGAGTGGCGGCGATGACTTGCATGACGGCGTTGGCGCTCTCTCGCGCGCTGTCGCGCAGCAGGCTGTGGTGCATGTCCGTGAAGCGCTGCACCAGGCGCAGGCGGCCCGGCACGTCGCTCAGCTGCTGCCACATGGCCTCGGCCAGCGATTCGGGGCTGGCCGCGTTTTGCAGCAGCTCGGGCACCAGGTAATCGCGCGCCAGGATGTTGGGCAAACCAATCCACGGCTGGTAACCCATGTGACGCATGATTTCCCACGACGCGCGCATCATCTTGTAGGCGATGACCATGGGCTTCTTGTACAGCGCCACTTCCAGCGAGGCCGTGCCGGACGCCACCAGCACCGCATCGGCGGCGCAGATGGCAGTGTGCGAGCCGCCGTCGGTGAGCAGGATCTCGACGTCCTGCAAGCCTGCTTCCGCAATCAATTGCAGGAAGTACTGGCGCTGCTTTTCACCGGCCATGGGCGCGACGAAACGCAGGGAGCGGTCGCGCGCCAGCAGCAGCTTGCAGGCACCGACAAAGGCCACCGTATTGTATTTGAGTTCGCCCATGCGGCTGCCTGGCATCAGGGTCACGACATTCGCGTCTTCCGGCAAGCCCAAAGTGCGGCGCGCGGCCGCTTCGTCGGGCTGCAACGGAATCATTTCAGCCAGCGGATGGCCGACATAGGTGACGGGCACGCCCGCCTTGCGGTAGATCTCTTCCTCGAAGGGGAAGATCACCAGCATGTGCGAGACGGCCTTGATGATTTTCTTGATGCGGCCACCGCGCCAGGCCCATATCTGCGGCCCGATGTAGTGCACGGTGGGGATGCCGCCTTCCTTGAGCTGCTGTTCCAGTCCCAGGTTGAAGCCCGGGTAGTCGGCGCCGATGAAGACGGCGGGCCGTTCGGCCAGCAACTGGTCGCGCAGCGCGTTCTGGATGCCCTTGATTTCGCGGTAGCGGGGAATGATCTCGAACAGGCCCCGCACGGTCAGCTTGTCGAGCGGCCAGTCGGACACGAAACCCTGCCTGGCCATGTGCTCGCCGCCGATGCCGTGAAAGCGGGCACCGGGCAGCTGCGGCACGAGGCCGGACAGCAGCCGGCTGGCCAGCAGGTCGCCCGACACCTCGCCGGCGACGATGGCGACATTGGCGACCGGCCGGCCGCCGAACTGGTCAGCGGACGATGCCACGCGACGCCACGCCAAGGAATTCGCGCATGGCACGAATGTGTTGCGCCACCTCGGGCGACGATGCCGCCTCTTCTTCGAACAGGGCAGCCTTGGATTCTTCCAGGGTCAGTCCCGAGCGGTAGATGAGTTTATACGCGGTGCGGATGCCGTTGATCTGCTCGCGCGTAAAGCCGCGGCGTTTCAAGCCCTCGATATTGACGCCATGCGCCTGCGCCGGATTGCCGTTCAACAGGACGAACGGTGGCACGTCCTGCGTCAGGCTGGTGCTCATGCCGACAAAAGCGTGCGCGCCGATCTTGCAGAACTGGTGCACATTGGCGAAGCCGCTCATGATGACCCAGTCGCCGATCTCCACGTGGCCCGCCAGCTGCGCGTTGTTCGAAAAAATCGTGTTGTTGCCCACCAGGCAGTCGTGCGCCAGGTGCACATACGCCGAAATCCAGTTGTCATTGCCCAGGCGCGTCACGCCGCCGCCCTGCACGGTGCCCGTGTTGAAGGTGCAGAATTCGCGGATGGTGTTGCGGTCGCCGATTTCCAGGCGCGTCGCCTCGCCCGCCCATTTTTTGTCCTGCGGCTGCGCGCCGATGGAGGAAAACTGGAACAGGTGGTTATCGCTGCCGATCGTCGTGTGCCCGTCGATCACCACGTGCGGGCCAACCTTGGTACCGGCGCCGATGCGCACGTGCGGACCGATGATGGTGTACGGACCCACCTCGACCGAACTGTCGAGCTCGGCCTTCGGGTCGATGACTGCCGTGGAGTGGATGGCCGCCATGTTACTGCCCCGCTGGCTGGCTCGCAGACTGGCTCGCATCCTGCGCGCTGCGGATGGTGCACATCAGTTCCGCTTCCACCGCCAGCTTGCCGTCGACCGTACCGACGGCCTTGTATTTCCAGATGCCGCGCGAGACGCGCAGGATTTCCACATCCATCTTCAGCTGGTCGCCCGGCTCGACAGGACGCTTGAAGCGCGCATTGTCGATGCCGACAAAGTACACCACCGAATTTTCGTCCGGCTTCACGCCCATCGTCAGGAACGACAGCAAGGCCGCCGTCTGCGCCAGCGCTTCGATCATCAGCACGCCAGGCATGACTGGCTTGTGCGGGAAATGGCCCTGGAAAAACTCTTCGTTGACCGTCACGTTCTTGATGGCGGTGATGGTTTTGTTCGCTTCCCAGTCCAGCACGCGGTCAACCAGCAGCAGCGGGTAACGGTGCGGCAGCAGCGATTTGATGGCGAGGATGTCGAGGGTCTTTTTTTCAGTAGTCATTTTTCGTCTTGCGTGGTCAGTGTTTTAATTGTTTTTTCAAGCGCGCGTATCTTCTCGCGCATGCTTGACAGGTTGCGCACGATGGCGGCGCTCTTTTCCCAGTCGGCGTTCTTGGCCAGCGGATAGAAGCCCGTGTACTGGCCCGCTTCCAGGATCGAACGCGAAACCATGCTGCCCGAGCCCACGTGGACGCGGTCGGCAATGGTCAGGTGGCCCAGCACCATGGCGGCACCGCCAAAGGTGCAATACTTGCCGATGATGGCGCTGCCGGCCACGCCGACGCAGCCGGCCATGGCCGTGTGCGCGCCGATATGGCAGTTGTGGCCGATCTGGATCTGGTTATCGAGCTTGACGCCATCTTCGATGATGGTGTCGGCCAGTGCGCCACGGTCGATGGTGGTGTTGGCGCCGATATCGACATCGTCACCGATCACCACCCTGCCCGTCTGCGGAATCTTGATATACACGCCGCCTTCGTTGGCGAAGCCGAATCCGTCGGTGCCGATCACGGCGCCCGAATGGATGATGCCGCGCTGGCCGATCACGCAGCGCGCGTGGAAGGTCACGTTGGCGAACAGCTGGGTACCGGCGCCGATGACGGCGTCGCGGCCCACCACGCAGCCGGCGCCGATGACGCAGCCGGCACCGATCACGGCGCCCGCTTCGATCACCGCATGCACGCCGACGGAGGCGCTGGCGTCAACCTGCGCGCTGGCGTCGACAAAGGCGCCCGGATGGATGCCGACCGGGGCCTTGATCTCGTGCAGGGCGGCGAAATACTGCGCCGCGCGCGCGAAATACACATAGGGATTCGGGGTGACGATACGCGCGCCGGCGTAGTCGCCGCCGATCAGCGCGTCGTCGGCCGGCGTGAGGATCAGCGCCGCGGCGCCGCTCTGGGCGGCCTGTGCGCGGAATTTGCTGTTGCTGAGAAAGCTGATGTGCGAAGCGCCGGCGTCGGCCAGCGGTGCGATGCCTGAAACTTCCAGGTTGGGATCGCCCGCCAACTGCCCGCCGAAGCGTTCGACCAAGTCTCCTAGTCGAGTGCCCATCTTTTACCTTTATAAGAACGCCTGACTATGCCTGCTGCGCGGCGCGATTTGCGGTCTCCGATGCTCACAGTGCTCCAGCACAGCTCCGCTTCTCAACCACAACTCACCTCCGCTCGCCACGGCACTGTCAGGCGTAAAAACTATTACAGTTACTTGTCCAGCGCCTTCAATACCTTGTCGGTAATGTCGATGCGCGGGCTGGCCCACAGGGCTTCCTGCAGCACGATGTCATATCCTTCGATATGCGCCATCTGCTGGATGATGGTGTTGGCTTTTTCCGCGATGGCGCTGCGCTCTTCGTTCGTACGCTGGCTCAGGTCTTCGCGAAATTCGCGCTGGCGGCGTTGCAGCTCCTTGTCCAGCTCGAAAAACTCGCGCTGGCGCTTGGCGCGCTCCGCCTCGCTCAGGGTCGGCATGTCCTTTTCCAGGGCTTCGTTGGCGACCTTGAAGCGGCTGGCCAGTTCCTGCACGGCTTTTTCACGCGAGCGGAACTCTTCGGCCAGCTTGGCGCTGGCCAGCTTGGCCAGCCTCGATTCGTTATAAATACGTTCGCTGCTGATCCAGGCGATCTTCGACTCCTGAGCCTGCGCCTGCACCGGCAACAGCGAACTCCAGCACAATGCGATCACGGCAAGGGTCTTGGGCAGGGTAGCGGATGCGGTGTTCATGATACTCCATGGTCAAAAAGTAAAAGCTGTCGCCCCGGTTCAGATGGCCGGTCAGAAACCGGTGCCCATCTGGAACTGGAAGCGCTCCAGGCGGTCCGTCGGCTTGGCGTTCAGCGGCTTGGCATAGCTCAGCTTGAGCGGGCCCACCGGGGAAATCCAGCTGATGCCCAAGCCAGCAGAATAGCGCAATTGCGACAAACGCATTTTTTCGCCTTCCTGGTAGACCTGGCCGCCGTCAAGGAAACCGAACCAGCGCAAGCTGCGGTCATTGCCCGAACCGGGGAATGGCATCTGCAGTTCCGCGTTACCGATCAGGCGCGAAGCGCCGCCCAAGGCATCGTTGGTGCTCGGTTCGACCGCGCCCAGCGAAGAACTCAGGTAGCCGCGCACCGAACCGATACCGCCGCCGTAGAAGTTCTTGAAGACCGGATACACGTGCTTGCCGATGCCGTGGCCGTAATCGAGTTCGCCCTTCAGCGCCAGGGTGACCTTGCTGAACAGCGGACGGAAATACTGGTGCTCATAGATGGCACGGAAGTACTTCTGGTCGCCGATCAGGTCAGCCTCCAGGTTGACGCGCTGGTAGCGGCCAATCGACGGCGTCAGGGCGCTGTCGCGGCTGTCGCGCTGCCATGCCGCCGTCAGCGGGATGGAATTGGTGGTAGCCGAACCGATACCGTCGGACGGGCCGCCATTGTCAACCACGTATTGCTTGAAGCGGATCGGGCTGGTGATGTCGGTTTCGATGCGCGAGCGCTCGGCGCCGATACCGAAGAAGACGGTGTCGACTTCCGAGAACGGCACGCCGAAACTGACGCGGCCACCGGTTTGCTTGATCTTGTAGCTGCCGATGTTCAGCGCCGGCGGTTCCGTCGTACGCAGGTAGACCTCAAAGCTGCGCGAAATGCCATCGTCCGTGTAGTACGGATTGGTTTGCGAAAACGCGATCGTGCGGCTGTAATGGCTGGTATTGAGTTCGATGCCGACCGTGTTGCCGCTACCGGCAAAGTTGGCCTGCGAAATCGATGCCGACAGGGTGAATTTTTCCGATTGCGAGAAAGCGCCGCCGATCAGGAAGTTACCGGTTGGTTTTTCCACCACCGTCACGTTGACGTCGACCTGGTCGGTCGTGCCCTGCGCTTCCGGCGTGTCGATGGTCACGTCCTTGAAGTAGCCAAGGCGGTCGACACGGTCGCGCGACAGCTTGATCTTGTTGCTGTCATACCAGGACGATTCGAACTGGCGGAATTCGCGGCGGATGACTTCATCGCGCGTGGTGGTGTTGCCAGCGATATTCATGTGGCGCACGTACACGCGCTTGCCCGGATCGATGAAGAAGGTAAAGCCCACTTCATGCTTTTCACGGTTGATTTCCGGATTCGCGTTGACGTTGGCAAATGCATAGCCGAACGTGGCCAGGCGATCCTGGATGCGCTTGTTCGTCGCCGTCAGGCGCGCGCCCGAATAGATCTCGCCTTCGCGCATCAGGTTCAGCGCTTTCAGCTCTTCTTCGCGGCCAAACATCTCGCCTTCGAACTTGGTGCCGGCGATCTTGTACTTCTCGCCTTCGGTGATATTGATCGTCAGGTAAATGTCTTTTTTATCGGGCGTGATCGACACTTGCGTCGAGTCGACCTGCATCTCGATATAGCCGCGGTCCAGGTAGTAGGACTTGAGCGACTCGATGTCGCCCGTCAGCTTGGTCTTCGAATATTGGTCGGCCTTGGTGTACCAGCTGAACCAGCCGCCCGTGTTCAGGGCCAGCTGCTCGCGCAGTTCCTTGTCGGTGAAGGCCTTGTTGCCGACGATGTTGATCTGCTTGATGCGGGCCACGTCGCCCTCGTCGACGGCGAACACCACGTTGACGCGGTTACGCTCGATCGGCGTGACGGTGGTGGTGATCTTCACGCCGTACAGGCCATGCGACAGGTACTGGCGCTTGAGTTCCTGTTCCGCGCGGTCAACGGACGCCTTGTCGAAAATCTTGGCTTCACCGACGCCGATTTCCTTCAGGGCCTTGACCAGCACATCCTTTTCAAATTCCTTGGTACCCGTAAATTCCACGGTGGCGATGGCCGGACGTTCCTCGACCAGCACCACCAGCACGTCGCCATCGGCTTCCAGGCGCACATCCTTGAACATGCCCGTCGCGTACAGGGCCTTGATGGCGGCCACGCTCTTCTCGTCGGAGAACGTTTCGCCGACCCGCACCGGCAGGTAGGCAAACACGGTGCCCGCTTCAGTACGCTGGATCCCTTCGACCCGGATGTCCTTGACAGTAAATGGCTGGACGGCCAGCGCGTGGCCGGAACAGAAGGCCATGACGGCGGCGCCGATCAGGCTGCGGCGAAAGGAAGGCAAGGCAAAACGAGCAGAATGTAATTTCATTGGGGTTATTCAATGGGTAAATCAATGGACAACATACACAAAAGATTGCTTGTGCGACTCACGCAATGGCATCAACCACCGCCCTAATTCAGCAATCGCAACACGTCATTAAAGACGGCTAGCACCATCAAGGTCAGCAACAAACCGATCCCCAGGCGCTGGGCAATCTCGCCTACGCGCTCCGGCAAGGGGCGTCCGGTCAAAACTTCCAGCGAATAATACAGCAAATGCCCGCCATCCAGAACAGGAATGGGTAGCAAATTCATCACGCCCAGACTGATACTGATGAAGGCAATGAAGCTCAGGTAGCTTACCAGGCCGATGCGCGCCGTCTGGCCCGCGTAATCGGCGATGGTAATGGGTCCCGTCACATTCTTCAGCGAGACCTGGCCGGTGATCATCTTGCCCAGCATTTTCAGGCTCATGACACTGGTATCCCAGACCTTGGCGGACGCCTTGCCCACGGCGGCGAACGGTCCGGATGCCACGGTGATCATATCCGGCACCTGCCCCAGCTTTGCCTGTATCTTACCAACTGTTACAGCTCCCTCTGCCCCGGCGCCCGGCACGGCGTCCGGCGTAATGGGCAGGGTCAGGTCCTGGCCCTGGCGCAAGAGTTGCAATTGCAAGGTCCGGCCCGGCGCCTGGCTCAGGGTGGCGATAACGGCCGCCACGTCGTGCACGGGCTGCTCGTCGATGGCCAGGATCTGGTCGTCTTTCTGCAAGCCGGCGCGCGCAGCGGCGCCACCGGGCATGATTTCCATCAGGGTGGGCGCGGAACGGGCCAGGGTCAGGCCCAGCTTGCCCAGCACATCGCCTTCCAGGTCCGTTTCCGTCAGGCTGGCCGTCGGCAAGGTCGCTTCCTGCTCGCCGCGGTCAGGCCGGCGCACTTCGATGCGGGCCGGCTGCTTATCGAGCGTGGCCTGGATCAGCTCCCAGCGCAGCTCGGACCAGCTGGCCACAGCCTTGCCATTCACCGCTTCGACCGTATCGCCGCTGCGCAAGCCGGCCGCATAGGCGGCCGTCTGCTCGGCCACGGGGCCGAGCTTGCTCGACGGCTCTTCGATGCCATGCATGAACAGGCCCGCGTACAGCACGATGGCGACGAGGAAATTGGCCAGCGGGCCGGCGGCCACGATGGCGATGCGGCGCCACACGCTCTGGCGCGTGAATTCGCGGCGCAATTCGCTTTCCGGCAAGTCGCTGAGGTCTTGCGCGCGGCTGTCGAGCATGCTCACATAGCCGCCCAGCGGCAGCGCGGAAATAGCCCATTCCGTCTGGTCCTTGCCAAACTTGCGCGAATACACCACTTTTCCCATGCCGATCGAGAAACGCAGCACCTTTACGCCGCACCAGCGCGCCACCAGGTAGTGGCCCAGCTCGTGCAGGGTAATCAGTGAACCGAGCGCGACAATAAAGGCCAGTAACGTGGTGATGAGCGTCATGCAGCCAGCCTCTGGGCGATGTATGCTCGCGCAGCCGCTCTGGCCAGGCGGTCCTGCTCCATCACGGCCTCGATGCTGGAAGCGGCGCCATGCGGCACCGTCTGGATCACGTGCGCGATGACCCGGTCGATCTGGCGGAAGCCGATCTGTTCGTCGAGGAAGGCTTGCACGGCCACTTCATTGGCCGCGTTCAGCAGGGCCGGCGCCGTGCCGCCCGCGCGCAGGGCGTCGAACGCCAGCGCCAGGCAAGGGAAACGGCGGAAGTCGGGGCGCTCGAACTGCAGGGTAGCCACTTGCGCCAGGTCCAGTTGCGCCACGCCGGAAGCGATACGCTGCGGATATGCCAGCGCATGCGCGATCGGCGTGCGCATGTCCGGATTGCCCAGCTGGGCCAGCACGGAACCATCGACATACGACACCATCGAATGGATCACGCTTTGCGGGTGGATCAGTACCTCGATCTGCTCGGCAGGGGCACCGAACAGCCAGTGCGCCTCGATCACTTCCAGGCCCTTGTTCATCATGGTGGCCGAATCGACGGAAATCTTGCGCCCCATGGCCCAGGTCGGATGCTTGCACGCCTGGTCCGGCGTGACCGAGTCGAGCGTTTCGACGTCACGCGTGAGGAAGGGGCCGCCGGAAGCGGTGAGCACGATTTTTGCCACGCCTGCGGCGCCTGGCGCGCGGCCATGGGCGTGCGGCATGCATTGGAAGATGGCATTATGTTCGCTATCGATCGGCAGCAGCACGGCGCCGTTATCGTGCACGGCATCGATGAACAGCTGGCCGGACATGACGAGCGCTTCTTTATTGGCCAGCAATACTTTCTTTCCGGCACGCGCCGCCGCCAGGGTGGGCGCCAGGCCGGCCGCGCCGACGATGGCCGCCATCACGCCCGTCACTTGCGGCGCGCTGGCGATGGCGCACAGGGCTTCCTCGCCGTACTCGACTTGCGTATCGACGCCCTGCCCGCGCAGCAAGCGCGTCAGTTCAAGGGCGGCGTCCGCCGTGCCGACGACGGCGCGCTGGGGACGAAATTGCAGGCACTGGGCGGCCAGCTCGGCCACACGCGTATGCGCGCTCAGCGCATACACGCTGTATTGCTCCGGATGACGCGCGAGCACGTCCAGGGTGGACACGCCGACCGAACCGGTCGCGCCAAGAATGGTGATGTATTGCATGAGTTTCCTTAAAGCCAGCTGGCCACGAGGGCGGCAAATGGCAGGACCGGGATCAACGCGTCGATACGGTCGAGTACGCCGCCATGGCCAGGCAGCAGGCTGCTGCTGTCCTTGATGCCGGCGCGGCGCTTCAATTGGGATTCGAACAGGTCGCCGACGATGCTGGCGGCGACGATCAGCAGCAGCACCAGCAGGGCCACCAGCCAACCGCGGCGCAATTGCAGCTGCACGGCAAAGGTGTCTTGCAAGACCGGCAGCGATGGCGCGGCCACGATGGTGATGGCGGCAATGACCAGCACGGCGATGCCGCCGCCAATGGCACCTTCCCAGGATTTACCTGGGGAAATGCTTGGCGCCAGCTTGCGCTTGCCGAAAGCCTTGCCCGAGAAATAGGCGCCGATATCGGCGATCCACACGAGGGCCATGACGGACAGCAGGAACAAGGGGCTATGCAGGAACAGGGCGATGATGGCGACGAAGCAGCCGACGATGGTCACCGGATACACGAGGCTGAGCAAGGTATTGCCCAGGCCTTCGGTAGGCGGCAAGCCCGTCGCCAGCGAGGGCACGAAGCGGATCAGCCAGATGGCCACGCACAGGGCGAACCAGAAATTGAGCTGCGCCATGCCGTTACCGGCAAAGAACGTATACGCGAAGGCGGCAGTCCAGACGGCGGCAATCACGAGCGCATGGCGATTTTTGAAAATGCGGAAGCTTTCCCAGACGGCGGCGCCGAAGAACGCCGTGGCGATCACGGCGAAGGCGGGGAAATAATTCAGATACAGAACCGGCAGCAAGACCGCCAACAAGACCAGGGCGGTGATTATCCGTGTTTTCAGCATCAGTTTGTCTTTTCAGTTAATTGCGCGCTGGTACGGCCAAAGCGCCGTTCGCGCTGCTGGTAAGACGCGATTGCCGCGTCGAGGCACTCGTCATTGAAGTCGGGCCAGAAAGTCTCGGTGAAAAACAACTCAGTGTACGCCAGTTGCCACAGGAGGAAATTGGAAATGCGCTGCTCGCCGCCCGTGCGGATGAACAGGTCGGGCTCGGGCGCGTAGGCCATGGCCAGGTGCGGCGCCAGTTGCTCTTCCGTATAAGCGTGCGCGGCGGGCTGGCCATTGGCTGCCGCCTCGGCCGTCATTTTGTTGACTGCCTGCATGATGTCCCAGCGGCCGCCGTAATTGGCGCAGATGGATACCGTCAGGCGCGTGTTGTTCGCCGTCTTGCGCTCCGCATTGGCGATCAGGGTTTGCAGCTCGCCATTGAAGCGCGACAGGTCGCCCACCACCTTCAGGCGGATGTCGCTGGCATGCATCTTGACCACTTCACGTTCCAGCATCGTGACGAACAGGCGCATCAGCATCGACACCTCTTCTTCCGGGCGGCGCCAGTTTTCCGAACTGAAGGCAAACAGGGTCAGATATTCGACACCGCGGTCGAGGCAAGTCTCGACGATGCCGCGCACGGCGTCGGCGCCCTTGACGTGGCCAGCCACGCGGGGCAGGAAGCGCTTGGTTGCCCAGCGACCATTGCCATCCATAATGATTGCCACATGGCGCGGCACCGTGCCCACCTCAGGTACTGCCGTTGTCGAACTCGAATAGATCATGAAAACACGAATACCAAAAATAAAAGATAGCTATTATGCGCCAAATAGCACTGCCCGGAAAAGCCATGCTTTCCCGGGCAGTGTCAAAAGGACTGAAAACTAGACCGTCAGTACTTCTTTTTCTTTGTCGACGACCATCTTGTCGATGTCAGCAATAAACTTGTCCGTCAGTTTCTGCACTTCTTCCGACGAGCGGCGCTCATCGTCCTCGGAGCAGGCTTTTTCCTTGACCAGTTTCTTCAGCGACTCGTTCGCATCGCGGCGAATATTACGCACGGCAATCTTCGCGTCTTCCGCCTCGCTCTTGACCAGCTTGACCATTTCCTTGCGGCGCTCTTCCGTCAGCGGCGGCGTCGGAACGCGGATCAGGTCGCCCTGTGCCGATGGGTTCAAGCCCAGGTCGGCGTCGCGGATGGCTTTCTCGATGGTGTTGGCCATCTTCTTTTCGTACGGCTGCACACCGATGGTGCGCGCGTCGATCAGGGTCACGTTGGCGACCTGGGTCAGCGCCGTCGGCGAACCGTAGTAATCGACCATCACGTGGTCCAGGATACCCGTATGGGCGCGGCCGGTACGCACTTTGGCCAGATCGGCCCGCAGTGTTTCCAGCGACTTCGTCATGCGTTCCTGGGTGTTCTTTTTAACGTCAGCTAAGGACATTACCTACTCCTTGTCTTGATAATAATGAATATTCTATTGCGCTTGCGGCTTGAATGGTACCGCAGCCGGGAGTGCCGAAAACCGTTCAGGGCAAGGCGCAGCGCCTTAATGTACGGCGAGGCGCTGCAACGCAGCCATGGGCGGTTTCTCGGCGCTCCGCTTCCCTTATACGTGTACCAGGGTGCCTTCGTCTTCACCCATGATGACGCGCATCAGCGCGCCCGGCTTGGTGATCGAAAACACCTTGATCGGCAGTTTCTGGTCGCGGCACAGGGCGAATGCCGTGGCATCCATCACTTGCAGGTGCTTGGCGATGGCGTCGTCGAACGTAATCGTGTGGAACAGGGTGGCGTTCGGATCCTTCTTCGGATCGGCCGTGTAGACGCCGTCGACCTTGGTGGCCTTCAGGACGATCTCGGCGCTGATCTCGGAACCGCGCAGGGCAGCTGCCGTGTCGGTGGTGAAGAATGGATTGCCGGTGCCGGCGGCGAAGACCACCACTTTACCTTCTTCCAGGTATTGCAGGGCTTTCGGGCGGACGTACGGCTCGACCACTTGTTCGATGCCGATGGCCGACATGACGCGCGCGGTAATGCCGACGTGGCGCATGGCATCGGCCAGGGCCAGTGCATTCATCACCGTGGCAAGCATGCCCATGTAGTCGGCGGTGGCACGGTCCATGCCTTGCGCACCAGGCGCGACGCCGCGGAAGATATTGCCGCCGCCAATCACGATTGCCAGTTCCACACCCAACTTCGCCACCTCGGCCACATCGGCCACCATGCGCTCGATCGTGGCGCGGTTGATGCCGTAGGGATCATCACCCATCAGGGCTTCGCCGGACAACTTGAGGAGGACGCGCTTGTAGGCTGGTTTTGACATGAGCTGGGGCTCCATAAATGAGGTTATTCGAGTATGACATGGCGCAGCGCCTTGCAGCGCCGGATAGGCGCGCGGGGCTGCCCATGCCGCCGCCCGGCACGACAGGTGCGGGCGGGCCAAAAAAACGGGCCTCTCGGCCCGCTTTACTTACGCTCCCTGGGAGGCAGCCATCTGTGCTGCGACTTCTGCTGCGAAGTCGTCTTGCTTCTTCTCGATGCCCTCGCCCACTACGTACATGGCGAAACCTTTGACGCTGGTGTTAGCCGCCTTCAGCATTTGCTCAACCGACAGCTTGTCGTTTTTCACGAAAGCTTGGTTCAGCAGGGAAACTTCTTTCAGGAACTTCTGTACGGAACCTTCCAGGCGCTTGGCCAGGATTTCCGGCGATTGCGCTGGCTTGCCTTCGGCGGCCGCTTTGGCTGCGTCTTCTTCGGCTTTCAGTTGTGCAACCGAACGCTCTTTTTCGATCAGTTCCGCAGGAACTTCGTTCGAGGACAGCGACACTGGCTTCATGGCAGCGATGTGCATGGCCACGTCTTTGCCGACTTGCTCATCGGCGCCGTCGAATTCGACGATCACGCCAATGCGCGAACCGTGCAGGTACGAAGCCAGCTTGTTGCTGGTTTCGAAACGCTGGAAGCGGCGGATGGTCATGTTTTCGCCGATTTTGCCGATCAGGGCAGCGCGCACGTCTTCCAGGGTCTTGCCATCGAGTGGCAGGGCCAGCAGGGCAGCTACGTCAGCCGGGTTGTGTTCTGCTACCAGACGGGCAGCGTTGTTGGCCAGTGCCAGGAAATCGTCGTTTTTCGCAACAAAGTCGGTTTCCGAGTTCACTTCGACCAGGGCGCCTACGCCATTGGCGATGTAGGTTGCCACGACGCCTTCAGCGGTGATGCGTGCCGATGCTTTCGATGCCTTGCCGCCCAGTTTGACGCGCAGGATCTCTTCCGCACGAGCCATGTCGCCATCGGCTTCGGTCAGTGCTTTTTTGCATTCCATCATTGGTGCGTCGGTTTTGCCGCGCAATTCGCCTACCATCGCTGCTGTAATCGCTGCCATGTGTTTCTCCTGATTCGGTGAGTCGATAGTCGCGGCCGGGCATGCATGCCTCGCCAGCGGTCACTATCGTTTTTTTGTTAAAAAAAAGGGGGAGCTGCTGCCACCCCTTTTCCCTTACTGCTGTGCTTACAAACGGCTATCTTGCGATAGCCTGGCCATTAAGCCTGTTCGTTTACTTCGACGAATTCGTCGCCAGCGGCTGCTTTAACCATTTCAACAACTTCGTTACCGGCAGCTGCACGGCCTTCGATGATTGCATCAGCAACACCGCGAGCGTACAACATGATGGCTTTCGAGGAGTCATCGTTACCTGGGATCACGAAGTTCACGCCTTCTGGGGAGTGGTTGGTATCGACAACGCCGATGACCGGGATACCCAGTTTAGCTGCTTCGGTGATCGCACCTTTGTGGTAGCCGACGTCGACGACGAAGATTGCGTCAGGAATGCCGCCCATGTCCTTGATGCCGCCGATCGATTTTTGCAGCTTGATCATTTCGCGGGAGAACATCAGCGCTTCTTTTTTCGACAGCTTCTCGATCGAACCATCTTCGATCATCACTTCCATGTCTTTCAGACGCTTGATCGAGGTTTTGATCGTTTTGAAGTTGGTCAGCATGCCGCCCAACCAACGTTGATCAACGAAAGGCACGCCAGCGCGTTGTGCTTCAGCAGCGATGATTTCGCGAGCTTGACGCTTGGTGCCAACCATCAGGATGGTGCCACGGTTTGCAGCCAGTTGACGCACGTGCTTCATTGCGTCCTGGTACATCGCCATGGTTTTTTCCAGGTTGATGATGTGGATCTTGTTGCGATGGCCGAAGATGAACGGTGCCATTTTTGGATTCCAAAAACGGGTTTGGTGACCAAAGTGGACACCGGCTTCCAGCATTTCGCGCATTGTTACGGACATTATTAACTCCAGGGTTGGGTCTGGAATCCGATCAGTCACCATACAGGCACCCTTGTCGACCGGATTCGCGTGTTTATATAAATTAAAGACACTGTTTTACTGCATTGCTTAAAAGAGAATTCAAGCAACCCGGGATTCTACACCGAAATGCCCGCCGCATCAAGTCCGCACTGCAAATCGCGCGCCCTGCGGAAACACCCAATGCACCATGCTGGTGCAAGGTGTGGCGCCGCCGTCTGCTGGCCGCCACTTCCCCCACAAATCCCTGCCCGGCCATAGGAAGGAGGCGGCGGATTCAGGGCGCCTCGTTTATAATTTCGACATATTTGCAGACTTTTTCCCATACAGCAGAAATCGTCT
Source organism: Janthinobacterium lividum (assembly GCF_034424625.1). Lineage (NCBI taxonomy): Bacteria > Pseudomonadati > Pseudomonadota > Betaproteobacteria > Burkholderiales > Oxalobacteraceae > Janthinobacterium > Janthinobacterium lividum. The sequence goes on along the minus strand of NZ_CP139976.1, from coordinate 2,913,668 downwards.
GTGCTTTTCACCTGAATTCTTGCAGATTGCGAAATACACCATGTCCACCATCCGTATCAATAGCGCCGCCGACATCGAAGGCATGCGCGTTGCCGGCAAGCTCGGCGCCGAAGTACTCGACTACATCACCCCCTTCGTCAAGGTCGGCGTCACGACCGGCGAACTGGACCGCCTGTGCCACGAATACATGGTCAACGTGCAGGGCACCATCCCTGCCCCGCTGAACTATTGCCCGCCCGGCTACACGCCGTATCCGAAAGCCATCTGCACCTCCGTCAACGACGTCATCTGCCACGGCATTCCCGGCGACAAGGTCCTCAAGAGCGGCGATTCCGTCAACCTCGACATCACCGTCATCAAGGATGGCTACCACGGCGACAACAGCCGCATGTTCCTCGTCGGCACACCGACCATCCTGGCCAAGCGCCTGTCGGAAATCACCTATGAGTGCATGTGGCTGGGCATCGACCAGATCAAGCCGGGCGCCCACCTGGGCGATATCGGCCACGCCATCCAGCAGCATGCCGAGAAGGCCGGCTACAGCGTGGTGCGCGAATTCTGCGGCCACGGCATCGGCAAGGTTTTCCATGAAGAGCCGCAAGTGTTGCACTACGGCAAGCCAGGCACTCTGGAGCGCCTGGAAGCGGGCATGATTTTTACCGTCGAACCGATGATCAACTCGGGCCGCCGCGAAATCCGCGAAATGAACGATGGCTGGACCATCAAAACCAAGGACCGCAGCCTGTCGGCGCAATGGGAACACACGGTGCTGGTGACGGAAACGGGCTATGAAGTGCTGACCGTCTCGCCCGGCATGCCGCCGCCGCCCGCCTTGATCGGCAATAAAGCCTGATTCATCAGGCTTGACCGCACCCCGACCCACCGCCACCCAGGGCCCAGATGAAAAAGCAAGTTCGGGAACAGCTGAAGCAGCAACTGAAAGCCGACCGCCAGGTCGTCATTGCGGCCTTCCAGGCCGACGGCAAGCCTGAAAAACTGCTGCGCAGCCTGCGCCACAGCGTCGACGGCGTGCTGGCGCGTGCCTGGCAGGAAGCCGGCTTGCCGCCCGGCACGGCCCTGGTCGGCGTGGGCGGTTATGGCCGCGGAGAACTATTTCCCTATTCCGACGTCGACCTGCTGATCCTGCTGCAACAGGCGCCCGATGCGGCCACGCAGGAAAAGCTCGAGGAACTGGTGCAACTGCTGTGGGATCTGGGCCTGGAAATCGGCCACAGCATCCGCACAGTGGATGAATGCATGGTCGAATCGAAGGCCGACATCACCGTGCAAACGAGCTTGCTCGAAGCGCGCCTCGTGTGCGGCAACGCGGACCTGTTCGCGCAATTGCAGCAGCGCTATGACGCAGCCATGGATCCGCAGGCATTCTTCCAGGCGAAAACGGCGGAAATGCGCCAGCGCCATGCCAAATACGAAGACACGGCCTTCAGCCTGGAACCGAATTGCAAGGAAAGCCCGGGCGGCCTGCGCGACTTGCAGGTGATCCTGTGGGTGGCCAAGGCGGCCGGCCTGGCGAACTCGTGGCGCACGCTGGCCACGGGCGGCCTGATCACCCTGACGGAAGCGCGCCAGCTGATGGAAAAGGAGCGCGCCTTCAAGGATATCCGCGTGCGCCTGCACCTGCATGCGGGACGGCGCGAAGACCGCCTCGTGTTCGACGTGCAGACGGCCATCGCCGAATCGCTGGGCCTGCAAGCGACGGGCAGCGGTCCGCACATGCGCCGCGCCAGCGAATTCTTGATGCAGCGCTACTACTGGGCCGCCAAGACGGTGACCCAGCTCAACACGATTCTGCTGCAAAACATCGAGGCACGATTGTTTCCGCAAGACGACGTGGCGGTGTCCATCAACGAACGCTTCAATGAAGTCAACAGCCTGATCGACATCAGCGCTGACGATACGTTCGAGCAATACCCGTCGGCCATGCTGGAAGTCTTCGTGCTGATGACGGAACGCCCCGCCCTGAAGGGCATGACGTCGCGCGCCACGCGGGCCCTGTGGCATGCGCGCTTCAAGATCGACGCCCCCTTCCGCCAGGATCCCGCCAACCGCGCCCTCTTCCTGCGCATCATGCAAGCCCCGGTGGGCATCATCCATGCGCTGCGGCGCATGAACGAGATGAGCATCCTGGGGCGCTACCTGCCGAATTTCCGCCGCATCGTGGGCCAGATGCAGCACGACCTGTTCCACGTGTACACGGTCGACCAGCACATTTTGATGGTGGTGCGCAACATGCGCCGCTTCACGATGAGCGAGCACGCGCACGAATACCCGTTCTGCAGCCAGCTGATGGCCGATTTCTCGCAGTCGTGGCTGCTGTACGTGGCGGCCCTGTTCCACGACATCGCCAAGGGCCGCGGCGGTGACCACTCGAAGCTGGGCGTGGCCGACGCCACCCAGTTCTGCCAGGACCACGGCCTGTCGGCGGAAGACACGGAACTGGTGGCTTTCTTGGTGGAAAATCACCTGACCATGTCGCAAGTGGCGCAAAAGCAGGATCTCTCCGATCCCGACGTCATCGCCGCCTTTGCGAAAGTGGTCAAGGACGAGCGCCACCTGACGGGCCTGTACCTGCTGACGGTAGCAGACATCCGCGGCACCAGCCCGAAAGTGTGGAATGCCTGGAAGGGCAAGCTGCTGGAAGACCTGTACAAGATCACCTTGCGCGTGCTGGGCGGCGAGCCGCACACGGCCGACCGCGAGCTGAAGAACCGCCAGCAGGAAGCGCTGGCCACCCTGCGCCTGTACGGCTTGCCGCCGGATGCCCACCTGAAACTGTGGCAGCAGCTGGACGTGGCGTATTTCCTGCGCCACGACGCGTCCGACATCGCATGGCAGACGCGCTCGCTGTATGACAAGCTCGACAGTAAGTTGCCGGTGGTAAAATGCCGGCTGGCGCCCATAGGCGAAGGTTTGCAGGTGGCCGTGTACATTCCCGACCAGCCCGACCTGTTCGCGCGCATCTGCAGCTATTTCGACCGCAAGAACTTCAGCATTCTCGACGCGAAGATCCACACGACAAAGAATGGCTATGCGCTCGATACGTTCCTTGTCACCGAGCAAAACTTCGCCAAGAGCTACCGCGACATCATCAGCCTGATCGAGCATGAACTGGGCGAACTGCTGCAGTCGCAAACGCCGCTGCCGCCACCGGGCAAGGGACGGCTGTCGCGCCTGTCGCGCACCTTCCCCTTCCAACCGACCGTGGATTTGCGGCCCGACGAGCGGGGCCAGTACTATTTGCTGTCGGTGGCGGCCAACGACCGCACGGGCTTGCTGTATGCGATCGCCAACGTGCTGACCAAGTACCGCATTAACTTGCACACGGCCAAGATCATGACCCTGGGCGAGCGGGTCGAAGACGTCTTCCTCGTCGACGGTCCCGCGCTCAACAATGCCCGCAACCAGATATTGCTGGAAACCGATTTACTCGATGCGCTAAAGGTTTGATGACCTCCCGCGCAGCGCCTACCTTTACTGAAACTGAAACAACATGACCGAAGAATTATTACGCTTGTCCAAACGCATGTCCGAACTGGGCCTGTGCTCCCGCCGCGAAGCCGATGAATGGATCGCGCGCGGCTGGGTCCGTGTGGACGGCAAGGTGGTGTCCGAACTGGGCAGCAAGGTCTACCCGAGCCAGAGAGTCACCGTGGAACGCCAGGCGGCGGCCGAGCAGTCGAAGCGGGTGACCGTGCTGATCAACAAACCGGTCGGCTATGTCAGCGGCCAGGCGGAAGACGGCTACACGCCTGCCGTGGCCCTGATCAAGGCGGAAAACCGCTGGGCGGAAGACCGCAGCCCGGAACAGTTCCACCCCACGCAACTGCGCAGCCTGGTGGCGGCCGGCCGACTGGACATCGATTCCGTCGGCTTGCTGGTCCTGACGCAGGACGGCCGCGTGGCCAAGCAGCTGATCGGCCACGATACCGATATCGACAAGGAATACCTGGTGCGCGTGAGCTACACCAAGGGCGGCACCCTGCCCGACAGCGAACTGAAAAAGCTCAACCACGGTCTGTGGCTCGACGGCAAGCCGCTGTTGCCGGCCAAGGTGCGCTGGCAAAACGAAGACCAGCTGAGCTTTACCCTGCGCGAAGGCAAGAAACGCCAGATCCGCCGCATGTGCGAAGCCGTGGGCCTGAAAGTGCTGGGCCTGAAACGCGTGCGCATCGGCAAGGTCAAGCTGGGCGACTTGCCGACAGGCCAATGGCGTTACCTGAGCGCGGACGAACAATTTTAAGCGGCGACATCTGGATGGCATGCCGCGCGGCGTGCCATTCCGCATAAGCAACAGGAATATAGTGATATAAAAACAATTATTGTGATTTACTTAGTAAATATTGCTTTAAACCTATACACTATTCCCCATTAGAACAAAAGAGATACGCTGTCGTGAACGATCCCATTCCCAATCCCCTGCGCAAAGGCGCGCCCAGCCTGGCTGACGTGGCCGAGCCGATGGCGCCCGGCACCAAGCCGCACCATATGAGCGATCCGTGGGATATCGGCGAAACCCTGTGCAGCCTGGCTGACAATGGCGACGCCATCTCCATCTACCCGACGGGCGGCGAAGACGTCATCATGGCGCGCATCCTGTCCGTCGACGACGACTTGCCGCAATTCGTGCTGGAACTCAATGAAGGCGCTACCCTGCCCGAAGGCGGTGCCACGTTTGTATCGTGGGTGCAAAGCGCCAAGCTGCAATTCACCATCAATGGCGAATGGCAGGCGTATCCCGAGCGGCCGAACGTGTATCTGACCAACTTCCCCAGCCATTGCCTGGTGCTGGAACGGCGCGAATCGACGCGCCTGGAAACGCCGCTGGGCGTGTACTACCTGGCCGCCTTCGTGCTCGAAGGTCGTCCGTATGAATTGCAGCTGTATGATTTCTCGGCCGGCGGCATCGGCATGCGCGCCCATCCGCGCGACACGGTGGGCCTGTACGTGGGGCGCAAGCTGTCGCGCGTGCGCCTGGAACTGGGGCCAAACAAGGTCATGATCGCCGACCTGGAAATCCGCCTGTCGCGCACCTTCCGCTCCTTCCTGCTGGGAGAACAGGTGCAGATCGGCTGCCGCTTCCTGAACCTGACGGATGCCATGCAGGATGAATTAAAGATGCTGCTGGATAACTTGGGCAGCAGCCGCAAGGTACGCTAGGTTTGCTTCAGGCATAAAAAATGGCCGCCCAGCTCATGCTGCGCGGCCATTGTTTTATCGTCGACTGGTATGCGGCGCCTAGTCGTCGTCGTTCGGATCCAACTCGGGAAACATCACTTCCGTATAGCCGAACTGGGTAAAGTCAACGATACGCATCGGATACAGAATGCCGTGCAAGTGGTCGACCTCGTGCTGCACCACGCGGGCATGGAAGCCGTCGCAGTCGCGGCTGATGGGCTGGCCGAACTGGTCCACGCCTTCGTAATGCAGTTCACTCCAGCGCGGCACGCTGCCGCGCAGGCCGGGCACGGACAGGCAGCCTTCAAAGCCCTCTTCCTTGCGTTCCGACAAAGGCGTCAGCACAGGGTTGATCAGCACGGTTTCAGGCACTTGCGGCGCGTCGGGATAGCGCAGGTTTTGCTTGAAGCCGTAGATCACCAGCTGCAGGTTGACGCCGATCTGCGGCGCCGCCAGGCCCGCGCCATTGGCCGCATGCATGGTGTCGAACATGTCGGCGATCAAGGCATGCAATTCGGGCGTGTCGAATTCACGCACAGGCTCGGCCATGCGCAACAAACGCGGATCGCCCATCTTGAGGATTTCACGTACGGTCATTTTACTTCCAGTGCCGATTGCAGTTCTTGCAAGTAAGTGCGGAAGGCCGCGCCCGTTTCCGGATGTTTCATGCCCATCGCCGTCGTTGCCTTCAGGTAGCCTAGCTTGGAGCCACAATCATAACGCTGCCCCTGGTAGCGGTAAGCCAGCACGCGCTCTTCGCGCATCAGGGCGGCAATGCCGTCCGTCAACTGGATTTCGCCGCCGGCGCCCGTGCCGATATTTTCCAGGTGGTTAAAGATACGGCTGGTCAGCACATAACGGCCCACCACGGCCAGGGTCGATGGCGCCTCTTCGGGCGCAGGCTTTTCCACAATGGCCGAGACCAATTCGAGGTCCGGCTGATAATTCTTTGCCGAGACAATACCGTACTGCTTGGTTTCCGCGCGCGGCACATCCTGCACCGCCAGCAGCGAGCAATTTTCATACTGGAAGACATCGGTCATCTGCGCCAGCACGGGGCGCACGCCCTCTTCCACATCCATGAAATCGTCGGCCAGCAAGACGGCAAACGGCTCGTCGCCGATCACGGGACGGGCGCACAGCACGGCATGCCCCAGGCCCAGCGGCGCCGACTGGCGTATGTAAATGCAATTGATGTGCTTGGGAATGACGTTTTGCACCATGTCGAGCAACTGGCGCTTGCCGGCCGCTTCCAGTTCCGACTCCAGCTCGTAGGCCGTATCGAAATGGTCTTCGATGGCGCGCTTGTTGCGGCCCGTGATGAAGATCATTTCCGTGATGCCGGCCGCCACGGCTTCTTCCACCGCGTACTGGATCAATGGCTTGTCGACGATGGGGAGCATTTCCTTCGGTTGCGCCTTGGTCGCTGGCAAGAAACGGCTGCCCAGGCCGGCGACGGGGAAAACTGCTTTTCTGATTTTTTTCATGGGTCTTCTGTAGTATTTTGAATGATTAGTCCTGCGCCAGCAGAGCCAGCAAGCCAGCCTCGTCGAGTATGGCCACACCCAGCTCCTGGGCCTTGGCCAGCTTGCTGCCGGCATCCGAACCGGCCACGACATAGCCTGTCTTCTTCGATACAGAACCGCTGACCTTGCCACCGGCCGCCTCGATCAGCTCCGCGGCTTCGTCGCGGCTCATGTTGGGCAAGGTGCCCGTCAGGACGAAAGTCTTGCCGTCCAGTCTGCCGCCAGCGGCTGGCATTTCAGGCAATTGTGACAGTAATTCATTTCTCAGGGCGTCCAGTTGACCAAGCAGCTTGACATTGCCCTCATCGGCCAGCCATTGCGCCAGCGATTCGGCCACGGCGGCGGGCAAGCCCGCATGGAAGCTGGCGCCTTGCGCAGCCAGGCTGGCCAGGGTCACGCCCCGCTCCACCAGCTGCTTGCTGCGCGGCTCCGTCAGCTTCGGGATGCCGATGGCGGCCAGCAAGGTGGTTTGTTCCAGCTGCGTGCGCAGCTTGGCGCTGGGCGCATGTTCGCCTTGCGGCGTGACACCCGCATCCAGCAATGCCTGCAGCGCCTGCTGGTTCTTTTCTTCCGCAAAGAAGTCGGCGATCGATTCGGCCACGGTGCCGCCGATGTCGGGCAGCACGCGCAGCAAGGCCGCCGGCGCTTTGCGTACATACGCCAGGCTGCCCAGCCATTCGGCCAGGGTCTTGGCCGTCGATTCTCCCACGTGGCGGATGCCCAGTGCGAACAGGAACCGTTCAAGCGGCGGGCGCTTGCTCGCCTCGATGCCGGCCAGCAGATTTTCCGCCCACTTGGTAGGAATCTTGCCTTGTTGCACTGTTTCAGGCGTCGAACCGTCGCGCTCGTCGGCGCGCACTTTCATTTCCAGCAGTTTATCCAGGGTCAGGCCGTACAAGTCGGCCAAGCCATGCACGTATTCCAGTTCGACCAGGGTATCGATATAACGTTCGCCCAGGCCTTCGATATCCATCATGCGGCGGCCCGCAAAATGGCGGAACGCTTCCTTGCGCTGCGCCGAGCAGAACAGGCCACCCGAGCAGCGGGCAATCGCCTCGCCCTCTTCACGCACCACGTGTGAGCCGCAGACGGGACACGCTTCCAGCATCTTGAACGGCAGCGGCGCCGGTTCCGGGCGCTTTTCCAGCACCACGCTCAGCACTTCGGGAATCACGTCGCCGGCGCGGCGCACGATGACGGTGTCGCCCACGCGCACATCCTTGCGCAGCACTTCATCTTCATTGTGCAAGGTGGCGTTGGTTACCGTCACGCCGCCCACGGACACGGGCGCCAGGCGCGCCACGGGTGTCATGGCACCCGTGCGGCCCACCTGGATATCGATGCCCAGCACCTGCGTCAGCGCTTCTTCGGCGGGGAACTTGTGCGCCAGCGCAAAACGCGGCGCGCGCGACACAAAGCCCAGTTCCTGCTGGTCTTCTGTCGCATTCACCTTGTAGACCACGCCGTCGATTTCGTAGGGCAAGACGGGCCGGCGCGCGCCGATATCGGCGTAGTATGCCAGCAAGCCCTGCGCGCCCTGCACCACCTTGCGCTCCTTCGACACGGGGATGCCCAGCGTTTCGTACCAGTCCAGCAAGGCCGAATGCGACACCGGCATGGCGGCGCCATCGAGGGCGCCGATGCCATACGCATAGAAACGCAGCTTGCGCTGCGCCGTGATGCGCGAATCGAGCTGGCGCAGGCTGCCGGCGGCCGCGTTGCGCGGGTTGGCGAATTCCTTCTGCCCCGCTTCGCGCTGGCGTTCGTTCAAACGGGCAAAATCGGCCTTGAACATCATCACTTCGCCGCGCACGTCGAGCACGGCAGGAATCTTGTCGCCATGCAGGCGCAGCGGGATGCCGGAAATGGTGCGGATATTCGCCGTCACGTCTTCGCCCGTGGCGCCGTCGCCGCGCGTGGCCGCCTGCACGAACAGGCCGTTTTCATAGCGCAGGTTGATGGCCAGGCCGTCGAATTTCACTTCGGCCGCATAGTCGACCTCTGCACCGTCAAGGTCCAGGCCTTCGCGCACGCGGCGGTCGAAATGGACGATATCGTCATCGGAGAAACCATTATTCAGCGACAGCATCGGCACCGTGTGCGTGACTTGCTCAAATTGCGGCAAGGGCGCCGCGCCCACGCGCAAGGTGGGCGAATCGGGCGTGCGCAGTTCCGGATGGGCCGCTTCCAGCGCTTGCAGTTCGACAAACAGCTTGTCGTACTCGGCGTCGGGGATGGTGGGATTGTCGAGCACGTGATAGGCGTGCAGATGCCGATTGAGTTCGGCCGTGAGTGCCAGGACGCGCTGGGCGGCATTCCGCGCTGCGGCGTCCTGGTTGATCGGATCAGTCATTGTTGCGGGATTCTTCAGCTAAATAAACGCAGGGCGCGGGTGGAGCCGGCCGGAATGTCGGCCGCGTCCATTTCCTGGTAAAACTCTTGCACCTGGCCGGCGATCTCGGCCAGCGCCGCATCGGACAAGGCCTGGTTGTAATCGTCGACGATGGTCGCGTCCAGGCGGCCCACCAATGCCTTGGCGCAGGCGACCATGGCGCCGAAGCCGTCGCGTGCAGGCGCCACGCATGGCACGTCCAGCAACAGGGTCAGGCGTGGCGTCGTTTCTTCGGCCAGGGTGACATTCGTCGACAGCGAGAACAGATAGCCGCCGTCGCCGTCCGGCATGACGAAACGGCCATCAGGACGCACGTCAAAGCCCTGTTTTTCCAACGCGAACAGCAAGGTGGAAATGGCCCATGGCGCGCCATTCGTGTGCAGGTTCACGCCCAGCTGGGCATCGTGACCGGCCACGAAACGGTGCAGATTGCGCGCTTCAGCCATCACTTCCATCATGTCGGGCACTTCCGGCTCGGCGCCGATCTCGTCGGCCACACCGCGCAGGCGCGTGACCAGTTCCGAGTATTCCAGTTCATTCAAGGCCGTGCTGCGGCTGGCCAGCTGCACGCCGCCCTGCATCTTGGTGTAGACACCGCCATGCGTGATCGGTTCCCAGTCGCCATTCACGTGCAAACCGATGAAGTGCACGGGCTTGTTACCCACCAGGCGCAGGGTTTGCAGCACGGGCAGGATCTTGTCCCCGCGCACGGGCGCTTCCAGCGACAGGGGCAGCAGGCAATCGATCAGCGGGTCGACCAGGCTGGTCGCCTGTTCGCTGGCGGCGCTGACTTCCTGCTGCGCCGGCGCGGCAGGAGCGGCGGGTGCAGGGTCGGCATCGGCCAGCGACGGTTCCGCATGCACGGGCGCGTCAGGTACGGGGGCCGCTGGCGGTGCGCCGAACGATGGTTCGGCCTTGGCGGCGGGCGCCGCGTCGAAGCGCGGCTCCTGGCGCAAGACGGGTTCCTGGGCTTCCACCGCGGGGGCGTCGCCCTCGCGCATCAGCACGTCGTCGTGGTCAGTGGAAAAAGCCCGTTCCACGCTTTTCTTGGCCTTGTATTCCTGCCATTTGTTATACGAGAAAACGCCGACGATAAAGACGCCGCCGGCGCCGAACAAGGTAATTTGAAGGTCTGTCATGCTGCTTGTGCCTCGGTTGCAAAATTTGCGGCGGACTCCATGTCCACCGCCACGATGCGCGATACGCCCTGCTCCTGCATCGTCACACCGATCAATTGATGGGCCATTTCCATCGCAATCTTGTTATGCGAAATGAAAAGGAATTGGGTCTGGTCGGACATGCGCTTGACCATGCGGCAGAAGCGTTCCGTGTTCGAATCGTCCAGCGGTGCATCGACTTCGTCGAGCAGGCAGAACGGCGCCGGATTCAGGCGGAACATGGAAAACACCAATGCGGTCGCGGTCAGCGCTTTCTCTCCACCCGATAACAGGTGGATGGTGGCATTTTTCTTGCCGGGAGGCTGCGCCATGACTTGTACACCGGAATCGAGAATCTCGTCGCCCGTCATGGTCAGTTTCGCCTGGCCGCCGCCGAACAGAATCGGGAACAGCTCGGAAAAGTGATGGTTGACCTTGTCGAACGTGTCTTGCAGCAAGTCGCGCGTTTCCTTGTCGATCTTGTGGATCGCGTCTTCCAGCGTATTGATCGCTTCCGTCAGGTCGGCATTCTGGGCATCGAGGAAATTCTTGCGCTCGGATGCCTGCGCCAGCTCGTCCAGCGCGGCCAGGTTGACGGCGCCCAGGCCCGTGATGGCATTCGTCAAACGCGTCACTTCGCCCTGCAGATACGACGGACGCATGTCCGGGTGCAATTTTTCCGTCAGGACAGCTTCATCGGCACCCGACTCCAGCAATTGCTGGGCGAATTGCTCCTGGTTCAGGCGCGCGGCCTGTTCCTTGAGCTGCATTTCCATGATCTTGTCGCGCTGCGGCTGCAGACTGCGTTCCGATTGCGTACGCGCATCTTCGGACAGGCGCAGCTGCTGCGTGATCTGATCGAGCTCATGGCGCGCATCGGCCAGCGCCCGCTCCTGCGTCGTGCGGCGCTCGAGCAAGTCCTGCAAGCCGTCGGCGGCCGCGCCGCTTTCCAGGTTGGCCAGTTCCAGTTCGCCCGCCTGCAGGCTGGCAGTCACTTGCTGGGCCTGCGTACTGGCCGTAGCGATGTTGCGGCGCAACTCCTCGATCTTCGCGCGCTGGGCTTTTTCCGCGTATTCCGTATCCTTGGCGGCCCGCTCCAGGTCGCGCAAGGCTTCGCGCGCTTCGGCCAGGCGCTGTTCCTTCTGCAGGAAGTCCGTATGGCCGTCTTCGTGCGCTTCCTGCAAGTTGCCCAGCTCCATGTCCAGCTGTTCGAATTTTTCTTCCGATTCCAGCTTGGTCTGCATCTGTTCCGCTTCCTGCGCGGCGATTTCGGCCAGATCGGCGCCGATCTGCGTGCTGCGCTGGTTGAAACGCGCTTCCACTTCCGACAATTTGACCACGTCGAGCTGCAAGGTATGCACGGACGCCGTCAGTTGCTGGATGCGCAGGCGCAGGTCGGACAGGTTGCGCGTCAAGGCCCCCACGGCCGCGTCGGCCCGTACGGAACGGGCGCGCGCCTCTTCGGCCAGCAATTGCTGGGCGCGCAACTGTTTGCCGATATTCTCGATTTCCTGCTGGCGGCCCAGCATGCCTTCCTGCTCCGAATCAGCCGCATAGAAGCGCACGCTGGTGGCCGTGACCACGTGACCGGCACGCGTGACGAAGTAGCCGCCTGGCGGCAATTTTGCGCGTTCGGCCAGGGCTTCGGCTGCGTCTTCCACGGCGTAGGCGTTGTACAGCCAATCCTGCAGCAAGCCGCGCAAGCCCGGATCATTGAGTTTGAGCAAGTTCAGGAACGGTTTCAGACCCGCCACTTCCGGCATCGGCAGCGGCGCCACGGTGGATGGCGCATACAGGGCCAGCTTGGCCGGCGGCGCGTCGGCAAAGAATGCCTTGGCCCAGTCGATGTTCGACAGTTGCAGGGCCGACGTGCGCTCGCGCAAGATCGATTCCATGGCCGCTTCCCAGCCCGCTTCGATCTGCAGCTTTTGCCACAGGCGCGGCAAGGTGTCGAGCTCGTGCTTTTTCAGCCATGGCTGAACCTTGCCCTGGGTCTGTACCCGTTCCTGCAATTGTTTCAAAGCGGAAAGGCGCGCTTCCAGCTGGGCGTTGGCGGCTGTTTCGGCATTGACTTGCGCCTGCGCCTCCATCCGTTCCTGCTCCAATTTGGGCTGCTGCTCCAGCGCCTCTTCCAGGTAGAAACCCTGTTCTTCCAGCGTTTGCTGCTTTTCTTCCAGCTGCAGTTTCAGGTTTTCCAGATGGCTGCTGTCGGGCAAACTCAGGCTGTTCTTTTCATGCTGCAGGCGCTCGCGGCGGCTCAGGAGACTGGCCAGGATGTTCGAGGCGTTGCGCTGGTGTGCCGATTCCAGTTCCAGCTGCTGCTGGGCCTGCATGATCCGCGCGCGCGATTCCGTGCTCTTGTTTTGCGCGGCGCGCCAGGCGGCGTCCAGCTCGGGCAATTGCTCGCCCTTCTGCTCCGCCATCATTTGCGATTGCTCGACCTTGGCAGCCAGCTCTTCGAGATGAAATTCCGCCTCTTCGATCTGTTCCTGGTATTCGCCGCCTTGCTGCGTCCACTGGTCGCGCTGGGCCGTCAAGGTCGCCAGCTGCGCCTGCAGGCGCGCGCGCGATTCGATGACGAACTTGATCTGCGCTTCCAGGCTGCCGATTTCCGCATTCGTCTGGTACAGATGGCCTTGCGCCGTGTGCAAACGGTCGCCCACAGCAAAGTGCGCCTGGCGCATCTGCTCCAGGGTCAGCTCGACGTTGCGCAGCTTGGCCGTCTGCTCTTCCAGGTCCGTCTGCGCCTGTTCCACTTCGCGGAAATAGCGCGTCTGCTCGTTTTGCGCCTCGTTCTTGCGCAGCAACCACAACAGTTTCTGTTTTTCTTCCTGGTCCGCCTGCAAGGCGTGGAAACGGGTGGCCACGGCCGCCTGCGCTTCCAGCTTTTCCAGGTTGGCATTGAGTTCGCGCAAGATGTCTTCCACGCGCAGCAAATTCTCGCGCGTGTCCTGCAAGCGGTTTTCCGTCTCGCGGCGGCGTTCCTTGTATTTGGAGACGCCGGCCGCCTCTTCCAGGAAGACGCGCAATTCTTCGGGGCGCGATTCGATGATGCGCGAAATCATGCCCTGGCCGATGATGGCGTAGGCGCGCGGACCGAGGCCCGTGCCAAGGAAAATATCCTGGATGTCGCGCCGGCGCACGGGCTGGCCATTGATGTAATAGGTGGACGTGCCGTCGCGCGTCAGGGTGCGCTTGACGGCGATCTCGGCGTACTGGCCCCATTGGCCCGAGGCCTTGCCATCGTTGTTGTCGAATACCAGCTCGACCGAGGCGCGGCCGGCCGGCTTGCGGTGCGTGGAACCATTGAAAATGACGTCCTGCATCGACTCGCCGCGCAGTTCCGACGCTTTCGATTCGCCCAGCACCCAGCGCACGGCGTCGATGATGTTCGACTTGCCGCAGCCATTCGGCCCGACCACGCCCACGAGCTGGCCTGGCACCTGGAAATTGGTGGGATCGACGAAAGACTTAAATCCCGACAACTTGATGGAAGAGAGACGCACGTGTTTTAGAGTTCCTGGCCTATGCTGGCGGTTATATTATGGGTGAACCCGGTTCATATTCACTTCAGATGCACCATCGCGGCGGCTGTCTGGCCATGCACCGCAAAAAAAGTGGTTCATCATACCATTTCCTGATGCTTTTCTGGCCAAAAAACCGTGGCGCCAGGCGCCAGCCTGCCCCGCATCATGGGGCTGGGCGGCCATCCTGTGCCAGTTTCCAGTCTTCGCGGGAAAAAACACGCTCATGGCCGGACAGCACCAGGGCCAGTTTTTGCAGCCATTGCTCGGTCGGCATGGGTTCGGCCTTGAAGCTGAGCACCACCATCAGCACCAGGCTGGCCAGGGCCAGCGCATGGCTGACGGCGAAATTGACGGTGCCGCGGGCATTCCACATGAAGCCCAGCGCCAGCGCCAGGCCCAGCACGCAGCCGCTGACGGCTTCCGACACGCTGTGCGCATGGACGACCACGCGGGAAATAGCCACCAGCACGGCAAACGCCACGCCGACGAGCACGCCGGCATGGCGCCAGCGCGGTGCGGCCCGCTGCAGCAGCACATACATCAGCACGGGAAACACGGCGCCGGCGCGCATGGCGTGGCCGCTGAAACCCGTAAAATCGAGCACGCTGCTGCCCACACCCCAGCTCATGAAGGCCAGCTTCGACAGCACCACGAGGGCCAGGCCGCCGCCGTACCACAGGCTCCAGCTCAGTACCAGGCGCCACTGGCGCGAAACGAGCAGCCACAGGGCGATCGCCACGCCAGCCGGCCCCATCACGGCCATATCGGCCGCAAAAGAAATTCCATTCCACCAAGTCATCGTGCCTGCACTTATTTCATGATCAGCTTGCACTATGCCACGACTCAGTGCTGTTCCGCGCGGCTTTTGCTGTGCTGCAGCGAAGAATTACATTCGATTACAAAATTTCCACGCCGAAACCATCCGCCGGGCATTGCAAGGCACGCGTCAGATATTCGTCAAGCGCTTGCCCTTGGGCGGCGCAAAGTCGCGGATCGATTCGATCATCCCCACTTCCAGCGCCTGGTCGGCCGTCAGATGCAGGTCGGAATACGCGTGCACCTGCCACTGCTCTTCCGTCAGGTTGACGTGGCCGCGCAGGATGCGCTCGGTGCGCATGTCGTCGGCGCGCAAGCCCTCCACGATGATGCTGAGCGCGTCGGGGCGCGATCCGGGCGAGGCTGTCGCATGCGACTTGTGCACCATGAAGCGGGCCGTGTCGCTGGCGTGGCGGTGCCGCCCCGCCAGGAACAGGGTGACGGCGATGGACGCCACGGCACCCGCATTGTAGGTAATGATGTCGAGCGGCAACTTGCTGAGAAAGTTGTACAGACAGATGCCATCGCTGACATAACCGCCGTTGGACTGGATCAAAATGTGCGCGGTGGTAAGCTTGTCTTCCGTGATGTCGGCCACGGCGTTGAAGACGCGCCGCACCATATCGCTGTTGACGTCGCCCGAGAGGGTAAAGTAACCATGCTGCTCGGTGTTGTTTTGCGTCTCGCTTTGTGTAGTGTTCATGGCAGGCACCCGCAAGAAAGCCAGGATTTCATCATAGCGCATTCCCGCGTGGCCGGGCGCCCTTTTGCACCGGGCCAGCGCCCCTCCCAGCCCCGCAAACCGGGGCTTTTGCTGCAATTTGGCAACGTCTTTTCAGATTGACAGAAACACCCTGCTGGCATATATTCCTCCCACTTGATCGGGAGAGGGCAAACCAGCGTTGCCGCCGAAGGGGCACTACCCAAAAACTCTCAGGCAAAAGGACCGATCAGGCGGACTGAAGCTGTTGCTTTGGCGACACGTTTCAGCTCAACTCTGGAGAGCGGCCGCGGCTATTGCCGGCGGCCCACCGAAGGGGCGCACGGGGCAAGCCCCCGTAATCTCTCAGGTACAAAGGACAGGGGGGTCAGTGATCACGCTGGAAAGCCGTGTTTGGCTATTCTATGTTTTGTTAACTCCCCTTTTACCTTCGTCCCGAGGAATCCATGACGCTCAAAGCGACCCCACTCAATAACGCCCACCGTGCCCTCGGCGCCCGCATGGTCGATTTCGGCGGCTGGGACATGCCCGTCAACTACGGCTCGCAAATCGAAGAACACAATGCCGTGCGCGGCGACGCCGGCATGTTCGACGTGTCCCATATGTGCGTGGTCGATATCGAAGGTCCGAACGTGCGCGCTTTCCTGCGCGGCTTGCTGGCCAACAACGTTGACAAGCTGCAAGTGTCGGGCAAGGCGCTGTACTCGTGCATGCTCAATGCCGAAGGTACCGTCATCGATGACTTGATCGTCTACTTCTTCAATGAAAACTGGTTCCGCCTGGTCGTCAACGCGGGCACGGCGGAAAAAGACGTGGCCTGGATGCAGCAGCAAAATACCAGCACCAACAGCGGTCTGACGATCACCCAGCGCCGCGACGGCAATGACGCCATGGCGCTGGTCGCCGTGCAAGGCCCGAACGCCCGCGCCAAGGTGTGGCAAGTACTGCCGGAAACGCAAGCGGCCTCCGAAGCCATCAAGCCATTCAACGTCGTCATCGTCAAGGACACGGCTTTCGGCGAAGTCATGCTGGCGCGCACCGGTTACACGGGCGAAGACGGCTTTGAAATCGGCGTGGCCGCCACCCAGGTGGAAGCGCTGTGGAACGCCCTGGCAGCGGCCGGCGTCAAGCCGGCGGGCCTGGGCGCGCGCGATACCCTGCGCCTGGAAGCGGGCATGAATCTGTACGGCCAGGACATGGATGAAACCGTCAACCCGCTCGACGCGGGCCTGGCGTGGACCATCGACCTGGTCAGCGAGCGCGACTTCATCGGCAAGGCCGCCCTGCTGGCCAAAGGCCAGAACGCGCAATTCGTGGGCCTGATCCTGCGCGAAAAAGGCGGCGTGCTGCGCGCCCACCAGAAAGTCATCATCGCCAGCAGCGAAGCCACGGGCGAAATCACCAGCGGCACCTTCAGCCCGACGATGCAGGAAGCGATTGCCCTGGCGCGCGTGCCGAACGGCGTGAACGTGGGCGACACCGTGCACGTGGAAATCCGCGGCAAGCAGCTGGCCGCTTCCGTTGTCAAGCTGCCTTTCGTGCGTAACGGTAAAATCCTGGCTGCGTAAGCGTATTAGAGCCGCCCGCAAGACCGTACAACCATAATCAATAACGAACACTTACCATCTGGAGCCACACATGAACATTCCTGCAGAACTGAAGTACACCGCTTCCCACGAATGGGTACGCCTTGAAGGCGACGGCACGATCACCGTCGGCATCACCGAGTACGCGCAGGACGCCCTGGGCGACATCGTCTTCGTCGAACTGCCAACCGTGGGCAATACCTACGGCGCCGGCGACGACGCCGCCGTGGTGGAATCGGTCAAGGCAGCGAGCGACATCTACGCGCCGATCGCCGGCGAAGTCGTGGCCGTCAACGACGACGTGGTCAACTCGCCTGAGTCGATCAACGCCGACGCCTATGCCAACTGGCTGTTCAAGATCAAGCCAGCCGACGTGTCGGCCCTGGACGGCTTGCTCGACGCTGCCGCCTATGGCGCCGCCACCGGCGCGTAATCGCGTTTGACTCACGGGCCGCAATCGCGGCCCGTTTGCATTTTTTCTGCGCTGCGTCCGCGCGCCGCATCCCGGTTTTTCAGTCTTTTTTGGCCTCTATATCATGACCCGCACCAGCCTGACCCAACTCGAAGCACGCGATGCCTTCATCGCCCGCCACATCGGCCCTTCTGCCACCGAACAGCAAGCCATGCTGGCGACCCTCGGCTATCCATCGCGCGCCGCGCTGATCGACGCCCTGGTACCGGCCAACATCCGCAACAAGGGCGCCCTGCCCCTGGGCGCGTACTCGCAGCCGATGCCGGAACAGGAAGCCCTGTCGCGCCTGAAAGCCATCGCCGGCAAGAACCAGGTACTCAAATCCCTGATCGGCCAGGGCTACTACAACACGTTCACCCCTGGCGTCGTGTTGCGCAACATCTTTGAAAACCCGGCCTGGTACACGGCGTACACGCCATACCAGCCAGAGAT
Organism: Janthinobacterium lividum; assembly: GCF_034424625.1. Lineage (NCBI taxonomy): Bacteria > Pseudomonadati > Pseudomonadota > Betaproteobacteria > Burkholderiales > Oxalobacteraceae > Janthinobacterium > Janthinobacterium lividum. The sequence continues at coordinate 2,895,843 of NZ_CP139976.1, read as the reverse complement.
TTCGCAAGGCCGCCTGGAAGCGATTTTGAACTTCCAGCAAGTGATCACGGATTTGACCGGCATGGGCATCTCGAACGCCTCGATGCTGGACGAAGGCACGGCCGCCGCCGAAGCGATGACCCTGATCCAGCGCGTGGGCAAGTCGAAGTCGAACGTGCTGTACGTCGCCAACGACGTGCTGCCGCAAACGCTGGAAGTGGTGCAGACGCGCGCCCAGCCGATCGGCATCGAAGTGCGTACCTTCGACCCGGCTGAAATCGAGTCGCTGGACGCCTGCTTCGGCGTGCTGCTGCAATACCCTGGCGTGAACGGCGTCGTGCGCGACTACCGCGCCGGCGTGGAAAAACTGCACGCGAACGGCGCCATGGTCATCGTCGCGGCCGACCTGCTGGCCCTGACCATGCTGACGCCGCCGGGCGAATGGGGCGCCGACGTCGTCGTCGGCAACAGCCAGCGCTTCGGCGTGCCGCTCGGTTTCGGCGGCCCGCACGCAGGCTATCTGTCCACGCGCGATGAATTCAAGCGCAATATGTCGGGCCGCCTGGTCGGCGTGACCGTCGATGCGCAAGGCAACAAGGCGTATCGCCTGGCCCTGCAAACGCGCGAACAGCATATCCGCCGCGAAAAAGCGACCTCGAACATCTGCACGGCACAAGTGCTGCTGGCCGTGATGGCCTCGATGTACGCCGTCTACCACGGTCCTGCCGGCCTGCTGCAGATCGCCCAGCGCGTGCACCGCTACACGGGCGTGCTGGCCGCCAACCTGAAGACCCTCGGCTATGGCGTCGTCAACGCGAGCTACTTCGACACCCTGACCATCAATGTCGCCGATGCGGCGCAACTGCACGCGACGGCCATGCACCACGGCGTCAATCTGCGCAAGATCGACAATACCCATGTCGGCGTGTCGCTCGATGAAACCACCACGCGCGACGATATCGCGCTGCTGTGGAAAGTGTTCGCGCACGGCCTGGTCAACGCGCCTGCCGCGCCTGACCTGGACAGCGTGGAAGCTGGCGTCACCAGCGCCCTGCCGACACAGCTGGCGCGCGAGAGCGCCTACCTGACCCACCCCGTCTTCAACAGCTACCACTCGGAACACGAAATGCTGCGCTACCTGCGCAGCCTGGCCGACAAGGACCTGGCGCTGGACCGCACCATGATCCCGCTCGGCTCGTGCACCATGAAGTTGAACGCGACGAGTGAAATGATTCCCGTCACCTGGCCCGAGTTCTCCAACATCCACCCGTTCGCTCCCGATGCGCAAACGGTCGGCTACCGCGAGATGATTTCGCAGCTGGAAGAGATGCTGTGCGCGCTGACAGGCTACGCGGCCGTCTCGCTGCAGCCGAACGCCGGCTCGCAGGGTGAATACGCGGGTCTGCTGGTGATCAAGGCCTACCACGAATCGCGCGGCGAAGGCCACCGCAACATCTGCCTGATCCCGTCGTCGGCGCACGGCACCAACCCGGCATCGGCCAACATGGTCGGCATGCAGGTGGTCGTCACCAGCTGCGACGCCAACGGCAACGTGGACCTGGCCGACCTGAAAGCGAAAGCGGAAAAGCACAGCGCCAACCTGGCCTGCGTAATGGTCACCTACCCATCCACCCACGGCGTGTTTGAAGAAGGCATCCAGGAACTGTGCGAGATCATCCACTCGCACGGCGGCCAGGTCTACATCGACGGCGCCAACATGAACGCGCTGGTCGGCGTGGCCGCTCCCGGCTCGTTTGGCGGCGACGTGTCGCACCTGAACCTGCACAAGACCTTCTGCATCCCGCACGGCGGCGGCGGACCAGGCGTGGGCCCGATCGGCGTCGGCGCCCACCTGGCGAAATTCCTGCCGAACCAGCGTTCCTCGGGCTACCAGCGCGATGCTGCCGGCATCGGCGCCGTCAGCGCCGCGCCATTCGGCTCGGCCAGCATCCTGCCGATTTCGTGGATGTACATCGCCATGATGGGCGCGGAAGGCTTGACGGCCGCGACCGAGACGGCGATCCTGGCGGCGAACTACATCGCGCGCCGCCTGGCGCCGCACTACCCCGTGCTGTACTCGGGCCACGACGGCCTGGTCGCGCACGAGTGCATCCTGGACCTGCGCCCGATCACGGACGCCACCGGCATCAGCAACGAAGACGTGGCCAAGCGTTTGATGGACTTCGGTTTCCATGCGCCGACCATGAGCTTCCCCGTGCCGGGCACCCTGATGATCGAGCCGACGGAAAGCGAATCGAAAGTGGAAATCGACCGCTTCATCGACGCCATGATCGCCATCCGCGCGGAAATCGCCAAGGTCGCCAGCGGTGAATTCGACCACGACGACAACCCGCTGAAAAACGCGCCGCACACGGCACAGGTGCTGATGTCGGACAACTGGGAACGCAAGTACAGCCGCGAGATCGCTGCCTACCCCGTCGCTTCCCTGCGCCAGCGCAAATACTGGCCACCAGTCGGCCGCGCCGACAACGTGTACGGCGACCGCAACCTGTTCTGCGGTTGCGCGCCTATCAGCTCGTACGAAGAAGAGTAAGCGCCGGGCGCCCGCTTCCGCGGGCGTGTCGACGACAAGAAGGCAGGCCACGCGGCCTGCCTTTTTTTATGCCTGCACATCCACGTAGGTCGGATTAGCGCGCAAGCGCGTAATCCGACACATGGTTGGTGCTTGTGGCGATGTCGGATTACGCTCCGCTAATCCGACCTACAACGTGACAACGCTACAACGCCAGCAAGGCAGCGCCCGGCAACCCCAGCACGGTGCCCAGCATCGTCAACAGCACGACATCGCGCCGCTCGCAGCGGGCGCGGTGCGAACTCCAGGCGGCAAACAGCAGTGCGACAGCGACGCCGCTGAGCGAAATACCCACTTCCGTCATGTCCGCTCTCCCCGCAGATGCGGCGCAGCCGCCATTGTTACGTTCATCATCGTCGTCATCCTTTGCCTTTATTGAGTTAGCTACCTATCGGTAGGTAGTCAGTGTACAATAAAAAAGACGGCAATGTCCATGCCGTGTTTTTTGACGATACAAAGGAAGCGCAATGCAGCAGCAAACCCCTCTTCCCGCCGCCAGTCTCGGGCTGGCGGCTTCCCTGGCCCTGGTCGCCGTGCTCGGTCCGGCCGGCATCGACATGTACCTGGCCTCGATGCCCGCAATGGCGCGCGAGCTGCACACCTCGTATGCAAATGTGCAGCTGAGCCTGACCGTCTTCCTGCTGGCCCTGGGCGGCGGGCAGCTGCTGTGCGGCCCGCTGACCGACATGCTGGGCCGGCGCCGTCCGCTGCTGGCCGGCATCGCCGTGTACATTCTTGCCGCCGTATGGGCATCGCAGGCGGATCAATTGAACACCCTGCTGCTGGCGCGCACCCTGCAGGGCCTGGGCGCGGCGCTGACCCTGGTCGTCGTGATGAGCATGGTGCGCGACGTGGCCGATGGCGTGCAGGCGGCGCAGCTGTTTGCCCTCCTGATGACCATCGTGGGCCTGGCGCCCGTGCTGGCGCCGGCCGTGGGCGGCTTGCTCGACGCGCATTACGGCTGGCGCGCTGTGATGCTGGCCCTGGCCGCGCTCGGTGTCTTGACCCTGCTCAATAGCGCGCTGTTCCTGCCGGAAACCCTGCCAGCGTCCAGGCGGGTCCCGCCGCGCGGCATGCACCGCACGTATGCCCGCATCGCGCTGGATCGCGCCTTCCTGCTGCCCGCGCTGGCCCTGTCGGCCACATTCTTTTTCCTGTTTGCCTATATCGGCGGAGCGTCGCTCGTGTACCAGCGCGACTTCGGCCTGTCCGCCGGCAGTTTCGGCCTGGTGTTCGGCGCCACGGGCGTGGCCGTGCTGCTCGGTGCGATGGCCAGCGGTTGCCTGGTGGAAAAGTATGGCGTGGCGCGGTTGAGCGTGACGGGCAGCGCGGCCATGCTGGGCGGCGCGGGACTGGCCCTGCTCGGTGCCTGGGCGGGAGCAGGCATCGCCGCCGTCGTGCCGGGCATGTTCGTGGCCCTGTTTGGCCTGGGCATCGCGGAAGCGGCGCTGATGGCCATGGCCATGGGTTCCCAGCAGCGCGCGCTCGGCTCCACGGCCGCCCTGCTGGGCGCCATCCAGATGACCTTGTCGTCGCTGGCCACGCCGCTGGCGGCCAGCCTGTCAGAATGGGGGCCATTGCCCTGGCTGCTGTTCTTGACCGTGGCCGGCCTGCTGGTATCATGGCTGACCCTGGCTACTGCGCGCGTCCATCCGGTCCATGCCAGCAGCCTCGGAGCGCACTGACGCCTCACTCACACTCACCCCAATGATGAAAAAACGCTCGGCTTCGGCCGATAACATCTGTGCCGTTGCCGTCGTGCACTTTTCGGAGCACGGCTACGATGCCTCGTCCCTTAGCGACATCGCCGGGCAGGCGGGCATGCGCAAGGCTTCGCTGTACTCGCACTTCGCCGGCAAGGATGCCCTCTTCCTCGACGTCTTTGCCGATGCCCTGGCCGAAGAGCAAGCCTTCATGGATGCCTGTTTCGCCGATGAAGCGGCGCTGGCGGCCACGGCCGGCAGTGCTCTGGCCGGCTCCCTGTACTGCGACCGCATGGCGCAGCGCTATGCGGACTCGGCCCACCTGCGCTTTTTGCTGCGCACGGCGTATTTGCCGCCCGCGCCCCTGCGCATCGAAGTCGGCACGGGCTACGAAGCCTTGCTGGCGCAGTTGCAGCAGCACTACGTGGCCAGCCTGGGCCGCATGGCACCCGCGCTGCCGCCGCAACGCGTCGACCTGTATGCGCAAGCCTATCTGGGCATCGTCGACAGCCTGCACGTGGAGCTGATCTACGCGGGCGGCGCCGCGCTGCAGCAGCGCCACGCGGCCTTGTGGCAGATATTGTCTGATTCGCTGGCGATGGCCACGCGACATGGCTGAGCAAGTGGCCTGCAACACCCACATTACACTTTGGAAACCTAAGATTTCTTCAGTTGACACTCTTGCAGCACATCCATAAGATGCCCTCATTATTCATTTACGGAGTCCCACGTGGGTACTTGTTCTAGTGACAGTAGCCGATCTTGTATCGGTGATTGCCTCGGCAGCTAAACAGCAAGCAACGCGGAATTCCGTTTTCTCCGTGCCTTGCTGAGCAAGGTGCGGTGTCTCGCGCGGCCAGTACGGCTGCGCGCCTCTCCCCCTCTTTCCGATCGCGACCGGCTACTGACCCGGATTGCCCGCCAGCGCCATGCCTCGCCATGTTGCGTTGGCGGCACGCAAGTCTTGCCTGCGGCTGCGCCGCCCGTCAACACCTCGTCGTGAAAGGAAGAGCCATGAATCTCTTCACCCGCTTATTCGAATCGTTCCTGCGCAAGCGCCATACGGCCGGCCACTTCCGCCGGCGCGCCATGCCACTGGAAAACAGCACGGCCCGCCCAGTGCCCGACCACCTGGCGCGCCAGCTGCTGGCTGCCGCCCATGAAGACCTCGATACGGCGCTGAACCGCCTGCATACGCGCATCGAAGGCTTGCGCGATGCCGAGGCGCAAGTCATCGGCGCGCAAACGGGCCCCAATGAAGTCGAACATGAAAAGCCGCTGGCCTGGTACCAGCACCTGTGGCTGTGCTACAAGAATCCGTTCAACCTGCTGCTCACCGTGCTGGCCATCGTGTCCTACCTGACGGAAGACCCGAAAGCCACCATCGTCATCGGCACCATGGTGATCTTGTCGACCCTGCTGCGCTTCGTGCAGGAAGGCCGCTCGAACCGGGCCGCCGAGCGCCTGAAAGCCATGGTCAGCAATACGGCCACCGTGCTGCGCAACGGCCAGCAGGTCGAGCTGCCGATCCGCCAGCTGGTGCAGGGCGACCTCATCGTACTGTCGGCCGGCGACATGATTCCCGCCGACTGCCGCCTGCTTTCCGCAAAAGACCTGTTCGTCAGCCAGGCCGCCATGACGGGTGAATCCTTGCCGGTGGAAAAAATGGCCGAGCTGGCCGACAGCGCAGGCCGCGATCCCATGGAACTGGCCAACCTGCTGTTCATGGGCACCAACGTGATCTCCGGCGCCGCCACGGCGCTGGTGCTGGCCACAGGCAACCGCACCTACTTCGGCACCATCGCCACGCGCGTGACGGCCACCGAGCGTACGCCGACGGCCTTCGAAGCGGGCGTCAACAGCGTCAGCTGGCTGCTGATCCGCTTCGCCCTCGTGATGGCGCCGCTCGTGTTCCTCATCAATGGCTGGACCAAGGGCGACTGGATGGAAGCGTTCCTGTTTGCCCTGTCCGTCGCCGTCGGCCTGACGCCGGAAATGCTGCCCATGATCGTCACCAGCACCCTGGCCAAGGGCGCCGTGAAACTGTCGAAAAAGAAAGTCGTCGTGAAACGCCTGGACGCCATCCAGAACTTCGGCGCCATGGACGTGCTGTGCACGGACAAGACGGGCACCTTGACGCAGGACAAGATCGTGCTCGAGCGCCACACGGACGTGTTCGGCCAGCCCTCCGACGAAGTGCTGCAATTCGCTTATCTGAACAGCCACTACCAGACGGGCCTCAAAAACCTGCTGGACCGGGCCGTGCTTGACCATGTTGAGCTGCAGACGGAAATGCAGCTGGCCCGCGATTATGTGAAAGTCGATGAAATCCCGTTTGATTTCGTGCGCCGCCGCATGTCCGTCGTCGTTTCCGAAAAGAATGACCACCATGAACTGATCTGCAAGGGCGCCGTCGAGGAAATCCTCGCCGCCTGCAGCCATCTGCGCCTGGGCGGCGTGAATATTCCCCTCGATGCGGCCCTGCTGGCGAAGGTGCTGGAAACCACGCATGGCCTGAATGCGGAAGGCTTAAGAGTGGTGGCCGTGGCCGTCAAGGAAGTGCCGCCCCATAAGACCGTGTACGGCGTGGCCGATGAAACGGCGCTGACCCTGATCGGCTATGTGGCCTTCCTCGATCCGCCGAAGGAATCGACGGCGCCGGCCCTGCGCGCGCTGGCGGAACACGGCGTGACCGTGAAAGTCCTGACGGGCGACAACCACCTCGTGACGGCGAAGATTTGCCGCGAAGTGGGCCTGGCCGTGCATGGCGTGCTGCAAGGCCCGCAACTCGACGACATGGACGACGCCACCCTGGCCAGGGCAGCGGAAGAGAATACCGTGTTTGCCAAGCTCAGCCCGCTGCACAAGGAGCGCCTCGTGCGCGCCCTGCGCGGCAACGGCCACATCGTCGGCTTCATGGGCGACGGCATCAACGACGCGCCCGCCCTGCGCGCGGCCGACATCGGCATTTCCGTCGATTCCGCCGTCGATATCGCCAAGGAAGCGGCCGACATCATCCTGCTGGAAAAGAGCCTGATGGTGCTCGAAGAAGGCGTGCTGGAAGGCCGCCGCACCTTCAGCAACATGCTGAAATACATCCGCATGACGGCCAGCTCGAACTTCGGCAATGTATTTTCCGTGCTGGTGGCCAGCGCCTTCCTGCCGTTCTTGCCCATGCTGCCGCTGCACTTGCTGGTGCAGAACCTGCTGTATGACGTGTCGCAGATCGCCATTCCCTTCGACAATGTCGACGCCGAACTGATCCAGCAGCCGCTGAGCTGGAATCCGCGCGACATCGGCCGCTTCATGGTCTTTTTTGGCCCCATCAGCTCGATTTTCGACATCAGCACGTTTATCTTGATGTGGCATGTGTTTGGCGCGAATACGCCAGAGCAGCAAACCCTGTTCCAGTCCGGCTGGTTCGTCGTGGGGCTGTTGACCCAAACCCTGATCGTGCACCTGATCCGCACGCCCAAGCTGCCTTTCATCGACAGCATCGCGTCCGTGCCCCTGCTGGTGGCCACCACCGCCATCATGGCTGTGGGCGTCTTCCTGCCGATGGGTCCGCTGGCGACCTACTTCAAGCTGCAGGCCTTGCCGTTGGGCTACTTCCCCTGGCTGCTGGGCATCCTCGTCTGCTACACGGTGCTGACGACGTTCATGAAACGCGTGTATCTGCGCAAATTCGGCTGGCAATAGTATGATGAGCCGCTCATCCACCCACACAAGGCACGCATGAGCGGCTCCCCTCCTTCCAAGCGTAATCTCGCCCTGCTGCTGTCGGCCCTGGTCTTTCCCGGCAGCGGGCATTTCGTATTGCAACGCAAGGCACGCGGCTGCCTCTTCCTCGTGCCGGCCCTGGTCGCGCTGGTGCTCGTAGTGCGCCAGATCATGGCACGTTTGGACCAGATAATGGCACAGATCGACAGCGGTGCCCTGCCCTTCGACGTGCAGCTGATCGTGGAAAAAGTCGATGCCCTGTCCGCCAATGACGGCCCCGCCATGACGGTGGCCGTGGGCGTGCTGGTGGTATGCTGGATTGGCAGCCTGGTCGATACCGTGCTGTTGAAACCGTGAAGTAGCGTCAAATGAGCGTCAAACCACATCGTCCTTGATGCGGCGCGACTTCGGTCCGCGCACGGCGGCGATGCGCGCCTCGCTGCGCTCCTGCACGCGGCCGCTGAACCAGCCCTGCACATCCGCGCCAAAACCGGCCGGCGCGACACTGCCAAAACCTTGCGCCAAGTCAAGCAAGGTGGTCTTGCCCAGTTCGGCGCGCATGCTTTTCTCGGCGCGCAGCATGAGGGCATGGATGCCGCATACGCCGCTGGTCATCCAGCCCGGCGGCTCGCCTTCGTACAGGGTGCAGCGGCTGCGGATCTGCTGGCAATCGAACAGGGGTTTCGGGCCTTCGATGGCATCCACCACGTCGAGCACGCTGATGTCGCCGGGCGGGCGCGCCAGCTGATAACCGCCGCGTATGCCTTCCGACGCGGTCACGATGCCCGCCTTCTCCAGCTTGGGAAAGATTTTCGCCAGGAAGGAAACGGAAATACCCTGCAACTCCGCCAGGTCGCGACTGCTGGCAGGCTCGGCAAGCGGCTGTGCCAGATATAGCAGGCAATGCAAGCCATACTCGGTGCCGCTTCCATAATGTGCCATGATGCCATTCCTCCGTTGCAAAACGGGGACTGTAGCACTCCCCGTTTGCAGCCGCAAGGCTACAGCGACAGCTCGAACGCCGGGTCGGCGGCGGCCAGCGCCGCGGCACTATCGACAGGCGGATAAATCACACGGCCATTGATGGCCACCTTCATGGCCTTGCCCTCGCTGCCCGTCAGCCACACCTTGCGCTCCCAGCCCTGCGTCACGACCGCACCCCATGCTCCGAGGTCCAGGCAGGTCACATAATAGGGTTGGCGGTAGGGCCGCGTGGCCAGTCCCAGCAGGTCAGCCACGGCATTGTCGCCCGAGGAGCGCCCAAGAAACATGGCGTGCTGGCAGCTCATCAGCGTGTGATTGCCTTCGTCATCCGTGGCGGCAACGGCGGCGTCGCCCGTGGCAAAGACCTTGCCGGCGCCAGGCACGCGCAAATCATGCGCCACCCGCAGGCGTCCCGCGGCGTCTTTCTCACCGGGAACCTGCACCGTCAACGCACTGGCCCGCACGCCCGCCGTCCACACCACGGTGTGCGCTTCGATGCGCTCGCCATCGGCCGTCGTCAATCCATCCGCGTCGATGGCGGCCACCGCCGAACCGAGCCGGCATACCACGCCCAGCTCCGCCAGCGCCTGCTCGATCACGGGGCGCGGTCCCGGCCCCAGGTCCGGACCGATGTCGGGCGCCCGCTCGACGATGATCACCTTGATATCGGCATCTTCGCCCAGGATGGCGCGCAGGCGGGCCGGCAGCTCGGCCGCCAGCTCGATGCCCGTGAAGCCGCCGCCGGCCACGACGACGGTATTGCGCGCGGCCGATGCGGGCCGGGCGGCCAGCGCATGCAGGTGCGCATCGAGCGCCACCGCTTCGCTGCGCTGGTCGGTGCTGAAGGCAAATTCTTGCAGACCCGGAATATTCGGCCGGAACAGGCTACTGCCCGCCGCCAGTACCAGGCGGTCGTAGGCCAGGGTTGAACGGCTGCCGTCGGCAGCGACGATGTCGACTTCGTCGCTGTCGCTGCGAATGGCATCGACCTTGCCGGCGATGAAGCGCACGCCCGTCTCGTCAAACAGTTGCTGCAACGGCGCCACCATGCTGGCGGGCGCCGGTTCGTACAGGCGGGGGCGCATCGTCAGCATGGCTTCCGGCGCCACCAGCGCCACTTCGATCTCGCCTGCGGCAATGTTTTCCAGCCTTAGGCGACGCACGGCCGCCAGGGCACTCCACAATCCGGCAAAGCCGGCACCAATGATCAATACGCGCTGTGTCATGTTTTTCTCCTTGATTTGATAACGCAGACTATATCACTCCGCGTTATGAGTTGCAAGCTGGCCCGCCAAAATCGCAACAGCCTGCCTTGCGGACTGTGCCGCACTCGCGTAGATTCGCGGCACGATGATGAGGGAAGGTCCCATGCAAGAGGAATTGGAAACATTGCTGGCAGCAGCGTTCAAGAGCGAGCGGGCACAGGCGCGCCGCCTGGCCGCGCTGGAAGGCATCGCGGGCGACACGGCGCTGCGGCGGATACTGGAACAGGCATCCGGCACCTTGGGCCTGGCCGCCCTGCTGGCGACGCGGCTGCAGGCGCACGCCGCCGAAGCGCAGCGCAAGGCGCAAAAGATCAGCGATCGCCAGCAGGCGCAGGCGGCGCGGCGGGTGATGGCCGTGCCGGCTTCGGCCTGGCGCGGCTGGTTCGACGGCTCCGCCCATCCGAACCCGGGCAAGCTGGGCATAGGCGCCCTGCTGCTGGGGCCAAACGGCGAGCGCATCGAAGTGAGCGAGGCTGCCGGCTATGGCAGCAGCAGCGACGCGGAATATGCGGCCCTGACGGCCGTGCTGCAGGCGGCACTCAAGGTGCGTCCGCCGCCTGTGCAACTGCTGCTGTACGGCGACAGCCAGGTGGTGATCAATGATGTGCTGGGAACGACGCCGCTGGGGGCCAAGGGACTGGAAACGCAAAGGGCCACCGTAGTGGCCCTGCTGGAACAATTTACTGATGTGAGCTTGCGCTGGCTGCCGCGCCACAGGAATGGCGAGGCGGACCGGCTGTCCCAGCTGGCCATTACCGGCTGGGTAGAAGAGGATTAAGCGGCGCGGCCGATCCGCAACGTTTCTTTCGGCTGTTTCGCCACCGGACGTTTCACCCCCTTCAATCCGCTGACACTGGCCTGCTGCCCGTTCAGCTTGAACACGCTGACGACTTGCGCCAGGTTGTGCGCCTGATGCTGCATCGATTCGGCGGCAGCCGCCGACTCTTCCACCAGCGCCGCATTTTGCTGCGTGACGGCATCCATCTGGCCGATGGCGCGGTTGATCTCGTCGATGCCCACGCTTTGCTCGCTGCTGGCCGCCGTGATTTCCGTGATGATGTCGCTCACGCGCTGCACGCTGTCGACGATGTCGTTCATGGTCGAACCGGCTTGCGCCACCAGCATGCTGCCCGCGTTGACTTGCTCCACGGACGCGCCGATCAGGGTCTTGATTTCTTTCGCCGCCGAAGCGGAACGCTGCGCCAGGTTGCGCACTTCGGACGCCACGACGGCAAAGCCACGGCCCTGCTCGCCCGCGCGGGCCGCTTCCACGGCCGCGTTCAAGGCCAGGATATTCGTCTGGAAGGCGATGCCGTCAATCACACTGATGATGTCGACGATCTTGTTCGATGACGCATTGATCGATTCCATCGTGCCCACCACTTGCGCCACGACTTCGCCGCCCTTGACAGCCACTTGCGCCGCCGAGGCCGCCAACTGGTTCGCCTGGCGCGCATTGTCCGCGTTCTGTTTCACGGTGCTGGTCAGCTCTTCCATCGACGAAGCCGTCTCTTCCAGCGAGCCGGCCTGCTCTTCCGTGCGGGAAGACAGGTCCTGGTTGCCGGCGGCGATCTGCGTCGATGACGTGGCGATGCTGTCCGTGCCGCTGCGCACTTCGCCGACGATGTTGAGCAAGCTCGTGTTCATGTCTTTCAGGGCCAGCAGCAGTTGCCCCGTTTCATCCTTGGCGCTGGCGTCGATCTGCGCCGTCAAGTCGCCATCGGCTACCTTGCGGGCGATGTCCACGGCCGTGCGCAAGGGGCGCACAATGCCCATCGTCAACAACCAGGCGCAGACGACGCCAAAGCCCAGCGCCAGCACGGCCAAGGTCAGCAGCAAGTTGCGGCTCGTCTTGGCGACCTCGTCGATCTCGCGCGCCGTCTTGTCGATGCTGGCGCGCTGGTGCTGCAGCATGTCGTTGACCACTTTCAGGTATTTCGTCGAACCGGGCACGAAGATGCCCTGGAACGCCTGCTCCGCTTCCGCTTCCTGTCCATCCGCTTTCAGCTTCGACACTTGCGCGCGCGAGTCGAGGTAAACCTTGCGCTGTTCGCTCACCAGGCGGAACAGTTCCTTTTCTTCCGGGCTGGAAATCAAGGCTTCGATTTTCTTTTGCAATTCGCCCGATACGACGGACGATTGCTTGGCCTCTTCCGCAAAATACGCGCCCAGTGTGGTGTCGCTGCTGCGCGCGATGGCCGTGGTGCGGCGCACACCGCTGTCGATCTTCGCGTACCAGTCGGAAATATAGCGTTCCTTCGCCAGCGGCAATTCCATCATGGTGCGCGTGGCCATGGCCACATCATGCAAGCGCCACACGCTGATGCCGGTAATGAGCATGGAAAACAGCAAAATCACGGCAAAACCCAGGCCGAGGCGCACACCAATACTGACGTTTCTTAACAAATTCATGTGAATATCCTAAAAAAGCGGAACCAGACTATATAAAAAGGGGACAGCAGAAAGCGGCTGCTCGGGGCAGCCGCAGCGCCATCAGCGTGTGCCGATGCGCAAGGTGGTTTTCGGCGCAGCCGGGCGTTTCAGCGCTTTAGCACCACTCTGCTCATTGAGCTTGAACACGCTGACGACTTGCGCCAGGTTGTGTGCCTGGTGCTGCATCGATTCGGCGGCGGCCGCAGACTCTTCCACCAGCGCCGCATTTTGCTGCGTGACGGCATCCATCTGGCCGATGGCGCGGTTGATCTCGTCGATGCCCACGCTTTGCTCGCTGCTGGCCGCCGTGATTTCCGTGATGATGTCGCTCACGCGCTGCACGCTGTCGACGATGTCGTTCATGGTCGAACCGGCTTGCGCCACCAGCATGCTGCCCGCGTTGACTTGCTCCACGGACGCGCCGATCAGGGTCTTGATCTCTTTCGCGGCGCTGGCGGAACGCTGCGCCAGGTTGCGCACTTCGGACGCCACGACGGCAAAGCCGCGGCCCTGCTCGCCCGCGCGGGCCGCTTCCACGGCCGCGTTCAAGGCCAGGATATTCGTCTGGAAGGCGATGCCATCGATGACGGAAATGATGTCGACGATCTTGTTCGATGACGCATTGATCGATTCCATCGTGCCCACCACCTGCGCCACGACTTCGCCGCCCTTGACGGCCACTTGCGCCGCCGAGGCCGCCAACTGGTTCGCCTGGCGCGCATTGTCCGCGTTCTGTTTCACGGTCGAGGTCAGCTCTTCCATCGACGAAGCCGTCTCTTCCAGCGAACCGGCCTGCTCTTCCGTGCGGGAAGACAGGTCCTGGTTGCCGGCAGCGATCTGCGTCGACGACGTGGCGATGCTGTCCGTGCCGCTGCGCACTTCGCCCACGATGTTGAGCAAGCTCGTGTTCATGTCCTTCAGGGCCAGCAGCAGTTGCCCCGTTTCATCCTTGGCGCTGGCGTCGATCTGCGCCGTCAAGTCGCCATCGGCTACCTTGCGGGCGATGTCCACGGCCGTGCGCAGGGGACGCACGATGCCCATCGTCAAGACCCAGGCGCAGACGACGCCAAAAGCCAGCGCCAGCGCGGCCAGCACCAGCATCAGGTTACGGCTGGTATTGGCGACGGCGTCGATCTCGCGCGCCGTCGTATCGATGCTGGCGCGCTGGTGTTCCAGCAAGTCCTGCACCATCTTCTGGTACTTGGCGGCGGCCGGCACGAAGGTCTTTTCAAATACCTCATTGGCGGCATCGACCTGCGCTTCGCCCTTCAGCTTGTAGACCTGGTCGCGCGAGCTGATGTACACCTTGCGCTGTTCCAGCAAGCCCGCGAACATGGCTTTTTCCTCCGGCTTGTCGATCAGCGCCTCGATCTTCTTTTGCAGCTCGGCCGAACTGGACGACGAGACTTTGGATTCTTCGGCGAAATAGCCGCTGAGCGAGGTATCGCTGCTGCGGGCAATGGCGATGGTACGGCGCACGGCGCTGTCGATACGGCCATACCAGTCGGAAATATAGCGTTCCTTGGCCAGCGGCTGCTCCATCATGACACGCGTGGCGCTGGCCACGTCGTGCAGGCGCCAGACGCTGATGCCCGTAATGAGCATGGAAAACAGCAAAATCACGGCAAAACCGAGTCCGAGGCGGACACCGATGCAGACGTTGCGTAATAAATTCATGTGACTATCCTAAAAAGCCCTGCCGTCAGCCTGATAACAAGCTGACGATCTCGTTCATGGGCGGGCGCTGACTGGCCGCTGTAGCGAATTGGCGTAAAAAGTGAAACTGAAGTGAAACTGGCGCACGGTTCGGCGGAACCGTGCGCCAGGAAATGCGCTAGCGTGCGCCTTGCAGAAAAAGCAAACAATGCTTGGGGTCAATTGTTTCTAAAAAACCCTCTCGGCACCAGGGAGTCAGGACATGTGCAGGGCAAGGCGCGTGGCCGAAGACAGTACGAATGTACGGCGAGGCAATGCAACGCCGCCCTGGACTTTTCCTGGCGGCCTAGGCGGCCAGCTTCTCGATCAAACCCATGTCGGCACTGGACATCAGCTGGTCGATATCGACCAGAATCAGCATGCGCTCGTCGATGGTGCCCAGGCCGATCACGTATTCCGTGTTGATCGAACGGCCCATGTCCGGCGCCGGCTTGATCTGCTCCGGCATCAGGGTGGTGACGTCGGAGACGCGGTCGACGACCATGCCGACGACGCGGTTGCCGATATTGAGGATGATGACAACGGTAAACTGGTCATAGCTGGGCGTGCCCAGGTTGAACTTGATACGCATGTCGACGATCGGCACGATGATGCCGCGCAGGTTGACCACGCCCTTGACGAACTCGGGGGCGTTGGCGATGCGGGTCGGCGTTTCATAGCTGCGGATTTCGCTGACTTTCTGGATGTCGATGCCATACTCTTCCTGGCCCAGGGTAAAAGCCAGGTATTCGGCAGCCTTGGCAACGGTTGCGCCAGTGTCGCTGGAAATGGTGCTCATGATAATCCTTTAGTTAAATCGCCCAAGGGCGCAGGCCACGGCACGCTGCACGCAGGCCTTGGACGTGACAAGAGCCATCCGCAAGGCATGGCTCCTACTTGTATGTTTTGCAAATACTTTCTTGCAATTAGCTTATGCTTCTAATTTCCATGCGGCAATGTTACCCCATGTAAATTTTACATGCACTAAAAAAGAGCGTCTGCCGACCTGCCTCGTTATCAGAGGGGAAATTACGTGGCAAAAACGGCACGCTGCATGGCACTCGCCGGACCGCAAATGCAGGTGCCTGCACTGCCAAGCTCGCCGTTTTATGCCACACTTGCGGCCTTTGCCTTTTTGAAGTTCGAACCATGCAATCCTTGCTTTCCCAATGGCAACCACGCCTGCTGGCGCTGGCCACGGCCGGCCTCGGCGATGACAGCGCCCACGACATCAACCACCTGCAACGCGTCTGGCGCAATGCCAGTGTCTTGCTGCAGAACCATGCGGAAGCGGACGCCCTCACCGTGATGGCCGCCTGCTATCTGCACGACCTGGTCAACCTGCCGAAAAACCATCCCGAGCGCCACCTGGCCTCGCGCCAGGCGGCAGCACTGGCTTGCCGCCAATTGGCGGAACTGGATTTCCCATCAGAAAAACTGGCCGGCGTGGCACACGCCATCGAGACGCACAGTTTTTCCGCCAACTTGCCACCGCACACCATCGAAGCGCAAATCGTGCAGGATGCCGACCGCATCGACGCGCTGGGCGCCGTGGGACTGGCACGCCTGTTTTACACGGCGGCGCGCATGGATAGCGCGCTGGCGCATGGCAGCGATCCGCTGGCTGCCCATCGCCCGCTCGACGACAAGGCATACGCGCTCGACCATATCGTCACCAAGCTCGACAAACTGCCCGGCAAGATGCAGACGGCGGCAGGCCGCGCCCTGGCCGAACAGCGGCTGGCCGTGCTGACGGATTTCCGCGCCGCCTTTGCCGGCGAGTGGGGTATTAGTACATAAACCCTGGTGGCGATAGCCAGCATGGCCCATGCTGTCTATAATGCAAGGCTCAGCTATCGCGCCGCGCGTCAGCAGAAACCTGCAACGCGCCGGCGCAACGCCAACAACTGAACCCCGCCAGCCGCACGGCGGCGCGGGGTGCGCGCCGAAAGCATGCATGTCCGATAAAACCAGCACCGACAGCCCTTCCCCGTCATCGCCCGCCGCGCCCGCGCGCGCCGGCAACCTCAATTTCATCCTCGTCTGCGTCTTCATCGACATGCTGGGCATCGGCCTGGTGGTGCCCGTGCTGCCCATCCTGATCGGCAACTTTGTCGACGGCAAGGATGCCCAGGCGTTCTGGTACGGCATCATGGCAGCCCTCTTCGGCTTGCTGCAATTCATCTTCATGCCCATGCTGGGCGCCATCAGCGACCGCGTGGGACGCCGTCCCGTGCTGCTCTACTCGATGGCCGGCATGGGCATCAACTTTCTCGCCACGGGCTGGGCGCCGAACCTGGCCTGCCTGTTCATCGGCAGGGTCATCGGCGGCGTCTCGTCGGCCAGCATGTCGGTCGCGTCCGCCTACGCCTCCGACGTTTCCACGCCGGACAACCGCGCCAAGAGCTTCGGCAAGATCGGCGCCGCTTTCGGCCTGGGTTTCATTTGCGGCCCCATGCTGGGCGGCCTGCTGGGCGAAATCGATCTGCGCTTGCCGTTCTATGTGGCGGCGGGCCTGTCGGCGGCCAATTTCATCTATGGCTATTTCTGCGTGCCCGAATCGCTGCAGCCTGGCCCGCGCGCACCGTTCACCCTGGCGCGCATCAATCCGTTTGCAGCCCTGCTGAAGCTGGTGCGCCGCGTGGAAATCCGCGGCCTGGTACTGGCTTTCGGCCTGATGACGTTTGCGCAAATGATGCTCAACACCACCTGGGTGCTGTACACGCATTTCCGTTTCGACTGGACGCCGCGCCAGAACGGCATCGCCCTGTTCTGCGTGGGCCTGTGCGCGGCCGTCGTGCAGGCAGGCTTGCTGGGCATACTCATCAAGCGCTTCGGCGAGGTGCGGTTGTCGCTGCTGGGCATGGCTTCGGGCGCCCTCACCTATTTGCTGTACGGCCTGGCGACGCAGGGCTGGATGATGTATGCGCTAATCCTCTGCAACCTGCTGGCCTTTGCCGCCGGACCGGCCCTGCAAGGCATCATCTCGAAATCATCGAACGCCAGCGAACAGGGAGAACTGATGGGCTCCCTGCAATCGATCAGCAGCCTGGGCATCATCATGATGCCTTTGCTGGGCAGCATGATCCTCGGCAAAGTGAGCCATTTGCCGCCGCAGGACTGGCGCATCGGCAGCACTTTCTACCTGTGCGCGATCATGCAAATTCTGGCCATCCTGGTGGCCTGGCGCTACTTCAAGGCGCAACGCGAGGCAAGACTTATGGTTTCCACCACAAAGTAGTCAGCGGGATAATGTTGTATTTGGGAAATAAATAGGCGAGAATGGGATAATCAGCGGGGCGTTACCGATGCCCGGCATTCGATGGTGAGCAAGGATAGGTATGACTGACTTTTATTCCAGCGCCTGGCGCCGAACCGTGGCCATGCTGGCGCTGGCGCTGCCGCCGCTGGCGGGCGCGCAATGTTCGCGCGACATCCAGGTGCCCGTCTCGGCCATCGGCGCCAGCGTGGTGGTCAATGGCGCCACGATCGGCGGCATCTATCCCGACTTGCTGCGCAGCATGGGCGCCAAGCTCGGCTGCAATTTCATCTTCACGGCCGTGCCCCGCGCGCGCCTGGAAGCGATGTTCGAGGCGGGCAAGGCCGACTTGCTGATCCCCGCCAGCAGCACCTTGCGGCGCGACCAGCATGGCTTGTTCATCCCCATGCTGGGCAGCCGCCCCCTGCTGATCTCGCTACAGGGCGCGCGCGCGCCCATCAACACCATGCAGGAACTGATCGAGCGGCGCGAATTGCGCGTGGCGCTCGTGCGCGGCTACGACTATGGCGCACCGTACCAGGCGCTGGCGAAGGAACTGAGCAGCCAGGGACGCCTGTTCTACGAAGTCGACGCGCTCTCCGTGGCGCGCCTGATGCAAAGCGGCTTCATCGATGCCACCATCATGAGCCCCACCATCCTGGCAGGCGTGGCGCAGAACGATGCGCGCGTGTATGGCCTGGCCGACCGCTTGCGCCTGGAAGCGCTGCCAGAATTACCTTGGGGCATGAGCGGCGTCTACCTGTCGCGCAAATCCCTCACGGCGGAAGACCAGGCCACCCTGCGCGACCTGCTGGACAAGGCGGGGCGCTCGGGTTCCGTGATGGAAGGCTTCCAGCGCCATCACCGCCAGGAATTGCTGTCGCTGAGCATACGCCCCCGCTAAGGCCTGCATGTCCGGTCTGGTCGTCGCCGTCGTCCTGTTTGCCGCCCTGCTGCACGCCAGCTGGAACGCCATCGTCAAGTCCGGCAAGGATACCTTTCTCAGCACGGTGCTCGTCTCCGCCGGCGCGGCCCTGATTTCACTGGCCGTCTTGCCCTTTGTTCATGCTCCCGCGCCCGCCAGCTGGCCCTACCTGGCCGCCTCGGCCGTGGCGCAGCTGGCCTATTACTCGCTGCTGGCGGCCGCCTACAAGGCGGGCGACATGAGCCATGCCTATCCCCTGATGCGCGGCAGCGCGCCGCTGATCGTCGCGCTGGCCAGCTGGCCGCTGATCGGCGAGCGCCTGTCCGCCATGCAGATGGGCGCCGTCGCCTGCATCTGCGCGGGGATCCTCGGCCTGTATGTTGCCGCGCGCACGAGCGCCATCGGCCAGGTGCCGAAAAGCACGGGGCGCGCCACCGCCTTTGCACTGGGCAACGCCTGCGTCATCGCCAGCTATACCCTGATCGACGGCATCGGTGTGCGCCTGTCCGGCGCGCCAGCCGCCTACACGATGTGGATTTTTGTCTTGAACGGAACCGGATTGCTGCTGTGGACGGCGTTGCGCCGTCCCGCCGATTTGCTTGCGTATGCGCAAACGCAATGGCGCCTGGCCGCCGTTGGCGGTTTCGGCACCCTCGCCTCGTATGGCCTGGCTCTGTGGGCCATGACGCAGGCGCCCGTTGCCGCCATTGCCGCCCTGCGCGAAACATCGATTTTGTTCGCCATCGCCATTGCGGCCCTGTTCCTGCGCGAAACAATCAGCCCCCGCCGCTACCTGGCCATCGCCCTGATAGCGGCGGGCGCCATGCTGATGCGAATGGCCTAGCGCGCGTCGAGCGGCGCCATCGGCAACTCGATTGCGCTGGCCGCCCCTGTCGCGTGGTACACGCGCTGCGTCGCCTTTCTATAATGGCCTGGGTCGGCCAGGAAGATGTTCGGCACGTAGTTTTGCGGATTGCGGTCGTACAGGGGGAACCAGCTCGACTGTACTTGCACGGCGATGCGGTGGCCGGGCAGGAAGACGTGATTCGCGTTCGGCAAGGCGAAACGGTAGCGCTCCACTTTGCCCGCAGGTATCGGCGTCGGGTGCTCGAAGCTGTCGCGGTAGCGGCCGCGGAAGATATCCATCGCCACGCCCAGCTGATACCCGCCCATGGCCGGCTGCGACGGCACCTCATCCGGATACACGTCGATCAGTTTCACCACCCAGTCCGCATCCGTGCCGCTGGTGGCGGCAAACAGGTTGACCATCGGCGCGCCGGCGATGCGCACGGCCGTTTTCAACGGTTCGGAAACATAGCTGAGCACGTCCGTGCGGTCCGCATAGCCGCGCTGGTCGCTGACCAGCCATGGCTTCCACACGTCGCCATCGTTCAGGCGCACAGGACGGGGCACGAAAGGCACGGGCTTGGCAGGATCGGCCACGTATTCATCGAAGGCGCCTTCAGCCGCATCCGCAGCGCCCGATGGCGCCGCAAAGCCCAGCTTGTAGCCATCCTGCAGGTAGATCGGCGTCAGCTTCGTGTCGCAGGTCTCGCAAGCCAGCGGCCACTGCTGCAGGCGCTGCCACTGGTTCGTGCCGCTCTGGTACGACACCACGGGCGCCGTATTCGCGTCCGGCGCGCCATCCTTCAGGTATTGATTGAGGAATGGCTGCATGACTTTTTCGCGGAACTGGCGCGCCGTATCGCCGTCAAACTTCAGGGCGCCCAGGCTGGAACCGTCATAGTTGACGCCGCTATGGCGCCACGGGCCGATGGCCAGGTAATTGAGGTTGTTGCGCTTGTCGCGTCCCTCCATCGCCCAATAGGTGGCGTAGGGGCCATAGATATCTTCCTGGTCCCACTGTCCCACCACGTGCATGGTGGGCACGATCAACGGGCGTTTCGCGAGGATCTTGTCGAGCGCCTGTTCTTGCCAGTAACTGTCGTAAGCCGGATGTTCGAACAGCTTTTTCGTGTACGTCAGCTTGTCGATGCCGAACTTTTTCGCGTAGTCACCGGCCGAGCCGATGCGCAGATACGCGTCGTAATCGTCATAGACGCCCAGCGCCGGCGATTCGCCGCCGCCGCGCACGCTCGTCTGTCCCGCGATGTACGACAGGCTGGGCATGCGGAAGGCGCCGTTATGGAACCAGTCGTCGCCGCGCCAGCCGTCTACCATGGCGCTCATGGGAATGGCCACCTTCAGCGCCGGATGCGGGTCGACCAGGGCCATCAGCACCGTATGCCCCTCGTACGAGGAACCGAGCATGCCCACCTTGCCATTCGTTTCCGGCACGTTTTTGACGAGCCAGTCGATGGTGTCCCACGCATCCGTGACGTTGTCGACCTTGGTATTGTTCAGCGGACCACGCACGGGGCGCGTCATGACGTAATCGCCTTCCGAGCCATACTTGCCGCGCACGTCCTGGAACACGCGAATGTAGCCGTTTTCCACCAGGGTGTCGTCGCCCAGCGGCAAAGTGACCAGCATGCTGGGACTGGCGGCGCGCTGGGCGCGGCGGGCCGCATTGTACGGCGTGCGCGTGAGCATGATCGGCGCCTTTTGCGCGCCTTTCGGCACGACAATCACCGTGTACAGCTTGACGCCGTCGCGCATGGGGATCATCACCACGCGCTTGACGTAGTCATTCATGTCGGGCATCACCAGCTTGGCGCCGATATCGGGCGTCATCGGCGGCGTTTGCGCCATCGCCGGTACTGCAAACAAGTAACTGATAACAAAAGCCAGACCGGTGAGCCGGACGGGGGACGACACGCGCATACTGTTCTCCAATGATTCATGCCACGCAAAAGTGGCCGAACGGCAATAGTACCCGGAAAGCAAGTTCCGCATAAGGCTAGCCTCTGACGCAGCGCAGCAGATAAATCGGGGCGCAAACTTGACAGAACGCGTGCGAACTGCAACCATAACGCCATGAAATTTATTCATTCACAACACGCCTGCTTGAATTGGTGGTCCCGCTCACTTTCGCGCGGCCACTGCATAGTGATGTGAATTATGATCAACGCCGCCTCGATCGGTGGCGTAACAGGCTCAGCCTGGATCATCCCCGATGCAGGCGGCTCGAAAGGAAACTTGATGAGCTTGCCTAACACCCCCGATACCCCCGACACCGAGAATACCCCGGCCGCGCCGCTGTCCGCCGCCGCCATCGCATCGCAATCCGTGATCCTGACGGGCGACCGCCCGACCGGCCCCTTGCACCTGGGCCACTACGTGGGCAGCCTGCGCGACCGCGTCCGCTACCAGAACAGCTACAAGCAATTCATCATGCTGGCCGACGCCCAGGCGCTGACGGACAATATGGAAGACATCGACAAGGTGCACCGCAATGTCGTCGAAGTGGCGCTCGATTACCTGGCTGTCGGCATCGACCCGACGAAGACCACGGTATTCATCCAGTCGCAAATCCCGGAACTGGCCGAACTGACGTTTTACTACCTGAACATCGTCACCGTGGCGCGCCTCGAGCGCAATCCCACCGTCAAGGAAGAAATCCGCCTGCGCGGCTTCGAGCGCGACATCCCGGCCGGCTTTTTGACCTACCCCGCCAGCCAGGCGGCCGACATCACGGCCTTCAAGGCGGGCGTGGTGCCCGTGGGCGAAGACCAGATCCCGATGATCGAGCAAACGAATGAAATCGTGCGCCGCTTCAACCGCATGTACAACCGCGAAGTGCTGATGGAATGCAAGGCGCTGGTACCCGACATCGGCCGCCTGCCCGGCATCGACGGCAAGGCGAAGATGAGCAAGTCGCTGGGCAACACCATCAACCTGGGCGCGACCTCGGCCGAAATCACGGCCGCCGTGAAGAAAGTCTATACCGACCCGCTGCACCTGCGCGTGGAAGACCCGGGCCACCTGGAAGGCAACATCGCGTTTACCTACCTGGACGCCTTCGATCCGGAAAAAGCGGCGCTGGCCGAAATGAAGGCACATTATGTGCGTGGCGGCCTGGGCGACAGCATTGTCAAGAAGCGCCTGGATGTGGTCTTGCAGGAAATGCTGGCGCCGATCCGCGCCCGCCGCGAAGAATTCGCCAAGGACAAGGGCCAGGTCATCCAGATGCTGAAGGAAGGCACCTTCAAGGCACGCGAAGTAGCGGCCCGCACGGCCGATGAAGTCAAGTCGGCGCTGGGCCTGAACTACTTCTGATCACCAGCAGTCATAGCAAACTGATATAGCAAACTGATGCGCCCAGGCGGAGTCGGGTAAAATCCCGCTTTCGCCTGGGCGCAATTCGTTTGTCACCGTGGCATCAGCAATCCGTAGAGAAGACAACGCGCCATGACCGATACCCCTATCGAACAGCTGCTGCAGCAGCATTTTTCCATCGATGCGCTGCAACGCTCGCCCGCGCCCCTGCAGCAGGCGCTGGGCATGCTGGGCGGCTGGCTGGCCGCCGAACGCGACACGCCCTATCCGCACACGCCGTATGCGCAATTGCTGACGCAACTGTCCGATACTTGCCTGCCCGCGCACGGCATGCCCGTGGCGGATTTCCTGCAAGAACTCGACACCACCGTGCTGGCCAATACGGCCCAACTAAACCATCCGCAATACATCGGCCACATGACGCAGGCCCTGCCCTGGATCAGCGTGCTGGCCGAAGCGTTTACGGCCACCCTGAACCAGAACCAGGTGAAGATCGAGACGGCGTATGTGTCGACCCTGATCGAAAAGCAGATCCTCGGCTGGCTGCACCGCCAGGTGTACCAGCAGCCGAACGCCGTCTACGCGCAGGCGATGGCCGCCACCAGCGGCGCGCTGGGCAATGTCGTCAATGGCGGCACCATGGGCAACTTGACGGCCCTGGCCGTGGCGCTGGAACGGCAGTTGCCCGGCACGCGCAAACGGGGCCTGTTTGCGGCCATGCAGGATTCCAGCTACGCGGGGCTGGCCGTGATCGGTTCGGCCCGCAGCCATTACTCCGTGAAAAAGGCGCTGGCGACCCTGGGCCTCGGCGAAAACGCCTTGCACCTGGTGGCCGTCGACCGCGACAACCGCATCGATATCGCCGCGCTGGAAGCGACCATTGCCGACTTGAAATTGCGCAAGATCAAGGTCGTCGCCATGATTGGCATCGCAGGCACGACGGAAACAGGCGCCATCGATCCATTGGCCGCCATGGCGGCCATTGCCGCGCGGGAAAGCATCTGGTTCCACGTCGATGCGGCCTGGGGCGGCGCCCTCCTGATCGCGGAACAGTACCGCGCCCTGTACGACGGGATTGCCCTGGCCGACTCCGTCGTCATCGACGGGCATAAATTGCTGTGGGTGCCGATGGCGCAAAGCATGGTGCTGTTCAAGGATAGCGCCAGCCTGAACTTGCTGAAACACAACGCCAACTACATCTTGCGCGACAACTCGGGCGACCTGGGCCAGACCTCGCTGGAAGGCTCGCGCCGCTTCGATGCCTTGAAACTGTGGACTTCGTTCAAGGTGCTGGGCGTGTCCGGCTACACGACCTTGCTGCGGCAGGCGGCCACCCTGTCCGGCCAGTTGCAGGACTTGCTGGCCGACCAGCAGGATTTCGAGCTCGTCACGCGCTCCGACACCTTCATCCTGACCTACCGCTACGTGCCCGCGCACTTGCGCCAGCGCATGGAAAGCTTGCTGGCCAGCGGCCAGGTGGACGCGGCGACAGAGTTGAACACGCAGCTCAATACGCTCAACGCCAAGCTGCAAAACCGGCAGAAGGCGCAAGGCCACAGCTTTGTGTCGCGCACGGTACTGGAATCGACGCGCTACCCTGGCCCGACCAACGTATTGCGCGTGGTCATGACCAACGTCAAGACGCGCCCCCACCACCTGCGCGCCATCCTGGACGAGCAGCGCGCCATCGGCCAAACGCTGGTGGCGGAACTGGGCTTGTAAGGAAACACCCACCGATCAGCCTTGACTGGATGCACGATGCAGCGTCTTAGCGCCCTCACCGACCTCTTGCGGCATCTGCTGAAATGGCTGCTGCTGGCCTTTGTTGTGGCCGTGCTGGCGGGATCGGCTTCGGCCGGCTTCCTGTTCGCCCTGGAATGGGCAACCGCTACGCGGCGAGCGCACGCCTGGCTGATCTGGCTGCTGCCCGTGGCGGGCTTTGCCGTCGGCTGGCTGTATTTGCGCTATGGCAGCAGTGTCGAAGGCGGCGCGAACCTGCTGATCGATGAAATCCACGACCCGAAAAAAATCATCCCCCTGCGCATGGCGCCGCTGGTGCTGGGCGGCACCGTCGTCTCACATCTGTTCGGCGCCTCGGTCGGGCGCGAAGGCACGGCCGTGCAGATGGGCGGCGCACTGGCCGACCAGCTCACGCGCATGTTTCGGTTGAATAATGAAGACCGGCGCATCATCCTGATGGCCGGCATCAGCGCCGGCTTCGCCTCCGTCTTCGGCACGCCGCTGGCGGGCGCCATCTTCGGCCTGGAAGTGCTGGCCATCGGCCGCCTGCGCTACGAAGCCATGCTACCTTGCCTGGCTGCTGCCGTCATCGCCGACCAGGTGGGCTTGCTGTGGGGGCAGTTATTCAACATTCACCACACGCATTACGCCGTGCCTTTGATCCCCGCCATCTCCGCCTGGACCTTGTCCGCCATGGTGATCGCTGGCGTGCTGTTCGGCGTGACCGGCAACGTGTTTGCGCAGGCCACGCACGGCTTGAGCGGGCTGATGAAGCGCTGGATCAGCTACGCCCCGCTGCGCCCCCTGGCCGGCGGCGTGATCATCGCCATCGCCGTGTGGCTGCTGGGTACGGATCGCTACATCGGTCTGGGCATCCCCACCATCGTCGACGCGCTGAAGGAACCGCTGCCGGCATACGATTTCCTGGCCAAGATGGCGTTTACCATCGTCTCGCTGGGCACGGGATTCAAGGGCGGCGAAGTGACGCCCCTGTTCTTCATCGGCGCGACCCTGGGCAATGCGCTGGGCCCGCTGCTGCACCAGCCCGTCACCTTGCTGGCCGCCATCGGCTTCGTTGCCGTCTTTGCCGGTGCCGCCAATACGCCGATCGCCTCGACCCTGATGGCCATGGAACTGTTCGGCGCCGAGATCGGCGTATATGCGGCCATCGCCTGCGTCGTGGCCTATCTGTTTTCCGGCCATGCGGGCATTTACCGGGCGCAACGGGGCGGGCATGCCAAGCGCACCGTCCACAAGGATATCGACACATGACACAGAATATCTACGACAACGACGCCTTCTTCACGGCCTACAGCCAGCTGCCGCGCTCCGTCGGCGGACTCGACAGCGCCCCCGAATGGCCAGCCTTGCGCGCCATGCTGCCGGAGATACAAGGAAAAAGCATGCTCGACCTGGGCTGCGGCTATGGCTGGTTCTGCCGCTGGGCAGCCGACGCTGGCGCGGCGCAGGTGCTGGGCGTGGACGTGTCGGAAAAGATGCTGGCGCAGGCGAACGCCATGGGGACGCACGCGGCCGTCAGCTATGCCCGGCTGGACCTGGAACAACTGGCCCTGCCGCCCGCCAGCTACGATCTCGTCTACAGTTCGCTCGCGTTTCACTACATCGAGGATTTCGCCACCTTGCTGGCTGCCATCCGCCACGGCTTGAAACCGGGCGGCAAGCTGGTGTTTTCCATCGAGCATCCGATCTTCATGGCCCCGCGCCAGCCGGGCTGGCTGACGGACGCGCAAGGCCGCAAGCGCTGGCCCGTCGACAGTTACCAGGAACAAGGCCCGCGCGTGTCGGACTGGCTGGCGCCAGGCGTGATCAAACAGCACCGCACCCTGGGTACGACCATCAATGCGCTGCTGCAAGCGGGTTTCCAGCTGGAACATGTGGAAGAATGGGGTCCCAGCGATGAGCAAGTCGCGCAACAGCCGTCCCTGGCCGAAGAAAGAGAACGACCGATGCTGTTGCTGGTAGGCTGTAGCCTGCGCTAGCCCCGGGCCCGCTCGAACAATTTGCCCGCCAGCTCTTCGATATCGCCACGCATGGCCAGCACTTCCAGCCAGCGCGACGGGATTGCCTGGGCCCCATAATAGGCGCCGGCAAGCTGGCCGACGATGGCGCCGGTCGTATCGGCATCCTCGCCCAGGTTGACGGCGCGCAACACGGCCTCTTCCAGTGAGTCGGTATTGAAGAAGCACCAGAGCGCCGCTTCCAGCGATTCAACACAATAGCCCGTGCCGCGTATCTGCCCTTCCGTCTTGGCGATGAAGTTGCCACTGGCCAGCTCCACCAGCTTGGGTTCGACAGGCCGGTAAGCCACACTGTCCATGAGCGCCTCTTTCGGCGTACCCGCCAGCGCGCTGCACAGCAAGGCGGCGAACAACTGGCAGCTTTCGATGGCTTCCGGCGCCGCGTGGGTCGTGCGCGAGCTATCGGCGGCGTAAGCGACGACCGCCACCACATCCGGATAGGCAAACAGCACGACGGGAGCCAGGCGCATGAGCGAGCCATTGCCTGCTGTCGTCGGCGCGGTGGAACCACTGTAGGGATTGTCTGTTTCCTGGAAACTGGCCAGCGCGCCCCTGACCGTGCCACCGATATCGAAGCAGGTGCCGGTGGAGCTCAGGTAGCCCCATTGCCACCAGTTCAGATACCGCACCATCTGGTCCGCCGGATCGAACACACCTTTCAATACCAGGCTCTCGGCCAGGCACAGCGCCATCGAAGTATCGTCCGTCCACTGTCCCGGCTGCAGGCCGAACGGGCCGCCGCCAGTCATCTCCGTCACGGGCGCGAAACTGCCGCGCGGGGAAAATTCCACGGTCGTGCCGACCGCATCGCCGCAGGCCAGCGCCAGCATGGCGCCCAGATAACGATTATTCAAGCTCGATGTGATCATTGCTCTCCATGCAGATGAGGTTGCGGATGAAGAAGACATGATAACAAGCTGGACGACAATTCCCCCGCATGGTCTGTGCGCCGATGGCAAGGCCATCGGTCCATCCGATTACGCCTCGGTACACCGCAGCGCCATCTCCCCATGCAGGGCCAGCGGCACGGCCCTGGCCCACCGGTTCGACGACAGCGAAAACGTCAGCGCGCGCACCTGGTGGTACCAGCCGGCAGGCACGTACAGCATGTCGCCCGGCTCGACGAGGCATTCGATCATGGTCGCCTGGCGCGCCAGGGGAAAACGCTCGAAGTCGGGCGCTTCCGGGTCGAACGGTGAGCCGAACAGGATGGCGTTCGCTTCGCTGGGGTACAGGAATTCGTCGTGGTGCGGCGGCGACAGGAAGATACGCTTGCGGCCCCACACTTGCGCGAAGATATTGTCGTCGTAATCGCAATGCAGGGGCGTGACCGTACCGGCCGGCCCCACCCAGAAGCGTGGCGGCCCCATCTTGTCGAAATACGTGGGCCAGTGGCACAGACGGTTCAACTCGCGCAATTCCAGGTTGCCCAGGTACGGCGGCAGCGCATACTTGCCCTCCGCCAGCATATCCAGGTATTGCCCCATCGACATGTCCTGCATGGCGCGGTCTGCCGCGAATGCCGTGTTGATGTAGTCGCCCACGCGCGCGCGCACGGGCACATGGCTGAATTGCTCGCGCAAGACTTCGGGTTCCAGCTTGGATAAGGGCCAGCGCTGCACCAGCCCGCGCATCAGGAAGGGCAATCCCAGCGCGGCGCGCGCGCGAAAGGCGGCGGCGTCCAGCATGGCCAGGCGCGGCACCTCGGTGATGGCCGGCAAGTCACGCGCCGCCAGCTTGATGGCCTCGCGCATGGCATCGATGGACGTGACGCCACGCACCTGCGCATCCTTGCCCTCGCGTGCCTGCTTGCGTGCGAAGGCCGCTTCGGGCGAACTGAATTGTGCTGGCGGCCGGGGCGGCAGCGCGCGCGGCGATATGGGCGTGGCCGCAAGCGGGAGCGGCACCTTCTTTTCTACGGGCATAAACCTTCTTTGCGATCAAGGCGTCGCACGACATGGCGCGACAGTGCGCCATTTTAAGCCAGCAAGGCCCGTGCAGCACGCATGAGAGATTCCCTACGACGCATCGATACCTGGCAAAACCGTCGCGAGCGGCAGTGATTTGTGGCTAAGAAGCGCAACCGTACTCCAGTACGGTGAGCATCGCAGGCCGCAAAGCGCGACGCGCAGCAGGTTTGGTCAGGTGTCCTCAGACAGGCGTCTTGAAGATGGGATCGACGATGAACTGCTGCGCCTTGATGCGCAAGGTGCGCTCTTCGTCCAGCTCGGCGCGCGTTTCGCCCAGCTCTTCGCGTTCCGCTTCCAGTTCCAGGCGCGCGGCCGCCAGTTCCGTTTCCACGCGCGTCAGGCTTTCCAGCTTCAACTGGGCCTGGATCAGTTCGGCACGCGCCGCTTCGGCCGCTTCTTCCAGGCGCGGGATGCCTTCGAGCTTGAATTGCGCCTTGGCCAGATCCATGCGTGCCTGCTCGGCCGCCTCTTCCAGGCGCGGCAAGCCTTCCAGGCGCAGCTGCGCCTTGGCCAGGTCCGTGCGGGCCTGGTTCGCCACTTGCCGTTCGCGCTCGAGCTCCTCGCGCAAGGTTTCCAGCTCGCCCGCTTGCAGGTCGAGCAACTCTTGCTGGCGCTCGTTCTCGCTGGCCAGGTCCATCAATTCCTGTTGATTGTCATTCATCTCGGCTTCATGCGCGCTGTGGCTGGCGCTTAATTCCTGTCCTACATAATCGAGGATGGCTTGCTGCAGCACGGGCGACAGTTCGGCGGCGGCAGCGATCTGGCGTTGCGCGCCTGCCTTGCGGCGCAGCAAGAGCTTGCTGATGGTGCCCAGGCAGGCGCCGTTGCCCAGCCGTTCGCGCAAGGCGCGTACCGTGATGGCCTGGCCTTCGCCCGCCATCGCTTCCATTGCCGCATTGATCTGTTCCGCGCTTACTTTTGCCATATCGTCTACTCTTGAATGTTGCTCAGGGCAATCTTGCCCAGGGGCATTATCTTATGCCAGTGGCGGCAAAGCGTAAAGTATTTCTCAATGGAAATTGCAATTGCACAACGAAACCATGTGCAAACATGCGGCCTGGGATGTTTTACTCTTCGAGCAGGCCATTTTCCGTGAGCATATCCTGCACCAGTTCCAGGCGCAGCACGGGATTGTCCTGGCTCAGCAACAATTGCTTTTGCATGGCGCTCAGGGACAGCAGCTCGCACCAGCGGTTCGCCACCCAGCCACACTCGTCGAGCCGGTACGGCGGCTGCAAGGGCATTTGGTCGGGCGGGATCTTTTGCTCCTGCAAGGTGCGTATCAGCGCGCCGAGCGCGTCGGCAACGTTCTGCTGCTCTTGCGGAATGGGAATGGTTTTATCGGGCGGTAAAGTTTCGACCTGCGCCATCCACAAGCCATGCTTCAGCTGTTCGCTGGAAACGATGTGAAAGCGCTGCATGCCCATGCATTTGATTTGCAGCAAGCCGGACAAGGGCGCGGCCCAGTCAATGACGCGCGCCAGGGTGCCCACGGGCGCCAGGGTTTCCTGATGGCCCGGCTTGCGCACTTCCGTGCCATCCAGCAACTGCACCACGCCGAACGGCTGCTCGCCCATGATGCATTTGCGTATCATGTCCAGATAGCGTACCTCGAAGATCTGCAGGGGCAGATAGCCATCGGGATACAGCACCGTATTGAGCGGAAACAAAGGTATCGAGGTCATAAGCGCATGATGGCACGAATGGCATATCCGTGCTGCGCGCCTGGCGTCCCTGATTATTTGTAGAAGCGCCTTTTCTTGGCCCGCTCCGCCGCCTTCGGCGCCAGCACTTTCACGGCCTTCTTCTGGATCTGGATGGTGCCGCCGGCGGACGTGCCCGGTACGCGGTGTTCCGCCTCGAAACCGGGCTCCTCGTTGCGTTTCAGGGTTTGCCGGGTCAGCGCTTCCACGGCCGACAGCAGCTCCACTTCATCGGCGCACACAAGCGAAATGGCGACACCCGAAGCGCCCGCACGGCCCGTGCGGCCGATGCGGTGGATATAGTCTTCCGCTACGGTGGGCAAGTCGAAATTGACGACGACGGGCAATTGCTCGATATCGAGGCCACGGGCGGCCACGTCGGTAGCCACCAGCACCTGCACCTCGGCAGATTTGAAACGGGCCAGCGCGCGCAGGCGGTTCGGCTGCGTCTTGTCGCCATGAATGGAATCGGCGCGCACGCCCTGCTCCAGCAAGGTGTTCACCAGCAACTCGACACCCTTGCGCGTCTTGACGAAGACCAATACCTGGCCCCAGCGCATTTTCTTCAGCAAGTGCAGGAACAGTTCCGGCTTGCGCTTCTTGTCGCACACGATGACCGATTGCTTGACGGCCTTGACTGTGCTGTTGCGCGCGCTCACCTCGACCGAGACGGGATCCTTCAGCATGGTTTTCGCCATGGCGCGGATGGCGTCCGAGAAGGTGGCCGAGAACAGCAGCGTCTGGCGCTGCTTGGGCATGGTCATCAGCAATATATCGAGTTCGCGCTCGAAGCCCAGGTCCAGCATGCGGTCCGCTTCGTCCAGCACCAGGGTTTGCACCTGCTCGAACTTGACGGCGCCCTGCGTCTGCAAGTCCAGCAAGCGGCCCGGCGTGGCCACCAGCACGTCGAGGCCCTTGCGCAGCTTGCTGATCTGCGGCTCGATGGGCACGCCGCCGTAGGCGACAAAGCTGCGCAGCGGCAAGTTGCCGCCATAGCTGCGGAAGCTCGCATACACTTGCTCGGCCAGTTCCCGCGTGGGCACGAGCACCAGCACGCGCACGCACTGGGGTGCCACCACGCCTTCCAGGGTCAGGCGCTGCAGCAGCGGCACGGCAAAGCCTGCCGTCTTGCCCGTGCCCGTCTGGGCAGCGGCCATCAAGTCGCGTCCGGCCAGCACGGCAGGAATCGATTGCGCCTGCACGGGGGTCGGCTTGGCATAGCCGAGCTCATCGAGTTTGCGGACCAGGGGATCGATCAGGCCGAGGGAGGAAAACGTCATGGGGAAAGCAATCTTGGCAAATGAAAAGGTGGCGCGCACGGACCGGCCGCGCGCGCGATTGCCGAGATTATAGGCCAGCGGGGAGGCTGGCCGGGGTTTTCAGTGCGGGAACGTCACGATCAGAACTTCATTTCCAGGGTGGCGCGCGCCTGCGGCGAGCTCGGTGAAATGCTGTTGCGGGTAATCGTGCCGCTGGCATCCGCATACGTGGTGGTGCTTTCGAAGTCTTGCGCCAGCAGGTTCGACACGGCCAGGCGCAGCTGGTTCTTCGCATCGAACTTCCACAGCGCATAAATATCGAGGTCGCGCCGCGGCGACGTATAGGCGCTCTGGCGCTCGGTGATGCGTACGGGGCCGCCATTGCGGAAGTTGAAGCTGCCGCCCGTCGTCAGCACGCCATCGGGCGTCTTGTAATCGAGGCCGAAGTTGCCGCTGACGGGCGTTTGCTGGTCAAGCCGGTTGTCCGGCCCCGGCACCTGCTCCACCTGCGACCAGTTACGGCTGACGCTGGCGCGCAGGTCGATGGCCGGCACAGGCGCGGCCAGCACGGCGCGCAGCGGGAACTTCGCTTCCAGTTCCAGTGTCTGTGTATTGGCGCGGCCATCGTTGACGGGCGTGGAGACCCAGCGGTCATTGATGAACAGCAAGCCCTGGCGCGTGTAGCCATCGATGCGGCGGGCCGAGGCGCGCGCGCTGAGCAAGGCGCCTTCTGCCCAGTAGTGCTCGTACGACACATCGATGCCCAGCGCCAGCTCCGGCTTCAGATACGGATTGCCTTCGCGGTCAGGGTCCGTCTGGCTATTGTTGGTCGAGGTATTGCGGCGTGGAATCAGGCTTGACGTAGGCTGCGCCTTGTAGGTGCGCGTCAGGGCCAGGCGTACCTGGTCGCCCTTGGTATCGGGCAACTTCCACAGGGTTTGCAGCAGCGGGCTCCACACGCTGGTGCGCTGCTGCACTTCGTCATAGGTGTCGCCCGCGCTGCGCGTGTCGATGCCTTCCCAGCGCACGCCCGCATACATGGACCAGCGCGGCGTGATTTCCCAGTCATCCTGCACGAACAGGGCCAGGCGCTTGATCGTGGCGTCGAAACCCTCGTCGCTGTTGACGGGCGGACGCGCGCCCAAGGTGCCCAGGGCCGCTTCGCGCTGCCGGCGCGATTCCTCGCGCTCCGTGTAGGCGCCATCCCAGCCCATCGACAGGGCATGGCCGGGCAGCAAGGGCGTGGAATACTTGCCAGTCGAACTGACGCCGTCTTCCGTCGCCTTCACGCCCACCTTGCGCTCGAGCGCCAGGCCACTGCCATCGATAAAGCCCTGCTGCAGGCTGTCGGACGTATTGCGGGCGGCCGAGGCGCCCACTTTCAGTTCCAGCCTGGCGCCGGCGGCCAGCTTGTGCATCCACGTCAGGTCGCTGCGGCCGAAGGCATTGTGGTTGCTGGAGCTGCCCGTATTGCTGTCGTAGTCGGGGCGCACGCCCTGCTCCGTTTCCGCGCGGCTGAAATTGCGGTGGTTCGAACGCCCGCCATTGAAAAAGAATTGTGCCGTCACATTGTCGCCGTTGGCCAGCACCCAGTTCAGGCGCGGCGACAAGTTGATGCCTTCCGGACGGCCATCGCCCGTGCCGTTCGTGCGGCGCAGCAGGTTTTGCCGGCCGTCGGGCGCGTAGCCCAGTTCCAGCCCCGGATTGTCGTAATGGTAGTCGTAGCGGAACAGCGAGCCGGCCAGCGAATACGAGAAATTGCCGTCGCGGTCGGACAGTTGCACGTTCACGCTGGGCGAAAAGCTCACGTCGCTGCCCTGCACGCCCAGCTTGAGTTCGCGCTGCGCCGTTTTGACGGCTTTTTTCAGCACCACGTTGATGGTGCCGGCAATCGACTGCGTGCTGTATTCGGCGCTGGCCGCATGCAAAATCTCGATGCGTTCGATCACGTCGGGCGACAAGGTGTCGAGCGAGAAACCGGCCGGCGCCCGCTCGCCATTGAGCAATATCTGCGTGTAGCCGCTGCCCAGGCCACGCATGCGGATTTCACCTCCCGAGCGCCCGGCCGCGCCGGACACGGTAATGCCGGGCAGGCGCTTGAGCACGTCGGTGACATTCGTGTCGCCATACTTGAGGATTTCCTCGCTGCCAACGACCATCTTGCTGGCCGTATCGTCGCGGCGCGGATCATAGCCGCTGCCCTTGACTTCGACGGTTTGCATGGCGGGCGCAGCGGCCATTTCAACCTTCAGCGGCACGGCGGCGTCAGTGGCGGCGGGCGTTTCGGATTGCTGGGCCTGGGCATTCCAGGCAAGTAACACGGAGGAACAAAGGATGGTAAGGCGAAGGCAACGGCGTGGCATCATGACCTGGCTAAAAAAGTTGGCTGAATAAAAATGGCTAAAAGCTAAAAAACAGGCCGCTGTATTGTGCTGTAATTTTTTCCGAGTGACACAGTTTCCTGAAAATATTTCCTATGGCAAATTAAATTCGGCGGCCGGCTGCACTACGCCCCCTTGCATACGGTACATATCATTGCGCGCCACATCGCCGCTATAATGCGTTTTCATCATTGTTCCCATCACCCCGTCAAAGGCTTCCCATCGTGTCTGACCGTCTTGCCGTTTTGCCTCAATATCTGCTGCCCAAGGGAGCGTTGACCAATTTTGCCGGCCGCGTCGCCGGTGCCAAGGGCGGCGCCATGACGACGCGTTTGATCCGCTGGTTCGTCGGCCGCTACAACGTCAACATGGATGAGGCGCTGGACCCGGACATCACGCATTACACGAGCTTCAACGACTTTTTCACGCGCGCGCTGCGCCCCGATGCCCGTCCGCTGGCCCAGGCCGACTACGTCTGCCCCGTCGATGGCCGCATCAGCCAGTTCGGCACGATCGACAGGGACCAGATCTTCCAGGCCAAGGGGCACAGCTTCAGCACCACGGCCCTGGTGGGCGGCGATGCGGCACTGGCGGCCCAGTTTGAACACGGCAGCTTCGCCAATCTGTACCTGAGCCCGCGCGACTACCACCGCATCCACATGCCGTGCGACGGCCGCCTGACGCGCATGATTTATGTGCCCGGTGAACTGTTCTCCGTCAACCCGACGACAGCGCGCGGCATCCCCGGCCTGTTCGCCCGCAACGAGCGGGTCGTCTGCGTGTTCGATACGGCCAACGGCCCCTTCGTCATGACCCTGGTGGGCGCCACCATCGTCGGCAGCATGGCCACCGTCTGGCACGGCGTCGTCAACCCGCCCCGCACAGGCCAGGTACGCGACTGGAGCTATGCGAACGACAATGTCGTGCTGAAGCAGGGCGAAGAGCTGGGCCGCTTCCTGCTCGGCTCCACCGTCGTCATGCTGTTCCCGAAAGATACCGTGACGTTCAATGCCAACTGGCAACCGGCCGGCCCCGTGCAGCTGGGCGAAGTCATGGGCAAGCTGCCCAAGTAAGGCAGCAAGACGCGCGCCTACACGGGCGCGTCGGTTTGGTACATTTCCTCCATCAAGTCCAGAAACGCGCGCGTCTTGGCCGGCATCAAACGCCGGCCGGGAAACACGGCCCAGCCCGTGACCAGCGGAAAACTCCACTCCGGCAATACCCGCACCAGTTCCCCCGTCGCCACATACGCCTTGGCAAAGCGGTCCGTGCTGGCCGCGATGCCCACGCCCGTGCACGCCATGCGCACCAGCAATTCCGGCGAATTGGCCAGCAGGCGCACGGGCAAATCGCGCTCCCACGTCGTCTTGCCGCGGATCAAAGTCCAGTGCACGAGGCCATGCACGGCCCGTGGCAAGCTGAGCAAATCGTGGCCATACAGATCGTCGGGATGCTCGGGCAAGCCGTGCACGCTCGTGTATTGCGGCGAGGCATACAGGGCGAGCGTACTGAACGCCACGCGGCGCGCCGCCAGGCTGGCGTCGTCTGGCAAGTTGCCCATGCGGATGGCCAGGTCGAAGTTCTCTTCCAGCAAATCCACGCGGCGCGCCGACAAGTCCAGTTCCAGCGAAATGGCCGGATAGCGGCGCACGAACTCGGCCAGCACCTGGCGCATCAGGGTGTCGCCAAAGTCGGCCGGCATGGAAATGCGCAGCAAGCCGCTGGGTCCTGCCTGGCGGTGCTGTGCCAGCGCGCCGGCCGCCTCCGTCTCTTCCACCACCTTGCGCGCATGCTCGAGCAAGCTGGCGCCAAACTCCGTCAGCGCCAGCTTGCGCGTGGTGCGCAGCAATAGGCGTTCGCCCAATTTCGCTTCCAGCAGCGAGATGCGGCGCGACAGTGTCGACTTGGGCAAGTCCACGCGCACGGCGGCGCGCGAGAAACTGCCGCATTCGACGACGCGCGCAAACAGCAGCAAATCTCCGGGATCGATATCCATATACTTACCTTTAACTCGATTGTTCCACTAGTGGATTAATGTTATCCATTTTAACGGCTTCCACATCAATTTTGGAATTGCTATAGTTCATCCATCGCAAGACACCTCACAACGGAGAAAACAAGATGAACATCCTGCAAATCAATTCCAGCGCCCGCAGCACCGGTTCCGCCTCGACCCGCCTGGCTGACGCCATCGTTACCCGCGTACAAGCGGCCAACCCCGGTGCTACCCTGGCCCGCCGCGACCTGGCTGCCGCACCGCACCCCGTGCTCGACGAGCCGACCCTGCAAGCGTTGTTCACCCCGGCAGACAAGCGCACGCCGGAGCAAGCGGCCCGCATCGCCCTGGACGACGCGCTGATTGCGCAAGTGCAAGCGGCTGACGTGATCGTCATCGGCGCGCCCATGTACAACTTCGGCATCACCGTGCAACTGAAAAGCTGGTTCGACGCGATTGCCCGCGCCAACGTCACCTTCAAATACACGGAAAACGGCCCCGTGGGCCTGCTGACCGGCAAGAAAGTCTACGTGGGCCTGTCCCGCGGCGGCTTGCACCGCGACAGCGCCAACGATAGCCAGGTGCCTTACCTGAACACCATGTTCGGCTTCCTGGGCCTGACCGACGTGCAATACGTGTATTCGGAAGGCATGGGCATGGGCCCGGAAGCCGTGGCCAAGGCGCAAGCACAAGCGGACGCCGAAATCAACGCCATCCTGGTGTAATCCCCAGCAGTGAAAGGGGCGGCGCACTGGCGCCGCCCTGGCCTAGAGGAGAGAACAATGAGCGATACCACCACCGTCAACAAGCCACGCGCCGTCGAGCGCGTGATTGCCGGCCAGGCCGTCATGGACGGCGCCGGCGTGAAGATCAACCGCGTGCTGACGCAGCAGCTGCAACGCCGCCTCGACCCTTTCCTGATGCTCGACAACTTTGCCAGCGACAAGCCAAACGACTATATCGCCGGCTTCCCCGAGCATCCGCACCGCGGCTTCGAGACCGTGTCGTACATGATCACGGGACGCATGCGCCACAAGGACAGCGCCGGCCACGAAGGCTTGCTGACCTCTGGCGGCGTGCAATGGATGACGGCCGGCAGCGGCGTGATCCACTCGGAAATGCCGGAACAGGAAGAAGGCGTGATGGAAGGTTTTCAGCTGTGGCTGAACCTGCCCGCGCGCGACAAGATGCGCACGCCGTGGTACCGCGATTTCACCAGCAGTGAAATCCCCCGCTACACGACGGACGCGGGCGTGGCCGTGCAAGTGATCGCCGGCGCAAGCCATGGCGTGACGGGCGCCGTGCAGCGCGAGCTGACGGAACCGCTGTACCTCGATATCGACTTGCCGGCCGGCGCCAACTTCGAGCAGCCATTGCCGCCAGGCCATAACGCTTTCATCTACACCTTCCGTGGCGAAGTGCAAGTCGATGGCAAGGCCGTGCCCGCACTGCGCATGGCGATCTTCGCCAATACGCCCGGCAGCGACGGCGTGCGCATCGAGGCGCCGCAAGGCGGCCGCGTAATCCTCGTCGCCGGCCAGCCCTTGAACGAACCCATCGCGCAATATGGCCCGTTCGTCATGAATACCCAGGCGGAAGTGTTCCAGGCCGTACAGGATTTCCGTGAGGGCAAGTTTGGCGAGACGGCCGTGCAGTAAAGTTGTCTGCCTCATCAAAAACCTGCAGTGCCTCCGGGCCTGCAGGTTTTTTTACGTGCCGACTACTTTGTTGCTTTTCAATTACACTGGCGGCAACATCATTCCACAAAGCATTCCATGCAACCGACGCACACCGAACACGACGCCACCCATTTGCACGCCCACCTGAAAGGCGACGCCAAGCACACCCACTCGTTCGAGGGGCGCAGCCAGAGCATCCTCGCCTGGGCGCTGGGCCTGACCCTGTCATTTGCCGGGATCGAAGTGGCGGCCGGCTTCCTGTCCAATTCGCTGGCCCTGATTTCCGACGCGGGCCACATGGTCACGGACGCGGCCGCGCTGGGCCTGGCACTGCTGGCGCAACTGATCGCGCGCCGCCCTCCTTCGCCCCGCCACTCGTTCGGCTTTGGCCGCGCTGAAGCGCTGGCCGCCTTCGTCAACGGCCTGGCCATGCTGTGCGTGGTGGGCTGGATCTGCTACGAAGCGGCGCTGCGCTTTTCCTCCCCGCAACCCGTAAAGGGCGGCATGGTCTTCATCGTCGCCTTCATCGGCCTGGCGATCAATATAGTCGTGGCGTGGGTATTATCGAAAGACAAGCAAAGCGTGAACACGCGCGCCGCCCTCGTGCACGTGATGGGCGATTTGCTCGGTTCCGTCGCCGCCATCGTCGCCGGCGCCGTGATTTACTTTACTGGCTGGATGCAGATCGACCCGCTGCTGTCCGTGCTGGTGTCACTGCTGATTTTAAAGTCGACATTCGGCGTGCTGCGCGAGTCCTACCATTTCCTGATGGAAGGCGTGCCCGTGCATATCGACTACATCCAAGTGGGCGCTGACGTGGAGCAGGTGGATGGCGTGATCGCCGTGCACGACCTGCATGTGTGGGATATGTCGCCGGGCCAGCCGGCCTTGATCGGCCACGTGGAAATCGAACACCTCGACCATTGGCCGAAGGTCTTGCGGGCGATCAAGAAGATGTTACTAAGTAAGCATGGCATCGACCATATCACCTTGCAGCCGGAGACGGCGGCGATGGCGGGCTTGCATCAGGGTGACAAGACCCACTAGCACGGAATTCAACAACCGTCACAACGCCTGACAAAACCGTAGCGAGCGGAAGGTAGAGGTGGTCGAGAAGCGCAACCGTACTAGAGCACGGTGAGCATCGCAGGCCATCTATACCGACGCGCAGTAGGTTTGGTCAGGCGTCAACTACGCCGCGCTTCCAGCACCCCACTCACATCCTTGATCACATTCAGCGCCTTCAACAACTGCGCCGTCGAGCTGATCTCGGCCGTAAAGGTCATGCGGGCCTGGCCCTTGGCGCTTTGGGTATTGACGCCGATCACGTTGATCTTTTCGCGCGAGAAGATTTCGGAGATGTCGCGCAGCAAGCCCTGACGGTCGCCTGCCAGGATGAAGATGTCGACCGGATACACGGTGTCGTGCCCGCCCGTGCTGCCCCATTCCGTGAAGATCACGCGCTCGGGCGACTTGGCGCGCATTTCCTCGAAGTTCTTGCACGTGGCGCGGTGGATCGAGACGCCCTTGCCACGCGTCACAAAACCGACGATGCTGTCCGGCGGCGCCGGCTTGCAGCACTTGGCCAGCACTGTCATCAAGCCTTCCGTCCCCACCACCAGCACGCCGGACTTGGCGCCCTGCTCCACGCTGGAAGCGCGGCTCTTGCCGACCAGCACGGCGTCTTCCGGCACCACCACTTCGCCGTTGTCGTGCAGCGCCTGCTCCACGTGGCGCAGGCTGAATTCATCCTTGCCGACCGACAGGAACAGTTCGTCAACCTTGGCAAAGCCCAGCTTTTGCGCCAGGGCTTCGAGGTTGACGGCCGTCTTGCCTTCGCGCTGCAAGGATCTCTCCACCAGTGCGCGGCCATGGGCCAGGGTTTCCTGCATGTCGATGGCGTGGAACCAGGCACGGATCTTCGAGCGCGTGCGCGTGCTGACGGCGTAGCCGGCGCTGAGCCAGTCGCGCGACGGCCCGGCCGTGCCCGGCGCGCCCTTGGCCGTGATGATTTCGCAGGTCTGGCCGTTTTTCAGCTGGGTATTCAGGGGCACCATGATGCCGTCAACCTTGGCGCCGCGGCAGCGGTGGCCCACGTCCGTGTGCAGGTGATACGCAAAATCGACGGGCGTGGCGCCCACGGGCAATTCCAGCACCCGCGCCTGCGGCGTCATGACGAAGATGCGGTCGTCCAAGGTGGCGGATTTCAGCTTTTCCACCCATTCGCGCTGGATTTCTTCCTGGCCCACGACGGCGTCGGCGACCTCGGTTTTCCAGGCCAGCAGCTGGCGCAGCCAGGCGATCTTTTCGTCGTATTTCTGGCCGGCAAAGTTCGAACCGCCCTCTTCCTTGTAGCGCCAGTGCGCCGCCACGCCGTATTCGGCAAAGCTGTGCATTTCATTCGTGCGGATTTGCACTTCCAGCGGACGGCCATCCTCGGCCGTCACCACCGTGTGCAGCGACTGGTAACCGTTCGGTTTCGGCCGCGAAATGTAATCGTCGAATTCTTTCGGGATGGGGGTCCAGATATTGTGGACCACGCCCAGCACCGTGTAGCAAGTCTTCACGTCGGCAACGATGACGCGGAAGGCGCGCACATCGTACAGGGCCGTGAAATCGAGTTCCTTGCCGCGCATCTTGTTCCAGATGCTGTAAATGTGTTTCGGGCGGCCAAACACTTCCGCCTGGATACCGGCTGAAGCCAGTTCCGTCTGCAGGCGCAGAATCGCCGAGGACACAAAGCCCTCGCGCATCATGCGCTTTTCTTCCAGCATCTTGGCGATGCGTTTGTACGCTTCCGGCTCGATGAAGCGGAACGACAAATCTTCCAGTTCCCACTTCAGCTGCCAGATACCGAGGCGGTTGGCCAGCGGCGCGTACAGGTCCAGGGTTTCCTTGCCGTACTCGCGCGTCATTTCATTGAACAATTTCAACTCGGCGAAATAGCGCAAGGTCGTCACGCAGGAAGCCAGGCGCACCAGCACGACGCGCATGTCGGAAGCCATCGCCAGCAACATCTTGCGCAGGGTTTCCACCTGGGCCACGGCTTGCTGCGCCGCATTCTTGCCGCGCCCGCCAGCGCTGCCGTGCTGCGCCTGGGTCAGCGCGCGCAAGCGGATCAGCTGGCGCACGCCTGTTGCCAGGTCGCACACCTGCTTGCCGAAGCGCGGCTCGATGTCGGCCGCCGTGTCCGGTTCCAACAGGGTCAGCTCGAACATCAGGCCGGCGATACGCGTTTCCGCATCGCTGCGCAGGAAAGCCAGGGTGGTGGCCACGCCGACGGCGAAGTCCAGCGCGGAGCGGCCGGCAAAGGTCAGCTTGTCGCCATACGCCTCGGTGGCATACGCGAGCGCGTCCAGCACGCGCGCACTGTCCGGCGCACTCAAGCCCTCTACCAGTTGTTCCGAGGTGACGCTATTCGGGGCCGAGATGGAAACCATGTATTACCTTTTAAACTTAATAACTCAACAACTTGATGACTTAACGCTCTGCAGCGATGATGACGATTTCAACCAGGCATGCCGGATTGGCCAGCTTCGCTTCCACCGTGGCGCGCGGCGGCGTGTGGCCGGAAGCCACCCAGTCGTCCCACACTTCATTCATGCCGGGGAAATCCTTCATGTCGGCGATGTAGATCTGGCACGACAGGATGCAAGTCTTGTCGCTGCCCGCTTCCATCAGCAAACGGTCGACGTGGCCGAGCACTTCGCGCGTCTGGCCGACGATGCCTTGCGTGGTGTCTTCCGCGATCTGGCCCGCCAGGTAGATGGTGTTGTTGTGTATGGCTACTTCGGAGAGGCGTTTGCCTACGTGCAGTCGTGTAATTTCCATGCTTCTTCTTTCGGTTGTTTCAAAATCTGTACAGCGTTATTGCTTGTTACCTTCTTATTTGCCCAGCAAAAACTTGCGGGCGATGGCGATCTGGTCATCGTGGACAAAAGTGGGCGCATGGCCTACGCCGGCGATTTCCACCAGCTCCGCCTTCGGGCCGCGGCCCAGCATGCTTTGCGCCGTTTCGTGCGACAGCAAATCGGATTCCGACCCGCGCACCAGCAAGGTG
Source organism: Janthinobacterium lividum (assembly GCF_034424625.1). Taxonomy (NCBI): domain Bacteria; kingdom Pseudomonadati; phylum Pseudomonadota; class Betaproteobacteria; order Burkholderiales; family Oxalobacteraceae; genus Janthinobacterium; species Janthinobacterium lividum. Next base: position 2,854,281 of record NZ_CP139976.1, on the reverse strand, counting down.
GGGCAACGCACGGCATCATACGCGGCCCACAGCATGGCTTCGTCGCTGGCCGCCGATTCCGGCGTGGCCGAGCGGAACGGCATGGCCAGTCCCATATCATAGTGGCGGCGCCAGTGGCCATCCTTATCCTGGCGCAACACATCCACCGCCAGTTTATGCCATTCCGCGTCCGTGTGCGGGCCGAAGCTGGCGGACACGTCGCGCACAAACTTGGCGCCCTGTTCAAATGTCTCGAAACGCAAGTCCTGGCCGATGTAGTCGCCGATGCGCTGCAAGGCTTCCGGCGCCAGGGTCGGGCCGATATCGTTCAGCACCAGCTTGCTGATCGGGCTGTTCGGCAACGATGCCAGGCCCAGACCGATCAAGCCGCCCATCGACGTGCCGAACCAGTCCACCGTCTGGCGCTCGCCATTGGCCAGCACGCGCGCCAGCAGGGTCACCATGTCGCTCACATATTGCGGCACGCGGTAGAACTGGGGATTGGCCAGCCAGCCCGAGCGCCCGCGTCCCACCACATCGGGGCAGATCACGCGGTAATCGCTGGCCATGGCGCGCGCCAGGTTGTCGAAGTCGTCCGCCACGCGCGTCACGCCATGGGCGCAGACGAGCACGTTCGGGTTGTCCGCCGCGCCCCACTCCTTGTACGACATGGTGTGCAAGCCTGCGGGGGAGATGCACTGGACGGATTTGATGCTCGCTTCGATCATGCCAATTCCTTATTCGATATAAAAAGAGCACCGCTTCCTGCCTGCCATGGGGTGTCCCGCGCGCGACGCTACGGCAGTGTAGCGCAGCGCGGGCAATGCTCCAAGCGCACGCCTGAAATGCTGCGCCGCAGCACGCCAGTCATGGCGCAATACCCGATATAGCGAAAATGCATATCTGCGGTTATCCACAATTGAGGCGGCCTGGCAATGAGTGGATGATCGCAGCATCAACCCGCAAGAGGAGACCACTCGTGAAAAAACCATTCTATAAAATCCTGTACGTGCAGGTGCTGTTCGCCATCGTGGCCGGCGTGCTGCTGGGCGTGTTCTACCCTTCCAACGCTGTCGACATGAAACCGCTGGGCGACGGCTTTATCAAACTGATCAAGATGATCATCGCCCCAGTGATCTTCTGCACCGTCGTCTCCGGCATCGCCGGCATGCAGGACGTCAAGAAGATCGGCCGCGTGGGCGGCAAGGCCCTGATCTACTTCGAAGTGGTCTCCACCTTCGCGCTGGCCATCGGTTTGCTGGTTGCCAACATCCTGAAACCGGGCGCCGGCTTCAACGCCGATCCGGCCCACCTGGACGCCAAGTCGATCGCGCAATACACGCACGCCGAAGGCATGACGACCATCGATTTCCTGATGAACATCATCCCGAAGACTTTCGTCGATGCGTTCGCCAAGGGCGACATCCTGCAAGTGCTGTTGATCGCCATCCTGTTCGGTTTCTCGCTGTCCCTGCTGGGCGAGCGCGGCCGTCCCGTCACCAAGCTGATCGACGAGCTGTCGCACGCCATCTTCGGCATGGTCAACATCATCATGAAAGTCGCCCCTGTCGGCGCGTTCGGCGCGATGGCATTTACCATCGGCAAATACGGCCTGGCTTCGCTGATCCCGCTGGCTAAACTGATGGGTTCGTTCTACCTGACCTGCTTCCTGTTCGTCTTCGTCGTGCTGGGCCTGATCGCCAAGTACACGGGCTTCTCCATCGGCCGCTTCTTGCTGTACATCAAGGAAGAACTGCTGATCGTGCTCGGTACCAGCTCGTCGGAATCGGCCCTGCCGGCCCTGATGAAAAAACTCGAGCGCCTTGGCTGCTCGAAACCGGTGGTCGGCCTGGTCGTGCCTACCGGCTACTCGTTCAACCTGGACGGCACCAACATCTACATGACCATGGCGGCCCTGTTCGTGGCACAAGCCACCAACACGGAACTGACGATCTGGCAAGAGCTCACCATCCTGGGCGTGGCGATGCTGACCTCGAAAGGCGCGTCCGGCATCACGGGCGCCGGCTTCATCACCCTGGCCGCCACCCTGGCCGTGGTGCCGACCATCCCCGTGGCCGGCATGGCGCTGATCCTGGGCATCGACCGCTTCATGAGCGAATGCCGCGCGCTGACGAATTTTGTGGGCAACGGCGTGGCCACCATCGTCGTGTCGAAATGGGAAAAAGAACTCGACATGGACAAGCTGCACAGCGAGCTGGCCCACCCCACCCACCCGACCGACGACGCGTATGTCGCCCCGGCCGTGAATATCGTCAAGTAAGCCGTACTCTTCATTGAAAAGCCCCGTAGAGCGATCTGCGGGGCTTTTTTCATGGCGCGCGCATCTTATCGCATCATCAACCCACAGTAAATCATGCATCAATATTTCACTGGATGATCAATGAATCAAAAACAATTACAGTTACAATACTGTTCGCCCGCAAGCTCCCGCATAATGACATTGCGTTAATGCAAGCCTGACACCGAACCATCCTCACTTTTGAATGGAGTACGTCATGTCCCTCTCGCCCGCCTTCTACGCCACCTGGAGTCCACGCCTGCTGGGCGTGCTGCGCATCATCCTCGGTTTCCTCTTCCTGCAACACGGCACGGCAAAACTGTTCGGCGCGCCGCATGTGGCCATGTTCGACGGCCTGCAACTGTTTTCCGTGATGGGGGCGGCCGGCGTCATCGAGCTGGTCGGCGGCACCTTGCTGCTGGTCGGCCTGTTTACGCGCCCCGTCGCCTTCATCCTGTCGGGCCAGATGGCGGCCGCCTACTTCATGGCGCATGCGCCAGCCGGTTTCCTGCCGATCCTGAACGGCGGCGAAATGGCCGTGATGTACTGCTTCACCTTCCTGTATTTCGCGGCAGCGGGCGGGGGCGCCTACAGCCTGGACGGGCTGCGCGGCAAGGCCGGCGCATAAAAAAAGGGCGGACATCGCTGTCCGCCCTTTTATTCCATACAACAAGCCATTTATACGGCCGAAACATCCAGCTCAGCGCCCGTGGCCTCTTGCACTTGCTCCTTGGTCACGCCAGGCGCCAGTTCCACCAGCTTCAGGCCGTTTTCCGTCACGTCGATGACGCCCAGGTCGCTGATGATGACGTCGACCACGCCCACGCCCGTCAACGGCAAGTCGCACTGTTTCAGCAACTTGTGCGACGTCGTGCCATCCTTGGCCGTGGCCACGTGCTCCATCAGCACGACGACGCGCTTGACGCCGGCGACGAGGTCCATCGCGCCGCCCATGCCCTTGACCATCTTGCCTGGAATCATCCAGTTCGCCAGGTCGCCCTTTTCCGACACCTGCATGGCGCCCAGGATGGCCAGGTTGATCTTGCCGCCGCGAATCATGCCAAACGAATCGGCCGAGCTGAAGTAGGCGGCGCCGGGCAAGGCCGTCACCGTCTGCTTGCCTGCGTTGATCAGGTCGGCATCGACCTCATCGTCCGTGGGGAACGGGCCGATGCCCAGCAAGCCGTTTTCCGACTGCAGAAACACTTCGATATTCTCCGGCACATAGTTCGCCACCAGGGTCGGCAAGCCGATGCCCAGGTTCACATAAAAGCCATCCTGCAATTCTTTCGCCGCGCGCGCGGCCATTTCGTCTCTAGTCCAAGCCATGATGTTCTCCGTATTCTTTTTTATGCTTCAGTGCGCACGGTGCGCTGCTCGATGCGTTTTTCCGGATTCGCGTTGACCACGATGCGGTGCACGAAGATGCTCGGCGTGTGGACCTGGTCCGGGTCGATCTCGCCCACTTCGACCAGTTTTTCCACTTCGACGATGGTGATCTTGCCGGCCATGGCCACGTTCGGGTTGAAATTGCGCGCCGTCTTGCGATAGACCAAATTGCCCGCGCGGTCGGCCATGTAGGCTTTCACCAGCGACACATCGGCCACCAGGCTGCGTTCCATCACGTATTGCTCGCCATCGAATTCGCGCAGCTCCTTGCCGTCGGCAACGATGGTGCCCACGCCCGTCTTGGTGAAGAAGGCGGGAATGCCGGCGCCGCCGGCACGCAGTTTCTCGGCCAGGGTGCCTTGCGGCGTGAATTCCAGTTCCAGCTCGCCGGCCAGGTACTGGCGCGCGAATTCCTTGTTTTCGCCCACATAGGAGGCGATCATTTTCTTGATCTGGCGCGTGGTCAGCAGCTGGCCCAGGCCGAAGCCGTCCACGCCGGCGTTATTCGAAATGGCCGTCAGGCCCGTCACGCCCGAGTCGCGCAAGGCGCCGATCAGGGCTTCGGGAATGCCGCACAGGCCGAAGCCGCCGACGGCGATGGTCTGGCCATCTTGGACGATACCGGCCAGCGCCGAGGCGGCGTCAGGATAAACTTTATTCATGGGTGTCCCTCTATCTTTTGTTAAGCTTTGGTCTTGAGTCCATGACTCAGGCAGCGACTCAGCATAAAATACGCGAGTGGAAAGTACAATACCGTAGAACTACCGGCGCCGTGCCGGCAATCCCCCTGTGAGAGTGATACGTATCAGATGAACGCCGCGTCAGCCATCGATTATGAAAGCATCTTCCTGCACGCGCCCGTGGGCATGTGCATGTCGGAAAACCGCATCATGCGCAGCTGCAACGAAGCGCTGGCAGCCATGTTCGGCTATGCGCGCGCCCAGCTGGACGACCAGTCGTTCGAAGTACTCTACCCCACGCACGATGAATTCCTGCGCACGGGTGACCGCATCATCCCCATCATGAACGCCAAGGGCCGCTATTCGGACGAGCGCATCATGCGCCGCAGTAATGGTGAATTGTTCTGGTGCCACGTCACGGGCCACGCCATGCTGGCCGCACAGCCGCTGGGGCCGGGCATCTGGACGTTCGAGGATGTCAGCGAGAAACGTCCCGTGACGGCGGAACTGACCCCGCGCGAGCGCGAAATCGCCGCCCTGCTGGTCGAAGGCAAGACCAGCAAGGTCATCGCCCGCCAGATCGACCTCAGCCCCCGCACGGTGGAAATGCACCGTGCCAAGCTGATGCGCAAGTTCGCCGCTTCCACCTCGTCGGAGCTGGTGCACAAGCTGGTGGGACTGCAACTGCAGCGCTAGGGCTGCAGCGCAAGCCGGTGCCTTAGAAGGTACTCATTCCACCGTCTGCAGAAATAATGGCGCCATTGATGAAATGCGAATCCTCGCCCGCCAGCAACAGCAGCAGGCCGTCGAGGTCTTCCGGCTTGCCCGGACGTTTATTCGGCAGCATTTCGATCAATTTCTTGCCCTGCTCGGTGGCAAAGTAATCTTCATTGATTTCCGTGGAAATATAGCCGGGGCAGATGGCGTTCGTGTTGATGCCGTACTTGCCCCACTCCACCGCCATGGCGCGCGTCATGTGCACCATGCCCGCCTTGCTCATGCAGTACACGCCGATCTGCGGCAGCACCTGCAAGCCTGCCATCGAGGCGATATTGATGATGCGGTGCTGTTTCTTCGGGTCGCCCTTGGCGCGCGCGATCATGCGCTTGGCCGTTTGCTGGGCCACGAAGAACGATCCGCGCAGGTTGGTGTCCATCACGAACGAGTAATCTTCGGGCGTGACGTCGACCAGGCGTTGCGTGGTGGAGACACCGGAATTGTTGACGAGGATATCGATGGGGCCCGCTTCCGTTTCCGCATGCGCGATGGCCGACTTGATGCTGGCGAAATCGGTCACGTCGAGCGACACCACGTGCGCGGCGCCGCCGTCCGCTTCGATCTCGGCGCGCAATTCCTTCAGGCGTTCGGTGCGGCGCGACGCCAGCACGACCTGTGCGCCAGCCTGGGCCAGCACTTTCGCAAAGCGCGCGCCGAGGCCGCTCGATGCGCCGGTAATCAGGGCAATCTTGCCCTCGAAATTGACTTCTATGCCCACGAGCTACTCCTGTTTTATTTTAGACAACACTTTACGCCGTGCCACTGGCACAGGGGCAAAATACCCCGCATCGCACTTGAGCAAAGGTAAACGCCATCATTACACAAAATGGCCGGATTTAGATTGCGGCGAGGGGCAATGTCACGCAAAATGGCGCCAAAGTTGCAATCCTCGCCAAAAACAAGCACACTCGTGCTTAAATTTCCCCGATGATGCTTTATTCCCTATCCTTGCTACCTAATTGAGTGACTATAAATCGAGACCATGACACAGCCTAATAACTTAGTTGAACAGTACGGACCGCGCGAAACCATGGAGTATGACGTGGTGATCGTCGGCGGTGGCCCCGCAGGCTTGGCCGCGGCGATCCGCCTGAAGCAGCTGGCCGCTGAAAAGAGCCAGGAAGTGTCCGTCTGCGTGCTGGAAAAAGGCGGCGAACTGGGCGCGCATATCCTGTCGGGCGCCATCATGGACCCGAAAGCGCTGACGGAACTGATTCCAAACTGGAAAGAACTGGGCGCGCCCCTGAACACGGAAGTGACGGAAGACCGCATCCTGTTCCTGACCGAAACCAAAGCGTATAAAACGCCAGGCTTCGCCGTGCCGGCCTGCTTTGAAAACCACGGCAACTACATTGTCTCGCTGGGCAATGTGGTGCGCTGGATGGGCCAGCAGGCGGAAAACCTGGGCGTGGAAATCTTCCCCGGCTTCCCTGCCGCGGAAATCCTCTACAACGACGACGGCTCCGTGAAAGGCGTGGCGACCGGCAACATGGGCGTCAAGCGCGACGGTGAGCCGGGCCCCGACTTCCAGCTCGGCATGGAATTGCACGCCAAGTACACCCTGTTCGCCGAAGGCGCGCGCGGCCACCTGGGCAAGCAATTGATGGCCAAGTATGACTTGAACGCCGGCAAGGATCCCCAATCCTACGGCATCGGCATCAAGGAATTGTGGGAAATCGACCCGGCCCAGCACAAGCCGGGCCTGGTGATCCACTCGAGCGGCTGGCCGCTGGACACGAAAACCTACGGCGGCTCCTTCCTGTACCACCTGGAAAACAACCAGGTCATGGTCGGCTACGTGGTGGGCTTGAACTACGAAAACCCGTACCTGTCGCCGTACGAGGAATTCCAGCGCTACAAGACGCATCCGGAAATCCGCAAGTTCTTCGAAGGCGGCAAGCGCATTTCGTACGGCGCGCGGGCGATTGCGGCCGGCGGCCTGCAATCGCTGCCGAAACTGGTGTTTGCCGGCGGCGCGCTGATCGGCTGCGATGCGGGCTTCCTGAACATGAGCCGCATCAAGGGCAGCCACGCGGCCATCAAGAGCGGCATGCTGGCGGCGGACGCGGCCTTCGGCGCGCTGGGCGAACAGCGCCAGCACGACGAACTGACGAGCTACCCTGTCGCCTTTGAACAATCGTGGCTGCATGAAGAACTGCACGTGGCGCGCAACGTCAAGCCATGGCTGTCGAAAGGCCTGTACCTGGGCAGCCTGATGACGGGCATCGACCAGCTGATCTTCCGCGGCAAGGCGCCATGGACCCTGCACCACTCGCATGGCGACCACGAATGCCTGAAACCGGCCGCCCAGTCGAAAAAGATCGTGTATCCGAAACCCGATGGCAAGCTGACCTTCGACAAGATGTCGTCCGTGTTCATCTCGAACACGAACCACGCGGAAGACCAGCCGATCCACCTGACGCTGAAGAACGCCAGCGTGCCCGTCGACGTCAACCTGGCCACGTATGCGGGTCCGGAAGCCCGTTACTGTCCCGCCGGCGTGTACGAGTTCGTGAAGAACGACGACGGTGCCGAACGCCTGCAGATCAATGCGCAGAACTGCGTGCACTGTAAAACCTGCGACATCAAGGACCCGACGCAGAACATCGTGTGGGTGACACCGGAAGGCGGCGGCGGGCCGAACTATCCGAACATGTAAGTTTCCCGCACGCCCCGGCTTCTTCGCCGGGGCGTTTTTCATACGGCCGCGATAAATTTCCTATTGGAAATTTTCCCATCGCTTCCCGCGCCAGTTACAATTCCCGCCACGGCAGCGGCCGACCTGGCCGGACAGCCGCATATCGCATCACCCTCCCGCAACTTCACCGTCACAAAGAGCAATGTAGTGCAAATCACAACAGAAGCCAATTACACAGGCACCCTGCAAGATCATCCCCTCTCCGCCCACTTCACCGTGCTCGGCTATGCCGATGGCGCCAGCAGCACCTTGCCGCCGCAGTTTTTCCGCGACTGGCTCGACCAGGAGCCGGGCTTTGGCCATTTCTTCATCGGCCGCTGCTCCGGTTTCGGCGTCGGTTCGCAAGTGAAATACGACAGCGGCAAGCAAAGCCTGTGCGTGGGGCGCTTTGTCGCCGGCGGCGCGCGCCTGCGCTTCGTGCTGAATGGCCAGCATGAAATGCGCACGATATCGACCTATATGCTCGGCGTGCTGGGCGGCGGCCTGAAATCGGCCGAGCCACCGCAGTACGACGACACCGTTATCAAGAACGATGTCTGGATCGGCGATGAAGTCATGATGTTGGGCGGCAGCGTGATTGAAAACGGCTGCGTCATCGGCGCGCGGGCGCTGCTGCCACCCAATTTCCGCTCCGAACCCTACGGAATATATGCGGGCTCGCCGGCGCGCCTGCTGCGCTACCGCTTTTCCGAAAAGGTGCGCGCCGGGCTGGTGGAACTGGCCTGGTGGGAAATGCCGCTGGCCTGGATACGCGCCAACAATGCCATGTTCATGGAAGACCTTTCCACGGATGAGGCAAAAGCGCTGCTGGTCATCGACATCCTGAAGACCAGCCGCAAGCAATGGGAACAGGAGCACGGCGCCATCGCCGTGTGAAGCCGCCGTCGGGGCGGCACTGCCATTCGCACAATATTTTCCGGTGCGCTGTGGCTTTGCGGGCACGCCGCTGCCAGCGGCGCATCGCCACGCAATAAAATTCCCATGGGAAAGTTTCTATTCCCCTCCCCAACAGTTACAATTCCAGCTGACCTTACTTTTCCCACTTGCCATGACCGATAGCGCCACCACTGAGATGCCTCTCGACAACGACCTGCAAGCAGCGCTTGCGGCGCACCAGGGGGGGCTGCTGGAGCAGGCAGAAGAGCTGTACCTGGCTATTTTGCAGGCCCAGCCTTATCACGCCATCGCCAATCACAACATGGGCTTGCTGGCGGGACAGGTTGGCCAATTCAAGGCCGGCCTGCCATACCTGCACAAGGCGCTGTCGGTGAATCCGGACGAAGGCCAGTTCTGGCTCTCCTACGCGGACGGCTTGCTGAAAGCGGGCGAGCGTGAGCAGGCGCTGGAAATCGTCAACGAAGCGATCACCCGCGGGCTGGACAACGAACAGTCGCAAACGCTGCGCAAGCGCGTGGAAACGGCGATTGCCGCCGCGCCGGGCGCACAGGAAATCCAGGCCGTCATCGACCTGTACCAGGCCGGCCGCCATGCCGAGCTGGAAGCGGCCAGCCGCGACCTGACGCAGCGCTACCCGCTCTCCGACTTTGCCTGGAGCGTGCTGGGCACCGCGCTGCAACAGCAGGGCAAGGATGCGCTGCAGGCATGGCAACGCACCGTGGAGCTGGCGCCGCACGACGCCGAAGCGCATGGCAACCTGGGCACCGCCTGCCAGGCGCGCGGCATGCACGAGGAGGCCGTCGCCAGTTATACGCGCGCGCTGCAGCTGAATCCGGACTTTGTCGAAGCTTATGGCAACCTGGCCGTGACCTTGCAGTCGCTGGGCCAACTGGAGCAGGCCGAGCAGGCTTACCGGCAGGCGCTGGCGCTGCGCCCCGATTATGCCAAGGCCCACTTCAATCTTGGCAATACGTTAAAGGCCATGCAGCGCAATGACGACGCCATCGCCAGCTACAAGGCGGCGCTGGCTCTGCTGCCCGGCGACGCGGAAGTCTACCTCAATCTCGGCAACGCCCAGCAAGACCTGAAACAATGGCAAGCCGCCATTTTCAGTTACCGCGCCGTGCTGCAGCTGGCGCCGCATAACACCGCCGTGCATGCCAACCTGGCCAGCGCGCTGCATGAAGCGGACGACTTCACGGGCGCAGCGGCCAGCTACCGGCGCGCCATCGAGGCAACACCGAACGAAGCCATGCTGTACAACAACCTGGCCCGCGCGCTGCAATCGCAGGGCCACGTCAGCGATGCCATCGCCGCCTATGAACAGGCACTGGCCATCGATGGCAACTTCGTGCAGGCGCTGAGCAGCCTGGGATTGCTGCAATGCCAGGAAAAAAATTATGCGTCGGCCATCGCCTTGTGCCAGCGCGCGCAGCTTCTGCAACCCGGCGATGCCCAGGCCTGCGGCCAGCTGGCCATCGTCTACGGCGCCGCCGAAGAGCAGGACAATGCGCTGCTGTACTTCCAGCGCGCGATCGACCTGGCGCCTGGCAGCGCCCTCGCCTACAACCAGCTGGGCGATTATTACAACACCATCCGCCGCTATGCCTTGGCCGTCGAAGCCTATCACGGCGCGACCGAGCGCGAACCGGACAACGACGAGATACACAACAATCTCGGCGTAGCGCTGCAGGCACTGCAGCGCTACGACGAAGCCCATGCCGCCTATCTGCGCGCGCTGGAACTCAACCCGAAGAACGTCTCGGCCATGTGCAACCTGGGCTCCGTGTTCCAGGCGCAAAAAAACTATGCGCAGGCGCAGACACACTACCAGGCGGCGGTTGCGCTCGACCCCACGTACGAGCGCGCCCACTTCGCGCTCGGCAACTGCCACGCGCTGACCAATGCGCCAACTGCGGCGCTGGAATGCTACCGCGCGGCGCTGGCCCTGAATCCCGACTTTCGCGACGCCTATGTCAACATCAGCGCCACCCTGAGCAATCTCGGCCGCATCGATGAAGCCATCGAAACCTGCCGCGCCGGCCTGAAAGTGTGCCCGCTGTGGGAGACCCTGTTCAGCAACTACCTGTTCCTGCTGTCGCACAGCGCCAAGCTCGATGCGGCCAGCCTGTTTGCCGAGCATCTGCGCTTTAGCGATACGTTCGAGACGCATGTGGCGAAAAGTGTCAAGGAGCACGGCAATGCGCGCGACCCGCTGCGCACCCTGAAAGTGGGCCTGGTCTCGGGCGACCTGCACAACCATCCCGTGCCACATTTCATCATCCCGGTGCTGGAGAATATCCGCGCCGAAGCGGGACTGTCGCTGCATGCCTACCATAACAATGCGCAGGATGACCACGTCACGCAGCGCTTGCGCGAAGTCATCCCCCACTGGCGCCAGGTCGAGCAGATGACCGACCTCGAACTGGCGCAGCAGATCCGCGACGACGGCATCGACATCCTGATCGACCTGTCGGGCCACACGGGCAAGAACCGCCTGCTGGTCTTTGCCAGCAAGCCGGCCCCCATCCAGGCCAGCTGGATCGGCTATCCGCTGACGACGGGCCTGCGCGCCATGGATTATTACCTGACCGATCCCTATTTCGCGCCGGACGGCATACTCGACAGTCAATTCACGGAAAAGCTGGTCCTGCTGCCGGCCTGCTCGCCGTTCCTGCCATCGGAATATGCACCCGGTATCCACCCTGCTCCCGCGCTGGCGAATGGCTACCTCACCTTCGGCAGCTTCAACCGCCTCAGCAAGATCAACCGCCAGGTCATCGCGCGCTGGTCCATGCTGCTGCGCGCCATTCCGGATGCCCGCATGCTGATCGCGGCCATGCCCACTTCCACGCCGTATCCGCTGCTCATGGACTGGTTCGAGGAAGAAGGCATCGCGCCGGAACGCCTGACCTTCGAGGGCCGCACGGGCATGACGCAGTTCATGGCAATGCACCATCGCGTCGATATCTGCCTCGACACTTTCCCGTACGGTGGCGGCACGACGACCTTCCACGCGCTGTGGATGGGCGTGCCCACCCTGACGACGGCTGGCGCCACCATGCCCAGCCGCGCCGGCACGTCGATCCTGCTGCAGGTGGGACTGGAAGAATTCATCGCCAAGGATGACGACGACTATGTGCGCAAGGCGCAGGCCATGGCGGCCAACCCGATGCTGCTGGGCGCCTACCGCTACAGCATGCGCCACCGCCTGGAACAATCGGCCATGGGCAACCCCAAGCTGATTACGGAAGGCCTGGAAAACAGCCTGCGCATCATGTGGCAGCGCTGGTGCGAAGGCTTGCCGCCCGTCTCGTTCGAGGCCCCCGTGGCCGCCCCCAACCCGCCGATTGGACTCGCATGAGCACGCAAAACAAGAATCCCGTGTATGTCACGCAGCCGCTGCTGCCTGACTTGCAGGACTTCCTGCCCTATCTGGAAACCATCTGGAAAAACAAGATCCTGACGAATGGCGGCCCGTTCCACCAGCAACTCGAACAGGCATTGTGCGACTACCTGGGCGTGAAATACATCAGTCTGTTCGCCAATGGCACCCTGGCGCTGATGACGGCGCTGCAGGCGCTGCGCATCAACGGTGAAGTCATCACCACGCCGTATTCGTTTGTCGCCACCGCGCACTCGCTGCTGTGGAACAGCATCAAACCCGTGTTCGTCGATATCGATCCGGACAGCCTGAACCTCGACCCGGCCAAGATCGAGGCCGCCATCACGCCGCAAACCACGGCCATCATGCCGGTGCACTGCTACGGCCGGCCATGCGACGTCGCCGCCATTGAAAAGATCGCCGACAACTACAACCTCAAGGTGATCTATGACGCGGCACACGCGTTCGGCGTGCGCCACCAGGGAAGTAGTGTGCTCAACCATGGCGACCTGTCCGTCCTCAGTTTTCACGCCACGAAGGTCTTCAACACCTTCGAAGGCGGCGCCATCATCTCGCCGGACGCCAAGACCAAGCAGCGCATCGACCACCTGAAAAACTTCGGCTTCGTCGACGAAGTCACGGTGGTAGCGCCTGGCATCAACGGCAAGATGAGCGAAATCAACGCCGCCTTCGGCCTGCTGCAGCTGAAAAATATCGATGCGGCACTGGCGCAGCGCAAGGAAATCGATGCGCGCTACCGGCGCAACCTGGCGCCCGTGCATGGCATCGACTGCCTGCAGCCGGCGCTGGACGCCACCACCAATCACGCGTACTTCCCCATCCTCGTGCGGCCGGAATTTCCGCTGAGCCGCGACGCGCTGTTTGCCATACTGCGCGAAAACAATATCTATGCGCGGCGCTATTTCTACCCGCTCATCAGTGACTTCCCCATGTACCGCGGCATGCCATCGGCGGCGCCCGCCAACCTGCCCGTGGCCCGCAGAGCGGCGGAACAGGTGATTTGCCTGCCCCTGTACCCGACCCTGGAAACGGCGCAGATCGACGCCATCAGCGACCTCATCGCCATGCACGGGGCGCCAGCGGCGCTGCTGAAAACAGCATGAGAGTGGCCATCATGCAGCCGTATTTCCTGCCGTACATTGGCTATTACCAGCTGATCGCGGCGGCCGACCTGTTCATCGTGTACGACAACATCAAGTACACGAAGAAAGGCTGGATCAACCGCAACCGCATGCTGCTCAACGGGCAAGACGCGACCTTCAGCGTGCCGCTGAAAAATGGCTCGGACCAGCTGCACATCGGCGAGCGCGAGGTCTCGGCCCAGTTTGACGGGGAAAAGCTGCTGAACCAGCTGAAGGCGGCGTATGCGCGCGCGCCGCACTTCCAGGACATCTTTCCGCTGCTCGAAGCGGTGGTGCGCCACCCTGCCGCCAACCTGTTCGACTTCCTGCTGCACAGCCTGCAAGCGACCTGCCGCCAACTGGGCATCGACACGCCCCTGGTGCGCTCGTCCGGCATTGCCATCGATCATGGACTCAAGAGCCAGGACAAGGTGCTCGCCCTGTGCCAGGCGGTGGGCGCGCAGCGCTACATCAATGCATCCGGCGGACAGGAGCTGTACCAGGCGGAGGCCTTCCAGGCCCGCGGCATCGCCCTGGAATTCATCCAGCCGCGCCCGGCGAGCTATGCGCAGTTCGGCGGCGAATTCGTGCCGTGGCTGTCGATCGTTGATGCCATGATGTTCAATGCCCCGCAAACATTGCAACTTGCCATCCAGAATCAGTATGATGTCATTCATCCGCCTGCCTGACAGCGGCAGCGCGCAAGCATCAGCCCATGACGACCTCTAACCATGCCCGTGCAGGCATCCACGCCATGCCAGCCGTGGACGCGCCCGGCGCAAGCAAGGAATAACAATGATTCAATCCTCCCCACGCGAAGCACCCTTCCGCTGGAAAAAACTCGGCAAGGTATTCACGCCCCAGGCCGTCGAAGGACGGCCCTGGCTGAAGGAATTTGCCCAGGCGCCTGCCACGCTCGTGTTCGACGACTACGTGCGCGTGTACTTCTCGTGCCGCCCAGGCCCCGACGCACAGGGCCAGTACGTCAGCTATTCAGCCTTTGTCGATCTCGAACGCAGCGACCTGTTCAAGATACGCCGGGTCAGCGAGCAGCCGATTCTCGCCCTGGGCGGCCTGGGCGAGTTCGATGAATTCGGCACCTATCCTGTCTCCGTGATCCGCGACGGCGGCCAGGTGCGCGCCTATTACGCGGGCTGGACGCGCTGCGAATCCGTGCCCTTCAACGTGGCTATCGGCGGCGCCGTCAGCGACGACGACGGCGTCACCTTCAGCAAGCTGGGCAAAGGTCCCGTGCTGCCCTACACGCCCGACGAGCCATTCGTCCTCAGCGGACCGAAGATCCGCCGTTTCGGCGACCTCTGGTACCTATGGTATATCGCAGGCAGCAACTGGAAGATGGTCGATGGCCGCGCCGAGCCTGTCTACAAGATCCGCATGGCCACCTCCGACGATGGGCTGCACTGGAACAAGGTCAACCGCGACCTGATCGATAGCCGCGTCGAGGCCGACGAGGCGCAAGCCAGCCCCGACGTGTTTTATGCGAATGGCAAGTATCACATGTTCTTTTGCTATCGCTATAGCGGCAATTACCGCGGCAAGGAATTTGGCTACCGCATCGGCTACGCATCCAGCAGCAACCTGCTCGACTGGGTGCGCGACGACAGCAAGGCGGGCATCGACGTGGCAGAGGAAGGCTGGGATGCTGAAATGATCAGCTATCCGCATGTCTTCGAGCTCGACGGCAGCATCTACATGGCTTACCTGGGCGACCAGGTGGGCCGCCACGGTTTCGGCCTGGCCGTATTGGAAGGAAACCTCGCATGAGCAAGACCCTGCAGTGGAAAAAGCTGGGCCATATCTTCGATCCCGCCGGACACGTCCTGCCAAATGGCTGCCAGCACTTCGCCCAGTCGCCGCAGGCGCTGGTCTTCGACGACTTCGTGCGCATCTATTTCTCGACCCGCGCGGTGGACCCCGTGAACGGCAAGTACCTGAGCCATATCGCCTTCGTCGATATGCAAAAGGACTTGCGTACCGTCATTGCAGTGGCGCAGCAGCCCGTCATCGCCCTGGGCGCCCTGGGATGCTTCGATGAACACGGCATTTTTCCCATGAGCGTCATGCGCCATGGCGACGCCGTGTATGGCTACACCTGCGGCTGGAACCGGCGCGTTTCCGTGTCCGTGGATACCGCCATCGGACTGGCCATCAGCCATGACGATGGCCTCACGTTCGAACGCATCGGCCCAGGCCCCGTACTGGGCCCGTCCCTGCACGAACCCTGCCTGGTCGGCGATGGCTTCGTCAAGCGCATCGGCGACGTGTTCCACATGTGGTACATCTTCGGCACGGGCTGGCGCCGCTACAGCGCCGACAGCGCGCCCGACCGCACCTACAAGATCGGCCATGCCGTCTCCAGCGACGGCATCAACTGGACCAAGGAAGAGGCACGCCAGATCATCAGCGACCGGCTCGGCGCCGACGAAAGCCAGGCCCTGCCCACAGTGGTGACGATCGACGGACGCCACCACATGTTCTTCTGCTATCGCCAATCGTCGGATTTCCGTGTCAACAGCGGGCGCGGCTACCGCATCGGCCATGCCTGGTCCGACGACCTGGTCAACTGGACGCGCGATGACGAGCAACCGGCGCTGCACGGCACTGATGGCGCATGGGATAGCGACATGCAATGCTATCCGCACGTGTTCGAATGCGACGGCGCAGTCTACCTGCTCTACAACGGCAACCAGTTCGGCCGCCACGGCTTCGGCCTGGCCGTGCTGGAACAATGATGCCGGTGCTCGACTACCGGCACGGGCAAGCGGGTGAAGACGCGCTGCTGGCCCACTTCCTGGCCTGCGATGCCGGTTTTTTGGCCGCTTTGCGCGCGCGCACGGAGTTGGGCGCCTATGTCAGCAAGCTGCATGCGCGGGCACTGCGCTACGAGGCGTGGTCGGGTCCGCGCCTGGCGGGCTTGCTGGCTGCCTACCAACACGACGCGTCGGCAACCGTCCACATCAGCAATGTCAGCGTACTCGGCGACTTTTGGCGCCTGGGCATCGCGGGCCGCCTGCTGGAACTGTGCCTGGAACAGGCGCGCCGCGATGGCATGCGGCACGCCTCCCTGGAAGTGGCCGGCGACAACCATGCCGCACTTGCCCTGTATGGCGCAGCGGGGTTCCTGCCGGCCGGCCCGGCGGAAGGCACGATGCTGCGCATGCAGCTACAACTAATTCACCCATAGCGAGACCGCCATGACCAATACACGTGATTACAATCAAGAAATGATCGACAGCCAGGCCAGGAAATATGCCTACGGCTTCGATTTCGATGTCATGCATCCCTATATGCTGACGTCGTTCCAGCCTTTTTTCCGCCCTGGCAGCCTGCTCGAACTGGGCAGCTTCAAAGGCGACCTGACGCGGCGTCTGGCCAGCCACTTCGACGACATCACCTGCGTCGAGGCGTCCGAAGTGGCCGCCGCGGAGGCACGCGCGAAACTGGGCACGGCGGCGCAGATCATCGTCTCGCGCTTCGAACAGGCCGTCCTGCCGCGCAAATATGACAATATCGTGCTCACGCACGTGCTGGAACATATCGATGATCCCGTTGCGGTGCTCAAGCGCATCAATGACGAATGGCTGGCCGACGGCGGCAGTTTTTTCCTCGTCTGCCCCAACGCGAACGCACCGTCGCGCCAGATCGCCGTCAAAATGGGCTTGATCAGCCACAATACGGCCGTCACACCGGCCGAGGCCGAACATGGCCACCGCTGCACCTACACGCTCGATACCCTGGAACGCGATGCGCGCGCCGCCGGCCTGAACGTGGTGCACCGCTCCGGCATCTTCTTCAAGGCCCTGGCCAATTTCCAATGGGATCGCTTGCTGCAGACGGACATCATTTCTCCCGCCTACCTGGATGGCTGTTATCAATTAGGCCAGCAATATCCGGATTTATGCTCGAGTATTTTCCTGCTCTGCACGCGCGGCCCCACGGCACCGGCACCAGCGGTTTGAGCAGTCAGGCGATATGCGGGGAAAAAATAAAAATATTTCCTCATTGCATTTAATAAGTTCCGCGGCCCGGTCGTCTTGTACTGATAGGAGCAGCTAAAAGTCGCTCCTCACCGCAACCACCCAATTAGGAATGACACCATGCTGAGCCTTCACACCAACGCTGCCTCCCTGTCGGCACAAAATTCGATCACGAATACCCAATCCAAACTGTCGACTTCGATGACGCGCCTGAGCACCGGCTTCCGCATCAACTCGGCAATGGACGATGCTGCCGGCCTGCAAATCGCAACCCGCCTGAAAGCACAAACCAGCGGCATGACCGTTGCGATGAACAACACGCAAAACAGCACCTCGCTGCTGCAAACGGCTGAAGGCGCGTTCGCCGAAGTGACCAACATGCTGGTACGCATGAAAGACTTGGCAACCCAGGCAGCCGATGCCTCGTCGACCGCCAACGACAAGACCGCCATGCAAGCTGAATACAATGCATTGGGCCAGGAACTGTACAACGTCATGACCAACACCACGTTCGGCGGCACCAAGCTGCTGGGCGACGGTTCGGCCGCTACGGCTGGCACGCTGTCGGCATCGATGACGTTCCAGATCGGCGCCAGCTCGACCGAAAAAATGAGCTTCGACGTTTCCGGCAACCTGACCTCGCTGAACGCAGCTCTGACGGGGCTGAGCACCAACTTCGCCGCTGCCGCATCGACCGGCGCCACGGAACTGACCGCCACCGCCAACGCCACCATCGGCAAGCTGGCCGCCGCCATCGACAGCGTCAGCACCGTGCGTTCGGCACTGGGCGCGACGGCTAACCGTCTGGACCACGTCAACACCAACTTGTCGAACATCGCCACCAACACCAAAGCCGCTACCGGCCGCATCATGGACACCGACTTCGCTACCGAAAGCTCGAACATGACGTCGTCGCAAATGCTGCTGCAAGCTGGCACCGCGATGCTGAAACAAAGCAACAGCATGTCCTCGATGGTCATGTCCCTGCTGCAATAATAGTGACTTGGCCGCTGGCGGCCAGTCTCTCGAAGCCAGACTCCGGTCTGGCTTTTTTTTCGTGCGCAGCTGGCGCAAGCATGCCGCAACACGGGCCAAACAGGCCGGCGGAGCAAGAAATGGCATTTATTTCAAAAAATTTCCTTAAAGCATTTAATTAAGGTGGCGGCACGGTCGTCTTGTACTGATAGGAGCAGCTAAAAGTCGCTCCTCACCGCAACCACCCAATTAGGAATGACACCATGCTGAGCCTTCACACCAACGCTGCCTCCCTGTCGGCACAAAATTCGATCACGAATACCCAATCCAAACTGTCGACTTCGATGACGCGCCTGAGCACCGGCTTCCGCATCAACTCGGCAATGGACGATGCTGCCGGCCTGCAGATCGCAACCCGCCTGAAAGCACAAACCAGCGGCATGACCGTTGCAATGAACAACACGCAAAACAGCACCTCGCTGCTGCAAACGGCTGAAGGCGCGTTCGCCGAAGTGACCAACATGCTGGTACGCATGAAAGACTTGGCAACCCAGGCAGCCGATGCCTCGTCGACCGCCAACGACAAGACCGCCATGCAAGCTGAATACAATGCATTGGGCCAGGAACTGTACAACGTCATGACCAACACCACGTTCGGCGGCACCAAGCTGCTGGGCAACGGCGCAGCCGGCAATGGCACGCTGTCGGCTTCGATGACGTTCCAGATCGGCGCCAGCTCGACCGAAAAAATGAGCTTTGACGTCTCCGCCAATCTGAGCGCGCTGAATACCGCCCTGAGCGGCTTGAGCACGAACTTCTCGTCGGCAGGCACGACGACTTCCACGGAACTGACCGCTTCCGCCAATGCCACCATCGGCCTGCTGGCTACCGCCATCGACAGCGTCAGCACCGTGCGTTCGGCACTGGGCGCGACGGCCAACCGTCTGGACCACGTCAACACCAACTTGTCGAACATCGCCACCAACACCAAAGCCGCTACCGGCCGCATCATGGACACCGACTTCGCTACCGAAAGCTCGAACATGACGTCGTCGCAAATGCTGCTGCAAGCTGGCACCGCGATGCTGAAACAAAGCAACAGCATGTCCTCGATGGTCATGTCCCTGCTGCAATAATAGTGACTTGGCCGCTCGCGGCCAGTCTCTCGAAGCCAGACTCCGGTCTGGCTTTTTTTTCGCCTGCCGTGTCTGGCATTTCCCGCATATTGAACTAAATTGCCATCACGTTTAACGATGTTGCCGGCATAGTCGCCTATACAAGGTAGAACACCGAACAATCGCCTACTGGAGCCGCCGCGTGCTGAGCATTCATACCAATACTGCCGCACTGTCAGCCCAGCGGGCCATGGGCTGGGCCCAGCAAATGCTGTCGACGTCGATGACGCGCCTCTCCACCGGTTTTCGCATCAACTCGGCCATGGACGATGCGGCAGGCTTGCAGATCGCCACCAGGCTGAGCGCCCAGACCAGCGGCATGGCAGTGGCCATGCGCAACACGCAAAACAGTACTTCCCTGCTGCAGACGGCCGAAGGCGCGTTTGGCGAAGTCACCAGCATGCTGGTGCGCATGAAGGACCTGGCCACCCAGGCGGCGGACGCCTCGTCGAACCAGAAGGACCGCGAGGCCATGCAGGGCGAATACGATGCGCTGGGCGCCGAGCTGTACAACGTGATGACAAACACCCGCTACGGCGGCACTTTATTGCTGGGCAACGGCAGCGCCGGCAAGGGCACCCTGTCGCAAGCCATGACATTCCAGATCGGCGCCACCGGCAGCGAGACCATGCAGTTCAACGTGGCGGGCGACATGGCCGGCCTGGATGCCGCCCTGCAGGCGATCTCCGTCAATTTCGCGCCAGGCGCCACAGCCGGCAGCGAATTTACCAGCAACAGCAGCGCCAACGGCATGATCGACATGCTGGTGGCGGCCGTCGACAAGGTCGGCAGCGTGCGCTCGGCGCTGGGCGCCACCGCGAACCGGCTCGGACACGTCTACAACAACCTGTCGAACATGATCACCAATACCAGGGCCGCCATCGGCCGCATCATGGATGTCGATTACGCGGCCGAAAGCGCCAACATGGCCTCGGCCCAAATGCTGCTGCAAGCGAGCACGGCCATGCTCAAGCAAAGCCAGAGCATGAGCAAGTTGATTCTTTCTTTACTACAATAGTGACTGGCAGGGCGCGATGGCGGATCGGATGAATATGTATCAGCAGGAAGCAATGGTATGGCGATAGACCGCATCTCATCGGGCAACCCGGTGCCCCTGATTACCCAGCGCTTCGACGTCAGCCCCGCGACGCCGATGGTGCCGGGCGTGGTCCAGCCGCTGGTGCCCATCGGCCCCTACATGGCGCCCGCGCCCGACGCCGGCACCCTGCCCGCCCAGCTGCAACAGAAGGGGCAAGACAGCCTGGCGTCCCTCATCAAGCCGAATGCCGATGGCACGGGCGGCGCCATGCCGCGCGACAGCAGCGCCATGCAGGTCAATCAACTGTTCTTCACGCGCCAGCTGGTCTGGCAACCGCCCGACGCGGCGCAGCTGGCCGCCTCGTGGCGCGTGATGGTCAAGACGTATGGCGAGCAATATGCGGCCCTGCAGGAGCAGGCGCGCGGCCAGCACGTGCCGGGCAACCTGTTCATGGCAGAGCAGCAACCGGCCCTGCTGCGCGAAGGCGCCCGCCCGCCCTTGAGCGTCGACAGCGAAGCATGGCGCTTCGCCGTATATGGCTGGGGCGGCCAGCGCCTGCTGCTGCGCGTGCTGGCCAGCGACGAAGACGAAGATGCCACGCCCAGGCGGCGCGGCAAGGTGGCGCTGCGCGTCGAACTGATCATCATCGGCATCGGCCGGGTCGTGATCCAGATGGAGCCGGCCGGCGACGGCGTGCTGCTGGAACTGGCCGCCGACGAGGAAGCCGCATTGCGCCATTTGCGCCTGGCCCTGCCCGAGATCGCCGACGCCGTGCGGCGCGCGGGCCTGCGCGTGGTGCGCTGCCGCCTCAACCGCCAACTGCATGCCCAGCGCGTGCACGGCAACTACCCGATGCAGGCGGGCGCCGCCTCGCTGTCGCTGGCACTGTTCCGCGCCATGGCCGAAGTGGCGCTGCTGCTGACGCAGCCGGAAGCGGAAGCGGCGGCCAATCCCGATGCGCCCGCTGCCAGCGAAGCCGCGGCGGCGGCCGAAGAGGAAACCATCGCCGTCTCGAAGGAAGTGGCGGCGCCGCTCGGTTACGACTATGGCGACGACGAAGAGACGGCGCAAAGCGGCACCGTACTGCTGCTGGCCGACGGCCAGGAGCACGACCTGCTGCCGCCCATCGACGAACAGGATTGACGCAACAGAATTGATACAGCAAAAAAAACGGCGCCCGAAGCGCCGTTTTTCTTTTCATGTCACCGTCCTATCCCACCGTGCCGATGATGCTCACTTCGCGGTTTTCCGGGATTTCGTTGTATGACAGCACATGCAGGCCAGGCGCGAACAGGCGCGCATAGCGGGCCAGCAGCGGACGGATCTGCGGCAGCACCAACAGCAGCGGCGGCGTGGCCTGCTGCTTCATCTGTTCGCGCGCCACCGGCATGTTCACTTGCAGCTGCGACAGCAGATGAGGGTCGATCGGATAGTTATCCAGGGTCACCTTGCCCGACTGGCGCGCCTGGTTCAGGGAGCCCAGCAGCATGTTTTCCAGCTCGCCGCCCAGGTTAAACGCCTGCATTTCCATCTTCTGGCCAAACAGCCCGCTGACGATCTGGCGCCGCAGCGCGCAGCGCACTTCGGCCGCCAGCAGGATCGGATCCTTGGTCGTTTCCGAGCTGTCGAGCAAGGTGGTGGCGATGGGCACGATATCTTTCAGCGATACATTTTCCGCCAGCAAGACGCGGAACACGCGCAGCAGTTGCGTGTGCGTCAGCGCCTTGTCCAGCGCGCCAGCCAGTTTCGGCGACAGGGCCGTCAGGCGCTCCATCATGTTCGAGACGTCTTCGTGGCGGAACAGTTCAGGCAGGTATTCGCGCACCATCTTCGACAAGTGCGTGGCGATCACGCTGGGCGCCTCGATGACCTGGTAGCCGAGGCCCAGCGCATGCGCCTTCTCACCCGGTTCGATCCACGTGACGGGCATGCCGTAGGCCGGCTCGATGCCGGGAATGCCGTCCAGTTGGCCATACACATTCGGCGACGGGATCGCCATCAGGCGGTCGGCCTGCACTTCCGCCTGCGCCACCACGGTGCCCGACAGCACGATGGCGTATTGCGACGGCTTCAGGGCCAGGTCGTCGCGCACGCCGATATTCGGCAGCAGCAAGCCCATCGCCTCGGACAGGCTCTGGCGCACGCCCTTGACGCGCTTGTTCAGCGGTTCGCCTTGCGTTTTATCCACCATGCCAACCAGCTTGTAGCCGAGCATCACCATCAAGGGCTGCACGGCAGGCAGTTGCTGCCACTCCAGTTCGGCCGGACGCTCGTCGCGCAAGGCTGCCTCGATGGCGGCCATGCCGGCCGCGTCGGGTCCTTTCACGCGCTTGGTCAGGCGCCAGGCAACAAAAGCCAGCACGCCGGCAAAGGTCATGAACATGAACCATGGCATGCCCGGAATCAGGGCCAGCGCCACCATCATGCCGGCCGCGCTGTAGATCACCGTTGGCGACGTCAGCACCTGGCCCGCCACTTGCTGTTCGAAGTCGCCCGAATCACTGATGCGGGTCACCAGGATGGCGGCCGCGGCCGACAGCAGCAGCGCCGGAATCTGCGCCACCAGGCCATCACCGATGGTCAAGAGTGCGTATTGACGGAAGGCATCGCCAAACGACAGGTCGTGCATCAGCGAGCCGATGGCCACGCCGCCCACCATGTTGATGATCAGGATCAGGATACTGGCGACGGCATCGCCGCGCACGAACTTCGACGCGCCGTCCATGGCGCCATAGAAATCCGCTTCGGCGGCCACGTCCTTGCGGCGGATCTGGGCTT
This sequence comes from Janthinobacterium lividum, assembly GCF_034424625.1. NCBI lineage: Bacteria > Pseudomonadati > Pseudomonadota > Betaproteobacteria > Burkholderiales > Oxalobacteraceae > Janthinobacterium > Janthinobacterium lividum. The sequence continues at coordinate 2,831,070 of NZ_CP139976.1, read as the reverse complement.
TTTCCTGGTTGATCAAGCCGGCGTTCAGGTCGGCGTCGATGGCCATCTGCTTGCCGGGCAAGGCATCGAGGGTAAAGCGCGCGGACACTTCGGAGATACGCTCGGCGCCCTTGGTGACGACGGCGAAGTTGATGATCATCAAGATCACGAAGACCACGATACCGACGACGAAGTTACCGCCGATCACGACGTTACCAAATGCCTCGATCACCTTACCGGCCGCATCCGCGCCCGTATGGCCGTGCAGCAGCACCACGCGCGTCGACGCCACATTCAAGGTCAGCCTGAGCATGGTGGTCGCCAGGATCACCGTCGGGAAGACGGAGAAATCGAGCGGCCGCTTGGCCGACACGCTGACGAGGATGACGATCAGTGCCAGCACGATATTGAAAGTGAACAAGATATCGAGCAGCACCGGCGGCAGCGGCAAGATGATCATTGCCAGGATCACCAGCAGGAACAGCGGCGTGGCGAACTTGTGGCGGCGCATTTCAGCAACCACTCGGTTCAGGAAATTCATGGCGGTACGACCTCGCTCAGATGAGATGGCACGGCCATCTCGGTGGGTAATACGGGCTGGGCAGCACGCTGCCCGGACCGGAATGCTTTCAATTGCAGGATGTAGTTCAGCACCTGCGACACGGCCTGGTACAGCTGCACGGGAATCTGCTGCTGCACCTGGCTGGTGTTGTAGATGGCGCGCGCCAGCGGCGGCAACTCCAGCGTTTCAATATGGTGCTCCTTCGCCACTTGCCGGATATACAGCGCCATCTCGTCGACGCCCTTGGCCACGACAAACGGCGCCTCGGCGCGATCCTGGTCATACTTCAGCGCGACAGCGTAATGCTCGGGATTGACGATCACCACGTCGGCGTCGGGCACGGTCTTGCGCACGCTGCGCCGGCCGATCTGCTGCTGCAGCTGGCGGATGCGCTGGCGCACTTCGGGGCGGCCTTCGCTGCTTTTATGCTCTTCCTTGACATCCTGCTTGCTCATGCGCTGGTTGCGGGCAAAGAAAAATGCCTGCGCCGGCACGTCGATGATGGCAAACAGGACGAAGACGGAAATGAGCGCCATCAAGCCATCGAGCATCAGCGCGGAGCCATCGAGCATGGCCTGCTGCAAGGGCCGGTGCTGCAAGTCCACGTACTGCGTCAGGCTGGAGCGGCTCACATGCACCAGCACCATGCCCAGCACGACGGCCTTGGCGATGGACAAGCCGAATTCAAAAGCATGCTTGGGCGCAAACAGACGGCCCAGGTTCTTGGCGGGGCTCAGGCGTTCCATCTTCGGCATCCAGTTCTTCGTGCTGATGACCCAGCCGCCAGGAATCAATGAGCCAAGCACAACAAACAGGGGCACGCAAAACAGCGGTACGATCATCTTGATCAGCAAGCCTACCGATGTCGTAAACGCCATCGACATGGCATTTTCCAGCGCGCCCTTGCTGTCGAGCGGCATGAAAGCCATGGCGAACAGCTCGCGAAAGCTCAGCAGATAGCCCGGCAGCAGGTAAATGAAGACCTTCATGCTGATCAGGATGCCGAGCGCCGTCGACAGGTCGCGCGAACGCACCACCTGCCCTTCCTGGCGCGATTTCTTCAGCTTCTGCGCTGACGCCTTTTCTGTCTTGTCGCCCGTGCTGCTATCCGCCATGGGCCACCCGCATCTGTTCCTGGATCATGTCGAGCACGCGGTTGGTCATGGCGATGTAGTGCTCAGGAATAAAGCGCACGATCTGTATCAGCATCAGCAGGCCGAACATGGTGATCATGGAAAAACCCAGCGAAAACAGGTTCAGCGACGGCGCCACCCGGTTCAGGAAGCCAAAGCCCAGTTGCACCACCATGGTGGAAAAGACGATGGGCAAGGCCAGCAGCATGGCGGCGGCGAAGATCCACGCCACGTTATACGCCACCGTCTGCAGCAGCAGCGGCCCATAGCCCTGCCCCACGGGCCAGGCCGTGAAACTGGCGCCGATCACGCCCGTCAGCACCAGGTGGCCGTCGATGGCGAAAAACACGATCATGCACATGATGGTGAGCAAACCCGTGATCACGTCCGACGAAGTGCCGTTGAGCGGATCGTTCATCACCGCCATGGAAAAACCCACCTGGCTCGACACCAGGTAGCCGAGCACCGACATGACGGACATGGCGAAGTGGAAGGCCAGACCGAGGACGAAGCCGATGATGGCCTGCTCCAGGGTGGCGACGAGGGCGTGCAGGGAAAACGGATCGATCTTCAGCAAGTCCTGCGACACGCCCGACGCCTGCATCACGGGCAGCATCAGGATCGCCAGCACCAGCGACAGCAGCACCCGCACGGGGACGGGCACCATGGCGTCGCCGATCACGGGCGAGGCGCTGAGCATGGCCAGGATGCGGCAGAACGGCCACCACACGGCCAGCAGAAACGGCAGCACCTGATTGAAAATCTGATCCATGGCGCGCGGCGCTATCCGACCAGGGTGGCGGCGCGCTGAAAAATGGACACGCAATAATCCATCAGGTAACCGGCCATCCAGCGTCCGGCCAGGATCAGGGCCAGCAAGGTGACCAGCAGGCGCGGCAGGAAACTCATGGTCTGTTCATTGATCGAGGTAGCCGCCTGCACCAGCGCGACCAGCAAGCCCATGAGCAAACCCGGCACGACCAGGATCACCACCAGCAGCATGACGACATGCAGCGCTTCGATGATCAGGTCGACGGCGACTTCAGGGGTAAACATGGATCAATAGCCCTGTATGCTGGTAACTAAGGTGTTGACGGTCAGGGTCCAGCCATCGACCAGGACGAACAGCAGCAGCTTGAACGGCAGCGAAATGACCAGCGGCGACAGCATCATCATGCCCATCGCCATCAGCACGGACGCCACCACCAGATCGATGATGAGGAACGGGATGAACAGCATGCAGCCGATCTGGAACGCCGTCTTAAGTTCGGACAACACAAACGCGGCCAGCTTGACCGTGAAACTGTGGTCTTGCGGGCGCATGCTCGACGGTTCGCCGGCCAGATGCGCGATCTGCGCCAGCGCGGCCTTGCTCGTCTGCGCCAGCATGAAGCGCGAAATCGGCACTTCGGCGATCTTCAGGGCTTCCTGCATGCCGATCTGGTCGCGGTCGTACGGCACGAACGCTTCCTTCCACACCTGGTCGCCGATGGGGCGCATGACCAGCAGGGTGAGAATCAGCGCGATGCCGGTGACGATGCGGTTGGGCAAGCCCTGCTGCAGGCCCAGGGCCTGGCGCAGCAGGGACAGCACGATGACGAAGCGGGTAAAGCTGGTCATCATCATGACCATCACGGGCAGCAGCCCGAGCAGGGTCATGACGACCAGGATCTGCATCTTGACCGACAGGTCGGTCTTTGCGCCCGGCACCACGCCGGACAATAAATCCTGCGCCCCGGCGGCGGCGCAGCACAGCATCAGAACGGGAACAGCCAGCGCGGCAGCCAGCGCGCCGCGGCGCCGGCTCAAACCGGGTACCGCCAGCTTCATGCTGTCATCAGGTCGAGATTGAGGCCGTCGAGGTCGATGACTTTCAGGCCATAGTTCTCGCCGGCCACCACCACTTCGGCGCGGCCGATCGGCGTGCCATTGACCTTGATCACCAGCGGTTCGCCGGCCAGCATGTCGAGTTCGATCACGCTTTCAGGGCCGATGGCCATCAGCTCTTCGAGCGAGATGCGGGCCGAGCCCACTTCCAGGGTCAGGGTCACGGGAATCTTGCGCATCATCTGCGGAATGTCGCGCCGCGCGCGGCCGCTGGCCACGTCGGACACATCGCCCTGGTCGATGATCATGTCATCGCCCAGGTCTTCCAGCAGGGTTTCGCTCTGGTTGGTATCGTTCAGATTCATATTATTCGACATCTTCAAATGAGGTTAAACAGAGCTTGCCCTTGTGTTCGGAGACAGCAGCTGTAAATAAACGGGAGTCGTCGAGCATGACGTCGGTACGGCTCAGGCTGACGGGAATCACGTCGCCCACGCGCAGGTCGAACAAGGCGCCCAGTTGCACCTGTTTGCTGACGAGCCGGCCTTCCAGGGTCACTTGCAGGCGCGAAGCGAGCGGGCGCACGCTGCCACGCAAGGCTTTCTTCGCTTGCGCGCGCTCGGGCAGCAGGCCGCGCAGCACGTCGGCCATCAGGCGCTTGTCCAGCGAGAACCAGAACTGGCCGCTCTGCCCCGCCTCGACGTCGCTGAGCGCCACGGTGACGATCCAGCTGCCGCGCGCCGGATGCACGCCAGACTGTACGGCGACCTCGGCACTGGTGTCGATGTCGCTGCTCTTGCCCAGGGTTTGCAGGTTCTTGTGGACGCGGGAAAACAAGCTGTTCACCAACTGTTGTCCCAGCACCACAGCGAGGCGCTCCTCCGTGGCCGTCACGCGCACCTGCGCCGGATCGGGCAGCGCGCCCTTGGCGCCGGCACTACCATAGCGATAGTTCAGCACGCTCAAGAGTATCTGCCGTTCAAGGGCAAAGCCCGTCTGGCTGGCCGCCGTGGAAAAACTCAGCCAGCGGTTCACGCTGTCCTCGTTTTCCACGCGCGACAAGCTCACGCCATCGATCTGGAAGTTGCCCCAGTAGCGACGGCTCATCGGCTGGCGCAGGGCCACGGCCAGGTCGTCGCGCAGCTGGGCGCCGAATACATGCAGCAAATGGACAGGACGTCCAAGCAGACAAGAATCGAGGACTTGATGGCGCACAGTTTGATCTGTCTTAGTGGTTATCATGAGGGTCATGTCGTATTGCGGTGGCAGAACAAATTATACGGATCACCCGAAATTAAATACAGCATCATCTTGACCTTGCAAACCGATCCGCAAGCAAACGATTGCGCATCGTATCGCATGCTAGATGACTACGGTGCTGAACAATACATGAAAATGCTAAATATTGCCATGTATCAATATTCCTTGAGGCAATCCTCTCTTTACTTTATAGTTGCCCCGAGGTAAGCTTATAGCGACAAAATAGTGATTTGCAGTGCGCCATTCCGCTTACCTGATTCCGGTTTTTATGGCAGTTTCCAGTCCTTCTTATTGCCACCAGCAGAAACTTTTATCAGATAAATATTAGTTGTCATGGCCATGTAAATCATGTTGGCGTGGGTTTGCTGGGTTTGTTTGAGTCTGCTTGAGCGGATGGTGTGGCAACTGATAAAACTGATGGGTCCTGAAATCGGGCCGGGCAAGATGGCATTGGATGTAATGCCTGCCGGAATGGCAACACCAGTAATTTCTGATTGATACGTCACCGCATATTGAAAGTAGAGGGCAAGATGAGCAACGAACTCGCAGGTCTGATCAAGGCCGATCTGGCAGCACTGAGCAATGACGCGCGCGCCCTGGGCGCCAGCATCGCGCCTGCCGCCCAGTTCGGCGCGCCGGAACAATCCGGTTTCTCCTTTGCGCAAAGCATGAAAGACGCCATCGGCAAGGTCAACGGCGATGACCGCATGGCCGCGCAAAAAATGAGCGACGTCGACAGCGGCAAGAGCGACGACATGGTCGGCGCCATGCTGGCCAGCCAGGAAGCGAGCCTGTCCTTCTCCATGTTGATGCAAGTGCGCAACAAGGTCATGGGCGCCGTCGACGAACTCATCAAACTGCCTCTGTAATCTTCACGTCCTGATCCACGCCCAGCCTCCCAGCGAAAGTTACCCCAAGTGATTACCCCCATGAAGTCCGCATTTGCGCGCTGGCGCCTTGGCGCCCAGCCCGCCATTCCGCCAGCCCTGCTGAAAAACCTGGTTCCCATCGTCGTGCTGGCCATCGGCATCACCGCCATGGTGACCATGTATGCCTGGCGCGACCAGGCCAACTACAAGCCGGTGTTTGGCGCACGCGAAAAAGTGGCCGTGACGGACATGATGGCCACCCTGGACGCGGAACACATCCCTTACCGCCTGCATCCGGACAGCGGCCAGGTGCTGGTGCCCGACGCCATGCTGGGCAAGGTGCGCATGCTGCTCGCCTCGAAAGGCGTGACGGCGCAGCTGCCGGCCGGCCTGGAGCTGATGGACAAGAACGACCCGCTGGGCGTCTCCCAATTCGTGCAGGACGTGCGCTTCCGCCGCGGCCTGGAAGGCGAACTGGCGCAAAGCATCATGACGATGGACGCGATCGCTTCGGCGCGCGTCCATCTGTCGATTGCCAAATCGACTTCGTTTGTCGCCAGCGACGGCGACAAATCGTCCGCTTCCGTCGTGGTGGCGCTGAAACCGGGCCGCACCCTGGCGCAGGAACAGATCGCCGCCGTCATCAACATGGTGGCCGGCAGTGTTGCCAGCCTGGCGCCCACGCGCGTGAGCCTGGTCGACCAGAGCGGCAACCTGCTGTCCTCGCACATCGACCTGACGGACGGCTTCGATGCCTCGGCCGCCGGCAACGAAGGCGCGAAACGCTTCCAGGATGAAATCCGCCGCAACGTCACGGGCTTGCTGGGCCCGGTCATCGGCGAAGACAACTTCAAGCTCAGCGTAACGGCCGCCGTGAACAACGACCGCGTGGACGAAACGCTGGAAAAATACGGCGAAGCCCCGAAAGTGACGAGCGAAGCGATGCGCGAAGAGCAGGAACGCAACCGCACCGTGGCCGGCATTCCCGGCAGCCTGTCGAACCGTCCGCCAGCGGCCGCCGTGCCGGCACCGGCCGACGCCGCCGGCGCCGCCCCCGCCGATGGTGCGCCGAAGCCATCCGACGATGGCACGGCCCGCAAGAACGCCACCACGCGCCAGTACGCCTACGACCGCAGCATCACGCAGATCAAGCGCAGCCGTGGCCGCCTGGAAAAACTCAGCGTCGCCGTCGTCCTCAACAGCGCCGCCGCACCGAATCCGAAAACCGGCTGGACCCCTGCCGAACTGGGCAATATTGAAAAAATGCTGAGCAGCGGCCTGGGCATCAACGCCCAGCGCGGCGACAGCCTGAGCCTGACGGCGCTGGCCTTCCCGGCCAAGCCGCCCGTGGCGCAGTGGTGGGAAGAGCGCGATACCGTCGTCGATTTCAGCAGCTGGCTGCTGTACGCCCTGGGCGCCATCCTCGGCTACTTCCTGATCCTGCGTCCGCTGCTGCGCCTGCTGACCACGCGCCTGGCGCCGCCGCCACTGAAACAGCTCGATCCCGCCCTGGCACTGGGCGGCGCCAGCGCCGCCGGCGCGAATGGCGTGGCCGCCGCCGGCGCGCCAGCCCTGGGCGTGAATGGCAGCCCGCTGGCGCTCGAAGGCGAGGCCGCCGCCGGCAACATGCCGGTCGTGCCGCTGCTGGAAAACTATGACTTGCCGCCACCTGGCTCGGCGGTCGACGTGATGGTCGACCACTTGAAAGTGCTGGCTGAAAAAGAACCCGAGCGTGTCGCCGAAGTCGTCAAACAATGGATGCAGAAAAATGGCCGAACTCAACAACAATAATCCCTCCGACGGCGCAGAATACGAAAGCGTCAGCCTGAACCCCGTGGAACAGGCGGCCATCGTGCTGCTGAGCATCGGCGAAGAACAGGCCGCCAATGTGCTGCGCTGCCTGTCGCGTGAAGAATTGCTGGAAGTCACGCAAGTGATGTCGCGCATGAGCGGCATCAAGGTCGAATCCGTGAAAACGGCCATGCAGACCTTCTTCGACGACTACCGCCAGCAAAGCGGCGTGCACGGCGCCTCGCGCAGCTACCTGAAGCGCTCGCTGGACATGGCGCTGGGCAGCGATATCGCAAATAGCGTGCTGAACAATATTTACGGCGACGCGATCCGCCCCAAGATGGCGCGCCTGCAGTGGGCTTCGCCGAAATGGCTGGCCGAATACATCGTCAACGAGCACGTGCAGATGCAAGCCGTGTTCCTGGCCTTCCTGCCGCCCGCGCTGGCCGGCCAGATCCTCGACGCCCTGCCCGTCGAAGGCCGCGACCTGGTCTTGCTGAACCTGGCACGCCTGGACGAGATCGACCGCGACCTGCTGGTCGAGCTCGACGAACTGGTGGGCCGCTGCCTGGGCACGCTCGACACGCAAAGCACCAGCGTGGAAGGCATCCGCCAGGCGGCCGAGATTCTCAACCGCATGCCGGGCAACCGCGCCGCGCTGGTCGAACTGCTGCGCGCGCACGACCCGGAAGTGGTGTCGGAAATCGAGCTGAGCATGTACGACTTCCTGATCCTGGCCACGCAGAGCGATGTCACGCTCACGCGCATCCTGGAAGACGTGCCGATGGAACAGTGGGCCATCGCCCTCAAGGGCGCGGAACCGTCGATCCGCGACGCCGTGCTGAAAACCATGCCGCGCCGCCAGGCGCAGAGCTTCGAAGACATGATGCGCCGTTCCGGCCCCGTGCCGCTGTCGCGCATCGAACAGACGCGCCAGGAAATCATGGCCACCGTCAAGGGCCTCGCCGATGCGGGCGAGATCGAAGTGCAACTGTTTGCCGAAGCGGTGATCGAATGAAACACTTCCGCTCGTATCGTTTCCCGCCCCTGTCGCAATTCATCGCCGCCGGCCAGCGCGCCTCCAACGAGGACACGGATGGCCAGTGGCAGGCGTCCGTCTCGGAAGGCTTCGAGCAGGGCCAGCGCGACGGCTACGAAGTGGGCCTGGTGCAAGGCCAGCAGGACGGCTACGACACCGGACGCAACGATGGCATGGCGCAGGGCCGCGAAGAAGGCCGCAATGAAACCCTGGTGGCGCTGGACCGTCTGGCCCGCCCCGTCGACGCCATCCTGCGCGACCTGAAGAAAGTGCGCGCCGATTACCGCGAAGCGCAGCGCAAGGAAGTGGTCGACCTGGTAGCCAAGGTGGCGCGCCAGGTGATCCGCGCGGAACTGGCGCTGCAGCCGGTGCAATTGCTGGCCCTGGTCGACGAGACCCTGGCCTCGATGCCGCCCACGCGCGAGGAAATCGACGTCTTCCTCAATCCGGAAGAATTGAAACGCATCAGCGAACTCGATCCGAAGCGCGCCAAGCGCTGGAACCTGATCGCCGACGCGCGCCTCGACGCGGGCGAATGCCGCATCAAGGCGGGCGACAATGAAGTCGACGCGGGCTGCCATCAGCGCCTGTCGGCCTGCATGGAACAGGTCAGCAGCCACCTGGCGCTGGCCGCCGAACACGCGGACCAGGGCGCGCCTGCATGATCGCCGACACGCTGCGCAGTTTCGAGATCGGCGATATCCCGGTCGCGACACCGACCGGCCGCCTGGTCGGCGCGTCCGGCCTGCTGCTGGAAAGCGCCGGCTGCCGCCTGCACACGGGCCAGCGTTGTCAAATTGAAACTGTGAGCGGCGAGTGGCTCGATGCGCAAGTCGTCGGTTTTCGCGAAAAACTGTCTTACCTGATGCCGTTCAAGAAGGCGACAGGACTGACCACCGGCGCCAGAGTTCTCCCGTTGCCCGACAAGGCCAGCCTGCAGATCGGCCCCTCGTGGCTGGGCCGCATGGTAAATGGCCTCGGCGAGCCGATCGATGACCTGGGCCGCCTCGGTGGCGAACACATCCTGGAAGTCACGCCACCGAAGATCAATCCCCTGAAGAAACAACCGGTGGTCGAACCGCTGGACGTGGGCGTGCGGGCGATCAACAGCATGCTGACCCTGGGCAAGGGGCAGCGCGTGGGCCTGATGGCCGGTTCCGGCGTGGGCAAGAGCGTGCTGCTGGGCCTGATCACGCGCCAGACGGTGGCCGATGTCGTCGTCGTCGGCCTGATCGGCGAGCGGGGCCGCGAAGTGCGCGAATTCGTGGAAAAGTCGCTCGGCGCCGAAGGCTTGAAAAAGGCCGTGCTGGTGATCGCACCGGCCGATGAGTCGCCCCTGATGCGCATCATGGCCACAGAGCTGTGCCATTCGATCGCCGCCCATTACCGCGACCAGGGCAAGCACGTGCTGCTGCTGGTCGATTCGCTGACGCGCTATGCCATGGCCTTGCGCGAAGTGGCGCTGGCCCTGGGCGAGCCGCCGGCCACGCGCGGCTACCCGCCGTCCGTCTTCTCGAACTTGCCGCAACTGGTGGAAAGCGCCGGCAATGGCGCCCACCCGGAAGGCAGCATGAGCGCCATCTACACGGTGCTGGCCGAAGGCGACGACCAGCAGGACCCCGTGGTCGACACGGCGCGCGCGATTCTCGACGGCCACATCGTGCTCACGCGCGAACTGGCCGAGCGGGGCCACTACCCCGCCATCGACATCGCCGCCTCGATCAGCCGCTGCATGGCGCAGGTGATCACGCCCAGCCACATGCAGGCGTCGCGCGCGCTGAAAGCGTCGATGGCGCGCCATGCGCGCGTGCGCGACCTGATCCCGCTGGGCGCCTACGTGCCCGGCGCCGACCCGATCACCGACCGCGCCGTCCAGCTGCACGCGCCCATCGAAGCCTTCCTGTGCCAGGGCACCAAGGAAGAGGCGCCGATGGGACCGTGCATCGAACAACTTGAACAGATCATGGCCTAGGAGCATACGTGAGCGACGCGCATACCATCCGCAACCTGACCACCCTGGTCGGCCTGCGCAGCACCGAAGTGGAACGCCTGCAAGGCGAAATGGCGGCGCAGACGGCCGTGCGCGAGCGCTACCAGAAAAACCTGGAGCGCCTGACGGGCCTGTACACGGATAGCGGCCCCAGCGGCGCCCTGCCCCTGGCCCTGTCCGTCAACTGCGGCAACTTCAAGCAAGCCGTGATGCAGATGGCCGACCAGCACCGTACCGACCTGCACCTGCACGAAGCCAACATGGCCGTCTCGCAACGCGCGCTGAATACGGCCTGGGCCAAGCGCGAAGTGCTGGACCAGGTGCTGACGCAAAAGCAAAAGCATGTTGCAAATGAGCAACACCGAGTTGATGCCAAGCGGCAAGACGAGCTGGCGACGCAATTCTGGTTCCGCGGGCAGGTAAAATGAGGTTTGTGTAAGTTTCTTTCAGGAAAACTTCACGAAACGGGAATGGGGGTCGCCTTGTACCGGTATATCCCTTTATTCAGGAGTCTGGCATGGCAAACGTAATTACCGCACCACGATACGATCCGATCGTCACAGCAGAACAATTGGCTACCAAATCGGTGGCGGCGCAAAAGGCAGCCCTGGCGAATCAGACCACGCTGGCCAACAACACCAGCAGCGCGCTGGGCAACCTGAAATCGGCCATCTCGGCATTCCAGCTGGCGATGACGACCATGACGTCCAGCAAATCGGTGCTGAGCCAGTCCGCCACCTTCAGCAATACCGCGTATGGCACGGGCACGGCCGGCATCAAGGCGGCGCCTGGCAGCTACGCGTTCTTTGTCGAACAACTGGCCACGGCCAGCCAGACCTCGTATGGCGGCTTGAGCAGCACCACGCCTGCCAACGGCGGCAACATGACCATCCGCCTCGGCGATCCGCTGGCTGCCGTCACCGCCGACAACGCCTTCGACATCGACCTGGCCGCCGCCAACAAGGATGGCGACGCCTACCTGACGCCGCAGGAAATCGCCGCCGCCATCAATGGCAACAGCAAGAATAATGCGCGTGTCACCGCTTCCGTCATCAATATCGGCAACCAGGCGCAACTGGTGCTGACGTCGAATCTCACCGGCGTGGCCAATGCCGTCTCGATCGATACCAACAGCGTGACGGATGCGGGCCTGAAGTCAGCGCTGCAGAGCGACATAAAAGCCATCGCGGCGCCCAAGGACGCCATCGTCTGGCTGGGCGCGCAGGGTTCCGGCACCAAGATCACCCAGGCATCGAATACCTTCACCAACGTGCCTGACGTGAAAATGACGTTCACCAAGGCCATGACGGCAGGCGAGAGCCCGGTTACCGTGACCGTCGGCACCGACAGCGCCGGCACCATTGCCAATGTGCAAGCCTTCGTCGATGCCTACAACAAGCTGAAAAGCGTAATGGATGGCCTGGCCAGCCCCGGCAATCCGGAAAAAAATATCGCTGCCGGCATCTTTGCCCACGACTCCGGCCTGAACGCCCTGCGCACCAGCATGGGCGATGCCCTGCGCCTGAACGTCGATGGCGTATCGCTGGTAGCGTATGGCATTACGGCCCAGCGCGACGGCACGATCAGCCTGAATACGGCCAAGCTGACGGCCAAACTGGCGGACAATCCTGGCGGCCTGGACAAACTGTTCGGCAATAACAGCCTGTCGGCCCCAGCCGGCGTGCTCGGCGGCCTGGACAAGGTGCTGGGACAGTGGAGCAATGTCACCAAAGGCCAGATCACCCAGCGCATGGCAGCGACGGACAAGTTGCAGAAAAGCCTGGCCAAGAGCGCCGAGCGCCTGACCAACCAGTACAACACTGCTTACACCCGTTTCCTGGACCAATATTCCCGCCTGCAAGTATTGCAGGAGCAAATGACCCGGAATTCGGACATGTTCGATGCCATGTTTAGTAACGATAAATCCTAAGGCGGACGTGCCTGCCGCGCCGCCACAGTTAACATAGCGAGAAGAGAATAATGTTGAACAATGAAGCTTACGGCAGCTACCATGCCGTCAACCTGGATTCCCAGACCGCCCGCGCCACACCGGTCGAACTGGTACTGGTGCTGACGGACGGCCTGCTGGAAGAACTGGCGCGCGCGCGCGGGCACATCGTGGGCAAGCGCTACGAGCAAAAGGCCATCAGCCTGGATAAATGCACGCAGATCATCAACGGTCTGTCGAGCTCGCTCGATTTCGACAATGGCGGCGAAGTGGTGGTCAACCTGGCGCGCCTGTACGACTATTGCGTGGCGCGCCTGTACACGGCCGGCATCAAGCTCGACCCGACGCTGATCGATGAAGTGACTACCTTGATGACCACCATCAAGCGTGGCTGGGTGGGCGTCCAGGCCAATAATGCCTAGGCGCGCTGCGCTGCAGCAGCTGAGCCGGCATTTGAGCGCGGCTGTCGCCCAGGCGGACTGGGAGGCGATGGAAAAACTCTCGGCCAGCCTGGCGAAAAACATTCCGCTGCTGGCCGAACGTGGCGCATGGAATGCGCTGGAACAAACAGAATTGTTGCAATTGCGCAAAATTCACGCGCAAGCGGTTAAAATTTGCTCTGCGGAAAAAGAACGCCTGGGTCAACACCTGGGTGCATTACAGGCAAATAAGGAAGGTTGGGTCGCCTACGCCGCGCTCGGCGAATACGACTCTGAAGGGTATCAAGCATGATCATGAACTTCAACAAGGCGCCGGCCGCTCCGGCAGCGGCGGCCAATGCGGCACCGACACCAGCCTCGGCGCCAGCGCCGGCACAGACGGCCACCTTGCCTGGCACGCCAGGCTATGGCAGCAACGGCGCCGCGCCCTCCGCCCTGCCCCTGTTTGCGCAGGTGCTCGATGTGACAGGCGGGGAGTCGGCCGATGCCGGCACGCCCGCGCCCACCCCCGTCAAGGATGGCGACAGCGACAGCCAGGCCGACAGCGGCTTGCCTGCCATGGCAGCGCCCGTCATCGGCCTGCCGGTGACGATGCTGCCGCCAACGGACCCGGCCACAGCCGAGGCGCGCGCCGCCGCGCAGGCACAGACACCAGCGCAGGCGAATGTGGCACAAGCCAACCCGGCACTCAACATCAGCCTGCATCCGGCGGCAATCACCCTCACCGCACAGGGAACGGCACAGCCGGCAGGCCGCGATACGCGCGAACCGCTGGCAGCAGCCATCCCGGCGAGCGCCGCCAAGGGCAGCGCGCCCGCACAGCCGTTCGAATCGCTGCTGCAGCAAACCGCTCCGGCAAGCGCCGTCGTCGCCCCTGCCGCGCGCGATGGCGAACGCAGCGCCGCAACGCCCGCGCCAGCCGCGCCCAACCTGGGCTTGACGGGCGCCATCGGCAATACGGCTACGGCGGCCCCGGCCGGCGATACCATCAAGCTCAATGGCCCTGCCCAGCAATGGCAGGAACCGCTGCGCGAAGCGCTGGGCGAACGCCTGCAGACGCAGATCGGCCGCAACAGCGAACACGCGACGATCCGCCTCGATCCCCCCATGCTGGGCCGCATTGAAATTTCCATCCGCCACACGGCCGGCGCGCTGCAGGTAAACGTCACGGCGTCGAACTCGGAAGTGTTACGCCAGCTGCAAGGCATCGGCGAAAACATGCGCAGCGACCTGGCACAGCGCCAGTACACCGAGGTGGCCGTGAATATCAGCGCCACCCCGCGCAGCCCGGCCGCCCAGGCGTTTGCCGAAGGCGATGCGCGTGGCCAGCGTCAACCGGGCCGCCAGCAGGATGATGCCGAACCGGGCCGCGCCCTGTCCGACGGCAGCACTGCCAGTACCACTTACGCCATGCACGAGCGAGAGAGCGCCTGATGAATATGAAAATGAAACTGATCGGCGGCTTTGTCGCCGTGGCAGTGCTGGCCGCCGGCGCGGCTGGCGGCGCCATGTGGTACCTGGCCAAGCCGGTTGCCGGCCATGCCGATGCCACCGAAGCGAAAGCCCCGCCACCGCCCGCCACGGGCAAGAAGGCACGCAAGTTCATTACCCTGGACAAGGTCATCGTGATGCTGCGCCGCGGCCCCGGCGACGGTGAAACGCATTACCTGTCGGCCGACCTGGTGATCGCCACCACCGAGGAAAAGGAAAAGCTGACCAAGGACCACTTGCCGTTGATGCGCTCGATCGCCGTCAGCACCCTGTCGAGCTTTCCGATGGAAAAGGCACAGACCATGACGGTGGAGCAGTATGCCGAACAGATCAACAAGGCCTTCAATGTCAGCTATGAACGCGAGCAGATGGAAAAACCCTTCACCGAAGTCATGGTCGGCAAGCTGATCATTGAATAAGCCAACACGCCAGCCGACCTAGTGGGAGATCCCTTGGCCTATGTAGAGCAATACCAGGAAGCGTATGGCGCCGGCGAATATGCGGCCGCCAGCGCTTGCGCGGCCGTGCTCAGCGTTGCTGAAGAGCAACAACATCTGGTAGCGTACTCCCCTTTGGTGAAACGCATCGTGCGCCAGCTCAATTCGCAGGTGTCGGGCGCCATCGACCGCGACGACATGGAACAGATTGGCCTGATGGGCCTGCTGGAAGCCCTGCGCCGCTACGGCGTGCCGGACCAGTCTTTCGGCAGCTATGCCAGCCTGCGCATCCGTGGTGCCATCCTCGATGAACTGCGGCGCCAGGACTGGCGCCCGCGCGCCGTGCGCCAGGAAAGCCACCGCCTGCGCGACAGCGTGCGCGCCCTGACCCGGCGCCTGGGGCGCGAGCCGCTGGAAGCGGAAATCATGGCGGCCCTGAAACTGACGCCGGAAGCCTTCCAGGAATATCAATTGGCGGAAAACGCCGAGCTGATCGCCAGTTTCGACGAAGTGCTGCAGGAAAGCCTGGGGCAAGCCGACAGCGCACCGAGCCCGGAAGAGCAATTGATGGTGCGGCGCAGCCTGGAACAGGCGCTGCGCACGCTGGACGAACGGGAACAGCGCGTGGTGCAGATGTATTACGAATTCGAACTGAGCTATAAAGAAATTGCCGCCGTGCTGGACCTGAGCGACGCCCGTGTCTGCCAGCTCAACAAAACGGCGCTGGGCAAGATGAAAGCCATGCTGCAAGACGCATAAGAGTAAGCAAGATCCATCAAATTGACGCAGCACAATGACGCAGAAAGGCAGTTGACATGGTAATTATCGGTATCTTAATCGTGATGGGGTGTGTATTCGGAGGCTTCGCCCTGATGGGCGGCACCGTCCACGCGATCTGGCAACCGGTCGAGTTGATCATCATCATCGGCGCCGCCGTTGGCGCCCTGGTGCTGGGCAATCCCAAGCATGTACTCGGTGAAATGCTGCACCAGATGCGCAAGATCGTCACGCACAAGAAGCAAGGCTCGGAATTCCAGCGCCAGTTGCTGCTGCTGATGTATGAACTGCTGCAAACGGCCGCCGGCGGCCTTAAGGCGCTCGATGCCCACGTCGAGGCACCGCGCGAAAGCGCCCTGTTCCAGCGCTATCCGCTGGTGCTGGAAGAGCCGAAGCTGCTGGCCTTCATCGTCGACAACTTCCGTTTGATGGCGATGGGCAAGATCAACGCGCATGAGCTCGAAGGCGTGCTGGAGCAGGAACTGGAAGCCATCCACGACGAGTTGCTGCAACCGTCGAAGTCCCTGCACAAGATCGCCGAAGCCATGCCAGGTTTCGGTATCCTGGCTGCCGTTCTGGGCATCGTGATGGCCATGAATTCCGTGGCCGACGGCGCCGATGCGGCGGAAATTTCGGAAAAAGTGGGTGCCGCCATGGTCGGTACCTTCATCGGCATCTTCTTTTGCTACGGCGTGCTCGATCCGATGTGCAACATGATGAAGCAATTGGTGGGCGAGGAAGGCTCGACCATGGAGTGCGTGAAGGTCGTGCTGGTCACGCACGTGGCGGGCAAGCCGCCCCTGCTGGCGATCGATGCGGGCCGCCGCCTGGTGCAGCTGAACATCAAGCCGAGCTTCGCCCAGCTGGAAAGCTGGATCAATGCGCTGGAAGATGGCGGCGCAGAACAAGAGCAGGGCCAAGGCCGGGGAGGCCGCCGTGCTAAAGCCGCATGAGAAACATGAACAGGCCATCATCAAGCGTGCTGGCCGCAAGCATGACGACGATGGCCATGGCGGCGCCTGGAAAGTAGCATTCGCCGACTTTTGCCTGGCCCTGCTGTCGCTGTTCCTCGTGCTGTGGCTGATGGCCGCGCGCGAGCAGCAGGCAATGAAGGAAATCATGATGGATGCGTCGGCCAGCAGCCGCCAGGGCGAAGGCCAGGGCGTCATGCCGGAACAGAGTGGCGGTCCGCGCGGCAGCCTGATCGAGCGCTTCCCCATGCCCCGCAAGGGCTCGGGCGACACGCGCACGGAAGGCAAGCAGATGCAGGACGGCAAAGCCGGCTCCGCGCCGCAAAACCAGACCAAGGTCAGCTACCAGTCGCCGGAAGACTTGATGGCATTGTCGCGCGCGCTCGACAAGCTCAGCGACGAAGCGGGACTCAAGAGCAACCTGCAATCCGTGATCACGCCATACGGCTTGCGCGTCATGCTGCACGATACGGACAAGCAAGGCATGTTCGTGCGCGGCAGCGCCGTGCCGACCGACCGCTTCCGCAAGCTGCTGCGCCAGATGGGTCCCGTGTTTGCGCAAATGGAAAACCAGATGCTGATCGTCGGCCACACGGATTCCTTGCAATACGCCAATAACGGCTATGAAGGCTATTCGAACTGGACCCTGTCGGCCAACCGCGCCATGTCGGCGCGAGCGCAATTGCTGATCGGCAGCATGAGTCCGGACAGCGTGCTGCAAGTGGTGGGCATGGCCGACCGCGCGCCGCTGGACGTGAAAAACGCCAGCGCCGGCATCAACCGCCGCATCGAACTGTTAATATTGACGCGTGGCCAGGCAGACAGCATCGCCGCCATGTTCGGCATGGCCGGGCAAAAGCCGCAAGGCGACGAACTGCAAGTGGGTGAACCGGATGCGGGCACCTTGCAGCGCCTGCGCGAAAAACTGGGCCTGCCCGCAAAGAAGGAGCGGGATGAGCATGCAAATTAAGGGCAAGGGACAACGTATGAAAATCTCCTCCGGCAATACCGGTGCTGCCGTGCGCAGCAGCGCCGTCGCGCCGGCCGAGGCGATCGCCGAGAACGCGGGCGCCGCCGGCGCCATGGGCGGCTCGTCGGCCGGGACGGAATTGCAATCGGCCGTGCTGCAACCGGCCATGGCCGCCCTGCGCGCCATGCCCGAGATCGACCACGAGCGCGTGGCCATGCTGCGCGATGCGCTGGCCAAGGGCGAATTGCCGTTCGATCCGTCAAAACTGGCAGGCTTGATCCAGCGTTTCCACGGCGGTGAATCGTGACCGCAGCGCGCAAGGGCATCACGCGCCAGGAAGCCGTGCGCCGCGTGCTGCAAGGCATGAAAGACGACAGTATCGGCTATGCCGCCCTGCAAACCTTATTGGAAGAGCAATTCCAGGCCACCCTGCACCACCGCAGCGCGCAGCTGACGGCGCTGGCCGACCAGGTCATCGCCGCCGTCGAACCGCTCGATGCGCGCCGCCGCCAGCGGGTCAGCCTCGTCACGGCCCTGCTGGGCCCGCAAGGCGACATGGCCCAATTGTTTGCGCTGTTGCAAGAAGACGCGCGTACGAGCGCCGAACGCGACTGGGCCGCGCTCGAGCAGATGGTGCTTGAATGCAAACGCCTGAACGCCCGCAACAGTGATTTATTAACAGAGCAGTACAGCATCATGCAGCGCGTGCTGCATGGCGAGGAAGATACGTATGCGCCAGGCTGATTTCCTGACAACCCGCGCCACGGCGGCAACGCCGTCGACGGCAGCCACGTCCGCCGTGCAGAGCAATATGCGCGCCACCGACGCCACCAGTTCCAGCGGCAACTTCAGCAGCGTGTTCCGGCAAGTACAGGGCGAAGTGGCCCGCTTCATCGAACAGGGCGGCGGCAATGCCACCAGCCTGAACCCGCAAGGCCGCGCCTACCTGGAACAGAGCCAGCCCGTCAATGTGCTGGGCAGCATCAACCAGGGCGGAGAAATCGGCGAAGTACAGCAGCAATTTCTCGCCTCGATCAAGCCGTGGACGCAAGAAACGGGCGCGCGCCTGGGCGTGGCGCCGGAAATCGTCGCCGCCCACGCGGCACTGGAATCGGGCTGGGGCCAGCGTCCGCTGCGCCAGGGCACGGGGGCGGACACGAATAATCTGTTCGGCATCAAGGCCGGCGGCAAATGGCAGGGCGACGTGGCCAGCAATGTCACCACCGAATACGAGGCGGGCAGCGGCACGGCCCTGAAGAAAACGGAACGTTTCCGCAGCTACCCGGACCAGGCCAGCGCTTTCCGCGACTATGCGCAGGTCTTGCTCGACAATCCGCGCTACCGCGCCGCCCTGAACACGGGTGCCGACGCGGGCGCCTTCGCGCAGGGCCTGGCGCGCGGCGGCTATGCCACCGATCCGAATTACGCCGCCAAGCTGACGCAGCTGGCGACGCGTCTGCAGCGCACGGCCGCCGCAGACTGATTTTCCTTAACGGCCGGGAAGTTCGGCCGGTTCCACCACGCCCGCATCGACCACCCTGGCACGTATCACCGTGCCGCTGGTGGCGTTGCGCACGCGAATCACCTCGCCCAGCGCGCCCGGGTCCATCGCTTCGCCGGCCATGCTCACTTCCACCTGCTCCTTGCGCGCCACGATATTCACCGCACTGCCCCGCTTGATCAGCACGGGCGATGCCAGTTGTCCCTGACGCAACACTTCGCCGGCACGCAAACTGCGCCGGCTCGACAGGCCAACGGCGCCGGGCAAGGAGGCAATACTGTCGGGCACCATCGTCACGTCGCGCCGCGCCAGGGTCACGTCGCCCGCCTGCAACGGCGTATTGGCCGTGACGGGGACGCTGGTGACGGCCACCTGGGCCGTGATGCTGCCGCGCGCCAGCATTTCATAACGCCAACCGTTGCTCCCAGGACACACTGCGACAAAGCGCATGCGCTGCGCCGAGCGGCTGTCCGCCGTTTCCAGCGCAACGGGCGCCGCGCACGCCGGCACGGGGCGCGTGCTTTTTACCACGGTGACTTGAAACTGCGGTTCCAGCAATCCGGCCGAGGCTGCCTGCTGCGCCAATTGCTCGCGCGCCAATTGTTCCACACGCGAAAATATATTGTCGGCTGGCAATTCTGCGCGTCCTGCACTACTATATAGGCTGGTCAGTAAAAAGAGGCCCGGAAGCAGTATGTGACGACATTGCGCCTTGTTCCACATCACGGAATAGTTCTCAAAGTAAATCATTGCTAACCTTAATCAAAGATACTGAAGCGGCATGACCTTACCATGCGTCAACATGACCAGGCTGGGATTTTACCTCTGCACCACCTATTTTCTAGCCCGAACCGCAAAAAGCACGAACGAATTCAACACAAAGGATGACCATGGGGATTAATTTCAAGGATGCGCTGGGCGTGCACGCCGATGCGCTCGCGCTGCGTGCCGACCGCACACGCGTACTGGCCGCCAACATCGCCAATGAAAACACGCCCGGCTTCCAGGCCATGGACATGGATTTCGGCAGCGCCCTGCAGCAGCTGCAGGACAACGAAGCCGGCCTGCTGTCGACCGATGACGATGCCAGCGCCCTGTACCGCGTCCCCTATCACCCCAGCCGCGACGGCAATACCGTCGAAATCGGCGTCGAGCAGGCGGCGTTCTCGCAGAATGCCACCGACTTCCAGACCAGCCTGACTTTCGTCAACATGAAACTGAAGGGTCTGTCCAAGGCCATTTCCGGACAATAAGGATCAGCATGAGCTTCCAGGATATTTCCAAGATCGCCGGTTCGGCGATGGCGGCGCAAACCGTGCGCCTCAATACCATCGCCAGCAACCTGGCCAATGCCGATTCCGTGGCCGGTTCCGAAGGCGAAACCTACCGCGCGCGCAAGCCCGTATTTGCGGCCGTGATGGATGGCCCCGGTGCCAGCGGCGCCGGTGGAAGAGTGCAGGTGCTCGACGTGGTGCAAAGCGACGAGCCACTGCGCAAGGTGTATGAACCGGGCCACCCGATGGCCAATGCCGATGGCATGGTGTTCTACCCCAACGTCAATCAGGTGGCCGAAATGACCGACATGATGTCGGCGTCGCGCGCGTTTGAAACCAATGTCGAAGTTCTGGGCCGCATCAAGTCGATGCAGCAATCGCTCCTCAAATTAGGTGAAGCATAATCCATGGAAACCAATCTCTTTACAAACAACACCAGTGGCAGCAACAGCGGCAGCAATGCCGTCAAGTCGCAAAGCAATGCTACCCAGGATATGTTCACCAAATTGCTGGTGGCCCAGATCAAGAACCAGGATCCCCTCGCACCGACCGATCCGAGCCAGTTCGTCAATCAATTGACGCAGCAGGCGCAGACGGAAGCGATGCAAAATCTGTCGGCGCTGACCAGCGCCAATGCCAGCGTGCTGCAATCGATGCAAGTGCTGGCCCTGGGCGCGCAAGTGGGCTCCGAAGTGATGGTCAACAGCGAAACGGTCCAGCTCGACAAGAGCAAGGTCAGCGGCAGCATCGCGCTCGCGGCCGGCACCACCAAGACCACGGTGACCCTGAAAGGCATCGACGACAAGGAATACAAGATCGAACTGGGCGCCAAAGGTGCCGGCACGGTACCGTTTACCATCGATCCCGTGGCCCTGGGCTTGCCTGCTGGCACCTATACCATGGCGGTGACGACCAGTGGCACCGAAAAACCGACGGTCGACATCGCAGGCAAGCTCAATAGCGTGCGCCTGTCGGCCGGCGGCAGCATGATTCTGAGCGTGTCGAACCTGGGCGAAGTCAACCCTGGCGCGATCACCGGTTTTAACGGTAAGACGGCCTGATCCGCCCTTCCCTTCGTTTCCTGAACACTAATCTCGTCCTTCACTAAAGGAAGTCAACATGAGTTTCGACATCGCCCTGTCCGGTATCCAGTCCATCAACCAACAGTTGAACAGCACCAGTAACAATATCGCCAACGCCGGCACCTACGGCTTCAAGAGCAGCCGCGCCAACTTTTCGGCCATGTACGCCGGTTCGCGCGCCACGGGCACGGAAATCGGCTCGCTGACGCAAAGCATGTCGCTCAATGGCGGCGTGCTGAACACGGGCCGCGCGCTTGACGCGGCCATCGATGGCCGCGGCTATTTCGTCACGCGCGATGCGCAGAACACCATGACCTACAGCCGCGTCGGTATCTTTTCGGCCAGCAATGAAGGCAAGCTGATCGATGCGAATGGCCGCCTGGTGCAGGGCTATGCCGCCGTCAAGGGCAGCACCACCTTGGGCACCATGGGCGACATGCTCATTCCAACGGGCCAGATTCCCGCCGTGGCCTCGACCAAGCTGGCGTATGCCGCCAATATGTCGTCCGAATGGACCGTGAAAACGCCGCCGTTCAACAAGACCAACGAACTGAGCTACAACAGCGCCAAGTCCTCGATCGTCTACGATTCGCTGGGTGCCAAGCACTCGCTGGGCCAGTATTTCGTCAAGACGGCAACGGGCGTGGACGTGCACTACACCTTCGACAACGCCGATGTGACGCCGGTGACGAGCATGACCTTCGACACGAACGGCAAGCTGGTGACCGGCACGGGCGCCACGCCAGTGCTGCCGACGCCGCCTGGCGCGGCGCCGCTGTCGGTCGTCATCGACTACACGGGCACCACCCAGTTCGCCGGCGAAGCCACCACCTCGACCGACCGCGCCGACGGCTATGCCTCGGGCACCTACACGGGCGTGGAACTGGCCGATGACGGCTCCGTCGTGGCGAAATACACGAACGGCCAAAAACAGAGCATCGGCGTGATCGCCCTGGCTACCTTCCCTGATGAAGGCGCATTGACGGCCGTCAACGATACCAGCTGGGTCGCCTCGACCACCTCCGGCACCGCCATGTATGACCGTCCGGGCGTCGGCATGGCCGGCAAACTGGTGACGAGCTCGCTGGAACAGTCGAACGTCGACATCACCTCCGAACTGGTGGGGCTGATGACGTCGCAGCGTAACTACCAGGCCAACTCGAAGGTCATCTCGACCGAGAACGCCATGCTGCAATCGCTGATGCAAGCGCTGTAATCCACGATACGCAAAGGTAAAGAGCAATGGATGCGCTGATTTATACCGCCATGAGCGGGGCCGACCGTGCCCTGCGGGCACAGCAGGTACACGCCAACAACCTGGCCAACATCGAAACGGGCGGCTTCCGCGCCAACCTGGAAGTGTCCACTGCCCAGCCGTTGCAAAACGGCTATGGCTACGACGACCGCCACATGACGCAGACGCAGTCGAGCGCCATCGGCACGCGCACGGGCGCCATCAAGGAAACGGGACGCGAACTCGACGTGGCAGTCACGGGCCCCGGCTTTCTCGCGGTACAGTGGCAAAACGGCGAAGCCTACACGCGCGCCGGCGCCATGGACCTCGATGAAACGGGCGCGCTGACCATCAACGGCCGGCCGGTGCTGGGCGAAGGCGGTCCGATCACGATTCCCGAGCACACCAGCCTGTCGATCGGCGGCGATGGCACGATTTCCATCCAGGTGCCGGGCACTGCGCAAATGCAGACGGTCGACAAGCTCAAGCTGGTCAACGCCGAAGCGGGCGAGCTGACCAAGAACGAAGCGGGCCTCATCGTGGCGCGCGGCGGCGAAGACCTGCAAGCTGATCCGACGGTACGCATCCGCGACCGCCATCTGGAAGGCAGCAACGTCTCGGCCGTCGAGGAAATGGTCGCCACCATGAGCCTGAACCGCAGTTTCGAGATGCAGATGAAAGTTTTCAAGGCCAGCGATTCCATGACGGAATCGGGCAACCGCCTGCTGGGCGCTTAAGCCCAACGCCAATCTATTATTAGGAGCAATACATGAATCCAGCAATGTGGATCAGCAAGACCGGCGTGCAGGCACAAGATGCCAAACTGCAAGCCATCGCGAATAACCTGGCCAACGTCAATACGGTCGGCTTCAAGCGCGACCGCGTCGTCTTCGAAGACCTGTTTTACCAGGTCGAGCAGCAGCCGGGCACGCAACGCGCCGACAACACCCTCTCGCCATCGGGCGTACAGCTGGGTAACGGTACGCACATGGTCGGCACGCAAAAGGTGTTTACCACCGGCAGCCTGCAAACGACCAGCCGCGAATTCGACGTCGCCATCACCGGCAACGGTTTCCTGCAAGTGCTGCGCCCGAACGGCGAAGCGGCCTACACGCGCGCCGGCCAGCTGGGCATCAATGAAAATGGCGTGATGGTCAACGCCCAGGGCTTGCCCCTGGTGCCGCAGATCACCGTGCCGAACAACGCCACGGCCATCACCATCGGTGAAAACGGCATGGTCACGGCCACCGTGCCGGGCAATGTCGCCGGTACCGAACTGGGCCAGCTGAACCTCTCCAGCTTCGTCAACCCGACCGGCCTGCTGGCACTCGGTGAAAACCTGTTCCAGGAAACGGCATCGAGCGGCACGCCGACGGAAGGCCGTCCCGGCGAAGGCGCCCTGGGCAAATTGAAGCAATTCGCGCTGGAAGGCTCGAACGTGCAAGTGGTCGAAGAGATGGTCGACATGATCGCTGCCCAGCGCACCTATGAAATGAATACCAAGGTGCTGTCGGCCGCCGACAATATGCTGCAATACCTGGCGCAAGCGGCACGTTGATGAAGGCCGCACTGAAAGCCGGAGCGGCCCTGCTGCTGATCCTGGCGGCCGGTTGCGCCAGCCAGCCGGTGGCCCCTCTGGCGCCCAGCTTTTCCGATACGCCGCTGCCCGTGGCGCCGCGCAGCGCTGCGCGCGGCGGCGTGGCCGGCGGCGTCTTCAATCCCGATGCGGGCCTGGCCCTGACTTCCGACAGCCGCGCTTTCCGCGTCGGCGACGTCGTCACGGTGGCCCTGCAGGAAACCACGCAGGCGAGCAAGAAGGCGGGCACCTCGTTCAACAAGGGTTCGTCCGTCGGCGTGCAGGCGGCCAATATCCTCGGCAAGACCTTCCCCAAGACGGGCATCGACCTGTCTGCCGACCGCAACTTCGCCGGCGACTCGACCAGCACGCAGCAAAACGCGCTGTCCGGCGCCATCACGGTAATCGTGCAGGAAGTGCTGCCGAACGGCTTGCTGCGCGTGCAGGGCGAAAAAACCCTGACCCTGAACCAGGGCGAGGAATTCGTGCGCCTGCGCGGCTACCTGCGCGCGGCCGATATCGATTCCAACAACCAGGTGTCATCGTTGCGCATCGCCAATGCGCAGATCGCCTATTCCGGCCAGGGCACCCTGGCCGAAGCCAACAAACCAGGCTGGCTGACGCGTTTCTTCGTCGGCCCATGGATGCCGTTTTAAGGTGACCTCATGAAATTTCGTTCCGCCCTGCCCCTGGCAGCCATGCTCGCTGCGCTGTCCGGCTTTGCCCTGCCTGCCAGCGCCGCGCAAGTGCTGCGCAACCTGGTCAGCATCGAGGGCGTGCGCGACAACCCGCTGGTCGGCTACGGCCTCGTCGTGGGCCTGAACGGCAGCGGCGACACCACGCAGGTGAAGTTTTCCAGCCAGTCCGTGGTCAACATGCTCAAGCAGTTCGGCGTGAAAATGCCGGACGGCGCCGAATCGAAAAGCAAGAACGTCGCCACCGTCATGGTCAGCGCCGTGTTTCCTCCGGGATACCGCCGTGGCCAGGCCATCGACGTGACCGTATCGTCCTTGGGCGATGCGAAAAGCTTGCGCGGCGGCACCTTGCTGCTGACGCAATTGCGCGCGGCCGACAATGAAACGTATGCGCTGGCGCAAGGCAACGTCGTCGTCGGCGGCTTGAACGCCACCGGCAAGAGCGGTTCGTCCGTCACCGTCAACACGCCCACCTCGGGCCGCATTCCCAACGGCGGCAACATCGAGCGCGAAATCCTCAGCGATTTCTCGACCAAGCCGACCGTCACCCTGAATCTGCGCCACCCGCATTTCGAGACGGCCATCAATATCGTCGAAGCCGTCAACCGCCGCTTTGGCGCCGTCGCCACCACCAGCGACGCCACCAGCGTGGAAGTGCTGGCGCCGGAAAACCCGACCCAGCGCGTGGCCTTCATGGCCAAGCTCGAAGCCTTGAGCGTCGATGTCGGCGTCGATACGCCGAAGGTGGTCTTCAATTCGCGCACGGGCACCGTGGTCATCGCGGAAGGCTTGCGCGTGAAAGCGGCCGCCGTCACGCATGGCTCGCTCAAGGTCGTCATTTCCGAAAGCTCGGCCGTCAGCCAGCCGGCACCGTTCGGCCGCGGCCAGACCACCGTCACGCCGCAATCCAAAGTGTCCGTCGACCAGGGCAACGGCAATATGTTCAAATGGCCTGCCGGCGCCAAGCTGCAATCGATCATCGACGTGGTCAACAGCCTGGGCGCCTCGCCCGATGACATCATGGCAATTCTGCAAGCCCTCGACCAGGCGGGAGCCATCGAAGGCGAACTGGTGGTGATCTAACGTGCCCGTCAAAAAGCCCAGGACTGCGTTGCACTGCCTCGTCGTACATTCGTACTGCCTTCGGCAATGCGCCTTGCCCTGAACATTTTGACGAACACTGAAAGCTGAATGGAAATGAATGTAAACGACAGCAGCAGCGCCCTGCCCTCGGCGCTCGACGACCGCTCCCCTGCCGCCGCCACGCCGGCTGATCCGCGCTACGCGGCCAAGGCCACCGAGGCGGCCGTCAAGTTCGAAGCGTTCTTCATCTCGCACATGCTGCGCCAGATGCGTTCGGGCACGCGCGAGATGGCGGGCGAAGACAGCGTCTTCAAGGATCCCATCAACAACGACATGCTGGAAATGGCCGACAACCTGGTGGCCGACAAGATGGCCGGCCAGCGCGCCTTCGGCATCGCCGACGCCATCCTGCGCCAGCTGCTGCCGGCGGCCAGCACCCCGGTGGCAGCCAAAAGCACTGTCAAGACCGACAATATTGCAGCGCCGCTTAATAAATCCGTCTGAAGCGTCGCCTGTACAAGGTAACAACGATTCAATGCCTGCCCACCCGCACGCGCCACTCTCTTCACGAAAGAAACTTGCCCAATGAGCATCATCAGCAATGCATTGTCAGGCAGCATCGCCGCCCAGGCCGCACTCAATGCGGCCAGCCAGAACATCGCCAACCTGCAAACGGCGGGCTATACGCGCCAGGGCGTGCTGTTGTCCTCGCTTGGTGCCGGCGCGGGCGTGCGCTCGGCCGGCAATGGGGTGGAAGTGTCCGCCCTGCTGCGCTTTGCCGATGCTTATAAAAGCCAGCAAATGTGGCGCGCAGCGTCCGACCAGGGCGCCCGTTCGCAGACCCAGCCTTACCTGACGCAGCTCGAGCGCGTGATGGGCGACGATGCTTCCAGCATCAGCAACGGCATCGACGGCTTTTTCGCCGCCCTCAACGCCTCGGCCGTCGACCCGACCTCGACGCCCCTGCGCCAGCAGATCGTCACCTCCGCCGACGCCATGGCGCAGCGCTTCAACAGCATCAGCACCGTCATGGGCAACCAGTTGCTGTCGGTGCAGCAGCAACGCGCAGCGATCGTGCCGCAAGTCAATACCACCCTGGCCAATATCGCCGCGCTGAACCAGCGCATCAGCACCTCCACCGCCGCCGGCACGAATGTGTCGTCGCTGATGGATGCGCGCGACCAGCTGATCGACGGCCTGGCCTCGCAAATGGGCATCGAGGTCCTCGACCAGCCGGACGGTTCGCGCAATATCGCGCTGAAGTCGGGCCAGCCGCTGGTGATCGGCAGCCTGGCCGGCACCATGAGCAGCAACATGACGAACACCGGCGAACAGACGCTGAGCCTTGATTTCGCCAAGTCCTCGTACAAGCTCGACCCGGTCGCTATCGGCGGGCAGATGGGCGGCCTGGGCGAGTTCGAGCAAAATACCCTGAAACCGCTGCAGCAGTCGCTGCAAGACATGGCCACCCAGTTGACCAACAAGGTCAACGCACAGCTGGCACTGGGCAAGACCATGGCCGGGACCCCAGGTGGTCCCCTGCTTGCCTACGCAAATGGCAAGCTGAGCATTACCCCCGGCTTCAACGCCAAGGACCTGGCCCTGTCGCTGACGGGCCAGGCCGGCGACAGCGGCAACTTGCAGAAATTAATCGAGATCAAGAATCAGCCGATCACCGTCAGCTGGGTCGGTTCTGTCCTCATGAGCGACGCGGATACGCAGCTGGTCGGCAAGCTGGGCATTTACAGCCAGCAGAACCAGGCCTTGCTGAAGACGGCCAACACGGTGCGCGCCCAAGCGATCGACGACTGGAAGTCCACCAGCGGCGTGAACAAGGATGAAGAAGCGATGAGCCTGGTCGAATTCCAGAATATGTATCAAGCAAACATGAAAGTCATTTCTGTGGCGAATAGCTTGTTTGACGCCACTTTGCAAATGATGGGTTAAGGAGAAGATCATGCGTGTCGCCAGTAGCCAGTACCAATCGCTGATCAATATTTCGCTTCAGCAAAATCAGGAACGCATCAACTTCCTGACGCAGCAAATGTCTTCCGGCTTGCGCATCCAGCTGCCATCGGACGATCCGATCGGCAACGTGCGCATTTCGCGCCTGACGCGCGAGCAAGCCATGGTCACGCAGTACCAGGACAATATCGCCACAGTGAAAGTGCGCCTGCTGAAGAATGAAAACTACCTGTCGAGCATGGTCACCGACATGGGCCAGGCGCGCGACTTGCTGGTATGGGCCGCCGACGGCAGCAATACCCCGGGCGACCTGAATGCGATGACGCAATCGCTGACGGCCATGCGCGACAGCGTGCTGTACACGGCCAACCTGAAAGACCAGGAAGGCCGCTACATGTTTTCCGGCACAGCGACCGACCAGCCCGCAATCAAGTACGACCCGACGGCAGCCGCCGGCTCGCGCTACAGCTACATCGGCAACACCGACACGCAGACCGTGGTAGTGGGCAATGGCGTGACGCAGGCGGCCAACGTCGACGTGAAGAACCTGGAAGTGTGGCTCAACAAGATCGACCAGGTCATCACCACGCTCGGCACGCCAGGCGTCAACCCCAACGACCCGGCAGTGCGCGCTATCGTCAACGACGGCCTGGGCGGCACCGATGATGGCATGGATTTGCTTTCTGGCAAGATCGCCATCTTCGGCGGCGCGCAAAACATCCTCACCACGCTGTCCGGCAACCTGGCCAATGTGTCGCTGTCGAACAATTCGGCCCTGCTGGACCTGAAAAAGACCGACATGGGCGCGGCGGCGATTGAACTGACCGGCTACCAGACGGCCTTGCAGGCAACCTATAAAGCCTACACCAAGGTTGGCACTATTTCCCTGTTTGATCTTCTCTGACCATCATGCAAATCGTTCAGACTTCCTCCTCTTCCGGCGTCAATGCCAAAGGCGCCGGCACAGCCCGCGTCGTCGATGACGCGTCCGCCGCAGTCAAAAGCAGTGCCAGCGCGCGCAGCGAGGCGCCGGCAGCGAGGAGTTCGACGGCGAGCCTGCAGCGTGGCCTGAGCAACTGGGATCACCAGCTGCAGGGGGAAATTTCTAACGCACAACAAACCCTCGACTACCTGGAACGCAGCAGCAGCCAGTTGCAAGCGCTGAAAAGCGAACTGGCGGCCAAGCTGGCCGCGCGCCAGGGACGCGAAGGGCAAGTCGAAGCCAGAGTACGCCAGTTCAGCAATACCTGGCGCCAGCGCGCCAGCGCCTCGGGCGGCACGCTCGATGCACAGCTCGGCTATACCAGCCCGCAGGCGGCACAGCAGAACTTCAGCATCCGCGGCCTGACCATGGCCAGCCTGCAGGAAGGCCCGCAGGAAGTGCTGGCCTTTTCCGTCGGCGGCGCGAGCCAGGCCTTGCGTTCGGTGAATATCGAACCTGGCCTGAGCGAGAACGAAATCGTCTCCCGCTTCGACCGCGCACTGATGCCGTCAGGCATAGGCGTCAAGCTGGGCGAGAATGGCGAACTGGTGTTCAGCACGTCGGAAGCGGCCTGGGCCAGCGTGCGCGACAGCCTGTCCGTGCGCGGCAGCGGCATCCGCTACCCGACCGGCCAGATGAGCCGCGTGCGCACGGATGCGGAACCGGCCGCCATCGCCCCGGAAGAATGGAGTACCGGCGACGTGGAAGCCCTGCGCGCCACCTTGCAGCAAGTGGTGCAGGCGCTGGCGCAGTTGCAGGCGGCGCGCAGCTCCGTCAGCCTGGCCCTGGCGCAAGCGACGGGGCGGGTCGCCCGCGCGCAACCGGTGCAGCAAGTCAACGTCAGCATGGATACCTTGGCGGAAAACTTCACGGAAAAAGCCAGCCAGCCCGGCTATGAATCACTGCTGGCGATCAGCTCGGCGCTGGTCGGCATCAGCCGCGAGCGCGTCGTCGCGCTGCTGGGCCTGGAATAACCCCCTGCCGCGTGCGCTGACTTGGCGCACGCGGCAATAATGGGGCACACCCCCTAGCTCAGGACGGTGGAAATCCGTAAGATGCTGCTGTCGCTGGCGCTTTGTCCCATACGCCAGCGCATCCCGTCATCCACCTCCGGAGTTCCCTTGATAAAGACCGCCGCCCGGCTGATCAGCTACGCCCTGCTGGACAAATCCGGCAAGCACCCCCTCGATCTCGCCAAGGTGCGCAAGGTATTAATTTTGCGCAACGACAAGATCGGCGACATGATCGTCACCACGGCCCTGCTGCGCGAACTGAAGAAAAACTATCCGCACTGGCAGATCGATGTGGCCGCCAGCAGCGCCAACCGGGCCGTGCTCGCCGATAATCCGCATGTCGGCGAAATCCTCATCTGGGACAAGCAGCCGCTGCTGCGCGACTTGCGCACCACCATCGCCGAGCTGCGCCGACGCCGCTATGACGTCATCTTCAACCCCTACAACCGCTTTTCGATTCCCTTGCTGCTGCGCATCAAATGGCTGGGTGCGCGCTATTTGACGGGCTTTGCCATTCCCAAGTACGGCACTTCGACGGCGAATCTGGGCATGTTCGACCATACGGTGCCCTGCGACCGCAGCCGCCACATCCTGCACAGCTATTTCGCCACGTTCGGGCAATTTGAGCTGCGCGACATCGATATGCGCTATGAACTGTTCGGCGTGGATGCGCACGCGGCACGGGTCGACGCCGCCTGCGATACCCTGCTGCGCACGCATGAAGGCTTGTTTTGCCTGAATTTCCAGGGCAGCAATGCGCAACGCACGGTCAGCGTGGCCGATGCCCAGCGCTGCTGCGCGGCCCTGGCGGCGCGCTACCCGCGCCATGCGCTGCTGGTGATCGCCGCGCCGGGCAGCGAGGCGCGCGCCGCCGAGATCGTGCGCGGCGCCGGCCATGCCAACGTGATGGCCGCGCCGCCCACCGGCCACATCCTGGAGCTGGCGGCCCTGATCCGCCGCTGCGAACTGGTGCTGTCGCCCGACACGTCGGTGATCCACATCGCCTCGGCGTATGACAGGAAAATCGTCGGCTACTACATCCGCACCGACAACTACCGCTGGTTCTATCCGGCCAGCCGCCATTACCGCGTGATCCTGGCGCCCGGCCTGACCCTGGCCACGGTCAGCGCCGCCGAGACCCTGGCCGCCGTGGAACAGTTGATGCAGGACGATGGGCAGGCGCAAGCGACGCTTCAAGCCGCCGGCTGAGCCGCCAGCAAGCCATCCATCTGCCCTGCCAGCAGCGCGCGGGAAAAGAAATATCCTTGCGCATAGTCGCAGCCGGCGGCGCGCAGCAAATCGCGCTGCGACGCCGTCTCCACGCCTTCGGCCACGACTTTCACTCCCAGCCGCTGCGCCAGTGCAATGATCGCCTCGCACAAGCCCAGCCCGGCATCGTCGCGTCCCAGTTCGCCGACCAGCGAACGGTCGATCTTGAGAAAGTCGATATCGGCCTTCTTGATGCATCCCAGCGATACCTGGCCGCTGCCGAAATCGTCGAGCGCCAGCGCCAGGCCCATGGCGCGGAACTGGCGCAGGCGGTCGCCCACCTGGCGCGCCTTGTCGAGCAGCACGGCTTCCGTTGTTTCGATGACGATGGCGTCCGGCGCCAAGCCCGCCCGCGCCAGGGCATTGCCCCAGTCCTGGTACAGCGCGGCATCGCAGCGAAATTCCGCGGGCGACTTGTTGATACAGATCGGGAACGGGCCGCCATGCTCGCCCTGCCACTGGCGCGCCTGGCGCACGACCTGCTGAAACACCCACTCGCCGATATCGATGATCAAGCCGTTTGCCTCGGCAAAGGCGATGAAATCGGCGGGCACGAGCAAGCCGCGCAGCGGATGGCGCCAGCGCAGCAGCGCCTCGGCCCGCTCGATCGCGCCATCGCACAGGCGGATGATGGGCTGGTAATGCACTTCGAACTGCTCCTGCGCCAGCGCCAGGCGCATCTCGCGCACTGTGGCGCGGCGCAGGTCGGCCGCCTGCTGCAAGGCCGGCGTGAAATAGCTGTAACCGTTGCGTCCCGCACTCTTGGCCGCATACATGGCCTGGTCGGCATGCCGCAGCAAGGTTTCCGTTGCCTCGGCGTCGGCCGGATACAGCGCCACGCCCACGCTGGCCGACACTTGCGCCGTGTCGCCGTCGAGCACGAAAGGCAGGGCCAGCGCCGTCGTCAATTCCTGCAGCACGCGTTCGATGCCGCCCAACTGCCCCACGCCGGCCAGGATGACGGTGAATTCGTCGCCGCCCAGGCGCGCTACCGTGTCGGTGGCGCGCACGCGCTCGCTGATGCGCAGCGCCGCCTGGCGCAGCAGCATGTCGCCCTTCTCGTGGCCGAGGCGGTCATTTACCTGCTTGAAATGGTCGAGGTCGATGAACAGCAGGGCCAGGCAACCGCCTTCGCGGCTGGCGTGGCGCGCCTCGTGCTGCAAGCGGTCGAGGAACATGTGGCGGTTCGGCAAGCCCGTCAAGGGATCGAAATTGGCTTGCCGCCAGATGCGCTCGGACGCGGCGCGCTGGGCCGTGATGTCGCTGACGAGCGCCAGCGCGCCCAGGTAGGTGCCGCTGGAATCGAAGATGGGATTGGTGGCCAGGGTGGCCCACAAGGTGCTGCCGTCACGCCGCAGGAACTTGAATTCGTGGCGCTCGGCGATGCCATCCTGGCGCCGCGCAATGTTGCGCTCCAGGATGGCGCGCCCTTCGTCATCCATGAAGGCGGCCAGCGGCTGGCCCAGCATGTCCTCGATCTGGCAACCGAGCATGTGCGCCATCTTCGGATTGACAAAGCTGGTCAGCGCCTGCGCATCGATTTCCCAGATACCCTCCTCGGCGCCGTGCACGATGCGCCGGAAGCGCTCTTCGCTGCGTTCGAGCGCAGCCAGCTTGCCCTCGGCCTGCTCCAGCACCAGGCGCAGCGCCTGGCCGTTCGGATCTGCGCTGCCCAGCAGGCTGACGGGCAAGCCCGCCTCGCGCGCGCCAAGGCGCAGCCGTACCTGCAGCTGGATGCGCTCGGGCTCGCTGCTATTGAGCACGCGCTGCACGAACTGCTCGAAATCGTGGCGGAACGCCTCGTGGACATACGAACGGAACAGCACGTGGCCAAGGCGCTCGCGCACCAGGCCGAACAATTCGGCCGCCACCAGGTTGACCTGCACGATCGCGCCATCGAGGCCGAGCACGAAATAGGCGACAGGCGCCAGCAGGTATAAATCGTTGAAATAGGCTTGCTCGCGTTCGGCCTTCATCCGTTCCGGACTGAAGACGCCATCGTCAAGCAGGGGCGCGGCATGCCCCAACACGCCGTCATGGCTGTGCTGGGAGGAATCCGGATCAGGTACCGCGAGCGGTGGTATGTCCATGGCTATCCTTTGCACCGCCGCCCTGGCAACCAGGTGGGTGCAGTTGCAAGACTAGCATGCGCCACGCGCAGTGTCGAGCCAAGCCTGCCATGGATGTCACTTCTGCAACAAGGCCGCTCAGCGTCCCATGCGGCTGCGGCGCAAGCCGAAATCATGGCCCACCACCAGCAAGGTGCTCGCTACCAGGCTCGATAGCCCCACGATCAGCTGGATCAATTTATCATCAGGCAAGATCCACAGCGACGAGTCCGGCGTCTCGCAGCCCGTGGCCGCGCTGATCAGGGGAGACACCCAGGCCGCGTCCGGCGTCACGTCGAGCACGACGGCGCCGTCGGCGCTGGTCTGCATATAGATATCGCCGCCTTCGGCCAAAGTAAAGCAGATGCCCACGCCCGTTTCCGTGGCGCGAATATTGTCCTGCATGCTGCGGTTATGTTCTTCGATCCACACTTCCACGTCGTATGGCGTTTCCAGGTGCTCCCACGGACGGGGGCGAAAACGGGGACGTTCGTCCGCACTGGCGGGGGTGTCAGGAACCTCGGGGATGTTGCTGTCTGCTGCGCCTTGCATGCTCGTTGACCTTTTCTGCGGTGATGCGGCGGGACCGGTTGCCTGCCAGCCGCCATTATCCACCGTTCAGGGCAAGCATGGTATTCCCACGCCGAATCAATCAGAAAAACTGACAGCTATCGACTTTAAAGATCAGCATGCCTGACTTAAAATACGCGCCATCTCTTCTTTACAGGCTTTACATGCAAGGCATTAAACGCAAAATCGTCTACGTCACCGCTTTTGAAATCATCGGCATGGCCATTTCCACGCTCTGGCTGACCCTGCTTTCGGGCGAATCGCCCACCAGCACGGGGCCGCTGGCCATCATGATCACCACCATCGCCGTGATCTGGAACCTGCTCTACAACACCGCATTCGAATACTGGGAAATCCGGCAAGTGTCGCGCACGCGCACGGTCTGGCGCCGCATCCTGCATGCGATCGGCTTCCAGATCACGCTGGTCATCTACCTGATCCCGCTGATCGCCTGGTGGCTGAACATCAGCCTGTGGCAAGCCTTCGTGCTCGATTTCGCGCTGATGCTGATCATCCCGTGCTACAGCTTCATTTTTAACTATTTCTTCGACGGCCTGTTCGGCGTGCCCCTGTCGGCGCAGCAGCCGAAGGAAGAAGCCACTGACGTTCAGGCTGCTTCGCTGAGCAACTGAAGAAAAGACCGCGCCGCCATGCCCAGCGGCCGGTCCTTCATCCACACCAGGTGGATGGGCACGACCAGGCCATTGCCCGTATTCTTGAACGCCACGCAGCGCACCCGCCCCGCCGCCAGAGAATGCTGGATGGCCGAGGCGGCAAAGTTGCCCCAGCCCAGTCCCGCTTCCACCATGGCCAGCGCCATCGGCAAACTGTCCGTGCGCCAATAGGACAGCCCCACCACGGGGCGCGCATCGGCCAGGTCGAGTTCGCGGCTGGCCACGATGATCTGGCGCAAGTTCACCAATTCCTCGATATACAAGGGCTGGCCCGCCGCGCTGGGCGGATGCTGGGTGGAAATAATCGCCAGCAAGGCATCGCTGCCGACCAGCTGGAACTGCTCCTCGTGATTGATGCGCCCGCCTGCGAAAGCCATGCAGGCGCTGATGCGGCCCCGGTGCAGCATGTCGAGCACATCGTCCTGCGGCGCCGTCAGCACCTCGATATCGAGCAAGGGATGGCGCTGCGACAGCGCGCGCACGGCGGCCAGGAAGGGAGTATGGTCGAGCTCGGCCGCGATGCCCAGCGAAATGCGGCTTTCCAGTCCCTGCGACAATTCCTGCACGTGCAGGTGCAACTGTTTCAACTGCTCGGCGATCAGGCGCGCGTGCGGTATCAGGGCCAGCGCGGCCGGGGTGGGCACCGCTTCGCGCGCGCCGCGGTCGAACAGGGTGATGCCCAGTTCCGCCTCGATATTGGCCATCGCCATGCTGACGGCCGACGGCGCCCGCCGCAAGGCGCGCGCGGCAGCCGAGAACGAGCCGCCGTCGACGACGGCCAGGAACAGTTCGATGTTATGGCTGGAAAGTTTCATGGAAATGGAAAAAGGGAAGCTCGAAACGGGCGGCACTTTGCCGCCGCTGGCGATAGAATGAAAGAAATCTCGACTGCAGGAGGAGCCATGACTCATCCACTTCCCTACCGCTGCGGCGGCTATGTCTCGGAATTCACGCGCTTTATCGACGGCTATCTGCGCGACCATCCCGAAGCGCAAACCAGCCAGCGCCTGGGCTGGCGCATTTACTGGGAACGCCCCGTGAATTTCGAGGAATGGCGGCGCGCCGAACGCGATAGCGTGCCGGAGCCGCCCTACCACTACGACTAAAAAGCCTTAGCCTTTCCAGGTGCGCTGGAGTCCGGTATCCGCATGTATCCAGCCACCACGCGGGCCGTTGCGGTAATAGAAGCCCACGCCGCCCTGCTTGAAGCTGCGCACCAGCGAACCGAGCACTTCCGCGTTCAGATTCGCCACGCGGATGTCGGCGGCGCGGCCCGAGATGTGCAGCGACTGGCGCGCGGCCGGCACGCCCGCTTCGCGCAGCCTGCTGTTCGACTCGGCCGTGCGGTAGCCCGACAAAATCTCCAGCGGCTGCTCGATGCCGTAGCGGGCCACGAACGCTTGCGTGCCCCACAGGGTTTCCAGCAGTTTCGGATCGATGGGCGCCGTCTTCTTGCCGTTCACGTCGCGCAGCAAGTGACACAGTTCCTGGTAGGCCGAATCGATGACTTCGCCATCTTTCCAGTACAGCAGCTTGGCCTTTTCATTGCTGGCCGGGCGCACCACTTCCAGGGTGCGGGGCTTGAGCCAGAATTCCAGGTCCAGCGCCTGCGCATCGAAAATGTCGGGTGGCGGTTCCATCTCGGTGATGGCCTGGCGCGACTGCGACGTGATCGAGCGGTCGATGCTGGCCAGTTGCGTCGGCTGCGGCGGCACGGCCGTGCGCGGCGCGCGCGGCTTGGCGCTGGCCGAAGCCGAGGCGGGAGCGGCCGTGCGCGAGGCGCAGCCGATGAGAGGAGTGGCAACCAGGCCCAGCGCGGCCAGGCCCATACCGTGGTGTAGAAAATTTCTGCGCGATGCCATAGTCAGTCCAATTTAACGATGGGAATACTATAGCGTATTGTGCCGCGAAGAAAAACCCTCAATGCCTATCGTGTCACCCTCATTTCAAGGCATTTTGCGTCAGGCGGCAGCCGCGACGGAGGCGCCGGCGCCTTTCGCCTGCGCCAGCGCCGTCAATGGCTTGTCGAGCAGATAACCCTGGGCCACGATGGGCAAGCCCGTGATGGCGGCGACGCGTTGCAGCGCGGCCAGCGCGGCCGGCGTGTCGAGGCGCTTGAAAATGACGCGGATTTTCGCCGCATGGCACACAGTGACGAAGCTGGCGACGGCTTGCTCGTCGCTGAGGTTGCCCGCGTCGAGCTTGAACGCATGCGGGTGCAAGCGCTCCAGCATGCCCGTTGCCTCATGCACGTTGGCCACGTTGATGGCCAGGCGGAAACCGTTGCGGCGGTAATTGTCGGCCACGTAGTTGAGCAGCCAGCCCTGGTTCGGCGTGACCGTCGGCAATTGCAGCACGATGCGCTCGATGGGCAAGCCCAGCGCGTCGAGGATGCGCTGGAAAGCGTGGCCGTGATTGCTGCTGACGGCGCTCAGCAGGCGGTCATGCACATTCAGGTACAGGTCGGCCTGCTCCGCTTCCGCCTGCCGGAAAAAATTAATGGCATGCAGCATGCGGCACAGCCGGTCCAGCTCCACGGATTCATCGTCGCTGGCCGCGTGATCGAGCAAGCGCCACAGCGACAAGCCCTCGTCCGCCTTCGATACGCTGCGCGCCAGTCCTTCGAACGCCACCAGCTTGCCGCTTTCCAGTTCGCGCAGCGGCTGGAAGGCGCTGGTCATGGTGCAATTGAAAAAGCGCCCCAGCGCCCGGCCCTCCCCGTCGAGCCAGACGCTGGTGCCGGCCTGGGTTTGATGCGACAGGCGGGCCAGGTAATTTTTCAGGACGGGAAATGGCATACGTGCTCCTTCGTAAGGCTGCGCCAGCTGCCCTCATGGGGAAGACGGCGCCAAAGTGTGCAGAGTAAGGCAGCGCAAACCAAAGGAGAACGAATGGTTTCGCCATTTGATATGCACCAAGCAAATATGGACGCAACAACGGACAGCGCATAACCATAGTCGGAAACATTCCTTCCCGCCCCCTGGTCCAGCCTTTACTGTGGGCATGTACCGATACCATCAGGAAGGGCCGCCATGTGCCAGTTACTCGCAATGAACAGCAGCAAGCCTGCGGCGCTGGGATTTTCCTTTGCCGGCTTTGCCGAACGGGGCGGACGCACGGACGAGCACCGCGACGGCTGGGGCATCGCCTATCATTCCAGCAGCGGCTGCACCCTGCTGACGGATCACCTGGCGGCCATCGATTCGCCGCTGGCGGCCCAGGTGCAGCAGCATCCCGTGAAGGCGAAAAACATCGTCGCGCACATCCGCAAGGCCACGCAAGGCCGCATCGCCCAGGAAAATACCCACCCGTTCGCCCGCGACCTGTGGGGCAAGACCTGGTCCTTCGCCCACAATGGGGACTTGAAAACGTGGCGTGCGCCCGCCAATGCGCACTACCGCGCCAGCGGCGACACGGACAGCGAACAAGCCTTCTGCCACCTGCTGGCCACCTTGCGCACGCAGTTTCCCCTCGGTGAACCCACGCGCGCCGACTTGCGCGCCGCCATCGCCGAGGTCGCCAAGGACATTGCGGCGCACGGCACCTTCAATTTCATCCTGTCGGACGGCGAACTGCTGTTTGCCCACTGTTCCACGCACTTGCACTATGTGATACGCGAATACCCGTTTTCCGTGGCGCAACTGATCGACTGCGAGCGCAGCATCGACTTTCGCCAGCACAACCACCTGGACGACAGGATCGCCGTCATCGCCACGCATCCGCTGACGCAAAACGAGGATTGGCTGGCGTTCGCTCCCGGCGAACTGAAACTGTTTACGGGCGGCACCTTGCTGCCGGCGGATGATGCCGCGCCACAAGGCGTGTATATCCAGATCAGTTACTGAGGGAATTATTGAACGGGAAGAAATGGCCCGCCGCCGGATGGGCGGGCTGAGGGAATGGCGGGGCGTCAGGCCGAATTGCAGTTGCAAAAGCGCTTGCGCTTGGGGTCGCCGCTAGCGATGCCCGTGGGATCAATCTGTTTCCAGCAAAAAATCGTTTCCACGCCATATGGCGAACGCACATTGCCCGCCTCGACATAACCCTGCTTGACGAAAAAGGCCTGGCTGCTGGCCGTGCTGTGCAGTTGCAGGGCCTTGATGCCCCACTCGCGCGCCTGCGCTTCCAGCTGCTCCACCAGCGCCTTGCCGGCGCCGCGGCCTTGCGCCTCGGGCAGCAGGTAGCACAGGGCCAGCTTGCCGGCGCGCGTCAGCAAGCCGACGCCGACAACGGCGCCCGCCTCGACTGCGACCAGCGAAAAATTAGTCGGCGACGCAAACCAGCACGCCACCATCTGCGGTGTTTTATTGCCCAGCCAGGCTTCCAGGATGGCCGGATCGTCCCGGTGATCGAGGCTGCAGCATTCGACGATGGAGCGTCGTAATACGTTGCACGCCTCGAAAGCGTCGGTCGATGTTGCAATACGAATTTCAAGACTCATGTACGCTCACAAAATATTCCAGTTGCCGATGCGGACGGTTTTCCCCCTGTATCGTGCGATTCGACTATACACCAAGCGGCGCTTTCGGGTTTTTTGCCGCACGCCACGGGCCGGTTTTGCCTATGGCGCTATGCCTGCAGACTAAGTGCTGATGCGCATCTTGCCCACGAATGTTTCCAGAAATCGATATATGTTTTTTAGCGCAAACGGGAATCGAATCTAAGAGCCTATCCCCGCAGGGAGCGTCTTCTGCTGGCAGCGCATCAGGAGCGCGGACAAGGCGTGAGGAGGACGCGTGGCGAGCCACGCGACGACGAGCAACGCAGTCCCCGCTTCTGAGGGGCGCCAGCAGGGGATGTATTCATCTGCTGGGATAGGCTCTAAGCATATTACGAAAAATTCGTTTCTTTTCCGGCCGGAATTTTAGACTATGTCTATCTATTCTCACAACAAGAGTTCAATATGACCCATTCCAACGCCGTAACGACTGCCGCAGCAACGCTCACCCAACGCTCGCGCCGCTGGTTCCTGGCCAGCGCCCTGGCTGCTTCCGCCGCCGCCATGAGCCTGCCGATGGCCGCCAGCGCCGCCGAACCGGTGGTCTTGCTGAACGCGTCCTACGACGTGATGCGCGAATTGTTCAAGGACGTGAATCCCGCATTTATTGCTGATTGGAAAGCCAAAACGGGCGAAACCATCACCATCAAGCAGTCGCACGGCGGCTCCAGCAAGCAGGCGCGCTCCGTCGCCGATGGCCTGGAAGCATCCGTCGTGACCATGAACCAGGCCAATGACATCGACATCCTCGTCGACCGCGGCCTCGTGGTGGCCGACTGGGCCAAGAAATTCCCGAACAATGCGGCGCCGTTTTACTCGACCATGGTGTACCTGGTGCGCAAAGGTAACCCGAAACACATCAAGGATTGGGACGATCTGGCCAAGCCCGGCATCAAGGTCATCGTGCCGAATCCGAAAACCTCGGGCAATGGCCGCTACACCTACCTGGCGGCCTGGGGCTATGCCGTGAAAAAAGGCGGCAGCGAAGCGCAGGCGCGCGACCTCGTCACCAAACTGTTCAAGAACGTGCCCGTGCTGGACGGCGGCGGCCGCGGCGCCACCACCACCTTCACGCAGCGCG
This sequence comes from Janthinobacterium lividum, assembly GCF_034424625.1. Lineage (NCBI taxonomy): Bacteria > Pseudomonadati > Pseudomonadota > Betaproteobacteria > Burkholderiales > Oxalobacteraceae > Janthinobacterium > Janthinobacterium lividum. The sequence goes on along the minus strand of NZ_CP139976.1, from coordinate 2,790,981 downwards.
AAATCGGCGATGTGCTGGTGACGTTTGAAAATGAAGTGCAACTGGTGCGCGCCGAATTCGGCGACAACTTCGAAGTCGTGTATCCAAGCATCTCCATCCTGGCCGAATCGCCGGTGGCCGTCGTCGACAAGGTCGTCGACCGCCGCGGCATCCGCAAGGAAGCCACGGCCTACCTGCAATACCTGTACTCGGAACCAGGCCAGGAACTGGTCGCCAAGCACTACCTGCGCCCCCGTTCGGCGGCCGTCGCCAAGAAATACGCGGCCAGCTTCAAGCCGATCACCCTGTTCACCATCGACGACGTCTTTGGCGGCTGGAAACAGGCACAAAAGAAACACTTTGACGATGGTGGCGAGTTCGACAAGATTTATCAGAAGTAATCTTCGCCGCATCAACAAAAAACCGGGACATGTCCCGGTTTTTTTATGCCTCCACACATCACTGCTTCTTCAGCAGCAGCTTGAATTGCGGCACCCAGCGCCCGTCCACCAGCATCTCGCTGGCCGCCTCATACGCATCGCCCGACGGCGTCCAGCGCACGCGATAGGTCAGCGTCTTGCCATTCGCCCCCACGTATTGCGTGGCGGGAAAGTCGAGGCCGCCGTCCGCCGGCAGCATCGTGCCGCGGCTATGGCCGCCGCTGTTTTCCACATACAGGAAGGCTACCTTGCCTGCGGCGGGATCGTGGTAATACGTGGTTTCGCCCACGTAGTCGGGCTTGCCGGGGCTGCGCACCGTGTGGACGTCGCGCAGCATCTGGCCGCCATACAGCCACTGGAAACAGTGCTCATCCGTTTGCTTCCCGCCAGGGAACTCGCCCTTCCAGCAATGCCCGGCCAGGAAAGCCATCGGTTGCAGGGCGGCAATGGGTTGCGCCAGCACGGCGGCTGTGGGCAACAGCAAGAGCGACAGCAGGAATGGACGCATGGCACACCTCCGGTAGATACTCGAGTATAGGCGAATAATATGCTTGCAGCAGCGCTGGCGCACACTTTGCGCATATCGATATGCGCATCGATTCGTGGTCAAAAGCGTGCGCGCGCCGTACTCTGGCCTTGTCGCGCCGCATGGCGTATTACGGGCTCAAAGGAAATATCATGGCTATCTCGGAAGTGAATGTACGCAACCAGTTTCGCGGCAAGATCAAGGAAATCATCTTTGGGCCCGTGGTCTCGGAAGTGGACGTGGAAACGCCGCACGGCATCGTCACCTCGGTGATCACCTCGCGCTCGATCAAGGACCTGGACTTGAAAGTGGGCAGCGAAGTCATCGCGCTGGTGAAATCGACGGAAGTGTCGATCGCCAAGATCCAGTAAGGGTTACCCACCCGCTAACGCCGCGCCCCTTGCCATCCGGCAGCGACGCGTGCGTCAGGGCTTGATATACGCATACCCTTCCTGCCACTGCAAGCGGCTCAGTTCGGCCACGCCCGAGGGCACGATGACGGCGTCGGGCAGCACGCGCTGGCGGTCGATGTTGCGTCCTTGCAAGGTGTTATTGCAGACACGGAAACTCACGCCGCGCTTGGTCAGCTCGCGCACCACTGCGTCATACGGAGTGCCATTCTTGTCGACGGCGCCATCGAGCAGGAAATCGATGCCGGGGCCATGCGCGACGAGCACGATGGTGGCTTGGGGACTGGCGTCCAGGTGATTGCGGATATTTTTCAGCGCAGCCGTGGCATTGCTGGCGTCATTGACGTGATACACCACCTTTTCCTCCTTCTGCGCTGCCGTGGCGGCAGTGCAAGCGAACAAGGAAAGAAGGATGGCGGAGAACCAGCGGCGCAAGATTGTCATGAGATGTCCATTTCAGTGGCAGATTAAAAACATTGCCATCATATCAATCTCTGAACAAATACGTAAACGTGCGGCTGACGGGCAGCTTTTCCGTGCTGCCGCGCAGCAGCACCTGCATGCGCTCGGCGTCGATGCGTTCGGCCGCCTCGATGGCTTTCACGTTGACCATGGTGCCGCGGTGGATTTGCCAGAACTGTTCCGGATCGAGGCCACCCAATAAATCCTTCAGCGGCGTGCGCACCAGCGCTTCCGAGCCGGCCAGCACCACGCGCGTGTACTTGGTGTCGGCCTGAAAGAACAGCACGTCGTCAATGTCGATCAGGCGGATCTGCTTGCCCACGCTGGCCCTGATCCATTTCAGTTTTTCGCGCGGCGCGGCCGGCAGCGCCGCGCGCAGCGACTGCAGCAAGTGGGCCATGTCGGCCGGCTGCGCGCCCAGCTTGTCGCGCAGCCGGGATAGCGCGCGCTGCAGGCGCTCGGCCTGCACGGGCTTCAACAGATAATCGACGGCGCCCGCATCGAAGGCATCGACGGCATACTGGTCATACGCGGTGACAAATACCACGTGCGCCCGCACGCCGATACGCTCGGCCACTTCCAGGCCCGACAGGCCAGGCATGCGGATGTCGAGGAAGACCACGTCCGGCTCATGCTCGAGGAAACCGTCCCAGGCATCGTTGCCGTTTTCCGCCACCAGCACGATGCGTGCCTCGGGCCAGGCCAGCGCCAGCATCGTTTGCAGGCGTTCGCGCATCAGGGGCTCGTCTTCGGCGATCAGGATGGTGGCATTCATGCGGCAAGTTCTTTCAGGCTGGATGCAATTTTAATGGGAAGCAATATCTCGGCGATCACGCCCCCCTCTTCGCCGTCGCGCAGGGTCAGGCTGGCGGACGGATCGGACAGCGACAGCCGGCTGCGCACGTTTTCCAGGCCCAGGCCGCCTTCCGGCGCGCTGCCCGCGGCGCTTGCCGGCAAGCCCATGCCCGTGTCCTGCACGCGCAAGCGCAGCATGCCGTCCACCCGCAGCGCCGACAGGCTGATCTCGCCGCCGCGCAAGGATGGTTCAATACCGTGCTTGATGGCATTTTCCGCCAGGGTCAGCAAGATCATGCTGGGAATCGTCGCGTGTGCAAATTCGGCCGGCAAGTCCAGCGCATAGCGCAGGCGGGAGCCCATGCGCGCCTGCATCACGCGCAAATACGCGGCCACCATGTCGAACTCGCTTTGCAGCGGCACTTGCTCGCTGCGCATCTCCGCCATGCTGGCGCGCAAAAAGGCGATCAGGTCGGCCGTCAATGCCGCGGCCCGGCCGGCGCCTTGCGCTCCCTGCTCGGCCAGCTGTTGCACGGCGCCCAGGGTATTGAACAGAAAATGCGGCTCGATCTGCGCGCGCAACAGCCGCAGCTGCGATTCGCTCAGTTCGCGCGCCAGGCGGTCGCGCTCGGCATCCTGCTGCAGCTGCAGGGCCAGCGCTTCGTACTGACGGTTGCGCCAGGTGCTCACGACCGCCAGCGGCACCATATAAAACAACCCGGCCACCAGCAAGGCAATGCCGCCCACGCGCAGCAAGCGCTCGAAGGCCATTTCCATGGAACCCGTATCGCTCAAGCCGGCCAGCAGCACGCCGGCCGCTACCCCTGCCGCGCAGGTCGACACGATCAACAAAAGCTTCTTGAACTTGTAGCGCACGGAACTGCGGTAATTGAACCAGACGCCCACCAGGCCCCACGCCAGCGCAAAACCCAAGCCGTTGCTGAAGACCAGGGCCTTGAGCAATTCGAACCGGGCCGGCAACAGCAGGTGCAGGGTGACGCCGATGGCGCTGAACAGCAGCGTCAGCTTGAACGCGGCGATGTAAAAACCGGCGCCGCGGTACTTGAGCAGGAAATCGTGCAATTGCTGGCGCTCGATCGGCGTCAGCTTGACCAGCTTCATGGCGACGTAGCGGCGCACTCTTCCCTGGATCTGGTCCGCCATCTCGGGATGTTTCAGTACCAGCAGCGATTCTTCGTCGATGCTGCGGTACCAATCCGTATATTTTTTTAACACGATGCGCTCCCTTGGTCTGTGATTCAGGCATGAACGCAGTCTACGGCGCCACCGTGGCAGGGCATAGCGCGGGGCGACGAAGCACGAAGGGACAGGCATCAACGACGAGGTACATGGCGCCTGCCGGATCCTCGCTGCCAATATTGCTGAAATAATACGAAGTTTCCAAGGCGAAATCAATAATTGCGTAACAATTTTCACTACGGCAAGATTAGCCCCATTTATTTGCCAAATTGGCCGCAACACCGCTTGTCGCGGGCCTGTACCGTAGACATCGCTTGATCTTTAATGGTATTGTTTAAGCTTGGCAAATATTGCCTCCGAGATACACTCCGCGTCCCCATGCGGCCCGTTTCCGGATTTGCGCGCAGCGCCCACGATGGCGCCCCAAAACTGCTTTCCCACATACAATTCCATGCTCAAAAAAATGTTCGCCGCGGTGCTGATGACGCTTTCAACAGCGGCCATCGCCGTGCCCTTCGGTTCCCAGTCGATACTGGTGGTCGAAGACGGCACAGGCAAAGTCTTGCTTGAAAAAAATTCCAACGTGGTGGTGCCCATCGCCTCGCTGACCAAACTCATGACGGCCATGGTCGTGCTCGACTCAAAGGCGAATATGCAGGAAGAGATCAGCATCGACCGCGAGGATGTCGATACCTTGAAACACAGCACCTCGCGCGTGCCCGTGGGCGCCACGCTGAGCCGTCATGACGTGCTGCAACTGGCGCTGATGTCGTCCGACAACCGCGCCGCCGCCTCACTGGCGCGCACGTTCCCCGGCGGCCCCACCGCATTTGCCGTGGCCGTCAACGCCAAGATCAAGGCCCTGGGCATGCGCCAGACCGTGATCGAAGAGCCGACGGGCTTGTCGCCGAACAACCAGTCGACGGCAGCAGACCTCGTCAAGATGGCCGTGGCCGCCTCGCGCTACCCGGAAATCAGCCGCATCACGACGGATTCGAAGGACGTGATCCAGATCAAGGGCCGCGACGTGGAATACCACAACACGAACCGCCTGGTCGGTGCCAAGGGCTGGGATATCGGCCTGTCGAAAACGGGCTACACGAATGAAGCGGGCCGTTGCCTGATCATGCGCATCAAGTCGGCCGGCAAGTTCGCCACCATGATCCTGCTCAACGCGCGCGCCAATTCCGTGCGCGCCATGGACGCCGTCAACATCCGCCGCATGCTGGCGGCCGAGAACGGCATCGAAGAGCCGAAAGTGATGCGCGCCTCGGTCAGCCGGCACAAAAAAGCGCCGGCGAAACCATCCAAACGCCGCCGCGCAAAATAATTACTTCGCTTGCCGGTTGGTCATCACCACGCCGGCAATCGTTACCGCGCCGCCCACCAGCATCGAGGCCAGCACCGGCTCGCCCAGCAGCACCGCCGCCAGCACGATGCCGAACACGGGCACGAGGTTGTTGAAGACGGCCGTGCGCGACGGGCCCAGCGCTTTCACGCCCTCGTAATACCAGACAAAGCCGATCACCGTGCCGAACACGCCCAGGTAGCCGATGGCGGCCCACACTTGCCAGCCAAAGCTGTGCCATGGCACGGTGGGGAACTCCACGGCCGCCCCCACCAGCAAAAAGGCCAGGCCCCACATCGACGCATACGTGGTGGCGGCAATCGGGCTCAAGCCCTTCAGCGCGACCCGGCCGATCAGGGTGTAGGCGGCCCAGCTGGAAATGCCGCAAAACATGAATACCTCGCCCATGCCGATGCCGCCACCCGTGCCGTGCAGCACGCCGGCGAGATCGCCGCGCGTGATGACGATGGCCGTACCGCAAAACGCCAGCATGATGCCCAGCCACTTGAAGGAACCGAGCCGTTCGCGGAACAGCATGGCCGAGGCCAGCGCCGTGACGATAGGGTTCAGGGCCACGAACAGGGCCGTGCGCCCCGCCGGCATGCGCGACAGGGCCGCCAGGAAGCACAGGTTGTACAAAAAGATGCCCGTCAGGCCCAGCGCGGCCGTCGTTGCCAGCTGCTTGCGGTCCAGGCGCGGCAAGCCCCCTTCCAGTTTCCACGCCAGCACGAGCAGCAACAGCACGGCCACGCCGAAGCGGCCGCTGGCGGCCGTCATGGGCGGCATCTGCTGCGCCAGCACGCGCCCCGCGATAAAGGTGCCGCCCCAGAACAGGGCGACAAAGATCAGTTTGATGTAGACGAGCGGCGATTGCACGGAAGGCAAGGCGGCTGATGGTATGGCGGAAGAAGACATGGAATATCCTGTATGGCCGCTTGCGCGGCGGGTGGCGTCCATATATATTAATACTAATATCAACTCATGAAATAATGAGTAAATACTCATAACTCAACAAAACCACACCATGACCTTCACGCAACTGGAAATTTTTACCCTAGTGGCCGAATTGCACGGCTTTTCCGCTGCCGCCGCGCAGCTGGGCATCAGCCAGTCGGCCGTCTCGCACGCCTTGAAGGCGCTGGAAAAGGAGATGGGCGTGGACCTCATCGTGCGCCACCAGGCGTCGGCCGAACTGACGGACGTGGGCCGCCAGCTGCTCGTGCGCGCGCGCGAAATCCTCGGCTTGTCGGAGGCCATGCGCCAGGAAGCGGCCGACGTGCTGGGCCAGCGCCAGGGCACCCTGCGCATCGGTTCCTTCGGCCCGACGTCATCGTTGAATCTGCTGCCGGCCATCACGGCCCAGTTTCGCCAGCGCTATCCGGGCATCGACTTGCGCATCGACGAGGGTGCAGACCATGAAGTGGTGCAGTGGATACGCGAACGCAGGGTCGATGTCGGCTTCGTCGTGCTGCCCGACGAGCGCTTCGACACGGCGCCGCTGGTGGAAGACCAGATGATGGCGCTGGTGCCGCGCAGCCATGCGCTGGCCAGCGAAACCGCCATCACCCTGGCGCAGCTGTGCGAAGGGCCGTTCATCATGTCCGAGGCGGGATGCGCCTGCCTGATCGAACCGCTGTTCGCCAACGCGGGCTTGCAGCCGAACGTGCCCTATCGCATCAGCCAGGTGATCACCATCCTCGACATGGTCAGCCGCGGCGACGGCCTGTCCATCGTGGCAGAACTGGCCCTGCCGCAGCGCCTGCGGGAGCAGTATCCGGAACTGGTCGCCTTGCCGCTCAATCCACCCGTCAGCCGCAAGGTGGGCCTGGCCGTGCGCGACCGGCGCCAGAATACGCCCGCCACCAACGCCTTTTTCGAGGTGGCCAGGCAGATGGCTCCGACCCTGGCGCCCCGGCGCGCTTGAGAGTTTAGAAAGTCTCCCACTCCTCGCTGCGCTCCGGCTTGACGGCCGCCGCCTTTGCCGGAGTGCTGGCGAGGCGCGGCGCCATCGCGGCGCGCACCACGGGCCGAACGGGTTGCTGCTGCTGCGGCGGCGGCGGCGCCTGCCCCTCATCGAGCTTGAACACGCCCACCACCTGCGCCAGGGTGCTGGCCTGGTCTTGAAGGCTTTCCGCCGCAGCCGCAGCCTCTTCCACCAGGGCCGCATTCTGCTGCGTCACCTGGTCCATCTGCGCGATGGCCTGGTTCACCTGCTCGATGCCCGAACTCTGCTCGGCGCTGGCGGCCGTGATCTCGCCCATGATGTCGGTTACGCGGCGCACGCTGTCGACGATTTCCTGCATCGTCGCGCCAGCCTCGTCGACGAGGCGCGCTCCCGAATCGACCTTGCCCACCGAATCGTCGATCAGCAGCTTGATTTCCTTCGCCGCGCCGGCGGAGCGTTGCGCCAGGCTGCGCACCTCCGTCGCCACCACGGCAAAGCCCCGCCCCTGCTCTCCCGCGCGCGCCGCCTCCACGGCCGCATTGAGCGCGAGGATATTCGTCTGGAAGGCGATGCCGTCGATGACGCTGATGATGTCGACGATCTTCTTCGACGAATCATTGATCGAGGCCATGGTATCGACCACCTGCGCCACCACTTGCCCGCCCTTGCTGGCCACGCTGGACGCCGATTGCGCCATCTGGTTGGCCTGGCGCGCATTGTCCGCATTCTGTTTCACCGTGCTGGTCAGCTCCTCCATCGAGGCGGCCGTTTCTTCCAGCGAACTGGCTTGCTGTTCCGTGCGCGACGACAGGTCCTGGTTGCCGGCGGCGATTTCTGACGAGGAAACCTTGACCGATTCGCTGGCCGTGCGGATTTTCACGAGAACGGCGGCGATCTTGTCGATGAAGCGGTTGAAGGCGCCGGCGATCTGCGCCAGTTCATCCACGCCGGAAGCGTCGAGGCGGCGCGTCAAATCGCCTTCGCCCGAGGCGATGTCGTCGAGCGCATCGCGCACCAGTTCCAGGCGCTTGAGCATTTTGAAGACCAGCAGCGACAGCAGTAGCGCCGCCAGCCCGGTCAACAGCGCGGCCGTGACGGTGGCCGTCGTCAGCATCGTCTGCAAGGCTTGCATGGCTTCCTGCTGATCGAGCACCACGGCCAGCAGCCAGTCGGTGCCCGCCACGCGCGTGACATACAGCTTGCCGTCGCGTTCATTGAGGCGCACGGCATCGCTCGTGCGCGTGCTTTCCAGCCGGTTGACCTGCGCGGCCGACAGCGCCGCATCGAGTTTTGCCACCGGCTGCAGGCTCAGATCCTTGTTGGCATGGGCGATGATGGTGCCGCTCTGGTCGACGAGGAAGGCAAAGCTGTGCGGCGTCGGCTTGATCGCCACCACGTTGGCAATCACCGTATCGAGCAGCACGTCCGCGCCCGCCACGCCCAGCAGCGCCTCTTTCGGGCCGACGGGCGCCGTAAACGACACCACCAGCTTGTGGCTGGCCGCGTCCACATACGGCGGCGTGAGCATCGGCACGCCCGCCTTGACGGTGTCCGTGTACCAGGCGCGCGCCGTGGGATCGAAATCGGCCGGGCGGCCCGGATGGGTAAACACGGAGCGCTTGTCCGCATAGCCGATGAACACTTCCGCAAAATCGCCGGCCTTTTCCGCGATCTGGAAGGCGCGCAGCGGATCGGGCGTCTCGGCGGACATGACAACGGATGCCATGACCTTTTTCTTGCCATCGACCCATTGCGCCAGCACTGCCGACTGGCTTTGCAGCAGTTGCTGCATCTGCTGATCCGACGACGCCAGCATGCTGCTGCGCGTCGTCACGTAATTGGCAACCGACAAGGCCAGCATGGACAGTACGACAATGGCCACGCAAATGAGCACCAGCCGCGTGCGAAGGGAAGACAACATGATGGACTCCTCGTTTCGATTTTAATGGCGTGAAACAGTGCTGTTGCACCGCTTTCTCTACGCAAGTATTTTCACACAAAAATCGGAACAATTTTCATCAATATTCGGAATACAACACATATATTTCCGTGCGGAAACCTATCGAACCCTGTCAACCTATCAGCGGATCAGCCCCCTCAAGCCGCTGGCCCGCTGCGTGCGGCGCAGGATCGCGTCGAACAGCACGGCCTGCGTGGGCGAGACGAGGGTAAAGAAGTCGCGCGCGCGCGTGATGCCCGTGTAGACCAGTTCGCACGCCAGCATGGCGCCGCCTTCCTGCGGCAGCACCAGCACCGTGTGGCGAAATTCCGAGCCCTGCGATTTGTGCACCGTCATGGCGAACGCCGTCTCCACGTGGCGCAGGCGCGTGGCCAGCACGCTGCGCACATTCTCGCCCTCCAAAAAATACACGCGCAGGGAACCGGGCCGCGCAGGATCGCGCAAGGTCAAGCCGATATCGCCATTGAACACGCCGGTGCCGTAGTCGTTGCGCGTGACCATCACGGGACGGCCCACATACCATTCGCTGCGGCGTATCAAGCCATCCTTTTCCAGCCGCAGTTCGATGGCCGTGTTCAGGCCCGCCACGCCCCACTCGCCTTCGCGCACGGCGCACAGGATGCGGAACGATTCAAAACTGTGCAGCACGGCGCGCACCCAGTCGTCATGCTGCGCGTAGCCTTCGCCGCCCGCATTCACCAGTTCCAGGTAAGGCTGGTAGCCGCCCGGTGCGTCGGCGCGTCCGCGCAAGGCCAGGCGCAGCACGTCTTCCTGCTGCGCCGGCACGCTCCACGCCAGCTGGCCGCCGCTGTCGCCGGCGAAGCACGCTTTGGCCAGATCGGGCCTGCCGCCATTCACGGCCAGCGCCAGCTCGCCGATCGGACCGCTGAAGCGGTGGCTGTGGCGCAGCATCACCGTCTGCTGCGCCAGCGCGCCGGCGGCACCGGCAAAATCAGCGGGTATGGCCACGCCGCTGGCCGCCTGCGCATACGCGATGGTGGCGTCCGTGTAGCCGCCCGCCTGCGCGTCGTGGCACAAGTCGCCCAGCACGGCGCCCGCTTCCACGGACGCCAGTTGGTCCTTGTCGCCGAGCAGTATCAGGATCGCCGTGGACGGCAAGGCATCGAGCACGCTGGCCATCATCTCCAGGTGCACCATCGACGCTTCATCGACGATCAGCACATCGACGTCGAGCGGATTGCCCGCGTGATGGGCAAAGGCGCGCGTCTCGGGCCGCGCACCCAGCAAACTATGCAGGGTGCGGGCCGCCCCCATGCGCCGCGCCAGTTCCTGCAGGGGCAAGGCATCGCCCGCCTTCGCCGCCAAGCCTTCCAGCGCCTTGTCGATCGACTGTTTCAGGCGAGCGGCCGCCTTGCCCGTCGGCGCGGCCAGCGCGATGCGCAGCTGCTCCGGCTGCGGCGAGACGGCAAACAGCAGTGTCAACAGGCTCGCCACCGTGTACGTCTTGCCCGTCCCCGGCCCGCCCGTGATGATGGCCACCTTGCCGCGCAGGGCGATCGCGCACGCCACTTTTTGCCAGTCCGGGCCACCATCCTGCGCGGGCTGGTCGAACAGGATGTCGAGCCATTGCCGCACCTGCGCCAGCGGGGGATCAATCAAATCCTGTGCGCGGAGGGCGATTTTCTCGCCCACCAGGCTTTCGTCGCGCCAGTAGCGGCGCAGATACAAACGGTCGCCATCGAGCACCAGCGGCTGGCGCGCATCGGCCGCACCGACCTGCCACACTTGCGGCGCGCCGGCCAGCAGCGCGCGCCAGCCATCGACGCTGTCCGGCAGCGGACCGGAGACGGCCAGCACGGCATGCCACAGCTCCTCGCTCCAGCCCAGCAACTGCGACGGTTCGCTGGCCAGCTCAAACAGCATCAAACAGCTGTGCCCCCGTCCTTCCAGCTCGGACAGCACCACGCACGCCACGGCCACGGCGGGCGCATGCGGCGCATTCTCGTCCAGGCTGGCGATGAAACGGGCAAAGGCGGCGCTCAGGCGGCGCAGATGGCCATTCTCGGCGATGCCGTCGACATGGGCAAACAAGGCGTTCATCTGTGCGTCATGCTGCATGGTGTTCCGTTTCTTCTAACAGTTGATCGAGGCCGTCCAGCAATTCCAGCTGCGGCGCCAGCCAGTAGCAGCCATGTGTATCCGCATTCGCTATGCCGCGCAAGAACAGGAAGATGGCGCCGCCCAGGTGCTCAGCCGCATCATAGGCATCACCGAGCCGGCTTTTCAGCAGCCGGTGCAGGGCCAGCATGTAGATGGCGCCCTGGATGTCGTAGCGGTGCTGCGCCATGCCGGCCGCCAGCGCCTGCGTGTGGTAGGCACCGTCGTTGGCGCCCAGCGCATTCGACTTGTAGTCGAGCACCCAGTAGCGGCCATCCCTTTCGATGACCAGGTCGGCAAAGCCTTTCAGCATGCCGTGCAGCTGGCGCCGCGGCAGCACGGGACGCGGCGCGCCATCGAGCAGCAAGCGCGTGCACAGCTGATCAAGCGCCCCCGTGGACAAATGCTCGCTGGGGAACCAGAACTCCATCTCGGACAGGGTGCTATCGAGCTGCGACAGCGACGCATCGAGCAGCGGCAACGGCGTGAGGGCGATTTCCCTGAGCCAGGCGATGGCGTCTTCCTGGCGATGGCCCCAGCCGGCCCGCTCGCAGCGCGCGGCCAGACGGGTATTGAAGTGCTCGTCGTGGACGCTGTCAAAACCTTCGCTGCCCATCCACTCGAGCTGCTCGTGCAGGAAATTGCCGGGCACGGAGCCACGCGGGAAGCGGTGCCATGGCGCGTCGCCCATGTGCATCTGCGAAGTCACGGCGACAGCCGTGCCATCTTCCAGCAGGGTTTCCTCCAGCGCCCGTTGCGGCACGTGCGCGGCCGCCACGGCACCGATCTGGCGCGTCAGCGACGTAAAGCTGCCCACCGACCAGTCGCGCTCGAACTCGCCCGCGAACACGGGCGCCGGACGCAGCTCGGGGCGCCGCTCGACCCGGTCCAGCACCGTGCAGGCATCGGGCTGCGCCAAAGAAGCCACGTAGATGGCGTCGCAGCTGCCCGCCACCTGCTGCCAGCGCAGCAGCAGCTGCTCCGCCGGCAGCTTGTCGCCGCCCGTCAGCAGGTAGCCGAGCGCCGATTCGTGCAAGGTGTTCTCGCCCGCCTTGCGCGCCGCCTGGGCGGCCACGCCCAGCCACAGGAAGTGGCGCGCGCGCGTCAGCGCCACATACAGCAGGCGCAAGTCTTCCTCTATGCGCGCCTCTTCGACCGCCGCCATGGCCTCGTCGGACAAGGACAGGTCGAGGCGGCGTTCGCCATCCTCGCCCGCATAGTCGAAGAAGCTGCGGTTGCGTTTGTCCACCTTGCGCGCCGTGACGGCAAACGGTAAATAGACCAGCGGATATTCGAGTCCCTTGGATTTGTGCACGGTGATGACCTTGACCAGCTCCGCATCACTTTCCAGGCGCAGCACGCGCTCGTCGCCGCCCTCGCCTTCGCCGGCGATCTGCTCGGCCAGCCAGCGTATCAGCGCCTGCTCGCCATCGAGCTGGCGGCTGGCCGATTGCAGCAGTTCGGCCAGGTGCAGCAGATTCGTCAGCCGCCGCTCGCCGCCCGTCTGCTGCAGCAGCATGGCGGGCAATTGCAGCTCGTGGATGAAGCGGCGCAGCATGGCCAGCACGCCCTGGCGCTGCCAGATCAGGTGCAAGGCCTTCAACTGCTCGACGCGGCGTTCCCATTCCAGTTCATCGCTGGACAGGCGCGCCAGCTCGCCCAGCGACAGGCCGATGGTGCGCGTGGCAAAGGCGGCGCGCGCCAGTCCCCCGTCGAGCGGATTGGCCAGCGCCGCCAGCCAGCGCAGCACATCTTGCGCTTCCTCGCTGTCGACGACGGAATCCTTGTCGGACAGGTACACGCTGGCGACCCGGCGGCGCGCCAGCGCGCGGCGGATGGCCGCCGCTTCCTTGCGGTCGCGCACGAGGATGGCGATATCGGCCGGCTGCAGGCGCGTAAAACCGTCGGGGCCAGTAAAACCGGCTTGCGCATCGCCCAGCATGGCGACGATATGTTCGGCGCAGTGCTGCGCGAAATACTCGCGGTAGCTGTCGCCGCGCAGCCCTTCATCGCTGGCGCAGGCGGCCAGCAGGGCCGGCAGCGGGCCGCTGGCGTTCACCAGGTATTCGGCGCGGCCCTTGGCATCGACGGCTTCGAACGGCAGCGGGTTCTCGCCATTTTTCCGGTAGCGGAAGGCACCAAGCGGCACTTCGGCGCGCTCGGCGTGCAGGAACAGCTGGTTGACGGCCGCCACCAGGGGCGCCGTCGAACGGTAGTTGGTGCCCAGCTGGTAGTGGCGTCCCGTCGTCGCGCGCCGCGCCGCCAGGTAGCTCTGGATGTCGGCGCCGCGAAAGCCGTAGATCGACTGTTTCGGGTCGCCGATCAGGAACAGGCCCAGGGCCGGATCGTTGTCGGCAATGCGGTACAGCAGATTGAAAATCTGGTACTGGGCGGGCGCCGTATCCTGGAATTCATCGACCATGGCCAGCGGATACTGGTCGATGATGCGCTGGCGCAGGGCCGTGCCATTCTCGCCGGCCAGCGCGTCGTGCAGGCGCTGCAGCATGTCGGCAAAGCCGAACTGGCGCGACTGGCGTTTTAGCTGGTCCATGCGCCGCGCGATGGCCGCCGCAGCATGCAGGTGCAGCTTGTGCGCCAGCGGCGTGAGGCCCGCCAGGGCGATGCCCAGCCCTTCCGTATGCTCGAAGCACTCGGGCACCTGGGCCGTGAAACTCTTGGCAAACGCATCCTCGATGCCGAACGGCGTCAATCTCTCCCACGCCTTGGCCGTGATGGCCGGCTGCAGCAGCAGCGGGTCTTGCGCCCAGCGGCGCAAGCCATCGAACCACTTCGCCAGGTTCTCCGGCTTCATCTTGACGCCGTTAAAACACTTGGGATTGGCGGCGCGGTGGTCGTTGATCCAGGCGGCCATCTGGTCCACGCGCTCGACCCATCCCGCCTTCAGGGTGGCCAGCTGCGCGGCCAGCGCCCGCTGTTCGCGCGCGATCAGCGCGGATAATGGCTCCTCGTCCGCCATGCCCATGATGTCCGCGCGGCGCGCCAGCTCGCGCGCGCCCTTCTTCAGCGCCCCCACGTCGGGCCAGCAGGCCAGCAGCACGTCGAGCGCCTGCGGCGGCAAGGGATAGACTTGCTGGCGCCAGTAATCGTGGGCCGCATCCTCGAACAGGGCTTGCTCGTCGCTGACCAGTTCTTCGTCGAACAGGCTGCCGCTGTCGAACGCGTGCTCGCGCAGCATGCGCTGGCACCAGGCGTCGATGGTGAAAATGGCCGCTTCATCCATCGTCTCGGCGGCCAGCATCAGCCGGTGCGCGGCCTTTTGCCGTTCGCTCTCGTCCGGATAGGACTCGAGCAAGGCGTCGAGAAAGGGGTCGCTGCCGCCGGATTCAATGCCAAATTCGTGGCGAAAATAGGCGGCCGCTTCGATCAGGCGCTCGCGCACGCGGTTCGACAATTCGCGCGTGGCGGCGCGGGTAAACGTCATCACGAGGATGTCGGCCGGCAGCAAGGGACGCGTAAAACGGCTGTCGTCGTCGCCATGCCCCAGCACGAGCCGCACGTACAGCGCGGCGATGGTCCAGGTCTTGCCCGTGCCGGCCGAGGCTTCGATCAGGCGCGAGCCGTGCAGCGGGAACGCCAGGGGGTTGAGCAGATGGCTCGTCATGGTTCTTCTCCCGCGCCATCGAAGGGCGCGCTGATAGGGTCGATCGTGATGTGTTCTTGCAGCCAGTCGGCCAGCGGGCCATACAGCTCGCGCGTGCAGTCTTCCCAGGCTTCTTCCGCGGCCAATGCGGAAAACTCGGGCCACAGGCGCGCCAGGCACAGTTCTTCGCGCTCGCCAGACAGTTCAAAACCGCCATCATAGATGGCGCGCGGGTCGCCCTGCTGCACCAGCGCCAGGCCCGTCTTGCACGCCGTCGGCAGCGGATGGTTCATGCCTTCGCGCCACAGCGCCAGCAAGATGGCCAGCGCATCGCGCGACGTGGCTGGATCGAGCGGCGCCATGCTGACGATGGCGTCGCGCGCCACCAGGTAGCCGGTAACGGGAAAGCCGAGGGCGGCGGCGGCCAGCTGGCGCAGCCACATCAGCATCAGCTTGTCCCCGCGCGCCAGGCCGCCCTTGTCCGTCACCTTCGAGGAAATCTGCATCAGCCAGGCCGTGTCCTGCCCGTTGCTGCACAATTTGTCGAGCCAGTCGTCGATCTGCAGCTCGCCAAACGGCAAGTTGATGGCGCGCTTCTCGGCCGCCAGCGGGAACGAGGCGCGCAGCGACAGCCACGCGCTGCGCACGGGCACCAGCGCCTCGACCAATTGCGCCTGCACTTGCCGCCCGATCAGGCCAATCGGGAGCACGCCTTCGCGCGCCAGCTTTTCCGCGCGCGCTTCCAGGCTGGCGCGCACGTCATCGAGCGCTTCAACGGCGCCGCCGTCGTCCAGCATGGTGTCTTCCAGCAGATAGCGCTCGAGCGCGTTCAGGCCGAACGGCTCTTCATCCTCGCCCAGCATGGCCGCATCGGCGAAATACACGCTCAAGCGGCGGCGGAAAAAGTATTTGACGGGCTGGCGCAAAAAGCTGGCCAGCTCGCCCAGCTTCAGCCGCGTGCCGGGATCGAGCTCGTAAGGACCCAGCGGCAGCACGGCGGCCTGCGCATCCGCATCGGCATGCGCGACACGCCATTCGCGCGCGTAGGTCAGCAAGCCATCGGCCTCGAAATAGCGGCGGCTGAACGGCTGCAGCGCATGCTCGGTGGTCAGCGATGCAAGGTGCCGGTCCAGCGACCAGCCGGCGGCCAGGTAATCGCGCAGCTGCGACACCAGCACGGACGGCGGCTGCTCGGAATTGTCGCGCACATTGCGCCCCACCCAGCTCACGTACAGTTTGTCGCGCGCGGCCAGCAAGGCTTCGAGCATCAGGTAGCGGTCGTCGTCGCGGCGCGAACGGTCGCCGGGGCGCGCCATGCCGGGCAGCGCCAGCAAGTCGAAATCGGCCTTCTGCGCGCGGCGCGGGAAATCGCCATCGTTCATGCCCAGCAGGCAGACGACGCGGAACGGCACGGCGCGCATCGGCATCAGGGTACAAAATGTGACGCCGCCGGAGACGAATTGATGGTTCAGGGTCGGCTCGTCCAGCGCGCCCAGCCACGCCACGCGCAGCACGGACAGCGGCACCTGCTCGACAAAGCCCGCGTGCTCGCAGGTTTCCAGCCAGCCCTGCAAGGCGCCTTCCAGCTGGGCCAGGGTCAAACGGTCGCCCTCGTCGTCGGCGTCAAAAAAGGCGGCCAGCAGCACACGCGCCTGCACGCCCCACTCGGTTGGCGTGCGCGCGCCGGCCAACACGGTGCGCCAGTGCAGCAGCGCCTCGACCAGCTGCGCAAGGGACCCCGCCAGCGCCGCATCGAGGCCGCCCACTTCCGCATACGGCTCGATGCCGCCAAAGCTGGCGCCACTGCCGCTGGCATAGCCGAGCAGCATGCGCCGCACGCCGAAGATCCACGCATTCTGCTCGCCGGCCGCGCCCAGCCCCAGGCCGGCGCGGTGTTCCTGGTCCAGGCCCCAGCGCACGCCGGCCCCTTCGATCCACGCGCCCAGGGTGACCAGGTCGTCCGGCTGCAAGCCGAAGCGGGCCGCCAGCGCCGGCACGTCGAGCAAGTCGCGCACTTCGCTCTGGCGGCAGCGCTGCTGCGGCAGCTGCAGCAGCCACTCGAGCGCGACGAGCAGCGGATTGACGCTGCGGTCCTTCACGTCGCCGATCTCGAACGGGATGAAGCGCTCGTCATTGCGCCGGTACTGGCCGAAGACGGCGTGGATGGCGGCCGTAAAAGTGTCGATGTCGGGCACCATGACCACCACATCGCGCGGGCGCAAGCCCGTCTGGGCGCTGTGCGCGAACATGGCCAGTAGCTGGTCGTGCAGCACTTCCACTTCGCGCTGCACGCTGTGCGCCACGTGGAATTCGATCGAGCGGTCGCCTGGCTCGGGCGGCACCTGCTCATGCTCGGCCAGCGGGCGCAGTTCGCGGATGGCCACCTGCACCTGCTGCAGCAGGGTCTCGCCCGTTTCCTCGCCAAACAGGTCGATGCGCAGGCTGTCGTCGCGACCCTCGGCTTGCGCGTGTTCGTCGAATTCGTCGAGCATGCGGATGAAATCGCGCCCTTGCCTGCCCCAGCTGGCCAGCAGCGGGTGGCTGTGCGCATGCAGTTCTTCCAGCGGAATCTGCGCCAGGTCGGTGCCGTTGCGCTGGCGCTGGCGCTTGTTTTCCGCGCGCAGCAAGTCGCGCCCGTCGATGATGTCGCCCCAGTAAAACTGGCACGGATTCGGTACGGCCAGCACCACCTGCGTGTGGCGCGCCAGCGCGGCCAGCGCCTGCAAGGTCTGGTACGGCAGCGCCGACACGCCAAACAGCACGACACGGCGCGGCAGCTTGCCGGCAGGCGCTTCGCCGGCGGCGATCGCCGCCAGGAAGGCGTCGTGGATATCGGCGCGGCCCGTGTCGCGCTCGAACGGCTCCACGTCGGCCGCCACGGCGCGCCACAACTGCGCCTGCCAGCGCTGGTCATCCTTCAAAACAATCGCTTCGCCGCGCGCCGTGCGCAACTGGTCGCGCCCGGCCGCCCAATCGGCCAGCCAGTCGGCGCGGTAGACCTGGTACTGGTCGAACAAATCGGCCAGGCGCTCGGCCAGCTGCAGCCGGCGTTCGCTATCGCCATCGGCAAGGAAGTAGCGCAGCGGCGCGAAGACCGGGTCGGTCAGCAAGGACGGCAACAAGCGCATCAAACGCCACGTCAGCGGGGACTTATCGAACGGCGACACGCGCGGGACGCGCTCGCGCCCCAGCATGCCCCGGTAGCTTTCCCATAGCAGGCGCGCCGGCAGCGCGATGCGCGTGGCGGCGCACACGCCCATCTCCTCGGCCAGGGCGATCTTCAGCCACTCGGCCACGCCGTTTGACTGCACCAGGAAGATATCCGTTTCCAGGGGCGCCAGCGGATGCTGGCGCAGCCACTGGAAGACAGCGGCGCGCAGCTGTTCCAGCTGGTTGCCATGCAGGATGAGGAGGCCGGGCGTGACGGGAGTATGCATGCTGATCCGATGGGTTGCCGCGCCTCCGGCCGGGTGGCCAGAGACGTCAAAGGCATATTATCGCCGCTGCTTGGGTCAGGGGGCGTCGCTGGCGGCAAATTCCACTGAAATTTGTTCTGCCACCTGCGCCAGCGCCGGCCCGAGCGCCGTCAGCAAGGCGCGCGCCTGCTGCAGGTCGCCGCCCAGGCGCAAGCCTTCGATCGACGTGCACAGGCCCGCAAAGGCATGCGCGCCCACGGCCAGCGCCGACGATTTGCTGCGGTGGCCCAGGTCGGCCAGGCGCCCCAAGTCTTCCAGCGCCATGGCCTGCTCCATTTCGGCGATGCCGTCGCGCGCCGTATCGAGAAACAGCTGGGTGTACTTGCGCATCTTCACGGCGTCATTGCTGAACGTGAGCGCCAGCGTGGCCAGGTCGAGGATGGCCGTGTCGCGCAATTCCGGCGACGCGGCCGATGGCGGCGCTTTCGGCGCTGCCGCCGGCCTCTCGCCCGCGCGCGCATGGCCGATGCCGCCAATGCCTCCACGCAGGCGGAACCATTTCGCCAGCAGGTGAAACAGCAGATTCGGGGCGATCGGCTTGGTCACGAATTCGTCCATGCCCGCCGCCAGGCAGCGGGCGCGGTCTTCGCTGCCCGCATTGGCCGTCATGGCGATCACCAGCAGGCCGACAAGCTGCGGATCGGCGCGGATGCGGCGCGTCGCCTCGAAGCCGTCCATTTCCGGCATCTGCACGTCCATCAGCACGCAGTCATAGCGCTGGTGGGCCAGCAATTCCAGCGCCTCGCGGCCATTGCAGGCGACGCAGACGGTGGCGCCGGCGTCTTCCAGCAATTCGCAGCCCACCTGCTGGCTGAAGACGTTATCTTCCACGAGCAGGATGGACGCGCCGCGTATCACTCCCAGCACTTCCGGCTCCACTTCGGCGATGCGCTCGTCGCTGGCCTGCGTGCTCTTCTCCAGGCGCGCCGTGAACCAGAAGGTGCTGCCCAGGCCAGGCTGGCTGTACACGCCCACCTTGCCGCCCATGAGCTCCACCAGCTGCTTGCTGATCACCAGTCCCAGGCCGCTGCCGCCATACTTGCGCGTGGTCGACGGGTCCGCCTGGTGGAAGGAGCGGAACAGCTGCGCCACCTCTTCCTGGTTCATGCCGATGCCCCGGTCCTGCACTTCGAAGCGCAGCATGCTGTGGCTGCCCCGCTCCTCGGACTGGCGCACGCGCACGAAGATGCTGCCATTGTCGGAAAACTTGATGGCGTTGCTGGCCAGGTTCAGCAAGACCTGCTCCAGGCGCAGCGGGTCGCCACGCCAGCGCTGCGTCAGTTCCGGCGCGATATCGAATTGCAGTGCCAGGCCCTTGACGGCGGCCGCATCGCCGAGCTGGCTGGCGATGTTCGCCAGCAGGGTATCGAGACGGAAATCCAGCACTTCCAGTTCCAGCTTGCCCGCCTCGATCTTGGAAAAATCGAGGATGTCGTTGATCAGGCCCAGCAAATGCTGGCCCGAATGGAAGATTTTCTGCAGATAGTCGCGCTGGCGCGCGTCGGCCACGGATTTCAGCGCCAGGTGCGCCATGCCGATGATGCTGTTCATCGGCGTGCGGATTTCATGGCTCATGTTCGACAGGAAGTCGCTCTTGGCCTGGCTGGCCGCGTCGGCCTGCTCCTTCAGCCGGTGCAGTTCCGTCACGTCGGTGGACAGGCCGATCAGGCCCGTGACGGGACCGGGCAAGCCCAGCGGCACCTTCACGCTCCACAGGTGATGCACCTGCCCTTGCGCGTCGACGAAGCGCTCCTCGCCGACGAACTTGGCGCCGCTGTCGAACACCTGGCGCTCCGTGCGCTGCGCGGATGCCGCCGCATCGCCGAGCATCAATTCGCCGTCCTGGCGGCCGATCAGCTGCTCCGCCGAACGGCCCAGTATCTTCGCCGTGCGCGCATTCACGTAGCGGTAGCGCAGGTCGGCATCCTTCATGTAGACGTAGGCGTCGACGCTGTCGAGCACCGTATCGAGCAAGGTGCGCTGCGCCACCGCGTTGCGGCGCGAGCGATACAAGGTAAAGATATAGCCATAAATGAGCAGGGTGCCGGCCACGCCGACGGCCAGCGCCAGCCATGGAAAATAGCGGTCGAAGGGGCTGTACAGCTCCGCCTTGCGCACGCGGAAATGGGCTTTCCACAGGCCGCCCTGGTACGCCACCGGCAGCACCTGGTCGAAATAGTCGGCATCGCTGCCCGGTTGCGGCGGCGGGGCCGTCAGGTCGCCACCGTCGTTGAACAGCAGGCGGTCCTGCGGCGTGATGCGCCAGACGCCGTCGGCAGGCAGCGCCTCGGCGGCGCTGTACAGGGTCAGGTGCAGCGGTTCCAGGGCGCTGCGTTCGAGTGCGCTGTGCACCAGCTGCGCCACGCCAAAGCCGATGCCGACGGATCCCTGATAGGCGGCGCGCCGCTCGGCCACGCTGCCTTGCGGCATGCCATTGCGGTACACGGGCAGGCGCATGCCCAGGCCCACGTGCGCGGGCGGTCCCTTGATCATGATCACCTGGCCCGACGCGCCGACCTCGCCGCTGTCGCGCGCCTGCGCCAGGGCCTGCGCCACCAGCGGGTTGGCGCCGATATCGACGCCCATGCGCTCGGCCAGCAGGGAGTCGGGTTCCAGGTAAGTGAGCACCGCGTATTCCGGCCGCTCGCCGGGCGGGCGGATGGTGAATGCGGGATAGCCGCGCGGCGCCAGGCTGGTGTCTTTGCGCACGGCCTCGATGAAGGCGGCGCGCTGCGCGGACGGGACAGCCACCGCGTAATTGACCGATTCGATGGCAGGGAACTGGCGCGCGATATCGAGGCCGGCCACGTAATCGTGGAACTGGCGGCGCGTCAGGTGCTCGCTGGTGCGGAACAGGGCTTCGAGGCCGCGCAGCAGGTCGGAATAGCTTTTTACGCGCGTGGCCAGGCTATGCTGGGCGCCATGCGTGAGATTGTCGAAACGCTGTTCGGCGTCGTCATTGACCGTGCGCGCCGCACCCGCATACAGGGCGCCGCCCACCGCCAATGCCAGCAGCAAGCCACCCGCCCAGATCCTGATGCCTGATCCCGCCCCGCCCTTGCTCAAAGTGTGCATTGTCAATCGCTTATTCCGGTTTCCTCGAATGTGCGGCGCTCCGGCCAGCCAGCAAGTACGAGGATACTATCAAAGCTCCTGCCAGACGCGCTTGTGCAAGAAAAAAAGCGCGCATGATGGTTGCACTGGAAAACAACGCGCGCTTAAGCCTCCCGCAGCTCACCGGCCAGGAAGTCGCAAAAGGCGCGCACCTTTTCCTGCACATGGCGTCCGTCGGGCATCAAGGCATACACGCCGCGCCTGGCCATGCCGTGCGACGGCAGCACGCGCACCAGGGCGCCGCTGGCCAGCAGCGGCGCGGCGACGAACGACGGCAGCGCGCCCACGCCGATGCCCGCCACCAGCATGTCGGCCAGCAGCAGGCTGCTGTCGGCGGAAAAGCGCACGGGCAGGACGATGCTGCTGCTCCCTTCCGGGCCGGCCAGCTGCCAGATGCCGGGGCTCTCGGCCAGGCGGTAAGCCAGGCAATCGTGTCCATGCAAATCCTGCGCCTGACGGGGCGTGCCACGCCGCGCCAGGTAGGCGGGCGCCGCGCAAATCATCTGTTCGACGTCGCCCAGGCGGCGCGCCACCAGGGTCGAATCGGCCAACGCGGCGCGGATGCGCAGCGACACGTCATAGCCCTCGCCCACCACGTCGCGCAGGCGGTCGTCCAGGGTCATTTCGATTTTGACTTCCGGATAGCGGTCCATGAACACCGGCAGCAGCGGCGACAGCACCTTCAGGCCAAACGACAGCGGTGCATTCACGCGCAGCCGCCCCGCCACCTTGCCGGCGCAGCCGCGCGTGGCCAGTTCCAGCGCATCGATTTCATCGAGCAGGCGGCAGCATTCCAGATAATAGGCGCGTCCGCCGTCCGACAAACTCATGCGCCGCGTCGTGCGCACCAGCAGCACGGTCGCCAGATGCGCCTCCAGCTGGCGCACCTGCTTGCTGATGGCTGCCGCCGACTGATTGAGGTCCAGCGCCGCCTTGCTGAAGCTGTCGCGCTCGACCACCTTGCGAAACACGCGCATGTGCGCCAGGATATCCATGATTCTTTCCTTCCAGTTGAATATCTTATTATTTTATCGCTAATTATCAATGAATTGGAAAATAATATGATGGCGGCTTCTTCATTCATGTCACGCAAGGAGTACCCCATGTTCAAACCATCCGCCACCCTGACCACCGTGCTGCTGGCGCTGCTGGCCGGCACAGTGCAGGCCGCCCCGGCCGCCGCCCTGCCGGAAGTGGGCATCAGCCCCTGGGGGCCGAAAGACGAGATCGGCCGCCTGAACCTGATGACACCAGCCTCGCGCGCCGCCATCCTGGCGCGCATCGACGGCGGCAAGAGCTACGACCTGGCCGTCGATTTCTATGTCGGCATGCCCAGCTGGCAGGCGGCCGGCGATCCGCCCTACCAGATGTGGATGACGCACACGCCGAAGGGCAACGTGGTGGCCGACTCGATGAACGTGGGCGAACAGATGAACCGCCACGTCAGTTATACGGGCTCGGCCGTGTCCATGTATGCGCACATGGGCACGCATATCGACGCCCTCAATCACTTTGGCTTGAACGGCAAGATCTGGAATGGTTTTACGGAAGAGCAATACCTGGGCGACCGGGGCTGGACCGTGACGGGCGCCGAAAAGCTGCCGCCCATCGTCGCGCGCGGCGTGCTGATCGACGTGGCCGTGGCCAAGGGATTGCAACAGTTGCCCGACAATTACCGGGTCACGCGGCAAGACTTGCGCGCGGCGCTGGCAAAACAGAAGGTCTCGCTGGAAAAAGGCGACGTGGTGCTGATACGCACGGGCCGCATGCAGCACTATGAGCAGGCGCAAGCGTACATGGCCAATCCCCCCGGCCTGTCGCTGGACGCGGCAAAATTCCTCGTGGAAGATGGCGGCGCCATGGTGGTCGGTGCGGACAACCTCAGTTTCGAAGCGTTTCCGTCCGAAGTGGCAGGCAATTACCTGCCCGTGCACACCTATCTGCTGGCGCAGCAGGGCACGCCCATCCTGGAACTGGTCGACCTGGAAGCGCTGTCGCGCGACAGGGTCTACCAGTTTGCCTTCATCGGCGCTTCATTGAAATTCCGTGGCGGCGACGCGGCCCCCATCCGTCCCGTGGCGCTGCCGATCCGCTAAATCACACGGTCGCGGCCAGCAAGCCCTGTGCGCCATGGTCATCCCAGGCATCGGCGCAGCGCACCACCTCGCCCACGACGATGATGCTGGGGCTGCCCAGGCCGCTGGCCAGCAAGTCGGCAGGCAAGGCTTGTAAGGTACTCAGCAACTGGCGCTGCGCCGGCAAGCTGGCCGATTGCACCACGGCCACGGGCGTGCCTGGCGCCATGCCGCCGGCCAGCAAGCCGGCCTGGATGGCGGCCACCCGGGCCACGCCCATGTAGATGACGAGGGTGAGCTTGCTCTGCGCCAGTGCCGTCCAGTTCGGCTCGGACGCGCTATCCTTGCCATGGCCCGTGACGAAGATGGCGCCCTGGCTCCAGCCGCGGTGCGTCAGCGGCACGCCGATGCTGGACGGCGCGGCCAGGCCGCTGCTGATGCCAGGGATTACTTCGACGGCCACGCCGTGGCTGCGCAGGTAGGCGCGCTCTTCGCCGCCGCGCCCGAACAGATAGGGGTCGCCCCCTTTCAATCGCACCACGTGCAGGCCGGCGCGGGCTTCGGCCAGCATCAGGCGTTCGATGAAGGCTTGCGGCGTGGAAGCGCAGCCGCCCCGCTTGCCCACCTCGACCACGCGCACGCCGGGCGCCGCATGCGCGAGGATGGCCGGGTTGACGAGGTCGTCGATCAGCACCACGTCGGCCCGCGCGATGGCCTTCACCGCCTTGATGGTCAGCAGGTCCGGGTCGCCGGGGCCGGCGCCGACCAAAGTCACGCTTCCTTGTTGTGCCATGATGAAATCTCCCATTAAAAAAAGTGGCCGATGGCAAACGATGCCGCGTACGCTTCCGGCGCGCTGCCGTCCCACACGACGCCGTCGCACAGGGTCGAGCTGCGCAGCGGTGAAGCGGGCAAGGGCGTGGCCGTCATTTCCGCCGCCTGGCGGTACAGGTCGATGCGGTTGACTTGCCTTGCCACCGCCAGGTAATCGGGTTCGTCGCGCAGCAGGCCCCAGCGCCGGTGCTGGGTCATGAACCACATGCCGTCGGACAGATAGGGAAAATTGACGGCGCCGGCGCCATAAAACCTCAAGCCGTGCGCCTCGTCCCAGGTCTTGCCCAGGCCATCCTGATAGTGGCCGAGAATGCGCGGCGCCAGCGTTTCCTGCGGCGTATTCAAGTAAGCGGGCTCGGCCAGAATGGCCGCCATGGCCAGCCGGTTGGCATCGGTGGCGTCGATCCAGCGCCCCGCCTCGAGCACGGCGGCGATCAGGGCGCGGCAGCTGTTCGGATGCTGCTGCGCAAACGCGGCGCTGGTGCCCAGCACCTTGCCCGGATGGTCGGGCCAGATGGCGCCGCTGGTGGTGGCTGTCACGCCGACGCCATCGACGATGGCCTTGTAGCCCCATGGTTCCCCGGCGCAAAAGCCATCCATCTGGCCCGCGCGCAAGGCGGCCACCATCTGCGACGGCGGCACCGTCATCACGCGCGCGTCGCGCAGCGGGTCGATGCCATGCGCAGCCAGCCAGTATTGCAGCAGCATCGCGTGGTTGCCGGTCGGGAAAGTATGCGCAAACGCAAATGGCCGCGCCGCGCCGCGCATGTGCCGCGCCAGTGTGGCGCCATCGTGGGCACCCTCGCGCGCCAGCGCCGCCGACAGGGTGACGGCCTGGCCGCTGTGATTGAGGTTCATCAGCACGGCCATGTCGTGCTGTTGTCCGCCGATGCCCATCTGCACGCCATACACGAGGCCATACAACACGTGGGCAACGTCGAGTTCACCGCTATTCAATTTGTCGCGCACGCCGGCCCACGACATCTCGCGGCTCAGTTCGATCTTGATGCCGTATTTTTCATCCAGGCCCAGCTTTGACGCCATCACCAGCGAGGCGCAATCGGCCAGCGGCAGATAGCCGATGCGTATCGTCTGTTTTTCCGGCTGCAGGGACCGCATCATCTGGGCACCATGTCCCGCCTCTTTGCCCGCTTGCTCTGTCATACCATTCCTTGCTGATAAGTACTGTTTTTCCGCGCCACCGTGGGCAAGGCTCTCCCCTTCCAGCAGCAAGGACCGTGCCTGTGCACGTCCCGTCCAGGGAGGCTGGAAACGCACCGAAATGGTGCGCTGCACCAGCATGTATCAGGAAATGGACGATTCATCCCAGCAAGTCCTCCACGTCGAGGATACGCTGGGCAATTTCCGCCAGTTTGAGTTTCTTGTTCATGGCCATGCTGCGCAAGCGCTGGTAAGCCTGCTCTTCCGTCAAGCCGTGATGCGTCATCAACAGGCCCTTGGCCCGCTCGATCACCTTGCGCTCGAGCAGCTTGTGCCGCGTGTCAAGTAATTCGGCGCGCAATTTTTCTTCCTGGCGAAAGCGCGCCAGGGCCACATTCAGCACGGGTTGAATGCGCTCGGCCTGCAAGCCGGCCACGATATAGGCGGACACGCCGGCCGCCATGGCCGCGTCAATGCTGGCCGTGGCGCCGTCTTCGGTAAAGAGTACGATGGGGCGGCGCTCATCACGCGTGGCAATGACGATGTGTTCGAGTACGTCGCGCGCATCCGATTCGGCGTCAATGATGATGAGGTCGGGCTGCAACTGGGCGATACGTTCGGGAAGGTAGAGGTCGGCTGGCAGGGAGGCGACGATGTCATACCCCGATTCAAGCAAACCGATGCGCAAGGCGTTGCCACGCTGCACCTGGGCCGCCAATGCCGCATTCTCGTGCACGCCGTGCTCGACAATAGTGTTGACGACAACAATGCGCAATGGCTGGGTACGGCTGGACGTCATGGAGGGCTATCTGCAATGGCTAAACACAACCATTGCAGTAAGCAAGAAACGAACCAGATAGCGCTAGCGCCCCTTACTTCAATGTCGGCATGGCAAATTCGGCACCGGCAGCCGTGGAAGCGGGCCAGCGCTGCGTCACCGCCTTCTGCTTCGTGTAGAACCGCACGGATTCCGGACCATGCGCGTGGTGGTCGCCGAACAGGCTGCGCTTCCAGCCGCCGAAGCTGTGGAAGGCCATCGGCACGGGGATCGGCACATTGACTCCGACCATCCCCACCTGCACCCGGTGCGTGTATTCGCGCGCCGTATTCCCATCGCGCGTGTAGATCGCCGTACCATTGCCGTATTCATGCGCATTGACGAGGTCCAGCGCGGTGGCAAAATCGGGCACGCGCACGATGCACAGCACGGGGCCAAAGATTTCTTCCTTGTAGATCGTCATCTCCGGCGTGACGTGGTCGAACAGGCTGCCGCCGAGGAAAAAGCCGTTTTCGTGGCCTGGCAACACGAAACCGCGCCCGTCACTGACCAACTTGGCACCTTCCTTGACGCCCGTGGCGATATAGCCGGCAATCTTCTCCTTGTGCACTTGCGTGACCACAGGACCCATTTCCGCTGTTAAATCCATGCCCTGCGTAATCTTGAGGGCGGCGATGCGCGGCACCAGCGCCTCGACCAGCTGGTCTGCCACATTGCCCACCGCCACCACCACGGAAATAGCCATGCAGCGCTCGCCGGCCGAGCCGAAGGCGGCGCCCATCAGGGCATCGACGGTTTGCGGAATATCCGCGTCCGGCATGACCACCATGTGGTTTTTCGCGCCGCCCAGCGCCTGCACGCGCTTGCCCTGCGCGCAGCCGGTGGCGTAGATATATTCGGCGATCGGCGTGGAACCGACAAAGCTGACGGCGCGCACGTCCGGGTGATGCAACAAGCCATCGACGGCTTCCTTGTCGCCCTGCACCACGTTGAAGACGCCATCGGGCAAACCCGCATCCGTCAACAGCTGCGCCAGCAGCAGGCTGGCCGACGGGTCGCGTTCCGACGGCTTTAATACGAAGGTATTGCCGCAGGCAATTGCCATCGGGAACATCCACATCGGCACCATCACGGGAAAATTGAAGGGCGTGATGCCGACGCACACGCCGAGCGCCTGGCGGATCGACCAGGCGTCGATGCCGCCGGCCACCTGCTCCGAATACTCCCCCTTCATCATTTGCGGGATGCCGCAGGCAAATTCCACTACTTCGATGCCACGCGTCACTTCCCCTTTGGCATCCGTGAACACTTTGCCGTGCTCTGCCGTGATCAGGGCGGCCAATTGATCCGAGTGCTCTTCCAGCAATTCCTTGAACTTGAACATCACGCGGGCGCGGCGCAGGGGCGAGGTTTGCGACCAGGCGGGAAACGCCGCATGGGCGGCGGCCACGGCCGCGTTCAATTCGGAAGGCGTCGCCAGCGCCACCTTCGCCGTCACGGCGCCCGTGGCGGGATTGAAGACGTCGCTCATGCGCTCGGAGCGCGAAGCCATCGGGTTGCCACCGATAAAGTGGCCGATCTGTTGCGTTGTCATTGGAGTTCCTTATTTGCTATTCATCAGCCACTCATGGGCCGGATCATTTTTAAAGTGCCACACGCGTTTCGGGCCGGCCATCACGTTCAGGTAATACCCATCGTAGCCATACGGCACGGTCACGGGGTGGTAGCCCCTGGGCACCATCACCACGTCGTGGTTTTCCACGGCCATGGCTTCATCGATGGAACGGTCATCCGTGTAGACCCGCTGGAAGGCAAATCCCTGTTCCGGGTTCAGGCGGTGGTAATAGGTTTCCTCGAGCGAACTCTCCAGCGGCACATTGTCGCTGTCGTGTTTATGCGGCGGATAGCTCGACGAATGGCCGGATGGCGTCACGACCTCCACCACCAGCAAGCCGTCGGCCTCGGCCGTCTGCGGCAGGATGTCGCACACATAACGCGTGTTGGCACCCTTGCCGCGCACGGAGCGCGTCATGGACGATGGCTCGATCAGGCGTGCCGGACGCTGGGTCGTGGCCGGTGCGCTGCACAGGGCCACTTCCGCGTTGCTCACCGCCGTGATGCTGACCTTGGTTTCCAATGGGACATACACGGCATACGGCGAGCGGTCCTCAAAGACGCTTTGGCGCTTGCCGATCTCGCGCCATTCCTGCCCGTCCGCCTTGACGGTGACCGTGCCCGTCAGCACGACGATGCACAGTTCGCGGCTGCCTGTCTCCAGGTTCAATGACTCGCCCGCTTGAAGCCGGTGCGCGGCAAAGCCCACATGCGTCCAGCCGGCCGACTCGGGCGTCACCTCGACGATGGCGGAACCCGGTCGGGCCTTCACCAACAGCGGGCTCATGCCGCCTCCCGGCCCAGGCGGGGAATCGCATCGACCAGACGTGCCAGGTAATCGTGGCCCATCTTCGCGTATTCGTAGCTGGGCGCAACGGCCGGGTCTTGCTCCGCTTCCACTACCAGCCAGCCTTCGTAGCCATGCAGATACAGCCGCGTCAGGATGGCCGGGAAGTCGATGCTGCCGTCGCCCGGCACGCTGAAGGCGCCATTGATGACGGCCTGCAGGAAACTCCAGTGGCCATTGCGGGCCAGTTTCACCACATTCGGGCGCACGTCCTTGCAATGCACGTGGCAAATGCGATCGATATGTTTATTCAGCACCGCCAGCGCATCGCCGCCGGCAAAGGTGATATGACCGGTATCAAACAACAAGCCCACTTCCGGCCCCGTCAAGGCCATCAATTGGTCCACATCGGCCGGCGTTTCCACGTAAGCGCCCATGTGATGGTGATAGGCCAGGCGTACTCCATGCGCCAGCAGGTGGGCGGCAAAGGCCGTCAATTTGTTTGCATATTCCTGCCATTGCTGCTGCGACTGGAAACGGGGGCGCTTATACAGGGCGCGCGCTTCACCCTGGATGGCGTCGGCCACTTCGCCGTAGACCATCACGGTGGCGCCGCTGTCCGCCAGCAAACGCAGATGCGATGCCACTGCGGCGATCTCTTCCTCGACAGAGCGGTGCGCCAGGCGCCCCGAATACCAGCCGGAGACACACGCCAGGCCATACTTGCCCAGCACGGCGTTCAGGGACGGGGCGTCTTTCGGAAACTTGTTGCCCAGCTCAAAGCCCACGTAGCCGATCTCGGCGCCTTCCTTGAGGGCCGTTTCCAGCGGGGTTTCTCCCCCCAGCGACGGCAAATCGTCGTTCATCCACGAGATCGGGTTGATGCCGATCTTCACATTCCATGTCGGTGCGTTCATTTTTGTTGTCCTTGGCGGTCAAGTTCATAACGGGCGCGCGCAAGCTGCACGCCGGGCTGGGTGGAGACCTCGGGCACGGCCACTTCCCACCAGCAACCACCCTCTTCGGTCGTGCGCGTGTCGTCCGTATCGATGCAGATCAGATACGTGCGGCTGGCTCCCCGGGCGCGCAGCATCGCCTGTTCCAGTTCGGCAATCGAGCCCACATGTTCGGACAGCGCGCCCAGCGATTGCGCATGCAGGGCAAAGTCGATATGCGGCGCGCTATCGGGCAACATATTGTTGAACGAAGCATTGCCGCACGCCTGCTGCAGGCGGTTGATGCAGCCATAGCCCCGGTTGTCGAGCACGACGATGATGAGTTTTTTATCGAGCATGACGGAAGTGGCAATTTCCGAATTCATCATCAGATAGCTGCCGTCGCCCACCATGACGATGACCTCCGCTGCCGGTTTCGCCATCTTGACGCCGAGGCCGCCGGCGATTTCATAGCCCATGCACGAATAGCCGTATTCCATGTGGTAGCCGCCTGGCGTCGACGTGCGCCACAGCTTGTGCAGTTCGGCCGGCAGAGTCCCCGCCGCGCAGACGACGATGTCGCGGCTGGTGGAATCGGGAGCGGAACGCTGCACGGCGCCGATGACTTCGCCGTCGTACGGCAAGCCGGCCACCTCGCGCTTGCCGGTGATGGCGGCCACCGTCGCGCGCCAGGCCTTGCCCGCCTGCTGCGCGCAGTCCATCCATTGCCCCGCGCTGTTCCAGCTGCCGAGCAGCCGCGACAGGCCTTGCAAGCCCAGCGTCGCGTCCGCCTGCAAGCCCAGGCCACGACGTTTCAGCACGTCAAAACTGTTGACGTTCAAGCTGACCAGCTGCGCCTGCGCAAACAGGGAATTCGAGCCGGTGGTGAAATCCTGCAGGCGCGTGCCGATGGCCAGCACCACGTCCGCCTCCGCCGCCAGCGCGTTCGCGGCAGGCGAGCCCGTCACGCCGATGGCGCCCAGCTGCAGCGGATGGTCCCACGGCAAGGCGCTCTTGCCCGCCTGGGTTTCCGCCACGGGAATGCCATGGCGCTCGGCAAACGCCTGCAAGGCGGCGCTGGCCTGGCCGTACAGCACGCCGCCGCCAGCCACGATCAGCGGCTGCTTGGCGTTTTTCAACAGCGACACCGCTTCTTCCAGCTCCTGCTCGACAGGCGGCAAGGCGCGGAAACGCACGACTCTCGGTTCGAAAAAGCTGGCAGGATAGTCATACGCCATCGTTTGCACGTCTTGCGGCAAAGATAAAGTGACGGGGCCGCAGGCGGCCGGGTCCGTCAAGGCGGCGATGGCACGCGGCAAGGCGGTGAGCAATTGCTCCGGATAGACGATGCGGTCGAAATAACGCGATAAAGGTTTGAAGGCATCATTCACCGAGACACTGCCGTCCGAGGCATCTTCCAGCTGCTGCAGCACGGGATCGGGTGCGCGCGAGACGAATACGTCGCCGGGCAGCAAGAGCACGGGCAAGCGATTCACGTGCGCCAGGGCGGCGGCCGTCAGCAAGTTGGTGGCGCCGGGACCGATGGAACTGGTCACCGCCATCATGCGCCGGCGCATGTGCGCTTTTGCGTAAGCGATGGCCGCGTGCGCCATCGCCTGCTCGTTGTGGGCGCGGTAGGTGGGAAATTGTTCGCGGTACTGGTACAGCGCTTCGCCCAATCCCGCCACGTTGCCGTGGCCAAAGATGGCGAAGGCGCCGCCGAACAAAGGTTCGCCCCCTTCCACCCGCAAGGCGGCCAGATAGCGCACCAGCGCCTGCGCCATGGTCAATCTGATCGTGGCGCTCATGCTGCACGCTCCAGGCGGTTGCGCGTACGCTGCCACAGGGCGATGAGCTGCTCGAAGTTGGCGCGCACTGCAGCGATCAGGCCCGCATCGTCGAGTTCGCCCGCCAGCCAGCGGCGGCTCGGTTCCTGGAAGATGGTGCGGCCCACCATGAAGCCGCGGCACGTCGTGCTGGCACTGGCTTGCTCAAAACTGTCGGCCAGGGCGGCAATCGGCGCGTTCAAACCCAGCAGGACGACGCCACGGCAATACGGATCGCGCTCATGCACGAGGGCATCGATGGCTTGCCATTGTTGGGCAGACATACTTTCCAGCTTCCACCATTCCGGGTAAATACCCAGGTTGTACAGGCGCTTGACGGCACGCAAGACCGTGTCGTCGCCGTGCGGCAAGGCTTCCGACGGTATCACTTCCAGCAACAGTTCGTGACCGCTCACTTGCGCCGCGTCGTACAGGGCCTTGATCTGCGCTTCCTGTTCCAGGCGGTTTTCCACGGCATCGTCCGGGTGCAGCTGCACCAGGCACTTGATCACGTGCTCCTTGGGCCAGCTGAGCAGGTGCGAGCCGATGGAGCGGCCCCAGTCGAATTGCAGCGGGTTTGATCCCGGCAATTCCACGGGGCGGCCGATCCACCAGCCACGTCCCGTCGCATCATTGAGGGCATCGACGCCATAGCGGCCATCGATCAGCACGCCAGTCTTGCCGGCCAGCTGCAAGGCCGTTTCCGTCTGCGCCACGGCTTGCACCATCAATTGCTTCAGGGCCGCAATGGCGGACTCGGGTGCGCCCGTCTGTTGCGCCAGCTCAAAGAATTGCGTGCGGTGGTCAAAGGCAAACACGCACAGCTCATTCCACTCCTTGCGCGCTACCGTCGTGCGGTGCAGACGGGACAAGGTCGCGTCCTGGTCCGGCTGCGTCAGTCTGGCCGCGTTGGCCAGGAAATAGTCGAGCTCGACGGGCGAAGGCATGGCCGGCGCGCAACCGTGGCGCGACACGACCAAGGCGCCGCAGCCATTCGCGTAGCGGCAGCACGCTTCGTAATCCTCGCCGCGCAGCCAGCCTTTCAGAAAGCCCGAGAGAAACGCGTCGCCCGCGCCCAGCACGTTCAATACTTCCACGCGCACGCCACGGTAGTTATACGCGTCATCGAGGCTGTGCGGCACCACATTGTCGATGACGGCGCTGCCCAGCGGCCCGCGCTTGACGACGAGGGTCGCCAGGGTGGCGGACCGCACGGCGCGCAGGGACGCCATGATATCGGCGCCGCCACCGGCGATCATGAATTCCTCTTCCGTGCCGACGATCAAGTCGAACTGCGGCAAGATGCTTTGCAGATGTTTGGTGACGCCTTCGTTCGAGACGAAACGCGTTTCGCCGTCCGCCTTGCCCGACAAGCCCCACAGCACGGGCCGGTAATCGATGTCGAGCACGGTGCGCACATTGCTGGCGCGGGCCAATGTAAGGGCCTGCGTGCTGACGGCGTGCATGGCGGCCGTGGAGAAATGCGTGCCAGTGATCAACAGCGCCTTGCTCGAGCCAATGAAGGCCGCATCCACCGAAGATGCTTCGATGGCCATGTCGGCGCAATTTTCACGGTAGAAAATCAGCGGAAACGTGTTTTTATCCTTGATGCCCAGCATCACCAGGGCCGTCAGGCGGTCGCGGTCGATGCCGACATGGCTGACGTCGCAACCCTCTTTCGACAAGGTGTCGGTGAGGAAACGCCCCATGTGATCGTCGCCCACCTTCGACAGCATGGCGGACTTCAAGCCCAGGCGCGCCGTGCCGAAGGCGATGTTCGCCGACGAGCCGCCCAGGTATTTGGCAAAGCTGGTCGCGTCTTCCAGGGTGCTGCCGATCTGCTGCGCGTACAGGTCCACCGCCAGGCGGCCCAGGCAGATCACGTCCAGCGCTCGCCCCTGGGCAAATTGTGTGGAATTATTCATGGCTATCCTTAAATCGTGACACCGTCGAGTTCACTCATCAGCGTTTGCATTTCCGCGCCGCCCGCCATCATGTCCAGCAAGGCATCCTTGGTCACCGTATCCTTGGTGAAGGTGCCCAGCGACTTGCCCCGGTTCAATAAAGTGAACGAGTCGCCGACCGGATACGCATGGTGCACATTATGCGTAATAAAGATCACGGAAATGCCCCGCTCGCGCGCCTTGTAAATCAGTTTCAATACATTGAACGATTGCTTGACGCCCAGGGCGGCCGTCGGCTCGTCGAGGATCAGCACGCGGGCGCCGAAATGGATGGCGCGGGCGATGGCCAGGCACTGCTTTTCGCCGCCCGACATGGTGCCGATGGCCTGGTGCGGGTCGCGCACCATGATGCCCATCTCGGCCAGCTTGTCGCGCGCCGTGTCGGCCGCATAGTCGATATCCATCACGGGCACCAGGCCCAGCAGCTTTTTCATCGGCTCGCGGCCCATGAAGAAATTGCGCGCCACGGACAGCAGCGGCACCAGCGCCAGGTCCTGGTAGACGGTGGCCACGCCCATGTCCAGCGCTTCGCTGGGCGAATTGAAGACGACGGGCTTGCCATCGACCAGGTACTGGCCATCGGTCGGTTTGTGCACACCGGCCAGGGTCTTGATCAAAGTCGACTTGCCGGCGCCGTTGTCGCCCAGCAAACAATGCACCTCCCCCTCGCGCAAGCGCATGGTGATGTTTTGCAGGGCCAGCACGGAGCCGAAACGCTTGCTGACATTTTCCAGGGCAAGAATATGCTCGCTCATGATTTATCTCGCTTCCGTGACGCGTGAGCGTACAAAGTTATTGAACAGCACCGCGATCAGCAGCATCACGCCGAGGAACACGCGGAACCAGTCCGAATTGATGTTGGTATAAGTGATGCCGATCTGCACCACGCCGAAGATCAGCGCGCCGAAGCAGGCGCCGACGACGGAACCGTAGCCGCCCGTCAGCAAGGCACCACCGATCACGGCCGCGATGATGGCTTCAAATTCCTTTTGCATGCCGCGGTCGGCGGCGGCCGAACCCACGTCGCATACTTGCAAGGTGGCAAACAGGCAGGCACAGAAGGCCGTGAAGACGAACAGCGAGATCTTGACCTTGCGCACCGGCACGCCCACGTTCTTGGCCGCGTTGGCGTCGCCGCCCACGGCAAACATCCAGTTGCCGAAGCGGGTACGCGACAACACGAATGCCGCGCCGGCAGCCAGCACCAGCCACCAGGCGATGACTTTCGGAATGCCTTTCACCAGCGGCGAGCCGTCGTCGAGCACGGCGATCCAGCCATGCGCGCCCATCCACTGGAACAGGCCCGTCGCCACATTGCCGTGGAACAGCAGGCTGGCCAGCCAGTCCTGCGCCGCCAGGTCGCCCACGCCGCTGACGATGGTGCGGTTGGCAAACATGATCGACAGGGCCAGCGTCAGGCCGCGCAGGATGAACAGGAACGCCAGGGTAACGATGAACGATGGCAAGCGCGTCTTGATGACGATGTAGCCGTTGAGCCAGCCCAGCGCCATGGAACCGGCGAAAGCGAACAGGATGGCGGCCCACAATGGCCAGTGGAAATAGATCGTCGGAATGGCGATCATCATGCCGGCAAAGCCAATCATGGAACCGATCGACAGGTCGAATTCACCGGCGATCATCAACAGGCAGGCGCCGATGGCGATGATGCCCAGGTAGGATGCCACTTGCATCCAGTTGACGACGCCATCGAGATTGAACATGCCGGAATCGCCGGCCGTGATGACGAAGAAGGCAAACACGAGCACCGCGCCGGAAATCGAGGCGAATTCGGGGCGGCCAAAAAACCGTTTGACCCAGCTGGTCGTGCCCACGCGCTCGTCGGCGGCGGCAACTGGCTTGCTGGAGGCGCCGGGAGGCGGAGGAGGATACTTGCCGGGGCTAGCCAGGCTGGATTTGAGCGCAGTCATACGATGTCCTTTCAGTGATACTTGTTACCAATTCCAATTACTTTCCTGCCAGCATCGCTGGCGCCAGGCGTGTTCCACCCATGCGCCGCCCGCGGGAGGCGGTGCGGCGCTGGGCAACTCCCGGTGGCGACTGTGTG
The DNA here is from genome assembly GCF_034424625.1 of Janthinobacterium lividum. Classification (NCBI taxonomy): domain Bacteria; kingdom Pseudomonadati; phylum Pseudomonadota; class Betaproteobacteria; order Burkholderiales; family Oxalobacteraceae; genus Janthinobacterium; species Janthinobacterium lividum. The sequence continues at coordinate 2,755,568 of NZ_CP139976.1, read as the reverse complement.
GATTAGCGGTATTGGCCGGCGTATTTTTCGACCTTGGAGATATTTTCCTTGGTCACGAAACCGGGGCCTGAGCTGATGTGGCGTGGGCCGTAGATGGGCGTCAGGCCGTATTCCGCCAGGCGCGCCTGGTATTTCGGATTGGCGATCAGGATTTCCTTGACCTTGGCCAGGTCAGTGATCTTTTGCTGTTTCATGATGGCCATCACGGCGACAGGAATGTAACCTTGCAGGTAGGGCTGCTGGTCGATCGCGAACTGGATGCTGCCATCCTTGATGCCCTTGGCGATTTCTTCCGACAAGTCAAAGCTGGCGAAATACATCTTGCCTTTCAAGCCCAGCTTCTCGACGGCGCGCATGGCGGCCGGCGCCGAATCCGGTCCCAGCGCCAGCACGGCCTGGGTCTTCGGATTGCTGCGCAGATAAGCGCTGACCTTGCTTTCGATCACGCCAGGGTCGACGCCATTGGTGTCGAGCGTGGACGATTTGAAGTCGACGCCGAGCGCATCGGCAAAACCGCGGCAGCGTTCGAACGACGAGGCATTCATCGCATAGTGATTCACGCACACGAACGACTTGATGCCCGCCTCCTTGGCGCGCTTGCCGGCGCCCAGGCCCGCGTCATATTCGGGCTGGCCCACGTGCATGATGGCTTTCAGCTGCTCGCTTTGCGCGATGGTGCCCGAATTGATGGTCACGAGCATGATTTTCTTGGCCACTACCGTACCCAGCGGTTTTTGCAGCACGCTGAAGTCGGCGATATCGGCGATCAAGCCATCGTAATTGCGCGCGGCCGACTGCTCGATCAGGCGCGCCATGTCGGCCAGGTCGCCATTCGGCGGATTGCGGTAGTCGACGGACACGTTGAAGTCTTCACCGGCTTGCTTGATGGCGTTCTTGATGGTGTTCCACCAGGAATCGGAGTCCGGCGCGTGGCTGACCATGACGAATTTCTCGCCGGCAGCATGGCTGGCGCCCGTGCTCAAACCCAGGCTCAGGCCCAGGCTGGCGATGGCCAGGCACTTCATCAAACCCTTGCTTTTATTGCTATGCATGAATGTCTCCTAGACGGATTAATTTTTATAGTTGCGAGCTTTTATGAAGGGTGTCACCGGTCTGGCCTTGCGGCACACGAACCGATGCACTGCGCACAGCTTAGGCCACAAAAAAGACAAATGCAATAAAATTTTCAAAATAAATTTAAATAGAAATTCATTTCTATTTTTGGATTTCCCTCCTATAATTCTCGCCAGAACCAGCCGCAGCAATCCTACGGCCCAGCAAGCATACAGAGGAAAACACCATGGCAGCCACCGCCCCCATCGAACAGTTGATGCAGCACATTGCCGCCGAGTACGACAACCTGTCGCGCCAGCTGAAAGTCATTGCCCAATACATTGAAAAGCACCGGGCCAGCCTGATGCTCGAGCGCATCAGCGATATCGCTGCCGCCTGCGACGTGCAGCCATCCGCCATCGTGCGTTTCGCGCAGCGCTTCGGCTATACGGGCTTTTCCGAAATGCAGGATGTGTTCCGCCAGGCTTACACGGACCAGGCCGGCGCCACGCCCGACTATCAGCAGCGCATCCGCAAGCTCATTTCGACGCGCGACGCCGCCCTCAGCGCAGGCGACCTGACGCGCGAATTCGTCGGCGCCAGCCGCGCCGGCCTCGACGACCTGGCGGCCGGCCTCGACGACGCGCAGCTGGAAGCGGCCGTCAACCTGCTGCTGAAAGCGGAAAATATCTATGTGATCGGCGTGCGCCGGTCCTTTCCGATCGCCTCCTACATCGCCTACGCACTGGAACACACGGACAAGCGCGTGCACCTGATCAGCGGACTGGGCGGCATGCACCGCGAACAGATGCGCAGCGTGCGCGAACGCGATGTGGCGATCGCCATCAGTTTCTCGCCTTACGGCAAGGAAACCCAGCAGTGCATCAAGGCGGCGCAAGACAAGGGCGCCAAGGTCCTCGTGATTACCGACAGCAAACTGGCCCCGCTCGCGCGGGCCGCCGACGCGCTGCTCACCGTCACCGAGGGCAGCGCCTTCGCCTTCCGTTCGCTGACCAGCACCATCTGCCTGTGCCAGGCGCTGTTCATCGCGCTGGCATACAAATTAGAGCTCGACATCGAAGAAATCCACACCCCAGGAGAACATGATGATTGAAGTAGCGTTGTTCGGCGCCGGACGCATCGGCAAAATCCACGCGGCCAACCTGGCTGCCCAACCCGGCGTGCAGTTCAAGTACGTGGTCGACGTCAACCAGGAAGCGGCCGCCGCGCTGGCCGGACTGCATGGCGGCAGCAGCGCGACTGTCGAGGCTGCCTTGGCCGACCCCGCCATCAAGGCCGTCGTCATCGCTTCCAGCACGGACACGCACGCGGACCTGATCCTGCGCTCGGCCGCCGCCGGCAAGGCCATATTTTGCGAAAAACCCGTCGACCTGACCATCGACCGCGCGCGCGCCTGCGCCGCCGCCGTCAAGGAAGCCAAGGTCCTGTGCATGCTGGGTTTCCAGCGCCGCTACGACCCGACTTTCAATGCCGTCAAGACACGCATCGAAGCGGGCGAAATCGGCACGCCCGAATTGCTGGTCGTCACCAGCCGCGATCCTGGTCCTCCGCCCGTCAGCTACATCAAGGTGTCGGGCGGCATCTTCAAGGATATGCTGATCCACGATTTCGACATCTTCCGCTGGATACTCGACGATGAAGCCGTCAGCGTGCACGCCACGGGCAGCTGCCTGGTCGACCCCGCCATCGGCGAGGCGGGCGACCTGGACACGGCCGTCGTCACCATCCGCACGGCCAAGGGACGCTTGTGCCAGATCAATGCCTCGCGCCGCGCCGCCTACGGCTACGACCAGCGCTTCGAAGTGCTGGGCAGTGCCGGCATGCTGCAAGCGGGCAACCACAAGCCGACGGAAGTGACGGCCTATGGTTCGGTGAATGTCAGCGTGGACAAGCCGGAAGACTTCTTCCTGGAACGTTATCGCGTGGCCTACGCGCAGGAAATGGCGCATTTCTTTGACGCCCTCACCCACGGCACGCCGCTGCGCACCACCGTCCACGATGGCTTGAAGGCACTGGAACTGGCCGAGGCGGCCACCTTGTCGTGGCGCGAACAGCGCGTGGTCACTTTATAAACCGATAATAAAAATACCTGGAGACACCATGTCATCCCCAACATTAAAAGTCGGCATCGTCGGCCTGGGCCGGCTGGGCCAGCGCCACGCCATCAACCTGGCGCAGCGCGTGCCGAATGCCGAAGTCGTGGCCGCCTGCAGCCCCGTACCAGCAGAACTGGACTGGGCAGCCAGCACGCTCGGCATCACCACCGGTTATGCCGACTACGACGCCCTGCTGGCCCACCCGGGCCTGGACGCCGTCTTCCTCGTCACGCCCACCTCGCTGCATGCGGACCAGATCATCGCCGCCCTGCGCGCCGGCAAGCACGTGTTTTGCGAAAAGCCGCTGTCCCTGGACCTGGCCGATTGCCTGAAGGTGGAAGCGGAAGCGGCGCGCCACCCGCAGCTGACCGTCATGATCGGCTTCGTGCGCCGTTTCGATGCCAGCTACCATGACGCGCAGCAAAAGATCGCCCAAGGTGTCGTCGGCAAGCCGTATCTGGTGCGTTCGCAAACCTGCGACCAGAACGACCCCAGCGGCGCCTTCATGCGCTTCGCCCCCACCAGCGGCGGCATCTTCCTCGATTGCAGCGTGCACGATATCGACCTGGCGCGCTGGCTGCTGGGCAATCCCGTGCCCAAACGCGTGTATGCGAGCGGCACCAACGCCATCCACACGGGCTTGCAGGCGTTCGGCGACGTGGACAATGGCCTGGCGACGGTCGAATTTTCCGATGGCAGCATGGCCAGCTTCATGGCCTCGCGCACCATGGCGCACGGCCACGAAACCCTGACGGAAGTGTTTGGCACGGGCGGCCGCCTGGCCGTGGGCAGCAATCCGCGCCTGAATAGGGTGGAAATTTCGGATGCGCATGGCGTACGCAATGAATGCACGCCGGACTTCTATGCCCGCTTCGCCGACGCCTTTTTGATCGAGGCGCAGGAGTTCACGGATGCGGCACTGGGCCGGCGCACCTTGTCGCTGACCTTGCACGACGCGACGGAAGCAACGCGCATCGGCCTGGCCATGACGCAAGCGATGCGCGAGGCACGGCCCGTGGAGTTTTAAGCCAGAGGCAGGGACTCAGGCAGCCGGCGCGGGAAATGGACGCTCGGGCTGCCTGGGTTCCACGGCCAGGCGCAAGCCCATGGCATCGAGGATGGCCGTCAAGGTGCTCAAGGAGGGATTGCCATCGGGCGACAAGGTGCGGTACAGCTGGGTAGGATTGAGCTTGGCCGCCTGCGCCACGGCGGGCACGCCGCCAAAGGCGCGCGTCAGCTGCCGTAGCACGGCCAGCAGTTCGCCGCGGTCGCCATCGACGAGGATATCGTTGATCAATACAAGGGCAAAGGCGGGATCGTCGCGGTACAGTTCGGCCATCGCCTCGTCATGCGAGCGGTCTCTTGGTGGTTTGCTCATGACCTCTTTCACGTCCTCTTTCACCTTCCCTCTCCTTCCAGTCGTACCAGCAGGCACAGGCGTATTCGATATCTTTCGACTGCGTGCGCTTGTCTCCACGCGCTTGCGCCGCCACACAATAATAAAATGATCTGGCCGTCAGCGATGGCGTAATACACGCGGTAGCCGGGTCCCACATCGATGCGCAACTCCCACACGCCGTCGTGGCAAAATTTATGGTCGCCAAAATTGCCGGCAATCATACGCAGCACGCGGCACACGATGGCTACCCTGGCTGTATTGTCGCGCTGGCGCTTCAGCCATTCCGTATACAAATCCCTGCCCGATGATGTCAGGTAGTGCCGTATCTCGTACATCATATTCGTCCATAAACGAAGAAAGATCAAGGGGGAAATCACGTGTACATGTAAAAAAGTAGGCCGCCCATCTTGCTACCAAACCCACGCACACAGGCCGCGAATGCCGGGTTCACTGAGCTACATCAAGATGCGTTTTTCTAATTGTTATAGGGAAATGATGTCGCGTGTGTACATCGCATCTGCATGCAGATGCGCTATACAATAAGCACCTGTTCAACCGCCAGGAAGCATGCCACCATGACGCAGCACGACAGCCACTCTCCCCTCCTCACCGACGTGGCCGAACGCTATGTCAAGCTGGTCCTGGCCATGGGCCAGCACGATGTCTCGTATGTGGACGCGTATTACGGCCCGCCAGAATGGCAGGCCGTAGCGGCAGAACAGCAACAGGATTTGAGCGATATCAAGGATGGTGCAAACGCGGCGCTGGCCCTGCTGACCGACGCCGCCTGCTTGCGCGCCCTCAACCTGCGCAAGCAGTTGCAAGCCGTGCTGGCCAAGGCGGACATGCTGCAGGGATCGCGCCTGGATTTCGATACGGAAAGCGCGCGCCTGTACGACGCCGTCTCGCCCCACCACAGCCGCGCATACTATGCAGAACTGGTGGCGCAGATCGATGCCCTGCTGCCTGGCGACGGCACGGTCAGCGACCGGGTCAATGCCTTGCGCGCGCAACTTGTCATTCCCGCCGACAAACTACGCGCCGTCATGGATGCGGCCATCCGCGCGGGCCGCGAACGCACCTTGCAGTACATCGCCCTGCCCGAAGGCGAAGATTTCGTGCTGGAATTCGTCACCGACAAGCCGTGGAGCGGCTACAACTGGTACAAGGGCAACTACCAGAGCGTGATCCAGATCAATACCGACTTGCCCGTGTACATAGACCGCGCCGTCGACCTCGGCTGCCACGAAGCGTATCCGGGCCACCACGTCTACAACGTGCTGCTCGAGCGCGACCTGGTGCGTGGCAAGGGCTGGATGGAATACTGCATCTATCCGCTATATTCTCCGCAATCCCTGATTGCCGAAGGCACGGCCAATTACGGCATCGAACTGAGTTTCACGGATGCGGAGCGGCTGGCTTTCGAACAGCAGGTGCTGTACCCGCTGGCCGGCCTCGATCCGGCGCTGGCGCCCCGCTATGCGCAACTCAATGGGCTGCTGGCCAAACTGAGCTATGCCGACAACGATATCGCGCGCCAGTACCTCGAAGGCAGCCTGAACCGCGAAGAGGCACTGGAATGGCTGGTCAACGTGCGCCTGTACCCGGCCGAGAAATCCGCGCAGCGCCTGCAGTTCTACGACGCCATGGGCGCGTACGTCATCAATTACAACCTGGGCCAGGACATGGCGAAAGCCTATGTCGAGCGCCAGGGCGCGACGCGCGCGGAACACTGGGCCGCGTTCCGCGACCTGATGTCGTCGCCACGCGTGCCCAGCGCCTTGCGTGCCTGAGCCTTACTTCGGCGGCAAGCAGTACAGCGGCAAGGCCACGGCAAGGCACGCCAGCCCTGCCATCAGCATCGCCAGCTGAAAGCCGGCGGCCAGGGCGGCAACCTGCCCCGCCCGCTCCAGCAGGGTGGCGGCGCGCAAGCTCATCACGCTGCCCAGCACGGCCACGCCCATGGTCATCCCCGCCTGGCGCAAGGCATTCATGATGGCCGATGCCATGGCGGCCCGCTCGCCTTCCACGGCTGCCATCGCCAGCAAGCCCGTGGCTGGCACGGCCAATCCCATGGCCAGGCCCAGCAGGCCGAACAGGCTGCCGACGATGGCGTAGGGCGTCCGCGGCGCCAAGGTCGCCGTCGCCAGCAGCACCAGCCCCGCCAGCACATAGCCCGCCAGCATCAATCGCCGCAGGGACACGTGGCGGCTGAGGCGGCCGAAGCACAGGGAAACGATGCCCATGGCCGCAAACTGCGGCAACATGCGCCAGCCGCTGGCGCCCGCCGGCCAGCCCTGGATTTGCTGCAGGTACAGCGAGAAAAAGAACAGGCTGCTGTAGCAGGCAAAACCCAGCACCAGCGAGGCAAGGTTGATCACCGCAAAGGTCCGGTCGCGAAACAGCCGCAGCGGCAACAGGGGGCGCGGCGCGCGCGCTTCGACGGCCAGGAAGGCGATGAAGGCCAGCAGCGCCCCGCCCAGCGATGGCCAGGCAGCCATGCCGCCCGGTCCGTCCGCCTCGCCCAGTGCGATCAAGCCGTAGGTAAGCGCGCCGAGCCAGACGATGCTGAGTACCTGCCCCGTCCGGTCCAGCGCCGCCTGCTCACGGTAATGGCGCTCCGTGATGCCCCAGGCCCCCAGCAGCATGGCCAGCAAGCCCAGCGGCAGGTTGATCAGGAAGATGCTTTGCCAGCCCGTGGTCTCCAGCAGCATGCCGCCCAGCAGCGGCCCCAGAATCAGCGCCAGCGCGCTGAAAGCCGACCAGCCGCCGATCACGTGCGCCCGTTCGCGCGGGTCGGGAAACGCGTGGCTCAATATCGGCATCGCGCCGGGGATCAGCAAGGCCCCCGCGACGCCCTGCACGGCCCGGCCCGCCAGCAGCAGCGGCAGGCTGGCGGCCAGCGCACACAGCAGCGAGCCCACTGTAAATAACGCCACGCCCAGCAGCCAGATGCGCTTGTGCCCATGCCGATCGCCCAGCGGCCCGGCCGACAGCATGCAGGCCGACAGGCACAGCGCGTAGGCGTTGACCACCCACTGCAAGCCCGCCATATCCGTCGCCAGCGCCGTTTGCAAGGTGGGCAAGGCCACGTTGACGATGCTGATATCGAGCGAGGCAAGAAAGGTTCCAAGGTAGGCGGCGGCTACCAGAGCCGCCCGGCGATAACGTTGCATGAGTGGTTCCGATGTATGAGTTTGCCTTCATCATAACAATCGACTGACCGTCGGTCAATTAAAAACCAATCGTGTGCACAGGTGAGCTTTGGCAGCGCCAGCGCTTCACTTATACTAGACGCATGACTACTTTCCTCCGCGCCATGCACGACGCCGCCCCTGCCACGGACACGCCCGCACGCCCCCGCACCAAACCAGCCGAAGTGCGCCTCGATGAATTGATGACCGCCGCCGAGCGCCTGTTCCTCGACAAGGGTGTTGACGCGACCACCGTCAGCGACATCACCAGCCTGGCCGGCGTGGCGAAAGGCACGTTCTATCACTATTTTCCGTCCAAGCACGAGATGCTGGCGGCGCTGGCCGAACGCTATACGCAGCACTTCCTGGCCAGCCTGGAAGCGGCCATCGGCCTGTGCATGCCCAACGACTGGGAAGGCCGGCTGCGCGCATGGGTGCAGGCGAATGTCGCCACTTACCTGGGCACCTGGCAATTGCACGACATCGTCTACACGAGCCACCGGCGCAGCATCGGCATCGACCCTGCGGACAATCCCGACAAGAACGCCATCCTGGCCCAGCTCGGCGCCATCCTGGCGGGCGGCGCGGCGGCGGGCGCATGGCCCCTGCCGCAGCCGCGCCTGGCGGCCCTGATGATTTACTCGGCCGTGCACGGCGTGACGGACGACGCCATCGCCGCGCAGTTACAGGACAGCAGCGCCTTCGCCGCTGACGTGGCCGACGCCTGCCTGCGCATGCTGGGCACGCCGCACTGACGCGGCAGGCATGGCGGCACTTCAGTGTGCCGGCAGGCGGATGGTCGCTTCCAGGCCGCCGTCGCGGTGGTTGGCCAGGGTCAGCTCGCCGCCATGGGCCTGGATGATGCTGCGCGCGATACCGAGCCCCAATCCCATGCCATGCGCGTTTTGCTCGCGGCCATGTTCCAGGCGCACATAGGGCTGGAACAGGCTGGCGAACGCCTCTTCGGCCACGCCGGGGCCGTCATCGCGGATGCGGATCACCACGTTGACGCCTTCGCGGCACGCCGACAGGTGGGCCGTCTTGCCATAAAACAGGGCATTGTCGAGCAGATTACCGATGGCGCGCTTCAGGGCCAGGGGCTTGGCCTTCACGCTCAGGCCCGTCTCCGCGTAATGCACTTCATGGCCAGCCAGCTGGGTCCCGCGCACCATGCGCTGCAGCAAGGGGTCCAGCCGCACCTCGGTGGCGTTTTCATGGATATCGCTATCCTTCACGCATTGCAGCGCGCCCTTGACCATCATGTCCAGCTCATCGAGGTCATCGTGGAATTCGTTGCGCTGCACATCGTCGTCGAGCAGTTCCGTGCGCAATTTCAGGCGCGTGATGGGCGTGCGCAAGTCGTGCGAAATCGAGACGAACAGCCGTTCGCGGTCTTCCAGGTAGCGCTGGATGCGTTCGCGCATGCCGCTGAAGGCGCGCGCCGTCTGCACGAACTCGCGGCTGCCCGTCTGCGGCAGGGGCGGCGGCGTCTCGCCACGGCCAAACGCTTCGGCCGCGTCCGACAAGGCGGCCAGCGGCCGTGTTGTCCAGCGTACGACGAGGATCGACAGCAGCAGCACGGCCGCCAGCGACAACGCTTGCAGCAATACCCGGTCCAATGTCCACGGATTACTGCTTTGCAAGAAATACGGGTTGGGCATCAGTGCCGCCAGGTACAGCCAGTTGCCAGGCTCCAGCTCGGCCTGGATCACGAGGACGGGCGCGGGATTCGGTTTCAGCAGCAAGATGTGCTGCACCCAGTTTTCCGGCAAGTCGCCGATGTGCGCGCCGCTGTCGGCCACCACCAGGTCGCCCGGCCAGGCGAAACCCACACGGTAGCCGGCCAGCTGCGGCAAGTCGTTCTTCAGCGCCGCGCCCACTGTGGCCACCACCGTATCGGCCAGCGCGTGCGGGGCGATTTCGCGGATGGCCAGCGGCCCCTGGTTGACGTTGACAAAGAAGCGCGTGCCGCCCATCTCGCGAAATTGCTGGATCAGGATGGGGCGGTAGTTGGCCGGCAGGCTGAGGAAGAAACGGATGGTGCTGGCGGCGCTGCGGGCCAGGTGCTGCGAAGCCATGCGCGCCTCCACCGCCGAGTCGCGGCGCAGCTGCGTGGCCCAGATCAGGTTGCCCACCAGTTGCGTGGCCAGCACGCCGGCGACCATCACCACGGACAAGCGCCCCAGCAGCGACGGCGGCAACAGGCGCTCGAGCAGCCGGCGCGCGCCCCGCTCAGGCATGCGCGCTGCTCACGTCGGCCGAAAAGACATAGCCGGCGCCGCGCACCGTCTTGATCAGCATGGGCTGCTTGCCATCGTCCTTCAGGCGCAAGCGCAGCCGGCTGACCTGCACGTCGAGCGAGCGGTCGAGCGGCCCCGCGTCGCGCCCCCGCGTCTGCTCGCACAGCACGCTGCGGTCGAGGATATCGCCAGGATGCTCGACAAAGTAGCGCAGCAGCTGGAAATCGAGGCCCGTCAGCTGCAGCGCTTCGCCATCGGCATCCGTCACCGTGCGCTCCAGCGTGTCGAGGGTGAAACCGACGAAGCGGTAATAGCGGGGCGGCGCGGCCGCGTCGATGCCCGTGCGGCGGTGGATGGCCTTGATGCGCGCCAGCAATTCGCGTGGGCTGTAGGGCTTGGCGATGTAGTCGTCGGCGCCCAGTTCCAGCCCCACCACCCGGTCCGTCTCGTCGGAGCTGGCCGTCAGCATGATGATGGGCACGTTCGAGCGGGCGCGCACCACCTTGCACAGGGCAAAGCCATCCGTGTCGGGCAGCATCACGTCGAGGATCACCAGCGACAGGCTGTCGACGTGGCGGTGGAATTCGGCCAGGAAGGTGGCGCCATCGTGCGCCAGGCCCACCTCGTACTGGTTCTTTTCCAGGTAGGCCTTCAACAGCATGCGGGTCTTTTGATCGTCGTCAACGACCAGGATTTTGCGTGACATGGTCTCGTCCTTTTTTATTCAGCGCCTGCAACATGCTGCCGATACGGCGCTGGGCGTCGGCCGCGCTGATCGTCTCGTCCAGGAAATAGCGGTGCACTTCGGCGATGATGGCGTCCTTGCTGGTTTCATCGGTGGCCATGCGGTGCACGAGGCTGGGCGCCTGGAACGCGGCGCCGCGCGCGAATGCCTGCGCCGAGGCGCGTGCACAGCTGTCCAGACGCGACAGGTCGGCCTGGCGCAAGGCGGGAATCGAGCCCTTCACCTGGCTGTATTCGAGCTGCACGGGCAGCGAAGCGACCACCTGCGCCAGCTTTTCCTGCGCGCCCTGGTGCGTGTAGTCGGACGCGAACATGGCCAGCGTATCGATGCTGTACAGGTGGTAGTCGCCCGTGTCCGGTGCGGCGGCGCAGCCGAACACTTCGTCCGTGGCGCGGCCCCAGGCGTTCAGCTCTCCCTTCGCCCAGTCGCCCATGATGTACATGGCCGCCTCGCCATCGCCCACCTGGCGCGCCATTTCGGGCCAGCCCTGTTCGCGCAGCGGCGTGCCCATCCACTGCTTCAGCGACCTCAGCCGCTGCAAGGCGTGGCGCAGGCGCGGGTCGGCATACGCTTCGGCTTTCTTGTCGACAAACAGGGCGCGGTAATACGCGGGCCCCGATTCGGCCAGCACCAGCGTTTCAAACAAGGTCGCCACCTGCCATGCTTCGCTGCTTTGCGCCAGCGGCGTGATGCCGGCCTGGCGCAGCTTGCCGGCCACGCGCTCGAAGTCGCTCCAGCTGCGCGGCACGGCCAGGCCCAGGCGCTGGAAGATCTTGCGGTTGTAAAACAGGGTATTGATGCGGTGGATGCCGGCCGGCACGCCCATCGTATGGCCCCGGTTTTGCAGCAATCCCCACACGGTGGGATACATGGTCGCGCGCCAGTTGTTGCTGGCGGCGACGCTGTCGAGCTGCAGCAGCAAGCCCAGGTCGCTCCATTCGCCCAGGGTATAGCCGATCAGCTGCATGACTTCCGGCGAATTGCCGGCCAGCACGCGGCTCTTCAAGACCTTGCCCGCGCCGACCCCGGCGCCGCCCGCAATCCCCGCGTCGCGCCATTCGACGCCTTCCTGCGCCAGGCGTGCCACCAGCACGTCGGCGGCGCGGCGTTCGCCGGTTGACGTCCACCAGTGCAGCACTTGCAGCGGCTCGGCCCGCAAGGGCACGCTGCAGAACATGGCAGCCAGCAACGCCAGCGCCGCCACGCCGCGACGGCGGGCGGCCCCGGCATGGCGGTCGGCGGTGCTGCGCGGTGGCGTCTTCAATCCTGTCCCCTTTTTCTTGTCGCGACAAACTATAGCCCAACTACAAAACAGCATGTTGGTAATTTAGCACCTTGATTTGTAAAGAAATGTGAGCTTTTGTTGCCCTATCTTGCGCGGAGGATAAACCGGGCCAGCCACCCGACGCCCCGCGCGGCGCGCCACGGCAGCGGATGACGGTAAGGAAAGGTAAGCAAGCGCACCTGCGCATTTGAAAATTATCCTTTTGAATCAACAGGATAAGCAAAATACATCGGCCCGATGCCAGGCGCTGGCGTCACATTTTCTCCGATGCTACTGTCCGCCAACTGCAGCGTAACCGGCAGTAAAACAAGACCAACACCAACAAGGAGACGACATGCAACTGCATGCAAAAGGCGGCGTGGCCGCGCGCAACACATTACTGGCCCTGCTGCTGGCCAGCGGCACGGCACAGGCTGGCACGCTCACCATCGAAAGCTGGCGCGTGGATGACAAGACCCTGTGGGAAACGGTACTCATTCCCGCCTTCCAGAAAAAGCACCCTGGCATCGAGATCAAATTCTCGCCCACGGCCCCCACCGAATACGATTCCACCCTGAACGCGCGCCTGAGCGGCGGCACGGCAGGCGACTTGCTGGCCTGCCGCCCGTTCGACGTCTCGCTGGCCCTGTACAAGCGGGGCCAGCTGGAAAAGCTCGACGGCAAGGCCGGCATGGATAACTTCCCCGCCTCGGCCAAGGTGGCGTGGCAGACGGACGATGGCAAGGACACCTTCTGCATGCCGATCGCCTCCGTCATGCATGGTTTCCTGTACAACAAAAAAATCTTCCGCGAACTGAAACTGCAGCCACCCGCCACGGAAGAGGAATTCTTCAAGGTACTGGAAACGGTCAAGAAAAGCGGCAAATATGCGCCCTTGGCGCTGGGCACGGCCGACCAGTGGGAAGCGAACCAGGTGGTCTTCACCAGCATCGGCGCCAATTACTGGAAGGGTGAAGAAGGCCGCAAGGCGCTGATCGCCGGCAAGGCCAAATTTACCGACCCGCAATTCGTCGCCGCCTGGGAATACGAGGCCCGCCTGGGCAGCTACCTGTCCAAGGGGGCCAGCGCGCAAACCTATGGCGACAGCCAAAACCAGTTTGCGCTGGGCAAGGCCGCCATCTACCCGTCCGGCTCCTGGGACATCGCCTACTTCAAGCAAGACCCGGAACTGGAACTGGGCGCCTTCAACCCGCCCGTGCGCAAGGCCGGCGACAAGTGCTATATCTCGGACCACACGGACATCGGCATGAGCGTCAACAAAAAGTCGAAGAACAAGGAAGACGCCTACAAATTCCTCGCCTGGCTCGGTTCGCAGGAATTCGCCGACATCTACACCAACAAGGTGACGGGCTTCTTCTCGCTGTCAAACCATTTGATCTCCATCAAAGATCCGCTGGCCAAGCAGATGAACGGCTGGCGCGCCAGCTGCGCCTCGACCATCCGCCTGAACGCGCAAATCCTCAACCGTGGCGAACCGAGCATGGAAAACGAGCTGTGGAACGTCAACGCCCAGGTCTTGAACGGCAAGCTGGCGCCGAAGGACGCGGCGCGCCAGATCCAGTCCGGCTTTGCCAAGTGGTACAAGCCGCAGCAGCAATAAATCCCTCCCTCCTCCCCGCGCAACCGGCCTGAGCAAAGCGATGCGGCAGCCGGTGGCACGGTTTTGCCGGCGGCCCCGCCGCCGGTGCTTTTCTTCGTCTGGAGTTTCGCCGTGAAAAAAGCTTTCCCATGGCACGTGCTCGTGTTCCTGGCCCCGGCGCTGGTCATTTACTCGCTGTTCAGCGCCCTGCCCCTGGCCGATACCCTGCGTCTCGGCCTGTACACGACCGACGAGAGCGGCCAGCACCATTTTGCCGGCCTGGCCAACTACGCCACCATCCTGTTCGACCCGCAATGGTCGCAAAGTTTCTGGAATGCGATGTGGAACAACTGCAAGTTCTTCCTCATTCACATGCTGCTGCAAAATCCCATCGGCCTGCTGCTGGCCACCCTCTTCAGCCTCAAGGGGTTGAAGGGCGAGCGCAGCTACCGCACCCTGATCTTCCTGCCGACCCTGCTATCCGTCGTCATCATCGGCTTCATCTGGCAGCTGATCCTGTCGCCGCTGTGGGGCGTGGGCCAGTCGCTGATGGATGGCGTCGGCATCGGCAGTTACTTCGCGCCGTGGCTGGGCCAGGAATCGACGGCCCTGCTGACCATCGCCCTCATTTCGGTTTGGCAATATATCGGCATTCCCATGATGCTGATCTATGCGGCCCTGCTGGCCGTGCCCGAGGAAATCATCGAGGCGGCCCACGCGGAAGGGGCCAGCGCCATGCGCATCTTCTGGCAAATCAAGTTGCCGTTGATCTGGCCCACCCTGGGACTGGTGACCATCCTCACCTTTGTCGCCAATTTCAACGCCTTCGACCTCGTGTATTCCGTGAAAGGCGCGCTGGCGGGACCGAACTACGCCACCGACATCCTCGGCACCTTCTTTTACCGCACCTTCTTCGGCTATCAGGCCCAGCTGGGCAGCCCCACCATGGGCGCCGCCGTGGCCACCATGATGTTCCTCGTGATCCTCGTGGGCGTGGGCGTGTATTTCTTTTTCGTGCAGCGCAAGCTGACACGCTACGAACTGTAAGGGCCGCCATGCGCAACGTTTCCACCCGCCCCCTGGGCCGCGCCGCCGTGCATGCGATCCTGGCCGGCTACACCATCATCGCCCTGTTCCCCATCGTCTTGATCCTGATCAACTCGGTCAAGACGCGGGCCGCCATCTTCGACAATCCGCTGGCCCTGCCCACGCCGTCCACCTTTTCGCTCGTGGGCTTTCACAAGGTGCTGGCCAATTCCGACTTCCTGCTGTACTTCGGCAACAGCCTGTTCGTCACTCTGCTGTCGCTGCTGCTGATCGTGCTGTTCGGCGCCATGGCGGCCTGGGCCTTGTCGGAATACACGTTTACGGGCAACCGCCTGCTGACCCTGTACCTGGCGCTGGGCATCATGATCCCCATCCGCCTCGGCACGGTGTCCATCCTGGAACTGGTGGTGCGGCTCGACCTGATCAACACCCTGAGCGCGCTGGTGCTCGTGTACACGGCGCAGGGCTTGCCGCTGGCCGTGATGATTCTGTCCGAATTCGTGCGCCAGGTGCCGCGCGAACTGAAGGATGCGGCGCGCTGCGACGGGGTGGGCGAATTCGCCATCTTCTTCCAGGTGATCCTGCCCCTGATCCGCCCCGCCATCGCCACGGTGGCCGTGTTCACCATGATTCCCGCCTGGAACGACCTGTGGTTCCCGCTGATCCTGGCGCCATCGGACCGCACCAAGACCGTCACCCTGGGCGTGCAGCAATTCATCGGCCAATACGTGACGGACTGGAACTCCGTGCTGGCGGCGCTGTCGCTGGCCGTCATTCCCGTGCTCGTCATGTACGTCATTTTCTCTCGTCAACTGATCCGCGGCCTGACGTCCGGCGCGGTCAAATAATAGGTGCGCCATGGCCCATGTAAGCCTGCAACAACTGACCAAATCCTACGACGGCCGCCACAATGTGCTGGCCGGCATCGACCTCGACATCCGCGACGGTGAATTCGTCGTACTGGTAGGCCCTTCCGGCTGCGGCAAATCGACCTTGCTGCGCATGCTGTGCGGCCTGGAAAGCATTTCGCAGGGCACCTTGTCCATCGGCGGCAAGGTTGTCAACGACTTGCCGCCGGCCGAACGGGGCATCGCCATGGTCTTCCAGAGCTATGCCCTGTATCCGCACATGAGCGTGTACCGCAACATGGCGTTCGGCCTGAAGATCGCTGGCGCCAGCAAGGAAGCCATCGCCCAGCGCGTGCGCCACGCGGCCGCCATCCTGAAGATCGACCACCTGCTGGAACGGCTGCCGCGCGAACTGTCGGGCGGCCAGCGCCAGCGCGTGGCCATCGGCCGCGCCATCGTGCGCGAACCGCAGCTGTTCCTGTTCGACGAGCCGCTGTCCAACCTCGACGCGGCCCTGCGCGTGCAGACGCGGCTGGAAATTGCCAAGCTGCATCGCCAGTTGAACGCCACCATCGTGTATGTGACGCACGACCAGGTCGAGGCGATGACCCTGGGCGACAAGATCGTCGTCATGCATGGCGGCCATATCCAGCAGGCCGGCACGCCGCTCGAGCTGTACCAGCAGCCGGCCAACCGCTTCGTGGCCGGCTTCATCGGCGCGCCGATGATGAATTTCTTCGAGGGCAAGGTCATCGCCGCGCAGGACGATGGCGTGCGCGTGGCGCTGGCCAGCGGCCAGGAAATCACGGCCCTCGTCGATCCGGCCGGCTTGCTGCCGGGCGATGCCGTCACGGTCGGCCTGCGCGCCGAACATATCCTGGAAAACGGCGATGGCAGCGCCCAGTTCCAGGGCGTCGTCAGCCTGGTGGAACACCTGGGCGAAGCCAACTTCATCTACCTGGCACTGGACAACGGCCAGGAACTGGTGATACGCGGCGACGGCAACAACCGCGTGCCGCTGGGCCAGCCATTCACGGTCTCGGCCGCCAGCAGCGCCTTCCATCTGTTCGACGCGCAAGGCGTGGCGCGCACGCGGCGCGAACCCGGCAACCTGATTTCATCGAAACAGATTTTGGCCGCCTGAACCTTTCCGCCCAGGCAGTCCCCCGATTGGATCGGCAGCGATCCGGTACGACGTGCCCAAGCACGCATTTTGATAACGACAAGGAGATTCCATGCAACACCCGATCAAGACCTCGCTGGCCCTGGCCTGCACTATGCTGCTGGCCTGCGGCGCCGCCCACGCCAGCGATGCCGAAGGCGAATACCACGGCTACTTCCGCGCCGGCCTCGGCTCGAGCTCGGACAGCCGCGGCCCGCAAAGCTGCTACGGCCTGGGCGGCAACACCATGCGCTACCGGCTCGGCAACGAATGCGACACCTATGGCGAGTTCGAATACCAGAAGGAAATGGCCAAGTCGCCCAATGGCGTCAGCTTCGTCGGCCATATCATGGTGGCCGCCTACACGCCCAGCTCCGCCGTCAGCGATTCGGAGCTGAGCATGTCGAAGATGTACGTGGAAGCGAAAAACATCGCCATGCTCAACGGCGGCACGGCCTGGATCGGCAAGCGCTACTACATGCGTCCCGACATCCACATGCTGGACTTGCAATACATCAATATGAACGGCACGGGCGGCGGCATCGACCAGTACAAGCTGGGACCGGGCCGCATCAGCTATGGCTTCTTCAAGGATAACGACAAGCCCGGCAACTCGGCCATCCGGCAAAATCTCGTCTACCAGGGCATCCCCATCAACCAGGATGGCACGCTGGAAGTGCTGACCACCCTCATCACGCCCGACAAGAAGGACAGCACCTCGCACAGCGGCTGGCAGGCCACCGTGCTGCACAAGCTGGATAAAGTGTGGGGCGGCGCCAACACCTTCGGCATCCAGTACGGCGTGGGGCCGGGCACGGGCGCCGGCGGCCAGTGCTGCGACCGCATGGGCACGACGGGGTCGATCCGCAACGGCAGCGACGTCACGCGCCTGCGCATCTTCAATTCGCTGTGGATACAGCCGACGCCGGAATGGAGCGCGGAAATGATCGCCATCGTGCAGCGCGACAAGTCCGACGCCACGGGCGGCAGTTCGACCTGGACCACCCTGGGCGTGCGCCCCGTGTATGCCGTCAACGACAACTTCAAGCTGCAATTCGAGCTGGGCACGGACCGCGTGACCTCGCCCACGGGCGGCGCCGCGCAGCGCCTGACCAAGCTGACCTTCGCGCCCACCCTGACAGCGGGCAAAGGTTACTGGTCGCGCCCCGAGCTGCGCGCCTTTGTCACCTACGGCAAATGGAACGACGCCGCCACTGCCGCCGTCAACAAGGCCAATGAATCGGGCCCCGTGTACGGCAACGCCACCAGCGGCACCTCGTTCGGCCTGCAGGTGGAAACGTGGTTTTAAGCGCTGGTTTTAATTACCCATCTTGATATGGCGCAGTGCATGCGCCTGTCGGACTGCGCGAAATCGCGTGCCGCGCTATGCTGCACGCCATACCGCTCACTTCGGAGGTCGCATGCACACCGCATTTCCCCGGGTCGCCGCCGCGCTGGCCCTGTCTTTCGCCAGCATGGCCTGGGCCCGCGATGCCGCCATCGCGCCGGCCCCCGTCCTGAGCGCGCGCCAGCAGGCGCTGATGGCCACCGTCGTGGGCAGCGCCGCCCAGCCGCGCATCCTGCAGGTAAGCCTCGATGAACTGCATCCGACCCAGCCGGCCATCGGCTACGACCAGGTGTACTACAAGCTGGGCCGCTATGCGGCCGAGGCAAAACACATCGCCGACATCGCCAAGCCAAAGAAATTCGCCGACCTGTGCGAAGCCAATGGCCAAGGCGACGTCTTGCCTGGCACGGCCAATGTGCCGGACGCCACCCTGGCCGCGCCACCGGCCGGCTACCGCTGCAAGGCGGCCGTGGGCAGCCGTCCCGACGACATGAAGACTGTCGTCATCGGCCCGCGCGGCACCGTGTACCTGACCGATGGCCACCACACGTTTTCCACTTTCCTGGATGCCGATGGCGGGCGCAATCATCGATTGAAGGTCTGGGTCAAGGTCAGCGACAATTTCAGCGCGCTGGGCGAAGCGGCCTTCTGGACGCGCATGCGCGAAGAGAACAAGGTGTGGCTGAAAAACGGCCAGAACCAGGCCATCACGCCGCAGCAGCTGCCGTCCGCCATCGGCCTGAAGGCCCTGGGCGACGATCCGTACCGCTCGCTCGTCTACTTTACGCGCGGGATCGGCTACGAGCCGCCCGACAAGGCCACGGAATTCCTCGAATTCTACTGGGCCGACTGGCTGCGCCGCAAACCGGCGCTCAACCTGGAACCTGCCGATCTGCTTGATCCCGCCGCGTATGCCAGCGCCATCCTGCTGGCCGCGCAGGCGATGGTGGCGCTGCAACCGGCGGAGATCGTCAGCGGCGGCAAGCGCGCGGAGGACCTTGGCGCGCTGCGCGAAATCGACCACGCAGCATTCGACGAACTGACCGAAGACAAGGGCAAGCTGGGCTACGCCATCGGCTACCGCAAGTCGCTGCTGCGCCAGTAACCTCCCGGCGTGTCATCATCCTGACATCTGCGCCCGCTAGCATGTCGGCACTTTTCAGGCCGACATCACGGGACACCATGTACAAGCACAATATCCGCCGCAGCACCCGCAGCACCTTATCCATTGCCATCGCCTTCGCGCTGGGCGCCAGCCTGGCCGCCTGCGGCGGCAACGACTACCGCGACACCACCACGGCGCCCGTCGCCCCGGTGGAGCCCGTCACCCCCGCACGCATCCTGAACGTGGTAGCGGCCACCGGCAAGGCCGTGGCGAATGCCTCCGTCACCGTGCTCGACGCCGGCAAGAATGCCGTCGGCAGCGGCACCACGGACGCGAACGGCAAAGCGGCCATCACCCTGGCCGCCACGGCGAAGGCGCCCTTCCTCGTCTCCGTCACGCCGGCAGGCGGCACCACGCTGTACGCACTGTCGCTGAAGGAAAGCGCCGTCAACCTGACGCCGCTCACCTCCGTCATCGCCATGCAACTGCTGGGCAGCATCCCGTCGAGCGCATCCCCCGCCAGCCTGGCCGCCATCGATGCGGCACGCCTGCAAACGGCGCAGACGCAGCTGGGCACGGCCCTGGCGGCGCCCCTGCAAACCCTGGGCATGGCGGCCAGCTATGATTTCGTCAATGGCCCCCTGACGCCGAACAGCAAGGACCCGGCAGACGTCCTGCTCGACAACCTGCAGGTAAAGCAGAACGGTACGGATATCGATATCGTCAACGCCAGCGGCAGCATCGTCGCGCAGATCACCGATGGCGGCGCGCCGCTCGCCACCGGCAAGAGCGTGCTGGAAACGCCGCCCGTGCTCAGCGCGCGCCAGCAAGTCCTGGCAGCCACGGCTGCCGGCACCGATGCAGCGCCCGTCTTCCTGCAAGTGTCGCTCGACGAACTGCACCCCACGCAACCGGCCATCGGCTACGACCAGGTGTACTACAAGCTGGGCCGCTATGGCGCGGAAGACCTGGTCATGGCCAAGACCAACAAGCCGAAGAAATTCGCCGAACTGTGCGAAGCCAACGGCCAGGACGACGTGGTAAGCAAGACGGCCAACGTGGCCGGCGCCACCCTGACCAATCCACCGGCGACGTTCCAGTGCAAGGCCGCCGTGGGCACCAAGCCGGGCGACATGAAGACCGTCGTCATCGGCCCGAACGGCACCCTGTACCTGACGGACGGCCACCACACGTTTTCCGCCTTCCGCGACGCCGACAATGGCCAGAACCTGCAGCTGAAAGTGTGGGTCAAGGTGACGGACAATTTCAGCAAGCTCAATGAATACGATTTCTGGGCGCAGATGAAAAAGGTCAACAAGGTCTGGCTGAAAGACGGCAGCAACAAGGCGATCGCCACCAGCCAGCTGCCCGCGTCCATCGGCTTGAAGTCGCTGGGCAACGACCCGTACCGCTCGCTCGTCTACTTCACGCGCGACGCCGGCTACGTGGTGCCGTCGACGGCCACGGAATTCCTCGAATTCTACTGGGCCGACTGGCTGCGCACACAGGCCGGCATCGACCTGGCCAAGACGGATACGCGCGACGCCGCCAGCTACATGGCCACCATCAAGAGCGCATCGACGGCGATGGCCGGCCTGAAGGCGAACGATATCGTCAGCCGCGGCGTGACGGCGCAAACCCTGGGCTGGACGGGCGTCTTCAGCCAGGCGGCGCTGGACGACCTGGTCACGCCAACGGGCAAGCTCAGCTATTCCATCGCGTACAAGAAATCTCTGGCGAAATAAGCGCGGCGCAAACGACAACGGCCCGCCTGTCAGCTGACAGGCGGGCCGTTTTCATGGGTAACGACGCTTACGCGATGCGCTCGCCGTTGGCCGGATCGAACAGGGCCGCTTTCGACAGGTTGAACGACAGCTGCATGGTCTGTCCTGGCAGCACGGCTTCGCGCGGGTGCGTGCGGCAAGTGACGGCGGCGCCGTTCAGGCGCGTCGTCAGCAAGGTATCCGGGCCGGTCGGCTCGACCAGGTCGATCAGGCAACCGAGTTCCTGGCCCACGTCGCCGTGCGCGCTGCTCATGTCCGTGATCTGCTCCGGGCGCACGCCCAGGATCACGTCGCGGCCCGCATAGCTGCGCAGCTTGTCGGCCGCGAACGGCAAGGCCAGGCGCATGCTCTTGCCCGCGTTCTCGATGGCGACAAACACCTCGTTGCCTTCGATGACAGGCTTGACGGTGATGAAGTTCATCGATGGCGAACCGATGAAGCCGGCCACGAACAGGTTGGCCGGGTTGTCGTAGATTTCCTGCGGCGTGCCCAGCTGCTGCACTACCCCATCCTTCATAACGGCGATCAGGTCGCCCATGGTCATCGCTTCGATCTGGTCATGCGTGACGTAGACGATGGTGGCCTTCAGGCGCTGGTGCAGCAGCTTGATCTCGGCGCGCATTTCCACGCGCAGCTTGGCGTCCAGGTTCGACAGCGGTTCGTCGAACAGGAACAGCGACGGCTTGCGCGAAATGGCGCGGCCCATGGCGACCCTCTGGCGCTGTCCGCCCGACAGCTGCGCCGGACGACGGTCGAGCAAATGCGTGATCTGCAGGGTTTCGGCGACGCGGGCGACGATTTCTTCCTGCTCCGCCTTCGGCACTTTTTTCACGTTCAAGCCAAACGCGATGTTTTCGCGCACCGTCATCGACGGGTACAGCGCGTAGGACTGGAACACCATGGCGATGTCGCGGTCCTTCGGCGGCAGGTCGTTGACGACCTTGCCGTCGATGAGGATTTCGCCCGACGTGACGCTTTCCAGGCCGGCCACCATGTTGAGCAAGGTCGACTTGCCGGAGCCGGAGCCGCCGACGAGGATCAGGAACTGGCCATCCTTGATCTCGATGTCGATGCCCTTGAGGACTTCGACGCCATTCGTGTACACCTTGCGGATGCTGCGTATCGATAAACTGGACATATTCTTTCCTTAACCTTTGACTGCGCCTGCGGTCAGACCGCGCACAAAATAACGGCCTGCGACCAGATAGACCAGCAGGGTCGGCAGCGCGGCAATCACCGCGGCCGCCATGTTGACGTTGTATTCCTTCACGCCCGTGGACGTGTTGACCAGATTGTTCAAGCCCACCGTGATCGGCTGCGAATCGCCACTGGCGAAGACGATGCCGAACAGGAAGTCGTTCCAGATCTGCGTGAATTGCCAGATGATGCAGACGACGAAAATCGGACCCGAAATCGGCAGCACGATCTTGCGGAAGATCAGGAAGAAGCCGGCGCCGTCGATGCGCGCCGCCTTGATCAATTCTTCCGGCACGCCGATATAGTAGTTACGGAAGAACAGGGTCGTGAACGCCGTGCCATACACCACGTGGACAAAGACTAGGCCGGTAGTCGTATTGGCCAGGCCGAATTCGCCCAGCAGGCGCGCCATCGGCAGGATCACCACCTGGAACGGAATGAAGCAGCCCACCAGCAAGGCGGCAAACAGGATTTCCGAACCGCGGAAGCGCCAGTGCGCGAACACATAGCCGTTGAAGGCGCCCAGGAAGGTCGAGATCAGCACGGCGGGAATCACCATCTTGATCGAGTTCCAGAAGAACGGCTGCATGCCGTCACAGGTGACGCCCGTGCAGGCCGAGGACCAGGCCTTGGACCAGGAATCGAACTGCCACACGTGCGGCAAGGCCAGCAGGTTGCCGCTGCGGATCTCGTCGAGCGACTTGAACGACGTCGACAGGGTCACGTACAGGGGCACGATGTAGTACACCGCAAACAGAATCAGCAGCAGGTATACCACCACCCGTCCGAGGGTGAGGCGATTATTGCGGGTAGGTGTCATCTCATCGCCTTTGCGCTGCGCGTTTCCAGGTACATCAGCGGCACGAGCACGGCCACGATGGTGGCCAGCATCATCATTGCTGATGCCGAGCCCAGGCCCAGCTGGCCGCGGGTGAAGGAAAACTGGTACATGAAGATGGCCGGCACGGACGACGAATTGCCAGGTCCGCCAGCCGTCAATGCGATGACCAGGTCGAAGCTCTTGATGGCGATATGCGCGAGGATCAGCAGCACGCTGAAGAACACGGGACGCATGGCGGGAATCACGATGCGCCAGTAGATCGTCGGCAGGGACGCGCCATCGACTTGCGCCGCCTTGATGATTTCATCATCGATGCCGCGCAGGCCGGCCAGGAACAGGGCCATGACAAAGCCCGACGACTGCCAGACGCCGGCGATCACCACCGTGTAGATGGCCATGTCGGAGTTCACCAGCCAGTCGAAGGTAAACGAGGTCCAGCCCCAGTCGTGCATGACCTTTTCCAGGCCCAGGCTGGGATTGAGCATCCATTTCCAGGCCGTACCGGTGACGATGAAGGACAGCGCCATCGGATACAGGTAGATGGCGCGCAGCGCGCCTTCGGCGCGGATTTTCTGGTCCAGCAGGATGGCCAGGAACAGGCCGATGGCGATGCTGCAACCGATGAACAGGACACCAAAGATGCCGAGGTTCTTGAGCGAGGTCCACCAGCGCTCATTATCGAACAGCTCGTAGTATTGCACCAGGCCGGCGAACTCGTAGTTCGGCATCAGCCGCGATTCGGTCAGCGACAGCCAACCGGTCAAAAAGATAAAACCATAGACGAATACCAAGCTGGCGATGAGCGTGGGGCCCAACACCATCTGCGGTATCCATCGGTCGAATTGCTTGCGTATGGACATAGGACAGCCGTAGAAGTAGAACTGCGTGTGGCGCCGGCCTGGTCGAGCGCCAGGGCGGACGCCTGCGATGCATGCGATGCAGCGGGCGCCGGCGGGAGTGCCGGCGCCGTCGTGATTACTTCACTTTTGCCGCTTTGGCCAATGCTGCAACCGCGTCTTTCGAGCTCATGTTGGTGTTCATGAACTTGGCGATGACGTCGGTCACGGCGCCTTGCGTGGCCGATGGCAGCGCCATGCCGTGGGCGAACGATGGCACCAGGCCGCCGGTCTTGTTGGTGGCGTCCATGTCTTCCATCGATTTCAGGGCGCAAGCGTCAAACTTGTCCTTGGAAACGCCGGAACGCACAGGGATGGAACCCTTGTTCAGGTTGAAGATCGACTGGAACTTCGGATTCATGATGGCGTTGGCCAGGGCGATCTGCCCTTTCTTCGCATTCGCATCCTTTTGCGTGAACATGGCAAACGAATCGATATTGAAGGTGTAGGCCTTGTCCGTGCCAGGAGCTGCCACGCACAGGTAGTCCTTGCCCGGCACCTTGCCTGCAGCCGTGAACTCGCCCTTGGCCCAGTCGCCCATGAACTGGAAGCCGGCCTTGTTGTTGATGACCATGGCGGTGGCCAGGTTCCAGTCGCGGCCTGCCGCATCCTTGTCGATGTAGGTTTTCACCTTGCCCAGGGTGTCGAACACCTTGAGCATGGTCGGGCCGGTCAATTCCTTCTGGTCCAGCTTGAGGATGGCCTTTTTGTAGAATTCCGTGCCGCCTACGCCCAGCGCGACGGATTCAAACACGGTGGCGTCCTGCCAAGGCTGGCCGCCGTGGGCGATCGCGATGCCGCCCGATTTCTTGATTTTCTCGGCCGCGTCGAAGAACGCATCCCAGGTGGTCGGAGTGGTGGCCACGCCGGCTTTTTTCAGCACTTCCGGATTGACCCACATCCAGTTGACGCGGTGGACGTTGACGGGAGCGGCGACGTAGTGGCCCTTGTATTTCATGATGTCGGCGACGACTTTCGGCAGCACGGCATCCCATTTGCCTGGAATGGCGGCATCATCGATATTCGCCAGCACGCCTTCTGCGCCCCATTCCTGGATCGATGGGCCCTTGAGCTGGGCAGCCGTTGGCGGGTTGCCGGAAATGACGCGGGTTTTCAGCGCGGTCGCGGCGTTTTCGCCAGCGCCACCGGCCACGGCGAAGTCTTTCCAGCCAAAGCCGCTTTCTTTCACGATTTGCTGCAACTGGCCCACGGACTTCGCTTCGCCGCCGGAGGTCCAGTAGTGCAACACTTCCACGTCGGTCGCAAAGGCGCTGCCAGCGAATGCCAGGGTGGTCAATGCGGCCAGTTGGGTAATCTTGAATTTCAGTTTCATCTCCACATTCCTTTTTTGATCAAGCTTTTAGGGGGCTTCGGCATACGGGGGCCGAAAAAGGTGAAATCTGCGCCTGTACCGGCGCTCTTGTACTCAGACCCGCTTGCAAACGGGCATCATCTTCAGTGAAAAGACGGCGCCGTGATCCATGAAACGACTACATTGCATTTATATCACGGGACGGCGCCAAAAACGCATCCGCGAAGGATGCGCCAGGTTGATTTAGACTTACGACGCCTGCTAACTTAGAACCAGGTTTCTACCTGGAAACCATAGGAAGTGCCGCTGGTATTGTTGTTGTAGATCGGGCCGCCGTTGTTCGACGCGTTGACCGAGGCGGTGGCCGCATCGTTCCATTTGCCGTACGTCACGAAAGCGCGCAGTTCAGGACGCGACCACAGGCCAGGGCCGGCCGAGATCGTCGGTGCGATGGTCAGCTTGGTCAGGCGCTTGGCTGGCTGGCCGCCCGATTGCGTCACGCGGTCCGTGCCCAGTTCGCCCACCAGCTTGAAGTTGTTGGTGAATGCGTACACAGGACGCACGCCGACCGAGGTCCAGGTCGAGGAACCGGCGGCGGTCGATTCGTCTTTTTGCCACAGGGCGACGAATTCCATGCCGAAGTTTTCCATCGGCTGGATCGCCATGTCATTGAAGACGCGCGTGCGCTTGCGGTCAGAACCGTAGGAAGTGCTGCCCGAGGCGCCGAACTGTCCGTTGCCGTCACCGCCAACACCAGGGCCGACGCCGTACTGCACGCCGAAGGTGTTGCCGCCGCCGAAGACTTTGCCTTGACGGTGGAATGCCGACAGTTGCCAGCCGTTATGTTTCGGGCCGTAGATGTCGTTGTCCTTGCCTTCGGCCGTGATGATGGTCGCGGCCAGGTCCAGGGTGCCATTTTCATTGACGGGAATTTCGCCGTAGATGAAGTTCTGGCGCACGGCGGAACGGGTGCCGGTGATGGCGCCAGTGTTCTTATCGCGGGCATTGATGTCGTTGTCCTTGAAGAAGGCATACGAGAATTTACCCGGGCCAACAGGAATGCGGTCCAGGCCGGCGCCGGTGCCGTTCATGTTGATGTATTGCAGATCCAGCATGTGGATGTCAGGACGGTAGTAGAAACGCTTGCCGACCCAAGCCGTGCCGCCGTTCAGGAAATCGAGTCCCTGCGCTTCGACATAGGCCTTGACGATGCCCAGTTTGTTGTCGCCGAAATCCGAGTTTGGCGCGTAGGCGTTGACCCAGATGGTGGCCAGGTAGTTCACGCCGCCGGACTTGGCAACAGACTTGGTGTAGCCGAATTCCGTGTAGGCGTCGCACTCATTGCCCAGACGATATTTCATGGTATTGCCACCCAGGCCGAAGCAGCCTTGCGAACCGCCGTCGCTCGACGTATTGCTGCCGGCGCCAGCGCGCAGGTAGCCGTGGAAGCCTTCGGAGTCGGATGGGTACATTGGGTCGGCGGCAGCGGAACCGCTGGCGATGGCCAAGACGATGGCAGCTGGCAGTGTCTTCAACACGGCCTTCAACATGGTGCGATGCAGCATGGTAAGTCTCCTCAGTAATTTATTTTTTATCTAGTCATTCGTGGCCGAATGTACTGGCCAGAATTCTTTCCAGCAGGGACATAGTAACTATACTACGAACAAATATCAACATATTATGTTGTAATCCTACGACTACTCTGCGACACTTTATTTGCGCAGGGATTTGCCGGTTGACCGCCCTGATTTTTCAGCTGGCGCCGCCCGTTTCCGGCGCTGCGTGCAAGCATTTGCGCGGGTGCCCCGCATTTTTCGGCACGCGGCACGTATACGAATTAAAATCCTTGGTTTTTGCCATAACGACAGTGCGCCGCCATGACAGCGCACGCAAACGAGACTAGGCACCGCCATGAAAATTGATGAAAAAATGGAAGTAGCAGGCAGCGATCCGGCGGAGCGATTCAGTGAAGGGCCGCGCCTGCTGGCCGACATCGGCGGCACCAATGCCCGTTTCGTGCTTGAGACGCGCCAGGGCCACCTGGAAGCGGTGGCCGTGCTGCCCTGCGACGACTACGCTTCGCTGCTCGACGCCATCACCGCGTATATGGATAGCAGCGAGGCGCGCGCCGCCGGTTCGGCCCGCGTGCGCCATGCGGCCATCGCCATCGCCAATCCCATCGACGACGACACTATCCGCATGATGAACCATCACTGGTTCTTCTCGATCGAGGCCATGCGCGCCACGCTGGGCCTCGACACCCTGCTGGTGGTGAATGACTTCACGGCGCTGGCCATGGCCCTGCCCTATCTGCGGCCCGACCAGCGCCTGCAGATCGGCGGCGGCATGGCGCGCGCCGACAGCGTCATCGGCCTGCTCGGTTCGGGTACGGGCCTGGGCGTGTCGGGCATGATCCCCGCGGAAGACCGCTGGATCGCGCTGGGCAGCGAAGGGGGCCACGTCAGCTTCGCGCCCTGCGACCAGCGCGAGATGGACGTGCTGTCCTTCGCCTGGCGCGAACTGTCGCACGTCTCGGCCGAACGCCTCGCCTCCGGGCGCGGGCTGGAACTGATCTACCGCGCCCTGTCCGAACGCGCCGGCAAGCCCGACGCGCTGCCGCTGCTGGCAGCCGAAATCACCAGCCGCGCCCTGAACAATGAATGCGAAGTGTGCCTTGAAGCGGTGGACTGTTTCTGCGCCATCCTCGGCTCCATCGCCGGCAACGTGGCCATGACCCTGGGCGCGCTGGGCGGCATCTATATAGGCGGGGGCATCGTGCCGCGCCTGGGCCCCCTGTTCGAGCAGTCGCAGTTCCGCGCCCGCTTCGAGCAAAAGGGCCGCCTGAACGACTACCTGGCGCAGATCCCCACCTTTCTGATCACGGCCGAACTGCCGACGTTCCTCGGTATCGCCGCCATCCTGGCGCAAAAGCTCAAGCGCGCCCATTCCGGCGCGCCCGTGCTCGAATCCGTGCGCCAGGCGCGCGGGCGCATGAGCCCCTCGGAATGCAAGGTGGCCGACTGGGTGCTGAAGGAGCCGAACGCCATGCTGACCCTGCCGATCGCGGAAATCGCCCAGAGGGTCGGCGTGAGCCAGCCGACCGTGATGCGCTTTTGCCGCTCGATCGGCGTGCAGGGCCTGGCCGACTTCAAATTGAAGCTGGCGTCCGGCCTGACGGGCGGCGCCATTACGGTAGCCCACTGCCACGTGGAGATCTCGGACTCCGACGCCGAACTGGCGCGCAAGGTGTTGGGCAATAACGCCTCGGCCGCGCTGGCCATGCGCGACATGCTCGACGTGAAGGCGCTGACGGCCGCCATCGAGCTGCTGCGCGGCGCACAGCGCGTGGAATTGCTGGCAGTGGGCAGCGCCCGCGTGGTGGCCGACGACATGCAGCACAAGCTGCTCAACCTGGGCATCGTCAGCAGCTTCTTTGCCGATCCGCAGGCGCAGGAAATGAGCGCCGCCATGCTGAAACCGGGCGACGTGGCGCTGGTCATTTCCCGCTCGGGCGCCCTGCCCGACCTGCTGCGCACCGTCAAGGTGGCGCAGGGCTGCGGCGCGCGCGTGCTGGCGATCACGGCCAGCGGTTCGCCGCTGGCCAAGCTGGCCGACGTGCTGCTGACCTTGAACCACCCTGAAGGCAATCTCAATTTCGTGCCCATGATCGTGCGCCTGCTGCAGCTGATGATGCTCGATATCCTGTCCGTGGGACTGGCGCGGCGCGACACGGCGCAGCGCACCAGCGCCGCCGAACTGGAAGAAGGCCAATTGCACGGCATGCGCATCAGCGGCAAGCTGAAATTCGGTGGCCACCTCGAATAAGGCGGCGCACGCCGCCCCTGATGCCGCCAACGGCGCCACCGTGCATGACGTGGCGCGCGTGGCCGGCGTATCGGCCATGACGGTATCGCGCGTGATCAATGGACGCAGCAGCGTCAGCGCGGCCACGCGCGACAAGGTCGAGGCGGCGATCGCCAGCCTGCGCTATCAGCCCAACCTGGCGGCCAGGGCGGCGCGCACGGGCACCCTGCGCATCGGCCTGTTGTACAGCAATCCGAGCGCAGCCTTCCTCAGCGAATTTTTAGTTGGCGCCATGGATCAATGCCGCCAGGGCGGCGGCCAGTTGCTGCTGGAACGCTGCGAAGACCTGGACAGCCAGCGCGCCGGCATCGATTGCCTGGTGGCGGCCGGCGTGGATGGCATCCTCGTGCCGCCGCCCCTGTGCGATTCGCCGGAAGTGCTGGCGCAACTGAACCGGATGGGTATCCCGGCCATCGCCGTGGCCACGGCGCGCCCCTCGCCCGGCGTCTCGGCCGTGCGCATCGACGACTACGAAGGCGCGCTGGCCATGACGCGCCACCTGCTCGCGCTGGGCCACCGCGACATCGGCTTCATCGAAGGCGATCCGGCGCACACGCCCGCCCTGCTGCGCCGCCAGGCCTTCGAGGACGCCATGCGGGAAGCCGGCTTGCCGGTGCCGCCGCACAGGGTCGCTCAAGGCTATTTTACGTATCGCTCGGGACTCGACGCGGCGCGCCGGCTGCTGGCGCAGAAACCGCACCCGAGCGCCATCTTCGCCAGCAACGACGACATGGCCGCCGCCACCCTGGCCGTGGCGCACGGCATGGGCTTGCAGGTGCCGGCGGAATTGAGCGTGTGCGGCTTCGACGACACGCCCGTCGCCACCACCGTCTGGCCCGAGCTGACCACCATCCACCAGCCCATCGCCGACATGGCGCGCGCCGCCGTCAATCTCGTCATCGACGAAATCCGCCAGCGCCGCGCGGGGGAACCGGCCACCGCCACGCATCATTTGATGGCGTTTACCTTGATGGAGCGGGCGTCGACGGGACCCGTTACGTGGAGTCAGACCCGCCGGGTCTGACCTCGGCATTTACCGCCGGGCTGGTACTGCTAGCGCAGCACCGTGCGCGCCGCCAGCGATTCCACCAGTTCCACGGACGGCGGCGAGCCACCAGCCGCCAGGCAGGCGCCCGCGCCCGCCGCGACGGCAAAGCGCAAGTGCTGGCCGCCGTTGGCATCGGGCCGGTACATCAGGCTGTACAGCAAGCCGCCGATGCTGGCGTCGCCCGCCCCCACCGAATCGACCACCTCGATGACGGGCGGTGCCGCCTGCCATGTCTGTTCGCCCTGGTACAGCGCCGCACCCTGCGCGCCGCGCGTATACAAATACGTGGCTTGCGGATTCCAGCTGCGCAGCATGGCAAACGCGCCATCGATGTCGTCATGGCGGAACAGGCCCGCCAGGTCTTCATCGGACACCTTGATCACGTCGGCCAGCTGCGTCATGCGGCGCAGGGTGGCGTCATAGCGTTCATCCATCATGATGCGGAAGTTCGGGTCGTAGCTGATCTTCACGCCAGCCGCCTTGAGCTCCTGCGCCAGCGCCACCAGCTTGCCCGCCAGCGGTTCGCGCGCCAGGCTGATGCCGCCGAAATGCACCCATTGCGCCCCCTGCATCCAGCC
This sequence comes from Janthinobacterium lividum, assembly GCF_034424625.1. Taxonomy (NCBI): domain Bacteria; kingdom Pseudomonadati; phylum Pseudomonadota; class Betaproteobacteria; order Burkholderiales; family Oxalobacteraceae; genus Janthinobacterium; species Janthinobacterium lividum. Next base: position 2,724,926 of record NZ_CP139976.1, on the reverse strand, counting down.
GGCCGGCAGGAGCGACGCGTCGAAATGCAGGTCGGCGCTGTCGTCGCCGATGAAGTAATAGGTAGGCGGATGCAGTTCATGCACGATGGCCAGCAGCGGCGACTTCGCATGGCGCTGCAAAAACCGCATGTCCAGGCCCGCCACGTCGGTCGCCTGCGCCAGAGCGTCGCCGAAGACGTCGAGGCTGACGCCGCCCGCAAAGGCGCTGGGCACGCCCAGGCGCGCCATCACGCGCGCCACGTTCCAGGTCGAGCCGCCCACCTGGCTGTTCCAGGAGTCCGCGCCCGTGCGCAGCATGTCCGTCAACGCTTCGCCGGCCGACACAAAAGCCGGGAAAGAGGGAAAAGCGGTGGCGCTCATGCGGCACCGCCAATCACGTTCAGCACTTCATAGCAGGCGCCCATGGTGTGGTAATCGGTCTTGCCGGCCGGGCTTTTCTCATTGCTGATCTTGCCGTTTTCCGGCGTCAGAATGCGGTACCAGGCGCCGTGTTCATGGTCGACGAAATGCGTCCAGCTGTAGTCCCAGATCTTGTCATAGCTTTGCCAGTAGGCCTCGTCCCCGGTGCGCACGGCCAGCACGGCGGCGGCGGCGAAGCTTTCCGCCTGCACCCAGAAATATTTGTCGCCATCGCAGATCTCGTCCTGCGGGCCGAAACCGTAGTGGATGCCGCCATGCGCGCCATCCCATGCCTTGGCCAGGGCCATGTCGTACAGCGCGCGCGCGCGCGGCAGCAGCCAGTCGGACGGGCCGGCCATGAACCGGCTGTGGCGCTCCATGATCAGCAGCAGCTTGGCCCATTCCGTGAAGTGGCCAGGCTGGTAACCCCACGGACGGAAGATATTGCTCTTGTCGTGCAGGTTGTAGTCCCAGTCGATCGACCAGTCGGGCGTGTAGTGCTCCCAGATCATGCCGTTCGCCAGACCCGCCTGACGGACCGTGATGTTGTGCGCCAGGGTTTCGGCGCGGTGCAGATATCTCGCTTCGCCCGTCGCCTCGAACGCTGCCAGCATGGCTTCGCAGGCGTGCATGTTGGCGTTCTGGCCCCGGTAGCCGTCCAGGGTGGACCAGTCGGCGCTGGCCACGTCCGCATACAGGCCGTGTTCGGGCAGCCAGAAGCGCTGCTCCATCAGCTCAAACGTTTCGTCCAGATACGCGCGCGCTTCCGGCACGCCCGCCTGCAAGGCGTGGGCATAGGCCAGCAGCACGAAGGCCAGGCCGTAGCAGTGGTTGGCGCCGTCTTCCACCGTTTTGACGCCGTCTTTCCACGACAGTTGCCAGGCATAGCCGCCCGTGGCCGGGTCGCGGTGCACGTCGCGCAAAAAGGCCACGCCGTGGCGCAGGGCCGCCTGGTAATCGTCGCCGCCGAAGCGGCGGTACGCCATGGCGTAATTGAAGATGAAGCGCGTGCTGCTGACCAGATGGCGCGTGCTGGCGTCATACACCGTGCCGTCATCGAGGAAGAAGTGATAGAAGCCGCCGCTCGGGTCAACAGCGCGCGGGTGATAAAAATTCATCGTGTGCAGGATATGCTTTTCAAGCGTCGCCTTGGAGCGGAAATCGGGATTCATGGGTCTCTCATGATATTGTTATCGATAACAATGATGATAGCATGCCGTCTTGACTCCGTCATGCCCGCTCAGGGAGTCTTGGCCAGCCTGAGCTTTTCGCGCCACAGTGCCGCTTGCGCCGGGTCGGCCGCCTGTTCCAGCTCGCCCTTATCGTACACCTTGACCAGCCGTTCGATGGCTTCCGCGTCGCCCTGCTTCGCCGCCAGCAGGTACAGCGCGAAAGGCTTGGGCGCCGGCCCTTGCCGGGTGGGGCCGCCACGGCCCTGTTCCAGCAGCCGCGCAAAACCCGTCTGCCCCGGCGGACTTTTGGCGATGGCGGCCATTTCATACCAGCCCAGGGCCGCCTCGTCGCTCTGCGGCACGCCCTGCCCCACTTCATACGAGTACGCGACATTGTTCAAGCCGGGCGGGTCAAGCGCCTTGGCCGCCTTCATGTACCAGGTGAACGCTTCCTTGCGCTGCGCCTCGTCCCTGGCCGTCATCATCAGGCGGTAGCCGATTTCATTGTAGGCATAGATAAAGCCGTTTTCGGCATAGAACTTCAGCCAGTGCAGCGCATGCGCCTGTTCTGCCGGGCTGCTGTGGATATTTTCAAAGTGCATGGCCAGCGTGAAGTTGGCCAGCTCCACGCCTTGCGCGGCGCCCTTGCGCGACCAGTATTCGCCCAGCTTGCGGTCGATGGCCATGCCCTGCCCCAGCGTGTAGGCCACGCCGAGGAAAGCCTGCGCCGGACCATAGCCGCCTTCGGCCGATTTCCGCATCCACGCCAGGCCGGCGTCATAGTCGCGCGGCGTGCCTTCGCCGCCGTGCAGCATCTGCGCCAGCTCCAGCTGGGCGGCCGTGTCTCCCCCTTCCGCAGCCAGGCGCGCCTTCCCGAAGGCTGCCACCTTGTCCGGCGACAGGTCGGCGGGACGGTCGATCACGGCCCGCACCCTTGCGCGCATGTCGTCGAGGCCGGACATATCGAATTCGGCCAGCGCCGGATGCTGACGCGGTTCCTTGGTGGACGCCGGCTGCGCCAGCACGGGCTGCGCCAGGGCCAGGCTCAATACAAACAGCATGGTTCTCATTTCTTTTCCTTCTCGGCCAGCTTGCCGCGCCACTCGGCCGCGTCTTCGGCATTCGCAGCCTGTCCCAGTTCGCCTTTGACATACACCTCGATCATGCGCCGCATGGCGGGCACGTCGCCGCTCCACCCCGCCCGCTCGTACCAGACCAAGGCCCACTTGTCCGACTGCGCCACGCCCAGGCCCAGCTCGTGCGCGCGGGCCAGGTTGCGCATGCCGGCCGGCTCCTTTTCACGCGCCGATCTGTCATACCAGTGGAAAGCCTCGCCGCGATCCTGCTCGTCGGCGGCTGTGCGCATCAGGTGCTCACCGAGCGCGTTATAGGCAGGAGTAAAGTGTTCTTCGAGTGCGGCCTTCTTCAGCCATTGGATGGCCAGCGCCTGCTCTTCGGCGCTGCTGTCGCCATCGATGAATTCCAGCGCCAGGATGGTTTGCGCCTCTGCATTGCCCTGCGCCGCGCCCTTGCGCAGCCAGTATTCGCCATGCACGCGGTCGATGGGCACCTTGCCGCCCAAGGTATAGGCCACCCCCAAAGCCGACTGTGCCGGCGCATAGCCGCCTTCGGCCGACTTGCGTATCCAGGCCATCGACTGCGCCGTATCTTGCGGCGTGCCGACGCCCAGCTGCAGCATGCGCGCCAGGTCCAGCTGCGCCTCCACGTCGCCCGCTTCGGCCGCGCGCCGTGCCTGCTCAAACTCGGCGATGCTTTCCGGGCTATGGCTAGCCGCATCAGCCCTCGCCTTGATGGCGAGCAGCTGCAGGTCGAGCAAGGTGGGCGAGGTCTGGGCCAGGAGCGGCAACGGCAGCAGGAAAGGAATCAGCAAGAGGAATTTCTTGGGCATGCGGCGGTGTCGGAAAGAAGAAAACACGCATGGTAGCCGATGCCATGCCAGACAGGCGCGCACTGCACAAGAAGTTTGACAGGGCAAGCCGGCAGGCTTACATTGCACGAGCCCACCACTTACACAGGAACGCCATGAACCGCCTCGCCACAACCGCCTTGACCCTGCTGCTCGCCGCAGCCTCCGTGGGCGCCAGCGCCGCCGACACCCAGCTGGCCGGCTGCGCCGCCAAGCGCGAAAGCATCCGCAGCGAATTGCGCCAGGCGCAGGAACAGGGCCTGTCCGACAAGGTCGCGGGCCTCACGCGCGCGCTCGACGAAGTCAACGCCCACTGCCGCGACAGTACCCTGGTCGAACGCCACAACAAGAAGATCGTCAAGGCGCAGGCGAAGGTGAACCAGACGGAGCGTTCGCTGCGCCTGGCCCAGGAAGCCAACAAGGAACCGAAGAAGATCGCCAAGCTGGAAGGCAAGCTGGAAAAAGCCAGGGCCGAGTTGACGGCCCTGCAGGCGCAACAACCCTGACCAAAGCCGCGACTACCCTGCCGCCTCCAGCGCGATGCACGTCGTGCAGACATATGCCAGGCGCAAGGCTTCAGGTGCGCGCGGCGCGCTGACGTAGGCCGCCAGCAGGCCGGCCGGCAAGTCCAGGCCCAGCGCACGCAAGGTGGCGCCATGCTGCGCCAGTTCGCCGGCCAGTTCGGCTTCCAGTCGTGGGCGTCCGCTACGCGCCTGCAGTGCGAGAAGGTCGAGCACCTGGACCAGCACCCGCGATGCCGCCGAGGCTTGCTGCGGCATGGACGGCGCCAGACTGGTGCCTCCAAGGCTCTTGAAAAAGCGCGCCAGCGCCGACGGCAGCTTGCCCGCATCGATCTCGAAATCGAGCGATACCACGCGCAGCTTGCCATTCTTGGCGATGAGCAGCGTCACCGGTTGCCAGCCACCTGAGTCGTCGCGCGCGCGGCTGGCCAGCACGGCCCGGATATCGGCGCCATCCGCCACGGCCGCCTGCAGCCGGGCGATGCGCGGACGCAGGGTCGGCACTGCCGGTATCTGCAAGTCCAGAACGGTGCCGCAGGCATCGAACACCTGCCAATCGAGCCGCTGACCTACTTCGTCAAGCTGCGGCCGCGCCACGGCCGCCGGACGCAGCACCACGCAATCGATGGGATCCGGCGCCAAACCGACGCTGTCACTCATGAAGGCAGCCAGTGCCGTCCAGTCGTCAAAACCCAGGCGCTGCCAGCGCGCATCGTCGAGCGCCCACAGTGGCGCCGCACTGGCGCGCACCTGGCTGTCCATAGCCAGGCGCCCATCCTCGGCCCAGGACGCGCCTGCCAACTGTAAGCCCGCCTCACAAATATGCCGGGCGCTGCCAGCGCCCTGCCACAGGCTGCTCGCATCCCATGCCGATTCGCGCGTAAACGAGCGGTCGCTGGCGTCGGGCCGCGCCAGCACGGCCTGCACGATCCGTCCCTCGCCCTCCTCTGCATGCTGCCAGAACGACAAGGTCAGACCGTGCGCGCCGCCGCGCGTTTCCCACCAATACGCGCCCAGCGGCAGCAGGTCCAGGGGCGCATCTCCGGCCGCATCAAAGCTGCGCCGCGCCTGCCCGCGCAAGCGCTGCAATAGCGCACCAGACGCGTGTTCGAGCGCCGCGCACAAGGCGCAGATGGCCGCCATCTCGTCAAATGCCTGACGTTCGCTGGCGTGGCAGTCGCGCCGCACGAGCAGGTCCAGCGTACCGCCGAGGCCACGCAGCATGGCTGCAAGGCGGGGCAGGCTTTCAGTGCGCGCCGACATGGTCAGCGCGCGCAACTGGCCAGCGGCAATCGCGCTGGCATGCGACAAGCCATTGTCGTACAGTTCACCGAGCAAACGCCGCACCTGGGCCACGAACACCAGTTCGGACGTACTCATCCCTGGCGCTGCGTCGGCAGGCGCCATCGTCAGGCCCGTCGGCCAGGCAAACTCGCGGCCATGCTTGCGCCAGACACAGGCCAGCGCATACAGGTGCAGCGCCTTGCGGATGGCGGCCGGCGTATCGGACACCATGGCCTCGACGCCGGCGCCGCGCAGATAGCTGCAGCCCAGTTTCAACAGGGGCAACTCGATCTGCAGTCGCGCATTGACGATGGTGATGTCCGCCTGGTCGCCTTCAGCCAGCCAGGCCAGCGCCTGGCGCACCGCCGGCTTGCCAGCCTGCTTGCACACGGCGGCGCTGTCGAGCGCCAGCACTTCGTCCTGCACGCTGGCCGGCACTCCGTCCTGCGCGCTGTCTTGCGGCAGTTCGCGCAGCCACACGGCGGCGGCCAGGATATGCTTGCAGATGCCGGGCGCCGGGCAATCGCAACGGCCCTCCTGCGGCCCCCCCGCATCGAGCGACACATGCTGGCCGTCGGCGACCAGGGCGCCTCCCGCGTCAGCCTGCCAGCCCACCTTGCCCGCCTCGACATCTTTCAGGGCGCGGCGCAGCAGGCCAGCGTTGGCCAGCGTCGCCAGGCTGTCGTCGTCAAAGCTGCGGTACACGGCGTGCCAGCTCATCCCATCACCCCAGCCAGCCATTCGGCAAAGTGCTGCGGTGTCAGTGCCGCCACGTGCATGCCCTGATCCGCCAGGCGCTGCGCCATGCCGTGGTCATACGCAGGCTGCGCGCGCTCGTCGAGCGCGGCCAGGCCCAGCAGGGTGACGCGCGACTCTGCCATGCGCCTGAGCGCCGCCAGCAACGGCCCTGGCGGCGCGCCCTCCTCGAAATCGCTGATCAGGGCCAGTACCGTGCGCTGCGGATTGCTCACCAGTTGCTCGCAGTACTGCACCGCGCGGCCGATATTCGTGCCGCCGCCCAGCTGCACCGTCAGCAGCACCTCGACCGGGTCGGCGGCAAGGTGCGTCAAGTCCACCACGCTGGTGTCGAACACCACCAGCCGCACGTTGACCGCCGGCAGGCCGGACAGGATGCCGGCCACCACCGCCGCATAGATCACCGAATCCATCATCGAAGCGCTCTGGTCGACGCACAGGATGACGTCCCACGGCAGGCTGCGCTTGACGCGCGCATTGAAGATGGGATGCGCAATGAGCAGTCGGCGGCTGGCCATATCGTAGTGTTTCAGGTTGGCGGCAATGGTCGCGCGCCAGTCGAAATTCTGCGTGCTCTTCATCTGCGTGCGGCGAAAGCGGTTGCGCCGCCCCACCACCGCGTTGACGAAATCCTTGCGCAGGCGCTCGGTGATTTCCTCGACCACGCGCCGTATCACCGCGCGCACCGCGTCGTGCATGTCCGCGCCGAGCCGCCCGCGCATGCCGATCAGGGCGCGCGCCAGCGCCTGGTTCGGCTCCAGGCTGGCCAGCACCGCCGGATCGCGCAGCAAGCCGCTCAGTTCATAGCGCTCGATCGCGTGGCCCTGCACGCGCTCGTAGACATCCTGCGGAAACAGCTTGCGCGCCTGCGCCAGCCAGTCGATGGCACGCAGCTGGCTGGGGTCCAGCGAACCACCGCCGCCGGCGCGCAGCATGCCCTTGCGCTTATACTCGCGGCCATACAGGTAATCGAGGCTGGCATCGAGCCGGCCATCATTGTCAGACCAGGCCGCGCCCTGCAGCGGCTGCGCGTAGCGCCCCAGTATCAGGCGCCAGCGGCGCAGCAACGCCTGATTGTCCAGATTCTCAGCCATGCGGCTTCTCCGTTGAAATATCCAGCCAGCCGGACAGCGCATCGCGCTCCAGGCAGGCGGCCAGCGCCGCGTTCAGGCGGCCGCCGGCCAGCATCTCGTCTTCGCTGACGTCGCAATGGAATTCAGCCTGCAAGGCGTCCGGCGCGGCGCCGTTCAGCACCGCCAGCGCCTCGGCTAGGTCGCTCGTCTCCTGCGGTTTCAAACCCGTGAAGGCCAAGCGCAAATCGGGCAGATAATGGATGAAACTGGCCTCGTCCCAGCTGCCGACCAGGGTGTTGAAGCTGCGCCGCAACCCCGGCTGCGTCAGCAGCAATTCAGGCGCGGCGGCCATCAGGCCCGACAGGAAGCGCACGGCATCCTGCGGCGTGGCGCCGGCGCCGAAGCGCTGTTCCAGCAAACGCGATAAATCCTGTTCGCCCCAGGCGCCATCGAGGAACAGCAGCGCGGCGGCGGCGCCGCAAATGCCGGGCGCGCAGTGGCGCGTCGCCGTCAGGGCGTGCAGGCGCTGGTGCAGGTCGCCGGCCTCGAAGGCCAGGTCCGCCTCGTGCGCAGGCAAGGCGCTGCGCGCGGCGCGGCCAAATTCGCGCAATGCCAGCAACTGCCCCACTTGCGCGCTTTCCCCTTCCATCCCCGTATCGGCCAGACCGGACAGCAGGAACAGCGCGGCCGGCCAGACGCGCCGCATCAACGCCAGCACACCAGGATGCTCGCGCACACCCAGCGGCTCGCGCGCGCGCCACAGGGTCACCAGCGCATGGCCGCAGGCGACGACGGAGGAGAAATCGGCATCGTCATCGAGATGGCGCGACAACAGCGCCAGCAGGCCGGGTAGACGTTCATGCAATCCCACCACGCAGGCACGCACCAGCAGGGCGGCGGCGCTGCCGGCCGAACGGGCCTGGCCCGCGGCGCCCAGCGCCTGCTCTTCGCGCAGCAGCCGCGCCAGCGCCACCTCGGCCAGGGTGGCGCCATCGGCGGACAGCTCGATCAGGCGCGCTTCGACCAGCGGCGTCCACGCATACGTCCATTCCTCGAACAGCAGTTCCAACCGGCTGCCGGCCATGAAATCCGGGCCGCCCTGCCAGCGCGCCAGGCCCGTATCGAGATACTGCATCAGATGAATGAACCGGCTGCGCCGGCGGTGGCGGTCCTTGCGGTACAGGTCCAGCCGCGCCAGCCGCGTGTCGCCGTCGTCCAGCCGCAAGCCGTGACGATGCGCAGCCAGGCGCGCATCCACCACCAGCGGCGGCGAACCGGCCGACGGCGGCACGTCGCCCAGCCGGCTGCCCGTCATCTGGCGCCGCACATCGTCGAACAGGCCCTGCATGCCGTCGTCGATGGCGCCCTTGACAAAACAGGAAGCCATCGCGTCAAGCACATCCTGGCGGCCTGGCCCCGCATGGCCGCGCAACACGGCGAGCCTGGCCGCCTGCAGCACGGCCGCCTGTACCTCCGCCGTGGAAATACGCTCCTGCAAGCCGCGCGCCCGGCTGTGCCTTGCCAGCATGGTCAACTGGTCCACGGCGACGGCAAGCTGATGATCGCCGTCCGCCGGCGATTGCAGGGCGTCCCAGACGGCCTGGTAATAGGCGGGCGCCGGCATGCCCGCGCCATAGCCAGTCAGTGCATCGAGCCGATCAAAGCTGTAGCGTATCAGCCAGCTGGGGCTGGCGGCGGCCGGCACGGCGTGGGCGGGAGCGGCGGCGACCAGTTCGATCAGCGCGCTGGTATGAAAGCCGCCGGTGACCACCACCACGGGGCCGTCCACCTGCTTGCGCCAGCGGGCAATATGCGCCGCCATGTGGCGTTCGCGCGGCAGGCTGCCCTCCGCTTCCAGCACCGCCGGCTCGTAATCGAGACGGGCCATGGCACAATAGGAAAACACGTCGCCAAACATGCTGCGCCAGTCCGCCAGCGCGGCGCGCGAACGCGCTTCGAACAGGTGATCCCATAGTTCGTCCTGGTCGCGGCAGCCGGCGCGCGCGGCCAGGGTATTCAGATAGGTGCTGTGTGCCAGGTAGCGCTCGGCCATCAGGCTGCGCGCCTCGGCATCGTCCTGCGCATCTGCCCTGCCCGCGCGCGCCTGCCACGGCAGGTCGATGAAGGCCAGCTGCGCCTGCGCGGCCGCCCCCTCGCGCAGCGCCACCCACTCAGGACTGTAATCGCAAAACGGGAAAAACGCCGATACCGTGCGCGCCCCTTCTTCGCCTGCCGCCGGCGTCTGGCACAACAGGGCCACGGGCGGTCGCGTGCGTTCGTCCAGCAACAGGGGCAGCATGTCCGTGAAGCCTTCCGGCCCCTCGATCAGCACGGCGGCCGGGCGCAATTCGCGCAGCATGGCCTGCAATGCATGGGCGCACGCCGGGCTATGGTGGCGCACCGGCGCGAAGTACAAGCCATGCTCGAACAGCCTGGCGCGCGCGGCAGCCACGCCGGCCGGCAAGTCCGGCTGCACTACAGCCATAGCTTGCGCGCCGCGTCGCCGAAGCTTTTCCAGAGATCGTCGCGGCGACCGCGTTCGCGCACCACCGTGTCGAAATAATGGCGCACGCGCTTGAGGTCATCGGCGTTGTCCTTCAGTACCACGCCTTGCAACTGGTTGGCCAGTTCGCGCGGGCGCAAGGTGCCGTCGCCGAAATGCAGCGCCTCGAGCGAGGCCGCATAGACCAGGTTGACCGCCTCGGCGCTCGACATCACCGCCTCCGGCGTCTTGATGGCCGTGCCTTCGCGGGTCTGGCCGGCGCGCAGTTCCTGGAACGTGGTCACCAGCAGTTCGACCACGTCACGCCCGACAACGACGGCGGCGCCGATGGCGTCCAGTTCGCGCTGCAGCTGCTGCATCACCAGCTCGACTTCGAAACCATGGTCGCGGATCGGCTTGACGGTTTCGAAGTTGAAGCGGCGTTTCAGCGCCGACGACATTTCATGCACGCCGCGGTCGCGCAAGTTGGCGCTGGCGATGATATTGAAGCCGCGCCGCGCGTGTACGCGCGCGTCGCCGCCCAGTTCCGGAATCATCAGCTGCTTTTCCGACATCAGTGAAATGAGCACATCCTGCATCTCGGGCGCGCAGCGCGTGATTTCCTCGAAGCGCACCAGCTTGCCCGCTTCCATGGCCTGGAACAAGGGCGACGGCACCAGTGCGCGCCGGCTAGGTCCTTCGGCCAGCAGCAAGGCGTAGTTCCACGAATACTTGATATGGTCTTCGGTGGTGCCCGCCGTGCCCTGGATCGCCAGCGCGGAGTCGCCGCTGATGGCCGCCGCCAGCAATTCGGACAGCAGCGACTTGGCCGTACCCGGTTCGCCCACCAGCATCAGCCCCTGATGGCCCATCAGGGTGACGATGGCGCGGTCGACCAGCGGATCGTCGCCATAGAATTTGCGGCTCACTTGCAGCGCCGCGTCGCCCAGGATGAAGCGGCGCACCGCGCGCGGCGACAGCTGCCAGCCCTCCGGGCGCGGCTCGGTATCGGCCGCTTTCAGGCGTCCCAGCTCGCCGGCGTAGCGCTGTTCGGCGCTGCGGCGCACCACCTGGCTATCATCATGTTGTTCCGTCATCATTGTGCTCTCTTTGCTTACCACGGCATTTTACTTTCCCACTGCGCATCATAGCCGCCGCACGCCTTCGACACCGCCAGATAATCGGCATAGGTTTCGGCCAGCAGCACGGACGGCACGTCGGCCAGCGGCACCGCCTCGTCGCGCCAGGAGCGCGGCAAGGGATAGAACTGCAGCGTTTTCAGGGCCGCGGCCATCAGTTCCTCGGGCAGGCTGCTGCCGGAAAATTCGATCACGGCGCGCAGGCCGGCGCTGATGAAATCCTTGTGATATTCGGTGAAGACGCCGCCATCCTCGGCCTGGCCGCGCTGATAGCCGTGCTTGCCGAACGCGCCGCGCAGGCCGAAGGTGTCGCCCACCCAGCCTTCGCGGTCCGCGATGTGCCGGCCCGCCATCAGCGAGGCATCGGGCAACTGGTGCGCCAGCTGCTCGAACAGGGGCTTGACCTTGTAATCCTTGAAATGGCGCTGCCAGGCGGCGATCTGCGGCGCATCCAGCAGCGAGGCGTGCGCCAGGCGCAGCCGGCTGCCTTCGTTCAGGGCGACTTCCTCGTCGTCCGCGTCCAGCAGGCTGCCGTCGTCGCTGGGGCGCAGCAGGGTACTGCCTGCGTCATCTTCCCGTATCCACACCAGCGCCTGCACCAGGCGGCCCGCGATCGGGTGGCCAAGCAGGTAGTCGCGCCACTCCTGCGCCGGCCAGACACGTCCCCCGCACATGGCTTCGTACAGGCGTGCCGTCTGCATGGCGATGACTTGCTTGAGTTCTTTCTTGCAGATGGCTAGCTGCTGTTTGGCTTCCTTGGCCAGTTCGGGCGATTCGTCCTGGCGCGGCTCGGGCAAGGCCTTTATCTCCTTGCCGTCAGGGTTGTGCAGGCGCGGTTTCATGGCGCCATCCAGGGTCACATGGAAGACCCGCGCGCCATACGACAGGTCGAGCCGTCCGCTATCGTCAAAGCCGCCCGTCGGGATGGTGCGGTCGCCCAGCTGGTCGTGGCTCCAGCCCTTGCCCTGCGCGATGCGCTCGACCAGCAGGCGCGCCTTTTCCTGCACCGAAGCGGTGCGGTAGCGCCGCGCGATCCCCAGCAATAACTGGATCACGGCCGCGTCGTAGCCGTCGGCCAGGCCGTCGAGCATCGCTTCGATCTGCGCGCGGCGCGGGTAATGGTCGCGCATATACGCTTGCAGCAGGCTGATTGCCACATGGCCTGGCGTGTGGGCGGCCAGCGCCAGGATGCCCTTCTCGCCGATGGCGCTGCCCAGGTACTCGGCCATCTTGTTGCGGCGGATCTGGTCGAATACCTGCTCCAGGGTCATCTTGCCCTCGGCGGCATAATGCTGGGGATAGCGCCTGGCGTGGTCCTGGTAACTCTGATAGGCCTGCGGCGCACGCGCCTGCGCTTCGGCGGTCGCCACTTCCAGGCTCGGGCCGCGCAAATCCTCGTTGATAAACAGGCGCAGCACCGTCTCGCCCAAGGCGGCGCGGCCTGCCTCGTCAAGCAGGCCCAGATAGCGCAGCAGCAGGGCATTGCCGCCCGGCTCCTTCAATTTACAGGCCAGTACCACCCACCAGCGGATGATGTCGGCATCGACCGGCGTACCGTCCTGCCAGCGGCAGGCGGGCAGCGCCTCGAAGACGAACCAGGCCAGGCCGACGGGCGCCTTGCCCTTCAAGCCCTTGCGCGCCGCGGCCAGCAGAATCTCGGGCGACAGGCGCGGGCTCAGGTCCTCGCCCAGTTTTTCCAGCGCCGTCAGCAGCGCGGCGATCACGGTTTCGCGCGCCTCCTTGTCCAGCGCCTGGTACAGCGCCGGGATGGCGGCGCGGTAGTCGAGGTCGGTCAGCCAGCGCGCCGCGCCGATGCGCATGTCCTGCTTGCCCGATCCCAGCGCCTCGGCCACGCGCTTGCCGATGTCGGGCAAGCTGGACAGCACCTGCTGCGCGCTGGCACGGTGCTGCTTGCCTTCGCCCAGCGCGATCTCCATCACGCGCGGCAGCCATTGCACCGGCAGCACCGGGAAGGTGGCCAATATTTCCAGGGTGGGACCCAGCTCGGGCGCCACGCCCCGGCGCCTTTCGGCGGCACGCAAGCCCAGACCCTGGTCGATCAGTTCGGGCCGTTCCGCGAACAGCGGCCATACCATGTCCGCCGCCAGCACCTGCTGCGGCTTGGCGCCCCACCAATTGCTGGCCATGCAGGCCATGGCCACGCTGTCCTGCTCGTCGCCGGCTTCGCGCATGGCGCGCGCCAGCAGGCGCAAGTCGAAAGTCGACAGGTCCTGGTACGCCAGCCATTGCTGGAAAAATTCATCGTGCCAGAAATGGAAAATATTGCGCCGCGTGGCCAGCAGCCAGCGCGCCATGTGCGCCACGCCAAAGTCCGGCAAGGCGGCCAGCTTGCCCTGCAGTTCGATCGGTTCGCGCACTAGGTTGTTTTGCAGGGACTGCGCGTCGCTCTTCGCTGCCTCGCCATTGAACACGCGTATGGCCGCTTCCAGCCAGCCCGGCTTGATCGTCTCATAGCGCTTCAGGCGCTCCTGCTTCCATTCGTACTTGTGCTCGGCGTGCTGGTTGTCTTCGCGCTCCTGCCGTGCTTCGGCGCGGTACTTTTCCAGCAGCGCCGCATGATTGGCCTGCAGCAGTTGCAGCGCAGCGTCGCCCAGGCGCGCCACCGGTGGCGCGGGCGGCAGCGGCGGCAGCGGCAAGTCCGCCGCGCCGGCCTCGCTGGCCGCGTCCAGCCACGACAAGGCGTTGCGGATGGCCGCCTGCACCGGCTTGCTCGTCTCCTGCGCCAGAGCCTGTTCCAGCAGCGCCCCCTGCTGCGGCCCCAGACTGCGGCCCAACAGCTCGGCCGCCTGCACCCGCTCTTCCGTCTTGCCCGTCAACAGGCACTGCTGCAGCAAGGTGGCTCTGCGCTCCTCGGGAATGGCTGCCAGATGGGGCGCCGCTTCGGTGCGCACGCTCTTGCCGCCATCGACGGCCAGGCGCACCAGGACGGCGGCAAAAGTGTCGGCCAGCGCGGGCGAGGCCCCCAGGCGTCTGGCCAGCTGCGCCTTGCCGCTGGCCGACAGTAATGCCGGCAGGTGCTCCACCAGCGCCGCATGCGCGAGCATGTAAGCGTCGAGCGCGCCGGGCGCCAACAGGCGCTGCAGGCAGTTGTCGCGCACGTATTCGTTCAATTCGCGCCGCTCGAACACCAGTTGCAGCGCGCCCTCTTCCGCCTCGCCATCGGCGGCCAGCAGGCGCGCCAGCAGCAGCACGTCCCAGCCGCGCCGGTTGACCGTGGTCGCTTGCGCGCGGGTCTCGGAAAAACTGGCGAACAGCGCATCGCTGACCAGGTAGTCGAGCCACTGCGGCACCGCGGCGCCGGTGCGCTCCAGCGAGTCGCCCCCGTCGGCCGCCTGCAGCAGCTTGCCCAAGCGGACCAGCAGCGCCACGTCCAGCGTCGCCGCATCGGACTGGGCATAGAACTGGTGCCGGTGGCGCAGGCTTTCATTGGCCAGTGCCGCATCCTTGTTAGGCATGTTATGGGTATAAAAATGCGAGTACAGGCGCCCTGGCTTGCCCAGCAAGGTGCCGCCGCGCGGCGCCGCCGCCTGCACATCGAGCAGCACGCCTTCCTGACGCCCTTCGCAAACGAACTCGCAGGCGCGCTCCCACAGCGCAGGCGATATCTGCGCCAGGCCGCGCAAGCCCTTTTTCAATTGCGCGTGCTCATCCAGGCCCACTACGCCCTGCGCCAATTCCAGTATTTTTTTAAACATCGGGTGATTCGTCTTTCCTGTTCATCAAGGCCCTTGCCGGGCATGTTTTTTCGCAATCAGCGTCCAGATCCGCAGCATTCATCTTGCATCAAACTTGCATCCAATCAAGTTGCTGATTGTATATTCTTATCCTCCTGACAGCATGCACGTTTGGATGACGAGCATCAAAAAAAAAGCGCTCCCGCAGGAGCGCCATCGCCACAATAGCTGCCTTATGCCGGCGGATCCTGCAACCGGTAGATGCTGGAGAAATCGAGCCCGCCCGATCCAGCCTTGCTATGCATGTCGTACAGCGTGCGCGCCAGCGCGCCCAGCGGCACGCTGGCGCCCGCCGCCTCGGCGCTTTCCACGGCCAGCCCCAGGTCTTTCAGCATCAGGTCGACGCCAAAGCCGCCCGTGTAGCCGCGCGACGCGGGCACATTCTCGGCCACGCCCGGACACGGGTTGTAGACGTCCAGGGTCCAGTTGCGGCCCGAGCTTTTCGCCATCACGTCGGACACCACCTTGGGATCGAGGCCATTGGCCACGCCCAGGCGTATGGCTTCGCTGGTGCCGATCATGAGTATCCCCAGCAGCATGTTGTTGCAGATCTTGACCGTCTGGCCGCAACCGGAGCCGCCCGCGTGAAAGATGGCCTTGCCCATGACGTCCAGGTAGGGCCGCGCCGCCGCCAGCGCGGATTCTTCGCCGCCCACCATGAAAGTCAGGGTGCCGTTGGTGGCGCCCGCCGTACCGCCCGACACGGGCGCGTCCAGCATCGGCATGCCCTTCTCCTGCGCCGCGCGGCCCACCTGGCGCGCCGCCTCGGTGGAAATCGTCGAACAGTCGATCAGCAGGGTGCCGGGCCGCGCCTGCGCCAAAATACCCGCGTCCCCAAGGTAGGCCCCCAGCACGTGGCGGCTGGCCGGCAGCATGGTGATGACGATGTCGGCCTGGCCGATCGCCGCCGCCTGGTCATCGGACACGAGGCCGCCGCCGTCGGCAAACTGCCGCACGCTGGCCGGCAGCAAGTCGAAGCCCGTCACCGCATGGCCGGCCCGCACGAGGTTCTGCGCCATGGGCAAGCCCATGTTGCCCAGGCCGATGAAAACGATATTGGTGCCCATGGCCTTCCCCTTATTTCATCGCAATGGTGGTATTGACGCCGCTGCCGCCATCGTCCGGGGCGAACCAGCGCGCCGTGACGGTCTTGGTCTGCGTCCAGAAGTACAAGGCCTGTTTGCCGTTCGGGCCCAGGTCTCCCAGCTTCGACGCGCGCGACCCCGTAAAACTGAAATACGCGACGGGTACGGGAATGGCCACGTTGATGCCCACCTGCCCCACATCGATCTCGTTCTGGAACTTGCGCCCGGCCCAGCCGGACGAGGTGAAGATCGAGGTGCCGTTGCCGTTCGGGTTGGCGTTGATGAAGGCGATGGCCTGGTCCAGCGTGTCCGTTTCGACCACGCACATGGCGGGGCCGAAGATTTCCTGCGTGTAGACGGAGTTCGATGCCTGGACCTTGGAGAAAATCGTCGGGCCCATGAAGTTGCCTCCCTCGTAGCCTGCCACCTTGTGGCCGCGGCCATCAAGCAGCAACTGCGCGCCTTCGTCCACGCCTGCCTGGATCAGCTTTTCCGCGCGCTGCATGGCCGCCTTGGAAACCATCGGTCCCAGGTCGGCATCGCGGTCGCTGCCCGGCCCCACTTTCAGCGCCTGCGAGCGGGCGACGATTTCCGGCAGCCAGGAGCGCGCCTCGCCCACCAGCACCACGACGGAATTGGCCATGCAGCGCTGGCCAGCCGCACCGAAGGCCGCGCCGATCAGGTTATTGATCGCCTGCTCCTTGTTGGCGTCGGCCAGCACCACGCAATGGTTTTTCGCCCCCATCATCGATTGCGCACGCTTGCCCGATTCGCTGGCGCGGCGGTACACATGCGTGCCCACATGGGTGGAGCCGATGAAGGACACGGCCTTGATGTCGGGATGGTCGCACAGCATGTTGACGACGTCGGCGCCGCCATGCACGACGTTCAGGACGCCGGCCGGCAAGCCCGCCTGGTACATCAGTTCGACCAGGTACATGGTCGAAGACGGATCCTGTTCCGACGGTTTCAGCACAAAAGTATTGCCGCAGGCGATAGCGATCGGGAACATGAAGCACGGCAGCATGACGGGAAAATTGAACGCCGTGATGCCGGCGCCCACGCCCAGCGGCTGGTAGATATTGTAGACATCGACGCCCGTGGCCGCGTTTTCCGCAATCTCGCCCAGCTGCAGGGTGGCGATCGAACACGCGTGCTCCACCACTTCCAGGCCGCGCATGACTTCCCCTTCCGCGTCGGGCAGCGTCTTGCCGTGTTCGCGCGTGATCAGTTCGGCCAGGGCACCAATGTTTTCGCGGATCAGATGCTGGTACTTGAGCATGATGCGCATGCGCGCGGCCAGCGGGGTATTGCGCCAGGTCTTGAACGCTTCCCTGGCCGTGGCGACGGCCAGGTTGACTTCGTCCGGCGTGGAAAACGGCACCTTGGCGACGATTTCCTGCGTCGCCGGGTTGACGACGTCGCGCCATTCGCTGCTGCTTGACGCATGGTGCTTGCCGCCGATGTGCAGGGGGATGGCAGGGACTTGGGTGAGGGCTTGGTTCATGGTTCGAGACTCCGTGGTTATTTTTTAACGAGATTGCACGCCGCAGCATCCATCGGCTTGAACGCCTGGTCGGCGGGGATGGTGGACAGCACTTTCAGGTAATCCCACGCGCCTTTCGATTCGGCCGGGGTCTTCACCTGCACCAGGTACATGTCGTGGATCACGCGGCCGTCGGGGCGGATCGAGGCGTTGTTCATCACGGAGTCCTTGATGGGCAGCTGGCGCATTTTTTCGGCGACGATTTTCGAGTCGTCGCTCTTCGCGGCCGCCACCGACTTCAGGTAGTGGTAGACGCTGGAATACACGCCCGCCTGCACCATGGTCGGCTTGGCGCCCTTGTTGAGCGCCTCGAAGCGTTTCGCAAACGCGCGGCTGCGCTCATCGTAATCCCAGTAAAAACCGTCCGCGTAGACGAGGCCCTGGGCCGTATCCAGTCCCAGCGCATGCACGTCCGAGAGGAACACCAGCAAGGCGGCCAGGCGCTGGTCCTTGCCGCTGCCGATGCGGAATTCACGCGCCTGCTTGATGGCCGATACCGTGTCGGCGCCGCCATTGGCCAGGCCGATCACCTGCGCTTTCGAGCCTTGCGCCTGCACCAGGAAGGACGAGAAATCGGACGCGTTGAGGGGATGGCGCACGGCGCCCACGACGGTGCCGCCATTGCGCTTGACGACATCGCTGGCGTCCTTTTCCAGCGAATGGCCGAACGCGTAATCGACGGTGACGAAGTACCAGGATTTCTGTCCCAGCTTGGTCAGCGCCGCCGCCGTGCCGGCTGCCTGCGAATACGTGTCGAACATCCAGTGGAAGCCGTTCGGCGAGCAGTCTTCATTGGTCAGGCGCCCCGTGGCCGGGCCGCTGAACATGGCGATGCCGCCCTTCTCTTTCATCAGCTTTTGCACGGACAGAGCGACCGAGGAATTGGTCAGGTCGGCGATGGCGTCGACCTTGTCGCGGTCTATCCATTCGCGCGCCTTGGAGGCGGCGATGTCGGCCTTGTTCAAATGGTCGGCCGAGAGGATTTCGATCTTCATGCCCTTGCATTCGGCCTTCAGGCAATCCTCGACGGCCATCTGGCTGGCGACGACGGAGCCGCGCCCGCCCATGGCAGAATACGGGCCGGACATGTCGGTCAGGATGCCGACCTTGACGACGCCATCGGAAATTTGCGCGTGCGCGCCGCCAAAGGAAAGGGTGAGCGCCAGCGCGCCCATGGCCAGAACGGTTTTTTTCATGCGTGTCTCCAGGTGAATGGGTTTTCTTATATGTTTAGATGCATTCTGCATGTGTAAAAATATGCACTCAAGTGAAATTAATGCATAATTCCTTTGCAAAAATGCACAGAGAGGATTTGCCATGCTCGATTGGGACAATGTACGGGTCTTCCTGGAATTGACGCGCAGCGCCGGCCTCGTCGATGCGGCGAAAAAGCTGGGCATCGACCATTCCACCGTGTCGCGGCGCATGCGCAAGTTCGAGGAGCAGGTGGGCACGCAGCTGTTCGACCGCAACTACGTGGGCTACCAGCTGACGCCCGAAGGCCACCGCCTGATGGAATACGCGGAAACCATGGAAAGCACGGTGTTCGCCGCCACCGAGGAATTGGGCGAGCACAACCGCCTGTTGTCAGGCCAGGTGCGCCTGGGCGCCACGGAAGGCTTCGGCGCCATCGTGCTGGCGCCCCACCTGGCGCAGTTCTGCGGGCGATACCCGCACATCAGCGTGGACCTGATCGCCGTGCCCCGCTTTGTCAGCCTGTCCAAGCGCGAGGCGGACGTGGCCATTTCCGTCGAACGCCCCCAGTCCGGCCCCTACGTGGTGACGAAGCTGTCCGACTACCGCCTGAAACTGTATGCCACGCCCGCCTACCTGGCGCGCCACGCGCCGATCACCAGCGTGGCCCAACTGGCGCAGCACCCCATCATCGGCTACGTGGACGACCTGGTCTTCAGTTCGGAGCTGCGCTACATGGACAACGTGGCGCCCGATTCCCTGCGCGCGTTTCGCAGCACCAGCGTGATCGCCCAGTATCACGCGGCGCGCGCGGGCCAGGCGCTGGCCATCCTGCCCTGCTTCGTGGCCCAGCAGTCGAACGAACTGGTGCCCGTGCTCGATGGCGAGATCGACCTGCTGCGCGCCTTCTGGATGATTTCGCCCAGCGAGCGGCGCAATATTGCCAGGGTCAGCGCCCTGTGGAACTACTTGCGTGCCGCCGTCGATTTGAATCATGGCTACCTGATGGGCGAAACAGCCGTGCCCAGCTGGCCAACTTGAGCAAACTGCGGCGCGCTACACTGTCGCCAGATACTAATAAGGAGAACGCCATGCTGATGGATGCGAACCAGGCTGTTTTGGTCATTATCGACCTGCAAGGTCGCTTGATGCCGGCCATCCACGATGCCGGCCTCGTGCTGGCGCAAAACCTGCGCCTGGCGAAGATCGCCCGACTGCTCGACGTGCCCGTGCTGGGCACGGAACAGAACCGCCAGGGGCTGGGGCCGAACGTGGAAGAGATCGCCGCCCTGTGCGAACGGACCTTGCACAAGACGCATTTCGGCGCCTGTGCCGACGGTTTGCAGAATATCTTGCCGCCTGGACGCAAACAAATCGTCGTCACGGGTTGCGAAGCCCATGTGTGCATGCTGCAGACGGCCATCGGCTTGCTGGAACTGGGGTACGAGGTCATCATCGCCATCGACGCCGTCGGCTCGCGCCAGGCCGCCAGCCGCGACGCGGCGCTGGCCCGCCTGGGCAAGCTGGGCGCCCATCTGGTGACGGTGGAGATGCTGGCCTTCGAATGGTTGCGCGATTGCAAGCATCCGCGTTTCCGCGAAGTATTGGCGCTGATTAAATAGAAAGCAGGTTTAAGCCAGATCAATCCTGTCGGCCGTCCATTTGCTAGCTTGGTAACAGCGCCGCCATTCCGAGCAGTGCGCCGTCCACATCAGCAAGGGAGCCATCATGGCCTATATCCTGCGGGGCAAGCTGTGCGGCTTGATCTGTGCCGAGTGTCCTGAAGCTTTATCCCACGTCCTCATGCGCCTGTACCGGCCACGCGAGTCGCAAAACGTCACTGCCCTGGCCGTGGCCAGCGCCAAGGAAACCTTCGCCATCCTCACGGACGAGGAAGTGCAGGCGAAAGCGCCCTTCCTGCTGGCCGAGGCGCGCACGGATGACGATGGCAACTACAGTTTTACCCTGGAAGATGATTATCGGGGCGAGGCCGTCGAAGTCGATATCCTGTGCCCCACCGTGCCGCATTTGAAACCGGGGCCGAAAGACCCCGTGCCGCTGCAGTTTTCCATCACCACCATCCAGCCCCGCTGGCGCCAGGTAGAGAACGATTTCCTCGCCGTCTGGGATTATTGCCTGCCGCAACGCTTCTGGTGCCTGGTGCGCGCCCGCTTCGGCGCCTGGACCATCTGCGGCCGGCTGCGCACCTGCGACGCTCCCCACGCGCCGATCGCCGGCGCCACCGTGCGGGCGTTCGACGCGGACTGGCTGCAGGACGATGCGCTGGGAGTGGCGGTGACGGACGCCGGCGGGCGCTTCCGCATCGATTACCTGACGTCGGACTTCACCTTGACGCCGTTTTCCCCATTCATCAACGTGGAATTCGCCAGCGGGCCAGACGTGTATTTCACGGCGCAGCTGGGCAGCGTGACGATCCTGTCGGAAACGCAAGCCAACGGACGCCAGCCGGGGCGCGAAAATGTGGGCCACTGCTTCTGCGTGGAATTGTGTTCGAAAGACGTCTTGCCGCCCGACGTGGAAGGCGTGCCCCACTGGCAGCAGGTGGAAATGTTCGACATCCACCCGTTTCCCTCGCTGGCCGGCTTTTCAGCGCAAGGCTATGCGGGCGGCGCCGGCGCCTCGTATGTGTTCGCCGGCGGTGTCACCTTGAAGGGCAATTGCCCGCTGCGCAACAGCGCCATTCCCGCCAACCCGCTGGAATACCGTTTCCTGATCGGTGAATGGTCCTGGCCCGGCGGAAGCGACGACCCGGCCGCCATCCCCACGGTGGCGCCCGCCAGCCTGGCGCCGCTCACGCAAATCCTCGGCACGCACGTCGGCTATGTGTTTTATACAAACGGACTGGGTCTGGGCGATTCGGCGCCCGTCATCATCGACGCGGGCGATCTGCAGCCTGGCGGCTGGATACGGGTGGACGGCAAGCCTGTCACCGTGGACATGCGCGACGGCACGACGGCCGTCGTCAACGTGGCGCCCAGCATCTTCCTGCGCACGTTTGACTTGCTTGTAGTGAATACGCCGGCCATCACCAGCCTGCATCCTGCCAAGCTGCCGGGCGGCTTGCCCATCCTCGACGCGGGCCGCAGCCTGACGGCCGCCGAGAGCGAACCGATACGCCGCTACCGCCTGGGCTTCGAGGTGCGCGATGGCAATACCCTGGCGCTGGTGGCCACGGACGGGCTCGATTCCATCGTCTTCGACAACTCGCCCGTCATCGTGGCGCTGGACCTGGAAGAGCTGCGCAGCAATGCCTGCAACCCCATCGCGGGCGGCCTCGTGCATATCCTGTACACGATCGACCATCCGCATCTGCGCTTTTTCAATATCACGATTTCCAACAACAACGGCATCCAGCATCCGCCGCCACCGCTGCCGGCCGCCAGCTTCACGCCGCCGCCACCACCGAGCAATTATCTGTTCCGCGGCGGCGCGGGCGGGCCGCATTTATCAGGCAACAATGGCGGCTTCCCCGTCAACGTGGCGCTCGATCCGCCGTGCGCCTACAGGGTGGCCATCGGTTGGCAGACGCGGCATTACCTGGCGTCCAGCCACAGCATCGATAGGCTGTACTGCAAGTAGGCATGCTTCAGAAATAGCGCACCCACGCCCGTTGCGAGGTGCGCTTGTAGCTGGCAAACGCGCGGCAGGGAAAGTACAGCACGGGCATCAGGGCCAGCGCGATCAGCCACACTTGCCAGACATGCTCGACGCCATACCGGGCACCGTGGTTGGCGCCCAGCACGGCTGTCAAGGCGAGACCGATGGCCAGCAGCAGGTATAAATGCAGCAGATAGTAAAACATGGGCGCGCCGCCAAAGGTGGCGCAAGCCCGCGTGAACCAGTTGTCAAGCGACTCCAGCCAGGCCAGGCCCAGCATACCCAGGCCCAGGGTGAACAGCAAAAAGTCCAGCGATGGCGGATATTTCGTGAAGTTCAGCACGCTCATGGCCGTGCGCAAGACCGTGTCGCCCGCCACCCACGGCAGGGTTTCACCATAGATATTGCAACCGCGCAGCACGGCCAGCAACAGCAAGCTGCCTGCGCCCAGCGCCAGCAGCAGGCGCCGCCGCCCCTCCGGCGAACGACTGCGCGCATACAGGGGCCCGGCCGCATAGCCGAGCACGATCACGCCTATCCACGGCAGCAACGGATAACTGACCTTGATCTTCATGGCGCCGTCCGCCACCAGATACCCCCGTTGCAGCAGCACCGTCAGCAAATAATAGCCAAGGCTGCCCTCTTCCGCGCGCAAGCCCGTGAGCAAATGCTGGCCCGCGATGATCGCCACGCCCAACAGTGCCAGCACTTTCAACGGCAACTGGTGCAGCACGGCCAGCGCCATCATGGCCAGGCCGATGACCCAGATCACCTGCAGATACAGCACGGCTGGCGGAAACGCCCCGCTCCAGGCGAAATTGACGAACACCAATTCCAGCACCACCAGCAGCAAGCCCCGCTTGAACAAGAAGCCCGTGGCGCTGCGGGGCCCGGCGGCCGGATGCGCATACAGCCAGGCGGACAAGCCCGTCAGGAAAACGAACATGGGCGCGCACACGTGGGCGGCCAGCCGCGTGAAGAACAGGGCCGGATCGACACTGGCCGCATCCATCGGGTCGCTGACCTGGTGGTGTAAAAAGACAGTTTCACGCACATGGTCGAACAGCATGATCAGCATGACGAGGCCGCGCAGCACGTCGATGACGGCGATGCGGGTGCGCAGGGTGGCAGAAGAAGTCGATGTCATAGTGATTGCTTAAAAACGGTAATGGGCATGCAAGGTCACCGTGCGCTCCGCCCCCGGCGCCACCCACAACTGGCTATACGAACTCGCATAGTAACTGCGGTTGAACAGGTTTTCCACGTTCAGGGCCAGGCGCAATTGTGCGTTGGGCGAATACGATGCCAGCAATCTGGCCGTCGTGTAGGCCGGCAGAGTAAAACTGCTGCTGACGGCCACGTCGCCCAGGCGCTCGCCCACATATTGCACGCCGCCGCCCACGCTGGCCGTGCCCGTGGCCAGCGCAAATTGCTGGGTGGCCAGCAGATTGGCGCTGTGGCGCGGCACGTTGGCGAAGCGGCTGCCCGTCACTATCGTATTGTCGCCGCGCGTGACGGTGGCGTTGGTGTAGGCATAGGCGCCCGAGACGCGCAAGCCGCGCGCCACTTCGCCCGACACGTCCAGTTCCAGCCCCCGGCTGCCCACCTCGCCCGCCGCGATGGCGAAATCCGTGTTGGCGGGATTCGTCGTCAGCACATTGCTCTTGCGGATGTCGTACACGGCCACGGTGCCCGTCAGCTTGCCCGTTTCCAGCTTGGCGCCCAGTTCATACGAGCGGCTGCGCTCTGCCGGGAAAGCCTGGTTGGCGATGCTGATGCCGCTGTTGGGCCGGAAGCCCTTGGCCGCGCTTGCATACAGCGACCACATTGTCGACGGCTGGTAGACGAGGCCCGCGCGGGGACTCGTGGCCGACAGCGACTGGCGGTTGCTCACGTTCAAGCGATTGTTCGTCACGTCCTGCGTGTACGTATCGTGGCGCACGCCGACCAGCGCCTTCCACTGCGCGCCCAGATCCAGTTGATCCTGCGCATACAGGCCGCGCGCCTTTTGCCCTTCCTGCGTGTCGATGGACAGGGCCAGCGGATCGGCCTTGCCGCCATACGCGGGATTGAAGATGTCGATGGCATAGGCATTCGCGGCCGAAGGATTGCGCCGCAGCTGCACCCGGTGGTCGTCAAAATGATAGGCGTCGACACCGGCCAGCACCTCGTGCGCCAGCGCCCCCGTCATGAACTTGCCCAGCACTTCGACACGGGCCGACACGTCGGTGGCGGAAAAATCGCGGTGGCGGCGCTGGCGGTTCAGGGTGCGTCCATCGGCCAGCAGCTTGTTCGCCTCGGTCGAATAACCGCTCAATTCGCTGTCGCGGTAGGAAGCCCCTGCCTGCACCGTCCAGTCTTCCGACAGCGCGTGGTGGATGAACAGCTGCTGCCCCAGCGACTTGACCGTCATGGGCCCGTCTCCCGGTTCGCCCAGGAAGCGCGAGACGGGGACAAGACCCAGCTGGCCGTTCACTGCCACCACGCCGCGGTCGAACGGCGCGCGCTGGCGCACCGCTTCGATTTCATACGACACGGTCGTGTGCTCGCCCAGCAGCCAGAGAAACGAGGGAGAAAACAGGCTGCGCTCGACCTTCAAGGTATCGCGGAAACTGTGCCCTTCTTCATGCGCCGCGTTCAGGCGGTAGGCGATGGTGGCGCTCAGCGGTCCCGTCAAATCCAAAGCTGCGCGGCGCGTCTGGAAGCTGCCGAACGACACATCGGCGCTGTACTCGGGCGCGAATTTCGGCTTCTTCGTCGTGATGTTCACCGTGCCGCCCGGCTCGCCCCGGCCGTACAGGGCCGAAGCGGGGCCTTTCAACACTTCGATGGCCTGCGTATTGCCGCCGTCGCGCATGCCGTTGTAGCCGCGGCTGGAACTGAAACCGTTGACCATGTAGTCGGAGCCGAAATTCGGGTCGCCCGTAAAGCCGCGCATGGCATAGCTGTCCCACAAACCGCCCAGCGGACTTTGCTTCGCGATGCCGCTGGCCAGGTCCAGCGCGCCGGCCAGGGTCGTCACGCCGGCGTCGCGCAGCAAGTCGCCGGTCAGCACGCGCACGCTTTGCGGCAAATCCATCAGCAAGGCATCCGTCTTGGTGGCGCCCGTGGCGGACAGGCTGCGGTAATGCTGGCGCTCGGCCTTGACAGTGACGACGTCCTGTGCGTCGGGCTTGTCGGCAGCAGGGTCAGCTGCCAGCGCCAGGGGACTGGCGGCGGCAAGCAAAAGCGCCACGGGGCGGCGTAAAAACACGGACATGGGATTCCTGACAATGGACAATTCAATGCAATAGGCTTGCATTATAATTGATAATCAATTCTCATTAAAGCCTTCGTGAAAAATCTGCGCCAGGAACTCCACAAACACTTGCACCTTGGCCGCGCGCAGCTGGCGCGGGTGGAAGAGCGCCCACAGATCCGGCCCCCGCGTGCGGAACGGTTGCAGCACGGGCACCAGAGTCCCTTCGCGCAAGGGCTGCAACACGGAGACGGACAGGGCCTGGACGACGCCGCAGCCGGCCTGGGCGGCGGCGATCATCGATTCGATATGGTCGAAGGCCAGGGCGGCCGGCGGCGTGTGCGCATACGCCGCATCGCCCTCCCCGGCCTGGAACAGCCAGGGCCGCACCTGGCGCGATTTCGGGTACAGAAAATGCAGGCAGGCAAACTGGTCCAGTTCCTGCGGCGTGCGCGGCGTGCCATGCCGGGCGACAAAGGCGGGCGAGGCGCAGCACAGATAATCCATGTTCAGCAGGCTGCGCGCCACCAGCGATGAATCCTGCGGTGCGCCGATGCGCAGCATCACGTCGATGCCCTCTTCCACCATGTCGACCAGGCGGTCGCTGACCGTCAGGCGCAGGGAAATGTCGGGATAGGCGGCGGTAAAGCGGGGCAAGGCGGGCGCCACCAGGTTGCGGCTGATGCTGCTGGGCATGTCCACACGCAAGCTGCCCGATGGCCGCTCGGCCGCCTGCAGCAAGCTCGTTTCCAGCGCCGCCATGTCGGCCAGCACCTGGCGCGCCTGCGCATGGCACTGCCGGCCTTCGGCCGTGAGCGACATGCTGCGCGTGGTGCGCTGCAAGAGACGCACGCCGAAATGCTTTTCCAGCGCCGCCACCTGGTTCGTCACGGACGACGTGGAAATACCCAGGCGCTGCGCCGCCTTGCTGAAGCCGCCCGCCTCGACCACGGCGCAAAACACGTGCATTGCTTCCAGCCTGTCCATGCCGGTCTCCTGTAATTCTTTGATTCCGGCGATTATCCACGATACTGAAATAGTGCATCGGGATGCGCCCCATTTTTCTTTGGACCGTCCGCGCCTAGACTGGGGCATCAACCACAGGAGATCCCATGCAAGCCCTCGTCCTCAACACCTTTGCCGCCCCCATGAGCATGGCCAACCTGCCCGTGCCGCAGCCCGGCCCCGGCCAAGTCCTCGTGCGCATCGCCGCCAGCGGCGTCAATCCGCTGGACACGAAGATCGCCGCCGGCGCCGCCCCGCACGCCCGGCCCCGCCTGCCCGCCATCCTCGGCATCGACATGGCCGGCACGGTGGCGGCCATCGGCGATGGCGTGACGACTTTTCACGTTGGCGCAACAGTCTATGGCATGGCGGGCGGCATCGGCGGCATCCAGGGCTCGCTGGCCGAGTACGGCGTCTTCGACGCAGCCCTGCTGGCGCCCGTGCCGCCAGCGCTGAGCATGCGCGAAGCGGCCGCCCTGCCCCTCGTCTTCATCACGGCCTGGGAAGGGCTGGTCGACCGCGCCCACGTGCAGGCAGGCGACAGCGTACTCGTGCATGGCGGCGCGGGCGGCGTGGGCCATATGGCCGTGCAGCTGGCCGTCGCCCTTGGCGCCACGGTGTATGCCACGGGCAGCGCGGCCAGCCGCGATGCCATCGAGGCGCTGGGCGCCCGCTTCATCGATTACCGCACCAGCACGGTGGATGACTACGTGGCCGAACACACGGGCGGCGCCGGCTTCGACATCGTCTACGACACGGTGGGCGGCGCTACCCTGGACGCCAGTTTCAAGGCGGCAAGAATCTACGGCGGCCACGTCGTCAGCTGCCTCGGCTGGGGCACGTTCGCGCTGAGCCCGCTGACGGCGCGCGCGGCCAGCTATTCGGGCGTGTTCACCCTGCTGCCCCTGTTGAGCGGCCAGGGCCATGCGCGCCATGGCGCCATCCTGCGCGAAGCCAACAAGCTGATCGAGGCGGGCAAGCTACAGGTGCGGCTCGACCCGCGCCGCTTTACCTTGCGCACGGCGCACGATGCGCATGCGGCGCAAATCGATGGCAGCGCGCGCGGCAAGCTGGTGGTGGATGTGGAGGATTGAACGTCAGCTTGTTTCCCGCGCGCCGAAGCGTTAATATACAAGAATAAACTTGCATATTGATGAGGCCGGGAATGCGTGAAAATCTGGAAAAACTGCTGGCGCAGGGGCGCGACAACGCCCTGCTGCGCTTTGGCCTGGGCGACGCCTGCCTGAAAGACAATGACGCCGAGCAAGCGGCCCTGCACCTGGCGCAAGCCACCGTGCAGCAGCCCGGCTATTCCGCCGCCTGGAAGCTGCTGGGCAAGGCCCTGCACCAGCTTGACCGGGTGGACGAAGCGCAGGCGGCCTGGACCACGGGCGTGACAGTGGCCCAGCAGCAAGGCGACCTGCAAGCCGTCAAGGAAATGACGGTGTTCCTGAAACGCCTGCAAAAACAGCGGCAGGCGTCAGGGTAAAACCGTTTAATGCGCGTGCGCGGCGTCCTTGGCTTCGGCTGGTAACGCGACGCCCCGTTCCTTCGCCAGGCGCTTGGCCAGCAAGCCGCCCGCTTCGGCCGCATAGGCGCGGCAAGCATTCGCATCGATCAGGGGATTGTCCGTGCCGCTGCGCTTGGCGGCCTTGCCCAGCACATCCGTCGTGCCCGGATGGACGGGGATGATGATGTCGCATGGCAAGGCGGCTACCTTGGCGATGCTCGCTTCAAACGAGGCCGAAATGTCAGGCGTGCCACCCTTGCCCGCGCCTTTGCCTGTATAGCGGAAATCGCCGCTCGCATACGGGTTCAGGCTGTCCGCATACACGACGTCCAGGCAGCGGTCGCCTTCGCACGAGGTCCACGTCCACGTCGTGCCGCCCGGCGTGTGGCCCGGCGTCATGTGGGCCGTCAAGGTCACTGGGCCCACCTTGACGGTATCGCCCTCGCCCACCAGGCTGACCTTGCGCACCTTGGCCACATGCACGACGGGATTGGCCTGGTATTGGGGATCATCCTTGCCATTGGTGCCGCTTTGCAGCACCGGGGCGGCCGCTGCGCTGGCCATCACGGTGGCGCCGCTGGCCCGCTGCAGCGCGGCAATGCCGCCTGCATGGTCCCAATGGGCATGCGAATTGAGGATGTATTTCACATCCTCGATGCGAAAGCCCAGCGCCTTGATGTTCGCCACGATCAGGGGCGCCGACTGCGGCAGCGCGCCGTCCAGCAGGATATGGCCTTGCGGACTCGTCACCAGCACGGCGGACAAACCGGCCGTCCCCACATACCAGGTATTGCCAAAGACATTGAACGGCTTGACGGGCGCATTCCATTCCTTGCAATTATCGCAATCGACAGGTTTATCCTGCACCGGTGCGGGGGTCTTCGCCTGCACCGAACCAGCCGCCATGGTCGCAACCGTAGCCAGCATCAACTTCGCCAATAGTGTCATCTTCATCTCCAGAGTGTAAAAAGATGGGCGCCCGCACTGGCGCGCCCGGGGGGGGGGGGTATCAATGCATGCGGCCTGGGCTCCCGGCCAGGGTGTCGCGGATGTGTCCGGCGTCGAGCGAGCGCCGCTGCGCGCCGGCGGCGTCCAGCAGCACCACGGTAACGTGCTTGCCGCCGCTGCGCATGCGCATCGTCAGGCAACTGCCCGCCTCGTTGCTGCTGCCCGTCTTGGACAGCAGAATGTCCCAGCCCTTGCCGCCCACCAGCGGATTGGTGTTGTGCAGGGTGCGCGTCTTGCCATTGACGGCCACGCTCGCCTGCGGGTGGCTGGTGATGCGCGCGATGTCCGGATAGCGCGCGGCCGCCGCGACGATCTTCGCCACTTCGCTGGCAGTGGACATATTCGCCGGAGAACTGCCGACGGGGTCCGTCAAGGTGGTGCGGCGCAAGCCCAGGTGGCGGATCTTCGCTTGCAACGCTTGCGCAAAGGCAGTGTTGCCGCCGGGATAGGTGCGCGCCAGCGCGGCGGCGGCGCGGTTTTCGGACGGCAACAGGGCCAGTTGCAGCAGCGCGCCGCGCGACACGGCCACGCCATCGGCCAGCAGGCTGTGGCGCTGCAACGACGCATCGCCGTCGGCGCGCACGATGCGCAACTGTTCATCGGGATCGAGTCCCGCATCGAGCACCACCATGGCCGTCATCAGCTTGGTGATCGAGGCGATGGGCACGACGGCATCCGCATCTTTCGCCATCAACACCTTGCCGCTGGCGTCATCGAATACCAGCATGTGTTTCGCGCTGACGGGCAAGGCCAGCATGCCGGCGGCAGCCTCGGCCAGCATCGCCCCGTTGACTGCGGGCTTTTCCTGCGTCTGCAACAACAGGGTGGCACAAGCCAGCAGCAAGGCGGGTACGGCCAGTTTCCAGCCGACCGTATCCAGCCCTGGCGCCATCAGGCGTTCTATGCGCGTGAGCAACGCCCCGCCCCGTGCCGACATCAGCAAGCGGGAATGCTGCGGCGCAGCCGTGTGCAGGGACAACGCATGCAGCGCCGTGGCCAGCTGCTGCGGGTCTTGCAGCGCTTGCGCAGCCAGGGCATCGGCCACCTGTTCCCGCTCGGCCCGCATGCGCGCCGACAGCCACCAGACGACGGGGTGAAAGAACAGCAGCGCCTCGGCCACGCTTTGCAACAGGTTGACCAGGTAATCCCAGCGCCGCACATGCGCCAGTTCATGCGCCAGCAGCGCTTCCAGCAAGGCGACGGGCATGCCGCTCAGCAAGGCGGCCGGCAGCAGGATGACGGGGCGCCAGAAACCCACCGTCACTGGACTGGCCAGGCCTGCATGCAGCTTCAGCGGCACTGACCGACTGCCGCGCAAGCCCATGCGCAGCGCCAGCGCATCGAGGCGCGTCTGCCAGATGGCGGGGGCCGCCACAGCCTGGCGGCGCAGCCTGCCGACCCAGGCCAGGCCCAGGCACAGGCGCAAGCTCATCAGGCCAACGCCGGCGCTCCAGGCCAGCACCAGGGCCGGCATCCACGCTTGCAGCGCGGCGCGCCAGGCGGGCGGCGCAGCCATCGGCAGCTGGGCCAGTGATGTGCCCAACAGCAGAGACAGCAGGTGGAGCGAGGGAATGCATAGGCACAGCAGCAGCGCCAGCGCGCACACGGCATAGCGCCAGCGCGCGCTGGCGTGGCGCAGCAGCCAGAGCAATGCAGCGGAGACGGCGCCGACGATCAAGCCCTGCCAGACAAAATACAGCAAGACCCAGCCCAGCGCAGGGACAAGGTTGCCCAACTTTATGCCCAGGTCCAGGTTCATGGCGCGCCGCCATCCTTGCTGCGCAGGATTTTTTCAATTTCCAGGCGTTCCGCGTCGCTCACGTGTTCGCGCAGCGCCGTCAGCACGAGCGCCTTGCCGGAACCGGAAAACACCTTGCCGATCAAGTCCTTGAGCAAACTCGTTTGCAACTTTTCCTGCGCTTCGACGGCCGCATACAGCTGCGGCCGCTGGCTTTCATCGCGGCTCAGCAAGCCCTTGCCATGCATCAGTTGCAACTGGCGCAGCACGGTGGCGTAACTGGCGTCGGCACGCTCAGCGGCCAGCGCGTCATACACGGCGCGGGCGTCGGACGGGCCGCGCTGCCACAGGATGCGCAGCAGGTCCAGTTCGGCGGCCGTGGGATGGGGAGTGGAGGTATTTTTTAACATGCCGCTAGAATACCCAGTCTAGAACTCAATGTCTAGAACTTTTTTTCTAGACTGCTGGACTGGTCTAGAATTCGCGCAAGCGGTCGAACAGCGCCAGCAAGGCCGCCTCATCGACGAGCGTGGCGCCCTGCCCGCCCAGCTGCCCACGCAGCTGGGCCAGCAGCTCGGCCAGCACCGTGTAGATTTCCTCGCGCTCGACCGTCTCGATGATGCTCGTGCGCCGCTCGATCTTGTTGAAGGCATCCACATAGGCGGCGACCA
Organism: Janthinobacterium lividum; assembly: GCF_034424625.1. Taxonomy (NCBI): domain Bacteria; kingdom Pseudomonadati; phylum Pseudomonadota; class Betaproteobacteria; order Burkholderiales; family Oxalobacteraceae; genus Janthinobacterium; species Janthinobacterium lividum. Next base: position 2,693,805 of record NZ_CP139976.1, on the reverse strand, counting down.
TCGTTTCCAGCGCGGCGGCCGCCGCCGTCGCCTGCATGGCGGCATCGATGCCGCGCGTCACGGCCAGCATGTTCTTGTAGGCCAGCGCCGCCTTTTTCGCATACGCGGGGGAAATATGCTCGCGGCCATCCCAATCGCGGAACGGGTTGAGCAGGTTATCCGCCAGCCATTCCGGCTTGCGTGCCTTGGTCACCGACAAGTCCAGTCCCAGCGCCGCCGCTGTCTTGTAGCCGGCCTTGATGGCCTTGGCGACATCCGCTGGCAAGCTGGTCAGCCACAAGGCCGACAGCTTCGGCAATTGCGCGGCCGATGGAAATTCCTCCGCCGTGAAACCGAACAGGTCATAGGCGGTGAACGTCCGCAGCTCGGTCAGCCGCGCAAGGCTGGCCATCTGCGACGCCAGCCCAGGCTTGCCCCAGATGCGCAAGGATGTCAGGTGGGGAAAACGCTGCGCTACATGCGCCAGATCAACGTCCTTCATGCCGATCAGCGACAGGCCGCCCAACTGGCCGAGACCGTGGAACGGCGGCAGCGCGTGCGTGCACTGCAGTGTCAGGTGGCGGCCGTCCGCGCCATCGTCGATGCGCAGCGCCGGCGATGGCGCGCTGCGCAGCGCGAGCAGGCTCAAGCCTTCGTTCAAGACCAGGCGGGTGACGCCATCGGGCTGCAGGATCAGGCGGCTCAAGCCGCTGCCGCTGAAGTCGAGCGCATGCACCGTCGATGATTGCCAGTCCAGCTCATTGATGAAGGGATTGCCCTGGATAAACTCCATCAATGCCTGCGTGCCGTTGCAAGTCTCGATCGACATCAGGCAAGGCAGTTGTTCCAGCTCGGACACGTCGCCCAGCGCCTGCAAGACGCTGTCATTGATTTTCGTCGCGTCCTGCCGGAAGACCTGGCCGCCCAGCGTCACTTCACGCTTGTCCGATGCGGCCTTGAACTGCTGGCGCCGCGCCGGATCGATGCGCTCCCAGTTGCGCTGGCGCAGCACGCTGTCGCCCACGTACCAGGCACTGCGGTAGCTATTGACTTCCACATCCACCAGCGGCGCGATATTGCCAACGAGCGTATAGCCAGGCGGCACGTTCGCCGTGGCATAGCAGTGATCGTGGCGATTGTTCCAGAAGAAATAATCGCACAGCAGCGGCCGCATGGCTTGCACGGCCGCCGCATCGGGCAAGGCGTCACCGGTCCAGTCCAGCTCCAGCACGGCAGCTACGGGCCTGGACGAGGATGCATCCTTGATGCGGGTGACCTGGCAAGCCACATACTGCTGCAGCTCGGACGAAAACACACTGTAAACATCTCCAACATTCGCTAGCACGCAACTTCCTTTTCAAAACACCTGACGGTCGAATGTTGAAAGATAGCAAAAATGACAGCGCGATGTCGTCCTGTTCAGTCCGCGTGCAGCTTGTGGTGCATGCGGCGCAGTCCCAGCCACACGGCGGTCGCCACGAACGGCACCAGCGCGCCGACGAGGATTTCCGGATTCACGGGCAAGCCCATCACCTTGGCCGCCTTGCCCGTGTAGCTGAACAGGCCGATCACATAATAGGAAATGGCGGCCACCGACAAGCCTTCCACGGCTTGCTGCAAGCGCAGCTGCTGCGCCGCGCGGGCGTTCATCGATTGCAGGATTTGCCGGTTCTGCAATTCCTGCACGATGCCCACGCGCGTGCGCAGCAAGTCATTCGTGTTGGCAATGCGCTGCGCCATCGCTTCCTGGCGGCTGGCCATCGCTTCGCACGTGTTCATGGCGGGCGTCAAACGCCGATCCATGAATTCCTCGACCGTGGGTATGCCTTCGATGCGCACTTCGCGCAACTCGTCGATGCGCGCCTTGACCAGGCCCATGTAGGCTTTCGACGCGGAAAAGCGGTAGCTATTGTCGAGCGACAGCTTTTCAATGCGGGCGGCCAGGCGCGTGATGCGGTCGAGCAAGGCTTGCTCGGCAACGCCCTCGTCGGCCTTGACCAGGCCCGGAGTATCGTCCGTGTCGACCATGGCGGCGGCCAGGGTCGCCAGTTCGTTCTCGATGGCATTCAAGGATGGCGCCGCCTGCATGGCGTAGGGCAAGCCCAATAAAGCCATCATGCGGTAGGTTTCGATTTCCAGCACGCGCTGCACCAGGCGGCCCGACTGCTGCGAGCGCATGCCCGCATCGCGGATGACGAAACGGCTGAAGCCATCGGACTGGATCGTGAAATCCGTCCACAATTCGCCGCCCTGCAGCACCTTGCTGCCGGCCAGGGTATTGCCCTCGAAGACGCGCGACAAGCCCTGCATGAAGATTTCGGCCGGCTCGGTCGCCTGCTCGAGCACCACGTGCGCCGCCACCATCAGCTTGCCCTTCAAGCCCGCCAGCCATTGCTGCGGCAACTGCGCCAAAGGCATTCGCTCGAACGCCTGCGCCAGGGGCAAGGCCTGTCCCGGATGCTCGGCAAAGGTAAACGTGGCAAATTCCGTGTGGCATTCCCATTTCAGGCGGAAGCGGCCGAAGTCGTAATAAAAATACTTGGCTTCGGCGGCGGGCGGCGTGACGCCGAAATGCGTGCACAGGGCCGCCAGGGTGGCGTGCTGGGCGGCCATATTCGACGCACCGGGCGCTGCGCTGTCATCTTTATACACGGCCAGATGGGTGATCAGCTCGGGTGCGTCGAGCTGCAAAAACGGCCGCGAATGGATTTCCGCCGCCAGCGGCACGCGCAAGGCGTGGTTCAAACTGGAGTTAATCAAGTGCATGATAGCCAAAGGTAAAGTTGCAAAACTGCTTAGACCCGCGCGCGTGCTGCTGTGCCCGCAGCGTGGGTCTGATTGTCACAGTGTAACAAAGCAGGAAGCATGCCTACCTTTTCAAACTCCGCTCATGCCGTTTTGGCAATACTCATCACACCCTGCGCCGCGTCCTGGCGCGTGCCCAGCCACCAGAAAAACGCGGCCAGCGCCACGGCAGAGGCCTGCCCCAGCGCCAGCTTGAACGCACTGTCGAACAGCAGCGGTGCGACAAAACCGGACACGAGCGCAAACACCAGCATTTGCACGAAGTTTTGCAGGGAGGCAGCCAGGCCCCGCATCTGCGGAAAAATGTCGAGCGTCGACATGGTCATGCCCGGCAAGGCCAGCGACATGCCGAACGCGTACAGCATCACGGGCACGACGGCGAACGGGACGCTGGCCGCGAACCAGTGGTTGTAGGCAATGTTGAGCGCGCCCGTGGCCGCCATGGCCAGCAAGCCCCAGCGCACCAGCACGGCGCTTTTCACCGCATGGGCCAGCTTGCCCGACAGCGCCGAGCCGCCCACCAGGCCCGCCACCATGGGAATGAACATCCAGCCGAAGGCCGTTTCCGGCAGGTGCAGCAGTTCCAGGATGAAATGCGGGGCCGAGGCGATGTACAGGGCAAAGCCGCCAAACGCAAAGGCCACGGCCAGCGAACGCAGCAGGAACGCCCGGTGGCGCAAGGCCAGCCAGTAATTGCGTGCGATGTTGCCTGGGTGAAAAGGTTGACGTTGCTCGACGGCTAAACTTTCCGGCAAGCCTTTCAGGCAGGCCAGCAACAGCAGCACCGTGACGGAAAAGGTGAACACGAACGTGGATTGCCAGCCATACGCCACGTGCAGCCAGCCGCCGATGATGGGCGCGATGGAGGGCGCGATGCCGAACACCATCATGATATTGGCCAGCATCTTCTGTGCGGCCGCGCCCGACAGGCTGTCGCGCACGATGGCTTGGCCGATGACCCTGCCCGCCCCCGCCGAGGCGCCCTGCATGCCGCGGAAGAACAGCAGCCAGCCAAAGCTGGGGGCAAACGCGGCGCCGATGGAGCCCACGGCAAAGATCAGCAGCGAAGCGAGAATCACGGGACGGCGGCCAAACGAATCGGACAAGGTGCCGTAAAACAAGGTCATGAAGGCATAGGCGGCCAGGTAGACGCTCAGGGTCTGCTGCACCAGCACGCTGCTGACGTCGAAATGCGTGCCGATCGCGGGAAACGACGGCAGGAAGGTATCGGTGGCGAACGGGCCCAGCATGGCCAGCCCGGCCAGCACCAGGGTCAGGTTGCGCGCTTTCATGCGCCCGCCTGCACAGCATATTGGCGGCGCAAGCCGTCGAGGGCCGCCAGCGAGAACGCGGCGACATGCTGCGCAATGCTGGCAGTGCCAGTCTCGTCATAGGTAATTTCCGGCGCCACCAGTTCATGCACGATGCGCGAACGGGCATAGAACACGGCCTGGCCGATCACGCTGAACACGCATTTCTGCACCACGGCCGCCGGCATGGCCTCGCCCACCACGCCACGGATCAAGCCTGTAAACAGGGCATGGTGCGCGCGCACGTCGCGGTCTGCCAGCATGTGGATGGCGGACGTGGGTTCGATCAATTCGCGCGCCACCAGGCGGCTGAACAGCGAAGCCGCTCCCGGACGCAGCATGTCGAAGACCATCGCTTCTATCGCCAGGCGCAACTGTTCCACGGGCGCCACGGCCGCCGCTGGGCCTGCCTCCGGTACGGCAGCAGCCGTGGCACGCGCCAGCGCGCGCGCATGGTCGAAGGCTGCCAGGTACAGCTCTTCCTTGCCATGAAAATAATAGTTAACCATCGCCACGTTGACGTGGGCCGCCTCGCAGATCCTGCGCACGGACGCGAGCTTATAGCCTTCGTCGGCAAACAGCTGGACCGCCGCCTGCAGGATGCGCGTGCGCGCCGTTTCGACTTCTTCTGTCATGCCATTCCCATCATTTAAACAGCCGTTTAATATTATTCAGCATTGTATCAAACAGCTGTTTAATTTTCAAATGGACGCAAAAAAGCCCGGCGAACCGGGCTTTGCAAGGGTATTGCTCTAGCTTAGTGTTTCATCGCCGGCATCGCGGATGACGTCGAGGTGGCGCCCAGCGGACGGGCCACGGCATTGACTTCGATCGTTTCGCGGCGCTTGTCCTCGCCTTCGACGACGAGGGTCAGCGGGATCTTGTCGCCCGCCTTCACCTGCCCTTTGAGTTCCAGCAGCATCACGTGGTAGCCGCCCGGTTTTAGTTCGACGGCTTTGCCGGCTGGCAAGGCGATTTCCTTGACCTGGCGCATGCGCATCATATTGTCCGTCATGCTCATTTCATGGATTTCCGCCACGCCGGCCACGGGCGAGCGCACTTCCAGCAGGCGCATGGCTTTCGGCGCCGTGATCTGCATGAAGGCGCCCGTGGCTTTTTGCTGCGGCACGGTGGCGCGCACCCACGGGTCGGTAATCTGCACGGAAGTCTGGGCAGAGGCGGAGAAGGACAGCACAGCCAGGGCCGTGGCCAGCAGGGTTTTCAAATGGGTCATGATCATTCCTCGGTATGGTTATAAGGTGTATTTCGATTTCATCAGGGTCTTGATATCCTGCACGCACTCGTCGCCCGTCAACTGGTGCTTCAGGCCCAGGCGCATGCGTCCCTCGGCATCGAGCACATAGCTGATGGCCGTGTGGTCCATCGTGTAGGAACTGCCGCTCGGCACACGGCGGTAGAAGACCTTGTAATTGAAGGCCGTCTGCGCCGTCGCCTGCGGATCCGTGCGCAAACCCAGGAAGCTGGGGTCGAAGGCGCGCATGTATTCGCCCAGCAGCTCGGGCGTGTCGCGCTCGGGGTCGATGCTGATGAAGATCACTCGCAGCTTATCGGCATCCGGCCCCAGTTTCTGGCGGATTTCCAGCGCGCGTGACAGGGCTGTCGGACACACGTCCGGGCATTGCGTAAAGCCAAAGAAGACCATCACATATTTGCCCTTGAAATCGGCCAGGGTGTAAACCTTGCCGTCGGGGCCGCTCAACTTGAAGTCGGGCTTGTAATCGCCTCCCGTCAAGTCGAGGCCGTTGTAATGGGGTTTCGGCGCGGGTTCGCAAGCCGCAAGCGTGAGCAATCCCGCCGTACCGGCGAGAAGAAAAAGACGACGTTTCATGGCATTCTGGCCCGATGGGCGTAGTGGATACAGTTAAGACGTGGAAGGCGTGACGGGTGTATTCAGGCAGCCAGAGGCGGGCCGCGCGGGCTGGCGGCCAGCCAGGCGAACGGGGCCCGCGGCGCCTGGTAAAACAATGGCGGATACAGGTCGTGGCCCGTGATCACGGGCAGCGGCGATGCTGACGACGGCGGCAAACCCGCGCTGCCCGCATGGCTCATGCAGAACGGGCAATGCTCAATGTGGTGCAGCACGGAATCAGTGGTGGATTTGGCGGCTGGCGCCAGGTCCGCTTGCGTGTAGACGGCGCCGCTGGCCGAGCAAATCTCGACGGCGGCATTGTTCGCGTTCGCATGCAGCGAAGCAAACGCATACGACAGGGATGGCGACAGCGCATTGAGCAGTATCGCCAGGCAGGCGAACCACATATGCCACTGTTTGCGCTTCAATAATGATCCCATGGCCCCGATTATAACGGAGTCTGGCTATCGCGTTGCGCAGGCGCGCCCGCCTGGCCGCGCAGGAACAGGCTGGGGCGCACGCCCGCCACGTCCACGCAGGCATCGCAAAACGCGGGGATCGAGGCAAAGCCGGAGCCGGCCGCCACTTGCGCCAGGTCGCGCTCGCCGTGCCCTCCCTCGGCATCCGCTTGCGCCGCCGTGTGCAGCGCGTGCGCCAGGCGCTGTTCGCGCACCAGGCTGAGCAATGCCTCGCCCTCGGAAAACAGGCGCGCCCTGGCCTTGTGCGGCGTCACTTGCCACAGGGCCGCTAGGCGCGCAGCCGTCCACTTACCTTGCGGCGTATCAAAGATGTGCTGCGCCAGCGCCTGGCTCCAGCGCTTGCCGCCGCCGTGTCCGCCATCGGGCTCATCGCCTTCCAGCGCCAGGGTGAAAACGGCCGGCTTGCCCCGCCCCGGCATCACGTCGCAGGCAAAGCGCAGGAAAGCAGGCACGACGAAACTGTCGCCGCTGGCCAGTTTCTTGGTGGTGATTTCATTGTGCAAGGTCACAAAGCCCTGGCGCACGGTAACGCGCAACCGGAGCGGAAAGCGCAAGCCCAGCAGGTGCAATGGATGATCGGAAACGAGGGCCATGCGTCAGGTCAATGTGGTGAACGAGCCGCCAGCATGCCACACATCGCGCGCCCGGTCTGTCATCACAGCGACGCCACGCCATAACGGCGCAAGCCGTCCAGGTCGACGACGCGGATGGATTGGTAGGCGATGTTGATGAGCTTGAGTTCGGCCAGATGGCCCAGCGCCTGGTTCACCCGCTGGCGCGAAATGCCGGTCAGCAAGCCGATTTCTTCCTGCGACAGCTCAAGCACGCTGGAGGTACGAGGACATAACATGGGATGGAACAGCTGCGCGATGGCTTGCGCCACTTGCGCGTCGACGGCCAGCAGGCGCTGGTTCTGGATGGTGGCGATGAACTGGCCCATGCGCTCGTTCAACTGACGGATGACGAAGGCATTGAAGGAGAGGCTCTCGGCCAGCAGCAGGTGAAACAGGTCCACCGGCACGAGAATGATGCGCGATGCGCGCACGGCCACCACGTCGTAGCGGCGCAGTTCGCGCTTGAGCACGCTGCCCTCGCCGCACCAGCCACCGGCCGGCACGCCGGAAAACGTGGCGCCGCGCCCATCGGCGTTGTAGACGGCCAGCTTGATCAAGCCCGTGTGCACGCCGATCCAGTGCGCCGACGGTTCGCCTCGCCGCGTGATGAAGGCGCCCGCCTCGAAATGCCGGATCACGCTGCCAGCGCGCAACAGGGCCTGATGCCTGGCATCGAGGGCCGTGAACCAGTCGTGGCTATCGAGTTCGGGCACGGCACGGTCTACACTATCGTTGCTATCCATTCCATCCTTCAGTTGTCACTAAGATGACAGTGATTTTCCAACGCCGGTGCTATGCTAACCGGTATCAATCCCGAAACAGGGAGCTACAAGATTCTTTTACCAGGAGACAAGCATGACAGCTGATTTCAACACCGGCCTCGGCAAAAACAGCGCCAACTACGCCGCCCTCACCCCGCTCGACTATATCGCCAGGGCAGCCGCAGTATATGGCAATCGCCTGGCAATTGCACATGGCGCCGTGCGCCAGACATGGGGCGAAACCTATACGCGCACGCGCCGCCTCGCCTCCGGCCTCATCAAGCTGGGCGTGGGCACTGGCGACACGGTGGCCGTGATGCTGCCGAACACGCCCGCCATGGTGGAAGCGAGCTTTGGCGTCCCGATGGCCGGCGCCGTCCTCAACGCCCTGAATATCCGCCTCGACCTGGCCTCCCTGACCTTCATGCTGCGCCATGGCCAAGCCAAGGTCTTGCTGGCCGACACGGAATTTGCCGAACTGGCGCGCCAGATGGCGGCGCAGATTCCCGGCTTGCGCGTGATCCAGGTCAACGATGTGCTGGGACCGGAAGTGGAAGCATTTGCCGAGCTCGACTATGAAAGCTTGCTGGCCAGCGGCGACCCCGACTACGACTGGCAGCCGCCCGCCGACGAGTGGGACGCCATCGCCCTCAACTACACATCCGGCACCACGGGCGACCCGAAAGGCGTCGTCTACCACCACCGCGGCGCGGCCCTGAACGCCCTGTCGAACATATTAGAGTGGGACATGCCCAAGCATGCCGTGTACTTATGGACATTACCGATGTTCCACTGCAATGGCTGGTGCTTCCCGTGGACCGTGGCCGCGCGGGCCGGCGTCAACGTGTGCCTGCGCAAGTTCGAACCGAAACTCGTGTTCGACCTGATGCGCGAATTGCGCATCACCCACTATTGCGCCGCGCCCATCGTGCATGCAGCGCTGGCCAATGCGCCCGCCAACTGGCGCGACGGAATCGACTGGACCGTGCGCGGCATGGTGGCTGGCGCACCGCCGCCGGCCGCCATGGTGGCAAAGATCGAAGCCATGGGTTTTGACTTGATCCACTCGTATGGCTTGACGGAAGTGTACGGCCCGGCCGCCATCTGCGCCGAGCAGGATGGGTGGGCGGCCCTGTCGCAGGAAGAACGCGCCGTACTCAAATCGCGCCAGGGCGTGCGCTACCACCTGCAAAGCGCCGTGGCCGTGCTGGACCCGGAGACCATGCAGCCGGTGGCGGCCGACGGCGAACAGATCGGCGAGATCATGTTCCGCGGCAATATCTGCATGAAGGGCTATCTGAAAAATGAAAAAGCGACGCAGGAAGCGTTCGCCGGCGGCTGGTTCCACACGGGTGACCTCGGCGTCATGTATCCGGACGGCTATATCAAGCTGAAGGACCGCAGCAAGGACATCATCATTTCCGGCGGAGAAAACATTTCCAGCGTGGAAGTGGAAGACGCGCTGTACCACCATCCGCAAGTGCTGGCCGCCGCCGTCATTGCCCAGCCCGACGAGAAATGGGGCGAGACGCCATGCGCCTTCGTCGAGCTGCGCGAAGGCGGCACGGTGACGGAAGCGGAATTGATCGCCTTTTGCAAGAACAACCTGGCCGGTTTCAAGGTGCCGAAAGCCATTTATTTCGGCCCCCTGCCCCGCACGTCGACGGGCAAGATCCAGAAGTTCGAACTGCGCAAACGCATGCAGTCGGACAAGGCCATCGACGTCTGATTTGTACCTGTCAGTCGCGCTTGCCTTGCAACCACGCCGGCTGCGCCACCACCAGGCGCGAGAAGCTGGCGATGCTGGCCACGGCGGCGAAGCCTGCCGCCAGGCACAGCGCATACGTCGTGCCACGCGTGGCGGAAACCGTGAAGCAATACGCGACGAGCGCCGCGCCCGTCGCTTGCCCGATCAGGCGCGACGTGGCCACCACGCCGCTGGCGCCGCCAGCCCGCTCGGGCGGCGCACTGCCCATGATGGCTTTCAGATTGGGCGCCTGGAAGAAACCGAAACCGATGCCGCACAAGGCCATGCGCCAGCCGATATCGAACACGCTGGGGTGGGCCGGTATCCACACCAGGGTCAGCAAGCCGCCCGCCAGCGCCGCCAGGCCGATGCCGCCCAGCACGCCCGGCGAATAGCGGTCGCTGAGGCGCCCGGCGACAGGCGCCATCACGGCCACCAGCACGGCCCACGGCGTCATCAGGAAGCCCGTCTCAACGGGTGAACGGCCCAGGGTTACTTCAAAATAAAACGGCAGCGAGACGAAGGCCAGGCCCTGCGCGGCAAACGTGCAGATGGCCGTCAGCGACGACAGCAGGAATAATGGACGGCGAAACAGGTCGATCGGCAGCATCGGAGCTGCGTGCCCCGCCTGGCGGCGCAGCAGCAAAATAAAGAAGATCACTACCGCCACCAGTTCCGGCAGCAAGGTCGACAGGGCCGCGTGATGGGCGGCATCGCCAAACAACAGGATCAGCAAGCCGAAAGCGCCCACGTTGTACAGCGCCGTGCGCGCATCGAGCGTGTGACCGGACAGTTTGGTCGCCGGCAGCATGCGGCTGGCGAGGAAGAAGCCGGCCACGCCCAAGGGTACATTGATGGCGAACAGCCACGGCCACGATGCCGTCGCCAGGATCAGCGACGCGGCCGTGGGGCCGATGGCAAACGCGACAGCCACCACCAGCGCATTGTTGCCAAACGCGCGTCCCAGCAAGTGTTTCGGATACAGGGCGCGCAGCAGCGCCGTGTTGACACTCATCATGGCGCTGGCGCCGACGCCCTGGAACAGGCGCGCCACCACCAGCGAGGGCAAGGACCAGGCCAGTGCGCAAGCGAGCGAAGCGAGGGTAAATAAAAACATGCCGGAGATGAATACGCGCCGGTAGCCGGCGATTTCGCCGAGGGCGGAAAACGGCAGCAAGGTCGCCACCATGGCCAGCTGGTACACGTTGACGATCCAGACGGAGGCGGCCGGCGTCGTGTGCAGCTCGCCGGCGATGGCCGGCAAGGCCGTGTTGGCAATCGCCGTATCGAGCGAGGCCATGCCCACACCGATGGCCAGCGCCAGCATGGCCCATACACGGGCGCCGGGCGGCAAGCCGTCCTCGCCCACCATCACGGCTTGCGTTTGCTGCCGCCTAGACTGCTGCATACACTACCTGTTCATCTTGCTGATCCGGACAATACACTAACATGTATGTAAGAAACCTGCAGGAGAGGCCAGCTTACTTCTGGCAGTCGATGACCTTGAAGTCTTTCGAATAGCAGATGCGCAACTCGCCCGAGTGCTTTTCATAGCCGAGCCAACGGCCCTTCAGTTGCGGGTTATGCTGCTTCATCCACTGGAACAGCTCGTTCTTTGGCATGGTGGAATCCGGCAACTTCAAGGCCTGGAACAGTTCGCGTTCCTTTTCGAAATATTCCTTGGCCGTATCGAAATCGCAGGCACCATGCTTTTCCCATTCACCCTGCAGCAAGGCTTCGCCCGGCTGCATGCACATGTAGGGCAGGATGTCGGACGGCGCCAGCTTCGGCAGATTGCCCTTGCAATAGCGCGGGTGCAGTTCCGTCTTGCGCGGCGGCGTCACGGAAATGTCGTCGCAGGTGGCCGGATTGGCCGACTGCGCCCACAAGCCATGTACGATCCAGCCGAACTGGTTGCTCTCGGCGCACTGGAAGGCAGCCTTTTTCGACACTGCGCCACGGCGGCGCTGGCTGTCGCAAAAGCCTGGCGACCACGACAGCGCCAGCATGAAGTAATCGGTGGGCACGTTCGTGCTTTGCTTGTAGCACGTGTTTTTCTCGTCCGACGGCTTGACGTCGTAATCGTAGTAGCTGACGTTGCGGGGAATGGCGCACGTGGCGTCGGCCGCGTGGACGGCGCCGGCAGACAGGCTGAGGAACACGGCGGCCAGCGCGGGCAAGACAGAGCGGATTTTCATCGAGCTTCCTTCAAGATATAAAAACGCCGGCAACTGAGTGCCGGCGCGGTATGGAAATTACACCATCAACTTAGCAAACTTTATGCATCCAGCCGTGCGTATCAGCCGCCGTGCCATGCTGCAAGCCCAGCAGGGCTTCGCGCAGGGCCAGGGTAACGGCGCCATTTTCATTGTTGTTGATGGTCATTTCAAAGCCATTGGCCTTGGCCACGCCCACGGGCGTGATGACGGCGGCCGTACCGCAGGCGAACACTTCGGTCATGCGGCCCGAGGCGATGTCGTCGCGCCATTGCTGGACGGACAATTTACGCTCTTCCGTCACATAGCCGAGGTCTTTCGCCATTTCCAGCAGGCTGCGGCGGGTGATGCCTGGCAGCAAGGTGCCCGTCAGCTCCGGCGTCACGACGGTGACTTTCTCGCCATCCTTATACACGAAGAAGAGGTTCATGCCGCCCATTTCTTCGATGAATTCGCGGTGCACGGCGTCCAGCCACACAACCTGGTCGCAGCCCTTCTCTTGCGCTTGCGACTGGGCCATCAGGCTGGCCGCGTAGTTGCCCGCGCATTTGGCTTCACCGGTGCCGCCCGGCGCGGCGCGCACGAAGTCTTCGCTGATCCACACGGTGACGGGTTTCACGCCTTTCGGGAAGTAGGCGCCGGCTGGCGAGGCGAACAGCACGAACAGGTATTCTTCCGATGGACGCACGCCCAGGTACGGGTCGGTGGCGATCATCAGCGGACGCATGTACAGGCTCTCGCCCGTATTCTTCGGCACCCAGTTGCGGTCTTGCGAAATGAGCGCGTCGCCCGCTTCCAGGAACAGTTCGACAGGGATAGCCGGCATGGCCAGGCGCGCGGCGCTGCGGTTGAAGCGCTCGGCATTCTGTTCCGGACGGAAGGTCTTGATGCTGCCGTCCGGCTGGGCAAACGCTTTATAGCCTTCGAAGATGGCCTGGCCGTAATGCAGGGACGACGCGGACGGGTCCAGCGTCAAAGGGCCGTAGGCTTTCAGTTCGCCCTGCTGCCACTTGCCGTCGCGGTAAGGAATCACCACCATGTGGTCGGTGAAGATGCGGCCGAAGGCGGGATTGACCATGCGCGCGGCGCGCTCGGCGTCGGACAAGGGGTGGGCGGATGGGGTGACGACGAGATTCGGTGTGGAAGTGGTCATGGCAGCAATGGGAACTAGTGAACAGTATCCCTATTGTAGCGCCTATAGCGCCCAATCAGGCAAACGAGGATGGCCCCCGCCACGCGAAAACAGGGTGCCATCATTTGCGAATGATTCTCGTTTGCGTTAATATGTCAGCCTTCCTTCTTCCCCGCCATGTCTGACACCCTGCATGGCGGCGCCATCGAAAGCCGCCATGACCACCTCCTCCCTGCCACAACCCCAGCTGCGCGCCAGCGCCGACGAGGCGCCGGAGACCCGCCAACAGCAGCGCCAGCCTGCCGCCGCCCCGCAACCGCGGCGCTGGCACTGGAGCTGGAAGCAGGTGTGGTTTCAATTGCACTGGTTTATCGGCATCACGGCCGGCACGGTGCTGGTGATCATAGGCCTGAGCGGCGCAACCCTGGCCTTCAAGGATGAATTGCTCGATGTCATAAATCCCGGCGTGCGCCATGTGGCAGTGGAAACGCGCGCGCCGCTGACGCCTGGCCAGCTGGGCACCATTGCCGCTGCCGAACACGGCCAGCGCGTCGCCTCGATCACCATGTATGCGGAGGCGGGCGCGGCGCCACGCCTGTTCTTCGCGCCGAAGAATGGCCAGCGGCGCGGCGAATCCATTTATGTCCACCCGTACACGGGAGCGACCCGGCCGGCACTGACGGGGGCGGGCTTTTTCGAGTGGACGGAATCGCTGCACCGCTGGCTGCTGCTGCCCCGCGATCCGGGCCGGCAAGTAGCGGGCGCGCTGGCCCTGTGCCTGCTGGGCCTGGCATTATCGGGCCTGTATCTGCGCTGGCCTCGCCGTCCGCTGGACTGGCGCACCTGGCTGACCTTCGACCCTGCCCTGAAAGGCCGCTCCTTCCTGTGGAACCTGCACGCCGTGGCCGGCACCTGGTGCCTGGTCGTCTACGTGGCGCTGACCCTGACGGGCATTTACTGGAGCTACGACGTGGTGCGCGACAATATCGACGCCTGGGCCGGCAAGCCGCCAAGGATGGCACAGGCGCAGGCGCCCGGCAAGAAAGGCCAGTCCAAGGAGAAGAAGGAAATACCGGCCGTCGACATCGGCCCGGCCTGGAGCAGCTTCCAGCAGCACGCCCCCGGCTGGACCCTGGCCAGCGTGCGCCTGCCGACACGCGCCGGCGAAGCGGTGCAATTCACGTGGCTGGCCAGCGATGCGCCGCATGAGCGGGCGCGCAGCCGCATGAGCATCCTGCCGGCCGACGGCACGGTGACGGAAAACGAACCGTACAGCCAGCAGGCCCTGGGTTCGCGCCTCGTCAACATCATTTATCCGCTGCACATGGGCACGTATTTTGGCTTGCCGGGCCGCATCATCGTCACCTTGGCCAGCCTGGGCCTGCCCCTGTTCGCCATCACGGGCTGGATGCTGTACCTGGGCCGCCGCAAGGCAAAACAGGCCGTGCGGGCGCAGCGCGCCATGCTGGGCGCCGGTGCGGCGGACCAGGCGAACACGGGATTGCCCACCCTCGTGGCCTACGCCAGCCAGTCGGGCCAGGCCGAGCGCCTGGCCCTGGAAAGCGCGCGCGCCCTGCAGCAGGCGGGCGTGGCCGTCGACGTGCAATCGCTGGACCAGTTTGATCCCGCGCAATTGCGCCAGTACGAACGGGCCCTGATCGTCGCCAGCACCTTTGGCGAAGGAGAGGCGCCGGATGGCACGCGCCGCTTCGTGCGCCTGCTACAAGCCACCTCCGGCACGCCGCTGGCGGGCCTGGAATTCGGCATGCTGGCCCTGGGCGACCGCCATTACAGCGCCTTCTGCGGCTTCGGCCATGCGCTGGCGCAACAATTGCAGGCGCTGGGCGCCACGCCCCTGTTCCCGCTGATCGAAGTGGACAAGCACGACCCCGCCGCCCTGGCCAGCTGGTCCACAGCGCTGGCCCGCTGCAGCGGCAGCGCCATCGATGCCATCGGCATGCAGGAAGAAGCATCATATGCCGAGTGGCGCCTGGCGCGCCGCGTGCTGCTCAACCCGGGCAGCCTGGGCAGCGAACTGCATGAAATCACCTTGACGGGCCCCGCCGATGCCATCTGGGAAGCGGGCGCGCTGGCGGAAATCATCCCATGCAATGCGGACGGCAGCGATGGCGAGGCAGGCAGTGCCCATCACGCGCCGCGCAGCTATTCGCTCGCTTCGCTGCCATCCGATGGCGAACTGCAATTGCTCGTGCGTCAAGAGCGCCATGCGGGCGATGACAACCAGGGCTATGGCGTCTGTTCCGGCTGGCTCACGCGCTTCGCCCCGCTGGACACCCCCATCCGCCTGCGCCTGCAAGCCAATCCCGCCTTCGCGCCCGCCCTGGTCGACGTGCCCTGCATTTACATCGGCAACGGTTCCGGCCTGGCCGGCTTGCGTGCGCATTTGCGCGCGCGCCAGCGGGCGGGACTGGCCCGCAACTGGCTGCTGTTCGGCGAGCGCCAGCAAGCTTTTGACAGTATCTGCGGCGCAGAGTTGCAAGGCTGGCTGGACGCTGGCCACCTGGCGCGCCTGGACCGTGTCTTTTCGCGCGATGGTGAAACACGGCAATACGTGCAGGACCGTCTGCGCGCCAGCGCCGGCGAACTGCGCGACTGGCTGGCGCAAGGGGCCATCGTCTACGTGTGCGGCAGCCTGCAAGGCATGGCGACAGGAATCGATGCTGTACTGCAAGAAGTACTGGGCCAGGAGGGACTCGATGCCCTGCTGGCGGCCGGACGCTACCGTCGCGACGTGTATTGATCTACATCAGCCCGCCCCCGGCGCCGCCCGGCTATGTGGGCAGGCGCACAGTCAGCGCCTGCCATCGGACTACAGTAGCGGCATGGCGGCATGGAGACATATCCGCGCCGCCCCACCCACAGTCTGCGAGGCTAACCATGAAAAACCCCTGGATGAGCATGTACCTGAGCGCCGCCAACCGCATCGCCAACACGGCGCGCGGCCATGCCACGGCCGCCGTCAAGCGCGAAGCGGCGAAAAATACGCGGCAATTGACGCAAGTGTGGTTCGATTCCTTCCTGCCCCCGGCAGGCAAGCCACGGCGCGGGCGCAAGGCGAAATAGCCCCTGGCAGCAGACGAACTGGTGCAGTGCATCACAGCAATAAGTTGAAGTTACGACCAGGTGGGCTAAACTGCAAGCATGGAATAAAGATATGCGTACGCGATTGAAGTGACCGGCAGGCGCCGCAACCCCGCGCCGCCACCGGCTCATCAGGAGACGACCATGTTGACGCTCAAAGTGCTGGCCTGCCTTGCCCTGTCGGCCTTGATGCTCGTGCCCCTCGTGCTGAGGGATACGATGCAAACGTCCGCCGGGCAGCAATTGCAGGTGCCGAATGTCGATGCGCAAGGCATGTGGGCCCACTGGCCTAAACAATAAGACGCGCGGCTGAGAAAACGTCGCTGACTGCGTTGCCGTGCCTCGTCGTACATTCGTACTGCCTTCGGCGCGGCGCCTTGCCAGCGGCGTTTTTCAGCGGCGCTCGGTAGTGGATTGCATCGTTAAAACCGCTTTGTTTTGCGGGTGGGGATTTGTTCTCTCCTCCCATTTATTTTTGCCTTGATTTGCTCCCCCTCTTCGCCGTACTTTTGATCCAGATCATGGATTTCCACCTTTGCTGCGCCCAAACTGGAACAGTCCGCTTCGCACCGTGACGGACTTAACCTGGAGCATCGGCATGGGTAAATCGCATTGGAAGGATGAGATGGCGCTGGGGGTTCCCGTCATCGACGAGGCGCATGAGGCGCTGTTTCAGGAGCTGGCGCGGCTGCAGCAGTTGGGCGACCAGCATTTCAGCGTGGCGTTTCGCGAACTGATCGCGGCCGTCGAACGCGACTTCCGCGAGGAAGAGGATTTGATGGAGCAGATCGCCTTTCCTTCGCTGGCCAACCACCGCGAACAGCATGCGCGCGTGCTCAGCGGCTTGCACCATGCCTGGGCCGCCGTCGATGAAGGCGACCTGGAACAGGGCCGCCATGCGCTGTCGCTGTTGCCGCAATGGCTGATCTTCCACCAGGCTACGATGGACCTGGCCCTGGCGGCGGCGCTGGAAATGGTGCAGCGCCAGCCAAACTGACCTCTACAGCAGCAGCACCGTCGCTTGCTCGGGCATGACGACGCGGTAGTGTCCCGGGTATTTGTCTTCGCCGTCGAAAATCTTGCAATACACGGGTTGGTTGATGTCGTTCACAGCCGACTCGTTCATGGGCAAGGTGGCGATCAGTTGCTCGCCATCCATCAACTGCAAGGCGCTGCCCCGCTCGGCCGCGCAAAACGCCAGCGATTGCACATCGCTGGCGAACGGCCGCTTGTACCATGGCGTGATGGCCCGCACGGCGCGCCTGGCGTCCTGCAAGACTTGCCCCACGCGCGTGACGTTCCAGGCATCGCGCGCCACAGACGGCTGGAGGACGATATTCGCCGTCAGCTCCCCCCTGCCCTTGTTCACCAGGAAAGTGCCGTCCTGCGCGGCGATGTCATCGTTGAGCGGCACGACAAACACCCCGCCGCTGGAGACCTTGATCGGCACAGGCGCGCCATTGCCTTGCAAGGCCACACGCACGTCGTCGATGGTGGCGCTCAGCTTGGCAGGAATCAGGCGCAGGGCCATGACCACGCTGCCGCTCGACACTTGCCACACTTTCCTGGCCGTCAGATAACTTTCGCGGTAAGCCGTGAAACGGATGCGCGGCGCCTTGGCGTCGCTGCTGGCCGTGATCGTCACCATTTGCGGTGGCAAGGCTTCGTCTGCGCTCGCCGCTGGCGCCGGTGCCGATACCGGTGCCGCGGCGGGTATGACAGGCGTGGCAGGCGCAAGGGGTGGCGATACGGCGGCGGGCACGCTGGCGCTCTGCAGCGGCGCGGGAACAGCCGGCGGCGCGTGTTCCTGGGCCTGGCCCAGCGACACGACACACAACCATCCGGCACAAGCGATCCATGTACGCATGCATTTCTTTCAATGAGGAAAATATTTTATCAGCGCCTGCATTATCGCAGAAGGCCCGCCGATGCGCCGCCCCGGGTCTGCCTACACTCCTGTCTGCACTCTTTTGGTGCGCACGCTTGATTATTTGGCAAATATCGCCTATATTGATAATGATTCTTATTCACGAAAGTGACGGGAATCGCGCGCCCTTCTTTTCCACTGCCCGACCGCGCCGGGCCTTGCGGTGGAACTGCTATCCAAGCCAGACCACGGGCCAGCATCACGCCATCCCCCAGCTACTGCGCACCTCGCCAGACGAGATAGGAAAACACACGACTACAATATTCCAGGAAAATGATGCAATCGACTACCGTATTTTCTTCTTCGCACCAGCCCGCCTTGCGCCCCCTCCCCCGCCTGCTGCACATCGCCCTGCTGAGCCTTGCCGCCGGCGTGGTCCTGCCGGCACAGGCTGCCGACGCCGCTGCGGCCGACGTCACCATGCCAGCCGTCACCGTGCTGGGCCAGTCGACGGCTACCACGGAAGGCACGCAGTCGTACACGGCGGGCGAAGCGCGCAGCGCCACGCGCATGGACCTGTCCTTGCGCGAAACGCCGCAATCGGTCAGCGTCATCACGCGCCAGCTGCTTGACGACCTGGGCGCCGTGCGCCTGGACCAGGCGCTGGCACAGACGACGGGCATCCAGGTGGGCCAGAACGATACGGAGCGCACGACCTTTTATGCGCGCGGCTTCGGCATCGACAATATCCAGATCGACGGCATGGCGCGCGGCGGCAATGCGCCATTGCAAGACACGATCCTGTACGACCGCATCGAGGTCGTGCGCGGCGCCACCGGCCTGATGGGCGGCACGGGCGACCCGTCGGCCACCATCAACATGGTACGCAAGCGGCCGACGAAGGAATTCCAGGCCAGCGCCGGCCTGATCATGGGCCGCTGGGATGACCAGCGCGTCGAGGCCGACCTCTCCACGCCGCTGAACGCGGAGGGCAGCGTGCGCGCGCGCACAGCCCTGGCCTGGCAAAAACGCGATTCCTACCTGGACATGTATCACGAGCGCAAGACGGTCGGCATGGTCATCGTCGAGGCGGACGTGCGCCCCGGCACCCTGCTGACGGCCGGTGTCGATTTCCAGGACAACAAGCCCACGGGCGCCACCTGGGGCGCCGTGCCGTACTGGAACGCAGATGGCAGCCTGGCCAATTTGCCGCGCAACACCAGTTTCACGACGCCATGGAGCACCTGGGCCAACAAGCAGCACACGCTGTTCACATCGCTGGACCAGCGCCTGCCCGGCAACTGGAATGTGCACCTGGGCTATGCGCGCACGGAAAGCACGAACCGCACCACCGTCGCCTATGCGGGCGCGGGCCATCCCGACCCGGCTACCGGTGAAGGCATGCGCCTGTGGACGGGCGCCTGGGGCGCAGGCAAGAAGAACAGCGACAATTTCGACGTGTACGCCAGCGGTCCCTTCACCTTGCTGGGACGCAAGCACACGGCCATCGTCGGCTGGAACGGCGGCAACCAGCGCTCGCGCTCGCTGGGCGGCGAAGCGGAAATCAATTACCCGGACTTCATCCCCGATTACCGCAGCTGGACGGGCAACATTCCCCGTCCCGTGTTCCACCCGGACGGCTCGCACACGGAAACCGTGACGCGCCTGGCGGGCGGCTATGTGGCCACGCGTTTGAGCCTGGCCGACCCGCTGCACCTGATCATCGGCGCGCGCAGCAGCACGTACCGCACGGATACGCGCAACTACGATACGCGAGGCGTGCACACGGACAACAGCGACTTCGTGGAAACGCGCAATGAAGTCACGCCGTATGTGGGCGCCGTGTTCGACATCAACAAGCAATTTTCGGCCTACGCCAGCTTCACGCAGCTGTTCAACCCGCAATCGAGCAAGGACCGCAACAACCAGTTCCTGGCGCCGGAAACGGGCGACAATGCGGAACTGGGCATCAAGGGCGAATTCTATGAAGGCAAGCTGAATGCATCGGCCGCCCTGTTCCACACGAAGAAAAAGAACCTGGCGGAACTCGACCGCACGGTGCCGCCCGGCTTCTTGCTGCCCGACGGCGGCCAGGCCATGGTGGCCAATGGCGCCGGCGTGACGGCCAAGGGCGTGGAATTCGACGTCTCAGGCCAGATCACGCCCGCCTGGGAAGCGAGCGGCGGCTATACCTACCTGCACGCGGCCGAGGCCGATGGCCGACGCGCCGCCACCACGCAGCCGCGCCATTTGCTGCGCCTGGCCACCAGCTACCGCTTCGACGGCAGCCTGGCTGGCCTGAAAGCGGGCGCCAGCATGACGGCGCAAAGCGCCACCTACAGTGAATCGTGGTACGGCCGCCCGCCATCGGGCACGATCACGGATATCCCGCAGGCCGGCTATGCACTGGTCAACGCCATGGCCAGCTATACGCTCAGCAAGCATGCCAGCGTGCAGCTGAACGTGAATAACTTGCTCGATAAAAAGTACTACCGCAACGTGGGCTTCTTCGACGGCGTATTCTGGGGCGAACCGCGCAACATCAGCCTGGCCGTGCGCACGGCGTTTTAAGCGGGCTGCAGTGCTTCAACCTGCCGGCGCGCTGCGCCAGTGCGCGGGCGCCGGCAAGGTAAAGCCATCGAGCAAGGGGCCGCCGACCGGCGCCAGCACGGCGGCGGCAACCTGCCCGAACGCATGCTGGCCGGCCGGCAAGTCGGCCGCCACCAGGCGCAGCGCGCCATCGAGTTGCCCGGCGATATAGGCGTCGAACGCCAGCAGGCGGCGAAACAGGTGCTTGCCCTCGCCGCTCCACTGGCCCGCCGCGCGCAAGTGCAGGTCGGCCAGCGCCGGATACAGCTGGCAGGCAACGGTCAGCGCCTCGCCCGGGTGACGGCTGTCGACCAGGTCTTCCAGCGAGGTGGTGATGGCGTAGCGGCGCCGCTGCAAATTGTCCACATCGAGCACGGGCGGCCCGGCGGCGGCGATGGCTTGCGCCAGCGCCAGCAGCTGCGCGTGCTGCGGTCCGGGCGCGGCGATGTTCTCGCCTTCCAGCACCATCCTCGCCAGCGGCACCGTACCGCCCGGCGCATCGATTTCCTTGCAAAAATACGTGAACGTGGCCACGTCATGCGCGAACAGTTCCACCGTGCGCCCTTCGGCCACGATGGTCGAGCGCCAGGCGCAGTCGAGGTGGTCGAACAGCAGCAGCAAGTCGATATCGGAACTGGGCGTCTGCCGGCCCGTGGCGAACGAGCCGCCGATGATGGCCGCCACGGCCGTGGGATATTGCTGCCGCACCAGCCGCGCGGCAATCGCGCGGATATCGTCATAGGTAGGGATCGTCGTCAAAGCACATTCTCCGGGCCGAAAAAGGTTATCCTACACGCGATCGTGCAGACGACATGCACGCTGCCGCCATCCTGCTAAACTGGCGCCATCTGATCAAGGAACAAACATGGAATACGACTGCATCGTGGTGCCCTCGCCCGTGGGCGAGCTGACCCTGGTGGCGCGCGGCGCGGCCCTGACCGCCATCCTGTGGGAAAACGACAAGCCCAACCGCGTGCGTCTGGGCGCGATGCGCGTCGATGACAGTTGCCCCGTGCTGCAGGAAACGGCGCGCCAGCTGGCGGAATATTTCGCCGGCACGCGCCAGCAATTCGACGTGCCGCTCGATTTTGCCGGCACGCCTTTCCAGCAGGAAGTGTGGCGTGCGCTGCTGACGATACCGTACGGCCAGACGCGCAGCTATGGCGAGATCGCGCGCCAGATCGGCCGTCCCGCCGCCGTGCGCGCCGTGGGCGCCGCCAACGGCAAGAATCCCATTTCCATCATCGCCCCCTGCCACCGCGTCATCGGCGCCACGGGCGAGTTGACGGGTTTTGCGGGCGGCCTGCATGCCAAGGAAACCTTGCTGGCCCTGGAAGGCATCGCCCTGTCCAGCGACCGCGAAGCGCTGAAAACGGGCCACGCCCGCCGCCGCGCCGTGCCCATCGATACGGCGCAAGGCTGTTTGTTTTAAGCTGCAGCATCGCTCCCCTTGTGGGATACTCACGCACCCCGCTCAAGCAAACACATCATATGCCCTACCTTGTCATCCTGTTCTTTGTTGTTCTGTATTTGCTGGCCACTTTCTTTTTCCACATTCCCGCCCTGGTCGCCCTCGTGTATGGCGTGCTGAGCCTGAGCTGTTTCGTTGCCTATGCGATCGACAAGTCCGCCGCAAAACAGGGACGCTGGCGCACGCCGGAACGCACCCTGTTGCTGCTGGGACTGCTTTGCGGCTGGCCGGGTGCCGTACTGGCGCAGCAATGGCTGCGCCACAAGTCCAGCAAGCGTTCATTCCGCATCGCGTTCTGGATCACGGTCGCCATCAACATCGGCGCTTTCGTGTATTTCAGCATGCATTACGCGGCGCCCGATATCGGCACCGAGGTGGCGCCGATCGAACTGTAAAACTGCCCGGCTTCTCGCTCGTAGAACACCGTTGTCGAGAAGCAGTTCCACCCGCTAAGATGTAACAGTTATTGCAGCGCATTGTTCATGAAAAGATCGCCTGTCAGAATATCAACATATACGATATTCAACCCCATTCATCTACACGGGAAAGCCCTTTTCAAGCATGCCTACCTTGCAATTCCACAATTCCTTCTTGTCACGCCTTGCTGTGGCGATTTGTTTCGCCATCAGTCTGGCCGGCTGCACCAGCTATCGCTTTATTCCCCCGGACTCCGACGCGGGCCGTCAATGCGTGACGAGCTGCGGGACCAATCAACAAATATGCATCGCAGGCAAAGAGCAAGTTGCGGCGGCCCAGGTACAGGCTTGTGAGATGAGGAATGTCAGTACCGTCTCCATTTGCCTGGCAGTTGCGAAAACAGATGCTGACCGGGAACTGTGCTCGAAGAAACGGCAATATTGTTCCTCCAACGCGGCTGGAACGTGGCAATGCGAGGCAGATTACAGAGCGTGCTATACGCAATGCGGTGGCAGAATCGAGGAGAGTAAATAAAGTATCGAAAGGCTGATGCCGCCGCACAAGACGCCGCCGTGGCTACCGCGCATCACGAGGCGTGGCGGGTTTGATTCAATATTATTACTCGCCCAGCAAGCGCAGCGATTCCAGCCAGTCCGCCTTCCATTCGCGCAGCAATGGTTGCGTGGCGAAGGCCTTCTTCAGGTGCGCCATCGGCACGCGGTGCACATCGTGCAAGCCGAACGCCAACGTCACCGGATGCCACAGGTGGCTGTTCTTGCCGCCGCGCGAATTCTTGCGCACGCGCGCGCCATCGTCGCCAAAGATGCCCACGCCGCTGGCCAACCCCTTGTCCAGGTCGATCTTGCCCACGCCGGCAAAGGCAATCAAAATCTGCTCGCGTCCCAGGCCCTTCAAGGCGCTGGGCAAGACCACCGGCGCCGCTTTGTCAGCTTCGGCCGGGTCCGGCTGTGGGTGCTGGAGTTCCTTGAGCAAACGCAACAGATCGCGCTCCTGGAAGTGCAAGCCATCGACCGGCACGCGCAGTCCCGGCGCCTTCAGCTCGATGGCGATGTTGCCCGAGTCGCGCGTAAAGCGCAGCCACACGTCATCGGCGCCCGAGGCCAGGTGCTCCTTGTCGCCGATGAACACGACAGGCGCCGCATAGCGCGTCACGCCGTCATGGAACAGCTCGGCCCATGCTTCGCTGTAATCGAGCCAGACGTACGGCAAGCCGCCCTGCTCCAGCAAACGCGCCAGGTTCCAAGGCGTGCCCGTCTGTTCAGCCAGCCAGGCACAGGCATCAAAGGCGGTGGCGCGGTACGGCAAGGAAAGGGAGGTCATGGCGGTTCCGTCGATAAAAGTGGAGCGCAGTGTAGCAGACGCCGCCATCATCCCTGTCGGCAGGCGCAGCGGGCGCGCCTTTTTTGCGCGATGTGCTAGGCTGGAAGCATCAGCACGCGCCACGGCCCCCCGGCCGACTGGCGCACCACCACAAGGGGATCATCATGCATTCGAGCACCAACGCCGCCACCGCACCCGCCCCGCCACCGGAGCGCGATTCGCCCACGCCGGCCAATGAAAGCCATGCGGAGGAAGCGCTCGATGAAGCGCTGAAGGAAAGCTTTCCGGCCAGCGACCCGATCGCCATTGCCACCCCAAAACCGGCCGGCAAGACGCCCTCCTGAAGGCATCCCCCCCATCAGCCACCCTTGCGGTGGCTTTTTTTTGCCGAAACTGAATCTGGCCGCCCCACCCGCGCGTACATGGCTATGCCATGACGAATGAAGTTGCCACGCGGGAAGGAAAAGCCATGCAGCATTACAGCAAAAAGACGGATCCCATGGATCAGCGCCTGTATCTGGCCCAGCGCATCGACCGGGCCGGTGCACGCCTGCAACGCTTGCACGACGCGGCCGAACGGGAACGCTGCGCGCAATGGATCACGGCCTGGGCCGTGGCGGCGGGCGCCGATGCGCCGCGCGGCATGAAGTTGCGCATCCGCGGCGAATTCATTTTGCTGTGATAAAAGTAAAAGCCCCGCCCGATGCATGCGCACGGGGCGGGGCCAGTCAAGCCGACACCTTCCTATTTCGGCGTGTCGCGGTACTGCTCGGGCGTCGTGTCGCCATCGGCAATTTCATACCACATCGCGTTGAGCACGGCGAAAGTCGCCGCCAGCGGAAGTCCCAGTATCCAGGCAAAATACCACATAGTTATATCCTTTCGTTGATTCTTAGTAAGCGTGACCGCTCTCGTCTTCAATTGCTTTTCCATCAACCTTACCCCACAGCACTTTATATACCCACGTCGTGTACGCCACGATGAGGGGAATGAAGACGGCCGTGACGACCAGCATGATGAACAGGGTCATGTGGCTGGACGAGGAATCCCACACCGTCAGGCTGGCACGCGGGTCGATCGACGATGGCAGGATGAACGGGAACATGGCCGCGCCCACGCCAAGGATGATGCCGGCGATGCCGGCCGCGCTGGCCAGCAAGGCCGGCACTTCGCGGCGCGCACGCTGGAAGGCAAACGCCAGCAGCGGGCAAAGCAGGCCCAGCGCAGGGGCGATCCAGGTCCACGGATGGGCGGCAAAATTGAGGAACCAGGCGCCCACGTGGACTTCCGCCGTTTTCAGCAGCGGATTCGACGGACCGTCGACCACCACCGTGCTGCTGATGCGGTAGCCATCGACCCACAGCCACAGGGCCACGCCGGCCAGCGCATACAGCACCACTGTCGCGATCGCCGCCACGCTGCCGTAGCGGCGCGCCCGTTCGGCCACGGCGCCGTCCGTTTTCAGCTGCAGCCAGGTGGCGCCGTGCATCACCAGCATGGCGACCGAGACGAGGCCGCACAGCAGGGCGAACGGGTTGAGCAGCGCAAAGAAGCTGCCGTCATAGAAGATGTGCATGTCTGGCGAGAAACGGAACGGCACGCCTTGCAGCACATTGCCGATCGCCACGCCGCAGATCAGGGCCGGCACGAAACCGCCCACGAACAGGGCCGCATCCCAACGGGCGCGCCAGCGCGGATCTTCGCGCTTGCTGCGGAATTTGAAGGCCACGGGACGCACGATCAACGCCACGAGGATGACGAACATGGCCAGATAAAAGCCCGAGAACGAGACGGCGTACAGTTGCGGCCAGGCGGCAAAGATGGCGCCGCCGCCGAGGATCAGCCACACCTGGTTGCCCTCCCACACGGGACCGATACTGTTGATGACGACCCTGCGTTCCAGGTCCGTCTTGCCGACGAAGGGCAGCAGGATGCCCGTGCCCAGGTCGAAGCCGTCCGTGATGGCAAAGCCCACCAGCAGGATGCCGATCAGCAGCCACCAGATCAGGCGCAGTGTTTCGTAAGAAATCATTTCATGCAAAATCATGGTCTGGCCCTCCTTAGGCGCGTTGAGTCTGAATGGCAGCGGGGGCTGGCACGGGGGCCGGCGCCTTCTCTTCCGGCCCCTTGCGGATGGCCTTGAGCATGAGCTTCATTTCGATAATCAACAACACGGTGTAGATGGCGGCAAAGCCGGCAATCGTGATCAGCAAGGTCGTCGCGCCCAGGTTCGACACGGCCACGGCCGTCGGCAGCACGCCCTCGATGACCCACGGCTGGCGGCCCACTTCGGCCACGATCCAGCCCGCCTCAATGGCCACCCATGGCAGCGGGATGGCGAACACGGCCACTTTCAGCAGCCAGCGGTGCTTGTCCAGGGTGCGGCGCGTCGACAGGATGAAGAACGTACCAGTCAACAAGATAAAGAACATGCCCAGGCCCACCATCACGCGGAAGGACCAGAACAGGGGCCCCACGGGCGGCACGGTGTCGAGCGCGGCCTTGCGGATCTGCTCGGGCGTGGCCTGGCGCGGATCGTCGACATAGCGTTTCAGCAGCAGGGCATAGCCCATGGACTGGCCTTTCGACTCGAACATGTCCTTCGCCTCTTGCGGCACGGGGCTGCCCGGCGCCACGCCGCGGATGGTCTGCAGCGCGTCATACGCCTTGATGCCATCCTTGATCAGCAGCTCGCCGCGGTCGACCAGTTGCTCGATGCCAGGGATTTCCGTCGTCAGCGAACGCGTGCCGATCAAGCCCATGACCATCGGGATGTGCACGGCGTAATGCGTTTCGCGCGCTTTCGCGTCAGGGAAGCCGAAGGCCGTGAAGGCGGCCGGGGCCGGCTCCGTGGTCCACATGGCTTCAATCGCGGCCAGCTTCATCTTCTGATGTTCGGACGACAGGTAGCCGCTTTCATCACCGAGCACCACTACCGACAGCGAGGCGGCCAGGCCGAACGAGGCGGCCACCGTCATCGAGCGCTTGGCCAGCTGCACGTGGCGGCCCTTCAGCAGATACCAGGCGGAAATACCCAGCACGAAAATCGCCGCGGCCGTATAGCCGGCCGACACCGTGTGCACGAATTTGGCCTGTGCCACGGGATTCGTCAGCACGGCGCCGAAATCCGTCACTTCCATGCGCATGGTTTGCGGATTGAAGGCCGCGCCGACGGGATTTTGCATCCAGCCGTTGGCGATCAGGATCCACAGGGCCGAGAAGTTCGAACCGATGGCCACCAGCCAGGTCGTGACCAGGTGGCCCCGCTTCGACAGCTTATCCCAGCCGAAGAAGAACAGGCCGACGAAGGTCGCTTCCAGGAAGAAGGCCATCAAGCCCTCGATGGCCAGCGGCGCGCCGAAAATGTCGCCCACATAATGGCTGTAATAGCTCCAGTTCATGCCGAACTGGAATTCCATGACGATGCCCGTCGCCACGCCCATGGCGAAGTTGATGCCGAACAAGACACCCCAGAACTTGGTCATGTCGCGCCAGATGGGGCGGTTCGTCATCACATAAACCGTCTCCATGATGGCGAGGATCACTGACAGGCCGATCGTCAGCGGAACAAATATAAAGTGGTACAGAGCTGTCAGCGCGAACTGCAGTCTGGATAAAGCGACAATATCGAAGTCCATATGATTTCCTTGGTGTTTCCCTACTGTAATTGTAAACTTGGTATCTATCTGATGCGATTCGATTGGTTCCGCTGCCCTCAAGCTGGCCTGCAGTACCGCCTGTCTCCGTTCTTGTTAATCCCCCCGCAAGCCCGCCAGGGCCGCTTCGAAGCCATCCGTGCCGCGTCGCAGCTCTTCGACGATGCGGCCGTCGCGGATGCGCAGCAGCCGGTCCGCCAGCGCCGCTTCGCGCCGCAAGTGGGTTGCGATCAGCAAGCTGCGCCCTTCGCAGCGCGCGCCCAGGCGCTGCAGGACGTCGCTTGCCGTCTGCGCATTCAGCGCTTCCGTCGCTTCGTCGAGCAGCCACAAGGTCGACTCGTGCAGGAACAGCCGCGCCAGCGCCAGGCGCCGCGCCTGGCCGCCCGACAATCCCAAACCGCCCTCGCCCAACATGGTGCCCAAGCCGTCCGCGAAGGCCCGCACTTCGCCGTCCAGGCCGGCTGCCTGCAGCGCCGCCCACAGCTGCGCATCGCTGGCGGTGGGGTCGGCCAGGCGCAGGTTGTCGCGCAAGCTGTCCTGGAACAATTCCGTCTTCTGCGTGAACAGGCAGGCGCGCGGCGCGGCTACCGTGCCCGACAGCGGCGCCAGCTCGCGCGCGGCCAGGGCCAGCAAGGTGGACTTGCCCGCACCGCTGGGACCGATCAAGGCCACGCGCTCGCCGGCGGCGATATGCAGCGATACGTCATGCAAGATGGCCACATGGCTGCCCGCATGGGCGGCGCTGACGCGTTCCAGGCGCAAGCCCGGCGCGGCGTCCACGGGCGGCACCGCTACGTCCTGTCCAGCCAGGCGCGGCGCCAGACGGCGCATGGCCAGCAGCATGCGGCCCGCTTCCAGCGCGCCGCGGCGCAGTCCCGCAAACGGTTCCACGGCCGTCAGGGCGATCAGCAGGGCCAGGGCCGCGGCCGGCACGCTCAGCGCCTGCTGCTCCTGCAGCGCGGCCACGGCCAGCAGCACGCCGGCCAGGGTCGCGCTGCCCGCCACGCCATACGCGGCGCCGGCCGCCGTCTCCAGGCGCAGCAGGGCAAAATCGGCTTGCGCCAGCGAGCGGTCGATCTGCGCCAGCGCGGCGCACTGGGCGTCGATGCGTCCCGCCATCACCAGGTCCGTCTGGCCCGCCACGAGGTCGATGGTGCCCGAACGCAACTTTTCGATGGCGCGCGAACGCACGATGGCGGGACGGCGGGCGCGCTGCGCGACGATCCAGCTGATGCCGCCGCCGGCGGCCAGCAGCCATGCGGCCAGACCCAGGCCCAGCTGCCACTGCATCACGCCCAGCGCCACGCCGGCCAGCAAGGCCGCGCACAAGGCCGTGAAGGCAGGCACCAGCAGGCGCAAGTACAGCGATTCGAGCGCATCGATATCGGCCGTCAGGCGGAACAGCAGCTTGGCGGGCTGGCGCAGCAGGCGGCTGGCCGCTTCCGGGCGCGACCAGCCACGGAACAGCCGCACGCGGATGCTGGCCAGCGCGGCGAACGTGGCGTCGTGCGTGACGAGGCGCTCCGCATAGCGCGAACCCGTGCGGCCGATGGCCAGCAGGCGGATGCCGGCGGACGGGCCGAACACGTCGAACAGGATCGCGGTGGACGCATGCAGGCCGGCGATCGAGGTGGCGGTAATAAACCAGCCGGACAAGCCCAGCAAGGCCATGCCGGCCACCGCCGTCAGGGCCGCCAGCAAGGCGCCGCCGATCAACTTGCCGGGTTGGGCCAGCAGCAACTGGCGCAGGACGGGGTTGCGTATCAGTGAATTTTTCATGCCTGCTGCTCCTGTACCAGGACTCGGGCATCGACCTGCACCGTGCGCTGCAGCCGGCCAGCCAGCACGGGGTCGTGCGTGGCGACGATCATCGTCTTGCCTTTCGCCAGTGCCAGCAAGGCATCCGTCACGCGCGCCGCCGTTTCGCTGTCCAGGTGCGCCGTCGGTTCATCGACCAGCAGCAGGTCGGCATGCGGATGCAGGGCCACGCGGGCCAGGGCCAGGCGCACGGCTTCGCCACCGGACAAGCCCTGGCCGCCATCGCTGAGCATGACGGCCGGCTGCGCCTGCGCCACGGCGGCCAGGTCAGCCAGGTGCAGGGCCTGCGTCACCTGCGCGGCATGCGCGCCAACGCGGCCCAGGGTCACGTTCTGGCTGACGGACGCGGCAAACACGTGCGGGCGCTGCCCCATCCAGGCCATGCGCTGGCGCAAGGTATTGACCGTGCTGTCGGTCAGGCGCACGCCGCCGATGCGGATGTCGCCGCCGCTGGCGGGCAGCAAGCCGGCCAGCAAGGATAGCAAGGTGGTCTTGCCGGCGCCGCTGGCGCCCAGCAGGGCCACGTGTTCGCCGGCACGCACCTTCAAGTCGAAGCCGTCAAACACGGGCGCCTCGCCGGGATGGGCAAAGCGCAATTGCCGGAGCTCCACGGCGGGCGGTGCCGCCACCGCCATGGCGGCGGCGGAGACGGCGGCAGGCAGTACCTGCGCGCCAGGCAGGGGCACGCCCTCGCCCGCCAGGTCGTGCAAGCCGGCCAGGCCCGCTTCGCCGGCTGCCTTGTCATGCCAGACGGCGGCCAGTTCGCGCAAGGGCTCGAAAAACGCGGGCGCCAGCAGCAGGATGAACAAGCCCTGCCCCAGGTTCAGTTCCCGGCCCCAGGTGCCGAAATTGATGCTGCCCAACAAGGAGAAACCGATAAACGCCGCCACCATGGCCACGCCCAGCGCGGAAAACAGTTCCAGCACGGCGGACGACAAAAAGGCGATGCGCAGCACCACCATCGTGCGCCGGCGCACGGATTGCGACGAGGCGTCCAGCCGTTCAGCGGTGGCGTCGACGGCGTCGAGCGCGCGCAAGGTGGCCAGGCCGCGCAGGCGGTCCAGCAGAAAGGCGTTCATGCTGCCCATTTCCACCATCTGTGCGCGGCTGGCCGCTTGCGCGCCCATGCCGACAAGGGCCATGAAGACGGGAATCAGGGGCGCGGCGATGAGCAGGATCAAGGCGGCGATCCACGACAGCGGCGTCACCACGGCGAGGATCACGAGCGGCACGAGCATGACTTTCCAGCGCGCCGGCTTGTAGCGCACCAGATACGGCACGATGGCTTCGGCCTGTTCGGCGATGATGCTGGCCGCCTGGCCCGACTGGGCGCGCTGGCGGTCCAGCGGCGAACGCTGCGCCAGCGCCTGTGCCACTTGCGCGCGCAAGGTCGACAGGTGCTCGCGCGCCGCCGCATACATGCGCCGCGCGCCCCACGCTTCGCAGCCGGCGCGCAGCACACCCAGCAGCAGCACGCCAGCGGCCGGCAGCAGGGCCGCACGCCAGGGCGCACCGCCCTGCATGGCTTGCACGGCCCAGGCCAGCAAGGCCGCTTGTGGCAGCCACAGCAAGGCGGCACCGCCCTGCGCCAGGCTGGCGGCACGGGGAAGAATAAAGCGGGGCAAGGACAAGGGCGTGGTCGGCATCTTCTATACTTCTTGAGTTTTCAGAATTTTCTGTAAATTCGATATTTTGTATAATACTGCGAAACATGACATATATCAATTGACCCTGCGGGTGTGGCGTGAAAAAATTCAGATAATTATGAAAACTCAACATATCCAAATGACGCCGCTGATCCTGACCTTCGTCAGCCATTTCGGCGAGATGGGCAGCCGCTGGGGCTTTAACCGCACGGTGGGGCAAGTGTACGCCTTGTTGTTTGTCGCGGAGCATCCTTTACACGCGGATGAAATCGCGGAACACCTGAGTTTTTCACGCTCGAACGTGAGCATCGGCCTCAAGGAACTGCAGGGCTGGGGCTTGATACGCCAGTCGCGCATTCCCGGTGACCGGCGCGAGTATTTTTCCTCGCTGGGCGATGTGTGGCAAATCTTCCGCGTGGTGGCCGCCGAGCGCCGCCGCCGCGAAGTAGCGCCCACCCTGACGGTGCTGCGCGAATCGCTGCTGGCGCCGGCCACGGAACCCGTGGACCAGTATGCGCAGGAGCGCATGCGCGAAATGTATGAATTGGTCGACCTGGCCAACACCTGGTTCGACGACTTGCAGCGCCTGTCGCCCGAATCGATGGCGCAGCTGATGAAAATGGGCGCCAAGGTGCAAAAACTGCTCAACGCCAAGGATCGCCTGTTTGGCGTCAGCAACAACAGCGACTGACGCCCCCTCCCTTCCCCAAGGCAAGACGCCGCCAGCACAAACTGGCGCCCTTGTCACGCCATTTCCCAACCTCATGGTGGCTATCGCTGGCACTGCCAAACATAGCCATATACGATGTTGTCAAGCCACCCAATAGAATTATTAAAATTGTATTAATTTATATCAAGAGTAAGCTTTCATATGCGTATTCACTACGCGCAGGAAATAGGTAAAAGCAGCTAAAAACGGGCAATGGGATGACTTCCCCGGCATGCAGGGACGCGTCCCGACACTATGAAGCGACTGTCTCAAGCAAAAGGGGATTTTCATGAAAAGCGTAAAGAGCATTGCCATCAAGGCATCCATGCTGGCCGCAATGACTGTACTGGCAAGTGCGGCGCAAGCGGCCACCTGGGTGGATGTGGGTCCGGCCAGCGGTTTCGTCATCGCCGGCAGCACCGTCACCTATTCACCATCGCCGGCACTGCAGGTGAAATATTATGACGATAACCTGGTACCACAGAGTCCCTCGGACATCCAGGGTTATATCAATGGCGTGTTCGGCACCAGCCTGGGCGCCGCCGTCTCGTATTGCGACAACGCCACCTCGGGCTGCACTGCCGGCACCACGGCAGGCTTGAGTGGCGGTGTCAATTCCTATACGAGCGCGGCCGCCTATGACTATCTGGCCATCCACTTCGGCCAGGGCGAACTGGTGTTCCACTGGGCCGCTCCCGTGGCTGCCGGCACCACCTTCACGGTGGAGGGCCTGCCCAAGGATCTGAGCAACTACAGGGCCTTCATTTCCGCCGTGCCGGAACCTGAAACCTATGCCATGCTGCTCGCCGGCCTGGGCCTGCTGGGCTTCCTGGCACGCCGCCGCCAAGGAAAGTAAGCCGCATGAACGGCAGCGGCGCACCAGCGCCCGCTGCCGCCCGCCACACGCGCGGCCTGTTTACGCCGCACTTGCGGCGCCAGGCCCACTGTTTACACTATTTTTAGACTCCCCTCGCTATGCTTGGCGGCATCCACTGCCGACCGACGAGGGAGTCCCCATGCATGAACAACCGTTTCAGCCACGCGCACGCAAGGTGCTCCGCCAGCACCTGCCCGTGCGGGAACGACTGCGCCTGGCCCGACTGGCCAACAGAAAAATCATTTCGGCATGCTCGGCGCTGCTGTGCGCGGCGCCACTGCTGTATTTGCTGAGCGTGGTACTGTTTGCGCAGCCGTGAGCAGCTGCGCGAAAACCGAATGGAGGGAAAGAGGAGCTGCGTTGCGGCAGTTTGCCGCCGCATGATCGTGGCCAGTATGAAACTGGTCCGCCCAGAGGGAATCGAACCCCCATTCACGGTTTAGAAGACCGTTGTCCTATCCGTTGAACGATGGGCGGAGAGGTGCAGTATTTTAATCCATGCGCGCCAGCAATGAAATGCCAGCGCGGAATAGAAAACGGGCTGTCATTTCTGACAGCCCGCTTATGACTTTGGTCGGAGTACAAGGATTCGAACCTTGGACCCCCTGGTCCCAAACCAGGTGCGCTACCGGGCTGCGCCACACTCCGAAGACAAGATAATAACGCCCCTACCCAATTTCGTCAATTGCCATAGACGAATTAGATGGAAATAACTATCGGTTCCTGCCTGTCACGCGGTCACTTTATCGGCGATGCGGCGGGCCATCGACTCGGCCTTCTCCTTGTCTTTCGCTTCCACCATTACGCGGATCAGCGGTTCCGTGCCCGAAGCGCGGATCAGCACGCGGCCCGTGTCGCCCAGCTCGGCCTCGACCAGTTCCTTCTCGGCCACCATGGCGGCATTTTTCTGCCAGTCGAAACCGGGCGCCACGCGCAGGTTGATCAGGGTTTGCGGGAACAACACCAGCTCGGCCAGGCATTGCTGCAGGCTCTGGCCGCTGCGCTTGAGCGCGGACAATACTTGCAGCGCGGAGACGATGCCGTCGCCCGTCGTGTGCTTGTCCAGGCACAGCAAATGGCCGGAACCTTCGCCGCCCAGGATCCAGCCTTTTTCCTTCATGACTTCCAGCACGTAGCGGTCGCCCACCTTGGCGCGCGCAAAGCCGATGCCCTGCTGCTTGAACAGCACTTCCAGCGCCATATTCGTCATCAAGGTGCCGACGGCACCGGCCACGGAGCCTGTCGCCAGGCGGTCCTTGACCATGACGTACAACAACTCATCGCCGTTATACAGACGCCCGGTGGCGTCGCACATGATCAGGCGGTCGGCGTCGCCATCAAGGGCGATACCGAGGTCCGCGCCATGCTCGACGACGGCTTCGGCCATGGCCTTGGTTGCCGTGGCGCCGAAGCCCGCATTGATGTTGAAGCCGTCGGGCTTGTTGCCGATGGCGATGACTTCCGCGCCCAGTTCATGGAAGACGTGCGGCGCGATATGGTAGGCGGCGCCGTGCGCGCAATCAACGACGATCTTCAGGCCGCGCAAGTCCAGCTCGTTCGGGAAGGTGCCCTTGCAAAATTCGATGTAGCGGCCCTGGGCGTCATCGAGGCGCTTGGCGCGGCCCAGCTTGTCCGACGGCACGCAAGCCATGGGTTCGTCGAGCGCCGCTTCGATTTCCAGTTCTACGCTGTCGGGCAGCTTGGTGCCCTGGCCGGAAAAGAACTTGATGCCATTGTCATGATACGGATTGTGCGAAGCGGAAATGACGACACCGGCCGACAGGCGCAGGGCCCGCGTCAAATAGGCGATTGCCGGCGTCGGCATGGGGCCGGCCAGCATCACATCCACGCCGGCGGCCGACAGGCCCGCCTCCAGCGCCGCTTCCAGCATGTAACCGGAAATGCGCGTGTCCTTGCCGATCAGCACCGTCGGACGGGTCTTGCCGCCTTGCGACTTGGCCAGCACCTTGCCGGCAGCATAGCCGAGGCGCATGACGAAATCGGGGGTAATCGGCGCCGTGCCCACCAGGCCACGAATGCCATCGGTACCAAAATATTTACGCGTCATAGTATTTCTCTTTTTGTTGTTTATAATGAATCTTACAGGCTCAGTGCGCCATGCGCCAGACCTTCAGTGCATCGACGGTTTCAGCTACATCATGCACACGGATAATTTCCGCACCTTGTGCTACCGCAGCAAGCGCACCGGCAACACTGCCGGCCAGACGCTGCTCGACGGGGCGTCCCGTGACGGCGCCGATCATCGACTTGCGCGACAGGCCGGCCAGCACGGGCAGGTCCAGTTCGCTGCGCAGCTGGCGCGTGGCGCGCAGCAAGGTATAGTTCTGCTCCACCGTCTTGCCAAAGCCAAAGCCGGGATCGACGCACAGGCGTTCGCGGTCGATGCCGGCCGCCGTCATCGTGTCGATGCGTTCGCGCAGGAAGTCGATGACTTCGCGCACCACGTCTTCGTATTGAGGCTGGTCCTGCATGGTTTGCGGCACGCTTTGCATGTGCATGATGCACAGTGCGCAATCGCTGTCCCGCACGGCGTCGATGGCGCCGGCCGCGCGGAAACCGTTGATGTCGTTGATCATGTCGGCGCCCGCCAGGATGGCTTCGCGCATCACTTCCGGTTTGTACGTGTCGACGGACAGGGGCTTGCCGCAGTCGCGCAAGGCGTACAGCACCGGCATGACGCGCTGCAACTCATCCTGCAGCGGCAGCGGCGGCGCGCCGGGACGGCTCGATTCGCCGCCGATGTCGATGATGTCGACACCGTCGAGTATCATCTGCTCGGCGCGCGAAATGGCAAACTCCAGGTGTTGATACTGGCCCGCATCGGAAAACGAGTCGGGCGTGATGTTCAGGATGCCCATCACCAGCGCTTGCGTGCCCTGCAGGTTGAAGCCGAAACGGCCGAATTGCAAATAGTGTCGCATGTAAATCTTTGTAGTCGTCAGGAAAAAACTGCTGCGGCAACGAAAAAGGGCAAGGATTGCTCCTTACCCTCGTTCTTGCCATACCCTTGCGTGCCACCCGTCAGGGCGGCCCTAATCAGGCTGGTGCCGTCACGTTTGGCGAGATGCCGCCCGTGCCGCTGTCACCGCCCGCATTGCGGCGTGGCGGGATGACTTTCGGTGGACGCGGCTCCAGGCCGGCCATGATGTCGTTGATTTGCTCTGCATCAATGGTTTCCCATTCCAGCAAGGCTTTGGTCATCATTTCGACCTTGTCGCGGTTGCTTTCCAGCAAGGTGCGCGCCAAAGCATATTGCTTGTCGAGAATGTTGCGGATTTCAGCATCGACCTTTTGCTGGGTCGCTTCCGAGATCGTCTTGGTGGCGCCACCAAAGAAACCTTCGTTTTCGCTGTCTTCGTAGACCATCACGCCCATGCTGTCGGACATGCCGAAGCGGGTCACCATGGAACGGGCCAGCTTGGTGGCACGCGAGAAGTCGTTCGACGCACCGGTGGACATTTGTCCCACGAAAATCTCTTCGGCGATACGGCCGCCGAACAGGATGGAAATTTCTTCCAGCATCTTGTCCTTGTAGGCGGACAAGTTGTCGTGTTCCGGCAGCTGCCAGGTCAGGCCCAGGGCCCAGCCGCGCGGCATGATCGTGACTTTATGCACGGGATCAGCCTTCGGCAGCAACTTGGCAACGACGGCATGACCGGACTCATGGTAAGCCGTATTGCGACGCTCTTCCTCGCGGATGATCATCGATTTGCGCTCAGGGCCCATGTAGATCTTGTCTTTCGCGTCTTCGAAGTCAGCCATTTCCACCAGGCGCTTGCTGCGGCGTGCGGCGAACAGGGCTGCCTCGTTGACCAGGTTGGCCAGGTCCGCGCCCGAGAAACCAGGGGTGCCGCGGGCCAGGATATCGGCTTTCACGTCGGTACCGATAGGTACTTTGCGCATGTGCACGTTCAAGATCTGCTCGCGGCCGCGGATATCGGGCAAGCCGACGGACACCTGGCGGTCGAAACGGCCTGGACGCAGCAAGGCTTTGTCGAGTACGTCGGCGCGGTTGGTGGCGGCCACGACGATCACGCCGGAGTTCGCTTCAAAACCGTCCATCTCGACCAGCAACTGGTTCAAGGTCTGTTCGCGCTCGTCATTGCCGCCGCCCATGCCGGCACCGCGGTGACGGCCGACAGCGTCGATCTCGTCGATGAAGATGATGCACGGCGAGTGTTTCTTGGCGTTTTCAAACATGTCGCGTACGCGGCTGGCGCCCACGCCGACGAACATTTCCACGAAGTCGGAACCGGAAATCGAGAAGAACGGCACCTTGGCTTCGCCGGCGATGGCGCGCGCCAGCAGGGTTTTACCCGTGCCCGGAGGACCGACCATCAGCACGCCGCGGGGAATGCGGCCGCCCAGTTTCTGGAATTTGCTCGGATCCTTGAGGAAGTCGACCACTTCGTTGACTTCTTCTTTCGCTTCATCGCAACCGGCGACATCGGCGAAGGTGACGGTGTTGCTGGCTTCATCCATCATGCGCGCCTTCGACTTGCCGAACGAGAATGCCCCGCCCTTGCCGCCGCCTTGCATCTGACGCATGAAGAAGACCCAGACGCCGATCAACAGCAGCATGGGGAACCAGGAAACAAAAATAGTTTGCAGGAAAGACGCTTCCTCGGGCGGACGCACATCGAAATGCACGCCATTGTCGCGCAGGTCGCCGATCAGGCCCTTGTCGAGGCTGGTGGCGGTGGTACGCACCTTGGTGTCGTCCATCAGCTTGGCGGTGATCGACGAACCTTCGATCACGACATCCTTGACGCGCTTGGCTTTGACTTCATCCAGCAAATCGGAATAAGCGATGGCCTTGCTGCCGCCTGTGGCGCCATGACTGTCGAATTGCTTGAACAGCATGAACAACAGCAGCAATACGACTACCCAGATGGCAGATTTGGAAAACATGTTATTCACGAAGACTCCTTGGATGCAGTGCGCATCTCTTTACCTATAGCTAGAAACACGATTTTACTCGCAATAAGCGGGCCGTGCCAAAGCCCGCCGATCCGTGCGCGCGAAAAAATCGCGTTCACGCAAAAAAATGCAGTATAAACAATTTAGGCTTTTATGCCATCAGACGCTACTGCACTTCTCGTTCCCATGTGCGGATTCCCGCTTAAATATCAAGGGCGGAATCATCTTCTTCCACGGCATTTTTCAGCGGATTCTTGATTCCACGGCCCATCAGGAAGATTTCCGACGATTTATCGCGGCTGGCCTTGGGCTTTTTCTGCACCACGACCTTGAATTCAGCGCGGAATTTCTCCACGATCTGGCTGAAACCCATGTCTTTAAAGCATTTCACCAGCAGCACGCCAGACGGCTTCAGGTGCAATTGCGAAAATTCGATGGCCAGGTCGATCAAGTGCTCCATGCGCGCGGCATCCGCCGTGGCGATGCCCGACAGGTTGGGCGCCATGTCCGACAGGACCAGGTCGACCTTGCGGCCCTGCAACACCACTTCCAGCTGGCGCAGCACGCGCGCTTCGCGGAAGTCGCCCTGGATGAAGTGGAAATCGGCGATCGGCTCCATTTCCAGCATGTCCAGGCCAATCAGGGTACCATTGACCCCGCCGCCGTCCTTGCCGGCCAGCTTGCGCCGCGTGTACTGGGCCCAGCTGCCGGGAGTGCAACCAAGGTCGACAATCACCTGGCCAGGTTTGATCAGTTTCTCGTCTTCATCGATTTCTTTGAGCTTGTATGCTGCCCGGGCGCGGTAGCCCTCTTTTTGCGCCAACTTCACATAAGGATCATTTATGTGGTCGTGCAACCAGTTTTTGTTTAATTTCTTCTTTGCCATTCGCGTAGAATACTGCTTTTAAGGGAATTACTAAATATTATTATGCTAAAACTTACACCCGTAGAGCGCAGCGCACTGCGCGCCGAAGCACACGCGCTGAAGCCTATCGTCATTATTGGCGAAGCGGGCTTGACACCTGCTGTCCTCAAAGAGATCGACCTTGGCCTGGATTCGCACGGTCTGATTAAAGTCCGCGTGTTCGGCGACGACCGCGAAGCGCGCGTCGGAATGTACGATACGATTTGCGGCAATCTCGGCGCCGCCCCGGTACAACATATTGGCAAACTGCTGGTAATCTACCGTCCGAAAAAAGAAGTGGTTAAGGAGAAGGTCAGCGCCGGCAAAGGCATGCGCGAAGTGACCATCGTCAAGGCCAGCGCCAGCGGCACCAAGCGCCCGAGCGTGACGAAAGTCATGATCAAGGGCAATGAGCGCGTTACCGAAGGCGGTTCCATCAAGCGTGCCAAGCCACGTCAGAAAAGCGCCAAGAAAAGCGCACTGGGCAGCAAGTAAGCCTGTTCACCCGGCAACCGCAAGGCGGCCGGGCTTGAAACAAGAAGCGGAGCACGGGATATTCCCTGCTCCGCTTTTTTATTGCTATTACGATATTCACACGCCGGCGATTGTCGGATTACGCGTGGCCTGCGGCCTCGCTAATCCGACCTACGTATGTCATGTAGGTCGGATTAGCGCGTAGCGCATAATCCGACAACACCCGAGGCGATTACTGCTGCTTCCAGATCAGCACGCCCGCCAGCAAGCTCTGCACGGCAAAGATCACGGTCGACACGCCATGCAGCATGCCGAAGCGGCTGCGCATGGCCTCGTCCATGATGCCGGAGGAACCCTGCGCTTGCGCCTTGAGTTCGGCCATCAGGGGCGAGATGCCGAAATGGCTGAGCAGCGCGCACACCAGCATCGACAGCACCAGCGCTGCCAAGAGGCGCCGGCGCTTGAGTTCCAGCGCGCCGGGAGCCCATTGCAGCAAGGCCAGCAGTACCAGCGCACAGGCGATCGACAGCCAGGCCTCGGCGCGGAACATGCTGCCGGCAATATTGCCTGCCAGTACACGATCGCTCAGGGTGCCAAACAGGGTCGGCGCCACGATGAAGCCGATGGTCCACAGGCTGCCGGCCCACAGGGTGGCAACGAGGATGCGCACGCGGCCCAGCATCAGATGTACAGTACTTCCAGGATTTCGTATTCGCGCGGGCCGGACGGCGCCTGCACTTCCACCACGTCGCCGGCGTACTTGCCGATCAGCGCGCGGGCGATCGGGGACGTCACGGAAACCTTGTTCATTTTCAGGTCGGCTTCATCGAGGCCGACGATCTGGTACGTGACTTTCTGGCCCGATTCCAGGTCTTCCAGGTTCACGGTCGAGGCAAACACCACGCGGCCTTCCGCGTCAAGCGCGGTCGGGTCGATGATTTGCGCTGCACCCAGCTTGCCTTCGAGTTCGGCGATGCGGCCTTCGACGAAGGCCTGGCGTTCCTTGGCGGCATCGTACTCGGCGTTTTCCGACAAATCTCCGTGCGAACGCGCTTCGGCGATCGCATCGATGACGATGCGGCGTTCCTTGGTCTTCAAATGATGCAGCTCTTCCTTCAAGAGTTCTGCGCCGTATTTGGTCAATGGGACTGAGGTCATGTTATCTCTACTATCTGCTAGTTATCGGTGCCGTTGTCCGTGTTTTGCCACGGTTAACGGACTTACCAAGTGAAAACCACAGAGGCCGCGCGCTGCTCTGCACGGAACTCTGTGGTTGATAAGCATGCAGTGTACCGCCTAACGGCGGCCACTGCAAACGCACTTAGTTCAAGGTCTTGTGCAGACCTTGCAAATCGTACACACGCAGCTCATCCAGGTGGCGGATGCCTTCGACGGCCGCTTCCGCGCCCGCGATGGTGGTGTAGGTCGTCACGCGCGATGCCAGGGCCGAGGTGCGGATGGCCCGCGAATCGACGATGGCGCTGCGCTTTTCTTCCACGGTGTTGATCACCAGCACGATTTCATGGTTCTTGATCATGTCGACCACGTGCGGACGGCCTTCGATCACCTTGTTCACTGGCGTGACGGCGATGCCGGCAGCAGCGATCACGGCGGCGGTACCCTTGGTGGCGACCACGGTGAAGCCGGACTCGACCAGGTCACGCGCCACTTGCACGGCACGCGGCTTGTCCGACGCTTTCACGCTGATGAAGACCTTGCCCGATTTTGGCAGGTTCACGCCGGCGCCCAGTTGCGATTTCACAAACGCTTCGCCGAACGTCAGGCCCACACCCATGACTTCGCCCGTCGATTTCATTTCAGGGCCCAGGATGGTGTCCACGCCAGGGAACTTGACGAACGGGAACACGGCTTCCTTGACGCTGAAGTACGGCGGCACGACTTCCTGCGTGATGCCTTGCGATGCCAGCGACTGGCCCACCATGCAGCGCGCGGCAATCTTCGCCAGTTGCAAACCCGTGGCTTTCGAGACGAAAGGCACGGTGCGCGAAGCGCGTGGATTGACTTCCAGCACGAAGACGACGTCTTTCATTTCGCCATCGATCTCTTGCTTCTGGATCGCGAACTGCACGTTCATCAGGCCAACCACGTTCAAGCCCTTGGCCATCAGCGCCGTCTGGCGTTTCAGTTCTTCAATGGTTTCCGGTGCCAGCGAGTATGGTGGCAAGGAGCAAGCCGAGTCGCCCGAGTGGACGCCAGCCTGTTCGATGTGTTCCATCACGCCGCCGATAAACGTCGTTTCGCCGTCGGAGATGCAATCGACGTCGCACTCGATGGCGTCGTTCAGGAAGCGGTCCAGCAGCACCGGCGAATCGTGCGAAACCTTCACGGCTTCGCGCATGTAGCGCTCGAGGTCGCGTTGCTCGTGGACGATTTCCATGGCGCGGCCACCCAGCACGTACGAAGGACGCACGACCAGCGGGTAGCCGATTTCCTGCGCCAGCGCCAGGGCGTCGGCTTCCGTGCGCGCGGTGCGGTTAGGCGGCTGGCGCAGTTCCAGCTTGTGCAGCATTTGCTGGAAACGCTCGCGGTCTTCGGCCGCATCGATCATGTCGGGCGAGGTGCCGATGATCGGTACGCCATTCGCTTCCAGGTCCAGCGCCAGTTTCAATGGCGTCTGGCCGCCGTACTGCACGATCACGCCCACCGGTTTTTCGATGGCGACGATTTCCAGCACGTCTTCCAAGGTCAAGGATTCGAAGTACAGGCGGTCCGAGGTATCGTAGTCGGTCGAAACCGTTTCTGGGTTGCAATTGACCATGATGGTTTCGTAGCCGTCTTCGCGCATGGCGAGGGCAGCGTGGACGCAGCAATAGTCAAACTCGATACCCTGGCCGATACGGTTCGGGCCACCGCCCAGCACCATGATCTTTTTCTTGTCGGTCGGGTTCGATTCGCACTCTTCGTCGTACGTGGAATACATGTACGCCGTGTCGGTCGAAAATTCCGCTGCGCAGGTATCGACGCGCTTGTAGACGGGACGGATGTTGAGCGCATGGCGCTGCTGGCGCACGGCCGTGTCGGTCGTCTGCAGCAGGAAGCCCAGGCGGCGGTCCGAGAAGCCCTTCTGTTTCAACTTGTACAGGGTGTTCTTGTCCAGGTTTTCCAGCTTCTGCGTGTCCAGCCACAGTTCCAGGTCGACGATTTCCTTGATCTGGATCAGGAACCACGGGTCGATCTTGGTGAGTTGGTGCACTTCTTCCAGGGTGAAACCCTGGGCAAACGCGTCGCCCACGTACCAGATGCGCTCAGGACCAGGCTCGCCCAGTTCTTCTTCGATCTTTTCGCGGTCCTTGGTCTTTTCGTTCATGCCATCCACGCCCACTTCCAGGCCGCGCAAGGCTTTCTGGAACGATTCCTGGAAGGTACGGCCAATCGCCATCACTTCGCCGACGGATTTCATCTGCGTCGTCAGGTGGTGGTCGGCGGTCGGGAATTTCTCGAACGTGAAACGGGGGATCTTCGTGACGACATAATCGATCGACGGTTCGAACGAGGCCGGCGTGGCGCCGCCCGTGATTTCATTGCGCAGCTCGTCCAGGGTGAAACCGACGGCCAGCTTGGCGGCGATCTTGGCGATCGGGAAACCCGTCGCTTTCGATGCCAGGGCCGACGAACGCGATACGCGCGGGTTCATCTCGATGACGATCATGCGGCCATCGACGGGGTTGATCGAGAATTGCACGTTCGAGCCGCCGGTGTCGACGCCGATCTCGCGCAGCACTGCCAGGGAGGCATTGCGCATGATCTGGTATTCCTTGTCCGTCAGCGTTTGCGCAGGCGCCACCGTGATGGAGTCGCCCGTGTGCACGCCCATGGGGTCCAGGTTTTCGATCGAGCAGATGATGATGCAGTTGTCCGCCTTGTCGCGCACCACTTCCATCTCGTACTCTTTCCAGCCCAGCAACGATTCTTCGATCAGCAGCTCTTTCGTCGGCGATGCTTCCAGGCCGCGCTTGCAGATGGTTTCGAATTCTTCTTCGTTGTAGGCGATGCCGCCGCCGGAACCGCCCATGGTGAACGATGGACGGATGATGGTCGGGAAGCCCAGCGTGCGCTGCACGGCCCACGATTCTTCCATCGAGTGCGCCACGCCGGAACGGGCCGAACCGAGGCCGATCTTGGTCATTGCGTCCTTGAACTTGGAACGGTCTTCCGCCTTGTCGATGGCTTCCGGCGATGCGCCGATCAGTTCGACGTTGTATTTTGCCAGCACGCCATTGTTGAACAGGTCCAGCGCGCAGTTCAGCGCCGTCTGGCCGCCCATCGTCGGCAGGATCGCGTCAGGACGCTCCTTGGCGATGATGCGTTCAACGACCGACCAGGTGATCGGTTCGATATAGGTCACGTCGGCCATTTCCGGATCCGTCATGATGGTCGCAGGATTGCTGTTGACCAGGATGACTTTGTAGCCCTCTTCGCGCAGGGCCTTGCACGCTTGCGCGCCGGAATAATCGAATTCGCAGGCCTGGCCGATCACGATCGGGCCAGCGCCAATAATCAGAATACTTTTGATATCTAAACGTTTAGGCATTTTTCTTTTTCTCCTCCGCAGCCATCAGGTTGATGAAGCGGTCAAACAGGTAAGCAACATCCATCGGGCCCGGCGACGCTTCAGGGTGGCCCTGGAAGCAGAAGGCCGGCTTGTCCGTGCGGGCAAAGCCCTGCAGGGAACCGTCGAACAGCGATTCATGGGTCACGCGGCAATTCGCGGGCAAGGTTGTCGCGTCGACTGCGAAACCGTGGTTTTGCGAGGTAATCAAGACCTGTTTCGTTTCCAGGTCTTGCACCGGGTGGTTGGCGCCGTGGTGGCCGAACTTCATCTTCAGC
Organism: Janthinobacterium lividum; assembly: GCF_034424625.1. NCBI lineage: Bacteria > Pseudomonadati > Pseudomonadota > Betaproteobacteria > Burkholderiales > Oxalobacteraceae > Janthinobacterium > Janthinobacterium lividum. Next base: position 2,650,232 of record NZ_CP139976.1, on the reverse strand, counting down.
GTCTTCGCGCCGGAAGCGATCGCCATGATCTGGTGACCGAGGCAGATGCCGAAGGTCGGGATACCCTTCTCGATCAGCTCTTTCGTCGCGGCAATCGCGTAGTCGCATGGTTCCGGATCGCCGGGACCGTTCGACAGGAAGATGCCGTCCGGATTCAGCGCCAGGGCGTCGGCGGCCGTCGCTTGCGCGGGCAGCACGGTGACTTTGCAGCCGCGTGCCGTCAGCATGCGCAGGATGTTGCGCTTGACGCCGTAGTCGAAGGCGACCACGTGGTATTTCGCGTCCGCGTCGGCCAGCTGGCCATAGCCTTCGCCCAGCGTCCATTCCGTTTCGCGGTATTCATAGGCGTCCTTGCTCGACACCACCTTGGCCAGGTCCATGCCGGCCAGGCCGGGGAAGGAGCGGGCCAGTTCCAGCGCTTGCGCGGCGGATGGCTCATTGCCTTGCGTGCCGACGAGGATGGCGCCGCCCTGCGCACCTTTTTCACGCAGGATGCGCGTGAGCTTGCGTGTATCGATGCCTGCGATGGCGACGATATTTTCAGCTTTGAGGTAGTCGGACAGGGAAAGGGTGGAACGGAAATTGGATGCCAGCAAAGGCAGATCGCGGATGATGAGGCCAGCGGCGTGTACCTTGGAAGATTCGACATCTTCCGGATTGACACCCGTATTGCCGATATGCGGATAGGTCAGGGTGACCATCTGGCGGCAATAGCTTGGGTCGGTAAGGATTTCCTGATACCCGGTCATGGAGGTATTGAAAACAACCTCGCCCGTGGTATGACCGGCGGCACCGATCGAAAAACCTTTAAAGATCGTTCCATCAGCAAGCGCTAATATGGCTGGAACGGCAGGGCCAGAAAAAAATGGCGGCAAGGGCAACTCCTGATAAAGTTACCGTAGCTGCGCCACGTCAGACCGACCGCCTAGTTACCCGAGCCAGATGCACTCAGGGTGTTTCAACGGTCATTTTGAATGAGGGGATGGGTAGTCGCTACGGTATATGTGTGATTGGCTAAACCTTTGAATTATAACCAAAAGGAAGCTTTTCCACAAGGAAGAAAATTCAGAATCGGCGGCATTTTTTTGCATGGCAACATAAAAACTGCGCCCCATGAAAAAAGCCGCCCGGCTTGCGCGGGGCGGCTGGTTCTGCAATTGCGGCTACTACTTAGGCGGTGAGCGCAGCAATGCCTGCTTTGGCGATTTGCGCATCTTCCGCAGACTTGACGCCCGAGACGCCGACGGCGCCCACGTAGTGACCGTCGAACACGATGGGCACGCCGCCTTCGAGCAAGCCGTCGATTTCCGGTGCGCTCAGGAACGACACGCGGCCGCCATTGATCATCTCTTCATAGATGCGCGATTCGCGGCGGCCCAGTGCGGCCGTCTTGGCTTTCGATGGGGCGATGTGCGACGAGATCGGCGCCACGCCATCCATGCGCTGCAGCCACAGCAGGTGGCCGCCGTCGTCGACGATGGCGATCGTGACCGCCCAGTTATTCTTGACCGCTTCCGCTTCGGCGGCGGCAGCGATTTTCTTTACGTCGTCCAGGGTCAAAATCGGTTTCGATTGCATGGTGCATCCTTGTTATGTTGAATCAAAATTGTATACGAAATGCGCGACGGCGCTACCCCCTACTGCTCGCGCTTGGCTTTCAGCTTTTGCTTGAGCTGCGCCATGACGGCAAAGGTCGCCTGCTCGCCCGCCAGGATCGCCTGATTGCGGCTGTTGAAATCGTTGCCCTTCATGGTGCCCAGGCTGGGCTGGATCACCACGTCCGCATCCTTGAGCTCGAACTGGTTGATGCGCTGGCCCATGATGGCGAAGGTCTGCATCAGCACTTCCATCGAGCTGATGGCCTTCTGGGTATCCGTTTGCGACGAGATATTCACGGCGATGATGAAATCGGCGCCCATGTCGCGCGCGAAGCGCACGGGTACGGGAGCGACGAGGCCGCCATCAACATAGGTGTGGCCGGCAATCGTCACCGGCTGGAACACGCCGGGCACGGCCGACGAGGCGCGCACGGCCATGCCGGTGTTACCGCGCTGGAACAGGATCGGCTGGCCATTTTTCAAATCGGTCGCCACCACGCCGAAGGGAATCTTCAGCTTTTCCAGCGGCACGCCGCCCACGGCCTTGTTGACATAGCTTTGCAGCGCTTCGCCTTTCAGCACGCCGGAGGACTTGCCGAACAGGGGCAAGGCCCAGTCGGAAATGGCCGCCTCGTCCATGTCGAACGCCATCTTTTGCAAGGCAAAGCCGGAGTTACCCGCCGCATACATGGCGCCCACCACGCTGCCGGCGCTGGTGCCGGTGACGATATCGGCGACGATGCCCTGCGATTCGAGCGCCTTGATCACGCCAATATGCGCGAAACCGCGCGCCGCGCCGCCGCCCAGCGCCAGGCCGATCTTGATCTTGCGCGGCGTGACGACAATGGGCTCGGGTGGCGTCAATACTTGAACGGGTTTCGGGGCGGTGGTATCGCAGCCGGCCAGCGCAAAGGCGGCTAGGGCAAGCAAGGTCAGGCGTTTAGGGAACATGGTGGAGAGGGGGAACCGCGCGCGGCAGTGGCAATAAAGGAGAGCCGATTGTAGCGCAAGCGGGGCTGCCTGCACTGAAGGCCGTCTTAAATGTTTATGCTGACAATGTTCGTGCGCGCCGCCCCATCCAGCGGACCACTGCTAGACTGGCGCCTGGTTTTTACTTTCCTCCAATCAATATGTCAGAACACCAATTTGCCGACAGCCGCGCCCTGAGCGACCCATTTGCGCAACAGCTATCGCAGCAGCAGCCCGACGGCGCCCTCGCCTGGCTGACCGCCATCCTCGCCACGCAGGCGCCCGCGCTGCGCTCGTCGAACGCCATCTTGCTGGCCTACACAGGCAATCCAGCCGCCCTCGCCTGGATCGACGCCAATGTCGGCTCGCCCGTGGCGGGACAATGGGGCGTGGCGGCAGCGCTGCTGGGCACGCCCTGGCCCCGCATCGCCGGCTGGCTCGGGCAAGGCGGCCCACACCGGCTGATGGCGCTCGATACCCTGCTCGCGTACCGCAAGCCGGCCGTCAACATGTCGCCGCTGGAACAGATCGCCGCCCCCGTGCTGCCGCAAGCCCCCGCGCGCGCCGACCTCGACGCCGCGCTGGCCGCCTGCCTGGCCGCCTCCGCGACGCCGCGCGTCCAGGCGGCCGTCAACTCGATCCAGCAGCATGCGGATGACATCCTGCGCGGCGGCCCACGCGGCGTAGCCGTGGCCGACTTGCCGCGCCTGTATCTCGACCCTGAGCCATTCAAGGACGCCCCCGCCATCCTGGAACGCCACGAAACGGTGGTCGGCGGCATGCGGGAAAACCTGCAGAACTTGCTCAAGGGAATACTGTGAGCAGGCAAGCCCTTGTCACGATCGACTTGAGCGATATCAACTCGCCGCGCCAGCTGCATGCGGCGCTGGCCGCCGCGCTGGGTTTTCCTTCCTTCTACGGCATGAACTGGGATGCGTTCTGGGACGCCGTCACTGGCCTGGTGGACATGCCGCAACAACTGGAGCTGCGCGGCTGGCCAGCCTTCGCCGCACGGCTGCCGCACGATGCGGCCATCCTGCAGCGCATCCTGGCGCGCATGGCGCAGGAAATGCCGGACCTGGCCGCGCAAGTGCATTACGCTTGACACAACGTGACGCCAGGAAACGCTTGACAGCCCGCCCCAACCTCCCTTACATTAAGTGCATGTCCTCCTTCAAACATCCATCCCCTTCCCTGCTGTCGCTATCGCGACTACACCTAGCACGCGCATAAGTTTGCCGCATTGCTTCGCCTGGCCACACGCCGGCGTGTTTCAAAAACCCTGGAAGGTTTGATGATGTTTGCACCATCCCCATTCGTACACGTAGTTCCCCCTGCGACCGCCCCCGCTGGCATCGTCGCTGCACCGCTATCGCTACCGATCGCTTGCCTGGCCTAGTGTTGCGTGGCCGCCCGGCAAGCTTGCGCCACAACCATTGATTTCCCCCTATCTTCAGGAGTACCCGATCATGATGTTGCAAAACCCAGCTTCCAAATACCGCGCCTTTCCTCCCGTCAAATTGACCGACCGTCAATGGCCGAACCAGATCATCAGCAAACCGCCTATCTGGATGAGCACCGACTTGCGCGACGGCAACCAGTCGCTGATCGAGCCGATGAGCGCGGAAAAGAAGCTGCGGTTCTTCGACATGCTGATCGCCATCGGCCTCAAGGAAATCGAAGTGGGCTTCCCATCGGCATCGCAAACGGATTTCGATTTCGTACGCAAGCTCGTCGATGAAGGCCGCATCCCGGACGACGTCACCATCATCGTGCTGACCCAGTCGCGCGAAGAGCTGATCCGCCGTACGGTGGAATCCGTCGTCGGCGCCAAGCGCGCCATCGTCCACCTGTACAACTCCGTGGCGCCCGTGTTCCGCAAAGTCGTGTTCGGCATGTCGCGCGAGGAAATCACGAATATCGCCACCACCGGCACCACCCTGGTAAAACAGCTGGTGGCGCAGCATCCGGAAACGGAATGGGGTTTCGAATACACGCCGGAATCGTTTTCCACCACGGAACTCGATTTCTCCAAGCATATCTGCGACGCCGTCAGCGCCATCTGGAAGCCGACGCCGGCCAACAAGATGATCATCAATTTGCCATCGACCGTGGAATGCAGCACGCCCAACGTGTACGCGGACCAGATCGAATGGATGTCGCGCAAACTGGCGCGCCGCGATTCCATCATCATCAGCGTGCATCCGCATAACGACCGCGGCACGGCCGTCGCGTCGGCCGAGCTGGCCGTGATGGCGGGCGCCGACCGCGTGGAAGGCTGCTTGTTCGGCAATGGCGAGCGCACGGGCAACGTCGACCTGGTGACTTTGGCGATGAACCTGTACACGCAGGGCGTGCATCCGGGCCTCGATTTCTCCGACATCGATACCGTGCGCAAGTGCGTGGAAGAGTGCAACCAGCTGCCCGTCCACCCGCGCCACCCGTATGCGGGCGACCTGGTATTTACGGCATTCTCCGGCTCGCACCAGGATGCGATCAAGAAAGGTTTCGCCAAGCAACAACCGGACAGCATCTGGGAAGTGCCGTACTTGCCGATCGACCCGGCCGATCTGGGCCGCAGCTATGACGCCGTGATCCGCGTCAACAGCCAGTCCGGCAAGGGCGGCATGGCGTACTTGCTGGAACAGGAATACGGCCTGGTCTTGCCGCGCCGCCTGCAGATCGAATTCTCGCGCGCCGTGCAAGCCGTGGCCGACGCCACGGGCCGCGAAATCGCCGCGCAGGATATCCATGAAATCTTCCAGAAGGAATACCTGGAGCAGACGGCGCCGTACGCCTACGCTTCGCACCGCATGGTGGAAGACACGAGCAGCGACGAATCCGTGCAGATCGACATCAGCCTGTCGCACCGTCAGACGCCATTGGCCCTGCAAGGCGGCGGCAACGGCCCCATCGATGCCTTCGTCAACGCCCTCGGTCTCGACATCAAGCTGATGGACTACCATGAGCACTCGATCGGCTCCGGCGCCAACGCGCAAGCGGCTTGCTACGTGGAGTTGCGCCTCGACAATGGCCCGACCCTGTTCGGCGCCGCCATCGACAGCAATATCGTCACCGCCTCGTTCAAGGCTGTCTTGTCGGCCGTGAACCGCCGCATCAAGCAGACGGACGCTGAAAAAACAACAGAGGCCGACGTGGCTGCCAACGCCGCCTGAGCACGGCCAGGGCATCCCTCATAGGGAGAAAAAGCGGTACGGCTTGATCGCCGTGCCGCTTTTTCATTTCTATTGGGCAATTAGTAGTGCAAATCAGGTATCACCGACCGTATAATCGTTGCATAACAAGACCACCGGAGACAGATCATTAGCTACCGAGGGAATCAGTATGAAATTGACGGATATGAAGATAGGCGTGCGCCTGGGCGCCGGTTTTGGCGTGGTGCTGTTACTGATGGCAGTGCTGGTAGGCACGGGCCTTTTCCGGCTCGACAAGATCGGCGCGCTCAGCGAAGCCATCATCGAGAAAGACTGGGCCAAGGCCGACGCCATCGCCACCATCCGCAGCACCACGCGTTCGAACGCGGCACTGGTGCTGGAACTGTTCATCCATGAAGATCCGGCCCGCGCCAACGCCATCCACGGCGAAATCGACGCCAACAAGGCCACCATCACCGATGCGCTGGTCGTGCTCGACCGCCTGATCGTGCTGCCTGAAGGCAAGGAACTGCTGGCTACCCTGAAGCAGCAGCGCAAGGCCTATGTTGTCTCGTTCAGCCAGGCCGACAAGCTGCTGGTGGCGGGACAGCGCGCGGAAGCGGCCAAGCACGTGCGCGACGATACCCTGCCCGCCCTGAATCAGTTGCAAAAGACGGTGAACCGCCTGAATGAAATCCAGCGCGGCGTGGTCGTGCATGGCGGCCAGCAAATCCAGCAGAATATTTCCGCAGCGAATGTGCTGATGGCCAGCCTGGGCACGGCCGCGCTGCTGCTGGGCGTGCTCTTTGCCTGGCGGGTCACGCGCTCGATCACTACGCCCATCGCCTATGCCTTGCGCGTGGCGCAAGCCGTGGCCGCAGGCGACCTGAGCAGCAAAATCGTGGCCGAAGGCAAGGATGAAGCGGGCCAGCTGCTGCAGGCGCTGCGCGACATGAACGCCAACCTGGCCACCCTCGTGGGGCAGGTACGCGGCGGCACGGGCACGATAGCCGTGGCGTCGAGCCAGATCGCCAGCGGCAATGCCGACCTGTCGGCCCGCACGGAAGCGCAAGCCAGCGCGCTGGAAGAGACGGCCTCGTCGATGATCGAACTGACGGGCACCGTGCGCAGCAACAGCGACAATGCGCGCCAGGCCGACAGCCTGGCGCGCTCGGCATCGGCCATCGCCCAGCGCGGCGGCTCGGCCATGGCGGAAGTGATCGGCACCATGGATGCCATCAATGCATCGTCGCGCAAGATCGTCGACATCATCGCCGTGATCGACGGCATCGCCTTCCAGACGAATATCCTGGCACTGAACGCGGCGGTGGAAGCGGCGCGCGCAGGTGAACAGGGACGCGGCTTTGCCGTGGTGGCGTCCGAAGTGCGTAACCTGGCGCAACGCTCGGCGGCGGCGGCGAAAGAAATCAAGGAACTGATCGCCGACTCCGTCAGCCGGGTCGGCCAGGGCGCGCAACTGGTCAGCCAGGCGGGCGCCACGATGGATGAAGTAGTGGCCAGCGTGGGCCGGGTCAGCGCCATCGTCGGTGAAATCAGCGTCGCCAACCACGAGCAGAGCGAAGGCATCGAGCAAATCAATGCGGCCATCATGCAGATGGACCAGACGACGCAGCAAAACGCGGCCCTCGTCGAGGAAGCGGCCGCGGCGGCGGCGGCCATGCATGAACAGGCGGGCGAACTGGAAACCCTCGTCAGCCAGTTCAAGCTGGAACAGAACACTGCCGCCAAGGCGCCGCCCCGCCCTGACGCACCCGCCGTCCCGCGACTGCACTAAGTTATTCCACCTGGCGCGCCAGGCGGATGCCGGAAAATTGCCAGCGCGCGCCGGCCGGGAAGAAATTGCGGTAGCTGGCGCGCGCATGGCCGGCCGGCGTGGCGCACGATGAACCGCGCAGCACATACTGGTTCAGCATGAACTTGCCGTTGTATTCGCCGAGCGCCCCGGGCGCCGTGCGGTAGCCGGGATACGGCGCGTAGCTGCTGCTGGTCCACTGCCAGCAGTGGCCGAACATTTGCCGCAGTCCTGTTCCCGGTGCGCCGGCGGCCGGATGCAGCTGGCCAACTTGCAGCGCGACGCCTTGCGCCGCCACTTCCCATTCCGCTTCCGTCGGCAGGCGCGCGCCGGCCCAGTGCGCATAGGCGTCCGCCTCGAACAGGGACAGATGCGTGGCCGGCGCCTGCAGGTCGAGCCGATGCAAACCATATAGAGTGAATTCCTGCCATTGCCCCGCCTCGTCGCGCTGCCAGTACAACGGGCATTCCAGCTGCCCGCTGCGCACCCAGTCCCAGCCTTCGGCCAGCCACCAATGCGCCGTACGGTAGCCGCCCGCCTCGATGAAGGCCAGGTAGTCGCCATTCGTCACCAGGGCGCTGGCCAGTTCGAACGGCGCCACATATTGCGGATGACGCGGCAACTCATTGTCGAAGCAAAAACCGTCGCCCGCATGGCCGATCTGCGCCAGGCCGCCGTCGAAGGCGAGCCAGGCAGTGGGCTGCGCGGCTTGCTGCACTGATGGCGCCGCGCTATCCATGCGATCCAGGTAGGCAGGAAACAGGGCGCTCTGCGCCAGCAGGTGCTTGACGTCCGTCAACAGCAATTCCTGGTGCTGCTGCTCGTGTTCGAGCCCCAGCGCCAGCAGCATGGTCAGCCGTTCGCGCTCCTCGCGCGCCAGTTCGCCCGCCAGCAGGCGGCCGATGCGCGCATCGACATCCATCCGGTAGGCACGCACGACGTCCATGCCGGGGCGCGTCAGCAAGCCACGCTGGGCGCGCGGGTGCTTCTCGCCCACGCCGTTGTAATAGGAATTGAACAGCACGCGGAAGGCCGGGTGGAATGGCGCGAACGCCGCTTCCATGCTTTCCAGAATAAACGTTTCGAAAAACCAGGTGGTATGCGCGAGATGCCATTTCACGGGACTGGCGTCCGGCATCGACTGGGCGCCGCAATCCTCGTCGGACAGGGGTTCGGCCAGCCGCAGCGAGTGCTGGCGCACTGAGTGGTAATGATCGATCAGCATCTTTTCCTTAGTCCCTGATGACACGCGCATAAATGACGGCAAACCACTGCTGCGGGTCCGTCCAGACTTGCACTGTGGAAAACCCTGCCTGCTCCAGCAAGCCGACGAAGGTGGCGCGCGTGTATTTATAGCTGTCTTCAGTATGGATGCGCTCGCCTTTCGCGAAGCGCCGCTGGCCGCCTTTCCAATGGACAAACTGCTCGCTGCGCGCTTCCAGGTGCATTTCGACGCGGCGCTCGTCGGCATTGAAAAAGCCGTGGTGCTGCCACGCGCGCACGTCGAAATCGGCGCCGATCAGCCCGTTCACGTGGCGCAGCATGTTCAGGTTGAAGGCGGCCGTGACGCCCAGCGCATCGTCATAGGCGGCGTCGAGGATGGCATCGTCCTTGATCAGATCGACGCCGATCAGCAGGCCGCCATCGCCGTCCGCATTCGCGCGCAGGCGGCGAAAAAAGGCGGTTGCTTGCTCGGGCGCAAAATTACCGATCGACGAGCCGGGATAGAAGAACAATCGCCGTGCCTCGCGCACGCTGTCGGGCAAGTCCAGGCGGCTGGAAAAATCCAGGCCCAGGCCCGTCATCTCGATGTGCGGAAAGCGCTGCTGCAGCCGGCTCAGCGATTCGCTGAGGAAATCGTAGGAAATATCCACGGCCACGTATTGGGCCGGGTGCAGCAGGGGGAACAGGCTGGCGGCCTTGGCGCAATTGCCCGCGCCCAGGTCGATCAGGGTGCTGCCCGGCCCCACGGCGTGGGCGATCTCGGCGCCATGGCGGGCGAAGATGGCCGCTTCCGTGCGCGTCGGATAGTACTCGGGCAAGGCGCAGATGGCTTCGAACAGTTTGGAGCCGAGCGCGTCGTACAGGTACTTGGGCGACGTCCAGGCATCGCGCGCCAGCAGGCCGCTGCTGATCTCGGCTATCGTGGCAGGAGTGGCGCTGGCCGCGCTGGCGTGGCTGGCGGGACGGAAATCGGACTGCTGTTGCGCAAGTGGCATGGTCATGGGCTGGCGTCGTCAATGTTAGGTTCACGAAGGGCTTGCACGGTCAGCCACCGGGCGCACCGCCCCTGCCGCAGCGGTTTGCGGGCGCCTCTGCCGATGACTTTTTCTCATCATAGCGGAATCCGCGCAAGCCAGCGGTGCGGCAGGTAACTTAAGGTCGATGCGCGCCGTCTGCCGCAGGAACCACACAAAAGTGGTATTACCAAGCAAAAAGCATAAGCCTGTCGTATACTACACATTGCCGGCCAAACAATCCGCGCCCCTTTGCAGTTCCCAGGCCCCCCTCTCCCCCGCGTGCCTCCCTTTACGATAGCCGTTAACACCATGCTCGAATTGCGCCATCTGTCGAAGTCCTATGCCAATGCCCGTCCCGTGCTGGCCAACATTTCCTGCCGCTTCAAGGCCGGGGAATTCATCGCCATCATGGGTGACTCGGGCGTGGGCAAGTCGACCTTGCTGAACCTGATCGCCGGCCTCGATACGCCCGACGCGGGTGCCGAAGCGCACCCTATCCTGGTGGACGGCATTGCCATGTCCAGCCTCGATGACGCCGCCGCCACCCGGCTGCGTCGCGCCCGCATGGGCTTTATTTTCCAGGCCTTCCACGTCTTGCCGCATCTGACCCTGCTGCAAAACGTGGCCCTGCCGCTGCTGCTCAACGGACTGCCCCAGGAGCGTGCCGCCAGCATGCTCGAGGCGGTCGGCCTGGGCGGGCGCGGCGGCGACTTTCCGCAGCAATTGTCCGGCGGCGAAATGCAGCGCGTGGCCATTGCCCGCGCACTCGTCCACAAGCCGGCACTGGTGCTGGCCGACGAGCCCACCGGCAACCTCGACCCGGACACGGCGCACAGCATCCTGCAATTGCTGCGCGCCGAAATCAAGGCCAACGGCAGTTGCGCGATCATGGTCACGCATTCGCTGGCCGCCGCCGAAATGGCGGACCGGACCATGATTCTGACGAAAAGCGGACTACAAAATACAACAATCGTCAACCAAACTGATCAAACAATCAGTTAATTTAACTGACCATCTGTCACAAGTTTTGTTATCGTAGTATTATTTAAACACTTGCCTGGTTATCAATGTTGTAACGCGAATGTTGTACTACGTCACCCAGACAGCCGTACTGCGATGACGAACTATAGCCGGGACCGCGTCAAAGTGGTCTCGTCCCTTGCATAACCTGAAGGAGGAGTAAATGAACGTTCGGCAAAAGAAGCTGGAAATGATTGAGGCGATGAACCGGGCGCGTGCGCTCGAACCATCGAGTTTTGTGCCCAACAAGCTGCTCGATACCCTGATCGAGAAGATGAACCTGAAAAATGATGCGGAACTGTGCCGTGTACTGGAAGTCCAGCCCCCCATCATCAGCAAGATTCGTCACGGCAAACTGTCGGTCGGTGCAACGATTTTATTGCGCATGCATGAAAAATCGGACATCACCATCCGCGAACTGAAGGAACTGTCCGCCACGCCAGTCCATTGATATAACCACTGTTGTAATGCCATGCCAGGCACCCAGGTTCCCGGCGCCATGAACTTTTGCCATGAAATTCGCGTAGTTCGCTCACCGCACAACATCCGAGCACGATAGCGAAGAGACCCAGCCCAAACCATGCTGACCGTTTCTCTGCCCTCCCGCCCCAGTTCCACACCCTCCCCGCCTTCACCCTGCATTGCCCCGCCAGCCAGCATTTCCACTCACACTTGATCTGACACAACACGCATAGTCCGCGCAGGCATCAAGGTCGGCTTTTAACCAGCGATCCCAACCGCATGTCCAGCGCCCCTCTTGCGCCGCCCGTGCTGCGCCTGACGCTCACGCGCGATCCCCTCGCCAATGCCGGCGACTGCCCCGCCGCGCCCGGCTGGCATGGCCAGACCCATGTGCTATCCAGCGCGCGCGGCATCGGCAGCTGCCGCATCGCCCTCGATATCGGCCCGTCCGACGTGGTGCAACTGCTGCTGTGCGACGGCAGTTCGCTGCTGGCGGGCAGCCTGGACCTGCCACGCTACCTGGGACCGGCCACGGCAGCGCGCGACGGCGCGCCCGCCAGCATCGAAGTGGGGCTGGCCTTGCGTCCGCAGGCGGCGCGCCAGCCGCCCGGCGCCAGCCGCGACGGCCTGGGCGCCTGGATGCTGCGGGCCGTGCGCGTGTACCGCTGCGGCGCCGCCGCCATGACGGCGCTGGCGGCGGCGGGCGCCTTCCAGGACCGCCAGCTGGAACAGCGCCTGGGTCTGTACCGCTGCGGCATCGAGGCCGGCAACATGACGGCCGTCGCCAGCCTGCCCGCCGGACCGGAACCTGTGCTGCTGCTGTTGCACGGCACGGCCTCGTCGACCCAGCGCAGCTTTGGCGGCCTGTGGCGCAACGGCCTGGCGCCGCAACTGGCGGCGCAGTACGGCAACCGCATCTATGGCTTTGAGCACCGCAGCCTCAGCGACAGCCCCATCCAGAATGCGCTGGCCCTCGTGCGCCAGTTGCCGCACGGCGCCGTGCTGCACCTGCTGGCCCATTCGCGCGGCGGCCTGGTGGGCGAGTTGCTGGCGCGGGCGCAGCGCATCGACAGCCGCGGCGCCGTCGACCTGGCCGGCGACGGCCTGGAGCGGCTGAGCGAAAACACGGTGGGTGGCGAAGCGTTCAACAGCCACGATATCGACCACTTCACGGCGCAGGCACGGCTGGGCGGCCGCGGCGGCTACGACGAGGATGCGGCGCGCCTGCGCGAACTGAGCGTGGAACTGAAGAAACGCGCCATCCGCATCGCCCGCTTCGTGCGCGTGGCCTGCCCGGCGCGCGGCACCACCTTGATGTCGGGCCGGCTGGACCGCTGGGCCAGCGTGATGTTCAACCTGCTGCTGCAGGACGACGCTCCCGATGGCGCCGTGGCATTCCTGCTGGCCGTGGTGCAGCAGCGCTGCGACGCGCGCATCCTGCCTGGCCTGGAAGCGATGATGCCCGACTCGCCCCTGGTGGCGCTGCTCAACGCGCCCGACGTGCGCGTGGCCAGCCCGCTGTATGTGCTGGCCGGCGCCTGCAGCGGCGATGGCTTGCTGGGCTGGCTGGGCGACTGCCTGGGCGAACAGCTGTACGGCGGGCAGAACGACCTGGTGGTCAATTGCGCCTCGATGGCCGGCGGCGCCACGCGCAGCACGCCGGTGCGGCAACTGCTGCTGCGCGGGCCGCAGACGCACCACCTGAACTACTTCGAGCGCGCGCCGTCCAGCCTGGCCACCGTGCAGGCGCTCACGGGCGACGAAACCGGCTACCAGCCGCTGGCCGGCCTGGAACATGGCGCGCTGGGGCGCGGCGGCGAAGTGCCGAAACGGCGCGCGCACGCGCCCATCGTGCTGCTGCTGCCCGACATGCTGGGCAGCCACCTGCAAGTGGGCAGCAACCGCATCTGGTTCGACCCCGTCAACCTGGTCGAAGGGCGCATCGAACGCCTGGCCGTGGGCCAGCCGCACATCGTCAGCGCCGGCTGGATCGAATCCTGCTATGAACCGTTTGCCCGCTTCCTCGCGCAAAGCCAGGAAGTGCGGCCCTTTGCCTATGACTGGCGCCTCTCGCTGCAGCATTCCGGCAGCGCCTTCCTGCCCGTGCTCGACGAGGCCATGGGCGACGCCGAACAGCGCGGCCAGCCGCTGCGCATCGTGGCCCACGGCATGGGCGGGCTGGTGGCGCGCCTGGCCCTGAAAGACCGCTGGCAGCGCTTCGGCGCCCTGCCCGGCAGCCGCCTGCTGCAGGTGGGCACGGCCAACCGTGGCACGCAGGCGATGGTGCAAGTGCTGCTGGGACGCGACCGGCTGGTGCAGATGCTGGCGTGCTGGATAGGCTGGAAGCACACGCGGCGCCAGTTTCTCGGCTTCGTGCGCGCCTTTCCCGGCGTGCTGGAAATGCTGCCGTGGCCCCAGGCGGGGAGCGGCATCGATTATTTCGACGCCGCCGCCTGGGCCCAGCTGGCCGCCGGCGATGGGCAAGCGGGCCTGCCCGGCGGCTGGCAGGCGCCCGAGGCGCCAGCGCTGGCCGCGGCGCGCGCCACCGTGGCCCTGCTGCAAGCGGCCCCGCTCGACGCCCGCCATTGCAGCTACCTGGCCGGCTGCGCCGACACGCCAGTGGCGCTGCGCCTGCGCGACGGCGGCATCGAGACCGCCTGGTCGCCGGACGGCGATGGCCGCACGGCCTGGCAAGGCGCGGTGCCGGACGGCGTAGCGGCCTGCTACCTGCCGGTGGCGCATGGCGACCTGCTGCTGCAAAAGGACTACTACCCGGCCATCACGCAACTGCTCGACAGCGGCCAGGGGACCTCCCTGCCGCGGCACCCGCCGCACGCGCCTGGCGGCGTCCCGCCCCGCTTCCATCCGTATGTGCCCGATGCTACGCCGCTGTACCCGCAGCCGCAGGAATTGCTCGACGCGGCCATCGGCGCCGCCGGCCCCGCCAGCGCACCGGAGAGCCGCGCGCCACAGCTGAGCCTATCCGTCATCCACGGCAGCATGGCCTCGGCCGACGCACCCGTCATGAGCGGCTGCTACGCGTCCGAATCGCTGCGCGGCAGCATGAGCTTCCTGGACCGCCTGCTGGCCGGCAAGCTGCAGGAAATCCACGCGCTGGGGCGCTTTCCGCAGCGCCCCGACTCCGCCCTGGTGGTGCTGCAGCCCGATGCGGCGCGCCGGCCCGGCGGCGCCATCGTCATCGGCCTGGGCGCGCTGGGCGAGCTGACGCCGGGCGAACTGGCGCGCGCCTTTGCCGGCGGCCTGCTCGAATACGCGTGCGTCTGCCTGCAGGTGCGCGCAGCCGGCCATGTAGCCGCGCCGCCGATGGGCGAACACGGCTTGCGCGTGGCCAGCCTGCTGTCCGGCTCCGGCTATGGCGGCTTGAGCATCGCCCTGTGCGCCCGCGCCCTGCTCGACGGCGCGCGCAGCGCCAACCGGCGCCTGGAAGACGCGGGCATGGCTTGCCGCATCGGCCACATCGCCATCTACGAACAGTCGGAGGCGCGCGCCATCGCCGCCGCCATGGCCATCGAGCAGATCATGGCCGAGGCGCGCTACCAGGGCAGCTTCACCTTCGAACAGCGCATCCGCCACAGCCCGGGCGGCTACAGGCGCATCCTGCCCAGCCTGAGCGGCGACAATGGCTGGCGCCGCGTGCAGATCGTCGCCGCGGATCTCTCCGGCGCCCTGCGCTTCACCGTGCTGACGGACCGCGCCCACAACAGCGTCGACGAGGAACCGAACCAGCGGCAAGCCGTCGATGGCCTGATCATGGACGCCACCGACAACACCACCGACCAGCCGGGCCTGTCGCGCGCCCTGTACGAACTGATGCTGCCCAATGGCCTGAAGGCGGCCATCCCCGAGATGCGCGGCCTGATCCTGGCCGTCGACCAGAGCGCCGCCATCTATCCGTGGGAGCTGATGCGCGACGAGGCGGGCAGCGAGGAAAGCCCGCTGTCGACGCGCATCGGCATGGTGCGCCAGCTGGCCAGCCTGCGCGAGCAGCCGTCCGCCGTCAGCCCGCCCAGCAACAGCGTGCTGGTGATCGGCGATACCGATTCCGGCCTGCCCGAGCTGCCCGCCGCGCAGGCCGAGGCGCAGGACGTGGCGCGCATGTTCGGCGCGTACGGCTACCAGGTGCGCGAGCTGCTGCGCCCGCAGGCGCAGCGCGTGCTGGTGCATCTGTTCGATGAGCGCTATTTCGCCATTCACCTGGCCGGCCACGGCGAAGTGGCCGGCCCCGGCATCGCCCATACAGGGCTGGTGCTGGGGCCGAAGACCCGCCTGACGGCGGCGCAGGTAGGTAAATTGAAGCGCGTGCCGCAATTCGTCTTCATCAATTGCTGCCACCTGGGCGACATGCGCCCCGACGCCATCGCGCCATGGTCGAAACTGGCCGCCAGCCTGGCCACGGCCTTCATTGAAATGGGCTCGCAGGCGGTGATCGCTGCCGGCTGGCGCATCGACGACCAGGCGGCCAGCATCTTCGCGCACAGCTTTTATCACGCCATGCTGAGCGGCGAATACTTCGGCGACGCCGTGCGCCTGGCGCGAGAAGCGGCGTACCTGCAGTTCCCGGCCTCGAACACCTGGGGCGCCTACCAGGCGTATGGCGACGACCGCTACCGCTTTCCGAACACCCAGAGCCGGCCCTGGCAAGCGCCTGACTACCACTACCACGGCCACCTGCTGGCCGACCTGGAAACCCTGCACGCGCGCCTGGCGGGCGCCGATCCTGCGCGCCGCGCGGCCATCGAGGAAAAGCTGGGCAGCATCGAGGAAGCCGTGCGCGCGCGCTTCTTCGGTTGCGCCGACATCCGCGAAAACATGGCCGCCACGCGGGCCGGCCTCGGTGGCCTGGAAAACACCCTGCGCGCCATCGAACACTACCGGGCGGCGCACAGCGCGGCCGACGGCAAGGTGGGCTTGCGCGCGCTGGCGCACTGGGCGGAACTGGAGATACGCCAGGGCGCCGCCCTGTGCGGCCTCGATGCGGGCGCCGGCATCGAAGTGCCTGCCGTGCCTGATATGCCACAGGGCCGGCAGTTGCTGCAGGACGGAAAACAGCATATCGACCTGCTGGTGGCGCTGGCGCCCACGGCGCAGCGCCTGGCGCTGCTGGGACGCTACTGGGCCTTGCAGGCGCGCCTGGCCTGCGGCGCAGGAAGCTCCGGCGCGCCGGCCCTGCGCGACATGACGGATGCCTGCCTGGCCGCGCTGGAAGAAGCACGGCGGCGCAGCGGCGTGGCCGACTGCGACCTCATTTTCCAGGTGCTGGCGGGCGCCCTGCTGCTGAAAGCCCATGCCGACGACAGCGCCTGGCGCGCGCTCGATCCGCAGCTGGGCGACTTGCTGCACGACGCCATCGCCTATGCGCGCCAGCGCCACGCGGACGAACACCGCGCCATCGATGCCGGCGCCCCCGTGCGCGCCGCCCTGCTGGCGGCCCTGTGGCAGGTGCCGGACGGCCAGCCTTTCGACGCGCCCGCGCGCGCCGCCTTCATGGCGCTATATCACGACGCCGTGCGGCGCCACGGCAGCATCGGCGAACCCGAAGCGATCACGGCGCCGCTGCGCTTCCTGCTCGAACTGCTGCCGCCCGACAGCGCGGACACCGGCTTGCGCAGCGCCGTGCAGGCGCTGGCCAGCCAGCTGCAGTCCTCGCTTCCCGCCCTTAGCCAGGCACCACGCCATAATGGCGCGCATAGCGCTCGTCCAGATTCGCCAGCGGCATCATCATGAACATGTCGGCGCTTTCGAAATCAGGGTCCCAGGCCGGTTCGCCGCAAATCCAGGCGCCCGAACGCAGGTAGCCCTTGATCAGCGGCGGCACCTGCGGTTTGTGCGCCGCTTCCACCTGGTGGATGGGGAAAGGCAGGTGCGGCGTGACGCGGTACTCGCTTGGGGCCATGTGCTTTTCGGCCAGCGCCTGGTACACGGCGACGGCGTTATGGCCGCCATCGGCCAGGCTGATGCTGGCGCAGCCGACCAGGTAGTCGCAGCGCTCGCGTCGCATGTATTCGGCCAGACCCGACCACAGCAGCATGATCACGCTGCCGCCCCGGTATTTCGGGTGGATGCAGGCGCGGCCCGCTTCGACCATGCGTCCGCGCAGGTTCTTCAGGCGGCTCAGGTCGAACTCGTTTTCCGAATACAGCCGGCCGATCTTGGCCGCCTTGGCCGCGCTCAGCACGCGGTAGGTGCCCACCACTTTCAGGGTATCGGCGTCGCGCACGATCAGGTGGTCGCAGTGCGCGTCGAATTCATCGCTGTCGAGGCCATCGGCATTGGCCAGCGAACTCAATCCCATGGTTTCGATAAACACCTTGTAGCGCAAACGCTGGACTTCGCGCACTTCCGCCGCTGTCGTGGCCTGGCTCAGCACCAGTTGGACCGGCCGGGCCTTGGCTTCGTTTGATGCGATTATGTTCTGCATGGTTTCATCCCCCTGTGATCAAGACGACTCCAGCGTACTTGTCTAATATGTCAGGAAAATGACAGCCGAATGTCATTTCCATGACGCAAGTCAATGTCATTCGGGGATCGTGCATAATTACCACACTCGCCCAGCCGAAAGACATGATGAAAGACCAGGACCCACCACACATCACGCCCTACTCCAAGCCGGCAGCCGGCTGGGATGCCTTGAAACACGTGGCCATCAGCCTGCGCCAGGAGCGGGTCGCGCCCGGCAATCTGAAAGCGCTGCTGGCGCAAAACCAGCCGGACGGTTTCGATTGCCCCGGCTGCGCCTGGCCCGACCGCGACCACGCTTCCACGTTTGCCTTTTGCGAGAACGGCGCCAAGGCCGTCGCCGCCGAAGCGACCAGCCGCCGCGCCGGCCCGGAACTGTTTGCCAGCCATACCGTCACCCAGCTGCTGCAACAGTCGGACTACGCGCTCGAACAGCATGGCCGCCTGACCGAACCGATGGTGTACGACGCTGCCAGCGACCGCTACGTGCCGATTTCCTGGGATGACGCCTACGCCCTCGTGGGTCGCCACCTGCGCGCCCTGCCCGATCCGGACCAGGCCGCGTTCTACACGTCGGGGCGCGCCAGCAACGAAGCGGCCTTCCTGTACCAGCTGATGGCGCGCCTGTACGGCACCAACAACTTCCCCGACTGCTCCAACATGTGCCACGAGGCCACCAGCCGCGGCTTGCCGGCCACGGTGGGCATCGGCAAGGGCACGGTGACCCTGGCCGATTTCGAACTGGCCGACACCATCCTCATCTTCGGCCAGAATCCCGCCACCAACCACCCGCGCATGCTGGGCGAACTGCGCGACTGCGCGCGCCGCGGCGGCAGCATCGTTTCCATCAATCCCCTGCGCGAACGGGGCTTGCAGCGCTTCATGGATCCGCAAAGCGCGCTGGAAATGGCGACCTTGGGCAGCACGCGCCTGGCCGGCCTGTTCGTGCAGCCGACCCTGGGCGGCGACTTCGCCCTGATCAAGGCCGTCGCCAAGCGCGTCGTCGAGCATGACGATGCGGCGCTGGCGGCAGGCAGGCCCGCCGTCGTCGATCACGCTTTCATCGCGGAACACTGCAGCGGCTTTGACGCCTTCCGCGCCGACCTGCGGGCCGAAAGCTGGGACTTGCTGCTGAAAGAATCGGGCGTGGCGCGCGCGCAGATCGAGGCATTGACGGACATCTTCGTCAAGGGCCAGCGCATCATCGCCACCTGGGGCATGGGACTGACGCAGCACAAGCACAGCGTGGCGGCCATCCGCATGCTGTCGAACCTGATGATGCTGCGCGGCCAGATCGGCAAGCCGGGCGCCGGGCTGTGCCCCGTGCGCGGCCACTCGAACGTGCAGGGCGACCGCACGGTGGGTATCGAGGAAAAGCCGACCAAGGCCTTCCTCGACCGCCTGGGCCAGGTGTATGGATTCGAGCCGCCGCGCGCGCATGGCCACGACGTAGTGGCCAGCATCGAAGCCATGCAGCGCGGCGAGCTAAAGGTGTTCATCGCGCTGGGCGGCAATTTTGCCGCGGCCACGCCGGACACGCCACTCACTTTTGCCGCCCTGCGCCAGTGCGCGCTGACGGTGCAGGTGGCCACCAAACTCAATCGCAGCCACCTGGTCATCGGCAAGGAAGCGCTGCTGCTGCCCACCCTGGGGCGCACGGAGATCGACCTGCAGCACGGCGTGGCGCAGGGCGTGACGGTGGAAGACTCGATGAGCATGGTGCATATCTCGTACGGCCGCAATGCGCCCGCTTCGCCGCAGCTGCGCTCGGAAGTGGCCATCGTGGCCGGCATGGCCGAAGCGACCGTGGGGAGCAGCCTGGTGGACTGGCGCGCGTATGCGGCAGACTATGCGCGCATCCGCGACGATATCGAGAAGGTATTCGATGACTTTTACGACTACAACGCCAGGGTGGCGCAGCCGGGCGGCTTTCATCTGACGGTGGCGTCGCGCGAACGCGTGTGGAAGACGGCCAGCGGCAAGGCCAGCTTCCTCGTCGCTCCGCTGGACCTCGACACGCCGCTGCACCGCGCCCGCGCGCGGCATGGCGAGCGCCTGATGGTGTTGATGAGCACGCGCTCGCACGACCAGTACAACACCACCATCTACGGCATGGATGACCGCTACCGCGGCGTGTACGGCACGCGCAAGGTCGTCTTCGCCAACGCGGAAGATATCGCCATGCTGGGCTTTGCCGATGGCGACCTGGTGGACTTGATCGGCGCCTGGGACGATGGCGTGGCGCGCCGCGCCGACGGCTTCCGGCTCGTGGCCTACGACATCCCGCGCGGCTGCCTGGGCGCGTATTACCCGGAGACGAACGCGCTGGTGCCGCTGGCCAGCACGGCCGACGGCGCCGGCACGCCCACGTCGAAGTCCGTCCCCGTGCTGCTGCAGCGCAGTGCTGCCTAAATACTGATACCGGGGGTGTAGTCGACGTACGCATCCTGGCGGCAGAAACCCACCAGCTTCATGCCCGCCTGCGTGGCGATGGAAATGGCCAGCGAACTGGGCGCGGAGATCGTCGCCAGCAACGGTATCTGCATGCGCGCCGCCTTGCGCGCCAGCTCGTAGCTGCCGCGGCTGGACAGGAAGACGAAGCCGCGCCGCATGTCCGCCCCGCTCAGTGCCAAATGGCCGATCAGTTTATCCAGGCCATTGTGGCGGCCGACATCCTCGAATACGTGCGCGATATCGCCATCGGGCGTGCACCACGCGGCTGCGTGCACGCCGCCCGTTTCCCGCATCAGCGCCTGGTGTTCTCGCAAGCCGCTTGATGCGCGCGCCAGCGCGGCCGGCAGGTCGACGTGGATCAGCGCCGGCGGCAGCGCTGCGGGCCGCAAATCGAGCATGTCGATGCTGTCGATGCCGCACACGCCGCAGCCCGTGCGGCCCGTGAGTTGGCGGCGCCGATCCTTCAGGCGCACGAAATCTTCCTGGGCGATGCTCAAAGCCACTTCGGCGGAATCAGGACGCAGGAACACTTCGCAGTCGAAGATGGCGCCAGCGGAAGCGACCACGCCTTCCGTCAGCGCGAAGCCGTAGGCAAACGCTTCCAGGTCGCGCGGGGTGGCCATCATGACGACGTGGGAAATGCCATTGAAGACCAGCGCGACGGGAATTTCCTCGGCGACGTGGTCGATGGCTGGGGTAGAAATGCCCGCCTGGTGGCGGACAATGGCGCGCTCGACAAAGCCGGCGCGTTCGATCTCTGTATCTTCTGACATGGCAACCATGGGGGAACTAGCACAGGCCCCATGGTAAACCAGAACGGGCAGACAGGGGGCGGCCCCTGCCCGCGCCATCAATCCTTCTTCGGACGGCCCGTTTTCAGCTGCGGCAAGCCGGCCAGCACGTTTTGCAGGGTGGCCAGGTCGATCTGGCTGATCAGCGCCACGCCGATGCGCAGCAATTCGCTTTTCTTGATCTCGAAACCGGCCTTCAGGCAGGCTTTCTTCACCTGGCCCAGGACTTCGTATTCCGCTTCCGGCATGGTGAAGCTGTCGCGCACCAGTTTCGGCTTGCGGGCTTTTTCCTTGACGGCGGCGACTTTGGCGACCGGCGCTTTTTTCGCTGGCGCAGGCTTGGCGGCCGCCTTGGCTACCGGTTTGGCGGCGGCTTTCGCGGCCGGCTTGGCGACGGTCTTCACCGCAGGCTTGGCGACAGCTTTCACGGCTGGCTTGGCTGCCGGTTTGACGGCGGCTTTGACGACGGCTTTGGCCGCAGGCTTGGCAACGGCGGCCTTCGCTGCCGGTTTGGCGGCTGGCGCCTTGGCCACGGCTGGCTTGACCGCCGCTGGCTTGGCTGCCGCCGGCTTGACGGCGGCTTTTGCCACTGGCTTGACGGCTGCTTTCGCAGCTGGTTTAGCAGCCGGTGCCGCCTTGGCCGCAGCCGCATTGATCGAGGCGCTGGTAGGGAACATCGATACGGGCGCGCTGTCGGCTTTTTTCGCTGGGACGGTTTTGGTCATGGATTTTCCAATCTAATAAATAATATAAACAATATATACTGTTTTTTAAAATCTTGCTTGCTGCACATCAAGTCATGCGCACGGCATGACCTTCTAGGCACTGGCGCGGATGGTGAAATCGACCCCGACCTCATCCCAGAATTCCTGCTCCTTCTCGATCCAGAACGACACGGTGGGATGGTGTGCGACCCAGCCGCGCTTGATGTCGAGTTCGATGCGGTTCTTCATGCGCAGGCGCAGTTCGCTGAAATCGGCTTCGATGCGCGCATGCATGAGCAAGATCGACAGGCGCAGCGCCAGCACGGCCTTGGCAAAATCGGGGTCGGACAGCACTTCGCCGATCTTGCGCAAGTTGCCCTTCTGCGCCAGGATCAGCCGGCTCATGGTCTTCTGTTCGCGCGTGGTAAAACCGGGCAAGTCCGCGTTCTCCACGATGTAGGAAGCGTGCTTGTGGTAGCCCGTCTGCGACACGGCCAGGCCCACTTCGTGCAGCAGGCTGCTCCAGCGCAGGGATTTCACCAGGGCGTCGGACGTGGGCTTGAGCTGCGCATACATGGCCAGCGCCTGCTCGGCCACCCGGCCGGCGCGCTGCTGGTCGATATGGAATTTCTCCATGCAGCCCTGCACCGACTGTTCGCGGCGGTCGCGCTTGGTCGAGCGCAGGTACAGATCCCACATCACGCCCATGCGCAGACCCGCCTCGATCGGCGTCATGGCGGGAATGGCCAGTTCGCGGAACAGGCCGATCAAGATGGCCAGGCCGCCGACGATGGTACTGGCGCGGTCGGGGCGCAAGCCGGGCATGTCGATGCGGCTGGTGTGACCGAGTTCGATGAAGCGGCGCGCCAGCGCATCGAGGCTGGCGCTCGTGAGCAAGCCGTCGCCCAGCTTGTTGCGGGCGATGATGTCGGCGATGGTGCGGATGGTGCCGGAAGAGCCGTAGGCCGTCTTCCAGTGCTGCGGACGGTACGGCGGCGCGGCATCCTCGAAATGGCTGCGCGCCGACAGGATGGCCGCCTCGAACGACGGCGCGTCGATGCGCCCGCCGATGAAGAACGACAAGCTTTGCTTGACCGTGCCCAGGCTGAACGACTCGACCCGTTCGATATCGTTGCCGCGCCCGAGTATCAGTTCGGTCGAGCCGCCGCCGATATCCATCACCAGCCGGCGTTCGCCGGGAATGGCCAGCGCATTGGCCACGCCCATGTAGATCAAGCGCCCCTCTTCCTCGCCCGAGATGATCTCGATCGGATGGCCGATGGCTTGTTCGGCCAGCGGCAGGAAGACGGCGCCGTTGCGCGCCACGCGCATGGCCGACGTGGCCACCACGCGCACGGCATCGAGTTCGAAGCCGGCGAGGATGGCGCGAAAGCGCTGCAGGCAAGCCAGGGCGCCCTGCATGGCCGCCTCGGTCAGGTCGCCATTGGCGTCCAGGCCGGCGGCCAGGCGTATCGGGTCGCGCACGCTCTTGACCACGCGGATCGTGTCGCCATCATGCTTGCCGACGTGTAAACGAAAACTGTTGGACCCCAGGTCCACCGCTGCATACATACTGGCCTCTTGTCTTGTCATTGCAATGCCAACTGAAAAAGTTGGCAAACTCAGTTGCTAAACTATATAAATCATTTAAACGATTTAAAAATCCTACCACACTACCCTCATCGTATGACAGCGGCGTGACAGGATTGTGACAAAACGGCGACCAGCCGCGGTGCTTATGGGACGATAGTGGTAAACAGATAGACCGCGAAAATCACCAGGTGCACCGTGCCCTGCATGACCGTGGTGCGGCCCGTGCCCAGCGACAGGGTGGCCACCATCAGCGACAGCAGCAACAGCACCGTCGACTTGATGTCGAGTCCCAGGGTAATCGTCAGGCCCGTGGCCAGCGACACCACCACCACGGCGGGAATCGTCAGGCCGATGCTGGCCAGCGCGGAACCGAGCGCCAGGTTCAAGCTCGTTTGCAGGCGATTCGCGCGCGCGGCGCGCACGGCGGCCAAGCCTTCGGGCAGCAGCACGATGGCGGCGATGACGATGCCGACCAGGGTTTTCGGCGCGCCCATGGCGGCGATCGCCGTCTCCAGCGCGGGCGCCAGCGACTTGGCCAGCAGCACCACGGCGCCCAGGCACACCAGCAGCGCCCCGGCGCTGACCCAGGCGACGGTGGCCGTGGGCGGCGCCGCATGCACCTCTTCATCGCCGACGGCTTCCTTGGGCAGGAAGTAATCGCGGTGGCGCACCGTCTGCACCAGCACGAAGGTGCCGTACAGGACCAGGGAAATGACGGCGATGAAGATCAACTGGCTGGAATTGTAGAAGGGACCGGCGGCGCTCGAGGTATAGTTCGGCAGCACCAGGGTCAAAACGGCAATCGCCGCCAGGGTGGCCAGCGAGGCGCTCACGCCCAGCAGACCGAAGGTCTGCTCCTTGTGGCGCCCGGCGCCCAGCAGCAGGCAGATGCCGACGATGCCGTTCAGGATGATCATGATGGCGGCAAACACGGTGTCGCGCGCCAGCCCTGTCGTTTCCGGTCCGCCGGCCAGCATCAGCGAGACGATCAGCGCCACCTCGATCAGGGTCACGGCCAGCGCCAGCACCAGCGTGCCGTACGGTTCGCCGATGCGGTGCGCCACCACTTCCGCGTGGTACACGGCGGCCAGCACGCTGCCGATCAGGCCCGCCACCAGCAAAATCTGGTAGGCGCCGCCGACATTGAAGGTGGAACCGAACAGGAACAGCCAGCCGGCAACGGGGGCGGCAAGCGGCCATACAGGCAGGGATTTGAGCATTTTCATTATGGGCCTGGCAAGAGTAAGAAAGAGGAACTGCGGTGCGGACGGCACAGGGCAGCCTGGCGTGCGCTCGATAGCATAACTTGCTTAGCTTAAATGAAAGTTAGGGAATGCACACGTTCGGGTAGCGGCGCCCCGCGCCTTGCTCACCGTTCGAGCCCCTTGCTGTGATGCACCTGCTTGCTACCAGTAACTATAGTCCCTTTGGTAACATGCCGTTGCAATTTTCTTGTGTTTTTGCTTCCGGCTGGCGTCATAATGCCAGGCCCGCCCTCGCGGCACCGACCAAGGACAGACCATGATTTCCGTACACCGCGCCGCCATGCGTGCGTTCATCCTCGCGGGCAGCTTGCTGAGCGCCGCCGCACACGCGGACACACCGCCAGCGCAGGTCGACGCGAACTGGGCCACCGCGCCCGCGCCTGCCGCAGAGCCAAGGTGGCAAGACAGCCTGCCGCCCGCGCCGCCCGTGGAACCACGCGAAGAAAAGATACTGCCCAAGAGCGAATGGCTGACCGTCGAACCGATGAAGGCGCCTGACCATCGCTGCGATCCCGGCCTCGATGCCCTGTTCCTGCCCAAGGAATGCGGCAAGGAACCCAGCTGGCTGGGCTCGCGCAAGAAGTAAGCGGGCTTGGGCTGAATTAAATGTCCAGGGTGCTGGCACCCTGCGCTTCCACTACCCTGTTGCGGCCCGCCTGCTTGGCCGCCTGCAGCGCCTCGTCGGCGCGCTTGAACAGGCTGACGGTGCTGTCCTCGGCGCGGATGGTCGTCACGCCCAGGCTGGCCGTCAGCTGCAGCACGGCGCGCTCCGTCTTGACGGGCAGCGCTTCGACGGCGGCGCGGATGCGCTCGGCCACCATCAGCGCATCGGCCAGGGTCGTGCGCGGCAGCTGGATGGCGAATTCGGCGCCGCCCAGGCGGCCCATCAGGTCGCTGTCGCGCAACTGCTGGCGGCACGTGTCGACGATGGTTTTCAGCACCGCATCGCCCACCGGATGGCCATAGCTGTCGTTGACTCTTTTAAAGTGGTCGATATTGAGCACCACCAGCGCCGTCGGCAAGCCAGGCCGGCGCGCCAGTGCCATCCATGGCGCCAGCGCCTGGTAAAAGCCGCGCCGGTTCGGCACGCCCGTGGCCGCATCGAGCACTTCCAGGCGCGCCAGCTCGCCGCCCAGTTTTTCACGCGACAGCAGCAGGTAGCCGAAAGCATTCGTCAGCATCATCAGGTACAGGGCGCCAAAACCGGCCAGCTGCAGCAGCTCCGCGTCAAAATCGGGGACGGCGGCGGCCAGCACGCCGCGCGCGGCGATCAGCAGCGACAGCAAGCCCATGCTGACGACGAGGAAACGGCGCAGCATGCTCGCCTCGCGCCACTTGAGGCACAGGGCGGCCACGCCGGCGAGGAAGAAACCGGCCACGATCAGCGAACCGCCGGCGCTGCGCAGCAGCGGCGCCACATCTAACAGGTAACAGGCGGCAAACAGGGTCACCGACAGCCCCAGCGTCGGCAAGACATAACGGCGCCAGCCGCTGCGCCCGGCCGCCTGCCACAGCGCGCCCGCATCGAGCGCCATGCCGGCAAACAGCAGGCTGTTACCGAGCAAGATGGAGAGGAAATCGGGCAGCACGCCGCGGAAGTACAGCAGGCACCAGGCCACGGCCTGGCATTGCTTGGCCACCGCCCAGGTGGACATGCTGAGCGACTTCTTGCGCTCGTACTCGAAGAAGAACAGGGCCGCGCACAGGCTCAGGTTGCCGAGCGCCAGGGCCAGTACCAGGGTCTTGATATCCATGGGCTAGGCTATCGATGCGCAGGCGCGGCGCGCCAGGTCAGATTTCGTGCTCGACATTGGTGCTGCCGTCGCCGACCTTGCTGGCCCACGCCTGCACGAAATACTGCTTCTCCACGTCGCTGGGTGCCTCGTGCCAGAACACGATGAGGGTGCCCTTGTGATCGTGGATCTGCGCCACTTTTTCAATGAAACCGACATTGTCGGCCTGGTCGGCCAGCGCCGCCGCGTAGCCATACACGCGCGTCAGCCGCTCGATGCGGTCAGGCTCCGTAAAACTGTTCGTCGCCGTAATAATGGGGTGATCCAAAAACATGCTTGTCTCCATGGTGCCCGACTGCGCGGCCGTGCCGCCGCGCGCCATATACATCTACATATTGCATCTACATATACGCATGCTCGGCGCGGATTAATCGGGTATGCTCACGGGAGCTTATCAGATTTCTCTGAATGCAACAAAGCATCTCCCCCAGTCCACTCAGCGAAGTCGTCCCATGCCGGAAAACAGAAGCACCACCCCACTTGCCCCGCAGGTGCATACCTGTGGCGACCGGCGCCGCCTGGAATTCCAGCCCGGCATGATCCAGAGCGAAATGCTGCTGTCGCGCCCCGACCATCTGCTGCTGCGCTATGCGCGCGCCATGATGTGCTTTACCCTGTTCGTGCCGCGCCCGCGGCATATCCTGATGGTGGGACTGGGTGGCGGCTCGCTGCTGAAATTCTGCCACCGCCACCTGCCCGACACCCGCATCACCGTGCTGGAATTGCGCGCCGACGTGATCGCCCTGCGCGAGCAGTTCATGCTGCCGCCCGACGACGCGCGCCTGCGCATCATCGAGACGGATGCCGTCAGCTATATCCGCCAGCATCCGGGCTGCGCCGACGTGCTGCTGCTCGACGGCTATGACGAGACGGGCTTGCCGCCGGCACTGGGCAGCGCGCGCTTCTATGCGGACTGCCTGCGCGCGCTGCTGCCCGGCGGCGTGCTGGTGGCCAATCTGTTCAGTTATGACGAGCACTACCCTGCCATGCTGGCGCGCCTGATGCTCACCTTCCGCGGTGCCGTGTGCCACTTCGACGGCATCGCGGGCAATAACCGCATCATCTTCGCCGCCAAGCCGGAGCAAGGCCAAGGCGCCGACGGCCGCGCCGTGCGCGTGGTGCGCCTGGTGCGCTGGCGGCGGATGGCCGGCCTGGCTTTCCTGAACCGCTGGCTGCCGGCCTGGCAGTTGTGGCGTGTGCGCCGCCAGTCAGGCGCGGGCAGCGACTGAAAGTCATCCTCCCCGGCCATAGATATTGTTGCTTATTAGCAGTGATTTGGTGCAAAATCAGCATGATGGATGTGGTTTATGACAAACTACGGCCTGCGTGGGGCCGGCAGGCGCCGCCGAACCCATGTATCCATGAAGTGAGATAGGAAAAACCATGCTGCGTGGCCGCCTGCCATTGTCGATTTCTGCCGCGGCCGCGCTGACCTTTGCCTGCGGCGTCAGCGTGACGGCCGTGCTGTTCGCCGCCATCAGCCAGCTCGAATACGACAAGATGAGCCTGAGCCTGCAGCAGCGCGCCAGCGCCAGGGTGGCCGCCATCGAGCAGGGACTCGACGATGCCGTCGAGGTGCTGACGACGACGAACCAGCTGTTTGCAGCCGTCGTGCCCGTCACACGGGAACAGTTCCACGACTTCACCACGCCGCTGCTGCAGCGCCACCCGTTCATCCAGGCCTTCAATTTCCACCGCATCGTGCCGCATGCGCAGCGCGCGGCATTCGAGGCCGAGCTGCGGCGCATCGTGCCCGACTACGCCATGACGGAAATGCGCGATGGCGTCGTCGTGCCCGCCACGACGCGCGCCAGCTACCTGGTGGTGGACTACCTCGAACCGTTGCAGGGCAACCGCCCCGCCTTCGGCCTGAACGTCAGCCCGAACGGCGTGCTGGCGCGCGCGCTGGAACAGGCGATCGTCAGCGGCCAGACCACCGCCACCGGCCTGCTGGCCCTGGCGCAGGGACCGCAGCAGGGCTTCGTCATCGTGCGCCCCGTGTACCGCCACGGCGTGCCCCTGCAGACGGTACAGCAGCGGCGCGCGGCATTGATCGGCGATACGGCGGTCATCGTGCGCGCCGGGGAACTGGTGCAGAAAATCCTCGCCGGCGCAGACCTGCTGGGCGACTCGCAGCTTGAACTGAGCGTCTACGCCGATGCCGGCGCCGACCCGCGCCAATTGATCTTCCGGCATGGTCAGGCGCCGGACGACGAACCGGGCGGCGCCTGGGAGTCGCTGCCCCGCTGGCTGCACTTTGCCTACCACAGCCATTATGACCGGGCCTTCGCTTCCGCCGGCCGGCCCTGGCACGTGCGCGTGGTGGCTCATCCCCGCCCCTTCCTGGCCGACCATCTGGGCTCCCTGTTTACCCTGATCACGGGTTTGCTGTTCAGCGTATTGACGGCCGCCTTCGTGCAGTCGCTGACGCAGCGTTCGCGCCGCGTGCAACTGCTGGTGGAGCAGCGCACGGCCGACCTCAAACGCAGCAACGAGCTGCTCAGCGCCGACGTGCGGGCGCGCCAGCGCACGGAGCGCGCCTTGCAGGAGAGCGAAAAGCGCTTCCGCCGCCTGCTGGCCCTGTCCTCGGACTGGTACTGGGAACAGGATGCCAACTTCTGCTTCACCCACATCACCAGCGGTTTCACGGACAAGTCGAACATGCCGCTGGAACGCTTCATCGGCCTGACCCGCTGGGACAACAATGCAGAGATGCGCAATTCGCGCTGGGGCAAGCAGCATATCGCCAACCTGGAAGCGCACCTGCCCTTTTCCAACCTCGAATATGCGATGCAGGACCGCGATGGCCAGCTGCGCTGGTTCAGCATCAATGGCGAACCGCTGTTCAACGAGCTGGGCGAATTTCGCGGCTACCGGGGTACGGGTTCGGAAATCACGGAACGCAAGCTGGCCGAGCAGCAAATCCAGCACATCGCCCACCACGACGTGCTGACAGGCTTGCCCAACCGCGCCCTGCTGCGCGACCGCCTGGCGCAGGCGATGGCCCTGTCGCGCCGCAAGAACCGCGCATTATGGGTGCTGTTGATTGACCTCGACCGGTTCAAGTTCGTCAACGACAGCCTGGGTCACAAGGCTGGCGACCTGCTGCTGAAAACCATCGCCACGCGATTGCAGGCCAGCCTGCGCGAAAGCGATACGGTGGCGCGCCTGTCGGGCGACGAATTCGTCGCCATCCTGTGCGAACAGGCCGACGAAGTGCTCAGCGGCGCCATCGTGCAGCGCGTGATGGATGCCGTGGCGCAGCCGGTACTCTTGGATGGCAAGGAATTCTTCGTCACCTGCAGCATCGGCGTGGCCGTCTATGACATGTCGCGCTACGACGCCCCCGGCGACGTGACCCTGAATGGCGAGACGCAGAACCTGATCGAGCAGGCCGACATCGCCATGTACTGCGCCAAGAAACAGGGCCGCAACAACATCAAGTTCTACACGACGGCCATGAACCAGGCCACCCTGGAGCGCCTGCGCATCGAGACGGCGCTGCGCAACGCCCTGGAACGCGAGCAGTTCGTGCTGCATTACCAGCCGCAGGTGGACCTGGCCAGCGGCCGCATCGTCGGCGTGGAAGCGCTGCTGCGCTGGCAGCACCCCGACCTGGGCATGGTGGCGCCGCAGCGCTTCATCGCGCTGGCGGAAGACACGGGCCTGATCGTGCCGATCGGCGCCTGGGTCATGCGCGAAGCGTGCGCGCAGGTAAAACGCTGGCATGCGGCGGGACTGGACACCTTGCGCCTGGCCGTGAATCTGTCGGCGCGCCAGTTCAACGAGCCGAACCTGGTGGCGTCGATCGCCGACGTGCTGCTGGAAACGGGCTTGCCGCCGGCCTGCCTGGAGCTGGAACTGACGGAAAGCCTGTTCATGCACGACGTGGCGCTGGCCGTCAGCCAGCTGCACGACATGAAGGCGCTGGGGGTGAAGCTGTCGATCGACGACTTCGGCACCGGCTATTCCAGCTTCGCCTACCTGCGCACCTTCCCCATCGACGTGCTGAAGATCGACCGCAGCTTCGTCGGCGACGTGGCGCGCGACGCGGACGACGCGGCCATCGTCGTTTCCATCATCGCCCTGGCGCACAATTTAAAACTGCGCGTGGTGGCCGAGGGCGTGGAAACGGCCGAGCAGCTCGACTACCTGCGCCGCCATGGCTGCGACGAGGCGCAAGGTTTTTACTTCAGCCGGCCGCTGCCCGCACACGAAGTGGAAGCGCTGCTGCGGGCGGAAGAAACGCACGTCATGCTGTAGCCGGCGGCGGCACCCTGGCACCAAATTGCAGTTCCTGCCAATCGGGCTCAATGCCCGCTTGCTCGAGAAACGACGCCACGTCGAGCGCGCGGGCCGGATCGATGTCCTGTTGCGGATGCATCCACAGCAAGTCGCATTCCGTGCAAACGATCACCGCCTGCCCCGTCTTCTTGACCGTTGCGTGCAGCAGGTCGCCATATTCGCCGCAGGTGGGACACTCCATGCTCTTCGTCTTCATGCCCTGCCTTACAGCTTCTGTTGCAGGAACTCCAGGAAGCAGCTGATGCGCTGCGCCAGCTGCGTGTTGCGGTAGTAGACGGCGTGGATCTGCTGGCGGTAGCCCGTATAGAACGGCTGCAGCACCTGCACCAGGCGGCCGGCCGCGATGTCGTCCTTCGTCATGAAGTCGGACAGGCAGACGATGCCCTGGTCGTGCAGGGCCAGCTGGCGCAGGGTTTCGCCGCTGGACGCGGCCAGCGCGGGCACGATCTGCAGGCTGTTGCCGGCTTCGTGGCGCAGCGGCCAGCTATTGCCCAGTTCATATTGCGCAAAGCCCAGCAGCGCATGGCCGGACAGCGCTTCCGGCGTGGCCGGTGTGCCGTGGCGCGCCAGGTAGGCGGGCGTGGCCAGCACGTGCAGCGGGCTGGCACTGAGGGGGCGCGCATGCAGGGTCGAATCGACCAGGGCGCCGATGCGGATGGCGATGTCGGTGCGGTGCTCGAGCAGGTCGGCGATCTGGTCGTTGCTGGTCAGCTCCAGGCGGATGTCCGGGTACATGGCGCGAAATTCCGCCACGTGGGGCACCACGCAATGGAGCATGAAGGGCGAGGCCGCATCGACGGACAGGCGCCCGGCCGGCTTCTGGCGGCGGATGCGGATCGATTCTTCCACGTCTTCCATCGACGCGAGGATGGCGCGCGCCTTGTCCAGGAACAGCTGCCCCTCTTCCGTCAGCTCCATGCGCCGCGTGGTGCGCGTCAGCAGCGACGTGGCCAGCTTGTCTTCCAGGCGCGACAGGGCGCGGCTGACGCCCGAGGTGGTTTGTCCCAGGTGCACGGCGGCCGCGCTCAGGGTGCCGCTGTCGATGACGGTGACGAAGATTTTCAGGTCGTCCGAATTGATATCCATTGTTGCCTTATTATTGCCGCATTGTTGCGCTATTTTCACATATCGCGCCATTATAATGGAATCATGGCAACAGTGAAGGCAGCAGCCAACGTCAGGCAACGTAGAACAAAATGGCGATAAAATGACAGCTACTGCCGGCCAGCACGAACAAATGCCAGATGCCATGGCCATGGCGCAGCTTGTGGTCGGTGGCATAGAAAGCGATGCCGCCCGTGTAGCACAGGCCGCCTGCCACCAGCCACAGGAAGCCATTCCACTCGAGCGCCGCCAGCAGCGGCTTGATGCCGATGACGATGAGCCAGCCCATGGCCACGTAAATCACCAGTGACAGGATGCGCGCGCCTTTCGCGTACACATATTCCTGCACGATGCCAAGCAGGGCCAGGCCCCACACGACGCCGAACAGCGACCAGCCCCAGGGCCCGCGCAGGGTCACCAGCATGAATGGCGTGTAGGTCCCCGCGATGAGCAGGTAGATGGCGCAGTGGTCGAGCCGCTGCAGCACGGCCTTGGCCTTGCCGCGCACGCTGTGGTACAGGGTGGAAGTGAGGTACAGGGTGAGCAGCATGGCAGCATACACGCTGCAGCTGACGATTTTCCAGGCATCGCCCGTGCGGGCCGCCACGACGATCAGGATGACGCCGCCGATGGCCGCCAGCGCGGCGCCCACCGTATGGGAAATGCTGTTGAAGCGTTCACCGTAATACATGCATCACCGCCTGCCGCGTTAAAGACAGGCTCATCGTACACGCTTGGGGGCCAGGTGAAGCAACTTCCCCCCAATAGAAAGACCGGGGTCGGACCCTGAGGGTCCGCCCCCGGTACCTGCTTTGGGGGTGTCAATCAAGCTTCTTCCGCCTTCTTGCGCGCAGGACGGCGCGCCGGCGTCTTGCGCGGCGCCTTGGCTGGCTTGTCTTCGGCCACAACGGCCACTTCCACCGGCGCCACTTCAACGACAGGTGCGGCTTCCACCACGACGTCAGCCGCCTTCTTGGCCGGTTTCTTCGCCGCTGCCGCCTTGCGGGCCGGCGTGCGCGGCTTGGCCTTCGGCTTCGCTTCCACTACCGGCTCAGGTACAGGCTCAGGTACAGGCTCCGGCATGGTTTCCACCACCGGCGCCACCTCGACGGCGACAACTTCGGCACGCGCTTCACGCCCGCCATCGCCATTCTTGCGGCCACCGCGGCCATTGCGGCGCGAACCGCGCTTGGCGTTGCCTTCTTCCGTCGCCAGCTCGGTCACCGTTGCGGCGGCGGCTTCGGCCACTTCGTGCTGCACTTCCGGCTGCGGCGCCGGCGCATATTGATCGACGACGACTGTTTCCGCGTCGGCCACCGGCACGAAAGCCTGTGGTGCGGACTCGCCGCGGCGTTGCTCGTTCTGCTTGCGGCCGCCACGGCCATTGCGGCGCGAATCGCGGCGGCTGCCGCCTTCGCGCTGATTGCCCTCTTCCGCCGTCACGCCCGTCTCGCCGGCAACGATGGCCTCGCCGGCGGCGTCCCCGTTCACGGCAACGGGCACGGCCACCAGGCCGCTGCTGCGGTAGACATAGGCGCCCGATTTTTCATCGCGGCCAAATTCCAGCAAGCCGCGCGTCTGCGCTTCTTCCAGCAGGTTGCCGAAAGTACGGAAACCGTAATACGACTCGCTGAAATCGGGCTTGCGGCGCTTGATCGCTTCCTTCAGCATCGAGGCCCAGATCTTGCCGCTGTCGCCCCGTTCGGACACCAGCGCGTCGAAGGTTTCGACAGCCATCTCGATCGCTTCCGTCTTGCGCGACTCGTACTTTTCCTTGCGGCGCACTTCCTCGTCCGGCGAACGCTTGGCGGCAGCAGCCGGGCTTTCGCGCGCGTCGCGCTTGGCGGCCGTGCGGCGGCTCTCGCGCACCAGGTCATCGTAGAAAATAAATTCGTCGCAGTTCGCCACCAGCAGGTCGGAGGTCGACTGCTTGACGCCCACGCCGATCACCTGCTTGGCGTTTTCGCGCAGTTTCGACACGAGCGGCGAAAAATCGGAGTCGCCGCTGATGATGACGAAGGTGTTGACGTGGGCCTTGGTGTAGCACAGGTCCAGCGCATCGACCACCAGGCGGATGTCGGCCGAATTCTTGCCGGACTGGCGCACATGGGGAATTTCGATCAGTTCGAAGTTCGCCTCATGCATGGTGCCCTTGAAACTTTTATAACGGTCCCAGTCGCAATATGCCTTCTTGACAACGATGCTGCCCTTCAGCAGCAAGCGTTCAAGGATGGGCTTGATATCGAATTTTTCGTAATTTGCATCTCGCACGCCAAGCGCGACGTTTTCAAAGTCGCAAAACACGGCCATGCTGAGGTTTTCTGGGGATGACGCCATAAGGGTGAATTCTCGCTGATGATAAGGGCGGACGGGAAGCGCAACGCCTCCCTTTTCGTCTAGTATATTCGCCCATCCCCCGTTTCGGCGACAACTATCGTGCGCAGCCCGCCTATTGCGCGCCGCCGGCGGCGCTCGCGCTGGCGCCGGCGACCGGCCAAACGACGCTTTCATCGACGGAATACAGCTGGCACGGCAGGCTGCTCCGGCGCTGGCACGAGGCCAGCGCGCGCACATCGGGGCTTTCGCCCTCCTCGGCCCAGCCCCAGGCGCCGCTGGCCGACAGGGCAAAGGCGCGCGGCGCGGTTTTCTCCAGGAAGATGCGGTAGGCGGCGCGCCCCTGCTCTTCCAGGTAGGGCACCGCGGCGATATCGTCCTGCGGCGCGAAATGCGTGGCGGGCGGCGACGGCGCCTCGGCCACGCGGTAGACCTGGCGCACCGGCATGCCGATCTTCCGCAGGAAGCGCTCGGTGGCGGGCAACCACACGGCCACGCCGTCGCGGCTGCCCAGGGTCAGGTGCGCGTCGCGCTTGAACGGACCATAGGCGAGCAATTGCGCCCGGCCGCCCGATCCGGTAAAGGAATTGAACAACCGCCGCGCCAGGGCCGGCGAAAAATACGAGTCATTCGCGCCATACAGCCACAGGCTGGGAATGTGGTTGTAAGCGCCCATGGTGGCGAAGGACTTGGCCAGCGCCCCTTGCCAGTCGCAGCCGGGCATGTCGACGCGCAAGCCGCCGGAAAAATTGAGCACGCCGCGCACGCCGGGCAGCACCCGGGTGGCCAGCGCCAGTGCCGCCATGCCGCCATACGACTGCCCCGCGACGACGATGCGTTCCGGGTCGACCCAGCTCTGGCGGCGCGCATACGCGAGCGCGGCCAGCATGTCGCGCGCCTGGCCCTGGGCATTGCCCAGCATGTCGCAGCCGAAATCGCGGTAGGCGCCCGTGGAACGGGCAAAGCCGGCGCGCATGGGCAGCATCACCGCATAGCCGCGGCGCACGAATTCGGTCGCCATATAGATGAAGCGCTCGCGCGCCTGCAGCCGGGCCGGGCCGGCCTGCTTGCCATGATTCATCAGCAGCAGGGGAAACGGGCCGGGGCCGGCTGGACGGAACACCGTCGTTTCCAGCATCTCGCGCAAGCCATCGCCGGCCGGTACCATAATGACCTGCTCGTTCAGGCGCACATCGAGCGGCAGTGACGAATGGGCAAGCTGGGCTTTCAGGGGCAGGTAAGGCAGGCTGAGCAGAAAACCCAGGAAAATAGGACGAAACAGGTGAAAAATGGCGGACTCCGTGGATGACTTCCCTGCCAGTCTAGGCAGCGAAATGCCACAGAACAATATAAAAAAATTACGTGATGCACCTATTTTTTGCGGCAGGCACCCGCGTGAAAAAATGTTGCCTTGCACCAACCACTTTTCCCGCTGGCGGGAGTAAACTGGGCGCATTCTGAAGGAGTTGCCATGTCCATATCCGCCCTCACCACCGGTACCTCGGGGCTGACCGCCAACCAGCGCGCGCTGGATGTGGCCGCCAACAATATCGCCAATGCGAACACGCCGGGCTTCCAGCCGCAACAAGCCGAGTTCCAGGAAGCCAGCCCGGCTGGCACTGGCGTTACCCTGTCTGTCGAAGGACGCAAGCTGGCCGCCAGCGAAAGCGTCAGCGGTGCCAACGCGAATGCGGCCAAGGCGGCGGAAAGCCGGCCGAACGGCGTGGGCCTCGCGTCCGAGCTGACGGATAACCTCGTCTACAAGGCCGGCTTTAATTTATCGGCGAATGTCGTCAAGGCGGCCGACCAGGCCTTGGGCAGCCTGATCGACGTCAAGACCTGAGGCAGCAAACATCCACGGCGACTATCGACACGCTAGTCTGGTTTTTGCATTTCCAGCACCAAAGGCGCCATCGCCGGCGCAATCAGCGCCAGCAGCCGTTCGGCGGGAATGCCGTCGCGCGCCTGCACCGACAGGCCATGCAGCAAGGCCGCATAGTAGTCGCCCAAGGCCTGCACGTCCGCCTCCCCTTTTAATTCTCCCGCCTGCTGCGCCGCGCGCAGGCGTTCGATGACAGCTTGCGTGCGTGCGCGGCGGTGCTGCGCCAGCCAGTCGGCGATGCCCGCGTTTTCCGCGCTCGTATTCGTGGCGGCCGTGACCACCATGCAGCCTTGCGGCTGGCCGCTGCGCGTGTACAGCAGCACCGCTTCTTCCAGCATGCGCGCCACCGCGTCGCGCACATTCAGGCTGGCCGCCAGCGCATGCACGGCAAAAGCGCCTTCTCCCGTTTCATACAATTCCACGGCTTCGCGGAACAACTGCTCCTTCGAGCCGAACGCCGCATAGATGCGCGCCGAGGCGATGCCCAGCGCCGCCACCAGGTCGGCCATCGATACACCCTCGTAGCCGCGCGTCCAGAACGCGTCGCGCGCTTTTGCCAGCGCCAGCGCGCGGTCAAATTCCCTCGGTCTTCCTGCCATCTTGATCCTCTGCTTGCGAAGTGGCGGCCAGTATAACGCCTGGCGCCCACGGCGCGTTCCCGATTTATTTTGCATCACGGGCTTGACCGAAGGGAAAATTTCGCCTATTCTTTGTCGATCGACAAACAATAGGAGCCGATATGAAAACCATCCAAGGACCAAGCCTGCACCTGGCACAATTCGCCGCCGATACGGCGCCCTTCAACACCCTGCCCGCCATCGCCGAGTGGGCGGCCGGCATGGGCTTCAAGGCCCTGCAGATCCCCGCCTGGGATGCGCGCCTGTTCGACGTGGCGCAAGCGGCGCACAGCCAGCAATACTGCGACGACCTGGTCGCCATGCTGGCCAGCCATGGCCTCGTCATCAGCGAACTGACGACGCATATCCTCGGCCAGCTGGTGGCCGTGCACCCGGCCTACGACGCGCTGTGCGACAGCTTTGCGCCGGCACACCTGCACGGCCAGCCGGCGGCGCGCACCGAGTGGGCCATCGAGCAAGTGAAACTGGCGGCCATGGCATCGAAGCGCCTGGGCCTGACCGACATGGGCACGTTCTCCGGTTCGTTCGCCTGGCCATATTTATTCCCGTTCCCGCAGCGCCCGCCCGGCCTGATCGAGGCGGCCTTCGACGAACTGGCGCGCCGCTGGCTGCCCATCCTCGACGTGTGCGAAGAACAGGGCATCAACCTGTGCTACGAAATCCACCCGAGCGAAGACCTGCATGACGGCATCAGCTTCGAGATGTTTTATGAACGCGTGGGCCGCCACCCGCGCTGCAAGATGCTGTTCGATCCGAGCCACTTCGTGCTGCAGCAGCTGAACTACCTGGAATTCATCGACATTTATAAAGACCACATCCGCATGTTCCATGTGAAGGATGCGGAATTCAATCCGACAGGACGGCAAGGCATCTACGGCGGCTACCAGTCGTGGGAAAACCGCGCCGGACGCTTCCGCTCGCTGGGCGATGGCCAGGTCGACTTCAAGGCGATTTTCTCGAAGATGGCGCAAAACGATTACGCGGGCTGGGCCACGCTGGAATGGGAATGCTGCCTGAAGGACCAGGAAGTGGGTGCGCGTGAAGGCGTGGCCTTCATCAATGCCCACATCATTCCCGTGACCGACAAGATCTTCGACGACTTCGCCGGCGCCCCCGTCAGCGCGCAGCAGATCAATACCCTGCTCGGCATCGAGCACAACTAACAAGGAAACACCATGCATCAGAATCAAGACAGCTACACCCACGACTATGTGCGCATCGACGGCCAGCGCCTGCATTGCGTCATCGCCGGCGAAGGCAAACCCGTGCTGCTGATCCCCGGCTGGCCGCAAACCTGGTATGCCTGGCGCCATGTGATGGCGGCCCTGGCCGCCCAGGGCTACCAGGCGATCGCCATCGATCCGCCCGGCAGCGGCCACTCGGAACGCCCGGCCGGCGGCTACGACACGGGCGCCGTTGCCGCGACCCTGCACCGCGCCATGCTGGCCCTGGGCCATGCGCAGTACGATGTCGTCGGCCACGATATCGGCATGTGGGTCGGCTATGCGCTGGCCAGCGATTTCCCGCAGGCCGTGACGAAACTGGCGCTGACGGAAGCCGTCATTCCAGGCCTGGCGCCGGCGCCGCCGATTTTTGTCGCGCCGTCCGACAACATCTTCCTGTGGCACTTCATGTTCAACCAGGTGCTCGATTTGCCGGAGATGCTCACGGCAGGCAAGGAACGCGAATACATCCGCTTCATCCTGGACCGCTGGTCGTACCGCCGCGACAAGGTGGCCGTCGATGTGTATGCGGACGCCTATGCCACGCCGGGCGCCCTGCGCGCCGGTTTCGCCTACTACCGCGCCATTCCGGAAACCATCCGGCAAAACCTGGAGCGGGCGAAAAAGAGCCTGGCCATGCCCGTGCTGGCCATCGGCGCCGACCATGCGACGAATGACGCGCCCCTGCTGACCATGCAGGGCAAGGCCGATATTTTGCAGGGCGCCATCGTCGCCGAATGCGGCCACTTCATCATGGAAGAACAGCCGGAAGCGTTCATCGCCCACCTGCTGCCCTTCCTGGCCGGAGCACCCGCATGAGCCTCGACCCGCTGATCGCCGTCTGGCTGGACGAGGGCAAGGATGCGCCGCAGCCCGCCTCGCTGGCGGACCTGCGCGCCGCCACGGAAACGGGCTTGCGCCAGCTGCACGGACCATTGGAAGACGTCGCGTCGATCAAGGATTACGTGCTGCCAGGCGAGCATGCGCTGACCGTGCGCGCCTATGTGCCGGCCGGCGCGGACACGGGCCAGCCCTTGCCCGCCATCGTCTTCGCGCATGGGGGAGGATGGTGTCTGTGCTCGCTGGACCTGTACGACAATCCGTGCCGCGCGCTGGCCAACGCCACCGGCTGCGTGGTCTTTTCCGTCGACTACCGGCTGGCGCCCGAGCACAAGTTCCCCGTGCCGCTGGAGGACTTTTACTCGGCGCTCTGCTGGGTCGCGGACCATGCCGAAGCGCTGGGCATCGACGTGAAACGGCTGGCCGTGGGCGGCGACAGCGCCGGCGGCAACCTGGCGGCAGCGGCGGCCCTGATGGCGCGCGACCAGGCCGGTCCCGCGCTGGCGCACCAGCTGCTGTTGTACCCGGCGCTCGATTTCGCCTTCGACACGCCGTCCTACCAACGCTATGCGGAAGGCCATTCGCTGACGCGGGAAGCCATGCGCTTTTGCTGGTCGGCGTACCTGAACGAGCCGGCTGACGGCGCGCAGCCCTACGCGGCGCCCCTGCGGGCCGCCTCGCTGAAGGACTTGCCGCCGGCGACCGTGCTGGTGTGCGAGTACGACCCGCTGCATGACGAAGGCGAAGCCTATGCGCGGTATTTGCGCGACGACGGCGTGGCGGCCGAGTGCGTGCAGCTCGACGGCATGATCCATGCGTCGATGCACATGCTGGGCTTGACGCCAGCGGCGCGGGGATTGTTCGACGTGGCGGGCCAAGCCATGCGGCAAGCGCTGGGGGCATAAAAAAACGCGCCGGGGATGGCTCCACGGCGCGTTTTTTCCATCAGTTGCGCGTCATTCCACCAGCTTGCGCACTTCGATACCGTTCAACCACTTCACGTGGCGCGGACCCGTGCGGATATCCCTGGCCGAGATCAGGGATATCTCGCCATCGCTCTCGTCAAGCGCCTTGCCGTTCTTCTCGTAGTAGACGATCACGCCCTCGCCGGCCGGCGCGTTATACAGCTCGCCCCAGGAAAACACCACCGCATAACCATCGGTGGCCGTGGCGATGATGGCAAGTTTCTTGACATCGTTATGGCCCGGCGCATCGAGCGCCGCCTTGTCGAGGATATCGCGCAGGCGCACGCCCTTGTAACTGGTAATGGTCTCGGCCTTGTCGCCGTTGTGGCGCGTGACGGCAAGCTCGCCGCCATTCGCCGGCGGCAGCTGGCGCAGGTCGGCCACTGTCAGGGTCAACGGCGTTGCCACCTTGCCCGTCACGGTCAGCGCATGGCTCATATGCTCGCTCGCCGGCGCCGGGCCGGCCCATGCGGGCGCCGTCGCCAGCAGGGCGGCCGAAGCAAAACCAAGGAATATTTTCTTCAACATGCTGTGTCCTTTCATGGAACAATCAAAAAATCAGAACTGGTATTGCGCATTGGTCAGCCAGGTGCGCCCCGCGCTGGGGAAACCGTCTGCCAGTGCATAGTTGCGGTCAGCCAGGTTGCTCACGCCCGCTTCCAGGGTCAAGGCCGGCAAGGGCCGGTACACGGCCTTCAGGTTGACGGTGGCAAAGCCGCCCAGTTCCAGGGTGTTCGAGACCCAGCGCCCGCTGTTCGCTTCCGCGATGGCCACGACATCGAGCTGGCGCGCCGCGTGCAGCACGGCGTGCGCCGTCAGCTTGTGGCGCGGCACGTCCGTCAGGCGGATGGCGCGGTCGCTGACGTTCTTCATTTCCGTGTACGTGTAGTTGCCGCCGAAGTCCAGCCACGCGCCGGCGCTGCCGCGCAAGCCCAGTTCCACGCCGCTGATGTGCGCCCTGCCCGCGTTGCGCATCTGCGCGCGCACGCCCGCCACATTCGCCACGCTCTGTATCTTGTCCTTCACGTCGCTGTAGAACAGGGCGGCATCGAGCGCCAGCCCGCGCACGCTTGCCTGGTAGCCCACTTCATAATTGAGCGCCTCCTCGGCGCGCAGGTTCGGGTTTTCAATATAGGTGCCCAGGCGCTGCGAATAGCGGTCCTTCAGGGTCGGCAGGCGCGATTTGCGCGCCACCGTGGCGTACACCCTCGCATCAGTACCGATCTTGTGGAACAGGCCCGCCTGCAGGTCGGTGGCCGATTGATTCTCCGGCAAGGTATACGCATTGCCGGCGCTGTAGACGGTATCCGGGCGCAGTGCATTGCGCGAGGCGCCCAGCGACAGTTCCGTCGCCGCATTGAGGGCAATGCTGTCTTCCGCGCCCAGGGTCCACAGGGCATCCTTGTACCAGGTGGTGCGCACGCCCTTGGCATCGAGTTCCTGATGCTCGTCGGCCTTGTAGCTGGCGACAAAGCGCAGGCTGTGCGCGGCAAGGCGGAACGATTCGAGCTCCACCGCGCCGCCGTTCGTGCGGTCGTTATAGATGCTGCGCCCGCCGCTGACGCTGCCCTGGCCGCTGGTTTTCAGGGCCGCGTAGCTGCCGTTCGTGTAGGAGGTGATTTCATTGTCGTAGCTGTCGTGGTACAGGCGCAGTTTCAGGCGCTCGGCGTCGCCCAGGCGCGTCTGCGAGACGAAGTACACGCTTTCCTTGTTCCAGTACGGCCATTGCCAGTAGCGCGCGCCGACGGGATTCGTCGATGGCGGCTGGCCCTTCTCGCCATGCTGCTTGTAGTAGCTGAGTGCATATTCGTCGCCGCCCACGGGCGTGTAGCCCACCTTGAACGACAGTTTATGATCCTTGCGGTAGGCGTTGTTGCGCGTGCCGCCGTCTTCCGTGGCCGTCGGGCGGAAATCGGACGACAGGGGAAAGCCGTCGCTGTCGATGTACGACACGCCCGCCTGCAGATACCACAGGCCCTGGTTCGTGCCCACGTTGGCCGACACCTGGCGCTCGCTGCCCGAGCCGAAACCGATGGACGTATCGCCTTCCATCCGCGCGGACGGCTTGCGCGACACCAGGTTGATGGCGCCGCCCAGAGTATTGGCCCCATAGGCCACGGAACTGTAGCC
Organism: Janthinobacterium lividum; assembly: GCF_034424625.1. Classification (NCBI taxonomy): domain Bacteria; kingdom Pseudomonadati; phylum Pseudomonadota; class Betaproteobacteria; order Burkholderiales; family Oxalobacteraceae; genus Janthinobacterium; species Janthinobacterium lividum. The sequence goes on along the minus strand of NZ_CP139976.1, from coordinate 2,608,477 downwards.
CTTGGCCACCTGGATGGCGGCCAGGTCGGCCGTCGTGAAGCGGTTGAAATCGACATAGCCGTCATACGGCACGTAGACGGGAATGCCGTCGATGTACAGCGGCACTTGGCGAGAGTCGAAGCCGCGGATCGCGACGGTTTTCTCGTTGCGCGCATTGGTCGACAGCGACACGCCGGACAGCAAATTCAGAGCATCGCCCACGTTGTCGCGGTTAAAGCGGCGCATCTCGGCGCGGCTCACTTGCGACCCCACCTGCTGTTCCATCTGCCCTGCCTGCTCGCGCTGGCCGATCACCGTCACCGTGCCCAGCACGAACGGCGCCGCCTCGTCCTTGTCGGCGGTTTGCTGCGCCCGCGCCGTCTGTGCCATGTGCGCCAGCGCCAGCATCACGGCACCTGCCAATACCTGTTTCAACATCGTTTCGATCTTTCCACTGTCGTTATATAGAGTCTCATATAGCGATACTCAAAAAAGCGGCCACTCTTGCGGCGGCCGTCACCCAACAGCGCAATATACAGACGTATATAACGAGGCTCAAGCGACAAGCGCCAAAACGCCTGCGCAGGTCAATTTTCCGAGAAAAATTCATGCAGCGCAGCATTTCGCTGTGCGAACGAATGTTTCACAAAATGGTTGACACGTCGATTTTGGCTAGGCAAACTGATTTCCAGGGAGCCTGAAAATGAATGCAAATATGACAAATATTCAGACCACAGCAGATCCGGAAATCATCGTCTTCAGCGATGACGAGGAAGGCAAGGACCGCCAGTTCGTCAACGCGCTGGCGCGCGGGCTGGAAGTACTGCGCTGCTTTCGCCCCGGCGAAGTATTCCTGTCGAATGCGGACATGGCCAGGCGCACGGGCATTCCGAAACCGACGATTTCGCGCCTCACCTATACCCTCACCAAACTCGGCTACCTGAATTATTCGGACAGCCTGGGCAAGTACCAGCTGGGCGCCGGCGTGCTGGCTCTCGGTTACCGCATGCTGTCGAACCTCGATGTACGCAAGATGGCGCGCCCGCTGATGGAAGAACTGGCCGAGCATGCGCAGGCCTCCGTTTCGCTGGGCACGCGCGACCGCCTCAGCATGGTGTACGTGGAAACGTGCCGCAGCAGCGCCAACGTCACCCTGCGCCTCGACGTCGGTTCGCGCATCCCCCTGATGACGACCGCCATGGGCAAGGCCCTGCTGTGCATCCTGCCGCAGGCCGAACGCGACTACCTGATGGACCATGCGCGCGTGCACGAGACGGAACGCTGGCCGCGCATCAAGGCCGGTATCGAACAAGGCTTCAAGGATTACCAGGACCGGGGCTTTTGCATCTCGGCCGGCGAATGGCAGAACGACGTGCATGCCGTGGGCGTGCCCATGCTGGGTGCCGATGGTGAACAGGTGATGGCCTTCAATTGCGGCGGTCCCGCCTTCCTGCTGTCGCGCGAAAAACTCGAATCGGACCTGGGACCGCGCCTGGTCGCCCTGGTCAAGACAGTGGAAAAAAACCTGGGCCGCGGTTAGACTGCGCGCCCCCTCTCAACGACAGTTCAAATCAAAGCGCCGAGGAAACCGATGATACGCGACGAAGAAACCCTGAACATCCTGCTCGACAGCATCGCCCGTTTCGTGCGCGAAGTACTGGTGCCGAACGAGGCGCTGGTAGCCGAAACGGACACCATCCCGCCCGCCATCGTGGCGCAGATGCGCGAACTGGGCCTGTTCGGCCTGTCGATCCCGGAAGCCTACGGCGGCCTGGAACTGAGCATGGAAGAGGAAGTCAGAGTCGCTTTCGAAATCGCCCGCACCTCGCCCGCCTTCCGCTCGCTGATCGGCACGAACAACGGCATCGGTTCGCAAGGCATCGTTATCGACGGTACGGAAGCGCAAAAACAATACTATCTGCCCAAGCTGGCGGCGGGCGAGATCATCGGCTCGTTCGCCCTGACGGAAGCGGGATCGGGCTCCGACGCGGCGTCCCTGCGCACGACGGCCGTGCGCGACGGCGACTTCTATATCCTCAACGGCAGCAAACGCTATATCACCAACGCGCCCGAAGCGAGCATTTTTACCGTCATGGCCCGCACGGATCCCGTCAAGCGGGGCGCCTCGGCGATTTCCGCCTTCATCGTGGAAAAGGACACGCCCGGCCTCTCGCTGGGCAAGATTGATAAGAAAATGGGCCAGCAAGGCGCACATACCTGCGACGTCATCTTTGAAAATTGCCGTGTGCCGGCCGCGAACATCATCGGCGGCAAGGAAGGCGTGGGCTTCAAGACGGCCATGAAGGTGCTCGACAAGGGCCGCCTGCACATCGCCGCCGTCTGCGTGGGCGCGGCCGAGCGCATGCTGGCCGACGCCCTCGCGTATGCGATGGAGCGCCAGCAGTTCGGCCAGCCCATCGCGGAATTCCAGCTGATCCAGGCCATGCTGGCCGACAGCAAGGCGGAGATTTACGCGGCGCGCAGCATGGTGCTCGACGCGGCGCGCCGGCGCGACAACAAGGAAGACATTTCGACGGAAGCATCGTGCTGCAAACTGTTCGCCTCCGAAATGTGCGGCAGGGTCGCTGACCGCTCCGTGCAGATCCACGGCGGCGCCGGCTACATCAGCGAATACGCGGCCGAGCGTTTCTACCGCGATGTGCGCCTGTTCCGCATCTATGAAGGCACGACGCAGATCCAGCAGATCGTCATCGCCCGCAACATGATCAAGGCAGCGCAAAAGTGAAGGAGGCCGCGATGGACATCCCAACCCTGCTGGCCGGCTTGCCGGCGCGCCTGTCGGCCATCCCTGTCTACTGGGCGGCGCGCGCGCCGGACGCGCCGGCGCTGCATGAAGGTGGCCGCAGCTGGACCTACGCGCAGCTGCAGCACAGTGTGGAAAGTGCAGCGCAGCTGCTGCGCAACCTCGACGTGCGCGCCGGCGACCGCCTGATGGTGGTGGGAGAAAATGGCGCGCTGCAGGTGGCGCTGATCTTCGCGGCCGCCGGCATCGATGCGTGGATCGTCAACGTCAATGCCCGCCTGTCGGCGCGCGAGATCGATACCATCGCCGCGCACAGTTCCGCGCGGCGTGTGCTGTTCCTGGCAGGCGCCTCGCCGGAAGCGGCCGTGCATGCGGCGCGGCGCGGCGCCCGCCCTGTCACCGTCGATGGCATGGGCGAGCTGCTGGCCGGCGAATTGAACGACGCCGCCATCGCGGAAGACACGCTCCCCGGCAACGAACAGGTGGCCGCGCTGATCTACACGACGGGGACGACAGGCCAGTCAAAAGGCGTGATGCTCACGCACCGCAACCTGCTGTTCATCGCCGCAGTCTCCAGCACATTGCGGGGCCTGACGCGCAGCGACCGCGCGTATGGCGTGCTGCCGATTTCGCACGTGTACGGCCTGGCCTCGGTAGCACTGGGCACCCTGTATGCGGGCGCCGCGCTGTATCTGGTGCCGCGCTTTTCCGTCGATGGCCTCCTCTCGGCCCTGAAGGACGACGGCTTGACTATCGTGCAGGGCGTGCCCGCCATGTACGCCAAGCTGCTGCAAACCCTGGGTGGCGCCGATACGCCGCTGCCCACGCGGCTGCGCTTTGCGTATGCGGGCGGCTCGCCGCTGGCGCCATCGCTCAAGCGCGACGTGGAAAAGCTGCTGGGTACCGCGCTGCACAATGGCTACGGCATGACGGAAAGCGCGCCCACCATCAGCCAGACGCGCCTGGAAGCGCCGCGCTGCGACGATTCCGTCGGCATGCCGATCCCGGGCGTGGAAGTGCGCGTGGTGGACCTGGCCGGTACGGATGTGACGCCGGGCGAGCCGGGAGAATTGTGGATACGCGGACCGAACATCATGGCCGGCTATTACCGCGAACCGGCCATGACGGCGGCCACCATGCGCGACGGCGGCTGGCTCAATACGGGCGACATGGCGCGCCAGGAAGCGGACGGCGCGCTGTTCATTGTCGGACGCACCAAGGAATTGATCATCCGCTCCGGCTTCAATGTGTATCCGCTGGAAGTGGAAACGGCGCTGAACGCCCACCCTTCCGTGGTGCAGTCGGCCGTAGTGGGACGCACTGTGGCCGATGGCAACGAGGACGTCATCGCCTACGTGGAACTGGACCCGCGCCAGCCCGCCAGCGTGGCAGAATTGCAGGCATGGCTGGCACAGACCCTGTCGCCGTACAAGTGCCCATCCGCCATCATCGTCATGGAAGCGCTGCCAGCGGCCGCCACGGGCAAGATTTTAAAGGGGCAGCTGCGGCAAATGGCGCAGAATGCACGATAAGTTGACCATGCTGTACCAGACCCGACAATAAAACCAAGCCACATCACAGGAGGAGACACGATGAAACGCACCTATACACGCATCGCCATGGCAGCGCTGCTTGCCAGCGCCTGGATGGCACAGGCCAGCGCCGACGAATTTCTGGTCGGCGCGGAAATCCCGCTGACGGGCAATCTGGCGCGGGTCGGCGCCGGCATGCAGGAAGGGATCATGGTCGCGGCCGAAGTCTTCAACAAGACCAACGGCAAGCACACCATCAAGATCATCACCGTCGACGACGAATCGGCGCCCGCCAAGGCCATCGCCGCCGTGGAAAAGCTGGCCAGCCAGGGCGTGGTGGCCATCACGGGCGGCTATGGCTCGAACAATATCTCGCCCGCCTCGGACACGGCGAATAAACTGGGCCTCGTCTACATCACCTCGGGCGGCGTGGACGACAGCCTGGTGTCCAGCGGGCGCAAGAATTTTTTCCGCATCAATAACACGGCCGGCTACGAAAAAGCCATGCTGGGCCTGCTGCAGGATGTGGGCGCCAAGTCCGTCTCCATCGTGTATTCGACCAAGGACGCCACCACGGGCCTGGCGAAAGACGTGGAAAAGGCCCTGGCCGCCAAAGGCGTGAAAGTGACGACGCACTCGTTCGACCCGGCCATTACCGACTTCAAGCCCATCATCAACAAGATCAAGCTGCAGGATAAATCGGAAGTGGTGGCCATGGTCGGCTACGAAAACGATTACGTGGGCATCATCCGCGCCGCCCGCGTCCTGAAGCCGAAGATCAAGGCCATGGTGGGCGTGTGGTCGCTGGCCACGCCGAAAATGGCGGCCGACTTCCCCGACCTGATGCCGAACGTGTTCGGCACGGCCCTGCTGCCCTTCCCCACGGAATTCAAGACGGCCGACGGCAAGGCCTTCAGCGACGCCTACAAGCAGCTGTACAAGAAGGAGCCCGACTACCTGGGCCAGTTCGGCTATGTGCAATCGATGCTGCTGTTCGAAGCCATCGCGCGCGCGGCCGACAAGGGCACGCTCAAGAAAGGCGGCGTGGCCGAGGAAATGCGCAAGACGGACCGTGAAACCCTGATCGGCCGGGTGCAGTTCGCCGCCAATGGCGACAACCAGAATTTCGTGCACCGCATGGCGCAGCACCAGGACAAGAAAGTGGTGATCGTCTGGCCGAAGGAACACGCCACGGGCAAGCTGGCCTATCCAGCCCTGCCCTGGTAGGCAGCCTCCCGCTGCACACGCGCACGCCTGCCGGGCGTGCACCGATGAACGGCGGTCCTGGTGCATCTTCGCGATGCGCCAGGAAAGCCTGACGGGATGACGACATGACAGAATTAATCTTGCAAGCCTTGTATTCTGGCTTGCTGCAGGGCGGCTCCTACGCCCTGATCGCACTGGGACTGGCGCTGGTCTTCGGCACCATGAAAGTGATCAACCTGGCGCACGGCGAGCTGGTGCTGCTGGCCGCCTACATCGCCTACAGCGTGGAATCCGGCCTGGGCCTGGGACCCATGTTCGCCATTCCCATCGCGCTGGTGATCGTCAGCCTCACATCCGTGGGCGTGTACCTGATCGTCAGCCGCATCAAGAAAGACCGCGAAATCAATTCGCTGATCCTCACCTATGGCATCGGCGTCATCCTCACCAATTTCATCCTGCTCGTATGGAAGGCGGACATCCGCTCGACCTCGTCGAGCTGGCTGCAGGAAGGCATCGAGATCGGTCCGTTTTTCAGCATGCGCAGCGAAGTGATCTTCTTTGGCGTCAGCCTGGTGCTGATGGCGGCCCTGTGGCGCTGGCTGTCCACCAGCTGGTATGGCCGCGCCGTGCGCGCCGTCTCCAGCAACCGCGACGCGGCCAAGCTGATGGGCATCGACCCGGGCCGCACGGAACTGGTTTCCTTTTTAGTCGCCGGCATCCTGGCCGCGTTTGCCGGCGTCGCCCTGTTCAGCTATGGCGTGATCCAGCCCGCCTACGGCGGCGCGCTGACGGTGAAAGCCTTCATCATTACGGTCCTCGCCGGCATCGGCTCGATACCCGGCGTGCTGATCGCCGCCGTGCTGCTGGGCGTGGCCGAAGCGCTGACCGTCACCCTGGCCAGCTCCGCGTTGCAGGAATTGTCCGGCATGGTGCTGTTCCTGCTAGTGCTGTTCATCATGCCGAACGGCCTGTTCGGCGCACAACGGAGGCGCGGATGAGCCGTACTTCACTGATGTCCACGGCGGGCCTGCTGCTGGCCGCCTATATCGCCGTGCCGCTGGCCCTGGGCGGCAACCAGTATGTGATGAGCATGGTGGTGGCGGCCCTGATCATCGGCGGCGTGGCCATGTCCTGGGCCCTGCTGGGTAACCTGGGCGGCATGGTCAGCTTCGGCCATGCGGCCTTCTTCGGCGTGGGCGCGTATGTCTCCGCCCTCGCTACCGTGAAACTGGGCGTGCCCGTGTTTGCCGCCATGCTGCTGGGCGGCGCGGGGGCGGCCATCGCCGCCGTCATCATGCTGCCCGTGCTGCGCCTGCGCGGGCCGTATTTTGCGCTGGCCATCCTCGCCTACGCCCACATCTTCCGCATCCTGGCCACGGAATGGAGTTCCGTGACGGGCGGCGCCGGCGGCATCAACAACATCCCGACCTTGCCCACCGTCTTCGGCTTCGATTTGGCCAGCAAGACGGGCGCCTACCTGGTGGTACTGACCCTGGTGGTGTGCTGCGCGTTTGCCTACAGCCGCATCCGCGCCAGCCACTACGGCATCGCCCTGCGCGCCATGCACGACAGCGAAGACGCCACGCGCGTCGTCGGCGTCAACAGCACCTTGCTGAAAGGCGCCATGCTGCTCGTGTCGGCCTTCATGGCAGGCCTGTTCGGCGCCTTCAACGCCCACTACATCAACTTCCTGGAGCCGGACTACGCCTTCAACAGCCTGTGGGTGACGTTGCCGATCGTGGCGGCCATCTTCGGCGGCTACCGCACCATCCTCGGCCCCGTGCTGGGCGCCGTGGTGGTCTACCTGGTCGACCAGCTGATTTTCAAATCGCTGATTCCCACGGGCCACCAGCTGGTGCTGGGCGTGCTGCTGGTGGCGATGATCGTCTTCAGTCCGAACGGCCTGCTGCCGCTGCTACGCAAGGCGTTCAAAGCGAAGGAGAAAGCACATGCTTGAACTCGATAATGTCTGCGTGCGCTTCGGCGGCCTGACGGCCGTCGATTCCGTCACCCTGAACGTGGGCAGCCACGACGTGATCGGCCTGGTGGGCGCGAATGGCGCCGGCAAGACCACCCTGTTCAACGCGATCTCCGGCCTGGTACGCCCCACCAGCGGCAGCATCCGCTTCGAGGGGCGCGACATCATGGCCACGCCCATGTACCAGCGCGCCCGCCTGGGACTGGGCCGCACCTTCCAGATTCCGCAACCGATGCATGAATTGACGGTGCGCGAAAACCTCATCGTGGCGCAGCGCTTCGGCACCGGCAAGGTGGACATGCGCAAGATCGATGAAATCCTCGACTTCACCAGCCTGGCGGACAAGGCCGGGCGCGACGCGGCCAGCGAACTGGCGCTGACGGAACTCAAGGCGCTGGAAGTGGCCAAGGCGCTGGCCACCAATCCAAAGCTGCTGCTGCTCGACGAAGTGCTGGCCGGCCTGGAAACGAACGGCAAGCGCCGCTTCATGGGCATGCTGAAGGACTTGCACGCGGCCTTTGGCGTGGGCATCGTCATGATCGAGCACGACATCGAAACCATCAGCAATCTGTGCCAGCGCGTGGCCGTGCTCAATTTTGGCCAGCTGATCGCCGACGGCACGCCCGATGCCGTGTTCCGCGATCCGGCCGTCATCGAAAGCTACACGGGAGCCGCGCATGCTTAACATAGAGAATCTGCGCGCCGGCTATGGCGCCATCAATGTGCTGTGGGATGTGTCGCTGTCGATCCAGAAGGGCAAGCTGACCACCATCATCGGCCCGAATGGGGCCGGCAAGACCACCCTGCTGCGCGCCATCATGGGTTTGCTGCCCGTGGGCGCGGGAAGCATCGCGCTCGATGGCGTGGCCATCAACGGCACGCCCACGTGGAAGATGAGCGACGCGAGGGTCACCATGATCCCCGAGGGGCGCATGACATTTCGCGACATGAGCGTGGAAGAAAACCTGATCATGGGCGCGTTTCCGAAAGAGCACCGCAGCCACATGCCGGCGCGCCTGGCCGAAGCCTACGCCATGTTCCCGCGCCTGCACGAGCGGCGCAAGCAGCTGGCCGGTTCATTATCCGGCGGCGAGGCGCAGATGCTGGCGATGGCGCGGGGCTTGATGTCGGATCCGTCGCTATTGATCATCGACGAACCGTCGCTGGGCCTGGCGCCGCTGGTGGTCAACGAGCTGTTCGAGATCCTCGCGCGCCTGAACGACGGCCGGCGCACCATCATCCTCGTCGAGCAGAACACGGCGCGCGCCGTGGGCGTGGCCGATCACGTCTACCTGATGCAAAGCGGCAAAGTAGCGCTGTCGCAGGCGGCTTCCGAGGTCGACCTCGATCACCTGCACGAACTCTATTTTGCGCGCTGAGCGATATCCGCCGCATGCCCATCGTGACGGCCTGCGGCCGTCACTCCTCGTCGTCCTCGTCGGCCAGCTTGTCGAACACCTGCAGCTCGGCCTTGCTCAATCCCGTCATCACGAAGGGATCGTCGGCAGGAAAGCGGCCAGTATCGACCAGCATGCGCAGCTTGCTCAAGCGATCTCCCAGCGCCAGCGCTCGCGCCTGCGGATCGGCATCGGCATCGACGCCGGCATGCCCGATCGCGCGGGTCACGGACTCGGGAAACTCCCATAACTCGGCGATCCGTACCGACAGGATGCGCGCTTGCGCAAACACCTGGGCAATGAAGGCATCCGATTGCGGAAAGGCATCGGGCGCATGCATCTGGTCGATCAGCCGGAACGCCACCACCAGGCCGACATTGGCCATCAGTCCCGCCAGATAGGCGTCGAAGGCGTTGGCCTGCATGGCGGGCGCGACCAGGTTGGCCGCCAGCGCGCATTTCTCGGACTGGCGCCAGATCAGCGGCGCCGTGCGTATGGTCAGGCCGCCGCTCTGCATGCTGACGATGGGACGGAAGGCGACGCGGGCGAGCAGCATGCGCATGCCGTTTTGCCCCAGCAGCATGATGGCGCCTTCCATGTTGTTGATCGACGGGCTGGCGTTGTAGCGCGAATGGTAGCGGGGCCGGTTCGCTTCGCGGTAGACCTCGGCGACCAGCAGCACGTCCTGGGCCAGTTGGCGCGACAGCTCGGCCGCGCTCATGTTTTCATTTTGCAAGGTACGCATCAACTGCGGAATGATGGCCGGAATGCGCGGCACCAGCGCGGCGCCGGCGACCGGTTCACTGGCCAGGCGCGTCAATTCATCCAGCATCTGCTGTTCGGCCTGCTTTGTCGCCTGCGTCGCACCCGCGGCCGCCAGCCAGCGGTAGTAGATGGCATCGATTTCGGTGATGGTGGCTGGCTGCCGTGCCATCTCGGGTGCCGCCCCTGCCGTGGCTGGCGCGAGCTTGTTTTTTCCGTCGCCGCCGTTCAGTAATTTTCCTATCCAACCCATTGCTATTCCAGCCTTATATGCATCACTATCGCGACATCCGCTGCGCGATTTTACTTGATGACAGCCGTGCCAGTGCGGCGGGCGTGGCCGGCTTGGTCCACCTGCCGCAAAGTGCTACAGTGGCGCTCGCGCAGGTCCCCCTCTTTGCAAGGTACATCATGAACAATCTGCTGGCCCAGTACGTCACCAGCCAGGCGTACAACAACGCCTGGGCCAACCACCGCCTGCTGAAAGCCTGCGGCGAACTGAGCCAGGCCGAATTCCAGGCCACGCGCGTCAGCTTTTTCCCCACCATCCAGTCCACCCTGAACCACATTCTCACGTGCGACTGGTTTTACCTCGATGCGCTCGAACGCGAGCTGCGCGGCGAAGCGCCCCATCCCGACTGCTATGTCTTCTTTGAAAAGGATGAGCCATTTACCGACTGCGCCACGCTGCAGGCGGCACAGCATGCATCCGACGCGCGCCTGATCGCCCATTGCCGCAGGCTGTGCGACGCGGACCTGGCGCGGCCCGTGACAATCCTGCGCGACACGCCGCAAGTCGACACGCGCCAGCGCATGCTGGCGCATCTGTTCCAGCACCAGATCCACCACCGCGGGCAAGTGCACGCCATGCTGGCCGGCACGCGCATCGCGCCGCCGCAGCTCGACGAATTCTATTGCGCCGGCGAAGCGGACGAGCGGGCGCAGGATTTTGCGGAGCTGGGCTGGACAGAGGAAGATATCTGGGGCCAGCGCTGAACTATTCCTCGGTGTGGCAGCAGACGCACAGCTTGTTGCCGTCGAGGTCGAGGAAGTAGGCGCCATAGTAATGGGCGTGGTAATGGGGCCGCAAGCCGGGCGGCCCTTCGCACGCGGCGCCCAGCGCCAGCACGGCCTGGTGGCAGCGGTCCACCTGGGCGCGGCTGGCCGCCAGAAGGGCCGTCATCTGTCCATTGCCGGGCGCGGCCGGCAAGCCGTCATGCGGCGCCGTCAGCACGAACAAGGGACGCGGCGCATCGTGCGCCATCCAGCCTGCCCATGGCTTGACCGGGTCATGAAATTTCTCGATCAAACCGAGTTCTCCCAGCAGCGCCGTGTAGAAGGCGTAGGCGCGGGGAAAGTCGTTGGTTCCCAGGCAGATATGGGACAGCATGCTGCTCCTTCATGAATTCAGATGTGCGGCGAAATGCGCCAGCTGATTATAATGGCGCATCGCTTTCCGACACGCTCCCATGCCAGACCTCGACCGCCTTCAGCTACACCCGCCGGCCAGCAGCGACCTTCCCGCTTTGCTGGCCTTCGAACTGGAAAACCGCGCGTATTTTGAAAACTGGGTCACGGCGCGCGCGCCATCCTACTACCACCCGGAAGCCATCGCCGCCGCCATCGAGCAGGCGCAGCGCGAGCGCCAGCAAGACCTCGCTTACCAGTACCTGGCAAAACTGGACGGGCAAATCATCGGCCGGGTCAACCTGACGGCCGTCACGCGCCCCTATTTCAACAAGGCAACGCTCGGCTACCGCATCGGCGAACGGTTCGGCGGACGCGGCTACGCCACGCGCGTGGTCGCCCTGCTGCTGGAGGAAGCGTTCGGCACACTGGAACTGTGGCGCCTGGAAGCGACGGCGCGGCCGCAAAACCTGGGCTCGGTCGCCGTCATGCAGCGTAACGGCTTTCACCAGTATGGCCGCTCGGAAAAAGCCATGCGCTTCCAGGGTGTCTGGTCGGACCTGCTGTATTTTGAACGGCGCAACACGCAAACCATGGATGACGGCGCTCGGTGAGCTGTGGGATGGCATGCACGACAAGTGCCGGCATCGCGGAAGCCGGCGTAGTGATGCGTGCACGCAACAGCGGTACGCCATCCCCGCCATTCACCTGCGCATTGGTGCCCGCATTGGCGCCATTTAAGACTGGCTTCAGCCTCGCCGTGCATCGTGAATAGGTCGCCAGCAGCAATGGCGCCTCCCTTCACCATCACGGGCACAGCCCAGCGAAAGAGCCGACATGAGCACATGGATGCGCGCAAACAAAGGTTTTTTGATGTTCCTCCTGCTGTTCGGCGTGTTCCGCACGGCCGTGGCGGACTGGAATCCGATACCGTCGGCGTCCATGCGCCCCAACCTGCTCGAAGGCGACGTGGTCTTCGTCAACCGCCTGGCCTTCAACCTGAAAGTGCCGCTCACCGATATCGTGCTGCAGCGCCTGGGCGAACCGCAGCGGGGCGACATCGTCACCTTTTCTTCGCCGAAAGACGGCACGCGCCTGATCAAGCGCATCATCGCCCTGCCCGGCGACACGGTGGAAATGCGCAATGAGCAGCTGGTCATCAATGGCCTGCCTGCCCAGTACACGGCGCTCGACACGGCGCCTGAAACCATCGCCCACGTGGGCCAGCTGACGGCCCAGCGCATCAGCGAACGCAACCAAACCGAGCAGCACCGCATCCAGGTCTTGCCGCAAATCGCTGGCGCGCGGCGCAGCTTTGCCCCCGTGACGGTGCCGGCCGACCATTTCCTCATGCTGGGCGATAACCGCGACAACAGCGCCGACTCGCGCTATTTCGGCTTCGTGCCCCGTGCATTGCTGATCGGCAAGGCCGAGCGCATCCTCGTCTCGGCCAATATCGAGGAACATTGGCAGCCGCGGCTGCAGCGTTTCGGCATGAAACTGGAGTAAGTATCGCCCTTGCAACGGCATCCTGCTTTTCGGTTAGCATGGCGCATCATGCAAAATTTTTCCTTCGCCAGCCGGCAGCCAGCCAGCAGCCGCCACGCCCTCGATCAGCTGGCGCAGTTCCTGCAACGCCATCCCGACGTGCTGCTGCTGACGGGCGCCGGCATCAGCACGGCGTCCGGCATTCCCGACTACCGCGACACGGAGGGCGTGCGGCGCGGCAACGCGCCCGTGCAAGGTCCCGATTTTCGCCGCCAGGAAGCCGTGCGCCGCCGCTACTGGGCGCGCAGCATGGTGGGCTGGCCAACCCTGGCGCGGGCCGTGCCGAATCCCGGTCACCTGGCCATCGCGCAACTGGCGCAGCGCCGGAGAATAGGCGGCCTGGTCACGCAAAACGTGGATGGCCTGCATCAGCAAGCGGGCAGCGCGGCCGTCACGGAGTTGCACGGCAGCATACATGGCGTCGTGTGCCTCGATTGCCATACCCGCCACACGCGCCGCCTGATCCAGGATCAGCTCGAACGCGACAATCCGCACCTGCTGGGCGCCACGGCCACGCCGGCGCCCGATGGCGATGCCTTGCTGGAACCAATGCAGCTGGCCACCTTCCACGTGCCCGCCTGCCCCCGCTGCGGCGGCACCCTGCAGCCTGACGTGGTGTTTTTCGGCGATGGCGTGCCTGCCGCCTGCGCGGCCGAAGCCGAGCGCAAGATGATGGAAGCTGGCGCCCTGCTGGTGGTAGGTTCATCCGTCATGGTGTATTCGAGCTTTCGCCTGTGCCGCATGGCGGCCGAAACGGGCAAGCCCGTGGCCGCCATCAACCTGGGCAAGACGCGCGCCGACCATTTACTGGCATTCAAGACCGAAGCGCCGGCACAGGACATCCTGCCGCTGGTCGCGGCCATGCTCGATTGATGCCGCCCCCGCCGCAGCCACGGGAATCGGTACGCATGCTGGCCGGTGCCGGCATCGCCGTGCTGCTGCATGTGCTGCTATGGCAAGTGCTGCGTTCAAACCACCTGCCGGCACCACCGTTGCGGCCACAGCGCAGCACCCAACTGCTGTTGCTGGCCCCCGTATCGCCGCCTGCGCAGCCCCTATTGCCAGCAATCTCAAAAAACCAGGCGCGGCCTCCGCATACGGTAGCCATCACGCCCGTGCCGGTGCCCGCAGCAATGCCTGCACCTGCTGCCGCTGCCGACGTGGCAGCCGCATTGGCGCCTCCCGCTGCGCTCGACCTTGACGCCTTGAAACGCCAGGCCAGGGAAGCGGCGCGTCAGACTGGCCCATCCATCGCCGGGCCAGCACTGACGTCCAGCGACAGGACGGCGCAAGCCATCGCCAGCGCCGCGCGGCCCAAGTGCGACAACGATTACAAGCCGCGGCTAGGCAATGTGGAATTCGCCGGCCTGGCCAAGCTGCCCTTCCTGCTGAAAGGCGCGACGGGCGACAGCAGCTGCAAGTGGTGACGCGTGCTTGCCGCTCTGCTATTCCAGCCGCCTGCCACTCTGGCTATACTGTGAGATTAACGAGGAGAATTCATGCTGGAACTGTTGAGTGAACACGCCTGTTTTGGCGGCGTACAACGCTTTTATCGCCACGACGCGCAAGCCATCGGCTTGCCCATGCGTTTCTCGGCCTTCATTCCCGACACGGCGCCAGGCGCCACGGTCAGCACCAAGCGCCCCGCCCTGTTTTACCTGGCCGGCCTGACCTGCACGGAAGAAACCTTCATGATCAAGGGCGGCGCGCAGCGCGTGGCGGCAGAAGAAGGACTGATCCTGATCGCGCCCGATACCAGCCCCCGTGGCGCGAACATCGCGGGCGAGAACGCATCCTGGGATTTCGGCGTGGGCGCGGGCTTTTACGTGGACGCCACCGAGGCGCCGTGGAGCAGCCACTACCGCATGTACAGCTACATCCTGGAATTGCGCGCCCTGCTGGAGCAGGAACTGGCGATCGATGCGCAACGCACGGGCATCTTCGGCCATTCGATGGGCGGCCATGGCGCGCTGGTGCTGGCCTTGCGCAACCCGGAACTGTTCCGCTCCGTCTCCGCCTTCGCCCCCATCGCCGCACCGAGTCAATGTCCGTGGGGCAAGAAAGCGTTTACGGGCTACCTGGGCAGCGATGCAGCCAGCTGGCAGCAGTACGACGCCAGCGCGCTGATGCGCGGCCGGCAGGGCCAGCCAGCATCATTTCCCGAAGGCATCTTGATCGACCAGGGCCTGGCCGACAAATTCCTGCCCGAGCAACTGTACCCCGACGTCTTCGAAGCGGCGTGCCGCGACGCCGGCCAGCCTGTGCAGCTGCGCCGCCATGCCGGCTATGACCACGGCTATTACTTCATCGCCAGCTTCATGGAAGAGCATGTGCGCTTCCATGCGAAGAACTTGCGCGCCGCCTGATCTGCCGCGCTACTGCGACGTGCTGGTATGCCCGTTGAAATGGCGCGTGTACCAGTCCGTGGCCAGCAAGGCCGCCTGGTGGCGCGTGTCGGGGCCGCCGGGTGCGGCAATCTGTTCCAGTTGTTTGTCGCAGCGCAAAGTGGCGAACGCCATGCGGTTCAGGCCAGCCACGTCGGGATCGCGCCCGCCCACGATCAGCAGCGATGGCACGCGCACATTTTCCAGCGCCGCCTTGCCCGCCATTTCCACCTGGCCATCGCACACGGCCAGCGCGGCGATTTCCGGGCTGCGCCAGGCCGCCAGTTGCATCACGACGGCCGCGCTGGTGCCATAGCCATACAAGCCGCAGGGCAAGCGCCGCGTGGACGCGTCCATCTGCAGCCAGCCCAGGGCTTTTTCCAGCTGGCGCGCCAGCAGCACGATATCGCTGCGCACGAAATAGGCGTGGCCATTGCTGCCGCCGCCAGGCCCGACGCCGCCCTGGTCGAAGCGCAGGGTGGCGATGCCCGCTCGCAAGAAATCCTGGGAAGTGGCGTGGCTGGAGGCGCCCAGATAGTCGCTGTCGGCGCCTGCGCCGTGGGCAAACAGGACGATGCCGACCGGCCGCTCGGGCATTTCAAGCACGCCATCCAGTTGAAGTTCATCGGCCGTAATGCTGACAAATTGTTCTTGCATGGTTGCCTCCGCAATCGAGCTGGGATCAAGCTAAAGCTGAAGTCGAGCTGTGCGCTGATTTTACGCTGATCTTGCCGGGACGGGCACAGCCTGCATACCCGGGGCGGCTAACCTCAGTGTAGCAGCCCGCAGCCATTCCTGCGCAGCCGTTCGCGCACCGCCGCCAGGAAAGCAGGATGGCAGGACTACACGGCGCCGTGCCGGTCCAGCCCCTTCAGCACGGCTTCCGGGCGGATCGGCAAATGCCGCACGCGCGAGGCCACGGCGGCAAAGATGGCGTTGCCAATGGCGGGCGCCACGGCCGTCGTGGGCGGTTCGCCCATGCCCGTCGAAGTTGCCGTGCTGGCAACAAATTCAATGTCGAGCTCGGGCACGTCGGCCATGCGCAGGGGCGTATAGGTATTCAGGTTGGTGTCCTTCACTTCGCCATTCAGGAAGGCCGTGCCTTCATGCAAGGCCATGCTCACGCCCCACAGGGCGCCCCCTTCCGCCTGCGCCAGCGCGCCATCGGGGTCGACGATGCTGCCCGCGTCAATCACCATGAACAATTTTTCGACTTTCACCATGCAAGTGCTGCGGTCCACCTTGACCCGCGCGACGCAGGCCGTCCAGGTGGGCATGTCGCGTTCCTGGCCGAACGTGGCGGCGATGCCCAGGCCCGTGTCGGGAGGCATGGCCTTGCCCCAGCCGGCCTTGTCCGCCACCCGCTGCAGCACGTGGGCCAGGCGCGCGGCGCCGCCGACGGCGTTCGGCGCGCTGCCCGCGTTGCGCCCCGTGCCCTGCAGCAAGGACAAACGGAATGCCAGCGGATCGACCTTGGCCGCCTGCGCGGCCTCATCCATGAAACTTTCCACGGCCCAATTCGTCCAGCCGGGCCCCACGGAGCGCAGCCAGCCGGGGCGGAAACTGCTGTTGGCCAGATCGTTCGACACAGCCCGCACGCGCTGCGCACCGACCGTGTACCAGTGGTCGGCGCCGGCGATGGCGAACGGGTCATACGGATGGCCCTGCTTATCCTTGGCCAGGAAGGCGGGAATCATGGCTTGCGTGGGCCAGCCCGCGCTCGCTTCGTGCACCATCGCCGACACCTTGCCGGCGTCGTCGAAGGCCATGCGTACATGCTGCACGGATGGTGAACGGGGCGAATCGAAACGGGCATCGTCGGCCCGCGTGCAAATCATCTTGACAGGGCGCCCCACGGCCTGCGCGGCCAGCGCGGCCGGCACGCAATAATCGCCATTCAGGCGCCGCCCGAAGCCGCCACCAAGCAGATAGGTGTGCAGCATGACATTGCTCTCGGGCACCTTCAACGCTTGCGCCAGCACGGGCAGGATCAGGGATTGCCACTGGTTGCCCGCATGAATGTGCCAGACGCCGTCGATTTCCTGCGCCACGGCATTCACGGGTTCCAGCTGAAAATGCAGCACGGTGCTGGTCGTGTAGTGGCGTTCCAGCTGCAGGCTGGCATCGTTGAACGCTTGCTCCACGCCATCATCATCGACCACGCGGGCGCCCAGACTGGCATCGGCCAGCTGCTTGGTCCCATAGTTGAGGATATCCTGCTCCGCCACGTGGGCTGCCGCGCCGGCCCGCCATTTCACTTGCACGAGCTCGGCCGCGCGCATGGCGGCCGCATACGTTTCAGCCACCACCATGACCCAGCCGGGCACCGTGCCGCTGGGATCCTGCAAGGCAAACGAACGCAGGTAGCCCTTGACCTTTTTCGCGGCCGTATCATCGATGGACACCACTTTCGAGCCATAGCGCGTGGGCGGGATCTTCGGGCGCGCAAACAGCATGCCCTCGACTTCCGCATCGATGCCGTACACGGCCGTGCCATTGATCTTCGCGGGGATGTCCAGCGCCTGCACCTGCTGGCCGATCAGGCTGCGCTGCGGCGGCGTTTTCAGCACGATGGCCTTCAGTTGCTCGGGCGTATACTGGCGCGCCAGCTTGCCACGGCGCACGATGTCGCCATAGCTGATCGAGCGCCCCCGGCCATGCACGACGCCCAGTCTGGCGTGGCAGGCGGACACGGGCACGCGCAGCAGGCGCGCGCCTTCCTCGACGAGCGCGAGGCGCCCGGCCGCGCCGGCACGGCTGAGCGGGTCGAAATTCTGCCAGACGGACCAGCTGCCGCCCGTCACCATCAAACCCCACTTCGGGTCCGTATCCACGTAATGCAGGCGCACCTTGCTCCAATCCGCTTCCAGCTCCTCGGCCACGATGCGCGCCAGGGCCGTGCCGATGTGCTGGCCCATTTCCGCCTTGGCGATGTTGACGGTGACGATGCCGTCGCGGCCGATCTGGAACCAGATGCTGGGATCGAACGCGGGCGCGGCGGTTTGTTTTGGCAGCACGGGTGCCGCCTTGCCGGCGGCCAAGGAGCTGTCGGCGCGCAAGAAGGCCAGGGTAAAACCCGTGCCGGCGGCGGCGATCAGGAAACCGCGCCGGCTCAGCGGGCTGGGACGGGCACTGGTAGTTTCTTTTGGCAACTTAAACACCGGGCGCCTCCTGCATGCCGGCCGCCAGCTTGATGGCCTTGCGGATGCGCACATATGCCATGCAGCGGCACAGGTTACCGCTCATGACGGCATCGATATTCGCATCCGTCGGCTGCGGATAGTCTTTCAACAGGGTGGCTGCCTGCATGATCTGGCCCGACTGGCAATAGCCGCACTGGGGCGCCTGCGTGGCGAGCCACGCCCGCTGGAGCGGGTGCGTGCCGTCTGGCGAGAGGCCTTCGATGGTGGTGATGGCGCAGCCGGCCACGGCGGCAATCGGCGTGATGCAGGAGCGCATGGCGCGGCCATCCACGTGCACGGTGCAGGCGCCGCACATGCCGATGCCGCAGCCAAACTTCGTGCCTTTTAAGCGGGCTTCGTCGCGCAGCACCCACAGCAGGGGCGTCTCGGCGTCGGCCTCGGTGCCGAAGGGTTGGCCATTCACGGTAATGTTATACATAAATATTTAAGAAACTTTCAAGAATTACTTGCCGGCGCGCGCGCCCCCCACGGCCGCTTCCAGGTTCGTCCAGGCCGGCTGATGGCTGCGGCTGCGGCGCAGATAGGCGGCCAGCTGGGCCACGTCGTTGTCCGTCAGCGAGGCGGCAAAACCGGGCATCAGCACGCCGGGCATGGCGTCATCCTTGCTGATGCCGTGCAAAATCACCTGGATCAGGTTGGCGGGATCGGGCGCGCTGACGGCGCTGTTCAGGCTCAGTTCCGGGCGCAAGGCTGCGGGCTGTCCATCGCTGTTCGAGTGGCACGACGCGCAGGCGGCCACGTACAGGCTGGCGCCACGGTCATTGTCGACCAGGCTGACCCTCTGCGAGCGGGCGATGCCGGCCTTTACCACGGTATCGGTATCCACCTGGCGTTGCTCTGCCCCGGCCACGCCGGCAAAATACGTTGCCAGCGCGCGGATATCGCTGTCGGGCGAGGCGCCCATGCCTTCATGCACGACGGCCGACATGGGCCCTGCCGCCACGCCGTGCAGGGCCGTCGCCCCCGTGCGCAGGAAGGCGTACAGCTCGTCCTGCGTCCATGGCAAGGGGGCCGTGTTGGCGCTGGTCAAGGCCGGCGCATACCAGTGGTCGATGGGCGCGCCCAGATAGGACGAACCGGCAAGCTCCGCGCCCAGCGCATTGCGCGGCGTGTGGCAGGCGGCGCAATGGGCCAGGCCTTCGGCCAGATAGCGGCCCCGGTTCCAGTCCAGTCCTTGTGCAGGATCAAGCTGGAAAGTCGCTGGCTTGAAAAACAGCAGCTTCCAGCCCGCCTGCAAGGGGCGCAGGTTCAGGGGAAACGGCACGCTGTTGGCGGGCGCCACCGCATACACGGGCGGGCGCGTCATGACATACGCGTACAAGGCCGTCAGGTCCGTATCCGAGACGAGGTTGAAATGGGTGTACGGAAAGACAGGATACAAATGCGCGCCATCGCGGCCCACGCCTTCGCGCATGGCCCGCTGGAAGGCGGCCAGCGACCAGCGGCCGATGCCCGTTTGCCTGTCGGGCGTGATATTCGTCGCGTAGATCGTGCCGAACGGCGTGGCCAGGCCGTGGCCGCCCGCGTAATCGGCGCCGCCCTTGGCCGTATGGCAGGCGGCGCAATTGCCCATGCCGGCCAGGATGCGGCCCCGTTCCACCACTTGCGGGGAAAATGCCGTGGCGGCAGGCGGATCGATGGGCGCCAGCGCAGGGCGCCAGTAATACAGATACGCGGCCAGGGCCGCCACGATGAGCAATGCCAGCGACAGCAGCAGTCCGGTGAAGATTTTCTTGAGCAAAACAGGAACCAGTGAAAAGTAAAGGCCAGGGTAAAAGCAAAGATATCAAGCAAGGCGGCCAGCCGCCGGCCAACGGCGGCGGCAGCAGGGCCACAGTGACAATCTTACCGCGATTGTGACTTGTTGTATGTACGCAATGACACGCAGGCGGTGCCTACAGACGGGCCGCGCCTTATAATCAGCGTTTCAGCACGCCGCCGCTCCTTCATGCATACCGTTACCATCATCCTCATCCTCGTTCTGACCGTCGTCCTGTGCGGCTTTCTCGCCCGCTCGCGCTGGGTCAAGCTGCCGCTGCCCTTGATCCAGATCGCCGGCGGCACGGGATTGGCCGTGTTTGGCGTGCAAGTGCCGCTCGATCCCGACATTTTCTTCCTGCTCTTCATCCCGCCACTGCTGTTTCTCGATGGCTGGCGCATCCCCAAGGGCGCCTTCTTTTCCGACGCCCGTTCGATCCTGATGCTGGCCATCGGCCTGGTGCTGTTTACCGTGCTGGGCATGGGCTTTTTCATCGACTGGCTGATCCCCAGCGTGCCGCTGGCCGTCGCCTTCGCGCTGGGCGCCATCCTCTCGCCGACGGACCCCGTGGCCGTGTCGGCGATCGCCGCCGGCAACCCGATCCCGCCGCGCCTGATGCACATCCTGGAAGGCGAATCCCTGCTCAACGACGCGTCGGGCCTCGTCTGCTTCACGTTTGCCGTAGGCGCCATGATGACGGGCGGCTTTTCCATCGGTGCCGCCTCGCTGAGTTTCCTGCAGGAAGCGGGCGGCGGCATCATCATCGGCCTGGCCATCTCGTGGGGCGTGGGACTGGCGAATAAATGGCTGGTGAGCAAGGTCGGCGAAGAGCCGGGCCTGCAAATCCTCATCAGCATCCTGATCCCGTTCGCCGCCTACCTGGGCGCCGAGCAAATCCACGGTTCCGGCATCCTGGCCGCCGCCACGGCGGGCGTGTCCATGCATTACGCCGACCTGATCGGCCGCCCACTGGCCGCCACGCGCACCCAACGCAAGGCCGTGTGGGATACCGTGCAACTGGTCTTGAATGGCGTGATCTTCGTCATGCTGGGCGCGCAGCTGCCCACCACCGTTGCCGGCTTGCCGGCCG
This sequence comes from Janthinobacterium lividum, assembly GCF_034424625.1. Classification (NCBI taxonomy): domain Bacteria; kingdom Pseudomonadati; phylum Pseudomonadota; class Betaproteobacteria; order Burkholderiales; family Oxalobacteraceae; genus Janthinobacterium; species Janthinobacterium lividum. The sequence goes on along the minus strand of NZ_CP139976.1, from coordinate 2,587,468 downwards.
CCTCCGCCGAAATCGGCGCCGGCAGCGCCTGGAAGCTGCCCCTGTTCGTCATCGCCATCACGGTGGGACTGACCTTCATGCGCTTCCTCTGGGTCTTCATTTCCATGAAACTGACCCTGTTCAAGCACCACAAGAAAATGGCAGGCGAACCGAAGGACGCGGCGCTGCTGGCGCGCCCCAGCCTGCGCCTGCTGCTGGTGGCGTCGTTCGCGGGCGTGCGCGGCGCGCTGACCCTGGCCGGCATTCTGACCCTGCCCTTGTTCTTGCCCGACGGCACGCGCTTTCCCGCGCGCGACCTCGTCATCTTCCTGGCCATGGGCGTGATTTTATTGTCGCTGCTGCTGGCCAGCGTCACCTTGCCCCTGCTGACCAAGGGCCTCGTGTTCGCGCCGCCCGCGCGCCGTTCGACGGAAGAGCGCAATGCGCGCGCCGCTGCCGCCGAAGCGGCCATCGCGCGGCTGGAAAAAGTGTGCGAAGGCATCGACAAAAATGACAAGCAGCAAGTCGTCACGGAAGCGGCCAACCGCCTGATCGAAGCCTACCGGCGCCGCCTCGCATATGGCGAAAGCAGCAACGACGAAGCGATGCGGTTGCAGGAACTGGCCAAGGCCGAACGGGCGCTGCGCCTGGAAGCGCTGAATGCGGAGCGGGATGAACTGTTCCGCCGCCGCATCTCGGGCGAACTGGACGACACCATCCATTTGCGCCTGCTGCGCGAAATCGACTTGCTGGAAGCGACACTGGAAGAATAGCAACACTTTGGCACGCCACGGCAGTGTTGACAAGTAATTCTCATGGTAAAGAATGCAAGTTTTCACATTCGTGTTTATAATGCAAGGTTTATGGCGTAGCGCCGTGATTTACTTTCAACAGGGACTTCCGTAGAGTCTGTGTTGCTGAGTAACTAGTTGAATAGCAACCCGACCTGCATAAAGACACCGACGCCGTGCCCTCCTTCCCTCGCCACCGGCAGCGCTCCGCGCCGCCCGCCCTGCTCGTCGTGCTGCTGGCCGCGCTGCTGGCATCATTGCTGGCCTGCACGGCGCTGGCCCCGTGCGCTTGGGCGCAAACGGGCGCGGCGGCGGACGCCAGGCGTCCCGCCGAGGTGGCCCAGGTCCTGTTTGGCATCATCAGTTATGTGCGCTGGCCCGTGGCGCGCCAGGAAGTGCGCGTCTGCATGCTCGGTGCGCCCCGTTACGGCGCGGCCATCGTCGACACGCCCGCTTCCAGCCTGGGCCAGCGCATCCGCGTGAAAATTCCGGCGGCAGCCGCCGCTGTCAGCGAATGCGACGTCGTCTACCTGGGCAGCCTGCCCGAGGGCGAACGCGAGCATCTGCTGGCGCAGATCATCGGCAAGCCGATTTTATCGGTGGCCGAACCCGGCACGTCCTGCGCCGTGGGCACCATGTTCTGCCTGCGCCTCGCCGAGGCGCAGATCGGTTTTGACGTCAACCTCGACGCCATCGCCCGCAGCGGCCTGCGCGTGCATCCGAACGCCTTGCAAATTGCACGTCGCAAGGGACCGCCGCCATGAGCGCCCGGATGAGCAACAAGCCTGCCCGCCGGCCCCGCCCGACGCTCGACAGCGTGCTGCGGCGCGCCCACCTGAGCGTGTCGCTGATCGCCGTGCTGGCGGCTGGCCTGACCCTGACAGCCGTGGCGCTGCTGGCCCTGCGCGTGTATTCGGACCAGAACCTGCGCCTGGTGGCCCGCTCGATGAGCTACACGGTGGAAGGGGCCGTTGTCTTTGGCGATTCCATGGCCGCCAAGGAAGCGCTGGCCTTGATCGGCGTCAATGAAGACATCGACCAGGCGCAGGTGAGCGACACGGCCGGCAACGTGCTGGCCCGCTGGGAACGGGGCGAACACGGCACGCGCTACTACATCGAACGCGCGCTGACGGGCTGGATGCTGCCCGATTCGCTGACCTTCCCCATCACGCGCAACGAACAGGCCATCGGCAGCATCAAGCTGGTGCCGCACAGCCGCAGCCTGCTGCCCTTCCTGCTCAGCGGCCTGACCTGCCTGCTCGCCTGCCTGGTGCTCAGCCTCGTCGTCGCCGTGCGCCTGTCGCGCAGCATGGAAACGGAGATCACGTCGCCCCTGCGCCACCTGGCGGAAACGGCCCACCGCGTGCGGCGCGACCGCTCGTTCGAACTGCGCGTGCCGCCGGCCAATATTGCCGAGTTGAACCAGATCAATGACGACTTCAACGCCCTGCTCGACGAACTGGAAGCATGGCAAAGCCATCTGCAAAAGGAAAACGCCTCGCTGTCGCACCGCGCCAATCACGACAGCCTGACGGGCCTGTCTAACCGCGCCTTCATGGAAGCGGAGCTGGAACGCGCCATCCTCGAAGCGCGGGTCGGCAATGGCAAGGTGGCCGTGCTGTTCCTCGACAGCGACCGTTTCAAATATATCAACGACACCTTCGGCCATGCCTCGGGCGACCGCGTGCTGGTGACGATCGCCGCGCGCATCAAGCAGCAATTGCGCGAGGGCGATCTGGTGGCGCGCCTGGGCGGCGACGAATTCGCCATCCTGCTCAAGCCGCTGCGCAACAGCAGCGACGCCATGCACATCGCCGACAACATCATCGCCGCCATGGCGCAAGCCATTGAGCTGCCCACCGGCAATAGCATCGTCAGCTCGCTGACCATCGGCGTGGCCGTCTTCCCCGATCACGCCATCGACGCCGTTTCGCTGGTCGGCGCGGCGGACGAAGCCATGTACCGCGCCAAGCAGGCGCAGCGCGGCACGCGCCAGGTGGCGCGCCTGCCGCAACCCCATACCCACCCCTGAATCAAGGAGCAATACCATGCAATCCATCTACAAACAATTACGCCGCGTCTTCCTCGGCTTGTTCATGCTGGGCCTGCTGGCCGCCTGCCAGAGCACACCAGAGAAAAAACCGCTGTTCAATGCCGAGCAAGTGGCCACCTTGAAGGAGCAAGGCTTCAACCAAACCGAAGAAGGCTGGGAGCTGAGCTTTACCGACAAGCTGCTGTTCGATTTCGGCGCTTCCAGCCTGACGGCGCCGAGCCGGGCCGCCATCCAGAAAATCAGCGCCGCCCTGCTGAAAGTGGGCATCACGCACATGCGCGTGGAAGGCCATACGGACAACGAAGGTGCCGAAGTGCTGAACAACAAACTGTCGCTGGCGCGCGCCAACGTGGTGGCCGATGCGATGGGCGTGGCCGGCATTCCACGCGGCAATATCACCGTCAAGGGCCTGGGCATGAGCAAACCGGTCGCCTCGAACGCCAGCAAGGCCGGCAAGGCGGAAAACCGCCGCGTCACCGTTATCGTCTCGGCCCCATGAGGACAGGCGCGCCCGCCCGCTGGGTCGTGATGGGCGTGTCCGGCTGCGGCAAGAGCGCCGTCGGCAGCCTGCTGGCCAGCGCACTGGGCGTGCCGTATGTGGAAGGCGACGACGTGCATTCCCCGGAAAACGTGGCCAAGATGGCGGCCGGTATCCCGCTCGACGACGCCGACCGTGCCGGCTGGCTGGCCGCCCTGCGCGAGCGCATCGCCACGGCCAGCGCGCAAGGCGACGGCCTCGTCGTTTCCTGCTCGGCCCTGAAGCGCGCCTACCGCGACGTGCTGCGCGAGGGCGACCCAGCCCTGCGCTTTGTCCACCTGGACGGCCCGCGCGCCGTGCTGGAAAGCCGTTTGCAGCGCCCCGGCCATTTCATGCCGGCCAGCCTGCTCGACAGCCAGCTGGCCACGCTGCAACCGCTGCAAGCGGACGAGGCCGGCATCGTGCTCGACATCCGCCAGCCGCTGGCCGTGCTGGTCGGACAGATCCTGCAAACGCCCTGACTGGCGGCCGCGCGGCTGGACAGTCCGCGGCCCCCTGTGTAGACTGGCGCGCACTTTCATGAGGGATTTTTATGAGCACACCAACCACCAAACCAGCACCGGGCCCAGAATTCTGGGAACGCGCCGACCAGGTCATCGCCCTGGCCAATGAACAATGCATGCACAGCGGCGGCAATGAAGTCGCCACCTCGCTGCTGTACGCGGCCGCCCGCTTCAACGCCTTCCTCGTCGCCAGCAAGAGCAACGACGTGGCCAAGATGCAGGAAGAGAAGGAAGGCGCCGTGGCATTCTTCACGGAACAGTACAAGCGCATGCTGACCGACAACTTCAACGACTACATCACCAACTTCGACAAGTACACGCAACCGTCGTCAGCCCCCAAGGGTTGATGTCCGCAGCCAGCCTGGCCAGCCACCGCGCCCGCGCCACCTACGCCGACAGCGTGCTGAAAGGTTCAGTACGCTTTGCGCCTTTGCAAGTGCTGTGGCTGATAGCCATGCTGGCCGGCGCCGTGACGGGCGCCCTGCTCTGCTTCAGCTGGACCGGCTTGCTGCTGTTTGTGAGCGGCACGGCCATCGTCCTGCTGTTCGGCCATTCGCTGGGCAGCCACCGCAAGCTGATCCACGACAGCTTTGAATGCCCGCAATGGCTGGCATATGTACTCGTGTATCTGGGCGTGCTGGTGGGCCTCAGCGGCCCGCTGGGCCTGCTGCGCCAGCACGAACTGCGCGACTATGCGCAGCGCCTGCACGATTGCCACCCGTATCTGCGCCACGGCGCCGGCTTCTGGAACGATGCCTGGTGGCAATTATTCTGCCGCCTTGACCTCGACCAGCCGCCGCACATCGCCATCGAGCCGCGCATCGCGCACGACCGCTTCTATCGTTTTCTGGAAAGAACCTGGATGCTGCAGCAACTGCCGTGGGCCGTGCTGTTCTACGCCTGGGGCGGCTGGGGCCTGGTCTGCTGGGGCGTCTGCGCGCGGGTCAGCGCCGGCGTGCTCGGTCACTGGCTGATCGGCTACTTCGCCCACAACCATGGCCAGATGCACTTTCATGTCGACGGCGCCGCCGTGCAGGGCCGGAATATCCGCCTGACATCGCTGCTGACCATGGGCGAATGCTGGCACAACAACCATCACGCGTACCCGGGCTCGGCCAGGCTTGGACTGCTGCCGGGCGAATGGGACCCGGGCTGGTGGGTACTGCTGCTCTTGCGGCGCCTGGGCCTCGTGTCCAGCTTGCGCCTGCCGCAAGACCTGGCGCCGCGGCCGGAACTGCGCCGCATTGATACCGCTAGCGCTCAGGCGCCGTCGCCACCGGCCAGGTAATTGTTTTTGACGCGCACGTAATGCTCGGCCGAATAGCGCAGGTAGGCGATCTCGGCTTCGGTGAGCGCGCGCACCTTGGCAGCGGGCCGGCCCACGTACAGATGGCCGCTTTCCAGCACCTTGCCCGGCGATACCAGGCTGCCCGCACCCAGCATCACGTGCTTTTCCACCACCACGTCATCCATGACGATGCTGCCCATGCCGATCAGGCACTCGTCGCCGATGGTGCAGCCGTGCAAGATCACGGAGTGGCCGATGGTCACGTAGTTGCCGATGGTCAGCGGTGAACCATCGGGCTTGGCCGCATTCCTGTGCGACACGTGGCCCATGGAAAAGTCCTGGATATTGCTGCCTTCGCCGATGACGATGCGGTTGACGTCGCCGCGCAGCACGCTGTTGCACCAGATGGAGCAGTCGTCGCCGATCTGCACATCGCCGATCACTTGCGCCGTGTCATGCAGGTAGACGCGCTCGCCCACGACGGGGCGGGTATTCAGGTAGGAACTGACAGGCATCGCTTTCTCACTCTTCATAAATAGTAAACATTCACACCCAGCCGGCGGCCAGCGCAAAAATCGCCAGCCCATGCGCCAGGGACGCGCCCAGCAGGCCGGCACGGCAATATACCAGCCCCGCCACCACGCCTTCGATCACGGTAAACACGAGGATGGGCGCGCCCACCTGCGTGACGGTGGTGGCGAGGAAGGCGTGGCACAGGCCGAACAGCAGGCCCGACACCAGCGCCGCGCGCCAGGCCGGCAGCCAGGCGCGCAATTGCTGCTGCAGCAAGCCGCGAAACAGCAATTCCTCATAACAATTGGCCGCCAGCGCAAAACCCAGCAGCAAGGGCAGCGCGGATGGCGCGACGGGCGCCAGCGAGGGCAAGTTAAACACGGCTTTCAAGCCCGTCGCCAGCGCGATGATCAGGGCGGCGCCCGCCACGCCCAGCAGCACGGACAGGGCTGGCCGCATGCCGAACCAGTGGATCTGGCGGCGCGCCTCGCTTTCCAGCCAGCATGTGCTGGCCACCAGCCCCAGCGACATGGCGCCCAGCGCCAGCAAGCCCAGCGGCGGCGCCGTGAAACGCAAGCCGCCCGCCGCCACCTGCCAATAGCCGTGTGCCGTCATCGCATCGCGCGCCAGCACGAAAAATAAAATGTGCACGAGCACGCGCAGCAGCGGCACCGAGCGTGGCACAGTACGTGGCAACACCAGCAGCAAGGCGCCGCAAACGAGGAAGGCGGGCGTGATCGCCAGCAGATACTGCGCCAGGGAAATGATCTCGGGCATCGTTCGGGTCAAGTCGGATTACGGTGCCAACGGGCACGGGCGCAGCAATTGTATGCGCCGGCTGGCAAAACGGGCAACCTATCTTGCTATGCCGCCTTGCGCCATCCATGCATCAGGCCATGCGCCGCCAGTCCGGCAGCCAGCCCCCACAGGGCGCCGCCCACGCCCAGCAGTGTCACATTCGCGGCCGTCGCCAGGAAAGTAATCAAGGCCGTTTCGCGCATGCGCACGTCCGCCATCGCCTGCGCCAGGCTGTTGCCGATGGCGCCCAGCAGGGCCAGGCCCGCCAGCGCCGTGATGAAGCTGCGCGGCAAGACCATGAACAGGCTGGCCAGGGTGACGCCGAAGATGCCCACCAGAATGTACAGCACGCCGCAAGCGAGCCCCGCGACATAGCGCTTCGACGGATCCGCATGCGCATCCTTGCCCGTGCAGATGGCGGCCGTGATGGCGGCCACGTTGAAGGCGTGCGCGCCGAATGGCGCCATGAGCAGCGAACCGAACCCCGTCACCGTCAGGATGGGATTGGCGCTGACCTGGTAGCCGTCATTGCGCAGCACCAGCATGCCGGGCATGTACTGCCCCGTCAGGGTGATCAGGAACAGGGGTAGCGCCACGCCCAGCAGGGACGCCACGGAAAAACGCGGCATCTCGAACACGGGCGCGGCCAGGGCCAGTGCTATGCCTTGCGCATCGATGCGTCCCTGTGCCAGCAGCAGGACCAGGCCGATCAGCATGATGCCGACGACGGCAAAGCGTGCCGTGAAACGGCGCAGCACGGCATACGACAGCAGCAATACCACCACCAGCAGCGGGTCGGCGCTGGCGCCGCCAAACGCATTCACGCCAAACTGCAGCAGGATACCGGCCAGCAAGCCGGCAGCGATGCCGCCAGGAATCAAGCGCACCAGGCGCTCGAAGGCGCCGGACATGCCCAGCACAATGAAGGCGATGGCGGAGATCATGTAGGCGCCGATCACCTCGGCATACGGCGTGTGCGGCATGACGGTGGCCAGGAAGGCCACGCCGGGCGTGGACCAGGCCGTGATGATGGGCGCGCGGTAGCGGTAGCTGAGCCAGATGCCCGTCACGCCCACGCCGATGCTCAGCGACCAGACCCAGGATGCCGTCTGCGCCGCGCTCAGCTGGGCCAGCTGGGCTGCCTGGAACACCAGCACGAAGGTGCCGCCATAGTTGACGAGGACGGAAATGAAGGCGGCCATGGCGGGGGACGCCAGGTCGCGCCAGCGCGCCTGGCGCCTGTTGCCGGTTGCGGCCGATGATGTGGAGCTTGTGTGCATGCGTGTGCCCTTGCCTGATGTTCAAAAGGGGCATCTTAGCGTTTGCATGGACTGCTCAAACAGGCCACTTCATGCATACATAACAGACCACTTGAAGACTTACCCCAGCGCGCGGGCCAGGCGGACGATGCCGCTGTCGATCTCGTGCGGCGTGAGTGCGGCAAAGCCCAGCAGCCAGCCGCCCCGCGCGGGCGGCGTTGCATACAGCCGGCTCAGGCCCGGCAGCACGATGCCCGCCTGCGCCGCCAGGCGTATCGTCTCCAGCTCGTCCCTGCCCTCGTGCAGCAGACACGGCATCTGCAAACCGCCCGGCGGCAGCTGCGCCGCGACCACGTGCGGCAAGTGCCGCTGCACGGCCTGCGCCATCGCATCGCGGCGCACGGCGTAGACCTTGCGCATGGCGCGTACATGTGCCGCGAAATGGCCATCGGCGATGAAACGGGCCAGTGTCAGCTGGTCCAGCTGCGGCGTGTGGCCATCGAGAATGCTGCGCGCATGGGTCATCGGCTTGACCAGCGCGGGCGGCAGCACCATGTAGCCGATGCGCAGGCCCGGATACAGCGACTTGGCGAAGGTACCCAGGTAAATCGTGCGCTGCTGCGTGTCCAGCCCCTGTACGCACGCCGTCGGCAAGCCCGCGTAGTGAAACTGGCTGTCGTAATCATCCTCGATGATCCAGCCCCGGCGTTCCGCAGCCCAGGCAGTCAGGGCCAGCCGGCGCTCGAGCGCCAGGGTGGCGCCCGTCGGGTATTGATGCGATGGCGTGACGTAAATCGTGTTGGCGCCGCTGCGGTCCGCGCGCAGGTGGTCGATGGACAAGCCATGCGTATCGACGGGTACTGGAATCACCTGCAATTGCGCCATCTCGAACGCCTTGCGCGCGCCGAAATAACCGGGGTCTTCCATCAGGATGGGACCGTGCGCGTCGGCCAGCACCTGCGCGCACAGGTACAGGGCCTGGCGCGTGCTGCTCAGCACCAGCACCTGGCTGGCCGTGGCCCGCGCGCCCCGCTCCAGGTTCACATAGTCGGCGATGGCCTGGCGCAAAGGCCCGGCCCCTTGCGGGTCGCCGTGCAGCAGCATGCCGGCCTGGTGTTCGCCTGCCGCCTGGCGCCGCAAGCGCTCCCACACGTCGAGCGGAAAGGCCCGCGTTTCCGGCAAGCCCGTGGCGAATGCCTTCACGCTCTGCTGGTCGGCCACGCCGCCACTGGCGAGAATCTGCGCACCGCGCGCGCTGAGGGCCACCGGCTGCGCGGACAAGGGCGGCAGCGTCATCGCAGGCTTGCCCAGCAAGCTCGCGCCTATCGTCGGCGAGACAAAACTGCCCGATCCCGCCTGCCGCCGCAGATAGCCATCGAGGCGCAGCTGCGCATACGCCATTTCCACCGTATCGCGCGACACCCCCAGCGATTGCGCCAGCGCGCGCGTGGCCGGCAGGCGCAGGCCGGGCGCCAGCACGCCGTCGAGTATCAGCTGGCGCAGCGCGCGCTGCACCCGCACGCGCAAATCGAGCGCCGCCAGTTCGGGCGCGGCGATGCGGATTTTCAGGGTGTCGAGTTCAAACTGCGGCGTCATATGGCCTTGGCGCGGGCCGCATCCACGGCAGCCATGCTGCTGGCCAGCGAAAAACCGTGCTGCTGCAGCACCGCCACCAGCTGTTCGCCTGCGCAGCCCAAACGCAGGTTTTCCGCCACCCAGTCTTGCCAGGCGGCGCCGATCTCCGGCATGGGCTCATCTTCCAGCGTGAGACCGAGTATGCATGCGGCCAGCAAGCCGTTGATGCGCTTCGTGTCGATCAGGTGCTGCACCACCGCGTGGCCCGACTGCGGGAACGGGTGCAGGGTGCAGCGGCCGAACGCGGCCAGGCGCTGCGCATGCATGGCGTCGAGATTCACCGATTCGCTGGCGCTGGCGCCGGCACTGGCCGCGTCAGGCCGGGCCACGTCAGGCCGCGTGCCGAACACCAGGTGCAGCTGCGTATCGTTCGTCGCCCTGGCGCGGCACAGGGCCGCCAGGTCGTAGTAGCCAGACGGCGGCGGGTCTTGCGCCAGCGATTCCATCACGGGCAGCCAGCGCAGCTCATGGTACAAGCGCGCCTGCTGCACGTCGAGGAAGGACAGCGGCCCGAAGGCGACGATCTGCTGCGCGTCCAGCAGCAAACCATACATGACGGCCGCGTACGCGCCCATGGATTGGCCGACGGTGGTGACTTGACTGGGCGCGATGCGGCGCACGAGTTCGCGCAGGGCCTGCGCCGTTTCATCCACATGGCTGCCCAGGCCCGCGATGCGGCGGTGGTACCAGGCATTGCCCGAATCGCGCACGAGGATCTTGTTCAGATGCTGGCCGCTGGCCTGCTCCAGCTTGCGCAGGCGCCCGTAAAAATCGAAGGCGGGACGCGTGGTCCACGAAACGAAGCCAAAGGCGATCACCAGCGGCGCGCCGGGCACGATGCGGTCGACCAGCACATCGTCGGCACTGGTGGCGACCAGTCGATTATCCAGCGCTTGCGCTTGCAGCATCGGCCCGGCTCCCCGATCAAGGTTAAAACAATAGAAAGCATGAGTTTAATGCCAGGACTGGCAAAATGGAAACAATCGCCGTTGCCGTGCGCTGAGCAGCGCGCAAAACCTGCTAGTCTGCACGTATTCCCCCTCACAGGAGCATCCCATGCTGCATCGCCTGACGCATCATCTTAAATACCTGCCCCTTGCCGCCGCCATCGCCATGGCCGGCGGCTGCGCCACCACGCCCGACAGCGCCAAGCCGGACACCGGTCTGACACCGATGTACAGCCTGACGAATACCTACTGGAAGCTGACGCAGCTCGATGGCGCCGACGTGACGATGGCGCCGCAGCAGGAGCGCGAAGTGCGCATCACCCTCACCGACGATGGCAAGGTCCATGGTTTCACGGGCTGCAACCGCGTGATGGGCGGCTATACCTTGAGCGGCAACGTCCTGCGCTTCACGCAACTGGCCGGCACGCGCATGGCCTGCCCGCCGCCCCTGATGCGGCTGGAAAGCGCGGTATTGGCCAATTTGAACAGCGTGACGGGCTACCGCTTCGAAGGCGAGTACCTGATCCTGCTCAAGGATGGCGCGCCTGTGGCCCGGTTTGAATCGGTCTACCTGTGAAATAAAAATCGACTGCCGTTACAATGGCTTCCAGCCCATCATCCGGAAGGAAGCCATGTCCGCACTGCCCTCGCCGTCTTCATCCCCGACACCATCGGCCGCCGGCCGCTACCGGGCTTTTCTATTCGACATGGACGGCACCGTCATCAATTCCATCGCCGCCGCCGAACGCATCTGGGGCACCTGGGCGCAGCGCCAGGGTCTCGACGTGGCGGCCTTCCTGCCCACCATCCACGGCGCGCGCTCGGTCGACACCATCGCCAAGCTGCGCTTGCCCGGCGTCGACGCGCAGCGCGAGTCGCAGGGCATCACGGATGCGGAAATCATCGATGTGGAAGGAATTATTGAAATCGCCGGCGCGCTGCGCTTCTTGCAGTCGCTGCCGCCCGCGCAATGGGCCCTCGTCACCTCGGCGCCGAGGGCACTGGCCACGGCGCGCCTGAAGGCGGCCGGCATGCCCATCCCCGCCATCATGGTGACGGCGGAAGACGTCAAGGCGGGCAAACCCCGGCCCGATTGCTATTTGCTGGCGGCGGAAAAACTGGGCGTGGCACCCTCCGATTGCCTGGTATTCGAGGATGCCTCGGTCGGCATCGAGGCGGGCGAAGCGGCCGGCGCGAAGGTCATCGTCGTCACTGCCACGCATGCACATCCGCTGGCCACGCGCCACCCGGCCATCGACAGCTACGAGCGCATCGTGGCAACCGTCGATGGTGACGGCTTTATTGTCCTGGCGGAGATGGCTGCAACACCCGCGACAAGATAGCCTGCTCCAGCGCGGCGAAAGCCGCATGGCCGCGCTGTCGCGGGCGCGGCAAATCCACCTGCACGTCCATGGTGATCTGCCCATCCTCGATCAGCAGCACGCGGTCGGCCAGGGCCACGGCCTCGGCCACGTCATGCGTCACCAGCACGGCCGTGAAGCCGCGCGCCAGCCACAGCGACTCGATCAGCTGCTGCATCTCGATGCGCGTCAGGGCGTCGAGCGCGCCCAAGGGCTCGTCGAGCAGCAGCAGTTGCGGCTCGTGCACAAGGGCGCGGGCCAGCGCAACCCGCTGTTTCTGCCCGCCCGACAGGGCCGACGGCCAGTCGTCCGCCCGCTCGGCCAGGCCCACCGTCCACAGCGAAGCGGCCGCCGCACCGACGGAACGGGGCAGGCCCAGGGCCACGTTGTCGAGCACTGTCTTCCACGGCAGCAAACGCGATTCCTGAAACATGATGCGGATGTCGGGCGCGCCGATGCCGCTGCCGATGGCGATTCTGCCGTCATCGACGCTTTCCAGGCCCGCGATCGAGCGCAGCAAGGTACTCTTGCCGCAGCCGCTGCGCCCCACGATGGCGACAAATTCGCCCGCTTCCAGCTGCAGGTCGACGTTTTTCAGCACGGAGCAGCTAGTGTAGGATTTGCTCAGGTTCGTCAGCTCCAAGGGTACGCCACGCCGTTGCAAGGGAGCCTGTGGGGCTATCTTCGCCTGCGGCGGCGCACTGGCCGGGTCGTACTGCACGAAGTGCGACAGGAAATCCGTTTCGATCTGGATGGGGGCAAGCAGCATGGTGTCTTCTTTCGTCATTAGCGGTAAGCGGGATTCCAGCGCAGGCAGTGGCGCTCCAGCCGGCGCGAGAACAAATCGGCCAGCTTGCCCAGCAAGGCATACAGCAGTATCCCCACCAGCACCACGTCCGTTTGCAAAAATTCGCGCGCATTCATGGTCATGTAGCCGATGCCGGCCTGCGCCGAGATGGTTTCGGCGACGATCAGCAGCACCCACACGAGGCCCAGCGAAAAGCGCACGCCCACCAGAATGGAAGGCATGGCGGCCGGCAGGATCACGTCGCGGTACAAGGGCCAGCCGGACAAGCCATAGCTTTTCGCCATTTCGATCAAGCCCTGGTCGGCCGAGCGGATGCCGTGGAAGGTATTCAGGTAGACGGGAAAGAACACGCCGACGGCCAGCAGAAACAGCTTGGCCGTCTCGTCGATGCCGAACCACAGGATCACCAGCGGAATCAGGGCCAGCGCGGGGATGTTGCGCACCATTTGCAGGGTCGTGTCGAGCAGCGTTTCCGCATGGCGGAAGCTGCCCGTCAATAACCCCAGCAGCAAACCCAGTCCCGCGCCGATGGCGAAACCGACCGTCGCGCGCCACAAGCTCGTTTTCAGGTGCAGCCACAGTTCGCCCGACACGGCCAGGTGCCAGAAGGCTTTCGCCACGGCCCACGGCTCGGGCAGGATGCGGCTCGACAGCCAGCCCCACTGCGCCGCCAGTTGCCAGGCCAGCAGCAGCGCCACAGGCAAGGCCCATGGCGCCAAGGCATTACGCCACGGCGCGGCGCCTGCCCGTTGTATGGAGCCGGCCGCCATCTCAGGCCGCCTTTTTCTGCGGCGCGGCCGGCACGATATTGCTGGCCATGACTTCGCCGAAGGGCCCCGTCAGTGACTGCTCACCCAAGGCCTTGCCCTTGCCCAGCAGCGGAAATACCAGTTCGGCGAAGCGGTACGACTCTTCCAGGTGCGGATAACCGGAGAAAATGAAGGTATCGATGCCCAGGTCCGCGTATTCCTGCATGCGCGCCACCACGGTCGGGCCGTCGCCGACCAGGGCCGTGCCCGCGCCGCCGCGCACCAGGCCCACGCCGGCCCAGAGATTCGGCGACACTTCGAGCTTGTCGCGCCGCCCGCCATGCAAGGCCGCCATGCGCTGCTGGCCCACGGAATCCATCTTGCCGAAGGCCGCCTGCGCCTTGGCGATGATGTCATCGTCCAGGTGACTGATCAGTTCATCGGCCGCGCGCCAGGCCGCCTCGTTGGTTTCGCGCACGATCACGTGCAATCGGATGCCAAACCGGACTGTGCGGCCTTTTTTCGCGGCGCGCGCGCGGATGTCGGCGATTTTCTCGGCCACGGCGGCCGGCGGCTCGCCCCACGTCAGGTACACGTCCATCTGCTCGGCCGCCAGTTCATGCGCCGGCTCGGACGAGCCGCCGAAATACAGGGGCGGATACGGTTTCTGCACGGGCGGGTACAGGGTTTTCGCGCCCTTTACCTGGATATGCTTGCCCTCGAAATCGTAGCCGGCCGCGCCGCCCTCGCCCGCCAGGGTGGCGCGCCACACCTTGATGAATTCATCGGAAATTTCATAGCGCTTGGCGTGGTCGGCAAACAGGCCGTCCGCTTCCAGCTCGCCCTGGTCGCCGCCCGTGACGACATTGATCAAGAGGCGCCCGTTCGACAGGCGGTCAAAGGTGGACGCCATGCGCACGGCCAGGCCGGGCGTGGACAGGCCGGGGCGGATGGCCACGAGGAATTTGAGCTTTTGCGTCACGCTGATCAGCGACGACGCCACCACCCACGCGTCCTCGCAGGAGCGGCCCGTGGGCAGCAGCACGCCGTCGTAGCCAAGCGTGTCGGCGGCCACCGCCACCTGACGCAAATAATCGGCATCGACGGGGCGCGCGCCCTGCGACGTGCCCAGGTAGCGGCTGTCGCCGTGGGTAGGGATGAACCAGAAGACATTCAATGACATGGCGTGCTTTCCTTTGCTTGTTTCTTTGCTTGTTTATTTTGTGCTGGTGGCCAGCTGGCGCGCCGGCAGCAGCGCGTCCTTGACGACGATCGGTTTCGGAATCAGCTTCAGGCTGGAAAACGCGTCCGCCACCCTTTGCTGCGAAGCGATGACATCGACCGACACGGGTTTGACGCCATACGCATAGCGCGAAGCGGCCAGCGCCACGACATCCTTGCTCAAGCCCGTCTGCGCGGCGAGGATCGTCGCCACTTCTTCCGGATTGTTGCGGCCCCAGTCATCGACCTTGGCCACTTCATCGAGCACGATGCGCAGGATCTCGGGATTTTTTTCCGCATACGTGCGCGAGGCCAGGTAGAACTGGTAGTTCGCCACCAGGCCCTTGCCATCGGCCAGGACGCGGGCACCCAGCTGCTTTTCGGCGGCCGCCAGGAACGGATCCCAGATGGCCCACGCGTCCACGCTGCCCCGCTCGAAGGCGGCGCGCGCATCGGCCGGCGGCAGGAACACGGGCTGGATGTCGGCGTACGCGACACCGGCCTTTTCCAGCGCCTTCAATAACAGGTAATGCACGTTCGAGCCCTTGTTCAGGGCGATTTTCTTGCCCTTCAAGTCGGCCAAGGTGCGCAGGCCGGAACCCTTGGGCACGACGATGGCTTCGCTGGCCGGCGACGCCGGCTCATTGCCGACATACACCAGATTCGCGCCGGCCGCCTGGGCAAAGATCGGCGGCGCCTCGCCCACGGTGCCGAAGTCGATGCTGCCCACGTTGAGGCCTTCCAGCAGCACGGGACCGGCCGGGAACTCCGTCCATTTCACGCCCACGCCCTGCTCTGCCAGGCGTTTTTCCAGCGTGCCGCGCCCTTTGAGCAGGGTCAACGTGCCGTATTTCTGGTAACCGATGCGGACCTCCCCCTTGGCCTGCGCCTGCGCCGCGGCCGGCATGCCGGCCGCCATCACGCCCGCGGCGGCGGCAAACAGCAGGCCCAGGGTGGTACGGCGCGAGAGTCGTTGTGCGTGGCGGTGTGTCATGGCAGTTCCTTGGTCGGTGAATAATCAGGCGGCTTGATACTGGGGCGCGTAAGGCTGGTCTTGCAGCGAACGCACGGGCAACGGGATATCGGCCGGCGCGGACGGGCGCTGTCCCTGCAGCACGAACAGGCCGGTGGAGAGTTCCTCGATGCCGGCCTGCACGCGTTCGGCAATCGGCGCATCCAGGCTCAGGCCCCGCTCTTCATGCCACGCCAGCTGCTGCGCATTGGCATAGATGCTGGTGAAGACTTGCTTGGCGCCCAGCGCATGCAGCACGGGACGCAGCGCATAGTCGAGCGCCAGGGTGTGGGCATGGCCGCCGCCCGTGGCCAGCGGCAGCACCAGCTTGCCGGCCAGGCCATCTTGCGGCAACAGGTCGAGGAAGGCTTTCAGCAAGCCGGTATATGAAGCCTTGTAGATGGGCGTGGCGATCACGATGGCGTCCGCGTCAGCCACGTCGCGCACGGCGCGGGCAATCGCCGCGTCGTCGTAGTCGGCCAGCAGCAAGGCTTGTGCCGGCAAGTCGCGCACATGCAGCTTGGCGTAGCTATGGCCCTGCAGCGCCAGCTGTTCGCCGATATGCAGCAGCAGACGGCTGGAACTCGATGGGAGTTGCGGGCTACCGCCCAATAACAAGATGCTCATGTGATGCCCGTCCCTGTACGTTGTCGGATTGGAGTTACTCGGATGCTTGCAGCCTATCGCCATCAGCAGCCGTGTAAAACGAATGCTTTCGCGCTTCGATATGCGTTTTTTGACTATCCAGGCCTGACGCCCCGCAAGCGAAGTCGCCGCTCCTTGCGCGGCTTTTTTCGCATATCCATGCGCGGTTTTCTTCGTGTACGGCGCGTGCCTGGCGGTGCAATATCGGCGTCATCGTCTTTCTGGAATGTCACCCATGTCTAGCGTTTTTCTCCATGCCGCCCGTCCCCAGCCACCTGTGCCGGAACCCCTGCAGGACGCCATCAGCATCGCCACGTCGCTGGCCGCGCGCCTGGCTGAAACGGCCAATGCCCGCGACCAGGCCGGCGGGCACGCTGCGCAGGAACGCGAATGGCTGCGCGAGTCGGGTTTGCTCACCTTGTCGATCCCCGTGGAATTCGGCGGCCAGGGCGCGTCGTGGCCCCTCGTGTACCAGGTGATCCGCATCCTGGCGCGGGCCGACAGCGCACTGGCGCATGTCTTCGGCTTCCACCACCTGCAGCTGGCCGGCCTGCAGCTGTATGGCAGCGCGCAGCAGCAGCGCCGCCTGCTCGCCTTGACGGTCGACGAGCGCCTGTTCTGGGGCAATGCCTTGAATCCCCTCGACAAACGGGTCACCGCGGCCGACAGTGACGACGGTTTCACCCTCGACGGCATCAAGAGCTTTTCTTCCGGTTCCGTGGGGTCGGACTGGCTGACCGTCTCCGCCTGGCATGCGCCCACGCAAACGGCGCTGATCGCCGCCCTGCCCACGCGCCAGGATGGCGTCACCGTGCAGGCGGACTGGGATGCCTTCGGCCAGCGCCAGACGGACAGCGGCAATGTGCATTTCCACGGCGTCGCCCTGCCGCGCGAACTGGTGCTGCAAGCGCCCGCGCAGGCCGCCACGCCGCAAGCCACCGTGCGCTCGCAGATCGCGCAACTGATCATGGCCAACCTCTATCTGGGCATCGCCGAAGGCGCGTTCGAGGCGGCGCGCCGGTACACGGACGAGCAGGCGAAAGCCTGGTTTGCCTCGGGCGTGGCCAAGGCAACGGACGACCCATTGGTGCAGCACCGCTACGGCCAGCTGTGGCTCTTGCTGCGTCCCGCGCAAGTGCTGGCCGACGCGGCGGCGCAGGAACTGGAAAAGGTGTTCCGCAAGGGCGCGCTGGTGACGGCGCGCGAACGGGGCTTGCTGGCCGTGGCCGTGGCCGAAGCCAAGTGCCTGGCGCACAAGGCTGGGCTGGAAATCAGCAGCCAGATGTTCGAACTGACGGGCGCCCGTTCCACCTCGGCCCAGTATGGCTACGACCGTTTCTGGCGCAACGTGCGCGTGCATACCCTGCACGACCCCATCGACTACAAGCTGCGCGACCTGGGACGCTTTGCCTTGACCGGCACGGTGCCCGAACCAACCGCGTATTCATAATTCACCCACCAAGGAGCCACCATGACCATCGCCCGCCGCAGCATCCTCCTCAGCGCCCTGACCCTGGCCTTGACGGCCACCTTCGCCCACGCCAAGGACCCGAAGGACATCACCATCGGCACCAGCGCCGGGCCGTACGCGGACCAGATCAAGCTGGGCATCAAGCCCATCCTGGAAAAGCAGGGCTACAAGGTCAAGCTGGTGGAATTCAACGACTACATCCAGCCGAACTTCGCGCTGGCCGAGGGTTCGCTGGACGCCAACGTCTTCCAGCACATCGTCTACCTGAAGAAATTCGCGCTGGAGCACAAGCTGGCCCTGACGGACCTGATCACGATCCCCACGGCGCCGATTGCCATCTACAGCAAGAAGCACAAGACCCTGGACGACGTGAAGGAAGGCACGACGGTGGGCTTGCCGAACGATCCGACCAACCAGGCACGCGCGCTGGTGCTGCTCGACCAGCTGGGCTGGATCAAGCTGCGCGCCAGCTTCGACCCCGTGCGCGCGTCGGAAAAGGATATCGCCGTCAACACCAGGAAAATCAAGCTGCTGCCGCTGGAAGCGGCACAGCTGCCACGCTCGCTGGGCGACACCGACTACTCCTTCATCAACGGCAATTACGCGCTGGCGTCGGGGCTGAAACTGACGGACGCGCTGGTGGCCGAGAAAATCTCGCCCAACTACATCAACCTGGTAGCCGTGCGCACGGCGGACAAGGACAAGCAGTTCGCAAAAGACCTGGCGGCCGCCTACCGCTCGCGCGAATTCCTCGACATCACGAATAAACACTTTGCCGGCTATTCGAAACCCGACTACCAGCAAGCCTTGCAGACGGCGGCCAAGTAAGCCATGGCAAAGACGATACGCTTCAACGCCTTCCAGATGAATACCGTCGGCCACCAGTCGCCGGGCCTGTGGACGCATGCGCGCGACCGCAGCCACCGCTATACCGATCCGCAGCACTGGACGGAACTGGCGCGGCTGCTAGAAGCGGGTCTGTTCGACGCGGTGTTCCTGGCCGACGTGCTGGGCGTGTATGACGTGTACCGGGGCAGCCTCGATGCGGCCCTGGAACACGGCGTGCAGGTGCCGCTGAACGACCCGCTGGCCCTCGTGCCCATCATGGCGCAGGCGACCACGCACCTGGGTTTCGGCGTCACCTGCGCCCTCACCTATGAACATCCGTACACGTTCGCGCGGCGCATGTCCACCCTCGACCACCTGACTGGCGGGCGCATCGGCTGGAATATCGTCACCGGCTATCTCGATAGCGCGGCGCGCAACCTGGGCCTGGGCCAGCAACTGGGCCACGACGAGCGCTACGACCTGGCCGACGAATACCTCGACGTCGTCTACAAGCTGTGGGAAAAAAGCTGGGACGACGACGCCGTCGTCAACGACAAGACACGCGGCATCTATGCCGATCCGGCCAGAGTCCATCCAATCAACCATGCCGGGCGCCACTACCAGGTGCCCGGCATCCATTTGTGCGAGCCGTCGCCGCAGCGCACGCCCCTGCTGTACCAGGCGGGTACCTCGCCGCGCGGCACGCGCTTCGCGGCGCGCCATGCGGAAGCCACCTTTGTCAGTGGCCCCAGCAAGACGGTTGTGAAACGCTACGCCGACGACCTGCGCGCCGCCGTGCGGCAGGCCGGCCGCGATGGCGACGCGCTGCTGATCTACGCGCAGGCGCTGGTCATCACGGGCGCCACAGAGGAAGAAGCGCGCGCCAAGCATGCCGACTACCTGCGCCACGTGAATATCGAGGCGGCCCTCGTGCTGCTGTCCGGCTGGACGGGCGTCGATTTCAGCCGCTACCCGCTCGACGCCACCATCGACTACATCGATTCCCCGGCCGGCCGCTCGGCGCTGGCCTCGTTCAGCCAGGCCGACCCGAGTCGCACATGGACGGTACGCGAAGCGGCCGAATACATCGGCCTGGGCGGACGCGGCCCGGTGCTGGTGGGCGATGCGCGCCAGGTGGCCGACCAGCTGGAAAACTGGCTCGACGAGACGGGCATCGACGGCTTCAACCTCGCCTTCGCCGTGGCCCACGACAGCATGGCCGACGTGGTGGAACACATCGTGCCGGAACTGCAGCGGCGCGGCCGCTACCGCACCCAATACGAGGAAGGCAGCTTGCGCCACAAGGTCTTCGGCCAGGGCCCCCGCCTGCCCGCCGATCACGCGGGCCGGCAGGTCAGCATCGCACCGGACAGCGCCACCCTGGCCGCCGCATGAATGCCAGGCGGGGCAGTGACAAGCCCTGCCATTCATGTTAGCTTGCCGTGTTAATAATACATGGGCAAGTGCGTGCATTCCTTTTCGTCTCCAGACAAACCAGCTACCCTCCTCGCCTGCGGCGTCCTGGCCGCCAGCCTGCTGTGCGGTGGCCAGGCCGCCGCGCAAAACGACGAGCGGGCCGCGCCGGCCGACACCAGCCAGTCCGTCCACGTCAGCAGCATCCGCAACCCGGAACTCAAGTCCTACCGCGTGATGGCCGCCGGCCTCGATGCCTTTGACGATCACCATGCACTGGCGCCCAGGGCACGCGAAGTGCGCTTCCAGCTGATTCCCGCCCCCGGTGTCGCGGCCGATGCCCTGCGGGACGCAACCTTGCGCATCGTCGGCAACGAGACGGCGATCAGCGTGCCCCTGTCTGCCGATGGCAGCTTTGTGCTGCCCCGCAGCGCGCAAGCCGACAGCGACGACGCGGACCTGGTCACCAACCAGAAAAAAGACCGGTTCCGCTGGCAAGCCAGCGTCCGCAGCGACGACGTACCGCCCGGCATGCGCCGCCTGGGCGACCTGCGCCTGCAGTGCCAGGTCGGCATCGCCATTGCCAAGAAAGAGACGCCCTTCTTGCTACGCACCCTGGTCGCCACCAAGCTGCGCACCACCGACTGGTGCTCCGCCATTGAACTCAAGATGAGCACGTACAGCGATCCGGCCATCGCCAGCGCCACCCTGCTCGATGGCGAGCGCCGCGTCGCGCTGCAGGTGAAAAATGGCGGCACGTCCTTCCTGGCCCCCTTGGGCGACACCCGCTATGCGGACGATACCCTGATAGAACTGGTGTACCTTGATGCCGCCGGTACACCGCCCGCATCCTTGTGACCATTTGCGTCGCGCCCCGTTCCATGTCAGCATATGCCACCCTGGCACCACGGATAAGGATCGCAATGCCCCCCACTCTTACGCGCGCGCTGGCACTGGCGCTGCTGGCAGGCCATGGCTCCCTGGCATTGGCGCAAGCGCCAGTCACGCCGCCGACGCCTGGCTGCGATGTCTGCGCCACCTGGAATGCGGACCAGGCCCCCTTTCGCATCTTCGGCAATACCTATTATGTGGGCGTCAAAGGCCTCAGTTCCGTGCTGGTGACGTCGCCGCAGGGCCACGTGCTGATCGACGGCGGCTTGCCGGAATCGGCGCCCAAGATCAGCGCCAATATCGGCACGCTGGGTTTTCGCATCGAGGACGTCAAGCTGATCCTCAATTCGCACGGCCATATCGACCATGCGGGTGGCCTGGCCGAACTGCAGCAGCGCAGCAATGCGCTGGTGGCCGCCAGCCCGTCGGCGGCGCTGGACCTGGCGTCGGGCGAAGTGGGGCCGGACGACCCGCAATACCACGCGCTGCCCAAGTACCCGCCCGTCAAGGACATGCGCCTGGCGCGCGACGGCGGCCGGTTCAACGTCGGTCCCGTCAACCTGACGGCGCACGCCACGCCGGGCCACACGCCCGGAGGCTTGAGCTGGACGTGGCAATCGTGCGACGGCCCCCGCTGCCTGAACATGGTCTACGCGGACAGCCTCAACGCCGTCTCGCGTCCCGGTTTCAAGTTCAGCGCCAGCAGCGAATATCCGAACGCGGTGGCGGACTTGCGCCGCAGCTTCGAGACCCTGGAAAAACTGCCTTGCGACGTGCTGATCTCCGCCCACCCGGAGGCGTCGCAGCTGTGGGAGCGGCTGGAAGCGAGTGCCACGGCCGGCAGCGAGGCGTTCATCGACCCGCAGGCCTGCCGCGCCTACGTGGCGACGGCGCGCACCGTGCTCGAGGCGCGCCTGGAGCAGGAACGGTAGGCTTGTCAACCGTGCACGCTGGCGTGGCGCCGATCTGCTACGCTGGCGCCATTCATTTAAAGAAGGAACCGCCATGTTCAAACTCGCCAGCCTAATTCCCCTCGCCGCCATCGTCGCCATCACTGCCGGCTGCGCGCAAACGCCGGTGCGCAGCGACGCTGCCGCCGCTGCGCCAGGCGCCACCTCGCCCGCCAAGCCGGCACCGAAGCTGACGGGCACGCAGTGGAAGCTGATGGAATTGAAGGGCAAGCCAGTGGTGCGCAAGGCGCCCGAACAGCGCGAAGTGACCCTGCTGCTGGCTGAAGGCCGCGCCAGCGGCAACAGCGGCTGCAACCAGATGATGGGCGGCTACACCAGCGATGGCGTCAGCACCCTGAACTTTGGACAGATGGCCGGCACCATGATGATGTGCCAGCCGCAGGACATGGACCTGGAACGCCTGCTGCTGACCACCCTGGGCGAAGTCAATGGCTACCGCTACGCCGACCAGGAATTGCTGCTGCTGAAGGATGGCGTGCCCGTGGCGCGCTATGAAGCGCTGACGGTGAAGTAAAACCCGCACTCCCGCATGTGAAGAGTGCCCGAAAAACGTTCAGGGCAAGGCGCAGCGCCGCAGGCAGTACGCTAGTACGCCAAGGCGCTGCAACGCCGTCATGGACGTTTTCTCGGCCACTATTCAGTCGTTGCGCATCTGCGCCTGCGATACATTACTGTTCGCTGGCACGCTCTGCGTCAGCCACACATTCCCCCCGATAGTCGATCCCGCGCCGATGGTGATGCGCCCCAGCACGGTCGCGCCCGCGTATATCACCACGTCGTCCTCGACGATGGGGTGGCGCGGCGTGCCCTTGATCAGCGCGCCGGAAGCATCGGCGGGAAAACGCTTGGCGCCCAGGGTGACGGCCTGATACAGGCGCACGCGCTGGCCGATGATGGCCGTCTCGCCGATCACCACGCCCGTGCCGTGGTCGATGAAGAAGGAGGCGCCGATGTGCGCGCCCGGGTGGATGTCGATGCCCGTCAGGGTGTGCGCGATGTCGGCGATCAGGCGCGCCAGGAACGGTGCGCCGAGCGCGTGCAGGCGGTGCGCCAGGCGGTGGTACAGGATGGCGATGGTGCCCGGGTAGCACAGCATGATCTCGGCCACCGAGGTGGCGGCCGGGTCGCCCGCATACGCGGCCTGCACGTCCGACACCAGCAGGGCGCGGATATCGGGCAGGCTGGCGGCGAATGCGCGGGTGATGTCGCGCGCCTGCTGCGCCAAGGCCGCGTCGTCGCTGGCGGCATCCCCCTCATCGCCGGCCGGCACTGAGAACAGCAAGCCGCGCCGCACCTGTTCGCTGAGGCGGTTCAGGGTGGTGTTAAGGGTGTCGCCGACAAAATAATCGATGCTTTCGTCCGTCAGGTTGGGCCGCCCGTAATGCGTGGGGAACAGGGCCGCCGACAGGCCGTTGACGATGGTGGTGAGGGCTTCGCGCGACGGCAGTTCGCGCACCCTGCCGTTATGGCGGATCTTGTGCTTGTCTTCGCGCGAGCTGCGCAAGGCCTGGATCACGGGCCCCAGATTCCACTGGGCCGTGTCGTCGGCGGGCGCCGCGGGATAAATACTGTGCATGGCGTATCACTTCCAGAAAATGGCAAACAAGCCGGGTCGCCCAAGCATAGCGGTGGCGACAAGCGATGCAAACGAAGAATTTCAAGATTCCATATGCGAAAAACACATATGAATGACAAACAAGGCCGGCGCCAAACCCGATTGCGTCCACTAGCGTAAAATGACGGGCTAACAAAAACACTCTTCAACATGACTAAATTATTAACATGGATTTTGGCGGGCCTGGCGATGGTCGGACCGCTTGCAATTGACACCTATCTGCCGTCGTTCCCCGCCATCGTGCAAGATTTCAATGCCAGCCCCCTGCTGGTGCAGCAAACCCTGAGCTTTTTCCTGTTCACGTTCGCCTTCATGATGCTGTTTTACGGCACGCTGTCCGACTCGTTCGGCCGCCGTCCCGTGATTCTCGTCTCGCTGGTGCTGTATGTGATCGCCTCCGTGGGCGCCGCGCTGGCGCCGTCGCTGGGCTGGCTGCTGGCCTGGCGCGTGCTGCAGGGACTTTCGGCGGGCGCCGGTTCCGTGATCGGGCGCGCCATCGTGCAAGACCGCTATTCGGGCGCCGCCGCGCAAAAAATCCTCTCGCACATCATGATGGTGTTCGCGCTGGCGCCGGCCATCGCCCCCGTGCTGGGCGGCTGGCTGCAAGTGGGCCTGGGCTGGCGCTGGATCTTCTGGTTCCTGACGGCGTTTGGCGTGCTGATGTTCGTCGTCGTCTGGCGCGCGCTGCCGGAAAGCTTGCCGAAGGAGCAGCGCCACGCCTTCCACCTGGGCGATATCGCCGTCAATTACTGGAAAGTGCTGTGCCACCGCCAGTTCCTGCTGCTGTCGACAGCCATCGGCGCCGCCTTTGGCGGCTTCGCCTTGTACATCGGTTCGGCCGCCTACTTCATCATCAACATCCTGCACCTGCCGGAAACGGCATTTGCCTGGCTGTTCATTCCCCTGATCAGCGGCATGGTGTTCGGTTCGGCCCTGTCGGCGAAGATCGCCCACCGCTACAGCCAGCGCCAGATGATCTGGGCCGGCTTTATCCTGATGCTGGTGGCGGCTGCAGCCAACATCGGCTACAACTATGTCTTCGCCGCCGAAGTGCCGTGGGCCGTGCTGCCGCTGTTCTTCTACTCGTTCGCCCTGTCGATCGCCATGCCGCCGATGACCCTGATGGCCCTGAACCACTTCCCCAACAACAGCGGCCTGGCATCGTCGATGCAGTCGTTCATCCAGATGCTGCTGTTCGCGCTGGTCTCGGGCCTGGTGGCGCCGCTGCTGTTCGACAGCGCCTTGAATCTGGCGTATGGCGTGATGGCGGGATTGCTGGTGAGTTTGGTTTGCTGGGTGTTTGCGCAGGGTAAGGCAGAAACGTAGGTCGGATTAGCGCGCAAGCGCGTAATCCGACAACATTGTTGGCGGGTGACGTCGGATTACGCGCAAGCGCTAATCCGACCTACGGCCACGGTGCCGGCGTCACATCCTGGTATTGCGCCCCGCCCTGCTCCGGTTCCGCTTCATTCCGCTGCACAGGCTGGTTCAAGGAACCGGCCGGCGAACGCAGACTCAAGATTTCCTTGCGCGCCTCGACGAAGTCGGCGGAACTCAAGGGGTTGTGCTGGTCAGGCCAGTGGCTGACGGCCCACTCCTGCAAGGCTTCAAAGCGCCGCCACAGTTCGGCGACGAATTCGCGGCGCGTCTCTTCCAGCTGTTCCGGAGTCTTTTCAATTGCTTCGCTAATATTGACTTCCATGGCCGTTCCCTCGCTGACAAGTTATTTTGCCAGCCTACCCAGGGACCAGCCAGGCGTCTGTTCGCGAACGAACACAGGATTTATTCGGGCATCTTGCGAAAGCCCACGGCCAGGCGGTTCCAGGTATTGATGGAGCCGATGGCCAGGGTCACGTTGACCATTTCCGCCGGCGTCAATTGTTCCGCCAGCGCCGCATAGTCTGCGTCGGGAGCATGGTTCTGCGGCAGCAGGGTCAGCGCCTCCGTCCAGGCCAGAACGGCCCGCTCGCGCGGAGTGAAGAACGGCGTTTCGCGCCAGACGGACACGGCATACAGGCGACGTTCCGTTTCGCCGGCCTTGCGCGCGTCGCTCGTGTGCATGTCCACGCAATAGGCGCAGCCGTTGATTTGCGAGGCGCGCAGGCGGATCAGCTCGAGCAGCGAGTGTTCCACGCCCAGCTTGGCGATCGCCGCTTCCAGCGCGTACATGGCCTTGACGGCGTCCGGCGAAGCTTGTGTGAAGTCGAGTCGTTGCTGTGTCATGATGCATTCCTTGATAGAGTAAAGATGCACTATTGTAGAAGCGCAAGCAGTACGCGCGGCAGGCCAATCCCCCCGAAAAACAGCAGACCACCAGCAGACACACCATGGAATTACATATCCTGATCGACGGCACGCGCGACCTGGGCGGCCAGCTGTACCGCCAGCTCAGCGAAGCCATCCGCTCGGGCCGGCTGACGGACGGCCAGCAATTGCCGCCCTCACGCCTGCTGGCCAGCCAGCTGGGGCTGTCGCGCAAGACGGTCTCCGACGTGTATGACAAGCTCGGTTATGAAAAGCTGCTGGTCGGCAAAGTGGGCGTGGGCAGCTTCGTGCAGACGCCGCACGCCTCGCCGCAGCGCCGCCACGCCAGCACGCCGCTGGCCAGCGCGCAGCGCATCGCCCGCTGGGAAGCGACACCCACGCCCCTGCGCCGTGCCAGCCAGGAAGAGCCCGCGCGCTATGCCTTCATCGGCGGCCGCGCCACGCCCGCGCACTTCCCGCAGGATGAATGGCGCGCCTGCATGCTGCACGCGCTGCGCCAGGGTGGACAGGCGCGCGGCCGCTATGCGCCTGTCGCCGGCTTGCCATCCTTGCGCGCGGCGATTGCCGGCCATGCCGCCTTCAGCCGCGGTATCCATTGCACCGAGGAACAAGTGCTCGTCACCAGCGGCGCGCAGCAAGCCTTGCACCTGCTGGCGCTGACCTTGCTGGAGCCCGGTGACACGGTTGCCGTGGAAGAACCCGGCTACCCGGTGGCGCGCGCCGTGTTCGCCAGCCAGGGCGCCCGCGTGGTGGGCATCGAAGTGGACGAGGATGGCCTCATCGTCGGGCAGATTCCCGACGGTACGCGCTTGATCTATGTCACGCCCGCGCATCAATTTCCGCTGGGCATGCCGATGAGCATGGCGCGACGCCATGCCTTGCTGGAGCGGGCCCAGCAACTGGGTGCCATCATCATCGAGGACGACTACGACAGCGCCTTCCGCTACGAAGGCCGGCCCGAGGATTCCCTGCAAAGCATGGACCGCTATGGCGTCGTGGCCCATGTGGGCAGCTTTTCCAAGATCATGCTGCCGGAATTGCGGCTCGGCTATGCAGTGCTGCCGCAAGCCATCGTGGCCGCCGTGGAAACGGTGAAATACCTGAGCGATTGCCATACGGCCAGCCTGGGCCAGCATGCGCTGGCCAAGTTCATCGGCGACGGCCATTTGCTGCGCCACATACGCCGCTGCCACGACATTTATGCGGGCCGCCGCGAGCGGCTGCAGCACTGGTTCAACGGCCCGTTGGCGCCGTGGTTCCGCCTCGTGCCGGCCAGCGCCGGCTTCCACGTGGCGGCCCTGGCCCAGGCGCCGCTCGACATCGCCGAATTGCTGCGCCGCGCGCGCCTGGCGGACATCAGCCTGTATGCGCTATCGGGCTTTTACCATGGCGTGGCGCGTCACGAAGGCCTGTTCCTCGGCTATGGCGCCATCGACAAGCTCGATATCGATACGGCGCTGGCCCAGGTGCTGGCGATCCTGCAGGAAATAGCACCGCTGGCCGTCAACGGGGCTGCCAGCGATAATGTCCCGTGATGGGATAGCTGAACAAAATATTTTCCTCGCGCGCACCCTCGCCGATGTTGTGGATGATGAGCGGCACGCCGCTCCATGACTGCTTGTCGCTGACGATGCCGATGTGCGTGAGGTTGCGCGGCAGGCGCCAGGTGACGATGTCGCCCGCGCGGTAAGCGTTCGCTTCCTTGCTTGGCGACAGGCTGGTGCCGTGGCGGGCAAAGTACGTGCCCAGGTTCGGCACGCGGCGGTGGTCAATATTGCGGTCCGGCCCCTTCATTTGCCAGCGTCCCTGCTGCTGGTACACCTGCCACGCCTTGCGCATGTCTTCGTGCACCAGCACCTGCAAATCCTGCCCCAGCTGGCGGTAGGCGCGCACGACCACGTCCGTGCACACGCCCCGCTCTATCGGCACGTCGCCGCCCGGATAGGCGAGCCGTTCGTAGCGCGGGTCGTACTGCAGGGTCACGCCCACCTGCTTGCGGGCGGCGACGACGAGGGCTTGCGGGGTGGCAGGGATGGCCGACGCCAGCATGGGCGCCAGGGCAAGCATCAGGATGGGGAGCAGTTTGGTCGGCATCAACGTCAATGGTCGGATGAAAATGCCAACTTTACCGCAGCGGCAAGGAAAACGCCGTACGCTTAGACGCCGGCCAGCTGCGCCAGGTGGCCAGGAAAATCCACGGCCGGGCCGGCCGCATTGATGGTATCGAAATAATCATGCCAGCCCGTAGCGGCGATGCCGGCCAGCAAGGCGTTCAGTGCCGCCTCGTCCGGGAAGCGCCAGACGGCATAGAATTGCTGGGCAGCCGCATGCAGCTTGCCGCCATCGATGGCGCCCATGGCCAGCGCTTCGGCGCCCGTGCCGGACAAGACCGCCATGCCGGCGCCCACCGTATCGAAATACGCCTGGCGCGCGGCGCCATCGAGGGCCAGCCAGGCCGGTTTCGGACTGTACAGTTCTAACAGGTAATGCATGTTTTCTCCTTCAGTGATCCATCGTCAGGCCAGCGAGCGCTGGGCGCGCTTGCAGATGCGTTGCGTGGCGGCATTGGCACTTTCCAGCAGCCATTGCGCACACAGGCTGCGTACCCAGTCGGGCCGGCTCTTGGCCGCATCGTTGAGCCAATTGGCCACGGAATCCTGCACGTAGACGGCCGGGTCAGCGCGCAAGGCGTGCAACACGGGCAAGGCCAGCTGTGGCTGTTCTTTTAGCTGGGCGATATGCGCGCACCAGACGCCGCGCGGGCGCAGCGCTTCGCAGGCGAAACGGCGGACTCTTTCCGACGGGTCCGACGTCCACGGCGCCAGCAAGCGAATGGCGTCGTCAAGATGCGCCGCCAGATGGGGCCGCAGGGCCAGCCATGCCCATTCGCGCACGCCGAAGTGGCCATCGTCGGCCAGCGGCCGCATGGCGGCCAGCTGTTGCGGCAAGGTCCAGCCAGCCTGGGCGGCGATGGCAAAGCAGACCCAGCCTCGTACCGTGTCGGAAACATGCGCTAGCAATGGCGCCAAGTCAACTTGTGCGTCGAGCAGCAATTGCGCCGCCAGCGCCATGCGTTTGGTGATGCCGGCTGCGGCCTGCGCGCGCATCTGCTCCAGCCGGGCCGCGCCGATAGCGGGCACAGCCGCCGCCAGCAGCTGGGCGAAATCGATGGCCAGCCCTTCCGTCAGGGTGGTGCTGGCCACGCTTCCCCCGTTCAGCAGCGCCAGGCGCGCGGGAGCGATGTCGGCGACGCCACGACTCATGCGGCACCTCGGTCCGTCTTGCGCCAGGCTTTTTCCAGCAGCGCGCTCAACAACTGCATTTCTTCCGGCGTGAAATCGGCAAACAGGCTGGCGATCCATTGCGCGTGCTCATCGACCAGGGTGGCTGCGGCCATTTCTCCCTTGGCACTCAGGCGCACCAGCAGCTTGCGCCGGTCGACCTGGTCCGCGTGGCGCGCCAGGAACCCATCGCGTTCCAGGCCGTCGAGCAAGCCCGTGATGGTGCCGCGCGTCACGCCGGCCCGCTCGGCCAGTTCGTGCGGCGACAGTCCGCCGGGCACGTCGCGCAGCAGGGCCAGCAAGACAAACTTGCCTTCCGACAAACCATGCCGGCCCAGGCGCACGGCGCAATCGCCATCGATGGCGGAGGCCAGGCCCAGCACTTCAAAGCACAGGCGCAACTGACCGATGGAGCGCGTCATGTCGAGACCGCTGGCGCGCCGCTGCACGTCGCCCAGCAGGGCCGTATATTTCTGTTCGAGTTTTATCATATGGCGCAATATAATATGGCACCATATAAAATGTCAAATGGAAAACCTGCGATGGTTTTCCTGCCGGCTCAAAGGCGGGCTTTGTCCCGCGCCCAGGCGATGATAGCATTCGCATCGATGGCACCGGGCTGGCGCGCCACTTCCACGCCACGCATAAACAGGGCCAGGGTGGGAATGCTGCGGATATTGAAACGGCTGCCCAGGTCCGGCGACGCTTCCGTATTCACCTTGACGATGCGAAATGCGGGTTCCAGGGTCTTGGCGGCCTGCACATAGAATGGCGCCATGCTGCGGCAGGGACCGCACCACGGCGCCCAGAAGTCGACCAGCACGGGAATGTCGCTGCGTTCGATATGCTTGAGGAAACGGGCACTGGCCAGGTCCACGGGCTGGCCCGTAAATAAATCCTTCTGGCACTTGCCGCACGTGGGCTGCTCAATCAGGCGGGCTGCCGGCAGGCGGTTGACGGCGTCGCAATGGGGGCACACGATGTGCAGGGAGTCTGGCGGGGTCGAGGTCATGGCATTCCAGGAAAGCGTAGTGTCAAGTTGATGGACATTTTACGGTGTATCGTACAACGCCGCCGGCACGCTGGCGGCACTTATCCGCAGAGTCCACTATAGTGTGCTGGAACGGCGCGCACATTGCCGGGCCGGCCAAGGAAAACAATGCCTGATGTCGCAGAAAACATGGAATTGAAGAACACCAAGCTGGCTACCGCCCTGCGCTTGCAGCGCGCGGCCTGCCTGGCCCACCCCGTGCCGACCCTGCCCGAGCGCCAACGCGACCTGCAGACTCTGCAGCGCTTTATCCGCGAGCATAAAGATGCGCTATGCGAAGCGATCAGTGCCGATTATGGCAACCGCTCCCGGCACGAAACCTTGCTGGCTGAGATTTTTCCCACCATCGACGGCATAGCCCATGTATTAAAACACTTGAAAAAATGGATGCGGCCGCAGCGCCGCGGCGTGGACTGGCGCAGCTTTCCTGGCGCCCGCAACCGCGTGATGCCCCAGCCGCTGGGCGTGGTGGGCGTCATCGTGCCGTGGAATTTTCCCGTGAACCTGAGCCTGGTGCCCTTGACCTATATTTTCGCCGCCGGCAACCGCGCCATGGTCAAGATGAGCGAAAACTCGCGCCACCTGGCGCGGCTGCTGATCGACACCATGCCCGCCTACTTTCCGCCAGAAAAGCTGCAGTTTTTTGACGAGACGGGCGGCGTGGGTATGGAATTTTCACAATTGCCGTTCGACCACCTGCTGTTTACGGGTTCCGGCCAGACGGGCCGCGCCGTCATGGCGGCGGCCGCGCGCAATCTATGCCCCGTCACCCTGGAGCTGGGCGGCAAGGCGCCGGCCATCGTCTGCGCCGATTTCGACGTGCGCACGGCAGCCGAGCGCATCCTGTTCGTCAAGTACCTGAACGCGGGGCAAATCTGCACCAGCGTCGACCACGCCTGGCTGCCCGAAGCCAGCATCGCCGCCTTCGTCGCGCATGCGCGCGACATCGTGCCCACGCGCTACCCGCGGCTGGACACGCCCGACTACACCTCCATCATCGACGAGGCCGCCTTTGAGCGCCTGCTGCTGGCGCTCGACGAGGCGCGGGAACGGGGCGCGCAAGTGATTTCGCTGTTGCCGGGCCCAGCGTACGACCGGGTCACGCGCAAGATCGCGCCGCACATCGTGCTCGACGCGCCCGAAGATTGCCTGTTGCTGACGCGGGAAATCTTCGGTCCCATCCTGCCGCTGCGCGGCTATGCGAACCTTGACACCGTGATCGACAGCATCAACGCGGGTCCGCGCCCGTTGGCCATCTATCCGTTCAGCAAGCAGGCAGACACGGTGCAGCTGCTGATCGACCGCGTGATGTCGGGCGGCGTGTCCGTCAACGACGCCCTCTTCCACGTGGGCCAGCACGATCTGCCCTTCGGGGGCGTGGGAGAATCGGGCATGGGCCACTACCATGGCGTGGAAGGTTTCCACACCTTCAGCAAGCTGCGGCCCGTGTTTTACCAGGCCCGCTACAGTGTGCTGAAACTGCTGTGGCCACCGTATGGCAAGCTGGCCAGCCGCGTGCTGGCCTTCCTGACGCGTTGAGGCTTTACAGGAACAGCGAGGCGGCGATGGCCCACATGACGAGAGCGATGATGCCGTCGAGCACGCGCCAGGCCATGGGCTTGGCAAACACGGGCGCCAGGTAGCGGGCGCCAAAGCCCAGCAGGAAGAACCACAGGGCCGAAGCCATGATGGCGCCGCCGGCGAAGTAGAAGCGTCCCACGCCTTCATGCTGGCCGCCGATCGAGCCGAGCAGGATGACCGTATCGAGGAAGGCGTGCGGGTTCAGCAGGCTGAACGCCAGTGCCGCGCCGATCACGGCCCAGTAGCCTTCGGGCGACTTGGCGGCCGACACCGTCAGGGCCGTTGGGCGCCAGGCCGACTTGGCGGCACGCAAGCCATACGCGATCAGGAAGGTGGCGCCGCCGGCCTTGGCCCACAGCAGGAAATTGGGATTGTCGGCAATGAATGTGCCCATGCCGGCCACGCCGGCCGTGATCAGGATGGCGTCGCACACCAGGCAGACCAGAATGCAGGTGAGCACGTAATGGCGCTTCAAGCCCTGCTTGAGCAAGAAAGCGTTTTGCGTGCCGATGGCCACGATCAGGCTCGCTCCGAGCCCCATGCCTTTCAAGAAGATTGCGCTGTCCATATCGATTCCTTTATTGCTTTCCATCACGCGCACGGCCGCCCACGCTCTGCCGGCAACGGCAAAGTCATCAAAGGTAGGTGGAGGGTGTAGCGGTACCAGCAGGACCGCGCGGGAGAGTGGAGTTGTTACCCTATTTCAACAGTGTAAAGAAAAAGTAAATATAAGTATAATGAATGATTCTAACCATATATAAGAGAAACTTATGCGCGTCGTCGATTACCGTGGATTGGCCGCCCTCGACGCCGTGATCGGCCTGGGAAGCTTTGAAAAGGCCGCGCAGGCGCTGGCGATCAGCCAACCGGCCGTGTCGCAGCGCATCCGCACCCTGGAAAACCTCGAAGGCACCCTGCTGATCATCCGCAGCCACCCGCCCCTGCCCACGGAAGCGGGCCAACGCCTGATCGCCCATTACCGGCAAGTCAAGCTGCTCGAAGCGGCGCTCGACGCCCAGCCCGGCCCCACCACGCATTTGCCGGAACTGGCCATCGCCGTCAACGCCGACAGCGCCGCCACCTGGATCCCGGAAGCGCTGGGACCGCTGCTGTCGCCGCCGTCGTGCCTGCTCGATATCCGCCTCGACGATCAGGACCACACCCTGAGCC
Source organism: Janthinobacterium lividum (assembly GCF_034424625.1). NCBI lineage: Bacteria > Pseudomonadati > Pseudomonadota > Betaproteobacteria > Burkholderiales > Oxalobacteraceae > Janthinobacterium > Janthinobacterium lividum. The sequence continues at coordinate 2,554,831 of NZ_CP139976.1, read as the reverse complement.
AGCTGCGCGAAGGGCGCGTGTTTGCCTGCGTCACCAGTGCCAACGACCTGGTGGCCGGCACCACGGCCACGCCGCTGGGCGGCATGCGCTACCTGTGCGTAGCCTCGCCCGCGTTCGCGCAGCAATGGTTTCCCCATGGTTTTACGGTGGAAGCCGTCAGCCAGGCGCCGGCCATCACGTTTGGCAGCAAGGATGCCCTGCACGAGCGCTACCTGCAGCACCGCCTCGGCTACACGGGCCGCTATCCGCACCATGTGCTCGGTTCGGCGCGCGACTTCGTGCGCTTCATCGAAGCGGGCTATGCTTATGGCATGGTGCCCTTGCTGCAGGCGGAAACGGCGCTGGCCGCCGGCAGGCTGGTCGACGTGGCGGCCGGTCAGGCGCTCGATGTGCCCCTGACCTGGCATGCCTGGGATATCCAGACGCCCCTCACGCGCACCCTGTCGGACGCCGTCATCGCCACGGCGCGCAAATGGCTGTTACAGGACTAATTGACGCATGCAACATTTATCTATGCCAGACAGCAACTTCTCCGTGTGCGCCCTGCCTTGCCTGGCCTACACTGCAAGCATCAGCCATCACCATCAGGAGCAAGCATGACGATCCTGCGCACCACCCTGCTCGGTTTGCTGGGGGCCATCCCGCTGGCTGTCGGCCTGGCCGCCTGCTCGCCCTTGATAGCCATCAATGCCTTGTCGTCCGGCAACGCCTCGCAAGTGACGCGCGGCCTGGCCTACGGCCCTCTGCCACGGCAAAAGCTCGATGTCTACGCCCCCAGGACCCGCACGGGGCCCGTGCCCGTGGTGGTGTTCTTTTACGGCGGCAACTGGACAACGGGCGAGCGCGCCGACTATGCCTTCGTTGGTCACGCGCTCGCGGCGCGCGGCTATCTGGCCGTGATCGCCGACTACCGGCTGTATCCGGACGTGCACTATCCCGAAATCTTGCAGGATGCGGCCCGCGCCGTGGCATGGGCCGCGATGGAGTCCAGCCGTCATGGCGGCGACCCGGCGCGGCTGTTCGTCATGGGCCATAGCGCCGGCGCCTACAATGCGGCGATGTTAGCGCTCGACGCCAGTCTGCTGGCGCGCCACGGCATGCGTCCGCACGACTTGCGGGGCTGGATCGGCCTGGCCGGCCCCTATGATTTCCTGCCAATAGAAAACACCATCACCCGCCCCGTTTTCTTTTACCCGGACACGCCCGCCGCTTCGCAGCCCATCCATCACGTGACTGCCGAAGCGCCGCCCGCCCTGCTGATCGCACCGGCGCCCGGCAAGGATAAGCTGGTCGATCCGCAACGCAACACGGGTGGCCTGGCCAGGGCCTTGCGGGCGCTTGCCAGGCCCGTGACGGAAACGTATTTCGACAAGGTCAGCCATACCACCCTGGTCGCCTCTCTGGCCAGCCCCTTGCGCATGCTGGCGCCCACGCTCGACGCCGTGAGCGCCTTTATCGACGCCAACAGCAAGACAGACCATGCGGCGGACAACACGGCAAACAACGGAGGCACGCCGCAAGACACCAGGCCAACGCCTCCGGCCACGCCGCAGCAGCCGGCAATGGCGCAGGGCACCGCCACGCAAGTAGCCGCGGCGCGCGTCCACGACAAAACGCCCGCCCCCTGAGGGACGGGCGCTCTGCCTGGCCACTGCGCGCAACGCTACGTGTCAACCAGCCGCACCTCAAGGCTCGGCCCCCGAATGCGGATTCAGTTGACTGCAGCGGCCCGCTTACTCTTTACGGCTGGCGCTGCTGCTGCTTTTGCTTTGAGCGGAGCCCGCTTGCGAGACGCTGCCGCTGGCCGAGCTTTCGCTGCCGGCCGACTGCTGGCTGCCCTGATGGCTGCCGCTTTGCAGGCTTTGGCCGTCACGGCTTTGCGCGCCGCGTTGCTGCTCGCGGTTGGCACCGTTCTGATGATAGGCCTGGAACGGTTCGGCGATGCGCTGCATGGCTTCCTGCTGTTTGCGCACGTTTTTCTCCGTTTCTTCCGACGCCGTGCGGGCCACTTCTTCGGCCAGGGCCTTGGCAGTACGGCTCGTTTCATTCACATGCCGCTCTGCCACGTTGGCCAGCTCGACTTGCGTATCGGCTGCCAGGCGCGCTACCTGTTGCTGGTATTTGCGCAGTTGCTCGGCGGCAGGTTGGCCCGAGGCGGCAGCCACCTGGAACACATCTTCAGCGCGCTCGACCGTCAGCAGGTTCTGGCTGGTGACCGTGGTTTCTTCCAGCAAGCCTTGGGCCAGCTGCATGTTCAGGTCACTGAAGTGCTGCACCGACTGGAACAGCGACTTCGACAGTCCATTAAAGAAAGCCAGCTGGGCTTCCAGGTGGTTTTTGGCGGCAGGGGTAACACTACGGGAATATGGATACATGGAGTTCCTCATTAAATAGCGGTTGGGTGGACACAAACAAATGGCGACACCACCGGCAGTCGAACGGTGAGGCAAACGGCCAGGCTACGCCACGAAACGCGAAAAAACATATCCGATTGGTGGGAAGATGCTTTGCAACGCGAGTCCCAAGGCTACGTGAGCACCGCTGGCGAGGGATGATCTGGATCAAAGGTGCGCTAGGCTGCGCAGAAAGTTTTGGCTGGACGGCTTGCCTTTGGCAAACGTCAGTGACGGGAAGGAAAATCTGTGCCAGGCAAGCTCAACAAGCGGCGCCCGCGCCCGGCACGACGGGCTTGTAGCCATGGCTGCGCAGCGACGCTTCCAGCCAGCGATTGCCATACCAGCCGCGCGCCAGCAGGTAACTGAGCTCCGAGACGGCCATCAGCAGCATCATCGGGCCGATGCGCAGTTCGGTGGCCAGATGGCTGCCAAACCACAGGCACGCATCCATCGCCAGCATGAGCAGCAGCAGCCACCAGCGGCGCTTGGCGACGGCCCAGAACGAGCCCAGGAACAGGGCCGGCCAGGAAAAACCCGCCTTGACGTAGGCATAGCGGCCGGCATCGTCGGCAAACAGGGTGGCGCTGTGCTTCATGCTGCTCTCTTCAGGAAATAACGGTGTCAGGGCTCGGGATGGTGGCAGACTGCTTCGACATTGTGACCGTCCGGCCCCAGCACGAAAGCGCCATAGTAATTCGGGTGATACAGGGCGCGGATGCCTGGCGCGCCGTTATCCTTGCCGCCCGCTTCCAGCGCGGCCTTGTAAAAGGCGTCCACCTGGGCACGGTTGTCCGCCGCGAAGGCGAGATGCATGCCGGCATGCGGCGTGCCGCCCACGCCGAACCAGAAATCGGGCTTGCCATCCTTGCCCAGGCCGACCCAACCCTGCTCTTCCATCACCACCGCGACGCCCAGGGGCGCCAGGGCGGCCGAAAAGAAGGCCTTGCTGGCCTGTGCATCGCTGACATTCAAACCGATGTGATCAAGAATCATGATGGCGCTCCCTGGCGATAGTGAAATGGAAGTACAGTATGCGCCAACATTGCCTTTTAAGCAACCACAACTGCGAATCCGGCTGCTCAGGAAACGCCATGCGCCAGCCTAGCGCAGGTTGCCCGTGTGGCCCAGCGAATAGCGGCCCGGCTGCGGCCATACGGTCAAGCCGTGCGGTTCCTGGCCAACTTTGACCTTGGCAACGTCGCCGCTGTTCGTATCGATACGGTAGACCACGTCGTCGAAACGGCCGGACAGCCACAGGTACTTGCCATCGGCGGACACATTGCCCATGTCGGGGCTGCCGCCGCCAGGTATCGGCCAGTTCGACACGACTTTTTCCGTGGCGAAATCGATCACGCTCACGCTGCCCTTGCCCTTGGGCTTGCCGTGGATGCGGTGCGTGCCACGGTTGGCCACGTACAATTTCTTGCCATCGCGGCTAGGGTACAAGCCATGCGCGCCCACGCCCGTCTGGATGAAGCCGATTTCCTTCAGGGTGGCGCCATCGACGATGTGCACGCCGTCGGCGTCCATGTCGGCGATATAGAATTTCTTGCCATCCGGCGAGATGCGTATGTCTTGCGGCATGCCCTTCTTGACGCTGCAGATTTCATTTGCCGGGCCGCCCACGGGGCCGGATTCGGCAAAGCGCTTGGCCGGCATCTGCAATTTCAGGTAGCCGTCGACCTTGCGGCCCACCAGGTCGATCTTGGCGATGGTGCCGTCGAACTCGCAGGTGAACATGGCGTAGCGGCCGTCATTGGAGAAATCGGCATGGTTGATGCCGCCGCACTGGGGCGTGTCGATCGAATACTGCACCGCCATGGTCTTCGGATCGCGGAAATCGAGGCGGTGGCGCGCTTCGGCCACGACGATGGCCGATTTGCCGTCCGGCGTGTAATACATATTGTAGGGATCATCGACGGGCACTTCCTTGCCCGGCTTGCCGCTCAAAGGGTCGATAGGCGTCAAACTGCCCTTGTCCGTGCGCTCGGCATTGTTCGCCACCCACAGGGTGCGCAAGTCCCACGACGGCACCACGTGCTGCGGGCCGCTGCCGACCTTGAACTTGTCGACCACTTTCAGGGTCTCCTGGTCGATCACGTAGACATCGTTCGAGCGCAGGTTGGGCACGTAGACACGGCGCAAATGATCCTTGACGACGGGGCTCATATTGCTGCTGGCGATGCTGCCGTACACGTTTTTCGGATCCACCAGCGGCGGCATGCCCGGCAGCGGCGAATAGGCGGCGGCCGGTGCGACGGCGGCTGGAGCCGCTGTGCTGGCGCCGGTGACCTGGCTGGCCACGGCCAGGCCGGCCAGTGCGGCAGCCAGGGCGGACAAGGTGACGATGGTGCGTCGTTGAGATTTTTTCATGTGATTTCGCGTCGTTTCGTTGCAAAAGCCGGAAGTTCAGCACTTCCAGCGGAAGTTATTTATTACGTTTCAGCAGCTGTTTGATGGCAGCCACCGAGGTATCCACCTGCAGCTTGACACCGATCTGGCCCAGTTCAGCCGTGGCGCGCGTCGCGTCACCGCGCACGCCGTCCGCCACGCCGGGCTTGGGTCCGTGGGCCATGGCGTCGCTGCGCACCAGCGACGGGTCCGTCGCCAGCATCAAGGCTGCGTCCGCCAAGCCTGCGTGCAGGCCGATCTCGGCGCTGCTGTGGCCGCGTTTCTGTAACTCGGCAATATAGGCCGATTGCGTGATGTCATAGTAGTCGAGCAAGGCGTAAGCGCGCGCATCCTTGCCGGCGGAAGCCTTGCCCCAGGCGCGGTTGAGTTTGTTGGCCACGTTTTGCTCATTTTTTTGATAGCCGCCATGGTCGCCGAGAAAGATGATGTCGCGGAAACCATGCTGGCGCAGGCTGGCGGCCGCCCCTTCCAGCACGGCTTCGAAGGCGGCAGGCGGAATCGAGATCGTGCCGGCAAAGCGCATGTGGCCGGCCGGCGGAGAAACCGCGCCTTCCGGCACGTAGCAGACGACGGGCGCGACGATGGTATTGCCCAGCTTTTGCGCAATCTGCCGCGCCAGCAGGCCGGCGCGCACATTGTGCTTGCCCAGCGCGATATACGGCCCGCTCTGCTCGACGCCGCCAATCGGCACCAGCACGGTCGTGGCGCCGTGGTCGATACGGCTGCGCAACTCCGTGCTGGTCAGCTCTTCCAGCATGACACTGCTGCTGGCAGGCGCAGCCGCCATGACGGGCGCCGTGAACAGCAGGCACGAAAATGTCAGGACGAACAGGGAAACGGGGGGCTTGCGTGAAATGCGGAGCGTGGATGGCGCGCAAGGCGCCGTTCGCTGAGGGAACTGCAGAGTCATAAGCCAACATCTTTCCAAGGTCAAAGGCGCCGTGCCCGGCCTTGCCAGGCAAGCTGGCTGCCACGCAGGAATTGTATTCCATCATGACGGGAACGGCACGTTAATTTGACGGGGCAGTTTGCAAGGAATTGACGAAGAGAAACTATCTATCAGGCTGTTGTCGCGTTAGCTCCGCCCTCCTCGGCATTGTGGCGAGTGTCGTTGCGCTTCTCGGCATAGGCCTTGAGCGAGCGCATCGTCCTGGGAAGCCCGTCCCGGACCTGTCTGGCAACGCCTGGGCCGAACAGAAAGGCAAGGGCTCCCGTGAACCACACGCGGTGAACGACTTGCGACCCGCCCTCTGCCGCAACAACCGTGTGCTCGAAGTGGATGCGGAACCAAGGGATGTAGCCCTCGACGGTGAACGAGCGGCCTGCCGAGCGCTCCGTGACCAGCATCGCAATACCCATCCCCTTGCTGGGAATTATCCTGCCCTGTGTTCCCACCGCGAACGGTCCATTGAGCCGGGCTTGCTTTGTATCGGGATCCCACAAGTGCCAGCGGTCGACCTCGCTCCAAATTTGATCGATGACCGTGGGCGGGACGGCAATGTGGATGCTTTCTTGAATTTGCGCCAATTTGGGGGATCTCCCTATCATTGTGTGAAAGTAACTGGGCCTGTTATCCGGCGCCGTGCAGTGTCTGAATATTGGCCCGCGGCATAGCATTCATCACGCAGTATCGCCATGCCATTGCGCCAATTCAAAAATACTCCGCCAGCAGGAACAAATGCCGCAGCCATTTCTTTGCCTCGACAAAAAAATATATCTGCTGGAATTGCAGGATACACTGTTTTTTTATCATGCAAATAGAATCAGATTGTGGTTATACTGGTCGCAGATAAAGCCGGTCCATGATGACAGCCTTGTTTTGCGCCAGGATCAAGGGATGCTCCGGATTCGACCGCAAGCTGCTGCTCGCCATGGCCATGGCCATGAGCATATGAAACTTTGAGAAATGATGAACACAGCACATTGGCGGGTTCAGGAATTACAGCATCATTCAGCGGATATCGCCTGGCTGAATGCCGAGGATGCCCGCCGCGCCTATGAGGTAGCAGGCCTTCACGACTCAAAGACCCATCTCGGCCTGAACGTTAACACCGTTGACTCGATCGAGCGGTTCGCATCCGGAAACGATGCGGCCATCGTAAGCAAATGGTTACGTGCCCGTGTGCCGGGAAACCAGCAGGTCGTGGTGGTGTTTGGAGAAGACGAATGTTTCTTGTGTAGCAGTGTGTTCCTGGTCGAGAATTGGCCGGATATTTTTATCCCTTCACGTGACGACGCGATGGTTTATTCGAACGACACGCCGCTTATCCTGTTTTACTGCCACGAGAATGCATTCGAAGTGGGGCAGCGAATTGTTTTTGATTAGAGACCGAGTTCGGCCAAAAGCGGACCTACCTGTCCAAACTACAATTCTGATGAACATAGACGAACTTACTCGACGCCGCGTTGAAACCGCTCTTCTGGACTGTGATGGTTCGTGTAGAGATATCAACTTCGCCGAATGCATTTCGACATCTGGAGCCATTGACGTCCTAAGGGTTCTAGCATCATCTTGGACTTTGGTTCAGGCGATGACGAGTGAGGGCGATGATATTGCAAAAGCCGAGTTGCAAAGCAATCTTCGACAGGCATCTGGCTCGCTATCCACTGTTTGGAATGGCGGCAGCAACCCTGAGCATATCCAAGCGTACTTCCGCTGGGATGAACCAGACAGAGTATTCTGTGAGATCACGTTTTTCCCCCAGGACTTTGACGGCGAAACCTTCAAACTCATAGATTTCCTGTCGATGTTAAGCAAGTTGGCCTTGGCTGCGCGTAGTGCTGAGTATTATGTGCGCTACGAAGATGCATCTTGGCGTCACGGGCAGCATGAAAAGGATAGCGTGATTCTTTCTGATAGAGTGCTGTCGCTTTCACCGACCTGACGGGTGTCGGCCACAAGCGGACTGATATTTTTTTGAAAATTGCTTATGCAACGCCATTTCTACGCGACAGCAAAGGACCTTCTTCCAGTTTTCGAACTTGTTGAGGCGAAGATTCCGCTTGGCTATACGCGAACTGGGCTATTTGACGAGGATACTTACGCGACGTTTGACAGCGGGGCTGAACTTCCGACACTAACAAAAGCCTTAGTTGTTACTAGTGCGGTAGCGGGGCCAGGATACCTTGTCACTGATCGGGCGTCTCTTATCCAGAGTAGGGGCATCCAACAAAATGATGGGCGAAAAAAATTCGCCATCGACCAGTTGATGAATCCTGATAGTATTGTTTTCCAGCACGGCGGCTTTTATTCTGACCAGATTTTGTTATCTGGTCGTATCTCGACGGCATCAGACACTCCGGTGGCCACGAGGCTACAACGTGCGTTCTCTACTGCGTTGACCAAGAAATTTGTCCGCGTTAAAGCTTATTGGGTTGGACCAGATGCTTTGGCAATATTAGAACGAGGTGCACGCTTAACGATTGGCGCTGCCTCGCCAAGCGAATTCGATTTGGCGCTTGACGGCTAATTGCTCTAGGCCCGGTACCGGCCAGAAGCAGTCATAGAAATTTATTCCCAGGAGTACCGAGCCCGATCATGTACGAACAAATATTCAGAAATCTTCCCGGGAATCCTGATTGGCAAGGTTCGTTCTATGAAAGGCTGACTGAATACGGTGATTGGAATATTGTCGAGTTCTGGAAACTGCACTGGGATTTGGTGGAAGCCGCACGTTCTGAAGCACATCATGGGGCTGTCAGCAGAGAACTAGCGCTGGCTGTTGCAACTCTCTACGCAAAAGTCTCTAGTTTGATTTTGGCACATTACAACGTTAATGACGTGTTCCTGATTAGTAATTTGTCACCAGATCAGCTTTTAGCTTTTACGGAGAGGTTCGAGCATGCAATGCTTGGTGTTTTTTCTGGTGAGGTGATTGCAGAGTCCTCATATGAGCTACCTAGTCCGCTTATTGCGGTAAGTTAGCTCAGGGCAAGCCGCTTTCGGCCAGAAGCGGACAGTCGGCAATTGACCAATTAAGCTTTACTCAGAAAGTCAGCATGTCTCACCGTGATCCTTTTGATGTTATTTCATCCACCGTTGATCTGGATGATCCGGTAGAGCACGGTGATGCTCAACGCTTTATGGTTAACGCCCTGGCTCGGGTGATCGAATGTCTACCCGTTACCGCGCAGTCTTCTGTTTTGGCTGCTAAACGATATCTTGAGGGCGCGGCAACGGATAGCGAGGCCTTAGCTGTCCGGGTGAGGCTTTGGGAGACCATCCGAGGACGCGATATGTCGGATGACCCTGAGGTGTTGCGTATCAGAACCACGATTTGTGCGCTGCACGGCATGGACGCTGAAGCACCTTACGACAAGTTGGAATACTTTCTGTTTTTTTGGGAGCGCAGCGGCTTAAGCATGGTCGAGCTAGCTGGAGCTATGTTCGACACATACGGCGTTGTTTATCACGACGCTTAATCGGCTGCGGTGGCATATGTCGAATGCGTCAGATCTATGTCTGCTTCGGGGCGTAACCTGCTAACGACGGCAACCGGCCAGAAGCAGTCGTTCGACAAAGCGTTCGGGGGCAGAACGGTCGAGCTTTTTTGAATACTGGAGAATTTCAATGGCTGTATGGCAATTCAAGTTCACCTTGATTCCCGCAAGAAGGATTGTCGAAGTACATGGCAAAGTGCCTGATTTCCTGCTTCAGTTTGCTGCTGTTGTGCCAGACGCAAGTTTCGATGATGAAATGGTTTGGCCAAATTATTGGGAAGGCGTAGACAAATCTGCCATACAGGCCCTCGCGAAGAGTGTATTGCCCGTAGCTGATTCTTGGAGCGCTGAGGCGACTATGTATGGCAATTCTAAAACAGACGACATACAGGTTTGGGACGATTCCGTTGACGTTCGTCTGGATTGTTCAAATCTGAACATCAGGCTGCTCGAAAGCATCGTTGCTATTGCTGATGACTGTGGGTACTGCATAGTACTGTGCGAAGGGGGACGAGTTATCGCTCCCATAGTGGAACAAGTGACAGAAGCCCTGAAAGCATCGTCTGCATCCAGATTCGTCAAGGATCCAAACGCATTTCTCGCTTCCAGCGATCGAATTTTCCAAGCTAGCATTGGTTAGGAAAGGTCGGCTGTGGGACGGAAGCTGTCTCACATGAACGGCGGCAACCGGCCAAAAGCGGACCTAGCCAAATACGTGAACAACGCCAGGAATATTAAAGGAATGATCGCGCATGAAGATCGAAGACCTAGCTGAGACCTACGTGCTCTCCTTCTACCTGGAGCAGCGCCATTCCTATTTTCTGACGAAGTTGATTGGCTATGACGGGACACGATTTGAGTTGCTGGCGACAAATTCCGATGGCTCGCCAATTGGATTTGAAGTTGGCGAACTTCGTTTTGCCGGGAACATCACAACTCGTGAGAATGTTCCAAGTCTTGGTGAGCTTGAAGGTGCGGCGACAACTGAAGATGGTGCAATCCTTGAAGGTGACTTCGGCGACATCAGAATTCGCGCAAACAACATTACCATCAAGAAGGAATCCTAGTTCTCGATGGTCCGCTTTGGGGCGAAAGCGGACTCACGTGTGCGAAAGGCAGGCACCCTGACTTGCGAAACAGGGCAGTGCCCTCCTTCCCTGTCAGCCCGGGAAACCTTACTTACCGTCGTCACAGATACCGAACATCAACGCCCCCCCCGAATAGAACAATGACATCACCAAAACCCCGGCGTACCGGGGCAATTCAATGACTAAACTTAAGCGCGGGCACTGCGGCCAGGCAGCGCCAGGCGCCGGCTGGCTGAGGCTGAAGCCGCGGCCGGCAAGCCACCCGCCACTGTCAGCGCTTTGCCCTGGGCGTCGCCACGCAGGCGGAACACGGCCACCACGTCGACCAGTTCCACGGCACGATCCTGCAGCGAGGAAGCCGCGGCGGCCGCCTCTTCCACGAGGGCCGCGTTTTGCTGGGTGACCTGGTCCATTTGCGAAATGGCCTGATTCACCTGCTCGATGCCGGCGCTCTGCTCGTGGCTGGCGTTGGCGATGTCGCCCATGATGTCCGTCACGCGGCGGATGCTGGCGACGATTTCTTCCATCGTCGCGCCCGCCTGGTCGACCAGCGCGCTGCCCGTGTTGACCTTATCGACGGAATCTTCGATCAAGCCCTTGATTTCCTTGGCGGCAGCCGCCGAGCGCTGCGCCAGGTTGCGCACTTCCGTGGCCACCACGGCAAAGCCCCGGCCCTGCTCGCCTGCGCGCGCCGCTTCCACGGCCGCATTCAGCGCCAGAATGTTGGTTTGGAAGGCAATGCCGTCGATCACGCCGATAATGTCGGCGATCTTCTTCGCCGATTCGTTGATCGAACCCATCGTACCCACCACTTGCGCCACCACGGCGCCGCCCTTGCGGGCCACGTCCGAGGCGGACACGGCCAGCGAGTTCGCCTGGCGCGCATTGTCCGTATTCTGGCGCACGGCCGAGGTCAGCTCTTCCAGGCTGGATGCCGTTTCTTCCAGGGAAGACGCCTGCTGTTCGGTGCGCACCGACAAGTCCGCGTTGCCGGCGGAAATCTGCGCGGCCGCCACGCTGACCGTATCGGCCGAGGCGCGCACAGTGGCGATCACGCCGACGATGCGCTCGAGGAATTTATTGAAGGCGGTGGCCGTGCGGCCCACTTCATCCATGCGCTCGACGGGCATGGCGGCGGACAGGTCCAGCGAAGCGCTGACGCGCTCCAGCGTGTGTTCGATATTGCCCAGGCCGCCGCTGATGGTGCGGTAGATATGCCAGGCCAGCGCGCCCGTCAGCAACACGGCCACGCCCAGCACGGCCAGCATGGTGTTGAACGCCGTGTCGTAGGCGGCCAGGCTTTCCGCTTTCACGTCATCGACCAGCTTGTTGTTGTAGGCGATATGGTCATCCATGCTTTTCTTCGCGGCGGCGGCCGTGATGGCCAGCGGCGTGCCGGCCAGCAAGGTGGCGCGTACGCCATCCATGTCGCCCGCGTAGGCGGCGGCAAAGAATGGCGCCAGCGCGCGGCGGTAGGCTTCCATCGCGGCCTGGTCGGCGTCGAGCATCTTGCTGTCCGTCGCGTCATACAGGCGCTCGGCACGGTAGGTGGCGATGACCTTGTCGAAATTCGTGTTGGCATCGGCCACGGCCTTGTCCAGCGCCGTCTTGTCGGCCAGGTTCGAGAATACGGACAGGCGGTAGCCGGCCAGGCGCGAGTCGGCCAGGAAACCCTTGGCCGCATTCAAGCCCTGGATGCTGGGAATGATGCGGTTTTGCACGGTATCAAAACGCTCCTGGGCGCGCTGCAGCTGGATGGCGCCGCCGGCGCCCAGCAATAGCAGGGCCAGCAAGGCGATGGTCAGGGTCAGAATTAATTGCTTGGTGATATTCATGGTGTGTCACAGTAAAAAGGTAGCCTGGCAAGGCCAGGCAGGATAAGTAGCTGCCGATCAGGTGGCCGGGGATCGGTTGCTAGGCCGCCAGCGGGGAAGCCTCGGGCGCGCGGCGCAGCAAGTCGCCATGCTGGCGGCAAAATGCCAGGCCCGCCTTGTGGCCCACGTCGAACAGCAACTGCATGTTCGAACTGGACCAGTCCAGCGTATCGGGCCAGTGCTGCTCCGGGATGCCGCCCATCAAGTCGAGCTTGAGCAGGCGCCGCTTGGGCTGGCCCGTGCGCGCATCCGTGTTGTGTTCGAGTTCGAACAGGCGCAGCTCGCTCTTGGAAATTTTCACCAGCGGCGTGATGATGGAGCGCACCCAGGCGTCGTACAGGTTGCGCGGCTTGCGCAGCAGTCGCTCGTCGCCGAGGATGTCGAGGATGACCAGCGTATCGGCGTCATGGTGCTCGCCCTTGCCTTCGATAAACGGGTCGAAATTGAGCGTATCGAGCGCCGCGCCTTCAATGTAGTCGTCGCCGGCGATGGTCGTGGGCGCATACAGGAACGGGAACGACAACGCGGCGCGCACGTGGATAGCTTCGATCTCGTGCTTGCCCCAGATTTGCATGCGGTGCTCGCTGAGGTTGTAGGCATTGATGTAGAAATCGGGGCGCATGCGGGCCACGCCCGAGAAATCCACGGCTTTTTCCAGGAAGGGCAAGTGCGCGCACAGGCCCAGGCTTTTCGCCGACAGGTCCGATGGCGACAGCGACGACACCATCAGCTTGCCCCAGTCCGACCAGGCCGTGGGCACGCCCGCAAACGTTTGCTGGAAGGCCTGAAAAAAAGGATTGTTGGCCGGCGGCTGGAAGGCGTCGCGGAAAGTGCTCGCATGCATGCCCGGCTTCTGGAACACCTTGTAGTTGATCGGGATCATCTTGTAGATGCTGTCGGCCACGCCCGTGTCGGCCCAGCTTTGCAAGGCCTGGCGCGGCGTGGCCTCGTGCGGCGTCGTGTAAAGCAAACCCATCAACACGCCGGCGCCCGAGGCGGAAATAACGTCGAACTCGATGCCCTCGTCAAGGAAAGCAGCCAGGGCGCCGGCGATCAAGGTGGAATTTGGTGCGCCGCCACCCAGCAGCAAACCCGTTTTGCGGGCCGGTTTCGCTGTCGTGGCTGGCGCCGGATCCTGCGGCGTCGTAGTGACTGTCTTCATGCACACTCCCTGAACGGAACGGGGTTACCATCCCTTAATTGTTGGTTACTACACGCTTATGGCGCCTAATCCTGCACATGTTCCCGCAAGCGACCAGCCGATGCAATGTTGCAGAAACAGATATGAAATTAACATAAATAAATTCCTTATGGCAATTTCCATAACGAATGACGGGTATTCAGGAAGGCCATAAGTTGATGCCGTGCGGCATGGCGTGATGCGGCGCAGCAAATATAAATCCAGCGGCGTTAGGAATAATCGTTTTGGGGTAGGAATATTCCCCAAGCAGCCGCCAGCGCGGCGGCCAGGGCCATCAAAGGGATGATGCAGGGTCGGGAGGGGGCGGAGAAAAATGCAGGTGGGTACACAAATGGTCAACAAAGACGCGGATTTTAGGTGACAGGTGACGGCTCGACGGCCACAGCACCCAGAACTTGCTCGAGTACAGCAGGCAATCGGCCAGCACGGCTTGCAGTTCGCCGCGCGCGATGGCGTCGCGCACGATAAAGTCAGGCAGGTAAGCCAGGCCCACGCCCTGCGTGGCGGCGCCGATCAAGGCCTCGATATTGTTGCAGGTCAAGGCAGTCGGCAAGCGCAACTCGCCGCCGCTGTCGCCGTCGGCCCGCTGCAGCGCCCATTCCTGCAGTTTCCCTGTGGTGGGGAATTTATAGCGCACGCAAGCGTGCCCTTCCAGCGCGCGCGGCGTGGCCGGCACGCCATGGCGGGCGAAATACGCGGGCGAGCCCACGATGGCGAAGGCAAACGGCCCCAGCTCGCGCGCCATCAGCCGCGAATCCGTCAAGGTGCCGCTGCGCACGGCCACGTCGACGCCTTCGGCTACCACGTCGACCAGGCGGTCGTTGAAATCGAGGTCGAGCTCGATCTCCGGGTACCGCCGCGTAAACTCGGCCAGCAGGGGCAGGATGATGCGGTAGCCGATCACGGGCAGGCTGACGCGCAGCTTGCCGCGCGGCGCCTCGGCCAGGTGCGACAGTTCCGCCTCGGCATCACCGAGGTCGGCCAGGATGCGCTGGCAGCGTTCGTAAAACAGCGCCCCCTCGTTGCTCAGGCTGATGCGCCGCGTGCTGCGGTTGAGCAGGCGCACACCCAGCTTTTCTTCCAGCCGCGCCACGCTCTTGCCCACGGCCGAGGCCGACACGCCGAGCAGCCGCCCGGCCGCCACATAACTGCGCGTTTCCGCCGCGCGCACGAAGGCGGCAATGCCATTCAGATTATCCATGCCATCTCGCCATCTCGATTAGGGAATATTTGTCCGTTATGAGTGGATTTTCAGCCACTTTTTCATTGATTACGCCCATATTATCATCGGATTCCCTCTTTCTGGAATCATTCCCATGGATACGAATCTTCCCGCGCAAACCCCGGACCAAGCGACTGCACGGCGCACGCTGGTGCTGGCCGCCGTCTGCCTGGCCGCGCTATGCATGCCGCTCAGTTTTACGGGACCGGCCATCGCCATCCCCGCCATCGCCGCCGAGCTGCACGGCTCGCCGCTGGCGCTGGCGTGGATCACGAATGCCTTCATGCTCAGCTTTGGCGGCTGCCTGATGGTGGCCGGCGCGCTGGCCGACCGCTATGGCCGCAAGCGCGTGTTCTTGCTGGGCATGGGCGTGTTTTCCGCCGCCGCGCTGGCGCTGGCGGCGGCGCCGTCCATTGCCCTGCTCGACGTGCTGCGCGCCGTGCAGGGCCTGGGCTGCGCCATGGCCCTGTCGGGCGGACTGGCGGCCCTGGCGCAGGAATTCGACGGCCCCGCCCGCGCGCGCGCCTTCAGCCTGATCGGCACGGCTTTCGGCGCGGGCCTGGCCTTCGGCCCCTTTCTGGCAGGCACCTTGATCACCCACACGGGCTGGCGCACCATTTTTGTCGCCACTGCCGCGGCCGGCCTGGCCGCCCTGCTGGCCGCCGCGCGCGCCATGCGCGAATCGCGCGATCCGCAGGCGCAGGGCGTCGATTGGCCCGGCGCCCTGACGTTTACCGGCGCATTGTCACTGTTTACGTATGGCTTGCTGCAGGCGCCCGACAGCGGCTGGGGCAGTGATGCCAGCCTGGGGCTGCTCGGTGGCGCGGCCGTGCTGCTGGGCGCATTCATCCGCGTGGAGCGGCGCGCGGCGCGGCCCATGCTGGACTTGACCCTGTTCCGCCTGCCTGCTTTTGCTGGCGTACAACTGCTGGCGGCAGCGCCCGCGTTTTCCTTTGTCGTACTGCTGGTACTGCTGCCGGCCCGCTTCATCGGCATCGAAGGCTACAGCGCGCTGGAAGCGGGACGCATGATGATCGCCCTGTCGGCACCCATGCTGGTGCTGCCGGTCCTGGCCGGCATGGCGGCGCAACGCCTCGCCGCCGCCCACATCTGCGCCAGCGGCCTGCTGCTGGCGGCGGGCGGCTTGCTGTGGCTCTCCACCTGCGCGCCGGGCCAGTCGCCCGCCACATTGCTGGGGCCGCTACTGCTGATCGGCTGCGGCATCAGCCTGCCCTGGGGCTTGATGGATGGTCTGGCCATCAGCGTCGTGCCCGTCGAGCGGGCCGGCATGGCGGCCGGCATCTTCAATACGACGCGCGTGGCGGGCGAAGGCCTGGCGCTGGCCATCGTCAGCGCGCTGCTGGGTACGCTCACCGTCGCGGCGCTGGGCGGCGCCGGCATTGCCGGCATCGGCGCGGAGCAGGCGGCGCATGCCGGCCCCTTCCTGGCGCTGGGCGAGCTGCGCCATGCGAGCACCCTGCTGCCACACGCTCCCGCCGCCGAGCTGGCGCAAGTGTATGGCACGGCCTTCCACCACTTGCTGTATGTGCTGGCCAGCATCACCACGGCATCGGCCCTGCTGATCCTCGCCTTTTTGCGCCATCCGGCCACAGCGGCCACGGACACGGCCGCCCTGCCCACCTGCAAGGCGCCAAACTAAGTCGCCCGGCTTTCCCGCGGCAACCATCCCCTGTCCCGCCATACCCGGCGGCGCCCACGCGCCGCCGCCCGCCTTTGATGTTTCTCTGCAACACCTCAAAAGTTTTCAAGAACAAAACGAGTTTACTTATCAAAGCGCTTTGAACTATACTCAAAGCGCTTTGAAACATAGTTAAAGCGCTTTGGTTGTGCAAATTGATGCGCGCCGATCCCACACCTATAAAAACACTGGAGACACAATGAACAAATTTTTCTTGAAAGCGTTGCCAGCGGCAGTGCTGATGGCCTTGAGTGCGTCGGCCCAGGCCGCCCTGCCGATCGACTTCGGCGGCTATATCCGCTCGGGCTTCGGCACCAGCAGCGAAGGCGGCAAGGAAGCGTGTTTCGGCCTGGCCGGCGCCTCGTCCAAGTATCGTCTGGGCAATGAGTGCGAAACCTACGGCGAACTGAAATTCGGCGGCGAAGCCTTCAAGGCAGCCAACGGCACCACCTTCCGCATCAATACCCTGGTGGCGTTTTCCGTCAATCAGAACCAGGATTGGGAGCAATCGGACCCATCGTGGCGCGAAATGAACGTGGTCGCCGACAAGATCGGCACGGGCGCCTTCGCCGAAGCGCGCGCCTGGGTCGGCAAGCGCTACTACGACCGCCAGGACGTGCACATCACCGATTACTACTTCTGGAATAACAGCGGCCCTGGCGCCGGCCTGGAAAACATCGACCTGGGCGCCGCCAAGCTGGCCTACGCCGTCGTGCGCACGGCCGATGACGGCGACAGCAAGCGCATGGGCCTGTCCCACGACCTGCGCTTCTCCGGCATCAAGGTCAATCCCGATGGCGAACTGACCTTGGGCCTGCAATTCAACCAGAAACGCAATGCGCAAGGCGCGGCCCCCATCGCCAGCGGCCACCTGCTGACCATCATGCATACGCAAGGCAATCTGCTGGGCGGCTTCAACAAGGTGGCATTGCAGTACGGTAAGGGCAGCGCCGCCAACACGGGCGGCTTCAGCCTGGGCGCCGGCAAGGATGACAAGGTCGTGCGTCTGACGGAACAGATCATGATCCAGCCCAAAGGCGCCTGGTCGGGCATGGGCACCTTCGTCTATGAAGACAAGGAAACGGCAGGCGTGAGCAGCAAGTGGACATCGATCGGCGCGCGCCCCGTCTACCACTTCACGGACAACTACAGCCTGGCCGTGGAACTGGGCCACGACATCGTCAAGCCGGAAGGCGGCGAAAGCCGCAACCTGACCAAGCTGACGTTCGCGCCGCAACTGTCGGCCGGCAACAGCTTCTGGTCGCGTCCCGTGCTGCGCGCCTTCTACACCTATGCCAAATGGAACAAGGCAGCCCAGTCGGCCGCCGCCGCGGAATCGGCGCTGTCGTCGACGGGCGTGTTCGGTGGCAAGACCAACGGCAGCTCCGTCGGTTTCCAAGTGGAATCCTGGTGGTAATCGCAGGCCGCTAGAACGTTGGCAAGCGTCCCCGGACGCTTGCCGGTGGCAGCAACACCGCCCGCTTATCCAGGGGCAAGTAATATCCGGATCCACCATTTCGCCGCTGCACGCGATGGCCGGCAGCTTCAATGTAGTGATTCAGCAGTATCCTCTTTTAGCGCGGGCGCCCCTGGGTTTGCCCGCGTATTTTTTTGGGCGCTGCCGCCGCTTGTCATACCCCTGATCATTCCGGCATTTATCAGATAAACTACCCGTCATCGCACCGCATCGCTCCCGACCCACCCTGGATAGACCCCAACTGCAGCATCCATGAACCTCAAAAATCTCGCCAAAACGCTAGGAATATCCGAAACCACCGTCAGCCGCGCCTTGAATGGCTATCCGGAAGTGAGCGAACGCACGCGCGAGCGGGTGCTGGCCGCCGCGCAGGCGGCCGGCTACCGTCCCAATCCCATGGCGCGCAGCCTGGCCGTGGGACGCACGAATATCGTCGGCATCATCTACCCGCTGATGCCGAACGATCTGGCCGACCCCATGTTCATCGAAATCGTGGGCGGCATGTCGGAAGCGCTGGAAGCCCAGCAGATGGACATGATGATCGCGCCCGCCTCGGCCGGCAACGAATTCCACACCTATGAACGCATGGTCAAGGGCCGCCGCATCGATGGCCTGATCGTCGGACGCACGAAACCGTTCGACGAGCGCATCGCCTACCTGGCGCAGCAGGGCATGCCGTTCGTCGCCCATGGCCGCACCCAGCTGAACCAGCCGCACGCGTGGTTCGACTACGACAACGAGGCGGGCATGCGCCTGGCCGTCGAGCGCCTGGCGCAGCTGGGCCATCAGCGCATCGGCCTGATCAGCGCCACGCCGGACCTGAACTTCGTGCGCCAGCGCGTCGAGAGTTTCCAGCACGCCATGCAAGCGGGCGGCCTGGCCGTCGACCCGGACAACCTGGTCGACAATGCGCACGACCGCCGCGCCGGCTACCAGGCCATGCAGCGCCTGCTGGCCCGCTCGCCCCGCCCCACGGCCGTCATCGTCGACAATCACATGTCGGGCGTGGGCGCCGTGCGCGCCCTGCTCGACGCGGGCATCGCCATCGGCAGCGAAATGTCGCTGATCGTCTGGGGCGTGATGGAGGATTCCCTGGCCGGCCACAACGTCACCACCGTCGTCCAGCCCGACCCGCGCGGCGCTGGCGCGAAGATGATCCACATGCTGCTGGCCCTGATGGATGGCACGCCCGTCACCGACCTGCAGGAACTGTGGCCGTGCGAACTGCTGCCGGGCGAGTCGGCAGGGCCCGTAATACACGCATGATTTACCCCTAGAGCAAACTACTGGGGTCGGTCACTGCATTGGAATGCATCCCATTGGGACGCATTCCCCCTCAGGGTCCGACCCCAGCCTCCGCTTGGGGTTTCGTAGAACTCCCTCTTCCGCTCTGCTTTGCCTTCCTGAATCACCCTCATAAAAAAATCGTATGTCTGGCGCGTGTATCGCTTTACTTTTCAAAGCGCTTTGAACTATACTCATTTCATACCCAAAGCGCTTTGAATTTTAAAATAAGACGTTCGCCTACCAACCAGCAGCGCCGCCCTGATAGCCAAGGCTACAGGCAACTTTTAAGAAATCATTCATGCCGACCATCCAGAACAATCTCGCCCACCTGCCCGCCGACTGGTGGCGCAGCGCCGTCATCTACCAGGTTTATCCACGCAGCTTCCTCGACAGCAATGGCGACGGCATCGGCGACTTGCCTGGCATCACCTCCAAGCTCGATTACATCGCCGCCCTGGGCGCCGACATCGTGTGGATCTCGCCCTTCTTCACGTCGCCGATGAAGGATTTCGGCTACGACGTAGCCGACTTCTGCGACGTCGATCCCATGTTTGGCACTCTGGCCGATTTCGACCGCCTGGTGGCGCGCGCCCATGAACTGGGCTTGAAAGTGATGATCGACCAGGTGCTGTCGCACTCGTCCGACAACCACCCGTGGTTCGTGGAGAGCCGCTCCAGCCGCGACAATGCCAAGGCCGACTGGTATGTGTGGGCCGACCAGAAGCCGGACGGCACGGCGCCGAACAACTGGCTGTCCGTGTTCGGCGGTTCCGCCTGGCAATGGGAGCCGCGCCGCGGCCAGTATTACCTGCACGATTTCCTCGCCAGCCAGCCCGACCTGA
This sequence comes from Janthinobacterium lividum, assembly GCF_034424625.1. Classification (NCBI taxonomy): domain Bacteria; kingdom Pseudomonadati; phylum Pseudomonadota; class Betaproteobacteria; order Burkholderiales; family Oxalobacteraceae; genus Janthinobacterium; species Janthinobacterium lividum. The sequence goes on along the minus strand of NZ_CP139976.1, from coordinate 2,534,893 downwards.
ATTTCCACAATCCAGCCGTGCAGCAGGCCCAGCTGGACAACCTGCGTTTCTGGCTCGAGCGCGGCGTCGATGGCTTCCGTTTCGACTCCTGCAACTTCCCGTATCACGACCAGCTGCTGCGCGACAATCCGCCCGCCGTGCAGCGCGATGCGAGCAGCGTGTCGGCCATCAACCCGTACGGCATGCAGGCGCACGTGTACGACAAGACGCAGCCGGAAAACATCGCCTATTTGCAGCGCGTGCGCGCCATACTTGACGAATATCAAGCCATTTCCATCGGCGAAGTGGGCGACGACAATGCGCTGGCCACCATGGCTGCCTACACGGGCGCCGACAAGCTGCACATGGCCTACAGTTTCAACTTGCTGACGGCGGAATTTTCGGCCGCGCACATCCGCACCCAGGTGGAAGAATTCGAGGCGCAAGTGGCCGACGGCTGGGCTTCCTGGTCCGTGGGCAACCACGACAGCGTGCGCGTCATGACGCGCTGGGGTGGCGAAAACCCGTCGCCATCGCTGGCCAAGGTGGTGCTGGCCGTGCAGGCCGCGCTGAAAGGCACGCCTTGCCTGTACCAGGGCGACGAGCTGGCCCTGACGGAAGCGGACATTCCTTTCGAGGCGCTGCAAGACCCGTACGGCATCCCGTTCTGGCCCCAGTTCAAGGGCCGCGATGGCTGCCGCACGCCGATGCCGTGGGTGGCCGAGGCGCCGCATGGCGGCTTCAGCACGGCAAAACCTTGGCTGCCCGTGCCGCCCGAGCATCTGGCGCGCGCGGTGGATGTCGAAGAAAACGATTCCGCTTCACCCTTGCAGTTTGCGCAGAACATCCTCGCCTGGCGCCGCACCCTGCCGCAATTGCTGCGCGGCGACATCGTCTTCTTCGATGCGCCGGAACCCGTGCTGGCCCTGCGCCGCGACTTGCCTGGTCAACCGTCCGTCCTGGCCGCCTTCAACCTGGGCACGCAAGCGGTCACCTTCGCCTGGCCGGACGCGGCGCCAGCGGCCGACCTGGCCGGTCACGGCTTGCCAGGTAGCAAAGATGGCCAACAGCTCAGCCTGCCCCCGCATGGCGGCTGGTTCGGCACCCTGGCGTAAATCGCAGGCTTTGGCGGCCATGCCGCCAATTACAATAACGAGCCCCGCGCATCAGCGGGGCCAAATAACAGCGTATCAGTGCCTGGCAAAATCGTAGCGAGCGGATGAGAGTTGTGGCAGAGAAGCGCAGCTGTGCGAAGGCACAGTGAGCATCGCCAGCCGCAAATCTCGACGCGCAGTAGATTTGGCCAGGCACATTCAGTGAGATTGAGGACGACAGACATGGCTGGACTGAAGTTAACAGGCCTGAAGAAGGCATATGGCGACGTGCAAACCCTGCACGGCATCGACCTGGAGATCGCCGATGGCGAATTCATGGTGTTCGTGGGCCCGTCGGGTTGTGGCAAATCCACCTTGCTGCGCAGTATTTGCGGCCTGGAAGAGATCAGCGGCGGCGATTTATTCATCGGCAAGACCCGCATGAACGACGTGCCGCCCGCCAAGCGCGGCATCGCCATGGTGTTCCAGAGCTACGCCTTGTACCCGCACATGAGCGTGGCGCAGAACATGGCGTTTGGCCTGAAGCTGGCCGGCATGAGCAAGGTGCAGATCGCCGACGCCGTGCAACGCGCCGCGCAGATCCTGCGCATCGAACCTTTGCTGGAACGCAAACCGAAGGACTTGTCGGGCGGCCAGCGCCAGCGCGTGGCCATCGGCCGCGCCATCGTGCGCAAGCCCGACGTCTTCCTGTTCGACGAACCGCTGTCCAACCTCGACGCTTCGCTGCGCGTGCAGATGCGCATCGAACTGGCGAACTTGCACCGCGAATTGCGCTCAACCATGATTTACGTCACGCATGACCAGGTCGAAGCGATGACCCTGGCCGACCGCATCGTCGTGCTCAACGCGGGCCGCATCGAACAGGTGGGCGCGCCGCTGGAGCTGTACCACCATCCCGCCAACCTGTTCGTGGCCGGCTTCCTCGGTTCGCCCCGCATGAACTTCCTCAAAGGCAAGATCCACAGCTATGCCGATGGCGTGGCCACCATCGCCACCAACGCGGGCGGCATGCTGCAGGCCGTCCTGACGCAGCCGCTGGCCAGCGGCACCCCCGTCACCGTCGGCGCGCGTCCCGAACACGTGCAAGCGTGCGCGCCCGGCGCCACTGCCGCCATCACGGCCACCGTGCAGGCGGTGGAAAAACTGGGCGACATCAGCTATCTGTATGTGCAGGTACCTGGCGGCGACGAGCCGCTGGTGGTGCGCGCCGATGCGGAAACGGACTGGGCCATTGGCCAATCCGTGGCGCTGCAAGTGGCGCCCGCCCGCGTCCACGTGTTCGACGAGCATGGCCAGACCCGTACCTGATTCCGAATTTAAAGGGCCAGGCGCTACAGGCGCCGCCTGGCCTGGTTGTATCGTCTCAGCCTTGATACTTAACATAAAAAAAGACACTGGAGATTGACATGTCCTTCACACACGCGAAACGCAGCTTCATCAAAACCACCCTGATCGCCGCCGCCCTGGCCGGCATCGGCAACCTGGCCGCCGTCAGCATGGCGAACGCGGCCGAAGCAGGCACTCTCTTGATCTGGATCAATGGCGACAAGGGCTACAAGGGCCTGGCAAAGGTCGGCGAGGAATTCACCAAGAAGACGGGCGTCAAGGTCGTCGTCGAGCATCCGGAAGATGCACCGAACAAATTCCAGCAAGCGGCGGCCGCCGGCAAGGGTCCGGACATCTGGATCTGGCCGCATGACCGCATCGGCACCTGGATCGACGCCGGCTTGCTGCAACCATTGACGCCAAGCAAGGAAGCCCGCGCCGCCATCCTGCCGCTGGCCTGGAACGCCTTCACGGTGGGCGGCAAGACCTGGGGCTACCCGATCTCCATCGAAGCCGTCGCCCTCGTCTACAACAAGGACCTGGTGCCGACGCCACCAAAAACCTTCGAAGAAATCGCCGCGCTGGACAAGAAATTGTCCGCGCAGGGCAAGAAAGCCATCCTGTGGGATTACACGAACACCTATTTCACGTGGCCTTTGCTGGGCGCGGGCGGCGGCTTCCCGTTTGAAGTCAAGGCCGACGGCCGCTACGATGCAGCCAAGACGGGCGTGAACAATGCCGGTTCGCAGGCTGGCGTGAATGCGCTGATGACCCTGATCAACAGCGGCGCCATGCCGAAGGGCGCGGGCTACGCGGAAATGGAAGCCGGTTTCAATCAGGGCAAGATCGCCATGATGATCAACGGCCCATGGTCGTGGGACAATGCGCGCAAATCGAAGATCAACTTTGGCGTGGCAACGATCCCTACCGTGGCAGGCAAGACGGCCACCCCGTTCGTGGGCGTGCTGGGCGCGATGATTTCCAAGGCTAGCCCGAACAAGGACCTGGCCACGGAATTCCTGGAAAACCAGATGCTGCAGATCAATGGCCTGAAAACCATCAACGCCGACGTCCCGCTGGGCACGCCAGCGAACAAGGTGCTGTTCGCGGAATTGAAAGCCAATCCGAACATCCAGGCGACGATGGAAAGCGCGCAAGCGGGCCGTCCGATGCCGAACAACCCGGAAATGGGCCGCTTCTGGTCGTCGATGCAATCGGCGCTGGAAAACATCACGCAAGGCCGCCAGACGACCAAGGATGGCCTGGATGCGGCGGCGAAGCGGATTACGACCGCCAATTAAGCAGGTCAAGGCGTAGGTCGGATTAGGCCCGAAGGGCCGTAATCCGACACCAGCAGCCAACAATGTTGTCGGATTACGCGGCATAGCCGCTAATCCGACCTACGCCATCTCGTATCACTCCATCTTCACAGGTATCCATCGTGCGCAAGTTTATCGGCCCTACGGTATTGACCATCAGCATGGCGCTGGGTCTGTATCTGCTCTTCATGTTGTACATTTCCGGCCAGACCATGCTGGCCGCCGTTTTCCTCGGCTTGCTGACCCTGACGACGTTTGTCTTCACGTCGCCGCGCGCCTATGCCTACCGCTATCTGTTTCCCGGCATTACGGCGGTCATCGTCTTCGTGCTGCTGCCGATGGTGTACACGGTGTCGATCGGCTTTACCAATTTCAGTTCGCGCAACCTGCTCACGTATGAGCGGGCCACGCAATACCTGCTCGACGAGACGCAGCGCGTGGAAAGCGCCGGCTATGCCATGACCGTGCATGCCGACAACAAGGAATACCGCCTGCGCCTGGAAAGCCCGGACACGGGCGAAGTGCTCTTGACGCAGCCGCTGGCCCTCAAGCGCGCCGTCCCCCTGAACGTGGAAGTGGCGCCGCTGGATCCCGTGCAGGCGCCCGTGCTGGCCCCGCCGCTGCCCATCAAGGACATCATCGCCCTGCAAAAGGACTTGAAGCTGCTCACCCTGGTCATGCCGAACAAGATCGAGCTGCGCATGGTGGGCTTGCGCGAATTCGGCCCTGTCGCGCATGTCTACAAACAACTGCCCGACAAGACCCTGAAGAAAATCGCCACGGGCGAGCTCGTGACACCGAACTTCAAGACGGGCTTTTATGAAATGCCGGACGGTACCAAGCTGGAACCGGGCTTCAAGGTCAATGTCGGCTTCGCCAACTTCGTCAAAATCTTCTCCGATGAAGCGTTCCGCGGCCCCTTCCTGCGCATTTTCGTGTGGACCATCGTTTTCGCCCTGATCAGCGTGGCCACGACGACGGGCCTGGGCATGGTGCTGGCCGTACTGCTGAACTGGGATGCGCTGCGCTTCCGCGGCCTGTACCGCACCCTGCTGTTCCTGCCGTACGCCGTGCCGGGTTTTATCTCCATCCTGGTCTTCAAGGGCTTGTTCAACAATAACTTCGGCGAAATCAACCTCGTGCTCGACGCCCTGTTCGGTATCAAGCCCGCCTGGTTCTCGGACACCACGCTGGCCAAGGCCATGATTTTGATCGTCAACACCTGGCTCGGCTACCCCTACATGATGGTGGTGTGCATGGGCTTGATCAAGGCGATCCCGTCGGACCTGTACGAAGCGTCGGCCCTGGCCGGCGCGGGACCGCTGACGAATTTCTTCAAGATCACGCTGCCGTTGATCATCAAACCGCTGACGCCGCTGATGGTGGCCAGCCTGGGTTTTAACTTCAATAATTTCGTGCTGATCAGCTTGCTGACGGGCGGGCGCCCCGATTTCCTCGACACGACGTTACCGGCCGGCACGACGGACTTGCTCGTGTCCTACACCTATCGCATCGCGTTCGAGGATTCCGGCCAGAACTTTGGCCTGGCCGCCGCCATCTCGACCCTGATCTTCTTCCTCGTGGCCGCGATTTCGCTGGTCAACATGCGCCTGACGCGCATGAACAAAGCATAAAGGACAGCATATGGCTATCGTTGTCGACCGTTCCAACCGCTGGCGCATCCTGGCGGCCCACGTCGCCGTGATCGCGCTGATCGCGCTGGTGATGTTCCCCTTCCTGATGATCTTGTCGATCTCTTTGCGCCCTGGCAATTTCGCCTCGGGCAGCCTGATACCGCCCGAGATCAGCTTCGAGCACTGGCGCCTGGCGCTGGGCATGTCTTACCAGGCGCCCAACGGCACCCTGGTCGAGCCTGATTTCCCCGTGCTGCTGTGGCTGTGGAATTCCATCAAGGTGGCCAGCATGAGCGCCACCGTCACCGTGCTGCTGTCGACCACCTGCGCGTATGCGTTCGCGCGCATGCAGTTCCGCTTCAAGTCGCAAACCCTGTCCGCGCTGATGCTGCTGCAGATGTTCCCCGCCGTGCTGGCCCTGGTGGCCATCTACGCCATTTTCGATGTGCTGGGCAGCTACGTGCCGTGGCTGGGCATCGACCACCACGGCAGCCTGGTGCTGGCCTACACGGGCGGCATCGCCCTGCATATCTGGACCATCAAGGGCTACTATCAAACCATCCCCATCGAGATCGAGGAAGCGGCCAAGGTCGACGGCGCCACGCAATGGCAGGCATTCATCTACGTGCTGCTGCCGATGACGGTGCCGATCCTGATGGTGGTATTCCTGCTGTCGTTCATCGGCGCCATCATCGAATACCCGATCGCCTCCGTGTTGCTGCATGAACAGAACAACCTGACCCTGGCCGTCGGCTCGAAACTGTTCCTGTACGAGCAAAAATACCTGTGGGGCGACTTCGCCGCGGCAGCCATTTTGTCCGGCCTGCCCATCACGGCCGTATTCCTGCTGGCGCAAAAATGGATGATCTCCGGCCTGACGGCTGGCGGCGTGAAGGGCTGACCATGCGCCGCGCCCTGACTACGCTGGCCGCCCTGTTACTCAGCGCTTCGGCGCAGGCAGGGAGCTTTGCGGACAACCCCATCGTCTACTTCGCCGTGACGGACCGCTTCGCCAACGGCAATCCTGGAAACGACCACAGTTATGGCCGCGCCGCCGACCCGCAAGGCGGCGATGTGGGCAGCTTTCACGGCGGCGACATCGCCGGCATTACGCAGCAGCTCAAAGCCGGCTACTTCCGCGACCTGGGCGTCAACGCCCTGTGGATCACGGCGCCGTACGAACAGATCCACGGCTGGGTGGTGGGCGGCAAGCAGCAGTTCCAGCACTACGCCTACCACGGCTACTGGGCGCTCGACTTCACGACCATGGATGCCAACATGGGCACGCGCGAGGAACTGCGCGAGATGATAGACACGGCCCATGCGCAAGGCATCCGCGTGCTGTTCGACGTGGTGCTGAACCATCCCGGCTACGCGGACTTGCGCACCCTGTCCGAATACAAGGTGCCGGTCCTGTGGCCCGGCCATGAGCAGGCCGTGCTGCGCGACTATCACAGCTTCATCGACTATAACAACTTCGAATTCAAGCAGTGGTGGGGCCCGGACTGGGTGCGCGCCGGCTTGCCCGGCTACGCCGACGGCGGCAAGGATGATTTCACCATGCAGCTGGCCTACCTGCCCGACTTCCGCACGGAGAGCGGCAAGGGCGTGGGCTTGCCGCCGATTTTGCAGCGCAAGGCCGACACGCGCGCCGTGGCCCTGCCCGATGCGACTGTCCGCACTTACCTTGTCAACTGGCTGGCCGACTGGGTGCGCGAATTCGGCGTCGACGGCTTCAGGGCCGACACCGTCAAGCACGTGGAGCCGACCAGCTGGCTGGCCCTGCGCGCGGCAGCCACCGATGCCCTCAAGGATTGGAAAACCCGCCATCCGCAGCAAAAGATCGATGACGCGCCGTTCTGGATGACGGGCGAAGCGTGGGGCCACGGCCCCGAGCGCAGCAGCTGGCATGACGCCGGTTTCGATTCGATGATCAATTTCGACTTTCAAAGCCGCGCTGGCGGCGACTGGAAAAGCATCGATGGCGTCTACCGCCAGTACGCGGGCTTGCTGGGCAAGGGCCCGGGCCCCCGCTACGACATCCTGTCGTATATCTCGTCGCACGACACCAGCCTGTTCCCGCGCGACCGGCTGAAACATGGCTTGTCCGCCCTGCTGCTGGCGCCGGGCGGCGTGCAGCTGTTCTATGGCGATGAAAGCGCGCGCCAGCCTGGCGCGGCGCCCGTCGGCGACGAACAGCAGGCCACGCGGTCAAGCATGAACTGGTCTGCGCTGGATGCGCCCACCCTGGCGCATGCGCGCAAGCTGGGCCAGTTCCGGCTGCGCCACCCTGCCCTGGCGCGCGGCGAACACCGCTTCATCGACGACAAGCCGTACGCATTCGCCCGCGTGACGGATGGCGACGCCGTCATCGCCGTACCCGAGGCGCAAGGCCCGCTCGAACTGAAAGTGCACGGCGTGTTCGCCGACGGCACCAGTCTGCGCGACGCTTACACGAATCAAACCTATATCGTAAAAAACGGCACCGTCGCGGTGAACGCGGGCGGCACCGTCCTGCTGGAGAAAGCTGCACCATGAGTACCTATGACATTTTAGTGGTCGGCGGCGCCGGCATCGACACGATCGTGCGCGTCCCCGACCTGCAATTGCCCGTCGCCGATTCGCTGCACGTGCCGCCCATCCGCGACTACGTGGCGCACACGGGCAACGGCGTGGCACTGGGCTGCCACGCGCTGGGCTTGCGCTGCAAGTTCATCGACTTCATCGGCGACGATGCGCAGGGCGCGGCCATCCTGCAGCGCTACAAGGAAGCCCGGCTCGATTTTTCACACCTTGTCGAACCCTCGGGCACGCGGCGCAGCGTCAACCTGGTCGACCCGCAAGGGTGCCGGCTGTCGCTGTACGACGGACGCCATCCGGAAGACGTGCGCATGCCGGCCGCTTTTTATCTTCCCTACCTGGGCCCGGCGCGCCATGCGCACTTTTCCATCATGGGCTGGGTGGCCGAGCTGTTTGACGATGCGCAAGTGTGCGGCACCACGGTGTCGACGGATTTGCACGACTGGGATGGCGTCAACCCGCACCACAAGGTCTTTGCGCTGCGCGCCGACCTGGTCTTCCTCAGCACGGCCGCGCTGGGCGAGCGTACGGAGTCCGTCATGCGCGCCATTATCTCGGAAGGCCGCGCACAGGCCGTCATCGCCATGGCCGGAGCGGACGGCGCCTACCTGCTGGAACGGGGCGGCGAGACCGTGCGTCACACGCCGACGGCAGGCTTGAAACTGCCCGTGGTAGACACGAACGGCGCCGGCGACTCGTTCGTGGCGGCCTTCCTGCATGCCTGGCTGGGCGGCGCGGGCCTGGACGACGCCATGCGCCGCGGCGCCATCGGCGGCGCATTTGCCTGCGCGCAGAACGGCACGCATGAACGGTTCATCGGGCTGGCAGAGCTGCATGACTTATATCAAGACAGCACTAGCTTATGAATTAATATTCTATCAAGCGTAGCAACCAGTTAACGGACGCATGGCACAATGGCTGCGGATTTCACCACCGCATACCATAGCAACCGGAGACCACATGAGAATCGAAACCCTGGCCGTGCACGCCGGCTACACCCCCGACCCGACCACCAAGGCCGCCGCCGTCCCCATTTACCAGACGGTGGCCTACGCCTTCGACAATGCCCAGCATGGCGCCGACCTGTTCGACCTCAAGGTCGCCGGCAATATCTACACGCGCATCATGAACCCCACGCAGGACGTGCTGGAAAAACGGGTCGCGGCGCTGGAAGGCGGCGTGGCCGCGCTGGCCGTGGCGTCGGGCATGGCGGCGATCACCTATGCGATCCAGACCATCGCCGAAGCGGGCGACAATTTCATCTCCGCCAGCCAGCTGTATGGCGGCACCTACAACCTGTTTGCCCACACCCTGCCGCAGATCGGCATCGAAGTGCGCTTCGCCGACGCGCGCCAGCCCGAGACGTTTGCCGCTCTGATCGACGCGCGCACCAAGGCCATCTTCTGCGAATCGATCGGCAACCCGCTGGGCAATGTCACCGATGTAGCGAAACTGGCCGAGATCGCGCATGCGCACGGCATCCCGCTGATCGTCGATAACACGGTGCCGAGTCCCTATCTGTTCCGTCCCATCGAGCATGGCGCCGATATCGTCGTGCACTCGCTGACCAAATACCTGGGCGGCCACGGCACCACCGTGGGCGGCGCCATCGTCGACAGCGGCAAGTTCCCGTGGGCCGAGCACAAAGAACGCTTCAAGCGCCTGAACGAACCGGACGTGTCGTATCACGGCGTCGTCTACACGGAAGCCTTCGGCCCGGCCGCCTTCATCGGCCGCGCCAGGGTCGTCCCTCTGCGCAATATGGGCGCGGCCATCTCGCCACTCTCCGCCTTCCAGCTGATCCAGGGCATCGAGACGCTGGCCCTGCGCATGGACCGCATCTGCGACAACACGCTGGCTCTGGCCAGGCACCTGAAACAGCATCCGAAAGTCGCATGGGTCAATTACGCGGGCCTGGAAGACCACCCGGACCACGCGCTGGTGAAGAAATACATGAATGGCCGCGCCTCGGGCATTTTATCGTTCGGCCTGAAACTGGCGGCTGGTGAGGATCCACGCGCGGCCGGCGCCCGCGTGCTCGACGCCCTGCAACTGTTCACGCGCCTGGTCAACATCGGCGACGCCAAGTCGCTGGCCACGCACCCTGCCTCCACCACGCACCGCCAGCTCAATCCCGAAGAACTGGCGAAGGCAGGCGTGTCGGAAGACATGCTGCGCCTGTCCGTCGGCATCGAGCATATCGACGACTTGCGCGAAGACCTGGAGCAAGCCTTGAACGCGGCGTAAGCCTCTTTTCCACGCCGCCCGGAGGGGACTTCATGCCATAATCGGCGGCATGTCTTCCCCTCCTACTCCCCCTGAACAGCCGGCATCCGGCCATTTCCGCGCCGAATACGCGCGGCGCATGAATGCCGTGCTTGACCATATCGACCGCCACCTCGACACGCCGCTGGACCTGGCCCAGCTGGCCGACGTCGCGCATTTTTCACGTTTCCACTTTCACCGCGTATTCGCCGCCTGGATGGGCGAGACGCTGGGCGACTATGCGCGCCGCCGGCGCCTGGAAACGGCCGCCCTGCGGCTGGCCTGCCGTCCCGACGAAACGATACTGGACATCGCGCTGGCGACGGGCTTCGGTTCCGGCGAAGCGTTTGCGCGCGCCTTCAAGCTGAAATTCGGCTGCACGCCAACGGCCTGGCGCGCCGGCATCGCCGCAAAAAACGCTGCCATGCTCGCAGCCATGCGCCTGCGCCGGCAAGCTAGCAATCCGGATCAGGCCATGCGCAATCCTGGTCAGGAAAACGGGCCGAACTTCCAGCACCATGGGCACTCCAATCCACTTCACAGAGAGAGTCCCATGCAAGTCACCATCCTCGACCTGCCGCCCGCCACGGTGGCGTGCCAGCGCCATATCGGCCCCTACGGTCCCGCCATCGGCGCCTTCTGGCGCGACACCGTCGCGCCATGGATGCAGTCGCACGGCCTGGGCGACGCGACGTGCTACGGCATCGGCCATGACGATCCCAGCATCACGCCGCCAGACAAATGCCGCTACGACGCCTGCGTCACCGTGCCCGATGCGTTCCAGTCGGGCGGCCGGGCCAGCATCACCACCCTGCCGGGCGGGCGCTATGCGGTGGCGCAATTCAAGGGACCATCCAGCGCCATTGCCGAAACATGGACGCGCATGACGCGCGAATGGCTGCCGGCCAGCGGCCTGCAGTGGGATGAGCGCCCGTGCTTCGAGCGCTTTTCCGCGGCCACGGCGCTGGACCCGGCCACCGGCGAATTCTCCTGCGACATCTGCATCCCCGTGCGGCCCCTGTAGCTTCCTCTTTCGCGTGTATCAGCCCGCGATACCATAACGCGATGCCGGCTTGCCGCGCATCGCGCCTGCGAACAGGGCCAGACGGGCAGAGTCAAACTGCTCCCACAAGGCCTGGTCTTCGACGGAAGGCAAGGTCACCAGTTCGCCCTGATCCAGGCCCGCCAGCGCCGCATCGACACAGTCTTCCGCGCGCATGATGGTGGCCTGGTCCAGCTGCGCCAACGGCACGCCGCTCAATTCCCAGATTTCCGTCGCCGTCGATGCGGGCAGCACCAGCTGCACCGTAATGCCCGTGCCGGCCAGCTCCTGCTGCAAGCCGCGCGTGAAATTCATCACATAGCCCTTGGTGGCGCTGTAGATCGTGCTGACGGGCAAGATGTGGAAGGACAGCACGGAGCCGATATTGATGATGGTGCCGCTGTTGCGCAGCTTGAACTGCGGCAGCACGGCGTAGCTCAACTCCGCCACGGCCGTCACGTTGACCTTGTCCATGGTGGCGATGCCCGCTTTCGGCGTATCGACGACGGGCGCCAGGGTCGAGGCGCCCGCATTATTGACCAGCATGGTAATGGCCGGATTGCTGGCCAGTTCATCGGCCACGCGCTGCAGGTCGGCCGGTGCGGACAGGTCCGCCGCCATGGCGCGCACGGACACGCCATACTTTTCCGCCAGCGACTTGGCCAGCACGCCCAGGCGTTCGACCCGGCGCGCCACCAGGATCAAATCGAAGCCACGGCTGGCCAGGCGGTCCGCATACACGGCGCCCAGGCCCGACGATGCGCCGGTGACGAGGGCCGTGCCTTGGGTGGTAACTGCATTCATGATCATTCCTTCTTCAGTATAGGGGGTGGACTGGCGCCATCAAACATGACAGCCATCATGCTTCAACACATTAAATATGACGGTCATCATGTTTAATGTGTTGAAGCATGACGAACATCATGTATGATGTCAACCATTATTTTTGAACCGCAATCAGGAGCCTGCCATGCGTTATCCCGCCGAAGAAACCGCTGAAAAGCACCAGCGCATCCTGACGCAAGCGGCGCGGCTGTTCCGTGAAAAGGGCTACGACGGCGTCAGCGTGGGACAGATCATGCAGGCGACGGGACTCACGCATGGCCCCTTTTACAACCACTTCGCTTCGAAGGAAGCGCTGATGGCGGAAAGCACGCTGCACGGCTCGGAACACTCGCGCGTGGCGCTCGATGCGGCAACGGCAAGCCCGGAAGCCATGCGCCAGTATGTGCGCGATTACGTGAGCGCGGCCCACCGAGACGCGCCGGGCGATGGCTGTTTGCTGGCCGCCCTGGCCGGCGACGCGCGCAAGCAGCCGGCCGTGCGCCCCGCCTTCACCGTCCACCTGAAAACCATCATCGGCAAGCTGGCCACGCATTTTCCGTGGCAGAAAAAGCGCAACCGACAACAGGAAGCCATCGTCATGCTGTCAGCCATGGTGGGCGCCGTGGCGCTGGCGCGCGCCGTCGACGATGCCGCGTTTTCCGATGAGATCCTGGCGGCAGTCAGCGCAACACTTGCGCCACCTGCCTGACCCTGTCGGCCACCGTGCCGGACACATCGACAAAGGCGATCCCCCGCCGCGCCAGCTCGTCCTGGTACCACGCATGCTGGCGCGCGCGAAAATCCTCGTCGCGGCGCGTGCCATCCTGGATGAAGGGGAAGTCTGGGGCGCACAGCAGCACCAGATCGTAACGGTGTTCTGCCAGCTGCGCCAATTCCTGTTCGGCCCTGCCAAACATCTCGACACAGTAAAAATACGTCGTCATGGGCGAGGTATCGCAAAACAGCCAGCGCCGCGCAGCCAATAGCGCCTGCGCTTCGCGGCGCAGCTGTTCCCGGCCGATCTTCAGCAGATCGTCATAGTTCAATATGCCATCCTGGATTTCCCACAACTCGCGGCCATATTCGGCTACCCAGGCCGTCTCGAAATGCGCCGCCAGTGCTTGCGCCAAGGTCGTCTTGCCGCTCGATTCGCCACCGAGCACGCACACGCGCGTGACAAAATCGGCACGCACAATCGGCGACAGGAAGGCGCTGTGCGCATGCGGGTCTTGCCTGGCCCGCGTGCCGGACACGGGCACCACAGTTCTCGCCTGGTCCACGCTCACATGCGCCACCGGCCCGCTTGCATAATGCCGTTCCAGCACCCGCGCAAAACCGGGGCCATAGTCCTCGCTGGTGAAGACGGCATCGACGGGCAGCGCCAGCACCGTCCAGCACAGCCAGCCCATGAAGTGGCGATGCAGCTCGCCATCGTCGTCGTTGTGCGGCAGCGTACGCGCCGGCACGCCGCGCGCCGCGCACAGGGCGGCCAGGCGCGCGTCGTCCAGCACGACGATGCGCGCCTGCGGGAATTGCGCGCGCAGCCACCGTTCCCGGCGCGCCGGCTCGTAACCGGGAAATTCGGGCTTGGTGTAGCTGACCACCAGCAGTTCTTCGCTGGCCTCTTGCGCACGATGGAGCAACAGTTCGTGGCCCTGGTGCAGCGGGCAGAATTTACCGACCACGAGGCCGCGTTTATAAAGGTTCATGCCACTGCTTCCTGCAAATCCGAAGTGTATTGAATGATCTTGTCTTCCGCCAGCAAGGTCTCGACCGCGATGGCGCCGAAAAAAGGCGCGAGCAAGGAGCGCGCCCGGTCAGCCTGCGGCATGGCGTTCGGCGCCAGGCGCAGCGCGATGGCGCCGTCGCCATGCTGGTGCACGCCGAACAGGGCGATGGCCAGCGGTTTCAGGGCATGCGTAATGTCGATATTGTTGATCCATTCGCCATTGATCGTCCTGTAGCGCAGGGGACTGCGGCCGGCCAGGCCCACCAGCACGGGACCGTGCGGGCCATGCGCCAGCGAAGCGTAATCACCGGTGCGGTAGCGAACCAGCGGCAGGCAAAAATTGAAGCCGCCCGTCACGGTAATTTCGCCGCGTGCGCCATCCGGCACGGGCTGGCCCGCGCTATCGAGGATTTCCACGTACAGCCGGTGCTGCAGCAGCACGTGGCCACCCGCCTGTTCATCGTAGACGGCCACGGGCCCCACTTCATTGAGCGAATAGATATCGAGCACGGGGCAGCCAAACGCCGCTTCGAGGCGCGCGCGCATGCCGGGCAACAGCATCATCGACACGGACAGCAGCGCGGCCGGCTTGTGCGCCATGGGCAAGGTCAGGAGCTCGGCAAACGAGATGGGGTCGCCCGCAATCAGCTCGGGCGCCATGGCGTCCAGGTAGCGCGCGCGGTCGCCCGGGTCGCGCCAGTCGTCCTCGTGCAGGTTGATCTTCGCCAGGCCCGATTCGTTCATCGTCGGCGTGACGGAGACATAGGTGAAGCAGCGGCGCTGATGCCCCAGCAGCATCACGCCCACCTGGCCCGCGCCATGGCGCAGGGTGACGCCGAAGCGGTACAGCGCGCGTTTGTGGAAGGCCAGGTAGCGCCCCGCCACCAGCGGGTGCGAGGCGATCAGCAGCGGGTGGCCAGTCGTGCCTGTCGTCTGGAAGTTGATCATGCGCGCCAGGTCCGCGTCGTCGGGCACGAAGGCGGCGATGTCGTAGGCCAGTTCGGCGCGGCTGATGGGCGCCACGTCCGCAAGACGCGCGGGCGGCGAACCGCAGGCGCGGTAATGCGGCACGGTGGCGTAGGTCGTCCTGAGAAAATCCGCCAGCCAGGGCAGCGGCGCGTCTTTGCTCCAGCCGATCTCCGCCTGCATGACTTCCTGCTCGTAGGCGCGCAGCGCTTCGACCTCCCCGGCCAGCAGCTTGTTGCCGCTGCGGTTGCGGTACCGGGGTGCCGCGGGATGGCTGCGCAGTTTTTCCAGCATGCGCGCGCCCGCCTGCGTCAGGGTGGGACAGTAGTCGCAGTCCGATTCCCAGGCGCCGCCCGGCAAATTGACGTCCACGCTCATTCGCGCGACCACTTGTCGGCCGATTCCTCGGCCGCCTTCTTTGCCAGCGCTTCGCGGATTTCGCGCGCGCGCTGCTCGGCCAGCCGGCTCGCTTCGAGCAGGCGGCGGCGCTCCGTGCCGCTGATGGCGGACAAGCGGTCCGTGGCCTGCGCCACGCTTTCGTCGCGAGGCCGAAAGCCCAGGCGCGCCAGCACGATGCGCGCCAGTTCCTCGCGCCGCTCGGGGTCTTGCGTGAACTGGTGGGCCGGCGTGGCAGCGGCCAGTTCGCGCGCCGCCTCGCCCAGCACCTGCAACAAATCGTGCTGCGGCAACTGCTGGCCGATGAACCAGTCGTCGGCCAGCAGCCAGCACAGGATCATGGCCAGCGCCAGCCGGTTGCGGTCCGCCTTCACCTGCGCGCCGATAAAACCCTGCAAGGATGCCGCCGGCGCACGCGCGCCATGCAGCAGCAAAATATCGTTGACCAGCGCGGCCACCGCCACGGCTTGCGCATTGGCGACGCCGGCGATGCGCGGCTCGGCGAGGAATTCGACGGGGGTGTCGGCCAGGCGGTGGGTCAGGGTTTCGAGGTGGGGACCGTGAGTATGCATGTCATTGTTGTATGTAGTGGCGCCGGCTGAACGCGCGCGCAAAGTCCAGCAAGTCCTCGTAGCGCTCGACGGCGTGGATATCCCAGCCCTGCTCGCGGCGCGCGCGCTTCAGATCGTCATAGGTCTGCTGCAGCCACTTATGGGCCGCCGCGCCATCCCAGTCGCGCTCCAGGTTCAGGGCCATGGTGCCGCCCGCGCCGCCCTGCGCCAGCGCTTTCGCCGAGATATCCCAGCCGCTGTTGCCCAGTTCATCCTTGTCGAACATGGTGGTGATGCCGTCGTCGGAAATCATCAGGATGTGCGCGGACCGTTCGCGCCTGGCCGCATAGGTCTGGCGCAGGCGGTGGATGGGGAAACAGGTGCCACCGCCAAAAAATTCCGTCAGCACACCCAGGATCATGTCTTCATCGCGCACGAAGCCTGGCGTTTGCATCACCTCGTTCTTGCCGCTCCACAGGGTCACCTGCACCTTCGCGCCGGCGCGCAGGGCGGACAAGGCGATCACGGCGCCAGCCAGTGTCAGGAACGAGGTATGCGCCTGCGGGTTCGGCATGGAGCCGGAACTGTCCACGTACATGTCCAGGTCGACGGGCACGGCATCGGTGGCGCGCGCCGGTTCGCGGCCGTACACGCGGCGCACGGTGGTCACGCCCGGCACGGGGCGCGGCGATTGCATCACCGATTGCAGCCAGTCGATGTCTTCCAGCGGGTCGCCGATTTCCCATGCTTCCAGCCCTTCCATCTGCGGTTCCTGCGACTCGGGCGCGGGGCGGCTGGGGAACGCCACCAGGTGCGGCAATGCCCGTTCGCGGTAATAGCGGATGGCGATTTCATGGTCGCTCAGGTTCACGCCCGACGCCTTTAAGATATCGCCCAGCTCGAACGGTTCGCGCAGTTGCCCGCCGCCCTGCCTGGCGGGCGCCTCGGTCACAGGTTCCTCGCCATCAAGGCCGGAAATGCGCTTGTCGTGCACCGGGTGGATGGCGCCGTCCGCCTCGTCGTCCTCGATCTGCTGCGCGCCATAGGTCTGGCAGCCACGGGCCGCGTCGCGCGTGTCGAGCAGATAGCGGCTCGGGCTCAAGGCATCCATGTCTTCCACCAGGTAAGGCAGCAGCAAGGTGGCGAAGCGGCCCGCCGCCAGCATCCAGTCGTTCGCGTAAACACGGATCAGGCGCGCGCCCAGCCAGGCATCCGTGTCCAGGCGTTCGTCTGCACTACCGCCTCCGAGTTCGCCCTTTTGCAGCTGCCACAGATTTTCATAGATGCGCATGTACAGGGTCCATACGCCGCCGCTACCCTTGGCATCGGCTTGCGCAGAGCGCCCATGCTCCAGCTTGCGGTAGATATCGGCCATGCGCAGATTCGCCTGGCGCTGCAAACGGTCGTTGATGAACAGGTCCGTGTACAGGTTGGCCACCATGGGCGCATGCTGCTCCAGGGTCGGCAAGGCGCGGCGCATGCGCGCCAGCAGGCGGAACTGGTCGCTGGCACTGCCCGGCGCGAGAATGTGGTGGCCGATTTCATGGGCAAGCACTTCCAGCGCATAGTCGTCCAGGCCCAGCTCCGTCACCAGCGGCAAGTCCACCACCACGCTCTGGTCCAGCAAGCGGATCATGGCGAAGCTGCCGGACAAGCCCTGCCTGCTGGCCTCGACGCGGCTGGCGCACAGGTTCGGGTCGCGCAGGCGCGTAAATTTGCTCCACGCGGCCAGGGCCTCGGGCCAGGCGGCGCGCCAGCGGTCGATCAAGTCGACATCGTTCTTCATGCGAGCGGCAGCAAACGGATCGCATGCGTCCACGGTGACGTGACGGCCAGCGTATGCGCATTCGCGGCGATGGCGATGTCGCCGGCCGGCAGGTCGAGCGCGATGCTGCGCGCGCCGATATGCACGGTCGCCCCCTCGAGGCGCACGGACGCCGGCATGGCACTTGGCGCCTGCTCGAACTCCTGCGCCGTCGCGCTGTGCAGCACGGCGCCATAGGCGTCGGCCACCAGCAGGTAGTGGCGCTCGGCGCTGCGCACGACAAAACCGTCCTTTGTCGCGCGCACTTGCGGCGGGGTGCCGAAGTCGCCACCGAGGCCGCTGAAGCTGCCGAACGCCCTGCCCTCGGCATTGCCGCGCCAGGGATTCGCCAGCAACTGCGCATGCACCTGCGGCCATTGCGCGCCCGGCTCGCCAAAGGCGGCCAGCGCCAGCGCTTGTGGCAAGGTGTCGGCGGCGGCCAGCGCACCCAGGCGGAAATGTGCGACGCCGGCGCGCCAGGCCAGCACCTGGCCCACGGCACGCAGCTGCGCGACGCTGCCGACTTGCGGCGCCACGGCAGCCATTCCGGCCTGCCATTGCGCGGGCCGCGCTCCCGCAACGGCGCCAATGTGGATGGCGGCGTTGCTGAGCATGCCCAATACATCCACGTGCGCGGTGGCCAGCAACGGCGCAAATGAGGGCGCCAGTTCGCGCCAGACGGTATTCAGGAACGGATTTTTCGCGGCAGGCCCGGCCAGACCATGGCCCACCAGTTCCAGCGCCATGTCATAGGCGGCAAAGGTAGCGCCGCCCACGCGCTCGGGCGCGGCGGCGGCCAAGGCCACCACCAGCGGATCGACGCCGTCGTGCAGGAAGGCGCCAAAGGCGGCCATGTCGAGCGCGGGAAAGCGCCGGCGCGCCTCCACAGCGCGCGCATTGAACTGGGCGCGGCCGCTGGCAAGTATCGAGGAAAAGGCAGGAGAAATCATCGCAGCCTGTCAATCGCTGTGCGAAAAGTGCAGCAGATAGCGTTCATCCCCTGACTCGAAGGCGATCTCGTCCCAGTGAATCGCGTACCAGACACCAGGTGGCGGCGTCATCGTCACGGCGTGCACGGTGAATCCGGTCAACGACATGTCCAGCGCTTCGAGGAAGGCGTTGACGAGGCAGGCGCGAAAACGGCCGGGCGGCGCCGTGCGCATGTGATCCGACGAGAAGAACCAGCGCTGGCATAGCTGCTCCAGCTGCGCGCGCCCGCACGGCACCGCCGCGATCTGCCACAAGGCCGCCGGCAAGTCGCGCGCGGGTTCGATGACGGTCAAGGCATAATCTTCGATGCGCAAGCCCAGCGCCGTGGCCAGGTCTGGCGCATCGGGCAGGCGTTGCAGCTCGTAAGTTGCGCACAGGTCGCTGGCCTCGCTGTTCAACATGGCCAGCGCATCGAGAAACCCGCGGCAGTGATCGATATTCAGAGCGTAATTCATTGCGAACGCAGCCAAGTGCGGTAGTTCGTATAGCGCTGGTGCAGGTACTTGAGCTTCAGCAGGTCGTCGTACAGGGGACCGTACAATTTTCTGCCCTTCGTGCGTTCGCCGATCAGCTTTTCGATGCGGTTCAGGCGCGCCAGGGTCTCGCGCTCGCTGACGCCATCGAGGCCCAGGTCGAATTCGGCCGACAGCACGCCGACAGGATCATCGCGGTCCAGATCCAGGCGGTTGAATTCATCGTTCGACAAATCGAACAGGCGGCGCAGCCAGCCCAGCCTGTCGCTGCGGTAGGCGGCGTTTTCCGGCAGCGCGAAAAATGGCGCATCCGGGTCCGGCTGCAGCTTGTTATGCAGGACGAACGGCAGCACCTGGCGCAAGTCTTCCAGCGCCACCTCGCCATTGCCGCGGAAATAAGCCATGGCCTTGGCGTAGATCATCAGCGCCATCAGGGTGCGCACGGAAATGCCGTTCAAGGTCTGGCAGCCCAGGTCTTTCAGGCGGTCGCGCCCATTGTCGGCCGCCTGCGCGGCGCCCCGGTCGGCGCCGGCCAGGCGGGCCGTATCCTTGGTCATGTATTCAAACTGGCCGCCGGCCGTCTCGAACAGCTCGAACTGGCTGGCAAAGAATTCCAGGCGGCGGCGTACGGCGTCGGGTATGGCCACCTGGCGGATGGATGCGCCGATCTGATCCACCTCCCCTTCCGTGAAGATGATATCGGGCGGCACCAGCTCTTCGGGCCGCACGTTTTCTTCCACGCGCAGCAGCAGTTCGTTCAGGAAGCGCGGGTTGAAAGCGAGCGCCTGCACCGTCACGTCGACCCGGTCGCGCAGCGCTTCGATCACCTGGTACGTGCCGCCGCCCTGGTCGTCGTTGGCCGTCAGATACCAGGCCGCTTCCGGGCATTCGTAAATATGGTTCAGCACTTCCGCGTAATTGTCTCCCATGACGGTGAGCAGCGCGCTTTGCGTGCGCGTGGGGATGCGGTTGTATTCATCGACGATCTTCACGCGCATGCCCAGCCAGGCGCGCCAGGCGATGCGGATATCGTCCATGCTTTGCGCGTTCACCAGGTCCGCCGGCAGCGGATTGCCCAGCAAATCGGCCACCGTCATCTGCGGGTGGCCATGCTGCATGGCGCGCTTGACTTCCTTGACGGTGGAGCCGGCCAGCACGCCCATCAGCAGGGCGCTGGCCGTCTTGCCCCGCCCCGGCCCGCCGACGAACAGGCATTTGCGGCGCGTGGCAAATGTCAGCAGAGGCAGCAAAATGAAGCTGGAATAGCTTTGCGCCGACGGCAGATTCAGCGTGCGGCGGCTGTCGCCCACGGAATACGTCTGCGACGGGCCATCGTTGTATTCGATGTCGTAATGGGGGCTGATGATGGCGTGATTGACGATCCAGAAATACGCCTGGCGCAGCTTTTCATCGAACGGCCGCGCTTGCGCCTCGCCTTCCGCTCCCAGCGCGATGGGGCCCTGGTACAGGTCCGCCACGTCGAACTGCCGCGCGGCGGGCGCGGACTTGGGTTTGGTGGGGGCCTGGGACAGGCGCTGGAACAGGTTAAAAGACGGCATGGCAATATTCTTCCATTAAGGAAATGAAATTATTGCACAAGCCACCTGCAAGCACCGGTTCGGATGACAAGCAACTCAGCCCGCCATCGGCGTGGCCAAAAACACCGGCTGCTGCTCGGCCAGCGCCGTCAAAGCGGCCACGGCCGGATAATCGCTGTCTGCCATCACGTCGGGCACCATCTGCTGAGCAAAACTCCAGGCCACCGCAATGGTGATGCCGGCAATACTCAAGCAGTCTGGCGCCTCTTCGCGCAATGACGCCTCCAGCTGCGCCCAGGCCCCATGCAACTGCAGCTGGACGCGGTCCAGCCAGGGCTGGTGCTGTTTTTCCTGCGGGCGCAAGCGCCGTTCATAGACGATCTGCACGGCTTTGTCGCAGGCGGCCAAAGCATAGCTGGTTTGGCACAGCGCGCGCAGGCGAGCCGGACCCGGCTCCGGCCTGATGCGGGGAGCATGCGCGGCCAGTTCCTCCAGATACGCCAGGATCAGGGTCGAGTCCATCAGCACCTGGCCGTCGTCCGTGACCAGGGTCGGCACTTTGACGGCCGGGTTGATGCTCCGTACCTGGTCGACATCGGAAAACACCGACAAGGGCCGGTGTTCGTGCTCCAGGCCCAGCACTTTCATACCGATGGCAACGCGCCTGACGTAGGGCGAATCGAACATGCCGATCAATATCATGGCCTTCTCCTCTCCATCTGATGAATAAACGCGATGACTTGCGCCGCGACGGGCAAGGGCGCGTCTTCCATCAGGAAGTGCCCGGCCTCGTCAAACAGATGCAAGGTGGCGCCGGGAATATCGCGCTGCAGGCGATGGCCGTAAGCCACCGGCTGCCACTCGTCCTGCTGGCCCCATAACACCTGTACCGGCACTGTCAACTGCGGCAGTCTTTCGGCAAAGTCCATCGTATAGCAGGCGTTATAGTGCGCCACCTGGTGCTGGTAGAACGAGGGCTGGCCCACCACGCCGCACAGCGGCTCCAGGTAGCACCGCAGAAGCTCGCCCTGCATCCTGTCCTTGTGAAAAACGGCCATGCCCAGCTGGCGCGCCATCGTGCCGCGATGCTCGCTGGCCGGCGTCAAGGCACGCCGGGCGAAATCATCGCGCAGATGCTTCCAGGTGGGCGACGGCCAGGAATCGTAGCTGGGCGCGTCGGCGATGCTCAAGCTGCGCAGGCGCGACGCGTGGTCGAACGCCAGGCGCAGCGCAATGGCGCCGCCGATATCGTGGCCGAACAAATGGGTGGTCGGCAATTGCCAGTGGTCGAGCAAGGCCGCCAGCAAGGTCACCTGCGCCGCTACCGAGGTATCGGCCTCGACGGGCCGCTCCGACCGTCCAAAGCCCAGCAAGTCATACAGGTGCACCTGGCAACCGGCATCGACGAACAGCGGTACCAGTTCGCGCCAGATCATGCTGTGCGCCGGCGTGCCATGCACGAGCACCAGCGGCGTGCCTGCGCCATGGATGCCGGTGGCGATACGGTGGCCGTGAATCAGGGCGTGGCCATTCAACAGCGGTTCTTGACTCGTCATCAGATGTCCTTTTGTTTGCGGAACCTGCAGACTAAGGCTTGACTGGACATGACGCCAGTGACATTCTTTTGCTCCTCAATACAACTTTTGTCATAACCCATGAATTTTCGCCTATCCGTCGATGCCCTGCGTGTGTTCAGGGCAGTGGTACAAACCGGCAGCATGAGCCAGGCCGCCAGCCTGCTCCATCTGAGCCAGTCGGCTGTCAGCTGGAAAATCAAGCGATTGGAGCAGCAGCTCGATTGCCAGCTGCTGGCGCGTAGCGGCGGGCTGTTTGGCACGACCGACCAGGGAGCCGTGCTGCTGCGGCATGCCGTCAACATACTCGATGCCCACGATGACGCCGTCGCCCATTTTTCGCCATCGGCGATGCATGGCCGGCTGCGCGTCGGCGTGACGGAGCAGATTTCATTGACGGACGTGTGCGCGGTACTGTCGCAGTTCTCGCATCACCACCCCAAGGTGGACGTGCAACTGGTGGTGGAGCAAAGCCAGGTATTGCGCGAACGCTTTGCCGACGGCGTGTTCGATGTGATTTTGCATCAGGATTTTGCCGGCATGGCGGCGCCGGCCGACACGCTGTTATGGACAGAAACACTGCATTGGTGCGCTGCCACGGCAGAGCAGACTTTGCCGGGCGAGAGCGTCAAGCTGATTACCTATGGGCCGCACTGCTTTTACCGCCGGCTGGCCGAGGAAAAGCTGGGCCAGGCCGGCATGGCCTGGAGCGTGGGCCTGGAATGCCCGTCGGTGGCGGGCGTGCTGACCGCGATTGCCGCCGGCCTGGGCATGGCGGTGGTCAATGAACGCAACCTGGGCCAGGGCGTGCACCGGCATGCGGCACTGGAACGGCTAGCGCCGCTGCCCCGTGTCGCCAGCCTGCTGCGGGCCAATGACAACCTGCCCGACCCCGTGCGTGACGGTTTTTGCCAGCTGCTGCTGGCAGCATTGCAGAACAGGAGGCATGATGGATCCCGTCGCTAGCGATGAGGCCAGAGCAGGTCAACCTTCTCCTCGTCGCTCAGCCACCAGCGCTTTCCGTCCTTGTCCTTGTGCACACCGAATATTTTCTGGTAGTTGTAGGTCTTGCAGTGCAGCTTCAGCCAGGCGTGGTAGTAGTCATCAAGAAAAGCGCTGAATATCTGCTGGAAGCGTGGTTCGCTGGCGTCTTTTTCGGGCAGCTCGAAGCTGCCTAACCTGGCAACGATGTGCGCGATGTTCTCCCTGCTGACGCCGTCGAGTTTCACGGGATCGGGCAAGGCGATCCTGAACGCCAGCACTTCCGCGCCCTCCTCTTCCCACCACTCGCGCAAATTGAAGCGGAAAATATCTTTTCCGCTTAGTGCCTGCAATTGATCCGCGAGTCTGTCGTATTCGGCGTTGTCGTCGTCGCCATGTATGTCACAGAACTGCGTATAAGCCAGTATCAATGCCAAAATCGTGGCATACCTTTCTTCCGCCACAGCCAGTGGGGGCTCCAGCGCTTGCACTGATTTCATGCTCATCCTTGTTTGATGACGGGTGCCGGCGCCTCGGCGCGCCAGCGCCACCAGCCCAGCGCCACGCAAGCCAGCAGCAAGGCCAGCAAGCCCGCCACTTCATGGCGGATTTCATACAGCGAGGCGCCCATCTGGTTGAGCGCGACAAAGCCCTGGATGCCGGCCGTCGATGGCAGCAGCCAGCGCAGCCATTGCAGCACGACGGGCATGGACGACACGGGCCAGGTCAGGCCCGCGAGGAACAGCACCGGCATCGAGGTGGCGATCATCAGCTGCGTACCCCGTTCGCGCGTGCGGAACAGCATGCCCAGCAGCATGCCGAAGGCCGCTTCCGCCAGGGAAAACAACACCAGCAGCAAGAGCATGCCGCCAAAGTTGCCGCCACGGGGGTAATCCTGGAACCAGAAGACAAAGCCGAAGAAATAGCAGCAGTTCAAGAAGGCCACGCAGGCGAACGCCAGCAGCATGCCCATATACCCACCCGCCGTGCGCGTGCCGGCTACGGGGAAACTCTTGCGCTGGTACCAGGTGCCGAACAGCATGGTCATGCCGATCAGCAAGGTCTGCTGCACAATGAGCGTAGCCACTCCCGGCACGACATACGCGCCATAGCCTTCCTTGACGTTAAACAGGGGCACGGCGTCGAAGGCGATGGGCGAGCGCTGCTGGTTGGCCTGGATGGTGGACGGCGTGCCCGCGCCCAGACGCTTGAGCTCAATACCGGCCGACACCGTGCCCACCACTTCGGCCAGCCCGTTCAGGGCCACCTTGTTCAACATCAGATACAAGCCATTGCCCGCCACTTGCGCGTGGGCGGCGCGGCCGGCCAGCACGTCCGTCTGCAAGCCGTCGGGGATGATCAAGACGCCCATGACCTGATCGCGCCACAGCAAATCTTGCGCGACGAGCAAGTCCGGCGTGACGGCGATCACTTGCAGCGACGGATGGGCCATGGCAAAGCGCGTCAGCTGGCGCGACATAGCGCTGCGGTCCTGGTCGACGACCGCCACCGGCACGCGCTGGACGATTTCCGTCGAGTACGGCAGCGGATAGAAGAAGGAATAGATGATGCCGCCGATGAACAGCAAGGTCAGCGCGCCCTTGTCCGTCAGCATGGCGCGCCAGGTGGCGAGAAAGGCTAGCCACATCATGTGCGTCCCCAGGCGGCAGGCGCATTCGCGCGGCGCGCCAGCAGGAATACGCCCACGGCGCCGCAGCCGGCGGCAAAGCCGGCCAGTATCAGCATTTCCTGCACGCCATAGCGCCACGGTGCGCCGGCCAGCCAGTATTTCGTTTGCAGCTGCAGATAATGCGTGAGCGGCAAGGCTTCCGCCCAGGCGCGCGCTGGCGCCGGCATGGCCATCAGGGGAAAGGCCTGACCCGCAAACGCAAAGGCCGGCGCCGTGATGAAGGCGGCACCGGACAGCGCCAGGCGCAGCGACAGGGTGGCGGCGATCAGCAAGGTGGCCAGGCCGCAGTAGGCCAGCACCAGCAGCAGCATGCTCAGCAGCAAGGCCGGCAAGCTGCCCGCCACGGCCCAGCCCCGCGCCAGGCTGAAGAACAGCAAGTACAGCAGCGCCAGCGCGCAGTAGGCGACGAGGGGAAACAGCAACTTGGCGCCGATGGCGCGCAGCCAGCTGCCATCGGCCGAGGCCAGCCATTGCGGCACCGTGCCGTCGCGCAACTCGCGGCCGATACTGGTGACGACGGCAACGACGATGAAAATCTGCAGCATGGCCGGCATCAGGGCCAGGGTCAAAAATGCTTCATAGCTGGTGTTTTCGTTGTATAAACTGTTCAAGGTCGTGCGTATCGGTTCGAACTGGGCCGCCGCCTGCACGCCCGACATGCCTTTCTTTATCCGCGCCGTCATCTCGATGCCGGCCGACAAGGTCGTGCTGACCGTGCGCACGTCGCGCAGCAAGGCGCCCGCGTGCGAGGAAAACTGCGCGTTGTACAGCCATTGCACGGTGGCTTGCCGGCCGCCCAGCAGTTTCTGCTCGAAATCGTTCGGGATCAGCAGATAGCCGAACGCCGTGCGCTCGCGCAGCCGGTGCAGGGCTTCGTCGCTGGACGCCACTTTCGCCGCCACGGCAATGCCGGGCGAAGCGTCGAGCCAGCGCGTGAGCTGGCGCGACAGGGTGGAATTGTCGTTATCGATGACGACGATGGGCAAGTCGCGCGCGATGCCGGCGGAAAACACCAGCCACAACATGCCGCACAGCACCACCGGAATCCAGCTGAGCATGCCGATATCCCAGAAGTCGCCGCGCAAGCGCCGCCACTCGCGTGCCAGCGCTGAAACCGGCTCTTTATCCGCTTCGTTCATCGCTTATCAGAGCGGTGGGAACACGACCGACATGCCCGGGCGCAAGCCCTCGACCTTGATGGCGGGACGCAAACGGATTTCAAACGTGCGCAAATCCGTGCCGCCCGGACGGGCCGCGCGCCACGTGGCGAAGTCCGGCAACACGGCCACGGAGCTGACCTTGAAACTCAGTTGCTGTTTCAGCGCGGGCACATTGGCCGTATGCGTGCTGCCCATGGAAAACGCTGCCATTTCATCTTCGCGCACTTGCAGCACGGCCCAGGCGTCGTCGAGGTTCACCAGGGTGATTACGGGAAAGCCCTGCGGCGCCAGTTCGCCCGGCTGTATCTGGATCTTGCTGACCTGGCCCGCCACGGGCGCGGCGATCTTCGTCTCGGCCAGGGCGATCTGCGCTTCCGTCAGCACGGCGCCCACCTGGCGCGCCTGGGCGGCGGCGGCCGTCTTGTCTTCGGGACGGGCCCCCTTTTGCGCCATGTTATATTGCGCGCGGGCCGCTTGCGCCAGCTGGTCGGCCGCGCGCCATTGGGCTTGCGCCTCGTCGCGTTTCTGCTGGGCGATCACGCCTTGCTCGAACATATTGTTGACGCGGGTGTAAGTGGTTTTGGCGATGGTGGCCCCCGTTTGCGCCCGCTCCCAGTTCGCCTTGGCGGCGGCGATTTCTTCCGGTCGCGCCCCCGCTTCCGCTTTTTTCGCCACGGCGTCGGCCGCTTGCGTGGCGGCCGTCGCTTGCGCGATCTTCGCATCCACTTCCGGACTCGTCAGCTGGAACAGCAGCTCGCCTTTCGGAACCGTCTGGCCCAGCTTGACGTACAGCTCGCCCACCCTGCCCGGCACTTTCGACGAGACATTGACTTCCTGCGCATCCATCTGTCCCTGCAAAGGCAGGCGCTGCGGCTGGAATGCCTGGTACAAGCCCCAGCCCACGAAGGCCAGGACGATCACTGCGGCGACTATGGCCAAGGGTTTTTTGGAGGTACTCATTATTATTTGTCCACAGGTAATTGGATATCGGCCGCTGCCGCCAGGCTGCCCAGGCGTTGCGTCTCGCCTGTCGCTTCCAGCAATTGCGCCAGCCCCATCACGTAGTTATAGGCCGTCTGCGCGCGCTGGGTCTCGACCTTGGCCAGGTTCAGGCGCGCATCGACCACTTCTAGCGACGTCACTTGCCCTTGCTGGAAAGCCACCGTTTGCAAGCGGATATTTTCACGCGCCAGCTCCACCGACGAGGCCGTGGACAAGTACTGGATGCGGGCGTTTTCCAGCGCGCGCCAGTTCTTTTCGATCAGGGTGGGAATGTCGCGCTCGGCCTGGCGCGCCACCACTTCCACCCGCTCCTGGTCGAGCTTGGCGGCGGCAATCATCTTGCCCGTATTGATGCGGTGCACGAGCGGCACGGACACGACCAGGCCGATGGCCCAGTTCGAACGCACGAGTTTTTCATTGCCGCGATTCAAATTGTAATTACCGATGGCGAAGACGGTGGGCGCGTATTCCTTGCCGTGCAGCTTCAAGGCTTGCTCGGCCTGCACGCGCTTGCTGTCGATCTTTTTCCAGTTCGCATTCTCGCGCATGCCCGTGCTGATGAACGATTGCAAAGTACCCACCGGCAAGCTGTTGACGAACAGCGGCGTGCTGGGAAGCACTTGCGTGTTGACGGCAAGCAAGCGGTCGAGCGCCACCTGGGCGATTTCCTCGTCGCTGCGCGCCTGCGCTTCCTCGCTGCGGGCGCTGTCCAGGGCCACGTCGGCGCGCAGGCGTTCCGCGCGCGAAATCAGGCCACCCTTTTCCAGCTTGGCCGCGTCGCGCTGGTGCTGCGTCACGCCGGCCGTCACTTCGGCCCGCACGGCCACCACCCGCTTGGCCAGCAGCAGCTGGAAATAGCGCTGCGCCACCAGGGTGGCCAGCTGCTCTTCCGCTTCCGTGCGCTCCGCTTGCGCGGCCAGGGTCAGGCTGGAAGCGAGGCCCTTGACGGCATCCAGGCGCCCACCCGTGTAGATGGGCCACATGCCCAGCAAGCCGAAGGAGGTCAGGTCCGTCACCACTTCGCGGTTAAGGGAATTGGGAATATGCGGCGTGGGCAAGCCGGGAATCGGCGGCAGCACGGATTCGATGCCGCCCACCACGCCGGACAAGCCGCTCGTATCGATATTCAAGTCCGTCGACAAACGGCCGCGAAACGCCGTCAAGTCCACGGAAGGGCCATCGATATTCGACAAGGCTTCCGCCTTCAGTGTTTTCGCGCGCACGTCGAGCGCGGCGCCCTGCACGGCGCCCGAAGCCTTGGCCGCTTGCTGCAGCGCTTCGTTGAATGTCAGCGGTTCCGCCAGCGCGGGCAGGGTCGCGCCCAGCGCGCCTGCCAGCAATAATGATATGTGTCCTTGCAATCTGCCCATGTAGCGTCCAGTCAATGAATGAGGGGAAAGCACGGGGTTGCCATGTTTATACTTTCACAATAGCAATTATATCTACGGATGTCTATTCCAGCCTGCACTATTGGTTACCGGAGCCGACACATAAAAACGGGCGCCTCTTGCGGGGCGCCCGTTGAGCTCAAGCAGCTACCCGGCGAATTACTTCTTCGCCTTCTTGCTACCCTTCTCCTTTTCCTTTTCAAATACGGCAAAGAACTCGGACGCCATGTTGCGGATGGCGCGGCCGATGTTGGCGTAGTCGTATTCGTTCAGGTTGGCCAGCGACACGCGGCCGGACGGATGCGTGGTGCCGAAGCCGCGGCCCGGCAACAGGATGACGCCCGTTTCCTCGGCCAGGCGGAACAGGGCTTCGTTCGGTTTGAGCTTTTTCAGCAGCCACTGCGAAAACTCCACGCCATGCATCTGCGCGGCCAGCGACTCCATGTCCAGCAGGTGGTAGTAGCGCACGGAATTGGCGTCGTGCACCATCGGCAAGCCCAGCTCGCGGTACAGCGCTTCCTTGCGGCGCAGCACGATGCGTTTCATCGACTGTTTGTACTTTTGCTCTTCATCCATCAGCGAGAACAGGGAGAACAAGGTCATCTGCGCCTGCACGGGCGTGGACAGGCCGGCCGTGTGGTTCAGCGCCACCGTGCGGCTGTCGGCCACCAGGCGGTCGATGAATTTCAGCTCGCGCGGCTCCGTCGTGATGGAGTGATAGCGGGCATCGAGCTGCTTCTTGATGGTTTCCGGCAACTTGGCAATCTTGGCGTCGAGCACATTGTTTTCATGCGTGGCCACCACGCCCATGCGCCAGCCCGTCGCGCCGAAGTATTTCGAGAACGAATACACGAGGATGGTGTTGAACGGGCAAATGGCGAACAGCGAGACGAAATTATCGGCAAAGGTGCCGTACACGTCATCGGTCAAAATGATCAGGTCCGGGCGCTTCTTGATGATCTTGGCGATGTATTCCAGGGTCTCGTCATCGATCTTGACGGATGGCGGATTGCTCGGATTGACGAGGAAGAAAGCCTTCACCTTCGGATCCAGCAGCTTGTCCAGCTCCTTCTTGGTGAATTGCCAGTTGTTCGATTGCGGCGCATCGATATGCACGGTGTTCAGCTTGTAATCGTTCAGCTGGGGAATTTCGATGTACGGCGTGAAGATCGGCATGCCCA
This sequence comes from Janthinobacterium lividum, assembly GCF_034424625.1. Classification (NCBI taxonomy): domain Bacteria; kingdom Pseudomonadati; phylum Pseudomonadota; class Betaproteobacteria; order Burkholderiales; family Oxalobacteraceae; genus Janthinobacterium; species Janthinobacterium lividum. The sequence continues at coordinate 2,505,385 of NZ_CP139976.1, read as the reverse complement.
GGGCGATCGTGTCGCCTTCCTGGATGATGTGGTTCGATTTCAGGCTGGCAAACAGATACGTCATGGCCGCCGTGCCGCCTTCGACGGCGTACATGTCGAAGTTGCCGACGAAAGGATGGTCGCCGATCATTTCGCGGTGGATATACTGGCCGACGATTTTCTCGGACAGGCGCAGCATGCGGTCCGGCACGGGATAATTGCAGCCGAGGATGGCTTCGCACATCTCGTAGATGAAGTCGCCCGCGCTCAAGCCCAGCTGGTCGCGCACATACGACACGGCTGCCTCGATGAAGTGCACGCCCGGCGTCTCAGCATGCTGGCGCACGAAGATTTCAAAGCGCGCCTCGATGCCGTCGCGCGTGGGGAAACCACCCACGTCGTCCATGTACACATAGGAACGCTCCGCTTCCGTCATGGCGAATTGGCCGAACTGGAAGAAGCCATGGCGTGGCGTAGTCGCCAGGAAATTCGGGTTGCCGCGGCCCGCATTGAGCATCAGGCGGTTGCTTTGCTTGGCCGTCTGGATCAACGCATCCTTCAATTCAAATGGGCTCAACAGGGCAAGTTTGCTTGGGTTACTGAAATCCATTTTTGCTACTCCTTATAGACTGACAATGTTCAGGGTTCTTGCACATACAGGCAGACTCAGACGAAGGCCACAATCAGCGGCCCCAGCAGGGTCAAGAAAACGTTGGCCAAGGCATACGTGATGGCAAACGGTACGGTGGGAATCGAGTTTTGCGCCGCATTCAGCACTTCGCCGAACGCGGGATTGGCGCTGCGCGAGCCGGACAAGGCGCCCGCGAATACGGCCACGTTGTCATAACGCAAGATGTAGCGGCCGATCAGCATGGTCAAGATCATCGGCAGGATGGTCACCACCACCCCCACGCCAAACAGGGTCAGGCCGTGTTCGCGCACGGTTTGCACGGCTTGCAGGCCGGACGTGAGGCCGACGACGGCAACGAAGCCGGCCAGGCCCAGGTCTTTCAGGATTTGCACGGCGCCGCTGGGCATGTAGCCAAACGTCTGGCGCTTGGCGCGGAACCACCCGAATACCAGGCCCGACAGCAGCACGCCGCCACCGCTGCCCAGGGTCAGCGGAATCGAACCGATGCGCGCCACCAGCAAGCCCACCAGCAGGCCGACGACGAGGCCGGCGCCCATGTAGACGAAGTCCGTCTTGGCGCTCGGCACGATCATGTAACCCACTTCGGCCGCCACGCGCTTGACGTCCTGCTCGGCACCATAGATGGTCACCACGTCGCCCGTCTGCACGACGGTTTCCGCCTGCATGGGGAGGATCTTGCCCATGCGGCTCAGCTGCACGACAAAGATGCCGTGGCGCACGCCCGGCGCCGTGGCGCTGCGGATCTCGCCCACGGTCTTGTTGTGGTAAGCCTTGTTGGTCAGCACCATGTCGCGGCGCTGCATCACCAGTTCCATGCCTTCGACGGCCAGCAATTCCTTGCCCAGCTGGGAAGAGACGCTGAGCATGGCTTCGCGGCGGCCCACCAGCAGCACGATATCGTCGGCCGCCAGCACCAGATCCGGGCTGACGTCGATGATCTGGCCATTGCGTTTCACGCGCTCGATGGTGATGGCCGTGTTCGGATTGGCGCTTTCGATGTCCGCCACGGAGCGGCCGGCACCGGGGCCCACGTCGTAGATGCGGCCGATCAAGTCAGGCGCGGCCGGCGTCTGGCCCGGCCCCAGCACTTGCACACCCGCTTGCAGCGCCGTTTCCGCCTTGATCGCATCTTCGCGGATGGTGCGGCCCATGAGCTTTGGCAAGATGTTGACGCAGACAATGATGGCGCCAAACGAGCCGAAAACATAGGTCACGGCATAGCCGACGGCCACGTTGCCCTGCAAGCGGGCCACCTCGTCGGCCGCCAGGCCCAGCTTGGTGATCGCGTCGCCGGCCGTGCCGATGATGGCCGACTGCGTCAAGCCGCCCGCCGCCACGCCCGCTGCCAGGCCCTTGTCCAGGCCAAACACCTTGGCCAGGATGACCACCGTCAGCAGCGCCGTCACGGCCAGCACGACAGCCAGGATGATTTCACGCACGGACTGGCGCCCCAGCGAATTGAAAAATTGCGGGCCGCTTTCATAGCCGACCGCGTAGATGAACAGGGCAAACAGCACCGATTTCACGCCGGGATCGATGGCGACGCCCACCTGGCTGACGAGTACCGCCACCAGCAGTGAACCGGCTACCCCGCCCAGCTGGAACGAGCCGAACTTGATCTTGCCGATGTAGTAACCCGCTGCCAGGGAGAGAAACAAGGCAATTTCGGGCGACTTCTTGAATAACTCATGCAACCATTCCATGCGGACCGCCTTTCGTGTTGAAGGAATTCTTTACTGCGTGTGCCCTTGCCGGCTGCTCATGCGTGGACGGAGCCGGCCAAGGCCACGATGAGCGGCCCCAGCAGGGGCAGCACCACGTTCGAGATGGCATACGTAATCGTGTAGCCCAGCAAGGGCGTGGAATTGCCGGCCGCGTTCTGCACGGCGGACAAAGCCGGCGTACTGCACTGCTGGCCGGCGATGGCGCCCAGCAGCACGGGCGCTTCCAGCTTGAGGAAAAAGTGCCCCACCAGCAGCGACAGCGAGGCGGGGATGACGGCGATCAATACGCCCATCAGCGGCAACGACAGCCCGTACTGGCGGATCAGATCGATCGCCTGCGGCCCCGACGCCAGGCCCACGCAGGCGATGAAGGTGGCCAGGCCGATATCCTTCATCATGTCGAGCGCGCTGGGCGGGATGCCCTGCATGCCCGGCTTGCGCGCCTGGTACCAGCCGAACACGAGGCCCGTCAGCAAGGCGCCGCCGCCCGTGCCCAGCGAAAACGGAATGCCGCCCAGCTTGGCGGAAAAGCCGCCGATATACACGCCCAGCACGATGCCGATGCTGGCGTAGACAATATTGCTGCGGTCGCCCGTGGGCACGCGCTTGCCGATGGCGGCCAGCGCCGTGTTCAGCTCGCGTCCTTCCGTCGTGCCGTACAGGCGCAGCACGTCGTCGCGCTGCAAGGAAAGATCAGGCAGCGGCGGCATGCTGTGTTCGCCACGAACGACGGCCGCCACGTGAACGCCGGAAGGCAAGGCCAGCTGGCGCAAGGGCTGGCCCACCAGCGATGCTTGCTGCAGCACCACTTCGACGGCGGAGACAGCCATGTTCAAGCCCGTCGTGTCGGCAAATTCCTCGCCCAGGATGGCTTCGGCCGCCACCAGCGCGGGACGGTGGCCGATCACCAGCACTTCGTCGTTGTTGCGCAAGCGCAGTTCCGGTTCCAAAGGCAATACCTTGCCGTGCCGGCGCACGCGCGTGATGCTGGCGCGGCCCGCAAAAATATGCTGCAAGGCATCTATACGGCGTCCCGCGCCACGGCTGATGCGGTAGGCGCGGCCCACCATTTCCGGCGTCGCCTGCACGCCGTCGCCATCGGTCTGCGCGCCGCCCATCTTTTCCCACAATTTATCGGCTTCCTCGCGCAGATTGACGCGCAACAACAGCGGAAATATCTGGCTGGTGGCGATGACGATGGCGATCAGGCCGAAGATATACGTGATGGAATACGCGGTGACGACGTTGGCCTGCAGCTCGGCGATGCGGGCCGCCGGCAGCGCCAGTTTCGAGATGGCGTCCGTGGCCGTGCCGACGACGGCCGATTCCGTGGCCGCGCCCGCCATCATGCCGGCCGCCGTACCCTGGTCCAGACCCAGGAAACGCGTGGCCAGCAGCACCAGCGCCAGCACCACCACCACTTCGATCAGGCACAGCAGCCCTAATCGCAAGCCCTTGGCATTCAGGTTGGCAAAGAACTGGGGACCGCCCGCATAGCCGAGGGCAAAGATGAACAGCATGAAGAAGACATTCTTGACGCTGGCGTCCAGGGTGATGCCCAGCTGGCCGATCAGCAGCGCGGCGATCAGGGTGCCGCACACGCCGCCCAGCTGGATCGGGCCGAAGCGTATCTGCCCTACCGCGTAGCCTAGCCCCAGCGCCAGGAACAGGGCCAGTTCCGGCACCTGGTGCAATATGGACGTGATCGAATCGAGCATGGACAAACCTTCGAAAAGATAACGGATGGTTACAAGAGAACAGAGCGTTCGGCGGCTGACGGCAGCTGGCTGTTGAACGGGCGCACGGATCCTGCACGGCACTTGCGATAAACGCTTGCGCCGGAGAAATGTTGTTACGAGGAATTATGTTCGGTGAAAATTTTACAAGTGTCAACAGGTGTTCTGTTGAACTTGCTTTGCTTTTCATCAAACATCCTGCGCACGATTGAAGCACTTGTTTGACATCGATCAACAAAACTATTAGTAATGTCTCGGACGATACCAAAGTGCCTTGCGCGCCAGCGGTGTCTCTTCCGGCAAGTCGGGATTGGCCAGCTCCAGCACGTGGCGCCGGGACAGATTCAGGCCCTGCGCGAGGCGGCCAAAATGGCGCTGGAACAGCTGCGCGAAACTGCCGTCGGCAAGCATGGTTTCCAGTCCCGTTTCAATGTGGCGCGCCAGTTCCGGCCGGTGCTTGCCGACAAAAAAGTACAGCGCGGCCGGGTAGCGGATGACCAGGTGAGTGTCCAGCGCCAGCGGCAATTGCGCGTGGCTGGCCAGCTCGCTTTGCGCCTCGATCACGGAACGGGGAAAGTAATCGATGCGCCCTGCCGCCAGTTGCTGGAACAGGCCCTCATAGGTGCTCGACGTATCGAGGCGCAAGCCATTCGCCTGCAGGATGGCGGAGTCGGGCCAGTCGCGCATCTGCCCGGCAGACAGTCGCGCCAGGGCGGCAATGCTGCGCACATCGCGCAGCAGTTGCGGCTGGCGCGCCTGGATCAATGCCACTCTCCAGCCGATGAGGCCGCGGTCGATGGGGATGCGCACTGGCAACAATTGCGTTTCGCGCGCGCGGCTCGTCATCGCCCAGACGACATCGACGCTGCCCGATGCCATGGCGATTTCCTGCATCGCGCGCGTCTGCACCATGCGCAGTGCGGAGCGGCGCAAGGCATAGGCCTGGCCCGAACGGGCCAGCGCCTGTTGCAGCAAGGCCGTCACATAGCCTTGCTGCGGATCATCGAGCGCCTGATGGCGCGGATACACGAGCGGCAGCGGCGGCACCGCGCCGATGGCCGCGCCCAACGGCCACAGGGCGGCAAGCTTGAGCAGGGGGCGGCGCCGCATGGCCCCTCCTTTCCAGCGCATTCATAGCGTTCTTATCAGAATGACAGTATCGCGCAGCAGAGCACGCTTGTCGACTGGAATACGGCAACTGTGTACAAAACAACAGCAGTTTCAGACTGCAGCAGAGAGGCTGGAGTTAATCCAGATCAACAAAACCGCAAATAGGAAATAAATCTTGCGTGCTGCTCTGGACGGCATGCGCGCCCCTCGCCTACGCTGTTTTTTTATTTGAAAAACAAGAGGAACACATGCAGACAGCGCGCTTGAATATTATCGGGATGGATCACGAAGGCTGCGCCGACAGGCTGACGGGCGCGCTCGAAGCCGTCACGGGCGTGAGCACCGTGTGCGTCTCGCTGGCGCGGCACGGCGCCACGGTGCAGTTCGACGAACGTCTGGCCACGCAGGAACGCCTGCTGGCCGCCGTCAACGACGCCGGCTTCATGGGCGAAGCGACGGATGAAGAACAGCTGGCATCGTGCAGCGGCGCTTGCGGCCACTGCCGCCACTGAGCGCCTGCCCCCTCTTCCCTTCGCCGCTCAGCCTTCCCGCGCGCCCCGGTCGCGCAGATGCGCCAGCACGCGGCGCGGTCCCAGCGCCTGCAGGTCGAACGGCGGCAACTCGATGGCGTCGAGCGTATTCTTGAACAGCAAGCCCAGTTCCGTATCGCCTTCCAGGCTCAAACGACGGCTGAAGAACAGGGTGTCCGGATCTTCGTGGCGCCGCGCCAGCAGCATCAAATCATGCACGCTGGCCGCGATGCACAGGTCCGGCACGTCGACATAGCGCTCGGCCACAAACACCGTGCCCTGCCACTCGAAATCGAAGGCGATGCCCGCGTCCAGCAGCCGCAAGCGCAAGCTGCGCCCTTCCAGGCTGCGCCGCACGTCGTCGGGCAATTGCGGCGCCAGCAGGCGGTTCAAGCCTTGCACGAACAGCCAGGAGGCGGGATACGGGGGCAGCTTGGACAGCAATTCGGCCAGCGGTTCCGGCAAGCGGTACGACACGCCGGGCTTGCTCATGGGAGGCTTGGCCGGGATCGGCAATCTTTCCAGTTGATCTTGCATGGTGCTTCCTTTCGATGCGTTCAATGTGGGGCGTGCTGTTCCATGCCGGGCTGGCCGTGCCAGTAGCCGTCGCAGGCGCCGGCCGGCTGGCAGGCCGCCAGCTGGGCCTGGGCGCCGATGCCGCTGACCTGGCCACGGCGGGCGCGGTCAAAGATGGCGATGACTTGTTCCGTATGCATGGCTTGCGGGCTGATGCGCGCCACCACCACGCCCATGTCGCGCATGGCGTCGAGTTCTCGCACTAGGTTGTAGACCAGCGCCGACTGCGTCTGCGTGCCATTCAGTACCAGGAATGGCACTTCGTCGCGCGTGCGCAGCAGCAGGCCGTCCGGCTCTTCCAGGCAGCTGTAGCCGCAATCGTCCTTCGGCAGGTTGCGGTTGCGCGCCGTGAAGCAGCGCGCGGAAAACGCCAGCGGCATGCGGCCGTAGGCGAAGACTTCCGTCTCCAGCCCTTCCGGCTTCTGGCGCTGCATCTCGGCCAGCGCCGTCTGCCCCATTTCCAGCGGCATCACCCAGCGCCGTGCACCCAGGCGCGCCAGCAATTGCAGGCTGGGGCCATTGAACAGGTTCAAATGGGGACCGGCGACGAAGGACGTACCCTTTTCCATGCAGTGCACGGCGCCCATGTCGTTGGCCTCGACGCCATAGCGGCCATTGCCCGTGATGCGGCGCAGGGTCGCCAGTTCGGCGCCCGCCTCGATCAGCGCCTGCGTCGACAGCACCACTTCCTTGCCGGCGGCGGCCAGCATGTCGGCGATATCGAGCCAGTCGGCCAGGCGCACCTCATGCCGGCGCGAGCAGACGGTTTCGCCCAAGTACACGATATCGACGGCGGTGCCGGCGATCTGCTGGTAAAACTCGAAGACGGTGGCACGCGGCCAGTAGTACAGCAAGGGGCCCAGTGAAAGCTTCAGCATGTTCATCCTCTATTTCCAAGATCTGTGGTAAGCACCTAATGTGTGCTGCTGGCCTTCGGCCAGCTTGTCCATGGCCGCCATCCAGCCCGGCTTGACGGCGTAGCGCGCATTGCCTTCGCGGCAGGCGTCGATCGCCTCGCGCCACACGCGCGTCACCTGCGCCACGTAGGCGGGGCTGCGCTGGCGCCCTTCGATCTTCACGGCCCGCACGCCCATGGCGATCAGTTGCGGCAGCAGCGCCAGGGTATTCAGGCTGGCCGGCTCCTCGATGGCGTAATACTCTTCGTCATTGACTTCGAAACGGCCCTTGCACAGGGTGGGATAGCTGGCGTTTTCGCCGGGCGCATAGCGGTCGATCAGCACGCCGTTCAGGCGCGATTCGAGGCCGTTCGGCGTTTCCAGCCAACGCACGGATTTCGCCGGCGAGCACACGCCATGGGTATTCGGCGCCTCGCCCGTCGCATACGACGACAGCGCGCAACGCCCTTCGACCATCACGCACAGGGAGCCGAAACCGAAGACCTCGATCTCGACTTCCGTCTTGGCGATCAGTTGCTCCACCTGCGCCATCGACAGCACGCGCGGCAGCACGGCGCGGGCGATGCCGAAGTGCTCATGGTAAAAATTGATGGCTTCGTAGTTGGTGGCCGAGCCCTGCACGGACAGGTGCAGGCGCAGCTGCGGGTGGTGCTCACTTGCGTAGGCCATCAGGCCCGGATCGGCCACGATCATGGCGTCGATGCCGGCCTGCGCGGCGCGGTCGATGGCACTGCGCCACACGGCCCAGTTGTGCGGCTGCGGATAGGTATTCAGCGCCAGCAGCACCTTGCGCCCATATTGGTGGGCGTAGCGCACGCCCTCGGCGATGGCCTTCTCGTCGAAATTGAGGCCGGCGAAATTGCGCGCATTGGTGGCGTCGCGAAAGCCCAGGTAAACGGTGTCGGCGCCATTGTCGACGGCTGCTTTCAAGGCGGGCAGGCTGCCGGCGGGGCAGACCAGTTCCAGCGGTCCGGCCACGCGGGTGGCGGTGGTTGATTCAAGCATCATGATATTCACAGTCCTGTATCGGCTCAGGGTGCAGACTATAGCCCCGCCCATGCTGGCCAGTCCTTGACGCAGGTGAAGGAATGCATGCATGGCTGGCGCGCGTTCAACTTGCTTGACCTGGCTGTAAAATGCCCCACTTTTCTCCCTCTTCGATTGCCCGCCATGCCCCGCAAACCGCTGCTGATCTTCCTGCTCACCCTGTTCCTCACCGTGCTGCAAGTACAGTGGGCCGCGCCCGCCGACGGCTATGTCGAAGAAAAGCTCTCCATCCTGTCGCCCGAGATACTGGGCGCGTATCCGGGCGTGCTGCTGCTGTTCCTGCAAGCCGTCTTCGCGCGCCGCGCCATGCCGGTGCCGCGCCAGATCGCCATCAGCACGGGCCTGCTGGCCGTCTACTGGCTGCTGGCGAACTACGTCACCTTCGATATCCGCATCGCCAGCTGGAGCACCTTCTCGCCGCTGGAAATCTGGGCGCACGTGCTGCCCGCCTCCACTATCAGCATCGCCGTCTGCGCCGCCGCGTACTTTGGCCTGAGCTGCTTCATCCTGCGCCAGGGCCGCGCGAAAAAGTAAACGGGGGCGCTTTTTTCACCTGCATCAAGGATTCGTCACGCAACAGCACGCGCCCTTTGACGTCACTATATTTAGTGATTAATCTCCATAAAAACACCGCATGTTGTGTTTATTGGAGGTTTCATGACGACAAATGCAGTTTCCCCCACACGCGGCCAGGTCGATGTCGCCGCGTCCATCAATGAATACCTGGAGCGGCGCGACTGGCGTGTCAACGCCAACGCCAACCAGGGCTACTCGCTGGGCGGCCTGATACTCAACGTGTCGGGCAAGGTCATCGCCAACTACTGGCTGGACCAGGTATATCCGCCGGAAGTGGGCGCGGCGCACCGCGAAGCGGCGCTGCACATCCACGACCTCGACATGCTGGCCGGCTATTGCGCCGGCTGGTCGCTGCGCACCCTGCTGCACGAAGGCTTGAATGGCGTGCCGGGCAAGATCGAATCCGGTCCGCCCAAGCACATGTCGAGCGCCATCGGCCAGATCGTCAATTTTCTCGGCACCCTGCAAAACGAGTGGGCCGGCGCGCAGGCGTTCAGCTCCTTCGACACCTACATGGCACCCTACATCCGCAAGGACAGCCTGCGCTACGAAGACGTGCGCCAGTACATGCAGGAGCTGATCTTCAACCTCAACGTGCCATCGCGCTGGGGCACGCAGACGCCGTTTACCAACCTCACCTTCGACTGGGTCTGCCCGGACGACCTGCGCGAGCAGATTCCCGTCATCGCCGGCCAGGAGATGGACTTCAGCTATGGCGAGCTGCAGGTGGAGATGGACATGATCAACCGCGCCTACATCGAGATCATGATGGCGGGCGATGCCAAGGGCAGAGTCTTCACCTTCCCCATCCCCACCTATAACATCACCGAGGATTTCGACTGGCATAGCGAAAACGCGGAACGCCTGTTCGAGATGACGGCCCGCTACGGCCTGCCCTACTTCCAGAACTTCATCAATTCGGAACTCAAGCCGAACATGATCCGCTCCATGTGCTGCCGCTTGCAGCTGGACTTGCGCGAACTGCTGAAACGGGGCAACGGCCTGTTCGGTTCCGCCGAGCAGACGGGTTCCCTGGGCGTGGTGACGATCAACTGCGCGCGCCTGGGCCACCGATGGCGCGGCGACGAGCCAGCCCTGATGGCGGACCTGGACCGCCTGCTGGAACTGGGCAAGACGAGCCTGGAAATCAAGCGCCGCACCATCGAGGAACTGATGCAGCAAGGCCTGTTCCCGTACACGAAGCGCTACCTTGGCACCCTGCGCAACCACTTCTCCACCCTGGGCGTGAACGGCATCAACGAAATGATCCGCAATTTCAGCGGCGACGCCTACGACATCACGGCGCCAGCAGGCCATGCGCTGGCCGTGCGCCTGCTCGACCACGTGCGCGCCCGCATGGTGCAATTCCAGGAAGAGACGGGCCATATGTACAACCTGGAAGCGACGCCGGCCGAAGGCACGACCTACCGCTTCGCCCGCGAAGACCGCAAGCGCTTCCCCGCCATCCTGCAGGCGGGCACGGTCGACAACCCGTACTACACGAATTCGTCGCAGCTGCCCGTCGGCCATACGGACGACCCGTTCGAGGCGCTGGAATTGCAGGACGCGCTGCAGCGCAAGTACACGGGCGGCACGGTACTGCACCTGTACATGACGGAAGCGCTGTCGGACGCGAATGCCTGCCGCGAGCTGGTGAAACGCGCCCTGAGCCGCTTCTCGCTGCCCTACATCACGGTCACGCCCACGTTTTCCATCTGCCCGCGCCACGGCTACCTGGCCGGCAAACATGAATTCTGTCCCACCTGCGACGCGGAACTGATCGCGCGCAAGCAGTCCGATCTCGCTCACCCACTCAAGGAAACGCCATGAACGCACGTCCCGACTTCACTCCCGCCATCACTCTGCTCGACACCGAACGCCAGCGCTGCGAAATCTGGACCCGCGTGATGGGCTATCACCGCCCCGTCGCCTCGTTCAACATCGGCAAGCAGGGCGAATTCCACGAGCGCCAGTACTTTACGGAAGCGAGCGCCCGGGTTGGCCTGTCCGCCTGCCATGGCGGCTGATTTGAAAGTGGGCGGCCTGACGCCCTTTTCCGCCACCGACTACCCTGGCAAGCTGGCGGCCGTGGTGTTCGTGCAGGGCTGCCCCTGGCGTTGCGGCTATTGCCACAATCCTCACCTGCAGGCGCGCACGCCGGAAGGCGCCATGCCCTGGCACGACGTGTTGACCTGGCTGCGCCGGCGCGCAGGCCTGGTCGACGCCGTCGTCTTCAGCGGCGGCGAAGCGTGCATGGACCCGGCGCTGGGGCGGGCCATGCAAGACGTCAGGGAACTGGGGTTCGGCATCGGCCTGCACACGGCCTGCATCTATCCGCAGCGCCTGCAGGAAGTGCTGCCCCTGGTCGACTGGGTCGGCTTCGACATCAAAGCGCCGTTTGCCGACTATCGTCATGTGACCCGCGTGGCCGGCAGCGGCGACCCGGCGCGCGCCTGCCTGGACGCCATCCTCGCCAGCGGCGTCGCCTACGAATGCCGCACCACCACCCACCCGGACCTGCTGCCGGACGAACAGTTGCTGTCCCTGGCCACCACCCTGGCCGCGAAAGGCGTCGACAACTACGTGCTGCAGCAATTCCGCGCCGAAGGCTGCGCGGACGCGGTGCTGTCCGGCCGCCCTCTGCACGGCTATCCGGCGGCGCATACTTTGGCGCAAATCGGCGCCATGTTTCCGCGATTTACATTCCGTAATCATGGCGGTTGATCCTGCCGCCACATAATTGCTGAAAGCTCTACAAAATTCCCCGTTCTGCAACGCTGAAATGTCTTGCGTGCTGTAATGTATCAACTGTGCCGCGCGCCATGCGCAGCCCATCAGATTCTTCACTCCGCATTACAGATAAGCGTCATCCATGAACGATTTCACCGCAGTCAGCCCAGGCACTCCTTCCACCCACGCCGACATCCTGTACGGCCCGCCGCGACCGGATCTGCTGCGCGGGGAAGTACTGGCCGACCTGCTGGAAGCGACGGCACGCCGCTATCCGCAACAGATCGCCCTGATCGACGGCGAACGCCGCATCACGTATGCGGAGCTCGACGCGCAGGCGGGACGGGCCGCGTCGCGCCTGGTGGCGGCCGGCGTCAAGCCCGGCGACATCGTGGGCCTGTGGCTGCCGCGCGGCGCCCATCTGCTGCTGATGCAGGCGGCCATCGCCAAGGCGGGTGCCGCCTGGCTGCCCGTCGATGAAGACACGCCCGTCGAGCGCCTGCAAGTGTGCCTCGATGACGCCAGCGGTGCCGGCATCGTCAGCTGCGCGCAATTCGCGCCACGCCTGTTGGACGCCGGCGTCAAGCGTCCCGTGTGGACGGCGGAAAGCCTGCTGGCCCCCGCCGCGCCGGGCGAAGTGCTGCCCGCGCGCGGCGCCGTGCTGCCCGAACACCCGGCCTATGTGATCTACACCTCCGGCTCCACGGGCAAACCGAAGGGCATCCTGATCAATCAACGCAGCATCTGCCACTTCCTGCGCAGCGAAAACGCCGTGCTGGAAGTGGCGCAAAGCGACACCGTCTACCAGGGATTTTCCGTCGCCTTCGACATGTCGTTCGAGGAAATCTGGATCGCCTACCTGGTGGGCGCCACCCTGTGGCTGGGTCCCAAGGAGATCTCGGGCGACCCGGAAGCCTTGCCGCGCGCGCTGGCCGAGAACAAGGTCACCGTGCTGCACGCCGTGCCGACCCTGCTGGCCCTGTTCGCCGAGGAAGTCCCCAGTTTGCGCCTGATCAACCTGGGCGGCGAGATGTGCCCGGAGTCCCTGGTCGAGCGCTGGTCGCGCCCGGGCCGCGCCATGTTCAACACCTATGGCCCCACGGAGGCGACCGTCTCGTGCAGCCTGGCGCGGTTGCGGCCCGGAGAACCCGTCACCATCGGCACGCCGCTGCCCAACTACGGCTTGCTGGTGTTGCAGGTGGCCGAGCCGGGAGAAAACCGTTCCCTGGCCCTGCTGCCGCGCGGCGAGACAGGGGAGCTGTGCATCATCGGCCCCGGCCTGGCCGAGGGCTACCTGGGCCGGCCCGATCTGACGGTGGAAAAATTCCTGCCCAACCCGTGGGCGGCCAGCGAGGATGACGCGCGCCTGTACCGCACGGGCGACCTGGCCCGCATCGATGCGGACGGCCAGGTGCTGTGCCTGGGCCGCGCCGACGACCAGGTGAAAATTCGCGGCTTCCGCGTGGAGTTGGGCGAGATCGAAGCCGTGCTGGCGCAGCAGGCGGGCGTGGGCACGGTAGCCGTGTTGCTGCGCAAGGATGACGGCATCGACCAGCTGGTGGCCTACATCGTCGGCAGCGAGGAGGCGCCCGAGGACGCCCTGGCGGCAAAGACCCTGCGCGCCGCCCTGAACCTGCATTTGCCACCCTACATGGTGCCGGGCCGTTTTGAACTGCTGCCGCTGATGCCGCGCCTGACATCGGGAAAAATCGACAGGAAGGCCTTGAAAGCCATGCCCCTGTCCGCCCCGCCGGCAGGCGAGGCAGGCGAATCGGACGTGCCGGAAACGCCGGCCGAAGCGGCCCTGTTCGCGGCCCTGGCCAAGCTGTTCCCGGGCCAGGCGATTTTGCGCCAGCTGGACTTCTTCAGCGACCTCGGCGGCCACTCCTTCCTGGCCGCGCGCCTGGCCTCCGCCCTGCGAACGGATCCGGCCTACGCCCACATGACGGTGCGCGACATTTACCAGAACCGGCAGATCGGCAAGATCGCCGCCGTCTTGAGCGAGGCGCCCGCGCTGGCCACGCCGGAGGCGGAGTGGACGCCGCCGTCCACCATGAAGCGCTGGCTGTGCGGCGCCGCGCAGGCGGCAGCCGTGCCTGGCCTCGTCACCCTGCGCATGGCGCAGTGGATGGCGCCCTTCTTCACCTACCACTTCTTCACGGGCGACACGGGCGATACCGTGCCGCGCGCCATCGCCGCCTCGATCGGCGTGTTCCTGCTGGCGACCCTGGCCGAATTTGCCATTGCAATTGCCGGCAAGTGGCTGATCGCCGGGCGTTTGAAACCGGGCAGCTATCCGCTGTGGGGCGTCACGTATTACCGCTGGTGGCTGGCCGACCGCCTGGTCGAATCGGCGCCCGCCTACCTGCTCAGCGGCTCGTCCCTGAATAGCTGGTGGCTGCGCGCGCTCGGCGCGAAGGTGGGCAAGGAAGTGGTCATCGGCTCGATGACCCTGCGCGCGCCCGACCTGCTGGTCATCGGCGACAACGTCAGCGTGGGCAATGCCGTCAACTTTGAAAACGCCAGGGTCGAGCGGGGCCGTCTGCTGCTGGGCCGCATCAGCATCGGCGACGACGCCTGCATCAGCTCTTACGCGATCATGGAAGGCAATACCACAGTGGGCGCGTTCGGCCACCTGGAGGGCCAGTCGGCGCTGGCCGATGGCGCGGCGGTACCCGCCGGTCGCGTCTGGACGGGCTCGCCCGCGCGCGACATTGGCGCGTTTGACGTTGCCAGCCAGCCGCCGCGCCCCGCCGTCTCGCGCCTGCGCCTGACGGGCGAAACCGTGTTCTTCTGCTTCGGCATGGTCTTGATCGCGGTGCTGTTCTTCATGCCCGTCTTCCCCAGCTTCGTGCTGATCGACTGGTTCGACGAGCGCGAAATGATGCCGTGGTTGCAGGGCCGCGACGTGACGACCCAGCTGGCCCGCTACTTCCTGCTGGCCTTCCCCGCCAGCGCCGTGCTGATCGTGCTCACGGCCCTGCTGTCGGCCGCCATCCGCTGGGGTGCGCTGCCCCGCTTGAAGCCGGGCAGCTCGCCCGTGCACAGCAATATCTATTGCGCCAAGTGGCTGGTCAGCCATATCCAGGAATCGAGCCTGAACGTCCTGCACGGCATCTACGCCACCGTGTACGCGCCATACTGGTACCGCCTGCTGGGCGCCAAGGTGGGCAAGGGCGCCGAGATTTCCACGGCGCTGGGCGTGGTGCCCGACATGCTGACCCTGGGCGACGACACCTTCATCGCCGACGCAGTCATGCTGGGCGACGAGCAGATCGACGGCGGCTGGATGACCATGCGCCCCACCGTCATCTCGCACCGCAGCTTTGTCGGCAATGGCAGCTACATCCCGGACGGCACCACGCTGCCCGAACACGTGCTGATCGGCGTGCACACGCATGCGCCGCGCAATGAGCAGATGCACAGCGGCGACACGTGGCTGGGCTCCCCGCCCATGCATTTGCCCGCGCGCGAGCAGGTCAGCGGCTTTGCCGAGCACCTGACCTTCAAGCCGTCCTTGCTGCGCCGCCTGGGCCGCAGCCTGATCGAAGCGTTCCGCATCGTCGCGCCGCACGCGGTGGTGATCGCCGTCGGCTACACCCTGGTGCTGGACGTGATGCCGATCGCGGGCGCGGGACGCTGGGGCGAAGTGGTGAGCGACCTGGCGATTGCCGGCCTGGCCTACGGCATCGGCAATTTTCTGGTGGTCGTGCTGTTCAAGTGGCTGCTGCTGGGACGCTACCGCAAGCACGCGGCGCCCATGTGGACGCCATTCGTGTGGATTTCGGAAGGCGTGACCAACCTGTACGAAGGCATCGCCGTACCCAACTTCATGCGCTACCTGCGCGGCACGCCGTGGCTGCCGCTGGCCTTCCGCCTGTTCGGCTGCAAGATCGGCCGCGGCGTCTACATGGATACGACCGACATCACGGAATTCGACTGCGTGCACATCGGCGATTACAGCGAATTGAACGCGCTGACCTGCCCGCAAACGCATTTGTTCGAAGACCGCGTGATGAAGATCGACCATGTGGAGATCGGCCAGCGCGTCTACATGGGCCCGCGCAGCTCCGTGCTGTACAGCGCCAAGGTCGGCGACAACGCGCGCCTGGGCCCCTTGACCCTGGTGATGAAGGGGGAACACATCCCCGCCGGCAGCAACTGGGCCGGTTGCCCGGCGGCGCCGCTGCGCAGCTGATGGATGATAAGGTGCTCTTCTCAAGAGACGGCGTGCTGGTGATCGGCATCGCCGCCGTGCTGCCGCGCGCCGGAGCCCGGTGGCGCATCCGCGCCGCCGTGCGCGAGGCGGCGGCCCGCTGGCTGGATGTCAGTATCGGGGCGATTTCGGTGGCATCAACGCCGGGCACCCCTCCCCGCTTGCTGCTGGCTGGAAGCACGGCCAGCCTGTCGTTCAGCCATGACGAGGGAATCTCGCTGGCCGCCATCGGCCTGCATGGCCCTGTCGGCATCGACGTGATGCGGGTGCAGGAGATTCCCGACTGGTTTGAGCTGGCGCGCGACTATCTGGGGCCGCAGGTGGCTGCTGAACTGAGCGCCTGCTCCGCCGATCAGCGCCCGTTGACCCTGGCGCAGGCGTGGACGACGCGCGAGGCGGCGCTCAAGCGTGCGGGCTTGCCACTGACGGAGTGGAACGGGGTAGCACCGGCTTGCCGCTTGCACGACTTTGCGTTGCCGGCGCCGCATGTGGCGACCCTGGCATATTAGTCTTCCTTCCCTTTGCCAGCTCCGCCGATCTGGACGAAAATCAGTTTTACGATAATACTGACGAGCAATCCCAGCACCCCGATCAATTCCAGCATGGTCTTTCCTTTGCAGTGACAGCAGACCAGCCCACTGTAACGCGAACACCGGGGCCAGGCTAATATCAAATCAGGCAGTCTCCGATCTCGAAAAGGTATACGATTGATTTCCATCAGACAGTTCCGCTATTTTGTCGAAGTCGTCGATGCGGGCAGCTACTCGCGCGCGGCGGAAAAATTATATATCGCGCAGTCGGCCCTGAGCCGGCAAATCAAGGAGCTGGAAGGTGAAGTACAGGCTCTGCTGCTCACGCGCGACGCGCGCCATATCGAACTGACGCCCGCGGGACAGGTCTTTTATGAGCGGGCCAAGCGCATCCTCGAAGACATCGACGAAACCGTGCGCCAGACGCGCCACGTGGGACAAGGGGCGCAAGGCATCATCCGCCTGCTGCATTCGAGCTCCGTCACCCTCACGCCCGCCATCGGCGCGGTGCTGAACCGCCTGCTGGCGCAGTTCCCCGGCGTTTCGCTCGATGTATCAAAAGGGTCGTCGGAAAACCAGGCCGCCGACATCGAGGAAGGCCGCGCCGACCTGGGCCTGGTGCGCCTGCCCACCCTGCGCAAGCATGCCAACATCGTCGTGCGCGAGCTGTTTACAGAAAAGCTGGTGGTGGCCGTGTCAGCGACGTCGCCCCTGGCCGCGCTGGAGCGCACGACCATCGCGGCATTGCGCGACGAAGCCTTCGTCTCGATCCCGCACAAGGACCGCGGAGGCCTGAGCTACCTGGTGGCGGGCCTGTGCCTGGCGCAGGGCTTTTTCCCCAAGGCGGCGCGCGCCCTGTCGCGCAAGACATCGCAGTTGAACCTGATCGAAGCCAATATGGGCATCGCCATCGTCCCTGACAGCATGCGCCTGGTGGCGCCGCCCGGCGTGCGTTTTATTGCGCTGCCGGACGAAGAGTCGCATTCCGTCGTCGGCCTGATCTCGCCGCGCGCGGCGAGCGGCATGGTGGCCGCGTTTACGGAGGCGTTCGTGCGCGAGATGAATGCGCTGGCAGCGGCGGATTAACCCTCCGCATACAGCGCCGCATCCACGTCGCGCACGGCCGCCATCAGCAAGGCCAGTTTCATGACATCGAGCTTGCCATCCGTGCGCACGCGCGAGCACAGGTCGATGCCGTAGGGGCGCACCTGGCGCAGCGCATCGGCTACGTTGGTGTCGTCCAGCCCGCCTGCCAGGAAAACGGGACGGGGACTGGCGCGCACGAAGCGCGCGCTGACGGACCAGTCATGCGTGCGGCCCGTGCCGCCCAGTTCCGGGACCTGCGCGCCGGGGCGGCCCGAATCGAGCAAAAAAGCATGCACATGGGGCGCATAGGCGGGTATCAGCGCCAGCGCCTGTGGCCCTTCCACGTGGATCACCTGCACGCGCCGCACGTGCGGCAGCAAGCGCGCCAGCTGCGCCACTTCGCCGGGGTCGATATGGCTGACGATCTGCACGGTGGACGGCTGCGTGGCGCGCACGTGTTCGGCGATGGCTTGTGCCGTCGTCTCGGAAGTCAGCAGGAACGTGGCCACGGGCGGCGGCGTCCAGGCGGCGATCTGCGCGATGCGCGCGTCGGGAATCGGGCCGGGGCCGGATGGCATGGCCGCCACCAGGCCCAGCGCGTCGGCGCCGGCGGCAATGGCCAGTTGCGCTTCGTCGATGGAAGCGATGCAGCAGATCTTGATGCGGGTTCTCATGGCCTTGCGTGTTCAGTCCGGATGATCAACATTACAACACAGGGCGGCGCGCACGCCAAGGCACGCGGTCAAGGCCGCGCACGATTGTGTGCCGGAATGGGGCGCGCCCACCTCGTCTCGACGGAAGGCCACGCCATGCCGCCGCAACACCACCACCAGCGCAGCAGCGGGCAGGGGCCGATACGCTGGCGCCTGATCGTCAGCCCGCGCTGATTGACATGCGCCAGGCGGCGGACGATACTTGCTTTATCCGGAATCGCCATTGGAACGTCACTGGAACACCAGCATGCGTATCGTCGACTTTGAAGTCCGCAAGGAGTGCCCGCCGCAGTTGTGCGATTGCGAACGCGAGCGCCTGCTCGACGATGCGCAGGCGGACCTTGCCATCCTGCGCCTGAACCTGACGGAAGAAAAGCGCCTGCTGGCGCACATCGAGGGCATCGCCACCCATGCACAGTTGCAGAAGCTGCAACTGCTGCTGAAAAGCAACCTGGGCGTGGAATTGCAGATTGCACCGGGCAGCGGCGAAGTGCGCACCGTGCGCGGCTTCCAGATCCGCCTGCTGGAGCAGCCCGGCCTGTGCCGCAAGACGCGCGCCGCCATTCCGGCCGCCGTGCGCCGCTGCCTGGCCGCACATCCCGAGATCGCGTTTGCGATCTTGAATGAAAACGATTTGCTGGGTGGGGTGTGAGCCGAGTGCGAATGTCGGATTACGCTCCGCTAATCCGACCTATGCCGTCACGCTGGCGCGGATGGGAATGACCTTGCCCTTCGCTTCACGCGCCCTTAACTGTCCGCAGCCGCCCTCCACGTCCTGCCCGGCCGAATCGCGCAATTTGGTCAGCACGCCGCGCGCGTGCAGGGTGGCGGCAATGGCGCGCGCCCTTTCCCAGCTGGGGCGCTGGAACGGCAAGTCGTCGATGGTGTTATACGGGATCATGTTCAGCACGGCGTACTTGCCCTGCAAGAGCGCGACGATGCCATCCATCTCGTCCTCGCCATCGTTGACCCCTTCCATCAGTGTCCACTGGTACTGCACCGGGTAGCCGGTCAGGCGCGCATACGACTCGCCGAAGTCCACCAGTTCCTGCGGCGACAGCCTGGGCGCGCGCGGCAGCAACTGTTCGCGCAGCTCCGGCTTGGTGGTGTGCAGCGACAGGGCCAGCGCCGGCTTGACGCGCCCTTGCGGCAGGCGCTCGAAGGCGCGCGGGTCGCCCACGGTGGAAAACACGAGGTTCTTGTGGCCGATATTGCCCTCGGTGCCCAGCAGCTCGATCGCTTCCATTACATTGTTCAGGTTATGCGCCGGCTCGCCCATGCCCATGAAGACGACTTTTTTCACGGGGCGCAGGGTGCGCGCCAGCACCACCTGCGCGACAATTTCTCCGCTGCTCACTTGCCGGATCAAGCCATCGCGGCCCGTCATGCAGAACTGGCAGCCGACGGCGCAACCGACCTGGCTGGACACGCACAAGCCATCGCGCGGCAGCAGCACGCTTTCCACCGTCTGGCCATCGTGCAGTCCCACCAGCAGGCGCGCCGAACCGTCAGCGCCCGGGTGGGTGCTGAGCAATTTCAGCATGCCCTGCAGCTCGAGATCGAGCGCAGGCAAGGCCTCGCGCACGGGCAGCGGCAAAAAATCCTCGGCGCGGCGCCGGCCCTGGTCGTGCGGCTGGCCCTGTATCCAGTCGCGCAGCACGCGCTGTTCATGCAGGGGCTTGGCACCCAGGGCGCGCAGGCGCTGGCGGAGATGGTCGATTTGCATGGCGTCTGAAATAAAAAACGGCGCGCCGGCAGGAATGCGAGGCGCGCCGCGGATGGCAAGGAGGAGCTTAGACTTTTTTCACGAACTCGGTTTTCAGGCTCATGGAACCGAAGCCGTCGATCTTGCAGTCGATATCGTGGTCGCTGTCGACCAGGCGAATGTTCTTGACCTTGGTGCCCATCTTGACGACACCGCCGCCGCCCTTCAGTTTCAAGTCCTTGATGACGCTGACCGTGTCGCCGTCCTGCAGGATATTGCCGGCCGCATCGCGGTACACGCGAGCGCCCTCTTCCGCCGCTTCGCCAGCCGTGGCCGACCATTCATGCGCGCATTCAGGGCAGATCAACTGGCTGCCATCTTCGTACGTGAATTCGGACTTGCATTGCGGGCATGGTGGTAATGTGCTCATTTTATTCTCTGTCTGGTGAACAGCGCGTGCTGTAAAAGCCGACAGTATAGTGCCTACGCCCCGCATCAGCGCGCTTTTTTCGCCATCATTGTCAAGGACGGCGAATAATCTCGATGGTGCTGTGGACAATTTCCTCGTGGATGCCGATGCGCGCGCGCAGCTCGGCGCCTGTCAGCGCGGGATCGCGGCTGACGACGGACAAGGCGCACGAATACAGCTGCTTTCCGACCCGCCACACGTGCAGGTCGACGATGCGTGGCGTGTCGCCGGCGCTTTCCACTTCCACCGCCTCGCGGATTTCATCCACCACCGGATGGTCCATTTCGCGGTCAAGCAAGACCTTGCCCGTCTCCTGCATCAGTTTTTTCGCCCACAGCGCCACCAGCACGGCGCCCGCGATGCCCATCACGGGATCGAGCCAGCGCCAGCCGTAAGCCCACGCGCCGCCCAGCGCAAGGATGGCCAGCACGGACGTGGCGGCATCGGCCAGCACGTGGATGTAGGCGGCCTTCATGTTCAGGTCTTCGCCATGGTGGTGGCCGTGATGGTCATGCTCGTCGTGGCCGTGACCATGGTGATGGTCATGGTCATGGTGCCCGCCGAGGATCAGCGCGCACACGAGGTTGACCACCAGGCCGAAGGCCGCCACGGCCATCGCCTGCGGATAGTGGATGGGCTGCGGCGAGAACAGGCGTTCGACGGAAGCGGCCACCATCAGCACGGCCACGCCCAGCAGCAGGATGGCGCTGGTGTAACCGGCCAGCACCTCGATCTTCCACGTGCCGAAGGCAAAGCGCGGGTCGCGCGCATAGCGGCGCGCGGCCGCATACGCAAACGCGGCCAGGCCGATGGCCAGCGCGTGCGAACTCATATGCCAGCCATCGGCCAGCAAGGCCATGGAGTTGTACCACCAGCCGGCGAGGATTTCCAGCGCCATGGTGGCCAGGGTGATCCACATGACGATGCGCGCACGGCGTTCGGCCCTGCCATTGCTGCTGTCAAAAACGTGTTCGTGCTGCCAGGCGGAGAGGTCTTCGCCGAGGGATTGCGCTTTCATGGCATTTTCCTTATTTGAGGTAGGTGCGCAGGATGCCCGCGATGTCGTCGGCGCCCCTGGCCCGTTCGTCGCCGGAGATATCGGGACTGGCCACATGCTCGCGCAAGTGCTCTTCGATCACTTCGGCCATCAGGCCGTTCACGGCGCCGCGCACGGCGGCGATCAGCTGCAGCACTTCGCCGCAGTCGCGCCCCTCTTCCAGGCCCCGCTCCAGGCCCTCCACCTGGCCGCGGATGCGCTTGACGCGATTAAGCAACTTGGTCTTGTTGTGCGCCGTGTGTCCCATGATTTCACCTCAATAAATACTATAGGGGGGTATACTATCAGAAACCGCTACGGCCACGGCCAGGCGCAAAAAAGCCGCGCATCGCGCGAACGATGGCGGCTCCGTCAACAAGGCGTCTCCGCGTCAGGGCGCGGGGGCGATCTTCTGCAGCTTGCTGGCCAGCGAGGCATCGGATAATTCGCCCAGGTGCGTATCGACCAGTCGCCCCTGCGCATCATAAAACAGGGTGGTGGGCAGGGCCGAGGAGCCGGCCGCCTTGCCCAGCGCCGCCTCGCTGTCGAGCACCACATTGCGCAGGGTTACACCGCTCCTGTCCAGGAAAGCGCTGGCCGCCGCCGCATCCTCGCGCTGGTTCGCATACACGAAGACGATATCGGCGCGCGCCTGCTGCGCGGCAGCCAGCACGGGCATCTCGCGCCGGCATGGCGGACACCAGCTGGCCCACAGATTGACCACCATGGGCTTGCCGCCGGCCAGCGCCGCCAGGGTCACCGGCGCGCCACCGATAGCCCGCAGCGCCACGGCAGGCAAGGCCGCCGGCTTGTCGTAGGCCAGCGAGAGCCCTGCACTCAGCACGCCCCAGGCCAGCGCGCCGGACGCGACGCTGATGGCCAGCGGACGGCGCATGGTCGCCATGGCGGGACGCCGGCAGCGCCACGCAGCGATGGCCAGGGCAGCCGCGATGCCGGCCGGCGCCATGAAACCGCCATCGCGGATATTGATGATGGACCAGGGCGCCGCCGAGGGGGAGCTGAAATACTGCTCATGCCAGCGCAAGACGAATGCCAGCCGCGCCGCCAGCAGGCCGGCAATCAGCATGTCGGAAACGAGGGGGCCGGCATCCGGCAGCTGGCGATAGCGCCGCAGCCAGCCCGCCGCGCCGTAGGCGATGCACACGGAGGCGAACAGCAGGACGAGGCCCGTGGGCAGGGCCAGGGGGCCGATTTGCAGGGACAGCATGGGCGCTTTCAGGAACGTCGAGGGACGGCCATTGTGGCCCATGCGGATTAAGCGGGCGTTAAGAAGCGGCCAGCGCTTCCTTGCGCACGAAATGCATGGCTTGCGGCTGGTCGACCAGCACGCACTGCTTGCCCGTGCGCTTGCAGTGGTCATGCACGCGCCAGTAGGCGTCGTGGCTGACGCAGCCCGTCTGGCAAATCACCAGGTCGGCCGCCACCAGGCCCGCTTCCAGCGCCGCCGCATCGTCGGCGCCATCGTCGCCGCCCGCGTGATGCAGGAAGCGCCCGCCGGCCTGCTCGATGGCCTGCTGCGCCACATTGGCGCCGGCGGCCTGCAGGCCCGCATTCTGCTCCAGATAGCTCCCCACATACAGCACGGCTTTTTCGCGCACGTCGGCCTGCAAGGCAGGCGCGGGCAGCCACTGCAGGCGCAGCAACTCGCGCATCAGGTCCTGCACCCGCTCGCTGAGCCACTCGACCTTGCGCGCCAGCCGTGCCCGCGTGGGCAGGCCCGGTGCCGCGGCCGCCAGGTCCGCCAGTTCGTCGCGCGCCAGCGCCAGCTTCGTATCGCGGATCACCACCTGCGCCCGCGCGCGCATCAATTCCGATTCCAGCTGCGCGATGCGTGCTGCCTGCGCGGCCAGCTGCGCACTGCAGCGGGCCTGTGCCCGCCCATACTCGCCCATCAGCACGCGATGCTCATGCGCGATCAAATCCTCATTGCCGTACATACTGCCCATCATGCCCTCCCTCACCATGCATGGCGCCATGGCGCCGGCCCATCGCCACCCCATTGAGCCGCATTATAAATGAGAATCATTATTATTTGTCTATGCGCGTGCGCGCAGTAGGGGTATCGGGTGGCCGCCAGCGTCACGCAGCTGGTGGACAAGACAGCAGGCGCTGCCATACGTCGTCCTGCACCTGCCGCACCTGCCGCAGGCCGTCAGGGCCACGATAGATTCCCAGCGTGTTCGGCCACGCCATATCGATGAACAACAAGCGTGCCGGATCGATCAGCAGGGACTGCCCTACATAATGACCCTTGATCTCGCCCTTGTTGACGGTCAGCAGGCGCGCGCCGCCCGCAAGCGTCCGCTCGTCCAGCGCCACGCCGCTGCGCTCGGCCACATCGCGCAGCCAGCGCTCGCGCCAGCGCGCCTGCTCCTCGAACTGCCCCGTTGGAGGCCGGTCCAGCTTGACGACGGCCGCCACGGGACCGTCAATGCCCGCCTGCAGCGAAAAACCCATGCGTTGCTGCAGTTCGACCGTGTACGCCTCGCCCTTGACGTCGATCTGGTAGCGCCCCGTCCCGTCCTGCACCAGCAGGTCAGCCTGATGGTAGGAAGGTTTGACGCAATTGGCGTACTGATAGACAAGCACGTCAAGAAACGGGAGTGCGGCCGGCGCGGATGCCGCCATGGCGGGCGACAGGGTGGCACACAGGGCCGCGGCGGCCGCGCATTGCATCGCGCATTTCATCATACTCATGCTTGCTCCGGTTCATGTGGAAGACGATGGCAGCCGACAAATACCCAGGGCGCGCCATCTTGTCGCTCATAGTAGCTATTTTGTATATTTCTTTCTGGCACACGATTCAATTGAATCACGCTTGTTCGATCACTCTTTCTAAGGTGCAATCTTGCAAACAAATCATTGAGCTACCGTACCGTCACCATACCATTTGTATCCGGATGCGCTCCAGATGCGCATGCCCGGCCTGGAACAAGGAACAAGAATGCAAACGCTGGACGAACAGGATTTTCTGGCCAGGCGCAGGGAACCGCGGCTGTCATATGCCATCTATCTTGAAAGCAAGGAAAGCCAGGACGAGGGCTACGACATGGTGGAAGCCGGCTTGCAACAGCCGGAAGAAGTGCTGCGAAATATTCCACCAGAAAACTTCATGACGGCTACGCGCCAGCGGGCCTGGGATGGGATCGACCAGCTCGCCCTCGCCTACAGCGCCGGCCACCCGCTCGACGAGTTGCGCGCGTCATATCCCACGATACACGGCTACTGGCTGGCGTTTGCCCGGTATGACATGATATTTGACGCTCAGGCCAGTGAAGCCGAACAGGGATTTCCCCACTTCGCCCTGCCCGGCGACGCGTATGAACAAGTCAACCGCATGGTCTGCCTTGGCATTCTGCTCGGCTGGGGCAGTTTGCTGCCCAAGCTGGCGCCGGTCATCGATTTCAACAACCATGAAAAGGATGGCTTGCTGGAACGGCTGCTGGCCTGCTTCGTCGCCGGCAGGGATAGCGACTGGCCCGCATGCACGCGCCACCTGCCCTACATCAACACACTCAAGATATTCGCGGCAGAAAAAGATGCGCGTCCCGCGCTGATGCAGGATTACCTGCGGCAATGGTATGACGCCAGCCGCCGCGAGCCCTATTACGACAGCCACCGGCGCGATACGTCGTTCTGGGGCTACTAGTCGTGGGAAGCGGCCGCCATCACCAGCGTGCTCGGCATCGACGACAGCAGCTATCGCGACGCGCCCTTCTATCCGGCCGACCTGGCGGCATTCTGCCGGATACAAGGGATCGGCCCCTGCGCATGAAAGCCGTCGCCGCCATTGCCGCCGTCACCGTGGTTGCAGGACTCTACTTCGCCCTGCCCGCGCTGTCGCGTGCCGCCGAGCGCAAGGCGCGCCTGACTGGGGAACTGGCGCGGCAAAAACGCTTTTTGAAAGATATGTACAGGCTGCAGGACGAGACCGCCGGGGAATCTGCCGACGGGGCATATCAACTGCGCTACCTGATTGACGAGTACGAAAAAACCATCACCTATCTGGAAACGTTTTCCGCATGCAGCGGCACCCTGGCGGCGTGCGACCAGCAAGCCGCTGCAGCGGCCCGCGCGCCATGACGGCTGTTCAGGCCGGCAGTTGCGCGCCGGCATGCAAGCGGCGCCAGAACGGCGCAGCGGGCCAGCGTTGCTCCCAGCCGTAATACTGCTGGCGCTGCGCCAGGTACTGCGCATGGCGCTGCGCTACCGTGTGCGCCACCGCGCCCAGGGTGGCGTGGCCGGCGATGGCGCCAGCGGCCGCCATGCCGTTGGCCAGCGCCTTGACGATGCCTTGCGAGGTGACGGGATCGTAAGCCGAAGCGGCGTCGCCGATGGCCAGCCAGCCGTCGCCATGCAATTGGTCGAGGCAGTAGGACGGCGCGGGAAAACTCTGCACGCCGCCTGCCAGCGGCACCGCGCCGCGGGCCAGCGCGGCCGTATTGGACGCGGCCGCCAGCCATGCCAGCCAGTGTCCGGCAAGCTGCAGGCGCCGCGCCTTGACGGTGGCCGCATCGCTGTAGAACGCCAGCAGCAAGGTGGCGTCGGGCAGGTGGGCGCCATACCACCAGCCATGTTCGACGGCTTCCAGGTGCGTCAGGCCGGAACGGGGACCATCGGGCGCCGTGAAGCGCATGGCCAGGCAGACCAGCGGCAGCGTTTCCACCTTGCGGCTGCCGCGCTGGCGCGCGAAGACGGCGCGCGTGCCGCTGGCGTCGACCACCAGGTCGGCATGGATGCTGGCCGGGTGCGGGTGCGCCGGATCGCCCAGCATCAATTCCAGGGCAAAGCCGCCGCCTTGCGCCGGGGCCGACGCGGCCAGGCTGGCGCGCAGCAGCACTTCCGCCCCGCGCAGGCGCGCCTGGCGCGCCAGGAAGCCATTGAAGCGGGACCGCTCCAGGTGCCAGCCGTGGCCCAGCGGATGCAGCAGCGCGTCGTTGTAGCCGCGCTTGGCGCTGCCCCACCAGGAACAGCTGCCATGGCAAGGCGCATGCGCTTCGGCGAAAAATTCCTGCGCAATGCCCAGCGCCTGAAACAGGCGGTTGGCCTCGGGCGGAATGCTCTCGCCGATGCGAAATTGAGCGTAGTCGCCCGCCTCGATCACGAGCACGTCGTGCACGCCATGCTGCGCCAGCGCCAGCGCGCAGGCGCAGCCGGCCGGGCCGCCGCCAATGATGGCGACCCGGTAGCGCTGCCGCAATGGCCGCGCCGCGCCGGGAGTGTCTGCAAACGCCGCCATCAGGGCTTCGGTTTCGGCTGCGGCTTCGGCCGGTACACCTTGTCGATGGCCGTGTTGCGCCAATACTCGACCAGGTTGCTTTCATCGCTGTCGAACAGGCTCTCGACTTCCAGGTAGTAATCCTTGCAGATGGCCTTCTCGCCCGCCTTGCGCGCAATCGCCGTGCTTTGCACGACCACGCCGATGCGGTGCCAGTTCAGCAGGAACTGCGCGCGGTCCTGGTAACGGCCCACATGCATGGCGGGCCGGTCGATTTCCGCATTCTCCGGGGTGGTCGACGGCACCCCATCGGCCCGCGTACCCTTGCCGCGCACGGAATAGCGCGGCGTCGCCAATTCGCCGCCGTTGGCGACGACGTCGTCGTACGTGTACACGGCCACGGGCCGCTGCGCCGGCCAGGAGGAGTACAGCAAGGTATTGTAGCCATTGCCCTTGATCGCCGTGGCCGCATCGATCGCCTGCTGGTTATTGCGCACCGTGCCGCCGGGATTCGGATCCGGCAGATGCGTGGCGCACGAGTTGTAATCGGTATGCCACGGCAAGGCCATGAACTTCGACACGTCGCCGGGCTGCACCTCGCCGCCGCGCAGCGGCATATAGCCGGCGCCGAGGAAAGGCCGGTCCCTGACGGCGGCCGGGTAATCAAGATGCTGTGCATTGATGCGGAACGGGCCGCCGCCATCATGGCGCCGCCACGCCTGCCGGTACAGGCCGGGGTCGCGCACGATAAAACCCATCTCGATGCCGGGGCTGTAGCGGCCGCCCAGGCAGTTGAACAGGACGGTACGATCGAGCGCTTCGCCCGCGCCCAGCAGGAAATCGCCGCTGTCGGCCACGTACTGGCCATGCGCCCATTGATCCATGAAAAAATACTGGGCACGGGTCAGGGTCAGCAGGCTGCTGCCCGCATCGCCCAGCGACAGCGGCATTTGCGGCTTCAGCGACGGCGCGCCCGTCTGGTCGGGATGGCGGATGAAATTCATGATCGGGTAGGTCAGGCCTGCCGCCGTCATCTTGCCCAGCAAGTCGTGCTCCTTGATCGCCCTGGGCGGCAAGCTGGTCGTCCAGCGCTGCAGCGAGGCCGCGCGCAGGATGGGCTGGACATCGGTGCTGAAGTTGCTCCGGTAGCTCGTCTGGTAGCTGCCATCCGCATACACGGCGGGCCGCAGCGCCATTTTTTCCAGCCAGGTGCAATACAGGTCGTCCCACAGCGACACGACGTTCGCCGTTTGCGGCGCATACGACGGGTCGCTCGATATCACCCAGGCGCTGCCCTCGACGCTGCGCGCCGTGCCGTCGGCGAAGAGCAGCATGGCCGTGACGGGACCATCGGCCACGTCATCGAACCAGTTGTCGTTGTTGACATTGTCGTGCAGGACGGCGGCGGCCGAGTAATTGCCTTGCGCGTCGAAGCCGCATGCCTTGCCATAGCCGCCCAGCACCAGCAATCTGCCATTCTTTTCCGTCGTGATGGCGCCCAGCGACGCGATAATGGCGCCAGGGCCCTGCGCCGGCGCGCCAGGCTGGCCACCGCGCGGGAACGACACGGGGTAGTCGGGCAGGCTGCGCACGGCGCCGCTGGCCGCCTCCGCGCACGACGGCGGCGTGGCGGCGTCGAATTGCTGCACCGACTGGCGCGTGGCTTGCACGCTGCGCGGTCCGGGGTCGATGACCAGCAGCTTCAGCCGCAGCGGGTCGGCCGGCGTGCCGAAATGCGGCGAGCCCGGCTCGCCAAAGTGCGGATTGCGCAGGGCTGGCGCGCGCTGGTTTTCAAACGGCGCCACGCCGTCCCCGCCCTCCCAGCTATTGGCTTTCTTGTTGGCCAGGTGCACGGTCCAGACGATGTCCTTGACGATCTTGCCGTCGACCATGCTGCCGATGGCCACTTCGGCCGCCGCGCCCCGCCGGCCCAGCGGATAGGATTCCGCGCCGTCCTCCGCGTCGAACGCATACTGGTAAATGCGGAAGCGGGCCGCCTGACGCTTGAGCTTTCCGCTCGCGTCGCGCAATTCGGTGCTGGCGATTGCCGTGTCTTCCGTGCCGGGCCGGATCGGCAAGCCGCCCGTGCCATCCAGGCCATCGAGCGGCATGCCGGCCGGGCTTTCCGGGCCCAGATAGTATTCTTCGCTGTTGCCGACGCGGGCGATGCCGATGGCCGGGTGAATTCTCAAACCTGTGTATGCCATGCTGAACTCCTGATCATCAAGGGTGTCTGTGCCGGTTGGCCAACGCATCACGGCTGCATGCCGTCCCTGACCCACTGGTCGAAGATATCGATGCCTTCCTGCGGCATCGGGCCGTCGGGCGGCATCGGGTGCGGCGCGGACTTGACATACTCGCCTTCCCGCCCTCCCGGCGCGCGCAAGCGGTGCCCGGCCTCCACCAGCCATTTTTCCTTGCGGCTGTCATAGTCGTAACCGTGGATGGCCACCTGAATCTGCCACGCAAACGCCTTCACGCTTGCATAGTCGTTCAGATACAGCCGCTGCACGCCCGTCGAATCGGGATTCGACAGCTTGACCTTGTTCATGTCGGCCACATAGCGGGAAAACAGGCCCTGCACATCGCGCTTGAAGCTGGTTAGTTCGCTCATGGCTTGCTCTCCTCATACGTGGGTTCGGCAGGTTTGCGCCGGTCGACAAGCTGGATCACGGGCGTGGAAAAATCGCCTTGCCGTATCAGGCCGCGGCCCTTGTCATTCGTGGTGATGGCCGCCGTGATGCGCCAGGCCTGCCTGCGCTTTTTGGGAACCAGGCTGTCGACGATGCCGGTGATATCCGTTTCGATGACATACTTGTCATGCTGTTGATGGCCGGACAAGGCCCAGTGGCTGGTGCTGGTCACCAGGTAGCGGTCGCGGAACGACTTGTCGCCGATGCGCGCGGCCACGTTGGCCGGATACAGGTAGATATCGGCCTGAAAACTGTAGTCTTCGTCCGCATGGGCGCGGTCCAGCACCATGTTGGCCCGCTTGTCGCTGGCGACCCGCCGCGCCGGGATCTTGTAGGCCCCCGTGACGGTCAGGTCTGGCCTGGCAACCGCGCCATCGGCCGCATCGTCGCTGAGCAAGGCGGCGAACAGGCTTTTCTGGTTGTCGCCGAATACAAACCCCGCCTGCTGGTGCCGGTCGATCAGGGCCTGGATATCCTTCTTGCGGGCAAACTCGCCGCCATAGCGCGGCTGGAAGCCATAGCCCTGCCGGATCGTGTCGAAGTACAGGTCCGCCTGGCCCATGTTGGCCGTGTAGTCGCCCGAATCACCGCGCTGGGCATCGCCGCTGCCTGCGCTCCAGCCGACGGGCCGGGACAGGCTGGCGTCCTGCTCGCTGCGCATGAACGCCGTGCGCCCGCTGCCGCGTATGCCGGCATCGCCATGCTCGTCGAGCCACTTCTCGAAACTGTAGTCGAGGAAGTTATGGAAGGCATAAAACAGCGGATCGAGGCCGGCCGTGACGTTGTCGCCCATGTTGCCGCCCATATAGGTGGCGTGCATGTGATTATGGATTTTTGTTTCCAGGTTGCCGCCGCCCAGGCTGCCGTATTCGTCGCCGCCGAAATCGGCCCAATCCATGTAGTAGATCTGGTAGGCCAGCAAGTTGGGCGAAGCCGTGGCCAGCGAGCTGTCGAGCCCCTCCTTCTTGCGCGTGGCGTCGTACAGCGGCGAATCGACGTCCTCGAAGGCTTTCGGGTAGCGCACGCCGGAAGGCTTGCGGGTGAAGTTCCAGTACGGCAGCGCGACATTGCGCGTGCTGGGTCCCCGCTCGCCGTTCGGGTCGGCTGCCTGCAAGGCTTGCTCATAGAAATACAGTTGCGCCCGGTGCCATTGCAGGAAGGTGTTTTTCTGGTGTTCGCACTCGCCGGGGAATTCCTCGTGGGCATTGTCCTCGGTCGCCACCTTGTCGAGAAAATAGGCAATGTCGCAGCTGTTGCGCGTGGGATCGCCCAGCAACTGCTTCAGCCTGTCGCCTGGCAAGGCCGCCTGGCGGTCATTGAAGACGTCGACGGAAGTGCAGTTATGCACCCATGCCTGCCACAGGAAGCCGCGCCGGTCGTACACGTTTTCCTGGCTCTTGCGTTTCATTTCGCTCACCGCATGCTTGAAGGCGTCAAGCTCGGCCGGGGTCAGTTCATCGATATTCTTGCGGTAGCGCACGACGCGCGCGCCACCCGGCTCCGCCTGGGCCAGCAGTTCCGGGCGGCAAGATACGGCTGCCTGCGCTTGCGCCCCGGTGCAGACGCCCGCGCACAGCAGGCCGGCCAGGATGGGAAGGAGTGAAGTTTTCATGCGTAACATGGGCAGTTGCTCCAGAAGCAGGTTGGGAGGGGCGGAAGCGCGCCGGGCGCGCTCCCGCCAGGAACGGTCAGTGTCCGTGCCCATGTCCGCCCATCTCGCCGCCACCCTTGCCATCCGGCAGTACCACCTTGACGTTCTGCATCATGCCCTGGTCTTCATGCTCGAGGATGTGGCAATGCAGCACGTACTCGCCGATGTAGCGCTGGTAACGCGTGGCGATCTCGATCTTGTGGTTGGGGATCACCAGCAAGGTGTCTTTCCACGTGCCGAGCAGATCCTTGTATTGCGCATCGACCGCGCCGCCGTCGGTGCGGGTGATTCCGATGATCTGGAAGGGGTTGACGTGGATATGGAAGGGGTGGCTGCCATTCTTCGACGCCAGCTCCCAGATCTGCTCGGTGCCCAGCACCAGCGTGTGGTCGACGCGGTGCGGATCATAGACATACTTCAGCTCGGGTACCGGCGAGTCTTCCGGCTTGCCTTCCACCATGAAGCGGGTCTTGCCATCCAACTTGGCAATATTGAAGGTCGCGTACTCCTTCTTCTTGCCGCGCATCGCGTCCTTTGCTTCTGCGCTGAAACCCGCATGCGGGACGAACTTGGCAAGCTTGAGACCATTCTCCAGATCGCCAAGGATGGTGCCCTTGACGCTGTCGGGCAACTGCGCAACGGGCAGGCGCTTGACGGCATTGCGCAACTCGGCCAGCAGGAAATCGCGTGGCGACTCGCCCGCCTTGGCACGCGCGGCAGCCTTGGCGCTGGTCTTGGCCGTGATCACGCTGATCAGGCGCGTGTTGTTCACGTCATGCATCGTCGTCATGTTATTGAGGTTCGTTTCCGCATACACGCAATACGCGCCGGCCTTCGGCAGCGAAAACAGGATGTCGCTGCGGTATCCCGGCTGCAGGTAATTGAGGGTCTTGGGGATGATCCTGTCGTGCGTCAGGCCGTCGCTGGCCACTTCGAATTGCGTGACGTCCTCGCCATCGCACAATTCCATCACGTCCTTGTCCTGGTTGGCCACGCCGAGCGCCTGCAACAGCTTTTGCGGATCATTGGCACGCCGGATGCGCAGCACCACGGAAGCCTGGAAGCCCGTATCGATCAGGCGCCAGCGGTACAGGCGCTGCGTGTCCATCTTCATCACCGGCTGCACCTTGCCGTTGACGGAGGTATAGCGGCCCGACATCAGCCAGGCATCGGGATCCTTGACCTGCTTGAAATCCTCGAGCATGCCCACCGCCTCCTTGTCGCACGGCTTCAGCGGCGTCAGGCTGTTGCTGGGGCAGTCATAGGGAATTTGCTGCAGCAGCATTACTTCGCCGGCGCTGCCGCTGCCATCGTCGGGCTGGAATTGCTTCAGCACGACGTCGAGGTCGCCATTTGCCTTGTCGGTCGGATAGCGGTCGCCTTCGACCACCAGCGCGCCGGCCATGCCGCTGGCGACCTGCATCGCCGTCGCGCCATGCTGGTGCGGGTGATACCAGAACGTGCCGGCCGGATGGTCGATGGGAATATTGTATTCGTACTCGAAATCCACCTCCGGCTTGATCGATATCAGCACATTGTCGCTATTACCCGAAGGCGAGACCCACAGGCCATGCGAGTGCAGATTGGTGTCGTTGAAGCAGCCAGGCGGACGCGGCGCATTGATATCGTCCGTCGCGCACTGCTCGGCCGGCAGCGCTGGCAACTGGTTGTACAGCCTGAAGCGCACGGTTTGCCCCGGCGCCATCACGACGGTGGGCGCCATGAAGGTGGCCGCATTCTCGTCGCGTCCATCGAGCGCCAGGCCGCTCGTCTGCTGGTAGGAGCGCAGGCGCACCTTGTCATGCTTGGCCGTGGTCGGGTTATAGATGCTGCCGTTGGCGTAGCGGATGTACAGGTCGTACGCTTTCTCGTACTCGTCGCGCTTGCTCGCCGCGCGGTTGGCGGGCCTGGCGCGCGCCTTCAGTTTCGGCGGCTCCTGCAGCAGGCGCAGCTCGAGTTTGGGCACGGACTTCAGGTTCAGGTCGAGATTCATATTCACCGTGGTTTCCGCGGCGAAGGCGGCGCCGCAGGCGAACGGCATGGCGGCCAGGCACAGCGACAGGCAGCTGCGGGGAAGGCGATTGGACATGACAACTCCTTGATTGGACTCGGCAATGGAAGCATGGCTGGGCATGCGTATTTTTTATTAGTAACATTGCTATTATCCATAATGACAAAGAGTCAATACTCACACTAAGTCACTTGTTGTTTTTATTGCTGAGGGGGGACGGGGGTAGGAATGAGGGTACTGATGGGGGCTGATGCAGAGGGGGCGCTTGCCGCCAGAGCCTGAGGTGAGGGGACGGCGTTGGCCGCTGCGCGGCCAACGTGCCGCGCGGAGCGCGGTGGTTGGGCGATTCGGAGAGGGCTGGGCCGGCATGGCCCAGCCCTTCGAATCCCACCGTTCCGTCCAGACAAATAAAAAAGCCTCCCGCAGGGGAGGCTTTTTTATTTGATTCTGGCGGAGACGGTGGGATTCGAACCCACGATACAGGTATAAGCCGTATGCATCCTTAGCAGGGATGTGCCTTCGGCCACTCGGCCACGTCTCCTAGCTGATTACTCAACTATGTCTCTGTAGCTAACTGCGCTGCAGCGACGAACGTCATAATATCGATTGCCCCCCCTTTGGTCAAGGGCGTGGGGCAATATTTTTGGATATTTAGGCTTTTTCCAGCTCGAACGCTTTATGCAGCGCGCGCACGGCCAGTTCCATGTACTTTTCATCGATCAGCACGGAGATCTTGATCTCGGAAGTGGAGATCATCATGATGTTGATGCCCTCTTCCGACAAGGTGCGGAACATTTGCGATGCGACGCCCACATGGCTGCGCATGCCCACGCCGACGACGGACAGTTTCGACACTTTCGCGTCGCCCGTGATGCTGGCCGCGCCCAGCGATTCGCGGTTCGCTTCCAGCACGGCCAGCGCGCGCGCGTATTCGCCGCGCGAGACGGTGAAGGTGAAGTCCGTTTTACCGTCGACCGACTGATTCTGTATGATCATGTCGACTTCGATGTTCGCGTCCGCCACCGGTCCCAGGATGTGGTACGCCACGCCTGGGCGGTCGGGCACGCCGAGCACGGTGATTTTGGCTTCATCGCGGTTGAAGGCGATGCCGGAGATGACTGCTTGTTCCATGTTTGTATCTTCCTCAAACGAAATCAGGGTGCCTGAATTGGCTTCTATTTCCAGCGGCAACATCGGGTCGGTCAGCGACGACAGCACGCGCGTGGGAACGCGGTAGTTGCCGGCAAATTCCACCGAACGCGTTTGCAGCACCTTGGAACCCAGCGAAGCCAGTTCCAGCATTTCTTCAAAGGTGATGGTCTTCAGGCGGCGCGCCTCGGAGACCACGCGCGGGTCGGTCGTGTAGACGCCGTCGACGTCCGTGAAGATCAGGCATTCGGCCGCCTTCATGGCGGCGGCGATCGCCACGGCCGAAGTGTCGGAACCGCCGCGGCCCAGGGTCGCGATGTTGTCGTGTTCGTCGACGCCCTGGAAACCGGTAATGATGACAATCTTGCCCGCATCGAGGTCGCGTTTGACTTTTTCGTCATCGATCGACTGGATGCGTGCCTTGGTAAAGGCGGAATCGGTCTTGATCGCGACTTGCCAGCCAGCATAGGATACGGCTTGTTTGCCGATCGCCAGCAGTGCCATCGACAATAGGCCGACGGACACTTGTTCGCCTGTCGAGGCGATCATGTCAAGTTCACGGGGATCGGGTTGATCCATGATTTCCTTGGCCAGTCCAATCAGGCGGTTGGTTTCGCCCGACATGGCGGATGGCACCACCACGATTTGATGCCCAGCGTCGTGCCACTTGGCAACGCGCTTGGCGACATTCTTGATACGGTCAGTCGAGCCCATCGACGTACCGCCATATTTGTGGACGATTAAAGCCATAAGAGTGAAGTTTCCGCTCAAGAAGAATAAAAAAGGAGGGCTTTACTCTACATGCCGCAATGCAAAATAACAAGCTAAAAAGCGCATTAGCTCATACCGATTGCGCATATGGAAATAACCAATCCATGCAGTCCAGCTGGCTTGAACAGCCGCTTGGCGGCTACCCCGGGAGTGGCCGTGGCGGCTGTCCTTACGCTCAGCAGGAGAGCCAGCGCAAGGCGACGCGGGGACGATCCAGCAGGCTCAGGCAATGGCAGTCGAGGCCAATACCAGCCGCGTACAGCAATTGTTGCGCCGCACAGACAAGGGGCAGGCGTTCGCGCTCCCAGGCGGGCACGTCAAACGCCTGGTAATGGTATTTCAAGCTCTTCGTGGGACGGTTCAAGGCCAGTTTCAGGCGCTCGCCGCCCTGGCGGAAATCGATGGTCAAGGTCTGTGCTTGCAGCCAAGCAATATCGATGCCCTGGCCACCCTCTTCCACCGCATCGAAATGCAGCACGCCGCCATACGCGGGAAAGGCCAGGCTGGCCTCGCCTTTCCATGCAAACTCCTGGCTGGCTTTTTCCAGGCCGGGAATGCCCGCATCGTCACGCTCGCGCATGCCGGCCAGGTCATTGAGCTTCGGCGTCAGGTACAGACGGTCGCGGTGGCGCCGCACGTGGCATTCAGGATGCGTGACCAGCAATTGCGCATCGGGCCGCGCCTCCAGCAGCTGCGCCAGCATTTCCGCCAGCCACGCCGTCGACGGCATGCGCAGGCCGCGCGTGCCGAACCAGTGGCGCAGCAGGTTGTAGCAGCGGTCCGCGCTCAGCGCGCGCAATTTCGCCAGTTCGATGCAATCGCCATCGAGGCACGCTGCCAAATCCTGGATCGCCAGTTCCGTCAACAGGCGCTGCGCCGATTGCGCGTGCTGGGCGCTGCGCGCAAAACGCTCCTGGAAGCCGGGAAAGGCCTGCGCCAGCACAGGCATCACCTGGTGCCGCAAGGCATTGCGGGCAAAGCGGGGGTCGTCGTTCGACTCGTCGTGGATGTGCGCGATCGCATGTTTCGCCACATAGGCCTCGAGCTGCCTGCGCGACACGGGCAACAGCGGGCGCGCCATCACCAGGTCCGGGTTGCCCAGCAGCTCGGGCGCGCTGTTGGCGCCATCCATGCCGGACAGGCCCGCCGTGCCGGAGCCGCGCAGCAATTGCAGCAGCACCGTTTCCGCCTGGTCATCCTGGTGGTGGGCCGTCAGCAGCAGGCGCACGCCATGCGTGGCGCACAGTTCGCCCAATGCCGCATAACGGCGCTTGCGGGCCGCCTCTTCCGTGCCCGTCTTCGCATTCTTTTCCAAGGTGACCTTGCGCGCTTCGAAAGCGATGCCCATGCCGGCGCACAATTGCTCGCAATGGGCCAGCCAGGCATCCGCATTCGGGCTCAGGCCGTGGTGCACGTGGAACGCGTGCAGGGCCACGCCATGCTCTTGCGCCCAGGCATGCGCCAGGTGCAGCAGGGCCGAGGAATCGAGGCCGCCGCTCAGGGCGATGCCGACCGTCTCGCCGGCTTGCGGTCCGCAGGTTTCCAGCGCGCTGGCAAAGATATCGGCGACGGTGGCGGTTTGTTGCTTTTTCAATGTGGACTCCGGGAATGCAAAGAGGGACAGGCGGCTAAACGGATGGTGTCGTTTAGCGGACTGTCCCTGGTGTTTTACTATCTTGTCGGCTTACGTCTTGTCGGCTTACGCTGCGCTAAGCCGACCTACGCCGACCGGCGATGACTTACTCGCTCGGCGTGGTTTCCTTGAACTTGCCGTAGCTCAGCAGTTTTTCATGGCGCGCGGCCAGCAAGTCCTTGGTTTTCATGCCGTGGAACTGGCGCAGGGTGTCGGCCAGTGCGCGTTTCAGCAAGGTGGCCATCTGTTTCGGATCGCGGTGGGCGCCGCCCAGCGGTTCGTTGATGATCTTGTCGATCAGGCCCATGGCTTTCAGGCGGTGCGCCGTCAGGCCCAGCGCTTCGGCCGCGTCGGAGGCGCGCTCGGCGCTCTTCCACAGGATCGAGGCGCAGCCTTCCGGCGAAATCACGGCATACGTCGAGTATTGCAGCATCAGCACGGCATCGCCCACGGCGATCGCCAGCGCGCCGCCGGAACCGCCTTCACCGATGATGGTGGCGATCAGCGGCACTTTGAGTTCGGCCATCACGTACAGGTTGTGGCCGATGGCTTCCGACTGGCCGCGCTCTTCCGCATCGATGCCGGGGAAGGCGCCCGGCGTGTCAACGAAAGTGAAGATGGGCAAGTTGAATTTTTCAGCCACTTTCATCAGGCGCATGGCCTTGCGGTAGCCTTCCGGTTTCGGCATGCCGAAATTGCGCATGGCGCGCTCTTTCGTGTCACGGCCCTTCTGGTGGCCGATGACCATGCACGGCTGGCCGTTGAAGCGGGCCAGGCCGCCGACGACGGACAGATCGTCCGCGTAGCTGCGGTCGCCATGCAATTCGTGGAAATCAGTAAAGATTTCATTCACGTAATCCATGGTGTAGGGGCGCTGCGGGTGGCGCGCGATCTGCGCCACTTGCCAAGGCGTCAGCTTGGCGTAGATATCCTTGGTCAGCTGCTGGCTCTTCTTGGCCAGGCGGTCGATCTCTTCCGAGATGTCGACGGCCGAATCGTCTTGCACGAAGCGCAACTCTTCGATCTTGGAATCGAGTTCCGCGATCGGCTGTTCAAAATTGAGGAAAGTCGTTTTAGTCATTGTACCTCCAGGTTTTACCGGCCACGGCGCCAGGGCGCGCGGCGTCATCTATGTTTATTTTACCGTACCGGCTGGTGCGCCGGGGGCTGCATCGGGTGCGGCAGGGGCGGCTGCAGGGTCGAGACTGCGCCACAAATACCACGTCGCCACGGTGCGCCACGGTTCCCAATTGGCGGAAACCTCGCGCGCATCGCTGCGGGAAACTGGTTCGCCGGAGAAATAATTGACGCTGATGCCCTGGATCAAACCGGGGTCGTCGAGCGGCAAGACATTCGGCCGGAGCAGATTAAATATCAGAAACATCTCGGCTGTCCAGCGGCCGATGCCGCGGATCTGCACCAGTTCGGCGATGACGGCTTCGTCATCCATCTGGTCCCACTGGCTCGCGTGCACGCGTTTGGCCTTGAAATGGTCAGCCAGGTCGAGGATGTATTCGGTCTTGCGTTTGGACAAGCCACAGGCGGACAGCTGCTCGGCGCCCGCCTTCAACACTTGCGAGGGCGTGCATTTCGGGCAAGCCAGCAACAGCTTTTTCCAGGCGGCATCCGCCGCCTTGGGCGTGATCTGCTGCCCCACCAGCGAACGGGCCAGGGTGGTAAACGGGTCGCTATGGCCGACCAGGTGCAGGTCGCCAAATTGCGGGATAAGCTTTTTCATGATGCGGTCGCGCTTCATCAGCTCGATCTTCGCCTCTTCCCAGTAGTGCGGCACCTGGATCACTTGCGCCAATTCCGTCACCTTGGGCGCTTCCCCGTTTTCCCTGGACATTGGCATCATGCGCGGCGCCAGTTGGTCGAGCCGTCAGGCTTGTCTTCAAGAATGATGCCCGCCGCCAGCAGCTCGGCACGGATCTTGTCGGACTGGGCAAAGTCGCGCGCCTTCTTCGCCGCGCTGCGCGCCGCGATGGCCGCTTCGATGCCGGCCGCCTCGTCCTGTCCACCGGCGGCAGCGCCGACGGTCGCTTGCAGGAATTGCTGCGGCGTGCGTTCGAGCAAGCCGAATACGCCTGCCAGGCCCTTCAGTTGACGCGCCAGGGCTGGGGTTTTGTGCTTGTTGACTTCCGTTGCCAGGTCGAACAGGGCCGCCACGGCCAGCGGCGTGTTGAAGTCGTCGTCCATGGCTTCGCGCACGCGCACGGCATGCGCTTCGCTCCAGTCGATGGCGCCCTCTTCCACCGCCACGTCGGCCAGCGCCGTGTACAAGCGGGTCAGGGACAGGCGCGCGTCATCGAGGTGCACGTCCGAGTAATTCAGGGGGCTGCGGTAGTGCGCGCGCAGGATGAAGAAGCGGATCACCTCGGCATCGAACTTTTGCAGCACTTCGCGGATGGTGAAGAAGTTGCCGAGCGACTTGGACATTTTTTCATTGTCCAGGCGCACGAAACCGTTATGTATCCAGTAATTCACGCTGGTATGGCCGAATGCGCCTTCGGATTGGGCGATCTCGTTTTCGTGGTGCGGGAATTGCAAATCCGCGCCGCCGCCATGGATATCGAACTGTTCACCGAGCAAGGCGCAAGACATGGCCGAGCACTCGATATGCCAGCCCGGACGGCCCTTGCCCCACTTCGAATCCCATTTCACTTCTTCCGGCTCGGATTCCTTCGACGACTTCCACAGCACGAAGTCGAGCGGATCGCGCTTGCCCGTGTTCACGTCGACGCGCTCGCCCGCGCGCAGATCGTCGAGCGACTTGCCCGACAGCTTGCCGTAGTGGGGGAAGTTGCGCACGGCATAGTTCACGTCACCATCCGCGCCCTGGTAGGCCAGATCCTTGGCTTCCAGCTGTTCGATCAGGCGCAGCATCTGCGGCACGTATTCAGTGGCGCGCGGCGTGTGGTCGGGCGTCAGGATGCCCAGCGCGGCCGTGTCTTCATCCATGTACTGGGTGAAACGCGTCGTCAGCTGGGAAATCGTCTCGCCGTTTTCCACGGCGCGGCGGATGATCTTGTCGTCGATGTCCGTAATGTTGCGCACATAGGTGACATCGAAACCGGACGCCTTCAGCCACCGGTAGATGACATCGAACGCCATCATCATGCGCGCATGGCCGATATGGCAATAATCGTAGATGGTCATGCCGCAAACGTACATGCGTACCTTGCCTGCTTCCATCGGGACGAATACCTGCTTTTCGCGAGCCAGGGTGTTGTAAATCTTTAAATTGCTCATCGTGCTTTGCAAGTGGAGCGGCCGCCAGCCTGGCAAAACGACAGACAGGCGCGGACACCAGGGGTGCCGCGCCACTGAACTGCCGTGTGCGCCGAGACTGTACGACCCGCTATATTGTTGTTCTTGTTTGTTAGAATTAGGGCGTTAGCGGTCAAGTATAACATTGATAAAAACCATACTGGCCCGATATGAATCAGGTTTTTACGATGTTCAACCGAAACTCACTTCTTTTGGCAACAACGCAAGTTTAAAGAAAAATAACGATCAAGGACGCCTTCATGCAAGAAATTAAATCGAAACGCCTGTCTTTCCTGGCCCGCTTTTGCACCCTGTTTGCCGGCCTGACCCTGGGCAGCGCCGTCGTGGCAGCCGCTCCGGCGACCGCCCTCGACCCGACGCCCCACGTGGCCCTGAAAACCAGCATGGGCGAGATCGTGCTGGAACTGGACCAGGAAAAAGCGCCGAAAAGCGTGGCCAACTTCCTGCAGTACGTCAACAGCGGTTATTACAAGGGCACCGTGTTTCACCGCGTCATCGACGGCTTCATGATACAGGGCGGCGGCTTCGACAAGAACATGAAACAGAAAGCCACCAAGGCGCCGATCAAGAATGAAGCGCAAAACGGCTTGCAAAACGTCACCTACAGCATCGCCATGGCGCGCACGGGCGACCCGCATTCGGCCACCGCGCAATTCTTCATCAACGTCAACGACAATGGCGCGCTTGACTACCCTGGCCGCGACGGCTTCGGCTACACGGTGTTCGGCAAAGTCGTCAGCGGCATGGACGTGGTCGACAAGATCAAGGCCGTGCCGGTAGCCGACAAGGGCCCGCACCAGAACGTGCCGGTCACCCCCGTGGTGATCGAATCGGCGACTTTACTCAAGTCCGCGCCCGCAAAACTGTAAAATAGCGTTTTTGCGGCGCCGGCCTGGTTGGCGCCACTGAATCAATTATTCATCCAATTTATTAAGGATTATCATGACCTCCGTCATCATCACCACCAATCTGGGCAAGATCACCGCTGAACTGGACGCCGAGAAAGCGCCGAAAACGGTTGCCAACTTTCTGGCCTACATGAAAGCCGGTCACTACGACAACACGATTTTCCACCGCGTCATCGACGGCTTCATGATCCAGGGCGGCGGTTTCGAGCCAGGCATGAAACAGAAGCCTGCCGACACCACCGTGGAAAACGAAGCCAAGAACGGCCTGAAAAACGATACCTACACGCTGGCCATGGCCCGCACGTCGGATCCGCATTCGGCATCGGCCCAGTTCTTCATCAACATCAAGAACAACAGCTTCCTCGACTATCCAGGCCAGGACGGCTGGGGCTACGCCGTATTCGGTAAAGTCACCGAAGGCAAGGAAGTCGTCGACGCCATCCGCGCCGTAAAAACCTCGCGCGCCGGCATGTTCGCCGATGTGCCAGTGACGGACGTGATCATCGAAAAGGTCGAAGCCGCTTAATCAGGCTCTGGCATCATGAATAACAGGCATTGCAGCGTTTTCGCCTCTCCATGCACTTCACTTTTTGGGAGCGTTGAACGATGACAATGCCTGCCGCACTCTTTATTTCCGACCTGCATCTGCAGAGCTCGCACCCGCGCACCAGCGCGGCGTTTCTTTCTTTCCTGGAACATCATGCGCAATATGCGCAAGCGCTGTATCTATTAGGCGACCTGTTCGAATACTGGGCCGGCGACGATGACCTGGAAGACCCGTTCAACGCGCGCATGACGGCCGCCATCCGCGCCGTCAGCGATGCGGGCGTGCACGTCTATTGGATCGCCGGCAACCGCGACTTTCTCGTCGGCTCCGGCTTTGCCGCCGCCGCCGGCGCCACCCTGCTCAGCGAACCGCACGTGGCCACGATTGCCGGCCAGCGCATCGTCTTGCTGCATGGCGACGCCGAATGCACGAAAGACGTCAGCTACATGGAGTTTCGCGCCATGGTACGCCAGCCCGCCTGGCAAAAACAGTTCCTCTCCATGCCGCTGACGCAGCGCAAGGCCATCATCGACGGATTGCGTCAGAGCAGCCGCCAGCATAATGGCGAAAAATCCATGGACATCATGGATGTCACGCCCGATGCTGTCGCGCAAGTATTTGCCGAACACGCGAGCACCGTCATGATCCACGGCCACACGCACCGCCCTGCCCTGCACCAGGTCGACAATACCTTGCGCTATGTCTTGCCCGACTGGGAATGCGACGTGACGCCGCCGCAACAGCCGCGCGGCGGCTGGATCGCCATCGATGCGCGCGGCAACATCACGCGCCACGACTTGAACGGCGACATCATCGACTAGGCTTGCACCGACTGCCGCACGGGCGTTTGTCCGATAGCCGCGCCCGACTGGCCCTGCTGTAATGGCGCCATGCACACTGTTTACATCGGCACGGCCGGCTGGAGCCTATCCAGCGCCGCCGCCAGCCACTTCCCCCTCGATGGCAGCCATCTGCAGCGCTATGCCCAGGTCTTGCCCTGCGTGGAAATCAACAGCTCGTTCTACCGCCCGCACCAGAGCGCCACTTACGCGCGCTGGGCCGACAGCGTGCCCGCCCATTTCCGCTTCAGCGTGAAATTACCACGCAGCATCACGCACGAGCGGCGCTTGTGCGACTGTGCAGCCGAACTGGAACGCTTTGCGGGAGAAGTCATGCAACTGGGGAATAAACTGGGCTGCGTGCTGGTGCAGCTGCCGCCCAGCCTGCGTTTCGAGGCGGACGTGGCCGCCGCATTTTTCCTTGCCCTGCGCCAGCGCTTCGACGGCATGCTCGCGTGCGAAGCGCGCCATCCCAGCTGGTTCGAGGCAGGCGCAACCGAGCTGTTAACGATGCAGCGCATCACGCGCGTGCGCGCCGATCCGCCTGCGGGACAGCCGGGGCCGCACGTACCGACGACCAGCGTGGCCTACCTGCGCCTGCACGGCAGCCCGAAAATATATTATTCCGACTACCGGGCCGACTACCTCACGGCGCTGGCCGCTGAATTGCACACACCAGCGCATGCGGACAGCTGGTGCATCTTCGACAACACGGCGGCCGGGGCCGCCCTGTTCAATGCGCTGGATTTGCAGGCGCGGCTGAGGGGGGGCGCCAGCCGTGCAATTGCTTCCCTAGGGTAAGGGTGCCTGGATCACGGCCTGCGCGGTAAAGCCATACAGCACGCCATTGCCAATGGCGAAAGTGCTCAGTACAGGAGAACCCCAGCCTAGTTGCGTCG
This sequence comes from Janthinobacterium lividum, assembly GCF_034424625.1. Lineage (NCBI taxonomy): Bacteria > Pseudomonadati > Pseudomonadota > Betaproteobacteria > Burkholderiales > Oxalobacteraceae > Janthinobacterium > Janthinobacterium lividum. Next base: position 2,462,422 of record NZ_CP139976.1, on the reverse strand, counting down.
TAGAAATTACCCCTGCACTGTCGATTCTGCGTATGCCGTCTTGACCACCCGTGTACAGATTGTCGTTGGCATCTATTGCCAATGGAAAATAGTCACTAGCCATCAGACTTCCGGTTCCCGGCGGACCATCTTTTCCATCGCTCCGCAAGGAAGTGCCGGCAAAATGGCTGACATCCCCATTCTGGGCCACCTTGAAGATCACATGATGCTGGACATCTTCAAAGTAGAGCGCTCCGCGGCGGTCGATGGTCAGGCTGGCGGCTGAAATATAGTCGCGCGTGCCTGTCTTTCCATTTAGTGCCTTCATGGCATTATCGTATGACATAAACAGGGCAAACTCGCCGCCCGGAGGGCGCCGGTAGATACCATTGCCTACATTGTGCACCCAATAAATATTGTTTTGCTGGTCTATCGCCAGCGCGAAGCGCGTGCCATGCGAAGTTGGTAAATAATCAATACTGGATACCTCGCCCTGCTTGTTAATCTTGCGTAACACGAGCCGAGGCTGCCCATGGAACTGGTCAGCAAAATACAGGTTGCCTTCCTTGTCGAACGCCATGGCCACCGGCCCCTCCAAGGTCGCGGTGCCACGCCCGCCATCGACCCCGCCGTCTTTTCCCGCAATACCCGCAAAGATACTGACCTGGCCATCGGGCGTCACGCGACGGATGACCTTGTTGACATCATCGGCCAGGTAGACATTCCCCGCTCCATCGGCCACGACGGCTCTCGCGTAGCCCAACGTCAGGCGCGCCGCAGCGCCAACGCCATCGACGAGGCCGATATGTCCCGGCAAGGCTGTCAGAGTCGACAGCTTTCCATCCTGATCCAACCTGCGCAGCATATGCCGGCCCAGGTCATACACGACCATGGCACCGGAAGGCTCCAGCACCATTTCAGTGAGCTGCTTGAAGCCTGGTGCCTGACCGTTCGCATCAGGCATGCCAGCACCGAGCACGGTGCTCACCCTGCCATCTACCTGCACTTTCCGAATGCTGCCGCCATCGGCCAGCAGTAACTCGCCATCGCGGTTGAACTGCATGCCGCGAATGCGGGAAAAGCTGGCAGCGCCACCGATACCGTCGGCAGAAGAATTCTGCGAGCGGTTCCCCGCCACCTTGACCGCTATGCCATTCTGGATGCGGAATAAATAACCTCCAGTCACATCGCTAAAATACACGTTTCCAGCAGGATCAATCGCCAATCGGCCCACGCTTTGATAGTTGCTATTGACTTCAGGCATGGGAGCAAATGCCCACGCCAAAGTGCTGACCACGCCGTTCTCCGTGACGCGGCGTATGGTATTTTTGTGTGCATCGACCAGCAGTACATCACCGTTCACATCGATGGCCATGCTGCCAGGCAAGCCAAAACGGGCTTGCTCCTTCTGTCCATCTACATACGCAGAGGCCGGCTCAAGATCATCAACCTCACAACTGCTGCGCCGCTGGCCGGCAACCGTACTAACCATGCCTGCTGGCGTGATCTTGCGCAAGACGGCGTGACAGTAGTCACTCACATAGAGATTCGCCTGGCGATCAATTGCCAATCGAGAACCTGCGATAAAGGAAAACGTGGCGCTCGACACCGGGCCATCATCTACGCCACGCTTGCCCATCACGCCTGCATACACGCTCAAGGTGCCATCGGCACCCAGTTTATGGATCACTTGATTGCCCGCATCGGCGATATAGTAGTTCCCAGTAGCATCGCTGACCATACCTGCCAGCAGCTGGATTTTCTCCTGCATCCCGGCCAGCACGACGGGCAGACAACGCACGGCGAGCGTACTGACGTCAGCATTGCCCATCGTCGCAGAGCCTTGCGCAATGCTGCAGCCTAGCCCCTCGGAGGCGCTGTCGACCTTACCTTCATAACTGGCGCCCGCCGCCACTTTGCCGGCAAAACTGAACGCACCGTTGGCCGTGACGGTTACTTTATCCGCGCCGTTTGCCAGCACGACGCTGGCGCCTGGCAGCAAGCCGCTGACCGTGCCTCCCAGCAGGTATCGTGGCGTTTCGACAGGTGCTACGGGCGTGGCCGTGCCGCCGCCGGAACCGCCGCCACAGGCGCTCAGTCCGGCCAGCAGGGCGATGCCACAGCTGGCGCGTCTGAACAGGTTTTGCAACTCGTCATATCGATTGATCATTGCTGCTTTCATGGTCAGTGGCGACGATATTCGCCAGAAGCTATCAAATAATTTTCTCAAACACGCAACATTATAGTTTCCACATGATTAGAAATCATCGAACTGTTGACATTTATATTTTCACTGCTATAGTTAACTACAACACCAACTCAATACATCACGGAGCTTCGATGCCTACAGCACTTTTTATGCGCCGCACCGCACCGCCCTTGTGGGAGCGCATCCCATGAGCGCGGAATGGAACGACAATAGCCCCATCTACCGCCAGCTCAAGGCCAGGGTGGTGGGCATGATGCTCGATGGCGTGCTGCAGTCCGGCGACGCCTTGCCCTCGGTGCGCCAGGTGGCGGCCGACTATCAATTGAATCCCATCACGGTTTCGCGCGCCTACCAGGAACTGGTCGACGATGCCCTGGTGGAAAAACGCAGAGGACTCGGTATGTATGTCTTGGAAGGCGCCCGCGACAAATTGCTGGCCAGTGAACGCGAGCGCTTCCTGCGCGAGGAATGGCCAGCCTTGCTGGAACACATCACCCGCCTGGGCCTGGACCTCGATCAACTGCTGCAAGCGAGCCGCGATGCCGGCGCACACGGAGAGAACGCATGAATGCATTGAACAAGGACAGCGTCATCAGCGCGCGCGGCCTGCGCAAGCAGTATGGCAAGCAGGTGGCCATCGATGGCATCAGCTTCGATATCGCGCCGGGGCGCATCGTCGGCTTGATCGGCCCTAACGGTTCCGGCAAGACCACCACCCTGAAAGCCATCCTGGGCCTGACGGGCTTCGATGGCGACTTGTCGGTGCTGGGGCGCGATCCCCGCGTGCAGCGCGATGCGCTGATGGAAGACGTGTGCTTCATCGCCGACGTGGCCATCCTGCCAAGCTGGCTGCGCGTCGCCGACGCCATCGATTTCGTTGCTGGCGTGCATCCACGTTTCGACCGCAGCAAGGCCGAACGCTACCTGGCCCACACCAAGCTGTCGCCGAAGATGAAGGTCAAGGCCATGTCGAAGGGCATGGTGGTGCAGCTGCACCTGGCGCTCGTGATGGCCATCGATGCCAAACTGCTGGTGCTCGACGAGCCGACCCTGGGCCTGGACATCCTGTACCGCAAGCAGTTTTACCAGAACTTGCTGGAAGACTATTTCGATGAAAACAAGACCATCGTCATCACCACGCACCAGATCGAGGAAGTGGAACACATCCTCAGCGACCTGATGTTCATTCGTGACGGCAAGATCGTACTGGCGTCCAGCATGGAAGAAGTGGGCGAGCGCTACATCGAGGTGATGGTGGGCCCGCAGCACGTCAATCCAGCGCGTGCTCTGCAGCCGATCAGCGAACGCAGCGTGTTCGGCAAGTCGGTGATGCTGTTCGACGGCGTCGCCCGCACCCAGCTGGCCGCACTCGGCGAAATACGCACGCCCAGCCTGGCTGACCTGTTTGTCGCGACCATGAAAGGATCGTACCAATGAGTATTTCCCCTGTAAACAAGATGCAATGGCTGATCCGGCGCGAGTTGTGGGAACACAAGGGCATGCTGCTGTGGACGCCTGCCCTGATCGGTGTCGTCATGACGGTGCTGGGCGCCCTGATGGCAGCCGCGACCGTCGCAAAGACCAAAATGCACACGGCGCTCATCGTCAATGGCGAGGAAATTTCCTGGAGCACCGTTTTCAATACGCGCACCTTCGGCCCGCGCCGCACGGAAATCATCGACGCCGTCGCCAATAACTATACGTATGCGGCCGCGCCGCTGTTCCTGGCACTGGGCTTCCTCGTGTTCTTCTATTGCCTGAGCGCCCTGCATGACGACCGCCGCGACCGCAGCGTGCTGTTCTGGAAATCGCTGCCCGTCTCGGATGCGCAGACGGTGCTGTCGAAAGCGGCCATCGCCCTGCTGGTCGCGCCGCTGATCGTGGCCGCTGCCGCCAGCCTGACGTCGCTGGCCCTGATCCTGATCCTCAGCGGCGTGCTGGCGGCCAACGGCATCCACGTGTTTGCCGAACTGCTCGGCTCTTCCGGCCTCTACCTGGGACCGCTGCGCGTGTTCGGCTTGCTGCCAGTGTATTGCCTGTGGGCCTTGCCGACGGTGGGCTGGCTGCTGATGGTATCGAGTTGGGCCAAGTCGAAAGTCTTCCTGTGGGCCGTCGGCGTGCCGCTGCTGCTGCTCATCCTGACAGTCTGGGCCGGCAAGCTGACGCAGACGGAAAGCGATGTCAGCTGGATACAGATGAATGTCATCGGACGCGCCCTGCTGGGCACTCTTCCCGGCAGCTGGTATCTGTTCGAACCCGAACTGCTGCCACGCATGCACGCCCTGGCAGAGGGAGGATCGCACATGACGCGCATCGATGTGTTCAGCAATTCCTGGTCCAGCCTGGCCTTGCCAGCCGTCTGGCTGGGCGCAGCGGCAGGCGCGGCCCTGATTTACGCCGCCATCCGCCTGCGAAGCTGGCGCGAGGAAGGCTGACAGCGCACCATCGCATCCCCGTAAAAAACGCCCCGCCCGCCGGGGCGTTTTCATTTCCTCCTGTTACGCCGCCGAAAACAATCACTATCGTACTGCTAGTAATCAGTAATAAATTCCCTCACCAAATAAAGACTATTCATTCGATAGTATTAATTAGATATAAAAATTACAAATAATTATTCCTATCGTATTTTATTACCAATCAAATTTGATAATCACCGGACAAAAAAGCAACAACTAGCAGATCGATAGCGAGACGATTTTTGAGATGAAAGGCGCAGAAATGCTGGCGCATGGCAGCAGATTCATCCGGAAAGCCCTGTTTCGTGACAATACGTGATTATTCACTTGCGCAAAGCTTGACAGAATAGAGTCATGGAAAATGATCAAAATGAAATTGAAAGTTTCAAAATTGAAATTACCATCAGAGTGAGGGCAGGCGCGGACATCCTGTAAATATGCCATCCTGCCAGTGTATATCGTAAAGCAAGCCAGTTACGGGCGAAGCAAAATACGAGAAATAAGCGCCATGCAAAACAAATGCAAAATTAGTATTTTTAATATCAAGGATCAAGCGCTCTTTTACGTCAGCGATTTTTTTCCAATTATGTTTTACTTGCCACTATCAACATCGGCAACATCAGAGTTCGACCACGGCCCAAGCCACGCCGGAGTAACCAAGGAAACGAAATACATTACTGATTTTTTAATATCTTAAAAAAATTGAACGAATATCCAACCTCTTCCGGAGACTTTAAAATGGCCACCATCCAAAATCCAGCACAAGTTCCCGTCAATGCCGAAGGCCTTGGCGCCAAGGTCGCGACGCCCGCAAAAAAAGTCGCCAACCCGAAAAACGGCGACCGCAAGCAGTATGACGAAGATGAACTGGTGCAAGGGGCCGATGCCAGCCAAAGCATGCCGCCTGAAAATGTCGTCGAAGTCACGGGAAGCGCCGATACGGGCAATGCCGGCGCCCTGGGCGCGGCCGCCGCTGTAGCGGCAGCCGCCGCGGCAGCCGGTGGCGGTGGCAGCGGCGCCGCAGCAGGCCAGGCCGGCAACGGCAGCGCCGATCTCGGCACGCCGCAAAGCGACAACAATGGCGGCGCGGCAGGCGCGGGTGCTGGCGCCGCCGGGATCCCCAGCGGCAGTGTCGTGGATGTCGCCGGGGCATCGGCTGGCGCGGGCGCGGGTGCCGGCGCGGCAGGCGGATTGGGCGGACTTGGCGTGCTGGGCGCGCTCGGCGGCCTTGGCCTGGTTGCCGCCGCGGCAGGCGGTGGCGGCGGAGGCGGCGCCGCAGCTGGCGGCTCCGGTACGGGTGGCACGGGGACAGGAGGTACCGGCACTGGCGGTACGGGTACGGGCGGTACGGGCACCGGTGGCACGGGCACGGGTGGCACGGGAACTGGCGGCACGGGCGGCACCGGAGGAACGGGCGGCTCGACCGGCGGCCAGGGCGGCACGGGAAATCAATCCACCACCACCGTCGTGACCGACGCGGCCGTGCTGGCCGCCGCCGCCGCGGCGGCTGCCGCCAGCAACGCCCTGGCCGATGACGCCAGCGCCGCCGCGGCAGCAGCCACGGCAGCAGCTTCGCTGGCAGCGGCGAATGCCGCCATCCTGGCCGATCAACTGGCGGCACAGGCTGCCGCCGCAGCGGCAGCAGCCTTGCTCGCTGCCAATACCGCCACCAGCGACGATACGCTGGCAGCCAGCACGGCAGCCGTCGTCCCCGGCGCGCAAGCGGCCGCTACCGCCGCCACGAATGACGACAGCGCGGCAGCCACCGCTGCCGCTGCCGCTGCCACCTCCCAGGCCGCCGCCACGTCGGCGCAAAATGCTGATGCGGCTGCCGCCACGGCCGCCGCCAACGCCGCCGCCGCACACGCCGCGGCCGATGCGGCGCAAACCCAGGCGGACCAGACCAACGCCCCGGCATTGCAAGCCATCGCCGATGCGGCCGACGTGGTCGCCGCCGCAGCCAACACCCAGGCAGCGCTGACCGACGCGGCAGCGCTTGGCGTCATCTCCGCCAATGATGCCGCCGCTGCCGCCGCCGCCACGGCGCTTGCCAATGCCACGGACGCCGCCGCGCTGGACCTGGCGGCCACCGCCGCCGCCAATGCCGCCGTCGCCGCAGGCATCCAGGCCAGCCTGACGGATGCCGCCGCCCTTGCATTGATCTCCGATGCGGATGCCGCCACCGCCGCCGCTGCCGCCACCGCAGCCGCCGCCACCGATGCCGCCGCCCTGGCTGCCGCCTCGAACGCAGCCGCCGCCGCGGCAGCGAATGCGGCGGCAGCTGCCAATGCCAGCGATGCCGCGGCACTCGGTATCGCTGCCACCGCCGCCGCGAATGCGGCCACCGCGGCCAGTACGCAAGCGGGCCTGACCGATGCCGTCGCCTTGAGCATGGCAGCGGACGCCGCCGCCGGCGTTGCCGCCCAGGACGCTGCCATCGCCAACGCCACCGACGCCGTCGCCCTGCAGGCTGCCGCCAATGCCGCCGCCACGAACGCCGCCAATGCACAGACGCAAGCGAACATGACGGACGCGCCCACCCTGGGCCTGATCGCCGACGCCGCCACCGCGGCGTCGGACGCAGCACAGCTCCAGGCCGGCTTGACGGATGCGGCCGCACTGGCCCTGATTTCCGATGCCGACGCTGCCGCAGCCGCCGCAGCAGCCCTTGCCGCCAGTACCGATGCCGCCGCGCTTGACGCTGCCGCAGCCCTTGCCGCTACCGTGGCGGCGAATGCCGTCGTCACGGCCAGCCTGAGCGACGCGGCCGCCCTGCAAATCACGGCCGATGCGGCAGCCAGCACGGCCGCCGGCGCCGCCACGCAAGCGGCATTGACGGACGCGGCCGCCCTGCAAGTGATTTCCGACGCCGATGCCGCCGCCGCGCTGGCCGCGCAAACGACGGCCAACCAGACGGATGCGGCCGCCCTGGCCGCTGCCGACGCGGCCGCCGCCAGCGATGCCGCCAATGCGCAAACAGTGGCCGACCAGACCGATGTCGTCGCCTTGCAGCAAGCAGCCGACCAGGCGGACGCCGATGCGGCTGCCGCCAATTCGCAAGCCAGCCTGCTGGACGTCAACGTCGCCCTGAATGCGTTCAATCTGGCCAACCTCGCCGCCCTGGCCGCCAATGTCACGGCTGGCCAAACCAGCGTGCTCGATCTGACGGCCACGGTCAATACCTTGCAGATCGGTGCCGATAATGCCGATATCTCTGCCGCCCTGTTCGATGCCACCATCCTTGCCGGCATCTCCACCGCCGATGCGCTGGCGGCAGCCGGCCTGCAAACCATCGCCGACCTGACCAATGCCGATGCGCTCATCGCCACGGCGGCCGCTGCCGTCTCGGCGGCGGAAACGGCCGCCCTGCTGGGCGGGATCGATATCTCGGCCGTCAGCGCAGCTGCCGCGGCACAGGCCGCCGCCGCGGCTGCCGCCACCACGGCCTTGCTGACCGATGCCGGCACGCTGGGCATTGCCTCCACTGCCGACGCTGCCGCTGAACTTGCCGCCCAGACTGCCGTCACCACCTTGACGGCCGCCAATACGCTGGCGCAAAACGCGCTGACCACGGCACAATTTGTTGCCAATCAGACCGACGCCGTGGCCCTGGGCCTGGCCTCTTCCGCAGCCGATGCGGCCGCAGCCCTGGCCGTCACGACTGCCGGCCAGACCGACGCCATCGCGCTGAGCCTCATCTCGAACGCCGATGCGCTGGTCGCTACCTCCGCCGCCAACCTTGCCGCGCTGACGGATGCCACGGCGCTGGGCGTGATCTCGACCGCCGACGCCACCCTGGCCGCCACCCTGCAGGCGACGGCCAATCTGACGGATGCCGCCGGCCTGGGCCTGCTCGCCACGGCCGCTGCCGCCGCCGCCAATACGGCGACGAATGTTGCCAACCTGACCGATGCGGTGGCCCTGGGTACGCTCTCGACAGCGGCCACCACCGCCGCCAATACGGCAGCCGCCACCGCCGCGCTGACCGACGCCACGGCCTTGGGCCTGGTCGCCACGGCCGACGCGGCGGCCGCTTCCGCCCTGCAAACGACGGCCAACCTCACCGACGCCGTGGCATTGGGCCTCGTGTCGACGGTCGCCAACACGGCCGCCAGCACCGCTGCCGCCGTTGCCAATCTGACCGATGCCGTGGCACTGGGCACCGTCTCGACGGCCGCCACGGCCGCAGCCAATACGGCGGCTGCCACGGCCGCCCTGACCGACGCCGTCGCACTGGGCTTGACGGCCACCGTCGATGCGGCGGCCGCCACCGCCGCACAAACAACGGCCAACCTGACGGATGCCGTCGCCCTGGGCCTGGTAGCGACCGTCAATGCCACCGCCTCCACGGCAGCTGCCGCCGTCGCTGGCCTCACCGATGCCGTCCTGCTGGGTACTGCCCATACGCTCGACGTCACGGCCGCCACCGTGGCGGCCACCAAGGCCGCCTTGACGGATGCCGCCGCCCTGACCACCGTCGCCAACAACGATGCCGCGAATGCCGCCGCCCTGGCTGCCTATTCGGCTGCCCATCCGTTCGACCTGGTGGCAGCGCTGGCGGCCACCGTCGCCGCCACCACGGCCGGCTTGTCGAACACCGCCGCGCTGGCGGCGCAAGCCGATGATGCGGCCGCCGCCTCGACCGCAGCAACGGCCGCAGCGTCCCTGACAGCCCTGAACAATGCGCTCGCGGCCGACAGTGCCGCCACCGCCGCCGCCACCCTCGCCCTGACGTCCCAGGCGGCGGCCACCGCAGCGGCGCTGGACGACACGCTGGCGGCCACCGCCGCCGGCGTGGCCGCCACCTCGCTGGCAGCGGCACAGGCGGCGCAGGCAGCCGATGCAGCCGCCGCCGCGACGGCAGCGACGGCGGCCAACGCCCTGGCCGCCTTGAATGCGGCCCTGCAGGCGGATGCAAATGCGGCCGCCACGGCCGCCGCCGCCATCACGGCGAGTGCGGCCACCGCCGCCGCCGTCGCCGACGATCTGGCCGCTGCGACGGCCGCCACTGTCGCCAACGTCTCGCAAGCGGCCGCGCAAGCGGCGCAGCTGGCCGACAATGCCGCCGCCAGCGCCGCCACCATCGCCGCCAACGCGCTGGCGTCGCTGAATGCGGCCCTGGCCGACGATGCCGCGGCCGCTGCAGCTGTGCTGAACTCCACCAATGCAACGGCCGCCGCCGTGGCCGCTGCCGCCGCCGATACGGCTGCCGCTGCGGCCGCCGCCGTGGCAGCCATCTCGGCCGCCGCCACGCAACATGCGCAAGCGGACGATATCGCCGCTGCCGCCGCCGCCCTCACGGCGTCCGTCTCGCTGGCAGCCACGCTGGCCGCGCAGGCCGCCGATGCGGCTGTCGGCACGACCGCGGCAGCGGCTGCGAGCGCACTGGCCGCGCTGAACCAGGCCCTGAACGACGACAGCCTCGCCGCGGCAGCAGCCACGGCGGCGGCCAACGCGCAAGCGGCCCTGAATACCGCCACGACCACACTCAACGCGGCGATATTGACGGCCAGCGCCTCGCTCGCCGCCACGAATGCCGCCCTGGCCGACGACGCCACGGCGGCAAGCACGGCGGCAGCAGCGGCAGCGGCCCAGCTCATTGCCGATGCCGCGCTGCTGGCCGATGCAGGGCTGGCCGCGCTCGCAACGGCAGCCAACAATGCACTGGCAGCAGCCAGCGCCGCGCTGGCCGCCGACGATGCCGCCGCCAATGCCGCGCACACGGCCGCCCTTTCGGCGGCCGCCACCCTGGCGGCGCAGCTGGCCGATACGGCAGCCCTGAATGCCCATGCCGCGCTCAATGCGGCCATCGCCAACCTGAACGCGGCGGTAACGGCCGATACCAACGCCCTGGATGCCGACAATGACAGGACGCTGAAACTGAACCTCCTCCTCACCGCCCAGAGTGCGGCCGATGACGCGGCCCAGGCCAATGCCAATGCGGCTGCCGCCCATGCGGCGCTGGCGGCGGCGCAGGCCGACGATGCGGCGGCTGCCACCGCTGCCGCCAATGCGACTGCCGCGCATGCGGCGGCCGTCGCGGCGCAAAACGCCGATGCCGCTGCGGCAGCGGCAGCGGCGCAAGCGGCCATTTCCCTGGCCGCCACCCTCAATGCCCAGGCGGATGACGCCACCGCGGCAGCGGCCGCCACTGCCGCCGCCAATGCGCAACTGGCCCTGGACGCAGCCCTGGCAGCGGACGCCAACGTCGCCGCCACCGCCGCCGCGGCCGCGGCAGCCCAGCTGGCGGCGCAAAACGCGCATGATGCCGATGTTGCGGCAGCGGCTGCGGCCGTTGCCGCTGCCATCACCCTGGCAGCCACGCAAGCGGCGCAGGCAGACGACGCGGCAGCCGCGCTGGCAGCGGCCAATGCCGCCAACGCCCAGGCAGCGCACGACGCCGCCGTCGCCGACGACCAGGCAGCTGCGGATGCCGCCGCCACCGCAGCGCTGGCGCAAACGGCTGCCACGGCAGCGGCAGCCGCGGATGCTGCCGCCAGCGCCAGCGCCGCCGCAGCGGCAGCATCACTGCTCGCCGCCCAGGCGGCACAGGCCGACGACACGGCAGCCAATCAGGCAGCGGCCAATGCCGCCGCTGCCACCGCCGCGCACACGGCCGCCATCGCCGCCGATGCGCTGGCCGCCAGCACGGCAGCAACGGCGGCCAGTGCACTGGCCGCAGCCACGGCAGCGCAGAACGCCGACGACGCGGCCGCCGCAGCCGCCGCCCAAGCCGCCATCTCGCTGGCGCTCACCCAGGCGGCACAGGCCGACGATGCGGCGGCAGCAGCGGCCACGGTCAACGCCAACAACGCGGCGGCAGCGGCACTTGCCGCCCATGCGGCCGATGCGGCAGCGCCACTGGCGCAGGCGCAGGCCGCCGCTTCCCTGCTTGCCCTGCAAGCGGCGCAAGCCGACGATGCTGCCGCCGCCAGCGCGGCAGCAGCAGCGGCGCAAGCGCACGCCAATGCGAGTGCCGCGTATGCGGACGATGCGGCAGCGGCCCAGGCCAATGCCGACGCGCAGGCTGCCGACGTGGCCCTGGCACAGGCGAACGCCATCGCCGCGCAGACCGACGCCAGTGCCCTGGCCGTCGTGGCGAATGCGGACGCCGCCAACGCCGCCGCCGCGCAAGCGCTGGCCGACCAGACCGATGCCGTGGCCCTCACCCAGGCTGCCGATGCGGCAGCGGCAGCGGCGCTGGCAGCGGCGCAGACAGCCGCCCTGACGGACGCCAATGCCCTGCACCTGGCAGCCGATGCGGCAGCAGCCGCCGCCCTGCAGGCGCAGGCGCAGGCGGACCTGACGGACGCCAGCTCGCTGACGGTGGCGGCGAATGCCGATGCCGCCGCAGCGGCGGCAGCCCAGGCCCAGGCCGACCTGACGGACGCGAGCCAGCTGTTCGTGCTGAGCCAGAATGCCCTGCACAACCCGCTGACGGTGGCCGACTTCAGCACCGGCCTGCCGGCTGCCGGCGGCGACGTGATCGACATGTCGGCCATCGCCGACCTGACGGCGTCGGTGGCCGTGGGCGTCAACGTGGGCACGGACTTCAGCAACAATAACCTGTTCATCTTCGACGGCACGTCCGTGTCGATCGGCGCGGCGGCCAGCGCCATCGCAGCCGACGACAGCGTCTTGTCGGGCCAGGGCTACATCGTCATCGCCGATGCGCAAAACAGCGGCGCCGTGACGGTGTATCACTCGAGTGATCTGAGCAACGCCAACGCCATCGACACGGCGCTTGTGCTGCTGAGCGGGGTGAACATCACGCAACTGACGGCGGCCAACTTCGTCGTCTGAAGCAGGGCACCCACGCCAGGCGCCGCGCCTGGCACGGCGGCGGGAGCGCAAGACAGCGCGCTCCCGCCACACCTTGAAATGCGTCAGGCCTCGGGCCGGAAAAATACGGGATGAGATTACGCGGTTTCCCAGCACTATCCTCACTGCCACGCATCGCGGCCTTGCTGGCGGCCGTGGCCATGGCATCGGTATCGTCTTTCGCCGGCGCCCAGGGCGCCACCGCCTGGAGCTTCGACCAGGTCTTGCAGCAGGCGCTGCAAAGCCATCCCGCCGTGCAGGGCAAGCGTTCGGCGCAGGCGGCCGCGCGCGCCGAACTCGATGGCGCGCAGTGGCAGCGCTTTCCCAGCCTGTCGGCAGAAGTGCCCACCGGTTCGCAGGAAACGGGCGGCGTGGTACGCATCGAGCAGCCGCTGTGGAGCGGCGGACGCATCGACGCCGGCATCGATGCCGCCGGCAGCCGGGTCGATGCGGCCGGCGCCGCCATCGAGGAAGAACGCCTGACCCTCTCCTTGCGCGTGATCGCCGCCTACACGGAAGCGCTGCGCCAGACGGCGCGCGTGCGCTCCGCGGAGGCGGGCCTGGCCGAGCACCAGCGCCTGCTGGACATGATCAAGCGCCGCGTGGTGCAGTCGGTCAGCTCGCAGACGGACCAGCGCCTGGCCGAATCGCGCGCCTACCAGGCGGCCAACGAGGTGTCGAATGCGCGCCAGGCGCTGGAAAACGCGCTGGCGCAGCTGTCGCAACTGGCCGGCAAGCCCGTGCGCCTCGTCAGCGCCACGGGCATCGGCGTGGGCGAACCGCTGCCCGACGCCAGCCTGGAGCGGGTCATGCGCCAGGCCATAGCCTATTCCCCCACCCTGCACCGCCTCGATTTCGAGGCGCAGGCAGCCGATTCCGAGATCACCATGCAGCGCTCGGCCTACATGCCGAAAGTCGTGCTGCGCATGGAAAAGCCGACGGGCGGCATCAACGCCGACAACCGCACGCGCGCCATGCTGGTGCTGCAGGCGCAGCCGGGCGCCGGCTTGTCGGCCAAGGCTGGCGTGGATGCCGCCGTGGCCCGGCGCGAAGGCGCGCGTGCCGCGCACGACGTGGCAGAACGCGAGGTGCGCGAGCGTTTTACCCTGGACTGGAACGAGGCCGAAGCGAGCCGCCAGCGCCTGGGCAACGCGGGCGAGGCCAGCACCACCTCGACGCAGGTATTCGAATCGTATGCGCGCCAGTACGTAATCGGCCGCAAGAGCTGGAACGACGTGCTCAACGCCGTGCGCGAAGCGACCCAGGCGCAGTTTTCACTGGAAGACACGCGCGCCCAAGCCATCGCCGCCAGCCTGCGCCTGGCCGCGCAAACGGGCACCCTGGCCGGGCGCACGGCGCCGGCAGGCATGGCGCGCGCGAATTGACACCGACATGATGCACACAGGAGACAGCGTGGATACCTCCATCAAACATGGCTTGCTGACACTCATTGAGCGCGCCGCCCGCCTGACGGGCCAGCACGTGCCCGCCGCGCGCCTGGCCGACCTGCAGCGCCAGCTCGATGACGCCGACGACAGCGGCGCGCCCGCCATGGTGCTGACCACCCTCTGGCAGGCGGCCGGGCTGGAAGGCGCGGCGCGTCCGCTGCACGAGCCGACGCCGGGCGAGCTGCCATTCGCCGTCTACAGCGCCAGCACGGGCTGGGGCTTGCTGCAGTCGCGCGGAGCCGACGGCGCCTGGCGCGGCGAAGGCATCGATGGGCGCGCCTTGCAGCTGGCGACACTGGCCGGCCTGGCTTGCGTGGGCCTGCCGCGCCGCAGCGAAAAAAGCGGCGCCCGCCCCGGCGCCCTGGGCCTCGTGCGCAACGCCCTGTGGCTGAAGAAAAGCGTGTTTGTCGACGCCGTGCTGGCCACCGCGCTGGTGACCCTGCTGACCATGGCCACTTCGCTGTTTTCCATGCAGGTGTACGACCGCGTGATCCCGAACCAGAGCTTCAGCACCCTGTGGGTGCTGGTGGTGGGCGTGGCCCTGTCGATCGGCCTGGAATTCATCCTCAAGCAGGTGCGCAGCCGCATCGTCGACCACTCGTGCAATGACGTCGACCATGAATTGTCCGAGTGGTTTTTCCAGCGCATGCTGGGCATCCGCATGGAGGCGCGCCCCGCTTCCGTCGGCACCCTGGCGGCGCAGGTAAAAGGCTTTGAAATGGTGCGCGGCGTGCTGACGTCGACATCGCTGTTCGTGCTGACGGACGTGCCCTTCGCCGTGATTTTTCTCGCCATGATCACCATCATCGGCGGCTGGCTGGTGGTGGTGCCGCTGGTGGCCCTGCCGCTGGCCCTCGTGTGCGGTTTGATGTTCCAGCGCGCCATCGAAAGCCATACGCGCAAGAACCTCAACGCCAGCAACCGCAAGGCGGGCTTGCTGGTGGAAGCCGTCGATGGCGTCGAAACGCTCAAGGGCAGCAGCGCCGAATGGATGATGCAGGCGCGCTGGGCCGAACTGGTGGCCGAGAGCAGCCACGCGGAGCAGAATATCCGCGACTATGCGGCCCTGTCGCAAAACATCACGGCCGCCTTCCAGCAGCTGACCAACGTGGCGCTGATCTCCATGGGTGCGTGGTTCGTGGCCGAAAACCAGATGACCATGGGCGCCCTGATGGCATGCACCATCATCAGCAACCGCGCCCTGATGCCCATCGTGCAGCTGCCCGCCGTGATGGTGCAGTGGGCGCATGCGCGCGCCTCGATCGACGGCCTGGAGCAAGTCATCAGCCTGCCCAACGAAGCGGACAATGCGCAGTTCGCGCTGACGCCGCGCAGCCTCGATACGGGCTTGCGCTTCGAACGCATCCGCTTCACGTATGGCGGCGCGCAAAAGGTGGCGCTGGAAGTGGAAAGCCTGGCCATCCGACCCGGCGAGCGCGTCGGCCTGGTGGGCGCCATCGGTTCGGGCAAGAGCACCCTGCTGAAACTGGCCTCGGGCCTGTACCAGCCGGCCGAAGGCAAGGTGTACCTGGGCGACGTCGACATGGCCCTGCTGGCGCCGGCCGTGGTGCGCGAAATGGTCGGCTACCTGCCGCAGGAAACGCGGCTGTTCAGCGGCACCCTGCGCGACAACCTGCTACTGGGGCTGGCCGACCCGGGCGAGGAAGCGATCCTGGCGGCCGCCAAACGCACGGGCCTGATCGAGCTGATACTGGGCCAGCCACGGGGACTGGCGCTGGGCATCACCGAGGGCGGACGGGGCGTGTCGGGCGGCCAGCGCCAGTTGATCGCCGTCACGCGTTTGCTGCTGGCCAAGCCGCGCATCTGGCTGCTCGATGAACCGACGGGCGCCATGGATGCGAAGACGGAAGCGCGCATCGTCGGGCTGTTGGGCGAACTGGCGGCCGAAGGCGTGACCATGGTCGCCACCACGCACAAGAACGCCCTCTTGCCCCTGCTCGACCGCCTGGTGGTGCTGCAGGCGGGACGGGTGCTGCTCGACGGCCCGCGCGATGCCGTGCTGGCCAAGCTGTCGGGCAAGCCGCAAGCCGTACCCGCCCCTGCCCCGGCACCGCAAGCAGCGCCGGTGGCGCAAGGAGCGGTCGCATGAAACTGGCCAAGGTCGAAGCGCGGGAAGAAGCGAAACGGGGACGGGTGCTGATCTGGAGCTGCACGGCGGCGCTGGCGGGCGTCATCGCCTGGGCTTCGTGGGCGGAGCTGGACCAGGTCACGCGCGCCAACGGCCAGGTGATCGCCAGTTCGCGCAACCAGATCATCCAGGTGGCCGATGGCGGCGTGCTGGCCGAACTGCGCGTGCATGAAGGCAGCATCGTGAAAAAGGGCGAATTGTTGGCCCGCTTCGACCGCACGCGGGCCGAAACGAGCTACCTGGAAAGCACGGCCAAGGCGGCCGGATTGAAGGCGGCCGTGGCGCGCCTGCAGGCGGAAGTGTTTGGCGGTGCGCCGAAGTTCCCGCCCGAACTGCAGGCGTTCCCGGAATTTCGCGCCAACCAGCTGGCCCTGTTCAGCAAGCGCCAGGGCGCCGTGCAGGCGGAAGTGAGCTCGCTGGAAAGCGCCATGAAGCTGATCAAGGAAGAACTGGAAATGAATTTGCCGCTGCTGGAAACGGGCGATGTCAGCCGCGCCGAGGTATTGAAATTGCGGCGGCAGGTGGTCGACATCCAGGCGCAGATCACCAACCGGCGCAACAAATACCTGCAAGACAGCCAGACGGACCTGGTGAAAGCCCAGGAAGACCTGGCCGGCGTGCTGCAGACGGTGACGCAGCGCAAGGAGCAGCTGGGCTCGACGGATATCTACGCGCCCACCGACGGCATCGTGCGCAACGTGCGCCTCACGACCTTGGGCGGCGTGGCCAAGCCGGGCGAGGAAATCCTGCAGATCGTGCCCACGGACGATGACCTGATCATCGAGGCGAAAGTCAAGCCGGCCGACATCGCCTTCATCAAGCCCGGCCTGCCCACGGCCGTAAAACTGGACGCCTACGACTACGGCATCTACGGCCGCCTGCGCGGCACCGTCAGCTACATCAGCGCGGACACCTTAAGTGAAGACAACAAGGGCAACGAACAGCCGTACTACCGCGTGCAGATCAAGACCAGCGGGCGCAACCTGATGGGCAAGAATGGCGAGCCGATCCTGATCCAGCCCGGCATGACGGCCACCGTGGAAATCAACACGGGCCGCAAGACGGTCTTGCGCTACCTGACGAAACCGATCACCAAGACATTCTCGGAGTCGATGGGGGAACGCTGACGCAGCGGGCTGCGTCAGCCTACTTCAGCCGGCCGGTTTCAATCGGCCAATGACGCTGGCCACCTTGGCCGTGATCATGTCGACCGCGGGGCCGTTGGCACCATGCGGCAAAATGACATCGGCATTGCGCTTGGTCGGCTCGATGAATTGCTTGTGCATCGGGCGCACGGTTTCCAGGTACTGCTCGATGACGCTTTCCACCGAGCGGCCGCGTTCCGTGATATCGCGTTGCATGCGGCGGATGAAGCGCACGTCGGAGGCCGTGTCGACAAAGATCTTCAGCGACATCATGTTGCGCAAGTCTTCGTCATACAGGGCAAACAAGCCTTCGATCACGATCACCGGGGCCGGCTTGACCAAGATGGTCCTGTCGGAGCGGTTGTGCAGCGTGAAGTCGTACTCGGGCATCTCGATCGCCTCGCCATTGCGCAAGGCCTGGATGTGCTGCACCAGCAACGGCCACTCGAACGCCTGCGGATGGTCGTAATTCTGCTGCCTGCGCACTTCAGGGGAGAGATGGGTTTGGTCGCAGTAGTAGTCGTCCTGCATCACGACCGAGACCATGTCGGCGCCAAAGGACGCCAGCACTTGTTGGGATACGGTGGACTTGCCACTGCCGCTTCCGCCAGCGACACCAATAACAAACGGTTGGAAGGAAATAGTATTCATGCCGAATGATACCGGAAACATGCGCGGACCGACAGGGAGGGGCTGAAAAGCCGGGCCTGTCAATCGCCATGCATCAGCTGCGCATACAGCTCGGCCACCCGCTCTGCCGTGATGCCGTCGCGCTGTTCCACCGCCAGCGGGTGATCCGTCGGTTCCAGCTCGATTGCCGGACGCATGCCGTCGTCGCGCAGGTGCACGCGGGTCTTCAGGTTCAAGGTAGCGGGATACACGGGCAGTTGCGTGCTGAGCCAGCCGAAGAAGGGGCCGATATGCGCCCGTTTGGCATCGTTGAAGCAGGCGTCCCATGCGTCGAAGCTGTCGCCGCTCAGCGATACCCACACGCCCCAGCTGAACGGCTCGTCCGCGCCGTGCACGGGGATGTCGAGGGTGGCGCGCACGAAGCAGTGCGCTTCGTCAACGATGCAGGCGTCGCTGTCGAGCTGACAGCGTGCTTCGCGCTCGGCCGGCGCCATCTGCTGGTACAGCCACGGCGCATCGGCGCCGAAGCTGGGCATGCCCGTGTGGGTCTCGCCGCAGGAGCGGCACAGGAAGGAAAAAGTCATGTGGGAAGGCTGCTTATTCGAATTGTTTACGGTGTTGCATGCATAGAGTTACTTGGGGAAACCGTGCGCTTAGCATTCGGGCAAGATGATATTCTAAACAATCCCACGATGCACAGACGGGACGCATCGCGCCAAGGGCATTGCATGCCTGATCTCTTTCAGTATCGATAGATTATTTACCTGGAATAAACAATGAACGAAGAAAAATTTTGGCAGCTGATAGAGCAAATCGACCGTGAAGCCCTGGAAGACGGCGACGCCGATGCCGCGGTAGAACCATTGACCGAAGCGCTCGCCGAGTTGCCGGTCAAGGACATCAAGGGCTTCGAAGAGTGCCTGGCTCAGGCACTGTACCAGCTCGATGGCAAGGTGTTTGCGGACCATGCCGGCAACTCAGGAAAGTCGGATGACGGTTTCCTGTATGCGCGCTGTTTCGTCGTCGGCTCGGGCAAGGCCACGTATGACAGCGTGCTGGCCGACCCCACGCTGATGCCCGATCAAACGGACGCGTGGCTGGAAGAACTGTTGAGCGTCGCTCCCGAGGCCTGGTCCGAGAAGACAGGGCGTGACACCGATGACTGGGATTTTACCGCCAGCGTCGATTATGAAACCGGAAGCAATTCCGCCGCCTGGCCTGGCTAAGGCGGCAATGGACGCCATCGCCGCAAGCAGGGCGCATATCCAGCTGGCCGAAGGCGATCCCGGGCAATGGGAGGCGCACATGGCGGCAGCTGAAGCCGTGTTGCGCAGCGCCTTGCAAGCGACCCGGCAAGACACGGCCCTGATCACTTGCCTGGGCGCCGTGCTGTGCGACCAGGGCAAGTACAGGGACGCCGTCAACGTACTGGAAACGGCGCTCAAGCTCGGTTCGACGGACAGCCATACCCATTACAACCTGGGGGTGGCCCTGGCGGGACTGGCAAAACCACGCAAGGCCATGGCGCAATTTGGCAAGGCACAGGACCTTGCCGCGTCCAGCCTGACCTGGACCGCCTATTTCGACCCGCAAGCCCAATAGGCGCGTGCCCGGAAAATTATTCGAACTGCTTGCGGAACGCCTCGAACTGCGCCGCCAGGCCATCGAAGTCGCTGCGCAATTGCAGCACTTCCTGTTCCAGCTGGGCCACCCTGCTGCCCTGCTGCGGCGCGCTGACGGCGCCCGCAAAACCTGCCGCCGTCTCGATCTGCGCCAGCGCCTCTTCGCCGCCCAGAAGGTGGCCGTAGCGCGGTTCCTTGGCGCCGGGCGCGACGGCCAGCTTGGCCACCAGCGGCGGGTATTTGTCGATCAAGAATTGCAGGCCGGCTTCCACTTCCGCCACGGACTTGAATTCATGCACGCGGCCGCTGCGGCTGCGGATCTCGCCCGCCGTCTGCAAGCCGCGCAGCATCAATATCGTCAGGATGGCCAGCTTGTCCTGTTCCAGCGACCACTTGATGCGCATGCGGTGTTCGTACTTGGCGACCCGCGCGCCCGCCTGCGTGATGCCGTTGACGAACTTGCGCTGCATCAAACGCTGCAGCACGTCGTAGACGGTTTCTTCAGACAGGGCCATGACGGGATCGCGGCTGGACAGCTGGTTGCAGCCGTTCGTCAGGGCATTCAGCGACAGCGGATAGCTGTCCGGCGTCAGCGCTTCCTTTTCGGCCAGCACGGCCAGCACGCGGATCTCGAAGGGGTCGAGCAGATTGGGATTGTCGCTACTCTTTTCTGCTGCGTTTGCGTCTGTAGTCATGCCTGTATCCTTAATCAACCAGCTTGTTCATTTGCTCGGAATCGAATTTATCACACTCGGGCACGCCCTGGCAGCAGATGCCCGCCGCCTTCAGGGTGGCGAGGATGGTTTCGATGCGCTGCTCCTGTGCCACGGCATGCGTGATCAAGCCTTGCAGCGCCTTGGAGAGCGGATCGTCGCCGTTGGGCGTGACGCCATACGCGGCGAACAAATGGGCCGTGCTGCCCTCGCGCAGGGCGCTGACATCCTTTTGCACGATGTGCGCGGGGTTGCCGACGGCCGTGGCGCCGGACGGCACGGGTTTCAATAGCACGGCGTTCGAGCCCACCTTGGCGTACTCGCCCACCGTGAAACTGCCCAGCACCTGCGCGCCGGCGCCGACGATGACGCCCCGCTCCAGGGTCGGATGGCGCTTGGCTCCACTGTGCAGCGAGGTGCCGCCCAGGGTCACGCCCTGGTAGATGGTGCAATCGTCGCCGACGACGGCCGTCTCGCCGATCACCACGCCGAAGCCATGGTCGATGAAGACGCGCCGGCCGATGACCGCGCCCGGATGGATCTCGATGCCCGTGATGATGCGGGCGATATATGAAATGAAGCGCCCTACCCACTTCATGTGCCGCGTCCAGCACCAGTGCGCCCAGCCATGCATGACGATGGCGTGCAGGCCAGGATAACAGGTCAGCACCTCCCAGCCATTGCGGGCGGCAGGGTCACGTTCAATGATGCTGTTGATATCTTCGCGCAGGTGGTGGAACATAATGACAATGAATAAGGTGGAACGCAAATGGTAGCGTATTCGGCGGCGTGCTGCCGGGGAGGCAGATAAACAACCGCCGCCTCAAGGGCGGCGGCATATCAAAGAAGCGCTACAAAACGTTCAGGGCAAGGCGCATTGCCGAAGACAGTACAAAAGTACGGCGAGGCAATGCAACGCCGCCCTGGACGTTTTTTAGCCTTCTTTCGCGATGCGCTGGCGGCGGGCTTCGTAGAGACACACGCCGGAAGCGACCGATACGTTCAAGCTCTCGACGGAGCCGAACATCGGGATGCTGACGAGGATGTCGCAGGTGTCGCGCGTCAAACGGCGCATGCCTTCGCCTTCGGAACCCATGACGAGGGCCGTCGGGCCCGTGAAATCGGCTTCGTACAAGCCTTTTTCGCCGTCGTCGGACGTGCCGATCAGCCAGATGCCGCGCTCTTTCAGTTCACGCATGGTGCGCGCCAGGTTCGTCACGGTGATGTACGGGACGGTTTCGGCGGCGCCGCTGGCGACCTTGGCGGCCGTGGCATTCAAGCCCACGGCGCGGTCCTTCGGCACGATGACGGCATGCGCGCCGACGCCGTCGGCCACGCGCAGGCAGGCGCCCAGGTTGTGCGGGTCGGTGATGCCGTCGAGAATCAACAGCAGCGGCGGGCCGTCGATGGCGTCCAGCAGCTCATCGAGATTGCGCGCCAGCGACAGTTGCGAGGCAAACGCGATCACGCCCTGGTGGCGGCGCGTGCCGACGATCTTGTCCAGACGCGACGAGTCGACAGGCATGACGCGCACGTTGGCAGCCTTGGCAGCGGCGATCATGTCCTTCATGCGGCCGTCGACGCGGCTGGCATCGACGAAAATTTCTTCCACGGACGACGCTTCATGACGCAGACGCGAGGTGACGGCGTGGAAGCCGAAAATCATTTTATTCTTCATTTGTTATCGTTTCTTTTATCGCTTGTTCTTGCTTGATTTTGATACAGTTTTTGCTGCACGTGGTGCCGCCGCAGCGGGTGCCGCGGCTGGTTTCTTGCTGCGCTTAGGTTCGGCGGCCTTGGGGGCTTCCTTCAGCGCTGCCTTGGCTGCAGGCTTGGCTTGCGCCTTGGCGCCATTGGAACGGCCGCCGGAACCCTTGCCGGCCTTGCCGCCGTTGTTGACGCTGGCCTTGATCTCATGGCGCTGCTCGGTCGCAGGACCGGGCTTGACCATGGATTTCTTTTCGCCCTTGCGCTTGCCGGCGCCGTTCGGCTTGGCTGGCGCATCTTCGCCCGCCAGTTCCGCATCGGTAACCAAACGCAGGTCGATCTTGCGCGTTTCCAGATCGACACGCGCAACTTGCACCGTCAGACGGTCGGTCAGCTGGTAGCGCTTGCCCGTGCGTTCGCCGCGCAATTCATGGCGCGCATCGTCGTACTGGAAGTAGTCGGTGCCCAGCTCGGTGACGTGCACCAGGCCTTCGACAAACAGGGTGTCCAATTGCACGAAGACGCCGAAGGTGGTCACGCCGGTGATGGTGCCGGTGAACTCTTCGCCCAATTTGTCTTGCATGAAGTAGCACTTCAGCCAGGCTTCCACGTCGCGCGACGCTTCGTCGGCGCGGCGTTCGTTGGCCGAGCAATGCACGCCCAGCGCGTCCCAGATCGTCAGGTCCGTCTTTTTCGGCTTGCCGTCGGCCTTGTCCTTCGCTTGCTGCTTGCGCGTGGCGTTCGACACGTTCGTGTTCAGCACGGTCTTCTCGGACAGCTTCGGCTCGTATTTCTTGCCTTGCAAAATGGCCTTGATGGCGCGGTGCGTCAGCAGGTCGGGATAGCGGCGGATCGGGCTGGTGAAGTGGGCATACGCCTCGTACGCCAGGCCGAAGTGGCCGATATTGTCCGGGCTGTAGACAGCTTGCTGCATCGAGCGCAGCAGCATCGTTTGCAACAGGGCCGCGTCGGGACGCGCCTTGATCTGCTGCATCAGGGTCTGGTAATCGGATGCCGATGGCGTGTCGCCGCCCGTCAGGTTCAGGCCGACTTGCTTGAGGAAGGTGCGCACTTGCGTGAGCTTTTCCTTGGTCGGGCTGGCGTGGATGCGGTAGGTGCCGGGATGCTTGTTACGCAGCAACAGATCCGCCGCGCAGACGTTGGCCGCCAGCATGCACTCTTCGATGATCTTGTGCGCTTCGTTGCGCGTGCGGGGGATGATCTTTTCGATCTTGCCGGCGCTATTGCAGACGATATACGTTTCCGTCGTCTCGAAGTCGATGGCGCCCCGCTCCGTGCGTGCTTTCAGCAAGGCGCGGTAGACGGCTTCCAGGTTTTGCAGGTGCGGCAGGATGTCCGCGCGGCGTGCCGCTTCGGGTCCCTTGGTGTTGCCCAGCACGGCGGCGACTTCGTCATACGTGAGGCGCGCGGCCGAATGGATGACGGCCGGGTAGAACTGATACGCCTTCAGCTCGCCCTTGTCGCTGACGACGGCGTCGCAGACGAGGGTCAGGCGGTCGACGGCCGGGTTCAGCGAACACAGGCCATTCGACAGTTTTTCCGGCAGCATCGGGATCACGCGGCGCGGGAAGTAGACGGACGTGCTGCGTTCGAGCGCATCGGCATCGAGCGCGTCGTTCGGCTTCACGTAATGGCTGACGTCGGCAATCGCCACGATCAGGCGGAAGCAGTTGGCGCGGCCAATCTTGACGGGCTCGCAATACACGGCATCGTCGAAATCGCGCGCGTCCTCGCCATCGATGGTAACGAGCGGCACGTCGCGCAGGTCGACACGGTCTTTCAGGTCGGCGGCGCGCACTTCGAAGGGCAGTTTTTCAGCCTGCTTGAGGGCGGCGGCGGAAAAGACGTGCGGCACGTTGAATTTACGCACGGCAATTTCAATTTCCATGCCGGGATCATCGAGCGCACCGAGCACTTCGACGATCTTGCCGACCGGCTGCTTGAAGCGCATCGGTTGCTCGGTCAGCTCGACGCTGACGATCTGGCCGGCCTTCGCCTTGCCCACCGAACCGGTCACCAGGATGTCCTGGCCGATGCGCTGGTCTTCCGGCGCCACGACCCAGGTACCGTTTTCCTGGATCAGGCGGCCGATGACGTGGGTATTGGCGCGGTAGGTGACTTCCACGATCGTGCCTTCCGGGCGGCCGCGGCGGTCCGTGCCAACGATGCGGGCCATGACCTTGTCGCCATGCAGTACTTTCTGCATTTCTTTCTCAGGCAGGAACAGGTCGGCGCTGGCGTCGTCGGGAATGACAAAGCCGAAGCCATCGCGGTGGCTGGTAACGCGACCGGCGACAAGCGCGCTCTGGTCGGCCAGGCTGAAAACACCGCTGGCGTCAGACTTGAGCTGGCCGTCGCGCTCCATCGCCTTCAGGCGACGGACCAGGACATCCATGGAATCGGCATGCACTTGCAGCGTTTTCCCGAGAGACTGCGGGTCGAGAGGCGCGTTGACGCTGCGGAATATGCCGAGAATGTCCTCCCGGCTGGGGATGGTGTGGGTATTTTGGCTCAAAAGTATTTCTATAGTTGTTATTGACAGTGATCAAACGGAAGACAAAGACCGATGACATCACCGTCAATATTGACACGGTGATGTCCGGTAGTGTACCGGAGGACGCCTTGGTTTGCCTAACGGACAGCGTAGCGGAAACCGAACAAGTGCCCCGCCGATGAAAAAAAGGAGAAAAGCTGCGCAATGCATTTGACTTCGGCAAATATTGCTCTATAATCTCGGTCTCTTGCAGCGACAAACCTTCACGGGAATGCAGTTGCAGGAAAGCGGTACAGGGTTGAGGTGCAGTATGGAGCGAAAGCTCATCTGGCGCAAAACTCTTCAAGCCGTTATAATAGCAGAATTGTTGCGAAGTTATTTTGCGACAAGTAATAGAGCAGCATCAGTGCCCACGTGGCGGAATTGGTAGACGCGCATGGTTCAGGTCCATGTGCCTTCGGGTGTAGGGGTTCGAGTCCCTTCGTGGGCACCATTACCTAATTCGCAAAAAAGCCGCAAACTTTCACGAGTTTGCGGCTTTTTTCATTTCCGCAGCACGGCACCAACCCGCCCGGGAAATTGTCAAAAAAGAACATTTTTGCTCCATTCAATAGTATATTGACATCTCCCCATGCCACGCATCGCGCGTGACTGGCAACAGCATTACGGAGAGAAGTCATGACATGCAGGCCAGGCAAACACCAACGGATTCTTTTCAACAGCTTCATGGCATTAAGCCTCGGCGCTGGCGCCAGCCAGGCGGCGGACTGGGTAAGCACCCGCTCCAGCAGCCCTGAAATCGTCAAACCGGCACCGGAACAAGTGAAATTGCAGGTGCAAAATCCGCCGTCCTTTGCCTGGCCGCGCCATGCCAGCTATCCGGCGCAATATGTCGTGGAGATTTTGCCGGTTGACGGCACCGCGAGCAGCCACACCGTCTCGCGCAATTTCCTGCTGCCATCGAGCGCACTGCCGCCCGGCGAGTATGAATGGCGCGTCAGCCCGCTTTCCACGTCCCGCGACTGGTCCGACAAGCGTCCGTTTACCATCGACAGCAATTCACGCAATTTTGTCGTTCCCGAATCGTCCGATATGGCGGCGACCGTGCGGGCCCACCCGCGCCCGCGCCAGTTGCCAGCCTCCTTCGCGCAAGCGAGCGCCTGGGATGCCGCCATGGAGAGCAAGCGGCGCCCCTTCCTGAACCGCCTCGTCAGCGAAGTCAATCTGAATACCACGGCCGTGGCCAGCGTCAACGATGGCATGTGGACCACGCCCAACGATGGCGGCCAGTACAACCGCATCGCCAATGCCGCCGGCGCCGTGATCCGGCAAATGGAAGCGGCCGCCTTGCTATTTCGCCTGACACAGGAACGCAGGTATCTGGATGAGGCCATACTGCGCGGCGACCAGCTGGCCGCCCTGAGCCCGGATGGCCCCACCAGTTATAAAGCGCAGGACCAGGTGGCGCGCATGATTGCCCTGGTACTTGCCAAGGGTGCCGACTTCCTGTGGCTGGATCTGGATGCGCCCCGCCGCGCGCACTGGCTGTCGGTCGCCGCGCAGCGGCTGACGCCCATTTACGCGGACCTGTCCATCGCCGGCGGACGCCTGGACCAGTCCCCCATGGACTCGCACGGCGTCGAGGCACTGGGCTACCTTGCCGCCGCCTCAACCCTGCTGCTCGACGCCAGGCCGGAAGCGCAAGCCTGGTTCGACTTTGCCGTGCGCTCGTACATGCATATCGTCCACGTCTGGAGCGGCCCGGAAGGCGGCTTTGCCAACGGCTCGGCGTATGGCCAGTACACCACCGATATACAGTTGCAACTATGGCAGCCGCTGGCCGAAGCCACCGGCGTCAACCTGTTCAACAAACCGTGGGCAGCGGGATTTTCCAGCTATTTCATGCAGTTCATCCCACCGAACGCCCCACGCCACGTCTTCGGCGATGTCCACGAAAGCAAGCCGGACCCGGCACCCCTGAAGGCGTATGTGGCACGGCAAGCCACGCCAGCGGCCGCCTGGTACAGCAGCCAGCCGGGCGCGCAGGAAAGTCCCATCACCCTGCTGCAAGCGCCCTACCCACTGCCTGCCGACACGGTCGCGCCCGAAGCACCGCCCAACGCCATGCTCTTTCCCAGCATTGGCTGGGCAGCCATGCACAGCGACATGAGCAACGCCGCCCGCACTTCCGTCTACTTCAAATCGAGTCCGTTCGGCGCCTTCAATCACAGCCACGGGGATCAAAACAGCCTGGTCATCAACAGCGGCGGCAAGCCACTGCTGATCGAAGCCGGCTACCAGGACTACTACGCATCGCCGCTGTCGCAAAGCTGGTACCGCCAGTCGCGCGCCCACAACGCCATCACCTTTGATGGCGGGAAAGGCCAATTCATCGCCGGCCACTACGAGATGCGCTACAAAAACGGCAAGATCACGGCATTCATGCACGGCACGGACCTCGACTACGTGGAAGGCGATGCCAGTGCCGCCTACAGCAACGACTTGAGCCTGGCCAAGCGCCAAATATGGTATTCGCGCTCGAACGACGTGGTGGTGGTGCTCGACAAGCTGAACTCCGCAACGGCCCGCACTTTCGAATGGAACATGCATGCGCTCAACACCCTGTACCTGTATCCGAATGGCCGGGCCAGCATAGAAAATGGCACGGCTTCGCTTTGCCTGCAATCATTACGGCCAGACGAGGAACAATTGTCCAGCTTTAGCGCCCCCAATCCGCCCAAGGAGGCAAGCCAGCAGCACGCCGCCTACGTCAAGACCACCCCAGCCATGGCGGCGGAGTTCCTGATCGTGCTCGATATCGGCTGCAAATCGGTGCCAACCTCCCTGCAGACAGTGCCTGGCGGACGCTTGCTGCAGATCGGCACGCAAACCATCACCCTGCCGCAATAAGCCCCAAATGCCTGTTTTTTGCTGAAAAAACAGGCAGATTCATCTTGCCTTTCATAGGGAAATGGCTTTTTTCAGGGGAAAAGGGTGTTTCTTGAAGAAAAGTGCAAAATGTTGATTGACCGAATGCACGCCAGCCCTTATGATTTTGTCCTCGCTGCAGAACATGCAGCGACAAGCAGCAAGCAGTAACAATGCCCACGTGGCGGAATTGGTAGACGCGCATGGTTCAGGTCCATGTGCCTTCGGGTGTAGGGGTTCGAGTCCCTTCGTGGGCACCACCAGCAACAAGTTGTCGATTGTTGTGATCCGCAGTAAAGTAGCAGATAGTAGCAACAAGCAGCACAATGCCCACGTGGCGGAATTGGTAGACGCGCATGGTTCAGGTCCATGTGCCTTCGGGTGTAGGGGTTCGAGTCCCTTCGTGGGCACCACCAGCAACGAGTTGTTGTCGTTGTAGTCCGCAGTACAGTAGTGAGATATAGCAGTAAGCAGCATCAGTGCCCACGTGGCGGAATTGGTAGACGCGCATGGTTCAGGTCCATGTGCCTTCGGGTGTAGGGGTTCGAGTCCCTTCGTGGGCACCATTACCTAATTCGCAAAAAAGCCGCAAACTTTCACGAGTTTGCGGCTTTTTTCATTTCAAGATGCCGCGCAACCGCGGCCCTTCCCTTATTTGGCCAGCGCCGCCTTGACGGCGTCAAACAGGCTCGTCGTCGGACGGCCAATCAGCGCGCTCAATTGCTTGCCATTGTCTTCCAGGCCGCCCTTGGCCGCACCCGCATCGGAGTCGGCCAGCAGGTCGGCAAACCCTTCCGGCACACCCACGCTCACCAGCGCCGCCTTGAAGTCCGCCTGCGGCATATCCTTGTACGCAATCGCCTTGCCCGACTGGCGCGCCACTTCGGCCGCATACTCGGCCAGGGTAAAGCCGTGGTCGCCAGCCAGTTCATAGATGGCTTGCGGCTGGGGCGCCGTCAGCACGGCGGCGGCCGCCGCCGCGTAGTCAAGGCGCGCGGCGGACGAGAAGCGGCCGTTTTGCGCCGCACCCAGCACGACGCCATGCTCGAGCACGGGCACCAGGTGCTCCGTATGGTTTTCCAGGTACCAGCCGTTGCGCAGGAAACTGTACGGCAGGCCGGATGCGCGGATGGCCGCTTCCGTAATGACGTGCTCGGCGGCCAGGCCCAGCGGCGACGTGTCGGCGCGCAAGACGCTGGTGTAGGCCAGCAAGGCCACGCCGGCCCGCTTGGCTGCATCGATGACATTCTGGTGCTGCTGCGCGCGCTGGCCCACTTCGCTCGACGAAATCAGCAGGATCTTCGTTGCACCCTTGAATGCCGCATCGAGACTGGCGCCATCGTTGTAATCGGCCTGGCGCACTTGCACGCCCTGGGCGACCAGGCCGGCGGCCTTGGCCGGGTTGCGCACGGCGGCGATGATATTGGCTGCGGGGACGGATGTGAGCAGGCTGGCGATGACGTGCTCGCCCAGATTGCCTGTGGCGCCGGTGATGACGATCATGATTTCTCCTTGGTACGTGGGTGGTAAAACCCTATAATAGGACTATTGCTTACTTATTGTAAGTACGTACCTTTTGGTAAGTATGAATGAAATCTACATTTACAGGTCCAACTATCATGTCCACAGACACTCCTGGCGCCAGCCTGCGCACCGCCCTCGCCCGCCAAAACCAGGGGGCGCACCTGCTGGCGGCGGCCTGCCCGTCGCGCGCCGTGCTCAGCCACCTGACCAGCCGCTGGGCCGTGCTGGTGCTGGTATTGCTGCTGAGCGGCACGCGGCGCTTCAGCGAACTGCGCCGCGAAGTGGGCGGCGTGAGCGAAAAAATGCTGGCGCAAACCCTGGAAGCGCTGGCGGGCGACGGTTTCGTGCTGCGCCAGGCGTATCTGGTGATACCGCCCAAGGTGGAATACAGCCTGACGCCGCTGGGACGCGAGGCGGCCGAGCGCCTGGCCGTGCTGGTCGACTGGATCGAGGATAATTACCCGCGCATCGAACAGGCGCGCGCGGCCCTGGAAGCGGCACCGGCAGCGCAAAAAGCGGCTTGAACAGATTGCTTTTGGTCATCAAGAATTATCGTTTACTCCTACTTGCCTTGATGTAATACTAGGCCCATGAACCGCGTAAGGGCGCGACACCATGAACCAGTTGATTTCCTCCATCACCGACCGGGCCAATGTGCTGCTGGTCAGCAATTCGCCGAATGATGTGCGCGAACTGCTGTATGTGCTGGACCGGCATAACCTGGGCACTGGACTGGCGGGCGATATCGACGAAGGCGTGGAACTGGCGGCCGGCGGCACGGACCTGATCCTGCTCGACGCGGCGCTGGCGGGCACAAATATCGGCGCCACCTGCATGCGCCTGCGCAATGCGGGCGGACGCCACGGCGTGCCCCTGCTGCTGATGTCGGCCACTCCCAGCGCCGAGGAACAGGGCCGCAGCGTGGGCGCCGGCGCCAGCGACTACATCAAGATGCCCTTCAATGCGCGCGACGTGGCGGAAAAAATCCTCATGGAACTGGCGCTGCACAAGGCCGAGGCGCCAGCCGCCCGCCCCTTCGCCGCTCCCGCCACGCCACCGCGCCCCCTGCATCCGCAAACGCTGGAAGTCAATTACCACTCCATCCTGGCCGGTTCGCCCGACGCCGTGCTGCTGTTCGATATCGACAACCGCCTGCTGATCGACGCCAACCACCTGGCCGAAGAACTGTTCGGCATGCCGCTGGCCGAGCTGTTGCAAGGCGGCATGGAGCCCCTGTTCCCCAGGCATCAGAGCGATGGCAGCGCCTCGCCGCAATTGCTGGAAGAAAAGATCCGCGATACCTTGCAAGGCAAGATCGTCGTCTTCCGCGCCAGCTGCTGCCACCGCGACAGCCACCCGATCGCCTGCGAAATCCGCTTGATGCGCCTGTCCGTGCCGGGCCGCCAGCTCGTGCATGCGCGCATCATCGACTTGACCGAACGCAATCTGGCCGAAGCCATGCGCGCGGGCCAGAGCACCCTGCTGGAAATGGTCGCCAAGGGCGCGCCCCTGATCCCCACCCTGAACCAGTTGCTGCTGCTGATCGAAGGCCAGTCGCGCGGTGTGCTCTGCTCCATCATGCTGCTCGACGATGACGGCATCCACATGCACAGCGCGGCCGGTCCCAGCCTGCCGCCCGAATACATGGCCCTGCTCGAAGGCGTGGCCATCGGCCCAGGCGTGGGCTCTTGCGGCACCGCCATGTTCCTGCGCGAACCGGTGGTGGTCACCGACATCATGCGCGATCCGCTGTGGGCGCCCTACCGCGAGCTGGCCGCGCCGTTCGGCCTGCGCGCCTGCTGGTCGCGCCCCATCTTCGGCCAGGATGGCGCCGTGCTCGGCTCGTTCGCCATGTACTACCGCGAAGTGCGCCAGCCCGACGCGCGCGACCTGGAACTGATCGACACGGCGACCGACCTGGCCGGCATCGCCATCGGCCGCATGCGCCACGAACGCGAGCTGCAGCGCCACCGCGCCCACCTGGAAGAGCTGGTGGCCGAACGCACGGCGGCCTTGACGCAGGCCAAGGAACACTCGGAGCAAACGAACCTCGAACTGGCCGCCGCGCTGGAAAACCTGTCCATCACGCAGGAAGAACTGGTGCGCCGCGACAAGCTGGCCGCGCTCGGCGCGCTGGTGGCCGGCATCGCGCATGAACTCAATACGCCGATCGGCAACGGCCTGGTGGTGGCCACCACCATGGCCGAACGCACGCGCGAAATCCAGGCCAGCTTCCTCGACGGCCTGCGCCGCTCCGAACTGGGCGCCTACCTGACCCAGGCCAGCGAGGCGGACGCCATCATGCTGCGCAACCTGCAGCGCGCCGCCGACCTGGTCTCGAGCTTCAAGCAGATCGCCGTCGACCGCGCCAGTTCGCAGCGCCGCCACTTCCTGCTGCGCCAGTTCGTCGCCGAACTGATGCTGCCCATGTCCACGCCGCTCAAGGCCGCCGGCCTGAGCCTGACGCAGGACGTGCCGGACGGCCTGGCCATGGACAGCTATCCCGGCCCGCTGGGCCAGGTGCTGAGCAACCTGCTGGAAAATTGCCTGCGCCATGCCTTCGAGGGCCGCAGCGGCGGCAACATCGCCATCACGGCACGCGGCAGCGACGATGGGCAGACGATCACCCTGTCCATCGCCGACACGGGCGTGGGCATCGCCGCCGACGACCTGGCGCACGTCTACGACCCCTTCTTCACCACCAAGCTCGGTTCCGGCGGCTCTGGCCTGGGCCTGCATGTGGCGCACAACATCGTCACGGGCGTGCTGGGCGGCCATATCGACGCCACCAGCAACACCGGTGCCGGCAGCGGCACCACCTTCACCCTGCAGCTGCCCGCCACGGCGCCGCAATCGCCCGCTCCCTGAACGGCAGGCGCGCTACAATGCCGGCAGGCTTTTCTTTCGGAGCAACTATAAAATACCTGATCGCCACGGCCCTGCTGGCCGCCTGCGCGTGGGCCTCGGCCGGACCTGCCCCCTGGTACAAATGGCGCAGCAAGATCGACGGCACCCTGTCGTGCGCCCAATCGACCCTGGGATTTGGCTGGGAACTGGCCTCGGGACCGTACAAAGATAGCCGTTGCGAAAAACCGGCGCTTGTTAAATAATGGGGTCATGACCACACGGGGCACCGGCTTGAGATCAAGCGATGGCATTGCGGCGTCGAAAGAGTATGGAACGATAAGAACGTATCTATTCAAACCGAGGAGACCACATGTTTACGAATCCCGAACAATTCGCATCGGCCACCAAGGCCCTGTTTGAATTCCAGCTGATGACCTTCAACACCCTCACCTCCAAGGCCGTGCAAGGCGTGGAACAGGTATTGGCGCTGAACATGGCCACCGCCAAGTCCGGCATCGAGGATGGCCTTGCCGCCAGCAAGGAAATCAGCCAGGCCAAGGATCCGAAGGCCGCCATGGCCGCCGCCGCCGCCCAGCTGCAACCGGGCGTGGCCGGCGCAAAAGCGTATAAACAGCAACTCGACGACATCATCAAAGAAATCCACACGGAATTCACCACGGCCGCCGAAGCCCACGTGGCTGAAGCGAAAAGCAATCTGAGCGCCCTGATCTACGACGTCACGAAAAACGTGCCGCCCGGTTCGGAAAATGCTGTCGCCATCGTCAAGGCCGCCATCGACAACGCCTTCCTCGGCTACGAGCAGGTGACCAAGGCCACGAAACAGGCCGTGAAGACCGTGGAAGAGCAGATCGCCAAGGCCAGCGCGCAAGTGGCGCAGGCAACGGAAAAGGCGACGAGCGGCGCCACCGCCGCGGCTGAAAAGGCAGCGCCTGCCGCCAAGCCGAAGGCTGCCAAAAAGTAAGTGATGCAGGTCGGATTAGCGCGGCAAGGCCGCGCGTAATCCGACGCATTGTTGGCGCCAATGGTGATGTCGGGTTACGCGCGCAACGCTAACCCGACCTACAACTATCGGGGCCTGACTCCTCAGACCCCGATGGGTATGATCCGGTACACGCAGCGCCGCCCCCCCTCCAGCAGATATTCGCTGCGCTCCACCGTGCAATCGCCCCCCAGTACCCGTTGAAAGATGGCCAGCTCCGAGCGGCAGAAATTCTGGCATGCCGTGGCGGCCGCGCAAATCGGACAATGGTTTTCCACCAGCAAGACACTGCCATCGTCCTGCGGTTCCGCATGGGCCATGTACCCCTCGCCATCGCGCGCCCGCGCCAGGCTGTCCACTCGTTGCGCCAGCGCAAGCTGCGGGTCGACCAGCTTGCCGTAAGCGGCTTCGCTGCTGCGCTCGCGCGCGCCGATCAGTTTATCCAGGCCCTCGTCACCGAACAGGGTTTTCACCTGCGCTATCAATTCCAGGGTCAGGTCGGCATGGCGGTCAGGAAAGCGCGCATGGCCCTCCCGCGTCAGCGTCCAGCGCCGCGACGGGCGCCCCACCTTGTCGGCCACGTCCTCGAAAGCCACCAGGCCACGTTCCAGCGCCGCTTCCAGCTGGCGCCGCGCGCCCATGGACGTGATATCGAGCAAGGCCGCCAGTTGCTGCGCCGTCTGCGGCCCGCGCATCTTCAGCAGGAACAGGATCTGCTCCGACGTATTCATGCTCGCGCTCATGCCACAGCTTGCGTGTCGCCCACGCCGGCCAGCTGGCGACGCCAGGCCGCCATGCGCCACGCGGCCCAGGCGGCGGACAAGGCGCCCGCGACGAGGATCAGCCGCGTGTCGATCAGGGTCAGCACGGAGCCGCTGAGGGCCACGACGATGTTGGCGATGCAAAAGGTGGTGGCCAGCAAGCCCATCACGGCGCCCTGCCCGTGCGCGCTGAAGCGTTCGGCGCACCAGCCCTGGATCACCGTGTTGTACAGGGCATTCGGAATGCCGAACAGCACGATGGCAGCGATGCCCACCCAGATATTACCCAGTGCCAAGATTCCTACGGCCAACGCCACGCCGCAGGCATACCAGCTGGCCCGCAGCAGCGGCGCATGGCGGCTGGGTCCGCCCGCCAGCAAGGACGTGACCGTCATCGTGCCGCACAGGCCCACATTCACCCAGGCAATCTCCTGTGCATGGTAATTCGCCGTCTCGACCAGCCACAGCGGATAGAACTCGTAGAAGCTGGCCACGCCGCACGTCAGCGCCAGCTGCACGATGAACAGGGTGCGCAGCTCCTCATGGCGCAGCAGGTTCAGCGAATGGCGGTCGCGCGCCACTTGCCACCACGACGTCGTCAGCAACGACGGCGTTTCGCGCGGCAAGCCCACGGCCACCAGGACGGCGACGAGCATCAGGGCGGCGGCGGCGATCCAGAACGGCACCGTCACGCCCCAATGCAGGGTCGCACCCGCCAGGATCGGGCCCACCAGCCAGCCCAGGTAAAACGCGCCGTTCAGCCACGACATGGCACGCAGGCGCAGCGGTCCCGTCAACTGGTCGGCCAGCATGGCGCGCGCCACGGCGCCGTTTCCCTCCAGCAAACCCGTGATGAAACGGGCGACGATGAACAGCGGGTAGGACTGGATCACCAGCGCCCAGGCCGTGATGGCATGGCCGATGGCGGCGCCCACGGCCGTGCGCATCAGCAAGGGGCGGCGGCCATAGCGGTCGGAAAGCGGTCCCAGCAAGGCCGAACCGATCAGCAATCCCAGCGGGTTGATGGTCAGCGCCAGGCCGAACAGCAATTTGGACGGCAAGCCGAGAAAATTATTGAAGGCATTCGGCGCTTCCGCCGCAAACAGGGGCGGCAGGATCGGATACGGCAGCGAGGCGCCGATGGTCGACAGCAGCGCCAGCAAACAGGCGGCGGAAATCAGGATGATGTTTTTCATGCGGGCTCGATGGATATTGTCTGGCAAGACTACGTGAGCACGCCACATAAGTAAACTAAAATGTTTATTAATTATGCCAAGCATTCACGCCATGGCGTAAACCGTGCGCGCCATCGCCTCGGCTATCATTGCCCTATGACTCACGTTTAACAGGGCAAACATGACACTGTCAGAAATTGAACAGCAACACGGCTTTACCTACCCTTCACTGTACCGGCAACTGGAAAGCGACGGCATGCTGGCCGTGGGTGAATATGGCCCCGACTGGTACAAGCTGGTCTATCCCACGTTGACGGACCGCCCCACCCTGCTGCTGCATGCGGACGATTTCGAATTGCTCAACATCCAGGCCGTTGCTGCGGAAGTGGAAAGCTTGCTGGACGCGGACGATTACCGGCAGATCGATCCCGCCTTCCAGTTCATCCCGTTCGCGCAAACGGGCGCGGGCGACCACTACTGCTTTTTCGCGTCTGGCCAGCACGATGGCGAGATGCCCATCGTGCTGCTATGGCACGACCAGAATGAAGCCCAGTACCTGGCGAAGAACCTGCAGGACTTCCTGTTTCACATGTTGTTGAACAGCATGGCCGACCAGGATACGTACAACGATGTCGGCGACGAGGAATTCAAGGATCAACTGGCAAAAACCCTGGGCACCCACGCGCGCTACCTGACGGCGCGGCAAGCCGAGGTGCTGCAAACGCTGCTGGCCAGGGACATCATCGATTACGAGGTGGAGCTGCCAAAGGGGCGCACGGAAACGCACCGGGGCTTGCTGAGCAATATCGAACTGGCCAGCCTGCGCGCCGAACTGATTCCCTACGAAAAGTTCGACAGCTGTTTTGCCTACAGCGGGGCTGATTGAACATAAAATCGCTGGGCAAGCGGCGGCTGAAGGTTTAAACTGTATATAAACACAGTAAAATCGTTCACCTTGCATCTTGCCCTATTGCCATCCCCATGTTGAGAGTCCTGGAAAATCCCCTGTACTATCTGGATAATTTCCAGGACGTGCTGAACTGGATCAGCGCGCGCTACGCCGATCTGCTGAGTGCTGAAGAAACGCAGTTCATCGCCGCATTCGGCGCACTGCCGCAGCCGTCGCGCGCCCTGTTCGTGCGCCTCGTCATGCGCAAGGGCTGTCTATTTCGCGCCAGCAAGCTCAATTACCCGGAAATCGGCGACACGCGCGCGGCTGCCCTGCCCCTGCTGGAGACAGGCTGGGTCGAGGCCGATCCTGTCATTGCGCTCGATGAACTGTTCGACTTGCTGCTGAAAGCGGAAATCGCCCAGGCCTTCCGCCTCGACGCGCCCCTGAAGGCGGCGCGCAAGGCGGAACAACTGGAGGCCTTGCGCGTACTGCATGCGGAAAGTCAACCGTTTTCCGCCTGGCATCCGGCCTGCACCGACGTGCTGTACCGCATCGGACTTCAAACGCTGTGCGACCGCCTGCGCCTGATTTACTTTGGCAACTATCACCAGGACTGGTCGGAATTCGTGCTGTCCGACCTCGGTGTGTATCAATATGAAAAAGTGGAATTCTCGCCGCAGTCGAGGGGCTTTCGCACGCGCCAGGATATCGAGCACTATGAAGTGCTGCACCAGTGCCGCGAACGCTACAACGACAGCGCGCCAGCCGACGAGGTGCTGCAGGAACTGGCTGCGCTGCCATTACCCGAGGACAATACCTGGCTGGCCAGCCGCCGCGACAAGCTGCGCTTCCAGATCGCCCAGCACCTGGAGAAATGCCAGGACTGGCCGGCCGCCTACCGCGCCTATGCCGATTGCCGCTATCCGGGTGCGCGTGGCCGCGCCATCCGCGTCCTGGAAAAAGATGAACAGCCGCAAGCGGCCTACGAACGCCTGCTGATCGCCCTGGCCGCGCCGGAAAGCGAAGCGGAACAGCAATTGCTGCTGCGCATGGCACCCCGTTTGCGGCGCAAGCTGGGCCATGCGAAGCAGGCGGCCAACGCAGCAGCAGCCGTGGAGCGCATCGACCTGCGGCTGCCCTGCCCGGAACAAGCGTGCTACGTGGAAGGAGTGGTGCAGCAACACCTGATGCAGGACGGCGCGCCCGTGTATTACGTGGAAAACACCCTGATCAACTCACTGTTCGGCCTGCTGTGCTGGCCCGCCATCTTCAAGGCCATGCCGGGCGCCTTCTTCCACCCGTTCCACCGTGGGCCAGCCGACTTGCACAGCGCCGATTTTTACCAGCGCCGCAGCAGCGACTTTGCCGCCTGCCTGGGGCAGCTGGACGACGGCAGTTACCAGGCCACCATCCGCGCCACGC
This sequence comes from Janthinobacterium lividum, assembly GCF_034424625.1. NCBI lineage: Bacteria > Pseudomonadati > Pseudomonadota > Betaproteobacteria > Burkholderiales > Oxalobacteraceae > Janthinobacterium > Janthinobacterium lividum. The sequence goes on along the minus strand of NZ_CP139976.1, from coordinate 2,425,479 downwards.
TTGCCGCCAAGCACGGCATCGTCTCGCCCTTCGTCAGCTGGGACGTGCTGGACGACGGCTTGCTGGACCTGGCGCTGGCCTGCATTCCGGCAGCGCATCTGAAGAAGGCATTCGAGCGCATCTTGCTCGACATCAAAAGCAACCGCAGCGGCTTTCCCGACCTGATCCAGTTCTGGCCGGCCGAACAGCGCTACCGCATGATCGAAGTCAAGGGTCCGGGCGACCGCCTGCAAGACAACCAGCTGCGCTGGATCGCGTATTGCGCCGAGCACGCCATGCCCGTCAGCGTGTGCTACCTGCAATGGCAGGTGGCCGCATGAGCGCCAGGAGGTACACGATCGCCGTGCGCGCCCTGTGCGAATTCACCGCCAAGGTGGGCGACCTGGACTTGCGTTTCACACCCTCGCCCACGGCGCAGGAAGGCATGGCCGGCCACGCCACCGTGACGAGCCGGCGCGACGACGATTACCAGCGCGAAATCAGCCTGTCCGGCCACTTCGGCCCCCTGCACGTGCGCGGGCGCGCCGATGGCTACGACCCGGCGCGCCGCCAGCTGGAAGAAATCAAGACGTACCGCGGCGACCTGGATGCCATGCCTGCCAACCACCGCCAGCTGCACTGGGCGCAGGCGCGCATCTACGGCCATCTGCTGTGCCAGCAACTGAACCTGCCCATGCTGCGCGTGGCGCTCGTGTATTTCGATATCGTGAGCCAGAAGGAAACCATCATGCACGAGGAATGCACGGCCGAGGCGCTGCGTCTGTTCTTCGAACAGCATTGCGCCCTCTTCCTCGACTGGGCCGAGCAGGAAATGGCGCACCGCGCCAGCCGCGACGCGCAGCTGACCAGCATGGCGTTTCCCCATGCGGACTTTCGCCCGGGCCAGCGCCAGCTGGCCGAGGCCATGTACAAGGCCAGCAGCCGTGGCTGCGGCTTGCTGGCGCAGGCGCCGACCGGTATCGGCAAGACGGTGGGCAGCCTGTTTCCCATGTTGAAGGCGACGGCCGCGCATCGCCTGGATAAACTGTTTTTTCTCGCCGCCAAGGTGCCGGGGCGGCAAATGGCGCTCGACGCCTGCGCCATCCTGAAAGACAGCGCGCCCCTGCTGCCCCTGCGCGTGCTGGAACTGAGCGCCAAGAGCAGCGCTTGCGAACATCCGGACAAAGCCTGTCACGGCGAATCATGTCCGCTGGCAAAAGGTTTTTACGACCGCTTGCCGCTGGCGCGTGAGGTCGCGCTGGCCAGCGGCTTGATCCTCGACAAGGAAGCCGTGCGCGCCATCGCCTTGCAGCAGGGTATTTGCCCGTACTACCTGGGCATGGAGCTGGCGCGCTGGAGCGACGTCGTCATCGGCGACTACAATTATTACTTCGACCTCAGCGCCATGCTGTACGGCATGACTTTGGCCCACGACTGGAAAGTCAATGTGCTGGTCGACGAAGCCCACAATATGGTGTCGCGTGCGCGCAGCATGTATTCGGCCGAGCTGGCGCAGATCAACCTGAAAATGCTGCGCAAGTTCGCGCCCGAGGGACTGAAAAAGCCGCTGGACCGCCTCTCGCGCCAGTGGACGGCCTTGTTGAAGGAGCAGGATGGCGACTACCACGTGCATGCGGCCTTGCCGGACAAATTCTTTGGCGCCCTGCAAGGCGTGGCCACGGCCATCGGCGACTACCTGGCCGACCACGCGGCGGCGCTGGACGAAGATTTGCAGCGCTTTTATTTCGACGTGTTGCTGATCAACCGCCTGGCGGAAAGTTTTGGCGAGCATTCGCTGTTCGACGTCAGCAAGACAAATACGGGCCCCACTGCTGGCTCCACCGTCTGCATCCGCAATATCGTTCCCGCACCGTTTCTCAAGGAGCGGTTCGCGGCCAGCCACAGCACGGCCCTGTTTTCCGCCACCCTGAGTCCGTGGAATTACTACAGCGACACCCTGGGCATGCCAGCCGACACGGCCTGGGTCGACGTGGAATCGCCGTTCCAGGCGGAACAACTGTCCGTGCGCGTGGCCGACACCATTTCCACGCGCTACCAGCACCGCGCCGCCTCGCTGCTGCCCATCACCCAGCTGATGGCGAAGCAATACGCAGAAACGCCGGGCAATTACCTGGCCTTCTTCAGCAGCTTCGACTACATGGAAAAGACGGCCCACTTGTTCGCCCAGCATTACCCGGACGTGCCACTCTGGCAACAGCCGCGCCGCATGGACGACGCTTCCCGGGCGCAATTCCTGGGCCGTTTCGGCCTGGATACGCGCGGCATCGGCTTTGCCGTGCTCGGCGGCGCCTTCGGCGAAGGCATCGACTTGCCGGGCGCGCGCCTGATCGGCGCCTTCATCGCCACCCTCGGTTTGCCGCAGATCAATCCCGTCAACGAACAGATCCGCCAGCGCATGGGCGACATCTTTGGCGCCGGCTACGACTATACATATCTGTACCCCGGCATGCAAAAGGTGGTGCAGGCGGCCGGCCGGGTGATCCGCACGCAGTCGGACAAGGGGGTCGTCTACCTGATCGACGACCGTTTTTCACGGCCGGAAATCCGCCAGCTGCTACCCACGTGGTGGGACGTGCAACTGGCCGGTGAATAATCTCTTCAGGTATTGCCAGCCCGCTTGCGCGACACGCCGGCTTTCCGTTTTCCTGGAGAGGTCGCAGACGCAGGAAGTCCGCTGTCGTCGACATCGGCATCAACTTCCTGGCTGCGCAGAAAATTCTGCAGTTCGATACGAACGCCGTTTTGCGCAACGACCGACAGTTCCAATGTCATGCCCAGCGATTGCAGAAACCGGCGCAAGGTCGATACATAGGTATCGCTACGCTTTTCCAGTTGCGAAACGGCATGCTGTTGAATCCCGAGTTCCCTGGCAACCTCCGCCTGGGTCTTGCCCACTGCCTTGCGGAAATCCGTCAGCGTGGCGGCGTGCGCTATCATTTCTTGCATCTTTTCCTGGGACAAAGCCGCAATTTTTGCCTGCCGCTCGGCCGGCAAACTGTGGATGGCGTCGTTCAGATTTCTTCCCATGGCAAACTCCTGTTCCTAAAATCACCTACTGCCTTTGTCCTGCCTTGCTTTCGCCGCATCCAGTTTTTTGAGGTGTTGCTCGTAGCGTGCATTGGCCTTGGATAACAAATCCCTGTAAAACCTGGCCTCATCGACACCCTGCTTGGCTGCCGCAACCAGAATGACCGCCTCTCGCCTCGTATCGAAAGCAAAGACCGCGCGCCACACCTCTGCCCCGTTGTTGGCCTTGAACCGCAGCTCTTTCATGTTTGGGTGTTCAGGATTCTTCAACGTCCCGACATGAGGCCGTCCGGCAGCCGGACCCAGCTTCGACAGCGCATCGGCACTCGCCAGCAATTCATCCTGAACATCTATCGGTAAAGCATCGAATTCCGCGTCGAAATCATCGTGAAACGTGATCGACCATGTCCTCGGCGCATTCACAATCACCTCCAGATGATATCATGCTTAAATGATTAAATATCTCCGCCACAAAACATGCTAGCCCACCAGTAACCTGAGTTTCTGATACCCCGCCTTGCTCACGGGTATCCTCGTATCGTCGCGCAGGATGGCCACATGGCTGTCCTTGGTGGCCGCCTCGATGCGGCGGATACCGTCGATATTGAGCAGGTACGACCTGTGCACGCGCAGGAACTTGGCGGGATCGAGCTGGGTTTCCAGCTCCGACAGCCGCTGGCTTTTCAGGTAGGATTTGCCTTCGGAACGGATGCTGATGTAGTCATCCTGCGCCTCGATGTAGTCGATGCGCGCGCTGGCGATCACGTGGACCTTGGCGCCGTCGCGTATCAGCACGCGGTCCAGCGGGGCGGCGCGCGTGGCCGCCTCGCGCGCCAGCGTCAGCACGGTCTCGGGCGTGCTGCGGTTGGCGCGCGCATGGGCCAGCGCCTGGTCGAAGCGCTGTTCGCTGAACGGCTTCAGCAGATAGTCCAAGGCGTGGCATTCGAACGCCTTCAAGGCGTACTGGTCGTAGGCCGTGACAAAGATCAGCTTTGTCTTCGCGCCGATCAGTTCCGCCACTTCAAAACCGTCCAGGCGCGGCATCTGGATGTCGAGAAACACCAGTTCCGGTTCCAGGTCCGCGATGGCCTTGACTGCTTCGAAGCCGTTGGCGCACTCGGCCACGATATCGATATCGTCATGGCGTGCCAGGTATTCGCGCAACACGCTGCGCGCCAGCAGCTCATCGTCAACGATGGCCACCCGCATTCTTGCCTGCATCATGCTTCCTCCGTGTCGCCGGTCTGCGCCGGCATGGAAATCATCACCTCGAAATGGCCATCGCGCCGGCCCCAGTGCACGCTGGCCTCGTGGCCATACGCACCGGCCAGGCGCTGGCGCACATTTTCCAGGCCGACGCCATTGCCCCGCTCTGGCCCTTGATCCGCGTCAACCGGGTTGCGCACGGCGATCTGCAACAGGCTGCCCATGCGCCTGGCCTCGATGGCGATCAGGCCGCCCTCCGTCAAGCCGCAGATACCATGCTTGACGGCATTTTCCACCAGCGGCTGTATCAGCATGGGGGGCAGCAAACACGCCAGCGCGGCGGCATCGATGGCTTCCGCCACTTGCAGACGCTCGCCGAAGCGCACTTGCTCGATGGCCAGGAAATGGCGGATCAGCACCAGTTCCTGTTCCACGGTAATGTGCTTGTGCGCTTCCAGGCTCAGGCTCTGGCGAAAGAAGCTGGCCAGCTGCACCGTCATCTGGCGCGCGCCCGCCGCATTGATAGACGTCAAGGCGCTGATGGAGTTCAGGCTGTTGAACAGGAAATGCGGATCGATCTGGGTGCGCAGCATGCGCAATTGCGCTTCCTGCGCCGTCAGTTGCGCTTCCAGTCCCCGCTGCTCGGCCATCCTGGCGCGCACGAATTCCAGCAACAGATAATGCACGGCGGCAGCCAGGCAATACAGCAGCACGCCCAGGCCGAAGAACAGGGCCAGCAGCGATTGCGTCAGGTTCACGCCCAGCCAGCGCAGCTCCAGCAACAGGCTGACGCTGTTCAAAAATTGCAGCAAGGTGGCCCACAGCAAGCCCGCGAACAGGGCCGCCACGCCCATCACGCCGGCGATGGCAAGCGGATGGCGCGCATGCAAGGGGTAGGCGCGGCACAGGTAAAACGCGGAAAAGCCCGAACCGATCGCATACACGAGCGTGGCGGGCACCACCAGCACGACGGCATTGAGCCAAGGCGCGTGGGCCACCCTGGCCAGGATAAAGGCCAGGGCCAGGCCCAGCGCGATGCAGACCAGGAAAACCACCACGGCGCCGCGCCGCTTCGACAGGGGCCCCGACATGCGCGCCTAGTTGCGGATTTCCAGGCCACCCATGATGGCGTAGCCCGTCACATACAGGCGCTTCGCCTGGTTCGGCGGCACGATGGTCTTTTCTTCGAAGCCGCCGAGGATGGGCGTGCCCTGCAGCACGACGCTCCAGTCGGGCGGAATCTTGATGGTGACGCCGCCGCACAGGGCAAATACGTTGAGCACGGCTTCGCCTTCGATCGACGCCTGACGCAAGTCGATCTCGCAGCCGGCCATGATGACATTGATATCGCCGCCCTTGAAGCGCTGCGACGACACGCGCCGCACATAGCCGCCGAGGATGGCCGTCACTTCGATGATGCTGTCATCGTCCGCCTGCCCGCTGGCGCCGGGTGCTGCCGTGTCCTTGTCGAGCGACACGGCGCCATTCCTGGCCTGGCCGAACGAGTCAGGCGCGGCGGTACCGTCTTGCTGCGCGGCAAAGCGCCGGCGGCGCTGGCGCTGCTGCGCGCCGGGCAGGGACTTCGACACCACGGCCACACCCAGGCCGATGATCAGCAAGGGCCACAGCAAGTCCCAGTTCATGTAGAAGATGCCCATGTGCTTGAGGGTCCAGGCCACGCCCAGCAGCACCAGCATGCCGCCCACCAGATAGCCGTTCGCGCTGCGGCTTTGCGACAGTTTCAGCAGGCCAAACACGATCAGCGCCGTGGGCCAGAAGCGGAAGGTATAGCGCACGTTGATGAAACCGAGGTTATCGAGCAGGAACAGCAGCCCCAGGCCGATGACGATGACGCCCAGCACGATCTGCGATGGCGAGTGCAGCGGCGGTTTATTTTTCATGCTCGGACTCCCGGTAGGCAATAAAATGTTTGTTCAACAGCGGCTCCAGCACGAGACCCACGCCCCAGGCGATCAGCAAGGCGGGCCAGCTGTTATAAAAACTCAGGTTCCACAGTTCTTCATACGACACATACCACCAGGCGGCGAAAAAGATCAGCCACAGACCGCTCAGCACCTGTTTGGCGGACACGGGCGTGAGCAGCTTGTTCAAGCCGAAGACGACCAGTATCACCGGCCAATAATGCCATAGTGAATAATAATCGTGGAGATAGATCACATCGAGCCGGTCCAGCAAGATGATGGCGCCGATGGCGATCAGCAGCACGCCCCACAGCAGCTGGGTACGGCGGCAATAAGCTGGTTCAGGTTTCACGGTCACCCCTTGAAGTTGGTTGATCGTAAAGATACGCGGATTTCGGTGATGGGAAAACACCGCTTCGGCGAATGGCGGACAGGTGGCGGTGAATGGCGCAGCGGCGGAAACAACAGGCAAAAAAAAAGACCGGCTAGGCCGGCCTTGAAGGGGTTCGCAGTACACACCGCGACCTGGAGTTGCAGTGCACAGCCGCGTGGCGCAGGGCGCCAACGCGAACAGAAATCTGGTGCCGATCCTTGAGGCGACCGGCTGACCTGCTGGAAGATCGAACATGCCGCCAACTTCACGGCAGTGCGTCTCAACCAAGCAGAGCCATCATACTCCCGATCGCCATACAGCACCGTTCGCTAGCGCACACTGATGGGGTTTTGCTGAGCTACATCAAACAGCGATGGCGTGCGGCGGATGCAGCATGTCGTTCCCGATCCATGCCAGCACGGACGGGCCCTGCGGCTGCCAGCCCAGCAGCTTGCGCGCCCGCTCGCCGCGCACGCGGCTGTTGGAGCCAAGGCCGTAGGAAGCCATCTCGTAACCCCATTCGGCTATCGCCTCGGGCAACGGCCAATCCTGCGCGGGCCCCAGGTCCAGTGCCTCGGCGATGGCGGCCGTCATGTCATGGAAAGCTGCTTCGCCCGACTCGACGAAGTAAAACGTGCCGGCCGGCGACTTTTCCAGCGCCAGCAAATACAGGCTGACGACATCGTCGATATGCACGTTGGACCAGATGTTGCGGCCCGGCCCCACGTGACGCACGATGCCGCTCTTGCGCGCCTGTTTCAGCAGGCGCGGCAACTGCACGCTGTCGCGCGGCAAGGCGCCGTGGCCGTAGATCAGGGTATTGCACAACACGCTGGCGCGCACGCCCTGGCTTGCGCTGGCCAATATCAGGTCATCGATGGCGACACGGGCCGCCTTGTCTGCCGTCGGCGCCGGCAGCTTGTCTTCGTAATAGATCTGTTCCGTGCCCTCGCCGCCCGACGCGTCGCCCACGATGGACGAGCCGCTTGTATGCAGGAACACTTTGTTCGTGCCGGCCAGCGCTTCGAGGATCGCTTCGACGGCGGCGCGGTGGTCGCTGCTGGCCGCATTGATGACGGCATCGGCTGCCTTCGCCTGCTCGATGAGCAATGCGCGATCGTTCAAGGTGCCGACGATACCGTGCACGCCGATGCTGGCCAGCTCGGCCACCTGCTCGGGTTTGCGCACGAGGCCCGTCACCTGATGGCCGGCGCGCACGAGGCCCGCCGCGATGGAACTGCCGATAAAACCCGCTGCGCCTGTCAAAAACACTTTCATGCCGTGGACGCCAAACAAAACCTACTGCGCGTCGCGCTTTGCGGCCTGCGATGCTCACCGTGCTCTAGCACGGTTGCGCTTCTTAGCCACAAATCATCGCCGCTCGCTACGGTTTTGTTAGGCGTCGTTCCTCCTTTGTAAGTTCAGATCGATTGTGATCAGTCCGACAAAGTATGCGCCGTTTCCGCCTTCGCAAAAAGCAGCCGCACAGCAAAAGATCTATGACTTCGGCGCAACAATCTTCTGCTTGAGCTGCAAGGCGGCGATGTAGCGGCTCTGATAGGCGGGGTCTTCCGGCGTCAGCAGGGTGAGCCTGTCGCGCGCGCGGGTGGCGGCCACATAGAAGCGGTTTTCCTCTTCCAGCGGGTCGGTCTTGCTGCGCGGGAATTCATCGACGGCCAGGTAGGGCAAGATGACGTGGTTGTATTCGAGGCCCTTGATCTGGTCGATGCAGGCGATGACGAGTTTGGCCTTGCCGGTCGAGACCGTCACGGCTTCTTCCATCTCGCCCAGCCAGCCGGCAAAGCCGCCCAGCGCCACGCCCGCTTCGCGGCACACGGCAATAAAACCGTGCAGGGAACGGGCGACGACCCGCGCCTGGGCCGGGTCGACATAGATGCGGCGCGCCGTCTGTTCCAGCTGCATCAGGCCAAAGATGTGCTGCAGGGCGTCGCCCGCCAAGGCGTCGGGGGGCAGCGCGCGCAGGTAATCGACAGCGGCCAGAGTCAACGCCGCCTTGTCCTGGTTGTGCGACTTGGCCAGCTGGTTCGTCAAGAAGCCTTCCAGCAAGTCGGGATAGTTGGCCACATCGGCCTTGGCTTGCTGGAGCTCACCGCGTGTAAACGGGATTTCCGCGAACGCCACCAGCGCTTCGAGGATTTCGCCGCGGCGCGGGCCGCTCTTGATCGTATGTAAATCCTTGCGGGCGATGGCGACCATGCCGCGCAGCATCAGCACTTCCAGGCTCAGCAGATAGCTGTTCATGTCCACCAGGCCATACGCGATGCCGCTCTGGAACAGTGCCGTTTCCACGCGGATGGCCTGGTCGCGGTCGCGCAGCAAAATGGCCGTCGTGCCCGCATGCGCGTGTTCGAGCGCGGCGATCAGCTGGGCACTGCAGGCCTGCGGCTGCGCATGCTCGTATTGCAGCACTTCGATGTGCGTGGCGCGCGACAGGGCCGACACGCTGGCCTTGTTTTTCAGCACGCCCACGGCGTGTGCCAATTGCGGGCCGTAGCGGTAGGACGCCGTCAACGGCAGGCGCTGCAAGGTGGGGAATTCCTGCTCGAAGCGCTGGCGCAGGAAGCGGTGGTCGGCGCCCGACCACGTATAGATGACTTGATCCTTGTCGCCGGCGCCGCAGAAAAACGCGTTACCGCGGCGTATCAGCATGGTCAGCAGGCGGAACGACGCTTCGTTCAAATCGTGCAATTCATCGGCCACGATGATCTGGAAGGCCGGCAATTGCTGGCGCAGCGGCTCGTCGCCGTCGAGCATGCGCACCAGGTCGTAGGTGGCGTCGAAGGGCGCGCGGAACTGGATGTCGCCCGTGTCGGCGCCGCGCAAGCCTTCGTATTCGCGCAGCCACAGATAATGCGTGCGCGACATGCCCAGCATTTCCAGATTGTCGTCCAGGGAATTGCTCTCGAAGTCAGGATTTTGAAAATCCAGGCGCGCCTTGGTGCGCAGCTGCAATTTCAAGAATTCGGCGATCGCCCCGTTCGTCGTATTGATTTCCAGCGGGTAGCGGTGGGCGTATTTCTCCGATACCACTTCCAGCGCTTCCCAGGCTACCGGGCGCAACTCTTCATCGCTGCGCATGGATGCCACCTGCATGTTTTCCAGCTGCCGCAGCACCTTGGCGGCAAAGGCATCGAAAGTGTCGACGGTCAGGCGCTTGACGACGCCCAGCGGCACACCCACTTCCAGCAGGCGCTGGCGCAGGGCCACGCGCGCCGCCTCCGTAAACACGAGGGCCAGCATGCGCTCGGGCGCGCGGCCCCGGTGCAGCGCTTCGGCCAGCCGCAGGGCCAGGGTCGTCGTCTTGGCCGCGCCAGCATTGGCGTCGATCAGCACCACTTTCTTTTGCGCCGTCTGGATGGCGACCTGTTCCGGCGTGGGCGTGATGCGTTTGGGAATGAACTGCGGGGCGTTATCTGTACTCAAGGGTATCCTGAAATGATGTCTGTTCTCGGCGCGCTACCAGGCGCAGGTGCGCAGGCCGGCAAAGATGTCGCCCCGTTCGGGCGCGTGGAAGGCGCGCATGCGGGCCGAATGCAGCCGCGGCGGCGTGGCGAAGGCGGCGCCGCGCAGCACCTGGTGCTGCATGAAATATGGCGCGGAATATTCGCGCCAGGCATCCACCGCAAAGCCCGGATACGGCTCGAACGGCGTCGCCGTCCACTCCCACACCTGGCCCCAATGGAAACGCGGATGGCCGGACAGCGCAGCATACTCCCATTCCGCCTCGGTCGCCAGGCGGCGCCCCGCCCAGGCGCAATACGCCTGCGCCTCATACAGGTTGATGTGGCGCACGGCTTCGTTCGGCGGCAAGGTCGTGCGCTGGCCGAAACGCATGGTGCGCCACTGCGTTGCTTCGCGCAGCCAGTACAGGGGCGACGAGCGTTCCTGCTGCATCAGCCAGGCACTGCCGGCCGCGCTCCAGAACTGGCGGTTCTGGTAGCCGCCATCGGCGACAAAATCGGCAAACTGGGCGTTGGATACGGCGCAGGCATCGATGGAAAACGGCGCCACGTAGCAACTGTAGGGCGGCGATTCATTGTCGAAGGCAAACCCGGCGCCGCGCGGCGAGCCCAGTTCAATGGTGCCGCCTGGAAAAGCGATCTCGCCCGCCCCTGGCGGCAAGGCCGGGCTGGCCGACAGGGATTCCGGTGCTTCCAGGCCCATCCATTGCAAGCCGGCCAGCATTTCCTCGCCGCACAAGTCTTCATGCGCCAGCGCCAGCCGGTACGGCGCCAGGGCGCTGTCGACATTGGCTTCGCGCGAGAGTTTATCCAAAACCCTGTCGAGCACCTCGTGGCAATACGTTTTCACGGCGCCCGAGCTGGGCAGTTCCAGCTTCCAGCGCGCGCGATGCTCCACCATGTTGGCGTCGAACAAGTCGTCGCCGCGCGTCAGCAGGGAGTTATAAATGGCGTCGGCCGGATGGCTGGAAGCGGCTTCGCGCAGGATGAACCACTCGGCAAACCAGGCGATGTGCGCAAGTTGCCACAAGGGTGGCGTGAGGCGCGGATGCCGGGGCAGGCCGGCCACCACGTCCAGTCCGGCCGTGACGTAACAATCGAACAGGGAAAGAGTATCCTGGCGCGCGGCCTGCAGCGACTGGGCCAGTTGCTGCGCGCCGGCGTGGCGAAAAGAGGCGTTGATTAAAGTCATGGCCTGATTGTAACGACTTATGCCATCCTTGCACTAGTCGCACGGGTAACGGGGAGGGATGCTTCCCTCCCCCGGCCTACTTGACCAGCAACTCGCCCTGCAGCGGCGTGACGACGGATTTGGGCATGCTGACGATAAAGCTGCTGCCCTTGTCGGCCACGGACTGGATGGCCAAGGTGCCGCCATGGCGCAGCAGCACGTGCTTGACGATGGCCAGGCCCAGGCCCGTGCCCTGGGTTTCGCGCGAACGGCTCTTGTCGACGCGGTAGAAACGTTCCGTCAAACGCGAGATATGTTCCTGGCTGATGCCGATGCCCGTATCTTGCGCGATGAATTGCGGTCCGGCCGGGCCATCCTGCCAGCGCAGGGTGATGGTGCCGCCGGCCGGCGTGTAGCGCACGGCGTTCGAAGCCAGGTTGCCAAACGCGCTGTACAGCTCGTCGTAGCTGCCCAGCACATCGGGACCGTTGCATTCCATGGTCACTTCATGCTTGCCCGCCGACAAGCCCTTGGCGTCGCGCAAGACTTGCTGCATGAGCTTTTTGATATCCACGGGCTCGGGGCGCAGCGGGTAATCGACCGATTCCAGGCGCGACAGGGTCAGCATGTCCTCGATCAGATGCTGCATGCGGTGGCCCTGCTCCGTCATCAGCTTGAGGTGGGCGGCGCGCGTGGCGGCGTCCAGGTCCAGCTCGGCGGAAGCGATTTCCAGGAAGCCCACGATGACCGTCAGCGGCGTGCGCAGTTCGTGCGAGGCGTTGGCGATGAAGTCGCGGCGCATCATTTCGATGCGTTCCGTCTCCGTCACATCGTGCGTGACGAGGATCTGGCGGCGGTTTTCAAACGGAATGATCTGCACGATCAGCTTGCGGTTGCGGAAAGTGATCGTCAGCGGCTGGTCGTAGCGGCCCAGGATGATGTAATCCATGAACTCGGGGCTGCGGATCAGGTTAGTCACGCGCATGCCCTTGTCGCGCTCGTGCGTGAGGCCCAGATGCTTCTCGGCGGCCGGGTTGCACCATTCGAGGAACAGCACGTCATCCATGATGACGACGCCGTCCGGCAACAGGTGCATGGCCTGGCGGAAACGCGCCAGCCATTCCGTCAGCTCGGCCTGGTTTTTCTCGTCGTCGCGGCGCATGCGGTACAGGCGCGCGAAGATGCTGGTCCAGGCGCCCCAGCCGTCGGGCAGCTTGGCGCTTTGCGGATTGTCCAGCCAATTACTCAGCTGGAACAGATACGACAGCTGCACGAACACCATCATGGCCATCAGCACGAAGGCGATGCCCAGCGCATACGTGGCGCCAAACAGATACCAGACGACGGCTACGCCCAGCAGCGCCAGCACCATGCGCAAGGCGGCCGGTACCCAGAACAGCAATTTCGGATTCATAGAGGCCAGCTTTACTTTTCAGACAACATGTAGCCGACGCTGCGCACCGTCTTGATCAGGCTTTCCGCCTCCTTCAAGGCTTTGCGCAAGCGCAATACGTGGACATCGACCGTGCGTTCCTCGATCACCACATGGTCGCCCCACACCTTGTCGAGCAGCTGGCTGCGCGAAAACACGCGCTCCGGATGGGCCAGCAGGAATTTCAGCAGCTTGTATTCGGCATGGCCGATATCGATCTTCTGTTCATCCATCATCACCGTGCAGCTGACGGGGTCCAGTGCCACGTTGCCGGCGCGCATGGGCGCCTGCGCGTGTTCCGGGCTCTTGCGTCGCAACAGCGCCTTGGCACGGGCCAGCAGCTCGCGCGGCGAGAACGGCTTGGTGACGTAATCGTCGGCCCCGCTGTTCAAGCCGGCCAGCTTGTCTTCTTCCATGCTCTTGGCGGTGAGCATGATGACGGGGATGGCGGCGAAATTGCGGTCGGCGCGGATGCGCGACAGCAGGCGCAAGCCCGTCTGGTCCGGCAGCATCCAGTCCAGCAGGATCAGATGCGGCGTGCGGTGCTGGATGAATTCCCAGGCATCAGCAACGTTTTGTACAGAACAGCAATTCCAGCCGGATTCGCGCAGCGAATAGGTAACCAGTTCAACGATGGCCGGCTCATCTTCAACAATCAATACCGTGGTTTTATCAGATGCCATAAAGCTTACTCAGGGAGCTCCTCGGAAATGGCGGGAGCAGCCACCTTGGTGTGGCGGATGTCCTTGCCTTCAACCACGTAAATCACGTATTCGGCGATGTTTTTCGCATGGTCGCCGATCCGTTCGATGGCCTTGGCCACCCACAGGGTATCGAGCGCCGCCGAAATCGTGCGCGGGTCTTCCATCATAAAGGTGATCAAGTTGCGCATGATAGACCGAAACTCATGGTCGATGATGGCATCTTGTGCAATTAATTGTAAAGCCTGCTTGCCATCGTTGCGCGCGAATGCGTCCAGGGCGTCGTGCAGCATGTCGGTGGCCGTGTTGGCGATGCCGCGCACCATCTCGTAATGGTTGACGACGCCGTTGCCGCGCTTGTGCAGATTCTTCGCCACGCGGGCGATTTTCGTCGCTTCGTCGCCTACTCGCTCGAGGTCGGTAATCACCTTGATGGTGGCCATGATGGTGCGCAAGTCGTTGGCGACCGGCTGGCGGCGCACGATCAGGTGGCTGCAGGCGTCGTCCAGCGACACTTCCAGCTGATTGACGACGTCGTCTTCGCGCATCACGCGGTCGGCGCGTTCCGGGTTGCCGATGCGAAAGCACGTCATCGCGTCGAGGAACTGGGTTTCAACGATGCCGCCCATCAGGAGCACTTTCGAGCGGATCGCTTCGAGTTCGTTGTCGTATTGCTTGGATGAATGTTCGCCTATCATGCTGTCTCTCCGTATTCAGTTGTCTTGTAGTCGCTATGCGGGATGGATCAGCCGAAGCGGCCCGTGATGTAATCCTGCGTTTCCTTGCGGGCCGGATTCATGAAGATCTGGTCCGTTTCGCCGAATTCCACCAGCTCGCCCAGGTACATATAGGCCGTGTAATCGGAGCAGCGCGCCGCCTGCTGCATATTGTGCGTCACGATGGCGATCGTGTAATCCTGTTTCAGTTCGCTGATCAGCTCTTCCACTTTCGAGGTCGAGATCGGGTCCAGCGCCGAGGTCGGCTCATCGAGCAGCAAGACGTCCGGTTTCACGGCCACGCCGCGCGCGATGCACAAACGCTGCTGCTGGCCGCCCGACAGCGACAGGCCGCTCTTGCTCAGCTTATCCTTGACTTCGCCCCACAGCGCGGCCTTTTTCAGGGCCCACTCGACGCGTTCGTCCATCTCGCCCTTCGACAGGTCTTCATACAGGCGCACGCCGAAGGCGATGTTGTCGTACACGGACATGGGGAACGGCGTCGGCTTCTGGAACACCATGCCGACCTTGGCGCGCAGCATGTTGACGTCCTGGTCGGCGTCGAGCACGTTGCGGCCGCGGTACAGGATCGAGCCTTCCGCGCGCTGGCCCGGATACAGGTCATACATGCGGTTCAGGGTGCGCAGCAGGGTCGACTTGCCGCAACCGGACGGGCCGATGAAAGCCGTGACTTTCTTTTCGTGGATGTCCAGGTTGACGTTATGCAAGCTTTGCGTTTTGCCGTAAAAAAAGTTCAGGCCCGAAATCTCGATGGTTTTCTTCTTTGGCGCCAGGTCTTGGGCTGGATTCATTTGCGTATTCATATGGGTTCGCTTCGCTCGATATCTGTTTAATTAGGGACTTTTTGGCTGAACACGGTGCGCGACAGGATATTCAAGGCCAGCACGCTGAAGGTGATCAGCAGTGCGCCGCCCCATGCCAGCGAACGCCAGTTGTCGTACGGGCTCATCGCAAACGATGCGATGACGGACGGCAAGTTGGCCATCGGCGCATTCATGTTGAAGCTTTGGAACTGGTTATTCAGGGCCGTGAACAGCAGCGGCGCCGTTTCGCCGGCGATGCGGGCCAATGCCAGCAGCACGCCGGTGATGACGCCCGCCTTGACGGCGCGCAAGCGCACCAGGGTAGCGACCTTCCAGCGCGGCGCGCCGAGGGCAAACGCGGCTTCCAGCAGGCTGTTCGGCACCAGACGCAGCATATTGTCCGTCGTGCGCACGACCACCGGCACGGCGATCAGGGACAGCGCGATGGCGCCCGCATAGCCGGAGAAGTGTTTGACGTGGGCCACATACAGCGCATACACGAACAGGCCGATGACGATCGATGGCGCCGACAGCATGATGTCCGTCACAAAACGCGTCACTTGCGCCAGCTTGTTTTCTTCGCCGTATTCGGCCAGGTAGATGCCGGCCAGGATGCCGATCGGGGTGCTGACCACGGTGGCCAGGCCCACCATCAGGGCGCTGCCGACGATGGCATTGATCAGGCCGCCGCCTTCGCTGCCGGGAGCCGGCGTCGTTTGCGTGAACAGGTCGACGGACAAGGCGCCGAAACCCTTGATCACCAGGGTGAACAGGATCCACACGAGCACGGCCAGGCCCAGGGCCATGGCGGCCACCGACAGGGCGATGCCGATGCGGTGCATCAGCAGGCGCTTGCGGTAGACAGGGTTCATGGCCGGCTTGACCGGAGCTTCGTGGGTGCTAACTTGGCTGAGCTGGCTCATTTCGTGCCTTCCTTGCGGGACATGCCAGCCAGCATCAGCTTGGCGGCGGATAAGACGATAAAGGTGATGACAAACAGGATCAGGGCCAGCGAGAACAGCGAGGCCACGTGCAGCTCGGATTGCGCTTCGCCGAATTCATTGGCCAGCAAGGAGGTGATGCTGTTACCGGCGGCAAACAGCGACCACGACAGTTTATTCGCGTTGCCGATGACGAAGGTGACGGCCATGGTCTCGCCCAGTGCGCGGCCCAGGCCCAGCATGACGCCGCCGACGACGCCGGTCTTGGTGTATGGCAAGACGATCTTGCGTACGACTTCCCAGCGCGTGCAGCCCAGGCCGTATGCGGATTCCTTCAGCACGGCAGGGACGATCTCGAACACGTCGCGCATCACGGAAGCGATGAAGGGGATGATCATGATGGCCAGCACCAGGCCGGCCGTCAGCAAGCCGATGCCCATCATGGGGCCGCTGAACAGCTGGCCGATGACGGGCACGTTGCCGAGGGTGGCTTTCAGGATAGGCTGGACGTGGTCAGCAAACAGGGGCGCAAACACGAACAGGCCCCAGATGCCGTAGATGATCGATGGCACGCCGGCCAGCAATTCGACAGCCGTGCCCAGCGGGCGGCGCAGCCAGGCCGGGCAGATTTCCGTGAGGAACAAAGCAATGCCGAAGCTGACGGGAAAGGCGATCAGCAAGGCGATAACCGAGGTCACCAGGGTGCCGATGATGGGGATCAGGGCGCCGTACTGGTCATTGACGGGGTCCCATTCCGCGGACACGATGAAATGCAGGCCGAAGGTCTTGAAGGCCGGTATCGATTCCATGATCAGCGAAATGATGATGCCGACCAGGACGATCAGCACCGACAGGGCGAACAGCATCGTCACCTTGTGGAACATGAAATCCTGGAAGCGCTGCTTGCGCATGGTGGAAAGCATTTGCGCGTGACTGATGGAATCGGTCATGGTGCCGCCTGGCATGGGGATCGTGGAGGAGGTAGATTGTGCGCTCATATTGTGCCAGATGTGGGTGGTACTGCCGGTGTCGCTATTTTGAACTCTTGTTTTATTGTTGCTTCTTTAGCCAGGACCGTCTGCAAGGGCTTGCGGGCGGTCCTGGCTAACTCCCTGCCCCGCCGTACTGCTGGCGGGGGCAAGGACATTCTTGCTTGAATAAACCGTAGCGAGCGGCAACTAGTTGTGGCTGAGAAGCGGAGCTGTGCTTTAGCACAGTGAGCATCGCAGGCCGCAAATAGCGCCGCGCAGTAGGTTTATTAGTAGATCGACTTGCCGGAAGCATCTTTCAGGTTAGCTTTCCACGACTCTTGCACCAGTTTCACGACCGATGCAGGCATCGGCACGTAGTCCAGTTCGACGGCAGCAGGGCCGCCGTTCTTGTAGGCCCAGTCGAAGAATTTCAGGACTTCTTTTGCCTTGCCTGCGTCAGCCTGGACTTTGTGCATCAGGATGAACGACACGCCGGTGATAGGCCAGCTGTTCTTGCCAGCCTGGTCGGTCAGGACCACGCCGAAGCCTGGGGTTTGCGTCCAAGGTGCCGAAGCGGCTGCTGCCTTGAAGTTTTCGTCGTCAGGTTGCAGGAAGTTGCCATCCTTGTTTTGCAGCTGGGTGTGCGACATCTTGTTTTTCTTGGCGTAAGCCCACTCGACGTAGCCGATCGAACCCTTGATACGCTGTACGTTGGCGGCGACGCCTTCGTTACCCTTGCCGCCCACGCCCACGGCCCATTTCACAGCCGAGCCAGCGCCGATTTTCGATTTGAATTCCGGGTTGGTTTTCGACAGGAAGTCGGTGAACAGGAACGAGGTGCCCGAACCGTCGGCGCGGTGCACCACGGTGATTTCCGTGTCCGGCAGCTTGACGCCACTGTTCAGCGCGGCGATTTCAGGAGCGCTCCACTTGGTGATCTTGCCCAGGTAGATGTCGCCAACGACTTTACCCGTCATTTTCAGCTGGCCTGGGGTCACACCGTCCAGGTTGACGATGGTGACCACGCCGCCCATGATGGCCGGGAACTGCATCAAGCCCGCTTCTTCCAGCTCTTCTGCCTTCAAAGGCATGTCCGAGGCGCCGAATTCAACAGTCTTGGCCTTGATTTGCTTGATGCCAGCGCCGGAACCGACGGACTGGTAGTTCAGGCCGTTGCCCGTGTTAGCTTTGTACGTCTCAGCCCATTTGGCGTAGATCGGGTACGGGAAGGTTGCGCCAGCACCTGTCATATCTGCCGCCATGACGGAAGCGGAAGAAAATGCCATCGCTGCCGAAGCACCCACGACGATAAATTTGAACATTTGCTTCATTTGCATATCAAGTCCTCAGGGTTGTTAGGGCTCAAAGTCCCGGTTGAATGCTGCGCAGTCTAGCAAGCGAATATGACAGCTTTATGACATGGGTAAAAATTCCTGAAATAATTGGCTACGCCCCGGGAAATGCCATTTTCGGCGTGAAAAATGACAGCGCGGGCGACGCTTTATGACAGCTTATGTCACGCTTACGTCATATTTCATGATTACACTCACAACGCGTCATACATGATGAAATACGGCTAGAATTAACTATCTGCAAAGACAAAAGAATATGAAACCTGAACTGCACACGGAAGTGACCAAATCGGGCATCCTGCTTGACCGCGAGCTGTCGCAACTGACTTTCAACCGGCGCGTGATGGCCCAGGCGGAAGATCCGAACATTCCGCTGCTCGAGCGCCTGCGCTACCTGTGCATCGTCAGCAGTAACATGGATGAGTTCTTCGAGGTGCGCGTGGCCAGCCTGCTGGCGGCCGGCAGCATCGGCGGTTCGCTGGCGGGCCACCCTGCCCTGGCTGCCAACCTGGAGCGTATCGGCAAGGAATGCCATGCGCTGGTGGAACGCCAGTACGAGATATTGAATAACGACGTCTTGCCGGCCCTGCGCGAAGCGGGCGTGCATTTGCTGCGCGACAGCGACCGCAACGAGGCGCAGCGCGCGTGGGTCAAGCAATACTTCGACCGCGAAGTGCGCCCCCTGCTGACGCCGATCGGCCTCGACCCGGCCCACCCATTCCCGCAAGTGGTCAATAAAAGTCTCAATTTCATCGTCTCGCTGAGCGGCAAGGATGCGTTCGGCCGCGGCACGGCGATCGCCATCGTCAAGGCGCCCCGCGTCTTGCCACGCGTCATCAAGCTGCCGGACGAGATTTCCGGCGATGGCGTGTCCTTCTGTTTATTATCGTCCGTCATCCACGCGCATATCTCGGACCTGTTCGCCGGACGCGAAGTGATCGCCTATTCGCAATTCCGCGTCACGCGCGACAGCGACCTGTGGGTCGATGAAGACGAAGTCAAGAACCTGCGCCAGGCCTTGAAAGGCGAGCTGGTGGGCCGCCAGTTCGGCACCTCCGTGCGCCTGGAAGTGGCGCGCAATTGCCCGCCAGAATTGTCGCAATTCCTGCTCGACCAGTTCAGCCTGGATCAAAGCCGTTTGTACCGTGTCAACGGCCCCGTGAACCTGGTGCGCCTGTCGGAAATGATCGACCACGTCAAGCAGCCGGAGCTGCGCTTTCCGCCGTTTTTCCCCGGTCTGGCCCATAAAGCCATCGGCAACGACATCTTTGCCGCGCTGACCAAGCACGACATCCTGCTGCACCACCCCTATCAATCGTTCCAGACGGTGATCGACTTCATCCGCAGCGCCGCCTACGATCCCTCCGTCGTGGCCATCAAGCAGACGATCTACCGCACGGGCATGAATTCGGACCTGATGGAATCCTTGATCACGGCGGCGAAGATGGGCAAGGAGGTGACCGTCATCGTGGAATTGATGGCGCGCTTCGACGAAGAAGCCAATATCAACTGGGCCGACAAGCTGGAACAGGCCGGCGCGCAAGTCGTGTACGGCGTCGTGGGACTGAAGACCCATGCCAAGGTGGCGCTCGTCATCCGCCGCGAAGAAGGCTCCTTGCGCTTCTACGCCCACCTGGGCACCGGCAACTACCACCCCACGACCACCAAGCTGTACACGGATTTTGGTTTGCTGACGGCGAACCAGGACCTGGCCGTGGAAGTGAACGAAGTCTTCATCCACCTGACCAGCCTGACCAAGCCGCACAACCTGAACCATTTGTGGCTGGCGCCGTTCGGCCTGCAAAGCGAGATCATCAAGGCCATCCGCAACGAGGCGAAGATTGCCCGTTCGGGCCGGCGCGGGCGCATCATCGTGAAAGTCAACGCACTGGTCGACGAATCCGTGATCCGCGCCCTGTATGCGGCCTCGACCGATGGCGTGAAGATCGACCTGATCGTGCGCGGCGCCTGCACCCTGAAGCCGGGCGTGCCCGGCCTGTCGGAAAACATCAAGGTGCGCTCCGTGATCGGCCGCTTCCTCGAACACAGCCGCATCTACTACTTCCGCAACGACCTGGCGCACGATGTCTACCTGGCCAGCGCCGACTGGATGAGCCGCAACCTGTTCCGCCGCGTGGAAGTGGCCTTCCCCGTACTGGACCGGGCGCTGAAGCGGCGCGTGATCGCCGAGGGCCTGAATCCATATTTGAAGGATAATACAAATGCATGGGAACTGGAGCCGACGGGCCACTATGCGCGCCGCAAGCCACGCGGCAAGCAAACGCCGTTCAGCGCCCAGCAATACCTGATGCACACACTGGGCACGCCGGGCGCGGAGGTCGGCGAATAGGCAATTTCAACACAGAGGAGCACAACATGGATCTCATCTTGTGGCGACACGCAGAAGCCGAGCCGGGCGTTCCCGATCTCGAACGCGCCCTGACCGTCAAAGGGCAGAAACAGGCGCGCCGCATGGGCGAATGGCTCGCTTCGCAATTGCCGGAAAACTGCCGCATCCTCGTCAGCCCCGCCCTGCGCACCCTGCAAACGGCCGAAGCGCTGGGCCGCAAGTTCAAGCTGATGCCGGAACTGGCACCCGGCGCCGAGGCGGAAGATATCCTCAAGGCGGCCAACTGGCCCGGCGGCAAGGAAACCGTGCTCATCGTCGGCCACCAGCCCACCCTGGGCCAGGCGGCCGCCCTGCTGCTGACGGGAGAAGAACAGGAATGGGAACTGCGCAAGGCCAGCGCATGGTGGTTTTCCCAGCGCGAACCGGGAGATCCGATCAGCGTCTATTTGAAAGCCGTGATGGCGCATGACCTGGTAGTGAAATGAAGGAAATGCGCAAAAAGTGCGCTGGGACAAATACTAGCAGGAATTACAACTCGGCAGCCTTGTAAAGCGCTGCCGATCTGCTAGAGTTTAATTGCATCAACTACGTGTTGGAGCACAGCTCTGGCACATTGAGCAACCCAGCGGACAGCCGTCCAACGGCGGCTGAAAGACCATGTTAACCTTCCTCGTTTTTCTCTTCATCGCCATCTTCGCCGCCATCATCGGCTTCGTCGCCTTTGAACTGATCGAAGAAATGCGCGGCAGTCACCACAAGCTGATGGACCGCTACCACGAGTAGTGTTCACCTCGGCAATATCGCATGGCGCCAGCGACGGCCTACAGGCCCGTCCCTCGCGCCATCCTTGTTTTTACGCTCGTACTTTAAACTCCCGTCTTGAACTTTGTATAGATACGCGTCATCAAGCGGCGGATATCGGCCGTAGTCGCTTCCGGTGCGGCCATGCGCTGCTTGTCGGCGTCCGACAGGAAGATGGCCTTGTTTTCACCGATGTCCTTGCGTACATACTTGATGCTGGCCGGATTCGGATTCGCGTAAAACACCTTGTTGCTCAGGCTGGCATGCACTTGCGGGCGCAAAATGTAGTTGATGAACAGGTGGGCATTGTTCGGATGGGGCGCGTCGGCCGGGATGGCCATGGTGTCGAACATCAGGGCGGCCGTCTTCGGCACCAGCACCTGGATCACATTGCCGTTCTTCGCATCGATGGCGCGCTGACGCGCGATATTGATGTCGCCCGACCAGCCCAGCGCCACGCAGACGGAGCCGTTGGCCATGTCATTGATGTAGCCAGACGAGCTGAACAGGGTAACGTAGGGGCGGATGGCCTGCAGCACCTTGCCCGCTTCCTGATAGTCGGCGGCCGCTTTCGAATAGGCGGGCTTGCCTAGGTATTGCAGGGCGGCCGGCAGCACTTCCGACGGCGAGTCGAGGAAGGACACGCCGCAGGATTTCAGCTTCGCCGCGTATTTCGGGTCGAAGATCAGGTCCCAGGCGTTGTCCGGCAGGGGCATGCCGCCCAGCGCGGCCTTGACCTTGTTGACGTTGATGCCCACCGTCGTGTAGCCCCACAGCCAGTCGACCAGGTAATCGTTGTTCGGGTCGATCTTCGACAGCTTGGCCTGCAGGTTCGGGTCCAGGTTGCCCAGGTTCGTCAGCTTGCTCTTGTCGAGCTTGCGCAGCAAGCCCGCATCGATCTGCAGGCGCGCCCACTGGGCCGTCGGCACGACGATGTCGTAGCCGGACTTGCCCGCCACCAGTTTCGCATTGAGGATTTCGTTATTGTCGAAAACGTCGTAGCGTACCTTGATGCCCGTTTCCTTCTCAAAATTCTTGATCGTATCGTCGCCGATATAGTCCGACCAGTTATAGATGTTCAGGACTTTTTCTTCCTGGGCGTGCGCAGGCAATGCCAGCACGGCTGCCGCCAAGGTCAATCCCACTCCAATTCGCCGCCCTGCTTGCCATGTGTTTGCCATCGTACCGCCTCCGGAATTAGTCAGAAAATAGTGCCGATGATAGCAAGAAGGGCGCGATCAGGTCTAGCCTGATCGCGCCCTGCCTGAGGACGTCTATCAAAACCTACTGCGCGTTGCGCTTTGCGGCCTGCGATGCTCACCGTACTAAAGTACGGTTGCGCTTCTCAGCCACAAATCACTGCCGCTCGCTACGGTTTTGTTAGACGTCGTAAATCTTCCTCACTGCAAATGCCGTGAAACTGAGGACAGACCCGACGGGGGGAAGCTAGCCCGATGGGGGGAGCTTCCAATCCCGCAGGAACTGACCTGCCAACATTACACCTTGTCCAGCCCCACTTGCGCCCCCGTAAACACCAGGTTGCCGTTCTGGGCGTCGATGCGGATCTCGTCTTTCGGGCCAAACTTGCCTTCCAGGATCAGCTTCGACAGCGGATTTTCGATCTGCTGCTGGATCGCCCGCTTCAGCGGACGGGCGCCATATACCGGGTCGTAGCCCGCTTCGGCGATCTGCTGCAACGCCGCGTCCGTCAGACTCAGCTGCATGTCCATGCGCGCCAGACGCTCTTCGAGGATCTTCAGCTGGATCTTCGCGATCGCGCCGATGTTTTTCTCGTCGAGGCCGTGGAACACGACGATTTCGTCGATACGGTTGACAAACTCGGGACGGAAGTGCGAACGTACCTCGGCCATCACGGCCAGCTTCACGACACCGGGATCATCGCTTTCCATGGCCTGGATCTTATGCGAACCCAGGTTAGAGGTCATGATGATGACGGTATTCTTGAAGTCCACCGTGCGCCCCTGGCCATCCGTCATGCGTCCATCGTCGAGCACTTGCAGCAGCACGTTGAAGACGTCGGCATGCGCCTTTTCCACTTCGTCGAGCAGGATCACGCTGTACGGCTTGCGGCGCACGGCTTCCGTCAGGTAGCCGCCCTCGTCGTAGCCCACGTAGCCGGGCGGCGCGCCGATCAAGCGGGCCACGGAATGCTTCTCCATGAACTCGCTCATGTCGATGCGGATCATCGATTCTTCCGTATCGAACAGGAAGGTGGCCAGCGCCTTGCTCAGCTCGGTCTTGCCCACGCCCGTCGGCCCCAGGAACATGAAGGAACCATACGGACGGTTCGGGTCGGAGAGGCCGGCGCGCGAACGGCGGATGGCGTCAGCCACGGCCGTGATCGCCTCATCCTGGCCCACGACGCGCTCATGCAGCTTCTCTTCGATGTGCAGCAGCTTGTCGCGCTCGCCCTGCATCATGCGCGACACGGGAATGCCCGTCGCGCGCGACACCACTTCGGCGATTTCCTCGGCGCCCACCTCCGTGCGCAGCAGCTTCGGCTGGTCGGGGTCGAGTTTCGGGATGCCGCTGTCAGCCTGCTTGAGCTGGGCTTCCAGCTGCGGCAGCTTGCCGTATTGCAGCTCCGACACTTTCTGCCAGTTGCTCTCGCGCGTGGCCTGCTCCATCTGCAGCTTGACTTGCTCGATCTCTTCCTTGATGTGCGTGCTGCCTTGCACCACGGCTTTTTCCGCCTTCAGGATTTCCTCGAAGTCGTTGTATTCGCGCTGCAGCTTGACGATCTCTTCCTCGATCAGGCCCAGGCGGCGCAACGATGCTTCGTCCTTTTCCTTCTTGACGGCTTCGCGCTCGATCTTCAGCTGGATCAAACGGCGTTCCAGCTTGTCCATCACTTCCGGCTTCGAGTCGATCTCGATCTTGATCTTCGCCGCCGCTTCATCGATCAGGTCGATCGCCTTGTCGGGCAGGAAGCGGTCCGTGATGTAACGGTGCGACAGCTCGGCGGCGGCGATGATGGCCGCGTCCGTGATTTCCACCTTGTGATGCAGCGCGTATTTGTCCTGCAAGCCGCGCAGGATGGCGATCGTCGCTTCCACGGTCGGCTCGTCGACGAGCACTTTCTGGAAGCGGCGTTCCAGCGCGGCATCCTTCTCGATGTACTTGCGGTACTCGTCGAGGGTGGTCGCGCCCACGCAGTGCAGCTCGCCGCGCGCCAGCGCCGGTTTCAGCATATTGCCGGCGTCCATCGCGCCCTCGGCCTTGCCCGCGCCCACCATGGTGTGCATCTCGTCGATGAAGACGATGGTTTGCCCTTCATCCATGGCCAGTTCCTTCAGCACGGATTTCAGGCGTTCCTCGAATTCGCCGCGGAATTTCGCACCGGCCAGCAAGGCAGCCATGTCCAGCGACAGTACGCGCTTGCCTTTCAGCGATTCCGGCACTTCGCCATTGACGATGCGCTGCGCCAGGCCTTCGACGATGGCCGTCTTGCCCACGCCCGGTTCACCGATCAGCACGGGATTGTTCTTGCTGCGGCGCTGCAGGATCTGGATGGTGCGGCGGATTTCATCGTCGCGGCCGATGACAGGGTCGAGCTTGCCCTTGCGCGCCCGCTCCGTCAGGTCCAGCGTGTATTTTTTCAGGGCTTCGCGCTGGCCTTCGGCCTCTTGCGAATCGACCTTGTTGCCGCCGCGTACGGCGTCGATGGCCGCTTCCAGGGCCTTGCGGGTCAGGCCGTTTTCGCGCGCCAGCTTGCCGCAGTCGGACTTGTCGTCCGTCATGGCCAGCAAGACCATTTCGCTGGACACGAACTGGTCGCCCGCCTTTTGCGATTCCTTGTCGGCCAGATTCAGCAAGGCCACGAATTCGCGGCTGACCTGCACATCCCCGCCCGTGCCCGATACCTTCGGCAAGCGTTCGATGGACGCGCCCAGGGCCTTGGACAGGCCGCCCACGTTGACGCCGGCCCGCTGCAAGAGCGAGCGGGCGCCGCCGTCGTCCTGGTTCAACAGGGCCGTCAGCAGGTGGACTGGTTCGATATAGGGGTTGTCGTTGCCCACGGCCAAGCTTTGCGCATCGGCCAGGGCTTCCTGTAATTTGGTAGTGAGTTTGTCTTGTCGCATGAAAAGCGCTCCCGGTTAATTAGTTGTTAACCAAATTGGGGTGAGGCAGTACTTTTCAAGCATACACAAAGCAGAAAACCGCTGCATTTGGGCAAATGCTAGCGTGCGCGACAGATACGATTCAAATGGTGCTTGCTTTTACCGTCCACTTGTCCAGCGCCGTCTCGTCGCTGTCGCGCGCATCGACCCAGCGCGCCCCTTCGGGCGTGTCTTCCTTCTTCCAGAACGGCGCTTCCGTCTTCAGGTAGTCGATGATGAACTCGCAGGCGGCAAAGGCTTCGCCCCGGTGGGCGGACGAGACCGCCACCAGCACGATCTGCTCCTGCGGCAGCAACGGCCCCACGCGGTGGATCACCAGCGCACCGGACAAGGGCCAGCGGCCGCGCGCCTGCTCGACGATAGCCTCGATGGATTTCTCCGTCATGCCCGGATAGTGTTCGAGCTCCATGGCGGCCACGTCCAGCCCCTCGTTCATGTCGCGCACCGTGCCGACAAAGCCGACGACGGCGCCCACCTTGGGGTTGCCTGCACGCAATTGTGCGATTTCTTGACTCAAGTCAAAATCGGCGTGCTGGACGCGGACACTGGTACTCATTTGGCATGCCCTCCGATGCGGCGCAGCAGGATTTCGATGCGGCTGGCCGTGCGCGCATCGGTGGCGGCGGGAATCGCGCACAGCTGCATCAGCTGCGACACTTGCGTGAGCGGCTTCTGGCCCGATTTCAGCGACGATTGCAGCACTTCCACCTGCATCTTCAGGCGGTCGCGGGCAAATTCGGCGCCGCTGTCGACGCCGGCGACGATTTCCAGGCGCAAGACTTCCTCGAGCAAGCGGGCCTCGTTGGCCTGCAATTGCTGCACGTAGGCGTCAGCGCCCTCGCCCAGCGCGGTCTGGGCGGCGGCAAAGCGCTGCTGCAGGCTGCGTTCGTATTGCGTGTCGAGCGGCGGCAAGGCGCTCCAGCGTTCGGTCCAGGCAGCCGCATCGGCGCCGGCATCGCCCTCGGCCAGCGTAGCTTCCAGCGCCTGCACCAGGCGCAGCTTGTCGCGCAAGGCGTTGGCCTGCGCCGCGCCGGCGCGCTCGGCGATGGCGTCCGCTTGCGCTTGCACGCCAGCCACGGCCGCGTGGTAGCGCTGCTCGATCTTCGCTTCGCTGGCGCGCGGCACGGGACCGGTAGCGTTCCAGGCGGCGCGCGTGTCGCGCAGCAAGTGGTTGATGAAGGCCGTGCGGGACTTGTCGTCGCCATCCGGCACGACGGCCGTTTCCAACGCGGCGCACAGCGCTTCGCGCGCATGCAGGTGTTCGCGGCGCTCGTGGTCGGCCGCGTGGGCCGTTTCCTTGCGCTTGGCGAAGATATCGTCGCAGGCGGCGCGGAAACGCTGCCACAGCGCCTGTTCCGCGCGGCGTTCCAGCGGCAGGGCCTTCGCCAGTTCCTGCCATTTATCCTGCAAGGCTTTCAGCATGTCGACCGTATTGCGCTCCGATGGCTTGAGCAAGCCCACTTCGACGATCAATTGTTCGCGGCGCGCCGTCTCGATCTGGCGCTGGGTGTCCAGCGGCTTCGACAGGGCGTCCAGCGCGGCGCCGAACTCCGTATCCAGGCGTTTCTTTTCCTTGCGGTCGATGGTGCCCAGGCGCGTCCACGCCTGGCGCAGGCGCTGCGAGGCGGAAGCGACGTGTTTCCAGTCGGTACTCTCTTCGGCAGCCAGGGCCGCCGTTTCCGCGATCAGTTCCTGGGCTTTGGCCGCATTGCCGTGGCGCTCTTCGGCCAATTGCTTGAAATGCTGGGCCGCCGGCGCGTACGCGAGGCTGCAGGCCGCGTCAAAACGTTCCCACAGGGATTTCGGAGCCGGGCCGGACAGGGTGTCGAGCGACTTCCAGCGCTCGCGCAGGCTGCCCACTTTCTTGGCCAGCTCGGCCATTGGGAGTTCTTGCGCCGGCAATTCCTCGCCCGCCTTGACCAGCTCCTCGCGCGAGACGTTGCCGCCCCAGCGCGCCCAGTCGGCCAGTTGCTTGAATTGCCCGCGCACATGGGCCAGGCGGTCCGCTTGCGCAGGCGTCAGCCGGCCGTGCTTGCTATCGCGCAAGGTCTTGTCATGCTCGGAAGCCACATGCAACAAGCCATCCTGCAGGGCTGCTT
The DNA here is from genome assembly GCF_034424625.1 of Janthinobacterium lividum. Taxonomy (NCBI): domain Bacteria; kingdom Pseudomonadati; phylum Pseudomonadota; class Betaproteobacteria; order Burkholderiales; family Oxalobacteraceae; genus Janthinobacterium; species Janthinobacterium lividum. The sequence goes on along the minus strand of NZ_CP139976.1, from coordinate 2,397,969 downwards.
CCATGGCGTCGAGTACTTTAAAGAATTGCTCCGTCGCTTCTTTCGACACGGGCGCGTGTTCCTGGCGCGGCTTGCGCGGCGCTGGGTCGGCATGGGCCGCTGCGGCCTCTGGCGTTGCCGCCTGCACGGGCGCCGGCGCGCTGGCCAGCACGGCCGCAAATTGCTGCTGCAGGCTGTCGGACAAGGGCGACTCGGGCAGGCGCGGCAGGGCTTGCCACGCGCGTTTCAAGGTGTCTGCATCGAGCGTGGCGGCGTCCTGCGCCTGCCATTCGGCCAGTGCGGCCTGGCGCGCATCGAACACGGCCTGGTGCTGCTGCAGGGCTTGCAAGGCGGATTGCGCCTGTTCGCGCGCCTGGCTGAAATCGTTTTCCAGGTGTTTCGGCAAGGAAGCGCGCTCGGGCGATTGCGCATGCTGCGCATGTTCCGCATCCAGGCGGGCCAGCGCCTGCGCCAGGTCACCGGCGGACTGGCCATTGCTGGCCAGCGCGCGCGCGGCGGCGACGGCATCGATCACGGCGCGCTGCAGTACCACTTGCGCTTCCAGGCGGGCGGCCAGGGCGGCGCGCGCGCCGGTGAAGGCGGTCGCCAGTTCCGGCGTGGCCTTGATGACTTGCCATTGGCGATCCAGCTCGGCGACCTGGTTCGGGCTCAGCTTGTCATCGTTCAACAGGCGCTGGGCCGTGTCGATGCTGGCCTGGGCGCGCTGCGTCTCGGCGGCCTGGTGGCGGATCAGGTCGATGCGACCCTGCATCAGCTTGGCCACGCGGCGGTCCGTGTTGCGCATGGCCTGGTGGACTTTTTCCAGCAGGGGCAAGGCATGGACGTGTTCGGCCGCGATCAATCGGGCATCGGCAAATTCGCTGGACAGGATGAATTCTAAGGCGGCGGCTTCGTCGCCGGCCACGGCATGGGCACGCGCAACCTGTTCGGCGCGGCGCGATGCGCTCTGCGCCGAGGCGGCGGCCTGTTCTGCCACGACAGGATCGGGGACGGCAGTCTTGCTGGCAGAACGCTTGAAGAGAAATTCGAACATGACGGGTTTCGCGTGGATCAAAACCACCATCATAACAAAGCCCGGGGTATTGCATCGGACAGGGCTGAACAAGTTATCAAATGAATAAAGCGAATCTTTTCCCTGGATTTTCCCCTATGGCGGCGCGCCAGTCAGCATCACAAAAACGCCCCTCCTGCGGACGCCGCCCGGCGGGGTGTGCGCTCGCTACCCGTTCAAGCCTGCGCGCGCAGCGGCGGTGGCATGGCAGGCGCGGCGTCCGCAGGGGCACCGGCCGCATTGTCGCTGGTGTCGGCGGCGCCGTCAGGCATACCCGGCGCAGGCAAAGGCATAGGCAAAACAAAGGGCAGCACTTGCGCCCTGCCACGGCGCGCTTCCTGCGCGCGCGCATCGTGGGCGAGGAACTGGTAGGCGATGGCAAACCACGCTTCGCCGACGATGACCTTGCGCGCCAGCGCGAACAGTTCGCGCTCTTCTTTTTCCAGGCGCTGCAGCAAGGCTGCGCAAAAGGCGTCGATGGCCGCGCACAGCTGCTCGGCCTGCAATTCGGAATGGTCGATGGCGGCGCCCGCGCGCTGCTGCACGACATTGATGCTTTCCAGCGCCGCGTGGTTCAAACCATTGATTTCATTCAACAAACCATCGGCATGCGGTGCAGCCTGGCGGATGGCGGGGATCAGATACATCTCCACCTTGCGCCAGTAGCCCCCCTGGTACAGCCGGTTCAGCCAGTCGCCCGCGTACTGCAGCTGCGCCAGGCTGAGCTGTCTCTGGTGGCGCAGCTGCACATGCATGCATTTCTGAAAAGCCAACAAACTCATGCGGATGCTGGCCTGTTCCACCGACAGGGAAACCAATATATATGTTGCCGTAAGCATGCACTCACTCCCGAAAACGCGCTGGATATGTCATCCTGGAAGTGAAAGTGTAAAGACTACCGACAGGGACGGGTTTGATCCTGCACAAACCCGCGGCTGGCCAGCCGCGCTTTCTTTTACGGCGCGCGCAGGCCGATATGCAGATTGACGACGCCGGGCTCTTCCGACGGCGTGACTTCGCCGCCAAAGCTTTTCACCAGCCGCTGCATGCCCTTGTTGCGCGCCATCGCCTCGCCCACCAGCGCCTCCGTGCCCCGGCTGCGGAAGTAGTCGACGAGCTTTTCAAACAGGATGTGTCCCAGTCCCTTGCCCTTCAGTGCCGAGCGCACGGCGATGGCGAAATCGGCGTGGATATTGTCCGGGTCGGCCACGGCGCGCACCACGCCCAGGGTTTCCGGCTTGCCGTCCGGTCCCGTGTGCGTGGCGATGAAGGCCATGGCGCGGTCGTAATCGATCTGCGTCAGGCGCGCCAGCTGCGACACGGGCAATTCGCGCATGGACGTGAAAAAGCGCAGGCGCACGTCGTCCGGGTCCAGCGCGTGGAACAGGTCCATGTGCTGCGGCGCGTCCTCGGGGCGGATGGGGCGCAGCAGGATGGATTGATCCATCCACGTCACCTGCTCTTCCAGCTCCTGCGGATACGGGCGGATGGCCAGGCGGTCGCGCTGCTGGCCCGGCTGCAGGCGGATGCGCGCGTCGAGGGCGATCACGCCATCCGCATCGGCCACCAGCGGGTTGATGTCGAGTTCGGCCAGCTCGCCGATGTCGGCCACCAGTTCGGCCACCTGGATCAGGGTGTAGCAGATGGCGTCGATGTCGGCCGGCGGCTGGTTGCGGTAGCCGGCCAGCAGTTTCGACACGCGCGTGCGCGCCAGCATGTCGCGCGCCAGCACCATGTTCAGCGGCGGCAGGCCGATGGCGTGGTCGGCCGTCACTTCCACGGCGATGCCGCCCTGCCCCACCAATATCACGGGGCCGAAGGCGGCGTCCGTGGTGACGCCGACGATCAATTCATGCGACTGCGGCCGGCGCGCCATCTGCTGCACGGTAAAACCGTCGATCAGCGCGTCGGGACGCATGCGGCGCACGCGCTTGAGCATGGCGGCGGCGGCCGTGCGCAGGATGTCGGGCGTATCGAGGTCGAGCGCCACGCCGCCCACGTCGGATTTGTGGGCGATGTCGGGCGAGTGGATTTTCAGCGCGACGGGGTAGCCGATGTCGGCCGCCACGGCCAGCGCCTCTTCCACGTCGGCCGCCATGCGCGTGGTGGCGACGGGAATGCCGTAGGCGGCCAAAATCTCTTTCGAGCGGCATTCGCCCAGCACCGTCTGGCCGGCCGCCAGCGCGGCGGCGACGATTTCGCGCACGCGCGCGCGGCGCGGCGTGGCCGACATGGGCAGCTGCGCCGGCACCTGCATCAGGGTTTCCTGGTTGCGCCGGTATTGCACGATCTGCATGAAGCCATGCACTGCTTTTTCCGGCGTGTCGTAGGTGGGAATGCCGGCCCGGTTGAACACCTGGCGCGCGGGCGCCACGGTGGTGCCGCCAAGCAGGCACGACAGCACCGTGCGCGAGGTGGCCTTGATCAGCGGCGTGACGGCTTCGGCGATGTCGATCGACGAGACCATGGCCGTGGGCGCGTGCAGCAGCAGCAAGGCGTCCGCCTGCGGCTCGTCGAGCAGCGGCTTGATGGCGTCGGCATAACGCTGCACGGCCGCGTCGCCGGGCAAGCCCACGGGGTTGTCGTGCGACCAGCCCCGTGGCAGCGCCTTTTCCAGCGCGATCACGGTATCGGGCGACAGTTCGGCCAGCTTGCCGCCGCTGCTCACCAGCGCATCGGTGGCCATCACGCCCAGGCCGCCGCCATTGCACAAAATCGCCAGGCGCTCGCCGCGCTGGGAACGGATATGCGTGAGCGTTTCCACGGCATCGAAGAGCTCTTCGGCCGAATACACGCGCAGCATGCCGGCGCGGCGGATGGCCGCGTCGTACACGGCGTCGGAACCGGCCAGCGCACCCGTATGCCAGGCCGCCATGGCAGCGCCTTCCGCCTCGCGCCCCGCTTTCAGGACGATGACGGGCTTGCTGCGCGCGGCCGCCCGCGCCGCCGACATGAATTTGCGCGCCGCCTGGATATCTTCCATGTACAGCAGGATGGCGGCCGTGTCGATGTCGCCGGCCAGGTAGTCGAGCAAATCGCCGAAATCGATATCGTAGCTGGCGCCCAGCGAAATGAACTTGGAAAAGCCCACGCCGTGCGCGTTGGCCCAATCGAGCACGCCCGACACCAGCGCACCCGACTGCGACACGAAGGCGATCTTGCCGCTGGTGGCGCCGACATGGGCGAAGCTGGCGTTCAAGCCCAGTTTCGGCACGAGCAGGCCCATGCTGTTGGGGCCCAGGATGCGCAGCAGGTGCGGCTTGGCCGCCTTCAGCATGGCCAGGCGCAGCGACTGCTCGCGCACGGGGTCGAGGCCCGACGTCATGACGATGGCCGCGCGCGTGCCCAGCGCGCCCAGTTCGCGGATCAGTGCCGTGATGGTGGCGGGCGGCGTGCAGATGATGGCCAGGTCCGGCGCCTTGGGCAAGTGTGCCAGCCTGCGGTAGCATTTCAGGCCCATCAGCTCGTCGTACTTGGGATTGACGGGCCAAATCTCTCCCCGGTAGCCGCCGCCCAGCAGGTTGTACAGGGCGATGGCGCCCAGTTTGCGCTCGCGCGCCGTGGCGCCGATCAGGGCCACCGAGGCCGGCTTGAACAGCTTGTCGAGATTACGGATACTCATGTTCTGGCCTCATGGATTGCCGGAATGGCTTACTTGGTAACGCCCCAGTGTATAGGATGCCTTGCCAAAAAAACTTGACCTTGTCGCGCGTTTCGCAAAAAACAGTGCGCCTACCAGCGCGAGCGGTGGCTTTCCGTTACCCCGGCCAGCTGCGCCACGATGCGCTTGGGAGACTCCGCGCTGGTGCGCACCCAGCCGCTGAAAGTGCCGATCGGCTGGATGTAGCGGCTGGCGGCGATCCACAGGTTTTTATCCTCGCGCCGCGCGCCTTCCGGCTTGAAGTGCAGGTCCAGCAGATCGTCGTCCGTCCACACATGCCACGGCGCCAGCGGATTGTCGGGATTGAAGTCGAAATGCGCGCGGCCCAGCGGATACAGCTGGCCATCGAGCCACAGCGCGTTTTCATGCGCGCCGAAATAACCCGCTTGCAGGTTGAAACCCAGGTCCAGGCTGTGCGCCGAGGCCCAGCGCCATTCCGTCTCGCGCGCCAGCAAGCCGTTCGAATAATCGAAGCTGGCCACGCCGTCGTCCAAGCTGTAGCCCATGGCGCCGCAACGCACCGTGCCCCACAAGGGCAAGCCGCCCGACTTTTGCGTGGCGTGCACGCTGCCGCCCTCGCCCACGGGTCCCACGGCCAGCAAGGTGGGGGCCACGGGCGGGCCGAATTCCGCATCGATGCCGAAATGGCCGCAATCGAGCCGCAATCGGTAGCGCTGCTGCGGCTGGGCTTCGATGCTGATTTTTTGCGAGAAAAACCGGAAACGGCTGCTGGCACCCGCATGCGGCGCCACGGACGCGCACAGGCCGGGAATGCCATCCTGCGAAAAGCTTGCCACGATCTTGCCCTTGTGGCGGTCGAAGGCATACGCGAAGGCCGTGCTGGTCCAGCCCAGGTCGACGATGGCCACGCCGCAGAACAGCGTGGGCGTGGACAGGGCCACGTAGTGCCAGCGCTTGTGGTGGAACAGGCGCCAGAGGGCGCCGCGCGCATGCGGCGGCGCCAGCGCCACCCAGTCGAAGGCATCCAGCTGTCCCGTGTAGCGGCCAAAACAAGGCACGCCATCCGCGTCGAGCAGCTGGGAAGGAGCCGGCGGCAGCATCATGCGGCCTGCCTTGCGGCAGCGCCGCCGTCGTGCAGGGCCTCGGCCAGCTGCACACCGAAAGCCGCCGGCTGCGCCTGGGCTATCTCGACCTGCGGGCAGGCATGCCAGAGCGCCAGCCGCTGCACGGCGCCAGCCACGTCCTGCACCAGGCGGGAGCTGAGGCGCACGCCCTCTTCCAGCACCAGCGACTTGATCTCGAAGCGCCCCTGGACGCGGTGCGCCTTGGCGTCCAGGCGCCCCACCAGCGCGCCGCGCCGCAAGATCGGCAGGGTGAAGTAGCCATACCGGCGCTTCTCGGCGGGCGTGTAGCATTCGAGCCGGTAGTCAAAGCCGAACAATTCCAGCGCGCGGCGCCGGTCCCACACGACGGGGTCGAACGGCGACAGGATCGTCGTCAGGGTGGGCGCCAGCTTGCCCGCAGCCGCTGCGCGCAGCAAGTCCCCATGCTCGGCATGCACGTACACGGCGTCACTCCAGCCATCGACCGTGCAGCGCAGCAGCGCGCCCTCGTCCACCAGCGCCTGCAGATCGTGCGCCAGGCTGGCACGCGATTGTTTGGTGCGGAAGTAGTCGCTGATCCAGCTGGCCCGCGCCAGGCCCAGCGCCTTCACGCTGGCCAGCAGCAGGCGCCGGCGCACCTGCTCTTCGGGCGGCAGCAAGCCATCGTGCCAGCCCGGCAAAACGCGTTCGGCCAGGTCGTAATAGCGCTGGAAATTGTGGCGCTTGGCGATCATCAGCACGCCCGAGGTAAACAGCACTTCGAGCGAGCGCTTTTCCGGCTTCCAGCTCCACCAGCCGCCCGCCTGGCCATCCGTGCGCTCGAAATCGGCGGAGCGCGCGGCGCCGTTGGCGCGGATATGTTCGAGCACCGAGGCCACGGCCTCGCCCTGCTCGGCCATCCATTTGACGGAGTATTTCCAGCCCATGGCGGCCGGGTCCAGCATGCGGTGGCGGTACAGGCCATAGTCTTCGATGGGCACGAAGCAGGCTTCATGCGCCCAGTATTCGAACAGCGCGCCCTCGGCCAGCAATTGCTCCAGCCACGGCTGCGGATAGTCGCCCAGCCGGCTCCACAACACCAGATACGGGCTGCGCGCCACCACGTGGATGGTGTCGATCTGCAGCACGCCCATCTGCCGCACGGCGGCCAGCACATCGGCCTTGACGGCTTTCCTGCGGCGCGCCTGCAGCAAGCCCTGCGCGGCCAGGTGCAAGGCGCGCGCGGCGGGCAGCGAGAGCGGCGGGAGTATCGGTATGGCGGGTGGAATCGGCAAGGTCAGTTCTTCCTCAAAAAAGGGGACGCGCAGTCGGCAGGCATTTCAGGAAGATACCGCATTCCCGTCGCGCGCCACGCATTTCTTGCTGAATTTTATTCATGCTATCGCCCATTATTATTCATCTTGCGCACCAGCATAGTGCAAAAAACCCGGGCGACATGAACAGTTGATGACAAGTCCACGAGACCGCTTGACATGCCTCATGCGCTTCTATAACTTAAGAAAATTATTGCCATACGGCAATTAAAACTGCTCCCCCCATCTTTGCCCGCCATGTCCTTCCTTGCCGCCCCCTGGCCGCAAGGCGCTGCCGTGACGGTGGAGCATGCACAACACCATCGACGGGGATGCGGAGACGTCCAGTCTGACCAATCTTGCATAATCAATAAAAACAAGGAAGATAGCATGCACACATCCCTGCTTCGGCCCCGGCAGTACCCGGCCGGCTTTATCCACTTTTCCAGGCGGCGCTTGCCGCTGGCCCTGGCCCTGCTGCTGGCCGCGTGCGGCGGCGGTGGCGGCGACAACCCGGCCACGCCCGCCACGGCGCAGCGGCTGCTGGCGCAAACGTCGGCGGAAACGGCGCTGACGCCCGTCGCCGCCACGGCCAGCTCGGCGGAACGGGGCGACCTGTCGGCCAGCGCCGCCATCGACCGCAACGACAGCACGCGCTGGGGCAGCGGCTTTACGGACAACGAATATCTGACCCTCGATTTCGGCACCTCGCAGCGCATTACCCGCGTGCATATCGCCTGGGAAAACGCGCACGCCAGCGCCTACCTGCTGCAGATATCGGACGACAATACGCACTGGACCACCATCCAGAACGTCAGCGACAGCAAGGGCGGCATCGAGGACATCACGGGGTTCGACGCGCAAGGCCGCTACCTGCGCATGCAGGGCGTCAAACGCGCGGGCCAGTACGGCTACTCCATCTTTGAAATCCAGGCATTTGCGGGTACGCCCGTGCTGCCGCCGGTGACGCCGCCCGTCACCGAACCGCCCCCGGTCACCATCGATCCGGGCCAGCCGGGCGTGGATATCCGCCCCGTGGCCGCCACTTCCTCGCCCGTGGAAAACAACGGCATGTCGGCCGCCATGGCGATCGACGGCAAGACGGGCACACGCTGGGCCAGCAAGTTCGAGGACGGCGCCTGGATCCAGTTCGACTTCGGCGCGAAGACGCCCGTCGGCTACATGAAACTGCAGTGGGAAAACGCATACGGCAAGCAGTACGCGCTGCAGGTCTCCGACGATGGCCAGAAATGGTCGCAAGTGCGCTACGTGACGAATGGCCACGGCGGCACCGAGGAATTCTTCAACCTGGGCATCAATGCCCGCTACATCCGCCTGAAGGGCGTGGCGCGCGCCACGCAGTATGGCTACTCGCTGCTGGAAGTGAGCTTCAAGACGCCGGGCAGTGACAACAGCCTGCCGTCGACTGCGACATCGGCCCTGAAATTCCCCGCCAACGGCACCGGCTGGACACCGCTGCCGGCCGCCGCCCAGCCGCTGGAAAGCCTGCAATTCACCCTGGCAGACGGTACCCTGGTGACGCGCTTCGGCGCGCGCGGCCTGGCGCGCCATGGCCGCGAACGGGGCGAGGAATGGAATGAAATCGGCTACGGCCCGAATGAAACGGTCGATCCCGTCACGGGCCTGCCGCAAGACAAGGGGCCGGGCAATTACCTCACTTTCGTACCGCAATACTTCAAGAACCGCACCTGGGGCGTGGAAATCATCGACAACAGCAAGGTACGCGGCGTTACCAAGCCCACGCTGATCGTCAACCAGTACACCACCGTCGATTTTCTGTCCGGCGGCGTGGCCTTCTTCCGCGGCTTCGACCGTCCCGGCGTGACGGGTTACGGCTGGATGTCGCCCGGCGAACTGGTGGACCGCAATGTCCCCGTCTGCAAGCCGATGGCCTACCCGGCCAGCGACAGGCTGACGAACGCCAACGGCATCAATGGCGCCTGCACACTGCTGATCAAGGAGTACCCGGGCCATGGCGGCCTCGATGCCGGCGGCATGCCGAATGGCACGGACGTCAAGGCCCGCGCGCTGACGGCGGGCGACATCATCGAAGTGTCGCCATCGATGTTTTCCACCACCGCCTCAATGGCGTCGAAAGGCGATGCTGGCGGCATCCGCTACTACTCGTACGAATGGACGTATGTGGTGGGCGCAGGACTGCGGCCCTGGTATGGCGTGCAGCCGCGCCTCAATTCCGTGCCACTGCCGGAGGAAACGCTCTCCGGCGGCCTCGGTTCCGTGTCGTATAACTACTCGGACAACGCCCTGTTCATGTTCCAGCAGCCGCACAACAATATCGGCATGCAGAACATGCAGCGCTTCGTCGAAGGCCGGCGCCTGGTGCATACCAACTTCACCACCGGCGAGCATAACGAAGGCGGCAACGACCGTTACGCGCCCGCCGTCGGCCTGCAGGGACAGCGCTACGGGCAGTCGGCCTGCATCGCCTGCCACGTCAACAATGGCCGCAGCCCCGCGCCGATGGCCCTGAACCAGCGCCTCGACACGATGGCCGTGCGCGTCGCCAGCATCAATGCGGCAGGGCAGCAGGTGCCGCACCCGCAATACGGCACGGCGATCCAGATGAATGCCGTCTCGCCTTCCGGCGTGCCGCAAAACTGGGGCAACGGCGTCAGCGTGGGCGGTTTCACGACGAGCAAGACCACCCTGGCCGACGGCACGCAGGTCGAACTGCGCAAGCCGACGCTGGCCTTCGAAGGCCCCGTGCCGCAAGTCGTTTCGCTGCGCGCGGCGCCGCCCATGATCGGCGCGGGCTTGCTGGAAGCCGTGCCGGAAGCCGACATCCTGGCGCGCGCCCGCAGCACGCCGGATGCCGACGGCGTCAAGGGCCTGCCCAACTATGTATATGAACCAGAGACGGGCGCCGTGCGCCTGGGCCGCTTCGGCTGGAAGGCCTCGAAAGCCACCTTGCGCCACCAGGCCGCCGACGCGCTGCTGCTGGACATGGCCGTCACCTCGCCCGTGTACCGCAACCGCGCCTGCATGGCGGGGCCGGTAGCCTGCGCGGCGGGCGGCGCCCAGCCAGGCATCTCGGAAGCGGACCTGCAATCGATCACGCAATACCTGGCCCTGGTGGCCGTGCCGGCCCAGCGCAGCATCGCCAGCGGTTTCCCGAAAGGCGTGGCGCCGATCGAGGAGCTCAAGGTCGACCCGCAGCAGGTTTCCGCCGGCTCGAAGCTGTTCCAGGGCATGCGCTGCGCTGCCTGCCACACGGTGGAAATGAAGACGGGCGCGGGCCACCTGTTTGCGGAATTGCGCAACCAGACCATCCGTCCGTACACCGACCTGCTGCTGCACGACATGGGTCCCGAGCTGGCCGATACCTTCACGGAAGGCCAGGCGCAAGGCAGCATGTGGCGCACGGCACCGCTGTGGGGCATCGGCTACACGGAAAAAGTCATGGGCAATGGCGGCGGCAAGGCTGGCTACCTGCATGACGGCCGCGCGCGCAGCCTGACGGAAGCGATCTTGTGGCACGGCGGCGAAGGGACAAAAGCGCGCCAGCGTTTCGAGAACCTGTCGAAGACGGACCGCGACGCGCTGCTGGCGTTCCTCAAGTCGCTGTAAAGTCGGCCTAAACGCCTTGCCCTGGCGGGACCGTCATGGAAACACGACCGTCACCGCCAGCCCCCTGCCCTGCAAGCCGGCGCCGAGGATGATGTCCGCGCCATGCCGCTCGGCGATGCGGCGCACGATGGACAGGCCCAGGCCGCTGCCGGGCAGCTGCCCGCCGCCCAGGCGCACAAAACGCTCGAACGCGCGCGCGTGCAGTTCCTCGGCGATGCCCGGACCGGAATCGGCCACGCGCAAATAGCTGCGCCCCGCTTCCACGCCGCAGCTGATGACGACACAGCCGGGCGCCGGCGTATAGCGCAGCGCATTGTCGACCAGGTTGCGCAACAACATCTGCAGGCTGTCCGCATGCAGCGCGCAGGGCGCCGGTGCCATGATCACGCTCAGCGACAGCCGGTACGTCGCGGCCAGCGCCTGCCACTGCGCGGCCTGCTCGGCCAGCAGGTCGGACAGGTCCCCCGCGCGCAAGTCGGCCGCCGCGCCCGAATGCGGATCGAGCTGCGCCAGCGCCAGCAACTGGTTGACGAGGCGCGTGGCGCGCTCCACGCTGACGCCCAGGGCTGCAATGAATTCCTCGCGTTCAGCCTCGCTACGGGCCCGCTGCAGCACTTGCAGATTGGTCTTGATGGCGGCCAGCGGCGTGCGCAATTCGTGCGCGGCATCGGCCGTGAAGCGCTGCTCGTTGTCGCGGCTTTGTCGCACTCTGCCGAACAGGCGGTTAATTTCCAGCAACAGCGGATGCAGCTCGGTGGGTGCGCCAGCCAGCCTGACGTCGGCCAGGTCATCGGGCGTGCGCGCCGACACTTCATCGGCGGACGCCTGCAGCACGCGAAACACGCGGTGGATGCTCCACCAGATGGCGATGGTGGCCAGCGCCACCAGCAACAGGCCGAACACGGCGATGCGGTAAAAGAAGCCGCGGCTGATATCGTCGCGGTGGCTGGTCGGCTCGGCCACCAGCAGCTGCAGGGTGCGCTGCGGGTCCCACAACGAAAACAGACGCCAGCGCTGGCCGCCGATGCGGGTCCAGGACAGGCCGTCCGGCGCGCTGCGCGACAGGGCGATATCGGACGCCGCGTCATTACGGTACAGCACGCGCTGCTGCGCGTCGCGCACCTTGAACAGCAAATACTGATGGGGATTCGGATGGCCGCGCAGCGGCACGTCGATGGGTCCCGTCAAGCCGTGTTGGCGCGCATCCTTTTCCACCAGCGACAGCAGCAGGTGGCCCGTCTCGATCAGCGACTGGTCGAACAGTTCCTGGCTTTCGCGGCGCGCTTCCACGTACACGATGGCGGCGCTGCCCACCCACAGGGCCAGGGTCAGGCCCAGCAGCACGCCCAGCAAAGTGCGCCGCAGCGACCAGGTTTTCAGGCCGCCGCCAGCCGTTAAGAATCTCTTAAGAACTTCTGCGCAAGATCCGGAGCGAAATATTTTTTGGGAAGCCATGGCTGCAATTGTAAATGATTCTTATTGCCTCAATGATTCCCATTAGCTTGCACCAGCAAAACCAATAACTCATCCACCATCAGGAGTTTGCATGTCCAACAGCACCCGCAGCGCGCGCCTGCCGCGTCCCACCACCCTGGCCCTGGCCTTGGCCGCCCTGTCCTGCCTGCAGGCTCACGCCCAGACGGGCACGCCTGCCAGCATGCCGGAAGTGGTGGTCTCCGCCTCCGGTTTCGAGCAGGATATCAAGCAGGCACCGGCCTCGATCACGGTGCTGACGCGCCAGGAGCTGTCGAAGGAGCGCTTCGGCAACCTGACGCAGGCGCTGGAAAGCGTGGAAGGCATCGACGTGGGCGCGGCGGGCGACAAGACGGGCGGCATGAACATCAGCATCCGCGGCATGCCCAGCGACTACACCCTGGTGCTGATCGACGGGCGCCGCCAGAACGCGGCCGGCAACGTCACGCCGAACGGCTTCGGCGGCACGCAGACGAGCTTCATGCCGCCGCTGGCCGCCATCGAGCGTATCGAGATCATCCGCGGCCCCATGTCGACCCTGTACGGCTCGGACGCCATGGGCGGCGTGATCAACATCATCACGCGCAAGGTGGGCAAGCAGTGGATGGGCTCCGTCTCGGCCGACTACACCTTGCAGGAAGAGTCCGATTTCGGCGACGTGAAAAGCGGCCGCTTCTACCTGAGCGGCCCCATCGCCACCGACCTGCTGGGCCTGTCCCTGCGCGGCAGCAAGCAGCGCCGCGATGCGGCCGACATCCGCGTCCCCAACGCGGCCGGCGCGCAAGTGCCCGCCAGCATGGGCGCCAACCCCGTGCGCTCGGACATCGAGAACTTTGGCGCGCGCCTGGCCTTCACGCCGAACCGCTACCACACCGTCATCCTCGACGCGGACGCGGGCCGCCAGACCTACGACAATTCGAAGGGCCAGCTCGGCACCAATACCGTACAGGGCGGCTACGGCCCGGAACAGAAATACAAGCGCGACCAGTGGACCCTGTCGCACACGGGCCGCTTCGGCTTCGGCACGCTGGACAGCAGCTACATGGTAAACAAGACGGAAACCCTGGGCCGCACGATTCCGCCAGGCACGCCAGGCGCCGTGACCGGCAGCGCGCGCACGCTGGAAGTGGAAAGCCAGGTCTTCGATACCAAGCTGGTCATGCCTTTGGGCAAACACATGGCTACCATCGGCGCGCAATGGTGGAAAGCGGAAATGACGGACGGCGTGGCGCCGAAAAAATTCGAATTCACGCAAAAAGCCCTGTTCGTGGAAGACGAATGGCAGGTGCTGGACAACGTCGCGCTGACCGTCGGCGCCCGTTATGACGATCACAGCATCTTCGGCGGCCAGACCAGCCCCCGCGCCTATGCCGTGTGGAACGCAGCGCCAAGCTGGACCGTCAAGGGCGGCGTCAGCAAGGGCTACAAGACGCCGCGCGTGGAGCAACTGTCGCCAGGCATCAACGGTTTTGGCGGCCAGGGCACGATCCCCCTCGTCGGCAGCCCGGACCTGAAGCCGGAAACGAGCACGACGACGGAAATCGGCGCGTACTTCGACAACCTGGCCGGCTGGACCGCCAGCGGCACTTTGTTCAACAATACATTCAAGGACAAGATCACGACGGGCACGGGCCTCGTCAACTGCGACTACCGCCCCTCGCCGAACCGTCCCGGCTGCGTCAGCTTCGGCAACTGGCCCAACGTGGACGCATTTGGCCAATCGGTCAATGTGGATGAGGCCGTCACGCGCGGCGTCGAGCTGAACACGCGCTTCCCGCTGAGCAAGACCTTGTCGGCCAGCGCCAACTACACGTACACGGAAAGCGAACAAAAGAGCGGCAGCAACGCCGGCAAGCCCCTGAGCGACACGCCCAAGCACGCCGTCAATGCGCGCCTGTCGTGGGATATCTCGCGCGAGTGGAACGGCTGGCTGCGCGCCGAGTACCGCAGCGAGCGCTTCCGCGATCCGGGCACATCGGCTTCCACGCGCGCCGCCAAGGCCGCGCTGGGCGACTACCAGGGTTACACCATGCTGCACCTGGGCAGCAGTTATCAGCTGAACAAGCGCGTCACCCTGAACGCGGCCGTGTACAACCTGCTCAACAAGGACTTCATCGACTACCAGCCATACCGCGCACCGGCATTGACCTACGCCAACCGCTATGTCAACAGCCTGGACGGCCGCCGTCTGTGGCTGTCGGCCACCGTCGATTTCTGATGCCGTAACGCGCCATCAGCGCCAACATCGAACGGGCTGCCGCAGGGTAGCCCGTTTTTGTGTCAAGCCGCTTTGGGCTTGTCGATGCAATAACCGATCGCATGCACGGTGCGTATCAAGTCCCGCCCCAGCTTCTTGCGCAGGTGGTGGATATGCACTTGCACGGCATTGCTTTCCACTTCGTCACCCCAGCTGTACAGGTTTTTCTCCAGCTGTTCCCGGCTCAGCACCCGGCCGCCGTGCTCCAGCAGCAGTTGCAGGATGCGAAATTCCTTCACCGTCAAGGTCACGGGCAATCCCCCTTGCGTCACTTGCCGGTCCGCGATATCGAGCACCAGGTCGCCATGCACGAGGTGCTCGCGCAGGCGGCCGGCCGCGCGGCGGCAGGCGCTGCGGATGCGCGCGGCCAGCTCGTCGAGGTCGAACGGTTTCACGATAAAGTCGTCGGCCCCCGCGTCGAGCCCGGCGATGCGCTCGCCCACCTGGTCGCGCGCCGTGACGACCAGCACGGCGCCGCTGTAGCCATTGTCACGCAGCACGCCCAGCGCCTGCATGCCATCCTGCCCCGGCAAGCCCAGGTCGAGCAAAATACAGCCATAGTCGTGCAGGCGCACGGCCGTGTGCGCGTGTTCGGCGCTCGTGACCCAGTCGACGGCATAGCCGCCCTGTTCCAGGCCGATCTGCGTGGCGCGACCCAGCTGCGGGTCGTCTTCGGTCAGCAAGATGCGCATGGGGTGTGAAACGGACGGGCCGCTCAGTCCTTTTTCTTGATCAGGCCGGCCAGCGCGGCAAACGGATTGTGCGTGGCGGGCGCCACCTCGGCCGACAGCAGGCCGGCGCCACGGTCCGCTTCCAGGTAGCGCGAGTGCTCATTGTCGTGGCAATACAGGCACAGCAGTTCCCAGTTGCTGCCGTCCGGCGGATTGTTGTCGTGGTTATGGTCGCGGTGGTGCACCGTCAGCTGCTGCACGTTGGCGCGCGTAAATTCGCGCATGCAGCGGCCGCATACCCACGGATACATCTTCAGCGAGCGCTCGCGGTAGCCGCTCTCGCGCTGGTCGGCGGCGCGGCGCGCTTCGGCCACGATCTTGTCCAGTCTTGCCGCGTCGGGCTTTTTACTCTGCATGACAACTTTCGATATGGGAGGTAGAAGCGCCCATTTTAATGAGGATGGGGGCGCAATTGTACTTTTTCTGCCACGCCGCCAGCCCGTGTCGCCGCCGGCGTGCTTTTTTTAGCGTGCGCGGCACCACAGATACTTGATTTAACGCAAAATAAGGCCAGCGACAGACTACGAACAGACGCTGGGGCCGCAGGCAGCGCGCAGGTCAGCATATTTCGGCTATGATGCGCGCCACGCCGCCCCTCCCCTTTTCCATGACCCTAGCCTGCAAGCGCCCGTGATAGCGATAACAAGACCCCTGCAACGCCTTGCCCGCCGCCTGTACCGTCTCAGCCTGGTACCCCTGTTCGCGCTCATCTTGCTGCTGGCGCTGTGGGCGGCCGTCTTTTACCAGGTTGGCCAGGAGCGGGCCAGCGCCGTGCGCGACGCCGTGGCCGTCAGCCAGTCGCTGGCCCGCACCCTGGCCGACCATACCAGTTTCACCCTGCGCCAGACGGACCACGCCACCCAACTGTTCAAGCTCAAATACGAGGAAACGGACGGCGGCCTGCGCCTGAATGAATTCACGCGCCGCCAGGGTCTGCTCGACAGCGTGCTGCCATCGAAGCTCGAATTGCCGATCGCCCTCATCGACGCGCACGGCAATGTGGTCGACAGCGCTCACGCCTATCTGCCGGAAAACCTGGCCAAGCAGGCATTTTTCAGGGCGCTGGCCGCGAATGCGTCCGACACGGCCCTGGTCGACACGCCCATGCTCGACGCCGAGAGCAAGCGCTGGACCATCCGCCTGGCGCGCCGCCTGAACGATGCCCAAGGCCGCTTCGCCGGCGCCATCGTGATCCTCGTCGACCCCACGTATTTTGTCGACGACTACGACCGCCTGAACCTCGATGAGCAGGGCGCGCTGATGCTGGTGGCGCGCGACAGCGGGCTGACGGTGGGACGCATCGGCGAGCAATTGATCCTCAGCGACCGCATCGACTTCCGCATGCCGGGACCGCCGCAGCACGCCCCCGAAGAACTGCTGATCGAGCCGCCCGTCGACGCGACGTCACGCATCTACAGCTACCACGAGCTGCCGCGCTACCCGCTGCTGGCCGTGGTGGGCGTGAACCGCGCCGTCGCCCTGGCGCGCTTCGAACACCGCCGCCTGGTCTATGTCGGCGCGCTGCTTGCCGCCAGCGTGCTCATTGCCGGCTTTACAACCCTGCTGATGCGCCAGAGCGCGCGCCTGCGCCGCAGCATCCGCCAGGCCAAGGAAACGCAGGCCTTGCTGCGCGCGGCGCACCAGGGCAGCCTTGATGCCGTGCTGCTGCTGAAAGCCTGGCGCCCCGCGCCGGGCAAGCCGGTGGAAGATTTCATCTTCGCCGACATCAACGAGCGGGCCGCCGACATGCTGGGCAAGCCACGCTCCGAACTGCTGGGCCAGCGCGTGCTGCAGCAGATGCCGCTGCTGCGCGGCGAGCGTTTTTTCAAGCGCTTCGTGCTGGTGATGGAAACGGGCCAGCCGCTGGAAGATGAATTCGAGCTGCCGCTGGCCTCGGGCGGCACGCGCTGGCTGCGCCACCAGGTGGTGCCGATTGCCGACGGCGTGGCCGTCACCTCGCGCGACATCAGCGCGCGCAAGCACGACGAACTGGCGCTGCAGGACAACCGCAGCTTCCTGCAGTCGCTGATCGACCATTTGCCCGTGCTGGTCTACGTGAAAAGCGCGCGCCCGGAAAATTTCGGCCAGATGGAAGTGTGGAACAAGGCCGCCGAGGACATCACCGGCCACCTGGCCACCGACGTCATCGGCAAGACCGATTGCCAGGCCTTCCCGCCCGACTTCGGCCTGCACGACGCCGAGGACGACCGCGCCATCCTGGCCGAGCGCGGCGTCATCGACCATACGGAAAAACCGCTGCGCCTGGCTGACGGCAGCCTGCGCTACCTGCGCGCCGTCTCCGTGCCCGTGTTCGACGAGCGCCAGCAGATCGAACATATCCTGTGCATCGCCGAAGATATCTCGCAGCGCCGCCAGCAGGAACTGGAACTGCGCCAGAAACAGGCCGAGCTGGCCGCCGTCAACGACGCCTCGCCGCTCGGGCTGGTGCGCCTGGACCGCCAGCGCCGCTGCACCTACGTCAACCGCACCTTCGAATCGATCACGGGCTTGCCGCGCGCCGCCGCCCTGGGCGCCGGCTGGACCAGCGCCCTGCACCCGGACGACTATCCGCTGATGCACGTGGCGCTGGAACAGCTCACGCGCAGCCACGCGCCGTTCCAGTCCACCCTGCGCTGCCTGCAGCGCGACGGCAGGCTGGTCTGGGTCTCCGTCAAAATTGCCCCCATCCTCATCGACGACCGGATCGAAGGCTACGTGGGGACCCTGGACGACATCACCACCTTGCGCGAATCGGAAGTGGCGCTGCTGGAAAGCGAAGCGCGCCTGCGCACCATCGCAGACACCTTGCCGGCCATGATCGCGTACATCGACGCCGACCAGGTCTACCGCTTCCTGAACATCGCCTATGAACGCGAATTCGGCCTGACAGGCCGGCAGACGCTGGGCAAAAGCGTGCGCGACACCGTGGGCGAGGCGCGCTACCGCACGGTGGCGCCGTATATCGAAAGAGTGCTGGCGGGCGAAACCCTGAGCTTCGAGGAAGAAGACGACAAGGAAGGCATCGAGCGCTGCATGGAAGTGATCTACATCCCGCAGATCGGCGAAGACAAGCTGCAGGTGGTGGGTTTTCACGTGATGCGCCAGGATATCACCGTGCAAAAGCGCGAAAAACAGCGGCTGCTGAAGCTGGCCCAGGTCGATGCGCTGACGGGCTTGTCGAACCGCGCCGGCTTCCAGCAAAAACTCAGCGACGCCATGCACGCGAGCCGCCAGCAGCAGCACCTGATGGCTGTCATGTACATGGATATCGACCGCTTCAAGCCCGTCAACGATACGCATGGCCACGGCACCGGCGACGCCCTGCTGCGCGCCTTCGCCCAGCGCCTGACGCAGACCATGCGCGCCACCGATATCATCGCCCGCCTGGGCGGCGACGAATTCACCATCATCATGGAACAGATCACCCGGCCCGACGACGCGGCCGTGCTGGCGGAAAAAATCGTCGCCGCCATGCAGCAGCCGTTCGAACTCGATGGCATCAGCGTGCGCATTTCCGCCAGCATCGGCCTGGCCTTCTACCGCGACGAAGACATTTCCCCCGCCGTGCTGCTGCAGCGGGCCGACGTGCTGCTGTATCAGGCGAAACAGGATGGGCGCAATACTTATCGCGCAGGCGTGCTGACGGCGTGAGACAGGCGCCATTCCTGCTATATTGGCGCCTGTCCTCCCTACCCTTGCCCCACCATGCGCCTGCTGCACACTTCCGACTGGCATCTGGGCCAGACCCTGCACAATTATGAGCGGGGCTACGAACACCAGCGCTTCCTCGACTGGCTGCTCGACACGCTCGTGGCCGAACAGGTCGACGTGCTGCTAGTGGCCGGCGACGTGTTCGACAACGCCAACCCTTCCGCCGCCTCGCAAAAGCAGCTATATGTATTCCTGCAGCAGGCGCGCGCGCGCCTGCCGGCGCTGCATCTGGTCGTCGTCGCCGGCAACCACGATTCGGCCGGCCGCCTGGAAGCGCCCGGCCCCCTGCTGGCCGCGCATGGCACGCACGTGATCGGCCATGTGCTGCGTGGCGACGATGGCCAGATCGACCTGGAACGCCTGCTGCTGCCGCTCACCGGCAGCGATGGGCAAGTGCAGGCCTGGTGCCTGGCCGTGCCCTTCCTGCGCCCCGGCGACGTGCCGAAACTACCGGCCGGCGATACCCAGGATGCCTACCTGGGCGGCATCGCCCTGCTGTACCGCCAACTGGCGGACCTGGCGCTGGCGCGCCGCCAGCCCGGACAAGCCATCATCGCCTTGGGCCACTGCCACATGGTGGGCGGCGAAATGTCGAACGATTCCGAACGCCGCATCGTCATCGGCGGCACCGAGATGCTGCCGTCGGGGATTTTCGACACCGCCATCGCGTATGCGGCGCTGGGCCATTTGCACAAGGCGCAGGCCGTGGGCGGCCAGCAGCATATCCGCTACTGCGGCAGCCCGATTCCCCTGTCCTTCGCGGAAGTGAATTACCGCCATCAGGTGCTGTGCCTCGATATCGACGGCGAGCAATTACGCGAGGTACGCGCCATCGAGGTGCCGCGCGCCGTGCCGCTGCTGCGCGTGCCCGCCACGCCGGCGCCGATTGCCGAAGTGCTGGAACAGCTGGCCGCCCTCGACGTGCCCGCAGCGCCACCGGAAGCACAGCCTTTCCTGGAAGTGCGCGTGCGCCTCGATGCGCCGGAGCCGGGCCTGCGCACGCGCATCGAAACGGCGCTCGACGGCAAGCACGTGCGCCTGGCGAAGATCGAAACATCGAGCGCCGCGCGCAGCAGCGCGCCCGAGAACATGACGCTCGACCAGTTGGGCCAGCTGCAGCCCGACGACATCTTCCGCCGCCTGTACCTGCAAAAATACGGCCAGCCCGCGCCGCCCGAACAACTGTCGGCCCTGGCCGAACTGCTGCTGCCTGGCGCTTGAGCACACCTGAAGAACCATGAAAATACTGAAAATCAGTGGCAAGAACCTGGCTTCGCTGGCCGGCGAATTTGAAGTCGACTTCCAGCAGGAGCCGCTGGCGTCTTCCGGCCTGTTCGCCATCAGCGGGCCTACGGGCGCGGGCAAGAGCACCCTGCTCGATGCCCTGTGCCTGGCCCTGTACGACGCCACGCCCCGCCTGCTGAAAGTGCTGGGCCGGGGCAGCGCCCTGCCCGACGTGGGCAAGGAAACCGTCAACGCCCAGGATACGCGCACCCTGCTGCGGCGCGGCACGCCGGACGGCTACGCGCAAGTGGACTTCGTCGGCAACGATGGCGCCAGCTACCGCGCGCGCTGGAGCGTGCGCCGTTCGCGCACCAAAGCCGAAGGCGCGCTGCAGGCCACGGCCATGAGCTTGCACCAGTTGCCAGCGTTGCAGCCCATCGGCGGCACCAAGACGGAAGTCAAGGAAGAGATCGAAAAGCGCATCGGCCTGTCGTTCGACCAGTTTACGCGCGCCGTGCTGCTGGCGCAAAACGAGTTTTCCACCTTCCTCAAAACGGAAGACAATGAACGGGGAGAGTTGCTGGAAACCCTGACGGGCAGCAGCATCTACACCGACATTTCCATGCGCGCCTTCGAGCGGGCAAAAAAGGAAAAGCAGGTCCTCGAACGCCTGGGCGAAAAACTGGCCGACCAGCGGCCCTTGTCGCCGGAAGAACGTACCGATACCGAGGCCCTGTGCAGCGCGGCCGAGACCACCCTGCAAACCATCGACTTGCGCAAGGCGGTGCTGGAACTGCAGCAGCGCTGGCACCAGGAAACGCACAAACTGCAAAGCCAGGTCGCGGCGGCGCAGGAGGCGCTCGATAGCGCGGATGCCGAACGGGCCGCTGCCGAAGAGCGCCGCACGGCGCTGGCGCAGTGGGAATTGCTGCAGCCGGCGCGCCCCTTCGTCGATGACGTGGCGCGCCTGGCGAGCGACATCGCCAGCAGCGGCGCCGCGCTGGAAACGGCGCGCGCGCAGGCGGCGCAAGCCGTGGCCAGCGAAACGCAACTGGCTGCCGGCGTGCA
Source organism: Janthinobacterium lividum (assembly GCF_034424625.1). Lineage (NCBI taxonomy): Bacteria > Pseudomonadati > Pseudomonadota > Betaproteobacteria > Burkholderiales > Oxalobacteraceae > Janthinobacterium > Janthinobacterium lividum. Next base: position 2,376,828 of record NZ_CP139976.1, on the reverse strand, counting down.
GCAAGCGGCAGCGGCCTTGCTGGCCAGCGAAGCGGCGCAGCGCGACGCGGCACCGCAGCTCGATGCCGCCAAGGCGCTCGATGCCGGCATTGCCGCCCACTTGCCCGCGCACCGCCAGGCCAGGGAGGCGGCACTGGCGGCAGACCAGGCCAACGAGACGGCGCGCGCCACCTTGCACGATCTGCAGCAAGGCCAGCACGCCATGCAGGCGGAGCAGGAAACGGGACGCCTGTGGCTGGCATCGCACCAGCATTGGCAAGCGCTGGCCACGTCGTGGCAATTGTCGGACCAGCTGTTCGCCCAGGCCGGCCAGGCTGCCGCGCAAGCCGATGCGGCCGACGCCAAGGCAGCCGAAGCGGCGCAGCTGGTGCGCGCGGCAACCAACGCGGGCCACGCGGCGCAAGCCGCATTGACGGCCGCCGCCGCCACGCTCGCCGAGCACGATGGGCAGCGGCGCGAAGCGCTGTCCGCCGTACAAGCCATCGACGGACAGCTGCTGCAGGAACAGCGCGGACAGCTGGAAAACCATGCGCGCCAGTTGAATGCGGCGGAAAAGACGTGGACGGAGCTGGCGCGCCAGCAGCAGGCGCTGGCGCACGGACAAGCGAGGGCCGCCCAGCTGGCGCAGGCCGCGCAGACGGAAAACGCGGCGCTGGCCGCGGCAGCAGCACAAACAGCGCTGCTGGAAGCGAGCCTGGCGCAGGCGGAAAAGTCCCTGAAAGGCGCGGAAGCGGCATGCGCGGCCAGCGTCGAGCAACTGCGCGCCACCTTGCAGGACGAGCAGCCCTGCCCCGTCTGCGGCGCGCTGGAACACCCGTACACCCACGCCGATCACGCTTTGCAGGCGATGCTGGCCAGCTTGCAGGATGAAGTACTGGCTTGCCGCGCACAGGCGCGCGGCAATCTGGAGCAACTGGCCACGCACAGGGCGGCGCTGGCCGCGACTGCGCGCGAACAGGCGCAGACGGATGCCGAACTGGCGGCCCTGCCGCCCGCCATCGCCAGCCTGCACGCGCAATGGCAGCCGCATGCCGATACCCTGCATCTGCCGCCGGAAAACCAGCGCGCGCACTGGTTCGCGCAGCAACTAGCAGCCAATGCGGCAGCCCTGCAGGCGCTGGCGCAGCAGGAGGCGGCGCTGCGCCAGGCCAGCGCGCGGCGCGAGCAGGCGCAGGCGGCGCACGAACTGGCCGGCGCCGAACACGCGCGCTGCACAAGCGCCGTCGCCGAAACGCAGACACGGCTGGCGCAGTTGCAGGCGCAGCAGGCGGCCAGCGTGGACAAGGCGGAAACGTCGCGCAGCGCGCTTGACGGCTTGCTGGCGCAGCTCGATACCGCGTTTGCCGACGTGGAAGGCGCCGAAGGCTGGAAGGACAACTGGCGCGCCGGCCCCGCCGCCTTCCGCGCGGCGCGCGAAACGGAAAGCCGGCAATGGCTGAAACAGCAGGCGGACCAGGACAATCGCGGTCACGCGCTAGCGACCTTGGCCGCGCAGCTGGAAGCGGCGTTGCTGGCCGCCGGCAAGGCACAGCACACGGCGCAGGAAACCCACGCCGCCTTTGCCGCCGCCGACAAACGGCGCACGGCACTGCAAACGGAGCGCAACGCGCTATGGCAGGGCCAGAACGTGGCCGAGGTGGAACACAGCCTGGCTGGCGCCATCGCGCAGGCCAAGGAGCTGCTGGCACAGCAGCAAACGGCGGCGCAGTCGGCCAGCCAGCAGCGCACGCGCCTCGATGAAGCATGCGTGCAGTTGTCGCAACGCCTGGCCGCCCTGCATGAACAGGAACGCGGCGCCACCGCCGCCCTGCACGACTGGCTGCAGCAGTTCCGGCAGCGTCACTCCGGCCATGCGCCCGCCACGCTCGACGAGCTGCGCGCGCGCCTGGCCATCGCGCCGGACGCCATGCGCGCCGAACGCGACGCCCTGCAGATGATCGCCGACCGCCACACGGCGGCCGTTTCCGTGCTGGCCGAACGCCGGCAGCGGCATGCGGACCATCTGGAACGGCCACCGGAAGCGCTGGAAACGGACGAGGCCGTGCTGCAGGCGGCGCTCGACGCGCTTGGCGCCGAACGCCAGGCAGCCAACCAGGAAGCGACGCGCCTGCGCCTGGCCATCGCGCAGGACGACGCGCGGCGCCACAGCGCGCAAGCTATGCTGGCGCAGATCGAGGCGCAAGCCGTCATCGAGCGGCGCTGGGCCAGCCTGAATGAATTGATCGGCTCGGCCGACGGCAAGAAATTCCGCAACTATGCACAGCAATTCACGCTGGAAGTGCTGCTGGGCTATGCCAATGCACACCTGAACCACCTGGCGCGCCGCTACCAGCTCGAACGCATCGACAACCCGAACAATCCGTCGCTGGGCCTGATGGTGCGCGACCAGGACATGGGCGGCGAGCTGCGCTCCGTGCACTCGCTGTCGGGCGGCGAATCGTTCCTCGTCTCGCTGGCCCTGGCGCTGGGCCTGGCCTCGCTGTCCTCGAACCGGGTGCGCGTGGAATCGCTGTTCATCGACGAGGGCTTCGGCAGCCTGGATACGGAAACCCTGCGCGTGGCCATGGATGCGCTCGACGGCTTGCAAGCGATGGGCCGCAAGGTGGGCGTCATCTCGCACGTACAGGAAATGACGGAGCGCATCGCCACCCGCATCCTCGTGCAGCCTGGGTCCGGCGGCAAGAGCGTGGTGACGGTGCGCTGAGTCACTAGCGGCTGGCCGGCTCCCGGCACAGTCTGAGCATATCCCAGCCCAGTTCGCGGCGGATCTGCTCGGGGTCGGGCGGGGGCCGGCGCTGTTCCAGCTCCGCTTTCAGCCACTTCCTGACCAGCTCCTTGGCGGGCTGTACAGGCTTTTCCTTGTCATGCTTGTCCATGGTGCTACCTCTTCAATGGCGGTCAGACGACCTCCTATATACGCTCAACGTCATGGCGCGGATTCAGTTGACGTGCGCGTGGCGCAGATGCAACAACGTGTAACGATGGCCGGAGTACGTTAAAATCGCCGCCTTCGCGTAGACGAACTCTACGCCCCGCAACAGTTCAAGGAACCCCATGAAAGCCGCCCGCAGCCTCACCTTCAAGTGCGTAAAATGTCACAAATCCATGCAGGTCTACCTGCAAAAAGTCTCCGCCTGCTCGCATATCCAGCCGTACCAGGGCATTTGCGCATGCGGCGAACTCAAGCGTCACGCCACGGGCCAGGCCGATGCCGTCAAGTCCTACCTGGAGTCGGCAGACGGTAGCTGGTCGCACCACCACTGATGGTTAAAGAATGGGGCGATATTGCCGTTAATTCGACTATCCTCCCCATTTGAACCGACCATGTCCCAGCTCCCCGCCCTTGCCAGCCGTCAACCCGCCTCGAATACGCTGGCTGGCCAGCAGCCGTCCCGCACGGGCAGCAGCGCCACGGGCCTGGCCGCTTCGCCCCTGATGCAGCGCACGGCGCAAGACGTGGTGGCGCTGTCAAAGAATGGCCTGGACCTGTCGGCCAAGGGATTGTCGCAACGGACCGATGCGCTGGGCAACGCCACCGTCGACGTGGCGCAGGATTTCCTCTCCACCATGACGCGCCAGCTGTTCGGCGACGGTGCCACGGTCGCTTTCGATTCCGTCGACCTGCAGGCCGGTTCCAGCTTCAGCAGTGGCAGCGCCAGCGTCTCGGGCGCCGGCGGCAGCAGCCGCGCGGCCGCCTTCAGCCTCAATGAAAACGCGCATTTCATCGGCAAGGGCAAGATCACGACGGCCGATGGCCAGACCTTCGACTTCGAAGTGGAAGTGCAATATCAATCGAGCATCAGCGCGGGCGTCCTTGAGCAAACGCAGAATGCCACCGAGGAAGCAGGCTCAGCCGATGACGCACAGCTGCCCGCGAAAGAGTTGCCCGCCACGCACTTCGGCGGCAATCTGCACGACCTGTTCAAGCTGCTGGGCCAGCAATTGCAAAGCAATCTCTACCAGGGCACGTCCGATGGCGCCAGCGCCAGCGGCAAGGATGACGGCCTGGCAGGCAGCCTGAGCTTGCGCTTGCTCAAGCTGGTGCAGCCGGACCATGCCACCGAGACCGCCAAAGCCGACAGGAAAGCCGTGGAAACCACGCCGGAAGAGCAGGCGCGCGCCCGCGCGCTGGCACTCGCCTACGGCACGGACACCGCTAGCAGCACGGTCAGCAACGTATAATGGAAGACGGCCTGCGCAGGCGACCATGCCGCGCGCCACCTTCTATCGATTGAATCCCATGTCCGACACTTCTTCACCTACCGTTCATCCGCAGATCCACTGGAGCGAAAACGGCGCCGAGCATTCGGCCCGCTGGCGCTCGGAAAGCGGCATGCCGCCGCCCAAGCGCGTCGTCATCGCCGATGACCGCACGACGGCCGACCAGGCTTACCGCCTGGCCTGCGAAGGCACGGCCATGCTGTGGCGCGGCGACTTCCAAAACGCGCGCCAGCTGCTGCAGGCGCTGGCGCGGCGCGCCGACCACAAGAACGACAAACCGAGCAAGAAGGCCAAGGCCGCCAAGCTGACGAAACCCGAACCGTCCGCCACGGAAGCCTTCCACTTGCACCGCCAGGCCCAGTCGCAACGCGCCCGTACCCTGGCCATGCTGCTGCTGCCTTTCGACGCCGACTACACGATTCCGCTGCGCCGCGCGCCGGACGTGAAACTGGCGTGCAATGAAGCGTATGGCCGCGGCGAAGAACCGTTTATCGCCTCGCTGCGCGAATTGCTGGGCCTGATCGGCGCGCACGAATGGCGCCGCACGGGCGTGGAACTGCCAGCCCTGGGCCAGCGCATCCACCCGCATTACGGCGTGTTCGCGCCCATCCGCGGCGAATACGTGGGCCTGGTGGCGGAAGCGCCGCTGCCTGCGCGCGCCAGCCTGGCCTTCGATATCGGCACCGGCACGGGCGTGCTGGCCGCCGTGCTGGCGCAGCGCGGCATTCAGCGCATCGTCGCCACCGACCAGGACCCGCGCGCCCTGTCCTGCGCGCGCGAAAATCTGGCCCGCCTCGATTTGCTTGACAAGGTCGACGTGCAGCAGGCCGACCTGTTCCCTGCGGGCCGCGCGCCGCTCATCGTGTGCAATCCGCCCTGGCTGCCGGCGCGCCCAAGCTCGCCGATCGAATACGCCGTCTACGATCCGGACAGCCGCATGCTGCGCGGTTTCCTCGCCGGCCTGGCCGGGCACCTGGAAGCAAACGGCGAAGGCTGGCTGATTTTATCGGACCTGGCCGAGCACCTGGGCCTGCGCCCGCGCGCGCAATTGCTGGAGTGGATAGAACAGGCGGGCTTGAAAGTCATCGACCGCCTGGACGTGAAACCCACGCACCCGCGCGCGCAGGACGCCACCGACAGCCTGCACGCGGCCCGCTCGAAGGAAATCACCTCGCTGTGGCGCCTGGCGGCGGCGTAATCCAGGGTCTGAAACCCGGCCATTGCGCATTGCAGCAAACCCCGCTATAATTCGCCTGCGGGGTGGAGCAGTCTGGCAGCTCGTCGGGCTCATAACCCGAAGGTCACAGGTTCAAATCCTGTCCCCGCAACCAATATATGAAAGCCGCTGATTCTTGCAAAGGGATCAGCGGCTTTTTCATTCTCGCCCATTTTGTACAATCATGTTAAATTGAAACTTTAAATGTACAAGGGCCACGCCTTGAAAGCCTGCCGCACTGCCACCCTGCTTGCCGTCCTGTGCTTTTCCGCCACGGCACAAGCCCAGTCCCAAGCGCAGCGGGATACCGAATATCTGCAAGAGTTCGTCGTTCCTTTGGCCAAGCGACAACTTGAGAGGCAAGGCCATTTCCTCCCGCTCGGCGCGGCCCTGAAGCAGGCCGACAAATTCGTCCTCATGCCCGCAAGCACAGCTGCGATGTCGCTACTGCCGGCCGACATCATCAAGCTGATACAGGAAGCCCTGGTGCAAGGCGCCGTCGACGGCGAATACAAGACAACCGCCCTCGTGTATGACGCCACCGTCCCCCTGCCCTCGTCCGGCAAACAATCAGATGCAATAGCCGTAGCGCTCGACCATCGCGATGGCTATTCAATCATCACCTTTCTGCCATACGAACTGCGCGGCAAGGAAGTCCATATGGACACGCCGTTTACACGCCAGGGAACGGCCACGGTTTTCAAGCAACAATAAGCGATGCGGCAGGCCTGACAAAGATCATTCCCGCAATGCAGCAAACTCGTATATAATTCGCCTGCGGGGTGGAGCAGTCTGGCAGCTCGTCGGGCTCATAACCCGAAGGTCACAGGTTCAAATCCTGTCCCCGCAACCAATACATAAAAACCGCTGACTCCTGCAAGGGATGCAGCGGTTTTTTCATTCATGCCTGCCCTGCCCCGCCTCTACGCGGTGACGCTGGCCCTGATCTGCCTGGCCGCCGCGTGCAGGCTGGCCGCCACTCGTTCCAGCTTGTCGGCTCCCGCCGTTTCGGCCAGGGCGGCAAACGCGCTGATATGAAACGTGGCCACCATCGCCGGCGACACTTCGAGCTCCAGCGCCGTCTTGCTCAGTTCCGTCGACGCCTCGAGGTAAGGCTCGCTGCCCGCCTCGAAAGCCTGCTTGGTTTCCAGCAACTCCTGGCCGCCCTCCGCCTTGGCCAGGCAAGCATCGACCTTTTGCTGGAAGGCCGGCAAGGTATCGCGCACGGGGCCAGCATCCGGCGCCGCCTCCGGTTCCGGCTCCGCGGGCGCAGGCGCAGGCGCAGCTGCGGCCGGCTTGTCCGCCGCCGGCATGTCGCGCAAAGTCAACCAGCGCTCGACGGCAAGGAAATCGGCGAATGGCTCGGCCACCTTGGGATTCATCAGCCAGACCTCGCCCGTGCGCCAGTCGATCCTGGCGCCGCGCTCGTTTCTCGCCAACAAAATATCCTTGCCGCCATCGGCATTCGACACCCGGCCGATGTCGAGCCAGTTCATCAACTCCGCCTGGCGCGACATCGCGTTGACCCGGTGAAAGTAGGCCAACCATAAGAATCTGGCGACCAGGAGAACCAGGGCACCGCCAACCATCCACATCATTTTTCGCTCCGCTCCGCACCACATCGACAGCCCGCATTTTCTCACATGAAAGCTTGCGCCAAGGAAACTTTTACATCTGCCGTGCGGCAGCGCAAATCCGCCGCCGCGCGCGGTCCGGACACGCAGTCGCATTTCAGCAACGCCGCGTTTTGCTGATTGCCGGGTGCGCGCCGCTACGCTATTATGAGAACAATTCTCATTTAGATTAAACCAGACTGTACGCATGCTGTCCGCCCCTTCCCCGCCATCCGATTTCCAGGCCCTGTATGCCGAGCACCACTCCTGGCTGCTGCACTGGCTGAAACGCCGCCTGCACGATGCGGGGCTGGCGGGCGACCTGGCGCAGGATACCTTCATCAAGATCTTCGTTGCGCGCAGCAGTGCCGGGATCGCGCAGCCGCGCCCTTTCCTGGCCACCATCGCCAAGCGCCTGCTGGCCAATCACTGCCGGCGCGAAGAGCTCGAACGGGCCTACCTCGACGCACTGCTGCACCAGCCGCAAGCCTGCACGCCTTCGCCGGAAGCGATGTCCATCCTGCTCGAATCGCTGCAACGGGTCGACCGCGCGCTGGACCAGGTCTCCGCCAAGGCCAGGGCCGCCTTCCTGCTGGCGCACCTGGACGGCATGACCTATGCCGAGATCGCCGCCGAACTGGGCACCACCACGCATTCCGTCAAAAAATACCTGAGCAAGGCCAATCTGCTGTGCTTTTTTGCCGTGCCCGATTTTGCCGCGTCCTGACATGCGCGGCGCCACCGTCTACGCACAGGGCCAGCCCATCGACCTGGCGATCGCCATGCAGGCGGCCGAATGGCTGGCCACCCTGATGAGCGGCGCCACCACGCCGGCGGAAAAAACGGCCTGGCAGCAGTGGCGCCAGGCGCATCCCGACCATGAGCGGGCATGGAAACACATCGAAAGCGTCAGCGGCGGCTTGCGCGAACTCGATGCGCAGGCCAGCCGCAAGGCGCTGACACAGCGCTCCCGCCTCGCCTCGCCGATCTCGCGCCGCAACAGCCTGCAACTGCTGGCGTGGGTATCGGCCATCGGCATCACGGGCTGGTTCGGCGCGCGCTCGGAATATGCACCCGACATGGCCCGCGCCGCGCTGGCCGACATGGCCACGGGCGTGGGCGAGCGCCGCGAGCTGACCCTGCCCGACGGCAGCCGTTTGCACCTGAACAGCGGCAGCGCCGTGAATATCCGCTTTAGCGGCACGCAGCGCCTGCTGCAACTGGTGCAGGGCGAAGTCTTCATCGCCACTGCCCGCGAAACGGGCATGCCCTACCGCCCCTTCCTCGTCGAAACCGCGCATGGCCAGGCGCAGGCGCTGGGCACGCGCTACTCGGTGCGCCAGGCCGGCGGCAGCACTCTCGTGTCTGTCGAGGAAGGCGCCGTCCGGCTGATGCCGCGCCATGGCGATGGCAATCTGCTCATCCGTGCAGGCCAGGGCGGCGGCATGACGGCGCGGCAGCTCTTGCCCGCGCACGCCGTCTCGCCCGACATCTGGGCCTGGCGCCAGGGCTTGCTGCTGGCCGACGCCATGCCGCTGCGCGACTTCCTGCATGAACTGAGCCGCTACCGCCACGGCTTGCTGGGCTGCGACGATGCCGTCGCCGGCCTGCGCATTTCCGGCGTCTTCCCGCTGGCCGACCTGGACGCCGTGCTACTGTCGCTGCCCGACTCCCTGCCCGTCGATATCCGCCTGCGCACGCGCTACTGGGTGCAGGTCGAGGCGCGCCAGCAGCGTTGAATATTTATTTTGACGCCAACGAAAAAAAGGTACCCGCTTTCGATTCTCGCGTGACCTGTGTAGGCAACGTTCTTTTTGACGACTACACCACAAGGTAACCATGTCTCCTGCCATTCATTCCAAGCCGCGCATCAAGCGCATGGCGTATGCCATCCAACTCGTCTTCATCGGTTCGGCCCTGCTGCTGAACGCCCGGGCGCCAGCCATGGCGCAGGAAAGCGCGGCAGCGCCAGCGGCCAGCCAGAACATCCAGGATTTCCAGGTGCCGGCCGGCGACCTGGCGGCGGCGCTGCGCCAGGTCGCCAGCCAGTCCAGGGTCATCCTCAGTTTTACGCCGGAACAGACGCGCGGCAAGACGTCCGCAGGCTTGAGCGGCCGCCACGACGTGCTGGCCGCCCTGAACGGCGTGCTGCGCGGCACGGGCCTGAAGGCCGAGCGCAGCGCCAACGGCAGCTTTGTCCTGCGTCCGGCCGATGCGGCGGCGGGCGGCGAAGCGCTGTCGATGATGCCGGAAGTGTCGGTCAAGGCGCAGCAGGATGCCACCGAAGGCTCGGGCGCGTATGTCTCCCCCCTGCCGATCGCCACGGCCACGCCACTGGGCCTGTCGATCCGGGAAACGCCGCAGTCGGTCAGCGTCATCACGCAGCAGCGCATGCAGGACCAGGGCCTGAACACCATCGCGCAAGTCATGGCGCAAACGCCGGGCATCACCCTGTTCTCGCTGGGCAGCGAACGCTCCGGCTTTACTTCGCGCGGCTATGCGATTACCAACTACCAGCTCGATGGCGTCAGCACGCATTCGGAAAACCTGGGCCTCAATGCGATACCGTCGCAAAGCCTGGCCGACATGGCGCTGTACGACCGCATCGAAGTACTGCGCGGCGCCTCGGGCCTGATGACGGGTGCGGGCGACGCCTCGGGCGCCATCAACATGGTGCGCAAGAAGCCCACGGCGCAGTTCCAGGCGTCCGTCGAGGGCGAGCTGGGCTCCTACGATGAACGGCGCGCCATGGCCGACATCGCGGGTCCGCTGAACGAGGCGCGCACCGTGCGCGGCCGCCTGGTGACGCTGTACGAGGAAGGCGACGGCATCATCGACGGCTACAGCCGCGACAAGAAAGTGGTGTATGGCGTGATCGAAGCGGACCTGTCCGCCGATACGAAGCTGACGGCCGGCATCACGCACCAGCGCAAGCGCTCGAACGGATCCTTGTCCTACCTGGGCTTCCCCCTGTTCTACAGCAATGGCGCGATGACCAAGCTGCCCCGCTCCTTCAGCCCGGCGGCCAAGTCGAATCGCTTCGGCACCAATTCGACCGACCTCTTCGCCACCCTGGAACACGCGCTGGCAAACGACTGGAAGCTGAAAATCTCGGCCAACCGCGTGCAATCTTCGCAGGAAGAGCGCTCCGTGTTCATGAACGTGAGTACCGCCTTTGCCGACCAGGCCACGGGCGATGGCCTGCGCATGAGCGCCGACTACCGCGATTACCAGTTGCAGGTCAACAGCGTGGATGTCAATGTGCGCGGACCGTTCAACGCGTTCGGCCGCCAGCACGAACTGGTGCTGGGCATGGACTACAACGAATTCCAAAGCACGACGGATGGCCGCCGCGACAAGGACATCCAGGGCGCGCCCGTCAACCTGTACCGCTGGAATCGCATGGCAACGCCCGTGTTTGGCAATACCTTCGTCACCTATGACAGCACGCGCCGCCAGGCCAGCGCCTACGCGGCCAGCCGTCTCAACCTCTCCGAGCGCCTGAAACTGATCGCCGGCGCAAAAGTACTGCGCTACAACGAAAATTACATCTCGGACGCGCCTGAGGCGCAATTTTTCAGCGCATCCCCGGCATCGGACAGCAGCGTCTTCACACCATACGGCGGCCTGGTGTACGACATCGACGCCACGCACAGCGCCTACGCCAGCTACTCCACCATCTACCAGCCGCAAGCCTCGCAAGACCGCTACGGCAAGCTGCTGGCGCCGCGCGAAGGCAAGACCTATGAAGCGGGTGTCAAGAGCGGCTGGTTCGATGGCCGCCTGAACACGTCCGCCGCGCTGTATCTGATCCGCCAGAAAAACCTGGCTGAAACGGACCCCGGCCACACCCTGCCCGGCTCCAACGATCCGGCGTTCCGCACCATCAAGGGCGCAGATACCAAGGGCATCGACCTGGAAGCGACGGGCGCCCTCACGCCAAACTGGAATGTGGCCGCGTCGTGGTCGTACAGCCAGACGGAAAATGCGGAGGGCAAGGCGATCCAGACCACCTTCCCGCGCCACCTGGTGAAACTGTGGACCACGTACCGCCTGCCCGGCGAGCTGAATCGCCTGACCATCGGCGGCGGCATGAACTGGCAAAGCCGCGTGTATTCCGACATCGACGCGTGGCAGATCAACAGTACCCTGCACTGGGAACAGAAGGCGTACTCGGTGGCCAGCCTGATGGCGCGCTACGACGTCAGCGACAAGCTCTCTGCCACCGTGAACGTGGCCAACCTGTTCGACAAGCAGTACACGGCTTCCGTGTCGGACTGGTGGTACTCGGGCATGTATGGTCCGGCACGCAAGGTGTCGCTGAAGGTGCGTTATCAGTTCTAAGAGCGGCTGAATAGTTCACAGGGGCGCGGAGCCGGTGATACAATTTTCCCGCTTCACGGGCGTTGCCGGCGATTGCCGCCAACGCCCGTGCCCATAGAGACACCCAAGGAGAATGTGTGAAGGACCTCGCCCCCGCCCTGCCAGCCGATCCGGCCGACCAACCCGCCAATCCCTCGCGCCGGCGCATTTTCCAGGCTGCTTCCGCAGTCGGCCTGGCCGCCAGCCTGCCGGCATTGGCCGACGCCGCGCCAGCCAGGAAGACCATCGCCAAAGGTTCGCTCGACGCGAAACTCAAGGCGCACGTCAAGAACGTGGTCGTGATCTACCTGGAAAACCGCAGCTTCAACAACCTGTTCGCCAACTTCCCCGGCACCAGCGCCCCCCTGTCCGCCGTCACGGCCGAACAGGCGCAGCAGCTGGACCGCGACGGCAAGCCGCTGGCTACCCTGCCGAAAATCTGGGGCGGCCTGGTGCCGAACCAGCAAAATATCGGCGGCATCGATTACCTGATCAAGGAAGACCAGATTTCCGGCCTGCCGAACGCCCCCTACAAATTGAGCGATGCGGCCGGCAAGCCCCTGCCCGAGAGCATCATCACGCGCGACCTCGTACACCGCTTCTATAACAACCAGATGCAGATCAACGGCGGCAAGAACGACGGCTTTGCCGCGTGGGCCGACAGCGGCGGCCTGGTGATGGGCCATTACGGCGAAACGTCGAAAAACCTGAACCTGTGGCAGATCGCCGAACAGTACACACTGTGCGACAACTTCTTCATGGCGGCCTTCGGCGGCTCCTACATGAACCACCAGTTCCTCGTCACGGGCCGGGCCAACGAATACTTCAACGCGGCCGAGACGGCGGCAAAGAAAAAGATCGCCGTGCTGTCCGACGGCCCGCAAGGCGTGCGCCTGGCGATCTCGCCCGACTGCCCCGCCTCCGCGCTCGATGGCAAGCCGAAATACGTCAATGACGGCGCCCTCACGCCGGACGGCTATGCCGTCAACACCATGGCGCCGCCATACCAGCCAAGCTATATCCGCCCCGCCTTCGACGGCGACCCGCTGCACGCCGATCCGGCCGATGCGAATACCCTGCCGCCGCAAACCTACGACACCATCGGCGACCTGCTGTCGCGCAAGGGGGTCAGCTGGGCCTGGTATGGCGGCGGCTGGCAAGCGGCGCTCGACCACAAGGGCGGCGGCAGCAAGCCGAATTTCCAGTTCCACCACCAGCCGCTGAACTACTTCAAGCAATTCGCACCCGGCACCGCCGCGCGCGCCGAGCACCTGCGCGACGGCGGCACGGGCGACAGCCCGATTTCGAACAAATTCCTCGCCGCCGCCGTGGCGGGCAAGCTGCCGGCCGTGACCTTCTACAAGCCGCAGGGTAACCTGAACCTGCACGCGGGCTATTCGGACATCGAGTCGGGCGACCAGCACGTGGCCAACGTCATCCAGCATCTGAAGGAGTCGCCGCAGTGGAAAGACATGATCGTGGTGATCACGTTCGATGAAAACGGCGGCTGGTGGGACCACGTGGCACCGCCGAAAGGCGACCGCTGGGGTCCTGGCACGCGCATTCCCGCCATCGTCGTCTCGCCATACGCGAAGAAAGGCGCCGTCGACCACAGTTTCTACGACACCACGTCGATCCTGCGCCTGATCACGCGCCTGCACGACTTGCCGCTGCTCGAAGGCCTGAAAGTGCGCAATGACGCCTTTGCGTCACGCGGCGCGCTGCCGCCGGGCGACCTGACGGGCGCCCTGAGCTTCCGCTGACACAACAACAGCGCATCCCACAATGCGGCACGCCTGTGATACACTGCGTGCCGCACTTTAATCCGCAGGTCTGCTTTTCCTGCCGATGATATTCACAATGAGCCCGACTCCTGTAGCCGGGCTTTTGTTTTGTGGATGAAGTTAAAGCGTATGGACATAGGCGGACAGCATGCTGCCCGCCCCTTGGCCTTCGCAGGCCAGGGACAGAGGTTATCAAATGAGAGATAAAAAAGACAACGCCACCATCGACTTGCCCGGTTTCGGCCCGCCGCCAGCGCACGATGCGCCAGAGCCGGCGCCGGAGCCACAGCGCCGCGCGCGCCCGCGCAAGGTGGCGCTGAAGCAAGTGCAGCTCGAATTGCTGGAGCCGACCGACGCCACGGGCCTGCCCGTGTGGACGCGCGACGCCGGCCTGGATCTCACCGGCTTGCCCATCTGGGCGCCCGACAATTAATACCACACGCGGGCGGCCGTTTGCCGCCAGCTTCCACACCACCATCCGCACAAGGGCGTAGAACGCCTGTAGACTGTGCCCATCCACCCGCTTTTTACCGGCTCCGCCCCTATGAACACCACCACTGACACCACCACTTCCTTTGCCAGCCTGCCGCTGACGCCCGCCTTCCTGGCCAACCTGGACTCGCTCGGCTACCACGAGATGACCACCATCCAGGCGCAAAGCCTGCCGGCGGTGCTCGACGGCCGCGACCTGATCGCCCAGGCCAAGACGGGCAGCGGCAAGACCGCCGCCTTCGGCATCGGCATCCTGCACAAGCTCAATCCGGCCTGGTTTGCCGTGCAGGGACTGGTGCTGTGCCCCACGCGCGAACTGGCCGACCAGGTGGCCAATGAGCTGCGCCGCCTGGCCCGCGCGGCTGGCAACATCAAGATCCTGACCCTGACGGGCGGCGCGCCGATGCGTCCGCAAATCGCTTCGCTGGAACACGGCGCCCACATCGTCGTCGGCACGCCGGGCCGCCTGCGCGACCATCTGGGCCGCGGCACCATCAACCTGAATCACGTGCAGACGCTGGTGCTCGATGAAGCGGACCGCATGACGGACATGGGCTTTTACGAGGAAATCGCCGGCATCGTCAGCGCCTGCCCGGCGCGCCGCCAGACCCTGCTGTTCTCGGCCACGTATCCGGAAGACATCCGCCGCGCCACGGCCTCGTTCCTCGTCAATCCGCTGGAAGTGACGGTCGAGGCGCAGCACGACAACGACAAGATCGAGCAGCGCTTCTATGAAATCGGCTTCGACGAGCGCAACAGCGCCGTCGGCAAGCTATTGAAACACTTCAAGCCGGAATCGACCCTGGCCTTCTGCAATACCAAGGTGCATTGCCGCGAACTGGCCGAGGAACTGCGCCAGCAAGGCTTTTCCGCGCTGGCCCTGTACGGCGAGCTGGAACAGCGCGAGCGCGATGAAATCCTGGTGCTGTTCGCCAACCGCAGCTGCTCCGTGCTGGTCGCCACCGACGTGGCTGCGCGCGGCCTCGATATTTCCGACCTGGGCGCCGTGATCAACGTCGACGTGTCGAAGGACACGGAAGTGCACATCCACCGCATCGGCCGCACTGGCCGCGGCAGCAAGAAGGGTCTGGCCCTGTCGCTGTGCGCGCCGAACGAGAAAAAATGGGTCAAGTTGATCGAGCAGTACCAGAACAGCGCCGCCGAATGGCACGACCTGAAGGAACTGGCGGAAGATGACGGGATGGAGGCGCTGCCGGCGCCGATGGTCACCCTGTGCATCATGGGCGGCAAGAAGGACAAGCTGCGCCCGGGCGACTTACTGGGCGCGCTGACGGGCGACGCTGGCCTCACCAAGGAACAGGTGGGCAAGATCAACGTGTTCGAGTTCATGACCTACGTGGCGCTGGACCGCAAGGTGGCCGAAGCGGCCTTCAAGCGCCTGAACGCGGGCAATACCCTGGGCCGCGACTTCGGCAACATCAAGGGCCGCAGCTTCAAGATGCGCTTTATCGAGGCGTAAGCTGCTGCAATGCACGCAGGGCCGCCATGGTCCTGCGTCCCGGATAGTCTTTCCACACGGGGTGGCGCCTGCGGTAGTAGCAGTTCCAGTAGCTGACGGCGCGCCGCTGCAGCGTATCCACATACGCGGGGTTCTCCCGCAGGTAGCGCGCCAGCGCCTGCGCATTCCAGGCCGGCAGCGCCGCCCCGATTCTCTCGACGATCTCCAGCACGTATTCGCCGCACAGGTGCACGACGAACGGCACCGTCCACGCCCGCTCCTGCAGCAACAGCTGCCTGACACACGCTTCGCGCAGATGGCCGTCATGGTGGCGCGTGCCCAGACACAGGGCGATCACGCCCGCGTCGCCGGGCAGCCGGGTACAAGTGAGCAACTGCTCGCGGTGGTAATACGTGCGCGCGGGAATGCGCAGCAGCCTGCCATCCTGATGCACGTCAAACGGTGCCGAGAGCGCGTGCAACTGGCCTTTGGACAGCGCAGGCAATAGCTGCGCCACAGTGCCGGCCAGCGCTGCCGGAAAGGCATCCGCTTCAGCCATCGCTCCCCTCCCGGCACACCTTGCGCACGCCCAGCGCCGGCTTGTCCATCTTTTCAAAGATCACATTCGAGTACCATGCGGCAGGATCGCCTTCGGTGGGCTTGCCCAGCGAGATATAAAAACCGTCATGTGTGAACAGGGCCGTGGTTTCCTTGCCTGGCTTAGGGCCCTGCAGGAAGGCCGGCCAGGCCGCCTTGTCGACGGGCGCAAACCGCGCGGCCAGCAGCGCCAGCAAGCGCGCATGCGAGGCCGGCGCATACGGGAACAGATACAGGTACTCGACCAGCTCACCGCCATCGGCCAGGCGCGTGACGGCGGCCGTCGCGGCATCCACTTCACCGCCAAAACTGCACAGCACTCCGCCGCTGTAGGCGAAATCGATGACCGTCGCTGGCGCACACGCCTGCCGTTCGCGGTCCACAGCGGCGGGCGGCAGCGCGCGCACCTGCGCCAGCAGCGCCTCGCCGGAGGTGGCCAGTGCGGGAAAGCCGGGGCACTCGCTGAACGCCTGCGCGGACGAAAAGACAAAACAGCAACTCAATAACAGCACACCACGCTTCACGGCATCTCCCGCGTTTATCAGGCGGCCATTATGCATGGCTGCCGCAGATACGGCCACACGCTCACAGGGGCCGCGCCTGTTGCCCCTGCGGCGTATCGTCGATGTCATAACCGGCCGCGCGCGCCAGGTCGCGCAAGCGGTCCGCCTCGGCCCACTGGCGCTGCGCGCGGGCGATGGACCGTTCCGCCATCCACGCCTGCACCTGCTGCGGCACTGCCACCTGCGCCGGCTGCCAGGCCAGCAGATCGAGCCCCAGGGCCGCATCGAAGCGGGCCATGGTGGCTTTTTTGACGGCGTCCGGCAGCTCGCTTTTCAGCAGCTCCCAGGCCACGGCCAGCGCGCGCGGGTAGTTCAGGTCATCGTTGACGCAGCTCATGAAACGCTCATGCCATGCAGGATCGGCCTCGCCTTCCGCAGCACCCAGGCCATGCACGGCCACGCGCAGGCGCGCCAGGCCGCTGGCGGCACCACGCAAGGCGTCGTCCGTGAAATTGAGGCTGCTGCGGTAATGGGCGCCCAGGCACAGGTAGCGGTAGGCCAGCGGATCGACGCCCTGCTCCACCAGGCTTTGCAAACGCAAGAAGTCGCCCGTGGATTTCGACATCTTCGCATCCTGGGTCTTGAGGAACGCGCCATGCAGCCAGAAATTGGCCAGGCGCGTGCCGTGGCGCGCTTCCGTTTGCGCGATCTCGTTGCTGTGGTGGACGGCCACGTGGTCTTCACCGCCGCAATGGATGTCGAAATACGCGCCCAGGTGTTTTTCCGCCATCGCCGAGCACTCGATATGCCAGCCAGGGAAACCCAGGCTCCAGGGACTGTCCCACTCCATTTGCCGCTGGCCCGGCTCGCCGCTGAACTTCCACAGCGCGAAATCGCAGATGTCGCGCTTCTCGCCCAGGTCCACCCTCTTCCCCGCCTGCAGGCCGTCGCGGTTCAGGCGCGCCAGTTTTCCATAGCTGTCCTGGCGCGTCGTGTCGAAATAGATGCCGTCGTCCGTGCGGTAGGTATAGCCCTTCGCTTCCAGGTCGAGGATGAATGCGATCTGCTCCGCGATGTGGTCCGTGGCGCGGCACCAGATGGTGGGCGGCAGGATATTCAGCGCGCGCAGATCGCCCTCGAACGCGCGCGTGAATTCGGCGGCGATATCCCAGGCCGACTTGCCGCTGCGGGCGCTGCGCGCCTCGATCTTGTCGTCGCCGCTGTCCGCATCCGACGTCAGATGGCCCACGTCAGTGATATTCATCACGTGGCGCACCTGCAAGCCGTTGAATTCAAGCGCGCGGCGCAAGCCGTCGACGAACAGATAGGTGCGCAGGTTGCCGATGTGCGCGTAATCGTAGACGGTGGGGCCGCAGGCATACAGGCCGGCATGGCCAGGGACGATGGTCTCGAAGGGCCGCAGGCTGCGGCTATACGTGTCGTACAAATGAAGTGTCATGCGGGACTTTCATGCGCGTTGCGGAAAAAGAAAATGGCCACAGGTTTTTCAACACTGTGGCCATCGGAATGAGGAGTAAAAAGTTTAACGGCGCCGGGCCGCATCCTCGCGAAGCCAGGTACATGGACACAGCGCAGCGGCGGCGCGGTATGCAAGGACTGGATGGAGGATGAAAGAGCTCATGAGTAGAATATCGCATGCGCGCGGGCGGGCCGTCAAGCCCTCCCGCGACGCTGGCCTACTTTTTCGCCTGCTCGATATGCGGCAGCAGCACCGTCAATATGCCCAGCAGCGGCAGGTAGGAGCAGATTTTATACACATAGGCGATGCCCGACACGTCGGCCAGGTGGCCCATCGCCGCGGCCGCGATGCCCGACACGCCAAACATCAGGCCAAAGAAGATCCCCGCGATCATGCCCACCTTGCCCGGCACCAGTTCCTGCGCGAAGACGACGATGGCGGAAAACGCGGATGAAATCACGAAACCGATGATCACCGTCAATACAGCCGTCCAGAACAGGTCGACATATGGCAGCAGCAGGGTAAATGGCGCGGCGCCCAGGATGGAAATCCAGATCACGCGCTTACGGCCGATGCGGTCGCCGATGGGGCCGCCCATGAAGGTGCCGGCCGCCACGGCGGCGAGGAACAGGAACAGGTACAGCTGGGCATCGCCGAGCGACAGGTGGAACTTGTCGATCAGGTAAAACGTGTAGTAGCTCGACAGGCTGGCCATGTAGATGTATTTGGAAAACACCAGCAGGGCCAGCACGCCCAGCGCACCTATCACCTTGTTGCGCGACAAGTTAGGTCCATGGCCGCCCGCCTTCGGCTTGAAGCTGGCAAGGTGGCCGCTATACCAGTGGCTGACCTTGTACAGCACGCCGATGGCCAGCACGGCGAGCAGGCTGAACCAGGCGACATTACCGTGGCCACGGTTCACGATGACGGCCGCCGCCAGCAGCGGGCCCAGGGCGGAGCCGACGTTGCCGCCCACCTGGAACAGCGACTGGGCAAAGCCGTAGCGTCCGCCCGACGCCATGCGGGCCACGCGCGACGCTTCCGGGTGGAAGGTCGACGAGCCGACGCCGATCAGGCCCGAGGCGATCAGCAGGGTCGGGAAAGTCGAGACGATGGACAGCATCAGCACGCCCGCCAGGGTAAAGCACATGCCGACGGGCAGCAAGAATGGCAGCGGACGGCGGTCCGTGTACAAGCCGATCCAGGGTTGCAGCAACGATGCCGTGCACTGGAACGTCAGGGTTATAAGGCCGACCTGGGTAAAACTGAGTGAAAACTCGGCTTTCAGCATCGGATAAATCGACGGCAATAATGCCTGGATCAAGTCATTGAGCAAATGCACGAAGGCGACGGCGCCCAGGATGTGCATGGCCAGACCGGATTGTTGTTGGGAACTGTGAAGCGAGGGAGCCGCCGGCACGGGCTTGGCCAGTGCTGGGGCAGGTGTGGTTGTGTGCATGTGTCATCCGCAATAATCGGGCACGGCTGCGGCCCGGCAAAGAAGCCAGTATAGTATGGTCACTGAACTGACAACTTCCAATAATCGTCGCCCAAGTGACAACTAAGTGACAATCAGGTGACAATCCAACGACCCACATGTACACCCACCAACCCGCCCAGACCCACCCCGATGGCGTGCCGTTCAGCCGCAGCACCAGCTCGCACGATTACCAGCACGTGCCGCGCCCCGTGACGGCCATGTCCAGGCAATACGTGGCGGGCGACTACACGGCGCCGCACAGTCATGTGCGGGCGCAACTGCTGTATGCGACGGAAGGCGTGATGCGCGTCTCCACCGGACACGGCGTGTGGATCCTGCCGCCGCGGCGCGCCCTGCTGATCCCCGTGGGCGTCGTGCATGAAGTTCACATCTTGAGCGAACTGAGCATGCGCACCGTGTACATCGATGCGCAGGTAGCGGCCCAATATGGCGCCGATTGCAAGGTACTGGAAGTGAGCCGGCTGTTGCGCGAGCTGATCCTGGCCTTGCTGGCCGAACCGATCGAATATGCGCTGGCGGGACGCGGTGACTGGCTGGCGCATTTGATCCTGTCGGAATTGGCGGGGGCCGATACCGTCCCCCTCGCCATCCCCTGGCCGCGCGACCGCCGCCTGGTGGCCGTCTGCTCGGCCATCATGAGCGCGCCCGGCAGCCGGCGCAGCATCGAGGACTGGGCGCAGGACGCGGGCGCCAGCGCGCGCACCCTGATCCGTTTATTCCCCAAGGAAACGGGCTTGCACTACCGCCAATGGCTGCAGCAAGTCCACCTGGCCGAGGCCTTCTGCCGCCTGGACCGGGGTGAAGGCGTGGCGGCCATCGCCTATGCGCTGGGCTACGCCAGCCCCAGCGCCTTCAGCGCCATGTTCCGCCGCATCCTGGGCCGCACGCCGCAGCATTACCTGAGCGAGTGGCGCGGCGCCGATTAAATGAAAAAAGCAGCCCGCGGGCTGCTTTTTTACATGTTGAAGCCTACTCTTTTTCGCCCGCAATCAAGCGGTAGGCCAGCGCGCCCAGCAAGGCGCCGATAATCGGTGCCAGCCAGAACAGCCACAACTGGCTGGTCGCCCAGTCGCCCACGTACAGGGCCACGCCCGTGCTGCGGGCCGGATTGACGGAGGTATTGGTGACGGGAATGCTGATCAGGTGGATCAGGGTCAGCGCCAGGCCGATCGGCAGCGGGGCGAAGCCGGCCGGCGCGCGCTTGTCGGTGGCGCCCAGGATGACGATCAGGAAGAACATCGTCAGCACGATTTCAATGACCAGCGCCGACAGCATCGAATAGCCGCCCGGCGAATGGGCGCCGAAGCCGTTCGAGGCAAAGCCCTTGCTGACATCGAAACCGGCCTGGCCGCTGGCGATCACGTACAGCACGCCGCCGGCCACGATGGCGCCTAGCACTTGCGCAATGATGTATGGCAACAGTTGATTGGCGGGGAAGCGGCCGCCGGCCCACAGGCCGATCGAGACGGCAGGATTCAGGTGGCAGCCCGAGATGTGGCCGATGGCGTAAGCCATGGTCAGCACCGTCAGGCCAAAGGCCAGCGCTACGCCGGCAAAGCCGATGCCGAGGCCGGGAAAGGCAGCGGCCAGCACGGCGCTGCCGCAACCGCCCAGGACCAGCCAGAACGTGCCGAGAAATTCGGCGCCATATTGTTTCATGATGTATTCCTTTAAAGTGACGAGAAAACGTGCCAGGGACGACCAATCGGACCGCTCACCACCTTTGCCCCGCCAGGTAGCGACGGCAAAGCACAGCACCAGCAACGCACCGCTGCGTAAGCTGCAGAGCGCGCATAATGACATGATGTCATTATCAATGCAACATTATTACGTACAATAATGTTAATAGTTCTCTTGACACCTAAAGGTTGTTTTGATAATTCTCACGCTGCAGGACGACGCATGTACTTGTGTGGCGCCTCCAGCGGCGCAAAACCAAAGCTGGCATACAGGCCATGCGCGTCATCGGTCCCCAGCATCCAGACGACATCGCGCACACGCGCATCGCCGAGCGCGGCGGCCACGATCTGCTTGCCATAGCCGCGCCCCTGGTATGGCGGCAGCACAAACACGTCGCGCAGGTAGGCAAAATCCGTGTAATCGGTGATGACCCTGGCGAACGCCACCTGCTGCCCATCCACATAGCCGCCGAAACACAGCGCGTTGGCGATCCCCTTGCGCACCGTTTCGATCGCCACGCCGCGCTTCCAGTACGATTGCTCGCTCAGGTAGCGGTGGATCATGGCCACGTCCAGCTCGCCGCGTTCGCTGGAAATGCGCAGTGGCGCGTGCATCAGTTCTTGAACAACAGGTCGGCTTCGGCGATGCTGGGTTCGCCGAAGTAGACGGTGCGCAAGCCGCCCTTGCCATCGCTGCCCATATACACGCCCGTCATGCTGCGCTCGGCCGGGTCGTACAGGATGGAGTAGCGGTGGCCGCAATTGTGCGGTTCGCAGACACTGCTCAGCAGACGCGCCTTGCCGTCGATCTCGACGGGCTTGAGCGGGCTGGCCACGCCATCCGGCACCCAGCGCTGCCGCTTCAGGCCAGCTTTTTTCAAGCCCACATTGAAGGCCTTGCGAAACGCGTAGTCCGCCTTGTAGACGTCGGGGAAGTACGGGCAGGTGTGGCCGCCATCGCAGCTTTGCGCCTGCTCGATCAGCGACAGCCTCGGCGTACGCGCGTGCGCCGGCAGCGCGGCCAGCGCCACGGCGGCACCGAGGAACAGGGGGAACAGCAAACGTGCGGACATGCAATCTCCTAAAAGCATCATGTAATGCCGGCAGCATAGCAGAATGGCATGCTCGCGCACCGTCTCAGGGAGAACAGCGGATACCGACGACCCCGTTGACCTTGCCTTCCGGCCAGCCCGTCTCGCGCCAGCGGTACACGCCGGGCGCGACGATGATCAATTGCCATTCCACCAGCTTGCCAGCGGTATTGAGGCGGGTTTCATTGTCATAGCGTAACGTCAGGCTGTGCTCCGTTTCCGCCACCACCGTCGCGGCAAAGCGGTTGGTTTCACCCAGCTTGCTTTTCCACGTACGGTCGTTGAAGATCGCCAGGCGCTGATGATCGTCAGACAGCTGCATGCGCGTAAAGTGCCGCGCTTCTTCGCAAACACTGTTCGTATTGACGCTGTCGGACCAGCTGCCAGACAATTGCGCGGCGTCAAAAGGAGTCGGGGTGGCGGTCACGGCCGCACTCAGCAGCAAGGTTGCAAGCATAGTTTATCGAAAGAAAACGAAAAGAAAATTCATGGCTGGCGCAGCGCCAGGGTGATGCTCGACGGCAGCGCGGGCGTGCGCCGGTGCAAAGTCGCCTGCTCATAGGCATAGGCCATCGCAATGAGCTGCATGTCGCCGTGGGCCGGACCGATGAAGGACAAGCCGACCGGCGAGCCCCCGGCCACGCCGGCCGGCACCGTGATATGCGGCAAGGCCGCCGGCGCCTGCGATACGCCATGGCAGGTAGGCCCCACCAGCGCATCGAGCCCATGCGAGCCCAGCAATGCTTCGATGCCGCCAGGCCCGGGCGCGGGCGGCATCTCGATCAGTTCCGCGCCCTGGTCGCGCAGTACCAGCAGCGCCTGCCCGATCACGGCATCGGTCCCCGCGCACAGGCCGAACAGGCTGCGCGCCACGCCGATGCGGCGCCCATGCAAGCCGGCGGCATCGAGCACCACGCCATCGGCCAGGCGCTCGCCCGTCAGGGCGGCGAGCAGCCAGGCCGCCTCGCGCACGCTGGGGGCCATCGGCCCGGCCATGGCTGGCTCGCCGCCCTGCCCGTCAGCGGCCCTGCCCGTGGGCTTGATGGCGACCAGGCCGCAGTCTGAAGCAGGCGCGACGATGGATCCGTCCGCAGCGCTGTCGACGGCCAGGATGGTCAGCCCGGCCCAGCTGGCAGTGGCATGCGGCACGCTGACGGCAGCCCACTGGCGCAAATTGCTTTTGCCGATGATGACGGCGCCGGCCGCGCGCAAGCGCGCCGCCACAAAGGAATCGCAGCTGGCCTGCGTGGCCAGGGGGGCTTGCGTGCGCGTCTTCATGCGGTCGCCCGTGGCGATATTGTCGCGCAAGAC
Source organism: Janthinobacterium lividum (assembly GCF_034424625.1). Lineage (NCBI taxonomy): Bacteria > Pseudomonadati > Pseudomonadota > Betaproteobacteria > Burkholderiales > Oxalobacteraceae > Janthinobacterium > Janthinobacterium lividum. Next base: position 2,353,519 of record NZ_CP139976.1, on the reverse strand, counting down.
GACGGGAATGCCATGCAAGGGGCCGCGCACCTTGTGCACTTGCCGCTCGCGGTCCATTTCCAGGGCAATTTTCAACGCATCGGGATTGATTTCAATGCCGGGATAGGTCCGCGCGCCGATGCTGCACAGGGAGCGGATGCGCCCCAGGTACTGCGACGTCAGGGCATGGGAGCTGAGTTTGCCTGCCTGCATCATTTGCTGTTGCGGCAAGACGCCGGCATCGAGCAGATGGGCCATGGGGCTGGCGGGCGCCGAGGCACGGGCCAGCACGGGGCGCGCCACGCCCCGGGACGCGCCACTGCGTAACATCTGACTGCGCTGCATGCTATCTCCAGGAAACTTCAATGTTTCTACCGCAATAATGTTCTAGCCATAGCATAGCAGTCCCTGCAACACAATTGTTGTTGAAGGGAATTATTTTTTAAGCAAAAAAAAACGCTGCCCAAAGGCAGCGTTTCTTGATCATCCAGCACTGGAGCAAGCCAGGCCGGCATATGCCGGGCCATGCGAGCGGCGCAGTGCAACGATCTATCAGTTGCGTACGACACGCTTGTATTCGTTGGTACGGGTGTCGATTTCGATGACGTCGTCCTGTGCCACGAACAGCGGCACTTGCACGGTGTGGCGGTGCGCGTCGATGGCGTTTTCGATCTTGGCTTCTTTCAGGACGTTGCCCGACGTGTTGCCCTTGACCGCTGGCTCCGAGTACACCACTTGACGGGCGATGGTCGTCGGCAGTTCAACGGAGATCGCTTTGCCGTCGTAGAAAATGGCTTCGCATTCCATGCCATCTTTCAGGTAGTTCAGCGCTTCGCCCAGGTTTTCTTCTTCGATTTCGTACTGGTTGTACTCGGTGTCCATGAAAACGAACAGCGGGTCGGCGAAGTACGAATATGTCACTGGCTTTTTATCCAGAACAACAACGTCGAACTTGTCGTCGCCGCGGAACACGTTTTCCATCGGGGTGTTCGTCAGAAGATTTTTCATCTTCCATTTGTAGGTGAAGCCCGTGCGGCTCGAACCGTTGACATCAGAACGCAACACGATCATTGGCTTGCTGTCGACCATGATGATATTGCCAACACGAATTTCTTTTGCGGGTTTCATAGGAATGTACGTAAAAAGTGGGTTGCATGAAGACCATCTGCCGCCTGTGCGCCATCAGCGCCGCAAGCTTGCGTTTGATCGGTTAAAAATACGTTAGAAATAACCGGGCATTTTACCTTAATTTTGAGCAAGCGCCTATCTCGTCGCGCCAGCGAACGCCAGCAGCTTACTTGCCAGATCGCCATTAGCCTGCATCTGCCGCTGCCAGTCCTGCGCGCGCGCCCTGATGCGCGACAAATCGGCCTGCAATGCGGGCCACAGCTGCGACCACGGCAAGGCGTCCGTGCTGGCGCCATTCCAGGCCAGCGCCGCCTGCACCAGGCTGTCGATGGCGCCGTCCGCATCGGCCGCATAGCGCTGCAGGAAGGCACGCAATTTCACGTGATGCAAGTTTTCATCCTGCAGGTAGATATGCCAGAGAAACGGCTGGCCGGCCCATTGCGCGCGCACGAAGGAATCCTCGCCACGCACGAAATTGACGTCGCAGGCCCACAGCAGGCGGTCGTAATCGTCTTGCGGCACGAACGGCAGCACGCGCACGGTGAGCGCGCCGCGCGTGCGCGCCGCACCAGATACCGCCGCATCGTCGCCGATAAATGCCTGAACGGCATCGAACGCAACGCCTTCCGGCACCAGGCACATCATGGGTTCGCTCCCTGCCTGCCAGGCCGCAAACAGCTCGGCGACCGGCGCGGACGGGTAGCAGAACAGCGATACCTTCAAGGCGGACATTTCCGCCGCCGTCACGCCGAATTGCCCCAGGAATGCCGCCATGGCGGGTGCATCGGCCTGGAACGCCAGCCTTTTCTCGTCCAGCGCCGCTTCGCGCAGCAAGCCGCCCGTCTTGTTCGTGAAGCCGGGAAAGAAGAAATGCTTGATCATGCCGTGGCGCGGCGACGTCAGCGCGTGGCAGCCCTCGACCCACTCTTCCGCCGTCAAGCCTTCCAGGTTCAGCCACACGGGATGCGGCGCGCACTGCGCCATGGCGCTGATATAGCCGGGCGGAATGTCGCAGGCAAAGAATTCGATGACGATGTCGGCCACGTCGCCGGGCACGAACGCACCATCCTGGCCGCGCCAGTGGCGTACCGTGACGCCGGAGACGTGCTGCGCTTCAGCCGCCACGTCGATTTCCGGGCAGATGCGCTGGAAACTCGGCAAATCATCGACCCACAGGGTGACGGCCACGGCATGCTCGCCGCTCAACTGCCGCGCCAGGCGCCAGCAAATGCCGATATCGCCGTAGTTGTCGACGACTTTGCAGAAGATGGCCAGGGATGGTGCGCGATCGATAGGAAGTGGCATATTGAACGGAAAGAGAAAAACGTGGGCATGGCGACCAATAACAAAAAAGCCGCGCTGTTACCAGGCGGCTTTTTTGTTGGCTGATTCAGCCGGTCTGGCGTCCCCAAGGGGATTCGAACCCCTGTACTCACCGTGAAAGGGTGATGTCCTAGGCCTCTAGACGATGGGGACAGAAAATCTGTCCTGGATGCGCTGCTTTGCATCCCGACCTGTTACTACTTGCGAATCTGGCGTCCCCAAGGGGATTCGAACCCCTGTACTCACCGTGAAAGGGTGATGTCCTAGGCCTCTAGACGATGGGGACAGAAATCTGTCCTGAATGCACTACTTTGCATCCTGACCCGGTACTGCAGCAATATTGCAGAAACAAAAAAAGCCTGACTTGTCAGGCCCATTCAGCACTGCACTCTTACTTTACAACTAAATCCTGGCGTCCCCAAGGGGATTCGAACCCCTGTACTCACCGTGAAAGGGTGATGTCCTAGGCCTCTAGACGATGGGGACCTGTGCTGGCTTTACTCTCAGCGGACTCTTCGTTGAAGGCTTTGCTTAGCCCCTCAAAAAAGCGTGCGCGAAGTTTAACACGAAGCGATTCACGAAATCAACTGCTGGCCTTCTTATTTTCCACCTTTTTGCATCCCCCTTCCCTATGGAAACAAGATGATGGCAGGAAGATATGCAAAGCAACAGCACGCCAGGCATGCAGGAAAAACCGCGCCAACCTCCCGGCGCGGCAAAAGCACTCCTTAGCGCAAGATATCGTCCGTACTGGTGATGCGCACGTCATGCATCTGGTTCAGATACGCCTCCAGATAGCCCTTGTGGGATGCGCCGACGATGACCAGCACGCGCATGCCCGGGCGCGCCGCCATGATTTCGCGGATATTCGACGCCATGCGCAAGTTGCGCACCTCCCAGGAGGCGACGTAGTTGCGGCCATACCGCTGCGGCGAAGGCTCTTCCAGCGCCGCGCCAAAATCGCCACGGAAGGCCAGATCCGCCTCGGCGCGTCCGTTATAGGCGCGATAGATCGCCAGCACACCGGCAGGCGTCGTCAATTGCTCCTCAAACCCGGCATGGATGCGCTTGCGCTCGGCCGAAAAGGAGTTATTCCAGGCCGCCCTGATCGCCTTGGCATAAGCCTTTTCATCGTCAACAGGCATATCGGACGTATGGTCATCCATGCCATGCACCCGCTCGTGCCCGCTCTTCGCCGCCAGCACGGCAGCGATCTGATAGCTCTCGTTGCGCTGCATCAGCAGGGAATTGAGGTTTGCAGCCAAGGGCTCGCTCACGCCGTCACCGGCGCGCCGCTCCTCGACAGGCAGACGCAGCCACTGCACCAGCGCCGATGCGCGCTCGCCACCGGCCAGGAACAGGGAGGCCAATGTACGCCGCTGCGCGGCAGACGGCGCCGCCGGCCAGGCGGCCAGCAAACCCTCCGCCTGCGCCGTGGCCGCGACCACATCGAGCCCCGTGGCGGCCTGCGCGACGGAAGTGTCATAGCAATACGCCTTCACCGTATCGCCATAGCGCTGCGGATAGGCGCGCAGGTAAGCACACTGCAAACCGGAAAGCGCCTCGATCGCGATCGCATCCGGCCGCCAGTCCGCCAGGCGCTCGTTGAGCAAGCTCAATTGAGACGGATCAAACGATTTTGGCAATTGCGCCAAATGGGGCGAGCCGAGCACCAGCACGTCATTGAACGGGCCCTTTTGCAACTTCAGCGCACCAGGATCGAATTTCGCCGCAGGCGGCGCCTCCGCATGCGCGGGAACGTGCATAACGGCGGCAAGAAAAAAACTGGCAAATACGCGGTGCATCCTGTCTCCTCAATGTAATGGTCCATTTTTTATCCGCAGGCTTGATGCAATCAAGCAGCCTGCTAAATGTAACCACTCCGCAAATCACTGTCAGTTATATCCATGCAACCAATAGGCACAAAAAAAGCCGCTCGAGGCGACTTTGATTTATTCACTATTTTACCTACCAGTTTCTGCGCTGTTGGTGGAGGTTTGCGGGAGCTAACCGCTGACCTCTTGCATGCCATGCAAGCGCACTAACAGCTTAGCCATACCTCCCCCGAGCGAAGGAATCACTGACGCCAATAAAAAAAGCCGCTCGAGGCGACTTTGATTTATTCACTACCTTACCTACCAGTTTCTGCGCTGTTGGTGGAGGTAAGCGGGATCGAACCGCTGACCTCTTGCATGCCATGCAAGCGCTCTCCCAGCTGAGCTATACCCCCCGGGCGCAGAAACACTGCTACTTCTTTACAACCATAACACCAGACTGAACTGGCGTCCCCAAGGGGATTCGAACCCCTGTACTCACCGTGAAAGGGTGATGTCCTAGGCCTCTAGACGATGGGGACCACGGAACTACAGTTTGCTACTTTACTCCTGCGCTGTTGGTGGAGGTAAGCGGGATCGAACCGCTGACCTCTTGCATGCCATGCAAGCGCTCTCCCAGCTGAGCTATACCCCCCGGGCGCAGAAATAATAAAAGCCGCACTTGGCGACTTTGTTTCACTACTTGCTTTCCATCCAGATTCCGCTTTTTACGGGTCTGAACTTACAACAATCAGTACAAACAACTGCCACTACTATACCACAACTACCTGGCGTCCCCAAGGGGATTCGAACCCCTGTACTCACCGTGAAAGGGTGATGTCCTAGGCCTCTAGACGATGGGGACCGCGGAACTTCCAAACAACAACTGCACCACTTCAACGACTAACAAAACCTGACTGCGATTTTGCTGCTGGTGGAGGTAAGCGGGATCGAACCGCTGACCTCTTGCATGCCATGCAAGCGCTCTCCCAGCTGAGCTATACCCCCGTTGGTGCAGAAACAAGAGTATAGCAAAGAAGTTTCACTCTGCAAATACCCTTTTTCGTCTATGAGCAACTTTTCATAGGGGCGGTTTCCGCACTCTCTTTTACGGCGATTTAATCGCGATGCTTACAACCACTTTGCCAGGCGCGCCAGCACGGTGTCGCGGCCGAACATCACCACTACCTGGTCGATGGCCGGGGTCTGCAACTGGCCCGTCAGGATCAGGCGCAAAGGCATGGCCAGCAGCGGCATCTTGATGGTGTTCGCGGCCAGCACTTCCTTGATCATGGCGGCGACGGCTTCCTTGCTCCACTCCACCGTGGCGATGCGTTCGGCAAACTGCGCCAGCACGGGCTTGATGGCATCCGTGATGTGCTGCGCGACCAGTTCCGCTTCCGGCTGCGGCTCGCGGAAGAACAGCATCGAGGCGGCAGCCAGTTCATTGACCGTGTTGGCGCGCTCTTTCATCATGCCCAGCACTTGCGCCAGGTCCGGCGCGCCTTCGAAGACGGCGCCGGCGGCGGCCATTTGCGGGCGCGCCAGGTCGGCCAGGCGGGTATTGTCGGCCTGCTTGATATAGTGGTTGTTCAGCCAGGCCAGTTTTTCATTGTTGAACTGGGCCGCCGATTTCGACAGGTGGTTCAGGTTGAACCACTCGCAGAACTGCTCGGTCGAGAACACTTCATCGTCGCCATGGCTCCAGCCCAGGCGCGCCAGGTAGTTCAGCATCGCTTCCGGCAGGAAGCCTTGCGCCGGGTAATCCATCACGCTGACGGCGCCATGGCGCTTCGACAGCTTTTCGCCGTCCGCACCGAGGATCATCGGCAGGTGGCCGTACAGGGGCAGCGGTGCGCCGATGGCGCGCAGGATGTTGATCTGGCGCGGGGTGTTGTTGACATGGTCGTCGCCGCGGATCACGTGCGTGATCTGCATGTCCCAGTCGTCGACGGCCACGCAGAAGTTGTACGTCGGCGTGCCGTCCGGGCGGGCGATCACCAGATCGTCCAGTTCGCGGTTCGAAATCGTGATCGTGCCCTTGACCACGTCATCCCACGTCACGTCGCCATCGAGCGGATTCTTGAAGCGCACGACGGGCTTGCGGTCGGCAGGCACGACCGGCAGGGTCTTGCCCGGCTCCGGGCGCCAGGTGCCGTCGTAGCGCGGCTTTTCGCCGGCGGCGCGCATGCGCTCGCGCATCGCTTCAACTTCTTCCGGCGACGAATAGCAGTGATATGCAGTACCTTCGGCCAGCATCTGTGCCACTACTTCGCGGTAGCGGTCCATGCGCTGCATCTGGTAGAACGGGCCTTCGTCGTGGTCCAGGCCCAGCCACTTCATGCCTTCGATGATGGCTTGCACGGCTTCCGGCGTGGAACGCTCCACGTCCGTGTCTTCGATGCGCAGCACGAAAGTGCCGCCGAAGTGGCGGGCATACGCCCAGCTGTATAAAGCGGTGCGGGCGCCGCCCAGGTGCAGATAGCCGGTCGGGCTGGGAGCGAAACGGGTACGGACGGGAGTAGCGGTTGTGGTCATCGAAGTAATCAGGCTTGAATAAGTAAAACGCCATTTTACTCTGTTGACCGCCGCCGCTCCACAAGCACCGTCACAGTTGCAGCAAGCGCCTTTTCACTTCGTCCGCCTGCGCATGCAGCGCCTGCTCGAACAGGGCGACAAGTTGCGACAGGGGCCGGTGCAAAGGTTTCACGAGATTCACCGTGAACGGCAGGGACACGGCGAAACGGCGGATCTGCAAGCCCTGCCCCGCATAGTCGAGGGCCGTGAGCGGATTGACGATGGCCAGGCCCACGCCTTCGCGCACCATCGCGCACACGGAGGCGGCGCTGTGCGTGTCGAGCGCCATGCGCCGCTCCACACCCGCCTGCGCGAAGATGGCGTCGATCTGCTGGCGGTAGGGGTCGACGGCGGCCAGGCTGATGAAAGACTGGCCCGCGAAGTCCGCAGGCTGCAGCACGGCCTTGCTGGCGAGCGCATGGCCGTCGGGCAGTACGCACACTTCATCGACGGACATCAGGGTGTCGAGCGCGGTGCCCGGCGGCGCATTGCCCACTTCCGTCAGGCCGATATCGTGCCGCTGCGCCGACAGCCACTCTTCCAGCAGCGGCGACTCCTGCGGCGTGATGCTGATGCTCACCTTGGGAAAATCGGCGACGAAGCGCTTGCACGCCTGCGGCAGCAGCGACTGGGAAAACACGGGCAGGCAGGCGATCGACAACTGTCCCTGGTCGAACTGGCGCAAGGCCGCCGCCGTGCTGACGATGCGCTCGAGGCCGAAATATGCGCGCTGCACTTCCTCGAACAGCTGCAGCGCCTGGGCCGTGGGACGCAGCCGCCCCCGCTCGCGCTCGAACAGGATCAAGCCCGTCAAATGCTCGAGGCGCGCCAGTTCGCGGCTGACGGTGGGCTGCGACGTATGCAGCATGGCGGCGGCGGCCGTCACGCTGCCCGTCGTCATGATGGCGCGGAAGACTTCGATATGGCGCAGGGAGATAGTCATGGCCATATCATAAATGAATAAGGTAGGCCCAAATAGATATTTTATGTTTACAAAGAAAACCCGCATCATGGCCAGCATCGTAGGTCGGATTAGCGGGCAAAGCCCGCGTAATCCGACGCCACCCATCATATGACAAAGACCACCCCATGAAACCAGTGCCAGACGCCACCCTCGCCCAACTCGCCCAGGAACACGGCACCCCCCTGTGGGTGTATGACGCGGCCACCATCCGCGCGCGCGTGGCGCAGCTGGCGCAGTTCGACACCGTGCGCTTCGCGCAAAAGGCTAACTCGAACATCCATCTGCTGACCTTGATGCGCGAAGCGGGCGTGCACGTGGACGCCGTGTCGCTGGGCGAGATCGAGCGCGCGCTGCAGGCAGGCTTTATGCCGGCGCAAACGAACGGCGCCGCCGGCGTGGTCTTCACCTGCGACCTGTTCGACCGCGCCACCCTGGCGCGCGTGGCGGCGGCGAAGATCGAAGTCAATTGCGGCTCCGTCGACATGCTGCGCCAGCTGGGTCCCGTGTCGCCCGGCCACCGCGTCTGGCTGCGCATCAATCCAGGCTATGGTCATGGCCACAGCAACAAGACCAATACGGGCGGCGAAAACAGCAAGCACGGCATCTGGCATGAAGAGCTGCCGGAGGCGCTGGCCGTCATCCGCGCACATGGCCTGCACCTGGTGGGCCTGCACATGCACATCGGCTCGGGCGTCGACTACAGCCACCTGGAAACCGTCTGCGGCACCATGGTCGATCTGGTCAAAAACATGGGCCACGATATCGAAGCCATTTCCACGGGCGGCGGCCTGTCCGTGCCTTACCGCGAAGGCGAGCAGCCCGTCGACACGGACCACTACTTCCAGCTGTGGGATGCGGCGCGCAAGCAGATCGAGGCGCACCTGGGCCATCGCGTGCACCTGGAAATCGAACCGGGCCGCTTCCTCGTGGCTGACGCGGGCTTGCTGGTGGCCGAAGTACGCGCCACCAAGCAAATGGGCGGCAACCATTTCACCTTGCTCGATACGGGTTTCAATGAACTGATGCGCCCTGCCATGTACGGCAGCTACCATGAAATGTCGGTGATCGCGCATGACGGCCGCGCGCTGGACACGCAGCGCGCCACCGTCGTCGGCGGCCCCCTGTGCGAATCGGGCGACGTGTTTACCCAGCGCGATGGCGGCGTGGTGGAAACCCGGCAGTTGCCGGCAGCACAGGTAGGCGACTATGTGGTGTTCGAAGGCGCGGGCGCGTATGGCGCGTCGATGTCGTCGAACTACAACAGCCGCCCCCATGCGGCGGAATACCTGGTCGACGGAGAACAATCCCGCCTGATCCGCCGCCGCCAGACGGTGGCCGAGCTGATCGCGCTGGAACAACTCTAAAACCGCGCCGCGTGCGGGCATGCGCATCTGCTAACATCGGGGCAACTCGATGAAAGCCCGCCATGCCCGCCCAAGCACTTCCCTTCCGCAGCGCCACCCGGCTGCTGCTGCCCCTGCTGCTGTCCGCCGTCCTCGCCGGCTGCGCTTCACTGCCTTCGCTGGAGAGCCGCACTCCCTCCAGCGTCATCACCGATACGGCACATACCCAGCTGGCCACGGCCATTGCGCCCATGGCGGCGCAGCATCCGGGCGTGTCCGGCATTTATCCGCTGGTCGATGGGCGCGACGCCTTTGCCGCGCGCGCCCTGCTGGCCGCCGCCGCCCAGCGCAGCCTGGACGTGCAGTACTACATCTGGCACAAGGACATCACGGGCACACTGCTGTTCGACGCCCTGCGCCAGGCAGCGGAGCGGGGCGTGCGCGTGCGCCTGCTGCTCGACGATAACAACACGGCGGGCCTGGACCAGACCTTGAGCATGCTGGGCAAGCAGCAGAATCTGGAGATCCGCCTGTTCAACCCATTCATTCCCCGCGCGCCGCGCGCACTGGCCTTTGCCGTGGATTTTTCCCGCCTCAACCGGCGCATGCACAACAAATCGTTCACGGCCGATAACCAGGCCACCATCGTCGGCGGACGCAATGTGGGCGATGAATATTTTGGCGCGGCCGGCGACGTGCTGTTTGCCGACCTTGACGTGCTGGCCATCGGCCCCGTCGTCGACGACGTGTCGCAGGATTTCGACCGCTACTGGAACAGCGCCTCTGCCTACCCGGCCAGACTGCTGCTGACCAGCCCTGTCGAGGGCGACGCGGCCACCATCGCCGCCGAAGCGGACCGCATCGACGATACCAAGGCGGCCGAGGAATACGTGCAGGCGCTGCGCACCTCGCCCTTCGTCAAGCAGATGATGGAACGCACCCTGCCCTTCGAATGGGCCAAGACGCGCATGGTCAGCGACGACCCGGCCAAGGTGCTGGACAAGGCCCGGCCAGGCACGGGCGTGGCGGAAAACCTGCAAAACCTGCTGGGTGTGCCGGAAAAGGAAGTGGACCTGGTGTCGCCGTATTTCGTGCCCGGCAAATCGGGCACGCAAGCCTTTGCCGACCTGGCAAGAAAAGGCGTGGGCGTGCGCATCCTGACGAATGCGCTGGAAGCAACCGACGTGGCGGCCGTGCATGCCGGCTATGCGAAGTGGAGAAAGCCGCTGCTGGAAGCGGGCGTGCTGCTGTACGAGTCGCGCCGTTCGTGGGAACGGGGCGATGCGCGCGAACAGCCGGGCCGCTTCGGCAGCTCCGCATCGAGCCTGCATGCAAAGACCTTTGCCGTCGATGATAGGCGCATCTTTGTCGGCTCGTTCAACTTCGATCCGCGCTCGATCGAATTGAACACGGAAATGGGCCTCGTCATCGACAGCCCCGCGCTGGCCAGCCAGCTGGGACAAGCCATGCGCACCACGATCCCGCAGCGCGCCTACCAGGTGCTGCTTGGCGACGACGGCGCGCTGTACTGGCTCGCGCGCGACGCCAGCGGTGCCACCACGCGCTACGACACGGAACCGGGCACCAGCGTGTGGAAGCGCATGGGGGTGGCGATTCTGTCGGTGCTGCCGATCGACTGGCTGCTGTAAGCGGCTTGACCAACGATGTTGTCGGATTACGCGGCTTCGCCGCTAATCCGACCTACCGCACCGCTTCCGTCAACACCCGCCCTTCCGACGCCGATGGCTGGCGTATGCGCAGCAGATGGGCCAGGGTCGGCGCGATGTCGACCACTTCCGCGTACTGGCCATACGCGCCCGGTTTGATCCAGCGCGGGCCGAAGACCATCAGCGGCACGTTGGTGTCATAGGTGTACGGCGTGCCGTGCGAGGTGCCGCCGCTGCCCTTGCCGAAGTACCAGGCCGGCTTTGTGACGACCATCAGGTCGCCCGACAGCTGGCGGTTCCAGGCGCGGCGCATCAGGGTGTCCATGCGCGTGGCGACGGCTCCCGTTTCCATCTGCGTGCGCGTGTAGACTTGCGCCAGGCCGTCCTGCTGCAGCAGGAAGCGGGCCGCCGCGTCTTCCAGGGCGGCGCGATTGACGCTGCTCTTTTCCGCCAGCGCGTAATCGAGGTAGATATTCGGCAGCGACGACGCCGTCACCAGCTTATCGATGCCCAGGTTTGTCGCCAGGTGCCGGTTCAAGCCATCGACCAGCTTGGCGCCATCGATGCGCTTGGCCGAGAAGCCGCGCGTTTCGGCAAATTCCGGCACGTTGGCAAAGCCATGGTCGGCCGTCAGCACCACCAGCACATTATCCATGCCGACTTTTTTATCGAGGTCGGCAAAGAAGCCGGCCAGCATGCGGTCCAGGCGCTGCAGGTGGTCGTGCGACATCTTGCTTTCCGGGCCATAGGCGTGATTCACATAATCGTGCGCGGACAGGCTCACGCCGAGGATATCGGGCACGCCGGCCGGGTTGCGGCCCAGGTTCTCGCCATCGATGGCGGCACGCGCGAATTCCAGGGTCAGTTCATCGAGGAAGGGGCCGGACTTCAAGCGGCTGTAGTACTCGGCATCGAGCTTGCCGCTGTCGCTGTAATAGGCGAACGGGAAGGTGTTGCGCGTGCCCGGCTTGGCCGCCACAAGATCATCACGGGCGTCCCGCGCATAGGCCGCATCGGCCAGCAGCGGCGTCCAGCTCTTGCCATAGTAGCGGTCCTGCGGTTTGGCAGCCTGGTAGCGCTGCACCCATTGCGGATGCTGCTGCATGTAATAGGTGCTGCTGGCGAAATTGCCCGTCTTTTCCATGTACATATAGGCCGTGCCCGTTTTCCCGGCCAGCAGGATGGCGCCCCGGTCCTTGCCCGACACGGTGACGACCTTGGCCTGGTCGCCCGTGGAATAGCGCAGCTCGTCGCCCAGGGTGCTCACGCGCAGTTTCGTCGGCGCCGTGCCGTCGTCGGGCTGCGTGTCTTCGCCGATGTAATGGAAATTGCCATCTTCGGTGCAATACACGGATTTTTTCGTGACGGGATCGATCCAGTTATTGCCGATCACGCCGTGCTGGTCCGGATAGGCGCCCGACAGCACGGCCGAGTGGCCGATGGCGGTGACCGTGATGCCATGCGCCTGGTGGGCATCGCTGAACCACGCGCCCTGCTCCAGCAGACGGCGGAAACCGCCCTGGCCGAACTGGTCGCGGTAGCGCGTCACCTGCTCTTGCGGCAAACCGTCCACCACCAGCACCACCACCAGCTTCGGCTGCGCCGCGGTATTGGGAACCGCCTTGGCCGCATGCGCCTGGCACGCCGCCACGCCAGCGACCAGCAGCAGCGCCTGCGCCAGTTGCCGGGAAAGGGAGAAATGTTTCGTCATATCCGCTCATCAAAAGTTAGGCCACCGGGCAGCATACGCCGACTATATGACGCAATGATGACAAAAAGCAATACCATAAAAAAGGCCGGGCTCCATCGCTGGAACCCGGCCTTTGCCGCAACAGACAAGATATCTGACTTACTTGACCGTCACCTTGATGCTTTTGCTCAACTCCGGCCCATACGACTGGTGCGCGCCATTGGCGAACTGCATGGTGAGGGTGTACTGGCCCGGCGGCAAGGTGACGTCCGTTTCCGTCTGTCCTTTGCCGAAATGCAAATGCTTGTCATCCATGGGGATCATCTCGCCCGCCTTCATCGGCCCCATATTGATGAGCAGATGATGGTGACCCGTCTTTGCCGTCATGTCGCCGGCCGGCTTGACGTCCATGCCGCTGACCGCGAACTTGACCTTGAACGGGCTGCTCACTATCGCGCCATCGACGGGCTCGACGAACGAGACGGATTGCGCAAAGGCGCTGGCGGCCAGCAGGCTGCCGGCGATTACGGCTGCGGCTTGGCGCAGGAATACGGTGGTCAATTGCATGATGTCTCCTCTTGTTTAATAACAACACGGACTGCATGAAACCATATTCCTGCTGACACTGGCGCATGGGAGCGCCACATCCGATGTTTAATCGTTCTTGATGACGATGCTCGGGAACTTGCTCGTCATGTCCTTTGCCTTTTCCGCCACCTTGATGGCGATGGTGCGGGCGATCTGCTTGTAGATCACGGCGACGGGACCTTCCGGCTCGGCCACCACGGTGGGCGTGCCCGAATCCGTCTGCTGGCGAATCGCCATGGTCAACGGCAAGGCGCCGAGGAATTCCACGCCGAAGTCCGCGCACATCTTCGCGCCGCCGCCGGCGCCGAAGATTTCTTCCGCATGGCCGCAGTTCGAGCAGATGTGCGTGCTCATGTTTTCCACCACACCGAGGATAGGGATGCCGACCTTCTCGAACATTTTCAAGCCCTTGCGCGCGTCCAGCAGCGCGATGTCCTGCGGCGTCGTGACGATGACGGCGCCCGTGACGGGCACTTTCTGCGACAGGGTCAGCTGAATGTCGCCCGTGCCCGGCGGCATGTCGACGATCAGGTAATCGAGGTCGCGCCAGTTGGTCTGGTCGAGCAATTGCTGCAAGGCTTGCGTGACCATCGGGCCGCGCCACACCATCGGTTCGTCCGGATCGATCATGAAGCCGATCGACGACACTTGCAGGCCGTGGTTTTCCATCGGCTCCATGCTCTTGCCGTCCAGGGTCTTCGGCTGGCCGCTGATGCCCAGCATCATCGGTTGCGATGGACCATAGATGTCGGCGTCCAGCATGCCGACCGTGGCGCCTTCAGCTGCCAGGGCCAGGGCCAGATTGACGGCCGTGGTCGATTTACCAACACCACCCTTGCCGGAAGCGACGGCGATGATATTTTTCACGTTGCTCATCGGCTTCAAGCCGCGCTGCACCGTGTGCGAAATGATTTTCGACGACACGCCCACGCTGACATTGCCCACGCCCGGCAGCACGCGCAGGGCGGCCAGCACGGATTTGCGGATCAGGTCGATCTGGCTTTTTGCGGGGTAGCCCAGCTCGATGTCGAGGGAAATATCATCGCCATCGACTTTCAGATTCTTGACTGTTTTACTGGAAACGAAATCTTTATGTGTATTTGGATCAATAACCTGGGCCAGCGCGGCCTTGACGTCTTCTACTGTGATGCTCATGTAAATCTCCGTGTGTACTACATATGTGCAATACGCGCAGTCTAGCGCAAAATCGCCAGGCGCGATGGCGGCAAAAGCAGCACTTGCCAGCGCTGTATCTGCTCATATTGCCTTTCCGCTGTTAAAATGTCCTATTATCCATCCCAAAAGTGCATCAATCATGACTCGCAAGCTGTTCGTCACCACTGCCCTGCCTTACGCAAACGCCGCTTTTCACATTGGCCATATCATGGAATACATCCAGGCCGATATCTGGGTCCGGTTCCAGCGAATGCAACGCGATGGCGCAGCCGGCCGTGAAGTGCACTTTGTGGGCGCCGACGATACGCATGGCACGCCCATCATGATCGCCGCCGAAAAGGAAGGCATCACGCCGCAGCAATTCGTCGCCAATATCGCCGCCGGCCGCGCCCAGTACCTCGATGGCTTCCATATCGCCTTCGACAACTGGTATTCGACCGACTCGCCGGAAAACGTCGACCTGTCGCAATCGATCTACCGCAAGCTGCGCGATACGGGCCTGATTGTCACGAAAACCGTCGACCGCTTCTTCGATCCGGTCAAGGGCATGTTCCTGGCCGACCGCAACATCAAGGGCGAATGCCCGAAATGCGGCGCCAAGAACCAGTACGGCGACAATTGCGAAGTGTGCGGCGCGGCCTACCAGCCGACCGACCTGGTCAATCCGTTCTCCGTGTTTACCAATGCGACGCCCGTGATGAAGCCGTCGGAACAGTATTTCTTCAAGCTGTCCGACCCGCGCTGCTTCGAATTCCTCAAGGATTGGCTCAACACGCCAGGCCGCTTGCAGCCTGAAATGGTCAACAAGGTCAGCGAATGGCTGGGAGAAGCGGGCGAAAAGCTGGCCGACTGGGATATCTCGCGCGATGCGCCCTACTTCGGCATCCCGATTCCCGATGCGCCGGGCAAGTTCTTCTATGTGTGGATGGACGCGCCCGTCGGCTACCTGGCCAGCCTGAAAAACTATTGCGACAAGAAAGGCCTCGATTTCGACGCCTTGCTGAACGATCCTGCCACGGAACAGATCCACTTCATCGGCAAGGACATCGTTTCCTTCCATTTGCTGTTCTGGCCCGCCATGCTGAAATTCGCCGGCCATCCGGTGATCGACAAACTGAAAGTCAATGTCCATGGCTTCCTGACGGTCAACAACGAAAAGATGTCGAAGTCGCGCGGCACAGGCATCTCGCCGCTGCGCTACCTGGACCTGGGCATGAACCCGGAATGGCTGCGCTACTACATCGCCTTCAAGCTGAACTCGAAAGTGGAAGACCTGGACTTCAACGGCGACGACTTCGTGGCCCGCGTGAACAGCGACCTGATCGGCAAATACGTGAACATCGCCAGCCGCTGCGCCGGCTTCATCGCCAAGCGTTTCGACGGCAAGCTGGCATCCACGCTGTCGGAAGGCGCGCAAAGCTGGATCAACCGCGCGCTGACGGTGGACGTCAACGGCGTCATCGTCGAGCGCCAGGCCAGCATCGCCGCGCACTTCGAGAACCGCGAATTCGGCAAGGCCTTGCGCGAGATCATGGAAATCGCCGACATCACCAACCAATATGTCGATGAAAACAAACCGTGGATCCTGGCCAAGGACGCGGACAAGACCGCCGAACTGCACGACGTGTGCACCACGGCCCTGATCCTGTTCCGCCAGCTGACGATCCTGCTGTCGCCGGTCCTGCCGGGCGTGGCGAAGAACGTGGCCTCGTTCCTCAACGACGCCGAATTCACCTGGGCCGATACGCAAGTGTTCGGCGACGCCGTCTCGAACAGCATGCTGGGCCGTACCATCGGCGCCTACAGCCACTTGATGACGCGCATGGATGCGAAGATGATCGAAGCGCTGTTTGACGCGCCGCAAGCGGCCGCTGCCATTGCCGCACCGGCTGGCGACGCCGCGAACGACGCCGCAGCGGTCGCTGAAACACCGGCCTCCGCCATCGAGGAACTGGCGCCCGAGATCAAGATCGACGACTTCCTCAAGGTCGACCTGCGCATCGCCAAGATCGTCAACTGCGAGCCGGTGGACGGCTCCGACAAGCTGCTGCGCCTGACCCTGGATGCGGGCGAAGGCCGCTTGCGCAATGTCTTCTCCGGCATCCGTTCGGCTTACCAGCCGGAAGAGCTGGTTGGCAAGCTGACGGTGCTGGTGGCCAATCTGGCGCCGCGCAAGATGAAGTTCGGCATTTCGGAAGGCATGGTCATGGCCGCCTCCGCCGCCGACGAGAAAGCCAATCCGGGCATCTACATCCTGAACCCGTGGCCGGGCGCCGAACCTGGCATGCGCATCCGTTAAGCCACCTCAAGGACCGATGATGAATATCGTGGTGCGCGAAGCAACGAATGCCGATGCACAGCTGATGGCCGAGCTGACCCGCGCCGCGTGGGCCGGCAAGGTGGCCGCCTCGTCCAGTGGACACCACGAGACGGCGCAGCAGGTGGAAGAGCAATTGCGCCACGGCGGCGGTTTTCTGTTGCTGATCGACGACATTCCCGCCGGTTCGCTGCGCTGGATGCCGCTCGACAGCGACCCCGCCATCTGGAAGATTTCGCGCATGGGCGTGCTGCCCGCCTACCGGGGCAGCCACGTTTCGCAGCACTTGCTGGAAGCCATCATTCATCACGGACTGTCGTGCCAGGCCGAGGAATTGCGCCTGGCCGTGCGGCGCGACCAGCGCAAGCTGATCGATTTTTATGCGGCCTTCGAATTCGACCTGGCCGAAGAACTGGAATATTCGCACGCCAACCCCGCCGAACCGGCGCCGATGGTGATGCGGCGTTTGTTGCGTTATTGATTTTTAGCAATTTCACCCCCGGACTTGCCGATACAACAACCCGCCAAGCGGCACGGCGCGGTAAAATACGGCCGGCTGACCTTACCGATAAGACACTCAGAAGAGAATATGAAACTGCCTGCAAAACACAACAACTACGTATCCGACCACACCTTGTTCATCGCTGAGCTGAAGGCCAAGAACCCTGGCATGGAAGCGGGCCAGCAAGCGGGCCGCGCCCTGCTGTGGGACAAGCCGGCCGTCAGCATCGATGAGCAGGAACGCCAGCTGGCGTCGGCCGTCAAGCAACAGGCTTACGTTTACCAGAACAAGAACTAAGATCTGGAACCGGCACGATGTTGCCTGAAGAGTCTGCAGTCACGCCGGAAGTCGATGCTCCCGGCGCCGGCGCAGTCATCGAGTCGCCCCAACCTGTCGCTGAAGGCGACGGCAGCGGCGACCCTGCAACAAAGGTAACGGACGCGGCGCCCGCCGCCGACCCGCTGGGCATCGCCCGCCTGTATGGCGAGCCGATGATGCGCATGCCGACGGATTTGTACATTCCGCCGGACGCGCTGGAAATCTTCCTCGAAGCCTTCGAAGGCCCGCTCGACTTGCTGCTCTACCTGATCCGCAAGCAAAACTTCAACATTCTCGATATTCCGATGGCGCAGGTAACCCTGCAATATCTGAAATATGTAGACCAGATCCGCGTGCGTAACCTGGAACTGGCCGCAGAATACCTGTTGATGGCGGCCATGCTGATCGAGATCAAGTCGCGCATGCTCTTGCCTTCGCGCAAGAGCGACGTCGAGGAAGATGGCGGCGACCCCCGTGCCGAACTGGTACGCCGCCTGCTCGAGTACGAGCAGATCAAGCTGGCCGCCTACGACCTGAATGCCATCCCGCAGTTCGAGCGCGATTTCGTGCGCACGCAGATTTTCATCGAGCAAAGCCTGACGCCCACCTGGCCCGACGTGGAACCGGTGGACTTGCAGCAGGCGTGGCTCGACGTGCTGAAACGCGCCAAGCTGACCCAGCATCACCGCATCAGCCGCCAGGAACTGTCCGTGCGCGAGCACATGTCGAGCATCCTGCGCCACTTGCAATCGTCGCGCTTCGTCGAATTCAGCGAGCTGTTCGACATTGCCGGCGGCGTGCCCGTGGTGGTGGTCAACTTCGTGGCCCTGCTGGAACTGGCCAAGGAAACCCTGATCGAAATCACGCAGGCAGAACCGTTTGCCCCCATCTACGTCCGGCTGGCGTATTCGCCCGCCTGACCCCTTCCCTTTGTCACTGACCACCGTACAACGGGGTTTTAGCGAAAGCAATCCATGAAAATTATTTCCGACATCGAAGAATTGCGCGACCAGCTCAGCGGACAGCTGCGCACGGCGTTCGTCCCCACCATGGGCAACCTGCACGAAGGCCATCTGTCATTGATGCGTCTGGCGCGCAAGCATGGCGACCCCGTCGTCGCCTCGATCTTCGTGAACCGCCTGCAATTCGGCCCGAACGAAGACTTCGAGAAATATCCGCGCACCATGGCGGCCGACATCGCCAAGCTGGAAAAGGAAGGTGTGTACGTGCTGTTCGCGCCGACGGAAAAGGAACTGTACCCGGAGCCGCAGGAATACCGCGTGCGTCCGCCCGATGACCTGGGCAATACCCTGGAAGGCGAATTCCGTCCCGGCTTCTTCGAAGGCGTGTGCACGGTCGTCACCAAGCTGTTCTCGTGCGTGGGTCCGCGCGTGGCCGTATTCGGCAAGAAGGATTACCAGCAACTGATGATCATCCGCAACATGGCGCGCCAGTTCGCGCTGCCGACGGAAATCATCGCTGCCGAAACCTACCGCGCAGACGATGGCCTGGCCTTATCGTCGCGCAATATGTACTTGTCGGAAAGTGAACGGGCGGAAGCGCCGGAACTGTTCAAGGGCCTTAATTTCGTCGCCGAGGAAGTGCGCAAGGGTAACTTGGCCGTCGCTGAACTGGAACAGGCCAGCATGCAGCTATTGAACAGCCGCGGCTGGAAATCGGACTACATCGCCGTGCGCAAGCGCGCCAACCTGCAGGCGCCAAACGCCGCCGAACTGGCCGCCGGTGAACCACTGGTGGTGCTGGCTGCCGCCAAGCTGGGCCAGACCAGACTCATCGACAACCTGGAAATTTAAGCGCCATCTCCAAGCGTCACTTGGACGGGGCCATTCGGCCCCGTTGCTTTTTCTTACTTCTCCATCCCCACCAGCTTGAGTTCCGCAAACAGCGGCTTGTTGCTGCCGCGTGCCGCTTGCAACATGTCGTAGCTGGCTGCATCGAGCACGATTTCCTCTCCCGCCCACAGCTTGCGCTGGTGCGCAGGCAGCCTCAGGCTGCGCAGGATGGCCCGGACCTGGGCCGGATCCGCCGCCAGCAGGCGGATGGCGCGGGCATGGCGCTGCGTGCCCGTGAGTATCGGCAAGCCGCCCTCCGGGCCATTCTGGCTCAGGCTGACATAATCATGGCCGCCCACGCGGTGCAGATATGCATGCCGGCCATCAGCTTCGACAGGCAACGGCGCGGCCGGTTCCTGCATTTCGACAGACGCGACAGGCGCAACGGCGGTTTGTTCAAGGCTCACGCCACAGGCCGCCAACAGGGCCGTGCTCAGGGCAAAAAATAATACGGGTGCTCGGCGCATCGTGCGCTCCTTCTTGTCGGGGTCGGGGACAGAGGTGGAATACTGCAGCGATCATGGGCCAAATTATTTGACGTGTAAAGTTAACTTTAGGAAATATTTCATTCCTTTGCGCAATGACTTATGCTCGGCGGGATCTTGCCTGTCCATATCAACCTGGCCGAGAACAATTGTTAATGAAATTTGCACACTGAAACTATCATCACTATCTTTATCCATGAACCAATAAAGATCACAATGGCTGCACTGGCTCGCAGCGACAGCATGCGGGCTTCCCACCACGACAGGAGAGCAGCCATGAACACCACATCCACCCCCGCCAGGGTCGCCATCGTCACAGGTGCCTCGCGCGGCATCGGTGCGGCCATCGCCCGCCGCCTGGCACGCGACGGCATGCAGGTCGTCATCAATTACGCCAGCGGCAAGGATGCGGCGGATGAGCTGGTGGCGGCCATCGTGGCCGGCGGCGGCGCCGCCATCGCCGTCCAGGCCAACGTGGCTGACGCGGGCGAGGTGCAAGCGCTGTTCGATGCGGCAGAAGCAGCCTTTGGCGGCGTCGACGTACTGGTCAACAACGCCGGCATCATGCCGCCCATGCTGCCGGCCCTGGCCGACACGGACGACGCCACCTTCGACAGCCTGTTCGCCATCAACGTCAAGGGCAGCTTCAACACCATGCGCCAGGCGGCGACGCGCTTGCGCCACGGTGGCAGCGTGGTCAACTTCTCCACCAGCGTGATTGGCCTGGCCCTGCCCGGCTATGCCGTCTACGGCGCCACCAAGGCGGCCATCGAGACGATGACGAATATCTTTGCCAAGGAATTACGCGGCAAGAACATCACCGTCAATGCCGTCGCCCCCGGCCCCACGGCCACTGCCCTGTTCTTGAACGGCAAGACGGAAGACACGATACAGCGCATGGGCAAGATGGCGCCCCTGGAACGCCTGGGCACGCCGGACGATATCGCCGCCGCCGTGGCCTTCCTGGCAGGACCGGATGGCCGCTGGGTGAATGGCCAAACGTTACGCGCGAATGGTGGCCTGGTCTGAGTTTTTTGCGGACAAAAAAAACGCTGCCAATTTGCACTGGCAGCGTTTTTTTTGATAACGGTCAAATCTGGATTAAGCGCCGGCTTTTTCCAGCTTCTCGAAAATCTTGTTCAGCTTTTCATCGAGGGTCGCGGCCGTGAACGGCTTGACGACATAACCGCTGGCGCCAGCTTGCGCGGCGGCGATGATGTTTTCTTTTTTCGCTTCGGCGGTCACCATCAGCACGGGCAGCTTGGCCAGTGCCGGATCGGCGCGGATATGCTGCAGCATCGTCAGGCCATCCATGTTTGGCATGTTCCAGTCCGAAACGACGAAATCGTACGATTCCGCGCGCAGCTTGGCCAGGCCCATCACGCCGTCTTCCGCCTCATCGACGTTGGCATAACCCAGTTCCTTCAACAGATTCCGGACAATGCGGCGCATCGTCGAAAAATCGTCAACGACTAAAAATTTCATCTTTGGATCAGCCATGAATAACTCCGTTGTTTCTGTAGCGGTTTGTTAATAATATCGACATGAATGCCGACATTATGGTCGACACTACGGCAGCAAGTTGTAGGATAGCATTTTCGTTGCTTTTAGGCGAACAAACTTGCCTCAGATCATATAAAACGTGGCTTACACGCGCAAAGCACGCATGCCATGCGCAGCCAGGTGTCCCAGCACCATGCCAGGCAGCGCCGTCAAAGCGCCGACCTCATGCGTAGCACCGACAGCGATCGCCTCGCGCGGCATGCCGAACACCACGCAACTGGCTTCATCCTGCGCAAAATTATACGCTCCTGCGGCCTTCATCTCCAACATGCCTTGCGCGCCATCCTTGCCCATGCCGGTGAGGATCACGCCAACGGCATTTTTACCGGCCGATTGCGCGGCCGAACGGAACAGCACATCAACCGACGGGCGGTGGCGGTTCACCGGCTCGCCCTGGTCGATCTTGGTCATGTAATTGGCGCCGCTGCGCGTCAGGGTCAGGTGCGAATGGCCGGGCGCGATATAGGCGTGGCCCGGCAGTACCCGTTCGCCGCCTGCCGCTTCCTGCACCGAGATCTTGCACAGCGAATCGAGGCGGCGCGCAAACGAGCGCGTAAAGCCTTCCGGCATGTGCTGCGTGATCAGGATGCCGGGGCAATCGGAAGGCATCTGCATGAGAAATTCGCGGATCGCTTCCGTGCCGCCTGTGGACGCGCCCACGATGATCAGCTTTTCGCTCGACGTCAATGGGCTGCGCAGCGCAGGCAGCGGTGCAGCCACCTTGTCGCTGGCCGACGGCAGGGTGCGCGCGCGGATGCGCGCCTTCGAGGCGGCGCGGATCTTGTCGGCGATCATGTCCGTGTACTCGCGCATGCCGCTCTGGATGGAGATCTTCGGCTTGGTGACGAAATCGACGGCGCCCAGTTCCAGCGCGCGCATGGTGATTTCCGAACCGCGTTCGGTCAGCGACGACACCATCAATACCGGCATCGGACGCAAGCGCATCAGCTTTTCCAGGAAATCGAGGCCATCCATCTTCGGCATCTCGACGTCGAGGGTCAGCACGTCGGGGTTGGTCTGCTTGATCATCTCGCGTGCCACCAGCGGATCGGGCGCCGCACCCACCACTTCCATGTCGGGCTGGCTGTTCACGATTTCCGTCATGACGCTGCGGATCAAGGCCGAATCATCCACGATCAATACTTTGATCTTCATATATTTTCCTTTGGGCCTACCGGCCCATTAAAGCACCTGATCCCACCTACTGCGCGTCGCGATTTGCGGCCTCCGATGCTCACTGTGCTAAAGCACAGCTGCGCGTCTCGGCCACAACTCCCATCCGCTCGCTACGGTGTGATCAGGTGTTGTTATCTATATCTCACACTATTAAAACAACTCGACCTCGCCGCCCACCGGCGCAACTTTCAAACGGCTGGCGTAATCGAGTTCGCGGCGTACCAGCGTATCGTTATGCGTCTGCATCAGCTTTTTCACCAGCACCTTGCCGCTGCGGGGGAAAAAATACACCTTGCGCGGGTGGATGTCGTTCAGGTCTTCCGCCACCACGCGCATCTTTTCCGCCTTCAGGTAATTGATGACGAAGGCCGCATTGCGCTCACCCACGTTGATCGCCGTGAAGCCGCGCAGCACGGCGCCGCCGCCGAACACTTTCGCTTCCATGTTCTCGCGCCGCGCGCCGGCCTTCAGCAAATCGTTGATCAGGATTTCCATGGCGTAGGTGCCATAGCGCATCGACGCTGAAATCGGGCTATTCGGATCGCTGCCGCCATCGGGCAGCATGAAGTGGTTCATGCCGCCCAGGCCCGTGACGCGGTCGCGGATGCAGGCCGAGACGCAGGAGCCGAGCACGGTGACGATCAGCATGTCCTTGTTGGTAAAGTAATACTCACCAGGCAAGATCTTGGCGGCGTCACAATTGAACGTCCTGTCGTAATAGACGTTAGTGGCAAATTGCTCTTTGGATTCCAGGCTCATATTTCACTCTCATGTACGATGCGACGATGCCTTGGGCGCGGCGCCCCGAGGCTGATCGAGCTCATAGACTGTTTTACCGCGCAGCTTCAATGAATCCGACACGTACAGGAAATTCTCCGAATGGCCCGCGAACAGCAGGGCATCCGGCTTCATCAACGGCACAAAGCGCGACAGGATCTTGCGCTGCGTCGCCTTGTCAAAATAAATCATCACGTTGCGGCAGAAGATGACGTCGAACTGGCCTGTCAATGGCCAGCTGTCGGCCAGCAGGTTGAGCGGCTTGAAAGTGATCATCTGGCGCAGTTCCGGGCGCACCCGCACCTGTCCCTCGCGATCGCCCTTGCCGCGCAAGAAAAAGCGCCGCGCACGGTCGGCCGGCATCTTGTCGAGCCGGTCCAGGTTGTAGACGCCATTGGCGGCCGTGGCCAGCACGTTCGTGTCGATGTCCGTGGCGATGATGGTGACCGGCGGCGTGAGCGTATTGAACGCCTCGCACACCGTCATGGCGATCGAATACGGCTCCTCGCCGGTGGAACTGGCCGAACACCAGATGGTGATCGGCCCGCTCAGTTTTTTCACATGCTCGGCCAGCAGCGGGAAGTGATGCGCCTCGCGGAAGAACGACGTCAGGTTGGTCGTCAGCGCATTCGTGAACGCTTCCCACTCGTCGCCCATGCGGCCAGCTTCCAGGTCGTCCAGGTAACGGACGAACGAGGAAATGCCGGTCGCGCGCAGGCGCCGCGCCAGGCGGCTGTAGACCATCTCCTGCTTGCTGTCGGCCAGCGCGATGCCGGCCCGCTTGTAAATCATGGCGCGGACCCGTTCGAAGTCCTTGCCAGTGAAATCAAATTCCTTGACCGAATCCGTTTTAGTTTGCGGCATTTTGTTTTTACCTCTCTATGACTACTCTGACCAATGCCTTTGCAAGTATAACTAGCGGGACCGGGTTGGCGTCAGAACTCTTCCCAATCGTCGCCGCCGGCCGCCGCCAGCTTTTTCGCGGGCGGTGGCGTGCCGGCTTGCGCCGTCGTTGCCAACCGCCGTGCCGTTGCCGCCACGCTCGGCGCCGGCCGTGCCGCCGCCTTGACTACTGGCGCGGGCACGGGCACGGCTGCCTGCGCCGCGCTCTCGCCATCGAGCTTGAAGATGCTGACGGCGTCGGCCAGTTTCTGCGCCTGGTCCTGCATGCTTTCAGCCGCCGCCGCCGCTTCCTCGACCAGCGCCGCGTTTTGCTGCGTCATCTGGTCCATCTGCGCGATGGCCTGGTTGACCTCTTCGATGCCATGGCTCTGTTCCTGCGTTGCCGCCGTGATCTCGCCCATGATGTCGGCTACCTGCCGGATCGACGTGACGATCAGGCCCATGGTCTGCCCCGCCTCGTCCACCAGGCGGCTGCCGGCATCGACCTTGTCGACCGAGTCGCCGATCAGGCCCTTGATCTCTTTCGCCGCGCCAGCCGAGCGTTGCGCCAGATTGCGCACTTCCGACGCCACCACCGCAAAACCGCGTCCCTGCTCGCCTGCGCGCGCCGCTTCGACGGCCGCATTCAATGCCAGGATATTCGTCTGGAACGCGATGCCGTCGATGACGCCGATAATGTCGACGATCTTGCGCGAACTGTCCTTGATGGAACCCATGGTATCGACCACTTGCGCCACCACCTTGCCACCCTGCTCCGCCACCGACGACGCCGACACGGCCAGCTGGTTGGCCTGGCGCGCGTTGTCCGCGTTCTGCTTCACGGTCGACGTCAGCTCTTCCATCGACGATGCCGTCTCTTCGAGCGAACTGGCCTGCGTTTCCGTGCGCGCCGACAGGTCCGCATTGCCGCTGGCGATCTCGCGCGACGCCACGGTGATGGTGTCCGTCCCATTGCGCACATCGCTGACCGTCTGCACCAGGCTTTCGTTCATGTCCTTGAGCGCCTGCTGCAGCGCGCTCGTTTCATCTTTGCCTTCGACCACCACGCGCGACGTCAGCTCCCCGGCAGCGACCTTCTGCGCCACGGCCAGTGCGCCAGACAGCGGCACCGTGATCGAGCGCGTGATGAAGATGGCGCACCAGGCGCCGATCGCCACCGCCGCGCCGCCCAGGATGAACAATACCGTCATCAGGCGCGCATCGGCCGCCAGCGAGTCGTCCATGAAGCTTTGCTGCGCCACGTGCTGCAGGTCGAGCAGCTTGTTGATATCGGCCAGCGTCGTCTTGTTCAAGGGGTCGATGCGGGTGGCAATCACCTTCGCCGCGCCCTCGCTGTTAAACGCCAGCACCTGTCCCATCGCTTCCTTGAAGGCCGCATCGACATCGCCGTCGACCTTGGCGATATTGGCCAGCAGCGCCTTCTCGCCCTCGGACAGGCCCAGGCTGGACAGCTTGCCGCGCGCGCCGTCGTACAGCTTGCGCTGCTCGCGCACCTTGCCCTCTTCCGCCTGCATCAGCCCCACATCGCCCTGCAGGCCGATATTGCGCATCGCTATACCGGTTTCCAGCATCGCGCTTTTCATCAGCGATGCCTGCGTATTCTTTTCGCTTGCCAGCTCCAGGCCCGTGAGCAACTGGGCCTTGTTACGGTAATTCAGTGCATTCGCCGAAACGATCACTACCACCAGGATGGCGAGGATGCTGCCAAAACCTATCCCCAGCCGGGTGCCTATCTTGAAATCGCGCAAACTCATTACAGTCTCCAATATTTATGTGAACGGCGCCCGTTCAACCGGACGGCGCCGTGTTGTGGCCTGGTCTCTGACGGACCTTGCAGCCTGCCGGCGCGCCTCTGCTCGCGCCGGTACATGCATATCTGTAGTGATTCTTTGCGTGCCAAAACGGCGGCGCACCGGGCGCCGCCTTGCTGCCATGCGGCCGTTTACGCCGCCAGCTTGTCGATCAGGCCCATCTCGCTGCTCGACATCAGCTTGTCGATGTCGACCAGGATCAGCATGCGCTCGTCGATGGTGCCCAGGCCGATCATGTAGTCGGTCGAGAAGGCGGTGCCCATTTCCGGCGCCGGCTTGACCTGCTCCGGCGTCAGGGTGGTGACGTCGGAAACGCTGTCGACCACCATGCCGACGATGCGGCCGCCGATGTTCAGGATGATCACCACCGTGAACTGGTCGTACACGGGCGTGCCCAGGTTGAACTTGATGCGCATGTCGACCACGGGGATGATGATGCCGCGCAAGTTGATCACGCCCTTGATGAATTCAGGCGCGTTGGCGATGCGGGTGACCGCTTCGTAACCACGGATTTCCTGGACCTTCAGGATATCGATGCCGTACTCTTCGGAGCCCAGCGTAAAGGCCAGGAATTCACGGCCGGCGATGTCCTTGCCATCGCCCGCA
Source organism: Janthinobacterium lividum (assembly GCF_034424625.1). Lineage (NCBI taxonomy): Bacteria > Pseudomonadati > Pseudomonadota > Betaproteobacteria > Burkholderiales > Oxalobacteraceae > Janthinobacterium > Janthinobacterium lividum. The sequence goes on along the minus strand of NZ_CP139976.1, from coordinate 2,326,959 downwards.
TTGCTTCCGGATGTTTGTTGAGTATCTGACATGGTGCGTTTTCCTATCTTTATCTATCGGTATTACGAAAAAATGGACTCGTCGGCCAGCTGGCGAGAGGAACGGATCAGGGCGGCGACATCGAGAATCAGCGACACACCGCCATCGCCCAGGATGGTGGCGCCGGAAATGCCCACCACCTTGCGGTAATTCGATTCGAGGTTTTTCACCACGACTTGCTGCTGCCCCACCAGGTCGTCGACGAACAGGGCCGCCTTGCGCCCTTCCGTCTCGAGGATCACACAGATGCCTTCCGAGGGACTGGTAAAGCGCGGCGCGATGTCGAACATCTGGTACAGCGGAATCAAAGGCAGGTATTCGCCGCGCACCTTCACCACCTGGCCTTTACCGCTGATGTCCTTGATATCCTCAACGGCCGGCTGCAGGGATTCGATGACAAAGCCCAGCGGCAAAATATACACTTCGTCACCGACTCTGATCGACATGCCGTCCAGGATGGCCAGGGTCAGCGGCAGCGAGATGGAAATCGTCGTGCCGAAGCCCTTCGCCGAACGGATGTCGACGACGCCGCCCATGGCGCTGATATTGCGCTTGACGACATCCATGCCCACGCCGCGGCCCGACACGTCGGTGACCGCTTCGGCGGTGGAAAAGCCGGGCGCGAAGATCAGCTGCCACACGTCGGCGTCGCTCATCGTCTCGGATACGTCCAGGCCCTGCTGCGCGGCCTTGGCCAGGATGCGCTCGCGGTTCAATCCCGCGCCGTCATCGGACACTTCGATGATGATGTTGCCGCCCTGGTGGCTGGCCGAGAGGAACAAACGGCCCGCCTCGGTCTTGCCGGCGGCCACGCGGGCGGCCGGCATTTCCACGCCATGGTCGATGCTGTTGCGCACCAGGTGCGTGAGCGGGTCGACGATGCGCTCGATGAGGCCCTTGTCCAGTTCCGTGGCGGCGCCGTTCGTGATGAAATCGACCTTCTTGCCCAGTTTCGTGGCCAGGTCGCGCACCATGCGCGGGAAGCGCGAAAAGACGAAATCCATCGGCATCATGCGGATCGACATCACCGCTTCCTGCAAGTCGCGCGTATTGCGCGTCAGGTGGCTGACGCTGTCGAGCAGCTTTTCATGCAGCATCGGGTCGAGCGCGCTGGCGCGCTGCTCGATCATCGCCTGCGTGATCACCAGTTCGCCCACCAGGTTGATCAGCTGGTCGACTTTCTCGATCGAGACGCGGATCGACGACGATTCGGCGCCGGCCTTGTCGCCCTCTTTCTTGGCCGGTTTCTTTTCCTGCTCCGCTTCGGCCACGGCGCTGGCCACGACCGGCGCGGCGGCAGCGCTGGCGTTGCCCGCCTTGGCCGCGTCGGCGCGAATCTGCTCCAGGGGCTGGAAAAAACCATAGCCCTGTTCGGCGTCGCTCTGCACGCCGGCGGCGGCGCGGATATCCTCGAGCGGCTGGAAGAAGCCATAGCCAGGATCGGCTTGACCCTGCGCACCAGGCGCGCCTGGCAGCGGGTCGAAGAAGCCGTAGCCCTGGGCTTTTTCCTGCGCCGCGCGGACCGCATCGGCTTCGCCTGGCGCCAGTGGCGGCGCCTGCGTGATCACCATGTCGTCCGGGTTGAGCACGAACGAGCAGATGGCCAGGATATCGTCCAGGCTTTCATGCGTCGTCACTTCCAGCACCTTGCGCGCGTCGGGCAAGGTCGACACGGCAACGTCGCCCAGCAAGCCCAGTTCGGCCGCCAGCGCATCGACTTCGCGCGGCTCCATGGCCGGCAGTTCCAGGCGGATGCGATGGCCGCCGGCATGGCTGACGGCGGCCTTTTCCGCCGTATGGAAGGCTGGCGCGACAGGCGTGAGGGCGGCCACGGGCACATCCTGCGAAAACGACTGCAGCATCATGCGCACATTGGCCACGGCATCCTGGTCGACGGCGCTGCCCAGGCGATGGCCGTCGAGCTGCATCTTGAGGATATCCTTGGCCGCCAAAAAGGCGTCGACGTGTTCCGCCGTCAGAGCCATCTGGCCCTGGCGGATACGGTCGAGCAGCGACTCGAGGATGTGCGTGACCTCGCTCATGTCGGAGAGGCCGAACGTCGATGCGCCGCCCTTGATCGAATGGGCGGTGCGGAAAATGGCATTCAGGTCTTCGGCGTCGGGCGCCGCAATATCAACGGCCAGCAGCAGCCGTTCTTTTTCAGCCAGCAGTTCTTCGGCCTCATCGAAAAAGACCTGAAAAAACTGGCTAATATCGATGGTCATAGGGTGACTCCGTCAATTGCATCGTTGTGCTGCGCGGCTGGCATCAGCCGATCACCTTCTTGACCACTTCGATCAGGCGTTGCGGATCGAAGGGCTTGACCAGCCAGCCATTGGCGCCGGCGGCACGTCCCTTCGACTTCATCTCGTCCGACGACTCCGTCGTCAGCATCAAGATGGGTACCTTCTGGTAGGTCGGCAGTTCGCGCAGCAGCTTGATCAGCTCCAGGCCATCCATGCGCGGCATGTTCTGGTCCGTCAATACCAGGTCCACGGTTTGCAGCTTGGCTTTTTCCAGTCCATCCTGGCCGTCGACGGCCTCCACCACCTGGTAACCGGCGGCTTTCAGGCTGAACGCCACCATCTGGCGCAATGAGCTGGAATCGTCCACTGCAAGTATCGTTTTGGCCATCTTTGCTCCCACTTATTCCGGGCATCCTGCCCGAGTATTTGATTAATCAATCCATGCAACCACAAGCGTTCCGCACTGGCATGCTAGAACAGCTCGATGTCGCCACTTTCCAAATGCTGTTGACTGACAGCCTTGCGCAGCACGCTGCGCAACTCCAGGCTTTGAATCGCCAGCGCCATGCTGACCCGCCCCAGCAGGGCGACAATTTCTTCATTGTCGCTCTCCGGCAACATCTCCGCGCCATGCTCGCCCAGGGTTCCGAGGAACTCCCGCAAGCCCGTCACGCGCTTCAAGGTGCGCTCGATCAGCTGGCTGGTCATGTCCTGGAACTGCAGGCTGGTGATGGCGGCATTCACATAGCCCCCCACCTCATCCTGCAATGCCAGCAATTTTTCCCGCTGCTGCTCGGCTGGAATACCGCCGTCGAGCAACAGGGCGATGGTGTCTTGCTGCGCAGCAACGGCTGCGTGTATCGCCATGAAATTGAAGGACAGCTTCTCGATCGCCTCTTCCAGCAAGATGCCGGTCTGCACCAGGTCGGTTTCCACCTCCGTCAAGTGCTTGCGGCCATGGTCCGACACGCCAGACAGCAGGCGCTTTACATGCGAGCCAAGTATTTTCTTTCTTGTCATAAAGGTCTCATTGTTTCAATACACCACGCGTCGATAGCCTTGCGTGTTATTTTTTCGCCGCTACCGGGCTGGGGGCTGGTGCCGCCGCGGGGGGCGCACCGGCCGCCAGCCCGGAAGCGACAGCGGCGGAAGCGGCATCGGTCACCGGCAGCTCGATCGCCGAGCCATCGCGCAGGACATTTTCTTCCGTGCGTTTGTTCATGACGATGATGCTGATGCGCCGATTGATCGGATTGAAGGGGTCGAGCTTGTCCAGGTGGGCGGCCGAGCCCAGTCCCACCACGCGCAATACTTTCTCTTCCTTCATGCCGCCAATCACCAATTCGCGCCGCGACGCATTCGCGCGGTCGGCCGACAATTCCCAGTTGCTGTAGCCGGCATCGCTCATGTAGGGCGTCGAATCCGTATGGCCGGACAGGCCGATGCGGTTCGGCACTTCATTGAGCACGAAGCCGATGGCGTGCAGGATTTCCTTGGTGTACGGTTGCAGATTCGCATTGGCGAGCGCAAACATCGGACGGTTCTGCTCGTCGACGATCTGGATGCGCAAGCCTTCGCTGGTGATATCGAGCAGCAGCTGGTTCTTGTATTTTTTCAGCAGGGGATTGGCGTCGATGGTCGCTTCGATGCGCGCCTTGAGCGCCTGCAGGCGCTTGCCCTCCTCGCGTTCGAGCGCGGCCTTGGCGGAATTGAGGTCGAACGATTTGCGCTGCTGCTCTTCCTGCGCCTTGCGCACTTGTCCATCCTGGCGCGACAGGTCCTGGCCGCCGCCCTGGATGACGGAATTGCTTTCCCCGCTGCCGGAACCGCCCGCCATTGCCACTTTCAAGGGCGTCTTGAAGAATTCGGAAATGCCGTTCAAGTCGCCCTTCGAGGTGGAGCCCAGCAGCCACATCAGCAGGAAGAAGGCCATCATGGCCGTGACAAAGTCGGCGTAGGCGATTTTCCACGCCCCGCCATGGTGTCCGCCAGCCGTCTTCTTGATACGCTTGACGATAATCGGGCGCATGCCTTCATCGGCCATGGCGTCCCCCTTCCGTGTGCTGCAAATGACTCATGGTGTCCAGGCGTATATTCACTGCTTACTTCGTTTTCGATTTCTTGATGTGGTCTTCCAGCTCATTGAACGTCGGGCGCTCGGTCGAGAACAGCACCTTGCGGCCGAACTCCACGGCCAGCGCCGGCGCATAGCCGTTCAGGCTGGCCAGCAGGGTCACTTTCACGCACTGGAACATCTTGCTCGACTCTTCCAGCTTCTGCTCCAGCAGGCTGGCCAGCGGGCCGACGAAGCCATAGGCCAGCAAGATGCCGAGGAAGGTGCCGACCAGCGCGTGCGCGATCAGCATGCCCAGCTCAGCTGGCGGGATGCCCACCGATTCCATCGTGTGCACCACGCCCATCACGGCGGCGACGATACCGAAAGCGGGCAAGCCGTCACCCACCTTGGCGATCACGTGGGCCGGCACGGCGCCTTCGTGATGGTGCGTCTCGATTTCGTTGTCCATCAGATTTTCGATCTGGAACGCATCCATATTGCCCGATACCATCAGGCGCAGGTAATCGGTCATGAATTCGATGATATGGTGGTCGGCCAGCACGGCCGGATACTTGGAAAACAGCGGGCTTTCTTCGGGCTTGTCGATATCGCCTTCGATCGACATCAAGCCTTCCTTGCGCACCTTGCTGAGCACTTCGAACAGCAGCGACATCAGTTCCATGTACAGCTCTTTGGTATAGCGCGAACCCTTGAACAGGCTGGGCAAGGCGGCGATCGTTGCCTTGATGGCCTTGTTATTGTTACCAACAAGGAAGGCGCCCAGGGCGGCGCCGCCGATCATCAGCAACTCCAGCGGCTGAAACAGCGCCGCCAGATGGCCGCCGGCCATTGCGAAGCCGCCAAAGACCGAGGCGCAGACGATGATGTATCCGATTATGACTAACAAGTGCCCTGACTCCCAATAATGGCCGGGGCTGTGTGCCCGGCATGTTCAAACCTGTTCCTGTCTTCTGGCGGCTGCGCCGCCGGCGGAGACAGCGGCAAAAAAAGCAACCGGAAGTTAATTGAAATGCGCTGCTTTTCAATGCAATTCCGAGAAAATGCCGTGTGGAACTACAATAACGTGAGATTGCCCCACGGGCAAGCAAATAACGCAGACAATTGCTTAAAAGCACCATATGTAAAGTAAAGGGCCACCCTCTGTGGCGGCGATGGTCTTATCGGGCTCGCGTGCCGCAATCTGGAATTCGTAACTAAGAAGCATGCTACCGGGCAACATTTCCCTTTCCGCCTTGCTCCACAGGGCCGCCATCGCCGCCGGCGACAGGTAGGCAAACACGGCGTCGTAGCGGCCGAAATCGAGCGCTTCGTAGTCGCCGCGCAGGAAGCGCGCGCGGCTGCCCGCCAGCCATGCGCGCAAGCGGCTTGCCAGCCACGGCAGCGGCGCCAGCTCGATGCCGGAAAACTGCCCGTCGGGGCGGCGCCGCGCCAGGTCGAGCACCAGGCCGCCCAGACCGCTGCCGATATCGATCAGCCGCACGCCGGGACGGTCCGCGATCAGCTCCGCCACCGCCTGCCATACCTTCGGCCCCGACGGGTAAAACGGCACTTGCGTGCGGAACGTGGACCAGTACAAACTCAGCAGGAAAACAAAGGCGACCAGGAACACGGCCGGGGGCAAATCGAGCCAACTGGCCGCCAGCAAGGCGGGCGCAAACAGCAGGCCGATGGCGCACCACCAGCGCGCCAGTCCCGCGCGCCACGTGATGACAGCCGCCAGCACGCCCTGCACCAGCGCCACGGCCGGCAGCGACATGGCCACGCCCGCGCGCGCCAAACCATATACCAATAGCAACATCAAGGGAAAGGCCAGCACCTGGATCAGGATGGCCTTGAGCGCGGGCGCGCGCAGGATCTGTTGCAGCATGGAATAGCCAAAGGAGGAAAACGCCAGTGTAAGCGAAAGCAGCATGAAAAAGCCGGAGTGCGGTCAGGCGACCGGCTCCGGCTTGCTCTCTGTCTTATATATATGTACGGCTCAGGCAACCACGCCCGGCACGGCAGCGGCCGCTTCATCGCGCGCCTTCTTGGTCTTGCCGGCACGCGAAGGCATGTGGCACAGGCCGCATACATAATCGGCGTTCAGGTCGAGGCAGTTGACGACAAACTTGCCGCCGCACTTGCCGCAGGGCGCCATGTCCAGCATCTTGCTGCTGAAAAAGCGCACCAGGGTCCAGGCCCGCGTCAGCGACAGCAGCGGCTCTTCACCCGCTTCGGGCGGCATTTGTTCCAGATACAGTTTATAGGCCTTCATCACGGCTTCGATGCCCGTGGCGCCGGCGTGGTCGACGAGGAATTTATGGATATTGATGAACAGCGAGGAATGGATATTCGGTTGCCAGGTAATGAACCAGTCGGTGGAAAATGGCAGCATGCCCTTGGGCGGCGAGACGCCCTTCAATTCCTTGTACAGATTCAGCAGGCGTTCGCGCGACAGCGAGACTTCCGTCTCCAGCAGTTGCAAACGGGCGCCCAGCTGTATCAATTCGATGGCCAGCTGGATTTCCTGCGCTTCCGATACGACACTTTTTTTGGCCATGCTGTGTACTCCACTACTGACTGATACTGACTGATACTGCCTAACAAGGTTGCCAGAAAAATGTTCAGGGCAAGGCGCGTTGCCGACGACAGTACGAATGTACGGCGAGGCAATGCAACACCGCCATGGACGTTTTGATGGGAACCTTAGGCGATTTCTTCGACGCCCTGGCCGGCCATCAGGATGGCAGCATGCGATTGTGCCAGCGAACGGTCTTTATTGTAGTTCGTCAACATGCCCAGGATGGCGCTGTCGTCGAAGCGGAAACGGGCCAGCATCATGTTGCCACCAGCCAGCTTCAGTATCTGGGCATTGCTCATGCCTTCGATCAGTTCGGCGATTTCGGCGGCAATGCCCAAACGGAAGATGGCCGTTACTTTGTCCGCACGAATCATTTGCTGGGCCAGCATCAGGTAGCTCAGGTTAGCGTCGCGAATCTCAGCCATCATGTCGTTAGCAGTCATTTCCATCTCCTCAATCCGTTGAATTCAGCTGGCGTTGTGTGTTGCCAGTGAGATACATTCTGCAGGAGCAACATTAAACGCAACAGAGGCGTAGCGCTGTATTTTTGGTCGGGGAATAGCGGATGGGATCGTAGGTGTTTGTCTGACAAACACTACTCGATCATGGTCGCACGCCAGTAACGGCGCGGATGTGGGAGGTTGGCCCTGTGCCGGATTTGCCCGACTTTTGGCCTGTAAAAAATATCACTTTTTTACAACAACTTGATAAGAATCAAGCCTGTCTACTGAGATAACGGCCGCCTTGGCAGGAACTTTAGGGCTTTTTTTAAAAAATATTTAAAATATTTCCAGCGCTGCCCTGACCGATTACCGGCGTTCATGTATCTGTTGTCGGCAGCGAATCGCAGAACTTTAGGGGTTTTTGAAAATATTTTTAAAAATCGTGATTTCTTTCGTTGACGCCCCACAAGCGGGCATTTTTCGCCGTCTTTCCATGCCCGGAACCGCGCTTCGCGGCGAGGATTTGCTACACTGCCACTTCCGCGTGATACTTTAAGCCTCAAGCAATATCATGCCATCCAGATAAGTATCAATATGAAAGCCACCATGATTTCTCGACAAGACTGCAGCGCGCGCGATCTCGATGATCCCCTCGCGCCCCTGCGCCAGCAATTCGATTTGCCGCAGGGCGTGATTTACCTCGACGGCAATTCCCTGGGTGCGCGGCCGAAGGCGGCGCTGGCCCGCGCCCAGCACGTCATCACGGCAGAATGGGGCACGGACCTGATCCGCAGCTGGAATACGGCCGGCTGGTTCGACCTGCCCAAGCGCCTGGGCGATCGCCTGGCTCCGCTGCTGGGCGCCGGCACGGGCGAAGTGGTGATCACCGATACCACCTCCGTCAACCTGTTCAAGGCCCTGGCCGCCGCCCTGCAGATGCAAGCCAGCGATCCTGCGCAGGCCGCGCGCAGAATCATCGTCAGCGAACGCAGCAACTTCCCCACCGACCTGTACATGGCGCAAGGCCTGGCCGCCTGGCTCGACCGCGGCTACCAGCTGCGCCTGGTCGACAGCCCCGACGAACTGGCGCAAGCCATCGATGCCGATTGCGCCGTCGCCATGCTCACGCACGTCAATTACCGTACGGGCTACCAGCACGACATGGCCGCCATCAGCAGCCATTGCCACGCGCAGGGCGCGCTGGCACTGTGGGACCTGGCCCATTCGGCCGGCGCCGTGCCGCTGGACCTGAACGGCGCCGGCGCCGACCTGGCCGTCGGCTGCACCTATAAATACCTGAATGGCGGTCCCGGCTCGCCCGCCTTCATCTGGGTGCCGGAAAAACACCAGGCGCGCTTCCGCCAGCCTTTGTCCGGCTGGTGGGGCCACGCCACGCCGTTCGCCATGGAGCCGGGCTTCGCGCCCGCCGACGGCATCGCCCGCGCCCTGTGCGGCACGCAGCCGATACTCTCGCTGGCCCTCGTCGAATGCGGCCTCGATATCTTTGCGCAAACGAGCATGGAAGCCATCCGCCGCAAGTCGCTGGCCCTGACGGACCTGTTCATCGCGCTGGTGGAACAGCGCTGCGCCAGCCATCCGCTGGGCCTCGTCACCCCGCGCGAGCATGCGCGGCGCGGCAGCCAGGTCAGCTTCACGCACCCGCACGGCTATGCCGTGATGCAGGCGCTGATCGCGCGCGGCGTGATCGGCGACTACCGCGAACCGGCCATCATGCGCTTTGGCTTCACGCCCCTGTACACGAGCTTTGCCGACGTGTGGGATGCCGTGGAAATCCTGCGCGACATCCTCGACACACTAGCCTACGACATCGCCGCCAAGCGCGATGCGGTCACCTGAGCCATCCCATGAGCGACGACAAGAATATGAACAAGGAAAACACCAGCGGCTGCCCCATGCATGCCGGCGGCCAGGATGCGCAGTGGCATGGCGCGCAGATGGATTTCAGCGAATCTATGAGCTACGGCAACTACCTGGCGCTGGACCGCATCCTCACGGCCCAGCATCCGCTGTCGCCGAACCACAACGAGATGCTGTTCATCGTGCAGCACCAGACGAGCGAATTGTGGATGAAGCTGATGCTGCACGAAATGCACGCCGTGCGCGCCAACCTGCAAAGCGGCGACCTGGCGCCCGCCTTCAAAATGCTGGCCCGCGTGGCGCGCATCATGGACCAGCTGGTGCATGCCTGGGACGTACTGGCCACCATGACGCCGCCCGAATACACGGCTATCCGCCCCTATCTGGGCGCCTCGTCCGGCTTCCAGTCCTTCCAGTACCGCGAAATCGAATTCATCCTGGGGAACAAGAACGCCGCCCTGCTCAACGTGCATACGACGGCACCGGAAAACTACAAAGTGCTCGACGCCGCCCTGCGCGCGCCATCCGTCTACGATGAGTCGATCAAGCTGCTGGCGCGCAGCGGCTTGCCCATCTCCGCCGAGCGGCTGAACGCCGACTGGACCCTGCCGACCGCCTCCGACGCGTCGGTAAAGGCGGCGTGGCTGGAAGTCTACCGCGACCCGTCGAAACACTGGGCCCTGTACGAACTGGCCGAAAAGCTGGTCGACCTGGAAACGGCCTTCCGCTTCTGGCGCTTCCGCCATGTAACGACGGTCGAGCGCATCATCGGCTTCAAGACGGGCACGGGCGGCACGGCGGGCGTGAGCTATTTGCGCAAGATGCTCGACGTGGTATTGTTCCCGGAGTTATTCGCCTTGCGTACCGAACTTTAAGGAGCATCGATGTCGCCTCTCGTCCTGACCCTGGCCGGCCTGTGGAATTCCGGGCCGCTGCACTGGCAAACCCATTGGGAAGCGCGCCACCCGCAATGGTCGCGCGTGCCGCACCGGGAATGGCAGACGCCGGACAAGGACGAATGGGTGGCGGAACTCGATCGCGCCATCGCCGCCTGCGAGCGCCCGCCCGTGCTGGCCGCGCACAGCCTGGCTTGCACGCTGGTGGCCCACTGGGCGGCCAGCGGCTCGCCGCACAAGATCGCCGGCGCCTTCCTCGTCGCCCCCAGCGATGTGGAAGCGCCCTCCTACCCGTCCGGCACGACGGGCTTTGCGCCGATGCCGCTGCAAGCCTTGCCGTTTCCCAGCCTGGTGGTGGCCAGCAGCGATGATCCCTACGTCAGCTTCGCGCGGGCACGCGCGTTTGCCGCCGCCTGGGGCAGCGATTTCACCATGATCGGCGACGCCGGCCATATCAACGGCGACGCCGGCTACGGCCCCTGGCCGGACGGCGAACAGCTGCTGCTGGATTTTTGCGCCGCGCACCAGCCTTGAACCGGGGCGCGCACGATAGGGGCGTATTTGCCCACAAGTAAGAACGCAGGCAGAATCGTGGCCTTTCCATTGCGGCGCCCCGGCGCCAGCCCCACGATGAAACGTCTGCTTCTGCCCTTGCTGCTTTGCTCCGCCCTCGCCCACGGCGCGCCCTTTTATGAAGGCAAGAGCCTCGCCCATCCCGCCATCAGTGCCTCGCAGGACAGCGGCCTCGATATCGCCTTCCTCAAGGAAAAAGAAGGCGTCAACGGCTATTACTGCGAGTGCAAGAGCGGTAGCGCGAAACCCATTTTGCTCGACCAGTTCGGCAACGCCGTCATCCGCTCCGTCTTCTACGCGTCACTGGACCAGGAGACGGACGACAGCGTGCAAACCATGCTGGTGCTGCTGCGCCAGGGCGACAAGAACGGCTTGCGCGCCTACCGCTATCACCGCAGCTCCGGCAAATACCGGCGCCTCGATGGCTTGCAGCCAGCCTTGAACCGCATCGTGGCGCAAAGCAGTGCTCCCAACGCGGGCCAGGTCAAGGCCGCGCTGGCCAAGCTGGCGCCGATGGACTACAGCGTCCCGCGCGGCAAGAGCGGCAATGCGGACTTCGACGCCATCGACCATACGCAAGGCACCATCGTCGGCTACTACAGCGATGACGGCAAGCCCGTGGCGGCCGGCGGCAAGAACGCCATCACCTACAAGAAAACCTTCCAAAAGAAAGGCGAGCGTTTTCTCACCGCCAGCTACACCCTGTACAGCGATGCGGGCGCGGGCATCCTGCCCAACTACCGCCTGTGGCAAGTGACGTGGGAAACGGCGCCGAAGCAATTCACGGGCAGCGCAGATGGCCCGTCCGTCATCTACAGCCTGGCCTGGGACGACGGCTCGGTGGTCGAGCGGGGCGAATACGTGAAAGGCAAGCGCCAGGGACTGTGGGTACGCGAAGGCATGCACGAAGGCAGCGAAAAAGGCCATTACGTCAACGGCCTGCAGGAAGGCATGTGGCACTTCAATTATCCCAGGCAGAGCGAGAGTGGCATGTACCGGGCCGGCAAGCGCGAAGGCCGCTGGATCGTCGTCAACTATGCCGATGCAGAGGAAGTGACGGGCTTCGACACCTATGCGGGCGGCCAGCTGAACGGCCCGCACGAACGCAGCATGGGCGGCAAGCTGCAAACGCGCGGCAACTACGTAAACGGCACGCGCCATGGCGCGTGGATCACGGAAGACGGCGACGGCAGCTTTATCGACGGCTTGCGCGACGGGCCGTGGAAGCTCAAGCTCAAAGACAAGGTCACGCAAAGCGTCACTTTCGTGCAAGGCAAAAAACAGGGCGAGGCCCTCGACAAGGATGCGCAAGGCGCGCTGCGCGTGCGCGACCATTACCAGGCGGGCGTGCTCGATGGCAGCCGCACCCGCTATCTGGGCCCGGCCGGCAAGGAATACGTGGTCTACACGGCTATCTACCGCAACGGCCAGCTCGATGGGCGCGAGCAGGCGTTCGACGACAGCGGCAAGATCCTGCGCCTCGATACCCTATGGGACAACGGCAAGAAGCAGGGCCTGGATGCGCGCTACTACCCGAACGGCAAGCCGGAACGCCTGGCTGTCATCGACCAGGGCCGCCTGCTCACGCACCTGCGCGAGTATTATGAGGACGGCCAGCTGCTCAACGACATCCACCGCTGCACCTTCAAGGAGTACGGCAGCACGCGCGACGACGTATGCGAGTACCACCACATGTACTACCCGGACGGCAAGCCGCAGTATTACTATGCATTCCAGTATGGCCAGCGCCAGGAAGGCTATTCGAACTACCCGAACGGCAAGCGCAAGGACGAACTGCTGGTCGACCGCGCCGCCGACACCTCCGTCGTCAACGCCTATTACGAAAGCGGCCAGCTCAAATGCACGGAGCCGCGCAGCGGCCACAGCACGCGCACGGTGAATGGCCAGACCATGATCAGCTATGGCTCGGCCGACCGCGACGGCGACAATATCTGCTACCACCCGAACGGCAAGGTGGCCAGCGTCTACACCTTCCGCAAGCGCGTGCTCGTGGAGTGCGGCAAGCGCTACGACGACACGGGCAAGCAGACGTTCCCCGGGCCGGAAGGCTGCCCGCCCCCCAGGAAGGTGGACTATCCGATAGGACTATGACAATGACGCAAACAAGACAGCCGCAGTGCATCCAGAACCCCGAGCGCATCGACGCGGAGGCGATCCGCGCCGCCATCGCCAGCGGCCAGCAGGTGCTGGTACAGTTCAATACCCTGGCCGAGCCAGGGCCGCTGCTGGCCGACCTCGACGCCCTGGCCGCCACCTGCGGCACGGCGCTGACCATCCGCATCTACGGCTATGACCCGAGGGTGTTCGATGCCCGCATCCTGCGCGCGCTGCCGCATGTGGCCAGCCTGTCCATCGATTGCCACTGGCAAGCCATCCATCTGGAAGTGCTGGGCGAGCTGCGGCATCTCAAGCGCCTGAGCCTGGGCGTCTACCAGCTGGCGGAGGGCGACATCCTGCAGCTGGACAATTTGCGCGGCCTCGAATACCTGAACCTGGGCGAATCGGCCAAGAACAATATCGACCTGGCACCCCTGCGCCACTACGCGCACCTGGCCAGCCTGGTCATCGAGGGCCACCATCAGCACATCGACACTCTGGCCAGCCTGCCGGCGCTGCATGAGCTGTCGCTGTATCGCATCAAGAACAAGGTACCGCTGGATTTCATCTCGGCGATGGGCCGTCTGGACCGGCTGCTGCTGCAATTGGGCGGCCGCGAATCGCTCGCGCACATCGAGGCGCCGCTGTTGAAGAAACTGGAAGTGATACGCGTGCGCGGCCTGGAAACGCTGGGCGATATCGGCCGTTTCCCGCTGCTGCAGGCGCTATGGGTGGAAGACCAGATCAAGCTGCGGCAGATCGCGCTGGGGGCCAATCCCGTGCTCGAACGCCTGGACCTGCACACCTGCAAGACACTCGACAGCCTGCCCGGCCTCGCCGCCCTGCCCGCACTGCGTCAGCTGTCGGCATCCGAGACCATGCTCGACGTCGACGCACTGCTGCAGGATATGCCCGCGTCGCTGACGCACGTGCGCCTGCGCACGGGCAGGAAAACACGCGACGACGCCATCGCCGCGCAGCTGGCGCAACTGGGCTACGACAGCGCGCGCGCAGTATTGACCTAGCGGACCTGGCGGCTGGCTACCAGCTTGCGCTGCCACAGCGCCACGTCGATCATCACGCCATCAGCGCCCGTGTTGCGGATGTAGACGCGGTAGCTGCCCTGCCCCATGTCGCCATCGAGGTAGGCCGTGCGCTCATTGCGCTGCAGCCTGGCGCCCTTGGCCAGCTGGCGGTAGCGCTCGACCACCGTGTCGAAGCTGGCATAGCTGCGCAGCGCCACTTCCAGGTCGCGCGGCGGGCGGCCTTCGGCATGGTCCAGCACATTGTTCTGTTTCTTGCCCTTCAGCGTGAGCGGATAGGCAAACACGCCGGCGCCGGCCGACGTCAGCACCGTGGATTTATCGAGCAGCAGTGGCAGCAGCGCCGGCGGATACGCGGGCGGCAGCTGGGCGCGGTTCCAGCCCGGCAGGGCCGGCTGCGCCAGCACATATTCGACGCTGGCGATCTTCTGCCCGTCGGCGCCCGCTTCCTTGTCGCCCGCGATCAGCGCCAGCATGGGCGGCAATTGCCGGGCCCAGGCCAGCAAGGGCGCCGCATCCCCGACCAACATGCCCTTGCGGTGGAACACCGTCAGCACCGCATTCGGATCGGGATTGCAGACTTTCGCCAGCGGCTGCCCCTCCAGGCGGCAATGCCCGTTGACCAGGCCAAAGGCAATGATGGCGCCGCGCTTGTCGAGCAGCATGGCGCCGCGTTCGCGGCCCTGCTTGCGGTCATTCATCGAGGCCAGCAACTGGCGGCCATCGGCCAGCACGCTGCGCGTGGCGTCGCGCTTTTCGCTGATCGCTTCAAGCGCCTGCGCCAGCAGCAGTTCATCGTCTTCCGTGTAGCTGCCGCGCGCGTAACCGAAGAAATCGAACAGGGCGGCGCGCACTTGCGGGTCTTCGCTCAGGCGCGGCAAGGGGCCGCCTGTCAACAGGGAAGACAGGCTTTTCCCGACCGGCGCCGAGGGTGCCGCCGTGGCGCGGGCAGGCTGGGAAAGGACGCAAGCCGCTGCCAGCAAGGCGCCGCCCAGGGTGCGGTAATTCGAAAAAATGATATGCATGATTCTGTCTGTCGGTGATTTGACCGCGATTCCGGCCACGCATGGCGCGCCGGCGATTCTAGCATGGCGCCAGTCCCCATGCGGTGCGGCTGGCGGACGGCGCGTGTGCCGGCGTGGCTGTTATGATGGCCGCAATGACGATACCAACCCACGCCTCGCCCCTGCTTGTCCTCCTGCCCGGCATGGATGGCACGGCACGGCTATTCCAGCGTTTTGACGCCGCCTTGCGCGCACAGGCCGCCATCGACACCCAAGCCATCGCCTATCCGGCCGCGCCACTCGATTACGCGGCGCTGGAAGCATTCGTGCGCGAGCGCTTGCCGCGGGACCGCCCCTTCGTCGTGCTGGCCGAATCGTTTTCGGGCCCGCTGGGCGCCGCCCTGCGCGCCGAGCCGCCGCCCGGCATGCGCGCCCTGGTCCTGTGCTGTTCGTTTGTGCGCAATCCGCGCCCGATGCTGGCGCCGCTGCGCCACCTGCTCGGCCTTGTGCCCTTTGGCGCCATGCCCGGCTTCGCCCTGCGCCAGGCGCTGCTGGCGCCCTGCTCCACGCCGCAGTTGCAGGATGAACTGGCAGCGGCGCTGGCGCAAGTGCCGCCCAGCGTGCTGCGCCAGCGCCTGCGCGCCGTGCTGGAAACAGACGCCTCGCGCAGCTTCGCGCGCGGCACCTTGCCGGTGCTGTATCTGCGCGCCCGCCACGACCGCCTGGTGCCGCATGCGAACGCGCTGCAGATACTGCGCCTGGCACCCGACGCGCAACTGGCCGACATCGCCGCACCGCACATGCTGCTGCAGGCGGCGCCGGAAGCGGCGGCCGTCGCCGTCACCGCCTTTCTCGCGGGCCTGTCAGCCGCGCAGGTATCCGCTTAAACGCGCGCTGGCCAGCACGGCCAGCCAGCTCACGCCGCCCGACAACACGCTGAAGTAGATGGCCCGCAGCGGATGCTGGGGCAGCAGGTACGCGAGCACGGCCGCGCCCAGCAGACCGCACAGCGCAGGCTTCCACCAGCCGGGCGGCAGCAGCGCCAGCAGCAGATTCGTGCCCGCATACACGTAAAACACCAGCAGCAAGGCCAGGCCGCCGGCCACGCCGCGCGAGCCCAGGCTGCCAAACAGCTGCGTGTACAAATAAAACCCCAGCCAGCTCAATGCGATAAACAGCAGGCAGCCCAGCGCATGCGCGCCCAGGCCGGTCATCAGGCGGATTTTCACGGTTGCTTGAGTACAGGAATGAAGCGGTGGCCGCAGGCATGGCACATGAAGGTACGCGCATACTTGTCCTGCAAGGCGGCGGCCTCCTTGTCCCAATTGGCGACGAAGGTCGTTTGCGACAAGGCGATGGAGGCGATGCCCCCTGCCACGAATATCCAGAACAGGCCATTCGCGCCGGCCTGGTAAAAGACGACGGCGGCAATGACAAAAATGATCACGCCCAACACGATCAGCCCTGCCTTCTGGTGGGTCTGCATCGTCGGCCCTGCGGCCTGGCGTGACAGCAAGGTCTGGCTGCGCGTATGCGCATGGCCATGGATGAAATCACCATCGATCCTGCCGGACATATGGGTCGATGTGCCTGAAATGCCGGAGGCATGCACCATGGAGAGGCGTTGAACGTTGGAACTGTCACATGCCGGGCAATGCGCCATTGCTTTTTCCATAAAATAAAATAATCGCGCACTGTAGCATAAAAAAAGCCGGCCCTTTCACGCAGAAAGGGCCGGCTTGCTTACGTCGACAGCCAGGCGTTTACTTCGCCGAATTGAGCAGCAATTCGTTCAGGCGTTTCACGAAGCTGGCCGGGTCGGCCAGAGAACCGCCTTCGGCCAGCATGGCCTGGTCGAACAGGATGTTGGCCCAGTCGCCGAACTTGCCGCCTTCGGCATCTTCGTATTTCAGGCGCGTCACCAGCGGGTGGTTCGGGTTGATTTCCAAAATCGGCTTCGATTCCGGCGCGCTCTGGCCAGCAGCTTTGAGCATGCGCAGCAGGTTGCCCGACAATTCGTTTTCATCGGCCACCAGGCAGGCTGGCGAATCGGTCAGGCGGAACGTCACGCGCACGTCCTTGGCCTTGTCGGCCAACACGGTCTTCATCTTGCCCACCAGGTCGGCGTACGAGGTTTCCGTTTCTTCGTGCTCTTTCTTTTCCGCTTCGTCTTCCAGCGCGCCCAGGTCCAGGCCGCCTTTTGCGACGGAGACCAGTTCCTTGCCTTCGAAATCCTGGATAAACGACAGCATCCATTCATCGACGCGGTCCGTCAGCAGCAGCACTTCGACGCCCTTCTTGCGGAAGATTTCCAGGTGCGGGCTGTTCTTGGCGGCGGCGTAGTTGTCGGCCGTGACGTAGTAAATCTTGTCCTGGCCTTCCTTCATGCGCGCCACGTAGTCGGCGAACGAGGTGATTTGCTCGTCGCTGTCGTTGGCCGTCGACGCAAAGCGCAGCAGCTTGGCCAGGCGTTCCTTGTTGGCCGCGTCTTCGCCGATGCCTTCTTTCAGCACCTGGCCGAATTCCTTCCAGAAGACGGCGTACTTGTCCTTCTTGTCCTGCTCGTCGGCGTTCGCCAGTTCTTCCAGCATGCCCAGCACGCGCTTGGTCGAGCCTTCGCGGATCACCTTGACGTCGCGCGACTCCTGCAGGATTTCACGCGACACGTTCAGCGGCAGGTCGGCCGAGTCGATCACCCCGCGCACGAAGCGCAGGTAGGTCGGCATCAGCTGCTCGGCATCGTCCATGATGAAGACGCGCTTGACGTACAGCTTGATGCCGCCGCGCTTGTTGCGGTCCCACATGTCGAACGGCGCCTTGGCCGGAATGTACAGCAGCTGCGTGTATTCGCTGCGGCCTTCCACGCGGTTGTGCGTGTGCGTCAGCGGCGACTGGAAGTCGTGCGACACGTGCTTGTAGAATTCGTCGTACTGTTCCGGCGTGATGTCGGCCTTGTTGCGGGCCCACAGGGCGCTGGCCTGGTTGACGGTTTCGAATTCGTCCTTCAGGACGGTTTCTTTTTTCTCGTCGTCCCACTCTTCCTTCTGCATCACGATCGGCAGCGAGATATGGTCCGAGTATTTGCGGATGATGGACTTGATCTTCCAGCTCGACAGCAATTCGTCCTCGCCTTCGCGCAGGTGCAGGATGATGTCCGTGCCGCGCGACGGCTTGTCGATCGATTCGATGCTGTAATCGCCTTCGCCGGCCGACTCCCAGCGCACGCCTTCGGAGGCGTCCACGCCGGCGCGGCGCGTTTCGACGGTGATCTTGTCGGCGACGATGAAGCCCGAATAGAAGCCCACGCCGAACTGGCCGATCAGGGCCGCGTCCTGCTGCTGGTCGCCCGACAGCTTGCCGAAGAATTCCTTGGTGCCCGACTTGGCGATGGTGCCCAGGTGCGAGATCGCCTCGTCACGGGTCATGCCGATGCCGTTGTCGGAAATGGTGATGGTGCGCGCATCCTTGTCGAAGCTGACCTTGATCTTCAATTCGTGATCGTTGCCGTACAGGGCGTCGTTATCGATCGCTTCAAAGCGCAATTTGTCGGCCGCGTCGGACGCGTTCGAGATCAATTCGCGCAGGAAGATTTCCTTGTTCGAGTACAGGGAATGGATCATCAGGTGCAGCATTTGCTTCACTTCGGTCTGAAAACCCAGGGTTTGCTTTTCGGAGACAGCCATTTTTACCTCATAGTCTTGTGGATGGGACGGATTCTACGGAGTTGGGGATGGTACAAGCGATTTCAAGAGCCCCCGGCAAATGTGCTGTTTTAGCCCAGTGCGCGGGCGAAAAATGCCCAGATGCGCTCGTCCTGCACCGTGGCCAGATTCAGGCGCATGCGGGTCGATGGTAGCTGGCGTGGTGAAAACAGGCTGCCCGGCGCCAGCACCAGCCCCTCGGCCAGCGCCTTCTCGGCCAGGACATTCGTGTCGCAGCCCGCATCGGCCCACACGAACATGCCGGCCGGCGCCGGATCGAAGCGCAGGCCGGCCCGCTCGGCGCGGCGATACGTGCCCTCGCGCACCTTGTCGAGCCGCGCGCGCAGGCGCTCGGCATGCTTGCGGTACAGCCCCTGCGAAAGGATCTTGTACACCACGCGTTCGCCGATGTCGCTGGTGGTGAGCGTTGCCAGCATCTTGCGGTCGGCCAGGCGCTGCGCCCATTCCATTGAGGTGGCGATGAAGCCCACGCGCAGGTTGGCCGACAGGCTCTTGGAAAAGCCGCCCAGGTAAATCACGCGGCGCAGCTGGTCCAGCGCGGCCAGGCGCGTGGCCGGCTGCACCGCGCCTCCCGGGTGCATGTCGCAATAGATGTCATCCTCGACGAGAAGGAAATCGTGCTGTTCGGCCAGGCGCAGCACCTGGAACGCCTTGGCCGCCGACAGCGAGGTCGAACTGGGGTTGTGCAGCACCGAGTTGATCACGTACAGCTTGGGGCGGTGCAGCGCCGCCAGCTCGGCCAGCACGGCGATATCGGGGCCGTCACCCAGGCGCGGGATGCCGATGACGTTCATGCCCATGGCGGCAAAGGCGCCGAACATCAGCCAGTACGCGGGATCGTCGACGAAAATGGTGTCGCCGGGGCGGGCGAACTCGCGCGCCACCAGGTCCAGCGCCTGCATCACGCCCACCGTGGTGACGATCTGCTCGGGCGGACAGGCGATTTCCAGTCCCGCCAGTTTCAGTTGCAACTGCTGGCGCAGCGGCAGGAAACCCTGCGGCGTGCCGTAGCCCAGCAGCAAACTGCCGGGCTGGCGGCTGACATCGCGCAAGGCGCGCGCCACCAGGTCGCCATCGAGCCAATCGGCGGGCAGCATGCCGGTGCCGGGCGCGGGAATGGCCGGCGTCTGGCGGAACATGTTACGGATCAGCCAGACCACGTCCATCGGCTGCGCCACCGCGTCCTGCGCGCCAGCGGGCGGCGCCGGCGTATTCAGGGGCGAGCGCTCGCGCACGAAAAAGCCGGCGCCGCGCCGCGATTCCAGGTAACCGCGCGCCACCAGCTTGTCGTAGCAGGCCACCACCGTGGCGCACGACACATCCAGGCTGGCGGCGCACTGGCGGATCGAGGGCATGCGCGCACCACCACGCAGCAGCTTGTCGTCGATGCGCGCCGCCAGCGAGCGCGTGATCTGGTCGATCAGGGTTTCGCCCGAGGCGCGCGACAACAAGGGAAGTGTATTGCTCATATGACCATGACAGTATGTGAAATTATGCGTGAAAGTGTATTTGTACTGTATTGCTATTGAGCCCTAGGATAGCAGTACCGGGCGCATTCATCCACATCTGCCCGTCTTTATTCCACGCCACCCGCACCAGGACAGCCATGCCATCGCACTCCACCACCTCCCCCAGTTCCCTCCCGCGCCTCGGCGCCGACCGCACAGGCCTGTTGCTGGGCTTGATCGCCGTCGCCCTCTTCAGCCTGACCCTGCCCTTTACGCGGCTGGCCGTGGCCGAACTCGACCCCACTTTTGTCGCCCTGGGCCGCGCCCTGGTGGCCGCCGCCCTGGCCGGCCTGTGGCTATGGCAGCAGCGCGCGCCTATGCCGCGCCGCGAACAGTGGCTGCCGCTGGCGCTCGTGTCGCTGGGCTGCGTGCTGGGTTTTCCCTGGCTGACGTCGATCGCCATGCGCAGCCTGCCCGCCTCGCACGGCGCCGTGCTGGTGGGCATCCTGCCGCTGGCCACCGCCGTGTTTGCCGTGCTGCGCGGCAAGGAACGCCCATCGCCGGGTTTCTGGCTGATGGCCCTGCTCGGCACGGCGCTGGTGGTGGCCTTCGCGCTGCGCCAGGGCGGCGGCAGCTTCCACCTGGCGGACTGGCTGATCTTTGCCGCCGTCCTGCTGGCTGCACTCGGCTATGCCGAAGGGGGGCGCCTGGCGCAAGCGATGCCGGGCCAGCATGTGATTTCCTGGGCCCTGCTGCTGGCCGTGCCTTTTGTCTTGCCCGTGGTACTGTGGAACGCCTGGCCGCAGCGCGCGCTGATGGCGCAGGCCAGCGGCGCGGCCTGGCTGGGCTTTGCCTACATTTCCGTGTTTTCCATGTTTATCGGCTTCTTTTTCTGGTACCGGGGCATGGCGCTGGGCGGCGTGGCGCGCGTGGGACAAACGCAGCTGCTGCAGCCTTTCCTCACCCTGGTGGGCGCGGCCGTGCTGCTGAACGAGCCGTTGACGGGTGAAAGCCTGCTGTTTGCCGGCGCCGTGATCGCCGTCGTAGGCATAGGACGCAAGCTGAAGTAAAGTGCCTTGACGCCCATTTGCAACGCCGTTGCGCGTGCGGATGGGCAGAGCAGCGTGCAAGCCGTACAATACCGCAGCACCATGGCGACGCCTATCCGGCGCCGCTTGCGCACGCACCGCCACAAGCGGGCCAACAAATCCAGCCGGCGCAGCTCGGCATCTTCTGTGAGACTCGTATGAAAATTGAAAATCCGAATCCGATCCAATGGCGCTTTGCCGAACGCGCGGAACAGCTGCAAAGCTCGTTCATCCGCGAAATCCTGAAGATCACGCAGCGTCCCGAGATCATCTCGTTTGCCGGCGGCCTGCCCTCGCCCGCCACCTTCCCCGTGGAAGAAATGAAGACCGCCTTCGACAAGGTCCTGTCGAACAATGGCAAGGTGGCCCTGCAATACGGCCCGACCGACGGCTACCTGCCGCTGCGCCAGTGGATCGCCGACTCGCTCTCCAGCAATGGCAGCACCATCATGCCGGAACAGGTGCTGATGACGTCCGGCTCGCAGCAGGCGCTGGACTTGCTGGGCAAGGTCCTGATCGACGAAGGCAGCAAGGTTCTGGTGGAAACCCCCAGCTACCTGGGCGCCCTGCAGGCGTTTTCCGTCTACCGTCCCGAATTCGTTTCCGTCGACACCGATGACGAAGGCCTGGTGCCGTCGTCGATCAACCCTGTCGCCGATGGCGCGCGCCTGCTGTACGCGCTGCCGAACTTCCAGAACCCGACGGGCCGCAGCCTGTCCGTGGCGCGCCGCGTGGAGCTGGTGGAAACCTGCGCCCGCCACGGCCTGCCGCTGATCGAGGATGATCCGTACGGCGCCCTGAGCTACAGCGGCGAGCCGTATCCGAAGATGATCAACATGAATCCGGACGGCGTCATCTACATGGGCTCGTTCTCGAAAGTGCTCACGCCGGGCATCCGCCTCGGCTACGTGGTGGCGCCGATGCCGCTGGTGCGCCGCCTGGAACTGGCCAAGCAGGCGGCCGACCTGCACACGTCGCAGCTGACGCAGATGGTCGTGCATGAAGTGATCAAGGATGGCTTCCTGGAGCGGCATATCCCCAGCATCCGCAGCCTGTACGGCAACCAGTGCCAGGCCATGCTGTCGGCGCTGGAAGAGCATTTCCCGGCCGGCGTTACGTGGACCAGACCGGAAGGCGGCATGTTCATCTGGGTCACCCTGCCGAAGCACATCGACGCGATGACATTGCTCGATGAAGCCATCGCCAACAAGGTCGCCTTCGTGCCGGGGGCGCCGTTCTACGCGAACACGCCGGAAACGCACACCCTGCGCCTGTCGTTCGTGACGGTGCCGCCGGAACGCATCCGCGAAGGCATCGCCATCCTGGGCAAACTGATCGCCGCAAAAATGTAACTCGCCTCTTCGCGCCCCGCTGCCGCGGGGCGTGTCACTGCTGCCCCCGGCGCCAAGGGGCACGCATCTTTTCCGCTAAAAACCGCCTTCACGATGGCAACTGCGTGTATTTATTCATAAAAATATTAAAATAATAATATTTTACCGCCTCGTGCACCATCGATTTTTCCACCCAAAAAATTAGCAAAGCGGTATGATTTGACCGCTGTATCCGATTTGAACCCAGTCAACATCACTTAAAGTGCAGCAAACGCTGGCATCGCAAAGTACATCGAGAAGGCCGGAAGCAATGAGTCCAGGCAGTGTGGAGCATTCCCATAGGCGCAACGCCGCCATTTTGATTGTCGATGATGCGCCGGCCAACCTTGAGCTGCTGCGCAAGCTGATGAGCGAACAGGGTTATCAAACCTATGTCGCCACATCCGGCGAGCGGGCGCTGGCGATCGCCCAGCGCGCCCACCCGGACCTGATCCTGCTCGACGTACTGATGCCGGACATGGACGGCATCGAAACGTGCCGCCGCCTCAAGCAGCATCCGCTGACGCAGCGCATTCCCGTCATCTTCATGAGCGCCAAGACGGAAACGGAAGACGTGGTGGCCGGCTTCGACTGCGGCGCCGTCGACTACATCAGCAAGCCGCTGCGCATGGCCGAAGTGTGCGCGCGCGTGCGCGCCCAGCTGCAAATCCGCAGCAACAATGAAAACCAGCAGGAACAGGCCGAGCGCCTGCGCACCATCGTCAACAACATGGCCGAGGGCTTGCTGATCATCGAAGCCGATGGCCGCATCCAGTACACCAACCCGGCTTGCGACCAGTACCTGGGCTACCGCGAAAACGAACTGGCCGGACGCTCCATCGGCGAACTGCTCAGCCCCCTGGTGACGCAGGAATACCTCGATTACTTCGCCATGTACGCGGCCAATCCCGAGAAGGCGCACAACCACGGCACGCGCGAAGTGGCGATCCGCCACCGTAACGGCGAGACACTATGCATGGACCTGACCCTGACGCCCATGTATCTGCGCCAGCCCCTGTATATCGGCCTGCTGCACGACATCACGCACCACAAGCAGTCGGAAGATGCCTTGCAGCGCGCCGCCTACCTCGATCCGCTGACAAAAATCGCCAACCGCCGGCATTTCGACAGCTTCCTGGAAAAGGAATGGCAGCGCGCCGTGCGCGGCGGCGGCGCCCTGTCGCTGGTGGTGCTCGACGTCGACCACTTCAAGCTGTACAACGACAGCCTGGGCCACCCGGCCGGCGACAGCTGCCTGCAGCAGGTGGCGCAAGCCATCGCCTCGCACGCCGCCCGCCCGGGCGACCTGGCGGCCCGCTACGGCGGCGAGGAATTCGTCCTGCTGTTCGCCGACACGGATGCCGAAAGCGCCCTGCACCTGGCCGAAGCCATCCGCGCGCACATCGAAGCACTGCAATTGCCGCACCCCCGATCTGGCACCTCGCCATGGATCACCGTCAGCATCGGCGTGGCGACCATCCACCCGCACCAGCTGGACGACCGCAAGGTGCTGTTCGTCGCCGCCGACCGCGCCCTGTACGTGGCCAAGGAAGAGGGGCGCAACCAGGTGCGCGCCACGCAGTCGGGCAGCACGGCCTGGGAAACGGTCAAGGCGCTCGTTTTACGTTAGAACTTTCTCGACACGCTCAGTTTCGCATTGCGCCCCACGCCCGTCACGGCTTCACTCAGGTACGGCATGTAGTTGCGGTTGAAGACATTATCGACCGTCAAGCGTACTTCCGTGCCACGCCACACTCCCTGCCTGCCATGCCACGAAGCGAACAGGGTGTGCAGCGCATAGCCTTTCGATGGCGGCAGGCGGTAGACATTCCCCACCGGCAGGACGCGCTCCTGCTTCGCCACGAAGCGGCCCTGCCAGCCGATGCTGGCCCCGAGGTCGGGCATGCGCCAGCCCAGGCCCGCCATCAATTTATCCGGCGCGATGGTCGACACGGGTTCGTCCTGGCCCCACGGGTCGCGCTGGGAACCGGTGCGCGTGCCGCGCTGCTTCGACAACGAAGCGCTGGCAAACAGGCGCGGCGAGTTGTAGTAGGACTCGACTTCCACGCCCTGCGTGTGGAAACCGGCCAGATTGCGGTAGGACGACAGGGCTGGCGGCACCTTGCCCGATCCCGGCACATAGCCTTCGATCAGGATGCCCAGGCGCGGGCCGATATTGTCGCTGACCTTGTTACGGTACGCCGTCAGGCGCAGCTGCACGTCGTCGCGCTCCATGAATACGTTCTGCCGGTGCAGCATGACGCCCGTGCGCACGGCCGTCACCCGCTCGACGGCCAGGTCGCGGCTGGTGCCCGGTGTCGATGAACCGAGCCTGGACGACACATAGTATTCGTTCGAATACATCTCGTCGATCGTCGGCGCGCGCCAGGTGCGGCTCAAGTCGCCGAACAGCGCCACGCTGCCCGACGCCTTCCAGAACAGGCCCAGGCGGGGAGACCAGTCCTCGTGCGTCTTTTCGCTGAAGTCGTGGCCAGCCGCCGCCAGCGGGCTGTTGTAGCGCGACGCCTTGTTCGGCACGCCCTCGGAAACGACCCGGTCGTGGCGCAGCGCCGCCGTCACCGTCAGGTCGCCATACGTCATCGCATCCTGCAGATACAGGCCCGTGGTTTCCTGGCGCCCGGCCGGCATGTAGTAGGGCTGGAAGTAGCCGTAGTTGTAGCTGGGATCCTTCAGCGCCGTCGACGACGGGTAGTACATCAGGGTGTCGCGCACGTTCTTGTGCCATTGCAGGCCCGTTAGCAGCACGTGCGAAATGGCGCCCGTCGCAAACACGCTTTCGTTGCGCACCTCCGCAATGCGGTCCACGTACGAGGCCCAGCTCTCGTTGCCCAGGGATCCCAGGTAGGAGCCCAGCGAAGCGGACGGCAGGCGCTTGTCATGCTGGTCCGTGTGCGAATAGCCGGCGCTGGCCGTCAGCTTGATCCATGGATTGCCCTGCGGCGCGTACTGCCACTTCACGGAATACGTATCGTCGTCCTGGTCGCGGTATACGGCCTTGCGCTGCCACGCTTCTTCCAGTCCGTACTTCCGGATCTCCGCCTCGGTCGGCGTGGGCACGTCCTCGCCCATGGCGGCGAACGGGCCCCAGCCCGTGCTGCCGCTCTTCATCGCCGTCAGGGTCAGGAGCTGTTCCGGCGTCAAACGGATATTCAGCTTGGCCAGGCTCGATGGCGCGTCGATGGCGGAAAAGCGGAATGGCTTGCCATCGGGTTTGCGCAAATCGTCGGACTTGCGCTGCGTGGTGAAGGCCATCGCATCGAAGCGGCCATCTTCCGTGCGGCCGTAGACGGCCACGGTGGCGTCGTTTTCCGCATTGTTCGAATGACGCGAGTACTTCACCATGGCGCCCACTTTCTCGCCGCCTTCCAGCAAGTCTTGCGCGTCCTTGGTCTCGACCGTGATGACGCCGCCGAAGCCGCCATTGCCGTACAAGCTCGTATGCGCGCCCTTGTTCACCTCGATCTGCTTGATCAGTTCCGGCTCGATGAAGATGGAACCCTGGCGGTATTTTTCAAAGCCCTTGGGCACGCCGTCGAGGATGACTTTCACGTCCTGGACTTTATTGAAGCCCCAGATATTGAGACTCTGGCCGCTGGGACGTGCCGTGCCGGCCAGGTCCACGCCAGGCAAGGTGTCGAGCAAGGACGCGACATTGTCGGCCTGCTGGCGTTCGATATCGGCGCTGTTGATGTACGAACGGCCGGCCGTGCCGGCGCTGATGGCGTCGCCAAACACGCTGATGGCGGGCATCTGCACGGCGTCAGCCTTGTCTGCCTTGTCGGCCATCGCCGCCGCCCACGCATGGCCGTGCGCGCCGCCCAATGCCAGCGCCAGCGCGGCGGCCAGCGGGGTCAATCCATTTTTGCTGCTCTTCATCGCTATCCTTGCCTGGGTTTGCTTACTGCTTGATGCTTCTGGAATGAAAAAATGCTGGGGCAGAGGAAGGCGGTGCACGATCAAGCGGCGGCGTTGAAGGAAGCGTTGCGGCGAACTCTGCCCGCGCGGACACGCCGCCGGCGCATGGCCGGCGGCGCATTGCAGTCACCGGAATAAGTTGCCTTAGTGAAATGCGGAACACATCATATATTAAATGCGAATGATTCGCAATACGATTTAATGCGTAGTTATTCCGGATAGCCTGTGATGTCGGCGATCTCGCGGTACAGGGGCTGCAGCCGCGCATACATCTTGCGGTACACGCGCCGGTACAGCTGTTCGTAGATCTTGCGGTGCTCGGGATGCGGCTGGAATACCTTGCCCTTGCGCGTCATCGCCTGCACGGCAGCGGGAAAGTCCGCATGCCAGCCCAGGCCCACGGCGGCGGCGATGGCCGCGCCCAGGCCCGAACTTTCATACACGTGGGCGCGCGCGGCCGGCAAGCCGAAGATGTCGGCCGTCAGCTGCATGGCAGAGTCGCTTTGCGAACCGCCGCCCGCGATGCGCAGCTCCGTGATGGCGATGCCGCTGCGCTGCTCGATGCGCTCCTTGCCTTCGCGCAGCGCATACGCGAGGCCTTCGAGGATGGCGCGGTAGATGTGCGCGCGCGTGTGCACGTCGCCAAAGCCGATCATGGCGCCCTTCGCTTCCGGGCCCGGCACCTTGATGCCGGGACTCCAGTACGGCTGCAGCATCAGGCCCATGGACCCGGGCGGCACGGCGTCGACCAGGCGGTCGAACAGCGCTTCGGCGGACAGGCCCGTGCCGTCTTCGGCGGCGGCCGCCCGCTCGCGGTCGCCGAACTGCTCCTTGAACCAGTTGACCATCCAGTAGCCGCGGAAGATCTGCACTTCCGTGCTGTAGGCGCCCGGCATGGCGGCCGGGTACGGCGGAATGAAGCGCGTCACTTCCACGTACTTGCGGTTGGTGGTGTTGATGGTGGCCGTGGTGCCGTAGCTCAGGCACGCCACGTGGGGCTCGACGCAGCCGGCGCCCAGCACCTCGCACGCCTTGTCGGCGGCCGCCGCCAGCAGGGGCGTGCCTTCCGGGATGCCCGTCGCCACGGCGGCGGATGCCGTGATGCCGCCCATGCGCGTGCCCGGCGTCACCAGCTCGGGCAGCATGGAGCGCTTGATCGCCAGCGCCTGCCATTTCCAGTCGAAGCGCCCGGCCCACGCATGGCGCTTGTAGTCGAACGGGATGTACGCCACTTGCGAGCCGGTCGAATCAACGTAGCGCCCGCAGAGGCGATGGTTCAAGAAGCCCGACAACAGCAGGAATTTGTGCGTGCGGCGCCAGATGTCGGGCTGGTGCGCGCTGATCCAGTTGATCTCGGCCTCGCGGCGGAAGTAAGCGATCGTGCCATCGAGGCGCGTGGCGCGGAAGGCGGCGCGCCACCATGGCGCCAGTTGTGGGATGTCGCGCGTGCTGCGCTGGTCCAGCCAGGTGATGGCGGGCCGCAAGGGCTGCCCCTCCTCATCCACATTGACGACCGTGCCGCGCTGCGTGGTCAAGGCCACGCCGGCCACCAAGGATCGATTGATGTCCGTGCCGCGCCACAGTTGCTGGCATGCTTCGCACACGGCTTGCCAGTAGCCGTCGGCGTCATGCTCGGCCCAGCCGGGGTGGTCGGAATAGTACGCTTCCAGAAACACTTGCGCCTTGGCCGCCAGCCTGCCGTCCCGGTCGAACAGCAGCGCGCGCACGCTTTGCGTGCCATTGTCGATGGAGAGGATATACGGACCATCGTCCGCCAGGGAAGCCATGGCTTATGCCACGCTGGCCAGCGCGGCGCGCAACGCTTGCAGCAGCGCCTGCGGATCCTTGTCAGGCTGCGCGCTGAACACGGGCACTTCCCAGTCCTGTCCCCGCACGGCCACCACGCGCAGGCGCCCCTGCGCATGCCAGGCCGGATACCAGCCCACATCGACGATGTCGCCATTCGCGCACGTGATTTGCAGCAGGTCTTCGCCCAGGTCGTCGGCGAGGGCATCCACGGGCAGGCGCAAGTCCAGCGGAGACAGGCTGTCGTAGGTGATGCGGGCGTCGCCCAGTGCCAGGGGCTGGCCAAACAGGGTGGTCTCGATGATGTTCTCCTCTTTTATAGTTTTTATCGTTGCTTCATGCGCCTTGCGGCACGCTGTAATGGCGGCGCCACAGGGCAAGGTAACGCTGCCGCTCTTCCTCCCAGCGCGCGTCATCCCAGCCCAGTTCATGCTGGCAGATGGCACGCAGGCGCGGCATGATAGCAAGCGCGCCGCCAGCCAGCTGCAAACCGAGGCGCGTGCGCCGCAGCAGCAGGTCGTCCAGGTGCTGCACGTCTTCCATGCGCGCGCCCCAGCGCAGCTGCGCCCACAGGGTCTGCGTGCCGGGAATCGGCGCCAGTTCGCCATCCTGCGCCGCATCGCACAGGGCTTGCGCGGCCGCGCCATGACGACCCAGCAGGCGTTCGCGCTGTTCGCCATCGAGCGCCAGGGCCTTGCCCGACAAGGATGGCGTGGCGTCAAAAATCGGCAAGGGGCGCAAATCCGCCTGCCAGCCCGGCAGCAGCGGGGCCGCGCGGCGCAAGGCGTCGAGGGCGATCATGCGGAACGTCGTCAGCTTGCCGCCCGCTACCGTCAGCAAGCCGTTTTCCAGCCATAGCGCATGTTCGCGCGCTTCCTTCGACGGGTCAAGCTGGCCGCTGCCGATCACGGGACGCACGCCGGCAAACGTGGCCAGCACGTCGCCTTCGCCCAGCGCCAGCTGCGGGAACTGCCACTGCAATGCGGCCAGCAGATATGCGAGTTCGCCGCGCGTGATGGCCGGCTCCAGGTCCAGGCCGGCGCCATGGTCGACATCGGTGGTGCCCACCAGGGTCACGCCCTCCCACGGATACGCAAACACGGGACGGCCATCGTGCGGATGCATCAGACTGACGGCTTGCGCCAGCGGCAAACGCCACGCGGGCAGCAGCAGATGGCTGCCACGCAGGGGCCGCAGTTTCGGCTTTTCTCCCACCTGGCCGCGCAAGGCGTCGGCCCAGGCGCCCGTGGCGCTGATCACCAAACGCGCGCGCACGGTGGATACCGTGCCATCGAGCGCATCGTTCAACGTGGCGCCGGCGACCTTGCCGTCGTCATGCAGCAGCGATGCCACGCCCAGGTAATTGACGGCCACGCCGCCATGGCGGCGCGCCTCCTGCAGCACGCGCAGCACCAGGCGCGCATCGTCCGTCTTGGCGTCCTGGTACAGCATGCCGCCCTGCAGGCCGTCGCGCCGGATGTGCGGCGCCAGCATCGCAAAGTCGGACGCATCGACATAGCGGCGCGCGCGCCGCCCCGCCATCACGTCATAGATGGCCAGGCCCAGCATGAACTGGCGCCGCCCCGGCTTCCTGCCCGCGTAGTCGCCAAAGGCAAAACCCTGCGGCTCGACCAGCCCCGCCGCATCCGTCAGCAACGCTTGCCGCTCATGCACCGACTCGCGTGTCATCGCAAACTGGCCCTGCTTCAGGTAGCGCAAGCCGCCGTGCACCAGCTTCGAGGAGCGGCTCGACGTGCCCCAGGCGAAATCGCGCTGCTCCACCAGCAACGCCTTCAAGCCGCGCCGCGCCGCTTCCAGCAGGATGCCGGCGCCCGTGATGCCACCGCCGACGATCAAGATATCCCACTCGCGCGCCAGGATCCCAGGCAGCTCCCCCCTGTTCACGATGGGCCTCCGGCGTCAGGCAGCAGTTTGCCGGGGTTCATCATGCCTTGCGGGTCGAACTGGCGCAGCAGCGCGCGCATGGCGGCGATGCCCAGTTCTCCCTTTTCCGCCGCCAGCCAGGACGCGTGGTCCGTGCCCACGCCATGCTGGTGGCTGATGGTGCCGCCGTTGGCGACGATGGCCGCGCTGGCCGCGTCTTTCAAGGTACGCCAGCGCGCCATGTTGTCTTCAAAGGTCGGCGCCAGCCGGTACACATACGTGGTGTAGACGCTGGCCCCCTGCGCATACACGTGCGACAAATGCGTGTAGGCGTGCACCTGCTCGCCATGCGCCGCCAGCGCATTGGCGCCCGCCTGCTCCAGCGCCGCCATCATCGCCGTGACGCGCGGCCAGTCGACGGCCGTTTCCACCGTATCGATGACATAGCCATGCTCCCAGGCGCCGTTGCGCAAGTAGACGTTGCGAAAGCGCCCCTGCTTCCACTTGTCGCCCATGTGGCGTCCCACGTGCACGCCCTTGTGCCGCCGCGCCAGCGCCAGGGCGCCGCGCAGGGCCGCGCGCGCCGGTTTTTCTTCTCCGCTGACGCCCACCATCAGCATGCATTTTCCCTCGCCGCAGCCGCGCAGGGACAAATAGCGTTCCAGCAGCCCCACCAGTTTTTTATGCCCGGCCAGGGTCAGCATGGTTTGCGTTTCCAGCGCATTCGACAGGCGCAGCATGCACAGCGGAAGGCGCGACTGGGCCAGCGCCCGCACGGCCTCCTGCGCCTGGCCCCAGTCGGCGAAAAACACGGCGTGGAATGCTTCATAAGGGGGCAGCGGCGAGACGCGCACCGTCGCCTGCGTCACGATGCCCAGCCGGCCCTCGGAGCCGAGCACCATTTCGCGCAGGTCGATGCCGGCCGCCGAAGCGGGAAACGTGGGGATGCTCAGGGTACCTGCCGGCGTTTCCACTTCGCCGCCCGCGAACAGCTGCTCGATGCGGCCATAGCGCAAGGATTGCTGGCCCGACGAGCGCGTGGCGATCCAGCCCCCCAGGGTCGAATATTCGAACGACTGCGGGTAGTGGCCCAGGGTGTAGCCGTGCGCGCGCAGCTGCGCTTCCAGGTCGGGGCCGTACACGCCCGCGCCGAACGTGGCCAGCTGCGCTTCGCGGTCCAGGTGGCCCAGCGCGCACAGGCGCCCGAGGCTGAGCGCCAGCACGGGACGCGGCCCCGCCGCCACCGTCAAATGCCCGGCCACGCTGGTGCCGCCACCGTGGGGAATCACGGCCACGCACGCCTGGCGCGCATACGCGAGCAGCTGGCGCACCTGCAGCGCGCTGTCGGGAAAGGCCACGCCATCGGGCACGGCGCCGATGCGGCCATGGCGTAATTTAAACCAGTCGGGCAGGCTTTGACCGAGCGCATGGCGCACGCGCGTGGCAGGCTTGGTGTCGATCAGCGGATGCGGCGCCAGGCGCGAAGCGGGCACTTGCGCACAGGCATCGTCGAAGGTGGCGTCGACAACGGCACTGCCCGGCCCCAGGCGCGCGCGCAAGAAAGCCAGCGCATCCTCGCTCAGCGCATACGTGATGCTCTCGTCTCCCCAGCCATTCCAGCGTTGCATCGACATCCCCTCTTATTGGTCCAGTTGCGCGCCACGGCGGCTTGCTATACTGTCCTTGCCTTCTCAACAGCATATGCCGCCACAGGCCAAGGGTATTGGTTTTTCATGACAATCGCATTGTTCCATCATGACAAGTACTGACGGCCGGGTCGCCGGCGCCTATCTGCAGCCGCTGCTCGAAGCGGCCGGCGCGCACGGCATCGCGCCTGCCAGCCTGGCGCAGGCGGCCGGCGTGGCGCCGCACAGCCTGGAAGCATCCGCGCCCAGCCTCGCCGCGCGCGACTACGTGCGCCTGCTCGATGCGGGCGCACAGCTGGCGGGCGATGCGCATTTCGGCCTGCACGTGGGGCAGCGCGTACGCATGGGCACCTACAGCGCGTATGGCTTGATTTTGCTCAGTTGCAGCAACGTGGGCCAGGCGCTGGAACAGACGGCCCGCTATGAACGACTGGCGCACGACCTGGGCCGCTCGACCCTGCAGCGCGATGGCGCCGTCGCCCATTACCGCTGGACCAGCAACTATCCGGGCGCCAGCCGGCACCTGGTCGACAGCGTCTTTGCCGGCATCCGCGTCTGCGGCGACTGGCTGGCGGGCATGCCGCTGCCGCCGGCCCAACTGGCGTTCAGCCACGATGGCGGCGGCGACCTGCTGCGCCACGCGGCGCACCGCGACGAATACCTACGCGTGCTGGGCAGCCTGCCCGCCTTCAACGCCTCCGCCAACACGGCCACCTTCGATGCGCAATTGCTGGACTGGCCCGTGCCGAACGCCGACGTCAGCCTGTACCCCGTGCTGTGCCAGCATGCGGAACAATTGCTGGCGCTGCGAGAAGCTGAAACAGACACTGGCGGCGCCATCGACGCGCAAGTGCACGCGGCCATCGTGGCGGGTTTGCGCCAGGGTTCGGCACGGCTGGCCACCGTTGCCGCCGCCCTGGCTGTCACGCCGCGCACCTTGCAGCGCAAGCTGGCCGACGCGGGCACCAGCTTCCAGGCCCTGCTGGACCAGGCCAGGTACGGCCTGGCGCGCGACTATCTGCGCGAGCCGGATTTGTCGCTGGTCGACATCGCCTTCCTGCTCGGCTACCAGGAACAAAGCGCGTTCAATCACGCGTTTCGCACCTGGGCGGGTACCAATCCCGGCGCCTGGCGGCTACAGGAAATGCTTGACAAGCGGATTGACAAGCAGCAAGTCCCTTAGGCGTGCGCGGGGCATGCGCGGCCCGTTTTCTCGCTATACTGGCGCAGTCAGGTTTTCCACGATCACTCCAACCCGCAATGCAAAGGATTAATATGCAACTCAAAGACAAAGTCGCACTGATTACCGGCGCCGCCAGTGGTATCGGCAAGGAAATGGCCATCGAATACGCGAAACAAGGCGCCAAGGTCGTCATCGCCGACCTGGCCCTGGAAGCGGCCAGCAAGACGGCCGAGGAAATCAAGCAGTCGGGCGGCCAGGCGTTTGCCGTCGCCATGGATGTCTCCAGCGAAGAACAGGTCGACAAGGGTGTGGCGGATGCGGCGGCCCACTTCGGCGGCATCGATATCCTGATCAGCAATGCGGGTATCCAGATCATCAGCCCCGTCGTCGACTACCCGTTCGAGCAATGGAAAAAGATGCTGGCCATTCACATGGACGGCGCCTTCCTCACCACGCGCGCCTGCATGCGCGAAATGATCAAGGCCGGCCGCGGCGGCGCCATCATCTACATGGGTTCCGTGCACTCGCACGAAGGCTCGCCATTCAAGAGCGCCTACGTGGCCGCCAAGCACGGCTTGCTGGGCCTGGCCAAGGTGGTGGCCAAGGAAGGTGCGAAAGACGGCATCCGCGCCAACGTCATCTGCCCCGGCTTCGTGCGCACGCCGCTGGTCGACAAGCAAATCCCCGAACAGGCGGCCCAGCTCAACATCAGCGAAGAAGACGTGATCAAGAAAGTGATGCTGAAAGACACCATCGACGGTGAATTCACCACGACGCAGGACGTGGCGCAAACTGCCGTCTTCCTGGCCGCCTTCCCGTCGAACGCCTTGAGCGGCCAGTCCATCGTGGTCAGCCACGGCTGGCACATGCAATAGTGGTGACACCCGCCCACATCGGCTGCGCGGCGCGCTATGCGGCCTGTGATGCTCGCTGTGCTCCAGCACAGCTGCGCGTCTCGGCCACACATCGCTGCCGCTCGCGATGATGTGGGCGGGCGTTGCCGCGTAAGCGTATTAACCTTTCCGTATTCCACCCGAAAGCTTTTCCTTGCAAGACAACACTTACCGACACCCGCGCGCGGGCTGGCCGGGGCGCCTGTTTGCCGCGCTCGCCAATTCCACGCGTTTCGCCAACCTGCGCCAGGCCGTCATGTCGCGCCTGCCCTTCCTGACCCTGCACAGCGACGTGCGCGACGTCGTCTACGTGAGCTGGCTGGTCGACGCCGCTGCCGCGCAGCAACTGCTGCCCGCCGGCGCGACCTTGTGGCAGCGCGACGGCAAGACGCCATTTAGCGTGCTGACCTACCGTCATGGGCATTTCGGTCCGGCCCTGCCGGGTCCGCTGCGCAAACTGCTGCCATCGCCCCTGCAAAGCAACTGGCGCCTGTACCTGGACCACACGCCTCCGGGCGCGCCGGCCGTGCCCTGCGTGTACTTTTTGAAAAACATCATGGACAGCTTGCCGCATGCACTGGGCACGCGGCTGTTCAGCGACATCCTGCCGACCCACCTGGCCGACGGCATGACGCTGGAAGTCACGCCCACGCAAGCCCGCTGCAGCATTGCAGGCGGCGCCGGCAGCGCGCCATCGCTGGACGTGCAGGCGGACATCGTGAGCGAGCATACCCTCGATGCCGACTGGCAAGCGCTGTTCGGCAACTGGCGCGACGCCGTCGCCTTCCTCGCTTGCCAGGATGCGGCCATTGCCCACGTGCCGCGCAACGGCAAGCTGGTCTTCGGCGAAATCGACTTGCCCGTTGATGTGGATCAAGTGCAAGCGCTGACGGCCTTGCGCGCCGACTGCGGCTTGCTGGGGCAGTTGCCGCCCGTCTCGAAGCCGTTTGCCTTTCTCGTCCCCAAGGTTCCCTTCAAGGCCCTGTCAGAGCGGCTGCTGTAGCGCGGTGGCGGCGCGGCGCTCCGGCGCCCGCACGGGCGTAGCCGGGCCGCCGCGCCGCCGCTCCAGCTTGAACAGGGCCATCGCCTGCTCCAGCTGCAAGGTCTGGTCTTGCAGCGAGGCCGAGGCGGCCGCCGATTCCTCGACCAGCGCCGCGTTCTGCTGCGTCACTTCATCCATTTGCGTGACGGCCATGTTGACCTGGCCGATGCCGTGGCTTTGCTCGCGCGAAGCCGAGGCGATCTCTTCCATGATGCCATGCACGCCCTGCACGGCACCCAGCATTTCGGCGCTGCTGGCGCCCGCCTGCTGCGCCAGCTTCGCGCCCGCCTGCACCTGCGCCAGCGACGCCGTGATCAATTGCTTGATTTCCGTGGCCGCCGCCGCGCTGCGGTGCGCCAGGCTGCGCACTTCGCCCGCCACCACGGCAAAGCCGCGCCCCTGGTCGCCCGCGCGCGCCGCTTCCACGGCCGCGTTCAGGGCCAGGATATTCGTCTGGAAGGCGATGCCTTCGATGATGCCCGTGATGTCGCCGATCTTCTTCGATGAAGCGTCGATGTCCGCCATCATGTTGACCATCTGGCCGACGATCTCGCCGCCGCGCCCTGCCAGGCCGTGGACCTTGCCCGCCATGTCGCTGGCCTGCACGGCGTTGCCGCTGTTTTGCTGCACCGTGGCCGCCAGCTGCTCCATGCTCGACGCCGTCTGCTGCAGGGCCGACGCCTGCGCTTCCGTGCGGCCCGACAAGTCCATATTGCCGGCGGCGATTTCCTGGCTGGCCATGCTGATGCGCAAGAAATTGCCGCGCACGTCGCCAACGATGGAATGCAGGTTCACGCGCAACTGGCGCAGCGAGCGCAGCAACTGCCCCATCTCGTCGCGCCGTGTGGTGTCGAGCTCGCCCGTCAGGTCACCGCCCGCCATCACGTCGCAGGCCTGGCGCGCCCGCTGCAAGGGTTGCAGCACGGCACGGTGCAAGCTGTGCCAGAAATACAAGGTCGCGCACAGGGCCACCACGGACAGGCCCGTCAGCCAGCCGCCCGCACCGGCCGGCAACGCCCCCGCATTCCACGCCAGCTGCAGCAGCAATACCAGGCTCAGCAAGCCCAAATTCCAGCCGATGCGCTTGCCCAGCGGCAGGTCGCGCAGGCTCGCCAGCCGCGCCAGCCAGCCAGTCCGCACGGCAGCGCCCTGGCTGATGACGATGCCATCGGCCTGCCCCGCCTTGATGCGCGCGTACAGGGCGGATGCCTGCGCCACCTGCTGGCGCGTGGGCTTGGTGCGCACTGACATGTAGCCGACGGCCACGCCGTCTTCCACCACCGGCGTCACGTTCGCCAGCACCCAGTAGTAATCGCCATTCTTGCAGCGGTTTTTCACCATGCCGCTCCACGAGCGGCCCGAGCGGATGGTGGCCCAGAAATCGGCGAACGCTTCGACCGGCATGTCCGGATGGCGCAGGATGTTTTGCGGCGCGCCGATCAATTCTTCCGCGCTGTAGCCGCTGACGGCGATGAAATACGGGTTCGCATACGTGATATTGCCTTGCAAGTCGGTAGTCGAGACGATGGTCTCGGTATCGCTCAGGTTGATCTCGGTATCACTGACGGGAAGATTGAGTCGCATGGTCGGATCCTTGGCTGTAGCCCGTGCAGGCACGGGGGAAAGGGCAAATGCGGGACGGCAGAAAGCCGGCGGCAGTCTGCACCGATACATTAATTTTAATATTTAATTATTAAGTTAAATGGGCAATTTTTACTGGCGAAATTGCCTTGCGAATCTGCAAAGATTGCAGATGGCGGCGTGGCCGCTGGGGAATGGCGGGAGCGATGCCGGAACAGCGTGACTGTCCCGGCGGCAAACAGGGCGGCGTTTAGCGTGGCACGTAACGCCAGTTGCCATTTTCCAGCATGAACGTCAGTTCCGTCTTGATGCCTTCCGGACGGCTCGGCACGCTCAATTCCGTATCGCAT
The DNA here is from genome assembly GCF_034424625.1 of Janthinobacterium lividum. Lineage (NCBI taxonomy): Bacteria > Pseudomonadati > Pseudomonadota > Betaproteobacteria > Burkholderiales > Oxalobacteraceae > Janthinobacterium > Janthinobacterium lividum. Next base: position 2,290,133 of record NZ_CP139976.1, on the reverse strand, counting down.
ACGAGATAGCCCGTCTTGCGCTTGACGTCGCACTCATTGACGGCCTTGACCTGCATGGTCGTCTGCGCTTCCTGCATCTGCACATCCTTGGCCGCTTCCGGATTGCGCGCCACTTCTTCCTTCGCCCAGCTTCGGATCATGGCTTGCGCCTCGGCCGGCGACGGTCCCGCGAACTTGGCGTCCTTGCGCTCGACGCCCACCCAGCTACCGTTCTCGTTACGCAGCGGCAGCACCATGAAAGCATCGCGCATGCCGGCGCTCATGGCGACCAGGCACACCACTTCGCCCGGCACTTCCTGCGAATCCTGGCAGCCGGTCAAGCTGGTGACCTTGACGGCGATCGGTACCGGCACAGTCGATTGCATTTTGGCCCGGGTCTTGGCCACGCCCGCCTGCACGGCGGCGTGGATTTGTTCGAGCGTCGGCATGGTGGCCGCCTGGGCCGGCAAGGCGGCAAACAGGGCGGCGGCGGTCAGGGCGAAGGAAGTCAGGCGCATGGGTGTCGAGAGTAGTGATCAAAGGCCGGCAGTCTAGCACTTTGCATCAAATCAGCTGTTTCTATAGGGAATTATCCACGGCATCGGGTGCGAGAAAGGCCCCGCCCGCGTCCGCCTGTCCGCGCAGCCGCAAGCCAATGGTTCGCAGCATCTCGACCAGCTCGCGCAAGCGCAGCCCCTCGTCCGTCAGTTGGTACTCGACCTTCACGGGTACTTCCGCGTAGATCGTGCGCGTCAGCAAGCCCGCCTCTTCCAGCGCGCGCAAGTCCAGGGTCAGCATGCGCTGCGAGATATTCGGCACGGCGCGGCGAATTTCGCTGAAGCGCTTCGGCCCCGCCATCAGATAGCTGAGCAGCACCACTCTCCAGCGCCCGCCCAGCAGTCGCATGGCTTCTTCCACGGCGCAGCCGGAGACATTGTCTTTCATGGTTCGCTTCCCATCTGGTATAAAAAATGTACCTATACTACATTATTCTGCCTTCTTCCAAATAGTAACCATCACGATTAGACTCCCCTTCTTTCCTCTCACCGGAGCTCCAGCATGGAAACCACCCTGATCTACAGCGTGCCGTTCGGCTGCTCGTTTGCCGCCATCGCCGCCCTCGAATGGAGCGGCTTGCCCTATCGCCTGGCCCGCGTGGAAGCGCGCGACCCGGCCAGCAAGCAGCATCCGGCCTTTCTCGCCATCAATCCGCTGGGCCAGACGCCGGCCCTGCTCACGCACGCGGGCGCGCCGCTGCTGGAAAGCATGGCGATTCTGCTGCACATCGCCGCCCACACGCCGCACACAGGCCTGGGCTTTGCGCAAGGCACGCCGCAATACGATCGCCTGAACAGCGTGCTGTCCTTTTTGCACACGACCTTCCACGCCGCCTTCATGCCGGCCTTCCAGGCATCGCGCGCGGCACAGGACGATGCGCGCGCAGCCGTGTGGCGCGAGATGGCCGTCGACAAGGTCAACAAAAGCCTGGCGCACCTGGAGCGCCTGCTCGCTGGCCGTGCCTGGCTGGCCTCGGACACGGCACCGACCATCGCCGACGCTTACCTGGCCGCTACTGCGCGCTGGGCCGAACCGCTGCAGTTGGCCAGCCTGGCCGATTATCCGCACGTGGCGCGCCTGCTGGCCGCGCTGGAACAAGACTCCGGCATACGCTTTGCCCACGCCATCGAGGCGGGCTTGCCGGCCGCCAGCCAGGGCGGCTTCCTGGGCCATGTAGCGCTCGACCAACTGGCACTGCCGGCCGGCTAACCGGCGGTCAACTCCCGCAGCAAGCGCGTCTTTATTGCTATGATGTCGGGCTGCCGGCGGTACAGCCCGCCACGTCAATACCATATCGATAACGTCGTCATAAGAATCGGGAGTTTGAATGAGTTTACGTCTGCTGCTCTTGGGAGCATTCAGTGCCGCCATGGCCACCACCGCAGCCATCCCTGCGCTGGCCGCGCCGCGCGGTTTCACCGTGGAAGACATGGTGGCCATGGAACGTGTGGGCAGCCCCGTGCTGTCGCCGGACGCCACGCGCGTCGTCTACACAGTGCGCACCACCAACCTGGACAAGAACCGCGGCAACACGCAGCTGTGGATGATCGACCTGCGCGCGCCGAACGCGGCGCCGCGCCAGCTCACGCGCGGCGATGCCAGCGCCAGCGACCCGCAATGGTCGCCGAACGGCGACGCCATCTACTTCCTGTCCGGCCGCTCCGGCTCCTCGCAAGTGTGGCAGCTGCCCCTGACCGGCGGCGAAGCGGCCAAGGTCACCGACCTGGCGCTGGATGTCGACACCTATCGCTTGTCGCCGCAGGGCGACCGCCTGGCCTTCAGCATGGGCGTCTTCCTCGATTGCGCGGACATCGCCTGCACGAAGAAGCGCCTCGATGAAAAAGCGAAAAACAAGGCGACCGGCATGGTCTACGACCAGATGTTCGTGCGCCACTGGGATACCTGGGCCGATGGCCGCCGCAATGCGCTGTACTCGGCGCCGATCGACGCCACCGGTAAGGTCAGCGCCACGCCCGTGAGCCTGAGCGGCACCCTGGACGGCGACGCCCCATCGAAACCGTTCGGCGACAATGGCGAATACCATTTCAGCCCGGACGGCAAGACGGTGGCCTTCTCCGTGCGCGTGGCCGGCCGCACGGAATCGTGGTCAACCAACTTCGACGTCTACACGATTCCTGCCGCTGGCGGCCAGGCGCCGCGCAATCTCACGGCCGACAATCCGGCCTGGGATGCGAAAGCTACCTGGTCGCCCGATGGCCGCACCCTGGCCTATGTCGCCATGACCAAGCCGGGCTTCGAAGCGGACCGTTTTCATCTGGTGCTGATGGATGTCGCCACCGGCAAGAAGCGCACCGTGGCCGACGACTGGGACCGTTCCGTGGCCGACTTCCGCTGGACGCCTGACAGCAAGGCTTTCCTCGTCGCCGCCGATGACGTGGGCCAGCACCGCCTGTTCCACATCGACGCAGCCAGCGGCAAGGTCGCTGCGCTGACGGGCAAGGGCGCCGTGGGCGACTTCGACGTGCGCGGCAATACCATCGTGCTGGCGCAAGCCAACCTGGCCTCGGGCGCGCAGCTGTACACGCGCAAGCTCGACGCCAAGTCGGAAAACGCGCCGATGGTCCAGCTGACGAAGCAGAACGCGGCAGCCCTGGCCGACGTGCGCTTCGGCGAATATGAGCAGTTCTCGTTCGCGGGCGCGAATGGCGAAACCGTCTACGGCCACGTGATGAAGCCATGGAATGCCAAGGCCGGCGAAAAGTATCCGGTCGCTTTCCTCGTCCACGGCGGCCCGCAAGGCAGCTTTGGCAACAGCTGGAGCTACCGCTGGAATCCGCAAGTGTATGCGGGCGCCGGCTACGCCACCGTCTTCATCGACTTCCACGGTTCGACCGGCTATGGCCAGAAGTTCACGGACTCCATCAGCGGCGACTGGGGCGGCAAGCCGCTGGTCGACTTGCAGAAGGGCCTGGAAGCGGCCACCAAAAAATTCCCGTGGCTGGACCGCGAACGCAGCTGCGCGCTGGGCGCGTCGTATGGCGGCTACATGATGAACTGGATCGCCGGTAACTGGCCGGACGGCTTCAAATGCCTGGTCAACCACGACGGCGTGTTCGACAACCGCGGCATGGCTTACGCAACGGAAGAACTGTGGTTCACGGAATGGGAAAACGGCGGCCCGTACTACGATGCGCCAGCCAAGCACGAACAGTTCAATCCCGTCAACTTCGTGAAGAACTGGAAGACGCCGATGCTGGTGGTCCAGGGCGACCTGGATTTCCGCATCCCCACCGCGCAAGGCCTGGGCACCTTCACGGCACTGCAGCGCCAGGGCATCCCGAGCAAGCTGCTGGTCTTCCCGGACGAGAACCACTGGGTGCTGAAACCGGCCAATTCGCTGCTGTGGCATCACACGGTGCTGGACTGGTTGAATACGTATACAAAGAAGTAACCCGCAGCGCAAAGGCTGGGGTCGGACCCTCAGGGTCCGACCCCGGTACTTCTCCTTCAGGGGTTAAAAAAGCCGCGCAGTGCAGAGATGCACCGCGCGGCTTTTTTCATGTTCACGTAGGTCGGATTAGCGGCGTGCAGCGCCGCGTAATCCGACATCACCACCGCTCCCGCTCAATAGCTATTAAGCGCCTTGGCAAACTTCACGATCCACAAGCGGCTTGGGCGTTCGCGGTCGTCGCCACGCGCCACGCGGATGGTGTTGGCGGCATTGCAGCCGGCGGCGGCGCTGGTGACGATAGTACCGCTGGCATCGACCGTGCACTTGGTCACGTCGGCATCCGCCACTTCCACGCCGTTCGCGTCAAAGATCTTCGTCTTCAGGCCGAAGTCATTGTCGTTGGCCAGCGCGATGGTGGAGTCGTCGATCAGGGTCAGGCCTTCCGCCTTTTCCGCCGCCCAGCCGATGGCATTCAAGTCCAGCAGCAGGGTTTTCTTCAGCGGCGTGACGGCGGCCCAGTCGGCGCCGTTGACGGCCGCGCCGCCCATGCTGCTTTTTTCCAGGTCCGAGGTCGTCGCGTTGAAGGCAGCGGCCGAGATATCGGTGGCGCCCTTCAATTCGACCAGCATCAGTTTATTGAACACCTTGCCCGACGGCGCGGCGCCCTGCTCGATGACGAGGAACTTGCCGCCGCCCAGCGCCACCATGTCGCCCAGCTTGGCGTTGCCCGTGCGGCCGTCCTGGTAGTCGGCCGCATTCAGCGGATAGGCGAACATCTTGCCGCTGGTGCCCGTCACCGGGTCGAATTCGATCCAGCGCGTGAAGCGGGCGAAGCGCTCGACCTGCTCATTCTTCTTCGTCACCGTGTATGGCGCCGTGCCGTCGGACAGGGGGCTTTGCAGGAAGGCGTACAGCTTGTCGTTGCTCGTATCTAAGGTCATGCCCTCCATGCCGCGGTTCGCGCGGCGCTTGGCGAACAGGGTTGGCAAGCCCTTGCCCGGTTCGTACTTGGCCTGGATGATGCCGGTGGCCGCATCGATCTTGATGATGAAGGGGCCGTATTCGTCCGAGACCCATAGCACATTGCGCTTCGCATCGACGACGATGGCTTCCGAATCGAGGCCGCCCGCATTGAAGACAGCCTTGCCGTTTGCATCGAACTTCATCGCATCCATGACGGGAATCTCGGCCGAATTGCCGACCGCGCCCACGGGCACGGGCAAGCCCGAACTGTTGACGGTGGCGGACACCTTGATCGGCGTGCTCGACGCCAGCACGGCACCGTTCTTGCCCACCGTGAGTACCCCGAACGAAGGCGTGAAGCTGGGCGACGGGAAGATTTTGCTGCCGATGGTGCCCTTGCCAGATGGATCGGGTACCAGCGGGCCGTCGCCGTTCGGGCCGCGGTCCGTCAAGCCATAGAATTCCAGGTCGCCGGCCGCATTCTTGCCCTTGTAAGCCAGGCCCGAGCCGTACGACGGCAGGAAGCCGTTCGGGAATTCGCCCTTGATCTTGGCGTTGGCGCCTTCGTACGGCACATAGAACTTATCGGCCGCCTGTATCTGGTAGCGCGTCACGGTGACTTTCACTTCGCCGACCGGATTGGCTTGCGTCAGCGCCTCGTTGACGGGCGCGCCCGCTTTCGAGGCCAGGGTGTCTTCGAAATGCTCGCGCACGAGGGCGCGGCGCTCCGCATCGACCGTGCGGCCGGCGAATTTCCCGCCCACCGCTGCCAGATGCGCGGCCAGGGCCGCGTTAAAGACGGCCGGGGCGGCGGCAAAGTCCAGCGTCTTGCCGGCCAGCGCCGCCTTTACTTCGGCCGTCAGCTTGATGCCGTTCGACGGATCGCTGTCGTCATCGAGCAATTGCAGCGCCAGCAGGCGGTTGACGACCTTGTCGTCCGCCACGTTGGTGCTGGCGGCCAGCGCCAGCGGCGTGACGACGGCGCCGCATGGCGCCGAACCCAGGGCCAGGCCGCCCACGCTGAAGGCCACCGTATCGCCCGGGTTGCACATGAATTCTCCCTTGGCATTGGTGCTGGCCTTGGCCGCGCTGCCCGCCACGTAATCGAGTCCTTCCACCGCGCCATCGAGGAACACGCCCGTCTGCGCCACGGGCTTGGAAGGCTCCGCCGGCGGATTGTCGCTGCCGCCGCAAGCGGCCAGGGTCAGGCCGGCGGCGATGGCCAACAGGGTCAGTTTCGGGATCGACGTTACAGCAGTGTTCATGCATTCCTCGGCTAAGGTGGGTGGGATAGCCGTGGAGCATAACCAGTCAAAGTGACAAGCCCGTGACAGCCTTCAGGCCTGTGGCATATCCGCCACGGGCCCGCCGATGCCGCCAAAGCGGCCATCTGCCTGGCGCCGGAATTCCTTGGGCGTGACGCCCTTCACCTGCAAGAAGCGGCGGTTGAAATTGGCCACGTTCTGGAAACCCACGTCGTAACAGACGTTCGACACATAGTGATCCGTATCCATCAGCAACTGGCACGCCTTGTTGATGCGCAGGCGGCTGATGAAATCCGTGAAGCTGTTACCCGTCGCCTTGCGGAAGAAGCGCGAGAACTTACTCAGCGACATGCCCACCTGATCGGCCAGCATTTCCGCCGAAATCGGCTCGCGGTAATTGTCCGTGATGTAGTTGAGGACGGAGTTGACCTTGGCCAGGGTGGCGTCATCGTCGTACGAGCGCAGGGAGGCGGTCGACAGCAAACGGTAATTGGCCGTGCGCGCCAGCTTGCTCATCATCTGGACGAATTCGGCGAAGCGTTCGGCGCCATGCGTGGCGCGGATACGCGCCAGGTGCTGCTCGGCCTCGTGGCCCATGTCGAAAAACTCCACGCCATAGCTGGAGCGCTCGAGCAGCGGCAACAGTTCGCGCAGTTCGGGAATGACACGCGCGGCACCGGCCAGCGGCGCATGGGCAAATTGCACGATCATGTCGCGCAAGGCCACGCCGCCTTCGGGCATCACGTTGGAAATCCAGTTGTGCGGCAATCGCGGGCCCGTCAGCACCAGGTGGCCAGGCGAGAATTCGCCGATATAGTCGCCCACGAACAATCGTCCGCTGGTGGCGACGATCAGGTGCAGCTCATATTCCTCGTGACAGTGCCAGCGCACGCGCGAGCTGGGATAGCCGTGTTCAAGGTAATTGATGATGCCATCGTAGCTTTCCCGTTCCAGCTCGGGCGCCTTGCGCTCGCTGTCCTTCTGCCATAAGTGTTCCATGCTTGTCTCTCCCAGGCTGTCCCCGCCTGTGCCATCCAATGTACCTCAAAAAGCCTCAGGCGCCAAAACGGCCCAGCGCCTGCTGGCGAAACTCCTTCGGCGTCATGCCCTTCAATTCCAGGAAGCGCCGGTTGAAATTGGCCACGTTATTGAATCCCGCCTCGTAGCAGATGTTGCTGACATAGCGCTCCGTCTCCATCAACAGCTGGCACGCCTTGTTGATGCGCAGGCGGTTGACGAAGTCCGTGAAGCTGTTGCCCGTGGCGCTGCGAAAAAAACGCGAAAACGTCCGCTCGGGCATGTCCACCTGCTCGGCCAGCTGTTTCAGCGAAAACTGGCTGCTGTAATTGTGCACGATGAAGTTGATGGCCGAACTGATGCGCGCCAGCGCCACGTCGTCGTCGCTCGACTGCATCGGCACCGTCGACAGCAGCTGGTAATCGCTGGTCTGCGCCAGTTCGCCCAGCAAGGTCAGGAACTCGATGAAGCGCGGCAGGCCATTGCTGTCGCGGATGCGCTGGAAACGCCGCAGCGACTGTTCGCTGACGCCAAAAAATTCCACGCCGTGCAAGGCACGCTGCAGCAGCGGAAAAATATCCTTCAATTCGGGAATGGCGGTGGCCATCGACGCCAGCGGCGCATGCGAAAACTGGACCACCATGTCGCGCAAGGCCACACCTTCCGGCGGCGTGTCGAGCGAGACCCAGTTGTGCGGCACGCGCGGTCCCGTCAGCACCAGGTGGCCGGGCGTGAACTGGCCGATGTAGTCGCCGACAAAGACCTTGCCGCTGCTTTCGACGATCAGGTGCAGTTCATACTCGTCGTGGTAATGCCAGCGCACCAGCGAATTCGGAAAGCCGTGCTCCAGGTAGCGGATGAAGCCAAAACTGCCTTTCGGCTCGAAGCCTGGCGTGGCGTCGCGCTGCTGTTCCAGCTCCATCTGCGGCAGCGAGGCATCGGCTTTGCGTGGCATGGCGCGCCCTCCCCCGTCAGGCGACGATCTGTTCCAGCGCCGCGCGCGCGCCCAGCCCATACAGGCTGGCCAGCGACTGCCCCACCGCCTGCGTAAAGGCTGGCGTGTCGCTCAACTCGCCGAACAACTCGCGCAGCGACAGCAAGGCCTTCGCGTCCGCCCCGCCCTGCAGCGCCAGTGCGCGCAGGCGCGCCGCATACGGGTCGTTCAAGGGCATCTCGCGCCCCTGCTCGTCGTGGCCTTCCAGGTAGCGGAACCAGCACGCCACGGTAAACGCCAGCAGCTTGATGGCGCCGTCACGGGCCAGTGCTTCGCGCACGGATGGCAGCACGAATTTCGGGATGCGCGCCGAACCTTCCGTGCCGATGCGCGCCAGCTGGTCGCGCACGGCCGGATTCGAAAAGCGCTCGATCAGGGTGGCCTTGTACCGCTCTAGGTCAATGCCTTCCACTACATCCAGCAAGGGCGTCACTTCCTCATCCATCATCTGGCGCACGAGCACGCGGATGCCAGGATCGTTCATCGCTTCGTGCGCAAACGTGTAACCGAACTGCATACCGATGTAGCACAGGGCCTGGTGGCTGGCATTCAAGAGGCGCAGCTTCATCTTTTCATATGGCAGCACGTCGTGCGTCATCTGCGCGCCCACCAGCTCCCAGGCCGGCCGCCCCTGCGGGAAGTCGTCTTCGATGACCCACTGGCGGAACGGCTCGCACACGACGGGCCAGGCGTCGATGATGCCAAAGCTGTCGCGCACCAGCGCCCGGTGCTCATCGGTGGTGGCCGGGGTGATGCGGTCGACCATGCTGTTGGGGAAGCTGCCATGCGTGGCCAGCCAGCGCGCCAGCTCCCCGTCGCGCAGGGAGACAAAGGCCAGCAACATCTTGCGCGTCACGTCGCCATTGTTTTGCAGGTTATCGCAGGACATGATGGTAAACGGCGCCAGGCCCCGCTGGTGGCGCACGGCCAGCGCCGCCGCCAGATAGCCGAACGAGCAGCGCGGCGCCTGCGGGTGCGCCAGTTCATACACGATGTCGGCATGACCGGCGTCGAATTCGCCCGTGCCCTGGTTCACATAGTACCCCCCCTCGGTGATGGTCAGCGCGACGATGCGCGTGCCAGGGTCGGCCAGCTTTTCCAGTACGGCTTGCGGCTCGTCGGGCGCATACAGGTATTCGCCGATGCAGCCGATGATGCGCGCGCTGTCGCCGGCGGCGCTGCGCTCGACCACCGTGTACAAGCCATCCTGCGCCCGCATGGCGTCGCGCATGGCCGCGTCATGCGCCAGCAAGCCCACGCCGCAATAGCCCCACTGCGCGTGCTGCTGGCCTTGGCCCTGCAGTCCGAGTAAATCATCGAGGTACACGGCCTGGTGGGCGCGGAAAAAGCCGCCCACGCCGATATGCACGATGCTGGGCACGAGCGCGCCGCGCGCATACGCGGGCACGGCTGCGTCCGCCGGCAGCTTGGCCAGGTTCGCCTGGTTCAATGCGATCGCGTCCATTACAGCGCTCCTTTCGCCGCCGCGTAGGTCTTGCCGGCGCGGTCAAAATAATGGACGAAGCCCGGCTCGAACGTCAAATGCGTCTGCTGGCCCGGCTGCAGGCTGCTGCGCTCCGCCCCGCGCGACACCACCTGCACATTGTTCGGCAAGCGCACATAGGTCAGGGTTTCCACGCCCAAGGACTCCACCAGATCGACCGTGACGGGCACGCTGCCCAGCTGCGCCGCGCCCAGGTGCACGTGTTCGGGGCGGATGCCGACGAAGCCGTCCGCCTGCGCCGCGCTGCCCGCCTGCGCCAGCAACTGCGGCGCCGCATCGGCTGGCACCACGTTCATGCTGGGCGTGCCGATGAATTGCGCGACAAAGCGGTTGGCGGGACGGTCATACAGTTCCAATGGCGAGCCATGCTGCTCGATCTGGCCGTCGCGCAGCACCACCACGCGGTCCGCCAGGGTCATCGCCTCCACCTGGTCATGGGTCACGTAAATCGTGGTGGCGCCCAGTTCGCGGTGCAGCTTGGCGATCTCGATGCGCGTCTGCACGCGCAGCGCCGCATCGAGGTTCGACAGCGGTTCGTCGAACAGGAACACTTTCGGGTCGCGCACGATGGCGCGGCCGATGGCCACCCTCTGGCGCTGCCCGCCAGACAATTCTTTGGGCGTGCGTTCCAGGTAACGCCCAAGGTCGAGGATGGCGGCCGCCTTGTCGACTTTTTCGCGGATGATGGCCGGATCGACGCCGGCCAGTTTCAGCGCGAACGACATGTTCTGGAACACCGTCATGTGCGGATACAGCGCATACGACTGGAACACCATCGCCAGGTCGCGCTTGGACGATGGCAGCGCCGTGATGTCGCGCCCGTCGAGCGACAGCTTGCCGCCGTCGATCGGTTCCAGGCCCGCGATCAGGCGTAGCAAGGTGGATTTTCCGCAACCCGACGGACCCACGAAGACGACGAATTCGCCCTGCCGGATCTCCAGGTCGATGCCCTTGATGGCGCGGTGCTCGCCAAAGAATTTTTCGATATTGCTCAGTTGAAGATAAGCCATGATGTGTGTCTCTATTCTGTAGTTTATTTGACTGCGCCAAAGGTCATACCCTGCACGAGTTGTTTTTGGCAGAACCAGCCCAGCGCCATGATGGGCGCGATGGCCATCAGCGAAGCGGCCGACAATTTCGCCCAGAACAAGCCTTCCGGGCTGGAATACGAGGCGATGAGCCAGGCCAGCGTGCCCGCGTTGGAGGCGCCCAGGTTCAGCGACCAGAACGACTCATTCCACGACCACACCATGCACACGAGCGCCGTGGAAGCGATGCCGCCCACGGACAGGGGCAGCACGACGTGGCGGAATTCGTCCCACACGGTGGCGCCATCCATGCGCGACGCCTCCAGAATTTCGCGCGGCAGCTCCTTCATGCTCGTGTACAGCAGCCAGATCATGATGGGCAGGTTCATCAGCATGAACATGATGGTCAGGCCGATGCGCGTGTCGAGCAGGCCGAAGTACTGATAGCAGATATAGATCGGCATCAGGGCGCCCACGCCGGGCATGTAGCGCGAGCTGAGCATGAATTTCAGCAAGCCGATGGTGCCGCCCGTGGGAAAGAAGGCCATCGAATAGGCGGCCGGGATGGCGATCAACAGGCCGATGGCCGTCGAGAGCACGCTGGTAAACAGCGAGTTCCACGCGTAGCCGAAGTAATTGTCGCGTGCCAGCACTTCGCGGAAGCTGTCGAGCGTGGGCGTGAAAAACAGCAGCGGCGGCGTGGAAATGGCTTGTCCTTCCGTCTTGAAGGCCATCAGGCCCAGCCAGAAGATGGGGAAGAACAGCAGCAGCGCGAACAGCCAGGCGGCGGCCGTGCGGCCATACAGATTGAGTTTGCTATGCATCAAGGTCTCCTTATTTCGACAGATTCTTGCCGATGACGCGCATCAGGAAGAAGGCGGCGATGTTGGCGATGAGCACGGCGAACAGGGCACCGGCCGAGGCCGCTCCCACGTCATAGGACAGCAGTGCCTGCTGGTAAATCATGAAGGTGATGGTGGTCGTATCGAAGCCGGGACCGCCGCCCGTGGTGGTAAAGATTTCCGCAAAGATCGAAAGCAAAAAAATCATCTCGATCATCAGCACCACCGAGACGGCGCGGCCCAGGTGGGGAATGTAGAGGTAGCGCAGCTGCTGCAGATAGGTGGCGCCATCCATGCGCGCCGCTTCCAGCTGTTCGCGGTCCATCGACTGCAGGGCCGTCATGAAGATCAGGCAGGCGAACGGCAGCCATTGCCACGAGACCATCATGATGATGGAAAACAGGGGATGGGCCGACAGCCAGTCGACGGGCGTGGCGCCAAAGAAAATGCTGATTTGCGCGAACAGGCCGTAGATCGGATTGAGCAGCATGTTCTTCCACATCAGGGCATTCACGGCCGGCATGATGAGAAAAGGCGAAATCAGGAGCACGCGCACGATGGCGCGTCCCGGGAACGCTTCATTGATCAGCAAGCCCAGCGCCGTGCCCAGCACCACCGTGACCAGCATGACGGAAAACAGCAGGGTAAACGTGTTCTGCAATGCCGGCAGGAACGAGGCATCCGTAAAGAAAAAGTGGAAATTGGCCAGGCCATGGAAAGGATGGCCGCTCGGATCGAGCATGGAATAGCGCACGAACGAGTAATACAGGGTGATCAATAACGGGATCACGGAAATGACGGAGACGGCGACCACGGCCGGCGTCAGCAAAGTCCGGGGGATAATGCGTTTCATAGGATACTCTTGGGACGTGAGGGAGTGACGGCCCGCTGAACAGCAAGGCCGATCACATCACCTGTTGACAAAGCAAATGGCACAGCAAGACCGGAGACGTCTTATTTGTAGTACCCGCCTTTACGCATTTCTCTTTCCGCCGTCTGCTGCGACAACTCCAGCGCCTGGTCCACCGTCACCTTGCCCAGCAGCGCTGCCGCCATCTGCTGGCCGGCTGCCACGCCGATCACCTGGAATTCGGGAATCGAGGCAAATTGCACGCCCACGTAAGGCGACGGCGGCAAGGTGCTTTGCACGGCGCGCGTGGTGGCCAGGGCCTTGCCTTCGGCGGCGGCAAATTTCGCCACTTTCTGGAACTCGGGGCTGGCATAGGTCGACTTGCGCGTGCCGGTCGGCACGTTGGCCCAGCTCGTTTCCTTGGCTACCAGTTTCACGTAGTCGGGCGACGTGGCCCAGTTGATGAAGCGCTGTGCTTCATTCGGGTGCTTGGAACTCGCGGGGATGGCGAGCGACCAGATCCACAGCCAGTTCGCGCCCCGCTCCGTCACGCCGATAGGCGACTGGGCAAACGCCACCTTGTCGGCCACCTTGCTTTGCTTGGGGTCCGTGATGAAGGAGGCGGCAATCGTCGCATCGATCCAGATGCCGCATTTGCCCTGGTTAAACAGCGCCAGGTTTTCATTGAAGCTGTTGGCGGCCGCGCCCGGCGGGCCGTATTTCTTCATCAGGTCGACATACATGGTGACCGCGTCCTTCCATGGCTTGCTGGTAAATTGCGGCTTCCATTTCATGTCGAACAGCTGGCCGCCATAGGAATTGGCCATGGTGGTGATGAGTGCCATGTTGTCGCCCCAGCCCGGCTTGCCGCGCAGGCAGATGCCGTACACGCCGTTGGCCGGATCGTGCAACTTGGCCGCCACGTCGCGCAACTGGTTCCAGGACGGACGGTCCTCGATCGTCACGCCCGCCTTTTTGACCAGGTCGCTGCGGTACATGATCATCGAGCTTTCGCCATAGAACGGCGACGCATACAGCTTGCCGTCGCCGGAGAGCCCTTCGCGGATGGCCGGCAGCAAGTCGTCGATATCGTATTTGGCGTCCGGCTTGATGGGGATCAGCCAGTTTTTCTTGCCCCAGATGGGCGTTTCATACAGGCCGATGGTCATCACGTCGAACTGGCCGCCCTTGGTGGCGATATCGGTGGTCATGCGCTGGCGCAAGACGCCCTCTTCCAGGGTCACCCATTTGAGCTTGATGTCAGGATTGGCTTGCTCGAAGAACTTGCTGAGCTTTTGCATTTCGATCATGTGGCCGTTGTTGACAGTCGCGATGACCAGGTCGGTGGCGGCAAAAGCGGACGAGCTGAGGCAGCCGGCGAACAGCGCGGCGATGGCGTAACGTTTCATTGTATGTCTCCAGTGTTTTTGTCGTTGGCAATGCTCAGGTACTTGGCACCACGACCACAATGTAGCACCGGACTTTGATACTTTCTGATACTCCAAAACCGCAATTCGATACTCTTTTGCAAGCCCGCTATGCGCAAGAGTATCGATATGTAGCAAAAACAACACTCTGAAAGAAAGTATCAGCACTTGCACGTTTTGTATCAGGGTGGTTAAAAAAGCGCTGCTAGACTTGGTTTTCGGCATTAGACCGCGTGCGGTGGTCGCCTTCAGGGGCGCCACCGCTACCACTTACATTCTTCTGGAGACCGCATGAACCGTACTGCATTGAAAACTTTACCTGCCCTGATCCTGTCCATCGCCAGCGCTTCCGCCATGGCCGACCCCATGTACCCAAGCGACGCCGAAGGCTTCCACGGCTACCTGCGCGCTGGCGCCGGCAGCAATACGTCGGGCGACGGCGGTTCGCAAGGCTGCTTCGGCCTGGGTGGCAATACCATGAAATATCGTCTGGGCAATGAGTGCGACGCCTACACGGAATTCGGCTACACCAAGTCTGTTGCCAAGTCCGGCGGCGTGAACTACCTGGCCACCATCTGGGTCAACGCCTACGCGCCAAACTCGGATTTCGGCGACAACAAGCTGGGCATCGTCAAGGCCTATGTCGAAGCGCAGGGACTCGATTTCCTGAACGGCGGCACGGCCTGGATCGGTAAACGCTTCTACTACCGTCCTGACATCCACATGCTGGATCTGCAATACATCAACATGAACGGCACGGGTGCCGGTCTGGACCGTATTCCTGCGGGCCCGGGCAAGTTCTCGTATGCCTTCTTCAAGGACAACGACATCAACACCGTGTCGCCGACCGGTGTCGTCAGCACCAAGTCTGCCGTGCGCCAGAACTTCATCTACGGCGAAATTCCCGTCAATGAAAACGGCACGCTGGACCTGGCCGCGACCTACATCATCGGTGAAGGCAAGGACAACGATGCGAATGGCCAGAAGCACAATGGCTGGCAGCTGTCGGCATTCCACCGTCAAGGCAAAGTCTTCGGCGGCGGCAATACCTTCGGCGTGCAGTACGGCGTCGGTCCCGGCACGGGCAAGGGCGCGCAGTTCGGCGCTTCGGGCGACACCGGTTTCGGTTCGGACGTGAAACGCACGCGCGTGTTCAATGACATGGCGATCCAGCCGTTGCCGAACTTTGGCATGGAATTCGTCGCCCTGTGGCAAAAAGACGAGTCGAAAGCCACCGGTTCCTCGACCTGGACCTCGGTTGGCGTGCGCCCTGTGTACGCATTCACCGACAACTTCAAGCTGGTGGGCGAACTGGGCACGGACCGCGTGACGCAGTCGGGCGGCCAGCCAGCCAAGCGCTTGACCAAGCTGACCATCGCGCCGACGATCTCGGCCGGTCCTGGCCTGTGGTCGCGTCCTGAACTGCGCGCTTTCGTGACGTACGGCAAATGGAACGATGCGGCCACCGCCTCGGTCAATGCGTCGAACAACGGCGGCCCGATCTACAACAACAATACCAGCGGGACTTCTTACGGTTTCCAGGTAGAAACCTGGTTTTAAGCCAGCTTAGCTAACGCCAGAAACTAAAAAGGGCGGAACCACGGTTCCGCCCTTCGCTGTTTACACTACCGGATTCAACTTATGGCAAGGCTACCGGCAATTCCGGATACTCCTGCGTCAGCGCATACTTGGTGCCGCCCACGGTGACGGTGTAGTTGGCCGGTCCCGAGATCGGCAAACGGTAATTCAAGGTCAGCGCCACGGAGCCGCCCGGCGCCAGCGATTGCCAGGCGGGAATCGCGAAGCGGGCCCGGTTGTAGTTCTTCGTGAAGCCGCCGATATTGTTCGGCCCCGTGTAGCCGGCATTGATCACCGTCAAACCAAAGCCTGACTGGTCGCTCATGTCCGATGGTGCCGAGACGGGATAGTCGAACTCCACCACAGTGCCGCCTGGCAGGGTCGACGCCGTATTATTCTTCACCGTCATCACCGGGTTGATGGGAAAGTTGTTGTCGCCCAGCTTCCAGCCGCCCAAAGTGATGCTGACGTTGGCCGCCGTGCCCGGCATGGCGATTTCGGCGCGCTTGTTGCCATACACGCCAGCCGTGCGGAAGGCCTGGTACAGCACGTCCGTCAGGGTGGTGCCCATGAAATACTCGCCCTTGCCGCCGTTGCGCGTGGCATCCCAGGCATAGTCGCCCGCCATTTCCCAGATCATCACGCCGCCGATATTGTTGTTGACGATGTACTGGGCCTTGGCCGCGATCGACTGCGTGGTTTCCGTGGAAATGAACACTTTCTTGGTCGCATTCCACAGCCACGGCGCCACCATGGTGCTGCTGTAATGCGGCACATAGGTGCCCACCAGGGCCTTGTCCGTGACTTTATAGGCGTCCAGGTAGCTCGGCACGATACCGTTCTGCAAGTTCAACGCATGCCAGATCGGGTTGCCGCCGCCTGGCGTGGGTTTACCCTGCGAGTCCAGGTCGTACCAGACGTTGTCGATGCCGGTGGCGCCCGTGCCGCACGTCTTGGTGCCGGCGCAGGTGACCGTGGAACTGATCAGTGGCGTCGTGCCCCACAAGCCATTCGTGCCACCCGTCACATCCTTCCAGCCCCGCGTGTAGAACGGCACGCCGATATTGATGCGCCCCGCCTGCATGGCACCGCGGTAGTAGCGGTAGGCCCAGTCCGTGTTCAGGTAGCCGATGTTCTGGAACTGGTAGGCGTTACCGGCACGCAATTCACCATCGTTGCCATCGTCAAACAGCGCCGCGTTCGGCCCCACATACTGGTTCCACGCGCCGTGCAAGTCGTAGCTCATCAGGCTGGCGTAATCGAGATATTTCAATCCCGACATGTTTTCCTCCCCGCGCAAGACCCAGCCCGAGGCGGAGCCGGCGATGGTGAGCAGATAGTATTTATTGTCCTGCACGGCCGCCTCGTCGAGCTTCTGGCGCAGCACTTTCAGCAGCATGTTGTAGCTCGTCATCAGGCCCGCCAGGCGCGGCTTCGAGACGGCGAAGTCGTTCGGATTGCCCGCTTCATTATTGGTGGTCGGATGTTCGTAATCGACATCGACGCCATCGAAGAAGTTGTACTGGCGCACGAAGGCCACCATGGAATCGGCCAGGGTGTTGATGCCGGCCGTGTTGATGCTGCCGTCCGCATTCGTCGTGGCCGTGTAGAAGCCGCCGCTGCCGGCCCAGCCGCCCACGGAAATCATCAGTTTCACGCCCGGATACTTCTTCTTGTATTGCGACAGCAAGTTGAAGTGCCCCTTGTACGGCAAGGATGGGTCCATGGCGGCGGCTGGCACGTTCGGCCATGTGAGGCCCGTGTCCGGATTGGCCGCGCCGCTGCCGATGGCGATTTTCGAGGTTGCCGGATCGACGGAAGCGAACGCATAGTTCAGGTGGGTGATCTTGTCCCACGGCAGATTGTTTACCAGGTAGGTGGGGCTGCCATCGACACCGGTGCGCCAGCTGGCGAAGTAGCCGACGATGCGCCGGTTCAAGCCATTGCTCAGCACTTCGCGGCCATTCGCGTCATACACCTTGCAATACGGCACATTCGGCACGGCCGAGATCAAGCCGTCCGGGCGGCAAGCCGTGGGCGTGGGCGTCGGGGTTGGCGTTGGGGTCGGGGTCGGGGTCGGGGTCGGTGTCGGTGTCGGTGTCGGTGTCGGTGTCGGTGTCGGCGTTGGCGTTGGTGTCGGGGTTGGCGTAGGGGTCGGTGTCGGTGTCGGCGTATCCGTCACGGCCCATGGGCCCCACTGGTCGGCGGCGCTGGGGACATTGCCCTGCGTCCACCACTTGGCCTTGTAAGTGACGCCCTGGTAGAGCACGCACTGGCCGCCCGTGTAGACGGTGGCGGCGTCCCAGACGGCGCACGCTTCGACGGCGGCGAGCAAGGTGTTCGGGGTGGCGGTCGTACCGTCTTGGCCACCGCCGCCGCAAGCGACGAGTACGCCGCTGAGCAGGGCCATCAATAATGCATTCGA
Source organism: Janthinobacterium lividum (assembly GCF_034424625.1). NCBI lineage: Bacteria > Pseudomonadati > Pseudomonadota > Betaproteobacteria > Burkholderiales > Oxalobacteraceae > Janthinobacterium > Janthinobacterium lividum. The sequence continues at coordinate 2,272,291 of NZ_CP139976.1, read as the reverse complement.
TTTCATGTTGTATTGGTCTCCGTTATGGTTGTACAGGTTGTACGTTGTGAGCTGTTGCAGGCCCCTGAAGGGGCTCTTGTCAACTGTTATCCCTGGCCGGCTATTCCTGCATTTACTGCTACTGCAACTTCACATTCCAGTTGGCTTCCACGCATTTCACGTAGTTCCCGGCCTGCAAGGCGCTGTACGGGGTTTGATAGCTGACCAGCTGGCATTGGTTGTCGCCACCGGCGCTCCAGTTCTTTTCCCAATAGATGTTGTAGGAAGCGGAACTGGCCGGGGTGAAGCGTTGCATGTTGGCGCAAGACAATTGTTCGCCGGAATAATCCCAGCCCATGTCGGCGGCAAATTGCTTGTAGTAATCGATGCGGTTTTGCGCGGCCTGCTTTTCCGTGCCCTGCCCGCATTCGGCGTTGATGATCATGATGGTGGTGGCGAAATTATTGCCCGCGCCAGCCGTCGTATCGGCCGCGTTCGGCACCCAAGTGCCGTCGAGCACATGCAGCATCGACGGCTTCGGCGGTTGCGGATAGACAAAGAAAAACGTGGCCGAGGCCAGGTTCAGCCAGGTCGAGGCCACCAGGTCCGGGTTCTTCAGCAGCACGGACTGGTCGCCGTCATGCATGGCTTGCGAAAATGGGCCGTAATTGTAGTTGTACGACAGCTGCTTGGCGCCGCGGCCGAAATACTTCTTGAAGCTGCCATCGGCATTCTTGCCGCAGGTCCAGACCTTGTTGAAGACGGGATCGGCGCACTCGACGTTGTAGCCGCAGCCGGCGCCCGTCTCGTCGCAGCCCAGCTCGCGCAAATACTTCAAGCCCTGGCGCCATTGCGGCAGCGGACTGCTGGCGTTATGGTCGCCCGTTTCCTGCACAAAATGGGCGAACATGGTGGCCAGGCTGTGGCGGCAGATGGCGTCCGCATTGCGCCCGTCGCTGTAGTCGTCGCACACGGCGGGGAACTTGGCTACGGCTTGCAGGAAACGCTGATAGGTATAACTGGTGTCGCGCGCGGCAAAATAGTAATCCCACTTTGCCGCCGGCAGCAGGCGCTCGACTCGCTTGACGTTGAGCGGATTGCTGGCCAGGCCGGGCTGCACGGCCTCGACGGCTGTATTGCCCAGGGTGCGGATCGACGCCTTGACCTTGCGGAAGAAATCGTTGTTCGTCAGCGCCGCCTCGTTGGCCTCGGCCTGGGCCTTGGTGGGGATGCCGGGCGTTGGCGTTGGCGTTGGCGTCGGGGTGGGTGTCGGGGTGGGGGTGGGTGTCGGCGTCGGGGTGGGCGTGGCCGTATCGAGACTCCACGGTCCCCACTGGTCGTTGTTCGGCGCCGTGCCCTGCACCCACCATTTGGCGCGGTAGACCTTGCCGTCATACACAGCGCACTGGCCCGCCGTGTAGACGGCAGCGGCGCTCCAGGCCGCGCACTGATCGCTGGCGGCCGTGGCGGCCAGCAGGGTCGATGGGGGTTCGGTGGTGGAATTGCCGCCGCAAGCGAGCAGCGCGCTGCCCAGCAGGCCAGCCATCAAAGGCGAGGCCAGCCGGCTAATTTGCCGTGTCTTCACAATGTCTCCTGAACGTTATACGAAAACTATCGAAGTAGCTTTTTATGTTGTACGTAAAGAAAGCACAGCGAAGCGTCGGCTTTCTGCAGAGAGAATGCGACGCTCTAAATTGGTAGTCAAGTGGTTTTATATAACGGTGTTTTTTACAATACCAGTGCTGGCGATCGCTGCGTTGGCAAGCGATGCGGTGGCGAATGGGACAAGTAAAAAAAGGCCCGCTGCATGATGGCAGCGGGCAATACCGCGCTGGATGGGTGGCGGCAAGTGGTATTAAGGGTTGCGGCGCGTCCGGGACGAACTTATCTGTTCAGCACATACTTCGCCAGGCTCGCCGCATCCGCTTCGCTCAGCTGGCTGAATGGCGGCATGGGCACGGGGCCCCATTTGCCCGCGCCGCCACTGCGGATGTTGGCCGCCACGGCAGCGACACCGTCCTTGCCCTTGTATCTGGCTGCCACCTCGGTAAAACCGGGGCCGACCACCTTCTGGTCGAGCGCGTGGCAAGCCATGCAGCCATTCGCCGCCAGCAAGGTTTTGACATCCTTGCCGCTGGCGGCCGGGACAGCGGTTGCCACGGGTTTGGCGACGGTCGCGCCCGTTGCTGCCGCGCCCCGCTCCACGCCATAGGTTTTCACCAGGTAATCGACCATGGCCGGCATGTCCGCGTCGTCGAACTGCGCGCCAAACGGCTTCTTCATCTTCTTGACTGTGGCTTCCCAATAGGCGCGCGGAGAGGCCGGCGGCTGGCTCGACGCATACTGGGCCGCGTGGCACGTCATGCAGTTGCGCTGCACCAGCTGGTAGCCGGGCAATTCGCTGGGTTTGTACGTCGCCGTTTCCGGCGGCAAGTGGATCTCCAGCGCGCACGCACCACCCGCCGCCAGTGCCAGCGCGGCAATCAATATTTTCATTCGCATGTGAATCTCCTCAGACTGCCTGGATGCGCGTGGTTTCCACCACGTTGCGCATATAACCCATGGGATTCCACAGGGCTTTCATGGGCTGGCTCTGGCCGATGCGGTTGACGGCGCGCACCATCAGCACGTGCCTGCCCTTGCGCGGCGCCTTCATGACCATCGTCCACTCGCGGAACGAAAAGCGTCCCAGGTCCTTGCCCAGCTTCGCTTCCTGCCACGTCTGGCCGCCGTCAAGCGACACGGTCACCTCGCTGATGCCCTGGCCGCCATCAAAAGCGATGCCGCGCAGGGCCAGGTCGCGCCCCGCCTTCACTTGCGCGCCATCCTGCACGCTGGTGATGAAAGAGCGCACGTTGAGGCGGCTGATCGGCGTCGTCTTGCCCACGGGTGCGCCCGGCTCGATGAAGCCGGAGCCGTTGTCGGGGATACGGTAGCCCGTGCTCATCCAGAAGCCGTCGAATGGCTTGTCCAGCACCGTGATGTCGCTCAAGTGCTTGACCCAGTAGGTGCCGTAATAGCCTGGCACGATCAGGCGCAGCGGGTAGCCGTTGAGGAAAGGAATGTCTTCGCCATTCATGGCCCAGGCCAGCATGACGTCGCCGGCCATGATGTGCTCGACGGACAAGGCCTTTTGAAAGTCCGGGCCGTCGCCCACGGGCGGCGCTTCCAGGCCATTGAAGGCTACTTGCACGGCATTCGCCGCGATACCGGCCTTTTCCAGCACGGTCTTCAGGGGGATGCCCGTCCAGCGGGCATTGCCCATGGCGCCATTGCCCAGCTGCCCGCCATTCGCGCGCGGAGCGAAGAAGCCCCGGCTGTTGCCCGAGCATTGCGTCACGGCCACCACGTCGACCGGCTCGGCCAGCTGCTTCAGTTCCGCCAGCGACAATTCCAGCGGCGTTTTGACGAGGCCGGCTATGCGCAGCCGGTAGCTGTCGCCATCGATGCTGGTAGGCAAGCCACTCCAGTGGTAGCGCACGAAAAACGCATCGTTGGGCGTGATCGCGCCTTCATTGAACACGCTGAACGGCGTTTCCAGCTGGGGCGGACGGCTGGTCAGCAGGATCAGCGGGCGCTTTTGCGGAAAGGCCACCAGTTCGCGCTCGCCATTTTCAAATGGCAGGGTAACGGAGGCGGCCAAGGCCGGCCCCGCCACTGCGGCGGCGCCGAGGGTGGCCGTCGTACGCAGGAAGCGGCGCCGGCCTGCGGGCAACAAGGTCGTGTCAGACATGTTTGAGCTCCACTTTGGCTTCGTTGTCGCCGTTGCGGTCGTCGTTGACGAGCTTCTTGATGTAGTACATGACGCTCATGATGACCACGCTCAACAGACCGAACCAGAACGACACGCGCTGCTCCGTATCGGACGACACGCTCATGGCACCGAGGATCACCAGCATGGCGATGATGGTGAAATACGTCAGGTAAGGGAACAGCCACATGCGCACCTTGATGCGTTCCGGGCATTCGCGCTCCAGGCGGCGGCGCAAACGCAATTGAGATATCGCAATGAGCAGGTACACGAACAGGATCAGGATGCCGTAGGAATTGACGATGAAGGGGAACACCAGGTCGGCCGATACATACGATACGGCAATAGCGAAATAGGCGAACAGGGTGCTGAACAAAATGGCGCGGATGGGCACGCCGTTCTTGCTCAGCTTGACCAGGCCCGTGGGCGCATCGCCGCGGCGCGTCAGCGCAAAGATCATGCGCGACGAAGCGTACAGGCTGGAATTCAAGGCCGACAGCACGGCCGTCAAAATGATGGCGTTCATGATATGGGCCGCGTACGGGATGTTCATGACGGTCAGGGCGCTGACGAATGGCGTGGCGATGGCCGGCGAATCCCAGGGCACGATGCAGACGACGACAAACATGGACCCCACATAGAACATCAGCACGCGCGTGATGACGGAATTGGTGGCGCGGGCGATGGCCTTGGCCGGGTCAGACGTTTCGGCGGCGGCGATGGTGACGATTTCGGCGCCCGAATAGAAGGCCGTGGCGGCGACGGCGCCACTGAGCACGGGCCCCCAGCCGTGCGGCATGAAGCCGCCATTGCTGGTCAAGAAACCCAGGGTCGGGATGCTGTTGGGCAAGCTACCCGTGATGAACAGGGCGCCGACAAACAGGAAGACGATGATGGCGACGACCTTGATCGAGGCGAACCAGAATTCGAATTCGCCGAAGGCCTTGACCGAGAACAGGTTCAGGATGGTCATCGACACGAGCAGCACCAGGCTGATAGCCCACGACGGTACGTCCGGCAGCCAGAAGTTGACCAGCTTGGCGCCGGCGATGGCTTCCAGGGCCACGACGACGACCCAGAAATACCAGTACATCCAGCCGCTCATGAAGCCGAGGAATTTCGAAACCTTCGGCTTGTCGTCGAAGGCCAGGCGCGCATATTCGTAAAAGGAGCCGACCACGGGCAGGGATGAAGCTAGCTCGCCCAGCATGCGCATGATCAGGACGACGAGGCCGCCCGTGAGCAGGAAGGAAAGGATGGCGGCCGGGCCGGCGGCCTTGGCAATGACGCCGCTGCCGACAAAGAGGCCGGCGCCGATCACGCCGCCGATGGCGATCATGCTCATGTGGCGTTGCTTGAGCGAGTGCTGCAAGCCGGTACTGTTATGCGATTCGCTAATCATGTTTTGTCTCCTGAAAATCTCTGAAGCTCGGTGCGCCCTGCCTGCTGCGGCTTGTTCATGCCGCGCGGCTTTGTTTTATTTAGGCAACACCGTCAAGCAGCATCGATACATCGTGTGAATCAGTCTGGTTGGCCGCATTCCATAAGTCAATCTGGAAATGCAGCGGCCCGGCGCGGCGTCCAAGGGGCAAGCGCGCTGGAGAGTAAGTACGGGGTATTGCTGAGTTATTGCTGCTGAAAAAATGGGAGCGGCGGCAACACTTGTGGCGTGCACGCCACTCCCAGGAACGTCTTACACCTTGCCCTTCCATGGCACGAGGGTACGTTCGAGGTAACGCATCATCAAATCAAACAGGAAAGCGAAGAAGCCGATCACGATAATGCCCATGATCACCACATCGCTGGCCAGGAACTCGGAGGCGCTCAGCACCATGTAACCGAGACCGCGCGTGGCCGCCACCATCTCGCCAGCCACCAGGGTGGTCCAGCCCACGCCGATGCCGATACGCATGCCGGTGAGGATTTCCGGAATCGCGGCCCGCAGGATCACGTGCACGATGACCTGGAAACGCGTGGCGCCCATCGAGTACGCCGCGTGGATCTGTTCCAGCGACACGGAGCTGACGCCGGCGCGTGCCGCGATCGCCATCGGCGCGAAGATGGCCAGGAAGATCAGGTAGACCTTCGAAAACTCGCCGATGCCGAACCAGATGATGACCAGTGGCAAGTAGGCGAGCGGCGGCAGCGGACGGTAGAACTCGATCAAGGGATCGAAGATGCCGCGCGCCACGCGGTTCACGCCCATCATCACGCCGATGGGAATGGCGAACAGGCAAGCCAGGCCAAAGGCGCCGAACACACGCACCAGACTGGCGACGGTGTGTTCCCACAGGGTGGCGCCGCCGAAACCGGTGGTGGCCGCCATGATGAATTTTTCATACACGGCTTGCGGCGACGGCAGGAACAGCGGCTTGACCATGCCGCTGGCCGTCACGCCAAACCACAGCAGCAGCACGGCGATGACGGTGACGGTGGCGATGCGGCTGGAATTGCCCTGCCCCGGCGCGCCGAACGCTTCGCCGGGCATGGCGCAACGGGGAGCGAACAGGCGCGAGAAAAAGCCGGCGCGCTTGGCGGTGGTGGGAGGAAATCCCACGACGGATGGGCTATGCATGGGACACCTCCAGCTCTTTATTGACGGCGCGTTCGTCGCCATAAATGATGTTGAGCACTGTTTCGCGCATCTTGATGAAGTCCGGGCTCGATTTCACGGCGCGCGCATCGCGGCACTCGAGGAAGCGCTTGTTGAAATCGAGTTCATACGTGTGCGTGATGCGGCCCGGACGGGGCGACATGACGATCAGCCGGTTCGCCAGGAACAGCGCCTCGTCGACGCTGTGGGTAATGAAGAAGAACATGGTGCTGGACTTGGCCCAGATATCGAGCAGCAATTCCTGGATGGTTTCGCGCGTCAGCGCGTCGAGCGCCGCCATCGGTTCATCCATCAGCAGCATGGCGGGGTTGCTGGTCAGGGCGCGGGCGATGCCCACCCTTTGCTGCATGCCGCCCGACAATTGGTAAATCATATTGTCGTGAAAATCCTTCAAGCCCACCAGCGCCAGGTTCTTGGCCGCCTGTTCGCGCCGCACGGCCTTGGCCACGCCTTGCAGCTTGAGGCCGAATTCCACGTTTTCCATCACGTTCAGCCATGGCAGCAAGGCATGTTTCTGGAACACGACGCCACGGTCGGCACCCGGCCCTTCCACTTTATTGTCGCCGAGCATGATCTCGCCCTTGGATGGGGCGATAAAGCCCGCCATCAGGCTCAGCAAGGTTGTCTTGCCGCAGCCCGAGGCGCCCAGCGCGACGACAAAGTCGCCGCTATTGATGGTCAGGTTGATATTATTTAAGGCATGTACGCGTTCACCGGCCGTCTTGCCCGGATAAATCACGCTGACATCCTTGACGTAGAGATTTTCCATCGTGTGCCCCGCATAGGTGTAGTCACTTCAGTTCAACGCATTCTGTTCAGTCAGCGCGCCCGCAGGCGCGCCATCGCACAACGTTTACTTCAGCAGGCCCGCGGCCTGTGCATACCTGGGTGTCACATATTTGGCGTAATCGGTAGCCAGGGTATCGATCTTGCCTTCGCCCTTCAGGAATTGCGCCGTGGCCAGCAAGGCTTGCGCCACGCCGCCCTTCGCGCCGCCACCGAGCCAGGCGGGCGACGCCTGCTCCTGCAGCGAGGGATAGGCGTACAGGGCCACGGAAGCGGCCACGTCCTTGGCGGCCGCGCCCGAATGCTTGACGTTGGCTTTCACTTGCGGCGAATCGATGGTCCACGCCTTGGGATTGGCGCGGTAGTCGGCGTCGGCGGCGGCCATCACCTTGACGAACTTGGCCATGAAGTCCGCGTTCGCTTCGCCCCAGGCGCGCTCGACGGCCATGCCGTCAAACGTGGCCTTGCCCTTCTTGCTCAGTTCGCCGGACGTGACGAGGACCTTGCCGTTTTGCTTGAGTTTGCTCAAGGCCGGATCCCACACGAAGGCGGCGTCGATGTCGCCCCGCTCCCAGGCGGCAGCGATCTGGTTCGGCTGCATGTTCAGCAATTTCACTTCCGTCGGCTTGATGCCCCACGTTTCCAGCGCGAACATGGTGTGGAAGTGCGTGGTGGACACGAAAGGCACGGCGATCTTCTTGCCGCGCAAATCCGTCGGCTTGGTGATGCCGGCGCCATTGCGGGCCACCATCGCTTCGGCTTCATTGATGTCGTCGATGATCCAGAACAGCTGCAGATCGACGCCGCGGCTGACGGCCGCCGTCAGTGGGCTGGAACCGATGACGCCGATCTGCACGTCGCCGGATGCCATGCCGGTGGCCACCTTGGCGCCCGAATCGAACTTGCGCCAGTTGATTTTATAGCCGGTGGTTTTTTCCACTTCGCCGCTGGCGATGGCCACCAGGAAGGGACCGTTGATTTCCTGGTAGGCAATCGTCACTTCCTTGCTTTGCGCGAAGGCGGTAGCGCTGGAGGCAAGGGTAACGCCCAGTACCAGGGTGCCGAGGACGGCGCGGCGCATCGTTGAAAAAATCGTGTTTTTGCTCGTATTTGTGTTCATGTCTCACTCCAAGATATTGTTATGTGTGAACGTGCGGGCAATCTCATCCCTCGCGGGAGGCGCCGCTGGTCGATCTATGTCAACGCATGCGGCGGCTTAGTACGGCTACTGCTATTTAAAACACTTCATCCTTCAAGTGATACCAGCGGTACAGGAAGCGCTGGCCCAGGCGGCGGAACGGGGCGAACGCTTGCGACTCGACCAGTTCCATCATGTTGGGATACGGCAGTTTCGAATTGAAGATCGGCAAGCCCGTGTCGCTGGCCTTGCCGGCGATACGCTCGGCCATGCGCCGTCCCGCCTGCGCCGAGTACATGACGCCGTTGCCGCCGTAGCCGAGCGAATAGAAGATCGATTGCTTCGGGTCCGGTTGCACGATGCGCGGCATCATGTCGTGGCTGACGTCGACCCAGCCCCACCACGAATAATCGATGCCGATGCCGGTCAGCGCGGGGAACTTGCGGTGCAGATCGTTGATCAAAAACTGTTTGTATTTGTCGTCCGGCGCGTCGGCACCCGTGATGGCGCTGCGGCTGCCGATCTGCACGCGGTTGTCCGGCATCAGGCGGTAGTAGTGGCGCAGGATGCGCGTATCCGTGATCACCTGGTGGGTGCGGAAGTTGCACGCCTCGATTTCCGCCGGGGTCAACGGGCGTGTGACGAGCGAGTTCGACAGAATCGGCAGCAAGCGGTTCTTCACTTGCGGATGCAGATGGGGCGAGGTGTAGCCGCCCGTGGCCACGGCCACGGATCGGGCACGCACGACGCCGCCCGGCGTTTGCAGGTAATGCACGCCATTGCGCGTTTCCCAGCCCATTACGGGGCTGGACGGATGCACCTTGGCGCCCAGCGCGCGCGCCTTGCGCAGGTAGCCGAACGCCAGCTTGCCCGCATGGATGCCGATGCCTTCCGGCTCGTGCAGCGCGCCGGCCGCTTCCTTGTCGTCGACGAATTCGCGCTTGACGGTGTCGGCGTCGAGGATGCGGGCGTCGTACTTGAAGATCTCGCGCATGACCTTGGCTTCTTTTTCCAGCGCGGGCATGGCTTTCGCCTTGTGGGCGATGTACAGGTGGCCGCCCGGCTGCGGGTCGCAATCGATGTCGGCCGTGATCTTCTTGAACGTTTCCATCGCATCGCACACTTCCGCGTGCAGTTTCAGGGCCGTGTCCAGCCCATAGCGGTCTATCCACTGCGAGCGTTTCAGGCGGCCCGTCGTGCATTGCGCCTGGCCGCCGTTGCGCGTGCTGCAGCCCCAGCTGACCCGGTTCGCTTCCAGCACGGTGGCCTTGATGCCGTGTTCCTGGGCCAAAAAGATGGCGCAGGACAAGCCCGTGAAGCCGGAACCGATGATGGCCACGTCAACGTCGATGTCATGCGTGATGGGGCCGTCGTCGGCGGGCGGCTCGCCGGCCGTGCCGATCCAGTAGGTGGGCGCGTAGGCATTGCCGTGGCCAGGGCGCTGGGCCACCAGCGGATCGAAGGCGGGATCGTAGGGCGTGCGGGCGGCGGTACTGTTGTTGCCCATTACGCCAGGCGGGGTGTCGACAGGTTTGTTCATGGTCATTCCTGGTGAACGTGCTGGCTCAGACTGTGACGACGGGTGGGCGATCCTTGCGGAAAGCATTCTTGACGGCGATCTTGCCATCGCGGAAGGTGAAGATATCGACCATGCGCGCTTCGATGCGCGTGCCGTCCGCCTTGGTGCCCGCAAAGGTCGACTCCGTCACGCCGCGCTCGCCGCTGACGAAATGCACGGGGTTGAGCCAGGCGGCGTCGGGGAAGGTTTGCCAGGCCAGCTCGAAGCCGGCGCGCACGGCGTCGCGGCCGATGAAGCTCTTGCCCAGAAGCTCAGGACCGGCGACGGCGTGGAATTCGCAGTCGTCGGCCATGGCGGCCATCAGGGCCTCGATATCGTGGCGGTTCCAGGCATCGCCGAATGCTTGCAGGAAGTCCGTGGTGACGGCGTCAGTGTGCGGTACAGGGTGGTTCATGGTTGTCTCCGTAAATCGTTTTTGATACGCTACGTTCCGTTTTTTGTCTTTTATTGAATTTAAGCCTTAAGCATGGCCTTGTCAAATCAAATAATTCAAAAAACGGGACGCCTTGTATTCTTTAATGAAATTATGATGCTTTCGTGACAATCTGTGAGAATTTGGTCACAGCGCTGTGTCGGATTACGCCGGGCTTTCGCCCGGCTAATCCGACCTACGCCAGCACCACGCGTCAATTGCGTAGGTTGCGTAGGTTGGATTAGCCCGCCAGGGCGTAATCCAACAACACCAGCAAATCAGACGTAGTCTTTATATTTATCCAGGTGACGCACAGGTTTGCTCAGCGCATCGCGGCGGAACGGGTCGCCCAGCTCGCGCGTGCACATGATTTCGATGATGGTCGTCTTGCCTTCATTCATCTGCATGTCGATCGCCTTCTTCAAGGCCGGGCCCACGTCTTCCAGCTTGTCGACCGTGATGCCTTCGGCGCCCATGGCGCGCGCGATTTCCGCGAAGTTCTGGTTGTCGAGCTCACCTGCCACGAAGCGGCGGTTGTAGAAATCGACCTGGTTTTTCTTTTCCGCGCCCCACTGGCGGTTGTGGAAGACCACAGCCGTGACGGGAATGTTGTGGCGCACGCAGGTCATCGTTTCCATCAGGCTCATGCCCCAGGCGCCGTCGCCCGCATACGACACGGCTGGACGGTGCGGTGCGGCAACCTTGGCGCCGATGATGGTCGGGAAGGCATAGCCGCAGTTGCCAAAGCTCATCGCCGCAAAGAAGCTGCGCGGCTTTTCAAAGCGCAAGTAACTATTGGCTACCGAGTTGATGTTGCCGATGTCGGTCGACACCATCACGTCTTCCGGCATGGCTTTTTCCAGCTCGCGCAAGACCTGGCGCGGGTGCAGATAGTTGCCCGGCTCTTTCTTCTGCTCTTCGATCATGTCCAGGCTGTACGCATCCTTCTCGTGCGTCCAGTTCGTCAATTCCTCTTCCCACGCGGCCTTCTCGGCTTGCACGGTGGCATAGCGCTCGTCGCGCGTCGCGTCGCAATCGAGCGTCTTGCCGTCCAGGCGGGCAATAATCGCTTTGGCGGCCGCCTTGGCGTCGCCGCAGATGCCCACCGAAATTTTCTTGACCAAACCGAGCATCTTGTTGTCCGCATCGATCTGGATGATCTTGGCATTCTTCGGCCAGTAATCCATGCCGTGCTGCGGCAAGGTGCCGAACGGTCCCAGGCGCGAACCGAGGGCCACGACGACGTCGGCCTTGGCGATCAGTTTCATCGCCGCCTTGGAACCCTGGTAGCCGAGCGGACCGCACCATAGCGGATGGCTGGCGGGAAACGAGTCGTTATGCAGATAGCTGTTGACGACGGGTGCGCCGAGGCGTTCGGCCAGGGCCTTGCACTCTTCGATGGCTTCGCCCATGACGACGCCGCCGCCCGAGATGATCACGGGGAACTTGGCCTTGGCCAGGAGCTCCGCCGCATCGTTCAGGCTTTGTTCGCCGCCGGCGCCACGGTCCAGGCGGTTCGGTTTCGGGATTTCCGCCTTGATTTCACCATAAAAATAGTCGCGCGGGATGTTCAGCTGGGTCGGGCCCATTTCCGACATGGCGCGGTCAAAGCAGCGGCCCGTGAATTCGGCCATGCGGGCCGGATTGGTGACGTGGCCCTGGTATTTGGTGAATTCCTCGAACATCGGCAGCTGGTTCGCTTCCTGGAAGCCGCCTAGGCCCATGCTCATCGTGCCCGTCTCAGGGGTAATGATCACGACCGGCGTGTGCGCCCAGTAGGCGGCGGCAATGGCGGTCACGCAATTGCTGATGCCGGGGCCGTTCTGGCCGATGACCACGCCATGGCGGCCCGAGACGCGGGCATAGCCGTCGGCCATGTGGCCGGCGCCCTGCTCGTGCACGACGGGGATCAGGCGGATGCCGGCCGGGGCAAAGATATCCATCGGGTCCATGAAGGCCGAGCCCATGATGCCGAACATGTCGGTCACGCCATTGGCGGCCAGGGTTTCCACGAACGCTTCGGAAGGCGTCATCTTTTGCGGTCCGGTGGGGATGGCCGCTGCGGCGGCGGCTTTTTGCTCGGTCATGTCATTCATGGGTGTCTCCTGGTCTGTGGTGATTGAAGCTGTTGAAATTATCAACTCATTTATTAAAAATCGGTATATTTTGTTCCGAAATTTGATATACAATTCAATTTAAGCGTTCAGCAATCAAAAGTCAAACAGATTTTCAAGGAAACGGTACAATTTGAGTTCGAAAATGAAATAAGCTGAAGTAACACTCATAGCTACCCAACCGAGGCCACCATGGACATGATTTCATCCCCAAAACTTGAGCCGGAAAAACTGGAAGGCGACACGCCCACGATGCGTTTGTTTGCCTTGCTGGAAGTGATTGCCGAAAAAGACCAGTTGCTGTCGCTGCAAGCGCTGGTGGAAGAAACGGGCTTGCCCAAGCCGACCCTGCACCGCATGCTGCAACAGCTGGAAAGCGTGGGCGTGTTGCAGCGCGAAAGCGATGGCCGCCACTACAGCACGGGCGTGCGCCTGCGCCGCCTCGCATCGAACCTGCTGATTAACAACACTTTCCATGGCGCCCGCCGCATGGTCTTGCGCCAGCTGGTCGAGGAAGTGGGAGAAAGCTGCAACCTGACGGCCTTCAGCGGCAGCGAAGTGGTGTACCTGGACCGCGTGGAAACGGCGGCCCCGCTGCGCTTCTACCTGCATCCCGGTTCGCGCGTGCCGGCCCACTGCTCGTCCAGCGGCAAGCTGTTTCTGGCGCAAATGACGCCCGTGCAGCGGCGCCGCCTGCTGGGCCACATGGAATTGACGCGCTTTACGGACAAGACGGAAACGGACCCCGTCAAGCTGGAGCGCGAACTGGAATTGGTGCGCCGCAACGGCTATGCGCTGGACGACGAAGAATTCCTGCCCGGCCTGCTGTGCGTGGCCGTGCTGGTGCCGAACCCGAACGGCCGCTCGAACCTGGCCGTGGCCATCCAGGCGCCCATCATCCGTTTAACGCACGACAAGGCTTTACATTTCTTGCCAGCATTGCAACGCGCCGCGCAAGCCCTGGCCGCCATCGAATCGGAAACCATGCCGACGACGGGCGGTGACGACGACGCATTGCAAGCCGGTCACTCATAACCGCCGTAGCGCCCATGCTGCGGTTTCACAGGAGAACAAGGTGCCAGATTCACGCCAACATCCCCCCGCCGCAGCGGCGCAAACCTTGCAGTCCGTGCGCAGCCTGTTCAATATCGACAGCGACCTGCGCGTGCCCGTCTTCACGGAACGCGATCCGCACGTGCCCGACATCGACCCCGCCTACCGCTTCAACCAGGACGTGACCCTGGCGATTCTGGCCGGCTTCACCCACAACCGCCGCGTGATGGTGCAGGGCTTGCACGGCACGGGCAAGTCCACGCATATCGAGCAGGTGGCGGCGCGCCTGAACTGGCCTTGCGTGCGCGTCAACCTGGACGGCCACATCAGCCGCCTGGACCTGGTCGGCAAGGACGCCATCGTGCTGCGCGAACAGCAGCAAGTGACCGAATTCCAGGAAGGTATCGTGCCCTGGTCGCTGCAGCGTCCCGTGGCCCTGATCTTCGACGAGTACGACGCGGGCCGCCCAGACGTGATGTTCGTCATCCAGCGCATCCTCGAGCGCGACGGCAAGTTCACCCTGCTCGACCAGAACCGGGTCATCACGCCGCATCCCCACTTCCGCCTGTTCGCCACGTCGAACACGGTAGGACTCGGCAACCTGAACGGCATGTACCACGGCACGCAAGTGCTCAATCATGCGCAGATCGACCGCTGGAACATCGTTGCCACCCTGAACTATCTGCCGCAGGTGGAGGAAACGGAAATCGTACTGGCCCGTGTTCCCGCCATGAACGACGAGGCGGGCCGCCAGCTGGCAGCCGCCATGGTGGCCGTCGCCAGCCTCACGCGCCACGGTTATGCGGCGGGCGACCTGGCCTGCCTGATGTCGCCGCGCACGGTGATCACCTGGGCCGAGAATTGCCAGATCTTCCGCGACCCGGCCCTGGCCTTCCGCCTGTCCTTCCTCAACAAATGCGACGAGGCCGAGCGGCCCATGGTGGCCGAGTATTACCAGCGCTGTTTCAATGAGGAATTGCTGGCGAGCCAGGCATGAGTACGGAAGCGACCGTGCCTGCCGCCTACACGCGCGAACAGCAGGAAACGGACGAGTTGTGCGCGGGCGCAATCCGCGCGCTGAGCGGCGTTGCCTCCATCCGCTACCGTGGCCGGCGCCTGCACGACGGCCACCGCCCCCTGCCCATCCACGCAGCCCATCTGCAGCCCGATGCCGCGCTGCAGGATTTGCCCTCGCTGCGCGGTGCGGCAGACAGCGTGGCCCTGCGCCTGCTGCACACGGGCGCCGCCCTGCACAAGTCCCTCTGCCCTGCCGAGCCCGTGGCGCGCCTCGTGTTCGAATTGCTGGAACAGTTAAGGGTGGAAACGCTTGCGCCCGAGCACCACGCTGGCGTCATCGGCAACCTGCGCCACCGTTTTACTGCATGGTCGCACGCGTTCTACGATTCCGGCCTGGCCGAAGGCGCCTCGGGCTTGCTGTTGTACACGGTATTCCAGATGTGCTGGTCGCGCCTGACGGCGCGGCCCGTGCTGGAAAAGACGGAAGATTTCATCGAAGCGACGCGCTGGTCCATCTCTTCACAATTGAGCGGCGACCTGGCGGGCTTGCGCCGCCACCGCATGGACCAGGCGGCCTTTGCGCGCCACTCTCTGGCCATCGCCCACGCCGTCGATGCCATGCTGCAAGACGCGCAAACGGCGCGCGACGGCAGCCAGGACGAGGCCGGCGACGCCAAGGCGCAGGCGGCCTTCAAGCTGCTGCTCGATTTTGACAGCGAGAATGACAACGTTCCCGATAGCGCACCGCTGGGCGAGAGCCGCGCCTTCAGCGACGGCGATGGCGCCTACCGGATTTACAGCACGGCGTACGACCGCGAAGAAAAAGCGGGCGAGCTGGTGCGCCGCGCCCTGCTGCTCGAATACCGCGAACGCATGGATGCGCGCATCGCCAGCCTGGGCATCAACACGGCCCGCCTGGCGCGGCGTTTCACGCAACTGCTGGCCATACCCGAGCGCGACGGCTGGTCGTTCGGCGAGGAAGAGGGCACTATCGATGGCCGGCGCCTGGCGCAGCTGATCAGCTCGCCGTCCGAACGCAGGCTGTTCCGCAATGAACAGTTCCTGCCCCAGGCCGATTGCCTCGTCACCTTTCTCGTCGACTGTTCCGGCTCCATGAAAACGCATGCGGAATCCGTGGCCGTGCTGCTCGACATTCTGCTGCGCGCGCTGGACCAGACCGGGATCAGCACGGAGTTGCTGGGCTTTACGACGGGCGCGTGGAACGGGGGACGAGTCAGGCGCGACTGGATGCGCGCCCGTTCGCCCGCCAACCCGGGCCGTCTGAATGAACTCGTGCATATGGTCTTCAAGGATGGCGATACGAGCTGGCGCCGCGCGCGCCCCGACATCGCGGCCCTGCTGAAAGCGGACCTGTACCGCGAAGGCGTCGATGGCGAAGCCGTGGACTGGGCGTGCAGCCGCATGCTGGCGCGCCCGGAACGGCGGCGCATCCTGCTCGTCGTGTCCGACGGTTGCCCGATGGATACGGCCACGAATCTGGCCAACGACGAGTTTTACCTGGCGCAACATCTGAAACAGGTGGTGGCGCGCCGCGAAGCGCAGGGCGCCATTGAGATTTGCGGGCTGGGCCTGGGCCTGGACCTGGGCGCCTACTACAGCCGCAGCCTGGCCACCACCCTGCCCGCCTCGCTGAACAATGAACTGTTCAGCGAAATCGCCCAGCTGCTCGCCGGACGCGGGAAACGCTGATCACACCATGGACTTGCGGCGGCGCGTCATCACGCCGGCCAGCGCCAGGCCTGTCAGCAGCATCACATACGTTTCCGGTTCCGGCACGGCGCTGATGTATTCATACGTCACTGCCACGCGGCCGGAAGCGGCCGTCTGGAATTGGGTCAGCAAATTACCGGAACCGCTGCCCGTCGAGGAACCGACGGCGTTCAGTCCCAGCTGGATCAAGCCACCGCCGGCCGAGGAAAACAGGGCGAAGTCGCTGGCACTGCCGCTCGTGTAGGAGTTGGCGCCCGTGCTGGACCGGGGTCCTGTATTGGCACCCGAGGTGCCGGCAAAGTCGATGCTGCCATCGAAGGCGCTCAGGGCGAACGTCTGCGTGAACAGTGGGTTGGCCACCAGCAAGGTGGAATTGTCGGGACGGTACAAGGTCAGCAGCGACGCCAGGCTCAGGGTCACGTCGGAGGCGCTGGCATCGAGACTTTCCGCCTTGCCACTACCCTGTACGGCGCCTTCCAGGTGGAACTTGATCGAGGTCAAGGTACCCAGGTTGCTGTCAAACTTGCCCAATCCCAGGGTGTCGGCCCAGTTGGTGGCGCCCAGCGCGCGGTCGGCGCTGAAGGTGATGGTCTGGGTGGCCGCCTGGGCGGAAGACATGGCGCCAAAGCCAACCATGGCGGCTGCGGCCAGTGCGATGAGAGATTTGTGCATCGATGACTCCTGTTCATTCAATGAGGGGGACGTGGATCATGCAGTGATTCACACGGGAAACGCGAGGGTAGCCCCTCGCGCCGCAGCCCGGCAATGCGGCTATCCAGGCAATTCATTGTAATAAATGAAAAAGTCGCAATATGCTCACTTTGTTGCAATTTTAAAAATAAATGTTGTTATTTTGATTTCCCCGGAAACGATCAAACAGCCGGCCAAATGAAGCGCCGCACCTTTGCTGGCGCCTCAATCGACGCAGTAACGCACAGCATGCGCTTCCATCGGCAAGGGGATTTCCCAGTTCCACAGCATCGACTGCAGCTTCTTGTTACTGAGCGATGTGTCGCGCTGGCCATTGCGCCGCAATAACTCCTTGCGTGGCTGCTCCAGGTACACGAGTTCCACCTGCGCGTGGTATTTATACAGCAGGTTGAGCGTCTTTTCGCGCATCAGTTTTGACAGATGCGTGGCATTCCACACGAACGGTTCGCCCTTGCGCAGCAGTTCGCGCGCCCGCTCTTCCGCATAGTCGCCGACCTGCCCTTCGTTCTTGCCGTGCTTCAAGCCCAAGGCCATCCGCGCATCGTCGAAGGACACGACGGGCAGGCGCGGATGGTGCTTCTCCACCCACGTATTCTTGCCCGAAGCAGGCAAGCCCGACATCACGATCACGTGCGAACCCGGCTCCTGGAACAGGGAATAATCGGGGTGCGCCTCGGCGCCGCGAAAATATTTGACGCGCGTGTGATCATCGACAAAGGCCTTGCGCTGACCGTAGCAGCCCTCCTCGCGCGCCAGTTCGCGGAACAGCTCGATGGCGTCGAGTATGCGCTGCGGATCGGGACAGATCCGTCCACGGATATCGGCTTCGGCCAGCATGGCCAGCAAGCGGATATCGACCTGCCACGACAGTTCGCGCACGGTAAATTCCGGCGTGACGCCGCGCCGCGACGTTTCCAGTGCAAAGAAGGGCACTTGATGGACGTTAATCAGGCGGCAGATTTCCTCGCGCGCGGCAAACGGCACGTCGCAATCCCACAAGGCGATGCGCGCATCGAGGGCGCCTTTGCGCGAGTGGCCGGGCTGGCCGATGGCGCCCGTCACCGGGTCGATCACCGTGGTGCTGCACTTGGCCACGTCGTGCAGCAAGGCGGCGAGGAACACGATTTCCTGTTCCGCCCGCGTCGCTTGCTGGTAATCGGGCATGGCCAGCAGGGATTCCACCACCATCATCGTATGCGTCCACACATCGCCTTCCGCGTGATACACGGGGTTTTGCGGCGTCGTTTTCGCCAGTTCCAGCTGCGGGAAGGCGGCCAGGCAGGCATTGAAATCGGGCGACTGGCCCGCTTGCGGCACCAGTTGTTGTAACTGCTTCCAGTTCATCTTGTACTCCTTGAGAAGGTTGCCAGTTCATCCAGCGAATGGCAGGTGTGCAAGCCCAGGCTTTCCCACGTCACCAACGGCTGCGGCGCGTACAGGTCCACGCCTTCGGCCAGCTGGTTCGGGATCAAGGGCCGCGTGCTGTGGTGCGAACCGCTGTCGAGGATGGTTTGCGTAAAGTCATGGCGTACCAGCTTGTAGCGGGCCAGCACTTGCTCGTCGTCTTCCACTTTCAGGTACAGGCCTTCCGCGTGGTCAGACTTGTCCGTCTGCTTCCAGCACAGGTCCAGCGGCAGGCGTTCGCGCGCCACCGCGGTTTCAAAAGCGTCGCGCCACAGCTGGGACTTGGCCAGCGAATGGCGCAGCAACTGCCACAACTGTTTGGGCGACGAGGGCATCTTGCCCGCATACAGCACGGGGACGGAGAGCACGGGCGAGCCGGCCAGCATGGCGTGGCGGCGCGCCGTCGACAAAAACATCTGGCTGCGGCGGCAATACACGTCGAACTCGTTGAAGTAATGGGGCAAGCGGTCGTAAAACACGGAATGCTTGCTGTACGACCATTCGCCAAACAGCACAAATTGGTCTTCCAGCAGATGCAGCAAGGCGTGTTCATGCGCGTGCGCCCACGGTTTCAACAGGTTGAACTGGCGTTCGCTGCCGCCGCCCGCCAGGTAATGGCCGCGCGACTGCAGCAGCACCTCGCCCGCATCGCTGAACGACACGGCAGAGTTGGCGCCATCGATTTTTTCCTCGATGACGACGTACTGGCCGGCCAGCTTTTTCAAGGGCATCTGGTCGGAACCGTCGTCGCCGTCCTGCAGGCGCGAGCCTTCCAGGTGCGGCGTGCGCGGGTATTTGAATAAGGGTAAAGATTGTAAAAACATAGCGTCCCACGCCGCGTTCACCGGGGCGTGTCCATACAGGGTCAGGGGTGCTGACGACGTGTTCGGGCGTGGACGATCGAGACCAGCGTCTCGGATACGTGTGCGGAGGGAGCAAAAACAGTGCCGCAGCAATCGGGGGCGTCAACGCGCCGAACGATGCTGCAGAGAGCATTTCGTCAGCGTTAGCAGGTGATGGCGAAGAAGCGAGGCACTTTTGGCTCCAATAAGGAAGAGGTTCGAGAAAGAACCGCGAATATAAAGGCTGTTTGATTATTTTGCAAGTGGCTCCGCGTATCGTGCGCACGCTTGTGCCCACCCTCGCTTTGCAAGCGGCACAAAGTTTGCTAAGCTGGCGGCACTTCCTGTCGCTGCTGCGTGGAAAACAAACATGGCCCTTGCAAAAGGGCCGTGCATTCGTTATTTCCGGAGCAGAATCGTGTTTCCCCCATCCAGATTACAAAAAGCCCTGCGCCGCCAGGGCATCGCTGTCGCCTATGCCGACGGCATTTATATACTCAGCAATCCGCACGCGCAGGCGTCCGTGCTGCTGCCCCACAACTTTCCGCTCGAGGAAAAAGCCGTGCGCCAGCTGATGGAGTTTGCCGCCGTCAGCGTGCCAGGCCAGGATGGCCATGTGTGCAAGGCATGCGCCACGCCCGACTTCCACCCGGGCAGCATCGCCCCCGTGGGCAGCATCGTTGCCACCAGCCCCGACATGGTGATCCCCGCCATTCCCGGCACGGACATCGCCTGCGGCATGCGCCTGATCACGACGGGCCTGAGCCTGGCGCAGTTCGAGGCGCGCAAGCCGCAGCTGCTCGGCAAGCTCAAGCATGTGCTGCTGGAAGACGGCCGCAACGTGCCGCTGCGCTCGAAAGCGTTTGCCGCCCTGTTCGACGTGGGGCCGGAAGCGTTCATCGACAGCCTGCACAATGAGGGCTTGTGGCCCCGCGTCGACAAGCAACGCCTGCTGCGCGAGCTCGACGATTGCATCGCCCTGCGCGAACTGGGCGGCGGCTTGCGCCATGCGCCCGAAGCGCTGGTCGGCACGCGCGAAGTGATACGCGACCCCAGCCTGGGCACCACGGGATCGGGCAACCATTTCGTGGAAATCCAGCTGGTCGATGCCGTCATGGACCGCCATGCCGCGTACCGGCACGGGCTGGTGCCGGGCGAAGTGGTCGTCATGATCCACAGCGGCAGCCGCGACGTGGGCTTTTTCGTCGGCAGCCGCTGGATGGACCGCGCCAAAGAGGCCTGGCCGAAAGGCGTGCGCCACCCGCAGTCCGGCCTGTACGGCTTGACGGGCGAACTGGCCGGCGACTACATGGACGCCATGGGCGTGGCATCGCGCTATGCCTGGGTCAATCGCATGGTCCTGGCCGAGCTGGTGCGGGACAGCCTGTCGCAGGTGTATGCGCACGATACCTCTCGCCTGGTGGTGGACGTGCCCCACAACGTCATCCTGCGCGAGCACGGCATGAACATCCACCGCAAGGGTGCCACGCCGGCGCGCGAGGGCGACCTGGCGCTGATCCCCGGCTCCATGGGCGATTACTCCTATGTGGCAACGGGCATGGGCAATCCGGACTGGCTGTGGTCGTGCTCGCACGGCGCGGGGCGCAGCATCCGCAGGCAAGCCATGCGCGCCATCCGACCCACGGTGGGCGGCGACGAGATGGCGTTCCAGTGCGTGACCCTGCGCGAGGAACGCCGCGTCGAGGAAGCGCCGATGGCGTACAAGAAGATCGGTCCCGTCATCGCCGCGCAGGAGGAAGCGGGCTTGCTGCAATCGGTGGCGCGCTTGAAGCCCCTGCTGACGTTCAAGGCCTGAGCAATTGCGGCACGGCAGCCGCCATCAATGAGATACCGATGGCGGTCAGCACGGCAAACGCGATGCGGCGCATGCCGCGCTGGGCGATCGGTGGCGGATAGCGCTTGCCGGCCATCGTGGCCAGCACGCCCACGGGCAAGGCCAGCGCGCACAGCAGCAAGACTTTCGCGTCGAGCTGGCCCTGGCTGCCCGCCATCAGCGAGCGTCCGCCCGCGCTGATGGCGAACAAAAAGATCAGGCTGTAGCGGATGGTTTTCAGGCTCATTTCCTGGCGATAAAACTGGTACACGAGCGGCGGTCCCGCCAGCGAAAACAGGCCCGAGAACAGGCCGCCGCACACGCCGCTAATAAAAAAGCTGCGCTTGTCCGCCGCGCCCGGTCCCGGCGGCGCCTGCAGCAGGATGCTGACGCCGCCATACACGATGGCCGCGCCCAGCAACAGTTTCAGCAGGGGCGCATACGCCTGGTCCAGGTATCCCAACAACAAGACGCCGGCCGCCATGGCCGGCAGCAAGCCGATGCCGGCCGCGCGGATGGCGCGCCAGTCCAGGTGGTGCAAGGCGCCCGGCAAGGCCACCAGGCAATTCGCCAAAGACAACAAACTGACGAGGGCCGCCAGCGCGGGCACGGGCGCCAGGCCCAGCCCGCTGGCCACGCCCATGACGATCATGCCCAGGCCAAAACCCGTGACGGTCTGGAAATACGTGCCTGCCGCCACCACGCCCAGCAGCGCCAGCACCGGCAGGCTGAACAACTCAGCGCCCACCCTGGGCCTGCACGGACGTGACGGCAATCACGTTATACACGTCGTCGGCGCTGCAACCGCGCGACAGGTCGTTGGCGGGCTTCTTCAAACCTTGCAGCAGAGGGCCGATGGCGACGGCGCCGCCCATGCGCTCGGCCAGCTTGTAGCCGATATTGCCCGCGTCGAGGTTCGGGAACACCAGCACGTTCGCGCGGCCATTCACGACGGAATCCTTGACTTTTCTCTGCGAAATCTCGGCCACGATGGCCGCGTCGAGCTGCACGTCGCCATCGATGGCCAGCAGCGGACGCTGGGCCTTGACCCGGTCTGTTGCCGCATGCACCTTGTCGACGGCCGCGTGGTGGGCGCTGCCGCTGGTGGAAAACGACAGCATGGCCACGCGCGGTTCTTCCATCAACAAGGCTTGCGCGCTGTCGGCGGCGGCCATGGCGATGTCGGCCAGTTCCTCGGCTTTCGGGTCGACAACGAGGGCGCAATCGGAAAAGATGAAACCACCCTTGAGGCTATGGAAAGGTTCGCACAGCATCATCAGGAAAAAGCTCGACACCAGCTTGAAGGCCGGATCGACGCCGATGATCTGGATCGCGCTGCGCACTACGTCGGCCGTCGTGTGCACGGCTCCCGCCACGCAGCCGTCCGCGTCGCCCAGGCGCACCATCAGGTTGGCGTAACACAGGGGATCCTGCACGGCGATCCTCGCCTGCTCCACCGTCATGCCCTTGGCCTGGCGCAGCACAAACAATTGCTGGGCATAGTGTTCCGACTCGCTGGACTCGGCCGGGTCGACCAGGCGCACGCTATCCAGGTCCAGCGCATGTTCGCGCGCCAGGGCCAGGATGGCGGCCGGCTTGCCGACGATGGTGATGTGCGCCAGGCCTTCGCTTGCCGCCCGCGCGGCCGCCTGCAGCACGCGCGCGTCGCCGCCCTCGCACAAGACGATGTTCTTCGGCACGGTGCGGGCTTGCTCGATGATGCGGTGCAGGGCTTTCATGGCGACTCCAATTCGGTAAAAAAAAGTGCCGGAACCACGCAAGCATGAAGATGGTTCCGGCACATAAAACCCGGCGAGCCGGGGTCATACAAGGATCGGTCAGGGTGGTGTCGGATTACGCCGGGCCGAGGCCCGGCTAATCCGACCTACACAGTCGCGTAGGTTGGGTAGGTTGGATTAGCCCAGAGGGCGTAATCCAACAACACCAGCAAATCAGACGTAGTCTTTATATTTGTCCAGGTGACGAATTGGTTTGCTCAGCGCATCGCGGCGGAACGGGTCGCCCAACTCGCGCGTGCACATGATTTCGATGATGGTCGTCTTGCCTTCATTCATCTGCATGTCGATCGCCTTCTTCAAGGCCGGGCCCACGTCTTCCAGCTTGTCGACCGTGATGCCTTCGGCGCCCATGGCGCGCGCAATCTCGGCAAAGCTCTGGTTGTCGAGCTCACCGGCGACGAAGCGGCGGTTGTAGAAATCGACCTGGTTTTTCTTTTCCGCGCCCCACTGGCGGTTGTGGAACACCACGGCGGTCACGGGAATGTTGTGGCGCACGCAGGTCATCGTTTCCATCAGGCTCATGCCCCAGGCGCCGTCGCCTGCATACGACACGGCCGGACGGTGCGGTGCGGCCACTTTCGCGCCGATGATGGTCGGGAAGGCATAGCCGCAGTTGCCAAAGCTCATCGCCGCAAAGAAGCTGCGCGGCTTTTCAAAGCGCAAGTAACTATTGGCTACCGAGTTGATGTTGCCGATGTCGGTCGACACCATCACGTCTTCCGGCATGGCTTTTTCCAGCTCGCGCAAGACCTGGCGCGGGTGCAGATAGTTGCCCGGCTCTTTCTTCTGCTCTTCGATCATATCCAGGCTGTACGCATCCTTCTCGTGCGTCCAGTTCGTCAGCTCCTCTTCCCACGCGGCCTTCTCGGCTTGCACGGTGGCGTAGCGCTCGTCGCGCGTCGCATCGCAATCGAGCGTCTTGCCATCCAGGCGGGACAGGATGGCTTTGGCGGCCGCCTTGGCGTCGCCGCAGATGCCGACCGAAATCTTTTTCACCAAACCGAGCATCTTGTTGTCCGCGTCGATCTGGATGATCTTGGCGTTCTTCGGCCAGTAATCCATGCCGTGCTGCGGCAGGGTGCCGAACGGGCCCAGGCGCGAGCCGAGGGCCACGACGACGTCAGCCTGGGCGATCAGTTTCATGGCCGCCTTGGAACCTTGATAGCCGAGCGGACCGCACCACAGCGGGTGGCTGGCGGGGAACGAGTCGTTATGCAGGTAGCTATTCACGACCGGCGCGCCCAGGCGCTCGGCCAGGGCCTTGCATTCTTCGATCGCTTCGCCCATGACGACGCCGCCGCCCGAGATGATCACGGGGAACTTGGCCTTGGCCAGGAGCTCCGCCGCATCGTTGAGGCTTTGTTCGCCGCCGGCGCCGCGATCCAGGCGGTTCGGTTTCGGGATTTCCGCCTTGATTTCGCCATAAAAATAGTCGCGCGGGATGTTCAATTGCGTCGGGCCCATTTCCGACATGGCGCGGTCAAAGCAGCGGCCCGTGAATTCGGCCATGCGGGCCGGATTGGTGACGTGGCCCTGGTATTTGGTGAATTCCTCGAACATCGGCAACTGGTTCGCTTCCTGGAAACCGCCCAGGCCCATGCTCATCGTGCCCGTCTCAGGGGTAATGATCACGACCGGGGTATGCGCCCAGTAGGCGGCGGCGATGGCGGTCACGCAATTACTGATGCCGGGGCCGTTCTGGCCGATGACCACGCCATGGCGGCCCGAGACGCGGGCATAGCCGTCGGCCATGTGGCCGGCGCCCTGCTCGTGCACGACGGGAATCAAACGGATGCCGGCCGGGGCAAAGATATCCATCGGGTCCATGAAGGCCGAGCCCATGATACCGAACATGTCGGTTACGCCATTGGCGGCCAGGGTTTCCACGAACGCTTCGGAAGGCGTCATCTTTTGCGGGCCCACAGGTATCGCTGCGGCGGCGGCTTTTTGGTCGGACAAATCGGTCATGGCTCAGTCTCCTTACGGTTTTATGAAAAATCGGTATATTTTGTTCCGATATTTGAAATACGTGTTCAATTTAACGGTTGCGAAATGCGCTGTCAATGAAAATTCATGAAAAATCGGACTGTTTCATTCCTGAATCCGGAATCCGTGACTTAGGTCCACTCCTGAAACAACAATGGCGGCTTATCCGCAACAGACAAGCCGCCATCGTTCTCCTTCTGCGCCGCGCTTAGAACTTCAGGCGCATGCCGACCGTGAAGGCGCTCGAGTTATGCCCAGGCAAGGGCACGCTGCCGCCACTGGAGGCATCGCCAACGAAATTGGTGCCCGCGCCATCGTTGTTGATGCGGCCGTACGAGGTGTACAGATTCGTGCGTTTGGACAAGGCATAGGTATAGCCGATGGCCAGCTGGCGCCCGCCGCGGCGCGCATTCGTGCGGTCATCCTTCTTGATGTAGGACGCCATCACGCTGCCCGCCGCGCCCACGGGGGCCGACGCACCCAGCATGACGTTGCGGAAATCCGTGCCCGCATCATCCTTGTCCGTCTCATACGCGGCGTGCAGCTTGGCGGGACCGAAGTCATAGGTGCCGCCCAGCAAGGTCACTTTCGCCGTGTTCAGCGGCGTATCCTTGCGGTTGTCATGCGCCAGCGTCAGCACCAGCGGGCCATTGGCGTAGTCGATGGAAAAGTCGATGGTGCGGCCCAGGGTGTTGCTGTCCGGCTTTTCGCCCAAGCCATACATGATGGCAGCCGACAAGCCGTTCACTTTCGGCGTTTCATACATGATGGAATTCTTCGTGCGCAGGCTGGCCACGCTCATCAGGTTGATCGAGGCGCCCGTCATGCCCGTCTCGAAGGGGTCGATATTGTCCAGCGCGGTAAACAGCGGGTTGTGCTGCAAGCCCAGGTTTACGGCACCAAAGCCACCCGACAGGCCCACGTAAGCCTTGCGGCCGAACAAGGCGCCCTGGCGGTTGGCGCCCGTATCCACGTCGAGGCCGTTTTCCAGCAAGAAATTGGCTTTCAGATTGTTGCCCAGGTCTTCCGTGCCCTTGAAGCCGATGCGGCTGCCCGACTGCACGCCGGTGGCCAGC
The DNA here is from genome assembly GCF_034424625.1 of Janthinobacterium lividum. Lineage (NCBI taxonomy): Bacteria > Pseudomonadati > Pseudomonadota > Betaproteobacteria > Burkholderiales > Oxalobacteraceae > Janthinobacterium > Janthinobacterium lividum. The sequence continues at coordinate 2,246,465 of NZ_CP139976.1, read as the reverse complement.
TTGGTGACGGAACCGTCCGCGCCGCCATGTTCGGATGTCAGGCCCGCGTCGAGCAAGCCGTACACGGTGACGGACGATTGGGCGCTGGCGCTGCCAGCGAAGAAGGAGGCCAGGATGGCTGCCGCTACGAGTGTGTGTTTCATGTCATCTCCAGGTATTGTGGTTTTTATAAACGCTTGAAACGATAATCAACTACGGTGCTGCAAACTTGGCTCAGGCGATCAGCCCGGCCATTGGCGACGACGGCGAGGCGCGCATGGCGCCAGGCTGCGTCATACTTTTCGGCATGCGTCCGGCCAGGTAAGCCTCGCGTCCGCCCTGCACTGCCAGTTTCATGGCGCGCGCCATGCGTATCGGTTCGCGCGCCGCCGCGATGGCGGTATTCATCAAAATGCCGTCGCAGCCGAGTTCCATGGCGATGGCCGCGTCCGACGCCGTGCCCACGCCTGCATCGACCAGCACGGGTACGCGGGCTTGCTCGATGATCAGCGACAGATTCCACGGATTCAGAATGCCCATGCCCGAGCCGATCAGGGACGCCAGCGGCATGACGGCGATGCAGCCGAGGTCTTCCAGCATGCGCGCCTGGATCGGGTCGTCGCTGCAGTACACCATCACCTGGAAGCCGTCGCGCACCAGCTCCCCGGCCGCCTTCAAGGTTTCCGGCATGTTCGGGAACAAGGTCTTTTCATCACCGAGCACTTCCAGCTTGCACAGCGGGTGGCCGCCCAGCAGCTCGCGCGCCAGCTGCAAGGTATAGACGGCGTCGCGCGCGTTGTAGCAGCCGCCCGTGTTGGGCAGGATCGTGTATTTCGATGGCGGGATGAAGTCGAGCAGGTTCGGCTCGCCCTTTTCCTGGCCGATGTTCACGCGGCGTATCGTCACCGTGACGATCTCGGCGCCGCTCTCTTCGATGGCCAGACGCGTTTCCTCGAAATCCTTGTATTTGCCCGTGCCCACCAGCAGGCGCGACTGGTAGGTGGTGCCGGCCAGGGTCAGGCCGCCCGGTGCTTGGCTGGGGGTGGCGTCGTCTCTCATCGTGGTGCTCTCCTAAGTTGAACCAAAGCGGTCTCTGGCCGGGGTGGCTCCCCGCAAAACGCAAAATCGACTTCCGGCCGGCGTCCCGACACAAGTTCCGCGATCGCCCTGCCCGCGCCGCAGCCCATGGTCCAGCCCAGGGTGCCGTGGCCCGTGTTGAGGAACAGCTGGCGGTAGCGCGTGGCGCCGATATACGGCACGTTCGAGGGTGTCAGGGGGCGCAGGCCGGCCCAGTAGACGGGGTCGCCGTAATCGCAGGCGTGCGGGAACAGCGCCTGCACGCGGCGCGTGATGGCGGCGCAGCGCACGGGGTTGAGTTCGCGCGTATAGCCGTTCAGCTCGCACGTGCCCGCCACGCGCAGGCGTTCGCCCAGGCGCGAAAACACGAGCTTGTGGCCATCGTCCGTCAGCGAGACGGTCGGTGCGGCGGATGGCTCAAGAATCGGATAGGTGGCGGAATAACCTTTGCCCGGATACAGCATCAAGCGCATGCCCAGCGGCTGCAGCAAGGGCGCGGAAAAACTGCCCATGGCCACCACCACGGCGTCCGCATGCTCGATGCGGTGGCGCCCTTGCGCATCGATGCATTCCACACCTGTGATGCGTTCGCCATCGGCCAGCAAACGCGTCACGGTGCTGCCGTACTGAAAATCCACGCCGGCAGCGGCGGCGCGGGCCGCCAAGGCCGTGGTAAACAGATGCACGTCGCCCGACTCGTCGCTGGCCGTAAAGTCGCCGCCGACGATGTGCGGGCGCGCATGGGCCAGGGCCGGTTCCAGCCGTATCACTTCATCGGCGCTGACGGTATTGCGCGGGCAGCCCAGCTCGCGCAAGAGGGCGGCGCCCGACTGCGATTTATCGAACTCCTGCTGGTCCGTATAGAAATGCAGAATGCCGCGCTCCAGGTGGTCATATTCGATACCCGTTTCGCGGCGCAGGGCTTGCAAGCTCTGCCGGCTGTACTCGGCCAGGGCGACGATCTGGCGCATATTGCGCGACACGCGCGACGGCAGGCATTCGCGCAGATAGTGCAAGGCCCACTGCCATTGCAGCGCATCGAGGCGGGGACGGAACAGCAGCGGCGCATCGTCCTTGCCCAGCCATCGCACGACCTTGCGCAGGGTGGCAGGGTTGGCCCACGGTTCCGCATGCGAGACGGATATCTGCCCGCCATTGCCGAAGCTGGTTTCCTGCGCGGCGCCCGGCTGGCGCTCGAACACGCGCACATCGTGGCCAGCCTGGCGCAAGTACCAGGCCGATGCCGTGCCGACCACGCCGGCGCCCAGGACTAGGATCTTCATGGCAGGCCCGGTTCGCTTAGCGCGTCAGCAGCACGGCGATGGCGACAAAGGCGGCGATCCACACGGTTTCCATCACCAGCATGATCACGGGACGCCAGCCCAGCGAGGCCAGCGACTGGAACGACGTTTTCACGCCCAGCGCGGCAATGGCGATGACGAGGCAGGCGCGCGAAGCATTGTTGATCCAGCCATTCACTTCCTGCGGAATCAGGCCCAGGCTATTCGTGATGACGAGCCACACAAAGCCGATCAGGAAGAATGGCACGAGCGGCGGCGCATCGACTTCGCTCTTGCCGTCCTTGCGCTTGAACATGATCGACAGGCCCAGCACGACAGGCACGAGGCAAGCGACGCGCGTCAGCTTGACGAAGGTGGCCACGTCGCCCGTGTGATTACTGACCAGGTAGCCGGCGCCCACCACTTGCGCCACGTCATGAATCGTGCCGCCGATGAACACGCCCGCTTCCGTCGGGTCAAAGCCCAGCAGCTTGACCAGCAGCGGGTAGACGATCATAGCCAGGGTCGACAGGGTCGTCACGCCCACCACCGTCAGCAGCGTGAATTTTTCGTTTTCCTTGGTTTGCGGCAGCACGGCCGAGATGGCCAGCGCGGCCGAGGCGCCACAGATGGCCACGGAACCACCCGACAGGATGCCTTCCGTGATGGGGCGTTTCAGCCACCTGGCCAGCAGGTAGCCGAAGCCCAAAGTTGCCACCAGGCCGCCGACGACGATCAATAACGGCGTCACGCCCACGGAAGCGATCTGGTTGAAGGTGATGCGCGCGCCCAGCAGGGCCACGCCCGTGCGCAGCAGCACCTTGCTGCAAAACTCGATGCCGGGCTTGCAGGTGGGGTCGGAGGCGAGGAAGTGGAAAGCCAGGCCGAAGAACAGCGCATACAGCAGCTGAGGACCGCCGTAATTGCTGGAAATAAAGGTGGCCGACAGGGCGATCACCAGTGCGATGGCCACGCCGGGCCAGCTGCGCAGCACGGCGCGGGGACGCCAGATGGCAACGGCGGAAGACAGATAGGGAATGTTCTTGTCGACAACGCGTGTTATCGCTGAGGAGTTGGTTTTCATGCGGGTCCACTCATAATGTTTTAAAAATTGGGACATTTCATCTCGTTTTTTAATAATACACGATGAGCTAGCGAAGTCCATGCTTTTCCACGAAAATCGAAACCGGATGTTCCGGAAACTGACGTTTTAAGGTTAATGCTGGCGTAAACGACAAGCGGCGCGGCCCTGTGCAGGGACGCGCCGCCGTGGCTGGCCGTTGAACGATTACTTTTTGTTCAGGCGGGTAATCAGACTGGATGTATCAAAGCGGTTGCCGCCCGCCTGTTGCACTTCGCCATAGAACTGGTCCGTCAAGGTCGTCACGGGCAAGTCGCTGCCGTTGCGCTTGGCTTCGGCGAGGCAGATGCCGAGGTCCTTGCGCATCAGGTCGACGGCGAAACCGAAATCGAACTTGCGCTCTATCATGGTCTTGCCCCGGTTTTCCAGCTGCCACGACTGCGCCGCGCCCTTGGAAATCACGTCGACGACCAGGGCCGCGTCGAGGCCCGCGTTTTCCGCAAAGGCGATGCCTTCGCTCAAGGCTTGCACCAGGCCCGCGATGCAGATCTGGTTGACCATCTTCGTCAGCTGGCCGGAACCGGAAGCGCCCATGTAGGTGACGGCGCGCGAGAACAGGGCGATGACAGGCTCGGCCCGTGCATACGCCTCGGCGTCGCCGCCCGCCATCACCGTCAGCTTGCCGTTTTCCGCGCCCGCCTGGCCGCCTGACACAGGCGCGTCGAGGAAGAACACGCCCTGCTCTTTCGCCGCCGCGTGGATGGTGCGCGCCGCTTCGGCCGAGGCCGTCGTGTGGTCGATCAGGATGCTGCCCGGCACCATGGCGGACAACAAGCCGCCCTCTTCCAGGATGACCTGGTACAGGTCGTTATCGTTGCCGATGCAGGTGAAGACGAACTCGGCGCCCGCCGCCGCGGCAGCCGGCGTGGCGGCGCTGCTGCCCTTGTGCTGTTCCAGCCAGGCGGCCGCGCGGGCCGGGTTGCGGTTGTACACGGTGACGTCGTGCCCGCCCGCCGCCAGGTGACCTGCCATGGGGAAACCCATGACGCCCAAACCGATGAATGCCACTTTTGCCATATTGTCCGTCCTGTCGATGAATGAATCCGATTATTGTTGCACAAATGGCCCGTGGCGGCAGCATGGCGCGGCCCTACGCGACGTTTGGCGTACACGGAGTGGTGATTGGGAAACATCCGCTTTTCAGCTATACAAGACGAAAATTATCATAAAGAACTTTATATTGCATTTTTTTCTAGTTAATATTATATTGAATTGGCATTATAAATAAGTAAACTTTTGCCGCATCCTTTTCCCAACCCTTGTGAAGGAGTCGATCTTGCAAACTGCATTCTCCCGCCTGAAAATCATGAGCGCCGCCGCCCTGCTGCTCGCCGCCAGCGCCGCACACGCAGACATCACGGTGTTTACCAGCCAGTCCGCCTATCTGGCAGCGGTCGGCAATACCGGCGTCGACACCTTTGATGATTTGCCCATCGATGCGCTCGACGGCCCGCTGAACCGCAACGCGGGCAGCTATGCCTACACGGTCAGCAGCGTTGGCGCCTCGCCCATCCTGTATGGCGCAGGCACGGGCAGCGACAACTGGCTGAGTACGAACGACCGCAACGACAGCGTGGTGTTCTCCAACTTTTCCAGTGCCGTACGCGGTGTGGGGGGATTCTTCTTCGGATCGAACTTTGCCGGCGAATATGCCAATGGCCAGAGCATCACGCTGACAGCGCGCAATGCGCTGGGCGAGCTGCTCAGCTATGATCTGGCCCTGCCGACGCAAGCTTCGTTTATCGGCTTCGTGTCGTCGGACGCGTTCTCCGACCTGTCCGTCAGCACAGCCGGACAGATCGGTATCTGGCCAACCATCAACAACCTGTCCGTGTCGGCCGTACCGGAGCCAGCCACTTACGGCATGCTGCTGGGCGGCCTGGGCTTGCTCGGCTTCATGGCGCGCCGCCGCCGGGCCAGCCAGCAGTAAGCAAACTGGCGCCTGGTACGGCTGCCGGCAGCCGTACCAGGCCTGCCATCACGACAATATCTCGCGCAACGCCGCCATCAAGGCTGCGCACTCGCCCACATTACCAATGCTGATGCGCAAATACTGGCTGATGCGCGGCGCATTGAAGTGGCGCACGATCACGGAGCGGGCACGCAAGCCGGCGGCCAGTTGCGCCGCGTCATGCTGCGGATGACACGCAAAGACAAAGTTGGCCACCGAGGGCAGTACCTCGAAGCCCAGCGCCGCCAAGTCCGCCGCCAGCTGTTCGCGGGTGGCAATAACGGCCTGGCGCGTCTGCTGGAAATACGCTTCGTCGTGCAGCGATGCGACGGCCCCGGCCAGCGCCAGCCGGTCCAGCGGATACGAGTTGAAACTGTTCTTCACTCTTTCCAGCGCCTCGATCAAGTCCGGATGCCCGAATGCACAGCCCACGCGCAAGCCGGCCAGCGAGCGCGATTTCGAGAATGTCTGCACCACCAGCAAGTTCGGATACCGCGCCACCAGGGCCACGGCGCTCTCGCCGCCGAAATCCACATACGCTTCATCGACCACCACCACGGCATCGGGATGGGCGCGCAGCAAGGCTTCCACGCCGGCCAGCGGCAAGTCCACGCCCGTGGGGGCGTTAGGATTGGGGAAGATGATGGCGCCGCACGGCCCCTGGTAGTCTTCCGGACGGATGCGCATGGCATCGTCGAGCGCCACCGTGCGGTAATCGATGCCGTACAGCTTGCAATACACGGGATAGAAGCTGTAGCTGATGTCCGGGAACAGCAGCGGCGCATCGTGCTTGAGCAAGGCCATGAAAGCCAGCGCCAGCACTTCGTCGGAGCCATTGCCGACGAACACTTGATTGCTGTTCAAGCCGTGGTAGTCGGCCAGGGTTTGCTTCAGTTCGCTGGCGGACGGATCAGGGTAGAGGCGCAGGCTGTCGTTGGCTGCTTCGCGCAATACGGCGAGCACCTGCGGCGACGGACCGTAGGGATTTTCGTTGGTGTTGAGTTTGACCAGGTTGGGCAGTTTGGGTTGCTCGCCCGGGATGTAGGGGGTCAGCTCGCTGACGATATTGCTCCAGAATCGGCTCATTGCTTGGGTATGGGGACAGGATGGAGATACGGTAGATTACCATAGGCTGAGGGGGGTCAAGGCGGACACTATCGGCGAGGAGTAGCGTGGGCGGCATCGGCCCCAACGTGAAGAGGACGCAGCACGAACAGCATGCACAAGCTGAGTGATACGCAAATGCGGCATGGCGCGCTGACGCAACAGTCACGCCAGCGCAAGATCGATGCGTGGCTACAGGTCGCAGCCAGTCTCAGCGAGCAGATCACCGTCGAATTGCAGACTGCCACGGAGCAGCTACAGGGCGAAGGAATGGCCGACTTGCAGCGCGTGACGGCGCTGGCGCAACGCCTGGCAAGCAATAGCAAAGCCATGCGCGATACCCTCGGGACACTGTTTGACAGCGGTGAAAAAAGCGAGGAGCATGCAGTGACAAGCACGGAGGATTGCGCCATGGACGAGCAAGTCAACACGCCGGGAAAGGACATGGCCAGTGTGAAACTGGACGTAAAGGATGTAAAGGCCGATGTGACTGACATCAAAGTCGATGTTGCGGACTTGAAAACCGATGTTGCGGACATCAAGGTGGATGTTGCCGGCCTGAAAACGGATGTTACTGGCCTCAAGGTGGATGTTGCTGGTCTGAAAACGGATGTCGCTGCTCTCAAGACCGATGTCGGCGTTCTCAAGACGGATGTCAGTGGCTTGAAACTGGACCTCGCTGTGGTGCGCTCCAATTATGCGACCAAGTCCGATGTGGCTGAGGCGAAGTCGGCTGTCATCCTGTCGTGTGTGGGGACGATCATTGCCATGTCGGGCGTCGCGTTTGCGGTGGCGAGGCTAGTGCATTAGATTGCGTTTGTGGGAGCGCTGGCTTTCAAAGCCTGAATGGAGGAAAAAACGCCTTGCGCTGCGCGCTTTGGGCGGTTTTTTCTACCTGCCTTATTGCGCTGGCGGCTTGCACATGTGGCGGGTATAAAAAAAGCTCCCTTGCGGGAGCTTCTCTTATGTATTCTGGCGGAGAGGGTGGGATTCGAACCCACGGTACGATTTAACGTACGCTTGATTTCGAGTCAAGTACATTCGACCACTCTGCCACCTCTCCGTTTACTGCGGTCTATTCGTTCAAACTGACGTGCCTGTTTGAACGAGGCGCTATTTTAGCATGGGGATTGTTGGGTTGGGTAGGGTTTTATTGGCGATTTGCAACTGAGGGCTGGTAGCCAAACCAAAAAACCAATTGGTCGATTCGGGGAGCCTCGTACAAGGCGCGGCTCGCCTTTGTAGACGCTGCCTTGGCGCACGCGTGAAAACCAATTGGTCGATTCGGGGAGCCTCGCGCGAATACGCGCTCGTCTTCGAATCCCACGCGCAAGGCGCGCAGGCGCCTTGCTCCTTTCCGCCGCCACAAATAAAAAAAGCTCCCTTGCGGGAGCTTTCTCTATTTGTTCTGGCGGAGAGGGTGGGATTCGAACCCACGGTACGATTTAACGTACGCTTGATTTCGAGTCAAGTACATTCGACCACTCTGCCACCTCTCCATTTGCTGCGGTCTTTCCCGCATTGCTGCGAGAAGGCAAGATTATAGCAGCCCGCGGCGAAAAGAAAAGGACTATTTTAGGCCTTCAGATGCGTCAGGCCACCCATGTATGGGCGCAGCACGGCCGGGATCTCGACGCTGCCGTCCGCTTGCTGATAATTTTCCAGCACGGCCACCAGAGTGCGGCCCACCGCCAGGCCGGAGCCGTTCAGGGTGTGGGCCAGTTCCGGCTTGCCGGCGGCGTTGCGGAAACGCGCCTGCATGCGGCGGGCCTGGAAGGCTTCGCAGTTCGACAGGGACGAAATCTCGCGGTAGGTGTTTTGCGCCGGCAGCCATACTTCCAGGTCGAAGGTCTTGGTGGCGCCGAACCCCATGTCGCCCGTGCACAGCGACATCACGCGGTATGGCAGGCCCAGGCGTTGCAAGATCGTTTCCGCATGGCCGACCATTTCATCGAGCACCTGGTACGACGTGTCCGGATGCACCACTTGGACCATTTCCACCTTGTCGAACTGGTGCTGGCGGATCATGCCGCGCGTGTCGCGACCGTAGCTGCCCGCTTCCGAGCGGAAGCATGGCGTATGGGCCGTCATTTTCAGGGGCAGTTGATCCAGCGCGAGGATTTCATCGCGCGCGATATTGGTCAGCGACACTTCCGACGTCGGGATCAGGTAGAAGGTCTCGCCCTCGCCTTCCGCGCCGCCTTTTTTCACCGAGAACAGGTCGGCTTCGAATTTCGGCAGCTGGCCCGTGCCGCGCAGCGAGTCGGCATTGACCATGTACGGGGTATAGCATTCCGTGTAGCCATGTTCGTCCACGTGCGTGTTGAGCATGAATTGCGCCAGCGCGCGGTGCAGGCGGGCGATGCCGCCCTTCATGACGGAGAAGCGCGAACCGGTCAGCTTGGTGGCCACTTCGAAATCGAGGCCCAGCGGGCCGCCCACATCGACGTGATCCTTGACTTCAAAGTCAAAAGTGCGTGGCGTGCCGACCTTGCGCACTTCCACGTTGCCCGACTCGTCCGTACCCAGAGGCGACGATTCGTGCGGCAAATTCGGCACGGCCATGATGAAGTCGCTCAGCTTGGCTTGCACTACGCTCAGGGCCGCTTCATCGGCTTTCAATTCATCGCCCAGGCCGGCCACTTGCGCCATCACGGCCGAGGTGTCTTCCCCCTTGCCTTTCAACATGCCGATTTGCTTGGACAGCGCATTGCGCTTGCCTTGCAGCTCTTCGGTGCGCGTCTGGATCGCCTTGCGTTCGGCTTCGAGGGCATTAAAACCTGCCACGTCGAGCTGGAATTTGCGCGTCGCCAGGCGTTCTGCGACGGTGGCGATGTCTTTACGGAGAAGTTGGATATCTATCATGGGTGGATGGCGGTGCCGATGTATCGAAAGCACTCATTGTACCAAGACCCGTTCAGTTCTTTATGAGTTTTGCACATGGCCAACCATCGTCATGGCGGCATGGCTGGGCACTCGCACCCGCTTTACATTTTCTGCTTAGCTTATTGCTTAAATGAACGCGGCTTTTTCGGCAGCGGTCAGGCGGCGGGCGCTGACGGTAACGACAGGCATCGTGCTGTCGGCAGCCTGGGCGATCACGGTGCTGCTGGCGCTCACTTCCAGCGTATTCGCGCCGGCGGTGGCGAAGCTGGCGCCGATGGCGATGATGGCGGCGGCGACAAAGGTGATTTCCATGTTTTTCAGTGCGTTCATGATGTTACTCCTGGTTAGTTTGTTTCGTTGACTGCTGCTGGTATGGTGGTACTTTAGCCAACGGCCGCGAACAACGCCACCGGCTTGCGACCAGCGGCGAAAAACAGGGAGCGAACGGTGAAAAACAGGGACTGAAGCGCAGAGAATAGTTACAAGGCATCCTTGACCAGACGCCCCAGGCGGCCAATGGCCTGCTCGATGCGCGGCGTCCACGCATTGCCGCAATTGAGACGCAGATAATTGCCGAACTTGCCCGAGGCCGAGAACAGCTGGCCCGGCATATACGCCACGCCTTCCGCGATGGCCTGGCCGTGCAGGGCCAGCGCATCGATATGCGGCGGCATCTGCACCCACAACACGAAACCGCCCTGCGGCTCGGACAGCATGCAGTCTGCCGGGAAGCTGGCCGCCACGGCGTCGGACATGCGGGCGATGCGCTGCACCAGGGTGCGCCGCATCTTGCGCAGCTGCTGGTCGTAGCTGCTGCCTTCCAAAAAATCGGCCAGCACGGCCTGGAAGAAATGGCTGGTGGCACCGCTCGACACGGTTTTGAGCAAAGCCACTTCCTGCGCGAAACGCCCGGCCAGCACGTAGCCGACGCGCGACGCGGGCGTGATGGCCTTGGAAAACGAGGAGCACAGCAGCACATTCCCGCTCGTATCGTAGGCTTTCACGGGCCACGGCCGCTGCGGTGCAAAGCACAGGTCGCCATACACATCGTCCTCCACCAACGGAATATTGAATTCCGACAGCAGGCCCGCCAGCCGTTTCTTGTTTGCTTCCGGCATGACGCAGCCCAGGGGATTATTTGCGTTCGGCACGAACAGACACGCTTGCACGAGGCCGGCACGCAGGGCCAGCTCGAGCGCGTCGAGCGACGGCCCCGTCTTCGGGTCGGTGGGAATTTCCAGCGCCTTCATGCCCAGGCTTTCGATCATCTGCAGCAGCACGAAATACGTGGCCGACTCGATGGCGATGGTGTCGCCCGGCTTGGCGACAGCGCGCAGGCACAGGCTGATCGCTTCCGTGCAGGAATTTGTCACGACGATCTCTTGCGGGTCCAGCTTGCCCCAGTCCAGCGCCCGGCGCGCAACCTGGCGCAGGAAATTGCCTTCGCTGACGTCGTAGCAGCTGACCTTGCTCAATAAAGCGGGTTCGCGCCGCGCCACGGCGCTGATGGTGCGCTGCATGCGCTTGATGGGCAGTATCTCGTCGGGCGGCCAGGCCGTGCCCAGCTGCACGATATTCGCCGTCTCGTTGTCCTTCAGCACGCGCATCAACAGATTGTTGATGCCGACGAAGGCCGGCTCCTTCAGGTGCTGGGCGTCGGCACTGCAGGGCCGGCGCGGCGCCCGGTGGCGCACGAAATAGCCGGACTGGGGCCGCGCATCGACCTGCCCCCGGTCTTCCATCAGGCGCAAGGCTTGCATCACGGTACTGATGGAGATGCGCTTTTGCTGCGCCAGGTGGCGGATCGACGGCAGGCGGTCGCCGGGCGCGAACACGCGCGAGTCGATCAAGGCGCCCAGCTCGTTGGCCAGGTGCTCGTACAGATTCAAATGCGCGCTCATGTTCATCCTTTCAGTATGCGGCTGCCGCGCGTCGCCGGCACAGATACAGTTGCCGAGTTTTTTGATAAGCACAGTCTACGACAAGGGACACTGTATTCATGACAATTTCGTTTTCCTGCATCTGTCATGGTTCACCGCAAGGGCCTAAGCTGTTCCTGTCAGCACAACAGGAGCGATGCCATGCATACCGACCACAAATTACGCAGCGAACGGCCTTTACGCCTGGAAAAAGCGCATGCCAAGGTCATCGAATGCCTGTCCGGCACGGCGTGGATCACGGCCTACGCCCAGTTCGAGGATTGCGTGCTGCGCAGCGGCGAACGCTATACGATACCGAATGACGGCCTGGTGCTGGTCGAAGCCGTGGGCAGCGGACACATCCGCGTGCATGGGACTGCCGCACCCCGCCCCGCCCTGCTGCGCTGGCTGAACCTGGCACTGCCTCACACCTTGAATATTAGGAATACATGACTCAAGCACCACCACTGCGCGTCCTCGTCACGGGCGCCGCCGGCGTTATCGGCAGCGTTTTCTGGAAGAGCCGGCACGGGGAATTCTCCCTGCGCCTGGCCGACCTGCACACAGGCAAGCTGGCCGAAGCGCCCTGCCCATCCATTCAACTCGACGTGGCCGACTATGCCGCCTGCCTGGCCGCCTGCACCGATATCGACGTGGTGCTGCACCTGGCCGGCGTGCCGCACGCCAGCGCCGATTTCGATGCGCAACTGCTGCAGCCGAATATCCTCGGCACGCACAACATCTTCCGCGCGGCACAGGCAAAGAAAGTGAAAAGAGTCGTGTTTGCCAGCAGCGCGCAAGCCATCGAAGGCTATCCGCTCGACGCACAGGTGCATGAGCACATGCCGGCGCGCCCGGCGAACATGTATGGCGCCAGCAAGGCCTTCGGCGAAGGCGTGGCCTCCGCGTTCGCGCACCAGCATGGCATGACGGCGATCGCCGTGCGCATCGCCAATGTGGCCAACTTTGCGCCAGGCCAGCAGCACAGCGCGCGCGACGTGGCCGCCTTCATCAGCGAACGGGACGTGGTGCAATTGCTGGCCCGCTGCGTGGCGGAGGACGTGCCGCCCGGCTACCACGTCGTGCATGGCGTGTCGGACAACCGCTACAAGCGGCTGTCCATCGCGGCGACGCGCCAGCTGGTGGGCTACGCGCCGCAGGATGACGGTTTTACCTTGCTGGGCCTGTAGCGTCAGCCCTTGCCGGCTGGTTTTCCCGCTTTGCGGTCCAGCTCGCGCAGCCAGGCCAATTTATCGGCGATCTTGCTTTCCAGGCCGCGCGGCACGGGCTGGTACCAGCCCGGTTCCGCCATGCCATCCGGAAAATAGGTTTCGCCGGCCGCGTAGGCGTCCGGCTCGTCGTGCGCATAGCGGTAGGCGTGGCCGTAGCCCAGTTCCTTCATCAGCTTCGTCGGCGCATTGCGCAAGTGCACGGGCACTTCCTTGGATTTATCTTTCTTGACGAAAGCCATGGCCGTATTGAACGCGTTATAGCCGGCATTGCTTTTCGCGGCAATCGCCAGGTAAATCACGGCCTGGCCCAGCGCCAGCTCGCCTTCCGGCGAACCGAGGCGTTCATACGTTTCCGCCGCGTCATTGACCATGGTCAAGGCACGGGGATCGGCCAGGCCGACGTCTTCCCAGGCCATGCGCACGATGCGCCGCGACAGGTAGCGCGGGTCGGCGCCGCCGTCGATCATGCGGCAAAACCAGTACAGGGCCGCGTCCGGGTTCGAGCCGCGCACGGACTTGTGCAGGGCGGAAATCTGATCATAGAAATTGTCGCCACCCTTGTCGAAGCGGCGTGAATTGAGGGTCAGCGCATTATCGACAAAGGCTGCGTCGATCTTCGTCGTGCCCGTCGAGCTGGCGGCTGTCTCGGCCTGTTCCAGCAAATTCAGGAAGCGGCGCGCATCGCCGTCCGCGTAGCCGATCAGGGTGTCGGCGGCCGCCTCGTCGAAGGTCAGGTGCGTCAGGGCCGTGCTTTGCGCCTTGGCCAGCAACTGCTTCATCTCGTCTTCGTTGAGAGATTTCAACACATACACTTGCGCGCGAGACAGCAGCGCCGAGTTCACTTCAAAGCTGGGGTTTTCCGTCGTGGCGCCAATGAACGTCACCAGGCCCGATTCGACGAAAGGCAGCAAGGCGTCCTGCTGCGACTTGTTGAATCTGTGGATTTCGTCGACGAACAGCAAGGTGTGCTTGCCGAACTGGTCCAGGCTGTGGCGGGCCTGGTCCATGGCTGCACGGATATCTTTTACGCCAGCAAACACGGCCGACAGGGCGATGAATTCGCTGTCGAACGCGTTCGCCATCAGGCGCGCCAGGGTCGTCTTGCCCACGCCGGGCGGTCCCCACAAGATCATCGAGTGGGCCTTGCCCGCCTCGAACGCCAGGCGCAGCGGCTTGCCCACGCCCAGCAGGTGCGTCTGGCCGATGACTTCGTTCAGGGTGGCCGGCCGCAAGGCTTCAGCCAGCGGCTGGCGCGGTGCGGTGGAAAAGAGATCCGCCATAATGAGTTACCTAATAAGAATGCAAAAGCCCCGCATTGCTGCGAGGCCGGCTCATACGCAAGGCGCGACAGTCTTAATTATTAATGACGTCGGCGCCCTTGGGCATGACAAATTTAAAGTGATTGGCCGAAAGCGCCGGATTTTTCTGGAAGTTCTTGAATGCCAGCACCGACGTCTGACCGAACGAATCGCGCAATTCCATCGCTTCCGGCACGCCGTTGCGCAAGCCGATGGTGATTTCATCAAACGTCGTGTCCTTGGCTTTCGGCGTGGCCTTCAGCCATTCCAGGCCATCGCGCGTGCCCGCTTCGGCCAGGGTGAAATTCTTTTCCAGGTCGTTGCTGCCAAACAGGATGGCGGCTGGCGAGGAGCCGAGCGCGTCGCCCAGTTTCTTGACCGTCACCTGGCTCAAGTCCTTGTCATAGATATACAGCTTGTCGCCGTCCGCTTGCAGCAGCTGCTCGTACGGCTTCAGATACGTCCAGATGAACTTGCCCGGACGGGCAAACTCGAACGTGCCGCTGGCCGGCGTCGACACTTTCGCCTTGCCGCTGGCATCCGCCTTCTTGACTTGCCGCTGCACGAACTCGCCCTTGGCCGACTTGGTGCCGGCCGCAAAGCTCTTGAATTGCTCGAGGGCGCTGGCCGAGGCGCTGGCCGCGAACAGCAGGCTGCAGGCAACGCTGGCTGCGCCAATCATCATTTTTGCTGCGAAAGTCGTGTTCTTCATTCTGTTTACCCTTGTTCACTACTGGCCGCCGGCACCAGGATTTCCCGGTTGCCATTGGATTGCATGGTTGAGACCACCCCGCTCTGCTCCATCTGCTCAAGCAGACGGGCGGCGCGGTTGTAGCCGATGCGCAAATGACGCTGCACCAGCGAAATCGAAGCGCGGCGGTTTTTCAGCACCACCGCCACCGCCTGGTCGTACAGGGCATCGGCCTCGCCGCCGCCCTCGCCCGGCGCGCCGCCTTCGGCGCCGTCGCCTTCCAGGGTGCCGCCTTCGAGGATGCCCTCGATATAATTCGGTTCGCCCTGCAGCTTGAGATGACTGACAACGCGGTGGACTTCCTCATCGGAAACAAACGCACCGTGCACGCGCATCGGCAAGCCGGTGCCGGGCGGCATGTACAACATGTCACCCATGCCCAGCAGGGTTTCCGCGCCCATCTGGTCGAGAATGGTGCGCGAGTCGATCTTCGACGATACCTGGAAGGCGATACGCGTCGGGATATTTGCCTTGATCAGGCCCGTGATCACGTCTACAGATGGGCGCTGCGTGGCCAGAATCAAGTGCAAGCCGGCGGCGCGCGCCTTTTGCGCGATACGCGCGATCAATTCCTCGACTTTTTTACCCACCACCATCATCAGATCAGCCAGCTCGTCGATGATGATGACGATGGTCGGCAGTTTTTCCAGAGGCTCCGGCGAATCCGGCGTCAGGCTGAACGGATTCGGGATATGTTCTTCGCGCTTTTTCGCGTCGGCAATCTTGGCGTTATAGCCGGCCAGGTTACGCACGCCCATCTTGCTCATCAGCTTGTAGCGGCGTTCCATCTCGTTCACGGCCCAGTTCAGCGCATGGCCAGCCTGGCGCATGTCCGTCACGACGGGCGCCAGCAAGTGCGGAATGCCTTCATACACGGACATTTCCAGCATCTTCGGATCGATCAGGATCAGGCGCACGTCGAGCGGGTCGGATTTGTACAGCAGCGACAAAATCGTCGCATTGATGCCGACCGACTTACCGGAACCGGTGGTGCCGGCCACCAGCAAGTGGGGCATCTTGGCCAGATCCGCCACGACGGGCTTGCCGGCGATATCCTTGCCCAGCGCAATCGTCAGGCTGGACACGCCATCGTTGTAGACCTTGGAGCCGAGGATTTCCGTCAGGCGCACGATCTGGCGTTTACTATTCGGCAGTTCCAGCGCCATGTAGTTCTTGCCGGGAATGGTTTCCACCACCCTGATTGACGTCAAGGACAGCGAACGGGCCAGGTCGCGCGCCAGGCCGACGATCTGACTGCCCTTGACGCCCGTTGCCGGCTCGATTTCATAGCGCGTCACCACCGGGCCGGGGTAAGCGGCCACTACCTTGGCATCCACGCCAAAGTCGGACAATTTCTTTTCGATCAGGCGGCTAGTAAACTCCAGGGTTTC
Source organism: Janthinobacterium lividum (assembly GCF_034424625.1). NCBI lineage: Bacteria > Pseudomonadati > Pseudomonadota > Betaproteobacteria > Burkholderiales > Oxalobacteraceae > Janthinobacterium > Janthinobacterium lividum. The sequence continues at coordinate 2,230,456 of NZ_CP139976.1, read as the reverse complement.
CACGGAGACTGTTTCCACCACGGGCGGCGCTTCATCGAGCAAGGACAGCGGCGGCAGCTTGCCATCGCCGGGGGTTTCAAACAGATGCGCCTGGCGTTCCTTTTCCACGCGCTCCGATTTCACCACCGTCACAACCTGCGGCTCGATCTTCACGGGTGGCGCGGCCACATGTTTCTCCACATGCTTGGCCCGCTCGATCACCACCACCTCGTCGCGGCGCACTGCGGCCACTTCGCCCTGGCGGCGGTCTTCGCGGTCCTGGTAGCGCAGCACGAACCAGTTGAAGGCGTCTTCGATGGCGCCGCCGATGCGCTCGGCCACTTGCAGCCAGGACACATGGAAGAACAGACTGAAACCCAGGCCGAACAGCAGCAACAGCAGCAAGGTCGCGCCCGTGAAACCGAAGGCCACGTGGGCCGAGTGCCCCACCAGCTGGCCCAGCACGCCGCCCGGATCGCGCGGCAGCTGCACGTGCAGGCTCTTTGCCATGCGCAGGTATTCCAGGCCCATGCTGCCGATCAGCATGATGGAGAAGCCGACGATGCGGATCAGCATCTCGACATGGTGTTCACGCTCCACCTCTTCCTCTTCCAGCAGGAAGCGCTTACTCAACCGGCGATAGCCATGCCACACCGTGCGCAGCAGCCACACGCACCACCACCAGGCGGAAAAGCCGAAGATATACAGCAACAGATCGGAGAAGGTCGCACCGAGCTTGCCGCCCAGGTTGGCCACCTTGTCGACGTTGGTGGCGTGCGACCAGCCGGGGTCGAGCTTGTTGAAGCTGGCCAGTATCAGCACGAAATACAGGGCAAACGCGGCCAGCGCGAACCAGCGCGCCTCGGACAGCAGCCGCACCAGCCGGTTGGGCAAGGGCCGGCGTTCGACCGGTTTTCGGGTGTAGCTATTTTGATTGGCCTGGGCTGGTTTAGTCATTCTGGGAAGCGCTGCAAGGTGATAAATGTTTCTGAAAGGGAATTTCCCATAATAAGGAAGTATTCTAAGCCATATATGCCCCGGACGGCCCCACGATTCGTCGCTACAGGCGGCTTGGTCTATAATCGTGGATTGCTTGCACAAGCGCAATACGCCCTTGTTCTTCGCGCGTATGCCCCCAATTCGGATAGACCCCACTCATAGAGAAGCCTCATTATGACCACTACCAAACACGCCCGCGTTTTGATCCTCGGCTCCGGCCCAGCCGGCTACAGCGCCGCCGTCTACGCCGCCCGCGCCAACCTGAACCCGATGCTGGTCACCGGCGTGGAACAAGGCGGTCAATTGATGACCACCACCGACGTGGAAAACTGGCCTGGCGATCCGATGGGCGTGCAAGGTCCGGACCTGATGCAGCGCCTGTTGCAGCACGCCGAGCGTTTCAATACGGAAATCGTGTTTGACCACATCCACACCACCTTCCTGAATGAAAAACCGATCCGTCTGAAGGGCGACAGCCACGAATACACGTGCGACACGCTGATCATCGCCACAGGCGCGTCCGCGCAATACCTGGGTCTGCCATCGGAAGCGGAATTCATGGGCAAGGGCGTGTCCGCCTGCGCCACCTGCGATGGTTTCTTCTACCGCAATCAGGAAGTGGCTGTCGTCGGCGGCGGCAACACGGCCGTCGAGGAAGCGCTGTACCTGTCGAACATCGCCAATAAAGTCACGCTGATCCACCGCCGCGACAAGTTCCGCGCCGAAGCGATTTTGATCGACCGCCTCAACGCCAAGGTTGCCGAAGGCAAGATTGTGTTGAAATATAACCACACCCTGGACGAAGTGACGGGCAACGAAGGCGGCGTGACGGGCCTGAACATCAAGTCGACCATCGACGGCAAGGTCGAAGCGTTGAGCGTGCACGGCGTGTTCATCGCCATCGGCCACAAGCCGAACACGGGCATCTTCGAAGGCCAACTGGAAATGCACAACGGCTACATCAAGACCAAGACGGGCCTGGAAGGCATGGCCACCGCCACCAGCGCGCCGGGCGTGTTTGCCGCTGGCGACGTGCAAGACCACATCTACCGCCAGGCCATCACCAGCGCCGGCACGGGTTGCATGGCAGCACTGGACGCCCAGCGCTACCTGGAAGGCCAGGAGTAAGCGGCGCATGGCGTCGATGAAAGACTTTGCCGACCTGAAAGCGGTCAGCAAGCAGCTCAAGGAGCAGGCCGATGCGCGCGCGCAAGTTGCGGCTGAGCGCGCGCAGCAGGTGAAGGTGCAGGCCGTGGAGAGCAATCTGTTCAAGGCCAGCATCGGCGGCGTCAAGCGCCTGCCCGAGTCGGACCGCTACGTGCCCAGCCTGCCCAAGGCAGGCGCCATGGCGGCCCAGCAGCCGGCGCGCAAGCTGTCGCCGGAAGAAGACGATGCGGCCGTGCTGCGCGAGTCGCTGTCGGACTTGTTCGAGGTCGACCACTACCTGGAAAACGATCCGGCCCTGAACTACGCCCGCCCCGGCGTGGGCCCGGACGTGGTGAAAAAGATGCGCAAGGGCCACTGGCCCGTGCAGGATGAGCTGGACTTGCACGGCTTGCGCCGCGACGAGGCGCGCGACGGCATCGGCGCCTTCCTGAACCAGGCTACAAGGCGCAAGCTGCGCTGCGTGCGCGTGATCCACGGCAAGGGTTTTGGCTCGAAAGGCCAGGAACCGGTCTTGAAATCGATGGTGCACAGCTGGCTCGTGCAAAAGGATGAAGTCATCGCCTTTTGCCAGGCGCGCCGCTCCGAAGGGGGCGATGGCGCACTGGTCGTATTGCTTTCTTCCGCACTGCAGCCCATCCGCTAGCATTGACAGCAAGATCTCAATTCAATAACAAGTTCCGCACTGCACACGGCCCCGTTTGTCACCATTCGGGGCCGTGTCATGTTAACCTGTGACAATTATTTCCTGCTCAAGCGCTCCACCCATGATGCCACCCCAATTGCCGCCTGGCTCGCTGATCAAGATCATTGAGGTCATCGCCATCCTGGTGGGCGCGTTTTCCGGCTTCATCGAAGCGCGGCGCAAGCGCATGGACCTGGTCGGCGTGTTCGTCGTGGCCTTCATCACGGCGTTTGGCGGGGGGACTTTGCGCGACATCCTGCTCGACAAGCGCCCCCTGTTCTGGGTGTCGCACCAGGAATACGCGATTCTCATCTTCGTGCTGGCCCTGACGGCCGCGCCCCTGATCCAGCACTTGCGCCAGATCGTCTCGGAACGCCTGATCGTCATCGCCGACGCCATCGGCCTGGGCATGTTCGCCATCGCGGGCGTGGCCGAAGCCATGCGCGCCGGCATGCCGATTTTTATTGCCTCGATGATGGGGGTGATTACGGGGATTTTTGGCGGCGTGATGCGCGACATCGTCTGCAACGAAGTGCCGATGGTGTTTCGCGACGGCAAACCGTACGCCATCTGCGCGTTTTTCGGCTGCTGGGCCTACCTGCTGCAGATGCACTTCGGCGCCGAGCACGACTTTGCGCTGTGGACCAGCGCCAGCGGCATCACGATTCTGCGCCTGATATGCTGGAAATTCGACATGCGGCTGGGGCGCTGAACCGCGCCGGGGCGTAATCCAGCAATATTATTCGCAACTCATGTCGGATTACGCGCACGCGCTAATCCGACCTACGGCCTGCAATGATGCGCGATGAATCGCGTAGGTCGGATCAGGCTCAAAGAGCCGTCATCCGACAACATTGTAGGTGTTACCCCAGCAAAAAAACTTAAACGGCGTCGGGACCTGTCTCGCCCGTACGGATACGGATCACCTGCTCCACGTCGCGCACGAAGATCTTGCCATCGCCAATCTTGCCCGTGCGGGCCGCCTTGATGATGGCGTCGACCACCAGTTCCGACACGCTGTCGTCCACCACCACTTCGACTTTGACTTTCGGCAAGAAGTCGACCACATACTCAGCGCCACGGTACAGCTCGGTATGCCCCTTCTGGCGGCCAAAGCCCTTCACTTCCGTCACGGTCAAGCCCGTCACGTTCACATCGGCCAGGGCCTCGCGCACTTCGTCGAGCTTGAATGGTTTGATGATGGCGGTAATCTGTTTCATGGCTACTCCTTAAAATTGTTGGATTGTGGACAGATGGCTGCTTATTCGTAAAACTTCGACGTGATGGGGTAACGCCAGTCGCGGCCGAAGCCACGGTGCGTGACGCGGATGCCCACCGGCGACTGGCGCCGCTTGTATTCATTGATCTTGATCAGGCGCGTGACCCGGGCCACATCGGCCGGCGGGTAGCCAGCCTCGATAATCTCGGCGATCGGCCGGTTTTCTTCCATGTACAACTGCATGATGCCGTCGAGCACGTCATATGGCGGCAAGGAATCCTGGTCCAGCTGGTCGGCGCGCAGCTCGGCCGACGGTCCGCGCGTCAGGATGCGCTCGGGAATCACGTCCGACACGCTGTTGCGCCACGCGCACAGGCGGTACACCAGGGTCTTGGCGATATCCTTGATGACGGCAAAGCCGCCCGCCATATCGCCATACAGGGTGCAATAACCGACGGCCATCTCGCTCTTGTTGCCGGTCGTTAGCACGATGCTGCCATGCTTGTTCGACAGGGCCATCAGCAAGGTGCCGCGGATGCGCGCCTGGATGTTTTCTTCCGTCGCGTCTTCCGCCAGTCCGGCGAACTCGTCAGCCAGGGTGGCGCGGAAAGCGTCGAAGGTTTGCTTGATCGGAATTTCATCGTAGCGCACATTGAGGCGTTTTACCATGTCGCGCGAATCGATCCACGAGATATCGGCCGTAAATTGCGACGGCATCATGACGGCGCGCACCTTGTCGGCACCCAGCGCATCGACAGCGATGGCCAGGGTCAGGGCGGAATCGACGCCGCCCGACATGCCGATCAGCACGCCGGGGAAGCCGTTCTTGCCGATATAGTCGCGCACGCCCAGCACCAGCGCCTGGTACACCTGCGCCTCGGTGGTCAATGGCGCGGCCAGCGCTTGCGGCACGGGCGTGGCGCCATCGAAGTCGACGACCTGCAAGTCTTCCTCGAAATGGCGCAGCTGGGCGCAGATAGTGCCGGCCGCATCCATGACAAACGAGTCGCCGTCGAAGATCAGCTCATCCTGGCCGCCGACCAGGTTGGCGTACACGAGGGCCATGCCTTGCGCGCTGACGTTCCTGCGCATGGTTTCATAGCGCAGATGCTGCTTGTTCATGTGGTAGGGCGAGCCGTTCGGCACCAGCAGCACTTGCGCGCCGGCCGCGCGGGCGCGCATCGGCGCATGCTCGAACCACGTGTCTTCGCAGATATTGATGCCGAAACGCACGCCCTTCACGCCAAACACGAAAGCCTGGTCGGACGACGTAAAGTAACGCTTTTCATCGAACACGGTCGTATTCGGCAAATCGTGCTTGCGGTAGGTGCCCAGCACTTCGCCGTTCAGCAAGACGGAGGCGGCATTGTGGCGCACACCCTTCTCGTCTTGCAGGGGCAATCCCACCACCACGTGCAAATCCTTGAACTGGGCCAGGTCGGTAGCCAGTCCCGCAAACGCTTCCTGCGTTTTTGCGTAGAATGCATTGCGCAGCAACAGGTCCTCGGGTGGATAGCCGACCAGCGACAGTTCCGGCGTGAGCACGATATCGGCGCCCGCCTCAAAGGCGCGGCGGGAAAGATCGAAGATCTTGGCACGGTTGCCGGCCAGATCGCCGACCGTACTATTCATTTGAGCAATTGCGACTTTGACTGTCATGATGATGATGGATATTTTCGTTCTATTAAACAAGACAGGGGCGCGCGGGCCGATGGCGGCGCCCCGAGAGTGATGAATGCACACTACAACAATGAATTATCGCACGGCTATCGTCACTACCCTGGCTGAAATTGGCGAAGCGGCCTGGTCTGAACTGCTGGCAAGCCAGGCGGACGCCACTCCCTTCCTTTCCTACGCCTTTTTGCACGCGCTGCACGAGTCCGGCTGCGCCAGCGCGGACACGGGCTGGCAGCCGAATTACCTGGTGCTGTGGCAAGGCGATGTGCTGGCCGCCGCCCTGCCCCTGTACCTGAAAATGCACTCGTATGGCGAGTACGTGTTCGACTGGGCCTGGGCCGAGGCCTATCAGCAACATGGTCTCGAATATTACCCGAAACTGTTGTCCGCGATACCGTTTACGCCCGTGAGCGGCACGCGCTTGCTGGCCCGCGATGGCGAGGCGCGCGCGGCCCTGCTGGCCTTCCTGCAGGCCCAGCAGCAAGCCAGCGAGGTGTCGTCCTGCCACATCCTGTTCCCGCCGGAAAGCGAGGCACGCCAGCTGGCGCAAGCTGGCTATCTGATGCGTAGTGGCGTGCAGTTTCACTGGCTCAATCCCGGCTACACGGATTTCGAGCAATTCCTCGCCACGCTGGAACACAAGAAGCGCAAGAATATCCGCGCCGAGCGGCGCAAGGTGCGGGAAGCGGGCGTCACCATGCGCCAGGTGCGGGGCGTGGATGCTGTTGAGGCCGACTGGAAGCTGTTCCACCGCTGCTACAGCAATACCTATGCGGAACACCGCTCGTCGCCTTATCTGAGCCTGGACTTCTTCCGGCGCATAGGCGCCAGCATGCCGCAGAACATTCTATTGGTCATCGCCGAGCGCGAAGGCCGGGCCATTGCCGCCTCGCTGGTGATCCACACGGCCGACACCCTGTACGGCCGCTACTGGGGCGCGCTCGAACACGTGCCCTGCCTGCATTTCGAGACGGCGTATTACCAGCCGCTGGAGTTTTGCATCGCCAACGGCATCGCCACCTTCGAAGGGGGCGCGCAGGGCGAGCACAAGATGGCGCGCGGCTTCCTGCCGCAAAAGACCTGGTCCGCCCACTGGCTGGCACACCCGGCCTTTGCGGACGCCGTGCAGCGCTTCCTCGAGCGCGAACGGGGCGGCATCGATGCCTACCTCGATGAATTGAACGAGCACAGCCCGTTTCGCGCATAAAAAAACGCTCCCGACCATCGCTGGCGGGGAGCGTTTTTTTACTGGGTGTTCTTATGCTTTGGCGGCATCAGCCTTGAACGCGGCGACGCCGTTCAGGATTTCTTCCTTGGCCACTTCAGGACCATACCAGCCGTCGATCTTGACCCATTTGCCTTTTTCCAGATCTTTGTAGTGTTCAAAGAAATGCTGGATCTGGCGCAAACGCAGTTCGTTCAAGTCTTCCGGCTTTTGCCAGTGGCTGTAGATCGACAGGACCTTGTCGACTGGCACGGCCAGCACTTTCGCGTCTTCGCCCGACTCGTCGGTCATTTTCAGCACGCCGATAGGACGGCAGCGCACGACCACGCCCGGGATCAGCGGGAACGGGGTGATGACCAGCACGTCGACCGGGTCGCCGTCCGGCGACAGGGTGTTCGGCACGTAGCCGTAGTTGCACGGGTAATGCATGGCGGTACCCATGAAGCGATCGACGAAAATCGCGCCGCTTTCCTTGTCGACTTCGTACTTGATCGGATCGGCGTTCATCGGGATTTCGATGACGACGTTGAAATCGTTCGGCAGGTCGCGGCCGGAAGAGACGTTATTCAAACTCATGGGGTTCCTCATTAGCGGATTGTGTTTTAACCGCGTAATTATAGCGAAGTACAGGCAGCTTGTGCGATGCAGCAGCGGCCCGCCGGCGATTTGCGCGTCCCGCCAGCAACAGTGGCATGCATGGCCCGCCGGCCCCCGCAGCCTGCCGGCGAAAGAATAAACGAGTTGCCGGACATAATAAGTAGAAACATTTAAGCATTACTACCGTCAATCCTGAGTTAATACCTTGAATATCTTCATATTTTCATTTCAATATCACCACACGATAGACATGGTTATTATAATTTTCATTGCATTTATTGCAGCCACTTATAACAACTGTTTCAGCCTTATTCTCCCTGCGATGCAGGCACATGATGACGCGATCGCCTCAACATGCTTCACCGATCACACTCCCAGCCCCGAAACTCCCCCTTCCAGCATAATATTTGCGCTTATTTGAAGCGTTTATTTGATTCAAATGGCGATCCCGCCAAAAAATGGCACTACCAGAAGAAAATCATCAATTCTGATAAACTATAACATTCTGGTGATTCCAAACTTTGTATATTCTGCAATCGACGCCTTCCCTGAATTCAATATGACGCATCACGCGCCACCGATAAATCCTTGCAAAAAGGAATATGATGATTCCCTCTTTCCGGCCCGGTCCTTTATTAAAGGTCACCGGCGTTATTTTCATTCTGTTCGGCCTCGCCCTGCTGGGCGGCGGCATCTGGCTGGCCACGCTTGGCGGCTCCTGGTACTACTTGCTGGCCGGTATAGGCATGCTGATCGCCGGCGCGCTGGTATTCCAGGGCAAGCGCAGCGCGCAACCGTTCATGGCGCTGCTGCTGCTCGCCACCCTGATCTGGTCCGTCATTGAAGTGAAATTCGACTGGTGGCAATTGCTGCCGCGCCTAGACATCTGGTTTGCCGCCGCCGTCTGGCTGCTGCTGCCCTTCGTCAGCCGCCGCCTGGCGCCACCGGCCGCGGCAAAACAGGGGCAGGCGGGCAAGACGGCCCTCTCCGCCGCCGTGGCCTTGACCGTCATCGCCGGCGTCATCGCCCTGTTCCAGGATTACCATGACCTGCATGGCGACGTGCCAGCCGAAAACATGGCCGCCACCGCCAGCGGCGATCTGTCGCCCGGCGTCGAGCACAACGACTGGTCCGCGTATGGCCGCTCCGGCTATGGCGACCGCTACGCACCCGCCGCGCAGATCACGCCGGCGAATATTTCCGGCTTGAAAGAGGCCTGGACCTACCACACGGGCGACTTCAAGGGACCGAACGACCCGGGCGAGATCGCCAACGAAGTCACGCCGCTGAAGGTCAATGACATGCTGTACCTGTGCACGCCGCACAATATCGTCATCGCCCTGAACCCGGACACGGGCAAGGAAATCTGGCGCCACGATCCGAAGATCAACCGCGATGCTGCCAGCTACCAGCACATGATCTGCCGTGGCGTGGCGTACTGGGACGTCAACGCGGGCCGCGCGAAGAACAATCCCGCCCCTGAAGCTGCCGACATGGAATGCCCGCGCCGCATCCTGGCGCCGACCATGGACGGCACCATGATCGCCGTCAATGCCGATACGGGCGAGTCGTGCAAGAGCTTTGGCAACAACGGCGTCGTCAACCTGTATAAAAACATGGCCATGATCAAGCGCGGTTTCCTGATGCCAACATCGCCGCCGGCCGTCTCGCAGAAAATGGCCGTGATCGCCGCCAGCGTGACGGACAACCATTCGACGGAAGAGCCATCGGGCGTGATCCGCGGCTACGATCCCGTCACCGGCAAGCTGATGTGGAACTGGGACCCGGCCACGCCGGAAGATACGGCCCCCTTCCCTGAAGGCAAGAACTACACCAACAACTCGCCCAATTCGTGGGGCGTGGCCAGCATCGATGAAAAGCTGGGCATGGTGTACATCCCGATGGGCAATGAAACCCCCGACACCTGGGGCGGCAACCGCAACAAGAATGGCGAGAAATTCAACAGCGCCATCGTCGCACTGGACCTGGCGACGGGTAAGGTACGCTGGGTCTACCAGACCGTCCACCACGATATCTGGGACATGGATATCGGCGGCCAGCCGTCGCTGGTCGACATCGACACGCCCAAAGGCAAGGTGCCTTCCGTCGTGGCCACGACAAAACGGGGCGACATCTATGTGATCGACCGCCGCGACGGCAGCCTGGTCGTGCCGGCGCCGGAAAAACCCGTGCCGACGAGCAATCCAGCCGCTGGCGACACCCTGTCGCCCACGCAGCCGTTCTCGGCCCTGACCTTCTTGCCTGAGCGCAATATCAGCGAAGCGGACATGTGGGGCACCACGCCGTTCGACCAGCTCGCTTGCCGCATCATCTTCAAGGAACGCCGCTATGAAGGCCCGTTCACGCCGCAAACGGCCGGCAAGGGCGCCGTCATCTCGCCGGGCCCGCTCGGCATCTTCGAATGGGGTGGCGCGGCCATCGACCCCGTGCGCCAGTTGTTGATCGTCAACCCTGACTACATGGGCTTCCTGGAAAAACTCGTGCCGCGCGCGGAAACGACGGCCAAGGGTGGCACGGGCGGCGAAATGGGCTTGCAGCCGCAGACGGGCGTCCCGTTCGCCGTGGAAATCAAGGCATTCCTGTCGCCGCTGGGCTTCCCATGCCAGGCACCGCCGTGGGGCTATGTGGCCGCCGTCGACCTGCGCACCATGAAAAAAGTGTGGATGCACAAGAACGGCACCACGCGCGACAGCGGCCCCGTGCCGATTCCGCTGCCACTGGGCGTGCCCAGCCTGGGAGGCATGGTCACCACCGGTGGCGGCGTGACCTTCCTCAGCAGCACGCTCGACTATTACATCCGCGGCTACGACGTCAGCAACGGTAAAGTAATCTGGAAAGCCCGCCTGCCGGCCGGCGGCCAGGCTACGCCGATGAGCTACGTGTCGAACAAGTCTGGACGCCAGTTCGTCGTCGTCATGGCCGGCGGCCACGGTTCGCTGGGCACGAAGATGAGCGACACCCTGGTCGCATATGCCTTGCCGGAAGGCACTGCGGCACCGAAGAAGTAAGTTAGCCAGGTAGCAGCGCACTCCGCCATGGGGTGCGCACAAAGAAAAAGCCGTTCAGTCTGCACTGAACGGCTTTTTTACGTCCGAGGAAATGATCTGCAAGGCTTACAGGATGGTCGCCAGCGCGCACTGCCGGTAATGCGCTGCAGCCTGTTCCGTCTGCTGCAAGGCGTCGTGCATCTGCGCCAGCTTCAGGTGGGCGTCGCGCACCATCTGCGGCTCGTTCGCATCCGACAAGGCCTGCTCCAGATGGCGCTGGGCCTTGCCCCACAGTTTTTGCTTGAGGCACAGGGTGCCCAGGGTCAGCGCCAGTTCCGCATCCAGCGGACGCTGTTTCATCCATTGCTCGCAATGCTCGATCTGCAGCAGCAGGGCCGGCGTGCCGCTCGGCGCCGCCGCTTCGCGGTAGGCGCGCACGACGCGCTCGTCCCAGTCGGCGGCCAGCGACTCTTCGCACACGAGGCGCGCTTCGTCGTGCAGGCCGCGCGCATTCAGGGCCGTGGCGGCGCGGCAGGCGATATACGGCTTGACCCGGTCCGCGCTCGGCACGGTGGACCACACGCGCATCAGCGATTCGGCGTCATGCGACGGGTCGGACAGCAAATGGTCGTAAGCCAGTTCGCGCAGGCGCGACGACAGGGCCGGATGCAGGGCGCGGTGCTTGTCGAGCGAACGCACGAGGCGCAGCACTTCCGGCCAGTTCTTCGCCTGCTGCTCGGCTTTCAGCGACCATTGCAGCGCGTGGATATGGCGCGTACCGCTGGCATTGAGTTCGCGCACGGCGGCCAGGGCCGCTTCCGGCTGGTGGTCGTCGACCAGCAATTCCGTCACCGTCATCAGCCGCGCTGTCTTCAGGCTGGCATCGCCTTCGACACGCGACAGCCAACTGTCGCGGCGTTCGGACTGGCGCATGCGGTGCGCGGCGCGCGCGCCGATCAGCGCGGCCAGGCCGGCGTTTTCTTCCAGCTCGGCGGCGCGCAAGGCAGCCTTCTCGGCATGGCCGAAACGGCCTTCGAACAGGGCTTTCAAGGCTTCGCGCAAGCCCTTGTTGCCGTCGCGCTCACGCTTGCGCTGGCGATAGGCCGCCACTTGCGCCGGCATGCGCACGGTGGCGCGCACGGCGCGCACCAGCAGGTACAGCAGCACGAACAGCACGACCTGCAGCAGCAGGAAAAAGTTCAGCGACAAGTCGATGCGGTACGGCGGATAGAACAGCACCACGTTGCCGGGATTGAAACGGGCCGTCACGGCGATACCGATCGCCGCGGCCATCAGGGCGAGTAACCAGAGAAATAGACGCATGGGCTCAGGACTTCGCTTTGTAGTTGCGCACAGCCGTCAGGCTGTCGGACAAGGTTGGCATCTCGATGGCCAGGTTGCTGCCCTGCACCTGGCGCAGCAGGGCTTGCGCCGTCTGCGTGCTCTTGGCGCGGGTATCGAAATACTTGGCCAGAGCATCCTGCGCCGCGATCAAGTCGTTGCGGAAGGCCGTTTCATTGCGCGACAACAAGGCCATGCGGGCATTGAGCAGGCGCAGCTTGACGTTTTCACGCAAGAAATACGATTGCGTCGGCGACAGCATCAGCGCTTCCGGCGTATCGACGCGGCGGATGCGGATCAATTGACGCACGTCGGCCCACATGTCGCCGCTCCAGGTATTCCAGCCGTCGCGCACTTTTTGCAGCAGCGGTTCCGGCGCAGGCGGTCCCATCAGCTTGCCGCTCGCATCGCGCACGGGCTTGGCCTTGCCCGGTTTTTCCGGCGCGGCCGGCAAGGCCGGCGTTTCGTCGGACAGCATCGGCAGGGAGTCGACCTGGGCGATCACGGCATCGAGGCGCAGGGCCACGCCCGTCGAATCGACGCTGGGCAGGGCCTTGAGCTTTTCCATGTCGCGCCCGATGGCGCGGCGGATGGTGATGAATTGCGGCTTGTCGGAACGCGACAGGCTACGGTCCGCGTTTTGCAGGGCGATCAGCGCGCCGGGCACGTTGCCGGCCAGCTGCAGCTGCTGGCTGGCCGTCGACAGCACTTGCTCGATTTCCGTCAGCGCCCACTCGTCGCGGTTCTTCGACAAGTCGTTGTACAGTTGCTCCAGCGCCAGCTGCTGGCTTTGCGTTTCGCTCTGGCGGTTTTCCAGCGCGCCCACCTTGATTTCCAGCTCTTTCGTGCCTTCTTGCACGTTGCGCGCCAGCACGCCCGTTTCGGCATTGCTGACATCGCCCTTTTGCAGGCGCTTGGCCACTTCTTCGCGCAGGTTGCGGATCTGCTTGCTGGTCGACCAGCTTTGCGCAGCCAGCAGCACGGCCAGTACGATGACGGCGATGCTCATGGGCTTTTGCAGCTGTTCGAGCAGGGTCGGCGCGCGGCCGGCAGGTTGGTCGGCCGCCTGCGGCGCCGTCTTCACGGCGCTGCCAGGCGTTGCATTCGGTTCGGAGAGTGTAGGCATTTCGTTCATGGTCGTGATTGTAACGCGGCGAGCACTCCTGCGTCGCCTGATCCTGTCAAGGTGACACGGGCAAAACCCAGGGCCGCCGCCGTTTGTGCAATGCGGGCGTGCGGCACGATCAGATGCTGCTGTTGCATTTTCACAACAACTGTCTTTTCAGCATCCATTTCGCCCAGCAGCGCCAGCAGACCGCGCAGCGCTTCCGAGCTGGTGATGATCCAGTCATTATTATGCTGCAACAGATTTTCCAGGGTCGCCCGCAAGGCCGGCGTCAGCTTCGGCACCTTGCGGCGGTAGGCCGTGACGAACTCGACTGCGGCGCCCGCGGCGCGCAAGCCGTCGGCCAGATAATCGCGTCCGCCATCGCCGCGCACGATCAGCACGCGCTTGCCGCGCAGGGCCGGCAAGTCCAGCGCCAGCAACAGATGTTCGGAATCGCTGCGCGCCGTATCGAGCGGACTCGTGATGCTGGCATTCGCATCCGTGACGCCATGCGCCCCCAATGCCATCCTGCTGCCCTCGCCCACCACGGCCAGCGGCAGGCCTGGCGGCCAGGCGGGCAAGTGCGCAAAGACGCAGTCGATGGCGTTGGGCGAGACGAACGCCACCAGGTCATATTCGGCCAGGCGCGCCAGCACGGCTTGCAGCTGCGCGCATTCCTCTGCGCCGTCAAGCGCGTGGATTTCCAGCAGCGGCAGCAGTTGCACGGGCAAGCCCAGCGCCGCGATTTTGGCGGCCAGCGGCCCCGCTTGCGCCGCGGGCCGCGTGATCACCACGGTGTCAGGCATGCGGCGCCAGGCCTTCATGGTTGTCGGGTGTGACGGCGCACGAGGCGAGGATGCCGGCGGCATCTTGCCCGCGCAGCAGTTCGGCCACCTGCTCGCCCAGCTGTTCCGGCGCACCGGCCGGGCCACTGACGTCGGCGCTGGCCATGCGCGCGCCATCCGGCGTGGCGACCATGGCGCGCAAGCGCATGTTGCCACCGTCGACTGTCGCGAACGCGGCCAGCGGAATCTGGCAGCTGCCGCCGAAGATCTTCGACACCTTGCGCTCGGCCGTGACGGCTTGCGCCGTATCGGTGTGGTTCAGCGGCGCCAGCAGGCGCACCAGGTCGGCGCCGTCGGCGCGCCCGCTGCGGATTTCGATCGCCATGGCGCCCTGGCCGGCGGCCGGCAGGCTGTCTTCCGGCGCCAGCACGGCGCGGATGCGCGACGCCAGGCCCAGGCGTTTCAAGCCGGCGGCGGCCAGGATGATGGCGGCGTAGTCGCCACGGTCCAGCTTACCCAAACGCGTATCGAGGTTGCCGCGCAGCGGTAAAATCGTCAGGTGCGGATAGCGCGCGGCGATCAGCGACTGGCGGCGCAGGCTGCTGGTGCCGACGACGGCGCCATGCGGCAAGTCGGCCAGGCTGGCGTAATCGTTCGAGACGAACGCATCGCGCGGGTCTTCGCGCTCGAGGATGGCAGCCAGGGCAAAGCCTTCCGGCAATTCCATCGGCACGTCTTTCAGCGAATGCACGGCCAGGTCGGCGCGGCCTTCTTCCATCGCCACTTCCAGCTCCTTGACGAACAGGCCCTTGCCGCCTACCTTGGACAGGGCGCGGTCCAGAATCTGGTCGCCGCGTGTGGTCATGCCGAGAATTTCAACGCTACACTGCGGATACAGGGCAGCCAAACGGGCGCGCACGTGTTCAGCTTGCCACATGGCAAGACGGCTCTCGCGCGTGGCGATCACCAGGCGGGCGGGAATCTTCGGCGTCAATTCGTTCACGGGCAATTCATTCGGGGTCAATTCGGATGCTTTCAAAACAAGTTCTTTCGCTGTGGCTGTCGTTGTCATTATCGTTGCCATTTGGCCCGTCCGATATCAATTTGTATCGAAAAGGCGCCTGGCGTCGCTATAATCGTTATCCCTTGGCCTAGAAGGCCAAGTCAGGCTAGCGTCCATGTTGAAGACCACAAATTTTATCATGCGCCCCCTCCCCTCTGCGGCCAAACGCCCGGTGCGATCCACATTCCCTTGCTTTTACACTTACTTTGGTTCTTTATTATGCTCAATGACGCAGTAGCACCAGAAATAGTTCCAGCGGCCGGCTCCGACAAGGACGCGCCACTGAAAGAAGACATCCGCCTGCTGGGCCGCCTGCTGGGCGACGTGCTGCGCGAACAGGAAGGCGACGCCGTCTTCAATGTGGTGGAAACCATACGCCAGACGTCCGTGCGCTTCCGCCGCGAAGCGGACGCGGGCGCCGCGCTGGAGCTCGACGCCATGCTCAAGGAACTGAGCCGCGAACAGACGATTTCCGTCGTGCGCGCCTTTTCCTACTTTTCGCATCTGGCCAACATTGCGGAAGACCAGCACCACATCCGCCGCCGCCGCGCCCATTTGCTGGCAGGCTCGCCGGCGCAAAAGGGCAGCGTCAGCTTCGCGCTGAAAAAACTGCGCGCCGCCGGCGTGCCGCGCAAGACCGTCGACACCTTCTTCCAGGACGCCCTGATCGCCCCCGTGCTGACGGCCCACCCGACGGAAGTGCAGCGCAAGAGCATCCTCGACGCCGAGCACGACATCGCCCGCCTGCTGGCCGAGCGCGACCTGCCGCAGACGCCGAAAGAGCGGCACGCCAACATGCAGCTGCTGCGCTCGCGCGTGGCCACCCTGTGGCAGACGCGCATGCTGCGCTATTCGAAGCTGACGGTGGCCGACGAAATCGAAAACGCCCTGTCCTACTACCGCATCACCTTCCTGCGCGAACTGCCGGGCCTGTATGACGATATCGAGGACGACATCGCCGCCGAGTACCCGAACGGCAATGGCACCATCGAACCGATCAATGCCGCCTACGTGCAGATGGGCAGCTGGATCGGCGGCGACCGCGACGGCAATCCGAACGTCAACGCGGGCACCATGCAGCACGCGCTGGCGCGCCACGCCACCACCATCCTCGACTTTTACCTCGACGAAGTGCACGCGCTGGGCGCGGAATTGTCCGTCTCGACCCTGATGGTGGGCGTGAGCGGCGAACTGCAGGCGCTGGCCGACCAGTCTCCGGACGCCTCGCCGCACCGCAGCGACGAACCGTACCGCCGCGCCCTGATCGGCATCTATGCGCGCCTGGCCGCCACGGCCCGCGCCCTGGGCGCCACCAACATCCTGCGCAAGGAAGTGGGCGCCGCAGCCGCCTACCCTGACGCGGCCGCCTTTGTGGCCGACTTGCGCACCATCGTCGCCTCGCTCGAGTCACACCACGGCGCCGCCCTCGTGCGCCCGCGCCTGGCCACCCTGGCGCGGGCGGCCGACATCTTCGGTTTCCACCTGGCCTCGCTCGACATGCGCCAGACCTCGGACGTGCACGAACGCGTACTGGCCGACCTGTTCGCGAAAAGCGGCGTGGCCGCCGACTACACGGCCCTGTCCGAAGAAGATAAGCAAGCGCTGCTGCTGAACGAACTGGCCCAGCCGCGTTTGCTGTACTCGCCCTACATCAGCTACGCCACGGAAACGGATTCCGAGCTGGCGATTCTGCGCGCGGCGCGCGACATCCGCCAGCGCTACGGCGCGCGGGCCATCCGCAACTACATCATCTCGCACACGGAAACCGTGTCCGACTTGCTGGAAGTATTGCTGCTGCAAAAGGAAACAGGCTTGCTGTGCACCGACTGGCAAACTGGCGACAGCAGCTGCGAGCTGATGGTCATCCCCCTGTTCGAAACGATACCCGACCTGCAGCGCGCGGCCGGCATCATGAGCCAGGTCATGGCCTTGCCCTTGGTCAAGCAATTGATCGCCAAGCAGGGCCAGTTGCAGGAAGTCATGCTCGGCTATTCCGATTCGAACAAGGATGGCGGTTTCCTCACCTCCAACTGGGAACTGTACAAGGCGGAACTGGCATTGGTGGCGGATTTCCGGAAGGCCGGCGTCAAGCTGCGCCTGTTCCATGGCCGCGGCGGCACGGTAGGCCGTGGCGGCGGACCCAGCTACGAAGCCATCCTGGCCCAGCCGCCGGGCACCGTCAACGGCCAGATCCGCCTGACGGAGCAAGGCGAGATCATCGCCTCGAAGTTTTCCAACGCGGAAATCGGCCGGCGCAACCTGGAATTGCTGGTCGCCGCCACCCTGGAAGCGAGCCTGGCGCCGCAGGAAGCCAATCCGGCCCGCAACAGCCAGCTGGCGCAGTTCGAAGCCGTGATGGCGCAACTGTCGGACCTCGCCTACCACGCCTACCGCCACCTCGTGTATGAAACGCCGGGGTTTACGGAGTATTTCTTCTCGGCTACGCCGATTGCGGAAATTGCCGAACTGAACCTCGGTTCGCGCCCTGCCTCGCGCAAGGCCAACCAGCGTATCGAAGACTTACGCGCCATTCCCTGGGGCTTTTCCTGGGGCCAGTGCCGCCTGCTGCTGCCGGGCTGGTTCGGCTTTGGCAGCGCCATCGAAGCCTGGATCAGGCAGGCCGACGGCGCCGCGCAGGATGAAAGGATCACCACCCTGCGCGCCATGCATGCCGAATGGCCATTCTTTGCCACCCTGCTGTCGAATATGGACATGGTGCTGGCCAAGACGGACCTGGCGATTGCCTCGCGCTATGCGGAACTGGTGGCGGACCAGGACTTGCGCGAACGCATCTACAAGCGCATCACGGACGAGCATGGCAACACCTTGCGCTGCCTGGAGCTGATCACCGGCAATACCGAGCGCCTGGCGGGCAATCCGCTGCTGGCACGCTCGATCCAGAACCGCTTCGCCTATCTCGATCCGCTGAACCACTTGCAGGTGGAATTGATCAAGCGCAACCGCGCCCTGTCGGCGGAAAGCCGGATCGATGAAAGGGTGCACCGCGGCATCCAGCTGTCGATCAATGGCGTGGCGGCCGGCCTGCGCAATACGGGCTGATAGAGTCACATTGCCATCGGCAGGCAGGGGCCGGCACCGCAAGGGCCGGCCCTTTTGCTTGCTCAATGGAAAAATATTCTCAATAAAACAACATTTGGTATTACACTAGCGTCAGATACTTTTCCCTCTTCGGCGCCAGGCGCACCGCAGCGGCCAACCATGACGCCAGGGACGCGGATGAGCAAATGGTCGATTGAAACGCTGAGTACGGCATGCGCCGCCCTCATCCTGATCATGCTGGGCTGGCTGGCTGGCGCAGCCTGGCAGGCACTCGACTTTTGGGAACATGTCTGGCTGGCGCTGCTGCTGGCCGCCGCTGCCGGCACGGCCATGTGGCTGATGCGCACGCTGCGCGCCCACCTGGCCAGCACGCGCCAGCAGCTCGATGCCAGCGCCATGCGCTACCGCGACCTGAGCGAAGCGGCGCAGGACGGCATGTGGCAAACGGACGCGCACGGCCGCATCCTGCACGTCAACCAGCGCCTGTGCGACATGCTGGGCCTCCCCGCCGAGCTGCTGCTGAACCATACCATGGAGGAATTCCACGACGAGGCTACCTTGCTGCGCCTGTGTCCGCTGCGCCAGACAGCCACGGATAGCTGCATGGGAGAACTGCATTACCGGCACAGCGACGGCTCGGAACGCTGGGCCATGATCAGCGGCCGCTGCCTGTACGACCCGCAAGGCAGCCTGACGGGCGCCCTCGTGCTGGCCAGCGACATCACGGAACACAAGCGGGCCGAACACGCGTTGAGCGTCGCCCATGCGGAACTGGAAAACCGCGTGGCCCTGCGCACGGCGCAGCTGCTCGATGTCAATCTCCAGCTCTCCGCGGAAATCGCCATGCGCGCGCAAACGGAAGCGGCGCTGGCGCGCAGCGAAGAGCGGCTGCAGGACATCATTTCCATGATGCCCCTGTCGCTGTTCCTGAAAGACGCCGATTCGCGCATGCTGCTGATGAACCAGGCCTGCGAGCAGCAATGGGGCGTGCTATTCCAGGATATCGCCGAGGGACGCGACGTGCAGCACTTTCCCTCGGACCAGACCCAGGGATTCCATGCGGCGGACCAGGAAGCGTTTGCCAGCCGCCAGGTGGTGATCCGCGAAGAATTGGTATGGAATGCGCGGCTGCAGGAAAACCGCCTGCTGCAGACGCATAAAAAACCCATCTTCGACGCGCAAGGCCGGCCGCAGATGATCATCGCCATGGGCATCGACATCACGGAAAGCAAGCGCAACGAGGAGAACCTGCAGCGCACCCTGGCCCAGCTGCGCGAACTGACCGACCACCAGCAGACCATCAAGGAAGAGGAAAGGCGCCGCATCGCGCTCGACATTCATGACGACCTGGGCCAGAACCTGATGGTGCTGCGCATCGATGTGTCGCTGCTGCATGCGCGCACGGCCAAGACCCACCCGCGCCTGCACCGCCACGCCCAGCGCGTGCTCGACACCATCGATGCCACCATCCGCTCGGTGCGCACCATCATCAATGACTTGCATCCCAGCACCCTGGAACTGGGACTGGGCCCGGCGGCCGAATGGCTGATACGCCAGATGGAAAGCCGCGGCGCCATCCGTTACCAGCTATCGCTCGACAGCGAGGTGCCCGACCTGGGCCTGGACCAGCGCCAGACGTCGGCCATCTTCCGCGTGCTGCAAGAATCGCTGTCGAACATCGTGCGCCACGCCCAAGCCAGCGAGGTGAAGGTGGCGTTGGCGCAGGATACGGATGCCATCGTGCTGCGCATCAGCGACAACGGCATCGGCATGCAGCCGGACGATCACGGCAAGAAGGCCGCCTTCGGCCTGAAAAGCATACGCGAACGCGTCCACGCGCTGGGCGGCGAACTGCGCATCGACAGCCAGGCGGGCCGGGGCACGGTGCTGGCCATCCACCTGCCGCAGGCGAGGAAAGGCGCGCCAGCCGGGCATGATGAAATACAGAAATTATCAAAAACAGTAGCAAATTAAGTATGCATTCTCGACATTAAAAAGTATAGTAAGTTTTTTCTTTGAGGAAACTATCATGCCGCCACGGTTCTCCCGCTTCCACGCCCCACTGCTGGGCCTGTGCCTGCTGGCCGCCATCCCCACCGCCAGCGCCACCCTCTATGCCGAACGCGGCTTTGGTGAAAGGGATGGCAACGGCAGCATCGCGTCCGACCTGAATCCGGCGGGCCTGGTGGCCGGCGTCATCATGGAGCAAGAAGGACGGCGCCGCGCCGTGACGTATCAGCATGGCCGCATCCGCGAGCTGGGCACCCTGGGCGGTGACGAAGGCTTCACCAAGGCCATCAATATCCATGGCGTGGTGGTCGGTTCGGCGCAGACGGCCAGCGGCGCCTGGCACGCCTTTCACTACGATGCAGCGGGCGGCATGCGCGACCTGGGCACCCTGGGCGGCACCAGCAGCTATGCCACGGCCATCGCGCGCGGCGGCCAGGTGGCCGGCTATGCCGATACCAGCGGCGGCGATTTCCACGCCTTTGTCACGAAAGCCGACCACAGCCTGCAAGACCTGGGCACACTGGGCGGCGCCAGCAGCTATGCCAGCGGCCTGAACAGCCATGGCGTGGTGGTCGGCACGGCCCAGCGCGGCGACGGCTTCCGCCGTGCCTTCGTCTACCGCCCCGGCGCGGGCATGCAGGAAATCGGCACCCTGCCCGGCGGACGCATCAGCTCGGCCACCGCCATCAATGACGCGGGCCTGGTCGTGGGCGCTTCGGAAACGGACAAGCGCCGCTGGCACGCCTTTGCCTGGGACGGCAAGCGCATGCTCGACCTGGGCGCCCTGATCGGCCAGGGCGACAGCTACGCCACGGCCGTCAACGCGGCCGGACACGTCGTCGGTAGCGTCAGCATCAACGGCTTCGAACCGATGACCTTTGTCTACAAGGAAGGCGTGATGACGGTGCGCCGGCGCGACGATGGCCTGTACCTGACCAACAAGATCACGGATGGCGGGCTGGTGGTGGGCGCCATTTATACGGGACATAAATTCCAGGCCTTCGCCGTGCCGTCGCAAGCGTCGCCACCGCCGCCACCGCGCCGCACCCCGCTGGACTGGCTGGTCATCACCTTCATCCTCGGCGCCAGCGGCGTGGCGCTGTACCAGCTGCGGCGCCGTCATCGCGCCGGCGTGACGGGCCAACGCATGCATTTCCTGTAAGCCAACGCTGCGGATGGACGAAAAAAAAGAGGCTTGCGCCTCTTTTTTGTGACTGCTTAGTTTTGCGTCAGGAAAGTTTTGAGTTTGTCCGAACGCGAAGGCTGGCGCAGCTTGCTCATGGCTTTCGCTTCGATCTGGCGGATGCGCTCGCGCGTCACGTCGAACTGCTTGCCCACTTCTTCCAGCGTGTGGTCGTTCGACATTTCCACGCCGTAACGCATACGCAGCACTTTCGCTTCGCGCGGCGTCAGGGAATCGAGTACTTCCTTGATCACGTTGCGCATCGACGCGTGCAGCGCGGCGTCCAGCGGCGCCAGGGTCGTGTTGTCTTCGATGAAGTCGCCCAGTTGCGAATCGCCATCTTCGCCCATCGGCGTTTCCATGGAAATCGGCTCTTTCGCGATCTTCATGATTTCGCGCACCTTGTTTTCCGGCATTTCCATCTTGACGGCCAGGGTCGCCAGGTCCGGCTCGCTGCCCGTTTCCTGCATGATCTGGCGCGAGATGCGGTTCATCTTGTTGATCGTTTCGATCATGTGCACCGGCACGCGGATGGTGCGGGCCATGTCGGCGATCGAACGCGTGATGGCCTGGCGGATCCACCAGGTGGCGTAGGTCGAGAACTTGTAGCCGCGGCGGTATTCGAACTTGTCGACGGCCTTCAGCAAGCCGATGTTGCCTTCCTGGATCAGGTCGAGGAATTGCAAGCCGCGGTTGATATATTTCTTGGCGATCGAGATCACGAGGCGCAAGTTGGCCACCGTCATTTCGCGTTTCGCGTGACGCGCGCGCTTTTCGCCGGCAGCCATCTGCTTGTTGATCTTGCGCAAGTCAGCCAGCGGCAAGGCCACGCGGGCTTGCAGGTCGATCATCTTCTTTTGCAGTTCTTTCACGGCAGGCACGTTGCGGCTGAGGATGGCGCTGTACGGATACTTGCAATCGACTTCGCGGTCGACCCATTCCAGATCGCATTCATTGCCCGGGAACACCTTGATGAAGTGGGCGCGCGGCATGCCGCATTTGTTCACGCACAGTTCCAGCACGGCGCGCTCGATATGGCGCACTTCTTCCATCTGGCCGCGCAGGGTGTCGCACAGCTTTTCGACGACCTTGGCCGTGAAGCGGATGCCCAGCAATTCCTGCGAAATGGCTTCCTGCGCCTTGATGTAGGCTTTCGAGTTGTAGCCCTCGGGCGCCTTGCGCATCTTGTCGTACTGCGTCGAAATGACGTTGAATTTCTCCAACGCATTCTTTTTCAGCTGGGCCAGCTGTTCGCTGGAGAAACCGGCCGCGCCGCCATTGGCGTCGCCGTCTTCTTCCTCGGCTTCTTCTTCCTCTTCCTCGTCGTCACCGCTGGCGGCGGCAGGCGCGGGGGCAGCGGCGGGCGCCGGGGCATTGCTTTCGTTCAAATCGACAAAGCCGTCGACCACTTCATCGACCTTGATTTCGTCGCGCGCGA
Source organism: Janthinobacterium lividum (assembly GCF_034424625.1). Classification (NCBI taxonomy): domain Bacteria; kingdom Pseudomonadati; phylum Pseudomonadota; class Betaproteobacteria; order Burkholderiales; family Oxalobacteraceae; genus Janthinobacterium; species Janthinobacterium lividum. Next base: position 2,207,915 of record NZ_CP139976.1, on the reverse strand, counting down.
TTTTTTGCGACAGCGCAACGATTTCGCCGATGGTGGTGGGGCAGGCGGAAATCGCCTGGATCATGTCCTTCAGGCCGCCTTCGATGCGCTTGGCGATCTCGATCTCGCCTTCGCGCGTCAGCAGCGCCACGGCGCCCATTTCACGCATGTACATGCGCACGGGGTCGGTGGTGCGGCCGAAGTCGGAGTCGACGGTCGACAGGGCGGTCGCGGCAGCCGCTTCCACTTCATCGTCGCTGGTGACGGTGGCGACGTTGTCAGTCAACAACAGGCTTTCCGCATCAGGGGCGCGCTCGTAGACGGCGATGCCCATGTCGTTGAAGGTGGCGATGATGCCTTCGATCGCTTCCGGATCGATGATGTTTTCCGGCAATTGGTCATTGATCTCGGCATAGGTCAGGAAACCGCGTTCCTTGCCCATGTTGATCAAGCCCGTGATCTGCTTGCGGCGGCGTTCCAGGTCCGCTGCCGAGGCTTCCGGATCGCCCAGTGCGTCCGCCAGGCCGCCCTTGGCCTTGCGGTCGCGCGCTTTCGACACGGCCTTCAGTTCGGCGCGTTCGACGGCGTTCAGCGCTGCCACTTCATCGTTTTCCGGCGTGAATTCGCTCGGTTTGCGGCCACGGCGGCCCGGCACCTTGACGGTGGGCAGGAAGTAATTCGAGGTATCGATGGCGGCCAGTGCATCGGCGTCCGTGGTCTTGCTGACCACTTGCGCGCCGGTGATGATGGTCACGGGCGCCGCTTCAGGCTTGGCGCGCACGACTTTCGAACGGGCTGCCGTCACCACCTTGTTCGTGGCGGCGCTTTCGCTGACCTTGCGCGGCGCGGCCGGGGCCTTGGCGCCGGGAGCGATCTTCACGCTTGGGGTTTTCGCCGGTGCGGCTTCGGCGGCCTCGGCCACGTCGGCAACAGCTTCGGCGGCCGGTGCGCTGACGGCCGCTTCCGCAGCCGACTCGGCCGGTGGCACGGCAGCCAGGCGCGAGCGGCTTTTCTTCACCACGGTGACGACGGTCGGCGCCGTCGTGACGGTGGCTTCCGGATTCGCTTGCGCATTATCGATGAAGTAAGATAAAGTCGTTTTGGGTACGGCAAGTGGCGCCGCGGCTGGGCGTGGCGCCTTGGCGGACAACGTTAAAGTTTTTGGCGTATTCTTCATGAGATATCTCTTAATGCGAGACCAGATGGTGTCGGCGCGAAGTGAATGATTCCACCTAAGCCTGCGAAACCGGACTCGATGGAGCGTATTGTTGCGGCTGCCGTGTTAACGGCAGCGGCGCCTGTCTATCGGGACGTTCAAAGCCCGCGCATCCGTCATGGGGAGCGGCGGGGCCGAAGCCGGGTCAGATAAATAAGCGATGTACATTGCGGAATGAAAAAAAGCCCGTACCAGAACGGGCTTGAATCTATTGTTGTTCAGTGAAGACACAGCGGAGAGCAAGATTATGCACGAAGGCCAGTTATCTGGATAATTGATAAACAAAATATCTGATATCAAAAATATCAATAATCGTGGCCTTGCACCGCACTGCTCCTATCCCCTGCACACCTGAGCCGGACCGTCAAATACGGGGTCCAGTCATCAGCGCAAGCCGACATTATACACATTTCCCGCATTTCGCGCTTGGCACGGCCAGCCACGCGCAGGCAGATCGCAGCGCAAGTTGCCAAAAAAGACAATGCACTTGCCTGTGGCGCGTGCTATGCTCCCCTTTTATAGCCCAACCAATGATGTCGATGACCAGCTCCACGCCAGACCAGCAAGCCACCACTCCTGACACGCCAGTCGATGCAGCCCCAGCGGCGGCACCGGCCGCAGCGACCACGCCGGCACCTGCCGGCCTGACCGCGCGCGCGCTGCTGAAGCAGTTTCAGGAGCAATTCCCGCCATTCCGCGATTGCCTGCCCTTGTCGATCGGTATCGACAAGCAGATCCTGGCGCGCCTGCCGGACCTGGACCGCAAGCTGATGCGCACGGCGCTGGGCATCCACACGGGTTCGCTGCGCTACCTGCGCGTGATGGAAAAAGCCAAGGTACGCTACGACCTCGACGGCACCGCCGGCGCGGAAGTGACGCAAACCCACCGCGACCACGCCACGCAAGTATTGCAGCAACGCTTCAAGAAGGAAGCCGAGCGCAAGAAAGCCGAGCGCGACGCGGCCGCCGCGGAAGAAGCGAGCCGTTTGCGCCTGGAAAAACTGAATCAGCTGACCGCGAAATTCTCGCGCAAAGGCTGATCCGGTTTCATGGACACAGCTGCCGCACCGCCACTGCCCCCCTATCAAGGCATTGCCCTCGACCACGTCAAGCTGGTACGCACCAGCGATGATGCAAAAGCGGCCATGGCCGCCCTGTTGGCAGCGGACGCCATCGGCTTCGATACGGAATCGAAGCCGACTTTTGTGAAGGGCGAGTCCTCCACGGGCCCCCATCTGATCCAGCTGGCCACCGACGACATCGCCTACCTGTTCCAGGTGGGCAGCACGCCGGCGCCGGCCCTGGCCGAACTGAAAGCCATCCTCGAATCGACCACCACCCTGAAAGTGGGTTTTGGCCTGTCCGACGACGTCAAGCGCCTGCGCAACAAGCTGGGCATCGCCCCGGCCCAGGTGCTCGACCTGTCCGTCGCCCTGCGCGGCGGCCAGCGCAACGACCTGGGCGCGAAGACGGCCGTGGCCAAGTTCTTCGGCCTGCACCTGCAGAAATCGAAAAAGATCTCCACCACCAACTGGGCCACGTCGCGCCTGACGGAAAAGCAGATCCTGTACGCGGCCGACGATGCGCAAGTGGCCCTGCGCGTGTACCGCCGCTGGATCGCCGACGGCGGCAAAGTGGCGCCGCAAAAAGCCCCGCGCGCCAGCACGCCGCCGGCCCCGCCACCCATCGCCGCCTGAGCAGGCGCGCCTTCTGCAGCATGAACAAGAGCAAGTCCATCGGCACCACGCCTGACGCGATCGCCGCCGCCGAACAGGCGCTGGGGCGCGAACTGCCCGCGTCCTACGTGCAATGGTTATTGGTGAACAATGGCCGCGCGCTGGGCGCCTTGACTGTATTTCCCGTCTACGACGCGGCCAATGCGCGCAAGACGTGGGAATCGATCACGCGCCACTACCGCGAAGACTGGCAGGAATGGCTGGAGAGTATGGGCGACAGCGGCAACGACGCCAGCAGCCTGCTGCCCTTCGCCCAGTTCGGCACGGGCGATTACTATTGTTTTGACTATGCACAAACGGGGCCGACCGGTGAACCGGTGGTCGTGCTGTGGTCGCACGAAACAGGCGCCACCACAGCGGTGGCGCCCGGCTTTGCCGCATTCCTGATACTGCCCGGCCGCCCGGGCTGACACCCGGCGGCCGGCGCAGCCTTATTTGACGAGCCGCAAGGTCAGGGGATAACGGTAAGTGACGCCATTGCTGGCCTTGACGGCCGCGACGATCGAGCACACCAGGTTGGCCAGCGCCACGATCCAGAACAGGAACAGGCCGATCAGCACGAACGACAGGATGAAGCAGGCGAAATACCAGATGATCAGGGTGATCTGGAAATTCAGCGCTTCGCGGGCGTTCTCGGCCGAGAATTTATCCGCATCGTCCTTCTTGATCAAATAAATGATCAGCGGCGCCACCCAGCTGGTGAACAGGCCGCCAACATGGGACAGAATGGCGATCGTCGTATCTTGCGTACGACCCACTTCCGGCTGCGTGTTATCCATTATCATTCCCATCATTAGTTATAGATACACCAATATAACAGCAATATTTCTTTTTGAAATGAAACACTTGCTGCCGCAAGGGACTTTTTTTGCTCTCCGCTATGCCGCCGCCAGCGCCAGTCGCCCCAGGGTGGCGATGGCCTCTTCCAGTTGCGGACTCCACGGGTGGCCGTAATTGAGACGGATGCAGTGGCGAAACGCGCGCGTGGCGGAAAAAATCGGGCCGGGCGCGATGCTGATGCCGGCCGCCAGCGCGCTGCGGTGCAAGGCCAGCGCATCGATACCGGCAGGCATTTCCACCCAGACGAAATAGCCGCCCTGCGGCCGCGTGACCCGCGTGCCGGGCGGAAAATGCACGGCAATGGCTTGCAGCATGGTACCTTGCTGCGCCGCCAGGGTCAGCCGCAGCTGGCGCAAATGGCGGTCGTAGCCGCCTTGCGCCAGGTAATCGGCCAGCGCCATCTGCAGCGGTATCGGCGCCGACAGGCTGGTGGTCAGTTTCAAGCGCTCGACCTGGCGCGCGTAGCGGCCCGCCACGGCCCAGCCCAGGCGAAAGCCGGGCGCCAGGGTCTTGGAAAACGAGCTGCAATGCATCACCAGACCCGCGCTGTCATGGCTTTTCGTCAGGCCGGGGCGCTGCTTGCCAAAGTACAGCTCGCCATACACGTCATCCTCGATCAGCGGCACGCCATGGCGCGCCAGCAGTTCGACCAGCGCGCGCTTCTTTTCCGGCGGCATCAGGCTGCCCAGGGGATTCTGGAAATTCGTCATCAGCCAGCACGCCTTGGGCTGGTGGCGCTGCAGCAATTCCTCGAGAGCCGCCAGGTCGACGCCGTCGCGGGGGCTGGTGGCGATCTCGACTGCCTTGAGTTCCAGCCGCTCCAGCGCCTGCAAACACGCATAGAAGCTGGGCGACTCGATCAGCACCGTGTCGCCGGGCCGCGTGACGGCTTGCAGGCACAGGTTCAGCGCTTCCAGCGCGCCATTCGTGATGACGATGTCGTCGCTGGACACCAGCACCCCGTCGAGCTGGTAGCGCAGGGCGATCTGGCGGCGCAGCTCCGCATTGCCCTGCGACAAATCCGTGACGGTGCTCCAGGGATCGAGGCGGCGCATGCTGGCCGACACGGCCCGCGCCAGCCGCTCCATCGGAAACAGATGCGGGCTGGGAAAAGCCGAACCGAAGGGCACGATATCGCGCGCGCCCACGGCGCCCAGCACCTCGAACACGAGGTCGCTGACATCGACGGTGGTGCTGGCGTCGAGCGGATGGGAACTGTCCGGCTCGGGCGCCAGCGCGGCGCGCTGCGGCGCCACGTAGTAGCCGGAGCGGGGCCGCGAGACGATCATGCCGCGCGCTTCGAGCAAATAGTAGGCCTGGAACACCGTTGACGGGCTCACGCCCCTGCGCGCATGCTGCTGGCGCACGGAGGGCAGCTTATCGCCAGGCAGCAACAACTGCGCACTGATCATGGCGGCGACTTCTTCCGCCAATTCCTCATATCGTTTCAACCCTGCTCCTCAAACTGATCCGTAGTTTTATTGCACAACTGATCCTGTCACAGTGACAGCACCCGGTATATGCTAGGGTAACAACATCCGGGCAGCAACACCGGCACGCCATCCCGACCGACGAGACAGCTCATTTCCCATGCCATTTCCCATGCGACTTTCCATGCTACTGCATTTCCCCCTCGTGCCGGTGCTGACCCTGGCCCTGGCCGTCGCACTGCCCGGCATGACGCTGGCCGCGCCCGCCGCCATCTCCGCCAGCCACGACAGCCTGGAACAGCGCATCAAGGCGTGCACGGCCTGTCATGCGCAACAGGAGCGCCACGACGCCTTCTTTCCCCGCATCGCCGGCAAGCCGGCCGGCTACCTGTACAACCAGTTGCTGAACTTTCGCGAGGGACGGCGCCAGTATCCGCTGATGAACTATATGGTCGAACACTTGCCCGACGATTACCTGCGCGAAATTGCCGAGTATTTTGCGGCACAGCACCCGGCCCCGCCGCCGGCCCAGCCCAGCGGCGCCGGCACGACAGCCCTGGCGCGCGGTAGACAATTGGTGCTGCACGGTGATGCCGGCAAGAAGATTCCCGCCTGTATCGCCTGCCATGGCCAGCAGCTGGCTGGCGTGGCACCCGCCATCCCCGGCTTGCTGGGCTTGCCGCGCGACTATATCAACGCCCAGCTGGGCGCCTGGAAGAACGGCATCCGCCGCGCCCATGCGCCCGACTGCATGGCGCAGGTGGCGCAGCGCCTGTCGGACGCGGACGTGGGCGCCGTCTCGGCCTGGCTAGGCACGCAAGTGGCATCGGCCGACGCGCGCCCCGCCAGCAGCATCGCCCTGCCCTTGCCGCTGCATTGCGGCGGCGTGCCTGGCTCCGCCGCGCAGGTGGCGCCATGAAAAAATGGATGATCGCAGCCGCCATCGTCGCCATCGTCGCGGCCGGCGCCAAATTCGTACTGTACCCTGACGACGATCCGGGCCCGCCCGCCGTGGCCAGCCCCCTGAACCAGGAACAGCTGGTCGCGCGCGGCGCCTACCTGGCCAAGGCGGGCGACTGCATGGCTTGCCACACGACGCGCGGCGGTGTGCCGTATGCGGGTGGACGCGCCTTGCAGACGCCGTTCGGCAAGGTGCTTTCGCCCAACATCACGGCCGACAAGGAAACGGGCATCGGCAGCTGGACGGCCGACGATTTCTGGCGCGCCATCCACAACGGCAAGTCGAAGGATGGCCGGCTGCTGTATCCGGCCTTTCCCTACACCAGCTACACCAAGGTGCGGCGCGAGGACAGCGACGCCCTGTATGCGTATTTCCAGAGCGTGCCGCCGCACCGGCAGGAGAATACGCCGCACGCGCTGCGCTTCCCCTACAACCAGCAGATCGCGCTGGCCGCCTGGCGCGCCCTGTACTTCAAGCCGGGCGTGTACCAGCCGCTCACGACGCAAAGCATGGAATGGAACCGCGGCGCCTACCTGGTGCAGGGCCTGGGCCACTGCGGCGCCTGCCATAGCAGCCGCACGACGCTGGGCGGCAGCGATGACGGCCTGTCGGGCGGCCTGATCCCCGTGCTGGGCTGGTACGCGCCGTCGCTGACGTCGGATGCGGAAGCGGGCCTCGGCGACTGGGACACGGCGCATATCGTGGCATTGCTGCAAACGGGCGTGTCGCCGCGCGCCACCGTCTTCGGCCCCATGGCCGAAGTCGTGCGGCAAAGCTTGCAGCACATGAGCACGGCCGACGTGCAGGCCATGGCCGTCTACCTGAAAAGTCTGCCCGGCCCCGCGCAGCCCGCACAACGGGCGCCGCGCGACACGTCGGAGCAAGCCAGGCAGCAACTGGCCCTGGGCGCGAAACTGTATGAGGCGCAATGCGCGAGCTGCCACCAGGCCGACGGCAAGGGCGTGCCGCCCGGCTACCCGCCGCTGGCCGGCAACCGCGCGCTGACGACGGAGTCGGCCGTGAATGCCATCCGCCTCGTGCTCAACGGCGGCTTCGCGCCCGGAACAAAAGGCAACCCGCGCCCCTACGGCATGCCGCCGTTCGGCCCCGTCATGGACGATGCGGAAGTGGCCGCCGTGGTCACGTACCTGCGCGCGTCGTGGGGCAATGATGCGCCGGCCGTGTCGGCCCTGGAAGTCAACAAATACCGCAGCGTGCCCTTGGAGTAACAGGCATGAAAAAACCGGCCAGCGCCGGTTTTTTTTATGTCAGGCAGCAATTCTCAGCGGAACTTGCTCTTGTGCCCTGTCTTCAAATCCAGCGCATAGCGCACGCCGTTGTCCGTCAACATGACTTCATCGGGCGGCTCTTCCCCGGCCAGGGCGCCGTCGATCAGGGGCAAGCCTTCGCCCTTGCGCATCAGGTCGTCGCAACGCTCGTACACGTTCACGCAACCGGTGGACGCCATCAGCGATTGCACGATGGCCACTTTCCACGCATCGACCCCGCCGGCGTTGAATTCACAGATAAGGTAGCCTTGCACGCCGCCGAACAGCTGCACCACCAGGCCGGGCAAGCCCTCGTCTTCGCCCTTGATCAGGGTCAACAGCTGGTTTTCGCCCGCCTTCTTGATGGCTGGCAGTTTTTTCTCGATGGCGGCCTTGACGCGGCGCTTGATCAGCGCGTGGTCGACCGGTTCGTCTTCCTTGAAACTCCAGATGCGCGCGCGGATCTGCGACTTCGAATTGTAGGCGGCGCGGGCGATGAACTGCTTCGACGAGCTTTGCACGATGGCCGTCGAGCCCGGCTTCATTTTTTCCTGCGGCTTGCCCTCGACTTTTTCTATCGCGGACGCGTAGATCCACGATTGGCCCAGCAAGCTCTTTTCCTTGCCCTGTTTGATGGTGATGATCAGCATGTAATTCCAGTAGTGTGAGCGGCGCGAGCCGGTCGTCGTATGTCCAATACCGGCATGATACCTCATGCCATCCTGTCGCATCCTCCTGCATTCCATGCCGCTGCTGGCGCAGTCTGTCGCAGCGCGGTACGCAAGCCTGGCCGGCTGGCATACCATGCACACAGTCCAATTCCAAACAGGGAGCAAGAATGACACACGCAATTTTCCAAGCCCGCCATGCCCGCGCCGTGACCACCCTGCTGCTGGCCGCCTGCGCGCTGGCCATCCCGGCCGCGCCGGCGCTGGCGTCGCCGCTCGACTGGATTTCCGGCAACAGCATCCAGGGCAGCGGCAAGCTGCAAAAGCAGACGCGCGAAGTGGGCAGTTTCCATGCCGTGGCGCTGAACGTGCCGGGCACGGTCGAATTGCGTATCGGCAACACGGACAGCGTCACCGTCGAGGCCGACGACAATATCCTGCCGCTGATCGAGACGGCGGTGGAGAACGGCACCTTGCGCATCCGGCCCGCCAAGCGCAACGCCAACTTCCGCCAGAGCAGCCTGACCATCGTCATCCAGGCGCGCCAGGTGGAACGCATCAGCGTGGGCGGCTCGGGCAACATCACGGCCACGGGCTTGCGCGCCGAGAATCTGCGCTTCGACGTGGGCGGCTCCGGCTCCATCCACGCGCGCGACCTCGACAGCCGCCAGGTCTCCGTGGCCATCGGCGGCAGCGGCAACTTCAAGGCCAGCGGCAAGACGGAGCAGCTGACGGCCTCCATCGGCGGCTCGGGCAATATCCAGGCGGGCAAGCTGGCCGCACGCGAGGTGCAGGTGAGCATCGGCGGCTCGGGCGAGGCGCAGGTGTGGGCCAAGGATGACTTGACCATCAGCATCGGCGGCTCGGGCGAAGTCAGCTACTACGGCGATCCGCGCATCAGCCGCAGCATGCAGCGTTCCAGCAGCATCAAGCGGCTGGGCAGTGCGCCGAACTAAGCGCCCGCAATGACAAAAGCCCGGAGCGATCCGGGCTTTTTGCGTTGCAAACGGTAAAAATCAGCGGGCCGGCTTCACCGGTTCGCGGTCGATCAGGACCGTGTTGACGCTGTCCGTCAGCCAGATCTGGCCATCCTGGATCGTGCATTGCAGCTGCATGCTGCGCTGCGCCAGCTTGCTCATGTCTTGCGCCGCCTCGGATGGCAAGTTGATCACGGTCAAGTTCTTCGCCCGCTCCAGTTTATTCGCGATCTGCTTCCACCAGATGTGGCTGGTTGCGCCATAGCTGTAGACGATCACCTGTTCCGAACGGCCGCACGCCTTCAGGATGCGCTTTTCGTCTGGCTGGCCCACTTCGATCCACAGCTGGATGGCGCCCGTCAAGTCTTTCTGCCACAGGTCGGGCTCTTCCGTATCGAACAGGCCCTTGGTGAAGGTCAGCGCCTCGTCGGCGTGGATGGCGAACGCCAGCAGGCGCACCATCATGCGCTCGTCCGTTTCGGACGGGTGGCGCGCCAGGGTCAGCGCGTGATCCTGGTAGTAATTGCGGTCCATGTCGGCGATCTGCAGATCGGCTTTGAAAATTGTTGCTTTGAGGGCCATCGTGTTTCTGTCTCGGTAAAGTGGATGTCAATATTGTACGGGCGAAGGTATCAGCGGAAAACCACGGTCTTGTCGCCATTTTTCAGGATGCGGTGCTCGACGAACCATTTCACGGCGCGCGCCAGCACCACGCACTCGACGTCGCGGCCGATGGCCGTCAGGGTTTCGGCATCCATCGCATGGTCGACGCGCTCGACGTCCTGCTCGATGATCGGGCCTTCATCCAGGTCGCCAGTGACGAAGTGGGCCGTCGCGCCGATCAGCTTGACGCCGCGGTGATGCGCCTGCGCATACGGCTTGGCGCCCTTGAAGCTGGGCAGGAAGGAATGGTGGATATTGATGGCGCGGCCATCGAGCGCCTGGCACAGGCCCGGCGACAGGATCTGCATGTAGCGGGCCAGCACCACCAGGTCGATCTTGTGCGTGTCCATCAAGTCGATGATCTTCGCTTCCTGCGCCAGCTTGGTCGCTTCCGGCGCGCCGGCCGCCAGCGGCAGGTGATGGAAGGGAATATTGTAGCTGGCCGCCAGCTGATAGAACTCCATGTGGTTCGACACGATGGCGGGAATTTCCACGTTCAGCAAGCCGCTCTTGTAGCGGAACAGCAAATCGTTCAGGCAATGGCCGATCTTCGACACCATCAGCATCACGCGCGGCTTGACGCGCGCATCGTGCAGCTGGCCGTGGAAGGGGCCGTTCAATTGCATGGCTTGCGACAGGTCGGCGAAGTCGCTGCGCAACTGGGCGTCGCTGACGGCGCCGTCTTCCAGCGCGAAATGCACGCGCATGAAGAACAGCTGGGATTCCTGGTCGCCGAACTGGGCGGAATCGAGGATGTTGCAGCCGCGTTCGGCCAGGAAGCCAGACACGCGGTGCACGATGCCGCGCTGGTCCAGGCAGGACAGGGTCAGGATGTATTCGGGATGCGTCATGGTCGCGGAATAAGGCAAAAAAGGTGGGCTATGCTCGGCTCAGCCACGCGCGCCGGCCATCGGCTGCGCTGCCGCGAGCCGGCTATTGTCGCACGGCCGGGCCTGTAAACCTGCATTTTCCACACAAGCAGCATGGCTGCCGGCGGCGGCAAGCTGATTCACGTTCATTTGATCTGGCGCAAAACCATCGCGTTTTTCCCCCTGCCAGGCCCCATTCTCGTCCCAAACCGGCATCTGGCGTGGAACCTGGCACACCATCCGGCGTCTATCACTTTGCTTGTTGCACCATACGCCGCATCCGGTACACCGGGTGTTTCCTGGATCCGCTTTTCATTGAGGTAGAACATGTTCACAACCAGTATGCCCCCCAGTTTCAGCCCCGCCCTGAAGTCCCATCTGGAGGCCCAGTGCAATTTCGCCACGGAACTATCGCGCAAGATGTTCGATACGGCGCAGCAACTGAGCGAGCTGCATCTGCGGCTGGCGCAAGACTTGCTGCAGGAATGGAGCAACGCCAGCCAGCAACTGCTGTGTGCGCGCGACACGGGCGAGTTCATGTCGCTGGCTGCTGCCCAGCTGCAGCCGGGCAGCAACAAGCTGCGCCAGTACCAGCAGCAACTCGGCAACCTCGTCGCCAACGCCAATGTCGAGATGAACCGCACGGCAGAGAACCACCTGCCCGAAGCGAGCCGCACGGCCGTGGCCTTCGCTGACGAAGTGGTGCGCAAGACGGCCGAGGAAACGGAAAAAGCCACGCAGCGCCAGCGTGAAATGATCGAAAAAATGCACGCCACAGGCCACCGCGATGGCGCCGGCCACAGGCAATCCGATCAGGCGCATTGAAGACTTGAATTAAATACGTGAGTTGAACACTGGACCCCCACTCGATAGCAAGGAGAGCGACATGGCTAACAATCAAGGTAATGAACAGGGCAAAGGCGCTGGCAGCAGCCAGAAAGCCAGCGAATCGGGCAGCGCCAAAGGCACGAGCAAGCGCGGCTTTGCCGCCATGAATGAGGAGCAGCAACGCGAAATTGCCAGCAAGGGCGGTCAGGCAGCCCATCAAAAGGGCACGGCGCATGAATTCGACTCGGAAGAAGCACGCCGGGCCGGGCAGAAAGGCGGCGAAGCCGTCAGCCGCAACCGCGAACACATGGCGGAAATAGGCCGCAAGGGTGGCGAAAGCCGGCAATCGGCCCAGCGCGCCAATGAAAACCGCGGCGGCACGGCGGCGCGCAGCGGCAACACTGGCCGGCAGGGTGGCAAGGAAGAAGACGACAAGGGCTGATCCGGGCTGACGGGCTGACCGGGATTACCCGGACAGCGCGGCTTGACGAAGGCACGGGACGGCCCCGGCGGCCCCGCGCAAGGGCTGGCGCAGCGCGGGGCGCGGCGGTATGGTACATTCTCGCCTTACCGACACCTCCGCGCCCCGCCCCGCCCTTCCCCGCATGCAGCCATCCCTGAAATACCTGAGCGCCTATTCCGAACAAACGCAAGCGCAAGTGCAGCAACTGATCGTGCAAGACAAGCTGGGCGACGTCCTGTTGAAACGCTATCCGAACGCGCACGATGTGCGCAACGACAAGGCGTTATACCAGTATGTGCAGGACTTGAAGAATGAATTCCTGCGCAATGCAGAACCCATCAACAAGGTGGCGTTCGACAGCAAGATCCATGTGATCCAGCATGCGCTGGGTTTGCATACCTCGATCTCGCGCGTGCAGGGCGGCAAGCTCAAGGCCAAGCATGAAATCCGCGTGGCCACCATGTTCAAGGAAGTGCCGCTGGAATTCCTGCGCATGATCGCCGTGCACGAACTGGCGCATGTAAAAGAAAAGCAGCATGACAAGGCGTTCTACAAGCTGTGCACGTATATGGAACCGCAATACCACCAGTATGAATTCGACGTGCGCCTGTACCTGACCCAGCTCGACCTGTCAGGCCAGCGCCTGTGGTCATGAAGTCAGGATCATGAAGTCCACGTAACAATGCCGCCCGGCATCCACTGGGCGGCATTGTTTACGTATGCGCCGGCATGGCCGGCACCATGTTCAGGCTCAGGCGGCGTTCTTGCGGCGAAGCATGAAGCCCAGCAGGCCCAGTCCGCCCAGCAGCATGCCGTAGGTGGCCGGTTCCGGTACGGCGCTGACAGTGGCGGAGATATTGTCAACCTGGAAGGTGTGCAAGGCGCCTTCCTTCCACGATGCCGACAGCAGATTGCTGAAACCCGTAAACGTGTAATCGGCAAAGGTGTGGCCGCCGCCAAGGCTGAAGGTCTGGGTCACCGTGCCGCCGCCCACTTGGTGGCCGACAAAGGTCACATCGAAGGAACCAGGCAAGCTCACGAAATCGGCCAGGCTGATCGAGCTCAGCGAGAAAGCGGCGCCATCGGCGCGCGACAAGGTCGTTGTCGACAGGGCTGTCGCACCCAGGCCGGCCGAGCCGGCATAAGCGAAGCTATCCTGATGTGCCGAGCTCAACAGGCCCAGGAAGCTGCTGTCAAAGTTATAGCCGCCTTCGGAGTAGGAATTGAATACGGAACCAAAGTAGCCGGGATGTTCGAGCGAATCGAAGCCGATCGTCGTCGTCTGCGCCTGAGCACCGCCAGCGGCTGCAAGAATGGCGGCGACAGCGGTCGCGCGCAAGAGGGTCATAGGTTTCAAAATAGCATCCTTTCGAGATGATGAAGTAGCGTGGCTGTGGCAACTTGAAATGGCTCGGCACCGTTTTTTAGGAGTCTTGTCGCGCTCACGGGTGTCCGATAGTCCTAACTTTTGAACAGGACAAGTAGACCACAACCATAATTAAAAAGCATCTTCATTTTCAAAATAACATGCATAGAGAGAAATATTATGGACATATATTTATCAATTGAATCATTGAGCGCGATCAATTTTCCCGTGTGGAAATAAAAAAAGCCATGCACTGCGCAGCGCATGGCTCCCTGTCAATTTCTATGAAGAAAGATTAAGGCGCGCACTCCTTCAGGCGCTGCACCAGCGCGGCAGGATCGGCGTCGGCATTCAGGAACGCCGCGTGCTGCGGGCGGATAAAGCCCTGTTCCTTGCCGTTTTGCACGAAAGCGATCAAGCCATCATAGAAACGGTCGACATTGAGCAAGCCGATGGGCTTGGCGTGCAAGCCCAGCTGGGCCCACGTGAGCATCTCGAACAGCTCTTCCAGGGTGCCATAGCCGCCGGGCATGGCGATGAAGGCGTCAGACAGGCTGGCCATCATCGCCTTGCGCTCATGCATGTCCTTCACGATGAACTGGCGCGTCAAGCCCGTGTGGCCCACTTCGCGCTCGACCAGCTGGGTGGGAATCACGCCCGTCACTTCGCCGCCCAGGCGCAGCACTTCATCGGCGATCACGCCCATCAGGCCCACCTTGCCGCCGCCATATACAAGCGAGATATTTTCCGCCACCAGCACGCGCGCCAGTTCGCGCGCCGCCACGGCATAGTCCGGCGAGACGCCCGCATTGGCGCCACAGTACACACATAAAGCCTTGATCACAGTAATCCCTACCCTTTCAATTCATCGATCGCCGCCTCGACCTCGAGGCGCTCCTTGGCGTCCAGTGCCTCGCACTCGGCCGCCTTTTCATACAGTGCCAGCGCTTCCGCCAGCTTTTTCTTTCCGTCGAGCATGTTCAAGGCGCGCGCATATTCGCTGTGCGCCAGCGCCGAATACGGCGTCAGGGCCAGTGCCGTCTTGAAGTGCTGATAGCCGTCTTCCTTGTTGGCGCCGTAGGTCAGGCTGCCTATCATGGCACCGACTTTGTCGATAATTTCCGTATGATAAATCCCAAACGCGATATGCGCTTCCGCATGCATGGGCGACACCGTCATCGTGCGGTCCAGGCTGTTGCGCACGCGCGCGCCCATGCCTTGCGCCAGGGCCTTGACGACGGACGTGCCCAGCGCATAACGGCCCAGGCTGTAGGCATGCCAGTAGTAGCCGGCCGGATTGTCCGGCTGCTCGCTCTGCTGGCGCTCGCAGCGCTCCGCGACTTCTTCGTACATGTCGAGTTTCCGGCTGTCGTCCACTTCCAGGTGCGTGGCGTAGATGCAGGTCGCCTTGTGCGCCACCGCATAACCGGGCACGCCGACGGCCAGGCCCAGCTTCACGGCGCGCTCGAAGTCGCCCGCATGGAAGGCCAGCCAGGCTTGCACCAGCGCAGAGTGCGTGGGAAAGGGTTCCACGTCGCCCGCATGCAGGCGCGCCCAGGCCGCTTCCAGGGTTTGCGGCGTGTAGACATATGCCTCGTCCGGATAGGGAAATTGTTTCCAAGCCATATATCTCTCCTGTAAATAGCGACGTGGCGCCAGCAGCCGCGTCAGTCGTTCTTGAGTTTCGTCACGTACTCTTCCGACAGTTTGCGAAACAGCAAATGCGTTTCATTGCGCAGATACGGGCCGATCAGGGACAGCACCTGGTAGCAGCCGCGCGCCAGCGCATCGGACATCGATTGCTGCTCGCTGTACTTGCGCGGGTTGCGCACATACTCGTACGACAGCCAGTAGGTGGCGACAACCACCATATTCGTCGCCATCGCAGCAATTTCCATGTCCGACGCTTCCAGCGACTGTTCGCTGCGCAAGTCTTCGCACAGCTGCGTGGCCACCTTGATCTTGTGCGCCAGGATCAGCTTGAAGTGCAATTCCAGTTTGCGGTTGCGCGACAGCAAATCATTGAGGTCGCGATAGAAAAAGCGGTAGCGCCAGATCAGTTCGAACATCAGGTGCAAATACAGCCAGACATCCTCGATATTCGAGCGGCGACCGTCGGGCACGGTCAGGATGCGTTCGATTTCCGCCTCGAACTGGACGAAGATCGAATTGACGATGTCGTCCTTGTTACGGAAGTGGTAATACAGGTTGCCGGGCGAAATGTTCATCTCTTCGGCAATCACGGTCGTCGTGATATTCGGCTCACCAAACTCATTGAACAGGCGCAGCGACAACTCCAGGATGCGTTCGCGGGTACGGCGTGGTGCTTTTTGTAGCATGGCGGGCAATCTCTCTGTGTTCTGCCTCAAGCATACCACCTAAAATAGCCATAATGAAACACTCCGCCCCTGGCCGCCGGCGAAAAACGCAGGCAAAAAAAAGCCTGCGCGAGCAGGCTGGAGGAATGCGGCGCCAGCTCAGGCGGCCGGCGCTTTTTTCTTCGCCGCCGGTCTCGCCGCCGGTTTGCTGAGCGGCTTGCTCACCGGTTTGGCTGCGGCGCGCGGCGTAGCCCTGGCTGCCGGCTTGGCCGTGGCCTTGGCGACGGCCGCTTTCGGTGCGGTTTTTGGCGCGGTTTTCGGTACGGCTTTCGGCGCCGCCTTCACGGCGGGCTTGGCCGCAGCCTTCGGCCTGGGCGCCGGCGCGGCCTTGGCCGACAGCGCCGCCACTTGCCGGCTCAAGGCATCGATCTGCGCGTGCAGCGCGGCGAGGTCCTGTTGCGTGGGCACGCCAATGGTGGCCAGGGCGCGCGCGACGCGCTCTTCAAACACCTGTTCCAGCTTGTCCCAGGAGCCGCTGGCCTGCTTGCCCACGCCATCGGCCAGCTTGCTGACACTGTCGCTGACACCGGCCACCTTGTCTTCGGCGCGCTTCTGGAATTCCGTGCCTTCCTTTACCAGCTTGGAAAACACGCGCCCGCCCTCTTCCTGCGCCTTGGCAAAGGCACCGAGGCCCGCTTGCCAGATCTGCTGCGCGGAAGAACGCACGGCGCTTGCCAATTCCTTGTCTTCCGTCGGTTCCTTCAATTTCTTCACCATCGCCAGCTCCCGTCATGTGAAAGGCCATGCCACTTCATGGATGCATTTTATTCTAGTGAGCAAAACTAGAGACGGGGGTCTAATTCGATAGAAAGCGGCTGCTCAAGGTGCGCCAGCGCACGCGGCGGCCAGAACCTAGGCCGCCGCCTTCACCTGGCCATGCAGCAGCTTGTGCAGGCGGAAGCCTTCGCGGATATTCTCGCGCAGCACGGCGCCTTTCCACGGCTTGGTATAGAAGCGGTCGACGGCGCCGCGGTTGATGGCCGCCATGATGGGCGTCAGGTCGGCAAAGGCCGACAGCATGATGCGGAAGGTGTCGGGACACAGGTGCTTGACCCGCTCCATGAATTCGGTGCCGCTCATGAGCGGCATGCACTGGTCGCACAGGATCACCTGCACCTTGTGGCGCGCCAGGATGTCGAAGCCTTCGGCGGCCGTCTGCGCCGTGAGGATGCGGTAGCCGTCCTGCGCCAGGAAGTCGCTGAGCACATCGAGCATGAAGACATCGTCGTCGACGATCAGCAAGGTTTGCTGCTCTTCGCCACCGGCATCCTGCGGCGCCTGCAGCAGCGTGCCTTTCATCAGCATCTGTTCGAATTCCTCGTGCGGCACGGGACGGCTGAAGTAATAACCCTGCATCTCGTCGCAGCCGTGGCGCCGCAAATAGGCCAGCTGCGCATCGTTTTCCACGCCTTCGGCGATCACTTCCAGCTTCATGCTGTGCGCCATGCTGATAATGGCCAGCACGATGGCCGCGTCGTCCGGATTGCTGGTCACTTCGCGCACGAAGGCGATGTCGATCTTCAGCTTGTCGATGGGGAAGCGCTTCAGGTAGGCCAGGCTGGAATAGCCGGTGCCGAAATCGTCGATGGAAATCTGGATGCCCAGCGCCTTCAGGTTGCGCAGCACGGCGATGGTTTCCTCGGCGTTCGACATGAGCGAGCTTTCCGTCAGCTCCAGCTCCAGCAGCTCGGGCGCGATATCGTATTTGCGGATCGCCTTGAGCACCTCCTCTTCCAGGCCGCCGACGAAAAACTGGATGCCCGACACGTTGACCGACAGGTGCACGGGCCCGATGCTGCTGGCGCCCCACTCGCTGATCTTCCTGCAGGCTTCGTCGAGCACCCAGTTACCGACGCGCACGATCAGCCCCGTTTCTTCCAGCAGGGGGATGAACAGGGCTGGCGAGACCATGCCGTGGCCGGGGCGGCGCCAGCGTATCAGCGCCTCTGCGCCGCTGATGCGTCCCGAGATGATATTCACCTTGGGCTGGAAGAACAGCACGAATTCCTCGTTGTCGATGGCGCGCCGCAGGGCGTTTTCCATGTCCAGCCGCGCCATCGACTGCGCATTCATTTCCGCCGTGAAGAAGCGGAAGGCGTCGCGGCCCGCTTCCTTGGCACGGTACATGGCCGTGTCGGCATATTGAATCAACGTGTCCGCATCGATGCCATCGTCGGGGTACACGGAAATGCCGATGCTGACCGTCACCGTCACCTCGTGGCCCTGCAAGTCGAAGGGCTTGCGCATCGCCTCGCGGATCTTGTCGACCACGCCCACGGCATGCTGGGCGCCATCGGGCAGTACCAGGATGGTGGCAAATTCATCGCCGCCAAAGCGGCCGATGGTATCGCGCACGCGCAGGCAATCGACGAGGCGGCTGGAAAACTGGCGCAGCAGATCGTCGCCGATGGTGTGGCCCAGGGTATCGTTGATATTCTTGAAGCGGTCGATATCCATGAACAGCACGGCCACGGCCCACTGGTGTTCGGACGCCTGGGCCAGCGAATGGGTCAGCGAGGCGTAGAACTGGCTGCGGTTAGGCAAACCCGTCAAGGTATCGAAATGCGCCAGCTTCATCAGGCGCTGTTCGGCATCCTTGCGCTCGGTGATGTCGCGCGCCACGGCCACCAGGATCCAGCTCTGCCCCGAGCGCAGGGTGCGCCGCTGCACTTCCACCGACAGCGGCGAACCGTCCTTGCGCTGCAGCTGCAGTTCCGTCATCGGGCCGCCCTGGTCGCCGGCCAGCAGCTTGTTGTACAGCTCTTCCAGCTGGGATTCGCCCTCGTGCGCGCGGCCCGGCCCCACGCGCAGAAAATCCTCGCGCTCGAAACCGAGCATGCGGCAAGCCGTCTGGTTGACGTCGACGAAGCACATGCCGGCGCGGTCGACGAGGAAAATCGCGTCGGCCGTGGCATCCATCGCCAGGCGGAAGCGGCGCAAGTCTTCATCGAGGCGGATGCGCGCCGCCATGTCCAGGGTCAGCTGCTCATGGTGGCGCTTGATCTCGTCGTACAGCAGCAGGTTGTCGTAGGCGACGGCGATCTGCGCCGCCACCGTGGCGGCGACGCGCTCGTCGACTTCGGAAAATTCATTCGCGCCCAGCTTGTCGACCAGGTACAGCCAGCCGTGGCTGCGCTCGCGCGAGGCGATGGCCACGCCCAGAAAGGAATGCACGGGCGGGTGCGTGTCGGGCAGGCCCAGCGCGCCAGGGTCGCCCTTCAAGCCGTTGACCCGGTAGGGCTGGCGCTGTTCCAGCAAGCGGTTCAGGATGCCCGTGCGCGGTGTGCTGGCGATGCGATCGAGGTCTTTCTCGGCGCCGCACGAGGAAAAATAGCTGAGCTTTTCGGCGCCCTCTTCCAGCACGCCGATGCAGGCATACTTGGAGACGCAGATATTCTGCGCCACCTTGCAGCCCGCTTCGATCAGGGCGCGCGGATCGCGTTCGGCGCCCAGTTCGATACCGAGCTCGATCAGGGCCGTCAGGCGCAGGCTCACCGCCTGCAGGCTCGACAGCGAGCGCGACAGGCGCTCCGTCATGACGCCCAGGTCTTCGGGGATGGCGGCCTGGCCCTCGCGCTGGCTGGCCAGCTGCGAAATCTGCTGGCTGCTCGATTCGAGTTCGTCGATATAGCCGCTGACCTGATGCTCGATGCCAGCCAGCTTGCCCGTGGCGGGAGGCGCCGCAGCGCTGCCCGCGCCCGGCGTGGCCGCCACCTGGGCCGTCGGCGGCATCAGTCCCAGCGCCTCGTTGACGGTGCGCACGATGACTTCCGGGTCGGACGGCTTGGGCAGCACCCAGCGCACGCCGCAGGCCTGCGCCAGCAAGATCGCTTCCTGTTCGCGGTAGGTGGCCGTATAGAAAATGATGGGCACGTCGGTCAGCGCGGGATCGGCATGCACGCGCGTGACGAATTCATAGCCGTCCATGTTCGGCATGAGGATGTCGGAGATGATCAGGTCCGGCCGCTCGGTGCGCAGGATTTCCAGCGCATCGGCGCCATTCGCCGCTTCCAGCAGGCGGTGGCCGCCGTAACCGAGCAAAGCGGTCAGGAATTCGCGGTTCAGCACATGATCATCGACGATCAGGATGGTGGCTATGTCGTTTTTAACTGGCGTCGACGGCGCCCCGGGTAAAAAAGATTCCAGCTCCGCGACGAACAGGTCGGGCTCGATCGGCTTGCCGATGTAGCCATTGAAACCCGCTTCGAGCAGACGTTCGCGGTCGCCCACCATGGCCAGCGCCGTCACGGCCAGGGCCGGGATATTGCGCAGCTGCGGATCTTTCTTCAGCTCGGCCACCACGCCATAGCCATCGAGCTTGGGCAAATGCACGTCGCAAATGATCAAGTCCGGCAATTCGCTGCGCGCCATGCGCACGCCCTCTTCGCCGTCATAGGCGGCCAGCGGCGTGTACCCGAAGGCACGCAGCAAATACACCATCAATTCCATATTGGTGGCGTTATCTTCAATAATCAGGATACGTGCGGACAATTAGCGCCCCCAATAAAAACTACGTGGACTCATTTTCTGCCTGCGTTCAACTTTTCGCATGCGCGGGCTACATAACAATCCTACAATATCTTGCCATAGATCCTGAGAAAAATCTGGCCGCCGGACGTCTGCAGAACGGCGCAAGCGGCCTCAGGAACAATTTTTCCCGCTG
The DNA here is from genome assembly GCF_034424625.1 of Janthinobacterium lividum. Taxonomy (NCBI): domain Bacteria; kingdom Pseudomonadati; phylum Pseudomonadota; class Betaproteobacteria; order Burkholderiales; family Oxalobacteraceae; genus Janthinobacterium; species Janthinobacterium lividum. Next base: position 2,187,610 of record NZ_CP139976.1, on the reverse strand, counting down.
CCCTTCTGACCTTAGCTTAATACAGTACGCCAGCGGAAAACAGCATTATCTGCCCATGGCGTTGTTAAACAGGGGCAACAGCAGAGTCAAAACAGACAGTCTTGCCATGCAGACAAAACACAACAGGATTCAGGAAAAATGCGGGCAAGACGGAGGCTGGGCGACTTCGTTCTTGATAGTGATTTCTTCCAGCAGCTGACGCAGCACGCGCGCATCGCTGGCCAGCGCCACATGGCCGATGCCGCCGAAGGCCAGATTGCGCGCGTCGGGCAGCTGCGCGGACGACTGCGGCGCGACGATATTGTCGTGGTGCGAGTAAATCGAGGTGATCAGGGCGCGCGTTTCCGGCGTCTCGCTGGCGGCCAGCTGCGCCAGCCAGGCGTCCGGCGCGCCATGGATACGGCTCATCTGCCGGGCATTCGCGCCTGCCGCCAGGTTGGCCAGCGCCGTGCCGTGGTGCGGCGTGCCGATGGTGATGATGCGGGCGACACGCCGCGCGCCATGCCGGCGCAGCCAGGCGCGCGCCACCAGGCCGCCCATGCTGTGGGCGACGAGAATCACGCGGTCGCTGCCAGTGCGGGCGCGCAGCTCGGTGATGGCTTGCTCCACTTGGGGCACAAATTGCTCGATATCGGCGCCGATGGGCTCCAGGTCGACGCCATCGTGCACGACGCCAGCCCGCGCCAGTTGCCGGCTCAGCTGCGTCCAGTAGCCGCGGTTGCACACATAGCCGTGGATCAGCAGCACCGGCAGGCCCTGGCCAGCGACTGTGTCGGCCGCATGCAGGCGCGGACGCAGCATGCCCCATGACGAGGCCCACAGGGTGGCGCGCAGTTCGCCCAGGAACAGCCGCGCGGCCCCCCGCACACCCAATTGATATTCCTGTGGCACGGGGCTACCCAGCCGCCGGCTCTGCCAAAAATTGCGCGCCACGACCAGCGCGCGCACGGCCAGCAGCATGGCCAGCGCCAGCAACACGGCCTGCACCGGCGAAGCCACGCCCCACGCCTGCATGGCCAGGTACGCCAACCCCAGCACGGCCAGCACTTGCAGCAGCATCAGCCACTTGAGTATGCGTGCGATCATGCTGGCGCTGGAACGGGCACGGGCGCCGGTTTTCCCGTCAGCTCCCGCGCCAGGCCGCTGGCCAGGCGCGCGGCCAGCGCATACAGCGTCAATTGCGGATTGGCGCCTATCGACGTGGGCAGCAGCGAGCCGTCGTGCACGGACAGGTTGCGCACGCCGTGGTAGCGGCCATCGGCACCCGCCACGCCCAGGCGCGCATCGTCCGACATGGCGCAGCCGCCCATCACGTGGGCCGACACCACCCGCGCCAGCAGCACCTTCATCGGCAAATCGCCGATCGCCTGCTTCGCCTGCGCCCAGCTGGTGTAATGGCTGGCCATTTCATGCACGGGATAGACACTTTTCGCGCCGGCGGCGAACTGGATTTCCGCCATCGACAGCAGCGCGCGCCGCACGCCATCCCACATAAAAGGCGTGAGCGGATAGTCGAGCACGGGCGCACCGAAGCTGTCGATCGATACCGTGCCGCCCGCCGAATCATGGTGAAAGCCGTCGCGCAGCAGGGCCAGCAAGCCATGCGCATGGGGGAATTCGCGCATGGTGCGCGCGTGTTCATCGCCGAAACCGCCCATGGTGGTGGCCATCAGCAGCGGATGCAGCGGCGGCGCTTCGAGCTTGTAGCCGATGGGACCATCGATGGGCGCCGTGTGCAGGAAATGGTCGGAATAAATCGTCTGCGGCGCGCCCGCATAAGCGTCGACGCGCTGCGGGAACAGGCCCGCCGAGATCACCGTCGGATGCAAGAAGGTGCGCCTTCCCAGCAAGCCGTGCGGGTCGGGCGCCTGCGAGCGCAGCAGCAGCGCCGGCGAGTTGATGGCGCCGCCGGCCAGCACGAAGTGCTTGGCGCGCAAGGTGAGGCGCACGCCCGTGGGCACTTGCCCCGCCGCGTCCAGCGCCGTCACCTGCAGGCTGTCGATGCGCTCGCCCTTGAAGCTGAAACGCTCGGCGCGCGCATGCACGAGCAGGCCCGCGCCCAGCGCCAGCGCCGACGGGATCGTCGTCACCAGCATCGACTGCTTGGCGTTGGTCGGGCAACCCATGCCGCAGTAGCCAAGGTTCCAGCAGCCGTTCACGTTGCGCCGGATGGCGGCCGTGGGAATGCCCAGCGCCGTGGCGCCACGGCGCAATAAGTCGTTGTTTTCATTGGGTGGCGCGGCCCAGTCGCTCACGTGCAGGCGTTTTTCCATCATGGCGAACCACGGCGCCATGGCATCGATGGAATAGCCGGACAAGCCAAAATGCTTGCGCCAGTATTCGAGGGTGCCGGGCGGTGTGCGGAAGCTCGAGGTCCAGTTGACGGTGGTCGAACCGCCCACGGTGCGCCCCTGCAGGATATTGATCGCCTTGTCGCGCGTCTTGCGCGCGGCCGATTCCTGGTACAGCGCGGGATAGGCGTCCGCTTCGCGCATCTTGAAGTCTTGCGAGGACTTCAAGCCGCCCTCCTCGACGATCAAGACTTTCAAGCCTGCCAGCGCGAGGATTTCCGCCGTCACGCCGCCGCCGGCGCCGCTGCCGATGATGACCACGTCGGCTTCCAGCGTACGGTCGGCGGCCACGGTGCTGGCGTCGGTGACGTTCCAGCCGCTGGCCACGCCGATGGCGATGGGGTCAAGAATGGGAGAGGTGCTCATGGATGCCTTATGCGCTCAGTTCGGGCAGCGGTCCCGGATAGCCGATGGCGGCCCAGTGGGCGGCATCGGCATACCAGGCGCCGAGGATCAGATCATGCAGGGCCAGATAGGCCGTCTGCAGGGTAGCCAGGCGGTGCGTGCGCCACGACTGCAGAAAGGCGGCCACCTGGGCGGGATCGGCTTCGCGCCAGCCGCCATGCACGCCGGCGACGAAGCGCCGCGCGGGTGCCAGCGCCAGCAGACCAAACAGATCCTGCACCTCCTGCTGCGCCGCCAGGGGCAAGCCACGGATGGCCGTGTCCACGCCGGCGATGGCGCCATCGAGCGCCGCGGCCCGCGCGGGGGCTTCCCGCGGCAGCGCGCTGCCCAGCATGGCCGGCACGATGGCCGCCAGCGCCGCGCGCGCCGCGCCATCGAGCACGAAGTGGCCTGGTGGCGCCGGCCCGCGCACCAGGCGATAGGCCGCCCCTCCGGCGGCCAGCGCGCAGGCGCCGAGCACGCCCAGTTTCAGAAACGATCTGCGTTGCATACCCCTATCCCCTTGTTTTATACCGCCTTTTGCAGGCCAGTGTACGCCAAAGGCAGTGGGCGTTTGAACGCAAAAACTAGAGCGGAGAGTCTAGTTTTTACGCCTGAAACCATAGCAGCAGCATGGCCAGCAGCGCCGCCAGCGCGCCGCCGATGGCAATGCTGGGCAAGCCAAAAGCGACGATCAGCGCACCTCCCAGCGCGCCGCCAAAGGCCGTGCCCGCATTGAAGGCGGCGATATTCAGGCCCGCCGCCACGGCGTCGCTGCCCGGGCAATGCCGTTGCGCCAGGCGTAGCAGCCGCATGGTGGACAGGGTGACGAGGGCAAAGAACAGCAAGCCCAAAGTGCCGCACAGGGCCAGCATGGCCACGGGCTGGGCGCGCAGCAGATAAAACCCCAGCAGATTGAGCGCCAGCGCGGCCAGGGCCAGCACGGTGGCACGCAGCGCGTGGGGGCGATCCGCGCACCAGCCGCCCAGCAGGTTGCCGCCGATGGCGCACACGCCAAAGCACAGCATGGCGGCGCCCAGCCAGCCCGCATCGAGCCTGCCCAGCTGCAGCAGGAAGGGCGAGACATACGTGAAAAAGCTGAAGGTAGCCACGCTGACCAGCGCCGCCACGCCGGCCGCCATCAGCAGCGGCGGTTGCAGGATGGCGCGCAGGCTGGCCAGCGCTGATGCGGCGGCGGCCTGCTGGCGCGCGGCCGGCATGGCCAAGCGCAGGCCGGCGCCGCCGCACAGGGCCAGCACGCCGATGGCCGCGAAAACCCAGCGCCATGACGAGACGGCGCCCAGCCACGTCCCCAGCGGCACGCCGCCGGCCAGCGCCAGGGTCAGGCCCAGCCAGACGATGGACAGCGCCCGTCCCGCGCGGGACGGGTCGACCAGGCTGGTGGCCGCATGCGACGCCACCGCCATGAACACGCCATGCGCGAGGCCGACGGCAAAGCGCACCCCCAGCAGCGCGCCCAGCGCTGGCGCGGCCGCCATGGCCACGCTGCCGGCCGCCAGCACGAGCATGGTGGCCACCAGCACCTGGCGCACGGGCCGGCGCGCCAGCATGGCCGTCAGGATGGGCGCGCCGATGGCCGCCCCCAGCGCATACGCGGCGATGGCGCCGCCGGCCGCCGCCACGCTGGCGTGCAAGTCGCGCGCCATGGGGGTCAACAGGCCGGCGGCGATGAATTCGCACAAGCCGAAGGCAAAGCTGCACAGGGAGAGCAGGTAAATGGAAAGTGGCAGCGTGGCGGACGGCAGCACTGTGCGCGAGGACATGGTGGACATGGCAGTTCCTGACAATCAAAACGCCATGCTGGCCCCTCGTTCACCATCTGTAAAATATCTTATTTATCTTAAAACGAGACTTTGAAAGTCTCAATAGACGGAAAAGTGCCGCAGTTGCGCCAGCAGCCGCTCGCGCACGGGAGACGTGCGCTGCGGATCCCATGCCATGTACAGGTCAAGCTGGCGCAACGGTTCGGGCGCATCGCTGTGCAGCGGCAGCATGACGACGCCCGCTGGCGCGCAGGCGGCCAGGCTGGCCGGCAGCAGGGCCACGCCGAAGCCGGCCGCCACCAGTCCCAGCACCGTTTGCAAACGGCGCGCCTGCTGCGCCACGTGCGGCACGAAGCCCGCGTGCAGGCACAGGCTGGCCAGCTGGTCGTGGAAACCCTGGCCCAGCTCGCGCGGCGAGGCGACGAAATCGTCACCGGCCAGGTCCGCCAGGTCCACGCGCGTCAGCCCCGCGCAGCGGTGGCCGGATGGCAGCGCGATCACGATGTCTTCGCCGGACAGGCGCTCGAAGCGCAAGCCCGGCGTGCTGCGTCCCGGCGCGCGCAGCAGGGCGATATCGACCTCGCCTCTTTCCAGCCACTCGACCTGCTGCTGCGTCGACGCTTCGCGCAAGGTGAACTGCACGGCGGGTGAAGCGGCGCGAAACGCGCGCAAGGCATTCAATACGTGGGCATACGGCGTGATGTGGATAAAGCTCAAGCGCAAGTGGCCCTCGATGCCCTGCGCCACCCGGCGCGTGGCCGCCACGCCCTCTTCCAGGCTGGCCAGCACCTGGCGCGCCGTGGCCAGGAAAGCCATGCCGGCAGGCGTCAGGCTGACCTTGCGGTTCGTGCGCTCGAATACGGGATAGCCGAGCGCTTCTTCCAGCCGCAATATCGCCTGCGACAACGGCGGCTGCGCCATGTGCAGCCGCTCGGCCGCGCGGCGGAAATTGAGTTCCTCGGCGACGGCGATGAACTGGCGCAGCAGCCGGGTCTCTATCATGGGCCTTTTTTCGCTACCGCCAGGATATGCCGCGCGATGCCGCGCAGGATATTGACTTCTTCCGTTTCCAGCCCCGTGCGCGAAAACAGGCGTTTCAGCCTTGGCATGAGTTTTTTCGGGTTGTCCGCGTCGAGGAAGTCGATGGCCACCAGCGCCTGTTCCAGATGTGCGTACATGCCGTCGACCTGCGCCAGGCTGGCCGCGTCGCCATGGAAACCGACGGGACTGGCGATCTGCCCATCGCCGAGGGCCGCCACGCGGCATTCATAGGCGACGACCTGCGCCGCCTGCGACAGGTTCAGCGAGGAATACTCGGGGTTGGCGGGGATGTTGATCAGCACATTGCACTGCTCGACGATCTCGTTGGGCAAGCCGAAGCGCTCGTTGCCGAAGATGACGGCCGCGTGCAAGTCTTCGCTGGCCGCCAGTTGGGCCGCGATGGCGCGCGGGGCCGTGACGGGCGGAGAAAATTCGCGCAGGCGGGCTGAGACGGCCGCCGCGTAATTGCAGCCTTCGAGCGCCTCGGCGATCGAGCCGACGATGCGCGCGCCCGACAGGATATCCTGCGCGCCGCTGGCGAAGGCCACCGCTTCCGCGTCCGTCAAGGCATCGGGAAAGCGGGGATTGACCAGTACCAGATCGGAAAAACCCATCGTTTTCATGGCCCGCGCGACGGCGCCAATGTTGCCAGAGCGACTAGTTTCGACAAGAATAAATCGCAGGCGTTTGAAAAGAGACGTGTTGATTTCGGGCAGATTCATTTAAAATAGCGCTATTGCGCGGTATCGATACAGGAAATTTCGGGAAACGGAGTCACAAAACGCTGACTCCAGGCCGGGATTTTAACCACTTCGGCACCGCTCCGCTCTTTAATTCATTCTTGCACTCTATCGTACCGGCGCCGAAAGGCGACGCTGGGCGGTCGCGTGCTTTTAACGGAAGCTCACATGCACCCAATGCTCAACACGGCGATCAAAGCCGCCCGCCGCGGCGCCGCCGTCATCAATCGCGCCTCTTTTGACCTCGACCGCGTCGTCGTCACGGAAAAACAACATAACGATTTCGTCACTGACGTCGACCAGGCGGCCGAACAAGCCATCATCGAGGTGCTGTCCAAAGCCTACCCGGACCACGCGTTCCTGGCTGAGGAATCGGGAGCTTCCGCCAACTCGCACGACGAGAATGAATATCAGTGGATCATCGATCCGCTGGACGGCACCACCAACTTCATCCACGGCTTCCCCCAATACTGCATCTCGATCGCCCTCGCGCATCGCGGCGTCGTCACGCAAGCCGTCATCTACGACCCGGTGCGCAACGACCTGTTCACGGCCACCAAGGGCGCCGGCGCCTACCTGAACGAAAAACGCATCCGCGTCACCAAACTGGACCGCATCTCGAACGCCCTGCTGGGCACCGGCTACGTGGCCGGCAGCGCCCGCGCGCTGGACGAATACCTGAAGATGTACGCGATCATGGGCGAACGCAGCCAGGGCGTGCGCCGCGCCGGCTCGGCCGCGCTGGACCTGGCCTACGTCGCCTGCGGCCGCCTGGACGGCTTCTACGAAAAAGGCTTGAAGCCTTGGGATATCGCCGCCGGCGCCCTGATGATCACGGAATCGGGCGGCATCGTCGGTGAATTTTCCGGCGAATCGGACTACCTGTACAAGGGCGACGTCATCGCCGCCAGCCCGAAGATCTTTGGCCAGATGATCACCCTGCTGACGCCATTCGCCTGATTGCCAGGCGCGGTGTGACGTAAAAAAGCTGCCGGAGGCGACTCCGGCAGCTTTTTTTTCGGCCCGGCCAGCCCTCAGCTGCCCCGCATGGCCGGCAGCAGCACGCGGTAAATCTGCAGGAACGCCGGCCCCATCAGCACCACCATCAGCGACGGGAAGATGAAAAAGATCAGCGGAAACAGCAGCTTGAGGGCGATCCTGGCCGCCGTTTCCTCGGCCCGCTGGCGCCGCTTGGTGCGCAGCTGGTCGGATTGCACGCGCAGCGACGCGGCGATGCTCGTGCCGAAGCGCTCGGCCTGGATCAGCAGGGTCACCAGCGCGTCCACATCGTCCACTCCCGTGCGCAAGGCCAGGTTGCGCAAGGCCTTGTCCTTGGCGCTGCCAGCGCGCAATTCCAGCGTCACCAGTTGCAGCTCTTCGGCCAGGACGGCGCTTTTCAGGCCGATTTCCTGCGCCACGCGCGCCAGCGCCGCATCCATCGCCAGCCCCGCTTCGACGCACACCGTCATCAGGTCCAGTGCATCGGGAAAGGTTTCGAACACTTCGCGCTGACGCTGTTTCAGGCAGTGCGACAGCCAGGCATTGGGCAGGTAATAACCGAGGGCGGCCGCCGCGACCAGCCACAACAGCATATTGTGTCCGCCCTGGCGCAGCAGAAAATACGCCAGCAGCGGCAAGCCCACGAACAAGCCTGTCTTGGCCGCATAAAACAGCGCGGGCGCGGCCTGGCTGCGCCAGCCGGCATGGACGAAGCGGCTGCGGATGGGCGAACTTTCCCAGCCTTCGTCCGGCAGCGACAACCTGGCCAGCGGACGCGTCAGGCTGACGGCGTGCACCAGCCATCGCCGCCTGGCATGGCGCCCGCCATCGCTGGCGGCGCCCCCATCGCCCAGCGCCTGCAGCCGCTCCTGCACGGCACTGCCAGTGAGCAGGCGCAACACCAGCAAGGCCAGCGCGAAGACAATCAGGAACAGCAGGCCCAGCAAAGCCAGCTGCGCCGCACTCATCGTGTTCATCGTGTCTTTTCTTTCATCTTATACCCGGATATTGATAATTTTTCTGATGCAGATCACGCCCAGCATCAGCAAGCCCAGCGATACGCCGACCATCTTGCGCCCGCCACCATCCGTGTACAGCACAGCAATAAACTGCGGATTCATCAAATGCATCATCAACGCCGCGCCGAACGGCAGCAAGCCCAGGACCCAGGCCGACATGCGCCCTTCGGCCGACAGCACGCGCACCTGGCCCAGCAATTTCAGGCGGTCGCGGATGATGGCGCTGATGCTGCTCAGCAATTCAGTCAGGTTGCCGCCCGTTTCGCGCTGGATCAGCACGGCGATGACGAAATAGCGCAAGTCCGTGCTGGGCACGCGCGTGGCCAGGTTGCCCAGCGCATCGGCCATGGCGACGCCGAAACTGACTTCGTCGAACACGGCGCGGAACTCGTCGGCCAGCGGTCCCGTCATTTCCTCGCCCACCATTTTCAGCGCGGTGGGAAAGGCATGGCCGGCGCGCATGGCGCGGCTCATCAGGTCGAGCGCGTCCGGCAATTGCTGCTCGATGCGCACCAGCCGCTTGCTCCTGGCGCGGCGCACCAGCAGATACGGCAGTGCGGCGCCGCCCGCGCCCAGGCCCAGGCGCACATACCATGGCAGGGGCAGCGCACCGGCCAGCAGCAGGCCGGCCGTCCCGCCAAGTGCGCAATAGCCGAGGAAGCCGGCCACGAACCAGCGCATGCCGGCCTGCAGCAGCAGCTGATCGAGGCGCCGCGCGCCGGGCAAGCCTTCCAGCACGCCGTGCAGCAAGGAATGGGCGCTCAGCGGGCGCTGCTTGGTGATCGACAGCGCCTGTTCGCCATCGCTGGCCGTGTACATGCCCTGCAGGCGCCGCGCCACCCGCGCCGCGCCCGCCCCCCGCGCCGCTTGCCACGCCAGCCAGGCGCCAGCCACCAGCAGCAGCACGGCCAGGAAGAGGAACAGATAGACCAGATAGGAAAGCATGATGGATCAGCGCCCCGCCGCAGTGGGTTCGAACAGGGCGGCCGACACGCCGATGCCAAAGCTGTTCAGGCGATCGAGGAAGCGCGGGCGGATGCCGCTGGCCGAGAAATGCCCGACCACCGCGCCGCCCTCGGCCACGCCCGTCTGCCGGAAACTGAAGATTTCCTGCATCGTGATGACCTCTCCTTCCATGCCCGTGATTTCCTGGATCGACGTGACCTTGCGCTTGCCGTCGATCAAGCGCGACACTTGCACCACCACCGACACGGCCGAGCTGATCTGCTGCCGGATGGCCTTGCTGGGCAGGTTGGCGGCCGCCATGCTGATCATGTTTTCCAGCCGCGTGATGGCGTCGCGCGGCGTATTGGCGTGGATGGTGGCCATCGAGCCTTCATGGCCCGTGTTCATCGCGCCCAGCATGTCGAGCGCCTCGGCGCCGCGCACCTCGCCCAGGATGATGCGGTCGGGGCGCATGCGCAGCGCATTGCGCACCAGCGCCCGCTGCGTCACTTCGCCCTTGCCTTCGATATTCGCGGGCCGCGTTTCCAGCCGTACCACGTGCGGCTGCTGCAATTGCAGCTCGGCCGCGTCTTCCACCGTGACGATGCGTTCCGTCTGGCCGATAAAGCCGGAAATCACGTTGAGCATGGTGGTCTTGCCGCTGCCCGTGCCGCCGGAAATGAGGATATTCATCTTTGCCTTGCCCAGGCCCTGCAGCACTTCGGCCATCTCGGCCGTCATGCTGTGGTAGGCGACCAGGTCGGCCAGGCGCAGCGGATCGACGGAGAAGCGCCGGATCGACATCACGGGGCCGTCGATGGCCAGCGGCGGAATGATGGCGTTGACGCGCGACCCGTCGGGCAGGCGCGCATCGACCATGGGGCTCGATTCGTCGATGCGCCGGCCCACCCGCGAGACGATCTTGTCGATGATCTTCATCAGGTGGGCGTCATCGTCGAAGCTGACGTCGGTCAGCTCCAGGCGGCCGCCGCGCTCCACATACACCTGCCTGTGGCCATTGACCAGGATGTCCGACACGCTGGCATCCGAGAGCAGCGTTTCGAGCGGCCCGAAGCCCAGCATCTCGTGCTGGATGTCGCGCGTCAGGCTCTTGCGCTCGGCGTCGTTGATGACCACCGCCTCTTCGTCCAGCAAGCGCTCGACCAGGCCGCGCAATTCTTCGCGGATGCGCTCCTGCGACAGGCGCTGCATGCTTTCCAGGTCGACCCGTTCGAGCAGCAGCCCATGGATGCGCAGCTTGAGGTCGCGGTAGCCGTGGTTGTCGATGGCGGCCATGCGTAGCGGCGCGAGCGCGGCGATCTTGGCGCTGCCGAGCCGTTCGCGGATGGACAAGGCGGCGATGGGGGAACTAGCCATGAAATGCTCCTGTTCTTGGATGGGGATCAGCGCGTGGATCAAGCGCGCCGCAGGACGCGGCCGAGCCAGCCCTGGCGCGCCGTGCTGGCCGCGCTGCCGGCCAGGCTGGCGGCGAACTCCTGCAGCGAGCGGGTGATCGGGCTGGCTTTGTCGAGCTGCAGGATAGGCACGCCCTGGTTGACCGAGGCGGCGGCCGAGGCGTAGTGATTCGGCACGGTGCGGTAGACCGCCGTGCCGTACGCCGCTTCCAGGTCGCGCAGGCGGATTTCGCCGCCCTTGTCGTGGCGGTTGACGATGATGTGCACCTTCTCCTTCGCGTATTCGAGCGAGCGGAACATGCCCAGCAGGCGCTTGCCATCGCGGATGTAGGGCAAGGTCGCCTGCAGGACGGGAAAGATCATGTCGGCGTGGTCCAGCGCGCGCACGCTGACGGCGTCGAGATTGCGGCCCACGTCGAGCACGATGAAATCGTACTGGCGCCTGGCTTGCCGGATGATGGCGTCGATGTGTTCGGGCGCCACTTCGCTGGCGTGGGCCGGATCCTCGGGCGCGGCCAGCACGCTGTAGTTGGGCGTGATATGCAGCATGCTCGATGCCAGGAACGAGGCGTCGAGCCGGTGGATGTCGCGCGTGACGTCGGACAGCGTGGCCAGCGGCTTGTTCTCGGACACGAAGAGCGAGGCGTCGCCAAAATGCAGGTTCATGTCGATCAGGGCAACGCGCTGCTGGCCGCCGGCGGCCAGCGCATAACCGAGGTTGCTGGCGATGAAGGTGGCGCCGCTGCCGCCTTTGCAGGAGATGAAGGCCAGCACCTTGCCGTTGCCATGCTCGCGCCGCTCCAGCTTTTCCTCGATGCGTTCGAGCGCCGCATACAGGCTGGCCGGCGCGGCGGGAAACGGCAGCACGTCGCGCACGCCTGCACGCATGGCCTGCAGCAGGAATTCAGGCGCCTGCTGGTGGCACAGCACGATGAAGGCCATGCGCGGATGCTGGTTGCTGAGGCGCTCGATGGCGGCCAGGTCGGCGCCGTCGTTCGACGGGCGGTCGAAGATCAGCACGTCGGGCAGCGATTGCGCCGCCTGCAGCGGTTCCAGCGTTTCGCCGCCCGCGTTGATCTCGTCGAGCCGGTTGCGGCTGCGCAGCAGCAGGCCCAGTTCGGACAGCGTTTTTTGATCAGTGGAATGGATGGCGATTTTCACGATATGCCTTGCTGGTTCTGTGGTGACGATGCCAGGCTCACTGGCGCGCCCCGACGCCGATGGTGAAGGCTGCCCCTTGCGGCGCGGGCGCGGCAAAGCTTTTCTGGTACGCCATGTAGGCGGCCTGGGCGGCCTTGCCATCCATGCCGGCCACGGGATCGCGGTTCGCGCCCGCCTGCGGCGACAGCACTTGCCGCGCGCGCAGTTGCTGAACGCTGGCGCCAAACTGGCGGTCCAGGTTCGGCGTGGCGGCGCAGCCGCTGGCGGCCAGGGCGGCCAGCAGCATGGAAAGGGAAAGCGAAGGGGAATGCTGCATGCTGTGCTCCTAGTGAATGTCCGGGCCGGCGGGCGCCGTCTGCCTGGCCGCTTCCTGCCGTGGCCGTGGCGCGGCAGCGCCTTCCATTTTTCCTTGCAAGAAGAACTCGCCACGGCTGGGCGCCACATAGGCATCGGTGGGCAAGGCGATATCGCCGTCAAGCGTGCCGTCGAGCGGCTTGACCAAATGCGGTGTAATGATGAACACCAGTTCCGTGCGGTCGGTCTGGAAATCGCTGCTGCGGAACAGCGCACCCAGCACGGGAATCTCGCCCAGAAAGGGCAATGCCTTGATATTGGTCGTCACATTGTTCTTGATCAAGCCGCCAACGGCAAAACTCTGGCCATCGAACAGCTGCACCGTGGTGGTGGTGCGCCGCGTGGTAAATGCCGGCAGCACGGCATTGGCGGCGGCGCCCCCGCCGGTGGTGATGCCGATGCCTTCGCGGTTCAGCTCCGACACTTCCGGCGCCACCTTCAAGTTGATGCGTCCACCCTCCAGCACGGTGGGCGTGAACTTGACGGCAATGCCGAATTCCTTTTCCTCCAGCGTGATCTTGTTGGTGGTGCTGTCTTGCGCGACCGGAATGAAAATCTTGCCGCCCGCCAGGAAACTAGCTTCCTGGCCACTGATGGCCATGATATTCGGTTCGGCCAGCACCTTGACCAGGCCGTCGCGCTTTTGCGCATCGAGCGTCAGCCCGTTGCCATTCTTGCCGTGCACGGCGCCCAGCTGGCTGGGGTTGCCGCTGAGCAGGTTCGACAGCAGGCCATACGTCCAGTTGCCGCGCGTGCCACTGATGCCCACGCTGGCGCCCAGCTGGTCGACCAGGGTCTTCGACACTTCGGCGATTTTCACTTCCAGCATGACCTGTTGCGGCGCCGCGATCGACAGCATATTGATGACCTTGACGCTGCCGGCCGCACTGGCCGCGCCGTCGGCCGGCGCAGCCGCTTCGCCGGCGCCGCGCTGCGCATAGGCCTGCGCCATCTCCAGGATCTGGCTGGCCTTGACGCTGTCGCTCACCTGCCCCGACAGCACGATGCTGCCGCCGGCCGCGCCGGCCTTGACGGCGCGCTCGCCGGGGAAGACATAGGCCAGCTGCGCCTGCAAGCCTTCGACATCGATCTCGACTTCGATATCGACGATCACCGGGCGCTGCTGCCGGTCCCACAGGATCAGGTTGGTGCTGCCCGGGGCCAGGCCCCAGACGAACAGCTGGCTGGACGAGCCCAGCATCCTGGCGCCGGCCACCCGGGGATCGTTGACGGCGATCTGCGACACCGGCAGGCTCAGCTTGCGCAAGGTGGACTTGCCCACGGCGATGCGCACGGGCGCGCCCAGGCGGGCGATATCGGCGCCCAGCGACATGGCCGGCGCCGCGACGGGCGACATGACGGCTTGCCTGGCCGGCGCCGCCGCGCTGGCGCTGACCGGCCAGGCCATGCCTGCCGCCGCGCTGCCCAAGGCCAGGGCCAGGCGCATGCCCGCACCCGCAGCGTGCTTACGAAATTTGTTCATCGATCATCCTTGCTTGCCTGCTGATTTTTAAAATTGCTGGATGCTCGTATCCATGCCCTTGATGACGGTGATGCTGTCGCGCGCGGGAGCGCGTGCGGGGGCTGCCTGGCGCCGCGGTGCGCGCACCGGCGCGGCCGCCGGCACCTTCAGCTCCAGCAGCGATTCCTTGGTGGCGCCGCCCGTGGTGACAGGCGCCGGATCGACCTGGTTGCGCAGCACCAGCGACAAGCTGCCCACGCTGCGCGCCAGGTCCAGCTTTTCCACCTGCTCCGGCGTCAGCTCCAGGGTCACGGCATTGACCACCTTGGGCTTGTTGTCGTCGCGGCCGGACTCTTGCGCTACGGCCAGCACCAGGATGCGTTCCAGCACGATCTTGGAAATGGCCAGCGGCCCGCCGCCCGCCGGCCGGGGGCGGTCATCCTGCGTATGCACGAGAATGTCGACGAAGTTGCCCGGCAGGGCGAAACCGGCCACGCCCACCACGTCGTTGACGCGCACGGTCATGGCGCGCTTGCCGGCAGCCACGATGGCCGACAGGCCGCCCGTGGCGCCGGGCGGCGCAAGCTTGCTTTCCAGCACAGGCTCGCCTCTGCTGACGGCCGTGCGCGTGATGCGCCCCTCCACCGCGCCGGCATCGCCAAACGCCCCCGGCGGCATGGCGCCCGCCGGCCAGTCCATGCCGCGCAGCATGGCTGGCGTCACCTTCGCGCCCACGCCGATATCGACCAGCGCAACCATCACCGTCTGGCTGGCCGGCGCGCCTTGTCCTGACATCCAGCGCGCCGCCGCCAGCACGGCGCCCCCCGCCATCAGCAGCGCCAGCAGCAGCACGATCGCAACGCGGCTATTTCTCATGATTTTTCCTCTTGGTAAAACTTGGGTTTCCGGACGGGCATGTCATGCATGGCCGCCGGCCGCCAGGGCCAGCCAGATGGCGGTGCCGGCGGCAATGGCGATCGCGTACGGCAGTTTGCCGCCCGGCACGGCGGGCGCATCGACCCGCGGTACTTCCCCTGCGGCGGCGCGCAGCCAGCCTTGCAGCAGCAATTGCCGGGCATTCGCCAGCGCCTGGCGCAGCGTGCCCTGGCACAGGGCGACGGCCAGCGCCAGCACGCCGCCAGCGAGCAGGCTGCACAGCACGGCAAACACGGCGGGACCGGGACCAAGAAAAGCCCCCACCATCGCCATCAGCTTGACGTCGCCCGCGCCCAGCGCCTTCATCGCATACATGGGCAGCAGCAAGCCCAGGCCGACGGCCATGCCGCCCAGCGCCAGCCACGGCCCGGCCGGCGTCACCCCGGGCAAGGCCAGGCTGTTGAGCAGCACGCCGAGCAAGGCGCCGGAAAACACCAGCCGGTTGGGAATGCGCCGGCGGCGCACGTCATGCCAGACCGCTGCGGCAAGCAGCCCCCACAAGACCATGGCGGGGCTGAACGTCCAGAAAGAATGAGGGTCCATCGTGTACCTGATGCAAGCCGATGGCATGACGGCATGCGCATCGTTGGGCGGGAAGTCGACAGGCCGGTGCGCGAGGGCAGCCGGCCTGCCGGGGTGCAGCGCGGTGGGCAGGCGCCTTAGATCGCCGCGCCCGTCAGCTTGGTGCCGATCGCCTTGAAGGCGCCATCGAGGCCGGTGGTGAAATAGCCGACGGCCGTGACCAGCGCCGCAGCCACCAGCGCAGCGATCAGCGCATATTCGATGGCAGTCACGCCATCTTCTTCGGCGATAAAGTTTTTAATGAAATTCATATTATTCCCTTTCAGGTCAAGTTTTAAACATGATAAAAACTGAAAATACAGTCTGAAAATAAAAACATTATCCTTGTTTTTATTTTCCATTTTCTGATGCGTGTATTTTATATAAACAAACATTAAATCGAATCAGAGAAAAGTCATTTTGTGCGCAGTACAAACCATCTTAATTTTTTGTCTATAATCAGGACATATGTACTGTCATTCCGCATGGACGGGTTCGGCCAGGCGGTTGCGGGTGGCGTACACATATAATTCCAGGCGGTTGGTGACATCGAGCTTGCTGTAGATCGATGTCAGATGATTACGCAAGGTTTGCTCCGAGATAAAAGCGCGCTGGGCTATCGCACGGTTCAGCGCGCCATTTCCTTCCACCATCATGGCCACGATCTTGCGCTCCTTCAGCGTCAGCCTGGCGATCCGCTGCTCTTCCGGGTCGGGCGCCGCTTCCGGCTTGTTCAGCACGCCCAGCATGCTGTCGAGCAGCGCCGGATCCAGGCACAATTCGCCTTGATGCAGGCGGGCGATGGCGTCGATCAGTTGCTTGATGGACGTTTCCTTGCCCAGCACCGCGCGCGCGCCGCTGCGCACGGCCCGCCCGCACTCTGCCTGGTCCTGCGTGCCGCTGAACAGCAGCACCCGCGAGACGCCATTGCCCAGCAGCTGCGGCAGATAATCGATGGCGCAGGCGCCGCCGCAGCCAAGATCGGCGTCGAGCACGATGACGTCGGGACACAGGGTGCGCGCCAGCAGCAGCGCGCTGTCGATCTCGGTGGAGCTCGCCACCACCTGCATCGCGGGCTGGGCGCCGGCGAGCAGCTGCTCCAGGCCCCACAGCCAGGTCTTGTGGTCCGACACCAGCATGACGCGTATGACATTGTTTGTTGACATGCTTTACCTCTTTACTTGTAGCCCACTCCCTTCAAGGGAAGGTGGTTGATCCGAATCGGGTTGCCTGCCTCATCCGCGCGCGCCTTCTGCTGCCGCGCACGGGGGAAAGAAGTCATGGGGGCACGAAGGAAGAGGCCTTGGGCCGGCACGCGCAAACGCGGTGCGTGCCCCACGGCAGCGGTCGCCGCATGCCGGGCGTGTGCCGATGGATGGGCAGCGTGGCCAGGGCGGACGCGCCGCTGGCGCGCCATCGCTGCTGCCACCGCTGCTGTTGCTTACATTGCAGCATTTTTGTTGCATCACCTTGCAAAACAAGTCCTTGCCTGCACGCAGGACAATCCTGACACCAGGCCTGTTTTCATACCCGAGCATATTACTCCCGGCCCTGTAGCGACGGGGCCGGCACGTTTGAAATAACGCAGTTAATTGCGATTATCTTGACCTGTAATAATTTAAATGGCGGACACGCCCTTGAAAATCGATATAGAATAATTGCCAGTCAAATGGCGCAATGCCATCCGCCCGACATTCGTCATCGCGGAACTTAACCGGATTATTCCCATGCGCTTAAAACAGGCCGATTCCCGCATATTCCACAAGCACAGCGGACAGGCTGGCGCCACCCTGGTCGAATTGGCCCTGATAACACCGGTCTTTCTCATGCTGATAATCGGCATCATTGAATTGAGCATGGCTTATTTTGCCAATATGACCATGCAGCATGCGGTCCGCGAAGGGGCGCGCTATGCTGTCACGGGGGCCAAGGACCTCGACCCCGACAGTGCCAACCAGCAGCGCTACCACGCCGTCATGCAAAAGATACGCGACAGTTCCATGGGCATGTATGACAAGGTCAGCCCCGTGATCTCCGTCAACGGCAGCGATGCGGTGGGCGCCGCCATGTTCGGCCAGGCCGGCGATATCGTCGTCATTTCCGTCGATTGCCGCTGGGCGTTTGCCACGCCTATGATCCGTGCCCTGTTCCGCGACGGCCAGGCGCATTTCGTGGTGGCGGCCACCATGCGCAATGAAAGCTTTGGCGGCCTGTGATGCGCGCGCCAACCCTCCGTTTTCCGCGCCGCGCCGCGCGTGGCATCGCCGCCATCGAATTTGCCATCGTGCTGCCCTTGCTGGCCTTGCTGCTGTTCATGCTGGCCGACCTGTCGCGCGCCATCCAGGCCAAGACCATCCTGCTCAATATCAGCCGCGAAGGCGCCAACCTGTCCGCGCGCGCCACGTCCGACCTGAGCGGCTCGAGCCAGGGCATCATGAACGCGCTGGCCGCCAGCACGCCGCCGCTGGACATGCACGGGCGCGGCATGATCTACATCACCAAGATCATGGGCTACACGGCGCAGAGCGGCTTGCGCAATATCGTACTGGAACAGTACCGCTGGGACGCCGGCGCAAAGGCCAGCGGCTACCTGCCCGCCAGCCAGGTGTGGCAATGCGGCAGCTGGCGCGATGGCACGTGCACCGGCATCGCCAAGGATGAATACGCCCCCGCGGTGTCATTGATGCAGAGCCAGCTGGCCGATGGCGAACTGATTTACGCCGTGGAAACTTTCTACAATTTCGACATGCTGTTCGGCACATTGAAATTTGGCAACAGCACGACGCCCGTGCTGGCGCCCAACCTGACTTCGATGACGGTATTCTGATGCGCATTCCACACCAGCGGCAAGGCGGGCAAGTACTGGTCATGGTGGCGCTGTCGGCCGTCGTCCTGATCGCCTCCGTGGGCCTGGCCATCGATTCGGCCCTCGGCTACTTCGTCAAGGCCAAGCTCAATGCGGCCGTCGACGCGGCCAGCCTGGCGGCGGCGCGCGGCGTCACTGCGGGCAACTCGGAAGAAGAACAGCGGACCAGGGCGCGCCAGTCGGCAAGGGATTTTTTTGACGTCAATTATCCGGACCACTTCCTGCTGTCGACGCCGACCCTCCATCCCGTCGATGTCACGTTCGACAAGGGCACCGTCACCATCGACGTCTCCGCCAGCGCCTCGCTGCCCGTCTCGCTGATGGGCGTACTCGGCTTCAAGACCCTGGAGGTGGCCGCCAGCGCGCAAACCATCCGCAAGGACCTGGACATGGTGCTGGTGATGGATACGTCGGGGTCGCTGAAAAACAATGCGGACGCCGTGCGGGCGGCGGGCAAGTCCTTCCTGAACAAGTTCAACGCCACGGTCGACCGGGTCGGCTTGCTGCACTTCGCCTCGGAAGCGCAAATCGACATCCCGATCAGGCAGATCGAGCGCGGCTTCGACCGCGGCGGCATGACCATGAAAGGTGGAAAGATCGATCAATTCGCCTTTGTCGGCGGCACCAACTCTTCCGCCGGCATGTTCCAGGCCCGCAAACAGCTGAACGACATCGAGCAGGTCAACCGCTCCAGCCTGCGCGTCATCGTGTTTTTCTCCGATGGCTCGCCGGCGGCGTTTTCCTCGTACTTCCCCAACAAGGACAACAAATGCAAGGACGCAGGCGGCCTCGCCACCTTTCCGAAACTGCAAAACCCGGCGCTGGCAGGCCTGTACCGGATGAAAGTGAGCGACACGCTCCAGTACGGCGATTGCGCCGCCAATCAGATCACCGCGCTTCCCGCATGGTATAACGCGACGAATGACCCCGCCCACGCCAACGACGCGGCGCTGCGCGAGTTTCCCATCGTCACCAACTCGCCACGCGTCGTGACCGCTTCCACCGCGACGGCGCAGGCACAATGGACGAATGTGCACCGCGCCTCGCGCAACCTGGTCGAAGCGATGGCGGCCAAGGCGCGCCAGGAAGGCATTTTCGTCTTTACCCTGGGCATGGGCGCATCGCTGAAAACCAAGGAAGGGCCGGACAACGAGCTGGGCGAAGACTTGCTGCGCTGCCTGGCCAATACCACCGATGCGAAAGCGGCTTGCCGCAAGCCGGCCGAACCCGTGGGCCTGTATTGCTATGCGGCCAGCGACAGCGACCTGAGTCCCTGTTTCACCCGGCTTGCCTCGGCCATCCTGCGCATTTCCAAATAACGCCTGGCCAGCCGCTAAAAGGCGAAACAGCTGCAGCCCAAGGTGCCCCAGAAACCGGAAAAATCGCTGACCGGCACGGCCGATGTGCGCGCCCGGTCGTGGGCATGCGCATGCACGCCGCAGGCGCCCGCGCACTGGTGCGGCAGCATGGCTTGCGCTTGCGCCGGCCTGGCCACGGGACGGTAGTGTCCCGGCACCGTGCGCACGGGCGACCATTCGGGCAACACGGGAATCAAGGGCGGCGCAAGATGGGTAAATTCCGCCTGGCCGTAGACGACCTTGCCGCCCACCATGGTCAGCACGGATTCGATGGACTTGATCGCTTCTTCCGGCACGGTGAAGTAATCGGCCGACAGCACGCTCAAATCGGCCAGCATGCCCTCGCGGATGCGCCCCTTCTTGCCTTGCTCGCTGGAGAACCAGGCGCTGCCCGCCGTCCACAGTTCCAGCGCCGTATCGCGCGACAATCTGCCCGCCGCATCCGTCAGGGCCAGGCCGCCCACGGTGCGCCCCGATACCAGCCAGTACAGCGCCGTCCACGGGTTGTAGCTGGCCACCCGCGTGGCATCCGTGCCGCCGCCCACGGGCACGCCCGCGTCCAGCATGCGCTGCACGGGCGGCGTGGCCTTGGCTGCATCGGCGCCATAGCGCTCGACAAAATATTCGCCCTGGAACGCCATGCGGTGCTGGATGGCCAGGCCGCCGCCCAGCGCCCTGACCCGGTCGATATTACGGGGGCTGATGGTTTCCGCGTGGTCGAACAGCCAGTGCAGGCCGCCGAACGGCGTGTCGCGGTTGACCTTTTCAAACACGTCGAGCATGCGGCTGATCGATTCGTCATAGGTGGCGTGCAGGCGGAACGGCCAGCGCTGCTCGACCAGGTGGCGCACGACCTTTTCCAGCTCGTCTTCCATGCCGGCCGCCAGCTCGGGACGCGGTTCGAGGAAATCCTCGAAGTCGGCGGCGGAAAACACCAGCATTTCGCCGGCGCCGTTATGCCGGTAAAAGTCCGTGCCGTCGCCCGGCCTGATCATGCCGGTCCACTTCTGGAAGTCCTGCAATTCCGCGCCCTTGTTTTGCGTAAACAGGTTGTAGGCGATGCGGATGGTCAGTTGCTCTTTTTGCGCCAGTTCGTCGACGACGGCGTAATCCTCGGGATAATTCTGGAAGCCGCCGCCCGCGTCGATGGCGCTTGTCAGGCCGAGGCGATTGAGTTCGCGCATGAACTGGCGCGTGGAATTCACCTGCAATTCGAGCGGCAGCTTCGGGCCTTGCGCCAGGGTCGCATACAGGATCATGGCGTTCGGCCGGGCGATCAGCAAGCCGGTGGGGTTGCCGGCCCCGTCGCGCACGATTTCGCCATCGGGCGGGTTCGGCGTGTTCTTGTCGTAGCCGACGGCGCGCAGGGCGGCGCGGTTCAGCAGGGCGCGGTCGTACAGGTGCAGGATGAAGACGGGCGTGTCCGGCGCGGCCGCGTTGATTTCATCAAGCGTGGGCATGCGCTTTTCCGCGAACTGGAATTCCGTCCAGCCGCCCACCACGCGCACCCATTGCGGGTTCGGCGTGCGCAGCGCCTGTTCTTTCAACATGCGCAAGGCGTCGGCCAGCGAGGGCACGCCTTCCCAGCGCAACTCCAGGTTGTAGTTCAAGCCGCCGCGGATCAGGTGCAGGTGCGAGTCGTTCAGGCCGGGAATCACCGTGCGGCCAGCCAGGTCGATCACCTGCGTGGCGGGGCCGCGATGGCGCATCACGTCTTCAACGTCGCCCACGGCGAGAAATTTGCCATCGGCGATGGCGACGGCGGACGCCAGCGGCTGCGTCCTGTCGACCGTATGGAAACGGCCATTGAGCAAGATCGTGTTTGCGTGCATGGGAACTCCCGAATCAGGTGAAAACACGGTCCCGCCGGCAGGCGGCGGAACCGGGCTCAGTGAATAATCAATGGCCTTCGCTGGCGTTGAACATGGATTTGGCGTAGATCAGGCCCAGGCCATAGCCACCGCCGTGCGCCACGGCTGTCGCCACCGTCTCGTTGTAGGTCTCGCCACGGGCCCAGTCGCGCTGCAGTTCCAGCAAGTATTGCACGGACGTCATCGGCTGCGCACCCGCCTGCAGCATGCGCTGCATGGCCATCGCATGCGCTTCGTCGGAGACGTCGCCGCTGGCGTCGGCGATCACGTAGACCTCGAAGCCCTGCTCCAGCGCCGACAGGGCTGGTCCCACGATGCAGACGGAGGTCCACAGGCCGGCCAGCACGATCTTGCCCTTGCCATAGCCATTCACCTTGTCGGCGATGCGCGCATCTTCCCAGGTATTCATGCTGGTGCGGTCGATCGGCGCCTGTTCCGGGAAGACGGACTGGATTTCGTCAAAAATAGGGCCGGAGAACGATTTGGCTGCCACCGTCGTCAGGATCGTCGGCACCTTGAATTCCGCCGCCGCCTTGGCCACCAGGGCTGCATTGTTACGCAGCAGGGCCAGGTCGATGGAACGGGTGGCGAACGCCATCTGTGACTGGTGGTCGATCATGATCAGGGTATGATCGTTAGGGGTCAGCAGTTTTTGTGCGGCTTGGGCGGTGGCGATAGGCATGATGTTTTCCTTAGTGAAAATAATTGAACATGAAAAAGATGTCGTTGCATGGTGTTTCTGCTCCTGCCCTTGCGTCACGCTGTGTGTGCCGGGCCAGTGCTATGCAGTATGGACGAGATACTTTGAAAATAAAAACGGAAAGAATGCGAAGCTATATTCGATTTTTTCGACAATGAAAAATAACCGCGGCGGCAGCCCGCGCATCCAGGAGAAAACATGGGATTTGAATTCAGGGTCACGGCCAGCCTGACGCCGGAACAGCGCCAGCACATCGCACCGCTGCTGGCGGCGCTGCCGCCGGCATCAGGCGCCATGCCGGACACGGACGCCAGGCTGACGGACGCCGGCCTGTATATATGCCAGCACCTGCGCCCGGACCCGTGGCACGGCCTGGACGCCGTGCGCGCCTGGCTCGATGCGCAGGGCGTGCGCTACACCGTCGACGAGATCGACGACTAGGCGCCCTTTTCTTTACTTGCGACATTGCAAAGCTGAAACAAAACAGGCGCGTTTTTGCCAGGCTGTTATACTTCGCGTGTGCGGCACATATGACCAGTCCCCTTGCCGCTGTCTTTCGACCCCTAATCTGATTGCCTGCGACTGGCGCCCCACGATGGCGACAGGCCGATCTCACAATAAAGTTACCATGTCCTTTTCCTCCCTCGGATTGTCCGACGCTATCGTACGTGCCGTTACCGAACACGGCTACACCGTGCCGACCCCGATCCAGTCGCAGGCGATTCCCGCCGTGCTGGCTGGCGGCGACTTGCTGGCCGGTGCACAAACCGGTACCGGCAAGACGGCCGGCTTTACCCTGCCCGTGCTGCACCGCCTGTCGACGGACGCCAATGGCGCGTCCATCACCAGCAACACCTCGACGCGCCCGATCCGCGCCCTGATCCTGGCCCCGACGCGCGAACTCGCCGCGCAGGTCGAGGAAAGCGTGCGCGCCTACAGCAAATACACCAAATTGAACTCGACCGTGATCTTCGGCGGCGTCGGCATCAACCCGCAAATCAAGCAGCTCAAGCATGGCGTCGACATCCTCGTCGCCACGCCGGGCCGTTTGCTGGACCATATGGGCCAGGGCACCGTCGACCTGTCGAAAGTGGAAATCCTGATCCTGGACGAAGCCGACCGCATGCTGGACATGGGCTTCATCCGCGACATCAAGAAAGTGCTGGCCGTGCTGCCGCCAAAACGCCAGAACCTGCTGTTCTCGGCCACGTTCTCGGAAGAGATCAAGGCCCTGGCCGACGGCTTGCTGAACAAGCCAGCCATGATCGAAGTGGCACGCCGCAATTCGACCGTCGAAGTGATCAAGCAAAAGATCCATCCGGTCGACCGCGACAAGAAGCACCCGATGCTGTCCTACCTGATCAAGTCGAACAACTGGACGCAAGTGCTGGTATTTACGCGCACCAAGCATGGCGCCAATAAACTGGTCGAGCAACTGGGCGCGGACGGCATCGGCGCCCTGGCCATCCACGGCAACAAGAGCCAGTCGGCACGCACGCGCGCGCTGTCCGAGTTCAAGGATGGCACCTTGCAAGTGCTGGTCGCCACCGACATCGCCGCACGCGGCATCGATATCGACCAGTTGCCGCACGTCGTCAACTACGACTTGCCGAACATTCCGGAAGACTATGTGCACCGTATCGGCCGCACGGGCCGTGCCGGCGCCAAGGGCGAAGCCGTGTCGCTGGTCTGCGTGGATGAGCACGAAATGTTGAAAGACATCGAAAAGCTGATCAAGCAAACCCTGCCGCGCGAAGTCATCCCGGGCTTCGAGCCCGACCTGAACGCCCGCGCCCAGCCTGTGCAATTGCGCAGCGGCACCGGCGGCCACCGCAACAACAGCCGCGCGCCAGCCGGCGCCGTCGTGCGCGTGAAAACCGGCGGCAGCGGCGCCAAGCCACGCAGCGCCGGCCCATCGGGCGGCGGTGGCGGCGGCAACCGTTCGGGCAATGCGCCACGTTCGGCGGCGAACCACCGTTCCGGCGGCCGCGGCCGCTAAAACGCGGCCTGAAAGCTACTGCGCGGGGCGCTATTGCGTTTGCGTTGCTCGCCGTACTCTTGTACGGCTGCGCGACTCGACGCAATATCACTCCCGCTCGCTACGCTTTCAGGCAGCGCTTGTCTTTATCAAAAAGACGATAAAAACCGTTCCAGGACTTGCTTCTGGAACGGTTTTTTCATGCACGCCACTGATTCCCGATTTGGGCTAGGATAGTATCCATCGTCCTCACCTGCGTGCTGCCATGCCGAACTTCGCTGCCAACCTCAGCATGATGTTTACCGAACTGCCCTTCCTCGACCGCTTTGCCGCCGCCAGGGAAGCGGGCTTCGATGCCGTCGAATTCCTGTTCCCCTATGCCGTCGAGGCGCGGCAGATCGCCATGCGGCTGGAACGCCACCAGCTGCAGCTGGCCGTCTTCAACTTCCCGCCCGGCGACTGGGAGCACGGCGAGCGGGGCATTGCCTGCGATCCGCGCCGGGGCGAGGAATTCCGCGGCAACGTGCAACTGGCGCTCAACTATGCGCTGGCGCTCGGGGCGAAGCAGTTGCACTGCATGGCCGGTATCGTGCCGCCCGGCATGAGTCTGGAGCGGGCGCGGCAAAGCCTGATCGGCAACCTGCAATTTGCGGCCGACGCCTGCCGTCCGCATGGCATCAACGTGTTGATCGAGCCCATCAACCGCTACGACATGCCCGGTTACTTTCTGAACCATAGCCAGCAGGCGGCCGACATCATCGCCGACTGCCAGCGCAGCAATATCTTCCTGCAATACGACGTTTATCACATGCAGCGCATGGAGGGCGAGCTGAGCAACACCATCCGCGCCATGCTGCCCCTGATCCGCCATATCCAGATCGCCGATACGCCGGGCCGCCACGAACCGGGCACGGGCGAGATCAACTACCGCCATCTGTTCAAGCTGCTCGACCAGGTCGGCTACGCAGGCTGGGTCGGCTGCGAATACCGCCCCGCCAGCGATACCGTTGCCGGACTGGGATGGCGCGAGCAATTAACGGGCACAGCGGGCACGATGGGCGCCTGATCGCAGCACGCTTGCGCCCGCACAAGGCGGCCGGCGCAGGCCGGCACGACAATACCTTTCCATACAGTATTTCCTGTCGAGAGGTGCCGTGTCCACCCTGCCCGCCCGCCATCGCCGCGCCCTATGCCTGAAGCTGTACCTGAGCCTCTTCCTGACTGCCGTGCTGTGCGGCTGCGCCACTGCGCGCCCCGAGCTGGCGCAAGTGCGCGCCCTGGCCGCCGGCACCGATGCCCTGACCGCCTTCAGCGAGCTGTCGCAGCGCCACGTGGACAGTTACCAGCGTGCCCGCCCCTATCTGTCGCCCGCCGAAGACGCACGCGAACGCCTGCTCGACGTGCAGCGCCGCGCCGCGCAAGCCGACGTGGCGCGCCTGGCACAGGCCGTGCGCCTGTACCTGCAGGCGCTGGGCCGGCTGGCCAATGCCGATGCGTATGACGTGCAGCCGGAACTGGCCAGCGCCGGCGCCGCCATCCGCGCCTGGCCCGGCAGCGGCATCGACGACCGCCATGTCAGCGCCTACACCTTGCTGCTGCAACAACTGTCGCGCCTGGGCGGCGCGGCCAGCCAGCGAGCGCACTTGGCGCAAGTGCTGCACGAGGGCGACGCGCCGCTGCAAGCCCTGCTGGCCGCGCTCGACAGCTTGCTGGCGCTGTACGACAAAAGCGGCGACAACGAGCGCGACATGGTGCTCGGCTTGCTCGACGTGGAAATCGCCTATGCGGACACGCCGCAGCAGCGCCTGCTGGCCGTGCTGGCGAAAAACATGCAGCAAAGCAAAACCGAGGAATACCGCCTGGTTGGCCTGCGCCATACCCTGGCGCGCCGGCAACTGGCGGCACTGGGTCGCGAACACGCGCAGCTCGCTGCCACCCTCACCACCACGGAGGTAAGATGGACGGATCGGTAGGCAGCAGCAGCGAACGCCGCGAAGCGGCTCTCAGCAGCGCCATGCGCGTCGAACAACTGGCTGACAGCCTGTCGCAGGCGGCCGTCACCTTGCACGGCGCCGTCATGCGCGCCATCCGCAAGCGCGCCAGCCAGGGCGCCAATGGCATCAGCCACAGCCAGGCGCAAGCCGTCTTCGCCCTGGAAGTGGCCTTGCGCCAGCAAGCCAACCAGCTGTATGCCGATGCCGCAGGACACACCGTGGCGGGCCTGAAAACGGCGCAGCGCCAACTCAGCGGCCTGCTCGACACGGTACGCCTGCGCATCGCCCGCAACGACGACGTGCGGTACTGGATCAGCCTGGCGACGAGCTTGTTGCACCTGGGCAGCGCCGTCCTCGCCGGCAATCCCGAGCGCATCCTCGCCACCCTGGGCAGGGTGCGTGAGCGGCTGCAAGAGATGGCGCCAGACTGATTGAAATCGGCCAGCGAGCGCCTATACTGGGACGGCCCCGCCTGGCAATCGTGCCTGCGGGACGATGACCAGAGGAGACCAACATGCGTATCGAACCGTATTTGCAATTCAATGGCAATTGCGCGCAAGCGCTGGAATACTACCGCCAGCACCTGCATGGCACGGACCTGTGCCTGATGCCATATCGGGGCAGCCCGGGCCAGGACCAGGTCAAGGAAGACTGGTACGACAAGATCATGCACGGCTCCATACAGCTGGGGGCCACCATGCTGATGGGCTCGGACGGCGGCTGCACCGAAGATGGCGCCAAGGGCATGAGTGGCTGCTCCGTCTGCCTGACCGTCGATACGCCGGAGGAAGCGGAACGGGTCTTCGCCGCACTGGCGCGTGACGGCAACATCCAGATGCCCATGGAGGAAACGTTCTGGGCCAAACGTTTCGGCATGCTGAAAGACCAGTTCGGCGTGGCCTGGATGGTCAACTGCCTCAAGGAACCAGCATAGAACGACCCGTGCCTGCCTGCGCCGCGTCAAACGCGGCGCGGGTAATAGCGCAAGCAGAGCTGCCAATCTTGGACTACCATGAGGGGAGTAACCTCTACCGGGTGATGGCCATGAATGGATTGCCGCAAGACCAGTTGCAGCGCCTGCAGGGCGTGCTGGAGCAACGCAAACTGGCGTTGCTGGAACAGATCGAGAGCGAAACGGCCGAGGCCGATGCGCGCGCCTCGCTGCTCAATGAAATCGAAGCCTCGCCGGCCGACAACGCCAGCGTGCGCACCTTGAACGCCCTCGTCAGCGAAGCGGCCGAACACAACCTGGCGCAGCTGGCCATCATCAAGCACGCGCTGGCCAAGTTTGCCGATGGCAGCTACGGCCTGTGCGACAACTGCGGCGAAGCCATCGGCCTGTCGCGCCTGATCGCGCGCCCCGAAGCGCGCCTGTGCATCGATTGCCAGACGCGGCTGGAAAAAGCCCAGCGCTGAGTAGCGTGGCAGTGCCATGACGGCTGCGCCACGACAAAGGGCAAGGCATCGCTGCCCTGCCCCCTGTTTTCCAGCGTGACGACCATGTTGCCAGCCGTCCCCCGCCAGCGTCTGTGCGCCGGCTGGATGGACGGGTCTCCTCTACTGCCATTGCCCTGCTTCAAGTCTCCAGCTGCACGCGGGATCAACTCATGTGCTGTCCGCCATTGATGGCGATATTCGCGCCCGTGACGAAGGCCGCCTCGTCGGACGCCAGATAAGCGACCAGGGCCGCCACCTCGTCCGGTTCGCCCAATCGGCCCAGGGGAATCTGCGGCAGGATCTTCGTTTCCAGGATCTCGGCCGGCACGGCCGTCACCATCTGCGTGCGCAGATAGCCGGGCGACACCGTGTTGACGGTGATGCCGTGGCGCGCCACTTCCAGCGCCAGCGCCTTGCTGAAGCCATGCACGCCCGCCTTGGCCGCCGCGTAGTTGCACTGGCCAAACGCGCCCTTCTGGCCATTGACGGACGAGATATTGATGATGCGGCCCCAACGGTTAGCCAGCATTGGCTCGAGCACCTGCTTGCTCATGTTGAACAGGCTGTCGAGATTGGTGCGCATGACCTCGGCCCAGTGCGGCAATTCCATCTTGCGCATGCTCTGGTCGCGCGTGATGCCGGCGTTATTGACCAGCACGTCAATGCGGCCGAACTGCGCCAGCACGCTTGCCACGGCGTCGCTGCAGGCATCGAAATCGCCCACGTCGATGGCCAGCGGATGAAAATAATACTGCTGTGACTGCTGCTTGTCGAGCCAGCTTTCCACGCGGGCATTGCCCGGCGTATGCGCCGCCACGACGGCAAAGCCCGCCGCATGCAGGCGGCGGCACAAGGCCGTGCCCAGGCCGCCCATGCCACCCGTGACCAGCGCTACTTTTTGCTCATTCATTGCTGTCTCTCCCGCTTGTTATGGTTGTTCTGCGTGGGATCAAGTGTAAGTGGCACTTTTGAAAGCGGCATTGCGCCATATCAAAGGCTGAGCCCGCATATAGCAGCGTCTGCCTGCGCTGCATCCATGCATGAAAAATTGTCAAAATTATACTCGGCCGTGAGGTGATGGCACCTCGACAGGCAAGCCGTGCAGACTTTGCTTGAAGGTAAGACTCACATGGAGAACGCGATGGAAATCCAGGACGACACAGAAGCATTGAGGGACTTGTTCAACGACATCAATCCCGGCATGAGCGACGTGGAATCGGTGCATCAGGCGGAGCTCGATCCACAGCATGCGCTGGCCCTGATGGCCAATCCGAAAGCGGCGCTGAAAGCCATGGGCATCCCCGTCAGCGACGCCTCGCAAGTGCAGGTGACGATGAAGAACCGCGCCAGCCGCGCCATGCCGGAGGTGGCGCAAAAGGCGGCGCAATTGCGGCGCATCATCGTCATCGTGATTCACTACCGTAACTGCGACGCCGACATCATCATCATCGCCATGAGCTGAGGCGGCAAGCGCCGGCCGCAGTCGTGCGCGGCCGGCCCCCCGGACTGTGCCAGAATGATCCCTACTGCACAGCGAGAGGACAGGCCATGACATACAAGACCGTATTGCTCCACATCGACGACAGCGCTGGGCGCAGCGCCCGCATCGAAGCGGCGGCCAGCATCGCCCAGGCTTGCGGCGGCCACCTGACGGGCGTGGCGCTGACAGGCGTGTCGCGCCTGCTGTACCAGAACCAGCCCGACCTCGATGCGGACCCGAACCTGAGTCTGCACCTCAATTTCCTGCGGGAACGGGCGACGCGCGCCCTCGACGGTTTCGAGGCGCAGGTGCGCGCGGCCGGCGTCGCCTCGTTCGAGCAGCGCGTGCTCGACGACGAGGCGGCGGGCGGCATCAGCCTGCTGGCCCGCTATGCGGACCTGGTCGTCATCAGCCAATACAATGCCAAGGATAAATCGCCGTCCGTGATGCGCGACTTTCCCGCCTATGTGCTGCTGCATTCGGGCCGTCCCGTGCTGATCGTGCCGTATGCGCCGCCGCTGCCCCTGCTGGCGCCGCCGGCAGCGGCGCGCAATGTGCTCATTTCCTGGAACGCCAGCAAGGAAGCGAGCCGCGCCGTGAGCGCCGCCCTGCCCCTGCTGCAACGCGCCGGACAAGTCCACGTGGCCATCTTCGATGCCCAGGTGCACGCGGCCGAACATGGCGAACAGCCGGGCGCGGAACTGACGCATTACCTGGCGCGACACGGCGTGGAAGCGCGGCTGCATTTGCTCGATGGCGGGGGCGTGCGGCGCGGCGATATCGGCGAAGCGCTGCTGTCGCAGGCAGCCGACCTGTCGGCCGACTTGCTGGTGATGGGAGCGTATGGCCATTCGCGCCTGCGCGAAACGATTCTCGGCGGCGTCACGCGCACGATCCTGCAAAGCATGACCATCCCCGTGCTGATGGCGCACTAGGGACGAGTGAAAGCGGCGGGCTAGCCGCCCTGCCATGGCAGGCTGCGGATCTTCGCCACCTGGCGCTGCGCCAGCCACTGCCACAGCTGCAGGGCATCGCCCTGCGGCAGGGCCGACATGTGGCGCGGACTGGCGAGGGCGATTTCGCAATCGCGGTCCGACCATTCCTCGAAAGTGACTTCGCCTCCGCTAGCGACTTCGACCTGATACATCAAGCCATCGTCGTAGCCAAAGCGCAACAGGACGGCGGCCGGGCTGCCGTCCGGCGCGACGCCGCCACTGCGGTAGACCTCGGCCAGCGCATCGGCCAACTGTGCCGGCGAGGGCGCACAGATGTCGCGCCCATCGGCCCGTGTCAGAATGAACCATGCCTGTGTCATGACGCGACCTCCTATCCATACTCGTTAGCATGCGAGGCAAGTACTACAGGCAGTCACCTTGGTCCAGTGTCACTTCGGGCGCGCGGAAACTATCCCTGTCGGCATTGTTTACCAATAATTACGAATACTAACAAGGATCATACCTAAATTTCATGCAGCGCGGCATTTATGCATATTGCACGGCTGGCGCGCCGATTCACGCCACCAGCACGGGAATGCTGAGCGGATCGAAATCATGCCAGTCGCCATTGGCGATCGTGCCTTCCGCTTCCTCGATATGCTCGGCGCCGAGCCGGTGCAGCGCCTCGAGCGCCCGTTCGCGCTCGTCGAGGCCGCCCAGCGCCACGGCGATCAGCATGCCCGGATGGCGTGGCTGGTGGCGGTTTTCGCCATTGCTTTCGCCATTCTTTTCGGCTTCGCCCGCGTCCTTCATCTTATTGAAACTGTAGAGCGAACCCACGTGGGCGCCCACCAGCGCCCCCACCACCGGGCCCAGCGGCCCCGTCGCCAGGGTGGTGACCGCGCCGATGCCAGCGCCCACGGCGGCCCCGACAGCCACGCCTTCCACCACGCCCTCCGGCGTTTCCTTCGCCCCCGGCGACATGTCGCGGTCGCCGCCAAGCGCATGCAGATCATGCTGCCCCGGCTGGTTGACAAAAAAGGCGCTGATGCGGCTGTCGGAAAAGCCCGCCTGGTTCAGCGCGGCGCGCGCGACGTCGATCTGCTCCTGCAACTGAAAATGACCTGCGATGATGCGTGACATGATACGGCCCTCCTCGTCGGCTGCTGGCGCACCATGCGCCGCCTCGATAGCGTGCGCCAGACAACGCCAGGATACCGTTCGCTTACGCACACAGCCGCTTACTCCCATGCCCAATCATATGCTCACTCAAGCAGACGCGCTGAAGGGGCTGCGGATATCAGACAGGAATTGCTGTGCGCGCGCATGTTGCGGCCGCGCAAAGAATTCGTCGGGCGTGGCCCGTTCCAGCACTTGCCCATGGTCCATGAACCAGACGCGGTCCGCCACTTCGCGCGCAAAACCCATCTCGTGCGTCACGCACACCATCGTCATGCCGCCCTGCGCCAGGTCGCGCATCACTTGCAGCACCTCGCCCACCATTTCCGGGTCCAGCGCGCTGGTCGGTTCGTCGAACAGCATCAGCGGCGGCTGCATGGCCAGCGCGCGGGCGATCGCCACCCGCTGCTGCTGCCCGCCCGACAGGGCCGCCGGCATGGCGCGCGCCTTGTGCGCCAGGCCCACGCGTTCCAGCAGGGCCAGCGCCCGCTCGTCCGCTTCGCGCCGGGTCAGGCCGCGCAAGCGCTGCGGCGCCAGCGCGCAATTGTCCAGCACGGAAAGATGGGGAAACAGGTTGAATTGCTGGAAAACGAATCCGATATGCGAACGGAAGGCATTCACGTCCAGCCCCGGCGCATAAATGTCCTGGCCCGCCACCGTGATGCGGCCCGAAGCGATCGGTTCCAGGCGGTTGATGGTGCGGATCAAGGTGGACTTGCCGGAGCCGGACGGCCCGCATACGACCAGCACCTCGCCCTTGGCGACGTGCTCATTGATGCCGCTCAAGGCATGATAGTCGCCATAGTATTTGTTGACATTGTCAAAGTTGATCATGCAGCCGCTTTCAAGAGACGCGCCTGGCGCCGTTCGAGCCAGAAGGCAGCGCGCGACAGGCTGAAACACAAGACAAAATAGGTCATGCCCAGCAAGAAATACACTTGCACGGGTTTCGTCAGCACCAGGCCGTTCACTTGCGAAGCGATGAACGACACTTCGGCCAAGCCGATGATGTATCCCAGCGAGGTTTCCTTGATGGTCGAGACGAACTGGTTGACCAATGACGGCAGCATGTGGCGCAGCGCCTGCGGCAGGACGACCTGGCGCATGCTGTCCAGGTATGTCAAGCCCAGGGAACGGGCCGCCTCCACTTGCCCCTTGGGCACGGCTTGCACGCCGGCGCGCACGATTTCCGCCAGATAAATGCCGTCAAAGATGACGAGGGCCGCCAGCATGGTGCCGAACTGCCCGCTTTCGTGACCCGTGATGCTGGGCAGGAAGAAATACGCCCAGAAGATCACCAGCAGCAAGGGAATGCCCCGCACCACGTGGATCAGCGCGGCGACGGGCCAGCGCAGCAGGCGCCAGGGACTCAGACGCGCCAGCCCCAGCAGCAAGCCGAACGGCAAGCTGAGCACCAGCGCCAGGCTGGCCAGCAGCACCGTCAGCGCGAGGCCGCCCAGCGGTCCCTCGGGATAGCGGCCGACGAGGAAATACAGCCAATAATCGTGGATCAGTTCCAGCATCAGGACACCTTCTTTTGCAGCAAGGCCGCCAAGCCCGCGATCACCAGCGAAACGACAAGATACGCCGCGCTGGCAAAGACGAACGCTTCCACACTGCGGAACGAGGCCGCTTCCACGCGCTGCGTCTGGTACATCAGCTCGGCCACGCCGATGACGGTGGCGATGCTGGTGTTTTGCCACAGGTTCAGGGTTTGCGACAATAGCGGCGGCGCGGCCAGCCGCAGCGCCTGCGGCACGATGCACAGGCGCATGGTGGCGAGAAAGCTGAAACCCAGCGCCCTGCCCGCCTCGAATTGCTGGGCGGGTATGGCGCGGATGCCGCTGCGGATGTCTTCCGCCATGTAGGCGGCCGTATATAAAGTCAGGGCCGTGATGGCGCTGACGGCTTCGATATTGCCGGCATACAAGCGCTCCTTCCAGGAGTCCGGCAACAATTCGGGCGCGCCGAAATACCAGAACAGGAAGTGGGCCAGCAAGGGCACATTGCGGATCAGCTCGACATACGCGGCGCCCAGCCCGTTGAGCAGGCGCGACGGCGCCAGGCGCAGCATGGCCACGCCGCACGCCAGCGGCAGGGAAAAGAGCAAGGTAATGCCCATCAGTTGCAATGACAACAGCAGGCCGGACAGCAACCAGTCGCGGTAGTCGCCGGCCAGCAAAAAGTTCAGATCAAACATGCGGAAGAGTCAGGCAAGGTTCAGGCGTCGATCTTGTCCGATTCAATTTTAAATGTGCGTTTCTGGAATTTCACATTGCTCGTCGGGCCATACCATTTGAAAAACAGTTTTTCTGCCTCGCCCGACTTTTCCAGGCCGCGCAGAACCTGGTCGACGGCTGTTTTCACGCCCGTCTCGCCCTTGCGGATGCCGAAGGCAAACACTTCCTGGCTGATGTTTTGCGGCAGCACAATGTAATCCTTTTGCGCGGCGCCCAGCTTGGCGTAGTTATTCAGCAAGGAGACTTCATCGTCGACATAGCCGACGCCCTTGCCCTGCTGCAAGCCCAAATAAGCCTGGCCCGCCGTCTCGAACGTCACCACATCCACACCAGGCACGGCCTTGCGGATATTCGGTTCCTGCGTGCCGCCCTTGACGGTCAGCACTTTCTTGCCGGCCAGACCAGCAACCGTCGTGATATTGCTGCTTTTTTTGACCAGCACGCGCTGGCCCGTGTAAAACGTCGACAGGGAAAAGTCGATCAGCGCCTCGCGTTCCTTGTTGTGCGTCAGCGATGCCGTCAGGATATCGATGCGGCCCTGCTGCAATTCAGGAATGCGGGCGGCCACGGCCAGCTGCTTGATCACCGGTTTGACGCCCAGGCCCTGGGCGATGGCGCGGCACAGGTCCACTTCATAGCCGACCAGCTGGCGCGATTTGGCGTCGATAAAACTGTTTGGCTCATCCGTACCCAGAGTGCCGCAGACCAGCTCGCCCTTCGCCTTGATACTGGCCAACTGGTCCGCTTGCGCCACCTGGGTGAAGGCGATGGAGGTGAAAAGAAGCGCGGCGAAGTGAAGACGGGTCTGCATGGAATTCCTCTGGTGAATAATGAATGCCGCCATTAGACCGCGGCACGCTTATTTCCAAAAAGGAATCTTTTCACCCATGTTTATGCAGAATTCATCTAAGGCATCAGCGAAGACATCAACTAAGGCGCCAGCGCCTTCGTCTCGCCGCCCAAGCGAATGATCGCCGCTTTTGCCCCCACGGCGCCCGGATAGCGGGGGTCGAGCTGCAGCGCCTGGCGATAGGCGGCCACCGCCTGTGGGCGCAAGCCCTGCTCCACATAAAACTCGGCCAGGCTGTCCTGCAGATTCGCGTCGCGCGGATGCAGGCTGACGGCCGCCTGCAGCACGGCCATGCCTTGCGCCACGGCGCCGCTACCTTTCAAACGGTAGGCTTCCAGGTTCAGCGCCGCAGGACTGGCCGCGCCCAGCGGGTCGCGGTCCAGCGCCAGGCGCAGGGCGGCGAGGGCAGGCTCCCACTTGCCGGCGCGCAGCAGGGTCAAGCCTTGCAGCGCATGCGCGCGGTCGCTGAGCGGATACAGCTCCACGGCCAGGCGGCTGGCCGCCAGCGACGTATCCGTCTCGCCGCGCGCGGACGACGCTTGCGCCAGTTCCTGCAGTTCGGGCACGAAATCGGGATAGGCGCGCTGGCCGCGGAAGGCCGCGCGCAGCTGGCTATCCAGGGCGGCGATGGATGCCGAGGCGGGTGCGGCCGGCCAGGCGATGGCGGCCGTGCGGTCCCAGCTGCTCGCCAGGGCCACGATGGCCTGTTCGAAGGCGGGGTCGAAGCGCGGCAAGGCACCGGCCTTTGTACCTTGCGACAACAGGATATAGTCGCGCGCAAATGCCAGCGCGCCGCCGCGCGAGTATTGATTCAGGTCGATACCCGCCTCGCGCAGCTGCCTGGCCATGCTGGCGCCAGCCGTGAGAAACACGCGGCCGCCTGCGGGATGGCGGGCCGCATCGATATAAGCGCGCGCCGCCTTGGCGTCAGGCGCCAGGGCCTGGCGGTTGATTTGCGTAAATGCCTCGCGCGTGGCGGCGGCATCGGCATATGCTTGATCCGTGCGCTCGGCATGCGCCCTGCCCTCCTCGAACATGCCTTGCGCTACCCGGTAAGCGCGCTGCGCGCTGGCATCGGCAATATACGTGTTCAACTGCCACGGTTCGCCCGTGACTACTTCGAACAGGCGCTGCACGAAGGCCTCGGGATTGACGCGCTCGAGATTGGCGGCGACGGCGATGGTGAGCTTGCGCGAAGGAAAGCTGTACAGGTAGGTGACGGTTTCCGGCTGCTGGCCGCTGTGGGCGATGGCGTAGCGCCCGCCCGTCGGCAGGATTTCCCAGCCCATGCCGTAATTCGTCAAGCGGCCCGCACGCGTGGCCATCGGCTGCACCATGGCGGCCACGCTGGCCGCCGACAGGATCTTGCCGTCGTGGACGCCCCGGCCGAAGGCCAGCATGTCGGGCACGCTGGCGCGCGTGCCGCCGGCGGAAAAGCGGCTGCTGATGTCGACGAATTCGGAATTCTTCAACTCCTTGCCGGCCAGCCGGTAGCCGCGCACGCGGTGCGCGATCACGGCGTCCGGGTCATCCAGCACGGTGGCGTCCATGCCCAGCGGCCCCCACACGTGGCGCCGCATGTAGCCGCCATAGCTTTCGCCCGAAGCGCCCTCGATGACGGCGCCCAGCAAGTTGTAGCCATAGCTGGTGTAGCGGAAGCGCGTGCCCGGTTCGGCGATCAGGTCGAACTGTTCGAAGACGGCGATGGACTGGCGCGTGTCCTTGTGTTCCTTGAAATGCTGTTCCACTTTGCTGTCGCGGTAGGCGTCGATGCCGCCCAGGTGGCCCAGCAGCTGGCGCACCGTCACGGGAAACGGCTTGACGGGGAAATACGGCACATAGGTTTGCACGGGTACATCCAGGTCGATCTTGCCCTGTTCCACCAGTTGCAAAATGGCCACCGCCGTCATGGGCTTGGTGACGGACGCCAGCCGGTAGCTGGAGCGGGCCGTGGCCGGCACGCGGTTTTCCAGGTCGGCATAACCGTAACCCTTCACCCATTCCACGTCGCCCTGGCTGAAACCGACGGTCACGCCCGGAATGCGTTCCGCGCCCATGCGCCGGGCCGCCCAGCCATCGAAATCCGCCAGGCGCGCGGCCAGCCCAGCGGAGGGAACGGAGGCGGCTTGCGCCATGCCGCAGAACAGCGCCAGC
The DNA here is from genome assembly GCF_034424625.1 of Janthinobacterium lividum. Classification (NCBI taxonomy): domain Bacteria; kingdom Pseudomonadati; phylum Pseudomonadota; class Betaproteobacteria; order Burkholderiales; family Oxalobacteraceae; genus Janthinobacterium; species Janthinobacterium lividum. The sequence continues at coordinate 2,151,416 of NZ_CP139976.1, read as the reverse complement.
GCGCCGGCGAAACCGTAGTATTTGCTGCTTTGCATAGTCATGATTCCATGGTGAGGGCCGTGTGCACAGCACGGCGCTGATGCATGGTAAATGTCTTTCACACACCGTTGGCGGGCCGTGCACGAAATGCACGCAGCCCGCACGAACGGCACCGGCGTTGATGAAAATGTTGCAAAGGGGTAGCAACGGGGTAGCACATGAGCAGCTACAATGCCCGCCATGCCCTCCTTCTTCCGCTCCCTGCTGCGGTACTGCCTTGCTTGCTGCCTGGCCGTGCCCTCTTTCGCCTGCGCCATGCATCCGCTCTGGCTGGACGAAGGCTGGCGCACCTGCGGCAACATCCCGTCCGCACCCGCCTCGCTGCAGCAGTTGGTCCAACCGGGCCTGTTGCTGTGCGTGGAGCGCGAGGTCACCCTGGCCGCCACGCCGTCGTCGACGCAGTTGCTGGTGCTGTCGGCGCTGGCTTCCAGCGAACTGTGGCTCGATGGTGTCTTGATCGGCAGCAATGGCCAGCCGGCCCGCCAGGCCAGCGGGGAACGCGCGGGCGACATCGATTTCGCCATCCACCTGACGCCACAACAATTGGCCATGGGCAAGCACCACCTGCGCCTGCTACTGTCGACGCAGCACGTGCCAGCCCACCTGGCGTCGCCATTTTATGCGCTGTACCTGGTCGACCGGCAAGACTACCGCGCGGGCCTGGCCTGGTACCGGCTGCCGCCACTGCTCCTGGCCGGGGCGCTGGGCGCCGTCGCAGCGCTCTTCCTGGCCCTCACGGCGCTGTACCAGCGGCAGCGTCACTGGGCCATGTTTGCCGCGCTGTGCCTGGTGGCGGCGCTGCTGCTGGTGGTGGAACTCTGGCGCAGCTTGACCGGCTATGCCTATCCCTGGCACATGCCGCGCCTGTATGCCGTCAGCGCCCTGACGTGGCTGTTTTCCGCCTTGCTGCCCCTGTATTTTTATACGGCTTACCGCCTGCCGCGCTGGCCGCTGGCGGCGACGGTACTGCTGGCGGGCATCGCGCTGGCCGGCGCGCTGCACGTGCATTTCGACGCGCGCTGCTGGCTGATGTTTCTGACGGGCCTGGCAGCGAGCCTGGCGCTCAACTTGGGCGCCCTGTGGCGCCGCCTGCCGGGCAGCCGCGGCGGCACCTTGATCGCGCTGGCCTCGTGCGCGCTGTTCCTGCTGACGGGCAGCCAGTTTGCCGAAGGCGGCTTCGCCCTCGTCGTGTGCTTCCTGCTGCTGCCCCTGTGCGCGCAATTGCTGGCCCAGCTGCTGCGCGAGCGCAGCAAGGCGGCACGCGCCCAGCAGCTGGAAAACCAGCTCCTGCGTAAAAGCATGCAACCGCATTTCCTGATGAATTCCCTCAGCCTGATCAGCGAACTCAACGCACAATCGCCGCAGTCAGCCGAAACCTTCATTGAGGCGCTGGGCGCCGAGCTGCGCATGCTCAACGAATTCGCGCAGCAGCCCAGCATTGCCCTGACGCAGGAACTGGCCCTGTGCGAGAATTACCTGAGCATCATGGGCACGCGGCTGCAACAGCCGTGCAGCCTGCAACTCGATGGCGAGGCGGCAGGCATCACCGTGCCGCCCGCCATCGTGCTGACGGCACTGGAAAATGCGTTCAGCCACAACCGCTACCGCCACGGCGCCGTGTTTGTCCTGCGCATCGCACAACATGCGCAAACGCAGGTGCTTACCCTGATCCTGCCCGCAGGCGAGGCGCGCCCGCACGCGGGCGGCGGCGTGGGCGAACAATACATCCGCGCCAGCCTGCAAGCCGTGTTCGGCGATGCGGCCCACTATGCCAGCGAACAGCATCAGGCTGGCTGGCGCCTCACCTTTACCTTGCCGGCGGCGCCATGAATGTGTTGATACTGGAAGATGAACCGCTGATTGCGCAGGGCCTCGAACGCGAGGTGCGCGCGCATTTCGGCGCGCGCCTGACGGCGCTGGCGCTGCATGACAATGTGCCGCAAGCCTTGGCCGCCCTGGCGCAGGAGCAGGGGCAGGACCGGATCGACTTGCTGCTGCTGGACTTGAACCTGCATGGCGCGGACGGCTATGACCTGCTGCGCCTGGCCCAAAATGCTTCGTTCCAGACCATCATCGTCTCGGCCCACGCGGAACGCTCGATCACGGCGTTCGAATTTGGCGTGCTCGACTTCGTCGCCAAGCCTTTCAGCCGCGAACGCCTGCACAAGGCGCTGCAACGCTATACGGGAAGGCACACGGAGACGGCCTCGCTGGCCGTCAAGAAGCGCGGTTCCCTGGAATGGATCGCCATGGCCGACATCGACCACGTACAAGCCGACGGCCACTACAGCAATATCGTGCTGCGCAACGGCGAACAGTGTTTTCATGACTTGCCTATCGACAAGCTCATGGCCCTGCTGCCGCCCCACTTCCTGCGCGTGCACCGCTCCTACATCGTCAACAGCCTGGGTTTCAAGCGGCTGCAGATCGCGGCAGGCGGCAAATACGCGCTCGACACGCAGACCAGCACGGGCATCCCCGTGTCGCGCAGCAGCTATCCCGCGCTGAAACAGCGGCTGCTGGGCTGATATTGTTAAGTTAAAGCCAAACTTACCAGTGCGGCGCGTAGTTGGGGAACGGCGGGGCCATGTGCTCGGCTTCCACGGGCGGCGCCATCCAGTCGCGCGGGTCGACCTTGTAGTACTGCAAGAATTGCGCGTACAGCTCCTCGTGGTGCTCGGCCATCTGGTATGGCTTTTCAAAGAAGGTTTCCGTCGCCACGGCAAAGAATTCGGCGGGATTCGTGGCGCCGTAATGGTCCATCACGCTTTGCTGCTGGACCATGGCGTCATGGCGCAGGTTGTCGAAGTCGCGCGACAGCACGGTGGCCCAGCTGCGATAGCTCGACACGCTGGGCAGGTAAGGCGCGCCATTCGCGGCGCCCGATTCGCTGTCGAGCTGGTGGGCAAATTCATGCAGCACGACATTGTGGCCATCGGTCCAGTCGGCCGCCCCGCGCTGCACGTGGTCCCAGGCCAGCACCACGCGGCCATCGCCCCAGGATTCGCCCAGCAAGCCATTCGCCGATGGTGTCACCACGCCGCCCGGCCCCACTTCATCGCGCGTGACGATAAATTCCGTGGGATACACGAGGATGGTGTCGAGTTCCGGATACACCTGCGTCTGGCGGTTCAGCAGCAGCAAGCAAGCCTGGCCGGCAATCGTATAGCGCATCTCGTCCGTGATCTCCAGGCCGCCGCAACCGACGAATTTCTTTTGATACAGGAATTGCACGACGAGACGGCGCAATTGCTCCTGCAGCGGCGCCGGCATATGCCGGTAGACGGGAATATTATTTTCCAGCACAGCCAAGCCTTCTGCCGACAAGGGTTTCGCCAGGGCCCGCTTCAAGCGCCAGCGGGGAAACCACAGCGACAGCACGATGGCGGCCGTGACGAGGGCGATCCACAGCAGCGGATTCATGCGGCGGCCCGTTTCAGGCAAGGCAGGGGCGGACACGGTAACAAGGCGGCGTAGGCAGACAAGGACAAGCTCCTTCGAATGAACCCCGCATCGGGACGGGCGGGCAGTCCAGCCCACATGGGGTTGATTAACATCTTTTCAATCCGCCAAGATCGAAGGGCCGGCTCCAACGCCAAAAGCCGGGTTGCAACCCGGCTTTCGACATGCATATGAGAATCAAAACCACAAGCATTACGCCCGCCAGCCGCCAGGCGGCCGTTCAGGCGCAATATTGTTTACTCCGCAGCCTTTTGCTGTGGCGCACCAAACAGGGCGGCAACCAGGGGATCGCGCGTCACGGGACCGCGGTTGACGCGGATGGCGTAATGCGTGTCATCGGCCAGGATGTGGAAGTGACGGCCGCTGCCTGCCATGCTTTGCTCGCGCAGGCCTGGACGGTCCTTGCGCGGTGGCGCGCCTTCGCGTTTTGGCTGAACGATGGCGGCCAGGAAGGCGCGCACGCGCTCAGGATCCGGCGTCAGCTGGTACACTGCCTTGCCCAGGTAGGTGGCGGTGCCTTCGATATAGCGGGCCAGTTCGATCACGCCCGCTTCGCGCAGGTCGCGGATGTATTTGCGGGCGCCCGATGGCGAAAACTTGAGGAACCACGCGATTTCGTCGGCCAGCATCTCGTGCAGCGACAATTCGCCGATCAGCTTTTGCATGTTTTCAATGCGGCGCAGGGTGGCCGACGTCGAACGCACGCGCTCGATCGGTGCCATGGAAATGGGATTCATGCGTTCCGGGGGGATGGGTGCTGCGCGTTCTACCATTTGCGAGCCTTTTTCGGGGCTACGAAGTTCCTGGTGCGCTGCCTTTAATTCGCTCTTCACGTGAGACTGAGTCATTGCATGCATTTGAATACTCCTTTTAAACGATTGCCGGTAGCCCGGATTGTTAAGTTCTTGGCAATTTTTATACCAGAACACCACGAATCCTGAGCGTCTGGACACAGAATGCCTGTGCCGGCGGCTACGGTCTGTGCGTTAACGAACATTAGAAGCAAGAAAGTGAAAAATATTGCCCTACTGAATTCTTTCTCTCATGGCATCTCAAAAAAACATCTAAAAACTCGGCACTCCCGCTCTGTGCTCCCATTCATGGCACAAAGTGAAATAGCGAACAGAAGCGGAAACGCCATTGCAATAAATTCAAGCTTCGCACGCGGCGCCCGCCGCCCGCATCGCGCACCTTCGACTCTTGCAAAGGAAATATCATGAAAATACCTGCCCTGTTGGCCGCCGCCTTGCTTGTCAGCCTGTCCGCCTGTAAAAAACCGGCCGAGCCGCCCCTGCCCGAAACGGCACCCAATCCCGCTTCCACCCCGCAAGTGATGCCAGCGCCCGTCATGCCAGCCACGCCGGAGACGGGTCCAGGCAGCACGACGCCGCCTGCGCCGCTGACCGACCCGGCCACCGCGCCCGCGCTGCCGCCCGCCACGGCGCCGAAGTAAAGCCTGAAGACGAGGCCGCCGGACGGCGATCGATCAGGCGCCCGCGCGGCGCCGCCCCTACTCCACGGGGGAGTTACGCGTTGCCAGCCTGTCTGCAACGCGTTTTTTTACGATTGGAGTCGGCAACGCCATGAAGGTTCACCTGCAATGAACCCGCAAGCGGACATCGGACCCGTCCGCCAAAAATGCGGCAATCCGCACAGCCTTTCCCCTCCCCGTGCGGAAAGGCGGAATATCGCCATTTCCTATTTTCAATAGATCCAAATTAAACCTTTATAAACAATCACTTGCAATAAACGCCAAAATGCGCTCCACTGGCACGGAAGATGCTTTTATATTTTCATAACCGCCATCAGAGCGGCAGCCTGACCCACTATATAAAACCATCTACCTTTTGGAGACAACAGCATGGCACGCACCTTCCGCATCTCGTCCTTCCTGAATACCAAGGCACTGGCCGTGGCCGTCGCACTGGCCGCGCAATTCCCGCTGGCCGTCCACGCAGCCGACCTGGTCCGCCTGGGCAACCTGAAATTCGCCCATTACGGCGCCGTCGCCTATATGAAGGAAATCGCGCCGAAATACGACCTGAAAATTGAAGAGCGCATCTTCGCCAAGGGCCTCGACATCGTGCCAGCCATGATCGCCGGCGAAATCGACGTGTCCGCCAGCGCGCTGGAAGCGGCCATCACGGGCCGCGCCACCGGCTTGCCCGTGTACCTGGTGGGCGGCTTCGCCAAGGGCGGCGTGCAGATCGTCGGACGTCCCGACCTGAACATCAAGGACATTTCTGGCCTAAAAGGCAAGAAAGTCGGCGTCACGCGCGGCGGCCCGCAGGAAATCCTGCTGTTTGCCGAACTGACCAAGGCCAAGCTGACCTGGTCCGACAAGCCGGGCAAGGACGTGCAGATCCTGTACATGGGCTATCCGGACTTAAACCAGGCCCTCTTGACCAAGGATATCGACGTCATGAGCCAGTCCGAGCCGTACTCGACCCAAGCGATCCACAAGAAATACGGCGCGGCCATCCTCAAGCCTTACGACACGCCGCTGGGCGAACCCGTGCGCGCGCTGGTGATGACGGAAAAGATGTACAAGGAAAAGCCGGCCGTGGCCCAGCGCTTCATGGATTGCTTCGTCGCTGCCACGCGCGCCTTCCTGGCCGACCCGAAACTGGCGGAAAAATACGTGCGCGAATCGATGTTCAAGAACCAGATCACCACCGAGGATTACCGCGATGCCATCGACAATGCCATCTTCACGGAAGACATCACGCAAAGCCACGTGCAGCTGACCACCGACTACATGGTGAAATTCGGCGTAGGCCGCATGGCCAAAGCGCCTGTCGCCAAGGATTGGGTCAAGCTGGACCTGCTGGAAAAAGCCAAGAAGTCCCATGTACCACGCTAACCACGACCTCGCCAATCTGAAAGTATCACGATGAATATTCAAATGATGAAACGCTTCGCGCACGGCGCCGCCGTGCCCGTGGCCGTGCTGCTGTTGTGGCAAGCCATGTCGACGTTTGGCTGGATCAACCCGCAGATCCTGCCGTCACCCGTCGCCGTGGTGGTGAAATGGTATGAATACCTGATCCCCATGGAAGCCTACACGCCCGAAGCGGGCAATTACCTGGTGTGGATGTTCTCCGGCGAACTGCCGCACGACGCCTGGGCCAGCCTGTCGCGCGTGCTGGGCGGCTTTGCCATCGGCGCCGGCCTGGCCTTGCCGCTGGGCCTGCTGATGGGCACCAACAAGACCATCTATAAACTGTTCGACCCGCTGGTGCAGGTGCTGCGCCCGATTCCGCCGATCGCCTACATTCCGCTGGCGATCCTGTGGTTCGGCCTGGGCAACCCGCCCGCCTTCTTCCTGATCAGCATCGGTTCCTTCTTCCCCGTGCTGATGAATACCATCGCCGGCGTACGCCAGGTCGACGGCATCTACATCCGTGCCGCGCGCAACCTGGGCGCCAGCCAGATGACCATGTTCCGCCGCGTCATCCTGCCGGCGGCCACGCCGTATATCCTGGCCGGCGCGCGCATCGGCATGGGCACGGCCTTCATCGTCGTGATCGTGGCCGAGATGATCGCCGTGAATAGCGGCCTCGGCTTCCGCATCCTGGAAGCGCGCGAGTACTTCTGGTCCGACAAAATTATCGCCGGCATGTTTACCATCGGCCTGTTCGGCCTGGCCATCGATATCGCCATGAATGCCCTGAATAATCATTTGCTGCAGTGGCACCGCGGCCTGGAACACTGAGAGGAACGGCCATGACCACGATCAATATCAATGCAGTCAATAAAATCTTCACCACGGGCGGCGCGGACGTCATCGCCCTGAAGGATATCAACCTGGAAATCGCCAGCGGCGAGTTCATCTGCCTGCTGGGCCCCTCCGGCTGCGGCAAGTCGACACTGTTGAACGCCATCGCCGGCTTTTCGCAGCCGACCTCGGGCCAGATCCTGGCCGGCGGCAAGCTGATCACCGAACCCGGTCCCGACCGCGGCATGGTGTTCCAGGAATACGCGCTGTTCCCATGGATGACCATCGAGAGCAATATCGCTTTCGGCCTGGAAATCGCCGGCAAGACGCCGGCCGAGATCAAGGAACGGGTCGACATGCTGCTGAGCATGCTGGGCTTGACGGAATTCCGTGCCCGCTACCCGAAAGACTTGTCGGGCGGCATGCGCCAGCGCGTGGCCATCGCCCGCGTGCTGGCACTCGATTCGCCGATCATGCTGATGGATGAACCGTTCGGCGCGCTGGATGCCTTGACGCGGCGCAACCTGCAAGATGAATTGCTGAAAATCTGGAAAGTCTTCGGCACCACCATCGTGTTCGTCACGCACTCGATCGAGGAATCGATCTACCTGGCCGACCGCACCATCGTCATGACCTACCGTCCCGGCACCATCAAGCGCGACGTGGCCATCGACCTGCCCCGCCCGCGCGACCCGAGCGACCCCGAGTTCAACCGTCTGAAACGCATGCTGGGCGAGATGGTGATGGAAGAGCAACAGCGCCATCACAACGCGGAAACGATGGCAAGTACTGCAGACTGATAGTATGTCTGATTAGTTAGCACCGGGGCAGTGCCGTCTGGCCTGCCCCATCAACCCGACACACGGAGCACCATGGCATTCGGCAAATGGCCCCTGAGACCCGCGCTCGCCCCCCTGCTGGCCGTGGGCTCGCTGGTCGTGCTGACGTGGGTGTCGTATGCCTGGGTCAAGCAGCGCCAGCTCGATGAATTGCACCGCACCCTCGATTCGCGCGCGGAACTGTATGCGGCGTCCATCGGCGGCGCCCTCAACAAGTACGAATTCCTGCCCCTGGCCGTGGCCCAGAGCGATGCCGTGGCGCAATTGCTGGAACAGCCCAGCGCCGACAAGGTCACGCAGATCAACGCCTACCTGGTCGACATGAACCGCCGCGCGGGCGCCTTTGCCGTCTACGTGCTCGACGACAAGGGCACGACCCTGGCGTCGAGCAACTGGCAAGACCGCAGCTCCTACGTGGGCGTCAACTACGGTTTCCGGCCCTACTTCAAGGATGCGTTCGCGGGCGGCATCGGCCGCTTCTACGGCATCGGCGCCTCGACATTCGAAGCCGGTTATTTCATTTCGCAACCCGTGCAGCGCAACGGGCGCATCATCGGCATCGTCGCCGCCAAGGTCAACCTGGACTGGATTGAGCAATCGTGGCGCACGCCCGGCGCGGGCGAACAGATCTGGGTCAAGGATGCGAATGGCGTGCTGATCCTGGCGACCACACCCGCGTTCAAGTTCAAGACCCTGGCCCCGCTGTCGGCGGACGCCAAGAAAGACATCAGCGAACAGCGCCAGTTCCTGCAAGAAAACCTGCCCATCCTGCCGCACCGCGTGCGGCGCCAGTTTGCCGATGGCGCCAGCGTGATGACATTGGAGCGTCCGCAGACGGGCGACACGCCAGCCCTGTCCGGCAGCGCAGACTACCTGGCCGTGAACCGCGCCCTGGGTCCGCTGCAATGGCAGATCACCGTGCTGGCCGAGCTCGACCAGGTCAACGAGGCGGCGCGCAATGCAGCCATCGCCGCCGCGCTGGGCTGGGCCTTGCTGCTGCTGGCCCTGATGTATGCGCGCCAGCGCCGGCGCCGCATCGCCGACAAGCTCAATGCGCAGCAAACCCTGGCGCGCGCCTATGAACAGCTGGAAATCAAGGTCGAGCAGCGCACGGCCGACCTGGTCCATGCAAACGGCCGCCTGCAGGCCGAGGTGGCCGAGCGCGAGCGGGCCGAACAGACCTTGCGCTATGCCCAGGCGGAACTGGTGCAAAGCGGCAAGCTGGCGGCCATCGGCCAGATGGCGGCCGGCGTCACGCACGAGCTGAACCAGCCGCTGGCCGCCCTGCAGACGTTTTCCGACAATGCCAAGGTGTTCCTGGCGCGCGGGCGCATCGAGGATGCGCTCGATAACCTGTCGACCATTTCCGACCTCGTCAAGCGGCTCGGCTACGTGACGTCGCAACTGAAAGGCTTTGCCCGGCGCAGCGACGATGCGCGCAAACCCGTCAGCGTGCGCCAGGCATTTGCGCAAACCATGCTGCAAATCCGCACGCGCAAGCATTCGCAGCGCCTGACCCTGCATGAAAGCTGGCTGGAGGACGATATCATCGTGCTGTGCAACGCCATCGGCCTGGAACAGGTGTTTACCAACCTGATCACGAACGCCATGGATGCAGTGCCGGAAAGCGAGCCCGTGCACATCTGGTTCCAGGTGCGCCGCGAAGGCGACCTCGCCGTGCTGCATATCACCGATAATGGTCCCGGCATCCCGCTCGCTTCGCTCGACAAGATCTTCGACCCCTTCTATACCACCAAGGAACACGGGCTGGGCTTGGGATTATCGATCAGCGCAGGCATACTGCGCGCGGCCGGCAGCGCCCTGGCCGTGCGCAACCGCAGCGCGCAGGAAGGGGGCGGCGCACAATTTACCATCACCCTGAGCTGCGCCCCGGGGGAGAATAAGATAGAGACGAAGGAATAGGGAATGCACGAGAATAATTTTGAAGGCATGCAAGTGCTGCTGGTGGAAGACGACGCCGTCGTGCGCAAGGGCGCCCGGCAATCGCTGGAGCTGGCCGGCTTGCAAGTGACGGCCGTCGCCACGGCCGAGGAAGCGCTGCCCTACCTGGTGCCCGAATTTGCCGGCATTTTATTGAGCGATATCAAGCTGCCCGGCATGGATGGTTTGAAACTGCTTGATATCGCCGTGGCGCAGGATGCCAACCTGCCCGTCATCCTCGTCACGGGCCACGGCGACGTGTCGATGGCCGTGGGCGCCATGCGCCGTGGCGCCTACGATTTCATCGAAAAACCGTTTTCCGCCGACTTGCTGGTGGAAGTGTGCCGCCGCGCGCTCGACAAGCGCCACCTGGTGCTGGAAAACATGAACTTGCGCCGCCAGCTCGAGCAGCGCGTCGGCATCGAGGCGCGCATCGTGGGCCGCAGCGCGGCCATGGCCAAGGTGCGCCAGCTGGTACTGAACCTGGCGCCGAAATCGGCCGACATCATCATCCTCGGCGAAACGGGCACCGGCAAGGAACTGATCGCCCGCTGCCTGCACGACTTCAGCGAACGGCGCGACCATCCGTTCGTCGCCATCAACTGCGGCGCCCTGCCCGAATCGATCTTCGAATCGGAACTGTTCGGCCACGAGGAAGGCGCGTTTACTGGCGCGCAGCGCCAGCGCATCGGCAAGATCGAATATGCGAACGGCGGCACCCTGTTTCTCGATGAAATCGAAAGCATGCCGCTGGCCCTGCAAGTGAAACTGCTGCGCGTGCTGCAGGAGCGGCAAGTCGAGCGGCTCGGTTCCAATAAACTCATTTCCGTCAATTTCCGCGTGATCGCCGCCGCCAAGGAGGATTTGAATGTCCTGGCGGAACAAGGGAAATTCCGTCCCGACCTGTATTACCGCCTGAACGTGGCCAGCCTGACCCTGCCCGCCCTGCGCAACCGGCGCGAGGATATCCCGCTGCTGTTCGAGTTTTTCGTGCTGCAGGCAGCCCTGCGCTACGGCCAGCCGGCCGCCCTCGTCAGCGGCGAACTGATCTCCTCGCTGATGGCGCAGCGCTGGGCCGGCAATGTGCGCGAGCTGCACAATGTGGCGGATCGCTTCGTGCTGGGCTTGCTGGACGACACCCTGAGCCCGGCCGGCTGCCGCGAAGCCTCGCTGGCCGAGCAAGTCGACACGTTCGAGATTTCCATCATCGAAGAAGCCTTGCGCCGCCACAACGGCAACGTCATCGACGCGGCTGCCAGCCTGAATATTCCAAAGAAAACCCTGTACGACAAGCTCAAGCGCTTCGATATCTCGACGGAACAATTCCGATAATCAGTAGCAAGTAGCCGACACAGCCATGAGGCGGCGTCCTACCCGTGCCGCCGGTATCCCGTGTGAGAATGCAAGCTCTTCCTCATTTCTGCACAGGACACTGCCATGAAAACCGCCGCTCTCTTGCTGGCCGCCACCCTGATGACCGTCGGCGGCGCCTGGGTGCAAGCCCAGTCGACGACGAATCTGAACCAGACGGGCAACCACACCAACAATCCCAACGATCCGGGCCAGAAATCGGACCAGTCCGACAAGCTCGACAATAAAGGCAAGCTGGTTCATGACGCCAAGCCCGCCAAGACGCGCACGGACAAGCGCACGCGGCGCGGCAAGCCCGTAGCCACGCCGGACACCCCGGCCGCCAGCGGACCGGCCACCGCGCCGCCAGCGACGCCAGTCGCGCCGGCCCGCTAAGTCTGCCTCCAGCGCTGCGCCACATTGCCCCAAGGCACGTTATGATCGCGCCTTTGCAATATATTCAGGATGACAATGAAAGCAGCATGGTGTGGAATAGTGGCGGCCAGCGTACTCGCGGCCGCGGGTGTACAAGCGGCGCCCACGGTGGGCGAATGCATGGAATTGACGACAGGCATCAAGTTCAGCAAGAACAATGGCGATGCGCAAGTCAACGTCGAGGAAACCTTCGAAGGCAAGAAACAAAAGGGCACGCAGCTGATCCTCGACGGCGGCGTCTTGCTGGCCACGTCTTACCAGGACATCCGCGATGGCCAGGTCTTCCTGACGGGCGCCATCCACTACAACGAAGACGGCACCGTGCGCAGCAAGAACGTCTACACGCCGCAGTCCGCCATCCCCGCCAACATGCGCCCGGGCCAGGAAGTGCGCGTGCAGTTCACGGACACGCGAACGGACACCCACTATCCGCTGGCGGGCCTGTCCGACAAGATCACCACCTCCACGCGCACCGACAAACGCGATTTCTCCATCACCTTCCTCGGCTGGGAGCGCCTGGAACTGGCCGGCCGCCGCTTCCCCGATGCCTGCAAGTTCGAACTGCGCGACGTCGGTGGCAAGAGCAAAGGCAAGAGCGGCGAATACGTGTGGTACGCGCAAGGCTACGGCGTGATCATGACGGACAAGCTGGACAAGGATGGCGACGTGCAGCCCGCGTATCGCATCGCGCTGACGAAGATCATCAGTGCGCCGTAAGGCCCCCTTCTTTTCCGCAATGCTTGCGTAAACGCAATTAATCCGCCATCCCGCCCCTCTACACTGGCCTGTCTGGTCAGCATGGAGCGGCGATGGCCTATCCCAAACTTCCCTACACCAGCGGCAAGAACACCGCCCTTCTCCATTGCGGCCGCCTCAACGACGCCATCGTGCGCATCCGCCCTGAGCTGCCGGGCAACGTCATCGTCATCCATGGCGTCAACGACGTGGGTACGAGTTTCAGTGCCGTGGAACAAGGACTCTGCCAGGGACTCGATGCGCGCATGTATGGCGGCGGCCACGTGTTCACCCCAGCCACCTACCGCCTGCCGCAGGAGTCCGACAAGCGTGAAACCATAGCCGACCCGGACGACGTGTATTTCAAGCGCAAGCCGGATGACGCGACGTACAGTCCCGTCATCCCGTTTTACTGGGGCTTTCGCGAACAAGGTAACGCCAGCAAGGTGGGCAACGGCCAGAATACGGACCGCTATGGCAACCGCCTGGACAAGGACATGTCGAAGAACGGCGGCCCGTTCGGCAATGCCACCAATACCCTGCCCGACATGTGGAACAAGGGACTGTTCTCTCCATACGACGTGGGCGGCGACCCCGTGCGTCCTTTGAAGACGGCGCCGGGCCGCATGTACATGGTGCTGGCCGCCAAGCGCCTGGCCGCGCTCATCGCCATGATCCGCGACTACGACAGCAATGACGTGGTTTCCATCGTCGCGCACAGCCAGGGCTGTCTGATCTCGCTGCTGGCACAGGCCTTTCTGCTCGACGAGGGCAAGCGGCCCGCCGACACCTTGATCCTCACGCATCCGCCCTACAGCCTCGTGGAAGACACGACCATGTTCTTCGGCGCGGCGGAATCGAGCCGCATCTTCGGCGGTGGCCGGGATGCGGCGATGGAAAACCAATACGACGCCATCGACAACCGCCAGACCCTGCATGCGCGCCTGCAAACCCTGGTGCAGATCGTGCAAGGGGTGGTGGCAAAAAAGCATGCCACGCCCGCCTTTACACAAATCAAGGATCACACCGTCTGCCATGGGATGGCGGGCGCGGCATGGCGCGCGGAAGCGGACCGCGACAACCGGGGCAAGGTCTACCTGTACTTTTGTCCCGAAGACATGACGGTGGCGCTGGATAATATGCAGGGCATCGGCTGGCAGGGGATACCCGACCACATCGACGGGCATGGCCTGTCAAAGACCAAGGGCAAGACGGATAAAAGCATCTGGGGCGATGGCCCCAACTACTGGGAAAAGGAATTCCAGCGCCGCCAGCCGCTGGCGGAACTGGGTAAAGGCTTTTACCAGCGCGTCTTTACCAACAAGCAACGCCTGGATGCCGCTGGCAAGAACAGCGGACCGGTGCTGGTGGGCCTGCCGCCGCACGACTTCGCCCTGCGCGTGGAAGGCGAGGACGACCATGCCCATGTGGCGGGCGCCAACCGCGGCCATCGGGGCAACCATGCCGAGGCACAATGGCCGCCCGTCAAACCCGCAAAATGGAATATCTTTTCCACGGCAGCGGGAAGGCGCGAAGGCTTGCGCACGATCAATGGCGAAGCACTGCGCGTGCCCAGGGCGGCCGTGCTGGACGGCGGCGAGATCCGCCCTGGTAAGTTCCCGAGGGATTCCGACCAGGCTAAGCTGCCGCGCGACCAGCAAGGACCGTGCGAGGAGGTCGACCCCATCGATGCGGCCATCGCGGTAACCAGCAAGCAAGGTTTGCGCATGCGCAAGCAGGAAATCATCGCCGACCCGCGGCCGCTCAAGCATCGCATTCCCGAACCCGGCGCCGGCATGTTCGGCGCAGGCCAGCGCGAGCAAGTGGAAAAGGCCCTGAACCTGGGCAAGGAAGCGGGCGACCAATGCAGGATCGACCGCGTCTCGCGCCATCCGGACGGCGGCGACATGCTGCTTGTGAATCGCGAAGAAACCCCGAACGAGGCGCGCAAGCGCTGGCAGAACGAGGTCAGCCCCAAATCCTTCCACGGCGCCATCATCGGCAATGCGGAAAACCACCGCAACGTGACGGCATATGACGTGGCCATCGGCGGGGGCAAGGCGAGCAGCGATCCGAAGTTTTACCAGTATTTGTGTGCGGTGGCGGATTGGCGGCTAAAAACGAATGACAACATACCGCGTCCATCGATATTGAAGTGGGATACTTTTGCGAAAAAATTTGCAATCTATTTAACTGCTGAGCCGGCGTCGCGTAAGGCTATCATCAAGGGCAATGCGGACTATTACAGCTCGGGAGAACTCCCCGCGTGTGTCCCCGCATTGCATGCTGGCCTGCCGTCCACCGTCGTGTGCGAAATAGTCAACGGCAGGCGCACTGAATCGGTCATCTCTCCTGTCGCTCATAAAGCCAGCGACGACATCCCGAGATGAAAAGTCTAATTCCCCGCTTGAAGTATCCGCTGTATGCAGCCGCCAGCGTCATGGTACTGCTACTGCTTTACTCAATATTGATCAGCCCCCCAACTTTCTTGCCGGAGTCCACGATGCGCAGCAATATATGGAAGCACCTGCAATGGCTGTTGCTGATCCCGCCCATCGTCGCGGCCACATTGCTCGGTTCGCGCTGGCTGCACTCGTCGAAGCCCGTGACAGCCGCTAAGCCGCAAGTGCAGCAGGTGGTGCCCAGCGAGCAGGACAAGCGTGAATATGTGCTGGAAGTCATCGGTCTTGGCGTCACCCTGGATAAATACCGGCAAGGAAAATTGTGGGAAGCCCTGCAGAAGGGAAACGCCTATGCCAGCATCCGCGAACAGGATAGGAAGAAATATCCATGGAGTAGCCTGGACAAAGCTGGCACCAGTGGGGGACGTGCAGGTGACTCCCTGGAAAATGGCGCACTGAACACGCCGATGTATTTTGCCGTGCCCATATTTAACGCTGAAGGTCCCATTGCAGATCCGGCGCTGCAAGATACTCCACATTCCCCCATCATGGGCCTGGCGGGCAGCGCCTCCTCCTCCGGCATGCACTGGCATTTGTTTGTGGCAGGGGCGCGACGCTTCGACGAGCACCCCGAGCATATTCTGGAAGATGTTTTCGCATTTTTCGATGCGAATCCCGACGTGCCATACATCATCCTGAATTCGCATGATGGCATGGAGTCACGCGATATTAATCGCCTTCCCACCACACCTGAACTGCTCAAGGACGGCTATTACATCCCCGAAATGCCCGACGCCTCCGCCCTGTTCGTATTGGCACGGCGCGAGCGCATCGATACCGTGCGGAAATTCGCCTATGACGATGCCCCACCCGAGGACAGCGTCGATGACTTGAATACCTACGGTGTGGCGCGGCGCCTGTATCTGGCGTATGACGAATTGATGCGGGCCGTGCCGCACCCGCGCAAGAAGGAAGACCCCACTGCCTTCACCCAGCGCCAGCCCTCAATTGCCGAATGGCTGCCCATTGCCGCGCAATTTGCGCAGCGCTCCGATATCCGCGGCACGGGCAGCTTCAGCATGCTCGACAGGCTCCAGCACAAGACCTATCACCCACCGAAAGACTGGCAACCCACGCCCTGGTTTCCCTTGCCCTTCAACAAAGAGCAACTGGCGCAGCTGGACCGCCTGCCCACCTTCGGCTTCATCCACAGGCCCACGTTCGTCAGGATGCTCGACAAGGAGGGTAAACCGTTGACGCGCAAAGACCAGCGCGAACAGGCATTGCAGGCGGGCTGGCAGGAAGCCTTGCGCAGCTTGCCGGAAGCCGAGCGTCCCGCCGCACCGGCACGCCTGGTCGCCGCCACGGGCGGCAATCAGGCGCAGCTGGTGGCGCTGCACAAGACCTTGCTGAAACATGCGGAAGATGGCGGCACGGAGCTCGACAGCGGCAATACGGCGCAATGGATCGATACGGACCAGCGCCTGGGCAACACGGGCGCGGCCACCCTGTTCGTGCAGATGGCCATCGGCGTGATGGGCAGCTACCGCGATGGGGGGATAAGCGCCGTGGTGAACCTGCGCAATCCGGACGAAGCGACCATCGTGCTGGTCAGCCCGCCATCGGAAGAAAAACGCCGCACGCAAAAGCATCCGCACGGCGGCGATGTGCTGCGGCACTACGTCACGCCAGCCATCGACCCGGCGAATTATCCATCGAATTGATTACTTACCCTGTGCGGCAAGCTGCGCCAGCGCATTCCCCCGCACCTGGAACGCCACCTGCGCCACCGTCTTGCCGGCGCCGTCGACGAGCGCCAGCGCATGCTTGCCTGGCACGGGACGCCAGCTGATGCTCTCCGCTGCGCCGCCCATGTCCTTGCCATCGAGCACCCAGCGCAAGGCGTGGCTGCCCTGGGCCTGGAAGAACACGCGCTGCAGGGCAGGCGGGATGTCGGGGTCGATGGCGAGGATGCTGTCCTCGGCCGGATACACGATGGCGGCTGGCTTCACGGTGTCGCCCAGCACGGCGATGACGGGACTTTCCGTACCAAAGATAAACCATTCGCGGCGCGGCGCTTCCAGCGCGGGCTGGTACGCCACCATCTGCTGCAGCACGCCTGGCGGCGCTTTCGGGGCATGGCTGGGCACGTTCTTGTGCAAATAATCCATCACGTCGCGCCACACGGGCGCGGCGCCCGTCACGCCCGAGACGTCCCACATGGGCTTGCCATCGAAATTGCCCACCCACACGCCCACCGTGTAGCGCGCCGAGTAGCCCATGCACCAGTTGTCGCGCATGTCCTTGCTCGTGCCCGTCTTGACGGCGCTCCAGAAATTCGTCCCCAGCTCGTTGCGCAAGCCAAAGGTCATGCTGCGCGCGGCGCGGTCGGCCAGGATGTCGCCGACGATGAAGGCGGCGCCCGCCTCCATCACGCGGCGCCGATCCTTGCCCGCTTGGCCCGGCTGCAGGCTTGCCGTGCTGTACAGCCCGCCATTGGCCAGCGCGCGGTAGGCGTTGGCCAGTTCCAGCAGGGTCACTTCCGATGAACCGAGGGCCAGCGAAGGGCCGTAGTATTCGGCCGCTTCCGTCAGGCTGGACAGCCCCACGTCCTTGAGGCGATTGTAAAAGCCATCCTGTCCCGTCAGCAACACCGTGCGCACGGCGGGAATGTTGAGGGAACTGGCCAGGCTGGTGCGGGCGCTGACGTAACCCTTGAAATTGCGGTCGTAGTTTTGCGGCGCATACATGCCGGACTCTGTGGCAACGTCGAGCGGCGAGTCGTCCATGACGGACGCGGCCGTCATCAGCCGGCGCTCGATGGCCAGTTCATACAGGAATGGTTTCAAGGTGGAACCGGCCTGGCGCAGGGCCGCCACGCCATCGACATGGCTGCCGCCCGCATTGCCCACATAGGCGAGAATATCGCCGCTGCGGTTGTCGAGCACGATGATGGCGCCATCGTTGACATTGCGCTCGCGCAAGGACGCCAGTTGCTGGCGCAGGTTTTCCTGCGCGAAGCGCTGCAAGGGACCGTCCAGGGTGCTGGCGACTTGCGCGCCCGGCTGTTTCAACAGTTGCTGCGCCACTTGCGGCGCCGGCGCCAGCTCCGCATACAGGGCGTTGCGCTGCAAGGCCGTCTGCACGCGCTGGCCGATCAGCTGGCAACTGCTGTCCATGCGCCACTCTTTCGCCAGCGCGCAGGCACGGCGCGTGACGGTGGCCGGCGGCGCGTTCGGCGCCCGCACGAGGCTGGCCAAAATGATGCCGTCCGTCTGGTTCAGGCCCGACGGCGCCTTGCCGAACAGGCTGTACGAGGCGGACGCGATGCCTTGCAATTCGCCACGGAACGATACGAGGTTCAAATACGCTTCGAAAATCTGCGCCTTGCTCCAGCTATCCTCGATGGCTTGGGCGGCACGCATCTGGTCCCATTTCTGGCGCAGGCTGCGCCCGCCCGAAGACGCCTGCAAGTCCGCGTCCAGCTGGCCTGCCAGCTGCATGGTGATGGTCGAAGCGCCCCGGGGCTTTTTCGAAAACAGATTGTCCCAGGCGGCCGTGGCCAGCGCGGACACATCCACGCCGCCATGCCGCATGAAGCGCTGGTCTTCCGCCAGCAGCACGGCCTGCTGCACGGCGGGCGAGATATCTGCCAGCGGCACCCATGGCAAACGCCGCACTTTCATGTCCACGCGCAAGGATTGCAGAGGCACGCCGCTGCGGTCCAGCAGCTGCGCTTCCGAACTGCGGTACGCGGCCTGCACCTGGGCCGGCGTCAATATCGCTTCAGCGAAGACCGGGCCGGCCAGCAGGCCGCCCATCAGTAAAACAAACCCTTTCACTGCCCCACCTTCACATTCGCGTTCGGCGACTCACCAAACATCTCGGGCGAATACATGGCTTCGATGCGCGTGGCCGGCAGGCTGAAATCCCCTGCATTATTCAGGCGCACCGTGTATTCCACGCTCCAGTTACCCTTTGGCACGAAGGCGTAATACGCGCGGAAGGCGTCGAACGCCCGCTCTTCGAACGTGGGCCAGACCCAGCCCGTGGATTTTTCGCCCGCCGTGAGCAGCTGCGAATCGCGCCCCAGGCCATTGCCCAGCACCGTGGCGCTGGCGGGAATCGGGTCGTCGACCACTACCCAGCTCATGTCCGCCTGCGCCGACAAGTCCAGGCGCACGCGGTAGACATCGCCGCGCGACCAGGCGCCCGCCGTCTTCTGTTCCACCGGCGTCACGGTTTTCTTGATCGTGTAGCCGCTGGAGACGGGCGCCTTGAGCGGGATAGCCGCCAGACTTTGCACGGTGGCCCAAGGCTTGCCCGTGCCGCTGTGCGCCAGGCCCAGGGTGTCCGTGCCCTTCGGCCACGCTTGCAGCACGGGGCCGACCTTCGCTGCGCCATTCCACACGAGCGCTTGCGTATCGCTGCCCAGCTTGACGGCGCTGGCGCCCGTCACGGGCGTGGCTTCGAACTTGGCCGAGAACTTGGCGATCGCCAGGGTGCCCCAGGCGTTGGCCACCGTCGTATCCCAGCGGCCCTTCTTCTGCCGGCCCATGCTGCCGCGCACCAGGCGGCCGATGTCGTCCTTCCACGCCGGGTTGTCCATCACGGCCAGCAGCAGCCGGTTAGCGTTGACGTCGCCGGAGACCATCAGCCACCACCAGTTATCCTTGCGCTCGGTGGAAAAGCCCATGGTCGTGCCCTGGAAATTCAGGCGCGCGCGCAATATCTGCTGCGCCTCGGCCAGCAGGACATCGCGGCGCGCCAGGCTTGGCGTGCGTTGCAGCAACAAGCTCCAGTCGATGACGGCGGACGTCGGCCACAGGTTCGGGTTGATGCTGATGCTCTCCAGCGCATCGGGCGGCACCTTGTTCGAACGCGACAGCGCTTCCAGCGCGGCCAGCTTGCGCACGGCCAGGTCGGTCGTGTCCAGCGCGGAACGGCGCACGATGCGCCCCTGCACGAAGGCCGTCAAGGCTGATTCCATGCGGTTCTTCGTCTGTTCGGGAATTGCATAGCCCGCCTCCCGGGTTGCCGACAACACATACGCCGTCAGGCTGTCGCTGCCCTGCTCCATGATGGGGAAGTATTTCAGCAGGCCGTCGCTGTCCAGGTAGGCAGGCAGGCTGGCGGCCAGCTTGTTCCACGCATCCTGGTCTTGCAGGGCGATGGCCTTCGACGTGTTTTGCTCGAAGCACGTGTACGGATAGGCCGCCATGTACTCGCGCACGCCGGGCAGCTCGCCGCCCAGTTTGGCGACAAAGCTCGTCTGGATGCCGCCCCGGCCCGGCAAGGCGCCGGCCGGCATCTGCACGGACATATTGATGGGCTTGTCGATTTGCTGCAAGGTGGCTTGATACGTGCGCACGGGCGTGGCCTGGCCCACCTTTTGCGTGATTTTGAGTTTATCGGTATGGCTGCCCGCCTTGGCGACTATCTCCCACACAATGCTGGTCGCGCCGAGCGGCACCTGATAATCCCAGCCCGTTTCGCGCGCTTCGCCCGCCGCCAAGGTCAAGCTCTGGCGCGGCAAGGCTTTGCCGGCCGCACTGGCGTTGAGGTCCACGCTCAAGGATGCGGCCGAGGTGTTGCGCACGGTAAATCCGGCGCGCAACTGGTCGCCTTCTCGCACGAGGGTCGGCAAGCCCGACATCAAGATCAGGTCTTGCGAACTGCGGATATCCGTGCTGCCCGTGCCAAACAATTCCTTGCCGGCGCTGGCGATGGCGACGATGCGAAACGCCGTCAGCGAGTCGTTCAGCGGCACTTGCACCGTCGCTTCGCCTTTTGCGTCGAGCTTGACGGTGCCCTTCCAGAACAGCAGGGTGTCGAACAGTTCGCGGCTGGCGCCCTTGCCGCCGCCACCGCCGGCCGGGAAGGCCTTGCGGCCGAAGTGGCGCTTGCCGATCACCTGCATCTGCGCCGTCGCCGTTTCCACCTGCAGGCTGCGCTGCGCCATCATGGTGTCGAGCAATTTCCAGCTATCGTTGGGCATCAGCTCCAGCAAGCCCGTGTCGACGGCTGCCAGCGCCACTTCGGCGCCGGCCGGCAGCGGTTTGCCATCGGCGCGGCGCACGCGCACGGACACTTCCGCCTTGTCGCGTGTTTTATATACTTCCTTGTCGGACACCACCATGACGTTCAGTTCATGCGCCTGCCAACCCACGTTCAGCGGTGCAATGCCCATCTTGTAAGCCGGCTTGCCCAGGTCGACCAAGGCCGTCGGCTGCACGCCATCGACCCTGCCCCGCACGACAAACACGGAGACATACACATTCGGTGCATAGTTCGGTTTGACCGGGATAGTCACCACCGGTTCCCGCCCATTGAGCTGGCGTACATAGGTGTCGAGGATGCCTTCGCGCTCGACCGTGATCAGTGCCGTGCCCGAGCGGAACGGCATGCGCACCTGCA
The DNA here is from genome assembly GCF_034424625.1 of Janthinobacterium lividum. NCBI lineage: Bacteria > Pseudomonadati > Pseudomonadota > Betaproteobacteria > Burkholderiales > Oxalobacteraceae > Janthinobacterium > Janthinobacterium lividum. The sequence continues at coordinate 2,130,078 of NZ_CP139976.1, read as the reverse complement.
AGCTTGCTTCCTGGCCTGGTTCATAGCGTTTCTTTTCCGGCAGCACGTCGATGCGGTCATTGTCGCTGGCGTTGAACCACCAGTCGCCGCTGCCGGCCACCCAGGTTTCGCGGTTGGCCACCGCCGCGTTGCCGGACGTATCCTGCGTGCGCGCGCGCAAAATCAGATTGCCGCTGGCGGGCGCCTTCACGTCGCACATCAGCAGGCCCTTGGCGTCCGTCTTGCCCGAGCATGCAGGGCCCAGCTTGACCACTTCGCTGCTGTTTTCATATGCATAGAAACCGCCGATCAGCCGCCGGCGGTGCGAATAGCTGTTGCGCTGGAAGAAGTCGACGGCGACCGGGGCGTTCGCCACCGGCTTGCCATTGGTACCGAGCACGGCCACCGTGAACTTGAAGGCATCCTTGCTCAGTGCCCAGGCGTCGGGCTTGATGCCGATTACGACATGCGATGGCCACAGCGGCACTCTTGTCGCCACGGAAGCCGTCTCGCCATTCGCATCCTGGAAAGCCATTTCCGCCACCAGGTCGCGCGGCGTGGACAGCTGCGGCAGCTGGTCGATGACGATGCGCGCGCCGCCCGCCTTGTCCAGGGTCAAGCTTTGCGTGCGCGCGGCCGTGGCGCCGGGGCCGGCACGCCCGCCATTGCCCTCGTCCTGCCACTCGCCTTCATCGTCGTCGTAACCTGTGCCCTGCTTGACGAGGCCTTCCTTCACGTCGCCATTGCTGAAGCTGTATTCGGGATAGTCGGCAAAGGAAACGCTCTTGTCTTGCAGCACCGTGCGCAGCTTGACGGGCGCATTCGTGGCGGCGCCGCCGGCCAGATACGTGATTTGCGCATCGAGGGCCAGCTGCTTCGCCTGCACGGCGGGCGCCTTCGGCCCCTGCAGCACGGCCTTCATGGTCGGCACGCGGAACGCTTCCACGCGGAAACTGCCGGACGGGCGGCCCGCCATCGTCACGCTGTATTCGCCCTGCTTGGCATCGGCGGGAATGAGCCAGTCGCTTTCCGCCGTGCCGCTGGCCGACCAGCGCAGGGGCAACTGGTAGTTCTGGTCGCTGCCCTGGTGCGTGATGACGATGGACGTGGCACTGCCGGGGCCGTTGTTCTTGTCAACCAGGCTCATGCCTTCGCCCGTGTGCTTGCGGATGAAATGCTTCATGTGCACGGTTTCGCCGGCGCGCAGCAAGGTGCGATCGAATACCGTGGCCAGCAAGGTGTTGTCGGCGCGCGTGTCATCCGTGGGCAAATTGAAACGCCAGGCTTCGATGCCGCCCACCCAGTCCGACAGGGTGAACGTCATGTCGCCGCCGCTGCGCGCACTGATAAAGTAGCGGCCATTGTTCTTGCACGAGGAATTGGCCAGCTCGCCGGGGATGTGCGCCACGCCGTCCGCGCCCGTGGCGCCTTGCCACAGCAGCTTGCCGGCGCAGTCGCGCACGGCCACTTGCGCCTTCGCGACAGGCGCGCCCTTGTCCAGCGACGTCACCCACACGAGCGACGATTGCGCGCCATGCTTGAAGTGGGCCGCCAGATTCGTCACCAGCGCGGCCGTGCGGATATAGGCCGTCGTCGGTTTACCCAGCAAGGCCTTGCCGAGGATGGGGCTGGCCAGTTCGACCACATAAAAGCCCGGTTTCAGCAAAGGAATGCCGATCACTTCAAAGGTTTTCTTGCCGTCCGGACGAGGCAGGCTGATGGGGCGCGTGCCGGCAGCGTCGGCCAGCACGGATTTGCTCATGTTGCCCGCGTACTGGGCGTACGGCTGCCAGTATTCGCCCCCGTCGCCATTGCCGGCCAGGCGCCGCATCCACTCGATGATGAACTTGTCGTCATTGTCGGGCACGCGCAAGGTGGCGCCCGTGGCGGCAGCGGATGGCTGCGCGACTTCCTTGCCCGACAGCACAGGCTCGATGTTGCGCACGGTGACCGGCAGCAAGCCATCGCCCTTGGCTTCGATGATGCCGAACGGGGCCGGGAACTTCAGCAGCGGCGGCTGTTCGCCCGTGCGCACCGTCATGGGGAAGCGCGCGCGGTTGAGCAAGGCGCGGCCCGCGTCATCTGTCAGCTTCGGCGGCAGGGCCAGCACGAAACTGGCCTGCACGGGAAACGGGCCTTTGAAGGTGGCGCCATACAGGAATTCCGCCTTTTCTTCTTCTTTTGCAATCGTCGGCGCATACGTCTTGCCGCCGCCCTTCAGGGTCATGGCGCGCACCTGCGCCGCGCTCACGGGCGCGGAAAACTGCACGCGCATGGGCAGGAAGGGAATGCACTGTTCCTTCGGATTGCTGCGCTCGCAGCTGAACTTGGCCGTGAAATCGGGACGCGTCTTGAACTGCAGCGTTTGCGCCTTGTCCGTGGCGATGCCGCTGGCGCTGGCGATGCCCTCGCCCCACACGAGCGACACCTTGGCGTTGGCGGGAAAACTGCGCTTGCATTGCAATACGGTCACAGGCAGCGGCGGCGCACCCTTGCTGGCGACGGGCATGCCCACTTTCCACAGCGTGCCCCGCTTCTTGAAATACACGGTCAGGTAGCGGTCGAGAAAACTCTTGCGCAGGGTCAGTACCTGCTCCAGTTCCTTGCCCACAAGCTGCCGCACGGGAATCTTTTCATTGATGCCATCGGCGCGGCAATACGCGTTGGCGGCCACGCTGGCCTCGTTCGGCACCGCGTCGAGGCCCAGCACGAAGATCTGGTTTTCATCGATATACGGCTGGCCGTCATACGGCACGGCCTCGACGATGGCCGGGCCGCCCGTGGAAAAGCGGTAGGACGCCGTCCCCTGCAAGGGCTTGCCTGCCTGGTCCTTCAGTCCGGCTTTCAAGGTAAAGCTGCACGCCACGCCGGCCGGCAAGTCGCGCTCGAAATCGTAGTTCCAGTTGCGCTCGTCGGCCCAGCGCCCCGCGCCCGCCACGACGGCAGGTTCGGCCTTGCCGCAATCGATGGCGAACGGCGCGGGCAAGCCCATGTCGCCGAACGGCACCATCGGCGTGGAGAACTGGGCCCGTACCTGGCGCACGGCCTTGACCGTGCCGCTCGGTGAAAACAGGGACACGCCGCTATCGGCCCAGGCCGGCATAGCCATGCCCAGCGACAGCAGCACCGCCAGCAGACCCAGCGGGGCCAGTTTGCCGGACAGCGGGGAAGAAACAGCACGGGGGTGATCAGGCACGGGTAACTCCTTGATGAAAAGTGGCGGAGCTGGCTGCGGCGCACGATAGTTGCCCAAGAGAAGCCCGGAAAAACAACAGAACGCGGCAGGAATACAACATCAATGTAATATTAGTTATCAAGCTCATCATTGTTGCTAATATACAGTGGCATGCTGGTAACAAGTCGTACGATTGCCTCCAGTTACGGCGCCAGGATATGGCCGTGATTTCAAAATTTTCCGGAGGCGAATTAGTTTTTTTCAACACCGAAGTAGTTGTCGTGAATCTGCAACACCATTGATATACAACAATGCTTTGTGCGCTAACGCACCGACCACGTGAACCTGCAACCGTATTCTCTACTCCAACAGCAGTGCATTTATCGCAAGAAAGCGCACCTGGAATTGTTGTCTATCTCTAGCAATAGCATGTCTGGCAGTTGTCGCATTGATGCATTAGAGAAAATCTCTTATCAACGTTGGGAGTTACTTGTGAATAATCTAAAAAAAATCGCCGTTGCCGCCGCAGTACTGTGCTCCGCCCTCGGCGCACAGGCCCAGGAAATCAATCCTTCCTGGTACATTCAACCTAGCCTCAACGCACTCAAGCCAGATTCCGACTTCGCTACGGATAAAACCGGGTATGGCGCAGGCTTGCGTTTCGGTAAACCTGTTTCCCAGGACTGGGATATCCAGCTGGGCACCACGTATGCCCGCTCCAAGGATGGCCAACAGCGCTACCAGCAAAATACGCTGGGCGTAGACGGTCTGTACATGTTCTCGCGTAAAGCCTTCCGCCCCTTCCTGCTGGTCGGTGCCGGCATGCAGCGCGACAAGGACACCAGCTTCGCTTTCGGCGAACGCAAAAAGAGCTCGCCGTACGCCAGCGTCGGTCTGGGCTTCCAGTCCACGATCAACGATCAACTGTCGTTCCAGGCTGACGTGCGCAACGTGCACGGCTTCCTGCGCGGCAATACGTTCGACCCGAGCAGCAAGGCCAACAACTACTACGTCACCGTGGGCCTGAACTTCGCGTTCGACAAACCACCTGCACCGCCGCCACCACCGCCACCGCCGCCAGTGCGTGAAGAAGTCGTCGTGGTCGTGCCGCCACCACCGCCGCCACCGCCAGCACGCTTTGAAAAAGTGACGATGGCAGCAACGGAACTGTTCGCGTTCGACAGCGCCAAGCTGGGCCCGACACAGACCAAGCTTGACGAAATCGCCCGCGTGCTGAACGCAGCGCCGGACGTCAATAACGTCGTCATCAGTGGTTATGCCGACCGCATCGGTTCGGCCAAGTACAACCTGAAACTGTCGCAGCAGCGCGCTGATGCAGTCAAGGAATACCTGGTCGCCCACGGTGTTGCCGCCAACCGCCTGACGGCAGAAGGCAAGGGCTCCACCAATCCTGTCGTCACCTGCGATAACAAGAAGCGTGCCGACCTGATCAAGTGCCTGGAACCAAACCGCCGCGTTGAAGTGGAACAGATCACCATCGAACGCCGCGTGCAGTAAGCTAAACAGTGGTACGCCACTTGTGAATAAAAAAAGGGGCTCGCGCCCCTTTTTTGCATTGAAAGCCACCATGAATATTTCTACCCGCTATCCCAGACTGGCCGGCCTGGCGCCGTTCAGCAAGCAGATGCGCAGTGTCATCGTCTGTTCCGTCACCGAATGGCTGGAACACCGCGCCTCGAGCAAGGGCGCGGCCCTCGCCTACTACACCCTGTTTTCCATCGCCCCCATCCTCGTGCTGGTGATTGCCATCGCCGGCTTTTTCTATGGCCCGGCCGCCGCGCGCGGCGAACTGATGGGGCAACTGCAGGGATTGCTGGGCACGCAGGGCGCCGAAGCCATCCAGCTGGTGCTGGCCGGCGCAAAGAACCATGAGCAGGGACGCATCGCCACCCTCATCGCCAGCGCGCTGCTGCTGTTCGGCGCCACCAGTGTATTTGCCGAACTGAAAGCCAGCCTCGATGAAATCTGGCAAGTACCGCCGCTGAAGGAAGCGGGCGCCTGGGACATGCTGCGCACGCGCTTGCTGTCCTTCGGCCTGGTGCTGGTGCTGGCCTTCCTGCTGATGGTGTCGCTGGTGGTCAACGCGGCCATGGCCATCCTCGCCAACTTCTGGGAAGGCGTGTGGAAGGACACGGCCGTGCTGTTTACCATCCTGTCGAACCTGATCGGCTTTGCCGTCATCGCCAGCCTGTTTGCCGTCATCTATAAAATGCTGCCGCGCGTGCGCCTGTCCTGGCGCGACGTGCTGATCGGCGCCATCGGCACGGCCTTCATGTTTTCACTGGGGAAATACGCCATTGGCGTATATATCGGCAACAGCGGCGTGGCCAGCAGCTATGGCGCGGCCGGTTCGCTGGTGGCCCTGCTGCTGTGGGTATATTATTCAGCGCAAATCTTCTTCCTGGGCGCCGAATTCACGCGCCAGTTCGCCCTTCAGCTGGGCAGCATGAAGGATATGCCGAAGACGGACGATGGCGATGTGCAAGTCAAGATACTGAAACGCCACCAGTCCTAAGCGATAAGTCTGCATGCAACAACGGCGCCCGCGGGCGCCGTTTTCTTTACGTTGCCGCAAGCTATTCGCCCAGCAGCTCGGCCACCACTTCCATGCCCTGCACACGCTCGGCCACGACCTTCACGATGACGATGATGGGCACGCCCAGCAGCAAGCCCCAGACGCCCCACAGCCAGCCCCAGAACAGCAGGCTGATGAACACGGCCGTGGGATTCATCCGGGCGATGCGCCCCGTCATCCAGGTGGTGACAAAGGTGCCCACCAGGGTGGCGATGGCCATCGACGTGCCCGTCACCAGCAAGACCATTTCCAGCGATTCGAACTGCAGGAAGGCAACGAGGCCCGTGGCGATGGTGATGAGCAAGGGGCCGAAATACGGCATGATGTGCAGCAAGCCGGCCACGATGGCCCAAGCGCCCGCGTTTTCCAGGCCGATCACGCGCAGGGCGATCCACATCAGGACCGCCAGCAAGCCATTCGTGACGAGCAGCATGAACATATAGTTCTGGATCGACGTATTGATGTCTTCCAGGATGTGCACGGTGACCTTCTTGCGGCTCAGCGACGGCCCCGTCAGCTTGACGAGCTTGCGCTTGAAGGTATCGCCCGACAACAGCAGGAAAAACACGAGGAAGATGACCATGGTGGCCTGGCTGAGGAAGCCCACCAGGCCCAGCGAGCCGGCCCAGACCCAGTCCATGATCTTGAAGTTGGGCGCCTCGGCGGCGGCCGCGCGGCGGTTGTTGCGGCGCGCTTCGGCGCCAGCGGCCACTTGCTCGATTTCATTGGCCACGGCCTGCATCTTCTGGAAGGTGCTGTTCTTGCCGCCCGTACTGGCGGCGATCAGGCGCGACAGCTTATGCGTGGCGGCCGGCAATTCTTCAACGATGGATTCGAATTCGCCCTGCACGCGCTCGACCACGACGATGGAGCCGAACAGGATCAGGGCCGTGACGGCCGTGGCGCCGATGGCGCGCGGCAGGCGCAGCTTTTCCAGCCAGGCGACGACGGGATTGAGGGTGTAGGCGATGAAAATGCCGAAGATGACGGGAATGAGGAATTTCTGTGCCCACTGCAGCGCATAAATGAAGCTGACGGTGGCGATGATGCCCAGCGCCATGCCACGCGCATTGACATGCAGCGGCAAACGCAAGGATGAGTCTGGCTGCTCCGCGGGCGCGCCGGGAGGTGGCCCGGCAGGCTCGGCGGAGGCAGCCGCCACCGGCTCGGGCGGGGTATCTGTAGGCTGGATATGCATGCGATTCCCGCGACGGTCGGTGGAAGGCCGCAGGGCCAGCCGTGGGGCTGGCCGCTGCGGCAGGTCAGGCCATTACTTGACGCGGATGTCGTTTTTCACGGACTTCACGCCCTTGACGCCACGGGTGATTTCACCCGCTTTGGCGGCATCGGCTGGCTGGGCCACGAAGCCGCTCAGCTGAACCACGCCCTTGAAGGTTTCAACGTTGATTTCCGTCGATTTCAGGGTAGGCTCGTTGAAGATGCTGGCTTTCACTTTGGTGGTGATGGCCGCGTCGTCGATGTACTCGCCCGTGCCTTCCTTGGTTGGGGTCGAAGCGCAACCTGCAACAGCGAACAGGGAAGCGACGAAAAGGCCAGTAGCGATAGATTTGGTGAATTTCATGGTTTTTTCCTTAGGAGTGGTCAATCAATGTGCTCACAATGAGCTTCTTATACCAGTTTGGTGACTGCGCGCCGGAGGGAGCTCAGTAACCGAACTGGGTTTTTGCAGCCTTGATACAGTCATCCTTGGCTGCGCCGGCTAATGCATCGCATTTTTCTGTCGCGACCTTGTACTCGGCTTTTCTTTTTGCTTCACGCGCATCGCTGCGCGCTTCGATGACTTTCTTGTCTGCCTTGGCATCGGCCAGGGCCGCCACCTTGGTGGACTTGGCCAGCTTGACGCAGACATCCTTGTCGTTGCCCGTCAGCGCATTGCAGCGCGTCAGGTCGACGTCGTAATTGGCATCGGCAATCTTGATGCGCGCCTTGGTGTAGGCGCGCAGGGTATTCGTATATTGCGCCTGGGCCACAGCTTCATCGTAGGTGCGCACGGCCTTTGCTTCGGCGATGCAGACATCCTTCGGGTTGCCCGTGATTTTTTCGCATTCGGCATGGGCCAGCTTGTAATTCAGGCCCGCCTGTTCATTGGCCGCCTTGTAGGCTGCTTTTGCTTCCGGCGTGGCAGCCACGGCCTGGCCGCCCCAGGCGGCGCACGCCAGGCTGACAACGATGGCGGTGAAAAGCTTATTCTTGTTCATGTATTTCTCCCTGGTAGTGACAAGCATGTCTGCTTGGCATGACTACCGTTTTACGTGGATCGCCGCCTCTCTTCTGTACGCTGCCGTACACAAGTAATTTATTTTGAAAGCGGAAGGCAGACAGGGATAAATAACAACGTTTTGCTGGATCGTTCCGGTAAAAAATACCATTTTCGGCACCAAATAAGTACGTGCGGCAGCGTACAGACCGGAAACAGGGGCATGACTAAGATGGCACTACACCCTCACCTCGTCAGGAGAATAAAATGAAAACCAACGCCACCTTGGCTGCACTGATGCTCGCCGCCACCGCCGCACTGAGCGGTTGCGCCACCGGTCCTTCCCAGTCACAACAATATTACCCGGCCAACCAGCCTGAATCCGCCATGTACGGCACCGTCGACTCCATCCAGATCGTGCAGGGCGGCGGACAAACCAGCGGCGCGGGCGCCGTGGTCGGCGGCATCGCCGGCGCACTGCTGGGCAATACCATCGGCTCGGGCGGCGGACGCACGGCCGCCACCGTGGCGGGCGCCGTCGCCGGCGGCGTCGTGGGCAACCAGGTGGAAGGCCGCAGGCAGCAAGCGCAGGCCTACCAGATCAGCGTACGCCTCGACAACGGCGAATACCGCACCGTGGTGCAGGACAACGCGAATGATCTGCGCCCGGGCAACCGCGTGCGCGTCGTTGACGGCCGCGTCTACCGCTATTAATTTTCGGCGGAGCTTGCCAACAGGCAGCCGCCATCCCGCATGAGTCGTACGATAACAAGGAGTTGCCATGGGCACCATCATTCTGATCATCTTGATCCTGGCCCTGGTCGGCGTCCTGCCTACCTGGCCGCATAGCCGCAACTGGGGTTACGGCCCCAGCGGCATCGCCGGCCTGGTCGTAGTGATACTGATCCTGCTATTACTGACGGGCAGGTTGTAAAAAAAGGCGCTGCGGCGCCTTTTTCATTTCAAGGAGGAAATATCATGACTATCTACAACACACTCTTGGCCACCCTGTTCGCCTGCAGCCTGGCGCCACTGGCAATGGCGCAGACGGCCACGCCGCAGCCGGGCGACCCGCAACGCTGGTATCAGGAAGACAGCACGGCGCAAGCCCAGCTGCGCACCCTGCGCAAGGAAATCGCCGCCGCGCTGGCCGAGGCCAAAAAAGCCTGCCGTTCGGAACCATCCGCCGCGCGCCCCACCTGTCTGAAGGACGCGCAGGACACGTATCGGCAAGACATGGCCAACGCGGAAAAACTGCGTGTAGCGGCCCATCCGCAGTGATGCGCCGCAGTGATGCTATTGCCATGCCGCCTGATCAGGCGGCGTCGCGCTCGTAGGGCGGCAACTCGTGCACCACGAGTGGCGTATCTTCCGTGACAAAGGCCAGCCAGCCGGCCGCCTTGATCGCGCGCAAGCCATCCTGGTAGCCCTGCTCCCAGCGCCACTCGATGGAGCCCCGGGAAAAATTGATATCCTTGGCCGCCATGTGCCAGTCGCGCCCCGCATACGGCAGGCGTACGATGTGCATGGTGCTGTCGCAACCGAGCGCCACCAGCTCTTCCGTCTGCTGACGGTTGTGCTTTGTGTCGGGCAGGCCGGCGTACAGTTCGCGCAATTTGCGCTGCAAGGTATGTGTATTGACGTAATCGGCGATATGCCGCTTCGAGCGCGACGCGAAGGTCACGTCCTTTTGCCGCGTCTGCACTTCGTCCAGGGTGGTCGGTTCCGGTCCTTCCGAGCTCCACAGGTCGACCATGAAGACCAGGGTGTCGACGTGGGGCGTGTCGTCAAGCACGGTTTCCAGCGGCGTGTTCGAGTACAGGCCGCCGTCCCAATATAAATCGCCATCGACGCGCACGCCGGCAAAACCGGGCGGCAAGGCGCCGCTGGCGCGGATATGGTCCGCCGTCAGGGGCTGCTGCTGGCTGTCGAAACTGGTGAGGCTGCCGCATTTGACGCGCAAGGCGTTGACGGTCAGGCGCATGCCGCCGGGCTGGTTCAGGTAATCGAAATCGACCAGTTCCTCGAGGGTACTGGACAGCTCGCTGGTGTCATAGAAGCTGGCCTCTTCCGGCTTGACGGCAATTCCGGCGGGAAACAGGCTGAAGGCACGCGGCTTGAAGAAGCCGGGCACGCCGCGCAGCAGCGTATCGAGCGTGGCCAGCCAGATGTTCGAGCGGCGCTGCTGGTCCGATACCAGGTTCATGTCGATGCTGTCGCGGTGCGCCACGCGCTGCCAGAATTCCTTCAGACGCACGAGCCGGTCTTCGTGCTTGTTACCTGCCAGAATGGCGGCATTGATGGCGCCGATCGAGGTGCCCACCACCCAGTCGGGCGCCAGGCCATGTTCGTGCAGCGCGTGGTAGACGCCGGCCTGGTAGGCGCCCAGTGCGCCGCCGCCTTGCAGCACCAGCACGATGCGCAGGCGCGAAGGATTTAACTGATTGATCGGTGTCTTCGAATTCGTCATCAAGATAGCCCTCTGTCCGCCGCGCGGATGCGGCGTGAATCATTGTAAGGGATTGCGCCTGTCTGCGCCGAGCCTTGGGTACAGGCAAAAAAAACGCCGTCAATGACGGCGTTCCTGTGCAACACGGCTGGCGTTCAGCGCTTGCGGCGCAGCCAGCTGGCGGCGACGGCGGCCACGGCCACGAGGACCAGGGCCGGCTTGACCAGCTTCTTGCGTCCGATAAACGATAGCGCCGTCAGCACATAGGGCATGGCGCCTTGCAAACGCATACCGCCCGGCGCCAGCAGGGATTCGACGCGGTGGCCGGCAAAGCCGACCGCCGTTTCGACCACGCCCTGCAGCATCGATTCCGGGCGCAGCGCATAGCCCACGTTGGCGCGCGCATGCACGATGCCCACGCGGTACATTTCGCCCTGGGCGATCAGCAGGCGCTTGCGGGCGGCTTGCGCCGCCAGTTTGTCGTTGTCCGACATGAATTCTCCTCGTAATGCAGCTTACATCAGCATGTCGCGGTCAGCCTTCAATTCCGCCATGGTGGCCGGCATGGACAGCTTTCCTTGACGCAGCATGGCGCGCGCATACATGACCAGGGCGATGGCCAGCAGTACGAACACGACCGTCATGATCGCCAGGATCTTCCAGCCCAGGCTATCCCAGGCCAGAAAGACGATCAGCACGCTGCCGTAAGCGATGGCAAACAAGCCCGCCACGGTCGCCAGCGCGAAAATGACAATCAGCTGCAGCATGTGATTGCGCACTTCCGACAGTTCGATGGTGGCCAGTTCCAGCCGCGACAACATCAGTCCGACGGCGTTTTTGGCCAGGCCGGCGACCGAGCCGATCAATCCCGGCCCCTGGTGAGACGAAGCAGACTTGTCCATATCGCTCCTGACAGTGGATTACTTGCGGCCCAGGATGAAGCCGACCAGTACGCCGACGCCAGCGGCGACGGCCACCGTGCGCCATGGGTTTTCCTTGACATAGCCGTCAGCCTGGGAGGCGAGCTGCTTGGTGGCAACGATGGCCGACGCTTGCGCTTCATGCGCCTTGGCCAGGGCGGCATCCAGGGTTTTCATGCCCTTGACGCGCACTTCATCGGCTTTTTCGCCGGTCAGGGCGGCAGCGGCGCTGAACAGGGCTTGCGCATCCTTGACCAAGGTTTTGACATCGTTATTGACGGTGGTGATATTGTTTTCCAACATGGTTTAGCTCCTTAGCTGTGGATGAATGTAGTTACTATACCTACTTTACTCAAAAACACTATTCCATTAGATCGCGCATATCATCGGCGTGCTCTTCCTCGACAGCCATGATCTTGATCAACAAATGGCGTGTGGTCGGGTCTTTGTCGCCGATTTTCACGATCATCTGGCGATACGACTCGATCGCTACCCGTTCCGCGATCAGATTGGCACGCACCATGCTCTGCACGTCTTCGGAGTCATCATACTCGGCATGGCTACGCGCAAGCAATGTTGCAGGATTAAAATCTGGCTTGCCATTCAATTGCACGATGCGTTCAGCCAGCCAGTCGGCGTGCTCCTGTTCCTGCTGCGCATGTTCAAGGAACTCGGCCTTGATGGTGCCGTTATCGCGTCCGCTCACCGTGTAGTAATGGCGTTTATAGCGCGCAATACACACCAGTTCGGTGGCCAGCGCCCCATTCAACAGGGTAATCAACTCCTGGCGGTCGCCCTGGTAGCCGGCCGTCACGGCGCCGTCGTCCAGGTTTTTGGCGGCAGCGCGGATGGCTGCCGTATCGATGCCAGCTGGAATCTCAACAGATGTTTGGGTCATGATGTTTCCTTTCAAGTCTTGCATGGGTATCCACCGGCCAAGCTTTGGCCGGTGCTGCCTTTCTACTTCCGCGTCAGGCGGCGCGGCTTAGCGGCGGGCGGGAATCGCCGTATTGTCCTCGGACAAGACGATTTCCACCCGGCGATTCAGCTGGCGGTTCGACGCCGTGTCGTTGCCGGCGGCCGGATAGGCGGCGCCATAGCCTTTCGTGGCGATGCGGTCACGGCTGATGCCTTGCTCCAGCAGCGCATTGCGCACGGATTCCGCGCGGCGTTGCGACAATTCCAGGTTGTGCGAGGAGCCGCCCGTGCTATCCGTAAAGCCTTCGATCAGCACGGTGCGCTGCGGGTTGTTTTTCAGCACATCAGCCAGCTTGCGCGCCGTATTTGCGCCATCGGCCGTCAGGTTCGCCTTGTCCGTGCCAAACAGCACGTCACCCAGGGTGATCACCATGCCGCGTTCGGTTTTCTTGGCGGCCAGGTCGGCCAGCTGCGCTTCGAGTCCGGCGGCGCGCGCTTGCGCATCGCGGGCCGACGCTTCGGCCGCTTGCGCCTGGGCCTTGGCCGCTTCCGCATCCGCCTGCGCCGACTGGGCGCGGGCCGTGGCCTGGTCCGCCTGCTGCGTGCGCGCATCGAGGCGCAACTGGTCGCGCTGCTTGCCGGCGTTGGCGATATCGGCTTCAGCGGCCTTCTGCTTGGCGACTTCTTGCGCCGTGGCTATCTTTTGCTTGGCCAGGTAGGCCAGCTTGTCGACTTTTTCGCTATCTTCCTGGCGCGTGGCGGCCGCGTTTGCCGCTTCCAGCGCGGCGCTCGCTTCGCGGAATTCGCGTGGCGCATAGGTCGACACGATCGGGTTCGATTGCGCCGCCATGTAGTCGCCGCGGGTCTGGTCGAGCAGGCTGGTGGTGGTCGGTGCGGAGCTGCAGGCGGCAACTAGAGCGGCCATGGCCAGCAGGCCGGGAATGGTAGTGTAGGTAGCTTTTTTCATGATGGGGTCCTGTTATTGGTTATTGTTGTTGCTTATTGTTTTGGGGCTTGCTGATTGGCACGGTCGAGCTCTTCGCGCATGACGCGGATGTTCTCGTTGATTTCATCAGCGGCGCTGGTGGCCTTGGCCGAATTGGCCTTGCTTTGTGCCAGCTTGGCATCGGCTTGCGCCTGGTCCGCCAGATCGCGCGCCGTCTTGTAGTCGCGGTCTTTCAAGGCCTGGTTAGCCATGCGCATTTTTTCGCGGGCCGAACGCATTTCATCGGGCGCCAGGTCGGCGGCGCCAGCGCTGGCAGCGTTATCGACAGCGGCGCGCGACACGGCGACATCGGCCGTGGCAGGCGTTTTCAGGCTGGAGCAGCCCGTCATCAGGACGACAGCGGTGGCGCAGGCGGCCAAGGCGGCCAGTGGGGACATCTTGAAATCTCGGTTTGTCATTTTTCTTCTCCTGGAGAATGTTAAGCAATAGGGTTCATACGTCGGTGCATCTGGAATCAGGAACTGCGTTTGATGTATGACGTTATAGGCTCCGGCTCCCCGCATATCCGTTCGGTGCCGCACATAGGGTAAGAAATCGACAATACTTGCATGGGCAACGTGCGCCAGCGCACGTGCCCGCCAGCAAAACCTGAAACAGGCCCGGCTTTGAAGCGATTCCTGTAGCATCGCAACTACTTGTCCAGAAAGAATCAGCTTATGCCGCTCTCCCGCCGTCAGAAAATCGCCCTCGCCAGCACCGCCGTGCTCATCGCCCTGCCCGTCACGGCTTCCATCATCGTGCTGAACATGGACTGGAACCGCGCCAAGCCCTGGCTCAATGCGCGCGTCAGCGATGCGTTGGGAAGGCCGTTTGCCATCGAGGGCGACCTGGCGCTGACGTGGCAGCAGCCAACGGCTGGCGGGCAAAAAAGCTGGCGCGACTATCTGCCGTGGCCGCACCTGCAGGCAAAGGACGTGCGCCTGGGCAACCCGAGCGCCATGACGGACACGGACGGCCAGGCGCAGCTGGCCAGCGTCAGCCAGCTGGCGTTCTCGCTCAATCCGCTGGCCCTGCTCGACAAGAAAATCATCATCCCGCAATTGCGCTTCGACACGCCGCAGGTGCGCTTGCTGCGCAGCAAGGATGGCAAGAACAACTGGACCTTCGACAAGCAGGATCAGCCATCGCCTTGGCAGCTGGAATTGCAAAGCGTGGTCTTCAGCAAGGGCACCGTGTACCTGGACGATGGCGTCAGCAAAACGGCGATGCGCGCCGATGTCGACACCATCGCGGACGATGCGCGCTACGGCATCGCCTGGACGCTGTCCGGCAAATACCATGGCGAAAGCATCAAGGGTGGCGGCAAGGCCGGCGGCGTACTGTCGCTGCAGCAGCAAGGCACGCCCTTCCCCATCCAGGCCGACATGCGCGCGGGCGGCAGCAGCGTGGCCATCGAAGGCACCCTGACGCGCCCGGCCAACCTGGCCGCGCTCGACGTGCGCCTGAAGCTATCCGGACCCAGCATGGCCCGGCTGTATCCATTGACGGGCGTGCTGTTGCCGGAAACGCCGCACTTCAGCACGGAAGGCCATTTGACGGCGACCCTGGCGCCCCGCGGCGGCGAGTGGGTGTACGACAAGTTCAGCGGCAAGGTGGGCTCCAGCGACGTCCAAGGCAAGCTGGCCTTTTCCGCCAGCACGCCGCGCAAGCGCCTGACGGGGGAAGTCCACTCGAGCCTGCTGCAATTTTCCGATTTGGGTCCGCTGGTGGGCGCCGATTCCAGCGCCAGCAAGAAGGAACGGGGCGTGCCGTCGACGCAGCCGGCCGGCCGGGTCTTGCCGGTGGAAACCTTCAAGACGGAGCGCTGGACCAGCCTGGACGCCGACGTGCGCTACACGGCCGACAAGATCACGCGCGATGCCGAACTGCCGATCAGCAAGCTCGACACGCATGTGGTGCTGACGGACGGCGTGCTGTCCTTGACGCCGCTCAACTTCAATGTGGCGGGCGGCACCCTGACGTCGCAAATCAAGCTCGACGGCAGCGGCAAGGTCATCGCCAATGGCATCGCGGCAGAGCTCAAGGCCAGCGCCCGCCATCTGCACATCCAGCAGCTGTTTCCCCGCCTGCCGGCCCTGCAGGCGAGCGTGGGCGAAATCAATGGCGACGCCTCGCTGTCGGCGACGGGCAATTCCGTCGCCACCCTGCTGGGCAGCTCGAACGGCGAAGTGCGCGCGCTGATCAACCGGGGATGACGCCGTCCTGAATATCGACGGCACGGTGAACCTGGCCGATGAACGGCTGGACCTGACCCTGCGTCCGGACAGCAAGGGCTTGCGCATCTTTTCGCTGCGCTCGCCCCTGTATGTGCACGGCACCTTCAGCAAGCCCGACGTGAGCGTCGACAAGGGCGTGCTGGCCCTGCGCGCCGGTGGCGCCCTGGCGCTGGCCGTGGTGGCGCCCGTGGCGGCGCTGCTGCCGCTGGTCAATACCGGCCCCGTCGAGGATAGCGAATGCGCGGCACTGCTGGCCCAGCACGCGTGAAGCCGGTGGCGCCGAAACCGGGCAAGGCGCCGCGCAAAAGCCGGTAAGTCACACGTAGCCGTGCACGATTACAATTGTTACACCCCTATGTGCGTTGCCGAACAGACCCTGCCTTGCCACAATCCTATTCTGTAATCGTGCCTGAAACACCCAAGACGTGGCGATACGAAGTCTCACCGGCCCATACCATGCCGGCGCCACGAGGTCCGAATTCATAGGAGAACTATCATGCAAATCATTAAAAAAATCGCCGCTACCACTTCCGTTGCCGCCCTGCTGCTGAGCTTGACCGCTTGCGCCAACATGTCCGGCCAGGATAAAAACACCGCCATCGGCGCTGGTGTCGGCGCCGTTGCCGGCTCCGTACTGACGGGCGGCAGCGCCGTCGGCGCAGTCGGCGGCGCCGCAGTCGGCGGCGTGATCGGCAACCAGGTCAAGCCGAAGTAATTATTGATCGAGAAAGCGGGGTGGGTGCGCAGGCGCCCGCCCCGCTTTTTTGCGTCTGCGGCAGAAGGATGAACGCCAGCAGGAAGAATCAGACGAAGACGTTGGCCATGCCGATGGCGCCGCTATCCTTGACCAGCTCGTAGCAGCGGCAGGACACGGCTTCCAGCCCCGCCGAATCGAGGATCTCGATATTGCCGCGGCTGTAGGTGATGAGTTTTTGCTGTTGCAGCGCGCTGGCCGCCTTGGTCACGCCGACCCGCCGCACGCCCAAGGTATGGGCGAGGAATTCATGCGTGAGGTGAAATTTTTCCGACTGCAGGCGGTCGCGCGTGATCAGCAGCGAACGGGCCAGGCGCGCCTCTAGCACGTGGAAGCGGCTGCACACGGCAATCTGGATGGCTTGCGCCAGCAGGGTGTCCGTGTAGCGGTACAGCAAACGCTGCAGGGACTCGAGCTGGGCGAACTCGGCGCAGAACTCGGCCCGCCCGATGCGGCTGGCCGTACCGGAACGCTGCACCACGGCACGCACTTGCGCCAGGTCATGACCCAGCGCGACGGAAGCGCCCAGGACGCCTTCGCGGCCGACGGAGCCCACTTCCAGGGTCATCCGGCCTTCCGCCACGGCCAGCAGCGAGATCAGGCAATCGCCAGGGAAATAGATGTGGCCGATAGGCTGGCCCGGTTCGTACAGCACCTCGCCCACCTCGACCGTGACGGTATCGAACAGCGCCGTCAGGTGCCGCAAGTCGTGCTCGGGCAGGCTGGCCAGCAGGCGGTTGCCGGCGTCAAGCGCGCCCACGGGCGAACCCAGGCCGGATCGGCCTGCATCGCGGGACAGGGTCATGCTGGCAGTCGTTGGTGGCATTGCTTTTCCTTGGTGTCGTTACAACTTGACATAATTTTTACTTAGCCTACGGTGCAGTACCGGCCCTGTATGTACGGTGACGCACGGAAGCGGAGCAAGCGGCACAGCACACTGGCAATACACGCACAGAACAAGCATCAACAAACAGAACACGCAGCACCATTTATTTAAAATAACCAAGGAGCCTTCCATGACTACCACCACCAAATCCCTCCATCCGCTGGTGCTTGCCGCCGCCGTCGCCGTCCTGCTGTTTTGCGGCGTCGGCACGGCTGCCCTGATGGGCTGGCTGCCTTCGTCCCAGGGCGATAGCCAGCCACTGGCGGCCAGCACCTCGGCCGAACAAATGGCCAACCTGCAGGCAAACCAGCCGCCAGCAAACTTGCAACCGGCCGGCGCGCAGCCGCTGGCCGCCCTGCCGCCACAGCAGCAGCAGCAGCAGCAGCAGCAGCAGCAGCCAGTGCGCCAGCCGCAACCGCAGCAACCGCAGCAACAATACGCGGCAGCCCCGGCGCCGCAGGTGTGCGCCAATTGCGGCGTGATCGAAGCCATCCATGAAGTCAATACGCGCGCCGAAGGCAGCGGCGTGGGCGCGGCTGGCGGCGCCGTCGTCGGCGGCTTGCTGGGCAACCAGGTGGGCGGCGGCCACGGCAAGCAACTGGCCACCGTGCTGGGCGCCGTCGGCGGCGCCGTGGCCGGCAACCAGATCGAAGGCAGCGTGCGCGCCACGCGCAGCTACAACATCGTCGTGCGCCTCGATAACGGCAAGACGCGCACCGTGCACCAGAGCGCCGCGCCAAACTGGCGCCAGGGCGACCGCGTACGCGTCGTCAACGGCGGCTTGCGCGCCATCGGCTAAGGCATGGATTGCAGCGCTGCCGCCGCTGCAATAAGTTGTAAATTCAACACACGCCCGGCCTGTCCGGGCGTTTTCTTTTTAGCAATGTTCGTTGGCGTACAGATGAGCTTGCCGTCCCGCGAGATGATGCATTCAGGAAAGTTCAACGCAACGTCATCAAGGAGTAGCCATGCAAGACGACAAGGCAGGCAGCAACAGGATCTGGCTGGGCTTTATTGGCGGCGGCCTGCTGGCCACCGCGCTGGGCTTCTGCGCGCTGGACCTGGCGCCCGAAGCGGGCAGCCCCGTGTTCGGCGTCATGCTGCTG
Source organism: Janthinobacterium lividum (assembly GCF_034424625.1). Lineage (NCBI taxonomy): Bacteria > Pseudomonadati > Pseudomonadota > Betaproteobacteria > Burkholderiales > Oxalobacteraceae > Janthinobacterium > Janthinobacterium lividum. The sequence continues at coordinate 2,111,855 of NZ_CP139976.1, read as the reverse complement.
CTGACCGGCGGCATGGTCAGCTGCCTGGCGGGCGCCGTCGGCATGGCCGGCATGCTGGCATGGGTGCCGGGCATGGCCGATGAACACGCCGACCGCTCACGATAGTTGAGACTTGTGTACGACAGCGTACAGAACGCAAGGGAAACAAAGTAGACACTTAGTCATGGCATCAGCGTTGCGACCCGGTCGCCGCGCAATGACAAGAACCGATGACGGCGCCACGCGCCAGTGCCTGCAAGGGCAAGGCAGTCGCCGTCATCCACACATTACTCTCGGAGGACACATCATGCTGTATACAATCGCCGTCGTACTCATCATTCTTTGGCTGCTGGGCCTGGTAACTTCCTATACCATTGGCGGCTTCATCCACATACTGCTGGTGGTCGCCGTGATCATGGTGCTGCTGCGCCTGATCAGCGGGCGCGGTTTATAGAGGCCAATTTAGTGGCCAGACGGGGCGGCGCGCGTGCGAACGGGCGCCGCCCTTTTGCCTGTAGTGCGCGCACACTGGCACGCCGCGCCATTTTGCAGTAACGTGTGCAGGTAATTCCTGGGTATGTCCCAATAACAAAACAAGGAGAAAATCCATGAAAGAAGCATTCAAAAAAGGCCCTGGCGCCAAATCCCTGATCGGCATGCTGGTGATCGCATTGGCCGCCAGTGGCTGCGCGGACATGTCCGCCACGCAACGTGGCACGGCCACGGGCGCCGGCGTCGGCGCGGGCCTGGGCGCCTTGATCGGTGGCACCACCGGTGGCGGCAGCAGCGGCCGCACGGCCGGCGGCGCCCTGATCGGCGCGGCGGCAGGCGCCGTGATCGGCAATATCTGGTCGAACCGCATGGAAAACCAGAAGCGCGCGATGGAACAAGCGACACAGGGTACTGGTGTGCAAGTGACGCAAACGGCCGATAACCGCCTGAAAATGGAAATCCCCAGCGATATTTCCTTCGACACCAACCGCGCCGACATCAAGGGCAATTTCCGCCCCATCCTCGACCGCTTTGCCGCCACCCTGAACGAAAACCCGAACACCACGGTCAGCATCATCGGCCATACGGACAGCACGGGCAGCGCTTCCATCAACGAACCGCTGTCGGTGGAACGCGCGGCCCACACGCGCGACTACCTGTCCATGCGCGGCGTCTCGCCGACCCGCGTCGTCACGGAAGGCCGCGGCGCCCGCGAGCCGATCGCCTCGAATGCGGATGCATCGGGACGCGCACGCAATCGCCGCGTGGAAATCTACGTAGCAGAGCTCGCTCCCCGCTAAGGTCGGGAAATCGCCATAAAAAAAGCCCGCTGGCAAATAACTTGCCAGCGGGCTTTTTTATTTAAAACAGCTTACTTCGACGTCGTCGCCTTGGCGCCGCTTTCACCCTCTTTCGCCACCTTGGCAAAGTCGCCGGCCACCACCACCGAGACGGCCGATGGCTTCAGGTACTCGCGCAGGCCCTGGCTCACTTGCGCCAGGGTCAAGGCAGCCACTTTCGCTTCCAGGTCCTTGTCGTAAGCCATGGTACGCTCTTCGGCAAGGTAGCCGGCCAGTTCGCGCGCCAGGCCGCTGTCCTGCGTGCGGCCCACTTCCTGCGATTGCAGCCAGCCTTTCTTCGCTTCGGCCAATTCCTCTTGCGTGAAGCCGTCGGCCAGCGCCTTGGCGATTTCTTCGCGCAGGGCCGCTTCCACCTTGACCGTGTTTTGCGGCGCGCTGATGGCATACGCCATCCAGTAGCCGGCCGGTTCGCGCGACGGGATGCTTACTTGCGAACCGACGCCGTACGACAGGCCTTCCTTCTGGCGGATGCGGTCGGCCAAACGGCTGCGCAAGGCGCCGCCACCGAGCATGTGATTGGCGATCAGCAAGGCGGGATAGTTGGCGGCGTCATCCTTGAGGGGAATCGGCTGGATGGCGAACAGCACGCTGTTCGCCTTGTCCGGCGTTTCCAGGGTGACTTTTTCGCCGCTGACAGGCTTGACGGCATCAAGTATGCGCGCGTACGGCTGCTGCGCTTTCCAGCTGCCGTACAGGCTGGCCACTTGCGCCTTCAGCGCGGCCGGGTCGAAGTCGCCCACGGCAGCGAAAGTCGCGTTCGCCGCGCCATAGTAGGCGCCATGGAAGGCTTTCACATCGGCTACCTTGATGGCTTTCCATTGCACCAGTTCGGCCGGCAAGGTGGCCACGTGGCGCACATGGCCTTCCGGCGTGGCGTCGAGCAGGCGGCGGAAGGCATTCACGGCCAGCGGCTGCGGCTCAGGCAACTCCTGCTCCGCGCGGCCGACGCGCTCGCGCTGCAATTCCAGGAATTCCGTTTCGCTCAAGGCCGGCTTTTGCAGCACTTGCGCCAGCAGGTCCATGGCGGCCGGCAAGTTCTCGCGCTTGCCAGTCAGCATGGCGGTGACGCCCTCGGCGCCGCCCGTGATGGCGACCTGCATGCCCAGCTGGTCGAACTTGTCCTTCACTTCCTGGCGCGACAGTTTATCCGTGCCGCGCGACAGCAGATTGGCCGTGTAGCTGCCAACAAACGACTTGCCGCGCAAGCTCTCTTCGCTGCCGATCTGCAATTTCAACACGATGCTGACCGTGCTGCCCTTGGTTTTCTTCGGCAGCAAGGCGCCCTTCAAGCCATTCGGCAAGGTGAAACGCTGGGTGCGCGCTTCGATATTGTCGGGGCTCGGGTCGAACGCTTCGCCCTGCGCCACCACGGCGCGGCCCGTGTAGCCGGCCAGTTGCGGCGCCACGTCGGCATAGGCCGGCACGACGGTGCGGTCCGGCGCATCGGTCGGAATGAAGCGGCCCAGGGTGCGGTTCGAGCTCTTCAGGTATTTCTCGGCCGCCGCCTGCACCTGCGCCGTCGTCAGCTTGTCGAGCTGGTCGCGCTGCAGGAAAAACAGACGCCAGTCGCCAGCCGCCAGGGACTCCGTCAGGGCGATCGTCATGCGCGCCGTGTTCGAGGTGATCAGTTCCACCTGCTTGTTCAGCTGCTGTTTCACGCGCGCCACTTCCGCATCCGTGACCGGCTGCGATTTCAAGTCTTCCAGCACCTTCAGCATGGCCGTCTGCGCCGCATCGAGGTTGCCATCGAGCGGCACCAGCGCGCCGAACAGGTTGTAACCCGGCTCCAGGTTGCTCACGGAGTTGTATTCGATCTTGCTGGCCAGCTTGGTTTCCACCAGCGCCTTGTGCAGGCGGCCGGCCGGCGCGTCCGTCAGCACGTGACCGAGCACCTCGATGGCGACGGCGTCCGGGTTGCCGGACGGCGCCACGTGGTAGCCGGCGCCGACGAATTGCGTGCCGCCGCTGCGGCGCACCGTCACGGCGCGCTCGCCATCCTGCACGGGTTCGGCCGTGTAGGTCGGCTCGATCACGCGCGTCGGTTTCGGAATCTTGCCGAACAGATCATTGATCTGTTTCAAGACCTTGGCTTCATCGAAGCGGCCCGCCACCATCAGCACGGCATTATCGGGCTGATAATATTTATGGTAAAACGCGCGCAGACGGGGAATGTTCACCTGCTCGATGTCGGAACGGGCGCCGATGGTCGACTTGCCATAGTTGTGCCAGTCGTAGGCGATGGCCTGGATGCGCTCGCTCGTCACGCCGATCGGGTCGCTTTCGCCCATCTCGAACTCGTTGCGCACGACGGTCATTTCGCCCTTCTGCGTCTTCGGGTTCCACAGGTCATTCTGGTCGATGGCCGCGTTGACCATGCGGTCCGCTTCCATGGCCAGCATCTGGCGCAGGTTGTCGTCGTTGGCGGGGAAGGTGGCGTAGTAATTGGTACGGTCGTACCACGTGGTGCCGTTGAAATCAGCGCCCGTCGAGTTCAATATCTCGACGGGGGTCTTGCTGCCCTTCTTGATGCCGAAGTTGGCGCTGGGCTTGAACAGCAAGTGCTCGAGCAAGTGGGCCATGCCCGTTTCGCCATAGTTTTCATGGCGCGAACCGACCAGGTAGACGATGTTGGTGGTCAGGGTCGGCTTGCTGGCATCCGGGAACAGCAGCACGCGCAAGCCATTGGCCAGGCGGTATTCGGTGATGCCTTCGACGGACGTGACTTTGACGGCGGCGGCACGGTTGGGTGCAGCCTTGCCGGCTTTCTGGGTCGGCGCCGCTTCCACGGGGGTGGCGGCAAGGATGAACGATGGCGAGAGGATGCCGGCGGCAAGCAGGAGGGCGGTAATGGGTTTCAAGGCAGAGTCCTGGTAACACTACGTTATAGACGTGCGCAAGCAAACGGCGCAGGCGCAATGTGATACGAACGCAAGAATAGTCACGGGGCCCGCGCTGCGTCTTCGCCGCCACGTGAAATTATTGCTATTTCATAATTTACGGCATACGTATCACTATTGCAAGCCTCTGTCATCAGGCTGCCATACAGGCGTGTTATACTCGACCGTTCCAGAACTATCTGCCTGTATATGAGACGAGCTCTCGTCCTGCTCTGCCTTTTTGTTTTCATCGCGTTACCCCAGGCGTTTGCCAGCATGGCTTACGCCAGCCCTTCCCCATTCCAGCATGCAATCGCGGCCGGCGCTAGCGCCACGCCCGCCTTCGGCATCGAAGGTGCCGGCGCTAGCCTCCATGCGGGCCTGCCTGGCGACAGCTGCGATAGCTGCAGTAGCGAAGAATGCGACAACGACCCCATCACGCTGTACCCGAGCTCGCGCCAGGCCGTGCCGTTTTACGCCATCATTTGGCAAGCGGGACCGGGCGCACTTGCCGAAGCGGACGTGCGGCTGGCCACCCGGCCGCCGCGCGTCCGCCCCTGAAGACATGCATGCAGCACCCACGCGCCCGGGGCTTTAGCCGCCAGGCACGCTTTACACTGATCGACTTTACAAGGTTACACACATGGAATGGTTATTTGACCCGACAATCTGGGTCGGCCTGCTGACGCTGGTCGTACTGGAAATCGTACTGGGTATCGACAACCTGATTTTCATCGCCATCCTGGCCGAGAAACTGCCGCCGCACCAGCGCGACAAGGCTAGAGTGCTGGGCCTGACCCTGGCCCTCGTCATGCGCCTGGGCCTGCTTTCCCTGATTTCCTGGCTGGTCACCCTGACCACGCCATTGTTTTCCATATGGACATTCTCGTTTTCAGGGCGTGACCTGATCCTGCTCCTCGGCGGCCTGTTCCTGCTGTTCAAGGCAACCAGCGAGCTGCACGAGCGCCTCGAAGGCATCACGCACGCCCAGACGGGCCCGAAGGTCTATGCCGGCTTCGGCCTGGTGGTGGCGCAGATCGTCGTGCTCGACGCCGTCTTTTCGCTCGACGCCGTCATCACGGCCGTCGGCATGGTGGAAAACCTGTATGTGATGATGGCCGCCGTCGTCATTTCCATCGTCGTCATGATGCTGGCGTCGAAGGTGCTGACGCGCTTCGTCAACGCCCACCCCACCGTCGTGGTGCTGTGCCTGAGCTTCCTGCTGATGATCGGCCTCTCCCTGGTGGCCGAGGGCCTGGGCTTCCACATTCCGAAAGGATATCTGTACGCCGCTATCGGTTTCTCGATCGTCATCGAATTCTTCAATCAATTGGCGCGCCGCAACTTCCTCAAGCTGCAGTCGAATGCCCCCCTGCGCGACCGCACGGCGCAAGCCGTGCTGAGCCTGCTGGGCGGACGCAAGGGCCGCGAAGCCGTGGAAGAGCACGAAGTCAAGGAAATGCCCGATGTCTCCGCCTTCGGCGTGGAAGAGCGCAACATGGTCAGCGGCGTGCTGACCCTGGCCGAACGCTCGATCCGCTCCGTCATGACGCCGCGCGGCAACGTGTCGTGGGTCAACCTGAACGACAGCAGCGAGAAGATGCTGCAACTGCTGCGCGACACGCCGCACAGCATGATTCCTGTCTGCAATGATGACCTCGACAATGTGGTCGGCATCGCGCGCAGCAAGGACCTCATCGAGGATCTGGTCTCGCGTGGCAAGATCGACCCGGACAGCATGCGCGAAGCCGTCGTCGTGCCGGAAGCGGCCGGCGTGCTGAAAGCCATGGAAACGTTAAAGCGCTCGCGCGGCCAGCTGGTGCTGGTGGTCGACGAGTTCGGCACCGTGCAGGGCGTGCTGACGCCGATCGACATCCTGGAAGCCATCGCCGGCGAATTTCCCGACGAGGACGAGCAGCCCGACGTGGAAGTGCTGGGCCCCGGCCACTGGCGCATCGACGGCGCGACGGACCTGCATTATCTGGAGCAAGTGTTCGAAACGGAAACCCTGGTCAGCGAAGACGGCGAATACAACTCGCTGGCCGGCTTCCTGCTGGCGCATTTCGAAAACATGCCGGCCGTGGGCGAAGTACTGGAGCTCGATGACTTGCGCTATGAAATCATCGAGGCCGACGAGCGCCGCATCGCCTGCGTGGACGTGCGCCGCATCGAGCCCGATCACAGTTTGTAACACAATGGCAAGCGTGCCCCGCTTGCCATGCCGTATGCTGGGGTCTGCCCATACCGGAGACCCCACGATGAAAAAATCCCTGCTACGCCTGACCCTGCTGGCTTGCGCCGCCCTCGGCGCCCACGCCAATGCCATGGCCGCCTCGCAGTCCGCCACCATCAAGCCGGGCCTGTGGCAAGTCGACAGCAAGATGGCGTCGCCGGACGCCGCCACCGACAACGCCATGTCCATGGTGCTGCAGCAACTGGGCAACCTTCCTCCCGATCAACGCAAGCAGCTGGAAAGCATGGCGGCCAGCCGCGGCATGGCCATGCCCACCGTGGGCGCCGATGGCGCCGTGCGCGTGACGGCATGCGTGACGCCGGACATGGCGGCGCGCAAGCAGATTCCCACGGGCCAGCCCGGTGACTGCAAATCGAAAAACACGGATATCGCGGGCGGCATGAATGTCTCGTTCACTTGCGCCAATCCGAAATCGAGCGGCGAAGGCAAGGTACTGTTTACGGGCGACCAGGCGTTCAGCATGCAACTGGCGGTGACCACCAGCGCGCGCGGCACGCCGGAACAGGTGAATGTGACGAGCAACGGCAAATGGCTGGGCGCAAGCTGCCCTGCCCCATCGGCGAGCGCAGCTCAGAAACCGTGACGGAAGCCGAGATTAAACGCCGCATCGCCACGCCCCGCATCGCTGGCATTGCCCACCGTGTAGCGAGCGCCGTTCTTGTTGTGGATCTTCGCGTAGGACGCATAGAAATCGCTGCGCTTTGACAGCGAGTACGTGAGGCCGACGGCCATCTGGCTGGCGTCGCGGTTGGCCAGGTCGCGGTCATCCTTGCGCACGTACGAAGCCAGCAGCTTGAAGCCGCCTGCGGGCACCGATACGCCCAGCAAGGTGTCGCGGCTGTCCGACGACGACATCGACAGGGCCAGCGCGCTGTAGGCATTGTTCGGGTCCCATGGCGAGCTGCCATAGCCCTTGTTGATGCCCACGGCGGCAAAGGCGGTGGCCACTTTCAGGTCGATATTCGCCGCGATCAGGGTGTTGCGGGCTGACATGTCGATGGCGGGCAAGGTGCCGGAAGCGAGGATGAGGTTATTCTTGCGCTGGTGCGACACGCTGACATTCACGGCGCCGGCCGAATAGCCGAGGGTGGCGCCATACGCGCGGTTGTTGGCGTTGCTGTACGGCGACTCGCCAAAGCTGTAGATGGCGCTGGCAGTCACGCCGCGCAAGGCGGGCGTCACGTATTTGACGGTATTGTCGTAGCGTTTCACGCTGTAGCCGGCCAGGTTGCTGGCGCTGCCGGCCATGCCGCCCTTGAACGGGTCGGCCACATCAGTCAGGGTCAGGTATTGCAGGTTGTACTGGCGCCCCAGGGTCAGCGCGCCCAGGCGGCTGTCGAGGCCCACGTAGGCCTGGCGGCCGAACAAACGGCCCTCTTCCGACTGGCCCGTGTCGTTCTGGATGCCCGCTTCCAGGGTAAACACGGCCGTGACATCATTACCCAGCGCCTCGCGGCCCTGCACGCCCAGACGCGAACCGGACGCGACGCCGCCCGACACCTTGGCGCCGGCGCAATTGGCGGCACAGCCCCGCTCGGCCACCATACCCGCGTCGAGCACGCCGTACACGGCAATGTTACTGGATGCGGCACTGCCTGCGCCATCGGCAGCCTGGGCCGTCGCGCCCAGCGCGAAAGGCCCCATCCCTATCACAGCAAGCGCAAAATACGAGGTCTTCATGATAAATATCTCGGTAACGTGAATTGAAACTTCCCGGTATTGATCAGGACATGCGCTGTGTGTCTGATCTCAGTGTTACCTTATCCCCGCTTTTTGTCCAGCGTCCGTGCGTTGTACAACAGAAACTTCAGCTTAGCCCAGGAAAAGAGTCGCACACTGACAACACGCAATATTGACCATGATTCAGCTAATTTGCGGCAAAATGGCGTTAAATGCAGGCCCTGCCGTAAAGCAATGTTCGGTGGCGAACGTTGCGCGATTTGACGCAGGCGGTACACTACTGGTTTTACCGACAGCGGCTCGCCCGTTTTTTCTGCATGCTAGCTATCCTCGAACGCATTGACCCCAACTCCAGCAATATCGACTTGCTGGTGGAATTATTCAACTCACTGCGTCCCAAGCGCCCCCACGACAGCGCTACCGCGATTGCCAACGTGCGCACCCTGCGCCAGCTTCTCAAAGGTAACCCCGCGCAAGCGCGCGCCCTGCACGAATACGTGCTGCGCGTGCTGGCCGCGCGCCGCCACGCCAGCCTGTACACCGACATCGGCGTGCTGTCGAACAGCGGTTTCTTCACGGAATTGAAACGCCGCATCGCCTACCGCATGCTGCCACCCGCCCTCGGCGACGAATATCTGAACGACGCGCTCGACCAGGTGCTGTACCTGAAAACCGATTATTTGTGGATCAGCAACGTGCCCGCCACGGACTGGCTGGAACTGTTCGACGTGCTCACCAGCGACGAGGTCGAACTGGCCGTCGGCGATGGCAATATCATGCTGCCGGGCATGCTCGACGCCATCCGCACCCTGTCCTACCGGGTCTGCGCCATGGGCCTGGAGCCGGAACTGACGCGTTTCCACAGCGAAATCGAAGTGTTCCAGTCGCCGTTCATGGTGCAGAACACGGAAGTGAACGCCTACCTGGATGCCTACACGAATCTGCTGCACGGCGATCTCGAGCACATCGAGGATGCGCGCCATTTGCTGGTGATGCTGGACCAGTGCGATGCCGTCATCGCCAAGATCCGCAAGAAGGCGCTGTACCAGGGCACCAGCATTCCCCTCACGTATTTATTGGTGGCCTTGGCGCAAAGCATCGAGCGCCTGCGCAAGCTGCTGTTCCTCGTCGACACGAGCGGCGAGCTGCCTGCCTCCAACAACGTGGACATCGCCGCCATCACGGTCGATGCCACGCAAGACTTGCTGTACCCGCAGCCCGTCAGCCGCCGCCGCGCGGGCGCCGTCGGATTGGCGCTGGAACTGATACGCGCGCACAACCACAAGTACAAGGTCAGCGACCTGTTTTCCGACAATATCAACTTGCTGGCGCGCAATGTGACGGAAAACGCCAGCCGCACGGGCGAGCACTACATCGCGGAAAACCGCCGCGAAATGGGCGCCATGTTCCTCTCGTCCGCGGGCGCGGGCGTGATCATCGGCTTCATGGCCCTGTTCAAGATATTGATGTCCTACCTGCGCTCGGCGCCGCTGGTCGAAGCCTTCATGTTCAGCATGAATTACTCGATCGGCTTCATGTTCATCCACTTGCTGCATTTCACGGTGGCCACCAAGCAGCCGGCCATGACGGCGTCGCGCATCGCCGCCGGCCTGCACAGCAAGGATGGCAGGAATATCGACCTCGACAGCATGGCGGAACTGATCAACAAGGTCTTCCGCACGCAAAACATGGCCGTGCTGGGCAACCTGGCGACCGCGATTCCCACGGCCTGGCTGATCGCGCTCGGCTACAAGGCGATTACGGGACACAACCTGGTGACGCCCGAGAAGGCCATGCATTTGCTGCACGATATCGACCCCATCGGCAGCCCCGCCATCTTCTACGCCATGATCGCCGGCGTATGCCTGTTCGTGGCCGGCCTGATTTCCGGCTACTATGACAACCAGGCCCTGTACACGCGCTGGGCGCAGCGCATCGCGCAATTGCGCGGCCTGGGCCGCGTGATCGGCCAGGAACGCCTGCAACGGCTGGGTTTGTATCTGGAAAATAACCTGGGCGGACTGATGGGTAACTTCTATTTCGGTATCCTGCTCGGCTCCATCGGCACCCTGGGCTTTTTGATCGGCTTGCCCATCGATATCCGCCACATCACCTTCTCGGCCGCCAACTTCGCCACGGCCCTGGTGGGCCTGGACCACAACATGAGCTGGCAACTGGCCGTCAAGTCGCTGTCGGGCATCTTCGCCATCGGCACGGCCAACCTGCTGGTCAGCTTCGGCCTGGCCCTGTGGGTGGCCCTGCGTTCGCGCCAGGTACGCTTCAAGCACGGCATGCAGTTGTTGAAGATACTGGGCAAGCGCTTCCTGAGGTCGCCCATCGTCTTCTTCTTCGGTTCAAAAAACCCGCCGCCACTGGCACTGGCCGATGATTCGGCAAACCTGTCACCCACCACCAAGGCTCAAAAATGACCGCTCGGCGCATGCAACCCTGCCTCACCGCCCTACTGCTGTGCTGGACCCTGGCTGCATGCGCCTCGCTGCCCAATGTCAAGAACCTCAACACCACCCTGGAGCCGGTGGCCAAGCCCAAGGTGATCACGGGCAAGGGCGCCGTGCTGAACGTCAACAGCCGCGCCGCCCTGCTCAACAAGCGCTGGGCCAAGTCCGGCATGGACTTGAAAACCCAGGCGGCGCTGGAAGAGGCGGCCACGGGCGTGCCTTTGATCAAGGGCAACAAGGTGACCCTGCTGTTTGACGGCCCGCAAACCATGGCCGCCATGTTCCAGGCCATCAGCGAAGCGAAGAACAGCATCAACCTGGAAACATATATCTTCGACCAGGATCCGCTGGGCCTCAAATTTGCCGACATGCTGATCGAAAAGCAGCAATCGGGCGTGACGGTCAACGTCATCTACGACAGCGTGGGCACCCTCGGCGTGCCGCAAGCGTTCTTTGACCGCATGCGCGCGGCCGGCGTGCACCTGGTGGCCTTCAACCCCGTCAATCCCGCCAAGCTCAAGGGCGACGACTGGAAGATCAATAACCGCGACCACCGCAAGGTGCTGATCGTCGACGGCAAGATGGCATTTACGGGCGGCATCAATATCAGCGATACCTATGCGAAAAGCTCGCTGTTCCGCTCGAAATCGAAACCCACCGACAAGAAGGACGTGGGCTGGCGCGATACCCATGTGAAGGTCGAAGGCCCGGCCGTGGCCGCCTTCCAGTGGCTGTTCATCCGCACCTGGGCTCAGCAAGACCAGGCCGACTTGCCGGACGCCAATTATTTCCCGACCTTGTCGGAAGTGGGCGACAAGCTGGTGCGCGTGGTGGCCAGCGAGCCGGAGGGCGGCTTCGAGATCTACAAGGCGTATATCCTGGCCATCCAGGAAGCCAAGAAATCCATCCACATCACGTCCGCCTATTTCGTGCCCGACCAGCAGACGGTCGACGCCCTGATCGCGGCCGCGAAACGGGGCGTGGATGTCACCGTCGTGCTACCGGGCGTGTCTGACAGCGGCCTCGTATTCCATGCGGGACACGCGCTGTACGACCAGCTGCTGGCCGGCGGCATCCGCATCTTCCACTTGAAACTGGCCGTGCTGCACGCCAAGACGGCCGTCATCGACGGCGCCTGGTCGACAGTGGGCTCGACCAACATCGACATGCGCAGCTTCCTGCATAACAGCGAGCTGAACGTGATCGTGCTGGGCGACAGCTTCGGCAGGGAGATGGAAAACGCCTTCCAGGAAGACTTGCGCGACTCGGAAGAAATCACCAGAGCGAAATGGGAAACGCGGCCGATTGCCGACCGCATGAAGGAGTGGGCGGCCCGCTTCATGAACTACTGGCTGTAGCGGAGTAGCCATCAAAAAGTCCAGGGCGTTGTTGCATTGCCTCGCCGTACTATTCGTACTGTCTTCGGCAACGCGCCTAGCCCTGGCCATTTTGCCGGCCACTCGACGACAGGTGCAGGTCGGCGTAGGTCGGATTAGCGCAGCGTAATCCGACATCAGCACAGCTATTACCAAAGCCAACAATAGCGTCCGATTACGCGGGGCCTTGCCCCGCTCATCCGACCTACAGCGGCCGCAAGCTGGCCCACACCCCGCCCTGGCACTCGAACGCTTCCGTGCTGACCTTTTCAAAGTCGGCGCTGTCCTCATTCCAGCTGTAGCGCTCGACGCGAATACAACTATTTTCCACGCGCAGCACGTTGAAGGAGTTCGACTCGCCCCGGCTCCGCGTGGACGTGGCCGTGCCCGCCTGCACCATCAGGGCAGCGTAGCCGGCGATCTTGTAGCGCTCAGCCGTGTTGCCCGCCACACTGGCGTGCAAGTGCCCGGCCAGCAGCAAATCCACGCCGCATTCGGAAAACATTTGCAGCGCCTGCGGGGCGCGGTCCACCAGGTCATCCTCGTCGAAGTGCTCGGGCAAGTCAAATGGATGGTGCGTGACGATGATGCGCGTCAAACCGGGCGGCAAACTGCCCAGGCGTTCACGCAGGAAATCGATCTGCTCGTGGCTGATGCGGCCATCCTTGAACGTCATCGAGCGGGCCGTATTGATGCCCAGCACGGCGATTTCCTCATCCACATATTCGGGCGACAAATCGTCCGTCACATGGCGCCGGTACTTCACCAGCGGCGTCAGGAAGCGGGAAACGACGTTGTAGAGTGGCACGTCATGGTTGCCCGGCACGACGATCTGCGGCCCCGGCAAGCTGTCGAGAAAATGCCGTGCTTCCTGGAACTGGGCGCTGCGGGCGCGCTGCGTGAGGTCGCCCGAGACCACCACCACGTCCGGTTCCAGGCGCTCGACGAGCGCGCGCAGGGGCGCCAGCAGGTCAGCATCGACCCTGCCAAAATGCAAGTCGGACAAATGCACGATGGTACGCATGGCGTTCTCCTAGCTGGCTGCGGGTACGGGCGCCGGCACGATCACATCGAGCGCGGCCGTGCGGATGCGGTAATGCAGCGGCGTATTCATGACGGTCACTTCGCCATCGGTGGCCACGCGCAGGCGGCGGTGTTGCGTGGCAATCTCCAGGTCAGTGGCCGTCAACACGTCGAAATCCTTGGCTTGCGACAACTTGCCAAACAGCGCGTGCAAGGCCAGCTTCAGCAAGCCCAGGCGGCCCGGACGCTGCGCCACGTACAAGCTCAGCTGGCCGCCATCGAGCCGTTCGCGCTCGCCGATATTCAAGCCTTCCATCAGGTATTCATTATTGCCGATGAAGACGAAAGGCGTGCGCCGCGCATGCACGGCGTCGTTGAGTTTCAATTGCACGCTGAGGAATGGGTAGCGGCGCAGCGCGGCCACCAGCGCCCAGCTGAAGGCCAGCCACTTGCCCCGTCCCAGCCGGCGCTGCTGCTTTTCGCGGTCGCGCACGATATCGGGATACAGGCCCAGGCTGGAATTGTTCAGGAAGATGCGGCCATTGACTTCGCCCACGTCGACCTGGTGCCGCACGCCCTGCGCTACATTGGCAATGGCCGCATCAAGGTCGAGCGGGATATTCAAATCCTTGGCGAAATGGTTCAGCGTGCCCAGCGGCAAGACACCAAACGGCGTGCCGCTGCCGACAACGACGGATGCGACGGCATTGATGGTGCCGTCGCCGCCACCGGCCACGACGATGGGCGCGCCATCGCGCAGGGCTTGCTCGGCCGTGGCGATCATGTCGGCGCCGCTTTGCGCCAGGGTGATGGCGGCGTCGAGTCCCACGGCGGCAAAAGCCGCTTCGAGCTGCTGCGCCCAGTCGGGCGCATAGCCGCAACCGGCGCCCGCATTGATGATGACTGCAATCTTGCTCAGGATCGTACCCCTTATTTGGTTTGCCGGATATGCCGGCGGCGGCGCAGGGTCGACACGCCGGCGATGCAGATGGCCAGCCAGCCATAGCTTTCCGCCATGGCCGCCAGCACATCGCTCAGGTAATGCGCGCCCAGGTAAATGCGGCTGAAGCCCACGAGTGACGCCATCAGGAAAGCACCCAGCGCAATGGCGATGCGCTTGCCCCACGCGCCCGGTGCCGTCTGGCAAATCAGGTAGGCGGCCAGCAAGCCGTACAGGGCCGTCGAGGTGGCCGTATGGCCACTGGGAAAGCTGTACGTGCTCAGGGCCGTCTGCAAGATGGGCTCGTCAAAGCTGGGCCGCGCGCGGACAAAAATGTACTTTAGCAGCAGGTTCAAAAACATGACGCCCGGCATGGTGATGACCAGGGTAAACAGCCAGTAATCGGCGCCCTTGCGGTGCAGATACCATCCCAGCAAGACGGCCAGGGTGATGGCGCCGATCACGCCATGCATGTGCGTGACGACCAGCAGGCAGCTGGTGATCCACGGCACGGCATGCTGGTTGAACCAGTGCGCCACCTGCAAGTCGATCACCGTGATCCGGGCCATGCCCATGACGGCTTCGGCGATTTCGTGAAACACCACGATGGCCACCAGCATCAGCGCCACGCCCACCGTCATATGCAGGCCCAGCTCGCCTTCGGGCGACAGGCGCGCCTCGACGAAGCGGCGCAGTTTCGTGGTCCAGCCCGTGGTCATGCCCATGTCATTTTTCTCTTGCAAACTCATCTCTCTTTCATGTTCCTGGTACTGATCAAAAAAACCACACCAGTAAAAAAATACTGTTTATTCATACAGTAGCTGTGTATTCATACAGTACTTATGCTATTCTGATGACTCGTTCAACACATCTCCCTCAAAGGAATTGTCATGGCAACATTGAATAGCGGTTTTGGCTCACGGTTCGGCCTGGAATACGCCCCAAGCTCTTTCCTCGTCCGCATGGGCAAGCGCGAAATCCTCGTCTGCCGCGACTTCCGCAAGCGCTACTACACCGTCAATCCCTTGATCGAGTGCGGTACGGGCATCGAGCCGGGCTATGTTGAAGTGCTGCTGATGCGCCGTTGGTTGCTTATTCTATCCAAGGCACATTAAGAATGACTTTAAAACAAGGTGTTCGCACCCTGTTATCAAGTCAGCTCCGTCCGGCCACGCCGGGAACGCCTCAGTACCGGCCAGCGGCACGCTGACCGACCCCTCACTACTGTGTGCGTTCCGGCGCGGCCGGGCTGGCAGGTGTTTCGGCAGCTGTACCGGCCAGTGCGTCGGCACCTGCGTCGGCAGCTATGCTGGAAGGCATGTTGGCAGGCGGTACGTGGTCAGTCGCATTCGCTTCGTACCACAGTGTAACGAACAGCACCATCACGACGGGACCGATGAACAGGCCCACGAGACCCAGGGTTTCCACGCCGCCCAGGATGCCGAACAGCACGGCCAGGAAGGGCAAGCGGGTGGCGTTGCCGATCATGCCGGGGCGCACGAAGTGGTCGGCAACGAACAGCACGATGGTGCCCCACACGGCCACGCCGATGGCGGCGCCCACATTGCCCTGGAAGACCAGCAAGGCGGCCGCGCACAGGTAAGCGAGCGGCGCGCCGAACGGGATGATGGCCAGGATGCCCGTGGCAAAAGCCCACAGGGCAGGCGACGGCAAGCCGGCAACCGCATAGGCGATGCCGATCAGCACGCCTTCGGCCAGGCCCACCAGTACCAGGCCGTTGACGGTGGCGCGGATGGCCGTGGGGATCTTTTGCGCATACCGGCCCCACCGTTCGGGACGCAAAAAATGGCTGCCGACGGCCGTGATCTGGCGCGTCAGCGCTTCGCCATCCTTGTAAAAGAAAAACAGGCATAAAAACGCCAGGCCGAAGTCGACCAGGCGATGGAACACGTCCGCCCCCAGCACCTTGAGCATGTCGCGCGCGGAATGAAAGCCGCCCACGGCGCTGCCCGCAAAGAAGTGGCCCAGGCCGTGCGGCTGGCTCAGGGTGGCCAGCCACCAGTCGCCGATGGCGCTGCCGGCCAGCGGAATATGCGCCACCCAGTGCGGCACGGGCAAGCCGTCGGCATTCGCATGCACGATGAAATTGGCCAGCACGGGTACTTCGCGCGCCGCCTGCGCCACGCCGAACAGCACGGGAATGATGAAGATGCAGGCAAATGCCAGGGTCAGCACGGCTGCCGCGACGATGGTGCGCTGGCCCAGCGCCGCGCGCACGCGCAGGTACAAGGGCCAGGTAGCCACGCACAGGATGCCGGCCCACACGAGCGGCAAAAAGAAACGCTGCATGACGAAGGCCGTCGCGGCGATCAAGGCCAGGGAAAAGCCTGCGCTGACAATATCGCGCTGGGTATCGTTCATGCCACTCCATTCGTGCCCGGCGCCACAAGCCGCCGGTTTTCGCTACGCGCCAGTTGCGCAGGCGTAGCGTAACACGGTGGCATTCCGATTTACACGAGCCCCAGCTCCGCCGGTTTCACGCCGGCAAACACGTGATCGAGCTGCGCCGAGGTCAAGCTGAAGGTGCGGCGCAGCAAGCCGCCCAGCACGGCCCGGTATTCATTCAGCACGGGCATGTCGCGGTTCTGGAACAACGTCGCCTGCGCAAGCGCCACTTGCTCGCCCGCCACCTGCTTGCCTTTGATGCCGCCGCCCAGCACCCAGAACACGCTGCCGTGGCCATGATCCGTGCCGCGGTTGCCGTTTTCGCGGAAGGTGCGGCCAAATTCGCTGACCACCACCACCACGGTATGGCGCCAAGCGCTGCCCATTTCCTGCGAAAACGCTGATAACCCCCGTCCCAGCTCATCGAAGCGCCCCGCCAGGTAGCCGCTGGCGCCGCCCTGCCCCACGTGCGTATCCCAGCCGCCCACATCGACGAAGCCGATGTTGTATTTATCCTTCATCAAACGGGCGATGCGCTGCGCCTCCAGTTCAAAGCCCTTGGTACTGATGGCGTTGCGGTTGGCCGCCTGCATCTCCCCCGTCAACTCCTTCGTCACGTCGTCGCGCACGACAAAGCCCGCGCTGACGGGTTGCTGCAGGGGCGTGCCCCGGTACATGGCGGCGATGATCTGGCTTTGACGCGCATCAATGCCCGACTTGCCCACGGAACGCAGCGCCATGTTCGGCACTTGCACGCCGCCCTGGAAGATCAGCGGCAGCTGGTCCGTGAAGGCGATGGCGGGATTGAGCGGATTGGCCTTGCTGCCATTCAAGGTCTGTACCAGGCGGTTCAGGAAACCCGAACGGAAGTCGCGGCGCGTGTTGATCTCTTGCCCCAGCTCGATCGTGTCCTGCGTTTCAAAATGGCTGCGCGTCAAATCCGTCGTGCCCGCAAACGGGATGAAGGCCGCCTCGCCGCCCGTGAACATGGGATAGATGGTCTCGCGCAAGGCTGGATGCAAGGCCCAGTCAGCGTTCAAGGCCAGCGCGCCGTTTTCCTCGCCCGGTTTCGCAATGGCGATATTCGGCCGCGCCGCATAGTAAAAATCGCTGCCGACCGGCACCAGCAAGTTGTTCGCATCATAGCCGCCGCGCAAAAAGACGAACAGCAGCTTCGCATCCGTGGCCGGTGCGGCCAGCAGACTGCCCGCATGAGTCAACAAGGGTGCGGCGGCCAGGGCTTTTAACAAGTCACGACGATTCATGGCAATCCTCCGGTTTCAACTTAGCGGTGCATCATTTCGGGTGACGAGAGCAGGAAGGTATTCCACTCCTGCGGCGAGGCGGCCTGTTCCAGGGCCAGCCGCGTGGCGGGACTCAAGGCTGGCTGCAGCGACTGGTAATACAGGGCGCTGGCCAGTTGCGGGAAGGCCACTTTTTCTTGCGGCTGCGGGCCATCCGTCTTGAATAGGCCGGCGCTGCCCGAGCCGATGGTGCGGGCGATATCGAAACGCGTCGTCATCTGGCCGGGGCTGGCCCAGGAGGCGTCCGCCAGCGGATAGCCGTCCGGCGTCTGGCGTCCGTACAGGAGCTGGCCCATGCGCAAGAGCCAGCTTAGCATGGGGCCCGCGTTCAGGATGGGCTTGTCGTCATAGCTGAGGCGCACGGCCGACACCACATAATGCATGGGGTCCTTGAATTTCTTGCCCAGCGACTGCTTGAACTCCGGGCTGCTGAACATGGTTTGCAACACGTCGGCGATCATGCCATCGCTCTGCTGGAAGGTGGCGGCCATGCGCGCCACCAGCGGTGCGGGCGGATTGTCGCCGACGAAATACTGGGCCAGCTTGCCGCTGATGAAATGCGCGGTGGCCGGACTGCGGCTGAGGCGGTCCAGCGCTTCATCGAGCTCGGCCAATCCCCTGCCCTTCACCGTTTGCCCCAGGAATTGCTTATCGCCGTAATCGTGGCGGTTCGGATTGAATTCAAACAAGCCCCGGCGCACGTATTGCGATTGCAGCGCCGGTTTCACCTTCGGCGTGTCCGCGCCCAAATTCACGCCAACGCCCGTCAGGATGCGCGCCAGTTCCTGCACATCCGCCTGGCTGTAGCCGCCGTTGACGCCCAGGGTGTGCAGCTCCATCAGCTCGCGCGCATAGTTTTCATTGATGCGCTTGGCGGCGTTGGCTTCATTGTCCAGGTAGCGCAGCATGGCCGGATGGTGGACGGTGGCGCCCAGCAAGTCGCGAAATTTCCCCAGCGCGTGCGGCGCGATGGCGTTCGCCTCGTAATCGCCGACCATGGCGCGCAAGTTGTGCTTGCCCTGGTGCACGCTGAAATGGTTGAGCCAAAACCAGCTCAGCTGCTGCTGCAACTGGTTCGGCGAATACACGTCCAGCAACAGGGAGCGCGTGGCCGCTTCGCGCGCCAGGCGGTTCAGTTCCTGCTGGTACTCCTTTTGCGTCTGCTGCTTCGCCATGTCATCCATGACGCCGGCCGACTCCTTGCGCTTTTGCTCGATAGAAAACACCAATTGATCGAGCGGCACCTGGCTGATGGTCATGGCGTCGATTTGCGCGGCGATGGCCGGCGGCAAGGCCGCTTTTCCTGGATGCAACTGCGCCTGCAAGTAGGCGTTCCAGCCTTGCACCTGCACCTGGCGCACGCTGCCCCCGTTCACGCCCCAGCTGACCCGTTCCAGCATGGCGATGTCCTGCGCGGAACTGGTTTGCGCGCGATGACCGGCCGGGACGGCAGGTTCGGTTGCGGCGCAGCCGGCCAGCAACAGCAGGGAAATCAAGGTCGTCGGCAACAGTCGGTTCGGAGTCATGGCAGTCCTTCAAGCGGTTTCATGCAGAATGCCTGAGGGTACGCCCAGGTTGACCTGCGCATGATTGCCATTTGCAACGAGTTGTAATCCAGCGCGATAGTTTTCCGGCCAACCTTTCGCAGGCAAGAGTGCCGCGGGTACCATTACGAATGAATAATCTCGGATAAAATATTATCGGGAGAATGGCGTATTGCAATGGCAGCTGCGTTTTCTCTCGAACCAGACATTATCCATACAAAAATCATATTAAAAAATAGATGAAAATATTGTTTATCGCTGCATTCGGAATGTTATCGCTGATTCAAACACCATCCTCCTTCGCGGAAAATCTCAACGGGAAAACGCTGTATGTACAGAGATGCGCCGTGTGCCATGGAGCAGAGATCAAGGGAACCGGGCCATTGGCGAATAAAAGCAATCCTCCCACGCCGGACCTGACCACCGCCGCTTTCAAAAAACGCCTGAAAGATTATCCGGGCGTGATTGTATCGTCGGTCATACTGCGTCCGAATGGCGATTTGATTCCAAAGACCTTGAAAGAGAATGGCGTCAAGATCGCACCATATGCCTGGCGGGTGAAGGATTTTCGCGATTTGAATCAATACATGAGTGACGTGATTCTAAAAAATCGATGAAATCAGGCTGAGCGGCGGGAACATCGCAAATGAGCAATCCACCGTCAATCATGCTGTTTCAATAGCTCAGCACATTGGTCGCGCAGGAAATCGCGCAGCTGCAGCACCAGCGGCGTCACCTGCGCCCGGTGCGTGCAGACCAGGTGCAAGGGCGTGGCTTCGCCCGCCACGCCGGGCAACAGCGCTTGCAGGCGGCCGGCGGCCAGGTCTCCCGCCACGTCGAGCCGCGATTTGTAGGCGATGCCCAGCCCCGCCACGGCCCAGCGCCGCACCAGGTCGGCGTCGTCGGCGCTGCGGTTGCCGCTCACGGACACCGTCACTTGCTCGCGCTGGGGCAGGCGGTAAAAGGTCCAGCGGTCGTGCAAGCCGTCTTCCAGCGCAAAGCGCAGGCAATTGCGTTGCGCCAAATCTTCCAGCGCCAGCAGAGGGCCATGTTCGCGCAGGTAGGCGGGCGACGCCACCAGCACCCGGTCGTTGGCGGGCGCGATCGGCATGGCGACCATGCTCGAATCGTCTTGCTGGCCATAGCGGATGGCCACGTCGACTTGCTGGCGCACCATGTCGGCCACCCGGTCGCTGACGCTGAGCTGATAGTGCAGTTTCGGATGGCGCGACTGGAATTCGTCCAGCCAGCCCAGCATCAGGTTGCGGCCCAGGTCGGAGGGCATGGCAATTTTCAAGGTTCCACCGAAACTGTCCTTGCCGGCCAGCAGCGCATCGTGGCCTGCGCGCAGCAGGCGCAAGGCTTCCCGCGCGTGTTCCAGGTATTGCGTGCCTTCCGCCGTCAGGCTCAGCGAACGCGTCGTGCGGGCCAGCAAACGCAAGCCCAGCTCCCCTTCCAGGCGCTTGACGGCGGCGCTGGCCAGCGCGGGCGAAATGCCGATCTCGCGCGCGGCCGCCGACAAACTGCCCCGGTCGGCCGTGCGCACAAATACCTGCAAGTCATCGAGTCGCAGCAATTTTCAGCATTCCTTTGAAAGTGTTTCGGTACGCGCCCTCTTTTTCCCTGGCGAGAAAATGGCCATGATACGTCATCAAGCCTGTATGGCGTAGGTCGGATTAGGTCCGAAGGACCGTAATCCGACAACATTGTTGGCGTGGCCGATGGTGGTGTCGGATTACGCGCGGTACAGCCACGCTAATCCGACCTACCCGACTCCATCACTGTTTTACCAAAGGAAGAATATGAAAGCCATCGCCTACCACCACAGCCTGCCCATCACGGATGCCGACGCCCTGCTCGACATCGAGCTGCCCGTGCCCGTCGCCACGGGGCGCGACCTGCTCGTCGCCGTGCACGCCATCTCCGTCAATCCCGTCGACACCAAGGTGCGCAAGAACCGCGCCCCGAAAGAGGGCCAGCCGGAAGTGCTGGGCTGGGATGCGGCCGGCGTCGTCACCGCCGTCGGCCCCGACGTGACCCTGTTCCAGGTGGGAGATAAAGTCTGGTACGCGGGCGCCATCAACCGCCCCGGCAGCAACAGCGAATTCCAGCTGGTCGACGAGCGCATCGTCGGCCACATGCCCGCCAGCCTGGACTTCGCCCCGGCCGCCGCCTTGCCGCTCACGGCCATTACGGCCTGGGAATTGCTGTTCGACCGCTTGCAGCTCAGCCGCGACAAGAGTCTGACAGGCAAGTCCCTGCTGGTGATCGGCGCGGCCGGCGGCGTCGGCTCCGTGCTGGTGCAGCTGGCGCGGCAATTGACGAATGTCACCATCATCGGCACGGCCTCGCGCGCGGAAACGGCGGACTGGGTGAAGGAATTGGGCGCCCACCACGTGATCGACCACAGCCTGCCGCTGGCACAGGAGATCACACGCCTGGGCTTGCCGCCCGTCGATTATGTGATCAGCCTGAACCAGACCGACAAGCATTTCGAGCAGATCGTGGAACTGATCGCGCCGCAGGGCAAGTTCGCCCTGATCGACGACCCCGAGCACATCGACGTGCGCAAGTTCAAGGGCAAGAGCGTGTCCCTGCACTGGGAACTGATGTTTACCCGATCGCTGTTCCAGACGGCCGACATGCTCAAGCAACATGAGCTGCTCGAGGATCTGGCGCAGCTGGTCGACGCGGGCACCATCAAGACGACGCTGGCCGAGCGCTTCGGCACGATCAACGCGCAAAACCTGAAACGCGCGCATGCCTTGCTGGAAAGCAATACGGCGAAAGGAAAAATCGTGCTGGAAAACTTTAACTAATCAGGTAATCAGAATGGCCCGGAAATCATTGACGTTCGTCAATGTCGGGCCCGTGATCACGGCGTCTCCCAGCGCCTGGAAGAAGCCGTGGCCATCGTTGTCGTCCAGGCTGTCGCGCGGTTTGATGCCCTGGGCCCAGGCCCGTTGCAGGGTGTCGGGCGCCAGAACAGCGCCGGCGATGTCTTCCTGGCCGTCGACGCCATCCGTGTCGCCGGCCAGCGCGTGGATGCCTTCATGCCCATCGAGCGCGATGCCCAGCGCCAGCAGGAATTCCACGTTGCGCCCGCCGCGCCCGTTGCCGCGCACGGTGACGGTCGTTTCGCCGCCCGACAGCAGCACGCACGGGGCGGGAAACGGCTGGCCCCGTGCGGCCGTTTGCAGCGCGATGCCGGCCATCACCTTGCCCACGTCGCGCGCCTCGCCTTCCAGGCTGTCGCCCAATATATACGGCGTGACGCCGGCCGCGCGCGCCACGGCGGCTGCCGCTTCGAGCGCCATCTGCGGCGTGGCGATCAGGGTGGTGTGCGTGCGCGCCAGACGGGGATCGTCGGGTTTCACGGATTCGCCGCGCCCGCTTTCCAGCGTTTTGCGTATGCTTTCCGGCAAGTCCATGCCATAGCGGCGCACGATGGCCAGCGCGTCCTCGCACGTGGTGGCGTCGCCCACCGTGGGGCCGGAAGCGATGTCGCCCAGCTTGTCGCCAGGCACGTCGGAAATGGCTAGGGTGACGACTTGGGCCGGATGGCAGGCGGCCGCCAGCCGCCCTCCCTTGATGGCGGACAAATGGCGGCGCACGCAATTCATTTCGCCGATGGTGGCACCCGAGGACAGCAGCGCGCGGTTCAGCGCCTGCTTGTCTTCCAGGCTGATGCCATCCAAAGGCAAGGCCAGCAGGGACGAGCCGCCGCCCGAGATCAGGCACAGCACCGTGTCATCAAGCTGCAAATTGGCGACCAGCGCGAGCATGCGCCGCGCCGCGTCCATGCCGGGCGCATCCGGCACGGGGTGCGACGCTTCGACGATCTCGATGCGCTCGCACGGCACGGCATAGCCATAGCGCGTGACGACGAGGCCCGACAGCGGCCCCGGCCAGTGCTGTTCCACGGCTTGCGCCATGGCGGCCGACGCCTTGCCGGCGCCGATGACGATCAGCCGCCCCTTGGGCGCGGGCGGCAGATGGGGCGGTATGCAGTGCGATGGCTGGGCCGCTTCGATGGCGGCCTGGAACATGGCTTGCAGCAAGGCGCGTGGCACTGGGGTGGTCGTCATTTTGTTTCCTCCGGGATCCGGTCCCGATCATAGCAGGGCCGGCAGCCTGGCAGCTACAATGGCTGCTTGACGGTAAAAACAGGAATGCAATGAACGATGCAATTGAATGGACTGGACTGGCCCGCACCTTCGGGCTGTTTACCGTCACGGCCGTGGCCGAACTGCTGGGCTGCTACCTGCCCATGCTATGGCTGAGCAACAAGGGCAGCGCCTGGCTGCTGTTGCCGGCCGCCGTCAGCCTCTTGATCTTCGTCTGGCTGCTGACCTTGCACCCGGCCGCCAGCGGCAGGGTGTATGCCACGTATGGCGCCATCTATATCGCCACGGCGCTGGGATGGCTGTGGCTGGTGGACGGCGTCACGCCGGCCTGGACGGACATCGCCGGCGTGGGCCTGGCCCTGGCCGGCGCCGCCGTCATTGCGATGGGACACAAGACGGCTTGATGTGCATCACGCGGCATGCGCGCGGAAGTTCGTTTCCGCCGACCATGCCGCGCTGGCGCGGGCCAGCAAGACGGCTTCGCCATCGGCCAGCCAATCGTCCGCATCGGCGATCTTCCACATGGCTTGCAACAGCTTGCGGCGCAAGTCCGGGTCATCGATTTCATCGAGCAGGCTGTCGATCACGCCATTGGCCAGCTGCACGGCGCCATGCACGGTCGACGTCAGCATGTCGTCGCACAAGTCTTGCAGCAGTTGCTGGAAGGCGGCCGGCGCCAGGTCGATATGCTCGAGGATCTTGCTGCGGTGCATGGCTTGCAGCTCGGCGCTGGCCAGGTTGCCGTCGACCACCATCATCAGGGCCAGGATACGTCCCGCTGCCTGGGGACTGTTTACTTCATACGTACGCATAATCTCTTTTCCATTGTGAGGTTAAAAAGCGCGCCACCGCCACGCGGGGCGCGCCATATCGTTGTTAAATTCGCTGTTTACTTCTTGTCGCTGCGGGTGATGAACACGCTGGCCACGCAGCTCGACACGATCAGGACTGCCACCACCAGCAACGATGCTTCCACCGGCACGTGGTACCACGGCATGATCAGCATCTTTGCGCCGATGAACACCAGCACCATCGCCAGGCCGTACTTGAGCATATGGAAGCGGTCAGCCACGTCCACCAGCAGGAAGTACAGGGCCCGCAATCCCATGATGGCGAACAGGTTCGACGTGAAGACGATGAACGGGTCCGTCGTGATGGCGAAGATCGCCGGAATCGAGTCAACCGCGAATACCAGGTCCGTCACCTCGATCAGGATCAGCACCAGGAACAGCGGCGTGACATAACGCAAGCCACCCTTTGCCACGAAGAAACGCTCGCCGTGGTCGCCATCGGCCACCCGCAAGTGGCGGCGGGCAAAGCGCAGCACCGGGTTGTTCGCCACGTCCGGTTCCGCATCGGCCGCCACCAGCATGCGCATGCCTGTAATCAACAGGAAGGCGCCGAACAGGTACAGCACCCAGCTGAACTCGCTCACCACCCATGCACCAGCCATGATCATCACGGCGCGCATGACGATCGCGCCCAGCACGCCATAGATCAGCACGCGGCGCTGGTACTGGATCGGCACCTGGAAGGCGCTGAAGATCAGCAGGAAGACGAACACGTTATCGACCGACAGCGCTTTCTCGATCAGGTAGCCGGAGAAAAATTCCAGCGCCTTCTGGTTGGCGATCTCGGGACCGGCCGTGCCGTTCAGATACCACCACAGTCCGCCGTTGAACAGCAGGGCCAGGCTGACCCACACGAGCGACCATGTCGCCGCTTCCTTGACACTGACCTTGTGCGCCTTGTTGCCGCCAAAGACGAACAAGTCCAGCGCCAGCATCACCAGGACAAAGGCGATGAAGCCGGCCCACATGGGGGCCGTTGCAATACTTTCCAGGCCGTTCATCGGCGGCCTCCGCAATGCTCTGTTTGTATCCTGAAGTCCATGGCACTCTCCTTGCATGAATTGAGCAGCCATCATAGTCCGAATATAAACATCGAACAAATCGAATATAATTTAAGAATACATCGAAAAACTCGATGCATTAATCTACCGGGAAATACCATGTCGACACTCAACTTCAAGCACTTGCGCTATTTCTGGATGGTGGCCAAGACGGGCAGCATCGCCCGCGCGGCCGAGCAGCTGCACCTGACGCCGCAATCGATTTCCGGCCAGCTCAGCGAGTTTGCCGACACCCTGGGCGTGGAACTGTTCCGCCGCAGCGGGCGCCAGCTGGAATTGACGGACACGGGCCGGCGCATCCTCAGCCATGCCGAAAGCATCTTCAGCACGGGCGATGAATTGCTGGAAATCGTGCGCGACCAGTCGCGCACCACGACGACGACCTTCCGCGTCGGCTGCGCCGATTCCGTCTCAAAACTGATCGCCTGCCGCCTCGTCGCGCCGGCGCTGGGACTGGCCGAACCGTTGCGCATCATTTGCCGCGAAGGCCGGCTGGCCAGCCTGCTGGCGGACCTGGCCGTGCACCGGCTCGACCTGATCATGGCGGACCGTCCCATGCCGGCCCACTTGAGCGTGCGCGGCTTTAACCATTTGCTGGGCGAAAGCGGCATGACCCTGTTCGGCACGCCAGCGCTGGCCGCCACCCTGACGGGGAGCTTCCCGCAATGCCTCGATGGCGCGCCGCTGCTGCTGCCCGGAGAAGACTTCGCCATTTACGGACGCTTGCTGCAGTGGCTGGGCGACAACAACCTGCACCCGCGCATCGTCGGCGAGTTCGACGACAGCGCCATGATGAAGGCCTTCGGCCAGTCCGGCGCCGGCCTGTTCTTTGCGCCCACCGTGATCGCGCCCCAGGTCTGCGAACAGTACGCCGTGGTGGCGCTGGGCCGGGTCGACAGCCTCGTCGAGCAAGTCTACGCGATCACCACGGAACGGCGCCTGAGCCACCCGGCCACCATCGCCATCAGCCAGAGCGCGCGGCACGAGCTATTCGTGTAAGCCGGTTCAATCGCTGACGACGATCTTGCCCGGCTGCCCGCCCCGCTCCAGCAGCGCATGCGCGCGCAACACGGTGGCCGCATCCATCGGCGACAAACGCTGCTGCAGCGTATGGCGCAGCGCGCCCTCATCCAGCAACCGCGCCACCCGCTGCAAAATCCGGTGTTGCTCGATCATGTTGGCCGAATTTTCCCAACGGCACCCTGCCATCGCCCTCGAGCTGGATTTTTCCGATGCGCTGGCCGACGTCGTCATCCGCATCGGTAAGCCCCGCGATTCGCGCCTGGCCGCGCGCAAGCTGGGGCAGTTCCGCTCCTGCCTCGTGGCCTCGCCCGCCTATCTGGCGCGCCACGGCACGCCCAGCCGTCCTCTTGATCTGCAACACCATACCTGCCTGCACTACCGCTTCCGCCACAGCGGCAAGGTCGAACAATGGCAACTGCACCAGGAAGCCGAAGCGCCGCTACCGGACTTGCCTTTGTCGATGGTGTGCAACAACGTGGAAGCACGCCTGCACTTCGCCCGACAAGGCCTGGGCATCGCCTGGCTGCCCGACTTTCATGTGCGCAGCGCCATCGATGACGGCAGCCTGGTCGAAGTGCTGAGGGACTACGCGATCGCCGGCCATCCAGCCCACAGCTGCTGGCTGCTGTGGCCGTCCGGACCGCACCTGGCGCCGAAAGTACGGGTCCTCGTCGATTTCCTGGCCGAGGCGAAGCTGTTGTCGCCTCTTGCCCACAAATAAGGCACAGGAAATACATTTGAACAAATACATCTATATAATGGCAAGTCACCCCGACGCCCTGCGCGCCCCTTCCTGGACTTGCCGCAATGAAGCACTTGCACGATATTCCCTCTGCCTTCAAGCATGAATTTGCCAACCCGCGCCTATGGTGGTCGCGCGCCGTCGTTGTCGGCATGGCCGCCATCGCGGGCCTCGTCGTCGTGGGCTTTACGTGGCTGGCGGAAGAAGCGCTGGACTTGTTTCTGTTCTTTAACGGCAAGGCCTGGTGGTTCGCCCTGCTGTGGACGCCGGCCTGCGCCGCCCTGCTGGTCTGGCTGACGCGCCGCTACGCGATGGGCGCGGCCGGTTCCGGCATCCCGCAGGTGATGGCGACCCTGGACCCTGCCGTGGCGCCGGAACAGCGCTCCTTGTTTGTCTCGTTGAAACTCAGTGCCGCGAAAATCTGCCTGACGGCCGGCGGCTTGCTGGGGGGATTGTCCCTGGGGCGCGAAGGGCCGTCCGTGCAGATCGCCGCCGGCGTGATGCTGGCCGCGCGCCGCTGGCTGCCCCGCCACTCGCAGGTGAGCGCCCATTCCCTGCTGGTGGCCGGTGGCGCGGCCGGCATCGCGGCCGCCTTCAACACGCCGCTGGCCGGCGTCATGTTTGCCATCGAGGAACTGTCGCGCTCGCCGGAACAGCGCAACAGCGGCCTGATCGTCGCCGGCATCGTGCTGGCCGGCATGATGGCCGTGTCGATCCACGGCAACGCCACCCATTTCGGCATCATCCACCCCGGCCCCATCGGCCTGGCGCTGGCCTTGCCGGGCTTGCTCGTGACCCTGGTCGCGGGCGTGGCGGGCGGCCTGTTCGCCCGGCTGCTGCTGGCCTCCGCCCGGGGCAATCCACTGGGAAAATTGTCTGCGTGGAGAAAGGGCCGGCCCGTGCTGTTCGCCGCCGTCTGCGGCGTGCTGGTGGCGGCCATCGGCATCGCCAGCCACGGCGCCACGTTCGGCAGCGGCACCGTGGCCACGCGCGCCATGCTGGAAGGCGCCAGTGACGCCTCCCCCGCCTTTGTTGCCTTCAAGTATGTGGCGACGTGGCTGACCGTCTGGTCGGGCGTGCCTGCCGGCATCTTCGCGCCGTCCCTGGCCATCGGCGCCGGCATTGGCCACGATATCGCCGTGCTGCTGCACTACCCGCACGCGCCGGCCCTGATCGCGCTGGGCATGGTGGGCTTCCTGGCCGCCGCCACGCAGGCGCCGCTGACAGCCTTCATCATTGTCATGGAAATGGTCGATGGTCACGGCATGGTGCTGAGCCTGATGGCCTGCGCCGTCGTCGCCAGCACCGTCTCGCGCGTACTCAGCGAACCGCTGTACGGAGCGCTGGCGCAGCTGCAATTGCAACGCTTGCCAGCGGCAACAAGCTAGAAATTGCGGCAGGCACGCAGCAAGCGGCCATCCTGCCACTCGCAGATGGTGCGCGTGCCGTCGCCGGCCCAGGCCCGTTCCAGGCCCTGCTTGCGCCCGTGCACGTAATCCACGGCATGGCGGGGCGAGCCGTCCGCATGCCACTCCCGCCAGGCGCCATGCGGCACGTCATCATGGTAGGAAGCGAGCCGGGCAAGCTTGCCGTTCGCATGCCATTGCCTGTCCTCGCCCTGCGCGCGGCCCTGCTCATCCTGCTGGCGCTGGCGCAGCGGCGTGCCATCGTCGCGCCAGCTTTGCGTGCTCAGCATGACGCCATCCTCGAACAGGTTTTTCTGGTCCAGCTGGCCATTCGCGAAATACAGCAGCGACCAGCCCTGCGGCTTGCCATGCAGGAAATTGAGGCGCGACATTTCACGGCCGTCCGGCCACCAGGCCTGGTGCAGGCCGTTGCGCTGGCCGTCCAGATACGGTCCCCGCTCGGCCAGCCTGCCATCCGGATGAAACGCCGTCACTTCACCGGTCAGCACGCCATCGACGAAATGCGCGCGGTTGCTGACCTGGCCATGCTCGTCAAAGCTCAGGAATTCGCCATCGGCGGGCTGGCCCGCGTGATACAGCAATGCATGCCTCAGCTGGCCATTCGCATGATAGTGGCTATGCAAGCCTTCGTACTCGCCTGCGCGGTAAGCCTTGCGGCTTTTCACCGTGCCGTCCGCATAGTACGCGACGGTCACGCCATCGAAGTCTCCCTCCCCATTGCGCTCTTCCAGCAAGCCCAGCTGGCCATCGGCGAAATACACGCTGCGCTGGTAGACGTAACCGGGCGACGCCAGGTCCGTGCTGCGCAGCCAGGCATCCATGTGCAGCCTGCCTGGCGGCTGCGCGAAATGCAGCTGCCAATGCCAGGCCTGGCGGGCTGCATCGTGGCGCAACGGTGCGCGCTGCTCGTACATGGCCGCAGCGGGCGCAGCGGGCTGGTAATCCGCGTCGAAATAGAGGGAGGCCGGCGATTGCCCGGAAGGCAAAGCCGGGATGACCAACTCATTGGCCATGCAAATGGTGGAAGAACCGGCCAGGACGGTGGCCAGCAAAACGGATGTGAATATCTTCAATGCGTGCTTTCATCAACGGTGCGACAGCGCCGATGATAATGGCAAGCGCGGCGGTCCAGCCGCACGCTTGCCAGTGATTACATGGTGAACGGAAATGGTTGCATGCCCGCCTGCCTGTCATCGGGAGCGACGACGGCCAGCAAGGCGCTCAAGCCCTGGTTCAGGTGCGCCAGGCTGTCTGCATCGAGCTGGCTCAGCGCGCTGGGCAGCAAGCCGCGCGCCGGCTGCGGCGCGCCGGCGATCACTGCCTGCCCTTCCGCCGTCAGGGTCAGGGTCACCACGCGCTGGTCGGGCTGGTCGCGCGCCTTGCGCACATAGGTTTTCTTGACCAGCGCCTCGACCAGGTTGCTGGCCGTCGTCTGGTGGATCGACATCTTGCTGGCCAGCTCGCCCATGCGCAGGCCCGGCCGCTCCAGCAATTCCTGCATCACCCACAATTGCGCGCCCGATACGCCGCATTGCTTCTCGATCTGCGCCGAGTGGCGCTGCGCCGCGCGCATCACGACGCGCATGTTTTGCAAGGCCATGCCTTGCGCCCTGGCCATCGCCGATACTTCCGCTTCCACCACCATTGCCTCCAGTTATCCCGCCGGCTTCACGCCTGCTGGCGGGCCGGAATCCCTGCATGATACCTGCAAAGGCGGACGACTCCTAGCGCATGGAAACTGGCTCTCCGGCTTGCCACGCCTGCTCCAGCACCAGCTTGCCGGCCTTGTCCCAGTGGCGCTCGATGCCGTGCTTCTTGCCGTGTTCGTACGGCACGATCTGGCGCAGGCTGCCGTCGTCGTACCACGTCTGCAGCAAGCCGTGGCGCTGGCCTTCGACAAACGGGGTCACGCTGGCGCGCGCGCCGTTGGCATGCCAATCCGTCGTGTCGCCGTGGTCGCGCCCCTGCGCGTCTTTCTGCCAGGCAAACACGGGCCGGCCATTCGGGGCCCACGTTTGCAAGCTGAGCACGGCACCCTTCTGGTACAGCGTCTTGTTCGACACGACGCCATTGCCATGGCTTTCAAACGACCAGCCGTCGGGTTGGCCGTGCACCCAGACGGTCCGGGCCAGCACCTTGCCATCCTGCGCGTACATGACGAACTCGCCCTCGCGCTGGCCATCGACGTACCGCCCCTTCCGGAACAGCTTGCCATCGGCATAAAACGATTCCTCCACACCATCCATCTGGCCATGGCGTCGATACGAGCGGTTGCTGACGGCCCCGTTCGCGCCATACGACACTTGCTCACCATCGGCCATCTCGTCGCCGTGATACAGCGTGCGGCTCATCAGCTGGCCATTCTGGTGATACCTTTCCGATATGCTGTCGCGCCCGTTCGGCAAGGCGATCACCCGCTGCTGGACCTGGCCATTCTCGAAGTACACACTGCCGCCGAGCAGCTCCTCGCCCTGGGCATTGAAATAGGTTTCGCGCAGCAGCTGGCCATTCTCGTAGTAATACTTGCGAAAACGCACAAATCTGACCTGGCTCAGGTCCAGGTCCGTGGCATAGGTTTCAAAGGCGAGCACGCCCGGCGTGTCGGGAAATTCAAGCCGCACATGCCAGGCGCCCAGCACCTCGTCGCGCACGGGCGGCGTGCGCAGCGCATACACGGCGCGGCGCTGGTTGCTCGGCATGAAATTTTCATCCAGATACATGGTCCTGTCCTCTTCTTGCGCGTGATGGGAAGCCGTTGCCGGCGTATCTTCCTGTGCCGCCAGCGGCAAGGCCGTACTCATACCCAGCGCGGCGGCCAGCAGCCAGCGCATTGTCTGTTGATTCTTCATGTTGCTCCATTGTTCATGTTGCTTTGCGGCTGCCATCATAAAGGCAAGCGCCGGTCGCCGCAGGCACGATTGCCGCCCCATGAAAAAAGGCCGGGACGGACCTGCTGGTCCGGCTCCGGCCTGGCGCATGGGCAGGCGCAGGATGGGCCAGGCGTCAGCCCAGGGCATCCTTGACGGGCGACAACTGGCTCGCATGCAGGCGCGCATACGCGCCGCCCTGCTGCAGCAAGTCCGCATGGCTGCCCGATTCCACCAGGCGCCCGCCCTGCATGACGACGATGCGGTCGGCGCTTTCGATGGTCGACAGCCTGTGGGCGATGACGATGGTGGTGCGGTTGCGCATCAGCACTTCCAGCGCGGCCTGCACGGAGCGCTCCGACTCCGTGTCCAGCGCGCTGGTCGCTTCGTCGAGCAGCAAAATCGGCGCATCCTTGTACAGGGCGCGGGCGATGGCCAGGCGCTGGCGTTGTCCGCCCGACAGGCGCGAACCGTTCTGCCCCGCCTGGGTGTCGTAGCCTTGCGGCAACTGCATGATGAAGTCGTGGGCATACGCGGCACGCGCCGATGCTTCGATGCGGTCCTGGTCCGGGGCCGGGTCGCCATACGCGATATTCGCCGCCATCGTGTCGTTGAACAGGATCACATCCTGGCTGACGAGGGCAAACTGGCGCCGCAGGGCCAGCAAGGCGTAGTCGCGCACGTCGACGCCGTCGAGCAGGATCTGGCCGCCGCTGACGTCATAGAAGCGCGGCAGCAAGCCCAGCAAGGTTGTCTTGCCGCCGCCGGAACCGCCCACCAGAGCCACAGTCTCACCGGCGCGGATATCGAGCGTGATATCGCTCAAGGCCGTGGGTGCATCGGGATCGTCGCTGTTGTAGCGGAAATGCACGTTCTGCAAGGACAAATTACCCTGCACCGCGGCCGGGGCCACTGTGCCCGGGTCCGGTTCCAGCGGCGTGTCGATCAAACCAAAAACGGACTCGGCCGCAGCCAGACCCCGCTGCAGCGGCTCATTGATCTTCGTCAAATTCTTGATCGGCGACTGCATGGCCATCAGCGCGCCCATGAACGCGACGAAGGCGCCCGGCGTGATGGCGCCGCTTTGCGCGCGCAGCATGGCGAAGTAAATCACGGATGACAGGGTAATGCCGACGAGCATCATGATGAAGCCGGAATTCATGGCCGAGGTAGCCGCGTGCTTGACGGCCAGCTGGCGGTTGCGCTTGACCACGTCGACGAAGCGCGCCTGTTCATAATCCTGGCCGCCAAAGATTTTCACGACGCGCTGGCCGGCTATGCTTTCGTCCAGCACGGACGTCAGCTCGCCCACGGCTTGCTGCGAACTCTTGCTCAGGTGGCGCATGCGGCGTCCCGCCAGGGTCACGACGATGGCGACGATGGGCATCGAGGCCATGCAGAACAGGGCCAGTTTCACGTCGATGCTGAACAATAAAATCAAGTAGCCGACGGTGGCGACGGAATCGCGCACCATCACGTTGAGCACGTTCAAGCCCGCCTGCGACACCTGGCTGGCGTCGAAGGCCACGCGCGACTGCGTCAAGCTGGTGGTGGTGGTATCGAAAAAGCGGCTGGGCAGCCGCATGATGGTGGCGAACATCTTTTCGCGCAGGTCGGCCTGTACCCGGCTCGATAGCCAGACGGAACCATAATCGCCGGCAAAGCTCGACACCATGCGCAGCACGGCCAGGCCCAGGATAGTGGCGGGAATCACCCACAGGTCCACCTGCCCCGCCTGTGCCGGCAAGAAACGGTCGACCCAGCCCTGCAACATGCCCATCACGCCGGACACGGGCGCGACCTGCGTGCTGGCCGTCGCGCGCATGGCGTCGACGACGTTTTGCAACTGGCGGATTAACAACACATCGGTGGCGGACGCCACGCCCACGGCCAGCAAGGTGGCGGCAACGATGGCGCCATAGCGGCGAAACTGGCCGGCCAGGCGGAAAAACAGGAGGCGACTTTGCTGCATGCAGGTGAGAAAAGTGAGGGTAAAGCGTGATTCTAACCGCTGCAACACTTACTTATGAGAAAGTCGCACCTTGCCGGTGCAGAACCGGCAAGGGAAATGCACGGGCAATCAGCTCTTCGCCACTTTCCACGCGGCCGTGCCGGCCTTGCAGACCTTCAGCTTGAGGGTCTGTTCCTGGCCCTTGGCGTTCAAGGCAACCTGCACCTTGCGGCATGTTTGCGCATCCGTCTTTTCCGTGTCGCTGGCCGTGATCTCGGCGGCGATGCGCACGGAATTGCGCAAGCCTTCATTGCTCCATTGCACGGTTTCGCCATCCTTCTTGTCATTGAGCACGTCGGTGACGGCCTTCACGAAGACGGGCTTGTCGTTCTTGTTCAGGTAAGCCATGGGCGTATCGGCCAGGAAACCCAGGCCGACGGCGGAAGCGGAAGCGCTGAAGACGACGCTGCCGAAGATCAGGGCGGACAGCAATGTGGCGGGACGAATACGCATGGAAAACTCCTTTAAAGTAAAAATAGGGACCGCCGGGACGGCCCTCAGCCGGGATCCGCCGGCGAAATACCCACGGCCAGCAAGGCATCGATGCTGGGCACAAAATAGATCGCCGACGACAGCGCCGTGGAAAAATCCAGCAGCCGGTCCGTCTGGGTGACGCCATCATAGCCTACGCCGTACATTTGCCGCAGCATGCCCATGGTCACCGTGATGTCCTTGCAGAAACCGACAAACATGACCCCCGCCTCGCCGGCATTGGCGTAATTGGCATTGCGGCGCACGATATCGACTTCCTCGCCATCGCGGATGAACTGGTTACGGCCCACATGGGAATCGACGGGCAGCGGCGACAATTCATGGCTGCCGGCCTTGGTGCGGCCCCACACCTGCTCCGCCGCGTGCACGGGCAAGGCGCGCAGGCGTTCCACATCCATACGCCATTTTTGCAGCAGCACGGTGGAGCCGCCCGCGCCCGCTTCACCGTCCGGAATGATGGCCACGCCGTTGGCGCGAAACGGATTCGGGTTGGCGACGCCGTCGGCAAAGCCGTCAAACGTCACGTTATTGTGATACGGAAAACACACCTGCTCGCTGGCCAGCTCGGCGAAAGGACTCAGCAAAGTGAGCGTCGTGCGCATGCTGTCGTACAGGGTGGCCGCGTTCGACTGCGTGATCCAGACCCAGAAATCGTGCTGGGTGGCCGGCGCCGTCTTGCCGTTGGCGCCCACCAGGTCTTGCCCGAACGACGCCATATTGTCCGGCACGCAACCCGGGCAAGCGGCGCGCCACAGCTCGGGCTTGAATCCCAGTACCACGTTGGCCGTGCCGCCCGTCAACTGATGGTGGCGATTCAGGGTGGGATCCAGAATGCCCGTGACCTCGGACTCCCACAGCTTGCCCAGCACCCTGAACAGCTGCTCCGGTTCAACGCCGGCCTTCACATTGAACTGCAAATGCACTTCGTCGCGCGCGACGACAGACAGCATGCTTTGTGGAATTGCCATGACCAATATTCCTTTTTTCGTTTTCTATGTGGATGGTAAACCAGAAGTATGGGATGACAGTTTCATTTCGACAACATGCGCTCATTGCAAGCATACCTCGCTCATGAATTGGAAGATAATGCAATGACGTAGAGCAAGAATCAAAGAATGGATACCATTGCATGAAATTGTATGAAAAGCTCGTCAGCGACATCGAGCAACTGGTGGCCAAGGGCGTGCTCTTGCCAGGCGAACGCATTCCCTCCGTGCGCCAGACCAGCCAGCAGCACAAGCTGAGCATCACCACGGTGCTGCGCGCCTACGTCAAGCTGGAAAGCATGGGCGTGATAGAAAGCCGGCCCCAGTCCGGCTACTTCGTGCGCCCGCGCGCCAGCGACACGGCCGCGCCCGCCATGTGCATGCAGGCGTCGCATCCCAGCCCCGTGCCGGCGGAAGTGCACGTCAGCCGCCTGGTGCTGTCGACCCTGCGCTCGATCGGCTTGCACGACGCCATCCCGCTGGGCTCGCCCTACCCCGACCCTTCGCTGTTTCCCTGGGAACGCATCAACCAGTATGCGGGCGCCGTGGCGCGCCGCAACCGCGTGTGGAACATGACGGACGACCTGCCGCCGGGCAACCCGCAGCTGATCCGCGAAATCGCCCGCCGCTACATGGAGAACGGCCTGGCCGTCGATCCCGACGAAATCATCGTCACCGTGGGCGCCACGGAAGCCATCAACCTGTGCCTGCAAGCCGTGGCCAAGCCGGGCGACACCATCGCCGTCGAGTCGCCCACCTTCTATGCCATGCTGATGGCCGTCGAACGGCTGGGCATGAAGGTGGTGGAAGTGTCCACCGATCCGTACGACGGCATCAGCATCGAGGCGCTGGCCGACATCATGGCCCGCCAGCCCATCGCCGCCGTCATGGTGATGCCGAACTTCCAGAATCCGCTGGGCTTTCAGATGTCCGACCAGCGCAAGCGTGCCCTGGTCCAGCTGCTGGAGCAGCACGACGTGCCCGCCATCGAAAACGGCGTCTACAACGAACTGTATTACGGCGATACCCATCCGTCCTCGCTCAAATCGTACGACCGCAAGGGCCTGGTGCTGCACTGCTCCTCGTTTTCCAAGAGCCTCAGTTCGGCGCAGCGCGTGGGCTGGGCCCTGGCCGGACGCTACCGGGGCAAGGTGGAAGAGCTCAAATTCCTCAATACCCTGGCCACGTCCTCGTTTCCGCAGCTGGCCATCGCCGAATACCTGCAAAACGACGGCTACGAACAGCATCTGCGCCGCACCCGCAAGGCGTATGCCCAGCAAGCGCGCATCATGGCGGCCGCCGTGCTGCGCTTCTTTCCTGCCGGCACGAAAATCTCGCACCCGCAGGGCGGCTACGTGCTGTGGGTGGAGCTGCCCGGCAATATAGATTCCATGCAGTTGTACCGGCGCGCGCTGGAATGCAAGATCACGGTGGGTCCGGGCCGCATGTTTTCCGTCAGCCAGGCCTACAAGCATTGCATCCGCCTCAACTACAGTTATCCGTGGAGCGTGGGTGTGGAACAGGCAATCATCCTGCTCGGTAAACTGATCACCGAATTCCTGTAGGCATTTTACGCAGTCCCGTCACCCGCCCACCAGCGACATGCGCACGGTGGGATACTGCTTGCGCCCGCCAAGCTGGGCCAGTGCGCCGCGCACTTCCGAGTAGCGGTCGCCACGTCGCTGCCAGTGCTGGCGCAGCAGGGCTTCCAGGCCTTGCTCGGAGTCAAGCTGGGGCCGCAGGTCGAGGCCGTCGTGGGCAAACAGGCAGGTAAACAACTTGCCGTCCGACGACACGCGCACGCGGCTGCAGTCGCCGCAGAACGGTTGCGACACGCTGGAAATGAAGCCCACTTCGCCGCCGCCATCGAGATAGCGGTAGCGGCTGGCCGTTTCGTGCGAGACAGGCTTGCCTTCGCCCAGCGACACGAGGGGAAATTCGGCGGCGATCAGCGCGCGCGCCGCCTCGGACGTGACGACGTGCGTGCGTGACCAGGCGCCGATGCCGCCCACGTCCATGAATTCGATCAGGCGCAGGATCACGCCCGTGTGGCGGAAGTGGCGCGCCAGCGGCACGATCTGGCTGTCGTTGACACCTTTCTGCACCACCATGTTGACCTTCACGGGGTTCAAGCCCACGGCTTGCGCTACCTCAATCCCGTGCAGCACTTTCTCGACGGGAAAGTCGACGCCATTCATGCGCTGGAAAATACCGTTGTCAAGACTGTCGAGGCTGACGGTGACCCGCTCCAGGCCCGCATCCTTCAGCGAGCGCGCCTTGGCCGCCAGCAAGCTGCCATTCGTCGTCAGCGCAATGCTCACGGCGCGCCCGTCCGGCGTAGTGAGGCGCGCCAGCATCTCGATCAGCCGTTCGAGGTTCTTGCGCAGCAGCGGCTCGCCGCCCGTGATGCGGATTTTATCGACGCCGAGGCGCACGAAGGCGCGCGCCATCGTTTCGATCTGCGCGAAGGACAGGCGCTCGCTGGAGGGAAGAAACGGGTAATCGCTGGGGTACAGTTCGGCCGGCATGCAATAGGTGCAGCGGAAATTGCACTGGTCGATGACGGAAATGCGCAAGTCCGTCAGGGGGCGGCCCAGCATGTCCACGCATGGCTCACTATAGTCTGGCTGCCAGAGCGCTGGCTGCGGATACATGATGGTGTTCATTGTGCTTCCCCCTTGATGTGCATTCGTCTGTGTCCAGCATAGGACGAATGGGAGCAGGCAAAGAGGTACAGTCCGGCGCCAGCCGATAGAGTACAGACGCGATCTATTCCGCTGGCGGTGCAGTAAAGACGCTGGCGCACAGTTCCGCGCCCGCCGCGCTGAGTAGCGCGCTGCCGCCGCCGCTCTCCGCCGTGGTCACCAGCACCAGTCCCGCGCTGGACAGCGCATTGAGCTGGCGCAGCAAAGTGCTCATCTGTACTCCTGCCCGCTTGGCCAGCTTGGCCAGCGACCATGGTCTCACCGGCGCCTCCTGGCGCGCTTCCCACAGCAGCGCCAGCAGCGCGATCAGCGCCGCATCGATTCCTTCTTCCTTTTGCATGTTCTTTTCTCCTTGTCCACATCATAGATCACGGCCGGCGCCGGCGCGACCGGCATCGTCGTCTTGCCATCTGTACTCTGTTTTTTTACCCGGAACTGTGCGCCTAAGGGGCAGTCCGCCGCCCCTACCATGTGATTGTCCCATCGCACATCACCAGGAGAGTCATCATGAGCAAGCCAAAGTCCGACGCGCGCATCGCGCCCTACACCCATGCCGCGGCCGGTTGGGGTGCCCTCAAGTATGTGGCCATCAATCTGTTCAAGGAAAAAGTCAGCGCGGGCAATTACCGCTCCCTGTTCGAGCAAAACCAGCCCGACGGTTTCGACTGCCCCGGCTGCGCCTGGCCCGACCGCGAACACGCGTCGACGTTTGAATTCTGCGAAAACGGCGTCAAGGCCGTGGCCGCCGAATCGACGAGCAAGCGCGTGCGCCCGGAATTTTTCGAAGAGCACACGGTCACCGCATTGATGGAACAGTCGGACTATGATCTGGAACAACATGGCCGCCTGACGGACCCCATGGTGTACGACGCCGCCAGCGACAAATACCAGGCCATTGCCTGGGACGACGCATTCGCCCTCGTGGCGCACCACCTGCATGCGCTGGACGACCCGAACCAGGCCGCCTTCTACACGTCGGGCCGCGCCAGCAACGAAGCGGCCTTCCTGTATCAACTGTTCGTGCGCGCCTACGGCACCAACAATTTTCCCGATTGCTCCAACCTGTGCCACGAAGCAACGAGCCGTGGCTTGCCGGAAACGGTCGGCATCGGCAAGGGCACGGTGCTGCTCGACGACTTCGAGCACGCGGACACCCTGTTGCTGTTCGGCCAGAATCCGGCTACCAACCACCCGCGCATGCTGGGCGAATTGCGCGAAGCGTCGCGCCGCGGCGCCACCATCGTTTCCATCAACCCATTGCACGAACGGGGCCTGGAGCGCTTCACCAGCCCGCAGCATCCGCTGGAAATGCTGACGGGCGGCAGCACGAACATCTGCTCGCTGTTCATCTGCCCGACATTGGGCGGCGACTTCGCACTGATCAAGGCCATGGCCAAGCGCGTCGTCGAACTCGATGACGAGGCCATCGCCCACGGCCAGGAGCGCGTGCTCGACTGCGATTTCATCGCCGAACACACGACGGGCTTCGACGCCTTCGCGGCCGACCTGCGCGCGGAAAGCTGGGACTTGCTGCTGGCCGAATCGGGCGTGGCGCGCGACAAGATCGAAGAATTGACGCAGATCTATGTGAAGGGCAAGGCCGTCATCGCCACCTGGGGCATGGGCGTGACGCAGCACAAGAATTCGCTGGCCACCGTGCAAATCCTGTCGAACTTGATGATGATGCGTGGCAATATCGGCAAGCGCGGCGCGGGCCTGTGCCCCGTGCGCGGCCACTCGAACGTGCAGGGCGACCGCACCATGGGCATCGAGGAACAGCCGACCAAGGAATTCCTCGACCGCCTGGGCCTGGTCTTCAACTTCGAGCCGCCGCGCCACCACGGCTACGATGCCGTCGGCACCATCGCAGCGATGCTGGAGAAGAAGGTGAAAGTGTTCGTCGCGCTCGGCGGCAATTTCTCGATGGCCACGCCGGACACGCCGCGCACGTGGGACGCGCTGCGTTCGTGCGACCTGACCGTGCATATCGCCACCAAGCTCAACCGCAGCCATCTGGTGCACGGCAAGGATGCGCTGATCCTGCCCACCCTGGGGCGCACGGAGATCGACGTGCAGCAAGGCGTGGCGCAAGGCGTGACGGTGGAAGATTCGATGAGCATGGTGCACATCTCGTTCGGCATGAACCAGCCCGCCTCGCCCAATTTGCGCTCGGAAATCGCCATCGTGGCCGGCATGGCGCAGGCGACCCTCGGCAGCGAAAAGATCGACTGGCTGCGCTTTTCCGGCAACTATGCGTTGCTGCGCGATTCCATCGAACAAGTGTTCGACGACTTTTTCGACTACAACTTGCGCGTGGCCAAGCCGGGCGGTTTCCACTTGGAAATCGCCTCGCGCGAACGCGTGTGGAAGACGGAAAGCGGCAAGGCGCAATTCCTCGTCAACGCCATCGAACTCGACACACCGATCCACCGCGCGCGCCAGCAATATGGCGAGCGTCTGATGGTGCTGATGACCACGCGTTCGCACGACCAGTACAACACGACGATCTACGCCATGGACGACCGCTACCGCGGCGTGTTCGGCCAGCGCCGGGTCGTCTTCATCAACAAGGACGACCTGGCCATGCTGGGCTTTGCGGCCGGCGACTGGGTCGACCTGATCGGCGTGTGGCATGACGGCATCGAACGCCGCGCCGACCGCTTCCTGCTGGTCGAGTACGACATTCCGCGCGGCTGCATCGGCGCCTACTACCCGGAAACCAATCCGCTGGTGCCGCTCGACAGCGTTGGCGAAGGCTCGCGCACGCCGACCTTCAAATCCATCCCCGTGCTGCTGGCGCCTTCGGCCGCCCTCAGCTGAACAGGAGAACGCCATGTTCGGTTTCGATACCCTGGACCTGTCGCGCGCGCAATTTGCGATGACGGCCATCTTCCACATCCTGTGGCCCATATTGACGATCAGCCTGTCGCTGTTCCTGTTTGTTGTCGAGGCGCTGTGGCTGCGCACCAGCGACCCCGTCTACTACCGCCACGCGCGCTTCTGGAGCAAGCTGCTGGTGCTCAACTTCGCCGTCGGCGTCGTCAGCGGGATTCCCCTGGAATTCCAGTTCGGCACCAACTGGGCGCCGTTCTCGCACCATTCCGGCCAGTTCATCGGCAACATCCTCGGCTTCGAGGGTGCCATGGCCTTCATGCTGGAAGCGGGCTTCATCGGCATCATGATGTTCGGCTGGGGCCGCGTACCGAAGGGCGTGCACCTGTTTGCCACCGGCATGGTGGCGCTCGGTTCCAGCATTTCCTCGTTCTGGATCATGGTCGCCAATTCCTGGATGCAGACGCCGGCCGGCGTGCGCGTGGTCGACGGCAAGATCATCGTCACCGATTACGTGGCCGCCATCTTCAATCCCGACATGGCCTGGGCCGTGGGCCACATGTGGGTGGCCGCCGTGGAAACGGGCTTGTTCGTCATCGCCGGCATTTCCGCCTGGTACATGTTCAAGCGCCGCGAACCGGCCTTCTTCGCCCGCTCGTTCAAGCTGGCGCTGATGTTGCTGCTGGTCATTGCGCCGTTGCAAGTCTGGCTCGGCGATTCGAGCGGCGTCGACGTCTTCAAGACCCAGCCAGCCAAGGGCGCGGCCATCGAAGGCCACTGGCACACGAATCCTGATGGCGAAGGGGCGGCCTGGTCCCTGCTGGCCTGGCCTAACCAGGCGGAGCAAAAGAATGACTGGTCCATCGAAGTGCCCGGCATGCTCAGCGTGATCGCCACGCATAGCGCGACGGGCAAGATCACGGGCCTGGCCGACATCGCCCGCGAAGACCAGCCGCCCATGCTGCCGCTGCTGTACTACGCCTTCCGCGCCATGGCCGGCATCGGCATGTGGTTCGTGCTGCTGTCGTTCTGGACCTTCGTGGCCTGGCGCAAGGTCGGCGGACGGGTGGAAGAGTTCGTGCGCAAGCGCAAGCTGCTGCTGGCCTGGGTGCTGACGATACCGCTGCCGTATATCGCCGTTGAGTGCGGCTGGATCGTGCGCGAAGTCGGTCGCCAGCCGTGGGTCGTGTACGGCCTGCTGCGCACGCGCGACGCCGTCTCCGACGTGGCGGCACACGCCGTGGCCGGCAGCATGCTGATGTTCTTCGTGTTTTACATCGTGCTGTTTGTCACTTTCTTTGTGTTTGCCAAGAAATGGCTGCAACAAGGCCCGGACGTGGCCCTGCCGCTGCCGGACGCTGCCCATGCCGTGGGGTACTGAAGTGCGCCGCTATCTGACTAGGAGTGTGTAATGGATATGAATTCGCATGCCATGCTGGGCAATGCCTGGTTCGGCTTGATCGGCCTGATGCTGATCTTTTACGTGGTCACGGACGGCTTCGACCTAGGCGTGGGCATCCTCAGCCTGTTCACCCGCCGCGAGCAGGAACGCAACCTGATCTTCCAATCGATCGCCCATGTGTGGGACGCCAACGAAACCTGGCTGGTAGTGGTGGGCGGCGCCCTGTTCGGCGCCTTTCCCAGCGCCTATGCCACCTTGCTGGAACAGCTGTACATTCCCATCATGCTGCTGATCGCCAGTCTGATCATGCGCGGCGCGTCGATCGAGTTCCGCCATGCGGCCAGCAACAAACGCCTGTGGGATGTGATCTTCGGCGTGGGCAGCCTGCTGGCCGCCGTGGCGCAAGGCGTGGTGCTGGGCGAGGTCATCACGGGCTTGCAGCCGGGCTGGCTGAGCGGTATTTTCACGGCTTGCACGGCGCTGGGTGTGGTGGCCGGTTATTGCCTGCTGGGCAGCACTTACCTGATCAAGAAGACGGGCGGCCAGCTGGAAGCGGCGGCGCGCCGCTATGCCACGGCCAGCGTGCTGGCGACTGTCGCGGCCGCCATCGTGCTGTCGGCCGGCACCATGGTCTTCAGCGCCATCGGCCACGACCGCTGGGCGCAGCCGGGCGTGTTCGGCGTGCTGCTGGCCCTGGCCGCCATCGCCGCCAGCGCCTTCATCTACATCCTGTGGGCCGTGCATGTGAACGGCGTGCGCGGACCGTTCCGCGGCGCCATCGTGCTATTCCTGGCCTCGTTCGCGGGCCTGGCCATCAGCTTCTTCCCCGACCTCGTGCCGGGCAAGCTGAGCATCGCGGCGGCCGCATCCGATGAGCCGACCCTGATCTTCATGCTGATCGGCATGGGTTCCATGCTGCCGATCATGATCGGCTACAACCTGTTCCAATACTACGTCTTCGAGGGCAAAGTCGTGCCCCGGAAACATTAACCGGCATCACGGCATGCGCATTCCATCATGATTATCCGCCCCACCACCAACTGGTTTCGCATGCTGTTCGTTTGGGATGGCTCGGTGCTGCAAGCCATCATCCCGCAATTGCTGCTGATGCTGGTCGTCAGTTCGCTGGCGCTGCTGACGGATGGCCGTATCTTCGGCGTCAAGATTCCGCTCGATACGGCGCCGTTTCCCATGGTTGGCATCAGCCTGGCGATCTTCCTCGGCTTTCGCAACAACGCCAGCTATGCGCGCTTCGTCGAGGCGCGGCATATCTGGGGGCAATTGCTGATCGCCGCGCGGGCCCTCGCTTCGCAAGCGATCACGTATCTGCCACGGGAGACGAGCGGGCTCG
Source organism: Janthinobacterium lividum (assembly GCF_034424625.1). Taxonomy (NCBI): domain Bacteria; kingdom Pseudomonadati; phylum Pseudomonadota; class Betaproteobacteria; order Burkholderiales; family Oxalobacteraceae; genus Janthinobacterium; species Janthinobacterium lividum. The sequence goes on along the minus strand of NZ_CP139976.1, from coordinate 2,068,785 downwards.
ACCATGAGTTGCTGATGAACCGGCTGATCGCCTTCGTCTACGCGCTCAAGCACCAGTTGCGCCAGACGGACCCGCAGGAAGACCTGGCGCGCTACCTGCCGGCCGAAGAAGTGCAGCGCTTGCAGGGACTGAACTTCAAGCCCGTCGCCGTGCTGCACACGGTGCGGGCCATGCTGCATGACGCCGTGCAGCGCCAGCCGGGCCAGGCGCAGCTGCTGTGGATGCTAGACACCCAGCTCAACGACCTGGCCGCCACCGTGGCCGGTTGCGAGCGCATCAAGAACACGCCGATACCGTATCCGTACGGCGTGCTGGTGCACCGCACCGTCTACATGTACTGTTTTTTACTGCCGCTGGGCCTGGTGGACGCCATCGGCGTGGCCACGCCCCTCATTTCCGTCTTTGTCGCCTACACCCTGTTTGCGCTGGAAGCCATCGCGCAGCAGATCGCCGAACCGTTCGGCCTGGCGCCCAACTGCCTGGCCCTGAACGCCATGACGCGGGAAACGGAACGCTCGCTGCTGGAATTGAATGGCGCCCCGCTGCCGCCCTCGATACGGCCCTGCCCGCGCTATCAGATCGATTAACCGGAGGAAAAAATCATGGAATGCGATATCGGCATCACCACCATCGAGCGCGACGGCTACCTGGACGTCCCCATGGTGCGCCACCAGGGGGGCGTGGCCACGGCGGGCCGCGACATGGTGGCCGAGGAGTATCCCGTGGCCCTCGTCTACAACGGCATCGCCCACGCGGTGATGATGGCCACGCCGCGCGACCTGGAGGAATTCGCCGTCGGCTTTACCTTGACCGAAGGTATCGTCGGCAGCGTGCGCGACATCTACGACCTCGATGTGTGTTGCGGCGAGGATAGCGCGGAAGTGCGGCTGACCATCGCGCAGCCGGATTTGATCAAGCTCAAGGCCCGCCGCCGCGCGCTGACCGGGCGCACCGGTTGCGGCGTGTGTGGCATCGAAAGCCTGGCCCTGCTGGACCTGGTGCCGGAAAAGATCACGCGTCCCCTGCCGCCGCTGGTCGCCAGCAGCGCCATCCTCGGCCGCGCCGCGCGCGAACTGCTGCCGTACCAGGAATTGATGCACAAGACGGGCGGCGTGCATGCGGCCGCCTGGTGCACGGCCGAAGGCGCCATCGTGAAAGTGTTCGAGGATGTGGGCCGGCATAACGGCCTGGACAAGCTGATCGGCTACCTGGCCCTGCACCGCATCGCCATGCACGACGGCTTCGTCTTCCTCTCCAGCCGCGCCAGCTATGAACTGGTGCGCAAGTCGGCGCGCATGCATATCGGGCTCGTCGCCACCATCTCGGCACCCACCTCGCTGGCCATCCGCATCGCGCGCCAGGCCGGCATGCAGCTGGCCAGCTTTTGCCGCCGCGACGGCTTTGTCGATTACACGGCCGGCGACGGGGAAGATAGCGGCCAGCATGCACCTTAGCATGTACCTTTAACGGCAGATGCTGCATTCTTTGCTGTAAAGCAAGTGCACGCTTGACTTGCCGACGCTGCGGGCTTTCAATGGGAATAGTTTCCTATTATTAACTTTGCCTGCGGCCACTCTCCTGGCGCGGCAGCGATGAAAGGATGGCGGCGATGGCACTGGCACAGGAGCAGCATCTGATGGATACATGGCAAACGGGCGGCTTGAAACCGCGCGCCTGCGACTGCGGCGGCACCGTCTTCACCATCCTGCACCAGCGGGTGATGGCGGACATGCGGCGCCGGCAGTTTCTCGGCGGCGCGGCCGCCATGCTGGCACCCTTCGTCGGCCTCGGCCTGTCCACCGGCAACGCCATCGCCCAGCAGCCGCAAACGCCCCAGCGCCCCCTGCTGCTGACCAATCTGCGCCTGTTCGACGGCACGGGCAAGGCGCCCCGCTCCGGCATCCACGTGCTGGTGACGGGCCCGACCATTACCGCCCTGTTGCCGGCCGGCGAAAAGGTGGACGGCGCGCAAGTGATCGATTGCCAGGGCAAGCTGGTGATGCCGGGCCTGATCGACGCCCACTGGCACACCATGCTCGCCGCCATCAACCAGGTGACGGCCATGACGTCCGACGTCGGCTATCTATACCTGGTGGCGGCGCAGGAAGCGCAGCGCACCCTGCTGCGGGGCTTTACGTCCGTGCGCGATCCTGGCGGCCCCGCCTTTGCATTGAAACGCGCCATCGATGAAGGCATCGTCGACGGCCCCCGCATCTTTCCGTCGGGCGCCATGATTTCGCAAACCTCGGGCCATGGCGACTTCCGTTTGCGCTCGGACATCCCGCGCGCTGCCAATGCACCGCTGGGCATGGCGGAAACGGCGGGCATGGCCATGATCGCCGATGGCGAGGCGGAAGTGCTGCGCCGCGTGCGCGAACAATTGATGCTGGGCGCGACGCAAATCAAGATGATGGCGGGCGGCGGCGTCGCTTCGATGTACGACCCGCTCGACAGCACGCAATATTCGGAACGCGAACTGCGCGCCGGCGTGGAAGCGGCCACCGACTGGGGCACGTATGTGATGACCCACGTCTACACGCCGAAAGGCATACAGCGGGCCATCCGCGCAGGCGTGCGCAGCATCGAGCATGGCCAGCTGGCCGACGACGAATCCGTGCGCATGATGCGCGACACGGGCACGTGGTGGAGCCTGCAGCCTTTCCTGCAAGACGCGGATGCGAATGTCTATCCCGATGCGGCGCGCAAGGCCAGCCAGGCTATTGTCTCGGAGGGCACGGTGAAGGCATATGCGCTGGCGCAAAAGTACGGCATCAGGACGGGCTGGGGAACGGACATCCTGTTCAACGCGAAAAACACGCCCACGCAGGGCCGCCAGTTGGCGAAACTCACGCGCTTTTACGATCCCCTGACCTTGCTGGCGCAGGCGACGGGGCAAAATGGCGAACTGCTGGCCCTGTCCGGCCAGCGCTCGCCCTACCCGGGCACTTTGGGCCGCCTGGCCGCGGGCGCGCTGGCCGACTTGCTGGTGGCCGATGGCGACCCTGCGAAGAATCTCGATTTCCTCGCCCGGCCGGAAGAAAACCTGCTGCTGATCATGAAGAACGGGCGCATCTACAAGGACAAATTGAGCGCGCCATTGGCAGGCTGAAGGCGGGCGCGTTGGTAACGGCGGTGGCTTGCCGCATAATGCGCCCATGTTCAAACTGACTTTTCTCGGCACGTCTTCCGGCGTGCCCACGCGCCACCGCAACGTCACGTCGCTGGCCCTGCAAACCACGCACAACCGCGACTGGTGGATGATCGATTGCGGCGAAGCCACGCAGCACCGGCTGCAGCGCCTGCCCCTGTCCGTGCACGACCTGGTGGGCATTTGCATCACCCACGTACATGGCGACCACAGCTACGGGCTGCCGGGCTTGCTGGCCAGCGCCTCGATGACGGGGCGCAAGAAGCCCTTGCTGCTGATCGCCCCGGCCGCCATCAAGGCCTGGATCGACGCGACACTGCTGCACACGGAACTGTTCCTGACGTATCCGCTGATCCACATCGACGTGGACAGCGCGCCAGTGGTCTACGAGGAAGCGGGCTTGACCGTCTCGCGCCATGCGCTGTCGCACCGCGCGCCGAGCGTCGGTTATCGTTTCGCGCTGGAAACGAGCAGGTGGAAGCTGGACAAGGCGGCCCTGCAGGCAGCGGGCGTGCCGCCCGGCCCCGCCTGGGGACTCTTGCAAGCTGGCCAGGAGGCGCTGCTCGACGACGGCACGGTCTTGAACGCCGCCGCTTTCCGCCAGGTGGAAACGCAGCGCGCCACGGTGGTGATAGGCGGCGACAACGACACGCCGGCCTTGCTGGCGGAGGCTTGCGCGGATGCGCAATTGCTCGTGCATGAAGCCACCTACACGGAAGCGATGCTGCAGAAAGTGGGGCCCGGCCCCACGCACAGTTCCGTGCAGCGCGTGGCGCAGTTTGCCGAAGCGGTGCGCTTGCCGAACCTGATCCTCACCCACTTCAGCGCCCGCTATCACAATGCGGACGGCATGGCCGAGCTGGAAGCGGAAGCCCGGCTGCATTATTCGGGCGAACTGTTCCTGGCGCGCGATTTCGACAGCTATGAACTCGACGCGGCGGGTGCGCTCAGCAAGCAGCCGGGGAAATCGTCGTTCAGTGGGGATTGACGCCATACTGCGCCGCATACTCGGCAGCCAGCGCGCGCGCCGCCTGCTGCTGTGACGGCGTGAGGATTTCCAGCAACTGGTCGCGGTTCTTGATCGATTGCACGCTGCCTGCCTCGGCCGGCATGGCGATCCACGCATACGCCTGCACGTAGTCGAGCTCCACGCCCTGCCCTTGCGCGTACAGCAAGCCATATTCATTCTGCGCCGACAGGGAGCCGGCTTCGGCCGCCTGCTTGTACCAGAACGCCGCTTCGGCAAAGTCTTGCGGTACGCCATCGCCCTTGCGGTAAGCCTGCGCCAGGTTGAATTGCGACTGGCCATCGCCCGCCTCGGCCGCCTGGCGGCCGTACGCGAGCGATTGCGCCATGTCTTGCGCGACGCCATCGCCGCTCGCATACATCAGGGCCAGATTGGCCAGCGCTGGCGGAAAACCCGCCTGCGCGGCCGCCGTAAACAATTCCACCGCTTTCGGCAAATCTTGCGTCACGCCATGGCCCTGGTAATACAGGCTGGCCAATAAATGCTGGCCGGCCGGATCGCCGGTGCGCGCGGCCGCATCGAATTGCTTGAATGCCTCGGCGTAATTGCCGTCGTTATAAGCGAGAATACCCGCTTCATTAAAAGATTCAGGAGAGGATGTCATGGAATTCCTTGTTCGGGGATTTTCGGGCATTGTACACAGCACCGTTCCGCGCAGAATGCACGATAGGGAATGGTGTGGCGCACTGCCCAAATCCTGCAGTATGATCACTCTCCGCCTGATGCAATCGGGGCATTTGCCCCAACGCCCGTCCACGAATATCGCCATGAAACTGATTGCTCTGCTTTTATCCCTGATTTCCACCTCGGTTTATGCTGGCACCTTGCATCTGGATAAAGCAGTGACAGGCAAAGTGTGGCAAGCGGCCAATATCCGTTATGCGAATCACGATGAAAAACAGACGTATCAGCTGAAAATCGGGAAGCAGTGGCTCAATGGCCGTTGCAGCAGCAGCGGCACGGGCAATTTGCACGCGCTGCTGCTGGACATGAATTTCGACGGCCATGCCGACCTGTGGGTCACCGGCTATACGGATAGCCAAGGGCGCATCCGCTGTTCCGATGTATGGCTATGGGATGCGCCGGCGAAACAATACAGTTTCAACAAGCCATTATCGGCCATTCCAAATCTGGATATCGGCATGAACGATCAAAGAATCGAAGGCGGCATCGCCAATTGCGGCTGCGCGGCGCAATGCTTTTATGAAGACAGCTATGCGTGGCGGGCCAGCAAATTAATCACCACCGCGCGGCGCGAACAGGATTGCGAGCGCTATCGGGAATATCGCTTGAATGACAAAAACGACATGATCATCGTCAAGGATGAAATCATCGAGAGCAGCAACCCCGGCCAGCAGGCCATCGAGAATACAAAACTAGTTGACTGGCAGCGTCACGCGAAAATCATGCGCAAACCCTGGGAATGATTTTTATCCTGCCCTGCCCGCCATTCATCCCACACCATCGAGCAAATACATGACGACACACCCAACATCGATTACTTTCCATTCCGCCAAGGCGGAAGACACGCCAGCCTTCATCGACTTGCGCGGCAAGACGCGGCAAAACGCCATTCCCGCGGAACGCCTGGCGGAAGTGGGCATCACGGCCGACTCCTGGGCCGAGATGATGCACTCGGGCAGCCTGCCTGGCCAGGTCTGCCATCACGACGGCCAGCTGGTCGGCTACTGCTTTGGCGAGCGCGACACGGGCGAAATCATCGTCCTGGCCCTGCTGCCGGAATTCGAAGGCTTAGGTATCGGCAAGACCTTGCTGGAATTGGTGATGACGGAACTGCGCGCGCAAGGCCACCAACGGCTGTTCCTCGGCTGCTCCAACGACCCCGCCTCGCGCTCCTACGGTTTTTACCGCTACCTGGGCTGGACCGCGACGGGCGAGACGGACAAGTATGGCGACGATGTGCTGGAGTTCCGCTTTACGGCCTAGGCTGCCAAGCGGTTGGCATCCCACACGCGCATGATTTGCGTGATGGCAGAGTCAAACACGGCGTAGCCCACGCCATCGCGGGCCTGGATAGCCACGCCCGACAGAAAGCTGTCGAAGACGGACGCCAGCGCCACGGCATCCATATCACCAGGCAAGTCGCCGCTGGCCATGCCCCGCTCGACGCAGCGCACGAAGCCGGCGCGCGTGCGGGCGCGCGATTGCGTGAGGGGCGCGGCCACGGCCGCGTGTTCGGCCGTCGGCGCGCTCATGCAGCCGAGCGCCACCATGCAGCCGGGCGGATGTCCCGGCTCGGACTGCATGCTGGCCGACTGGCGCAAGGCCAGCTCGATGGCCGCGCGCGGCGCCAGGCTATCATCCCACAGGCACTCCGTCACGCGGGCAAACGTGTCCAGATAGCATTGTGCCGCTTCGCGGAACAGCGCTTCCTTCGAACCGAACGCCGCATAAAAACTGGGCGCGGAAATGCCGCCGCCCAGGCTCGCCTTGAGCTGGCTCAAGGACGTCGATTCATATCCCTGCTGCCAGAATAAAAACATGGCCTGCTCGACCGCTGCCTGCCGGTCGAACGTGCGCGGCCGTCCCATTTGCGCCATCCTTCGCTCCTCCTCATTTACTTACATACTACTCGATACAGAAGTCATTGACAACGCGGCACGTCATCACCTATATTTATACCGATCGATACATATGTACCGCAACGACGGTCAGGGGCGCTCCTGCGCCTGATCTCTTTACAAGGATGTTTGCCGTGAATCTCGCCACTATCACCACCGGAGCCAGCCCCGCGCTGGCTGACCGCCTCCCCGTCGCCGGCCTGCTGGCCCTGGCCATGACGGGTTTTATCTGCATCGTCACAGAAACCTTGCCCGCCGGCTTGCTGCCGCAGATCAGCTCTGGACTCGGCATCAGCGCCGCGCTGGCCGGGCAAATGGTTACGGCCTATGCCCTCGGCTCCCTGCTGGCAGCCATTCCGCTCACCATCGCCACGCGCGGCTGGCGCCGCCGCAACGTGCTGCTGCTGACCATCATCGGCTTTCTCGTGTTCAATACCGTCACGGCCCTGTCGTCACATTACTGGCTGACCCTGGCGGCCCGCTTCTTTGCCGGCATGGCGGCCGGACTGGCGTGGAGCTTGCTGGCCGGCTATGCGCGGCGCATGGTGGCGCCCCACCAGCAAGGCCGCGCCTTGGCGCTGGCCATGGTGGGCGCACCCGTCGCCTTGTCCTTGGGCGTGCCGCTGGGCACCTTGCTCGGTTCGCTCGTCGGCTGGCGCGCCGCGTTCTGGATCATTTCAGCACTGACATTGATCCTCATCGCCTGGGTGCTGGCCAAGGTGCCGGATTACCCGGGCCAATCCGTCCATGAGCGCCTGCCCTTGCGCCGCGTCTTCACGACGCCGGGCGTGCGCCCCGTGCTGGCCGTCGTCATCGCCTGGATGTTGGCACACAATATTCTCTACACCTACATCGCCCCATTCGTGGCGCCGGCCGGATTGACGGAGCGAGTCGATCTGGTGCTGCTCGTCTTCGGCGCCGCCGCCATGGCTGGCATCTGGATCACGGGCAAGCTGGTCGAGCGCCACCTGCGCGCCACCGTGCTGGCCAGCCTGGCCGTGTTCGCCGCGACGGCCTTCGTGCTGGGCGTCGCATCGCACATTCCCGCTGTGATCTACCTGGGCATGGCCGTCTGGGGCTTGTCCTTTGGCGGCGCGGCAACACTGTTGCAGACGGCGCTGGCCGACACGGCAGGCAGTGGCGCCGACGTGGCCTTGTCGATGAACGTAGTGGCGTGGAATGGCGCGATTGCGGCCGCGGGCGTGGTCGGCGGCGCCCTTCTGGAAACGTGGGGCGCGGACGCCTTCCCGTGGGCAATGGTCAGCTTGCTGGTGCTGGCGCTCCTCGTCGCCTGGTCGGCCCGCGCGCACGGTTTCCGGCCGGGACGGCGCAGCGGCGGCGCGTCCGTGGCCGGGCATTGATACAACGCGTTTAATCAGCCGCCGGCACGCTCAGAATGCGGGGTACGTGTCCAGTATGGGCGAGGAAATCGACCAGGGTGGCATGCGACAGCGCCACCGTGGCCGTATTGCGCAAGGGATGGGCTTGCACAGAACCAGCTTCCCATACGGCCTGGTCCAGCACCAGTTCCACCGCCTGCGCGCTGTCGTGGATCAGCGCAAACAGGCTGACGGACCCCGGCGTGATGCCCAGATGCTGGAGCAAGCGTTCAGGCGAAGCCATGCTCAGCTTACTGGCCGGCAACAGCCGCCCCAGCGCCGCCAAGTCGATGCGCTTGTCGAAAGGCACGATGACGAGAAAATGCCGCCGACCCTTTTCATCGCGCACGAACAGGTTCTTTACCATCAGGCCAGGCATGGCTGGCACGTGGATCAGCGCCTCATCGATGGTGTGTACGGCCGGGTGTTCGGCCAGGGTGTAATCGCCGGCGCTGCTTGCCAGCCAGCGGGACAGGGTTTCTTGCATGGAGACTCCTCAGCTCGGACGCGATGAAGAGATTGTAGCGGCGCGCCGCGTGCTGCGCTTGCCGTCAGGGCGGGTTCTCGTCCTTGTCGGCCTTGTCGGCCGCCGCCAGCCCCCAGTCATTCCAGCCCTCGCCAAACAGCTCGATCGGATGCTGCGTGCGCTCGGAACCATTGCCGCAGCGCATGGCGTCCGGCGGACAATACTTGTCGCAGCCCCAGCAGATGCGTTCGGGATTCTTGGGGTTCAAGGGAAAAGGCTTGGCCATGGTGTGGGCGCCGGGGTCGGTTGGGTCTTGTTGATGACTCTAGACCTGGCGCGGTGGGCGGTCAAACCAATTTCAGCTAAAAACTTGTCCAATATCAAGCTTATGCAGATAGTGGAGCATCTGCATGGCACCGTCCCCTACTCTTTATCTTTTCTGACGGAGATGGCCACTTCCAGCACGATACGCGCCACATTGACACCGCCGTCGGCGGCTGGCTGTGCCTTGAGCTCATCCAGCGCGTAGACCATCGTCAGCATGGCGCCAGGCACGAACAGCTTGATGTCCTGTTTGTCGTTCATGTAGATGCTCTCGTCCACTGTCGAGCCATCCGCCAGGCGCAAGATAACGCTGTTGACTTGATCGCCACGGCGGCTGTCCTGGCCCGCGAAATACGTTCGCTCGATGCTACCAGACAAGGTTGGCGTCTGGAGGCGCCTGACCTCGATGCTTTTCCACCAGGCTTCGGAAGCGAACAGGCCCTCGCTGCCTTTCAGGCCCATGTGGGGTCTGGAACTGTCGAGGGTGAGGGATTGGATTTTGGCGACGCGGCTGGGGTCTTTTGCCAGGGCTTCGGCAAGGGTATACACGCATTTCATTGAGCTGTATTTTTCCGAGGACGAGAATTGGCGTAGCTTATGGAAGGTTGAAAATATCGGCCGCATGAATGGCGCTCCGGGTATGCCAGCACTTTATAATATTGCCAAGTATAACAAGCACTCATATCGACCAACTCCCTTCACTGATCAAATAACCATGTCTTCAAAAATATTGGCTGGCCTGCTCTTACGTTCGAAAACCTTTCGCGCACTGGCACTGCTTTCCTTCACCCTCGCCTGCGCCGCAGTATCGGCGGAAGGCTTTCAAAACATCACCGCCGGACAGACCCTGGGCAGTATCAAGGCACAATTTCCTGCTGCAACCATTGAATCCGTGGAAGCTGCATGGGTAACGGAGTCAGATGGTTTCTATCGGCTTTCAGGTCCGGGGTTTCCAGGCAAGCTATATCTGGTATTTTCCGACATGCGCCCTTTTCAACGAAAAATGCTTGAGAAGATAAGTGAGAAAATCGAAGCTTCCCCCGAAGGCACGATCACGAGAAAGGATGTATTCACTTTCGAGTACTGGACAAAACTGGCCAATGAAACCACCGATAACAGTTTAAAAATAAGCAACATGCGCTGGGTACCGGACGCATCCATCCCGCTGCAGCGCTATATTGCCAAGTATGGCAAACCCGACGCATCGGGTTTCAGCGACGCTGACATGAAGCCCTATGCCGAGTGGAAAAAACGCGGCATTTATCTCAATTTATCGGATGATCAAAAACAGGTGCAATCCGTTGAATTTTCTTTCACAAAAGAAGAAGAACGCGTCGAGTGCCGCAAGAAGTATCAAAAAGCCGATTGGGCCAAGGAGTGCGCTTAAGACAGCACGCGCGCGCCGGATGAAGCTAGTATACGCTTGGACGGAGCGTCGTTCGCCGTGAAAGCTGGCTCATCATAAGCAAGCGGCGAGATTCAAGTCCCGTGGCGCAGCCATCGCATGGAAGCTTGCGTCTTAATGTTTGCGCCGAATGACGTAGGCATTGCCGGCAGGCTCAAAACCGAGCGTCGGATAGTAAGACATCGCATCCGGGGCGGAGAGCAGTATCAACGACACTTCCTCGCCGATGATGGCCTGGGTGCGCTTGACAAGTTCCTTGCCAATTCCCAAGCCCTGATAATCCTTGTTGACGGCCAGATCCGACAGATAGCAGCAATAGGCATAGTCGGTCAACGACCGGGCCAATCCTACCAGCTCCCCATCCACCCAAGCCGACAGCAAGAGGCAAGGCGCGGCGAACATGCGCGCGATTCTCGGGAGATTGTCGGTGGGGCGCTTGATTCCAGACTGATCGAAAACACGGACGACATCGACCGGATCAAGGGGAAAATTGTGACGATATTCTACGGTGATGTTTTTCATGGTTTCAAAGGTGGAGGTAAGCGCGCTTGGGCGTGCTATACCCATGATATGGCCGCAGCCTGTTTCGACAAGCATCGCTCATGTCGGCGTATTCATAGTATGGCAGTTGCGGGGGATAAGGGCTGTTCCCGTCTCCGCCACGCACCTGTAACTCAGTCAATTGCCCGGAACTTTAAAAAACATTGGCCCTCATACTCCACTTCGCAATCCAATGCGAAGCCGATTCTTGCAAGCCCCTTGACGCGAGTGCGGCTGGGCGGCAGCAGGATAGTGACCGGGCCAATACCCAGTTCCAGCCGGCGGTGCATGAACCGGCGAACCAGCGCAGGACCATGTCCCCAGAACGCGGGGAGCAATACCAGTGCCAGGTCAGCTTCGCGCCCTTCCTTCTGAAAACCGCCCCAGCCGGCAAACGCGCCATCAATCCGGATAGCCCACGGCCCATAGCCATTTGCTTGCCACTGCGCATCCTTGCCTTTCGCCCATTCCATCACAGTGTGCTCATCCCAGCTTTCGGTGGCGAGCGGCATGTGGCGGATGACGTCCTGGTGATTCAACAGAACGAGCCATTCTTCATTGGCAATATCGGAGAGCGGGTGAAAAGTAAAAGCCATGTGCGTCTTGTCAGTTTAATGAGAAGCCGATGAACCTCTCATCGTGCCACGAAAACTACACACTCACCAGTGGAGAACAAAAACGCTGGAGCCGGGATTGTTGACTGTAGACGGGGCAGTTCCATTCTTCCTGCATTCGCAAGGGTGTGAAGGCAGAGTCAACATGCGTGAGGCAATCCTGCCAGCAAACGAGCAAGCTGTCAGCAGCCTGTGTGACAATGCTCACACTGGAAATGTGGAAGCTTCCATATCTCTATCTGATATCGAACAGACTTGGCAAGGATTGTAAATATGTTGGCACCGTTACGTTTGAATAGACGCATGTACGCTTCCTTTGTCGCCGCCGTTTTTCTTGTTGCTGGCGTCTCATCGGCGCGCGCGACCACGCTTGACGAGGACAGGACACGCGGTGACATACATGGCTTATTTGAGATCAGGGATGCTGCAGTAAAGTTCATGGCAGCAGAGAATTCCAAAAACGGCACACGGTGGCGGGTCTTGGAGCCTAACCGGAAGATTCTGGTGACGAAATGCGCGGTATCTTTGCGTGTGGAATGGGTTCCGAAGAGCCGTGGCCTGCCTGGATCAAATGTTGCGGTGAGCTGCGCCAAGACTGTAAAGCCCACGATACAACATAAATGGGAAGTGTTTGTGCCAATCGCCAAGGGTCCACAACGCGCCACAGTTATTCCAGGAAACTCCTGAGTGACACCGCTTATTTTGAGCCGCGGACGAAACTGCCGACACAAATATTTCAATTTAGCAATGTCGATTTGCATTTTCTGAAAAATCATACATCTATCACGACCACGTTCCACACCACAACATTGAACGCATCAATTAAAAATATCTCACATTCCATTGAAAAAGTCAGCTCTTTCAACGTTTTTCGCCTATGCGCATGCGGCAGCTGTATACTCCATGTCATACGCATTCTATTCCGATGCCAGTTATAGCGAGCAGGTGGTCGAAGACAATTCAATTCATTGCGCAGCCAAAAAACTTCATCTGCTTAATTCAGTGCCCAATATTTGAACAGCAGCATTGTATAAATCATCTATCGGTTTTTGCCACGCATGAGGAATTGATGGAACTGGGTTTCGAGGGATTTGACGACAGGGTTGCGACATTCGCGAGGGTATGGCGGGAGGGTCCATCCTGACAAAAAAGGAATATCGAAAATGCTTGAAATATCAATATTGCAATAAAAAAGCCAGTCACATGACTGGCTTTTTTATTATGCAGGACTTTCCTGAAACTGTTTTGCATTATCACAAATTTCATACCATGCGGGTTTGGAGCCGACATACACATGAAATTGCATGCTGACCTCAGGGTCATCATCCAGGCAGTTAACTGATATCGGAAACGAATCATTTTCTGAGCCAATTTCCCCCAAAGAAGTCCCGCAGTTTTTACAAAAAGTTCTTGCATATTTAAAGGGAGTCTCTGGCTCATATCGCTGAATAAATTCTCGCCCCTCCAGCAAGGTAAATGAATTTTTATCAACGAAGGCCAAGGCACTCGCGCCGGCCTTCCGACAACGAGAACAGTGACACATGCCCATCATGCCCGGGGGAGACGCCAATTCAAACTTTACTGAGCCACAGCAGCAACTGCCTCTGATCATGAGATGTCCTTTTTGAAAGTTGACACTGTATTTTTACACAGTACTTTTGGACAGGCAAGTGACATATGGTGGAATTTTTCAGAACCGAAGCGAGGAAGGGCAGCTCTGCCATTCAGGCACAGACTGATGCGTTGAGTGCTGTGAAAGCTTGCTCAGTCGAAAACTGATTAGAGCTCTGTGTAGAGTTTGCGAACGGTAGCAGTGGATCTGTCCTGCTGTTGGGACAGGCCGGGAGATCGTGCTGGTGTTAATGATGAGCGTGCACTGAAGTCAAAAAAGCAAGGGGAGGATTCTGGGCGGGCTGGTCCCGCAGGCCCAGCCTATAGCCCAAGCTTTATTCTTCACAAGTATACACGGAGTTCAACTGGAATATTGATCAATGGCTTCACTGAATAATCTGGCTTGCGATCCAGGAAACAAGCAACGTCGGGAATGGGAAGAATCTGTGCAAATATTCCCAGCTTTGTCTTGTATTCGATTTTATTGAGCAACACGGCATTCGCATGGGATAGAGCATGGATATCCTCGCAAGCAAGATCGAGTGTCTCGTATCGCGCATAGTGATCGCCCGGCTGATTGGCCCAGTAGATGCACAGCGCTGTAGCAAATTCACACTTTGCTTGCGCTATGATCTGCGTTAGAAGCCATATGCCACTATCATAATTATGATGCTGGACGATGGCATGAAGCTGACATCCAGACAGAGTCGAGAGATCGTTTTCTACTTCTTTTTTGAACGCTTGAATACCTATCGTTCTCTGCCGAACATAGAAGTGATAAAAATCTTCCTCCTCGTTACCTTCCATAGCGCTGTCAAAAACCGACTGATCCATGTTGTGATAATAAGTGTCGCCGGCACATTTTCCTTTCAGGGCCAGGATTAGGATATCTTGCTCGGCATCCGGGCCGTTCGGCTGTGTAAGTCCCAGCGCTTTTTCCAGTTTTGTTAAAATTTGCATTCCTTGGAGTAGACGGTTTGACAAAACTTCAGGATGAGTGAATGCGACAAATGGTAAGGAAATGTCGTTCTTCATGCAGCCTGCACAATATTGTCGTATCTATTTAGCTGGCGCGACCCGCACCGCAGCGTACCAGCAATATGAAAGAGTGAATGGAAAACATCAATTGTAAAGGCATGCCACACATCCGCGTACTGGCAGACGAAGACACCGACGGCCTCACGTACGAAACTCTGCCGGCGCACCAGATTGCCGAGCACGTCTTCGGACTGCTGGCGTCACCCGGCTTGGCCCTAAATTTGGCGCACGGCGACATCTAAACATCGCCGACCCGCTCTCCCCCGCCCAAGTATTGAAGCGCGGCGGCAACTTCTGCATCCAGATCTACGATGCCGACGCCGTGAGCCAGTCCGCAGTCGACCGGCTCGAGTACGACGTGCAAAAGCAGCTTGGCGGCACCATGGATGGCCAATATGAAGGCAATCTGACCTTCAGCGTGCCGGGCCACCACGGCATTTACAACGTCAACGGTCCCTCCGACGCCTTCCGCGAAGCAACGGGCGTGGAATGGTACTTCGCCAATATCTACGCCAACCTCGATGACGACAATGATGAAACCCTACTCAACTGGTGGCTGGATATGTAAAGTTTACTGACCACCTTGACGAGGCGCCGCAAGCCTTGGTCCAGCACGTCATCAAGGGCTACCTCATACCAACACCAAAACCGTAGAAAAAGTTTATAGCGCCTGGCCACTTGGCGAGGCAAGTTCGGTCCCAGACGTCTCCACCACTGAATTTTTAGAATCAAGTAGTTAGCTAGAAGAAAGCTGTCATTATTTGGGGTGTTTTAGCCTGGGAATGACAACAAAATGACAGATTTTTTCGTACGTTAGCTACTCAGCAACAACAGCCATCCCCTCATTTCGTAGCCTTACGATGGGTTTGCGTCAAGACCCGGAGAGCTATGTGCATAGGAACGTTGTTTTTCGCCAAGTAGGCGGCCGCAGTCGCTGTGCCTAGCATTTCTTGAAAAATGACTCCGACATCGACTTTTTGCGCTGTTAGACCGTCATGCCTTAAACAGTCATAATTTTGGTTGGCTGCAATAGCAAATATGGGTTCATCAAGTTTGTTAACGTGCATTTTTGCCTCATCAATAAAAGAGAAAAATGTCTCCTTTTTTGTCTTAAAGATAACTTAAATTTCCATTTTTGAGTAAATATTTTCTTTAATCAAGTTGTTGAAGAAGTAAAAATTTAACTATTAACAAGCAAAAATCATGCTGACAAGAACGTAAGGAAGCATAGGGGCAAAACACCTATTATTATAAGGGAGCACTCTCCCACTTCCCCTGCAAATCCCTTGGCCAGTACACCACGTGCACTAACGCGAGGGGCAGGTTTGGCGTTCAGACACGGACTGAGGCGTGGGGTTCTGTGACAGTTGGCTCAGTCGCAAAACTGATTGGAAGCACGAACGCGCGCCCAAGGCGCGCGGGGCTGCCGCGCAGCGGCAGCGGTTGGAGGATTCGGGGAGGGCTGGGCCGATAGGCCCAGCCCTTCGAATCTCACACGCAGGGCGCCGCCCTGCTCGCTTCCGCCAAGAAATAAAAAAAGCCGCCCAAGGGGGCGGCTCTTCTTTTTATTTCCTGGCGGAAGCGGTGAGATTCGAACTCACGAACAGTTTAACCCGTCGCTAGTTTTCAAGACTAGTGCCTTCAACCACTCGGCCACGCTTCCAGATGGCAGCATTATACATAAAGGTCCGTGGCTTACCAATGGCGAGTAGTCAGTGCCGCGTATTTAAACCTCACAGCAACCTCCGGGGTCAGACCCGGCGGGTCTGACCCCGGCCCTTCGCCTATGGGTTCCATATTTGCGCCGGTACGCCAACGGGAAGCCTAAACGCCCCAGTTTTTCCGCAGCGCCTTCTCGAACTCCCCCGCCGGCAACGGCCGCGAGAACAGATAGCCCTGCACTTCGTCGCAGCCAGAACTCTTCAGGAAGGCCAGCTGCTCCGCCGTTTCCACGCCTTCCGCGATAACTTTATGGTGCAGCTGCTGGGCGATGCTGATGATGGTGCTGGCGATGGCGCAGTCGCTGGCATCTGTCGGAATGCCGGTGGTGAACGAGCGGTCGATCTTTAATGTGTCGATGGGGAAACGCTTGAGGTAGGACAAGCTTGAGTAACCAGTGCCGAAATCGTCCAGCGACAGGGCCACGCCCAGCGCCGTGATACGGTCCATGATGCCGATGACCCTCTCGATATTGTGCATCAGGGTGCTTTCCGTGATTTCCAGCTCCAGCCAGGCCGCTTCCAGGCCGTAGCGGGCCAGGGTCGCGGCCACCCTGGCGGGCAGGGCTGCCGTGAATTCGCGTGCGGACACGTTGACGGCCAGGCGGATCGGCGGCAGGCCGGCCAGTTTCCACGCTTGCGCCTGGGCGCAGGCCGCTTCCAGCACCCACTCGCCCACTTGCACCACCAGCCCCGTCGATTCGGCCAAAGGAATAAACTCGGCGGGCGGGATCATGCCGTGCTGCGGGTGGTGCCAGCGCACCAGGGCTTCGGCGCCGATGATGCGCCCGCTGGCCAAGGCATACTTTGGCTGGTAGTGCAGCAGCAGTTGCTGCTCAGACAGGGCCTGGCGCAAGCCTGTTTCCAGGCGCATGCGCGCCTGCATGCCCAGGTTCATGTCCTGGCTGTAGAAGGCCACGCTTTCCGCTTCGCCGCCGCTGTCCTGCTTGGCCCGGTACATGGCGATATCGGCCAGGCGCAGCAGGGTTTCCGCGTCCTGCCCATCTTGCGGATACACGCTGATGCCGATGCTGGCGCCCACGCGCAAGTCGTGGCCTTCGATCAAAAACGGTTCCACCAGCGAGGCCAGCAGCTTTTGCGCCACCATGCTGGCCTCGAAATGCTGGCCGATATCGAACAGGCCGACGGCGAACTCGTCGCCGCCCAGGCGGGCCACCAGGTCCTGGTCGCGCAAGGCGTGGCGGAAACGCAGCGAGACTTGCCGCAGCAATTCGTCGCCGATGCGCCGGCCCAGGGTATCGTTGATCAGTTTAAAACGGTTCAAGTCGATGAACAGCACGCAGCCGAGCATCTTGCTGCGCTGCGCCACGCTGAGGGCCTGGTCGACCAGCTTGGCCAGCAAGGTACGGTTAGGCAGGCTGGTCAGGGGGTCGTAATAGGCCAGGTGGTGCAGGCGCTCTTCGGCCAGCTTGCGCTCCGTGATGTCCGTCAGGTAGGCGATGAGTCCGATGGGCTTGTCATCCAGGTCTTGCAGCGGCGACAAGGACAGGCTGGCCCAGAAGATCTCGCCCGACTTCTTTCGGCGGCGCACCTCCATCAGGCGCCCTCCCTGCTCCAGGAAGGCGTCGTGGAAACCCGTGTCTTCGTCGTCGTACAGGAACAGGATGTTGCGCCCCACGGCTTCCACCGAGGTGTAGCCGAACAGGCGCTCGGCGCCCTTGTTCCAGCTGGTGATGTAGCCAGTCAAGTCCATCGTCAGCACGGATTCGTGCAATTGATCGAGGATTTGCGTCTGCTGCGCCAGCAAGGCTTCGACTTGCGCGTAAGCATGGGTCGAGCGTTGCGCCAGCGAATGCACTTGCAAGACGCCGGCCGTCAACGATGCCAGGCTGGCCAGGTGGCGGCGGTCGGCGTCGTTATACAGCGGGCGTCCCGCCACGCTGTAATGGCCGAAGCAGTGGCCGTCGAAACTGATTTCCTGCAGCAAGGCGGGCGTATCGTCGGGAAACAGCGCGACCGGCGCAGCGGCGTCCATGTTGGCCGCAGGCAGGAAGCGGCCATGCGGGCTGGCCATCACGGCGCTGGCAATACGGCCCAGCTCGGCCACCAGCGCAGGGCCGCGCAAACGCACGACGGCGTCGCACAGGGCGGCGCTGTCACCGAGGAAATCCGACACCGGAAACAGGGTCATGCTAGAGGTTCCGGCTGACCTGGATGGCCCATTGGTAGGCCTGCAGCAGGCTGCGCCAATAGGTTTCTCCATCGATGCCGGCGCGGCGCAAGCCTTCGGGCGGCGGCGCGGCGCTTTCGACCAGTGCCAGCAAGGTGCCCAGTTCGCCATTGCGTTCGAGCAAGGCGGTGCTCACTTCCGGCGCCAGATTCAGGGTGGCGATGATTTCCTGCATCGGCATGCCCAGCAGGACGTCGAGCAGCGAGAACACGCCCGCCATGAAGGCCAGGTCCTGCGCGTCGCGGTCGCCGCCGCGCAGCTGGCACAGCGCTTCCATCTGCGCCGCGCGCACGGCCGCCAGCGGCAGCAGCGCGTGGATCTTGCCATCGTCCTGTTGCCGCGCATACAGCAGCAGTTGCAGCCAGCGCTGCAGCTGGCGCCGGCCCAGCAGGGTAATGGCCTGGCTGAAGCTGGTAATCGGCGCCGTGAAGCCGAAGGCGGCTGAATTGACCAGTTTCAATAAATGATAGCTGAGCGATGGATCTTGCTTGAGCGGCACTTCCAGTTCGTGCGCGTCGGCATCGCGGGCCAGCAAGCCCAGCAGCGCCAGCAGGCGGCGCCGCGACGTGGCGTCTTCCGGCTCGCTTTGCTGGCGCGCATGGTGCAGGGCGTAGTCGCCGGCAAACCAGCTCACGCCGAGTTCTTGCAAGGCAGCAAACTGCTCCGCGTCGGCGATGTTGTACGCCAGGTGCGGCCCCGCCAAGGGCAGCAACTGGTGCAGGGCCGGGCGCGCACCGGACGCGTCAAAGCTCAGCGCGCGCGCGTCGACTTGCGCCGCCGCCACGGGACCGGCATCGGCGCCATCGAGGATGAGGCGGTAGCCGGCGTCGCGCCATTGCTGGCATTTTTTCTGGATCTGCTTGTCGCCGGCAAGATGGGCCGGCAAACGGAAGATGGTGCGTTGCGGCGCCAGTTGCGCCAGCACGGCCTCGTCCACGCCATGCGGATCGGCCAGGGGAATGATGCAGTCGAGCGGCGCCAGGAAGGCATACGCATCGGCGGCGGCCAGCGCCGCCAGCAGCGGCGCCGTCGAGGCCTGCGGTACATGCAAGGTGACAGCGACCCACTCGTTATGAGCATTGGCAACTGCTTGTAATCCCACCAACGGAAACAGGTTTGATTCAGACGCTGACATCGGTATCTCAGTGTGGGTAGGGCGCCATAGTAAATAAACTGACCAGCATTGGCAACCCTGGCCCGACAGGGATGCCATTTCGACAGCGAGAATCATTCTATCCGAATCTCACCCATGAAACAGTTTAATTTTGGCAATAAATATTCAAAAAGAACATTCCCCCGCGAGACCCGCCTGCCATGCGGGTTTGACAAAAACACGGCACGGCGCGCGCATTCTCAGGCGCTGCCGCCATGCGCGTGCTCGACCGCATATTTGATCAATTCGGCCTGCCCTTCGATGCCCAGCTTGCGCTTGATGTTCAGCCGGTGCGTCTCCACCGTGCGCACGCTCAGGTCCAGGTCGCGGGCGATCTGCTTGTTCGACTGGCCCGCCGCGATGTGCTGCAGCACTTGCTGCTCGCGCGTGGTGAGGAAGGAATCGTGCACCTGCGGGCGCGACAGTTGCCGCGCCAGGGCCGCGCTGTAATAAATGCCGCCGGACATCACCGTCTCGATGGCGAAGACGATATCTTTCCCAGGAGCATCTTTGAGCACATAGCCGCGCGCCCCGGCGGCGATGGCTTGCGACACATATTCGAGCTTGTCGTGCATGGACAGGATCAACACGGCAATCTGCGGAAACGCCTGCTTGAACAGCGCCGTCGCTTCGATGCCGTTGATGCCGCGCATATTGATATCCATCAACACGAGGTCCACCTGGTGCGCGCGCGCCTGGCTCAACGCCTCGTCGGCGCCGCCCGCCTCGGCCACCACGTCGAAATGCGCCACCGCCTCCAGGCGCGCGCGCAAGCCGTCGCGTACGAGGGGGTGGTCGTCCACCAGCAGGATGTTGATCTTCTCGGTCATGTGTATCTATCAGTGTGAGGGTGGAAGGGCGAGCCGCGCCAGCACCAGGGTACCGGCCGCAGACGAGGTGATGTGCAGGCTGCCGCCGATGGCTTCCATGCGTTCCGTCATGTTGCGCAGACCGATGCCGCGCTGCGGATGCAGGGCGATGCCATCGAAATCGAAGCCGCCGCCATTATCCTGGATGCGCAATTCCACGGCCTTGCCCGCCTCGTGCAAGCTCACTTCCACGCCGCGGGCGTGGGCATGGCGCTCGCAATTGGTCAGCGCTTCCTGGGCGATGCGGAACAATACGGTATTGACCATGTCGGGCAAGCCCTCGCCCGCCGCCGCCGGGCTGGCCGTGAAACTGGCTTGCGCGCTGCTGCTGTCGTTAAATTCATGCACGAGGTGGTCGAGCGCGGCGGCCAGGCCCAGGTCGTCGAGGATGGCCGGGCGCAGGTTGTGCGAAATGCGCCGCACTTCGCCCAGCACCTTGTTGAGTTGCTCGGCGGCCCGCTCGAAGGTGGCGGGCGCCTTTTCTTTTTGCTCGGTATTGCCGGCCAGGCGCGCGATGCCCGCCTCGATCTGCAGCTTGATGGACACCAGCCACTGGCTGATGCCGTCATGCAAGTCGCGCGACAGCCGCGCCCGCTCTTCTTCCTGCGATTCCACCACGCGCTGCGCCAGCACTTTCAGCTTGGCGTCGGCCACCCGCAATTCGCGCAGGTTCAGCACGAGGCCGCAGGCGGCCACCAGCAGGGAGCCGAGGATGGCGATGGCGGCGATCAGTTCCATGGTCGAGCGGATATTGCGCGACTGCTGGGCATCAACCTTGGCCAGCGCCTGGTCCACGTCATCCATATAAATGCCGGTACCCATCATCCAGCCCCATTCCGGCATCAGGATCACATAGCCGAGCTTGGGGGCGGACTTGTTCGTCGACGGCTTGATCCAGTTGTAGCGCTCAAAGCCGCCGCCGCTCTTCGCCCGCTGCATCAGGCGCTGGATGGTCAGATTGCCCTCGGCGTCGCGCAATTGCCACAGATTCTGCCCCACCAGTTCGGGCTGGCGCGGATGCATCAGCGACTTGCCCTGCAAATCATAGATGAAGAAATAGCCGTCGTCGCCATAGCTGAGGGCGGACAGGATGCGCTTGGCCTCCTCTTGCGTGGCCTCATCCTTGCGCCCCGACTGGTACAGGGAAGCGATGGAATGGCTGGCCAGGGTCACGTAATGCTTGAGTTCAGCTTCCTTGCTGGCCAAATACGCCTGCTGGATGGTGGCGCGCTGCTGCTCGGCCAGGGTGATGGCCTGGTGCCGCACGGCAAATGCAATGGCGCACAGGGCGAGGATCAGCGGCGTGATGGCCAGGAAGATGACTTTCTGTCTGAGTTTCATGGCCTGGCGCTCCGGCGGCGTCGATGCTGGTGGGAATGCGTGATTTTACGTCGCGGCACGGCGATCGGTCTGCGTAGTAATACTGAGCGTTACTGCGTAGTCGTGCGCTTGCGGCAATTATACGATTCCTGAATACTCGCCATAAGCTGCAAACACCCAATTCACACCCAAACTGGCGACGACCAGGCTCGGCAGCACACATCATCGCACGGCACAGCGCCCGTCAATCTCTGGAGGAAGCATGAACCGCATTTTCAAACAACTGGGCTGGGCAGCGCTTGCGCTGGCAGGCGCCGGGTCTCTGGGCGTCGTCGCCCTGCAACGTGGCGAACCGATCAGCGCGATCTGGATCGTCATCGCCGCCGTCTGCGTGTATCTGATCGCCTACCGTTTCTACAGCCTGTTCATCGCCGACAAGGTACTGGGCCTGGACGCGCGCCGCATGACGCCGGCCTTCAAGCACAACGATGGCCTCGATCACGTGCCGACGAATAAATATGTGCTGTTCGGCCACCATTTTGCGGCGATCGCCGGCGCCGGTCCCCTGGTCGGCCCCGTGCTGGCCGCGCAGATGGGCTATCTGCCCGGCATGCTGTGGATCTTGGCGGGCGTGGTGTTTGCGGGCGCCGTGCAGGATTTCATCGTGCTGTTCATTTCCATGCGCCGCGACGGCCGCTCGCTGGGCGACCTGATCAAGGCGGAACTGGGCGAAATTCCCGGCATGATCGCCCTGCTCGGCTGCTTCATGATCATGGTCATCATCCTGGCCGTGCTGGCATTGATCGTCGTCAAGGCGCTGACCGGCTCCCCATGGGGCAGCTTCACCGTGATGGCAACGATCCCCATCGCGCTGTTCATGGGTGTGTATTCGCGCTTCATCCGCGTGGGCCGCATCGGCGAAATTTCCATCATCGGTTTTGTCTTGCTGATGCTGGCCATCATCGGCGGCCAGTACGTGCAGGAACACGCCGTGCTGGGCCCGATGTTCACGTTCACGGGCACGGAACTGACGTGGATGCTGATCGGCTACGGCTTCATCGCCTCGGTGCTGCCCGTGTGGCTGCTGCTGGCGCCGCGCGACTACCTGTCGACTTTCCTGAAAATCGGCACCATCCTGGGCCTGGCCATCGGCATCATCGTCGTCGCGCCGTACCTGAAAATGCCGGCCATGACCAAGTTCATCGACGGCTCCGGCCCCGTCTGGTCGGGCAATCTGTTCCCCTTCCTGTTCATCACGATTGCCTGCGGCGCCGTGTCCGGCTTCCACGCCTTGATTTCCTCGGGCACCACGCCGAAGATGATTGAAAACGAAAGCCACGCCCGCTTCATCGGCTATGGCGCCATGCTGATGGAATCATTTGTCGCCATCATGGCCCTGGTAGCCGCCTCGACCATCGAGCCTGGCATCTATTTCGCCATGAACAGCCCGGCCGCCCTGATCGGCACCACCGCCGAGTCCGCCGCACAGGCCATCTCGCAATGGGGCTTCTATGTGACGCCGGAAATGCTGACGCAGACGGCCAAGGACGTGGGCGAGCACAGCATCATCTCGCGCGCCGGCGGCGCACCGACCCTGGCGGTCGGCATGGCGCAGATTCTGTCCGGCGCCATCGGCGGCAAGGCCATGATGGCCTTCTGGTACCACTTCGCGATCCTGTTCGAAGCGCTGTTCATCCTGACTGCCGTCGATGCGGGCACGCGTGCGGGCCGCTTCATGCTGCAAGACTTGCTGGGCAGCTTCGTGCCAGCTTTGAAACAGACGGAAAACGTCATCGCCAACCTGCTGGCCACTGGCCTGTGCGTGGCGGCCTGGGGCTACTTCTTGTACCAGGGCGTGGTCGATCCATTGGGCGGCATCAACACCCTGTGGCCGCTGTTCGGCATCGCCAACCAGATGCTGGCGGCCATCGCACTGATCCTCGGCACCTGCGTGCTGTTCAAGATGAAGCGTGGCCAGTATGCGTGGGTCACCATCACGCCGACGATCTGGCTGCTGCTGTGCACCCTGACGGCGGGCTGGCAAAAGATTTTCGACGCCAACCCGCGCGTCGGCTTCCTCGCGCACGCCAAGAAATACTCGGCGGCCCTGGATGAAGGCACCCTGCTGGCGCCGGCCAAGTCGGTGGCGCAGATGCAACAGATCATCTTCAACGATTACCTGGACGCCGGTCTGGCCGCCTTCTTCGTCATCGTCGTCGTCAGCGTGCTGTTCTTCGGCATCCGCACCATCATGAAGGCGCGCGCCGACAGCCGTCCGAGCACCAAGGAAACGCCGTTCCAGGCCATGCCCACGGTGCAATGATGATAGACGAAATCATCAAGGCTGGACGGTATCTGGGGCAAAGCATGCGGCTCATGTGCGGCTTGCCCGAGTACGACACCTACGTGGCCCACCGGGAAGTCACCCATCCCGGCGAGCCGATGATGACGTATGAAGAGTTCTTCCGCGAGCGGCAGGAAGCCCGCTATGGCGGAGCGGGCAAGCGTGGCGGTTGCTGTTAGCGGACACCTGACCCAGCCTACTGCGCGTCGGTATAGGCGGCTTGCGATGCTCACCGTACTAAAGTACGGTTGCGCTTCTCGGCCACCTCTCCCTTCCGCTCGCTACGGCTGAGTCAGGTGTTGTTGCTCAGCAATAATTTGAGGGCGGTCTTGTGAGACCGCCCCATTCATTTCCTCTCGTACAAGTTCCCCTCCCCTCTCTTCCCTTAGACCCACATCAACATCTGGGTGTGTCTTCGCGTCTATATTTTTCCAATAGGAATTAAATAACAGTCAACGGGCGACCGGGGAAGCAGCGACTCATGTTCAATTTCCAACGCTCCAGCATCAGCCAGAAGCTGACCATGATTTCGGTACTGTCATCGGGCTGCGCGCTGCTGCTGGTGTTCGTGGCGTTTGCGCTGACGTCCGTGCTCAGCCACAAGAACGATGAAGGCAAGCAATTGCTGTCGCTGGCGGGCGTGATCGGTGCGGCCGGCGCGGTGCCTTTGCTGGCGGGAAAATCGGCGCAGGGGCAGGCGGAACAGGTGTTGGCGGCCTTGTCCGCGCGCGACGAGGTGGCCCAGGCGGCCCTGTTCGACAAGGGCGGGCGCCTGTTCGCTCTATACCGCGCGCCGCAGCATGCGGACGGCCTGCCGGCGCCGGAAGACATGGACCCGGCCTTGCTGGCCGACATGGCCGTGCAGCCCGTCACGCAAGGTTCGGGCACGACCCTGGCGCCCGCCATGCGTTTGTACCGCCCCGTCTACCGGCCAGGCGAGCCGCAACAGATCATCGGTGCCGTGCTGATCGAGGCGGACCTGAACCACATGTGGCGCGACATCGGCCGCCACGTGGGCGCCATCGGCGGCGCCACCGTGCTGTCCTTCCTGATCGCCGTGTTCCTCGCGCGGCGCTTCAAGAGCGTGATCGCCGAACCCATCACCAAGCTGATCGATACAGCACAAAAAGTGTCGAGCAGCCAGACCTACAGCCACCGCATCGCGCACCAGCGCAGCGACGAGCTGGGCGTGCTGATCGACAGTTTCAACGACATGCTGGCGCAGATCGACAGCCGCGACAGCACCCTGGCCAATTACCGCGACCAGCTCGAACGCCAGGTGGGCGTGCGCACGGCGCAGCTGGAAAAGGCCAAGGATGCGGCCGAGGCGGCCAGTCACGCGAAAAGCGCCTTCCTCGCCACCATGAGCCATGAAATCCGCACGCCGATGAATGGCGTGCTGGGCATGACGGAACTGCTGCTAGCCAGCCCTTTGAGCCCGCAGCAGCGCCACTACACGAGCATGGTGCAGCGCTCGGGACAGAATTTACTGGTGATCATCAACGACATCCTCGACTTTTCCAAGATCGAGGCGGGCAAGCTGAGCGTGGAATACATCCGCTTCAATTTCCGCGAATTGCTCGACGACATAGAACACGTGTTCGCGCCGCAGGCGGAAGCGAAAAACATCAGCCTGGAATTCGATATCGCCTACGACATCCCCATCGCCATCTGCGGCGACCCGAACCGTTTGCGCCAGATCATCGTCAATCTGCTGGGCAATGCCATCAAGTTCACGGAAACGGGCAAGGTCACGGTGAAAGTGACCGTGTGCAGCGAAGACGCACCCAGCGTGGGCTTGCGTTTCGAGGTGCACGACACGGGCATCGGCGTGTCGAACGAGGCGCAGACGCGCATCTTCGAATCGTTCTCGCAGGCGGACGGTTCGACCACGCGCAAGCACGGCGGCACCGGCCTGGGGCTGACGATCTCGAAACAGCTGGTGGAGCTGATGGGCGGCACTATCGGCGTTGATAATGCTTTAACGCAAGGCTCGATCTTCTGGTTCGAAGTAAATTTCGATAAGCGGCGGGTCGACAGCGACGACCCGTCCTTCAACCTGAAAACCACGCGAGGGTTACGCGCCTTGATCGTCGACCACACACCCGCCACGCGCGCCGTGCTGGAGCGGCAACTGGCCAGCTGGCACATCGTCAGCGACAGCGCCGGCACGGCCAGCGACTGCCTGGGCAAGCTGCGCGCGGCGGCCCAGGCCGGCACGCCGTATGCCGTGGCCCTGCTGGACATGGAATTGCCGCGCACCAGCGGCCTGGCCCTGGCCGCCAACATCAAGAGCGATCCGCTGCTGGCCGACCTCAAATTACTGCTGCTGAGCACGGAACAGGCGGCGGCCGATCCCGTACAGCGGCGCGAGGCGGGCGTAGCCTTTCAGCTGATCAAGCCGGCCCGCGAATGCGACCTGTTCGACTGCATCGTCACGCCGCCACGCGCCAGCGACAGCCTGCGCATCCATCCGCCGCACACGGCGCGCCAGGTGGGCCGGCGCCAGCGCCGCCGCGTACTGCTGGCCGAGGACAATGCCGTCAACGTGGAAGTGGCGCTGGCCATGCTCGACAGCCTGGGCCTGGACGTCGTCTGCGCGCGCAACGGCGAAGAAGCCTTGCAGGCGGCGCAGGCCGAGGATTTCGATTTGATCTTGATGGATTGCCAGATGCCGGTGATGGATGGCTTTGCCGCCACGGCGGAAATCCGCCGCCACGAACAGCAGTGCGGCCACGCGCGCGTGCTGCCCATCGTCGCCATCACGGCCAATGCGCTGCAGGGCGACCGCGAAGCATGCCTGGCGGCCGGCATGGACGATTACCTGAGCAAACCGTTCACGCAGCAAGACCTGGGCCACACGATCGCCCGCTGGATCACCCTGCCGCGCGCGGCCACCGTGCACCACAGCGAAGCGCCGCAGTCACACACGCCGCAGGAGGCGCCGCCCGAAGTGCCGCCGCCTGCGCCTGCCTCCCCGACATCGGCCCAGCCGCTGAACCGGCAGGCGCTGGAAAACATCCGCGCCCTGTCCGGCACGGATGGCGATGCGCTGCTCGAACGGGTCATCCTCGCCTTTACCGGCGAGACGCCGCGCCAATTGAGCGCCATGCGCGAAGCGATTGCCGGCGCGGATGCGGAAGCGCTGCGCAAGGTGGCGCACAGCCTCAAGTCGGGCAGCGCCAACGTGGGCGCCGATGGCCTGGCGCAGCTGTGCAAGGAGATGGAAAAACTGGGCCGCGCCGGCAGCACCGAGGGCGCGGCTCCCCTGCTGCAAGAAATGCAGCAGGCCTTCCTGGCCGTACGCGAATCGCTGAACGCCATCCTCGTGAAGGAACACTGACATGACAGCGCCCCTCTCCCCTCCCCGCGGCCTGGTGCTGGTGGCCGACGACGATCCCGTGATGCGCTTGCTGATGCGGCAAATGCTCACGCAGGTGGGCCTGGACGTGATCGAGGCCGAAGACGGCGTGCAGGCCCTGGCCAGCTACAAGCACAGCGGGCCGGACCTGGTCATGCTCGACGTCGACATGCCGGCCATGGACGGCTTTGCCGTGTGCCGCGAAATCCGCCACCAGGAAGTGGGCGGCACGGTGCCCATCATCATGGTCACGGGCGGCGACGAACTGGAAGCCGTCACGCGCGCCTACGAGGTGGGCGCCACGGATTTCATTTCCAAACCCATCAACTGGCCCATCCTCGGCCACCGCGTGCTGTACGTGCTGCGCGCCAGCGACGCCATCGCCCGCCTGCGCATCGCCGACGCGCACAACCGCGCCGTGCTGGCCGCCATCCCCGACACCTTCTTCCGCCTGAACCGCGAAGGCTTTTATCTCGACTACGAACAGGGGCACGACGCCAGCGCCGGCTTTTCCCTCAGCGACTGCGTGGGCAGCCATATCCGCGACGTGCTGCCGCCCGAAATCGCCGCGCGCCTGCTGGACCAGGCGCACGCCGTGCTGGCCACGCAGCATATCGGCTCGGTCGACTACACGCTCACGCACGAAGACAGCACGCGCCATTTCGAGGCGCGCCTGGTGGCAACGGGGGCCGATGAAGTGCTGGGCCTGGTACGCGACATCAGCGAGCGCAAGCGCACGGAAGAGCAGATCCGCCGCCTCGCCTATTGCGACAGCCTGACGGGCATCCCCAACCGCCAAGCGTTCCTGGAAACGCTGGAGCGCGAACTGGTGCGCTCAAAAGAACACGACAAGAAATTCGCCGTGCTGTTCATGGACCTCGACGCTTTCAAGCGCATCAACGACACCCTGGGACACGACGTGGGCGACCATTTGCTCAAGGTGGTGTCCGAGCGCCTGCGCGAAACCATCCGCCCCAGCGACCTGGTGCTGCGCGCAGAGTATGAACTCGACGGCATCTCCGGCGGCAGCAACCTGGCGCGCCTGGGCGGCGACGAATTCACGATCCTGATTCCCGACCTGGAGCGGGTGGAGGACGCGCTCAACGTGGCGCATCGCGTGAAAGAAGCCATGCGCCGGCCCTTCATGATCGAAGGACACGAGATTTTCGTCACGGCCAGCATCGGCATCTCGCTGTATCCGGAAGATGGCGAGGATTGCAACTCGCTGCTCAAATATGCGGACACGGCCATGTACCACGCGAAGAACTGCGGCAAGAACAACGCCAAGCTGTACAGCTCATCGCTGACGATGGAAATCATGAGCCACGTCAAGATGGAAGTGGGCCTGCGCAAAGCCTTGCAGAACAACGAGCTGTACCTGCTGTACCAGCCGCAGATCGACGTGCCCAGCACGCAGATCGTCGGCGTGGAAGCGCTGGTCCGCTGGCGCCATCCCGAGCGGGGCATCATCTCGCCCACGGAATTCATCCCGCTGGCCGAAGAGACGGGATTGATTGTGCCGATCGGCGAATGGGTGCTGCGCACGGCGTGCAACCAGGCCAAGGCCTGGCAAAGCGACGGCGGACGCGCCATCCGCATGGCCGTGAACCTGTCGGCCAAGCAATTCAAGGATGAAAACCTGATGCAGATCGTGCTCTCGGCCCTGGCCGACACGGGCCTCGACGCGCGCCTGCTGGAACTGGAATTGACGGAAGGCACCTTGATGGACGATGCGCGCGCCACCATGGTGACCCTGGAGCAATTGCGCGGCATCGGCGTGTACCTGTCGATCGACGACTTCGGCACGGGATATTCTTCAATGAATTACCTGAAACGCTTCGACGTGCGGGCCTTGAAGATCGACAAGAGTTTTATCGCCGGATTGCCGCAGGATACGGAAAACGCGGCCATCACGCGCGCCATCATCGCCATGGCGCATGGTTTGAAGATGGTGGTGGTGGCCGAGGGCGTGGAAACGGACGAGCAACTGCTGATGCTGGAAGAATACGGCTGCGACATGGCGCAGGGATACTTCCTGGGCCACCCGTCACCGCACGACACGATCACGGCCATGCTGGCCAGGCAGAGGGGCCAGCTGGCCAGCGTGGAAACTAGAGCACTTCGAAGGCAAGGATTTGCGTGACTTGCTGGGCGTTGAAATTATCGTCGGAAATCATCACCAGGCTGCGGCGGCCGTTTTCCAGACGCGGTCCCCAGCTGATGCCTTCGATATTGTCGACTCTTTCAAGGCCGGTCTTTTCCAGGTCCAGCAGCAATCGCTTGCGCGCCGGCACATAGCGGGCGCCCGCCAGCGCCGGAATGGCCTGGATATCGGTGGCGCCCTGCGTTTCCATCTCGTAGATGCGCACGTGATTCGTGTACAGGCCGTCGGCGTGTTCCACGCCGGCCCGCTCCACCACCAGCAGCTGGTGATCGTTGACGGCGAGGATTTCCGACACGCCATTGTCCGCTTCCTTCCCCGGCGCGGGCCGCGACGCCACGGGCTCAATCGGATACGCGTACTGGCCCAGCACGCTGCCGGCGCGGTCAAGGCGCGTGATGCGCACGACGGAGCCGATGTCGGGCGTGGCCAGCGGAGCATCCTGGTACAGGGCCGCTTCCATGCCCAGCCACAGGCTCTTGCCATCCGAAGAAAACGACAGCGCTTCAAAGCTCATGTTGTTGCGCGAGCCGATTTCGTCCTTCGCAACCTTGAACATGGCGGGCGTGGGCAAGGTGGCCAGGTAGTGGCCGCCACTATCGGCATGGCGCACGAAGGGGTCCAAGCCCACCTTGCGGTTGCCTTCGCTGCCGTACCACAGACTGCCGTCCTGGGGATCGACGCGGATGGTTTCGATGTCGGGCACCTGGTCGCCCTGCTCCAGCTTTGCATGCGCCAGGTTCGGATAGCGGCTGCCGTCGGGCTGCGTGAAGAAATGCACGCTGGCCAGAGTCACGCCCGTAAACGCCTTGCTGTCGTAGGCCAAGGTGGCGCGGTAAAAGCGAGCCGGATTGATTGCCGAGCGATCATCGCTTTCCATCACCCAGCTCTTGTTGGCCGCATCGTAATCGATGCCGGACAAGCCGCCCACCGTGGTGCCCTCGAACGGGTATTTCAAGGCGATGCGCTGCTCGCCGATCAGGCGCAAGCCCGTGACCGGTGCGTCGTGGGGGAAGCTGGCGCAGGCGGAAAAGAGGATGGAGATGGCCAGCGCGGGGATCAGACGCGCACGGGTGGCGCGGAGGGACGACTGCTTCACGATATTCCTTAATAAAACCCAAAGGACAGAATCCGGGGTCGGACCCTGAGGGTCCGACCCCAGCCCTTGCCTGGGGTCAAGATGATTTACCAAGCTAAACCTACACCACCCCATCCGCCTTGAGCCGCGCAATGGCGGCCGCGTCAAACCCCAGCGACGCCAGCACCTCGTCGTTGTGCTGGCCCAAGGTCGGCCCCAGCCACTGCGTCTTGCCCGGCGTGGCGGACAGTTTCGGGCTGATCGCCGGCAATTTCACGGGCGTGCCGTCGGCGAAATGGTGTTGTTCGAACATGTCGCGGGCGAGGAATTGCGGGTCGCTCAGCATGTCGCGCACCGAGTAGATTTTACCGGCCGGTACGTCGGCTGCCTTCAGCACGGCCAGCGCGCTGTCTATCGTGTGCGTGGCGCACCAGGCGCCGATGGCGTCGTCGATTTCCTGCGTGCGCGCCACCCGGCCGTCGTTGCGCGCCAGTTGCGGGTCGCCCGCCATGTCGATGCGGCCCATGGCCAGCATCAAGCGCTTGAAGATGGCGTCGCCATTGCCCGCAATGACGATGTTTTCGCCGTCGCCCGTCGTGTAGGTATTCGAGGGCACGATGCCGGGCAGGGAGCCGCCCGTGCGCTCGCGCACCACGCCCGCCTGGTCGTATTCGGGCACCAGCGATTCCATCAGGTTGAACACGGATTCATACAGGGCCACGTCGACCATCTGCCCTTCGCCGCCATCCCGGCCACCCGTCACGTCGCGGTGACGCAGGGCCATCATGGCGCCGATCACGCCGTGCAGGGCCGCCACGGAGTCGCCGATGGACACGCCCACGCGCACGGGCGGGCGGTCGGCAAAGCCGGACACGTAGCGCAAGCCGCCCATGGATTCGCCGATGGCGCCGAAACCGGGCAAGTCCTTCATCGGCCCCGTCTGGCCAAAGCCGGACAGGCGCACCATGATGAGCGACGGTTTCTCTTTCTTGAGCTGCTCGTAGCCGAGATCCCACTTTTCCAGCACGCCTGGACGGTAGTTCTCGATGATGATGTCCGCTTCCAGGGCCAGCTGGCGCGCGATGGCGCGGCCCTCGGGCGACTTCAGGTTCAAGGTGATGCTTTTCTTGTTGCGTGCCTGCACCGACCACCACAGGGAGGTGCCATCCTTCAGCACCCGCCAGGTACGGATGGGGTCGCCGCCATCGGGCGACTCGATCTTGATCACGTCGGCGCCGAATTCGGCCAGCATGCGGGCGCAGAAGGGCCCCGCGATCAGGGTGCCCAGTTCCAGCACTTTAATGCCTTGCAATGGACCAGTGGTCGCGGAGGATGTTGTCATGTTGTGTTCAGGTTGCCCTGCGGTCGAGCATCGCGCGGGCAATCGTGCCCGCGTCGACGTATTCCAGTTCGCCGCCCACGGGCACGCCGCGGGCCAGGCGGCTCACGCGCAAGCCCCGCGCCTTCAGCATTTCACTGATGTAGTGGGCGGTCGCTTCGCCTTCATTCGTGAAATTGGTGGCCAGCACCACTTCGCCGACCACGCCATCGTTGGCGCGGTTCAACAATTTTTCGAGGTGGATATCTTTCGGGCCAATGCCGTCCAGCGGAGACAGCCGCCCCATGAGGACGAAATACAGGCCCTTGTAGGTGAGCGTCTGCTCGATCATCAGCTGGTCGGCGGGCGTTTCCACCACGCACAGCAAGCGCTTGTCGCGCTCTTCGTCGAGACAGGTCTCGCACACTTCGTGTTCGGTAAAGGTGTTGCACAGGCCGCAGTGATGCACGGCATCGACGGCCTGGAACAGGGCGCGCGACAGCATGGCCGCGCCTTCCCTATCGTGCTGCAACAAATGAAAAGCCATCCGCTGCGCCGACTTGGGGCCGACGCCGGGCAGGCGCCGCAGCGCCTCGGTCAGGAATTCAAGCGACTTGGACATGGATCAACCCTGCCCCGTGCCATGGATCGAGCGCATGCGGCAGTGCATCAGAATGGCATTTTGAAGCCGGCTGGCAAGTTCATGCCACCAGTCAAGCCTGCCATTTTTTCAGCGGACGTCGCTTCCGCCTTGCGCACGGCATCGTTGAAGGCGGCAGCCACCAGGTCTTCCAGCATGTCCTTGTCGTCGGCCAGCAGCGATGGGTCGATGGAAACGCGCTTGACGTCGTTCTTGCACGTCATGACGATTTTGACGAGGCCGGCGCCGGACTGGCCTTCCACTTCCACCAGCGCCAGTTGTTCCTGGGCCTTTTTCATGTTGTCTTGCATTGCTTGCGCCTGCTTCATCAGGCCAGCCAGTTGATTTTTCATCATGAGAATGCTCCGTTCAATTCAGTTTGTGAGTGTGTTAATCATCAATGCAGGGTCGGCGCGGCGGAGCCGGCCGGTGCAGGGGTAATCGTTCCCGGCACAACAAAAGCGTCGAATGCACGCTTCATGTCGAGCACGAAGGGATCGCTGGCGATGGTTTCTTCCGCTTGCAGCTGGCACGCCTCGCGGTGGGCCTGCGCTTCCGCGCTGGCCGTATACCAGACAGCGCCCAGTTCCGTATCGACATTGACCTTGCGGCCAAAGCGCTCGCTCAGCACGGCAGCCAGTTTTTCCACGTTGGCCGGACTGCGCCACGTGTCGATCGGCACGCGCAGGCGGAACGTGGTGCTGTGACCGTCGTGCAGGCATTCGATCAGCTCGGCCTGCACGGCCAATTGCTGGGCTATGCCGCGCAGGGGCAGCACGGCGGCGACGGCCGGCCAGTTGCCGTCCCAGTCCAGGCCAGGCACGGGCGTGATCACATACGGTCCGCTGGGCGCGGCTTGCTTGGCAGCACGCTGCGGCATGATGACGGCCGGCTGCTCGCTGCTCTGCGCGGCGGGCGCCGACACGGCCGCGGAGGCGCTGTCGTCGGAAAATTCGGTGACCCACGGCGGCAAGTCGTCGTCGGCGGGCGCCTGCTGTGGCGGCGGCGCCTGGCGTACCGGTGCCGCCGCCGGTACGGATACCGGTGCTTCCATCACGGCCACGGGTGGCGCGTCGTCCCACGGCGCCGGCGCTTTCGCGGCGGCGGGCGGTGGCGACGGAGCTGCCTGGACCGGCGCGGCCGGGGCAGCGGCGACAGGCGCCACTGCTGGTGCCGGTGCGGCTGGCTTGGGCGCCGACGATGGCGCCGACGGCGCGCTGCCCGGACGGCCTTTCGAGGCGGCGCGGGCCGCTTCCAGCGCCGCATTGATGGCGGCGCGGGCGGAACTGATCGGGGCGCCCGATGCTGCCGGGGCAGCCGCAGCAGGAGCAGCCGCTGGCGGCGTAGCGGGCGGCGGCGCCATTGGTGCCGGCGCCGGTGCAGCGGCTGGCGCCGGCGCAGCCGCGCGTGGCGGCGGCGCTTCGCTGCGCGCCATGCTGGCGGCTGCGGCGGCGACCACGGCGGGCGGTGTCACGGCGGCGTGGCTGGCCACGCTGTTCGTGGCGGCGCGGGCGGCGGGAGCCGAAGCCCCTGCGGCGGCGCGCGCAGCGGCCACGGCGGCCGGACGGTTGCCCGTGGCAGCGGCCGGTGCAGCCGGCACGCCATCGGCGCCGCCTATGCCGGGCCGAAAGGCCAGCATGCGCAGCAAGGTCATGGTAAAGCCCGCGTATTCATCGGGCGCCAGGCCCAGCTCATTGCGGCCATGCACGGCGATCTGGTAAAACAGCTGCACTTCTTCCGCGTCAAACGCGGAAGCCAGGCGCACGATGTCCGCGTATTCGGGCAAGTCCTGCGGCAAGGCGGCGGGCACGGTTTGCGCCAGCGCAATGCGGTGCAACAAGGTGCCCAGATCTTGCAGGGCGCCGTTGTAGGACAGGCTGCGCGAAGCCATCTCGTCGGCCACGGCCAGAAGATCGGCGCCATCCTGCTGCGCCAGCGCGTCGAGCAGGCGCACCAGATATGACTGGTCGAGCGCACCCAGCATGCCTTGCACGGCGTCCAGCGTGACTTCGCCAGCCGCATACGCGATGGCCTGGTCCGTCAGGGACAGCGCATCGCGCATGGAGCC
The DNA here is from genome assembly GCF_034424625.1 of Janthinobacterium lividum. NCBI lineage: Bacteria > Pseudomonadati > Pseudomonadota > Betaproteobacteria > Burkholderiales > Oxalobacteraceae > Janthinobacterium > Janthinobacterium lividum. Next base: position 2,034,430 of record NZ_CP139976.1, on the reverse strand, counting down.
GTGGGCGCCCTGGGCCAGCAGGCGCAAGGCTGGCTGTTCGAAGGCGATGCCTTCCTGTCCCAGGATATTGTCCAGGTGGCTGATGATGTGGCCGGGCGGCATCTGCTTGAGGTTGAACTGCAGGCAGCGCGACAGCACGGTCACGGGAATCTTTTGCGGGTCCGTCGTGGCCAGGATGAACTTCACGTGCTCGGGCGGCTCTTCCAGCGTCTTCAGCATGGAATTGAACGCGTGGTTCGTCAGCATGTGCACCTCATCGATCATATAGACCTTGAAGCGCGCATTGCTTGGCGCATACACGGCTTGCTCGAGCAGCTGCGCCATTTCATCGACGCCACGGTTCGATGCCGCATCCATCTCTATATAGTCGACAAAGCGTCCCGCATCGATCGCCGTGCACGCTTCGCACACGCCGCAAGGCTGGGCCGTGATGCCGCCCGTGCCATCGGGGCCGATGCAATTGAGCGACTTGGCCAGGATGCGCGACAGGGTCGTCTTGCCGACGCCGCGCGTGCCCGTGAACAGGTAGGCGTGATGCAATCGGCCGCTGTGCAAGGCATGCGTGAGAGCGCGCACGACGTGCTCCTGGCCGACGAGCGTCTCGAAATTCTTGGGGCGGTATTTACGGGCGAGGACTTGATAGGACATGCTGAGATTTTACCATGCGATTTTGCGGGTGATCCTGCGCGGCGGGCGCAAGCCTCATGGCCGGGCCATTCAAAATGGCAAACGCGGCAAAGCAGCAATTGTATAACATGGCCAGCTGGAAATATGGAAAACACGGCAAGCCCGGCAATGCAGCAGCTCGGCAAGAAAAAGGGACCGTAAAAGCAAAAAAGCTGCCCATGGCAGCTTGATTGTTGATCCTGATAAAACATTCCCGAAGGAGGCGAGCCTGATCTGCGGCACTCATGGTTAATAGCCGTGGCTGCTTCGTTCCCGACCTGACCAGGTTAGCCATGCCACGATGCGCAGGGGCCCGCCAAGGACAATTATAACCGACCTGCGCAAGATTGGGAAATTGCCGTGTCAATGCTGTGTGCGTCGGCGTAGGTCGGCGTGGGTCTGCGTAGGTCGGCTTAGGCCGCAGGCCGTAAGCCGACACTGCTGAGTACGCGGCCGACACTGCCGAGCCGCAACGTCGGGTTACGCGCAAGCGCTAACCCGACCTACTTAGCACCTACAAACCCAGCTCTTGCCAGATGCCATCCACCCTCGCCTTCACTTCCGGCGTCATGGTGATCACCGTGCCCCACTCGCGCGTCGTTTCGCCCGGCCATTTATTCGTCGCGTCGATCCCCATCTTGCTGCCCAGGCCGCTGACCGGCGAGGCGAAGTCCAGGTAATCGATGGGCGTGTTGTCGACCAGCGTGGTGTCGCGGATGGGGTCGACCCGCGTCGTGATGGCCCAAATGACTTCTTTCCAGTCGCGGATATTCACGTCTTCATCGACCACCACGATGAACTTGGTATACATGAACTGGCGCAAGAAACTCCACACGCCGAACATCACGCGCTTGGCGTGGCCCGCGTACTGTTTCTTGATCTGCACCACGGCCATGCGGTAGCTGCAGCCTTCGGGCGGCAGATAGAAGTCCGTGATTTCGCTGAACTGCTTTTGCAGCAGCGGCACGAACACTTCGTTCAGGGCCAGGCCCAGCACGGCCGGCTCGTCCGGCGGCTTGCCTGTATACGTGGAGTGGTAGATCGGGTCGCGGCGCATGGTGATGCGGTCGATGGTAAACACGGGGAAACTGTCCTGCTCATTATAGTAGCCCGTGTGGTCGCCATACGGCCCTTCCAGCGCGTGCTCGTAGCCGCTCGGATGCTTTTCATCCGGGTAGATATGGCCTTCGAGCACGATTTCGGCGGAAGCGGGCACGCGCAGCTCGCTGCCGATGGCTTTCACCAGCTCCGTGCGGCTGCCGCGCAGCAAGCCGGCGAACTGGTATTCGGACAGGCTGTCCGGCACCGGCGTGACGGCCCCTAATATAGTAGCGGGATCGGCGCCCAGCGCGACGGCGATCGGATACGGCTTGCCCTTGCTCTGGATCGCGTGCTCGCGGAAGTCCAGCGCCCCGCCCCGGTGCGCCAACCAGCGCATGATGACCTTATTACGCCCCAGCACTTGCTGGCGGTAGATGCCCAGGTTTTGCCGCTTCTTGTTCGGGCCCTTGGTGATCACCAGGCCCCAGGTGATCAGGGGGGCGACGTCGCCAGGCCAGCAATGCTGGATCGGCAGGCGCGCCAGGTCGACGTCGTTGCCTTCCCAGACGATTTCCTGGCACTTCGCGCCGCGCAACTCTTTCGGCGACATGTCCCACACGGATTTCACCAGGGAACCGAGGCCCAGCAGATCCTTGAAATCCTTCGGCGGCTCTGGTTCCTTCAGCCGCGCCAGCACATGGCCGATCTTGCGCAACTCGCTCACATCTTCCGCGCCCATGCCCAGCGCCACGCGGCGCGTGGTGCCGAACAGATTGCCCAGCACCGGCATATCGTATCCCGTCGGATTGTTGAACAGCAAGGCCGGTCCGCCCGCGCGCAAGGTGCGGTCGCAGACTTCCGTCATCTCCAAAATCGGTGAAATGGGGGTCGAAATGGGCTTAAGTTCACCCATTTGTTGCAGTTGAGAAATAAAATCTCGCAAATCTGAATATTTCATGTGTTTTTAATTTTTTTTGACGTCGGACGCCGTTGCTGAAGGATCTATGCCAAGTAATTGATTTTATTGGCTTTTGGCACAATGCAAGACAAAAAGTAAGACATAAAAGTAATAAAGAAACGATTCGTTAGTATTGACTTGATATAAAACGGCTTCTACAATTCGCCCAACTTGAAAGAGCACGCCGGCCCAGAGCTTGATTTTAGCGTTTCTCTTTCATTCACGGAGTCGGGGCTCCACATGACATTTTAAGGAGTGTTTTCAAAAGGCGTCTGCCTTACCCCCGGTAAAAGTTGTATTGCGACTGATCCAATACCAAAAACGGGACCGATCAGCTCAAGCAAGCAATGACGGCGTTTCTCGCACGCATCCATACGCGGCGGAAACGATGATATTTCTGATGCACGGCATTGGCAGTACCCACAACACCGCGAGACCGCGGAGGGACTGCCTGTTGACGCGACATTTCGGGGAACTCTATGACTCATCGTAGCACTGAAGCAGCTTTGCCTGCTTCAACCGTGGCTGGCCAGCCAGCGTTGGCGCGTTTGCGCGCCCGCGCACAAGCCATTTCGGCACGTGGCGTATTGACCACGGCACAACACACACTGACAGTCTTCGGCATTTCCGCCCTGGCACTGATCGCCCTGCTGATGTTCCGCCCTGACCTGGGCAAGCAACTGACGCACAGCCTGTTCCCGCTGCCGATGGCAGAGGCGCAAGCCGTTGAAGCACCTGCCCTGTCGGCACTGATGGAAGCGCCTGCTTCCGTGCAAACGGCCGCCAGCGACGCACCGCTGAGCAAGGAAGAAAAAGCCTTGCTGGGCACGCAAAAGCAGCAGCAATGGGTCACCAACTGGCTTTCCAAGCGCTACCGCGTAGCCAACGATGCGACCAATATGCTCGTCTCGACGGCCTACCTGACAGCCCGTGAAATCAAGCTGGACCCGCTGCTGATCCTGGCCGTGATGGCCATCGAATCGGGCTTGAACCCGTTCGCGGAAAGCCCGGTCGGCGCGCAAGGCTTGATGCAGGTCATGTCGAAAGTGCACCATGAGCGCTTCCAGGAAATGGGCGGCGTGCAAGCAGCCCTGAATCCCGTCGCCAACATCCGTGTCGGCTCGCTGATCCTGAAAGACTACGTCACGCGTGGCGGTTCCGTCGAAGCGGGCCTCAAAACCTACGTCGGCGCCGCCAACTTCGCCACCGACTCGGGCTATGGCTCGCGCGTGCTGGCTGAATACCGCCGCCTGAAACAAGTGTCGGCCGGCCAGCGCGTGCCGACGACGACGCCGGTGATGGCATCGAACACGCCAGCGCCAGCCAAGGCCCCGGCAGCGGAAAGCGGCATCACCATCAAAGTATTACCCCATAACGAGATCGCCGGCCTGTGACCCTTTAAAAGCCCTCACAGGGGCATCCAAAAAGCGGCACCCAGTAAAAAAGCCACCGCACGCAAGTGCCGGTGGCTTTTTTATTGCCCTGCAGCATTGGCCGCAGGAGCTGCTCTCTATATTACTTGCGCTTGTTGGCGCCCACTTCTTCCTCGCGGAATTTCACTGCCAGCTTGTCCAGCACGCCGTTCACATACTTGTGGCCGTCGATACCGCCAAACGACTTGGCCAGCTCGACCGCTTCGTTGATGACGACGCGGTACGGGATTTCCATGTTGTTCTTCAGCTCGAATGCGCCGATCAGCAGGATGCCGTGTTCGATCGGCGACAGTTCCGCGATATTGCGGTCGATCAATGGTGCCATGCTTTCGCGCAGCGCCAGCGAATCCTTGATGGCGCCGTACAGCAGCACCGTGAAATGATCGCCATCGGCCTTGTCGAAACCATGCGCGGCGCGAATATTGTTCACGACGGTGGTCGCGTCTTCATTGTTCAGCAGCCACTGGTACAAGCCCTGCAGCGCAAACTCGCGCGCGCGGTGACGCGGCGTGCGGTTTTTGCTGGGATTGGCGAGCAAATTTTTCTCAGTCATGATTGTTACCTGTTCTTAAGTACGTGTTCACTACAAATTCCGGCGAGACACTGCGGCGCGCTTTTAGGTAGCGCAGCCGTAATTCAAGCGTGCGTGAGAAGGATGTCAGGGCAAGGCGCGGGGCCGAAGGCAGTACGATAGTACGGCGAGGCCTTGCAACGCAGCCATGGCATTCTTATCACACGCGCTTAGTCTTCGTCGGTGTCTTGCAACTCTTCTAGCGCTTGCGCCAGATTGGCCATTTCCACTGCCACGCGTGCCGCTTCGGCTCCCTTGACCAGCATGCGCACTTCCGCCTGCTCGTCGTTTTCGGTCGTCAACACTGCGTTGGCGATGGGGATGCCGTAATCGAGACCGACGCGCGTGATGCCCGCGCCCGATTCGTTCGATACCAGCTCGAAGTGGTAGGTTTCACCGCGAATCACGGCGCCCAGTGCGATCAGGGCGTCGAATTGCTCGGTTTCCGCCATTTTTTGCAGAATCAGTGGGATTTCCAGGGCGCCCGGCACGGTCACGTGCAGGATATCTTCATCGGCCACGCCCAGCTTGCTCAACTCTTCCAGGCATGCCGACAGCAAGCCAGCGCCGACGATTTCATTGAATCGTGCCTGGACGATACCGACGCGCAAACCTTCGCCGGCAAAATTGGTTTCGTATGTTCCTACGCTCATCATAAGCCTCTTTAATCTGGTGGTTCAGGGCGACATGCACATGTCGCCATCATTTACTCTACATCGACGCCTGACAAAATCGTAGCGAGCGGCAGCGAGTTGTGGTCGAGAAGCGCAACTGTACGAAGGTACAGTGAGCATCACAGGCCGCAAATCGCGACGCGCAGTAGATTTAGTTAGGCGCCCTGGCCTGGATGGCACTGAAAACCCGTTACTTCCAAGTCGAACCCCGCCATCGACGGCATCTTGCGGGGGCTGGCCAGCAATTGCATCTTGCTCACGCCCAGATCGCGCAGGATTTGCGCGCCGATGCCGTAGCTACGCAGGTCCATGCTGGCGGCGCGGCCTTTCGGCTTGGCTTGCGGCGTATCGAGCGCGGCGAACTGGGCAAACAGCTCGCCCGACGTCTCGCCGCAGTTCAGCAAGACCATCACGCCCCGCTCGGCCTGCTTGATGGCGGCCATCGAAGCGGCTACCGTCCACGAGTGGGTGGTCGCTTCGCTTTCCAGCACGTCCAGCAGGGAAACGGGCTGGTGCACGCGCACCAGCGCTTCCAGGCCGGGCGCCAGGTCGCCATGCACGAGGGCCAGATGGGCCGACGCGCTGGGCTTGTCGCGGAAGGCGATCAAGCGGAATTCGCCGTGCGCCGTGTGCAGGGTGCGCTCGGCAACGCGCTCGACCAGCGATTCCGTCTGGCTGCGGTAATGGATCAAGTCGGCAATCGTGCCGATTTTCAAGCCATGTTGTTCGGCAAAGACCAGCAAGTCCGGCAGGCGCGCCATGGTGCCGTCGTCCTTCATAATTTCGCAAATCACGGAGGCGGGCGTCAAACCAGCCATGGCCGTCAGGTCGCAACCGGCTTCCGTATGGCCTGCGCGCATCAGCACGCCGCCTTTTTGCGCTTTCAGCGGGAAGATATGGCCAGGCTGGACAATATCGCTGGGCTGCGTGCCCTTGGCTACGGCCACCTGGATGGTCTTGGCGCGGTCGGCGGCGGAAATACCCGTCGTCACGCCTTCGGCCGCTTCGATGGACACGGTAAAATTGGTGCCGTAGGCGGTGCCGTTGCGCGACGTCATCATCGACAAGTTCAGCTCGTCGCAACGCTCTTCCGTCAAGGTCAGGCAGACCAGGCCACGCGCATGCGTGATCATGAAATTGATGGCTTCAGGCGTCACGAAATCGGCGGCAAGCACCAGATCGCCTTCATTTTCCCGGTCTTCTTCATCGACCAGTATCACCATGCGGCCGGCGCGCAATTCAGCGACGATCTCTTCGGTGCTGGATATTGACATTATTCATCCTCTGAAGACACCTGGCAAAACCTGCTGCGCGTCGGTATAGGCGGCTTGCGATGCTCACCGTAGCTTCGTACGGTTGCGCTTCTCAGCCACCTCTTCCTTCCGCTCGCGACGGTTTTGCCTGGCGTTGTTAATGAAACTAAAAACTGAAATATCGAGCGCGAAAATTCCGCGAATTTCCGGGAATTTTCTTATAACCTGCTATTTTAAAGGATTTAGCGCTTGCAGACCTGAAATAAGACAGCTTTGCGGCACGGATGCCACCGCCTGCCCTGCAAAGCGCCCATTCCCTGATCCAGCGCATACGGCGACGGCAAGGCGCGCGCCGCCGGCCTTGCAAAGAGCATAAGATCAGCCAGTCACCGCCACGGCGCTGACGCCCCACTCGCAGCGACACCCCACACAGGAGCGGCACTATGAAAACCAATGGATCGGCCATCTGGTCAGGCGGCATCAAGGATGGCAAGGGCGCCATCAGCACGCGCAGCGGCGCCTTGCAGGAATATCCCTACGGCTTTGCCAGCCGCTTCGAAGGCAAGCCCGGCACGAATCCCGAGGAATTGATCGGCGCCGCGCACGCGGGCTGCTTCACCATGGCCCTGTCGCTGATTCTTGGCGAAGCGGGCCTGACGGCGGAAAAGATGGAGACGACGGCCGAAGTCACCCTCGACAAGGTCGACGACGGTTTTGCCATCACGGCCGTCCATTTGATCCTGAAAGCAAAGATCCCCGGCGCCAGCCAGGCTCAATTCGAGGAATTGACGGGCAAGGCCAAGGCCGGCTGCCCCGTGTCGAAGCTGCTTAAAGCCAACATTACCCTGGACGCTACCCTGCAGCCCTAGATTTTCGTCACGGGCTTGACGGGTTCCACAGGGGCCACCGGCGCTACCAGCGGCAGGCGCGAATCGCTGGCCGGCAATGGCCGGTTCATCAAGCCGGGATTCAGGGCCGCATTGTTCAGGTTATACGCGGCAATGGCCGCCGCCACGGACGGGTCTTGCGACGAGGGCGGCGGCACGGCACGGCCCGCCGCTTGCGCGGCCAGCTCTTGCGCCTGCGTATTTTGCTGTGCCAGCTGGGCTTGCGCCGTCGCCAGGCCCGCATCGGCTTGCCCTTGCGCCGCGCGCGCCAGCGACTGCGCCCGGTCGGATGCCGCCTGGGCCGCCATCTGCGCGTCGCTGGCGGCCAGCTGCGCCCGCGCCGCATCGTCCGCCGCGGCTTGCGCCTGCTGCTGCAATCCCTGCTGCTGCACTTGCCCCTGACGCAGTTCGTCCACCCGCGCCGCTTCCTGCTGCTGCGTCTGCTGATCGGTATTGATGCGTTCGGCGTCCAGGCGCTGGGCATCGACGCGCTGGTTGTCGGTGCGCTGCGTCTGCAGCAATTGCGCTGCATCGGCCGCTGCTTGCGCCTGCGGCTGGGGCCGCAGTTCCTGCAAGTCCAGGTTCAGCTCCTCCGCTTCCAGTTGCTGCTGCAGTTCCAGCTGCCGCTGCGCAATAGCGGCCGTTTGCGACGGCGCTTCGTCGACGGCCTGCATCTGCTCGGCCTGCGGAGCCTGCGCGGCGCTGGACGGCAGTGCTTCGCCCGTCAAATCCGCTTCGACATTGGTCGCCACCGGCGCGCCCTGCCGCTGGGCCAGCACGGCGCCCACCTGCGCCAGCACCTCCGTTCCCTGCTGCAAGGCATTCAGGGTGGCATTGCTGTCGGCCGCATACGCGGCCTGCAAAGTTGCGGGGTTGACATCTTCATTGCGCAAATCGATGCCGATGCGGGCCAGGCCCGCCTGCGTGAGCAGGCTGCCGTCCTGCGCCAGTGCGGCGGCCGCATCCGTCGTGCCGTCGCCCGACAGCAAATCGTAGCGCTGCGCCAGGCTGCCCGGCGTGTCGCCCGCCGTCGCCAGCTGGCTGGCATCGATGCCGCTCGTTTGCAGCTGGGCGAACGATTCCGTCAATTGCCGCGCCAGCGCCAGCAAGTCGTCATTGACATTCACTGGGGTATTGGCCGCCCTGGCCTCTTCCGTGGCGCCCTGCAAAGCCAGCAGTTGCCGGCGCGACAAGGCCACGCCGGACAGGAACTGGCCCAGCGGGGAGATGTCGACCTGGGTCGATGACAGGATGGCAAGAGCAGCCGCCTCGCTGGAAGGCGGCACGGGCAGTACAGGCGGCAGCGGCGCCGTTGCGTTCACGCGGGACGTGGCCGGGATGGTGTTGGGCACGGTTGCGCGCGAAATCGGGTCCATGGCTAGCCTCCATTGCGGAAAGCTTCATAGTATGCGCGTCTGCAAGAAAAGCAACACACGCTTGGCAAGGCGAGAATGTGTTGCGGTGTTCTTGTATCAGGCGGCAGCCTTGTCCAGCGACAACATGCGCTCGACATAGCGGGCGATCAGGTCGATTTCCAGGTTGACCTTGCCATCGACCGTCAAATGCTTCAGGGTCGTCATGGCGATCGTGTGCGGGATCAGGTTGATCGAGAAGCGGCAGCCGTTGACGGCGCCCGCGCCCAGGTCTTCCACGCGGTTGACGGTCAGGGACACGCCATTGACGACGACGGAACCCTTGAAGGCCAGGTATTTCGCCAGCTCGTGCGGCGCCTCGATCACCAGTTCCCACGATTCGCCCACTGCTTCGAACTTGCGCACGATACCCAGGCCGTCGACGTGGCCGGACACCAAGTGGCCGCCCAGGCGCTCGGCCAGGGTCAGGGCTTTTTCCAGGTTCACTTCCGTGGTGGTATCGAGGCCCACGGTGCAATTGAGGCTTTCGCGCGAGACATCGACTGCAAAACCCGTGTCCGACTTTTCCACCACCGTCATGCAGGCGCCATTGATGGCGATCGAATCGCCCAGGGCCACGTCAGCCAGCGGCAAGCCGCCCGCGTGGATGTTCAGGCGCACGCCTGCATCGAGGCCGCCGTCGAGCGGTTGCACGGTTTCAATCTTGCCGATGGCGGCAACAATTCCTGTAAACATGAACTAACCCTATAAAAGTATGAAAGTATTAATTGCGCTGGGCGAATCTTGCAAGGATACGCAAATCTTCGCCCACTTGCTGAACCTGGTGAAATTGCAAAGTGTGCTGTTGCTTGATATCCGTCAATGGGGGCAAGGAAAACATGCCTTGCGCATCGCCCAGCAAAGTGGGCGCCAGGTAGACCAGCAGCTCGTCGACGCAGCCTTCGCGGATCAGGGAGCCATTCAGTTTGGAGCCGGCCTCGACGTGGACTTCATTGCATTGCCGGCGTCCCAGTTCCAGCATCAGCGCGGCCAGGTCGACCTTGCCGGCCGCGTTCGGCAACAGGATGACTTCGGCACCCAGCGCCTGCAGTTGCGCCTGTTTCTCCGGGTTGGCGACGGCCGCCACGATCCACGTGCCGCCCCCTTGCAGGATGCGCGCGTCGGGGCTGATGTCGAGCCGGCTGTCGACGACGATGCGGCGCGGCTGGCGCGGCGTCTCGACGGCGCGCACGTTCAATTGCGGGTCGTCCGCCTTGACGGTGCCGATGCCCGTCAGGATAGCGCAGGCGCGCGCGCGCCAGGCGTGGCCGTCGGCGCGCGCTTGCGGCCCGGTGATCCACTGGCTTTGCCCGTTGTGCAAGGCTGTCATGCCGTCCAGGCTGGCCGCCGTTTTCATGCGCACCCACGGCTTGCCGCGCTGCATGCGCGAAAAGAAGCCGATATTCAATTCATATGCCTCGTCGGCCAGCACGCCCGTGGTGACGGCGATGCCGGCCGCCTCCAGCTTGGCCAGTCCCTGCCCCGCCACCAGCGGGTTCGGGTCCGTCATGGCGGCCACGACGCGCCCCAGTCCCGCGCGCACGAGCGCATCGGAGCATGGCGGCGTGCGGCCGTGGTGGTTGCACGGTTCCAGGGTGACATAGGCGGTGGCGCCGCGCACATCGTTGCCGCGCGCCGCCGCATTGGCCAGCGCTTGTACTTCGGCATGATCCTGCCCGGCCGCCTGCGTCACGCCGGCGCCGATCACCTGGCCATCCCTGACGATCACGCAGCCGATGCGGGGATTGGGCGAAGTCGTGTACAAACCGCGCGCCGCCCATTCCAGCGCCAGGCGCATGCCATCGATATCGTTGAGTATTTCCACGGGCTTCTTTGCTAGTGAGTGATAGGTGAGTCGGGTTACGAACTGTCGGCCACGCCGCTGCAATTGGCCGCCTGCTGCTGCGGGTCGCACACGCGCACCCTGCCCAGCATATTGATTTTAATATGCCGTACCTGCTTTCCCAAAGCCAGGGACAAGGTACCCCAGCGCGCCGCCAGGCTATTGGTCGCGCTGCAACTGCGTCCTGCGCCATTGTAGGCGATATAAAACGGCGCCGTGGCCGACGAAAACGCGAACTGGGCCGTGATGCCCGCCGGCAGCGGCCCCTGGCGGAACAGCAATTCGTCATCGCCATCGAACGCCAGGTTGGCATTGCGGTCGATGAATATCAGCCAGCCCGTACGCCAGTCCACGCCACCGGCTCCGGCCGGCATCAGCAGCACGCGCTGTCCCCGCGCCATCGCCTGTGCCCGCGTCAATTCGATGGCCGAAAACAAGTCGGTAGCCGCCGTCCGCACCTGCTGGCGCGCCAGCACCTGCTGCAGGCTGGGCATGGCAGCGGCAGCCAGCAACGCGGCAATCGCCAACACGGCCAGCAATTCGGGCAGGGTATGCCCGACGGTGTCCCCGACGGTGTGCCCAATCCGCGGTGAGCGCTTGTGCATGGCCATGGCCTAGGGCCAGCAGTGGCTGGACGGGCCACTGCTGCCGCGCTGGCCCGTGCTGCTCAAGGACAACACGCCGCAATCGGCATCCTGGAAGTGCGCATCGACCTTGGACGTGCCCGGCATCGCGCGCAACAGCACGCATTGCCCGATCGCCAGGCCGGGACAAGCCAGCGCCTCGATTTCATACGCGCTGCCGGCCGCGCCCCCGTCGCCAGACCACCATGGAAACTGCTGCACTTGCGACGACGGCGACGCGGAGGAAAATGCCAGATAGCGGTTGTTTTGCGAATAATAGCGTTCCTGCTGCTGCATCAGCCGCAGCAGGGCCGCCTGTCCCTGCACCCGCTTGGCGCGCACGACATGACCGTGATAGGCGGGCACGGCCAGCGCCAGCAACAGGCTCAGGATCGCCAGCGCGGACAGCAGTTCGATCAGGCTGAAGCCCCGTGTGGCAGCAGGAGCACCACCGTTTGCAGCGGGACCGTTCCGGCTTGCCACCACGCCCATATGACCCCCCGTCTTTCCTGAAATCGCCGCCGATGCGATGCGCCAGCCTCGCTGGGCCTATTTTTTCTTGGCCGCCTCGTGCAATTCGCGCCAGTTCGCCACTTCGCGCCAACTGAGGCGCCGGGCCGGCAGCGGTGCGCTGACGACCTTGAGTCCCGTTCCGCTGGCTGCGCCAGGCAAGCCAGGCTGCAGCACCGCCAGTTCCTTGCGCCCCTCGGCCCGCCCCGTCGCCGTCGCGGCGCCCACCGTGCTGTTCAATTCCAGCGCCAGCGGCGGCGCGCGCGCCAGGCCGTCGGACAAGCGCCCCGTCTGCGCACCCGCCTGCACGGCACCGGCGCCATCGGCGGCAAAGCCGCTCAGCACATCAAGCACGTACAGACGCGTGGCCGGCTTGGCGCAAGGATCGCGCCCCGGCAGCACAGTGTTGAACAGCACCTTGCCGGCGGCTAGCACGGGACTGCTGATGCTGCGTTCGCCCGTTTGCCCGGCATTGAGGAAATCGAGGTGCCAGCCGCGCATGGCGTCGCTGCCCGTATAGCGCAGCTCGGCGCCATCGACGCGCACGCCGCCCACCGCTTCGCCCAGGCTGCGCTGTTCCAGGTCGGTCCGGCTGCGCGTGGGAGACGACTCCCGCAAATCGTCGTGCACGGCATAAAACGATTGCGACAAAAAGGCGGAAGGTGAGGTATCGGCCGCTTCGACCAGTTTGCCCGTGCCGAACAGCAGCAGATAGCCGCCACCGGGTGCGTAGGCCACGTTCATCTGTTGCGTCACTGGCTGGCGCCTGCCCTGCGCATCGCGCGCGACAAAGACGAGCTTGCGTCCCGCCCCCTCTTTCCACGGCGGCCCGCCAGCCATGTCAAGGCGCCAGATATTGCCCTGCAGATCGCCCGCATATAGATAAGCCAGCGCGCCGTCGCCGCCCGGCACCACGACGGGCGGACCCAGCGCGTGGGGCATGGCGTCGGCGCCCGCGTGCGCGCCCGCATCAGTGTCATGGCCGCCATCGCCACCACCACCGCTGGCCACCGGCACCTTGAGGCGGAAGTAATTACTTCCCAACACCCAGGGCGTGCCGGGCGCCTTGTCCAGCGCCAGCAGGAAAATGGCGGCGGCCGATGCGGGCGCCGTCGTGTCCTTGCCATCATCCACATGGTTGTTGTAGCCGCTGGCGACGATGGCAAAATCGCGGTAGGCTGGCGCGCCCTCCTTGCCGCCCATGTTGATGCGGGCAAAGCTGGGCGGCCCGCGCACGTTGCCCATGAGCCTGTCGTCACGGTCCGTAAACTCCCACAGCGCTCCGTCTTGCGCGAAGCGGGCCGGATCCGTGATGTCGAGCGCAAACACGCCTTGCGCCCCGCCGCCCATGCCCGATACCAGTACCGTCTTCCAATGCCCCAGCGCCAGCACTTCCGCCGTGGCCGCCGCACCATCGAGCAGCGGGCCGGGACTGTAGTGAGTACTCGCAGCGGCTGGCGCAAGGTGCAGCAGCGCTTGCGGCAGATAGGCAAACGATTCGCTGCCCGTGCGCGCATCGAAGGCATGCAGCAAGCCATCATTGGCGCCCAGGTACAGCATTTTGCGCCGTTGCAGCAGCGCCTTGCGGTGCAAGCCATAGCCTGCCCCCTGCATGCCCAGCCCCGGCGCGCCCACGTACAGCAAATTGCCATGCGGCGCCGCGCCCAGGCTGCCTGAGCGGCGGCGCAGGAAGCCGCCCGGCTGGCCCACCTCGTGCGTGCGCTGGCCCAGCAGATACGCCAGGCGCGCTTCCCCTCGTCCATCGCCACCGTCGAATGCGCCGCGCTGCTCCGTATCGAGCCGCTTCCAGGCCAGCGGCACCAGGGTGCCCTTGGCGTCGAGCGTGTAGACGGGACGCAAGGCCGCCGGCGTACCATCTGGCGCGACCTGCTCCTGCAAGCCCGTGCGCCACCATGGCTTGCCGGGAAGCAGTGCGCCATCGCCCCCCAGGGCAAATGCGGTGCGCGACAAGGTCATGCTGCCATCGGCCAGGCGTATCTGCGTCTGGAACCAGTAAGCCTCTTCCGTGCCGCTGGCCAGCGCCATCAGGGCCGGCCCGGCAAGCGTCGCCGGCAAGCTGCCCTTGTCGGCAGCCGCAAAGGCTGCGCGCAGTCCCCCGATCAGGGCGGCCGGGTCGCTGCCGGGCAGGTAATGGGCGGGCCAGCGGCCATCCAGGCTCCACTCGCTCAGCGCGCTGCCAGTCGCGCTCTTGAAGGGGTTGGCATCGCCATTGGCATCGAGAAAGCCGCCATACTTGGCCGCCAATAACAAGGGCGTAGCGGCGGGAGTGGCGGCCGATTCGCCGGCCGGGTCGCCCTGGCGCAAGTCGCCCGCATAGTGCTCGACCTTCGCCATGCCGTCGCTCTTGCCACCGGGACGCAGGGCCTGCACATGCGACCAGTAGGCCAGTCCTGCCGCATGGTAGCTGGCGCCGCCCGCCCCCTCGGCCAGCAATTCCAGTGCCGCCAGTTCGGGCCGTGGCGCGGGATTGCCTTGCGCGCCACCGCTTTCCAGGCTGCCCACCGCATGCGTCCAGGCCATGACATCGAACGGGGGCGGCGCAAAACTGTCCGGCGCGCGGGCGCGGTCGCCGTTTGATGCGGGAGTCGCCGGGACGTTGCCGGGCACGTAGCGGTCACCCGCCATGCCCGCATCGCCGAGACTGACGACGATGTGACGCTGGCAACTGGCCGTTTGCGGGTCGCTCCATTGCGTCACGACCGGCAAGCCGTCGTCGATGGCAGGCGGTGCCGTAGCGGGCGGCACGACGGCGCTCGCTTGCCGCCCCTGCAGATAGCGCAGCGATTCGTACAGCAATTCAGCCAGCGGCGCCGCGCTGGCGTACGCGCCAGGATGCCCGGCGTTGCCGCGGCCCAGGCCATTGATGTAAGCGGTCACCCCGCCGCCAGGGCTCGCGCCTTGGGCCGCAGCTTGAACCGCATACACGCCAGTAGCGGGATGCCACTCGGCGCCAGCATTGTCTTGCGGCATAAAGTCGGGCGCCATCCAGCGCTGCTGTCCCACGTGGGCCAGCGGCGCGCGCAGCACGCCGCCATACACGACGCCGGCGCTTGCAGGCAAACCATTCAAATGGCCAAACACGCCCACCCGCACCCTGCCGCCATGGCGCTGCACGGCGCCCACCGGCTTGTAGTTCTTGCCATACGCCAGGCACAAGTCGTCGCGCAGCGGCCCCTCATCAGCGTCGCACACGCGCACGCGCGCGAGGAACACGCCGTGCGTGGCGGCGGCCCCAGGCGCGTCGCAATTGCCGCCCGGAGGCAAACTGGCGTCGCCGAACAACAGGCGATTACGGCAAGAAACGATGGCCAGTTGCGCCAACGCAAATGGTGTCGCCGCCGCCACGCCAGTCTGCAAGACCTTGCGCGGGAAAAAAACGGGGTGGGCAAAAAAGTCGATGGGGCTGTCGGCATCGGGCAAATAGGCGCGCTGCAGCACCGTCTTGCGCACCTCGTCGATGACGCGGTCGCCGCCCGTCAGCGCATAGCGCACGATGTCGAGCATGCTGGCACTGGCCCAGTTGAGAAAGTTGCCGCTGAAACTGTCTCCGCCGCAGCCGTGCAGCGCATCGGCCGGTTTCAGCACGGAGAAGTAAGCGGTCGCTACGCGCAAGTCCGGCAGCATGACGCCGTCCTTGCTGTGATACGGATAGCTGTAGCACATGCGGGCGTGGAAGTAACCGAGGTACTCGCGCTGCGGCGCATAGTTGCCTCCATGCGCGGCAGCGGCGGCAGCGTGGGTGAGGGACAGGTTGAGCAGCAGATTCGGCGGCACCCTGGTGCCGTGCAAGCCCGCGTCGGCCCGCGCCAGCGCCACCGGGGGAGCGGCGGCAAGGACACTACGGCAAATCAGGCCAGCCACCAGCAGCCAGGCCCAGCCGGAGCAACGCAGCGCGGACGAGAAAGCGGACGGCAAAGCCCTCATGGCCCCGCTCCAGCCGCCGGCTTGCGGTAATAGCTTTGCAGCACGACTTGCGTGCTTTCCTGCGCGCCAAAACCGATGGCCGTGATGCGGTACACATAGCTTTCCGTGGCCAGACCACTGGCCACTGCAGTGGCCTGCGCGCCGGGCGGGTGAAACGGCAGCAGTTCGATAAGGTAGCGGGGCCGGCGCGACGGCAGGAAACCCTGCCCCGTCTGCATGGCGGCGCCCGTAAACTGGCCATACGGCACGGTGCGGCTGCCCCCTGCGGCACCATCGAGGTCCGTGCTCAGCCAGAGTGCCTGCGCACCCGGGGCTGCCGGCAGGCACAGGCCCAGTGTTCCCCCTTCGCCGCAGCCGTCCGCAAACCCTGCCGCACTGCCTGGCGCGAAGAGGCTGCTGCGTCCGGGCACGCCGGGCAAGCCTTCGATATCGTTCTGCGCATCCACCAATGCCTCCTCCGCCGCCTGAAACGCGATCTGCCTGTCGCGCTCGCCCCGTGCCGCCTTCTCGCCCTGCAAGGCCATCTGCGCCGCCGATATGCCCAGCAACAAGATGATCACCAGCAGACACAGCACATACACGAGGGTAGCGCCGCTGCGGTGCCCACGAAGTGCGCGACAAGGTACGCAACAGCGGACGCCCGCGCCAGCCATCGCGCCGCCCGCCTAGGCCGGCCCGTTACGCAGCATGATGCTCGTCTGCACCAGTTGCCGCAGCCGGGAGCGCGTTGCGGCGGGCAAGGACGCGCGCGCGATGCGCACGCCCGTGTCGCCGGCGCCGTGCGCCTCGGCATACGCCTTGCCGAACAGATCAAACTGCGCCGGCCCCAGTTCCGCCATCTTGTCCGCCTGGCCCGCCTCGCCATGCAACAGCAAGGCCACGCGCACGCTGACCACGCGCTTCCAGTGGGTGCGCCGGTGAAAATCGCGCTGGCGCGCGGCCGCGTCCGCGCCGACCAGCACCAGCGCCGCATCGTAGGCGTCGAGCGCGCTGGCGTTGACATAGCGGTTCGCCACGCCGTCGGCAGGCGTATCCGTGTCGAGGCCATACAGCACCTGGAAAGCGTCGACGCCGCGGATGATGGCGTCCGCGCCCCAGCCGTTCGCGCCACGGTATTTGCAGCGCAGCTCGCCCTCGCCATCGGCGCCCTGCGCTACATAGAAAATGCTCCAGCCCCGCTGCGCCTGCGTTTGCGCGGCGCCCACGCCAAAACCCGCGCAATTGAGCACGGAACCGTCGCCGCCCTCTTCCTTGCCGGTGCCGTAATAGCGCAAGGCCAGCACATCGCTGCCATGCAGGACGCCGGGCAGCGCGCCGCTGATGCCTTCGCTGTTCTTGCCCAGGCTGCGCGCGTCGAGCCCGGCCACATTGGCGCTGTCGTCATCGGCATGGGCGACGGGCGCGGCGCTGCTATCCCAGTTCACGTACGCCGTCTGGCGCACGGCGCGGGCGATGGTATCGAGCGCATAGCGGCCGTTGTCATCCAGCCGCGCGCTGGAGGACTGGTCGCCATAGCTGCCGCTGACGGCCAGCAACACGCTACTGGCCGCCAGCATCAGCAACGCGCCGAGCGACAGGGCCACCAGCAATTCGACCAGGCTCATGCCCCGATGCCGGCGCCACGCGGCAGGCACGCGGTTCATGCGCCGCCTCCGCCCAGCTGGATTGCCAGCCTGGGCAGCGACTCGCCTGCCGCATTCTCGGCGGACGAGCCATCGGGCAGGCGGGCGCGCCAGCCCAGCTTGATGACGATGGGCGCCCCTTTGCCGCCGCTGCAAGCCCAGTGCAAACCCTGGGCAGCGGCGTCCCACGCGGCGAGGTCGCGGCAAATGTGCAGACGTGCGCCGGGCAAGGCCGCATGCAGCCGTTGCTTCCATTCGGCGATATCGAATTGCGCCAGTTCAGCCGCACCGCAGGCGGCGGCACCGAAGCAGTCCGGCGCACCGCCGCCAGCGTCGGCGCCGTCCGCCGCCGCGTACGCCACGTTCAGGTAGGGATTGCCCGCATCGGGTCCATTCATGAGCACGCTGTTTGCGCGCATGCCCTCGGCCATGCCGGCGGCCAGTTGCACGCCCGCCGACAACAACGCCGACTCGTGGCGCGCGCGCAGGGCGTTCAGTTGCAGGATGCTGGCACCGAGCAGGCCCAGCGCCAACAGCAGCAGCGACACGAGCACCTCGACGAGGCTGCTGCCACCCGCAGGAAACATAGTGCGACCGCCATTGCGCATGCGCTACTCCCTTCCGCAGAAAGAGTCGCAAGAACAGGCGGCCCAGCTACAAGATAGGCGCGCGCAAAAAACCGGATCTGCGCTAGCGCAAACAGGACAGCGATAAGGTGAGAAGAACAGCGTTGAATTGATCAGGCCGCTTGCCAGGCGAACGCTGGCGTGATGAAAACGGGGCGCATGAGTAGCCCCCGTTGTCGGCGAAGTGAACGTCAGGGCTTGCGTGCCTGTCCCACTTCGGCAATCGCATCCTGGAACTCGGCCAGGTCTTCGAAGTTCTTGTAGACGGAGGCAAAGCGGATGTAGGCGATCTTGTCCAGGCGCTTCAATTCTTGCATGACGAGTTCGCCGATATAGCCGGAATCGACTTCGCGCAAGCCGCTGGTCAACAGTTTTTCCTGGATGGACGCGATGGCCGTATCCACGGAGGCGGCCGCGACGGGACGCTTGCGCAAGGCCAGCATCAAACTGCCGCGCAACTTATCCGCAGCGAACTCCGTCCGGCTGCCATTCTTTTTGACGACGGCCGGCATGATAAGTTCAATGCGCTCGTACGTGGTAAAACGCTTGTCGCATTTGCCGCAGCGGCGGCGGCGCCGAATGGCATCCCCTTCCTCCGATACGCGCGTATCGAGAACCTGGGTGTCGCCGTGCTGGCAAAATGGACATTTCATGGGCTGGCTACAACTTTATAGTAATAATTACGGGAAATCGCCGCCCTTGTACAAAGGGCGCCCGAATCACTCCGGGCGCCCTTGGGCACGACTGGAATGTGTCATACAGAATCTTACTCCGTATGACACATTCTGGACAAATAATTAGCGACTATTCCGGTAAGGAGCGTCTGCAGCAGATTGCTCATCGGTCGCGCGGACAAGGCGCGAGAAGGACGCATGGCTAGCAATGCTACGACGAGCAACGCAGTACCCGCTTCCGAGGGGCTGTCTGCTGTAGATGTATTCCTTCACCGGAACAGGCTCTTAAGCTGCGTATACCGGGTGCGCGTCGGCCAGCACTTTCACGGCCGCTTTCACGCGCTCAATGGTGGCGGCGTCATGCGGATTGTCCAGCACGTCGGCGATCAGGTTGCCCACTTCTTCCGCTTGCGCCTCCTTGAAACCGCGCGTCGTCATCGCCGGGCTGCCCAGGCGGATGCCCGAGGTGACGAATGGCTTTTGCGGGTCGTTCGGGATGCCGTTCTTGTTGCAGGTGATGTGCGCGGAACCGAGGATGGCTTCGGCTTCCTTGCCCGTCAGGTTCTTGGCGCGCAGGTCGACCAGCATGACATGCGATTCGGTGCCGCCGGACACGATGCGCAGGCCGCGCTTGATCAGGGTTTTCGCCAGCACGTCGGCGTTCTTGATCACTTGCTTCTGGTATTCGACGAATTCAGGGCTCAGCGCTTCCTTGAAGGCGACGGCCTTGCCGGCGATCACGTGCATCAGCGGGCCGCCCTGGATGCCAGGGAAGATGGCCGAGTTGATGGCTTTTTCGTGTTCGGCCTTCATCAGGATGATGCCGCCGCGCGGGCCGCGCAGGGATTTGTGCGTGGTCGAGGTGACGAAGTCGGCGAACGGCACCGGGTTCGGGTACAGGCCGGCGGCGATCAGGCCGGCGTAGTGGGCCATGTCGACCATGAAATACGCGCCAACTTCCTTGGCGATCTTGCTGAAGCGTTCGAAGTCGATCTTTTTCGAGAACGCCGATGCGCCAGCGATAATCAGTTTCGGCTTGCGTTCGCGGGCCAGGCGCTCCATTGCCTCGTAGTCGATGTCTTCTTCCGCCGTCAAGCCGTAGGAGACGACGTCAAACCATTTGCCGGACATGTTCAGCGGCATGCCGTGGGTCAGGTGGCCGCCTTCGGCCAGCGACATACCCATGATCAGGTCGCCTGGTTTCAGCATGGCGAAGAACACGCCCTGGTTCGCCTGCGAGCCGGAATTCGGCTGCACGTTCGCGCATTCGGCGCCGAACAGCTGTTTCACGCGGTCGATGGCCAGTTGCTCGGCCACGTCGACGTATTCGCAGCCACCGTAGTAGCGCTTGCCTGGGTAGCCTTCGGCATATTTATTCGTCAGCTGCGAGCCTTGCGCTTCCATTACGGCTGGCGACGTGTAGTTCTCCGACGCGATCAGTTCGATGTGGTCGTGCTGGCGCGTATTCTCTTTTTGAATGACGGCGAACAATTCAGGATCGACGTTGGCGAGGTTGTGATCTTTTGCAAACATGTAAAAACTCCAAGTATGAGGGTGCTTGTACTGGCAGGTTGGATCGAATGAGGGGAGCCGGCGTTAAGTGAATAACAACATTGGACAGGCAGCCTCTTCGTGCTTTTCCATAGTGGCTACCCAGGCGAACGGCTGATGAAAAATCTCACGTTTCCCGGTGGATGCCCACCTTTCGCCGGTTTGCCGATCGCCATTCATGGAGATCGCCCGACTTTTCGCCAGTCACGTGAGACGTAATGGAAGCCAAATTGTAAGTTAAGTGCCCAAATTGAGCAAGGAATGCAACCGTGCGGCTATAATCGCCGCGCGCCACCCCAGCCAGGGTGCGGCCACGAGCTGCCCCGGGGCATGACTGCGGCTTTTAAGCTGGACTTAAACCTGGCCATGGCATGTAAGCGTATGTTACGAAGCTTGCCATTGCACACGCCGGATTTACAATGCTGCGGTGCAACTTATATGCAGCTTTTGCATGGCTTTCCAGCAAGCGCCCACAGTCACAGGAAGAAAAATCGCGTAAAATGTTGCTCAATCTCACTACTGGCGCAATAAACATGCCTTCAGTCTTTACCTGGAACGTACGTGTCTACTATGAAGACACCGACGCCGGCGGCATCGTCTATTACGCAAATTACCTGAAATTCTTCGAACGCGCGCGTACCGAATGGCTGCGCGCCATCGACGTGGGCCAGCAGGAATTGCTGGAGCAGCACGATGCAATGTTCGTTGTCAAAAGCGTCAACGCCGACTATCATGCGCCAGCCAGGCTCGATGACACGGTAAGATTAACCTTAAGCATAGAAAAAATGGGGCGCGCCTCCATCGTTTTCCTGCAACAAGCCTGGTGCGGCGACCGCCTGCTCAATACGGCCCGCGTCAAGATCGGCTGCGTCGATTCGGCACTGCGCCCGCGCGCCGTGCCTGATGCAGTCGCGGCCCGCATGCGCGCCGCCTGAGCCCTACCCGCCACTCCCGGACAATTCACCCAACAGACTGCCAGCCAATGAACGTTACACAAGATCTTTCTTTCCTCGCGCTCATCTCCAATGCCCATTTGATCGTGCAACTGATCATGGCCCTGCTGCTGCTGATTTCCCTGACCAGCTGGACCTACATTTTCCGCAAGATGTTTGCCGTGCGCCAGGCGCGCAAGCAAACCATCGAATTCGAACGCAGCTTCTGGGCCGGCGGCAACCTGCATGCGCTGCACCAGAACGCCAGCGGCAACCGCGACCAGAGCGGCGCGCTGGCCCGCATCTTCGATGCCGGCATGGGCGAATTCATCAAGGGCAAGGCTTCCTACGGTTCGCGCGAAGCGCTGGACGTGGGCGCCGTGCTCGACGGCGCACGCCGCGCCATGCGCGCCGCCTTCCAGCGCGAAATGGACGTGCTCGAATCGCATCTGGCCTTCCTCGCTTCCGTCGGCTCCGTTTCGCCGTACATCGGCCTGCTCGGCACCGTCTGGGGCATCATGAACGCCTTCCGCGGCCTGGCCAACGTGCAGCAAGCCACGCTGGCCGCCGTCGCGCCCGGCATCGCCGAAGCGCTGATCGCCACCGCCATCGGCCTGTTCGCGGCCATTCCCGCCGTCGTCGCCTACAACCGTTTTTCGCATGACATCGACCGTCTGGCGATCCGCTTCGAAAGCTTCGTCGAGGAATTCTCCAACATCCTGCAGCGCCAGTCGCGCTAAGAGGGAGCAGCGTCCATGGGTTCCTCATTCAATAGCGGCGGCATGCGCGGTGGCCGTGGCCGCAAGTTCAAGTCCGAGATCAACGTCGTGCCGTATATCGACGTGATGCTGGTACTGCTGATCATTTTCATGGTGATGCCGTCGTCGAACAATCCCAGCGTGGTGAACTTGCCCAACGCGGAAAAGTCGGCCAAACCGCCCGATGACTATATTCAGATCGTGCTGAAACCGAATGGTTCGCTGTCGATCGGCGTCATCGGCAAGGAACAGCTGTCGCCGGAGACGGAACCGAACCGCGACGCCCTGCTGCGCAAGCTGCGCGGTTTGCATGAAAGTAACCCCGACTATCCCGTGATGATCGCCGGCGACAAGGAAAGCAAGTACGACGATGTGATCCAGCTCATTTCGGAAGCGAAAAAGATGGGCATTACCCGCGTCGGCCTGGCCACCAAGTAAGCGCAGCACCCTGTTTCCAGACTTGACCGTTTTTAGATAGACTAGACTTTGCAGAACAAACAAATCGACCATGTACTCGGCAAGCCCTACAGCGTGCCGCGCGAACGCAGCCGCTGGCCCTCGCTGGGCCTGGCGCTGGCGATGCACCTTGGGCTGCTGTTTTTCCTGTGGGTGGGCGTACACTGGCAAAATACGGAACCTGTCGCCGTCGAAGCGGAAGTGTGGGATATGAAAGTGCAGACGGCCGCGCCGCCGCCTGACGTGGCGACGGAACCGGAGCCGACACCGGCGCCGCCGCCGGAACCGCAAGTGGAACAGCCGGCTCCGCCGCCACCGCCGCCCGTGGCAGCGCCCGAGCCGAAGGTCGATCTGCGCGAGGCGGAGATCGCCCTCGAACGCAAGAAGGCCAAGCTGAAGGAAGAAAAAGACAAAGCGGCAGCGGAAGAACGCCGCAAGCAGGAATTGAAGGAACGCGAGGAAGAAAAGCGCGAACTGGAAAAACAGAAGCAGAAAGAGAAAGACAAGGCTGAAAAGCTGGAAAAAGAAAAGGCTGACAAGCTGGAGAAAGCCAAGGAAGCCAAAGAGAAAGAAAAAGCGGCGGAAGAAAAAGCCGAGAAAGAACTGTCCGAGAAAAAAGCGGCGGCGGAAAAAGCCGCCAAGGCGAAAAAAGCGGCGGAAGAGAAAAAAGCCGCCGACAAGGCGCGCGCCGCGGAAATGAGCCGCATCACGGGTGCGGCGGGCGCCGGCACGACGGGCACGGCCGCGAAAGCGACCGCGCCACGCAAGGACAGCGGCTATGTCGCTGCCCTGACGAGCAAGATCAAGAGCAATATCGCGTACAGCGGTAGCACGGACGTGCCGGGCAACCCGCGCGCCGTGTTCAAGATCGAGCAACTGCCAACTGGGGAAATTATTTCGGTCCGAAAGATTAAAAGCAGCGGCCTGCCGGCGTATGACAGCTCGGTGGAAAACGCCATTAATAAATCGTCGCCACTGCCGAAGAAAAAAGACGGCACCGTGGAACGCGAGATTGAACTCATATTCGAGATGAAGGATTTGCCTAAATGATGACCATGAAAAAAATGAGCTATGTCGTGCTCTGCGCCAGCCTGGTGCTGGGAGCGTCAAGCGCCCAGGCGCAGCTGCGCGTGGAGATTACGGGGATCGGCAGCAACCAGATCCCGGTGGCTGTCGCCAGCTTCGTCAATGAATCGGCGGCGCCGCAATCGCTGTCGGGCATTATCAAGGCCGACCTGGCGCGCAGCGGCGTGTTCAAGCTGATCGACGCCGATGCGCCCGTATCGGAAACGGCGCCCGTCAGCTACGAGCAGTGGAAGTCGCGCGGCGCCGACGCGCTGGCGGCCGGCACCGTGCAAAGCATGGCCGATGGCCGCCTGGACGTGCGCTACAAGCTGTTCGACACCATCAAGGGCGCCCAGATCTCCAGCATGAACAATGCGGCCGCGCCGCAGTTCAACCGCTTGCTGGCGCACAAGATCGCCGATGACATCTATGAAAAGCTGACGGGCGTCAAGGGCGCGTTCGCCACGCGCATCGCCTACGTCACGCAATCGGGCCGCGAATACCGCCTGGAAGTGGCCGACGCCGATGG
Organism: Janthinobacterium lividum; assembly: GCF_034424625.1. Classification (NCBI taxonomy): domain Bacteria; kingdom Pseudomonadati; phylum Pseudomonadota; class Betaproteobacteria; order Burkholderiales; family Oxalobacteraceae; genus Janthinobacterium; species Janthinobacterium lividum. The sequence continues at coordinate 2,010,401 of NZ_CP139976.1, read as the reverse complement.
CGAAGGCATCCAGGTCGCCCTGCGCTCGAACGAGCCGATCATTTCGCCGTCGTGGTCGCCGGATGGCACCAAGGTCGCGTATGTGTCGTTTGAAAAGAAAAAACCGATTGTCTACGTGCAAAATCTGGTGACGCGCCAGCGCACCATCGTGTCGAATGAAAAAGGCAGCAATTCGGCGCCGAGCTGGAGCCCGGACGGCTCGCGCCTGGCCGTGGCCCTGTCGCGCGATGGTCATACCCAGGTCTACACCGTCAATGCCGACGGCAGCGGCCTGCGCCGCGTCAGCAGCAGCAGCGGCATCGATACGGAACCTCAATTCTCGGCCGATGGCCAAAGCATTTACTTCACCAGCGATCGCAGCGGCGGACCACAAATCTACCGCATGTCGGTCAGCGGCGGCGAAGCCAAACGCGTGACGTTTGGCGGCTCCTACAACATCAGCCCGCGGATTTCGTCCGACGGGAAGACACTCGCTTATATTTCCCGTCGCGACGGCAATTTCCAGCTCTACGCGCTCGACCTGGCTAGTGGCCAGGAACTGCGCCTGTCGGACACCGCCAACGACGAATCACCGAGCTTTTCGCCCAACGGGAAATATATCATGTACGCGACCGAATCCGGACGACGCAAGTCGCTGGCAGTGGTATCGGTGGATGGCCGCGTCAAACAGCGTTTGACTACGCAAGCTGGCAATATCAAGGAGCCCACCTGGGGTCCTTTTATGAAGTAAATGCTGTACAGTTTCACCTTTAACCATGACCCGGAGAATAAAAATGAGTAACTTTAAAAGTTTGGCTTTCATCGCCGCTACCGCAGCCCTGCTGTCCGCCTGCAGCACCCCAGTCAAAGTCGCAGAAACCCCAGTGGTTGAGCGCGCTCCTGAAAAAGTCGTTGCTCCAGTTGACACCCGTCAAGTTCAGCCAGTGACGACCGCATCGGTCGATCCACTGGACGATCCAAAAGGCGTGCTGGCTAACCGCAGCATCTACTTCGACTTCGACAAATACGTCGTGCGCGAAGCGGACACCCCAGTCGTGCAAAACCACGCTGGCTACCTGGTGAAAACGCCTAGCCGCAAGATCCTGATCCAAGGTAACACCGATGAACGCGGTGGCGCTGAGTACAATCTGGCCCTGGGTCAGAAACGTGCTGAAGCCGTGCGCAAGTCGATGGCCGCCCTGGGCGTGCCAGAAGGCCAAATGGAAGCCGTGTCGCTGGGCAAAGAAAAGCCTAAAGCACAAGGCAGCAACGAAGCAGCATGGGCAGAAAACCGCCGCGCTGACATCGTTTATTGATGTTCAGGGGTGAGCGCCGCAGCATTGACGCTTACCTAACTGGCCAGTCATAGGCATAATAATGGGGCGCAGCGCGGTGATTCACCGCCCGGCGCCCCGTTTGCATGTTTTGCGTAACCTTTGAAAGCCCGACCCATGATGACATTCTCGAAAGCCGGCGTCGCCGCCGCCTTGATGGCCGCGTTTGCCTACCTGCCCCTGCACGCCAACGCCGCCCTGTTCGACGACGACGAAGCACGCAAGGCCATCCTCGAGCTGCGCGCCAAGGTCGACGCCATGGCGCGCGACCTGAACAGCCGCATCGACACCAAGGCGGACAAGACCAGCACCTTGAGCCTGATCAACCAACACGACCAGACCATGCAAGAGATCGCTCGCCTGCGCGGCCAGATCGAAGTGCTGGGCAACGACCTGGCGAATGTGCAAAAGCGCCAGAAGGATTTCTACACCGACATCGACGCGCGCCTGCGCAAGCTCGAGCCACGCCAGGTCACCATCGACGGCCAGGAAGCGGCCGTGGGCGTCTCCGAGCAAAGCGCGTACGAATCCGCGTTCGGCCTGTTCAAGTCGGGCGACTACAAGGGCGCCGTCACGGCGCTGGACGGCTTCGTCAAGCGCTATCCGGAATCGGCCTACGCGGCCAACGCGCAATACTGGCTGGGCAACGCCTATTACGCCCAGCGCGACTGCAAGAGCGCCATCACGGCCCAGCAGGCAGTGCTGAAGAACTACCCGGACAGCCCGAAGGCAGCCGATGCCATGCTCAACATCGCCAGCTGCTACACGGAGCTGAAAGACAAGCCGAACGCGACCAAGACGCTGAACGCGCTGATCTCGCGCTACCCGGACTCCAGCGCGGCCCAGGCGGCCAAGGAACGGGGCGGCAAAAAGTAAAAGCGGGGAAAAAGTTGCCCGTTAGGTTTGACAGAATCCCGGGCACCCCCTATAATCTTTCTTCTTCGGGTCGTTAGCTCAGCTGGTAGAGCAGCGGACTTTTAATCCGTTGGTCGCAGGTTCGAATCCCGCACGGCCTACCACGAATACGCAGTACTGATCTGCTTGCGAGTTGTTATAGCAAGCATTTTTTTACGGCACAGTGTTACCGAAGTTGTTGTAAAAAGTTTTTGGGTCGTTAGCTCAGCTGGTAGAGCAGCGGACTTTTAATCCGTTGGTCGCAGGTTCGAATCCCGCACGGCCTACCAAATACTACAGAGAAGCCAACCGTTCGCGGTTGGCTTTTTTGTTTTCTAGGTTTGCCTGGATCGCAGCCACTCCTTCAACGCATCATTCATGCGCGTTTGCCATCCATCGCCGGTGGCCTTGAAGGCTTCGAGAATGTCGGCATCGAAACGTATGGTCGTGCTGACCTTTCCGCCGGTGCCAGCGGGTCTGCCGCGGCGGCGTGCCGCTTCCTGCCGCGCGTCGGAAAGGGAAACGGGCTTGTTGCCCACTTGCCAGACACCCTGCTCGAAAAAACCATCCGTCAATTCAGGCGCATCGTCGGGATCAACCCAGGCTTTGCTTGTATTTGTCGATTTCGCGTTCATTTGCCTTCCACATGCTGATGATCCTGCGCGCCCGGCCACGCGGCGCGCAGACCAGTACAATCAGGGGCTCGTCGAGCCAGCCTGCAGTGATGAAGCGGGGTTCGCCGTAGTCCTGGCGCTGGTCCGGCAGCGTAATGGTGAGCTCGTCAAACACTACACGCGCACGCGCAAAGTCGAGACCACGCTCCCTGAGCGTCTTTTCACGCTTGACAGCATCAAAAGTGATTCTCATTATTTATTGTAGTAACAAATAATAGAAACAGCCAGCCCTGTTTCACGAGCAAGGGCGCCATCGGGACGGCTACATCGCCACCCTTAACGCGGCGCCAACGCCGGCCTGCCGGCAAGATGCGCCAGCACACTACCCATCACCCGCCCCAGCGGCACCTCCACCCAGCGGTAAAACGCGGCGCCGGCCGCCAGGCTGGCGCCCCAGGCTGTCAGCATGCCCAGCGCCTGCCACTCCGGCTCGAGCGGCGCATACGTGACAAACAAGGCATTCACCAGCAGGCTGACGGGGAAGTGGACGAGAAACACGGCATACGAGATCCGGCCCAGCGTGTTGATGATGTTCCATGCGCCACCTTGGGACGGCGTGCGGGCGCGGCCGAACAGGAACAGGGCGCAGGCGACGATCAGGGCCAGCGCGATGCGGCTGCGGTAATCGACGGCCAGGGCCAGCAGGACGGGCACGGCGGCCATGGCCATGAGCACGGTCATGGCGCCGGGTTTGCGGGCCGGATCGCTGGCCCACCAGGCCAGCATGCCAAGGCCGTAGCTGCCGAAGAAATACGGCGCCCAATTGTCCCAGTCCGCGTCGAGATTGAAATACAGCAGGGAAAAGGTAATACCCGCGGTGACGGCCAGCGGCATCAGCCAGTGCCCGCGCCGCTGGCCCGCCAGGCGGCCGCCCAGCCACAGCAGCGATACCGTCAGCAGGTACAGCTGGAAATCGATGGCCACGTACCAGGCGCCGGCCGACAGCGACTCATAACCGAGCACGCCATGCAGCAGCAAGGCATGAGCGCTCAGCTGGCCCAGAGTGACGGCGGCCGACATGGAGTCGTGCTGCATCCAGATGCCGGCGACCGGCGTAATCACGGCAGCGAGCAAGGTGGCAGCCAGGAAAGGCGGCGCCAGCTTGGCATAGCGGCGCCAGATCGCCTGTAGCGGCGTGGCGATGCCGGGACGGCCGGCAGGCGAAAGGGATTTGGCGACGAGAAAGCCGCCGATGACGAGGAACACTTGCACGGCGATGCGCGCACTGCCGCCCAGCCAGTCCAGCAATGCGGGCCACAGGGGTTGCACGTAATCGGACATGGGGCCGTAAAACGCCAGGTGATGCAACACGATCAACTGCGCCGCGCCTGCCTTCAAACCATTGATCCAGCCAAACTGCGGACGATTTGCCAGGTCCGCCTGTGATACCACTGCTGCTGCCGTCATTCCCATCCCTTGCCGTGCCAGGTAGCGTCGCCAGCCCATCGCGCAACAAGCGCGCGGCCGGGGACTTACCGAAAGGCCGATATCATAGCCGAGCCTGGAAGATGGCGGGGCACGGCAGGCCGCTAAGCGCCCTGCCCGCCCGCGTCCGGCGCCTCGGGCGCCAATGGCTGCTGCGCAAGGATGGCGTCCAGCAAGCCGGGGAAGCGGCTTTCGATATCGGCGCGGCGCAAGGTGTTCATGTGCGTCGTGCCCGCGTTTTCCGTATAGACGAGGCCCGCTTCGCGCAAGACCTTGAAATGGTGGGAAACGGTCGACTTCGGCCGTCCGCCGTCGAGGTCGCCGCAGGCGGCCGCGTCGACTCTGGCCAGGTGGCGCACGATGTCGAGGCGAATCGAGTCGCTCAAGGCGTAGAGCACGCGTTCGAGCACGAATTCGCTGGCGGGAGGATGTTTGTGTGGGCGCATGAGCAGAATCATACAGCATGCGCTATACTAATTCCATTCTTCGAATATTTACGAACTACCGAATCAGCATCCATCAATACTTCCATCAACAAACACAAAGGCCACCATGTCCGCCCTCTTCCAGCCCTACATCCTCAAAAACGTCACCCTGCGCAACCGCATCGCCGTGCCGCCCATGTGCCAGTACATGGCCGTCGATGGCGTGGCCAACGAATGGCATCTGTCGCATTACGCAGGCATGGCGCGCGGCGGCGCGGGACTGGTGATCGTCGAAGCGACGGCCGTGGCGCCCGAAGGCCGCATCACGCCCGGCTGCACGGGCATCTGGAACGATGATCTGGCGCAAGCCTTCGTGCCCGTCGTGAAAGCCATCAAGGCGGCCGGCTCCGTGCCCGGCATCCAGATCGCCCATGCGGGCCGCAAGGCCAGCGCAAACCGTCCATGGGAAGGCGACGACCACATCACGCAAGGCGACGCGCGCGGCTGGCAAACCATCGCCCCGTCCGCCATCGCCTTCGGCGGCGGCCTGCCGAAAGTGCCGCGCGCCATGGACCTCGACGATATTGCCCGCGTGAAACAGAACTTCGTCGATGCGGCCATCCGCGCCCGCGAAGTGGGCTTCGAATGGCTGGAACTGCACTTCGCCCACGGCTACCTGGCGCAAAGCTTCTTTTCCGCCCACGCGAACCAGCGCGACGACATCTATGGCGGCAGCCTGGAAAACCGCAGCCGCTTCCTACTGGAAACACTGAAAGCCGTGCGTGAAGTGTGGCCCGAGCACCTGCCGCTGACCATCCGCTTCGGCGTACTGGAATTCGACGGCCGCGACGAGCAAACCCTGCTCGAATCGATCGGTCTCGTGCGCCAGTTCAAGGATGCGGGCATGGATATGCTCAGCGTCAGCATGGGCTTCACCATTCCCGACGTATCGATTCCGTGGGGTCCGGCCTTCATGGGCCCGATCGCCGAGCGCGTGCGCCGCGAAGCGGGCGTGCCCGTCTCATCCGCCTGGGGCTTCGGCACGCCGGCCATTGCCGAGCGCGTCGTCAAGGAAGAGCAGCTGGACGTGGTGATGGTGGGCAAGGCGCACCTGGCCAATCCGCACTGGGCATATTTTGCCGCCAAGGAGCTCGGCGTGGAGCGCGCCTCGTGGACCCTGCCGGCGCCCTACGCGCACTGGCTGGAACGCTACTGATCGTCCTTGACCGTTGCCGGATGCCCTTCCAGGGGCAATTCCGGCAGGAATAACAGCCCCAATAGCAGCAGTGGCATGCAGCATACGTCTGGACGCCGTGCACAATTCGTCGGACAGCGCCGGCGCTCGCTCGGGGATGGGAAGGTCTTCGTTGCAGGCATGGGATCCGATATAGGCAGGCTATCTAGCAATATGAAACCGCGCATGAGGGCTACGCGAGGCTTTTTTCCGCCCATATCCACCCCGGCCCTTCCCAAAACCGCCGTTGGCCGTCATAATAGCCGCCCTTGGGTCGTTAGCTCAGCTGGTAGAGCAGCGGACTTTTAATCCGTTGGTCGCAGGTTCGAATCCCGCACGGCCTACCAAGATTCAGTCGTCATCATGCAAGCATGCTGATACGGCACAGTATTACCGCAGTTCAGTAGTCAAAGTTTTTGGGTCGTTAGCTCAGCTGGTAGAGCAGCGGACTTTTAATCCGTTGGTCGCAGGTTCGAATCCCGCACGGCCTACCAAATACTTCAGAGAAGCCAACCGTTCGCGGTTGGCTTTTTTGTTTTCAGCGCCAGCTATGCCCCTTCCCCATACCTGCCCGGCGTCACGCCCATCACCCGCTTGAACATGGCGATGAAGGCGCTGACGGTGTCGTAGCCCAGGTCCAGCGCAATCGTCGTGACGGGCTGGCCGGTGGCCAGCAGCTCCAGGGCGCGCAGGATGCGGGCGCGCTGGCGCCAGGCGGACGGAGTAAAGCCTGTCTCCAGCGTAAAACGGCGCGCCAGCGTGCGCGGCGACACGCCGGCCCAGGCGGCCAGCGCTTCCACGCCCCGCTCGTCGGCCAGGTCATCGAGCACGGCGCGCGCCACGCGCAGCAGGCGCGGGTCCGTGGGTAGCGACAGACCGAACGGCTCGTGCGGCGCGGCGGCGATCTCGTCGAGGATCACGCCCGCCACCCTGGCCTGCCGGGTGTCCAGTGCGCCGTCGTCCCAGGCGCTGGCGCGGCCCACCGCTTCGCGCAGCAAGCCCGAGACGCGCATCACGCACGGCGCGGCGGGCAAGCTGCCGCAACTGGCCTCGTCCACATACACGCTCCAGCCCGCAAACGGACCATGCGAACGCAGCCCATGGACATGATGGGGCGGCATCCACACGCAGTGGCTGGCCGGCACCACCCATTGCCCGCTGTCGGCAGCAACGGAAAGCAAACCCCGCATGGCGCCAAACAGCTGACCGCTGGCATGGCGGTGCGCCGCCGTCACCCTCTCCTGCGGCTGGACAATGCGCATAGCGCGCAGCGATATCAGCATCGGCAGCGATGGCGGCAAGATTGGCGGATTTGACGTATCGAATGACATAAACAACGCAGGCAAGACAATCCAGCCATCATACAGTGAAGTCTTTCCAACACTCAGGAGTTCACCATGCGTGCAGAAGAGGTATTATCAGATCAACAAAACCAGGGCCAGTTCAATGGCATTACCGTGCGCAAGGGAACGGTGGGGGCCTTCCTGGCCAACGCCCGGCTATGGCTGGACGACGCCAGCGGCAGCGCCGAGCGAAGCATCGCCGAGCGCGACATACTCGACGCCTTGCCAGCCCTGCACGCGCTGGGACTGTTCGACATCCTGCAAGTGCGCGATGCGGCGCTGCGCGAACTGGTATCGCCATCGGGCGCCTAGGCGGCACCGGCTCGTCGCCGCCGCGCATTTCCTCTATCATGCTGCTTTGCCCGCCTTCGCACCCGCCATGCCGTTTACCATTGCCGCCCCCGTCCACAGCGAACTGATCATCAAGAAAAGCCGTTTCATCGGTTGCGTGCAGCCGATGACGGACCGCGCCAGCGCGCAGCAGGTGGTCAACGATTTGAAGGCGCAGCATCCGGGCGCCTGCCATGTGTGCTGGGCCCTGCTGGCGGGCGGGCAGTCGGCGGCCGTCGATGATGGCGAGCCGAGCGGCACGGCCGGGCGGCCCATGCTCGACGTGCTGCGCCACCAGGACCTGGAAGGCGTGCTGGCGACGGTGGTGCGCTACTTTGGCGGCATCAAGCTGGGTGCGGGCGGCCTGGTGCGCGCCTACACGGATAGCGTGGCGCAAGCGCTGCTGCAGGCGGAAAAGACGGCCATCGTGCGCCAGCGTAGCCTGCGCTGCACGGTGCCGTATGCGATGGAAGGCATGCTGCGCCGCGAACTCGATGGCGCCGGCGCCACCTTGCTGAACGTGGAACATGGCGAGCACGTGCTGTTCGACTTCAGCCTGGCGGAAGCGGCAGCCACCGCCCTGCTGGCCCATCTGGATGAGGCAGGCAATGGACGGATAACCTGGCTGAAAGCAGAAGCCGAAGAGGAAGAATAAAACTTACAAATTGCCAGGGCGCTTGATCTGCAACAAGATGAAATGCGTCCACGCCAGCGCCGGCAGCACCATCAACAACAACATCAGTCCGGCCGGCATGTCCGGCACGAAACGCACGAAGCAACCTAGAAAACCGGCGATGGCCAGCCAGAAGCGCCAGTTGAACGCATAGGCCTTGCGCGCCACCGTTGCCAGGGCGATGCGCCAGAATTCCAGCAAGGCCCACAGGCCGCCCGTCAGCAGCAGCGCGGCCAGCGCATTGGCGCCGGGGGCGTCGGCCCAGGTACGCACCATGTTGTACAACAGCACGGGATAGCCGGCCGTGATGGCCAGGGTGGCAGGGCCGGCGGCGATGACAGCTTCCAACAGCTGCCCTTTGGAACGATGATCCACTAACTCTTGCTCCTCAAGCCACGACGCCGGAATGGGCGGCGATCACTTGCAGCGCGCCGGCCGCATCCTGCGCCCAGACGCGCGTAAAACGGAAATCGCCATGCGTTTCCACGTCGTGATAGCTGCCTGTCAAGTGCATGCGCACGGAGACGACGGCCACGTTGCCAGTGACACGCACATGGCGCTCGGACGCGCGCAAGTCCGTGATGGTCAGCAGCCGCTGCTCGTGCGCTGCCAGGTCCGCATGTTTGCTCAGCAGATGACCCAGGTGATTGGTAAACAACAAGTCATCGGCCAGCAACACATTCAGTACAGCCACATCGGATGCCATCATGGCCAGGCGCAAGCGTTCTTCCGCATCAAGTACCTGTACTTCCGTTAAAGCATTCATCTTTTTCCTTGAAATAATTGGCACGACATTAATAAATAAGCAAAACATGCTTGCATGAAATCTTCTTTTTCACAATCCACCGGAAGACTTATGCCTGTGGAGCATATTTATATAGCGTAATATTCGCAGCGGTATTGCGCAAAACGCCACCATAGTACTGTACAGTGCTTGCCCTTCCGCCCCGGGCTGGGGCAGCTGTCAGTTGTAGTACTGTTTTATGTGCTCCGTGCAGTCTCGAATAAAACCAAGATAAGGCCCCTTCATGGCAATTAACATCATCCTGAACCTGCTCGTTGCGTTGCTCGTCTTCGCTTTCATGTTCCACCAGCAACGCAAACACGCGACATTTACCGTGCGCGTCTTCACGGGCCTGGGCCTGGGCGTGCTGCTCGGTGCGGCCGTGCAGTGGCTGTACGGCGCCGGCTCGCCCATCATCGCCGGCACCAATGAATACATCGACATCGTCGGCAGCGGCTACGTCAAACTGCTGCAGATGATCATCATGCCGCTGATCATGGTCTCGATTATTTCCGCCATTCTAAAGCTCAAGGACGCGAGTTCCCTGGGCAAGATCAGCGCGCTGACCATCGGCACCCTGCTCATCACCACGACCATCGCCGCCGCGCTGGGCATCCTGATGGCCAAGCTGTTCGGCCTGACGGCTGTCGGTCTGACGTCGAGCGCCGCCGAAGTGGCGCGCGGCGTGCAGCTGCAAGGCTCGCTGGAAACGGCGAAAGCCCTGTCCCTGCCGAAACTGCTGGTCAGCTTCGTGCCGACCAACCCCTTCCTCGACATGACGGGCGCGCGCAAGACGTCGACCATCGCCGTGGTCGTATTCTCCATCTTCATCGGCATCTCGGCCACGGGCATCGCCGTAAAGAAGCCGGAAATCTTCGCGTCCTTCGAAAACTTCATGAAAGTGGCGCACGCCATCGTCATGCGCATGGTCACCCTGGTGCTGCGTCTGACGCCGTACGGCGTATTCGCGCTGATGTTTGAAGTGGTGGCGTCGTCGAGCTACACGGACATCTTGAAACTGATCAACTTCGTCGTCGCCTCGTACAGCGCGCTGATATTGATGTTCCTCGTGCACCTGGCCATCATCGCCGGAGTGGGTCTCAATCCGCTGCGCTTCGTGAAAAAAGTCTTCCCCGTGCTGGCCTTCGCGTTTACCTCGCGCACCAGCGCCGGTTCGATCCCGATGAGCGTGCAGACGCAAACCCAGCGACTGGGCACGCCGGAAGGCATCGCCAACTTCGCCGCCTCGTTCGGTTCGACCATCGGCCAGAACGGCTGCGCCGGCATCTATCCCGCCATGCTGGCCGTCATGATCGCTCCCACCGTCGGCGTCGACCCGTTCACGATCAGCTTCCTGCTGCCCTTGCTGGCCATCATCACCATCGGTTCCGTCGGCGTGGCCGGCGTGGGCGGCGGCGCCACGTTTGCCGCCCTGATCGTGCTGTCGGCGATGGACTTGCCCGTCGCGCTGGCCGGCTTGCTGATCTCCGTCGAACCGCTGATCGACATGGGCCGCACGGCCCTGAACGTGAGCGGCTCGATCACGGCCGGCACCGTCACCAGCCGGGTCATGGGACAAACCGACCTGGCCGTCTACAACAGCGACGACGCGCCCGACCTGGACGAAGCGGAACATACCGCCTAGAACGCATAACCAAACCTACTGCGCGTCGCGGGTCGCGGTTTCCGATGCTCACTGTGCATTCGCACAGTTCCGCTTCTCAACCACAACTCGCTTCCGCTCGCTACGGTTTTGTTAGACGTTCTTAAGCGCGTCCAGCCACACCACCGGCGCGCCGCGCCTTGCCGCTTTCGTCTATATTTATTAACAATAAATACAGAGGAAGGCGCAAGGCGATGGAACAGAAATGGCCGCAGCAAATCTGGATCGTGCGTCACGGCCAAAGTGCCGGTAACGTGGCGCGCGATGCCGCCGAAGCGGAAAAGCAGTTATTGATCGCCATCGCCGAGCGCGATGTCGATGTCCCCCTCTCCGAGCTGGGCGCGCGCCAGGCGCAAGCCCTGGGCGACTGGTTCGCCACCCTCCCCCCTGAACAACAACCGACCGTCGTGCTGTACTCGCCGTATGTGCGGGCCCAGCAGACGGCGCAAGCCGTGCTGGCGCGCATCGACGCGGACAGCCTCGCCTCCGTGGTAGCCGACGAGCGCCTGCGCGAAAAGGAATTCGGCATCCTCGACCGCCTGACCGTGCACGGCATCGCCAGCAAGTACCCGGAACTGTACGAACAGCGCCAGCACGTGGGCAAATTTTACTTCCGTCCGCCAGGCGGCGAAAGCTGGTGCGACGTCATCCTGCGCCTGCGCAGCGTGCTCGACACCATCACCCGCGAATACCGGGGAGAACGGGTGCTGATCGTCGGCCACCAGGTCATCGTCAACTGCTTCCGCTACCTGCTCGAGCGCTGCGATGAGCAAGCCATCCTGGCCATCGACAAGGCCGCCGACGTGCCCAACTGCGGCGTCACCTCCTACGCCTTCAACTCCGCCCTGGGCAAGCACGGCAAGCTGCAGCTGGACCTGTGCAACTTCGTCGCGCCGCTGGAAGCGGCCGGCACACCCGTTACGGCCCAGCCCGACATGCCGGCTGCGCCCAAATCCTGATCCTTCGGAGCCATGCATGGACACCACCCATATCACCCCATCCCTGCTGCGCTCCTGGCCCCTGCCCATGCCCCACTCCGACGGTGACAAGGAAGTGCGCGGCCACCTGCTGATCGTCGCCGGCTCGGCGGAAATGCCGGGTGCCATCCTGCTGGCGGCCACGGCAGCGCTACGGGCGGGCGCCGGCAAGCTGACCCTGGCGACGGGCGCATCGGTGGCGGCGCAGGTGGCCATCGCCATGCCCGAGGCGCGGGTCATCGGCCTGGACGAAACGGCGCTGGGCGGCTTCCGCCACGAGGCGCAACACCAGCTGGCGCCGCTGGCCGGCAAGGTGGATGCCGTCCTCGTGGGGCCAGGCATGTGCGACACGGCGGCCAGTTGCGAGCTGATGCGCCACCTGCTGCCCCTGTTTGCCGGCAGCCGCCTCATTCTCGACGCCTGCGCCATGCAGGTTGTGCGCAAGCCCGCGCACTTCCGTTTTGAGCAAGCCGTGCTGCTGACGCCGCACGCGGGCGAGCTGGCCCAGCTGATGGGCCTGTCGAAAGACGCCGTGCTGGCCGACCCGCATGCCTGCGCCGTGGACGCGGCGCGGCGCTGGAATGCCATCGTCGCCCTGAAAGGCGCGCTGACCGTCATCGCCATGCCCGACGGCACCAGCTGGACGCATGCAGGCGGCAATATCGGCCTGGCCATTTCCGGTTCCGGCGACACCCTGGCCGGCATCATCACGGGCCTGGCCGCGCGCGGGGCGCCGTTGGAGCAGGCGTGCGCCTGGGGCATCGCCCTGCATGCGCTGGCAGGCGAACAGCTGGCCCTGCGCTTCGGCAGCCTCGGCTACCTGGCGCGCGAAATCCCGACCGAGATTCCCGCCCTGCTGCGCCATCTGGCCGCATGAACGGCGCGGCGTGGAAACAACAGCATAAGCATATCCAGAAAGAATCGTTAGCGCCGGCGGGCGCCTCCCTTAAGCTCATGACAACTGTTTCCACACCGACACTACTCGAGCCCAAAGGACACCGCCTTGCATCCGCGCCATTCATCCACCCCTGCCTCCCTTCCCGCCACGACCCTGCGCGCCATCGTGCTGGCCTGCGCCATGCTGGGCACCGCGCCCGCCTGGGCCCAGGACGCGCAAGCCAGCGCCAGCACAGGCACCACCGCTGAAACGGCCGGCGCCAGCATCGACCAGGTCACCGTCGTCGGCTCGCGCGCGCGCAACCGCACGGTGTTCGACAGCAGCGTGCCCATCGACCGTTTCGGCGCACGCGAAGTGAGCAATGCGCTGGCGACGGGCGACGTGGGCGCGGCCCTGCAAAACCTGTCGCCGTCGATCAACTTCCCCCGCATCGAGTCGAGCGGCGCGTCCGATTCCGTGCGCGGCATCCAGTTGCGCGGGCTGGCGCCCGACCAGGTGCTGGTGCTGATCAACGGCAAGCGCCGCCACACGAGCGCCGTGCTCGACACGGAAAGCAGCTTTGCCGGCACTGTGCCTGTGGACATCAACGCCATTCCGCCGAACGCCATCGACCATATCGAAATCCTGCGCGACGGAGCCGGCGCCCAGTACGGCAGCGATGCCGTGGCGGGCGTCATCAACATCGTGCTGAAGAAGGCCCGCACGGGCGGCGCCGCTTCCGTCAGCTATGGCGCCAACCACACGCATTTCGACCCGACCGACCAGACCCTGACGGATGGCCAGACCGTCATCGTCAACGCCGACTATGGCGTGCCGCTGGGCGAGGCGGGCTTCTTCCGCTTCGGCGCGGAGACGCGGCGCCGCTCGCCCACGGAACGGGCCGGCCCCAGCGACGCGGGCTGGACTTCCTACAACTTCACGCCAGCCGACCAGGCGCTCGACGGCAAGGTGGTGTTCAAGTCGGGCGACTCGCGCCAGCGCAACCACTATTTGTTCTACAACACCCAGCTCACCCTGGACAGCGGCCTGGACCTGTACTCGTTTGCCACCCTCAACGAACGCACATCGGACGGCAGCGCCTACTTCCGCTATCCGGGCGACCCGTCGAACGTGCTGGCCCTGTATCCGAACGGCTACCGCCCCGTCACCAATGGCGACAAGCGCGACCTCAGCATCGTGGCCGGCGTGCGCGGCAGCGCTGGCGAATGGAACTGGGACGCCAGCGCGCGCCACGGCAGCGACCGCTTTGACTACGGCGTGAGCCACTCCGTCAACGCTTCGCTGGGTGCGGCCAGCCCCACGCGTTTTGATCTGGCCGGCTTCGACTTCCGCCAGAATGCCTTGAACCTCGATGCCACGCGCAGCATCGACATCGGCTTGCCCGCGCCTTTGAGCCTGGCGGTGGGCGCCGAATGGATGCGCGAAACCTACACCAGCTCGGCCGGCGATCCTGCCTCGTATGCGGCCGGCAGCTTCACGGACGCTCCGCCGGGCGCGCAGGCGGGACCAGGCTTGCGCCCCTCGGACGCCTACGACGGCAGCCGCCAGATCCGCTCCGTGTATGCGGACGTGGAAAGCGACCTCACGCCGCGCCTGCTGGTAGGCGCCGCCGCCCGCTATTCCCACTACAGCGACTTCGGCAGCGCCAGCACGGGCAAGCTGTCCACGCGCTATAAAGTGACGGATAACTTCCTCGTGCGCGGCTCGCTGTCGAACAGCTTCCGCGCGCCAGCCCTCGTGCAGACGGGTTTCCGCTTCGCCACACTGAACTTCAACGCCGATGGCACGGCACTGCAAACGGCGGCCCTGCTGCCGGCCAGCGATCCGCTGGCGCGCAGCTTCGGCGCACAACAGCTGAAACCGGAAAAATCGACCAACGTCTCGCTGGGCCTGGCCTGGAAACCGGCCACCGCCACCAGCGTGACGGTGGACGCCTACGTGATCCGCATCCGCGACCGCATCACCCGCTCGAGCGACTTGCAAAGCGACGCCGTCACGGCCTACCTGGCCGCCAACGGCCGCAGCGACATCCAGTCCGTGGCCTACCTGGCCAACCTGCTCGACACCCGGACTAAAGGCCTGGACGTGGTGCTGAACCATGACCTGGCGTTCACCTCAGGCAAGCTGAACCTGAATGCGGCGCTGAACCTGAACAAGACCAGCCTCGACAAGGTACGCCAGAGTTCCGCTGCGCTGGCCAATATCGATCCGAGTCTGACCCTGCTGACAGAAACGAGTTTGTTCCGCATCAAACATGCGTCACCCGCGAGCAAATTGATCCTCGGTGCCGACTGGCAAGCGGCCGGCTGGGGCGTGCAGGCGCGCGCCACGCGCTTTGGCGAGCTGAAAGATTTTTCCTACGACAGCGATGCACCGTTGATCGACGGCATCCCCGCACAGCGCTTCGGCGCCGTCTGGTCGCTGGACCTGGAAGGCCAATTGAAACTGAGCAAGCAACTGACTTTAAGCGTGGGTGGCAATAACATCCTCGACCGCTATCCGCAGCGCGTGCGTGAGACGAATAACGCCACGTATGGCGGCGCCCTGCCCTACAATTTCATCAACCCCATCGGCGTGAACGGCGCGTACTTCTACGCCAAGCTGAACTACACCTTCTAACGTTACGGAAAGAACATATGATCATCAACCGACTTTCTCACCTCGTCTCCCACCTCGCCGCAGGCGCCTGCCTGAGCGCCCTCCTGCTGTCCAGCGCCCAGGCCGCCGCGCCGCTGGTGCTGATGACGGACTTCGGAACGGCCGACGGTGCCGTGTCGGCCATGCATGGCGTCGCCTATGGCGTCGATCCCCAGCTCACCATTTCGGACCTGACGCACCAGATTCCCGACTACGACATCTGGCTGGGCGCCTACCGTTTGTACCAGACGGCCAATTACTGGCCGCAAGGCACGGTGTTCGTGTCCGTCATCGACCCGGGCGTGGGCACGGCGCGCAAGTCGGTGGTGCTGAAAACCAAGGGTGGACGCTATTTCGTGGGGCCGGACAATGGCCTGTTCACCCTGATCGCCGAGCGCGACGGCGTGGCCGAACTGCGTGAAATCGATGAAAAGGTCAATCGCCTGGCGGGTTCCGCCGAATCGTACACCTTCCATGGCCGCGACGTGTACGCGTATGTCGGTGCGCGCCTGGCCTCGGGCGCCATCAGCTATGAACAGGTGGGTCCGCAATTGCCGAGCGAATCCGTGGTGAAGATCGCGTATCAAAAACCTGTACGCGACGGCAACACCATCCGCGGCATCGTGCCCGTGCTGGACGTCAAGTATGGCAATGTGTGGACGAATATCCCGAAATCCCTGCTCGACGAATTGCAGGTAAAGCTGCACGATCCGCTGCAAGTGCGCATCTTGCACAAGGGCAAACAAGTGGCCAAGGTCACGGCGCCATTCGAACACACGTTTGGCGGCGTCGCCAAGGGCAAGCCGCTCGTCTACCTGAACAGCCTGCTCGACGTGGCTGTCGCCATCAGCCAGGGCGACTTTGCTGCCAAGCACCACGTCGAGTCGGGCGTGGATTGGGAAGTGGAAGTAAGCAAGGCCCCTGCCGCCAAATAAACGCTCCTTATGCGGCCGGGGCATGCTGTCCTGGCCCACCTCGTATCCCTTGCGGATTTGCGCTGCGTCAAGCGCAGCGCGCTCCCCGCCCCCGCCAGCACGGCGCCTGTGCAAGTCCGGTGAACCTGTGCCGGCCCGCCTACTCTAAACCTTGCAAGCGATGCCAGCCTTGTTCCAGATACGCAATCTGGCGAGGCATGCGTTTCCACGACAGTCTTACACTGAAAAGGAACAATCATGACGGCTCCACTCCTGACCACCAGCAAGCTCGTCCTCGGCAGCGCCATCGTCTGCGCGCTGCTGGGCGGTTGCAACAAACGCAATGACACCAGTACCACCGCCACGCCCGCCGCCACCGCGCCGGCAACGCCGCCCGCCACCAGCGGCACGTCCGGCACCACGGGCACGACCAACCCGGACGCCACCACGCCAGCCACGCCAGGCATGACACCGGGCACCACCACCAACCCCGATGGCACGACCACGCCGCCATCCACCACACCGCCCCCCAACGGCACGACACCGGGAACAGGCACGGGCACAGGGACCACGCCGCCGCCACGCAACAGTTAGCACTCTGGCCAGACGGGCGGGCAAAAAAAAGAGCCTTCCGCGGAAGGCTCTTGAAATACCACGGCGCAGCGCAAGCTGGCCTTGGCCCGGTATTACTTTTGCAGGCTGACCGACGTCGCCTTCGGCGTGCGGCGTCCCATCAGGAACAGCACGGCCTTTTTCAGCATGCGGTAGACGAAGCGCACCAGCAGCAAGGTCAGCACGCATTCGAGCAAGGTCAATATCATGGCCACGGCTACGGGCATGCGCGCGGCGCGGCGGTGGAACTTGGCCACGGCGCCATCGCGGGCGATCTCGATGCTGTCATAGAAGGTCGGCACGACCAGCAGGGTCAAAATCGTCGAGGTGATGGTGCCGCCGATGATGGCGATCGCCAATGGACGGTAGAACTCGCCACCCTCGCCCAGGCCCAGCGCCACGGGGAACATGCCCGCGATCAGCGCGAACGTCGTCATCAGGATGGGACGCAGACGCATGCGGCCCGCATACATCAGCGCGTCTTCGCGGCCATGCCCCTCTTCCTCGCGCTTGCGCGCCGCGTCCAGCAGCAGGATGGCGTTCTTGGCGACCAGGCCCATCAGCATGATGATGCCGATAAAGCTCATCAGGTTGAGGGTGTTGTTCGTGATCACCAGCGCCACCACCACGCCGATCAGACTCAGCGGCAAGGACATCATCACGGCCACCGGCGCCGTAAATGAACCAAACTGCATCACCAGGATCAAATACATCAGGCCGATACCCATCACCAGCGCGATCAGCATTTCCGTGAACAGCTCTTGCTGGTCCTGGCCAGCGCCGCCCAGCGCCAGGCCATAGCCGGGCGGGAAGTCGATGGAGTTGGCCAGCTTCATGGCGTCGCTCGTCACTTCGCCGTTCGAGCGACCTTGCGCATTGGCCGACACGGTGATCGTGCGCTTGCCATTCTTGTGCTCGATGCCGGACGGGCCCTTGCCCATGGTAATGGTAGCGATCTGGTCGAGCGGCACCATTTGCGACGTGCCCGTCACGCTGATCGGCAGGCGCTCGATGTTTTCCGATGCCACGCGGTCATCGGGATGCAGGCGCACGGCCACGTCGCGCGTCTCGCCCGTCGGATCGACCCAGTCGCCCACTTCCACGCCGGCGAATGCCACGCGCAACGATTGCGCCGCGTCATTGACGGAAATACCCATCGAGTTGGCCAGGCCGCGATTGAGCTCGATCTGCAGCTCGTTCTTCGGATCTTGCTCGGACAGGCCCACGTCGACGGCGCCAGGAATGGCGCGCAGCTTGTCCATATAGGCGTTCGTGATCTCCATGAGTTTACGCGAATCCGGACCCGTGAATTCCACCTGGATCGGCTTTTGCGAACCATTGCTCAAGTCATCCTGCACCACGTACTCGGCGCCCACCAGGCGCGACATCTTCTCGCGCAGCTCGACGGCGATTTCCTTGGCCGAACGCTTGCGGGTGTTGCGCTTGCCGATGTCGACATATACCCGTCCGCCGCCGGCATTGATGGAGCTGTTGGTATCCTTGGTTTCAGGCAAGGTACGCGCCAGCACGGCCGCCGCTTCCAGTTTCAAACGCGAATACTCGATGCTGCTCGACGATGGCGTGCGCACATTGATCATCAGATTGCCCGAATCGGATGCCGGCAAGAAACTCGTGCCGCCATGCGTAGAGTGCAGGACAATGGCGCCCACCAGGCTGCCGAAGGCGATGACGGCCATCCAGCGGCGGTGATGCAGGGCCCAGGCGATCACGCGGCCATAGCGGTCGGCCTGATGGTCGAACCAGTGGTTGAATTTTTCCAGCACGCGGCCGATGCCCTTTTTCGGCGCCGAGTGTTCCTCGACCGGGTCGCCCCAGTAGGCCGACAGCATCGGGTCGAGCGTAAACGAGATGCCCAGGCTGACGAGCACCGAGCACGTCACCGTCAAGGCAAACGGGCGGAACCATTCGCCAGAGATGCCGGGCATGAAGGCCACGGGAATGAAGACGGCGATGATGGAGAAGGTCGTGGCGGCCACGGCCATGCCGATCTCGGCCGTGCCTTCCAGCGCGGCCGTGCGGCGGTCCTTGCCCATCTGCATGTGGCGCACGATATTTTCGCGCACGACGATGGCGTCATCGATCAGCACGCCGATGGCCAGCGACAGGCCCAGCAAGGTCATGAAGTTCAGGGTAAAGCCGCACAGCCACACGGCAATGAAGGCGGCAATCACGGACGTCGGCAGGCTCAGCGCCGTGATCAGGGTCGAACGCCACGAGTTCAGGAAGGCGTAGACGACGAAAATCGTCAGCACGGCGCCCAGTACCAGCGATTCGATCACGTTGTTCAAGCTATGCTGGGCGTTTTCGCCGCCGTCGCGCGTCACTTGCAGGATCGTGCCTTTCGGCAAGGTCTTGTTGATTTCCGCCACCATGTCGCGGATCTTGTTGGCCACGCTGACGGTGGACGCGTCGCGCACGCGGGTGATCGAAATGCCCACGTTCGGCTTGCCGCTGCGCATGCTCAGGCTATTGACTTCGGCAAAGCCATCTTCGATGGTGGCCACTTGCGCCAGGCGCACGATTTCCTCGCCACGCCGCTTGATCACCACTTTCTCGAAGTCGCTTGGAGATTCGATGCGGCCCACCAGACGGATGCTTTTCTCGTCCAGGATACCGCGCACCTTGCCCACGGGCGCATTCGTGTTCTGGTTACGCAAGGCGGTGACGACATCGCTGACGGACACATTGTATTCACGCAATTTTTCTGCCCGCAGCAGCACGGACAGCTCGCGTTTCAGCGAACCGCCCACATTGACCAGCGCCACGCCATCGACGGTGCGGAAGCGGTCCGACAGCACGTCTTCGGCCAGGCGCGAAATTTCCGCATGGCTTTGCGTATTCGACGACAGCGCCAGTTGCATGATGGGCTCGGCAGCCGGGTCGATGCGCTGCAAGATAGGCTCGCGCATTTCCGTCGGCAACTTGTAGCGCACGGCGGCAATCGCATTGCGGATATTGTCGGATGCTTCGATCAGGTTGGTATTGAAGGAAAACTTCAGGAAGATACTGGCCGAACCTTCATTTGAATCGCTGTTGACTTCGGTCACGCCGGAAATGCTTTGCAAGGACTTTTCCAGGCGGTTCACCACTTCGCGCTCGACCGTGTCGGGCGATGCGCCAGGGTAAGGGATGCTGACGACGATGAAGGGCACTTCGACGTCCGGGTTCTGGTTGACGCGCAGTTTCTTGAGCGCCAGCAAGCCGACGCACATCATGGCCAGGATCAGGACGATGGTGGCGGTGGGCCGCTTGATACTGAAATCGGAAAGGAACATGGCTTAGTTTCCTTTACCGGCAACGGCGGTGCTGCTGCTGGCCACGGCGGCTGCAGGCACGGCCTTGGCGGCCGTCAATTCCACTTTCTGGCCATCCTTGAAGGTCGAGCCCGGAGTGCGCAGCACGGTATCGCCGCTGGCCAAGCCGCTTTGCACTTCCCACTGGCCCGTGCGCACGTCGCGCGCGCCGATGCGCAAGTTGACTTTATGCAAGGCCTTGTCCTTGACTTTCCACGTGTACGTGACGTCGCCCGCCTTCACCAGGGCCGAGTCGGGGATCATCAGCGCGCTGACGGTTTCCGTCTCGATACGGCCTTCCGCATACAGGCCGGCCACGCGCGGTTGTTCCTTGTCATTGAAATCGACGAGCACGGCCACCTGGCGCGTGACGGCGTTGGCGGCCGGATCGACGCGGCGCACCTTGCCCGCGAAATCCTGTCCCGGATAACCATTGATGCGGAACAGCACGGGCTGGCCCACCTTGACGACGCCGATCTTGTCGGCCGACACCAGGCCTTCAAGGCGCATGCTGGTTGGATCGATGACCTTGATCAATTCCTTGCCGATTTGCGCCGTATCGCCACTCGAAACCTTGCGCTCGCTCACGATGCCGTCGAACGGTGCGCGCACGAGGGTGCGCTGCAGCTGCTGGCGGGCTTGCACAGCGCGGCTTTTCGCGGCGGACAGGTCGCTTTGCGCATTGTTGCGGCGGATTTCCGCGTCTTCCAGCGCCTGTGTCGACGTCATGCCCGAGGCGCGCAGGGTTTTCATGCGCTGGAACATGCGTTCGGACTGCTCCAGCACCTGGCTGGCGGCGCGGCTGGCTTCCTCGGCCGAATTGAGGCCGTCGCGGATGGACGTTTCGTCCAGGCGCACCAGCACGTCGCCCCGTTTGACCACTTCGCCATTTTCCTTCATGACCTGGATCACCACGGCCGACACTTCGGCGCGCAAGTCCGCATTGCGCTCAGGCTGCACGGAACCGGTGATGACAGGCCCCGATGCCAGCGCATTGCTCTGGATGGTCAGCAGGTCTTCCGGGGATACCAGCAGATTGACGGCAGCGCCCGCCTGTTCCTTGCCCCCCTTGCCAGCGCCTTTGCCAGGATCTTTGGACTCTTTGCCGCAGGCGGCCAGGGCGGAAGCGATTGCCAGAACAAACAGGGTTTTGCGCAACATGGGTAATTCTCCGGATAGATAGCACCACTACCGTTGCTGCGGCCCGGATAGGGCTGCAAGCGATAGCAAGCATAATATTTTTATTAAAACCACAAGCGCCAAAGTATCCATGAGCGTGTCCGGGCATGTCAATCGGCGGCTTCCTGTAATGCTTTAATGAATGGATGAAACGTAGTTTTTACGCCCTGAAACGCAAAACCCCGCCTTCAGGCGGGGTTTTGCGTTTCAGGGAAAGCGAACTTAGCGGGCAAAAACGGTGTTGATCAGGAAACCGATCGCCACGCCCGTGCACAGGCCGCCGGCAATTTCCACCAGAGTATGCCCCATGCGCTCGCGCAACCAGGTGTGCGCCGGGCTGGCCGCTTCCTTGGCCAGGCGGTTGATGGCCGCCGCCTGCTTGCCCACGTGCTGGCGCAGGCTGTTGGCGTCGATGATGACGATGAAGGCCAAGGTCACCGCCACGCCGAAGGCGGGATGGGCTATGCCTTCGCGCAAGGCGATCAGGGTGGCCATGCTGGAAACAACGGCGCTATGGTTGCTGGGAAAGCCGCCATTGCCGACCAGACCGAACGCCCATTGCCGCGTGCGGACACTGTTGATCAGGAATTTGATCGGTCCGACCAGGATCCAGGTGATCAGGGGCGTGACGAGGTAAGCGATATCCACGGGGTATTCCTTCTTATATATGTCTGTCAAGTGTGCGAGGGGCTGCGGCAGCCCGATGGGCGCGCCGCAATTATCGCAGATCATCCGCGCCAGCAGAACTGTCCATCGTCAGCCTATAAAACGCCGCCCCCGGCGGCAACTAATATAAAATCATGGCATATACAACAATTGACGTATATCAACACTGAGTGCGGCGCGCACAGCGGCGCGGATAATCAAACGTCTTTCACACTTGCAACGGGGTCCTCATGCGGCATTTCAGAATTTCCTTTTTAGTCACTTTTATCCTGATGGCAGTGTCAGGCTGGTGGGGGTACAGCCATGGCGGCATGTCAGGCATGATCCAGGCGCTGTGGATCACGGGCGTGCTGGGCATCATGGAAGTGTCGCTGTCGTTCGACAATGCCGTGGTGAATGCATCGGTCTTGCGTCACTGGAATGAGTTCTGGCAAAAACTGTTCTTGACGGTCGGTATCCTCGTGGCCGTCTTCGGCATGCGGCTGCTGTTTCCGTTGGTCATCGTTTCCGTCGCCACGGGCCTGGGTCTGGTCGACGTGTGGACCATGGCCACCACGACGCCGGACGTGTATGCCAAGCACCTGACGGACAACCATGCGCAAGTGGCGGCCTTCGGCGGCGCCTTCCTGTTGCTGGTGTTCCTGAACTTCCTGTTCGACGATGAGAAGGAGTTGCACTGGCTGGGCTGGGCCGAGGAAAAAGTCAATGCGCTGGGCACCGAAAGCCTGGCCGTGCTGATCACCATGGGCGCCGTGGCCGCCTGCGTGGCGATGGGCCCTGTGGATGAAAAGTACAGCGTGCTCGCTTCAGGCATCGTCGGCATCGCCGTCTACATCGGCGTGAACTGGATCAGCGGCTTGCTGGAAGAAGGCGAACCGGACTTGCAGGATGACGCAGAAGAAGGCGCCGCGCCGGCCAGGAACGGCAATGGCGACCTGGTAAAAACGGTGGCGCGCGGCAGTATCGGCGGCTTCCTGTACCTGGAAGTGCTGGACGCCTCGTTCAGCTTTGATGGCGTGATCGGCGCGTTCGCCATCACCAACGACGTCGTCATCATCATGCTGGGCCTGGCCATCGGCGCCATGTTCGTGCGTTCGATGACGGTGTACCTGGTGCACAAGGGTACCCTGGACGAATTCGTTTACCTGGAGCACGGCGCCCATTATGCGATCGGCATCCTGGCCTTGATCATGCTGGCGTCCGTCAAGTACCATATTCCGGAGTGGTTCACGGGCCTGTCGGGCGTGGCCTTCATCCTGGTCTCGCTGTGGTCATCCTTGCGCTATCGCAAACGGCACGCGGCACAAGCTTGAAATCGGGGGTTCCGCCCCCAATTGAGAGAGTAATGGCACGAGCGCCTTGCGCTCATCCCATGAAGGCATGTTTGAGTTATTTATTAAAAAGGAGCACCACATGGCAATCAGTTTGCAAAAAGGCGGCAACGTCAACCTGAGCAAGGAAGCACCGAACCTGAAGAAGATCATCGTCGGCCTCGGCTGGGATCCTCGTTCGACGGACGGCGCCACCTTCGACCTTGACGGCAGCGCTTTCCTCCTGAAAAGCGACGGCAAAGTCCGTGGCGACTCTGACTTCATCTTCTACAACAACCTGAAGTCGACCGACGGTTCCGTCGTCCACACGGGCGACAACACCACGGGCGAAGGCGAAGGCGACGATGAGCGCATCGAAATCGACCTGTCGCGCGTGCCGGCCGACATCGATCGCATCAGCATCACCGTCACCATTCACGATGCCGACGCGCGCCGCCAGAACTTCGGCATGGTCTCGAAAGCCTTCATCCGCTGCCTGAACGCGGAAGGCGAAAAAGAAATCGCCCGCTACGACCTGTCCGAAGACAGCTCGACGGAAACGGCGATGATCTTTGGCGAAATCTACCGCTACAACGGCGAATGGAAGTTCAAGGCTATCGGCCAGGGCTTCAACGGCGGCCTGGGCCCACTGGCCCGCTCGTTCGGCGTCAACGCCTAAAATTCACACGCAGAAAGCCTGCCTGGCTTTCTGCGGTGAATTGGACTAGTGTCGTATCATCACTGCCGCCTGCACAGTTCAGGCGGCTTTTTTTTGGAGATTTATCATGCCAGTATTTAGTGTCACGGGCGACGTCGATCCTTTCCTCCACGTCAGCATGAAACAGGGCGAAACCATCTATTGCGAATCCGACGCGATGGTGATGATGGAAACGGCGCTGGACTTGAAAGGCAAGATGACGGGCGGCCTGGGCAGCGCCATCATGCGCCGCTTCGCGAATGGCGAATCGTTCTTCCAGCAGCATATCGAAGCGGTGCGCGGCAGCGGCGATTGCCTGCTCTCGCCCACCCTGCCGGGCGCCATCGAAGTGGTCGACGTGGGCGCGCGCCAGTACCTGCTCAACGACGGCGCCTTTGTCGCCGCCACCTCGGGCACGGAAATGAAAGTGCGCACGCAAAGCATCGGCAACGCCTTGTTCGCCCAGTCGGGCGGCTTCTTCGTCATGGAGACGGCCGGCACGGGCCAGGTGGTGGTGTCGGGCTTTGGCTCCATGTTCCAGCTCGACGTCGAGCCGGGCAAGGATGTCGTGATCGACAATTCCCACGTCGTATGCTGGGACAACAGCCTGAAATACGAGATTTCCGTGACCACGGGCGGCGGCGCCAGCGGCGGCGGCATCGGCGGCTTCCTCGGCAATATCGTCAATAGCGTCACCAGCGGCGAAGGCATCGTGCTGCGCTTTTCCGGCTCGGGCAAGGTGTTCATCTGCTCGCGCAACCGCGACGCCTTCCTGAAATGGACTGCCTCCGGCAAAGCTGGCTAAGTTCTCGTGAGCATACCTGCCATGCGCAGGTACCAAAAGCGCTGCTAGTTTGTTGTTCAACATTGTTGTTCAAAAAAATTCTAAGGCCAGGTTAAGTCTGGCTGGTTAGACTCCCCGCGCGCGCACCTGCGCGCGGCTTTCCCTTTCTTTACCCGGTCCCCGTACATGCAAAGAGTCTGGTTCAACAAAACATTTTCCTCGGTCGGCACGGCCATGCGCCTGATCCGCGAGGCCGACATGGCCGCGACTAGCGGCGCGCCCCGCTACCACATCGTGTGCAGCAATACGAACGCGCACGCGGCCGCCTTTTTGTCGGCCCACGAATACGCGGTCGAACCGTCGGGACTGACGGGCCTCAATTATGTCGAGTGGTGCCTGGAATTCTGCCGCGAGCGGGGCATCACGATTTTCTGGCCCGGCAAGGAAGCGGGCCTGATCGGCAGCGCCAGCGCGCGCTTCGCCGCCATCGGCACGCGCGTGCTCAGCGTGGCCAGCGAAGACACCCTGAATTTGATGCACGACAAGGCGCGCTTCTGCGACGGACTCGATCTGTCCATGGCGCGCCCGGCCGACTACCGCGCCGTCACCACGATCGCAGAATACGACGCCGCCTACGCCGAACTGCGTCCGCTGCATCGCAAGCTGTGCATCAAGCCGTCCGAATCCGTGTATGCCCTGGGCTTTGCCATTCTCGATGAAGAGCGCACCAGCGCCCAGCTGCTGCTGGCCGGCGCCGCCTACCAGATCAATGCGCAAGAGCTGCGCAGCGGCCTGGCGCAGATGGCATCGTTCAAGACCCTGCTGCTGATGGAATACCTCGACGGCCACGAATACAGCGCCGACTGCGTCGCCGACCAGGGCAAGCTCGTTTGCGCCGTGCCGCGCAAGAAGCTGCACGGGGGCGGCAGCGGCCAGCTGATCGAACTGCGCGACGACTTGCTGGCAGCCTGCGACAAACTGGCGCGCGACTACCGCCTGAATGGCGTCTTCAACATCCAGTTCCGCGAAGGCGCGAATGGCCTGGCGCTGCTGGAAATCAACCCGCGCATGTCGGGCGGCATCGGCATGGCGTGCGCTGCCGGCCCGAACCTGCCCTACCTGGCGCTGGC
Organism: Janthinobacterium lividum; assembly: GCF_034424625.1. Lineage (NCBI taxonomy): Bacteria > Pseudomonadati > Pseudomonadota > Betaproteobacteria > Burkholderiales > Oxalobacteraceae > Janthinobacterium > Janthinobacterium lividum. The sequence goes on along the minus strand of NZ_CP139976.1, from coordinate 1,984,525 downwards.
CGGTTTCGACCAGGGCTTTGACAAGCTCACCGTGCCCGCCATCCACGAAGGCATGCGCGTGGGCGAAGCCGCCTACGCCGTGGAGCTGCCATGAACATCGTCAAGCAGCAGATGCCCACGGGCGAGCTGACCTTGAAAGTGGACGAGGCGCGCTTTCCGCTGGACTGGCTGATCGGCTTTGCCGCGCGCGCCAACGCCAAGCGGGGCTTCCTGTTTTTGTCCAAGGTGCTGGGCAAGCACTGGCCCGTCACGCCGCGCGCCATGCAAGCCATCCACGACGACCTGGCCGCGCAGATCCCCCCCAGCCTGCCCGGTCCCGTGGTCTTCATCGCCATGGCGGAAACGGCCGTCGGCCTGGGCCAGGGCGTGTTCGAGGCATGGCTGCGCGCCAACCCGCATGGGAAAGCCCTGTTTTTGCACAGCTCGCGCTACCGCGTGGGCACGGTGCCCTTCTTCGAATTCGAGGAGTCGCACAGCCACGCGCCGCGCCAGTTCCTGCATTTATCGGACGCCGCCAGCGCGCTGTTTTCCACGGCCCGCAGCCTGGTGCTGATCGACGATGAAGCGTCGACCGGCAACACCTTCGCCAACCTGGTGCAAGTGTGCCGCGCGCGCTATCCGCAGCTGGAAAAGCTGCACCTGGGCGTGATCACCAATTTCATGGGCCAGGCCGCCAACGCGGGCTTGAGCGAGCGTTTCGGCCTGCCCACCAGCATCGGCGCGGCGCTCTCCGGCCAGTACGCCTTCCAGGCAGGCGATGCGCCTGCTCCGGTAGCAGCCAGCGCGCAGCGCTTCGAGGCGAATGCGGAACGGGGCGCCAGCCCCGCGTTTGGCCGCATCGGCGTGGGACGCGCCCTGGCGCCGCCGCAAGGCCTGGCGGTGCAGCTGGCGCAGGAAATCGGCGCCGGCGACTCCGTGCTGGTGCTGGGCACGGGCGAATTCATGCACCCGTCGTTCCTGCTGGCGCGCGAGCTGGAAGCGCTGGGCAAGAACGTGGTGGTGCAATCGACCACGCGCTCGCCCATCCTGTCATGGGGCTCCGTCGGCCACATCGTCAACTGCGACGACAACTACGGCGAAGGCATCGCCAATTACCTGTACAACGTGGCACCTGGCCAGTACCAGCACGTTTTCATCTGCCATGAAACCCCGGCCAGCCCGGCCCTCATGCAACTCGCCGGCCAGTTGAATGGCCGCCTGTTCCACTTTCAGTCAGAGACCAAAATTGAAGAAATTCCTGTTTGTTGATCTGGACGACACACTGTTCCAGACCCCGAAAAAATGCCCGGGCGAGACCGACCTGCAGCCGGCCGCCTATCTGAAAAATGGCGACGCCTGCTCGTTTACGACGGCGCGCCAGCGCGCCTTCTTTGAATTCGCGCACAGCGGCATGACCCTGATTCCCGCCACGGCGAGAAATGGCGACGCCTTCCGCAGGGTCGACCTGCCGTTTACCAGCTACAGCGTGCTCGATTACGGCGGCATCGTGCTGCAGCCGGGCGGCGCGCTCGACGCGGGCTGGCTGGCCCTGATGCAGGACGACATGCAGACGGCCTTGCCCGGCCTGCGGGAAGCCATGCGCATCATCGACGATTTCCAGGCCAAGACGGGCATGCCTTCGCGCGCGCGCCTGATCGAGGACTACAACACGCCGTTCTACATCGTCGTCAAGGATCACGAAGCGCGCGGCGAACGCCTGGCCGATATCGAAGAGCAGGTGCTGCAGCAGTGGATCGCCACCGAAGGCAGCGACTACTTCATCCACCGCAACGGCAACAACCTGGCCGTGCTGCCGAAAACCCTGAACAAGGCACGCGCCGTCGCTTACCTGCGCGCGGAGCTGGAAGCCGAACATGGCCCCATCGTCAGCTTCGGCATGGGCGACAGCCGTTCGGACGCCCGCTTCATGGCCGCCTGCGACTACGCCATCATCCCCAACGGCACCCAGCTGGCGGCACTCACGGTGGCGGCGCTATGACCGACGGCACGCAGCATTTCAGCGGCAGCTACCGCCAGGAAGACGTGGAGTTCCTGCTCACGCCGATGGCGCTCGAACCCATCCTCGACCTGGCCGAAAAAGAGCGCTTGATCCAGTCTGGCCAGCGCCACTACAGCGAAATGCTGTCGCCCGAATCCCTGCCCTCGCCCGCCTACCTGGCCCTGTTCCGGAGCGCGTTCGCGGCCAACCGCCTGCAGATGGCGCGCGACTGCCTGCGCCTGGCCGCCCTGATCGCGGCGCGGCGCACGGGCCCCATCACGCTGGTCTCGCTGGCGCGCGCCGGCACGCCCGTGGGCGTCATCCTGGGCCACTTGCTGCGCCAGGTGTTCCAGCGCGAATGCAGCCACTATTCCGTCTCCATCATCCGCGACCGCGGCATCGACGCCAATGCCCTGCAGCACATCCTGGCGCACGGCCATGCGGCCGAATCCCTCGTCTTCGTCGATGGCTGGACGGGCAAGGGCGTGATTTCGCGCGAACTGCGCCAGACCGTCAACGATTTCAACGCGGCGCATGGCACGGCCATCGACGGCGGCCTGTTCGTGCTGTCCGACCTGGCAGGCACGGCCGCCTGCGCCGCATCGGCCAGCGACTACCTGATCCCGTCAAGCATTCTGAATGCCACGGTCTCGGGCCTGGTCAGCCGCTCCGTGTTGAATGATGCCATCGGTCCGGACGACTTCCATGGCTGCGTGTACTACGCGCAGTTCGAAGCGCATGACCAGTCGCGCGATTTCGCCGACGGCCTGGTGGCAGACGCCATGGCGATTGCCGCCAGCAGCGGCATCCCGCTGGCCGAAGCGAGCGATGCGCCAGCCATGGCGGCCCGCTCGCAAGCCTATATGGCTGCGGCGCAGCAGGAATACGGCATCAGCGACATCAACCTGATCAAGCCAGGCATCGGCGAAGCGACGCGCGTGCTGCTGCGCCGCGTGCCCGAGCGCCTGATCGTGCGCGACACGAATGCGCCGGACGTGGCACATTTGCTGCTTCTGGCGCAGGAAAAAGCCATACCCGTCACAGTAGAACCGGCGCTGCCTTACCAGGCGGTCGCCCTTATCAGGAGCGCAGTCGATGGATAACAACTCCCTACACCCGCAAAGCGAGCATAAAGCGGCGCTGGGCGCCTCCATGTATGTGCCGACCACGCACAAGGACTTGCTGGCGATCGCCAATGGCGACAAATTCAGCCATTTGCGTTCGGTCATACTTTGCACCGAAGACGCCATCGCGGAACGCGACCTCAGTTACGCGCTGTTCAACCTGTCGCTGGCGCTGCAAAACATGTGCGACGAATCGGATACCTTGCGCTTCGTGCGCGTGCGCAATCTCGACGTGCTGGCGCGCGTGCTGGCCATGCCCGGCGCCGACAAATTGAGCGGCTTCGTGCTGCCGAAATCCACGCGCCACAACTTTGCCGCGTATTTCGAGCTGGTGCGCCACACGCACCATCTGCTGATGCCGACCCTGGAAACGGCGGAAGTGTTCGACGACGAGGAAATGAAGCAGTTCCGCATCATCCTGTCGGCGCCGGAAGTGCGGCGCCGCATCCTGGCGCTGCGCATCGGCGGCAACGATCTGCTGGCCCTGCTGGGATTGCGCCGCCCTACCAGCGGCACCATCTACCAGACGCCGCTGGGCCAGGTCATCGGCCGCCTGGTCACCATCTTCAAGCCGCACGGCTTCCAGCTGACGGCGCCCGTCTTCGAGCACCTGTCGCAGGGCAGCTGGCTCGATGCCGAAGTGGCGCAGGACATGGCGCACGGCATGATCGCCAAGACGGCCATCCACCCGGACCAGGTGCCGCAGATCGAACGCCACTACCAGGTGGCGCAGTCGGACATCGAACTGGCGCTGCGCATCATCGACCCGGACAGCCCGGCCGTGTTCCGCATGCAGGAATCGATGTGCGAAGTGGCCACGCACAGCAGCTGGGCGCTGCGCATCATCGAGCAGGCGCGCCTGTTCGGCATCCGCCATGCGGCCGATGGCGCCGCGGCGCCCGCCCCCCATTTGCACCACTCCTTGAATACTCAACTCTCCAGCGACGAAGGGACTGCACGACCATGACCAATTTCACACGCGGACAAAAAGGCAAACTGGCTGACCTGGGCTTGAATGGCCCGTTTGCCGTCACGCTCGATATCGTTTCGGGCTCGATGGAAGTGGACGTCAGCTGCTTCGGCGTCGATGCGGCCGGCAAGCTGTCGGACGACCGCTACATGGTGTTCTTCAACCAGAAAAGCGCGCCGGACAACGCCATCACGGTAGACTTGAACGGCCCCCGCTCCACCTTCCAGGTCGACCTTTCCCGCCTGCCCGCCTCGATCGACAAGCTGGTGTTCACGGCGGCGACGGAACAGGGCAGCATGCGCGCGCTGGGCAATTCCAGCATGGCGCTGGGCCAGGCGGCCACGTTTGCCTTCACGGGCAATGACTTCCAGGATGAAAAAGCCGTCATCATCGGCGAACTGTATCGCCGCGACGGCAGCTGGCGCTTCGGCGCCGTGGGCCAGGGTTTCGCGGGCGGCCTGGCGGCCCTGCTGAAGCACTTTGGCGGCAGCGAAGCGGGGGCATCCTCCCCGGCGCCAGCGCCGGCTTCCGTGCCCACGCCGGCGGCCCCGCCGCCAGCGAATAAAATCTCGCTGTCGAAAATCCGCCTGGAAAAACGCGGCGACAAGATCTCGCTCGACAAGCGCGACAGCGGCGGCTATGGCCGCATCCGGGTCAACCTGAACTGGAACCAGAGCGCGTCGCAAGGCCAGGCTCCCGCGTCGAAGCTGGACACGGGCTTCCTCGGCAAGCTGTTCAACAAACCGGCCGGCCGTGCGGGCGGCATCGACCTCGACATCGGCTGCCTGTTCGAAATGAGCAATGGCAGCAAAAGCGCCGTGCAGGCGCTGGGCAACAGCTGGGGCGCCTACGACCGTCCGCCGTACATCCACCTGGAAGGCGACGACCGCACGGGCAGCATCAGCAGCGGCGAAAACATCTTCATCAACGGCACCCATTTCGACCAGATCAAGCGCGTGCTCGTGTACGCCTTCATCTACGAAGGCGTGCCGAACTGGGCCGCCACCGATGGCGTCGTGACGATCGAGATTCCCGGCCAGCCGACGGTGGAAGTGCGCCTCGACAGCGACAGCCAGCACGCCATGTGCGCCATCGCCATGCTGGAAAACCACGGCGGCAACCTGCAGGTGACAAAGTTGGTGGAATACTTCGGCGGCCAAGGTAAAATCACGGCGCACCAGGCCATGGACGAGCGCTACAGCTTTGGCCTGAACTGGAAAGCCGGCCGCAAAGACTGAGGGAACACTTAAAAAAGTCCATGGCGGCGTTGCATTGCCTTGCCGTACTAATCGTACTGTCTTCGGCAATGCGCCTTGCCCTGAACATTTTTAAGCATCCCCATTTTTTTACTTAGACAACCCTACCATGACCCCTACGACCAAAAAAGTCACCTTCGCCTTCGCCATCTTCCTCGTGGCCGGCTTCCTGCTGCTGGCCGCCTACACGTGGATGGCCCTCAGCTTCTCGTACTCGGAAGGCGAACGGGCGGGCTACCTGCAAAAGTTCTCCAAGCGGGGCTGGATTTGCAAGACATGGGAAGGTGAACTGCTGTTGACGGCACTGCCCGGCACCATCCCGGAAAAATTCCAGTTCAGCGTGCGCGATGAAGACGTGGCCAGGCAATTGTCGGCCGCGGCCGGCAAGCGCATTCTCGTCACCTACAGCCAGCACAAGGGCGTGCCCACGCAATGCTTCGGCGAGACGGAATATTTTGCCGATAAAGTCGTATTGAGCCAGTAATAAGACAGCAATACGACCGCAAGTCCAGCAGTCCCGCGCCGGCCAGCCCCTTCAGGCCGGCGCCTCCCCTCCCGCCCGCCACCGATGTATTTTCAACAAGAAAATATTGGCGCGCATCACGCATTCCCGCTTTCTTATACACTTGTGACAAGTCCTGGCTAAACAGTTTACAAATGTAGTCAATGTGCAAGATTCTTGCGCAATCGCATGGCATTTCGCCAGCCTATCGTTAGCGTGTATTCACCCATCAATGGAAACGTCATGCGCCTGCCATTCACCGTCCTGGCCCTGCTGGCCGCCTCGCTCCCCCTGTCCATCCACGCACAGGACTTGGCCGGCATGGCCGGTTCCCTGAAAGTCAACTCGACCAACGAGCGCACCTTTGTCGGCGCCATCAGCTACACGCAGCCGGTGGGCAATTACAACGCAGTGAGCCTGTCGTATATCAACGAGGGGCATCCTGAAGACCATCACCGCGACGGCATGGCGGGCCAGGTGTGGCTGCGCACGAAAAATGTGGAACAGGGCCTGATGCTGGGCGCCGGCATCGGCCGCTACTTCTTCTTCGACACGGCCAAGACGGACGAGGCACCGCACAATTTCGACAATGACCATGGCTGGGGCTCCATCGCCAGCCTGCAGGCGCGCTGGCAATTCGACAACCGCTGGTATGCCTTGGCCCAGGTCAACCGCATCCGCCCCAGCGGCAAGGACACTACCACGCACCTGCTGATCGGCGCCGGCTACCGCTATGACGGCGTGCCGGGCGCCAAGCTGCACTTGCAGAACTGGGCGCACGACGACACCCTGACCTTATCGACAGGCCACACCATCGTCAACAGCTTCCGCTCCGAGTCCTCGCGCCCGTTCACCGTGGAATACCGGCGCGCGGCGGGAAAATACGTGGACTGGAGCGCCACGCTCATCGACGAAGGCAGCACGGCGCTGGCGCACCGGCGCGGCGCGGCCGCGCAGCTGTGGCTGATCCGTTCGCTCAACGAAAAAGTGGAATTCGGCATGGGCGCCGGCCCGTACGTGGCATGGGACGGCCGCGACACGCAAGGCCACAGCACGCGCCTGACAGGCTTGCTGTCAGCCGTAGGCCGCTACCACGTCAACCGCCGCTGGGTGGCGCAGGCGGCGTGGAACCGGGTGGTGACGGATTACCACCGCGATGCGGATGTGTTGCTGGTGGGGGTGGGACGGAAGTTTTGAGCGAGATGCAGACGTAACCCAAACTTGGGACTGGGGTCGGACCTTAAGGTCCGACCCCGGGTGTTATCGGGTTTTCAGGCCTTCAACGTGAGCGCCAGACGGCTCCCGCGTCGTTCGGCTGCGTCAAGCGCTCGATCACTTCGCGCGTCAAACTGGCCGAGCTGACCTGTTCTGCTTTCGCGCGGGCGGCGGTCAGGGAACTGGAAAACGCGCTTTGCGGCTGCTCCAGGCTGGCGCGCAAGGCGGCCAGTTCGCGCTCTTGCTGCTGCGCGCGCGCCGTTTCCAGGTCCAGCAATTGTTGCTTGGCCGCCGCCATCGCGCGTGTCGTCTCGGCCGCCTTGCGCTGCAGGGCTGCATGGGCCTGGGCGCTGGCCAGCAAGGCTTGCTGCGCGGCGAGCTTCTCGCTGGCCGCCTGCTGCGCGGCCAGTTCCAGTTGCTCGCGCTGGCGCATGGCTTCCAGCGCCTGCTGTTCCATGGCAGCACGCGTTTCCGCTGCCGCCGTCGCCTGTTTTTCCGCTTCCAGGCGGCCGGCGATGGCTTGCGAGGCGCGCTCTTCGGCACTGCTGGTCTGGCGCTGCTGCACCAGCTTTTGCGCGATCAGGGCCAGCGACTCGCGCTCGGCCGCGACGAAATCGCGCTCGGACGCCAGCAGCGCATCGGCCGCTTGCGCCTTGGATTCTTCCACGCGGGCGCGCTCGGCATGCACTTGTCCCAGTTCCACGGCCAGGCGCGCCTGTGCCTGTACGGCTTGCGCGGCAGCGGCTTTCTGCTCGCCTTCGACCAGGGCCTGATCCATCAAAATACGGATGGCGTCCGCTTCTTTTTGCGCCGCTTCCGTCAAGGCCAGTTCGGCCGCCTGCTGGCCGCGCAGCAGTTCCGCTTGCGCGCCTTCGGCGGCGATGCGTTCCTGCGCCGCGTTGAACGCCAGCGCTTCCGCTTCCAGTTTCTCTTTCAAGGCGGCGATGGCGGCTTGTTCGGCGGCCAGGCGCTCCTGCTCCGCCTGCAGCAGCTGCTCTGCCTGCTGCGCTTTTTCCTGTGCCAGTTGCGACGCCTGTTCCTGCGCGGCCAATGTCGCCCGGCCGGCATCGACCTCGGCCTGCTCGGCTTCATTCTGGCTGGCGGCCAGTTCCGCGGCCTGGCGCGCCAGTTCGGCCCTTTCGTGCGCCAGGCTGGCGGCGCGCTGCTGCTCTTCCAGTTCGCGGGCTGCCGCCACGGCGGCGGCCTGCTCGGCCGCTTCGCGTGCCTTGGTTTCTTCGAGGGCCGCCGTTTCCGCTTCCAGCTTGGCGTGGCCGGCGATTTCCGCATCCTGTTCGGCGGCGACGCGGGCCAGCGCCACGGCGCGCAGCTGGCGGTCTACCTCGATGCGTGCTTCGGTGGCGGCCAGGATGCGCACGTCGGCATCGCGGCGCGCCTGCGCGCTGGCCACGGCGACCATTTCCAGGCGCTCGCGGTGGATGGCCGCGTCGCGCAGTTCCTTTTCCGTCTGCAGGCGCAAACGCAGGGACTGCGCCGCATGGCGTTCCGATTCCGCCTGTGCCAGGGCGATGGCTTCGCGTTCCTGCTCCAGGTGCGCCAGCGCGCGCGCTTCTTCCAGGGCGCGCACTTCGGCGGCGGCCCGGTTGAAGGCCGATTCCAGCGCGATCTGGTCGGCGCGCTCGCGCTGCACCGTCAAGTCCAGCGCTTCGCTTTCCGCCTCGGCCAGCATCTGCGCCGTCTGGCGCGCACCGTGCGCATGGCGCTCGCGCTCACGCGCCAGCACGGCAACTCTTGCATCGGCCGAGGCGATGCCCACCATTTCTTCCTTGGCTGCCTGCACGGCGGCGACGCGCTCGACGGCCTGCAGGCGCGCCTGCTCCGTCTGCACCTGCAATTCTTCGGCCGCGCGGGCGGCCTGTTCGGCCAGTTCCGACTGCACGGCCACCTGCTCGCTGGCGCGCAAGCGGCTTTCCTGTTCCGCGCGCGAACGCTGTTCGGCGGCCAGGCGGATTTCATTGTCCGACTCCACGCGGGCGCGCAATTCCGCCGTCTCCTGCTTGACGGCTTCCAGGCGGGCCACGCTGGCTTGCGCGGCGGCGCGCATGGTGTCGAGACGTTCGCGGTTGGCGGCAATCGCTTCTTCGGCTGCCTGGGCATTTTGCTGTGCGGCGGCGGCGGCGGCGGCGTCGATGGCGGCGCGGTCCTCGGCCAGCGAGCGCACGCGCGCCTCGGCCAGCGCGCGGCTTTCGGCGGCGCAGGTGGCCTTCGCTTCCGCTTCCACGCGGGCAATCGCCTCGTGGATGGCTTTCAATTCCATTTTCTGGCGTTCGGCGGCCGGTGCCTTGCCATCAACGTCGGCTGCCGGCCCGGCTTGCGGCTCGGGCATCGCGGTGACGGGAGCGGCAAGAGCGGCAGGAAGCGGCGCTGGCGCATCGGCCTTGCGCTCCAGGTCCTTGAAATCATGCAGCGAGACCATGCTGTCCTGGTCGAACTCGTCGTCGGCGGAATACGCGACGGTGAGGGAGGCGGCCTGGCGCTGATTTTGCTGTGCTTGCATGATTTCTCGCTTATTCGGGTGAATTCCGTTGCTTATGGGAATTTATTACCACCATTATCGAACAGGCATGCGCAAATCAGCGCGGCAAGAAGAGGGGCGTTTACCGCCCTTTTCCCGCGTTTAGGTCAAATGGGCCAGAGCGGCGCTTCATCCATCAAGGCAACCTGCTCCCTGAGTTCCAGAATGCGGTCCTGCCAGTAGCGCTGCGTGTTAAACCACGGGAAGGCGACGGGGAAGGCGGGATCGTCCCAGCGGCGCGCCAGCCAGGCCGAATAATGGATCAGGCGCAGGGTGCGCAGCGCTTCGACCAGGTACAGCTGGCGCGGGTCGAAATCGCAAAAGTCTTCATAACCGGCCAGGATGTCGCTCATCTGGCGCACCATGTCGCCCCGCTCCCCCGACAGCATCATCCACAGGTCCTGGATGGCCGGGCCCATGCGGCTATCGTCGAAATCGACGAAATGGGGGCCGGCATCCGTCCACAGCACGTTGCCGCCATGGCAATCGCCGTGCGTGCGCAGCATGGCCACGTCGCCCGCGCGGTCATAGCAGCGTTTGACGCCATCGAGCGCCTGTTGCGCCACGCTGGAATAGGCGGCCAGCAGTTCGGGCGGCAGGAAATTGCCCTCCAGCAAAAATTCGCGCGGCTCGACGCCGAACGTCTGGTGGTCGAGCGCCGGACGCTCCTTGTACGTGGACAGCGCGCCGACGGCGTGGATGCGGCCGATGAAGCGCCCTATCCACTCCAGCGTCGCCGGGTCGTCCAGCTCGGGCGCGCGGCCGCCGTGGCGGGGAAAGACGGCAAAGCGGAAGCCCTGGTACTGGTGCAGGGTGCTGCCGTTGATTTCCAGCGCCGGCACCACCTGGATTTCGCGCTCGACCAGCTCGGACACGAACGCGTGCTCTTCCAGGATGGCCGTATCGCTCCAGCGCTCGGGACGGTAGAACTTGGCCACCAGGGGCGCGCTGTCTTCGATGCCCACCTGGTAGACGCGGTTTTCATAGCTGTTCAGGGCCAGCAGACGGCCATCGCCGCGCAGCCCCACGCTGTCGAGGGCGTCGAGCACGCAATCGGGGCTCAGGGCGGAAAAGGGATGGACGGGCCGGTCGTCCTCGTGCGGCTGGTTTTCATTGTGCATAAGCGACATTGTAAGGCGCGCGCGGGCCGCCGGTGCAAACACTTAGGTGAGGAAGCGCCGCTAGGCGTATACTGTCTGCTTACATTCAATAAAGAGCAAGCCATGCAACTCGAACAGCCATTATCAGAAAAAGAATTCGACGAATTAGACCAATTCCTGTTGTCGGAGCGCTGCTCCGAAGACGCGATGACCATGGATATGCTGCACGGCTATCTGACGGCCGTCGCCATCGGCCCGGAACCGATCATGCCGGCCGAGTGGTTGCCGCGCGTGTGGGGCGAAGATGCCGAAGATGCGCCGAAATTCAAGAACAGCAAGGAAGAAGAGCGCATCGTCAACCTGATCATGCGATTCATGAACGAAGTGCTGGTGACGTTTGAAGTGGCGCCGAAGGAATTCGAAGCCCTGTTCGTCGAGCACGACTACGAAGGCCAGACCCTGATCGACGCCGAAGCCTGGTGCTGGGGCTTCTGGGACGGCATGGAGCTGCGTCCTGGCTCGTGGAACGAAATCTGGGATTCCGAAGTGGCCGAGCTGATGCAGCCGATCTACCTGCTGGGCGCCGACGAAATCAAGGAAGAAGAGCTGAAACTGGTGGAAGACCCGGTCAAGGCGCACAAGCTGGCGCAGGAACTGGAAGCGAACCTGCCGGCCATCCACCGTTTCTGGGTCCCGCGCCGCAAGGCTCCCGTGCAGACCATGAAGCGCGAAGAGCCGAAAGTGGGCCGCAACGACGACTGCCCTTGCGGCAGCGGCAAGAAGTTCAAGAAATGCTGCGGCGCCGAGCCGGCAGCCGAGTAATCCCGCAGTAGCATCACTCTCTGTGCCGGCGTCCTGCCGGCGCAGCGCTGGCGCTGGCCCCCGGGCTATAATCGCCGCATGAAACTCCCTGACCTGAACCTGCTCGTCGCCCTCGACATCCTGCTCGAGGAAGGCAGCGCCGTGGCCGCCGCGCGGCGCATGAATTTGAGCGCGCCTGCCATGAGCCGCACCCTGGCGCGCATCCGCGACGCCATCGGCGACCCCGTCTTCGTGCGCTCCGGGCGCGGTCTGGCGCCCACCCCGCGCGCGCTGGAATTGCGCGAGCAGGTGCGCGGCGTGGTGGAACAGGCGCACGCCATCTTCACGTCGGGCCGCGAAGTGGACTTGCGCACGCTGGAACGCACCTTCAGCCTGTGCGCCAACGACGTGTTTGTCGGTTCCTACGGCGGCAAGCTGCGCGACCTGCTGGCCCGCCATGCGCCGCACACGGTGCTGCGCTTCGTGCCAGAGGGCGATGGCGCCACGGAAAACGACGCCCTGCACGCTGGCCGCATCGACCTGTACATCAGCGCGCGGCGCGCCTTCGCGCCCGACATCAAGCTGCAGCAGCTGTTTACCACCGGCTTTGTCGGCATCGCCCGCAGCGACCACCCGATCTTCGACGGCCCCATCAACCTCGACAGTTTTACCGAATACGAACATATCAGCGTCTCGCGGCGCGGCCTGGCGCGCGGTCCCTTCGACACCATCCTGGCCGAGCGGGGCTACACGCGCCTGGTCTCGCTGATCAGCCCCAACTTCCAGTCCGCCATCTTCGCCGTGGCCGATTCGCGCCTGCTGCTGCCGCTGATGCCCACGCCCCTGCTGGCCATCGTCGAGCGCCTGGGCTTGAAGCTGCGCACCTTCCAGCTGCCCATCCCCGTCGACAGCGTGGAAGTCTTCCAGGCCTGGCACCCGCGCCTCGACCACGACCATGCGCACCGCTGGCTGCGCCGCATGATCAAGGAGCTGTGCGACGGCACGCCACCCGACGCTTAGGGTCTGAGCCCACAATCATTGCGCCAGACGCAATTCAGAATTCATTAATTATCAATTTTCACAAGATTGACGGCTACCTATACTGCGTGGACTGATCCTCATCCACGGAGTTCCCTGTGTCTGCTGTACCCCTTCCTGGCGCCGCCCCCGCGGCCGCGCCGCCCGCGCCTCCCATCTTCGGACTGCGCCTGGCCACGGGCCTGGCTGGCGTGCTGCTGGCCGTGCTGGTATCCGGCCTGAATGAAAACATCACCAAGGTCGCGCTGGCCGACATCCGCGGCGCCATGGGCATCGCGCGCGACGACGCCAGCTGGCTCGTCGCCCTGTATGCGGCCGCCTCGGTCTCGGCCATGGCGTTCGCGCCGTGGTGCTCCGTCACCTTTTCGCTGCGCCGGCTGACGGCCACCGCCATCATCGTCTGCATGGCCGCCGGCGTGCTATGCCCGTTCGCGCCGAACCTGTCCGTGCTGATGGTCCTGCGCGTGGTGCAGGGCGCGGCCGGCGGCGCCCTGCCGCCCATGCTGATGACGGTGGCGCTGCGCTTCCTGCCGCCGAACATCAAGCTGTATGGCCTGGGCGGCTATGCGCTGAGCGCCACCTTCGGTCCCAGCCTGGGCACGCCGCTGGCCGCCTTCTGGACCGAATACCTGGGCTGGCAATGGGCCTTCTGGCAAGTCGTCCCGGGCAGCATCGTCGCCCTGCTGATGGTGTCCTGGGGCTTGCCGCAAGACCCGCTGCGCCTGGAGCGCTTGCGCCAGTTCGACTGGCGCGGCCTGCTGCTTGGCCTGCCCGCCATCAGCATGCTGGTGGTGGGATTGCTGCAGGGTGAACGCCTGGCGTGGTTCGCCTCGCCGCTGATCTGCGTGCTGCTGGGCGGCGGTCTGTTGCTGCTGGTGCTGTTCTTCATCAACGAGTGGTCGCACCCGCTGCCGTTCTTCAAGCTGCAACTGCTGTCGCGGCGCAATCTCAGCCATGCCCTGCTGACCCTGGGCGGCGTGCTGTTCGTGCTGCTGGCCGTGATCCTGATTCCCTCGTCCTACCTGGCGCAGGTGCACGCTTACCGCCCGCTGCAAACGGCGCCCGTGATGCTGATGGTGGCGCTGCCGCAGTTGATCGCCCTGCCGCTGGTGGCCGCCCTGTGCAACATCCGTGCCGTCGACTGTCGCTGGGTGCTGGCCATCGGCCTGGCCCTGCTGGCACTGTCCTGCGTGCTGGGCGCGCGCATGTCGCCGGACTGGATCCGCACGCATTTCTACCTGCTGCAAGCGGTGCAGATCTTCGCGCAACCGATGGCCGTGATTCCCTTGCTGCTGCTGGCCACCACGGGCCTGGCGCCGCAGGATGGCCCGTTCGCCTCGGCCTGGTTCAACACCATCAAGGGCATGTCGGCCGTCGTCGCCACCGGCGTGCTCGATGCGCTGATCACACGCCGCAACCATTTTCATTCGACGGTGCTTAGCGAACGCCTGGGCAACCTGCCAGCCGGCGTGGACATGGCGGGAATTGCGCAGCGCATGCATGCGCAAGTCGTCACCCTGACCTCGTCCGACCTGTACCTCACCGTGGCCGCCATCGCGCTGGCCATGATTGTGATCATTCCCATCCTGCCGACACGCGTATTCCCTCCGCGCGCCGCCTGATTTCCATTTTTACGAAAGAGCTTCACCATGCAAACACCCATACTGCGCTCGCGCGCATTTCTTCTCGGCCTGGCCCTGCTGGCCTGCGCCCTCGCCTTTTGCGCCTGGCAACTGCTGTTCGCCCGTGGCGACGAACAAGCCACCGACGACGCCTTTGTCAGCGCCGACTACACCGTGCTTTCCCCCAAGGTGGGCGGCATCGTGCGGGAAGTGCTGGTGGAAGACAACCAGACTGTCAAGGCGGGTCAGCTGCTGGCGCGCATCGACGACCGCGACTACCAGGCCGCCGCCGCCTCGGCCCGTGCCGAGGTAGCCGGCGCCGAAGCGCAACTGGCGAATGCCCGCGCCACCTTGCAGCGCCAGCAATCGGTGATCGAACAAGCCAGCACCCTGGTCGACGCCAACCAGGCGGAAGACAAACTGGCGCAGCAGGAACTGGCCCGCTCGCAGCACCTGGCTGGCCAGGGCGCGGGCAGCGTGCAGAACGCGCAGCAGGCGCAATCGCGCTTCGACGTGAGCCGCGCGCGCCTGGCGCAAAACCGCGCCGCCCTCGTCGCCACCCGCAAGCAGACGGAAATTTTGCAAGCGCAGCAAGACGCGGCTGAAGCGGCCTTGCTGCGCGCCAGCGCCAGCCTGCAACGGGCCGAACTGGATCTATCGCATACGCAGCTGCGCGCCCCCATCGACGGCATCGTCGGACGCCGCATCGTGCGCGTCGGCGCCCTGGTGGCTCCCGGCGCCAGCCTGATGGCCGTGGTGCCCCTGAACCGCAGCTTTGTCGTCGCCAACCTGCAGGAAACCCAGCTGACCCACGTGCGCCAGGGCCAGCGCGCCAGCATCGCCGTCGACGCCTATCCGGGCATGCTCCTGCGCGGCACGGTGCACAGTATCGCGCCCGCCACGGGCGTGACGTTCGCCGCCATCGCGCCGGAAAACGCCACCGGCAACTTCACCAAGGTGGTACAGCGCATCCCCGTCAGGATCGCGCTCGATCCGGGCCAGGATGGCGACGCCCGCCTGCGCGTGGGCATGTCGGCCGAAGTGCGCATCGATACGGCCATGCGCCGTCAACATCTGCAACAGGTGAGCGCGCGATGAAAGCATGGATACTCTTCACGGCCCTGGGCCTGGCCGGCTGCGCCAGCGTCGGCACCGACTTCCAGCGCCCGCACCACGAGCTGGGACAGCAATGGCGCCAGGCGCAGGATGCCAGTTTCGCCGCACAGCAGGATGGCGCCATCGAGCAGCGCTGGTGGGACAGCTTTGGCGATACCACCCTGTCGTCACTGCTGCAGCGCGCCGCCGGCGCCAACCTCGACATGCTGGCGGCCGCCAGCCGGCTGGAGCAAAGCCGCGCCGCGCGCGGAGTCATCGGCGCCGCGCAAGGCCCGTCGCTGGGTGCGAATGGCGGCTACAGCCGCGCGCGCAACAGCGAACAGGGCTTGAGCGACCCGTCGCGCAACAATGGCCAGTCCGCCTACAACCTGTGGCAAAGCAACCTTGACGCAGCCTGGGAACTGGACCTGTGGGGCCGCGTGCGGCGCGAAGTGGAAGCTGCCGATGCGCGCGTCGACGTGGCAGTGGAAACGCAGCGCGGCGTGCTGCTGGCCGTGCTGGCCGAAACGGCGCGCGACTACATCGAGCTGCGCGGCGCGCAGCAGACGCTGGCCATCACGCAGCAGCTGCTCGATATCGCCCGCCATACCTTGAACCTGACCCGCATCCGCCTGCGCGAAGGCGCGGCGACGCAGCTCGACGAGGCCGAGGCGGCGGCCCATGTCGCCACCATCGAAGCGCGCCTTCCGCCGCTGCAGCAGCGCGAAGCGCGCCTGGGCAATGCCCTCGCCCTCCTGCTGGCGCTGCCGCCACAAGGCTTGCGGGCGGAACTGGCGGCGGGCAAGGACATTCCCGCCATGACCATGCAGGTGCAGCTGGGCGTGCCGAGCAGCCTGGCCGAACGGCGGCCCGACATCCGCCGCGCCGAAGCGCAGCTGCACGCGGCCACGGCCGCCATCGGCGTGGCGCAGGGCGATTTTTATCCACGCATTACGCTCTCGGGCAGCGTCGGCCTGCAAGCGATGCAGCTGTCCGACATCGGCTGGGACGCCAGGCGCTTCGCTTTCGGCCCCGGCTTCAGCGTGCCCCTGTTCGATGGCGGCCGCCTGCGCGGCAACCTGCAATTGCGCGAGGCGCAGCAACAGGAAGCGGCCATCGCCTACCGCCAGACGGTGCTGGCCGCCTGGCACGAGGTGGAGGATGCGCTATCTGGCTACCAGGCCAACGCCCGCCGCCAGGCCAGCCTCGATGAAGCCGTCAAGCAGGGACGGCGGGCGCTGGGCAGCGCGGAACTGCAGTACCGCCAGGGCGGCACGGACCTGATCAACGTGCTGCATGTGCAAAACACCTTATTGAACAACGAAGCGGCGCTGGTCGACAGCCGTGCCACCGCGTCGCTGTCGCTGGTCCAGGTCTACAAGGCGCTGGGCGGCGGCTGGCAAGCATTTTCAACCACCTCGCAAGGAAGCACGCCATGAAACCGAATCCCGCACAGTTCTCCATCCACGACGTCAGCGACTTTCCCGTCGTGCGCTTTCGTCCTGAAACGGCCGTTACCGGCTATGCCCCGCTGTGGGAAAACGACATGGACGCCCTGCTGCGCCATGGCGAACCGTTCGTCATGCTGTTCGAAGAGGAACGCAGCGATGAAGCGCACATCGACCGCAAGCGGCGCGGCCTTTGGCTCAAGCACAACAAGGTAGCGCTGGCCGCCATTTGCCGGGGCCTCGTATCGGTCGAGGCGGACGCGGAACAGCGCGCGCGCCTGCAGGCGATGGCGGCCGGCGCCATGAAAGCCTTCGGTATCCTGCAAGAGGTGGCGGCCACGCGCGAACAGGCCGAGGCCCTGATGGTATGGCTGCTGGGCAGCGGCCAGATGGCGCGGCCGCGCGCGGCGGACGTGTGGTGATGAATTGATTCAGCGAGTGAGTGTATCCGTCAGGCGACCCTGCGGACGGCGCTTCTGGCAGGGATGACGCACACGTCGCCATCGCTGCTGGTCGCCGTCGTCAGGGCGATGCCGTACAGCGCGGCCAGGGCCGGCACGGCGCCGGCATCGCTGGCGATATCGGCCACCAGCTGGCCCGAACGCACCAGCAGCAGCCGCTCGAAGCCCAGCAAGGCGTGATTGATGTCGTGCAGGATGGCGATGACGGCGTGGCCGCGCGCGGCGCAAAACTGCCGCAGGCTATCGAGCAAATCGAACTGCAGGCCGGGATCGAGCGCCGCCAGCGGTTCGTCGACGAGTATCAAGCCATCCTGTACGTCCCACATCTGCGCGAAGATGCGCGCCAGCTGCACCCTGGCCTGCTCGCCGCCGGACAGGGTATCCAGGCGGCGGCCCAGCAAATGCCCGGCGTGCGCCAGGGTAGCCGCGTCCTGCACGATCCGCCCCAGCTGTGGGTCGACCAGGCGCGCCACCCGTCCCAGGCCGATCACCAGCTCGCACTGCA
Organism: Janthinobacterium lividum; assembly: GCF_034424625.1. Lineage (NCBI taxonomy): Bacteria > Pseudomonadati > Pseudomonadota > Betaproteobacteria > Burkholderiales > Oxalobacteraceae > Janthinobacterium > Janthinobacterium lividum. Next base: position 1,966,877 of record NZ_CP139976.1, on the reverse strand, counting down.
GTCCGAAGGCCACGTTCGAGCCCTGCGGCAGGACGGCGCGGCGCCGCGCCAGGTCAGCCAGCGGCCACTGCGCCAGCGGCCTGCCGGCGAACGCCACCTGGCCCGCCTGCGGGTGCAGTTCGCGCGCCATCAATTTGAGCAGGGTCGACTTGCCCGCGCCGCTGGGGCCGAGGATGGCGACGCGCTCGCCGGCCGCGATCCGCAGATTGAACGGGCCGAAATACTGCTGGCCCAGTTGTGTGGTGGCGAAGGAGAGTTCCAGCAGGGGCGTCATGCGCATCCTTTCAGGCAGTGCCGTGGCGGAAGCGCCGCAACAGCATCAGGAAAAATGGCCCGCCCAGCAAGGCCGTGAAAATGCCGACGGGGACTTCCGCCGGAATGGCCACCGTGCGCGCCAGCGTGTCGGCCAACAGCAGCAGCAAGCCGCCGGCCAGCATCGCCAGGGGCAGGACGCGGCGCTGGTCGGCGCCCAGCCAGGTGCGCACCAGGTGCGGCGCGATCAGGCCGATGAAGCCGATGCCGCCGCACCAGGCGACGGCAAAGCCCGTCAGCACGGCCACCAGCACGATGACCTGCGTGCGCAGCCGGCCCACATCGATACCCACGTGCAGGGCCTGCGCCTCGCCCAGCGCCAGCGCATTCAATGAGCGCATCAGGAAGCGCGTGGCCCACAGCGCGCCGGCCAGCACCAGCAGCAAAGCCGCCACCTGGCGCCAGCTGCCGGCCGACAGCGAACCGAGGGTCCAGAAAGTCAGGGTGCGCAACTGGTCGTCGCTGGCCAGGTAGATGCACAAGCCCATGACGGCCACCGTGATGGCGTTCAGCGCCACGCCCGTCAGCAGCAAGCCGACGATGGAGCCGGGGGTGGCCCAGCGCGCAACCCTGTCAAGCAGCACGCAGATCAGCATGGCACCGGCAAACGCGGCGGCCGGCAGCAGCCACACGCGCAGCTCGGGCGCCACGTGCAGGCTGGCCGCGAAGACGATGGTGGCCGCGCCCGCGCAGGCGGCGCCGCTGCTCACGCCCAGCAGCCCCGGATCGGCCAGCGGATTGCGGAACAGCCCTTGCGTCAGGCCGCCGGCCAGCGCCAGCGCGGCGCCGATCAGGATGGCAAACAGGGCGCGCGGCAAACGGATATGCCACAGCACATACGCGCCGCCGGACAGCGTCTCCTCGCCAGATTGAAACGGCGCCAGCCAGTCGGCCAGGGTCACCGGCACGGCGCCCGCCTGCACGGCGATGATCAAGCCGACAAACAGCGCCACGGCCAGCAATCCGCCAGCGCCCCAGCGTGGCCAGCGCCACGGGGCGACAGACGCCAGGGAGGCCACGTTCATGCCGTCATGGCTTTGACGAAGGCGGCGTCGAGTTCGGCCAGCGCCTGCGGCATGCGCGGGCCAAAGCCCAGCAGCAGCATGGCTTCCAGCGACACGATGCGGTGCTTGCGCCCGGCCGGCGTCTGCGCCAGGCCTGGCAGTTTCAAGATGCCGTCCACGCCGCCCGAGGCCTTCAAGCCCTGGTCCGTGACGAGCAGCAGGTCGGGCCGCGCGGCGATCACGGCTTCGGGCGTCAGCGGCTTGTAGCCGGCGAATCCACCCTGGCCGCCCTGTCCGCCCATCACGTTGACGGCACCCGCGTACGCGAGCATGGCGTCGGCGCCCGTCTCGCGCCCGCCCACCATCACCTGGTTCGGCGCATGCGCGAGAATGAACAGCACGCGCACGGGCGCATGCTGGCGCTGCTGCACCTTGGCCAGGGCGCCGCTCCATTGCTGCTGCAAGGTATGCGCCAGGCGCGCGGCGGGGTCGGCACGTCCCGTGATCTGGCCCACCTGTTTCACCCGTTCGAGCAAGCCTTCGAATTTGTTATTCGCGTTCAGCACCGCCACCGGCACGCCCGCGTCGCGCACCTGGCGCAGCACCGTTTGCGGTCCCGCTTCCTCGGTGGCGATCAGCTGCGTGGGCGCCAGCGACAGCACGCCCTCGGCCGACAAGGTGCGCGCATAGCCCACCTGCGGCAGCTGTTGCGCCACGGCCGGATACAGCGAGGTGGTATCGACGCCCACCAGTTCCCCCTGCGCTTCCAGCGCATAGACGATTTCCGTCAACGCGCCGCCCACGCTGACGATGCGCCGCGCCTTGACCATCGGCTTGGACGCGTCGCTGACGGCGGCCAGCACCTGCATCGGCGCGGCCAGCGCCAGCGCTCCCGCCCCCATTTTTTTCAGCGCGATGCGGCGCGCCACGCTGGCGGCGATCATGCGGCGCATAGTTCGCCCTCCTGCAGCACCCGCTCGACGACGTTGCGCCATTCGCACAATTCGTGCACGCCCGGCTTGCGTTCGCCGAAGAACATGACGATGGTGTCGCCCTTGGCGTCGAACAGCTCCACCGATGTCACCAGGCCATCGACGGTCGGCTTTTTCACCACCCAGGCGCTGGCGATATGGTCTTCGCGCAAATGCAGGTTGAAGCGCTGGTCCAGGACATTGATCCACGGCCCCATCACGGCGATCTTGTGCACGGGCCCCGAATGGATCTGGATCATGCCGGCATTGCCGACGAAGGCCATGATGGCCACCTTTTCGAGGGCGGCATTATTGAGCAGGTCGAGCACGCAGGATTTGTCGAGCTGCTGCACGAAACGCGCCTCGGCCAGGCGCAGGCCTTGCAGGCGCGAGACCGAATATTTTTTCAGCACGGTGAAAAATTCATGCGTGTCGCGCAAGTCGGCCCAGGCGGCGCGAAAGCCGGCCACGTCGATCTGCGCGTCGGGCAGTTCCGCCGGCGGCGGCGCCGGCGCCGTCACGGCAATGCCGGCCGCCTGATCCGCATCGGCGAAGCGCGCCACCAGCGCGTCGTAGGCGGCCAGGTCGCTTTGCGGCTTGAGGAAAATCTTGTGCACGGCATGGCCGGCCGCATCGAAAAACTGCAGGCTGCGCTGCACTTCCTTCTCGCCCATCTCGCGAACGGCAAAACCATGCGCCCACTGGCGGTAAAACACGCGCAGGTCGATATCGCCACCGAGCACCAGGCCCACGTGGTTGTTGTGGCTGGCTTTTCGATACACGCCCGTCTTTTCATGCACGCACGAGGCGTTGCGCGTCAGCGCCATGACTTCGCCCAGCGGTTCCAGGGCGGCGATGATGGCGGGCCAGTCGGCCTGCAGGCGCTCGGCGCCCAGCAAGGCGCCATCGGCCAGCGACAGGCCGGCGTGCGCGGCGATTAGCTCGCCTTCGGAAATGGCCAGTTCCTCGGCGATATCGCGGTGGCGGGCTTTCTTTTCGCGGCGCAGGCGGGCAAATTCGCCGGCGACCAGCTCGGTATTGCAAATAGGGGGCATGCTCGTCACGGTGTCTCCTTTCAAGGCGAACACTGGCTGGCATGGGCTGGCTGGTGGTGGGGGAATCTTGAAATCAATTATAAATGAGAATCATTCGCAATCAAGTGTTATTTGTACGCGGCCAAAAAAAAGCGCCGCGGCAGGAAACCCGTCGCGGCGCAAAGGAGACCGATCGGTATTGCCGATCAGTTCAGGAAAAAAGTTCAGGCGCTGGCTTGCACGCCAGGCATGGAAACCGGCTTGGCACTGGGCCGCTGTGCCAGCAAGACCACGGCGGCCAGCACCATGGCACCGCCCAGCAATTGCGTGCCGCTGACGGATTCCTTCAGCAAGGTCACGCCGAACGCCATCGTGATGACGGGTTCAAACGTGGAAATGATGGATGCCTTGGCCGCGCCGATCTGCGCCACGCCGGCAAAGAAGGCGGCAATCGCGATGGCCGTCGAGAACAGCGCGATGGCGCTGACGGCCAGCCAGCCCGTCGCCGTACCCGGCAAGGACACGCCTTGCCACAAAGCAATCGCACTGTTCGACAGGCCGGCCGTGCCCAGGATCACCACACAGGCGGCCAATGGGTGAATATTCTCGCGGCTTTTCGACAGGCTGTTGCCAAACAGGATGTACACGGCATACACGCCGGCGGCCATCAATGCCAGCGCGATGCCGATGGGCTGGCCCTGCAGCTTGCCGCCCAGGGTGATGGCCATGCCGGCAATGGCCAGCGCCATCAGCACCAGCATGCGCCGGTCCAGCTTTTCCCAGCCCAGCGCCAGCGCGAGGATGGTCACCAGCACGGGATACACGTACAGCAGCATGCCGCACAGGCCGCTGCTGGCATACATGAGCGCATTGAAATAGCCTTGCGACTGGGCCGTGTACATCAGGCCCATCAGCATGTAGCCGGCCAGCAGGCGGCCGCGCGGCAAGCGCCAGCCACCGAGCCACACGAGCGGCAGCAACAGCATGGCGGCGATGACGAAACGCAAGGCCAGCATGGTCGACGGGTTGACCCCGGACGCATATGCCGCCTTGGCAAACACTGCGGAACTGCCGAATCCGGCGGCCGACAGCAACACCAGCGCAACAGCGCGGCGATCAGACATGACTAACCTCTTTGAGTACACCCGGGCAAACCTGCTGCGCATCGCGACGGTTTTCCCAGGCGTTGTAAATATAAATGCCAAGCAAGGCTGGTAGATGATTCATGCGTGAATCATATTGCGGGTCACTTCACGCATAGCCGGCATCATATTCGCTTGCGCAAAATGAAACAAACCAATATTCTTCACGGATAGGCCAAATAATACTGAGGCTCAATTCTCTTGAGAATGCCATGTCACGTCCCCTGCCCCCACTTGCCGCCCTGCACGCCTTCGAGGCCGCCGCCCGCCACGAAGGCTTCCAGCGCGCGGGCGAAGAATTGCACGTCTCGGCCGGCGCCATCGGCCATCATGTGAAACAGCTGGAAGCGTGGCTCGGCATCGTGCTGTTCCAGCGCCTGCCGCGCGGCGTGGTGCTCACCAGCGCCGGGCAGCGCTATGCGGCCTCGCTGGGGCCGATACTCAACCAGCTGGCCGACGTCTCCGAGCAGGCGCGGCGCCAGGGCGATGACAAGGTGGTGACGGTGACGGCCACCAGCTCGCTCGTCTCGCGCTGGCTGATGCCGCGCCTGGGACGCTTGCGCGACCGCTATCCGCAGATTGAACTGCGCGTGCTGGCCTCGATGCACCCGGTCGACCTGGCGCGCGATGGCGTGGACGTGGCCATCCGCCTGGGACCGGGCCGCTATCCGGGCCTGAAAGTGGATTTATTGATGGAAGAATGGTTTTCCGCCGTCTGCAGCCCCGATTTCCGCGCCAACGCGGCCAGCCTGCGCCAGCCCGCCGACCTGCTGCGCTACCCGCTGCTGCACGACGAGCCGGAAGTGCACCTGCCCGGCGAAATCGACTGGACGCGCTGGCTGCACAGCTGCGGCGTGCATTACAGCGGCAATAGCGGCAACAGCGGCGCGCGCTTTTCGCACACGTATCTGTGCCTGGACGCGGCCGCCAGCGGCCAGGGCGTGGCCATCGCCGCCAGCCCCCTGATCGGCGACGATCTCCGCTCGGGCCGCCTGGTGCGCGTGTTCGAACATACCGTGCGCGGCCCCCACTGCTATTATCTGCTGCGTTCGCCCCAGGCGGAAACGCGCCCCCTCGTGCACGCCTTCTGCGAATGGCTGATCGCCGAGGCGCGCGCCGACCAGGAAACCGTCTGGCCCACCGTGGAGACAGCATGACGAGCAGGGAACTGGCGCGCAGCGCCCAATATATTGTCCAGCATGAATACGAACATGCCAAGGTGACGGCGGCCGATGGGCGTCATGCCAGCCTGGGCGAATTCTATGGCGATCCGGCCGTGGCCTTGATCGATGTCAATGAGCAATGGTGTGCCGTGGCGGGCGAGGGATTGGTGCTGTGCCGGCTGGAGCAACCGTTCGGGCAGTGCGTGGCGTATTTTCGCGAACCTGGCGAGACAGTGTGGCTCACGGGCTTGCGGCAAACGGGACCGTTTGCGCTGGAGTGGCAGGGCGAGGATGCCGAATGGCACGGCCTGATCTTCGCGGCCCCGGGTGCGTCGGCTTACGCGCCAGGGCGCTAAGCCGACCTACGCCGCCTGGATATCTTCGCGGCGGAGGATCGTCGGATTACGCTCCGCTAATCCGACCTACGCCCCCGGCGCGGCGCGCCATATGTAGGTCGGCTTAGCGCCTGGGCGCGTAAGCCGACAACACTATTACAATTTGATGAAGTGCTCGCGGTAGTACTTCAGCTCTTCGATCGACTCGAGGATATCGGCCAGCGCAGTGTGCTTCTGGTGCTTCTTGAAACCGGTGGCGATTTCCGGCTTCCAGCGCTTGCACAGCTCTTTCAGTGTCGACACGTCAACATTACGGTAGTGGAAGAATGCTTCCAGCTTCGGCATGCCGCGTACCATGAAGCGGCGGTCCTGGCCGATGGTGTTGCCGCACATGGGCGACTTGCCTGCCGGCACGTATTTCTTCAGGAAGGCGATCAGTTCCGCTTCCGCCTGGGCTTCCGTCACGGTCGACGCCTTGACCTTGTCGATCAGGCCCGAGCGGCCGTGCGTGCCCTTGTTCCAGGCATCCATCTTGTTCAGGGTTTCATCCGACTGGTGAATCACGAACACGGGGCCTTCGGCCAGCAGGTTCAAGTGCATGTCCGTCACCACTACCGCCACCTCGATGATGCGGTCGGTATCGGGCTCCAGACCCGTCATTTCCATGTCGACCCAGACCAGGTTCATCTCATTTGGACGTGCGGGCACCGCGGGTGCGGGGGTGGATGCAGTTAAGTCGGTCGCTTGTGACATAATTCTCTCTTGGCCTAATCAAACTAAATAATCAGCCATTTTCTCACAGGCACAGAATGTATTCACTCGCGTTTTCGATTTTGTTTGTATCCGTCCTCGTTTTGACTCTCGCCGTGCGCTTCTGGCTCGCTTCGCGGCAGATTCGCCACGTGCTGGCGCACCGCGCCGTTGTCCCGCCCGAATTTGCGGAAAAAATCCCGCTGGCCGCGCACCAGAAGGCGGCCGACTACACAGTGGCCAAGACCAAATTCGGCTTGCTGACCTTGCTGATCAACTATGCCGTGCTGATCGGTTTTACCTTGCTGGGCGGCCTGCAATGGCTGGCGCTGCACCTGAATGAATGGATGGGTCCCGGCTCGCCCATGTTGTACCAGATCGGCCTGATCGCCGCCTTTGCCGCCATTTCCGGCCTGATCGACCTGCCCTTCGACTATTACCGCCAGTTCGTGCTGGAGCAGCGCTTCGGCTTCAACACCATGGCGCGCAAGCTGTTTTTCACGGACATGCTCAAGGGCGTGGGCCTGGGCGCCGTCATCGGCTTGCCGCTGATCTGGGTCGTGCTGACCCTGATGGCCAAGTCGGGCGACCTGTGGTGGCTGTACGCGTGGTTCGTCTGGAGCGGCTTCCAGCTGCTGATGATGGTGCTGTTCCCGACCGTCATTGCCCCGCTGTTCAACAAATTCACGCCGCTGGCCGACGAAGCGCTGAAAAGCCGCATCGAAGGCTTGATGCAGCGCGTCGGCTTCGCTTCGAAAGGCTTGTTCGTCATGGATGGCTCGAAGCGCAGCGCCCACGGCAATGCGTATTTCTCGGGCTTTGGCGCCAACAAGCGCATCGTCTTCTTCGATACCCTGCTGTCGCGCCTGGCGCCACAGGAAATCGAAGCCGTACTGGCGCATGAACTGGGCCACTTCAAGCTCAAGCACATCGTCAAGCGCATCGCCATGATGTTCGTCATCTCGCTGGGTTTCCTCGCGCTGCTGGGCTTCCTGAAGACGCAGCCGTGGTTTTACGCGGGCCTGGGCGTCGATCCCGTGGCGCTGGCGCTGACGGGCCAGCCGACGGACGCGCTGGCGCTGCTGCTGTTCATGCTGGCCTTGCCCGTCTTCACTTTCCTGCTGGGGCCGTTGACGTCGCTCAGCTCGCGCAAGCACGAATTCGAAGCCGACGCCTTTGCCGCCACGCACACGCAGGCGGACGACCTGGTGTCGGCGCTCGTCAAAATGTATGAAGACAATGCGTCGACCCTGACGCCCGACCCGCTGCACTCGGCCTTCTATGACTCGCATCCGCCGGCCAGCGTGCGCATCCGCCACCTGAAAGGGGCTTCCGCATGAATACGCCATCCACTTCGCAAGACCTGGCCCAACTGAGCTGCACGCCGCGCCAGCAGGCGCTGGGCGACACGGATATCGCCACCCTGCACGCCCTGCTGCCCCAGTGGACGGTGCAAAACGGCAAGCTGTGCCGCGACTTCGGCTTCAAGAATTACTACCAGACCCTGGCGTTCGTGAACGCCCTGGCCTATATGACCCATACGCAAGACCACCATCCGGAGCTCATCATTACTTACAAAACCTGCGCCGTGCGCTACGACACGCACTCGGTCAACCAGGGTGCCGGCGGCCTGTCCGAAAACGACTTCATCTGCGCCGCCAAGGCCGACCTTATCTACCAGAGCAGCCAGGTGGCCCCATGAGCGAAGGCAAGTTGACGGGCATCATCATCGCCGCCCACGGCCGCCATTACCTGGCCGACGTGGACGGCGCCAAGCTGCAATGCGTAACGCGCGGCAAGAAAACCAATGTGGCCGTGGGCGACATCGTGCACCTGACGCGCACTTCCAACGACCAGGCCGTCATCGACCGCATCGAGGAGCGCAAGACCTTGCTGTACCGCTCGGACCAGTACAAGTCGAAATTGCTGGCCGCCAACCTGACGCAGCTGTTCATCGTCGTGGCGACGGAACCGGGCTTTGCCGACGACCTGATCTCGCGCTCGCTGGTGGCGGCCGACGCGGCCGGCATCGAAGCGCGCATCATCCTCAACAAGACGGACGTGACCGCTTCGCTGGAGCGTGCCCGGGAACGCCTGCTGCCGTATTCCTCGATGGGCTATCCCGTCGATGAAGTGTCGGCGCGCGCCGAACCGGAGCACGCCGTGGCCACCCTGGCGCCCCTGCTGGCGGGCCAGTCGTCGATCCTCATCGGTCAGTCGGGCATGGGCAAGTCGTCCCTGATCAACCTGCTGGTGCCAGACGCGGACATCGCCGTGCGCGAAATCTCCGCCGCGCTCGACACGGGCAAGCACACGACCACCTTTACGCGCCTGTACAAGCTCGACGAACTGGGCGCGAACAGCTCCATCATCGATTCGCCCGGCTTCCAGGAATTCGGCCTGTACCACTTATCCGAGGGCATGCTGGAACGGGCCTTCCGCGAATTCCAGCCCTACCTGGGCGGCTGCAAGTTCTATAACTGCCGCCACCTGATCGAGCCGCAGTGCGCCATCCTGCAAGCCTTGTCCGAAGGAAAAATCTCCAAGATGCGCCATACCCTGTACGGCCAGCTGCTGCACGAATCGGCGCAAACGCTGTATTAACGCGCCTGGCGCCCGCCATCGGAGCGGGCGCCAAACCGACAAAAACATTATCAACGCGAATTAAACAGAATTAAATTCTGCCGCTCAGCCCGCTTTCCTGCATTCATTCCAAAACCATCCATCGTCCGATTTCGCGTTTCAGCGCCGAATTCCTGCGTTTCATCGCTTTGCGCTGGCATCGCGCAGGTCCGATTGCTACCTTGGCATTGTCCCCGCCAGCGAACCTGCTGGAGACAACATTGGTCTAACTCCAACCAGCATTTTGATCACAAGGTGAAATCATGAAAGCATCGTTCTCGCGTACCCTCGCCCTCGGTAGCGCCGCCCTCGTCCTCGGCCTTTCTTGCCTCAGCGCCAGCGCGCTGGAAATCGGCGATCAGGACAAGGTCCAGATCTCCGGCAAGGTCTATAAACTGGCCCCGCAGGAATTCAGCCAGTACGGCAATCGCTACCAGCTCGACACGGGCGATACCTTGCTGCTGCGCCAGCAAGTCAACCGTTACTTCACGCAAATCAAGGGACAGCCCGAAATAGAGCTGTTCGGCCGCGCGCCCGGCGTCTTTGAAACGGCCAGCGGCACCCGCATGGAATTTCGCAACGATGGCGACGTCATCGCCATTACCGGACTGAACAATATTCCGGGCGCCATCGCCAAGGCTGGCGAAACAGCCAGCACCGTGCACTTCGCCGGCCGCTAGCACAAGCAGTACGGTACAGGCGGCACGGCCATCGCCAGGCTGTCCACGGGGCGTGCATCAGCCGGCAGGGGCTGATGCACGCCCCGCCTGCTTTGCGCCGCCTGAAATGGCGCGCGCAAAAAATACTGTCGAGTCGGCCAAACAACTGCATCCGAATGCAGCTTACAATGCGATCCAATAAGGTGTCACTGGCCGCGGGCCAACACCATCGCCTTGCGGGAGATTTCGGATGGAAATGTTCGCCCTCGAACATGACATTGCACAGTGGGAAGACACACTGCGACCATTGCGCGCCCTGGAGCGCTTGCCCTTGCTGATGTTGCTGGCATGGCATTTGCGCCAGCGTAACTGCGCACAGGCGCTGCACCATGCAGACGAAGCGGCAACCTTGTTGCCCCAGGCCCAGCTGCCGGCCCACGCCCTGGCCATGGCGCAGGCGCGCCTGCAACTGGTGCAGGCGGAAGTGGCCTGGCTGCAAGGTGCGCTCGATGCGGCCGAAAGCCTGGCCATGGCGGCGCACGCCATCCTGTGCGCGCATGGCGACGGCGCCGCTTGCGCCGATGCGCACTGGCTGCTGTCCTCGATTGCCGTCGACCGGGGCGACCATGCCCGCTGCGATGCCGAACTGCTGGCCGCTGCCGAACAGGCGCGCAGCGCCGGCGATGCGATGCGCGCCAGCCTGGCCGACGCGGCCACGGCGCGCTGGGCCGTGCTGCGCGATGCGCCGGCCGCCCAAGCGCGCTGGGGCAGCCACTTCCAGGCCGACGGCGCCAGCGGCAAGCTGCCCGCGCCGCTGGCTGCCTGGGTGCATGATTTCCGCGGCTTGCTGGCGCACACTTCGCGCGACCTGGGCACGGCCGCCGGCCACTACATGCAAAGCTACGAAGCGGCGCTGGAAAGCGGCCAGCTGCGCGGCGCCATCACGGCCGCCATCAATATCGGCGACTGCTTCGCCAGTCTCAACGACAACGAATCGGCCCTCGAATGGATGCAGTGCGCGCTGGACCTGGCGCGCCCCACCGGCTGGCCCCGCAGCATCGGCGCCTGCCAGACGCATACGGCCGAAACCATGCGCAAGCTGGGGCGGCTGGCCGCGGCCGAAGACTTGCTGCGCCAGGCGCTGCTCATCCTGGCCCCCGTGGCAGGCGCGCGCACCTATGCCAACGCCCTATTCCACCTGGGTGAACTGAGCCTGGACAAGGGCGACTACGACACGGCGCTCGACGCTTTCAGCCGGCTGGCGCAGCGCGCCGAAGCGCTGGGCCAGGCCGATTTCCGCAGCATGGCGCAGCGCGGCAGCGCGCACGCGCTGTCCTATCTGGATCGCCCCGATGAAGCGCTGCAGGCGGCCGAACGGGCTTGCCAGCTGGCCACCGCGCAAGGCGACGCCATGCATCAGGTGGCGGCGCTGCGCGTCCTGTCCATGCTGCATGCGCGCCACGAGCTGCCGCCGCCCGCAGGCATGCAGGAACGCAATCCCGCCCTGCATTTCCTGCACCAGGCGCTGCAGGTGGCCGCCTCCATCGAAGGCTATTCGCCGCCCGGCGAACTGCTCGATGCGCTGGCGCGCGAATACGCGCATGCGGGCGACTATGCGCGCGCCTACGATATCGCCCTCGATGCGGGCATGGCGCGTGAAAAAAGCCACACCCAGCAGGCGAGCAACCGCGCTACCGCCATGCAGGTCTACCACCAGACGGAACATGCGCGCTCGGAAGGCTATCACCACCGCGAACTGGCCGCCTCCGAAGCGCGCCGCGCCGAAGTGCTGCAACAGACCAGCGACACCCTGGAACGGCTGTCGGCCATCGGCCAGGAAATCACCACCCACCTGGACGCCAGCGCCGTATTCCAGGTGCTGGACCGCCATGTGCACGCCTTGCTGCCAGTCAACACCTTCGCCGTCTACATGCTCGATCCGGCTGGCACGGCGCTGCGCCGCGCGCACGGCATGGAAGCGGGCCGTCCCCTGCCCGACAACGCCATTCCACTGAGCAATCCACGCGCCTACTCCGTGCGCTGCCTGCTGGGCCGGCGCGAAGTGTATATCGACCAGGTACCGCCGCGCCGCCATGCCTACACGGTGCCCGGCACCCTGCATAACCAGAGCGTGCTGTACGTGCCGCTGATGGTGGGCGAACGCGTTCTGGGCGTGATGACGGTGCAAGCTTGCCATGCCAACGCGTATGGCGAACGCGAGCGGCTGATCTTCCGTACCCTGTGCGCGTATGGCGCCATCGCGCTCGACAACGCCAGCGCCTACCGGCAATTGCAAGATGCCCAGGCGCAACTGGTATCGCAGGAAAAACTGGCTGCCCTCGGTTCGCTGATGGCCGGCGTGGCGCATGAACTGAATACCCCGATCGGCAACAGTTTATTAATCGCCAGTACCATGCAGCAAAAGACGGAAGACGTGGAACGCCTGATGAACGGCCCCGGCCTGCGCCGCTCGGACCTGGCCGCCTTCATCGACGATGCGAACAAGGCGTCGGCGCTGGTGATGCGCGGCCTGCGCAGCGCGGCCGACCTGGTCAACAGTTTCAAGCAGGTGGCCGTCGACCGCACCACCGAGCAGCGGCGCCGGTTTGACTTGCAACAAGTAAGCAATGAAATCATCGCCACCGTCATGAACCGCATCCGCAGCTCGGGCCACCGCATCGAAGTGGAGATAGCCTTCGGCATCGCCATGGACAGCTATCCTGGCCCGTTCGGCCAGGTGATCACCAACCTGATCAACAATGCCCTGCTGCACGCCTTCCCCCCCGCGCCCAACGATGGTGGCGCCGGCACGGGCTGCATGCGTTTGTCCGCCACGATGGAGGCGGCGCGCGTGCAGATCGTCTTCGAAGACAATGGCGGCGGCATCGCCGAACAGCATTTGTCGCGCATCTTCGACCCCTTCTTTACCACCAAGCTGGGCCAGGGTGGCAGCGGCCTGGGTTTGTCGATCAGCTACAACATCGTCACGGCCCTGCTGGGCGGCACCATCCAGGTGGCCAGCAGCCCTGCCGGCACCCGCTTCACCCTGGACTTGCCCCTGGTGGCGCCGCAGCTGGACGGCGCTGCGCCCGCCAGCATCTATTAATCCACCGCCCCGTTGCCCGGGCGCAGGCTTGCCTATACAAGTACGCGCCCGGCCAGTCTTTCCAATCTAAAAGCAAAACCCTTATAATTGAACGGCTGAAGTACTTGCCATTGCATTATTTTCAACTTGGCAAACCGCATCGTACCGCGCGACAGGCGTCGCGCTGGCACCGATCAACACAGCAGCGCGCCGGGCGAGGCAGTCATCAGACGAGATGTTTTACGCTGATGCAACCCGGCGGGAAAGGCACGCCGCCGGCGGCCTGCGCATCTTCAAGTGGTCATTATGTCGACAAAAAAACCGATCAAGCACTACCTCCAGTTCTCCGATTTCACGTTGGAAGAGTACGAATATGTGATCGAACGCGCCCATCTGATCAAGCGCAAGTTCAAGAACTATGAAATCTACCATCCCCTGATCGACCGCACCCTGGTGATGGTCTTTGAAAAGAACTCGACCCGCACGCGCCTGTCGTTCGAAGCCGGCATGCACCAGCTGGGCGGCGCCGCCATCTACCTGAACACGCGCGACTCCCAGCTGGGCCGCGGCGAGCCGGTGGAAGACGCGGGTCAGGTCATGTCGCGCATGTGCGACATCATCATGGTGCGCACCTTCGGCCAGGAAATCATCGAGCGTTTCGCCGCCAATTCGCGCGTGCCGGTGATCAATGGCCTGACCAATGAACACCACCCGTGCCAGGTCTTTGCCGACATCTTTACCTACATCGAACACCGCGGCTCGATCGCTGGCAAGGTCGTCGCCTGGATCGGCGACGCCAACAACATGCTGTACTCGTGGCTGCAGGCGGCCGAGGTGTTCGGCTTCCACGTCAACGTGTCGACGCCGAAGGGCTACGACATCGACCTGTCGCAAGTCAAGACCGAGCGCTACACCTTCTTCGCCAACCCGTCCGACGCCTGCGAAGGCGCGCACCTGGTCAACACGGACGTGTGGACCAGCATGGGCTACGAAGCGGAAAACGCGGCCCGCATCGCCGCCTTCGACGGCTGGATCGTCGATGGCGCGAAGATGGCCCGCGCCGCGCCCGACGCGCTGTTCATGCACTGCCTGCCCGCCCACCGCGGCGAGGAAGTGGCCGCCGAAGTGATCGACGGCCCGCAATCGGTGGTGTGGGACGAAGCGGAAAACCGTTTGCACGTGCAAAAAGCGCTGATCGAATACCTGTTACTGGGTAAAATCAACTAATTCGCCAGGCACTGCATACACTCTGGCAGCATCGCAATACATACATCGACAACGACAACTGGAAGCAATATGAGCGACATTAAAAAAGTAGTCCTGGCCTATTCCGGCGGACTCGACACCTCCGTCATCCTGAAATGGCTGCAAGATAACTACCAGTGCGAAATCGTCACCTTCACGGCCGACCTGGGCCAGGGCGAAGAACTGGAACCGGCACGCGCCAAGGCCATCAAGTTCGGCATCAAGCCGGAAAACATCCATATCGAAGATGTCCGCGAAGAATTCGTGCGCGATTTCGTCTTCCCGATGTTCCGCGCCAATACCGTGTATGAAGGCGAATACCTGCTGGGCACCTCGATCGCCCGTCCACTGATCGCCAAGCGCCTGATCGAAATCGCCAACGCCACCGGCGCCGACGCCATCTCGCACGGCGCGACCGGCAAGGGCAACGACCAGGTGCGTTTCGAGCTGGGCGCCTACGCGCTGAAGCCAGGCGTGAAAATCATCGCTCCATGGCGCGAGTGGGATCTGCTGTCGCGCGAAAAACTGCTGAAGTACGCGGAAGACGCCGGCATCGAAATCGACATGAAGCACAAGAACGGCGGCGCGCCGTACTCGATGGACGCCAACTTGCTGCACATCAGCTTTGAAGGCCGCCACCTGGAAAACCCGAGCGCCGAAGCGGAAGAAACCATGTGGCGCTGGACCGTCAGCCCTGAAAAGGCCCCGGACGAAGCGGAATACCTGGACATCGAATACGAAAAAGGCGACATCGTCGCCATCAACGGCGTGCGCATGTCGCCTGCCACCGTGCTGGCCGAACTGAACAAGGTTGGCGGCAAGCATGGCGTGGGTCGCCTGGACCTGGTGGAAAACCGCTACGTCGGCATGAAATCGCGCGGCTGCTATGAAACCCCGGGCGGCACTATCATGCTGAAAGCCCACCGCGCCATCGAATCGATCACCCTGGACCGCGAAGTGGCCCACCTGAAAGATGACCTGATGCCGCGCTACGCATCGATGATCTACAACGGCTACTGGTGGGCGCCTGAGCGCGTTGCCCTGCAAACCCTGATCGACCACACGCAGGAAACCGTGAACGGCTGGGTACGCATCAAGCTGTACAAAGGCAATGTCATCGTCGTCTCGCGCGATTCGAAGACGGATTCGCTGTTCGACATGAACATCGCCACCTTCGACGAAGACGGCGGCGCCTACAACCAGGCCGATGCAGGCGGCTTCATCAAGCTGAACGCCTTGCGCATGCGCATCGCCGCCATCGCCCGCGAAAAGCGCGGCCAGAAGTAATTAGTTGCCGGGAGGCACTGCCTCCCGCAGCTGCCTGAGCCGCCCACGGGCGGCTTTTTTGCGTCTGGAGCGCACTCTGCCGCAAATTACGCCCCGCCACGTCCCGAGATCGCCCCCATTTTGCTGTCCGCATGGCAAAATGCTACAGTGCAATTGTGCTGACCTTCCCGCTTCCGGAGCCCTCCCATGTTCAAAGACCTGAGTATCAAGAATAAACTGTACCTGGGCTTCGGCTCCATCGTGGCCATCATCCTGATCCTGCTGGGCGTGGCCTACAACAGCTTTTCGCGCCTGTCGGCAGCCAATGCATGGGACCGCCACACGATGGAAGTGCTGGTCGAGATCGACAGGATTCACAATTCCATCCTGCAAATCCAGGTGGAAGCACGCGGTTTCATCCTCACAGGCAACGAAGCCTCGCTGAACCCTGGAACGGACGAGATGGCGGTGCTGAGCCAGCACACGCAAAAAGCCATCGCCATGACGGTCGACAACAAGGTACAGTCGGAACGCTTCCGCAAGATCGACCAGCTGACCACCACCTGGGTCAAGGAGTGGATCAATCCCCTGATCGAGAAGCGCCGCGCGCTGGGCAACGCGCCGGGCGCCACGGAAGCGGTGGCGCGCACCATGCCGCCGACCGGCTATCCGGCCGTCGCGCAAGCGAACAAGCTGCTTGACGAAGTCGCTGCCGAAGAATCCCGCTTGCTGGTCGAACGCACGGCCACCACGACAAAATTGCAGGAAACCATGCTGCTGACCCTGGCGCTGGGCGGCCTGCTGTGCGTGGTGCTGGCGCTGGGCATTTCCTACCTGCTGGGCCGTTCCATCCTCGGCCCGCTGAACAGCCTGACGGACGCCGTCGGACGCATCGCCGGCGGCGAGCAGGGCGCGCGCGCCGCCATCATCTCGCGCGACGAGCTGGGCAAGGTGACGGAAGAATTCAACCGCATGGCGCAAACCATCCAGGACAACCAGGCTAACGAACTGGCCGCAACGAATAGCTTGCGGGCCAAGGTCGATTCCCTGCTGGAAGTGGTGTCGAAGGCGGCCTCGGGCGATCTGACGGGCAAGGTCGGCATCACGGGCAATGACGCCATCGGCCAGCTGGGCAACGGCCTGGCGAAGATGTTCGAAAATCTGCGCAGCTTGCTCAACAATGTGCAAAAAGCCGGCATCCAGGTGACGACCTCGGCCACGGAAATCGCCGCCTCGGCACGCCAGCAGGAAGCCACGGGCATCGAACAGGCGCAAACCAGCGTGGAAATTCTCAGCACCACCAAGGAAATCTCGGCCAACACGAGCCAGTTGCTGAAAACCATGGAAGACGCCACCGCCGTGGCCGACTACACGACGAATGCGACGGCCGAAGCACAAAACAACCTCAAGCGCATGGACTCGACCATGCAGCACATGGTCTCGGCGACCGATTCCATCAATGCCAAGCTGGCCGCCCTGTCGGAAAAAGCCAGCAATATCAATAGCGTACTGATCACCATCACCAAGGTGGCCGACCAGACCAACATCCTGTCGCTGAACGCCGCCATCGAGGCGGAAAAAGCGGGCGAAGCGGGCCGCGGCTTTTCCGTGGTGGCGACGGAAATCCGCCGCCTGGCCGACCAGACGTCCGTCTCCACTTGGGATATCGAGCAAATGCTCAAGGAAATGCAGTCGGCCGTTTCGGCCAGCGTGATGGGCATGGATAAATTCTCGGAAGAAATTCGCCGCAGCGTGGGCGAGGTGCGCCAAGTGGCGGAACAATTGTCGTCCGTGATGGACCAGGTGCAGAAACTCACGCCGCAATTCGATGCCGTTCTGCAAGGCATGCAATCGCAGGCCATCGGCGCCTCGCAGATTTCCGATACCATGATGCAGCTCAACGATGCCACGCAGCAGACGGTGGAATCGCTGAAAGCCACCAGCGAAGCGGTGCACCAGTTGCAATATGCGGCGGGCGACCTGCAGTCGAGCGTATCGACCTTCGCCGTCACCATCTGATCCCATGAAAGTACTGCTCTTTCACATCGGACGCGACCGCTATGGCCTGCCCCTGGCCGGCATCGTGCGCGTCTTGCCGCTGCTGGAGCTGAAACAGTTGCCGCTCACGCCAGACTACGTGGCCGGCCTGATGGACTTGCACGGCACGCCCGTGCCCGTGATCGACCTGTCGCGCCTGGCCGGGCTGCCTGCCGCCGCCGCGCAGTTCGACACGCGCATCGTCATCGTCGACTACCGCGCGCCCGGCGGCGCCACGCATGCGCTGGGCTTGCTGGCCTCGCAGGTGCGCGGCATCGCCGACATCGATGCGGAAAAGCTCGACGACAGCGGCGTGACGACGGCGCCCTTCCTGGGCCAGGTGGCCAGCGACGCCGACGGCATCGTGCAACTGGTGGAACTCGAGCACCTGCTGCCGCCCGACGTGCGCGCGCTGCTGTTTCAAGACGCGGGCGCGGCATGACGGCACAAGCCCTGCTGCGCCGCGCGACCGGCCTGTCCGTCTCCAAAGCCGTGGCCGAACGGGCCGTCGGCCAGCGCATGGAGCAAACGGGCTTCAGCGATAGCGAAGCCTACCTGCAGGCGCTCACGCCGGCCGAAATGACGCAATTGATCGAGCTGGTGGTGGTGCCGGAATCGTGGCTGTTCCGCGACCCGCAGGCGTTCTACGCCACCGTCGAACTGGTGCAGGAACGCTGGGCACGGGGGCGCGCCACGCGCATCCTGTCGATTCCCTGCGCGGGCGGCGAGGAACCGTATTCGATGGCCATGGCGCTGCGCGACGGCGGCGTGCCGAAACAGGCGTTCAGCATCGACGCGTATGACCTGAGTCCCGGCTGCATCGAGCGTGCGCAAGCCGGCGTGTATGGCCGCAATGCCTTCCGCGCGCAGGACGTGGCCTTCCGCGACCGCTATTTCACGCACGTGGCCGACGACGCCTACCGCATCATCGACTCCCTGCGCGAACAGGTGACCTTCAGGCAGGGCAATCTGCTGCAGTTCGATACCGCCACCTACAGCCGCCATTACGACGTCATCTTCTGCCGCAACCTCTTGATTTACTTCGACAAGCCGACCACGCGCGCGGCCATCCACAACCTGTCCGCCCTGCTGGCCGACGACGGCATGCTGCTGGCCGGCTATGCGGAAGTGCCGTCGTTCTGCCAGAACGGCTTTGCGACGCTGCAGTTCCGCCAGGCCTTCGCCCTGAAAAAGGGAACGGCGGCGCCGGCCAGCCCCGCGCAAGTGGCGCCGCTGCCGGCCTTGCGTACCCTGCGCAGCGTGCCGCCCGCGCCAAGGCGCGCCGCCGCAGCCGCCCCTGCTGCCGCGACAGCGCCGCGCACGCGCCCCGTGTCCGTGCCATCGCCGGCGCCGGCCGCGCAAGCCGCGCAGGCCGATTTGCTGGCCGAGGCGCGCCTGCTGGCCGACCGTGGCCAGCTGCGCGAGGCCGGCGAAAAATGCCACGCCCACCTGGCCAGAGTGCCCGAGGCGGCGGAAGCGTATTTCATGCTGGGCATCATCAATGAACTGGCCGGCAAGATGGACCTGGCCGACGATTACTGGCGCCGCTGCATCTACCTGCAGCCCGACCATTACGAAGCGCTGTGCCACCTGTCCCTGCTGGCCGAACGCAATGGCAACCACACGGCCGCCGCCACCCTGAAGGCGCGTGCGGCGCGCATCTACCAGCGCCGCCAGGCGTCCAACTAAGGGGCAAGCATGACCAACCTCATCGCCACCGAGTCCCCCGCCGCCATCGACGACTGCTGGAACCATATCGGCGTGGTCGGCGACCAGAGCTGCCCCAAGCTACCGGCCAACGTGCATTGCCGCAACTGCGACGTGTATGCGGGCGCCGCCCAGCGCAACCTGCAGCGGCCCGTGGATGAACACTACCAGCGCGACTGGGCCAGCCACTTCCGCCAGATCGATGCGGGCGGCGAAGTACGCGACAGCTCGGTGCTGGTGTTTCGCATCGGCCGCGAATGGCTGGCGCTGCCCACGCGCGTGTTCGACTCCGTGGCGCCGCAGGCCAAGCCGCACGTGCTGCCGCACCGCGGCGGGCGCGGCCTGGCGGGCATCGTCAATATCGGCGGCAAGCTGTATCCATGCATGTCGCTGGCCAGTTTGCTGGGTATCGACGAACAGGGCGCGCCGCCGGCCAAGGGCCGCCACACGTTCGCGCGCCTGCTGCTGATGCGCTGGGAAGAGCAGGCCTACGCCCTGCCCGTGGCCGACCTGCACGGCATCGTGCGCTATGCATCAAGCACCGTGCAGGCGCCGGCGGCCACCATCAACAAGGGCCTGTCGCGCTATCTGTCCTGTGTCATCACCGAAGGCGACATGCGCATCGGCTGCCTCGACACGGCGCTGATCGGCTTTCAACTTGCGAGACTATTACGATGAGCCAGGACCAGCACGGCGACCTGAGTGCCTTTTCCATGCTGGACCTGTTCCGCATGGAGGCGGACAGCCAGACCCAGATTCTCACCGACGGCTTGCTGGCGATGGAGCGCCATGCGGGCGACGCGGCCGCCGTCGAAGCGATGATGCGCGCGGCGCACTCGATCAAGGGCGCGGCCGCCATCGTCGGCCTGCAGGTGGTGGTGCAGCTGGCGCACGGCATGGAAGACAGCTTTGTCGCCGCCCAGCATGGCCGACTGAAGCTCACGCCGGAGCGGGTCGACGTGCTGCTCTCGGGCGTCGACCTGATCGTGCAGCTGTCGCGCCTGGACGACGCGGGCGCCGAAGCATGGCTGGCCGCGAATGCGGCGCAGATCGACCAGACCCTGAACGCCATCGCCGGCATCGCCGAGCTGCCCGAATTGCCGGCCCTGCCCTCGGCGCCTGCGCCCATGCCGGCGCCGGCAGCGGCCACACCACAGGCTCCCGTGGCCAGCGGCCTGGCGGTAGAGGAGCCGGAAGCGGCCGCGCCTGCGCCGCGCACGGGGGCCGCACCAGCCAAGGCCCCGGCGCAAAACTTCGACAAATTGCTGTCGCTGGCCAGCGAATCGCGCATCAACGCGCACCAGATGCACCCGTTCATCGGCGCGCTGCAGCGCTTCAAACGCAACCAGAGCAGCCTGTTTTCCGCCATCGAGCACCTGCACGAAGCCATTGCCCGCGCGGGCGACGCGGGCCTGATGGAAAAGTCGCTGCTGGCGCTGCAAAAGACGCAGCCCCTGAAGCAGTTCATGCTCGAGCACATCGCTGACATCGAAACCTATGAACGGCGCCTGCTGGCCGTCTCCCAAGGCATGGTCGACGAAGTGCTGGCCCTGCGCATGCGCCCCTTCCGCGACGGCATCCATGCATTTCCCCGCATGGTGCGCGACCTGGCGCGCAGCCTGGGCAAGGAAGTGCAGCTGGAGATCGAGGGCGAAGACACCCTGGTCGACCGCGACATCCTGGCGAAGATCGAAAGCCCGCTGAACCACATGCTGAGGAATGCCATCGACCATGGCATGGAAGGCCCGTACGAGCGCATCGACGCGGGCAAGGAAGCGCTGGGCACGATACGCATGGAGGCGCGCCACCGCGCCGGCATGCTGAGCATCGAAATCAGCGACGACGGCCGTGGCGTCGACCTGGAAAAAATCCGCCAGTCCGTCATCGAGCGCAAGATGGCCAGCCCCGTCATGGCCGCTGCGCTGTCGCCGGGCGAGCTGCTGGAATTCTTGTTCCTGCCTGCCTTCAGCCTGAAGGAAAAGGCGAACCAATTGTCCGGCCGCGGCGTGGGCCTCGACATCGTACACGAGACGATACGCCAGCAAAACGGCACGGTGCGCCTGGAATCGGAGCCGGGCCGGGGTTTCCGCGCCCTCATCACCCTGCCGCTGACGCAATCGATCGTGCGCGCGCTGGTGATCGATATCCAGGGTGAAGCCTACGCCATCCCCATCGTCAAGGTGGAAAGCGTGGTGCGCGTGCCGCAAGCGGCCATCCATACCCTGGAAAACAAGCAGTTCTTCGAACTCAAGGGCGAGCATCTGGGCCTGGTCTCGGCGGCGCAGGTGCTGGAACTGGGCGAAGCGGCGAACCAGGCCGAGGACTTGCCGGTGGTGGTGATCGGGCGCGGCAAGCAAAGCTATGCCCTGGTGGTCGACGCCATCCGCGGCGAGCAAAGCCTGGCGGTGCAAGCCATCGATCCGATTTTCGGCAAGATGCGCGACATTTCCGCCGCCGCCCTGCTCGACGACGGCGAACCGGTGCTGATCCTCGACGTGCCCGATTTGCTGCTGTCGATCGACAAGCTGCTGCACGAAGGCGGCCTGCACCAGCTGGCGCAGGCGGGCCACGCGCAGCAGCGCCGCGCCAAGCGTATCCTCGTCGTCGACGATTCGCTGACGGTGCGCGAAATGGAGCGCAAGCTGCTGCTGGCGCGCGGCTTCGAGGTCGACGTGGCCATCGACGGCATCGACGGCTGGAACGTGGTGCGCAGCGGCGAGTACGACCTCGTGATCACCGACGTCGACATGCCGCGCATGGATGGCATCGAACTGGTATCGCTGATCAAGAAGGACCTGCACCTGCACAAGCTGCCGGTGATGATCGTCTCGTACAAGGACCGTCCGGAAGACCGCGCGCGCGGCCTGTCCGCCGGCGCCGACTATTATCTGACCAAAGGCAGCTTCCACGACGAGACCTTGCTCGACGCGGTGGCCGACCTGATAGGAGATGCCCGCTTATGAGTTGTACTTCATGAAAATTGCCATTGCCAACGATGTCGCCATGGCCGCCGAGGCCCTGCGCCGCGTGGTGGCCAGCACGCAGGAACACCAGGTGCTGTGGATCGCCCGCACGGGGCTCGAAGCCGTGCGCATGTGCGAAGGCAACCGCCCCGACCTGATCCTGATGGACCTGAACATGCCGGAGATGGATGGCGTCGAGGCGACGCGCCTGATCATGGAGCAAAGCCCGTGCGCCATCCTGGTGGTCACGGGCCGCCCGCAAGACAATGTCAACCAGGTCTTCCGCGCACTGGGCGCGGGCGCGCTCGACGTCACGGCCACCCCCGTGCTGCAGGGACAAGTGGGCGGCGACAGCGAGCTGCTGGCCAAGATCAAGACCATCGGCAAGCTGATACGCCACAGCGCAGAACCTCCGCCGCCGCGCCAGGCGAACGGCAATGGCGGCGAACGGGGCGATGGCCAGGTATCGACCCTGGTGGCCATCGGCGCCTCGACGGGTGGCCCTTCGGCCGTGGCCAGGGTGCTGTCCGGCTGGACGGCGCCGCCCGGCTGCGCCATCGTGGTGGTGCAGCACATCGATGAAACCTTTGCCTCGCACTTCGCCAAATGGCTCGATGACCAGCTCAGCATGCCTGTGCGCGTGATTGCCGAAGGCGACGAACTGGTGTCCGGCACGGTACTGATCGCCAAGACCAATGATCACCTGCTGCTAGATCAAAATTATCGTTTGGGTTACGATGCAGCACCACGCGAGTATGTTTACCGTCCTTCCGTCGATGTATTCTTCAACTGCGTGGCGGAGCACTGGCGCGGCGACGCCATCGGTGTATTGCTCACAGGCATGGGGCGCGACGGCGGCGATGGCTTGCTGGCCATGCGTCGCGCCGGCAAGACGACCATCGCGCAAGACCAGGCCAGCAGCGCCGTGTACGGCATGCCGCGCGCGGCGGCCGAACTCGATGCGGCGCAGCACATCCTGCCATTGGATAGAATTGGCGCCAGCCTGCGCAGCCGCCTGGGCGCCAAACTCAACAATGGGTGGGAGCCCTCCCCTAACATCTGAAAAGAATGCAATGCCAGAATTTTCCTCCAGCTTCATCCAGCAAGAACCCGCATTGACCGAATTCAAGGTCAGCGTCCTGCTGGTGGACGACCAGTTGATTATTGCTGAGGCAATCCGGCGCATGCTGAGCGATCAGCAGGATATCGAGTTTCACTATATGACCGACGCCACCCAGGCGCTGGACACGGCGCTGCGTTTGCAACCGACCGTCATCCTGCAGGATCTGGTGATGCCGGGCATCGACGGCTTCGCCTTGATCAAGCTGTACCGCGAAAACGAGGCGCTGGCGCATGTGCCGGTGATCGTGATGTCGGCCAAGGATGACCCGAAGCTGAAGGCGCACAGCTTTGCCGTCGGCGCCAACGATTACGTGGTGAAACTGCCAGACCGCCTGGAGTTGCTGGCGCGCATACGCTATCACTCGGCGGCCCACATCAGCCGCTTGCAGCGCGACCAGGCTTTTCGTTTCCTGCGAGAAAGTCAAAAAAACCTGGCCGACGCGAATATCGAGCTGCAGAAACTGGCCGCCCTCGATGGCTTGACGGGCATCGCCAACCGCCGCCGCTTCGATGAAACCCTGCAATTCGAATGGCAGCGTGGCCAGCGCGACAAAACACCGCTGAGCTTGCTGTTCTGCGATATCGACCATTTTAAAAGCTATAACGATCACTTTGGCCACCTGGCGGGCGACCTGGGCCTGAAAAAAGTCGCCGCCGTGCTGACGGAACATTTGAAACGCCCGGCCGACCTGGCCGCCCGTTACGGCGGCGAAGAATTCGCCTTGATCCTGCCGGAAACGAATCCGGCCGGCGCGCTGCTGATCGCCGAAGCGTGCCGGCGCCATCTGGAAGGCTTGCAGATCGAGAATCCGGCGGCAAGCACGGGCATCGTCACCATCTCGATCGGCGTGGCCACTATCGTGCCTTCGCCGGACTCGACGGTCGAGCAATTGATCAACCGCGCCGACCAGGCCCTGTACGCGGCCAAGCGCGGCGGACGCAACAGCGTGTTGAGCGCCGCTGACGTCCAGGACTGATTTTTAACAGCAAGGAAAGTGAAGCATGAGCACACAACTGGACAATGTCAGCGTCGTCAAGAAGTCGAATATTTACTTTGACGGCAAATGCATCTCGCATAACGTCATCCTGGCCGATGGCACGAAGAAAAGCGTGGGCGTGATTTTCGCGTCATCGTTGCGCTTCAATACGGGCGCGCCGGAAATCATGGAAATCGTCAGCGGCCTGTGCAAGGTGCGCCTGGCCGACGCGACAGAATGGAACAGCTATGCCGCGGGCACGCAATTCAAGGTGCCGGGCAATAGCTATTTTGATATTGAAACGGTCGAAACCGTCGACTACGTCTGCCACTTCGGCTAATCCACGCAGAAAAAACGTCCATGGCTGCGTTGCACTGCCTTGCCCTGAGCATTTTTCCAAGCGCGGATTGACTATTTAGATAAACACAGGCTCGGGCGACAGGCGCACGCCATATTTCGCCTCTACATCATCCTGTATCGCTGCCGCCAGCCGGGTAATGTCCGCGCCACGAGCGCCGCCATTATTCACCAGAACCAGAGCCTGCTTGGGATACACTCCCGCGGGCCCCAGGTTTTTCCCCTTCCAGCCGCACTGATCGATCAGCCAGCCGGCCGCCAGCTTTTCCGTGCCATCGGGCTGCGCATGGTGCACGAGGGTCGGGAAACGTTCCAGCAAAGCAAGACATTGCTCGCGCGACACCACCGGATTCTTGAAGAAGCTACCCGCATTGCCGATCACGGCCGGATCGGGCAATTTTCTCCGGCGGATCGCCATCACCGTCTCGGCTACCTGTTGTGCTGTCGGCTCGGCAAGATTGCGCTCGGCCACGGCCTGCGCCAGTTCCGCATAGCGCAAGTTCGGCTGCCACTCGGCCGGCAAGGCAAACGTGACTTCCAGCACGATCAGCTCGCGCCCGTCCGCCTGCTTGAAGATGCTGTCGCGGTAAGCGAAGCGGCAAGCATCGCGGTCCATGTCGAAGACGATGCCGCTGGCGCTGTGCATGACGCTCACGCTATGCAGATAATCCTTGATTTCAACGCCATACGCGCCAATATTCTGGATAGGCGCCGCGCCTACCGTGCCGGGAATCAGGGACAGGTTTTCCAGCCCGCCCACGCCTTGCGCCAGGGTCCATTGCACGAAATCGTGCCAGTTTTCGCCGGCCGCGGCCGTGACGAGTACCGTCTCGAAATCCGCCTGCGCCAGGCGCATGCCGCGCGTAGCCATGTGCAACACGGCGCCGGGAAAGTCGCCCGTCAGCACGATGTTGCTGCCGCCGCCCAGTATCAGGCGCGGCATGGCGGACAGGGCGGGATCTTGCAGCGCGGCGTGCAATTCGGCCTGCGAGGTGATGCGTACGTAGGCGGCCGCGTTGGCCGTGATGCCGAAGGTATTCAGGCGCTGGAGGGAGTAATTGTGTTCGATGGTGAGCTCTGCAGACATGGGATAGGGAAATTTTGCTCGATTATAGAGCGAAAGCGACAAAAAACCACCTCAGGACAAGGGCGACTTGCCCGTTGTCCGTTAAAATGTCGCATCTTTAACAGGGCCGTCCCATGGCGCAGAATCAGCCGCCAAGGCCCAGCGCGCCGAGCGTGCGCTCGCTTTAACAAGAAAAGGAACAGACCATGCCGTCATTTGATGTAGTCTCCGAAGCCGATATGATCGAAGTCAAGAATGCAGTCGAGCAATCCAACAAGGAAATCACGACCCGCTTCGACTTCAAGGGCAGCGACGCCCGCGTCGAGCACAAGGAAAACGAATTGACCGCGTTTGCGGACTCGGAATTCCAGCTCAGCCAGGTGCGCGACGTGCTGACCAACAAATTGACCAAACGCAAGGTCGATGTGCGCTTCCTCGACGAAGGTGACATCAAGAAGATCGGCGGCGACAAGGTCAAGCAGATCATCAAGATCAAGAATGGCATCGAATCGGATGATGCGAAGAAAATCGTGCGTGTCATCAAGGACAGCAAGATGAAGGTGCAAGCGAGCATCCAGGGCGAAGCCGTGCGCGTCACGGGCGCCAAGCGCGACGACCTGCAGGCGGCCATGGCCATGCTGCGCAAGGACGTGCCCGACATGCCGCTGGAATTTAACAATTTCCGCGATTAATTTCGATGATGCGCACGCTCCGGCCTGCGCTTGCACCGGCATGGCGGCAAGCTGCCTCGGAGCGCCTGCCCGCTTGGGGTAGAATTGAAGCTGCGCGCAGCTACATGCGCCCGCGCGCCTGACCGGCGGCGGGCTTGACCGTACATCTGGCTCAGTGATAACCACGGTAGTCTAAGGATAGCAATGAAACGTGTTGATGATTTCCGCCTGCGATTTGGCAAAAAAGAATATGTGCCCATCATGATAGGCGGAATGGGTGTGGATATTTCCACGTCGGAGCTGGCCCTGGAAGCGGCCCGGCTGAACGGTATCGGGCATATCTCCGATGCCATGGTGGAAGACGTGTCGGATCGCCGTTTCGACACCACCTTCGTCAAAGACAAGACGAAACTGTACAAGTTCAACATCAATAACAGCGACAAGGCCGTGGTGCAATTCGACCTGGGCCGTCTGGCGGAAGCGCAGCGGTTGCATATTGGCCGCACCATGGAAGCAAAAAAAGGCGATGGTTTGATCTTCGTCAATTGCATGGAAAAGCTGACCATGAATGGCCCGCGTGAAACCTTGCGCGTGCGTCTGAATGCGGCGCTGGACGCAGGCATCGACGGCATCACCCTGTCCGCCGGTTTGCACTTCGGCTCGTTCGCCCTGATGGCCGACCATCCGCGTTTCCGTGATGCCAAACTGGGCATCATCGTCTCGTCCGTACGCGCCCTGCAGATTTTCCTGCGCAAGAACGCCAAGCTCGACCGTTTGCCCGACTTTATCATCGTCGAGGGGCCATTGGCCGGCGGCCACCTTGGTTTCGGCATGGACTGGGCCAATTACGACCTGCACACGATCACGGCGGAACTGCTGGCCTACCTGAAGGCAGAACAGCTGGATATCCCACTGATCGCCGCTGGCGGCATCTTCACGGGCAGCGACGCCGTCTCCTTCCTGGAAGCGGGCGCGGCTGGCGTGCAAGTGGCGACGCGCTTTACCGTCACCAAGGAATGCGGCTTGCCAAACAAGGTCAAGCAGGAGTATTACAAGGCCTCGGAAGAAGACATCATCGTCAATGGCGTCTCGCCGACGGGCTACCCGATGCGCATGCTGAAGAACACGCCCGCCATCGGCGCCGGCATCCGCCCAGGCTGCGAATCGTATGGCTACCTGCTCGACGCGACGGGCAACTGCGCGTACATCAACTCGTACAACCGCGAAGTGGCGGCCCATCCGGAACAAAAAACCGTCGTCGTGATGGACAAGACGTGCCTGTGCACCCACATGCGCAACTTCAACTGCTGGACCTGCGGCCATTACACGTATCGCCTGAAGGACACCACGCATAAGCTGGAGAATGGCGAATACCAGATCCTGACGGCCGAACACGTCTTCAAGGATTACCAGTTCAGCGTCGACAACCAGATCGCCCTGCCGGAAAAAGAAATCCTGGTGGCAAGCTGAATCTTGCCAGCCTGAAATGAAAATGGCGCAGCCTGCGAAGGCTGCGCCATTTTTTTATGCGGGGAGCATGTCCCGCAAGGCCCGTTCGATCACATTAAAGCTGGGCCGCTGCAATGCTTCTTCCTGCAGGCAAGCGTCCATCATGACTTGCAGGGCCGGCAAAGGCGTCGCACAATGCGCGATCAGTTCGCCCAGCAGCACGCCAAAGGCACGCGCCTCTATGCCCTGCAGCAAGTCCCCGCGCGGCGAGCCCGGCACAAACATGGACGCCGCGCCAAAGTCGCCCAGCAGGGAGGTACCAGCGTCCGCATGCAGGATATTGTGTGCATACAAGTCGCCATGCACGATGCCGCGCGCGTGCAGCTGGCACACGGCCGAAGCGATGCCATGGGCAATGGCCAGCGCTTGCGGAGGGGTAAAGCGCGCGTCATCGGCATACACGTCGCGCGTGCACGATTCCAGGCTCGGCGGTCCCGCCAGGTTGCGAAAGGCCGCGTCGATGAGCGGCATGACGAGTCCCATTGCCCCTTGCGGATGCGCATCGAGCGTCCCGAGGATGGGAATCAGGCCCGGGTGCGCACCGGCGCCGACGCAGGCGGCCATTTCACTGCGCGGCAAGCCGTCGCTGGTCATCGCCCCCTTGAACACTTTGACGGCGACATCATCCGCGCCATCCAGACAGGCACGGTAAATCACCCCCGATGCGCCCTCGCCCAGCTGCTGCGCCAATGCCAGGCGCTGCCATGCCACGCCTGCCGCAGCCGTACCGGCCAAGGCCGCCAGTTCCCGCGCTTCCGTGCAGGGATTGCCCGCATACGCGAGCCAGCTCAGGCGTGGCAGGGACAGCAGGCAGTCGGGCAGCGCCGTAAAACGGTTGGCGGCGATACGTACCAGTTCCAGACGGCAGCAGTTCGTCAACGAAGCGGGCAAACTGTCCAGGCAATTTCCCGCCAACATGAGTTTCTGCAGCTCACTGCACTTGCCCAGTTCGTCCGGCAAGGCTTCGATGGCATTGTCGGTCAGGGTCAGCCAGCGCAGCCTGGCTGGCAAGGCGGCAGCAGGCACGTGGCGGATCCGGTTCGCCTTGAAACCGATCATGCTCAGTTCTTCGCAGCTCCCCAGCACGACAGGCAAGGTGGTGAACAGGTTGTCCGAGCAAAAAATGATGCGCAGCTTGTGCAAGCGCGGCAGATCGTCGGGTAAAGTGGACAGCGCGTTGCCCGAGAGGTCGAGGATTTCCAGGCTGTCGGCCAGGTCGAAGATTTCGCGGGGGAAGTCCGTCAAGCCGCAGGATAGCTTCAGGCGGCGCAGACCGGCCAGTTGGCCAGCCCGTAATTGCTCCAGTGTATGCACAGCAGACAAGACATCCCTTTCAAAAACCCGGCAATCGCTGGTGCAGTTAAAACCAGCGGACGTAAAAAAACCCCAACCGGATCACCGGAAGGGGTTTTTTCGAATAACAAGCCTGACGATAACCTACTTTCACACTGGTTGCAGCACTATCATCGGCGCAAAGTTGTTTCACGGTCCTGTTCGGGATGGGAAGGGGTGGGACCAACTTGCTATGGTCATCAGGCATAACTTGTACTGGCGTTTGTCTCCTGTGGGACGACAAAGCCTGAATCTGGAAGAAGCAAAGATTAGGGTAATGAATAGTTGTATCAACACACACGCAACGTTGTACCGTCTTATCCTCTGTACCTGCTAAGGTTATAGGGACAAGCCGTACGGGCAATTAGTACTGGTTAGCTTAATGCATTACTGCACTTCCACACCCAGCCTATCAACGTCCTGGTCTCGAACGACCCTTCAAAGAGCTCAAGGCTCTGGGAAATCTCATCTCAAGGCAAGTTTCCCGCTTAGATGCTTTCAGCGGTTATCTCTTCCGAACTTAGCTACCCGGCAATGCCACTGGCGTGACAACCGGTACACCAGAGGTTCGTCCACTCCGGTCCTCTCGTACTAGGAGCAGCCCCCTTCAAATTTCCAACGCCCACGGCAGATAGGGACCAAACTGTCTCACGACGTTTTAAACCCAGCTCACGTACCACTTTAAATGGCGAACAGCCATACCCTTGGGACCGGCTACAGCCCCAGGATGTGATGAGCCGACATCGAGGTGCCAAACTCCCCCGTCGATATGAACTCTTGGGAGGAATCAGCCTGTTATCCCCAGAGTACCTTTTATCCGTTGAGCGATGGCCCTTCCATACAGAACCACCGGATCACTATGTCCTACTTTCGTACCTGCTCGACTTGTCAGTCTCGCAGTTAAGCACGCTTATGCCATTGCACTATCAACACGATGTCCGACCGTATCTAGCGTACCTTCGAACTCCTCCGTTACACTTTAGGAGGAGACCGCCCCAGTCAAACTGCCTACCATGCACTGTCCCCGATCCGGATAACGGACCAAGGTTAGAACCTCAAACAAACCAGGGTGGTATTTCAAGGTTGGCTCCACGAGAACTAGCGTCCCCGCTTCAAAGCCTCCCACCTATCCTACACAGATTGGTTCAAAGTCCAATGCAAAGCTACAGTAAAGGTTCATGGGGTCTTTCCGTCTAGCCGCGGGTAGATTGCATCATCACAAACATTTCAACTTCGCTGAGTCTCGGGAGGAGACAGTGTGGCCATCGTTACGCCATTCGTGCAGGTCGGAACTTACCCGACAAGGAATTTCGCTACCTTAGGACCGTTATAGTTACGGCCGCCGTTTACTGGGACTTCAATCAAGAGCTTGCACCCCATCATTTAATCTTCCAGCACCGGGCAGGCGTCACACCCTATACGTCCACTTTCGTGTTTGCAGAGTGCTGTGTTTTTATTAAACAGTCGCAGCCACCAGTTTATTGCAACCCTTTCACCCTCATGGAGTAAACCAATCAAGCTACCGGGGCGTACCTTTTCCCGAAGTTACGGTACCAATTTGCCGAGTTCCTTCTCCCGAGTTCTCTCAAGCGCCTTAGAATACTCATCTCGCCCACCTGTGTCGGTTTGCGGTACGGTCTCGTATGACTGAAGCTTAGAGGCTTTTCTTGGAACCACTTCCGATTGCTTCGTGAACAAGTTCACTCGTCTCAACCCCTTGAATTGCGCACCCGGATTTGCCTAAGTGCCTTCTATGAGCCAAAAACCAACTATTCCAACAGTTGGACAACCTTCCGCGATCCGTCCCCCCATCGCATCATACGACGGTGCAGGAATATTAACCTGCTTCCCATCAGCTACGCATCTCTGCCTCGCCTTAGGGGCCGACTCACCCTGCTCCGATGAACGTTGAACAGGAAACCTTGGGCTTACGGCGTGGAGGCTTTTCACCCCCATTATCGCTACTCATGTCAGCATTCGCACTTCTGATACCTCCAGCATCCTTTACAAGACACCTTCGCAGGCTTACAGAACGCTCTCCTACCATATATATCTGTGATAAATCACAGAACAATATCCGCAGCTTCGGTGACTGGCTTAGCCCCGTTACATCTTCCGCGCAGGACGACTCGATCAGTGAGCTATTACGCTTTCTTTAAATGATGGCTGCTTCTAAGCCAACATCCTGACTGTTTTAGCCTTCCCACTTCGTTTTCCACTTAGCCAATCTTTGGGACCTTAGCTGGCGGTCTGGGTTGTTTCCCTCTTGACGCCGGACGTTAGCACCCGACGTCTGTCTCCCAAGCTCGCACTCATCGGTATTCGGAGTTTGCAATGGTTTGGTAAGTCGCAATGACCCCCTAGCCATAACAGTGCTCTACCCCCGATGGTGATACTTGAGGCACTACCTAAATAGTTTTCGGAGAGAACCAGCTATTTCCAAGTTTGTTTAGCCTTTCACCCCTACCCACAGCTCATCCCCTAATTTTTCAACATTAGTGGGTTCGGACCTCCAGGGCGTGTTACCGCACCTTCATCCTGGCCATGAGTAGATCACTTGGTTTCGGGTCTACACCCAGCGACTGATCGCCCTATTCGGACTCGATTTCTCTACGGCTTCCCTATGCGGTTAACCTTGCCACTGAATGTAAGTCGCTGACCCATTATACAAAAGGTACGCAGTCACGGAACAAGTCCGCTCCTACTGTTTGTATGCACACGGTTTCAGGATCTATTTCACTCCCCTTCCGGGGTTCTTTTCGCCTTTCCCTCACGGTACTGGTTCACTATCGGTCGATTACGAGTATTTAGCCTTGGAGGATGGTCCCCCCATATTCAGACAGGATGTCACGTGTCCCGCCCTACTTGTCGTACGCTTAGTACCACCGGTCCGATTTCACATACGGGGCTATCACCCACTATGGCTCCTATTTCCAGAGGATTCTGTTATCGGTCCGACTATCACGTACAGGCTCTTCCCATTTCGCTCGCCGCTACTTTGGGAATCTCGGTTGATTTCTTTTCCTGCAGCTACTTAGATGTTTCAGTTCGCCGCGTTCGCCTTGCATACCTATGTATTCAGTATGCAATACCCTAAAAGGGTGGGTTGCCCCATTCGGAAATCTGCGGATCAAAGTGTGTTTGCTCACTCCCCGCAGCTTATCGCAAGCTACTACGTCCTTCATCGCCTGTAATCGCCAAGGCATCCACCATGTGCACTTATTCGCTTGTCCCTATAACGTTAGCCTCTGATTACCGAAGTCATCAAAGAGCGCTACAGGGATAAGAAAGTACAACGTTGTTGCTTGTTTGTTGATACATACAATCATTACCCATCGATTTACCTTTTACGGCAAACCGATCAATAAATAATCTTTACTTCTTCCAGATTGTTAAAGAACGAAACAGCTTTGATCGCTAAAAGATCAAACCTAAACCTAACCGGCTTACGTTTGCACTTTCGAGTAAAACGTGGTGGAGGATGACGGGATCGAACCGACGACCCCCTGCTTGCAAAGCAGGTGCTCTCCCAGCTGAGCTAATCCCCCTGGGGTATTACATACTGGTAGGTCTGGCTGGACTAGTGTCCACCTTACCCCCGGGTCTGTTTTTACTGGTAGGGCTGGTTGGACTCGAACCAACGACCCCCGCGTTATCAACACGGTGCTCTAACCAGCTGAGCTACAGCCCCAACGCGGAACTACTACGACTACTGTTTCTTCTCTTACTAACAGCCGATAAGTGTGAACATTTGATGCGTGAATCATTACTGATTCGTGCAAACTCTAGAAAGGAGGTGATCCAGCCGCACCTTCCGATACGGCTACCTTGTTACGACTTCACCCCAGTCACGAATCCTACCGTGGTAAGCGCCCTCCTTACGGTTAAGCTACCTACTTCTGGTAAAACCCGCTCCCATGGTGTGACGGGCGGTGTGTACAAGACCCGGGAACGTATTCACCGCGACATGCTGATCCGCGATTACTAGCGATTCCAACTTCATGCAGTCGAGTTGCAGACTACAATCCGGACTACGATACACTTTCTGCGATTAGCTCCCCCTCGCGGGTTGGCGGCGCTCTGTATGTACCATTGTATGACGTGTGAAGCCCTACCCATAAGGGCCATGAGGACTTGACGTCATCCCCACCTTCCTCCGGTTTGTCACCGGCAGTCTCATTAGAGTGCCCTTTCGTAGCAACTAATGACAAGGGTTGCGCTCGTTGCGGGACTTAACCCAACATCTCACGACACGAGCTGACGACAGCCATGCAGCACCTGTGTACTGGTTCTCTTTCGAGCACTCCCCAATCTCTCGAGGATTCCAGCCATGTCAAGGGTAGGTAAGGTTTTTCGCGTTGCATCGAATTAATCCACATCATCCACCGCTTGTGCGGGTCCCCGTCAATTCCTTTGAGTTTTAATCTTGCGACCGTACTCCCCAGGCGGTCTACTTCACGCGTTAGCTGCGTTACCAAGTCAATTAAGACCCGACAACTAGTAGACATCGTTTAGGGCGTGGACTACCAGGGTATCTAATCCTGTTTGCTCCCCACGCTTTCGTGCATGAGCGTCAATCTTGACCCAGGGGGCTGCCTTCGCCATCGGTGTTCCTCCACATATCTACGCATTTCACTGCTACACGTGGAATTCTACCCCCCTCTGCCAGATTCTAGCCTTGCAGTCTCCAATGCAATTCCCAGGTTGAGCCCGGGGATTTCACATCAGACTTACAAAACCGCCTGCGCACGCTTTACGCCCAGTAATTCCGATTAACGCTTGCACCCTACGTATTACCGCGGCTGCTGGCACGTAGTTAGCCGGTGCTTATTCTTCAGGTACCGTCATTAGCAAAAGATATTAGCTTTCACCGTTTCTTCCCTGACAAAAGAGCTTTACAACCCGAAGGCCTTCTTCACTCACGCGGCATTGCTGGATCAGGCTTTCGCCCATTGTCCAAAATTCCCCACTGCTGCCTCCCGTAGGAGTCTGGACCGTGTCTCAGTTCCAGTGTGGCTGGTCGTCCTCTCAGACCAGCTACTGATCGATGCCTTGGTAGGCTTTTACCCTACCAACTAGCTAATCAGATATCGGCCGCTCCACGAGCATGAGGTCTTGCGATCCCCCACTTTCATCCTTAGATCGTATGCGGTATTAGCGTAACTTTCGCTACGTTATCCCCCACTCTAGGGTACGTTCCGATATATTACTCACCCGTTCGCCACTCGCCACCAGAGCAAGCTCCGTGCTGCCGTTCGACTTGCATGTGTAAGGCATGCCGCCAGCGTTCAATCTGAGCCAGGATCAAACTCTTCAGTTTAATCTCTGTTTAATGTCATTTCTGACAGGTCGGACAGTATCACTACCATCCAAATCTTTTGCATTGCAAAAGATTTGCTCACTCAAAAAACTGACAGGCTACTTCCGAAGAAGTATCCTATTTCATTATTTCTTGTGAACATTTGATATTTTAAGTTTTACAGCGATCCGAAGATCACTGCTGCACTTACATCAAATGCCCACACTTATCGACTGTTAATTGTTAAAGAACTGCATTCGGTTACTGCTTTCGCGCTATCGACAAAGCGTTGTGTTTGTCAGCCGCGAAGAAGGAAGAGTATGAAGCATTTCGCTACGTCCGTCAACTCCTTCTTTTTTCTCACTTTACGCTGCATTTGCATGCGTCGTTCAGCGAGGGGGCGAATTATAGCCTTGCCCCGCACGCCCCGCAAGCGCTATTTTTCCACCCTCACCGCCCAGCAAGCATAGTCTTCACTTCAAGCGCCTTTTTGTGCAGCCTGTCGCAATCGGCTGGCGTAGTTCGTGGTCTTTAGGCACAGTGGCAACATCAGACTCTGACGCTACTCAACAAGGGGTTAAACTTGCCCGCTGCGTCGATTAACTCTTGTACTTGAAAGTGCCCTCATGCTTCCGATTTCCAGCCTGCCCCAATTGTTGAAAACCATCCTCGCTTGGTTGCAACGGGCATTCGACGCGACGACGACCTGGGTTACCCAACTGTCCTGGTGGAAATTCTTCCTGTTCGCTGCACTGGCACTGATCGCCGGCTCCATTTTGCAAGATGAGCTGTTCTCGTCCAGCCCGGACGAGGAAGTGGTCATCAAGTCGCATAAACGCAGCAGCAAGGGCTCGGGTGAAACCAATATCCTGATCGACGATACGGGCATTCACTTCAATCCCCGCAACAGCAAGAACCGCCGTAGCAGCTCGGCCGATCCAGCCGATGCGGCCGAGGCAGACGCACAAGCCGGTGCCGTGCCGCCCGAACCGCCTGAACCACCGGCGGCCCCTGCCAAACCCAGCTATCCAGTAACGACGAATGCCTCGGGCGAAGAAGTCCATATTGAATTGCCGCCGCAAATCGGCGAAGAGCTGTCGAATGCTATTGAAGAAGCGGTCGATGATGCGGCAGAACAAAAAGTGTCGCGCTATCACCAGCAGGCATCGACCTGGTTCAAGAGCTTTGTGTCCTTGCTGGTATTGGCCCTGTTTGCCATGAAAGCCCTGGTTGGCGGCAAGAAACGTGCGGAAGCGGAAACTGTCACGGCAAACGAGGCCGCCGAGCGCGAATCCATGCAGCGCCAGCTCAGCGAGGCGAAGATGCAGATGATGCAGGCGCAAGTCGAGCCGCACTTCCTGTTCAACACACTGGCCTCCGTCGAACACCTGATCCAGGTCGATCCGCCGCGCGCGGCCAAGATGCAGCGCAGCCTGATCCAGTATCTGCGCGCCGTGCTGCCGCAAATGCGCGACAACGCCCTGATTACCAACCTGGGCCGCGAAGCGGATATGGTGCAAGCGTACTTGAACCTGCTGAAAATGCGCATGGAAGAACGCCTGACCGTCGATTTCCAGATTCCAGACGGCCTGCGCAGCGCCGCCTTCCCGCCCATGATGCTGCAATCGATGGTAGAGAATGCCATCAAACACGGACTGGAAGTCAAACCGGAAGGCGGCACCCTGCGCATCGTGGCAGAAGTGGCGCACAGCAAGCTGCGCGTCACGGTGACCGATGACGGCCTCGGCTTTGGCGTGGTACCCAGCGATGGCACGGGACTCGGTTTGCCCACCATCCGTGAGCGCCTGAAGCTGCTGCATGGCGACCAGGGCAGCCTGACCATTACGCCTAATCAACCGTCCGGCGTATGCGCCGTGATCGAAGTGCCATATCAATTGTCCAAATAAGACAGAGTAGTTGATAAAAACGCTAAATCATTGAATAATCAATCTTCGCCTGTTCACACTTGAGACCTATGCCTACCGCTATTATTGCCGACGACGAAAGACTGATGCGCGACCAGCTGCGCCTGCGCCTGGGCCAAGCCTGGCCTGAACTGGAAATCATCGGCGAAGCCAAGAATGGCGACGAAGCGATCGAACTGGTGGAGCAACTCAAGCCGGACTTTGCCTTCCTCGATATCCGCATGCCGGGCAAGACAGGCATGGAAGCAGCGCAAGTGATTGGCGGCAAGACGCATATCGTCTTCGTCACGGCCTATGATACCCACGCCGTCGAAGCCTTCGAGCGGGGCGCCGTCGACTACGTGCTCAAGCCGCCCGAGCATGAGCGCTTGCTGGTCACGGTGGAGCGCCTGAAAACCCACTTGAACAAGCCGGCCCTGGACGTCAACAGCAGCGTCACGGCCATGCTGTCGCAACTGGCGGAAAAAATCACGGCCAAGCCCACGTATCTGCAATGGATACAGGCCAGTATCGGCCAGGACTTGCGCATGATCCCCGTGGAAGAGATTCTGTTCTTCCGTTCTGACGAGAAATACACCTGCGTGCAGACAGCCAAGTATGAGGCGCTGATCCGCAAGCCCGTGCGCGACCTGGCCGAAGAGCTCGATCCTTCGCTGTTCTGGCAAATCCACCGCGCCACACTGGTCAATGTGAATGCCATCGAAGGCGTGACGCGCGACATCCGCGGCCGCCACCTGGTGCTCATCAAAGGCAAGTCCGACAAGCTCGAAGTGAGCCGCAGCTTCCTGCACCTGTTCAAGCAAATGTAAGTCTCTCGCCGCCGCCCGGCCCAGGCCGGCGCGGCGCATCACTCTCTTCTTTCCCCTTCCTGCGCCACATCAAGCCGCGCCGTGCCAACAGGCATAGGCTAAAGTCCTGTCTGCCATTCCTGTCTTGCCTTCGTTCACGTTCGCAAGGAGAACCCCATGCCTGACCGAGGCAGTTCCACACTGCTGCGCATCCTGCCACTGGGCATGGCGGCAGCGCTTTTGCTGTGCTTGTTTCCTCCCCTGAAAGCCCTCCGGCAACGGCAGGCGCGTGGCCAGGCCATCATCGATAGCGCCAGCGACGCCATCATCAGCATCGACAGCGGGCAAATCATCCTGCATGCGAACGCGGCGGCAGCCAGGTTGTTCGATGACACACCAGGCGGCATGCGCGGCATGCGCCTGGGCCACTACATCCTGCGCGACTTGCGTACCCTTGACGGCCTGGGCAAGCACGATGGCGATCCGCCGTTTGGCGACATCAGCCAGGAGCTGCGCCTGACGGGCCGGCGCGCCACCGATTACACCTTGACGGGCCGGCGCAGCGATGGCGCCATGTTTCCCCTCGAAGGTTCGCTCTCGGCCATGCAGGAAGACGGCCATAGCGTGTTTACCATCATCGTGCGCGATATCAGTGCGCGCCAGCAAATGCATGAACAGCTGGCCCGCTCCTTTTCGCAACTGCGCGAATTGTCGAGCGCGCTGCAATCCATCCGCGAAGAGGAGCGCAAGCATATCGCACGCGAACTGCATGATGACCTGGGGCAGCTGCTGGCCACCTTGCGCGTCGACCTGACCCTGGTGCGCCAGCACACGGATACCACCGCATCCTTGCAAGCACTGCTGCACAGCATGGACGGCTTGCTGGTGACGGCCATCACCTCGCTGCGGCGCATCGCCAGCAACCTGCGTCCGCGCGCGCTCGATGAAGGGGGCTTATATTTTGCGCTACAAAAACTGCGGCACGACTTCCTGCTGCGCCGCGCCATCCATTTCGACTTGCTGGCCGACGAAGCCGACCTCGTGCTCGACGATGCGCGCAGCACGGCCATCTATCGCATCGTGCAGGAAGCGCTGACGAATATCGCGCGCCATGCCGAGGCCAGCCACATCACCATCGCTCTGCACCGCATCGATTCCTCGCTCGCCATCACCATCCAGGATGACGGCCGCGGCATTGCCGAACACGACCTGGAAAAAGCCACGGCCCTGGGCTTGCTGGGCATGCGCGAACGGGTGTGGGGCTTGAACGGCAGCATCCATATCGGCGCCGATAGCGAATTGGGTGGCACGCGAATCGACATCTCGCTGCCCATGCATGCGGAGGCGGCAGCAGCAGCGGCGATGCAATAAAAAAGGCGCCCGCAGGCGCCTTTCACTTCGTCACATCGAACGATGCTTAGAATTTGTGTGCCAGGCCGATCTGGTACGAGGTCAGCGATTTGACGCGCTCGCGGCCAGCGTAAGCGTACACGTCGGTGCGCTTCGACAGGTGGTAGTCGTAGCCGACGCCGAATTCCTTGATGGTATCCTGATCCTTGAACTTGTTGTTGCTTTGCTCTTGCTTGCCATACGACACTTTGGCATCGCCGCCGCCAACCGTGTAGTTCAGGCCGATCAGGTAGGACTTGAATTCGCCGGTCGTGGCAACTTTGGTGTCGCCTTTCGAGTAGGCGGCCGTGATCTTGGCTGGGCCGAATTTATAGCCGCCACCGATGGACCACAGGTCAGGCTTGGCGGCCGTTGCCGTTGCTTGCACGGCTTTTTCGTAGCCGGCGTGCAAGCTGATCGGGCCATTGTCGTAGGTTGCCAGGCCGATCACGCCTGCGTCAGCGCTGTTGACTTCGCTCAGCACGTATTGCAGGCTGCCCACGAAACCTTCAAAGCTTGGGCTGTTGTAGGTCACGGCGTTGTTGACGCGCGATGTGCCGACGCCCGAACGCAGCAGGGTTTCATTGTTCTTGCCGACCACGCCGTAGGTGTTGAATGGATCGACGCGGGCGATGGTGCCATCGACCAGGTTCTTGGTGCGGCCCAGGATGGCGGTACCAAACGCGCCTTTCAAGCCCACGTAAGCTTGACGGTCGAATAACACGCCTTTTTGCGCGCCGGTATCGGCCAGGAATTCACTTTCCAGGTTGAAAATTGCGGACAGACCGCCACCCAGATCTTCCGTACCCTTGAAACCGAGGCGCGACGCATTGTTTTCGCGTTGTACCGTCGGCTGGCCAGTGGTCTTGGCAATACCGAGGTCAACCAAGCCATACACGGTGACGTTCGATTGTGCTTGTGCCGTAGCTGCTGCGAAGGTGCCGATGATCAATGCTGCCAGAGTAATTTTTTTCACTTGAGATTCTCTACATTAGGTTGGACAAGAATGTTGCTGCTTAGCTGCTGAACCGAATCATGCCCACCAAATACTTCAACAATATGACATCGACAAGATGTTGTTTTTTGGCACAATATCTTGTCAGATAAAAACAACAGGCGAAAAAAAACCGCCCGAGGGCGGCTTGTGGCGGCAGTCCGGCCTTACTTCAGGCGGCAGCTCAGCAGCCAGTAGTATTCCAGGCGCTTCATGCGGATTTCGCGGGCCGAATGGGCGAACTTCTTGCGCAGGTGGCTATCCGACGGGAAATTCTTCAGCACTTCATAGCGCTCGCCCCCATCCGTCGTGCGGAACTGGTGGGTATTGCCTTCCAGGTCGGTGCGCGCGATAACGGTGCTGCTGCCATCGACATAGGAATTGTCGATCAGTACCAGCAGGATGTCCTTGCCCAGCTTGCTGCGCAATTGCTTCAGGTATTTGTCCTGGTCTTCACGCTTGACGTGCGACCACCAGAAGCCGGCAAATACGGCCGTGAACTTGCCCAGCAAATCGTCTGGCAAGTTGAACGCGTCGAGCTTGGCGAAGGTGACGTTGTCGGGCAAGCCGCGCGCCTGGGCCAGCGCCAGCATTTCATCGTTGATGTCGGTAGCCAGCACGGACTCGGCCGACTCGGCGACCACTTCCGTCCAGTAGCCGGTGCCGCAAGCCAGTTCCAGCACGGTGTGGCCTTCCAGCACGTCGGCGACCTTGTCGCGCAACACTTCCAGGTCTTCCTGGCGTTCGGGCTTGTCATAGACGCGCTCGTACTGCTGCGCGATGGTGGCGTAATATTTGGCAAGCTGATCGGTAATCATTGTTTCTTCTCTTCTTAAATAATCTTGGCCAGGCACCTCGCCCGGCCGGCTTCGTGCATTGTTATAGTTCGTAGTGCTCTTTATCACCGCTCATCGCCTGCTCGATGAGCTTGCGGTTCAGGGTCGGCGTCAGCAACTCGATAAAGGTATAAATATAGCTGCGCAAATACGCGCCTTGCTTGACAGCCACGCGCGACACATTCATGCCGAACAGGTGGCCGACAGGGATGGCGCGCAAGCCTTTGTCGCGCTCGGCATCGAAGGCCATACCCGCTATGATACCAATCCCCATGCCCAACTCGACATAAGTCTTGATCACATCCGCATCGATGGCTTCGAGCAAGATGTCAGGCTTCAGGCCGCGCAGCACGAAAGCGTGGTCGATCTTGTTACGTCCGGCAAACGCGCTGTCATAGGTAATCAGGGGGAAGGCGGCGATTTCTTCCAGGGTCACGGACTTCGACTTGAGCAGCGGATGGTCGACCGGCACCACCACCACGTGCTCCCACTGATAGCATGGCAAGGTGATCAAGCCATCGATGGCGGCGATCGATTCCGTGGCGATGGCCAGGTCGGCCTGGTCGCGCTGCACCATTTCGGCGATCTGGCGCGGGTTGCCTTGCAGCAAAGACAATCTTACCTTCGGAAACTTCAACATGAAGGCTTGCACCACCTTCGGCAAGGTGTAGCGCGCCTGCGTATGCGTGGTGGCAATGGTAAAGCTGCCGCTGTCCTGCGCCGCGAATTCCTTGCCGATGCGCTTCATGCTGTCGATTTCCTGCATGATCAGCTCGACGGACTCCAGCACCAGGCGGCCCGGCTCCGTCAAGCCGCGGATGCGCTTGCCGTGGCGCGTAAAAATATCCACGCCCAGCTCTTCCTCCAGCTCGATGATGGCTTTCGATACGCCCGGTTGCGACGTAAACAAGGCCTTGGCGGCGTCCGTCAGGTTGTAATTCTGCCGGACCGCTTCGCGCACGAAGCGCAATTGATGGAGATTCATTGCTGGTTTGCCCTAGATTGCCGTGATTTGCCGAGTTTCCGCCCCACCCATGATTTTACGTTCATGCATATACGCATATCGCATATAAGCAAATGCGTACTTAGTAGTTTGGAATAAACACTAAGTTTATTACTATTGCGGGTACTTTGGGGGTGCAAGCATGACTTTGTCTTATATAGTCTCAGGATTTGCCGTAGGATTACTCGTAGGAATGACCGGCGTGGGCGGAGGTTCGCTGATGACGCCGCTGTTAACCTTGCTGTTT
Source organism: Janthinobacterium lividum (assembly GCF_034424625.1). Taxonomy (NCBI): domain Bacteria; kingdom Pseudomonadati; phylum Pseudomonadota; class Betaproteobacteria; order Burkholderiales; family Oxalobacteraceae; genus Janthinobacterium; species Janthinobacterium lividum. Next base: position 1,925,067 of record NZ_CP139976.1, on the reverse strand, counting down.
GGCGTGCCGCCTTCCGTGGCGGTGGGCACCGACCTGGCGTTCGCCTCGATCACCAAGAGCGCCGGCACCCTGACGCACCGCCTGCGCGGCACCATCCGCTGGGATATCGTCAAGCGCCTGTGCATGGGCGCCCTGCCCGCCGCCGTCATCGCGACCCTGGCGCTGAAATCGTTCGGCACCCTGTCGCCGGAAATCGGCCAGATCATCCGTTACTCGATCGCCGGCTCCGTGCTGCTGACCGTCGTGGCGCTGATTTTCAAGGGCCGCATGCTGGCCTGGATCAATGCACACCCCGAGAAACAATTGCAAGGTAACAAGCTTGCCGCTGCGACCATTATTTCCGGCGCCGTGCTGGGCGTGCTGGTCACGGTGTCGTCGATCGGCGCCGGCGCCATCGGCGCGACCCTGCTGGTGATGCTGTATCCACGCATGAGCTCGGCCGAAGTGGCGGGCACCGATATCGCCTACGCCGTGCCCCTGACGGCCATCGCTGCCCTGGGCCACTGGTGGCTCGGCTCCATCCACTGGGAATTGCTGGCCTCCTTGCTGGTCGGCTCCCTGCCCGGCATCACGCTCGGTTCCTGGGTCGCCCGCTCCGTGCCGGAAAAGTTTTTACGAGTGCTGCTGGCGATGACCTTGACCGGCGTGGCAGTGAAGCTAATCTATTAATTACCGAACAAGTGACAAGAGCAGTATCAAGAACATAATCCCAGGCAATCTTCCAGCACCCCGGCTTTTTTAGGAATTGATATGTACCACTACGATCAGTACGACCACCTCATCATCAAAGAACGCATCGCCCAGTACCGAGACCAGGTTGCGCGCCGTATCGCCAATGAGCTGACGGAAGAGGAGTTCATTCCGCTGCGCCTGCAAAACGGCCTGTACATGCAACGCCACGCCTACATGCTGCGCATCGCCGTGCCATACGGCTTGCTGTCGTCGAAGCAGATGCGCATGTTCGCACACATCGCGCGCAAGTACGACCGCGGCTATGGCCACTTCACGACGCGCCAGAATATCCAGTTCAACTGGATCGAACTGGAGCAAACTCCCGATATCCTGACGGACCTGGCATCGGTGGAAATGCACGCAATCCAGACTTCCGGCAACTGTATCCGTAATACAACATCGGACCCGTTCGCCGGCGTCGCCGCCGATGAAATCATCGATCCGCGCCCGTACGCGGAAGTGTTGCGCCAATGGAGCACCTTCCACCCCGAGTTCATCGCCCTGCCGCGTAAATTCAAGGTCGCCATCAATGGCGCCGAAGAAGACCGTGCCGCCATCGCCGTGCACGATATCGGCTTGACGGCCGTGCGCAACGAAGCTGGCGAAGTGGGCTTCAAGGTGATGGCCGGCGGCGGCATGGGCCGCACGCCGATCCTGGGCAGCGTCGTGCGCGAATTCTTGCCGTGGCAGCATTTGCTGACGTATATCCAGGCCATCATGCGCGTGTACAACCTGCACGGCCGCCGCGACAACAAATACAAGGCGCGCATCAAGATCCTGTTGAAAGCCATCGGCGTGGAAGAATTCACGCGCCAGGTGGAAGCAGAGTGGGTGGACTTGAAAGATGGTCCGGAAACCTTGACGGCCGAGGAAATGCAGCGCGTGGCGGACTTCTTCAATCCACCCGCCTACCTTGCCCTGCCGGAACTCGACTACAAGGCGGAGCACGCGGACAACAAGGCGTATGTGAACTGGCTGGCGCGCAACGTCAAGCCGCACCAGCGTCCCGGCTACGTGGCCGTGGTACTGTCGCTGAAGAAAACGGGCGTGCCGCCAGGCGATGCGACGGCCGAGCAGATCGACTTCGTGGCGGATCTCTCCGACCGCTACAGCTTTGGCGAACTGCGCGTGACCCACGAGCAAAACCTGGTGCTGGCCGACGTGGAGCAGTCGAAACTGTTCAAACTGTGGCAGGAAGCCAAGGCGCACGGCCTGGCCACGCCGAACATCGGCTTGCTGACGGACATGATCTGCTGCCCCGGTGGCGATTTCTGCTCGCTGGCCAACGCCAAGTCGCTGCCGATCGCGGCCGCCATTGCCGAACGCTTCGACAGCATCGACTTCCAGCATGACATCGGCGAGATCGAACTGAATATTTCCGGCTGCATCAATGCCTGCGGCCATCATCACGTGGGCAGCATCGGCATCCTCGGCGTCGACAAGGATGGCAGCGAATGGTATCAAGTGTCGATTGGCGGCGCACAAGGCAACAATGCGGCCATCGGCAAGATCATCGGACCATCGTTCTCTTCCCTGCAGATGCCTGAAGTCATCGGCCGCCTGCTGCACGTCTATGTGCGCGACCGCCACGAAGGCGAGCGCTTCGTCGATACGGCCCAGCGCCTGGGCGTGGCGCCGTTCAAGGAACACGTATATGCAACGCCGATCACGGTCGGCAACCTGGTGGGAGAGGACGAATATGTTTGAGGTACGCGAAGAAATCATCAAGAACGCCGCCGTGGTGCCAAATACCTGGGGCTTGCTGCGCCTCGATGAAAACGACACGCCGGAGACGGTCGTCGTGCCTGCAGGCAAGGTCATCGTGCCCCTGCTCGTATGGCAAGCCCAGCGCGAGACCCTGGCCGCCCGCCTGCCCGATATCGGCGTATGGCTGGCCAGCGACGAGCGCCCGGAAGAACTGGCGGCCGACGTGGCGCAACTGCCCGTGATCGGCGTGGACTTCCCGAAATTCACGGATGGCCGCGGCTATTCGATCGCCTTCAACCTGCGCGCCCGCCTGGGTTTCCAGGGTGAGTTGCGCGCCATCGGCGACGTGCTGCGCGACCAGCTGTTTTCCATGCACAGGGTAGGCTTTGACGCGTATGCCACCCGGCCCGACCGCAGCATCCACGACGCCCTGAAAGGTTTGTCGGTCTTTTCGGAAACCTACCAGGCTTCGTGGGATCAAAAATCACCACTGTTCCGCCGCCACCAGCGCGAAGGCCAGAATCCTGACCTCGACAACGCGGCCGGCATCTGAGGGCCAATCATGAGCGATCTGACTTCTTTGATTGACGCCACCGAGCAAACGCTGACACGCATCGCCGCGGATTTTTCGCCGGCCGTGTTCGCGTCCAGCCTGGCAGCCGAAGACATGGTGCTGACCGACATGATTCTCAAGGCAAAGCTGCCAATTGGCATCTTTTCCCTGGAAACGGGCCGGCTGCACCAGGAAACCCTGGCCGTGCTCGACAAGGTCAAGACCCGTTACAACCACGACATCACCTTGTACCGACCGCAGCCGGAAGCGGTGGCTGCCTACGTGGAACAGAACGGCCTGAACGCCTTTTATGACAGCGTCGAGATGCGCCGCGAATGCTGCCGCATCCGCAAGGTCGAACCGCTGGGGCGCGCCCTGGCCGGCAACAAGGCCTGGGTAACGGGGCAACGCCGCGCGCAGTCCACCACGCGCGCCGAATTGCACGTGCAGGAAGACGACGCGGCGCACGCGATGACGAAATTCAATCCGCTGGCCGACTGGTCGGAAGAAGACGTGTGGGCGTATATCCGCGCCAACGACGTGCCCTACAATGCGCTGCACGACCAGGGCTACCCGTCGATCGGCTGCGAACCTTGTACGCGGGCAGTCCAGCCGGGCGAAGATGTGCGCGCCGGACGCTGGTGGTGGGAAAACCCGGACTCCAAGGAATGCGGCCTGCACATGGTGGACGGCAAATTGATACGCATCAAATCCGTGGCAGCCTGAACAGACACAACAGACTCAGCAGAATAAGAAAGCACCCATATGAGCAATATTTTGAACCAGCGTCACCTCGACAGCCTTGAATCGGAAGCCATCCACATCATGCGCGAAGTGGCGGCCGAATCGGCCAATCCTGCGCTGCTGTTTTCCGGTGGCAAGGATTCCGTCGTCCTCTTGCGCTTGGCCGAGAAAGCCTTCCGTCCGGGCAAGTTCCCATTTCCCCTCGTGCATATCGACACGGGCCACAACTTCCCGGAAGTCATTACTTTCCGTGATAAAAAGGTGGCGGAACTGGGCGAACGCCTGATCGTCGGCTCCGTGGAAGACTCGATCAAGCGCGGCACCGTGCGCCTGCGCAACCCGGCCACGGATTCGCGCAATGCGGCGCAAGCCGTGACCTTGCTGGAAACCATCGCCGAACACGGCTTTGACGCCTGCATCGGCGGCGCCCGCCGCGATGAAGAAAAGGCCCGCGCCAAGGAACGCATCTTCTCGTTCCGCGACGAATTCGGCGCCTGGGACCCGAAAGCCCAGCGTCCGGAACTGTGGGACCTGTATAACACCCGCGTGCATCCCGGTGAAAACATGCGCGTGTTTCCCATCTCGAACTGGACGGAGCTGGACGTGTGGCAATACATCGCCCGCGAGCAACTGGAATTGCCGCCGATCTACTTCGCGCACGAGCGCCAGGTGATCCCGCGCAACGGCTTGCTGGTACCGCTGACGGACCTGACGCCGCCACGCGAAGGCGAAACCGTGGAAACGCAAGTCGTGCGCTTCCGCACGGTGGGCGATATCTCGTGCACCTGCCCTGTCTCCTCCGATGCGGCGACGGTCGATGCCATCATCGCCGAAACGGCAATCACGCAAATCACGGAACGGGGGGCCACCCGCATGGATGACCAGACTTCCGAAGCCTCGATGGAAAAACGCAAGAAAGCAGGGTATTTCTAATGAACGCAGCAATCCAGAACACCAACCTCACCGACAGCCTGGAGCGCGGCATGTTGCGCTTCATCACGGCCGGTTCCGTCGATGACGGCAAAAGCACCCTGATCGGCCGTTTGCTGTTCGACAGCAAGGGCATCTTCGCCGACCAGCTCGACGCCATGTCGCGCTCCAAGCACAAGCGCACGGTGGGCGACACGGTCGACCTGTCCCTGCTGACGGACGGCCTGGAAGCGGAACGCGAGCAAGGCATCACCATCGACGTGGCCTACCGTTACTTTGCCACGCCGAAACGCAAATTCATCATCGCCGACACCCCGGGCCACGAACAATACACGCGCAACATGGTCACGGGCGCTTCCACCGCCGATGCCGTCATCATCCTGATCGACGTGTCGAAGGTAAAACTGGGCGACGATGGCAGCGTGGAATTGTTGATCCAGACCAAGCGCCATTCGACCATCGCGCACTTGCTGCAGATCGAGCACGTGGTCGTGGCCGTCAACAAGATGGACCTGGTCGACTACGATGAAACGGTGTACAAGCGCATCGTGGCCGCCTACCGCGAATTTGCCCAGTCGCTGGGTTTGAAGGACATCACGCCGATTCCCCTGTCGGCACTTACCGGCGACAACGTCGTCGAACGCGGCGACAAGCTGGGCTGGTACACGGGCCCGACCCTGATCGAGCTGCTCGAATCGCTGTCCGTCTACGATGAATCGCACGACACGCCATTCCGCTTCCCGGTGCAGCTGGTGGCGCGCCACAATGGCCACGAAGCGAACGACTTCCGCGGCTACATGGGCCGCATCGAAGCGGGCAAGGTCAGCATCGGCGACACCCTGGTGGTGCAGCCATCGGGCCAGACGGCAACAGTCAAAGACATCGTCACCCTGGACGGTTCGCTGTCGACGGCCGTGGTGGGCCAGTCCGTGACCCTGCTGCTCAATGAATACCTCGATATCTCGCGCGGCGACTTGCTGGCAAGCAGCGAGCGTCCTGCCACCCTGCTGAAACAGGTGGTGGCCGACGTGTGCTGGCTGTCGGAAGACGCGCTGGACCTGCGCCGCAAGTACTGGATCAAGCACGGCACGAAACAGACGGCAGCCAAGGTGACGGCGATCGAATCGATCCTCGACATCAATACGCAGCAGCGCCATCCGGCCGAAGGCTTGAAGCTCAACGATATCGCCCGCATCAGCCTGAATGTGCAGCAGGCGCTGGCGGCCGACGCGTATGCCGATATCCGCGCCACCGGTGCCTTCATCCTGATCGATGAAGTCACCCACCAGACGGTCGCGGCCGGCATGGTTCGACTCTAACTCCGCATCGTCCAGGAAAGGCAGCCACATGAACAGCTCCCCATCTCTCCCCGGCAAGGTCTACCTGGTCGGCGCCGGCCCCGGCGCGCAAGACCTGATGACCTTGCGCGGCGCGCGCCTGCTGGCGCAAGCGGACGTCGTGCTGCACGACGCGCTGGTCACCGAAGAGATGCTGGAGCTGTGCCCGCAGGCGAAGAAAATCCTCGTAGGCAAGCGCTGCGGCCAGTTGTCGACGGCACAGGCCTTCATCAACAAGCAACTGGTCGACCATGCGCGCAAGCACGCCGTCGTCGTGCGCCTGAAAGGGGGCGACCCCATGCTGTTCGGGCGCGCCGACGAGGAATTGCGCGCGCTGGAAGAGGCGGGCATCACGGTGGAAGTGGTGCCCGGCATTACCACGGCACTGGCGGCCGCGGCCGCCACACAGCAGCCGCTGACCAAGCGGGGCGTGTCGCGCAGCGTGGCCTTTTTCACATCCAGCACGGCACCGGGCGAACCGGACCAGACGCGCATTCCCGACTGCGACACCTTGGTGCAATACATGGGCGGCCGTGAAGCCATCGCCACGGCACAGCGCCTGCTGGCCCAGGGCCGCCGTGCCGACACCCCGGTGGTGGTGATTGAAAACTGCAGCCGCCCGGACCAGCGCATCGTACGCCTGCCGCTGAGCGCCCTGGCGCATGGTCTGGGCGATACCCACGGCCCCGTGCTGGTGATGCTGGGCGACGCCATGGCCGCGCGCGCGCACCAGAGCACCGAAGCAGCCGCCGCCATACTGGCGCGCCATGCTTGAATAAACACACCGTATTTTACCGACTTTAAAGTCAGTAATCGACGTCTTCAGAGGAAACATGATACGATGCGGACGCATCTTTTCTCGAGAAGTTGTTGTGGATAGCAATAAATTCACGCTTCGCCCCGCCATAGCGCTTGCCATGCGGTCTCCCGGCTGACGGAACCACTGGCAACCTCCCCGAAAAAAGCTGCGCCCGCAGGCTGCAATACCGCGCCGCGCAACTTTAGCCTTACGACCACACATGAATTTCACCTCCATGCGCGAAGCCCTGACTTCGCTCAGCCGCAGCAATGTCGGCGTCGCCAGTGCTGTGCTGTTAAGCATGCTCGCCTCCATCGCCCTGTGGACGGTGTTCCCGAATATCGACGACGAAAACCATTTGCTGGAATGGCTGCAAGCGCTGTTCCTGGCCCTGGCCTGCACCGTGCACGGCGTGCGCGCCTGGCAAGAGACTGACCGCCAGTCGCTGCGCTTCCTCATGCATGCAGGCTTGTGCGCCCTGCTGTTCGGCTTCCTGCTGCGCGAACTCGATATCGACCAGTTCGGCACGGCGCCCGTCTGGGCCCAGCTGGAAAAAGCCCTGCGCGTGCTGGAATTGCTGATCCTGATACGCATCCTGATCTTTTTCGCGCCGCGTGCCCGCAAGGTGTTTGCCCATGCCGGCCTGATTTTCAGCATGCGCATCACCATCCTGACGGCCATCGGCGGCTTGCTGATGGTCGCCGGCTGGCCCTTCGACAAGAAGGTCTTCCATGGCATGCCGGACGCCTACGCGCTGCTGGGCGAGGAAGTCTTCGAACTGGGCGCCTATCTGCTGCTGTTCCTCGCTTCGCTGTCCGACAGTTCGGCCGCCGCCCGCATCAGCCTGGCACCAAAGAAGAAATCGGCTTAAGCGCCTTCAAATGAAGATGGCAGCGGCAGCAGCCGCTGCAAGGTCGCGGCCACGCGCAGCAGGCGCGGGTCATCATCCTCGGCCTCGTCGCAGGTATCGTTGATACAGAAAAACGGCAAGCTGCCAAAACGCGCCGCCAGCTCCTCAAGCTGCTGCGGCGCCGCCACATCGCCGCTGGCGATATGCAGCGGGTCGAGCATGCGCGACCGCGCAATCCCCTGATGCACCATCCAGCGCGGCACCAGGTCGGGCAGCAACGCCGGCACCTGCCACGAGCGAAACACCGTCGCGCGCACGCCGGCAAACATGGCCGGCGCCAGCCCTTCCAGTGCATGCAGCGCGCTTTTCAGCATGGGCCGCGGCGCGTGCGCATACAGGCGCGGTTCATGCTGGTAAGCTGCATACTGCGCCGACAGCCATTGCCGCGACAAGGTGGCGCAATTGACAGGGGCCGCCACGTCGGCGCGCAAGCCCTGCATGTCTTCGTGCAGCGCACTCTCCGTGAAAACACTCAAACGCCCGTCCCCTTCCTCCCCAAACCAGAATGCGGGCTCGAACGGCGCGCCAAAAAATACGTCGTCGTTCAGATACAGGAAGCGCTCGGACAGGCCCGGAATATGGTGCAGATACGATTCGATATGGCCGGAATCGAACACGGGCAAGGCGGCGCCGGGCATCAGGCTCGCATGGTCGATCACCGTCAGGCGCGGTGAGGCACGCAGCCACTCCGGCACTTGCCGGTCCGTCAGCAGGTAGATATGGCCGTGGCCGGGGAAGAAGCGCTCGAGCGCGCGCAGGTTGTAGCGCAGCTCGCCGTTGTCGCGGTAGCGCCCCGCCACGTTGCCGTGCAAGGCCAGCTGGCCGGGATGCGCCCGCGCCCAGGCGGCATACGCGTGCTGCCAGCGCGCGCGCCAGGCGGGGTCGGTGCCGTCGACCCACAGGTAGACGATGTCGATGCCGCTCAAGGGAGAGTGCTGGAGCCTGGCGCCGCCACGCAATAATCGGCGATGGCGGCGAGCACGCTGGCGTTCTCGCCGACCGCCTCGACCACCTTCAGGCGCAGTGCCGGATGCCGCTGGCGCAATTCTTCCAGCAATAGCGGCAAGTCGCGCAGCACATGCCCGCCCTGCCCCAGGAACACGGGCACCACGGTGACGTCCAGGGTGGCGCCGGCGGGCAGCTTGGCCAGCAGGCTTTGCACCAGCTCGGGCAGGCGTGGCGTCATCAGTTCAAGGAAAGCCAGGTGCACGCCGGTGCCAGGCATGCGCGCCTGGGTCAGGTCGCGCAGGCGCTCGAAGGGCGCGGCCCACGATGCGGCGCGCGCGCCATGGGCAAACAGGATCAGCGCCTGTTCCGCGTTCGTCTCCATCAGTGCCGCTCCACCCACCACAGGGCGCCCAGCGCCAGCAGCAGATACAGCGCGCTCGGCGCCACCGCCGTCAGGAAGGCCGGCCAGGTGCTGAGCAGCCCCAGATGCGAGAACAGGGTGTTGACCAGCATGAAGCTCACGCCGATCATGATGCCGATGAAGATCTTCAGGCTGATGCCGCCGCTGCGCGTATGCATATAGGCGAACGGCAGCGCCAGCGCCATCAACACGAAAATGGCCAGCGGATCGATCAGCTTTTTCCAGAAGGCGATGCGGAAACGCTCGGTTTCCTGCTTGTTCTCGGCCAGGTGGCGCGTGTACACGGCCAGTTCGCTGGCCGACATGCGCTCGGGATCGGAAGCCGACACCGTCAGGATCTTCGGCGTCACTTCCGACGTCATGTCCTTGCTGGCGCTTTGCACCGTGTGCACCAGGCTCGTTTCCTGCCCATAGTAGTTCGACAGCTTCGGCTCGAAGCCGGGCGACGTGGCCGCGCTGTTCGAGAACGAGGTTTCCGTCACATCGGTCAGGCGCCAGATATTATTGCCCCGATACGTCGCACCCTTGGCCACGGTCAGGGTGCGCAAACGCATATCGGTGTCGAATTCATACAGCTTGACGTTTTTCAGCTGGCCGTCCGGACGCGCTTCGCCGACATTGAAAAAGCGCGAACCGGTGACGGTGCCCGTCAGGCCATCGCTCTTGACCATGTCCTTGGTCCACAGGCCCGAGCGAAATTCGCTCGACACGGCCGCGCCGCGCGAGGTCAGCTTGAGGCGTTCGGCCAGCGGTTCCGTGCGCGGCGTGATCAACTCGCCGAAGATGAAGGTGATGACGACGAAGACGATACCGATGCGGAACAGGAAACCGGCCGCCATCGCCGTCGACATGCTCGATGCGCGCATGATGGTAAATTCGGAGCTGGCGGCAAACTGCGCCATCGTGTAGATGGTGCCGATCAGCGCCGCGATCGGCATCACCTCGTACACGTGCCCCGGCACCAGCACCAGCACGTACAGGAAGGCATACTGGATGGTGTAGCCGTTGCGGCCCACCTTGGGCAGCTCGCCCGTCAGGTCGATGAAGGCTTGCAGTGCCAGGAAGGCCAGCAGCACGAACAGCACCGCCTGGAATATTGAGACCGCAAAATAGCGCTGTAAAATCTTCATTTCGATGCCGCTTTACTTGTATTGCCGGCGCGGCGCGCGCGCTTGAAAGCCGCCAGCAGGACCAGCGGATGATAGCGGTGGTTCACATTCAGGCGCCACGCAAACAGCGCCACCACGGCCAGCGCCGCCAGCAGGTGCAGCGGCCACCAGGCCAGGCCAAAGGTCAGGCGGCCCTGCTTCACGCTCGCTTCGATGACCTTGATCAGGTTGCTGTACGTAAAGAAAATCAGCAGGGCGATGATCAGGTTGGTCGAACTGCCGGCACGCGGATTGACAAAGCCCAGCGGAATGGCCAGCAGGATCAGCATCAGGCCGATCAGAGGCGCGCTGACCCGCCACAGCAATTCGGCCATGGTATACGGATTCGGATCGGCGATGAGCGCCATGGTGCTCATGGCGCGCACGCCCAGTTCCGCGCCCAGTTCCTGCTGCTTGCTCTCGATGCGCATGATGTACTGTTCGAACTCCATGGTCTGGAAGTCCGCCTGCGTCGGCACGCCCTGGTAGCGGCGGCCGCTCTTGAGCACCAGGAAGCGTTCACCCTTGGCGTCGGTATTGATCACGCCTTCCTTGGCGACGACGACGACGGCGCTGCCTTTTTCATCGACGGTATTGACGAAGACGTTTTGCACCACCGTCTTCTCGCCGCTGACGCCCTCGACGAAGAAGATGCGGTTGCTGCCGGCCGATTCGCGGAACTGGCCCGGCGTGACTTTCTGCAGGTCTTCGCGCTTTTCAAAGCGCGCCACATATTCATCGCTTTTCTTTTGCGCCCACGGCGTGGCGTACAGGCTCAGGATGCCGGTGGCCAGCACCAGCGGCAGGCCGAAGCTGAGCACGGGCCAGATCCAGCGCGACAGGCTCAGGCCGGAGGCGAACCACACCACCATCTCCGACTCCTTGTAGCTGCGGGTGACGACCATCAGCACCGAAATGAATCCGGTGAGGATGATGATGGTGGGCAGCTGCATCAGGGCGGAAAAAACCATCAGCGACATGACGTCGGACGACGCAATCTTGCCGCCCGCCGCCTTGCCGAGAATACCGATCAGCATCCAGGTGAGCAGGATGCTGAACAAAACTGTGAAGGTGGCCCCGGCGGCACTAGCCAATTCACGTCGAAGGGCGCGTTGAAAGATCATTCGGAGTTTATAATTCGGATCAGTTAGTTGAGTAACACGTTACTAGTAAATGAAAACGGAGAACCAAATGGACTTTAGCATAAAAGCATTCGATACCAAGAGCACCCTCGGCACGGCCAAAAGCGGATGCATCGCGGTTGCGGTATTCGAAAACAAAAAACTGTCGCCAGCGGCAAAATCGCTGGACAGCAAGGGTGCGATTTCGGCTGCGCTGAAGTCCGGCGACATCAGCGGCAAGCCTGGCAGCACCTTGCTGCTGCGCGCAGTCGATGGCGTCGCCGCCGAACGTGTTCTGCTGGTAGGCATGGGCAGCGATGACACTGTCAGCGAAAAAAGCTTCACGACCGGCGTACAAGCCGCACTGAAGGCCTTCGGCTCGCTGGGCGCTGCGGACGCCATTATCGCATTACCGCTGGCTGAAGTGAAAGAGCGCGACGTAAATTGGGCAATCCGTTGCGTGGTGCAAGCCGCACATGACAGCCAATACCGCTGCGACTCGCAAAAAAGCAAAAAAGATCCGGCGCCAGCAGGCGTGCGCAAGATCGTCCTGGCTGCTCCTGCAACGGCCGCCACGCGCGGCGCGCTGGCGCAAGCCATCGCCATCGCCAACGGTTCCGACCTGACGCGCAACCTGGGCGACCTGCCGGCAAACATCGCCAATCCGACCTACCTGGCCAACACGGCCAAGCAGCTGGCCAAGGATTACAAGTTCGAAGTCGAAGTGCTGGACCGCAAACAGCTCGAAGCGCTGAAAATGGGCAGCTTCCTGTCCGTCACCAACGGCAGCGAGCAGCCGCCGAAGTTCATCGTCCTGAAACACATGGGCGGCAAGGCCAAGGATGCGCCAGTCGTCCTGGTCGGCAAAGGTATCACCTTCGACACGGGCGGCATTTCGATCAAGGCCGGTCCTGGCATGGATGAAATGAAGTACGACATGTGCGGCGCCGCCTCCGTCCTGGGCACCTTCCGCGCCATCGGCGAAATGAACCTGAAGCTGAACGTCATCGGCATCATCGCCGCGTGCGAAAACATGCCGTCGGGCCGTGCCACCAAGCCGGGCGACATCGTCACTTCCATGAACGGCCTGACCATCGAAGTGCTGAACACGGACGCCGAAGGCCGTCTGGTGCTGTGCGACGCGCTGACCTACGCCGAACGCTTCAAGCCGGCAGCCGTGGTCGATATCGCCACCCTGACGGGCGCTTGCGTCGTGGCCCTGGGCCACCACAACAGCGGCCTGTTTACGCGCAGCGATGCGGCGCATGACCAGCTGGCCAATGAATTGCTGGCAGCGGGCAAACAGTCGAGCGACACGGCATGGCGCATGCCGATCGAAGAGGCGTACAACGAGCAGCTGAAGTCGAACTTCGCCGACCTGGCCAACATCGGCACGCCAGGCGGCGGTTCGGTGACGGCAGCGGCCTTCCTGGAAAACTTCACCAAGAAGTACACCTGGGCGCATCTGGACATCGCCGGCACGGCATGGAAATCGGGCGGCGCAAAAGGCGCGACCGGCCGTCCAGTCCCACTGCTGACGACGTTCCTGATCAACCGCGTGTAAGAGAACGCCAGACCACACCTACTGCGCGGGGCTATTGGCGGCCGGCGATGCTCGCTGTACATAAAGTACAGCTGCGCTTCTCGGCCACCACTAGCTCCCGCTCGCTACGGTTTTGTCAGGCGTCGTTACGCAAGAAGACAGCCGCCACGATCACTGACCCTGGCGGCTTTTTTATGTGCAGTTGAATCAGTAGACGACGGGATTGGGCAAGGGCGACGGCGCCACCTTCGGCTGCACCACCGTTTCCGGCACGGCGGCCGGCTGCGGCTTCGCGGCGACGGGCGCGGGCGGCGGCGCCAGGCGCGCGGGGTCCTGCATGACGATGGTCAGGATCGATGGGTAGTCAAAGCCGGCGCCCGTGTTGCGGTCGACGAAATAGCCGACGCCCAGGGTCAGGATGACATTGCCCCAGACGCTGCCATTGAGCTTGGGGTCGATATGGTCGTCCGTCGCGATGGCGGGCGAACCGTGCTTGCGGCAGTCGACCTTCAACGGTTCCTGGCTCTTGCGGATGGTGATGCGCCCGGGCGTGGTGACGAACCACTTGCCCACGTCGTTGCTGAGGATGCAGCCGGCGCCCGTCAGTTCGCGGTTGTCCTGGATGGTTTGCACCAACACCATCTGCTCAGTGTTGCCAGTCAGGGTGGCGCAGCCGCCCAGGCCAAACAGCAGCGTCCCGGCGGCAAAGGGGACAGACAGCGGCACGCGCATGGGAAACTCGCTTAACGGACGGGAATCGGCTGGTCGCCGGGCACGGCGACGGCGGTGACGCTGTTTTTCGGACTGCCATCGATCAGGCGGTCGGAATACACGAGGTAGACCAGCGCATTGCGCTTGCTGTCGACCATGCGCACGACGCGCACATGCTTGAAGAAGATCGAGGCTCGCTCGGTAAACACTTCTTCCTGGCGTGGCAGCTTGCCCTTGAATTGCAGCGGCCCCACCTGGCGGCACGCCACGGCCGCATCGGCCTTGTCTTCGGCCAGGCCGACGGCGCCCTTGATGCCGCCCGTCTTGGCGCGCGACAGATAGCAGCTGACGCCAGCGACGCGCGGGTCGTCATACGCTTCGACGACGATCTTGTGGTCAGGGCCGATCAGTTTGAACACCGTGTCGACCGAACCGATGGTTTCGGCGTGCGCCGCGGCGCAGGCAAAGCCCAGCACCAAAGCGGCAGGCAGCAATTTACGCATGAAAGTATCCTGGGCACGCACGCAGGCGGCCATCAGTTGATGGGAGCGAAACGCTGGACCATGACGCCTTCGACTTCGATCAGTTGAAAGAATACGTCCTTCGGCCGGGTCCAGATGGAACCGTCGGCGGCGCGATAGACGATCATCGGCGTCAGATCCGCTTCCAGCGTGGCTTCGCACACCAGTTCGTAAATGCCGCCCTTGTAGTGCCGATAACGCATCGCCGTCCCCTCAAGCCGTTGAATCTTCGCTCTTGTCGTCGGCCAGTGCCTTCTGCTTCTGCTTCAGGCCCTGGATCACTTTCAGTATGCCTTCCATGCCGGCCGCGCCATCGGCGCCGCTGAAGGCGTCGAGCACTTCATTGAGCACCTTGTTGCGCACGGTCGCTTCATCGGAAGACATTTCCAGCGCGCGCTGGGCTTTCGCCGCCTTTTCGGCAGCGCTCACGCGCGGCTTGGCAGCCGTCTTGCCATGCGTCAGAGCAGCCTGCCAGATAACCCAGCGGCGCTGGGTCTCGAAAATCAGGTACTCATCCGGTTTGTCTTCTCTTCGCCGCACAATGTGGCCGTCACGCTGCGCCCACGCTTCAAATGCAGTTCGCATTTTCTTCCTTTGCAAATGCTACGCGCAAGTCTCACTATTAAAACTGCAACATTTCAAAATAGTACCATCTATTGATGTCGCAAAACAGTCTCATAGATATAGTACTGCAATTTATATAACAAGTCTGGCGGCGCCAGGGACGGAATTGACACTCCGTCCCCGGCACAGTGGTCATGTAATCGGAATAGCAATTACAACTAATTACAACTGCTTCCTGTCTGGTTGCCAACTTGGCCGTAACAAAGCTGTGTGACACAGTTGTTACACGGTGCCATTTTAGTAGTTTTTATCGCGTTTTAGCGAGAAACTTTACACCTTTGTCGCGTTAATCAGCGAGACGCATCCTGCCACGCCAGCCACTTATGCCAAATCAAACATAGGGGTTGATCAATGATACACAAAAACATAATATTCATGCGCCACGATTGGTTAAGTATAAATACTTTATTTGTACTCTTTTTCCCTGCCAGCAAATAAAGCTCCTACCCGGCAAGCGGCGCAAGACGTCATCGACACGCATGCGGTAAGATTCGCGCCTAACGATACCCATTCAAGCAAGGATTTTTCCCATGAAACTCGCCACCTGGAACGTCAACTCGCTCAAAGTGCGCCTGCCGCAAGTGCTGCAGTGGCTGACAGACAACCCGGTCGACATACTCTGCCTGCAAGAGACCAAACTGACGGACGACAAGTTCCCCGTCGCCGAGATCGAGGCGGCCGGCTACCAGGTGGTCTTCAGCGGCCAGAAAACGTATAACGGCGTGGCCATCCTGTCGAAGCTGCCGATCACCGACGTGGTGAAGAACAACCCGCGCTATGAAGACGCGCAGCAGCGCATCCTGGCCGCCACCATCGGTGGCGTGCGCGTCGTCTGCGCCTACGTGCCGAACGGCCAGAGCGTCGACTCGGACAAGTACGAATACAAGCTGGGCTGGCTGGCCGCCCTGCACGACTGGCTGGCCGAAGAAGCGCAGCAGCACCCGCAACTGGCCGTCGTCGGCGACTACAATATCGCGCCCGACGACCGCGACGTGCATGACCCTGTCGCCTGGGAAGGCCAGGTACTGGTGTCGGACAAGGAACGCGCCGCCCTGCAGCGCCTGTTCGACATCGGCCTGACGGATGCTTTCCGCCTGTTCGAGCAGGCGGACAAATCGTTCAGCTGGTGGGATTACCGCCAGCTGGGCTTCCGCCTGAACAAGGGCCTGCGCATCGACCACATCCTGCTCTCGCCCGCCCTCGCCGCCCGCTGCACGGCGTGCGTCATCGACCGCGTACCGCGCAAGTGGGAACAGCCGTCCGACCATGCGCCAGTCGTGGCGACGATTGACTAGCTAACGGCTATCCGCTCCAGCAAGGCCTGCGCGTTCACGGCAGGCACTGGCGCGGAAAACAGATAGCCCTGCGCATAGCGGCAGCCGTTCGCCTGCAGCAGGGCGAACTGCTCTTCCGTCTCCACGCCCTCGGCCACGGCCGACAATTGCAGGCTGTCGGCCAGCGCGATGATGGCCGCCACGATGGCGCGGTCTTCCCCGCTGTGCTCCAGGTCCTTGATGAAGGCGCGGTCGATCTTGACCTTCTTCACGGGGAACCGCTTCAGGTAGGCCAGGCTGGAATAGCCGGTGCCGAAATCATCGATCGACAGGCGCAAGCCCATGCCATTGATCTGGCGCAAAATCTCCAGCGTATGCTCGCCGTGCTGCATCAGCGCCGTCTCGGTGATCTCGAATTCCAGCAGCGCCGGGTCGATGCCCGTTTCCCGCACCACGGCGCCAATCGCCGCCACCAGGCCCTTGTGCATAAACTGGCGCGGCGACAGATTCACCGCCAAGGGCACCGGCTGCAAGCCCTGGCGCTGCCAGGCCATGCTTTGCTCGCAGGCCTGGCGCATTACCCATTCGCCCACCGGCACGATCAGGCCGTTTTCCTCCATGATGGGAATGAAGCGGTCCGGCAGCACCAGGCCGTGGCCCGGGCGGCGCCAGCGCAGCAGCACTTCCATGCCGTGCAGCCGGCGCGTGGCGATATCGATGACGGGCTGGTAAAACAGTTCGAACTGCTGCAGCGCCAGCGCCGTGCGCAGGCTGCTTTCCAGGTCGAAGTGCAAGGCCGCCGCCTGGTTCATCATCTGCGTGAAGAACTGGTAGTTATTGCGGCCGTTGCCCTTGGCGTGGTACATGGCCGCATCGGCATGGCGCATCAGGGCGTCGACGTCGCCGCCATCGTCCGGATACACGCAGATGCCGATCGACGGCGTCACGTGCAGCACATGGCCGTCGAGCGGAAAGGCGGGTGTCAGCGCTTCGATGATCTTCTCGGCCACGCGCGCCGCCTCGTCACTGCCGCGGATGCCCGGCACCAGCACGACGAATTCGTCGCCGCCCAGGCGCGCCACCGTGTCGCTGGCGCGCACGGCGCCACACAGCCGGGCGGCCACTTCCTTGAGCAGCAAGTCGCCCGTCATGTGGCCCAGCGAATCGTTGATGGTCTTGAAGCGGTCAAGGTCGATGAACATCACGGCCAGCTTGCGCCCGGAACGCTGCGAGGCCAGCATGGCCCGTTCCAGCCGGTCCGACAGCAACGCGCGGTTCGGCAAGCCTGTCAGGTTGTCGTGATAGGCCATGTGGTGCACCCGCGCCTCGGCCTGGCGCCGCTCGACGATCTCGCCCTGCAACAGCAGGTTGGCGCCGGCCAGTTCGGCCGTGCGTTCCTGCACGCGCAATTCCAGCTCGTCGCGCGCGCGGCGCACCGCCTCGGCCGCCTCGCGGCGCGCCGTCACGTCGTCGACCAGCCACACGGAACGGCCATGCGCATGCGCCAGGTCGAACGGCCGGCCGGACAGGCGCGCCCAGAAGCGGCTGCCATCCTTGCGCACCAGCTGGTATTCCGACATGTGCACGCGTCCCGCATCGAAATCGCGCGCCGTCTCGCCGCGCGCCACCTTCCACGCGGCCATGTCCGGATACAGGGCCTGCACCGACAGGCCGTTTATTTCACCGGGTCCATAGCCGAACAGCTCTTCCATCTTGCTGTTGGCACGCAAATTGTAGCCGCCCTCTATCACCGAGATGCCCAGCACGGCGCTGTCCAGGATGGCCTGGTTTTCCAGCAGCGCGTTGCGCAGGGATTCTTCGGCGCGCTTGGCTTCCGTGCGGTCCTCGATGATCCAGATGGTGCCGGCGGCGGGATCGTCCGGATTGACGACATAGGCGATCAGCTGCGCCCACAAGGTGCTGCCGTCGCGGCGCATCATTTCCACTTCCGTCTGGAAGGGCTTGGCCACCGACAGGAAGGGGAAGGCCGCCGCGCCCAGCAGCTCGTACGATTGCTGCGACACGTACAGCGCGCGCCCGGGCAAGCCCAGCGCCTCGTCGCCGCTATAGCCGAACATCGCGGCAAAGCCCAGGTTATAGCGCGTGATCAGGCGGTTCTTGGTATACAGGATGCTCACCGAGGCATTCGTCATGATGGCCGCCACTTCCATCTGCGTCTGGCGGCTGGCCGTGATGTCTTCCAGTATCCAGATGGCGCCCTGCTCGCTGTGCGTCTGGTCGACGGCCTTGGCGCGGATGCGGCACCAGAACAGGCTGCCGTCGCGGCGGCGGAACAGCGATTCATCCTGCTCGTATGGCAAGCCCTGTCCCAGCAGCGGCGTGGCCTGTACGCCAAACTCCTCGTAGGCGGCGGGCGACGGAAACAGTTCGGCGGCGGGCAGGCCCGTCATCTCCTCCTGCGCGTAGCCGAACATTTCGGCGAAACGGGGATTGCAGCGCAGGATCAGGCGCGAACGGGAAAACAGGATGCCGACGGAGGCATTGTCGAGGATAGCCTGCTGCTCGAGCATCAGCTGGCGCGTCGCCTCCTCGGCCGCCTTCTGCGCGCTGCGGTCGTCGAACAGCCAGATCGTGTCGCGCAGCGCGCGGTCGGACTGGCTCTCGGGATTCAGCACATAGCCATACGCCAGGGCCCAGAACGTGGAGCCGTCGCGGCGGCGCATCTCCATCTCGCCCTGGAACGGCAGGCCGCGCCGCAGCAGCGGTGCGGCCTGGCGCACGACATTGTCATACGCCGCGCGCGACGGATACAGGTCGGCGACGGCCAGGCCCACGCCGCTGTCGCCGTCAAAACCGAAGCATTCGGCGAAACGCCGGTTGTAGCGCAGCACGCCCTTGTCGCGCTGAAAACCGATGGCCAAGGGCGCGTTATCCATCACGGCCTGCATTTCCAGCATGGCGCGCCGCAGCTGGTCTTCATCGCGCCGGTGGTCGCTGATGTCTTCGATGATCCAGACCGTGCCGTCATGCGTATTGAGGGGATCGACGGCGCGCCCGTGCAGGCGGCTCCAGAACAGGGTGCCATCCTGGCGCCGCAATTCCAGTTCCGTGCGGTAGGGCTTGCCCTTCGACAGCAGCGGCGCCGCTTCCAGCCCCAGGGCGCGGCAATGCTCGGCGGAGCGGTACAGCACCGCGCCCGGCATGCCCGTCAGCTGGTGGCGCGCGTAGCCGAGCATCTCGGCGGCGCGGATATTGCACTCCTCGATGAAGCCGCCCTTGGAAAAGACGATGCCGACGGCCGCGCTTTCCAGGATCGCCTGCTGCTCGAGCAAGGTCTTGCGCAAGGCTTGCTGGTCGCGCTGCTGCACGCTGATGTCGGCAAACACGAGGGTCGCACCGGGCAAGCCATCGTCCACCAGCAGGGGCCGCGACCAGACCTGCACGGCGATGGCGCCCGCCTCCCCTTCCAGGCTGCTGTCCCAGTGCCGCTCGCGCCCGGCCGCGCCAAGCGTACCGCGCAGCATGCTGGTGCTCGACGCGCGGTAAGCGTCCGTAAAGCAGTCGGCCAGCAGCCGGCCCGTCATATCCCGACCCAGCAGGGCCTGCAAGGCGCCATTCGCGGCCACCACCATGCCGCAGGCATCGCAGGCGCAGGCCGGCAAGGCGATCAGTTGCAAGGCATCGGCGATGAAATCGGGACTGGTCGGTACGCGGTTCATGGACACCATGGGATGGTTAAAGACAAGATAAACATGCGCCTGGGCAAATATTCTTCCAAGCATCATGGTGCTGCTAGATCATAAACCAGTTTCCCGGGGTTTTTTCATATTCCTTATTGGCAATATCTGAAACACCACAGACCACTTGCAACACGCCCGTTGCAACGCCGTTGCATGGCTGAAAAATGAAACAAATCGTTTAGAATAAAGCATGCGCCGCCCTCCCCAACCTCCGCTCGACCATCGCGACAAACCCGTCATCTGGACCGTCTCCGTCTCGCGCCTGTTCGACCTGTTCCGCGACATCACGCTCGAATACGACGACCTGGCGACGATCGAACCGATCAACCTGGGCTTCGACGACGCCGTGCGCCACATCCGCGAACGCATGGCCACGGAGCGCTGCGATGCCGTCATCGCGGCCGGTTCGAACGGCGCCTACCTGAAAGGCAGGCTGTCGGTACCCGTCATCATCGCCAAGGCCAGCGGCTACGACGTGATGCAGGCGCTGGCGCGCGCGCGGCGCATCTCGCCGCACATCGGCGTCGTCACCTACCAGGACCCGATGCCGGAACTGGCGGAATTTGCCGCCACCTTCGGCTTCCAGATCTTTCAGCGCACCTATGCCACCGAGGAAGACGCGCGCGCGCAGATCAATGAACTGAAGGCGGCCGGGGTCAAAGCCGTCGTCGGCGCGGGCCTCGTCACCGACCTGGCCGAAGAAGCGGGACTGGCCGCCGTCTTCGTGTATTCGGCCACGGCCATCCGGCGCGCCTTCGACGATGCGCTGGAACTGGCGCGCCTGACCCAGATCGAATCGAACCGCGGACGCCGCACGGTAGTGGCCGACACCCTGCGCGCGCGGCACGGCCTGCACGATCTGCGCGGCGAGTCGGAAGCGATGGAAGCGCTGCGCCAGTCGGTGGTGCTGTATGCGCGCTCGCCGGCAACGGTGCTGATCCAGGGAGAAACGGGCAGCGGCAAGGAACTGGTGGCGCAGGCGATCCATCGCGAAAGCCCGCGCAGCCTGGGCGCGAACCGCCCCTTCATCGCCATCAACTGCGGCGCCATCGCCGAATCTCTGCTGGAATCGGAACTGTTCGGCCACGAGGATGGGGCCTTCACGGGCGCCCGCAGGGGCGGCCATGCGGGCCTGTTCGAGGCGGCCAACCACGGTACCCTGTTCCTCGACGAAATCGGCGAAATGCCGCTGGCCCTGCAAACGCGATTGCTGCGCGTGCTGGAAGAGCGCGAAGTGGTGCGCGTGGGCGGCACGCGGCCCATCGCCATCAATGTGCGCATCATCAGCGCCACGCATTGCGACCTGGAACAGCGCATCCGCGAAGGACGCTTCCGCGCCGACCTGTTCTACCGCCTGGCCGTGCTGCGCCTGCATTTGCCCGCCTTGCGCGAACGCGCCAGCGACATTCCCGGCCTGGCCGAGTGGTCGCTGAAAAACGCGCTGGCCGCGCTGGGCGCCCGTCCGCACCCCAACCTGCATGCGGAAATCCAGGCTTGCGCGCCGCTGCTGCGCCGCTACGACTGGCCCGGCAACGTGCGCGAACTGCGCAACCTGGCCGAGCGCCTGGCCCTGTTCCTGGCCGCCGAACCGCTGCAGGCGCTGACGCCCGCCTTCGTGCTGGGCGTGGCGCCGGAACTGGCCAATGCTGCCGGCACGCCGGCGCCGCTGCCGTCGCCGGCCGCCGCCATCGCGCCGCGCCCGGAAGACGAAAGCGCCAGCGCCGTGCTGGCGCGCTTTGGCGGACGCCGCGACGCCGCCGCCCACTACCTCGGCATCAGCCGCACCACCCTGTGGCGCCGCCTGCGCACCGGCTGATTTCTTCAACCAGACAAAAGACACCATGGACGACTGGCCTCACTTGCACGAATTATGGCAACGCTGCACGAGACATGGCGGCGCGGCCGGCAGCCAGGGACTGGCGCACGACCACCGGGACATCAAGGCGCTGTATGCGCGCGGCATTTCCATGGAAGACGCCATGCAGTTCCTGTTCCAGCAACGCCCTACGCTGGAAGCCTTCCAGGCGTGGCTGGCTGGCCGCACGCGCGTCCGCCCGGCGCACGCCGCCAGCGCGCATCAGGACGTGCTGTCGGCCGCCGAACTGCGCCATTTCGAGGAGCACGGCTACCTGGTGCTGCGCGGCGCCGTACCGCGCGCGCAGTGCCTCGCCGCACAAACGGCGATATGGGAATACCTGGGCGCCAGCCCCGATGATATGGCATCGTGGTACCGGCCGCACCCGGGCAAGCGGGGCCTGATGCTGCAGTTTTCCGACCATCCGGCCCTCGAGGAAAACCGCCACTGCGCGCACATACGCCACGCCTGTCAGCAGCTATATGACACCGGCATCGGCGCCGGCACCGGCATCTACGCCAGCATCGACAAGGTGAGCTTCAATCCGCCGGAAACGCCGCAGCACCGTTTCCTTGGCAGCGCCCTGCACTGGGACGTCAGCCTGCAACAGCCGGTTCCCTTCAAGCTGCAAGGCATGCTGTACCTGAGCGACTGTCCGGCGCAGCACGGCGCCTTTCACTGCGTGCCCGGCTTCCAGCACCACATGGCCGGCTGGCTGCGGCAAGTACCGCCGGGCCGCCAGCCGCGCGAATGGGCCGTCGAGGACTTGCGGCCCGTGCCCGTCGAAGGCATGGCCGGCGATTTCATCATCTGGCACCAGGCCCTGCCCCATTGCGCCACGCCCAACCGCGGCCCGGCGCCGCGCATGGTGCAGTACCTGACCTACCTCCCGGAGCACTGCCAGGATCAGGATGCGTGGATCTGAACCACTCATCCCGCCTTGGCGCCGCTCATCCCGCAGCGCTGGCCGCGCGCTCCCGGCGCCGCTAGCATGGTCGTCAAGGAGGAGTACCCCATGAAACAAACACTGCAAACATTGATCTTGCTCAGTACGGCGCTGCTGGCAGGCGCCAGCCAGGCCGCCGCGCCCACGGCATTCAAGGTCGAGGTCACAGGACAAGGCCGTCCCCTGGTCCTGATTCCCGGCCTGGCGTCTTCCGGCGAAGTCTGGCAAGGCACGGTGGCGCGCCTGTGCGGCCCGCAAGCCGCACGCCAATGCCACGTGCTGACACTGGCCGGCTTTGCCGGCGTGGCGCCCATCGAGGGCGACTTGCTGGCGCAGGCCGAGCAACAACTGGCCGACTACATCGGCACCCAAAAACTGGGCCAGCCGGCCATCATCGGGCATAGCCTGGGCGGCTTCCTGGCGTTGAAAATGGCCATCGACCATCCTGACCAAACGGGCAAGCTGGTGATCGTCGACTCGCTGCCGGCGCTGGGCGCGACGCAGCTGCCCTCCATCACGCCGCCGCAGCTGCAAGCCATGGCCGCGCAGATGCAATCGGCCATGCGCGCGCAGGATGGGACCACCTACGCCGCCAGCCAGCGCCGCACGGTAAGCAGCATGGCCAGCGCGCCGGCCGACGTGGAGCGCATCATCGGCTGGGGCCAGCGCTCGGACCGCGAGACGGTGATCAAGGCCATGGGCACCCTGGTGGCCAGCGACCTGCGCCAGGACGTGGCGAAAATAAAATCGCCAACCCTGGTGCTGGGTACCTGGATCGCCTACAAGGACTATGCGCCGCGCGCCGCCATCGAAGCGACCTTCCAGCAGCAGTATGCCCAGCTGCCCGGCGTAAAAGTCGCGCTGGCCGACACGGCGCGCCACTTCATCATGTACGACCAGCCGGACTGGATGCAGGCGCGCATCGAACAGTTCCTGGACTAGGCGATGAACGCACCCTTGCATCGGCCGCCGCTGCTGGCCAGGATCAACTGGTACTGGACCTTCCAGCTGGCCGGCTGGGGCGCGCTCACCCTGTTCAACAGCGTGTATGGCGGCTCCACGCAGCTGCGCATCGTCGTGACGATTGCCAGCTGGGGCTCGCTGGGCGGGCTGCTGCTGTCGCACCTGTGGCATGGCGTCCTGCGCCGGCGCGGCTGGGCGGCGAACGGCTTGCGCTGGCAGCGCATCGTGCCGTCGCTGATCGTGCTGGCCGCCATCCAGACGGCCAGCGTGACGGCCGCCTTCCACGTCATGTATCCGCCGGACACCATCCGCGGCATCGCCTGGCTGCCCGGCGCGCTGCTGTTCTGGTTCGGGGTATTCCTGACCTGGACGGTGTTCTACTTCACCGCGCTGTCGCTGCGCCGCGCCAGCCGTTTCGAGGCCGAGGCGCTGCGCCTGGAAGTGCTGGCCAAGGATGCCCAGTTGCGTGCCCTGCAGGCGCAAGTCAATCCGCATTTTTTCTTCAACAGCCTCAATAGCGTGCGCGCGCTGATCTTCGAAGACCGCGAAGCGGCCGCGCGCATGATCGACCAGCTGGCCAACCTAATGCGCCATGCGCTGCAGTCCAGCCAGCACGCCACCGTGCCGCTGGCGGCAGAACTGGAGGCCGTGCGCGCCTACCTGGCCATCGAACAGAGTCGCTTCGAGGAACGCCTGCGCGTCAGCTTCGACATCGCCCCCGGCCTGGAGCTCGTGCGCGTGCCGCCCATGGCCTTGCAAACGCTGGTGGAAAATGCCGTCAAATATGGCGTCGAAGCGAGTGCCGAGGGCGGCGACATCCGCATCGCGGCGCGGCGCGGCGCTGGCATGGATACGCTGCAGATCGAGGTCGCCAACACGGGCAGGCTGCGCAGCGCGTCCGGCTCCACCGGCATCGGCCTGCACAATGCGCGCCAGCGCCTGCAGCTGGCCTGCGGCGAGCGCGCCAGCCTGGAACTGTGCGAACAGGCCGGCTGGGTATACGCCACCATCCACTTGCCGGAGCTGGCATGAACGGCCAGCCGCTCAAGATACTGCTGGTCGATGACGAGCGCCTGGCGCGCGCCGAGCTGCGGCGCCTGCTGGCGCCGCATGTGCAGCAAGGTGCCGTGGAAATCGTGGGCGAGGCGGCCAGCGCGGCCGACGCCATCACGCAGATCGGCAAGCTGCGCCCCGACCTGCTGCTGCTCGACGTGCAGATGCCGGGCGGCTCCGGCTTCGACCTGCTGGCCGCGCTGGACGATGCGCCCGACGTCATCTTTTGCACGGCCTTCGACCAGTATGCGCTGCAGGCATTCGAGGTCAGCGCCCTCGACTACCTGCAAAAACCCGTGCAGGCGGCGCGCCTGGCCACGGCGCTGGCGCGTGCCGGCGCACGGGCGCAAGCCGTGCCGCCGCCTGCGCCGCGCAAGGTCTTCATCAAGGATGGGGAACGCTGCTGGTTTGTGGCGTTTGACGATATCCGCCTGCTGGAATCGGAAGGCAACTACACGCGCGTGCATTTCGGCGAACAGCGTCCGCTGATGCTGCGCACCCTGAACCAGCTGGAAGAAAAACTCGATCCCGCCCTGTTCCTGCGCGCCAACCGGCGCCAGATCGTCAACCTGGCGCAGGTGGCGCAGCTGTCACCGAACGGCGCCGATGGCCTCGACCTGCACCTGCTGGACGGCAGCGTGGTCGAGGTCTCGCGCCGCCGCGCGCAACAGTTCAAGGCCGCCTGCGGCCTGTAGCAGGACTATTTCAACGCGGGGATCGGCTGCGCCTGGAATGCGGGGCGCGGCTGCTCCTTGAGCTTTTTCGCCAGCATGTCGAGCGCCACTTCCAGCTGGCGGTCGGCGCCATTGAAGGTGGCGTGCGGCGGGTTTTCCACCTCCACGTCCGGCACCACGCCCACGCCTTCGATCAGCCACTGGCCATCGATGCCGAACTGGCCGTTTTCCGCCACGCGCGCCATGCCGTTATCCGCCAGGCGCGTATTGTCGCTGAGCCAGACGCCGGCGCCGGCCGTGCGCTTGCCCACCAGCGGCGCCAGGCCCAGGGCCTTGACGCCGGCGGCAAAGGTCTCGCCATCCGAATACGTGAGTTCATCGACCAGCACCACCAGGTGGCCGCGGAAGGTGTTCTGCATGTTCGACGATGGCTGCACGCCCGGCGGCGCCCAGTAGGCCCAGGCCTTGCGCAGCAGTTTTTCAATGATCCAGCTGTCGATATTGCCGCCGTTATTGCGCCGCACGTCGATGATCAGACCTTCGCGGTTGATGTTGGCGTAAAAATCGCGCGCGAACGAGGCGATGTCATTCGGGCCCATGGCGCGCAGGTGCAGGTAGCCGATGCGCCCCTGCGAAGCGGCCGCCACCTGCTCGGCGCGGCTCAATTCCCAGTCGCCATAGCGCAGCGCCGTCTGTTTCGCCATGTTGACGGGCGTGACGATGACGGCGCGCGGCGCGCCCTTGCCATTCCCCCGTTTGACCTGCAACAAGACCTGCTTGTCGGCCTGGTTCAGCAGCAGGTCGCTGATATCGCGCGCGGCCAGCACGTCCTTGCCGTTGACGGCCGTGATCACGTCGCCCGCCTTCACATCCACGTCGGGGCGCGACAGCGGCGCGCGCGCCGAGGGCAATTCCGCTTCGCTGCGGTAGACATGCTCGACCCGATAACCGTCGCTTGTCCGCGCCAGCACGGCGCCCAAGCCCGCAGGCGTGCCTTCCTGCTCGGTGCGGCGCAATTCGCCGGGACGGATCTGCGAATGCAGCGCGCCCACTTCGGCCACCATCATGCCGAGTAAATCATTGAGTTCGGCGCGGTCCGTGACCCGCTCGACCAGCGGCGCGTACTTGTCGCGCGCCGCCTTCCAGTTCACGCCGCGCATCTTCGCGTCGTACAGGAAGTCGCGGTGCAAGCGCCAGGCATCGTTGAACATCTGCTTCCATTCCAGGCGCGGATTCGACACAAACGTCCAGTCGTCAACCTTGACCTTGGCTTTCGACAGGTCGGACGGCAGCTTGGCGCCCGCCTCGATCACCAGCATCTCGCCCGGTCCCGTAGCTGCCGCCGTGCGGTAGTACAAATGCTTTTTATCCTGCGCCAGGTCGAATTCACGCACGTTGGCCACCAGCAGTTCCGGCTTGGAACCGGTATTGCCAATCGCCAAAGTCTTCAGGCTGGACTTGTTCTCGCCGCTGTCGCGTTCGAGGAAATACAGGCGCTTGTCATCGGCGGCCAGCGCGCTGTAATTGCCCGCCGCCAGCGGCACTTCATACAGGCGCTCGGCCAGGCCCTGGCTGACGATGGCCGGCAGCGCAGCCGCTACCTTTTTCACTGCGCCCTTGCCGCCGGCCTTTTCCAGTGCCTTTTCCGCCGCCAGTTCGGCCGCCTTCTCATCGTCCGTCTCGGCCGGCTTGACGCCAGGGCGGCTCAGTTCATCGTCGGGCTGGAACGGGAAACGGTTGCCCGGCTGCAGCGCCAGCGCATACACGCCGATGCGCTTGTCGAATACGGGGCCCATGTTGCGGTCGCCCCACGGCGAACCATTGGCCAGCTGAAAATTGCGCGCCGACATGAAGTACAACCATCGCCCGTCGGGCGAAAACACGGGTGAACCGGACGTATAGCGGTCGCTGGTGACGAACTGCAGCTGTTTCGACGCGAGGTTGTACAGGCCGATCTGCTCGCGCTGCTCATTGCTGGCCACACGCACGATGGCCAGGTTGCGGCTGTCGGGCGACCATTGCACTTCGTCGTGCTTGTCCACGCCCGCCTTGCCCGCGTCGTCGATCAACTGGTTGCCCCTGGTCGCCAGGTCCAGCAGCCAGAAGCGGCCCTTCTTGTCCGTGTGGGCCAGCCAGCGTCCGTCCGGCGACGGGTACAGTTTCCAGCGGTGGTTATCTCCCTGCGTCGTCAGCTGCTCGCCCTTGCCCGAGCCATCGGCGGCGTACCTCCAGATTTCATTCTCTCCGCTCGTGTCGACGATGGCGAAGACGGATTTTTCGTCGCTGGAAAAGACGGCGTCGCGCGCCCGCGCCCCTTCGGGAATGGCGATATCGACGCGGCGCATGCTGCCCGTGCCGGCGATGCTGACGCGTCCGCGAGCCGTCAGGATGATGCGCTCATCCTTGCCGGACAGCTGCACATTGCTCAAGGTGTCCAGCGGCGAGCGGATCTGGCGCGCGCGCTGCTGGTCGAAGTCGGATACGAGGCTGATCGGCAATGGCGATGAGTCCGTCCCTGCCGCCAGGTCCAGCACCTGCAGGTCCGCGCCCAATTGATACACAATCTTGCCATCGCCCAAGGAAGCATTACGCACGTCCCATTGCTTGTGCGTCGTCAATGCGCGGCGGTCGGAACCGTCCGGCAGCATGCTCCACAGATTGTCGCTGCCGCCCGCGTCGCTAATATAGTAAACGCGGCCTTGCCACCACATGGGACGCTTGTTGTTGCCAGCCAATACGGCAGGTTCCGCATGCATGCGCACGGCCTCGTCCTTGCCGCCCAGCTCATAGCGCCACAGGGTGGCATGCGCGCCGCCCCGGTAATTGCGCACATTGTCGTTGGTCATGGCCAGGCCGAAACGCGTGAAGAACAGCGTCTTGCCCGCATCGTCGAGCACGGCGTCGTTGGCGTCGGCCACGGGAAACACGCGGCGCGTCTGTTTCACGGGGTCGATGGCAGCGACGATGCGGCGCGAAGCGGGACCATCCGTGTTTTGCGTGCTGACCAGTACCTCGCCCTGCGCCGTCCAGCCCAGGACCAGCACGCCGCCGTTGTCATACGAAATACGCCGCGGCAAGCCGCCTGCCAGCGGCATCACATACGCTTCCTGCGCCCCTTCATAGGCGGCGGAAAAGGCAATCCATTGGCCATCGTGCGAAATCGCCGCGTTCGTTTCATAGCCGGGATGCGTGGTCAGGCGCTGCGCGGCGCCACCGCGCACGCTGCTTTTCCACAAATCGCCTTCGGCGGTAAACACCACGGTATCGCCGCGCACGGCGGGAAAGCGGAAATAGCTGCTGGCAGGAGAAGAGGCAGCGGTGGCGTTGCCCAGCAGGCCGGCGGACAACAGGAGCAAGCTAAGATTGCGGGAAATTTTCATATGAGCATCCAGATAGCGGTCAGGTGGCATGGACATCATGTCGATACCGGACAGCAATTCTGGCATAACTATGACCAAAGAAAACCTTCTTAAAACCTTCTTTATTGCCCACAAAAACGTAAAAAAACCCGCGCCACTTGCGTGGGCGGGTTTTTCGACAAGAGCAGAAACGCTCTGAACGCCGAACAAAACCGTAGCGAGCGGCAGCGAGTTGCGACCGAGAAGCGGAACTGTGCAAGAGCACAGTGAGCATCGGAGGCCGCTAATCGCGACGCGCAGTAGGTTTGGTTCGGTGTTCTTATTCCACTTCCACCGTTTCCGGTGCTGCCGTCGGCGCCGCATCTGGCGGTTCCGGGAATTCCAGCAAGACCTGGTCCTTGTCGTCGAGGTCGACCGTGACCCGTCCGCCCGTCACTAGGCGGCCGAACAACAATTCGTCGGCCAGGGCCTTGCGGATCATGTCCTGGATCAAACGCGCCATCGGACGCGCGCCCATGAGCGGATCGAAACCTTTCTTGCCGAGGAAGGCACGCAGCTTCTCGGTAAACACGGCTTCGACCTTTTTCTCGTGCAGCTGCTCTTCCAGCTGCATCAGGAACTTGTCGACCACGCGCAGGATGATTTCCTGGTCCAGCGCGCGGAAGCTGATGGTCGCGTCGATACGGTTGCGGAACTCCGGCGTGAACATGCGCTTGATGTCGGCCATCTCGTCGCCAGCCTGCTTCGAATTCGTGAAGCCGATCGACGTCTTTTGCAAGCTTTCCGCGCCCGCATTGGTCGTCATGATGATGATCACGTTGCGGAAATCGGCTTTGCGGCCATTGTTGTCCGTCAAGGTACCGTGATCCATCACTTGCAGCAGGATATTGAAAATGTCCGGATGGGCTTTTTCAATTTCATCGAGCAGCAAGACCGCATGCGGCTTCTTGGTGATCGCTTCCGTCAGCAAGCCGCCCTGGTCAAAACCAACGTAGCCCGGTGGCGCGCCGATCAAACGGCTGACGGCGTGGCGTTCCATGTATTCCGACATGTCGAAACGGATCAGCTCGATACCGAGGATGAAGGCCAGCTGTTTCGCCACCTCGGTCTTGCCCACGCCCGTCGGACCGGAGAACAGGAAGGAACCGATCGGCTTGTCTGTCTTGCCCAGGCCGGCACGGGCCATCTTGATGGCCGACGCCAGCGCATCGATGGCGGGATCTTGCCCGAACACGACATTGCGCAGGTCGCGGTCGATCGTCTGCAACTTGCTGCGGTCGTCCTGGTTGACCGTTTGCGGCGGAATGCGCGCGATCTTGGCGATGATGTCCTCGATCTCGGCCTTGCCGATGGTTTTCTTTTGCTTCGACTTTGGCAAGATGCGCTGTGCCGCGCCCGCTTCATCGATGACGTCGATCGCCTTGTCGGGCAGATGGCGGTCGTTGATGAAGCGCGCCGCCAGTTCGGCCGCCGTCGACAGGGCCGAAGCCGAGTATTTCACGCCATGGTGCTCTTCGAAGCGCGATTTCAAGCCGCGCAGGATCTGCACGGTTTGCTCGACGGTCGGCTCGTTGACGTCCACTTTCTGGAAACGGCGGGAGAGCGCATGGTCTTTCTCGAACACGCCGCGGAATTCCGTGTACGTGGTCGCGCCGATGCACTTCAATTGACCGTTGGCCAGTGCCGGTTTCAGCAGGTTGGACGCGTCCAGCGTGCCGCCCGACGCCGAGCCCGCACCGATGATGGTGTGGATTTCGTCGATGAACAGGATGCCGTTCGGATTGTCCTTCAATTGCTTGAGCACGGCTTTCAGGCGCTGTTCGAAGTCACCGCGGTATTTGGTACCGGCCAGCAAGGCGCCCATGTCCAGCGAATACACGACGGCATTCTGCAGGATTTCCGGCACATCGCTTTGCGTGATGCGGTAAGCGAGGCCTTCGGCGATGGCCGTCTTGCCCACGCCCGCTTCGCCGACCAGCAGCGGATTGTTCTTGCGGCGGCGGCACAGGATCTGGATCACGCGGTCGACTTCTTCCTCGCGGCCGATCAGCGGGTCGATCTTGCCTTCGGCAGCGGCCTTGTTCAGGTTTTGCGTGAACTGGTCGAGCGGGCTTTCCTTCGGCTGGCCGTCGACGGGCGCTTCTTCCACCCCTTCGGAGGCTTTCGCGCTTTCCGTCGACTGGTCCTTGCGCACGCCGTGCGAAATGAAATTGACCACGTCCAGGCGCGTCACGCCCTGCTGGTGCAGGTAGTACACCGCATGCGAATCCTTTTCGCCGAAGATGGCCACCAGCACATTGGCGCCCGTGACTTCCTTCTTGCCATTCGAGGCGGACTGGACATGCATGATGGCGCGCTGGATCACGCGCTGGAAACCAAGCGTCGGCTGGGTGTCGACTTCGCCCGTGCCAGGCACGGTCGGCGTGTTATCGCCGATGAAATTGGTGAGGGTCTTGCGCAGGTCTTCTATATTGACCGCGCAGGCACGCAACACCTCGGCAGCGGAGGGATTGTCCAGCAGTGCCAGCAGTAAATGCTCAACCGTGATGAATTCGTGCCGTGCCTGCCGAGCTTCGACAAACGCCATGTGCAAACTTACTTCTAATTCCTGCGCAATCATACTTCCTCCATCACGCACTGCAGGGGATGCCCCGCCTTGCGCGCATGCGTTAAAACGAACTCCACTTTGGTACACGCTATATCTTTAGAGAACACGCCGCACACTCCTTTGCCGTAGCGATGAACACTGAGCATGATTTGCGTCGCCGTTTCACGGTCCTTGTTGAAATACTCCTGAATGATGGCCACCACAAATTCCATCGGGGTGTAGTCGTCATTGAGCAAGGCTACCTGGTAGAGCGGTGGCGGCTTCAGCACTTGCCGCTCCAGCAGGGTTTCTGTGTCGTGCTTGGTTGCCATACGCTTATTCTAATGCTTTCACAGTGGTTGTCATGCGCAATATCTACGCCTTTCCAATTGTTTTCAATCTTACGCGTTTTCTTAATACTGCGCAGATGGCGACCTTGCCGTCAAAATCAAGAGTTGCTTTTTTGGTTGTCGTGAAGAATTTGGCAATATCGATGGAAAAGCGCTTGACTTCATTATTTATTCCGCCAACAATGCTGTATCGACTGTTGCAGTAATGTACAGCTTGATAAGAAGTGAGACGTCGAGGAGGGGGCAAGAAGCTTCTTGCTTTTATGGCTCGTGTGATTTGTTTTAATTTTGAAAGTTCTTTTTATGGCAACAGGTACAGTTAAGTGGTTCAATGATTCCAAAGGTTTTGGCTTCATCACTCCAGATGATGGCGGCGAAGATTTGTTTGCTCATTTCTCCGCAATCAACATGAACGGTTTCAAGACCCTCAAAGAAGGTCAAAAAGTTCAATTCGAAGTCACGCAAGGCCCTAAAGGCAAGCAAGCTTCCAACATCCAAGCAGCCTAAGCATCGCCTGCCCTCAGATGTGAAAAACCCCGTCTCCTGACGGGGTTTTTTTTCGTCCGCAGGGTGCGCGGCACCCTGCCCCTCCAGTTACATGTGCTCGATCATCACTTCGCCGAAGCCGGAGCACGACACTTGCGTGGCGCCTTCCATCAGGCGGGCAAAGTCATAGGTGACGCGTTTCGAGGCGATCGATTTTTGCATCGAAGAAATCACCAGGTCGGCCGCTTCCAGCCAGCCCATGTGGCGCAGCATCATTTCC
Organism: Janthinobacterium lividum; assembly: GCF_034424625.1. Classification (NCBI taxonomy): domain Bacteria; kingdom Pseudomonadati; phylum Pseudomonadota; class Betaproteobacteria; order Burkholderiales; family Oxalobacteraceae; genus Janthinobacterium; species Janthinobacterium lividum. The sequence continues at coordinate 1,892,790 of NZ_CP139976.1, read as the reverse complement.
GCCGACAAAATCAACGAACCGGGGTTCACGTAATCCTTGCCTGCGTACTTGGGCGCCGTGCCGTGCGTCGCTTCGAACATGGCGACGGAATCGGACAGGTTGGCGCCCGGCGCGATGCCGATGCCGCCCACTTGCGCCGCCAGCGCGTCGGAAATGTAATCGCCATTTAAATTCAGGGTGGCGATGACGCTGTATTCGGCCGGACGCAGCAAGATCTGTTGCAGGAACGCGTCAGCGATGGAGTCCTTGACGATGATGTCGCGGCCCGTCTTCGGATTCTTGAACTTGCACCATGGGCCGCCATCGATCAGCTCGGCGCCAAATTCCTTTTGCGCCAGCGCATACGCCCAGTCACGGAAGCCGCCTTCCGTGTACTTCATGATGTTGCCTTTATGCACAATCGTCACGGATGGCTTGTCATTGTCGATAGCATACTGAATGGCCTTGCGCACCAGGCGCTGCGTGCCTTCGATGGACACGGGCTTGATGCCCAGGCCCGACGTGGCCGGGAAGCGGATTTTCGTCACGCCCATTTCATTGACGAGGAAATCCATCAATTTCTTGGCCTCGGGGGAGCCTTGCTGGTATTCGATGCCGGCGTAGATATCTTCCGAGTTTTCGCGGAAAATCACCATGTCCGTCTTTTCCGGCTCTTTCACGGGCGATGGCACGCCCGTGAAGTAGCGCACGGGGCGCAGGCAGACGTACAGATCGAGCTGCTGGCGCAGGGCCACGTTCAGCGAGCGTATGCCGCCGCCGACGGGCGTGGTCAGCGGGCCCTTGATGGAGACCACGTAATCTTTCAGCACTTGCAAGGTTTCTTCCGGCAGCCACACGTCGGGGCCGTACACATTCGTCGATTTTTCGCCCGCATAGATTTCCATCCAGCTGATCTTGCGCGCGCCGCCGTAGGCCTTGGCCACGGCGGCATCGATCACCTTGATCATGACTGGGCTGATATCGATGCCCGTGCCATCGCCTTCAATGAAGGGAACGATGGGATTATCTGGTACATTCAGCGAAAAATCGGCGTTGACGGTGATTTTTTGGCCGTCAGCAGGTACAGTGATATGTTGATACATCGTGATCTCCGAAGTGGGACACACCGCTGGCGGGCAACGCAGGCCGGCGACGCGCTCTGCGGTTGCAGAGTTTACAAAAACAAGTGCGGACATGGCGGCAACAACGCACTTTAGCAGGGAAAGAACACCCGGGCTATCTGGGGCGCCAAAGAATCTCAATGCCATACCGTCCATGTCTTCTATAAGACATAAGACTAACATCCATATTATGCACCAGTATCCTACAGGGCGCCACGCTTTTGCGGCGCCGACCAGCAGCCACCATCGTTTACATCAATTCCTCTACCAGCATGCCACTCATCCTCTTCAATAAACCATTCCAGGTCCTGTGCCAGTTCTCGCCGCAGGATGGCCGCGCCACCCTGGCCGACCATCTGAGCATCCCCGGCATCTACCCGGCCGGCCGGCTCGACGCCGACAGCGAAGGCTTGCTGCTGCTGACGGACGACGGCCGCCTGCAGCACGAAATCAGCCACCCCGACCGCAAGGAAGCGAAAACCTACCTGGTACAGGTCGATGGCGTGCCCGATGCGGCCAGCCTGGCGCGTCTGCAGGCGCCGCTGGACCTGGGCGACTTCATCACCAAGCCATGCAAGGCCGTGCGCATCGCCGAGCCGGACTGGCTGTGGCCGCGCAATCCGCCCATCCGCGCGCGCGCCGACAAGCCGACCTCATGGCTGGCAATCACCTTGAAAGAAGGAAAGAACCGGCAAGTGCGGCGCATGACGGCCGCCGTCGGCCTGCCCACCCTGCGCCTGGTGCGCAGCGCCATCGGCCCGTTCTCGCTGGCCAGCCATCCCTTGCTGCCCGGCGAATGGTGCGAAGTGCCGGCCGAGAACATCGGAAAAACGTGAACCGGACAAGAAAAACCGCCTCCAGTACCGAATTTTGCCAATAAGCACTATTTATTTTTAGATAATGCATTAAAATCATCTGACCTTAACATGACCGAAAAGGAAAGATGATGACAAAAGTAATACTGGCCCTGGCCGCTTCCCTGCTTGCCGGCGCCGCACTGGCGCAATCGGGCGCCCAGGTGCATGCTTCCGCCGCGACCGATGCCGTCAAGCCGCCGCCCGCATCGGCTGCCAGCCATGCCTCGGCCGCCACCGACACCGCCAAGCCGGTGCCGCCGGCATCGGCCACCGTCAACGCTTCGGCCGCGACGGATGCGGCGCGATCAGGTGCATCGACCAAGGCCTCGGCGGCAACGGATGCGCCGCGCCTGATTCCCCAGGCGCGCAAGACCAAGCAGCCGGCCGCTGAAGGCAAGCCCGTGAAATAAACGCGGTTCCCGGGGTTACGGCAGCATGTTGCTGTAACCCCACGCTTTCGGCGCGGCCCGGCAGCACGCTTGACCAGGCGGCCACCAGCATGGCTTAATCGCCGCTTCGCAGCCACCGTCCCGCCCCATGAAAAATTCCCTACGCCGTCTCAGCCTGTCGATCGCCCTGCTGGCGTGCGCCAGCATTGCTCAAGCGCAGACAAAGAGCTTGCAACTGTCGGCTGGCATGCATTTGATCCAGGCGGAAGTGGCCGCCACGGAAGAGCAGCGCGAACAGGGTTTGATGTACCGTGAAAAGATGCCGGCCAATGCGGGCATGCTGTTCGTCTTTGGCAACCCATCGACGCAATGCATGTGGATGAAGAACACGCCGCTGCCCCTGTCCGTGGCCTTTATCGATGCCGGCGGCAAGATCGTCAATATCGAAGACATGCAGCCGCACACGCTCGACAGCCATTGCTCGACCAGGACAGTACCCGTGCGCTATGCGCTGGAAATGCACCTGGGCTGGTTCAAGCAAAGAAACATCAAGCCGGGAATGAACATCGGCAACTTGCCGGCGGCACGCTAGGCCGGCGCGGCCGCGGTCTGCCGCTGGCGGGCGTGGCCGCAAAAAAGGTGAAAAAACGCGAAAAAACCCGCCAGAATGAATCTGCGGGTTTTTGCTTTTCAACCAGTGCCAGCGTACCGGCACAGGCAAGGCCACCATGGTGGCTTGCCTGCTGGCGAATATTAAGCGGACAGTGCTTTCAAAGCAGCTGCCAGACGGCTCTTATGGCGAGCTGCCTTGTTTTTGTGGATGATCTTCTTGTCAGCGATACGGTCGATGGTCGACACGGATGCTTGGAAGATTGCAGCAGCAGCTGCCTTGTCGCCGCCCTGGATCGCTTTGCGAGCAGCTTTGATAGCCGTGCGCAAGGTCGAACGTTGGGACGAATTGTGTGCGTTTTGCTTAACTGCTTGACGAGCGCGTTTGCGCGCTTGTGCGGTATTTGCCATGGAATTTCCTAAAACAGGGTCAAAGTGCGTTTGCAAACATTAGTGTTTGCCAACCGGTGCGTTCTGTGCGTCTGCCGAACCATGTGTGCCAAACCAGTGCCTGTCAAACATTAGTGTCTGCGTAACAGAATTCTGTACAGCCTTCGATTATAGCGATATTTTCAAGCGGGGGCAAATCAAAAAACCGGGTATCGCGGTAAAAACACCTGAAAATGGGCCTGGCAAGGGCGAATCGGCGGCGCTTGTTACCCGCTTGTTACCATATTTTAACCGTTTGCCAGTACCGCGCCCGGCTATAATCTGGCCCCATGAACTTGCTTAAAACCCTCGCCGCCATTTCCAGCATGACCATGCTGTCCCGTGTAACCGGATTATTGCGCGAAAGCCTGTTCGCGCGCGCCTTTGGCGCCGGCGCCTACACGGACGCCTTCATTGTTGCCTTCCGCATCCCCAACCTGTTGCGCCGCCTGTTTGCCGAGGGAGCCTTCTCGCAAGCCTTCGTGCCGATCTTGTCTGAATACAAGAACCAGCATGGCCAGGAAGCCAGCAAGCAACTGGCCGACCATGTGGCCACCACCCTCGTCTGGGCCACCTTGCTGGTGTCCGCCATCGGCATCGTCGGCGCGCCGTGGTTCGTATATGTGATTGCCACCGGCCTGTCCAAGGACCCGGGCGCTTTTGACGCGGCCGTGTGGATGACGCGCTTGATGTTCCCTTATATTACTTGCATGTCCTTCGTGGCCCTGGCCGGCGGCATTCTGAATACCTGGCGCGAATTCAAGATTCCCGCGTTCACGCCGGTGCTGCTGAACCTGTCGTTCATCGCCGCCTCGCTGTTCCTCGCGCCCCATCTGGAGCAGCCGATCTATGCCATGGCCATTGCCGTGTTCGCCGGCGGCCTGCTGCAGGTGGCCATCCAGATCCCTGCGCTGATCAAGATCGGCATGCTGCCGCGCCTGTCGATCAACCCCGCCATCGGCCTGTCCGACGGCGGCGTGCGCCGCGTGCTGAAAAAGATGGGGCCGGCCGTGTTTGCCGTCTCGGCAGCGCAGATCAGCCTGATGATCAACACCAGCATCGCCTCGCGCCTGGCCGAGGGCAGCATTTCCTGGCTGTCCTATGCGGACCGCCTGATGGAGTTTCCCACCGCCATGCTGGGCGTGGCCCTGGGCACCATCTTGCTGCCCAGCCTGTCGAAGGCGAATGTGGATGGCGACAAGACGGAATACTCGGCCCTGCTGGACTGGGGCTTGCGCCTGACCTTCCTGCTGGCCCTGCCCGCCGCCGTCGGCATGGCGACCCTGGCCACGCCGCTGATCGCCACCCTCTTCCACTACGGCAAGTTCACTGCCGAATCCGTGACCATGTCGACGCAGCCGCTGGTGGCCTACAGCCTGGGCCTGATCGGCATCATCCTCGTGAAAACCCTGGCGCCCGCCTTCTATGCGCGCCAGGACATCCGCACGCCCGTGAAAATCGCCATCGGCGTGCTGATCGCCACGCAACTGATGAATCTGCTGTTCGTGCCCTACATCGCCGTGGCTGGCCTGGCCCTGTCGATCGGCCTGGGTGCCTGCCTGAACGCCAGTTTCCTGTACTGGGGCTTGCGCAAGCGCGGCATCTACCAGCCGAAGCCGGGCTGGGCCAAGTTCTTCCTGCGCCTGCTGCCGGCACTCATCGTGATGGGCGGCGTGGCATATGTTGGCGCCATGCGCATCGACTGGATCGCCATGCAAGCCCATCCGCTGCTGCGGGCCGGCGCGCTGGCCCTGGTGGTGGCCGTGTGCGGCGTGGCGTACTTTGCCACTTTGTTCCTGGTTGGCTTCCGCTTCCGCGACTTCAAGCGCCACGCGTGACAAGCTGTGCAGGACGTTGTTGCCGGCGTCTCGCCATACTAGCGTACTGTCTTCGATTTGGCGCCTGGTCCTGCGCAGCTTGTCCGGATTGCACAGGGCATGGTTGCCGGCGCCTTGCCTTGTGCCGATGATCCAGACGAAAAAAAACCCGCCGAAGCGGGTTTTTTTTTCATTACAGCGAAAGCTTAGGCAGCTTTCTTGGCGCGGCGGCGTGCCACGGCGCCGACCAGTGCCAGGCCGCCCAGCAGCATGCCATAGGTTTCTGGTTCTGGTACTGGCAGGGCAGAAACCGTGCCTACGTACTGAACATTTTTCACCAGCGTCAGGCCCGTGACTTGCACCGTGTACGTGCCTGCAGCCAATTGACCGGCCCAGCTCAGATTCTGGATGCCGTTGGCCGTGCTCTTGGCCAGGCTGCCATAGCCGACCAGGCTGGCGGCGAAATCCTTGATCGCGCCGTTAGCAACGGAGAACGTTTGCAATGCACCGAACGAGGTCGACGATGGGGCCAGCAACTGGAAAGTCCACGAATCATTGATTTCCGAATTGATGGCGAACTTGGTCGTGAAAGCCGACAGGGTGTCCGAACCGGTTGGGTCCAGGATGCCCAAGTCGTAGGTTGCTGCCGACGCGCTGAACGATGCTGCTGCCAGAATGCCTGCAGCGATAAATTTCAATTTCATAGTTTATCCCTTAAAAAGTAATTTATGGCTGCAATGCGCAGGCCACCAATAGTTTTAGTACCGGAAGTACTAGACAGGATGGTAGCATAATCACATCAAATTACTTATAAATATTTTATCGAAGTTTCATCCAGTATAACTATTTTCGAAATGAACTATTTGCCACTATCTATGAATTTCTATGGAAAAATAGTTACCGGGGCATACATCTAATTTTTCCCATGTTTAACGGTGAAAACGCCTATTCGGCAGGGTTTTCAACGGAACTTTGCGGTTCAGGCGGCTCAACTGGCTCTGTTGGCGCCTGTTCTTGCGATTGAGTAACAGGGCGGGAAAACAACGGTGGCGGCGGCAAGGCGGGCATGATGCCGGCCTCATCACCCGCCGGAACAGTTGCCGGTCCCGCAGGCGGCACGGATGACAGCCGTGCGTCGACCATGAAGTGCCACTCCGAGAAATGCGCCCTGCCTTCGAAGCCCGCAAACCGGGCGTCGAAATTGCCAACCTTTAATGGCGCCGCCTGGGACAAGCTGTGCACGCCGATGATGCCCTGGCTGCCGGGCTGGTACAGCAAGCCCCACTCGGCGCGTCCCGTGATGGGGTCCACATACAGCTTGCGCAAATGGCGGCGCAGTTGCGGAAAGCGGGGGTCGCGCAGCAAGGCCGCCAGGGTCGGAGGCTGCTGCGGCTGGCCGGCCGGCGTGGCGGCTGCATAGCTGTAGAGGGCATCTGAAAACTGCGCGCCGATGTCGAGCAACTCCTGCTCGGTCGCCTGGCGCTGCAACAAGGAACCCATCTTCAGTCCGGCCGCCCCCACGAGGCCCAGGATAGCCACCAGGATGATCAGGCCCAGGTAGGTAAAACCACGCTGGCGGCGCGCAGGACGGTGCATGGCCGCTACCAGTCGGCAAACGGCGTGCCGCTGCGGTCCTTGCCGGACGCGCCGCTTTTCACGTCATACACCTGGCCCGGCGTGTCGTCGGGCGGCGGCACGATGAGCCAGCTGCTGTCGCTATCGGTGATGGGATCGATGGGCATGGCCCGCAAATATTTCTTTTCCACCAGCTGATCCAGCGTATCGGGATAGCGCCCCGTATCGCCGTGGAACTGGTCGATGGTCGCGCGCAGGTTGCGCAAGTTGTCCGCCAACACGGTTTCCTTCGCCTTGTCCAGGCTGGGAAAGTAGCGGGGGACGGCCAAGGTCAGCAGCAGCGCCACTATGCCGAGCACCACCAGCAACTCGATCAGGGTAAAGCCGCGCCTGCGGTGTGGGATATTTTCAGCAGCCATGGTTCACCATAGACGGTAAGGCACGTTGTTCAAGCCCGTTTTGCCGGACGTACAATACACATCGTAGACATCGTCGCCCTCGCGTGGTTCGGCCGCTTCGCTGGCGTAGCTGCGCTTGCCCCACGTTTGCGCATCGCTCAGGCCAGCGTCCGTATTGAACGGGTCGCGCGGCACGCGGCGCAGGAAAAACAGCTTGCTGCGCTTCGGGTTGCGCTGGTCAGGCACGCCCTCGACCAGCAGTTCCAGGCTTTTCGGATAGCCGCTGGCGTCTGGCGCGCGCAGGATACGACCCTCGTCGCCGGCCCGTTTATAGGCATCGAGCCCCTGGCGGATCTCGCGCAGCGCGCGCCGCAATTCCTGCTCCTGGCGCCGCTGCACCGTTACCTGGGTGACGGGGATCACCAGGGTGGCCAGCACACCCAGGATGGCCAGGGTCACCAGCAGCTCGATCAGGGTGAAGCCGCCCTGCCCACCCTGCGCATGCGCCAGTCTCATTTGACGGGCGGCGGCGGCACCACCGGCACCGGCTGGCTCGATGACAGCGGCAAGGGCGCCGCCTGCAGCGGCACGGGCTGGCCCGACGACATCGGCAAGGGCGAGGCGGCCGGCTCGGGCGACGGCGCCACTTCCGGCGCCGGAACGCTCTGCGGCAAGGCCGATGGCACCTGGCCGGGCACCATCAGCGGCTGCGCCGGCGCCGGCTGCATGCCGACGGCCGACGGGCCGGAACGCACGATCACCGTGCCCGGCATCTGCGTGGGCGCCTTGGCCGCCATGTCGGGCCGGCGGCGGAAGCTGCCTTCCGTGCCGGCAGAGAATTCCGATTCCTTCGCTTCCGGACGCTGCACCGTGCGCACGAGGTGCGGCGTGATCGACAGCACGATTTCCGTCTTCTGGCTGTCGTCCTTGCTGCTGCCGAACAGGCGCCCCAGCACGGGTATGTCGCCCAGGCCAGGCACCTTGTTGCCCGAACTGCGCTCTTCATTGTTGATCAGGCCCGCCAGCACCTGGTTTTCGCCATCCTTCAGTTGCAGCATGGTCGAGGCCTGGCGCGTGCCGATCTGGTACAGGGTCGAGCCGCTGCGGGTGGTGGTGGCCGCGCCCAGGTTGCTCACTTCGAGCGAGATGCGGATGCCCACTTCATTGTTCAAATAAATGGTCGGCTCGGCATTCACCGTCAAGCCCACGTCCAGGTAACTGATGGACTCGGAAGCGAAGCCGCCCGTGCCCGGCGAAATGGTGGTGGTCACCACGGGCACCCTGTCGCCGATGACGAACTTCGCCTTTTCCCGGTTGCGCACGCGGATGCGCGGATTGGCCAGGATGTTCGCGTCGCCGTCCGTCTTCTTGGCGTTCGCCGTCACGGACAGGTCGCTCACGCCGATGGTGCGCTGGTTCAGCCTATTCAGGTCACTGATGGTCAGGCCCGCGCCGCCCGAAGTGGAAAGCGGCGTCAGGGTCAGGCTCGACGGCCAGACCACGCCCAGTTCCATCAGGCGGCTGCGCTTGACTTCGAGGATTTCCAGTTCCAGCACCACCTCGGCCTCCGGCACGTCCTGCAGCGCGATCAGGCGCTCGGCCAGGCGGATCGCCTCCGGCGTGTCGCGCACGATGACGAGGTTGAGTTTTTCATCGGCCACCACGTCGCGCGTCTTCAAGATGGTCTTGAGGGTGTTGGCCACCTGCTTGGCGTCCGCATTCGCCAGGAAGAAGGTTTTCACCAGCACTTCCTGGTACTCCTTCAATTTTGCCGCCACGTTCGGGTAGATCAAGATCGTGTTTGCATCCATCACCTGCTGTTCCAGCTGGTTCGTCACCAGCAGGAAGTAGACGGCCGATTCCACCGTGCTGTTTTTCAGGAAGATCGAGGTTTTCGCATCCGCCTTGACGTCCTTGTCGAAGACGAAATTGAGGCCGGAACGGCGCGCGATCAGCTCGAACACCTGTTTTAATGGCGCTTCGCGAAACTCGATCGTGATCGGCTGCTTGTACGATTTGGCCAGGCCCGATTCGACGACGGGCGGCGCCGTTTTGTCATCGACCTCGCGCAGCAGCGCGCGCGCGCCGGCGTGATTCGGCTGCTCGGTCAGGATCGCGCTCAGGCGCTGGCGCGCCGGGTCGTAGCGCTTGGCCTCGATATCTTTCTGCGCTTCGGCCAGCAGCTTGCCCTGGCGCTGCTCGCGCTCGAGCGCGCGCAAGCCGCTGTTGGCCCGTTCGTTCTGTGCATCGATTTCCAGCACGCTCATGAACGAGGCGCGCGCCAGGTCGCCCTGCCCTGCCTGCGCCTGGCGCTCGGCCTGCTGCAAGCGGCTGCCAGTCGCCCGTTCGCGCGCCTGCAGATAGGCGCTGCGGTATTGCGCATTGCCGGGGTCCTGCTGCAGCGCCTCCTGCAGTTTTTGCAGGCCGGCCGGGATTTGATCTTGCGCAATCAGCTCGCGCCCGTCGCGGTAGGCTTGCTGCCCTGCGCAGCCGGACAGCAGCAAGAGCAGCAGCGCCGATGAAAAGGAACGAGACATCACTCGGAAACTCCAATGTTGAGCTGCTGAACCTGGTTCAACGGCAGATAAGTGAGCGTCATGACGGGCGGCGCAATCGTCACGACCTTGTAGGCGCCATCGATGACGGTATTGGCGCGCACGATATACGTCTTGTCGGCGCGCGACAAAAACACTTCCCAGGCGCCATCGGCGGCCGCCTTGCCCAGGTAGACGAAGGGCAGCGGCGGCGCCATCGGCGGTGGCGGCGGCGGTGGCGCGACGGCTACCATTTTCGGCGGCGGCGGATTCCAGTTCTGGCTCTGGAAGACAGCGCCGGCGCCGGCAAAGGTATCGCCATCCTCGCCCGCCACTTCGCTGCGCGGCAGCAGGGCCAGGATGGCCGGCTGCGCGGCTGGCGGCTTGGCTGCCGCATGGCGCGCGGGCGCGACGGCCCGCTCCACCGCTTCGGCCACCTCGGCCACGGGCTGGCGCTCGCCGAACAGCAGCAAGGCGCCCGCGCCCAGCACGCCGGCCAGCATGAGCCAATGGCGCGGGGTCATGGCGCCTCTCCCGCATCGCCAGGCGTATCGGTCAGATAAAAGGTCAGGCGCAAGCGCGCTTCGAGTTCCGTATCGGCGATCTGCTCGCGGCGAAAACTCAGTTCGTCGAGCGAGGCGAAGGGGACGGCGCGCAGCGCTTGCAGCGCGAACTGCCACACGGCCGCATAACTGCCCTTCAGCGGCAAGGTCACCTGATAGCTGGCAACCCTGCTGGCCTTGTCGTAGCCGCTCTTGTATTCGCCCTGCGCCAGCAGCAAGCCGTTTTTCGCGGCCAGGTCGAACAGCTGCTTGACTTGCTGCTCCGCGTGGCGCTGCTGTCCCAGGGCGGCATAAAAGCGCGCCAGGTTCTCGCTGGATGTCGCCGGCGGCGCCGCGATGACTGCGGCCAGCGATGGCTGCGGCAAGGGCCGCGCTTCCAGCTGCGCCGCCACGGCGCGCTGCTGCCAGGCCCACGCCCAGGCTGCCACGCCCAACGCTAGCAATACCAAAGCCAGGCAGGCAGGCGCGCCCAGGCGGCGCAGCAGCAGTTGCGCGCGCAGGCGCACGCTATTGATGTCGATGGCCATCATGGCGTGCCCCAGCGCGCTTCAAGCTGGAAGCGCAAGGGTTTGTTCGGATCGAGCGCGTTGATTTCATGGCGCAGCAGCTGCACGCGGGTGCCGAACAGCTCCTGCTGCTTCAGTTGCGCCACATACGCGACCATGGCGTCGCTACTGGTCGTCTCGGCCGTGATCTTCAGCACGCGCTTGCGCGCATCCGGTTCCAGCGCCAGCAGCGCGATGGCGGGTGGCGTGGCGCTGGCCAGCGCATCCTGCACGTCGCGCCACGGCAGATTCAGTTGCAGGATGGCCGCATTCACGGCCGCCGCCTGCGCCGGCGCGATGGGTGTTTGCGGTGCAGCCACCGGTCCCTGCGTGGCGGCCATGACGCGCTGCTGCGCCAGCCGCCAATGTGCCTCGCTTGCCTGCTGCCGCTGCAGCGCGGCGCTGCCGCTGTACGCCGCCGTGGCGATCAGCGCCGCACCCACGGCGCCGATGCTCCACGCCCACGCGGGCACGCGGTGCAGGCTGCGGCGCCAGCTGGGCGGCGCGAAATCGATATCGAGGCGCGTCATGCCACGCCCCCGCTGCGGGCCAGCCGGGCGGCCGGCGACAAGGCGCCGTCGCCGTCCGGCGTGGAGAAAATCTGGCAGTGGAACGCTTTCGCCTGTGTCAGCCATGCGGGCGGCGGCGCGCCGCACAGCTGCAGCAGCGCCGGTGCGGGCACGCCTTGCAGCAGCGCCTCGCGCGCCAAGGTCTGCGCCAGCCAGGCATGGCCGGCGTCTGCGGGCACGGGCAGCGCGCGCACGGCGCGCAGGCGGCCATCGTGCCGCACGCCCAGGGTCAGGACGTTCTCCTGCAGCTGGCCAAACCAGGCGCCCGGCTTCAACGCGCCGTGCCAGCGGTTCCAGTGGCGCGCGAATTGCGGTGTGATAAAAATCAGGGCCAGCTTGCGTGCGTCGGCCACGCGCGTCAGCTGCGCCAGCAGCGCACGGGGCACGGCGCAAAAGAACGGCGCGCGCGCATCCCAGGCGCTGCTGCTGTGCCACAGGCCGGGCGCATCGCCATACAGCGAGTGGAAGCGCAGCGCGGCGGCAGCCTCGATATCGGCCAGGCGCGCGGCGCCTTGCGGCATGTCCACTTGCCACAGGCGCGCCAAGCCATCGTCAAGCACCACGGACAGGGGCCAGCCGGCGTATTGGCTGGCTGGCAGAATCTGTTCCAACGCCTGGCCCAGGGCGACAAAGTCGCCATGCAGCGTGCCGTCCGGCACATACGCAGCTTCGCCCAGCAATATCCATGCAGGGGCGCGCCAGCGGCTGCTGCGCCACAGGCTCACCTTGCCCGCCGCCACGCCCAGGCGCAAACCTTGTCCAAAACCTCTATGCATGCAGGGTGACCCTCTTGATTTCCGTGATGGTGGTGGCGCCCCGCTTGACCAGTTCCAGCGCCGCCAGGCGCAGGCTGCGCGTGCCGTTTGCATACGCGGCCGCCTTGATCTGCCGGATCGGTTTCTTGTCGACGATCAGTTCGCGGATTTCATCGGTCAGCACGAGGATTTCGGCAATCGAGCGGCGCCCCTTGTAGCCCGTGCCGCGGCAGTCGCCGCAGCCCTTGCCCTGCTTGAATTGATACTGCGCCACGTCGGCGCGCGCCAGGCCCACGCTGGCCAGCTCACCATCGTCGGGCGTGTAGTCGGTGGCGCAATGGGGGCAGTTGGTGCGGATCAGCCGTTGCGCCCAGATGCCGTTCAGGGCCGAGACGAACGCATACGGATCGATGCCCATGTGGGTAAACCGGCCGAACACGTCGAAGACATTATTCGCATGCACGGTGGTGAGCACCAGGTGGCCCGTGAGGGCCGACTGCACGGCGATTTCCGCCGTTTCGCGGTCGCGGATCTCGCCCACCATGATCTTGTCGGGGTCGTGGCGCAGGATGGAGCGCAAGCCCTTGGCAAACGTCAGCCCCTTCTTTTCATTGACGGGTATCTGCAGAATGCCGGGCAGCTGGTATTCGACGGGGTCTTCGATGGTGATGATCTTTTCGCGCCCGTTATGGATTTCCGTCAGCGCCGCATACAGGGTCGTCGTCTTGCCGGAGCCGGTCGGTCCCGTCACGAGCAGCATGCCATAGGCTTCCTGCGCCAGCGCGCGCAAGGCTTCCAGCGATGGCGCGTCAAAGCCCAGCGCTTCCAGGGTCAGGGCGCCATACGCCTCGATCATGGCGCGCTTGTCGAGGATACGGATGACCGCATCCTCGCCATGGATGCTGGGCATGATGGAGACGCGCAGATCGATTTCGCGTCCGCCCGATTCGACGCGGAAGCTGCCGTCCTGCGGCACGCGGCGCTCGGCGATATCGAGTTCGGCCAGCACTTTCAGGCGCGAGATGATGTGCTCGGCCACTTCGATGCCGTTGACGGACGTGGCGTGATCGAGCACGCCGTCGACGCGGTACTTGACGGCCAGGCCACCGGCCGTGCTTTCCAGGTGGATGTCGGAGGCGCCGGCCTTCAGCGCGTCATATAAGGTCGAGTTGACCAGCTTGACGGCGGGACTGGCCGCTTCCGACACGCTGGCGAACGACAGCACGGCCGCCGTCTTGCCGTCGCGCCGCGCATCCGTGGCGGCGCCGGGCAGCAGGCTGTCGACGGCGCGCGCCGATTCTTCCTGCTTCGACAGATAGGCGCCGATGTCGGCCTGCAGCGCCAGGCGCACGTGCAAGGTGCCCTGCCCGGCGCGCGCACTCAGCCAGGTTTGCAGGTCGAGATCGAACGGGTCGGCAATCACGCCCACCAGCTGGCCGTCGGCGGCGCGCAGCAGCACGCTGTGGCGCGCCAGCGCCTGCGACAGGGGCAGCACATCGAAGGCGGGAGAAAACGCCAGCATGTCGGCCGTTTCCAGCACGTCCAGGCCGAACGGGCGCGCCAGTTCGCGCACCACGGCGCGCGCCTCGATGCCGCTCAGTTCCTGCAATTCCTCGACCAGGCTGCGCTTCGATTGGCGGCTCAGGACGCGGGCGCGCTGCAGCAGGGTGGCGTCGATGGCGACGCTGGCCAGGGTGGATTCGGCAGCGGTCTGCATCATGAAATATCGCCGGCAAGGTCAAAGATGGGCATGTACAGCAGGATCACGATGGCTCCCACGACCAGGCCGATGCCAGCCATCAGCAAGGGTTCGAAAGTACGCGTAAAGCGGTCGATCCAGCGGCTGATTTCACCGTCGTAGAAGGCGGCCGACTGCGTCAGCATGGGCCCCATGTCGCCCGTGCGCTCGCCCACGCGCAGCATGCGCAGGGAAATCGGCGTCGTCAACTGATGCTGCTCGAAGGCGGACGACAGGGGCTGGCCCGCCTCGATGGCGCCGCGCGCGCCCTGCAAGGATGCCTGCATGCCCGGCGAGACCATCGCTTGCACGGTGGAAATCGCCTGCACGATGGTGATGCCGCCCTCGGCCAGCATGCCCAGGGTCAGGTACAGGCGCGACAGTTCATAGATGCGCACGCGCTCGCCGATGCCGGGCAGTTTCGCCAGCAGGCGCGCCACGCCGCCATGGCGCAGCACGCGCCGCACGGCCATGAACACCGCGCTGCCGGCGAGCACCAGCCCAAGCAGCAACAGCACGCCATGCTGCGTGACGAACTGGCCCCAGCTGAGCATGACTTGCGACATCCACGGCAGGTTGCGCCCTGCGCCCTGGTAGACCTCGGCGAAACGGGGCACCACATAACTGATCAGGAAGGCGCTGACGCCGCCGCCCACGGCCAGCAGGATGGTGGGATAGATGGCGGCGCTGACGATCTTGCCACGCACCGTATCGATGCGCTGCTGGTAGTCGATGTAGCGCGACAGCGCGCGCGGCAAGTCGCTCGTGCCCTCGGCCGCCTTGACGATGCCGATATACAAAGGGGGGAACAGCTCCGCTTGCTCTGCCAGCACGGCGGAAAAGCGCTTGCCTTCGCGCAAGCCTTCCAGCAGGCGCGTGAGCACGCTGCGCGTGGCCGGCGACGCTTCCTTTTCCAGCAAGGCTTCCAGCGCTTCGACGATGCCCAGGCCCGCTTGCAGCAGCGCCAGCAATTCCTGGCTGAACAGCAGCAGTGGCAAGGCGCGCGCCCGCTGGCGCCCGGCCGCGCTGAACGGCGTGGCACGCAACGGGCGGATGGCGCTGACAAACAAGCCGCGCGCTTCGGCCTGGCGGCGCGCGTCGGCTTCATCTCGGCCGTCGATCACGCACGTATGCAAGGTTGCTACGGCCTGGTCCGTGGAAAGCGCGCGTACTTCGAACTGCATGATGGCTTGTCCGTAGGAAAAAGAATGGCGCTGGCGTTATTGCGAGCTGATGTCGGCGTTCTCGCCGCTGCCGCCCGGCTGGCCATCCTTGCCCATCGAGACGATGTCGTACTCGCCCTTGCTGCCGGGCGCGCGGTATTGATAGGCATGGCCCCACGGGTCGAGCGGCACGGCCTTTTTCAGGTAGGGACCATTCCAGCGCGTGCCGGCGGCAGGCGGCGCGGCCAGCAGCGCGGCCAGGCCTTCTTCCGTGGTGGGATAGCGCCCCACGTCGAGGCGGTAGGTGTCGAGCGATTTTTCAAACGCCTCGATCTGCGCCTTGGCCACCGTCACTTCGGATTTGCCCAGCTGGGCGAAATACTTGGGGCCGACATACGCCGCCAGCAAGCCGATGATCACGATGACGACCAGCAATTCGAGCAAGGTAAAGCCGCGCGCATGGCGCGTTGCCGCAAGGTTCTGCCTGTGTGCTGCATGCATCCGGTAACTCCTTATTGCCTACCTTCAATACATTGCGTCGCTGCGCGCGGCGGATGGCCACGCACAGGCGACACGCGCTTGCCTGATGCTTATCAGCCTACCATGCCGGTTATGGTTCATACAATCTTTTCTTTGTACTGTGAACAACAAATTCCGACGGAAACCATCCAGTGTGCGCGAAACCGCCACGGCGACGCGCGCGCTTGACTGGCTGGTCAATCACTCAACTATTTTCAATGCGGAAACTATCTACTACTGGTTACCAATTCATAGTAAGTGATGAATTTTATTCATTCATTATTTGTAACTTTCAAATTAAATTTGCAAGAATATCAAACAATGAAATTGCCTCTTTTGCTATAGTAAAAATCAATTTTCTACGTATTGGTCTTATCCGTCCACGCAGGAAAGAGCATCCCAGACGCAAAACATATTGCATCCTACATAATCACCAAGGGAAAATTCATGACTCGTATTGTGCATTCGAAGGCAGCTTCCGCAGCAAGTCCTTTCTCGGCCAAGCAGTGGACCGGCGCCGCCATCCTGGCCCTGTCCGCCGCCTGGGCCCCCGCCGCCATCGCGGACGTGATCAACTTTGACAATCTGGATAGCCAGTTCGTCGGCCATGGCGACTCCCTGGAATTCGGCAAATTCCTGCTGACGGGTGCTTCGAATGCCGCCGGCGCCAGTTATGGCGACCTGGTCGGCGCCGTGTTCGACGGCACGGATCCGGCCGCCTGCGGCATGGCGTGCCCGACCAACAATACGAGCAATTACTATGCCTCGCTCAACGACGGCATCATCTACCTGGACCCGCTGAACCCGGGCGGCAGCGTCAGCCTGCAGGGCTTCGACGCCAGCTTCATCGGCTACGCCCAGGGCGTCACTTATCCGGCGGTAGCCGGCCTGCTGCGCGTGCAAGGTTTCTACGCGGACGGCTCTTCCCTGTATGAAACATACCAGCTGGGCGGCCCCATCGGCGGCAACTTCCAGTTCCAACACTACAACACCAGCGCCAGCTTCGGCAGCCAGCAATTCGCCTCGCTGGCCTTCTTCGGCTTCACTTGCAACACGGCCGGCAATTGCAACGCCTTCAGCACCAACAAGGGCCAGTTTGCGCTAGACAATATCGTCGCCTCGGTACCGGAGCCATCGACCTACGCGATGATGCTGCTGGGCCTGGCAGGCATCGGTTTCGCGGCGCGCCGCCGCCAGCAAGCCTGATTTATCCCTTTCGATTCCCGCTACCGTCACCAGGAAACCCTACATGACATTCCGTCCCGCCTTGCGTCCCATTTCGCTCGCCGTGCTGAGCCTGTTTGCCAGCCTCAGCTTCCAGGCCCACGCCGACGACCTGCGCCGCCCCTACATCGTGCAACTGAACGACAAACCGATCGCTTCCTACACCGGCTCGGTGGAAGGCCTGGGCGCCACCCAGCCTGCCGCCGGCGGCCGCCTCGACCTGGCCAGCACACAAGTGCAGCTGTACGGCGACTACCTGGAACAGAAACAGGCCCGGGTACAAGCCCTCGTCGCCGCCGCGCCCGTGCAATACCAGTACAAGATCGTCCTCAACGGCTTCTCCGCCCTGCTGACCGACGCCGAAGTGCGCCAGCTGCAGGCGAGCGGCGAAGTGGCCAGCATCGCCCCCGACGAACCGCGCGCCCTGCAGACGAACTACACACCCA
The DNA here is from genome assembly GCF_034424625.1 of Janthinobacterium lividum. Lineage (NCBI taxonomy): Bacteria > Pseudomonadati > Pseudomonadota > Betaproteobacteria > Burkholderiales > Oxalobacteraceae > Janthinobacterium > Janthinobacterium lividum. Next base: position 1,875,560 of record NZ_CP139976.1, on the reverse strand, counting down.
CCTTCCTGGGCCTGGACCAGCCGGGCGGCCTGTGGAGCCAGCTGGGCGGCAAGCAGCATGCGGGCGAAGACATCATCATCGGCATCGTCGATGGCGGCGTGTGGCCGGAAAACCTGTCGTATGCGGACAAGGTCGACGCCAACGGCGCCCCGACCTTCGACCCGAACGCCACCCTGGCCTACGGCGCCGCGCCGGCCGCCTGGAAAGGCAGCTGCCAGACGGGCGAAGGCTTTACGCAAGACCACTGCAACAACAAGCTGCTCGGTGCGCAATACTTCAATGCCGTGCGCCTGACCGAGACGGACAAGATCCAGCACTGGAGCGAATTCACCTCGCCGCGCGATTCCATCGGCGACCCGAATGGCGAAGGCGGCCACGGCACGCACACCTCGTCCACCGCGGGCGGCAATGCGGGCGTGCCCGTCACGGCCAACGGCTCGCCGCTGGGCGCCATTTCCGGCGTGGCGCCGCGCGCCCGCCTGTCCGTCTACAAGGTGTGCTGGTCGTACAATCTGGCTACCCAGCCGACCGGTGCGAAGAACGGCTGCTACGGCGGCGACAGCGTGGCGGCGATTGAAAAAGCCGTGCAGGATGGCGTACACGTCATCAATTACTCGATCAGCGGCGGCGGCACCGTCAACGATCCCGTCGAGCAAGCCTTTTTGCACGCCTCGAATGCGGGCGTCTTCGTTGCCGCTTCGGCCGGCAATGCGGGACCGGCCAATACCGTGGCCCACGTCAGCCCATGGATCACCACGGTGGCCGCCTCGACGCACAACCGCGCCAACCAGGCCAAGGTGACCTTGAGCAACGGCGCCAGCTACACGGGCGCCTCGCTCAACTACAATCCGCTGCCGGCCACCACCCTGATCCGCGCGCAAGACGCGGGCCTGGCCGGCGCCGATGCGCAAAAACTGGCCCTGTGCTACCGCGCCGGCGACAACGGCGGCGTGGCCCTGCTGGACCCGGCCAAGGTCGCCGGCAAGGTCGTCAGCTGCCTGCGCGGCACCACGGCGCGTACCGACAAGGGCGTCGCCGTGCTCGAAGCGGGCGGCGCCGGCATGGTGCTGGTCGACACGGGCGTGGGCCTGGTGTCCGACCCGCACGTGCTGCCGGCCGTGCACGTGAGCGCCGCCGATGGCGCGCTGATCAATGCACAGGCGCAAACGGGCACGGCCACGGCCGCCATCTCGCGCTTCGTCACCAACGGCAACGGCCCTGCCGCGCCCGTGGTGGCCGACTTCTCGTCGCGCGGCCCGAACCTGTACGACGCCAACCTGCTCAAGCCGGACGTCACCGCGCCTGGCGTGGACATCCTGGCCGGCGGCACGCCTGCCCTGTCGCGCGCCCAGCGCGACGCCGTGCAGGATGGCAGCCTGGTCCCTGCGCAAGCCTACATCTTCCTGCAAGGCACCTCGATGGCCAGCCCGCACGTGGCCGGCCTGGCCGCCCTGCTGCGCCAGCAGCATCCGGACTGGAGCCCGGCCGCCATCAAGTCGGCCCTGATGACGACCGGCAGCACCACCTTGCCCGACATCCAGGCAGGCGACGCGCGCGGCATCCTGCCATGGGGCCAGGGCGCCGGCCACGTGACGCCGAACAAGGCGACCGATCCCGGCCTCGTGTATGACGCCAACCTGGCCGACTACAAGAAATACATGTGCGGCGTCGGCATGACGGCCGAGTGCGCGGGCGGCACCCTGGCCGGCTACAACCTGAACATGCCGTCCATCACCATCGGCAACGTGCTGGGCACGCAAACGGTAACGCGCCGCGTCACCAACGTGGGCAGCAGCAGCGCCACCTACACGGCCAGCGCCTCGCTCAGCGGCTACAGCGTTGCGGTGGCGCCTGCCACCCTGGCGCTGGCGCCCGGCGAAACCAAGTCCTTCACCGTCACCCTGACGCGCACCACGGCGCCGGACAACGCCTGGCAGTATGGCGCCCTCGTATGGAGCGACGGCGTGCACACGGTACGCAGCCCCGTCACGGCCCGCTCGGGCCGCGCGGTGCAGTCGCCGGCATTGCTGCAGGCCGACAAGGTCAGCGGCCTGCGTTCGCTGACCCTGTCCACCGGCTTTGCCGGCAAGGTCGGCGCGGCGACGGGCGGCCTGAAGGAAGTGGCGCGCAGCGCGCAAACCATCAGCCAGGCCGCGCCGGGCAGCGTGGAAACGCTGGTGCAGATGGCCGACGCGTGCAAGGCGGGCGGCAGCGGCGTGCGGGTCGTCAATGTCAGCATTCCCGCCAGCACCGTCGTGGCGCGCTTCGAAATCTTCGACCGCGACACCAGCGAAGGCGCGGGCAATGACCTCGACCTGCTGCTGCTCAACAGCGCTGGCGCGACCGTTGCCACCTCGGCCACGGCCGGCTCGAACGAGGCGATCACCGTGACCACCCCGGCGGCAGGCAGCTACAAGGTGTGCGTGGTCGGCTATGAGCTGGCGAATGGCGCGTCGACCGGCTTCGGCCTGTCGTCGGCCGTCGTCACGACAGCGGACAAGGGCGGCAACCTGAAAGCCACCCTGCCTACCAAGGTGTATGTGGGCGGCAGCGCCACGGCCGGCGTCAGCTGGTCGGGGCTGGAAACGGGCAAGCGCTACCTGGGCGGCGTAGTCTTCCTTGATGGTAACAACGCGGCAGCGTCCACCACCGTGCTGTCGGTGGAGACCAACAGCCCGTTGCCGCTGGCCGTCCCCAGCCAGCGCAACGTGAAGGCGGACGCCAAGCTGTAACGGTATCGCTCCAGGCGGTAACACGACGCGCCCTGCGGGGCGCGTTTTTTATGCGTAACACGCGTACAATCGGCGCACGGGCAACTCGTCCGCCATGCGCAAAGGAGTTTGCATGTCCGCATTTCGCCTCAGCATTGCCATCCTGGCCGGCATGGCCAGCCTCCATGCACTGCCTGTCGCGGCGCAGGCCGCTGCGGCGCGACTGTCCTATCTGGTGCAATTGCGCGCCCCGCCGCTGGCCTCGCAAGCGGACGGCGTGCATAGGCTCGATACGGACAGCGACGCGGCGCGGCGCTACACGGCCCAGCTGGAAGCGCAGCAGCGCGCCGTGCTGGCGCTGGTGCCCGATGCCCCAGTGCAATACCGCTACACGGTGGCCTTCAATGGCTTTGCCGCCATGCTGACACGCGCCGAAGTGGCGCGCCTGCAAGCGAGCCCTGACGTGGCACGGGTCTCGCCCGGCAGCATCGAACACACGCAAGATGGCGGCGGCAGCGGCAAGCCGCAGGCCAGGCCGCAGGACCAGCGCTAATGGCTGAGCAAGCGCAGCGCGATGCCGCGCGACACGGCTTGCATGCGATTGCTCACGCCCAATAATTTGTAGATACGCTGCAAATGGCTTTTCACGGTGGCGCCGCTGATACCGAGAATTTCCCCCACCTCGTCATTGCTTTTCCCTTCGCGCACCCAATGCAGCACTTCCAGTTCGCGCGCACTGGCCGCGCGCGTGGCAGCCGGGCCGGCCATGCGCGCATGCTGGCTGCCTGGCAGCGCCAGCCAGTGCACGTGCAGGTAGGGCAACAGCAGTTCCAGCACATACGCCTGGCGCGCAGCGTCCGCCGGCATCACGGCGAACAGGGCAAAAAAGCTGCCGCCGGCGTCGCCCACGCTGCCGTGCACCAGCACGCCGTCGATGACGGCAGCCCCCTGGCCGCCCGCGCGCCAGGCCAGCGCAAGGTGCGCCAGCTGGCCCTGGCGCTCGCGCAGCAGCGCGTGATCGGGCGCGGCGCTGTGCCAGGCTTCGCTGCGCAGCACGGCACCATCGTCATCCAGTTGCGCGCACATTAATATGTCGTGCGGTAACAGCGTTTGCAGCGGCCCCTGGCTCCACAGAAAGAAATCGCCGGGCGCGACGATGCCATGCGCGCCGAGGATGGCGTGCAGCAGGTATTCCTGCTCCCGCCCCGTCAGCAGCATCATGCGCACACGGCGGCGTCAAACGCCAGATAGCGGTAGCCGCTGCCGCGCACGGTTTCGATGCGGTGGCCGCAGCCGCCCGGCTGCAGCGCCTGCCGCAGACGCCCCACGTGGGCGTCGACCGTGCGCTCGTCGAGATACGTCGCATGGCCCCACACCTGGTCCAGCAACTGCGCGCGGCTATGCACCCTGCCCGGATGGTTCATCAGGAAATGCAGCAGCTTGAATTCCACGCGGCCCAGGTTGACGGGCACGTTACCGGCCGTCACGCGCAGGGTGTGTGGGTCGAGCCGCAGCGCTGCCGTGCCTGCGCCTGCGCGCAAGGCCGATGGCGCGCGCCGGCGCAGCAGCGCGTGCACGCGGGCCAGCATTTCACGGGGACCGAAAGGCTTGCACAGATAGTCGTCGGCGCCGCTTTCCAGCGCCAGCACCTTGTCCTGTTCGCTGTCGCGCGCGCTGACCATGATGATGGGCAAGTCGCACAACACGCCATCCTGGCGCACCTGGCGCAGCAGCGCGATGCCGGACGCATCCGGCAGCTCCCATTCCAGCAGCAATACATCGGGCGGGCCGGCCGCCAGCAGCGCCAGCGCGCCGCGCGCATCCAGGGCGCAGCTGACCCGGTAGCCGGCGCCTGCGAAGTTATGCGCCAGCAGCGCTTGCATGGCAGGCGCAGGGTCCAGCACCAGGATATGGCCAGGCATCGATGCATCTCCCGAAAAAAGTTGGCGGCAATCTATGAAGAACTAAGTAATCGCCAGAAAATTATTGTGAATTTATAGCAAACAGAAGTGGATGTGATGCAAGGCGCCCGGCGCGACGCAGTGCGAGCACTGCTAGCGATGGGTAACGCAGCAGCGCGCCACTTATGGAAGCTAGAAAACACAAGAATTTATTGGGGGTTACTTAGACTGCCCGACAAGTTTTTTACTATGCATCAAGCGTAAAACGGTGACCAATACAATTTAGTTTCCTGATTTATAGCTATTTCAAATAAATAAACAAAAAAAACACAGCGGCCCGCAGGCGCGCTGTGTCCAGGCTGGAAAGACTAGGCCCGTGTGCCAGGCTGGCGGCGGCGCAGGGCAAAACCGATCAGCGCCAGGCCGCCCGTCAGCATCATCCATTCCGACGCCTCCGGCACGGCCGAGATCGTCGCGATGCTGGCGTAGCTACTGCCCGCAATGCTGGCGGGCAAGCCGCCGTTGAGCGGGGTCAGTTCGAATTGCACGACGTTGCCGTTCGCATTGCCCAGATAAGCCATGCCGGTGTAGTCGAGCAAGCCCACGCCAAACGTCGTGCCCGCGTTGCCGGCCGTGTTCAGGAAATCGCCGCCGAAGACGATATTGAAACCGAACTTGCCGCCCAGGGTCACGTTGTGAAACCAGTCGTTGTAGGCGCCGCTATTGCCGAAGGTCAAGGTGCCGGGCAAGCTGCCGCTGACATTGCCTTCCTGCGATGCCAGCCCGCCGAACGCACCCGAAAAATTGCTGAGCACGGCGCTGGCGCCCGGCGCGGGGCTATTGCCGGCGATAAAGGCGAAGTCGAGGAAACCGGCGCCCGAGAACTGGCTCGTGTCGATTTCCACGCGGTAGCCGAGCGGATCCGCCAGCGCCAGGCTGGAGCTGGCGGCCAGCACGGCGGCCAGGACGGCGCGGCGCATGGCCGGATGAAGTGTCGTTGTCAACATGATGGTGTCCTTAGAAGTTGCCGGCGAAAATGCTGGCGGAATAATTGATCGTCACTTTCGACGGATTGGTGAAACTGACGGCAAACGAGGCTGTCGCGCCCGGCGCCAGGCTGGCCGCGTTGACCGTGACATACGCGGCGCCCGCATGGCTGCCCGTGGCATTGGCCAGGGCCACGCCGGCAGGCAAGCCGCCGAACACCACCTGGAACGGGCCGGACAAGGCGCTCGTGCCCGTGTTGGTGAACGAGAAGGTGCCCGTGTATTTTTGCGTCACGCGGTTGTACGCGAGGCCCGAACTGGCTTGCGCCACGCCCGCCGTGATGTCGCGGTAAGCGGGCTGCAAGTCCAGGCTGATGACGACGGGATCGTGGTCCGAGGCGCGGTAAGGCAAGCCGTTGTACAAGTCTTGCGGCTTGGCCGAGTCGATGTTGTAGTCGATCACTTCCGGCTCGTCCGCATTCACATGCCATTCGGCCACGCCTGCCACTTGCGGGCTCAGCGACGCACTGGCCAGCGCATGGTCGAGGTAGCCGCTCTGGCCGCCGAATACATACGAGTACGGCATGCCGGACGGCCGCACGAAACGCTCGAGTTCATTGACGAAACCGGCGCCCGTGATGACCTGGATCGGGTCTTCCGCGCCATATGAATTCAGGTCGCCGATGACCAGCACGTCCGCGTCGCCGGCAGCGGCCGCCACTTGCGGCACGAAACTGCCCACCAGGCGCTGGGCTTGCTGCACGCGGGTGGCATTCCAGCAGCTCTGGCTATCGTTCTGGTCCGCGTCCAGCCCGCTCGATGGACAGCTGCCCTTCGACTTCAGGTGGTTGACGACCAGCGAGAATTTCTCGCCATTGCCGGCGCGGAAGGTCTGTGCCATGGGCGGACGGTTGTTGATGGCATTGGCATCCGACAAGGCGGCGCCGACCAGGCCCAGCTTGGCCGGCTTGTAGATCATGGCCACGCGGATGGCGTCCGTTCCCGTGGCGGCCGGCTTCGGCACCACGGCATACGTGACGCCGCCGATGGCAGCGTTGAGCTGCTCGACCAGGTAACTGACGGCTGTTTCGCCATTGTTCTGGATTTCCATCAAGCCCACCACGTCCGCATCGATGGCTTTCAGTTCGGCGACGATCTTGTCGCGCTGGCGCACGAATTCGGCCAGGTTGTCGGCGCCGCGGCAATTGCTCTTGGTGGTAGACGAACCCACGGTGCAGCCCTGCCCCGTCTGGCCAAACACGTTATTGCCATTGGTAAAGGTCGTAAAGAAGTTCAGCACGTTCGCGCTGGCCACCTTGACGTTGCCTGATGGCAGTTCCGGGCTGCCCGTGCGCGGATTGTCGCGCGAAAATTGCGGCGTTTGCGTCGGCTGCAGTTTGTAGGCAGCACCGCCACCGCCGATGGCGCCAAAGTCCACCACGCCCGTCAGGTCGGCCACCGTGTCGCCGCTGCGCACGGTGCCATCCTGGCCGATGTACGGTATCGTCGGCGGTGCGACAAAGATGCCATCATCGAGCACGATCAGGTTGTTCGCATTGGCGGCGATCAAGGCTTGCGCCTCGGCGGAGCCGGCCGGATAACGGTTGGTCGGCACTTCGCGCCGTCCCGCCGACAGGCTCAATTCGCCGCGCGCGCCCAGGTAGGCGTTTTGCGACACGGTCAAGGGCTGCGTGAAGCGCACCAGCATGCCTTCCACGGCGGCCAGGTTCTCGTTCGGCAAGGTCACATTCGTCGGCACGATGGCGTGGCCCGCGCTTTGCGTGAGGATGGCCGTCACGTCCTTGAATTCCGTATAGGAATTTTTCGCGCCCGACGGCGTGTATTCGACCACCGTGCCCGTCACGCGCACCAGCTCGCCCGGCTGCACGGTGGTGGCCGTCGCGCCCGTGTACACGAAGATGCCGTCCGAGGTCGATGGATCGCCATCGCCGGCCGCATCCTGGATGAAGAAGCCGGTGCCTACTTTCAGGGTGACCACGCCCTGCGTCGTCTGCACGGAATTGGCGTACGGGCTGGCAGCGCCGCTGCCCTGGATCTGCGGGATCGTGTGGCTGACGGCAGCCAGGCCTTGCACGGCGACATCGATCTTGCAACTGGCGCTTTGCTGCTGGTCGTTGCTGAAATTCACGATGACAGGGTAATTTCCCACCGGCACTCCGGCGGCCACCAGCAGGCTGACCATGGCGCTCTCGCCCGCCACGCCGGCCGCGCTGAAATTGGCCAGGCTGATGCCAGCCACGGCCGGCGAGCTCAAGGTGGCGGCATTCACGACGCCATCGACGTCGGATGCGCGCAGCACGGCGCTGCCGCCATTGCCCACGGCCAAGGCCAGGCTGGCTGGGCAGCTGGTGACGATCTGGTGCACGACAGGGCCGCCGCAGGCATTCAATGGCGAAGCCGTATTGCGCGGCGTCACGCTGCCTGTGGCGAAGTCGGCGCTGTTATCGTCCGTGTCGGCGCAGCCGCCATTCGCACGCGCAATCGACAGCGTATTCGATGGCGCGGGCGCGACGGCGCCTTCGAAGCCGTTGGCCGTGCCGAAACCGACCAGGTCGATGACGGCGGCGCCCGTGGGGCTGGTGCCCGTTTGCGCCGTCTTGCTATTGCTCAACAACACCTTGCCCGCCGTACCGGACATGGCCAGGCTGCCCGTGGCATCCGGCGCAGGCAAGTCCTGCGTACCGCCCGCGCCCTTGGCTTGCTGGACCAGCAAATACTGGCCAGGTTGCAATTCGATAGCCGGCAAGGCCGTCACCGACCAACTGGAACCGGCGGCGGACGCGTATTGCACGCTCCAGTTGCTCACATTCACGGGGCTGGCACCGCGGTTGAACAATTCGATGAAATCGTTGCGGTACAGCGCCCCCGTATTGCCGCCCCCGCCATACACCTGGCTGATGACGATATCGGAAGCAGCCAGGGCCGGCACGGACAGGCTGGCCAACAGGGAGGCCATGACGGTCAGGCGCAACGGCGTGCGCAAGGGGGAAAACGAGGTGTGCATGAGGATCCCGGTCGGTAAATAAATGACGCCGGTCCCGCATGATCGGCCGGCGCGCCACAATTAACAAAAGTATTTCAGACTTGTTATTTGCATATTAAAGGCCCGGGATGACGACTTGATGACATTTGATTAAGCCGAATGGAGTAATTTTCTTTCCAGACGCATCAAAATAAGTATCTTTCGAACAACAAACAATGCTTTCCATTTACGCAAAGAAAGCGCCAATGTGAAAAATATGATATATTTCAGGCAAATAAGTTTTGTTCTTGATAAGCCATTGGCAACTTTGAGAACCTTGCAATACAAATGGATTGAGCGGGCCCCATACATGCCCGGCTCTTCATCTGCCATCCTGGCGTGCACAAACAATGTCGCACAGCTAGCGTAGGCACCAATTACATCCTCAGCGCCTGGCGATATGCGCCGCGCTCAGAATGCATTTCCAAGAGGTAAGTAATGTTAAAACCAGCCACCCCATCCAAGTTCGCATCCTTGTTCGCCTGCAGCGTGTTATTGCTGGCGGCTAGCACGGCGCAAGCGCAAAATGATGCGCAGCGCGCCAGCGGCGACGATAAACGCTGCCAGGCCACGGGAGCCGCCAGCAACGCAGGCGGCAAGGCGAAGGACGCCGACCTCGATAGCACGTACAGCGCTTGCAGCCTCGTCGATGGTTTCATCGGCTTCGGCGCACGCATCAACGACGGCACCAGCACGCCGCCGGAATTCGGCAGCGGCGCTTCGGACCAGGAATTGCGCAACCCGCAATTTGGCGGCGGCGGCCACCGCCTGGGCAATCAGTTTGCCGATGCGGGCGATACGGCGGGCGGCACGCGTGCGCGTCCGGCGCGCGACACGGGAAGCTATCAGTTTGGCACCCGCGATTTCGTTACCAGCCAGGAGTTCCCGCCGATCGATGGCGGCGCCGGCTACCGTGGACCGGGGCGCGCCTACCATGGCGCCACCGGCACCGATACCTATGCACCGCTGATCACGTCCGCCTCGCGCGGCACCGGCTCGCCGGCTGGCGGCTCCAGCGTGGGTGGCGGCGGCGCGACAGGCGGGATCGACAGCGGCAATAGCGGCATCGGCGTTCCCAGGCCGCCTATCGCCGTCGTGCCTGAGCCGGAAACCTACGCCATGCTAATCGCCGGCCTCGGCCTGGTGGCATTCGCGGCGCGCAGAAAGCGGAGCGTCAAAGCCGCTTAAGCTATCCTCCCCGGCGTCGGGCGCACCGCCAGGTCAGCGCTCAGCGCCGGTAAGCCATGTACGGCGCGGCCAGCGGGTCGCCGATAAACAGCCCCTGCGCCGGCCACAGCACACTCCCCCAATACGCTTCCAGCGCCGTCATGCCGTTCAGGTAGCGGCGCAGGAGCACGGTAGGATTCGGGAATTTCTGCCAATAATTGCACGGTTCACTCACCGTACCGTAACTGGCCGTCGCGCCAGCTTCCAGCCAGCGCTGGCTGCTCATCTGTCCTGTGCCCTGCAAATCGCCACCGAATGACGTCAGGTGATCGGCCAGCGCCCCCGGCAAAAATCGCAGCGTGTCCAGCTTGGCCACATTGGCCACGCCGGTCTGGTACACCATGATGTTCTGGACGCTTTCAATGCTGTTGGCATGCACATTCGTAATGGTCAGCTTGCGCTGACGCACCATGCCGGTCGGCGGAAAGAATGCCGCGCGGCTATTGCGCGCGGCGTCGCTGGTAGTCAAATAATAGGCGCCGGCGGCCGGCACGGCAAACCCGCTGGCCGTGCCGCGCTTGATGACGGCCTTGGCATCATCCACGGAATCGACAGGCAACAGCATGGACAGGCGCATGCCCATCTGGGTCATGGGCCGGTCCACGTTGCTGTTGAAATAGATGCTGGGCTTGCCCGGGTCGCACGTCTTGACGCACTGCGCCATGTCATATCCCAGGGTAAATGCGGAGGTGATCGAATTGCACTCGACCGCATAGGGGGCGCTCCAGACCATCAGCACGGCCTGGATCTCGGGCTTGAGCTGCGCCTCGATGCGCTCCTTAAGCTGAGAAAATTGTTCGGCGCTAAGCTTGCGTGGCCGGTTTGGAATATTCACATGCACGACATTGGCAAGCGGAATGTCGTGCGACTGGCGGTAGTACTCGCCGACCTCCACACTATTCGGTTCCGCATCATTGATGATGACCGCCAGGTGCGCGGGCTGCAATCCTGGCGCCGCGCCAGCTTGTGGCACTAAGGAGAAAGCCGCCAGCAACACGGGCAAAAAACGTAGTGGAGTATGCAATGGATAGCTGCCAGAAAGATGAATCGAAACGACCGCAGCATGGCAGTCGGAGCTTGACGGCCAATTATAGCGCTGGAAATAGTGCCGCAACGCGGCAAACAAAAAACGGAAGCCATGGCTTCCGTTTTTTATTGCTGCTGATAATGCCAGCGCGCGCTCAGGCTTGCAGCTTGCGCCGGCGCGCTACAAAGCCCATCAATCCCAGGCCGGCAAGCAGCATGGCGTAGGTTTCAGCTTCCGGCACGGCACTGGCCGAGATATTGCCGCTGTAGCTACCACCCGTTGCGGAAGCGACATAGCCGTCAACTTGCAGGAAATAGGTTCCCTCAAGCAAAGGCGTCTTGCCGCTGTTCAGCACCCAGGCTTGGTCCTGCGCCGTGAAATTCAGCAGATCAAGCGCGCCCTGCAGCACTACGCCACTGGTATTGCTCAGGCTAAATCCCGTCAGGGTCAGGCCGGAATTGGCGCTTGGCTTGAGCGAAGTTGCCAGCCCGCTGAAATCATGGATGCCCGTCAGCGTGAAGAGGAATTTGTCGCTGAAAAAATTATTCCCGGCGCCAGCAAGCTGGCCGGCGCCCAGGCGGAAGGAACCAAACAGTTCACCGCTGGAATAGTCGATCAGGTCCTGCGTCAGGTCGACCGGCGCATGGCTCAGGTCGACGGGAGCGGCGTGGGCGCCCACGCTGGCAGCGGAGAGCACGAACGTCATGAACAGGGATTTCAATATTTTATGCATACTTTTCACCAAGATAACGGCGGTCAACGCAAGCGCGCCGCGGGAAAGGGACTATAGCGTCACGACAGCGAGTCGTGTTCAGGCGGATTTCTGACGGCGGCGAGCGACAAACCCCAGCAAACCCAGGCCGGCAAGCAGCATCGCATAGGTTCCAGGCTCGGGCACGGCCGATACCAGGTTGCCATTGCCGCTGAACGTGGCGCCGGTGCTGAAGACGATATCGCCGCTGACCTTCATATAGTACGCACCGGCGGCCAGGTTCGCGAACGACAGGCTCCATTTGTCGGTCGCACCGCTCAGCTCCTGGGTACCGCCCTGCAACAAGGTGTTGCCGACGCTGCTGTACAAGCCAAAGCCCGTCAAATTCAAGCCGGTCAGGGCGCTGGTGCTTTGCGAAGTCAGGACCACGTTGAGCGCGCTGGGCTGCGTCACGTTAAACGTAAACACATCATTGAAAAAGCTGCCCTGTTGATTGTTCTTGAACTTGTCGCCAAATGTCAGCGAACCGCCGCTCTCCAGCTTGACGGCTTTCGGCAGGGAACTGATGTCGACAGCCGCAGTGGCCGCCTGGGACAGCAGGGCCGAACCGGCAAAAGCCAGGACAGCCAGAATAGAGCGGGTATTGTTCTTCATGCGACTCCACCAAGCAAAATTGTGGCCGCAACGCGGCCACATGAATTTATATAATCAAACCAGCAAGGATAATAGCATAAAGTAACTTTTTAAGTTATTTATTTTTTAATAAAAAGTTTCTTTATGGCATCAAAATAAGAGGCGAGAACTATCGCCCGTCAGCCACCAGGGCAGGCACATGCAGCAGTTATAATTGGCAAAGTTTTATCAGATTGACGGATCATCTCAAGAAAAGGAAGTCATATGTCCACCTGGACGGCATTGCATGCGGACACATTCCGGTTATACGGGCGCAGTGGTTGGCGCCTGACGCTGAAAGGGGCTGTCGGCAGCCGTCCCTTCCGCGCGATCGTCACCATGCGCCTGTGCCAGGCCGCGCGCGACGCCCGCGCTCCCTGGAAATATCTGCTACCGTTTTGCAAGCTGCTGCATCGCAGCGCCACCCGCCGCGCGGGTATCGACTTTTCCTGGCAAACCCGGGTCGGTCCCGGTTTCGCCCTGACGCATGGCTGGGGCACCGTCATTTCGCCTGGCGCCGTCATCGGCAGCAATGTCACCCTGCTGCACGGCGCGACCCTGGGCCGGCGCGATAGCATCACCGCCCCGGACCAGCGCAGCAGCGCCTATCCGACATTGGAGGACGGCGTCTGGGTCGGCCCCCATGCCATCATTACCGGCGCGATCACCATCGGACAGGGCAGCCGCGTCGCCGGCGGCACCGTGGTCGTGGCCGACGTGCCGCCCGCCTCCATCGTCGCGGGCAATCCCGGCAAGATCATCGCCAGCGACTGCGTTCCCGACGTCATGAATGCGGCGCCGCTCGGTACGCCCGCATCTCAGGCGCGCTGATACGCATCCGCATGGCGCACGATATCGTCCTCTCCCAGGTAAGCGCCCGTCTGCACCTCGATCAGGTGCAGCGGCAGCTTGCCAGGATTTTCCAGCCGGTGGATCATGCCGAGCGGAATATATGTCGATTCATTCTCTGTCAGCAGGCGCACCGTCTCGCCGCATGTGACGCGCGCCGTGCCGCGCACGACCACCCAGTGTTCAGAACGGTGATGGTGCATCTGCAGCGATAGTTTCCCACCTGGATTGACGACGATGCGCTTGACCTGGAAACGCTCGCCCACGTCGATGCCTTCATAGCTGCCCCAGGGACGGTAGACGAGCCGATGCTGCACGTGCTCGGTGCGCCCATGGCGCTCCAGGTGTTCAACCACTTGCCGCACGCGCTGCACCTGATCGCGCCGCGCCACCAGGACGGCATCGTCCGTCTCCACGATCACCAGGTCCTGTGCGCCCAACACGGCCACCATCCGGCTTTCCGCCCGTATCATGCAGTTGCGGGCGCCGTCCAGATAGACATCGCCACGCACGACATTGCCCTGCTCATCGCCTGGCAACACGTCCCACAAGCCGGACCAGGAACCGATATCGCTCCAGCCCATGGCGGCGGGAAGCACCACGGCGCGGCGCGTGTGCTCCATCACAGCATGGTCGATCGAGACGCTGCGGCAGGACGAAAAAACATCCGCTGCCAGGCGAAAAAAGTCGAGGTCGCGGCAACCGTCGGCCACCGCGGCGGCGCACGCCGCGTGCATGGCCGGTTCGAATTGCTGCAACTCGCGCAGGTAACTTGCGGCGCGGAACATGAACATGCCGCTATTCCACAGATAACGGCCATCGGCGAGGAAGCCACGCGCCGTCGCCAAGTCCGGTTTTTCCACGAAACGCTCAACTTCGCGGCCCTGCAGCGAACCGGCCAGCAGTGCGCCGGAAAGAATATAGCCGTAAGCCGTTTCCGCAGTGGTAGGAACGATGCCAAAGGTGGCAAGCTCGCCGGCCGCGGCCAGCACAGCCGCTTGCCCGACCACCTGGTGAAACGCCGGTACGTCGGCGATGCAGTGGTCGGCAGGCAGGACGAGCATGACCGCCTCGGCATCGAGCGTCAGCAGATATTGCGCGGCCACCGCCACTGCCGGCGCCGTATTGCGTCCCAGCGGCTCCAGGACGATGGCCAGCGGCGCCACGCCGATCTGGCGCAACTGCTCCGCCACCATGAAGCGGTGCTCATTGCCGCACACCAGCAGCGGCGGCATGGCCTCGAGCGCGGCATGACCCAGCCCGCGTACGCGCAGCACGGCTTCCTGCAGCAGGGTCTGCTGCGAAAGCAGCGGCAACAATTGCTTGGGCAACGCCTGGCGCGACAAGGGCCACAGGCGGCTGCCGGCACCTCCCGACAGGATCACTGGGTAGATTTTCATATCGGGCTCCTGTCGACTCAATGGCGCACGCTTCCATCGGCGGTCCGGCACTCCGGCCGCGGCGCCGCTGCCTGTCTGAAGGATAGTTCGATAAGGCGCCGTCGGCGCCCCAGGAAGATGGCCAGGCCCAGTGTAGGGGACTATGCCAGAGAGGAAATTGATACAGTGCAAAAGAGGAGCACATTAACGGGACAAGCGTGGCCGCCTGTCCCGCCGTGCCGCCCAACGGCTGTTACAAGCGCCAGACCTTGATCCCCACGGCGCGCAATGCCGCCTCGTCAAAACACGCCTTCACATCGATGAAACAGCCGCCCTTGATCAGTTTTTGCTGGAAGTCTTCCACGGGCAGCGACGTCAGCGCGCGGTGCGACACGGCAGCGACGATGGCATCGGCGCGCGGCAACTCATCCCACGCAAACAGGCGCACGCCATACTCGTGCATGGCCTCCTCCGCATCGGCATACGGATCGTGCACGAACACTTCCACGCCATAGGTCTTGAGTTCGTTAATGACGTCGCCCACCTTGGAATTGCGCAGGTCGGCGCAATCTTCCTTGAACGTCAAGCCCAGCACATTCACGCGCGCGCCCTTGATATAGCTGCCGGCGGCAATCATGTTCTTGATGGTCTGCTCGGCGATGTACTTGCCCATGCCGTCATTGATGCGACGGCCGGCCAGGATGACCTGAGGATGGTAGCCCAGCGTCTCGGCCTTGTGCGTGAGGTAATACGGATCGACGCCGATGCAATGCCCGCCCACCAGACCTGGGCTGAACTTCAGGAAGTTCCACTTCGTGCCGGCCGCCGTCAAGACTTCGGAAGTATCGATGCCGATCTTGTCGAAGATGATCGCCAGTTCGTTCATCAGCGCAATGTTCAGGTCGCGCTGGGTATTTTCAATCACCTTGCACGCTTCCGCCGCCTTGATGCTGGAGCAACGGTGCACGCCCGGCTCGACGATGGATTCGTACATGGCGGCCACCGTTTCCAGCGTTTGCGGCGTGTCGCCCGAGACCACTTTCACCACGTTCGTCAGCATGTGCTTGCGGTCGCCCGGGTTGATGCGCTCCGGAGAATAGCCGACGAAGAAATCGCGCTTCCACTGCTTGCCCGACGCCTGTTCCAGCACGGGAATACAGATTTCCTCGGTCGCGCCCGGGTATACGGTCGACTCGTAGACGACGATGGCGCCCTTCTTCATGTGCTGGCCGACGCTCTTGCTGGCGCCGATCAGGGGGCCGAAGTCGGGGCTGTGGGCCACGTCGACCGGCGTCGGCACGGCGACGATGATGATGTCGGCCTGCGCCAGAATGGCGGGGTCGGACGAGTATTCGGCATGCACGGCGGCGGCCATCTGCTCGTCGCTCAGCTCGCGCGACGGATCGACGCCCCGCAGGCAGCTGTCAACCTTGCTTTGCACAATATCAAAGCCGATGGTGCGCGCCTGCTTGCCGAATTCGGCAACGAGGGGCAAACCGACATAACCGAGGCCAATCACGGCAATAGTAGTCATAACAATACTTTCAATCTAAAAGGTGGAAACCGTAATTCGGCGATGGCGCCTAGCGGCGCAGCGCTTCCTTGAAGAACAGGCGGATAAAGCCCATGTCCTCGATAAAGTAGCGCCGGAACATGCGGCGCGGTTCCTGTAAAAAACGATAAAACCATTCCAGACCCGATTTCTGCATCCACACGGGCGCACGCTTGACGCGGCCGACGGCGACGTCGAAGGTGCCGCCCACGCCCATGGCGAACGGGATTTTCATCTGCCCCTGGTACTGTCCCAGGAAGTGTTCCTTCTTGGGTGAACTGATGGCGACAAACAGCAGGTCGGCGCGCGCCTCCGTGATCTGCGCGACGATGCCAGGCTCCTCCTCCGCACTCCAGTAGCCATTACGGTAGCCGGCCACGGTCAATCCTGGATACTTCAGCTCGTACAGACGCTTGACCTCGCTGACGACCTCCTCGCGCGCGCCCAGCAGATACACGCGCCACTGCTTGTCGGCGCTGCGGCGCATCAGCGCCTCGAACAAATCGACGCCCGCGACGCGCTCCTTGAGCGGCTTGCCCAGCAGGCGCGACGCCCACACGACCGGCATGCCATCGGCATTGATCAGCGCGCAGTCATTGATGATGCGCCGCAATTCGGCATCGCGTTCCGCCTTGACCAGCTTGTCCACATTGACCACCACATGCTGATGGGGATGGCCGGACTGGATGAATCCCTCGACTTTTTGCAGGGTTTCTTCCATCGTCAGATTATCAATCTGACAGCCCATCATCGTGATACGGGCGCTCATGACAGCTGCGCGGCCAGCACGGCCACGATACGTTCGGCAGCCTTGCCGTCCCACAGGTGCGGACGCTGCCCGCGCTTGCCTTCGCCGCGCAGTATTTTGCCGGCCTCGGCCACGATGCGCTGCGGATCCGTTCCTACCAGTACATTGCTACCTTCATCGACAGTGACGGGACGCTCCGTGTTTTCGCGGATCGTCAGGCACGGCACACCCAGCGCCGTGGTTTCCTCCTGCAAGCCGCCGCTGTCGGTCAGCACTACGCAAGCATCCTTCCACAGATTCAGGAAGGCCATGTATCCCTGCGGTCCCACCAGGGTCACGTTCGGCCCGAGGTCGATGCCGAACTTGTCCAGGTTGGCGCGCGTGCGCGGATGCACAGGGAAAATCAGCGGCAAGTCCTGCGCGATCGTGCGCAGCGCGCCGCCGATCGATTGCATCATGTCCGCGTTGTCCACGTTACTGGGCCGGTGCAGGGTGACCACGCCGTAGCGCTGTCCCGCGCCCGTATGGGCCGCCTTGAAAAGCGCCCCCTCGCCTTCGGTGACGACGCCGGCACCGAGCTTGTCGGCCTGATACAGCACGTTGTCCACCATCACGTGGCCCACGTAGTGCACGGCCGCTTCCGGCTTGCCTTCGCGCCGCAGGTGTTCCAGCGCGCTGGGTTCCGTGACGAAAAACCAGTCGCTGATACTGTCGGTGACAAGGCGGTTGATCTCCTCCGGCATGGTCATGTCGCCGCTGCGCAAACCGGCTTCGACATGGGCAACGGGAATATTGAGTTTCTTGGCAACAATGGAACAGGCCAGCGTGGAATTCACGTCGCCCACCACCAGCACGGCGTCGGGACGCTCGGCCAGGCACAGCTCTTCGAAGGCCAGCATGATCTTGGCAGTCTGCTGCGCATGGCTGCCGCCGCCGGCGCCCATGAAGACGTCGGGCTGGGGGATACCCAGCTCTTCGAAGAAGACGTCGTTCATTTCGCGATCATAGTGCTGGCCGGTATGAATGATCTTGAATCCAAGCCCGCCGTGGGCTTGCAAGGCGCGCACGATCGGTGCGATTTTCATGAAGTTGGGACGCGCTCCGGCAACCAGATAGAGGGTAGGCATCGAATGTTCTTTCAACGTTAATAAGGTCTAAAATAATGCCATCGTAAATTCTGCCGCGATATCGCTGCCCTCGGCAGTGACGCACAAGGTCGTACAGGCAACTTTGACTTCGTAGTGGAGCGAATACCAGCCCAGCGGCGGCTGCTCTCTGGCGCTGGACAACTGCAAACGCAGCTGGCTGCCGGTAAAACGGCCTTCCAGGCGGAAACGCGCGCCGCTTACCACCAGCACCTCGCCGTCCAGCGCCACCGACAGGTCGGGCGCAAAATGCCAGAACTGTTCCAGGCGGTGCGCCTGGCGTGCCTCGGCGCAATCCTGCACGCTCAAGCGCCGTGTTGCCGCATCGAATTGCACGCTGCGCACATGGCGCACGGGGTCGGTCAGGCGCAAATAGCCATCATGCGCACCGCGAAAGACAAACTGCGCGGGATCCTGCGGCATCTGCAGCACGCTGCTCGCCGCCTTGCGCAACCACATGAAGCGGCCGCCGCTGACGGACTGGTCCAGACCATCGACCCGCAAGGTGTTGTGCGCGGAAGTGCCGCGGAAATAATCGCGCCACTTCATATCCTGCCAATACGAGTAGGTACCGGGATCGACCAGGCACTCTTCGCCGCCGATCGACAGGGTCAGCGCCAGCGCGTCGGCATGCCCATGCGCCGCGATGCCCAGGTAGCCGAGCGGACCGCAATCGAGCATGCCCTTGATTTCTGTGGGTAGACCGAAATCGTTACCGAACAGCAGGTAACCGCCATCGGCAAAATTCCAGTCGCTGGCCCGTCCATCCACGGCAGGCACGGCTGGCAACTCCGTGCCGCCAAGCAACCATTGCGCCGTCGCGCCATACTGCGATGGCGCTTGCCCCCCCCACAGTACATCGGCCAGCGCCAGCAGCATTGCCGGCCGGTCGCCCATCGTGCCGGGCTCCAGGCGAAAGACGATGCCGTCATCGGCGTCGCCCACCATAGGCACATGGCCGCCGACATCACGCACGGCACGCAGGAAATGTGTGGCCCGCTGCAGTACCTGCCAGTAAGCGTCGCTGAACGGCGTTTTGGCGCGCGCACCGCTCAAGCCCGCCAGCAGCAGGAATTCGGCGGCGAATACCTGATAGGCAAATGCCTGCTCGCGGTTGACGCCATCGGCTGAATGCTGCAACTGCGCTTGCTGCTCCAATTCGCGCGCCGCCTGATCGCGCCAGGCCGCACTGTGCTGCCAGCACGGCCAGGTTTGCGCCGCAACATACAGGCCGGCCAATTCACCGATCAGATGATTGTTTGCCGACGAGTGGCGCGACAGATGACGCTGGATAAACTGGCAGTGGGAAAAAATGCTGTCCAGCCAGCGCGATCGCCGCCGCGCCCCGGCTTCTCCCGTGAACAGGGCACCGTTGCCGCCCCCCATGATGTGCCAGATCAGGCTCCAGTTAATCAGGCGGATGCCCAGTTCCAGTGAGCTGGTCCAGTTCGGCCCCGTCAACGGCGGGCATTGCTCCAGCCAGGAGTCCAGCTGCCCCGCCAGCGCATCGCGGTAGCGCGCGTCGCCGCTCAGCGCCCAGGCCTGTGCCAGCCGCACCAGATGCAGATGGCGGTTCAGCTCCCACACGTGCTTGATATCGCCCACGCTGCTACGGTCGGTAATGTCGAGCGCAAGGCTGAAACTGGCAGGTCCCGCCACGCCCGTCAGGGGATCGGTATTCCAGCGCGGCGATGCACCCACCTGGAAATGCGCCGTGGCAAAGAGTACCACGTCACCCGCCATGATCGCGTCGGCTTCGCGCAGATACAGTGCCGCGTCCGCCAGCCGTGGTGCAGCATACGGCGAGGCGATGCCGGTTTGCGCCAGCGGCGCCGGGATGGCTGTGCTCAGCAAGCCATGGCGCAACAGCCGCGACTGCCACACCTGGCGCAGGCGATACAAAGGCTCGCCTGGCGGCATGCAGCGCAGCCGGTTCCATAGCCAGCCCAGGCGACTGGTCCGCGCGCGCACCACGCTCGTCGCCACACTCATCGTCCCGCTCCCTCGAGGCGCGCGTAAAGCGTCGCCAGCTTGTCGAGCATCAGTTCGGTATCGAAACGCTGCTCGATCGTGGCCCGCCCCGCCGCCGCCAGGCGCTCGCGCAATGGCTTGTCCGCAAGCAAACGCTGCAATGCACCAGCCAGGCTCGCGACACTCTCCGGCTCGATCAGCAAGCCATTGATGCCGTCCTGCACCGCTTCGGGGATGCCGCCGACGGTCGTCACCACCACCGCCTTTTGGGCCGCCATGGCCTCGAGCATGGCCATGGGCAAACCTTCATGATAAGAAGGCAGCACGAAGATGCTCGCACGCTCCATTTCCGCGGCTTTCTGATCTGGATCTATCCATCCGAGCAATTCAAGCCGGTCGGCAATACCCAGTTCAGCAGCACGCGCACGGACCTCGGCCAGTGCGCCCTCGCCGCCCATGACCAGGCGCAGGTGGGGAAATTGTGCGCTCAGGCTGGCCACGGCTTCGACCAGTTCAAACACCCCTTTTTTCTTTTCGACGCGGCCGAGGAACAACAGGCGCCCCTCCTCTTCCGGCAGCACGGGGGGCAAGGCGGCCAACTTGACCGAATTGGCCACGACCAGCACGGCCGCGCGCGGCGCGAAAGTCTGCAGAAACTCGGCCCAGGATGGCGACAGGCCGATCACGGCCGAACTTTTTTCCAGGGTGTGGCGGATCCACCAACGGCCCACGGGACCCACCTCATCCATGGTGAACTGGCGGAACTCGCCACCGTGCAAGTGAAAGATGGTTTTGCATCCCATGCCGCGGGCCAGCGCCAGCAGGACGGACTTGCGGTAGAAACTGGCGCGCGACGAACAATGCGCATGCACGAGCGGCTTCGCCCCGGTCAGGCGCACCGCGAGCAACTGGCGCAATGCGTTGAAGGCAAGGGCAAGCTTGTCCATCGCCGGCACTTCGGCATGCGTCACGACATAGCGTACCGCATGCTCATCCAGGAAACCCTCCCGCAGCAGGACGCAAACGACGGCCGCCACGCCACCCTTGCCTTCCGGCGCGGTGCCCAGCATCAATGCCTGCGGCCTTTCGTCACTCACGCCGCCATCCCATGCCAGCCCACCGTGACCAGTAACTCACCCATCGATCATCTCCCAGATCAGATTCATTGAAGACATTGCAGAAAACACTTTGTGCACGTGCAATACGACTAACAAAAAAATAATGTTAAAACAACACAATCATTGCATTCATTACCACAATTGTCAACCGCAGCACGGCACTTTTCTTGTCTGTGCGCATCTGGAAAACCATGCACCAAGCATAAATCATGACGCATGGAAATTTGTCTCTTTCTCTCAACATCGGTTTGCCAACAGGTATCGACCGCCTCCGGTAAAAAAAAACCTCTCCGCCAGCGCTGCGCGGAGAGGTCATTCATATCAGGAGAGCGTCAGGGGGTCGGCAAAAAAACGCGTCCACAACTTGCCCAACCATTGCCTGCAGCGTCTAAACCAATCCCGCATCGAGCTTTCCGATGCGAACTGATCCGGCTGCCGGGCAGGCAGTCATTTCGGTATCGTGACCGTCTGTGCCCCAACCTTCAGGGTGCGCGCGACAGGATCGAACACGGGTGCCGGATTGCTGCAGCCGACATCGAGCACGACCACAAACTCGGCCTTGGGTTGCAGCACGGTATTCACAAACGCGCCGTGGTCTTCCACCGTGCCTACTTTTGGCGGAGGGCCGGTGCGCTTCTCGAAAGCAATCGGCATACCCGTCGACACGGGAATCAGGCACACCATTTGTCCATCTTTGGCGACAACCACCTTGCCATTCTCGCCCGTCTGCATCGGTGCATAGGAATGGAAATTCCATTCAAACTTGCGCGGCGTGGCCGACGCCAGGACGTCGACGACCACCGCCGCATTGGCACCGCGCAAATACCAGACCTTGCGCACGGCCTGCGTCAGGGCGCCGCTGTACGCCGGCGTGGCATCGCCTTCCACATAATCGAGCTGAGGTGTGGTCGAGAAGGCCGTGATCTTGCCGCCATAGGCTTTGGTCCTCGTGTAGCCCTGCGGTGTATAGCCATCGATGGCTTGACCCAGGCCGCCATCGAAGGTGACGGCATTGTGCGCCCGCGTCTGGCGATACCATGTGCTGGCCAGCGGTGAACCATAATAGTCGGAGTAACCAGACTGCCCCAGCAGCGCGACGCCGTTGCGTACCAGGACAATGCTGTTCTGCTCGCCATGGCTGTGGTTATACGAGCCGTACGGACTCGATTTGAAATACAGCGAGGTCCGTCCGTTGTCGGCCATGCTGCTGTGCATGGCCGCCCAGCCTATGCTGGGGTACAAACGGGCATTCTCCGGAGGCAGCGGCGTGCTGACCGACGAGACGGGCAGCGGATACGGCGCCTGCAGCAGGGTCAGCGCGTCCATCTCCACAGGCAGCGCGCGGAAATACCAGGCCGCCTCGGGACTCGCATAATGCGACACGAAGGCCTTCAGTACCGCGAAGGTGGGTACGACTTCCGCCTCATCGCCAAACAAATGACGCGGCGTACCGGGCGGCACGAAGTGCATGAAGTAGCGCACGAAACCCTTCGACCATGGCTTGCCGAACATGTCGATGCCGGAAGCGCTGGCCAGCGGCTGCCATACCTGCAAGGCAAGGTCCGCCGTGTACTGCGCATACGCCGTGCCATTCGCAAAGCCGCCTTCCGGACCGCTCCAGGCGCTGAATGCCGCCGCGTAGGCGCGGAAGGAAAAGTCAAACCAGGTATCGGCTTCCTTGATTTCACCGAGCGACAAGGTGGCGATGAGGGCAAGGAAACCCAGATTCGTGCCACCATGGGAGTCGAACGGATATTGATCCATGCGGCCATTGCTACCGGCCAGATCGGCGTAGATATCGTTGGTGCGCAAACGCACGACATTGAGCCACGCGGCGCGGCGGGTACCGTCGATGGCACTGCCCAGCGTATCGATGGCCTTGATCAGCGTCAGCGCGATGACGCGCGTGCCCTGGTCCTGGTTGACATAGCTGGTCGGACCATATGGATTGAGCGCGGCCAGCATATCGCCGCGGTAGATCGCCTCGGTCAGGTACTTCTGCTCGCCGGTCAGGCGGTACAGCAGCGAAGCGCCCTCCAGTTGGCGTCCATTCGCCGATACCAGAGCACGGATATTAGCCGTCT
Source organism: Janthinobacterium lividum (assembly GCF_034424625.1). Classification (NCBI taxonomy): domain Bacteria; kingdom Pseudomonadati; phylum Pseudomonadota; class Betaproteobacteria; order Burkholderiales; family Oxalobacteraceae; genus Janthinobacterium; species Janthinobacterium lividum. The sequence goes on along the minus strand of NZ_CP139976.1, from coordinate 1,852,435 downwards.
GCGCAACGTTGGCAGCCGTCAACACGGAACCCGTCTGCAGTGTCCAGTTTGAATCCAGAACTCCAGCGCCAGGCTTGACTGTCACCCAGTCGACCTCGGAGCGCATCTTGAGCATGGCGGCATTGCGCTCGGCCTTCAGCGGCGCGCTCCAGGCACTATATAAAGGCAGGCCCTGCAAACTGCGCGGCCTCGGCATTTTAGCGATGCGCGCGCGCAAGTCCGCATTCTCCGGCACAACGAACGGCGCCGAAGCCGTCGTGATCGTGAAGTTGCGGTAATCGGACCATTCCACGGTCGGCGTGGGGCGTACGCGCCAGGAATAACTACCGACTGGCAATAGCTGGCTGGGCAACAACCAGTTACGGGTCGTTGTATAGGTACTCACCGCGCCGGTGGCCGATTTGACTTCCACCGTATAAGATGCCGGCGCAGACACATGGCGCGACCAGGTAAAGGTGGGGGGATTTTGCGCTTGAATCTGCAGGTTTGTTGGTGCTGGCGCCACCACGACTGGGTCGACGGACTGCACCCAGTCGGCATGCGCCGGCCCTGCGACCGACAACACACCAGCTGCCAGCAATATTGGCAGCTTCACGGGAAAGAATTTCATAATTTAGCCTCCGAGGCAACGGCAATAAGATCGGAACCGATCTTGAAAAATAGGTGTGACAAGGCTGGCAAGATAAACCATTTTGCAGCGCAAAAATATTTGTGATTCAACGCGAGATTTAGAGACCTGGACAGGCCTCAATTGGAGTTGACGCCTAGCATTTTATTATACGCATTTTCATTTATTTTTTTTATGCTCATTCACGACCCAGCGGAACTTAACAGAAGATGTGTTGGGGATATCCGACGTTAATACAATTTCGACCATGATATCCTTATCTACCAATTGTCGAATATTCTCGATGAGCGCAAGTTCCTGCACTTTGGAGAACGCGGGTGCGGGTACGATGCGGATTTGCCAGCGGTCCTGCGCCACCTGCGCCACCTGCGACTTGAGGATATGTTCGACGCCCTTGAAGGCGAAGGTCAGCACGGATGGGCTGACGGGTTGACCATCGCCGCCAAAAATCGCATCCTCGTACTTGCCGCTGATTTCTTCCAGCACGGGAAATGGCCGGCCGCAGGCGCAAGCACCCGCCTTCCAGCGCGCGCGGTCCGACAAACGGTAGCGCACCAATGGCATGACGTGGTTATGCAGCGTCGTACCGACGACAAAACCGAAATCCGTCGTCGGCTGGCCATCGCCATCAACAATTTCCACATATGCATAATCGGCATTTACATGCATGGCGCCAAATTCACAGGCGCTGGCAAACGCCACCCGTTCGGCCATGCCATACATATCGCTGACCCGCGCACGGAAACGCTCCTCGATCAGCGCGCGCTGATGCGGATACAAAGGCTCGGAACTGGTAAAGACCAGCGGAATGGACAGGAAGCGCTGCTGGCGCTGCAGGTAGCTGGCCAGGGTGAAGGCCGTGGATGGATAGGCTTGCAGCATGGCCGGCGCGTAAGCGTCGAGCTGATCGCAAATCGCTGCCATATAGCCTTCCTTCAGGTGACGCGAGGAGATCATCAACTGTTTGTCATGGCGGTTATAAAACCAGAATGGCGGCGCCTCGCGCGACTGCGGCACGACAACGTCGCCGCGCAGCACGGCGCTGCGCGCGCCGCGGCGAAAACCGCTACATTCCCAGTGCCTCCACACAAAAGCCATTTCGTACAGCACGGAAAGCGGACTGCGGAAGATCGTCAGGGGCGTGCCCGTGGTGCCGCTGGTTTTGCCGACACTGTACCAGGGCTTGGTCTTGCCACCGTTCGGATACAAACGCTGGCGGTTGGCGAGCAAGGTACTCTTGTCGATGATGGGAAAGTCCCGGCGCAACACTTGCAGCGTGTCGCCTACGGGAAAATGCTTGTCGATGTGCGCGTAATACGGCAGCTTGTCGATCGCGCATTGCAAGGTTGCGTGCAGCAAGTTCAACTGCAAACGGTCCATGCCCGCCTGGTCGAGCTGCGCATTGCGGCGCAGGCGTGCCAGCAGATGCCGGCTCAGAAAATTATCGCGCAGCAGCGAACGAAGGCCATAAAACAGCTCTTTTTTTACATTTTTCTTCATTCGGTGTCTTTAATACGTGTACCACATTTACCATGGTGCCAAACTGCACCGGCCTATACCGCCGTATTCTCGGACAGGATCTGACTGGGAATCGCCTCGCACGGCGAGCGCAACCTGGCCGTAACGAAACCCCTTACCAGGCCTGCGGCAGAAAGATGCCACAGCAAAATAGAAAAACCGGCATCATAGACACTGCGCTTCTTGACGCACAGGGCCAATGCCGCCAGCCCCCCCAGCCCCAGGCATGCCGCAGGCAGACGCCAGTCGGGGGCCAGCAGCGCGGCACCGAGCACCAGCGTCCAGAAACACAGCACCGCCAGTGGATGCAAGCACATGCGCATCACACGCCAGCACCAGGGCCGTCCCAAGGCTGACTTAAGCAGCACGCCGCCAGCATCCATGCGTCTGCTACGCCATTGGCGCCAGATCAGCGCGCCAGTCGATTCGGCATGTCCCGTATGATACACCGCCACCGTGTCGAGCCGCAGCATGCGCCAGCCGTGACTGCCCAGGCGCAAGCCCAGTTCCGCCTCCTCATATGCCTTCAGGTTGCGGTTTCCCGCATATCCTCCGGCCTCGTCCAGCGCCGCACGGCGATACAGTCCGCCACCCGCCAGCCACTCGACGTCGCCGGCGCGCGCGGCGGGCTTGTTTTTCAGCCGGTGCCGGTCAAACCGATTATTGATGTGCCGGTCGCGTAATACGCCGGAAATGCCACCCAGCGTCGCGTCGTTTTCGATGAGCGCCAGCGCCTGCTTCAGAAAGTCGCCCTGCAGTTCCATGTCGCCGTCAAGCAGATACACGAACTGGGCGCGCGTATGCTGATAACCAAGCTGCACCCCGGCGCCGCAGCCGCGATCGGCGGGCAGCGTCAACTGGACGATCTTCACAGGATAAGCCCGTGCAAGGGCGACGGTGGCATCGGTCGACAACGAATCGGCGACCAGCACCTCCACGCCCCCGGCAATCCCGGCAATGGCATCAAACACGGCGTTGAGGCAGCGTTCGATATTATGCGCTTCGTTGTATGTCTTAATTAAGATCGCTAACTTCATTATCCACCTGTGTAGAGCTGTCCAGTCCATCTGTCGATAGCGGCCCGCCGGCCTGGCCACCGCGTATACGTGCAGGAATGCCAACGGCCGTGGCGCCGGCAGGCACGTCGTGCAGCACGACGGCGTTGGCGCCTATGCGCGCGCCATTGCCGATATGCACGGGGCCAAGAATCTTGGCACCGCTACCGATGAGCACATCGTCGCCGATTTCCGGCACCCCGTTCAATCCGGCCCGTCCACCGAGCGTCACATGCGGGCCGATATTGACGCGGTCGCCAATCTTGCAGCGGGCATGCACCACGATGCCCAGTCCGCTATAACCGAACAGCACATCGCGGCCGACGATACTGGTCGGCGGCAGCACGATCGAAAACACGATACGGTTGAACATATAGAGAAGGCGCGGCAACAGGGGGATGCGGGCCCGCGCGAGCAAGTGCGCAATCCGGTAAATGGTCAGCATGGCGCCTCCCCGCTCCGCTCACGCGCCGTCCGTTGGCAAGAAAAAACAACAAGGCAACTCATGCCGGCCCCCTGAAACGCCCGTTGGCAAAGTATGCCGGCTGTTTTTTCTCAATGACATTACGCTTGCTCAGCGGCCGCGCCCCGCGGTCAATGATGTAAAAAATATACGCCATGGTGCCGAAAAACTCGGCGCCCAGTATCCCGTTCGGCGCGATCGGCACTTCCGTCATCGAACGCACCAGCAGCACGGCAAGCATCACCAGGCTGGCGCCATTGGTGGCCTTCGAGGCGCGCATCGCATAGCGGACCAGGAAAAACAGAAAGGCCAGCAGGGATGCCAGTCCGATCAGCCCCGAACGGCTGAACACCTGCAAGTACAAGTTATGCGCGGAAACCGCGCCGCTCAGCCCCAGGCGCAGGCGGTTTTCCAGGTTCCAGAACGATGCTCCCTGGCCAAACAGGGGATTTTCCATCCCGCCCTTGATGGCTGCGGACCAGATCCACAGCCGGCCCGTGCCCGTACTGAGATCACCCACCGCGCGCGAGTCGAGCTTGCTCTCGATCATCGTTAATAAATTCACGTCAGAAAACATGATCCAGATACCCACCATGACGATCACGAAGCAAAAGCCCATCAGCAGCACGGCCAGAAAGGCCGAACTGTTGCGGTTGTAGCCGCGGGTTTGCGTCCTCAGGTAGTTCCATATCTGCATGCAGGTGATCATCATGCCACCCATGAAAGCCGTCAGGATCGACGTCTTGGACTGCGACATGATCATCGTCAGCCCTGCCGCAAAAAGAATACCGAAATGTAGCCAGCGTTTCTTTTCTGGCTCGGCCATCTCCATCAGGAAAAACGCGCAGGCGACCGCGCCGAGCGCATTGGCGTGCGCCGTCACGCCCCATAAACGCAGGTTGAAGCCTGGAATCAAGCCATTGTAGCCAGGCTGGAAAGCGGCGCTGGGCGTGACGATGGCCGCGACCAGGCTACCGAACACCAGGGCTCCCAGGCAATACTTTGAAACCCGCACAGGATCGATGTCCGATACCTGCAGATACAGGAACATGGCAAGGTAGACAAAAAAGGGATAGATCAGCGACACGTGGAAGTAATAACGCTGGCCCATAAAGATGGGCACGATGCTGAACGCCACATAAAACACCATGAAGGCGATCACGATATCGTTGGGCGCGCACATGTCACGGCGCGTAAAGCGCGAGTGCTGGCGCAGCTTCTTGTTGAAATCGAACAACCATGCCAGGCACAGGGCGAAGGAGCTGCCGATCACGGCCATCAGGATCAGCTTGGACAACAGGCCCGAGGCGCCATCGCCGTCGCTCATGTTCATCAGCCCCTGCTCGCTCAGGGTCAGCTTGCGGAACGACAGGACGATGCTGCTGATACTGGCGGCCACCGTCAGCAACAAGACCGTCGCAAATGCCCAACCGCGCCAGCGTGCGGCAATGCCGGCCACGAAAACGGCGCCGCCAATCGCCAGCAAAGCAAAGAGCAAGGCGCCCAGAGGCAACAGAAAATAGATGATTAACTCTTCCATGGATAGCCCTTAGCTCGCTTTCATACTATTTTTTTTCATCAATTTCTCACAGGCCCAAGGCACTCGCCAGACGGCGTCCGGGGCCAAAACGTTGCAAAACATACATCAGCGCGGGGCAGAAGAAGAAGCTCGGGAACAACTTGCACACGCACACGCTCAAGATCAGCTTGCCCCCCAGTTCCAGCAGCTCGGCAAGCAGGCCCGGATGCCCCGGCGCCAGCCATGACACCAGGGGCAAGGACCAGAGCATGCCCAGCACGAGCGGGCCGCGCAGCACATAGCCGAAGTCGGCCCCGGCAAGCCGGGCACTGACGGCGATGGTTCGCATCTGCAGCAGCAGGCGCACCGTATAAGCGATGCTGATCACGATGCCCACATAAACCAGCTCCACATGCACGGCGAAGTACAGTCCGGCCAACATCAAGGCCAGGCAATAAGCCTGCGAGCGCAGCACCGTGCCTTGCCCGCCCGTCGCCGTCAATACCGCGCCAGACAGGGTGCTCATGGCCAGCGCCACCATGCCGACCGTCATGGCGGCAAACAAGGACGCGGCCTGCAGCCATTTCTCGCCAAACACCAGATGCACGAGGAAATCGGCATGCGTCAGCGCATACGCATACGATGGCACTATCAGGATGGCAATCGAGGCCAGCGCGCTGAGGTAAAGCTGGCGTATGCGTGCCAGGTCTCCCGCCAGCGCGGACGCAGTGGAAAACAACACGGTTTGCATGGTCTGCGCCAACTGCATGGCCGGCGTACGCGAGAGCATCGACGCGGCATTGAAATTACCCAGTGCCTGCGGTCCCAGCGCACCGGTGAAGACGCCGCTGGCGTTGTCCACGGCCCAATTCAACACATTGATGCCAGCCACCTGGCGGCCCAGTGCTGCGGCCTTGCAGGAGTGAAACGGATTGCCGAATACCAAAGGATGCGGACTAAAGTAATAGCTGAGGGCAAACTGCAATATCGCCTGCGCATACCAGGCCGCCAGCAGCGCCCATACACCGGCTCCGGCCAGGGCCATGCCGACGCCAACGACGGGATAGGCGATCAGGTAAGCGCCGGTGGTGGCATACTGGATTTCACGAAAACGCAACTCGGCGCGTAGCCGGGCCTGAGAAATGCCATACACGGCAATGACCAGATACGAAGGCGCCGAATAGCGGAACAAGGTGCCAGCCAGCGGATTGTCCAGCCAGATGGCAAGCGGATAGGACATGCCGAAAACGAACAGCATGCCGAATACCGAACCCAGCATTAACCGGGACAATACCACGCGCAGTTCCTCTTCCGAAAAATCACCCTGCATCAATGCCCAGCCAAAACCCTGGTCGATCACCAGCGCCAGCACGCCGAACACCAGCAGTGCATAGCCGAACGTTCCCACCAGTTCCGGTCCCAGTTCGCGCATGATGACGACTTGTGCACCGAATTGCGCCAGCACACGGATCAGAGTGCCTGCGTAGTTACTTTTCACCGCGCCGAGTGTCTTTGCTGCAAGAGTCATGTTTTTCTAGGTAAGTGAAACAGCACATGGTGCGGCGCGCACCGTGTGTCTAGCCGTGTATGCCCATCAGGCGAAGCTTGCTGGCGGGGTCGAGCGCCACCTGCATAGCTTTGACGAAGTCGTCCTGCAGGCGGAAAGCGGCAGCCGTGTCGCGGTCGATCGACGACACGCGGAACAGCAGGCCATCGGGAATCTGTCCCTTGAAACCGTAGCGCATTTCCACCAGTTTCTTGTCCGTGCGGTTCGTCACCACCACATCGCCCACCGTCGTCCAGTACGTCACAGGCTCGTAGCGCTGGTTTTCCATGCTCGTCTCCAGTCGCTTCAAGGGGATATCGCCCTGGCGCGTCGACAGAATCTCCTCCCGCGTGGCACCGATCTGGAAGCCCTGTGCCGGATAGCAGATTTCCGGATAGTGCACTTGCGTGGTGTCGCTCTGGTCCTTGCCGTAGGCAATCGACAGCATGATGCGTTCGCCCCGGTCATTGACATAGGTGCGCGACAGGATCTGCGTGTAGATGCGCTTGAGTTCTGCCTGAATTTGCGGGTCGATCACGGCGCCGATAGACGTCTTTTCCTCATGCCATACGCCAAACTGGCTGGGGACGATTTTCTCGAGCGCCGGCATCGGCATGGTTTCGGCCAGGCGGATGGTCGGCTTGGCGTACGCCGCAGCCAGGGAGGCGAGCACCATCATGCAGCTCAGCACAAACATGGAAAGTCGCGATGGTTTCATACTGCCCCCTTGTGACGGCGCTGGCGCATATTCACGAACCATTGCAACAGCGAATCAATGGAAATGATCAGGATCAGGGCGCTGATGAACAACACCATGCCGGCAAAACCGTGCAGGAAACCCTGGCCTGCGGCATCGCCAAAGTAATAGGTAATCAATGTCAGCACGATGACGCGCACCACGTTGGCGGTAAACGAAATCGGCACGATCAGGATGGCCAGCATGACATTGCGAAATGCCGACGTATGGCGCACCACATTCATGTAGAACAGGCCCAGCGATTCCAGGGTCAGCAGCGTCTGCAAGCCAGCGCAGGCATCGGCCACGAGCAGCTGGTACTGGCCGATCTGCAAGATGACGCCGCTGCGCGCGATCGGATAGCCAGCCCAGAAAAGCAGGTGCTCGGTGACATACGATACGGCCATTTTCATCGGCATCGTCAGCGCGCTGACAATAGCACCTGGCAAGGGAATCATGAACAGCATGAAAAAGAAGGGGAACCACTGCGTTTTCAAGGCGCGCGCGCCAAAGAACAGCAGCAGCAGGGCCGCCAGCATCATGATGAAGGAAGCCAGCTCCATGCTCTGGATACTCTGCGAACGCCCCATTACATAGAACAGCAATGCCAGTATGGCCAGCGGCCAACCGGCAGCCGAGCCGCCCGTGCCGCCCGCAGCGGCAAGCATGGCCGGCCATTGCCGCCCTAGCAGCCACAAGGCGAGCAGCAGAATGATCGGACCGTGCGCATAACTCTCCGTGGACCACAGGCCAAAGGCCAGGTCGTGGAAGGTGGGCACGTACATGGCCAGCAAGCCCAGCAGCATAGGCCACCAGTGCAGCAGCAACTGTTTCCAGTCCAGCGAGGCGGCTGGTCGCGACTGTGCGAGCGTGGCCATGTCAGTAATCGACCAGTACGGAACCAACCACTTCCGAACCGCTGCGCTGCAGCTGCTCGCGCATGGCGTCGATATCGGCCAGGCGCGTCTTGTTCTTGCGCACGACCAGCAACACGCCACCGACGCGGGCACCCATCACGAACGCATCGGATCCCGACGACACGGACGCCACGTCATACAGCACGACATCGTAGCGCTCTTCCAGCTGCGTATTGAGCGCGCCAAAGGCAGGACGACTCAGCAGCTCCTGTGGATTCGGCGGCAAGGTACCCGCACCCAGCACGGACAGATCGACGAAGGAATCGATGACGGAAATGGCGTCCTGCTGGGCGCGCCCGGCCAGGACATCGGAGAGACCCTGGCGCTCTTCCAGCGCGAAAATCTCGTGCTGGCGCGGCTTGCGCAGATTGGCATCGACCAGCAAGGTGCTTTCACCGAGCTGCGAAAACACCACGGCCAGGTTGGCGGCGAACAGGCTGGCGCCATCGCCGCTATCGACGCTGGCCACGACGAGCGCCTTGCGCCCCAGCGAAAACCAGCGCAGCATCAACTGGCTGCGCACGGCGCGCAAGGTTTCCATTTGCGGGCTGAAGGGCTGATATGCCGCCACCAGCTCGCTGGCAAACTTGCCCTCGCCTTCCTGCAGATACGGATAGTCGAATTGTCGCGCCAGCACGTGCTGGATGTCAGCTTCGCTGATCAAGCCGAGACGCAAGGCCGCTTCGCCAAAACGGATGCCGAGCTCCTTCTGCATGCGCAGCACGCGCTCGGCATTTTCCGGGGTGATTTTGCCCGAGGCCAGCAACAGGGCGCCGATGCTGGAGTCGCCGCCCCGCAGGGGTGACGGTTTCGAAACAGGATGCGCGGGAAAGTTCATATTCAATTCCATCAATTAATTGGCACTCAGGCGGCGGGCCGGCAGAAGACGATGCAAGCCCTTGCGACGGCGCGGTGCGGCTTTCCAGTCGACCATGCCCAGTACTGGCACTTGCAGCAAGTCAGCCAGATCATGGTCGGAACGCACGCGGCGGTCCAGCATTTCAATCAACAGGCCCAGGCCGATACCCAGAAACGTTCCCAGGACGATGGACAACAAGGTATTCATCAGCACGCGCGGGCTGGACGGTTCGATCGGTGGCACAGCAGGATTCAGCACGGCAATGTCGGACTGGTCGGACTGGCCTTCGATCTTGGTTTGCGAGAAGCGTTGCGATGTCACGTCGAAGGCGCGCTGGGCGCTTTCCACATCCTTTTGCAGCACGCCCATCTCATCGCGGGTACGGTTCAGTTCCAGCACCTTCGACTTTTGCGCCGCCAGCGCCGCGCGTACCGAAGCTTCGCGCTGCTGCTGGATCTGCGCCGCATTGCCTACGCTATTCGAGGCGACGCGCAGCTGTTCGCGCAGATCGGCACGCAGCTTGTCCGCTTCGGCCTTCGCGCTCTGGTACTGTGGATGATTCTTGTCAAGACGCTGTCCCAGTTCGGCCAGCTTGGCTTCGGCATTGCCGAGCCCCATTTTCAAGCTTTGAATCAGGGGATTCGACGCCACGTCCGGCGATTCGCCGCCATTGCCGCCAGTAGCCATGCGCTGGCGCGAATTTGCCTCCATCAACTGGCCCTGTGCCATCACCAGCTGTGCGGACAGATCATTCAAGCGATTCGATTCCACGTCGAGACGGTTGTCGACGCTGACGATACCGTTTTCCTGCTGATACTTGGAGAGGCGGTTTTGCGCCTTTTCCACGTTATCGCGCAGCATCTTGGTTTGCTCATCGAAATAACTGGCCGCTTTTTTCATCGGCTCCACTTTCAGCTGGATGCTGACTTTCTGATATTCGTCGGAAAAGGCATTGGCCACGGCTGCCACGAATTGCGGATCGGACCCCTTGAAGCTGATGTCGACCACGCTGCTTTCGCGCGATGGCACGATTTCCAGTTTTTTCAGCAAGAGATTGGCCAGCCAGTCACGGACCGTTCCCTTGCCTTCTGTCGCCGCATTGAATTGCTCGATGACGGCCGGACTATTGGCCAGGCCCAGGTGATCGACCACGCGCAAAGCCACATTCTTGCTGCTGATGATATCGATCTGCGTGGCCATGTATCCAGGCAACAATTGTCCAGGCATGGCCAGGCCCGTGACAGGATCGACGCCCTTGTAGTTCATGACCAGGGAACTGGTGGCTTTATAGCTCTTCGGCAATAACAGGCTGACAGACAGCGTGGCGAGCACGGTGATGATCAAGGTCAAGAAAATAATCTTCTTGCGCGCTTGCAAAATCAGCAAAAATTGAGAGAAATTCATGTTGGAACCTTCAATACTGAATGATAAGAACGAGGCGCCGGCCCCGTTCAAGACTAGAACAAGCTCTCTTTGACATACACGACATCATCGACCTGCAGCATATCGTCATGCTTGGCTTCAAGAATCTGCAGTTTGCCTTCCGCATCGCGGCGCTTGATGCGGATGCCGCGTTCCGTGCCCCGCTGCGTCAAGCCGCCCCCTGCGGACAAACCCTGCAACACGGTCATCGAACGCTCCAGGCGGAATGGGCCAGGACGCTGGACTTCGCCATAAATATAAAAGCGTGGCGCACGCTCGACAAAAATCACGTCGTTGCCAGCCACATCAAGGTCGCGGTTCAAATCGGCGCTGCGCACCATTTCCACGATATCGATCACTTCCCGGCTGGTCTTGCCATCGCGTTTGCGGATCAGGTTGATCGAATCACCGCCATCGGCGCTGACGCCGCCAGCCATGGCCAGCATATCCATCACGCTGCGGCGCCCTTCGATCGGATAGCGTCCCGGACGGTTCACCTGGCCCAGCACCGACACCTGCTGGCTTTGCAGCGAAGTCACGATAATGTTGACCTGTGCCTTGCGCAGGAAACCGCCGCTTTCAAGCAAGCCGCCCAGTTTCTTTTCTGCCGCGGAAACCGACAAGCCGCCGAGCGCCACGTTGCCAACCAACGGGAAGGTGATCTGCCCAGCTTCGCTGATGCGCGTCTCCAGCGCCAGGTCAGGACTGCCATACACGGAAATTTTCAATACATCGCCCGCACCCAGCTGTACATCGGCGGCACTGGCAACCCCCGTACCAATGGCCAGCAACAGGGTCAGGCACCACATGACAAGTCGTTTCATGATTCGTTCAATCCATAATGAGTTGCTTAACTTAAAATGCTGCGGCTTATTTCAAGCCAGCAACGCCACGATCATTCGATTCCGAAGAACTCGGTGCCGGTGCCGCCGGCGCCACCGGTACGCTTGGTGCTGGCGCGACAGGCGTCGCAACGGCCGGTGCCGCAGCCGGCGCACTGGCCACTGCCGATGCCGAGGCGCCATTCTTGTTCAGGTACTCGATCTTGGCGGCGGCACGCAAACGTTTCAGTTCAGCATCTGCTGCATCCTTGTTTTTCTTGTTGAACAAAAATTGTTCAATTTGCGGTGCGGCTTGTGCCAGGGTCACGGGATTGTCGCGGATATCGGCCAGGGAAATGAGCAAGGTGCGGTCGCCCTCGCGGATGATGAACAACTGACCCTTCGGCATCGACAGCAATTTCGCGCTCAGCTCCGGCGCCAGGTCGGCGCTGGTGCGCGAGAGCTGGGTACGGGCAAACTTGACCTTGTTTGTCTCAAGCCAGGCCGCTACGTCGTCGAGTGTCTTGGCACTGTCCATGGCCGCCTTCAACTGGTCGTTCATGTCGGCACTGGCAATGATCAGTTCGCGCATGTCGAACTGCTTGCGTTCGGTGAAAAATTGCGGGTTCTTCTGGAAATACTCTTCCACTTCCTGCTTGGTGGGGCGGGCGATCGTACCGATGCGTTTTTGCATGTAGGCTTGCGCGACGATCAGTGCCTTGGCGCGCTCGATCGCCTGCACCACCTTGGGATCGCGGTCCGTCTTGTCCTTGGCCGCCTCATTCTGCAGCAATTGGCGGTCGATCAGCGATTCCAGCAACTGCTTGCTGGCCGCTTCCTGTTGCGCAGCCTGCACATTGGCGCGCTGCATTTCTTCATTGAGCTGAAGGACGGTGATTTCTTCCCCATTCACACTCGCCAGCGCCTGGCCGGCCTTTTTTTCTTTATCGCCACAAGCAGACAATCCTGCGACGGCCAGTACTACCAGGCCTGCGCACAGCAGGCGGGAATGCGTGGCGGATTTGCTCGAGGGCACACGGGCGATTTGCGCTTGGTTCAAAATGACTCCTTCAGTTCAGGTAAGGAAATCCGCTGACAGCTTTGTGAGCGTGATGATAACTCACTTAACAACAAAACATTGTCAAAAAAACAGATTTCGATTGAAATTATGGGCTTGCGACCACATGATTGTCAATATTATAAATATGATACACAGTGTACTAGCTTGCTAGGAAACTATTTGCTTAAAAAACTATTAAAAGGTCTTAAAAACAACTGTTTCATCAGAAACACAATCCTTGCAATCGCCAAGCCTCAATAAATAGTTTTCACAAGGCAATATTTCTCGCACAGCGACGGGCACTTGCATGACGCCGCACAATAATGGAAGGCGGGCCAGCATGGGAAAGCGGCAGGGATGGGGCCGGTGCTTTGGGAACAGTATCAATTGAACAGCCGCCGTGCGCCATGCGGGCCGGGCGCGGCGACAGCGGGCATGCCACGGGGCACAAGCTGGCCCGCCGCCAGGCAGGCGGAGCATGTCACCGTGCACATCATGTCGCCGTGCTTGCCTCATAGGATCGTCTGGCTCGTCGAATCACTGTTCGGCCGGCTCCAGGAACCGGCTATTGGACATCTTGCATGATTGCGCCATTTTAACGCGTATTAATTCTCCGCAAAAAATATTCAAGCCTGGTGTGGCGGCCCGCCATCGGTCCACGTTCAATGCGCGTTGTCGCGCTTCAGCACCACCTTGACGGTGCGCAAAATGATCCACAAGTCCAGCCACAGCGACCAGTTGCGCAGATAGTCGAGGTCGAAATGAATGCGCGCCTCCATCTTGTCGAGCGTCTCCGTCTCGCCGCGCAAGCCATTCACCTGCGCCCAGCCGGTAATGCCCGGCTTGACCTTGTGGCGCAGCATGTAGCCCTTGATCAGCTTGCGGTACTGCTCGTTGTGCGCCACCGCGTGCGGACGGGGCCCGACAATGCTCATCCTTCCCTGCAGCACGTTAATGAACTGCGGCAGCTCATCGAGCGAACTGCGGCGCAGGAAGCCGCCCACGCGCGTCACGCGCTGGTCGTTCTTGGTTGCCTGCACCACCTTGTCGCCATCCTCGCTCACCGTCATCGAGCGGAATTTATACACAATAATTTCCTCTCCATACAGGCCGTAGCGGCGCTGGCGGAAGATCACCGGCCCCTTCGACGTCGACTTGACGGCGATGGCGATGACCAGCATAACGGGCAGCAGCATGATCTGGATCAGCAGGCCCAGCACGATGTCGCTGCCGCGCTTGACCATGCTGTTAAAGCCCGTGAACGGCGATTCGCGGATGGCGATCACCGGCATGCCGCCCACATTGTCGAAGCGCGCCTGCATCAGGTCGAAGATATAGATATCGGGCAAGAAGTACACGGAAGCCGTCGTATCCTGCAACTCATCGAGCATCTTGCGGATGCGCGGCTGGGCCGAAATGGGCTGGCTGATGAATATCATCTTGATATTGTGTTCGCGCACATAGGCGGCAATATCGGCCATCTTGCCCAGCATCGGTTCGCGCATCGTCTCCGGCCAGCGGTCATCCGTACGGTCGTCAAAAAAGCCCCGCACGCTCATGAACAGATTCGGGTTGCGCTCCACGGTCGCGGCAAACTTCAGGCTGGCGTCATTGGCGCCGATGATGACGACCGAACGCACTTCGCTGTCGCGCCCGGGGTCGGCCACCATGCGCCGTGCGGCAAGATGACTGAGCAGCAATATGAATGGCGTCAGCATGAACCAGGCCAACACCAGCTCGCGGTCATAGTGAAACGCCAGTCCCGTCGCCGAACCCAGGAATACCAGGATCAGGGCCGTGATGCCCCAGCTGACGAAGATATCACGGGCATAGGCCAGCATGCGGCCGCTGCGCCAGGTACGATAGGGATCGACATACTGGAATACTGATGATGAAATAAAGAACGCCAGGATCATCAGTACCAGCGAGTAACCGGTAAATGGCGAACCTGACAAGGCGGACAGCAGATACAGCGTGCCCATGATGATCAATGGGTCGAGTATGCGCTGGAAAAACGAGATCAGGGGTATATCATTAACCGTCATATTACACTCAGAACTGAACACTGGCGCTGAAGGAAACGCCTTTGGCGCGGTAGCTGCCTGTATTAATAATAGGGGCGCCCTTGCGGGTATCGCGGAAGGCATTCAAGCCCAGCTGGATATTCGGCCGCGGCGCATAGGTCAGCCCCAACGACTCCGTATGTGTGGAGTCCGTGACATCAACAGGAAAGACCAGCCCGCTGGCAGCGGAAAAATCGCGTTTCTGGCGCCGCACTTCGGCATCCATGCGCACCTTCGACGAAATATCCCATGCAGCGGCCACGCTGGCGCCGTTATTCAGGCTGCTCGATACCAGCGCGCTTTCCACCGCGCCAAATTCGTGCCATAAGTTGCCCGTAAAGCGCACTTTCCCCAGCGGTGCCCAATTGACGATCAGGCGTCCGTTCGCGCCTTTCGAATCACGTCCCGAAAAGGAGGCATAGCCGCGCCGGACCCAGCCGGCGAGCAACTGCACCTGCGTCACCTGGCTGTAGCGCCAATAGATATTCGCCTTCACCTCGTCCTGGGTATAACCATCCACCAGGCTAAATTGCGAACCGGCAAGACGATTCGGATAATTGCCCTTCAAGTGCCGCAGCTGCACCCCGATCTTGCTGCCGCTCGAAGCCAGGTAATCGAGCCCCAGTTCGCTCGCATCCTCGACGCGATTCGCATAACTGAGGCGTGAAAGGTCATAGTAATAGCGCTCGCGGCTAACGCCACCGCGCAGGCGCCAGCTCGGATGAAACAGCCAGCCGCCGTCGAGGTAGGTCCTGTGCCGCGTACGCATATTGCGATCCGTACCTGTGGTTTGAAAGTCGCTGAATGGCGTCAGGGTCTCCGAATAGGTCGCTCCCGCATGGCCATCCAGGTGATTGCCAATATGCCACTCCAGGTCGGCCTGCAAATCCTTGCCGTTATAGTTCAAGTCATCGAAATGCTGGAACGATACCCGCGACCACTTGGCTTGTCCGCTCAGCACCTGGCGTCCAATCGGCCGGTTGAACAGAAAGCCGGCCTGGATCTGGCGCGAAGTATCGGAACGGGGCCCAGTGTAGCCAGGCGTGTTGTCGTCAAGACGCAAAAGGTTGTCATCATACGAATATGACGTGGCCAGGAATGGGAAAATCGTGTCGCTCCATGAGGCAAGAGCGGCCGGGCTGGCCATGCTTCCCAGCAACAATAAACAACCGGCACGCAATGCTGATGCAGCCGGAAAACGGCGTGATGCAGCAGCAAGACGGTAACTGTCATCGACATCTTTTTTTTGCGGGGAATTCAACATAGGTATTCTCTTTGATAGAGCAAACAGTTGATTGGCAATATTACCAGTAAGTCCAGTATCCACCGGAAACAATCCAGAGACCCAGTACGCCATTCGTGACGCCGTGCGCCAGGATGGGCGACCACAATGACTGACTGCGCATATAAAGCAGTGTATAGGCGGCACCGGCAACAATGCCCGCCAGCCACAAATTATGTTCAAAGCCAAACAACACGACGCTGATGACAAACGCCTTGGCACTGGCCAGGCGTGGCTGGAATTTCAGGAAATCAGGGGCATCGATCCAGCGCAGCAGGAAGGAGCGCCAGAACAGCTCTTCCATCACGGGCACCACCAAGGCGGCGCCGGCGATGCGCACGGCCACCAGGCTCCACTCGATCCGCCCCTCATTGCGGGGGTCGAAGCCGTCGGCACTGCCGATCGTCATCCAGCCCGCATCGAGGTTGATCCACAGCAAGAAAACAACAATGCCGGTCACCAGCGCCACGGCCAGCGCGCGCGCGCCCAATGGCACCCTGGCCAATTCCGTATAGCTGCGGCGCCAGTACAGCAGCATGCCCAGTACGACGCCGATCTTGACGGCATACAGCCAGCGCAGGTCCTGCGCGGCAAAGCCGAGCCGGCCCAGCATGTCGGCGATGAAGATGAAGGAAAGGTAGGCGAGGAATGGCGCTACCCGGGGCAAGGCGGCGCGGTCAAACATGCTGATGCGCACTGGAGGCGGAACCACGCGCCGGACGCCGTGGTCCGGAGCGCGTGCTTTTAATAACAAACATGCATCCCCCGATGTAAAAAATATAATTATATAATTATATCAAGCTGAACCGTTGCCGTGGCAAATAATCCTAACTTAATTACAACAGGAGAGGTGGAAAACAATCAACCGTTGGCGCGCGCCTCGATCTGTTCCCACTTTTCCAGCGCTTCCAGCAGTTCGCCTTCGATCTCGGCCACGCGCGCATTCAGGCGTTTGCCTTCGGCCGGCGTCTTCTTGTAGAAGTCCGGGTGCGACAGCTCGGCGGCCAGCACCGATTGCTCGTCTTCCAGCTTGGCGATCAGTTTCGGCAACTCTTCCAGCTCGCGCTGTTCCTTGTAGCTGAGCTTTTTCTGCTTGGCGGCCGGCGCGGCAGCCTCGACCTTCACGGCCGGCTTGCTGGCGGGCGCCGTGGCGATCGGCAAGGTGCGCACGCGCTCCCAGTCCGTGTAGCCGCCGACGAATTCGCGCCACTTGCCCTCGCCTTCGGCAACGATCACTTGCGTGACCACGTTGTCGAGGAAGGTGCGGTCATGGCTGACAAGGAAAACAGTGCCCGTGTATTCTTCCAGCAACTCTTCCAGCAACTCCAGGGTATCGATATCCAAGTCATTGGTCGGCTCATCGAGCACCAGCACGTTGGCCGGCTTGGCGAACAGGCGCGCCAGCAGCAAACGGTTGCGCTCGCCACCGGACAGCGACTTGACGGGCGAACGGGCACGCTCCGGCGCGAACAGGAAATCGTTCAGGTAGGTCATCACGTGACGGCGCTGGCCATTGATCTCGACCCAGTCGCTGCCTGGCGCGATGGTTTCCATCAGGTTTGCCTCTTCGTTCAGCTGCGTGCGCATCTGGTCGAAGTACGCCACTTGCAGCTTGGTGCCCAGGCGGATGGTGCCCGTGTCCGACTCTTCCTGGCCCAGGATCATCTTCAGCAAGGTGGTCTTGCCGGCGCCGTTGGCGCCGATCAGGCCGACCTTGTCGCCGCGCAGGATGGTGGCGCTGAAATCCTTGACGATGACCTTGTCGCCATAGATCTTCGAGACGTTTTCCAGGTCCGCCACGATCTTGCCCGAGCGTTCGCCGGCCGATACGTCCAGCTTGACCTGTCCCTGCTGTTCGCGGCGCGCATTGCGCGTCAGACGCAGTGCTTCCAGGCGGCGCACGCGGCCTTCGTCGCGCACGCGGCGGGCCTTGACGCCCTTGCGTATCCACACTTCTTCCTGCGCCAGGAACTTGTCGAACTTGGCATTTTCCACTTCCTCGATTTCCAGCTGCTCCGCCTTGCGGGTCTGGTAAGCCGTGAAGTTGCCCGGGTACGACAGCAAACGGCCGCGGTCGAGCTCGATGATGCGCGTGGCGACATTGTCGAGGAAGGAGCGGTCATGGGTAATGAACAGCACGCTACCCTTGAAGTCGCGCAACAAGCCTTCCAGCCACAGGATGGAGCTGAAGTCCAGATGGTTGGTCGGCTCATCGAGCAGCAGCACGTCGGGTGCCGAGACCAGCGCGCGCGCCAGCGCCACGCGCTTTTGCATCCCGCCGGACAGGGTTTTCATCAGCATGTCGCCCGTCAGGTTCAAACGGTCGAGTACGGTTTCCACCTTGTTCGGCAAGCTCCACGCATCGGCCGCATCGAGTTTGACCTGGATGTCGTGCATGCGTTCCATCAGTTCGTCGTCATTACCCTGGCCAAACTGGCCCGTCAGCGCATCGTATTCCTTCAGCCACGCCTGCGATTCGCCCATGCCGGAAGCGACGGCGTCGAACACGGACATGTCCGGGTCGAATTGCGGTTCCTGCTCCACATAGGCGATCTTGATGCCTTGCTGCATGACCAACAAGCCGTCATCGAGCTTGAACTTGCCCGAAATAACCTTCAACAGCGACGATTTGCCCGTGCCGTTGCGGCCAATCAAGCCGACCCGCTCCGAGGTTTCCAGTGAAAATTCCGCGTGATCGAGCAGCGCGACGTGACCGAACGCAAGTTGCGCCGATGAAAGAGAAATGACAGCCATAATGAGTAAGAGTGCTCGGGCGCCGCCTCGCGCGCACCGCGTGGTGCGCCAAACAGCCGCCGATTAGATGAATGAAGCACGCATTGTACCGACAACTCGGCACCACCAGTGCATTGCGGCCAGCATAAACTCAGGCCACCGGCGCGCGTTGCGTGGAATGTGGTGTCGCCAGCAGGAATCGAACCTGCATTTAAGTCTTAGGAGGACCTTGTACTATCCATTGTACGATGGCGACACGCGCAGCGGCATTATACAGGCAAGCGCCTGCCATTAACAGCCTGGCAAGCGGGCGGTGCCACTTCAGGCAACGCGTGCCGTAGCCCTGCCGCGCTGGCGCACCAGCAACACAAGCAATCCTGCCAGAAGCAGTCCATAGGTGGCCGGCTCCGGTACGGCGCTGATGGCAAATACCTGGATGGCGCCGAAGGTCACATCGTTGCCATGCCACGTGGAGCCATCGAGCAAACTGAGGCCTGTCAATGACTGTCCAGGGTAGTTATAGGTATACAAGAAAGAACTGCCGCCATGCGTGAGGTCTTGCGGCACATACAAATCATGCCCGTAGCCAAATGTCGGGCCATAATTGGACTGATTGTAGGTCTGGTCCTTGCCGATACCGTCACCGTTGAAATACTGCGGCAGTTGCTGCAGCCTGAAGCCGGCAGTCAGATTGAACAGGAAGGCCGTGCGTTGGCTGTCATCCATGGTGACATGCATGCCATCGGTGGAGCTCCAGCTCTGTGGATTGTAGCCGCCCACCAGCCACGTCTTGCCCGATGAATTCGTGGCCTCCATGACGGAAAAGGTGCGTCCCTTGCCATCGGATGCCTTGTGAAAGTCCAGCGAAGTGTCGCCCGCTGCCTTGCTGTAAATGTTCGTCAGCGCCAGATTGCCTTCACCGAGCCAGGTTTCCAGTTGCGCCTGATAGCCGGGGGACAATAGCGACGTACCGGGCCCCGCCTGCGCGCCCAGGCAAAAACCCATACTGGCCACGGCCAGCACCACACTTCTTGCCGTTCTGAAATTATTGCGCATCCTCTACCTCGACTGTCAGTATTTAAAACCGGTCTATGTTCCGGTTGCCAAATATAACACGATAGATAATGTTTTTATATTTATTATTTAGATGCCGATACGCAATATTTCATAGCAGAAATTCAGTCAGGCAGCACCGCCGTCACCTCGATCTCGACCTTCGCCCTGTCTTCGATCAGTCCCGCCACCTGCACCGCTGTCATGGCCGGAAAATGCTTGCCGATCAGCTCGCGGTAGGCAAGGCCGATTTGTGGATATGCCGCCACATATTCCTTCTTGTCCAGTACATACCAGTTCATGCGCACGATGTGCTCGGGCAAGGCGCCCGCCTCGGCCAGCACGGCGACGATATTCTGCAAGGCCTGGCGCACCTGTGCCGCAAAATCGTCCGTGTGGAACTGGCCCTGCGCATCCCAGCCTATCATGCCGCTGACGTACACCGTGCGCCCGCTGGCGGCAATGCCATTCGCATAGCCGCGCGGCCTGGCCCATCCCGGTGGTTGTAACACTTGCATATTGTTTTCCTCGTTGTTCATGCGTCCGCTGCCTCGCGCAGCAGTTCGCGCGCGATGATCAGTTGCTGTACTTCGCTGGCGCCCTCATAGATGCGCAAGGCGCGGATTTCGCGGTACAGGCGCTCGACCGGATGCCCGCTGACCACGCCCATGCCGCCAAACAGTTGCACGGCCGCGTCGATCACCTGCTGCGCCGTTTCCGTGGCCGTCAGCTTGGCCATGGCCGCCTCCTTCGTCACCTTGCGGCCCTGGTCGCGCTGCCAGGCGGCGCGGTAGGTGAGCAGCGCGGCCGCGTCGATGCCGGTGGCCATCTGCGCCAATTTTGCCTGCGTCAGCTGAAAGTCCGCCAGGGTCTGGCCAAACATCTGGCGCTTTGTCGCGTGGCGCAGCGCTTCGTCGAACGCGCGCCGCGCAAAGCCCAGCGCTGCGGCGGCGACCGAGGTGCGGAACACGTCGAGTGTCGCCATCGCCACCTTGAAGCCCTGCCCCGCCTCTCCCAGGCGCTGCGACACGGGCACGCGGCAATTGGCAAAGCGCAGGCGCGCCAGCGGATGCGGCGCAATGACGGCGATGCGCTCGGCGATTTCCAGCCCGGGATTGTCGGCATCGACGATGAAGGCGCTGATGCCGCGCGCGCCCGGCGCCTCGCCCGTGCGGGCGAACACCACGTAAAAGTCGGCGATGCCGCCGTTCGATATCCACGTCTTTTCGCCATCGAGCACATACTCGTCGCCATCGCGGCGCGCCGCGCACGCCATGGCCGCCACGTCCGACCCGGCCTGCGGCTCGGACAGGGCAAAGGCGGCGATGCGCTTGCCGCTGGCCACGTCCGGCAAATAGCGCGCCTTGTTTTGCGCGCTACCGAACAGGCCGATGGCGCCCGAACCGAGTCCCTGCATGGCAAAGGCGAAATCGGCCAGGCCGTTATGGCGCGCCAGGGTTTCGCGCATCAGGCAAATGGCGCGCGTATCGATCTTGCCGTCGATACCCGTGGCATGCGCCAGCCAGCCGCCCTGCCCCAGCTGCGCCACCAGCGCGCGACAGGCCGCATCGACATCGCTGCCATGGGCATCGTCCAGGTGCTGCGTCGCCCAGGCATCGAGCTCAGACTCAAGCTCGGCATGCCGCGCTTCGAAAAACGGCCAGTCCAGGTAAGTCGTATCGCGTGTATATTGCATCTTAATCGCCCTCGAATTGCGGTGTTTCTTTCGCCACGAAGGCGTGATAGGCGCGGTGGAAATCGTTGGTGGCCATGCAAATGGCTTGCGCCTGCGCTTCCGCTTCGATGGCTTCATCGACACCCATGTTCCATTCCTGCTGCAGCATTTTTTTCGTCATGCCGTGCGCAAACGTGGGACCGCTGGCCAGGCCGGCGGCGAACAGCTGCGCCGCCTGCGCCAGCTCTTCCGGCTCGACCAGGCGGTTGAGCCAGCCCCAGCGTTCGCCCTCCGCCCCTGGCAAGGAGCGTCCCGTATACAGCAGCTCGGCGGCGCGGCCCTGGCCGATCACGCGCGGCAGCAAGGCGCAGGCGCCCATGTCGCAGCCGGCCAGGCCCACGCGGGTAAACAGGAAAGCCGTCTTGCTGCGCGCCGTGCCGATGCGGATATCGGAAGCCAGCGCCAGCATGGCGCCGGCGCCCGCGCAAATGCCGTCGATGGCGGCGATGATGGGCTGCGGGCAGGCGCGCATGGCTTTCACCACGTCGCCCGTCATGCGGGTAAACGCCAGCAGGCCGGGCATGTCGAGCTGCGTCAGGGGGCCGATGATGTCGTGCACGTCGCCGCCCGAGCAGAAATTGCCACCGCTGCCCGTGATGACCACGGCCTTGACGTCGTCCGCATGCGCCAGCGCGCGAAACAGCTCGCGCAACTCCGCATACGAGTCAAAAGTGAGCGGATTCTTGCGCTCGGGACGGTGCAGGGTCAGGGTGGCGACGCCTGCGTCGACGGAAAACAGGAAATGCCGCGCGGCGTAGCCAGCCAGGCTGGCGCGGTTGCCTGGCAGGTCTTGCGGCTGGCCGGGTAGATGGCGCATGGTCAATCCTTGAGGGAAGTGTTATTCAACTGCTGCTTCATGTGCGACAGCAGGTCGATCAATTGGTTTTTGTCGTCCGGCGTCACGCCGTGCAGCAGTTCCGCGATCCAGCCTTCGTGCACGCGCGCCATCTCGTCGAACGCGCGCCGGCCGGCCGGCGTCAGCTTGACGCTGTACGAGCGGCGGTCCTTCGGATCGACCACGCGCGCCACCAGTTTTTCCTGCTCCAGCTGGTCGGTGATGCCCGTGATATTGCCGCCCGTGACCATCATGCGCTTGGACAGTTCGCCCATGCGCAAGCCATCGGGAAAGCGTTCGAGCTGCGCCATCAAGTCGAAACGGGGCAAGGTGATGCCGAAGGTGGCGCGCAAGCGCGTGCGCACCTCGTTTTCAATCTTGACCGTGCACGAGAGCATGCGCAGCCACAGCTTGAGCGACTGGTGGTGGTCCTGCGTCAGCCGGCTCGCCAGGTCCAGCACGGGTTCTTCCGGTACGTTCTCGGTTTCTTTATCCATGGTCTTCATTCAGTTACATGACTTCGCCGCCGGCGACGGCGATCGATTGTCCATTCATGGCGGCCGACGCGGGCAGGCAGAGCCACGCTACCGCATCGGCCACTTCCCGTGGCTGCACCAGCCGCTGCTGCGGATTGCCGGCCGCCAGTTCCGCGCGCGCCGCGTCTTCGCCGCGCCCCGTCTTGCGCACGATGTTTTGCACGGCCTGCGCCACCATGTCCGTTTCAGTGTAGCCGGGGCAGACGGCATTGACGGTGACGCCGCGCGGCGCCACTTCCAGCGCCAGCGCGCGCGTCAGACCGATCACGCCATGCTTGGCGGCGACATAGGCGCTGACATAGCGATAGCCTTTCAAGCCCGCCGTCGACGCCACGTTGACGATGCGCCCCCAGCCCGCTTCCAGCATGGCCGGCATGGCCGCCTGGCAGCAGTGGAACACGCCCGTCAGATTCACGGCCAGCATCTGCTGCCAGATGGCCGCGTCCGTCTTGCCGAAGGGCGCCGCATGCGCCTGGCCCGCGTTATTGATCAAGATATCGATGCGGCCGAAATGCGCGGCAGCCTGCGCGAAGCCCGCCTGCACGGACGCTTCCACGGCCACGTCAAGCACGCAGATGGCGACCCTGCCCGCATGGCCCTCCTCTTCCAGCTGCATGCGCGCGCGCGCCAGCCGCGCGCCGTCGCGCCCGGCCAAGGTCACCCTGGCGCCCGCGTCCAGCAAGGCGCGCGCGCAGGCCAGGCCGATGCCGCTGCCGGCGCCCGTCACCAGCGCATGCTTGTCGATTATCGCTTGCGTCTTCATGTCATCCTTCCAGCAGCCGCGCGGCCACCTGTTGCGGGGTGAGGCCCGTGCTGGCGGCGGCCAGCTGGCGCTCGCGCTGCAGATTGCGTTCCAGCTGCTGCTGGCCCGGACGGTACTGTTTCGGCCAAGCCGCTCCGGCGCCAGCGCCGCCGTAGCCGATGCGCGCCATTTCCGTCAGGGTCCAGGCGGGGTTGGCCAGGTGCGGCCGGCCCACGGCGCACAGGTCGGCGCGCCCTGCGGCGATGATGCTGTTGGCATGGTCCGCTTCGAAGATCGAGCCGACGGCCATGCTGGCGATGCCCGCCTCGTTGCGCACGCGGTCGGCAAACGGCGCCTGGAACATGCGCCCGTACACGGGCTGTTCGAGCTTGCTGACCTGGCCCGAGGAACAGTCGATCAGGTCGGCGCCTGCCTGCTTGAACAGGCGCGCGATGCGCACCGCATCGTCGGGCGTGATGCCGCCTTCGACCCAGTCGTGGGCCGAGATGCGCACGCTCATGGGTTTATCCTGCGGCCAGGCGGCGCGCATGGCGCGGAACACGCGCAGCGGATAGCGGCAGCGGTTTTCCAGGCTGCCGCCATATTCGTCCGCGCGGCGGTTGGTCAGCGGCGAAATAAAACTCGACAGCAAATAGCCATGCGCGCAATGCAGTTCCAGCCAGTCGAAACCGGCGACGGCCGCAGCCAGGGTGGCGCGCACGAAATCCTGCTCGATACGCGCCAGGTCGCTTTCCGTGGCCGCCCGCGCCACCTGCGACACGCCCGCCAGATACTGCTGTTCCGACGCCGCCAGCAGCGTCCAGTTATCCTCTTTCAAGGGCAGATCGATGCCATCCCACATGGGCCGCGTCGAGCCTTTCGGCCCCGCGTGGCCCAGCTGCAGGGCAATCTTCGCATCGCTGTTCGCATGCACGAAATCGACGATGCGGCGCCAGGCTTGCGTATGCGCTTCGCTGTACATGCCGGGACAGGCGGGCGTGATGCGCGCATCGGCCGACACGCACGTCATCTCGGCAAACACGAGCCCCGCGCCGCCCATGGCGCGCGCGCCCAGGTGCATCAGATGGTAGTCGCCCGCCACGCCATCGACGGCGCTGTACTGCGCCATCGGCGAGACAGCGATGCGGTTTTTCAGCAGCACGTCGCGCAGGCGGAAGGGCGTGAGCATGGGCGGCAAAGCCTCGTCCCGCATCTCCACGCCAGCCTGCTCGCCCGCGCGCCGCGCCAGCCATTGTTCATAGCCGGCCACGTAGGCAGGGTCGCGCAGGCGCAGGTTTTCATGCGAGATGCGCTGGCTGCGCGTGAGCATGGAATAGGCGAACTGCGGCGCTTCCATGGCGCTGTAGCGCTCGACGTTTTCAAACCACTCCATGGAATTGCGCGCCGCGCTCTGGATTTTCAGCACCTCGATGGCGCGCAGCTGCTGGTAGGCGGCCAGCGCCGCAGCCGTCTCGGCATGCTGGTCGAAGCAGCGCGCCAGCTCGATGGCGTCTTCCAGCGCCAGCTTGGTGCCCGAGCCGATGGAATAATGGGCCGTGTGGGCCGCGTCGCCCATCAGCACGACGGGCACGCCGTCCTGTACATGCACCCATTGCCGGCAGACGATGCGGGGAAAGGTGATCCACTGGGCCGAACCGCGCAAGTGCGGCGAATTGCTCAGCAGGCCATGGCCGTCGAGTTCCTCCGCGAACAGGGCTTCGCAAAAGGCAATGCCCTCTTCCTGGCTCATGGCATCCAGGCCCGCCGCGCGCCACACGTGTTCGGGCGTTTCGACGATAAAGGTCGAGGTCTCGCCGTCATACTGGTAGATATGCGCCTGGAACCAGCCGTGTGGCGTCTGGCGGAAGGCAAACGTGAACGCTTCGAATTTCTTGCGCGTGCCCAGCCAGACGAAGCGGCAATGGCGCTGCTCGATTTCCGGCTGGTAGCTGGCCGCATAGCGCGTGCGGATGCGGCTATTCAAGCCGTCGCTGGCGATCACCAGGTCGGCGCCGTACTGGCGCGCGATGGCCTGGTCGTCCCGCACCTCCGTCTCGAATACCAGCTGCACGCCGAGTTCCTCGCAGCGCGCCTGCAGGATATTGAGCAGGCGCTTGCGGCCGATGCCGCAAAAGCCATGGCCGCCGGAACGCACGGTCTCGCCCTTGAAGTGGATCTCGATATCGTCCCAGTGGTTGAACGCCTGCAGGATGGCGCGCGCAGTCGGCTCGTCCGCATTGGCCAGGTTGCCCAGAGTCTGGTCGGAAAACACCACGCCCCAGCCAAACGTGTCGTACGGGCGGTTGCGCTCGATGACGGTGATGCGGTGATCCGGGTTCTGCTTTTTCATGAGCAGGCTGAAATACAGGCCGGCGGGACCGCCGCCGATGCAGACAATATTCATGGAGTGTCCGTGCGAAGTTTGAAGCGCTGCAGCTTGCCCGTTTCCGTGCGCGGCAGGGAAGGCAGGAAACGGATGGCGCGCGGATATTTATACGGGGCGATCTGCTGGCGCACGAAGTCCTGCAGTTCGGCCGCCAGCAGGTCGCTGGCCTGGCAGCCATCCTTCAGCACCACGTGCGCCTCGACGATCTGGCCACGCTCGGCATCGGCGCGCCCGACCACGCCGCATTCGGCCACGGCCGGATGGCGCAGCAGCGCCTCTTCCACTTCCGGACCGGCGATGTTGTAGCCGGCCGAGACGATCATGTCGTCGCTGCGCGAGCGGTAATAGAAATAGCCGTCGGCATCCATCTCGAAGGTGTCGCCCGTCAGGTTCCAGCCGTTCTGCACATACTCGCGCTGGCGCGGGTCGGACAGGTAGCGGCAACCGGTGGGGCCTTTCACGGCCAGGCGGCCCGTCACGCCGGGCGGCTGCGGCACGCCGGCGTCATCGACGATGCACGCCTGGTAGCCGGGAATCGCCTTGCCGATGGCGCCGCGGCGGATGCCCTCGCCCGTGGCGGAAATGAAGATGTGCAGCATCTCGGTGGCGCCGATGCCGTCCGTCATGGCCAGGCCCGTCGCCGCCTGCCAGGCGTCGCGCGTGGCCAGCGGCAGCGCCTCGCCGGCCGACACGGACAATCGCAGGCTGCGCACGTCGTGGCTGGCCGCCAGAGGCGCCATCTGGCGGTAAAAGGTAGGTGCCGTGAAGCAGATCGTGGCTTGATAGGCGCCGATGGCGCGCAGCAGGCCGTCGGGCGTGAGTTTTTCCAGCAGTACGGTGGCCGCGCCAAAGCGCAGGGGGAACAGCAGCAAGCCGCCGAGGCCAAAGGTGAACGCCAGCGGCGGCGTGCCGATGAAGATATCGTCGGCGCGCACCTGCAGCATGGAGCGGGGAAAGCAGTCGCAGATGGCCAGCAGGTCGCGGTGCATGTGCATGGTGCCTTTGGGGACGCCCGTCGTGCCCGAGGTAAAGCTGATCAGGCAGACGTCGTCGGCCGCCGTGTCGCATGCGGCAAATGGCGCATCGTAGGCCGCCATGCGCTGCTCCAGTTCCGTGTCGTCGGCGCCAAAGCACAGCATGGGCGGCAGGGATGCCAGCGCGTCAAGTTCCGCGCGCAAGCCCTGCGCGCACAGCACGGCGTTCACTTCCGCCTTGGCCAGGATGGCGGACAGTTCGCGCGCGCGCAGCAGCGGCATGGTGGGCACGGCGATGCAGCCGGCTTTCAGCACGGCCAGCAGGCAGGCGGCCATCATGGGCGTATTCGCACCGCGCAGCAGCACGCGGTTGCCGGGGATCAGATGCAGGTCGCTGCGCAGCGCGTGGGCGATGCGGTCGACCTGCCGCGCCAGCTGCGCATAGGTCCAGCGCTGGCCGTCGGCAAGGATGGCGGTGCGCTCGCCACCGCCACCGGCCACGGCCACATCGAGCAGCGCGGCGACGCAATTGAGACGCGGCGGATACTGCAGCTCGGGCAAGTCCAGGCACAGCTGCGGCCAGAGTTCGCGCGGCGGCAAGTGCGTGTGGGCAAAGTCGTCCTGGGGAGATGCGGTGGTAGGCGAAGGGTCGCTGCTCATGCTCATCCTGGCTGATAGCGGGCGCGTGCACAAGGCCCGGAAGCAGATACTTTAAACCTAAAGTATTTTTCCAGCAAGCGGAAAACAGCAATTTCAGTCGACGCCGTCCTGCTGCCGCAGCAAACGCGCCTGCTGCGCCACGCTGCGCGCCAGCGCGGCCAGGGCCGCTTGTATCTGGTCGCCATCGAGCACCGAGGCCTGCAGCAGGGCCATCATGCCCGCTTCCGCGCCATGCAAGCCGAGGGTGCGGCAACCGAGGTGCAGCCGTTCAAGCTGCTGGCGCGCCTGGGCCGGTTCGCCGCGTGCCAGCAAGGCATCGACCTGTTCGCCGGCGGCGACTATCTGCCCCTGGAAGCCCGTCAGATACGCCAGCAGGCGTTCGCTGTCGATGCCCAGCCGCTGCAACGTGTCGCGCGGCGCCTCGGCCGGCAAGGCCGAGACGTCGAAGCAGGCGTCGATATGCTGGCGCACCTGCTCCGGCTGGAAAGGCTTGACGATATAGCCGGCAGCACCGGCCTGCACGGCATCACGCACCGTGTCATGGTCATTGGCCGACGATACCAGCACCAGCGGCATGGCATCGAGCGCGCTGTCGGAGCGGATTTTCTGCAGCAGCTCCATGCCGGACAGGCGCGGCATGCGCAAATCGCAGAAGCACAGCGACGGACGCAAGCCGCCTTCGAGCTGCTCCCACGCAGCCGCGCCATCTTCGGCTTCCACGATATCGTGCACGCCGCAACTGTCGATCAAATGCATCAATACCATGCGCGACACGACATCATCGTCAACCACCAGTACTTTCATTGCTTTCTCCATTGGCGGCAGCGTCAAGGTGCCTGGCCGTATTCTACCCAGTTTCGCCGCGCGCTCGATGGCCGGCATTGCCTATTTTACATTTCCTTGCCCGAAACGGCTATTTGCGCCAACAGTGCGCGCAATTGCGGCAAATGCACGGCCACTTGCGTCCAGCGCCCGCCGTCCGCCGCCTCTTCCATTTCCGTGCACAGCATGTGCAGCTGCGTTTCATCGAGATAGGCGGCGCTGCCCTTCAAACCGTGCAGCAGGCGCCCGGCGTTTTCCTTGTCCTGCGCCGCCAGGGCGGCATCGAGTTCACGCAGGCGTCCCTCCAGGTCGGCGACGAAGGCGACGCGGATGCGCCGTTGCAGTTCGCCGCTGCGGATGGACTGGGACGGCGCCGGAACGGGAATCGCCGGCGCGATGCCGAACAGGGCATCGAGTTCGGCCTGCCCCCGCGCCGCGCCGCGCTGCACGTTCGACGGCATGCGCGGCAACATGAAGCCGCGCTGCAGCTGGCGCTCGATGGCGCGCGCCAGCAAGCCATGCAGCGCCGCCTCGTCCACGGGCTTGCTGAGGAAATCATCCATGCCGACACCGAGATAGCGGCTGCGGTCTTCTTCGCTGGCATTCGCCGTCAGGGCCACGATCATCAGTTCCTGGTCGCGCACGGGCTGGTCCGGCCAGCCGCCCACGCGGATCAGGCGCGTCGCCGTCGCCCCATCCATCTCCGGCATGCGCCCGTCCATCAGGATCAGGTCATAGCGCGTATGCACGCAGGCCGCCACCGCCAGCACGCCGTTGGCGACCACGTCGACCCGGTGCCCCAGCTCTTCGAGCATGACGCGGATGATGATCTGGTTGGTGGGGAAGTCTTCCGCGCACAGCACGCGCAACTGGTGGCTGTGCGGCGCCAACGCCACCTGCGGCACCAGCGGCGGCGCCACGCCATCGGCCAGCGGCAAGGTGAAGGCAAACGTGCTGCCCTGCCCCGG
Organism: Janthinobacterium lividum; assembly: GCF_034424625.1. Lineage (NCBI taxonomy): Bacteria > Pseudomonadati > Pseudomonadota > Betaproteobacteria > Burkholderiales > Oxalobacteraceae > Janthinobacterium > Janthinobacterium lividum. The sequence continues at coordinate 1,823,102 of NZ_CP139976.1, read as the reverse complement.
CGTGCTGGCCACCTCGATCTCGCCATCCATCAGTTCGACCAGCTGGCGGCAGATCGCCAGGCCCAGTCCCGTGCCGCCGTAGCGCCGCGTGGTGCTGGCGTCGGCCTGCTCGAACTTCTGGAACAGCCGCGCCATGGCTTCCGCATCGATGCCGATGCCGCTGTCGCTGACGGTGAAGCGGATCAGGTTGACCTTGCGTCCGCCGCTGCCGCTGGCCACGCCGGCGCGCTCGACGCACACGCTGACGCCGCCGCGCTGGGTGAACTTGAAGGCATTGCCGACCAGGTTGACCAGCACCTGGCGCAAGCGGGTCGGGTCGCCCACCACGAAGGGCGGCAGGTCGGGCGCAAAGTCGATGGAGAAACCGATGCTGCGCGCGGCCGCCTGCTCCTCGAACAGGCTGACGACCGTCTCGATCGCCGCGCCGAGCGCGAAGTCGATGTTTTCGATGCTCAGCTTGCCCGCCTCGATCTTGGAAAAATCGAGCAAGTCATTGATGATCACCAGCAGCGACTGGGCGTTGGCCTGGCCGCGCAGGATCTGCTCGCGCGTGGCGTCGTGCAGCTGCTCGTCGCGCAGGGCAAAGCCCAGCATGCCGATCACGCCGGCCAGCGGCGTGCGCATCTCGTGGCTCATGTTGGCCAAAAATTCCGACTTCTGGCGCGTCGCATCCTCGGCCTTGCGCTTGGCCTGGCGCAGGCTTTCCTCGTTTTTCGTCAGGCTGCTGTTCACTTGCGCCAGCTTTTCCGACTGGGCCAGCACTTCGATTTCCTTGCTCTGCAACTCGGCCGTGCGTTCGCTGACCTGCTTTTCCAGTTCATTCTGTTGATGCCGCAGCGCGCGCACGCGCTGGCGGTAAGCGCCATAGATGGCGCCCAGCAGCAGCACCGCCATCAGGGTGCGGAACCACCAGGTTTTCCAGAACGGCGGCAGGATCGTGATGGCCAGGGTGGCGCCGCTCTCGTTCCAGACGCCGTCCTTGTTGGCCGCCTTGACGCGAAACACGTAGTTGCCGGCATCGAGGTTGGTATAGGTGGCAAAGCGCCGCCCCGCATCCGTCATGACCCAGTCCTGGTCGAAGCCTTCGAGCCGGTAGGCGAACATGTTGCGCTGGGGCGCGGCGAAATGCAGGGCCGCGAATTCCAGCGAAAAGACGCTTTCGCGGCTGGTCAGCACGAGGTTGCGCGTGTGGTCGATGGCCGCCTTGAGCACGTGCGCGAACTCGCCGCGGCCGATGGCCACCGGCTTGTTGAAGATCTGCAGTTCCGTGATGGCCACCAGCGGCGGCACGCGGTTGTCGTGGATATCCTGCGGCACGAACGCCGTCATGCCGTTGAAGCCGCCGAAATACATGGTCCCGTCCGACGCGCGCAAGGCCGCGCCATCGAAGTACGAGCCTTCCACCGTGCCATCGGCGCTATCGTAGTTGCGAAACAGGCCGCTGCGCATGTCGAGCCGCGTGATGCCGCTATTCGTGCTCAGCCACAGCTGCTCGTTGTCGTCGCCGAGGATGCTGGCGACGGCGTCGTCGGCCATGCCATCCTTGCGCAGGAAGCGCCGGAAACGGATCTCGCCCTTGGCATCGACGTCCATGCGGTTCAAGCCATTGGCCGTGCCCACCCACAGCACGCCGCGCTTGTCTTCGTGCAGGAAATGCACTTCATCGTGGCTCAGGCTATGCGGATTTTGCGGATCGTGGCGGAAATGGCGGAAGTGCCCGCTGGCGCGGTCCAGCAAGTCCAGACCGTGGAAGGAACCGATCCACAGGCGCCCCTTGCCGTCTTCCAGCACGGGCCGCACCATGTTGTCGGACAGGCTGTTCGGGTTGGCCGGGTCGTGGCGGTAGGTGGTAAAGCGCTTGGTGACGGGGTCGAAGCGGTGCACGCCGCCCCGCGTCGAGACCCACAGCATGCCGCTGCGGTCGCTCACGATATTGCGGATGGTGTCGCTGTTCGGGTCGCCGGCGGCAAAGCGCATGGTGAAGAAGCGCCCCAGTGCCGGATCGAAGCGGTGCAAGCCCGTCGAGCCGCCCACCCACAGGATGCCGTCCGGCGCCTTGTACAGGGTGGTGACCTGTTCGTCGCGCGACATGCCGGGAGAACTGCGCAGGTCGAACAGGCGCGAGCTGCCGTCGCGCGTGTCATACAGTTTCAGCCCGCCCTTGGTGGCCAGCCACAGCTTGCCATTGCCCGCGTCGGCCACGGCGCGCACTTTCTTGTCCGCCAGCGCGCCCACATCGCCGGGCGCGCGCGCCATGCGCGAAAAGCCGCCGCTGCCCAGGTCGACCCGGCTCACGCCGTTGTACCAGGAGCCGACCCAGAAGGTGCCGGCGCGGTCGCGGTACAGCGACGACAGCTGGTTATCGGCGACGCTGAATTTGTCGCCCGTCTGGTGGCGGTACTGCAGGAAGGTGTCGCTCTCGGGCAGCCAGCGGAACAGGCCATCGGCATTGCTGCCCAGCCAGACAGTGGCGTCGACATCCTGGTACAGGCTGGCGACGCGGATAGCGGAAAAGCCATTTTTCTCACCGAAGCGCACTCTTGCCTGCGGCGGCTGGCCGGCGGCGCCCAGGCGCCAGCGCTCGGCGCCGGCCATGGTGCCGATCCACAGGTTCTGCTGGCGGTCGATCAGCAGCGACTGGATCACGTTGTACTTCGAGCCGGGCTCCGTGTCGACGGCAAAATGCTCGAAGCGCTCGCTGCCCGGTGCCAGCATGTCCAGGCCCGTTACCGTGCCGATCCACAGACGCTGCTGCGCGTCCAGCGCCAGCGCCTTGATTTCATTGTCGCCCAGGCTGTGCGGGTTTCCCTCTTCATGGTGCCAGGTACGGAAGACGCCCGTGGCGGGATCGAAATGCTGCAAGCCGTCCGAGGTGGCGATCCAGAAGCCGCGCGCGCCATCTTCGAGAATGGCGTGGATATGCCGGTTGCCGTTACCGCGCTTGCTCTTTTCAGCCGGGACGTAATGGATGAAGGTCTGGCTGGCGGCATCGAAGCGGTCCAGGCCATTGTCGGTACCGACCCACAGCTGGCCCTGGCTATCGACATGCAGTTCGCCCACCCAGTTGTCGGCCAGGCTGGTCTTGTCGCCTTCGATATTCTTGTAGACGACCATGCGGTAGCCATCGTAGCGGCTCAAGCCAGACTGGCTGCCGAACCACATATAGCCCTGCCGATCCTGGGCGATGGCGAGCACCGATTCCTGCGCCAGGCCCTGGTCGACGCTGAGCTGGTCGAAACGCAGGGTGGGCGCAGGCGCCGCCGCGGCCGGGCCGCCCAGCAGCAGAATTAACAGTAAGGCAACATCGTAAACACGTCGAAATACCAGCACAATCGTCCTGTCAAAAAAAACGCGAAAAACCCGCACGCCGCTCCAAGGGCCGTCTCAGGAACCAAAGAACGCCAGGACATCATCCTTGCGGGCCTGCGTATCGCGCTGTCCAAGACGGATCAGCTCGTTAGTATACGTCGATTCGAACAATAAATACGATGCCAGCGCCGCGCCGCGCGCTTCTGCTGCGCCGATTCCCGACAACATGGTGCGGATGGGACGGGGCAGACTGCCGATATGCCGGCTGGCGATGGCGTCGAGCCGTTCGGACGGCGCGATGACCAGCAATTCCACGGGCCGCAAGGCCGTCTTGCCCAGCAATTCGGGCGGCAGCATCGACAGGGTCAGGTTGATGCGGTTCAGGCGCTCGATGTCGACGGCCAGGCCATCGAGGAAGATCGACGACAGCGCATGGCCGGCGATCTGCGCCAGGCTCGGGTAGCGCGCCGCCTCGGACGCGGCGGGCGCCGGTTCCGTCATGCGCCCGGCGCCCACCACCAGCACCTTGTTCGCGCCCAGGTGGATCGCCGGCGAGATCGGCGCCAGCTGGCGCATGGAGCCATCGCCGCAGTACTCGCGCTGGCCGCCCACATACAGGGGCACGGCAGGAAAGATGAAGGGGATGGCGGCCGAGGCAAGCAAGTGCTCCACGCCGATCTGGTCCGGCAGGGCCAGGCGCTGCGTGCGCACCCACGGCGCGATATCCTCGGCCGTCTGGTAAAACGTCATGTGGCGGCTGCCCGAATACGACGACGCCGTCACGGCCAGCGCATGCAGCAAGCCGTCAGCCAGGGCCGCGTCCAGGCGCGGCAAGTCGAGCATGCGGTGCAGCAGGCTGACCAGCGGGGTATTGTCGAGCAGGGAACTGGGCGGCGACGCATGCCACTGGCGCAGCAGCCAGCCGAACGACAGCAGCGACAGCCAGCGCGCGCCCGAGCGGATCACGCCCAGTGAATCGGCCCGATACACTTGCTCGACTTCGATGTGCTGCCACACGTCGAGCAGCTTTTGCACGCCTTCGCCGAAGTTATCCGCGCGGCAGGCCAGCGCCGTGGCGTTGATGGCGCCGGCCGAGGTGCCGCAGATGATGTCGAACGGGTTGCGCGCCGGCGCCCAGCCCGCTTCCCACAGAATCGCTGAAATCGCCTGCAGCACGCCCACCTGGTAGGCGGCACGGGCGCCTCCTCCCGTCAGTATCAAGCCTGTTTTATTTTGCATTCCCATGCCGGCAGATTAGCAGGGTCTTGATACTTTGTGGAAATTTCAGTCGCCGCGCACCATGCCTTCCCTGCGTGGGTCCGCGCCGCCAAACCAGAAATCCTTGCCATGCGCATTCAGGCGCATGATGCCCTGCAAGCCGGAATTCTGTTCGATGACGCGCACCTCGTGGCCCATGGCTTGCAGCGCCTCGACTTGCGCGGCAGGCGCGCGGCCCTTTTCCAGTTCCGTCGGGCCGTTGCGGCTGCCAAAGTTCGGCAGGTTGATCGCCTGCTGCACGTTCATCCCCCAGTCCATGGTGCCGACCAGGACCTTGGCCACATAATTGATGATGGACGAGCCGCCGGGCGAACCCGTCGCCAGCACCAGCTTGTGCGTGCCCTTCTCGAACACGAGGGTGGGCGACATGGCGCTGCGCGGACGCTTGCCCGCCTCGACCCGGTTGGCAATCGGGCCGTCCGCGTCGCGCGAATCGAACGAGAAATCCGTCAGCTGGTTATTCAGCAAAAAGCCGTCGACCATCTGGCGCGAGCCGAACGCGTCTTCCACGCTGGTGGTCATCGACAGGCCGCCCCCAAAAGCGTCCACGGCCACCAGGTGCGAGGTCGACGGGCGCTGCAAGGCGTTGTCCATGCCCCACGCCACCTGCATGCCGGGCGGCGTGCCGGGCATGGCCTTGCCCATGGATTTGTCGCCGATCAGCGAGGCGCGCTGCGCCAGATAGGCTTTATCGAGCATCGAGGAGATACCGTTGCCCGGCAGCGGCACGAAGTCCGTGTCGGCCACGTAGCGGTTGCGGTCCGCGTAGGCCAGGCGCCCCGCTTCCGAGAACAGGTGGATCGCTTGCGCATCGAGCACGCCGTCGACAGGCGCATACGGCCGGATATCCTTCACTTCCAGCATGCCCAGCATCTGCGCGATGGCGATGCCGCCCGACGATGGCGGCGGCATGCCGCACACGGTCCATGCCTTGTAATCGCTGCAGACGGGTTCACGCACCTTGGCCCGGTAGCCGGAGATATCTTGCGCCGTCAGCTTGCCCGGATTGGTCGGATGCGAGGCCACCTTGGCGGCGATGTCGCGCGCGATGCGGCCCTGGTAAAAAGCGTCGGCGCCGCCACGGGCGATCTCGCGCAGGGTGCGCGCCAGCTGCGGGTTTTTCAGCACGTGGCCGACGGGCCAGGCCTTGCCCTCTTTATCATAGAAATAGGCGGCAGCGACAGGGTCGCGCTTCAGGGCCTGGTCCCAATTCAACAGGCCGTTGAGGCGCTGGCTGACGGGAAAGCCGCCGCGCGCCAGCCTGATGGCGGGGCCGAACAGGGTCGCCCACGGCAGCTTGCCGTGTTCCTTGTGCGCCAGTTCCAGCATGCGCAGCACGCCCGGCGCGCCCACGGAACGCCCGCCCACCACGCCCGTGGCGCGCGAGACGGGGCTGCCGTCCGCATTCTGGAACAGGTGCTCATCGGCGCTAGCAGGCGCCGTTTCGCGTCCGTCGAAGGCCTGCACGCCCTTGGCCGTGGAATACAGCAGGAAGGCGCCGCCGCCGATGCCCGACGATTGCGGCTCGACCAGGGTGAGGACCAACTGCGTGGCGATGGCCGCGTCGATGGCGCTGCCGCCCTTTTTCAGCATCTGGTAGCCGGCATCGGCGGCCAGCGGATTGGCGGCGGCGACCATGAATTTCTGCGCTGCCCAACCCGATTTTTCCGCATACGCGGTAGCGATTTCCGGCGCCTTTTGCGGCACCTCGGCAAATACGGGACTGGCAGCCAGGGCTCCCAGCAAGGTCAGGCTCAGCGCCAGCGGCTTCAATGTGATCATGGATTCTCCGATAAAAAAAGGGCGCACAGCCAGGCAAGGCTGTACGCCCCATACGGGGGTATCCTACATCAAATCACGCCAGGCTTATTTCGGTTGCATGCGGATGGCGCCGTCGAGGCGGATCGTCTCGCCATTGAGCATGACGTTTTCCACGATGGCTTTCACCAGTTGCGCGTACTCGCCGGGCTTGCCCAGGCGCGAAGGGAACGGCACCATCTTGCCCAGCGCATCCTGCACTTCGGCCGGCATGCCGAGCAGCATCGGCGTTTCGAAAATGCCGGGCGCCACCGTCATCACGCGGATGCCGTTGCGCGACAGGTCACGCGCCATCGGCAGGGTCAGTCCCACCACGGCCGCCTTCGACGACGCATACGCGGCCTGGCCGATCTGGCCATCGTAGGCCGCCACGGAAGCCGTGTTGATGATGACGCCGCGCTCGCCTTCAACGGTGACATCCTGCTTGGCCATGGCGTCGGCCGCCAGGCGGCACATATTGAAGGTACCCACCAGGTTGATGTTGACAACCTTCTGGAACAGGGCCAGCGGATGCGGGCCGTCCTTGCCCACGGTTTTCACGGCCGGCGCCACGCCGGCGCAGTTGACCAGGCCGCGCAAGGTACCCAGTTGGGTTGCCGCAGCCACCACGGCCAGGCCGTCTTCTTCCGACGTCACGTCGCACTGCACGAACACGCCGTTCAACTCCGCGGCCAGCGCCTGGCCCGCCTCCGTCTGCACGTCGGCCAGCACGACCTTGCCGCCGGCTGCCGTCAGCATGCGCGCCGTGGCCGCGCCCAGGCCCGATGCGCCGCCCGTGATGATGAATACATTGTCCTGAATCTGCATGAAATCTCCTGAGTGATAAGGGCCGTGTTCCCGGCGCCTGATGAGTGCATGGTGTCGTGCATTACGTTTACGTAAACGTAATGTCGGCGACAATTGTAGCCATTTTTGCGGGCACCGAGCGAAAACTTGCAGCGCTGGCGTATGGAAGGGCTAAAAACACTGGATGAAAGCGCCGTTGCGATGGCAGATGCGCCCGTTGGCATCGAGCGTGGCATTGCCCGCGCCGTTATAGCGCGTGCCGGCAGAGTCGCGGCAACCGCCCGTATCGCATGAACCGATGGGCTGCGGCGCGCGCGGCATCGGTACAGCCGGGCTGGGCGGCAGGGGCGCCATGGGCACGACGGGCGGCACGGATTGCGCCGGCATGCGGCCGATCACCTGCGCCACGGAACGGCGTGGCTGCACGGGCGGCGCCGGGCGGCATGGTTCCACCGCCAGCTTGCTGCTGTCGCGCGGGTCGAGCTGGCACACGGGCAAGGACTCAGGCGCCTGCTGCTGCGCCCAGGCATGGCCGCCAGCCGATACCGACATGCCGCAAGCCAGCGCCACTATGCTTTTTGTCATCCGCTTCATGCCCTCTCCCAACGCTTCCATCGCCCGGTTTTCATTATTGGCACATGCCGCGCCAGATGCCAGCAAGGTAACAATTACTCACGCTTGCTGGTGCCGCACACCGCCGATGCGCGTCCGGTAACGGTGTTTTATTTCCTTTCAGTACTTTCTTTCTTGCCAGCATGGCATTACAATAAGAACGATTCTTATTCTCATTAGTGGAGTGAGAGCGCAATTTATTATCTTTTCACTCATTTATACCCGAGCCACCCGGAAGGCAGCCAGGAAATAACAATATCCGGAAAGTTCATCATGACCCAGCGTAGTTCCGTCTTCGTAGCCCCCGTCGCCACTCCCGCCCGCTCCATTCATTCCGCCGCCCTGCTCCTGCCCTGCCTGCTGTCGCTGGCCGTCAGCAATGCCTGGGCCGAAGGCAATGTGGCCGCCGATCCCACCATGAACACGGTGGTCGTCACCGCGTCGGGCACGGCCATCGATATCAAGGATGCGCCGGCCAGTATCAGCGTCATCACGCGCGAGGAAATCGAACGCCAGCCCGTGTATGACTTGAACACGCTGCTGCGCCGTATCCCCGGCGTGACGGGCGGCACCAGCCCTGAAGGCGAGGCGTCGAAGATCAAGCTGCGCGGCTTGCCCGACAAATACACGCTGATCCTGGTCGATGGCAAGCGCGTGGGCAGCTCGGCCGACACGGCTTACCGTCCCGACCTGGGCCGCCAGGACTTGAACTGGATCTCGCCCGACATGATCGAGCGTATCGAAGTGGTGCGTGGCCCCATGTCCTCGTTGTACGGATCGGACGCCATGGGCGGCGTGATCAACATCATCACGCGCAAGGTGCCGGGCAAATGGAACGGTTCGGCCACGGCCAACTACACGCAGCCGCAGGACAGCGACCGCGGCACGGCGCACCAGCTGGGCGTAAACCTGGCCGGCCCCCTGTCGGACACGGTCGGCATGCGCCTGGGCGTGAGCCAGTCGCGCCAGAATCCCGATGAAAAATCCTTCGGCAAAGCGGGCGGCATGGGCGGCGAACGCAACCAGACTGTCTCGGGCCAGCTGAGCTGGGCGCTGGACAAGAAACAGAACCTGTCGCTGGACGCCAGCTATGGCAAGCAGGAAGCCAGCGATTCGAGCGCGCATGATGCGGATGGCGAGCCGCTGGTCTACAGCTGGGGCGCCAACAAACTGATACGCAAGAGCGTCAGCCTCGGCTACGAAGGCCGCTGGGACTTCGGCAAGGCGACGGTCAATTTGTACCACAACGATTTCGACAACGAAGTCGTCGGCACGGTGGCCAAATCCAAGGACAGCACCCTGGACGCCAGCCTGGAAAAACGGGTCGGCTGGGGCGGCATCGAGCAAATGCTGGTGATGGGCGGCCAGTGGAAGCACCAGGAGCTGACGAACACGGACACCATCGGCACCGTGCCCACCGATTACCTGGGCAACCCTGTAAGCGGCGCGACCCTGTCGGGCACCACCTCGGCCCTGTTTGCGGAAGACCAGCTGTTCCTGCGCGAAAACCTGACGGCCACGGCTGGCCTGCGCCTCGACCACCACAGCAAGTTCGGCAACCACTACAGCCCGCGCCTGTACCTCGTGTACCACCCTGCCCCGGCCTGGACCATCAAGGGCGGCATTTCGCAAGGCTTCCGCGCCCCGAGCCTGAAGGAAAACTCGCCGGCGGCAGCGACCAACTCGGGCGGACGCGGTTGCGGCAGCCTGAAACCGCTGGGCTACATCACCGGCTCCTGCTACATGGCTGGCAATGCGGACTTGAAGCCGGAAACGAGCACGGCCGGCGAGATCGGTGTGGCGTGGGAACAGAATGGCTGGGATATGGGTCTGACCTACTTCCACACGGATTTCAAGAACAAGATCGACTATGCGCCGCTGGGCTTTTACCAGAAACGCTGGTGGACCAAGATGACGAATATCCAGAAGGCGCGCACCAGCGGCCTGGAAGCGACGGCCACCATCCCGCTGATGAAAAACCTGAACTGGCGTAACAACGTCACCTACATGGCGGAAGCGAAGAACCTGACCACGGGCGCCAACCTGCTGTCCACGCCAAAACTGTCGTGGTACTCGGCGCTGGGCTGGCAAGTCAACGACCAGCTGTTCGGCGAAGTATCGGCCCAGTACACGGGCAAGGAACTCGATGCGGGCAAGCTGGCCGAAAAAGCCTACACCATCGTCGACACCGTCGTGTCGTACAAGGTCACGCCACAGTGGACCGTGCGTGGCGGCGTGCAGAACCTGTTCAAGAAGGGACCGATGGCCGATGGCCTGGTCGACTATTACGTGCCGGGACGCCGCATGTTCGTCGGCCTGACGTCGCGTTTTTAAGGCCTGGCTGTAAGACTTGATAGCGGCAACGTGCCGGCGTTGGCCGGCACGCTGCCAGCATGGGCGCCGCCCCTCACCACCCTCTCCTGTTCATGCCGGCCGCCTCCCGCGTCTCAGCGTCCGCCCAAGGACGTCACTGCGCGCCATGGCGTCAGGCAATTTTTCACATACGGATAATAGCCCTGCGGCCGCGCGCAGTAGTACCACATCTGCGCCGTCGGTACGCCGCCCTGCTCGATATACACGGGCGGCAGCGGCACGATGAGCGTGCGGCCATACGGATAACGGTAGGGATAGCCATACCACGGGTCGCCATACCAGCCCGGCCCATAGCCCCACGACGATCCCATCCATACGCCCACCTGCGGGCGGCCGTGAAAGTGGCCGTGATGGCCATGGTGGCCATGGTGGCCATGGAATTGGCCGTGCCCCATGTGCGCGCCATGCCCGCCCCGTCCACCGTGTCCGCCATGCCCGCCAGGCCCGGCCGCGGCGGCGCCGCTGAGCGCCAGTCCCACCACCAGCAGCACCAGCCCCACGCCACGTCTCTTGTACTTGCTGTCCATGACATCCTCCCGCCATGCACCATCAACGGTGACTATCACTCCATTATTGGTCGCGGTGGCCGGAAGTCAAAGGCAGGGTAACAAATGCTCACCGTTGATACGCGAGGGATACGGATGGCAGGAAAGTTTCGCGTGTGCACAGAAAAACAGCCCCGCTGGCTGCGGGGCTGTCGAGCGTGAGTGCGCTGCCTTACTGCGCCGGCAAGACCTGCGCCGGTGTCGCCGGCGCCAGGATGGGTGGCACGGGCGCGTGGATGGGTGCCGGCGCCTTGACCGCCAGCCAGCCCGTGGCCGGCAGCAGCGGCACCAGCAGCAGGGCCACGATATTGATGATCTTGATCAAGGGATTGACTGCCGGACCGGCCGTATCCTTGTACGGATCGCCCACCGTGTCGCCCGTGACGGCCGCCTTGTGCGCATCGGAACCCTTGCCGCCGAAATGGCCATCCTCGATGTATTTCTTCGCATTGTCCCAGGCGCCGCCGCCCGTCGTCATGGAGATGGCAACGAACAGCCCCGTGACGATCGTTCCCATCAAGAGGCCGCCGAGTGCCGCTGGCCCCAGCAGCATGCCCACCACGATGGGCACCACCACGGGCAGCAGCGAGGGGATGATCATTTCACGGATGGCCGACGCCGTCAGCATGTCGACGGCCTTGTCGTATTCGGGCCGCGCCGTGCCTTCCATGATGCCCTTGATGTCGCGGAACTGGCGCCGCACTTCCACCACCACGGCGCCGGCCGCGCGGCCCACGGCTTCCATCGCCATGGCGCCGAACAGATACGGTATCAGGCCGCCGATGAAGAGGCCAACGATGACCATGGGGTTCGACAAATCAAAGGTGATGTGCTGGCCCACCGATTCAAGCGCATGCGTGTAGTCGGCAAACAGCACCAGCGCGGCCAGGCCGGCCGAGCCGATGGCATAGCCCTTGGTGACGGCCTTGGTCGTGTTGCCGACGGCGTCGAGCGGGTCGGTGATGGCGCGCACGGAGTCGGGCAGGCCCGACATTTCCGCGATGCCGCCCGCGTTATCCGTGATCGGGCCATATGCGTCGAGCGCGACGATGATGCCCGCCATCGACAGCATGGCAGTAGCCGCAATGGCGATGCCGTACAGCCCGGCCAGCTGGTACGAAACGAGGATGGCGACGCAGACGGCCAGCACCGGATACGCAGTGGATTTCATCGACACGCCCAGACCGGCGATGATATTCGTGCCGTGGCCCGTCGTCGACGCTTCGGCGATGTGGCGCACGGGCTTGAAGTCCGTGCCCGTGTAGTACTCGGTGATGTACACCATCAGGCCCGTGAGGACGATGCCGACGACGGTGGCGCCCAGCATCTTGTAGCGCATGGCGTCATCGGGCCACAGCAGCCACGTGACGACGGCAAAGCCGACCAGCGACAGGCCGGCGGCCCACCACAGGCCCGTGTACAGGGCCGACATGATTTTTGCACCCGGCTTGGTCTTCACCATCGAGCAGCCGACGATGGAGGCGAGGATGGAGACAGCGCCCAGCAGCAGCGGGTAGATAATGGCCGTGCCGCTGGCCTCTGCCATCAGCAGTGCGCCCAGCAGCATGGTGGCGATCAGGGTCACGACATAGGTTTCGAACAGGTCGGCCGCCATGCCGGCGCAGTCGCCCACGTTGTCGCCCACGTTGTCGGCGATGACGGCGGGGTTGCGCGGATCATCCTCGGGTATGCCCGCCTCCACCTTGCCCACCAGGTCCGCGCCCACGTCGGCGCCCTTGGTGAAGATGCCGCCGCCCAGACGCGCGAAGATGGAAATGAGCGAGGCGCCGAAGGCCAGGCCGATCAAGGGCTTGATCAGGTCATGCTGCGTCAGGCCGGGCGCGCCCGTCGTCACCAGCAGCCAGTAGAACAGGGTCACGCCCAGCAAGCCCAGTCCCACCACCAGCATGCCCGTGATCGCCCCGCCCTTGAAGGCCACGTTCAGCGCCTGGTTGATGCCCAGAGTGGCCGCCTGCGCCGTGCGCACATTGGCCCGCACCGAGACATTCATGCCGATGAAGCCGCAGGCGCCCGACAGCACGGCGCCGATCAAAAAGCCCAGCGCCGTATGCAGGCCAAGCAGCGCATAGATGGCGATCAGGAGCACCACGCCGACGATGGCGATGGTGCGGTACTGGCGCGCCAGGTAGGCGGCCGCGCCCTGCTGGATGGCCAGGGCGATTTCCTGCATGCGCGCGTTGCCGGGATCCTGCCTCAGGATCCAGCTGCGCGACACCAAACCGTAAATGACTGCGACCACGCCGCAGGCTACCGCAAACCACAAACTGGCTGCCATATCGTCCCCTTCTGTTTTTATCCGACGTCATTGCCAACAGCTGCAGACCGCACCGGGTAGGCACGCGCAGCCAGGAAAACACGACCTGCAAAAAACCTGAACCACGAAAACGATGTGGCACCGCTGCTGAAAAGCGGGCACAAAAAAAGCGGACACTCAGGTCCGCTTTTCATAAACTGCTTATTCCGCCAGGGCGGCAAATGCGCTGTCGCGGATTTGCTCGACCGGACCGACGCCGGCGATGCGGCGGTATTTCGGTGCGCCTGGCAGGCCGGACTTGGCCCAGTCATTGTAGTAGCCCAACAAGACCTTGGTCTGGTTGTGGTACACGTCCAGGCGCTTCTTGACCGTTTCCGCCTTGTCGTCGTCGCGCTGGATCAGCGGTTCGCCGGTGATGTCGTCGATGCCATCGACCTTGGGCGGATTGAATTTGACGTGGTAGACGCGGCCCGAACCCGGGTGGCTGCGGCGGCCATCCATGCGCTCGATGATCGACGCGTCAGGCACGTCGATTTCCAGCACGTAGTCGACATTGATGCCGGCATCTTTCATGGCGTCCGCTTGCGCGATGGTGCGCGGGAAGCCGTCGAACAGGTAGCCATTGGCGCAATCGGCTTCCTGCAGGCGGTTCTTGACCAGGCCGATCATGATGTCGTCCGACACGAGGCCGCCCGCATCCATGACTTTTTTCGCAGCCAGGCCCAGTTCCGTGCCTTCCTTGATCGCCGCGCGCAGCATGTCGCCCGTGGAGATTTGTGGAATGTTGTATTTTTCTTTGATGAAATTAGCTTGGGTGCCCTTGCCGGCACCGGGTGCTCCTAAAAGTATCAGACGCATTGAAAAGTTCCTAAAAAACAGATTTTGGATGGTGGTATGTGTAATTATTTTTAGATGGTGTTGCTAAGGCTATCTTTCCCTACGAAACTTACCACAAAAAAACCCCGGAACGCCAGTTTGCTATCGAATTGCTATGCCCTGATTGATCAAAGCCAGCAATTCGCGCGACGCACGTTTCAAAATGTGGTTTTTACTGCAGGCGCACAAAATTATATTTGCACGCCTGCCGTTTTGCGGGTAGCGCTTACAGGGCGCCGTAGTGAGCTTGCACCCTGGCAAGATCTTCCGGCGTGTCGACACCGGCGGCTGGCGCCGAGTCCGTGACATGCACGGCGATGGCCACACCGTGCCACAGCACGCGCAACTGCTCCAGCGCCTCGATGGCTTCCAGCGGCGAAGCGGACAATTGCGGATATTCTTGCAAGAACGCATTGCTGTACGCATACAGGCCGATATGGCGCAGCGGCACGTAGCCAGCCGGCAGGCTGTCTTTCGATTGCGCGAAACCGTCGCGGTGCCACGGGATGGTGGCGCGCGAGAAATACAAGGCGCGGCCATTCTTGTCCAGCACGACCTTCACCACGTTCGGGTTGAACGCATCCTGCACATCGTGCAGCGGATGGGCGCAGGTGGCCATGGGGACGGCAGCGCTGATCTGCGCCGCGCAGGCGGCCAGCAGGCCCGGATCGATCAGGGGTTCGTCGCCCTGCAGGTTGACGACGACGGCGTCCAACGGCAAATCGAGCGTGCGCGCCACTTCGGCGATGCGGTCCGTGCCCGACGGATGATCGCTGCGCGTCATGCACACTTCCACGCCATGCGCGGCGCAGGCGGCGCGGATGCTGTCATGGTCGGTGGCGACGATGACGCGCGCGGCGCCAGACAAGGCTGCCTGCTCGGCCACGCGCACCACCATGGGCTTGCCGCCCAGGTCAGCCAGCGGCTTGCCCGGCAGGCGCGTCGAGGCCAGGCGGGCCGGGATGATGACGATGAACGCCATCGTTATTCCACTGCGTCTTGCAGGGTGCGCGCTTCGTCCGCCCACATGATGGGGATGCCATCGCGGATCGGATAGGCCAGGCGGTCGGCGCGGCAAATCAGTTCCTGCGCCTTCTTATCGTGTTCAAGCGGACCCTTGCAAACAGGGCAGACCAGGATATCAAGCAGTCGAGCGTCCACGACATTTCTCCACAATTTGTTGGGCCAGCGCGCTATCGATGCGCGCACTGACGGGGACGACCCACAGTCTCGGGTCATCTTTGAGATGTTCAATTTGCGCACATTTTACTGCATCCTTCTCGGTGATCAAGATCACATCCGTGTCGAGCGCCGCAAATGGCTGGTCGAGAAAGTCGTGATGGTCGGGCAAGGGCAGTTCCATGAAGTCCAATCCGGCCCCGCGCAGCATGGCAAAGAAACGCTGGGGGTTGCCGATGCCGGCCGCCGCCACGATGCGCTGGCCGCCAGCCGCCAGGGTCGCCAAAGGCATGCGCTCGCCGCGGTCGAGCAGGCGCTCGGCCACGCCACCGGCCAGCAGCATCTGCACCACCAGCCCGCCCTGCGGCGCGGCCCTGGCCACCAGTGCCGGCGCCAGCTCGGGCGCATTGATCACCGTCACATCGCGCCGGCGGCGCGGCGATTCGCGCAAAGGCCCCGCCGGCAGCAGCCAGCCATTGCCTGCGCCGCGGCCGTCGAACAGCACGATTTCCACGTCGCGCTGCAAGGCGTAATGCTGCAAGCCGTCGTCCGTCACCAGCACGTCGACGTCCGGGTGCGCGGCCAGCAGCGCCCTGCCCGCTTGCGCGCGGTCGCGCCCCACCATCACGGGGCAACCGCCGCGCTGGAAGATCAGCAGCGGCTCATCGCCCACCTGCTGCGGCGTGGAAGCGGCGCTGACGGCGCGCGGCGCACGGTCGGCGCTGCCATGGCCGCGCGAAATGACGCCCGGGCGCATGCCCGCCTCGCGCAAGGCTTGCACCAGCCAGATCGTCAGCGGCGTCTTGCCCGTGCCGCCGATGAAAATGTTGCCGACGACGACGACGGGCACGGGCAGGCGCGCGGATGTCAGGAGCTTGGCCCGATACAGGCCGCGCCGCACGGCGCTCAGGGCGCCGAACAGCAGGGATACGGGCCACAGCGCGCACGCCAGCGGGCCGCGCGTCAGCCAGGCGCGGGTGAGAGTGGTTTCAAGCTTGGCGGGAGAGGATATGGGCATGCGTGTCAACTAAAATTGGAACCCAAAATCGACACCTGGGGTCGGACCCTGAGGGTCCGACCCCGGCACTTCGGTTGGGGTTGGAGGTTGGCCTTACTTGCCACCCGCCTGCGCCGCAAACGTCAGCTTTTCATAGCCGGCCAGGCGCGCCGCTTCCATCAC
The DNA here is from genome assembly GCF_034424625.1 of Janthinobacterium lividum. Classification (NCBI taxonomy): domain Bacteria; kingdom Pseudomonadati; phylum Pseudomonadota; class Betaproteobacteria; order Burkholderiales; family Oxalobacteraceae; genus Janthinobacterium; species Janthinobacterium lividum. The sequence continues at coordinate 1,806,871 of NZ_CP139976.1, read as the reverse complement.
GTGGATGACCATCTGGTGCATGGCGAACTGGTCGGCGTTGACCACCACCACGGGCGTCTGCGCGGGTGCCTTGCCGCCATTGGCAGCCTTGGCCGCGCTTTGCAGGGCGTCGGCCAGGCCGGCCACGTCGCGGAACGAGACGGGCTCGCGGTTGACCGTGTAATTGCCCTTGGCATCGATGGTGACGTCGATCTGCTGCGGCTTTTCCTTGGCTTGCTCGGCGTCGGCCGTCGGCAAGGTGATCTGCAGCTCCGTGAACTTGCTGTAGGTAGTGCTGACCATGAGGAAGATCAGGATCACCAGCAGCACGTCGATGAACGGGATCAGGTTGATTTCGGGGTCTTCACGCCCCTTGCCTTTGCGGAAGTTCATTTGCGGCCACTGTGGACGATGTCGACGAACTTGACCGCTTGCTGCTCCATGTCAATGACGAAGCTGTCGACGAGGGCGCGGAAATGGCGGTAGAAGACCAGGGTCGGCATGGCGATGGCCAGGCCAAAGCCCGTGTTATACAGGGCCACCGAGATGCCGTGGGCCAACTGTGCGGGATTGGAGCCGCTGGCGTTTTGCGAGCCGAAGATTTCGATCATGCCCACCACCGTGCCAAACAGGCCCATCAGCGGAGCCAGGGTGGCGATGGTGCCCAGGGTCGTCAGGAAACGCTCCAGCGTGTGGGCCACGCCGCTGCCCGCCTCTTCGATCGATTCCTTCATCACCTCGCGTGGCGCGTCGACGTTGCGCAGGGCGGCGGCCAGCACCACGCCCAGCGGCGAGTTGTCTTCCAGCTTGGCCACCGTGTCCGGCGTGATCTTGCCGCTGCGATACACCTGCGCCACTTCATCAAACAGCTTGCGGGGCAGTATCTTGACGCGGCGCAAATACAGCAGGCGCTCGATGATCAGGGCCAGGGCGACGATGGAAGCGATCAACAACAGCCAGATGGGCCAGCCAGCGGCTTGAAATATAGCGAGCAAAAGAAACTCCTGGAAAAGGGAAGGCGATGGACCGCCCGAACAGCCTGTATTGTACCGAGCGCCGAAGACCGATTGTACGTCCGCGCAGGAATGGCGCAATGTAGCGCGTTGCCGCGCCGGCGGCAAGTGGCGCCCGCATGGCAGTTGTCCACACGGCGCAGCGGACGCCCACCGCCAGTGCCCGGTTTTGCACATTTTATGTGGATAAGATTGTGAGCAAGCATGAAGTCCATCAGGCAAGTCATTGATTTATATGCAGATTATAGAACTGCGCAAAATACAGGCATAGCAGCTTAACGGCAGTAGTCAATATCAATAAATCAACACCTGAAGAGTTCTGCACATTTACTGTGGACAAGATTGTGCGCAAAGCCCAGGAATTCAATTAAGCCATTGATTTTAAAGGAAATTAAATCAATGAGTAAAAAAGTGGCAGCGGGTGTGCGATACGCGGCATAGTGGCCGTAAAAGTTCTGCACACAATCTGTGGACAAGATTGTGCGCAAGCTCAAAGATAGGCGCCAAGTACATTGATTTATATCGTTTTTATTGTCATGCATAAAAATGTAGCACGGCCTGAAAAGCAGGGTTTTCGGCGTCCGATTTCACTTCAACACGGCAGTTTTTAAGCGTGAAGGCAGTTCCACACATAAAGTGTGGATAAGATTGTGAGCAAGCGGATTGACTCCATGTAAGAGCATTGATTTTAAAGGAGTTTTTTTCAATGCTGAAAAATGAGGCAGAGGAATGCTCTGGTCGTGCAGTGGAAAAGCCGGTGAAAAGGCGAAACGGTTTATGCAGTTTTGCACACATTCTGTGGATAAGATTGTGAGCAAGGCGTACGGCGTGATGCTATACCCTTGATTTATATGGCTATTTTTATGCTGCGCAAAATTCAGGCAAGCCATGCCATGGGCGTTCCGGTGGATAAATCAGGCGCTGTGCCAGAGTTCTGCACATTTTTTGTGGATAAGATTGTGCGCAAGGCCATGCATGGCATACTAAGCGCTTGATTCCTATACACTTTATTTCCGTGCGCAAAAATGTAGCACGGCACTTTTATCGCTCAATGCTGGCTTGTCAGGCAACGTTTGTCCAAGGCAAAAAGTTCCGCACACTTTCTGTGGATAACTTTGTGCGTAAGTGGCAGAGGCTTTACTGATGTGCTTGATATTAAAGGTTTTTTTCCCTGTGCACGCAAATCAGGCATACGGGAATTCATCATAAAATCAAATACTTAGAAATAGAACTTGTTGTTTTGCACGATATATGACATAAGCATGACCTCGCCGATAATATGTGGACAGTTCCCTCCCCCATAGCACCAGATGATGACCGATACTCCAACTGACAGCGGCTTTGCCGCCCCGCCCGTGCTGACCGTCAGCGCCCTGAACCAGGCCGTCGCGCGCCTGCTTGAGCGCTCGTTTCCCCTGACATGGATCGCCGGCGAGATTTCCAACTTCACGCGCGCCGCGTCCGGCCACTGGTATTTCACATTAAAAGATGATGGCGCCCAGGTGCGCGCCGTGATGTTCCGCGGCCGCGCCCAGTTTGCCGGCTTCACGCCGCGCGAAGGCGACAAGGTGGAAGTGCGCGCCCTCGTCACCCTGTACGGCGCGCGCGGCGATTACCAGATCAACGTGGAAGCCATCCGCCGCGCCGGCGTGGGGGCCCTGTATGAAGCGTTCCAGCGCCTGAAGGAAAAGCTGGCCGCGCAGGGGCTGTTCGACCAGGAACGCAAGCGCGCCATCCCCATGTTCGCGCGCAGCATCGGCATCGTCACCAGCCCGCAGGCGGCCGCCCTGCGCGACGTGCTGATCGCGCTCAAGCGCCGCGCGCCGCACGTCTCCATCATCCTCTACCCCACGCCCGTCCAGGGGCAGCAGGCGCCGGAAAAGATCGCGCACGCCATCCGCACGGCATCCACAAGGGCCGAGTGCGACGTGCTGCTGGTGTGCCGTGGCGGCGGCAGTATCGAAGATTTGTGGTCGTTCAACGATGAAGCCGTGGCCCACGCGATTGCCGATTGTTCCATGCCCGTGATCAGCGGCGTGGGACACGAGACGGATTTCACCATCGCCGACTTCGCGGCCGACCTGCGCGCTGCCACGCCGACGGCGGCGGCCGAACTGGCGGCCACGCCGCGCGCCGACTGGATGGCTTCCCTGCGCGCCGATGCGGCCGACCTGCGCCGCGCCATGCGCCGCAGCCTCGACGACGCGGCGCAGACCCTGGACCGCCACAGCCGCCGCCTGCTCAACCCGAAGGCGCAGCTGCAGCAGCAGCGTTTGCAGCTGCTGGCCCTGTCGACGGCCATGACGCATGCGGCGCGCGCGCCCGTGAACCAGTCGCAGTACGCACTCGAACGCCTGCGTGCGCGCTGGGCGGCCTTGCGGCCCGACGTCGCGGCGCCGCGCGCGCGCCTGGAAGAAATGCAGCGGCGCGGCGGCGCGGCCATGGCGCAGCAGCTGGGACAGCGGCGCCACCGCCTCGATGGCCTGGCGGCGCAGCTGGAGCTGTTGAATCCCCAGCGCACGCTGGAACGCGGCTACGCCATCCTGCGCGATGAGAAAGGGGCGATCGTCCGCTCGCCGGCGCAGCTGCAGGCGCGCCAGAACGTCAATGTGCGCCTGGCCGAAGGCAGCGCGCAGATCGGCATCGCCAGCGTGCAAGCCACCCTGGAATAATAAAAAAGGCCGGGGAAGCTCCCCGGCCCAACACCTACCCTACTGAGTGGACTGCTACTGCGACTGCTCTTTCACCCTACGCCATCAGAACTTCATCGACACGCGCGCGCCAAAGGTGCGCGGCGCGTTATAGAAGGCGCCGTAGATCTGCTGCGTGGGCTGGCATGGCATGCCGACGTCCGTGCAGATTTCATTGACGTCCAGCTTGACCGCCTTGTCCGTGGCGTTCTGCACGAACGCTTCCACCGTGTAGGCCTTGTTCGCCGGCTGGAAGCGCAGGCTCAGGTCCAGGGTCGTGTAGGCTTCCTGGCGCTTGACGCCGGCATGGCCCGGCACGTCGCCGTTGAACGCGCCCGCGCCCACATACGACATGGTTTCATAATGCACCGAGGCGCGCGGCGTGAGCTGGCCGCCGGCAACATTGAAATCATGCTCGTACTGGACGGTCGTGGAAAACTTCGGCGCATGCTTCATGGTGCTGCCGCCCACGTTCACCAATGGCGCCGTCGAACCGCAGGACTGGCCATTCGCGCGCGCCGCATCGACGTCGCACGACATGAAGTCGTCATACACGGCTTTCAACCAAGTGGCGTTACCCGTCAGACGGTCGACCTTCGTTGGCCGCCACACCCATTCCGCTTCCAGGCCCTTGACGGTGGCGCCGGCCGCATTGAAGTTGGCCAGCACGCTGTTGACCACCTGCGACTCGAGCTTGTCCTTGTACTTCATCAGGAAGGCATCGAGGTTCAGCGTCAGTTCGCGGTTCAGCAGGTCGGACTTGAAGCCGATTTCATAGCTGGTCAGCTTTTCCGGCTTGGTGGTGGCGCCGCCGTCGCCGATGGCAGGCGAATGGAAACCCGTCGTCACGGAGCCGAACAGCAGGATATCGGAGCGCAGCTTGTACTCGATGCGGCCCAGCCAGGTGGCCTGGCCGTATTTCAGGTCGGCCGTATTGTCGCCCGGCGTATTGCCGCAGGTCGCCGCCGTGATGGCGCCGCCAGGACCGATATTGTGCGTATTGGCCAGGCCCGTGCCCGGCGTGACCAGCTGCGCCAGTTGATCGGGCGTGAGCACGGTGGTGCCCAGCGGCGTGTTGGCAGGCCAGTTCGGGCAAGCCCAGTTCTTGCCACCGACGTCGAATTTATGGTCTTTCGTGTAGCGCGCGCCGGCCGTCAGCTTGATCTGGTCCGTCACTTGCTGGCTGACCTGGCCGAATACGGCCTTTGATTTGAGCTGGCGGTCGCCCTGGATGAAGGACATGGCCGAGGCATACTGGCCCACGGTCGGCTGCACGAAGATCACGGCGCCGTTGGCGATATCCTGCTGCACGGCGGCCTGCGAAATCTGGCTGCGGTCGATATCGAAGCGCACCTTGTTCTTTTCATTGAACAGGAACAGGCCGGCCACCCACTGGAACGGCGCATCGTCGTCCGAGCGCGCCTGCAGCTCGTGCGAATAGCTGTCGAACTGCGCCCAGTCGGTGCGGTTTTCCGACTTGAAGCCGGGGAACAGGCCCGCATCGGCATCGTTGCTGTTCTGGCGCTTGTAGCGGCTCCAGCTGCCCAGGTAGGTGAAGTCCAGCGCATCGGTCGGCTTGTAATTGAGCTTGCCCTTGTAGGTCAAAATCGACTGGTCGAGGGTGCCCGGCGTGTCGATCAGTGCCGAGCGCAGCTTCTCGCCCCGTTTCGGTTCGGCCGCCAGGTACACGTTGCCGGCGCCCTGGTCGAGAAAGTAGTCGGCGATGAACGTGCCGCGCAGTTGCGGCGTGAACTTCCACAGCAGCGAGGCGCGCACGCCCATCTGGTCGCCGGCGCCATACTTGGCCGTGCCCGGCATAACGTTCGAGCCGCGGCGGAAATCCACCGTACCGTCGTGGCTATCCTTGATGGCGGCGATGCGCAGCGCCACGTCGTCGGAAAACGGGATATTGATCATGCCCTGCGTCTGCAAATGGCGCTTGTCGCCCACCGTGATGCCGGCCGAACCCATGAACTTGGCCGTGCTCGGCGCGGCCGACACGAGGTTGACGGCACCTGCCGTGGAATTGCGGCCGTTCAGGGTGCCCTGCGGTCCGCGCGCCACCTCGACGTGCGACAGGTCATACATCAGCGCCGTGGCGCCCTGCGGACGCGGCGAATACACGCCGTCGACATAAAAGGCGACGGCCGGGTCGCCCAGCTCCGTGTGGTTGGCCGAACCGACGCCGCGCATGTAGACGTGCACGCCGCCCGAGTCGCCATGCTGCTCGACGACGAGGCTGGGTACCATGGTGGCCAGCGACGCCAGATCCTTGACCTGGTTGTTTTGCAGGGTGTCCTGGTTGAAGGCGGTGACGGCCAGCGGCGTCTCCTGCACGAAGGTGTTGCGGCGCGTGGCCGTGACGACGATGCGGTCCATCTGTTCTGAGGCCGGTTTTGCCGCGTCCGCGGCCGCAGTGTCCTGGGCCATGGCGGCGCCGCTGCCCAGCAAGATGAACTGGGCGAATGTCGCATGCGCCAGGCTGAGGGCGATGGTATTGCGTTTGAGCTGTTGCATTGTTGTTGTCTCCTGTACCGCTGGTTGAATGATGATCACATAGCTCTTTGGCTACTGCTGCACATTTTTTGGGTGTCAATCTGAAGTCATGTCGCCTCCGTGCGGGGTCAATGGGTAGCCACGGCGCGCCCGGCCGTGTCGAATAGAAAGGCATGGCCTTCTTCCGGCGCAAAGCCGATGGCGCTGCCCTGCGCCAGCGCATGGCGCGCCTCGCCGTGCAGCTTGATGGCCACCGCGTGCGGGCCGCCGTCAATACAGCCATCGAGCGTCGCGTGGATGATTTGCGCATCGCCCAGCTGCTCGATCAGGGTGACGGTGGCGCCGTAACCCTCCTCGCGCGGCACCAGCCGCAGGTGTTCCGGACGTATGCCGACCAGCATGCCCGCCTCGCCACCAAGCTGGCTGGCCAGCGCCGGGACGGCGGCGCACGGCAAAAAATTCATGCGCAGCGCGCCGATGAAGCCGGCCACGAACTGGCTGGCCGGATGGCGGTACAGGTCCAGGGGCGCGCCCACCTGCTCCAGGTGGCCGCCGTGGAAGACGGCGACCCTGTCGCCGAGGGTCATGGCCTCGACCTGGTCGTGCGTCACGTAGATCATCGTGGTGCCCAGTTCCTGGTGCAGCTTGGCCAGCTCGATGCGCGTCTGCACGCGCAGCGAGGCATCGAGGTTGGACAGCGGCTCGTCAAACAGGAATACCTTGGGCTGGCGCACGATGGAGCGGCCGATGGCCACGCGCTGGCGTTCGCCCCCGGACAAGGCCTTGGGTTTGCGGTCAAGCAGGTGCGTGATCTGCAAAATCTCGGCCACCTTGCCGACGGCGGCGCGCACTTCGGCCTCCCCCTTGCCCGCCAATTTGAGGGCAAAGCCCATGTTGTCGCGCGCCGTCATGTGCGGATACAGGGCGTAGCTCTGGAAGACCATGGCGATGCCCCGCTCTGCCGGCGCCACGTCGTTGGCCAGCAGGTCGCCGATGCGCAGCTGGCCCGCGCTGATGTCTTCCAGTCCCGCGATCATGCGCAGCAGGGTCGACTTGCCGCAGCCGGACGGTCCCACGAAGACCATGAATTCGCCGTCATGGATATCAAGGTCCAGGCCCTTGACGATTTCCGGGCCGTCGCCGTAGGTCTTGCGGATGCCGCGCAGGGAAATGGCGGCCATGTCAGTGCTCCCCGGCCAGGACGGCCGCATCGGCATGCGCGGCGCGCTGCGCGGCGATGAAGTCGCGGTACCACAGGGCGCTGTCCTTGAAACTGCGTTGCTGCGTGGCGTAATCGACGTACAGCATGCCGAAGCGCTTGGCGTAGCCGGAGTTCCACTCGAAGTTATCCATCAGGCTCCAGTAGAAATAGCCGCGCACGTCGATGCCCTGCGCGATCACGGCGCGCAAGGCATCCAGGTGCAGTTGCACGTACTCGATGCGCGGTTCGTCATGAATCTTGCCGTCGACGGGCTTGTCGGCAACCGCCATGCCGTTTTCCGTGATGTAGACGGGCGGCAGCCGGTATTCGCGGTGCAGGCCCACGAGCAGCTCCGTCAAGCCTTGCGGATAGGTTTCCCAGCCCATGTCGTTGACCCCGAGCTTGCATTCGGGCTTGCGCGGCGGCGTCTCGGCGCTCATGAAAGCGCGCGTGTAGTAATTCACGCCAAGGAAATCGATAGGCTGTTTAATATCCATGAAATCGTTTTCAAAGATGAATAAAGCAGAAGCGTCGGCGTGTTTCAGGGCCAGGGCCGGGTAGCGGCCCTTGAAGATGGCGTCCATATACCACTGCACCGAGCGTGCATATTCGAGTTCGGCCAGTTCGCGGTCCTGGGCACTGTCGGTAGCCGGTGTGGCCGTCCATTGATTGAGCACGATGCCCAGCTTCGCCGGCGCATTCACCGTGCGCATGGCCTGCATGGCCAAGCCGTGCGACAGCAGCAAGTGGTGCGACACTTGCACGGCGGCGGCCGGATCGGCCATGCCGGGGGCGAACTGGCCCGTGCCGTGGCCCAGCACGGCCGTGCACCACGGTTCGTTATGGGTGGCGATGCTGGCGACCTTGTGGCCGAAGCGGCGCGCCACCTCGGCCGCATAGGCGGCAAAGTGGTAGCAGGTGGCGCGATTGAGCCAGCCGCCCTCGTCCTGCAAGGCTTGCGGCAAGTCCCAGTGGTACAGGGTCAAATGGGCATCGAGCCCCTTGGCGGCCAGGGCGTCAAGCAGGCGCGCATAGAAGTCGAAGCCCGCTTCGTTCCAGGCGCCGGAACCGGCCGGCTGCACGCGCGACCAGGACATGGAAAAGCGGTAGGCGTTCACGCCCAGGTTGGCGATCAGCTCCACGTCCTCGGCATAGCGGTGATAGTGGTCGCAGGCCACGTCGCCATTGCTGCCGTCGATGATCTTGCCATCCGTATGGCTGAAGGTATCCCAGATGGACGGGCCGCGGCCGTCGATGGCGGCGGCGCCCTCGATCTGGTAGGCGCTGGTGGCCACGCCCCAGGTGAAGGTGGCGGGGAAATTGGTGTCAATGTCGTCGTTATGCATGGTGGTGGTATCAGTGTGAGGGGTTGAAATAAGTGAGTGCATCAGCCTTTGACGGCGCCCTGGGTCAGCCCTTCGATCAGGCGCTTGGAGGCAACAAAAAACATCAGCAGCAGCGGCAGCACGGCGATGGCGGCGCCCGTCATCAGCGCGCCCCACTCCGTGTTGTTCGGCGCCTGCATGCTGCGCAGGGCCAGCGGGATCGTGTAGTTTTCGACCGAGCGCATGACGACCAGCGGCGTGATGAAATTGTTCCACGAGTTGATGAAGGTGATCAGGCCCAAGGTGCCCATGGCGGGGCCGATCAGCGGCAGCACGACCCGCCAGTAGATGGCGAACTCGCCGCAGCCGTCTATGCGCGCCGCCTCGATCAGGTCCTTCGGTATCGCCGTGCCGATGTACTGGCGCATGAGGAAGATACCCAGCGCGCCTGCCGCTCCCGGTACGTACAGGGCGCGCGGCTGGTCCAGCCAGCCGAGGAAATCCATCAGCATGAAGGTAGGGATCATGTTCATGAAAGACGGGATGATCATCGACGCCATCACCAGGGTAAACAAGGGCCGCTTGAAGCGGAATTCGTACATGGCGAACGCATAGCCGCCCAGCGAGCAAAAGAACAGGGTCAGTGCCGTCGTCATCAGGGCCACGTACAGGCTGATGCCGATATTGCGCCAGAATGGCAGGCGCTCCTGCAGCAGCTCGATGTTGTTCAGCAGGGCCGTGCCGAACCAGCGCGGCGGCGGCAGGCTGTAGATCTCGGCGCTCGTGTGCGTGGCGAAGACGAACATGAAGTAGAACGGCGCGACCATGATCAGGGCGCCGATGGCCACCATGGCGTAGGCCGTCCAGCGGGTGCTGGCCGCGCTGGCGCGGCGGTTTGTCAATGCGCTCATTTGGCCTCCTTGCCTTCTCTACGCTCGTTGCGGCTGAAGATGCGGTTGTTGACCCACGTGGTGCTGGCGATGATGAGGAACAGCAGCCAGGAAATGGCCGACGCCGTGCCGAAGTCGCCCGAGGAAAACGCCGTCTTGTAGACGAAGATGGCCGTCGTCATCACCGACTGGCTCACGCCGCTCGATTCGGCCACCAGCACGAACGGCTCTTCGAACAGCTGCAGATTGCCCATGATGGTGAGGGTCACGGCCAGGTAGATCATGGGGCGCAGCTGCGGCAGGGTGATGTACCAGAACTGCTGGCGTTTCGAGGCGCCATCGATGGTGGCTGCTTCGTACAGATCCTTCGGGATCACCTGCAGCGCGGACAGGTACAGCACCAAATTCCAGCCCAGGTAGCGCCAGAAAATCACGAAGGCGACGGCCGGCTTGATGAACAGCGAGCTGCCCAGCCAGTCGATCGATTCTACCGGGAACAGGCCGCCCACCAGCGGCAGGCTGGCGCACCATTGGATCAGTACATTGATCTGCCCATAGTCGCGCGAGAACAGGGTATTGAAGACCATGGCGATGGCCACGCTGGACGTGATGAATGGTAAAAAGTAAATGCCGATCACCAGGTTGCGCGAGCGCTTGAAGCTGTTGTGGATGAAGGCCGCCAGCGGAATGGCCACCAGGTGCTGCGGCACGCCCGAAGCCAGCGCCAGCCACACGGTATTGCCCAGCGAGCGCAGGAACCACGGGTCGCTCAAGGCATACTTGTAGTTGTCCAGGCCAACCCACTGCATGGCTTCCACGCCGCTGGCCGCTTCCCACTGGTTGAACGACAAATAGATGGAAAACAGCAGCGGGAACAGGCTGAAGACGGCGAACAGGATGAAGAAGGGGCTGATGAAGATGTACGGCGCCCACTGCTTCATGTTGAAGCGTTTTTTTGCGGGCCGCGCTGCCGCAGCAGCGGGCGCGCCCTCGGTACAAGGCATGGAGGTAGTCATGCTGCTCCTAGCGCCGCGCGCGGTGGGTGATCAGGGCCTTGGCGTCGGCCAGGGCCGTCTTGATATCCTTGTTTTGCGCCAGCACGCTTTCCAGTTCCATGTTGACGATGTCGCGCGCCACGGCGTCGAACTTGTCGACGCGGATGACGGGGATCTTCGCCGCCGTGTCGCGCGCCAGCAGGCGCGTCTTCTGGCCGCCGAAGTACGCCTGCGGCTCGTCCATCATCGGGTCCGCATAGGCTGCCTTGAGGGCCGGGAAGGCGCCGATCTCTTTCAGCGAGTGCAGCTGGATATCCTTGTTGACGGTCATGAACTTGATGAATTCCCAGGCCTGGGTTTTATTCGCCGCCTTTTTCGGAATGCCGTAGAAGGAGCCGCCGTACGACGCCAGCGCACCGGCCGGCAAGTTCGCCGCGCGCCACTGGCCGGACGAAGCCGGCGCCAGCCACTTGGCCAGGTGGCCGCTGAGCCACGATCCCATCATCTGGCTGGCCACCTTGTCGCGTTTGAAGCCTTCGGCCCACTCGCCCGTCCAGGCCACGGTGCGCGCATCGATGCCCGCCACCCGTGCCGCCTTGGCCAGCTCGAACGCCTTCACGAAGCGGGGCGAGTCGACCAGCACCTGGCCCTTGTCGCCAAAGTAAATGCCTTCGCCATCTTTCAAATTGGCGCGGATATAGATGTCGGCCAGGTCGCTGGCGCCGGCCAGCAGATAGGTGCCTGTGGCGGCCTTGAGTTTCTTGCCGGCGGCGATATACGACTCCCACGATTGCGTCAGGTCGGTTTCCTTGATGCCCGCCTTGTCCATCAGGTCCTTGCGGTAGAACAGGGTGCCCGGTCCCAGGTCGGCCGGCATGGCGCCCAGAGTGCCGCGCGAACTGGTCGCCTGCACGAAGGTGAACGGCACGAACTGGGCGCGGTACTGCCCTGCCCCGTATGGCGCTTGCAGCAAATCTTCCATGCCCTTCGATTCGGCGAAGCTGCCGACATAGCGGAAGTCGATGGCCATCACGTCGGGCAGGCGCGCGCCGGCCGCCAGCGCCGTCGTCATCGAGTTATGGTGGTCGTCGATCTGCAGGCTCACCAGCTTGACCTTCACCTGCGGATACAGTTTTTCCCACAGGGGCAAGGCCGCCTTGACGGCGCGGTCCAGGTCGGGGAACGAGGCGACGGTAATCGTGGCCGGGGCCAGCGTCGGCAGGGCTGCAGCCGGCGGAACGGCTGCGGGCGCGGCGGCCACACTGGCGGCCAGGGTCAGCGCTGCCAGCGGGGCGGCGCCAAGGATGCTTGACTTCATTATTTCATCTCCGTTTATTGAGCGTCTTCTATCTTGAAAACGTTTTCACAACATGTGTCCATTTAACACCGCAAAGAAAATCAAGTCAACCGAAAAAGTTGTCATTTTTATTGAAGGCAGCATGGCAAGCGGCACGCCGTGGTGCGTGCTCTCCTATGAAAAAGCGCAAAAATTCGCCATTTGCGCTGCCGTTGTTTTTTGTGAAAACGTTTTCATATGGAGGTCGGATTAGCGGGCCACCGAGGCGCGCGAGCGCGTTATCCGACATGCACGGCCAACAATATGTCGGGTTACGCCCGCAGGGCTAACCCGACCTACGGGCCCGTGGGCATTTATGGTAATCTTTCGTTGAAAAGGTTTTCAGAGCACTGACAACCAGCCATCTTGATACCCAGGAATCACATTGAACGATAGCGCCCACGCTGCTCCCCCTTCCACCCTGCTCGACGTGGCACGCCAGGCCGGCGTGTCGCCCAGCACCGTCTCGCGCATCCTGAATGGCACGGCCAGGGTCTCCGACGACAAGCGCGACGCCGTGCTGGCGGCGATCGCCCACATGAAATTCGCGCCGAACCAGATGGCACAGGGGCTGAAAAAAGGCCGCTCGATGACCATCGGCATCGTGGTGCAGGACATTTCCAGCCCCTTCTTCGACGAAAGCCTGCGCGGCGTGGACGATGGCTTGAAGGACACGGGCTATGCGTCCGTCATCGTCAGCGGGCACTGGAATGCGCAGGAAGAGGCGGACCGCATCCGCCTGCTGCTGGCAAGAAAGGTGGACGGCATCATTTTGCTGTCGGGGCGCATCTCGGACGAGAGCGTGCTCGATTTCTCGCAGCAGCGCCCCATCGTCTCGACGGGCCGCCTGCTGGCCACGAAAAGCGCCATCGGCTTCAAGCTCGACAACGAATACGGCGCCTACCTGGCCGTGCGCCACCTGGTGGAACTGGGCCACCGGCGCATCGCCTTCGTGGCCGGCCCCGCCAACAACACGGATGCGGCCGAGCGCCTGACGGGCTACCAGCGCGCACTGCGCGAAGCGGACATCGCCATCGACCCGAAGCTGATGGTGGAAGGCGATTTCCACGAAGCAAGCGGGATGCTGGCCATGAACCATTTGTTTGATACGCAGCAGCAGTTCAGCGCCGTCTTCGCCGCCAACGACCTGTCCGCCTACGGCGTGCGCCTGTGCCTGTACCGCAAGGGCATCCGCGTGCCCGACGATATCTCGCTCGTCGGCTTCGATGACTTGCCCGGCTCGTCCTACACGACGCCGCCGCTCACCACCATCCATCAGCCCCTGTACGACATCGGCCGCATCGCCACGGAAGCGCTGCTGGGCCTAATCAATGGCGAAGCCGTGCAGGCAGCCATTCCGCCGCTGGAACTGATCGTGCGGGAAACCACTCGCCGCATCCGCTGAGGCTTGCGGCTGGGAACTTTTCCGCCCGATTCAGGCTGAACGAGAATCAGTACGCGAACGGCATCCGCAACGCATGCGGGAATCTGCAGCAATGGCGCATCCGCTTTACAATAGTGGCTCGTTCAGCAAGAATGCCTGCTTCAAGCAAGCTTGGCTCAACCCTCCGGCCGCAGGCTGGAAGACTCCGAACATTCACCACAAAGGGACATCACATGGAACATACTCTGCCACCACTGCCGTATGAAATGGACGCTCTGGCGCCGCATATTTCGAAAGAAACCCTGGAATACCACTATGCCAAGCATCACCAGGCGTATGTCACCAACTTGAACAACCTGATCAAGGGTACCGAGTTCGAGAACCTGTCGCTGGAAGAGATCATCAAGAAATCGTCGGGCGGCATCTTCAACAATGCAGCGCAAGTATGGAACCACACCTTCTACTGGAACGGCATGAAGCCGGCCGGCGGCGGCGCGCCTGCGGGTGCCGTGGCTGACGCGATCAACGCCAAATGGTCGTCGTTCGACAAGTTCAAGGAAGAATTCACCAAGTCGTGCGTGGGCAACTTCGGTTCGGGCTGGACCTGGCTGGTGCAAAAAGCCGACGGCTCCGTCGACATCGTCAACACCTCGAACGCCGGCTGCCCGCTGACCACCGGCGACAAGCCGCTGCTGACCTGCGACGTCTGGGAACACGCCTACTACATCGACTACCGCAACCTGCGCGCCAAGTACGTGGAAACGTTCTGGGGCCTGGTCAACTGGGACTTCGTTGCCAAGAACTTCGCGTAAGCAGTTCCTGTCAACGTAAGGAGAAAAAGCCTGCGCCGCCCCGCGCGGGCTTTTTTTTGCCTGCTGAAAGGCGAGGCGCTGCGCTACAATCAGCATCTTCCCACCCCGCCCTGCCCCGATGTCCGCTCGCCTGCTGCGCCGCCTGTTGATTTTGCCCCTGCTGGCGTGCCACCTGCACGCGTGCGCGGCCGCCCCATCGCCCCTGTTGTCCGACTATACCCACAACGCCTGGGGCGCTCTGCAAGGCGCGCCCGTCGACGTACTGAAATTCGCCCAGGGCAAGGATGGCTGGCTGTGGATCGCCACGGCCACCGGTTTGTACCGCTACGATGGCGTGCGCTTCGACCGCGTCGACAGCGTGTACGGCCACCGCCTGCCGTCGAGCAATGTGCTGGGCCTGGCCACGCCACCTGACGGCGCCGTCTGGGTCGGCTACCGCCTGGGCGGCGTCAGCGTCTTTCGCAAGGATGGCGCGCGCACGTACGGGGAAGCGGACGGCTTGCCGCCGGGCGCCGTGTTCCATGTCGAGGCAGCGCCCGACGGCGCCATCTGGGTCGGCACGCGCGATGGCGCGGCGCGCCTGGCGCCGGGCGCGCAACGCTTCGAAGCGCAGGCCGCCAACGTGGGCCTGCCCGACAAGCGCGTGTACCAGATCCTGTTCGGGCGCGATGGCACGCAGTGGATGGGCACCATGCACGGCGTCTTTTTCCGCAGGCCGGGCGAGACGCGCTTTTCCCATGCATGGCCGCGCACCATGCTCACCAGCATGGATGAAGCGCCCGATGGCGCCATCTGGGCTGTGGACGCGCAAAGCAATTACTATCGCGTGCGCACCAGCGCGCCGCGCGGCGACGCGCCCATCCGGCCCGACGCCAGGGGCAACGGCATCCGCTTCGACCGCGCCGGCACCATGTGGCTGATGCAGCCCGATGGCATTGAGCGCAAGTTCGATCCTTCCGGCCCCAGCCTGCCGGCCCAGCGCCTGACGCGCCAGAACGGCATCAGCGGCCCGCTGCCGCAAACGTCGTTCCAGGACCGCGAAGGCAATCTGTGGTTCGGCACCTCGACGGGCCTGGACCGGCTGCGGCCGAACCGCCTGAAGACCCTGGCCGTTGCCGCGCCCTTCGACCATCCCGGCATGCTGCCGGGACCCGATGGCGACGTGTGGATCGGCGACTACGTCGGCGACGTGCGCAGCTTTACCGCCGACGGAGTAAAGAAAGTGATACTGAAAGGGGCGCTGGCGGCCAGCCACTGGGCGCCCGACGGCACGCTGTGGCTGGGCAACGAGCAGGAGCTGCACCATCGCGCGCGCAACGGCGCCATGACGCGCGTGGTGCCGCCCGTGCTGGGACTCGATCCGCAGGCGCTGCAGCAGGACCGCTCGGGCGCCCTGTGGGCCTCGTTTTCCGGCGGCGGCCTGTTTCGCCTGAGCGAAGGAAAATGGATCGCCGACGGCGGCCTGTCCGGCCTGCCGGCGGTGCTGACCACGGCCATGGCGATCGATGGCGCCGGCACCGTCTGGCTGGGCCATGCCGACAATACGCTCAGCCTGGTGGCCGATGGCCAGCGCGCAGGCGCCGTCAAGCGGCTCGGCGCGCCCGAGGGCTTGCAGGTGGGTACCGTGCTGCAGCTGTACCGCGATGGCGAGGCGATGTGGGCCGGCGGCGAAAACGGCGTGGCCCTGTACCGCGCCGGCCGCTTCCACACCTTGCGCGGCGCGCGCGGGGCGGCGTTTCGCGGCGTATCGGGCATCGTGCGCCTGCCGGACGGCGACCTGTGGCTGCATGGCGCGGATGGCATCGACCATATCGCTGCCGCCAGCCTGGCCGCGTGGATGCGGGACGGCAGCGCTGTTGCCTCGGAGCGCTTCGACGCGCTCGACGGCTTGCAGGGCCATGCCTCGCAACTGCGCCCCGTGCCGTCGCTGATCCATGCGCCCGATGGCAAGCTGTGGTTCTCCACCTCGGCCACCATCGCCATGCTCGACCCGCTGCACATCCGCCGCAACGCCCTGGCGCCGCCCGTGCAGATCCACAGCTTGCTGGCCGATGGCGTGCGTTACGCGCTGGACGATGGCAAGCCGCAGCACCTGCCGCAAGGCAGCAAGACCCTGCAGATCGGCTTCACGGCCCTGAGCCTGTCGATGCCGGAACGCGTGCGCCTGCGCTACCGGCTGGCAGGCGTGGACACGGGCTGGCAGGAGGCGGTGGGACGCCGCGAAGCGTACTACACCAACCTTGCCCCCGGCAGCTACCGCTTCGACGTCACGGCCGCCAACGAAGACGGCGTCTGGAACACGCAGGGAACAGGGCTCGACATCGTCATCGCGCCCGCCTTCGTGCAAACGCCGTGGTTCGTCGTGCTGCTGGCGCTGGGCGCCGCGCTGCTGCTGTATGGCGGCTATGTGCTGCGCATCCGCCACCTGACGCGCAATATGCAGGAACGGTTGCAGGAACGCTTGCAGGAGCGCCTGGCCGAGCGCTCGCGCATCGCCCGTTCGCTGCACGATACGCTGCTGCAAAGCGTGCAAGGCCTGATCCTGTCGTTCCATGCGCATGCGGACATGCTGCCCAAGGGCACGCGCGAACGGGCGCGCCTCGATGGCACCCTCAACCTGGCGGACCAGCTGCTGATCGAAGGCCGCGACCAGATCATGGACTTGCGCGCCTCGGCCGAACCCGACGAACTGCGGCTGGCGCTGCAGCAATTCGGCAAGGGCCTGGCCGAGCACCGCGCGCACGCCTTCACGGTGCATGTCAGCGGCATCTGCCGGCGCCTGCAGCCGCGCGTGCATGACGAAATCTATGCCATCGCGCGCGAAGCGCTGTTCAACGCTTCGCGCTACGCCGAGGCGGCAAACATCATGCTGGAACTCGACTATGCGGAGCAGGCATTCACCCTGCGCGTGCGCGACGACGGCTGCGGCCTCGATGACGCCGTGGCGCAGGCGGGCCAGCGGCCCGGCCACTGGGGCCTGGTCGGCATGCGCGAGCGCGCCGCCGCCATCGGGGCCAGGCTGCGCATCGACAGCCGGCCCGGCGCCGGCACGCAGATCGAAGTGAGCGTGCCGGGCCGCCTGGCCTATTGACGGCACGCTTGCGGGCGCGCCCGCAAGCGTCTGCGGCCCGAATGGAAAATGTTATACGATGCGCAAGAGCGCTGCCTTGCTCGCCTATCCTGCCACACCACTTTCTGAAAGCACTCCATGAAAAAATGCCTGCTCGCCCTATTGCTCTGCGCCTCCGGCTCCGCCTTCGCCAACTCGGCCTGCGACACGCCGCGCAACGACTTCGATGGCCTGTATTGCCTCAACAAGGTGTACCAGGAAGCGGACAAGGAACTCAACGCCAACTACAAGAAACTCGCTGCCCAGCTCGATGCCGGCGGCAAGCAAAAGCTGAAATCGGGCCAGCTTTCCTGGATCAGCGAGCGCAACGAGCGATGCTCGAAAAAGGATGGCTCGGGCTTCTATGTGAACCTCGATTGCGCCACGCGCACCACCATCGAACGCGCGCAATTCCTGCAAGACCGCGTGCGCGAATGCGTGAGCGCCGGCTGCCAGAACAGCAAACTGTGAGCTGAACCTGCGCTAACGCAAACGGGAGCGGGCGGCAGGCGCCCATACTGGCCGCTCCGATGTCTTCCCCGTTTGTGCCATGAGCAAACTCATCGACATTTCCCTGAACCAGTGGGACGCCAGCGGCAGCGCCGTGCAGCAGGCGGCGGCGCTGAAGGCACTCGAAGATGGGCAAGTGCTGCTGTTGCCCCGCCTGGGCTTCACCCTGCGACAGGAAGAGCATGCGCTGCTGAACGGCGCGGTGGGTAACGCCAGCAGCGCCAAGAATATCAGCTGGGAACCGGCGCGCGGCGTGCGCGGCCACGGCGATGCCTACGATGCGGCCCTGCTGGCCGCGCTGATGCAGCGCTACGCGCGGCACACGCAGCGCTTGCTGGGCGGCTTGCTGCCTGGCTATTCTTCCCATCTTCAGCAAGGCAAGGGCAGCTTTCGCCCCGTGGAAATCGCCGGCCGGGCGAGTTCCTGGCGCAAGGACGATACGCGCCTGCATGTCGACAGCTTTCCCTCCTCGCCCACGCAGGGCCGGCGCATCCTGCGCGTCTTCACCAACATCCATCCGCGCGACGCACCCCGCGTGTGGAAACTGGGCGCGCCATTCGAGCAGGTGGCACAGCATTTTTTACCCGTCGCGAAGCGTCCGCAACCCGTGCTGGCTACCCTGCTGCAATGGCTGGGCATCACCAAGTCGAGGCGCACGCCCTACGACCACTACATGCTGCAGCTGCACGACGCCATGAAGGCCGACCTGGGCTACCAGGCGCAGGTGGAACAGCACACCCATGCGTTCGCGCCGGGCCAGACGTGGATCGTCTTCAGTGACGCCGTATCGCACGCGGCCCTGCGGGGACAGCATGCGCTGGAGCAAACCTGGCTGCTGCCGGTGCGCGCCATGGCCGCCCCGCACAAATCGCCGCTGGCCATCCTCGAACGCCGGTTGCAGCGCCCGCTGGCCTAGCCGCGCCTGGTCTGGCTTGGCCTGGCCTGGCCTGATACTCCGGCAAGAGCGGGCTCAGGCCGGCAAGCGGGCCGCCTTGAAGCGCCGCCAGGCCTTGTGCATGCGGCCATCGCTGCCCTGCGCCTGCGCGCGCGCCGCCAGATAGCCGCGCACGAAGGCCGCGTGCAACCGCAAGCCGTCCCGGGCGGACTGGGCGGACTGGTCAGCCTGGCCAGTCTGAACCTCGGGCAGTTGCTGCAGCAGCCGGTCCGCCACCTGCACATCGTTGAGCCAACCCAGTTCATCCTGCAGCAGCGACAGCCGCCCCACATACGGCTGCACGGTGCGCGCGGCGAACAGCGAGGCAAAGAATTCCGTCGCATACCGCGTCTTCTTGGCCGCGATGCGCACCCGATGGCGCTGCTGCGGCGTGGCATCCATCAGGCGCTTGCCGCGCTTCATCAGGCGGCGCTGGTCCTTGCGCAGGGTCGCGCGGGCAAACGGCAAGACGTGCGCGTCCAGGCGCCGCAATTGGCGCGCGGAGCAATTGTCGCGCCAGGCGCACGCCTGCAGCCAGCGCTGCAAGCCCAGCATGCAGGCCGTATAGCGCGCCGAGGTGACGGCCTGGGCCGCTTGCACGTGCTTGAACCGCGCCTGCGCATGCGCCGCCTCCGCCAGCGCCGCCGCATCCGAGGCCGCCTCGCCATCGAGCTGCGCCAGGGTATTGCCAGCCAACACATCCCAATCGCGCGCCTCGCCCAGCGCGCCGCCCAGCCAGCCGAGTTCACCCTTCAAGGCGTCCGGCAGCGCCAGCAGGGACTTGAACATGCCCAGCGCCGAGCGCAAGCGGCGCAGGCCCACGCGCATCTGGTGCACGCTTTCCACGTCCTCGCCCGCCGCCACGCCATCCTGGTTGCCGCTGACTTGCTCCAGGCAATTGCCGGCGATGGCCAGGAATACCTGCTCCACGGACATGGCCGCGTCCAACGCCAGGGGCTGCGCCTTGACGGCTTGCAAGGGATAGGATGCCGCCAGCCGGTAACCGCGTTCCGCCTTGCTCATGTGGCCCAGCTGCAGCGGCACGTCTTGCAGCAGGGCCAGCGCCACGTCGAACAGGCTGGCCGCCTGCCCCTGCTTCAACTCCAGTTCGATCTCGCTGACGGGCACGCTGCGGACGGCGCCATCCGCCCCATCCGCACCGCTTTCAATGACACCCTGGTCCAGCACGCATTCGATCTGGTCGCCCTGCGGCGTGCGCAGCTGCCATACGGTGCGCTCAATACGCGTGGTAAACACGGGCTGCAAGGCGTCGCGGATGGCGTCCTGGCGCAGCAGCGCGCGGATCGGCTGCTTGCGGCCGATGGCCGCATCGAGCGCGGCAAGGTCCGGTTGCGGCCCGGGAACTTCGCCTTCCCACTCGTGGCGGCTGTGCAAGCCGCCGCTGACAGTGCCGCCCGCCTTCAGGGTTTGCACCCAGCGCCCGTTCACCTGGCGCACGCGCAAGCCCGCCTGCTGGCGGCACAGCTGCAAATCGGGCGTATCGACATAGATATCGTGCATCTGCAGCAGCTGCGGCTCGCCTTGCCCAGACTGCGCCAGCAGCGGGTGCGCGCGCAAACGCAATACATCTTCCTGCGCCAGCAACAATTTCAATTCGATTTCCATGACCGCTCCTTGCGAGACTTCTCAACGCTTATTGTAAGGCGCGTCCCTTCGCGCGCAAGGCGCACGCACGCAGACCTTGATTTTGCGCGAAAATAAGCACTTCATTCAACCAGGAGATGCCATGACCTACCACGCCGCCGAGAACCGCTACGACAGCATGCAATACCGCACCTGCGGGCGCAGCGGGCTCAAACTGCCGCTGCTGTCGCTGGGACTGTGGCACAACTTTGGCGACAGCAACAGCCTCGCTTCCCAGCGCGACATGCTGCGCACGGCGTTTGACCTGGGCATCACACATTTCGACCTGGCGAATAACTACGGCCCACCGTATGGCAGCGCGGAAAGCAATTTCGGCAAGCTGCTGCGCGACGATTTTTTACCATACCGCGATGAACTGATCATTTCCACCAAGGCAGGCTGGGACATGTGGCCGGGCCCGTACGGCCAGGGCGGCGGTTCGCGCAAATATGTGCTGGCCAGCCTGGACCAGAGCTTGCAGCGCCTGGGCCTCGACTACGTCGACATCTTTTACTCGCACCGCTACGACGCCGACACGCCGCTGGAAGAAACCATGGGCGCGCTGGCCACGGCCGTGCAGCAGGGCAAGGCGCTGTACGTGGGGCTGTCGTCGTATTCTCCGCAAAAGACGGCCGAGGCGGCCAAACTGCTGAAAGAATGGAAAGTGCCGTGTCTGATCCACCAGCCGGCCTACAATATGCTCAACCGCTGGATCGAGGAAGACGGCTTGCTCGACACCCTGCAGGAGCAAGGCATGGGTTGCATCACGTTCACGGCGCTGGCGCAGGGGCTGCTCAGCGACAAATACCTCGATGGCGTGCCGCAGGATGCGCGCGTCAACCGCCCCGGCGGCGGTTCGCTGCTGCAAAAGCACCTGAGCGCGGAAAACCTGGCCCGCGTGCGCGCGCTGAACCAGATCGCCGCGCAGCGGGGGCAAACCCTGGCGCAGATGGCGCTGGCCTGGGTGCTGCGCGATCCCCGCGTCACCTCGACCCTGATCGGCGCCAGCAGCAGCGCGCAAATCCGCGAAAACGTGGCCGCGCTGCAGCAATTGTCATTCACGGCCGACGAGCTGGCCGCCATCGACGTGCAGGCGCGCGAAGGGCATATCAATCTGTGGGAAGGCCCGTCGCGGGCCGTGTAAGGCGACTACGCTGGCGGTGGCAGCAGGGCCAGCAGTTCCTGCGCCACTTGCCGGCGCCGTTCGGGCGTGGCGAACACGCCCACATCCACATGCGCGCCAGCCTGGCCGACATCCTTGATGCGTATCAACTGGCGCGGCCCTTGCGGCATGGCGATGCGCGTGCGCCACGGCGAAAAGTGGTGGCGCCGGCAGCGCCCGGCGCTGACCTGTTCAATGATCAGCTCGCCGTCGCGCAAGGCGATGTGTTCATAGTCGCGCGCATGGCGCAGATAATGCAGCAGTGCAATGGCCACCAGGCCCAGCTCGGCAAACGAAAAGACGGGAATGTACCAGAGGCCGCGCAGCGCAAAGGCGGCGGCTATCACGAGGGAAAACAGGCATAGCAAGCCATAGGCGCGCAGCAACTGGCGCGCCGTCAAGGCACTGTGGCGCGCCAGCAGCCATTGCGGCTGCTCGCGCGAGTGATCGCGTGGCATGGCGCCTCCCGCACTATCGCTCCATCACCGCAGCGGCCCCCGCCGCCGCCAGGTTCAGCCAGATCGCGCCGAGGTCAGGCGCCCATGCGCACCAGCGCGTGGCCCACGTGCTGCCACCAGTGATCGCGCGACTTGACCTGCTTCAGGCAAGACGTGTCGATTTCCGTGGGGAACACGTGATCCTGGCAAGCCTTCGTTTCCAGGGCATAACGCTGGTTTTCCGCCGCCGCCAGGGCCACGACAAGCCAGAACGCCAACGCCAGCAAGACCACCAGCAAACTCCAGGCCAGGTGATTGGTGTTACTTTTTTCGCCAAAAAACTCGCGCGGCCGCGTCTCGCGGTACATCGACATCAAGTCTTTTTCTTTCTCTTCCGACATCTGCGTTTGCATCCTCTGACATCCTATCCTGTGCCGGCCGGCTGGCCATGGCGGCGCGCACGTCGCCCTGACCACATTTTACGCTGATGGCGCAGGAGAGACAGTAATTCGTGGCCACCGTGCCGCCAGCAGCTGTCAGGGGCGCGGCGCAGTCCCCCGCGGACCGCCGGGTTCGCCCTCGCCCTCCTCCTCTGCCGGCCGCACGGGCGCGACGCTTTCCACATGGTCGACGTCGATATCGCCGCCATCGGGCGCCGTATTGCGCGGCTCCACGCCAGCCCGCTCGCCCGTGCCGGCCGCATCGCTGTCGTTCTCGAGCGCTTCCGGGTCCTGGCCCGGCACGCCCTGCATGTCGCTGCCGCTGTCGGAACTGTCGCTGGGCCCAAGCGCGCCCTTGCCATGGCCGCTGCCCAGGATACGGTCGGGCGTGACGGGCAAATTGTCCGGATCGAGTGAACTGCTGCTCATGGCTGGCTCCCGTTGATAAAAAAACCAGCTTACTCCCCTGGCCTGGCCAGCGGCGCACGCCTGCACGGCATTTTCCCTGGGGCAAATGCAGCGACGCACAAATATTTTCATAAATTACTTCACAAATGTACTATTCATTGCTATAGTTAATTCAAGTAAGCATCTTCTCATCCAGAAACTGCTTCATCGGCGGTACGGCGCCCACCAGCGCCCTGCCGCCGAACCGACCGGTACGTGGCGATCCGGCCCATCCACCCAGCCATCATGCACATTTTGGAGTCTTATCATGCAAGCCAAATCACTCATCGCAGCATTGTTTGCCATCACCACCGCCACGTCGGCTTTCGCTCAAAGCGCCGCGCCAGCCGCTGCCAGCCAGCAACTCACACGCGCCGACGTCACGGCCGAATACATCCGTGCCCGCAACGCCGGCGAAATCGCCACCAGCGAAGTCGACTACCCGAAAACGCCTGCCACCGCCGCCAGCAACGTGACGCGCGAACAAGTCATGGCCGAGTTCTACGCCGCCCGCAAGGCTGGCCTGATCCCGCAAACGGAAGCGGACTTTGATGTCGCGCAAACGGCAAAACACGTCGTGAAATAAGAAACCAGTCAGCCGGTTTCAGTCAGTAACACACCTCAGTTGCGGCGCAGCACCCGGGCCACTCCCGGCGCTCACCGCGGCGAGCTGTCAGCCTCACCCCAACACGATCTTTCCCGGAGTCCCTGCATGTCCCTGCACCGCCGTTTGCTTGCCGCCAGCCTGATCCTTGCCTTGAGCGCTTGCGCCGACATGGGCCATATCGCGCCGCAATCGGCCATGCTCGACGCCAACAAGCTGCAAGCGAGCCAGGCCATGGATGCCGCCGCCAGCGCCGCCATCCAATGGCCGCGCACGCAATGGTGGCAAGACTTGCACGATCCCCAATTGAACCGCCTGATGGAGCAGGCGCTGGCCGACAGTCCCACCCTGCGCGGCGCCCAGGCGCGCGTGCGCCAGGCCGAGGCGCTGGCCGGCGCGGCCGAGGACAAGACCCGTCCGCAAGCGGACGCGAATGTCTCCATCAACCGCGAACTGTATTCCCAGCACGGCAGCACCCCGGCGCCGCTGGCCGGCAACTACGCCTGGCGCAACCAGGCCACCGTCACGGCCTCGTACGACCTGGACCTGTGGGGCCGCAACCGCGCCGCCCTGTCCGCCGCCCTGGGCGACGTGCAGATGGCGTCGGCCGAATCGCAGATGGCCCGCCTGGCCCTGGAAACGGCGCTGGTGCGCACCTACATCCAGCTGTCGTATGAATTCCAGCTGCAGGACGTGATCGAACGCAGCCTGGCGCAGCGCGCCCGCATCCTCGACATCACGCGCCAGCGCAAGGCCGCCGGCATCGGCACGGACATCGACGTGGCGCAGATCGAAACCACCTTGCCGGCGGGACACCGCCAGCTGGAACAGTCGGCCGAATCGCTGGCCCTGCTGCGCAACCAGCTGGCGGCCCTGTCGGGCAAGGGCCCCGCAGCCGGTGCGGCGCTCACGCGGCCCGTGCTGCGCCTGGACCAGCCGCTGGCCATTCCCGCCGCGCTGCCGGCCGACCTGATCGGCCGCCGTCCCGACATCGCCGCCCAGCGCTGGAGAGTCGAAGCGGCGGCGCAGCGCATCGATGCCGCCAAGGCCGAGTTCTACCCGAACGTCAACCTGGTGGCCTTTGCCGGCTTCCAGGCCTTCGGCTTCAGCCACTTTCTCGACGCCAATTCGCAGGTGCGCGGCGCCTCGCCCGCACTGAGCCTGCCCATCTTCGCCGGCGCCCGCCTGCGCGCCCAGCTAGGCAGCCAGACGGCCGTGTACGACGGCGCCGTGGAGCAATACAACGCCACCGTCATCAACGCCATGTCGGACGTGGCCAACGCCGTCACCCGCGCCCAGTCGCTGGCCAAACAGCACCAGCTGACCGTGCAGGCGCTGGCCACGGCGCAGCGCGCGCGCGACCTGGCGGAGAAGGCCTACAAGGCAGGCATGAGCGACGCCATCAACATGCTCAACACGCAAGTGGCGCTGCTGGCGGAAGAACAGCAGCAGGCGCAGAATGGGGCACGCGAGCTCGATCTGTACGTTTCCTTGATGAATGCACTGGGAGGCGGCATCTGAGCTTGCAATCCTGGCATTGCCCTAGCCCAACAAGATACAATCGGAACTTTATTCACACATGAAGGAATATGACATGACCGCTTTTGACGCCACCTCCAAGCGGCTGCAAAACATCCGCACGCGCATGCCAGGCTTCCCCATGGAACTGATGCGCCTGTTGCGCATGACGTACCACATTCAAAAAGGCATGAAGGACCTGACCAACGCGGCGCTGAAAAAGCACGACCTGGTCGATGCCAGCTACATGGTGCTGGCCGTGCTGTACGGCACGGACGACGAAACCTCGAACGCCTGCACCCTGGGCATGGCCTGCCATGAAAAGCCGGCCAACCTGACGCGCGTGTGCAACGACCTGGAAACGCGCGGCCTGATCCACCGCGGCACGCGTCCCGGCGACCGCCGCTCGGTGATGATCTCGCTGACCGACAAGGGCCGCGCACTGATCGAAACGGCATTGCCCGATGTGTACCAGGAAACCTCGGCCCTGTATGAAGGGTTCACGGACGAAGAGCTGCAAGTGCTCGACAAGCTGTACATGCGCCAGTTGCGCAACCTGAACAATCTCAACAACCAGAACTGATAGCCTATCGATGACGCCAGCCACAGCAACCAAATTCACACACGGCCCCCTGACCCGGGCGGCCCACTGGCTGGCGCTGGCGCTGCAGGACTGGCGCGCAACGGAAGGCGAACGCTGGATCTACGTCGGCAAGACCCTCATCGCGTCCTTCTGCGCCCTGTGGCTGGCCTACCGCCTGGGTCTCGATTCGCCCAGCACGGCGATGACCACCACCATCATCCTGGCCCTGCCCAGCAGCGGCATGGTGCTGGAAAAAAGCTTTTACCGCCTGTGCGGCACCCTGCTCGGATGCACGGCCGCGCTGACCCTGATCGGCCTGTTCCCGCAACAGCCCGTGCTGCTGTTCGCCGGCCTGGCCCTGTGGGTGGGCCTGTGCACGAGCGGCTCTGCCCTGCACCGCAACGCGCAATCGTATGTGTACGTGCTGGCTGGCTACACGGCCTGCATGATCGTCTTGCCCGCCATCGAGCAGCCGATGCAGGTGTTCGCGCTGGCCGTCACGCGCGTGGCAGAAGTGAGCCTGGGCATCATCTGCTCGACGGCCGTCTCCAGCGTGCTGCTGCCGCGCCACCAGGGCACGCAGGTGATGCGCACGGTGCAGGCCCGCTACGGCAAATTCCTCACCTTTTGCCAGGACGTGCTGCAGCAAAAGCTCACGCCGGCGCAGGTGGAACTGACGCATTTGCAGTTTGCCGCCGACGTCGCGGCGCTGGAACTGGGCCGCTCGGCCGCCCTGTTCGAAGTCACCAGCAAGGTCAGCCACGTGCGCGCGCAAAACCGCAAGCTGCACGCCTTCAACGCCACCTTCATGACGGCGCTGACCACTTTCTACACCTTTCACCGCCTGTTCGACCGCCTGCAGCGCGATGGCGAAACCCAAGTCATGCAGGCCTGCGCGCCCCTGTACGCCATCGTCGCCGAAGCGCTGCAGGCGACGCCTTCGCAAGACTCGCTCGACACCATGCAGCTGCACCTGCAAACGGCCCTGGCGCAGGCCCGCTCGGATATCGACGGCGCGACCATCGCGCATGCGCAGCGCATCGATTTCGACACCGTGTGCGAACTGCTGGAGCGCTTCGCGCGCGACATGAGCCGCTTTCACGAAGTGTATTTCAGCCTGGCGCACGACACGCCCCTGGAAATCAGCACGCCGCGGGCCTATGCGCCGAAGACGCCGCCCGCGCTGGTGATCGCCAGCGGCGCGCGCGCGGCCATCAGCCTGGCCCTGCTGGCGCTGGGCGCCTACTTCCTCGCCTGGCCCTACGCCAGCACGGCGATGCTGATGGCGGCCGTGTTCTGCGCGCTGGCCTCGTCCTCGCCGCGTCCCATCATGATGATCCGCCAGGTGCTGGCGGGCTTCCTCATCGCCATGCCGCTGTCGCTCGTGTGCGTGTATTTCGTGCTGGTGCACGGCGACGGTTTCCCCATGCTGGTACTGAGTTTTGCGCCCTTCCTCGCCGTCGGCCTGTACCTGATGACGAATCCCGCCAAGCTGGGCGTGGGCCTGGGCGTGTCGACCTTCATCACGCAGATGGCGCCGACGAATCTGATGCATGTCGATGGCGCGGCCTTCTTGAACACGGGCATGGCCCTGATCGTGGGCCTGATGCTGGCGGCCCTCGTGTTTGCCGTGCTGCTGCCCGAGCACACGATGGGCCACAAGGACCACATCGGCCGTGCCCTGTGGCGCGAAGCGCTGCATGCGTGCACGGCGCCGGCGCGAAGAGTCAAGCATCGTTTCGACAACCGCGTGCGCGACTTGCTCAGCCAGCTCAATGCGGCGGCCGGACCGGCGCCGGGCGAGGCTGCGCGCGCCGTCGTGCGCCAGGCCTTGACCTTGCTGGAAATCGGCCACTCGGTGATCGAATTGCGCGAACTGATCGCGACGGCCCGGCCAGGCGCCACGCGCCACGCGCTGCAGCAGTGCGTGGACCACATCGCCGCCTGGCTGCGCACGCGCAGCGAAACGGCACTGCAGGCGGCGCTGGCAGCCACCCTGCAGGCGGGCGCCGTCGTGCGCGCGGCCCAGACGGAAGCCGGTGCGACACCAGAACGCAAGCAGGAGCAAGACCTGCGCCTGCACACGGCGCTGGCCGACCTGCATTCGATCTATACCTCATTACTCGACCATATGGCGCCTGGCGCCGGAGACCACCATGCCGCGTGAATTCGCCCTGTTCGGAATTCTGATTCCTACCCTGCTGCCCCTGTTCATCCTCAGCATCGGCCTGCAAACCCTGCTCGACCGCGTGCTGGGCTGGCTGGGCGTGTACCGCATGGTGTGGCACCCGTCGCTGGCGCGGCTGTGCATTTTCATCGCCATCTTTGGCGCGCTGGCTTTATCGCTTTACAAATAAAAAAAACTGTTCAACCCCATCAAGGAAAGGCTGCCGACATGGTAAGCAAACTGACCCGCTATGCAATCACCTTGCTGCTCCTGGCCGCCGCGCTGTGGATAGGCAAGACCGTCTGGGACCGCTACATGGAGTCGCCGTGGACGCGCGACGGCCGCATCAAGGCCGACATTGTCAACATCAGTGCCGACGTCGCCGGCACCGTCACGGACGTGCTGGTACGCGACAACCAGGTGGTGCAAAAGGGCGACGTGCTCTTCGTCGTCGACAAGGAACGCTACACGAGCGCACTGGCGCAGGCCGACGCGGTGCTGGCCGCGCAAAGGACGGAACAGGGACGCCGCGGCAAGGAAGCCCAGCGCCGCGCAGGCCTTGACGCCAGCATCATCTCGACGGAAAGCCGCGAAAGCGCCGCCTTTGCCGCCAGCTCGGCCTCGTCGCAGGTGCAGGCCGCCGTGGCCGCGCGCGCGCTGGCGCAATTGAACCTGGAACGCACCACCGTGCGCGCCCCCGTCAGCGGCTACGTGACGAACCTGAACGTGCACAAGGGCGATTTCGCCGCCGTCGGCGCGGCCAAGCTGGCCGTCATCGACAGCGCCTCGTACTATGTCGTCGGCTATTTCGAAGAGACCAAGCTGGGCATGCTGGCGCAGGACGACAAGGCGGAAATGAATCTGATGAGCGGCGGCACCCTGCACGGCCACATCGAGAGCATCGCGCGCGGCATCACCGACCGCGACGCCGCCACGGGCCGCGAACTGCTGGCCGACGTCAATCCCACCTTCAACTGGGTGCGCCTGGCGCAGCGCGTGCCCGTGCGCATCCACATCGACGAGCAGCCGAAAGGGCAATTGCTGGTGGCCGGCACCACTTGCACCGTGGTGATCACGCCCCATTCTGCGCCGGCGCCGAAGCCCGTGGCCGCGCACCCGGCATGATCCGCAGCGGCGGCGCCGGGCGCCTGGCGGAAATCGCCCTGTTCCTCGACGCCGCGGTGCTGGGCAGTTTTTCCGCGGCGGGCCGCAAGCACGGCCTGTCGCCGGCCGCCGCCAGCGCCGCCATCGCGCGCCTGGAAACGGCGCTGGGCGTCACCCTGTTCGAGCGCACCACGCGCCAGCTGCGCCTGACGGAAGAGGGTTTGCACTACCGCCATTACAGCGAACAGGCGCTGGACTTGCTGGCGCAGGCCGAAGACGGCTTGCACGCAGGCGGCGCCGGCGTGCGCGGCGTGGTGCGCATCTCGGCGCCGTCCGACATCGGCCGCCAGCTGCTGCTGCCGATGCTCGACCGCTTTGCCGCCCAGCACCCGCAGGTGCGCCATGCGCTGACCTTGACGGACGCCACGGCCAGGCTGGTGCAGGACGACATCGACCTGGCCATCCGCTACGGCGAACTGCCCGACAGCGACATGGTGGCGCGTTTGCTGCACCCTGGCCGGCGCGTCGTGTGCGTATCTCCCGCGTTGGCCGCCAGAGTGGGCATGCCGGCCACGCCGCGCGACCTGGCGATGCTGCCGGCCCTCGTGCTCACGGCGGGCGACGGTGCGCCGCAGGAGTGGCGCTACCGCGAGGATGGCAAGCGCCATAGCCTGCGCCCGCAAGGCGCCTGGCACAGCAACGACGGCGAAATCATCCGCCGCTGGGCCGTGGCCGGCCATGGCTATGCCTACAAATCCCTGCTCGACATCGGCGGCGACCTGTCCGCCGGACGCCTGCAGACGGTGCTCGACGATTACTTTGCCGATAGCGTCCCCCTGAACCTGCTGTACCGGCGCAGCCGCTTCCAGCCGCCGCGCGTGGCCCTGCTGATCGAATTCCTGCTGCAGCAGTTCGCGGCCCTGCCGGCGCAAGGCTAGCGGGCCGTCATCAGGGCGCCAGCACGCCCAGCTGGCGCAGCAGGGTCAGATTATCTTCCAGGTGCCAGTTGTCGCTGATGCGGCCCTGCGCATTGACCTGGTACAGATCGAAGGCATGGAAATCGATGGCTTGCCCCTGTCCCTGCAAGGGTCCCTGCGGCGTGGGGAAGACGCCCGTGAAGCGCCCCGTGAAATGCAGGCGCAGGCTGACCCGGTCGCCGGCCACCAGCATGTCCTCGATGGCCACCTGCAAATCCGGCACGGCCGCATGAAACACGTCAGATGCCTGCAGCGGACCGGCCAATCCCTGCGCACGCCCGGCGGGCAAGGTGCGGTCGTTGAAATCATCGGCCAGCGCCAGGCGCGCCAGGGCCGGGTCGCCGCTCTGCCAGAACGCGGCATAGCGGCGCGCCGCCAGTACCACCTTGTCGGTGGCAGCGGCGCCGGCCAGGTGGGCCGGCATGGGCAGATTTACGGCGGCATGGGCTGGCGCGGCAGCCAGCAGAGAAAGGGCCAGGATGGCGGGGGCAAGAACAGGTGCGGGCATAATGAATCCAGGTGGGTTGATCGGTGTGCCTGCTGCAATGGCACCCCGCCATTCTGGACTCGCTTGCCCTATTTGATAATTGGCCCCGCGCTTGAATCACTTGCTTGCAGAAGTTGAAAATGCGTGGAAATCAGCGCCCGCCCGCCACGTCGAGGATGCTGCCCGTCACATAGCTGGCGCCCGGTCCCAGCAGGTACAGGATGGCGTCAGCGATTTCTTCCGGCTGGCCGCCCCGCTGCATGGGCACGCCGGACGCCAGGCGCGCCACCCGTCCCGGTTCGCCGCCGGAAGCGTGGATCTCCGTATAGATGATGCCGGGCCGCACGCCGTTGACGCGGATGCCCTCGGCCGCCACTTCCTTCGCCAGGCCGAGGGTCAGGGTATCGACGGCGCCTTTCGAGGCCGCGTAATCGATGTATTCGCCCGGGGAGCCGAGGCGCGCGGCTGCCGACGACACGTTCACGATGCGCCCGCCCTGCCCGCCGTTGGCCGTCGACATGCGCCGCACGGCCTGCTGGCAGCACAGGAAATAACTGATCACATTGGTGCGCAGCACGCGTTCCAGGCGCTGCACGGAGATATCGGCCAGCCGGCATTTCTGCTCCAGCACGCCCACATTGTTGACCAGCGCCGTGAGCGTCCCCAGGCGCGCATCGACTTCCGCAAACAGCCGTTCCACGTCTTGCGCGTCGCTGACGTCGGCCTGCACGGCGATGGCATCGCCCCCCTCGGCCACGATGCGCGCGCACAGCGCCTCGGCCGCCTGCGCATCGCGCACATAATTGATGCACACGGCATAGCCCTGGCGCGCCGCCAGCTGTGCCGTCGCCGCGCCGATGCCGCGGCTGCTACCGGTAATCAAGATCACTTCCTTCATCGTTCCTCCTGAATGGTTGTGGCTTCATGATACCTGTAAGCTGCAGGCGTAAAAAAGCCCGCGCAAGGCGGGCAGTTTGTCTGTCTATTCCTTATCGTCACAACGCCGGAGAAAATCGTAGCGAGCGGCAGTGATTTGTGGCCGAGAAGCGCAACCGTACTCTAGTACGGTGAGCATCGCCGGCCGCAAAGCGCGACGCGCAGTAGATTTTATCCGGCGTTCTATGACCTGAAATGCGTCATGGCGTAGGCGAGGTGCTGCCACCAGTGCTCGCGCGATTGCACGGACGCCAGGCATTTCGCGTCGACCTCGTTCTTGAACGCGGGGTCCACGCACGCCTTGGTGACCAGCGCATTGCGCTGGTTTTCCACGCTGACGATCGCAATCGCCAGCCACGCCACGAGGGCAAGAGCCAGTGCGCACAAGGTCCAGGGCAGCTGTTTCATGATGCGCTCCGCTTACTTCTTCGCTGGCGCCGGGGCGCGCTCTTTCAGCACGCGCGCCACCAGTTCATCCATCACGCGCAGGGTCGCTGTCTGGGTCTGAGGCTCGGACTGCCCCGGACGCGACAGCTGCGCCGGCGACGTCACGAAGCGGCCATCGATGACGATGGTCGGCGCGCTGTCGATCTTGCTGGCCGTGATCAGCTGTTCATTGCGTTTCAGCTTGGTCTGCACGCCGAAGGAATTGAACATGTCCAGGTATTTCGCCTTGTCGATGCCGTTCTTGACCAGCAGGTCGAGGATGGCGTCATCGCGGTTCAGGCGGTTGCGCTCGACGTGGATGGCGCGGAAGATCTTGTCGTGGAACTGGTCCAGCTGGCCCATCGCTTCCAGGGTGGCATAGGCGTGCGCCTGCGGATCCTTCGGGCCATTGAAGGCCAGGTGGATCCGGCGGAAGGCGATCTTGTCGCCCTGCTTCTTGACCCAGTCGTGCATCAGCGGATCGAGCGCGTAGCAATGCGGGCAGGAATACATGAAGTACTCGACCACTTCCACCTTCTTGCCCGTGTCCGTGCGCACTGGCGTCGGGAGCGTGGTAAAGCCGGTATCGGCCGCCATGGCGCCGCCGGTGGCCGCCACCAGGGTGACGGCGGCAAGCAGGGGACGCAAGAAACGCAGAAAACGCATAATAATCCTTCTTCATAAATGGTCGTGAACGGGGCGAGATTACCACTTTTTGCGCCGGGCGATGAAGCCCGGGCGGAAAAAAACCGTCTTTATCGCCCCGGTTTGCGCCCGCTTAAGCCGCATTTAAGCCCCGCCGCGCCCGCGCCTCAAAAATGGTAGCGCGCCGACACGCGCAGCTGGCGCGCATCCTTGAGATAAATGCTGGAGCGGCAGCCTGGCGCATCGCCGTAATGGCGGCGGTTGGCCAGGTTGCTGCCGGCCAGTTCCAGCTCCCAGGCGCCCAGCTTGCGCACATAGCGCCCGTCCACGGTGGCAAACGCAGGCACTTGCGCCAGGCAGCTGTTGGCGAAATCGGGACCGTAGCGCAGCGCGCGCAGCCATTGCACGCCCATGTCGGCACTGGCGCCGGCCTGTCCCGTCCAGTACAGGCGCAGGCTGGCCAGGGTTTTCGGCACGAGGGCGATATCCGGGCCGTCATAGGCGTAATCGTCATAGCGCGCATGCACTTGCCGCAGTTGCCCGTCGAGGCGCCAGTCGCGCGCCAGCGCCATGCTGGCCTCGATGGCGATGCCGTCGCGGCGCGAGGGGTCGAGGTTGCCCGCAAAGCCCAGCTGGCCCAGGCTCTGGTCGAAAACGATCTGGTTGCTCAGGCGCTCGCTGAACACGCGCACGGAAGCGCTGCGCGCCACGTCGCCGAAGGTGGCGCCCACTTCCATTTCGCGCCGCAGCTGTCCCGCCAGGGGGCGGTAGCCGGCACGGGTATAACCATCGTCGTCGATGCGGTAGCTGCGCGCAGCCTTGGCGTACACGCTCAGTTGCGGGCGCAATTGCAGGCTGCCCTGCACGTCCCAGGCATTCTGGTTTTCCCAGTCGCTGCCGCCGGCGGGCATGTCGGCTGGATCGAGCTGGAACTGTTCATGCCGCAGTCCCAGCAACAGGCGCGGCGCATACAGGCCGCCGAAGGCCAGCTCCTCGCGCAGCAGCAGCGCGCGCGAATACTGGCGGCGCTGCCCATCGCCATCACTGCCCGAGCGCCGCTGCCACTGCATCAGGTCCAGGCCCACTTCCGTATCCGTGCCCACGCCGCCCACCTTGCCGTAATGGCGCAGGCGCGGCGCCAGCTGCCGGCGGCGGCTGCTGTATCTCGATTCGCTGCTGCCCTCCTCGCCCGCATAGTGGGCCGTGGCGCGCTTTTCCCGCTGCGACAGTTCCACGCCCAGCTCGAAACTGCCCACATAGCGCTGCACGAAGGCGCTGACGCGCCGCACTTCATAGCGGTACAGGTCTTCCGGGCGGGCCGCCAGCATGGCCAGGAACGGCGCCTCGGGCGCGGGATAGCTGGTGTCCTGGTTCAGCTGGTCGGCGCTGAAGCCGAAGCGGCCCTGCCGCACCTTCCATTCCGCGCCGCCATTGAAGCCGCGCTGGTGAAACACGCTGCCATCGCGGTAATTGCCATTGCGCAGTCCGTCCATGGCCACATCGAGCGTCATGCCGCCCTGCTCGCGCGACAAGGCGCCGCGCACGCTGTGCTGGCCGCCCTGCGCCAGCTCGGCGGACAAGTCGCCATGCGTGACGCCGGCCGCGCCGCCATCCACGCCATCCTGCGCGCACGCCGGCATGGCCAGGGCGCACAGCAGCAAGGCGCGCACGGCAATGGTCAGGACGGGAGGAGCAGGCATCATGGCGGCAGGCTTGAGGCGTCATCGCGGCGCGGACGCACGCTGGTGGGACGGGGGGATGGCAAAAGCGAATCATTATACGCACGGCGCGCGGCGCCGCAAGCGCCGGCCCGATGGTACTTTCCATATGCCAATATTTTATTGGTGATTTGG
The DNA here is from genome assembly GCF_034424625.1 of Janthinobacterium lividum. Lineage (NCBI taxonomy): Bacteria > Pseudomonadati > Pseudomonadota > Betaproteobacteria > Burkholderiales > Oxalobacteraceae > Janthinobacterium > Janthinobacterium lividum. The sequence goes on along the minus strand of NZ_CP139976.1, from coordinate 1,772,767 downwards.
CATTTTTGTAGGTATATTAAGCTGCGCCCGGCGATCCTGGGCGCAGCCGACTGCATTTAAAAATCAACAATAAGAAGTCACTGTGGGAGTCACGCATGGAAAGTCGTAGCACAACGCGCCAGGGGCCGCCAAGTCCCCGCGGCACGCGCCGCAGCATTGGTTTTTTTCCCATCTCGGGCAAGCTCAAAGCCCTCTCCATCGCCGCCCTGCTGCTGGCCGGCCTGGCCCTGCAGGCCGACCTGTTCGCCCAGCCGGGCCAAGGCAAGGCGGCCAGCGCGCCCACGCCGCTGGCGCCGTCCGCCGACGGCATCGCCCTGGCGTCGCCGCACGCTTCCGCCGTCAGCACGCCCAGCGCCAGCAACGCCTGGGGCGGTGCGCGCACGGGCGCGCAAGCGACCCTGTCGGACCGCGTGGTCGATTACCAGATCGAAGCGACGCTCGATCCCGTCAAGCACACCATAGCCGGCCAGCAGAAACTACGCTGGCGCAACCGCAGCGCACAAGCCGTCAGCAGCGTCTACCTGCACCTGTACCTGAACGCGTTCGAAGGCGAGCATTCGACCTTCTTCACCGAGAAGCGCAAGCTCGATACGGGCTTCCGCTCGGGCGTCGACACGCGCGACGGCGAATGGGGCTACATCGAACTGCGCAGCATGACGCAGAACGGCGCCAAGGCGCCCTGGCATTTCGTCCAGCCCGACAACGGCCCGGCCACCGACCGCACCGTGGTGCGCGTCGACTTGCCGCAGGCCGTCGCGCCGGGCGCCGAGACGACGCTCGACATCCGCTTCTTCGACCAGCTGCCGCGCGTCATCGCGCGCACCGGCTATTTCGGCAGCTTCCACCTGGTGGGCCAGTGGTTCCCCAAGATCGCGGTGCTGGAATTGCCCGGCGAACGGGGCGCCACCGCGCCGCGCTGGAATGCGCATGAATTCCACCTCAATTCGGAGTTCTACGCCAATTTCGGCAACTATGACGTGAAGCTGACCGTGCCCAAGGAGTACACGGTGGGCGCCACGGGCGAGCTGCAAGGCGCGCCGCAGGAAAAGAACGGCATGCTCACGCATCACTATGTGCAGGGCGACGTGCACGATTTCGCCTGGACGGCCGACAAGCGCAGCGCGCAGCCGTTGACGGGCAGCTGGAGCGGCCCCGGCAGTCCGCCGGTGGCCATCAAGGTGCTGTACCCGCCCGAATACGCATCGAACGCGGCGCCGGCGCTGCAGGCGGCCAAGGATGCGCTCACGTATTTCTCGCGCACCCTGGGCCCGTATCCGTACAAGACCCTGACGGTGGTGATCCCGCCGTTCAATGCGGCCGAAGCGGGCGGCATGGAATATCCGACCTTCATCACGGCCTCGAGCTACGCCAACCTGCAGCCGAAGACCATACCCGAATTCGGCCTCGATTTCGTCACCATCCATGAATTCGGCCATGGCTATTTCTATGGCATCCTGGCGTCGAACGAATTCGAGGAACCCCTTCTCGACGAAGGCTTGAACGAATACTGGGACCAGCGCATGCTGCGCGCGCGCGGCCAGCACATCCACGCCACCACGCCCCTGCTCAAGCGCCTGGGCTTCGATCCCGTCTTCAAGGTCTTCGAATTCGAACGCATGGCCGCACCGCGCCAGGATGCGGCAGATCCGCTGGGCCAGAATGCGTGGGACCGCCTGCAGGGCGTGGGGCCCGTCTACAGCCGCACGGCCATCACCATGCGCGACCTGGAAGCGCGCATCGGCAGCGAAGCCATGGAACGGGGCTTCAAGGCCTACTACGAACAGTGGAAATTCCGCCACCCGAGCGTGGCCGACCTGCGCGAAACGCTGGCCGAGGCGACGGGCCAGCGGCGCATCGTGGAACAGGTCTTCGCGCAGCAAGTCTATGCCAGCGCGAATATCGACGACCGCATCGGCATCTTCACCAGCGAAGAGCAGACGCCCCTGGCCGGCATGGCACTGGTGAACGGCAAACGCGTGGAGCATACGGCCGAAGCGCTGGAAAAAGAGGAGAAAAAGGTACGCGAGGCGTGGGACAAGGCGCATCCGGACGCCAAGCCGGGCACGGGACCGTATCCTTATCTCACCAGCGTGGTCCTGCGCCGCCGCGGCGCGCCCGTGCCGCAGGTGCTGCTGGTGAAGTTCGCCGACGGCACGTCCGAACGCGTGGTCTGGGATAACGAGCAGCTGTGGCAGCGCTACACCTGGAGCAAGCCCGTGAAGGCCGTCTCGGCCGAACTGGACCCCGACCGCGTGCACTACCTCGACGTCAACAAGCTCGATGACAGCCGCACCTTGAAGGCAGACAAATCCGCCTCGCAGCGCTGGAGCTTCGACCTTGCCGCCGCCTTCCAATACCTCCTTTCCCTGATTGCCATCGTATGAGCGCCACTTCCACGACACGGGCCAGCGGCCTGACCCGGACCACGCGCGCCAGCCGCGCCGCCCTGCAATGGCGCTTGCTGCTGCTGTGGGCGGGCCTGCTGCTGATCCCCGCCATCCTTGCCGTCATTCCCCTCTGGCGCACCTTGAACGCCAGCCTCGATAACGCCGTGCATGCGGCGGCCCTGGCGCACCAGCTCGACCTGATGACCCTGGCCGACCTGGTGGCCAATGCGGGACGCAACGGCGCCGCCATCAGCCAGGCCGCCATCACGGGCATCGTGCTGGCCTTGCTGCTGTCGCCGCTGCTGAGCGGCCTGGTGGTGACGGCCGCGCGCGCGCCTGCGCCACCCGGCTTCGGTCCCCTGCTGACGGGCGCATTCAGCGAATACGGCCGCATGCTGCGCATGCTGCTGTGGAGCATCGTGCCGCTGGGCCTGGCGCTGACGATCGGCGCCGGCGCGCTGAAACTGGCCGACAAGCACGCGGCGAAAGCCATCCTGGAAGCCGATGCGGACCTGGCCCGTCACCTGGCCTTGCTGTTGACGGGTTTGCTGTTCCTGCTGGCCTGCGCCACGCTCGACGCCGGCCGCGCGGCCCTGGCCGTCGACCGTCGCCGCACCTCGGCCGTCAAGGCATGGTGGCGGGGCCTCGGCATGCTGCGCCGGCGTCCGCTGGCCAGCCTGGCCATCTACCTCGTCATCACCGTGCTGGGACTGGCGCTGTATGCGCTGCTGGGCGTGGCGCGCCTGAACCTGGCCGCGCCCGGCCCGCTGGCCATCGTGGCCGGCCTGCTGGTGACGCAGCTGGCGGCGCTGGTGCTGGCATGGATGCGCAGCGCCCGCCTGTTCGCGCTGATCGACGTCAAGCGCTCGCTCGCGTAATCAACTCCCCAGACGCCCCTCATCGGCGAGAAAGTCGATGAAGGTGCGCACCTTCGACGACAGGTAGCGGCGGCTCGTGTAGACGGCATACACGCTGCCGCCCGCCAGCTTGAAATCGTCGAAGAGGCGCACCAGCCGCCCCGCCGCCAGGTTCGCATCCGTCTGCCACGACGGCAGCAGGGCGATGCCCATGCCGTCGAGCGCGGCCGCGTGCAGCAGGCTTTCGTTATTGCATTGCAGGACGGGCGAGAACTTCACCGTCTCGCGCCCCTGTACCCCGTCGAAGGCCAGCTCATTGCCGTTCGCCAACAAGGAATAGCTGATCATGGCGTGCCGCGCCAGGTCCTGCGGCAGGTGCGGGTGACCCGCACGCGCCAGATAGGCTGGCGCGGCCACCAGGTGGAATTCGATGCTGCCGATGGGCCGCGCGATCAGGGTCGGTGATGGCGCCTGGCTCACGCGCAGGGCCAGGTCGAAACCTTCCTCCACCAGGTTCACCACTCTTCCGCTCAAATCGATGTCGAACGTGACTTCCGGAAAGCGTTCGCGGTAGGCGGCCAGGGTGCGCGTAAAGATGGCGTTGGCGAACCAGACGGGCGCGCTCAGGCGCAGCATGCCGCGCGGCACCACCGTCGTGCGGCCGACCGTCGCTTCCACCTCGTCGAGATTGTCGAGCATGTCGCGGCACTGTTCAAAATACACCTTGCCGATTTCCGTCAGGCTCAGGTGGCGGCTGCTGCGGTTCAGCAAGCGCGCGCCCAGGTGGCGCTCCAGGTGCATCACGTGCTTGCTGACCATGGCCGGCGACAGGTCGAGGCGCTCGCTGGCGCGCACGAAACTGTCGAGCTCCACCACGGCGCGAAACACGCGCATGCTGCGCAAGGTATCCATACCCATCCAATCATCAACAAATTGGAAATGATATATCAATAATAGCGATCTTGATCAACTGACTGCGCATGACTATCATGGTCCCATCGTTAGCCATTCCCCCAGGAGCCGCCATGCAAGAGCACACCTTCCCCACGTATTTCCTGTCGCACGGCGGCGGCCCGTGGCCGTTCATGAAAGACCAGTTCGGCGGCCGCTACGACGTGCTGGAAGCATCGCTGCAGGATATTCCGCGCCAGATCGGCGCGCGACCGACAGCCGTGCTGGTCGTCACGGCACACTGGGAAGGGCCGCAATTTCTCGTCTCGGCCAGCCCACGGCCGGGCATGATCTATGATTATTCGGGCTTTCCGCCGCATACGTACCAGATCCAGTACCCGGCGCCCGGCGCGCCGGAACTGGCGGCGCAGGTCAAACAGTTGCTCGACGCGGCTGGCCATCCGGCGCGCCTCGACCACGAGCGGGGTTTCGACCACGGCACCTTCAGCGCCCTGTTCCCCATCTACCCGCAGGCCGACATGCCGCTGGTGCAGCTGTCGCTGAAACACGGCTACGACCCGCTCACGCACATCGAGGTGGGACGCGCGCTGGCCAGCCTGCGCCGGCAAGGCGTGCTGATACTCGGCAGCGGCCTGTCTTACCATAACCTGCGCCAGTTCGGCCAGGCGGGCGCCGTCGCCTCGCACCAGTTCGACGCCTGGCTGCGACAGGCCATGGCCTTGCCGCCAGAACAAAGGCTGGCGCAATTGCTGGCCTGGGACCAGGCGCCGGGCGCGCGCCAGGCCCATCCGCAGGAAGACCATCTGCTGCCGCTGATGGTGGCGCTGGGCGCGGCCGAGCAGGAAGCGGCGCAGGTGGTGTACCACGAGGAGAATTTCTTTGGGGCGCTGGCGGTGACCAGTTTCAAATTCGGATAATCGGATAGCGCATGAAAAAAGCGCCGCGACATTGCTGTCGCGGCGCTTTTTTCATGGTGAAGCGGTTACTTACGTGCCGCGCTTGCCGCGCGCCGCATTCTTCGCCTTCTCGGCGGCGATCTCCGCTGCCTTGGCCGCTTTTTCCGCCATCTCGGCCGCGTGCTGGGCCAGCAGGGCCGCGCGCGTGTCCGGCGTTTCCAGCGAAATGCGTCCCAGGATGCCGCTGCGGTAGTCGAGCAGCAGGGTGTGCGACGCTTTCTCGAAATCGTAATCGCCGCCCTTGATGCGGAAACCGCGCTTGGCGGCGATGCCTTCGACCACGCCGATGGCGTCGACTTCATCGACCTTGGTGCCATAGCGGGTTGCCAGCAAGTCCGGGTAGCGCTTGAGCAATTCCTCGGCCAGGAATACGGCCACTTCCTCTTCGATCAGCGCGTTCGAGCCGATCGCGTGGCTGGCCGCCAGCATCAGGCCGTCGCTGGGGATGGCGATCTTCGGCCACAGCATGCCGGGCGTGTCGACCAAAATCGTGTTCTTGTCCAGGTACAGCTTTTGCTGCATTTTGGTGACGGCCGGCTCGTCGCCCACCTTGGCCACGCGCTTTTTCAGCAGCGCGTTCATCAGGGTCGATTTGCCCACGTTGGGGATGCCCATGATCATGATGCGCAGCGGCTTCGTCGGCACGCCGCGGTGCGGCGCCAGCGATTTGGCCAGGTCCGGAATGCGCGCCACGTCGCCCGGCTTCTTGGTCGTCATCGCATATGCGGTCACGCCTTCCTGGGCATTGAAATAGGCCACCCAGGCGGCAGTGGCGGCAGGATCGGCCAGGTCGGTCTTGTTGAGGATTTTCAGGCAAGGACGCTGGCGGAACAGGCGCAGCTCGTCCACCATGGGATTGCAGCTGGCTGCCGGCAGGCGCGCGTCCACCACTTCAATCACCAGATCGGTGTTTTCCATGGTCTCGGCCGCTTTCTTGCGGGCCGCGTTCATATGTCCTGGGTACCATTGTATCGCCATGCTCTTGCTTTCAAAATCGTTCGGTCAATCCGCTATTTTACGTGGTTGCCGCCCCGACGTCCCATTTTCCGCCGCCAGCGCCAGCCGTGCGACACGAACGAGACAATTGGTGATAATTTGGCAGTTACATGAATGATAAGATTCGCAGTCCGTCCAGCCTGGCCGGTTCCCCATCGCACGCTTAACCTGACACGCATTCCATGCACTTTTCCCGCTTTTGCCTCCTCGCCTCCCTGTATGCCTGCCTGCTGCCTGCCATGGCCCAGGAAAAACCGGCGGCACCAGGCGACGCGGCAAACCAGGAAATGCAGCAGATCGTCGACGTGCAAAGCACGCGCGATCCCGACCTGCGTCCCTACCGCACCATGCTCAAGGGGCTCGACGCGTATGCCGATCACCAGCGCCTGGCGCCGGGCGCGCCGCTGCGCTTCATGCTGATTCCCGCCACACCCCAGGCCAGGCTCGATGGCGTGACCCTGCACCTGTCGGCCGATAACCTGTCGATCCCCGTGCCGCTGGCAGCGGACGGCGGCTTCACCTTGTCGCGCGACAAGACCGCCTACGATGCGAATGCCGACCTGGTCAGCAACAAGAAGCGCGACACCTTGCGCTGGCGCGCCGACATCCACACGCCGGGCCTGCCACAGAATGTGCGCCGCCTGGGCGACCTGCGCCTGGAATGTGAAATCCGCTGGGCCGTCGAGCAGGATGAATTGTCCTTTGTCCGGCGCAACCTGTTCCGCCTGGCGGGCGGACCGTGCCACTCGTCGCTGATCCACGTGCCGTTTCCCGTGGCCCGCAAGCTGCTTGCCGTGCAGGCGCGCTCGGGCGAGCGCACGCTGGACATCCGCGTCACGGAAGACCGGCAGCGCTATGTGCCGCCGCTGCATGACGTGAACTGGGACGACAATACCCTGCTCACCCTGACCTACGCCGACGACGGAAAAATGGCCGGAGCCGCCCCGGCTGCGCCCTTGCAGGCGGCGCAGCACCAGTAAGGCGCACCCGGAAAGCCAGGTCAATTATTTCCACATGGATTCTTATATTTACTGAAAGAAACAAAAAAGTATGCTCTAATATCGCCTCTTAAATGAAAAGCAATTATTTCCAGGCTGGCTCCCGCCAGGGAAATATGCGATGGGGATAGTTCGATATGATGATGGAACACACTGGCACGGCGCCCAAGCGCGTGCCGCGCAATGACTGGAAGAAAGAATGCCGGCAATTGCAGGGACAAGTGGCGCAGCTGGAAGAGCGGTTGAAGCGCCAGAGCGCCGACAGCTATGGCTTGCAAGTGCTGTATGACCAGCTGGTCAATGAAATCAAGCACCACCGCGACATGTTGCAGCTCGACAGCTTCGACGCGGATAAATCATCGCTCGTCTACACGCAAGCCTGGCGCCGCTTCATGGCTGGCGACGCGCTCGACTACCAGACGCACCGCCACACGAATTCCCGCAGCCGGCCCACCTTGCTGTAGTAACCCTGCCCCCTTACAGCTCCGCCAGCGCCTTCACGTGCGCGGCCACGCTGCGGCCCAGGGACGACAGGTTGTAGCCCCCTTCCAGGCAGCTGACGATGCGGCCCTTGCCATACTGCCTGGCCACGGCCATCATTTGCTGCGTCATCCACGTGTAGTCGGCCTCCACCAGGCCCATGCCGCCCACGTCGTCTTCGCGGTGGGCATCGAAACCGGCGGAAATGAAAATCATCTGCGGCTGCTGCCGGTGCAGCGCGGGCAGCCAATGGTCGAGCACCAACTGGCGCACGGCATCGCCTTTCGAGCGGGCCGGCACGGGCACGTTGACGCGCGTGTCCGTATACGATTCCACGTCGCTGTACGGATAGAACGGGTGCTGGAAAAAGCTGACCATCAGGATGCGCGGGTCGTGCGCCACGGACTCGGCCGTGCCATTGCCATGGTGCACATCGAAGTCGACGATGGCGACCCGTTCCAGCCCGCGCACGTCGAGCGCATGCTTGGCGGCGATGGCGATATTATTGAACAGGCAGAAACCCATGGGTTCGCTGGGACGCGCATGGTGGCCAGGCGGGCGGATCGCGCAAAAGGCGTTGCTGATCTCGCCGTCGATGACGGCATCGGTGGCTGCCACGGCCGAGCCTGCCGCCGCCAGCGCCGCGTCGTAGCTGTGCGCGTTGAGCAGGGTGTCGCCATCGAGCGGGTAATAGTCGCCCGCCGGCGGCACGTTGTCGCGCACGAGGCCGATGGCCGTGGCGCTATGGTTGCGCTCGATATCGGACAATTGCGCGCGCACGCCGTCGCGGTGCTCGACCAGGTCGCTGATATGCGCCAGGATCAATTGATCGTTGATGGCCTGCAAGCGGGCCGGCGATTCGGGATGCCAGTCGCCCATTTCATGGCGCTGGCAATCGGGATGGGTATAAATGGCTGTGCTCATGCGCTGTACTGGTTACCTCTGTCTCTGTCCATTCTCTGTGCATACTGGAACACTGCATGGCATTCCTGTTCGCCCTGCGCGTTCTCGCATAAAATCACTGGCTGGTCTGTGCCGCCGCTGCACTAATCTACCACGTGCGCGGCACGGGCGGGCGGCACGGCTTGACCTGGCCAAAGCGATTGTAAATTAAATAATCCGTCTTACTGTGATAGAAATAGCATGTTTTCGAAAATACACCAGGCCGCACGGCAGATCGGCGAAGTTCTCGTCGGCAAACAATTGCAGATCCGCCAGACCCTCGCCTGCGTGCTGGCAGGCGGCCACCTGCTGATCGAAGACGTGCCCGGCGTGGGCAAGACGACCCTGGCCCACGCGCTGGCCATCTCGCTGGGCCTGCAATGGAAGCGCCAGCAATTTACCAGCGACCTGTTGCCTGCCGACGTGGCCGGTATGAGCGTGTATGACCGGGGCAGTGGCAGTTTCATCTTCCACCCTGGCCCCCTGTTTACCCAGGTGCTGCTGGCCGACGAGATCAACCGCGCCACGCCGAAGACGCAATCGGGCTTGCTCGAAGCGATGGAAGAGCGGCAAGTGAGTCTCGATGGCGTCACGCGCGCCCTGCCGCAGCCGTTTTTCGTCATCGCCACGCAGAACTGCGCGCACCAGCTGGGCACCTTCCCCCTGCCCGAGTCGCAGCTCGACCGTTTTCTCATGTGCGTCACCCTGGGCTACCCCGATGCGGCCGCCGAACGGGAACTGCTGCTGGGCGCCGACCGCCGCGCCATGCTGCAAACCTTGCCGGCCGTGATGAACGCGGAAGAATTGCTGCAGGCGCAAGCGGACCTGCGCGCCATCCACGCCTCGCCTGCCGTCGTCGACTACGTGCTGGCCCTCGTGCATGCCACCCGTGCGCCGGGCGTGTTTGCCGATGGCCTGAGCCCGCGCGCCGCGCTGGCCTTGCTGCAGGCGGCGCGCGCCTGGGCCGCCTTGGCCGGACGCGACCACGTCACGCCCGACGATGTGCAAGCCGTACTCATTCCCGTCTGCGCCCACCGCCTGCATGCCGCGCAAGGGTCCACGGACAGCCGCAGCCTGCTGCAGCAATTGCTGCTGGCGACACCCGTCTGACAGCCGTGCGCCTGCGCGATATCCGATGGCTGCCGGCGCGCCCCTGGCTGGGCGCGCAGCGCGTGCACATCCGCCCCTCGCGCGCGGGCCTGGCCTTTGCCGCGCTGCTGCTGGCGCTGTGGATCGCCGCCGTCAATTACCATCTGGGCCTGGGCTACGCGCTGACGTATTTCGCGGCCGCCTGCGCCATCGCCGACATGCTGTTTGCCAGCCGCAACCTGGCGGGCCTGGCGCTGGCCGCCACGCCGGGCGAGCCCGTGTTCGCGGGCAGCCAGGCCACGTTCACCTTGCGCCTGATCAACCGCAGCACGCGCCCGCGCCATGCGATCCGGCTGGCCGTGATCAATTCCACTGCAGCACCCGGCCAGGCAGATATCGCCGCCTACGGGGAAACGTCCGTCAGCATCGTCGTGGCGGCGCGGCAACGCGGCTGGCTCGATGCGCCCTCCATGCGCCTGTCCGGCAGTTTCCCGCTGGGCCTGTTTATTGCCTGGTGCCATTGGCAACCCGAAGCGCGCTTGCTCGTATATCCGCAGCCCGAGCAGAACGCGCCGCCGCTGCCCTTGCCGGCCGGCACGGTGCAACAGCCGCAGCAAACACAACAATTACGCTCCTCCGGCGGCGCCCTGGAACTGGCGGGCGTGCACGCCTACCAGCCCGGCGATCCCTTGCACCGCCTGGCCTGGCGCCAGATCGCCCGGCATGATGGCGAGCATTTATTCAGCAAGCAATTCCAGCCTGCCGCCGACGCACAGACGGGCGCAGCCCGTGGCAGCATCGTGTTCGATCATGCCGCCCTGCACGCGCTGGCGCCGGAAGCGCGCCTGTCGCGCCTGGCCGCCTGGGTGCTGCAGGCGGAACGCACGGGCTTGCCGTATGGTTTGCGCCTGGGCACGCTGACTCTGGCGCCTGCCTTGGGCGCCAGCCAGCGCGACGCCTGCCTGCGCGCGCTGGCCCTGCATGATGTGCCGCACGATTTGCCACAGGATGAGGCCATGGCATGAGGCAATGGCTGGCCAACTTGCCGCGTGACAAGGCCGACATCCTGCTGCTGTTGCTGGCCGCCGCCATGGTGCTGGCGCCGCACGCGCTGCACCTGCCCCCGTGGCTGTCGGCCGCCGCTGCCGCGCCGCTGCTGTGGCGCGCCGTCATCACCGTGCGGGGCCGGCGCCAGCCTCAGCTAGCTGTGCTCGCGCCGCTGGCTTTGCTGGGCATCGCCGCCGTCTACGCCAGCTATGGCACACTGCTGGGACGCGATGCGGGCGTGGCCATGCTGGTCTTGCTGTTGGCCTTGAAATCGCTGGAAATGCATGGCCGGCGCGACATCTTCGTCTTTGTCTTCCTCGGTTTTTTCCTCCTGCTGGCAAACTTCTTTCATGCGCAAGGCATCCTCAGCGCCGCCTGGATGCTGGCCACCGTCATCGTCTTGCTGGCCTGCCTGTTGTCGGCCCAGTACGGCGCCGTGCAACCGCGCCTGGCGCAAAGGCTGGGCTTGCTGGGACGCATGCTGGCGCTGGCCATTCCCCTGTCGGCCCTGATGTTTCTTGCCGTGCCACGCATCGACGGCCCCCTGTGGGGCACGGCACAAGAAGGCCCGCAGGCGCGCACGGGCTTGTCCGACAGCATGCAGCCGGGCGCCATCGCCTCGCTGGCCCTGTCAAGCGAACCCGTCTTTACTGCCGATTTCAGCACAGCTATCCCGCCGCAAGACCAGTTGTATTGGCGCGGCGTGGTGCTGGGCGACTACGATGGCGCCACTTGGACGCGCAGGGGCGCCGGCCGGCGCACGCCTGCCGGCGACAGCCGGATAGACATCGCGCTGGAAGGCCAGCCCAGCCAGTACGAAGTGACGTTGCAAGCGAGCGGCCAGCGGCGCATCTTCGCGCTCGACGTGCCGCGCAGCATTGAACGCTTGCCCGGCAATCCGTATGTCGTGTCGTCCGCGCTGGAAGTGCTGACCGTACAACCCATTACTTCGACCGTGCGTTACCGCGCCAGTTCCCAGCCCAGCTACCGGCTGCAGGCAGGCTTGTCGGTCGCGCAGCAACAGCCATGGCTGGCCTTGCCTGCTGGCAGCAATCCGCGCAGCGTGGCCTGGGCCCGCGCATTGCGCGGCCATGGCGCGCAGGCGCTGGCGCCCGCCGACGCCATCGCCGCCGTGTTGCAGCACTTCCGCCGTGCGCCCTTCCGCTACACCTTGCAGCCACCGCTGCTGGGCAAGCATGGCGTCGATGACTTCCTGTTCACCACGCAGGCGGGCTTTTGCGAACATTACGCCGGCAGCTTTGTCGTGCTGATGCGTGCCATGGACATACCCGCGCGCGTCGTCACGGGCTACCAGGGCGGCCTGCGCAACGGGACAGGCAACAACTTGAGCGTGCGCCAGTCAGACGCCCATGCCTGGAGCGAAGTGTGGCTGGCGGGCCGGGGCTGGGTGCGCATCGATCCCACCAGCGCCGTCGCGCCCCTGCGCACGGAGCGCAACCTTGATGCCGCCCTGCCGCCGGCCCCGTCGCCGCTGACGGCATGGCGCGCCCTGGCCGGCCTCGATGGCGGCGCGCACGGGGCGGTTGCCGCGTGGCGCCAGCAATGGCAGCAAGCCGAGCACGCCTGGAGCAGCTGGGTGCTCGACACCTCGCCGCAACGCCAGCGCGCCATCCTCGATGGCTTGAAAAACGTGCCAGCGAAAAAGCTGGCACTCGCTTGTGCCGTATTGGCCCTGCTGTGCGCCCTGGCGGGCGTACTGGTCTGGTGGTGGCAAGCCCGGCAAGGCGATCCGCTCGACATCCTGTACGGGCAATTTTGCCGCCAGCAGGCGCGGCGCGGCTACAGCCGTGCGCCGCATGAAGGCCCGCACGGTTATGCTGCCCGGCTGGCCGCGGGCAAGGCCACACAAGAGGCGCACGCCGCCATCGCACAGTTTCTGGCAATCTATGCCGCGATGAAGTATGGTAATGCCAACCCAGACGAACAACTCCGCGCGCGGCGCAGCTTGCGCCGCCTGTTAACCCAATGCCGATGAGACGCTCCTTGTTACCGATCAAATACTCCGCCCTGTCCCTGCTCCTCTCCCTTCCCCTATGCCTGTCCACCGCGCACGCTGGCGAAAACAGCAACATTTCCGCTGCCGACCGCGCCCGTGCCGTGCGCGCGGCCAAGGCCCAGCCCGTCAAGAAGGTGGCTGGCAAGCCGGCGACGAAGAAAGCACCGGCGAAATTCGACTTCGAAGGCGAATTTGTCGACTATGCCAATTGGAAAGAAGTACGCGCCTTCCTCGACGACATGTCCGCCAAGCACGGCTTTGACCGCGCCGAACTCGATACCCTGATCGGCAAGGTGCGCTATGTCGAGTCGACCGTGCAACTGATGAAGCCAGCCCCGCCGGGCAAGCCAAAGAACTGGCAAGCTTACAGCGCCCGCTTCATCGAGCCGGTGCGCATCAATGCGGGCGTGAAATTCTGGGAAGAGAACGCGGAAGCGCTGGCGCGCGCCGAACGCGAATATGGCGTGCCGGCCGAGATCATCGTCGGCATCATCGGCGTGGAAACCGTGTACGGACGCAATACGGGCCGCTTCCGCGTGCTCGACGCGCTGACCACCCTGGCGTTTTCCTATCCGGAAAGCCCGACGCGGGCCGCGCGCATGGAGTTTTTCAAGGGAGAACTGGAAAACGCGCTGCTGTACGCGCGCAAGGATGGCATCGATCCCTTGACCCTGCTCGGTTCGTATGCGGGCGCCATCGGCCTGCCCCAGTTCATGCCTAGCAGCATCATGAAATATGCGGTGGACTTCGATGGCGATAGTCACATCGACCTGCGCAATTCGACGGCCGACGCCATCGGCAGCGTCGCGCATTTCCTCGTCGAACACGGCTGGCGGCGCGACGATCCGGCCATCAGCACGTATCCCGTCACCGTTTCGGCCAGCCGCGCGTGGGAAAAGTTCATCGGCCAGGGCTTGCAGGCGAAGTACCGGCTGGCGGAATTGCAGGAAGCTGGCGTGAGTGCCGCCCCTTCCACGCCTCAGAACATGTTGTTTGGCTTGATCGACTTGCAAAATGGTTCAGAAGCAACTGAGTATCACTTGGCAACCAATAACTTCTTTGCTATAACTCAGTACAACAGAAGTTATTTTTATGCCATGTCAGTGATTGACTTGGGCAAGGCCATCAGTCAAGTGCGCGCACGCTAACCGAAAGTCAGTGTAAAGTTATAATATTACTTGTAAGAAAGCGTAAGCGATATTGAAGCGACCAGAAAACAGGTCTATGGTAAGGGCCGATAACATGTGCCAGCCTTGCTCGCCAGCCTTTGTGCGGCACGGAATACGGAAATGGTTTTATACTTAACTTTTGTCAAAGTACAATTTTTGTTCTATCATAGAGCATAATAAAGAATAAATAGGTGTTGCAGCTAGACAACACCGATTCTGTACCAGGCAAGATTATCGGGCTTTCCCGCCTGAAATTGAATCCTGTTGTACAATTGTGTATATATCATGAAAAACTGTATCCCGGATCGTACCGTGTGTGAATTCGTTCCTTTTAGTAAAGAATGAACATGAACGCAGCAAGAGCGAGCTCCGAGTGTTTTTTACTTTGCAGTGCAACTACAGAAGGAACAATAACATCATGACAAACCAAGTCGGCATTGATATGAACAGCGATTCGGACTCCGACGATCTGCTTCAATACAACCCAAACAGACTGCTCGATACCCTGATCGAAAACCTGCGCCTGAAAAACGACGCAGCCCTGTCCCGCGCGCTGGAAGTGGCGCCACCAGTCATCAGCAAAATCCGCCACCACCGCCTGCCGGTCGGCGCATCGCTGCTGATCCGCATGCACGAAGTCAGCGACCTGAGCATCCGCGACCTGCGTTACCTGATGGGTGACCGCCGCAACAAATTCCGCATCAGCGACAAGCAATTCAAGCCAAAAGAAGGCGAAACGCCACAAGGCTGATCCTGCCAGTTTCGCAGGTTTTCCCTCCCCGCCATGGGGAGGGGGTATTTCCAGCAGTTCTCAGGCCGTTCTGGCCGATATCAATTCAATTACACCATTACGCAGGGAAAACACCTGTGGACAGATAGCGGTCGCCACGGTCGCATACGACAAACACGATCGTCGCGTTTTCCACCGTTTGCGAGATGCGCAGCGCAATTTCGCAGGCGCCGGCTGCCGAGATGCCGCAGAACAAGCCCTCTTCCGCGGCCAGGCTGCGCGCCATGCGCTCGGCCACGCCCTGGCTCACGTATTCCACCTGGTCGACGCGCGACTTGTCGTAGATTTTCGGCAAGTATGCTTCCGGCCACTTGCGGATGCCGGGGATCTGCGAACCTTCCTCGGGCTGGGCGCCGATGATCTGGATGGCGGGATTCTGCTCTTTCAAATAGCGCGACACGCCCATGATGGTGCCCGTCGTGCCCATGGCGCTGACGAAATGCGTGATCCGGCCTTCCGTGTCGCGCCAGATTTCCGGTCCCGTGCTTTCATAGTGGGCGCGCGAATTGTCTTCGTTGGCGAACTGGTCGAGGATCACGCCGCGGCCATCCTTCTGCATCTGCTCGGCCAGGTCGCGTGCATATTCCATGCCGCCCGTCCTCGGCGTCAGTAAAATGTCGGCGCCGTAGGCAGCCATGCTCTGGCGGCGCTCCACGCTGAGGTTATCCGGCATCAAGAGCAGCATCTTGTAGCCGCGCAAGGCGGCGGCCATGGCCAGTGCGATGCCCGTATTGCCGCTGGTCGCCTCGATCAGGGTATCGCCCGGCTTGATGACGCCGCGCTCTTCGGCGCGCTTGAGCATGGACATGGCAGCGCGGTCCTTTACGGAGCCGGCCGGATTATTACCCTCCAGCTTGCCAAGGATGACGTTGTTGCGCGCAAGCGCATCGGCACCCGGCAAGCGCGTCAGCTGCACCAGCGGGGTATTGCCTATCGTATCTTCAAGTGTCTTGTAAGCCATCGTGTCTGTTTGAGTGGATTCAACAAAGACCCATTCTAATATGAGATGCTGGACGGTGTATCGCTCATCGGCGCCGGCATCCGGGCCCGCGGGCGCGTCCGGCTGCGCCGCCACATGCCGCATGACGCCTGCCGCGCCGCCATTTCCGGGCGTGCGCCAGGGATATTGCGGCAGGCGCGCGCCGCATGCGCTAGACTCGTCACTGTTAGTTATTTTTGTTATTTGCTTATTCAGTCTTCGAACGGACTCGCCATGGCCAGCAGCACACCCGAATTCATTCCCGAAACGACGCAGGACGATCCCGTCCAGTTCGCCACGCTCGACTTGCAGGGCCGCAGCCACCAGATCTCGCCCGTCTTCAATGCGCCCGAACTGCAGCGCTTGCAGCGCTATGGCACGCGGCAGCACTTTGCCGATGGCGATACGCTGTTCGAGGCGGGCAGCAGCAGTTTCGGCATGCTGGTGATACTGTCGGGGCGGGTCAGCATCAAGCGCCACGAGGTGCTGGGGCAGGCGTCGCAGCTGCGCGAAGTGGGTGTCGGCCACTTCATTGCCGAGGTGGCGCAATTGTCCGGCCGCCCTACCCTCGTCAACGGCAGCGCCGTGGGTGCGGTGGAATTGCTCGACATCAGTTCGGAATCCTTGCGCGCACTGATCGTGGCCGAGGCGGAGATGGGCGAACGCATCGTGCGCGCCCTGATCCTGCGCCGCGTGGCGCTGATCGAGTCCAATTCGGGCGGCCCCGTGCTGGTGGGACCGCGCGGCAATGGCAATCTGTTCCATCTGCAAAGCTTTTTATCGAGCAATGGCCATCCGCACACAGTACTCGACCCGGCCACCGATGCGGCCGCCGCCGCGCTGGCCGAGCGCTACCAGCCCACGCCGCAGGAATGGCCGCTGGTGGTCTGTCCTGATGGCAAGATCATGAAGAATCCCGGCAATGCGGAACTGGGACGCTGCCTGGGCATGCTGCCCGATTTGTCCGGCGACAAGATTTTTGACGTGCTGGTGGTGGGCGCCGGTCCTGCCGGTCTGGCCACGGCCGTGTATGCGGCATCCGAAGGCTTGAGCGTGCTGGCCCTGGAACAGCGCGCGTATGGCGGCCAGGCGGGCGCCAGCGCGCGCATCGAAAATTACCTGGGCTTTCCTACCGGTATTTCCGGCCGTGCGCTGGCAGGACGCGCCTACGTGCAGGCGCAAAAATTCGGCGTCGAGATCGCCACTCCGGCCAGCGCCGCCAACTTGCTCTGCGACACCTGGCCGCTGCGCGTCAATCTGTGCGACGGCACCCAGGTGCGCGCCCGCACGGTGGTGCTGTCCTGCGGCGCGCGCTACCGCCGTCCCTCGCTGGCGAACCTGAAAACGTATGAGGGACGGGGCGTGTATTACTGGGCCTCGCCCATCGAAGCCAAGCTGTGCCGGCAGGAAGAGATCATCCTGGTCGGCGGCGGCAATTCGGCCGGCCAGGCGGCCGTGTTTCTCTCCGGCCACGCCGCCAAGGTCCACATGGTGATCCGCGGCGAAGGGCTGGCGGCCAGCATGTCGAGCTACCTGATCGAGCGCATCGCCGCCACGCCCAACATCACCCTGCACACGCACACGGAAATCATCGCCCTCGAAGGCGACGACGATGGCTTGACGGAGGTGCGCTGGCGCAACAACCGTACGGGCGAGGAAGCCGATTGCGCCGTGCGCCGCGTGTTTCTCTTCGTCGGCGCCGATCCGAACACGGACTGGCTGCACGACTGCGCCGTGGCCGTCGACGAGCAGGGTTTCATCCGCACGGGCTTCGACGTCACGCGCGCCGAATGCCGCGCCCATGGCCACGGCCACGTGGTGTATTCCCCCGACTTGCCGGAGCGGGCCGCGCTGGAAACGAGCGTGCCGGGCGTGTTCGCCATCGGCGACGTGCGGGCCGGCTCGACCAAGCGCGTGGCCGCCGCCGTCGGCGAAGGGGCGGCCGTGGTGTCGCAGATTCACGGCTTCCTGGCGCGGCTGCCGGCGGGCTCGGCCTGAAAATCGTGCATTGTAGAAACTGCTACAATCGGCTGTTGCCATCCAGCTGAAAGAGTCCGCATGCCCCACACCGCCAAGCTTTCCTCGCGCCGCAGCATGTCCGCGGCCCGCTGACGGTGCGCCGCATGCTCGTCAAATTGCTGCTGCTGGCCACCTTGTTTACCGTGCTCAGCATCGGCGCCCTGTACAGCTATGGGCGTTTCGCCGAGCGGTCGCTGGGTGCGCCAGGGATGGCCTTGCCCGTGGCGGCAGACGCCACCCTGCTCGACCGCGTGCTGGCGCCGCAACTGGCGCAACGCCCGGGCCACAGCGGCACGGCCCTGATCGACGACAATCTGGAAGCCTTCGCCCTGCGCGCACTGAGCGCGCGCGAAGCGGGACGCAGCCTCGACCTGCAGTACTACATCTGGCATAACGACGTCACGGGACGCCTGCTGGTGCGCGAACTGCTGCGCGCGGCCGACCGCGGCGTGCGCGTGCGCGTGTTGCTCGACGATATCAATGCGCGGGGCCAGGACGCCGCCATCCTCGCGCTCGACAGCCACCCGCTGATCGACGTGCGCATGTTTAACCCGGGCCGCAACCGCGACGGCATCTGGTTGCGCGCCGTGGAAATGGCCTTGCGCGCCGTCAGCCTGAACCGGCGCATGCACAACAAGGCATGGATCGTCGATGGCAGGGTGGCCCTCGTCGGCGGGCGCAATATCGGCGATGAATACTTTGATGCCGCCGAGCAAGTCAATTTCCAGGATGCGGACTTGCTGCTGGTGGGACCCGCCGTGCAGCAGACGAGCGATATCTTCGACCGCTTCTGGAACAGCCGCGCCGTCATCCCCATCAGCGCCTTGCACGCCGATAAGAACGCAGGCGCGCCGGAATTGCAGGCTGTGCGCGCCCGCCTCGACGCGCTCACGGGCGAACTGGGCGCCTCGCCCTACCTGCGGCAACTGACGGATACGGGCCAGTTGCAAGCCCACCTCGACGGCCGGATACGCCTGCACTGGAGCGGGCAAGTGCAAGTGCTGTCTGACCCTCCGGAAAAAGCCGCGCCCGTGGCCAGTTTGCAGCGCAGCGAGCACTGGCTCATGCACAGCTTGCTGCCCCTGCTGACGGACGCGCGCGAAGAAGCGCTGCTGACCTCACCTTATTTTGTGCCCGGCACGGCGCTGACGCAGACCTTGGGCGAAAAAGTCGCGGCCGGCGTCAAGGTCCAGGTACTGACCAACTCGCTGGCCGCCACCGACGTGGCCCTCGTGCATGCGGGTTATGCGCGCTACCGCCAGGAGCTGCTAGGTGGCGGCATCGAGCTGTATGAATTGAAGACCCTGCACCGCAAGCGCATCAGCCTGATGGGTTCGAGCCGCGCCAGCCTGCATACCAAGGCCGTGGTGGTCGACGGCCAGCGGGGCTTCGTCGGCTCCTTCAACCTCGATCCCCGCTCGGCCCAGCTGAATACGGAGATGGGCGTGCTGTTCAACGACGCCGCACTGGCGGCCGACATGCGCACGCTGTTCCTGCACTCGACGGCTAGCGACACCAGCTATCGTTTGCTCCTCGACAACGGCGCCCTGCGCTGGTCCGACGCCACAGAAGAGCCAGCCAAGGTGTGGACGCACGACCCGGAAGCAGGCATCTGGCGCCGCATGCTGGTGTGCGTGATGCGCTGGCTGCCGATCGAGTCGCAGCTGTAGCCGCGCATGGCATGTAAAAAATTCAACTCTGGCAAGATTACCATCTAAAAATATTTGTTGTTTTCAAAACATGTTAGATGCCGTTTTACCAAACACTGCTATAATCGCTTCAACGAGACACCACCGCTGTCTCCGCAATACCTTTCTCGCCCTTCCGCGATTGAATCCAACGTTGGCCAAAAGCTCGCCGACAGACTGCAACACTACCCTGTCACTTTTGGAGCTTTATCATGCGTAAAACATCTATCTTGCTGGCGCTGGCCGCCGCTTCCCTGTGCGTCACTGCTGCCCAGGCCGCCACAACCAACCTGGTCAAGAATGGCGATTTCGAACTGACCAGCAACGGCACCTCGAAACAGCTGAACGAAGGCACCTACGCCCGCGCGGACCGCACCTACCTGAGCGACTGGTCCAGCAAGGGCTATAACTTCGTCTTGAACGGTAACAACATCGACGACACCAATGCCGCGACGGCGCTGGCCTTGTGGGGCCCGAATTCGTATAGCGGCGCGGGACCGAAAAACGGGCTGGGTGTCAGCCCCACGGGCGGCAATGTGCTGGCTGCCGACTGGGATTATTTCCCTGGTCCCGTCACGCAGCTGGTCAGCGGCCTGGTGGCCGGCCATGCCTACACCCTGAGTTTTTCGTATGGCGCGGGCCAGCAAGTGGGCTTCCGCGGCGATAACCTCGTCAATTACTGGGACGTTGCGCTGGGCAGCAGCAAGCAGCAGACGGCATCGCTGGCCAACGTCAGCCAGGGCTTCACGGGCTGGCACCAGGCCAGCATGACCTTCACGGCCACGAACAGCAGCGAATTGCTGTCGTTCATGGCCAAGGGCAGCCCGACGGGCGCGCCACCGTTCATGCTGCTCGATGGCGTATCGCTGGTGTCGGCCGTGCCGGAACCAGCGACCTGGGGCATGCTGATCGGTGGACTGGGCTTGCTGGGCTTCATGGCGCGCCGCCGCAAGGCTGTTGTTGCAGTCTGAGCCGCCAGCGCGCATAACAGAATCCGGACCAGCCCAGCTTTGTCCGGATTTTTTTTGTTCTTATCTGATGGAATGAAATGAGCCTGCTGCATACCTTGCAAACCCACTTGCCCGGCATCGCCATCGATGTGCTGCGCCTGGTCCTGTGGCTGGTGCTCCTGGCCGTGATCTTCGTGCCGCTCGAGCGCTTCTTTGGCGAGCGTCACGCGGGGCGTTCCCGCACGGAACTGTTCAGCGACCTGGGCTTTTATTTCATCAGCAGTCTGCTGCCGGCCGCCTTGCTGGCCGCGCCGCTGGCCCTGCTCGCCGTCGCTGGCCAGCGCTTGCTGCCGGATACCATCCCCGCCGCCCTGTCTGCCCTGCCCCTGTGGGGCAAGATACTGCTGGGCTTGCTGATCGGCGAAGTCGGCACTTACTGGGGCCATCGGCTCAGCCATGAAATTCCATGGCTGTGGCGCTACCATGCCGTGCACCACAGCATGGAACAGCTGTATTTCCTCGCCAATACGCGCACCCATCCAGTCGACATGGTCGTCACGCGTCTGTTCGGCCTGACACCCCTGTATCTGCTGGGCCTGGCCGGCCCAAGTGCGGCAGGCAGCGCCGCCCCCGTACTGCTGTTGCTGATCGGCACCGTCTGGGGCTTCTTCATCCACGCCAACCTGCGCTGGCGCTTCGGCCCGCTGGAATGGCTGGTGGCCACGCCCGCCTTCCACCACTGGCATCACAGCAAATTCGAGCACATCAACCGCAACTACGCCTCTACCTTACCCGTGCTGGACCGGCTGTTCGGCACATATCACCTGCCGCGCGCCTGGCCGGCCGCCTGCGGCATCGAGGCCGCCATGCCGCAGACGCTGGCGGGGCAACTGGCTGCGCCATTCCGGCGCACTGGCAAGCCGGAAGTCCAGGCTGCGGAATAAAAAAAACCCCGCGCGGCCGGTACCACGCGGGGTTTTCTTCTCGTGCTGCGTGGCACCACCACGCAACACGCTTCACAACGACACGCTTACTTTTTCTCGGCTTCGGCCTTCTTCGCGTCGGCAGCAGCCAGTTTGGCTTCCTTCTTCGCAGCCGCTTCCGCAGCCTTGGCTTCTTTCTTGGCGGCCGTTGCCGCTTTCTTCGCGGCAGCGGCTTCCTTCTTCGTTTCGGCAGCCGTTTTCACGGGGGCGGCATCGGCCGCCGCGGCAGCAGGAGCAACGGCTGCTGCAGGCACTACCTTGGCGGCGGCAGCTTCTTTTTTCGCGGCAGCGGCGGCGGCCTTGGCTTCTTTCTTGGCGGCAGCAGCTTCCTTCCTCGTTTCAGCAGCTGTCTTGGCTGGCGCCGCAGCGGTGTCGGTCGCAGCAGCTGGTTTCGGTGCGGCTTCTTTCGCTGCAACTTCCTTCACAGCAGCGTCCTTTTTTGCCGGGGCAGCTTTCGCCGCCGGAGCGGGCGCCGCTGGCGCGCCGGACTTGGCCTGGCCATTCACCTGCAAGCCCGCTTCCGACAGCTTCACGGAACTTTTCGGGCCGATACCCTTCACGCGTGTTTCGAAATCAGCCCAATCCTTGAAGGCGCCGCCCTTGGCGCGTTCATCGATGATGGCTTTCGACGTGACGGGGCCGATGCCCTTGACGCTGTCGAGTGCCGCCTGATCCGCCTTGTTGACATCGACCTGGGCAAAGGCAAAGCCCATCGTCGCGATCAGGGTGGCGATGGCCAGCAGTATTTTTTTGAACATGGGTATCTCTCCGTAATGTGGTTTCAAGATGACTCGAACGCAAAGGAGGAACAGCGCCTTAACGGCTTAACGGCTGTGGCGTGATACGGTTGACAAGACGGGACAGCGAAACGGCGGGGAAACCTGCGCCAGATCAAACAGACCGGCGCAGGTGATACAGCATATTTACTGCGGGAACAGCTCTTCTCGGGTGACGGTGGCCGTGCCCAGCTTGCCGACGACGATGCCGCCGGCGCGGTTGGCCGTGCGCACGGCGTCGCCCAGGCTCATGCCGGCGCCCAGCATGGCCGCCATGGTGGCGATCACCGTGTCGCCGGCGCCCGAGACATCGAACACTTCGCGCGCATCGGTGGGCATGTGCACCACCTCATCGGCCGTGTACAGGCTCATGCCCTCTTCCGAGCGCGTCAACAGCAAGGCGTCCAGGCCCAGTTGCGCGCGCATCTGCTGCGCCCGCTCCGTGAGTTGCTCTTCCGTGTTCCAGCTGCCGATCACGCGGCGCAGTTCGGACTTGTTCGGAGTGAGTACTGACGCACCCGAATAGCGGCTGAAATCATCGCCTTTCGGGTCGACCATGACGATCTTGCCGGCCTTTCTCGCCGCCTTGATCATCTCGGCCACGTTCACCAGGCTGCCTTTGGCGTAATCGGACAAGACCACCACATCGTAGTGCGGCAAGAGGGCATTAAACTGCGCCAGTTTGTCGCGCAGCACCGTATCGCTGGGCGCATCTTCGAAGTCGATGCGCAGCATCTGCTGCTGCCGGCCGATCACGCGCAGCTTGATGATGGTGGAAATGGCCGCATCGCGCTGCAGATAACTGTGGATGCCGCCGCCTTCGAGCAGGCGCTCGACCTGGCTGCCGGCCTCGTCGTCGCCCACCACGCCCAGCAAGCTCGTCTTCGCGCCCAGCGCGGCCGCGTTGCGCGCCACGTTGGCCGCCCCGCCCAGGCGCTCTTCGCGCTTCTCGATGCGCACGATGGGCACGGGCGCTTCCGGCGAGATGCGGCTGACATCGCCGAACCAGTAGCGGTCCAGCATCACATCGCCCACCACCAGCAGGCGTACCTGGGCCAATGCGGCCGGCGCCGTCAAGGCGACCACCTCTTGGGCGCTCATGCGCGCGTCAGGATCGAGCGACCGATCCCGTGGTATTCGATGCCATTCTCGGCCATGACGGCCGGCTCGAACAGGTTGCGCCCGTCAAAGATCACTGCCTGCTTCAGGCGCGCCTTGATCTGCTCGAAATCGGGGCTGCGGAAGGCTTTCCATTCGGTCACGATGACCAGCGCATCGGCGTCCTGCAGCGCATCCTTCGGACTGTCGGCAAAGCGCACCTTGGCCAGTTGCTCCGGCGTCAAGTCCAGTTGCAGCACGCGGCGCGCCTCGGCCATGGCGACGGGGTCATACACGGCCACGGTGGCGCCGCGTCCCAGCAGGTCCGCCAGCAGGACACGGGCCGACGCTTCGCGCATGTCGTCCGTATTCGGCTTGAAGGCCAGGCCCCACACGGCGAAATGCCGGCCCGTCAGGTCGGCGCCGAAGCGAGTGACCACTTTTCGGCCCAGCACCTGCTTCTGCTGGTCGTTGACGGCTTCGACGGCGCGCAGGATCAGCAGTTCCTGGCCGTGGCCGCGCGCCGTGCGCTCGAGCGCCTGCACGTCTTTCGGGAAACAGGAACCGCCATAGCCGCAGCCGGCGTACAGGAAGCTGTGGCCGATGCGCGGGTCGGAACCGATGCCGTGGCGCACGGCCTCGATGTCGACGCCCACCTTGTCGGCCAGGTTCGCCAATTCATTCATGAACGAGATGCGCGTGGCCAGCATGGCATTGGCCGCATACTTCGTGAATTCAGCCGAGCGCACATCCATCCAGTAGGTGCGCTCGTGGTTGCGGTTGAACGGCGCATACAGGCTTTTCAGCAATTCGCGCGCGCGCTCGCCGTCCGGCGTCGCATCGACACCGATGACGATGCGGTCGGGGCGCATGAAATCTTCGACGGCAGCGCCTTCCTTGAGGAATTCCGGGTTCGACGCCACCGAGAACGTGGCGGCCACGCCGCGTGCGTCGAGTTCGCCCTGAATGGCGGCGCGCACTTTTTCAGCTGTGCCCACGGGCACGGTGGACTTGTCAACGATGACCTTGAAGTCCGTCATGTACTTGCCGATGCCGCGCGCGGCCGCCAGCACGTATTGCAGGTCGGCCGAGCCGTCTTCATCGGGCGGCGTGCCGACGGCGATGAATTGCATCACGCCGTGCGCGGCAGCAGCCTCGACGTCGGTGGAAAAGGTCATGCGGCCGGCGGCGCGGTTGCGCGCCACGACTTCTTCCAGGCCAGGTTCATGGATGGGGATGCCGCCGCTGTTGAGCAAGGCGACCTTCTGTGCGTCCAGGTCGAGGCAAAAGACGTCGTTGCCCAGCTCCGCCAGGCAGGCGCCGGTCACGAGGCCAACATAGCCGGTGCCGATAATGGTGATTTTCATGGATGTACCGTATGGATAAAAAGCAGGTCTTACATAGAAGTACACGCCACATTGCTCAGGGCAAGGTGACGTGTACGAATCAGTTCATGACATTGAGTTCTTCTGTGCGGCGTGGTGGGTAAGTCTCCCACTTGTTGCAGCCAGGGCAGTGCCAGTAGAACTGGCGCGCCTTGAAGCCGCAGTGGCTGCACTGGTAGCGGGCCAGCTTCTGCGTGTAGCCGTGCACGAGGTTTTTCACCATCGACAGCTCGGACCAGATGGCGGCCGGCGCATCCATCATGCGCGCTTCCAGCAGTTTATCCAGGCCCAGCAGGGTCGGCGTGCGGCGCAGCTCGGCGCTGACCAGCTGCTTCGCCGCTTCCACGCCGTCGAGCTCGATGACGGCCTTGAAGACGACTTCGATCAGGTCGATCGACGACGCCTCTTCCAGGTAGGAGCGCAGCAGGTTGACGCCTTCCTGCGCACGGCCGACCTTGGTATACCCGTCCATCAGGCGCTGCGCCACCAGGGCCACGTGCGGCACGCTTTGCTGCTCCACGCGGCGCCAGGTGGTCAACGCGCCTTCCACGTCGCCGCGCGCCAGCAGCACGTCGCCCGTCAGGATGGTGGCACGCACGCTCTTGCGGTCCGTCTGCAAGGCTTTTTCCAGCAGCGGCATGGCGTCGTCCGGCTTCATGTGCACGAGGGCGTCATGCGCCAGTTCGCAATAGAACTGGGCGATTTCCTTCTGGCGCGCGCCGGCGCCCGATTCCTGCAAGCCCACGGCCGCTTCGATGGCGCGTGGCCATTCCTTTTCGCGCTGGTAGATTTCCAGCAGCGCGCGGCGCGCCTGGGCCGCATATTGCGTGTCGACCAGGCTGTTGAAGGTTTCTTCGGCGCGGTCCAGCAAGCCCGCCTTCAGGTAATCCATGCCCAGCTCATAGGCGGCATGGCCCTGCTGTTCCAGCGGCAGGTCCGGGCGCGCCAGCAAATTCTGGTGCACGCGGATGGCGCGCTCCGTTTCGCCGCGGCGGCGGAACAGATTGCCCAGCGCAAAGTGCATATCGGCCGATTCCGGGTCCAGCTTGACGACTTCGATGAAGGCATCGATGGCCTTGTCATGCTGTTCATTGAGCAGGAAATTCAAGCCCTTGAAGTAATTGCGCGGCAGGCTGCGCGATTCGGACACCAGTTGATGAATGTCCACACGCGCGGCAATCCAGCCCAGCGCGAAAAACACCGGGATACCCAAGAGCCACCAGAGTTCAAAATCCATGCGATTGTTTTTATTCGAGTAAGAGAGATAGGAGCGACGGCGCCGCTTACTGCGCGCTCACGCTGTCCGGTTGCGGCTGGACATTGCTGGCCACGCCAACGGTCTGCAGCGCGGCAATGGTGGTTTTTTGCTTGGTTGCTTCGCGGCGGTGACGGAACACGGTCGGCGTCAAGGCCAGTACGCCCAGGCTGGCGCCAGCGACAAAAAAGCCCAGCAGCATCAGGACCAGGGGGCCGCGAATTTCATAATTGAGGAAAACATGCAGGTCGACAACCTGCGCATTCTTCAGCGCAAAACTGAAGAACAGGACGAAAAGAACACAGCCAACGATGGTGGAGATGATTTTCATCGATAGGTCCAGAGTGAACAAAAAAAATGCCCGTGCCACATGACACAAACGTAGAGCGCTGATAAAACCGTAGCGAGCGTCAGCGAGGCTCGGCACCCCCGTTGGTCCGAGAAGCGCAACCTTACTGAAGTACAGTAAGCATCGCAGGCCGCAAAGCGCGACGCGCAGTAGCTTATGTCAGGCATTCTCAGCATATTAACAAAAAAAAGCGGCATCCAAGGACGCCGCTTTCTATGTCGCCTTCCAGCAGACGATTAATCCTCGATAATCGGTTGCCCGACCATCGCGTCCACCCGCTCGCGCAACTGTTTGCCCGGCTTGAAGTGGGGTACCCGTTTTTCGGGAACCATCACCTTGTCGCCGGACTTCGGGTTGCGGCCGATGCGCGGGGGCCTGCTGTTCAGGGCAAAACTGCCAAAACCGCGGATCTCGATACGCTGACCGGTCGCCAGGGCGTTGGTCATCGCATCGAGAATGGTCTTGACGGCATACTCCGCATCTTTCGCCACCAGCTGAGAATAACGCTCAGCGAGGCGGTTGATCAGCTCGGACTTTGTCATCTGCCGTATCCGCAGTCTTAGTTCTTGTTATCGAACTTAGCTTTCAACAAGGCGCCCAGGCTGGTGGTGCCCGAAGCTGCGTTGTTGTCGGTAGCTGCCATCTTCTGCATGGCTTCCTGGGTTTCAACATTGTCTTTCGCTTTGATCGACAGTTGGATACCACGGGCTTTGCGGTCGATGTTCAACACCATTGCTTCGACGGTGTCGCCGACTTTCAGGTGCGTACCAGCATCTTCAACGCGGTCGCGCGAGATTTCGGAAGCGCGCAGGTAGCCTTCAACTTCTTCGGACAGTTGGATCACGGCGCCTTTAGGCTCAACCGATTTAACGGTACCGGTTACCAGCGAGCCTTTGTCGTTCATGGCTGCGAAGTTGTTGAATGGGTCACCTTCCAGTTGCTTGACGCCCAGGGAAACGCGCTCGCGCTCAACGTCGATGGCCAGAACGATGGCTTCCAGTTCGTCACCTTTCTTGAAGCGACGCACGGCTTCTTCGCCGGTTTCGGTCCAGGACAGGTCGGACAGGTGCACCAGACCGTCGATGTTGCCGGCCAGGCCGATGAACACGCCGAAGTCGGTGATCGATTTGATCGCGCCGCGGACTTTGTCACCTTTCTTATGGGTAACACCGAAGTCGTCCCATGGATTGGCTTTGCACTGTTTCATGCCCAGCGAAATACGACGACGCTCTTCGTCGATTTCCAGAACCATCACTTCTACTTCGTCGCCCAGTTGGACAACTTTGTTAGGAGCAACGTTTTTGTTCGTCCAGTCCATTTCGGAAACGTGTACCAGACCTTCGATACCCTGTTCCACTTCAACGAACGCGCCGTAGTCGGTCAGGTTCGTTACTTTACCGAACAGACGGGTGCTTTGTGGGTAACGACGGGACAGACCGGTCCAAGGATCGTCGCCCAGTTGTTTCACGCCCAGCGAAACACGGTTTTTCTCTTGATCGTATTTCAGGACTTTGGCGGTGATTTCCTGGCCAACCGTCAGTACTTCCGACGGGTGACGTACACGGCGCCATGCCAGGTCGGTGATGTGCAGCAGGCCATCGATACCGCCCAGATCCACGAACGCGCCGTAGTCGGTGATATTTTTGACGACGCCGGTCACGACCGTGCCTTCTTTCAGCGTTTCCATCAGTTTCTGACGCTCTTCGCCCATCGAAGCTTCGATGACGGCGCGGCGGGACAGAACCACGTTGTTACGCTTGCGATCCAGCTTGATCACTTTGAATTCGAGGGTTTTGCCTTCGAATGGGGTGGTGTCTTTGACAGGACGGGTATCAACCAGCGAGCCCGGCAGGAATGCGCGGATGCCGTTGGTCAACACGGTCAGACCGCCTTTGACTTTACCATTGACGGTACCGACGACGATTTCGCCCGATTCCATCGCTTTTTCCAGAGCCAGCCACGAAGCCAGACGCTTGGCTTTATCGCGCGACAGGATGGTATCGCCGAAACCGTTTTCCAGCGATTCGATCGCCACGGAAACGAAGTCACCAACTTTGACTTCCAGTTCGCCGTGGTCGTTCTTGAATTCTTCGACAGGGATGAATGCTTCGGATTTGAGGCCGGCGTTCACGATCACGAAATTGTGGTCGAGGCGCACGACTTCAGCGGAAATAACTTCGCCGGAGCGCATATCTTGACGCGACAACGATTCCTCGAAGAGCGCAGCAAAACTTTCCATACCGGTAGATTCGTTAGTTGTAACAGTAGACATAGGGTTCACACAGGTTATCCAGCAGAGATCGCACGATGCGACTTAAACTGGGTTAGGTTTTTGACACACCCGGACAGGCCAGGAGCCGTCAACGGGCACCACATAGCACGCACTACACATCAATACACGCTATTTTGCTGCTTATTTTGCAACTGCGGCATACCATTTCAACACGGTTTCGACAGCTTCATCAGCTGTCATGGCCGAGGTATCGAGGACATGCGCCCCTTCCGCGGGGACCAGCGGCGCAATCGCACGGTGAGTATCACGTTCGTCCCGCGCCTGCAAATCCATCAGAAGGTCTTCCATATTAGCAGAAAAACCCTTGTCTATCAATTGCTTGTAGCGCCGTTGCGCGCGCGCCTCGACGCTGGCCGTCAGGAAGACCTTCAATTGCGCATGCGGGAAGATCACCGTGCCCATGTCGCGCCCGTCGGCCACCAGGCCCGGCGTCTTGCGAAAGCCCAGCTGCAAGCCCACGAGGGCATGGCGCACCGTTGGCAATACGGCAATCTTCGACGCCGTATTGCCAACCTCTTCGGCACGGATCTGCTCGGTGACGTTTTCATGCGCCAGCAGGATCTCGCCTCCCGCAAAATGGCAGGGCAAGTGTTCGGCCAGCTTGGCCAGCGCGTGCTCGTCGCGCAAATCCGTGCCGCGGCGCAGCGCGCTCAAGGCCGTCAGGCGGTACAGCGCGCCCGAGTCCAGGTAATGAAAGCCCAGCTTGTCGGCCACGCGGTGCGCCACCGTGCCCTTGCCGGAAGCGGTGGGGCCGTCGATGGCGATGACTGGGATGTGGGAGGTCGGCATAGTATGAGCAATCAATTAAATCAGGGTGTCTTTTGCAATCCCCGCAAACGCGGCGAAATACTCGGGGAAGGTCTTGGCCACGCATTTCGGGTCGTTGATGCGCATCTCATTGCCGCGGCGCGCGGCGCCGTCCAGCGAGGCGAGCGAGAAGCACATGGCCATGCGGTGGTCGTCATACGTGTCGATGGTGGCGGCAAGAATCTCGGCCGGCGGCGTCACGCGCAGGTAATCGGCGCCCTCTTCCACTTCCGCGCCCAGCTTGCGCAATTCCGTCGCCATGGCGGCCAGGCGGTCCGTTTCCTTCACCCTCCAGCTGGCGATATTGCGCAAAATGCTGGTGCCGTCCGCGTACAGGGCAGCCACGGCGATCGTCATGGCCGCGTCGGGAATATGGTTGAAATCCATGTCGACGGCTTTCAGCACGCCGTTCGAACGGGCTTCGATCCAGTTCTCGCCCATGGTGATGGTCGCGCCCATCTGCTGCAAGGCTTCAACGAAGCGCACGTCGCCCTGGATGCTGTCGCGCCCCACGCCTTCCACGCGCACGGGACCGCCGCCGATGGCGCCAGCCGCCAGGAAGTACGAGGCCGACGACGCATCGCCTTCCACGTGGATCGTGCCCGGGCTTTGATATTGCTGGCCCGGCTGCACGGTGAACGACTGCCAGCCGTCATGCTCGACCGTCACGCCGAAACGGCGCATCAGGTTCAGCGTGATCTCGATGTACGGCTTCGAGATCAGCTCGCCCGTCACATCGATGGTCACCGCATGGTCGCGCGCCATCAGCGGCGCCACCATCAGCAAAGCCGTCAAAAACTGGCTCGACACGTTGCCGCGCACGGCGATGCGCTGCGCGTGGATGTGGCCACGGCGGATGCGCAGCGGCGGGAAGCCCTGCTCGCCCGTGTATTCGATCTGCGTGCCGACGGCGTTCAGCGCGTCGACCAGGTCGCCGATGGGGCGCTCGTGCATGCGCGATACGCCATGCAGGGTATAGTCGCCGCCGATCACGGCCAGCGCCGCCGTCAGCGGGCGGATCGCCGTGCCGGCGTTACCCATGAACAGGTCCGCCTCGTGGTGCGGGAACACGCCGCCGCAGCCTTCCACGTGGTGGATCTGATGCGCCGTGGCCGGATCGCCCGTCAGCTCGTCCTGCGTCCATTTCACGCCCAGCGACGTCAGTGCCGTCAGCATGACGAAGGTGTCGTCGGAGGCGAGCAAGTCGACGATCTTCGTCGTGCCCTTGGCCAGCGCGGCCAGCAGCAGCACGCGATTGGAAATGCTTTTCGAGCCGGGCAAGCGCACCGTGCCTTCGGCATGCATCACCGGCTTCAAATCGATATGGTGGGGGTAGTGCTTGGTCTGGGTCATGCTGGAATCCTTGAGTATTTATCGTGAGGGCGAGGCTGGTACTTCCGCCGTTTCAATCGCCTCGATCCATTGCTGCCGCGCGTGCTGGGCGTTCGCATACACGCCTTCGATGGCGGCGCCGTCATTCGCGGCCAGATGGGCGCGCAAGGTCGTCAACTGCGCCAGGTAGGCATCCAGTTCGTGCAGCAGCGCCGGCTGGTTGGCCAGGCTGATGTCGCGCCACATTTCCGGCGATGAGCCAGCGATGCGCGTAAAGTCGCGAAAGCCGCTCGCCGCGTATTGGAACAGCAGGCCCGCGTGCGGTTTGTTGGCGATGTCGTCGACCAGCGCAAAGGCCAGCAGATGCGGCAGATGGCTGACGGCGGCAAACACCTTGTCATGCTCTTCGGGGCTCAAAGTGTGCAGGATGGCGCCGCAGGCGCGCCACGCGGCTGCCACGCGCGCCACGTCGGCCGCGGCGTTTTCCGCCAGCGGCGTGAGCACCACTTTCTTGCCCTGATACAGATCGATGATGGCGGCGTCGGGGCCATTCGTCTCGCGCCCCGCGATCGGGTGGCCGGGCACGAATTGCCCGACTTTTCCACCCAGCGCCGCGCGCGCGGCCGCCACCACGTCGCTCTTCGTGCTGCCCGCATCGGTGACGATGGTGCCCGGCTGCAGGTGCGGCGCGATGGCTGCCAGGATGGCGCCCGTTTGCGCCACGGGCGCGGCCAGCAGCACCAGATCGGCGCCATGCAAGGCTTGCGCCATGTCGCCGCCGATTTCATCGATGATGCCCAGTTCGAGCGCGCGCACCATCGACGCCTGCGAGCGGCCCATGCCGACCACGGTGGCCGCCACGCCCGCATGTTTCAGGGCGCGCGCGAACGAACCGCCGATCAGGCCTACGCCAAAGATGACTACCTTGTTCAGTGCAGGCGTCGTCATATCGTCAGGCCAGCGCTTTCGTCAGCGCGGCGATGAAGATGGCGTTTTCCTGCGGCAGGCCGATGGAAATGCGCAGCCATTGCGGCAAACCATAGCTGCCCACGGGACGCACGATCACGCCCTGCTTGAGCAGCGCCAGGTTCACGCGCGCGCCGGCGCCATCGTCGTCGCCCACCTTGACCAGCACGAAATTGCCGTGCGACGGCACGTATTCCAGGCCCAGTTGCGTAAACGCTTCCGTAAACTGCTGGTAGCCGGCCGCGTTGTTGCGCGCGCTTTGCTCGAGGAAGTCCTTGTCGTTCAGGGCGGCAATCGCAGCCGCCTGCGCCAGCGAGTTGACGTTGAACGGCTGGCGGATGCGGTTCATCAGGTCCGTCAGCACAGGCTGGGCGATGGCGAAGCCGATGCGCAGGCCGGCCAGGCCGTAGGCCTTCGACAGGGTGCGCGAGACCACCAGGTTCGGATACTGGCGCACCCACGCCGTCGACTCGTACTGGTCGTCGTCCGACAGGAATTCGTTGTAGGCCTCGTCCAGCACGACGACCACATGCGCCGGTACTTTTTGCAGGAAGGCTTCGAGCTGCGCCGCCGTCAGGAAGGTGCCGGTCGGGTTGTTCGGGTTGGCGATGAAAACCAGACGCGTGTCGTCGGCAATCGCCGCCGCCATGGCGTCCAGGTCATGGCCGTAGGCTTGCGCCGGGACGACGATGTGGCGCGCGCCCAGGCCTTGCGTGGCCAGCGCGTACACGGCGAAGGAATACTGCGAGTACACGACGGATTCGCCATGCTGCACGAAGGCGTGCGCGGCGATTTCCAGGATGTCGTTGCTGCCATTGCCCAGGGTGATCCAGTCGGCCGGCACGTCATAGCGCTTCGACAGCACGGCTTTCAAGTCAAAGCCGTTGGCGTCCGGGTAGCGGCCCAGGTCATCGATGGCGGCGATCATCGCCTGCTTGGCCGATTCCGGCATGCCGTACGGGTTTTCATTCGACGCCAGCTTGACGATGGCTGCCTCGTCGAGGCCGAATTCGCGCGCGACTTCCGCGATCGGTTTGCCGCTCTGATAAGGGGCGATGGCGCGGACGTATTCTGGACCGATATTTTTAGACATGGTGTTCTTTAAAAGTTGGTGAATGATTAGGCTGGTGGCTGTTGTTGGGTTACGCTGCCCAACCCAAGCTACGGCTTACCGTGGTTGTTTGTTGGGTTACGCTGCGCTAACCCAACCTACAGCTTACCGTAGGTCGGATTAGCGCAGCGTAATCCGACACCAGTCAACGAAGTCACAGACTGACCGGATATGACCCCAGCACCTTGAAAAACGCCGCATTGCTTTGCAGCTCGGCCAGCGCCTGGGCGACGGCCGCGTCGTGCACGTGGCCCTCCACGTCGACATAGAAATAATACTCCCAGCTGCCCATGCGCGCCGGGCGCGACTCGAAGCGCGTCATCGACACGCCGTGTTTCGCCAGGGGCGCCAGCAACTGGTACACGGCGCCCGCCTTGTTCGGCACGGCCAGCACCAGCGACGTCTGGTCCTTGCCCGACGGCGCCGTCTGCAGGGTACCGACGACGGCAAAGCGCGTGCGGTTGTGCGGATCGTCCTGGATGTGGCCCTTGACCACGCCCAGCTTGTACTGCGCGCCGGCCAGTTCGCTGGCAATCGCGGCCACCGTGCCATCTTCGCCGGCCATGCGGGCCGCTTCGGCGTTCGATGCCACGGCGTGGCGCGCAACGTGCGGATAATTCTGGTTCAGCCACACCTGGCACTGCGCCAGCGCCTGCGAATGGGCGCAGATGGACGTGACGCCGTCCATGTTGCCGCTCTTCGTCATCAGGCTGTGGTGCACGGCGATCGCCACCTCGCCGCTGATGATGAGGCTCGTCTGCAGCATCATGTCCAGGGTGCGGTTGACGGCGCCTTCCGAGGAATTCTCGATCGGCACCACGCCGAAGTCCGCCGTTCCCGCTTCGGCGGAACGGAACACTTCATCGATGGATGCGCACGGCAAGCCTTCCACGGCGCTGCCGAACTGCTGATACACGGCCTGTTCGCTGAAGGTGCCGGCCGGGCCCAGATACGCCACGGTGACCCGCTTTTCCAGCGAGCGGCAGGACGACATGATTTCGCGGAAGATGGTCTGTACTTCGCGGTCGCCCATGGGGCCGGGATTGCGCTCGGCCACGCCGCGCAGCACCTGCGCCTCGCGCTCGGGACGGAACACGGGCGCCTGCGTCTCGGCCTTCACATGGCCCACTTGCTGGGCGATTTGCGCGCGGCGGTTCAGCAGCTCGAGGATTTGCGCGTCGATCGCATCGATCTGTTCGCGCAGCGGTTTCAATTTATCGGTCATGGTGGTTTG
The DNA here is from genome assembly GCF_034424625.1 of Janthinobacterium lividum. NCBI lineage: Bacteria > Pseudomonadati > Pseudomonadota > Betaproteobacteria > Burkholderiales > Oxalobacteraceae > Janthinobacterium > Janthinobacterium lividum. Next base: position 1,738,902 of record NZ_CP139976.1, on the reverse strand, counting down.
TTTCGTCAGCTGTACTTCAATCATGGCCGCGCGGCCTGCGCCGGCGGCGGGCCGGCGCAGTCGTCTAGGCGACTCAGCGTCCGGCAAACTCGTTCAAATAGTTGACCAGGGCTTGCACGCCCTCGATCGGCATCGCGTTATAGATCGATGCACGCATGCCGCCGACGGACTTGTGGCCCTTCAGTTGCAGCAGGCCGCGCTGCTTGGCGCCGGCCAGGAATGCATCGTTCAGACTTTCGTCGCGCAGATAGAACGGGATGGTCATGCGCGAGCGGTATGCGGAGTCGACCCGGTTCTGGTAAAAGTCGTCCGCATCGAGCGCCGCGTACAGCAGCGCCGCTTTCTCAATATTACGCTGTTCCATGGCTGCAACGCCACCCTGGCGTTTGAGCCACTGGAAAACCAGGCCGGCGATATAGATGCCGTAGGTGGGCGGCGTGTTGTACATCGACTCATGTTCGGCAACGATGGTCCAGTCGAAGGCCGACGGGCAGATCGGCAAGGCCTTGCCCAGCAAGTCTTCGCGCACGATGACCAGGGTCAGGCCGGCCGGGCCGATATTTTTCTGCGCGCCGCCGAAGATGACGCCGTATTGCGACACGTCGATCACGCGCGACAGAATGTGCGAGGACATGTCTGCCACGATGGTGGTCCCTGCCGGCACGTCTGGCGCCTGCTGGAATTCCACACCGTCGATGGTTTCATTGGTGCAGATGTGCAGGTAGGCGGCGCCTGGCGTCAGCTTCCATTCGGAGACTGGCGGCACGCCCGTGAAACGGGCAGCCTTGGACGACGCGGCCACGTTGACGTTCGCATACTTGGCCGCTTCCTGGATCGACTTGCCCGACCACGAACCCGTGTGCACGAAGTCCACCGTGGCCGGCTGCTGCGCGGCCAGGCCCGCCAGGTTCATCGGGATGATGGCGTTCTCGCCCAGTCCACCGCCCTGCAGGAACAGGATTTTGTAGTTCGCGGGCACGGCCAGCAGCTCGCGCAGGTCGGCCACCGCCTGCTTGTAGATGGAAATGAATTCGGGACCACGGTGGCTCATTTCCATCACCGACATGCCACTGCCATGCCAGTCCTGCATCTCGGCGGCCGCTTGCGCCAGCACTTCCTTGGGCAGGACGGCGGGGCCGGCGGAGAAGTTGTAGATATGGGTCACGATACGGTCCTTAGTAAAATGAAATTATTGGGGCGACTGCGTGGCCGCCCGCATAACCTGGTCAAGCACGGCGTTCACGCGGGGGATCAGCACGCGCTGGCTGATGGCCATCGATTCGGCGGACAGTTGCGGCATGGTGGCCAGCATCTTGCGGCCCAGCGGCGTCTTGTAGAAGGCGGTCAGCTGCTCGACTTCCGGCACCGTGTAAAAGCGCGCGTACAGGGGCACCATTTCATCGCCCAGTTCATCGATCAGGGTCGGATCGGCCAGCACCTGCGTCAGAGTGGCGATGGCCAGGGGAATTTCCTCTTCGGCGCTGGCCAGCGCGCGCGCCTTGCGCTGCTCGTCCAGCTTCGGGTTGCCATTGATTTGCTGCTGCGCCGACTGGCGGATCATGGCGGGCACCGATTGCAGCATCTGGTCGAAGATATTGCGCGTCAGTTGCGGGAACTGCATCGCGTCGAGCATACGCCGCACGGCCACTTTCATGGCGGGGCTGGGCGCCGCCTGGCGCGAAGGCGTGGCTTGCGTGCTCTGGGCCAGGGCCGGCAGGGTCGCAAGGAAAGCCAGCGAAAACGCGGCAAAGAAGGTGGCAACGATTTTTCTCATGGCATGCGGGACTTTATAAAAGCGGGGAACAAATGGGACACGCAGGCTGGCGCCGCAACTGGCGCGCCAATAGCAATTGGGGCTCCCGAAAGAGCCCCAATCATCTTACTCCGGCTGGGCCGGATCGACAGGATCAACCGGGTCGGCCGCCGCCGGCGCGGCCTCCGTGCCCGCCTCCGTCGTCAGTTCGACTTCGTCGATATCCGTTTCCACCACGCGCTGCAGGCCGGACAGCTTGGTGCCGTCTTCCACGGCGATCAGGGTCACGCCCTGCGTCGCGCGGCCCATCTCGCGGATTTCCGACACGCGGGTGCGGATCAATACGCCACCGGTGGTGATCAGCATGATTTCATCGCTGGTATCGACCAGGGTCGCGGCAACCACTTTACCGTTGCGCTCGCTGGTCTGGATGGCGATCATGCCTTTCGTGCCACGGCCATGGCGCGTGTACTCGGTGATCGGCGTACGCTTGCCGTAGCCGTTTTCCGTTGCCGTCAGCACCGATTGCTGCTCGTTCTCGGCCACCAGCAGGGCGATCACGTGCTGGCCTTCTTCCAGGTTCATGCCGCGCACGCCGCGCGCCGTACGGCCCATCGGACGCACATCGTTTTCATCGAAGCGCACTGCCTTGCCCGAATCGGAGAACAGCATCACGTCGTGCTGGCCATCGGTCAGCGCCGCGCCGATCAGGAAGTCGCCGTCGTCCAGGTCGACCGCGATGATGCCGGCCTTGCGTGGATTGCTGAAGTCCTTCAGCGGCGTTTTCTTGACGGTACCGAGGCTGGTCGACATGAACACGTAATGGTCTTCCGGGAACGTGCGGTTCTCGCCCGACAGCGGCAGGATCACGGTGATCTTTTCGTTGTCCTGCAGCGGGAACATGTTGACGATCGGCTTGCCGCGCGAATTGCGCGAGCCTTGCGGCACTTCCCACACCTTCAGCCAGTACATGCGGCCACGATCCGAGAAGCACAGGATGTAGTCGTGCGTGTTGGCGATGAACAGCTGGTCGATCCAGTCTTCCTCTTTCGTCGCCATGGCTTGCTTGCCGCGGCCACCGCGCTTCTGCGCGCGGTATTCGGTGATCGGCTGGGCCTTCATGTAGCCGGTGTGCGACAGGGTCACGACCATGTCCTGCGGCGTGATCAGGTCTTCCGTTTCCAGGTCGGTCGCGTTCAACTCGATCTGCGAGCGGCGCGCGTCCTTGTTGCCAATGCCGTATTCGTTCTTCGCCGCCGTCATTTCATCGGTGATGATGACGGTCACGCGTTCAGGCTTGGCCAGGATGTCGAGCAAGTCGGCGATATGCTCCATCACGTCCTTGTACTCGTTGACGATCTTGTCCTGCTCCAGGCCGGTCAGGCGCTGCAGGCGCATTTGCAGAATTTCCTGCGCCTGGTCGTCCGACAGCTTGTACAGGCCATCCGTTTGCATGCCATAGTGTTTCGGCAGGTTTTCCGGACGGTAGGCATCGATGCCGCCTGGCGTCGTGCCGTCGCCCGTGCGGGCCAGCATTTCGCGCACGACGGACGAATCCCAGGCCTTGGCCATCAGCTCGACCTTGGCGATCGGCGGCGTCGGCGCAGCCTTGATGATGGCGATGAAGTCATCGATGTTGGCCAGCGCGACAGCCAGGCCTTCGAGCACGTGGCCGCGTTCGCGCGCCTTGCGCAGTTCGAACACGGTACGGCGCGTCACCACTTCGCGGCGGTGCGACAGGAAGCACTGCAGCATCTGCTTGAGGTTCAGCAGCTTCGGCTGTCCATCGACCAGGGCCACCATGTTCATGCCGAAGGTATCCTGCAACTGGGTCTGCTTGTACAGATTGTTCAGCACCACTTCCGGCACTTCGCCCCGTTTCAGCTCGATCACCACGCGCATGCCCGACTTGTCGGATTCGTCGCGGATGTCGGAAATGCCGTCGAGCTTCTTGTCGCGCACGTTTTCAGCGATGCGTTCCAGCAAGGACTTCTTGTTGACCTGGAATGGCAGTTCGTCGACGATGATGGCGATGCGGCCGCCGTCCTTGCCGTATTCTTCGAAGTGGGTCTTGGCGCGCATGACCACGCGGCCGCGGCCCGTGCGGTAGCCGTCGCGCACGCCGGACACGCCATAGATGATGCCGGCCGTCGGGAAGTCCGGCGCCGGGATCAGCTCGATCAATTCATCGATCGTGCAATCGGGGTTGCGCAGCACGTGCAGCGCGCCGTCGATGACTTCGGTGATGTTGTGTGGCGGAATGTTCGTCGCCATGCCGACGGCGATACCGGACGAGCCATTGATCAGCAGGTTCGGGATACGCGTCGGCAAGACCGTCGGTTCCTTTTCCTTGCCATCGTAGTTGGGCTGGAAGTCGACGGTATCCTTGTCGATATCGGCCAGCAGTTCGCCGGCGATCTTGTCCAGGCGGCACTCGGTGTAACGCATCGCCGCGGCGCCGTCGCCGTCGACGGAACCGAAGTTGCCCTGGCCATCGACGAGCATGTAGCGCAGCGAAAAATCTTGCGCCATGCGCACCAGCGTGTCATAGATCGAGGCATCGCCGTGGGGATGGTATTTACCCATGGTTTCGCCGACCACGCGGGCGCACTTGACGTAAGGGCGGTTCCACACGTTATTCATTTCATGCATCGCGAACAAGACGCGGCGGTGCACTGGCTTCAAGCCATCGCGCGCATCGGGCAAGGCGCGACCGACGATCACGCTCATGGCGTAATCGAGGTAGCTCTTGCGCATCTCTTCTTCGAGGGAAATAGGAATTGTTTCTTTTGCGAATTGATCCATTGGCGGTTCGACTGATCTCAGGCTGTGGTTAACTTATCTGTTACGCAATGTATGACGCAATACTGCATATCCTGGGTGGCTGTCGTCGTGGACGCCGCGCCGCGCGCTGCTGGCGCGGCCCGGCTTCCATGTCGCAGAGTGCCAGACAAATCGGCGGGCTGGCGGCACGGCCAGTACGGGTACCGCAAGGGTACGTCCTGGCCATGCAGTGCCGCCGTGGGCATTTGCTCGACACTCTTAACAGTCAAGCGCACGATTTTAGCATGCGCGCCCAGCTACCTGTACAAATTGGCCATACCAACAAGATTGGCAGTTTGCACCGGGGACGTGCACGTTGACCTGTCGATAATGCACAATGGCAATATCAGTTCAAGATACCTGCCCTTAAAAGAGGCAAAAAAAGCGATCAATTGTTACAGGCGCGTTACAAATGGGCATTTTCGTTGCGCAAAAACAACGCACGGTCTAAAATCGGGCAAGCTTTGATTTAACCACGGTCGTGTGCCCCTGATGCGTGTGGCAAAATGACTGGGAAGTTAATTGCTAGTTTCGCAATCTGAAACGAGCGCATATGGTCTACATGATAAAATCTTGGCACGTAGCACCAGTAGCGCAGTGTTGTTCTGCGGATATCACCCCCCGAAAGGAAAAAAGAATGAATAAATTTGTAACGCTGTTTTTCGCTGCATCCGCAGTGATTGCTGGCTCGGCTTCGGCCCAAACCCCAACCTCCCCACCATTCGCGCCAGTTACCACTGACATCAAAGCACCAAGCCCAAAAAGCGCTTACGTGCAAGATGCCCGCGGCGTAATCGTGCGTGACCCATTCGGCCTGTGCTGGCGTACCGGCTACTGGACACCTGCTGACGCAGTGCCAGGTTGCGACGTGCCACTGTGCGTAGAGCCAGAAACCCTGCAAGACGGCAAATGCGTGGCTCCTCCAGCACCAGTCGTACCAGCACCGGCACCAGTCGTTGTCGTACCAGTACCAGTCGTCGTTGCTCCTACCTCGGAAAAAGTCAGCTTCGCTGCTGATGCATTCTTCGATTTCGACAAAGCTACGCTGAAGCCAGAAGGCAAAGCCAAGCTGGACGAACTGTCCGCACAACTGGGCGGCATCAACCTGGAAGTCATCATCGCTGTGGGTCACACCGACTCCGTCGGCACCGATGCTTACAACCAAAAACTGTCGGTACGTCGTGCTGATGCTGTCAAAGCCTACCTGGTCACCAAAGGCGTTGAAAGCAACCGCGTGTACACCGAAGGCAAAGGCGAGAAACAACCTGTTGCTGATAACAAAACTGCCGAAGGCCGTGCGAAAAACCGTCGCGTGGAAATCGAAGTTGTTGGTACCCGCAACAAGTAATAGCTGATTCCCTGGACTTGCTGCAAGTCATCGCGCAAGTCAAGAACAGCATGAAAAACCCCGCTACGGCGGGGTTTTTTTTCGTCCGTGGCTGCCCAATTGTAAAATTGCCGCTATTATTCGACCTATGAACGCCGACCCTCTTGAAATCCAAAAATTCAGTGAGCTGGCCCACCGCTGGTGGGACCCCACTTCCGAGTTTCGTCCCCTGCACGAAATTAACCCCCTGCGCCTGGAATGGATCAACGCGAAAGTGCCGCTGGCCGGCAAGCGCGTGATCGACATCGGCTGCGGCGGCGGCATCCTGGCCGAATCGATGGCCCGCAAGGGCGCCGACGTGACGGGCATCGACCTGTCCGACAAGGCATTGAAAGTTGCCGACCTGCACAGCCTGGAATCGGGCGCCAAGGTGCGCTACAAGCTGATCGCCGCCGAAGCCATGGCCGAGGAAGAGCCGGGCCAGTACGACGTCGTGACCTGCATGGAAATGCTCGAGCACGTGCCGGACCCCGCCGCCATCGTCAAGGCCTGCGCCGCACTGGTGAAACCGGGCGGCCACGTGTTCCTGTCGACCCTGAACCGCAACCCGAAAGCGTATCTGTTCGCCATCCTGGGCGCCGAATACCTGCTGCGTCTGTTGCCGAAAGGCACGCACGACTATGACAAATTCATCACCCCGGCGGAACTGTCGCAATACCTGCGCAGCGCCGGGCTGGACGTCAACAGCATGCGCGGCATGGGCTACAATCCATTGACCAAGATTTACTCACTTAATAGCGATACCAGCGTCAATTACCTGGTGGCCTGCACCCGGCCGCTGTAACCATCACGCACAATACAAGGCGGCTGCGGCCGCCATTTTTCATTCCCACTTGACACACTTTGCCCGCCATGATCACAGACCATCTGCCAGCACCGCGCGCCATCCTGTTCGACCTCGACGGCACCCTGGCCGACACCGCGCCCGACCTGGCAGCGGCCATCAACCTGCTGCGCGCGCGCGCCGGCCTGGCGCCGACCCCGTATGACATCCTGCGCCCCACGGCTTCGGCCGGCGCGCGCGGCATGATAGGCGCGTCGTATGGCGTCCAACCGGGCGAAAGCGGCTACGAAGCCCTGAAAGACGGCTTCCTGAACAATTACGAAGCGGCCCTGGCCGTGGAAAGCCGCTTATTCGACGGCATCCCCGCACTGCTGGAAGGCCTGCAAGCCCTGGGCCTGGCCTGGGGCGTGGTCACCAACAAGGCCGCCCGCTTCACCGACCCGCTGGTCGGCCAGATCGGCCTGGGCGCCGCCGGCTGCGTGATCTCGGGCGACACCATGGCGCACCCGAAACCCCACCCAGCCCCCCTGCTGGAAGCGGCGCGTCGCCTGGAGCTGGCGCCGGAAGACTGCTGGTACGTGGGCGACGACCTGCGCGACATCCAGGCCGGCCGCGCCGCCGGCATGCGCACGGTCGCCTGCGCCTGGGGCTACTGTGGCCCCGTCGAGCCGCAGCACTGGAACGCCGACCATTTGCTGGACACGCCGCAAGCGTTGCTTGAGCTGGTCAGCGCCGTGGTGAAGGCGGCGCAGGCGCGGCAGCTGGCGGCATAAATGGCCTGCGCTTGATCTGGCACGACGGCAAGCGAATGCATCATGCAAGAGTGGGCAGATTGCGCTACAATGAAGGTTCTGTGGGGACGACCTGGTTTCGACGTGGGTTGCAAAGCAGCGCAGGGCATACCGAGGGCGGGCTACCTCGTAAATACAACCTGAAAAAACTTAACTGCAAACGATAACTCGTACGCACTGGCAGCTTAATCGCTGTTAGCTCTAGAACACCTCGTCCCTGGGGTGGGCCGTCAAAAGCTCTAGAGTCATTTACAGGGACTCGTCGTATGCTGGGTTACTTAGCGTCCGACTAAATAATAGGTAACTCGCTTGCCCATAACGTGCACATCCGTGCTGGCTGAGTTAAATTAAATGATAGTGCTAAGTATGTAGAACTGTCTGTAGAGTGCTTGCGGACGCGGGTTCGATTCCCGCCGTCTCCACCACTGAATAAATAAAAGGGCTTCCCCGTTTTGGCGGGGAGGCCCTTTTTATTTATTCCATGCATGCAGAACACGGACGTCGCGTCCGCGTCCGGTACGGGCGCGGGGGTTTTGCGGGACTTCGGCGAGCGCAGCTCGGTGCCGCAAAACCGGGTTGCGCTTGCAAGCGCAACCCTCTCCGATTCCTCTGACTAGCTCTTGCGCCGCAGGCGGTTTCCTAGCAACAACATCAGCTGCTCAGGCCATGTGCCAATGACGGACCTGCCCCTCTATGTGGGAAGCAAAACAGATAAGGCATGCTGGACGATGATTGCCAGAATATACGGGCGTTGGATACCGTATGCAGATCAGGCGGCCGGAAGAACAGCGGAAATTGTGTTCGGTCTTTACTGATTAAATCCAGCGGCTGTCTGTCCTGCAACATCAGGGGCCAATGATATAGTGGCGGAAATGTACTCACTGAAGAAAACTGCCATGAAAAACGACACAAACGCTCGCCCGCAAGCAACCCAAGCACCTGCCAGGCTCAGCAAAGGGGACTTCGTCACTGCACTGCGCAAGCTGCTGCAAGAAGAAGGAAAGGCCGGCAAGTCCAGCGTGGACGTACGCGCTGCGAACCTGCACACCGACGTTGGCGTTTATCCGGCGCGCGGCCACTCGATGCCGACCTGTTGCACGGTAATGTATGAAGAGATGCAGCCGGGTGACGAGATACTGCTGACACCACCCGGCGGCAAAGGACCTACGCTCCTGGTACGGTATAAATTCCCGCGCTGAGAATCGCGGCCTTAGGCTACTGATGGCGATTCGCAGCGCTAATCGGCTCCGTCCGCGTCCGCCCCACAGCGGACATGGAGCGTCCGAGCAGGCCGGGTTTCATAACAGCGACCTCGGTAGCCCAGTCTCATTGTGTTTTTGGGTCATGACGATTGATGCCGCCTGGACTGCGACAGTTTCAGCGTCGTTACCGCCATCAGTATTGCTTGATACGGCCACTTGGACAGAAAAACCCCATGCATCAATGCAGCCGCGCCGAAGGCGTCGAATTGAACGGCTGAGATCTCTTATGGAACATGAAATACGCAAATGGCACAAAGTAGAACACTAGCCAGTGCCCGGAGAAACCACGCACTTGATTTATCTTGAAAGTGGAATACTCCACGGCGGTCAGTTCGCGAATGAAATTTCCACGGTTCAATAGCACAAATTTTCCGTCAACGATCGAAGGATTACCGCCCGCCGCATTCATCATGAAGAGTGCAAAATTCACCAATGCGTAAGCAGCTATACAGAGTCCCAGTCCGACCACCCACTTCGGAAAAGCTGCGCGTAGTTCAGCGAACGTTGGTTTGGGGCCGAGTGACTTTCGACTGGAGAAGACAAACGGAATGAACACAATGAAAATGCCGCCGTGCAGCCACCAGATCGCAGGAAAATTATCAGATACATTGACTCCCATCAATGCCGCAATGTGCACAATCAGTGCGGTTGCAAAGCCAATTAGTGAGGCAAAGCCAAGAATTTGGTTCATAGAATCGGATTACATATATCGTAAAGATGTCGGTCTGCAACTAAATCCGTAAGTAATGCAACTTCATAAAGTATATTAACTGTCCGGCTTGCGCCCTGTGAAAAACGGCCAGGCAAACACCACAATGCCTGCAACGACACATCCGGCCAGGCTAACGGCGACACCAAAAATGTACCACGCCACATCGACTCCGTGACTGTAGAGCGTTCCGACAAATAGTCCACTCACCAGCCAGACTAACACCGCTAATTTAAGCAGAAAATATTTTACTTTACCGGTGGGACGATTCAGCCGCATTTGTTGAATAGCGGCCATGCCCATGACTAAACAAGCCACACCAGCCGCAATTATCAAGCGTGAAAACGAATGCTCCATGTCGCAACCTGACTTGTAGTTGAGCCAGCGGGCCCAGAGATTAAAAGATCGAGGGCTTAAATCCAGCAGCCAATTATCGCTTGCCACTACATCGCCGGCTTGAGTCTGCACTACGGAACCCGTGCGGCCAGAGAGCGGAGGCGCAGCGTTCACTTTACAAATTCCCGTCCTTAGCGCCATGGGTCGAAGGACTCGCAAGCAGAAGCCTTGCCTCCCTTATTGGAGTACCAAACCGAAATACGGCACCTGACGTTGACAGCACCACAACCCAGCCAGCCTTGATTGTTATTTGATCAAATGGATTGGATTGATCCGAAACAAACGTCCAAACAGGTTCATGATTTTGCAGCGATTCCAAAACGACTACGCCGATTGAGCCGTGTTCCATAGCCTCTCCGCACTTGACTATGTACTGTCCACCATACAGCTCTTCTTGTGCCAGAATCGCGACATTGAGCCAACTGCCAAGCTCCTGTTCTTCATGTACTTTGGCCATCCAGGTTTCGTGCACTTCGTAGATATCACCGTTGGTGCACACGAGGCCATTGTAGCTTCGCACCTCTTGGTTCTTCCACTTTTTTGCCATCACTGTGATTGATTCCATATTTAGAAATAGGCGACTGCACGCCCTGAATTAAACAACTTGTATTCTGGCCCGTAACGGAATGCAAGAAGCAGCGCAAGCTTATTCCACATCCGCTCTTGGCCGGTTAATTGTCTGCACTTTGCCAGCAAAACTTTCAAGACGCCTAATGCGCTGCAGCGCGGCGGCTCCCCCCCAGAATTAAAACCAGCCATACCCGAGCACCAGCATAACGCTAATGCAATTAATAAATATGCCATATTTACTAATACTAAAAATCTAGACTCACGTCCGCGTCCGTTGTTATCGGTCACGCCGACCAGGCCAACCCGAACATCAATGGCGGCGGCGAAAAAAATAGCGAGCAGGATTACAGGCATGGCCAGCGAGTTATCTTCAGCAAAGGCAAGATTATCCAAGTCACCAAGCAGAAGCGCCATCTGGCCGAACGCGATCTCGAAGCATTGGCAAAGAAATCCCAACCATGAAAATTGCTCGCCTGCTTTCCTCCAGTTTCCTTGTGCTGGCGGTGGCCCTCGTCGCTTATGGTCTTTTCGGCTTCTCCCGTTTTGCCTGGTACACCGGCGCATACTATGATGAACGCATGATCTTGTTCGATCACGGCTTCTATCCTTTTGCGTGGGGTATCGCGCTGCTGCTGATGGGGCAAATCGCCCGCTTGCACCATCGTCGACCGGCCATGCTGCTCGCCGCTGGCGCCGCCCTGGTGCTGCTTGTCTGGAAGCGTGCAACAGTGCCCGCTCCTATCGCCAATCAGCAACTTTTCCCTGATCCAGCTTTACTGGAGGGACTGATTGTTACCGCTGTCGTGGTCATCGTCCTGGCGCTGATAGACCGTCCCGTCGAGCAGGCCATCCGCAAGGCTCTTGCCCGTACCCCGTGATCTCGGGGGCCAGAGCCACTCGGATACGCTCTCGGCATGAAAGAATCATTGCTGCGATATGAGTTGCTGAATAGCCCTCCGATACTTTGCCACCCGCTCCAAATCCTTCTGCGTCGGATTCTCTATCCTCGACAAGTCGCTATTCTCTGCCAGATCAGCCAGCTTGACGGCCTTGCCGACGGGGTTCAATGCTGCGCGGGCGATGAACGCATCGTAGGACTCGCCTTCGATCTTGGTCACGGCGCGCACGCCGTCGATGACTTCCTGCGAGAACCCTTCGCGTGCCAGGTCGTCAAAGGTGACTTTGCCGTCGCTGTCTTCCACCACATCATGCAGCACGGCGACAATCTGCTGGGCGCCGGGGGCGACGCGCAGCATGACGCGCAAGGGGTGGAGAATGTACGGCGCGCCGCCCTTGTCCGTCTGGCCGGCATGGGTGGCGGCGGCGATTTCAATCGCGCGCTCCAGGGTGTCGCGTCTTGCGTGTTCACTCATGTTCACTCCTTGTTCACTCCACGTTGATTGATGCGTTCGTTGCGCGCCAGCCGCGGCGCTGCAAATGGCAAACGCTGGTGCACAGCACGGCTGGCAACAATAAATTGAGGACCGGTACGAGCATCAGCAAGCACAACAGCAGGCCCAGGGCAAAAATCACCGGACGCTGTTCGCTGCGCAACGCCGCTTGCTGTTCCGCGCCGAGCACATCTTCAGCTGCCGCGCCGTAGACCATCTGGACATTCCAGGCCAGCAAGTACGAGATCAGCACGCACATGGCCCACACGGGGATCAGCAGGGAAAGCAACAGCAGCAGACGCCGCCGCCAGGCGGGGGGCGCGGCGGACCGCTCCAGGCCGGCCGGTGCCTGCCACGCGACATAGCGGCGCGCCGCCACAGCCTTGGCGCGCTCCAGCAACAACCAGCGCAGCGGCAAGCGCGCCGTGCCGATGGCGCCGACGATAAAAACCATCCCATAGAAAAAGGCAGCCAGCGCCAGCAAGACCAGGGCGATCTGGCCGATCGACAGCAGGGCCTTGGCGGCGCTGCCCAGGCCACCGGCGATATTGCCCATCTGCGAAAGCGTGGCAGGCCCGTTGGCCAGTGTCCCGACGCCATCCATCACGCCCAGCCCCAGCAATCCGGTAACCGACACCAGCGCCAGCATGGCGCTCAGCTCGACAAAGAAGCGGCCGAAGTAGCCATACAGTCCCAGCCACAGAGCCACGACCGCCATGCACCACAGCGCGGAGCGCCACCACAGCCCCGCATGACGCGCATCGCGCAGTCCCAGGCCAACGCACATGAAGGCTTCCCGCCAGGCCAGCAGCCAGGTTTGCAATATTTGTGTCACGCTCAAGCGTACTCCGCAGGGAAGGAGCGGATACGTCGATCCGTATGTTGCCGATTGTACATGGATCAGACTGGCGCACGCGCCGCCCTGGACACAGCGCAAAGCCGGCACCGGCCCTGCTGCGTCTTCAAAAATTGCTATCGAAACGCAAAAGCCGTCGTGGCCTGTTCGGCAGGTTCGCGAGACGATGCATAACAGACCTGATTTCTGCCGGATGCCTTGGCCTTGTACAAGGCCTTGTCAGCGAGTTCAACCAGCTCGACCGCCTGGTTTTCCAGGTGTGTCGGCATGAAAGCCGCCACGCCGACGCTGGCCGTCACCACGCCAAGGGGATTGCCCCGATGCTCGATGCCCAGCGATTGCACGGCATCGCGAACGCCTTCCGCCACCGCCAACGCGCCCGGCAGATCCGTACCGGGCAATAAAATGACCAGTTCCTCGCCACCATAGCGCGCTGCAAGGTCGCCCGGTCTGCGCATGCTGTAGGCCACCACTTTGCCAATTTTTCGCAGGCACTCGTCGCCGGCCACATGGCCATAGATATCGTTGTATTGTTTGAAGAAGTCGACATCGATCAAGACCAGTCCCAGAACGCTTTTTTCACGCTGCGCACGGCTGAACTCGGCAAGCAGCGACTGATCGAAGTGGCGCCGGTTTGCCAACCCCGTCAGCCCATCCTGGCTGGCAAGACGGGCCAGGGTTTCATTGATCAATTCCAGCTCATTGCGCGCCGCGAGCAGTCCCGCCTCGCTCTTGACCCGCAAATCGATTTGCCGCACCACGCGGTATCCGATGAAGGCAATCAGCAGTACCAATACGCCGCCCACCGCGTTCTGTAAAATCGTATCGAGACGCCATTCGGCAAGCACCTCATCCTGTGACAAGGCGGCAGAGACCACCAGCGGGTACTCCTCGATTCTTCGGTAGCTATTGATGCGCGTCACGCCATCGACTCCCGACTTGATCACGGCAGTGCCAACGGGACTTTTGGGTAAATAATCATGAAACACGGGGAATTGTGAAATATCGCGCCCCAGCAAACTTTCATCGAATGGCCTGCGCAATAAAAGAATACCCGCTCCATTTGCGATGAAGATGGCGCCCTTTTCCCCTATCGAAAAACGTTCATAAAACAGCCTGAAATAATTCATATTGAGGGTCGCCAGCACCACCCCGCCGAAACTTCCATCAGGCATATTGATCCGCCGCGACACCGTGACTATCCAGTGTCCCGTCGATTTGCTGCGCACGGGAGGTCCGACATAGGGTCCCCGATCCTCATGCGTTAGATGGTAATTGAAATAATCTCGATCGGAATTATTCAGATTGCTCAACAGCGCTTTCTGGGAGTTCACCAGCCAGCTGCCATCCTTGGCGTAGATGAAGATGCCATGCAGCTGCGGCAGCTCGGCAACACGGGTGACCAGCAATTTATGGATACGGGCCAGTTCAAGCTCGGACACGCCGTCTGTCTCCACCCGCTCCACCAGTCCGACCAGCACCGTATCGGCCTCCTTGATGGTGTCATAGGCATGCTGTGCAACGGATTGCGCCAGGTTGGCGCTTTCACGGGCCGCTTCATTCAGCTGCACTTCCCGTGCGCGCAAGGTCATCCATAACTGGATCGCCAGGAGCGACAGGCACACCAGCACGACAAATGAGATAGCCAGCGGCAGCAAGGAAAAACCACGGAAGCCAGCTCCCAGCAATCGTGGCGGCAAGCTGCGTGACCTGATCATGGATACACTCCCGGTTTGATATCCGGCAAAGTGTGCACCAAATAGGTAGCAACATACTCACACATCGTAACAAGCAAGATATAAAAAAGTTACTGCCACACTTGCTGCGCAACGTGTCCTCTCGGCTATGGCATCGCTGCCCCCAGCGCCAGTTCGCAATTGTTTGCGGTAGAGCAATCCCATATTGAACGGAATGCGAAACAATGCCAGCTCTCCCACCGTTTCGCCTAGCGGAGTTGACCATGCTTGAAGTTCAGTCCAGGGATAAGCGCGGCTTCTTCATCCTGCCCCAGGCTTCGGAAGGTGCAGGCTACTACGTCTATGGCAATCTGCACCACATGCCAAGCTCTGGTCATCTGGCCCAGTATGCGTACCCCAGCATGCTATCCCTAATCTTTTACATCGCACGTGAATGGCAGGCCATTGATGATGGGAAATTTGACATCGGCAATATCAGTATCGCCGGAGGGTTAGGGTACGACAAGCATGTCAGCCACCGAAAGGGCATTGAAATGGATTTACGCCCCATGCGGAAGGACAAGCTGGAAGGCCAGTCCGCACGCGTGTCGCGCTTTGATGACGTGCATGACCGGAACGCCACCATCAAATTGATACGCCTGTTTCTGCAGCACCCAATGGCCACCACGGTATTCTTTAACGATGGCGAGGTGCAAAAGATGATAGCCGGTGGGCCCGTCCGGTCTCTGAAAGGGCACGACGACCATCTTCAGCTTGAAATCAGAGAACACTGATGAATATTCACCTTGCATGCTGCGCCATGGCGCTCGTTCTATTCTCACCGTCGCAAGCCGCTGCCAAGCAGCCGGTATGGACTGGCGAACCCCGGCCCATGCGGGGTGACTATCAGATCTATGGTGGAATGTTGTCCGAAATGCTACCGCCCACGCGAAACGACCGGAAAGTGGCAATCATGGTCATAGGGGAATTGGCAAGGGAACTGTTTACCCAGATTGGCCCCGATGTGAAACAGGAGCAGGCATGCAGTTTTTCGGCGGACTACCGGGAGCGGTGCAGGGGAGATATTGCCTGTGTTCATACAAAAGGGGCAGAATACGAATGCTATTTCGGACTGGACCTGCGTACGGGAAAAGGGACGTCTGGAGCGATCTGCTAGCCTGAACGCTGCCTGGCGTTGGTAAAACCAAGGCCAGGCACATGACGCAGCAGCAGCAGCAGCAGCAGCAGCAGCAGCAGCCTACCCTACCGCCGGCTCAACGGCACATACTCCCCCGGCAAGCTGGCCGCTTCCAGCGCATCGGCAAACGCCAGCAAAAACTTCGCCGGGCCATGCTCGGAAACGAGCAGCGAGGCGCCCTTGTGGCGCAGCAGTTTCAATACTTCCTGCTGGTGCGCCTGGTATTCCTGCGAATGGCCATAGAAGGTCTGATACATCTCCAGCGTTTCCATGGCTTTCGCGGCCAGGATGAATTCGGGTTTGTCCATCATATCTCCTCTTGATCGGCTCGGAAACACAGCAGACGCAGCATTCGTCTGCTCTGCGTACAGCCATCACCGCCAGCATGGCCGCACTTCCATCATACGCCTCAACTCAGCTGTCACCAACAGCGCGCACCTAGGCCCGGTAAGGCTCGCCCGACAGGATGCCCTGGTACTGGCTGAGAGTCGCACCGATCTTCATGCCCTCGGCGTCGATATCGTAGAAGCGGATATCCTTGCTGTGGCCGCTTCCGCGCACCTTCACCACCGATACGACGCGCTTGAACTGGCCTTCGAGTTCGATGTAGCGCTGCATGACGATGGCGTCGGCCAGGAAAGCGTTGCCATAGGAACTGAATCGCAGCATGGTGTACTGGTCTTCCAGCTCGGCCGTCATCAGCACGGACACGCCCATGTCCGTCAAGGCCGCCACTAGGCGATACAGCGATTCGCGGAAATCCTCGCGGAACATGGACGCCAGCGCCATTTCAAAGCCGGATAGCGAGTCGATGACCACGCGCTTGGCCCTCATGCGCGTGATCATGCTCAGCAGGTCGTGCAGGATTTCATCGAGCGACAGGTCGAGCGTACGCGTGTTGATCACGCCGATCTGGCCGGAATCGACGAGGGCATTCAGCTGATGGCTGAGCAGCTGGTTCGGGCTTTTCTCGAAGGCGGCGATCACGCCGGGCTCGCCGCAGCGCACGCCTTCCGCGAGAAATTGGGTGGCCAGCACGGTCTTGCCGGAACCTGACGGTCCCACCAGCAGCAGCGAATAGCCGGCCGGCAAGCCGCCCCCCATCATCTGGTCGAGCTCCGGCACGCCCAGCGACAGGCGCTCATTACCGGAAATGCTGACCTTTCCCGTGCCACTGGCCTTCAGCACGGCGCGGGAAAAGATTTCCACGCCATCGTCATTGATGCGGAAGGTATGCGCGCCCAGGCTTTGTGACTGGCCGCGCATCTTGACCACCTGGATCTTGCGCACCATGGCGTCGCGGTGCACGAGCTGCGACAGCCACAGGATGCCATCGGCGACCGTGAACACGGCGCTGGACTCAGCCTCGGGTGCCAGGTATTCGCCGATCAGGAAAGTCGTGGCCAGCCAGCTGGTCATTTGCGCGCCCAGCTGCTGCACAAAATTCTGCAGGCCGGCAGCGCCCGTGTCCATGGACTTTGCCGACTGCACCACGGAGCGGAAGGAGTCGACGAAGACGAGGCTGGGCGAGAACGCCTCGACCTCTTCGGCGATGCGCGCCAGCACGCGGTCGAAATCGCCCTCCAGCAAGTCAGCCGACAGATTGACGAACTTGATCGACTGGTTGATCTTGTCCACGTCGAAGAAAGGAAACTGCTGCTGATAGCGCAGCATCTTCAGCGGTGGTTCGCCCAGTACCGTGAAAAACAGCGCCTTGCGCTCCGGCGCGGCGAGGGAAAACATGATCTGGTGCGCCAGCGTCGTCTTGCCGCTGCCGGGCGTGCCCGCTACCAGATTGAAGGAAAACTCCGGTATTCCGCCGCCCAGCAGTTCGTCCAGCCCCGGCACGCCAGTGGCCAGGCGTTGGATGGTGACTTTGTTCATTCGTTCGGCTCCGTTCCAGCATTATTCACAACGTCATCACCCCAGGCCTTGAGGAGGATGCTATTCGTTAAGAGTTCGCCAATTAATAAAATAAGGGTGTTGATGAAGTGCATCATCATCGCCGTGCTCGCCGCGCAGGCGGCGGTCTCTGCCTGTCCCTGCAAGCTGGCGCGCAAGGCTCTCATGGCAGCTTCCAGCGCTTGCGGCGGATGGGGCGTCAGCCAGTTGAACTGTTTCTGACTCTGGTGCAGGCTGCGGGCATACATCGACTCCACGCCCCGCTCACCAATGATCTGATTCAACTCAGTGGCCAGCTGCTCCCAAAGGCGAATACTGACGTCTACCACCGCACCTGGGTCGCGTAACAGCGCGTGCTCTATCCTGCGCTGCCGCTGTTCATGGACTGTGGCCATAATCGGATCTTTTCTCTGCGGTTTTCGGTGCATGGACCATGTTAAAAAAAAGCATCAGGACTCCTTCGCCCGTCAGCGGGTAACCTTTGCCGTGATTATTTTCGACAAGGCGTCGATATTGATGGGTTTTACCAGGTAATGGTCAAACCCTGCCTGGCCAGCACGGTCGAACTCGCCAAGCTGGCTGTATCCGGACGCGGCGACAAAGCACGGCAGCGGCGGCGGCAAGGCCGCGCGTGCAGAACTGATGACTTGAAAGCCATCCATGCCCGGCAAGCCGATATCGCATACGATCACATCGTAGGGTGCATCGAGCGCGGCGCGCAAGCCACTGGGACCGTCATTGCGCACGTCGACATGGTGGCCATCCTGCGTCAGCAGCAGCGCCAACAGTTCCGCCGCATCGGTATTATCCTCGATCAACAATATGCGGCGTGGCGATGCATGCGCCGCATGCTCCACTTGCAAGTCCTGCGACGGCGGCGCCAGCGACGACAGGGGCAGCTGCAAGACAAACTGGCTGCCGAAGCCGACCCCGGCACTGAACACATCCACGGTTCCCCCATGCAGCTGGGTAATTATCCGCACCAGCGACAGGCCGATACCCAGGCCGCCCTGCGCCCGTTCCAGCGAGCGGAATCCCTGCGTAAACAGGTCAAAAATGAAGGGCTGGATATCGAGGGCGATACCGGCGCCATCGTCGGTGACGGCAATTTCCACCAGATTATCGTGGCGCCTGACGACGATGTCGATGTGGCCAAACTCGTGCGTGAATTTGCTGGCATTGATGAGCAAGTTGGCAAATACCTGTGTCAGACGTACCAGGTCCCCTTCGATCACCAGCGGTTCGTCCGGCAGGCTCACGCTCAGCACTTGCTGGCGTTGGCTGATGCTGGCCTGGCCAACTTCCATGGCGCTGGCGAGGATGTCGCTCAGCAGGATGGGCGCCAGCTGCAAGGTAATCTTCCCGCTGCTGACGCGCGAAGCATCGAGCAAGTCGTCGATCAGCCGCGCCATGTGCGCCACCTGGCGGCCGATCACGCCATGCACGTGCGCCAGTTGGGGATCGAGGTCGACCTTCTTGGCCAGCAAGTCATTGGCCATCGCCAGTGGCTGGAGGGGATTGCGCAACTCATGCGCGAGCATGGCCAGGAATTCCGTCTGGCGCAAGGTCGTCGCCTCGGCGGACGCTTGCATGTCCTGCGCGCCAAACGTTGCCAGCACGAGGTTTTGATTGGCTTCGCGCAACTGCATGATCAGCAGGCCGAAGGCGTCGGATTTATCCTTTTCCTGCACCTGCATCTTGGCCATGATCAACAATTGATTGATCGTCTCCCGCAGCAGCTTGACTTCGCGGCTATGCAAGGCATGCAGATTGTGCTCGGGGGGGGGCAACTGCTGGGCGGACGCATCCTCAGGATCCGGCGAGAGTGCTGTGTAGTGCATGGTGACGGTGTACGGCCTGTGGGGGCCGGCCTCAAGGACAACTCTTCGCTCCGCGGCGTTCACTCAGACATCGCCGCGCACGCCAGCTCTATTGCTGCATACGGTGTATTGCTTTCTATCCGAACACGATACTCTATTTCCCTTACCAAATGAAAGCATTAGATTACTTATCGTCAACAGTGCGCAGGGGTAGCACGTAATTGGCCAGCTGCCAGCCCATGGCCAAGGCAGATTGCTCCGCTTCGTGCTGCGTCTCACGATTTTCCAGATTGGCTTGCCTGACATCTTCAAAGCCGCACTTGCTCAGCACCAACTGTCCCTGCCAGCACCCCTCGGGCAGTTCGCAAGCGTAGGCCGAGATCAGGAACCCGTTATGGGTGGTGGGATTCGCATAAGACATGAGGTCTCCGTGGGATTGCCAGCGCCGCCGAGAACAAGAACCACGGCTGTCATTGCAGTATAGCCAGACTTAGTCTAACCGCAATGCGGCCCGAATTTCATTTAAATCAAATACATACGCATCAGTTCGTCTCAAGGGAGGGTCCGCACGCACGCATTGGCAGCGTTTGGCATCCCGTGCAAAAATATGTGCTTCGATACCCTCCCCCCGCATTGCCCTATGGACCAATACCATTTCCTCGTCGGCGAATTCACCAAGGATAGTCCCTTCATTCCCGCCGCGGCCAGCGCGCAGCTGTTCGCCTGGTTCGCGCACATCGGCGAACCCGTCGAGCGCTACGGCAGCAAGAGCGGCAAGGTCGTCAAGTTTTCGCAGCGAAACTACGAGAAAACCCTGTTGGCGCCCGATACCAGCAGCATCGAGTTGTTTTCACCTCGGATCTTGCCGCCCGACGAGGCCGACGAGGTCACGAACTGCGACGCGCTCGCCGTGTATGAGCCGACAGTTTCGCTGCTGCTAGCGATGCGCGCCAGCAAGCTGCCGTTGCAACAGCTGTTCGACGGCGCGGCAAGCATACCCGGCTTGCTGGATCATTGCGAGTATGTGTACGGCTATAGTGAAACCCTGGGCTACGGCACCGGCTACGCACGCGGCTACCGGCAGCTCGATGCAGCCCATCCGATGACCTTTGGCACTCCTTGCCCCGCAAATAACTGGGCCGCCATCAAGCGACGCGGGTTGCAAGCTTCGCACCTGCGCGATGTATATCCCGTCAATATCTTCAACCACGGAAAACTGGCTGCGCTGCCGCCGCCAAGACTGCAGGCATTGCGCCAGAGCATGCAAGCCCATGGCCGCAGCGAAGAGAAGCATGGGCGGATCCACTGGTTTTTATCGAACGAGGAACTGGACGCCGCCCGCGCCGTACTGAACGCACACGCCATGCTGGGCGCCTACATCAACAATTGATACCCATGACCACACATTTATCGCTGCACTGCTATCTGCAGGACGAAGCCGCAGAACGCCCCAAACGCTGTTCCGACGTCACCATACAGGCCGACCCGGCCACCCTGCGCGCCATCGCCCACTTCCTGCTGGCCAGCGCGGACACCTTTGATCAGGCGCAAGACCGGGCCGGCATGCACGCCCATCTGCAAGACGAATGGGACGGCTGGCAGGCTAACTTCCCCGACCTCGTCGTGGTAGCGGCCTGAGGTGAGGCTTAGAATGGCGCCCCGGCTGGCGCGCGTCGGGTAACATACGCCACCTTTGCCATACAGAGAACACTCGATGCCCCATTCCCGATACGCCCTGCCGTCGCTGCGCACGGCCGTGCTGGCCGCCGCGCTGGCCAACCTGTCCGCCTGTGCCAGTCCCCCCGCGCACGAAACGCTGTTCCTCGCCACCACCTTGACGGCCCCGCATTCCTTCACCAAGGGCATCGAAGGCCCGGCCGTGGATGCGGATGGCAATATCTATGCCGTCAACTTTGCGCGCCAGCAGACTATCGGCAAGGTCAGCCCCGGCGGCATGGGCGAGGTGTACCTGAGCCTGCCCGGCACCAGCATCGCCAACGGCATCCGCTTCGGCAGCCGTGGGCAGATGTACCTGGCCGACTACATGGAACACACGATCTACCTGGTCGATCCGGCCACGCGCGCGCTGACCATCCACGCGCGCGAGCCGCGCATGACGCAGCCGAACGATATCGCCATCACGCAGGACGACGTGCTGTATGCGAGCGACCCGAACTGGAAAGAAAACACGGGCCGCGTGTGGCGCATCGCGGCCGATGGCACGGTGACCCTGGCGCTCGACACCATGGGTACGGCCAATGGCATCGAAGTCAGCCCCGACGGCAAGATCTTGTATGTAAATGAAAGTGTGCAGCGCAACATCTGGATGTATGACATCGGCGCGGACGGCAGCCTGAGCGGCAAGCGCCTGCTGATCAAGTTCGACGATTTCGGCATGGATGGCATGCGCGTGGATGTCGACGGCAACCTGTACGTGACGCGCTACGGCAAGGGCAGCGTGGTGAAACTGTCGCCACAGGGACGCATCCTGCGCGAGATCAGCGTGCCCGGCGCCAAGCCCAGCAACATCACCTTCGGCGGCCCCGATGGCCGCACGGCGTACGTGACGGAAGTGGTGCAGGGACGGCTGCTGCAATTTCGCGTCGACCGCCCGGGGCTTGAGTGGCAGCGGGCGCAGCAGCACAAGAGTAATGCGGCGGCAGCGGCAGCCGCGCCACCGGCCGCAGCGGAGCAGGTCAGCGCGGAATGACGCGCTCCGCCTTCAGGCGCTCGAACAGGGCGATGAAGGCATCCTGCGTATCCTGGTAATCGAGAAAACCCGCCTTGCGGCTCTTGCCCATGTCCGTCATCACTTCCATCGGCCGTCCCAGGTCGGCATCCGTATGCCACCAGGAAGCGAGGCGGCTGATGTCGGCTTCCACCAGGCCGTGCTGCTGCGCGATGGCGCGCCACTGCGCGGGCCCGTCCTGCATGCGCCCGGCCAGCGGCGCCATCGTCCCGGGCAAGTCCGCCGCCTCGACGCCAAAGTAGGCGGCCAGGCGCGGCCACAGCCACTTCCAGCGGAACACGTCGCCATTGACGATATTGAAGTCCTCGTTGCGCGCGGCGGGGCTGTCGGCCGCCCATGCCAGGTGGCGCGCGATCTGGCCCGCGTCCGTCATGTCGGACAAGCCGTGCCATTGGGCGCTTGAACCGGGAAAGACGAAAGGCTGGCCGCCGGCCTTGCACAGGCTGGCATACACGGCCAAAGTTAATCCCATGTTCATGGCATTGCCCAGCGCGTAGCCGATGATGGTGTGCGGGCGGTGCACGCTCCACGTAAAACCGTACTGCGCGGCCGCGTCGAACAGCCGGTCTTCCTGCTCATAGTAAAAATTGTCAACATCCTGGCGGCCCTGCTCTTCACGGAACGGCGTGACGGGAACGCTGCCCTTGCCATAGGCATCGAACGGTCCCAGGTAATGCTTGAGACCCGTCACCAGCGCCGCATGGCGCAAGTGGCCAGTGGGGCCCAGGGCAGCCAGCACATTGGCCACCATGGCGCCATTGACGCGGATGTTTTCCTGCTCGTTTGCCTGGCGTGCCCAGGCCGTGAAAAAGACGTGGCTGGCGTCAAAGCCCGCCAGGGCGGCGCTGACCGCCGCGCCATCCGTGGCATCGAGCGGCAAGCATGCGCAGCCTGCGGGGACTGGCGTGCGGCCGCGCGAGACGCCCGTCACCTGCCAGCCCTGCGCCAGCAAATGCGTGGCCAGGCTGCTGCCGATAACGCCGCTGGCGCCGATAATCAATGCGTGCTTGTTCATGCGTACTCCCATGCCTGTGTAAAAAAAACCATGATATATCGGACAGAAATTCTTATCCGCGATAGTATTTCACCCTATTCGTGAATAAAATTCCTCAATCATGTTTTCATCGGAACATTTGAAGGGCATCACGCCCTTTCTCGCCACCGCGGATGCTGGCAGCTTTACGAGGGCGGCCGAGCACCTGCACCTGAGCAGTTCAGCCGTCAGCAAGAGCGTGGCGCGGCTGGAGGAGCGGCTGGGCGTGATCCTGTTCGAGCGCAGCACGCGCCGCCTGAAATTGAGCGAGGCGGGCCGCGCCTACTACGCCACCTGCAAGCGCGTGCTGCAGGAACTGGCCGATGCGGAAGACATCCTGGCCGAACACGCGACGGAACTGGCGGGCAAGGTGCGCATCGGCGTGCCCGCCTCGTACGGCCGCCTGCGCGTCATGCCGGCGCTGCTGGCCCTGTGCGCGCAGTATCCCGGGCTGCAGCCATCGATCGCCTTCAGCGACCGCTTCGTCGACCTGTTCGAAGAGCGCATCGATATCGCCGTGCGCATCGGCACGCCATCGCACTGGCCCGCCGCGCTGGGCCAGATGCAGCTGGGAGCGGAACGCCTGATCCTGTGCGCGGCGCCCGCCTACCTGGCGCGACGCGGCACGCCCGCCGCCATCGGAGAACTGGAGCGGCACGACTGCATCGCCTATGGCCGTGGCGACGGTTCGCCCATGCCGTGGCTGTTCCCGGATGAGGACAAGGGCGGCCAGCTGGAATACCGCGTGGCCGCGCCGCGCATGACGGTGGGCGACGCCGAGGCGCGCACCGCCGCCGTGCTGGCGGGCCTGGGCGTGGCGCAGCTGGCCACGTGGCTGGTGGAAGAACACCTGGCGTCAGGCGCCATCGTCGCCGTGCTGCCGCAGCTGGCCACGCCAGGCCTGCCGTTGTATCTGGCATGGCCGCTGGCGCGCCAGTTGACGCCGAAGACGGGCACCCTGCTGCAGGAGTTGCGCCAGCGCCTGACGATCTGAGGATCTGAAGACGTGAAAAATCAGTACAACACGTTCTTCGCTTCCGGCAGTTCGACATTGGCCTTGGTGACGATCACCACGCCCGTGTTGACGAACGGCGCGACCTTCTTGCCTTCGATCAGGCTGACGAGGGTTTTCACGCCCAGCGCGCCCATCGAGTACGAGCCTTGCACGGCGGTCGCATACAGGGTGCCGTCCTTGACGAAGTTTTTCAGGTCTTCATTGCCGTCGAAGCCCACGGCGATCACCTTGCCGGCCTTGCCCGCCTGCGCGATGGCGCGGCCCATGCCCACGGCCGTCGGTTCATTGGCGCCGAAGATGCCCTTCAAGTCCGGATTCGAGGCCAGCACGTCGGTCGTCTGGTTCAGCGCCGTGGCCATCTGCGACTGCGAGTAATACGTGCCGACGATCTGCAGCTGCGAGTTCTTTTCGATATAGCGCTTGAAGCCGCCCACCCTGCCCGTTTCGGAACCGGCGCCCGCCACATACGACATCACGGCGATCTTGCCCGTCTTGCCGACCTGCGAAATGAGGGCCTTGGCGCTTTGCTCGCCGGCCGCTTCATTGTCGGTCGAGAGGAAGGACTGGTAATAGCGCTTGCCGCTGTCGGCCACCAGCGAATCGATCAGCACCACGGGAATCTTCGCTTCCCACGCCTTCTTCAGGGCCGGCACCAGCGCGTCCGGGTCGGACGCGGCCAGCACGATGCCGGCCACTTTGCGCGTGACGGCATTTTCCACCATGCTGACCTGGTCGGCGATGGCCGATTCCGAGGCCGGACCCTGGAAGGTCAGGCTGTAGCCCTTGGCATCGGCGGCGCTGGCCGTGGCGCCCTTCTTGACGTTTTGCCAGTAGTTGGAATTGGTCGTCTTGACGATCACGGCGATTTCGCCCGGGGCGGCGAAGGCGGCGCTGGAGCTCAGGGCAAATACTGCGGTCGACAGACCGAACAGGATGGTGTTGAAGGCTTGGATGGTTTTCATTGTCGTCCTCATTTAATTATAGATTTATAGGTAAGACTGCGTTGCTGCACTGCCTCAGGCGCGGTTGCGCTTCTGATCGATCCAGACGGTCAGCAAGATGACCAGTCCGATAATGATTTGCTGGATAAAGCTCGATACCCCGTTCATGTTCAAGCCATTGCGCAGGATGCCGATGACGAAGGAGCCGATGACGGTGCCGGAAATGGTGCCGATGCCGCCGATCAGCGAGGCGCCGCCGATCACGGCGCTGGCGATCGCATCGAGTTCGTACATCACACCCTCGTTCGGCTGCGCTGTCACCAGGCGCGACATCAGCACGCAGCCCGTCAGGCCCGACAGGGCGCCGGACAAGGTGTACACCAGCAGGGTCACGCGCCCCACCTTCACGCCAGACAGGCGCGCCGCTTCCGCATTCGAACCGACGGCATAGATATGCCGGCCAAAGGTGGTGCGGCTGAGCATGATGGACACGGCCACGGCGATCACCACCATCAGCACCACCGGATACGGAATGCCAGGGAAGACGACTTCGGGAAAGGTGCCTCCCGTGTCGCGCTCGATGCGCCACAGCACGCCGTTGCCCAGTTCGCCGAACGAGTCGCCCAGGCCGGAAATGGCGCGCGCGCCCGTCACCTGCAGCGCCAGGCCACGGGCGATCAGCATCATGCCCAGGGTGGCGATGAAAGGAGGCAGTTTCAATTGCGTGATGCAAAAGCCGTTGACGGCGCCGCACATGGCGCCCACCACGACGCCGCCCAGCATGGCGACCGGCACGGGCACGCCGCTCTTGACGAGCAGCGCGGCGGCCACGCCGGCCAGCGCCAGCACGGAGCCGGAACTCAGGTCGATGCCGCCCGTGATGATGACGCAGGTGGCGGCAATGCCCAGGTAGGCGATCGACGTCACCTGCAAGGCCACGCTCATGCCGTTGCTGACGGAGAAAAAGGCGTTGCTGGTCAGGGAAAACACCAGCAGCAACAGCGACAGGCTGCCCAGCGCGGCGAATTTTTGTATCAGTTCTTTATTCATTTTTTTAAGCTTTCTGTTTTTAATGGGCTGCCGCCTGGCCAGGTGCGGGACTGGCTACGCGCCCCGACGCCAGTTGCATGATCTCTTCCTGCGACGACTCGCGCGTATTGACGATGCCGCTGATGCGCCCTTCATGGAACACGGCCACCCGGTCCGTCATGCCCATAATCTCGGGCAGCTCGGACGTGATCAGCACCACGCCGATGCCTTCCGACGCAAGCTTGTCGAGCAGCTGGTAGATGGCGAACTTGGCCCCCACGTCGATGCCGCGCGTGGGTTCGTCGAAGAAGATGATTTTCGATTCGCGGTACAGCCATTTGCTGATGACGATCTTTTGCTGGTTGCCGCCCGAGAGGTTGCGCGCGATCTGTTTCGAGGTCGGCGTCTTGATGCCCAGCGCCGCGATGTACTGCTGCGCCACCGCTTCTTCCCTGGCGAAATCGATGAAGCCGAATCGGTTCGCCAGCCCCGATACATTCGTCAGGGTCAGATTGGCCGCCACCGACATGCGGATCGCCAGGCCGTGGCTCTTGCGGTCTTCCGACAGGTAGGCGATGCCGTGTCCGATGGCGTCGATGGGGCTGGCGATCGTCACCGCCATGTCGCCCAGGTGGATCGCGCCGCCGGTGAGGGGATCGGCGCCGAAGATGGCGCGCGCCACTTCCGTGCGTCCCGCGCCCATCAGGCCGGAAAAGCCGAGGATCTCGCCGCGCCGCAAATCAAAGCTCAGCGGGCCGAAGACATCCTTGCGGTGCAAATCGGTCACGCGCAGCAGCACGTCAGCGGTCGGCGTCGAGACGCGATCGGGAAATTTTTCATCGAGGGTGCGGCCCACCATCTTGGCCACGATGGCATCCAGGGTGGTGGCGGCAAAATCGTCGGTGCAGACGAATTTCCCGTCGCGCAGCACCGTCACCCTGTCGATGATGTGCTGCATCTCTTCCAGGCGGTGCGAGATGTAGACCACGCTCACGCCATTGCGCTTGAGTTCATTGATGATGTCGAACAGCTGGCCCGTCTCGCTTTCCGTCAGCGACGACGTGGGTTCGTCCATGATCAGCACTTCCGTATTGAGCGACAGGGCCTTGGCGATTTCCACCATCTGCTGCTGCGCGCACGACAGGTTCTTGACCAGCTGGCGCGGGTCGATGCGCAGCTTCAAACGGTCCAGAAGCGCCTGCGCGTCGGCACGCATTTTTTTGCGGTCGATAAAAATGCCGCGCACCGGTTCGCGCGCGAGGAAAATATTCTCCGCCACGCTCAGGTGCGGGATCAAATTCAGTTCCTGGTGGATGATGGCGATGCCTGCCGCCTCCGCATCCACGCTGCAGGCAAAACTGCATACCTTGCCCTTGTAGACCAGTTCCCCCTCGTCAGCCTGGTACACGCCGCTCATCACCTTCATCAGGGTGGACTTGCCGGCGCCGTTTTCGCCGCACAGCGCATGCGCCTCGCCCTTGCGCAGGCTGAAACTGACGTTGTCGAGCGCCAGCACGCCGGGAAAGCGCTTGCTGACCTTGTTCAGCGCCAGTATCTCTTCGGATTCATTCATGGTGTGTCTCCTCCACTCCACTGCCATAGGCCGGCGCGCCGATGTCTGAGCACCTTGGCGGCACGCCGGTCTGCTACTTCATTAACCGTCGATCAGCTGCGGATTCCAGGCATGCACGGTCTGCCGCTGTTCCCCCAGGCCGTTGATCCCCAGACGCATGGTGTCGCCCGGCTTCAGGTACACGGCCGACGGTTTCTGGCCCATGCCCACGCCCGGTGGCGTGCCGGTGCTGATGATGTCGCCCGGGTACAGGGTGATGAAGCGGCTGATATAGCTGACCAGATTGGCCACGCCGAAGACCATCGTCCTGGTATTGCCGTCCTGCACACGCTTGCCGTTGACTTCCAGCCACAGGCCCAGGTTTTGCGGGTCCGCCACTTCGTCGGCCGTCACCAGCCAGGGGCCGATCGGGCCGAAGGTATCGCAGCCCTTGCCCTTGTCCCACTGGCCGCCACGCTCCAGTTGATACTCGCGTTCGGACAAGTCATTGACGACGCAGTAGCCGGCCACGTGCGACAGCGCATCCGCTTCGCTCACATAGCGGGCGGTGGTGCCGATCACCACGCCCAGTTCCACTTCCCAGTCGCTTTTCTTCGAGTCCTGCGGCATCACCACGGCATCGTTGGCGCCGATGATGGCGCTGGTGGCTTTCATGAACAGCACCGGTTCAAACGGCACGGCCATGCCCGATTCGGCAGCATGGTCGGCATAGTTCAAGCCCACGCACAAAAATTTGCCCACGCCTTTCCACGGCGGCGCGATGCGGCCGGGATGGTCCACCACCGGCAGGCTGGCGATATCGATGGCGGCCAGGGTCGCCAGGCCATCCTTGCCCAGGGTCGCGCCCGTGATATCCGACAGCACGCCGGAGAGGTCGCGCACGGCGCCGTCAGCATCGATCAAGGCAGGTTTTTCAGCGCCCTTGGCGCCATAACGCATCAGTTTCATGGGGTTCTCTCGTTGTAGTGATTAATTTGACCAGCCGCCGTCGATCACATGGACCATGCCGGTGGTAAAGGCGGATTCATCGGAAGCCAGGTAGACGGCCAGGGCGGCGATTTCCTCTGCCCTGCCCACTCTTCCCATCGGCTGGCGTGCCACGAAAGCGGCTTGCACTTCATCGATGCTCACGCCCGTCGCTACCGCCTGCGCGGCAATGCGTTCCTTCAGCGAAGGCGACTCGATGGTGCCGGGGCAGATCGCATTGCAGCGGATGCCGCGCGTGACAAAGTCCGCCGCCACCGATTTCGTCATGCCCACCACGGCCGCCTTCGAGGTACCGTAGATAAAGCGGTTCGGCGCGCCCTTCACGCTGGACGCCACGGACGACATATTGACGATGGAGCCGGCGCCCCTGGCCAGCATGCCGGGCAGCACGGCGCGCATCAGCCGGTACATGGAGCGGGCGTTGATGTCGAAGGACCGGTCCCAGGCCGCATCGTCGCAGTCGAGGATGGTGCCGCCGTCGACGAAGCCGGCGCAGTTGAACAGGATATCGACGGAGCCGATCTCGTCGGCCAGCGCGGTGATCGCCGCGCCATCGGTCACGTCGAGCCGGCGGATGGCGCAACCAGTCGCCTCCTTCAGCGCGTCGAGCTGGGACTGGTTGATATCGGTGGCGATCACGGTGGCGCCTTCGCGCACGAACGCTTCGGCCGTGGCGCGGCCGATGCCCTGGCCGGCGGCGGTGAGCAGGGCGATTTTGCCTTGTAGTCTGGCGGTCATGTTGTCTCCTTTGTTTTATATTTATTACCCCAACACCTGAACTGCCGGGGGCAGCCCCTCAGGGTCTGACCCCGGTCTTCGCTTTGGGGTCTACGACTAATCCATATGAAAAACCTGTTCCATCATCGCCCAGTGCTCGCCTTCGGCGCGCGAGGCCAGCGGCTGCTGGCACGGGGCGCAAAAGGTCCACCAGCGCTGCGTTTCGGGGTCGTCGGCGATGGCCGCCATGTCGGCTTCGAAGTCCTCGCCGTGGTATTCCCAGTAACCGAACAGCAGGTTTTCCGGCTGGCGCAGGAAGATCGAATAATTGCTGACATGCGCGGCTGCCAGTTTGGCCAGCACCTGCGGCCAGACAACGGCGTGCAGGGTTTTGTATTCGGCGATACGCTCCGGCGCGATGCCGATGAGCATGCCCATTCTTTTCATGGCGTTTCCTCGTTGATACCGTAAAAGCGCTGTGCGTTGAGGCCGAAGATATCGTTCCTGTCCGCTTGCCCCAGATGCGCCAGCAGCGCTTCGCTGGCGGCCAGCCACGCCGCATAGCCGCCGGCCAGGTCCACCACGGGCCAGTCGCTGCCCCAAATCACGCGCCGGGGGCCGAATACTTGCAGCACATGTGCGGCATAGGGATGCAAATCGTCCACGCACCAGCCGGGCCGCGCTTCCGTCACCAGCCCGGACAGCTTGCAATGCACGTTCGGCAGCGCGGCCAGCTGCGCCATGTCTTCGCGCCAGGTGCCGAAGGCGGCATCGGCTATCGGCGGCTTGGCCGCATGGTCGATCACGATGGGAAGCCGCGGATAGTCGTGCGCGCATTGCCGCAGTGCGGGCAGGTGGCGCGGCAGCACCAGCGCGTCCAGCCGCAAACCGTGTTCCACCATGGCGTTCAAAGCTGGCGCCAGCGCGGGATCGGCGATCCATGCATCGTCATCGAGATCCTGCAGCATGGGACGCAAGCCTTTGAGCTTGCCATGCGACGCCAGGCGGGCGATATTGGCCGGCGCGTCAAGCGCCCGCAGCTCCGTCCAGCCCACGACGGCGCGGATAAAGCCGCTTTCTTCGGAGAGCGCCAGCAGCCAGTGCGTATCGTCTTCGGACGGCAGCGACTGCACCAGCACTGTGCCGGCGATGCCGTGCGCAGCCAGCAGGGGCGCCAGGTCGGCGGGCGCAAAATCGCGGTGGATGGCGGCCAGGGACGGCGGCGGCCAGCTGCCGGCACGCGCGGCCAGCTGCCAGAAGTGCTGGTGGGCGTCGATGCGCATCATGCGGCCACTCCCGCAGGCAGCGGCGCGCGCGCATCGAGCAAGTCCGCGTCCCGCAGCGCCAGCCACAGGGCGTCAGGCAGCGGCGTGGCGAACCAGTCCAGATTTTGCCGCAGCTGCGCCAGGTCCTGGCCGCCCGGGATGCAGGAAGCGACGGCGGGATGGGCGAGCGGAAACTGCAGGGCGGCAGCTTGCAAAGGCACGCCAAAGTCACGGCAGACGGCGTCCAGGCGCGCCACGCTCTTGAGTATCGCGGCCGGCGCATCGGCGTAATTGAATTTGCCGTTCCCGGCCAGCACGCCCGAGTTGAACGGGCCGCCGATCACGATGGCGTTGCCGCGCTCCACGCAGACGTCCAGCAATGGCGACAGCGAGGCCTGTTCCAGCAAGGTGTAGCGGCCGGCCAGCAGGGTGCAATCGAGGTCGAATTCCACCATCGCGCGCAGCACGATCTCGCATTCGTTGACACCGAGGCCCACGGCTTTCACCTGGCCGCTGGCGCGCAGTTCATCGAGGGCGCGAAAGCCGCCGCCATCCGTCAGCTGGCGCCAGTAGTGCTGATCGCGTTCGCCATGCGTGGCCTTGCCGATATCGTGCACGAACAGGATGTCGATGCGATCGAGCCCCAGCCGCTGCAGGCTGTCGTCGTGCGAACGCAGCACGCCGTCATACGTGTAGTCGTAATGGGGGCGGAACGGCAGCGGCGCGGCAAAACCGTCATCGCCTGGGCGCACGGAGGCGTCGGGCCGCATCAGCCGTCCCACCTTGGTGCTGACAACAAAATGATCGCGAGGCCGCCCGCGCAGCGCCGCGCCGAGACGGTGTTCGGACCGGGTGTAGCCGTAGAACGGCGCCGTGTCGAAGAAACGCACGCCGGCATCCCAGGCGCCATCGAGGGTGGCGCGCGCCTGCGCGTCGCTGACCGGCTGGTACAGGCCGCCCAGCGGCGCGCAACCCATGCCGATGCAGGGCAGCGAGAGGCCGCCGCGCGGCAGGGTACGGCGGCGCGTGGTATCCATGACATCCATCGCCGTGGCCCTCATGCTGCGCGCAGCGGGAAGCAGCCTGGCCCCACCGCCTCGAATTGTTTATAGGTCAGCACGAATTCCTGGTGGCCCAGGTCTTCCGAGCGGCTCAGTGCTCCATTGGCCACGTTCAGCACGGCGGCGACGATCTCCGCACCCACTTCTTCCAGCGTGGCCTCGCCCGTGAGGATCTTGCCGGCGTTGATATCCATGTCGTCGGCCAGGCGCTCGAAGGTCTGCGGATTGGCGCACACCTTGATGACGGGCGAAATCGCCGAGCCCACCACGGAGCCGCGGCCCGTCGTGAACAAGGTGATGTGGGCGCCGCAGGAAATGAGTTCGACGATTTCCGCGTTGTCCGACACGTTAGGGAAACCGAAGCGCGGCTCGCCGTCCGGCACCACGTCGAGCAGGTACAGGCCGCCGCCGGCCGGCTGATCGCCCGGTTTCAGAATGCCGACGATGGGCGAGGAACCGCTCTTGGCGTAGGCGCCCAGCGACTTTTCTTCCTGCGTGGTGAGGCCGCCGTCGGCATTCCCCGGCGAGAAGCTGCCATGGCCCATGATGGTGTAGTAGCGGGCCGCCTTGGCCACGGTGTCGACGATGGCGTTGCCCAGGTCCGGGCTGACGGCGCGCCGCTGCATGTGGTATTCGCAGCCGACCAGTTCACCCGTCTCCTCGAAGATGCAGGGGCTGCCGGCCGCGATCAGCGTGTCGAACGCCACGCCGACGGCCGGGTTGGCGCTGATGCCGCTGGTGCTGTCGGAGCCGCCGCAGATGGTGGCCACCACCAGTTCATCGATGCCCATCGGCACGCGCTCCTGCTGCGCCAGGTGCTCGAGGGCCCAGCTGATCCACTCGACGCCGCTGCTCACGCTGGGGCGCGTGCCGCTGTTTTCCTGGATGGTAATCGTATGCACGGGGCGGTCGCTGTCGGCCACGGCGCTGGAGAGGCCATATTTGTTGAAGCCTTCGCAGCCCAGGGACACCAGCAGCACGGCGCCCACGTTCGGATGCGTCAGCAGGCGGCGCATCACCTGGTCCGCGTATTCATTGGGGAAGCAGCCCGTAAAGCCGATCAGGTGCACGGGCTGGCCGGGAAAGGCGTTGACCATCAGGCGCGCCACGTGGTGCGCGCATTCGACCATATAGGCCACCACCACGATATTGCGGATGCCCTTGCGGCCATCGGCGCGCAGATAGCCCGACAGGGCCGGTGTCGTTACGGGAGCGTTCATGCTTGGTCGTCCTTGTCCAGGAAATGGTGGCCGTCCTGGCCCAGGGTAAACGTGGGGATGTAATCGCTTGCCAGGTTGTGGGTGTGGATATGCTCACCGATGGCGACGGGGGCCGTGATGCTGCCGATCAGGGCGCCGTAGCGCAGCACCTTGTCGCCCACGGCCAGCGCGCGGCGCGCCACCTTGTGGCCGATGTGGATGTCTTGCGCCAGGGTGACGGGCAAGCCATCGATGGCGACGACGTCGCCGCAGGCCAATGCCGTCCTGGCGATCAGGCAGTTATCCTCGGGCGACATCAGCAGCAGGCTGGCAGGCTGGGAAGCGAGGCTCATGGCGCACCCTCCCCGGCAAGGATGGCTAGGCGTCCGGCTGGCTCAGTTTTTCGCGCGTGCCGATTGAGGACAGCATGGTGCGGCGCGAGGAATCCAGGTGCGAGCGCATGCCCTCGAGCGCCTTCGGTATGTCGTGCTCCGCCAAGGCGCGCAGGATCGCCAGGTGCTCCTGCACCGCGTACTGGTTGCGGCCTTTTTCCTCGCCCTTGTCCCACTGGTAGTGGTAGTGGAAGACAAACGAGACGATATCGTAGAAGCCCTGCGCGAAGCGGTTGTTCAGCAAGCCGATCAGAAAGGTGTGGAACTCGCGGTCCAGCGCCGGAAACGCGTTGTGGCGCGTGTCGATCCTGGCCGCCAGCTTCTCGTGCTGCTTGATCAGCCGCGCCAGTTCCGCATACGCCGGATCGCCGTGCGGCAGGTGCGCAAACTGCTCCACGGCCGCCATCTCGAACATGCGCCGCATATCCGCCAGTTCGGTGGCAAACGAGCGGTCGAACGCGCACAGGCGCCAGCCACCGCGCGGTTTCTTTTCGATCAGGCCGAAGCGCGAAAAGCCGATCAGGAATTCGCGCACGCTGACGGTACTGGCGCCCGCCTCGCGCGCCAGCTCCGCTTCCGAGAATTCCGCGCCGGGCGGCATGTCGCGCTGGTACACGCGTTCCATCAGCACTTGCTGGATGCGCTCCGCCCCCGACTGCAATTCGGAGATATCGAAGTAGTCGCCCGGTATGGGCTTCCTCAGCAAGCGCCGGTCCGCCGGGCTGGCGATCAGCCGCCGCGTCGACAGGTAGGCGATCGCGCTGCGGATCGCCGTGCGGCTGCCCTGGCAGATGGTGGTCAGGAACTGCTCCGTCGGCAGCATCTCGCCCACTGCGGCATTCTCGGCGAGAAATTGCAACAGCAGATTGGTACTGCGCTTGAAGACGGTGGCGGGTTTGGACATGGATGAATGAACGCGCTATGCCAGCGAAGGGGAAAGTGGATGAGTGGGCCATTTTAGTCGATATCGGATTGGATCGGCATGCCGAAAAAGAAACAACTGCGTTGACCGGGGCGTTCATGGCAGCGCTCCCGGCGCCAGCATGGCGCGCAGGCGCGGCTGCGCCAGGGAGGGACAGAGCTGCCGCGCCAGCGATGCCACGGGCGCCATGCGGCGCGCGATCTTGCCGGCGTGGTGCTGGGCGATGTCGGCCAGGCGGTGTGCGAGGAAGGGATTGCCGAAGCGCTCCCTGACCTGCGCCACGTAGGCCAGCGCGGCGTCACCGTGCTGCGCCCCCATGGCGGCAAACACGGGCAGCACTTCCTCGTGCCATACCGCTTCCAGCGCGGCGCGCATGGCGCCGTCGTCCATCGCCTCGCGCACCGTCATGCCGGCCGGGCTGCCCCGCTCCATCCACAGCTGCGCCAGATAGGTGTGGCCCAGGTTGAGCAAAAACAGCTTGCGCTGTTCATATTCGCGCAGGCTGCCCGTCACCACCACTTGCGGGTGGCGGCACGGCAGCAGCATGCCTTCCTGCGCCTCGATGGCCCACAGGGCATAGGGCTCGGCCACCGCGCCTATCGGTTCGATCGGTTCGGAAACGATGCGGTCGACCAGGGAATTGATCCACAGGCAGCCCGTTTCCAGGTAGCCGATGAACGCGGCAGCGCAACCCCACTGCCGCGCCAATGTCACGATCACCTGGCGCAGTACATGGCCGTTGTCGGCCACCAGTTCGCACGGAAAAATCGAGATGGGCGCGGCGCCGGCCAGGAAGCGCCCGTGCAGCAGCACCAGCAGCTTGGCGGGAAAGCTGGCGGGAACGGCCGCGCCGTCGAGCATGCCCGCGTGGTCGGCGCCATCGAGCTGGTAGCCCGTGTCGCCCGTATTCGAGATGATCACGCGCGCGGCCACGGCCGCATCGCGCACCTGCCGCCAGTCGCTGCCGGCTTGCCACGCCTGCGTGACGGCGTCGGCACGGCGCTCTTCATCGACTTGCGCGCCGTCCTGCCAGCCGCGGATGCGCACGGGGTAGCCGTCGCTGCGGCGAAACGCCGCCACCCTCGCCGCGCCCTGCGCGCTGTGCGTGGTCTGTACGATGGTGATATTGCCCAGCGCCTCGCCTGTCTTGGCCGCTTCGCTGACGAACAGGTCGGCGTGCGCCTGCAGGAAGCGGCTGGTGCCAAATTGAAGTATCGGGTTGATGTCGCTCATCTCAGACCTCGACGATGGCCTTGATGACGCCCGCTTCCGGCTGCATCCAGCGATCGAGCACGCCGGTAAATTCGTCGAGCGTGGTGCGGTGGGTATTGAGCAGCGCGGTGGGTACCTTGCCCGCCTTCATGGCCGCCACCACTTCCTCGAAATCGTCGACGGTGGCGTTGCGGCTGCCCAGCAAGGTCGTTTCGCGCTTGTGGAATTCAGGGTCGGAAAAGGACAGGCGGTCGCGCACGATGGACACCAGCACATAGGCCCCGCCATGGGCGACGAAGTCCAGGCCCCGCTCCATGGCGGCGATATTGCCGGTGGCGTCAAACACCACGTCGAAAAATTCGCCGCCGGTGGCGTCCAGCAGCTGCTCCTTGTCGCCCTCGCCCAGCGCCACCGTGCGGGCGATGCCCAGCGCGTCGCGGCAGAACTGCAGACGGTCGGCGCGGCCATCGAGCACCGTCACGTCGGCGCCCTTCAACGATGCGAACAGCATCACGGCCATGCCGATCGGGCCGGCGCCCACTACCAGCACGCGCTTGCCGGCATCGACCGCGCCGCGCTTGACGGCGTGCGCGCCGATGGCGAGAAATTCGATCATGGCCGCGTCGTCGAGCGAGATGCCCTCCGTCTTGAAGACAAAGCGCTCTGGCAGCGCCAGGTATTCGGTCATGCCGCCGTCGCGGTGCACTCCCAGCACTTCGATGCGGGTGCAGCAGTTGGTCTTGCCCTGGCGGCAGGCCACGCAGCTGCCGCACGACAGGTAGGGCATCACGTAGACCTGGTCACCCACGGCCAGGCGCGAGCCGGCTGGCGCGCTGTCGATATGGCCGGACAGTTCATGCCCCATCACGCGCGGGTAGCTGAGGAAAGGCTGGGTGCCGCGGAAGATATGCATGTCGGTGCCGCAGATGCCAACGCGGCGTATGCGCAGCAGCACTTCGCCCTCGCCGGGCACGGGCACGGGGCGCTGCTCCATGCGCAAACTGCCGGGCGTATCGCAAACGATACTTTTCATCATGGTCGTCCCTCTCGCCGCCCGGATCTTGCCGGTGGCATATTATATTTAACGTACAAACCAACTGTGAAAAAAATCCGTCTGTGCGGATTGTCTTTCCAGCCCTGCCAACGGCGCTTCTTGCTGCGCCGCACAACGATCCATTCGTCATTCCATGTGGCTCGAACGCACCGTTCATGCCGCAGTCGTCGTTCGGTTTTATAAATATACCGTACAAAAAAATGAAGGTCAACGGATTCTTTTACCGGCTTTTTCAGTTCCTCTGCTACATTTCTGCTTGACCCTGACGTTACGTCAGGCGCCATCGTGGTTGCACGCACTGGAGACAAGGAGAAGGCGATGCTGTTGAAAATCGGGGAACTGGCCAGGCTCACGGGCCTGACTATCCGCACCCTGCACCACTACGACAGCATCGGCCTGCTCTCGCCTTCGGCGCGCACGCAAGCTGGCTACCGCCTGTACCAGCACGGCGACATGGACCGGCTGCACCGGATCATGGCGCTGCGCAAGTTCGGGCTGTCGCTGGCCGATATCGCCAACGCCCTCGCCGGTCCGGATCTTCCTTTGCATACCATCGTGGCGCAGCAGATCGCCATGCTGGAACACCAGATCGCGCAGGCTTCCACCTTGCGCGAACGCCTGTGCAGCTTGCAGGCGCAACTGGCGCAGGGACAGGCGCCGGAACTGGCCGAGTGGCTCACCACTATGGAGTTGATGACCATGTACGACAAATACTTTAGTCACGAAGAACTGCAACAACTGCCGCTGCTGTCCGATGCGGCCGTGGAAGAGGAATGGAAAGCACTGGTGGCGCGGGTGCGCGCCGCCATGGAGGCAGGCGCCAGCCCCGGCGATGCGCAGGCGCAGGCGCTGGCCACGGAATGGATGGTCAAGCTGGTGCGCGACACGGGCGCCCATCCGGGCCTGTTCGCGCGCCTGAACGACATGCACGCGCAGGAGCCCATCATGCAGGCCACGACCAGCATCGATGCGCAACTGATGCAGTTCATCCTCACCGCCTTCAATGCCTCGCGCATGGCGCTGTACCGGCCTTTCCTCGACGAGCAGGAATACGCGCACCTGGTGGCCAACTACGGCAAGCGTTCGGGCGAGTGGCCGGCCCTGATCGCCGCCGTGCGCGCCGCCATGGATGCACGCACGCCGCCCACGGATCCGGCCGTGCTCCAGCTGGCGCGGCAGTGGCTGGACCTGTTCCGCTCGTATGCAGGCACGAACCCGGCCACGCAGCTGAAATTCCGCCAAGCGCACCAGCAGGAACCGCGTCTGATGGAAGGCAGCTTTGTCGACGCGACCATGCTGCAATACCTGGGCGCGGCGATGGCCGTGGTGGCGCAGGAGCGTCCCGCCAAATAAGTTGACGTGTGGCATCTCGTGGGCGGGGCCATGTAGAATCGGCCTTCGCCCACGAGAGGAAAAACCGATGCGCCGCTTTCTGTTTGCTTGCCTGACCCTGCCCGCCCTGCATGCCGCCATGGCTGCCGAGCCGCCCGTGCAAGGGGTGTGGCAGGGCACTGTGGGCAAGGCCAATATCGTGGCCTGCTTCAATCAGCCCAGTCCCACGCAAGGGTCTGATCGCAGCGGCAACTATTACTACACGCGCTACAAGACGCCGATCATGCTGTCCAAGCCGAATGGCAAGGCGCTGTGGCAGGAACTCAACGCCAAGGGCGACACGACGGGCACCTGGTCCCTGAATGCCCCGCAAGACGGCAAGGTCACCGGCACCTGGACGGAGCCGAAAAGCGGCAAGACCTTGCCCGTGGCCTTGACTCTGCTGGAGGCGGCGGGCGACCGCGAACACCCATCCTGCGCCAGCGATGCCTACAACCTGGCGCTGGAAGCGTTTCCCGGCACCAAGGTGAGCAAACCGATTGCCTTCGAAGGCAAGCAATACCGCAACCTGCAAGTGGGCGACACCATCACCGTGGAATTGATCGCGCCCGGCGATGGCGTGGCAAAAATCAATGCGCAGCTGCGCGCCGTGCTGGCCAGGAACAAGAAGGACCTGGAAGACTTCTACGCGACGCGGCGCGAATACCTGGGCCGCAACGGCTTCACGACGGAAGACGAAGTGTATGCGGAACCCACCTACTGGTCGCCGCGCTGGGTAACGGTCAAGTTCTACCGCTGGCCGGCCGGCTATGGCGCCCGCGGCATCTCCATCAAATTCCGCACCTGGGACGTGAAGACGGGCCAGGAAACGGACGTGTGGAACTGGTTTGGCGCCAGCGCCAGCGATGGCGACGACAAGGCCGAATTGCCCGACCGTTTGCGCCAGGCCCTCTTCAAGAATGTGACAATCGACGCCGAGTGCAAGGGCACGGATTACGACGGCCGTGGCCGCTTCCACCTGTCATTGAAACCCGAAGGCGTGTCCTTCTGGGAAGACTCGAACGGCAGCGGCTGTGAAAACGATTTTTTACTTCCCTACAGCAAGGTCGGCCCCTTCCTCACCGTCAAGGGCCGCGCCGCACTCAGCGATCTGCTGCCGAAGAACTAAGCATAGTAGCTGTCATCGAGCAGCATGTCCTCGAAAAAAGCGCCATACGGCAAGGTCGGATGGCGCAGATGGATTTCCAGGATCCAGCGCATCGGTGACGGCGAAAAATCCGCGTCGGCCAGCGCGCCCGCGTAGATCGTCGCGTGCGGGAAGTCGGACACGCGGTGGCCGCCCAGGTCAAAGTTCAATTCCCAGCCCAGCTTGCGCGCTTCCTCTTCTGCGTAGGCATACAGGGCTTGCCCCGTCAGCCTGTCGCGCTGCCACACGGCGCGCACCTGGTGGAACAGGCATTCCGCATCGCGCGCGCAGCGGGCATAGTCCGCCTGCTGTTCGCTGGCGCCCACCGTAAACGAGGCACCGCCATCGCCTTCCCACGCCTGCACACGCGGTGCGATATCGAGGAAGAAAATATCGCTCTCTTGCAGGATCACGCCGGGCTCGGAGGCACGTTTCATCGGTTTCGTGGTATTGCGCCCGAAGCGCACGCGCGTGGGGTGCCAGCTCAGCGCAAGCCCCATGTCCAGCAGCACCTGCTTCGCCATGGCGACGGCGTCTTCTTCCAGCATGCCGGGGCGGATGCGCGCGGCGATGGCGGCAATCGCCTCGCGCGTCTTGCGGCGCGCCAGCAGCATGCCGTCCTCGGTATAAGCGGGGCCGCCCCGCTCGGCGTCCAGTGTCGTGTGCATGTTTGACTTTCCTCAAGGGCACGGCCGAAGTGGCGCGCCAGCAGGAAAAGTATAGATTTACGCCCGGCACAGCGGGGGTGCTGGCTGCCGCGCTTTCCGGACAGCATGGCGGGGATTCCTGCCATGCGCGATGTCATCCTTGCCGGTAACTGGAGAAATGTTGCCGGTATTGCTTGGCCGATACGCCCAGGCGCCGCAGGAACACCGTGCGCAACTGGTCGGCCGTGCCGAAGCCGCAGCGCCAGGCGACGGTTTTCAGCGGATCGCTACTCGCTTCGAGCAGGGCGCGCGCCGCATCGAGCCGGGCGCTTTCGATGAACTGGGCTGGCGTCACACCCAGCTCTCGCACGAAGACGCGGGCAAAGTTGCGCGGACTCATGGCCACCAGCCGCGCCAGGGTGTCCACGTCGAGCACCTCGCCCAAATGTGCCAGCACGTATTGCTGCGCCTGCGCCACGGGAGAAGCCGCAACCACCACGGGCGTCAGATACGGACTGAACTGCGACTGCCCGCCCTGGCGCTGCGTGTACACCACCAGGCGGCGCGCCACCTGCAGCGCCAGCTGCGCCCCGCCCACCCCGCCTGCTTCGGCCAGCAACGATAGCGACAGGTCGATGCCGGCCGTTACGCCCGCCGAGCTGACCAGATTGCCGTCATGCACATAGATACTGTCCGCATCAACCTGCGCCAGCGGAAAACGCGCGGCCAGCGCGGCCGCATCGTTCCAGTGCGTGGCCACTTTTTTACCATCGAGCAAGCCCGCATGGCCCAGCAAAAACGCGCCATTGCAGATGGAACCGTGGCGGCGCGCCTTGCCGGCCGCACTGGCCAGCCAGGCGCTCAGGTCCGCGTCAACCGGTTGCGCCGGCAAGCCGGGGCCGCCTGCCACCAGCAACAGGTCATAGGCGTCGTGCGCCTGCGCATAATGCCGGTGCGCGGCCAGGCATAAGCCGTTGGAGCAGCGCAGCAAGCCTTCCTGCGTGCCCAGCACCTCGATCCGGTATTGCCGTTCTGGCGGCAGAAAGCTGTTCGCCTCGGCAAACACGTCCATGGGTCCGCTGACGTCGAGCGCCTGCACGCCGGGAAAAATCAGGATGGCGATCGTTGGCATGGCTCAATTCCGCGCCACGGCAGCCACTTGCTGCGCCACCATCTCGGCCGTGGCCGCCGCCAGGGTCCAGCCCAGGTGACCGTGGCCCGTGTTGTAGTACACGCCCGGCGCCTTTCCCGGCCCTACTTTCGGCAGCATGTCCGGCAGCATGGGGCGCAAGCCCGCCCAAGGGATCACCTTGCGCGTATTGATACCGGGAAAGCACTGCTCGACCCAGCGCAGCAGTGGCCGGATGCGGTCGGCGCGGATATCGTGGTTGATGCCGTTGAATTCGGCCGTGCCCGCCACTCTGAGCCGGTCTTCGCCCAGGCGGCTGCTGACCAGCTTGGTGGCATCGTCGAGCAGGCTGACGGACGGCGCCGCCGCGCGGCTGGCAAGGTCACCGAGCTGCACGGTAATCGAGTACCCTTTCACGGGATACACATTCACATGGTCGCCCAGCGATGCGGCCAGGGCGCGGCTGGCCGTGCCCGCGCAAATCACGACGGCGTCGAACAGGGTGCTGTCCTCGCCCACGCCGTCTCCCACGCTAATGCGCACCTTGCCGTGTTCGCGCACCAGCGCCGTGACCTGTGCACCATAGCGGCACGCCACGCCCAGGCGCACGCAGGCATCGGCCAGGCCGCTGGTGAACTTGTGGATGTCGCCCGTGGAATCGCTGTCCGTATAGTAGCCGCCGTAAAAGTCGCCCTGCAAGGTCGGCTCGATGGCGCGCATTTCCTGCCGCGTGACGGCGCGCCGCTCCAGTCCGCCCTGTGCCAGCAGGCGCGACACCTCGGCCGCCCGCTCGAAGCCGGCACGCTCCCGGTACACATGCAGGATGCCGGCGCGGCGGTGATCGAAAGCTATATTTTCCTCTTTCGCCCAGGCAAACAAATGTTCGCGCGCGGCGATCGCCATGCGCGCCGTGGCGATGGTGTTGCGCTCGTAGGCGGGCATGGCGGCAAGAAACTCCGCAAACCAGCTCAGCTTGTGCCAGCTGGGCCATGGATGCAGCAGCAGCGGCGCATCGCGCCGCGCCATCCATTTCAAGGCGTTGAGTATCGTTGCCTTGTGATTCCACACTTCCGCATGCGAGGCCGACAATTGCCCGCCGTTCGCGTATGACGTTTCCATGGCGGCATAGCGGTGACGCTCGATCAGGGTCACGCCCACGCCCCGTTTCGCCAGCGCATACGCCGTCGTCACGCCCGTGATGCCCCCGCCCAGCACGGCCACGCGGCTCATTGCGGCAACACCTTGTGCACGACCGTGTCGCCCGCCTGCAACACGTGCCCATCCGCTGCCAGCACGTCCATGCGGCGCACGGGCAAGCCTGAACCGCGTTGCAGCAAGGTGGAATGCGCCTCGCCCGCCTCGAACAATTGCTCCTCGCTCCACTGGCGCAAGCCTACGACGACGGGAAACAGCGCCAGCCCCTTTTGCGTCAGCACGTATTCCTGGTACGCCGTGCCGTCCGAGGCGGGGGCAACCGTAAAGATGCCCTCTTCCACCAGGGTGTGCAGGCGGTCGGCCAGGATGTTCTTCGCCACGCCCAGGCTTTTCTGGAATTCGCCAAAGCGGCGCATGCCGTCGAAGGCGTCGCGCACGATCAGGAGCGACCAGCGCTCGCCGATCGCGTCGAGCGCGCGCGCCACGGGACAGGGGTCGGTTTTCAGGCTCTTGCGCTTGGCCACGGGCATTCTCCAGGATTGACTGGTTGCATTTTAAAACTTCTCGGCGTAGACTCCAACTAGTTTTAATTTGAAACTACTTATATACAAGCCCATGCGCGATACCAACCCACCCATCACGACAGCACTTCCCCCTTCCCTCGTCTGGCTATTTGCCACGGCGGCCGGCCTCAGCGTGGCCAATGTGTATTACGCCCAGCCTTTACTCGCCACCCTGGCGCACGAATTCGGCATGACGGACGCTGCCAGCGGCATGGTCGTCACTGCCACGCAACTCGGCTGCGCGCTGGCCCTGCTCTTGCTCGTACCGCTGGGCGACATGCTGAACCGGCGCCGGCTGACCCTGTTCCAGCTGGGTTTGCTGGCCATGACCTTGGCGGCGCTGGGCTGCGCCCATTCCACGGCCGGTTTGCTGGGCGGCATGCTGCTGGTGGGTCTGCTGGGCACGGCCATGACGCAGGGCTTGATCGCCTATGCGGCCAGCGCGGCAGCCAGCCATGAGCGGGGCAGAGTCGTCGGCATGGCGCAGGGCGGCGTGGTGATCGGCTTGCTGCTGGCGCGCACCCTGTCCGGCGTAGTGGCCGATCTCGCCGACTGGCGCGCCGTGTATTTTGTTTCGGCGGCCATCGCTTGCGCCCTGCTGTTGCTGCTGTGGCGCAAGCTGCCGCCGGCGCAGCCGGCCAATCGACGGCTGGGCTACGGTGCCCTGCTCGCCTCGATGCTGGACATGCTGCTGCACCACAAGGTACTGCGCGTAAGGGGCATGCTGGCCCTGCTGATGTTTGCCGTTTTCAATATTTTCTGGAGCGCCCTGGTGCTGCCGTTGACGGCGCAAGGCTATTCGCATGCGGCCATCGGCGCGTTTGGCCTGGTGGGCGTGATCGGCGCGCTGGGCGCGGCGCGTGCCGGGGCGCTGGCCGACGGCGGACGCGCGCAGTGGACGACGGGCGCGGCCCTGTTGCTGCTGCTGGCCGCATGGCTGCCGCTGAGCTTTGCGGGCGCGGCCCTGTGGCCCTTGATCGTCGGCATCATCGCGCTGGACCTGGCGGGCCAGGCCATCCACGTGACGAACCAGAGCCTGATTTTCAAGCAGGATAGCGATGCGCACAGCCGTCTGGTGGCGTGCTACATGCTGTTTTATGCGGTGGGAAGCGGACTCGGTGCGATTGCCGCCACCAGCGTGTATGCGCTGGCGGGCTGGCATGGGGTATGCGCGCTGGGCGCGGCGGTCAGCTTGCTCGCCCTGCTGTTCTGGCGACTGACCTTGCCTGCTGAAAAAGCTTAGTTC
Organism: Janthinobacterium lividum; assembly: GCF_034424625.1. NCBI lineage: Bacteria > Pseudomonadati > Pseudomonadota > Betaproteobacteria > Burkholderiales > Oxalobacteraceae > Janthinobacterium > Janthinobacterium lividum. The sequence goes on along the minus strand of NZ_CP139976.1, from coordinate 1,695,177 downwards.
AGCATGGCCGCGGTAGAACCATGGCGGTAGGTTTTCAAGGCGTCCGGCTGGATCTGGATCAGCGAACCGCTGACTTTAATCAGGTGCAAGTCCGTCAGCTGGTGCAGCACGCGCGACAGGGTGGCAGGCGCCAGGTTCAAAAACGATGCCAGCAAGCTTTTCTTCAGGTCCAGTTTGACCTCGTTCGAACGCTGCTGGTCCGACGCCTGCAACAGGTACTCGACCACGCGCTGGGTGGCGTTCTGCACGGAGCAGCGTTCCACGTTGCGGATAAAACCCATCAGGTGGTGCGACAGGCTGTTCATCATCTGGCGCGCGATGCGTGGCGACTGGTCCAGCAGGCGCAGCAGCGCGTGCGGCGGGATGCGCAGCAGCAGGCAGTGCTCGAGCGCTTCGGCGCAGAATGGGTACGGTTCATCGAGGAAAATCATGGCTTCGCCGAAGCTCTGGCCCGGACGGATCAATTCCAGTACCTTGTCCGTGCCTTCCATGGAAAACACGCTCAGCTTGACGAGGCCGAAGACCACCACATAGGCGCCTTCCGCCACTTCGCCCTTGCGGAACAGCACTTTGCCTTTTTCCACTTCGACGCGCACGACATCCTGGCGCAATTGCTCTAATTGCGAAGGGGAAATATGGCGGAACAGAGCCTGGCTCGATAGCAAGCCATCGACGTTGACCTTATGCATGACACTCTCTTATTAGATTAGCGAATGACTAAGAGTGTAATGCGCAGGCACGGTCAAGGCCATACGTCAAAGGAACTAGGGTTGTCTAGGCCGGAACGCCATGCAGATCAAACAATCGCGGATTCCTTGCGCACTATTTGCGCGTTGTTTGATCTTTATTTACTCAATTCGCGCTCGACGGCGTAGACGGCGATCTGCACGCGGCTGCTGAGCTTAAGCTTTTTGAGGATGTTTTGCACGTGGATTTTCACCGTGCTTTCGGCCACATCCAGCTGGCGCGCGATTTCCTTGTTGCTCAGTCCTTGCGCCAGGCAGGCCATGGCTTCCCGTTCGCGCGGCGTCAGTTTGTCATAGTCGGCCTGGGGCGCATTCTGCCCCGCGCGGAACTGCGACACGAGCTTGGCCGTCATGGCGTCGGCAATCACGGATTCGCCGGCGGCGGCGCGGCAAATGGCCTGGCCCAGCTGCTCGGCTTCGATATTTTTCAGCAAGTAGCCGCGTGCGCCAGCGCGCAGGGCCGCGCCCAGGTCGGCCGCGTTTTCCGACACGGTCAGCATCAGCACGACCATCTGCGGCAGGTCCTGCAAGATCAGCTGCAGCGCCTCGACGCCGGACACGCCGGGCATGTTCAAATCCATCAGCACCACGTCGGGCCGCAGTTCGGCCGTCAGGCGCACGCCGTCAAGCCCGTTCGAAGCCTCGCCCACCACCTGGAATTGAGGATTGCGCTGCAACAGCAGCTTGACGCCGCTGCGCAGCAAGGTGTGGTCATCGACCAGCAGGATTTTGATTGGTGCGTTCACTATGTTTGTTGCCTGATAGGGATAAGTCATCTGTTACGCGGCCTGGCGCCGGGCTGCCGGCAAGGCCAGCGAGATCGTCGTGCCGGCGCCGGGCCGGCTGTCGATGGCAAATTGCGCACCGAGCCGCTCGGCCCGTTCCTGCATGATACGCAAGCCGATCTGCAATTCCGTTTTCTTGTCGCGCAAGTTGGCGGCAAAGCCTTCGCCATCGTCGCGCACCTGCAGCGCAAAATCGCGCCCGTTTTCCACGCGCAGCGTCACGCTGCCCGCTTGCGCGTGCTTGCGGATATTCGACAGCGCTTCCTGCACGATGAACAGGATCTGCAACTGCTGTTCCGGCGCCAGCGGAGCGCCATTGCCGCTCATCTCCAGGGTTCCCGTGACGCCCGTCTGCAGCTCGAACTTGGCCAGCACTTCCGTGAGCTTGCTTTCGAGGTCGCTGCCATGCCAGCGCGTGCGGAAATTGACCAGCAATTCGCGCACGTCCTGGTAGCTTTGCTCGACGCCCATGCGCATCAGCGGCAACACTTCGGCCGCTTCGTCGAGCTGCCCCCGGCGCACGGAATCGTCGAGCATCTGCACTTGCAGGCTGATGAAATTGAGGCTTTGCGCGATGCTGTCGTGCAAGCCTTCGGCCAGCAGGCTGCGTTCGCGCGCCACGGCAAATTCCTTTTCGCGCGCAATCAGGCGCTGGTTTTCGATGGCGATACCCAGGCTCTGACCCAGGGTTTCCAGCCAGCCCTGCTGCTGCGCCTGCACGGCTTGCGGCTGCGCAAAGTGCAGCGAAAAACTGCCCACTACCTGCTCGCGCGCAAGGATGGGAAAGACGGCGATGGCAATAAAGCCTTCGTCCTGGCAACGGTAGCGCTGCAGCGCATCGACCTGGCGGAAATCGCGGATCTGGATCACGCCCTGCGCCACGGCCGCGCCGCACAGGCAATCGTTGTTGCGGATGCAGTGTTCCTCTTCCACCATGGCATCGGAAATGCCCTCGTGCACGATGATATGCACGGTATCGTGCTGCGGGTCGAGGATGCGCACGGTGCCCCCTTCGGCCTGCGCGAACTGCATCACGTGGCGCAGGAAGCCACGGCACAGCGCATCGATGGCGTGCTGCCCCGCCAGCAAGGTGGAAATCTCGTGCAGGGTGGCCAGCTGGCGTTCCTGCGCGGCGCTCAGGCCCGATGCGGCTTGCGCCAGGCGGCGCTGGCGCCAGCGCGAGGCTGGAAGTTGTTTGCGGGAAGATTGACTGCGCAGCGCATGCATGAAGAACTCGAATCTGAAAAGTGATGCGCCCGGCAAGCGCTGCGGCCTGCCGGGCTGGTAAAGGTTACAAACGGATCTCGGTACCGAGCAGCTTGACGAACTGCGCCAGCCAGGCCGGATGCGCAGGCCAGGCGGGGGCCGTGACGAACTGGCCATCCGTGACGGCGTCCGTGACGGCGATGTCGGCATACGTGCCGCCCGCCAGTTTCACTTCCGGCGCGCAGGCGGGATAGGCGGAAATGCGCTTGCCGCGGATGACGTCGGCGGCGGCCAGCAATTGCGCGCCGTGGCAGACGGCCGCGACAGGCTTGCCCGCCTCGGCGAAATGGCGCACGGCGGCGATGACTTTCTCGTTCAGGCGCAGATATTCGGGGGCGCGGCCGCCGGCGATCATCACGGCGTCATAGTGGGCCGGGTCGATCTCGTCGAAGCTGGCGTTCAGGGTGAACAAATGGCCCGGCTTTTCTGTATATGTCTGGTCGCCCTCGAAATCGTGGATGGCCGTCTTGATCGTCTCGCCGCTTTTCTTGCCGGGACAGACGGCATGCACGGTATGGCCGAGCATCAGCAGGGCCTGGAAGGGCACCATCGTTTCATAATCTTCTGCAAAATCGCCGGTCAAAAACAGAATTTTCTTCGCTGCCATTTAGTTCTCCTATGAAAGATTGATCCCGCATCCCTGCCTGCAGGATGCACCGCAAGGCGTATCTTAGCGCGACTTGGCAGCCATACTGGATATTTATCAAACTTTTGCGCCTTGATCGAGGATTTTACAGGCTGAGGCAGAATTTTTTACAGGCTTGCCGGTCAAATTCAAACGACACCTTCCGAGAGCCAGACCATGAGCACCGCCACGCATTCCCTTGCCCCATCTGCCCTGATCCGTATCTTCGACCATTTTGCCGATGCGCAGCAGGCCCGCAGCGCCCTGCTCGACGATGGGTTCCCCGCATACGCCGTGCAGCTCGACACGGTCGACGACGAGGCCGTCCCCACCGTCCCCATACAGGGCAAGGCCGCATGGCGCGGCATGTTCCGCCTCGTCGTGGCCATCGGCACCCCGCAGGAACGGGAACGGGCGCACGCCATCGTGCAGGCGTATCACGGCTGCGATATCGACCAGCGCACGGCCAGCCACGCGGGCGGCCAGCGCGCAAGCGCACAGGCGCTTGCAGGCTGACGTCCTCCCCCTGCGCGGCGAAATTATGGCAAGATCAAGCTTCCTTCATTCCTCAGTGGAACTTGCCATGATTTTTGAAATTGCCCACATCCAGATCAAATCGGCCACGCATGCTGCCTTCGAAGCGGCCGTGACGAAAGCCATCCCCCTGTTCCAGCGCGCACGCGGCTGCGAATCGATGCGCCTGGAGCGCTCGATCGAAAACGGCGATGCCTACCGCCTGGTGGTGGGCTGGACGACCCTGGAAGACCATACCGTGCATTTCCGCGGCAGCGACGACTTCCAGGCATGGCGCGGCCTGGTGGGTGAATTCTTTGCCGCCCCGCCCCAGGTCGAGCACATGAACACGGTAGTGACGGGCTTCTAGACAGGCACCTACACTGCCGGGTGGTGAAACACCTGCCGTAAATACGCGAGGAAGGTTTCATCCTTGCACAGGGTCTTGCCCGGCGAATCAGACAGTTTCGCCACGGACTGGCCATTGCAGCGCACCAGTTTCATGACGATGTTGAGCGGCGTCAAACCGACATCGTTGGTGAGATTGGTGCCGATGCCAAAGCCCGTCATGATGCGGTCGGCAAAGTGCTGGTACAGCGCAAACGCCTTGTCCAGGTCCAGCCCGTCGGAAAACACGAGGCGCTTGGTATTGGCGTCGATGCGCAGGGCCGCGTAGTGGGCCAGCGCCTTCTCGCCCCACTCGACGGGGTCGCCCGAATCGTGGCGCAAGCCGTCGAACAGCTTGGCGAAATACAGGTCGAAGTCGGCCAAAAAGGCATCCATGCCGACCACGTCCGTCAGGGCGATGCCCAGGTCGCCCCGGTATTCCTGCACCCAATCCTCGAGTGCCGCCTTCTGGAAGTCGCGCAGGCGCACGCCGAAGGACTGGAACGATTGCATGTATTCATGCGCCATGGTGCCGATCGGCACGATGCCCAGCTTTTTCGCCAGGTAGACATTCGACGTGCCCTTGAAATATTCGGGCACCTCGCGCGCCAGCCGTTGCACCACCTCGTCATGCCAGGCGCCGGAAAAGCGCCGGCGCACGCCGAAGTCGGAAAACTCGAACGGATGCTTGCGCCGCGGCAGCTTGCCGAATTCCTTGACGGCCGCCACTTTCAAGCCCAGGCGGTGGCGCCCTTCGCGCATGGCCGCATCGAGGTCGAAGCGGCGGAAATACAGTTCGTTGATGATGTACAGCACGAAAATCTCGAAGCCCATCACGTGCACCTGCGGCCCGGCCGCATGCACGAGCAGGGTGTCGCCATCCGTGCTGACGTCGATGAATTTGCGCTGGAAGCGGAACACCGTCAAAAAGTCGACGAAATCGCTCTTCATGAAGCGCAGGGTGCGCAGATAGGCCAGCTCGTCATCGGCAAACGACATCGAGCACAGGTGGTCGAGCTGTTCCTCCAGTTCGCCCTTCAGTTCGGCCAGGGGAAAAGCGGTGGCGTTGCGGCAGACAAATTCGTATTCGGTATGGGTATTCGGATGACCGTGCAGCAACGCTTGCCACATTGTAAATTTATACAGATCGGTTTCCAGCAAACTGCGCACTATCGGGGTCATGTGTGTTTTCTCCAACTTCCTGAAGCCAGAATAGTACGCCACCGCAAGCATTTCAGCAGGGCACGATTAATAATGGCTCAGGCAGCCGCGTTGGCCAACAATTCGGGCAAGACGTCGGCGGAGGTGGCCAGCCGCGCGCCGCGTGCATGCATGGCGGCAAGGAAGTCGCGCTGCTGTGATGCAAAGCCCGTGACGGGGCTCATGCAGTCCGTCAGCAAGACCAGGCGCGACAGGGCCGGCTTGCCTTGCTGCGCTTCCAGGTAATCGGCGATGTGCTCGGTGCTGGCTTTCACGCAATGGCTACCCGCCTCGCCGGTGACATAAATCTGCTGCGCCGGCAACAAGGTGGCAAGGAAATCCAGGTTCAGCTGGGTAGCCGCATCCTGAGGATCAGGCACTTCCGCCATGACGGCCGAGTAATGCTCGGTCCATGGGTTGGAACCCTTGCTCAGCTTGGCCACCACTCGCAGGTGATCCACCTCCCAGGCGTTGTAGGCGGCGCGCACGGCCGCATGGATATTCTGGCCCCAGCTGCCGATCTCGCAATGCACGGGCCACACCATCAATTGATAGCGTCCCGCTTGCTGCAAGGCATCGAGGTAAGCCAGCGCGCGCGGCAAGGCGCCGCTGGCGGCGGGCAGGAACAGGCGGTCGCGCACCTGCTGCGCGCTGATCTGCGTAAATGGCGGCACGGCGCCGCCATCGCCCGTGCGCCAGAAGGCGGGGTGGGCGATATCGTAGCGGTGGTGGGCGTCGAGGGTCACGCTGATCTGCGTCAAACCGCTGCCCCCTTCGCGGATCAGTTGCGCCACGCGCAGCATGTCGGCGTGGGCGCCAGGCACGGCCAGCGCCGGTGCGGTATCCGGCGGCAGCCAGGCGGCGGGCAAGTCGCAAAAATCGTTTTGCGGGTCGATGACGAGCAGGTGCAACTGGCGTTTCATGGCGGTCCTCTGGCGTGGCAATAGTTCGCATGATACGGGCAACTTCGCCGGCGCGCCTGCACCGGCTACGCCAGGACTGTGCTCATTCGCAACAAATTGCGCCGGAACAAGCCACGCGACGGTTCAGGGATGGAAGACGTAACGGCGCTGGCGCCGCTCGACCAGCTTGACGGCCACCTCGCCCGCTTCGGCCATGGCGTCCGCTTCCGTTGTAAACTGGTGGTCGGCAGACACCCGGCGCTTGCGAACCAGATTCATCCGGTGCATGGGATTGGGCGAAGGGGCATAGATGGCGACGTAGGCGCCCCATAGCTTGCAGCCCGGCAAGCGCTCTGCCGTGTAATTCACCTCATAAAAATCAACATACTTTATCGGCACGATGTTCGCTCCAAAAATGACATGGCCGGACAGCTTGTCTCTACGGACTGACGCGGTGAGGGTAAAACCATGCGCTCGCGATTGCTCAGGATACTCAATTCAGCTCTCTTTTTATAACGCGGCACAGGAGAAAAAGATGAATGACTACATTATCTTCATGCACGACGACACGGAAACACCGGTGGACGTCGCCACCTCAGCCTGGGAAGACTACTTCGCCATGCTCAGGGCCAGTGGCCGCTTCTGCGGTGGCAGCTCCATCGGACCCGGTATCTGCGTGCACCAGTCCGGCCAGGCGAGGCCGGTCACGTCACACTTGTCAGGCTATCTACGTGTGCAAGCTGAAAGTATAGACGATGCAAAAAAATTGTTAATCGGAAACCCCGTACTGAACGCAGGGGGAACGGTGGAAATTCGCGAACTGCCGCGCGACTGACGCGGCCTGTCTGGCGCCTATTTTCCCGCCTCGGCCGCGGGATGCATGGACCAGACGACGCTGAGGATTTTCCATTCGCCATCGCGCTTGACCATCTGCCACGCTTCCACGCCATAGTTGGACAATTTGTCGCCGACGAGGAATTCGTAGTCGAAGTTGACCCACGCCACATGGCGGTCCTGGGTGATCTTGACGTTGTAGAATTTTTCTTCCGTGCGCTGCGGTTCGCGCTTGATGAAGTTGGCGAATGCAACATAGCCGGCCGCCCCGACGCCGTCGAAGTGGACGTCCGTCGTGTCGCGCATTTTCTTGATGAAACCGTCGTCGGCCGGCGAGGCGAACAGGATGTTCGTATGCAGCAGCAGCGACGACAGCAGCTTGACATCCTTGGCGATCAAGGCCGCCTGGAAGTCGGCGACGACTTTTTCGATGGCGCGGATATCCTCGGGCGTGGAGGCGTGGCGCCCAACGTGAGGCGGCGCAGGGGGCGCGGTCTGCGCCAGCGCCATGCCTGCTGAAAACAAGGAACATCCGAACAATACCGCGCTTGCCAACTTGTGCATGAGGGACTTTCATGGCGAACGGCTCGCCAGGCTGGCACGGGGCGTGCCGCTGGCAAGCTTATGTCAACCATGGCAGATTGGCAATCCCTCTTTGGAACTAGGGCGAACTCAGGCAGCCAGCGCCTCGATCGAGGCACGGCCCTTGGCGATCGCGCTGCTGACGGCTTCCTCGCCCATGGCCACGCCTTCGGCTTGCACGAACTCGATATCGATGATGCCGATGAAGCCCAGCGCCGTGCGCAGATAGGTACTCAGGTAGTCATATGCGGCGCCCGGGCCTTCGCTGTAGACGCCGCCGCTGGCCGTGAAAATCACCGCTTTCTTGCCCGTGGCCAGGCCGACCGGGCCCGTCGCCGTGTACTGGAACGTGCGTCCCGCGCGCGCCACGTGGTCGATCCACGCCTTCAGGGTCGACGGCACGGAAAAGTTGTACATGGGCGCGGCCAGTACCAGCACGTCGGCCGCCAGCAATTCATCGACCAGGATATCGGACAATTGCACGGCCGCTGCCGCCTGCGCGCTGCGCTGTTCAACTGGCGTGAAGAAGGCGCCCATCACTTCTTCCGTCAGGTGCGGCACGGGCTGCGCCGCCAGGTCGCGTGCAACGACGCTGGCGCCTTGCGCGGCCAGTTTGTCGACGAATTCGCCGGACAATTGACGCGACAGGGAACCGCTGTTGCGCACGCTGCTATTGATGTACAAGACTTTGCTCATGAAATGCTCCTTCGAAAACGGTAGACTGGAATGCCGCATCGCGGCCCTTGCACACAGCATAGTTCGGGTCTACCATCGATGAAACCGTATAAATATAAATGATTAGCATCGAATTTTTAGATATGGAGTCACCATGAGAGAACCGGGCCAGCCTTCGCTCGACCAGTTGCGCGTGTTTGTCGCCGTCATCGACGCGGGCGGCTTCGCCCACGCGGCGCGCCAGCTGCACCGCACGCAATCGGTGATCAGCTACACCATCGCCAACCTGGAGGAACAGCTGAATGTGGTGCTGCTCGACCGCGGCAAGCGCAAACCCACCCTGACTGACGCGGGCAAGGCCCTGCTGGCCGACGCGCGCGCCGTGGCCCTGAAGGTCGACGGCATGCGCGCGCGCGCCAAGGCGCTGGCCGGCGGACTGGAAGCGGAAGTATCGGTCGTGGTGGACGTGATGTTTCCCACCTGCGTGCTGGTGCGCGTCTTGGAAGCGTTCCAGGCGCAGTTCCCCACCGTCGCCCTGCGCCTGCGCATCGAAGCCATGGGCGCCGTGGCGCAGCTGGTGATGGATGGCAGCTGCTACATCGGCCTCGGTGGCTGGATGACGGCCACGGCCAGTGTCTTCGAGCGCCTCGCCGTCGGACACGTGCGCCTGATTCCCGTGGCCGCCCCCAGCCACGCGCTGGCGCAGCAGGCAGGGCCGATTGCCTCCAGCGTGGCGCGCGAACACGTGCAACTGGTGCTCAGCGACCGCAGCGTGCTGACGGAGGGCCAGGATTTTGGCGTACTGGGATTGCGCAACTGGCGCCTGGGCGACCTCGGTTCCAAGCACGCGCTGCTGCGCGCGGGCCTGGGCTGGGGCAACATGCCCGAAGCGATGGTGCGGGAAGACCTGGCCGAAGGCCGCCTGGTGCACCTGCCGCTGGCCGTCGACAATGGCGAGAATTACCCGATTTACCTGATCCAGCGCGCCGACACGCCGCCTGGCCAGGCGGGCAAGTGGCTGACGGAGCGGTTTGCGGAGCAGTTGCCGTTGCTAGTGAAGGGGTTTTAGAAAAAGTGGGCCACAGGTATGATTAGCCCCCAACGGCAGACACTGGGGTCGGTCCCTGCGGGATCGCAACCCGTCCCATTGGGACGGGCTGCCCCTGAGGGTCCGACCCCGGCCTTTACTTGGGTCAACTTTTAATTACAAGGATTCACATGGCCGGCATCGACGACTTCGTCAACAAGCAAAAACCTGGCGCGCGCTTCGTCATCACGGCGCAGATGCTGCGCATGACGCCGCAGCAGTTCGACTCGCTGGCGCAGGAATGGATGGAAGACGGCGGTCCCGGCTTCGACGTGGCCGGCATCCCGCACCGGGTCGTCGTCAATGGGCAATTCTATATCGGCAGACTCACGGTGCAGCGGCACGGCGAGCCTGCATAAGGACTACTCCACGCCCAGCACGTGCAGGCGGCGGCGCAAACGCGCCACTTCTTCCGACAAGTCGACCACCAGCGCGGCCAGTTCGGCGTTCGCGTCGAACACGGATTCGATTTCGTGCAGGCGGCGCGCGCGCACCAGGTCCAGGCTGGTGAAGCGCCAGGCCGTCAGTTGCCCCGCCGGCGGGCCGTCCTGCAGCAGCACGCCCGTCTGCACGTGCTGCACCACCCAATCCGGCTCCACGGCGCAGGCGCGCGCCAGTTCTTCCAGGCTCAGGGCACGGTCTTCGAGCAATTCGCCAATTACCTTGTTTGTCATGATTTACCCTCCCAGCTTCTGGCGCGGATTGAAAGCCATCTCGCGCGCCATGGTTGCATACAGTTCCCGCGCCTTGTCGTCGTTCGCCGGCGGCAGCACCACTTCCAGCAGCAGATACAGGTCGCCCGGCTGGGCGGCGGGAATGCCGCGCCCTTTCAGGCGCAGCTTGCGCCCCGTCTGCGAATTGGGCGGCACGCTGACGGACACCGTGCCAGATGGCGTGGGCACGTCGATCTCGCCGCCCAGCGCCGCTTCCCATGGCGTGACGGGCACCGTCTCGAACACGTCGCGCCCTTCCACCTTGTAGCGCGCATCGGGCCGGAAGCGGATCTCCAGGTACAAATCACCGGCGGGAGCACCGCCACTGCCGGGATTGCCCTGCCCTTTCATGCGCAGCTGCTGTCCTTCCGTGACGCCTTTCGGTATCGTCACTTCCAGGGTACGCTCGCGCGTTACCACGTGGCCTTGCGCATCCGCTTCGGGCACGCGCATGACGATGTGCCGCTTGGCGCCCTGGTAGCTGTCCTGCAGGTCGATGGTGATGGCCGCGTGGCTGTCCTCGCCCTGCATCTGGAAGGTGCTGTTGGCGCGGCGCCGGCCGCCCACGTGGGCGAACAGGTCGGCAAAGAAATCGCTGTCGTCGGCGCCCGACGATTCGTAGCCCGAACCCCAGTCCGGCGGCGGACGGAAGGGCTGGCCCTGCGCGCCCTGGTTACGGCCCAGTTCATCGTAGGCGGCGCGCTTTTCCGCGTCGCCCAGCACGCCATAGGCCTCGTTCAGGGCCTTGGTGCGCTTGTCGGCGTCCGGTTCCTTGCTCACGTCGGGATGGTATTTGCGCACCAGCTTGCGGTACGCCTTCTTGATCTCGGCCTCGGTCGCCGTCTTCTCGACGCCAAGCTCCTTGTAGTAGTCCTTGTATTCCACCGTGCTTGCTCCCCATGGTTGAACTGCCTATGGGAAGAGTACACGAATTGGCGCCGACAGCGCGTGCGCACAATACAACACCGCCCGCGGGGCACGGGGCGCGCGGGCGGTGAAAATGGCAGCGGAAAGCGCCTAGCGCACGCGGCGCACCGAGGAAATGCGGCGGTCCAGGCCTCCATGCAGGCGGCCGTAGCTGCCTGGCCCCATCACCACGCAGCGGCCGCGGAAATTGGCATCGACGCAGAATTCCCAGCGGCCGTAATTGACGACGATCGATTCGGCGCGGTCGTTGAAGCCATAGCGGTTCAAGTCATGCACTTCACGGTCCAGGCGCACGGGCCGGCCGCGCATGCCGGCGTCAGGGAACATCAGCACGGCGCCATGCATGTCGGGACGGTGGCCGCCGCCGTGGCCGGGATAAGGACGCTCCGGCTCCGGACGCGGAGGGCGCGGCGGGTAGGGACGGTGGTCACCGCCGCCATGGCCCGGGCGGCCCGCTTCGCGCACCGAGGAAATGGCGTCGTTCATGCCCGGCATGCTGCTGTAGCGGCCCGGTCCCAGGGTGCGGCAGTTGCCCCGGTAATTGGCGTCCTTGCACACTTCCCAGGTGCCTGAGCGCACGATCACGCTGGAGGTCTTGTCGTTAAAGCCCATGCGCGACAAATCTCCCGCATCGGAACGCAGGGTGACGGGACGGCCGCGGAAACCGGCGTCCTCGAACAGGGTGATTTCGCCCGCGGATGCGGCAAGGGGGGCGAGGAAGGTGGCGGCGCACAGCAGCGCGGGGCGGAAAGATCGAACCATGACAACTCCAATACTGAGACATTTTCGCCAGTGTAGTCCAGGCGGCAGGCGGCGAGTGTAACAAAGGGCAAGCAAATGTCAGCACACGGCTGGGAATGTAAAAGCCGCCTGGCGGGGCATTCCCGGCAGGCGGCCTGTCAGCACGGCGTCAGGACGCGGTCAGCGCACGCGGCGCAGCGAGGAAATCTGGTTTTCCATGGCGTTCAGGCGGCCATATTCGCCCGGCCCGATCACTTCGCAGCGGCCGCGGAAGTTCGAATCGCTGCACACTTCCCACTGGCCCTCGTTGACGACGATGGACGAGGCGCGGTCATTGAAATTGAGACGCACCAGGTCTTCCGTGCTGCGATCCAGCGTCAGCGGTTCGCCGCGCATGCCCGCCTCGGGGAACAGCAGGACGGCGCCGCGCTGCTGGTACTGCGGCTGCTGGTATTGCGGATACTGCTGCTCGTACTGCGGCCGCTCATACTGCTGCTGGCGGCGCGCTTCGCGCTCGTCGACCATGCGCGCCGAGGAGACGCGCCCGTCAAGGCCGCGCCCCAGGTCGTCGTGACGGCCGGGGCCGAAAATGCGGCAAGTGCCCTGGTAGTTCGAGTCGCTGCACAGCTGCCAGTAGCCGTTATAGATGACGATGCTGGTGGTGCGGTCGTTGAAACCGATGCTGACGAAATCGTCCGTGTCGCGGTTCAGGCGCGCCGAGCCGCCATTCTGGCCCGCGCCCGAATACACTTCCAGGCTGCCGCCACGGCCATAGCCGCCATGGCCACGGTCTGGGTCGCGGCCCGGGCGGCCCGGATTGTAGCCATCGCCGCGCCCCGTTTCGCGCACCGAGGTGATGGCGTCGTTCATGCCTGGCAACGAGCGGTATTCGCCTGGCCCCAGGCTGCGGCAATTGCCGCGAAAGCCGGAGTCCGTGCACACATCCCAGGTACCCGAACGCACCATGATGCTGGACGCCTTGTCGTTGAAGCCCTCGGGCGACAGGTTGTCCGTCGTTTCGCGCAGGGTCACGGCGCGGCCACGGAAATTATCATCCTCGAACAGGGTGATCTCGCCCGCATGGGCGCCGGCATGGGCCGCCAGCGACAGCAGCAAGGTTGCGGTGCATGCCGCAGCATGTTTGAAAGGGCCCGTCATGATTAACTCCATTCTTCATTCTTTGGTGATGATTTGCCTGGCGCTTGCGCCAGGATGCTAGTGTAACAAATACAAGGCCACGGGCAAAACTCGATCACACGCTCAATACAGGCGGCGCAGCGAGGAAATGCGCTTGTCCAGCGTCGTGCCCAGGGTTTCATACTTGCCCGGGCCCATGCGCTCGCAGGTGCCGTTGAACTGCGAGTCCGTGCACACTTCCCAGGTGCCTTCGTTGATGGTCATGGAGCCGGCCTGGTCGTTGAAATTCAGGCGCACCAGGTCGCTGACGTCGCGGTTCACCTGCAGCCCCGGGCCCTTCAGGAATGCGCGGCCGTACAGCACCACCAGGCCTTCGTCGTTTTGCGGCCGGTTCTCTTCGCGCGGATCGACCAGGCGCGCCGACGATACGCGCCCGTTCAGGCTGCCCAGGTCATCGTGGCTGCCAGGTCCGAACACGCGGCAGCTGCCACGGTAATTCGAATCGCTGCACAGCTGCCAGTAGCCATGCTCGATGCGCGCGCTGCTGGCGCGGTCATTGAAACTGATGTCGACCAGGTCGTCGCGGTCCGCATTCACGCCGGCCGAGGCGCCGCGCTGGCCGCCGTCGGCATACAGTTCCAGCGCCGCGCGGCGGCCACCGCTGCCGCCGCTACCCTGCCCGCCGCCGATTTCGCGCACGGACGAGATCTTGTCGTTCATGCCCGGCAGCGAGCGATAGTCGCCCCGTTCCAGCGTCTTGCAATCGCCCTTGAAATCGGCGTTCGTGCACACTTCCCAGCTGCCCGCATCGACCTGGATGCTCGACACGGTGTCATTGAAGCTGACGCGCGACAGGTCATCCGTCGTATCGCGCAAGACGACTACGCGTCCCTTGAAATTATCATCGGTGTACAGGCGGATTTCGCCGGCCTGCGCCGCGAGATGGACAAACAGCGAGCTGGCGCACAGCAGTGCAAAGGCGAATGGGCGATTCATGGGGCGGTCTCCGGTGGCGGCAAAGCTTAGTGATCGACATGACAACTGATGTCAGTGTAGCCATCCGTAGAAAAAACGGTGTAACAAAGTATGGGAAAAGCACAATAAATTGTTACCAAAAGCAATAACCGGCCCCGGCAGGGACCGGCCACTCCTGCCCGCTTGGCGTCAGCGCACTTCGCGCACCGACGAGATGCGGTTGCTCATGCGTTCCAGGCTTGCGTATTCACCGGGGACCAGTGTCCGGCAACGGCCGCGGAAATCCACGTCCTCGCACACTTCCCAATAGCCGGAGCGCACGCGCACGCTTTGCACCGTGTCGTTGAAATCGCGCTCGCGCAAATCGGCCGAGGCGTTGCGCACGGTCAAACTGCGGCCGGCGAAATCGTCGCGCGTATAGAAGGTCAGTTCGCCGCCCAGCGAGCGCCCTGGCAAATGGCCGTGCTCACGGTCGCGGTCCCGGCGGCCGTCCCAGTCGCGTCCACGGTCACGATCACCGTCGCGATCGCGGCCCGGATGACCACCCCAGCCGCCGCGCACTTCGCGCAGCGAGGTGATTTTGTTGGCGCGGCCATCGAGCGAGGGATACTCGCCCGCCTCCAGCAGGAAGCAGGCGCCGCGGAAATCGGCTTCCTCGCATACTTCCCAGCGGCCCGAGCGCACGCGGATGCTTTGCGTCGTATCGTTGAAACGGAGGTCTTCCAGGTCGGCGACGGCATCGCGCACGGTCTGTGAGCGGCCGTGATAATCGTCGCGCGAATACAGGGTCAGTTCGCCGGCGCCGGCCAGTTCGGCCGTCATGGCGGCGCCCAGCAACAGGGCGCAATTCAAGGCTTTCTTCAACATGGTCTTACTCCATAGTCAGGGTACTGCGGTTGACTATTTGGTCATTTTGCCAAATAGAGCACGCAGTCTATCCGCGACCGGCCCACTTAGCTGTAACAAATGATTACCGCGCCCGGCGCCCCTCCGGGCATCTCCCGGGAGCGGCGGCGGACAAGCACGGCGAATGCCGGTAGAATCTTGTGTTTAGTCAAGCTTGCCGCCCATGCCACACACTACCTCGTTCACCCTGCCCGCCATCCGCACTGAAGTCTCGTCTCTGTGGAAGCTGGCCTGGCCCATCCTGATCGGCCAGCTGGCCACCGTCGGCATGGGCGCGGCCGACGTGGCGATGACGGGCCATACGAATCCCGAGGAACTGGCCGCCGTGTCGCTGGGCGCGGCCATCTGGTCCATCGTGCTCGTCACCGTGAGCGGCATCATGATGGCGATCAATACCCTGGTGGCGCATGAAATCGGCGCCGCGCGCCACGACCGGGTGCCGCACATCGTGCGCCAGTCGCTGTGGAAGGCGCTGCTCGTGGGCCTGGTGGCTTGTTTGCTGACGAACATGGCGGCGCTGGTGTTCGACCACCTGATGCTGGAACCCGCCGTGGCGGCCAAGGCCAAGCTGTTCGTGCACATCATCAGCTGCGCGCTGCCGCCGTTCGCCGCCTACCGCGCGCTGTACGGCTACAGTACCAGCATCAACCAGACCAAGCCCGTGATGGTGATCGCGCTGGCCGCGCTGGGCTTGAATATCCTTGTCAACTATCTGCTGATCTACGGCCACTGGGGCATGCCGAAGATGGGCGGCGTGGGCTGCGCCGTGGCCACCACCTGCTGCGTGTGGATGATGCTGCTGGCCATGCTGGCCTGGATCAGGATCGCCCCCGCCTACCGCGCCACGTATCCGTTCACGCACTGGGAAGGGCCGCAGCTGTCGTCCATCGGCCCCATGCTGCGCCTGGGCCTGCCCATCGGCGTGACCTATTTTGCCGAGGTGAGTGCGTTTGGCGTCATCAGCCTGCTGGTGGCGCGCTTCGGCGTGATCCAGGTGTCGGCGCACCAGATCGCCCTGAATTTCTCGTCCGTCGTCTTCATGGTGCCGCTCACGTTCGGCATCGCGCTGGTCACGCGCGTGGGCCACGCCGTGGGCGAAGCCAATCTGCGCCGCGCCCGCTTCATTTCCTGGGTGGGCGTGGCCATGTCGCTGACGGCGGCCATCGTCTCGGCCACCCTGATCACCGTGTTCCGCCACCAGATCGCGCAAGCCTACACGTCCGACCCGCAGGTGCAGGCCCTGTGCGCGCAGCTGCTGCTGTTTGCCGCCCTGTTCCAGCTGTCCGACGCAACGCAAGTGGCGACGTCCTGCGCCATCCGCGGCTACAAGGTGACGCGCCAGCCGATGCTGATCCAGCTGCTGGCCTTCTGGGGCTTCTCGCTGCCGATCGGCTACGTGCTGGGCCTCGCGCCGTCAGGCTTCATCTGGTCGCCGGCCGAGCCGATGGGCGCCGCCGGTTTCTGGATCGGCCTCGTCACGGGCCTGACGGTGGCGGCCGTGCTGCTGACCTGGTATTTGAACCGCCTGTCGCTGCAGCGCCTGCGCACAGCCCGATAAGCCAGCGAGGAAGCCACCATGCCGCAACAACGCCCCTTCAGGCAAGTCGATGTCTTCAGCACAGTGCCCTTCCTGGGTAATCCGCTGGCCGTAGTGCTCGACGCGAATGGCCTCGATGACGCGCAGATGCAGGCGATCGCGCGCTGGACGGGCCTGTCGGAAACCACCTTCGTGCTGGCGCCGCGCGATCCCGCCGCCGATTACCGCGTGCGGATCTTTTCGCCCGAGATGGAATTCCCGTTCGCCGGCCACCCGACCCTGGGCACGGCGCATGCCCTGCTCGATGCGGGCATGCAGCCCAAGGGCGCGCGCATCGTGCAGGAATGCGGCGTCGGCCTGGTGCCGATAGAACGCGGCGCCGGCGGCGTGCTGGCGTTCCAGGCGCCGCCCTGCACCACGCGCGCGCTCGATCCCGCGCTGCTGCCGCTGCTGCAAACAGCGCTGGGCGGCACACCCGCCGCTGGCGCCACCGTCGTCGACATGGGCATCCGCTGGCTGTGCGTGCCGCTGGCCAGCGCCGCCGCCTGCCTGGCCGTGCGCGCCGACATCGCCGCGCTGACGCCATTGCTGGCCGCCGCCGGCGCCGACGGCCTGGCGCTGTACGGCCCGCACGGCGCAGGCGGGCCGGCCGACTACGAAGTGCGCGCGCTGCTCAGCGAGCACGGCGCACTGGTCGAGGATCCCGTCACGGGCAGCGCCAACGCCTGCATCGCGCATCTGCTGGCGGGCGCCGACTACACGGTCCGCCAGGGCACGTGCCTGCAGCGCGACGGCCGCGTGTCCGTGATCTTCCGCGATGGCCACGCCTGGATAGGCGGCGCATGCCTGACCGTGGTCGCAGGGTCGATATTGGCCTGACCAGGCAAAGCGCCATGGAATGAGTGGCGATCGGATATTTCCATCGAAGGAAATACGGCCAGGAACGCCTTATTCCGTGGCCGGAGCTATCGCATAAACAGGCACGCTCTGGTATCGTCTTACGCTTAGGCAACGCTCAAGCTCGCCTTAACATGCAGTGCCCTTCCCTTCCAACTACCGAGACATCCATGCGTTTTATTCTTTGTTTCCTGGCCGCGATGGCCAGCGTTCCCGCATCGGCTGAAAAGCTGACCCTGGAACGCATCCACGCCGATCCGGCGCTGGCCGGCCCCGGCGTGCGCAACCTGAAGGTCTCGCCCGATGGCGAGCGCGTCACGTTCCTGCGCGGCCGCGCCGACAACCAGTTCCAGCTCGACCTGTGGGAATTCAAGCTGAAGGACAAGAGCACGCACCGCCTGGTCGACTCGAAGGCGCTGGTGCCGAATGAAACGATTTCGCCCGAAGAGCAGGCGCGCCGCGAACGCGAGCGCACGGCCAGCCTGAACGGCATTCTCAGCTACAGCTGGTCGCCGGACGGCAAGCAGCTGCTGGTGCCGCTGGCCGGCAATCTGTACCTGGTCGACGCGGCCCACCCGGACAAGGCGCGCCTGGTCGCCAAGGGCAACGTGCTCGACCCGAAAATCTCGCCGAAAGGCCGCTATGTGTCGTTCGTGCGCGACCAGAACATCTATGTCATCGACCTCAAAACAAACAAGGAACGCCAGCTGACGACGGACGGCAAGGGCACCATCCGCAACGGCGAAGCCGAATTCGTGGCGCAGGAAGAAATGGGCCAGCGCACCGGCTACTACTGGGCCCCCGACGATTCCGCCATCGCGTATAAACGCTATGACGAAACACCGGTGCCCGTCGTGCGCCGCTTTGAAATCTTCGCCGACCGCACCGACGTCGTCGAGCAGCGCTACCCGGCTGCCGGCGACCCGAACGTGCTGGTGCAACTGCTGATCGTCTCGCCGGAAACGGGCGCGCAGCGCCAGGTGGACCTGGGCACGAACCCGGACATCTACCTGGTGCGCGCCGACTGGAGCGCGGACAGCAAGTCGCTCGTGTACCAGCGCCAGTCGCGCGACCAGAAGACCCTCGACCTGGTCGCCGTTGATGCCACGACGTTGGCGCAGCGCACCCTGCTGACGGAAACGTCGACAACCTGGGTCAGCATCCATGACGACCTGCGCTTCCTGTCGAACGGCACCTTCCTCTGGTCGTCCGAACGCACGGGCCGCAACCATCTGTACCTGTACGACATGGGCGGCAAGCTGCTGCACCCGGTCACTTCCGGCGCATGGGGCATCGACAGCGTGCTGGCCGTGAACCAGAAGACGGGCAAGGTGTTCGTCTCGTCGAACCGCGACGCGGTGATCGACAAGCAGACCTACGCGCTGGCCCTCGATGGCAGCACGGCCGACAAGCCGCAGCGCGTGACGAAAACCGATGGCTGGCACGACACGACGTTCTCGCGCAATGGCGAAGTGTTTGTCGACACGTATTCCGACCCGGCCACGCCGCCGCAAGTAAGCATCCGCCGCCCGGACGGCGCCATGGTGGGCTGGCTGGAAGAAAACGCGCTGAACGCCAGCCACCCGTACGCGAAATACAAGGCCGACCACCTGCCGACGGAGTACGGCACCCTGAAAGCCAACGATGGCCAGACGCTGTATTACTCCATCGTCAAGCCGTCGAACTTCGACGCTGCCAAACGCTACCCCGTCTACCTGTCGACGTATGGCGGCCCGCACTCGCAGCACGTGGCTCGCCGCTGGGGCAACAACTTCGACCAGTACATGGCGCAGCAGGGCTTTGTCGTCTTCCGCCTCGATAACCGCGGTTCGTCGCGCCGCGAGCGCGCATTCACGGACGCCATCTACCACAACCTGGGCGCGGCCGAAGTGGCGGACCAGCTGGTCGGCATCGACTGGCTGGGCAAGCAAAGCTTCGTCGATGCAAAACGCATCGGCGTGTTCGGCTGGAGCTACGGCGGCTTCATGACCCTGCGCCTGCTGTCGGCGGCCTCCGACAAGATCGCCATGGGCGTCTCGGTGGCGCCCGTCACCGACTGGTCGCTGTACGACACCCACTACACGGAGCAATTCCTCGGCATGCCGAAGGAAAACGTCGATGGCTACAAGGCCAGTACCGTGTTCGCCCACCTCGACGGCCTGAAGTCGCCGCTGCTGCTGGTGCACGGCATGGCCGACGACAACGTCCTGTTCAGCAACAGCACGCGATTGATCGACGCGCTGGTGAACCGCGGCGTGCAGTTCGACCTGATGACGTATCCGGGCGCCAAGCACGGCATCTCGTCGCGCGCGGGCCAGCGCCACGTGTACAAGAAAATCGAGATGTTCTTCAAGCAGAACCTGGGCGTAGCGAAGTAAAGCGCGCCCACAAATAAAAACCGCCGCCTGTCTCGCGACAGGCGGCGGTTTTTTTATGCTGGAGCAAAAATTATGGCTTGCGCGTGACGGTTTCCACCGCGTCTTTCACATCGCCAACCTTCTTCTGCACTTTGCCTTCGACCTGGTTTGCCAGGCCCTTGGCTTGCTGTTCTTCGCTGCCGACGACTTTGCCAGCGGCTTCCTGGATTTTACCGCCGACTTCCTTCAGTTTACCTTCGACTTGATCTTTGTTCATGATGGATCCTCACTGTAGTTGGTACATCTGTTGTCCAGCCCGACAAGGGCCGGTACTGCGGCTCACACGCTGCTTGTTGCGTGTCGATGTATCCATAGTACGCAGTGGGGATCAAAGGCTCTGTACGGTTCCTAACACAGCGCCGACATCGTCAATTACGCCTGCGCACCCTTGCGCCAGACCGTCGCCAGCCACGGCTGCTGGTCGCGCGGCAAGCCGGGGGGGCGATAGTACTGCTCGATCAAGATAAAACCGGCCGCCTGCACGTAGGCGGCCCACGTCGCTTCGTCGTGATAGCTGCCATAGCGCGCGCCATTCCAGCCTTCCTGGTTCTGCCCGCGCGGGTTCGAGCTGAACAGCACGCCACCGGGCTTCAGGCACGCGTACAAAGCCCGCAGCACGCCGGGCAAGGCGGCGCTGGGCACGTGGAACAGCACGGCATTGGCGAACACGCCGTCGAAATGCGCGGCGGGCAGATCGAGGTCGACGAAATCCTGCTGCCAGACGGTGCAGCCGCTGTAGGCGCGCGCCATCTCGACGAAGCGGGGGCAGCCATCGACGCCAGTGGCATGGTGGCCCATGGCCGTGAACGCCTTCAGGTCGCGGCCAGGGCCGCAACCGAGGTCGAGAATATCCAGGGGCGCCGGCTTGCCGATGGCCCCCAGCAGCGCGGCGATGTTCTGGCTGACGTCGTGGTCGCGCGTGCCTTCGAAAAACTGCTCGGCACTGGCGTCGTAATGAGCCAGGGTGCGATGGGTGATGGCGTGGATGGGGTCTTGCGGTGGGGTTGGCTTCATGGCGGTCCTGTCGATATGTGCCGCCATTTTACGGTGCCAGCGCACTGCGCGCTGGCACCGCTTTATAACCTACCAGACGCGCACGCGCTGTTCCGGCGCCAGATACAGCTGCTGCCCCGGCTGGACGTCGAAGGCCGGGTACCAGGCGTCGAGGTTGCGCACGGTGGCGGCCCGGTATTGCGCCGGCGCATGGCCATCCGTGAGGATTTGCTGGCGCGCCGCCGCTTCGCGTGCCTTGCTGCGCCAGCTGACGCCATAACCCGTGAAGAAATCGCGGTCCGCATCCGCCTGCACCGGCTTGCCCTGCTGCGACAAGGTGAACGCGTCATGCGCGGCCGCCACGCCGGCCAGGTCGGCCAGGTTTTCGCTCAGAGTCAGCTGGCCATTCACGGCCAGGTCGGGAAACGGCTTGTAGGCCGCGAACTGCGCCACCAATTGCTTGGATGCGGTCTGAAAATGCGCCAGGTCGGCTGGCGTCCACCAGTCGCGCAACTTGCCCTGGGCGTCGAACTGGGCGCCCTGGTCATCGAAGCTGTGGCTGATCTCGTGGCCGATGGTGGCGCCGATGCCGCCATAGTTGGCCGCATCGGATGCCTGGGGGTCGAAGAATGGCGGCTGCAGGATGGCGGCCGGAAAGTTCAGCGCATTTTGCAGCGGCAGGTTGACGGCATTGACCAGCTGTGCCGGCATGGCCCAGGCCTTGCGGTCAGGCGACTGGCCCAGCTTGGCCAGCTCCTGCCGGTAGTGGAACTGTTCCGCCCGCTGCACATTACCCAGCGCATCGCCGCGCACCACGCGCAAGCCCGCATAGTTGTCCCAGCGTTCCGGATAGCCGACGCCCACGTACAGGGTCTTGAGTTTTTCCTGCGCCTGCGCCTTGGTGGCCGGCGCCATCCAGTCCAGCTTGTCGATGCGGCGCGAGAAGGCGGCGACGATATTCGTCACCATGTCTTGCACGCGGGCTTTCGATTCAGGCGGGAAATAGCGCTCCACGTACAGCTTGCCGACAGCGTCGCTGAGGGCCGCGTTGGTTGCCGCCAGCGCGCGCTTGCTGCGCGGCGACTGCTGCGGCGTGCCGCTCAGGGCGCTGCCGTAGAAGGCGAAGCGCTGGTCGGCGGCGGCCTTCGGCAAGGTCGTGCTGAAATGGTTGATCGCGTGGAAGGCGAGGAAATCCTTCCACGTGGCCAGCGGCACGCTCGCCACCAGGGCCGCGCTGCCCGTCATGGCCGTCGGATGCCAGACAATGAAGTCCGTCTGCCTGCCCAGGCCCGCCGCCTGGAAGAAGGCCTTCCAGTCCAGGCCCGGCGCCTTGCTGGCGAAGTCGGCGGCACGCCACGCGTTATTGCCCTTGGCGACATCGGCCGAATCCTCGCGGCTGGCGTGACTGGCGGCAATTTGCTGCTCCAACGCAAACACGCGCGCGGCGCGGGCCGGCGCATCGCGGTAGCCGGCCTGCTTGAGCATGGCGGCGATATGCGCCTGGTAGCCCGCGCGCAAACCCTGCATGCGGGCGCTTCCCCCCTGGTAGAACGCGCGGTCGGGCAAGCCCAGTCCACCTTGCAGCAGATAGGCCACGTTACGCGTGGTGTCGTTCAAATCTTGCGCCACCCACAGGCCGAACAGGTTTTCCGTATAAAAATTGGTGGCATTGAGCGGATCGACATCGGCGCGCAAGCTCTCGCCCAGCGCGCGGGCCAATCCTGCCTGGTCGCGTATGCCATCGATCTTCTTCAGCAGCGGCTTGATCGGCGCCCAGCCTTGCGCTTCGATAGCTGACTCATCCATCCAGGAACGGTAGAAATCGCTGACCTGGCGCGCCGATGCATCCGCCTGCGGCGCCGCCGCCAGGCCTTCGACGAGGGCGATGATGCGCTCGTTGGTCGCATTGGCGAGGATGGCGAACGAGCCCCAGCTGCTGCGGTCGGCGGGAATATCCGTGCCGCGCAGCCAGTCGCCATTCACGTAATCGTAGAAATCGTCGCCGGGCAAGACAGCCGTGGGTGCCGCCATCGCGGCGGCAGGATTGGCGGCCGCCTCCTGGCCATGCGCGTGGACGGCACCCCCGGCCAGGGCGATGCCGGACAGGGCGAGCGCCATGGCGCGCTTGCGCCAGGAAGCAGGGAAAGAGGAAGCGGCAGCAGTGACAACGCGCATGGTGATCCTTTCAGGCAAAGTAACGACAGTAGTATGCAAAATCATAACGCGTTTTGAAGCGCCGCAACACATTCCCCTGTCACCACGACGCCAGCAGGCATGCGGCTTGGGAGGCGATTCCGGCAGCAGGTAAGCAATCATCTAAATTATTTTCATTTTTTTTCAAAAACACCCTCAAGTTCCCGTTGCAGCTGCCGTTAATCTAGACAAGCGGTAATCCATTCACTAGTTACGGGTGTGCTCATGACCTCCAACGACGTTCTCTCGATGTATGAAAATATTGCAGGAATGACCAATAAAATGGTCGTGGCCGCACGTTCGAGCGACTGGGATGGCTTGGATACCCTGGAAAACCAGTGCGCCAGCGCCGCCAGCGCGACCATGACAGGCAAGGTGCCCGCCCTGGCAGGCGCCTCGCGCCTGCGCAAGATCGACTTGCTCAAGCAAATCCTGGCAAATGACCGCGAAATCCGCAACATCACGGAACCGTGGATGACGCAGCTGCCGAGCGCCATGCAAGGTTCGCGCGCCCACATGTAAGAAACTTGCCGCACCAGAAACGACAAAAGCACCTGCGGGTGCTTTTTTTGCGTCTGCCTCCGTGCCAGGGAGCGCGCCATCTGCGGCACCAGGCAAGGAGGGGGGGGGTGGGGGAATTTGGAAGGCGAGCCCCAGGTATCTCCTGGCGTCGCCTCGCTGCCGGTTGCATCCGGCGTTCGCGAGCACATCGTCGGCATCGCAAACCGCTTCCAGACCCAGGCGTTTATGCAACGCTACACCTGTTTGCCGCGCCACACTATCGTTGGTGACTGCGCCAGGCTGGGGCTGTTTTGTCGTAGAGCAAGTCCACTGAGTTAATCATATCACCATCTTTAAGAATTAAGCAACGCGATTGGCAAGCGTTTCCATGTATTTTTTCAATATCTTTTTTTATATCAAATTGTCGTGCCGCCTTGCATCAGCGTTAACGCGAGAAGGGCTCCGGCTCCGGCTCGGCCCCTACCCCGCCTTCCACCGCTTCCGTCAGCACGGGCACATCCTTCTTCTTGCGGCTGAAGGGCTTGCGCAGCAAGACCCAGTATTTCGACGGCGCGCCCGGCCCGGCCGCCTGCTTGCGCTTGCGCGCCACATACACGATGACCGCCGTCAGCAACAGGAAGACCAGAGTGCCGATGCCGAGCCACAGCAAGCCATTGCCACCCGCCGCCTTCTCGCCCGCTGGCGGCACCAGGGGCTTGGGCTTGGCATGCGGCACCCGCGCCTCGGCCGGCGCGGCAGCAGGCGCAGCGACGGCGGCAGCGGTGGCAGGCTGAGCCAGCGCCTTTTGCAAGGCGCCGAGCTTGCCCTCCAATTCGCCGAGCTTCTCATTCAAAGCCGCGTTTTTCTCATCCAGCGCCACGCACGCTTGCGCCTGCTCCACATTGGCCTGCGGCGCGCAGGCGGCGACGGGCGCCGTCGCGCGGCGCAACGGCGCCGGACGCAACGCGGGTACAGCCGGCGCGGGCGCGGCCGGCGGCACGAACGCGCGCGCCGGGCGCACGAGGCCCTCGGCGCGCGCGCGGGCCGCCAGCGCGGCGGCATCGGGCGACGGCGCGCCGGCCGCAGCCCGTGGCAGCGGTGCGGATACGGGCGCAGGCAACGGAATCGCGGGCCGGACTGGCGCACTGACGGCAGCGGCAGCAGGCGGGGCCGCTGCCAGCCACACGGTGCCCAGGCGCACGACGGCGCCATTGCCACTGCCCAGCAACAAATACAGATGCACATGGCCCGCCTGGATCGCTTGCCGGGTACTCACGCGCACATAGTGGCGCCCGCCGCGTTCCAGCGGACTGATCGTCAAGGTTTGCAAGGCCGGATCCATGCCGATGCCGCCACCGCGGTACACATCGGGCGAGGCCAGGCGCACGGCCACGCCATTGGCTTCCTCGGGCGCCAGGGCAGTCAGTTCGATTTCGGCCAGCAGAGGCTGGCCCACATGCGACAGCACGGCCATCTCGCCCAGTTCGGCCGCCATGACGGGCGGCAAGGCCAGGCTGGCGGCGGCGCACGCGATCAGGGACCAACGGGGAAGGCTGCTGCTCTGCATGGACTGATCGCTTTGATAACAGGATAAGAAGGGGAACTCGCCTGTCTTTAACGGCAGGAAATCGCAAAAATATAGATGGGTCAGGGCAAAAAATGATGCAATACAGCATCATCCTGTGCTTTTTTGACGCCTGGAGTACACTCGATCCACCTCTATCGATGAAAGGGATGTCATGAGTAGCAGAATCGAACGCGACAGTTTCGGCCCGATCGACGTACCCGCCGACCGGCTGTGGGGAGCGCAAACGCAGCGCTCGCTCGAGCACTTCCACATTTCCACGGAAAAGATGCCGCCCGAACTGATCGCCGCCCTGGCCACCGTCAAGCGCGCGGCCGCCCACGTCAACCTGGACTTGGGATTACTAGATGGCAAGAAAGCCGTGGCCATCACGCAGGCGGCCGACGAAGTGCTGGCCGGCAAGCACGACGCAGAATTCCCGCTGGCCGTCTGGCAGACGGGCTCTGGCACGCAAAGCAATATGAACATGAACGAAGTGCTGGCCAACCGCGGTTCCGAGCTGATCGGCGGCTTGCGGGGCGCCGAGCGCCTGCTGCACCCGAACGACGACGTCAACCTGGGCCAGTCCTCGAACGATATCTTTCCGACCGCCATCCACGTGGCCGCCGCCCTGGCCGTTGCCAACACGGTCTTGCCGCCGCTGCGCCAGCTGCGCGCCACCCTGGATGCGAAAGCCACGGAATTTGCCGACATCGTCAAGATCGGCCGCACCCATTTGCAGGATGCGACGCCGCTGACCCTGGGCCAGGAATTTTCCGGCTACGTGGCGCAACTGGACTTTGCCGAGCACATCATCACGGCAGCGTTGCCGCCGCTGCTGCAACTGGCCGCCGGCGGCACGGCCGTGGGCACGGGCTTGAATGCCCACGTGGAATTTGCCGGCCGCATCGCGGCCGAGCTGGCGCGCCTGACGGGCCAGCCGTTCGAGACGGCCAGCAACAAGTTCGCCGCCCTGGCCGCCCACGACGCCCTCGTCGCCGCCCATGGCGCACTGAAAACCCTGGCCACGGCCCTGATGAAAATCGCCAACGACGTGCGCTGGATGGCCTCCGGTCCCCGTTCCGGCCTGGGCGAAATCACCATCCCTGAAAATGAGCCGGGCAGCTCCATCATGCCGGGCAAGGTCAATCCTACCCAGTGCGAAGCGCTGACCATGCTGTGCTGCCAGGTCTTCGGCAACGACGTCGCCATCACGGTGGGCGGCGCCTCGGGCAATTTCGAGCTGAATGTCTTCAAACCCTTGATTGCGCACAACTTTCTGCAAAGCGCGCGCCTGCTGGGCGACGGCATGCGCAGCTTCGACGAGCATTGCGCCCACGGCATCGCGCCGAACCGCGAACGCATCGCCGAACTGATGGAGCGTTCCTTGATGCTGGTCACGGCGCTGGCGCCGCACATCGGCTACGACAAGGCGGCGCAAATCGCCAAGCAGGCCCAGCATGAAGGCACGACCCTGAAGGAAGCGGCGCTGGCCCTGGGCTTTGTGACGGAAGAGCAATTCAGTGCCTGGATCGTGCCCCTGGAGATGACGCGTCCCAACAAAAGCTGAGGCTGCACCCTGCATTGCTGGCGGCTTCAGGTAAACTAGGGATTAGTTGAGGTCGTCATCAAGTGTTTAAAACACATCATTGCAATAAGGGATACAATGCAAAAAGTAAGCTTTGATTTAACATCCGAGTTCGTCGAGCTGAACCAGCTGTTGAAGCTGGTCGGCCTGTGCGACAGCGGTGGCGCAGGCAAGGTCATGGTCGATAGCGGCGTGGTGAAGGTCGATGGCAAGAAGGAATTGCGCAAGACCGCCAAGATCCGCGCCGGCCAGGTCGTCAGCGTGGGCGATATCCGGATCACGGTCGTCGGCCCCGCTTGATGCCGGCATGGGGCGCGAAAGCAGCCCCATGCTTCCAGCCATCACCGCTGCCAGCCGGCTGCCTGGATCAAGCTGCAACATGTCGTTATTGCCAGATAAATATCGATTGCAGAAGGGAAGCGCCATGGACCATCCCGAACAAGGTACGCGCAGCCAGGAACGCCTGATCGGCGACTTGCGCCAGGTAATAGAAAACGCGGAAGAATTGCTGCGTAACACAGACAAATACACCAGCAGCCTGTACCAGGGCGCGCGCGCCAGGCTGGAACTGGCCCTCGTCGCGGCCACGGCCGAGCTGGCCCGCTTTGAAGAAGAGCAAGTGACGCGCATGATGGACGCCACCCTGGCCGCGAATACCCTGTACCGCGATCAGACAGGCGAAGCGCGTGTGCTGCGGGCCTTCGAATAACAACGCCTGACAAAACCGTAGCGAGCGGAAGGAAGTTGTGGTTGAGAAGCGCAACTGTACGAAGGTACAGTGAGCATCGCAGACCGCAAATTACGACGCGTAGTAGGTTTTGATAGGCGTACTAAACCGTCAGGTCGTCAATACCGCATGCGCCAGCCACTGGCGCAAGTATGCGGCCAGGTCAAATGCCGGATCCAGCTCGAACGCCGCATCGAGCGCGGCGCCAAAGGTCTGCCCCTGCTGCAAGGCCAGCAATGCCGCATGCGCGGCTGCATCCAGTACCAGCACCTGCGCCTTCCAGCGCGTCCGGCATACCAGCGCGTAGCTGGCCACCTGCATCTCTTGCGGAAACATCCCCTGCCCTTCACCATCCTGATGCGCCTGCCATAGGGCCGCCACCTGCCAGCCGGACGCCAGCAAAACGCAAGCGGGATGCAAGGTAAAACAGTGCGCTTCCAGTTGATCGGGATGCAGGGCGGCCAGCGCCTCTGGCGCCAGGCCCTGCGCATCGGCTGCGTAATGTGCCAAATGCAAGGCCCATTCCAGGCGCGCCATGTCCGGCAGATAGGGCAACTCCGCCACGGGCGGGAACACAGCGAGAAAATCGGCGAAACGGGCGCCAAACCGATTCAAATCAGCGCTATCGGATGGCATCTGCCGGCCATACGCGTGCGCCAGGCCACCAAAGAATTCCTCCCCCACCAGCGCTAGCACGACGGGGTAGACCTGGCTCAGCGTGCGGCGCCAGTTGGCGCCCAGGCTGCCGCGGTACAGTGAAAAACGCTGTGGCACCGCGTCTCCCGCGAACGGCGGCAAGGCTGCCGCCGTATCCAGCAAGGCTGCGGCAAACGCTTGCTGGCCAGCCGCCAGCGCGTCAAGCGGCACTGGCGCTGGCGAGGACGACAGCGTCGCTCCCTGCCATGGCGTCTGCGGCACATGCCGCGCCAGCATGGCCTGCGCCTTGTCCGCCTCGCCCAGCAGGATATCCAGCGGCGGTAGATCCGTATCCCATTCGACCAGGGTGGGCACGGCGCCAAAGCGCAGCAAGGCGGCCGCATACAAGTCCCAGACGGGATCGGCCACGGCGGCGCCATGGTGATCGACCACGGCATGCGGCGTCAGCAGATGGCCGCCCAGGTGCAGCTCACCCACGCTGCCCGGCGCAATGGACTGCATGGCCGTCAAGGCGTCTTCGCCGTGGTTGCACTGGTTCACATACAAGTTATTGATATCGAGCAGCAGGCCGCAGCCGCTGCGGCGCGCCAGTTCCGCCAGGAATTGCGCCTCGCTCATGGCATCGTCGGCAAAACGCAGGTAAGTGGAGACATTCTCCAGCAAGATCGGCCTTTTCAGCACATCCTGCACCCGCCCCACTCTGGCGCACAGCAAATCGAGGGCGGCGCCATTCAAGGCCAGCGGCAACAGATCGTTGAGTTGCCGCTGCGCCACGGCGCCCCAGCACAGGTGTTCCGACACGAGGGCGGGCTCGATGCGCTCGGCCACGGCGCGCACGCGCTGCAGGTGCGCCTCGGAAAAACCGCGCGCGGAACCCAGGCCCAGGCCCACGCCATGCAGGCTGATCGGGTAATCCTGGCGCAGGGTCTGCAGCACATGATGATCCCAGCCCGACGGCTGCAGATAATTTTCAGTGTGTACTTCCAGCCAGCCCACCTTGGGCCGGCGCGCCAGGAAGTCGCGGTAGTGCACGGCGCGCAGGCCGACGCCGGCAAGGGCCTGGATGGTCGGCGGCATGGGCAGGCGGCGGACGCTTACGGTTGCGTGGCCGGCTTGGCAGCCTTGCCGGCCTTGATGGGCTTGACGGAACCGCCCGCCTGTTCGCACGTGCCCTTGGCAACATACGTCCATTCCGTGGGCAGGTTGTCCGCTTCCGCCTGGCCGGCGCAGGAATGCGCGCCATCGGACGAGGCGCAATCGTTCTGCCCCGCCTTGGCCACGCCATAGCATTTTTCCTTGTCGCCGGGGGCGGGGCCATCGTGTGCGGCCGCGTTGATGGTGGTACCGGCGCAGATGCCCGCGAGGGCGGCAGCGATGAGAGCTTGACGTTTGTTCATGGTGATTCCTCTTGCATGGGTCAAAGTGATGGCGCGCCCCGGGCTGCGCCATGGGCAACGCGAGGTGGTGGACATCATTTTACTGAATTGGCCGCGCCATGGCGAACCATGGTCAATTAGTCAATTTACAGAAAGGAAGGGAAGGCAGGAAGACAGACAAAAACGCCCACTCGCACCGTCGATGACGGTGGTGTGGGCATAGCGATGGCGAGCGCCAGACCGGCGCCGCGGGACTGCGCTCAGGCTGTCGTGTTGATGCGGTTACCGAGGTGGGCCGGCAGGCTCGGCGCCGACTGTACCGGTGGCAGCGCTGCCAGCAAGGCTGTGGCAGTCGAGCTTTGGATATCCTGGGCTTTTTTCAGGACAGTCAAGCCGACGGCTTGCCGCGTGCCTGTCTCCGCCATCGTGGTTGACAGTTGAGCAATGCTTCCGACGTCCATACGTTTCTCCAATGAGGTTCTACCCTTGTTAACGGATGCCGCCGGCAAACCTTTAGCTTATTTTTCCAATCTGTGCAGCAGCCAGGCCAGCACGTGCTCGAGCGCATTCAAGTCCAGCCATGCTACACCCTCGCGCAAATCGGCCGGCGCCGGGCTGTCGGACGCGACGGCGACCACATGCGGGTCGTGCGGATACAGGGGCGCTTGCCCCACTTCCGGGCGGAACACTTCCAGCTTGGGGATGGGGTCCGTCTTGAAACCTTCGACCAGGGTCAGGTCTGCCGGTCCCATGCGGGCCAATTGCTGCGCCAGGCTCGGTTCCGGCGCGCCGCGCAGCTCATGCACGATGGCAAAGCGGTACGGCGACGCCACCAGCACTTCCGCCGCACCGGCCAGGCGCAGGCGGGCGCTGTCCTTTTGCGGCGGTTCCAGCGCCAGGTCATGGTGGCTGTGCTTGACCAGGTTGACGCGCAAGCCGCGCGCCGCCAGTTCCTTCACCACAAATTCCAGCAGGGTCGTCTTGCCGCTACCGGAACGGCCGATCACACCGAGTACCGGGTGTGCGGGCATCGCATCGTGCATGGTCACTCCTTGATTGAGAAGGAATGATTATACGCAGCCCCACGGGCGCCACCGCCTGGCGCAGGCGCCGTGCATTGCCCACCTCATCGCCCAAGTCAAGCGCCTGTGGATTTTCCGCCATTCCCGGCGCCGGCGGACGCCGGCTTGCCGCCCTGCCGCCGGCGCCTGTCCGCGGTCCTGCCCGCCGTTTTATTCGCCGTTTGATTTTTCACCGCCTGCGCATTCCTGGCCGTGCGTGCCAATTGCCGATGGGCGGCGATCGCGCCCGCCTCGGCATCGGACTGGAAGGATACGGCGGCAGCGGCGGCCACCTCGCCATCAGACGGGCAGGCGGGCGCCAGCAGGGCGAAATCCTGCGCCCGCACATCCGCGTCCCATGCGGCGCGCTGCGCCAGCACCGCAGCGGGCACGGCGGGCGCTGCGCGCGCTTGCGCCAGGGTCAGCACGGCGCCCAGGCCGCTGGCGGCCGCCACGCGTGCGCCCATCTGGGGCAAGGTGCCATCGGCGGCGCGGCAAAAGCGCTGCAGGATGGTTTTAATAATCGACGTGTGGTCGTATACCTCGTGGCTGACGCTGCACGGCGCGATCAGCGGCGACACCAGCAGCATGGGCACGCGCACGCCGTAGCGGCGAAACGCGGGGTCGTCGTCGATGGCGGCGCCAGGCGGCACATGGTCGAAAAAGCCGCCATGTTCGTCATAGCTGAGGACGAGCAAGGTACGCGCCCAGGCCGGTCCGCGCGACAGGGCCTGGTAGACCTGCGCCACGAGCGCCTGGCCGGCGCGGATATCGGCCGGCGGATGGTCGTCATTCTCAAAGAAATGCGGATCGATCCAGCTGACTGAGGGCAAGGTGCCCGCCAGCGCATCGCCGATGAAGCCATAGCGGCGCGCGCTGGAGCCGAACGGTTCGTACCATTCGGACGAGCGGTAATGGTCATCCGTCAGCGCCAGGCTCCAGGGCTTCCAGGCGGAATAAAATTTCCAGCTGACCTGGGCACGCTCGAGGTGGCGTACGAAGGACTTGTTCGCATACAGGGGCACGCGCTTGCTGTCGCGGCTGCCGGCCGCCTTGCCGCTGACCGCATACAGGCGGTTGGGCCAGGTGGCGCCCGGCACGGAACTGTAGCAGCGGTCGCAGACGCAGAACTGCTGCGCCAGGAAATCGTACATGGGCAAGTCGGCGCCATTGTAATAACCCATCACCAGGTCGATATCGGGGTCGCCCGGATGCGTTTGCGCATAGTCGCCGACAAAGCCGCCGTTATTGTTTTGCAATTGCTGCGCCACCGACATGCCCGTATGCGACGGGTCTTGCTGCGGCCCGAAGGCCGTGCGCCGCAAATGGTGCACCGGGTAGGTCACGCCCGCATGCACGTTGGCATGGCTGGCCTGCAAGCCGTCGATGTCGGCGCGCCCGCCTTCCAGGCTCAGGTAGCCGAGCATGTGGTCAAACGAGCGGTTTTCCATCATCAGCACGACGATATGGTCGATGCGCGCCAGGTTTCCAGGCACACCCACATCAAGGACACCCTCACCAGCGGCGGCAGCAATCATCGGAACTCCCCGGCCGCGCACACGGTCGCAGCGACCCTGGTTCGACCAGGCCTGGCCAGTATGGTTCAGCGATGGCGGTCCGGTCTTGATGCGCAACAACTCAATACGGCACGCGGTAGCGGTAGCCCTTGAAACTGAAGATGGCTGCCTTCGGCTGCAACTTTTCAAGCACCAGGCCGGGCGCCAATTCCTCGCCTTCGTGGCGCAGGACCTTGTCGATCAACAACAGGCGGTCGGCCGGATTCTTCGAGTAGATATAGCCGCCGATGGCAACCTGGGGGATTTGCCGCTGTATCGGCTCGGGCAAGTCGCGCATGCCGGGCACCGTCTCTTCGGCTGGCGGCGCGGGCGCGGGCATGGCCGGCGCCGCAACGGGGACGGCAGGAGCAGCCTGTCCTGGCGATTCTTGTTTCGGCTCCGGCACCGGTCTGGCATAGTGCACGGGGGCGGCGGTGACCGCCGCCGGCACGGGGGGGACTTGCGCGACGGGAACTGGCGCAGGCGCGGGAGCCGCTGGTGGCGGAGCTGCCGGCATCGGCGCGGGCACGGCCTGGGCCAGCACGGCTGGAGCGACAGGAATCGCCGCAGGCGCGTTGGCCGCTGCCTGCCAAGGCTGCCACAGCAGCAGTGCGGCGGCCACGGCCAGCGTCACGCCGCCCAGCGCCAGCCACACGGGCGCGCGCCGCGCCACGCCAGACGCGGCGGTGTCGTGCAGCTGCACCTGCGGTGCGTGGATCGACGGCAACTCGCCCAACTGGCGCTCGGCTTGCGATTTTTTCAATGCTTCAAGTATGTAGGACATCTTATTTCCCCGCCACCATCGCCGTCGCAGCGGGCGCCGCCACGGCAGGAGCTGCACTGCTCAGGCGCGGCTCCGAATTGTCACCCAGCTGCATCAGGCGTATGAATGTTTTCGGGCCTGCCAGGCCATC
Organism: Janthinobacterium lividum; assembly: GCF_034424625.1. Taxonomy (NCBI): domain Bacteria; kingdom Pseudomonadati; phylum Pseudomonadota; class Betaproteobacteria; order Burkholderiales; family Oxalobacteraceae; genus Janthinobacterium; species Janthinobacterium lividum. Next base: position 1,662,195 of record NZ_CP139976.1, on the reverse strand, counting down.
GGCCCGCAGGTTCTGGCGCTGCTGGAAGGCGCGCAACAGGCCTTGCATCTCGGCATCAAGCGGCAGATTGGCCGCCGGCGCCGGCAAGCCCTGCTGTTGCGCCAGGCGCTGCGCCAGCCAGTCCACGTCGGCGCCGCGGGCACCCAGCGGGACTTCGTCGCGCCAGTTGCGCGGGGCGCGCCAGAAGGTCGTGAAACTGCCATCGCTGCGCTGCGCCAACTGGGCCAGCGGCAGGCTTTGCTGTTTGCCATCGAGCATCAGTGTGGCGGTCTCGTCCTGCAAGCGCGTCAGCAGCGCCAGCTGCTCCACACCCTCCGCACCGCGCAAGGCCAGCATGGCGGGACGGTCCAGCACGCGCAGTTCGGCGATGCCGCCCCGGCTGTGCAGGCAGCGCAGGCCGGCGCGGGCGCCCGCCTGGCAAGCGTCGCCGGCCGGCAACTGCTCGCCCCACAGGCTGGCCAGCTGGCGCAGCACGGCGTTGCGGTCCGGCACGCTGACGGGCGCGGGCGCGGATGCGGCGGCAACCACCACGCTGGATGCGGCCGGCGCAGAGGCTGCCACGGCAGGTACAGCGGACGGGCGCGGCATGAAATGCCAGGCCAGCGCGGCCGTGACCACGGCGCCGGCCAGCACGCCGCCCGTCACGTGGAGCCAGCGCAGGCCCCGTCCGGCAGCCGGCTTGCCCTCTTCCGCAAACACTTCCTCGGCGGCACGGCGCAGGATCTGGCGCGTCACCTGCGGCTGGTTTTCCACGTAGGCGCCCAGCAACGCGCGGTCGCACAGCAGGTTGATGCGGCGCGGCACGCCGTGGCTCATGGCATGGATGGGCGCCATCAGACGCGGCGCGAACGGCGTCTGCGCCGTGCTGCCCGCCACGGCCAGGCGGTGGCGGATATAACTGGCCGTCTCGTCCGCCGTCAGCGACCCCAGGTGATAGCGGGCGATCACGCGCTGCGCCAGCTGCTCCAGTTCCGGCCGGGCCAGCATGGCGCGCAATTCCGGCTGGCCGATGAGGATGATCTGCAGCAGCTTGCGCTCGCTCGTCTCCAGGTTGGTCAGCAAACGCAGCTGCTCCAGCACGGCGGCGGACAGGTTTTGCGCCTCGTCGATGATCAGCACATTGTTCTTGCCCTGCGCATGGCTGACCAGCAGGTGCGCATTGATGGCGTCGACATAGCCTTTCACGCTGGCCACGCCGGGCACCACTGCGATGCGGAATTCCTCGCAGATCGACAGCAGCAATTCCTCGACGGACAGTTTCGGATTGAAGATATACGCGAGCTGGCAGTTTTCCGGAATCTGCTCCATGAAGCAGCGGCACACGGTGGTCTTGCCGGCGCCGATTTCTCCCGTCAGCAGCACGAAGCCGCCACCGCTGCCCACGCCATACAGCAGGTGCGCCAGCGCTTCGCGGTGGCGTTCGCTCATGAACAGGTAGCGCGGATCGGGGGCGATCGAGAACGGCGATTGCTTGAGCTGGAAATAATGCGTGTACATGGAGACCCTGCGGATGAAACGATCAAAATGCGCGGCGCCAGGCCGAACCCCTCAGCGGGTGCGGGCGGGCGGCAACGGCTTGTATTTGGCGCAATACACTTTCGCCTTGCTGCGGAAGTAGACGATTTTACTGCCAGGCACGGAACCACGGACAGGAAAGGCGGAATTGTCGAGTTTATTGAAACGCAGGCCCGAGGCGCCGCGGATGGCGGGCTCCAGCTTTTCCGGCGTCGCGTCGGCCACCACGCCCATGAAGACGAGGGGGCTGGTGTCGTCGCTGACGATGACGTCGGTAATCGGCGCGCCCCACAAGGTGGCGTCCGTGCGGAACCAGTAGGCGCCCCCTTCATGCTTGTAGGCCGGGCCGAAGGCCGTCAGCAAATAGGCATAGAAGGCCTTGTTGTCGATCTGGTCGATGCACAGCACGGCATTGCCCACCACTTGCCCGAACGTGGACGGCGGCGGCTTTTGCTGCGCCAGCACGCCGGACACGGGCACGCCGATGGCCAGCAAGGCGAACGCCGCCAGCAGGGCCGGCGCACGCCACGGGCGCATCGATGCACAGCGCACGCGCATGATCAGCGCTTGCGCTCTTCTTTCTTGACCTTCTTGGCTTCCTTCTTTTCCTTCATGCTCTTGGCCGGTTCCTTCTTGGCTTCCTTCTTGCTGTCCTGTGCCTTGCTCATCATCTACTCCATGCCTGGGCGGAAATGCCTGGGCCATTATGACACTCCCCCATGAAAATGCCACGTCATTTCCCCCATGCAATGAATCCCACCCGGCAAGCACAGGCAGCGCATGCACTTATTTGCAAAAAGACGTTTGCATTTCTATTTTATTATGTTTTAATACACGAAATTTATAAATAGATATCATTTCGGTGCGGCATGAGCAGCGCCGGAAAGCATACCAACTGGGGACAGGACATGGGCCGGCATACGGCGGGACCATGTGTTATCGACTTACAGCCCTCGGCGGAAACAGACAATATGATGAGAAAGATGATCTTGCTGGGCGCGGCCCTGTCACTCTGGGCCGCTGGCAACATGCATGCGGCAGACACGCCGCCGATTCAAGTGGCCGCCTACCAGGCGGCGCCCGCCACCCTGGCCATGCAACTGGCCAGCTTCCAGTCACCGAACGCCAGCCGGCACGCCTCCGGCCCGCATGAACCGGGCACCCATTCGCTGCTGCTGGTCGCCATCTTGCTGCTGAGCCTGCGCATGCGCGCGCGCCCCAGCAGCGAAAAATTCAGTACCTGACGTGAAAACGGCCGCGCAAGGCGGCCGTTCCATCCACACGTCAGCGCACTATCAGTGCAGGCACAGGCGGCGGCGCGTCTTTTCGATCAGCGCCGCATCGTAGGGATACAGGTTCTCGATAAAGAACAATTCCGTTTCCGCCTCGTCTTCCAGGCACATTTCGATCATGACCGGGCCATCGCTTTCGCGGCCCAGGAAATCCTTCGGCCAGCGGTTCTTGCGGTGCGTGCGCATCATTTCCATGCCCAGCGCGGCCAGCGGCGCCGACACGCCGGCGGCCAGCGCCTCTTGCTGCCAGTCGTCCCAGTACTCGCTCTTTGCTGCCTTGTCGTTCATCATGCTCTTCCAACTCAGGTGTAAAAGGCGGACTTTACTCTTCATGGCGTCCCTTGCCAAGCATGCATACAAGCAATAACGCAACACCGAGCACAGACCAGTCTGAAAAAATTGGCATTAAACAAGGCCAATTTCAATACCATTCATGACGCACAAAAACTCCTTTATTAACAAACACTTGCAATCACACCCTCGGGCACGGCGCGCCATCGTGCAACGCATTTGTTAATACCACTTAAATACCTGTTGACAAGCCATCTGGGCGACAATATAGTGCCTTCAGCTTTTTCGCCGCCCGACAAATAAAAGAACCGAGACAGGCGCATTCAACCAAACGCGGGACTGCACAACATGATCGAATACATAATCGGCGTCGACGGCGGGGGCAGCGGAACCCGCGTACGCCTGGCGCGCCTCGATGGCCAGGAACTGGCGCAGGGACAAAGCGGCCCTTCCGGCCTGGGACTGGGCATCGAACGGGCCTGGACATCCGTGGCGCATGCCGTCACCCTGGCCTTCCGCGCCGCCGGCCTGGAACAGCCGCCGCTGCAGCGCATGGCCATCGGCCTGGGCCTGGCCGGCGTGCACAACAAGCAGTGGGCCGCCAGCTTCGTCGAACACAATCCCGGCTATGCCTTTGTGGCACTCGAATCCGATGCACTGACCACCCTGCTGGGCGCGCACGCGGGCCAGCCGGGCGCCATCGTTGCCATCGGCACGGGCAGCGTGGGCGAAGTGCTGCACGCGGACGGCAGCCGCCATGAAGTGGGCGGCTGGGGCTTCCCCTCGGGCGACGAGGCGGGCGGCGCCTGGATCGGCATGCGCGCCATCAACCACGCGCAGCAGGTGGTCGACGGGCGCGTGCCCGGCAGCGCCTTCGCCACGGCCATCATCGATGCCTGCGGCGGCCAGCGCGACGCCATGCAGGTGTGGCTGGCCGCCGCCAGCCAGACCAATTTCGCGCAACTGGCGCGGCTGGTGCTCGAACACGCGGCCAGCAATGCGGTGGCGCGCACCATCCTGATGGATGCGGGGCAGCAGATCGCCCTCATCGCCAGGGCGCTCGATCCGGCTGGCACCTTGCCCGTGGCCCTGTGCGGCGGCCTGGCGGCGCCCTTGTCGAGCTACCTGCCGGCGGACTTATTGCAACTGGTCGTGCCGGCACAGGGCGACTCGGCCGCAGGCGGCCTGCGCCTGATACGCAAGTACTTGCAGGAGCAATGACCATGCTGGCCAAACTGTCCGCCTTCAAACCCAATCCGGCCAGCGACACGCCGCTCTACATGCAGCTGGCGAACATGCTGTCGGACGGCATCGCCAGCGGCGACTGGCGCGCCAACCAGGCATTGCCTTCCGAGCGCGTGCTGTCGGACATCCTGGAAATTTCGCGCGTCACGGCGCGCAAGGCCATCGACATGCTGTGCGACCGGGGCATGCTGACGCGCAAGCGCGGCTCGGGCACCTACATCACGCCCAAGCTGGAACAGCCGCTGTCGCGCCTGACGAGCTTTTCGGAAGAGTTGCGCCAACGGGGGTTTACCGCCGGCTCGCGCTGGCTGCAGCGCGATATCGGCTCGGCCGCGCCGCTGGAGCTGCTGTCGCTGGGATTGTCGCCGCACATGCCGGTGGCGCGCTTGCGCCGCCTGCGCACGGCCGACGAAGTGGTGATGGCGATCGAAACGACCACCATCCCCGCGCTCTACATGCCGGACCCGCAACAGGTGACCGATTCGCTGTACGGCTACCTGGAGTCGCGCGGCACCATCCCGATGCGCGCGCTGCAGCATATCCGCGCCGTCAACGCCACGGCGGAACAGGCCAAGCTGGCCAATATCAAGACGGGTGAAGCCATGCTGCACATCACCCGTGTCAGTTATCTCGACAACGGCGCAGCGGTGGAACTGACCCACTCGTATTGCCGCAGTGATTATTATGAATTCGTAGCGGAGTCGCGCAGATGAGCAGCACTATCAAAGGCAATATCCTTACCCCCGGCGGCTGGATCCACGGCGCCATCGCCTTCGGCGAGCGCGTCGACAGCATCACGGGCGAATCCCTTCACCCGTCGGGCAACAGCGACGACTATATTTTGCCGGGCTTTATCGACCTGCACGTGCACGGCGGCGCCGGCAAGGACATCATGGAAGGCGGCGAAGCCGTCTACACCATCGCGGCCATCCATGCGCGCCACGGCACCACCAGCCTGCTGGCCACCACCATGACGGCGCCGCCGGAAGATATCGACATGGCCCTGACGGCCATCGGCATCGCCGCCAACCACCGCCGCCCGAACACGGCGCGCGTGCTTGGTGCCCACCTGGAAGGCCCGTACATCAATTCCGGCAAGCTGGGGGCGCAGCCGAACTATGCGCGCGCCGCCAACCTGGCCGAAATCGAACGCCTGCAAACCCTGGCCAAGCTGCGCGTCATCACCGTCGCGCCGGAAATCGCCGGCCACCTGGACCTGGTGCGCGCCCTGGCCGATGCCGGCGTGCGCGTGCAGATCGGCCACACGCTCGGTTCCTATGAAGACGGCGTGGCCGCGCTGGAACACGGCGCCATGGGTTTCACGCATCTGTTCAACGCCATGAGCGGCCTGCACCACCGCGAGCCTGGCATGGTCGGCGCCGCCCTGGCGCACGCCGAATACGCCGAACTGATCCCCGACCTGCTGCACGTGCATCCGGGCGCCATCAAGGTGGCCCTGCGCGCCATCCCGCGCCTGTACTGCGTCACCGATTCGACCGCCGCCACCGGCATGCCGGACGGCGAATACATGCTGGGCCGCCACGCCGTGCAGAAATGCATGGGCGGCGTGCGTCTGCCCGACGGCACGCTGGCGGGCAGCACCCTGACCCTGGACCAGGCGCTGCGCAACCTGGTGGGACTGGGACTGGACCTGGCCGATGCGTCCAAGCGCGTGTCGACCAACGCCGCCGATTACCTGGGCCTGGAAGAACGCGGCCGGCTGGCCCCCGGTACTTACGCCGATCTGGTGGTACTCGATCGCGATCTCAAACTCAAAGCTGTGTATATAGAAGGAGAAATCTGTGACCTCAATGATGCTTAAAGAAGCCATTTCCGCCGCCGAATGCGTCGCCCTGCAACTGGCCAGCGACACGGAACGCTACGCGGAACTGGGCCGCAAATTGAGGAGCACCTCGTTCTCGACCGCGCTGACCATCGCGCGCGGCAGCTCGGACCACGCCTGCAACTACGTCGCCTACCTGATCATGGCGCGCCTGGGCCGTGTCGTCGCGTCCCTGCCGATGTCACTGGTGACCCTGAACAAGTCACCGCTGGTGACGCGCGACACCCTGGCCATCTCGATCTCGCAATCGGGCCAGAGCCCTGACGTGGTCGAGCCGATCCGCTACTTCCGCGACGGCGGCGCCACCACCGTAGCCCTGGTCAACGATATCGAGTCGCCGCTGGCGCACGCCGCCGAATGGGCCATGCCCCTGCGCGCCGGCAAGGAACAAAGCGTTGCCGCGACGAAGAGCTTCATCACCAGCCTGGTCGCCGGCGCGCGCATGGTGGCCCAGTGGCAGAACGACCCTGAACTGCAGGCGGGCCTGGAAGCGCTGCCTGAAGCGCTGCTCGAAGCGACCCGCATCGACTGGTCGCCCGCCATCGACGTGCTGGCTCCGGCCCGCAACATCATGGTCGTGGGACGCGGCATCAGCTTCCCCGTGGCGCTGGAAGCGGCGCTGAAATTCAAGGAAACCTCGGCCCTGCAGGCGGAAGCCTTCAGCGGCGCCGAAATCAAGCACGGCCCGATGGCCCTGATCGAAGACGGTTACCCGCTGCTGATTTTCGCCACGCGCGGCCCGACGCAAGCCGGCCTGCTGCAGCTGGCAACGGAGATGCGCGGCCGTGGCGCCAAGGTCTTGCTGGCGGCGCCAAGCGATGTGGCCGAGCGCGACCTGACCCTGCCCGTGGCGGCCACGCCGGACCTCGATCCGATCGTCGCCATCCAGTCCTTCTACGTGATGGCGGCGAAACTGTCGGCCGCGCGCGGCATGGACCCGGATGCGCCGCGTCACCTGAGCAAGGTCACGAAAACCAATTAAGCAGTACCCGGCAACCCGCCCCCGGCACGGGGCGCGGCTGCCGGCAGAAGCACCCGAATATAAGCGACGGCAAGGGCATGTACCCGCGCCGCGGACTCATGGACATTGGAGCGCCACGCTCCAGGATAAAAATGACGATCAAGAGACTGTTGGCGGTTGTTGCCTGCGCGGGCCTGCTCGCGCCGCAGGCATGTGCTGCCGAGAAAATCGAATTCTGGACCTTCAGCATGAAGCCCAAGTTCACGCCGTATTTCAATGCGGTGGTGGCGCGCTATGAGGCGCAGAATCCCGACGTCAAGATCGAATGGATCGACTTCCCGTGGGACGTCATCCAGACCAAGCTGGTCACGCGCATCGTGGCCGGCACGCCGCCCGCGCTGGTCAGCCTGAACGTGCCCTGGGCCGACGAATTTGCGCGCGACGGCTTGCTCACGCCCGTCGATGGCCTGATCGCGCCAGCGCGCGCCAGCTACATTCCCAGCGCCCTGGACGACTTGCGCTTCAAGGGCGCCACCTACGGCTTCCCCATGTACAGCAATGTCGCGGTGATCGCCTTCAATACCGCCATTTTCAGGCAGGCGGGCCTCACGCGCGGCCCCGCCAGCCTCGATGAACAACTGGCGTACGCGCGGCAGATCGCGCAACGCACGGGCAAGGCCGGCATCGCGCCCGCCCTTTCGAAGATCGATGGCCTGTTCATGCAGCAGGGCCTGGCCGTCATCACCGGGAACCGCGCCGTCTTCAATTCGCCGCAGCACGTGGCGCTGGTGCAGAAACTGGCCGACACCTATAAAGTGGGCGGCCTGCTGAAGGAAAGCCTGTTCGCCGAAGACAATTTCCCCGCCGTGATCGACGCCTACAAGGGCGGCCGCCTGGGCATGCTGCTGGCGCCGCCCACGGCCATGCAGCGCATCCGCGGCGATGCGAAAGACATCTACGCCATCACCGACGTGGCGCCCGCGCCGCTGGGTCCGACCGGCATCGCCGACGGCGGCTGGCTGGTACACTTCGCCATTCCGAAAGGCGTGCCGGCGCGCCAGCTGCCATCGGTCGGCAAGTTCGCGCGCTTCCTGACGAACGACGAGAACCAGCTGGCCTTCGCCAAGCAGGCCAGCGTCTTCCCCACCACGGTGAAAGCGGCGGCCGACCCGTTCTTTCTCGCCACGCCGCAGAACGCGGGTGCGGCCGAAAAGGCGGTGGCCGCCGGCGCCCTGTCGATGGGCCACTCGCGCACCCTGTACGTGGCCGGCATCGACGACTACGACGAGTTGCGCCGCTCGCTGGTGAAAGCCGTCGAGGCGGGCGTGACGGGCAAGCAGGATGTGAAGCAGGCGCTGGACCAGGCCGTCGCCATCTGGAACCGCAAGCTGGCCACCCTGCCGCGCCACTGAGGACGCCATGAAACTTACCCACCGCCATACCGTGCAAGCCTGGCTTTTCCTCACCCCCGCCCTGCTGCTGCTGGCCGCCTTTTCATTCTGGCCCGTCGGCTACGGTTCCGTGCTGGCCTTCACCGACTACAGCCTGATACGCGAGACGCGCTTCGTCGGCCTCGATAACTTCCGCTACATCTTCAATAACGAGATGTTCGTCTCGGGCCTGAAAAACTCGCTGATGTTCTTGCTGATGGTGCCCTTCGTGCAGGTGGGCGCCATCGTGCTGGCCGTGCTGGTCAACAACCGCCTGCCCGGCATCCGCCTGTTCCGCGCCGCCTTCTACGTGCCCGTGGTGACCACCGTTTCCGTGGTCGGCATCATGTGGGGCTTCATGTTCCACGAACAGGGCGCGCTGAACTACGTGATGATGACCTTGAAGCTGGTGAACGCGCCCGTGGGCTGGCTGTCGAACGACAGCCTGGCCCTGTTTGCCGTGATGTTCGTCACCCTGTGGCGCGGCCTGGGCTGGTACATGGTGATGTATCTGGCGGCCCTGCAATCGATCCCGTCGGACATGCAGGAAGCAGCCATGCTCGATGGCGCCAACCGCTGGCAGCGCTTCTGGAAGATCACCGTGCCGATGCTGCGCCCCACCATCATGCTGTGCTCCATCCTGTCCGTGCTGGCGGCCCTGAAGGCTTACCAGGAAGTCGATGTGCTGACCCAGGGCGGCCCGATGAATTCCACCTTCACGGCGCTGTACTACGCGTATGACCAGGGCCTCAAGCACTTGAAACTGCCGCGCGCGCTGGCGGCCAGCTTCGTCGTCTCGCTGTTCTGCATCGGCATCGCCCTGCTGTGTCTGCGCTACCTCAAACCGAAGCACCGCTGACAGGGAATTACCATGAAAACCCGTTCCCGCTCCCTGAAAACGCGCCTGCACATACTGGGCCACTATGCCGTGCTGTGCGCGATCGCCGTCGTCTGCGTCTTCCCCTTCTGGTGGACCCTGGTGACGGCCATTTCCACGGAAGGCAATATCTTCGCCTTCCCGCCCACCTTCTGGCCGAAGGCGCCGTCCTTCGACAACTTCATCGAAGTGTTCAATGCGATCCCGATCTGGTCGTTCTTCAAGAACTCCGTGCTGATCGCCGTGTTTACCGTATTCTGGAAACTGCTGCTGTGTTCACTGGCCGCGTATCCGCTGGCGCGCCTGAAATTCCGTGGCCGCAAGCTCGTGTTCGGCCTGATCCTCGCCACCCTGGTGCTGCCGTCCGAGGTCAACTTCCTCGTCAACTTCATCACCATCACGCAAATGAGCCTGGTCGATACCTACACAGGCGTGATCCTGCCCAACGTGGTGACGGCCGTGGCCATCTTGCTGCTCAAGCAGGCGTTCGAGGAAGTGCCGCAAGACCTGATCGACGCGGCGCGTGTCGATGGCGCTACCGAGTGGGTGATCTTCAGCCGCATCATGCTGCCGCTGATTACGCCATGGCTGGCCACCGTCGGCATCCTGACGGCCGTCGAATCGTGGAATGAATACATCTGGCCCTCCATCGTCATGAGCAAACCCGATGAATTCCCCCTGTCGGTGGGCGTGCTGTACTTGCGCGGCACCTTCGGCAGCAGCACGCGCGTGATCGCCGCCGGCACCCTGATCACCATCGTGCCGACCCTGCTCGCCTTCCTGTTTACCCAACGCTTCTTCATGCGCGGCATGGACGGCGCAGTCAAATGAAAACGTCTCTCGATAAGGAAGCCCCCATGCACGACCAGCGCATCAGCATCAGCAAAAAAGTCCGCAGCCCGATTTCCTGGGTGCCCACCTTGTACTTCGCCCAGGGCTTGCCGTTCTACGCCGTGGCCCTGGTGGCCGGCCTGATGTTCAAGAGCATGGGCGTGCCGAACGACCAGATCGCCCGCTGGACGGGCCTGATCGGCTTTGCCTGGGTCTTCAAGTCGCTGTGGAGCCCCTTCCTGGAACTGGCGTCGAGCAAGAAGACCATGGTGGTGCTGTTCCAGTTCGCCGGTGGCCTGAGCCTGGGCCTGATCGCGCTGGCCCTGCAAACGCCGCTGTGGTTCGCCGCCTGCATCGCCGTGCTGTTCGTCGCCGCGCTGGCCTCGTCCACGCACGACATCGTCTGCGACGGCCTGTATATCGCCAGCCTGTCGGACAAGCAGCAGGCGGCCTACGCGGGCTGGCAAGGCGCCTTCTTCAACGCGGGCAAGTTCATCTCGCTGGGCGGCCTGGTGATCCTGGCCGGCTACCTGGAGAAAAAAATCGGCATCAAGCCCGCCTGGTCGGTGATCTTCCTGATCATCGGTGCCATGATGCTGTCGCTGGCCGCGTACCACCTGTGGGCGCTGCCGCAGGTGCGCAATGCGGCCGTGGCCGACAAGAGCGTGGCCGGCATCAGCCGCACCCTGTGGGACGTGCTGGTGGACTTCCTGAAAAAGCCCGGCATCTGGGGCATGATCGCCTTCATCATCCTGTTCCGCGCCGGCGAGGCGCAAGTGCAGACCATCGGCCCGCTGTTCCTGCGCGAAGCACGCGAACTGGGCGGCCTGGGCCTGTCGACGACGGAAGTGGGCGCCGTGTACGGCACGGCCGGCACCGTGGCATTCCTGCTGGGCAGCATCGGCGGCGGCTACTTCACTTCGTGGCTGGGCCTGAAGCGCGCCATGTTCTTCCTGATCCTGGCCATGAACTTGCCGAACCTGGTGTTCTATTACCTGAGCCACAGCATGCCGACCGACCTGACCCTGATCACGGCCGCGCTCAGCGTGGAGATGTTCGGCTATGGCTTCGGCTTCGTCGGCCTGATCCTGTTCATGATGCAGGTGGTCTCCGTGGGCAAGTACCAGACGGCCCACTATGCGTTCGCCACCGGCGTGATGCAGCTGGGCTTCGTGCTGTTCAAGATGATCAGCGGCGACATCCAGACGGCGCTCGGCTACAAGACGTTTTTCCTGTGGGTGCTGGTGTCGGCCGTGCCCGTATTGATCCTGTCGCGCTTCATGCGCATCGGCCCGAAGGATACCTCCGACCAGTCTGACGCCGGCGCCACGTCCGCGCCGGCCAGCGCAAGCTAGGAATCGCACAGTCCATGGCACACATCGCATTAAAGAATATCGTCAAGCTGTATGACGACAAGCACCCGGTCATCCACGGCATCGACCTCGATATCCGCGACGGCGAATTCGTCGTCTTCGTGGGACCGTCCGGCTGCGGAAAATCAACCCTGCTGCGCATGATCGCCGGGCTGGAAGACATCACGGATGGCGAGCTGCATATCGGCGGCAAGCTGGCCAACGATATCGCGCCGGCCGAGCGGGGCCTGGCCATGGTCTTCCAGAGCTACGCCCTGTATCCGCACATGACGGTGTACGAAAACATGGCCTTCACCCTCTCCCTGGCGGGACACAAGAAGGCCGAGGTGCGCGCCGCCGTCGAGCGCGCGGCCGACATCCTGCAGATCACGCCTTTGCTCAAGCGCAAACCGAAGGACCTGTCGGGCGGCCAGCGCCAGCGCGTGGCCATCGGCCGCGCCATCGTGCGCAAGCCACAGGTTTTCCTGTTCGACGAACCGCTGTCGAACCTCGACGCGTCGCTGCGCGTGCAGATGCGCGTGGAAATCTCGCGCCTGCACCAGGAACTGAAAACCACCATGATCTACGTCACGCACGACCAGGTCGAGGCGATGACCCTGGGCGAGCGCATCGTCGTCTTCAATGGCGGGCGCATCGAGCAGGTAGGCAGTCCGCACGCGCTGTATAACAATCCCGGCAACCTGTTCGTGGCCGGCTTCCTCGGCGCACCGAAGATGAACTTCATCGCTTGCACGGCCGTTGCCAGCGGCCCCGGCTCGGTGGCCGTGCGCCTGCCCGGCGGCGCCGTCATCGACGTCGAAGCGCAGGGCGGGAGCGTGGCGCCGGGCGACGGGCTGACCCTGGGCGTGCGCGCCGAGCATGTCAGCCTGCAGCACGGGGACAATGCGGACGGCAACGTAATCGACGCGGCCGTCAGCCATGTCGAATACCTGGGCGACGTGGCCATCGTCTACGCCAGCATGCCGGGCGTGGCCGAGATGCTGGCCGTCAAGCTGCCGGCCGAGGAAGGCTTGCGCCACGCGGGCGACGCCATGCGCCTGCACCTGCCAGCGCAGCGCTGCCTACTATTCGATGCCGCAGGGCAAGCCCTGGCACGCACGTTTGCCGCACCCGCTCAGCCGTTTATGTGACAATAGCCGTTTTGTATCATGCCGCTTCTGTTTGACCTATGCAGGCAGAACGGCAGAAATGTGTTTTTCGAGCTTCCTTGCCCCTCTGGCAATGCCACTGCACGATGTTGCGGTTGCCAGTGCAGGTGCGTATTTTTGTTATTGATTGAAGGATAACCCATGTCCCAATTCCGTCTTGCCCGTCTTAGCCTGCTCCTGGCCGCCATCGGCCTGAATGTCCTGCCATCCCTGTCGCACGCGCAGGATGCCAAGCCAGCCGCCGCCGCGGCTGCCGCTCCGGCCGAATCGGTGCGCCCTGAAGTGTTCAAGCTGCTCGATCCGACCGCCGTGAAGGCATCGATGGATGCCAAGAACTACGCCGACGTGCAAAGCCGCATCGACCAGGCTGCCGCCATTCCAGCCCTGACGCCGTATGAAACGTTCGTGCTGAACCGCCTGCGCGTGGCATTGGCATCGGCCACCAACAATGCGCCCATGGCCATGACGGCACTGGAAGCGGTGATCGAATCGGGCAAGCTGGAAAAGAACGTCAAGGGCGATTTCATCCAGGCGCTGGCCAACTACCACTACAACGCCAAGGATTACCCGAACGCCATCAAATGGTTCACCCGCTACCAGACGGAAACGGGCGATGTCGCCAGCGTACGCAAGTACATCGTGCGCGCCTATTACCTGGGCAATGACTTTGCGCGCGCAAAACAGGAATTGTTGGCCGATATCACGGCACAACAGCAAGCGGGCAAGACACCTAGCCTGGAAGAATTGCAATTGCTGGCCAACACGGGCTCGAAAAGCAAGGATCCGGCCACCTACCTGATCGCCATGGAAAACCTGGTGCGCTACTACCCGTCGGACGACTACTGGACCGACCTGCTGGGCCGTTTGCAGGGCAAGGCCGGCTATTCCGACCGCTTCGCGCTGGACGTGCTGCGCCTGCAATTCCAGGCCGTCGGCACCATGTCGCCGCAAGATTACAGCGACATGGCTGAAATCGCCTTGCAAAATGCCTTCCCGACGGAAGCGAAAAAAGTCCTCGACGCCGGCTTTGCCAAAGGCGTGCTGGGCACGGGCGCGAATGCCGCCAAGCACAAGAAACTGCGCGACCAGGCCAACAAGGCTGCCGCCGACGATGCGAAAAACATCGCCAGCGGCGAAGCGTCGGCCATGAAGAGCAAGGATGGCACGGGCTTGATCAACCTGGGCTACGCCTTCGTGACGATGGACCAGTTCGACAAAGGTATCGACCTGATCCAGAAAGGCATCGCCAAGGGCGGCCTGAAGCGTGCTGAAGACGCCAAGCTGCGCCTCGGCTATTCCTACGCCATGGCCGGCAAGAAAGATGACGCCATCAAGGTCCTGGAAACGGTCAAGGGCGGCGACGGCGTGGGCGACCTGGCCCGCTACTGGATCCTGTGGCTGAACCGTCCTGCCACGGCAGCGGCGGCACCGGCAGCAGCGGCACAGTAATTCCCGCTCCGTCCAGCATGCGCAAGGCAGTTCCCGGCTCAGGCCGGGGCTGCTTTTTTTTCGACCTTTTTTCATCCTTCCATGCCGCCAGCCACTATCGCCACCGCCACCGCCGCCGAACGATTGACCAGCCTGGACGCCTTTCGCGGCTTCGTGATCGTCACCATGATCTGGGTCAACTACCTGGCCGGCATGCCCGGCATTGCCTGGTGGCTCGAACATGCGGGTCCCCGCGCCGACGGCATCAGCATGCCGGACCTGGTCTTTCCCGGCTTTCTGTTCATGGTCGGCATGGCTATTCCGCTGGCCTTGCAGCGCCATTGCGGCCACGTCACGCCAGCCCTGCTGGGACGCCTGCTGTGGCGCTCCGCCAGCCTGATGCTGGCCGGCGTGGTGCTGGCGAACGCCTACCGCTACGATGCGCAGGCGGCGCTGCTGCCGCACGCCGTGTATTTCCTGCTGTTTTACGTGGCCATGATCCTGCTGTGGCGCCAGGGCGCGGGCAAGCTTGAGCTGGCTGCGGGCGGCGCCCTGATGCTGTTCCTGCTGGCGACGTTCCGCGGTGAATTGAATGCGGAATTTTCCAGCACCTGGCTGCAACCGTCCTGGTGGGGCATCCTCGGCATGATCGGCTGGTCTTACCTGCTGTGCAGCCTGCTGTACCTGGCATGCCAGGGCAGCGGCACGGCGCTGATGGGCGTGCTTTCCCTGCTGATCGCGCTGTACATGGGCGGCACGGCGGACAGCCTGGATTTCCTGCCGGCGGGTATCAACGGGTTTGTCAACGTGCCGCAAGTGCTCGGTTCGACGGCGGCCAATGTGCTGGCCGGTACCCTGGTGGGCCGGCTGTTCCTGCGTGGCGCGGCATTGAACCATGCCCAGAGGATACGTTTCATGGCGTGGTTCGCGCTGGGCCTGCTGGTGGCCGGCCTGCTGCTGCGGCCGTATCACCACATCAACAAGATCACGGCAACGGAATCCTACACGCTAGTGTGCAGCGCCATCATCCTGGCCCTGTTCCTCGTGTTTTATGTCGTCATCGACGTGTGGCGCTGGCGTGCCTGGGCGGTGGTGCTGTTGCCCGCCGGAACCAATGCCCTGTTCGCCTACATCGTGCCCGACCTGTGGCAGCAACTGGCAACCGTGCTGCACCTGCCGCACTTCTGGTGGCCGTATCTTGAAACGGGCGGCGCGGCCGGCCTGTGGAATGCCGCCGCCGTCACCGCCCTGATGCTGCTCTTCACGGCCCTGGCCACACGCCATGGCCTGAAGCTGAAGTTTTAGACCTTGATATAGATCTTGCGCTTGTCCATGCCGTAGGCGATCAGCCAGCACAGCAGCATGAAGCTGACGGCAAACAGCAAGGAGCCCACGCGCGCCGGCACCCAGCCCGTAAACCACTGCTGGTACAGCCACTGGTACAGGTTGTCACCACCGATGCGCACGGTAAACGCGATGATCACCAACACTTCCGACACCAGGTAGATGAACAGGGTGTTCTTGCCGAAGACTTCAAAGAAGTAGGTCCAGCCCGTCATTTGACGTACGTCAATGATGAACATCAGCAGCGCCAGCAGCAGCAAGTCCAGGCCGATGCCCAGCATCACGTAGGAGCTGGTCCACAGCTTCTTGTTGATCGGAAACACTTCATTCCAGCACAGGGCCACGGCCACACAAATGGCGCCGGCCACGGCCAGCTGATACAGGCTCGAGCGCAATTGCATCGGTGCCGCCTGGCGCAGGAAGCTGCCCGCCAGGTAGCCGGCAATCACATTGACGATAGCTGGCAAGGTGCCGAGGATCCCTTCCGGATCGAAGGCGATGCCTTCGCCGTGGTACAGGTGGCTGTCGCCCAGCAGGATCAGATCGAGCTTGGCCGGCGCGTTGCCGTGCAAGCTGTAGTCGCCCCAGGTCGCCAGGATGGCCCAGTAGCCAAGCAAGGCGCAGGCGCTGAAGACCAGCGCGCCCCGCGTCTTCCAGCAATGGAGGATCAGGGCGGCGGCCAGGTAGCACACGGCGATGCGCTGCAGCACGCCGGGGATGCGCGTGTGCGACAGGGGCGACCAGGCGAACTGGCCCGCATCGTCGAGCTTGAAGAAGGGAAACCAGTACAGCAGGAAGCCCAGTAAAAAGATCAGCGCGCTGCGCTTGCACAGCTTGGCCAGCACGGCGCCATGACCCAGGTTTTCATACTTGCCCAGCGCAAAGGCCAGCGCATTGCCGACGACAAACAAAAAGCTGGGAAAGACCAGGTCCGTCACGGTAAAACCATGCCATTCGGCATGCAGGAACGGCGCATACACGCTGCCCCAGTCGCCCGGCGTATTGACGACGATCATCAGGGCGACGGTCAGGCCGCGCAGGACGTCGAGGGCGAGGTAACGCTGGTTCATGGCTGCGCCCCCTTCAGAATAGGCGCCAGGGCCGTGCCCAGCACCTGCTGCGCATCGCCGCTCAATTCCCAGAACATGCCACCGCGCAAGCCCTTGTCGCGGATATAGCGCACTTTACGGGCCACCGATTGCGCATCTTCATAGCTGATGAAAACGCCGCTGTCGCGGTTATACAGATACGGCACTTGCGATGCAGCATTCCAATGGCGCTGGAAACCGCGCGCGCCCTTGCCATCGACCAGGTAACCCTGCTCGAGCAGATGCCGGTACGTGAATGTCGGCGTACCGTCATTGCCGCTGGCCGCGCCCTGGCAAGGCTGGTACAGGCCGTCACCGCGGGGACCGGCGGCGCACTGCTTCCAGCCATAGCCATAGAAGGGCACGCCCAGCACCAGCTTGGCGGCAGGCACGCCGGCGCGCAGGAAGCGCGTCACGGTGGCGTCCGCGTGCAGCCCCTTGTCGCGCTGCGGGTCGGCGGGATCCGCATACAGGGGTGCCAGCTGGCCATTCTCGGCATCCCACACGCCACGGTAGTCATACGTCATCAGGTTGATCCAGTCCAGCTGTGCCGCCAGGCGGACGATCCAGCCCGGCGCGGCGTCGCTGTCATCGGTCAGGCTGGCATGTGCGCCAGCGGCGATGGTGATCAGGTAATGGCGGCCGGCCGCCTGCTTGCCAGCCTGGTCGAAGGCGCTGCGCAATTCGGCAACCAGGCGCACATAGTTTTCCTTGTCGTCGCCGCGGTGGCAGACCTTGCCTTCGATGCAGGGAATTCCCCCCGTGGCCGGGTGCTCCCAGTCGATATCGACGCCATCGAGGCCATGCCGGCGCACCAGCTCCAGCGCGGAGGCGATGAATGCCCGGCGCGCGGCAGGCGTGGCGGCCACGTCCGAAAAGCGGTTCGACCAGATCCAGCCGCCCACCGACAGCAGGACGCGCAGCCGCGGATTGCTGTGTTTGAGAGCATTGAGTTTGCGCAAGTTGTCGGCATCGGTTTGCGGTGCCGACAGCACGATGCTTCCATTGGCCGGTCGGGACGGCTTGCCGTCCGCATCCAGGCAGGCGCTCACGCCGCCGCCATCGGGCGCGGGATTGCCATGTTCGCCATCCCAGCAGATGTCGGCGAACGCGTACTGGATCAGGCTGACATTGCCAGCGCGAATATTGTGCTCGTCAACGGGGAAATCGGCCGATTTCCAGCCGGGATAGTAAGCCACCACTTCCGGCGCAAAGGCCGGTGCGGCAGGCGCGGCGGAGGCGGCCAGTGGCAGCGCGCAGGCGAAGCAAGCCAGCATTGCGTGTAATGTCATCGGATGTATCCCACCATGTAAAGAAAACCATCTTGCAATAAAAAAATGGCGGAGCCAGCTGCGCTCCGCCATTGTCATGCCATCCCGGGTGTCCGCCGGGAGGCATCAACTACATAAAACGTCTTACATCTTGCCTTGCAGTGCCAGGTAGATCTGACGGCCGTTCTTGTAGAACGCGCCCGGCATGTCATCCGAACCTGGGGTCTTGATGGTCGAACGCGACAGTGGATTGTTCAAGTCCTTGCCGTCCAGGGTGATGGCCAGGTTTTCCGTCAACTGGTAGGCGATCGATGCGGACAGGCCGCCGATGCCAGCCTGGTAGGCGGCGCTGCGACGCGAGGTGCCGTTCAGGAATTCCGAACGGTAGCTGTACGTCAGGCGTGCGCTGAACTTGTCGTTTTCAAAGAACGCGCCAATGTTATACGCATTTTTCGAGGTGCCGATCATCGTGCATTCGCCGAAATCACCGCATGGCGAACCCTTGACGTTGCCCGTTTCCTTGCCATCGGTATAGGTGTAGTTGGCGTTCACACCGAAGCCTGCTGGCAACGCTTGCACATACGACAGTTCCAGGCCTTTGACTTCCGCCGTGGTATTGGTTGGCGTGCCAACTTCATACTGGGTGAACTTGTTCTGCAACTGGTTGTAGAACGTCGTCACACCTTTGCCGTAGGTGACATACCCATCAAGCGACGAGTAGAAGATGCCAGCCGAGACCATCGATTTTGGCGCGAAGTACCATTCCACGCCGATGTCGGCGTTGTTCGAACGGATAGGACGCAGGTTAGGATTGCCGGCGTTGCCGTCGAGCTGGTTGTCGCGCAGATCCAGGCCAGCCATCATGCCCAGTTCAGGACGGGCCATGGTGCGGCTGATACCGAAACGGCCGATGATATCCTTCGTCACATCCAGGCGGAAGTTGGCGCTAGGCAAGAAATCGTTATACGTGTTGGTGTAGTTCTTGATTTCGTACTGGGCAGCCGGGTTCAGCTCGTAGCGGTTGACGTCTTCCTTGGTATGCACATAGCGCACGCCAAAGTTACCCGACAGGCCTTCCGTGCTGAAGTTCGCCATCGCGTAGACCGACTGGGTCGGTTCCTTGATGTTGAACTCGGACTGGCGCAGGTTGCCTTCATACGTGGCGTTATCCTTGAGCCACTTGTTGACGCTCGCTTGCGAGAACGTCCAGTAGCCGGCGCCGTTCACGCCCAGGTCCTTGAAGTTGCTCGGGAACGAGGTCAGGCCATCCATCGGCAGGTTGGCGGTGACGCCCAGCGATGGCTTGGCGACGATGCCGATGGCGGTCAGGTCACGCTTGTGTTCCGCGACGCGGGCACCGAATTCCACCGACGAGATCGCTGGCAAGTCCAGTTTCAGGATACCGTCGATCTGACCATAGGTTTCCTTGTCGTTCGCGGTGACGTGCGAACCGTAGGTGTAAGGCGTTGCCTGACGGCCGCCGATCGAGAACTTGTTCGCGCCCGGGGTATCGTAGATCACGCCATGGCTGGCGCCGTTCTGGGTGTAGCCGCCGCCCGTCCAAGGCATCCAAACGCCCAGCGCGCCGCTTTCCGTGTTGCCCACGCCCTTGGTCGTGCCGACTTTGCCCGAGAAGGTCAGGCGGTCATTGACGCGGTATTTGGCATCGACGTTGAAGAAGTCGGACTTGCTTTCCGCCACAGGACGGCTGAACTCTTCCTGCACTGCGCTGGAATAGCCGGCGCAGATGGCGCCGCAATTGGCTGGCACGGTGGTGTGCAGGCCGGTAACGATACCGCCCTTGTAGGTGCCGCTGACGTTGCCGACAGGATAACCACCCTTGCTGCCCGTTTCCAGGCCCACGGTCTGGATGAAGTTATGGTTGATGTTGGGGGCGTCGAGTTCGGAATGGAACAGGGTGAAGTCCAGGGTCAGCGCGCTGCTCGGCTTGATCTGCACGTCGATCAGGCCGCCCTTGCGGGTGCGTTCCTGTTCGAACCAGGCGGTGCCGCCCATGTAGTTGACGCGGCCACCGGCCGAACCTGGCAAGGCGCCAGCGACTGCCGAATCCGCGGCAACGCCGTCATACCAGACGCCATTTTCCTGGCCAACACGGCTCAGTTTGCGCTTCTGATAGAAGCCCTGCAGCATCACACCCATGGTGTTGTTATCGTTCTTCCAGTTCAGCATGCCGCTCACTTGCGGATCTTTCTTGCCCGAGTTGGACGAGTACACGGCGCCCAGGCTGACCTGGCCCGTAATTTGTTTCTTGAAGTCCAGCGGTTTGCGCGATTCGATATCGATCACGCCCTGTGCGCCGCCTTCCAGCAGGTTCGCTTGCGAACCTTTGTGCACGGTGACGCGGCCGATCAGTTCGGAAGGGAACAGCGAGAAGCTGACGCTGCGGCCACCGCCGATGATGTTGTCGGCAAACCAGTCGCCGCTGCTGACCGAGTGGCCATTGAAGGTGGTCAGGGTCAGGCCGAACGGTGTGCCGCGCAGTGCCACGCGGTCATTTTCGCCAAAGCTGCCTTCGTTGCCGCCCGCAGCGGCGACGCTGACGCCGGGCACGCGTTGCAGCGAGTCGGCGATATTTTTGTCAGGCATCTTGCCCACGTCTTCAGCCGTGATCACTTCGACCAGGCTGTCGGAATTGCGTTTTTGGTTCAAGGATTGTTGCAGCGATGCACGGATACCCGTCACGACGACGGTCTGGCCTTCGTCAACTTCGGCCGCTGCTGCCGGCTTGGCTGCCACGGCTTCCTGCGCATGCGCCGAGAAACTCGCGCCTGCCATCAACATAGCCACAGCAGCGGCGATAGGCGTCAAATTGCGTGCTGCAGAGCTAGCTGTCAAATTGCGTTTCATGTACTCCCCCTTGATTTAGGCTCCAGGATTGGATCCTTTTCATTTTTAATGTAGGTCTTCTTTCCAGCCGCCCACTCTCGCCGGCATGCTGCAGACCCTTCGGCACAACCACTTACAAAACCAATTCAACGCCAATATACTACTATCCAATACCAGAACACTACCAGTTGCAACTTTTTTTTTATAACGTTGCTTGAATCACACAGACCACTTTATCTAAATCAATCCGTAGCCCGTATGAGCAGGCTAAATCCCAGCGAAGCCAGGCATAAATTGCTGGCATGACAATTCAAATTGGTTTTATAACGGCCTTTTTTGGTATTATCCAGCGACACAAAACAGATACAGAGCGCGTCTGCAACGCGCCGTAACGGAGACCCTCAGCGTATGACAACCCTGGCTCACATCATGCAAGGCCTGGGGCAGACGAGTAGCCTGCCCCTGTACCAGCAACTGCAGCGCGCGCTGCGCGAAGCGATCGACAAGCGCATCCTCGGCCCCGAAGAAGCCCTGCCGGCCGAGCGCCAGCTGGCCAGCGACCTGTCCGTCTCGCGCATCACCGTGCGCAAGGCGATCGATGGCCTCGTCAACGAGGGCTTGCTGGTGCGGCGCCCCGGCTCGGGTAATTTCATCAATACGCGCATCGAGAAAAATTTCGCCAAGCTGACCTCGTTTTCCGAGGATATGCGGGCACGCGGACGCACGCCGCGCAGCGTGTGGCTCAAGCGCGCGGAGGGCACCGTCACGCCGGAAGAGGCCTTGCGCCTGCGGCTGTCGCCGGGCGCGCCCGTGTACCGCTTCCACCGCATCCGCTATGCGGACGAGGTGCCGATGTGCCTGGAATACGCGACCATCGTCGCCAGTTGCCTGCCGAACCTCGACGCTGTCGATATCTCCATGTATGACGCGCTGGAACAGGCGGGCAACCGGCCCGTGCGCGCCTTGCAACGGCTCAGCGCCTTGTTGTTGACGGGGGAGCAGGCCAGCCTGTTGCAGGCGGAGGAAGGCGACGCGGGATTGTCGGTGGAAAGACTGGGCTTTTTGCGCGATGGCCGTGCCGTGGAATTTTGCCGCTCCTACTTCCGCGGCGATATGTATGACTTCGTGGCTGAATTAAGTACCAATTAATACCAGCTGCCCGAATTTCTGAATACCAGATAAAACCACTTATTGCAGTGCAATATATATGCCGGCATCGCGGCTATATATGCACGACAATGGTGCAATCATCGGCGGCGATTATGAGTCTGCGTGCGGAGAATATAAAAGAACGCCGCGCAATGCGGTTTTGCGCATCGCAGCAAAACGGTGATTATCCGTCAGGAAGCGGGCGCGGCGCGGCGGCCCACGCACAGCAAAATCACGCCCAGCGCCACGCACAGCCAGCCGAATAGCGGCCCCAGCCATCCGGCCCAGGTAGCGACGCTCGGCTGCGCCGGCAGCGGCGCGAGCAAGGTACTGCCCGGCATGGCGCTGCTGGCCCGCTCCGCCAGCACGCGTCCATATGCATCGCTGACCGTCAGCACACCCTCGCGCGCCGCGCGCAGCACGGCATAACCGTTTTCCACGCCGCGCACCACCGTCATGCGCGCCCCCATCCAGGCGTCCAGCTGGAAATCCCAGGCCGGCACCAGCATCGCCTGCGCCCCGGCCGCGCCATACGCCTGTCCCAGGGGTGCGAAATGCATGTCCTTGCAGATGGCCAGTCCCATGGCCATCCCCGCTACCGGCTGCACGGCATAGGCGTTGCCGGCAAGAAACTCGCGCTCGGGCGGCGCCAGATGATGTTTTTGATAGCTGACAGGCGCGGCGCCATCGGGCGCGAACAGCCACGCCAGGTTGCGCCGGCCGGCAGCGTCCTGCACGCCCAGCCCCAGGGTGATCCACGCGCCCGTGCTACGCGCCAGCGCCTGGAAACGCTGTTGCACGGCGTCCGCCTGCGCTGGGGCCAGCACGGCTATCTTTTCCGGCAACAGCACCAGCTTGGCGCCCTGCCCGGCCAGTTCTTCGACATGGCGCGCGTACTGCTCCCAGATGGCTTGTGCGCGCGCTGGCGGCGTGGCCGGGCCGATAAAGTCATCGATGGCCACCAGCCCCGCCAGCGGCCCTGCCGGCGCAAGTGCCGGAGCGCCCTGCACGCGCCAGGCGCCACCGGCAAACGCCACCGCCAGCAGCAACACGGCAGCGCCCGCCGCTGGCGCATACGCGCGACCGCCTGCCAGCAGCAAGGCCAGCGCGGAGGGCGCCAGGCACAGCAAAAACAGCAGGCCAGGCACGCCCGCCAAGGCCGCCACCTGCAGCACGGCAAGGTTATCCGCTTGCGAATACGCGAGGCTGCCCCAGTTACCATCCGGCAGCAAGGCCGCCATCAGCGTATCGATGGCCACCCACAGCACGGGATACGCCAGTACCGTCCAGGACGCCCGGTAGCGCAGCACGAGGCGCCGCGCGGCCAGCACCACCAGCAGCCACAACAGTGCCTTGACAGCGATCACGGCCAGCACGGCCGGCAAGGGCATGAGCAGGCGGAAATAGGCAAAGTTCGATGACAGGCCCAGCACGGCGGCCAGGAACGTCATCCAGGCCGCATCGCGGCGCGACGAGCGCAGGGCCAGCCACAGCACGGGCAGCGGCGCGCACCAGGCCAGCCAGCCCAGCGGCTGCGGTCCCAGCACCCAGTGAAGGGGCAGGCCCGCCGCCAGCGCGGCTGCGGTTTGCAACAGGCGCTGGCGCAGCGCGGTGCCACCGGCAAACGCAGCCGATGTAGTCAAGGTCGGGAACATGCTCATGCTTTCAAGGGGAGCCAGATTTCCACACCGCCGATGCCGCTGGCGGGATCGAAATGCTGGTCGTAGCGTTCAAAATCGGGCGCGTCGGCCACTTCCAGCCCGGACTGGGGCAGCCATTCGTTCCACACCGTGTGCCAGGTGGCGCGGATGGTGGAAATATGCCCCCGGTGATGAAACACGGCATAGCGCTGCGGCGCGATGCGCAGCCGCGTCCAGTTCTCGGGGGCCTGGGAAAAGTCGCTTACCGGCATGGCGCACAGGTAATCGAAATTGCCCGCGTCGTCATTGTTGCAGCACACACCATACACCAGCTGGCCGGGCGCCACATGGGGCAGGAAGCGCTGCCACAGGGCGGGGATGCCGGCAGCCGTTTCTGCGCGATAACGTTCGACTAAGCCCGCCACCAGCAAGGCGGGGCCCTGCTCGAAACGGGGCGCCTCCAGGGCCACGCCCGGCGCCACATCCATTTTGATGGCGTCCACCAGCGCGAGGTTGGCGACATGGCGCTGGGCCCGTACCCGCTCCGGCGTGATCTGGAACTGCTCGCGGAAGGCCCGCGTAAATGCCTCGTGGGAACTGTAGCCGGCCTGCAGCGCGACGGCGAGGATGTCTTGCGCGCCCTGCGCCAGCGCGCGGGCCGCCTCGCTGAGCCGGCGCGCCCGCACATAGCGCATCACGGAATGGCCCGTGGCCAGGCCAAACGCACGCGTCAGGTGACATGGCGAGGCACCGCCCACATTGGCGATGTCGCCGAGCGAGATATTCTCCGCATAGTGCGATTCGATATACCAGAGTGCCTTGGCCAGATAGTGCATGAACGCTTCCCGTTGAACGAGCAGCGACTGTAGCATTTTCGGGGGAAGTGGATTTGACTGGAATTGCGCAATACGGGCTTATTTCCGGGTGCGCTTTTCGTACACCAGCTGGCCGCTGCTGATGCGGGCCAGCTCGGCCATTTCCTGGGCCAGGAAGGCGAGCAGGTCGTCGATGCTGACTACGCCGGAGAGCGCGCCCAGGCTGTTGACCACAGGCAGGCGGCGGATGCCGTTGACGCGCATGCGTTCGATGATGTCATAGACGTCCTCGTCTTCGCTGGCGGTAAGCAGCTGCGCGCTCATGATGTCGCCCACCAGCAGGCTGGCGGGGTCGAGGCCCAGGGCAATGACGGAAATGACGATGTCGCGGTCGGTGAGGATGCCGATGGGGACGCGCTCGCCGTTCGGCTGCTCGGCCACGATCAGGTCACCCACGTGGTGCTGGCGCATCAGCAGCGCCGCGTCCTGCACGCTGGTGTCACGCTGGCAATGGATGGTGTGCAAGGTACAGATGTCGCCGATGCGCATGTCGCCACTCCGTTTGAGGCAGAGTG
This sequence comes from Janthinobacterium lividum, assembly GCF_034424625.1. Taxonomy (NCBI): domain Bacteria; kingdom Pseudomonadati; phylum Pseudomonadota; class Betaproteobacteria; order Burkholderiales; family Oxalobacteraceae; genus Janthinobacterium; species Janthinobacterium lividum. The sequence continues at coordinate 1,637,232 of NZ_CP139976.1, read as the reverse complement.
TCCACGCTACGCCAGCCCACCGTGGCGGGCTTGAGGCACATCAATGAAACGGGTCTTACTTTTCTTCGGGGGGCGGCAGGAAACAGGCTTCGACGATTTGCAGGTCGTTATCCTTGGCAAATTCGCGCACGAAGTGAAACGCCATCGGCTCGATCTCGCGCAACTTCGTGTTGACCACCACCGACTTGACGCCATTGACGACGGTCGGGCGCACGTAGGGCGAATACTGGAGGTGCGCATTGCGCCCGCCACCTTCGGGATTGAAACAGGACATCACTCCGCAAAGGCGCTCGGCCCAATCGCTGGGTCGGAATTGCTTGCCATTGCTGGTGAGACCAAGGATGAAGAACTCGTCTGAGAGTTCCCCTGTTTTTTGAGATAACTCGGCCATGTGGCTTGTCGGGACTGGATTGCGTGAATGGCCCCGGCGGGTAAGCCGGGCTGGTAATTCAACTACGTTTGCTGCGGTAAGCCAGTATTATATCTTATAGAAGACTTGGGTTCTACCTCGATCTGCCCTGACGATGCAAACAGGGGCCGGCACGCCTTGCGCGCCAGCCCCTATTTTAACCTTGTTCCACGCGCAAGGCGCATGGATGGCGCATGTGCGCCCGCGTCAGCCGAGGAAAACAGCGCCCGACATCAACAGCAGCAGCAGCATCCACAGCAGCAGGGCGCGCCACACGAGGCCCACCGTGCTCTGCAAGGCGCGCGCGCCCGGCTCTTCGCCTGGCAGGATATCGCTTTCGCTGTCGCTGTCATCGACGGCCATGTCCGGCGTGACGAGCACGCGGGCCGCCGTTTCCGCTGGCGTGCCCAGGCGTACGCCCATGGCGCCGCCGCCGGCCGTCAGAATGATGCCGATGGCCTCATCCTGCCAGCGCTGGGCGAAGTTGCGCCAGGCGTAGATGGCATCCTCGAAATTGCCGACCACGGCAAACGCCACGGCCGTCAGGCGCACGGGGATCCAGTCGATCCAGTAAAAGGCGCGCGCGGCGAACTGGCCGAACGCTTCATTGCGCATGTGCTCGGGTTCGTTCCAGGCGCGCGCCAGGTATTCGGCCACACGGTACATCACGGCACAGGCAGGGCCCAGTGGCATGAGAAACCAGAAGAACACGCCAAATACATTGCGGTGCGTGGTGACCAGGGCTTTTTCCACGGCGATGCGGGCGATTTCGCTCGCTTCCATGCCCACCGTGTCGAGCTTGGTCCACTCGGCCAGCAAGGTGCGCGCGGTCGCTTCGTCGCCGGCGCTCAGGGCCAGCTGGATCGACGTGAAGTAATGACTGTAGTGACGGAAGCCCAGGGTCAGGTAGACGATGAGGACGTTCCAGGCAAAGGCCAGCAGGGTCAGCTGATAATGCTGCAAGAGCCAGTAAATACCGGCCGTCGGCACCATCAGCACGCCGATCATGAGGAACCAGCCCATGCGGCCATGGTTGGCGTGGCCGGCATTGAACCAGGTCTCCATGCGCATTGCCAGGCTCTTGATTTCGGCGTAGATCGGATTGTCCGCGCGCAAAGGTTTGAGCTGCTCGATCAGCAATGCGCAAAGTATGGAGAGAAATGTCATCAAACGTCCTTTTTGTCTTTTTCAGCAATACCGCAATGCCCGCTACGATAGCGCAGTGCAGTGCTGGAATCAAACTTATTACGTGCGGGGCGCCATTTTACGCGCGCAAGAGGTGAAACAGATTGCGCAGCATGCCGGCGGTGGCGCCCCAGATGTAGAAGCGCTCGTACGGCATGGCGTAGAACGAGCGCCGTCCGCCGGGCAATTCCACCGACAGGCGCTGATGGTTGAGGCCATCCATGAGGAAGACCAGCGGCACTTCGAAGATTTCCGCCACTTCGGACGGGTCGGCGCGCAGCTCGAACGGCGGCGTCACCAGGCCCACCACGGGCGTGACCTGGTAGCCGGTACCCGTCAGGTAATCGGGCAGGCAGCCCAGCACTTCGATATGCTCGCGCGCCAGGCCCACTTCTTCTTCCGTTTCGCGCAAGGCCGTGGCGATGGGCGACACATCGAAGGCTTCGCTGCGCCCGCCTGGAAAGCTGACCTGGCCCGCATGGCTGCTCAGGTGGTCCGTGCGCATGGTCAGCAAGATGGTCAAGCCCTGTGGCCGTTGCACCAAGGGAATGAGCACGGCGGCGCGCACGGGCACGGCACGGGCGGAAAGAAAATCCTGGGTAATCTCGGGCTGCCAGTCAGGCTGTTCGGCCAGGCGCTGGCGCAGCCAGGCGGGCGTCAGGCGCACGGCGTCCAGCGCCGCCTCGCCGGCGATCGAATCGATGGCGAGTTGTTTTGGATCAAATGCGATAGTGGCCATGGCAGCTTGCCTCAATAGCAATTCAGAATAAAAAAAGGGGCACCATAACAGGCACCCCTTTTCCCAACGCAGACGCTGATATTACGCGCTTGCTTTCGCCACAACGCGGCGATTTGGCAATTTTTCTTTGATACGCGCCGATTTACCCGAACGCTCACGCAGATAGTACAGCTTGGCGCGGCGAACGTCACCACGGCGTTTCACTTCGATCGAAGCGATCAGCGGCGAGTACAGTTGGAACGTACGCTCAACGCCTTCGCCGGACGAGATCTTGCGAACGATGAAGTTCGAGTTCAGGCCACGGTTACGACGGGAGATAACGACGCCTTCGTAAGCCTGGGCGCGCTTGCGCGTACCTTCGACTACGTTGACGCTGACGATAACGGTATCGCCTGGTGCGAATTCAGGAATGGTTTTACCCAGACGAGCAATTTCTTCCTGCTCTAATTGTTGAATCAAGTCCATTTTTATAACTCCGAAAACCATCATGCCGGCGCACTGTGGATAGCAAGTATCCGCCCGGTAGAGGATGGGTATTACCAATTTGGGCAACATGCCCGGCACTGCAAGGCCACCCTGCTTGCCGTCCGAAAACGGCTTACAGGCTGGCCAGGAATTTTTCGTCGGTCTTGCTGAGCAAGCCGGCGGCACGCGCGCTGACCAGCAGGTCAGGCCGCTTTGTCGCGGTCGCTTCCAGCATGCGCTGGCGGCGCCACTTGACGATCTCGGCATGGTTTCCACCCATCAAGACGGGCGGCACGGCCATGCCTTCATATGTTTCCGGCCGCGTGTAGTGCGGCGAATCGAGCAAGCCATTGACGAAGCTGTCCTCGATGGCCGATGCCTCGGTGTTCAAGACACCCGGCAACAGGCGGATCACCGCATCCATCAGCGCCATGGCAGGCAATTCACCGCCCGAGAGGACAAAGTCGCCGACGCTGATTTCTTCGTCGACGCAACGGTCCAGCAAACGCTGGTCCACGGCTTCATAGCGGCCACACAAGATCACCAAACCAGGTTCGGCTTTCAGTTGCGTAACGCGCTCGTGCGTCAACGGACGGCCTTGCGGCGACATGAACACCACGCGGGGCGCCGCCAGACCGAGGTCAAGCTGACGCTGCTTCGCGGCAGTAATTGTCGCTTCAAGGGGACGGGCCATCATCACCATGCCGGGGCCGCCGCCATACGGGCGGTCATCCACGGTACGGTGATTGTCGGTCGTGAAATCACGGGGATTCCACAGCGACAAGCCACATTTCCCCTGCTCGAAGGCGCGCCGGGTCACACCCGACTGCGTCAGCGCGGCAAACATTTCCGGGAACAGGGTCACGACATCAAATTGCATCGTTCACCATCCTGCAAAGTTTGCCCGGCGCAAAGTTAAGCGCAGGCGGTTTAATAATCGAGGCCCCAGTCGACCGTGATCTTGCTGGCGGTCTTGTCAACGTTAATGACAAACTGGCCAACAAACGGGATCAGGCGCTCAGGCGCCTTTTCAACGGTCTCATCGGCAGTGGCGACGGGCGTAACGCGCAAGATCGACTGCGGACCATTGCTCATCATGTCGTGCACTGTGCCGAGGCACTCGCCTTGCAAATTCTCGACTGTCAGTCCGATCAGATCGGACCAATAAAATTCATCGGCCGTCAGCGTCGGGAAATGGCTACGCGGAATTTGCACAGAGACGCCTTTCAGCGCTTCTGCGGCATCCCGCCCGACCACACCCACCAGCTGGGCCACGACGTCGCCGCCGTGTAACTTCGCTTGCCTGACTTGAACATCATGCAAGGTCGGTTTATCAAACCACCAGGTTTTGACGCTTAATAATGCATCCGCATCTTCGGAGAAAGGAGTGATCCTGACTCCGCCAGCAATGCCATAAGCACCGGAGACATAGCCTACCTGTACCAGGTCATCGGGGACTTTCACCCCGGATGCAGTCTTGACCGTCAAACCAGTGATCTAATTAAGCTGCTGCTTTGTTGTTGCTGGCTACCAGGCGAGCAACGGTTGGCGACAATTGTGCGCCAACGCCTTGCCAGTAGGCCAGACGGTCTGCGGTGATACGCAGTGGAACTTCGCCACCTTGCGCCATCGGGTTGTAAAAACCGATACGCTCAATGAAGCGACCATCGCGGCGATTGCGCGAATCAGTAGCGACGATGTTGAAGAACGGGCGCTTCTTGGCGCCTCCACGAGCTAAACGAATAACGACCATAATATTTCCAAAAAGTGTGCTGAGGCGGAAAAAGCCGCAAATTATAGCGCGCTTTACCGCCAGGCAGCAAGCGTTATGATGACGGGCGTGTAATTTGGGCTAATCAAACATTATGACCAGTCATGGCCGAAGACGCAATAGGCGCGTGCGTCTATCGTGCCGGCCATGGCTTGAAATCAGGCGAAATCATTCCATAAACGCCACAGGAAAGTGCTATCGTTGCACCAGACAATGGCCGATACTGGCAATCTTTACCGATGAGCAACTCTGGAGTCCCATGACCACCGCTACCATTTTGCAACAGTCGCACAAGAACAAGGCATTCACGACACTACTGGCCTTCCTGCTGGGCATGCTGGGCGCCCACCGCTTCTACCTGCATGGCAGCAAAGACCGCTGGGGCTGGCTACACCTGGCCGCCCTGCCCGCCTCCTTGCTGCTGCGCCAGCTGTTTCCCGAGGCCGACTGGTTTTACCAGATTTTGCCGCTGACCCTGTCCGCCCTGGGCGGTTTCCTGGAAGCGCTGGTGCTGGGCCTGATGCCGGACGACAAGTGGGATGCGCGCTACAACGCCGCCTCCGGCCGCCTGTCGGACACGGGCTGGCCCCTGGCCGTCGTGCTGGTCGCTACCTTGATGCTAGGCGCAGGCGTACTGATCGCCACCATGGCGCGCCTGTTCGACTTGCTGTATACAGGCGGTGCCTACGGTTAATTTCCATATGGAAAATGACTTCAGATATGGCGCGCCACACGCACATGTAAGTGTTGGTAAGCAATCATGATTTTCCTCTATACTGCATTCACAATGCCGACATTACTGGCACATTTAACACCCCCTAGGAGAAGATCATGATTCGTCGCCCACTCATCCTCGCAGTCGCCATCACGGCCCTGTTCAGCACCTCCGCCTTCGCGCAAAACCTGTCGCCGAAGGCGCAATACGCCTACGACACCAAGCAAGCCAGCACGCGCTATGCGGACGACAAGAAACTGTGCGCAGAAGAAAGCAGCTCGAAAGCCCGCATGCAATGCCTGCGCGACGCCAAGGGCGAGTACGACCAGGCCATCATCAACGCCAAGGCCGCGCAAAAGGCCGGCAATTCGTACGCAGGACAGAACAACAAGCCAGCCCAACAGCAAATCTGCGCCGAGTGCGGCAAGGTGCTGGCAGTCAACGTCGCTGAAAAAGCGGGCGAAGGCGGCGCGCTGGGCATGATCGGCGGCGGCGTGGCCGGCGCCCTGCTGGGCCGCCAGGTCGGCGGCGGACGCGGCAAGGACCTGGCCACCCTGGCCGGTGCCGCCGGCGGCGCTTTCGCAGGCAAGCAAGTCGAAGGCCACATGAAAAACAGCAAGGTGTGGACTGTCACCGTGCAATACGAAACAGGCGCCAAGGCTGACTTCGCATTTGACCAGGATCCTGGACTGGCGGCTGGCGACCTGGTGCGCAATTCCGGTAATGGTATTGCCAGAAGATAAGCCCAACCCAAGAAAGACCGGGGTCGTACCCTGAGGGTACGACCCCGGAATTTGCTTTGGGGCTAAAAAAGAAAAAGCGCTGGAGAGTGATCTCCAGCGCTTTTTGCATTCAACCAGCTTGCACTGGCCAAGCTTCAACTTAAAACTGCTCTTCCGACAAGGCCATCACGCCGGCGCTGCCATCGATGATGGTGGCGCGCAGTCCTGGCGCTTGCGACAGGATGTGGTCGGCAAAGAAGCGCGCCGTGGCGATTTTTGCCTTGTAGAACGAAGCGTCGCCGCTGCCCTCGCCCAGCTTTTGCTGCGCCACCACGGCCGCGCGCGCCATTTGCCAGCCACCCAGCACGATGCCGGCCAGTTTCAAATAGGGCACGCTGCCCGCGAACACGGCCTTGATGTCCGTCTTCATGTTCGCCACCACGTACTCGACCACGGCTTCCAGCGCGGCGCTGCCTTCGGCCAGGTGGCGCTGCATGGCCTGGAAGTCGGCGCCGGTCAGCTCGCCCAGCTGGGCTTCCGTGGCGCGCACCTGGGCGATGATGGCTTTCGCCACGGCGCCGCCGTCGCGCACCGTCTTGCGGCCAACGAGGTCGTTCGCCTGGATGGCCGTCGTGCCCTCATAGATGGTGAGGATCTTGGCGTCGCGGTAATGCTGGGCGGCGCCCGTCTCTTCGATAAAACCCATGCCGCCATGCACTTGCACGCCATCGCGCGTGACGTCCTGCGACATTTCCGTGGCCCACCCCTTGATCACGGGCACCAGGTATTCATACGTCGCCAGGCTTTCCGCGCGCACGTCCGCCTCCGGATGGTGGTGCGCCACGTCGCTGATGGCCGCGCCCACGTAGGCCAGCGCGCGCGCCGCCTCCGTCTGCGAGCGCATGGACATCAGCATGCGACGCACGTCCGGGTGGTGGATGATGGAGACGGGGCCAGGCGAACCGGCCAGGTCGCGCGACTGCACGCGGTCCTTGGCGAACGCCACGGCCTGCTGGTAGGCACGCTCGGCCAGGCCAATGCCTTGCAAGCCCACGCCGAAGCGGGCCGCGTTCATCATGATGAACATGTATTCGAGGCCGCGGTTTTCCTCGCCCATCAGGGTGCCGATGGCGCCGCCGTGGTCGCCAAACTGCAATACCGCCGTCGGACTGGCCTTGATGCCCAGTTTATGCTCGATGGAAACACAGTGGGCGTCGTTGCGCGCGCCCAGGCTGCCATCGGCATTGACGAGGAATTTCGGCACGATGAACAGCGAGATGCCTTTCACGCCAGCGGGCGCATCCGGCGTGCGGGCCAGCACCAGGTGGACGATATTTTCCGCCATGTCGTGTTCGCCGTAAGTGATGAAAATCTTCGTGCCGAACACTTTATAGGTGCCGTCGCCCTGCGGCACGGCGCGCGTGCGCACGGCTGCCAGGTCGGAACCGGCCTGCGGCTCCGTCAGATTCATGGTGCCCGTCCACTTGCCGGACACCAGGTTTTCCAGGTAAACCGCCTTTTGCTCATCGCTGCCGGCCGTCAGCAGCGCTTCGATGGCGCCGTCCGACAGCAGTGCCACGAGGGCGAACGAGATGCTGGCAGAGTTGAGCATTTCGATGCACGGCGTGGCCAAGAGCTTGGGCAAGCCCTGGCCGCCGAATTCCGTCGGATGCTGCACGCCCTGCCAGCCCGCTTCGCCATACGCCTTGAACGCTTCCTTGAAGCCTTTCGAGGTCGTGACCTGCCCGTCGTGCCAGAAGCTCGGCTCCTTGTCGCTGGGGCCGTTCAAGGGGGCCACCACGCCGCCGCAGAACTTGGCGTTCTCTTCCAGCACGGCTTCGGCCGTGTCGGGCGTCGCGTCTTCGCAGCCGGGCAAGGTGTGGATTTCGGCCAGGCCGGCCAGTTCGTTCATCACGAACAACATGTCTTTCAGCGGGGCTTGATAGCTCATCTTCTTTTCTCCAAGAAAAAAGCCACGCGCGGCTCGCCGTGTGGGGCGGGCCGGCGTGGCTTTGTCAGTAACAAAACCGGAAGGGGTGTGACTTAACCCAGTTCTTTGACCAGTTGCGGCACGATCTCGAACAGATCGCCCACGATGCCGTAGTCGGCCACGGCAAAGATCGGCGCTTCAGGATCCTTGTTGATGGCGACGATGGTTTTCGAGTCTTTCATGCCGGCCAGATGCTGGATCGCGCCCGAGATGCCGACGGCGATGTACAGCGATGGCGCGACGATCTTGCCCGTCTGGCCCACTTGCCAGTCGTTCGGCACGAAGCCGGCGTCGACGGCGGCGCGCGAAGCACCCATGGCGGCGCCCAGCTTGTCGGCCAGCGGCTCGAGGATGTGGAAGTTTTCGGCCGAACCCATGCCACGGCCGCCCGACACGATGATTTTCGCGGCGGTCAGTTCAGGGCGGTCGGACTTGGCCAGCTCGCGGCCCACGAAGGCCGATTTGCCATTGTCGGCAACGGCGGCGACGGTTTCCGTGGCAGCCGAACCGCCGGTGGCGGCAGCCGCGTCGAAACCGGTGGTGCGCACGGTGATGACCTTGATCTTGTCGCCAGATTGCACGGTAGCAATCGCGTTACCGGCGTAGATCGGACGCTCGAAGGTGTCAGGGGAATCGACCTTGGTGATTTCCGAGATTTGCGCGACGTCCAGCTTGGCGGCCACGCGTGGCAGGATGTTCTTGCCGTAGGCGGTGGCTGGCGCCAGGATATGGCTGTAGTTGCCGGCGATGGCCAGCACTTGCTCGGCCACGTTTTCGGCCAGGCCGTCGGCAAAGTATGGCGCGTCGGCCACGATGACTTTCGTCACGCCGGCGATTTGCGCGGCGGCAGCGGCAGCGGCCGATGCGTTCGAACCTGCGACCAGTACGTGCACGTCGCCGCCGCACTGGGCGGCCGCGGTCACGGTGTGGTGGGTGCTGCCCTTTAAGGTAGCGTTGTCGTGTTCAGCAATAACTAATGCGACCATGATGTGTCCTGTAATTGTTCTGGATAAACGGCGGGGCCGCGCTTAGATGACTTTGGCTTCGGTACGCAGCTTGGCGACCAGGGTAGCGACGTCAGGCACCTTGATGCCGGCCGAGCGCTTGGCTGGCTCGACGACTTTCAGGGTCTTCAGGCGTGGCGCAACGTCGACGCCCAGGTCTTCCGGCTTGACGGTCTCGAGCGGCTTTTTCTTCGCCTTCATGATGTTCGGCAAGGTCACGTAGCGTGGCTCGTTCAAACGCAGGTCGGTGGTGATAATCGCTGGCAAGGTCAATACCAGGGTTTCCAGGCCGCCGTCAACTTCGCGGGTAACGGTGACCTTACCGTCTTCCAGCACGACTTTCGAAGCGAACGTGGCTTGTGGCCAACCCAGCAGGGCTGCCAGCATCTGGCCGGTCTGGTTGCTGTCGTCATCGATGGCTTGCTTGCCCAGGATGATCAGTTGCGGCTGCTCTTTCTCGGCCAGGGATTTCACCAGCTTGGCGACAGCCAGCGGTTCCAGTTCAGTCGTCGTTTCCACCAGGATGCCGCGGTCGGCGCCGATGGCCATGGCCGTGCGCAGGGTTTCCTGGCACTGCGTCACGCCGCAGGAGATGGCGACCACTTCAGTGACCTTGCCAGCTTCTTTCAGGCGCATCGCTTCTTCCAGTGCGATCTCATCGAAAGGGTTCATCGACATTTTGACGTTGGCGGTATCGACGCCAGTGCCGTCACTCTTGACGCGGACTTTGACGTTGTAGTCGACCACGCGTTTGACGGGTACCAAGACTTTCATAGCTATGCCTTTGGGAAATTATAAAAATGACGGATCAAGTGCTGATTGTGCGTTCGATTATAAGAGAAATTTGAATCCTGAACCGAATTTAAGCACGATCGTGCGATTTTTTGTTAGAGCAATCCATCTAAACTGTCCAGCTTTGAGGATTTCAAGGGGCTCGGCCGCTACGCTGCAGGGCAGCAAAAGGGCCTGAAAGTGACGCGACACGGCAAGGAGAAACCAGGCCGCACCACGGCGGCCCCGGCTGGCAGAATTATTTGCGCTGCATCAGGAAGACGAACTCGGTGCCCGTCTGCACATGCGACAGCAGGGCATTGCCCGTTTGCTTGGCGAAAGCCTGGAAGTCGCGCACGGAACCGGGATCGGTTGCCATGATGCGCAGCACTTCCCCGCTCTGCAGCTCTGACAAAGCCTTTTTCGCCTTCAGAATCGGCAACGGGCAATTCAAGCCCCGCGCGTCGAGTTCTTTGTGAAATTCCATAATCTCGGTATCAAGTAGTGTGTCGCTCATCATCAATATCCCACCATTGTTTTGTTGTACTGATTTTCGACATACTACTCTAAATCAGGGGCATTGACGCGCTGCACCAAAATAGTTCATCGGCTGTTGTGGTGTCACAACGAGATTCCACACGGCAAAACGGCCCACAAACAGTGTCTGCGGGCCGTTTTCAAGGGGCTGTGGGACGAAAACCCCGCATGCCCTCTAGCTTACGCCTTATTTTGCGCGTTCGCCGACCCAGGCCGGCACGCCAGCCAGGGCATTCGCCAGGCCGCTCGGATCGGTGCCGCCAGCTTGCGCCATATCGGGGCGTCCGCCGCCTTTTCCGCCCACTTGCTGTGCAACGAAGTTCACCAGCTCGCCCGCTTTGACCTTGGAAGTCGCATCCGCCGTCACGCCGGCGATCAGGCTGACCTTGCCGTCCGCCACGCTGGCCAGCACGATGGCGGCCGTCTTCAGCTTGTCCTTCAGCTTGTCCATGGTTTCGCGCAAGCGGGCCACGTCGGCGCCGTCCAGCACGGCTGCGAGCACCTTGATGCCATTGACATCGACGGCTTGCGTGACCAGTTCATCGCCCTGGCCCGAGGCCAGTTTGGATTTCAGCGCGGCCAGTTCCTTTTCCAGCGCCTTCACATGGTCCTGCACCTGGCCGATGCGGGCAGTCAGCTCTTCCGGCTGCGCCTTCAGGGCATTGGCCGCTTCGACCAGGCGGCGGTTGATGGTTTGCACCAGCACCAGCGCGCCCTCGCCCGTCACGGCTTCCACGCGGCGGATGCCGGCGGCCACGCCGCTTTCGCCGATGATCTTGAACAGGCCGATGTCGCCCGTGCGCTGCACGTGGACGCCGCCGCACAGCTCTTTCGAGCTGCCGATGTCGAGCACGCGCACTTCATCGCCGTATTTCTCGCCGAACAGGGCCATCGCGCCATGCTTGACGGCATCGTCAAACGACATCAGGTGCGCTTGCGTGGCGCGGTTTTCCAGGATCTCTTTGTTGACGATGGTTTCCACGGCGGCGATCTGCTCGGCCGTCATCGGCGCATTGTGGCTGAAGTCGAAACGGGTCTTGTCCGGGTCGACCAGCGAACCCTTTTGCGCCACGTGGCTGCCCAGCACTTCGCGCAAGGCCTTGTGCATCAAGTGCGTGGCCGAGTGGTTGCGGATGGTGCGCGCGCGCTTGGCCGTATCGACTTGCGCCGAGACGGCGTCGCCTACCTTCAGCACGCCCGATTCGAGCACGCCGTGGTGGCCAAACACGTCGGCCTGGATTTTCAGCGTGTCGCTGACGGCAAAGCTGCCTGCGCCCGAGGAAATCACGCCCTGGTCGCCCACCTGGCCGCCCGATTCCGCATAGAACGGCGTGGTGTCGAGCACGACGATGCCATCCTGGCCCGCCTTCAGTTCCGTGACCTGCGTGCCGGCCGCGTACAGCGCCACGACCTTGCTGCTGAACGTCAATTGATCGTAGCCGACGAACTTGTTTTTCTCGCCCGTGTACTCAACCTTGCTGTCCTTGTGCGTCTTGCCGCCCTTGCGCGACAATTCCTGGCTTTCCTTCAGGGCCGCGTCGTAGCCGGCCTGGTCGAAACTGATATTGCGCTCGCGGCAGATATCGGCCGTCAGGTCTGGCGGGAAGCCGTAGGTTTCATACAGCGTGAAGGCGGTGGCGCCATCGATGCCCGTGGCATCCTTGGCCAGCTGCGCTTCCAGCACTTTCATGCCCGTTTCCAGGGTTTCGCCGAAACGCTCTTCCTCGGCTTTCAGCATGCTGGCGACGTTGTCCTTCGCTTCTTCCAGCTCGGGATAGGCGCCGCCCATCTCGATGGCCAGGTCGGCCACCAGCTTGTAGAAGAACGGTTTCGTCTGGCCCAGCTTGTGGCCATGGCGCAAGGCGCGGCGGATGATGCGGCGCAGGACATACGCGCGGCCTTCGCTGCCCGGGATGATGCCGTCGACGATCATGAAGGCGGCGGCGCGGATGTGGTCGGCGATCACGCGCAGCGACTTGTTTTCCAGGTCGGTGGCGCCCGTTTCGCGCGCGGCGGCCTTGATCAGGTGCTGGAACAGGTCGATTTCATAGTTCGAATGCACGTGCTGCAGCACGGCCGCCAGGCGCTCCATGCCCATGCCCGTGTCGACGCACGGCTTCGGCAGCTTGTGCATGACACCGGCTTCGTCGCGGTTGAACTGCATGAACACCAGGTTCCAGATTTCAATGAAGCGGTCGCCATCTTCGTCAGGCGAGCCCGGCGGGCCGCCAGGAATGTCGGCGCCATGGTCGTAGAAGATTTCCGTGCATGGACCGCATGGGCCCGTGTCCGCCATCTGCCAGAAATTGTCCGATGCGTAGCGCGCACCCTTGTTGTCGCCGATGCGGATGATGCGCTCGGTCGGCACGCCGATTTCTTTCGCCCAGATATCGTACGCTTCGTCATCTTCGATGTAGACGGTGACCGTCAGCTTGTCAGCAGGCAAGCCGTACACCTTGGTCAGCAATTCCCACGCGTATTGAATCGCATCGCGCTTGAAATAGTCGCCGAAGCTGAAGTTGCCCAGCATTTCAAAGAAAGTATGGTGGCGCGCCGTGTAGCCGACGTTTTCCAGGTCGTTGTGCTTGCCGCCAGCGCGCACGCAGCGTTGCACCGAGGTGGCGCGCGTGTACGGACGGCTGTCCGTGCCCGTAAACACATCCTTGAATTGCACCATGCCGCTGTTCGTCAACAGCAAGGTCGGATCGTTGCCTGGCACCAGGGAGCTGGAACGGACGATGGAATGGCCCTTGGACTCGAAAAATTTGAGGAACTTGTCGCGGATTTCAGTTGATTTCATGTTTTTTTGGCAAAGAGTGGCGGCAGCTTTAAAGGGAAGATTATACGTGATATGGGGTGCGGCAATGACGGCTGGCCAGGGCATTGTTGCGCCCGTGCCAACATCGACGGCCTGCCCGCTCAGGCCGGGTCGTGGTGGCTGGCGCAGGCGTGCGGTGCAGGCGTGGCCTTGGCCCCGGCAGCGGCGCCTTTGGCCGCAGAGCCTGTGGCGCTGGCGGCGGCATTGCAGTCGGCGCAGCGGCCGTACAGGGTCAGTTCGTGGCGCTCGACAACAAAGCCTTGCGGCGCCATGCGCTTCAAGTCGCCCGGGCAATCATGCACGTCGAATACGCGCTGGCACGTGGTGCACTGGAAATGGTGGTGGTGGTGATTGGCGACAGCGTTCGACTCGTAGCGCGGGTTTTCACCCGGCAAGGTCACCACGTGCACTTTTTCTTCCAGTACCAGGGACTTCAAATTACGGTAGACGGTGGCGATGCCCAGCTGCGTCACTTGCAAGCTGGCCTGTTCAAGGATTTCCTGCGCCGACAGGGGGCGCTGGGCCGACTCGATGGCGGCTTGAATAGCGGTTTTTTGACGTGTTGTGCGTTCCATAGCCGACAGAATACACCATCCGACTATATCTACCGTCCGGAAAAACTGTCACACAGTAATGATAATGGGTTATCATTATCATCTTAGGGCAGGCTATTTCCTTTTCACGCGCTGCCCCAACCCTGCCAACACTGATAGCCGATAAGGAACCTTGCCCATGTCCGTCCGTCCTCACCAACCCACTCCCCTCGCGCTGGCCATCATGCTGGCCTTTGCCGCTCCCGCCAGCGCCCTGGCGCAGCAAGCCGCCACCTTGCCTGCCGTCACCGTCTCGGCCAGTGCGCTGGCCTTGGGCAGCGACGACATGAGCACGCCCGTGACCGTACTCGAAGGCGAGGCACTGGTGCGCGCCCGCGAAGCGACGCTCGGTGAAACCCTGGCCGGCCAGCCCGGCATCACGTCCAGCCATTTCGGCGCCGGCGCCAGCCGCCCCATCATCCGCGGCATGGATGGCCCGCGCGTCAAGGTGCTCTCCGATGGCGCCGAAGTGCAGGATGCATCGACCATCAGCCCGGACCATGCTGTCGCGGCCGAACCGATGCTGTCGGAACAGATTGAAGTCTTGCGCGGCCCGTCCGCGCTGGCCTACGGCGGCGGCGCCGTCGGTGGCGTGGTCAATGTGATCGACAAGAAAATCCCCACGCGCGTGCCGGCAAAAGGCTTTGAAGGCAGCGCGGAAGTGCGCGCCAACTCGGCCGCGCGCGAAAAGGCGGGCGCCTTTGAAGTGACTGGCGGCTCCGGCAACATCGCCTTCCACGCGGAAGGCGTCAAGCGCGACGCGAAGGAATACAAGGTCGGCAGCGGCTGGGAAGGCGGCTCGAAAGTAGGCGGCAGCTACAACAAGACGGACACGGGCAGCGTGGGCGTGTCGTGGGTGGGATCGCGCGGCTTCCTGGGCCTGGCCTTCACCAGCCAGCACGCGGAATACGGCTTGCCTGGCCACAACCACGAATTCGAGAGCTGCCACCCGCACGGCACGCACCTGCATTGCGGCGGCCACGAAGGCCACGACCATGGCGATGAAGAGGAACACGATCACGATCACGGGCATGAAAGCGTGCCGTACGTGAAGCTGAAGAGCGAACGCTGGGATGTGCGCGGCGAATTGCGCGACCCCGTGCCCGGTTTCGCCAAGCTGCGCCTGCGCGCCGCGTTCACCGATTACAAACACGATGAAATCGAAGGCACGGAGATCGCCACCACCTTCAAGAACAAGGGCCACGATGCGCGCCTGGAAATGGAACACCATCCCGTCTTCGGCTGGCGCGGCGTGCTCGGCCTGCAAACGTCGAAGCGCGATTTCTCCGCTCTCGGTGAAGAAGCGTACGTGGCGCCGACGGTAACGAAGAAACACGCGGCCTTCCTGGTGGAAGAATACAAGCTCGACCAATGGCGCTTCGAAGCGGGCTTGCGCCACGAATGGCAGGACATCACCGTCGACAGCGCCACCTTGCAAGACCGCAGCGCCAAGGGCACGTCCATCTCGCTGGGCGCCGTGTGGAAATTCGCGCCCCAGTACTCGCTCGGTTCGACCATCTCGCGCACCCACCGCCTGCCTAGCGCCGAGGAACTGTATGCGCACGGCGTGCACATGGCCACGGCCACGTATGAGCTGGGCAATGAAAACCTGGGCAAGGAAACGTCGAACAATATCGACTTGACCTTGCGCAAATATGCGGGCGCCACGACCTTCTCGGCCAGCGCCTACCGCAACAAGGTCGACAACTACATCTTCGGTTCCACGCTGGACAACCACGAAGGCTTCCAGCTGATCCAGTACGCCCAGCGCGACGCCACGTTCACGGGCGTCGAAGGCCAGATCCGCCAGCAATTGAACCCCATGTTCGGCGCCAGCGTCTTCGGCGACTACGTGCGGGCCAAGCTGGCCAACGATGGTGGCAACTTGCCGCGCATCCCGGCCCAGCGCGTCGGCGTGAAGTTCGATGCCAACTGGCAGGCATGGAGCGGCGTGGCCGAGTTCTACCGCGTGGGCAAGCAGGATAAAGTGGCAGCGTTCGAAACGGCAACCTCGGGCTACAACATGCTGAACCTCTCCGCCAACTACGACACGCGCATCGGCACGACGCCGGCCCAGTTCTACATCAAGGCAAACAACTTGACGAATGAACTGGCGTACAGCCACACCTCGTTCATCAAGAATGCGGCGCCGTTGATGGGGCGCAATGTCACCGTCGGCATGCGCGTGACGTTCTAACGATGGAAGCGTAGGTCGGCTTGGCGCGTGGCGCCTAAGCAGACGTTGCCACGGCACCATGAAGTCGGATTACGCTACGCTAATCCGACCTACGCCTTGATCAGATCGATCCTGTCCGTGCAAAAACCGTCCACGCCCCAGGCCAGCAGCTCGCTGGCCCGCTCGGGCGTGTTGACGGTGTAGCAGAACAGTCCCAATCCCTCCTGCTTGACGGCTACCGCCAAAGCCGGCGTCAGCTGCTGGTGGTCGCAATGGAGCGCCACCACGCCCAGTTCGCGCGCCTGTCGTTCCCAGCCATCCGGTATCTGTTCGACCAGCCAGCCGCGCGCCAGTTCCGGCGCTGCCTGCCGCGCCGCCTGCAAGGCTTCGATGCTGAACGATGACAGCAGCGGCAGCAATTCCCCTGCCGCGATTTCCTGCGCAAAGTAACCGCGCGTGGCGCGCGCCACCGCCTCGCCCGTGGGCACGTCGAAGCCGGGCGCTGGCTTGATTTCGATATTCATCCAGATGCGCTGCGCCTTGCAATACGCCACCACAGCCTCGAACGTGGGCACGCCTTCACCGGCGAATGCGGCGCCGAACCAGGCGCCCGCCTCCATCGCTCCCAGCTGCGCGGCCGTGTAATCGCTGATATGCCCGCTGCCGGCCACAGTGCGCCCCAGCTCGGGGTCGTGCACGACGACGGGCATGCCGTCGGACGCCAGCATGACGTCGAATTCCACGGCATGGTAGCCGTAGGCGAGGCCGCAACGCAGGGCAGCCAAGGTATTTTCAGGCGCCAGGATGCCGCCGCCGCGGTGCGCCAGGGTACGTGGATAGGGCCACATGCTGTTCCTTTATGATGATGAGGTTGTCGATCAGGACGTCTTGCCATCATCGCGTGCAAGCGCCACCATGTAAAGGACGCGATCAGGCGATTGGCGCCGTCTCCGCCCTGTTTCGTCGCAGCGGCGTTGCACCCGCATGCAGAGCCGCCCATAATTGCCGCATTGCCAACCCGAACGCCCACCTGAAAGCGGTCCCGCATGCACACTACCGACACCGCCCCACGCAAGAAGGGCTTTCCCTACCGGCGCCTGCTGGGCGATGCGCGCTATGCACTGCTACTCAACATCCTGTGCGCCCTCTTCATCACCTACGTGCTGAGCGGTGGACAAAGCTTCTGGCTCAACCTGCTAGCGTCCATGTGCATCGGCGGCATCGCCTTCCTGCTCATCGACGGCATCCGCCTGGCGTGGTGGGGCGAACAGCGGCGTGCCCCATGGCTGCCCTTCACTGCCCTCATCATCGTCAGCGCCGCCGTGGCACAGGTGGCCGGCACCATGCTGTTCGGCTGGCTGGCCAATATCGACGTTCCCGCACCCGTCTCCATGTCGCCACGCAATGTCAGCATGACGGTTTTTACGCTGGCGGCGGCCAGTGCGGCCATCCTGTTCTTTAGCAGCCGAGAAAAGATTGCGCGCCTTCAAATGGAAGCGGCGCAAGAAAAGGCCCGCGCCGAATCCGTGGCGCGCCAGGCCATGCAGGCGCAGCTGCAATTGCTGCAAGCGCAGATCGAACCGCACATGCTGTTCAACACCCTGGCCAACCTGCAGGGCCTGATCAGCTTAGATCCGGACCGCGCCCAGTTGCTGCTCGACCAGCTGATCCAGTATTTGCGCGCCACCCTCTCTTCCTCGCGCGCCGAATCAACCACTCTCGAGCAGGAGTTTTCCCTGATGCAAGCCTACCTGGGCCTGATGTCCATCCGCATGGGTGCGCGCCTGAGCTTTGCGCTGGACTTGCCCGAGGCTTTGCGCCAGGTCAAGGTGCCGCCCATGCTGCTGCAGCCGCTGGTGGAAAACGCCATCCAGCATGGCCTGGAACCAAAGATCGAAGGCGGCCATATCCATGTGCAAGCCTCCACTGACGCTGGCGTGCTGATTCTTACCGTCAGCGACGATGGCCTGGGCCTCGACCATCCGGGCCAGACCAAGGGCACGCACCTGGGCGTGGAAAATATCCGCGAACGCCTGCGCGGCATGCACGGCGATGCCGCCAGCCTGTCGCTGGCCGCCAACCATCCGGCAGGCGCGACCGCCCGCCTGACACTCCCCCTTCCACCCACCATCACGAGTCCCCTCGCATGAGCCAATACACGCCACGCGCGCCACGCGCCCTGATCGCCGAAGACGAACCGATACTCGCCGCCGCCCTCGCGCACGCCTTGCAGCGGCTGTGGCCGGAACTCGACATTGTCGCCACCTGTCCCAACGGCGTGGAAGCCTTGCGGCAGGGCCTGGCGCTGCAGCCCGACATCCTCTTTCTCGACATCAAGATGCCAGGCAAGACGGGCCTGGAAGCGGCCGAGGAGCTGGCAGAGCACTGGCCGGACGGCGTCCCTTTCCCTCACATCGTGTTTGTTACCGCCTACGACGAATACGCGCTGGCCGCCTTCGAGCACGCAGCAGCCGATTACGTCTTAAAACCCGTCAACGATGCGCGCCTGGGCAAGACGGTGGAACGCCTGCAGCAGCGCTTGCGCGACAGCGGCGGTACGGCAGCGCCGGCGAACGCGACAGCGACGGCCGCCACGATGGCGCCGGCTGCCGAATCGGCCAGCGACGACAACATGGCCCGCCTGCTGAGCCAGCTGCAAGCCATGCTGCCACCCGCGCCGCGCCTGCAAATGATACGGGCAGCCGTCGGCAACAGCGTGCGCATGATCGCCCTGGCCGACGTCGTGTATTTCGAAGCGCTGGACAAATACATCAACGTCGTGTGCCAGGACAGCGAAGCGCTGATACGCACGAGCCTGAAGGAACTCTTGCCCCAGCTGGACCCGCAACAATTCTGGCAAATTCACCGGGGCACCATCGTCAACGCCAGCGCCATCGCCACGGCCGTGCGCGACGAGGCGGGCAAGCTGTCGCTGACCCTGCGCCAGCACCCGGCGCAGCTGCGCGTCAGCCCTCTATATGCCCATCTGTTCCGCCAGATGTGATGCGGTCAGAAGGTAAGACCTAGTGCAGCTGGTGCTTCAGGTCCGACAATTCATCATGCACCTTGAGCACGGCGCTCTTCATTTCCGGCGTCACGCTGGCCGCCGTGCCGCACGCCCGCTTGGCGCGGTCGCCCAGTGATTCCATCTGGTCAACGGCTTGCCGGATGCGTGCATCGTCTTGTGTGTCGATGGCTTGCCGCACGGCGTTCTTTTGCTGGTCCAGCTGGTTGATGCAATCCTTCAAGTCCATCGGCATGCCCTGCTGCTTGCCGCACAGCTGGGCTGCCTGGCCGATCGCGTGTTCAATGGCGCCAAAGCGCCGTGCCACTTCCTTTACTTGCATCATGATGATCTCCTGTTCGCGTGGTGTCCGGGTTGGATCACCAGACTGGCGCAGGGTTCCCCACCAGCGGCCAGCACATCAAAATTTCCATGCGGCACTTTTTTGTAAGAGCTTGTGACATTTTAGATAATTATCAAATCCTTCAGATACATTGGCGTACCTGAACCACCATGCCCTCCATGACCTCGCTGCCACCCCTGCCCCGCCGCGCTCCCGGCCTGCTGCTGATCGTCCTGCTGCACGTGGGCCTGGCATATAGTGTCTTGCAGTCGCGGCCCCGCGCTATCACGGACGAACACCTGCCGCAGGGCCCGGCCATCGCCTGGCTGCGCTACACGCTCCCGGCGCCGCCCAAGCCGGCCCCCATACCATTGCCCGATATAAAACCAGCCGCCGCGCGCCTGCCGCGCCTGCCCGTGCCGGCGCCCGTCAGCCGCCCCTTGCCCGTTCCCGCCGCCGAGCAGGCGCCGGCGCCAGCAACGCCGGAAGCGATCACACTCGTCGCGCCACCCAGCGCGGCCGATATCCTGGCGCAAGCCAAGCGCGACGTGGGCAAGATCGACAGGGAGTTGCGCAAGGAATTCCCGCAGCGAGGAGAGCAAAAACTGGACGACACAGCCTTCAAGCGCATGCAGCAAGGCTTTGCCGAGGCCTACGCAGCCGTGCCGCCGAAATGGTATGAAGCGTCAAGAATCGAGGAAATCGGCGCGAATGAGGCCAAAGGCAGCCGCACGTATAAAATCACCAGCGCGCTGGGTACCTTGTGCGTGACCACGCGCGCCGGCAAGCAGGGGGAAACGATGATCGGCATGTGTCCCAAATAGCTGCCTCAGCCCACCGCTTCGCGCGCCCCCAGCGGCTGCAAATGGCGCAGGCGCAAGGCGATCAGCAGGCCGCCGCCCAGGCACAGGCCCAGCATGATGACCACGCCCGTCCAGCCGTCGAAGCCCCACATCATGCCCGAGGCGGAACCGATCAGGCTCGATCCCAGGTAATAGAACAGCAAATAAAAGGCCGAGGCCAGGGCCTGCGGTGCGCGGGCACGGCGGCTGACCCAGCTGCTGGCGATCGAATGCGAGGCAAAAAAGCCGAAGGTGGCCAGCGCCATGCCGATGACGATCAGCGGCAGGGAATCGAACAGGGTCAGCAAAATGCCGGACAGCATCACCGACAGCATGATCCACAGCACGCCCCGGCGCCCCAGGCGGTCCACCAGACGGCCCGCCCAGACGGAACTGAAGATGCCGATCAGGTACAAGAAGGCCAGCAAGCCGACCGTGCTCTGGCGCAGGCCAAATGGCGCGGCCAGCAGGCGGTAGCCGATGTAGTTGTACAAGCTGACGAAACAGCCCATCAGCACGAACGCCAGGCAGAACAGCCACGGCAAGCCCCGGTCGGAAAAATGCTGCTTGATGGCGTGCGGCAAGGCGTTCCAGCCCTTGGTACTGGGCACGAAGTTCTTCGATGCAGGCAGGCTGCGCCAGAATTCGGCCGCCGCCAGCACGCCAGCCACGCCCAGCACGCCGAGGGCCCAGCGCCACGACAGGAAATCGCTGAGCATGGACGCCACCAGCCGCCCCGACATGCCGCCAAACGCGCTGCCGGCAATATACAAGCCCATCGACAGGCCCAGCGATGGCCCCTCGATTTCCTCGCCCAGATAAGCCATGGCCACGGCCGGCATGCCACCCAGGGCAATGCCCAGCGCGGCGCGAATCGCCAGCAGCTGCGCATAATCCTGCGCGAAGGCGGACAAGATGGTGAGGATCGCGGCGGAAAACATCGACGCCACCATCAGCGGCTTGCGGCCGACCCTGTCCGATACGGCACTGAGCAGCACCAGCGAGATGGCCAGCAAGCCGCTCGACACGGACAAGGACCAGCTGCTTTGCGCCGGCGTCAGATGAAACTGCTGCGACAGCAGCGGAAACAGGGGCTGGATGCAGTACAGCAGGCTGAAGGTGGAAAAGCCGCCAAAGAACAGGGCGCGGTTGCTGCGCTTGAATTCCGCCGTCCCCTTGGCGATGGCCGAACGGGGAGCGGGAGGAGCGACAGGAGCCAGCGCCGGGGTGGCGGCGGAGGCAAAAGCAAGCGATGAATCAGACATGGCCGTGTTTCGAAGAGGAAGCGAGTCTTCATCTTAGGATTGCCAACTCATATCGTCCAATATATATTCAAGGCCCAACTCATACTTTAAAACGATTACTGGACAAACATGGAACTGCGCCACCTGCGTTATTTTGTTGCCGTCGCCGAGGAGCTGCACTTCACGCGCGCGGCCGAGCGCCTGCATATCGGCCAGCCGCCGCTGAGCCAGCAAATCCAGGCGCTGGAGGCAGAATTGGGGGCGCAGTTGTTCGAGCGCAACAAGCGCTCCGTGCGGCTGACGCAGGCGGGCACGCTGTTCCTCGACGATGCGCGGCGCATCCTGGCCCTGTCGGAACAGGCGGCCGTGACGGCGCGCCGGGCGCAGCGGGGCGAAGCGGGCGAATTGCGCATCGGTTTTACGTTTTCCACGCCGTTTACGCCGTATTTTGCCACCGTCATCAACCGCTACCGCCAGCAATTCCCGCACGTCACCTTGACCTTGCACGAAATGGCGACCCTGCATCAACTCGAGGCGATCTCGGGCAGGACGATGGACCTGGGCTTCGTGCGCCCGCCGGAAACGACGTACCCCTCCGATATCAAGCTGACGCAATTGCGGCAAGACCCGTTGTTCCTCGTGCTGCCCGTCGCCCACGCGCTGGCGGCCAAGAAGGCGATTGCCATTGCCGACATGGCGGGCGAAGGCTTTGTCATGTACCCCAAGGATGCGGGCACGGGGATTTATCCGCAGATCTTCCGCCTGTGCAAGGCGGCAGGCTTCGTGCCCCAGGTCGCGCAGGAAGCGGGCGAGGCGTCGACCATCATCGGCCTGGTGGCGGCCGGCTGCGGCATTTCCGTGCTGCCCGCTTCGTTCGACCGCATCCGCATGGATGGCGTGTGCTACCGCCCGATCGCCGACCCGCAGGCGACGACCAGCTTATTGCTTGCACAACGGGAGGAAGAGACATCGCCACTGGTGGCGGCATTCGTGAAACTGGCCGAGGAAGCGGCGCTGGAAGGGGGAGCGTAGGCCGGCGTGTCGGCTTACGCTGCGGCTGTGCCGCAGCTAAGCCGACCTACGGGACGCGCGCCGTCGTAGGTCGGATTAGCCCGCAGGGCGTAATCCGACACCAGCAATCACGAATAATCCGCGTCCAGCTCGGAACCCGCGTAGTTTTCCAGGTCCTCGAACAGGCTCTTCATGCTGGCCCGCGTGAGGATTTTATGCACGACGGTGCAGCTGCGGCGGTACGAGTCTATGCGGTCGAGCAACACGGGATGGTGCTGCACAGGCACCTTGGCCACCAGGGCGGCCCAGCCTTCCTCGAAGTCGGGCTTGTTCTTGCGCACGGAACGCACAAAGCGTTCAAACTCCTTCTGCCCCGTGCGCGCGATGATGCGCCCGCCGCCTTCGATGGCGAAGATGATGGCCAGGGCGATGACGCCCTCGGCATTCAAGTCGCTGTCGCTGACGGGGCCGTTGTCATGGTGGCGGCGCAGCCAGCCGGCCAGGCGCACGACGGCTTGCACTTCCTTGCGCTGTTGCAACTGCAGCGCATACTTTTCATAGCCGGCCCAGTTCTGGTTCGGGTCAGCCTGGCAAATATCGATGAACAGCTCGCGCAAACGGCGCTGCAGGTAGACGGGGTCCTGGTCGTATTCGCCGACGAGGGCGTCTTCCGGCAACTGCGACAGGTCCTTGATCAGGCGAAAGCCCACCTGGAACGCATGCTCGGCGCCGTGCTCGACGAGGAAATCGAGCGCGGCCTGGTCGCCTTCATGCGTGACGGCCTGCTCCAGTCCCAGCGACACGCCGCCCACCGTCAGGTACAGCGCTTTCTGGATGCCATCGGCCGTGCGTTCATTCGTGAACTTCTCGGCCACCATGGCCGTGATGCCCGTCAATTCGTCGGCCAGGTTCAGCGCCGCGTCCTCGCGCGGGTCGCGCGGCAACAGTTTGATGGCGCGCACCAGGCGCGGAAGATTCTCTACAACAATTGCTGGCAGCATTAGACGTTCCCTGCTTTCATTACGAGAAAATGCCGGTGCCCAGGCTGCGGCGCGTACTGGAGCGTGGCGCGCTGCGCGTGCTCGGCACTTGCTTGCGCAGGCGGTACAGCAATTCCTTGGTGCTACGCTGCAACATGGTCGGCTCTTCGTCCGGGTCGTCCGAGTATTCCGCGTCGGCCAGGTCGGCGCTGTGGCGGAAGTCGGGGAACAGTTCGAACAACGAGCGGTCCCAGCCGTCTTCATTCGCTTGCGCCAGCTCGATGGCCAGCGGCACGACGTCGTTGTCGGACGAGGTCACGCCCGTCACATACGGTCCCTTGATGACGATCTCGCCCGCCACTTCGAGGATTTCCTTCGGCGCCATCGAGAACAGGATCGCAAACGCCGTGGCGCCCCAGTCGGTGGCCGATGCTTCCAGCAGCAGCTCGCGGCGGCGCTCGGCGTCGTCGGTGGAAAACACCACGCCGTGGATGTGCGCGAACAGGGCTTCGGCGATGCGTTCAGGATCGTCCTCGATCTGGTCGTCGCTCCAGGTGGCGGCGATGAAGGCCAGGCTGTCGGCCCACGCTTTCGGCGGCACCAGCAAGGTCGCCAGCGACATCTTGCCGCCGTCGAAACCGGCCAAATGCAGGGCCGTCACCTGTGGCGGGATGGCATTCAATACTTCCACCACGGCCAGGTCGCCATACTGGTCGGCCGCATCGGCAAACGCCTGCTCGGCGTGGCCCAGCGAACCGGACAGCACCAATTCCGTGACCTGTTTCGTCAGCGCGGGAAGATTGCTTTTTTGTTCATTGTTATCTGCCATGGTCATCTCCATCCTGGTCAAACATCTGGGCGAAATCGTCGGTGGCTTCGTCTTCGTCGTGATCGTCGTCGCCGTCGTCATTGGCGGCCAGCTGGTCGAGCGACTGGTCGTCGTCGTCCCACAGGCGCGGATTCTTGTGCAGGAAGGCCGTGATGATGGCCTGGCGCGCCAGGTCGGGGAAGCTCTCTTCGATGGCGGCGTACATCTTCGCCGCTTCCGGCGCGGCGCACGCGGCCATGGAAAACACGCGGGCCGTATCGCCGAATTCGTAGTCTTCGCTTTCGGCCAGCAAGCCTTTCGGGTCGCTGAAGGTGATGTGGTCGACCAGCGCGAAGGCCAGCATGTTCACGTCTTCGATGCCGCCGCCGCTCGCGTATTCACCGACCAGGGCGTCGACCATGCTTTTGTAGTTCTTGCGGTTCGGCGGGTCGCCGAGGATGCCTTCGATCTGGCCTTCCAGCTCGCGCGACTGGTACGCGAATTCAGGGTGTACTCTTCTCATGCTGTGCTTTCCAATGTGGTGCGCGGCACTTTTACTTAGAAGCAAAAGCACCATTGTTTGTTGTTTTTCAAATCATTCAGGCTGGCCGGACAGCCGCCAGCAGGCTTAATCTGCCGGTAGGACGGTGCCATGCAGGCGGAACACGCCGCACCACAGGGCATAGGCTTCCGCTTCCGGGTCGATGATGATGCGGTGGTTCACGCTCTGGTCGTACTCGGCGCGCTTGGCCGGGTCGGCCAGGATTTCATACGCCTTAGTCACGCTCTTGAAGCGCGCCTCGGCGCCGGGGGCCTGGTTGCGGTCGGGGTGGAAGCGCATGGCCAGCGAACGGTAAACCTTCTTGATTTCATCGTCGCTGGCATTGGGCGCGACACCGAGGACGTTATATAAATTTTCCATAAAAGGCTCCGGGGTCACGTTTTTCTACTAATTAAAGGCGAATTATCCTATAGAACGGCGCCCGCGTCGCTTGCATGCTGGGATATGGGGGCAAATACGTGCTTATAAAGCGCTTGCGGTACGGTAAAATGCTTTTTACTGTCACTCTTCCGCATTGATCAATGAGCAACGATAAACCGAATACCGCCGCGCCAGCGCTGGCGCCCAATTTCTTGCGTAACATCATCGAAGCCGACCTGGCTGCCGGCGCCCACGTGCGTCCCGGCCTGCCCCAGGTGATCACGCGTTTCCCGCCGGAGCCGAACGGCTACCTGCACGTGGGCCACGCCAAGTCGATCTGCGTCAACTTCGGCCTGGCGCGCGATTACGCCGGCCAATGCAACCTGCGCTTCGACGACACCAATCCGGCGAAGGAAGAGCAGGAATACGTCGACACCATCATGGACAGCGTGAAATGGCTGGGCTTTGACTGGGAGCCGAAGCATGCCGATGGCCAGAGCCATCTGCACTACGCGAGCGACTATTTCGACCAGCTGTACGCGATGGCCGAATATCTGATCACGGCCGGCTTTGCCTATGTGGACAGCCAGAGCGCCGAAGACATGGCCGCCAACCGCGGCAATTTCGGCCAGGCCGGCAAGAATTCGCCGTTCCGCGACCGTCCGCGCGACGAATCGCTGGCCCTGTTCCGCGCCATGAAGGCGGGCGAATTCAAGGATGGCGAGCACATCCTGCGCGCGAAGATGAGCGAAGATGCCATGAGTTCGCCGAACATGAACTTGCGCGATCCGGCCATATACCGCATCCGCCATGCGCACCATCACCGCACGGGCGACGCCTGGTGCATCTATCCGATGTACGACTACACGCACCCGATCTCGGACGCGCTGGAAAACATCACGCATTCGATCTGCACGCTGGAATTCCAGGACCACCGCCCATTCTACGACTGGCTGCTGGAAACCCTGTCGGCCGGCGGCTTCTTCGCCAAGCCGGTGCCGCACCAGTTCGAATTCTCGCGCCTGAACCTGACCTATATCGTCACCAGCAAGCGCAAGCTGCGCCAGCTGGTGGAAGAAAAAATCGTCGACGGCTGGGACGACCCGCGCATGCCGACCCTGGTGGGCATGCGCCGCCGCGGCTACACGCCGGAAGCGATCCAGCTGATGTGCGAACGCACGGGCGTGACGAAATCCGACGGCTGGATCGACTACAGTGTGCTGGAAGGCTGCCTGCGCGAAGACCTGGATCCGAAGGCACCGCGTACGGTGGCCGTGCTGCGTCCGTTGAAACTGATCATCGACAATTTCCCTGAAAACGAAAGCGTGGAATGCACGGCGCCCGTGCACCCGCACTTCCCGGAACGCGGCTTGCGCACCTTCCCCATCTCGCGCGAGCTGTGGATCGAGGAAGACGACTTCATGGAAGTGCCGAACAAAGGCTATTTCCGCCTGTATCCGCCGATCGACGACAAGCCGGGCAGCAAGGTACGCTTGCGCTACGGCTACGTGATCGAGTGCACGGGCTTTGACAAGGATGCGGACGGCAAGGTCATCGCCGTGCATTGCACCTATTTCCCGGACAGCAAGTCGGGCACGGACGGCAGCGCCAATTACAAGGTCAAGGGCAATATGCACTGGGTCAGCGCGCCGACGGCAATTCCCGCCGAAGTGCGCCTGTACGACCGCCTGTTTACGGACCCGCAGCCGGACGCGGGCGGCAAGGATTTCAAGCTGGCCTTGAATCCGCTGGCCAAGGAAGTGGTGCAAGCGTGGCTGGAACCGGGCGCGGAACTGGCCCAGCCGGAACAGCGCTTCCAGTTCGAGCGCCACGGCTATTTTGCGGCCGACCGGGTAGACAGCCAGCCTGGCAAGCCCGTCTTCAACCGCATCGTCACCCTGAAAGACAGCTGGCAGCCCGCCAAGTAAGGCACCGGGACGACCCACAAAAAAACCGCTGCGGCGGTTTTTTTTCGTTTCAACGGGAAATATTGCCTGTTGACTATAATAACGATAATTTTGTATATTAGGCAGCTATTGAGCAATTTGCAATTTTAATAGTGCTTGTACAACCTAGCCTAGCCTCCGCCACCAGGCGGCACCCGATTCCTCTTCCTGATGCGGATGGCAATGCCTTCTACTGCCGGCGAACACCCCTTAGCTGCTGAAAAAAGACCGCTGTGGCTGTTCGGCTTTGTCGTGTCGACGATGGTGGGCCTGCTGTTCTACATGGCCGCTTCGCTGTCGATCGAAAGCGATGCCAGCGAAGAATTCAACAATCTGGCGCACAACACCCAGAAAAACATCGAATCGCGCACCAAGTCGTATGCCAACCTGCTGCGCGGCACGGCCAGCCTGTTCCAGGCCAACGAACACGTGAGCCGCGAGCAATTCCACCGCTACGTGGCTAACATCGCCCTGCAACAGAACTACCCGGGCGTGATGAACCTCAATTACAGCCAGGAACTCGACGAGACGCAGCGCGCCGCCTACGAAGCGACCATGCGACGCGACTATCCGCCCGGGCGCGACGGCTATCCGGCGTTTGCCATCCACCCGCCCGGGCCGCGCGCCCAGTATTCCGTGCTCGTATACATCGAGCCGATCGCCAGCGCCCCGGAAAAGTATGGCCATGACATCGCCTCGCGCCTCCAGATCGCGGAAGCGCTGGCGGAGTCGCGCGATTCCGGCCGCATCAGCAATTCCGGCGTGCCCGTGCCGATGGACGGCCGTCCCCAGCTGACGGGCATGGCCATGCGCCTGCCCGTGTACCGCTTCGGCATGCCCGTCGATACGGTGGAACAGCGGCGCGCAGCTTACCAGGGCTCCGTCGGCATCGGCTACGACCTGGTGACGATGATGCGCAGCGCGCTGGCCGACATGCCGGTACGCAACGTCCGCCTGACCCTGTTCGATATCGGCCCGCAGGCGCTGGAGCAGCGGGAGGTGCCGCTGCAGTTGCCGCACGACATGCGCCCCATCTTCGACAGCACGGCGGC
Source organism: Janthinobacterium lividum (assembly GCF_034424625.1). Taxonomy (NCBI): domain Bacteria; kingdom Pseudomonadati; phylum Pseudomonadota; class Betaproteobacteria; order Burkholderiales; family Oxalobacteraceae; genus Janthinobacterium; species Janthinobacterium lividum. The sequence goes on along the minus strand of NZ_CP139976.1, from coordinate 1,609,185 downwards.
GGGCATGCATGCGCCATGGTGGCAGCCCGGCAGTTCGGGCCGCTACCTGAGCAGCACGCTGCTGATCGAGCACAATGGTCGCGCCTGGCAAGCGCTGTTCAGCGTGCGCAAGAGCGACCTGTATTCGCGCTTCGACGCCTTCCTGCCGTGGCTGGCCCTGCTGATCGGCTTTGCCAGCACCATGCTGCTGTATGTGCTGTTCCACACCCTGGCGTCGTCGCGCCGGCGTGCCATCCAGATGGCGACAGGCATGACGGAGGAATTGCGCGCCAGCCAGATCCGCCTGCAGCTGTCGCACCAGAAACTGCGCCGCCTGGCGGCCCACGCCGACCAGATCAAGGAAGAAGAGCGCAAGCGCATCGCGCGCGAAATCCACGACGACCTGGGACAGAACCTGCTGGTGCTGCGCATCGACGCCGACATGCTGGCCTCGCGCACGCAGCGCCGCCACCCGCGCCTGAACGCCCGCGCCCGCTCAACCCTGGAGCAGATCGACGCCACCATCAAGAGCGTGCGGCAGATCATCAACGACTTGCGCCCTACCGTGCTGGACCTGGGCGTGAATGCGGCCGTCGAATGGCAGGTGGCGCAATTTCGCCAGCGCACGGGCATCGCCTGCGAAGTGAGCGAAAGCCATGACGACATTTGCCTCAGCGACCAATGCGCGACGGCCCTGTTCCGCATCCTGCAGGAGTCGCTCAGCAATATTTCCCAGCATGCGAATGCCAGCCGCGTCCAAGTCAAATTGGAAAAGTGCCGCGATACGGTGTCGATGAGCATCAGCGACAACGGCGTGGGCGCGGCCATCGACGGGCGCAACAAGCTGGGCTCGTTTGGCCTGGTGGGTATCGAAGAACGTATAAAGTTGCTGGGCGGTACTTTCTACATTGAAAGCAGCCCCGGCGCCGGCATGAGCGTGCATGTCAGCGTGCCGCTGGGCGCGGACGCCACCGCGTTTCCCTACCAGGAAGAAAGCCGGGCCAGCAGCTGAGCGGCGCGCGTTCCCCATGAATCAAGCTCAGCTTGCGTATTTTGTAATTAGATGCAATATTGATGTAGAACAACTTAGCGCCTGCCCGCCATCGGCCAGGCATTCCCCGACTACTTGCCAGGAGTACACAGCCACCGCTTTCCCTTGTTTTACCGCAGTTCCCACAACGCTCTTTACCAAAGGACATTCATGGATACGAACGACAGTTTCAAGGCAATTGCCGATTTGAATTTGGACGCGATCAAGGTCAAGCTGATGCACCGGGAGTCAGGCGAAGGATGGAGCCTCGAGAAGGCCAATGCGGTGGAATTCGAATACCGCCGCTTCCTGATCCTGATGAAACAGTTTCCGCAGGAAGAAACGGCGCCGCTGATGGACGTCGATACCTTCTGGCACTACCACATCCTCGATACCCTCAAATATGCGGCGGATTGCGAACAGGTGTTCGGCTACTTCCTGCATCACTTCCCGTACATCGGCTTGCGCGGCGAAGACGACGAAGCGGCGCACCACCGCGTGGGCGAACGCATGAAGCAGTTGTACGAGCAGACATTCGGGGAAGATTATCTCCGCGCGGAGACGGCGTATTCGGGACGCGCCGTGCAGGCGGCATTTTCCAGTGCGGCAGTACAGGCGACGGCATTTTCCAGCGCGGCCGTGCAGGCGACGGCGTATTCGGGGCGCGCCGTACAAACGGCGTTTTCCAGTGCCGCGGTACAGGCAACGGCGTATTCTGGCCGGGCCGTGCAGACGGCGTTTTCCAGTGCTGCGGTGCAAGCGACCGCGTATTCGGGCCGCGCCACCGGTGCTGCCCAGACCGCATTTTCCAGCGCGCCCGGCAAAGTGGCCGCAGCGCTGGTCGAGTCATCCCCGGCTGGTCTGGAAACAGGGCGCTTCTATACGGATCGTCCGACGCTGAGCCCGGACACGCAATAGAAAACGGGAAGGCAGGTATGGCTGCCGCACGCGGCAAGCTTGGCTAACGCAGACGGCACCTCTCAGTTTGCCGTCTGTCAGGCGCTCTTAGGCAGCCATCAACTCGCGCAGTTCACGGATGCTGAAATCGCTGATTTCATGCATGCGGATGAGGATCGTGGCGCCGATCGGCAAGGTGTTGTGACGAATCTTGCTGATGACCGGTGGCGCCACTTCCAGTGCTCGCGACAGGGCCGCATCGTTCTTCAGTTGCAGCTTGTCGATGATCGCATCGAGGACGCGATTCGGGTTGTAGGTAGGCAAAGAGGTAATTTGTTTGAGAGACATGATCGAAAATCCGTACTTGTTGTATTAAGGCAAAAAGAAACCGAATGTCTCTTCTGCAATAATTCAGGGTAAACACACTAAAAAGCGCCATCACTTATGCGGCTTTTACGCCGCAAACAATATAATACACGCTATTGTTGATTTTTGCGTAACTTAAAGCAAAATTGTGATAATTGAAGAGAATTGACGCACTTGGAATGTGCTAGAGGATAACTCAAATTGAAAAAATTTGCTGCACGTCATCAATTTTTACGATGAGCAACACCGCTATGCATGAGCCAGGCTATGGCCATGAGGGTGCTCAGGCGGGCCATTTCCGCTGATAAATGCCAGCCTTGCACAGCCACGCCGGCCGGGGTGGCAAGCGGGCAAGTGCCCGGAATGGCATCCACGCGGCACCAGGCCAGTTGCCGGCGGATTTCATCGGGAGGCGGCGGCGGCTGCAGCGCGCGTTCGCGCCGGCGCATATAGGCGCGTACCTGTTCCTTGCTGGGGTGACTCGTAGCTCGCATGGCTCGCTCCTGCTGACGGGAAACAACGTCACGCTCATTGTGGATGCCGAGCCCGCCACAAGAGCCCAGACGCGTGACGACATTGCTCACCATATCGCCAGCGTGCCATGGCACGTTTGCGCTGCATCAAATGGCCGGGCCCCGGCATTGCGCCGAAGCCCATGTTGCCCCACGGCCTGGCGGCCAGAAGCCCAGTGATCCGTTCTTATTTCTTTTGCTGGCGCACGCGCTGCTGCTGTTTTTCCTGCGTTTGCTGGCGATTCTGCTTGCGCTCGAACAAGGTGACCGCATCCTTCTTGGCTTGTTCGGCGGTACGCATTTCTTCATGGGCATCGTGCGGGACAAAAAATTCGGCATCCTGCGCCGCCACGACCAGCTTGATGGCGGCGTCGTCGTCGAGGTCATACAGTTCCGTCAGGACGGTGGTGACCTCGTCCAGGTATTCTTCGTAAGTGAGGGTGCTCATGCGGTATTCCTTAAGTGAATGGCGCACCGCCGGAACGGCGCGCTGCGCGCCGGCCCAGGAAAAGTGCGCAGATAACCGGCCATTTTACCCGATGCCGGCCCCGTCGGCAGACAGCGGCCGCAAGGCATCGGCCACGCGCGCGTAGCGCAAGCGCACGCCCAGCTCGCGCTTGATGCGCGTATTGTGCAGGCGGCGCGATTCGGACATGAATGACAGCAGCATAGGCGTGACCACCTGCTGAAGTTCGGCGCGCGGCAGGCGCGGCGGGCGCGGCAAGCCGAACGTGTCGGCCACGGCATCGAAATACTCCGCCATTTTGAGTTCGCTGTCATCGCTGGCGTGATACACGCGCCCCGGCTTGCCCCGCCACAAGGCCCGTTCGATGATGCGCGCCAGGTCATCGGCATGGATATGGTTGGTGTATACATCGTCGCTTGCCGCCAGGGCCGGCGTGCCCTCGCGCAGGCGCTTCAGCGGCAGGCGGTCATCCGCATAGATGCCGGGCACGCGCAGGATGGCCACGCTGGCGCGGCGGCGCGCGCCCCAGCCGCGCAAGACCTGCTCGGCATCCACGCGCCGCTTCGCGCGCGCATTCGCCGGCGCCGTCGGCCGCGTCTCATCGACCCAGGCGCCGCCGCAATCGCCATACACGCCGCTGGTACTCACATACACCATGCGTGCGTGCTCGGGTAAAATGGCGGCCAGATTGCGCGTGCGCCGGTCCAGCGAGCCCGACGACCGGGGCGGCGCCAGGTGCACGATCATCGTCGCCAGTCCCGCCAGCCGCTTCAGGCTGGCGCGCTCGTCGAGGTTGGCCACGATGGGCACGGCGCCGGCCGCCCGCAGCTGCGCGCAGCGCGCCGGCTGGCTGGTGACGGCAAAGACGCGAAAGCGCGTACGCAGCAAGGGCAGCAACCGCATGCCGACGTCGCCGCAGCCCAGGATCAGCAGGCGCGGCAAGCCTGACGGCTTGCGCAAAGAGTGCATTAACATATTTTTCATCTCAAGGATTGTATGACTTTTCAAGTTACTGTTCAGCCCAGCGGCCACCAGTTCAGCTGCGAAGCGGACGAAACCGTGCTGGCGGCGGCGATACGCGCCGGCGTCGGCCTGCCGTATGGCTGTAAAAATGGCGCCTGCGGTTCCTGCAAGGGCAAAGTGGTTTCCGGCACCGTCCAGCACAAGGCGCACCAGCAGCGCGCCCTGACGCCGGAAGAGGAAGCGGCCGGCTTTTCCCTGTTCTGCTGCGCCACCACCAACGCCGACCTCGTCATCGAAGCGCGCGAAGTGGCGGGCAGCAGCGACTACCCGATCAAGAAAATGCCGTCGCGCGTGACCACCATCGAGAAAGTCGCGCCCGACGTCGTCGTGCTGACCCTGCAGTTGCCAGCCAGCGAGCGCCTCAACTACCGCGCCGGACAGTATATCGAAATCCTGTTACGCGACAACAAACGCCGCAGCTACAGCATGGCCAGCGCGCCCGCCGATGGCGGCCCGATGACCCTGCACATCCGCCACCTGCCGGGCGGCCTGTTCACCGACCAGGTGTTTGGCAGCATGAAGGAGCGCGACATCCTGCGCTTCGAAGGCCCGATGGGCACTTTCTTCCTGCGCGAAGATTCCGACAAGCCCGTCGTGCTGCTGGCCTCGGGCACGGGCTTTGCTCCCTTGAAAGCCATCGTCGAGCACATGATCAACGAGCAATCCACGCGCCCGATCACCCTGTACTGGGGCGGCCGCCGTCCGCACGATCTGTACATGGATGCGCTGTGCCGCCAGTGGGCCGCCGACTTGCCGCAGTTCACCTATGTGCCCGTCGTATCGGACGCGCTGCCGGAAGACGCGTGGGAAGGCCGCACGGGCTTCGTGCACCAGGCCGTCATCGCCGACTTGCCCGACATGTCCGCGTATCAGGTGTATGCCTGCGGCGCGCCCGTGATGGTCGATGCGGCCCACCGCGACTTCGTGCAACTGTGCCAGCTGCCAGCCGACGAGTTCTACGCGGACGCCTTCACCACGGAAGCCGACCTGGCCAAGTAAGCATCCAGACAGCGGGGTGCTGCTGGCGCGGCATCCGCTGCCGCCACCCGCCTCACCCCGTCGTGTCCTGGAAAGTATTCATGTCTCTCGCCTCTGCCGGCAACGGCTTCAGTATCCTGCGTCACCGCAACTTCGCCTTTTATCTTTCCGCCCGCGTGCTGGGCACGGTGGCCGTGCAGATGCAAAGCGTGGCCATCGGCTGGCAGGTGTACCAGATCACGGGCAGCCTGTTCGACCTGGGCTTGATCGGCCTGGCGCAATTCGCCCCCTTCCTCGTGCTGATTCTGCCTGCCGGCCACGTGGCCGACCGCTATAACCGGCGCAATATCATCGCCTGGTGCCTGGCGGCGCAACTGGCTTGCGCGCTGGCCCTGCTGGCGTTCACCCTGAGCGGCCTGTCCATCGTCTGGCCCGTGTTTGCCGTGCTGGTGCTGTTCGGCAGCGCGCGCGCCTTCATGATGCCGGCCACGCAAGCCGTGCTGGTCAACATGGTGCCCACGCAACATTTCAGCCGCGCCGTGGCGCTCAGCTCGTCCAGTTCGCACGTGGCCATCATCCTGGGCCCCACCCTGGGCGGCTTGCTGTACTACTTCGGCCCCAAGGTGGTGTATCTGATCTCGTCCGCACTGCTGGTCGTGTCCGTCCTGCTGATGCGCGCCACCACGCCCGCGCCGCAAGTGGTGAAGCGCGAACCCGTCAGCTGGCATACCCTGCTCGAAGGCTTGCGCTTCGTCTGGTCGAAACCCATCGTACTGGGCGCCATTTCGCTCGACCTGTTTGCCGTGCTGTTCGGCGGTGCCACGGCGCTGCTGCCGGCGCTGGCGCATGACGTGCTGCATATCGGCCCCAGCGGCCTGGGCTTGCTGCGCACGGCGCCGGGGGCCGGCGCGGCCCTGTGCTCGATCGCGCTGGCCATGTTCCCCATCACGCGCCGCGTGGGCGCCTGGATGTTCGGCGGCGTGGCCGTCTTCGGCCTGGGCACCCTGGTGCTGGGCAGCACCAGCTATTTCCCGCTGGCGCTGGCGGCGCTGTTCCTGATGGGCGCCGGCGACATGGTCAGCGTCTACATCCGCCACCTGCTGGTGCAGTTCGAGACGCCGGACGAGATCCGCGGCCGGGTCAGCGCCGTGAATGCCGTCTTCATCGGCGCTTCGAACGAACTGGGCGAATTCGAATCGGGCCTGACGGCCGGCTGGTTCGGCCTCGTGCGCGCCGTGCTCTTCGGCGGCGCCGCCACCCTGGCCGTGACGGGTATCTGGGCCGTGATGTTCCCCGTGCTGTCGCGCATGGACCGCTTCCCCCACCACGAGAAGGAAGCGGCCGCCAGGACGGCCACCACGGCAAGCCCATAAGGTCTAAGATGCGCTATCGCCACTGACGAACCCGCACCATGAAAATCACGCTTCCGTTCCACAGCTTCATCCGCAGCCGCCCCCACCTGAGCATGGCCACGGCCATCGGCGTCGCGGCCGGCCTGCTGCTGCCCGCATCCTGGCAAGAGATGACGCGTTTGCTGACGGCGTGGAACGTGGCCGTCTGGTTCTACCTGGCGACGATGGCCTGGATGATGATGCGCGCCAACCATCACAAGGTCAAAGCCATGGCGGCGCGCCAGGACGAGCGGGCGGCAACCGTCCTGTCGGCCCTGTCCGTCGCATCCGTGATGAGCCTGGTGGCCATCGTCTCGCAGCTGTCCTCGATGAAAGACATGGCGCCGGACGAGCGCGCGCTGCACTACGGCCTGACGATCCTCACCCTGGTCGGTTCCTGGTTCCTCGTCGGCACCCTGTTCTGCTTTCATTACGCCCACCTGTATTACCAGGCCGACCCCGCGCTGCGCCCCCTGAAGTTTCCCGACGACGAGCAAGACCCCGATTACTGGGATTTCCTGTATTTCGCCTTCACCATCGCCGTCGCCGTGCAAACGTCGGACGTTTCCGTGCAGACGCGCATGATGCGGCAGATCGTGCTGGGACAATCCGTGCTGAGCTTTTTCTTCAACCTGGTCGTGCTGGGGCTGTCGATCAATATCGCGGCTGGTCTCATTAATGGCTGAGGGTAAATAATTTCGTAGTGGAAACTTGACCTGGCTGAAGGGTTAAGCCCATCTTAATCGTGCGCACCCTCTTGAAATACTGGAAAGAGGAGTAAGATAAGTTCCATGCACGAGGTCATGTGCATGAGGCAGCAACCAGGCCGCATCACGCCTGAGATGGGTTTTTTTTGAATTGACAGGAGTAAGCATATGCAAATCAATATTCATACCGACAGCACCATCGCCAACACCGCTGGACTGAACGAACATGTGCAATCCGTACTTGAAAGCGCACTGAACCGCTTCCGCGACAACCTGACCCGCATCGAAGTCCACATCAGCGACACGAATGGCCCGAAAGGCGGCGCCGACGATATCCGCTGCGTCATGGAAGCACGCGTTGCTGGCTATCAACCGATTGCCGTGACCGAACAGAACGCCACCGTGCATCAATCCGTTGCCGGCGCCACCGATAAACTGAAACGCGCCATCGATAGCGCCCTGGGCCGCCTGCAAGACAGCAAGCGCCACGCCACCGGCAAGAATGCCGTGATCGATACGGCCGAAGCGGAAGAAACCGCCGAGTAACTCCCCACCCGCAGGATTTCCAGAGACTGAGGCAGCCGTTCAAGGCTGCCTTTGCACATCTGCCCCGCAGTTCACGCGCGGCAACATCCATACTAAAACAGCAAGTGTTCCAACGTATTAACGCGGCAATGAAATAATTGTCGTATTTCTCACAGTAAGTGACCTCAAGCAAGCCTTTGCCGTTACAGCCAAGGCTGCTTTACGCTATCATGAAGATACCGGCACCCTGCTCGCGCGCCGGCTTTTTGAAAGTGTGATTGTGGAACAGATCGGCAACTTCGGCGCTTCAGGCTGCAACATCGGCGATTTACAGCTATTTCGCGATGGGGCGGATAGCCAGACGGCTGCCATGCTGGCGCCCTGCCCCGTCATGCGCCTCGAAGCGGGCGAAGCCATTGCCGACACGCAAGGCGCCAGCCTGTACATCGTCCTGCGCGGCTCGCTGGCCGTGGCCGCCGACACCCACACGGGCATGGATGACGGCACCGTCAGCAAGGTCTTGCCCGGAGAAAGCGTGGGCGAACAATCGGTGCTCGATGAAGCGAGCAACCTGGCCGCCATTTCCGCCCTGGAAGAAACCGATTTGCTGGTGATCGACGCGGCCATCGTCTGGGAATTGATCGAACAGTCGAACGGCCTGGCGCGCAACCTGCTGCGGCTGCTGTCCTTCCGCATCCGCGCCGCCAATGCCCTGCTGCGCCGCCGGCAGAAACTGGGCGAATTCTACCGCCAGCTGTCGATGGTCGACAGCCTGACGGGCTTGTACAACCGCGCCTGGCTGACGGATTTACTGCCGAACATGATCGTCACGGCCCACGCCAGCGGCTCTCCGCTGTCACTGGTGATGATCGACCTCGACCATTTCAAGCGCTTCAACGACACGCATGGCCACCAGGCTGGCGACCAGGCACTGCGCATCGCCGCGCAAGTGCTGGGCGCGGCCCTGCGACCCACGGATTTTGCCGTGCGCTACGGAGGCGAGGAAATGATGGTGATCTTGCCCGATACCAACGAACACGTGGCCCTGCGGGTCGCCGAGCGCCTGTGCGAGCGCATGCAGCTCGCCGTCATCTTCGCCGACATGCGCAGCGCGTTGCCGCACATCACGGGTTCCTTCGGCGTAGCCAGCCTGGCGGCCGAACAGGACGACCATGCGCTGATCGCCGCGGCCGACGCGGCGCTATATCGCGCGAAGGCGGGCGGGCGCAACCGGGTCATGCTGTAGTTCAGGCAGCCTTGCTGTCGGCCGGCTTGGCGGCCTCATCCTTCTTGCTGCTGTGCGCGGCGATGAAGTCCGCATAGCCTTTCTGCACCAGTTCATACGTCTTGTCGATATTGCCGGCGATATCGCCATTCAGCACTTTCAAGCCGCCCAGGATGTCGCGCGCTTCCTTGAAGCCTTTTTCCATGCCGCCGCTGATGGTGTCCATGAACTTGCTCAGGGCCGTATCGTCATCCAGGCCGGGATTCTGCTTCTTGAAGGCGTCAAAAAACCCCGTCGACAGCGATACAATGCGGTTCGCCGTCGCTTCGGCACTGTTATCCTGCGAAGCCGCGTTCTGGATCGCGTCTTCGCCGTACTGGCCCCTCAGCGCTTCATTGATGTTGGTGATGGCCGTCTTGTACAGCAGCGCCAGCGGCTCGTTTTCCGCGCCGATCGACACGCTCAGCGACGCCTGCATGATGGACGCGTTCAATTGCAGCTTGGTACGGTCATTCACGCTCATTTCAGTGTTGACGCCGTGCTGGACTTTATCGTCCTTGCCGGCAACGCCCGTACTGACGGAAGTCACGGAAGGGTTGGAATTGCCGCTTGCGGCGATGGGAATTGACACGATAGACCTCCTTGAACGGGCAATGTATGCCACCATGCAGGAAACGCGATGATGACCATCCTCTCGTGTAGTATCGGCAGGTTTTCAGAAAACTGTAGCAGCGGCCCTTTCACGGGCCCGGATAACCCATCAAGTAACGACCATCAATGACTAACCAGACCTTTCTTTGGCACGACTACGAAACCTTTGGCGCCCAGCCGCGCCGCGACCGCCCGGCCCAGTTCGCCGCCATCCGCACGGATGCAGACCTCAACGAGATCGGCGAACCGATCATGCTGTATTGCCAGCCTGCCAATGATTTCCTGCCCGACCCGCAATCGTGCCTGATCACGGGCATCACGCCGCAGCAATGTCTGCAGCTGGGCGTACCCGAACACCAGTTCGCCGCCACCGTCGAAGCGGCCTTTTCGGAACCGGGCACCATCGGCGTGGGCTACAACACCATCCGTTTCGACGATGAAGTCACGCGTTTCCTGTTCTGGCGCAACCTGATCGATCCGTATGCGCGCGAATGGAAAAACCATTGCGGCCGCTGGGACATCCTCGACGTCGTGCGCATGACGCACGCGCTGCGCCCGGAAGGCATCGAATGGCCGAAGCGCGACGATGGCCAGACCAGTTTCAGGCTGGAACACTTGAGCAAGGCCAATGGCCTGGCCCACGAAGCGGCGCACGATGCGCTGTCCGACGTGCGCGCCACCATCGCCCTGGCACGCCTGATCAAGGAAAAACAGCCGAAACTGTTCGAATTCTGCCTGGCCCTGCACAAGAAGGACAGGGTCGCCAGCGAAATGGGCATGCACCTGGCCGCCAGCGAGCGCCAGCCTTTCCTGCACGTTTCCGGCATGTTCCCCGCCGAACGGGGCTGCCTGGGCGTCGTCTGGCCGCTGGCCACGCATCCGAGCAATAAAAACGAAATCCTCGTCTGGGATTGCGCCTACGATCCGCGCGAACTGTTCGCCCTGGACGCGGATACCATCCGCACGCGTTTGTTCACGCGCAAGGAGGCCATGCCGGAAGGCATGACGCGCCTGCCCGTGAAAAGCGTGCACTTGAACAAGTCGCCCATGCTGGTTGGCAATTTAAAGACCCTGTCGCCGGCCATGGCCGCGCAATGGGGCATCGATCTGGACGCGGCGAAGGTCAACGCGCAGCTGGCCGCCACGGCGCCGAACATGGATGCCGTCTGGGCCGAAGTGTTCCAGCGCCCGGGCGCGAATGTCGCGCTGGACGTGGATGAAGATTTGTACAATGGTTTCGTCAGCAACGACGACCGCCGCCTGCTCGAATCCCTGCGCCGCGACACGCCGGCCAAGCTGGCCACGGCCCGCCCTTCGTTTGCCGACGAGCGCCTGCAGGAACTGCTGTTCCGCTACCGCGCCCGCAATTTCCCGCAAACCCTGAGCGAAGCGGAAAGCCTGCGCTGGGAGCAGCACCGCGCTGCCCGCCTGTTCGACGGCGACGGCGGCGCCCGCACCATCGAAATGCTGTTTACGGAAATCGACGTGCTGTCGGAATCCGTGGATGAGCGTGGTGAGGAAATTCTGGGTGAGTTGTACGATTACGTGGAGATGGTGGCGCCCATGCGCGATTAGTGGCACCTAACCAAACCTACTGCGCGTCGGTATAGGTGGCCTGCGATGCTCACCGTACTCCAGTACGGTTGCGCTTCTCGGCCACCTCTCCCTTCCGCTCGCTACGGTTTTGTCAGGCGCTGTGTAGCTGACTGTATATCGTTCTTAGACCGAACGATGCGCATTGATCGCATCGCGCGTTTCAATGGCCACGCGGCGTGCCGCGTCGGCGTAGTCTTCGCCAGCCTGCGGCGTGGCATAGATGATGGCGCGCGAGGAGCTGATCATCATGCCCATGCCGTTCGCCGTCTGGCCCGCGCCGACCGTGGCGGCAATGTCGCCGCCCTGGGCGCCGATGCCGGGCACCAGCAGCGGCATGTCGCCGACGATGGCGCGCACCTGCGCCAGTTCTTCAGGGAAAGTGGCGCCGACGACGAGTGCGCACTGGCCATTCTTGTTCCATTTATCGGCCACCAGGCGCGCCACGCGCTGGTACAAGGGCACGCCATCCGTGTCGAGGAATTGCAGGTCCGAGCCGCCCGGGTTCGAGGTGCGGCACAGGATGATCACGCCGCGGTCTTGCCACGCCAGGTAGGGATCGAGCGAATCCTCGCCCATGTACGGGTTCACGGTGACGGCGTCGGCGCCGTAGCGCTCGAACGCTTCGCGCGCGTACTGCGTGGCCGTCGCGCCGATGTCGCCCCGTTTCGCGTCGAGGATCAGCGGGATGTGCGGATAGTTTTCGCGCACGTAGCGGCAGATGTCTTCCAGCTGCTTTTCCGCGCCCAGCGCGCCAAAATACGCGATCTGCGGCTTGAAGGCGCAGGCCAGGTCGGCCGTGGCATCGATGATGCGCGTGCAAAAGGTGGTGATTCCATCAGGCAGATCGCGCAGTTCGGCCGGCAGTTTCGCCAGGTCGGGGTCCAGGCCCACGCACAGCAGGGAATTATTGGCCGTCCACGCGGCGGATAATTTATTGATGAAATTCACGGCACACCTTCTCTATATTCAGTTGCAAACCCCGTATTGTAACGCGGCGCGGGGTTGCCACGGCGTGGCAACGCGGCCAGACGCGGCGGCCGGCGCTTATTAAACCGACATTGCGGGCCGTTTCAGGTATATTTGCCTCACCTCCCTTACTCTGCACGGAACCCATCATGCAAATCACCAATCAATTCACCAAATGGCTGCGCCTGGCGCTGAGCGTCACCGTCCTGGCCGGCATCCTGACGGGCTGCGGCTACAACGACTTCCAGAGCAAGGATGAAGCCACCAAGGCAGCCTGGGGCGAAGTGGTCAACCAGTACCAGCGCCGCGCCGACCTGATCCCCAACCTGGTCAACACCGTCAAGGGCTATGCGACGCACGAGCGCGAAACCCTGGAAGCGGTGACCAAGGCGCGCGCCGCCGCCACCAGTTTCCAGATCACGCCCGAAGTGCTGAACGACCCGGCCGCGTTCGAGAAATTCCAGCAGGTGCAGGGCCAGCTGTCGTCGGCCCTGTCGCGCCTGATGGTGGTGTCCGAGAAATACCCGGACTTGAAGGCCGACACCAGCTTCCGCGACTTGCAGTCGCAGCTGGAAGGCACGGAAAACCGCATCACCGTGGCGCGCCAGCGTTACATCGTTGCCGTGCAGGATTACAACGTGCATGCGCGCAGCTTCCCGAACAACCTGACGGCCATGGTCTTCGGCTACAAGGTCAAGCCATCGTTCACGGTGGAAAATGAAAAAGCCATCTCGACCGCACCGACCGTCAACTTCGGCAAATAAGATGAAAGCCTGGTCTTATCTGGCGGCGCTGGCGACGGCACTGCTGCTGTGGACGATGCCGCCGGCCGGCGCACAGGGCTTGCAGCCCGTGCCGCCGCTGGCCGCGCGCGTGACGGACAACGCCGGCATGCTGGACGCCAAACAGAAAGCGGCGCTGGAAGGCGTGCTGGCCGATTACGAAGCCAAGACGGGCAGCCAGATCGCCGTGCTGCTGGTCAAGAGCACGGAACCGGAAGCGATCGAGCAATACAGCATCCGCGTGACGGATGCCTGGAAGCTGGGCCGCAAGGGTGTCGATGACGGCGTGCTGCTGATGGTGGCGAAGGACAACCCGTCGTCGCTGCGCCGCCTGCGCATCGAAGCGGGCCGCGGCGTGCAGGGCGTGCTGACGGATGCGCAATCGAAACGCATCCTGCAAGACGTGATCGCGCCGCATTTCAAACAGAATGATTATTACGGCGGCCTGGTGGCCGGCGTGGGCTCGATTGCCACCCTGCTGAACCAGGAGCAATTCCCCGCCCCGGCACAGCAGAAAGCGCCGGCGACCGTGGAAGCGGGCGGCATGACCTTCTGGCTGCCGCTGCTGTTCTTCGGCTTCCTCGTCGTGCTGACCCTGTTCCGCTCGCGCGGCGGCCCCACGCGGCTGCAGCGCGGCAGCAACTGGTCCAGCGGCGCCACCGGCGTCGTGCTGGGCAGCATTTTGAGCCAGGCGCTGAACAACCGCGGCGGCGGCGGAGGCTTCGGCGGCGGTGGTGGTTTTGGCGGTGGCGGTGGCGGCGGTGGTTTCGGTGGCGGCGGCGGCGGTTTTGACGGCGGCGGCGCCTCGGGAGATTGGTAATGACGAAACAACTGACATTCGGACAGCGCTGCGGACGGGCCTTGAAACATTTGCGGGGCACGCCGGCGACGGCACGCCAGGCCTTTCCGGAACGCACCCTGAAAGCCATCGAGACAGCGATTGCCAACGGTGAAGCGATGCACCAGGCGGAAGTGCGCCTGATCGTCGAAGCGGCCCTGACGCCGGGCATGGCGTACCAGGGCGTGAGCAACCGCGAGCGGGCGCGCGAACTGTTTGCCCAGTATGGCGTGTGGGATACGGAAGACAACGTCGGCGTACTGATCTATATCAACCTGGCCGAGCACCAGGTCGATATCGTCGCCGACCGCAACGTGGGCCGGCGCGTCACGCCGGAACAATGGCAAGCCGTGTGCCGCACCATGACCAAAGGCTTCAAGGACGGCAATTACCACGACAGCACGCTGGATGCCTTGCAGCAGTTGAATACCTTGTTGCAAAGCCACTTCCCTGCCGATGGCACGCGCGGCAACCAGTTGCCAAACGAACCCATCCTCCTCTGATTCCCGCCCAGGGATTAAAATCTGCCCATTGCCGCGCGGGCCGGTGGCCCGGGCAGCGGCCCCTATTACCGCCGAGGAGCACACATGAAACTAGTCAATAAAACCGCCATCGTCACGGGCGCCACGCAAGGCATCGGCCTGGCTTGCGCCACCCGCCTGATCGCCGAAGGGGCGCAGGTGATGCTGGTCGACATCAAGGAAGAAGGCGCGCAGGCGGCCGCCGCCCTCGGCCCGCAGGCGCGCTTCTTTTGCGCCGACGTCAGCCAGAAGGCGGACGTCGATGCCTTGCTGAAGGAAACCCTGGCCCAGTTCGGCCACATCGATATCCTCGTCAACAATGCGGGCGTCACGCACGCGGCCGATTTCCTCGACGTCTGCGAAGACGATTTCGACCGGGTCATGCGCATCAACCTGAAATCGATGTTCCTGTGCGGCCAGGCCGTGGCGCGCGAAATGGTCAAGCGCAATACTGGCTGCATCATCAACATGTCCAGCGTGAATGCGGAACTGGCGATCCCGAACCAGGTACCGTACGTGGTGTCGAAAGGCGCCATCAACCAGTTGACCAAGGTCATGGCCTTGAACCTGGCCTCGCATGGCGTGCGCGTGAACGGCATCGGGCCGGGCACCATCCTGACGGAACTGGCCAAGCAGGCGGTGCTGTCGAGCCCCGAGGCGCGCCACACGATCCTGTCGCGCACGCCGCTGGGCCGCTGCGGCGAACCGGAAGAAGTGGCTGGCATCGCCGCCTTCCTGGCCAGCGACGACGCCACCTACATGACGGGCCAGACCATCTATGTCGATGGCGGGCGCATGGCGCTCAACTACACGGTGGCCGTGAAGGAATGAAGGCAGCGACAGGCAGAACGACAGGCAGTTATATCAAAAAACGATAATGGTTATCTGAAAAGACCATTAGACACATATCGTGCGACGCAGCATAATGCACCTGTCTCCACTATTCTCCTCCAAGAAAATAGTTTTAAGCCCGCTTTCACCAGCGGGCTTTTTTTTTGCTATCACTGCTGAAACATGGACATTCTTGCCATGACAGACGTTCTTCACTGTCCTTCTGCTCGCCGCAAAAAAATGTTGC
Organism: Janthinobacterium lividum; assembly: GCF_034424625.1. Lineage (NCBI taxonomy): Bacteria > Pseudomonadati > Pseudomonadota > Betaproteobacteria > Burkholderiales > Oxalobacteraceae > Janthinobacterium > Janthinobacterium lividum. Next base: position 1,593,654 of record NZ_CP139976.1, on the reverse strand, counting down.
GGCGTGTCATCAGCCCGTCATCTTCGCCCCCTATACTTGCTTCATCTGCTGTACAGGCAACCGATATGCCTGACTACAGACAGGTGTGCCGCGATGGCACACCACTCCCCTTTCATGACCGTGGCGGGCGCCGGCAAGGCGCGCGACATGGTGAGTACCGAGCAACTCTCAACTCTTGACCCATTTCATTTGGGTTTTTGGCCCGCCTCCCCGCGGGCCTTTTTTTGCCTGCACGGCAAGCTCTTGCGCAAAAACATGGCGGCCCGCCTTGCCCATGATATTGTGACGGCCTTTCCACCTGTCCTGACGCATCATGCCTGCACCATTGCTCGAACTCTGTTTTGCCGACCGCTACGAACGCCTGCGCTACCGCACCGCGCTGCTGCTGTATGTGCTGGTGATCCTGATCGGCGACATTCCTGGCGTGCGCGCGGATGTGGGCCAGTATGCATCGGGCGGCGTGCTGCATTCCGTCGGCTATGGCGTGCTGGCCCTGATCCTGTTCAGCGGCACGGGCGGCGGCATGGCGCGCCGGGCGCTGCTGTCGGTGCTGATGGTGGCGGCCATGGGCGCGCTGGACGAATTCATCCAGAGTTTCCTGCCCTACCGCCGTGGCGCCGTCAGCGACTGGGTGGTCGATATCACGGCCGCCGTGGCGGTCTGCCTGCCGCTGTATTTCCTCTGGCCGAAAATGGTCGCCGCTGCCCTTGGCAAGGGCGTGCCGCGGCCTGAAGCCTGAACGGGGAACGGGGAGATGACTCGCGCCCGTCAGGCGCGGTCCGTTTCGCTATCTTGCAATTCCAGCCGCAACTGTCCCTGGCCGCGCGCACTGCGCGTGCCCAGGCGGCGCATCAGGGCGCGCGCCTCGCGCCGGCTGCCAGCCCCCATGGCGCGTGCCGCATCGCGCTGCATGTCCAGCAACTGTTCCGAGCGCGCCAGCCGCACCAGGCCATGCAAGGCCTGGGCCAGGACATGGCGTGCGCGGGCATCGCGCGCGGTGCCGCCGACGGCCAGCACCAACTCATCGATCAGTTTTGCGGTAGGGCCAGATGACATTTTTTCTCCCGATTCAACAGTGAGGAAGCGTGCAGCCGCACGAAGTGGTAATTGCCAGCATCTTTTATACCAAGCACGGCAATTGGACGCTTGATCTAGCTCAATCGACAATGACGGGCGCCGAACATCCCTGCTCCGCCATGCTCTTACATGCAGCAATCGCGGCTATCCGCAATCACCGCGGGTGCCGATCCTGAGTATGCGACCATGAGGAGACCAAGATGAGATCGAAAACAACCCTGCTGCTGACCGGCCTGACATGCGCCTTGCTGGCGGCCTGCCAGTCCACGGACAAAACTAGCCTGGCACGCAGCAATAGCGGCGAAACCTATGCCGCACCGGCCGGCACGACACCGCAAAGCAGTACGGCCAGCGCCACCAGCAGCACGGCCACCGATACCGGCAACGCCATGAGCAGCGACATGCGCAATGACGCGAACCAGTCCACCCTGAACATCAGCTCGGCCACGGTGCAGTCGATAGAAACCGTGCCGCGCAGCATGGACCAAGGCAGTGCCGACATGCAAGCGGGCACGTCGGGCACGGCCGGCAGCACCTCGGGGGCGGCGGGCAATATGCTGTATCGCGTCACCTTGCGCCTGGACGACGGCACGACGCGCACCTTTGTGCAAAATACCCAGCCCGCCTTCCAGATCGGCGAGCGGGTCAGCGTGCAAAAAGGCGTGATGCAGCGCTATTGATATGTACCGGCACTGGCCGATGCTGGTCGCAACTGACCGCATCAAGCCAGCGCCAGGGTCAACGGCCGGCTGCGCCCCTGCACCACGGCCGAAGGCCAGGCCGGGTCGTGCGTCAGATTGTGCAAATGGCTGCCGTCGAGCAAAAACGTGTCTTCCACCGTGCTGCCGGGCAGGCTGGGGTGAAAGGCCAGCGCCATGCCCCGCTTGAGGATGATTTCCGTGTGCGCGCCGGCCGCCACTTCGGGCGCCAGGTAGCCATGGATACCGCCCTGCCGGCTGGTGCGCACCGTGTCGGGCTGGCCGGCATAGGCGTAGGCGCTGTCGAGCGCGTGATACACCATGCTCAGCGCATGGCCCGTTTCGCAAGCGTCGAGCGCCACCGCTTCCAGCGCCAGCATGGCCGCATCGGCATCGTCCATGACCACCGCCGCGCCGTCGGCCCGATGCTGCGCCGGGCCGAAGCGCCGTTGACGGCTGAGACTGGCGCACAGTCCGAAACGCCGCGCGCACAAGGCCAGCACGGCTTGCTTGCCCAGCACCGCCTGGGCTGGCGGCGCGTGCCGATAACGGTGCTGGCGCTCTCCACCGCTGGCCAGCACGTACACGGCTTGCAAGCCGCGCAGCCACAGCGCGCGCGCACACGCGGCAGCCAGTTCCAGCTCGCTCCAGTCGGGGCGGGCCTGGCGCAGCGCATCCGCGGCCGCACCAGCTGCCAGCAGCCCCACCTGCCGGTAGCGTAACTGCTCCGATTCCAGCAGCACCAGCCGCTCTTCGCGCAGGGCCACAGGCAGGCTGCGTTCGTGCAAGCCGGGCCGGTCGGACAGGACAGGCGCGCCGCCGGCCACATGCTGCACGAAATGCTCGCGCAATTCATACAGCTGCGGCTGCATCCAGGGCGACACCTGCCACGTCCATGGCCCGCGCACTTCTTCCTCGCGCATGCGCATGGCTTCGGCTTCGTCCGTCAGGATGTAGGCGGCATCGCGCGTCACCAGCACCTCCGCACAGCCGCACTCGGTCGTATGGCAATGGCTGTTCGATGCGCCCGCCGTGGCCCAAGCAAACCAGTCCACGCCGCGCAGGCGCACGGCACCGGCACGCTGGTCTTCCAGCCAGCCCCGCACCTGCGCCAGCTTGTGCGCCACTTCCAGCTCCAGCGGCCAGTTCATGACCGCCCCGCGTGCGGAATGCGGCACGGCGCCACCCCGCCTGCCCTGCCTGGCACCAGCCGGGAATCCTGTTGTGCATGCATAGCTGCTCCCTTCCTACATGGAAACTTAAGACCGGCGCGCGCATAAAAAGTTCAGTGCCTGGCCTCGTCTCAGGCTTGCAGTCTATGACTTCCCGCTATTTTTGCAAGCGGCTATTTCGCCAGTTCAATCAACACGGCCGTGTACATCTGCAAGTTCAACAGCAACTGCTTTTCCGTGATGAACTCATGTTCGGAATGCCCCGTGTAGACCGTGTGCGGCATGGCCGGGCCAAAGCTCACGGCATTCGGGAACAGGCGCGAATTGGTGCCGCCGCCGATGGCCACCGGTTGCGGATTGGCGATGCCCGTGTAGTGTTCGAAGACGGACAACAAGGTGGGAATCTGCGGCGCCGCCGTCTGCAGCCACGGTTCACCGATCTGCACCTGCAGGGTAGCCGGCACGTGGCGCCGCGCTTTCCAGCCGTCGAACGCAGCTGTCACCTGCTGTTGCAGCACGGCCGCCGTCTTGCCTTGCGGACGGCGCAAATTGATAGTCAGTTCCAGCGCGCCACCGTTCTGCTTGAGCACGGTCGGTGCTACCGTCATCGGCCCCATGAAGCCGTCGCGGTAAGCGATCTGCCCAAAGCGTTCGCCGTAGATGCCCGTGCCCACCAGCTCATTCAGGAACGACAGCATGTCGGCCGCCTGCGTGCCCTGCCACGGCTGCACGGACAGCGCGTCGGCCAGCATGCTGATGGCGTTGACGCCGTCTTCCGGTTTCGACGAGTGGGCCGACACGCCCAGCGCCGTCACCGTCAAGGTGCCGCCATCGCGCGCATAGCTGTAGCGCACGCCCTGTTGCTGCTGCGCGCGGGCGCGGATGGCCGCTTCCAGCGCGGCTGGCGCGTGGTCGATCACGGCTTGTGCATCTTCCGGGATCTGACTGCCGAAAAAGCCGCCTGTCAGCTGCGTCAGCACAGGGCCCTTCCCCGCCGGCATGGCCGTGCGCGGCGGCAAGGTCAGCTTGATGGAACCGTAGCCCTTCTCGGCGGTCACCACCGGGTATTCCGCATCGATGGTGATGTTCACTTGCGGCGGCGTATGGGTTTTCAGGAACTGTTTCAGCGGTTCCCAGTCCGATTCCTCGGCCATGTAGACGTACAGCTCGATGCGCTTGCTCAGCGGCACCTGCTGGTCCTGGATAGCCTTCATCGCGTACAGGGCCGTGGCGATCGGGCCCTTGTCGTCTTCCGTGCCCCGTCCCAGCAGCTTGCCAGGTTCGCTGGTACGGTCCAGCTCGAACGGCGAGCGGGCCCACTTGGCGGGATTCACGGGCTGCACGTCGCCGTGCGTGATCACGCCCACGCGCTCGCTGCCGCTGCCCATGCCGATGATCACCACGTAGCCGTGATCCTGGAAATCGAATCCCAGGCGCTGCGCCTCGGCCGCCAGGTAGCGCTTGAAGCCCGTGTGCTGGGGATTCGCGGCAAACGGCACGGCCGGGTCTGCCACCGTGTTGAAACTGACCATCTTCGCCAGGCTGGCGATCAGCGGTTCGGGATAGGTGGCCAGCGCGTAGCGCGCCGTTTCCTGCGCCTGCAGGCTGATGGGCGCGGCGTGAACGGAGGGCTGCAGCAGCAGGCTTATCAAAGTCAGCAGGACGGGTTTCTTGAACATGGCGGGGCGTATAAAGTGGGGAGGCCCACTCTAGCATTGCCCGCACCGATTTCCAATCGATACGAGTTTTTTACCGATCAGTACGCAAATTCCCGATTCGCATTATCATGTGCACAGCCTGTCATCCCTGCCGCTTCCAAGGCCGACCCTATTGTCGTCAGGGGATAGACAAATCGTCCATTGTGATTTTCCACCACGTCCCGATATCGCTACCATGATTCCATTTTCCATACTCGACCTGGCCCCCATCGCCGAAGGCAGCGACGCCAGCCAGTCGTTCAAGAACACGCTCGACCTGGCGCAGCACGGCGAGCGCTGGGGCTACAACCGCTACTGGCTGGCCGAACACCACGGCATGCCCGGCATCGCCAGCGCCGCCACTGCCGTCGTCATCGCCCATGTGGCGGCTGGCACGACAACCATCCGCGTGGGTGCCGGCGGCGTCATGCTGCCCAACCATTCTCCGCTGGTCATCGCGGAACAGTTCGGTACCCTGGAAGCGCTGCACCCGGGCCGCATCGACCTGGGCCTGGGCCGCGCGCCCGGCTCCGACCAGACGACGGCGCGCGCCCTGCGCCGCGACCTGCAGTCCGACGCGGAACAGTTTCCGCAAGACGTGCTGGAATTGATCGACTATATGTCCGACGAGCCGCGCCAGCGCGTGCTGGCTGTGCCCGGCAAGGGCGCGAAAGTGCCCGTGTGGATACTCGGCTCGAGCCTGTTCGGCGCCCAGCTGGCGGCCCACCTGGGCTTGCCGTATGCGTTTGCCTCGCACTTCGCGCCGCAAATGATGCTGCAAGCCGTGGCCTACTACCGCGAACATTTCAAGCCTTCAAAACAATTGGCGAAACCGTACGTGATGCTGGGCTTTAACGTGTTTGCCGCCGACACGGATGCCGAGGCGCACTTGCGCGCCACGTCGATGCAGCAAGCCTTCGTCAACCTGCGCACTGGCCGCCCGTCGCGCCTGCAGCCGCCCGTGCCCGGCTATCTGGAGCAGCTAGGTCCGCAGGAACGCGCCATGCTCGATTCCGTCCTGTCCTGCACGGCCATCGGCGCGCCGGACACCGTCAAGGCGAAGATGGCCGCGTTCATTGCCGAAACGGGCGCCGACGAGCTGATGATCACTTCGCAGATCTTCGAGCACCAGCACCGGCTGCGCTCGTATGAAATCACGGCGCAGGTGCATGCGGAACTAACCCGGCAACAGTAACTGAACGTTTTCCTCCCTCGGTATATCCCCCTATACCCTTTTCCCGGCCGTCGGCAACGATCGCCGGGATTTTTTTGCCTGCTGCGTTGCCTGCCGCCCCACCGCAAAATCGGCCGCGCCCGGCAAGAAATGCGCAGCCCCGCTATCATGCTCATCCAAAAGCATCACTCCAAGAAAGTTGTCTCGCATGAAATCTGCACCATCCACCGTCAACGCCAGCGCCCTGCTGACGTCGACCCGCATCCTGTTGTTCGCCCTGTCCGCCGGCGTGCTCGTCGCCAGCCTCTACTATGTGCAGCCGCTGACGTCCATGCTGGCCGCCTCGTTTGGCGTCAGCGTGCCGCAGGCGGGCTACCTGGTCACGGCCACGCAAATCGGCTATGTGCTGGGTATCGTGTTCCTGGTCCCCCTCAGCGACGTGCTGAACCGCCGCCAGCTGCTGACGTGGATGCTGGTCGCCAAGATCGGCGCCCTGCTGCTGGCCGCCACCAGCCAGAACATTATTATCTTTGCCATCGCCAGTGTCTTGATGGGGATCACGTCCAGTGCCTTGATGGTAGTCACGGCCATGGTCGCGTCGTATGCGCCCGACCACAGCCGGGGCCGCATGGTGGGCACCGTGATGACGGGCTTGTTGCTGGGGATTCTGCTGGCGCGTACCGTGTCCGGCACCGTGTCGCAGATCAGCGGCGGCTGGCGCACCGTGTACGTGCTGGCCGCCATCGTCGTGGCCGCCCTGCTCGTCATGCTGCGCCGCATCCTGCCGAACGAGGCGCCACGCGGCAAGCTGCAATACGGAAAATTGCTGGCCTCGCTGGCCGACATCATCCGCCAGGAACCGTTGCTGCGCCAGCGCGCCCTGTTCTCGGGCCTGGGCCTGGGCACCTTCAGCGTGTTCTGGACGGGCCTGACCTTTTTGCTCAGCGGCGCGCCGTACCACTACTCGGAAATGCAGATCGGCCTGTTCGGCCTGGCCGGTGCCACGGGCGCCTTTGCCGCCAACACGGCGGGCCGCATGGCCGACCGCGGCTATGCGCGCCAGGCCACCTGGCTGCTGGCCGTGGCTTCCATCGCGGGCTGGGCATTGATCGGCTTTGGCGCCCATTCGCTGGTGCTGCTGCTGATCGGTATCGTCCTGCTGGACATGGGCGTGATGGGCTTGCAAGTGACGCACCAGTCCATCATCTATAAACTGGCGCCGCATGCGCGGGCGCGGGTCACCACCGTGTTCATCGCGGGCGGCTTCATCGGCGCGTCGGCAGGCTCGGCCCTGGCCAGCGCCAGCTTTGCCGCCGGCGGCTGGCCCGCCCTGTGCATGGTGGGCGGCGCCATGCCGCTGCTGATGCTGATCGTGTGGAGCAAGTACCGCCACGCGCAGCGCCGGCTGGAACTGGCCGCCCAGACATCTATCACGTAGGTCGAATTAACGGCGGCACGCCGCGTAATCCGACACTGATGCGCCAACTGTCGGATTACGCTCTTCGAGCTAATCCGATCTACGATCCTAAAAAAAACCGCTCCACCGAGCGGTTTTTTTTCGTGCTTACTTCGCTGGCTCACGCGCCTTGCCAAACGCATCGCCCGCCTTCCACGCCGGCATCCTGGCCGCATTCGCCACGGCTTGCCCCAGGTTCAGGGTAAATTGCGCCTGCTGCGTCATGCCGGACAAATCCCAGCTGGCATCGTACTCGTCGGTAACCTGATGGTAGCGGGGGCCATACGCGGCCGCCTTGGCTTTCGACGCTGCCACGTCCTTGATGTACTCGCGTCCGCCATTGATGGAAAACGCGGGCACGCCCGCCTTGGCAAAGCTGAAATGGTCGCTGCGGAAGTAGCCGCCGGCCAGGTCGGGACGGGCTGGCGCGATATGCATGCCCATGGCTTTGGCCACCGTGGCCGCCATGGCGCCCAGCTCCGTGCGCTCGCTGCCCTGCGCGCCGATGTCATGCGTGGCACCGACAAAGTTCAGGCTGTCCAGGTTCAGCGCGGCGGCCGTCTTGTTCAAGGGCCACAAGGGGTCGGCCGCGTAGGCGGCGCTACCCAGCAAGCCCTGCTCTTCGGCCGCCACCCACAGGAATATCTGCGTGCGCTTCGCAGGCTTTTTCACGGCTTCCTGCGCCATGGCCAGCAAGCCGGCCGTGCCGGAAGCGTTGTCGACGGCGCCGTTGTAGATGGTGTCGCCACTGTCACCCTGCTTGCCCAGGTGGTCCCAATGACCGCTGTAGATGACGGCTTCATCCTTCAATGCCGGGTCGGTACCCGGCACCATGCCGGCGATATTGAATTGCTCCACCTTGCGCACGGCGGACTTCATTTCGCCGCTCAGCTTGGCATTCAAGGCGACGGCCTTGAAATCCTTGCTTTCCGCTTGCGCGCGCAAGGCGTCCAGGTCCAGCCCACCGGCCGCGAACAGGCGGCGCGCCGCGTCTTCCGCGATCCAGCCCTGCAGCGGTGTGCCAGCCGTGCGGTCGGCCAACTGGAAACGCTCGCTGCCGCTCCAGCTGTTCTGCACCACGCTCCAGTCGTACGATGCGGACGGTTTCGTGTGGATCAGCAATACGCCAGCCGCGCCCTGGCGCTTGGCTTCCTCGAATTTGTAGGTCCAGCGGCCGTAATAGGTCAGCGCCTTGCCGGCAAAGCGGTTCGGCTCGGCACTAGTCGGTTGCGGGTCGTTGACCATCATGACGACGATCTTGCCTTTGACATCGGCGCCCTTGAAATCGTTCCAGCCTTCTTCCGGCGCCGTGATGCCATAGCCGACGAAGACGAGCGGCGCATCGAAGGTGTGGGCGGCAACCGAGTCGCCCGTGGCCCACACCCAGTCCGGGCCGAAAGCCAGCGGCACGGGCTTGCCGCCCGCCACGGCTTGCAGGCTGCTGTCTTGTGGCAAGGATTTCACGCCGGCGATCTGCACGCTTTGGCGGTAGCTATTGCCGCGCACGGGTTGCAGTCCGGCCATCTGTGCCTGGGTTTCCAGGTAGGTCACCGTCAGGTCGGCGCCGCGCTGGCCCGTGCCCCGGCCTTCCAGCAAATCGTTGGACAGGAAGGCCAGGTGGGCGCGCAAGGGCGCTTCCTGCACCACGGGCCAGCCGGTCGCGGCGTGCGCGGAAAACGCCAGCGCCAGGCTGGAAGCGAGCGCCGTGACGGCCAGGGAAGAAAACAGCTTCTGCATAAGATCCTTTGGGTAAGAGGAGACATTCAGTCCGGCGGATGGCCGGGCCGGCGATTGTATGCCATAGGGAAAGATGCATCAAAATGCGGACGAAAAAAATCCCCGCGGCAAGGGCGGGGATTTTGCAGGGGAAACGTTCAGACCAGCAAAGCGGCCGCCAGGGATTCGATCTCTTCCGCCGATTCCTCGAGGATGGTGTGCAAGGTGCTGCCGCCGATGCCGAAGTCGATCTTCGCTGCAGCCTGGCGCCGCGCGGCGCTTTCCGGCGGGTGCAGGGGCGAGCCGACGGGCGACAGATCGTTGGCCAGCACCAGGGTCGCGCCCAGGGTGCGGGGCGGGAACGTGCTGCCGCCGTGCCACATGCCTTCCACGGCCTGCAAGACCATGTCCGGCACTTGCAACTGGCGCAGCACGCCGCGGCCGATCAGTTTTTCGCCGTATTCGATCCAGTCTTCCGTATTGTCGTCCAGCAAACCTGGATATTCCTCGGCGCGCGACAGCAGATAAAAGCCGCCCACTTCGTGCACGATGGCGGCGAACATGGCCGTTTCCACGTCCACATGCGTGACTTTCTTGGCGATTACCTGGCTCAGCGCGGCCACGTGGGCCGTGTGTTCCCACAGCTTGGCCGCCTTGGCGCGCAATTGCGGGTCGGTAATCTGGCTGCCCAGCTGGCGCACGATGACGGATGCCACCATCGATTTCAGGGTGGTAAAGCCCAGGCGCGAGACGGCTGCGCGCACATTGGCGATTTCATTGCCGGAACGGTTGTAGGCGGCCGAGTTGGCCAATGCCACGACCCGCGCCGACAGCAGCGGCTCGGCCATGACCATGCGGGCGGCCGCCTCGATATGGCAATCGGGGTCGTCCAGCGCTTCCTGCAGCTTCAAGGTGGCCTTGACGTTGGCGGGGAACGTCAGCTCGCCCTTGCTCGCTTGCAGCGCGATAATCTTGAATACTTCCAGTCTGTCCATGGGTCAATCTCCGGTACGGGCCTGTTCAGGCTCTGCTGTGTGGGTGGGCCGGGAATGCACTCCCGGCCCGGCTCCCGTTTCCGGCAATATTACAGCAAGTTCAAACTCAAACCTATTACTTTCCGGAAACTTTTCCTGCCACGCCTTCGACAAAATAATCCATCTTCGTCAGCGCCGCATCGTCCAGCACGCCTTTGTCCAGGCGCACCTTGCCATCGTTATCCTTGATCGGGGCGCTGAAAGGATTGAGCTTGCCAGCTACCAAGTCTTTCTCGCGTGCCAATACAAACTGTTTCACGTCGGCCGGCACTGTGGCGTTGATGCCTTCCAGCTTGACCATGCCATCCTTGATGCCGCCCCAGGTGCTGCTGGACTTCCACGTGCCGTCCAGCACGGCTTGCGCCTGCTTCGTATAATAGTCGCCCCAATGGTGGGTGACGGCAGCCAGCTGCGCCTTCGGCCCGTACTTTTTCATGTCCGAATGGTAGGCGATCGCGTACTTGCCCTTTTCTTCCGCCGCCTGCACCACGGCGGTCGAATCCGTGTGGTGGGTAACCACGTCGGCGCCCTGGCCGATCAGGGTGATGGCGGCGTCGCGTTCCTTGCCCGGATCGAACCAGCTATTCACCCACACCACTTTCACTTCTGCCTTCGGGTCGACGCTGCGCATGCCGCGCGTAAAAGCGTTAACGCCCTGCAACACCTCCGGGATCGGGAATGCCGCCACGTAGCCGGCCACATGGGTCTTGCTCATCTTGCCTGCCAACACGCCGGCTAGGTAGCGGCCCTCGTAGAAACGGGCGTTGGTATTGGCCACGTTGACGGCCGTCTTGTAGCCCGTCAAATGAATGAACTTCACATTAGGAAATTGCTTCGCCACTTTCAAGGTGGGATTCATGTAGCCGAACGAGGTTGTGATGACGAGCTTGCTGCCCGTTTGCGCCAGGTCGCGGATCACCCGTTCCGCATCGGCGCTTTCCGGCACGTTTTCCACGTACTTGGTGGTGATCTTGCTACCCAGCGCCTTTTCCATTTCCTTGCGGGCCAGGTCATGCTGGGTGGTCCAGCCCGCGTCGCCGATGGGGCTGATATACACGAAGCCGACATTCAGCGGCGCGGTGGCGGGAGCGGCGGCCATGACGGGCATCAAAACAGCACTGCAAACGGCGGCGCATACTAGTTTCTTGGACATGGTTTTCCTTGTGGTGAGTGATTAATTTCCCGGATTGAAATTCTTGCCCAGCGAAGCGGGCATATTGAGCTTGATGTAATTGGCGTTGCTGGAGATCAAAACCAGCACGACGATGGCTGCCACATACGGCAGCATCGACAGCAGTTGCGACGCGATGGGCACGCCCAGCGCCTGCGCGTGGAAGGTCAGAATCGTGATGCCGCCGAACAGGTAGGCGCCGCCCACCACGCGCGCGGGACGCCAGGTGGCAAAGGTGGTCAGCGCCAGCGCGATCCAGCCCCGTCCCGCCACCATGCCTTCGACCCACAGCGGCGTGTAGACGAGCGACAGGAAGGCGCCGGCCAGGCCGCAGCAGGCGCCGCCGAACAGCACGGCCGCCAGGCGGATGCGGCGCACGGGGTAGCCGAGCGCATGCGCAGACGCGGGCGACTCGCCCACGGCGCGCAGCACGAGGCCGGCCCGCGTGCGGTACAGAAACCAGGCGATGGCCAGGCACAGCAGCAACGACAGATAGACCATCGGATGCTGGCGGAACAGGGCCGGGCCCAGCACGGGAATGTCTTCCAGGAAGGGGATGCCGAAGCGCCCATTCTGCAAGCTGTTGCCCACGTACTTCAAGCCGATGTACGTCGAGGCGCCCGCGCCGAACAGCGACAAGGCCAGGCCCGTCGCGTACTGGTTCGTGCCCAGCCATACGGTCAGCCAGGCAAAGAAGCCGGACAGCACCATGCTGGCGCCCGCGCCCGCCAGAAAGCCCAGGGTGGGGCTACCCATGTTGACAGCCACGGCAAAACCCGTGATGGCCGAGACCAGCATCATGCCTTCCGCCCCCAGGTTGACCACGCCCGCCTTTTCATTGACGAGCAGCCCCAGCGCAGCGAGCATCAGCGGCGTGCCCGCGTTGATGCTGGCAGCGACCAGCGGCGCTATCGTCAGGGCCAGGTTATCCATGTTTCCTCCAGCGCAGTTTGTATTGGATCAGCACATCGCAAGCGAGCAAGGCGAACAGCAAGATGCCCTGGAACACACCCGTGATCGCGCTGGGCAAGCCCAGGCGCGACTGCGCCAGTTCGCCGCCGATATAGAACAGGGCCATGACGAAGCTGGAGAAAATCACGCCTACCGGATGCAGGCGCCCGACAAAGGCGACGATGATGGCGGCAAAGCCGTAGCCGGGCGAGACCGTGGGCGTCAATTGCCCCATCGGCCCCAGCACTTCGCACGCACCCGCCAGGCCGGACAGGGCGCCGCAGATCAGCAGGGACGACCACAAGGTCTTGCGCGAGGAAAAGCCCGCATAGCGGGCGGCGGCAGGCGCCATGCCGCCCACGCGCAGGCGGAAACCCGCAATGCTTCTGGATAAGTACAGCCAGCCGCCCAGCGAGGCCAGCAAGGCAAACACGATGCCCACATGCAAGCGCGTGTCGCTGATCACCATCGGCAACAGCAAGCCGTCGGACAGCAGTTTCGATTGAGGGAAGTTGAATCCTTCCGGGTCGCGCAGCACGCCGTACACGAGATAGCTGAGCAGCAATTGGGCAATGTAGACCAGCATCAGCGAGACGAGGATTTCGCTGGCGTTGTAGCTGTCGCGCAGCCAGGCCACCAGCCCCGCCCACGCCATGCCGCCCGCCATGCCGGCCAGCAGGGAAACGCCGATGATGGCCGCGCCGCCGACACCGTCATCGAGGTACAGGGCCGCCGCGCCGCCGCAGATGGCGCCCAGGGTCAGCTGGCCTTCCGCGCCGATGTTATAGATGTTGGCGCGAAAGCAGATGGCCAGGCCGACGGCGATCAGGAGCAAAGGCGCGACTTTAATGCCCAGCTCGGACCAGCCGTGCGCGTCGCGCAAGGGTTCGACAAAGAAGACGGCCAGGCCCGCCAGCGGATCGTGTCCCAGCGCAAGAAACAGCAGCGCGCCGCACAGCACGGTAAGCAGCACGGCCAGCACGGGCGACAGCCACGACATCAGCCGCGACGGAGAAGGACGGGCTTCCAGGCGCAAGGCAAACTTAGCCATGGGCAGCCTCCTGCGGCCACAGCCCGCTCATCCATTGTCCCACCTGCGCCACGCTGGCCACGCCCACGTCCAGGGACGGCGAAATCTTTCCTTTCGCCATCACCAGCAAGCGGTCGCTGATGTCGAACAATTCATCGAGCTCCTCCGACACGACCAGCAGCGCGCATCCCGCGTCGCGCAAGGCCAGCAATTCGGCGCGGATTTGCGCGGCCGCGCCCACGTCCACGCCCCAGGTCGGCTGCGCCACCACCAGCACGGTGGGTTCGCGCATGACTTCGCGTCCGACTATGTATTTCTGCAAGTTGCCGCCCGACAGGCTGCGCGCCAGCGCCTGCGGCCCGCCAGCCTTCACCTGAAAGCGCGCGATGATGGCGGCCGCCCGCTGCGCGATCGCGCCACGGCGCAGGAAGCCGTGGCGGATGGTGGCGGGAGTCTGCAAGCTCAATAAGACGTTGTCGGCCAGCGGCATGTCGGGCACGGCGCCGCGTCCCAGCCTTTCCTCCGGCACGAAACCGAAGCCCAGGGCGCGCCGGCGTCCCGGCGGCAAGCGACCCGCCGGCGTGCCGTTCAGGACGATGCTGGCAGGGATTGCGCGCATGTCCTCGCCCGACAGGGCCGCCAGCAATTCCTGCTGGCCATTGCCGGACACGCCAGCGATGCCGACGATCTCGCCCGCGCGCACGTCGAAATGGATATCGATCAATTGCGTAGCGAACGGATGGCTCTTCGGCAAGTCCAGCTGCCGCACGCTCAGCATGGTCACGCCGGGCGTGCGCGCCACGCGGGTGACGGCGGGCGGCTCGGCGCCGATCATCATGCGCGACAGGCTGGCCGCCGACTCTTGCGAGGGGTCGCACACGCCCGCGTTCTTGCCGGCGCGCACCACCGTGCACGTGTGGCACAGGGCGCGGATCTCGTCGAGCTTGTGGCTGATGTACAGGATGCTGCAGCCTTCGGCGGCCAACTGGCGCAAGGTGCTAAACAGCTTTTCCACGGCGCCCGGCGTCAGCACGGACGTCGGTTCATCGAGGATCAACAGTTGCGGCTTGGCCAGCAAGGCGCGCACGATTTCCACGCGCTGGCATTCGCCCACGGAAAGCGTGTGCACGTGACGCTGCGGTTCCAGGTCCAGGCCGTACTGGCGCGCCGTCGCTTCGATGCGCTGCGCCAGCTCCGCCATGTTGGTGCCGGCAGGTAAACCGAGGGCGATGTTTTCCGTGACCGTCAGGGTGTCGAACAGGGAAAAGTGCTGGAACACCATGGCGACGCCCAGCGCCCGCGCGGCCGACGGGTTGGCGATCTCGACTTCGCGGCCATTCCACAGGATGCGGCCGCCATCGGGCTGCACGGCGCCGTAGATGATTTTCATCAAGGTCGATTTGCCGGCGCCGTTTTCGCCAAGCACGGCATGGATCTGTCCGGGCGCGACGGTGAGACAGATGCCGTCATTGGCCACCACGGCCGGATAGCGCTTGCTGATATCGATGAGTTCCAGGCGTGCCGTCATTGTTTTTTTCGTGCCTCGCTGCGTGGGATGCGGGATGCCGATCGGTGGAAAAAATCAACACTCAGTCTCTATCGTATCGGCATCCGCGGCGCTTGGGGGGCGGGCGCGGCGGCGTGCATTTCTATTTCCACAAAAAAACAACACCTGTATACAATTTTGAAAAAAATTATCAGCTTTGCAGCGTCCGCCTTGCCCCGCAAGGACGAGAAGGTGCGATGATTATATGCAGGAACTGATAGTAAGTATGCGCACAAGACATATCGCCCGGCGCGGCGCTTCTCGCATCATGGATTGAACGGCGCGCGTTATCCCATTGCAGCGCTACATGCAGACTACGCGTCCAGCCATCCCCAGTTCCCGTTTTCCCACACCGCCATCAGGAGCCGAAAGTGCCAAAAACCATACCGTGTCTGTTGCTCTGCCTTACTACCACCCTCGGCGTGGGCGCGAACGCCCAGGCTGCCGAATGGAGCGATACCGCGCTGAGCTGGCGCGCCGGCAATGATTACCGCGAGCCGTTCAATCCGGACGACATCAAGAAAAACATCTTTGCCATCACGCATGCCAGCGGCTACAAATACGGCAGCAATTTCGTCAACCTCGATTTCCTCATTTCCGACAGCAAGGATCCTGGCGCACTGGACAAAACGTCCGGCGCACAGGAGGCGTACCTGGTCTACCGCAACACCATCGACATCGGCAAGGTGCGCGGCAGCGACATCAAGTTCGGCCCCCTGCGCGGCGTCGGCGTCACCCTGGGCTTCGATGTCAACACGAAAAATGACGTCGGCTACAACTCGCGCAAGCGCATGTTGGTGGCCGGCCCCACCCTGATGTGGGACGTGCCCGGCTTCTTCAATACCAGCCTGCTGTTGCTGCGCGAAAGCAACGCCCCCAGCGGCGCCTTCCCGCCCATCTCGCAGGTGACGGGCCGCTACACGTATAAAACGCACGCCATGCTGACGGGCGCCTGGGCCATCCCCCTGTCGCCGCTGTTCTCGTTCGAAGGTTTCTTCAACCTCATCGACTCGAAAGGCAAGGATGAAGTGGGTCGCGACACGGCGGTGGAAACGAATATCGACATGCAAGTAATGTACGACGTAGGCGCGGCCTTGGGCAGCGCCAAGAACACCTTCCGCGTGGGCCTCGAATACCAGTACTGGAAGAACAAGTTCGGCAACTCGCCCGCCACCACGGGCAATGTGGGCCAGACAGCAAAGACGCCGATGATACGCGCGGAGTACCATTTCTAAAATTCATTGTTACGCATCAACACCCACGATCGCGCCTGATGCCAGCATGAAGCTTTCCCACTGGCGGAGAGCGCGACCGTGGAACAACTACTGCCATATTACGAGCGCGAGCTGGGCCTGTTTCGCCAATACACGCGCGAGTTTTCCAGCCGCTATCCGAAGGCGGCCGGGCGACTGCTGATCGCTGGAGAAACCTGCGAAGACCCGCACATCGAGCGCCTGATCCAGTCCGTCGCCCTGCTCACGGCCAGGGTCGCCAAGCGCCTCGACGACGCCTATCCGCAATTTACCCATTCCCTGCTCGACACCCTGTACCCGCACTACCTGCGGCCGTTTCCCTCGTGCTCCATCGTGCGCATCGCCACCGACGAAGCGCCGGGCGGCGGCCAGCTGGACCAGGTGGCGCATGTGGCGCGCGGCACGGTGCTGCGTTCGCAGCCGGTGCAGGGCGTGGCTTGCAAATTTACGAGCGCGTATGACGTGACCCTGGCGCCGCTGGTCATTTCTCGCCTGCATTTCTCACCTGTCATCGACGCGCCGCCCGGCCTGCGCCTGCCCGCTGGCGCCAGCGCCTTGCTCAGCATCCAGTTCACCAGCAGCAGCGACAACTATCATCTGGATCAGCCGGGTTTTGCCAGCCTGCGCCTGTTTGCCGATGGCGAACCGTCCGTGCGTGCGGCCCTGCTCGACGCCCTGTTCCTGCGCGGCGCGGGCGCGTACGTGGCGCTGGACGAACACGGGCCGTGGCAAGCCGTCGATGGCACGCCGCTGGCGCCGGCCGGCTATGCGGAAGACGACGCACTGATCCCCATTTCCGCCCGCTCGCACCCGGCCCTGCGCCTGCTGACCGAGTACTTTGCGTTTCCGGAAAAATTTCACTTCATCGATATCGGATGGTCCCTGCTGGCTGCCCTGCTGCCAAAACAGTGCCGCCAGTTCACCTTGCACCTGCCGCTCAAGGGCGTGCGCAGCGACAGCCACGAAGCGCGGCTCTTGTCCGGCGTCAGCCGCGACAACCTCTTGCTGGGCTGCACGCCCGTCGTCAACCTGTTTGCCAAATCCGGCGTGCCGATCCGCCTCACGCATACCGAGCCCGACTATGCGCTGGTGGCCGATGCCACGCATGCGTTTGCCTATGACATCCACAGCATCGCAGCCGTCACCGTAGTGCGCAAGGACGAAACCGGCGAGCGCCTGAGCAGCTTCCTGCCGTTGTATGCCTCGCTGCAAGGCGCCCAGGCCGAACACGGTCAAGAGCGTGGCCAGGAGCATGGCCCAGAGCATGGACAGTACTGGCTGGCGCGCCGCGACGAAACCGTGGCCGCCATCAGCCCCGGTCACGAAATGCGCCTGAGCCTGATCGACCCGCAGTTTTCACCAAGCAGCGCGGCCTGCGCCACCGTCTCGACGCAACTGCTGTGCAGCAACCGCGACTTGCCCGTGCAGTTGCACTACGGCTTGCCCGGCGGCGACCTGCTGGCCGAGGACGTACCCGACGGCATCCCCGCGCGCTTCCTGCGCAAACCGTCACCCAGCATGCGTTTCCTGGCGGACACGCACTGGCGCCTGATCGCGCACCTGTCGCTCAATTACTCGAGCCTCACGCAGGCGGGCCTGGGTGAATTCCAGAAAATGCTGAGTCTGTACGACCTGCCCCGCTCGCCCGCCACGCAACGCCTGATCCAGGGCATCGTCACGCTCGAGCACGGCAGCACGCGCGCGTGGATGCCAACGGTCCCGTTTCCCACCCTGATGCCCGGCATCGCCATCCGCCTGGGCATCGACGAGCAAGCCTTCGTCGGCAGCAGCATCTATATTTTTGCCCAGGTGCTGCAACGCTATTTCGCCCTGAACAGCCAGCTCAACTGCTTTAGCCAACTGACGCTGCTGTCTCATCGCAGCGGCGAGGAACTCCTGCGATGCCCAGAACGCAGCGCCGACGCCACGCCAGCGTAATCCAGCAATTGCTCGATGCGCCGCAGCGCTTCGAGTGCTTCCAGGCGCTGCGCCTGCTGCTGGCGTGGCTGGCCGAACACGGTATCGATGAGCACACGGCGCTGGCAAAGCACATACGCTTCGACAACAGCGTCTCGCTGCGTTTTCCCGCCAGCCAGGTCGAAACGCTCACGGCAAACAGCATCGGCGATGCGGATGCCCTGCTGCAAGCGCTGCTGTCCGGTCACGGCCAGCACATCCACCTCACGCCCACCTTCATGGGCCTCCTGGGCTGCCAAGGCAGCTTGCCCAGCCACTATTCGGAGCGCATTGCCGCGCACCAGCATAGCGAACGCGAGAATAGCCCGCGCGCTTTCCTCGACCTGTTTTCCAGCCGCACCATCGCCCTGTTTTACCAGGCCTGGCGAAAATACCGCATCGAGCAGGCCTGCCACAGCGGGGACTTCCTGTCGCGCCTGCTGACCCTGGCCGCATGCCAACCGGGCCAGGACGAGGCAGCGGCCGGCTTGTACAGCGGCTTGCTACAGCAGCACAACATCTCGTCCATCGTCATGGCGCGCATCCTCGGCGACCACTTCGGCGTGCCTTGTCATATCGACGAAGCGACGGGCGCCATGGACGTGCTGGCGCCGCGCGAACAAACGGCGTTGGGCATGGAAAATGCCATGCTGGGCCAGCGCGCCCTCGTCGGCGAACGCTGCCGCCGCCCCGACCTGGCCGTACGCCTGCGCCTCGGTCCGCTCACGGCGCAGCAGCACGCCAGCTTCCTGCCGCGCGCCCCTGGTAGCCACGCGTTGCGCCACATGCTGATGCTGTTCGGCCAGCCGCTCGTGCGCTACGACATCGTGCTGGTGCTGCGCGCCAGCGATGTGCGGGGGACGGCATTGACAACCGCGCCACAAGGCGGCCTGGGCTGCAACAGTTTCCTCGGCGGTGCGGCAACGCCGCGCCACCGCGATGACAAACATTACGAGATGCGATTGATGCCCTCATTCAACGATTGATCCTTGCGGCCGCACAAAACGCTTGTGTTTGCTATTGCTACAGTCGGCCAACGATCCCTACCGTGAAGCGATGTGCGATGAGCCTGTTCCCCAATACGACGGCGGCATGGACGGCATTAACGGGCGACATGCAGGGCCAGCGCCTGCTGCGCCTGCAGTTTCCGCATGGCGACGGGCCTGCCGGCATCCAGTTACTTGCCAACAGCCTCGACGCGAGCGAAAGCCTGTCGCGCGACTTTTCCTATGTGGTGGAAGTACTCTCCGACGACGCCCTCATCGCCCTCGACAAGGTGATGGGCAAGATGGTGAGCATCGAACTGGTGCGCGAAGACGGCACCTTGCGCTACTTCAATGGCTATGTGTTCGAATTCCGCTTCCTGCGCACGGACGGCGGCTTCGCCTTTTATGAAATGGTGCTGGAACCGTGGCTGTCGCACCTGCACTTGCGGCAAAACAATGTCGCCTTCCACGGCTTGACGGTGGCGGCGCTGACGGACAAGGTCTTCGATGATTACCTGATGCGCGACTACAAGCTGGCCGCCAGCGGAGCCGACCCTGCCATCACCTACACGTGCCAGCACAACGAGAGCGACCACAACCTGCTGCACCGCCATTGGGAGCAACTGGGCTGGCACTACCGCTACGAACACCGCCCTGACGGCCACACCTTGTGGCTGTCCGACGACAGCACTACCGGCAAGCCCATCGATGGCGATCTGAGCGAAATGCCCTTCCAGCACCAGGCCGGTTCCCTGGAGGACGATGGTGTGCATCAATGGAGCACGGTGCGGCGCATGGCGCCAAGCCAGATGACGGTGGCCAGTTTCAATTTCAAGAACCCGCGCAGTGCCCGCGCCAGCCGCGACTCGCTGAACCGGCAGGGTGCCGTGCCATCGCTGGAAGTATATGAAAACACGGGCAGCTACGGTTTTAAAAACATCGACGATGGCGAGGCGCTGGCGCGGCGCCGCATGGAAGAGGTTGACGCGCAGGGACAGCTGTTCGAAGCGCAAGGCAATGACCGCACGGCGCAACCGGGACGCTGGTTCACGCTGGGCGGGCATTTCGACAGTGCAACCAGCGAATATCTGATCCTCTCCGTGCACCACCATGCCAGCAACAACTACCAGCAAGGGCACGGCGCCACCTCGCAATACAGCAACACATTTACCTGCATCCCCCGCGCCATCCCCTGGCGCCCGGGACGCAACTTCCATAGCCACGAACCGAAGATCTATGGCGTGCAGACGGCCACCGTCGTCGGGCCGCCCGGCGAGGAAATCCACACGGATGGTTACGGACGGGTGAAGCTGCAATTTCACTGGGACCGACTCGGCACCTTCGATGACAAAAGTTCGCCGTGGATACGGGTGATATCGAACTGGGCCGGCCCGAATTTCGGCCACATCAGCCTGCCCCGGGTGGGCATGGAAGTGGCCGTGCAATTTCTTGACGGTAATGTCGCCATGCCCCTCATCATCGGCTGCGTCTACAACGCGCGCAACATGCCGCCGTGGGATTTGCCAGCGAACAAGACGCAAAGCGGCATGCTGAGCCGCTCCTCAAAAAAGGGTTCCGCCGCGCACGCCAACGCCTTGCGCTTCGAAGACCGCAAGGACGCCGAAGAACTGTGGCTGCATGCGGAAAAAGACCAGCGCATCGAAGTCGAACATGATGAATCGCACTGGGTTGGCAACGACCGGCGCAAAACCATCGACCGCGATGAAACCGTGCACGTCAAGCGCGACCGCACGGAGACGGTGGACCACGATGAAGACATCACCGTGCATAACAACCGCCGTGAACGCGTCGACCATGACGAACACATCGACATTGGCGACAACCGCCGCGAACACGTGGGCGGCAACGAGCAGGTGCAGATCGACGGCCACCGTTCGGAACGGGTGACCCTGGCCAAGGACGAAACTATCGGCCTGGCCAAGGTGCTGACCATCGGCGCCGCTTACCAGACCACCGTCATCGGCGCCATGAACACCACCGTGGTGCTGGCGCAGGCCGAGCAGATCGGCCTGGCGAAAAGCGTCATCGTCGGCGCCGACAGCACGCTCACGGCCACCGATTCGCACACGATGACGGTGGGCACCTCCAGCATCACCATCACGCCCGGCCGCATCGAACTCGTTGCCGATGAAATCATCATCCGCGGCAGATCGAAGGTGCAGATCCATGGCGACGACATCGACAACAATCCGGGCTGACGATGAACGACGCCGGCACAACCCATTTCAACATTCCCAATCTGCTTTTCGACAACCGCACGCCGCATGCGGCCAGCCAGTTCGACATGGTCGACCAGTTTGGCGCAGCCTTTCACGTTGTGGTGGCGCGCATGGGCTACACCCTGGGCCCCTGCGGTGCGGACGGACTGGCCAGCCTGCTGCCCATGGCGCGCCCATCGCCGCTGGCCACGGAAGACCGGCACCTGGATGGCGACACGCAGGCGGGCATCGTGCAGGAGAGCGACTTCGCGCCCTACAAGCCGCGCTGCGACGTGATCGTCAATGGGGTGGCGCACGCACCGCGCGGGCAAGCGATGCCGCAATTTCTCGTCAACCTGAAAGTGCAGTCGGAAAAGAAAACCCTGATCGACAAGACCCTGCAAGTGTGCGGCGAACGCGCTTTCCGCAAGAAAGCCATCCTCACGCGCCTGGCGCAGGGCTGCATCCGCATCGGCACCGTGGGCTGGCTGCGGCCCAACCCCTGGCACCTGTCGGCGCCAGAACCATTCCAGCAATTGCCGCTGCACTACGCCTATGCGTATGGCAGCCAATGCCGCATCGAGGCCGATGACTGCACCGCGGCGAAGCACGATTCTTGCCAGGCCAATCCGTTGGGACGGGGTTTTGCGCGGCACTGGTACCTGGATGCGAAACATATTGACGAGGTGCCCGCACCGCGCATCACGGATGCATCTCTGCTGTGCACGGCCGCCCAGTTCTGGCAAGGCGCGGGCGGCAAGGAGCTGCCGGCACCGGCGGGGCTGGTCGTTATCGGCCGTGGCTGGCTGCCGCGCCGCGCGCTGGCAGGCAGCATCGTCGTCAAGGACAAATGGGATGCCGATGAAGTCCCTGCCCTGCCGGAAGACTTCGATTTCGCCTACTGGAACAGCACGCCGCCGGACCAGCAATGTCCGCACCTGGCGGGACTGGAACAATTCACCTTGACCAACCTGTGCCGCCACGACCATCCGTCGGCCCGCATCGACCCGCGCGGCAACACGGTGCTGCGTTTCGCCCTGCCGCAACAGGTGCTGTGCCTGCTGCTGGCGGACAAGAACGATCAGTTGCTCGTCTGGCGCCTGGTCATCGATACGGTGCTGGTCGACCCCGAAGCGGCCACTGTGGAACTGGTGTGGCGCGCCATCGTGCCGGCCGACGCTGGCCAGGTAGAGTCGCGCCTGCTGCACGCGATGGAGCCGGCGCAGATCGCACGCATCGAACTGCTGGAACAGGCCCAGGAAGCACTGGGCAAGGCGGCCGGGCAAGGTAAAGACAAATGACGAATGAAACCGTCACCAAGGCATCGCGCTTCTATTGCGTCAGCCTCAGTCCCGACATTTGCAAGACGCCCGTCGGCTCCAGCACGCCGCCTATTCCCTACAGCATCATCGGTGAATTCTCGGAAGCACAGAACGCCTCGCCCAACGTCAAGTCGCACAGCGAACCCGTCATCCTGCACCAGCGCAGCACCATTCCCACCGTCAAGGGCGACGCGGCCGGCAAGGCGGGCGGCGTCAAGAGCGGCACCGTCGGCAAGCAGGTCGACACCAAGGTCGCCAGCAGCATCCACCGCGCCAACGGCGCCTACCTGGTGCAGATGGGGCGCGAAGTATGGATGAATTCGCGCAATACCGTGGGCAAGATTTATGAGCGGGGTGGGGAGGCGGCCAAGCCCGTGCTCAAGGAACTGAAGGCGGCGATACGGGAAGCGGCACAGGATTACAAGGATCACGGCTCCAGGAAAATGCACGGCGCCGCCGAAGATCTGGTAGACGTGGGCGGCACCGTCCTGACAGGCAGCGCCGTGCTGGGCGTCGCCGGAGTGGGCGTTGCGGCAACGGGAGTCGGCGCCCCCGCTGCCGCCGCGATGGAAGCGGGCGCGGCAGCGGGCGCTGTGGCCGGCACGGCGACCGTTGCGTCAGGCACGGCCATGGACGCATCGGCCACGGTGCTCGACCAGGCGGCCGACTACATATTGACAGGCAAGACCCCCGATTTACTCAATACGGCCTCGGACATCGTCACGAATGCTGCAGGCACAGTATTGCAAACGGCGGTGTTCAGCAAGGTTCCGGGCGGGAAAATACTGAGCAAGTTCCTCGGCAAAAAGGCGGCGCCGACCATCGACAAGGTCAAGGAAAAGCTGGTCGGGAAAAAGCCGGACAAGCCACCGCCAAAACTCGAAAAACCACCCCCGAAAAACGGCGGCGACGACGGCAAGAGCCGTGGCAGGAAAGAACCGAAATCGGAGCCGCCGTCCGACTGCTGCCCCAAGGATAGCGGCCCCGCGAAAAGATCCGTCAAGGGCCGCAAGCCCGTGCATTTCGGCACGGGCCAGGAAATCCTGTACCAGACGGATTTCGCGCTCGAACGCAGCATCCCCATCGCCTGGACGCGCTGCTACCGCTCCGGTGCCGAATGCGAAGATGGGGACTTGCTGGGTGCGCGCTGGTCCACGCCCTACACCACCAGCCTGTCGCTATGCGATGCCGGCATCGTCTACCACGACGACAGCGGCCGCGCCCTGCGCCTGCCTGGCCTGGAACCGGGTCAGCAACACGACAGCCGCAGGGAAGGTTTTACGCTCACGCGCGACAGTGCCGACAGCTTCAGCCTGCTGTGGCGCGATGGCAGCGTCGACCGCTTTGCGCGCGCGGAAGGCGGCTGGCTGCCGCACGGCTACGACGGCGTCAACGCCATGCTGGTCCCGTCCGCGCCCGTCGCCACGCAACGCTTTGCACTCGTGCGTAGCGAGGGACGCGATGGACGCGGCATCAGCATCGACCGCTTGATCGATGCCAAGCCGGGCGACGTGCTGCTGCGCCTGCGCAGCGACGATGGCGTCGTGCTCGAAGCCATGCGCGGGGAAGCGGAAAAGGCCATCCACATCGGCAGCATCGAAGAGATATTGCCCGACGGCGGCCGCCTCTGCCACGTACGCTACGAATACGCAGCCGAAACAAACGAGACGCAGCCGCCCTTCCCGCCCCGCCACAACCTGGTCAGCCAGTCGAATGCGCTGGGCGACACGCGCCGCTACAGCTATCGCCACCACCTGCTCACGTCGTGCGGCAGCTACACGGGTTTTACGTACGAGCTGGAATGGATCAGCCTGGACGCGCTGCGCGCCCGCTGGAGCGGATCGCCGCTGAGCGAGCAGGAGCTGGCGCAGCACCATCCCGTGACCCTGGCCAACAGCTACCAGGCGCGCGCCATCGCCACGCGGGCGTGCGATGGCAGCGAGCACACGCTCATCGATTACGTGGACAACGACACCAGCCGCGTCACGGAAAACGGCGGTGTCCTCGAGTACACCTTCGACGCCAACTGGCTGGCCACCGAAGTGCGCCGCGTGCTCGACGGCAACGCTGCCTCGCTGGGCCGGCGCGAGTGGGACCGCGATGGCATGCTGCTGGCCGATATCGATGCCAACGGCGCCGCCACGCGCTATGCCTACGATGCGGCCGGCAACCTGACCCGCAGCACCGATGCCAAAGGACACAGCAACAGCATCGACTACGACAGCCAGAACCAGCCCGTCGCCTTCACGGATGCGCTGGGCAACACCACACGCCGCGACTACGATGCTGCAGGCCGCCCCGTCAGCATCACGGACGCCTTGGGCCACGTCACGCGCTACCGCTACGACCCGCGCGGCCAGCTGGTGGAACTGATCGACGCCAGGGGCGGCAGCAAACATTTCCAGTACAACCGTCATGGCTGGCTCACCAGCTACACGGATTGCTCCGGCCACACCAGCGAATTCGCCTACGATGCGCTGGGCCGGCTGGAAGCGGCCCGCGATGCGCTGGGCCATGCCACCCGCTACGAATATGACGCGCTGGGCCGCCTGATCCGCCTCACGGCGCCCGATCAGACCCGGGAGCAATATGCCTACGATGGGGACGGCAATCTGGTCTTGCACGTCGATGCGGCCGGTCAGCAGACACGCTACCGCTACAACGGCCAGGGCTTGCCCGTGGAGCGCACGGACGCCATCGGCCAGACCTTGCAGTATCGCTACGACGCTGCGCTGCAACTGACAGACTTGATCAACGCCAAGGGCGAAAGCTATCGGCTCGCATATCATGCGGAAGGCTGGCTGTCGTCGGAAACGGGCTTCGACGGCAAGCGCACGCACTACAGCTATGACCCTGCCGGCAACCTCACTACCACCGAGTGCGGCAGCCAGCGCACGCAGTTGCTGCGCGACGCGCTCGGTTTGTTGCAAGTCAAGACCACGGCGGACGGTGCGGTTCGCTACGCCTACGATGCGCTGGGTCGCCTGACGGCCGTCTCCGCGCCACAAGCCGAACAGCGTTTCTTCCATGATGCGCTGGGCCAACTGATCGAAGAACGCAGCGCCTGCTTCCTGCAAACGCTGCCCGAAGCGGCCAGGCTGCCGAATACCCCGCGCGCGCCGGACGCCAGCTTTGTCATGACGCACTCTTATGACGAACTGGGCAACCGTATCCAAACCGTCCTGCCGAATGGACGCCGCGTCGACACCCTTCGCTACGGCTCCGGCCACTGGCACGGCGTGCTGTGGCATGGCAAGACCGTGGTCGATGTCGAACGCGACAAACTGCACCGCGAAAAGCAGCGGCAGCTGGGCACCAGCGGCTTGCTCGCCACGCGCCAGTACGACCCGCAATCGCGCCTCACCCGGCTGACCCTGGCACGCGGCGCCGACGCGCCCGTCCCCGTGCGCGAGCGATACTTTGACTACGATGCGCAGGGCAACTTGCGCACCATCTCGCAGACGGGCATTACGGCCGCCGGCCCGCTCGGCAAACTGCGCTACGCCTATGACCCCGTCGGGCAATTGCTGTCCGCCGTGCAACCCGGCCTGGCCGAACACTTCGCCTTCGACCCGGCAGGCAATCTGGTCGACACTGCGCCCGCCTCCGGCAACGTACTGAAACGCTACGGCAATTCCGAATACGACTACGACGAACAAGGCAATGCCACCGCCAAGCGCTTCCATCCGCCGGGCAGGGAGTCGAGCTGGAGCGACCTGGAGCTTGAATACGACGCCGAAAACCGCCTCAGCCATGCCACCCGAACGGAACGCCAATCGCGCCACCGCGCCCGCTACTTTTATGACGCCTTCAGCCGCCGCATCGCCAAACGCGTCGAGGAGGCCCGCTGGAGCAAGCAGCAAGACATCACCAAAGGCCAGCCCGCCCGCAAGAACGCCGCCACCACCTTCTTCGTCTGGGATGGCGACACGCTGGCGCAGGAACTTGGGCGCGACGAGACGGTCACATACCTGTACGAGCCGGACAGCTTCGTGCCGCTGGCCAGGATCGGTTCGCCAGCCTGTCGCCAGGCAAGCGCCGTCCACCTGCCACGCGTCGCGCAATGGGATTTACCTGCCTCCCGGCACGACACCGAACTCCAGGCAGCCATTACGCAAGAACAGGCGGACACCGAAGCGCAGCATGTATCGGCATGGCAGCGTACCCAGGCGTTAGCCGACGGCGCGGCAGCACACGACCGCATCACCCACTACCACTGCGATCACCTGGGCACGCCACGCGAGTTGACGGATGCGCAAGGGAACCTGGTCTGGAGCGGGGGCTACAAGACCTGGGGACGCTTGCTTTATGTGGAAGGGGAAATCGAGCAGCCGCTGCGGTTTCAGGGGCAGTATGAGGATCAAGAGACTGGACTGTTTTACAACCGGTATCGCTATTACGAACCTGAAACTTCAAGATATCTCAGTCAGGATCCAGTGGGACTCTCTGGCGGGGTTAATTTGTATACCTACGCCCCTAATCCCACGATGTGGATTGATCCACTCGGACTACAAAAAAAATGTAATCCCTGTTGTATCGGTGGCCGGTTCTCCAGTGCTGACGGAGCTGCCCGAGCAGCGTTAACTCGCTACAATTCAAAGTCAATTCGAGACAATCTTGAGTATGGTGGGCTAATTTACAAAGGTAAAAATGGAAAATACGATTTCACAAAAGCGACGCGAGGCGATCTTGATGGAGTAGATCCCTGGAGTGGAAAAAAAATTTCCAAGAATTGTGAAGAAACAGGATATTGGCATACGCACGGAAATTATTCAAAAAGAGATGGAACACCGACAACAAAAGAAAATGATTACTTCAACAGCAACGATTTTTCCCCAGCAGATAAAAATGCAGCAAAATTGAGCGGCCAAGGAAAAACAGAGTATCGAGGATACGTAGGCACTCCAAGTGGCGTATTCAAAGGATATAATTCGAAGAGTGGAATCACCTATACGCTATGAGAAAAATCATATCTTGTTTTTTTGCACTTAACCTAGAATTTATCAGCCAGCAAAGTATTTCAAAAAATTTTCCCGATAAAAATACGAATGTGAAAAAATATATGTCCAACACAGAAAACTCAGAAGAAAAAATTTCCGGAAAAAAATTTGAAATATTACTTATAGCTTTTTATGAATTCAAAAAAATGCAAAAAAATATTTCCGATTTCGAAATCTACATCCAAGACAACAACGAAGATGTTGAAATAACCTTCGTACCAAATTTCTCACCAGGAGAAAAAATACTAGGTGGAAAAACATCTTTAGGAAGATCCATCACCTATACCATTTCAAAAAAAACAAAAGAAATTATCAAGTCAAATTATCATAGATGACATCAATAAGATTCTTAACTGTTTGACTTGGTTTTCAAGCTGAACCATACTTCGCATTGACTGCCTTAAGACAGGCCATTCAGCGACACAATCAGCACATCAGATCCAAATACGACATCCACGCATGCCCTCCTCCCCCTACATCGGCCGCTTCGCCCCCTCCCCCTCCGGCCCTCTGCACATGGGCTCGCTCGTTGCCGCCATGGCCAGTTATCTCGATGCGAAGGTGCATCGGGGCACGTGGCTGCTGCGCATCGAGGATCTGGACTATGACCGCAATGTCGAGGGCGCCGATCTCGGCATCCTGGCCAGCCTGCAGCGCTGCGGCATGTACTGGGATGGCGAGGCGACGTGGCAGAGCAAGCGCTTGCCGCTGTACGAGGCGGCGCTGAAACAGTTGCAGGATGATGGCCTCGTGTATGCGTGCGGCTGTTCGCGCAAGGAGATCCAGGATTCGGTGCTGCAGGCGGGCGGACCCAAGGGTGGGGCCGCCGTGTATCCGGGCACCTGCCGTCATGGACTGGCACCGGGCAAGGCGGCGCGGGCCTTGCGGCTGCGGGTACCGCAGGGGGCCGATGCGGTGTACGCGTTTGCCGACCGCTGGGCGGGTCCGCAGCGGCAGGATCTGGCCAGTGAAGTGGGCGACTTCATCGTGCTGCGCGGCGATGGCTACTGGGCGTATCAGCTGGCCGTGGTGGTCGACGATGGCGCGCAGGGCATCACGCAGGTAGTGCGCGGCGCGGACTTGCTCGATTCCACGCCGCGCCAACTGTATCTGCAGGACGTGCTGGGCTTGCCGCATCCCGGCTTCCTGCACGTGCCCGTCGTCATGAACGACAGCGGCGAAAAGCTGTCCAAGCAGACGGGCGCCCTCGCCTTCGATACGGCAAGCAATGCTGCTGACCTTCTGGCGTCGGCGCTGCAGCCGGCCGCCCGCTTCCTGGGACTCGACGTGCGCGCCGACAAGGTGGAAGATTTCTGGCAGCAAGCCATTCCCGCCTGGGCACAGCGGCTGGCACAACTTCCCGAGCGGGCATAAAAAAACCCGCCGCGGCGAACCGGGCGGGTTGCAATGCAGGCGCCAGCACATGGCCGGCACCTGAAGTCTGGCAATTAGAAGTTGCCTTTGAATTGCACCCCAAACTGACGTGGCTCATTGATGAAGCCCGTGCGGTTGTTGAAGTCGATGGCGCCCGTGATACGCTGGGTATCGGTGATGTTGCGGCCAAAAGCGGCCACTTCATACTTGCCGGCATCCCAGGTGTAGCCTACGCGCAAGCCGCCTTCGACCATCGGCTTGCCGGTGAACTCGGTTGCTTCATACAGGAAGAAGTTGATCTTGCTGCGGTATGCCCAGTCCGTGAAGACAAAGAATTCGCCGTTTTCCATCGGAATCGAATAACGGCCCGTGGCGGTGATCGTCCACTTCGGCGCTTGCGGCAGTGGATTGCCGTCGATGATGGCACGGTTGCCGGTGGTCAGCGAATCGGTCACGGTGCAACGCGTTTGGGCACAGGTGGCGATCGACAGGCTCGGGTCCTTGATTTCCGTGAAGTTGTAGCTGCCGCCCAGGGACATCTTCAGGCTAGGCGTGACAAAACCTTCCAGTTCCAGCTCGGCGCCACGGCCATTCGTCTTGGCTGCATTGATCAGGCGCGTCACGTTCGAAGTGCCGCCAACGACCGTCAATTGCTGGTTCTTCACCTGGTAGTTGTACAGGCTGAAGGCAACGCGGGCGCGGCGCTCGAACAGGTCGGCCTTGATGCCCGCTTCGAACGAGGTGATCGTTTCAGCATCGGCCACGGTGACAGGCACGCTGGTGCTGGCCGGGGCGATACTTGGCGCGCGGAAACCGGTAGCGACACGGCCGTAGAAGTTCACGTCCTTGTTGTATTTATAGGTACCGCTCAAGTCCCAGTTGACCTTGGCTTTGCTGACATCGGCGCTGGTCGGGTTGACCTGCACGATGTTGGTCGCTTCCACCGTGTTGAAATCCTTCTTGTCCTTGGTGTAGCGCAAGCCGGCGCGCAGCATGAAGTCATCGCTGACGGCGTAGTTGACGGAACCAAACGTTGCCCAGGCCGAGTTCTTCTGGCGGCTGGCCAGGTGCGTGGTCAGCACATGCGTGTTGGTATCGAAGTTGTCGGTGAAACCGTTGGCATCTTCGTTGAAGTAGTACACGCCTGCCTGCCAGTTGAGGGGACCGGCATTCTTCGATTCGGCGCGGAATTCTTGCGAGTATTGTTTCACGCTGGTGATGCCGCCAGCCGTTTCAACCTGAAAAGGAATGAAGCCTGGACCCGTCGGCGTGCCGCCATCGATATCGCCATGCGACACGTAATTGCCGACCTGTTCAAAGCCCGTGATCGAGTACAGTTTAATACCGTCCAGGTCCCAGCTCAGGCGGGCGCTGGCGCCGTTGGTGCGCAGGCGCTGGAAGTTCGGCGCATTCGTGAACGACTTGTTCGGGTCGAAACCGTCGACGATGTCGTTCGTGCCCTGCTTGATCATGTTGGCGTAGAAGACGCGCGCGCTGCCCGTGGTGTTACGCTGGTGCACATTGAACAGGGCATTGAAGGTGGTGTTCGGTGCGTACATCAGTTGCACGCGCTCGGCGTGTTCGTTGTAGCCGTCCAGCGCGTTTTTCTGGCCCGTAAAGGTGTTGTCGACGTAATCGTCGCGGTGCTGGCGCAGGGTCGAGAAGCGCAGCGCCCATTCTTTGCTCAGCGGCACGTTGACGGCGCCGTCGAAGTTGGTCGTGTTGTGCGTGGCGGCGGAAACGTTGTAGTAGCCTTCAACCTTGTCCAGGTTCGGCTTCACGGATTCGAACTTGACCACGCCGGCAGGCGTATTGCGGCCGAACAAGGTGCCTTGCGGGCCGCGCAACACTTCCACGCCAGCCACGTCGAAAATCGGATAGCCCTTGAGGATCGGATTTTCTTGCACGACATCGTCGTAAATCAGGGAAACAGGTTGCGATGCAAAAATGTTGAAGTCGGTATTGCCGTAGCCGCGGATGTAGAAGCGGGGGAAGGTGCGGCCATTCGACGATTCCACGTTCAGGCTCGGCACTTTACCGGCCAGTACGCGAATGTCTTGTCCGCTGGACACCAGCACGTCGAGCTTCTCGTCGCGCAGCAGCGACACGGAGACGGGCACGTCGCGGATATTTTCCTTGCGGCGCTGCGCCGTCACGGTCACGGTTTCCAGCTGGCTGGCGGCAGGGGTCGTATCAGCAGCGACTTCATCAGCATAAGCCGAGCCGATAGGCAAGGCAGCGGACAGTGCCAGCATAGCAGCGCTTTTGGCGCACAAACGCTTGTGCATCTTGGACATCTTGATCATGTTGTTTCCCAGAAGTTTAAAAAAGAATTGCGAAACCTGTCTCCGGGTTATGTACGGCGCTGGATGATCGCCTGCACCATCACGGTGCAGCAGCGCGAGCGGATGTTTCTCCGCCCATGGCGTCACTGGCTCTGCCCTGGCTGTCGTCCACGCCGACAGCGGTCTGGCCGCATCTCTGGGATGTCTGATGAACACCAACTTTTGAGTAAGGCGCCAATTTAATTCAAGCGCCTTATACGCTGCAAGAATATTGTTATGTAAAATATTCATTCATCAACATAATGCGCTGACTAGTGGTTATTCAGCCACAATAGCGCCCTTGTCTTGCTATTTCCTTGCTATTTCCCCCGATCACTTGCCGCCTGGCGCGATTTTTTCGCCAACCCTGAGAAAGTGGAAACGGCGTCCTGCAAGACAGCCCAGAGCGTATAAATAGTTGTAATATCGCCAGAATTGAGTTGCCAGGCCGCCCCATTCCGGTGCGGCGGGGCCCCTGCACCATCGTCCATAACCTCCATGCCAGAACCCAGCCAGCCCAGCAACGCCGCCCCGTCCTCCACCGTCGCCGCCCAAGCGGCGCATTTACTGCTGAGCGCCCATTGCGACATCGTCTGGAGCACGAAAACCTTCGGCCAGTTCGACGCAGACCAGCCATCCTGGCGCGCCTTCACAGGCCAGACCGAGGCTGAACTGCTGGGCCGCGGCTGGGTCAATGCCCTGCATCCGGACGACCGCAACTTGCCGTACGTCATGCCATCGCACCTGACCAGCGTGTTCGAGGCGGAATACCGGCTGCGCCACGTCAGCGGTAGCTACCGCAACATGCTCGTGCGCATGCTGCCTGTGCTGGCGCCCGACGGCAGCATCGTTGAATGGCTGGGCTCGCATTGCGACGTGACGCAGCAACGGCAGACGGAACAGCGGCTGCGCCTGGCCATGCAGGGCGGCCGCATGGGCACGTGGGAGATCGACCTGGGCAGCGGCAGCATGGCCGGCTCCGACGCCTTCAAGGCCAACCTGGGCCTGCCGCCGGACAGCCGCATCGATTACGCGCAGCTGACGGGCGCCATGCTCGACGGCGACCTGCAGCACTGGCAGACGGTGGTGCACGCCGCCATCGCCAGCGCCAGCGATTTCGAAATCGACATCCGCGTGCGCTGGCCCGATGGTTCACTGCACTGGGCGCACATGCGCGGCACCTGCGCCAGCGATGGCGCCGGCAATGTAATCGCCCTGTCCGGCATCTCGCTCGACCTGACGACCAGCAAACAGAACGAGGAAACCCTGCGCCTGACCCTGGCGGCCGGCGAAGTGGCCACCTGGAACTGGGACATCGTGGCCGACCGGGTCACGGCCGACAGCAATTTGGCACGCTTGTTCCCCGTCAATGCCGATGCGGCTACGGCGGCGCCGCTGGCGCGCTACCTGGACATCATCCATCCCGATGACCGCGAGCAAGTCAGCGCGCAGATTGCCCAGGCGCTGCACGCACACGCGCCGTTCGAGGCCAGCTACCGCGTCGCTGCCGGCGATGGCCAGTACCGCTCGGTCATCGCGCGGGGCCGCGCGGAATACGCCCCCGATGGCACGCCCTTGCAATTTCCCGGCGTCCTGCTCGACATCACGCGCCAGAAACAGGTGGAAGATGCGCTGCGCCGCAGCGAGGAACGCTACCGCACCCTGATCGAGCTGATGGACCAGGCCTTTTGCGTCATCGAAATGCTGTACGACGAACAAGGCCGCCCTGTCGACTTCCGCTACCTGGAAGGCAACGCCGCCTTCGTCAAGCAATCGGGACTGGACAATGCCATCGGCAAGACCATCCGCAGCTTCGTGCCCGACCACGACCAGCACTGGTTCGACCTGTACGACCAGGTCGTCAAGACGGGCGAACCCGTGCGCTACGAAAACGAAGCCGTGGCCATGGAACGCTGGTTCGAAGTCTTCGCCGCGCGCCTGGGCGGCCCCGGCAGCCGCCTGCTGACGGTGCTGTTCAGCGACATCAGCGAGCGCAAGCGTTCTGAGCAGCAATTGCGCCAGCTGGCCGACAACCTGTCCGAAATGGACCGGCGCAAGACGGAATTCCTTGCCACCCTGGCGCACGAACTGCGCAACCCGCTGGCCCCCATCCGCAACGGCTTGCAGATCATGCGCCTGGCCGCCGACAAGCCCGCCACCGTGGCGAGAGTGCGCGACGTGATGGAGCGGCAAGTCAATCAGATGGTGCATCTGGTCAACGACTTGCTGGACGTGGCCCGCATCACGCGGGGCCAGATCGAACTCAAGCTGGAACGCGCGGACTTGAAAACCATCATCGCGGGCGCCGTGGAAACGAGCATGCCGCTGATCGAAGCGGGCCGCCACCAGTTGCAGGTGCAACTTGCTGAAGAGGCGCTGCTGCTTGAGGCCGACCCCACGCGCCTGGCGCAAGTGCTGGGCAATTTGCTCAACAATACCGCCAAGTACACGCCCGCCGGCGGCCATATCAGCTTGCGCGCCTTACGCGACGGCAACGAGGCATTGATTGAAGTCAAAGATAGCGGCGTGGGCATTCCCGCCGAATCGCTGGCTACCGTCTTCGACATGTTTACGCAGGTGGGGCAGAACATGGGCAGGGCTCAGGGCGGCCTGGGCATCGGCCTGTCGCTGGTGCGGCGCCTGGCCGAGCTGCATGGCGGCAGCGCCACGGCGGCCAGTCCAGGCGCCGGCCTGGGCAGCACCTTCAGCGTGCGCCTGCCACTGTTGGAGGAGGAAGCGAAGGCGCCTGCCGTACTGGCTGCGCCTGCCAACACCACCGGCGGCCCGCACTTCCGCGTGCTGGTGGTCGACGACAATGTCGATGCGGCCGAGACCCTCGCCGCCGTGCTCGACATGATGGGCCATGCCGCGCAAGTGGCCCACGATGGCGCGCAAGCCCTGGCCTTGGTGCCGCAATTCCTGCCAGACGTTATATTCCTCGATATCGGCCTGCCCGGCATGAGCGGCTATGAAGTGGCACGCACGCTGCGCCGGATACCGGCCGGCGCCAACGTCGTGCTCGTGGCATTGACGGGCTGGGGCGCCGAAAACGACCGCAGTCAATCGAGCGCGGCCGGCTTCGACCACCATTTGACCAAACCGGCCAACCTGCTCGCCATCGGCGAACTGCTGGCCGCCCTTTCCACTCCCAACACTCCCACAAACCATGACTGAATCCCTGAACCACGTCCGCCGCAACCTCCTGCTGGCCGGCGGCGCCGCCCTGCTGTGCCCGGCACCGCTGCTGTTTGCCGCGCCCGCCACCAGCATCGCCGCAGCACAGACACAACTGGCCGCGCTGGAAAAAGCCGCCGGCGGACGCCTCGGCGTTGCCGCCTGGCGCCAGGGCAGCGACCTGCGCGTTGCCTATCGCGCCGACGAACGATTTCCCCTGGCCAGCACCTTCAAGGCGATGCTGGCGGCCGCCGTGCTGGCCCGCAGCGTCAGCCAGCCGGGCTTGCTGGACCAGCACGTGCGTTACGAGAAAAAAGACCTGGTCACCTATTCGCCCATCACGGAAAAGCATCTGGCCGACGGCATGACCGTGGCCGATCTGTGCGCCGCCACCTTGCAGTACAGCGACAATAGCGCGGCCAATTTCCTGATGACATTATTAGGCGGGCCGCAAGCCGTGACGGCCTATGCGCGCAGCATCGGCAATACGGTGTTCCAGCTGGAACGCTGGGAAACGGAATTGAATAGCGCCATCCCCGGCGAAGTGCGCGACACGGCCAGCCCCGCGTCGATGGCGCACAGCTTGCAGCAATTGTTATTGGGAAATAGCTTGCCAGCGCCGCAGCGCCAGCAACTGGACGCCTGGATGCGCGGCAACACGACAGGCGACAAACGCATCCGCGCCGGCGTACCGGCCGGCTGGCAGGTGGCCGACAAGACGGGCTCGGGCGCGTATGGCAGCGTCAACGATATCGGCGTGGCCTACCCGGCCAGCGGCGCGCCGCTGGTGATCGCCGTGTACTACACGCGCGAACAGAAAAAAGCGGACACGAATCAAGACATCATCACGGCCGCCACGCGCATCGTGACGGCCGCGCTGGTGTAATTACTTCGGCAGCGCAGCCATGAAGCCTGCATACGTGGACCAGGCGGGGTCGGCCGCGCTGCGGATTTCAATCGGGAACTTTGGACGCGGCGCCAGCGCCGTGTTCAGGCGATTGAAGAATTCTTCGCCCGACTGCGTGTAATAAATCCATTCGCGCAAGTTCTCGCCCGTCGACACCAGCGCCAGCGTAGCAAAACCTTCCTCTTCCACCACGGGCGCCAGCGCCGCTTCCAGCTCTTCCATGTGCTCGCGCTCGTTCGGCGCGGGCATGCCCGTCTCGTCCTCATAGCGCCAGGCGATGATGATGCGGTCCGGCTGCGACGACAGGTCCCAATCGTCATGGAAAGTGTCGACATAGCGGTAGATGATGGCCATCTCGTCGCTATGCGTGACGATGGTGCCCCAGCTGCGGGCGGAAGTGGAATTTTCGTTCATGGTTGCAACAGTCAAAAAAACAATCGAAGGGGCGCAGCTTACAGCACTGGCGGGCAAGTCACATTCCACGCGTCATACTGGGCGCCGCTCTTGCGCAGCCAGACGCGGGCGTAGCTGTCGCGGTCGCTCTTGAATACCAGCGCATAACGCTCTTCGGCACGCGGTGCGGCGGCGCCCACGTCGACGGCCGCCAGCGCAAACTTCAGCGCCCGCAACGGGGCACAGGCCGTGTTACCCGCCATCAATAATCGCGCCCGCTCCAGCAGCGGCTTCTGATACAGCAACACGCCTTCCAGCTCGACATCGGGAACGCGCTGCAGCATGCGCACGGGTTCGGCCACCGCGCGGCAGGTGCCACGGTCGAGCCAGGCGTAATACTCCATGCCCGCCTCCTGCCAGCGCGCCTGCTTGCCCTCGCCGTGCAGCACGAACTTGGTACGCTGCGTACGGCACAGCGCGCCATGTCCACGATACGGCGACGTTTCCACGCTGCCCACCACTTCGCTGCCACGGCCACCGACCACGGGCACGCTCTCGAACACGGTGCGTGCAGCCGGCTCGCCCGGATATTGCTGCGCATAAAATTCCAGCAAGGACGCGCGCTGCTGCGCATCCACCGCCACCGCCTCGGCGGCACTGGCAGAGAGGCACATGGCCGACACTACACACAGCGCCAAGGGGCGCACGAAATAACCTGGCATGGCATTCCTTCAATCTGAGTCCAGGGCGGGTATCGCCCAAGCGCAGATTATATAGTTACCGGGAAATGGCAGGCGAACGCGGCGTCAGGAGGTGCGCAAGGTGGCGCCGCCAGCGAGCAACTTGGCGCCACAGGTGGTGGTATCGCCTTCGAAGGCGATGGCAATGCCGTTGATGCTGTGCCGGGACGAGCCGCTGGCAATCTTGCAGCCCTGATGTCCCTTGATGGGGCAGCTGCACAAATCCCCGACGCAGGCGACAGGAATCCCGTTGACCGTACAATGCGTGGCGGCACAACTGAGCACCTTGCCGCCATGCGACGTGGCGTCGCCCAAACGGATGACTTTGCGCATGCTGCCTCCCGTTCTACCTGCCCGCCGAGCTTTCCAGGATGGCTTCCACCGATGGCGCCGCGTAGTTGGCCGGATCGACGGCCGGCGTGACGCGGCTGCGGAAGATATCGCCATTGGCATCCTGCTGCCGGCGTTTGGTGTCCGATGGCGGCGTGATGAAGATGATGCTCGCTTCATTATTGTCGCGCAGATTGATCGCCGCACTGGCGCCGCCATCGCGATAGCTGCCCATCACGCCAATGGCCATCTGCATGAACCAGGTCGCCGCACCGGTATTGCCCAGGCGATGGTCGGTATTGATGAACTGCGCGCTCTTGCTGCTGTCGATTTCCGGTCCACCCTGTGACGCGTAGTCGTGCAGCATGCTTTCCAACATCAGTAACTGCTCGGGCTGGTTTCCCGTCCCTGCCACGATGCGCGCCGCCCCCTTGCCGCGCTCTGCTTCCGGCAAGGTCTGCAGCGCCTGCTGCCAGCCTGCATTGAACATCTTCTGGCGCTGGTCACGCCGCGTGACGGGCTTGCCCTCTTCATCCGCAAATTTGACAAACACGGGCCGATGCACGAAACCGAACGAGGGCAAACGGTCAAAGGTTTCCATCTGTTCCCGGTTCCACGGAATGGGAAACCAAGGCGTCGGTTTCCAGTCACGCGGGGGACGATTTTCCCAGTGGTTGAGTTTGTCGAAAGTATGCAAGCCCGCCCCGCGGATATCGGGCCGCTGGGCGAAGGCGGCAGCAGCCGTGAGCCATTCGGCGACGGTGGGTTGACGAGACATGCTAAAACTGGACCATATTGATTTGACTGGCCTGGCCAATGAACTCTTCAAATCGTAATACATGGCCTTGAATTGCCCCTGTACAAACTTATTCTCGGGATCCTCCCATACGTAAGGACGCAAAGGATCTATTCTTTCGCGGCGCGCCAACACAAACACGGCGGTGGTATCGGGCATCTCGGGGACGTAATAGCCATCCTTTAGTTTCATTGCATCACCCGGCTTGCGACCTCCATCGCGCGTACCCAAACTATCTTCGGAATGTACAACAACATAAGGCAGCTCTGGATGTTGGTCGAAAAATTCAAAGACTTCAATCAACAAGCGATCCGGTCTCTCATCCAGTTTCCAAGGTCCTATGGAAAATAAATGTGCCGGCAGACCAATTGTCGATGCACCTGCTACCAGTCCGGCCATCGGCTCGTACAAACTGGGCTGCTCATCAGGATCAAGAATGGGAGAACCAGCATAAAACGATGGCAAGCCCCAATACATGGGCGTGAAATTAACGCCGTTTTCCAATGCGTCGCAGGCTCGGCCTCCCCCTTGCCCATCCTTATCCATCCCTTTCCACGGATACTTCGTCGGATCCTGCTCACGTATGCTGGTATAAGCACTTCCCTTTTGTAAGGATTCCCACAATTTACCCTGCCGATATTTATCCAACGTCACGCCAAATCCGATCACTTCCAGCACATACTCTCGTCCTAATTCCAAAGGCAGCTTTTTCTGTTGCGCCTGCAACTGTGACGCAATTTCACGTGCCTGACTCTTAGATGCGGCGCCTAGCCATAACCAGCCAGCAAATAGAATTACAACAACTATCGATATCCCCAACCAACGAAGCATCATCATAGTTCTCACCTTTTGAGTCAGCAATTCCGAAGGAAGCACAGTCAGTTCAAATAATCTGTTATCGATGCGTCTTGGACACGCTACTTATCTTTTTTTCGGCCACTATTTTCATATTTTTTGTTTGCGATACGACTATCTTCCATAAAGCGCCCGACAGTAATGGAAGTCCTGCAGGCAAACTTCCGCTGTTGTAATAGCCAATATTCCCTTCAATAATTGATTGCCGCCATGCTGGCTCAACATCCAGATAAGAAGAATACAAAGCACGAAATCGATGCATTAATAGTATTCCGTCTCTCGGTTGCTCACCTTTCTTCAGAATCTTCACTCGCCAATCCGCCACCGCACACAGATATGCATAAAACTGCGGATCTGACGACGCCTTGCCACTGCCTATGGCCACGTCATACGCCGTCACCTGGCTGTGATTCTTCGCGCTGCCGATGATGGAACTATGGAAAGATCTTGGACTCACTTCACGTTGCCAGCGCAAGCGTGACTCATTCGGGCTTTCCTGAATCTGTGCCACGACCTTGCTGTCTGGGTAGCGTTTCGCGGAAACAACTTCGCGTTGATCCCGCTTGTCTTTCTCGTGCAGTCCTTTTTCCTTGTTGTAGCTTGCCGTCATCAATGCCAACTCTCGTTGACTAAGATATTCTTCCCTTTCGGGAAACTTTTGATAACCTCCCGGGTCAGGACGATATTCGCTGCGTATCTGCATGCCGCTTCCGCTGGTCGGTGCTACCGACGCATCGCAGGGATCGACTTCTTCCACAGGTCCCTGATCTTCAGGTTTACGGTTTCGCATCATGGACGTTGTGGGAATATTGGCGGGATCAATTTGCGAGGTGCCACGCAAGTCGGCCGGTACCGGTTGTTTCAACGCTTCGCCAGTGATGGTGCGTACGCCATTGCGCTGTTCCACCTTGCTCAACCTGGTATTGACAGGCCACGCCAACGCCTTGTGTAGCGCACGATGACTACGCAAGGAAACCTCCACATGGGACTGTTCGCTTTCTGTAATGAGCCTTAGTGGAAAATCAAAAGGCGGCGGTTTTCCAACCAACGACACCGTGGTCTTTCCCGTAGCCGGATCCAGTCTGGTCTTGTTGCTGAATACCCGCTGATAAAACCTGTTGCCCAGTTCCGCCAGCGCGCCGCGTACCTGCTTGTGCTCCACCATCTTGGTATGTCCGGAGGAGATACTGTACCCATCAAGACTGGATGTCTCCTCTTCTTCTATCAATTCACTTCCCGAGGCATAATCGGGCACGCCATCCCATCCTATGCCCTGGATATTATCCAGCGCCACCGTCATATCTTCAGGGCAAAAATACAGATAGACCTTGCGGCGATTGTCGCGGTCATCAGCGCCTTGCCAGCGGCTGCCAACCATGCCGCGATGTTCGTCCTTCTTCAGATCGGCAAACGGCGGCATGCAGGGCTGACCGTTACCCTTCGCCACCCCGGCAACTATATTCACCAAGGTCTTCAGACGCGCACCCAGCGTCTGCGCACCACTGAGCAAATGGTAATAGGGCTTCATCGCCGCATCCTCACCGCCATCGAACCAGGCAGCGCCTCGCATCAACAGAGGCAGGCTGTCCACCAGGCTGTACGGCGGATGCGTGAGTATCAAATTATCGGCTGGCGCCAGCCCCTTCTCCATCAACATGGCTTGCGCCAGCAGCGACAGCAGGCAACCCTGGCTATGCGCAACGATGCTGACGGTATCATCCGCATCGTAATCGCGGATCATGGAAATGAGCGCGGCCAGCCGCTGAGCCGCAAGCACCATATACATGCGTCCGGGCGCCGTCCTCAGTGGCCGCAAGGCATCCCCCATGGGATCGGCTGGCGCATAGATTCCCGGACGCCACATGTCGGGCAAGCTGCTGGTGGCGTTGCCGAAAGGACCTCCTTCCTTGGACAGGTCCTTGTCGAGGCGGTTACCGTAACGGTCAACGAACTGGCCGTTGACGGTACTCGTCTTACCTTCGACTTCACGGTAGTCCCAGTAAAACGGAATCACGGGGCTATCGGTGTCCTTGGCGATCGTGCGCTTGAAGAATACGGCGTCGGGATCGTCTTCCAGCCTGTCCTTGTCCGCTGCCACGGGCATGCGGTAAGAAGCTGGCGTAAAGCCGCGCCCCAGCCTTTGCGTCAAGCCTTCGCACAAGCCATGTTCCACCGCCTTGTAGCTGACGCCCACATCGTTGACGCCATGGATGACGATGATATTGCCCGGCAGGTTGCGGCGTATCTGGACCTTTTTGCACACGCTGCGTTCGCAATGCAGGATCGCCACGTCCTCACCCACGACGTACGGTACTTTCGGATAGCTGCCCATCGCACTCTCCTGGCCTCATCAATCCTTGTTGTTGAATACTTCGATGGCGGCCAGATGCATCGTTGCGCGCTCCAGCACCTCTGTCTTGCCTCCCCCATCGCTGCGCCCATCGGCCGCCGAACCATCGCCCAGATTCACGGAAAAGTGCGCCTGCGGCGCCAGCTGCGGTGCTGGCGGCACGCCATCGACGGCACTGTCGTCGCCCGCGTACTGAAAGATGAATTGCTGATCGGCCTTGCCTTCGGCAAAGCTTGGCATTTGCACTGCCATGCTTTGCGGGTCGTTGAAGACAAAGTTGGGCGCATTGAACTGCAGCGGCGACTTGCTGCCGAAGGTGATGCCGTCGGCGATGCGGATGAAAGCGCCGTGCTTGGAAATCAACACGATTTCATCGGCCATGCCAATCACCTTGCCTTCGCTGGCCGTCAGCTTCAGGTTTTTCGCCGCATTGAGTTCCATGTCGTCATGCTGGCTTTGCAGCAGGAACTTGCCATGGTGGGCGATGGCGCGGATGCCGTCCGCGTGGGAAAACAGCGAGATACCCTTGCCCGCATTCACGCTGTAGCGCTGGCCAGCCACCGCCTGCAGGTGCTGCT
The DNA here is from genome assembly GCF_034424625.1 of Janthinobacterium lividum. Classification (NCBI taxonomy): domain Bacteria; kingdom Pseudomonadati; phylum Pseudomonadota; class Betaproteobacteria; order Burkholderiales; family Oxalobacteraceae; genus Janthinobacterium; species Janthinobacterium lividum. Next base: position 1,552,375 of record NZ_CP139976.1, on the reverse strand, counting down.
GCGCCACGGTATCGATGCTGCCGGCGGCGTAGCTGACGATAGCCTTCGAACTGGCAAAGCTGATGCCGGCGGGCGCCGTGACGGCTATCGCCGCCGCCCCACCCAGCTCGGCACGGGGCGCCGTATTGCTGCCGCCTTCCCAGCCTTTCAAGCTGTGCTGCAACTCCTGCTGCGCGTGATCTTCCTGTTCCAGTGCCTGATGCGTCGCCGCATAGCTGCCCAGCGAACGAAACAATTCCAGGCAGTTTTCCATCAAGCCCAGATATTCGCTGCGCGCCATGTGGCCGCCATCGCCGTTCAGGCGCTTCCAGGCGGAAATCAGCATGCCCTTGCCCGCCCGCATCGCCAACTGCTCGTCGGTGCGCAATTCAGCGCCCTCGCCCCGCGCATCGCCCTGGCCATTGCGCCGATCCTGCGTCAGCCAGCCCAGGTTGAGCTGGGTGGAACCGTGATCGCTGGCAAGCTGGGTGTTGATTTGTCCGTGGACATCATCAAAGCGCAGCTGGTTGCCACGCGTGCCCTTGATTTCGCGGCTCTTCATGCCGGACAAATAACGGTTGCCGGGCAAGTCGCCTGCCTTGCTCAAGGCAGCCGGCTGCGCGTTGTGGTTGTACAACTGGCCCACGATAATGGGCCGGTCCGGATCGCCACCGAGAAAGGCCAGCAAGACTTCGCTGCCCACGCGGGGCAAGCCCAAATAGCCGCATTGCAGCATGCTGCCGGGACCGTTACCCGCCCAGCTCGACGCGACGCGCACCCAGGCCGAATCGGCATCCGTGTCGGAGGCGCCCGTGCCGCCTGCATGCTCGTGATCCAGCGTGCGCGTGGCGGGAAAGCGCACCTTGACCCGGCCCATCGCGTCGCAATGGACTTCCTCATTCGTCGGCCCCACCACCACGGCGCTTTGCATGGGAACTGGCGGCAGGTCGATGCGCGCATCGTATGCTGGAACGATGGGCACGCCGCGCCGCACGGCAGCCAGTTCAATATGCATGCGCAAGGGGCCATCGTCCACCGCCGCCGTCAGTTCGCGCTGCGGCAGCGATGCCTCATCGGCCAGCCAACGGTTACGCGCAAACAAACGCGCCACCCTGGCGGCAAGTTCCCTGGGTAGATTATTTTGCGCCGCCACCTGCAGCGACGTGACGACAAAATCGCGCTCGGCCACTGGCAAGGCGTCGATATCGGGATGCTCGGCCAGGCTGAAGTACTCGCCTGGGCACAGGTCGCGCACGCTGCCTTCGGCGTGAAAGCAATGGCTCTCGTAATCGTGCTGCTGCATGGCCAGCATGCCCAGCTGGCACAAAGCCTCATGATCCGCGCCCGCGCGCGGCGGCAGCACGCGGTAATCATCGAGGGTGGCGGCAATGGCATTGCCATGCATGCCTTGCTGCCCCCGCCCCAAGGCATCGGCAGTCATGAACGGCCGCGCGCGCGGGTGTTCCTCATTCCAGCTATGGCGCGTCACCTTGCCCGCCTGCAGCTTGCGCACTTCGCTCCACGACGTCAGGGTGTCGCGCTGTTCGGTTGCCCGGTCCGCGTGATAGCGCACGGTGTCCGCCATGTTTTTCCGCAAGCCGTCGGCATGGTTGAACAGCACCAGGGTATGCGCCGGCTCGGCATGTGCATCCGTATTGCCCTCCGCACGAAAAAACCAGGCTACGCCGCTGCGCTTGAGCAGGCGCCGCACAAAGGCCGCATCGGACTCATTGTGCTGCATGACAAATTCGCGCTGCGGGTATGCCTGCGCTTCGAAGAAATCGGCAAACGCATACTGGAAGGCGTGCGCCAGCACGGTATTGCTGCGTATCCATTCGTCGAGCAGGGTCTTGACGATCTCGATATCCGTCAGGCGCCGGAAGACGCGCGTATTGCAGCGCTTTTCCATGATGGCGAAGGCGTCCGTCAGCACCAGCTGGTAGCTGGCCAGCGCGCCATCGCTGTCACCGGCGCTCGCTTGCGCGACGATGCCGCAAATACTGCGCAGCTGCCCCTGGTCGGTAACGATATCGATAGCGGCGGGCAAGGCGATCAAACTATTCAGCGGCAAGTCCGCATGCGTCGAGACGCACAGCACGCGGTATTCGATGCCACCACAGATGGCCTCGCTGCCGGCGATGCGCTGCGGTATCAGCACACCGGCGGGCACCTTGGGCGAGCCCCCCAAGCGCAGGCGCAGCGGACGCTGGGCACCCGATATCGACTCGTCACCGTCCATGGCATTCTCCTCATGCGCGCTTGCATCTCATCAAGCTGGAGAACCGACAATGCCATGGGATGGCAAGGAAATACTTGATATTTAGTAAGAACCCGACAAGGTTCCCATAACTTCCGTCAACCTTTGCCGCTTGGCCAGCAGGACGGGCCTTGAGCGGCACAATGGGGCGCAATCGCTGCGCCCCATTGTACAAGCTGCAAGTTTCTCAACCCATCAGCGCTGGTAATTCTTGAAGAAATTCCAGCTGATCACGGTGGCGTCCGGACCCAGCTCATCGCTGAACGGCCAGCCGGGAGGACCGCCGCTCCACGCGTGGTTCATGCCTTCCACCGTGTACTTTTGCGCAATGACGGCGCCGTTGTGCAGATACGTGTCGATGGAATAGCTGCGGCCGTACGGCACCGTCTGGCGCACGATGCTGTCGGCACGGTAGCGCACGCTGTCATTGTCGAGGCCATCGTCGCCATAATCGCTGGTCTGCAGGAATTGTTCGATGGTTTGCTCGCCGTTGACGGGATTGACGACGATGTCCGAGGTGCCATGGAACACCATTGTCGGCATCAGGCGGCGCGGCGAACCGGAGCAGCGCCAGGCATCCTTGCCCCGTACTTTCGGGTCGAACGAACTGCCGTTGAACAGCGAATCGGCGGCCGTGATCATGCCGGTGGCGCCCTTGTACATGCCGCCCGAATGCACCATCACGGCGGCGAACACATCGGAATAACAGGCGGCCATGATGGAAGCCATGGCGCCGCCGGCCGAGATGCCCGTCACATACACGCGGCTGTCCTGCACCGCATATTTATTCTTGACCTTGTTCAAGATGCCCATCAGCACGGCCGGTTCGCCCGTGCCCCGCTCCTGGTTCAGCGGCAACATGAAATTCCAGCAGCGCATGGGGTTGGCCGTGGCGTTCTGGCGCGGATAGACAACAATAAAGTTTTCGCTGTCGGCCAGCTGGTTGTAGCGGCTGACGGCGGCCATGCTGTTGGGCTCGGAACCGCAGCCGTGCAGCATCAACACGACGGGCAGCGGCGTGTTGGCGTTGTAGTTGCTCGGTAGCCAGACCTGGTATTCACGCGTACCCCACAGGCTCGCGTACAGGCCGAAATCCCACTGCCCGGCAGCAGCCGGCAGCGCGGCCAGCAAGCCGCAGGCGGTGATCAGTGCAGATAATAAATGACGCAGTTGTTGATTCAGATGTGCCATGCCAGTCTCCTGATTATTATTCACGACGAAAACAGCGACAACCAACCGGCTTGACGCCCGTCAAGCCGGCACTTCTACAACTTCTTAAAATTTGTAGCCAGCCTTGGCGATGATCTGGCGTGGCGGACCATAGAAACCGTCGAGGATGAACACGGCGGGAATGTTGTAGCCATCCGTACGGTAGCGTTTATTACCCAGGTTGCTGCCATGCAAGCTGAAGGTCCAGTTCTTCGGCGCTTCCCACACGACGCCAGCCGTCCAGATGCTGTAGCCGCCCTGCGCCAGGGTTTCGCTCAAGTCCGTGGTCGGATACACCTTGCTGCGGTAGCCGTAGCCGACCATGCTGCGCAGCGCGCCGCCGAACACGTCGCGGTCCGTGCGCGTCAGGTTCAAGCCCACTTGCCGGGCCGGCGTATTGCTGAACTTTTGCGTATCCGCGATATTCTTGCCGCCGCTCATGAACTCGTCATAGCCGGCGCTCAGCAGGGCGAGGAAGCCGTTGACTTCCCACTGGCGGTTGGGACGCCACGAGAATTCGAACTCGGCGCCTTTGACGGTGGCCTTGCCCGCATTCGTGAAGTCGCCATAGAAGCCCGGCACGCCGCCCGGCTGCACATAGCTGGTGAACACGGACAACTGGATATCCTTGTAGCGGTTGTAGAACAGGGCCACGTTGGCATCAAACGTGTCGTCCGGCGCCGCGTACTTCATGCCCACTTCCAGCGCATCAAGTTTTTCATCCTTGTACGGCCGCGCCGAATCTGGCACCACCAGGTTGTTGGCGCGCACGTTGTAGCCACCCGACTTGAAACCGCGCGACAGGTTGCTGTAGAAATTCGTCGTCTTCGACGCTTCGTAGCGCACGGACAGTTTCGGCGAGGTATTGCTGACCGACAAGGACTTGTCGAAGTCGGCCGCCGTCTGGATAGGCCGCGTAAAGCCCACGTCGGCAAAGGCGCGGTTGAGCACGATGGCGCGCTTTTCCTCGCGCGTGTGGCGCAAGCCCGCATTGATGCTCCACACCTTGCCCAGCGGCCAGGTCCAGTCCGTGTACAGCGCCGTGCTGTCCGTCTCCACCGTGCTGACGGCGGCCGTGAACTGGCGCCCCAGGAAATTGTTGTAGATGCCGCCGCCGGCCGTGCCTTCGAAGCGGTACAGGCCGATCACGCCGGCGCCGTAATCGCCGCTGTACGAGGCCTGCAATTCCAGGCTCTTCTGTTCGTCACGCGAGTCGCCGAACACGTCGGCGATGGGCAGCGGCAAGCCGTCGAAGTCGATGGTTTGCTCGGACGTGCTGCGCCGCTTGGCGCCGATCACTTTGACGGACCAGTCATTCGACAAGGTGTAATTGGCCACCAGCGAACCGCCCCGGTTGTGCGTGAAGTTGTTGCCAGGCATGCCGCTCTGGATGTCATAGGCATCCGTGCTGGCCGGCCGCTTGAGCGGATCGAAGGCGCTCACGCCCATGCGCTGGAAACCGCGCACGCCCGATTTGTCGTCCGTGGCGTCCAGGCTCAGCACGACGGTGAGCGGGATGTCCTGCGGAAAATAGCCGACGGACAGGCGCGCGGCCGTGCTGTCCTGGTCGCTGACCTGTTCGCCATTGAAGGTGTTGCGGCCGAAACCGTCGCGGTCCAGCTTGGCAGCTGCCAGGCGCGCGCGCCAGGTACCGTTCTCGTTGGCCAGGTTAAAGGCGGCCTTGAAGTTGCGCTGGTTGTAGTTGCCGATGCCCACTTCCGCCGAGGCGCCGTTTTCCTTCGCCAGAGGACGCGAAATATACTTGATGGCGCCGCCGATGGTGTTCTTGCCGTACAGGGTGCCTTGCGGGCCGCGCAGCACTTCGATGCGCTGCACGTCGAACACGTCGAGCAGGGCGCCTTGCGGACGGGCCATGTAGACATCGTCAAAATATATGCCCACGCCCGGGTCCACGCCCCAGACCGGGTCGGCCTGGCCCACGCCGCGAATGAAGGCTGTCAGGGTAGTGTTCGTGCCGCGCGAGGCATACACGGTCAGGTTCGGCACGCGCTCCTGCAAGTCGGCCAGGTTCTGGATATTCGCCCGTTCCAGGGCCTTGGCGGAAAACGCCGTGACGGCCAGCGGCACGTCCTGCAGCCGCTCTTCGCGGCGGCGGGCGGAAACGGTGACGGTTTCCATGCGTTCTTTCGCATCGCTGGCCTCGCTGGCGCTTTGGGCGCTGGCGGCGCCAGACGTGGCGGCCTCCTGTGCCAGGACCTGGGTGGAAAAGCTGAAGGCACCGGCAACGGCAAGGGCGGCGGGCATCAATTTCAAAGCAAGTTTCATAGCGTCTCCAATGTCAGGCTTGCTTACCGCCAGGGAAGACGGCCGGATTCCAGAATCGCAAGACGTAACGGTACCCGCGCGCGCAATGCGAGCACCTGCCCTGCGATGACTGTTTCCCGGCCCCCTGCCCGTGCGGCGAGTGGCCTGTTTATTTTGAATGTAGAGTAAGGAAGGACTGCAACAAGGTATTCACACGCTGCGCCTGGTCCAGGGGCGTGGCGTGGCGCGAGTTCGCGATGATCTCGATCTCGCACTGCTGAAACTGTGCGGCAAAGGCCCGCTTGCTGGCGACGGGCGTGTAATCCTGGTCCGCCGCCATGATGAAGACGGGCATGGCCAGGGCCTGGAAATGAATGTCGATATCCCAGTGGAAAATGGCGTCCAGCGCGGCCAGATAGGCGCGCTTGTCCATACCCGCCATCTGCGTGGCAAAGCGCTCGACGAGGGCTTGCTGGGCAGGATCGGGAAACAGTTTCTTGCCGATGATCTTGCCCATGGCTTTCAGGCCGAAGGTGGCGATCACCGTGCGCCGCAGCCAGTAGGCAAACAGCAGTGAAGCCGGCTTGCTGCCCTGGAACGGCTGGGAATTGATCAGGCACAAGCTGGCCACGCGGCCGGGGGCGCGGTTGGCCATTTCCAGGCCCACCATGCCGCCCAGGGAAAAGCCGACGATGTGCGCGCGCGGCACGTCTAATTGGTCCATCAGGTTGAAGAGATCGTTGGCGAAGTCGCCGATCTGCCAGTCGCCGTTTGGCGCGGGACTGGCGCCATGGCCACGCAGGTCTGGCACGATGAGGCGATGCGAAAGACTGAGGGCGTCGATTTGCGGGCGCCAGTCTTCGGCGCAGGAACCGAGGCCGTGCAACAAAAACACGGGATCGCCCTGCCCTGTCTCTGTGCCGGGACCGAGGTCGAGGTAATGCAATGGAACATCGGATGTCGTGTGACGCCGCATTCTGTCTCCTTGCTGTTGAACATGCTTTGTGTTCAGGTGCAGGAATATATTTTCCTGCTGTTGGAAAACATAATACGGAATCCGAATTCCGATTTCAAGTTAAATCGCTAAATATCTCAAGTCAGGTAATTTAAAGCAACACGCACCAGCTCATCTTCCAGCGCGGCGGCCGATAAAAAGGATAGCGAGCCCGACAACACGTGCTGGTTCAGGATGCCCAGCAGCACGGGCGGCACCACCATCATCGCCTGCGTGGGATTCGGGTGGCGGATGCTGGACGACTTGCTGGCCAGCACGGCGACCGTGCGCTGCGAAATCAGATGGTTGATCTGGTGCACCTTGTCGCGGAATTGCGCATCCTGCGAGCAACGGGTGATCAAGGCCCGCAACACGCCGCGCCGGCCCATGTTGACGGCCACGAACATGGCCACCATGGCGCGGATGAACTCTTCCAGGCTGCGCCCTTCCCACTGGCGCAGCTCCGTCAGGGTTTCGACCTTTTCCACCATGTCGGAAAAAAAGCGCTGCAGCAGCAAGCGGCTCAGGGTGTCCTTGTCGCCCAATAAACGGTAAAACGTGCCCACCGAGGTTTCCGCCAGCTTGGCCAGGTCAGCCACGCCGATTTCATCGAAACGGTTTTCCGCCAACAACTGCTCACCCACCAGCAGCAGGCGCTCGAAGGCCAGCTTGCTGCGCGCCTGGGTGGGCTCGGGTGGAACGATCAACTGCGGGAAGGGCATCGGGAAGGAAGGCATGCGGCGTCGGCGTCTCGAAATAGTGGAACCTGGGTTCCGTTATGGGTGCGCGTATTGTAACGCGGGAGACGGCCGATGGGGAGCACCGCGTGGCGCCCTGGCGTGTGCTACCTGCCCTGCCACTCCATGTAGACGTCGGCACGCTGGTAATGGGCGTCGCCGGCGGGCCGCTCCACGTGGGTAAAGCCGCTGCTTTCATACAGGCGGATGGCGGGCGCCAGCTTGCTGTTCGACTCCAGGAACAGCCGTTGCGCGCCGCTGGCCTCGAAGGCGTCGAAAGCCCGTTCGATCAGCCGGCGCGCGATGCCCAGGCCCTGGCATTCAGGCGTGACGGCCATCTTCGACAGCTCGATACTGCCATCGCCGGCGCGGATGAGGGCGCAAGTGCCGACGATCTTGCCGTCCAAACGCGCCAGGAAAATCTGCCCGCCGTCGTCGAGGATCGAACGTTGCGGATCGGACAGCACCTTGTCGTCCAGCGCCTCGACATAGAAATAGCGTTCCAGCCATTCGATATTCAGGCGCTTGAAATCTGCTCCATACTGCGCCGCGTAATCGATGATCTCCACGGCAGCCCGCTCGCGCTGGCGCCGGCAGGCGGCGATCGTCTCGCCGAATCCCTGCGATTGCAGGCGCGCCTCGGCCCGGTCCAGGCTGGCCATCAGCTGCGGCGCGCCCTGCTCGAACACCACATCGACGGCCGCGCGCACATCGTCCCACAGGGGCGCCATGTTGCGCAGCAAGGCTTGCCCGGCGTCGGACAGCGCCAGCAGGCGGCGCCGTTCATCCTTGGCGTCCGGCATCTCCGCCACCACGCCCGCATCAAGCAGCTTGCGCCCCAGCTGCACCACCACAGGGTGCGTCTGCCCGATCTGCGCGGCCAGGGCCGTGATCGCCGTCGGGCCATTGTCGCGCAGCAGCAATAACAAAGGGAAACAGCGCGACGTCAGCTCGACACCGGCCGCCAGATAGCTGGTATCGACGCCGGCATACAGTTGATCGGAAAGACGGCGCAGGCGGCTGGCCAGCATCAGGGAGCCATAGGTTTGCAGGGTGGAAGACATGTTTGGCAGGATATATGTAAGTAGTTACGTATACCCTAACGTAAACCAGTTTCCTTGGTCAAGAAGAAGTATTCGCCGCACGACAGGCACGCCGAAGTCAGAACACGCCAGCCTTGCCCGCATCAAAGGCTTCTTTCCACAGATGGTAGCCCTCCAGTTCGCTTTCATGAACAGCTTCATGGCCTATCAATGACTGCCCCTCCGCCGCGCCCGGACTGCGATTCGGAGCGTGGCCTATCCTGACCGTCCAGCTGCCTTCCAGCGCAGCGGCCTGCGCCTCTTCGGCCGAGTCGAACTCGTATTCGCCGTATGCACAGCCGATGATCAGCAGGTAATCGTCCTCCGTTGCCACGATGTCCTTGCCGCCCATGTAAATCGCCTCGCCGCGGCCGACCTCGACTGTATCTATCTTCAACACCTTGGAAACAGAAAACTTGCCGCCCTCGTCTTGGGAAAGCAGCAGGTCTCCTTGCTCGAAAGGAAAAGTTTTATAGTCGGGAGGGAAGAAATTTCCTGCAATCATGGGTACACCTTTCAGTTTATATTTACATCAATCTTCATCGGCCAGCGCCGCTTGCAGCCTGGCTCGGAACACCGCCCCGGCCATCTCGCCCAAGGTCGGCCACACCTGCGTCAGCCAGCGCTTGCCTTCCTCGCTCACCGCCACATACGGCGCGTCGCGCGTGGCGCAGGCCAGGCCAATCGCGATGACTTGCCCCGCATCTTCCAGGCCGCCCGCGATCATGGCGTCGATGGGCAAGATGATCAGCTCGGCGGTCAGATGCGGACGCAGCAGGCAGGCAGGCGCGATGATGGCGAACGACGCTTCCGCATAATTCCAGCAATTGGTGGGCCAGTGGGCGTTTTTCACATTTTCCAGGAAGACAGCATCACTGAGCGTTTCCGGATGGGCTTGCGCCTGCGCATAAAAGGCGGCAAGGGCGACGAGTTGCGGCGGGGAAGTCCAGGTTGGCATCGGTCATTGATCCAGGCAAAGCCGCGCCAGGCTGGCGGCAGTGGCGGACTGTAACATGTTCAATTAACACGCTGAAACACCAATGAGCGAGGCATAATAATGGCCGCCGCCACTCTCGCCAGTCACAGCCATGCCAACCGCCTTTGAACTCTGGAAAGCCGAACTTTTAATTGTGGGTAACATCGTCCAGGATGACGATACCTCCACGCCGCCCGATGAGGCCCATCGGCGCTTCCAGCGCTACTGCGCCATGCTCGATGCGCTGACGGGCGCGGAAGGCGCGCAATACGCACTGGCCATTTTTCAATCTGTGCAGGCCGAGCACGACTACGGCGCCTATCAGACGGCCAACCGCGCCGCCTGGCGCTTCGGTGAAACAGTGTATTGCACGGCACTACTACACGAACTGCCGCGCCTGATCGCCAGCCTGCCCGACTGGGCTGGAGAATTTCTCGTCGGTATCGCCAACGGCGCCGGCACGCCCAGCGCCTCGACCATCACCTGCTTCAACACCGTGCTGGTCACCACGCCACCGGCGCATCAGGCGCTGATCGCGGCCTTTATTGCACAGGAAGAAGACGACGGCTGGTTCGACCATTGCCCTGGCGTACTGGGGCAACCGTCAAGGCCGGGCGCCTTTCCACTCCCTGTCAATATCATTACTTGAGGAATATGCATGTCGGTCTACGCCATTACCATCCCCTGCTTTGCACAGATGCTGCGCTCCCTGACGACGCTGTTAAATAAAAGCGAGGAACGCGCCCAGACGCTGGGTTTCGATCCCCAAAATCTGCTCGACGCGCGGCTGGCGCCCGATATGCACACTCTGGCGCGCCAGGTGGAATTCACGTGTACCCAGGCGCAGGAAGCCGTGTGCCGGCTGACACAGCAAGCGCTGCCCCGGCTCGCCACGCCCGCCAACATGTTGCAAGCCAAGGTGCTGATCGACGACACCCTGGCGATGCTCGCTTCGGCGGACCGTGCAGCCATCGACGCTGGCGCGCAGCAGCCAGTGTCGATCACCCTGGCCGGTGGACTGACCTTCGACATGGCGGGCCAGGAATACGCGCTCAACTGGGCCACGCCGCAGTTCTATTTTCACCTGGTGACGGCGTATAACATCCTGCGCCATAACGGCGTGCCGCTTGGCAAGGCCGAGTATGTACAACATATGTTTGCGTATGCGCGCCAGCCATAACCACCAGGACGCCATTGACGGCGAGCGCTACGCGGGCATCATGCCTGGCCACGCTGGCGGCGCCGGCTACAGGCTGTTCCTGCTGCCCGGCGAAGCCGATGCCCTGCCCTGGCAAGCCGCGCTCGACTGGGCCGCGGCACGCGATGCCTGCCTGCCGACGCGCAACGAATTGGCCCTGCTGCACGCCAACTTGCGCCATGTCTTCCCGGACGCCTGGTACTGGTCGTCGGAAGCGGACGCCATCCTGCCCCGCATGGCCTGGAGCCACGATTTCGATAACGGCACCCAGTACAACTTTCGCAAGACCTACTCGGGCCGCGCCTGCGCCGTGCGCCGGGTGGCGCTGCCGCCATCGGCCGCCGCGCCCGTCCCTTTGCGGCAGGGCGAACGCTATGCCGGGCTGATCCTCGGCACGGATGGCGCGCCCGATTACCATCTGCTGTTGCAGCCGGAAAAGTGCGAACTGGAGTACCAGTCATGGCAAGCCGCATCAGACTGGGCCGCCAGCCTGGGCCACAGCTTGCCGGATCGGCGCGAGCAGACCTTGCTGTATGCGACATTGAAAGATGCGTTCCGGCCAAACTGGTACTGGTCGAGCGAATTGGGCGACATCGAGGACGAAGCCTGGTGCAAGGACTTTGACACGGGCGTCGCCTATCAGAACGCGCGCGAGTTTGACGGCTATGCGCGCTGCGTGCGCCGGGTGCTTGTATAGTGCGCGTTTGCTCAGCCGAGCTGTCCCATCAAGGAAAACCATGCTGTTATCACTCGACGATCCCCTCTGGCCCACCCTGGAAGGCGGCTACCGCGTACCTTACGACGTGGCCGAGGCGCTCAAGGCCATGCAGGCGGGCGAAGACGTGTGGCATGAGCTATGGGAAGAGTTGCACCACCAGGGCGACGTGGGCGTCGCCTCGTATGCGGCCGTGCCCCAGCTCGTCGCCATGCTGGGCGGCGCCGAGTCGCGCGAGGAAGATTTCTATGCGCTCATCGCCCTGATTGAAATCGAGCGCCACCGCCAGCACAATCCGCCTCTGCCGGACTGGCTGGCCGACAGCTACCGCGATGCCTGGGCGCAACTGCCCGCCATCGCCGCACGCGACTTGCAGGGCCAGCTCGACCCCGTCATGCTGGAATCCGTGTTCGCCGTGCTGGCCCTGGCCAAGGGCAAGCTGCGGCTGGGCGCCGCCCTGATGCACATGGATAGCTCGGAAGTGGACGAGTGGCTGGAAGAGCATCTCGGCTGGTCCGAGGTCTACGGCAAGGACGCTTAAGAGTCAGAAACGCTCGTCGCGCAGCGCCGGCATCACCAGTTCGCGCACGAACGAGGCATTCGACAGGCTCAGCAAGGTGCGCACGACGGCGACGACATCATGCACGGGTATCAGCTCGCCCTCGCCCCGCGCGGCAGCGTCCGCCAGCGGCACGGACAAGCCGTCGTAGGTATTCAAGTAGCCCAGCTGCAGCGCCGTCACGGCCAGCCCCTGTTCGCGGAAACCTTCGCGCAAGGCATCGGCGATGCCGTTCAGGGCGAATTTCGACGCGCTGAACGTCACTTCCGGGCGGCCGCTCTGGCGCAGGCCGGACGTCGAGCCCGTGAGTATCAGTTGCGGCTTGCTGCTGGCCAGCAAGCGGGGCACGAGGCGCTTGAGCAGCAATATCGTCGCCGTAATATTGGTATTGACCATGTCCACGATGGCATCGTCCGCATCGCCGAGAAAAGCATACTCGTCGCTGAACGCTTTTTCTTCCCACATGCCCAGGTTATAGATCACCGCGTCCAGCGCGGCGGGCGCTGCACGCGCGATGCGTTCGACGGCCTCCGCGGGCGCCGCCAGGTCCGCCGCGATCCATTGCAGTTGCGTCCCCTGGCCTGCGGGCAAGTCGGCAGGTTGCTGGCGCGATACGCCGATGACGGCATGTCCGTCAGCGAGCAAGCCGTCCACCAGCGCGCGTCCCAGGCCCCGGCTGGCGCCCACGATCATGATATGCATACTGTGTCCTTTCCAATGAAGTCAACGCCGATGATAGCGGCGTTGTATTAAGCACAGCTGAGGCGGCTCCCCCTACGCGCGCGCCTGTCACAGCATTTACTCACGCGGCGGAAATGCGTATGCTAGATCTGGCAATCTCCGATAACACACAAGAACGAGACACATGCCTACTTCCGACACCGCCGCAAGCAACGCCGCAACGCGTCCCCTCACCCAACAAGACTATAAAACCCTGTCGCTGGCCGCCCTCGGTGGCGCGCTGGAATTCTACGATTTCATCATCTTCGTCTTCTTTGCCAACGCCATCGGCCAGTTGTTCTTCCCGCCGGAAATGCCGGAATGGCTGCGCTTGCTGCAAACCTTCGGCATCTTCGCCGCCGGCTACGTCGTGCGTCCGCTGGGCGGCATCGTCATGGCCCACTTCGGCGACTTGCTGGGCCGCAAACGCATGTTCACCCTGTCCATCCTGATGATGGCCGTGCCGACACTGCTGATCGGCCTGCTGCCCACCTACGCCACCATCGGCCTGGCCGCCCCGCTGCTGCTGCTCCTGATGCGCATCTTCCAGGGTGCGGCCGTGGGCGGCGAAGTGCCGGGCGCCTGGGTATTTGTCTCCGAACACGTGCCCAGCCGTTTCACGGGTTTTGCCTGCGGCGTACTGACGGCCGGCCTGACCGTCGGCATTCTGCTCGGTTCGCTGGTGGCGACGGGCTTGAACACCGTCTACACGCCGCAAGAAATCACCGATGGCGCCTGGCGCTATCCATTCCTGCTGGGCGGTATCTTCGGCTTCGGCGCCATGTATTTGCGCCGCTGGCTGCATGAAACGCCGGTGTTTGCCGAAATGCAGCAGCGCAAGGCCCTGGCGACGGAAATGCCCTTGAAATCCGTGCTGCGCAGCCACCGCGGCGCCGTCGTCGTGTCGATGCTGCTGACGTGGATGCTGTCGGCCGGCATCGTCGTCGTCATTCTGATGACGCCTGCCCTGCTGCAAAAGATCCACCACATCGCGCCGCGCACGACCCTGGTCGCCAATACCGTGGCCACCCTGTGCCTGGCTTTCGGCTGCATCATCGCCGGCATGCTGGCCGACCGCCTGGGCGGCAAGCGCGTGATCTTCGTCGGTTCCGTGCTGCTGGCCATCAGTACCTACATTTTCTACACCACCGTCGGCAGCCGCCCCGAACTGCTGCTGCCCCTGTACGCGATGACGGGCCTGTTCGTCGGCGTCGTCGGCGCCGTGCCCTACGTGCTGGTGCAAGCGTTCCCGGCCCAGGTGCGCTTCTCGGGACTGTCGTTTTCCTACAACTTGTCGTACGCGATTTTCGGCGGCCTGACACCCGTGGTCGTGACCCTGATGCTGAAGAACAACGTGCTGGGCCCCGCCTATTACGTGATCGGCGTGTGCGTGGTGGGCATGCTGACGGCGCTGTTCATCAAGGACCAGCGGCAGACGGTGGGACGTTAAATCAACCGCCAGCGAGCCAAGCCACCTTCGGGTGGCTTTTTTTGCCCCGATTTGTCGCGCTGCACCAAAATCTGAAAAGGCGTTTCACATCGCGGGATTTCAAACGGCAGACTCATCCATTAATGCTCTCACTTTTTGAAAATTCATTTCACATCCTGAAAAATTATAATTAAGTCGTTGAAAAAGAACGATTAAATTTAAGTTATATGTCTTATATAAGACTTGAAGATCGGCGCGAATCGGCCTACTATTTAGTCATGCAGTTTGCTTCGACAAGACGTTGTGGCGCACTCGGCGATTTTCTCAAACATAGCTTTTCTTTTTAGGAGATTCACATGTCCCAATATCAAGACGACATCAAGGCTGTTGCTGGTTTGAAAGACCAACAAGGCAGCGCCTGGAACGCCATCAATCCCGAGTCCGCCGCCCGCATGCGCGCGCAGAACAAGTTCAAGACCGGCCTGGATATCGCCAAGTACACGGCAAAGATCATGCGCAACGACATGGCCGCCTACGATGCGGACCCATCCAAGTACACTCAGTCGCTCGGTTGCTGGCATGGTTTCATCGGTCAACAGAAGATGATCTCGATCAAGAAGCATTTCAACAGCACCGACCGCCGCTACCTCTACCTGTCAGGCTGGATGGTCGCCGCCCTGCGCTCCGAGTTCGGCCCGCTGCCGGACCAGTCGATGCACGAGAAAACCGCCGTTTCCGCCTTGATCAAGGAGCTGTACACCTTCCTGCGCCAGGCCGATGCCCGCGAACTGGGCGGCCTGTTCCGTCAGCTGGACGCGGCCCAAGGTGATGCCAAGCAAGCCATCCAGGCGAAGATCGACGGCCACGTCACCCACGTCGTGCCCATCATCGCCGACATCGATGCCGGTTTCGGCAATGCCGAAGCCACCTATTTGCTGGCGAAACAGTTCATCGAAGCGGGCGCCTGCTGCATCCAGATCGAAAACCAGGTATCCGACGAGAAACAATGCGGCCACCAGGACGGTAAAGTCACGGTGCCGCACGAAGATTTCCTGGCCAAGATCCGCGCCATCCGCTACGCCTTCCTGGAACTGGGCGTGGACGACGGCATCATCGTCGCCCGCACCGATTCGCTGGGCGCCGGCCTGACCAAGCAGATCGCCGTCACCAACGAACCAGGCGACCTGGGCGACCAATACAACTCCTTCCTCGACTGCGAAGAAGTGTCGGCTGACGCGCTGGGCAATGGCGACGTCATCATCAAGCGCGAAGGCAAGCTGCTGCGTCCGAAACGCCTGCCGAGCAACCTGTTCCAGTTCCGCGCCGGTTCCGGCGAAGAACGTTGCGTGCTCGACTGCATCACCTCCTTGCAAAACGGCGCCGACCTGCTGTGGATCGAAACGGAAAAACCGCATATCGCGCAAATCGGCGGCATGGTCAGCGAAATCCGCAAGGTCATCCCGAACGCCAAGCTGGTGTACAACAACAGCCCGTCGTTCAACTGGACCCTGAACTTCCGCCAGCAAATCTTCGACGGCATGAAAGCGGCAGGCAAGGACGTGTCCGCCTACGACCGTGCCCAGCTGATGAGCGTGGAATACGACCAGACGGAACTGGCGATCGCCGCCGACGAGAAAATCCGCACCTTCCAGGCCGACTCGGCCCGCGAAGCCGGCATCTTCCACCACCTGATCACCCTGCCGACCTACCACACGGCAGCCTTGTCGACGGACAACCTGGCCAAGGAATACTTCGGCGACCAGGGCATGCTGGGCTACGTGGCCGGCGTGCAGCGCAAGGAAATCCGCCAGGGCATCGCCTGCGTGAAACATCAAAACATGTCCGGCTCGGACATCGGCGACGATCACAAGGATTACTTCAGCGGCGAAGCGGCGCTGAAGGCGGCTGGTAAAGACAACACGATGAATCAGTTCTGAGCTTTTGGTTTGGTTGTAGAGTGAGAAGGCCCGCTTTGGCGGGCTTTTTTGCGTTTGGGCTGCGGGCAGCGGCAGTTTTGTCGGTTCGGTTAGCGGAATGCGTAACTTGGTTGCGTGCAGATCATCGTCGGCATCGCCGTGAATTCGGTGATTGCAATGATGCTGGGGGCGATGGCAGGATTCCAAGCCCAGCGTCCAACTTGGGTGGCCGTGCAACGGTGGATGATGGTGGGCATGTTGACGGGGTTGGTGGTGAAGATGGCTGCGAGAGGGGGATTCGAATCATTACTGGCAGCGCGCATGGGTGACTGATTTCGACGGATGGTAGACTGAAGAATCCCCCCAACGATGCCCTTACCAAAAAGTTGCTTACTTGCACCATAAATGATTCAAAAAAATTCCTTTCGAGCTGAGGATTGAAAATCCTTGTGTCGGTGGTTCGATTCCGCCCCGGGCCACCAAGAACATCGTTCACGAAACGCCAACCCATGCAGGTTAGCGTTTTTGTTTATGGAACGAAAAGTCCTTGCGTCCGGCCTATTTCTGGTCAACTACCAAATCTAACCGTGAGTGCCATAAGTGCATTTTGCAGGTGTTGTCCCGCAACATCTTCGGGGGCTCGCTGAGCGTGCGTGTATCCGCGTAACTTTAGCTAGACGGCTTCCAACCTCTTCGCTTTGCTAATTTGGTCTACACGCTGGCGAGTCCGGATCAGGACTCGCCGGCGGCATTGAAAATAGGTCTCTAGTCACATCCAGTAATAGTTGAGCTTCACGCCACCTTGATCTGGCCATTCATTAGCATAGGCAGCAGCCAGTCGCGAAGTTGTCCGAGCTGTACGCTCTCCTGCTCTAGTAGGTCTTGACGTTCGAAGATGGGGGCAACTGCGGTAGTGAACTGAGCGACAACATCCGGATCGGGCAGGACAATTTTGACGGTCTTCAATACAGTGGCGGACACCTCTTTAAAGGTCGAGCCAGACGCGTATTGCGTAATCGTCCTCAAAGATCTTTTGATCGTGTAATAGATGAATGCTGTTGAATACTCACTACTGGGAATGAATGATTTAAATCCCTGATTCGTTGTCAATTCGGCCCGCGCAATGGCCATGTATCCGATGGGGGCACGTGAGCTAAGTAAGACGCTCCCCGCAGGCATTTTTTTCAGCGAGGCAGCCTTGATGCCCTCATCTGATACATCTTGCGCACCGCGGGTAATGAACTTGTTCCCTTGGTTGCCGGAAAGATCATAAGGAGTAATCCACGGTACCCCATCGGCAGAAAAGTTTTTTGGATTGTCCGTACTCGGAGTACTGCCACCGAGGATACGACCTAAATCATCTAAGGTGCCGTCCTTCCATCCTACCGGAACCTCCCGTTTCAGGGTTGTGTTATAGCTCATCTTACCGCCTGATGATTTATAGGGTTTGCCTTTAGCACAGGGGAAGTCGAACTGCATGAACCAATAACCGTAAAGCATATCGGCCAATGCCTCTAACTCGGCGTTGATACGGTTGTTACAGTCAATCTTAGTGTCGAGGGTCGAAAGGACCGCAGCGATACTTTTTTGTGCCGAAAGCTCTTTGGGCAGACGCACAACAAAATTCTTAATGTCATTAGAATTTAGGTTTTTCCTGACACCAGACGAAAGGTTTCTAAGCTCGTTGTACTGAGTCTTCAAGAAGTAATAAACATATTCAAAATCAGCTAATTCCGGGTCAAGCTCGATGTTGCAGCATGCCTGATTCGTTGCCATTTCATTTTTTATAATTGACACATTTCCACGCGTCTTACCTTCACCATACATAGCGACGGATAGCGTATTTATCGGATAAACCTTGATGCTGGTCTTATCCAATGCAGCCTTCGAAATTTTTTCGGTCGTGCTATAGATAAATTTCTCGCCCAGTTGCTCGGTTTTCAACCACGGAATTGTACCGTTCTCCCAGAACTCAGGGTTGCTCCTCAGAGGCGTCAGGCCACTTGAAACTCTTTTGGCAATAGACAAAATTGGCTTAGTCAACATAACGCAACCCTGCCAGTTGTTTCTTTATTTTAAGTTCCAACCCAGCAGATTCCTTAAAAAGACCATCCAGTTGGACGGAGAATTCCTTAAGCTTGCCAGCGAACTGCTTCGGCGTGAGGTCAGCGTACTCGATTTTCATATCAAAATACTGTCCGGCACTCAAACTATAATTCTTGGCAGCGATATCTTGATAACTTACCACCACTGAAAAGTCTTCAACAGCTTTTTTTTCATTGAAAGTTGCGATGATACGATCTTCTTCTGCTTCAGAGAGCAAAGTTTTCTGGTATTTGCCATCCTTGACCTTCGTACCCAGAGTAGAGGCGTCGATCAGCACCACATTCTCTTTGTTAGCGGCATCAATAAACAGAATGGAGACATTCGTGCCGGTAGTGGCGAAGATGTTACTCGGCATGGAGACGACGCCAGCTAGCATTTTGTTGACCACCAGATGTTGGCGAATTCCGCTGTCAATACCGCTTTGAGCTGTAATGAAGCCAGTAGGCACCACCACGGCTGCCTTACCACCAGGTTTGAGCGAATGAATAATGTGCTGCAAAAATAGCTGGTAGATGGCCATTTTATCCACGGCCTGCTTCGGAATATTTGGAATCCCAGCGAAGAAGCGCTCTTGGTTCTCCTCTGTGTCCAGCTCGTTGCGAAAATCACTGAAATCCATCTTAAAAGGTGGATTACTAACAATGTAATCAAACTTTCTCAGCACCTTGCCCTCTCTGTGATACGGATGGAGTACCGTATTACCCTGAATGACATTGGGAATGGAGTGTACCAAGTTGTTGAGGATCAGATTAAGACGTAGTAGGCTAGAAGATTTCTGCGAAATATCTTGCGAATATATACTGCACCGCTGCTCCCCGATGGCGTGGGCGATGTTCATCAGCAACGTGCCGGACCCGGCCGATGGGTCGTAGCAGCTTACGTTCTTAATCTTGCCGCGCACAGCGTCGGGGACGAGGATGGCGGCCATGATCTTGGCTACAGCGTGGGGGGTGTAGTACTCAGCGTATTTACCACCACTATCCTTGTTGTAATCCTTGATCAGGTATTCGAAGAGGGCAGCGTAAAAATCATATTTTTGAGTGAAAATGCGCTCGAAGCTAAAGTCGCCCAACTTATTGATGATGGCGCGACAGAAAGCGTCACGCTTGGACGTGTCGGTAATAAACTCGCTTACCCGATCAAACAGGGTAATCTTGGCGCCGCCATCGGTCTTGACCGCGAATATTTCGTTGTTGCTAATCGCTATATCACGTAACGTATCATCGAACAGTTTGGAGAATTCCGGGGCGGTCTGGCGGTTCCATAGGTGGGCGATGAAATGCTCGGGCTTCAATCGGGCGGTATCTGGCCCCATGCGCCGATGCAGTTTACCAAGCTCCTCATTGTTCAGGCCAACGATAGCCTGTTCCCACTTATTGTCTTTCGCCAAGTCCGGTCGGATTTTCTTGGCCTCGAACGCGAATTTATCGTTAAGAAATTTATAGAGAAAGACTTGGGTGATGATCTTGAACTCGTTGCCATCGTTACCCAGGCCATATGCGGCACATATGGCCTTGAGGCTGTCGATCAGTTCTCGAGTGCGTTGTTCAAATTCCTGCGTTACCAACTTTGTGCTCCTGTTCTGCTGCCTGAGGCAAATTCATTCATATATTCATTCACTACCAAATTATTGATGGTGTCAGCGGCGTCAAGATTGAGATCAATCTTTTGGCGGGTCTCGAACTCGTCCAACACGATCGGCATCATCATGCGCCCGAAGTAGCTTTCGTTGGCCAGCAATTGGGTGTTTTGCAGCACCTGTTCATCGGCTTGTTGCTTGACGCCGAGAAGTGCTTCAAAAAGGCGGCGCTCGGTTTGCGTTACCGAACCGCGCTCTTGCAATCGCTTATGGATGCGGGTGAATTTGACATCCCCCCGGTATTTAGCGCGGAGCTGGTTGTTCTGGCGATTCAGCTCCTTGATTTTGTCGTAGATGACATTGAGCGCGCCAATGTTGGTGGTCATTTCCTCTTGGCTTACTTCGTTCAGCTTCTTTTTCTTAAACAGCCGCTCCAGCTCTTCCCTGAGAGTGATGAACTTCGGGTCTTGCTGGTCGAAGTTATCGACCAAGGCTTCTCGTGTCCGGCGCAGCGTGCTCTTGAGCTTGTCGGCTAGCACCAACTCCTCTTCCTTGATTTTAGTAAACATGAACAGCACGTCTTCTAGCGCGATATTGAGCAGGTTACTAGTATCGGTGCTGGACTCGATGCTTTCCTTTAGGTTGAGCAGATCGAGGTGGTTACTTGTCTCGCGGTAGAGCTGGTTAAGCTTTTGAAAATCGAGTTGCTGAAGGAGCGCATTGTCGCCTTGCAAGCGGATCAGATTATAAAGGTTGCGTGCATCAGCCAACGCCTTCTTGAGCGCCAGCACCGTAGCGCGGTCCTGAATCTGAGTGATCTGCTGTGAGAAAACCTCAGCGTTTTCGATATCAAAACTGAACAGGATGTCCTTGATGGCTTCGATTTCCTGAGCGATCTCTTCTGTGGACTTAAACAGATTAGAATAATGCGCCACTTCATCGCCCAGCTCAGCCTGCAATTCGTCAAAATATGCCTTGTTGGTGGAATCAAACTCCTTGCGGATGTCTGCGAAATCGACGACGTAACCGTAGCGGAAATCCTTATACGTACGATTCACACGGGTGAGCGCTTGCAGCAGATTGTGCGAACGAATTACCCGCCCCAGGTAAAGTTTCTTCAAGCGCTTTGCGTCAAAGCCGGTGAGCAACATGTTGTAGACGAACAGTAGATCAATCTTGCCTGCTTTAAAGTCTTCAACCCATTGCTTACGCTCTTCCTTGGTGCCGACGTCGTGTAAAATCAGTGCCGCACTTTTAGCTCGGTTCTCCAGTAATACGCGAGCGGCATAGCTCCCTGGTTCGGCGGCGGCAATCAATGCTTGCGCTGAGTCCTGGACGGCATAGGTCGATATGGACGGTGTTGCATAGACACCGCTAAAAATCTCGAACATCTGGCGCGCCTGCTCAGCGCTGTCGCAGATTACCATACCGCCGATACTGATTTCCCCCAGAGCGCTGCGGCTCTTCTCGAAATCACGCACGATGTAATCGAGCATAGGCTCGACAAACTTCGGGTGCGCGTAAATAAGCTTTCGATCAATATCGCCTTGCTGGATCTCCACTGAGGCGAGCGCCTCCCGCAAAATGAGCTTGTAGTTAGTGGCAATTTCTTCCCGGATCAAGCGCAGAGTGTAGCCATCCGCAATTGACGCGTTGTAGTAGTACTTGTGGATGTAGTCGCCAAACAACGCGCGGGAATTGTAATCATCACCGAGTAGCGGGGTACCAGTTAGTCCGATCTTGATTGCATTACGATCTGACTGGGTGAGATTTGCAAGAAAGCTACCCTGTGGGTTATAGCTGCGGTGAACTTCGTCAAGAAAGTAGACGCGCTGGATGCTAACGTCATAATCCTCGGCACGTACTACTTCAGGGTCATCTTGGAATTTCTGAATATTGACCACCGTGATCTCAGGCTTGCCGGTGTTATTGTGCAGCACCTTCGTGGTCTTTATGTCGCGGGCGAAGGCTTCGCGACTATCAATGCTGTGCACCACCAGCCCGCGCGCCGCAAACTCCCGCTGCGCTTGGATGAGCAGATCAAGTCGATCCACGATGAAATAGAACTTGGGAATGATGCCTTGGTGCTGAAAATAATCAGTCAGAAAGCGGGTGTTGTAGTACGCTAACGCCGTCTTCCCACTGCCTTGTGTGTGCCAGATAATGCCCTTGCGCACGCCAGCGTCAAGCTTGCGTTCGATCGCCTTAGTAGCGAAGAGCTGCGGGTAACGCATAAC
Source organism: Janthinobacterium lividum (assembly GCF_034424625.1). NCBI lineage: Bacteria > Pseudomonadati > Pseudomonadota > Betaproteobacteria > Burkholderiales > Oxalobacteraceae > Janthinobacterium > Janthinobacterium lividum. Next base: position 1,530,417 of record NZ_CP139976.1, on the reverse strand, counting down.
GTGCTTTTGCAGTCCATCAGTCTCATTTACATAGACGAGCGCGAATCGCAGCAAGAAGGCCAGCCGGTCACGACTAAACAGCGAGGTACAAACGCGGTTGGTCGGTGCATCAGGCGATTTGTTACTGATGAACTCAGGGCTGTGTTTGATAACATTGAGGTTGTTGTCGCGCAGCACGTCGTTCTCAATGGTGTCATTCTCTTCTGCCAGCAGGGTCGCTAGATCCAGTGTTTCTTCTTCGCGGAAATAGTTGAAGACTGGCGAGTCATAGGACGGACTAGCATAGAACGCGCCTTCGATGGGCTGCGGCGAGCCATCATCGTACTCCATGTTATTGGAGAAGACCATCAGCTGCGTTATGTTGACGAAACGACGGAAACGCGGATTCCTGCTGCGTGTGATGATGCGATTGCGCTCGGCAAGTACGCCTTCGCGGTTATTGGGTTTCTTGACCTCGATAAAGCTCAGCGGCATGCCGTTGATGAGCAGAGTAATGTCGGGCCGGAACTCGTCGTCACCGTTCTTGCACGTCAACTCTGTAACGACATGGAAGCTGTTATTGTCAAAGTTCTCGAAGTCGATTAACCGGACGCCGGAACGTTCCGTAAGTTTTTCGTAGAAGGCCTTGCCGAGGTCTTCGTTATCCAGCAAAAGTTTGACGTCGGCAAGCAGGCGATCGATGTCGCCGCCATCGATGCCTGGATTGATCTGCCCGATGGCTGTTCGGAAAAGTTCCGGGAAGATGTTGGTTTCTTCATCCCAGGTTGCATCTTTCAGGGAGAGATAGTTGTAGCCAAGCCGCACCAAGTGCAAGATGCATGGAATTTTGACTCGTGAGTCCTCGCTGAAAACCATCAGATTTGCTCTCCCTGTACATCGTTGGAATTTAGTACCGCAATTTCGAAATATTCGTCGGTGTCACTTCCAGTGCCTCCATTCATCCACCTCGGAAGGTGAACCTTCCCGTACCTGCCTATTCGAGGCGAGCGGTGAGCGGCGCTTCTTTAGCTACGTCCGCGTCGAATACCCAACCCGCGATTTCTTGATCAATTAGCTCCTGTCGATTCAGAAGGAACAGTTGATGTTCTTTTGGGTTCTTAGTGCCAGTCGGTGTTGTGTCTATGTGCCAATGTCGTAAGAAGTACGGCACCAGGCACAAGCTCATGGTAACGATTTTGGTATCGTCTTCCATGTCATAGTCGAAGCGGATAGTTTCAGGATGGTCTGCTTGGGGATGCGGCCCCAGGATAACTGCAACTTCCTTGGTCCATTCTGGATCTTGGTCTATCGATTTTTCCGAAGGGCCACTTTCGGCTACCGCGTGGAAGCGCGCGAGGTTGAAATCCGTGAACCTTTCCTTTGCATGGTTAAAACAGCGAATGTGCCAACGCAGACCGTCATGGACCAGCGCTGCTGGCGACAGAATGCGTTCACTTGCTCCGCTTTCCAGCGACGCGTAGGTAGCTGAAACTTGCTTGTGTTGGTACATCGCCCGGGTCAGCGCAGCGACAAGGCCTACCGGCATTTTTCTCTTTATTGAAGCTTGTACGCTGCTCGCTAGCCGCTTGGCGTGCTCCGGGTTGAGCGCAATTGCGCGTTCCCCAGACAGCGAATACAGCGATTGGTCTACATCATGGGTGAAGATTGGAGTGCCGCCGGCAAAGATATAGCAGCGCTGCCGTAGGTCATATTCCAACATGGTTGGGGCCATTTCTGCATAAAGAGACAGGTCCTTTGTGGCGGCGGGTTCACTGATGCCGAAGCGGGTGACCAAGTCCTTTCGCGCAACTTGACCGACAAAAAATGCCAAAAAATCAATGTAAAACAGGCGCTCCCGCTGCGTATCGCGCTGTAATTCCATAAACAACTCCCAAAAGTTAGCTCGCGATTATACATTAGCCGAGCTTTCAGAAAAAATAAAATATGACGTGATAAAAATTATTGCCACGTAATAAATATCCTTGTATAGTTCACTCATCGGCCAGTTCCGGCCCCCATCTGTCGACGAAAGACGACTATGAATCAGCCAACTCCCCCCAATGAACACGCTGCGGCAGGTGCGGACCACGGCCAGCCCTTCGAAATTATTATCAACGCAGAGTCCTTCGACATTAAGCAAAAGCAGCTGACGTTTCGTGAGTTGTGTTTGCTCGCGTTTCCAGACGGCCAGTTCGGTGAGAACGTCGCCTGGACTGTGACCTACTCCGACCCGCATGGTCCTGAAGGCTCTATGGTGGACGGCGACACTATCAAAGTGAAGAAAGGAATGGTGTTCAATGTTGGCCGATCTGATAAGTCGTAATTCCGACCTCCAGCGACTGCAGGATGACGGATACTCTGTGGAAATTGTGCACAAGACAGGGTTGCATTTGTTGGTGCACGATGTTCCTTATCTCTGCGCTCAACGAACAGTTTTGCGTGGCACCTTGGTCTGTCCGATCTTCCTCAAGGAAGACGGTTTGACGAATGCTCCGGCAAATCATCAGGCGTGGTTCGTCGGTGAGCACCCGTGCACGGTGGACGGCTTGCCGATTTCAGGCATCGTGCATTCGAGTGGTCGGAACGATATGGGTGACGGCATTGTTACCGATCACGGCTTTTCGACAAAGCCGCCGGTAACGGGTATCTACCCAGACTATCACGCGAAAATGTCTCATTACGTCAACATCATTTCAGCGCCAGCACAGCATGTAAACCCGCAAGCTACAGCGAAGTTACACAAGCCGATTCTGACAACGGATGACTCCGTATTTCTTTATGCGGATACAGCATCAACCCGCGCAGGCATCGGCGCCCTCGCTGGCAAGCTTTCTCATTTGCGAATCGCTATTGTTGGTCTCGGAGGCACGGGGTCGTTCATCTTAGATCAGGTTGTCAAAACTCACGTACGCGAAATCCATCTGTTTGATGGGGACGCCTATTACTCGCACAACGCATACCGAGCACCTGGAGCCACTTCGGTTGCAGAGCTGCAGTCGCCTGAATCTAAATCACTACGATATTCGCGCATTTATAGCAGCATGCGTCGCGGGGTTGTGCCTCATGCCGAATACATCACGGAAGAAAACGTCGAGCAATTGGCAGAGTTCGACTTCGTGTTCATCAGCGTTGATAAGGGGGCAGTCCGAGAACTCATCGCGAATGTCCTGATTCCACGCGGCATTCCATTTATTGATGTCGGCATGCACATCCAGATGACCAAAGACGCCTCGACGTTGGTTGGTCAAGTAAGAACTACTCTCTGTTCGCCGAAGAAGCATGATCACTTCGCGCGTCGCGTGCCGACGGACGATACCCAAGTTGATAACGATTATGGCATGAACATTCAGGTGACTGAACTGAATGCGCTCAACGCCATCATGGCTGTCATTCGCTGGAAAAAATATTTCGGAATTTATGATGATCGGATACAGGAACATGAATCAGTGTACGCCATTAACACGCACATGATTACGAAGGACGAGAAAGCGTGAAGGCCAATGAACTGAGGCCTGAATATGTGGAGCTGATGCCGAAGGTAATCGAGGAAGGAGTTCTGTACATCTCGAAGAAATACGGCACAGCGGTTCACAAATGTTGCTGCGGCTGCGGTCAAAAGGTGGTGACGCCGCTGAAGCCCACAGAGTGGACGCTTTCCGTTGCGGCTGGAGGAGTCACGCTACGTCCCTCAATTGGCAACTGGAGCTTTCCGTGTAGGTCGCACTATTGGATTCGGAATAATAGGGTGGTGTGGGCGGGAGACATGAGTGCAGCCGAGATAGAACGTGGCCGTCGATTGGATCGAGCTGCAAAGCAAGAATACTTCGCACGGACTGGCAAGAAACAGGCGACGCCAATAAATCCTCCTGCGGTGCGGAGACCAGGGCTCTGGAAGCGTCTTACTACTTGGCTCACGTCCAGTTAGCGAGATCCGGGGCAGAGCGAGCGTAAAATTCGCTAACTTCTCTGCCCTCGTGCAGGACACTGGCCGACTGGCAAGCTACCTCATGACATGCTCCGGCGGTCACGACTTGATCAGTGAGTCAATAGTGACCTCCGACCGGCACTCGTCCGCAAGCTTCCACTCCTTATCGTCGGGACGTTTTATCCAAAGGTCTCGCCATGCGTTACGACTGTTGCCCGCGATAGTGTTTGCCAAACTTCCAGGTGAAATTGGTTTTCCGTCATAGATAATTTCGTCACCATCCACCTTGGCGTAGAAGTACGCGCCCTTGTACTGCATGCGGATCTGAGTGCCGCTGGGCAGAAACAGATTTTTCCACTGGTAGCCACGAGTATCACTTTCGGATAGAAGCTCTGGCTTCCAACTGGCGTTATCAAGCCAATAGTCAATCGCCACCGATACGATCTCCACCGGATCGCGCGGGTCGCCGTTGCTTCGAAGGAAATTTGCCAGCTCAAGAAACTGTTGAGTGTAGATTGGGACTGATACTTTCGTTTTCATACTTTTTTCTCCTTTTTTTTACTTCATTGAGTCTATAAACAAGAAAAAGCATTGTCAAGCTAAAAAACGTAGAAATAAGAATGAAAACGCAAAGCGCCCAATAACACTATGCTGGGTACAGGCATTAGATGTAGCAGCCCAGATGATCTGACACCGGATGTCAGATGGGATAGTCCTGCATCGATTCTTTCCGCGAGTACGTATCCACAGCTCTCTGACTGGCAAGCAATAGGCTGAAGAAAGTCAATCTTCTTCTCAAGCGCATTCACGCCTGGCGTCTATGCACCGCTGCTGCCATTGGGCGATCTCCTCTGCGTCCCAAGCGATGGACTTGGGGCCGATGGGGATAGGTGCTGGCAACACGCCCGCCTTCACCTTGCGCCAGATTGTGGCGCGGGACCAGCCGGTGGCCTCGATTACCGCAGGCAAGCGGAGGAATTTTTTAGTCGTGGTCATACGATTCTCCTTCGATTGATGAACAGCAAACAATGGAGAGTCATGCCGACTCTCCTCGATCATTCCGGCAGCTCCACGGCTGCACTTCTTTGCATCTCTTCTGCTCCATGCGCTGCGCCCCTGATACAAGTGAGCGGTCATCTCCCCAGATAGATGGAAGTGACCTGCTCACGCCCATGCCCCATCTCCGTCGAAATCTTCAGCCGCGCAGCGTTATCCACCAATTTTTGCGACGCATCCAGCTGTCTGGACGTCGCACCGCCACTGGCTGGACAAGGTCGGCCAGTCAACTCGGCATAGCGCCGCTGCGCGTACTCATGGCGCAGCCCATGCACGCCATGGATGCCAGCCTTGTCGCACTGCGCCCGAAAGCGGTTCAATTGGTCCCGATACCGCAACTGCGCCGGAATCAAGCTGCCTTTGCCCGCCAGCGCCTTGGCCGCATTCAGCACGGCGCGCTGCTGCATGGTGGCAATCGGCACTTCCCGGTACTTGCCGCCCTTGGTCCAGCTATCCTGCAGCCGCAGTATGTTCCCACCATCGGCCCATCCCGGCTTGATCTTGATACTTTCCTCGCGCCGCAAACCAAACGCCGCCTGCAGCTGCAAGGACATGCGCGAATAAGGGTCGCTCACGCGGGCAAGCGTATCGGCGTCCAGCACCTTCGCCTTCGAGACGTTGGTGACAAACACCCGCTCCGCGATGCCGTATTCGCCGTTGGTGCGCGCAATGATGTTTTCCTTGCCGATCTTCTCGGCCCACCAGCGCAAGGCGCTCATGCGATTCTTGATGGTTCCAGTACTGACGCCATCCTGCTTCCACTTGTCGAGCAGCGCCGCCACATGCTTCGGCTTCAGACTGTCCACACTCATATGCTGGAAGCCCCGCTCTGCCAGGTCGTTGGCGCACAGGTTTAATAAGCGCTCGCGGTCGGCCTGCGTCGCAAAGCTGCCATCCCGGTTGCGGTGACACAGTTGCTTGAGCTGGTAGTTCAGGTCGCGCATGGCAAAGTCATCCCTTCGATCTTGGGTTTCTACATCGATGTTGCGTGGTGTAATCCTGTCTGGTAAGTGTTTCTGGCCACCCTCACTGCCTCAGCAGAAAAGGTTGAATCAAGGGCCTCGGGACACCACTCCCGTGTATGCGGTTGCTGTTACTGCCTGCCCGCGCCGCATGCGCGTGTGGCACCGCTGCGCGCTCCCGGAGGGAACTGCCGCAGCGGGGACCAATCACCCAAGGTCCATGGAGTGCACATCGTGCACGGATCAACTTCAACTAATCAGCCCGTTGCGGGCAAAGGACATCGCTGGGCTTGCCTGCGATGCGGGGCGCCTGGCCCGGTCACTGAACAACATCACGCGGTGGAATTCCGCTTGCCGCCTGGGCCTATGCCGTCGGCGGCGCGTCGTCACTGGCAGCACGCCGCCAGTAACGACGCGCGCACGTAGCCATGGCATGTGACGGCATACATGCCAGCATCGCACTCGCGGTGACGATACTGGCCACTCTGAAGCACATGCGCTGGGGGCAGCCGCGATGGCATCGCATCGCTGGCATTTCTGCTGACGGTGCGGCTTGCGGTAAAGCCATGCTGTGCTTCATACGGAGCGCTACCTCGCGGGCATGCGAACCAATCGGGGCAGGAGTCTTGCTCCTGTTTGAGGAAGCGCCCATCGGGCGCAATCATCCAGGCAATCCGACTTGCGGATTGTGGGATATGAAGACGCTGAAGGCAGCGCTTTATCGTGCCGAGATGTGCATACTTCTGCATGGCCCGGCGATATGTCTAGCAGAAACTGCTAAGTATCATGATGGCGGGTGACGACCGCAACGCCTATGCCGCTAAGCATAGGGACATGCTCGATGCATGCCCTCGTGGGAGCGATTCCCACATAAGAGAGCTTCATTTTATGCCGGTTAACGACGTTTGCAAGCGGTTCGTTTCGTCAAGTGCGCTTTTGGTAGTACCCAAAATTGCAGCCCGGACAAAGACTCCGATAGCTACTGCATGTTGTCGCCCTGACGACGTACCCGCCTCCTTGACTCTTTCATCGCGCTAACCAATTGGTCCATGCTCATACCGTTACGTAAATAACTGGCAGCGAGCGCCGTCGCGACACCCTCCAAGTGTCGGGAAACGACCTGCAAACCGTCCTGTTCAATTTGCCGAATGGCTGCTTGCTGGATACTATCCTGTGCTTCACTGATGGAAATGCGCTCCCGCTCCAATGCAGGAAATAAGGCGGTTTCGAGGTGACGGATAGCGAGCAGGGTCGCCCACAGAACACTGGTCTGCACATGGCCCCACTCCGGCTCATCGAATATTTCGTCGATTGGAATAGGCTTTGGCAGTGGATGCAATTTTTCTCGATTGAATTCTGTGCCCGGGTCCTGCTTCCGTTCCAGCATCTGATGCGCTGCAAGCCTGTGTTCGCGGGCTTTGGCGATGGAGACTTCGGGATACCGGCCAAAAGTCAGAACGCTTTCCCCACCGCCTTGCTGGAGATACTTCATGCGCCAGACCTTGCTGCCGCTGGGCTGCACTTCAATGTACAGACCAGCCCCATCGGATAGTTTATATAATTTGTCCTTCGGAGCAGCTTGCTTGATAAGCGCATCCGTGAGGCGCAATACATACTTAGACATGGTGCCCTCCTGTTCCGCCATCCCGGCTGAATTCGCCACTGACCAGCGTTAATCTTGGCGTCTGCGGCGGCACTCCCTTGCCACTGACGGCATCGATGTAGTCGGCCCAATCCTGCATCATCCGGCGCCGTTCCGCCAGGAACTGCGCCCGGTCATAGGCGCTGGCCACCTTATCCTTCGGCGCATGTGCCAGCTGCCGGTCCACGACTTCATGCCGGTAGCCCAGGCGCTCCTTGATGGTGCTCATGGCCAGCGCCCGGAAGCCATGGCCGGTCATCTTGCCCTTGTATCCCATGCGTCCAAGCGCCACCAGTATCGTGTTATTGCTGATCGGCTTTTCGTGGTCGCGCTGATTCGGGAACAGGTACTTGCTGCGGCCCGTGATCGCGTGCAGTTCACGCAGCAGCTCCAGCGCCTGGCGCGACAGGCATACGTGATGGTTGGTCATATCCGGATTGACGGTCAGCTTGCCGCGCTTCATGCGCTGCCATGGAATGATCCACTCGCCGCGCTCCAGGTCAATTTCACTCCAGGGCGTTTCGATCAACTCGCTAGTGCGCACAAAGCACAGCAGCATCAGCCGCAGCGCAATGCGGGTCGGCGCGAACATGCGTGCTTCGTTGCGGTCCAGAATGGCCAAAAACTGCGGAAGTTCGTCGGCGTTGATAGCGGCGAAGTGTCCGGCGCGGACGGTCTTCAACACATCCTTCATATCGGTGACCAGATTGCGCTCTGTGAATCCGCATTGAATCGCGTAGCTGAAAATTGACGCACATAGCGCTCTCAGGCGATGGGCGACTTCACTTGCGCCACGCTCCTCGATCTTGCGCAGTGCGGCGATCAGATCGCGGTGCTTTATCTCATCGATCGGCATGCGGCCGATGGCTGGGAAGATGTCCGCTTGCAGGCGCTGGATGGTGTTCTTGGCGGTGCGTTCGCTCCACGTCGGCACTTTGTTGCCGTGCCACTCGCGCGCGATTTTTTCGAACGTGTTGGACGCCTTATCCTTTGCCAGGCGTTTGGCGTCGTCGCGATGCTTGGCGGGGTCGATTCCTTGCAGCAGCAGGCGGCGTGTCGCCAGACGCTTTTCACGTGCATCCTGCAGGGTAATTTCCGGGTAAGGGCCGAACGTCAGCGTATTCTCTTTGCCGTTGGCCTGCCGGAACTTGAAACGCCAGATGCGGGAACCGGTTGGCGCGACGACGAGGTACATGCCGTCACCATCGAACATTTTGTATGGCCGCTCGCGTGGCTTGGCGTTGCGGATGAGTAAATCTGTCAACGGAGCAATGATCTTTGGCATGGCAAACCTCCTGCGCGGCATGCTGTAAAGATCAATATAGTCGTTTTTTTGAATTTTTGGGGCAAGCGGCAATGGCTGAGTACGAGAAGCCCCCAAACTTGCGCCTACTTGAGGTGGATATCCTGGGACGCTGTGCAACGTCCAGAAACGAAAAAACCGCTTAGAATCAAGGCTCTAAGCGGTTTTTGAGGGACTTCCTGAGACGTCCTGATCTTACTTAATTACTATCCGTGGCGGAGAGAGGGGGATTCGAACCCCCGATAGAGTATTACCCTATACACGCTTTCCAGGCGTGCGCCTTCAGCCGCTCAGCCATCTCTCCTGAAGGCAATGCGCGCGTCTTGCTTGCTCACATTGTGTACTGCATATCGCTTGTCGCGAAGCCGCAGATTATAGCAAAGATTCTACAGACTGCCAAAGTTATTTACCCAGGGGTAAAAGTTTGACCAGGTCCGCCGGAAGGATGCGCCCCAGTGGTGCGCACGGCCCTTCCGGAGGGACTGGCCTGTCTGTTAAGACGTTTCCTTCAGCTGATCCAGGATGGCCGGGTTTTCCAGGGTCGACACGTCTTGCGTGATCGTCTCGCCCTTGGCCAGCACGCGCAGCAGGCGGCGCATGATTTTGCCGGAGCGGGTTTTCGGCAGGTTGTCGCCGAAACGGATTTCCTTCGGTTTGGCGATCGGGCCGATTTCCTTGCCGACCCAGTTGCGCAGCTCCAGGGCCAGCTTCTTGGCTTCCTCGCCCGTCGGACGCGCTTGCTTGAGCACCACGAAGGCGCAGATCGATTCGCCTGTCGTGTCGTCCGGACGGCCCACCACGGCCGCTTCGGCCACCAGCGGGTTAGCCACCAGGGCCGATTCGATTTCCATCGTACCCATGCGGTGGCCCGACACGTTCAAGACGTCATCGATGCGGCCCGTGATGGTGAAGTAGCCCGTGTCCTTGTTGCGGATGGCGCCGTCGCCTGCCAGGTACATCTTGCCGCCCAGTTCTTCCGGGAAATAGCTGGATTTGAAACGCTCGGGGTTGTTCCAGATCGTGCGGATCATCGATGGCCATGGACGTTTTACCACCAGAATGCCGCCCTGGCCGTTCGGCACGTCCTGGCCCGCTTCGTCGACGATGGCGGCCATGATGCCCGGCAATGGCAGGGTGCAGGAGCCCGGCACCATCGGCGTGGCGCCCGGCAACGGGGTGATCATGTGGCCACCCGTTTCCGTTTGCCAGAAGGTATCGACGATCGGGCATTTCTCGCCGCCAATATTCTTGTAGTACCACATCCACGCTTCCGGATTGATCGGCTCGCCGACCGTACCCAGCAAACGCAGGCTGGTCAGGTCGTAGTTGCCTGGATGGACTTTCGGGTCCACGTCGGCCGCCTTGATCAGCGAACGGATGGCCGTGGGCGCCGTATAGAAGATGCTGACGTTGTGCTTCTTGATGGTTTCCCAGAAACGGCCCGCGTTCGGGTAGGTCGGGATGCCTTCGAACACCACTTGCGTGGCGCCCACGGCCATCGGGCCATACGCGATGTAGCTGTGGCCCGTCACCCAGCCGATGTCGGCCGTGCACCAGAACACGTCGTCCGGCTTGATGTCAAAACTCCACTTCATCGTCAGCGCGGCCCACAGCAGGTAGCCGCCGCTCGAGTGCTGTACGCCCTTCGGCGTACCCGTCGAACCGGAGGTGTAGAGAATAAACAGTGGATGCTCGGCATCGACCCATTCCGGTTCGCATTGCGCCGATTGGCCTTCGACCAGGTCGTGCAGCCACGTGTCGCGGCCGGGCACCATCGGCAAGTCGCTGCCCGTACGTTTATACACGATGACGTTTTTCACGGAGTCGCAGCCGCCCAGCGCCAGCGCTTCATCGACGATGGATTTCAATGGCAGTTTCTTGCCGCCGCGCAATTGCTCGTCGCCCGTGATGACGGCCACGGCGCCCGCATCGATGATGCGTTCCTGCAGGGATTTCGCAGAGAAGCCGCCGAACACGACGGAGTGGGTGGCGCCGATGCGGGCGCATGCTTGCATTGCGGCAACACCTTCGACGGACATCGACATATAGATGATGACGCGGTCGCCCTTGGCGATGCCCTTGGATTTCAGGCCGTTGGCGAACTTGCAGACTTTTTCGTGCAGTTCTTTATATGTTGCCCTGGTGACGGTGCCGTCGTCCGCTTCGAAGATGATGGCCGTCTTGTCGCCCAGGCCATTGTCGATATTACGGTCCAGGCAGTTGTACGATACGTTCAGCTGGCCGTCTTCGAACCATTTGTAGAACGGGGCGTTGTCTTCGTTCAGGGTGCGGGTGAACGGCTTTTTCCAGCTCAGGTTTTCACGCGCCAGCTTGGCCCAGAAGCCTTCGTAGTCGGTTTCCGCCTCTTTCACCATGGCGCGGTAGGCGTCCATGCCAGAAATCGTTGCCTGTGCGGCAAATGCTGCCGACGGTTCAAATACGCGCGACTCTTCCGGTCCCTGCTGTTCCGTGCCCTGCCCTTGGTTTTCTGTAGCGCTCATGCTTGTCTCCAGTGTAGTAATTGTTTGCTAACACGATAGACCCCGTGTCTTACGGACGCCTTACATGTCGCGTTTATGCAGCGTTTTACCCCTATCAAGGCTAACCATAAGCGCCTTCGGCAATGGGAGTCAAGGGGACGCCGTACAGTATTTTCACTGGGAAAATGCATGCTGTGCCGAAGGTTCAATACCACTTCGTGTTTCATCAAACCTAATAATCAGGAGCAAGGCCATGCGCAGTAATCAGCAGCAAGTGTAAAATGTCGGGCATACCAAAAATTGGTATTTACTCCCCCAGGAAACCCCACATGATCGACCACCTACCACCGTCATCCAAACATACCAAGCTGCACCCGCTGTCCTCCTTCATCTTCATGTCGCGCTGGCTGCAGTTGCCGCTGTACCTGGGCCTGATCCTCGCACAATGCGTGTATGTCTTCCATTTCTGGGTGGAATTGTCCGACCTGATCGGCGCCGTGTTCGGCAATGATGCAGCCCTGCAGCACGTGCTGACGGCCGTTGCCGTGCCGGGCAGCGCCCTGCCGACCAAGCTCAATGAAGCGACCATCATGCTGGTGGTATTAGGCCTGATCGACGTGGTCATGATTTCGAACCTGTTGATCATGGTCATTATTGGCGGCTACGAAACCTTCGTTTCGCGCATGCACCTCGATGACCACCCAGACCAGCCGGAATGGTTGTCGCATGTCAATGCTTCCGTGCTGAAGACGAAATTGGCGATGGCCATCATCGGTATCTCGTCCATCCACCTGTTGAAGACATTTATCAATGCCAATTCCTACAAGATGGAAGTGATCATTGCGCAAACGGTGATCCACATGGTCTTCATCATTTCGGCCATGGCCATTGCGTACACCGACCGCATCATGACGGTAACCCAGAACCAGGCACGACCGCATTAAGGAGCGCTCCTGCACTACCGTACTAATTAGCAAGCAGCACCAAGCATCAAGTAACTAGCATCAAAGTCTTACCCTTCTTATCCACCGCGAGAACACCATGACTGTCATAAAGCAAGAAGACCTGATCGAATCCGTCGCCGCAGCGTTGCAGTACATTAGCTACTACCACCCTGCTGATTACATCGAGCACCTGGCGCGCGCCTACGCGGCCGAGCAAAGCCCGGCGGCAAAAGATGCGATCGCGCAAATCCTGACCAACTCGCGCATGTGCGCGGAAGGCAAGCGTCCTATCTGCCAGGACACGGGTATCGTCAACGTCTTCCTGAAAATCGGCATGGGCGTGCGCTTCGAAGGTTTCAGCGGCACGGTTACCGACGCCGTCAACGAAGGCGTGCGCCGCGCGTACAACTTCGACGACAACAAGCTGCGCGCGTCCATCGTGGCCGACCCGCACTTCGACCGCAAGAACACCAAGGACAACACGCCAGCCGTCGTGCACATGGAACTGGTCGAAGGCAATACCGTCGACGTGAAAGTGGCTGCCAAGGGCGGCGGCTCGGAAAACAAATCCAAGATGATCATGATGAACCCGTCCGACTCGCTGGTGGACTGGGTCATGAAGACCGTGCCGACCATGGGCGCCGGCTGGTGCCCGCCTGGCATGCTGGGCATCGGCATCGGCGGCACGGCTGAAAAAGCCATGCTGATGGCAAAAGAAGTGTTGATGGAAGACATCGACATGTTTGAGCTGAAACAACGCGGCCCGCAGAACAAGCTGGAAGAATTGCGTATCGAACTGTGCGACAAGATCAACTCGCTGGGCATCGGCGCGCAAGGCCTGGGTGGCCTGACGACCGTGCTCGACGTGAAAATCATGATGCACCCGACGCACGCCGCGTCGAAGCCCGTCGCCATGATCCCGAACTGCGCCGCCACGCGCCACGGCCACTTCGTGCTGGACGGCTCGGGCCCAGCCTACATGGAACCGCCATCGCTGTCGTCGTGGCCGGAAGTGCACTGGACGCCGGACACGGAAAAATCCAAGCGCGTCGACCTGAACACCCTGACGAAAGAAGAAGTCGCTTCGTGGACGCCGGGCCAGACCTTGCTGTTGAACGGCAAGATGCTGACGGGCCGCGACGCCGCGCACAAGCGCATCCAGGACATGCTGGCCAAGGGTGAAGAGTTGCCGGTCGATTTCAAGAACCGCGTGATCTACTACGTCGGCCCAGTCGACCCGGTGCGCGATGAAGCCGTCGGCCCGGCCGGTCCGACGACCGCCACGCGCATGGACAAGTTCACCGACATGATGCTGGAAAAAACGGGCCTGATCGCCATGATCGGCAAGGCCGAACGGGGACCAGTGGCCATCGAATCGATCCAGAAACACCAGTCGGCCTATTTGATGGCCGTGGGTGGTGCCGCCTATCTGGTGTCGAAAGCCATCAAGCACGCCAAGGTGCTGGGCTTTGCCGACATGGGCATGGAAGCGATCTACGAATTCGACGTGGTCGACATGCCGGTGACGGTGGCCGTGGATGCGAAAGGCACTTCGGTGCACAACACTGGCCCGAAAGAGTGGCAGGCAAAGATCGAGCAACTCAATAGCGTCAGCAAGATTCCCGTGACGGTCGCTTAAACAAGCACTACCATTAACGCCGCGCGGCAACACAGCGCGGCGTTTTTTTATCTTCTTCGGCTTTATATGACTTCTATTGCAAGCAATGCCCGCCCGGACGCCCCCATCGGCATTTTTGACTCCGGCGTGGGCGGCCTGTCGGTGCTGCGCCATATCCGCGCGCAGCTGCCGCAGGAAGACCTGATTTACTTTGCCGATTCCGGCTATGCGCCGTATGGCGACAAGACGGAACAGCAAGTGGTCGACCGTTCGCTGGCGATCACCGCCTTTTTATTGCAGCAAGGCGCAAAAGCGCTGGTGGTGGCGTGCAACACGGCCACCATCGCCGCCATCAAGGCGCTGCGCGCGCGCTATCCCGACCTGCCCATCGTCGGCGTCGAACCGGGATTGAAACCGGCAGCCGCCATCAGCCGCAATGGCAAGATCGCCGTGCTGGCCACGGAACGCGCCTTGCGCGGCGACAAACTGCTGGCCTTGCGCGAGCAGGTGAGCGCCGCCACGGGCGCCACATTCATCTTGCAGCCCTGCATCGGCCTGGCCGACCGCATCGAACAGTGCGAGCTGGGCACCGATCCGCAGGACGCCACCAGCGCCATGCTGGAACGCTACATCGCCCCCATGCTGGAACAAGGCGTCGACACACTGGTGCTGGGCTGCACGCACTACCTGTTCGTGCAGGACGCCATCGAACGCACGGTGCGCACCCACACGCAGGAACAGATCACCCTGGTGGACACGGGCGACGCCGTGGCGCGCCAGCTGGCCCGTCTGCTCGATGCGGCAAGTTTACGCCGCATCAACAACGACGCGCCACGACTGCAAGGCTACACGACGGCCAAGGTCGAGTCCCTGGCGAAAGCCTTCGCCGGTTTGCTGGACTTGCAGCCGCCCGTCGAACACCTGTCCGTGTGAGCGGTGGGAGCAAAAGCGACCGTTTTCATGCAATCTTTCGATTCTTTAAAAAAGACTGCATTTAGATTTGCCACTTTGCCGAGTTCTTTGTATAATTCGGCACCTGTTCAGCAAAACAGCTAAACAGGTAAGTAAGACAGTGGTGGCTGTAGCTCAGTTGGTAGAGTCCAGGATTGTGATTCCTGTTGTCGTGGGTTCGAGCCCCATCAGCCACCCCACAGAATTAGCAGGAAAATCAAAGGGTTACACGCTTCGGCTTGTAATCCTTTTTTTGTTTTATAGCCTGCTTACATTCTCCATGTAGGCACCATGTAGGTTTCTTACGCAGCCACTGATCAAACGATGAATCTTTATCACTATACGAGTCACGCAGGCCTTCTAGGGGTAGTAAGTTCACGTAGTGTTTGGGCAACTGACAGTCGCTTCCTAAATGACTCGACCGAGATTGTGCACACGGTTTCGTTAGCCAAGCGGATAGCTGGACATATTTATATGGACGATGACTATTTGGCCCCCCTTGCCCATGTACTTCGGCATGCTTTGGAAACCATGGAAAATCAGGCAGTATTTGTAACGTCGTTCAGTGAGAAACCTGACCTCTTAAGCCAGTGGCGTGGCTACTGCCCTGGGGGAGCCGGTGTATGTATCGGGTTTAACAAGAGCGAAATAGAGTCGCATTGCGCTCAGTTAGGATATCGTCTAGAAAAATGCGTGTATCAGCACGATATATTGCGGGGACGAATCGAGGAAATTGTAGGCGATTGCTTTGCAAATCTTCCACAGCCTAACATCAGCCGACAGCAATATGACAACCTCAGTTCGCGGGAGCAAGCTGAGTATGCAATTAACTACCATTCCAGACTTGGACATATTCTTGATGAAAGCGCCATCGATGAGATACTTGGCGAGGCATGCAAAAAGATTGTCATGCTTGCACCATTATTCAAGCACGAGGGCTTTCATGAGGAGGCCGAATGGCGGATAGTGGCCACCGAACCCGTCGGAGTTACACTTCATTTCAGGCCCGGGCCGTCATACCTTTGCCCTTATGTCGAGGTTCCTATCTTGAAAAATATGACCACTTTAAGAGAGGTTATACTTGGGCCAAATCCAAACCTTCAAAGAGCTCAGACCTCTGTCCAGATGATGCTTTCGTTTGAAGGATTTGATGACGTGAAAGTTAACGCCTCGTCCCTTCCCTTTAACAACTGGTAATTCTAACCAAAATATCTAGAATATTTTTAAGGCAATTTTCTTACTTGAGCACGCCCAAGATATTTGCACGAGAGACGTTATACGAACGGGCGAGCGCGCTAACGCTCTCGCCCTGCTCGAACTTGGCGACAATCTGGGCACGCTGCTCCGCTGTCGTCTTCGACGGCCGCCCCAGCGTCTTGCCTTCGCTCTTGGCGCGGGCCAGGCCGGCCTGCGTGCGCTCCACCAGCAAATCGCGCTCCATCTCGGCCACAGCTGCCAACATGGTCATCATCATCTTGCCCGCTGGCGAAGTCAGGTCCAGCTTGCCAAGCTGCAGCACGATGACGGCAATCTTGCGGGCGGCCAGCAGCTTGACGGTGGCGCCGACGTCCTGCGCGTCGCGGCCGAGGCGGTTCAGCTTCGCCACCACCAGAGTTTCGCCATTGCGAATCTGGGCCAGCAGCGCGGCAAACTCCGGGCGCTCGCTGGCGCTGGTCTTGCCACTGATGGTATCCGCATACCAGTAATCGACCTGGTGGCCGGCCGATTCAATTTCCATCTTCTGGTTGTCTGCGGTTTGCTCTTTGGTGCTGACGCGGCCGTATGCGAAGGTTGCCATGGTGTTGCTCCGGTTAAGACTGTTAGAAAACACTGTTAGAATATATCGACCTGTTAGAAATGGCAAGCCCTATATTTCCAACATTGACTTGTGTTGATACTTGTAGATGTTAGAAATCGTTCGTTTTCTAACACTCAATGCATCCTCCCATGAAACCAACCCACCATTGTAGAATTAACAAATTGCAACTTCCACGATTCGCTTATGAAATTTGGTTACTTTCTTATTCGGTACCTCCCGATGTCACGGCTCCGTAAAATCGGTTGGGAACGCTGGCTCACGAAGCGCGCCTTCAAAAAACAAGTCGAAGAGATGAAAAAGCGACTGCATCCGGAAGAATTGCATGAAAAGCTACGAGATATAGACAGCGATGAGCACTATGAACTCAGCATGCTCTCTGAAGAGGAGGCGAGTATTAAAAGCGATAAAATTATTGCTTTAGCACGTCTCTTGGATGTGCCAATTCCTCAGCGTCAAGATGAACACGGGGTGCAATCACCCGACTGGCAGGAAGGAAGCATCATGTACCGTTTTGCCTTATCTGAGGGCGGGAGAAGCCGACTGCGAGAGGATATTCGCAAGGAAAAGAAAGCACGGCACGAGCAGAGGGTTAGATGGCTCGCCTGGCTGACTCCAGCCATTGCCGCAGCGGGCATCGTTGCCACCATCCTGACGCGCAAGTAGAGATATTATTTCATCATCCCCGTACAGTGTTCGATGGCATCATCAGGACGGCCCGAAAATTTAGTCAGCGCCAGCACATTTCCTGAAAGTTCAGGTAATGTGCTGGCGCTGTGTAAATACCCGCTCAGGACTGAGCAGATTCTCTTTGTTGATGCCAACCACCGCCAGCAACTGGCAATCCACGAAGGCGCTCACTTTTTGCCGAAGATGCTCACATAGTTTAATGAGCACCTTCGACGCTTTTTGAGCACCTTCGGGAATTCGCAGCTCACAGCCGCCAAGTCCAGCCCTCTTTCATGCCTCCCTTGATTGCCGCCACGCCAAGGGCCTTTTGTGCCCGCCGTACTGTTGCCCAAGAATAACCAGCACCGTCCGCATCAGCTTTGATTTGGCGCGTTGGTAATGGCCCGTCCGCCAACAGGTCGCGCAGGAACTGCTCCGCGTCCAGGCGCTCACCGCCGCCCTCGCTGTCGTCGTGCTCGACGTCACCCAAGATTTCCCGAGCCGTGCCCTCGATGGCGCCGGCCCATACAGCGTGCGTCGCCTCGATGCCGCCGGCGATGGTGGCCAGCTCCAGCGAGTAGGCTACGCCGCCATCATCCGGGGCAATGTTCGATTTCGCCCTGGCCATTACGCGCCGGTTGCTGCCCTCTTCCTTCGCAGTCACTAGCACCATGCGGGCCAGCGCGCCGAAGGCCTGGGAGCCGATAACGCGGTCCTGCGGCGCTTTCCCTGCGCCGGCCTTGGCAAAGTGCGTGATACCGATGACCGCGCAGCCGTGAGCGTCCGCGAAGTCCACCACCGCCTGCAGGCTGCGGCGCACGTCATTGGCGCGGTGCATGTCGCCGGCGACGGCCGACACAATCGGGTCTATCAGCAACAGGCTCACGCCGCCAATGGCATCAACTGCGCGGCGCAGGTCCGGTATGTCCTGCGACGGGTCGAAGGGCACACTTTCACCATCCTGCGCGATACCCTCAATGAAGTGGCAGCGCGCCAGGTCGGCGCCGGAGGCAATTAGCCGCGGCACCAGCGTATCGTCGGCCACATCCTCACTCGACCAAATCAGCACGTTGCCCAGCTGCTTGCACTGGCTGCCATCTGGCCAGCGTCCGCCGGCAGTCAGCACGGAGGCCAGCGCCAGGGCGAGCGTAGTCTTGCCGGTACCGGCGGCGCCGGCCAGGATGGTCAACTTTCCCGCAGGCCCCCAGCCGGGCCACAACCAGGTGATGGGCAATGGCTTGATGTCGGCCCCGCACCGGATTTTTACCACCCGTTCGCCGCGCTGCATGCTCCGGTCGAACTGGCGGGCCGTTTCTCCCTGGCGGTCCAGCTCGATGCGGGCGGCGCGCGCAGCGTCATCCTCCCTGCCCAGGGTAAAGCCAGCCATCTGGCCATCTGTGTGTTTGTCCGCCATCATGATTCCGCCAGTTTGAGAAAGGCCGTGCGTTTGTGGTCACCGTCAACCAACAACAGCCGGCGCGGCCTGGCCTGATACAGCCGGTCGGACAGCGTCCGCAGCGCGCCGTATCTGGTCAGCTTTCCGGGGAATATCAGCACCACGTCCAGGCCGGCCACCGCGCGGCACTCCAGCGCCGTGGGCAGGTTGGCCGGGTCGATTTCGATGGCGTTGCGTTTGGGCGGCAACATGCCGACACCCAGCCACAGGACGCCGCCCAGCGGCGCCAGCCCATACTCGGCGCGTATGCGTGCCAGTTCCGCTAGAGTGCTCATACGCGACCGCCAGGCATGTAGAAGTGGTAGGGAAGCACAAGCAGGATGCGACTGCGGCCGGGTTCCGCGAATTGGTCGATGCAGCGCAGCGCCTGCTCAAGCGTCATGCTCAGCACTCGGCTGCTGGCGCTGGTCGGCGTACTGAGGGCGGAGCTCATGCTGCACCGCCAATCTTTGCTGCAGCAGCGCGCCATATGTTTTTGCCTTCCTCGATGCCGGCAAAGAAAGCATCAGCGGCGGCCGTGCCCACCTGGTACGGCATGTCGAAGTCCTTGCGCTCGATGCGGTGCTCAAGCGCCATGCGGGCACCGGCCTTGTATTCATTGCCGCGCGGCGTGCGGACGTTGGAGAACGCGGTTTGATAAAGCTGGTCGACGGACAGGGCTGCTGCTGGGATGTGTTGGGGTGTGATGGTGCCTGGCATGGTACTGCCTCCAAAGTCGGTTACAAAACCGAACACCACGCTGCTAAACGGGGTGAGCGGCGAATGGCGGGTTAGCAGACCGGTGACAAAGGAAACCGGCAGGCCGAAGCCTCCCACCACCGCCGCTCATTGAAAGGCTACAGTGGTACGGACGAAAAAAAGCCGCCGGATGGCGGATGTCCGCCTTGTCAGTTCGGGCTGCTAAACCCGTTCCCCTCTTTATCGAGGACGTTTTTAGGATAGGCCAGCTGGAAGGAACCGTCAAGGCGTTTTCGTCCGGCGTAGTTTACCAGCGACAAGCCCAAGTTGCATTAAAATAAATTCTTTACCTGCATCAGCAACTTTAGGAGGGCATCATGCAAAGCATGGGCACGGGAATTTGGAAGGTAGCCGGCGTATTTGCGCTGGCCGTACTATTGGTGGGGTGCAGGGGCGACGACAACGACAAGCCGGTGTATGGCGAGGGTACAGGGCTGCCGGTGAACTGCCGAGCGTATGTCCAGGTGGCTGTTGATGGGTACCGTGCGAAGCGCCACACGGCAGAAGAAACGATGGCAGGGTTAGAGCGCAACTGCGGCGCTGATGGTGGCATATGGAAGAAAAATCGAGGTTGAGGTAGGAGTAAGTGTGGCAATAATTTAAAGGACAGAGATGGGCAAATTTAAACCAAGTATGACTAACGAAGAAGTTGTCTATAAAGGCCGGCGCATCACTGTTTATTTGCATAGTCAGCCTGCCAACCAATGGCTGGCTGAAATCTCAATAGACGGGAAGCCGCGACCAATCGATAGGATTAGCGCCGCAAGTCAAGATTTCATCTACCGTAATGCCCTCGGCTCGGCAAAAAGAATGGTGGACGCAGAGGAGTGACGGGGCGAGCATCAGGCAAGCACGGTGCATTCACGGTAGATGCACCCCGTGCGCGCCACTGCCGATGGCGGGAATATTTCCGTGGTCGGCGCTAGCGCTGGCTGGCAGTTCAACTGGCGACCTGGCCCAGCGCCCGGACACGCTTTGGAACACCACTTTAGCGCAGTCCTTTCGAGCATACTAATTTAGAGGCAGCGCGCTGGCAGGACGCGTGCCGCGAATCATAATATTCATTTCTCGGCTTCACTATTACCTTGGCAGGATGTTATGCTTTATCAATTCAAACGGCGTCAGTAAATAGGAATTTTTCATGACCGAACAAGAATTGCGAGAGCACTTAGATTTTATAGATGGCATTCAGAAAGCTCAGATGCTCGTTCTCCGCGAGTTGTTGCGTGAGAACGCGGAATTGAAGAGTAAAGTAAGAAGATACGCTGAACAGCTTGATGAAAACCCACTTAACGCAAGCCTGTCAGATGTGCAGTTAGGCGCTATGAAAACACATATGCTCGGGCTCTCCGAATAGGTAATTTTTAAGAACCAAACTAGGCCCCCCATGTTTCCACGCGTTTTATATTTGGATGACCAGCGGTCGTTGGAGCTGAACTGGTTTGGCATAGGCACGCTTCAAATGCGGCGCAGGGAGGGCGGCTTACGCCGCGCCGACCCTATTCAAAAACAGGTATTTTTGCGAGTAGTTCAGGCTTTTGAAAATGCAGGGCAAACTGTGAGCCCTGCAAATCTCAAGTGTTCTAATTTGATGCAGGATTTTGCTGAATTGTTAGAGCACCCTCCTTCTAGCCTGAGGTGGAAAACACTGCTTGCGGCAGATCTTGATGAGGTGGGTGGGCAGTATGCGCAGGATTAATTTGCATTCTCGAGTGATGACTCATGCCGCCGCAAACTTAGACAAGCTTAAAAGAAATCCATATGGAAAAGACTACCTGCCCCTCGTGTCAAAAAGTGGAAGGCATCCCACTGCTTTGGGGGTTCCCAGATGAAAAACTGTTCCAACGCTCGGCCAACGGAGAGGTTCAGCTCGGAGGCTGTGTAGTGTCTAACTTGAAACTTAATTGTCATTGCCGGAACTGCGGCTATCAATGGGAGGCGCAGCAACCTCTGCACTCTCAAATTCAGCGAACAGTTAAAAAAAAGAAGCCAGCCGCGTTAGTTATACGAGCGAAATCTAAGCGACATAGAAAAACAAATTCAATCAGAAACCAACGAAATACTGAAAAATCGCCAATGAATAGGCATGAAAAATCATTGCCACAGCCAAAGAAAAGTATTTCTCTCCTACCCACGCTAATTGTGTTTGTGCTTGCGCTAGTTATCACCTTCACCGTTACCGGTGGGGTACTCTGCGGCGATGGCTGGGCATCAAGTGTCATAGGTCGGGCAGGTGCTTGCTCACAGCATGGCGGAGTAAACCGTTTACCTCAAAAACTGGCATTTTTCGCAAGCATTGTCGTGGCAATACTCTTTCACATTCATAGAGAAGGGAAAATAAATTCCCGTTGATTGGGCTCTCACTGCTCAGCGCCAACCATTTGTCATGCATGCAGCGCACCTCATGATTAGATGGCGCCGTACTTGGCCGGGGTTTTTAATTGACCTGGCTAGTGGAGCGGAGTGGCACCCCAGAAGTGGCCCAATGGGTTGCCATCCGGTTTCCAATCGGTTCTGAAACGGTATCGAAAGGGTTCCATCAACGCCAGCAAGCTGCCAGAAGAATTTCAGGCAACTGCCTCTGGTCACAGACCGGAATTAATCAGGTCTGTGCGGTGCTGACACGGTGTTGTCGGCGGAAGCGTTCCTGCCATCGGGACGAAGTCTGTCCAGCAGCAGGACGACCCCGCGTTCGCCCCCACCTTTTTGGGGGAAACCCACTGTAATTCGTAGCGCCAGCGCAACGGCCGTTCAACGCTCGATGTCGCCGAATCGGTACTGAGTAGGTCGCGTATCGCATCCAGGTCGCATCCGGATAGGAAGCGGCTGGGTTTCCGGAATACTTCCGCGCAAGACTGGCCTGGCATGCAATGCTCGAGGCTTCCCAAACGGCTTCAAAAGGGTTGCCAACGGGGGGGCCCGCAACGACCTAAAACGCGTTGCTGGCATTGCAGGTACCGTTGCAGGTCGCATGCACGCCTTTGGCCAGGGCATTCCTCATCTTGAAACATGCGTGCGTCGAGGATGGAGGTGATACGGGGGGGGGGGAATCCCGCATGTAGAAACGCAGCGCCGCAGACGCGGATGGTAGCACCTCCAGGCTAGTGCATCGCCCTCCTGGTGTTGTTAGCTGCGAATGAAGAGTGCACTCTAAGTGTTGGGCCAACTGGCCAGGATGTCGTTTAGGAGTAGGTTTTCGTGCGTACTAGGCTGCATACCTGCTTGGTGCGCACAGGACTCATTCGTAATGCTGCTGTAACGCCTTGCGTTAATGGGTGCGAAACCTGGTAGGTTCCTATTTGTTATTCGTTAGGTTTTTCTCGATTTTCATGTCTGTCAAATACGACACCTACTTCCATAAGCTGCAGCATTGTCGGCTGTAACTGTTTGGACGGAATACGACCTTCGCGTTCCAGAGATGCAGCCCAGAAATTGGTTTATAGGTAAGCATGCTATATTGGTATTTTTTATTTTTTCATTGAGAGTTACTACTATGGATCGCACTTCCTTTCATTTGCCATTTACCGAGCAGCACGTCCCAAAATGGCCTTGCCCAACATGCCGCAACGGACACCTTACCTTAGCTCCAAAGACTCTATCGTACAAGCAGACCTTTGAAAGTTCTCAAGATCAAGACCATGAGTACTGGGAGCCCGACTGGGTTAGATATGTCTTCTCATGCCTTTTTACATGTAGCAATGCCGATTGTAAGCAAGCTATTACTTGTTGCGGCGACGGAAGGGTAAACTATTTTGAATTTGAGGACGATGAACATGGATGGAGGCAAACTACCGATGATGTCTTTACGCCAAAGTACTTCAATCCGCCGCTAGTGCTGATGGACATCCCGGCGAATTGTCCCGCTGAAGTAACTGCAAACCTCACCAAATCCTTTGCTCTGTACTTCGCTGATCCTGGTGCTGCGCTGAACTGCGCACGAGCTGCAGTCGAGGCGCTACTAACAGCACTAGGAATTAAGAGATTCACGATCGCCAAGGGAAAGAGGCGATTGATTTTCTTGCACCAAAGAATACCACTCCTTCCTAAAAAATATGAAGAACTAAAGGAAATGCTGTTGGCAGTAAAGTGGCTCGGGAACGCCGGTAGTCACGATGGCGATAAGCTCAATTCTGGAGATGTTCGAACTACTTACGACCTCCTTGAACACGCACTTTCCGAGATATACGAAGGCAAAGGAAAAAAATTGAAAGCTATCGCAAAAAAGGTAAATAAGAAAAAAGGGCCGCTGAAATAAAACCTTACTGGGTGCTTGAAACAAAGCGTTTTCGCAGCTAAAGCCCCTTCTCTGAAATGGTGCTAACTATTCATAATTTGCGTTTTTAATAAGGCAGTGCTAAATTTTGACCCAAGCATATTGAGAGTAAGTACCGTGAGTGATAGGAGCCTTAGGTGCGCCGCCATTACATCTCGCATTAGTTACCTTTCGCTGGTGGCGCGTTCGACCTGTTGCCACCAGATACTTATCCAGTTGTACTGTGCCAGCCGCCTGCGTTGCCTGGTCCTGGCCCTCAACCGCCGCCACTGCTGCCTTTTGCACCGCTAGAACTGGCGCCGCCCCTGCCGGCAGCGCCGCTACTGCTTCCGCCACTCTTGCCATGACTGCCTCCGTCGCGGATGATTCCAGCGCAAGCCAAGGCTACGCCTGACGCCCATTTATTGGCGCACAACTGCGTACCAACCTGCGCACTTATCCACACAAAACATTGAGATATCTGGTTTGATTTTGCGCGTAAATTTGGTGATTTCTCCTATGGGAAGCACCTTCGCGGGTGGTTTGGAAACTCGCACTCAAGTGCGCACCCAAACCTCACTCGCTGCGCCTCATTCGGCCATGGACGCATGCAAATTACTGATAAACTTGCATAACAAAAATCGTTGGAGTCGCATCGCATGGACCGGACTGAGTATATCCCACCACCCCTACACGCAAAAATAAACCAGTTCGCCATCCGCTGTTTTCGAGATACGGGCGATGCTGACTATATCGCCGCTCGAATGGCTATGCGGGCCCGGCTCGCGATTCCATTTCTCTGGTCCGCTGAGCAAGCCGTTGAGAAGTATCTAAAGTGCATCTTGATGTTGAACAGGCAGAAAACTAACGACCTGTCGCACGATATCGAACGTGCTCTTAAGCTAATCAATACTGCGCTGCCATTCACCGTTGAGCTTCGGAAAGATGAGCAAGACGTTTTTGACCATATTGCTCAGTGTAACGGTGACCGGTATCTGATATTTTCCCTGTCCCTGGACGATATCGAAGTTATAAAGTTGGACCGGCTCGTTTGGCACCTTCGCCAATACTGCCAGCCCTTGGACGTCATCCACTACGCCGATGAGCCTAGCCAGCAAGTGTTGCTCGAAAACGTACGACGTATCGAAGCAGGGCTGGAACGCCCGGATAAAAATGGGCACATTCCGGGTGCCTTTCTGGAGCAGGTACTGGGCAATCGCAACCATCGTGCTCACGGTGCACTTGTATGGAAAAACTTATATTTTTCGCGTTCAAACCGAAAGCGCGTGCTATTTGAAGATGGGTTTCAAGCTATAAATGCGCCGTTGTGGCTAGACCCTGAACTGGCGGAAGAGGCTGCGAAATGGATGAAAATTCCCAAACCCATCATTGCAGCCGCCCGAGACTTGGCGAAGCAGAGAGTAGACGAAAAGGCAGTATTTAAGCGAAATTCGGCCGATGCGGCGGCTAGTCCTGTGCCAGCTGACCTGCCTCCCGCGCGGCCTGCTCAATGATGCGAGCGGCCAGCACCAGGTTACCCATGCTCTCGGCCTGTGCAGCTACCCGCTCCAATACGCGCAGGCGGTATGCCTGGCAGGTAATGGGGATATCGTCCAGCTCGGCCAGCAGCCGCGCCCTGGTGTCATAGAACACGGCCCGCCACTTGACGCCCAGCTTGGCGCCGGCCCTCCGCTCAGGGTGGTACGCCTCGATGCGCTGACGTGACACGGTGAGCCCGAATTTTTCCTTGACGGTGCTGGCCACCTGGGCGGGCGTGTCGAAGCACGCCAGCTCTATGACAATGTGCATGATTACAGCGGTTGGAAGGGTCGCCATCAGTTCTAATCCGTCAAGGCAGGTCAAGCAAGGCGGCACTCATACGGCGGCCGGTAGCAGGGTTATGGCGCCGTCCAGGTCGATGATGTCGGACAGCTCCAAGTGCCCGCGCTGTTTGGCGCATGCCTTGGCCAGCAGGCGCAGGGCTGCCAGCTCCTTGCGCTTGGCCTCGGTGAGCTGGCGCGCTGCGTCGCACTGTTGTGAGTACAGTTGCAGCGCCCACCCGCAATCGCCCCGGGCCTTCAGCTGGGCATCCAGCTTTCGCTTTGCGGTGCCGATGGCCATTCGGCGCACGTGCGCGGTATGCCACTGTAACGCGGCGTGTGTTAGTTCTCGGTCGTTGTTCATCTCGTCATTCTCTGTGGCAAGGGCCGGAATCGGGCCGTGGTGGCACGAACGGCCCTCGCCTGATGGCTTGGCATAGCCAAACAGCGCCAGCCGCTCAGCGGGCCGGATTTCGTCAGCCTTCGATGGTTCCGCCCGATTTGCAGTACGCGGCGCGGTCGATGTGAGGCATCTGCTCGAACTGCACGCGCGTCAGCACCTTGGCGCCGTGCGCGTGCGTAGCTGGCGCTGGATTGCTAGCGCTGTCTGCGACGGTACCGCCGGCTTTGATGTGGCTCATGCGTTCTTGCGGGTTCATGGCGTCGAACTGCTGGCGGCTGACCGCGCCGCTGGTACCGGGCTGGCCAGCTTGAACCGCACCGCCAGCACCTGGCGCGGCCAGTGCGCCGCCTTCGCGCCGAATCATGGCCTTGTTTGGGTAGCCACCAACCAGCTTGCCGAACGCCTCCCTCTCCTTCGAATACCGCTTCAAGCTCAATCTGATCGTCACCGACTACGCGGGCGACGCCGACGCCATCATGGTGGCCCTGATCGCCTGGCTGAAAGTCCACCAGCTCGACCTGATGGCCAACGAGGAAACGCGCAAGCACGGCATCGCCTTCGAAGTAGACTTCAACAACCATGAAACGGTGGACATTTCCATCAAGCTGGACCTGACCGAACGCGTGGCCGTCAAGGCCGGAGAGGCGGGCCGCCTCGACATCAAGCACCTGGCCGAAATACAGCACATGCCGCCCTACGCGGACGAGTTCTGGAAGCTGTATGACGGCGAGACGCTGCTGGCCGAATGGCGCACGCCCGAGGCGACAGCATGAGCGACGACCTGCACGCTCTCGAAGCCTGGGCCGGCGCCCTGCTGGCCAAGCTGCAGCCGGCCCAGCGCCGCGCCATCAATCACAAGGTTGCCATCGACCTACGCCGCAACCAGGCGCAGCGCATCAAGGCGCAGCAGGGGCCGGATGGCGCCGCCTATCCGGCGCGCAAACGGCGCAAGGAATTCAAGGGGAAGAACGGGCGCATCAAGCGGCAGAAGGCCGCGATGTTCGCCAAGATTCGCACCGCAAAATACCTGAAGGTGAAGGCGACCGGCGACCAGATCGAGGTCGGGTTCTTTGGCTGGGTGGCGCGCGTGGCGCGGGTGCATCAGTTTGGCAAGCAAGACCGCTTG
The DNA here is from genome assembly GCF_034424625.1 of Janthinobacterium lividum. Lineage (NCBI taxonomy): Bacteria > Pseudomonadati > Pseudomonadota > Betaproteobacteria > Burkholderiales > Oxalobacteraceae > Janthinobacterium > Janthinobacterium lividum. The sequence continues at coordinate 1,503,277 of NZ_CP139976.1, read as the reverse complement.
TCGAAAAAAGGGCCACTGTACAAGTACCCGGAGCGGCAGCTGCTGGGCTTGGCTGAACTGGATCGGACTTTGATACGCGAATCACTGCTGCGTCACTTGGGGAAAGCTAAGGTGCATTAATGCATTCTTCAACTGACAGTAGTTATCAAATGAGTTAGAGTCGCATCATTACCAACCACAGTTGGCCAGAAGCAGGGGTTCAACTCGACAAGGTAGAACCTGCCGTATTGCCCTTGCTTTCAGTGCTATTTTGGCCACTTCCATATACGATCAACACACTAAGCGCACCTTCTGAATTACGTGTGCAATATTCATTTTGGAGAAAATTATGCCGGTTGGACTCAACGTTGACGGAATCATTTTTAGCGAGGTAGCGTTGGAGGATCGACCAAGTCACGCAGCCGCGCTTGGGCGAATCTTTACAAGTTGGTCTTTAATTGAAGCCTCGATAGCGTCCCTTTTAGGTTTGATGATGCATGCTGACCATAATGCGGCACTTGCTCTTCTCGGCACGTTCAAAAGCAATAGCACTAGAATCGATGCTATTAGAAAAACAGGAAAACAATTACTTGATGCTTCCCTTTTCAAGGAATTCGACGATGTTATGAAGGACGTGCTTTCTTATGCGGAAGAGCGGAATGCGATTGCCCATGGCGTTTGGGGCTCATGTAAGGAAAATCCGGAGATTGTCTATCGTATGCCCATGAATAATTTTACAAGGTTTTTATTAGAAACAGCGAATAGTTCAGCTGATGAAACCCTAGGGAAATTGGAGTCATTTAAGACCTCCTTTACGACCTTTACCCTGGATAAGCTGGAGCGAATCGAACAACAAGGGCGGGATGTCCTATCACGCGCTATGGCAGAAACAATGAAGAAATCATATTCTCTGGCATTGCAGAAACAAACGAAAACGAAGTAGCAAGCCGATCTCCGTGTGGCAACTGGGGGGAGCTGATCAACCGTAAGGTCTGTGATCCGAGGTAGTGGACTACCCCCCGTATAGGTCTGCTTGAGGGCGGTTGCGGAAACTGGTGATTTTTACTGTTTGGCAACATGTTATGCTACGCCCAGCGGCCGAGCTCAACCAGAAGCGGACTTTGCATTACTATTGGTATTGCTCTAACCAATACACCGTGGATGCATATTGCCCAGCGGTGCCTTAACGTATTGTTAGGGCCCCAATGTAGCTACAAATCTACGATCTGTGAAAACAGATGCAACCGAGGCGTCTCTCGCTACAGAATGGATCAGAGCTGGCAATCCTAACGTTAAACAGCTTTCTACTCATCAATAGGTTTTTAATGGAAAAACATCAAATAAGTCCGGAAAAAATAACAAAACCAATTCAGTTATTGGGGGCCTGGCTTGTTGGGCTATTGGCAGTTGACGCGTCGTTTTTGTTTGCGGCAACGAACATGGGAACTAATGCATGGCAATCGTCAGCACTAACTATTGCCGCGATTGCAAATGTTCCGATATTTATCGGCGCACTCTTCTTGTTGCAAACGAAATTTAGACCTGAACTACAAGAAGATTCATTCTATTCAACCTATTTAAATAGAAAAACGAACGAGGTTGTCAAAATTTCTAAAATCGATGTTCAATTCGAAGAAATGGAGAAAAAATTTGAGTTATTAGAATCGCGACAAGCAGAAGATTTAACTCATAAAAAACCTACATCCTTGTCCACACTTTCTTATGGTGTCAATACTCATATTTCCAATCAAGAAGAGATTACCTCTAGGCTTTGGGATATCGGCGTCAACCAACTACGCGAATTTGGCGAAAGATTACCACCACCTAACAGCAAGATTGTTTCGATTGCTGAACGGGTCTCAGACGAACTGAGGAGCGAAATTCTTACCATGGCATCGCAACTAGGGTTCGAGCACTATTCAACAATATTTCCTTTTGAAGATCTAGAGGAAGATGTTTTGTTTGGTGCTTATGGTGATGCGGAAGGGAGAATTATAAAAAAGGAAATAAAATTTAAACCATCGGAAAAATAAACCGTATTTAGCGCCAAACGCATCCTTTTAGCATTCCCCCAATTCGACGAACACTTCCTTTGGCACATTTACAGTTTTAGTAGTGCCTATGTGCCATTGAGGCAGCTTGGAGGAGGGCTACCCCAGCCACATAGCCCCTACTTGGAAAACATGAGTTAAACCTCACGAACTGCCATAGTCGCTAAGCCGCATATCAACCCGCCCCCGCGTGCATCCGCACGCGGACTTCGGCAACATGCACTGCATGAACGCCGACCTGTCCGACCTCCTCCGCTTGCTGCAAAACCTGATCCGCCTGGGCATCATCGACGAGGTCAAAGGGGCCAAGGCGCGCGTGCGGCTCGGGCCGACCCTAACCACCGAATGGCTGAACTGGGCCACGTCGCGCGCCGGCAGCACGCGCACCTGGTCGGTGCCCACCATCGGCGAACAGGTGATCGTCTTTTCCCCGGGCGGCGACTTGACGCGCGGCGTCATCCTGCCGGCGCTCTACTCGCAAGCGTTTGACGCGCCCGAAACCAGCGACAGCATCCACACCACGCATTACCCCGACGGCGCCGTGGTGCAGTACGACCACGCGGCCCACGCCCTGACGGCCACGCTCCCCGGCGGCACGGCCACCATCCCTGTTGCCGCCACCCAGCATCGTGGAGGTGCTGAGCTTTGAGGCCATCTATGCCGAGCGCCAGGCCGCGCTCGTCGCTCACTTCCCCGTAAGCCAGCAGGAACGGGGGTGCCCGTGGCTGATCTACTGCCACCCAACGCGACCCGCCTGGAGCGCAATCTTGCCCGGGCCGGCGCCCTGATCGAGCGCGTGCCCGTGCCGTTGCGCGACCTGGCCAACCCTGCCGCCTGCCCGGTATCTGCCCTGCCCTTCCTGGCCGCCTCGTTCTCGGTAGACCACTGGGAACCCTCCTGGTCCGTCAGCACCAAGCGCGCCGTGATCCAGTCGGCGTTTGCCGTGCACAAACAAAAGGGCACCATCAGCGCCCTGCGCCACGCGCTGGCTCCCATCAGCGCCGGCATCCGCGTGCGCGAATGGTGGCAAACCACCCCGCCCGGCCCGCGTGGCACCTTCCAGCTCGACTTCGATGTGCTCGATAGCGGCGTGACCAGTGGCATGCACCAGGAAATCGAACGGCTGGTGGACGAGGCCAAGCCGGTCACACGGCATATGACCGGCCTGGCCATCAACCTGGGCGTGCGCGGCGCGGCGCAAGTGGGCGCCGTGGTGCACCAGGGCGACGAACTGACGATCTACGCGCGCACGTCGATTGAGGTGCGCGCTGCCGGGCTGTGTGGCACCAGCGGCATGGCGCACACCATCGACACACGGCATTCGCCAGTTCCAGCAGATCGGCGGCGTGCCGGTGGGCGTGTGGCGCGAGTTCCGCCGGCTGTCGGAGGAGTCGGTGCGCAATGCGCCTGAGCCTATCCGCGAAGCCTACCAAGCCGCGCAAAAGGTCGAGTCCGAAAATCCAGCCATCGCCCAGCGCGCCGACTTCGCCCGTTTCATATGGGCCATGGGCGGGCCTACGGTGGGGCGCCGTGCAACGATCAGGCTGGCGACGAGAGAGGAGGACGTTGAGGGCCGCTATGAGCAGGTGGAGGCGCACAGGCCCGTCGGCGTGTATCTGGCGGCGCAGCCGCATGCGGTCTATGAGTCCACCCGTTACCGCTGGACGATAGACCGGGCCGGGGTGGCCCTTGCCGTTCCTCGGACTGGTGTAAATAAGTATACGCAGGCCACGAAACCGCCAACGGCCGTAGTGCCCGAAAACAAAAAATTCACTCCGTCCTTCAACGCTGGACGGAGTTTTGATAGGGAGGGCGCGCCATGCGCCCGGATTGATACCGAAGCCATCTACCTGCACCACAAAAAACGGCCGCCAGGCGGGCCAAGCGCGCATTTGGCGCATCTGCAACGCAAATATAAAAAGGAGTGATATCCATGCTAACAACTGAATTTTCTCAGCCAGTCTCAATTGGTGACCGCGTGACATTCGATACCGACGAAGGCTACCAGGCCGGCACCGTCAGCGACCTGCGCCGGGACGTGGGCAATGGCGAGCTGCATGCGTGGGTCGAGCTGGACCACCAGTGGCCGGGCATGTTCCGGGCCGTGCGGCTGGGAGCCATCGAGGCGATCAAGAAAGCTGTCGCTCCTGTCGGGTACCAAGCATGACACCGTGCGTTAAACCAAGGAGCAACGCATGAACTACCTGTCCGCAACAGATCTGGCCGAATTGGTCGGCTGCAAGCCTGGCCAGCGCTGCCGCATGCAGGCCTGGCTGACGAAAAACCGCTGGAAATTTGAAATAGACGCACGCGGCCTGCCGAAAGTGGCCCGCGCTTATCACGACCGCAAGATGGGTATAACCGAAGACGCAACCTCAATCAATTATGACCAAGCACCAAACCTCCAAGCCTTCTGCTAAAGAACGCACCGGCGTCGACCGCCTTTACAAGCGCGTCGGCATCCGGAAGATATCCTATTACTACCAGCACCCGGACGGCAGCAGCGAAACGCTTGCCACGGCCCTGGTCGGCGATCGCAAAGGCATTGCGGACGCTGATCGCACGGCCAAGCGCAAAGCGCTCGACATCATCGAGGGCAAGATCATCGCCGGATCAGTGGCCCAGCTGATCGAGCGGTTCCGCGACGAGATCGCACCCACCCATTACCTCGATCAGTCTAAGGATGGACTGGCCGTCAGGGAGTCCGGCTACAAGAACCTGACCAAGTTCTTCGGCAAAATGGACCCGAAGTCGCTGCGCATGCTGCACGGCTATCAGTACCTGGACGCGCGCGCCAAAGCAGGTGCGCCGGCGAAGGCGAACAAGGAGTTGTCGCTGATGTCTACTATCTGCAAATACGCCGTGCGCTGGGGTGTGATCGAGGCGATGCCGTTCACGGACATCATGCAGAACGACATCGAGAAGGACGTGCGCACGATCTCACGTGGCCAGGTAGTCCGCTTTTACCTGTGGTCGCTGCGCCAGACCGCCACCTTCCGCAACCTGGGCTGTGCCGCCATGTTCACCTACCTAACAGGTTTTCGCGCAGCCGAGGTGCGGCCGTTCCACATCTCGGGCAAGACAAAGGAAGGCGTGCTCGTTACCAGTGCCAAGCGCAAGAAGGGCCAGGCCGAGGTAATGAAGTTGCGTGAGTGGTCGACAAGGTTACGCGTGGTCGTCACGCGCGCCGAGCAGACGCACTCGGTGCCACGCCAGTTCCTGTTCGCCAACTCAAAAGGCCAGGCGTATACGCGGTCGGGAATGGGGTCGGTGTGGCAGGATGCCATGTTCGAGTGGATCGCATCGTTTGACACCCAAGCTGCTGCCGCACTCGCTCGCAAACGCGCGGCCGAGCTGGAATATATCCTGGCGTACAAGAAGGGACTGAAAGTGGCGAAGTACGAGGCCGATTACCGCCTGGCAGACCACGCGCAGTATTTTTCACTTCAAGACATTCGTCCAGCCGCGATTACTGCCAAGTTTGACCAGCGTAACAACGACGCTTACGATTTTGCCGCTCACGCGAACCCGAGCACCACGCATAAACATTATGACCGGCGGAAAATAAAGAAAGCTGGAGCAACTGAATGAGCACGCTGTTTAAAATGGCCATTCAGTCGCATCCAAAACCCAATGGCCGTAACCAATTTATCCGGACCTTGCAGCTTTTTGCATTTCCCTACAGAAGCAATCGCACTGCTACTAAAAAATAAAACTAGGCGTCAAAATAGATTGACGTCATCTTTAGTCGGTACCTCTGAGCGCGCTGTCATGATCGGCCGGCGAACAACAGGTGTTGGCATAGCAGGAGTGGGCATAGCAGGTTCCACTTTTGCTAGTGCAACCTTAACAATCCATTCATCTTTCCAGTCGCTAGCGGCATACGTTTTCAGATGTCCATTATCGTTGAAAAACGCCTCTTTGAATTCGATCCAGCCAAGCTTTTCGTGGTACCACTCTTCGACGCTTCCTTCAGAATATTTTTCATCATCCGCGAGCTCCCATCCCCGTGCGGTAAGCCATGCTGTCATTTCAACATGATTTGTAAAATAGATGCGGTATGTAGTTCCGGTGAGTTTGGCCAACCTAGCAAAAATCGGATGATTAGCAAGTAAGATTGACATCAAAGCATTATCTTTGTCTTGGTTCGAGCGCGAAAGAAAGTCTACCATCTCGCGGAGTGTTGTAGCCACACCTCGCATATCTTCCACAATTGAAACTTCGGTCAACCTGCTTTGCTGACTGAGAAAACGCTGAAACAATCCTGCCCATTGATCCTGCAGATACATAGTTATCTCAGAAACATTACCGAACCCGACAATGGGGTTATTATTTGGAAGAGCATAGAGGTGGTCAATGAATGAATAGATTCTCGTATCGTCTGCAAAACGATATTTAACCGTATCATTTTTGTTGTTCAACTTCCACATCTCATACTCGGTAAGAGTATTTCGCTCAACAAAAATGTATACTTGGATGCCTTTTTCCAACGCTCGAACGATCTCGTTTTGCGTTATCGAGTAACCTGTAACCTCTTTCGATTCAGATCCAAACTTCCCACCTATGATGGTGACGAAGATATCGCAAAGCTCAACTTCTCGATATGCTGATAACTCCAGACGACCTTCCTTTGCATACGGGATCGCCCCAGACTCATGTCGAACACAGTCGTATCCAAGGCTTCGGACAAAGCGATCTAAGTCTTCGCGAGACTGATGCAGATCATAAAAAGTAGAGCTTAGAAATACACGTGGCCTTGCCATAACTTATTCTCAAGTATATTTTTATCATCCAAGAACCTTTGTGCGAACAGGCCAAGGGCTAATTTAATTTTCCCACAAAATTTAACTGCTGAATGATGTGTTTAGGTTGCCAACAAAAACAAAGCACTTCAGTTAAATTCATCTGACGCCAAGTAAAATAGCTTCTACCTTAGCGCCAAGCCTATTTAAACCTCATTTTTTTTGCGATCAAGTGCAATCTGATCGTTAAATATATGAAAGATGACATTCCACGGGCGTAGAAATCTGCAACACAGGGAGCTTACTCACTATCACAAACATTCGTCCGTCACTAGGCGAACTTAACCCCGTGACCACAAGGATAGTCTCATATCGTTGGAATATACACTAAGCCCGATACCTTAAGTGGGGAAGGCCTAAATAAAATCTACGCAATGAAAGCTGGGCTACGGGCGAAAAAGGGCGTATCCGGCAACCTGCGCTGTTGGTATCCGATTTGCGAAGAGGGATGCTGTACGGACTGAACAGAATGCTGACCAACGTGACCTACTGAACAGCTCCAAAATTTTCCAACGGACAGTCTGCAGCCCGCATAGATTGGAGAGAAAAACTTCATCAATGTTGGAAAAATAAAATCTCAAGCAATTGATTTGAAAAAGAAATTTCTCGTTATGCGCTAGGGTTGTGATTCCTGTTGTCGTGGGTTCGAGCCCCATCAGCCACCCCACAGAATTAGTGGTAAATAAAAAGGGTTACATGCTTCGGCTTGTAACCCTTTTTTGTTTTCAGGATGATTCCTTGCGAGTATCGTCGCACATGTTAATGACAGGCAGCCAAGGCTGCCTGTCAGCCCACACAGGGTCGCCCGATTTTACGATTTCGTCGTCAGCGCAGGGTGCTGCGCATCAACACAATAACCATTCCAGTACACTTCCTCGAACGAGGTCAGGGAAATCCCTTTTTTTGACGCCTCCCTGTCCTGCATGCTGGCTTCATCCATCTCGACAATATAAGTGTCAAAGGTGTTCAGCTTTTCATGATCGGCACTGACGGAAACAAAACGCGTGCCGCCGGTATATGCCCCAAAGCCATTCTTGCCGTCAACGATACCGCACACGACGATTTCCATCGTTTCGCTATCCTTGCGCTTGTGAACAAGATACGAGGAGCGGATCACCGTCGAATCAGGATCTTTCATTTTCGCCTTCAACGCCTTGAGCGCATCGTCCTTTGCCCAGCCATCGGGTCCGGCCATCTTGTTACGCACATAATAACCTGCAGCCATTAGCGATGGCACGCCAATAACGAGCACCACCACAGCAATCAGCAACCACTTCAGAAATTTCATACCCACCCTTCAAAACCAACATCAGAGAATGCACCGGCCGTGCGAATACACTGCCAGCGAGCAATAAAACTATCGCATGATCATTTGGATATGTATAAATGTCAACTTCCAAAATTCCCGGCATTCGCATACCAGGTTTGGCCAGTTTGCTCACGGCACCAGTATCTCCTGGAGCCAATGGCAACACGTTCGGAACAAGAATTGTGCGGACGCAACGAGAGATACCCGATGCTGAAGCCGTGCTTATGCTTGCGCACGGCATAGGGAGACAATCCCGGCACCCGCGGGACGAAGTTCTTTCGTGCAAACGGGGCAGCTTAACCCCAGGCAGGCAAAGGCTCGCCAGGCAGTGCTTGATGACGCGAAAACCTACCCCGCCAGCACCGACTGCACCGTCGTCGCCAGGTCGTCCAGACGCACGGGTTTGACGAGGAAGTGGCGGAAGCCCACGGCCAGCGCATCGTCCATGTACATGGGCAGGCTGTGGCCCGTGACGGCGATCAGCACGGCGTTGGCCGTCTCGGGATTGTGGTGCAGGCGGCGGCCGATTTCGATGCCGCTGATGCCGGGCATTTCGATGTCGAGGTAGACGGCATCGGGCACGCACAGCTTGACTTGCTCGACGGCCATCTGCCAGTTGCGCACCACCACCGCGTGGTGGCCCAGCGCTTCGAGCAGCATGGCCAGCGATTCGCCCACTTCCTGGTTGTCGTCGACCACCAGCAGATTCAATTTGCGCGCAGCACTTGCCGGCTGGTCGCCCTGACGGCGTTCCACGGGGGGATTGCCTGGTGTCGTTTCAGTTGTCTGGCTCATTGTACGTTTACGTCTGACGGCTGCAAAAGCGGGAGTATACAAGAAGCGCGCGCAATGCCGCCGCACCCGAGCAATGGTGCCAGGCGGCAATCCAAGCCGCCCGCTGTACCGGGCCAGCAACACTTCTCCGCCCGCAGGCAGCCATATGGCCGCTACGCAATATTCGCAATTGACGGATAAAATGAGAATCATTATCATTATCATCCCCTTGCGCCGGATATCCACGCCACGATGTTGTCGCGCCGCCCGATTGCCCGCGCAAACATTGTCATTACGGAGATCCATGCATGGCTGCCACACCTTTCACACTGCCCTTTTCGCTGCGCCCGTGCGCGCTGGCCATCGCCCTCGCCTGCCTGGGCGTTTCTTTTTCCGCGCAGGCACAGGAGGCCAATACCGCAGATGGCGCCGGCCCCATCCTGGAATCCATCCAGGTCAGCAGCAATCTGCTGGGCACGAGCATGGCCGCCAGCACAAAGAATTTCGCGGGCGCACGCACCGTGGTGCAAAAGGATGACATCGAGAACTCGGGCGCGACCAGCCTCAGCGACGTGATGCGCCGCATTCCCGGCGTGCAGATCAGCGACAACTCGGGCAGCGCCGGCAGCGCCATTTCACTGAACATCGGCGTGCGCGGCCTGGCCGGACGCTATTCGCCGCGCAGCACGGTCTTGCTGGACGGCATCCCGATGTCGGTGGCGCCGTATGGACAGCCGCAACTGTCGTTCGCGCCCGTCAGCCTGGCCAATGTGGAAACGGTCGACGTGGTGCGCGGCGGCGGCGCCGTGCGCTTCGGCCCGCAAAACGTGGGCGGCATCATCAACTTCAAGACGCGCCGCGTGCCCACCACGCCAGGCATCACGGGCGACGCCACCGTGCGCTACAACTCGTACAGCGAAGTGGGCCACAATACGCAGGCCAGCGTCTTTGCCGGCACCCAGCTCGACAGCGGCCTGGGCCTGGCCGTGCTGTATTCCGGCATCCGCGGCAGCGACTGGCGCGTGGGCAGCGATGAGAAGGTCAACGACTTCGCCCTGAAATTCCGCTACGACCTGAGCCCGACGGCCGAGGTGTACGCCAAGCTGTCCTACTACGACGTGACGTCGCGCACGCCGGGCGGCCTGACCACCGCCCAATACAAGGCCGACCCGTTCCAGAACACGCGCCCGACCGATTACTGGAGCGGCGAGCGCAAGGCCTTCGACATCGGCTACCTGAACGCCATTTCCAGCACGCAGGAATTCGAAGTGCGCGCCTATTACAACAAGAGCTCGCGCGAAAGCACCCTGATCAACGCTGGCCGCACGGGCCTGGGCCGCCAGCCGCGCAACTATGAAACGACGGCCATCGAGCCGCGCTACACGCAGCGCTTCACGACCGGCAAGGTATCGCAGGACATCACCGTCGGCTATCGCTACCTGGCCGAACGGGCCGACGAGACCATCTACAACATCGTCATTGCCAGCGGTGTAAGGCAAAAGCCGACGCGCTTCGCCGACAATTCCACCGATGCGCAAGCCGTGTATATCGACGACAAGATCGCCATCGATGCCTGGCGCATCACGCCCGGCGTGCGCTACGAACACATCAAGACCGAACGCTTCAACCACTTGCCGACCGACCAGAAGATCGAGTTGCTCAACAATAAGGCCCTGCCTTCGCTGAACGTGGCCTACTTGCTCAACAACAACGTGACCCTGTTCAGCAACTACAACAGCTCGTTTGGCGCCGTGCAAAACACGCAGCTGAACTCGCAATCGGACAAGAATCCGCTGCAACCGGAACTGGCCAAGACGGCCGAACTGGGCGCGCGCTGGAAGAGTAGCCAGCTGTCGGCCGAAGCGACCTTGTTCAACATCAAGTTCGACAACCAGATCCAGTCCGTCGGCAGCGGCGAAAGCGCCGTCTTCTACAACGTGGGCGCCACGCATCACCGGGGCCTGGAAACGGCCATCGACTACCATTTCGACAAGTCCGGCCCGCTGGCCGGATTGAATGCCTACGCCACCTACACCTATACGAAGGCGACCTTGCAGGATGGCGTAAACGCGAGCAATGACGTGCCCTTCTATTCACGCAACACGGATACCGTCGGCGCCCACTACCAGCTGGGCGCCTGGGGCTTCGACCTGTCGAGCAACCACCAGAGCCGCCAATTCGCCGACGAAGCCAACACCGTGGCGGAAAACGCGGCCGGCAACCTGGGCGTCATTCCCGGCTTCCGCACCTGGAACACGCAAGTGAAATGGAAAGTGCCGGGCCAGGCGGGCCTGGAGCTGGTCGCCGGCGTCAACAACCTGAGCGACAAACGCTACTTCACGCGCACATCGGACGGCAACTTGGGCAAGATGGTGGGTGCGCCGCGCATGGTCTACCTGCAGGGCCGCCTGGCGTTCTGAGCTGATCCGCCGCCTCCGCCTATCGAATCGATAGGCGAGGGCGCACGCTTGCTGCACGCAAAAACCTGCACCATTGTTGTAATGGTGCAGGTTTTTTTACACCCCCGATGTCACAAAAATTCTTTGCTGCAAGCACGCTGCAGGCCGCATTCGCTGTGGGGAAAAATTGCAGCTGGGCCTGGGCTTGCTGGGTTTCATGGTGCACCGCAAGGCAGCCGCCTGAATCTGAAAAGCCGTCGCGCAACAGCCGCTCCGCCGCCTGACCAGGCGGCTTTTTTCATGGGAAAACGGGAGCATCACATCAGTAAATGTTGCCAAGAAGAATTAAATTGACGCTACAATAGCGGGGTATCAAGCAATGCCAAGCATCGCTCCGCCAGGGCCCCTACCCCGCCCTGATCATCAGCACGCATTTTTTGAACAGGATGACTGGCGCTGCCGGGCCCGATCGCGCTCCCGGCACGGCCACCACACACGCACCATGTCCGCAGAAAAAACCATTACCGAAACGAGTTCCTACGGCAAGGAAACGCCCGTAGGGCGTCCTGACATCGATGGCCGCGCCGGCATTTTCGTGCCCACGGCGGAATTTGACATCAACAACACCACCATCCGCAAGGGCGCGGGCATTGTCGGCTTCGGCAACCTCGATGGCACCCTGACCGTATATTTCGAAGCGAACCGCTTCGACGAAAGCAATCTGCACAAGTGGGAACACAAGGCGCGCAAGGCGTATGACCGCATGGTCATGGGCGCGCCCACGGTGTCGAAAGCGAAAATCGATGCGCGCATGCTGGAACAGGTCGGCATCATCGATGGCATGGGCATCAATCTCAAGCACCCGGAACGCCTGACGCACTGGCTGGCGATCTCGAACGTGCCGGACACGGCGCCGGAAGAGCCGGTGGTGCGCTGGAAAAACCGCTAAACGTCCGGAGAGCGAGGCGGGGCGCCAGGCACGAGGTGTTGTCCTACATGGCGGCGGACATTCATCCGATGCCCAAAGGCATCAACTCATCCTATGATGAAAGCCTGACCACACCTCACACCACTCAGGAGTACGACATGTCCCGCCTCATCCCGATCAGCTTTGGCGCCTTGCAAATAGGTCTGGCAGCGGCGGCGATGTACATCCTGTGTTCGGCGGACGTGCTGCACCAGGGTTCGGTTTATTTCCACTAATAAAATGACAAAGCCGGGCAAGCAACGCTTGTCCGGCTTTGTCCTGCATGCAAGTGCAATAGTCTAGCGGCGGCCGTGGTAGCGTCCATGCCCGCCCCAGCCGCCGCGGTGTCCACCGTAGCGCCCAAAGCCGAACATGAAGTCCAGCCCGATCGTCACGGGCGGATTGTAATAATACGGTTGCGGCGCGTACACGGGCGCCGGCACATATACGGGTTGCTGCACGTACACCGGCTGCTGCTGCTGCACGTACACGGGTTCATTCGTGTATTCCACGCGCGGTGCACTCATCACGCGGCCCGACTGCACCGGCTCGGACGAGACCGTATGCCATTCATAGGGATTGTAGGCCCCCTGCGGCGCGCGCGAACCGTAATATGCGGGACCGGGGGGTGCCACGGCGCAGCCACCCAGGGCGGCCAGCGAAATTACTGCCAACAGGGTTTTCATTGCAATTCTCCTCAAGTACCAATTCCATGTACTACCTTAATTAAGTACTATAAGAAATTACGTCGAGCTTTGCTGCGCTTTTACCGATTGTTACACCCAGACGCACGCCGCAACATGAAATGTGGCAAAGCCGCCACAAGCCACTCGTGCGGCATGTTTCCTCAAATAAACGGAATCGCGCACGTATCGATGGCCTTGCCCGCCGCATCGTAGCGCTGCACGCACACCTGGTAGCGCACGCCGTAATCGAGCTCGACCTGCTCGACCTTGCCATACTTCAATTTCCAGCTGGGCTGCACCTGTTGCCGGCCAGCCAGCGCGGCCACATCCTGCGGAATTGCCATCGCCGTTTGCGTCTCGCCCTGGCGCGCATCCTGGCGCCGAGCCACATCGGTCGATACGCTCACGGCCAAGTCCACGCCGCCGTCCGCATAGCTCAGCGTGGGCGCGCCGCGCTGCGCCCGCATCACGCCCCAGGCGCAAGGCTTGCCGCCGGCCTCGCATTGCTTCAATTGCGCCAGTGGAAAATATTCAGGGGCAATCTTGCCATCCTTGATGGGCCAGCTGGTGCGCACGCCGTCGCGCTTGCCCGTCAGGGGATTATCCCAGCTCAGGCTATTGACGACGGCCACGGTCTGCCCCGCCTGCAAGCCCACGGGCGTGCCCAGCGGTGCGCAGGCGGAAAGCAGCAAGCCGCTGGCGGCCAGGGAAAAAAGTGTCAGGATGCGCTGCATGGTAGGCCTCTTGTAATTGGAGATCCCGAAGGTATGTTTCGAGGGTAACAGAATCGGCGGCGACAGTGCCGTTGGCTGGCGCACATAACAGTACGGGCGGCACCCTTGCAGGCGCCGCCCGTAGCGGATATGGCCATGCCGGAAGCCCCGCTCCCGGCAATACGTGGATCAGTCCAGCTTCCAGGCGTAGTCAACCTTGGTCCAGGTTTGCGCTGCGGCGCCATCCTTGGTGCCCGGCTTGAACTTGCACGCGGACAGGGCCTTGATGGCAGCCTTGTCCAGGTTCTTGAAGCCGCTGCTCTTGTCGACTTTCGAATCGGCAACCGTACCATCGGCATTGACCAGGAAAGACATCGACACGGTGCCCTGCTCTTCGTTCATCAGCGAGGCTTTCGGATAGTCGGCCTTGCAGTTCTTGGCATCGAACGACGCCGGCACCTCGGCAGCAAAGGCCGCGGAAGAAACGGACACCAGCAAGGCTGCTGCAACACTCATAAAACGCTTATTCTCAAACATGTGCTTCCCCATGATTATCAGATACGGTAATTACAATTTCCGGTGCGCTGTTGACCGCGCTTAAAACTCTTCCCACTCGTCATTGCTGCCGGCGCCTGCCGCCTTGCGTGGCGCCGCGGCGGCCACGGGAGCGGCCGCTTCCGCCTTGCGGGTCAGCGACTTCACCGGGCGCAATGCCGCTGCCGGCTTGCGCACGGCCACTGGTGCGGCGGCCACGGGAGCCGGCACATACGCTGCCGGCTTCTCTTCGCCTTCGACCAGTTTGAAGATGCTGACCACGTGGGCCAGTTCGGCCGCCTGGTCTTGCAAACTTTGCGCCGCAGCGGCTGCCTGCTCCACCAGGGCGGCATTTTGCTGCGTCATGCCATCCATCTCGATGATCGACAGGTTGACCTGTTCGATGCCGGCGCTTTGTTCCTGGCTGGCACTGGCGATCTCGCTCATGATGTCGGTCACGCGGCGCACGCTGTCGACCACTTCGCCCATCGTCACGCCAGCCTGGCCGACCAGGCGCGTGCCCCGTTCCGTTTTCTCGGCCGAATCGTCGATGAGGATCTTGATTTCTTTCGCCGCGCCAGCGGAGCGCTGGGCCAGGTTGCGCACTTCCGACGCCACCACGGCAAAGCCGCGGCCTTGCTCGCCGGCACGTGCCGCTTCCACGGCCGCGTTCAGCGCCAGGATGTTGGTCTGGAAGGCGATGCCATCGATCACGCCAATGATGTCGACAATCTTCTTCGCCGACTCATTGATCGAGCTCATGGTGTCAACCACTTGCGACACCACGGAACCGCCCTTGATGGCGACATCCGAAGCGGTGGCGGCCAGCTTGTTGGCTTCCCGCGCATTGTCCGCATTCTGTTTCACGGTCGAGGTCAGTTCTTCCATCGCCGACGCCGTTTTTTCCAGCGCGCTGGCCTGCATTTCCGTACGCGACGACAGGTCGATATTGCCGTCGGCAATTTCACGCGAGGCCGTGCCGATGGTTTCCGTACCGACGCGCACCTGGCCGACGATGCCCACCAGACTGTTGCGCATTTCCTTCATTTCCGCCAGCAGGCTGGAGGTATCGGAAGGCTGCGTGTGGATGCCGATCGACAGGTCGCCATTGGCGATGCTGCCGGCGATCGATGCCGTGTAGTCCGGTTCGCCGCCCAGCTGTTTCAGCAGGCCGCGGGTAATCACCAGTGCCGCTGCCACGCCCATCGCCACGGCCAGTACGCCGAGGATGATCATGAACAGGCGCGCGCTGTCGAAGGCCTTGCGGGCGTCCGATTGCATCTGCTCATTGAGCTTGTCTTCCAGCACGGCCAGCTGCTCCAGCGCTTCCATCCATTTTTTCTGTACCGGGCGGATTTCCTTGATCATCACGCGCGTGGCGCCTTCCGCATCGTTGGCCATCCACAGCGCGGATGCCTTGGCGATGGCCGGCATGGCGGCGGCTTCATATTCCTTGATCGAGGCCAGCAGGGCTTTTTCTTCAGGAGTCGACTCGACGGCGAATTTCTCTTCGAGCTTCTTCTGCGTTTCCTGATAGGTGCTGGTCTGCGTCTTGATACGCGCCATTTCAGGTTCCATATCGCCCGCATCGGTCATCAGGGTCAGGATGCGCAGCGAAGTGATGCGGTCGCTGACGTTGCCACGCATGTCGATCACCAGGCGGGTGACGACGTTGTTGACATTGATCACGTGATCGAGACGTTCCTGGATTTGCGCCATGCGCGCGATGCCGAGGACGGTCACGGCCACCAGCAGAACCAGTACCAGGGCGAAACCCAGGCCCAGGCGGGTACCAACCTTCATTTTTGCTAAATTCATTTCGGCTCTTCGTAAATGAAACTATTGATAAGAATTTTGCCCGGCACGACAAGACGAAGGCTGCGTAACACCGGTATCCGCCCTTACCCATTGGTATGCTGGCGGTCTCCGGCCGCACGCAGCCTGGGGTACTTCCTGGTCTACAACAGCCCTGAAAACGCCAGTGACTGCGAATGCAAATTTGTTCCACACACTGAATTTTTGACACCGTTGATGTGAGATCAACATCAAACATTCATATGAGAAATATTTGTCTATAATCAATTATAGGTGTAAATTTTGCCTCAAAGCAAGCAATAAGTACCTGAATAAATAGCTGATTAACTTTCTTCGGGGAAATGGCAACAATGCCGTTTCTTGCCCCTTAGAAATGCCCCACGACAGTGCGGGCGTGCGCCGAAACAGCGCATTTACAACACATGGCATAGCCGGTGACATCGTTTTGGGAAAGGTACTCAGAGGAAGGGGTGGTGCGGACAATACCACTGCGCCGGGGCAGCGGTATAGACAACTTGGATCAGCGGTCCCAGCTGCAATACATCATATAGGCGTGGCTGTCCGTGCCGAAGACAAAGATGCTCCAGATGGCACCCAAGCGACCAGCCACGATGCCCTGGCCCGATGATACCAATTGATACCAGTACGGCTCGCTGCCCAGCAGTTCGGCCAGTTCGCCCTCGAAACCATCATATAAACGGGCGTCGAGCGGCTCGCGGTCGGCCTCGTTCGTCGGGAGCAAGCGCTCGAGCAGCCACTGGCGCGGCGTGCACAAGGCACCGCTGCATACCATGCTTTCGATCGGCTGCAGGCGCATGCCGTCCGGCGGCAGCTTCAGCGTGCGGCACAGCGCGTCAAGCGACGCCTGCGGCGCGATGGGCCCCAGATACTCGCAAAGAAACAGACTGCCATCATCCTTCAGCGCGGTGACGGCTTGCAGGTAGCCATGCAACTGCTGTGCATGGGCGTGGCAGTCGCCGCGCATCAGGCAGGCAAGGACAAGCGCGCCGCCGCTTCCAGCAGCAAACGCGGGTCGCCCGAGGCCAGCTTCTTCGAATCCGACAAGGTCTGGCGGAAGCCGCGCGCGCCGGGCAGGTTCTGCATCAGGCCCAGCATATGGCGCGTGACGCTGTTCAGTTTCAAGCGCCCCGCTTCTTTTTCCAGCTGCGCGCTGATATAGGGAATCATCGCCTCGAGCACCTGCTCGCGCGTTTTGACGGGAGCGTCGTCGCCGTAGTAGCGCTGGTCGAACTGCGCCATCACATACGGGTTGTGGTATGCCTCGCGCCCCAGCATGACGCCGTCCAGGTGCTGCAGGTGCAGGTCGATCTCGTCCAGGGTCTTGATGCCGCCATTGATGATGAACTCGAACTGGGGAAAATCACGCTTCAAGCGGTAGGCATAGTCATACTTGAGGGGCGGCACTTCGCGGTTCTCCTTCGGGCTCAAGCCTTTCAGGATGGCGTTGCGCGCATGCACGATAAACGTCTTGCAGCCGGCGTCGGCCACGGTGCCGACGAAGTCGCGCACGAAGTCGTACGATTCGCCGTCATCGATGCCGATGCGGTGTTTCACCGTGACGTCGATATCGACCACGTCGCGCATGGCTTTCACGCAGTCGGCCACCAGTTGCGGCTCGGCCATCAGGCAAGCGCCAAACGCGCCCTTTTGCACGCGCTCGGACGGGCAGCCGCAGTTCAGATTGACTTCGTCGTAGCCCCACTGCTGGCCCAGCATGGCGCTGGTGGCCAGGTCCTTTGGATCGCTGCCGCCCAGCTGCAGCGCCACCGGATGCTCTTCCTCGTTGAAGCGCAAATGGCGCTCCACGTCGCCGTATACCAGCGCGCCCGTCGTCACCATCTCGGTGTAGAGCCAGGTGTGGCGCGTGATTTCGCGGTGGAACTTGCGGCAATGGCGGTCGGTCCAGTCCATCATCGGGGCAACGGACAGGCGGCGGGAAGGCAAAGAAGAGGAAGTCATGGTGTCTACAAAAAAACAGGAGCTGCAAATGACAAACCCGCTGCGCGCCTCACCAGTGATGGTGACGCGGCGCAGCGGGCCGGGAGCGGCATGGCCCGCAGGCCATGCTCTACAACAGATTACGAATCACGCGACGCTTTTTTACGCTCGTGCTCTTTCAGGAAGCGCTTGCGCAGACGGATCGATTTAGGCGTGATTTCCACCAGTTCGTCGTCCTCGATGAATTCGACTGCGTATTCCAGCGACATCTGAATTGGTGGTACCAGGCGCACCGCTTCGTCGGTACCCGACGAACGCACGTTGGTCAGCTGCTTGCCCTTGATCGGGTTGACGACCAGGTCGTTGTCGCGCGAGTGGATACCGATGACCATGCCTTCGTAGACTGGGTCATTGTGCGACACGAACATGCGGCCGCGGTCTTGCAGTTTCCAGATAGCGTAGGCAACAGCAGCGCCGTCATCTTGCGAGATCAGCACGCCGTTACGACGGCCAGCCATTTCGCCACGGGTGTTGTCGACTGGCGCGTATTCATGGAATACGTGGCTCATCAGGCCGGTGCCGCGGGTCAGGGTCATGAATTCGCCCTGGAAGCCGATCAGGCCACGCGCAGGGATCAGGTACTCGAGACGCACGCGGCCCTTGCCATCCGATTCCATGTTTTGCAGGTCGCCACGACGACGGCCCAGTTCTTCCATGACGCCGCCCTGGTTGACTTCTTCCACGTCAACCGACAGGTTTTCAAACGGCTCGTGGCGCACGCCATCGACCATTTTGAAGACCACGCGTGGACGCGAAACGGCCAGCTCGAAGCCTTCGCGACGCATGTTTTCGATCAGAATCGTCAGGTGCAGCTCGCCGCGGCCCGATACTTCAAAGATCGTGTCGTCGTCGGTTGGTGCCACGCGCAGAGCAACGTTGGCTTTCAATTCTTTTTCCAGACGGTCACGCAGTTGACGCGAGGTAACAAACTTGCCTTCGCGGCCAGCCAGTGGCGAGTTGTTGACCATGAAGTTCATGGTCAGGGTCGGCTCGTCGACGGTCAGCATAGGCAGCGCTTCTGGAGTATCCACTGCGCACAGGGTCGAACCGATGCCGATTTCGTCGATACCGTTGATCAGGCAGATGTCGCCGGCGACGGCTTCGTCCACCAGCACGCGCTCCAGGCCCTTGAAGTTCAGCACCTGGTTGATGCGGCCTTTGATTGGCGTGGCGCCTGGGCCATTGATGACCAGCACGTCCTGGCCGACCTTGACGGTACCGCGGTTGACGCGGCCAATGCCGATCTTGCCGACGTACGACGAGTAGTCCAGCGAGGTGATCTGCATTTGCAGCGGGCCTTCAGGATTGTCGTCGCGTACTGGAACGTGTTCCAGGATGGCGTCAAACATCGGCTTCATGTCGCCGCCGCGCACGTCTTCGGTCAGGCCGGCATAGCCGTTCAGGCCCGAAGCGTAAATGATAGGGAAGTCCAGTTGTTCGTCGGTAGCGCCCAGCTTGTCGAACAGTTCGAACGTCTGGTTGATGGCCCAGTCCGGACGTGCGCCTGGACGGTCGATCTTGTTGACGATAACGATAGGCTTCAGACCCAGTGCCAGCGCCTTGCGCGTGACGAAACGGGTTTGCGGCATCGGGCCTTCTTGTGCATCGATCAGCAGCAGAACCGAGTCCACCATCGACAGAACACGTTCCACTTCGCCGCCGAAGTCGGCGTGGCCTGGGGTGTCGACGATGTTGATGTGGGTGCCTTCGTACTCAACGGCGCAGTTCTTCGACAGAATCGTAATGCCGCGCTCCTTTTCCAGGTCGTTCGAGTCCATGACTCGGGTGTCGACCGCTTGGTTTTCACGGAAGGTGCCGGACTGGCGCAGCAGCTGATCCACCAGCGTGGTTTTGCCGTGGTCAACGTGGGCGATAATGGCGATATTACGAATTGCGCGTTTTGTATTTGACATGGTCGTAGTAGTTACTGAAAAACTGCGGAGTGCGTACAAGGTGTACGAGATACCCGAATGCTAATCTATTTCCGGAACCGCGTAGTATAGCATGTTGCGTTGCAACGCTATCTAAAAATGCTGGCGGCTCCCGCAGTCGGGGACGATTTGTTTAAAAATGCGACACCGGGTTAGCAGTGTCGCTGATCAATATGACTTGACCATGACTTACTTATGACTTAACGACACCTGACAAAACCGTAGCGAGCGGAAGTGAGTTGTGGCTAAGAAGCGCAGCTGTGCGCATGCACAGTGAGCATCGCAGGCTGCAAATCACGACGCGCAGTAGGTTTGGTCAGGTGTTCACTGATGCGCGGTGGCGATCAGACGCTCCGGCGCCAGGATGCTGTACTCCTGCAACTGGCCCGTGCCCAGCAACTTGCTGTCGTGATACACGCGCACACGGCCCGGTTCGGCCGGCACGGCGACATCTTCCTTGCCCAGCGCGATGCGCTGGCCATGCAGGAAACGCTTGGCCAATTCTTCCGTCAGCTGGACGGCGGGGAAACTCGACAGCAAGGCATCGACGGGCGCCAGCAGGCTCAGCGGTTCGGCATGCGCCGTCAATTCGTCGAGCGTAACGACGCCGTCCAACGTCAGGCTGCCCACCTGCGTGCGGCGCAAGGCGTTCAGATGGCCGCCGCAACCGAGGGCATGGCCGATGTCTTCGCCCAGCACGCGGATATACGTGCCTTTGCTGCACATCACGGACAATTTCAGGAACGGGGCGTCATAGCCGAGGAACTCGAGCTTGTGGATGGTCACCGGGCGCGCTTCGCGCTCCAGGGTGATGCCTGCCCTTGCATACTCATATAGGGGCTTGCCGTCCCTTTTCAAGGCCGAGTACATGGGCGGCGTCTGCAGGATAGGCCCGCGGAACTGCGCCAGCACGGCTTCGATCTGCTCGTCGGTGACGTTGACGTCGCGCGTTTCCAGCACTTCGCCTTCCGTGTCGCCCGTATCCGTCGTCTGCCCCAGGTGCACCAGGGTTTCGTAGGTTTTATCGGCTTCCAGCAAGTCCTGCGAGAACTTGGTCGCTTCGCCAAAGCACAGCGGCAGCAAACCCGTGGCGAACGGATCCAGCGTGCCCGTATGGCCCGCTTTTTTCGCGTTCAAGACGCGCTTGGCCTTGATCAGGGCGTCGTTGCTGGACCAGCCGACAGGCTTATCCAACAGCAAGACACCATCGACCAGGTCGCGCACCCGCTTGATACCGGGCGGCCGCTTACTACCCGCCATGCTCGTCCGTCTCAGGTTTTGCGTCCGGCTCGGCGTCGGCCGCGCGCGTGGCGTTGGCCTTGTCGATCAGCAAGGACATTTCCATGCCGCGCGAGGTCGAGCTGTCGTGCACGAAATGCAGCATCGGCAGGGTGTGGATGTGCAGGCGCTTGCCCAGCAAGCCACGGATGAAGCCGGACGCGGCCATCAGGCCTTCGGTGGTGTTCTTGATGGCTTCCTTGCTGTCTTTCAACATCGTGAAAAACACCTTGGCGTGCGCGTAATCGGGCGTGATCTGCACTTCGGTGATGGTGATCATCGTGCCGACGCGGGGATCCTTCAATTCGTAGGCGACGATTTCAGCCAGATCGCGCTGGATCTGGTCGGCCACGCGCAAGCCGCGCGCTGGCATGGTTTTGCTATGTTTAGCCATGATTATTATGCTGTCCTAAGTGCCGCAGGGCGCATGGGTCAAACGGTTGCCCGTTGACCAATGCGCCCCACGTGTTTGCGCGGACAACGATATGTCCGCGCCATTACTTCTGTGATTACAGGGTACGAGCGATTTCCTGGACTTCGAACACTTCCAGCGTGTCGCCAACCTGAATGTCGTTGTAGTTCTTCAGCGACAGGCCGCACTCCAGACCGGCGCGAACTTCTTTCGCATCGTCCTTGAAGCGTTTCAGGGAGTCGATCTCGCCACTCCACACCACGATGTTGTTGCGCAACAGGCGGACGGAAGAAGCACGCTTGACCACGCCATCGGTGACCAGGCAACCGGCAATCGCGCCCACTTTCGAGACCAGGATAACCTGGCGGATCTCGACCTGGCCGATGACGGTTTCGCGTTTCTCTGGTGCCAACATGCCCGACAACGCCGATTTGATCTCGTCGATCGCATCGTAAATAATGTTGTAGTAGCGAATGTCCACGCCATTCGACTCGGCCAGCTTGCGTGCCTGGGCATCAGCACGGGCGTTAAAGCCGATGATGACCGCTTTCGAGGCCACTGCCAGGTTGACGTCCGATTCCGTGATGCCGCCGACGGCTGCGTGAACGACTTGTACGCGCACTTCGGAGGTCGACAGTTTCTGCAGCGAACCAACCAGCGCTTCTTGCGAACCTTGCACGTCGGTTTTGATGATCAACGGCAAGTTTTTCACTTCGCCTTCGGCCATCTGGTCGAACATGTTTTCCAGTTTCGCAGCTTGCTGCTTGGCCAGTTTCACGTCGCGGAACTTACCTTGACGGAACAGACCGATTTCACGGGCCTTGCGCTCGTCAGCCATGACGACGACTTCTTCACCGGCAACCGGCACTTCCGTCAAACCCTGGATTTCGACCGGAATCGAAGGACCCGCTTCAGCGATGGACTTGCCGTTCTCGTCCAGCATGGCGCGAACACGGCCATACGAAGAGCCCGCCAGAATCACGTCGCCGCGCTTCAAGGTACCGGACTGCACCAGGATCGTCGCGACAGGACCACGGCCCTTGTCCAGACGTGCCTCGACTACCAGGCCGCGTGCAGGCGCATCGACCGGTGCCGTCAGTTCCAGCACTTCGGCTTGCAACAGCACTTGTTCCAGCAGGTCGTCGATACCTTGACCCGTTTTGGCCGAAACCGGCACGAATGGCGACTCGCCACCGTATTCTTCCGGCACGACTTGTTCTGCGACCAGTTCCTGCGTCACGCGATCCACGTTGCCGCCCGGTTTGTCGACCTTGTTGATCGCCACGACCAGCGGTACGCCGGCTGCTTTCGCATGGGCAATCGCTTCTTTCGTTTGCGGCATCACGCCATCGTCGGCGGCAACCACCAGAATCACGATGTCGGTTGCCTTGGCGCCACGGGCACGCATGGCGGTAAACGCTTCGTGGCCCGGGGTGTCGAGGAAGGTGATCATGCCGCGTGGCGTATCGACGTGGTAAGCGCCGATATGCTGCGTAATCCCGCCCGCTTCGCCGGAGGCAACCTTGGCGCGACGAATATAGTCCAGCAGCGAGGTCTTGCCATGGTCGACGTGACCCATGACGGTGACCACCGGTGCGCGTGGCTTGGTTTCGAAGTGCGCGTGTTCGCCCACATCGGCCAGCAGCGCTTCCGGATCGTCCAGTTCGGCGGCGAACGCCTTGTGGCCCATTTCTTCCACCAGAATCATGGCGGTTTCCTGGTCCAGCACCTGGTTGATCGTGCACATCTGGCCCAATTTCATCAAATGCTTGATGACTTCGGATGCCTTGACGGACATTTTGTGCGCCAGTTCGGCCACGGTGATCGTTTCCGGTACGTGCACGTCTTTGACGACGGCTTCCGTAGGAGCCTGGAAGTTCGATTCACGGTCGTCATGGTGCGTCGGGCGACGGCCCTTCGCGCCACCGCGCCAGCTGTCACGGCCGCCTGGGCCGCTATTGCCGCGTGGCTTGGGACCACCGGTGGTGCCGCGTTTTTTCGCGTCATCGGACCAGGTGGACGACACATTGGCCGACTTGATGGATTTCTTGTCTGCAACAGCAGGCTTCTTGTCGCCCGGCTTGTCGCCAGGTTTCTTGTCAGCAGGCTTGTGCAGGGTGCCTTCCGGCGCCTTCGGCTTGACCGGAACCGGTACGGGTTCAGGTGCCTTGATGGCGCGGCGTGGCGCGTTCATCATGGCCTTGATCTGGGCAACTTCGTCGGCAACGGCCTTGCGTGCACGCTCGGTGGCTTCCGCTTTGTCAGCGGCTTCCTTGGCGGCAACAGCAGCGGCAGCCGCTTTCTTCTTCGCTTCTTCAGCAGCAGCAGCTTTTTTCGCTTCGGCGGCGGCGTCGTCAACGACAGGCGCAGCAGCGCTGGCGGCAGGCGCGGCAGCAGCCTTGGCAGCGGCTTTCTTCGCTTCCGCTTCAGCTTCTTTCTTCGCAGCCAGTTCAGCCTGTTGCGTGGCTTTCGCCTGGGCTTCTTTTTCCGCGTCGAGCTTGGCCAGACGTTCTTGCTTTTCGCGCAGATCGGCTTCCTGGCGGGCGATCAGTTCAGCCTGTTTACGGGCTTCTTCTTCACGGCGCGCCACGTCGGCTGGATCGATCACCGGTGCGGCAGGCGCGACCGGTTCTGCTGCGACCGGCGCAGCTTCGTCACGCTGGACGAAAGTGCGTTTCTTGCGCACTTCCACCTGGATGGTGCGCGATTTGCCGGTTGCGTCAGCTTGCTTGATTTCAGTCGTTTCCTTGCGGGTCACGGTGATTTTTTTCTTTTCTGTGTCAGCCGCTGCGCCGTGTGTGCGGCGCAGATGATCCAAAAGCTTGTCCTTATCATCTTTCGACAATGGATCTGACGTCGAACTTTTCTCGACGCCGGCAGAACGCAGCTGCGTCAGCAGCAAATCTGCAGGCATCTTCAGTTCGGTGGCAAATTGGGCTACGTTGTTACTCGCCATTCAGTCCTCTTTTCTATGTGTCGCGGAGATGATAAAGATACTCAAATTAAGCCTTTGCGGATTCGGCCAGACTCCATGCCTTGGCTTGCAACGCCTTGGCACGATCGTCGTATTTCGAGTCAACCAACTTCATCTCATCGTCGGTCACATCTTTAAATTCACTTGTAATCAGTTCACGCGCACGGTCCGCAGACAAGGCCAGGATTGCGCCAAATTCGTCGTATGCCAGTGCTGCAAATGCTTCAACGGTCTTGATACCAGCCAGACCCAGCTTGCCGGCGGTAATGCGGTCCATGCCTTCCAGACCCACCAACGCCTCGTCCATGCCTTCCAGACCCTCTTCCGAAGCAATCGCTTCGGTAACCAGCGCATCACGCGCACGGGTACGGAGTTCATTGACGGTATCTTCGTCAAACGATTCGATTTCCAGCATTTCGGAAATTGGCACGTAAGCGATTTCTTCCAGACTGGCGAAACCTTCTTCCACCAGAATATCGGCCACTTCCTGGTCAACATCGAGCTTTTCCATGAACAGGATGCGCACGGCAGCCGTTTCCTGGGCAGCTTTGTCAGCCGATTCTTCGGCCGTCATGATGTTGATCTTCCAGCCGGTCAGGTCCGAAGCCAGGCGCACGTTCTGGCCGGAGCGGCCGATCGCGATTGCCAGGTTTTCTTCGTCCACGACGACATCCATCGCGTGTTTTTCTTCATCGACCATGATCGACGACACGTTCGCCGGCGCCAGGGCGCCGATGACGAACTGCGCCGGATCTTCCGACCACAGCACGATGTCGACGCGTTCGCCACCGAGTTCGCCAGTCACGGCCTGCACGCGCGAACCGCGCATGCCGACGCAAGTACCGATCGGGTCGATGCGCTTGTCGGCCGTGTAGACGGCGATCTTGGCGCGCACGCCGGCATCGCGGGCTGCGGATTTGATCTCCAGCATGCCTTGCTCGATTTCCGGCACTTCCAGTTCGAACAGCTTCATGATGAATTCCGGCGCGGTGCGCGACAGAATCACTTGCGGGCCGCGCATGTTGCGGTCGATGCGCAAGATGAAGGCACGCACACGGTCGCCGATACGCAGATTCTCTTTCGGGATCATCTGGTCGCGTGGCAGACGCGCTTCGATCTTGCCCGATTCGACGATGGCGTCGCCGCGTTCCATGCGCTTGATGGTGCCGGTGACGAGCGAATCGCCACGTTCCAGGAAGTCGACCAGGATCTGTTCGCGTTCGGCGTCACGCACGCGCTGCAGGACGACCTGTTTGGTATCCTGGGCGAAGCGGCGGCCGAATTCAACGGATTCAATCGGTTCTTCGATATGGTCATCGACTTCGATATCGGAAATCTGTTCTTTTGCCTCGAAATGCAGGATCTCCTGATCCGGCAATTGCAGGCCCGCTTCATCGGGCACCACGTGCCAGCGGCGGAACGATTCGAATTCGCCCGTTTCGCGGTCGATCGAAACGCGGATGTCTACCTCACCCTCATACCGTTTCTTCGTGGCTTGCGCCAACGCGAATTCGAGGGCGCCGAAGACGACATCTTTATCGACGTTTTTTTCGCGCGCCAGCGCGTCAACCAATAATAAAACTTCGCGGCTCATGCTTTGCGTCCCTTAAAAACCACCTGCGGCACCAAGCGTGCCTTATCCACATCCGCGAGCGTAAACTCCAACATCGCCGGACCATCCTTACCTTCAAATTCCAACGACAATTTATCGCCCACGGGTTCTTGCAAGATCCCCTGGAACGATTTCCGGTTGTTCGTACCCGGCATCGCCACCATCAGCTTGACGATGATTTCCTGGCCTGCGAAACGGACAAAGTCTTCCAGCTTGCGCACCGGACGATCCAGACCCGGGGAAGAAATTTCGAGACGCTCGTAAGGAACGTTCTCTACCGTCAACACATGCGATAACTGGTGACTCACCGTGGCACAGTCTTCGACCGTGATCGGACCTTTTTCAGCGGCATCGGCGGCGCTGAAATCAATAAAGACGCGCAGCAGTCCGCGATCGGCACGTTCGACATCAACGAGCTCATAGCCCAGACCAATCACTGTCTTTTCAATTAATCCCAACTGCTGCAAGAAATTCTCCAGAAATAAGGCCCGTTTTCAGCATGAGAGCGCCGCATTGAGCGCCGACAACATGCAAAAACACGCATTCAAGTCATATATGGCCCCTTGCGGAGCCATTACAAACGGTTCAACAAAAAAAAAATGGGCATCTGCCCATCTTCTTGTATTTTCCCAACCAGATGAAAGCACTCCCCACCAAACAACCCTGCGGAGAACTTTTATTAGGCTGCAGATTATAACCTCTTATTAACTTCGCCGCAATGCCGCACGCAAGGAGCGGCCCGGCTTACAACAGTTACAAGAGCGCGCACCCGCGGCAGATCAGCGGGCGCGCAAGAAGAAACTCTTCCCGATTAACCTTTGCTGCGGCGGCGCGGCATGCCATCCATGCCGCCACGGTCCATGCCGCCACGCGGCTGGCCACCGGAACGCGCTTGCCCACCGGCACCACCGCCCGTATTGCGGCGCGGACCCGTGTTGGCGAAGCCGAATGCCGTTTGCAGCGGATCGGGCTGGCGCGGACCGCGCTGCGGCGCGCGGCCTTCGCCACCACCGGCCGGACGGCCCTGGCCTGCCGCACGCGGCGGACGACCCTGGCCTTGCGGCGAACCTTCGAACGATGCCGACGAGCGGGGCTGGCCGCCCTGGAACGGACCTTGCGGCTGGCCGCGACCAGGACCACGCGCTTCGCCTGGTCGGCCGGCGCCGCCTGGGCGACCCTGGCCTTGCGGACGGGCAAACTGGCCTTGCGGCTGGCCACGGCGCGGCGCTACCGGGAAAGGATCGGCGTTGCGGTTGCTCACATCGATGCGGTTGCCATTCGGCTCGTCATCACGGCTGGCCTTGCGCGCTTCGCGGCCCTTGGCGGCGCCAGCGGCACGAGGGTCGCCCGATGCAGGCATTTTCTTTTCGATGCCGTAGGCGGTCAGCAGGTCGCGCACGGTGTTTTCATCCATCTCTTCCCAGCGGCCGCGTTTCAGGCCGCTCGGCAGGGTCATGGCGCCGTAGCGGGTACGGATCAGGCGCGAAACGGTCAGGCCGATCGCTTCGAACATGCGGCGCACTTCGCGGTTACGGCCTTCGCCGATCACCACGCGGTACCACTTGTTGATGCCTTCGCCGCCGCCATCGGCGATCTTCGAGAACTGCGCCAGGCCGTCTTCCAGCTCGACGCCGGCCAGCAGTTTCTGGCGCATGCCCTCTTCCAGCTCGCCCAGGGTACGCACGGCGTACTCGCGGTCGATGCCGTAGCGCGGGTGCATCAGGCGGTTGGCCAGGTCACCGGACGTGGTAAACAGCAGCAAGCCTTCCGTGTTGAAGTCGAGGCGGCCAACGGCCAGCCACTTGCCAGCTTTCATGGTCGGCAGGCGGTCGAACACGGATGGACGGCCGTCCGGGTCGTTGTGGCTGACGATTTCGCCGGCCGGCTTGTGGTAGACCAATACGCGTGGCGGCTTCTTGCTGACGCGGCGCTGGATCAACTTGCCGTTGATGCGCACGTGGTCGCTCGGCAGGATGCGCTGGCCGATGTGGGCCGGCTCGCCATTCACGGACACGCGGCCCGAAATGATCAGGTCTTCCATGTCGCGGCGCGAACCGAGGCCGGCTTCGGCCAGCACCTTGTGCAGCTTCGGCGCGTCGTCGTCGGACGTCAGGTCGCGGCGCACGGCCGCTTTCTGCACGCGGCCCGTGCCGCCCTCTTCGCTGTCGAAAGCGTCGGAGGTGACAAACGAGAACACGGCGTCAGCGTCGCTGAGCTTGCCTGGCGCAGCCTGGCGGCCCTTGCCCTTCTTGCGGCTCTTGCCGGCATTCTTGCCAGCGCCCGGCACGTCGTTGCGCGGACCGCGCGGCAGGCGCGGGCCGGACACGAGATTGCCTTCGGCATCGAACACGTCGGCGACAGGCGCGGCAGCTTGCTCCGCGGCAGGCGCTGCGGCAACGGCATCGGCTGCCTGCGGCGCTTCCGCGCGCGGCGGCTGGCGCAGCGCGCGTTCCGCCTGCACGCCACGCATCTGGCGCGGACCGCGGGTCGGGCGTGCTTCGGCCGGCTTGTCGGCGACGGCTTCCGGCGCCGTTTCAGCGATGGCGGCAGCGGCCTTGGCGGCGGCGCGGGCGCGCGGTGGACGCGGCGCAGGTGCGGCGACGGCTTCGGCAGCCGCTTCGGCGGCGGCGGCCACGGCCTTCAGGGCTGGCTTGGCGCGGGTTTTCTTGACGACAGGCGCAGCTTCTTCTACCGCAGCAGCGGCAACGGGCGCGTCGGCAGCCACGTCGGCTTTCGTGCGGCGCTTCGGCTTGGCAGCGGCGGCATCGCCGGCAACTGCAGCAGCAGCCGTATCGGCTTCGATCTGGGCCTTGGTGCGGCGCTTGGGCTTGGCAACGATGGCTTCGTCGCTGGCGGTTACTGTCTCGGGTGTGTTCGGATTATTCATTCTTCGTTTCTTGGCTGTGCTGACCTGGCGCAGCGTCAACCGTTAGTTCTGGCGCAGGGTCGTGAGTGTAGGCTTCGTCCGTGGGCGAAGCATCGGGGCCGGCATCAAGGCTTGCTGTCACATCTACATCTGTCACAGCCGTATTGCTACCTGCACCAAGCTGGGGGACAAGCTCATTGCTTGCCTTGTCAAAATTTTCTTGCAGGGCCGCTTCCAGGGCTTCGAGCCCATTGCCCTGCATTTCACTGATTTGCTGCAAAGGCGGCAGCTGGGACAGCGAATGCAAACCCAGGTCATCCAAAAACTGCTTGGTGGTGGCCAGCAAGGCCGGCCGTCCCACCACGTCGCGGTAGCCGATGGCATCGACCCAGCCACGGTCTTCCAGCATCTTGATCGTCTGCGAATTGACGGCAACGCCGCGAATCTCCTCGATATCGCCGCGCGTCACCGGCTGGCGGTAGGCGATGATGGCGAGGGTTTCCAGGGTCGCCCGCGAATACTTGGGCGGCCGCTCGGGCGTCATGCGATCGAGATACATCTTCATTTCCGGGCGGCTTTGGAAGCGCCAGCCCGAAGCGAGACTGACGATCTCGATGCCGCGCCCTTCCCACTCCTGCCGCAACTCTTCCAGCAATTGCTTGATCGTGTCGGCGCCGACGCCGACGCCACGCACGCGACCATTCTCGTCCGCATCGACGAACAGCTTCTTCAAGCTGTGGATCGTCAGCGATTCACGAGCGCACAGCAACGCGGTTTCGAGGACTTTTTTAGCCTCAATTGTATTCATAGCAATTCTGTGCGGATGTGTGTTGCAATTCGTATGCAGAGAAAGAAATCAAAAACGTTCATTTCAACGTAACAGATGGCAGACATCATGATGACGCCGTGCTGGGTTACTAGTTGAGGCTGTTTTCCGACGCCTTGGCCGATGCGCGCAAAGCGGGACTAAAGCGGATGCAGTGAAAGTCCTGCCATCCATGGTGCTGGCCTTAAATAACCAGCAATGAAACGAACTCCGGAGCAGCTGCTTTTCCCGTGGCGGCGAACCAGCCAGACGGGAGAGCGACAGTCGTCGTTTCATCCAACGATGCCAATTGTACCTGATAAAAAGCGGAAAAGCGCAAAACCGGGTAAAACACGCGTTTTACCCGGCCCTGGCGCGACACATCGCCCGCACCCTGCATATCACAGGGAGGCGAGTTTCTCCGAGAGAATGGCCGATGCACCCAGGAAAGCTGGGTACTGCGCCGTGATGACGAAGGTCGGCACTTGCGAGACATAATTGGCGAAACGGCCCTTGCGCTCGAAGCGGGCGCGGAAGCCGGAGCGGTCGAAACGCGCGCCCAGGCGTGGCACGATCCCGCCGCCGATATAGATGCCGCCCAGCGCGCCCAGGGTGACGGCGACGTTGCCCGCCACCGTGCCCAGCATGCAGCAGAATGCTTCGATGACGTCGTCGCACAGCTGGGACTCGCCAGCCAGCGCGCGGCGCGTGATTTCCGCCGCCGGCAAGTCTTCCGCCGGCACGCCCGCGCGGTCGGCCAGGGCGCGGTAGATCAGTTCCAGGCCATCGCCGGAAATCAGGCGCTCGGCCGAGACGTGCTCGTATTCGCGCCAGGCAAATTGCAGAATGCTCACTTCCACTTCATTGAACGGCGCGAAGCTGACGTGGCCGCCCTCGCTTTGCAGGGCGATCCAGCCGCCGTGCGACGGGATCAGGCCCGACACGCCCAGGCCCGTGCCGGCGCCGATCAGGCCGATGGCCGTGTTCGGACGGGCCGTGCCCGCGCCCACCTGGTGCTTTTGCTCGTTCGACAGCTGGGGCAAGGCGCGCGCCAGGGCCGTGAAATCGTTGACCACGTCCAGGGTCGTGAAACCGCACTCGTCGCGCATGGCGCGGATCGAGAACGACCAGTGGTGGTTCGTCATGCTGAGGAAATCGCCGTCGACCGGATTGGCGATGGCGATCACGGCATGGCGCACGGCTTGCCCGCCGGCGGCAGCGATGTGCGGCAGGGCGAGGTAGGCTTGCAGGGCGGCAGACAGGCTCGGGTAATCGGCACAGGGCAACACTTCCACCAGGGTGATGTGGCCAGCGGCCACTTCCAGGGCGAAACGGGCATTGGTGCCGCCCACGTCGGCCAGCAGGCGCGGTCCATCGGCGAAGGCGGAAGTCGGCAGTACGGGAGAAGACGAAGCGCTCATGATTTTAAATGATGAAGTGGGACGCATGGGACGCCAAGCTTAAAGGATGAATGCGCCCGGAGGCAAGCAAAGTTTGTAGTTTAAGTACATCAAAACAAGCCTTTATTGGTAGTTCCACTCCAAATGCAACAGGCAGCGCCAAAATTGCTTAGAAACAATGATTTATAGTAAGTACTTGCACTCACCAGGCACGCGAAAAGCATGCTGCACAGCAGCAGGAATCACCTTGAAAGCAGAGTATGCCGGAGTTTGCGCAAAGGCGCTTTGTACGCGGCGGCGGCGGTGCGGCGCTCCCGTCCTGGCGGCGCCGCAAAGGTGTTTTCGTATTATTACTACCGTTTTTTATTGCGGGTCTTACTGCCAGCCTGGCGTGCCGGCGGCAGCCCGGATCAGGACGGCAAGCCTTCGCCCAGCAGGCTGGCGGGCGCCGGCTGGTCCGAGCGGTAGGCGGCATTCCACGCATCGAGGCCGCCATGCAGGGGCTTGGCCCGGTGAAAGCCGTGCTGGTGCAGCAGCTTGGCCACTTGCGCGGCCGTCACGTCGTTGGGACAGCTGCAATACACGATGATGTGGCGGTCCTTGTCCATGGCGATCATGGCTGGCACGGGTTCCTTGCCATTGAAAAACAAGGCGCCCGGCACGGCCGGCTCCAGCGCCTGCGCCGTGGCGCTGCGCGCGTCGACCATCAGCGGCTCTGCGCCCTGCTCTATGAGTTCGAGCAACTCATCGATGCCGATGCGCTCAATCTGCAAGGCCTGGCGGAAACGCCGGCGTTCGAGGAATTTGTACAGCAGGAACAATCCCAGCAAGGTGGCCAGCATCAGCAAGGCCGTGCTGCCCATGGTGCTGAGCAAGTCGAGCACCTGCTGCACGCTGGCATGGAAAATCACGCCGACGATGATGCCCGTGCCGCTCCACAGCAGGGCGCCCAGGCCCGCGTACAGGAAGAACAGTCCCGGCGGCGTGCCCAGCGCGCCCGACATCGGCGCGGCCACGGTATTGAATCCCGGCACGAATTTGGAGACGATCAGGGCTTTCGGGCCCCAGCGTTTGAATTTGTCTTCCGTCTGGCTGACGCAGTAATCGGGCGACAGCGAGATGCGGCACAGCAGCCGCAGGATGCGCTTGCCGAAATGGCGGCCCGCGCGGAACCACGTGAAGTCGCTGATCAGGCAAGCGCTTAGCGCGGCGGCCAGCACCAGGCCCCCATTCATGTCGCCATCGACGGCCAGCGCGCCCGCCACCACAAGGATGGGAAAGGCGGGAATCGGCAGGCCGAGCTGCTCCACCAGCACGATGCCAAAGACAATCAGGACACCGTAATGTTCGAGCAGATAAATGAGGTTGGGCATGGCCGCTATCTTACCGTAAAAAGCCCCTTACAACTGCACGCCCTTCGGTATGGCGCTGAGCAAAGTGCGCGTGTACGGATGCACGGGATTGCGGTACAGCTCATCCGAATCGGCCAGTTCCACCACTTGCCCCTTGTGCATCACCATCACCTGGTCGGCGATATATTTCACCACGGACAAATCGTGCGAAATGAAGATGTAGGACAGGCCGAATTCATCCTGCAAGTCCTGCAGCAGATTGAGCACCTGCGCCTGCACCGACACGTCCAGCGCCGACACGGATTCGTCGCAGACGAGGATTTCCGGCTGCATGGTCAGGCAGCGGGCAATGGCGATGCGCTGGCGTTGTCCACCAGAAAACTCGTGCGGATAGCGGTGGAAGGCCTGTTCCGGCAAGCCAACCTTGTCGAGCAGCCAGTAGGCCTTGGCGATGCGTTCCTGGTCGTTCGCGCCGATCTTGTGGATGCGCATGGGTTCCAGGAGGATCTGTCCCACCGTAAAGCGCGGGTTCAGCGACGCATACGGATTCTGGAAGATGATCTGGATGCGGCGTTTATACGGCAAATATTCCCTGTTCGGCATGGCGATCAGATCCTTGCCGTGGAACATGGCCGTACCGCCCGTTGCCTGGTGCAGGCGCAGCAGGGTCAAGCCCACCGTCGTCTTGCCGGAGCCGGACTCGCCCACCACGCCCAGCGTCTTGCCGCGCGGCAAAGTGAACGACACGTCCTTGACGGCCTGGAATTCGCGCTTGCCGAACAGTCCCTCGCGCGTGTAAAAACTTTTACTCAAGTTATTCACCACCAGCACGGGTTCGTCACCGGGCGTGTAGCCGCGCGTGCGCTGTTTCACCTCGATGCCGGGGCCCGCCTTGCCGTCCATATAATCGGCGATGACGGGCAGGCGCCATGGGCGTTCGTCCAGCGATGGGCGGCAATGCAGCAGCGCCTTGGTATAACTGTCTTGCGGCGCTTCAAACACTTGTCGCACTTCCCCCGTCTCGCGCACTTCGCCGTGGCGCATGACGATCACCTGGTCGGCGATCTCGCCCACCAGGCCCAGGTCGTGGGTAATGAACAGCACGGACATCTGATGCTTCTTTTGCAGCGCCGCGATCAGGTCCATGATCTGCTTCTGGATCGTCACGTCCAGCGCCGTCGTCGGCTCGTCCGCGATCAAGAGCTTCGGTTCGCAGGCGATGGCCATGGCGATCATCACGCGCTGCTGCTGGCCGCCCGACATCTGGCTCGGGTAGGCGTCGATCTTGGTAGCCGGATCGGGTATGCCCACTTCCTCGAGCAGCGCCAGCGTGCGCGCACGCGCCTGCTTGCGGTTCATGCCCATATGCTGGCGCAACACTTCGGCGATCTGGAAACCGACCGTAAACACGGGGTTCAGCGACGACATCGGCTCCTGGAAGATCATCGAGATATCCTTGCCGCACATGGTGCGCCGCTCGGCGATCGACAATTTGAGCAGATCGCGCCCGCCAAAATGGATGCTCGAGGCGGTATCGATGATGGTGTTATCCGGGGGCAACAAGCCCATCACAGCCAGCGAACTGACGGACTTGCCGCTGCCCGATTCTCCCACCAGCGCGACGGTGCTGTTGCGCGGCACGTTGAACGAGATGCCCTTGACGGCTTCGAACGTGGTCTTCTTGTCCAGGCGGAAGGTGACGCGCAGGTCGCGCACTTCCAACAGGTTATTCTGGTCCATGAGCAACTCCTATTTCACTTTGGGGTCGAGCGCATCGCGCAAGGCATCGGTAAACAGCGAGAACGCCGTCACCAGCACGGCCATCGCCGTGGCGGCCGCTGTCAGCTGCCACCATTTGCCCAGGATCAGTTCATTTTGTGCCTCGTTGAGCATGCTGCCCCACGAGACGGTACCCACCGGCACGCCAAAGCCGAGGAAGCTCAAGATCACTTCCGCCTTGATGAAGCCCACGACCAGAATCGACATTTGCACCAAGGCAACGTGACTGACGTTCGGAAAGATGTGGGAAAACATCTTGCGCCAGTGCGAAGCGCCGATGGCGTCGGCCGCCATCACGTACTCGCGCGCCTTGTGCTTGATGTATTCGGCGCGGATCAAGCGGTACGGCCCCGTCCAGCCCGTCAACCCCAGGATCAGCACGATGGTCAGCACGCCCTTCTGCTGCAGCACGGCCGCCACCGTCAAGATCATCAGGATGGACGGAATCGACGTAAAAATGCTGTAGAACCAGTTGAAGAAGTCATCGACGACACCGCCAAAGTAGCCGGACACGGCGCCAAAAATCGTGCCCAGCACGACGGCCAGCAAGGCGGCCACCAGGCCCACGACGATCGACGTCTCGCCGCCCTTGACGGTTTTCTGCACGATATCGTGGCCCCACTTGTCGGCGCCGAACGGCAAGGTTGCCGCCTTGTGCGCGATCAACTTCTTCGTCTTGCCCATGCCGGCGCGCAAGGCCGTCAAGTCGTCGGCCAGCGGATCGGTAACGCCGTACATTTCCACGCCGGCCGATGGATTGCTACCCATCTGGGCGCGCAGTTCGGCGATATCGTCGGCCAGCGGGTCGAGCACGTTGACGGGTGTCGGCGCGCTGCGCTCGTCGGACTGGGGAATGGCGCCGTCGACTGGCGCGTCGTTGTCGGCACCGACAAACGTGGGCGGCGCGTAGCTGACGGCCACTTCGTCTTCCCAGTTCGCCGCCACCAGGCCGCTGGCGGACGCCAGCACCAGCAGGAAAAATGCGCCGACCACGGCCAGCGATACCATTGCAATCTTGTCGCCGCGCAAACGGCGCCACGCCAGGGCCCACAGGCCGGGCGATGTATGAGGTTTCGACATCGTCTCTTTCTACTTCAGTTGTACGCGAGGATCGACCGCCTGGTACAGCAGGTCGGTGAGCAGGTTGAAGAGCATGGTGGCGGCGGCGACATACACGGTGATCGCCTTGATCACCGGAAAGTCGCTGCGCTCGACGGCCAGGATCACTTCACGCCCGATGCCGGGAATGCCGAAGAAGCGCTCGAGCAGGAAAGCGCCGATCAGCAAGGCTGGCAAGTTCGACATCACATAGGTAATGATGGGAATGCCGGCATTGCGCAGCACGTGCACCCACATGATGCGGCCTTCCTTGAGGCCCTTGGCGCGCGCCGTGCGCACGTAATCCTGGTTCGCCTCGTCGAGCACGAAGGTGCGGAACAGGCGCAGGGTAGGCGCAATCGACACGGCCAGGCCGATCAGGATGGGCAAGGTGGAATAGCGCAGCAGGTTTTCCCAGAAACTGTCGCCCCAGCCCTGCACGGGGAACAGGCCCAGTTTATAGGCGAAGCCGTACTGGAAGACGATGATGTAGACGAGGATGGAAATCGACATGCCCACCGTGCAGGCGATCATGACGGCGCGGTCCGTCAGCGAGCCGCGCACGAAGGCGATGGCCAGCGCCAGCGCCACGCCGAAGAACGTTTCCAGCACGGTCAGCGGGATCAAGACCATCATCGACGGCCCCAGGCGCGACGTGATGATGTGCGACACGGATTCGCCCGTGGCCCAGCTCTGGCCGAAATCGAACGTGACGATCTGCTTGATGAAGATCCACAGCTGCACATAATAGGGCTGGTCGACACCGAGCTGGCGGCGGATGTTGGCGATGCTTTCCGCACTAGACATCTTGCCGGCCAGGATGTAGGCGGGATCGCCGCCCACCCAGTTGAACAGGATAAATACCAGCAGGACGACGCCCAGCATGGTGGGCAGCATCTGCCACAGGCGGCGCAGGATATAAGCAAACATAATGATTCCTTGTCGTTATAAGCCGCGCTTATTTTTTAGCGGAATCGGCAACGGGCGCCACTGGCGTGCCCGTGCTGTCGATATCCATGTACGCCCATTCCTGGAACAGGATCGGGTGCTTCTTGTAGCCCTGCACCGACTTTTGCGCCAGCATGTTGCGGTAGCGCGCATAGCCGATCAGGGCGCCCGCATTGACTTCCAGGCGGCGCGCCATCTTGTGGAACAGCTCGTCGCGCTCGGGGCTGGCAGGCATGGCCTGGCTGGCCGCGTACCACTTGTCGTATTCGGGATCCTGGTAGCAGCCATTGTTGTTCTGGTGCGTGTTCGGACCATAGAACAGCTGCATGAAGTTGTCGCCGTCCGGATAGTCGGCCAGCCATGGCGCCGTGCGCGTCTGCATCTTGCACTGCTTTTCCGTTTTTAAAATGTCGGAAAAGATCATGCGGTCGTTTTCCATGCGGATGCCCAGCGAGTTGTACGTCTTGCGCCACATTTCCGCCTGCAGCACGCCATTGGCTTCGTTGCGCGAAGCGTAGCGGATCAGCAGCGGCTTGCCGTCCGGCAAAGTACGCCAGCCATCGGCGCCCTTCTTGTAGCCGAATTTATCCAGCAGTTTGTTCGCCAGCACGGGATCGTATTGCAGCAGGGATTTGTAGTGCGGATCGTAGCCGACGACGCCAGGCGGTATCGGATAGTCGAGGCGCTTGGCCTGGCCATTCCAGATGATGCGGATTTCTTCATCGATATTGTGCGCCATGGCAATGGCGCGGCGCAGGGCGATCTTTTCCTTGCTGAAGCCACCCAAGGTCGGGTCTTCCATATTCCAGTAGTAATAGCTGATCTCAGGGTCGAGCAGGCGCGACAGTTGCACGCCCTTTTCCGCCAGTTCGGGACGCAGCTTGCCGTTCAGCAATGCTTTCGGCGCCAGCGGGCCGTCGAGCCAGAACACGTCCGTGCCGCCGCTCTGGAAGGACAGCCAGCGCGACTGGTCTTCGATCATCACGGAAATTTCGATGCGGTCGATGGCGGGAATGCGTTTACCTTGCATCTGGCGCACGATGCGCTGGTCGTCCGGGTCGTCGCCGGCCATGAAATTCCACGTTTCCGGCAAGTGTTGCGGATTGCGGTTCAGGACGATGCGGTTGCCGCGCGTCCATTCACCCAGGGTGTAGTAGCCGGTGCCGACGGGATTCGAGCCCACTTCGCCCTTCACGTCGCCGTATTTGTCCACCACTTCGCGCGCCACGGCGGCTGTCGGCACGTAGGCGAGGATCATGGGGAAATTGAAATCCGTCTTGGTCAGCGTGATGCGCAAGGTGTACGGGTCGAGGATTTCCAGGCCGGCCACCTTCTTGTTGAAGTCCAGCTTGTTCGCCTTGGCCGCTTCCTTGGCCAGGTCGTCGAGCCCCACCACCTTGCCTTCAAACAGCCAGCTGTGCGGCGAAGCCAGGCGCGGATCGAACAGTCGCTTCCACGAATACACGTAATCGGCCATCGTCAGTTCGCGGCGCTTGCCGCCAAACGCGGCGTCGGGCGTGAACAGGATGCCTTTTTTCAGGCGGATGGTGTAGGTCTTGCCGTCGGCGGATACTTCCGGCATGGCGGCGGCCGCGCCGGGCACCACCTTGACGGGGCGCGCCAGGTAATCGTAGGTGTACAGGGTGTCGAAGACGGCCTGCGTGATGTGGTTCGAATACAGGTCGCGCGCGGTGGCCGGATCGAAGCCCGTCTCGGCGGCCGGCAGGATATAGCGCAAGGTTTTGACCGGCGCGGCCGCGGCGCTTGGGGCATCGGCGGCAACGGCCGCCAGCGGCAGGGTGGCCAGGCAGGCGAGCAGCGCCACGCGCCGCATCCATGGTGACTTCATGTAATACCCTTCATCTCGATTATCTGTCGCACCGTATTGGTGCGCTTGTACTGGCTTCCCCCTGGGATACAGGATTCCACCGCCAAAACCAGTCCATCCTCGCAAGATCTATGCCTTGTTCATCGTCCGTCCCGTCTGCATGCAGGCGAGCTGGAAAAAGGCGTAACGATAACGCATATTTTGTTCGCCGGGCGAAAAGCCGCAGCAAGGGCGTGGCACGCAGCCACGCCCGCCTGCCTCGTGGAGGAAATCTTCCGCAGTGCAACAAAGGCGGCTCACCACCATGAAAAACCGACTTGGTAGAAACCCTTACGGCCCAGAATGACAACGGTTTTTATGGCAGTACGGAAAATATGCGGCGCAGTGCAACATTAAAATAATTGCACATATTGAAACACATCAACATTATAAAAAACACTGTTGTTTCCATGCTGAAAGAGCATGTGTGCGCGTTGACAAGGTTTCTCGGCAAGTGGTCTTATCGATGACGGCACTTATAAAAATGCCGCCTTATCCACAGCGATTGCCGACGCAGCAATCTTTATCACCCTGGCAAAGCTGTGCCGCACGAAGGCCAGCCGAGCTTACTTTCGGAGTTCAGAGAATGATGATGGAAACAGTGATATCCCGCTCCGTACGCCTGATTTTTTCGGGTAGCGTAGCAGCGCTCGGCCTTGGCATGATGGCTGCGCCGGCAATGGCGCAAGACGCCAATGTGCAACGTGTGGAAATTACCGGCTCGAGCATCAAACGGGCCACGGCCGAGACCGCATCGCCGGTACAGCTGATCACCCGCGACGACTTGATGAAATCGGGCAAGGCCACCGTCGCCGAATACCTGCAAACCCTCACCGCCGATGGCGCCGGCTCCCTGCCGACGGGCTTCGGCAACGGTTTTGCCGCCGGCTCCACGGCCATCTCGCTGCGCGGCCTGGGCGCCACCTCGACCCTGGTCTTGCTCAATGGCCGCCGCATGGCCCCGTTCGCGCGCGCGGACGATGGCCAGAAGAGCTTTACCGACCTGTCCACCGTGCCGATGCAGATCGTCGAACGCATCGAAATCCTCAAGGATGGCGCTTCGTCCACCTACGGCGCGGACGCCATCGCCGGCGTCGTCAACATCATCCTGCGCAAGGACTTCGAAGGCCTGACCCTGAAGGGCGACACGGGCATCTCCGGCGACAGCGACGCCAAACAGCACCGCGCCTCGCTGACCTTCGGCAAAGGCAACCTGGACACGGATAAATTCAACTTCGTCGTCAATGCCGAATACAGCAAATCGGACATGCTGATGAACAGCGACCGCGCCGGCCGCAAATGGATAGGCAAGGGCGACCTGCGCCCGTATGGCTATGCGATCAACACCCAGTTCGCCGGCGGCTACATCAATAGCAACAACGATGCGAATGCCGCGCCGACTGGCCTGATCCGCGACCCCGTCACCAACAACTATGTCTCCCTGCCCGGTTGCTCCACCTTGTCCGTGTCTTCGCCGCAAGATCCGAAAGGCGGCTGCGTGTGGCACCACGACCAGTTCCGTTCGATGCAGCCGAAAATCGAATCGGTCACCTGTACACGCGCGGCACGTGGCAAGTCAATGCCGACACCCAGGTATATGCGGAAGCGG
Source organism: Janthinobacterium lividum (assembly GCF_034424625.1). NCBI lineage: Bacteria > Pseudomonadati > Pseudomonadota > Betaproteobacteria > Burkholderiales > Oxalobacteraceae > Janthinobacterium > Janthinobacterium lividum. The sequence continues at coordinate 1,463,298 of NZ_CP139976.1, read as the reverse complement.
GCTACTCGAAACGCGATACGGCGTTCACCATGATCCCGCCATCGGTCACGCCCACCGTCGCTTTCCCGCCGAATGCCGGCAACAAGGCGGGCGTCATCAACTACGCTAGCGGCAGCGGCACCAGCATCGTGCTGGCGGCCAACCACCCGCAAAATCCGTATGGCGTGCCGGTGCGCGTACGCTACCAGGCTTTCGACGTCGGCCCCAGCACGCGCAAGGCCAACAACGAGTTCAACCGCATCGTGCTCGGCGTCAAGGGCAATGCCATGGGCTGGGACTACGATGCCGGCTATACGCATTCGGAATCGAAGCTGCACCTCGATTACAGCAACATGCTGAACATGGCCGTTGTCAGGGATGCCCTGGGCGATTCCAGTCCAAAAAACCCGTATTTCCCATACTACATCGGGGCGCAGGCAAACAAGAATCCCGCCTCGCTGTACGCGGCCATGGTAACGAACGCCACCTCCGATTCCACGACCAAGCTCGACATCATCGACGTCAAGGCCACGCGCGAACTGATGCAGTTGCCGGGCGGCGCCCTGGGTCTGGCCGTGGGCGCGGAACACCGTCGCGACAAGCTCGACAATCCCTCCCTGACGGGCACGGAAGACGGCTCCATCAACGCCAGTTACGTGGCGGCCAAGGGCGACAGCAAGGTCTCGGCCGTGTTCCTCGAAGTGCTGGCACCCGTGATCAAGACGGTGGAACTGTCGGGGGCCTTGCGTTACGACAAATACGACCGTTTCTCGTCGACGACACCGAAACTGGGCGCCAAGTGGACGCCGTTGAAAACCTTCGCCGTGCGCGGCACGTATTCGGAAGGCTTCCGCGCCCCAGGCCCCGCCGAAAGCAATGCCGATTCGCAATCGACGGGTACCTCGACCGTGACCGACCCCGTGCGCTGCCCTGGCGGCAACCGCCTGCCGGGCGCCAATGCCAGCGACTGCGAACTGCAAGTGGCGGCCGTCAAGGTCGGCGACCCCAGCCTCAAGCCGGAAAAATCCAAGGGCTACACCCTGGGCCTGGTGTGGGATCCGTTCAACGATACCAGCCTGTCGCTCGATGCCTGGAAAATCAAGCGTGAAAACGAGATCAATCCGCTGCCGTACAACGAAGCGGCCGCCCTGCCGACCGCCATCCGTTCCGACAACAACCTGACCATCAATGGCGTCGTCACGCCGAACACGGGCACTTTGCTGATCACCAAGGCACCGTACCGCAACTCCAGCTTTACGGAGATCAAGGGTATCGATCTGGACGTCAAGCAGCGCGTGCGCCTGGGCGACTACGGCCGCGCCACGTTCGGCCTGACCTGGACCCACATCGCCTCATGGGTGCGGGCCGAGTCGTCCACTGTGCGCTACCAGTTCGCCGGCACGCACGGCAATTGCGATACCTCCAACTGCGCCGGCACGCCGAAGGACAAGATCAATCTCACCGGTTCGTGGGACCTGGGTAACTGGAACGTCAGCGGCGTGCTGAACTACCGTTCGGACATGAAAAATATCAAGTTTGAAGGCGACCCTTGCGCTTCCAAACTGGCCAACGGCACACCGGCGCCGAACGGTTGCAAGCTCGCCTCGTTCACCACGCTCGACCTGTCCTCCCGTTGGAACGTCAACAAACAGTTGCAACTGTTTGCCTCGATCAACAACGTGACCGACAAGATCGCGCCGCTCGACCCGCTGACCTACGGCGGCATGAGCTACAACCCGATGGATGCCAGCGGCGCCATCGGCCGCTACTTCAAACTGGGCGCCAGCTACAAGTTCTTCTAAGCTGGCACAGGCATCCTGACGCGAGGCGGTGAGCAATCACCGCCTTTTTTTTCGTCGGCGACTGTGGCGCCAGTTCACTCATCCACACGCCTATTGCGCCAGCGCAAACCTTATCTCCTGCGCGCCTGTAAAACTCCCTTGCAAGCCACTTGGCCCATGACCATGCCACAGGAGTGTCAGATGACGCAAACCCGCAGTCCCTCCCCTACCTTGCGCCTGCTGTGCGCAGCCTTGCTCGGCGCGTTCGGCCATGCGGCCATGGCGCAGGAAACCGACGCAGCCGGCACGCCCGCCATGCAAAGAGTCGAAGTCACCGGTTCCTCCATCAAGCGCCTCGTCTCGGAAACGGCGACGCCCCTGTCCATCTTCAAGGCCGAGGATTTCGCCAAGCAGGGCTTGACGACGGCCCAGGAAGTGCTGGCCAGGATCCCCTCGAATGCGTCGAGCATGGGCAGCGGCAATGCCGTGGGCGGCAATACCAGCGGCTTGCCCACGGGCGGCCAGGCCAGCGCCGACTTGCGCGGTCTGGGCGGCGACAAGACGCTGGTGCTGCTCAATGGCCGGCGCATCGCCAACCATCCGTATGACGGCGCCAGTGTCGACCTGAACATCATTCCCATCGCCGCCCTGGAACGGGTCGAAGTGCTGCGCGACGGCGCCTCGGCCATCTACGGCACGGACGCCATCGGCGGCGTCATCAATTTCATCACGAAGCGCTCCGTCAACGTCACGAATATCACCGCCGAGGTCGTTGCCCCACAGCACAAGGGCGGCGGCGAGCACCGCATCAACCTGTCGACGGGCTATGGCGAGCTCGACACCGATGGCTACAATATTTTTGGCGTGCTCGACTATCACAAGCAAAAAGTGCTGACCTCGCAAGACCGCGCCTTCTCGGCCACCGGCATCGTTCCCTCGCGCGGCCTGTCCATTACCAGTGGCACGACTTTCCCCGGCAATTACTTCGATGCGGCGGCCAACGGCGGCGACGGCCTGGCTGGCAACCCCTACGCGGCCAGCGGCTGCCTGCCGCCGCTGTCGGTGCCGGCCGTGCCGGCGAATGGCACTTGCCGCCAGGATTACACGCGCCAGATCGACGACTTGCCGGCCCAGCAACAACTGGCTTTCTTCGGCAAGAGCGCCTTCAAGCTCGGTGGCGGCCACCTGGCTACGCTGGAATATCTGCATTCGGAAAACAAGGTCAAGGCGCGCACGGCACCGCCGCCGCAAACGGGCTTGATCCTGCCCAGCACCAGCCCCTACTATCCGGGCAATGCGGGTGGCGTGCCAGCCCAGCCAGGCTTGTCGGGCCAGCCCCTGAGCGTCAACTGGCGTCCCGTCGAGGCAGGCCAGCGGCAAATCGATTCCACCGGCAAGGCCGACCGCCTGGTGCTGGCGCTGGAAGGCGAACTGGCTGGCTGGGATTACAAGACGGGGCTCAGCCATGCGATCAGCAAGTCGTCGGAAAAGTTCACGAACGGCTATGTGCAGGATGCGGGCTTTGCCGCTGGCGTGCTGAGCGGCATCCTGAACCCGTTTGGCGTGCAGGATGCGGCCGGCAAGGCTTACCTGGCCAGCACGGCCCTGCGCGGCGAAGTGCAGAACGCCAAAGTCACCACCACGGGTGTCGACCTCAAGGGCAGCCGCGATCTGATGCAGCTGGCCGGCGGCCCGCTGGCCATCGCGCTCGGCGGCGAAGTGCGGCGCGAAAAGGCCTACTTCAACGTGAACCGCGATATCGCCGGCCAGGCCGCCAGTTCCGGCTTGTCCGGCTCGCTGTCGAAGAGCGGCGCGCGCACGATCCAGGCCGTCTTCGGCGAAATCAACTTGCCGCTGATCAAGGACCTGGAAGTGCAGTTGGCCGCCCGTTTCGACCATTACAGCGACGTGGGCAGCACCACCAATCCCAAGCTGGCCCTGCGCTACCAGGCCAGCAGCGCGCTGGTGCTGCGCGGCTCGGCCAGCACGGGTTTCCGCGCCCCCACCCTGTTTGAAAAGAATGCGCCGCCGTCGAAGAACGATACCAACGATAGCTATGACGACCCGATCCTGTGCCCCGGTGGCGTGCCGCAGCCCGGTGCCAATCCCTTGCGCGATTGCGACTTGCAGCAGTTCAAGCTACAAGGCGGCAATGAAAACCTGAAACCGGAAAAATCCACCACGTTCGCCTTCGGCCTGGTGCTCGAACCGGTGAAGGAAGTGACGGTGGCCATCGATTACTGGAACATCCATCTGAAGGACAAGATTGCATCCTTGCCCGAGCAATCGATCTTCGGCAACTACGAGAAATACAAGGCCTTATTCCTGCGCAATCCCGACGGTTCGCCCTACGCCATTCTCGACCTGAACGACAACCTCGGTGAAGTGAAAACGGACGGCATCGATGTCAGCCTGAATGCGCGGCTGGGACGCGGCGCGTATGGCGATGTCAGCGTATCGGTCGATGGCACCTGGACCCGCAAGTACGACTACCAGAACGAGCGCGGCGGCGTCTTCATCGCCAACGTGGGCCGCTATGCGGACAACAATCCCGTGTTTCGCTGGAAGCATACGGCGGCGCTGAACTGGCGCAAGGGTAACTGGGGCGCCACCTTGTCGCAATCGTTCAAGTCCGGCTACACGGACCAGAATCTGGTCGCGCCGCCATACCGGCACGATGTGCCCTCGTACAGCCTGCTTGGGCTGTCGGGCAGCTATGCGTGGAAAGGCTTGCTGCTGACGGCCGGCGTGAAGAACCTGCTGGACAAGGAGCCGCCGTTTTCGAACCAGGGCACCTTGTTCCAGAAAGGCTATGACCCGCGCTATACGGACCCGATCGGGCGCGCCTGGTACCTGCGCGGCAGCTATACGTTTTAAGGAGAGAAATTCAGATCGGCAAATAAAACAGGCAGCGCTGGCAACAGCGTACCAGCGACAGAAAAGCGGCGCCATCAGCGATGATGTGCGCCGTTTTATTTTACGCATCTGAGCAAGTCTGACAAGGGTTCGCGATACTTTATTACTGAAGGATTATAAAAAAAACAGGGAAATGTTGCATTTCGTCCAAAAAGTCCGCGCGAAATTGACAATCTGAATCGTGAATGTTTTGATGAGGGCCCTGAAAATTTACAGAATTTTCATTGGTGGATTTTCAAAAAGGCAAATAAATTGTTGGTTAGCAACAAGTTATTTCAAAATAATTGCCGCCTTTATCACAATAACAAGGAATTTCAGATGATGATAGAAAATGTAATATCGCGGTCGCTGCGCCTGATGTTTGCAGGCGGCATGGCCCTGAGCATGCACGCCGCGTATGCACAAGAAACAACAGAAAGCCCCATGCAACGCGTGGAAGTCACCGGTTCGAGCATCAAGCGTCTGGCATCGGAAACAGCGCTGCCGATCACCTCGATCAAGGCCGACGATTTCGCCAAGCAAGGCTTGACGACGGCGCAAGAAGTCCTGTCCACCATTTCCATGAACCAGAGCTCGCAAAGCAGCTCGCAATCCGTTGGTTCCGGTACTGGCGGCCAGTCCGTCGCCGACCTGCGCGGCATCGGCGGCGACAAGACCCTGGTCCTGCTGAACGGCCGCCGTATCGCCAGCCACCCGTTCAACGGTTCGTCTGTCGACCTGAACATCATCCCGATTTCCGCCCTGGAGCGCGTCGAAGTGCTGCGTGACGGCGCTTCCGCCATCTACGGCACCGACGCCATCGGCGGCGTGATCAACTTCATCACCAAGCGTTCCGTCAAAGGCGGCTCCGTCACGGTCGAACATTACGAGCCACAGAAATCGGGCGGCGGCGACGAGTCGCGCCTGAACCTGTCCGGCGGCTATGGCGACCTGAACAAAGATGGCTTCAACGTCTTCGGTGTTGTCGACGTACATCGCCAGTCGGCGCTGAGCACGGCCGACCGTTCCTTCTCGAAGAGCGGCTACATCCCGAGCAAGGGCGTGGATAACCTGAGCGGCACCACCTTCCCGGCCAACTTCTACGATACGGGCAATGGCCTGATCGGCAACCCAGCCTTTGCCGGCGGTTGCGTGGGTGAAAACCTGTACAAGAATACCTCGGGCAAGAGCACGTGCGCCATGGATGTCACGCCATTCATCCAGGCCATTCCGAAAACCCAGCAGGAATCCTTCCTGGGCAAGGCCAGCTTCAAGCTGAACCAGGATCACCTGGCCACCATCGAATACCTGCACTCGCGCAGCACCAACGAAGCGCGCATCTCGCCGCCGCCGATGTCGAACATCGGCATCCTCATGTCGTCGAGCTCGCCGTACTACCCGGGCGGCAGCGGCGGTGTGCCAGCCATGGCAGGCCTGTCGGGCGAGCCGCTGGACATCAGCTGGCGTCCAGTGGCGTCGGGCCAGCGCAGCGGTTTCGACACCAGCACCTCGGATCGCCTGGTACTGGCTTCCGAAGGCGTCCTGGGCGCATGGGACTACAACGTCGGCCTGAGCTACTCCGTCAGCAAGGCCACCAGCGCCTTCACGGGCGGCTACCTGAATGACCAGCGCATCATCGACGGTATCGGCAATGGTATCCTGAACCCGTTCGGCGAGCAAAGCGCCGCCGGCCAGGCCTACCTGAATGACTCCGTCCTGAAAGGCGAGTACCTGAGCGCCAAGATGACCAGCACTGCGGTCGACGCCAAAGTCAGCCGTGAGCTGTTCACCCTGCCGGCAGGCGCCGTCGGTTTCGCCGTCGGTACGGAATTCCGCAACGACAAGGCGGAATACAATGTGAACCGCGACCTGGCTGGCCAGGCATCGAGCTCCGGCTACGCCGAAGCGCAGAACCAGTCGGGCAGCCGCAACATCGCCGCCATCTTCTCGGAACTGAGCATTCCTGTCGTGAAAGACCTGGAACTGTCTCTGGCAGCCCGTTATGACCACTACAACGACGTCGGCGGCAGCTTCAACCCGAAAGTCGGCGTGCGCTGGCAGCCAACGAGCCAGGTGCTGCTGCGCGGCTCCTACAACACAGGTTTCCGCGCGCCAACGCTGTATGACCTGCATGGTCCGCAAACCAAGACCTTCACGGCCAACAAGTATGACGATCCACGCCTGTGCCCAGGCGGCGTACCGATCCCTGGCGCCAACAGCAACGTCGCCTGCGGCGCGCAGCAATACATCCGTTCGGGCGGTAATCCGGACGTCGGCCCGGAAAAATCGAAAACCTTCAGCGCCGGTATCGTCATCGAACCGACGAAATCGCTGACCGTCTCGCTCGATTACTTCAAAATCAAGCTGCGCGACAAGATCGGCACCGTGGCCGAACAGACCCTGTTCGACAACTACGATAAATATCAAAGCAACTTCATCTACACGGCTGACGGCAAGCTCGATTACGTGCTGGCGACCCTGGGCAACCTTGGCGAAATGCACACTTCGGGCATCGACCTGGGCCTGAACTGGAAATTGCCACGCAGCCAGTACGGCAACTTCACCTTCAACTTCGATGGCACCTGGGTACAGAAGTATGAGTACCAGAATGAGCGCGGCGGTGAATTCGTGCAAAACGTGGGCGTGTATGGCGACAATGCACCGGTATTCCGCTGGAGACACAATGCCTCCCTGCAATGGAATATGGGCAAGTGGAATGCCACGCTGTCGAACAAGTACATGAGCGGCTACCGCGACCAGAATTATGTCGATCCGCAATTCGAGCAAAGCGTCAAGGCTTACTCGGTATGGTCGCTGTCGGGCGCGTACTCGGGCTTCAAGAACACCGAAGTCACCGTGGGCGTGAAAAACCTGCTGAACGAAGATCCACCGTTCAGTAACCAGATCGGCACATTCCAGTCCGGCTACGATCCGCGTTACGCTGATCCGCTGGGCCGTACTTTCTACGTGCGCGCTACCTACAAGTTCTAAGTACACCTGACATAAGCTACTGCGCGTCGCGATTTGCGGCCTGCGATGCTCACTGTGCTCAAGCACAGTTCCGCGTCTCGGCCGCAACTTGCTGCCGCTCGCTACGCTTCTGTCAGGCGTCTTGAATGCATTAAAAAAGCCCGGAAAGCTTAGCTTTCCGGGCTTTTTTTCATGCTGCGCGCCACGTTATTCCGCGTCGCCCTGCAAGCGGCGCTGCTTCACGGCCGCCGCCAGGTTTTCCAGCACGGCCACGCTGGCGCTCCAGTCGATGCAGCCATCCGTGACAGACTGGCCATAGATCAATTCCTTGCCCGGGATCAAATCCTGGCGTCCCGCCACCAGGTGCGATTCCACCATCACGCCAACGATGCGGCCATCGCCCGCCGCCACCTGGCTGGCGATGTCGGCGCACACGGGGATCTGGTTTTCCGGTTTTTTCGAGCTGTTCGCATGCGAGGCGTCGATCATCAGGCGCGCCGCCAGGCCTTGTGCCGCGATGGCCTTGCACGCCTCGTCCACGCTGGCTGCGTCATAGTTCGGGGTTTTCCCGCCGCGCAAGATGATGTGGCAATCCTCGTTGCCGTTGGTCGAGACGATGGCCGAGTGGCCGCCCTTCGTGACGGAAAGAAAATGGTGCGGCTGCGAAGCGGCCTTGATGGCTTCCACGGCGATCTTCACATTGCCGTCCGTGCCATTCTTGAAGCCGACCGGACAGGACAGCCCCGACGCCAGCTCGCGGTGCACCTGCGATTCCGTCGTGCGCGCGCCGATGGCGCCCCAGCTGATCAGGTCAGCGATGTATTGCGGGCTGATCACGTCGAGGAACTCGGTGCCAGCCGGCAAACCCAGCTCATTGATATCGCGCAACAGTTCGCGCGCCATGCGCAAGCCGTCGTTGATGCGGAAGCTGTTGTCCATGTACGGATCGTTGATCAGGCCCTTCCATCCCACCGTGGTGCGCGGCTTCTCGAAGTACACGCGCATGACGATTTCCAGTTCGCCCGCGAAACGCGCGCGCTCCTTGACCAGCAGACCCGCATATTCCATGGCCGCCTTGGTATCGTGGATGGAGCAAGGCCCGATCACCACCATCAGGCGGTCGTCCTGGCCATGCAGGATACGGTGCAGGGCAATGCGGGCGCTGGCAGCGGTCTGTTCGGCTTGCTCCGAGCAGGCAAATTCGCGGATCAGGTGGGACGGCGGGGTCAATTCCTTCATTTCGCGAATACGCAAATCATCGGTGCGGGGCATCATTTTCTCCAAAATTTAAGGATGGGTAAAACATCTGGGTAAAAAAAAACCGCCATGAGTGGCGGTTTTTTAGAATTTGCTGGGATCTCGTTTTGCTGCTACGTGAACCGACCGCTACTCCACCGCCTTTGGGTTGGAATTGCTAAAGTAAAAATAAGCGGTAAAAAAGTGGCGAGCGAACATGCGAGTCATCCGTAAGTGATGAACGACTATAAACCTAAATTGCAAGGGTTGGCAAGCATATTTGTCGGCAAAGCCGCATGCCACCGCCGTTTTACACTGCACAACACGCAAAAAAGCATAAAAAGTTGCGCGCTATGACTCTCGCTGTGCATCTGCGCTGCGACTCTGCATACCGGACGCCACCGCTGTGTCCGTCGTGGCAACCACGCCACGCCAGCCATTCTATCGACGAGAAGCGAGGCACTACTTGATCTAGATCAATTCCAGCGTCGCGGGACGGAGAAAACTCAAGGACGTATCGATGACCTTTGACTGCCTGACCTTTCCGGAGAACCGCATGATCCCGACACCATCCTTACAGTCCACCACCTTTTCACCACCCAGACTGGGCCTGGCACTGGCCAGTGCGCTGCTGAGTCTACCCGTCCTGGCGCAGGATGCCGCGCCGATTGCCCGCGTGGAAATCACCGGCTCGAACATCCGCCGCGCGCAGGCGGAAACGGCTTCAGCCGTACAAACCCTGAACGCGGCCGACATTGAAAAGTCGGGCAAGTCCAGCGTGGCCGAACTGCTGCAGACCCTGGCCGTCGACAACCAGGGTTCCGTGCCCACGTCCTTCGGCAATGGCTTTGCCGCCGGTGCTTCCGGCGTGTCGCTGCGGGGCCTCGGCACGGCCTCGACCCTGGTCTTGCTGAATGGCCGCAGGGTGGCGCCGTACGGCCTGGCCGACGATGGCCAGAAAGTGTTTGCCGACCTGAACATCATTCCCCTGGAAGCGGTGGAACGGGTGGAAATCCTCAAGGATGGCGCCTCGGCCATCTACGGTTCGGATGCCATCGCCGGCGTGGTCAACGTGATCCTGCGGCGCGACTACCAGGGCACGGCCATCAAGGGCAATTACGGCAAGACCAAGGAATGGGATGGGCGCGACGCGCGCGCCGCCATCACGCACGGCTTCGGCGACATCGACAGCGACCGCTACAACGTGCTGCTGAATCTCGAATACAGCGAAAAGGCCGCCATCTGGAACCGCGACCGGGCCGGGCGGGGTGCCGTCGGCCGCAGCGACTTGCGCGACCTGGGCTTCAGCGCGCAGGAGTCGCTCAGCGGCGCGGGCGCCATCACCACCAACAATGCGGCCGGCAGCGCCGTCAATGGCAATGTGCGCAATCCCGACACGCTCGACTACTACAACCGCGGCAATCTCGCCGGCGCGGGTTTTACGCGCGCCTTCCCCGGCGCCGCCTGCGGCAACTTCACCACGCACCCGCAAGGCGACCCGGGCGGCGGCTGCCTGACCGATGCGGCGCAACAATACGGCCAGATCCAGCCGAAACAGAAGAACATCAATTTCTTTGGCCGCGCCGCCTGGCAACTGACGCCAGCGTTGCAGACGTATGCCGAATTGAACGTATATCACAGCGAATCGCACTCGGCCACCACGCCATCGACGGTCAGCGGCTCGGTCGGCTACCCGGGCGGCCCTGTCAGCAATGCGGGCGTGTCGCTCGGTGCCGCCCACCCGGACAATCCGTATTTCGGCACGGCGGCGCGGCTGCGCTACCTGGCCGCCGACGTGGGGCCGCGCCTGTCGGAAGTCAATTCCACCTTCACGCGCTTTGTCGCCGGCATCAAGGGCGCGTTGGCGGGCTGGGATATCGACAGCGCCTTGCTGTACTCGCAGAACAAGGTGTCGAACGACTTGAACGGCTACCTGCAGCGCGACGTCGCCTTCGCCCTGCTCAACCCGACTACCGCGAATGTGGCGGCGGCCAGCCTGAACCCCGCGTATGCAGCCCTGCCGGCCGGCAGCCTGTGGCGCATCGCGGAAAACGCAGGCCTCAACTCAGCCGAGCTGTACGCGGCCCTGTCGCCGCGCATTTCCAACGATGCCAAGACGCATATCGCGCAGATCGACTTCAAGGCCAGCCGCGAGGTGGCCAAGCTGGACGGCGGCGGCCTGGGCGTGGCCGTGGGCGCCGAATTCCGCCACGAATCGACCGAACTGAAACCTACCACGGGCACGGAACGGGGCAATATCATTGGCCTCGGCTATTCCGCCTACAAGGGCAGCCGCAATGCCTCGGCCATCTATGCCGAGGTGCTGGCGCCCGTGCTGAAAACCGTGGAACTGTCGGGCGCGCTGCGCGCCGACCATTTCACCGACGTGGGCAATTCCTATACCCCGAAAGCGGGCGTGAAATGGACGCCCGTGCGCGAACTGGCCCTGCGCGGCACCTTCGCCAAGGGCTTCCGCGCGCCCAGCGCGGCGGAAAACGGCGTCGGCGGCCTGGCCGCGTTTTCCACCGCCAGCGATCCGCTGCGCTGCGGGCTCGGCGTGGAAGCGGCTTGCGATCCCGCCTCCATCGCCGTCATCACGTCGCCCAATCCCAAGCTGTCGCCCGAACGTTCGCGCAGCTATTCCGTGGGCGCCGTGTGGGACCCGCTGCCGCGCACCAGTATTTCCGTGGATCTGTGGCAAATCCGCCGCAAGAATGAAATCAACCAGGAGCAAACGGACACCGCCATCGCCGAAGGCCATGTGGCGCGCGACCCGTCGACGGCCACGGGCATCGCCGGCGATCCGGGTGCCATCACGGCCGTGCTGGCCAATTATGTGAATTCGGCGCAAACGACGGTGCGCGGCATCGATATCGACGCGCGTCAGCGCTTCAGCCTGGGCAGCGACTATGGCAGCCTGGTGTTCGACCTGAAATGGACGCACTTGTACAAATGGCTGCGCACGGAGCAGGATGGCACGCAACGCGATTTTGCCGGCACGCATGGCAATTGCGATGTGTCCAACTGCATGGGCACGCCGGACGACCGCATCAACCTGGGTGCCACCTGGGAGCGCCAGGACTGGCGGGTCACGGCCAACCTCAACTACCGCGCGCCGCTCGACAACGTGCTGTTCAAGAATGATCCGGACGGCTGCGCCACGCATTTCGCCGACGGCACGGATGCCCCTCGCGGCTGCCGCATCGCCTCGTTCACCACGGTGGACCTGACGGCCCGCTGGCTGGCCACGCCCAAGCTGGAAGTGTTTGCAACGGTGCAAAACCTGTTCGACAAGATCGCCCCGCTCGATCCGCTCACATATGGCGCCACGGGCTACAACCCGCTCGACTACGCGGGCGCGGCAGGACGCTTCATCAGCGCGGGGGTGAAGTACAAGTTCTGAATTTCGTCATATTTTCAACGTATCAGGCGTTTCAGGAACCGTAGCGAGCAAGCCCAATATTGGGTTGAGTAGCGCAGCTGTACTTCAGGTACAGCGAGCAACGCAAACTCAAGAGTGGGCTGCGCAGTAGGTTCCTGAAATGGCGATCTAAGCCGTCCCGCCGACCGTAATGCCATCCAGGCGCAAGGTCGGCTGCCCCACGCCCACGGGTACGCTTTGCCCCTCCTTGCCGCACACGCCCACACCCGAATCGAGGCGCATGTCGTTGCCGATCATGGAAACGCGGTTGAGCACGTCCGGGCCGTTGCCGATCAGGGTCGCCCCTTTCACCGGGTAGCTGAGCTTGCCGTTTTCAATCATGTACGCTTCACTGGCCGAGAAGACAAACTTGCCGTTCGTGATGTCGACCTGGCCGCCGCCGAAGTTGACGGCGTACAAACCGTTCTTGACGGACGCGAGGATCTCGCCCGGGTCCTTGTCGCCACCCAGCATATATGTATTCGTCATGCGCGGCATGGGCAGGTGGGCAAACGATTCGCGGCGCGCATTGCCCGTCACGGGCATCTTCATCAGGCGCGCATTCATGGTGTCCTGGATGTAACCCTTCAGGATGCCGTCCTCGATCAGGGTCGTGCACTGCGTCGGGTTGCCCTCGTCATCGATATTCAGCGAGCCGCGCCGGCCCGCCAGGGTGCCGTCATCGACCACGGTGACGCCCTTGGCGGCCACGCGTTCGCCGATGCGACCCGAAAACGTGGACGAACCCTTGCGGTTGAAATCGCCTTCCAGGCCGTGGCCGATCGCTTCGTGCAGCAGGATGCCGGGCCAGCCCGGTCCCAGCACGATGGTCATGGGGCCGGCGGGCGCCGGGCGCGCTTCCAGGTTCACCAGGGCCGAATTGACGGCGTCCGTTGCATATTGTTCCAGCACGGCATCGCTGAAATAGTCATAGCTGAAACGCCCGCCGCCGCCGGCCGAGCCCGTTTCGCGGCGGCCATTCTGTTCCGCGATCACCGTCAGCGAGACGCGCACCAGCGGGCGGATGTCGGCCGCCAGCACGCCATCGCTGCGCAGCACCAGCACCACGTCGTATTCGCCGGCCAGGCCCGCCATCACTTGCACCACTCTGGGATCTTTCGCCCGCGCCATCTTTTCCACTCTTTCCAGCAATTGCACCTTGGCCGTGGCATCCAGCGAGGCGAGCGGATCGTTGGGCAGGTACAAGGAACGGCCGCCCTGCGCAAGCATCTGGCCCGCGATCTTGATTTTGCCGCTACCTGCGCGCGCGATGGTACGCGTGGCCGCAGCCGCTTCCAGCAGGGCCCGCTCGGAAATATCGTCGGAATACGCAAAGGCCGTCTTGTCGCCAGACACGGCACGCACGCCCACACCCTGGTCGATGGAAAAACTGCCCGTCTTGACGATGCCCTCTTCCAGGCTCCAGCCTTCGCTCTTGGTCGACTGGAAGTACAGGTCGGCATAGTCGACCTTGTGCGTAAACATCGTGCCCAGGGCTTTCAACAGCTTGTCTTCATCCAGGCCGAACGGCGTGAGCAGGATATCGCGCGCCACGGCAAGGCTGGACAGATTCGGTTCAAATGGCTTCATAGCTTTGCACTCGCTCATTATATTCAACTCATTCTCAGTACCTGACAGAAGCGTAGCGAGCGGCAGTGATTTGTGGCCGAGAAGCGCAGCCGTGCTTGAGCACGGTGAGCATCGCAGGCCGCAAAGCGCGACGCGCAGTAGCTTATGTCAGGTATCCTCACATAGTGCGGTGCGCCAGGGCGGGCAGCGACTCGCGCACGCCGGCCAGGAACACCAGGTCGATCTCGCCGCTGACCACGCCCTCGCCTTCGGGCAGCACGGCTTTCACTTCGCCCCACGGGTCGATCAGCATGCTGTGGCCCCAGGTGCGGCGGCCGTTCGGATGCAAGCCGCCTTGCGCCGAGGCCAGCACATAGCACTGGTTTTCGATGGCGCGCGCGCGCAGCAGCACTTCCCAGTGGGCGCTGCCCGTCGTATGGGTAAACGCGGCCGGCACGACGATCAGCGCGCAATCGCCCATGGCGCGGTACAGCTCGGGAAAGCGCAGGTCATAGCAGATGGACAGGCCGACCCGACCGAACGGCGTCTCGATCGAGCGCACCTGCGCGCCCGGCACGATGGTGCGCGATTCATTGTACGACTCGGTGCCGCGCGTAAAACCGAACAGGTGGATCTTGTCGTAGCGCCCGGCCGGCGCGCCTTGCGGGTCGTACACCAGCGTCGTATTGAGTACCTTGCCCTCCTCGCCGGAAATCAGGGGCAAGGTGCCGCCGATCAGCCAGATGCCGTGCTGGCGCGCCATCTGCGCCATGCCATCCTGGATGGGGCCGCTGCCGGGCTGTTCCGCGTGGGCCAGCTTGTCCGTTTCCTGCTTGCCCATGATGGCCCAGTATTCGGGCAGCACCACCAGCTGCGCGCCACCGGCGGCGGCCTGCGCCACGAGCCGGCGCGCCGTGGCCAGGTTGTCTTCCACGGAAGGCGAGGAAATCATTTGTACTGCTGCGACTGTATGCATCATTGCCACCTCTTATCCATTCGAACGCCTCGCCTATTTCGCCACGGCCTCCACGGCTGCAGCGGCAGGCACGGCGACAGGTTCCAATTTACCACCATCGAGCTTGGTCACGACGGGCGATTTCCACGGGCCGGCGATCTGCATGTGGTAAGTGAGCGCCTTCATCACGGGAGCGCGCAGGAACAATTGCGCCAGGAAACTGCCCAGGCCGATGACGGGGTTGACGGCCAGCGCGTACACGAGCGGCCCCGTGCCCAGGTTAAATTCGGGGATCACCACCACGTGCAAATTCGTCGTTTCATTGGCGATATCGGCCGTACCATCCATCAGCACGGTGGCCGCCACGCCATGCATCTTGAGGTTGTCCGTGGTCACGACGCCGCGCTTGATGCTGGCGTTGGCCGTGATGCCGTCGAAGGCCAGGCCTTCGGAAAACACGTCGTGGAAATCGAGTTTCAGCAAACGGGGCAAGGCTTGCAGGCTGAGCACGCCCAACAGCTTGGCCGCGCCCGGATCCTGCTTGAGGAACTGGCCCGATTCCACGTTCATCTCGATCTGCCCCGACAAGGTGGGAATGTCGAGCGAATACGGCAAGCCATTCCAGGCGATGTCACCGCTCAGGCGGCCCTTGCCGCGACGCACCGTATCGGCAAAGCCGAAGCGGTCGAGCAACTTGCCCGCATCGACGATATCGAGGCCAAAACGCAGGCTGGTCGTGCTTTGCCCATCCTTGATGACCCATTTGCCATTGCCGCTCAGCGCTCCATCGGGGTTCGACAATTGCAGCTTGCCCACGCGCCACTCGCGCCCGCCCGCCGCCATGGTGTTATAGGCCTGCAACTCCAGCCGGCCGATCTTCTTGTTGAACAGTTCAAACTGCTCGGCGACGATATCGAGCGAAGGGATCGACTGGGCGCCGCTTTTTCCTTCCAACAGATTCTTCACGTCGTTGGCGGCCGACTCGGGAATGATCAGCGACGACAGGCGCGCCGTCATCTTGCCCAGGCCGGACGGCGTTTCCAGCCACGTCACATAGCCGGACACCTGCTTCGCGTCAATATTGGCTTGCCACACATCCTTTTGATGGGTGGCGCCCACGACCACGTTTTCCAGCTTGCGCTCGCCCAGCATCAGTTCGCTGGCACGGGCCGCCATCATGTCAGGCACCACGTATTGCGCAATATCGGGCGCATCATCGGCAGCGCCGCTGTCGGCGGGGGCCGTGCCGCTGCCGGCGATTTCACTGCCTGCGGCAATCCAGCTGTCCACGTCCAGGGTTTTCATGTTGACGTTGAACATCATGCCGCTGTCCGGTTCCGGCGCCGGCACATTCACGCCGATGCCGCCGCGCACCAGGCGCCAGGCATCCTTGCCCTGCTTCTGGCGCTGGTAGCGGGCAGCGATGCCGGAACCCAGCGCGATGCGGATATCGTCCGTGCGCAAGCCCGCGCCGTTGGCTGCATTGCCCGTCAGGGTGAATTTCACGGGCAGGCTGTCGCCGGCCGGCTTTTTCAGGGGGGCGGGGAAATCCAGACCCAGGCCCGTCAGCGGCGACTCGACATTGACGACCACCTGGTGGTCGCGCGCCGTGATCAGGCCGCTGTAACGGGCGCCGCCATTCAAATGTTTCGCCAGGCGCTGCAGCACGGGCGCCGGATAGGTCTTGCGCAAGCCGTCGATCGTCATGTTGCCGGCCAGTTTCACCTGGATGGAACTGTCCGGCTGCGTGCCGCCCGAAATGGCCAGCGGCCCGCCCAGCAGGCTGCCATTCAAACCATTCAGGTTGACGCCTTTTTCGTTGAATTCGATCTTGCCCTGCGTGCCGAGCACGGGCGGCATGTCGTGGAACAGCACCACGTCGTTGCCCGCCAGCTGCAAGCTGCCCTGCACGGTCGACTCGAGCATGCGCTCTGTCGGCAAGTGCAATTTGAGGGCCAGCTTGGCATTGCCCGTTGCCGTCGTTTCATCCGTGAAATGCTCGATCCAGCCGAGCACGGGGCTGGCCGTCACGTACTTGAGGAATTCCTGCATCGGGCCGGCCGCATTGCCCTCGATATCGAGCAAGGTGTCGAAGACGGTCAGGTCGGGGATCACGGCTTTGACATTCGTCAAGGCCACGCCGCCCGTGGTGGCCGTGTCGCCGCGGATTTCCATGCGCGCCCGCTCGAACACGAAACTGCCCTTGATCTTTTCCGCCTGCGGCCACAGCGGTGCCTTGCCGGCCAGGGGGCCGCTTTCCGCAAATTCGCCGGGCGCGTAGTTCAGCGTGCCATTCTCGATCTTGCCGGCCACGCGGAAGTCACCGCGGTTGCGCTGGGCCGGGGTGTCGGCCTTGAAAGGGAAATGTTCGAGTTCGCCGCGCAGGCGCAGGCTGACATCGCGCGCCACGCCGCCCTCCAATGCACCCGTCAGCCAGTGGCGCAGGTGCTCGGGCGTTTGCAGCGGCAGATAGCGGCCGATGGTGTTGATCTGGAAGTTGTCGATCGTGCCCGTCACATCCACCTGACCCAATTTGCTGCCGTCGAGCGGCAAACGCTGCGAACCATGCAAGGCGACCCGCATGCCTTGTTGATTAAAATCAAGCCTGTCCAGGTCAACTTGCAGCATATTGTCTGCTTGAAAAGCCCAGCGCGCCTCCATTTCGAATTGTTCGAACGGCAAGGCCGGCTCACTCAAGTAGGA
This sequence comes from Janthinobacterium lividum, assembly GCF_034424625.1. Taxonomy (NCBI): domain Bacteria; kingdom Pseudomonadati; phylum Pseudomonadota; class Betaproteobacteria; order Burkholderiales; family Oxalobacteraceae; genus Janthinobacterium; species Janthinobacterium lividum. The sequence goes on along the minus strand of NZ_CP139976.1, from coordinate 1,445,789 downwards.
GGCCAGTTGCAATACCAATCCCTGTGCATCGATATCGATCTTGCCGCCCTTGTCGCTGGCGTCGATACTGCCCGTCAAATGATCGAAACCGGGGATAGCCGGTGCGGCCGCCTGCGCAGGGCTGGTCGCCGTCTTCGCCACGGCCAGGCGCGCCGGCTGCGCATTCAGGCCCAGATCGATGAGCTTGCCACGCAAACGGTAGCTGGCCGGCGTCGCCATCTCGCCTTCCCATTGCGCAGAAAAATCCTGCAAACGCCCGCGCGGCGCCAGGGCGTCGAGGCGCTGGCGCTGCTGTTCACCCAGCGGCAGCTTGTCGGCCAATGCGGCCAGGGTCTGCAAATCGAGCGACTTGGCCGTGATTTCCGTACGCGCCGGCTTGCGCTTCGTGGCGGCAACAAAGCGTTCGGACAGGGTCGTGGGTGGCAAGCTGAGGCCATCGCGGGTTTCCACCGCAAAATTCGTCAACTCGACCTGGTGCCCATTCGCGCCAAAGGTAGGCTTGCCGTCCGGCACCTGCGCCGACAGCTCTTCTTTTGCCGAAATGCGCCCGCTGACCGACAGCAAGTCGAGCGGCGCGATATGTTCGCCCAGCTGCGCCTGCACATCCGTCAAGCCCACGTCGGCCGTGAAGCCGGCCAGGCGCGCGTGATCCAGGCTCAACCAGGCGCGCAGGGCGCCCTTGCCCTGGCTCAGTTCAAACGGATAGTCGAGATAGCGGCGCCAGGCGGCCAGGTCGGCATTTTTCAGGTCGGCGTACAGCTCCCCCTTCCACATCGACACATCCGAGATGCGCGTGCTGAAAGGCGGATGCGTGAAGTGGGCGCGCACATCGATGGGCGCGGCCAGGCTGGGCGGCGGCGTGGCCTGCAAGCCCAGCCGATGGCTGCGCCAGCGGTTGCGCAATAGCACATTGACCTGCGATAAAGCCAGCTCGGGTGTGCCGCGCGCTTCGTCCGTCCAGCGCACCTTGCCGTCGCGAATGATGATGTCATGCTGCGACAGCAGCCAGTCGGCGCCCTTGCCATCGCTACCTTGCGTGCTGTCGATCAATACCCCGGCTACGTACAGCTTGCCATCCTTGCTGCGCCGCACGTCCAGGTCGGGCCGCGTGATTTCCAGGGTAGTAAAGCGCACGGAGCCCAGCACGCTCCACCACGACACGGTGGCCGATATGCTCGGCAGGCTCAACGCCTGGCGGCCCGCCTGGTCGCGCAGGGTCACGTCGCCAAGGAAGAGATTCGGGCGTACGCCATGCCAGGAGGCATAAATGCGCGCAATGCTGACAGGGTTGCCCAGCGCGCGGCTGGCCGCCCGCTCGATATCGCCTTTGTAGTAATCGATATTCGGCAAGATCGCGTAGCGCAGGAATAAAAACAGCACGGCAAAGGCGAAGTACGCCAGCAATACCAGTTTAATGGTAAAACCCAACACATGGTGGGTGGCCAGGTTGGCCATGCGATAGGCGGCACGCAGCCGCTGCCAGCGCAGGGCCAATGGCACATGTTCTGTCACGCTTGCTTCTGGCGGTTTTTGCATCAATAAGCTAATAAACTGGCCCGGCGTCAAATAATGGCAAAAATCGTCTGCATTCGTGGTGCGCGCCTGCATCCTTGCGCTTGCGTCTGAGCAAAGCCTCCCTTACCATCGTCCGGAAGAGCACGCACTGCCGGCGGTATTGGGCCGGCGGCACAATTTTACCGCATCCCCCGCCGTTCGCAGCCAAGTTAAGCAAGAACATGCACGCAGCATCCACGAGACACTTACCGATACCATGAGCACACAGCCTTTGATCTCCGCCTCCCGTTTCTACCAGCGCTGGCTGGACGCCGCCCCCGAGCGCGCCGCGCAGGTGGCGCAACTGGTGCGCGCGCCGCTGGACGGGCTCGACTTTGCCGCCGAGTTGGCCGCCCAGGCGAATGCCGTCACGCCGCCGCTGCCGCCCGAGCGGGCCATGCGCCGCCTGCGCAACCTGCTCGTCTGCGGCCTGATCGCGCGCGATCTTGGCGGCCAGGCCGACTTGAACGAAGTCGTCACGGCCATGACGGGCTTTGCCGATTTCGCCATCCGCACGCATGTGGACGCCATCATGGCCGAAATGGTGGCCCTGCACGGCATGCCTGTCGGCGAGGAGTCGGGCGAGGAACAGGTCTTGATGGTATTGGCGATGGGCAAGCAAGGCGGCGGCGAACTGAATGTCTCGTCGGATATCGACCTGATCTTTGTCTACCCGGAAGATGGCGACACGCAAGTCACCGTGGCGGGCCAGCGCAGCCTGTCCAACCACGAGTTTTTCATTCGCATGGGCAAGAAACTGATCGCCGCCCTGGCCGAGATCACGCAAGATGGTTTTACTTTCCGCGTGGACATGGCCTTGCGTCCGAACGGCAACTCGGGGCCGCTGGCCGCCAGCCTCAGCATGGTGGAACAGTACCTGATCGTGCAAGGGCGCGAATGGGAGCGCTACGCCTGGGTCAAGGCGCGCGCCGTAACGGGCAAGGCCGAGGATATCGCCTCGCTCGACGCCATCGTGCGCCCGTTTGTCTTCCGCCGCTACCTTGATTTCGGCGTCATCGATGCCATCCGCACCATGCACGGCCAGATCCGCGCCGAGGTCAACCGCCAGGAACGGCTGCACCCGGACCGCAGCAACAACGTCAAGCTGGGCCGTGGCGGCATCCGCGAAATCGAATTCCTCGCGCAAGTGTTTCAATTGATACGGGGCGGGCGCGACGCCGAGCTGCGCGAACGTTCCACGCGCGCCACCCTGCGCACGGTGGCAGACAAGGGCTTGCTGGAGCCGGCCATCGTGGAACAGTTGCTGGGTTCCTACACCTTCCTGCGCAACCTCGAACACCGGCTGCAATACCTGGACGATGCGCAAACCCACACCCTGCCCGCGAATGACGCCGACCGCCTGACCGTGGCGCAGATGATGGGCTTGCCCGACACGCCCCCCCTGCTGGCCCAGCTGGAAGCACACCGCGTATTTGTCGCCGGCCAGTTCGACGAGATGTTCAGCGACAAGAGCAGCGGCACGCCGCCGGCCGACACGGGCATCGACCCGCAAACGTCGAACGACTGCGCCGCGTCCGACCAGCAGGAAGCCATCGAAGCGCGCTTTGCCGTCCTGGGTTTCCATGAGCCCGCCGCCTGCGCGCGCCGCATGCTGGCCACGTGGCAGGCGCCCCGTTTACAGTCCTTGCCCGAAGCGAGCCGCACGCGCCTCGTCGCCCTCGTCAATTCCGCCCTGCCCCTGATCACCGATTGCTCCGTTTCCAACGGCAATGCCAGCCAGCTGGCCACCCTGGGCCGGCTGCTCGATTTCCTGGAAGCGATTGCGCGCCGCTCGGCCTATCTGTCGCTGCTGACGGAATACCCGCATACGCTCGAGCGCGTCGTGCGCATGGTGTGCGCCAGCGGCTGGGCCGCCACCTTCCTCACGCAGCACCCGATCCTGCTCGACGAACTGCTCGATGAGCGCATCCGCAACACGGTGCCGGACCCGGCCGCCCTGGCGCTCGACCTGCAGCGCCAGCTCGACGACGCGCCCGGCGACACGGAGCGGCAGATGGATATCCTGCGCGAAATGCACCACGCGCAGCTGTTCCAGTGCCTGGCGCAAGACCTGGCGGGCGACCTGAGCGTAGAAAAACTGGCCGACTACCTGTCGCAGCTGGCCGACATCATCGTCGCCGCCACCGTGCAAGCCGTCTGGCAAACCTTGCCGACGCGCCACCGCGACGTGCCGAAATTCGCCGTCATCGCGTACGGCAAGCTGGGCGGCAAGGAACTGGGCTATGTGTCCGACCTGGACGTCATTTTCCTCTTCGACGACGACGACCAGGAAGCGCCCGGCCTGTACGCCAAGCTGGCGCAACGTTTCATTACCTGGATGACCTCGCACACGTCGGCCGGCATTCTGTTCGATATCGACATCGCCCTGCGTCCCGACGGCGCCTCGGGCATGCTGGTTTCCAGCGTGCAGGCATTCGAGCGCTACCAGGGCAGCGCAGCCTGGGTGTGGGAACACCAGGCGCTCACACGCGCGCGCTTTTGCGCCGGAGATACCACCATCGGCAAGCATTTTGAGCGCATCCGCGACACGATCTTGCGCAAGGAGCGCCCGGAAAACGGTCCGCTCAAGGGCGAAGTGGTGGCCATGCGCAAGAAGATGCTCGATGCGCATCCGCCACGCCCGGGCAGCTTTGACTTGAAGCAGGATCCGGGCGGCATGATCGACATCGAGTTCATGGTGCAATACCTGGTGCTCCAGCATGCGGCGCAGTATCCGCAACTGACGGCCAACTCGGGCAATATCGCCCTGCTGCGCCTGTGCGGCGAACTGGGACTGATCGACGCCCAGCTGGCCGCCCTGGTCGCCGACGCCTACCGCACGCTGCGCAAGCTGCAGCACCAGTTGCGCCTGCAGGGGCAGGACCTGGCCCGCGTGGAACCGGAGCGCGTGCGCGTACATGCGGATAACGTCGTGCGCCTGTGGCAAGCCATCTTCGGCGCCGCAGCCTGAGGCCGGCCCGGGCATGCCGCTCCATTACCTGTCGCGCCTGAGCGGATCGGCGCGCGATACGCAAGCCAACCTGCAGCTGGGCTGCGTGCTGGCGCTGGTGGCGGGCGCCGTGAATGCGGGCGGTTTTCTCGCCATCGGCGGCTATACCTCGCACATGACGGGCATCGTCTCGGGCATGGCCGATGACCTGGCGCTGGGCAATATCACCGTGGCCCTGGCAGCGCTGGGCGCATGGCTGGCCTTTGTCAGCGGTGCGGCCGTCACGGCCATCATGGTGAACTGGGGCAAGCGGCGCCGGCTGCACAGCCAGTTTGCCGCCAGCCTGCTGCTGGAAGCAGCCTTGCTGTTGCTGTTCGGCTTGACGGGTAATTACCTAGCCGCCATGCCCGACGTGCTGGGCCCCGTCACCATCTTGCTGCTGTGCTTTGTGATGGGATTGCAAAACGCCATCATCACCAAGATCTCGGGCGCCGTCATCCGCACCACGCACGTGACGGGCCTGTCCACCGATATCGGCATCGAACTGGGCAAGATGGCATATTACAACCGGCGCCACCTGCCGGACCGGATGGTGAAGGTCAACCGCGGCAAGCTGAGAACGCACAGCCTGCTGATCGCCTGCTTCTTCCTCGGCGGCGTCAGCGGCGCCCTGGCCTTCAAGCACATCGGCTTTCCCGCCGCCACCATCCTGCTCGCCGCCGTGCTGACCCTGCTCTCCGGCGTGCCCGTGCTGCGCGACTTGCGCCTGCTATGGCGCTTTTACCGGCGCCGCCTGCACGCCTGGCGTTAGCAGGAATATTTTTCTTTATAGCAATAAATTACTGATTTTAATGCTAATATTTTTCTGCGTCTGGCCGGTTCACCATGCCTGCCGTGACGGCCTTTTGATTTGACACCCTACCGTTGTCCAATTGTGAAAGCGAGAAAAATGATTTCCATTAAAAAAGCCCTGTTTATCTTTGCCATCGCCGTCGGCGCCGCAGCTTCGTTCTCCAGCACGGCCGCCGTGCGCGCGTGGATTCCGTCGGAAAACTGCGACTACATCCTCAACATGTGCTACCAGGGCGTCGAGGCGTCGTGCGAGCAGTGGCGCAACCAGTGCGAACCCAAGGAATAAGCTGGCAACAGACGAAAAAAACGCCCCGAAGGGCGTTTTTTGTATGCTAGCCAGGAATTACTTGGCCGACATCAGTGCGACGGTGGTGTCGAGCATGCGGTTCGAGAAACCCCACTCGTTGTCGTACCACGACGATACTTTCACCAGGCGGCCCGACACTTTGGTCAGGGTCGAATCGAAGTTCGACGAAGCCGGGTTGTGGTTGAAGTCGATCGAGACCAGCGGTTCGGTCTGGTACGTCAGGATGCCTTCCAGGGCGCCTTCCGAAGCGGCCTTCATCAGGGCGTTGACTTCTTCCACGGTGGTGTCACGCTTGGCGATGAAGGACAGGTCGACCAGCGACACGTTGATGGTCGGCACGCGGATGGCGAAGCCGTCCAGCTTGCCATTCAGCTCAGGCAATACCAGGCCCACGGCGGCAGCGGCGCCCGTCTTGGTCGGGATCATGCTCATGGTGGCCGAACGGGCGCGGCGCAGGTCTTCATGCATCACGTCGGACAGCACCTGGTCGTTGGTGTAGGCGTGCACGGTGGTCATCAGGCCCGTTTCGATGCCGATGGCGTCGTTGAGCGGCTTGACCAGCGGTGCCAGGCAGTTAGTGGTGCACGAAGCGTTCGAGATGACGGTGTCGGTCGATTTCAGTACCGAGTGGTTGACGCCGAACACGACGGTTGCGTCGACATCCTTGCCGCCTGGTGCCGAAATGATGACTTTTTTCGCGCCGCCCTTCAAGTGAGCCGAAGCTTTCTCTTTGGTGGTGAAGAAGCCCGTGCATTCCAGCACGACGTCCACGCCCAGCTCGCCCCATGGGATTTCAGCCGGATTGCGCTGTGCGAATACGCGGATCGGATCGCCATTGACGATCATGTTGTCGCCTTCGACGGTGACCGTGCCCGGGAACTTGCCGTGCGCGGTGTCATAGCGGGTCAGGTGGGCGTTCGATTTGGCATCGCCCAGGTCGTTGATGGCAACGATCTGGATATCCTGTTTCTTGCCGCCTTCGTAGAAAGCGCGCAACACATTACGGCCGATGCGGCCGTAGCCATTGATTGCAACTTTGATCGTCATACTCTGCTCCTGATTAAAAAAGAAGGTACATGCACGACCCTGGCAAATGCATCGCCAGGGACGTTAGAAATCAATATTAGCCAGCGATAACGGCTTTGACCTTGGCCACGACGTTCTCGACCGTGAAGCCGAAGTGCTTGAACAGCACGCCAGCCGGAGCCGATTCGCCAAACGTGTCGATACCGACCACGGCGCCTTCCAGGCCCACGTATTTGTACCAGAAGCTGGTCACACCCGCTTCGATGGCCACGCGCGGCACGCCTTTCGTCAGCACGCTGGCCTTGTAGGCGGCGTCCTGGCGGTCATACACGTCAGTCGACGGCATCGACACCACGCGCACGTTGATGCCTTCGGCGGCCAGCGCGCTGGCAGCGGCGACAGCCAGTTCCACTTCGGAACCGGTGGCGATCAGGATCGCCTTGGCATCGGCCACGTCGTTCAGTACATAGCCGCCACGGTAGATGTTGTCGATCTGTTCGGCGCTACGCTCCTGGTACGGCAGGTTCTGGCGCGAGAAGATCAGGGTCGACGGGCCATCCTTGCGGCGCACGGCGGCGCCCCAGGCAGCGGCCGACTCGACGGTGTCGCATGGACGCCAGTTGTCCAGGTTCGGGATCAGGCGCATCGACGAGACGTGCTCGACCGATTGGTGCGTCGGGCCGTCTTCGCCCAGGCCGATCGAATCGTGGGTGAACACGAAGATCGAACGCAGCTTCATCAGGGCAGCCATGCGCAGGGCATTGCGGCTGTAGTCGGAGAACGTCAGGAACGTGGCGCCGAACGGGATGTAGCCGCCGTGCAAGGTGATGCCGTTCATGATGGCGCTCATGCCGAATTCGCGCACGCCGTAGTTGATATGGTTGCCCGGCTGGCCCGAGCGCACGGCCACGCACTCTTTCCAGTTGGTCAGGTTCGAACCGGTCAGGTCGGCCGAACCGCCGAGGAATTCCGGCAGGGACGACGCCAGGGCCTGGATGGCGTTCTGGCTGGCCTTGCGGGTGGCGATGTTTTCTTTTTTCTCGACGCAGGAAGCGATGGCGGCCGACAGCGCCGTTTCAAACGCGGCTGGCAACTCGCCCTGCATGCGGCGCGACAATTCTGCGGCTTGCTGCGGGAATTCACGGCTGTAGGCGGCAAAGCGCTCGTTCCAGTCCGCTTCCAGCAAGGCGCCTTGTTTCTTGGCATCCCAGGCCGCGTACACGTCGGCCGGCATCTCAAATGGCGCGGCATCCCAGCCAATGTATTCGCGCACGGCAGCGATTTCCTTGTCGCCCAGCGCGGCGCCGTGGACCTTGTCGCCGCCTTGCAGGTTCGGCGAACCCTTGCCGATGATGGTCTTGCAGCAGATCAGGGTTGGCTTCGATGCGGTCTTGGCGGCGGCGATGGCGGCAGCCACGGCGGCAACATCGTGGCCATCGACGGCGCGGATGACGTTCCAGCCGTACGCTTCGAAGCGGGCCGGGGTGTCGTCCGTGAACCAGCCTTCGACTTTGCCGTCGATGGAAATGCCGTTGTCATCGTACAGGGCGATCAGCTTGTTCAAGCCCAGGGTGCCGGCCAGCGCGCACACTTCGTGCGAAATACCTTCCATCAGGCAACCGTCGCCAACGAAAGCATAAGTGTAGTGATTGACGATGTCGTAGCCAGGCTTGTTGAATTCAGCAGCCAGCAATTGCTCCGACAGGGCCATGCCGACGGCGTTGGCGATGCCCTGGCCCAGCGGGCCGGTAGTCGTCTCGATGCCTGGCGTGATATCGACTTCCGGGTGGCCCGGGGTTTTCGAATGCATCTGGCGGAAAGCCTTGATGTCATCCATCGACAGGTCGTAACCGGTCAGGTGCAGCAGCGCGTAATGCAGCATCGAGCCGTGGCCGTTCGACAACAGGAAACGGTCGCGGTTCTGCCATTTTGGATTCGCGGGATTGTGGCGATAGTGACCACTCCACAGAGCAACTGCGATCTCGGCCATGCCCATCGGCATGCCTGGATGGCCGGAGTTGGCCTTTTGTACAGCGTCCATTGCCAGTGCGCGGATCGCATTGGCCATTTTGGTAGTCGGGAGCGTAGTTGTCATGATGGTGTGGGTCAGTCGCGAGTTTGGGATTCGTTTGCAACAGCACGGACAGGGAAGCCGGCTGCTTTCTGTGGTCAAGTATTTTACCAGACTGGGGGGCCGCAAATTAGAATTGCGGCGTACTGGCCAGCCAAATGGCTATACTTTGACGTCTTTCCACCCCACATATACCCCCGTTGAGGATTTGCATGCCGCGTTTTTTCTGCCCCCAGCCGCTCGTTGCCGGCACCACCATCGCCCTGCCGGAGGCTGTCGCCCACCATATCCAGGTCGTGCGCCTGGCGCCGGGCGATGTCATCACCCTGTTCAATGGCGAAGGCGGCGAAGTGCAAGCGAGCCTGGTGACGGTTGCCAAGCGCAGCGTGACGGCTGAAATCCAGACGCACATAGCGCGCGAAGCGGAGCTGCCCTACGCCGTGACTCTGGCGCAGGCGCTGCCGGAAGCATCCAAAATGGACTGGATCATCGAAAAAGCCATCGAACTGGGCGCGGCGGGCATCGTGCCGCTGTCGGCCCAGCGCTGCGTCGTGCGCTTGTCAAGCGAACGGGCCGAAAAAAAACTCGCGCATTGGCAAGGCATTATCGTTTCCGCTTCGGAACAATGCGGGCGCAACCGCCTGGCGCAGCTGGCACCGCTGCAGGATTTCAATAGCTGGAGTAGCCAGCAAGATTTACATAAACGCATCATTTTGACGCCGCGCGCGGAGCAGTCCCTGGCAGACTGGGCCCGCCACCAGCCGCCGCAAGCCATCACCGTGATGGTAGGACCGGAAGGCGGGTTTTCGGAGGCGGAAGAAAAGGCGGCCCTCGCCGCCGGCGCCATCGGCCTGGCTATGGGCCCGCGCATCCTGCGCACGGAAACGGCGGGCCTGACGGCATTGGCCACGCTGAGTGCCTTGTGGGGCGGGATGTAAGCAGTCAAGACTGGACGAGCAGGCAAAAAAAACCCCGCTAGCTTGCGCTAGCGGGGTTTTTCTTTTCCCCTCTTGCCGTGAGACACGGCAAGGGGTGAAAAACAAGTCAATTAAAACTTGTAGTTGTACTCGGCGGTCAGACGCACGGAACGCGGTGCGGTGTAGCTGATAACGCGGCCGTAGGTTGGGCTGACGTTCAACGAGCTGTCCACGTTGTACGTTTCGTCCAGGGTCTGCACGGTTTGCTTGTTGAGTACGTTAAATACGTCAACTTTCAATGCCAGACCTTTCACCAGTTGCGGACGGTAGGACAGATTCATGTCCAGACGCGTATCCCACGGCAGGGTGCCTTTGGAGCCGCGTGGCGAAGCAGCACCATCGCAGTAGAAGTAGACCGAACCATAGTCCACTTCGCCAGGAACGTTAGGGTTCCAGCCGAAGCAGTTCTTCGGACGACCCGAAGCCAGCAAGGCGTTCGCGCCGACAGTCCACTCAGGGTTCAGTTCATAGAAACCGAAGGCCTTGATTTGGTGCTCGCGGTTGTTTGGCAGCAAGCCGTTGGCATTCACCATCAACTCTGGATTATCCCAGGTCGACGTTGCGGCAACGTCGGTTTGGGCATTGTCCGAACGGGTTTGACCTTCGGTATTACCTTTGCTGCGCGACCACGTGTAGTTCACACGGCCATACCAGCCATCACGCATCGGATGCTCAGCAAACAGATCGATTGCCGTGTACGTACGTTTCGCTTCGTCAAAGCCCAGCTGTGCTTTGGTCAGGTGAACTTTCGTGTAGTTGCTGCGGGTACCAGCATAGTCGACCAGGAAGGTGTTGTCTTTACCTGGGTTAAACGATGCACACGAAAAACCGGAGTAGTTCGACGTATCGATATTGTTATCAACAGCGTAAGCATCGATCAAACGGGTATCGCAGTAATCATCGATGGTGGCTTTCAATTGGCGATAAGTCACTTTCGCGCCAAAGTTCAGGCTAGGCGAAAACGCTTTTTCGAAACCGATGGTCAACTCATCCTGATACGTTGCCTTGATATCCTGGGCAACAACGGTTTTTGGATCCTTGTACTGACCCAATTCGTTGTTGACCGAGTAAACCGGTGCCAGCGATTGCAGGCCCGTCGGCTGACCGTAAGCGTCGGTACCCGTGTAGGTGTAGCCTTCACGTGTCAGTGTCGAACGGCTGCCACCGCGAACGGCAAGGTGGGTCGGGATTTGCAGAGCATAACGACCAGCGCTACCGTACACTTTCAACGAGGCATCACCGTTGACGTCCCATGCCGCGGCAAAGCGTGGCGAGATCATGTTCTTCACTTCCAGGAAGGTATCACCGTCGCCGTTGACGTTTTTAAAGCCTTCGTTACGAATGCCCAAGGTCAGCAACAGGTCCTTCGTGGTTTGCCAGCGGTCTTCCAGGTATTGTGCGCTTTGCTCGGAACGAGCATCCGTCACGCTGGAGAACAGGCGCTTGCTGACCCAGTAACCCTGGGAAGCCAGCAGACCAGGATTGTTCGAGGTCTTCACGGTGCTACCACCCAACTGCAGCGGCACAGTACCGTCACCAACACCGTTTTTACGGGTTTGGCCATACACCCAGATACCGCCGCCGCCATAGATGTCACCGACGTTGGTCGAGGTCAGCTTGTTGTCATCCAAACCGCCACGGATGGTGTGGTTGCCAATCTTGTATTCCAGATCCAGACGGGTAGACTTGATTTTGCTGGCCGAGTCGTTAGCGGAAACAGCACCGTTCAAGGTTTGCGGGCTGCTGTAGTTCAAGCCAGGCGCGCGGACATTGCTGGCGGCGCTGATCTGGAACAGATCCGCAGGTGCGGTACCGATCGGATCATAAACAGCCGAGTTCGGCGTTTTGCTTTGACCGTACAGGGCATTGACCGTCAAGTTTTCAGTCAGGTTACCCGTGTAGCGAATAATTTGCGTTTCTGCACCAACCGATGGCGAGAAGTCTTCGCTGTTCTTGTAGTGCTGCGATGCGGTCTTGGCAAGACGACGGCTGTTCGTGTAGTCGTAGCCATACAATTGACGGTCGGTCTTGGCTTCGTCGCCCAGCAACGTCATTTCCAGACGGTGATCATCCGTGATATTCCAGTCAAACTTCGCCATGTAGCGGTCGATCTTGTGCTGGTTCGACTGCCAGCCAGTGGTGGCGTTCGATGCCGAGGTACGGGTACCCAGCGCGGCGTCGGTATCGAGACTGCGCGATTCAAACGCGGCAAACATGAACAGTTTGTCTTTGATGATCGGGCCACCCACATAGGCGCCATACGTCTTTTCCGAGCGCGAGCTGTCATTGCGGCGCAGGTACAGCGTATTGTCGGTCGCGGCGTTCGACGTCGCGCCCGTATTCGGGTAGTAATAGTCTTTTGGCGTCGAGCGCAAACCGTTAGGCTCGATGGCAACCTGGGCACCGAATTCCCAGTTGTTGGTACCGCTCTTCGTCGTGACGTTGACCACGCCGCCAACCGAACGGCCAAACTCGGCGCCGAAGCCGCCGGTCAGGATCTGTGCCTGGGCGATCGCGCCGAATGGCAGTTCCGATGCGCCCAATTGGGTCAGCGGATTGGTAACTGGGAAACCATTGATGTAATACGCATTTTCCGAAGCGCCGCCGCCGCCGAACGATGCGCCGGCAGAGTAACGGGAGTCAGCACGGGTCGTGTTAGGCGCCAACTGAATGATCGCGGCAACGTTTTGCGCGATAGGCAATTTTGCCAGTTCTTTGGCGGTAAACGTCGCGCCATTGTTCGAGCTCGAAACGTCGATGCGACTACGACGACCGGTAACCTGCACTGCCTGTACCGCGCTGCTGGCGAACGATGCATCAACGCCTTGACCCACGATAACATCGGTTTCGACGGTGTTGACGGTCTTGCCGTCGCGCACCAAGTCAATCTTGTAATGGCCTGGAGCCATGCCCGACGCAAAATAGCGACCCTCGGCATCGACCGTCACGGTACGTTTGGTACCAGTACCGATATTTTGCAAGACAACGGAAGCGCCAGCGGCTGCGCCATCGACCGTACCGTAAATATTACCGGCAGCGTTAGATTGCGCCATTGCGACAGGAACGACAGCTGCAGTCACCGCAGTCGCACTAAATGCAATCGCCAATGCACGCACTAAGACAGTTTTTCTAAACATGTGATTTCCTAATTATAGTTAAGCTTTTCTCGTGGATCAGCTTGGATAGAATGCATACAACAAATCACGGTCAATATTATTTTAAGTCCCGATTTTCCCCACTCCGTCATTTTATGACAGGTCATATAGTCCTATAGCCGGTCCCCTAGCTAGCTGACTAGACAACATATGGAAACATATGCAAACCTTAACTGTCAACAAACAGAACAGAATGGTGCGCAGAAACAACACACCTGCACAAAAAAGGTCAGAAAAAATAAACACACCCAAAAATGGTGCGGCAATGCACAATTTTGATGCGTGGAAAAGGCATAAAAATGCATATGCAAATACGTTTTTAGCGCGTTGCCAGCTCTTGCATGTATGAAAAAAGGGAGGAGTGCGGCCGCAGGAAGCGGTTATGTGCGAGTGCGCAAATAGAGACCCGCTGCCCGCCACGCACCGCCCAAAACCTCACGAATAGGGGGTGCGCTGACGGGGATCGAACGAAATATGCAGCCGCTATCAGATGGCTAAACGTTTCTGCTCTGGAGTAGGATTCAAAATAAATGAATTATCATTTAAATAATTATTTCTTTTTATATGCAATACGCTTCATCTCTTGCAGGTTGCGCAAGTTTCTCTCTTCCTGATCATTATCATTTTCCAATTTCACCAACTGGGCTTTATGTTGCGCATTGCTGTTATAAACAAATTCTTCAGTATCTTTTTTCCAGCGAACATTATCGGCAATGATTCCATCCGCGACCTTCTGGCTGTCATTTGCTATTTTTTTATACGTCTCAGAAATCAGTACATCTGCCTTGACAAATTCCTCATTGCTCATCAGCTTAAGGATATCTGGCGGAATAGTATTTGTTATTGGCATCGCCGCATTCAGATTCTTTACGAAACGCCCATAACAATCCACCCATGCATTAACGGCAGAATTCACCGAAGTAATTTCAGTATTTTTAGTAGACACCTTGGGAATTACTGGATGGGTACAATTAAATTTGCCATAGGCGACATTGGCACCGTCAAAGTTGGTAGTGTAGTAAGCGATGTCGGTTTTGCGTGCGCTCCGTTGTTGCACCAGATCCAGTGATGCGGCCGCTTCCGGGTTGCCGCTGGCAGCAGCCTGCTTGAGCCAGTACGTCGCCTGCGCTACGTCCTCTGTCGTGCCTTCACCAAAACCGTACATTTCACCCAGCTGCAATTGCGCGGCACTGTTACCCTGCTTAGCCAATTTCGTGAACTTCTGGAACGCAGTTGAAAAATCCTTGGCTTCCCACGACTTCTGAGCATCGGCAAGGTCATCTGCATGTACAGCCCCGAATGCCATCATTAAGCAAAAGCTGAGTGTAATTTTTTTCATCTTGACGTCCACTAGAAAGTTGATCGGAATAAAAGAATTTTCTGCTGGCAGGTTCGTTGCTCGTACGGAAGCAGTAGCAGTTCCCAGAAGGCAAATACAGCCCGACGAGTGCTTTAATCGTAGCTCAGAAATACGGGTTCCGCAATTAATAAGTTTGGCAAAAGGATCACATTTTTACGGCACTGTTAAATAAAAAAGACAAGCAAACCGTCACACCTCGTTAACTATTTATATTGTTTACACACAACCGAGCCATCCATGGCAAATCGAGGAAGACGCGGCCGTCATGCAACGTCCGCCTCACATACCCGCCAGCCATCATTGACATGCTCTGCAAATAGCAGCGCTAGGGGTAAAATAGCGCCTGGACTGCGCTCTTCCCTCCCTGGCAAAACCTTCTCATCGCAAGTTATGGTTGGCAAGGTGCAACAGCTTGTCAGGCAGTCTTTGCGTGCTTTATTCATGGGGCCTAGATAGCCCCCAACCTTGGACCCATCATTATGTTGCGACTCAACGAAGTAAAACTCCCCCTCGAACACGACGAAGCGGCCCTGCCCGCCGCCATCCTGGCGCGCCTGGGCATAGCCGCCGCCGATTTGCTCGGCTTTACCGTCTTCAAACGCAGCTATGACGCGCGCAAGCGCAGCGCCGTGGTGCTGATTTACTCGCTGCACGTTGAAGTCAGGAACGAGGCCGCCGTGCTGGCGCGCCTGCAGCACGATGTGCACCTGATGCCCGCGCCCGACACCGACTATAAATTCGTCGCCGGCGGCGAACAGCTGGCCGGCCACACCAATGAACCGCGCCCCATCGTCATCGGCACGGGCCCCTGCGGCTTGTTCGTGGCGCTGATCCTGGCGCAGATGGGCTTGCGCCCCCTCATCCTGGAGCGGGGCAAGCAGGTGCGCGAACGCACGGTCGACACCTTCGGCTTCTGGCGCAAGCGCGAACTGAACCCGGAATCGAACGTGCAGTTCGGCGAAGGCGGCGCCGGCACCTTTTCCGACGGCAAGCTGTACAGCCAGATCAAGGACCCCAAGCACTACGGCCGCAAGGTCTTGACGGAATTCGTGAAGGCGGGCGCGCCTGAAGAAATCATGTACGTGAGCAAACCGCACATCGGCACCTTCCGCCTGGTCAAGATGGTGGAAGAAATGCGCGCCAATATCGAACGGCTGGGCGGCGAATATCGCTTCAGCAGCAAAGTGGTCGATCTCGACATCGTGCCAGGCAGCGATGGCGGCCAGGTGCGTGGCGTGGTGCTGGACAATGGCGAAACCATCGCCAGCAACCACGTCGTGCTGGCCATCGGCCACAGCGCGCGCGACACCTTCGAGATGCTGCACCGCCGCGGCGTGTACATCGAAGCGAAACCGTTTTCGATCGGCTTCCGCGTGGAACACCCGCAATCCCTGATCGACAGCTGCCGCTTCGGACCCAGCGCGGGCCACCCGATCCTGGGCGCGGCCGACTACAAGCTGGTGCACCATGCCAGCAATGGCCGTTCCGTCTACAGCTTCTGCATGTGCCCGGGCGGCACCGTGGTGGCGGCCGCGTCGGAACCGGGGCGCCTGGTGACGAACGGCATGAGCCAGTATTCGCGCAACGAGCGCAACGCCAACAGCGCCATCGTGGTCGGCATCACGCCGGCCGACTACCCGGGCGACCCGCTGGCCGGCATCGCCCTGCAACGCGAACTGGAAGAGCGCGCGTTTGCCCTGGGAGGCGGCAACTACGATGCGCCAGGGCAATTGGTCGGCGACTTCGTCGCAGGCCGCGCCTCGACCGAATTTGGCAGCGTGGTGCCATCGTACAAGCCGGCCGTACACTTGACGGACCTGGCGCCATCACTGCCCGAATACGCGATCACGGCCCTGCGCGAAGCGTTTCCTGCGTTCAACAAACAGATCAAGGGCTATTACAAGGCCGACGCCGTGCTGACGGGCGTGGAAACGCGCACCTCTTCGCCGATCCGCATCAAGCGCCGCGACGACGACCTGCAAAGCCTGAATACACGGGGACTGTTCCCCGCGGGCGAAGGCGCCGGCTATGCGGGCGGCATCCTGTCGGCGGCCGTCGACGGCATCAAGGTGGCTGAAGCGGTGGCCCTGTCGATGGCGGCGCGCGGCTAAGCACGCTGTCCCCGCCCTGCAGCGTGACGAAAAAAAACCGGCACCATGTGCCGGTTTTTTTACGCCTGCGCGCTGCTTAAAACTTGTACGAGGCATTCAGGTAGCCAGTGCGGCCGCGCGGATCGTAGTAGCGGTCGTCATAGCCGAATTGCTGGCCGCGGTTCGCGCCAGACGTCGATGGCACGAATGGCGGGCTCTTGTCGGTCAAGTTCAGCACGCCTGCGGTGAGGACCCAGCTCTTGCTGGGCGTCCATACCGTTTGCCAGTCGAGCGTCGAATAGAAGCCCACTTTCATGCGGATCTTTTCCTGGCCCGTCACTGCGCCCGAAGCGTCAAGCACGTCGACCGACGTTTCCTGGTCCTTGTAGCCGGACAGGAAGTTGACCGTCAGCGAATTGGCCCAGTTGCCCGTTTTCAGGGTATTCGTCCACTGGCCGCGCGTGCGGAAAGTCACCGTGCCCAGATCGGCGAAGTTGCCCAGCGCCGAATAATATTGGCCATCGCGTTCCAGCTGCACATCCTCGCGCAGCATCTGCGTCGCATTCAGCTGCGACGTGAACAGGCCGATGCCGGAGCGGTAACGGGCGCTGACGTCGATATCGACGCCGGTGGCAAACGATTTACCGAGGTTCTGGTTATCCGCCAGGAAGGCCAGGTAGGTCGTCCCCGTGCCCACGTCCTTGTTGACGCCCCAGGATTTCGGGAAGTTGGCCGGATTGGCGAATACCAGCTGTTCCGTCAGCTGGCCGAAGGAATCGCGGATCTGCACATGCCACAGGTCGGCGCCCAGGGTGATGGCGCTGATCGGCTCGTAACGGAAACCGATGGTCGCCTGTTTCGATTTCTCGGGCTGCAAGTCGCGGTTGCCGCCGGCCAGCTGATCGTACTGGCGATTGCCTGGCTGGCATTGTGCATTCAGGCGCGTGGCGATGGCTTGCAAGGCTGGCGAGCACGTGTACTTGTCGCTGGTGACACCATAGCCGCGCTGCAAGGCATTCACTTGCGGCACGGTCGGCGCATGGAAGCCATTACCGACCGAACCGCGGATCAGCAAGGTGGGCGCCGGTGTCCACTTGAAACTGGCCTTGGCCGTGGTGGCGCCGCCGAAGTCCGAGAAGTCATCGAAACGCAAGGCCGCACCCAGTTCCAGTTCTTTCAGCACAGGTGCGATAACTTCGCCAAAGATGCCCTTCGAGGTGCGGCTGGCGCTGTATGGCTGGCTGCTGGCCGCGTCGCCGAAACGCTGGTCGCATTCCAGGCCCGTCGTACCGCCGCACAAAGTGCCTTTTACGGGATCGGCCAGGATGCCTTGCGCAAACGGGCTCGGCTTGGCCGAGAATTCCTCGCGGTTGATGTTGGCGCCCACGCCCAACATCATGGCGCCGCCAGCCAGACGCCGCACTTCCGTCGACCCATTCAAATTGATGGTTTGCAGGCGCGAGGTGCCGCCATCCCAGTAACCGGAGAAAGTGGCGCTTTTGATGGCTTCCTGCGCCGCAGTGGACTGCTTTCCCGGGCCGACGAAGGGGTCGAGCAAGCCGCTTGACGTGAGATTATTGACGGCGATGGCGCCAGGATAGCCGGAAATACTGCCTTTTACGCGGCTTTCCGAGAAGTTGTACGAGGCGTTGTAATCCCAGCCGGCAGCGACGCCGCGCGTACCGACCACCACGCTGGCGAAGTCAGCCGTATCCTTCGAGGTACGCTGGCCCATGTCGAACAGCCGGTAAAAAGCCGTGCTGTCGCCAGTAATACCGATTGGCAATAAATACTTGTCATGCAGGGGCGTGCCTGCATCCACGGCAATGGCGCCAGGGACGGGCGCGATACGCGAGGTTTGCTTGGTGCGCGACAGCAGCACGTCCGCAAACACTTCGTGGCCGGCAATCTTGAACGTGCCCGAGGCCATGAAGTTGTCACGCTTGCGCTCCGGATAGATTTCCAGATCCTTGGTGAAATCGTAGCCGCAGTAGTCATCGACCAGGCCGCTGCCATCGTTATACGGTTCGATCACGCGGAACGTCTTCTCGGGACAGGATCCGTTGCTCTTCTGGAAAGGACTGATCAACTGGCCATTGTCATCGGTGGCATTGGCCGGAATCGGGCTGGCCGAGAATTGCTGCTTCTGATAGCGCTTGCCGTTGGCCGAGAATTGCACCTTGCCCGTGCTGGCGAACTTGCGGTCGACGGAAGCGAGCTTGTCGCGCTCGTCGTGGCCAAAGGTCAGCACCACATTGTAGCCATCGTCTTCCAGGTTGCCAAAGCCCTTGGTGGCGCTGATGCGTTTCTCACGCGCACCGTTTTTTGGTGCGGAGTAGCCGATGGACACATCGCCTTCTGTCGTGTCGTGCTTGGTAATGAAGTTGACCACGCCGGCAATGGCGTCGGCGCCGTACAGCGCGGAGGCGCCGTCAGTCAGCAGTTCGACGCGCTGAATGGCTGAAATGGGAATCGAATTCAAATCGAAACCGGCGGCAAAACCGGTCAGCGTCTGGCCGCCGAACTGGGCCAGGCGCTTGCCGTTCAGCAAGACGAGCGTACGCGTCTCACCCACGTTATGCACGGAAATACCGGAGAAACCAAAGGTGCTGCCGCCCACCGAGGAACTTTCACTGGTGGCGCCCTGGGCGGAAGAGAGTTTCTTGACCAGATCGGTGACCGAGGTGGCGCCCGAGGTGCGGATGGCTTCAGCGGTCAGGACGGTGACCGGCAAGGCGCCTTCGGCGGCGATGCGCTTGATCGACGAGCCCGTGACTTCCACGCGCTGGATCTGCGTATCGGCCCCTTGCGCATCCTGCGCGATCGCCGACTGTGACGCAACGGACAGCGCCGCTGCCACGCCGCCAGCGCAAACGATGCGCACGGCATGGGAGATGACGGTTTCTTTAAGCATGGTGACCCCTTTTCATTGTACGTTATACAAGCAACGGATCTGGTATCCGCACTGCAGTCGTTCACTTCAAGGCACTCTTGCACCGCACATTTTTCAGGTCCCGGCCCCAGCAGGGAGCTCCACGTATTTGCGCGGAAAAAGACACTAGACAACTGAAAGTTAACTTGAAAACTACATAGAATCACAATGCCAATCTTGATGTCAACAGAACTCAGCACGTGTATGGCGTGCATACAACATTGTGAAAACAAAGGAGGATGGATCACGCAGGCCACCTGGAGGTGGCGCAAACGCAGGCCTGGTCAGCTGCCTAGCCGGCCAGCGGCAGCCTGATCTGTATATGACAGCCGGGAGTGCTGTCGATGGCGCACACCTGGCCGCCCAGTTGCTGCACGATCGTGTAGACGATGTGCATGCCCAGGCCGGAGCCGCCCTGGCCCCGCTTGGTGGTGAAAAACGGTTCAAACATATGCTCGCGCACGGCCGGCGCGAGGCCGATGCCGTCGTCGGAAAAATCCAGCAGCAGCCAGCGCGCAGGCGCGTCATCGCCATCCGCCTCGATGCGCGCGCGTATCGTGATGCGCCCTGGCCCGCCTTGCGGATAGCCATGGCGGGCGCTGTTCATCAGCAGGTTCGAGAGGATTTGCGACAGCTTGCCGGCCGCCAGGCGCACCTGGCAATCGGGGGCGATATCGAGTTCCACGCCGAGCGCCGCCTTGCGCAGTTCCGGACTGTGCGCCGATACCAGGCCGTGCACATAGTCGTGCAGGGCCAGGTCGGCCACGTATTCGCTGACCTGGTCCACTGCCAGCTGCTTGAAATTGCCGATCAGGTCGGCAGCGCGCGCCAGGTTGCGCTCGACCAGGGCGGCCGCGCCTTTCAAGGATTCGGCAATGTCAATCAGTTCGGCCCGGCTGACCTTGGCGCCGCCCAGCAGCTGTACCAGCTGGTCGGCATAGCTGCCCATGCTCGACGCCGCCGTCAGCGCCACGCCGATGGGCGTGTTGACTTCATGCGAGACGCCGGCCACCAGCGAACCGAGCGCCGCCATCTGTTCCTGCTCGATCAGGTTCGCTTGCGCCGCCAGCAGCGACTCGGTGCGCACGCGCACGATTTCTTCCAGCTGCTGGGTGCGCTCCTGGTGCTGCAGCTCGGCCGCGCCGCGCGCCGAGAAGATCGACAGCAGCAGCAGCGCCAGCAAGCGCTTGTTTTCATCGATGGGCCGCGTGTCGATGGCCGACAGGATGCCCAGGGTCTTGCCATCGGTATCGATCAGCGGCATGCCGACATAGCTTTCCGCCCGCATGTCGACGAGGAGGCTATCGAATGGAAAGCGACGCTGGATGTCGCTGCCATGAAAACACATGCTCTGGCAAGTCACGTCCTGGCAAGGCGTGTGCTGCAGGCTGTATTCGATATTCGGCTGGTAGCCGTCGCCGCCCCACAGGGCGAGGGTGCGGATGCCTTCGCTGCCGTCGTCCAGGCGCACCAGCCGCCCGGCGATCACATAGCGCACGTCGAGCGCTTCGGCCAGGTCCTTGACGAGGATGCGCAGGAAGTCGTCGCCACGGGCATGCGCCGTCGAGGCGGTAATCGAGCGCAGCGCAGCTTCCGCCAAGGTGCGCCGCTGCTCGGCATCGAACAGGGGTTCTTGCGAATTCACATCAAACAACGGAATACTCATGAATGCTCCTGCGCAGCACCGGAAGCGCAGGCACACTTGCCGGCGCGGCGACTCTCAGCCATGGCCCGCCCCAGCGGACCTGCCGCGATTGTACCCCTGGCTATTGTTTAATAATACAGATACACAGGAATTTTTTATAGCCAGCCGGAACGCTTGAACAAGTAATACATATAACCGCAGACACAGCTCATCACTGCCACGGCGGCCGGGTAGCCATAATGCCAGTCCAGCTCCGGCATGAACTTGAAGTTCATGCCCCAGATGCCGGCAAACGCCGTGAACACGGCGAAAATAGCGGCCCAGGCCGCCAATTGCTTGTTCACTTCGCTCTCGTCGATGGCCACCATCGACAGATTCACCTGGATCGCCGTGCTGATCGTGTCGCGGATCGTGTCGAGCGTGCCGTTGATGCGTGCCAGATGGTCATGCACGTCACGGAAATACTCCTGGGTATCGTGGCACAGGGGCGGCACGCGCCCGCCGTGCAGCTTGCCCACGGCTTCCATCAGGGGCGCCACCACGTGGCGCAAGACCATGACCTTGCGCTTCAATTGATACAGGCGTTCGATATTGTCGCGCTCGGTGCCACGGTCGAAGATGCGGTCCTCGATCAGTTCCAGTTCCGATTCCAGCGCGTCGAGCACGGGAAAGTAACGGTCGACGACGGCGTCCATCAGCGCATACAGCACAAAGGCGGAGCCCTGACGCAGCAAGTGCGGTTCACGCTCGGCGCGCGCACGGACGCCAAGGAACCCTTGCGAGCTGTTGCTGCGCGACGAAAGCACGTAATTGGCGCCCACGAAAATGTCGACTTCGCCCAACACCAGTTCGTTCTCGACCATTTCCACGGTTTTCACGACGGCAAACAGGGAATCGCCATATTCCTCGATCTTCGGGCGCTGGTGACCCCGTTGCGCGTCTTCCACCGCCAGTTCATGCAGGCAAAACTCGTGCTGCATCTGTTTCAGCTCGTCCGGCGTAGCGTCGAGCAGGGCTACCCAGACGAAGCAATCGGGGCGCTCGACGTAGTCGCTGATGTCGTCGATCGGCAAGTCGGCCAGTTTTTTGCCATCCTGGTAGGCCACGCAGTTTATGAGCATGCTATTCCACAGTTCAAGTTAACACCGGACGAAACAGTCCGGCAGGCGCCAGCTTACCTTATCGCCTGCTGTGGGTGTTGTGGCGTGCAAGGAACACCGCAAGAAAAAGCGGACGGGGGAGCCCCCGTCCGGCAAGACGTCAATCTTCCTTGGCGCCGTCGATGCCCAGTTCGGATATCTTGCGGGTGATGGTGTTGCGGCCGATGCCCAGGCGCACGGCGGCATCGTTCTTGCGCCCGTGCGTATGCTTGAGCGCCGTCTTGATCAGGGCCGACTCGAACTGGCGTCCCAGCACGGCCATGACCTCCTGCTGCCCTGCCCCCAGCATGCCGGCCGCCTGCAATTCCAGTAAACCGATCCAGCCCGGCGGCGCGCCGTTGGCGGGTGCGGCCGCCTCGAAGACCTGGCCGCCATGCGGATGCGCCACGGCCGCCGGCGCAGCTTCGCCCGCCGCCACGGTGGCCGCGCCATCGCCCTGCCCCTGCGTCAATTCCAGCGGCAAGTCCTTGATTTCCACCGTCTGGCCCGGCGCCATGACGGTGATCCAGTTGCACAGGTTTTCCAGCTGGCGCACATTGCCGGGCAAATCGAGGCTGCTGAGGAACTGCATCGTCGGCTCGCTCATGCGCTTGGCTTCCACGCCCAGCTGGCGCGCGCTTTGCACCAGGAAGTGGCGCACCAGGATGGGGATATCCTCGCGCCGCTCCCTCAAACTGGGCAGGCGCAGGCGGATCACGTTCAGGCGGTGATACAAGTCTTCGCGGAACAGGCCGTCGCGCACGCGCTGCTCGAGATTCTGGTGCGTGGCGGTAATGACGCGCACGTTCGCCTTCATGGGCTGATGCCCGCCGACGCGGTAGAAATGGCCGTCAGACAGCACGCGCAGCAAGCGCGTCTGCAGGTCGAACGGCATGTCGCCGATTTCATCGAGGAACAAAGTGCCGTTCTCGGCTTGCTCGAAGCGGCCCCGGCGCGTCGTTTGCGCGCCCGTAAATGCGCCGCGTTCGTGGCCGAACAGTTCGGACTCCAGCAAATCCTTCGGGATCGCCGCCGTGTTCAGGGCAATGAACGGCTGCGCCGCGCGCGGGCTGTGCTTGTGCAGCGCGCGCGCCACGAGTTCCTTGCCGGAACCGGATTCGCCCGTGATCAGCACGGTCACATTCGATTGCGACAGGCGGCCGATGGCGCGGAAGACTTCCTGCATGGCCGGCGCCTGGCCGAGGATTTCCGGCGTCTCCGACGGGCCCGACTCGACGCTGGTCTCGCGCAGGCTTTCTTCCAGCGCGCGGCGGATCAGCTCGACGGCCTTGTCGATATCGAAGGGTTTCGCCAGGTATTCGAAGGCGCCGCCCTGGAAGGCTGCGACGGCCGAATCGAGGTCGGAAAAGGCCGTGATGATGATGACCGGCAAGCCGGGAAAACGCGACTTGACCGTCTGCAGCAATTCCAGGCCGGATGCGCCCGGCATGCGGATATCGGACACGAGCACTTGCGGCGTGTCAAATTCCAGTGCGGCGATGGCGTCGCGCGCATTGGCAAAACTCTTGGTGGCGAGATTTTCCCGCGCCAGGGCTTTTTCCAGCACCCAGCGGATTGATTCGTCGTCGTCAACTATCCAGATTGGCTTCATTAGTGTGTGCGTCCCGCAATGGATTTCATGGGTGGGATACCTCCTCGCTTATGGCAAGGGTAGAACGATCCTGAAATCGGTGTATCCAGGCCGGCTTTCGCACTCGATCACGCCCAGGTGCTGTTGCACGAAGGTTTGCGCCAAGGTCAGTCCCAACCCGCTGCCGCCTTCCCTGCCCGACACCAGCGGGTAGAAAATCCGGTCGCGGATCTGGGGTGCGATGCCCGGTCCATTGTCAATGATATGCAAGTCTAATGCCAGGCCGTAACGGACCTTGGCCAAGGTCACCTGGCGCGCCACGCGCGTCTTGAAAATCAGCTCCGCATCGCCCGCCTCGATGCGCTCGGCCAGGGCTTGCGCCGCGTTGTGCGCGATGTTGAGCACGGTTTGTATCAATTGTTCCTTGTCGCCGCGAAACTCGGGGATCGAGGCATCGTAATCGCGCGAAATAGTCAAGCCACTGGGAAATTCGGCCAGGATCAG
This sequence comes from Janthinobacterium lividum, assembly GCF_034424625.1. Taxonomy (NCBI): domain Bacteria; kingdom Pseudomonadati; phylum Pseudomonadota; class Betaproteobacteria; order Burkholderiales; family Oxalobacteraceae; genus Janthinobacterium; species Janthinobacterium lividum. Next base: position 1,421,636 of record NZ_CP139976.1, on the reverse strand, counting down.
GCTGCGCACGCGCTCGCACACTTCGTGGATATTCACGTCGCCCACGATATGCGGGCGGCGGTGCGGCGCCAGCAGGCGGTCGACCAGGGTTTGCAGGCGGTCCGCTTCCTTGATGATGACTTGCGTGTATTCGCGCAGCTCGCTCAGGTGCAGGGCCGGCAATTCCAGCTCCAGCAGCTGGGCCGCGCCGCGGATGCCTCCCAGCGGGTTCTTGATTTCATGCGCCAGGTTGCGGATCAGCTCCTTGTTGACCTGGCTCTGGTCGAGGATGCGCTCCTCGCGGTCGAGCTTTAGCTGCTGCACGTTTTCGCGCAGCTCGATCAGCACGCCGTCGCGCGGCGCGTCGAGCGCGCTGATGATGCTGTGCACGCGCAGCGGTTCGCGCCCCAGGCGTTCCAGGCTCAGGTCCTGCCGCAAGTCGGAAAATTTATGTTCGAGCGCCTGCGCGCAAATACCGGACAGCTCGTCGGGATTGAGGAACAGCGCCGTCAGCTTTTGCCGCGACAGGGCTTTCAATGAGCTTTCCAGCAGGTTTTCCGCCGCCGCGTTGGCATAGCTGATGCGGCCGTCGCCATCGAGCAGGATCACGGCTGAAGCGAGCAAATCAAGGCCGGCCAGGTGGGCGGGACGGCTGGAATGGTTGTCTGGTGTCATGTGCTTTACCGAATATTCGCGATCTCGCGTTTCAGGGCCTCGACGTTCTGCTGTGTTCGGCTAATGTTGTCCTTCAACTGCGCCACCCGTTCCTGGTATTTCGCATAGTTGCGCTCATTGCCCTGGCGCTCGGGCTGGCCGGCGTTGAATTCCAGGCGCTGGGCCGCCAGTTTCAGTTCTTCGCTGCGCAATTCGTCCTGCAGGATCTGGCGCCGGTCCAGGTCGCGCGCGCGCTGCTCGGCGCCATCGACCTTGGGAAACGCGCCGGCGGCAGGCGCCGGCGTGGCCGCCGCCTGCATGGCGGGCCGGGCAGGCGCGCCGGCCAGCGGCGCCGTCTTGCGTGGCGGCTCCGTCATGGCGCCCGGTAAATCGAGCAACTGGCAATGCGCGCCGGCCCGCTTGTCCGTGTACGTCTTGTGTCCCTGCGCATCGGCGCACACATACAGCTGCCCGTGCGCCTGTGCCGCCGCGCCCAGCAATCCTGCCATCAGCACCATTCTGTAATGCTTGGTCAATCTTCACTCCTGTCGGCACATGCCGCATCGTTCCTGGGCCGACTATACAACACCGCACGATCACCGCATTGGCGTACTGCATAAAAAAACGCGGGCAAGACCATCGCCTCACCCGCGTTTTTTATTCACTACCGGCACATTGCCGGCATGGCGCCATTACAGCGAGTAGTACATGTCGAACTCGGCAGGATGCGTGGTCATGCGCATGCGCTGTACGTCCTGCATTTTCAGTTCCAGGTAAGCGTCAATCATCGAATCGCTGAACACGCCGCCACGGGTCAGGAACTCGCGGTCCTTGTCCAGTGCGTCCAGAGCTTCTTCCAGCGAAGCGCACACGGTCGGGATCAGTGCGTCTTCTTCCGGCGGCAGATGGTACAGATCTTTCGAGGCGGCTTCGCCCGGATGGATCTTGTTGGCAACGCCGTCCAGACCGGCCATCAGCAGTGCGGCGAAGCACAGGTACGGGTTCGCCAGTGGGTCCGGGAAGCGCGCTTCGACGCGGCGGCCTTTTGGATTGGCCACGTGCGGGATGCGGATCGAGGCGGAACGGTTTTTCGCCGAATACGCCAGTTTCACTGGGGCTTCGTAGCCTGGTACCAGACGCTTGTACGAGTTGGTGCCCGGATTCGTGATCGCGTTCAGTGCCTTGGCGTGCTTGATGATGCCGCCGATGTAGTACAGGGCGAAATCGGACAGGCCGGCATAGCCGTCGCCAGCGAACAGGTTTTTGCCATCTTTCCATACGGATTGATGCACGTGCATGCCCGAACCGTTGTCGCCAACGATAGGTTTCGGCATGAAGGTGGCGGTCTTGCCATAGCTGTGCGCCACGTTCCACACCACGTATTTCAGGTTTTGCGTCCAGTCGGCGCGCTCGACCAGGGTCGAGAACTTGGTGCCGATTTCATTCTGGCCGGCGCCGGCCACTTCGTGATGATGTACCTCAACCGGGATGCCCAAGGACTCAAGGATCAGGCACATTTCCGAACGCATGTCCTGGAAGCTGTCCACTGGTGGCACCGGGAAGTAACCGCCCTTGACGGTAGGACGGTGGCCGCTGTTGCCGCCTTCGATGTCCTTGCCGGTCGACCACGAACCTTCGTCCGAACCGATCTTGACGAAGCAGCCCGACATGTCGATCTTCCAGCGCACGCTGTCGAAGATGAAGAATTCCGGCTCAGGGCCGAAGTAGGCGGTGTCGCCCATGCCCGACGATTTCAGGTAGGCTTCGGCGCGTTTCGCGATCGAGCGCGGGTCGCGGTCATAGCCCTTGCCGTCCGACGGTTCGATCACGTCGCACTGCATGAACAGGGTCGTTTCTTCCATGAACGGATCGATATTGGCCGTGTTTGGATCCGGCAGCAAGATCATGTCGGACGCTTCAATGCCTTTCCAGCCAGCGATCGAAGAACCGTCAAAGGCGTGGCCCGACTCGAATTTGTCCATGTCGAAGTGCGACACGGGAACCGTCACGTGCTGCTCTTTACCACGGGTATCGGCAAAGCGGAAATCAACGAATTTGACTTCGTTTTCTTCTACCATCTTCAAGACTTCTGCGGCTGTCATTGCCATGCGTATCTCCTAAATGAATGTGGGGTGAGCCGACCTTAGTGCGTCTGGGCTGATGAAGCGAAGCAAACATTGCGTGCCACCAAAACTCATAAGGATCATAGCAGATTCCATGCCAGCTCCAGGAGCCCCCTGGTGCCGACAACAAAATTACTGCCATCCCAGTGAAAGTTTCATGCCCGCGATTTTCCTGCTGCGTTTGCGTCAAATCAAGAATGCACTATGCAAGTGCAAAAAACGAATAACGCACCATTATCGTGCATTTTGTATGAATTTCTGGAAAATGCCTCGTTGTGGTGCAAAGACTGTGCACCATGGTTTCCCGTTTGCGGGGCGCGGACAGCGCACTATAATCGTACACACCTGCCCACTTTCATCGAGGACGCCATGACTACCGCCGCCGACATCCTGACCACCGCCCGCAGCCGGGCCAATGAAGGCACGCCGTATGCCGGCGCCGTCACGCCGCAGGAAGCGTACGACCTGCTGCAACTCGACGCTGCCGCCAAGCTCATCGATGTACGCACGAATGCCGAGCGCGACTGGGTCGGCCGCGTCGACATCGCCGATACCCAGCATGGTGCGGTGCAGTGGGCCACCTACCCGGGCGGCGTGCCGAATCCCGACTTCCTCGCACAACTGGCGGCCCAGGCCGGCAAGGATGAGGTGCTGCTGTTCCTGTGCCGCTCCGGCGTGCGTTCGCGCCATGCCGCCAAGCTGGCGACCGAGCACGGCTACATGAACTGCTTCGACATCCTCGAAGGCTTCGAGGGCGACAAGGACGCCGATGGCCACCGCAAGCAGATTGGCGGCTGGTGCAAGGCGGGGTTGCCGTGGCTGGGCGCCTGACACCAGGAACAACGGAACCGCTGCCGATGACGGCCACGCGTCGTCCAGAGGCAAGTCCCGCGCTGGCTTGATGCTTCAGGCCGGCTCGCCCGCCTCGGGCGCCGGGTGCTCGCCCATCAGGGTCAAGATGCGCTTGCGCACGAAATTGATGTGGCTGCGCAAGCCATACAGGCCGTCCGCGAACGACAGCGGTATCGAGATCTGGTTGACCATTTCCTCGATCTGGTCCAGCCGTTGCAATTGCGCCGCATAGACTTGCGCGCGCTGCGCTTCCGGCACGTCTTCCAGCGCCTGCTCCACCGTGCGCAGCTGGCCGTACCAGCGGTACACGCGCGAGCGGATGCGCCACACGTACAGGGGCGGCACCACGCGCGACAGGGGCAGGATCAAGGCGCCCAGCGCCACCACCAGCACCCACATGCGGTCGAAGAAATTGGCCAGCCAGAAACTCATGTAGCGCTGCAGCACAGGCGCGCCATCCTTGTAGAATTTCAGCGCTTCCGGCGCGACGGGAATCTCCGTGTAGCGCGCGGATGGGAACTGCCCCTGCTGCTGGAACCAGCCCGTGCCGCCATGGATGCCGGCCGCCGCCTGCACGAACAGGTCGACCAGGGCAGGATGCAAGTCTTCGCGCGCGACCAAAGTCGCGGTCGGCGCGATCAGGTGATAATCCTGCGCGGGAATGTTCTGCCCCAGGTCGACGATGCCGCGCGGCAAGACGACGTGCGTGAGGAAAGGCAGGCGCCGCGTGTACGCTTCCGCCTGCGAAAAGTCAAACAGCTTGATGCCCGGCGTTTGCAGCAGCATCTGGATCAGCGGCGCTTCCGGCGCCGAGCTGAACACGAGACCATCGATGCGCCCTTCCAGCAGCTCCACCGTGGCAGGCGTATTCTGCAAGTCGCTCACCGTCAAGTCCTTGGCTTCGACGCCATTTACAGACAGCAACTGCCGGAACAGGCCGGGCACGCCCGTGCCTTCCGGCCCCAGGTTGATCTTCATGCCCTTCAGTTGCGTCAGCTCCGTCACGGCCTTGTCTTCGCGCATGAACAGCCAGACGGGCTCCGTAAACAGGCTGCCCAGGGAAATCAAGCCGTGGCGCTCGGCATCGTCATGTTCTGTCGAGCCGCTTTGCACGAAGGCGATATCGGTCGTGCCGCTATTCAAGCGCTGCAGGTTTTCCTGCGAACCCAACGACGGCTGCAAGGTCACCTTGATGCCGTGCTTGGCCAGGGTGGCCGCATATTTCTTGCCGAACTCTTCGTAGGCGCTATTGTCCTGCCCCGTCGACAGGCTCACCTGGCGTGGCGGCGCGGGGTCGACCAGCCAGTACGCGAGCGCGCAAAACGCGCCGACCAGCAGCAAGGTGGGACCGGCGGTGGCGAGGAAGTCGCGCACGGAAAAGCGGCTGAACGCGAGGATTTTGGACATGTGGTGGCGCATAGGTTTCATGGGTGGCTACGATGCCAAGAAAACCCCAACTATGCAAGGCACTTTCACATGCGCGGCGTGGCCAATTCGGCTACAGTTCTGGATCGACCACCTGCCTATGGAGTCCCGCATGCTGAAAATTCTTGGAAAAGCCGCTTCGATCAATGTCCGCAAAGTCCTGTGGACGTGCGAGGAGCTCGACCTGCCGTATGAACGCGAAGACTGGGGCAGCGGCTTTCGCAGCACGGACGACCCGGCCTTTCTGGCCTTGAACCCGAACGCCATGGTGCCCGTGCTGCTCGATGGCGACCTGGTGCTGTGGGAATCGAACACGATTTGCCGCTACCTGTGTGCCCAGGCGGGCCGCGACGACTTGCTGCCGAGTAATCCGCGTGCCCGCGCGGAAGTGGAAAAATGGATGGACTGGCAAATGGGTGATTTGAACAACAGCTGGCGCTACGCCTTCATGTCGCTGGTGCGCCACAGCCCCGCGCACCAGGATGCGGCGCAACTGGCGGCCGGTATTGCCGGCTGGAACAAGATGATGGGCGTGCTGGAACAGCAGTTGCAGCGCACGGGCGCCTTCGTCTGCGGCGAGGCGTTCACCCTGGCCGATATCGTGCTGGGCCTGTCCGTCAAGCGCTGGTTGATGGCGCCCATGCAGCGTCCCGACTATCCGGCCATCGCCGCGTATCACGCGCGCCTGGAAGATAAAACCGCCGTGTTTGCCGGCTAATCGAGTTCGATTGCCTCGACCGTGCCGCCGATGACGTAGCAATCGCCATCGCGGCGTACCTCATCCAGGGTCGCCGGGTCATCGTGCGTGTAGGTGCCGTCGATATCGACGCACCAGACATCGCCGAAACGCAGCAACTTCACGCCGCAGCAGATGCGGTTGATGAAGTTGCCCGGCGTCCTGACCAGTACTTCCTGCACTTCTCCCACCGTGATGGCGACTTTGCGCCAGACATTGCCTTCCAGCCCATGATTTCTTGCGTACAAGACGATGCGCACGGCCTGCACGCCTTGGGGCTGGTACATCTGTTCCATCGACACCAGTGAGCCATCGTCAAAGCGGTGGTATTGCGCAAAGATCTGCTGTGTTCTTTCCATGGATTCTTTCTCCTCCATAAAAAAACCGGCCCATTCAGGCCGGCTTTTAATTGCAGCAACGATTTAATTCGTGCACTGCTTGGCCACACCTTCGGCCGGCGCGGGCGCCTCGATCAGCGGCATCAGGCTCGGCGCCAGCGAGACCAGCAATTGCACCGGCAAGGCACTGGTGAAATCGTAGTTCTTCGATTCCGGCCCCCGCACATACGCCGTCATGCTGCCATAGAAGCGCTCGCCGATATTGAACACAAATGTCGCCGAGCGGTTCACATAGCGCGACTCGATCAGGCGGCCACCGGCGCCGTACACGTCGAAGCGCTGGTCGCCCGTACCCGTCTTGCCGCCCATCGGGATCGGCACGCCGTCGGCTCCGACAAACGCCGTCTTCGCCCGTTTCGCCGTACCGTCCGACACCACTTCGCGGATGGCCTTGGCCACTGCCTTGGCCACGTCCGGCGACAGCACTTGCTCCGCTTCCACCTTGCTGCCACGCTTGACCATGGTGTCGTATGGCGTATTGGCGGCGAAATGCATGGAATCGATGCGCACGCTCGGTTTACGCACGCCATCGTTGATGATGATGCCCATCAACTCGGCCAGTGCGGCGGGACGGTCGGCCGATGCGCCCAGGGTCGTCGCGTACGACGGCACGAGCGAGTCGAACGGATAGCCCATCTTCTTCCACTGGCGGTGGATTTCCAGGAACCCTTCCACTTCCAGCAAGTTGGCAATGCGGCGGTCCTGCGCATGCTTGCGGTGCGTATTGAACAGCCATTTATAGACTTCCTGGCGTTCCTTCTCGCTGGCCGCCACCATCTGCGACAGGGTGGAACCTTCGTGCTGGCGCAGATACGCCACCATCCACAGTTCCAGCGGATGCACATTGGCCAGGTAGCCACGGTCGGCCAGCGACCAGTTTTCCATCGCGTACTGCTGGTACATCTTGGCGACGCGCTCGGGCGGTACTTCGTTTTGCGACGTCAAGTTGGCATTGAGGAAATCGCCAAATTCCGCCACGGTCCCCTTCGGATTCACGGTGCGGAAGATATTGGCCAGGCGCACGGGGGTCGGGCGGATGCTGGCCAACAAAATCTTTTCCTGCTCGTCAACGCTCTTGCCGCGGTATTTCTGATAGAAGCGGTGCAGGAATTCACGCCCTTCCTTGTCGGCAAAACGGCTCAGGTACTGGGCCCGGCGCGGATCATCCGCATCCGCCAGCAGCGAGGCCGAGGAATCAGGACGCGAAAACATGTAATAGCGGGCCACGTCGCGCATCAGGCGCACGAACACCAGGTTGGTCGACTGGCGCAGCGCCTGCTGCAAGGTCATGATGCGGCTGTCGTCGAGCTTGGAGAAGTTGCCGAAATGGTGCAAGCCGCCGCCCGTGAAGAAGCCTTCGCCCGGGTTGCCCGAATATTTGCGTTCCATGGCGGCCGCCAGCATGGCCGGCAGGTTGCGCGCCTCGCCGAGTGCCAACGGTTTCAGATAGGCAATCGCCCACTGCGACAGCATGTCCTTGGGATCGACGGCGATCTTATTCAGCTCGGCGGCGCCCATGCCGCTGTAGCGCTGGTGCAACTGGTCGATGATGTCCAGATAGGTGACCAGGGTGCGCAGCTTGGCCGTGGAACCGAGGTCCAGCTTGGCGCCTTCGTTGATGTCGAGCGGCTGGTCGTAGTTATCCGTCTGCACGCGCAGCAAGTTGGCTTGCTCGCCCTTTTGCAGCAGGGTAAAGCTGTAGACCACGTTGGCCGGGTCGCCATTGCCCAGCATGCCCTTGCCCGTCAGGCCGGCCGCTTTCGCCACTTCCGGGTCGCGCAATTCGCGCAAGACCTTGGTGACGGCATTTTGCGCCTGCGCGTCGAGCGTGCTGACCACTTTCAGGTCGAGGCGGTCGAGGTTGTACAAACGCGGGTCGCCGAGCATGCTGGCCAGGTGATTGCGCACGGCATTCGAGGCCTTGCGCGTGACAAACGAGGTCGATGCTTCCGATTGCACGCCGGACGCCGTCGACGGACGCAGCTTCTCGGCGATGGCCGCATTGCGCAGCTGCGGCGAAATCACGCCCGCTTGCGCCAGCAGGCGCAGATGGCTGTTGGTCAATTCTTCCAGGTCGGCGCCGCCGGCCACCAGGTAATGCGAGGGACGGCGCTGCGCGATCAAGAGGCTCAGCGCCTGCTTGTAGGCCAGCGCGCTGCCCGGCTGGTCCATATTACCCTTGAGCAAAGTCTTCACTTCGGCAAATGGCCTGCCATACCAGACCCACATGCCGTCGCCAATGCCGTTGACTTCGCCAAAACCGCTCTTTGCCGACAGCGGCACGGTATTGAGGTAATTGAGCACGATCTTGCGCCGCGCTTCCATGGTGTTTTCGCCATCCTGGTACGAGCGCAGGCTGGCCGAAATCATCTGCAGCAACTTGTCCTGCATGGAACTGGTGCGGCCGTCTTCCGAATGCCGGTATTTTTCAATTTGGGTAGCCAGAGTGCTGCCGCCGCCACTGCGGTGGCCGCCGAACAGGTTCAGCGCCTTGTCGAGGACAGCCTTGCTCAGGCGGTCCCATTCCACGGCGGGATTGCGCTCGGGCGTGCCCGGGTCGAGCAATTCGCGGTTTTCGATGAACAGCAGGCTTTGCACGAGCGCGGGCGGCGCTTCGGCAAAGCCGTCGAACATGCGCTCGGGATAGCTGGCCGCGAACAGGGGCGCGGCGCGGCAATCGAGGATGGTCAGTCCGGCGCGGTTTTTCTCGTGGTATGTGGCAAAGATGCCCCGGTCGACCAATTGCACCATTTTCGGCGACATGCGCGCCTGCGCCGTCACTTCATAGTCGCGCGCATTGAGCTTGCTAATAAAATCCGGCAGGCTGGCATAGCCGAGCCGCTCGTCATACGGCCCGTGCTGCGGATAGCGGATGGCGCCTGCCGGTGCCGGGCCAGGCTCGACCTTGAACGCCAGCTGGCGGTCCAGGCGCGTGAAAAACTCCGCCTGCAGGGCCGAGGTGCGCACTTCGCGCATGACGAACCACGCCGCGCCGGCGATCAGCCCCAGCACGATGATGGCAAAGATGGGCCAGATGCGCGAACGGCGCTTCTTCGGCGGGCGCGCCGGCGGCGGCGCCTCGGCGCCCGTGTCGGAGAGTGGATCAGAGGGGGGCCGCTCTTGCGCGGCCAGATTGACGCCTGTGTCTTTCATGGGATGCTGGGGTAAGGTTGGGTTTGGACGGCGCGGGAAATGCGGTAGCGATACCGCTCCGCGCGGGATAAGACCAGAGCCGGCCAGGGCCGGTCACGACAAAGCTTGCTTAACATGATGTCCATACCGGTGAATCAAAAAAACACGCTACTGCACAGGCAGGCAACCCCGCGTTTGACACGCCAGGCTCCTGTTCACCATTCCACCACATCGGCATGGGAACGACTGACGAGCGCACACAAAAATCTTGCTTCATTGAAGATTTTCGCAAAAAAACAACGTCTTGGAACGTACGCTTGCGTACATAGATGCAAGGCGGGCTGGACGCCGGAGAAAAAGCCGCCGGCGCCGGGCTGGCTGCATGTCAGATGGTGGTGTATTCCGCTTGCAAGGTATCGAGCGCGGCGCACATCTGCGCGAAGGCGGCTTCAGCCTGCGCGGGCTCGCCCTTGACGCCCAGTTCGATATGCCGGCGCGTCTGCGCATCGCCCACGCTGGGCAGGCTGAACACCTTAATCAGCGGAAAATCTGTTTCCAGGCGCACCATCAGCGGCGTCAGCAGGGATTCGGCCGTTTCATACACGAGCAAGGCGTGTTCCGCGTGCGGCACCTGGTTGAACAGGTGCGCATAATGCGTGTCGAGCACCCATTCGATCATGGGCCAGGACATGACGGGAAAGCCCGGCACGAAATAATGTTCGTGCACGGCAAAGCCGGCAATCTTGTTGTACGGATTCGGAATCAGCTCGGCGCCTTCGACAAATTCCGCCATTTTCAGGCGGTGCAGGTTTTCCGGCGAGTTCAAATCGGCCGGCACGCCCGTTTCTTCTCCCATTTCCGTGATGCGCTGCTGGATATTGACCTTGCCCTGCGGATGCAGCACCAGCGGCAAGCCCAGCGCATCGGCCGCCGCCTGGCGCGTATGGTCATCCGGCGTGGCGCCGATGCCGCCAAAGCTGAAGACGATGTCGCCGCTGGCAAAGCTGCGCTTGAGCAAGGCGACCAGGCGGGCCGGCTCGTCGCCCACGTACTCCGCCCAGCTCAGCTGCAAGCCGCGTGCCTTGAGCATGCTCACTACTTTCGGGAAATGCTGGTCCGCGCGCTTGCCCGACAGGATTTCGTCGCCGATGATGATCAATCCGATAGCCATGAAGCTCCCTCGTAGAATTCGATAAAAATACTCAGGCGTCCGCCGGCGCCACGTCGGTCATGCCGCGTACGCCCCGCAAACGCGACAGTGCTTCCAGGCAGTAATACTGGAACCACAGGCCCGTGAAGATAAAGATCAGCACATACAGCCAGATGGCGAACGCCGCCAGGAAGGGGAAGAACACCACCGACATCACGCCGCCCATCCACAGCATGCCCGGCACGGCGCCGGCCGCGCCGGACACCATGCCGATGGCCAGCAGGGGCCAGCGCTGCGTGCGCATGATGGCGTGGCGCTCTTCCGCGCTGGCGTAGTCGGCCATGGCGTCATACGCCATCACGCGGTAGGTCAGCCAGCCCCACAGCACGGCTTGTCCCGCCAGCGCGGCCGGCGGAAACGCGTACAGGGGCAGCATGATGACCCAGGCGATGATGAACAGCAAAAAGGTGGCCAGGGACGTCCCCACGCTGCCCAGCAGGCTGCCGCCATGTTTCTTTTCCAGCTCAGGAAAGTGCCGTCCGCCGATATGGCGGCCGATGGCCGGCATGGCGAACAGGCCCATGAAGATCAGCGCCGTCAGGATCATCAGCGGCAGCAGCATGAACATGGCGATCAGGGGCACGATCACGGCCTTCAGCACGCCCAGGCCAAAGGTGGACAGCACCTGCCCGCTGGTGCGGAAGAAATCGTACTGCGTAAACAGCGCATGCAGGCTGTCGATCAGCGGCTGCAAGCCCACATACAGCAGTCCGCCCCACAGCACCAGCGACAGGATGAACGGCGCCACGCTCAGCAGCAATATCCTGCCGTGCAATTGCGACAGGAAAGCACGGCCATACGAATTCAACACATTACGCATCAACGGCGTCCTTTTCGTTTGATTCTTGCAAATTCCACCATGCGGCGCAGGCCCAGCCATTGCTGCTGCCAGAAGCCGTGGCCATAGCTGCGCCCCGGCCGGCCCATGCCCTTGCTATCGATACGGGCCAGCTGGTCGCGCACGCCCGTGCGCGCATAGCCGGCCGAGAAATTCGCGGTGCCCAGCAGCATATCCCAAATCGGCAAGACCACGCCGAAGTTGCAACCGCCCATGCTGCCCTTGCCTTTCGACTCATGCCCCACGCCGATCGCGTGATGCGTGCGGTGAAAACGGGGCGAGATCAGCAGCCGCTCACCGATGCGGCCGAAGTGTATCCTCACATTTGCATGCTGCAAGCTTTGCAGAATGCGCGAAATCGACACCAGCAGCACATACTGGCCCGGCGGCACGCCGATACCGAGCGCCACCAGGGCCATCACCACGTCGCGCAGGAAATCATCGAGCAGATGGTTGCGGTCATCGCTCCACAAGTTCATGTTTTGCTGGCTGTGATGCAGGCTGTGCAAGCCCCACCACCAGCCGAAATGGTGCGAGGCCCGGTGGTAGCAATAATCGACGAAGTCCAGTATCACAAAATAAATGATAAAACTGAGCAAGGGACTCATGCCGGGCAACAGCGATTCCAGGTTCAGGGGATGAATATTGTCGAAACGCAAGGCGCCCGCCAGTGCATCCATCAGCGGATCGAGCGTGAAGAACACCACGACCGAAAACAGGCCGATGCGGTGCAGCACGGTGTAGATGAAATCGTTCCAGCGGGCGCGCGGGTCGGTGATCTTTTGCGCGGGAATCAAGGCTTCGAGCGGGCGCAGCACGAGAAACAGCAGCACCAGTTCACACAGGCCGATCAGCAGCCACTCCGTGCCCTCGAACGCTTCTTCCGTGAATTCGCCAAAGCCCAGGTGATACACGAGGGGATTCACGATGGTCTGGAACAGCCAGCCCTGCGCCACGCCAAAGGCGTCGACGACGGCGTCGATGACGGGAGTGACGTGGCCGAGGATGTCGGCGGCGATCATGGCTGGCCCTTCTTCTGCGCGTAGGCAGGATGCTCGCGCAGGGTGGCAAAGCAGAACCCTTTGCCTTGCAAGCCGGAAATCAAGGCGTCCAGGTTGGCGGGCGCCCACGCATCCTTGCGCGACCAGATGCCCATATGCGAAATGAAAATATCGCCGCTGCGCAAGTTCGCCAGCGCTTTTTTCAGCAACATGGCGTTCGGATACTTGTCGCTGGGCAGCTCATCGCCGGAATACCCCGCAGGCGCCCAGCCCGCATGCTGGTAGCCGCAGGCGCTGCCGGCCGCCAGGGTGCGCGGCGACGTGTAGCCGCCCGGCGCGCGCCAGAATGGATCGAGCTTGTGCCCGGTCAATTCCTGGAAGCGCGTATCGACGCGGCGCAATTCCTCGCAGAACTGTTTATCCGTGAACGACGCCAGCTTGCCGCCGTCCTTGCCGAACTGGGGCTTGACCTGGATCAAACCGTTGGCCAGATCCTTCTTCCAGTACACATGGTCAAACGTATGCGTGCCGAACGCATGGCCTTCGGCGACCCGGGCTTTCCAGTACGGCGCCCACGAGGCATCGAGCGAATAATCGCCGCGCGTGGTCTTTTCATTGGCGAGGAAGAAAGTTGCCTTCACATGGCGTTGATTCAGCACGTCGGCGATCAGTTGCGCTTGCGACTGGCTGCCCGTGTCGAAGGTCATGTAGATGGTGCCCTTGCAGGCGGCCGGGGCAACAGGTGCGGCGGCCTGCGCGGGCGACAGCATGGCGCTGGCGCACAACAGCATGGCGGGCACGTGGCACGCGGGAATCAGACGTTTCATCAGCACACCCGCCATCACATGCGCGGCGAGTGGGTGGCGAAATACACGCCATGGGGCGAGCGGCCCACCGGTATGGTCTTGATGACCTTGCGCGTCGTCAGGTCGATCACGGCCACTTTCTTGATCCAGCGCAGGGTTACCCACATGGTCTTGCCATCGGGCGTGATTTCCATGCAGTCAGGGCCGCCCGGCACATTGATGGTGCCCACGTTTTCCAGGGTCTTCTGGTCGATGATGTTGATCGTGTTCGACACGCGGTTCGAGACGAACGTCATGCGGTTATCCCCCAGCGCGCGGAAATTATGCGTGCCGGCGCCCGCCTTGATGCGCTTGACGGTCTTTTGCGTGCGCCAGTCGATCACTTCCACATAATCGCTGCCCATGATGCCGACCAGCAAATGCTTGCCATCGGGCGTCATGGTGATGCCGGCTGGCGCCGGACCGACGGGCATGGTCCATTTCACGGTTTGCGTGGCCAGGTCGATGGCGCTGACCTGGTTGCTGCCCTGCTGCGTGATGAAAGCCATGGTGCTGTCAGCCGTAAACGCCATGTGGCTGGGCAACTTCGGCAGCGGGATGCGCTTGGCCAGGGTCAGGTTCTTGCCGTCGTAGCGGTACAGGTCGATGCGGTCCAGGCGCAGCGAATTCGAAATGAACCACTTCTGGTCCGGCGAAAAGCCGATCTGGTAAGGATCGAGGATATTGCTGATGCGGCGCTGGATCTGGCCCGAGACAGGGTCGAGGAAAATCAGCTCGTTGCCGACGGAACTGGCGACGATCAGCGACTTGCCATCCGGCGTTTCCATCAGATGGTGCGGTTCCTTGCCGACAGCAAAGGTAGACAGGGGAGCATAGGTTTTCTGGTCCAGCAGTTGCACCGTAGCATCACGGGAATTGAGCACCACCACCACTTCGGCTTGCGCCGTCGATATTGCGGAAACCAGGCACAGCGAGGAAAAAACAAGGCGGCATAGACTGCGGAACATGGAAGAAATCACTGTTAAATACAAAACATGCATTTTACGTGGAACACTGTATTTATTGTGTTAAATCCCCCCTTAAATGCGACCGGCAGCCACACATCGTCGTAATTTCTGGTTTTTCCCTGCGCCGGGCCTGGAATGGCGCTTTGCAACTCATTGCTCTACAATCTGAAGCTTTCATCGCCTACACAAGGATTATCATGACCACCACCACTACCGCTTCCGGCCTGCAATACATCGATACCACCGTTGGCGAAGGCGCTGAAGCGCAAGCTGGCAACAATGTTGTCGTGCATTACACGGGCTGGCTGCAAAACGACGACGGCAGCGCCGGCGCGAAATTTGACTCGAGCAAGGACCGCAACGACCCATTCGAATTCCCGCTGGGCGCCGGCCGCGTCATTCAAGGCTGGGATGAAGGCGTGCAAGGCATGAAAGTGGGCGGCAAGCGCCAGCTGATCATCCCTGCAGCACTGGGCTATGGCGCACGCGGCGCCGGCGGCGTGATTCCACCGAACGCCACCCTGATTTTCGACGTTGAACTGCTGGGCGTATAAGAACAGACTCCGCAGCGCGCAAGCGACTGTACAAGGTGCCGCCCCTGTTCACGCAGCGGCGGCGTTTTTGTTTTGAGTGTGTCCTCTAATGCACGGCGCGCTTTTTTCACTATGATGTCAGGCACTGCAGCACGCACGGTGGCCACTCCGCCGGGCCTGCCGCACTTTTCCCGCGATTCCATCAGCACACAGGAGCCATCATGAGTTTACAAGAGCAATTCGAACAAGCGCAGCTCGATTCCAAGACCCTGTCCGAGCGTCCGGACAATATGACCTTGTTGAAAATCTATGCCTTGTTCAAGCAAGCCTCGAGCGGCGACGCCACGGGCGAGCGTCCTGGCATGACCGACTTCGTCAACCGCGCCAAGTTCGACGCCTGGGCGGCCCTGGCCGGCACCTCGAAGGAAGAGGCGCAACAGCAATACATCGACCTGATCGAAGACTTGAAGGACTGATCTTCCCCTGCCCCGGCACTTGCCGGGGCAGTATAATTTCTGCATGACCCCATCCCCGCTTTCCCCAGTTTCCCTGGCCCATGCCGACGACCTGCCCCGTTTGTTCGACGTCTGGCACCTGTCCGTACGCGCCACCCACGATTTTCTCGCCGATAGCGATATCGCCTTCCTGATGCCCTTCGTGCGCGATGAGCTGGCCAGGGTGACGGCGGAACGCCTGCTGCACGTGCTGCGCGCCGATGACGGCGTCGCTCAGGCCTTCCTGTGCGTCGAGCACGCCAAGATCGAGATGCTGTTCGTCCATCCGGATCACCGGGGCAGCGGCGCCGGCCGCACCCTGGTCCGTCACGCCATCGCGGCCCTGGGCGCCACGGCCGTCGACGTCAACGAGCACAACGCGCAAGCGCACGGTTTTTACCGGCACCTGGGCTTTATCGTGGAAAACCGCTCGGAATGCGACCCGTTCGGCAAGCCTTTCCCCATTTTGCACCTGAAACTGGCCGAAAGGGCCTAAAAACTCACCAAAAACCACCAAAACAGGCCGTTAACGCAAAAGTGGCTACCGAATCGGTAGCCACTTCTTTCAATGCCGGGTAGCGCTGAAACTTACTTCTTTGCTGCCGCCAGCGCTTGCGCGATCCAGCCATCAAATTTTTGCTGGTGGAACTTGATCCAGCCAGCCGTATGGCGGGCGATATCGGCCTGCGTGTTTTCGCCGCGGCGCATGCGCTCGTTCTGCGCATTGATGTCCGCCACGGGCAATTGCATCACTTCGAACAGCTTGGCCGCGGCGGGATTTTTCTCCGCCCAGGCCTTGTTCGACACGATGCGCGCCGTGTTGACGGCAAAACCGTAGTCGCTGCCATCGTCGAGGCGGGTATTCACCTTGTCCGGATTGGCCGAGAACGGCACTTTCAGCCAGACCACGTCCTTGCCCGGCACCAGCACGCCACTGACCCAGTACGGCGTCCACGTGTAATACAGGATGGATTCGCCACGCTTGTAGCGGCCCAGGGTATCGGCGATCAGGGCCGCATAGCTGCCCTGCACGTGCGTCACCGTCTCGCGTAATTTATACGCATCCATGTGGTTCTCGATCAGCGCTTCGCAGCCCCAGCCGGGGTTGCAGCCCGTCAAGTCGGCCTTGCCGTCGCCATCGTGGTCGAACAGCTTGGCCAGGGTGGGATCGCGCAACTGGTCGATATTCGTGATGTTGTACTTCTCGGCCGTCGCCTTGTCGATCAGATAACCCTGTGCGGCAGGACCGGCGTATTGGCCCGTGCGCAACAGCTTGGCGTCGCCGCCCGCATTGTTATAGAAATCCTTGTGCATCGGATCCCAGTGCACGGCCATGAAGGTGGCGTCGCCGTTGGCGATGGCGATATGCGCGGTCGGATACTCCACTTCCTTGATCGGCTGCACTTCGTAGCCCAGCTTTTCCAGGGCCTTGTCGACCAGCATGGTCTGGAAGGTTTCTTCCGCGATCGAGCTTTGCAGCGGCTGCACCTTGACGCCCTTGCCGGGCAGCGCATCGGCGGCCACGGCCGGCGTCTGCGCCATGGCCAGGCTGGTGGTCAGGGCCAGGGCGGCGATCGCCAGGGCGGAAAACAGCTGGAACTTGCGTTGCGATTTTTGCGTCACTTTAAAATTGTCAATTTGATGCATGTGTATCCTTTATTGTGCGTTGGCCAGCGTTGCTTGCTGTTCAACATTATTTTTGTCCGTGTTGCCGCGCACCAGGCGCAGCACGAAACCGGCAGGACCCGTCTGGTACCAATGGCGCACGCCACGGCGTGGCTGGCCCATCGCTTGCGTCAATCGGTCCAGGGTGATGGCCAGCAGCACGATGCCCAGGCCACCCACGGTTGCCAGGCCCATGTCTAGGCGGCCAATGCCGCGCAATACCATCTGGCCCAGGCCACCCACGGCGATCATCGAGGCGATCACGACCATCGACAGCGACAGCATCAGCGACTGGTTGATACCGGCCATGATGGACGGCATGGCCAGCGGAAATTGCACGCGGGTCAGCAGCTGCCACGGCGAGGCGCCATAGGCGCGGGCCGCTTCGATCAGGTCGGGACGCACCTGGCGGATACCGAGGTTGGTCAAACGCACCAGCGGCGGCAGGGCAAAGATGATCGTCACGATCACGCCTGGCGCATTACCGATACCAAACAGCATCACCACGGGTACCAGGTAGACGAAGGCAGGCGTCGTCTGCATGGCGTCCAGCAGGGGGCGCAGGATATTCTGCGCGCGGTCGCTGCTGGCAAGGAAAATACCCAGCGGCAAGCCGATGGCCAGACAGAAAGCCAGCGACGTCAATACCAGCGACAGGGTGGTCATGGCTTCCGGCCAGATGCCCAGCATCGACACCACCAGCAGCGCCAGCACGGTACCGATGGCCAGGGTACGGCTGGTAAATTGCCACGCCAGCAAGCCGATGATGGCGATCACCGTCAGCGACGGGGCCGCCAGCAGCACGCCTTCCACGCCGGACAGCACGCTGTCGATCGGTGCGCGCACGGCCTGGAAGAAAGGACGGAAATGGGCGACGACCCAGCCCAGGCCCTGGTTGATCCAGCTTTCCAGCGGCAGCGAGCCGTCGAAGATCTGTGTCAGGTGAAAGCCGCTCGCATGTTCCGGCTGCACGGCAGGCGCGGCGGCGTCCAGCCAGGCGGTGCTGGCGTCGGTGGGCGGCGTCAGCGCCCAGGGATTGATTTGGGCGGCCTGTTCAACAACAGGTTCTACTGTGGAAACGGTGCTTGGGTTCATGCTTGTCCTTTCTGTTGTTGTGGCTCGGCAATGGCTGGCGTGTCGCGGTCGAGGAACTTCAGCAAGGTCGTCTTGCTGATGGCGCCGCGGAAGCTGCCGTCATTGGCCACCACAGGGACGGCGTAAGGCAGTTGCGCCACCTGGCCGAACAGGCCGGCGACTGGCTCATCTGCATTGATGGTCTGCACGTCGGGCAGATAGGCATGCGCCAGGCCCAGCGGTCCCACATGGCCGTCGAGCGCACTGCGCAGCGAATCGGCCGAGACGACGCCGAGGAACTTGCGCTGCGGATTGACGACATACGCAAAGGCGCGATCCTGCTCTTCCAGCATCGACAGCGCGGCGCGCGAACCGCGGCTCGGCGACTCGGACACGACGATCTGGCTCTTGCGGGCAATATCGCTGGCCTTGAACACGGCCGCCGCATCCACGCCGCGCACGAAATTGCGCACGTAATCGTTGGCAGGCTTGCGCAGGATTTCTTCCGGCGTGCCCACTTGCACCACGTGGCCGTCTTTCATGATGGCGACGCGGTCGCCGATGCGCATGGCTTCGTCGAGGTCATGCGAAATGAAGACGATGGTGCGGCGCTTGATTTGCTGCAAGCGCAGCAGTTCCGATTGCATTTCCGTACGAATAATCGGATCGAGCGCGGAAAATGCTTCATCCATCAGCAAAATCGATGGATCGCAAGCCAGCGCACGGGCCAGGCCCACGCGCTGCTGCATGCCGCCCGACAATTCGTCGGGATAGCTGGCGCCGTAGCCGTCCAGGCCCACTTGCTCCAGCGCTTGCTGGGCCAGCGCATGGCGCTCAGCTTTCGGCATGCCGGCCAGTTCCATGCCGAAGGCAGTGTTGTCGAGCACGGTAATTTGCGGCAGCAGCGCGAACGACTGGAACACCATGCTGATGTCCTTGCGGCGCAGGGCGCGCAGCTGGGCGTCCGGCAAGGTATTGATGTCGTTGCCGTCGATCAGGATGCGGCCGGCGGTCGGCTCGATCAGGCGGTTCAGCATGCGCACCAGGGTCGACTTGCCCGAACCGGACAGGCCCATGATGACGAAGATCTCGCCCGCTTCAATGGTAAAGGTGGCGTCGAAAACGCCGATGGTGCAGTCCGTCTTGGCCAGGATATCCTGCTTGCTGGCGCCTTGATGGACAAGTTCAAGTGCTTCTTCTGGCTTGTCGCCGAACACTTTGAACACATGGTCGATAATGATTTGTTTTGCCACGATGTGGTTCTCCCTCGATTTGACGAATGGAATGAAACCCAGCAAGCTGCTAGCTTGCGGCGGGAATCAGCAAACCCTGTTGCGTCGGCTACGCCACGGCGCAAAAAGCGCACGGGAGCGACAGGAAACAGGGGGTGACACGCGTGTGACCAGCGGATGGCCAAAGCCGGTGCCGGGGTGCCGTGTGCGTGCTAAAAGAGGCTGTGGTTCAGGACTTTTAACAACGCTAGCGCCATGCAAATACATGGCACCAAATGTATTTGACCGAAAAAAAATCGACCAAGCTACTTTTAACTGGATGCGGGTGTAAAACCCGAAGAATTATTCACCACTCAGCGAGTGGGGAGTACTGCGAAGCAGAAGGTGAAACGCGGTGTAGCTGTTGTAAATATGACTCAAGTATAACGCAAAAAGCCACCAAAGTCCAATGGCTTTCCAAATAGAAATGTGCTAGCAATGTTCGCCAGCGTACAGTCAGACGTAAAAAAGGCGAAAAGAGACTTGTTTTCATCGTCTTTTCGCCCATCGCTGCGACACGCTCCCTAGCACCAAACCGGGCGCCGGACAAGCGGTGCAAAGCCGTCAAGCCGGCTCGGTAAACACCTTGCGCATCTTCTCGGCAATCTTGCCTTCAATCGTGGAGGCGAAGGCGCTCAGCATGAAACCCAGCTTGATTTGCAGTTGCGCCTGCTCTTTTTCCAGGGTCAGCGATCCGTCGACGCCGCTGCGCTCGAAACGCAGCACGTCGCCATCCCAGGCGCACGCCAGGTCATATTCCTGGGCCAGCTTGTCGGCCACTTGCTGCGCCGCTTGGCGCGCCTTTTCTGCTGTCAGCTTATGTTGCTGAACTATATTTATATCCGCCATCAAACAATCCTTTTATTATAAAAACGGGGGCAATACGGCCAGCATCATACCAGCCGCCATGCGGCAGCCGCGGCCATCGGTGGCGCGGGCACGCAGAAAAAACCGCGCTTTCCTGCGCCGCACTTGCGCCGCATCAAACCGAAACCACCGAAGCGGGCCGACTATCTCAGTTCCAGTTGCGAGTGTCTTGGAGAGCTACCATGGACCAGAAAGTCATCGTGCCGGTCGAAGCCGTGCTGACCAAATGCGTGTCCCTGCCCGTCGGCTATGTCCCCACCCCATCGGCGCCCTACCGCCAGCACCGCAAGAATGCACAGCTGACCTTGCAGCCGGGTCCGCCTCGCGTGCTCGACCCCACCACCCGCAAGCTCGAAGCCGTGCCGGTCGGTTCGCGCGTGCTGATCTGGAAGCAGGACCCGTCCGTGAGCGAACTGGGCACGCGCAAGACCTTCCTCGCCGGCCTGACCCTGCAAGGCCCGCGCGATGCACGCATCACCTTTGGCGAGCCGGGCATCGCCCAGGTCAGCCCGAACGCCTTTGGCGACTTCATCGTCTCGCCCAATACCGACCAGTTCGACGCCGTGCACACGTTTGCCATCGTGCGCATGACGCTCACCATGTACCAGCGCGCGCTGGCCAGCAACGGCACAGCCTCGCCCCTGCCCTGGCAATGGAATAGCGCCAGCAACACGGCACCGCTGCGCGTGTTCCCGCACGGCTTGCCCAATGTCATGAATGCCTATTACAGCCGCAGCGACAAGGCCCTCAAGTTCGGCGACTTCATTCCCAGCGGCGCCACCGAGCGCGTCTACACCTGCCGCTCGCTCGACATCGTTTCGCATGAAACCGGGCACGCCATCCTCGATGGCCTCAAGCCGAATTGGCTGCTCAACAATAATCCACCGCAGACGGGCGGCTTGCACGAATCGTTCGGCGACCTGACGGCCATCTTCCTGGCCCTGTCGCAGCTGGACCAGGTCGAAGCCGTGATTGCGCAAACCAAGTCCGACCTGCACGACAAGACCTTCCTGGCCGACCTGGCGGAACAGTTCGGCCTGGCGCTGGGCCGGCCGAACGGCTTGCGCAATGCCGATAACGACATCAAATTGTCGGAGGCCGGCACGGAAGTGCACGCCATCTCGCAAGTGTTTACAGGCGCTATCTACGACATCCTGGCCGACATCTTTGCCCACGAACGCCAGCCCCAGCTGGAAGATGACGCGGCCGTGCTGCACCGTTGCGGCGACTACCTGCGCAGCCTGGTCTTGCGCGCCCTGGTGGCCTCCCCCGACCAGGCGGCCACGTACGCCGACGTGGCCGGCCACATGCTGACCCTGGCGCAGGCCGACGGCTTTACCAGCTACCTCGATTTCATCCGCAACAGCTTTACCGTGCGCGAAGTACTCAAGGACAATGCCATGACGGAGGATGGACAAATGACCTTTGCCCCCGATGTCGTCGACGAAGCGGGTGCCGTGCAGGACAGGCGCGCCTGCTGCGGTACCATGAACCATGCGGAATACAGCGAATCGGACCACTTGCTGGAAGCGGAGCGCGAAGCGCTGGCGGCCTGGTGCCGCAGCTACGCGCCCCGATAAATGCCATACGCCGCGAGCAAGTCAATAGTCGACAGCAGACGATGACATGCCGCACCACGTCCCCACCACCGTCCACCAGAAGGAGCAGCATGAAAATTTCAGCCCGCAGCAGCGGCGGCTTTGCCGGCCTGAGCGAACAGTACGACATCGATACGCAAGCCCATCCGGCCGGCCCCGGACTGGAAGCGGCACTGGCCAGCAGCGGCTTTTTCACGCACTCACAGGCGACGGGCCAGCAGGTGGGTGCCGACATCCCCCAATGGCAGATCACCGTCGACGCACCCACCGCGCGCCGCACCATCACATTTGCCGAGGATGGCAGTGCTGAAAATGCACGTTGGCAACAGTTACTGACGCAAATACGCGCCAGCGCCTGAATGTTCCGACACTTGGCCTGATTGTTCCTGCGCTTATTTTGTGCCGGTCTTGATTTGAGTAAAACAAAAACACCACACGGCAAGCCAGCACACCGCCCGCCCTGCACCCTGCCGCATCGGGTGACTGTCGCTTTCTTGCCGCGTTCTTTATGGCAACGTCCCGGATAGTCGCTGAATTACCCGCTCTGCGCGGCAACGGCACCGTCAAAAAATGAATTTGCTTATATGTATTGTATATAAGCGGGATTTGTGAGAAATAGCGAATTGCCTTAAAATACAATGCTTTGCTTTAGTATGCGCCGCCGAGTTTCCTGCAGGCGCTACAGCACCTCCCCCAAATTGATAGGACTGTTATGACCCACGTTGTCACCGAATCCTGCATCGCCTGTCGCTATACCGACTGCGTCGATGTCTGCCCGGTAGATTGTTTCCGGGAAGGCCCGAACTTCCTGGCAATCGATCCGGACGAATGTATTGACTGCGCAGTCTGCGTGGCAGAGTGCCCGGTGAACGCGATTTTCGCGGAAGAAGACGTGCCGGGCGACCAGCAAGCCTTCATCAAGATCAACGTCGATCTGGCCCGTAACTGGCCTTCGATCACCAAGACGAAGGCTGCCTTGCCGGAAGCCGAGCAATTCAAGGACGTCAAGGACAAGCTCGACATGCTGGTGCGCTAAGCGCACGGCACTTGCCGCGGCCGTTCTGGCGGAGAGACTCTTCTCCGCAGGGGCGGGGCGGCGAAAAAACAGACGAAAAGCAGCGGAAACGCTGCTTTTTTTGCTTTTAAAGCATCGTTGCAGCTCTATCCACGCAAGTGTGGCGCCCTGTCACACCAAAGCGCAAACTGTGGACCTGTGCGCGGTAAAGCACATTTTGTCCTCAACAAATATCGTAGAATTGGATTATGATATTTGAGCCGATATTGGCGCTTGGAATTAAACAAGGACTCTATATGCTTTACCAACTGCACGAACTGCAACGCTCTTTCCTCACTCCGGTGATGCAATGGGCAGACATGTCCTCCAAGTTATTTACCAACCCGGTTTCTCCACTGGCCCACACCCCGTTTTCGCAACGCATCGCAGCCGGCTACGAGCTGATGTACCGCCTTGGCAAAGACTACGAAAAACCACAATTCGACATCCAATCCGTTCTCGTCCAAGGCGAGAGCGTCGACATCCGCGAACACGTTGTCGTGACAAAACCGTTTTGCCGCCTGATTCACTTCAAAAAAGAAGCCACTGGCTTGCAACAGCCCAAAGTTTTGCTGGTTGCCCCCCTGTCCGGTCACCACTCGACCCTGCTGCGCGATACCGTGCGCGGCTTGCTGGCCGAGCACGATGTCTACATCACCGACTGGACGGACGCGCGCATGGTACCGCTGACGGAAGGCCCATTCCACCTGGACGACTACATTTATTATGTGCAGGAATTCATCCGCCTGCTGGCGCCTGACTTGCACGTTATTTCCGTCTGTCAACCGACCGTGCCCGTGCTGGCCGCCATCTCGCTGATGGCGACAGCCAAAGATCCGCACATGCCGAAAACCATGACGATGATGGGCGGCCCGATCGACCCGCGCCGCTCGCCCACGCAAGTGAACAACCTGGCGACGGAAAAGAAATTCTCGTGGTTTGAAAACACCGTGATCTACGCGGTGCCGCCGAACTACCCGGGCTTTGGCCGCAAGGTGTATCCGGGCTTCCTGCAGCATGCCGGCTTCATCGCCATGAACCCGGGCCGCCACGCGCAAAGCCACCGCGAGTTCTACATGCACCTGGTGACGGGCGACGACGAGCCGGCGGAAGGCCACCGCCAGTTCTACAACGAGTACAACGCCGTACTGGACATGCCGGCCGAGTACTATCTGGAAACCATTAAAACGGTTTTCCAGGAATTCAGCCTGCCGATGGGCACCTGGAAAGTGGGCGGCCAGCTGGTGCGTCCGCAAGACATCACGAATGTGGCGCTGTTCACCGTGGAAGGCGAACTGGACGACATTTCCGGCGCCGGCCAGACGCAGGCGGCGCATGACTTGTGTTCCGGCATCCCTGCCGAGATGCAACAAGACTTCGTGGCGCCGAAATGCGGCCATTACGGCATCTTCTCGGGCCGCCGCTGGCGTGAGATCATTTGCCCGAAAATCGGCGAATTCATCCAGAAACACGGCTAATACACGGCATATCCATCAAAAAGCCACCCCAGTTCACACTGGTGTGGCTTTTTTTCATGCGCGCTCGATTTTCACCGTCGGACGCGTATTGACAAAGATCTGCTCGACTCTCGGCTCGCCCGGTCCAGGCTTCTTCATCGCATAGCCATTCACAGGCTGCGAGCGGTTTACCCACAGCGCGTAATACAGGTGGTCGGCGCGCGGATCTTCCGTATTCGGGTGGATCAGTATCGTCAGTCCCAGGCTGTTCAGCTGCAGCCACGGCACGATCACGGGCAGCAGATCATTGGTAAAGCCAAAATAAAACGACGGCGTCACGTGGGGGCCGCGCGGCTCCAGGTTCCAGTCGCCCAGCTCGATCTGGAAACGCTCGGCCGCCCACTTGCGTATCAGCGCCGCTTTCTGGTAACTGTCTTCGTCAAAATAGATATGCGCGTGATAGCTCTCGATATCCGTGTAGGCGCGCGGGGTCGACGGCAAGGTTTCCTCGCCGGGCCGCACGCTGACGGGGCGCGGCGTGGGCGCCTTGTCCGTATGCTCGCCCCACGGGCTCTTGCCGGGCGCTGGTTTCACACGCGACGGTTTGGCTTCCTGCGCCAGGGCTGTGCCCGCCAAGCCGGATGCGGCCAATGCCGCCACCAGACCGCCGCCGCGCAAGACCGTGCGACGCTGCGGTGAGAGGAGATTGGCCCATTCCAGATCGATGGCCGCGTGTTGAGTATTGTCAGACATATCCGTTCCTGTTCTTGATGATAAGTATGGAGATAGCGAAGGCAGATCAAAAGTGAACAGTGGCGCGGGCGTAGTAGTAACCGCCCAATACGCCCAATGGTCCCGAATTGTCGTAGGCGCCCGTGTACTGCGCCAGATTCGCAGCACTGCGCGCTGCGCGCGGCACCTGGCTGGGCTTCTGGTCAAAGACATTGTTGGCGCCCACCGTCACGTTGATGCGCTTGCTGATGTCGTAGCCGACGCTGACATCCGTCACGAAGGCGGCCTTCAGCTGGTAGTCGCCGCCCGTGATGGCGTTCAGGCGCTTGAGCTTGCCGTAGCGCGTTTCGCGCAGGTTGAATGTCCAGCCGGCTTTTTCATACGCCAGGGTGACGATCTCCTTGTCGCGCGGCGCCCGGTACAGCAAGTCGTACTCGGCCGACTTGCTCAAGGTGCCGATGTTCGGCAAACCTTGCAGCACGGCCGGCAGTGCAGCCTTGCCGACCAGGCTCGTATGGTTGATATTCGCGGCCGCCGTCCAGCGCAGCTTGCCATCGGCCACGCGCAGGACATCCTCGGCCGTCAAGTCGATGCCGCGCGTGCGCGTGTCGCCCACGTTGGCAAAGTAATGCGCGACCAGGCCATTGCCTACCGTCAGCCCCGCCGAGCGCAGCAGGTTTTCAATGACGCTCGCTTGCGCCCCCGTCAGCGGCCGGCCGCTGCCGTCGAGCGCCACGCCCGAGCTGCGGTCGATGCCGATGTTCGACGACACGCCCAGGCGGTCGCTGACCTTGATTTGATACGCGTCAACGGCCAGGCGCAGGGTGGGCGTAGGATTGAAGGTCAGCCCTGCTGACAGATTCGTCGATTTTTCCGGTTTTAATGCTTGCGCACCCAGGGCCCGTGCGGCAGCGGAATTGGGCTGCGCCAGGGTGTACGGCACGCCCGCATGGTCGGACGTGTTCGAATACGATTGCGTCACCAGGCTAGGTGCATGGAAACCGTTGCTGACGGTAGCGCGTACGGCGACCGTGGACGTCACGTCATAACGGGTGGACAAACGGCCCGTCGTCTTGCTGCCGAAATCGGAATATTTCTCGGCGCGCAGAGCCGTGTCGAGCAGCCATTGCGGCGTCAGTTTCGCGCCCAGGCCGATATACGCCGCATGGCTGTGGCGCGCCGTGTCGGATGCATCGACGGGCAGATAGCCGGCCAGCGCCGACGAGCCACTGCCCTGCCAGGAAGCGGGCTCGCCGGGGCTGCGCTGCTGCGTTTCATGCGAATACTCGAGGCCCAGGCTCAGGTCGGCCGGCTCGCTCAAGCCCAGTTGCACGGGGCGGCGCACCTCGGCATTCGTGGTCGAGCGGCTGTAGCGCTGATTGCCGATAGTAAAATCGGTCTTGCCACCGGGATAAGTCAGCGAGTAATTGGCCGAGTGTTCGACGCCCACGTCGATATCGTCGCGGCCATACGTCGTGCTCAGGTCCCAGGACCAGCCCGCCGTCTCGCCCTTGACGCCGCCCGTCAGCGAAAAGTCGTTTTCGCTCGTCGTTTCATATGGCGTGAAACCGTCGGGATACACGGCCAGCAAGCCTTTGTTGTTATTGAAAATGGTATTGGGCAGGCGGAAATTCTGCGCCGAGCGGGCATTGCGGTGCGCATAGATGCCGAAACCATACAGTTGCACCTCGTTCGACACGTCATAGCCGAGGTTGGCGCTGAGCGAGGCGGTCGTGCTTTGCGGCACGCCCGTATTGCGCCATGGATTGCTGTTGCGGTTTGCTTCGGCCGGGTTGGGCGAAGCGCCCGCCGGCAAGCTGTTGTTCGGTCCCAATTTCACCAGTTGGCCATCGCTGTTGCGCACGGCCGGATACGACAGATAAGCGGGATTCAGTCCAAAATTGCGCACGGCGATGCCTTGGCGCTGGACTTCGGCGCCGAAGTGGGCAAAGCCGTGTTCGCCCAGGCGCATGCCGCCATCGATGCGTGCCGACCCGTTCGTGCCGTCGCCCTCGTAGGTGGAACCGAGTTGCGTGCTGAAATTGCCCTTGTCATCCGACTTCAGGATGATGTTGATGACACCGGCGATGGCGTCCGAGCCGTAGATGGCGGAAGCACCGTCGCGCAGGATTTCCACGCGGGCAATCGCCCCCGTGGGGATCAGGGCCAGGTCGGTGGCGACGGAACCCGGAAAGCCGTCCTCATTGACGATGGCCGTCGTATGGCGGCGCTTGCCGTTGACCAGCACCAGAGTATGCGATGGATCGAGGTTGCGCAGCTGCCCGGCGCGCACGATGCTGCCCAGGTCAGGCTGCACGCGGGCCGGCAAGTTGAATGACGGCAAGGCCGTATCCAGCGCATCGAGCAAGTTCAATTTGCCCGTGGCCTGCAATTGCTGCGCGCTGATCACGTCGATCGGTGCGGCGCTGTTGGCCACCGTGCGGCCCGTGCCGCGCGCCCCCGTCACGATAACGGCATCGAGCGGGGCTGCAGCCTGCGCACCGTCCCCGGCAGGCACCGCTTCTTGCGCATGCGCCACGCCAGGCGCCCCCAGCACGAGCACGGCCACCGAGACGGCGTACGCCAGTTGCCGCAGGCGCGGGATGGGGTCTTGCTTGTGAATCAATTCCAGCATACGGAAACATCCTTTTCAAGTCGTCAACACAGTGGCTGCAGACTAAAGGATGGACAAACAAACAAGAACGAATGGTTTCGTATTTAGATATTTCGTTTTGGCAACTAACAACAGCGACGCGCCGTGTCAGGGACTGGCCGGGGCGGTCGCCAGGCTCTGGTCGAGCCGCTTCCAGTAATCGCGTTCCAGCCGGGCCGTATCGATGTCGCGCGCCGCTTCGTTGAAGCGCTTTTGCCGCGCCGCCCCTTCCGCGTCGCGCTGGAAGCACACGTGCACGGGACGCTCCTTGAAGACGGTATCGATGATGGCGATGCGCTCCCGCTCGGCCTTGCTGAAGTTGCGTCCCATCAGCAAGTGCTGCAGGACATGGCGCTCGATGACGATCACGCGGTAACGCTTGATGAGCAGTTTCTTCAGATTCGTCGCATCGTTCAAGCCCTCTTCCGTCTTCAACTCGCCGCGCGCCACCATGCCGTCGAACTGCTCGCCATTCGAATAGCCGGCCACGGTGCCGATACGCAGCTTGCCCAGGTCGGCCAGGGCGGTACCGGGCACGCCATCCTCCTTCAGGTAGGCCAGCACGCCTTGCGTATTGCCAACCGGAACAGAAAAGTGGCAGAGTTTTTCCCGTTCGGGCGTACGCCAGACAGCCAGAAACCCGGCATAGCGGGAACTGGCCAGGCCAAACTGCATGGCGCGCTTCCACGGGAAATACTCATATTTGACGACATAGCCCATGCGTTCGAAGATGGCGCTGACCATCGCCCCGGACATGCCGTCGGCAGGCAGGCTGCGGGAAATAAAGGGCGGCCAGTCTTCCGCGGCGAAGCGGACGATGCGCGAGCTGGCAGCGCCCGGCGCCGCCATGGGGGAGCCAGCCTGCCCGTGTGCAAGGGCAAGTGTAGCGTGCATGAATAAACAGAAGGGCAAACCAACTGTCCGGAGGAAACGCATGTTTGGCTCCTATGGCCTGGCGCACCTTGCAATGCAGGCGCGGCAACAGGACTGGCGGTCGGCTTTTTTGATCACTGGCTTGATAAAAATCATGCTCCCACAAAAAAAAGAAATTGCAAAGTTGTTTATTTGCACTTTGACATTCCCATGGGAAATAAAATACGATTGCGGCGCGCCTGCAACAGGCTGTCATGGCGCCGGCTATCCCCTCTCGCGCAACAGGTTTTTACTTGTGCGCGTGCCGGATGGCCGATAATGGCGTTTTACCGTGGAAGATGACCGTGCCGCACCCTGCCCCTCCCTCACTTGCCGACCAGATCGAAGACTTGCTGCCGCAAACGCAATGCACCAAATGCGGCTACAACGGTTGCCGCCCGTATGCGGAAGCGATTGCCGCCGGCAGCGCCGACATCAACCAGTGCCCGCCGGGCGGTGCGCAAGGCATCGTGCGTCTGGCCGGCTTGCTGGGCAAAAAAGTCATCCCGCTCAATCCCGTCAACGGCCTCGAACGTCCGCGATCTGTCGCCTATATCGACGAATCGCTGTGTATCGGCTGTACCCTGTGCATCCAGGCCTGTCCCGTCGACGCCATCGTCGGCGCCGCCAAGCAGATGCATACGGTGGTGACAAGCCTGTGCACGGGCTGCGACCTGTGCGTGGCGCCCTGCCCCGTCGACTGCATCGTCATGTACCCGGTCAGCGGCGACGCCACGGGCTGGGATGCCTGGAGCCAGGCCGAGGCAGACGACGCGCGCGCGCGCCACGATTTCCGCACGCAGCGTTTGCGCCGCGAAACAGAGGAAAATGAAGCACGCCTGGCCGCCAAGGCAGTCGCCAAGATGCATGAAGTGACGCAGGAAGTGCCCGTCACGCCAGACGAACAGGCCGAAAAGGAACGCAAGCGCGCCATCATCGCCGCCGCCATGGAGCGCGCGCGCGCCAAGGCCGCTGCCGCCAGCACGGACACCGCCCAGCCAGCCACCATCACCCCGAAAAAAGACGCATGAACGCCGCCAAACGCCTGGAAATCTTTACGCGCTTTCGCGCCGCCAACCCTTCCCCGAAAACGGAACTCGACTACACGACGCCGTTCGAGCTGCTGATCGCCGTGCTGCTGTCGGCGCAGGCAACGGACGTGTCCGTCAACAAGGCGACCCGCTTGCTGTATCCGGTCGCCAATACGCCGGCCACGATACTGGCCCTGGGCGTGGACGAGCTGGCCAGCTACATCCGCACCATCGGCCTGTTCCGCACCAAGGCGAAGAACGTCATCGCCACCTGCCAGATACTGCTGGAGCAGCACGGCGGCGAAGTGCCGCGCGACCGCGCCTCGCTGGAAGCCTTGCCCGGCGTGGGCCGCAAGACGGCGAATGTGGTCATGAACACGGCGTTTGGCGAACCGACCATGGCCGTGGATACGCATATCTTCCGCGTCTCGAACCGCACCGGCATCGCGCCGGGCAAGAATGTCGATATCGTCGAGCAAAAACTGCTGAAATTCATCCCCAAGGAATTCCTGCACGACGCCCACCACTGGCTCATCTTGCACGGCCGCTACACGTGCACGGCGCGCAAGCCCCAATGCTGGAACTGCATGATTGCCGACCTGTGCGATTACAAGGACAAGTCGCCGATGCCGGCCGTGGTATAGAGCAAAAAAAAACGGCCCGCAAGGGCCGTTTTTTGATTCGCAGCAAGCGGGAGCTTACAGCAAGACCATATTATCGCGATGAATCAGCTCATGGCCTTCCATATAGCCGAGGATGGACTCGATCTCGGTGGAAGGCTTGCGCATGATGCGGCGCGCTTCGCCGCTCGTGTAATTGGACAGGCCGCGCGCCACGGGCGCGCCATCGGCATCGACGCAGGTGATCACGGCGCCGCGGCCGAATTCGCCATTCACGCCCGTCACGCCGATCGGCAACAGTGACTTGCCTTCCTGGCGCAGCTTTTGCACGGCGCCCGCATCGAGCACGACGGCGCCGGCCGTATGCAAATGATCGGCCATCCACTGCTTGCGCGCCGTCAATTGCCCCGTTTGCGCCCGCAACTCCGTGCCGATCGCTTCGCCCTGTGCCAGGCGGCTGAGCACGTCGCTGTCGCGGCCCCAGGCGATGATGGTATGGGCGCCGGACTTGGCGGCGCGCTTGGCGGCAAGGATTTTCGTCAGCATGCCGCCACGCCCCAGGCTGCTGCCGGCACCGCCGGCCATCGCTTCCAGGGCCGGATCGCCGGCGATGCCTTGCGTGATCAGGTAAGCGTCCGGGTCCTTGCGCGGGTCGGCCGAGAACAGGCCGTGCTGGTCCGTCAGGATGACCAGCGCATCGGCTTCGATCAGGTTGGCCACCAGGGCACCCAGGGTGTCGTTGTCGCCGAACTTGATTTCATCGGTGACGACGGTGTCGTTTTCATTGATGATCGGCACCACGCCCAGGCGCAGCAGGGTCGTCAGGGTGGAACGGGCATTCAGGTAGCGTTCGCGGTCGGCCAGGTCGGCGTGCGTGAGCAGCACTTGCGCCGTGCCGAGGCTGTGGGCGCGGAAGCTGCTTTCATAGATTTGCGCCAGGCCCATCTGGCCGACGGCGGCGCAAGCCTGCAATTCGTGGATATCGGTGGGGCGCTGCTCGAAACCGAGGCGCAGCATGCCTTCGGCAATGGCGCCGGAGCTCACCAGCACGACTTCCTTGCCCAGGACGCGCAAGCCGGAAATCTGCGCGGCCCAGCGCGCGATGGCGGCATGATCGAGTCCGCGGCCATCGTTGGTGACCAGCGAAGAACCAACTTTGATGATGATGCGGGTAGCTTTTTGAATCACGGAATCCATGGGGCGGCGCTCTTCACTTAATAG
The DNA here is from genome assembly GCF_034424625.1 of Janthinobacterium lividum. Lineage (NCBI taxonomy): Bacteria > Pseudomonadati > Pseudomonadota > Betaproteobacteria > Burkholderiales > Oxalobacteraceae > Janthinobacterium > Janthinobacterium lividum. The sequence continues at coordinate 1,390,293 of NZ_CP139976.1, read as the reverse complement.
ACGTCAGCGCGCAGGACGCAGCAGCAGCAAGGCCAGCCCCGCCGTCAGCTCCATTGCGCACATGAACAACACAAAACCCTGGGGCAAGCCGAAGCTGATGGCCGCGAATAAACGGCCGGCGGGCTGCGCCAGGACCAACATTGCAGTGATATCGCCGAGGACAGGCGGTTCGCCCTGCCGTGCCGCGAACAGTGCCAGGAGCGCGGTAGCGCCCCAGACACCGACATGAGTAGCGTAGAACTGGCTGTAGCCGTTGACGCCATTGAGGAAGATGCCCATGCCGGCCGCCATTTCATCGGCGAACAACAGGCAGGCGACCGCGCTCAGCCCGTAAGCATACGCGATCAGATGCAATACACGGCGCTGCCACGCTTGCTTGCGCGCTGGCGCGACAGCGGCCGTCTGTACCGACATCAGGGTAAAGCCTTAGTCGAGGATCTTGAAACGCGGATCATCCGGGTCGATCGACGAGATACCGCGTGCTTCTTCGGTCATCTGCGTTTCTTCGGCACGGCTTTCGCTGTGTTTCTTCTCTTCCAGATGCTGGTAAATCGCATTCACCAGTTCCGGGCAACCCTGATGGTTCAGCGCGGAGATCTCGAAGACGGGACCTTTCCAGGCGAAACGCTTGAGGAAGTCCTTGACGATCTTCTTGCGCTCTTCTTCCGGCACCATGTCGAGCTTGTTCAACACCAGCCAGCGCGGTTTGTCGACCAGCGACTCGTCGTACTTTTTCAATTCCTTGACCAGCGCCTTGGCTTCCTTGACAGGATCGACGTTGGTTTCAAACGGCGCCAGGTCGACAATGTGCAACAGCAAGCCCGTGCGCTGCAAGTGGCGCAGGAATTGATGGCCCAGGCCCGCGCCTTCGGAAGCGCCTTCGATCAAGCCGGGAATGTCGGCGATCACAAAGCTCTTCTCGTGCGACACGCGCACCACGCCCAGGTTCGGGTGCAGGGTGGTAAATGGATAATCGGCAATTTTCGGACGCGCGTTCGAGACGGCCGAAATGAAGGTCGACTTGCCGGCGTTCGGCATACCCAGCAGGCCCACGTCAGCCAGGACTTTCAGTTCCAGGCGCAGTTCGCGGCGTTCGCCTTCCTTGCCCTCGCCTTTTTGGCGCGGTGCGCGGTTGGTCGAGGACTTGAAGTGGATATTGCCCCAGCCGCCTTCGCCGCCCTTGGCCAGCATTTCGGTCTGGCCGTGCTCGGTCAGATCGGCCAGGATTTCGCCGCTCGCGTTGTCGATGATCAAGGTGCCGACCGGCATGCGCAGGTGGATGTCATCGGCGCCCTTGCCATAGCAATCTGCGCCACGGCCAGGCTCGCCATTGCGAGCCTTGTGCATTTTGGAGAAGCGGAAATCGACGAGCGTGTTGATATTGCGGTCGGCGACTGCCCAAATGGTGCCGCCCTTGCCGCCATCGCCGCCATCGGGACCGCCGAAAGGCCGGAATTTTTCACGGCAGAAAGAGGCGCAGCCGTTGCCGCCATCGCCCGCGATGACTTCGATTTTTGCTTCGTCGATAAACTTCATAATTTTGCCGCCATAAAACTAAAAAGGCTCTACCTTGGGCAGAGCCTTTCGATTGAAGGCTTGCGCCTTACATCATGCGATCATTGCGGAGCGAACTGGCGCTCCGCGATGAATTACGCTGGTACTGCTGCGTTAGGTACAACGGTCACGAATTGCTTCGAGCCAGCACCTTTGACAACGAACTTCACTTTGCCCGCGATCAGCGCGAACAACGTGTGGTCCTTGCCCATGCCTACGCCTTCGCCAGCGCGCACTGGGGTGCCGCGTTGACGAATGATGATGCCGCCAGCATTGATAGCTTGGCCGCCGTAGACTTTAACGCCCAGACGTTTTGATTCTGAATCACGGCCGTTTCGCGTTGTGCCGCCGCCTTTTTTATGTGCCATTTAAGACTCCTTGATAGCTGATTAATTCAAACAGCGGCGATTAGCCGTTGATCGAAACGATTTGGATTTCGGTAAAATTCTGGCGATGGCCTTGATGCTTTTGGTAATGCTTACGACGACGCATCTTGAAAATTTTGACCTTATCATGGCGACCATGCGCCACAACCGTAACCAGTACCGTTGCACCTTCGACCAATGGAGCACCAAACTTGATGCTGTCGCCCGCGCCTACTGCGAGAACTTGATCGATGGTGATTTCGGAACCAATGTCTGCCGGTATCTGTTCTACTTTAAGTTTTTCGCCAGCGACAACTTTGTATTGTTTGCCACCGGTTTTTATGACCGCGTACATGATTTGAAACCTCATCAAATGTTGAAAGAATTTGTCCCACTGCCATGAAAAGCAAGCCGTGCACAACAGGGGGAACCAGCGATTATACACGGACTGAGAAATTGCGTCAAAAACTATTCACAAAGCTTGACGATCGTGGTATGTCGACAACCTGACCATCATGTCAGGCTTGCGCCAGGCGGACAGCAAAACGCGCGCCAGTGCCAACAAGGTCAATCAATTGCTCTACAGTCATAGGCAAACGTCACGCACGCGCAAGCCTTGTCGTATAATCGCGGCACCCACAATCTAATGCAGGTTCGCCTTGTCTGACGCTAACAAACACGTTAACCAAAACACCATCGTGCAAACGATTGCCGCCGATATGGACGCAGTCAATACGGTGATCCGCCAAAAGTTGCACTCCGATGTGATTCTGATCAACCAGATCGCTGAATACATCATCAGCGCAGGCGGCAAACGCATCCGTCCCGTGCTGATCTTGCTGGTGGCCAATGCCCACGCCTATCGCGGCACGGCGCACCATGAACTGGCCGCCGTGGTCGAATTCATCCACACCGCCACCCTGCTGCACGACGACGTCGTCGATGAATCGTCGATGCGCCGCGGACGCCAGACGGCCAATGCCCTGTTCGGCAATGCCGCTTCGGTGCTGGTGGGCGACTTCCTGCACTCGCGCTCGTTCCAGCTGATGGTATCGCTGAATAATATGCGCGTCATGCAAATCCTGTCCGACGCCACCAACGTGATCGCCGAAGGCGAAGTGCTGCAGTTGCTGAACATGCACGATCCGGACGTGACACAGGAAAGCTATCTGAACGTCATCCGCTCGAAGACAGCCAAGCTGTTCGAAGCGTCGGCGCAACTGGGCGCCCTGATTGCCGGCGCCAGTGAAGGCGATATCGAAGCGGCCGCCGAATACGGCCGCTCGCTGGGCACGGCCTTCCAGCTGATCGATGACGTGCTCGACTATGCAGGCGACGCCGCCGAAATCGGCAAGAACGTGGGCGACGACTTGCGCGAAGGCAAACCGACCATGCCGCTGATCTGGCTGATGGAAAACGGTACGCCAGAGCAACGCGAACTGGTGCGCAGCTGCATCGAGCAAGGCGACGAACAGCATTTCGACGCTGTCCTGACGGCCATCACCAGCAGCGGCGCCCTCGACTACACGCGCAAGCAGGCGGAAATCGCCGGCCAGCGCGCCGCCGATGCCATCGCCGGCTGGCCGGACAGCGTCTACAAGCAATCCATGCTGCAGCTGTGCTCGTTTGCCGTGGACCGCAATCACTGATCGCGTTTCATCCCATGCAATACAAAACGGCGCCACTGGCGCCGTTTTCTTTATGTGCCGCTTATTTGCTGCGCTCATGCTCCATCGCGGCGCCCGCCAATGCCTGGACGATGGCCGGCGCCGCTTCCAGCCGCTCGCTGTAGCGGCTGCCCAGGTAATCGCGGCGGTCGCGCACCAGCAGGGTGAATTTATACAGCTCCTCCATCACGTCGACCAGGCGCTCGTAATACGGCGATGGCTTCATGCGGCCGTCATCGTCGAATTCCTGATACGCCTTGGCAACCGAAGACTGGTTCGGTATCGTCACCATGCGCATCCAGCGTCCCAGCACGCGCAAGCCGTTGACGGCATTGAACGATTGCGAACCGCCCGACACTTGCATCACGGCCAGGGTCCGGCCCTGCGTGGGCCGCACGCTGCCCGTTTCCAGCGGCAGCCAGTCGATCTGCGACTTGAACACGCCCGTGACGGCGCCATGGCGTTCCGGGCTGCACCACACTTGCCCTTCCGACCATAGCGACAGCGCGCGCAATTCCTGCACCTTCGGATGCTCGGGCGACACGCTGTCGACCATGGGCAAGCCATGCGGATCGAACACGCGCGTGTCGGCGCCAAAGTGGCGCAGGATGCGCTCCGCTTCCAGGGTCAGCAGCTTGCTGTACGAGCGCTCGCGCAAGGAACCGTACAGCAGCAGGATGCGCGGCGCATGGGTGGACACGCTGGCCGGCGCCAGCTTGTCCAGGTCCGGCACGTCCAGGTGCGCAGCATTGATATTCGGCAAATCATTCATTCAGGCCACCGGCTTGCCGTCGGCGCCGACCACGGCCTGGCCGTCTTCCTTGACGAAGGCCCCTTGCTGCGGCAGCGGCAGGATGTCCAGCACTTTTTCCGACGGCCGGCACAGGCGCACGCCCAGTTCCGTGACGACGATGGGGCGGTTGATCAAGATAGGATGGGCTTGCATGGCGTCCAGCAGGGCCGCGTCCGGCAAGTCCGGATTGGCCAGGCCCAGCTCGTCATACAGGGCACCCTTGTCGCGCATCGCCGCGCGCACGGACAGGCCCGCGCGGCTGATCAGGTCGACCAGCTCGTCGCGCGACGGCGGATGCTTGACGTAATCGATGATGACGGGCTCGACACCCGTGTTGCGGATCAGGGCCAGGGTATTGCGCGAGGTGCCGCACGCCGTGTTGTGATAGATCGTGATCGTCATGTCGTGATGTCCTTGAGTAAATGAGATTCATTGACGCAACAAGAGGCGCCAGCACAGCAATTCTCGGTCAAGAAGGCCAGCAAGCCATTCATGCCCGCATAGTTGGCGGCGTAGATGATGGAGCGGCCCGCCTTGCTCGCCGTCACCAGGTTGGCGTGCGCCAACTCCTTCAAATGAAACGACAGCGACGATGGTGCGATCGCCAGCGCTTCGGCGATTTTCGTCGCCGCCATGCCTTGCGGCCCCGCTTGCACCAGCAGGCGGAACACGGCCAGCCGCGATTCCTGTGCCAGCGCAGCCAGGGCAGCGATGGCGGCCGTGCTTGTCAGCGGCGCAGCCTGCGTTGCGATAGTATTGTTGTTTTCCATAATTCAATAATACTCGAATTATGGAATCAATGCCAGTAATCACGATGCGTACGTAACCCAGCGCACCGACTGTCATGATCAATCGGTCTATCTTAATGAAAAAATCACTGCGATTGGCATCCCCATGACACGCTCGACACCCCTGAAAATCCTCGGCTGGAGCCTGGCCGCCCTGCTGGCCCTGATCGCCATCGTGGTCATCTTCGTGCTGACCTTCGACTGGAACCGCGCCCGCCCCTACATCAACGAAAAGGTGTCGGAAAGCACGGGCCGCACTTTCGTCATCGGCGGCGATTTGCAGGTGCAATGGAAGCAAGGGCTGAAAACGGAGCCGGGCTGGCGCCGCTACGTGCCGCGTCCCATCATCAGTGCGCAGGACGTGCGCATGAGCAACCCGGACTGGGCGACGGCCGGCCCGCAACTGGCCAGCGCGAAACGCATCGACGTGGCCATCCATCCGCTGCCCCTGCTGCAGCACAGGCTGGTGCTGACGGACCTGGCGCTCGACTCTCCCAATATTGCCCTGCAGCGGCGCGCCGATGGCAGCAACAGCTGGACCTTGAAGGATAACGGCCCTTCGGCATGGGACGTGGAAATCCAGCGCATGGCCTTCGGCGATGGTGCCATCCGCTATCTGGACGAGGGCATCGCGCTGGACCTGCGCGCCAAGGTCAGCTCGACAGCGCCCGACGCCACGCCGGGCGACGCGCCAGGCAGCGCGCCCGTGCAGAAATACGGCATCGAATTCACCCTGGGCGGCACCTACCGCAAAGCGCCCGTGACGGGCGGCGGCAAGGCCGGTGCCGTGCTGTCCTTGACCGACAACAACACCGTGTATCCCGTGCAGGCGCATGCCGTGCTGGGCAAGAACAAGGCCAGCATCGATGGCACCTTGACGGACCCGCGCTCGCTGTCGGGCATCGATTTGCAGCTGAGCCTGGCCGGCGCCAGCATGGCCGACCTGTATCCGCTGACGGGTGTGCTGCTGCCGGAAACCCCGGACTACGCCACCAAAGGCCGCCTGCTGGGCAAGAAGGACGGCGCCATCTGGAACTGGACCTATCAAAACTTCAAGGGCACGGTGGGCCAGAGCGACCTGGCCGGTACCCTGCAGTACTTGCCGCGCCAGCCGCGTCCCTTGCTGCGCGGCGAAGTGACGTCGCAACAATTGCGCCTGGAAGACCTGGGTCCCACCATCGGCGCCGACAGCAATGCGCAGAAACAGGCGCGCGGCAAGGCGCCTGTGCAGCCCGACAACAAAGCCTTGCCCGTGGAACAGTTCAATACAGCCAAATGGAATGCGCTCGACGCCGACGTGAAATTCACGGGCAAGAAACTGGTGCGCACGCACGATATTCCGCTCAACAATGTCGTCGCCAACATCCACATGAAAGACAAGGTGCTGAGTCTGACGCCGCTCAACTTCGGCATGGCCGGTGGCGACATCACCTCGAACATCACGCTCGATGGCCGTCAAAAGACCATCGCCGCGCAAGCCAAGGTGGCGGCGCGCCACCTCAAAATTCGCGAACTGTTTCCCAAGCTGCAATCGATGCAAGCGAGCTTCGGCGAAGTGTATGGCGATGCGGCGCTGACGGGCCACGGCAATTCCGTCTCGGCCATGCTGGCCAGCGCGAATGGCGAGCTGGCGGCCACCGTCAGCGAAGGCTCCGTCAGCCAGTTCATGCTGGAACTGGCTGGCCTGAACCTGGCCAACGCCGTCTTCGTGAAAATCTTTGGCGACAAACAAGTCCACCTGAACTGCCTGGCCAGCGACTTCGCCGTCACGAATGGCCAGGCCAACGTGCGCCGCTTCGTGCTCGACACGGACAGCGCCGTCGTGAATGTCACGGGCAACGTCAACCTGGCAAGCGAAACCCTGGATCTCGACGTGCGCCCCCGAACCAAGGGCGCCCGCATCATCACCCTGCGCACGCCGCTGTATGCGAAAGGCACGTTCAAGAACCCGGACGTGGGCCCGCAAAAAGGCCCGCTGGCGTTGAAAGCCGGCGCCGCCGTGGCGCTGGCCACCGTCGTCACGCCGCTGGCCGCCCTGCTGCCGCTGGTCAGCGTCGACAAGGCCCCGGACACGGATTGCGCCGCCGTCATGGCGCAAGCCAACGCCACCCGCAAGGCCCCGACTTCGCCTGCGACGAATGCGCCAGCAAAAAAAGTGAGCGAAGCGGAAATCAGGAAGGCGCAGCAGGAAAAGAAATAAGCGTTGATGCAGTCACTTGAAACCCGCCCCGCCATCTGCTGTAATACCAGTATGCGGGGTGTGGCTCAGCCTGGTAGAGCGCTGCGTTCGGGACGCAGAGGCCGGAGGTTCGAATCCTCTCACCCCGACCAACTTTTTCCTCACTAGGCTGACGTGAACTGCCGTCACCTTGATCTGCGCGTTGGCAGATTGCCGGGAAGTATGATATTAACTGCATTATTAATATCTTGATCACTTCTCGCGCAAGGGCCTGACCGATGTCTTTCCTGATAGTTCTGGCCGCACTGGCCTTCCTGATGCTGGCCGCCTACCGTGGCTACAGCGTGATCCTGTTTGCGCCCGTCGCCGCGCTGGGTGCCGTACTGCTCACCGATCCGTCCGCCGTGCCGGCTGTCTTCAGCGGTATCTTCATGGAAAAGATGGTGGGCTTTATCAAGCTGTATTTCCCCGTCTTTTTGCTCGGCGCCGTGTTCGGCAAGCTGATCGAGCTGTCCGGCTTTTCACAGTCGATCGTCGTGGCCGCCATCCGCTATATCGGCAGTTCGCGCGCGAATGCCGTCATCGTTGCCGTGTGCGCGGCCCTGACGTACGGCGGCGTGTCGCTGTTCGTGGTGGTATTTGCCGTGTACCCGTTCGCGGCCGAGCTGTACCGCCAGAGCAATATCCCCAAGCGCCTGATGCCGGGCGCCATCGCCCTGGGCGCATTTTCCTTCACCATGGATACCTTGCCCGGCACGCCGCAAATCCAGAACATCATCCCCACCACCTTTTTCAATACGACCGGCTGGGCCGCGCCATGGCTGGGCACCATCGGCGCCGTGCTGACGGTGATCATGGGACTGGCCTTCCTGGAATGGCGCCGCCGGTCCGTCATGGCGACGGGCGAAGGTTATGGCGTGGAAGCGGAACAGGCCAAGACCGGCGGTGGCGACTTGCCCCATCCGCTGCTGTCGGTGGCGCCTTTGGTGCTGGTGGGCGTGGCCAACTTTGCGCTGACCAAACTGATTCCCCACTGGTATGGCGACAGTTACGTACTCACCACCGAGGCCCTGCCCGGCTTGCATGCGCCCGTGTCGACGTCGATAGCGTCCGTGACCGGTATCTGGGCCGTGGAAGGCGCCTTATTGCTGGGCATCTTGCTCGTGTGCGTGACGGCCTTCGGGCGTATCCGCGCCGCCTTTGCCGAAGGCACCAAGGCGGCCGTGGGCGGCGCCCTGCTGGCGGCCATGAATACGGCATCCGAATATGGCTTTGGCGGCGTCATCGCCGCCCTGCCCGGTTTTCTTGCCGTCAGCAACACCTTGCGCAGCGTGCCCGATCCGCTCGTCAACGCAGCGGTCTCCGTGACGACCCTGGCCGGCATTACGGGCTCGGCTTCGGGCGGCATGAGCATTGCGCTGGCGGCCATGTCGGACAGTTTTATCCAGGCCGCGCAGCAGGCGCACATTCCGCTCGAAGTCATGCACCGCGTGGTGGCCATGGCCAGCGGCGGCATGGATACCTTGCCGCACAATGGCGCCGTGATCACCCTGCTGGCCGTCACGGGCCTCACGCACCGCCAGTCCTACCGCGACATTTTCGGCATCACCGTCATCAAGACGGTGGCCGTGTTCCTCGTCATTGCCATCTATTACATGACGGGACTGGTGTGAGGGTTGGGTAAGCTACAGCCGCGACGACGATGCCGGCTTCGCCAACGCTTGCGCCGGCTTGAACAGATGGCTGATGCCCATGGTCAGCAGCGGGCCGGCCAGCGCCAGGTAGGAACTGTCGACACCGTACGGATTGCCCGCCAGGAACCAGCCGATGGTGGCGATCACGGAGACGATCACGCCAACGAAGGCGCCGCGCGGCGTGCCGAATTTCGGCGCATAGAAGGCCATCAGCACCAGCACGGCCAGGGTGGCGCGCAGGGCCTTGCCCAGGAAGGCGATCATCAGCAGTTTTTCCGCATACAGCGCCAGCACCAGCGGCAGCAAGCCGGCCACGACGATGGCGATGCGCAGGAACATCAGCGATTTCGCGTCGTTCTTCGCCTTGTTGTACCAGGGATCATAAAAATCCTTCATGGCCAGGGTGGCCGATGCCAGGGTGGTGGCGGAAATGCCGCCGAACAGGGCGCCGGCCAGGCCGACGATCATGATGCTGGCGGAAAACGCCGGCATGTGGGCGATCAGGGTCGGGAAGGCGTCGATCGACTTCATGCCCGGATACAGCACGGCACTGCACATGCCGATCAGGGCCGCCATCAGGCCGAACGGGATCATCAGCGACGATACGTAGTAACAGGCGCGCTTGGCCACGGCCGGATTGTCCGTGCTGACCAGGGCCTGGATCACGTATTGCGTGGCGAAGATGGAACCGATGCCGCCGATCATCCAGGCGATGATCTGGCCCCAGCCGATCTCGACCCAGTTGAACATCTTGGCCGGCAGTTGCGCCTGCAGCGCGCCGATGCCGCCTGTGGCTTCCAGCGCATACGCCAGCGCCAGGATCACGCCCAGGTACTTGACGATGGAGTGGGCAAAATTGGTGTACACCACCGAGCGCATGCCGCCCAGGCTGACATAGATCACGGTAATGGCGCCCACCAGCAAGATGGCCACGGTCTTGTTGATATGCAGCACGGCTGCCAGCACGGCGCCGCCACTCGCGTACAGGGCCACGGCAACGATGCTCAGCGCAACGATGGTGAGGATGGACGCCGCATAGCGCACGGGTTCGCCGTAGGTTTGCGCCAGGATGCCGGAAATCGTCGACTGCCCGCTTTCCTTATATTTTTTCACCAGCACGATGGCCAGCAGCAAGAAGCCCAGCGACAGCGCCACCAGATTCCAGGCGGCGGAAATACCCAGTTCATAACCCTTCTGGGCCGTGCCGATGCTGACGGAGCTGCCAATAAATTCCGACAATAGCAGCGCGCCGATCAGGTAGGCGGGATAGTTGCGCCCGCCCGCCGCCATGCCCTCGGCGCTGTTGGCATGCTTGCGCACGCTATACGTAATGTACGACATGAGGGCGAAATAGCCCACCGTGACCGCCGCGATAATGATCAATCTGTTTTCCATCCGTCTACTCCAAGTCTGCTTTTCTTATTATTATTTTTCAAGAAAGCTTCCCCTGCCGCACGCCGGACCAGCCGGCGGCGGTGCTCAGAGGAAAACCACATTCCTGCCGTACCGATACGGTACAGCAAGCCTCACACTAAAAAAGTGCGCAACTGCGCCGTAAACAAGTCCGCCGCCTCGATGTTCGAGATATGCGAGGCGGGCAGGCTTGCCAGGCGGGCGCCCGCGATCTGCTGCTGCAGCCAGCGCCCGTCGTCGACGGTGGTTACGGGATCGTGCTCGCCCGCGATGATCAGGGTCGGCACGGCGATCGTGCCGACGCAGGCGTGCAAGTCCGCCTGGGCCAGCATGTCGCAGCAGGCCGCGTAGCCGCCGGCATCCTGGCTGCGCAAAATGCCGGCCAGGCGCGCCACCGTGTCCGCTTCGCGCGCGATGAACGGCGGCGTGAACCAGCGCGCGGCGGCGCTCCCGGCCACCGCAGCCATGCCGTCGCGGCGCACTTGCTCCGCCCGCAGCTGCCACGGCGCGGCGCCGCCGATGCGCGCCGCCGTATTTGCCAGCACGAGCTTCGTCAGGCGCTGCGGCTGGTGAATGCCCAGCCACTGGCCCGTCAAGCCGCCCATGGAAATGCCGCAGAAGGCGGCACGGGCGATATCGAGGTGGTCGAGCAGTGCCACCACGTCCAGTCCCAGCCGCCCGACGCCGAACGGCGCGCTGCCGCTGGCCGACTGGCCATGGCCGCGCGTGTCGTAGCGCACGACAAAAAAATCGCCAGCCAGCGCGGCCGCTTGCGCATCCCACATGGACAAGTCCGTGCCGAGGGAGTTCGACAGGACGAGGCAGGGCTTGCTGCGCTCGCCATCCGTGCGGTAATGCAGGCCGATACCGTCCACCTCGCACATTTTCCCGGCAGTGTCGTTGCCTGTATCCGTCATCGCATGTCTCCTCAGGAATCGTCGTCGCGCACCGACGAGGGATGGCGGCACAGCGGCATCACGTCGATCTGCATGTAGGGAAACAGCGGCAAGGAGGTGAGCAAGTTGTGCAGCTCCTCCACGCTGTCCACGTCGAAGACGCTGATGTTGGCGTACTGGCCGGCGATGCGCCACAGGTGGCGCCACTTGCCTTCGTGCTGCAGGCGCTGCGCCAGTGCCTTTTCCGTCTGCTTGAGCTGCGCCGCCTGCTCGGCGGGCATGCTCAATGGCAAGTTCACGTTCATGCGTACATGGAATAACATGGTTTCTCCTTAAGATTTTTATAGGCACTTACAACGCCAAACAAAACCGTAGCGAGCGGAAGAGAGTTGCGGTCGAGAAGCGCAACTGTACGAAGGTACAGTGAGCATCGCAGACCGTAAATCACGACGCGCAGTAGGTTTTGATAGGCGTCCTCAGGCGCGCTGCATGGAACGCAGCTTGTCCATATCGATCTCGACACCCAGGCCCGGCCCCGTCGGCACTTGCAGCATGAAATCGCGGTAGACCAGCGGCTCGCGCAGGACTTCCTGCGTCAGCAGCAGTGGCCCGAACAGCTCCGTGCCCCAGGCCAGTTCCGCGAACGTGGAGCACACGTGGGCCGTGGCGGCGGTGCCGACGCCGCCTTCGAGCATGGTGCCGCCGTACAGTCCCACGCCAGCCAGGCGCGCCACGGTGGCCACTTCCAGCGCGGGCAGCAAGCCGCCCGACTGGGTGATTTTCACCGCATACACGTCGGCCGCATCGGCCTGGGCCAGCGCCAGCGCATCGGCGGGACCGTGCAAGGCTTCGTCGGCCATGATGGCCACGTCGAAGCGCCGCGTCAGGCGCGCCAGCGCGGCGCGGTTGCCCGCCTTCACCGGCTGCTCGATCAGGTCGATGCCGCCCGCTTCCAGTGCGGCGATGCCGCGCACGGCGTCCGTCTCGCTCCAGGCCTGGTTGACATCGACGCGCACGCTGGCCCGTTCGCCCAGCGCCCGCTTGATCTCCAGCACGTGGGCCACGTCATCCATCACGTCGCGCATGCCGATCTTCAGCTTGAAGATGCGGTGCCGGCGCAAGTCCAGCATTTTTTCCCCTTCGGCGATATCGCGCGCGGTGTCGCCGCTGGCCAGCACCCAGGCCACAGGCAGCGCATCGCGCACGCGGCCGCCCAGCAATTCCGACAGCGGCACATTCAGGCGGCGCGCCTGCGCATCGAGCAGCGCCGTCTCGATCGCGCACTTGGCGAAGCGGTTGCCCTGTATGACCTTGCGCACCCTGGCCATGGCCTTGGCCACTTCGCTCGCTTCCATGCCGACCAGCAGCGGCGCGATATAGGTATCGATATTCGTCTTGATGCTTTCCGGGCTTTCGCCGCCGTAGCTCAAGCCGCCGATGGTGGTCGCTTCGCCCCAGCCCGTGATGCCGTCAGCGCAGCGCAGCCGCACCAGCACCAGGGTTTGCGTATTCATGGTGGCGACGGACATCCGGTGCGGACGAATGGTTGGCACATCGACCAGGTAGGTCTCGATATTTTGAATCATATTTATTCCGTATAATTCTGTGGAGTGGTGACACGATATTCCCCGAATCTCCCCACGTCCAACACCGAGTTGGTATCAAACCTATACCTGAAAGGTATGAAGATGGAATTACGGCACTTGCGCTACTTCGTTGCGGTCGCGGAGGAAAGAAACTTCACGCGGGCCGCCGCGCGCTTGCACATCGCGCAGCCGCCGCTGAGCCGGCAGATGCAGCAGCTGGAAGAAATCCTGGGCGTGGCGCTGATCGAAAAGGGTTCGCGTCCCTTGCGCCTGACGGAAGCGGGCGAGTTTTTCCTCGCCCATGCGCGGCCACTGCTCGACCAGGTGCGCGACCTGCAGGCGATGACGCAGCGTGTCGGCAAACTGGAACGCACCCTGTCGATCGGCTTTGTCGCGTCGACCCTGTATGGGGAATTGCCAGACATCGTGCACCGCTTTTGCGAGCGCCATCCCGAGGTCGACGTGACCCTGCATGAAATGACGACGGTGCAGCAGCTCAAGGCCCTGAAGGAAGGCCGCATCGACGTGGGTTTCGGGCGCCTGAAAAGCGAAGACCCCAGCATCCGCCGCATCCTGCTGCGCGAGGAGCGGCTGGTGGTGGCCCTGCCGCCCGGCCACCGGCTGGCCAGGGGGGAAGGCGGATTGCGCCTCACTGACCTGATCCACGAAACCCTGCTCGTGTATCCGAAAGCGCCCCGCCCCAGCTTTGCAGACCAGGTGCTGGCCATGTTCAGCGAAGGCAATGTCACGCCCGGCCCCGTCACGGAAGTGCGCGAGCTGCAGATTTCCATGGGACTGGTGGCGGCCGGCCAGGGCATTTCCATCGTGCCGGAAAGCGTGCAAGCCATGCATCACCGGAACGTCGTATACCGCAAGCTGGACGACAAGCATGCGTTCTCGCCGATTTTATTCAGCATGCGGCATATGGACCGCTCGCCGGAACTGGAAAACATCCTCGCCGCCGTGTACTCGATCTACGATGAACACGGCATCGCGCACGTCAAGGAAAGCCTGTAGCAGTGACTACGCCGCGTCGGCCAGCAATTCCGGGCGCAGCGCGCGGATGCGCAGTTCCGTGAAATAGCCGCCCGCCTCGTTGTAGCGCAGGTAGTGGCGGCCGCAATTGAGGCAGCGGGCTACCTGGCTCAGATTGGCGGGATAGTAGCGCGGCGCGATGGGCGCATCGGCGCTGTCATAGCGCGTGCCGTGCGGGTGGTACTCGGCAAACGTCGGTTCCTCGTACGGATCTTCGCGCAGGGTGCCGATTTCTTCAAAGCGGTCGAGCTCCAGCGAGGTAGGCAGGCGCTGCCAGGCGTCCAGCGGGACGGCGCAGCAGCTGCATTTTTTGGTAATCGTGGCCGAAGCGGTGGCCAGCGCGGACAAGGCGGGAAAGTCGATGAATACCATGGTTCAACCTATGCAAGGGGCGGCCCATGGCAACGAGCCGGGCCGCGCCCCTTATTCTAGCGCAGCCACATCCGGCCGACACGCGGCCCACATTTTGCCAGGCCCAGCTCCAGCAGCAACAGCATGCCGCCGGAAACGAGCAGCAGCGGCATCAGCGCGCACATGGCGGCTGCCGCCAGCCAGGCCAGCGCGGAAGGCGACGTCCAGGCGCCCGGCAGCAGCCTGGGTAAACCCAGCGAGCCAGGCAAGCGCCGTTTGAAAAACATCACCCAGCCCGACACCAGCGAGAACAGCACGCTGGCGCCGAACAGCAGCAGCACGGCCTGGTTCCACCAGCCGAATTCGCCGCGGTGGAACGGAATGCCGATGGCGGTGGCCTTGCCGAACGCCGTCTGCGCCTCCCACCCCGCGTAATACAGGGGCTTGCCGCTGTAGGCATCGAATTGCAGGTCGAAGCGCAAGGTGGGCTGGCTGCGGTCAGCCATGGTGGCGCGCCACACATCGTCCTGGCTGGCCGGCGCCGTCAGCTGCACGGCGATGGCGGGCGCGTGGCTGCGCGCTACCTGCCACGCATCCTGCCAGTCGAGCGGAGCGCCCTCCTCGCGCGAGTGCAAATCACGTGGCACGGGCGGCGGCGCCTGGCCGCTGACGTCGCGCAACGCGCGGATGCGCCCGCCCGCCTGCTGGCTCCACGTCAGGCCCGTCGTCAGGATCACAACGCTGACGATGCCGAGCGCCACGCCCAGGAAAGCATGCCACTGGCGCCAGCCATTGCGGCCCCGCGCGCCCCGCTTCGGCAAGCCCGATTGCGCGCCACGCGGCCACCACAGCACCACGCCCGTCACCAGCATCACCATCAGCCAGCTGGCCGCCAGCTCGATCATCCAGCGCCAGCCATCGTTTTGCAGCAGGCGCGAATGCAGCTTTTTCGCCCAGTTGCCGAAGCGCTCGCTGCTGGCCAGGCTGCCCAGCACGCGCGCGTCATAGGGATTCACATACACGACGATGGCTTGCGCGGGCAGGCCGAACTTCGGCCTGGCGTGCGTGAGCGGCGCGGCATGTCCGCCATGGCCCGCATGTTCATCCTGCGCGCCGCCGGGCGGCGCGAACGCCACCTGCACCGCATCGTCCTGTTGAAACGGCGGCACCACGTGCTGCACCGCCCAGCCTCGAGGCGCAGCCCGCTCCGCAGCCGCCACGGCGGCGTCCAGCGGCAGCATGGACGCTTGCGGCGCCACATGGTCCAGGTGCTGGTACAGCCTTGCCTCGATCTGCGGCGTGAACACGTACAAAATGCCCGTCAGGGTAGCTAGCAGGGCAAACGGCGAGGCGATCAGCGCGGCCCAGAAGTGGATGCGCCAGTACAGGCTTTTGCGCCGCGCGATGAGAAAGGTGAAATCGTCCATGGCCATCCTCACAGTGCGTTATAGGTATAGGACAGGCCCAGCATCACGCTGCGCGGCGCACCGGGCGTGTACTGGTTCTGGCTGTTCGGCGCATAGCTGCCCGTGCCCGCATAGCTGCTGCTGGCCGAATCGGCATAGCGTTTATCGGCCAGGTTGCGCACCTGCGCCCACGCTTCCAGCCCGCGCGCGACCTGATAGCTGGCGCGCAGGTTCAGCAAGGCGTGGCCCTTGTACTCCACCGTGTTGGCATTGTTCATCCAGTAGCGCCCCTGGTGCACGGCTTCAAGTGCGATACGCGCGCCGGCCACGGGCTTGTAGCCGATCTCGAACGAGGTGATGTCGCGCGGCGCCTGCGGCATGGCGCGGCCGCTGTAATCGAGAGTACTGGAGAGCTGGTAGCGCAGGTAGCGGTGGCGCGCGATGGCCGTGGCGAAGCGCGCGTCGAACGGGCCGCTGTCGTAATTCAGGCCCAGCTCCAGCCCTTCGCTGCGCGTGCGCCCCGCATTGCGGTTTTCGCTGTTGCCCGGCGAGAGCGTGTAGCTGACGATCGTGTCGCGCCCATCGAGCCGGTACAGGGCCGTATCGAGTTTCAAACGGCCCTGCAAAAAGGCCCAGCGCAGGCCCAGTTCATAGTTGTTGTAGACGGACGGCTGCAAGTTGGCGATGCCCGTCTTGCCATACAACTGGCTCACTTCCGGCGGCGTGAAGCCCTGGCTGACGTTTGCATACGCGCTGCCCGCATGGCCGATGGCGTATGTGGCGCCCAGTTTCGGGCTCACATGCGAAAAACTGCGCGACTCGTCGGGCGCGCCGTAATTGACGCTGCCGCCGGGCGCCAGCTTGTTATGGTAGTCGTAGCGGATGGCGTCAGAACGGCCACCCAGCACCACGCGGGTGCCCGCCAGCGGAGAAAATTCCCATTGCGCGAAGACGGCCGTGTTGAGGATATCCGTCTGGTAGTCGCGCACGCCCTGCGGATTGCTGGCATTGGCCAAGGAGTAGCGCAGGTAGCGGCCCGTGGCGGCATCGCGCACGATGGACAGATTGTCGCTGACAAAGGGATTGTCGCTCTTGTCCACGTACACACCAGCGATCAGGCGCGAACGCAGCCACGCGAATTCCTGCTGGTGCTTCACGTCCAGCCCCAGCGAATCGACGTGGTTGTTGTTGATGACGCCCTTGCACAGCATGCCCGCGCAACTGCCTATGGAATACGCGGGAATCTGCCCATGGTCGTTCTTGCGCGTAAACACGGTGACGGTGCTCGTGCCATTGACTGTCGTCGCGCCTTCCCACGCCAGGTTCATGCGCGTGGTCTTGTCCTTGCGGTAGGTAAACGTATTCAAACTCTTGCCGGGATTGCTGCGGTAATCGTTTTCGAACAGGCTGCCCGTCATGGCCGCATCGAGATCCGTGTGGACGATGGTGGCGCGCAGCTGCGAAGTGGGGCTGAGCGCATAGTCGGCGCGCAGCGAGAACGAATCCTTGTCGCCATAGCTGTACTCCTGCCAGTTATCGCGCGAACGGCGCGAGCTGTAATGGGAAAAGCGCAGTCCCAGCGGCCCCCAGGTATCGCTGGCGGAAGTGTCGTAGCGGGTGTAGCCGCCCACGTTATCGCGCCGCACGCCCACGCTTGCCGTGGGTGTCGCGCTGGCGCCGGCCGTGAGGAAATTGACGGCGCCGCCGACGGCATTGCTGCCGTACAGCGACGAGGCGGCGCCCTTCACCACTTCCACGCCGCTGGCGCCCGCCATGTTCATCTCGTTGAGCGAGTTATGGTTGAAGACGCCCAGCGGGCGGATGGGAATGCCGTCTTCGAGGTACTGGTAGACGGCATTCGTGCCGATGGGCTGGCGGATGCTCATGCTGTGCTGCTCGTTGCCCAGGTCATTCCAGTACACGCCGGCGATGCGGTTGAGGATATCGCCCATGGTCTTGGGCTTGTCGCGTTCCAGCATTTTGGCATTGACGGCACCGATGGCCTGCGGCGTCTCGGACAGCCACGATTGCGCGCGCGAACCGGAAACGACGACGGTGTCGATGGCGTGGTCGGTTTGGTCAAGTTGCTGCGCCTGCGCGCAGGGGTAAGCGAGGGTGATGGCGACGGCCAGCACCAATAATTTCTTGTTCATGTGATTCTCGTATAAGTGTGCGGATGCGGCGCGTCACACCGCGAGGTGGGCAGCGCCAGCATTGAAAATGCAAAAACCTAGACGAGAGCGGGCGGCGCGCGCGACTGCGCGGTGGACCAGATGAACAGCGGTGACGGGGACTGGTAGTACAGGGCCGGGAAAATGGCCGTGCCGCTGGCCACAAGCAGCGGCAGCACGGTACTGGCGGGCGGCAGGCCGACGGAACCCGTGTGCGTGGAACAGAAGGCGCAATGCTCCATCTGCATGGCCTTGCCGCCGGATTTTTCATCGGCGGCACCGTCATTGTCGACCTGGACGAAACGGATGCCGGCCACCGAACAGATTTCCGCCCAGCCGGAGCCGGACTCCTGCTTGGCGTTGGCGACAGCCTGGGAAATCGACGGCGCGAGCGCCGCCAGCAAGATCGCGAAACAGGCGATCCAGGCGGCAAAGCGGCGCGTGAACAAGGTCATTCCCATGGCCGCATTTTACCAGCGGCCGCCGGGACTGGGTAGCGGAAAGCGGCTCAGGCGGCCGGGCAAGCGGCGTTGCCGTTGTCAAAAGCGCGCACCACGCTCGCCGTATCGGCGGCGATACGGTTCACGGCGCGGCGGTGACCGAGCACCAGTTCATCGTAGCCGGCGCCCACCTTTTCATTGGCTATCGTGCGGCAAGTGACCACCTTGCTGCTGGCCAGCTGGCGCACGCTCCACACGGCATCGATCAGCGCATACTGGCCCATCACCGACTCGAAACGCTGCACATTGGTGCTGATACGGTACACGGGCAGGTTGTCCGGATGCGGCGTGCGGAACACATCGATGGCACCCAGGTCGTTCGTCACGGCCGTCGACAGGGCCTGGCCGATCTCGCCGGCCAGCGGCCCGGCCCAGCGCTGCTGCTCCAGCAGTTCGATGCGCCCCGATGGTCCCGTCACGACAAACTGGTTGCGGCTCACCTGCTGCGGCACGCTGACGGCCAGCACCTCGACATAGTATTTGACGGGTTTGGCCGGCTGCGCGTCGGCGCCGCCGCTGAGCGTATAGAAATGCTCGGGCTGGGGCGTGGAACAGGCGCCCAGCAGGCTGGCCGCCAGCAGCGCGGAAAAAATTGGTTTCATCATTTTTTTTCATCTCCTTTTTTACCGCGGATCAGGGACTCGGGATGACGTTCCAGGTAATCCGACAGCGCGTTCAGCGATTGCAGGGTTTGCGTCAGCTGCTGCAAGGCCTGGCGCACGTCCGACTGCAGTGGCGAATCCTTTTGCAGCACCTGTTCGGCGGTGCCGAAGGTCTGTTTCGCCGCCGTCAGGGTATCGCGCATTTCCGGCACCACCTGGCCATCGAGCTGCCTGAACAGGGTATTGGCCTGCTTGATGGTGGCGTTCAGGTTATTGCCGATCTCCGCATAAGGCACCTGATCGAGCTTGCGGGCGATGCTGGCGATCTGCGTCTGCAGTTCATCGAGGGTATTGGGCACGGTCGGCACTTCCAGCGGATACTTGTTCGGATCGAGCGCCACCTTCGGCGCTTTCGGGAAGAAGTCCAGCGCGATGTACAGCTGGCTGGTGAGCAGGTTGCCCGTGCGTAGCTGGGCGCGCAAGCCACGGCTGACCATGCGTTCGAGCAGCTGGTGGCCGGCCGAGCCTTCCTCATCGTCGACGGCGGCCTTGAAGCGCATGCCCAGGCGGGCAGGGTACAGATTGACGGTGACCGGCATGCGGAAGTTCTTCTTCACGGGATCGAACTCGATGCCGACCGAACGCACCTCGCCCAATACGATGCCGCGGAAATCCACCGTGGCGCCAGGCTGCAAGCCGCGCAGCGACTGGTCGAAATAGAACACGGTGGTAATGGCCTGGCCATCGGGCTCGCGCATGGCGCTGGCCTCGTCGGCCGCCAAGCGGAAATTGGTATTGGCCGGCGCCGGTTCCTCGGGTTTGCGGCCATTTTCCGCCTCGAAGGCGATGCCGCCCACCAGCATGGCGGCCAGCGACTGCGTGTTCAACTTGAAGCCGTTGGAATCCAAGCGCACATCGACGCCGCTGGCATGCCACCAGCGCGCATTCTTGCCGACGAACTGGTCGTATGGCGCGTTCACGAAGACCGACATGGTAATGCCGTTGCCATCCTTGTCCAGCGCAAAGCTGACCACCTTGCCCACGCGCAGGCGGTGGAAGAACAGGGGCGAACCCACGTCGACGGAACCGAGACTTTCCGCATGCAGGGTGTACAGCTTGCCCTTCTGGTCACCAGCCACGGCGGGCGGACTCTCCATGCCGACGAAATTCTCCTTTTTGGCTTCCGACTTGCCCGTGTCAACGCCGATGTAGGCGCCCGACAGCAAGGTGCCCAGGCCCGTCACGCCGCTGGCGCCGATCTGAGGGCGCACCACCCAGAAACGCGAATCGGCAGTGGCGAAACGGCGCGCCTCCTTGCTCATGTCGATCGTCACGAGGACATTGCTCAAGTCGTCGCCCAGGGTGATGGCGCGCACCTGGCCGATATCGACATCCTTGTATTTGACCTTGGTCTTGCCCGGCTCCAGGCCTTCGGCGCTCTTGAAGCTGACCGTCACCGTGGGCCCCTGGTCAAGGATGGACTTGGCGGCCAGGCCGGCGCCTATCAGGGCGGCCAGCAGCGGAATGAGCCATACCAGCGACGGCAGCCAGCGGCTGCCCTGTTCCACATCGGGTTCCGGCAATGGACGGCCACCCGTTTCGGCAAGGCCGCCCGCTTCTTTGTCAGACATGCTGTTCTCCAATCACTGTATTGTTTCCGGTATTTGCCACCACCACGGGTTCTTCCTCGCCAGGCACCTGCCCGTCGACGGGGTCCCAGATCAGGCGCGGGTCGAACTGCATCGCCGCCAGCATGGTCAGCACCACCACGGCGCCAAAGGCCAGCGCGCCGGGTCCGGCCGTGATCACGGCCAGCGACTTGAAGCGCACCAGCGCCACCGTCAGGGTGACGACAAAGATGTCGAGCATGGACCAGCGGCCGATGAATTCGACCATGCGATACAAAATGGTGCGCTGGCGCGGGCGCCAGCGCGAACGCCGCTGCGCGGTGAACGCCAGCAGCGCCAGCACGCCCAGCTTGAGCATGGGCACGACCACGCTGGCGATGAAAATGATGATGGCCAGGCCTTTCGAGCCGCTGGTCCAGAACAGCACCACGCCGCTCATGATGGTATCGTTTTGTGCGCCAAACAGGGAATACGTCACCATCACGGGCAGCAGGTTGGCGGGAATATAGAGGATCATGGCGGCGATCAGCAAGGCCCAGGTGCGGTTGATGCTGTCCGGTTTGCGCACGTGCAGGGCCGTGCCACAGCGCACGCACGCCAAATGCTTGCCCTTGCCCAGTGGCGGCGCCACCAGGCCGCAGGCATGGCAGGGCACGACCTTCTCGCCGGGCGCAAAGGCCTTGTAGCGGATGCCGGGCAGCGCTTGCCGGGTCAGGTCGTCGCCCAGGTTCCACAGGGCCTTGGGGTCGAACGAGACGACGATGGCCAGCATCAGGGTCAGCGCGCCAAACGCGAACAGCCCCGGTTGCGGCAGCACCGTGGCCAGACTGGTCATCTTGACGACGGTGATCAGGATGCCGATCATCAGCACTTCCGTCATGCCCCATTCGCGCGCCGTCTGCACGGCGCGCAGCACGCGGTTAAAACCGGGCACCTTGACGCCGCCGCGCAAGCCCAGCGCCACATACAGCAGCGAACCGAGTTCGATGGCGGGAAAGAGTATGGTGAACAGGAAGACCATCGTCGCCACGATATGCATCTGCTCGGACCACAGCACGCGGATGGAACCGAGCAAGGTGGCGCTGGACGTCAGGCCATTGACGTCGAGTTCGACGATGGGAAAAAACTGGGCGATCAGGAAGACAAAGGCGGCGCCCAGAGTCAGCGCCACCACCTTGCTCAATTCCGCCGATGCGCCGCGCGCGTGAGCGCCCCGGTATAACACCGAGCGGCAACGGATGCAGCGCGCCTTTTCGCGGGGACGCAGCGGACGTTTGCGGTACAGCACGCCACAGTCATGACAGCTAATCAGGTCGTATCGGTGCACAGGTTCACGATGAGCAGTTGAGTCCCCTGCATCATACGTCAAAGCAACCTTCTACCGCAGGCAAAAGAAGACAGACGAGCAGCCTCAGGCGATAGTCGCCACTGTTGGCGCCGGCTTGCTCACTTTGCCAAAAAGCAGTTTGGCGGCGATTTTATTTTTTGCCAGCAAGACACCAGTCGCGCAGCAAATACATGTGACCAGCAAGCCGATACTGAACCCCACCAGAGTGGCAAGCGGCGCAAACGCCACCGGCTCAAAATAGCGCACCGAAATTTTAGTGACACCGATAAAAGCATACTGGCCGATGATATAAATATACAATGAATTTTTACCAAAGATAATAAACCCTTGGATGATCCTCTCACCAAGCTTCAAGTAGGCTACATAAAACACACACAATGCGAATACAGAGGCTATTGCACCGGCAATATAACGCAGCGCAATATTTTGAAAGTTTTCAGAACTTAACTCCATTCCTGTAACATAAATATAAGTCTGATTATTCCACAAGAAGAAACAAATCAGCGCAAGAACACCTGAAACAGGAAAAATTACATTTTTATATGGCATCAATTTTTCAACATACGAGCCAGCGGCCAGATAATAGCCAGCCAAGAAAAAAGGACATGTATATTTAATTAACGGCAAAATACCCCAGTCCGGAATGAACAGGCTGAAAAAAAACAGGATCAACGATACCCAGAACGAATAGCGGCCAAAGACATTGGCAATCGTCACCAATACGAGACTAGCGAACAACGCCCATAGAAACCAAAGGCTCTGCAGTATGCTGAGAAGCAAGGAGAAAGGAAAATCCTGGTCAATCTTTTTTTTAAAAACAAGGGTAAGCGCAACCCGAAATAAAATCTCCCATATGGCAATAGGAACCAGTAAGGAAAATATTTTCGATTTAATGAACTCCAAAGGCGGTGTGCGGAGTACACTATTACGGCTCACATAACCGCTAATAGCGATAAACAACGGCATGTGAAACATGTAGATAGCTTTAAAGGTAGGGTCTTGGAAGAATCCCTCTTCCTGATATGCTGCACATTGCACCGCATGTCCGATCGACACCAGAAAAATCAACATCCCCTTGTAAAAGTCTACGCAATTACTTCTCAGCATGAATAAACTCCGGCGTTATGATTTTTTTGGATAAATTCCGGCACCCGAAACAAATTTTTGCATAAAGTATGTGGGCACAGGACAGTGGAAGACACTCAATGTCACTCAACGTCGCGATCCGCGTATGTTACAGACCACGTTACTTTTGCGGATTTTCACTCAGACGCAGCGGGCGCTTTCGCTACAACAGCCACATTCATGACAAATGATCAGCTTGTTTCAGAACACAGTGTGAAGTTTACCGGTACACAGTGCGTGCCTATTCCATATCAGTGCCAGCCATCATATTACAAAGGCCCCCCTTGCGCCACTGCAAGGTTAACGTTCGAGCAACAGTGCCTCCACGGCACGGCCAATTTGCAGCACTCTTTCATCCGCGCCGGCCAGGCCGCAAATGCCCAGCCCCACGGGCAGCTCGTCCTCGGCATGGCACGGCAGCGACAGCGCGCAGCCATCGAGGAAGTTGATCACGCTGGCGTTGCGCAGCACCAGGCCATTCGTGGCAAAGAAGGTGGCGTCATCCGCTTCCAGGGGCGCAACCTGCGGCGCCAGAATCGCCACGCTGGGCATCAGCCAGGCGTCGAATGGCGCCAGGCGCCGCCGGGCGACGGCGATCAGGCGCGCGCGCGCATCGAGCAAATCGATGTAATCGGCCGCGCCCTGCTGCTGGCCGCGTCGGATGCGCGCCGCCACGCGCTGGTCGTATTGCGCGCCCTTCTCTTCAAGCAGCACCTTATGCCAGTGCCAGGCTTCCGCCGCCACCAGGCCGCCGCCGCCATTGATCTCCGGCAGTTCCAGCAACTCGGGGAAATCGAACTGTTCCACCAGGGCGCCGGCTTGCCGCAGCTTGTCCAGCGCGGCGTCGAAAGCCCGCTGCACCTGCGGCTCCACGTGCGTACCGACATAGTCAAGGGTAAAGCCGAAGCGCAAGCCTTTCAGCGCTGGCGCCTGCACGCCGATGTCATGGCCCGACAGCGCCGCGTACAGAATGGCGCAGCAGTCGACGCTGCGGGCAATGGGCCCTGCCGAGTCGAGAGAGCGCGACAAAGGCACCGTGCCCGCCAGCGACACGGAAGCGGCCGTCGGCTTGAAACCCGTCAAACCGCAAAAGGCGGAAGGGATGCGGATCGAGCCGCCCGTGTCCGTGCCCAGCGCGCCGGCCGCCATTGCCAAAGCCACCGTGACGGCGCCGCCCGAAGTGGAGCCGCCCGCCACACGTTCATGGTCCAGTGGATTGCGCGGCGTGCCGTAATGGGGATTCAAGCCCAGGCCGGAAAACGCGAATTCGCTCATGTTGGTGCGGCCCAGCAGGACGGCGCCGGCCGCTCGCAGGCGCGCCACGGCGCCCGCATCGGCCACGGCGGGCGGGGAGTCGGCCAGCGCCAGCGAAGCGGCGCTGCTGGTTTGCCCCTCGACGTCGAACAGGTCCTTGATCGAGATGGGCACGCCGGCCAGGGGCGAGGCAACGATACCGGCCGCGCGCGCCGCATCGCTGGCCCGCGCCTCGGCCAGGGCCTGTTCGCCATCGAGGCTGACATACGCATGGCCGCCCTGCGCCCGGTGCGCCTCGGCGCGCGCCAGCATGCGCTGCGTCAGTTCCACGCTGGTGATGCGTCCGGCGGCCAGGTCGGCCGCCAGTTCGCGGATAGTCTTGGTCAACTGGGTCATTCTCTTATCCTTCCACGGGCAGGGTTTGCACGGCATAGCGGTGCTGCAAGCGGCGCTGCAAGGCTGGATCATACAGCTCCAGCTCGAAGGCGTCGCCGTGGCCCATTTCACCGATGATGGGCTGCGTGCCGCAGAACATGGCGCTGCCCACTGGCAGGGTCGCTTGCCCCGTGTAGCGCAAAATCAAATCTTCCGGCGACAGCATGCGCGTCACGGGCCCCTCCTGATACAGGGCCGGCACGCCGGCGCGCTCGCGCCAGGAGCGCATCTGCAACTGGTCCCAGTGGCCGGCCACGTCGGCATAGCGCCACAAGGTATCGCCCACGGGCTTGCCGCACATCTGCTTCGACACCGTCACGCCATAGCTTTCCACCTTGCGGTCCGTATGGTCGGAACCGATCCCCACCAGCAGGCCGTATTCCGAGGAGAACAGCACGAATTCCGCCTCGCCGGACGAGTCCAGGCCCGGCACTTCAATGGCGGCGTCGCTCGAGAGCAGCGCTGCCGAAACCCGGTAAAACGTCGGCACGCTTTTCGGGCGCGCCACGCCGATGGCTTCCAGTTCGGCGATATGGTGTTCCACCATCGCCATGTCGCGGCCCGTCCAGCCGGCGATGATCAACTGATCGATATCGAAGGTGACGGGGCCGTGGCCGGCCAGTTGAAAACTCAATGTCGTCATGATTTTATTCCTCAAGGGGGCCGCGGCCCGTTTCGCGTGCAGCAAAAACGGCGGCGCCGGTGATCAGCAAGGCCGCCGCCACATACAGCGAGACGGCCATGCTGCTGTTGTACGAGCGGTACAGGCTGGCGATGACGAGCGGGGCGAAGCCGCCGCCGATGACGCCGGCCAGGGTGTAGGCCAGCGAGGACCCCGCATAGCGCACCTTGGTCGGGAATTGCTCGATGACGAAGGCGGCCTGCGGGCCGTACATGATGGCGTGGATGACCAGGCCCACGACGACAGCCGTGACGATGGCAGCCGGGCTGGCAGTATCGAGCAAGGTAAAGAAGGCAAACGCCCACACGAGACCCAGGCTCGCGCCCAGCGCATACACGGGACGGCGGCCGATCTTGTCCGACAGCGCGCCAAACACGGGCACCGCCAGCGCATTGCAAGCCGTGCCGATCATGATGGCGGTCAGTGCCAGCGTCGACGACAGGTGCAGCACGGTCGTCACATACGTGAGCGTGAACACCACCACCAGCGCATACAGCACGTCCGAACCGATGCGCACACCGCCGGCGATCAGCAGACGGCGCCAGTAGATGCGCAGCACGTCGCCAATCGGCGCTTCCGCCTTCGCATCCTGCTGGTCGAGTTCCTTGAACAGCGGGGTTTCCTCGATGCCGCTGCGTATCCACATGCCGAAGGCCACCAGCAGCAGGCTGGCGATGAACGGCATGCGCCAGCCCCAGTCCATGAACGCTTCATGCGGCAGCAGGTAGGTGATCAGGCCGATGCAACCGGTCGCCAGCAAGGTGCCGAACGACGGTCCCACCTGCGTCCACGACGCGTTGCGGCCCCGCTTGTCCGCTGCCCCGTGTTCGACGGAGATCAGCACGGCGCCGGCCCATTCGCCGCCCAAAGCGATGCCCTGCACGAAGCGCAGCGCCACCAGCAGGATGGGGCTCCAGATGCCGGCCGTCGCGTAAGTCGGCAAGAGGCCCATCAGGCCCGTCGTCACGCCCATCAGCATCAGGGTCACCACCAGCACCCAGCGGCGCCCCAGCTTGTCGCCCAGGTGGCCGAAGATCACGCCACCGATGGGACGCGAGATATAGCCGACGGCATACGTGGAAAAGGCCAGGATGGTGCCCGTCAGCGGATCGAACGAGGGAAAGAACAGATGGTTGAAGATCAGCGCGGCCATGGTGTTGTAGACGGTGAAGTCATACCATTCCAGGGTCGTGCCGACCATGCTGGCCGTGGCCAGGCGGCCCGTTTTCGGCTTGTCGCCCGGCGCCTGGGCCGCCGGATGCGCAGCGTTTGCCGTTGTATATGTGCTCATTGCCTACCTCTCTCGTCAGTTTTATTGCAGGCCCGGCGCAGGATGCGTTGCCCTGCGCCGTGGCCCGTGTCTCGTGTTATCAGTGCCGGCAAGATGCGCGCCGCCGTGTCAGGCAGCGTGCAGGTCGGCCTCGCGCAGTTGCCAGGACAGTTGCAGGATGGCTGCCTGCTCAGCGTCCAGGCCCAGTGCCGCGCTGGCGGCATCGGCCGCCGCCGAGGCGGCGCTTTCGGAGGACGCGTCGATCAGGAAGATCGGGTCGAGCACGCGGCCCTCCTTCTGCTCCGCCGGCAGGGGGCCGGACAGATTCGCGTCAGGCGTGAGCAAGCGCGTGGCAATGACGCCATCGATCTGCAAAAGCTGCGCGCCCAGCGCTGCCATGCTGGCCACGGCTGCGGCATCCTGGCCGATGGCGGGCGCGCCCAAGCGCAGCACGGCCAGCCAGGCGCCCGTGCCCATGCCCGTTTCCGCCTCGATGGCGCAGACGCGGCGCATCGGATCGACCATGCGCTGCAGATTCGTCACCGACCATGGGGTCTGCTGGCCGAAGGCCTTGAAATAGTCGGGGGTCTGGAAGGCGCCCAGCGAATCGGTGCGGTACAGGCCCAGGTATTTGCGCGAACCGCGCACGCTCTGGTAGCGCGTGCCGCTGACGAAGCCGGGAATGCGCACGCGCTCTTCCACGTGCTCGCGGTCGTACCAGCGGTTGAAATCGAGCTCGTGTTCCGGGTCGGCGCTGGTCCAGACAAACAGGATGCCTGGCAAGGTGTGGGACGTCGTCATGATGGTTCCGTTCTGCGTGATGGATGGTGTGCCAACCCAGAATAGGTGGCGCGCCGTCACTTGGCAAACGGGTTATTCTGAACGCGACTGATAAGTTTTTCTTGTGGGTGGAGCCAACAATGCTGTCGGATTACGCGCCTGGGCGCTCATCCGACCTACGCGACTCACCTCGACCACGGCATCGTAGGTCGGCTTAGCGCCAGCGTAAGCCGACATCACCCTGCCCCATATTCCTCACCCAGCGCCAAAGTGAACCTGGCCGCCTCCTCGCACGCCAACATGGCCACCAGCTGGATCGCTTCCGTCGTGATGTCTTCGCTGTAGCTGATGACGATGCGCTGCGGTGCCAGGCTGCTGGTGCAGGGAATCAGGGCGATGTGGCCCTGTTCGATTTCCTCGCGCAGGGGCGCCAGCGGCAGCACGGCGATGCCGAAGCCCGCTTTGACCAGGCGCACGATGGCGGAGATCGAGCTGACGCAGTGGACCCTTCCCAGCTGCACGCCCTCGTCCTGGCACAGCGCCTTCAAGGCGGAATGCGGCTGCGAACCGCGGTTCATGGTGATGATGGGGTGCTGCGCCAGTTGCGCCACCGTGAATGGCGCGCCCGTATCGGGCCAGTCAGCGGCCCTGCCGGCCCAGCCCATGGCGATGGCGCCGCTGCCCGTGCTGCGGATATGGTCGCCCGTCAGCATGTCCGTCTGCAGCGCGATATCGAGTTCGCCCTGCTGCAGCTGTTCGTGCAAGCGGCGCGTCGATTCGGACGTCAATTGAATCTCGATGCCCGGATAGCGCTCCTGCACGCGCTGCAGGAACGGGATCAGCCACGTATGCACGATGGTTTCGATGACGCCGATGCGCACTTCGCCCGTGATCTGCGCGGGCGAGGAATTGGCCGCATACATATCGCGGCACAGTTCCAGCATGCGTTCGGCATACACGAGCAGGTTGCGTCCGGCGAAGGTCAGGCGGATTTCACGCGCGTCGCGGTCGAACAGGCGCGTGCCGAAATCCTGCTCCAGCGAAGCGATGCGGTTGGAGATGGCCGCCTGCGTGATGTGCAGCTTGTCGGCGGCCGTGCGAAAGCTGCCCAGCCGCGCTGCCCAGACAAACGCTTCGAGAAAACGGGTATTCAATTTGGCTCTTCAATCAATGGGGGCACTTCTTCACAGAATGTGTAGTCGCCCCATTGTAAGCCAAAGCGCGCTGCCTTATTTCTGGCCCAGGAAGTCCAGCAGGGTCAGGGCGACGATCTTGCTGGCCCTGCGCAAATCATCGAGCGCCAGGCGCTCGTCAGCCTTCTTCGCGTTCGATTCGGGCACCGTGCGCGGCCCGGCGCCATACAGCACGGCGGGGATGCCCCGCTCGCCATACAGGCGCGCGTCCGCATACAGGGGCGTGCCGACGGCGGGAATCGTCTCGCCGAGGATGGCTTGCGCATTCTTTTGCAGGCTGCCGACCAGTTGTTCGGAACCGGGCAAGGGTCGCAGCGCGTGCGACAGCAGCAGGCGGCGGATCTCGATGCGGATGCCAGGCTCGCCCCGCACGGCGTCTTCGATCAGCGCGCGCACCTGCGCTTCCACCGCCACCGGGTCTTCTTCGGGAATCATGCGGCGGTCCATCTTCATGACGACCTTGCCCGGCACCACATTGGTATTCGTGCCGCCGTCGATGCGCCCCACCAGCATGGTGGGCGAGTCGATGCCAGCCACTTTGGATTTGATCTTTTTCAGCTCCGGCAACTGGCCGTAGATGGCGTTGAGTATCTTGTTGGCCGCCTGCAGCGCGTCATGGCCCGTCTCCGGCATGGAACCATGGCCAGCCTTGCCGTGCACGGTGATTTCCAGCTGCAGGCAGGCGTTGTGCGCCGTGACGATGCCGTAGCTGAAACCGGCGGCGATGACGAAATCGGGCTTCGTCAGCTGCTGTTCCAGCAGCCAGCCCGGCCCCAGCAAGCCACCGAATTCCTCGTCATACGTGAAGTGCAGCTCAAGCTGGCCTTTGAGTGGAATGCCCAGCGCTTCGAGCGCGCGGGCGGCAAATACATAGGTGGCGAAATCGCCTTTCGAGACGGCCGTCGCGCGGCCATACATGTAGCCGGCGTCGATCTGGCCGCCATACGGCGGATACGTCCAGTTGTCGCCGGGCGGCACCACGTCGCCATGCGCATTCAGGGCCACGGTCGGCCCGCCTGCCGTATACGGCCGGCGCACGATCAAATTGGTGATGCTTTGCATGCCGTACGCTTCCACCTCATCGTTTGGGACGGCGTGCTTTTCCGCCTGCCAGCCATACGCCTGCAGCAGCTGCGCCACCAGTTCCGCATGGGGCGCGTTGTTGCCGGGCGGCGTATCCGTCGGCTGCTGCACCACCTTCTGTAAAAATGCGACTTCCTCGTCGAAGTGATCATCGATCCAGGCCGTGATTTTTTCTGCGTGCGTTGTCATTTTGCTCCTTGCATGGTCTGTTGCAGCCAGGCGCCAAGTTCGCTGCGCTCGGCCTCCGTCATATTGGTCAGGTTCCCGATCGGCATGGCCTTCAATTCGATGGCCTGCTTGTAGATTTGCGCCGCGTGCTGGCGGATTTCAGTTTCATTATCCAGCATCATGCCGGCCGGCGCCGTGGCGAAACCCGGTTGCGTGGGCTGGGCCGAATGACAGGTGGCGCAGCGCTGGGCGATGATGGCATGCACGCTCTTGAATTGCGCGGCCGGATCCACCGCCGGCGCGGCCGCCACGGCCACGGGCGCTTTCGGCGCGATGGCGATAGCTACGGCCAGCAACAGGGCCACGCCGATGGCCGGATAGCGCCATTCCACTCTTCCCTTGTGGCGCAGGTTGAAAAAGTGGCGGATGAAGACGCCGGCCGCCATGATCAGCGCCAGCACCAGCCATGCGTGGTCGTTCCGGTAGGTCATCGCATAATGGTTGCTGATCATGATGAACAGCACCGGCAAGGTAAAATAATTGTTATGCACGCTGCGCTGCTTGGCTTTCAGGCCATGCTTGGGATCGGGCAGCTTGCCGGCGGCCATGGCCTCGACCATCTTGCGCTGGCCGGGAATGATCAGCATCAGCACATTGGCCACCATGATGGTGCCGATCATGGCGCCCACATGGATATAGGCGGCGCGTCCGCTGAGCAAATGCGTGAGCACGTACGCGGCGCCGACGATCAGCGCGAACACGGTCACGCCGAACCACAGTTCATATTGCGCTAATGTTGACCTGCACAGCAAATCGTACACGGTCCAGCCGATGACGAGGGTGGCGATGCCGATACCGACTGCCTGCCCGCTGGAGATGTCCGCCACGGATTTGTCGATCATCATGGCCTGGGCATTGAAATAATACGCGATGGTCAGTAGCGCGAAACCGGACAGCCAGGTCGAATACGCTTCCCATTTGAACCAGTGCAGTTCCTTCGGCAGTTCGGCGGGCGCCACCAGGTATTTTTGCGGGTTGTAGAAACCGCCGCCATGCACGGCCCACAGTTCTCCCGACACGCCCTTCTTCGCCAGTTCGGAGCCGGGCGCGGGCGGGCGGATCGAGTTATCGAGCCAGACGAAATAGAAGGAAGCACCGATCCAGGCGATGCCCGTGATGACGTGCAGCCAGCGGACGATCAGGTTCAGCCACTCAAGGCCGTACGGGATCAGGTAGGCAAATACTTCCATAAATTTCCTCTAGTCAGACCGAACCAATATTCGTGCCAATCTACACAAGATAAACGGATTTACCGCCCACCACATGAAAAATATCGTATATTTGACATATTCAAATCGATATACAACAGAGGCGCCGCCACATGTCCAGCCTGCCGCAACACCTCGACCTGCACCTGATCCGCATCCTCTACCTGCTGCTGGTGGAAAAGAACGTCTCGCGCGTGGCGCTGAAACTCAATCAGCCGCAGCCATCGATTTCCGCCTCCTTGCGCAAGCTGCGTGAATTGACGGGCGACCCGCTGCTCGTGCGCGGCGCGCGCGGCATGGTGCCGACCCAGCATGGCGAAAGCCTGCTCAATCCGGCCAAGCGCATCCTCGACCAGACGGAGAGCCTGTTCGTCAAGAAGACGCCGTTCGTGGCGCAGGAAGAGGCACGCACCTTCCATATCGCCGCGCCCGATTACCTGGACAGCCAGTTCCTGCCCAACGTGGTGGCCCTGCTGCGCCGCGGCTCGCCAAAAAGCCGCGTCGTGCTGCATAGCCTGGGGCCGGGCATCGACCATATCCGCCAACTCTCCGACGGGGGCCTGGACCTGGTCATCGCCAACTGGGACGAGCCGCCCGCGCATCTGCACATTTCGAAGCTGTTCGAAGACCCCATCATCTGCGCCATGCATGCGGAAAACGCCTATGCGCGGCGCACGGCCAGCGACGCCATGACCCTCGACGACTATTTGAGCCTGCCCCACGTGGCGCCGTCGCAGATGATGCCCGGCTATCACGGCGTGATCGATTCCTTCCTCGAGCGGCAAAACCTGCAGCGCAACGTGGTTGTGGAATCG
Source organism: Janthinobacterium lividum (assembly GCF_034424625.1). Classification (NCBI taxonomy): domain Bacteria; kingdom Pseudomonadati; phylum Pseudomonadota; class Betaproteobacteria; order Burkholderiales; family Oxalobacteraceae; genus Janthinobacterium; species Janthinobacterium lividum. The sequence continues at coordinate 1,358,244 of NZ_CP139976.1, read as the reverse complement.
GCGTATTTCGGCCTGATCCCCTACATGCTGACGCAGACGGACCTGGTACTCACCACGGGCCGGCAATTCATGCGCTTCTATGAAAAGACGCTGCCGCTGAAAACGTATACCGTGCCGCTGAAATTCCCGCCGATGCGCTTTTACCAGCTGTGGCACCAGCGCGTACACCAGGCGCCCGAGCACAAATGGCTGCGCGACCAGGTCAGCGCGGCCGCCAAGGCGCTGGTGCAGCGATAGCCGCTATCAGCACGCGCATATAATGGACGCAGGAACGGGGCGCTATCATCACCGCTTGCATGATCGGAAAACCATGACCACCCTTTCAGACCTGAACGCCGGCAGCCCGGCAGACTTTATCGCACGGCTGCATGGCATCTACGAACACTCGCCCTGGATCGCCCAGCGCGCGGCCCCCGCCCGGCCGTTTGCCAGCCTGACGGCACTCAAGACGGAGCTGCAGCGCGTGCTGGCGCATGCCTCGCCCGAAGAGCAGCTGGGGCTGATACGCGCCCACCCGGAGCTGGCCGGCAAGGCCGCCATCGCAGGGCAGCTGACGGCGGAATCGACGCGCGAGCAGGCCAAGTCCGGCCTGAACCTGTGCAGCGCCGATGAATTCGCCACCCTGCAGCGCCTGAACGACGACTACAACGCCAAGTTCGGCTTTCCCTTCATCCTGGCCGTCAAGGGCCCGACGGGCGAAGGCTTGACGCGCCAGGACATCATCGCCACGTTTGCGCGGCGCCTGAAAAACCGGCGCGCCGATGAACTGGCCGAGTCGCTGCGGCAGATCAAGCGCATCGCCGAGCTGCGCCTGAACGACTTGTTCGACGTGCGCCTGGACTTCGGCCCGGCCATCATGCAGCAGGCCGAAACGCTGGCGGCCTGGAGCGACAGCGATTACAACCTGACGTGCGCCTACCTGACGCCGGCGCACCAGAAAACGGCCGCGCAGCTGGCCGAATGGATGCGGGATGCGGGCATGCAGGTGCACATCGACGCCGTCGGCAATGTCGTCGGGCGCTATCTGTCCGACGCGCCCGACGCAAAAACCCTGATGACGGGATCGCATTACGACACGGTGCGCAACGGCGGCAAGTACGATGGCCGCCTGGGCATCGTGCTGCCCATCGCCGTCGTGCGCCACCTGCATGAGCGGGGCGAAAAACTGCCGTTCCACTTCGAGATCGTCGGCTTCGCCGAGGAAGAAGGCGTGCGCTTCAAGAGCACGTTTTTGGGCAGCACGGCTGTCACGGGCAAGTTCGACGTATCGCTGCTGGAACAGGTGGATGCGGATGGCTTGAGCATGCGCGACGCGCTGGCCGCCGCCGGCCACGAGGCAAGCGCCATCGGCGCCATCGCGCGCGATCCCGCCGACTTGCTCGGTTATGTGGAAGTGCATATCGAGCAGGGTCCCGTACTGCTGGAACGCGACCTGCCGCTGGGGATCGTCACGGCGATTGCCGGCAGCTCGCGCTACCTGGTCAATCTTGGCGGCGTGGCCAGCCACGCGGGCACCACACCCATGACCATGCGCAAGGATGCCGCCAGCGCGGCAGCCGAAATCATCCTGCTGGTGGAACAGCGCTGCAACCAGGGCGAGGCGCTGGTGGGCACGGTAGGGCAGCTGCACGTGCCCAACGGCTCCGTCAACGTGATCGCCGGCGCCTGCACCCTGTCGCTCGACATCCGCGCGGCCGTTGACGCGGTACGCCAGGCGGCCGTTGACGATATTCTCGATGGCATCGCCGCCATCTGCGCGCGGCGCCAGATCGACTATCAGCTGGAACTGCTGCTGTCGGCGCGTGCCGCGCCATGCGCGCCATGGCTGATGGCGCAGCTGGCGCAGGCCGTGGAATCGGTCGGCATCGAACCGTATGCGCTGCTGTCTGGCGCCGGCCACGACGCCATGGCCATGGCCGCCATCACCGACGTGGCCATGCTGTTTACCCGCTGCGGCAATGGCGGCATCAGCCACAACCCACTGGAAACCATGACGGCGGACGACGCCGACATCGCGGCGCGCGCGCTGCTGGCGTTCCTGCGCAACTTCCAGCCCAAGCCCTGAAGCGGGCATGGGCCGGTGGAGCTACACGGCCACGGCCCGCTCCAGCATCGCGTGCAGCAGGACATTGCAGCCCGCTTCCAGGTGCTCGGGCTTGGCGTCTTCGATTTCATTGTGGCTGATGCCATCCTTGCACGGCACGAAGATCATGCCGGCCGGCGCCAGCCGGGCCGCGTAGATGGCATCGTGTCCGGCGCCGGACACCACGTCCATCACCGAGTAGCCCAGCTTTTCCGTGGCGTTGCGCACGGCGCCCACGCAGTCCGGATGGAACGGGCATGGCGGGTAATAGGAAACACGTTCAAGAGATATATCCAGTCCCGTAGCAATACGCGTGGCATCGATGAAGGCCGTGATCTCGCCATGCATGGTGTTGAGCAGTTCGTCGTTCACATTGCGCAGGTCGATGCTGAATGTGACTTCGCCGGGGATCACGTTACGGCTGTTCGGGAAGACCTGCACCATGCCCACCGTGCCGCGGCCATACGGCGGGTAGCGGTTGGCAATCGCCACCACTTCCTGCATGATCGTCGTGGCCACCTGCAGCGCATCCTTGCGCAATCCCATGGGGGTGGGGCCAGCATGCGCTTCCATGCCCGTTACCACGCAGTCGTACCACGACAGGCCCATCACGGCCGGTACCACGCCAATGACTTTATCGGCGTCTTCCAGCACGGGTCCCTGCTCGATATGCGTTTCAAAATAGGCGCCGATGGGATGGTTTCCCGGCACCTGCTCGCCTTTGTAGCCGATGCGCGCCAGTTCCTCGCCCACGGTTTTCCCCTCGGTATCCTTGGCCGCATACGCCGTCTCCAGCGAGAAGGCGCCGCAAAATACGCCGGAACCCATCATCACGGGCACGAAGCGCGAACCCTCCTCGTTGGTCCAGAAGGCCACCTCGATGGGCGCCTGCGTCTTGATTTTCAAGTCGTTCAGGGTGCGCACCACTTCCAGGCCCGCCAGCACGCCGTAATTGCCATCGAACTTGCCACCCGTGGGTTGCGTGTCGATATGGCTGCCCGTCATCACGGGCGGCAGGCTGTTGTCGGCGCCGTCGCGGCGCATGAAGACATTGCCGATCTGGTCGATCGTGATGCTCATGCCCGCTTCGCGGCCCCATCCCACCACCAGGTCGCGGCCCTGCTTGTCCAGGTCCGTCAGGGCCAGGCGCTTGACGCCGCCCTTCGCTGTCGCGCCGATCTGCGCCAGCTCCATCAGGGCTGCCCACAGGCGCTCGCCATTGATACGCAATTCATCCATCGTCAACTCCTTATGCGGTGGTAACGGAAAAGGCGGGCCGTTCGACATAGCGCCCCGCCCCTTCGACGGCCGTCAGTTCGCCCTGGTGGAAGACCACCTTGCCGGCGGCAATCGTGGTGCTGGGGATGCCGCGCACGGTGCGCCCTTCGAAGACGTTGAAGCCTCCCTTGGCGAACTGCGTGGCGGCGGAAATGGTGCGCGTGCCCTGCGGGTCCCACAGCACGATGTCGGCATCGCTGCCAGCGGCGATGACGCCCTTGCGCGGATACATATTGAAGATCTGCGCCGCATTGGTGGAGCTCACCTTGACGAATTCGGAGGGCGTCAGCATGCCGGAATTGACGCCGGCGTCCCACACGACGGCCATGCGTTCCTCTACGCCGCCGCAACCGTTCGGGATGCGCGTAAAGTCCTGCTTGCCCGCCGCCTTCTGTTCGGCGCAAAAGGTGCAGTGGTCGGTGGCCGTCGTCTGCAGGTTGCCGCTTTGCAGGCCGTGCCACAGCGCCGATTGATGGTGCTTGCCGCGAAACGGCGGGCTCATGACGTGGCCCGCCACGTAGTCGAAATCGTCGCTCTGGTAGACGCTGTCGTCGATCACCAGGTGGCCCGCCAGCGCTTCGCCATACACGCGCTGGCCATTGGCGCGCGCCCGCGTGATGGCGTCGAGCGACTCGGCGCACGAAACGTGCACGATGTACACGGGGGTATTGAGTACGTTGGCAATTGCGATGGCGCGGTTGGCGGCCTCCGCTTCCACGGCCGGCGGGCGCGACCGCGGATGCGCCTGCGGCCCGGTAATCCCCTTCTTGAGCAAAGCTTGCTGCAATTGAAAAACCAGCTCGCCGTTTTCCGCATGCACGGTGGGCAGCGCCCCCAGTTCCAGCGAACGGGTAAAACTTTTCACCAGGGTTTCATCGTCGGCCATGATGGCGTTTTTATACGCCATGAAGTGCTTGAAGCTGTTCACGCCATGCTCGCGCACGAGGGTGCCCATCTCTTCATGTACCTGCTCGCTCCACCATGTGATCGCCACATGGAAGGTGTAGTCGCCAGCCGCCTTGGCCGACCATACACGCCACTGGTGATAGGCCTCGATCAAGGATTGCTTGGGTGCCGGGATGACGAAGTCCATGATGGTGGTGGTGCCGCCGGCCAGTCCCGCCGCCGTGCCCGTGAAAAAATCGTCGGACGTCACGGTGCCCATGAAGGGCAGGTTCATGTGTGTGTGCGTGTCGATCCCGCCCGGCATCACGTACAGGCCGCCCGCGTCGATTACCGTGGCGCCGGCGGGTGCCAAAAGGTTCTCGCCGACGGCGGCGATGGTGTCGCCCTCAATCAGCACATCGGCGCGGAATGCGCGGTCGGCGTTGACGACGGTACCGCCACGTATCAGTGTAGCCATCTTGTCTCCTTTGTGATTACGACTGCGGCGCCTGCTGCACGTGCGCCACGGCCTTACCCTTCATCATGACGCCGTACACGACGGCGGCGATGGCCACGCCCACGAACCAGGCGTAGGTGTAGATGGTTTTAAAGCCTTCGGCCACGTCGGGAAACGCCGTGGGAAAGGCCGCGTTCAAAAAGCCCGGGATATTCGGCAGCACGGCGATGACAAAGGCGATCAGCGCCGCCATATTCCAGCCATTGCCATACGAGTAGACGCCGTCGTCGCGGTACAGCTGCCTGACGTCGAGCTGCGTCTTGCGCACAAAATAATAGTCGACGATGAGGATGCCGGCGATGGGGCCCAGCAGGGCCGAGTAGCCGATCAGCCATGTGAAGATATAGCCCTGCGTCGATTCGAGCACCTTCCACGGCATCATGACGATGGCGATGAAAGCCGTGATGTAGCCGCCCATCTTGTAGGAAATCTGCTTCGGTGCCAGCGAGGAAAAGTCGTACGCCGGGCCCACCAGGTTGGCAGCCAGGTTGACGCTGACCGTGTCGATCAGGAGGATGATCAAGGCGATCAGCACGGCGGCGCCCGTCATGCGGCTGGCCAGGTCGACCGGGTCCCAGATGGCCTTGCCGTACATGACGACGGAGCCGGCAGTGACGATCACGGCCAGCATGGCCAGCAATCCCATAGGCACCGGCAAGCCGATCGACTGGCCGATCACCTGGTCGCGCTGCGTCTTGGCAAAGCGCGTGAAGTCGGGGATGTTCAAGGCCAGGGTGGCCCAGAAACCCACCATGGCCGTCAGCGACGGCCAGAAGACGCTCCAGAACTGGCCCGCCTTTTTACCGCCGGGGATGAATTGCGATGGCTGGTCCAGCAGGCTGGCCACGCCGCCGGCCTTGCTGTGCACCCAGTACAGCAGTACGAAGCAGATGAGGATTTTCAGCGGCGCGGTGTAAGTTTCGAGTTTGCGGATCGACTCCATGCCATGCAGGATGTAATAGAACTGGATGGCCCAGAAAGCCAGGAAGCACAATAGCTGGCTGCCGTTGATGCCCAGGCCCGCGATCTTCTCGCCGCCCAGTTCATGGCCTACCAGCACGCCCATCAGGGTATAGATCATCTGCCCGCCGAACCAGGTCTGGATGCCATACCAGCCGCAGGCGACGATGGCGCGCATCAGGGCCGGCAACCGCGCGCCCATGGTGCCGAACGAGGCACGCGCCAGCACGGCATACGGGATGCCGTACTTGGTGCCCGCATGGCCGATCAGCAGCATCGGCAGGAGCACGATGGCATTGGCGAGAAACACCGTGAGCACGGCCTGGTAACCGGACATGCCGCTGTCGATCAGGCTGGCCGACAGGGTGTAGGCGGGAATGCACATCACCATGCCGACCCACAGCGCGGCGAAGTGATACCAGCGCCAGGTACGCTGTGCCGCCGTGGTGGGCGCCAGGTCTTCATTCCAGAGTTGCGTGTTGCCTGAATAGTCGTGGTTCACAGGGTTGCTCCATCGGTTAGACCGCTGGCGTAGCGAGGACGCCAGGGATACGGCAGTGTGGAAACGGCTCGGCTTTTAAGTAATCTAGCTTACTGCAAAGACGCGCCGCTGTTTATAAAAATAAACGCACGCAATAACCGTGCCCTATGCCGTCTCCGCCAGCGCTCTTGGATTTCGCGGATCCTGCGTCCAGTTCATGTACGGCTTGCCCGTGGCTTGCGGCACCATCGTGATGCAGCCCTGCACCGGACAGGTGATTTCGCACAGGTTGCAGCCCACGCATTCCTCCTTGATCACCTCATACGTGCGCGTGCCGGCGGCGTCGATCAGTTGCGCAATCGACTGGTGCGATGTGTCTTCGCAAGCCACGTAGCACTTGCCGCATTTGATGCAGTCGTCCTGGTTGATCTGCGCGATGACCTGGTAATTCATGTCCAGGTATTTCCAGTCCGTCGTGTTGGCCACGGCCTTGCCGGAAAAGTCGCTGATGCGCTCGTAGCCCTTCTCGTCCATCCAGCGCGACAGGCCATCCTTCATCTCTTCGACGATGCGGAAGCCATGCAACATGGCGGCCGTGCACACCTGCACGCAGCCCGCGCCCAGGGCGAGGAATTCGGCCGCGTCGCGCCAGTTGCCGATGCCGCCGATGCCGGAAATGGGCAAGCCGCGCGTCTGCGGATCGCGGGCGATTTCCGCCACCATGTTCAGGGCGATCGGTTTGACGGCGGACCCGCAATAGCCGCCGTGCGTGCTGGCGCCACCGACAATCGGCAAGGCCACCATGCGGTCCAGGTCCAGCGAGGTGATGGAATTGATGGTGTTGATCAGCGAGACGGCGTCCGCGCCGCCCGCCTTGGCCGCGCGCGCCGGCATGCGCACGTCCGTGATGTTGGGCGTGAGCTTGACGATGACGGGAAGACGGCTGTGCTTCTTGCACCAGGCGGTCACCATCTGCACGTACTCGGGCACCTGGCCCACGGCCGCGCCCATGCCCCGCTCCGGCATGCCGTGCGGGCAGCCGAAATTAAGCTCGATGCCATCCGCCCCTGTCGCCTCGACCTTGGGCAGGATGTCGGCCCAATAGTGCTCTTCGCAGGGCAGCATCAGGGAGACGATCATGGCGCGGTCGGGCCAATCCTTTTTCACCTGCGTGATCTCGCGCAGGTTGATCTCCAGCGAGCGGTCGGTGATCAGCTCGATGTTATTGAAACCGACCACTTCGCGGTTCTTGCCATACAGGGCCGAGTAGCGCGACGAGACGTTGACGGCAGCAGGGTCTTCACCCAGGGTTTTCCACACGACGCCGCCCCAACCCGCCTCGAAGGCGCGCACCACGTTGTAGGCCTTGTCGGTCGGCGGTGCGGACGCCAGCCAGAAGGGATTCGGCGCCTTGATGCCGCAAAATTCGATGCTGAGATCAGCCATTATGCAGCCTCCACTTTATTCAACAAATCGGAATGGATGGCCAGTGCGGCCAGCTTGCCATGCTGGACGGCTTGCACCGTCAGGTCCTGCCCCGGCGCCACGCAGTCGCCACCCGCGTAGATCCCCGGCAGCACCGTGCGAAAACCCGCATCGACGGCGATCTTGTCGCCTTCGCGCTGCAGCAGCGACGCCATCGGATCATGCAGCACGTCGGTGTCGAGGCTCTGGCCGATGGCCTTGAAGATGGCGTCGGCCGCCACGTCGAACGTTTCACCCGTCCCCGCCAAACGCGTGCCCTGCATGCGCGTCTTCTCGAAACGCATGCCGGCGACCTTGCCGTCAGTATCGAGCAGCACCTGCTGCGGCTGGGCCCACGTCAGCATGCGCACCTGGTTGGCCTTGGCAATCTCCTGTTCATGGTGGGTGGCCGTCATGGCGTCGAAACCGCGCCGGTAGACGAGGGTGACTTCCTCGGCGCCGAGCCTTTGAATCTGCACGGCCATGTCGATGGCCGTATTGCCGGCGCCAATCACAATCGCCCGTTTCGGCACGGGCAGCGCGGCCAGGTCGTTGGCCTGGCGCAGCGCGGCGATGTAATCGACGGCGGCCAGCAAGCCCGGTGCGTCCTCGCCTGTCAGACCTAGCTTGCGGCTGGCGCCCAGGCCCAGGCCGAGGAACACGGCGTCATACTGCGCGTGCAAGTCGCGCAGTTGCAGGTTCTCGCCCAGCGCCTGGCGACATCGGATCTCGATACCGCCGATATCCAGCAGGAAGTCGATTTCCTTTTGCGCGAAATCGTCCGTCAGCTTGTATTTGGCGATGCCGTACTCATTCAGGCCACCTGCCTTGCCTTCCTTTTCAAAGATCACCACGTCGTGGCCCAGCATGGCCAGGCGGTGCGCGCACGACAGGCCCGCCGGCCCCGCGCCGACGATGGCTATCGTCTTGCCGGTGCTTGCAGCCCGTTTGAACGGGTGGCTTGCGAAATGCATGTGGTCGACGGCGTAGCGCTGCAAGAGGCCGATCTTGACGGGCTGCCCCTCCGCGTCGTGGTTGCGCACGCAGACATCTTCACACAGGATTTCCGTGGGACAGACGCGGGCGCAGCTGCCGCCCAGGATGTTCTGTTTCAGAATGCCTGCCGCGGCACCGTTGATGTTCTTGTCGTGGATATTACGGATGAAGCTGGCCACGTCGATTTCCGACGGACAGATGCGGCTGCACGGCGCGTCATAGCAGTACAGGCAGCGGGCGCTTTCGATGGCCGCCTGGCGCGCGCTCAAGGGAGGCGCCAGGTCGGTGAAATGGCCTGCCAGTTCCTCGTTGGGCAGGGCGGGATGCGGCAAATAGTTCAAAGACTCGATCATCGCGTATTCCTCTTGTTATGTGCGGCCGGCTTGTAGTTTGAAACCTTTACTTCATCTGGGGAAAAGCAAATTCCACACCAGCGCTTGCCGTATTCGGCCAGCGCTGCATCACGGCCTTGTGCCGCGTGTAGAAACGCACGCCTTCGGGGCCATAGGCGTGGTGGTCGCCGAACATGCTGCGCTTCCAGCCGCCAAAGCTGTTGAAGGCCATCGGCACGGGCAAGGGGATGTTGACGCCCACCATGCCGACCTGGATCTGGCGCACGAATTCACGCGCTACGCCGCCGTCGCGCGTGTAAATGGCCACGCCGTTGCCATACTCGTTGGCGTTGATCAGCTCCACCGCATGCACCACGTCAGGACACCGGAGCACGCACAGCACGGGGCCGAAAATCTCTTCCTTGTAGATGCTCATGTCGCGCGTCACATGGTCAAATAAAGTACCGCCGACAAAGAAGCCATTCTCGCGTCCCGGCACCACATGGTTGCGGCCATCGACCACCAAAGTTGCGCCCTGCTCCACACCCGATGCGATGAGTTTTTCGATGCGCTGCTTCGCGGCCAAGGACACCACCGGTCCCATTTCCGCACCATCGGCCATGCCGTCGCGCACTTTCAGTGCGGCCGTGCGCGATGCCAGTGCATCGATCAATTTGTCGCCCGCGTCGCCCACGGCCACCACCACCGAGATGGCCATGCAGCGCTCGCCCGCCGAACCGTAGGCCGCGCCGATCAGCGCATCGACCGTCATGTCCATGTCCGCGTCGGGCATCACCACCATGTGGTTCTTCGCGCCGCCCAGCGCCTGCACGCGCTTGCCGCTGGCGCTGCCGCGCGCATAGATGTATTCGGCGATCGGCGTGGAGCCGACAAAGCTGATCGCCTGCACGACCGGATGGTCGAGCAAGGCATCGACCGTGACCTTGTCTCCCTGTACCACGTTGAAGACGCCGTCGGGCAAGCCCGCTTCTTTCAGCAGTTTCGCGTGCAGCAGGGAGGCGGACGGATCGCGCTCGGACGGTTTCAGGACGAAGGTATTGCCGCAGGCGATGGCAACGGGGAACATCCACATCGGCACCATCACGGGGAAATTGAACGGCGTGATGCCGGCCACCACGCCGAGCGCCTGGCGCATGGACCAGGCATCGATGCCGCGCGAAATCTGGTCCGTGAATTCGCCCTTTAACAATTGCGGAATGCCGACGGCAAATTCCACCATCTCGATGCCGCGCGCCACCTCGCCCTGCGCATCGGCAAAGGTCTTGCCATGCTCGCGCGTGAGCATGGCGGCAAAGTCGTCCGTGTGCTGCTGGCACAGTTGCAGGTAGCGGAACAGCACCCGCGCGCGCGTCAGGGGCGGCGTGGCCGACCAGGAAGGAAAGGCGGCGGCGGCCGCCTGCACGGCCGCGTCCACGTCTGCCACGGTGCCCAGCACGACCCGGGCGACGGGTTCACCGAGCGCGGGGTTATACACGTCGCCATAGCGGCCGCTCTGGGTGTCGACTTTGGCGCCGTTGATGAAGTGGGTGATGGTGTCGAGAGTGTTCATGGTGTTCCTTTTTCAAACCCAAAAACAAGTGCCGGGGTCGGCCCCTCAGGGTCCGACCCCAGGTTTTGCTTGGGGTCACAGTTCAATCAAGATTTTTGAGTACCTTGGCCAGCTTGCCAAACAGCTCGTCGACATGCTGTTTTTCCAGCACCAGCGGCGGCGACAGGGCGATGATGTCGCCGGTCGTGCGTATCAGCACGCCGTCGGCGAACGCCTGCTTGAAGGCGTTGAAGGCGCGCGTGCCGGGTTTGCCGGCGATGGGATCGAGCTCGATGCCGGCGATCAGGCCTATGCTGCGCAAGTCGATCACGTGCGGCAGGCCCTTCAGGGAATGCACGGCGTCGCTCCAATACGCCTGCATCGCTTTAGCATGGCCCAGGATGTCCTGTTCCTCGAACACTTGCAGGGTCGCCAGCGAGGCGGCGCAAGCCAGCGGGTGGCCGGAATACGTGTAGCCGTGGAACAGTTCGATGCCGGCCGGCGCGTCCATGAAGGCGTCGTGGATGTATTGTTTGCTGAACACGGCGCCCATGGGCACCATGCCATTGGTCAGGCCCTTGGCCGTCGTCATCAGGTCCGGCTCGACATCGAAATAGTCGGCAGCGAACGGCGTCGTCATGCGGCCGAAACCAGTGATCACCTCATCGAAGATCAGCAGGATGCCGTGCTTGGTGCACAGTTCGCGCAAGCGTTTCAGATAGCCTTTCGGCGGGATCAGCACACCCGTGGAACCGGCCACCGGTTCGACGATGACGGCGGCAATCGTCGAGGCGTCGTGCAGGGCGACGATGCGTTCCAGTTCATCGGCCAGGTGGGTGCCGTATTCGGGCTCGCCCACCGTGTAGGCGTTCTTGTCCAGGTTATGCGTGTGCGGCAGGTGGTCCACGCCCGACAGCAGGGGACCGAAGGTCTTGCGGTTGCCGCCGATGCCGCCCACGGAAATGCCGCCAAAGCCCACGCCGTGGTAACCGCGTTCGCGGCCGATCAGACGGGTGCGCGCGCCCTCGCCGCGCGCCCGGTGATAGGCCAGCGCGATCTTCAACGCCGTGTCGACCGCTTCGGAACCGGAGTTCGTATAAAACACGTGGCCGAACTTGTGGCCCGTGTAGTCCATCAGCTTTTCCGCCAGGTCGAAAGCGGCCGGATGGCCCATCTGAAAGGTCGGCGCGAAGTCCAGCTGGCCCACCATCTCGCGGATGGCAGCGACGATTTTCGGCTGCGCATGGCCGCACGGCACGCACCACAGGCCGGCCGTGCCATCGAGGATGGCGTTGCCATCGACGTCCTTGTAATACATGCCTTCAGCCGACACGAGCAGGCGCGGGTTGGCCTTGAAATCACGGTTGTTCGTAAACGGCATCCAGAATGCCGACATCGATTCCGGCCTTGTTTCGTTCATGACCTTCTCCTTGGGATGGGCTGGCGCGGGGCCAGGATCGTTTTTGACGAAGCGTAAAATAATTTACCAGTTGGCAAAAAGCTGATGTAATAATAGACAGGCCATCCCCAATGGCACAGATACACAAACGGCAAAGTACCCCAACCGTACAGGGCGGAAAACCACTACAGTTTTGTGCAAGGCAGCATAAGGAGCCACCGTGAAGCACAGCGACAGCACAGACGATGCCCCCGAGCAAGCAAGCGGCTGGCCCGTGCTGGACATCGACCGCCAGAAAAAGGGCGGCCTCGTCGAGCAGATCGTCATCGCCATCAGCGTCATGGTGGGCAGCCGCGCCCTGCGCATCGGCACGCGCATGCCGTCCGTGCGCCAGTTCGCCCGCTGCAATGGCGTGTCGACGTTTACCGTCGTCGAATCGTACGACCGCCTGGTCAACCTGGGCTTGCTGTCGTCGCGCCGCGGTTCCGGCTATTTCGTCGCGCGCCACGATGTCGCCGCCTCGCCGCAGGCGGCCGTACACGCGAGTCCCACCGCCATCGATGCCCTCACGCCGGACCTGTATTCGGGCGTGTCCGATGCCCTGCCCGTGGGTGCGGGCTGGCTGCCGCCCGAGATGTATGGCGAAGCGACCGTGCTCGATGCCGTGCGCCAGGCCATGCGCATTCCCGCCAACAGGCTGCGCGGCTATGGCCATCCTCTCGGTTTTCCCTCGCTGCGCCAGCACCTGGCCACCAGCCTGTCGGAAGAACTGTTTCAGGTGGAGCCGGACCAGGTCTTGCTGACGCATGGCGCCACGCATGCCTTCGATTTGATCCTGCGCAGCCTGACCAAGCCGGGCGACACGGTGCTGGTGGAAGACCCCGGCTACAGCAATCTGCAGTCGCTGATCCGCCACCACGGCTGCATCCCCGTCGGCATCAGCCGCGGCGAGGCGGGCCTCGACCTCGATGCGCTGGCCAGCGAGGCCGCGCGCACCCAGCCCAAGCTGATGTTCGTCAACACGGTGCTGCAAAACCCGCTCGGCACCTCGCTCAGCCAGGCGCAGACGCACCGGCTGCTGGCGCTGGCCGAGCAATTCGATTTCTGGCTGGTGGAAGACGATATCTACCGCGAACTGGCGGCACGCGGCGACGCATCGCTGGCGGCCATGGATGGCTTGCGCCGCGTGATCCGCGTGGGCAGCTTTTCCAAGACCCTGTCGCCCGTGCTGCGCGTGGGGTCGATTTGCGCCTCGCCTTCGCTGGTGGCCGAACTGGTACGCGTGAAAATGCTGGCGGGACTGACGACGTCGGAAATCAACGAGCGCGCCGTCTACCACGCCATCTCCGCGCGGCCCTACAAGCGGATGGTCGAGCGGCTGGTGGCGCAGCTCAATGCGGCCCGCGAGCGCAGCATCGACTGCCTGGCGCAGGCGGGCATGGCGCCCGTGGCACGGCCCCGCGGCGGCATGTTCGTCAGCGCCGGCTGGCCCGACGTGCAAACGCCGGAATGGAATGGCAAGATCATCGCCGACATGGCCTTGAAGGCCGGCATCCTGCTCTCGCCGAACGAATTTTTCATGCTGCGCGCGCCCGAGACAGTGTGGTTCCGCTTCAACGTGGCCTACACCGATACCCCCGTGCTGCAAGCGTTCCTGCAATCGATCCGCCCACGCTAAAGAACCTGCCATGGCCAGCGAAAAATCCCCTACCCTTCCCGTAAAAAATGCCGGCGGGCGGCGCCTGCAAAACCGCGACCGCCTGGAAGCGGACATCCTGGAACAAGCCGTGCGCGCGTTCGCGGAAAGCGGCTATGAGGGCGCGTCGATCGCCACCATCGCCGAACGGGCCGGCCTGTCGAAGCAAAACCTGATGTATTACTTCCCGTCCAAGCAGCTGCTGTACCAGCGCGTGCTCGACGATGTGCTCGACGACTGGCTGGCGCGCATGGAGTCGCTGGCCAATGAACACGACGAGCCGCGCGACGTGCTGCGCGCCTACATCGGCGCCAAGCTGCGTTTTTCGCGCGAACAGCCGTGGGCTTCGCGCGTGTATGCGCTGGAAGTGATCAATGGCGCCCCCCTGTACGGCGCGCAGATACGCGACCGGGTCGTGCCCCTGCTGCGCAAGGATATCGCCGTCTTCGAAGCCTGGATCGCGGCCGGCAGGATCGCGCCCGTCAACGCCACGCACCTGATGTTCGCCATCTGGGCCATGACGCAATCGTATGCGGATTTTTCAGCGCAGATGGCCCTGGTGCTGGAGCGCAAGCAGCTCACGCGCAAGGATTACGAGGATGCGGAAATCCTGATCGCGCACATGGTACTGGCGGCCGTGTCCATGCCGCCCGCAGGCGAAAAAAAACCGCCTTGCAAGGCGGTTTCCTGAACAGCGCAAACGCTTATGCTGCCGTCTTGCCCTTGCGGCGGCGCGCCATGAAGCCAACCAGGCCCAGGCCTGCCAACAACATCGCATAGGTTTCCGGTTCCGGCACGGCCGAAACATAACCGGCCACGTTGGTGACGTTGAAATAATGGTTGGCGTTGACCTGGATGTTCGAAGCCCAGTTACCCACCACCACGTTGCCGTTGATCTGGCCATTGCCGCCGGCCAGGGTCGCCAGTGGCGCCAGAATGCTGCCATACAGGCCCACACCGTTCAAGGTGATGTTTTGCGCTTCATAGAAGTTGTACAGCACATTGTATTTGCTGAAATCGCCGTAGCCGCCGGACAGGTTCACATTCTTGCCGCTGATATTGAGGATCAGGGTGTCGTTCGTGTGCAGGTTGCTGAACTTGAAGTTATTCACCGAGCCCAACGCCGCGGAAGTCAGATCGAACACTTGCACGCTACCCGTGCCGCCCTTCAGGGTCATGCCGCCGTAGGCCACGGAGCTGCTGCCCGTGGACGCCACTTTCGCCAGCGAGGTCGAGGTGCTTTTCAGTTGGGCCGAGGTGGAGGCAAACGATACGGGCGACGCCGTGGTCTTGGTCGCCGTGTTCAGGCCCACGCTGCTCGTCGTCGTGCTGCCACCCACAAAATAGTTGCCGTTCTTGATCGAACCGGAGCTGTAGTTCAGGTTGCCGCCAACCACCAGCGCATAGCCGGTATTACCGTGCGTGACGTAGGCGTCCTTGTTCTTGTCATTAATCGAATAGCTCGACGCGGACAGGTTACCGGCAACCAGCACGCCGCCTTCGACATCGCTGCCGGACGCGCTGAAGTTGCTCAGGGAATACAAATTGGCGCCACCGATACCCAGATCGACAACACCGGCTTGCGCGGCGCCGGCAGCGAACACGGTCGACAGAACGAGAAGGAGTGGCAATTTAGGCATGCTTGGCATTTTTATTTCCAAAAAGAAAATTAACTTGACGCCAGAATATCATATCTATTTGATTTGAGATGTCGTAAATCAACAACTTTTGTAACAATTATGAAAACATAGTTGCATAATGGAAATTGTTTTCCTGTCGCTGCCCGGAGAAGGCCTTAGCCATCCGGATGGCGCTTTGAACAGATGGGAAAACAGCCGTTTGTTCTGCTCTTTCAATATTGCTTAGAAGCGCAGCCAACTTGGTGATACGATCGCGGCAGCGCCAGGCCAGGCCAGGCCACAGAATACGAAATCATAAGGATGAAGCACGCATGAAACGATTGTCCCTAGGCGCACTGATGCTGGCATATGCCTGCGGCGCACACGCCGATGTTGTGAACATGATCGATAACCAGCCGCTGAGCGAAACCTGGCTCAACGCGGGCTTTTATTCGTATCACTTTCAGCGCGACAAGAACCTGAATGACAGCAATCCGGGCCTGGGCGCCGAATACCGCTTTTCCACGGTCGCGTCGGTCACGGCGGGCCGCTTCTACAATAGCGACCGTGCCTACTCGAACTACCTGGGCGTGTACTACCAGCCGATCAAGGTAGGCCCGCTGCGCGTCGGCGCCGTCGTTGGCGGCTTCAGCGGCTATCCGAAGATGCGCGATGGCGGTTGGTTCCCGGCCCTGGTCCCCACCATCAGCTATGAATACCAGCGCGTGGGCGTGAATATCGCCGTCGTGCCTTCCTACAAGGACCGCCTGTATGGCGCCCTCAGTTTCCAGCTGAAACTCAAGGTGTTTGAGTAACCGTTTGTCCCGGCCTGTCGCCGTTCGGTCCGCCATTCCTGCCATTCGTCGCATACGCGAGGCCCGGCAGTATAGTTCTGCCTATAGTGGACTCATCGCCAGCATGCATACGGCAGCGGCACCCACACGACAGGAGAACGGCATGAAAGACATCAATTCGGCACCGGGCAGCACTTCCTTCAGCGCTTTCTGGAACGAGCTGTGCGCTTACACGCGCCAGGGCATGGCCGCCTTGCGGGCCATGTCGTGGCCCATGCTGCTGGCGTGCTGCCTGGGCCTGGCGTTCCTGATTACCATCTTGCCGCTAGCCATCATGCTGTTTGCCCTCGTCATGCTGCTGAAATGGGCAAGCAACAGCGATGATGCCGGCGCAGACGAAAAAGCGCCGGGCTCGCAGCAGTCGCCGCAATAAAAATTTGCGTCGTGGCAAGAGTTCAATGATTGTTCTATGGCACTATGGATGGGCACAGCACTGACAGGCATCAAACCCATCCCGATGGACGGTATGGGTACGGAACGCCACGCAGTATCCATGATCGAAGCTACTCCCCCACCGCCATAGGAGTTTTCTGATGACCACGACAGCAAAAGCTACAGCAGCGACGACCATTCCCTGCCTGCGCTACCGCGACGCGCCCGCCGCCATTGAATGGCTGTGCAAGGCGCTCGGCTTTGAAAAACAATTGATCGTGCCTGACGGCAACGGTGGCGTCGCCCATGCGCAACTGAGCTTCGGCAATGGCATGGTCATGGTAGCACCGGCCCTCGACAGCGACTATGGCCGCCTGATGAAACTGCCTGGCGACATCGGCGGCGCCAATACGCAAAGCTGCTACCTGGTCGTCAGCGATGCCGATGCCGTCTACCGCAGCGCGCGCGAAGCCGGCGCCGAGATCGTGCTCGACATCAAGGATGAAGATTACGGCGGACGGGGATTTACCTGCCGCGACCCGGAAGGCCATATCTGGAGCCTGGGCACCTACGATCCATGGTAAAACGGAGAACAATGATTATCAGTACCCTCGCCGCCGCCAGCCTTGCGCTGATCGGCGGTTTCCTGTCCGCTCCCGTCCTCGTCGACGAGCACCTCAACCGTGTCCACCCTCCGTCCGGCAAGGCGCCATCGGCAGCCACCGTGGCCCTGCACCAGAGCCTGTGGATCGCCGACCTGCATGCGGACAGTCTGCTGTGGCAACGCAACCTGAACCGCGACAGCCAGCGCGGGCATGTCGACTTCCCGCGCCTGCAACGGGCCAACGTGGCGCTACAAGCCTTTTCCGTCGTGACCAAGACGCCGCGCAAGATGAATATCGAGCGCAATGGCAGTGACACTGACAACATCACGGCCCTGGTGGTGGCACAAGGCTTGCCGCCCGCTACCTGGAACAGCCTGCTGGCGCGCGCCACCTGGCAGGCCGACGAACTGCGCCAGCAAGCGGCCAAGAGCCATGGCAAGGTCCGGGTGATCGGCAGCCGCGCCCAGCTGCGCAGCTTCATCGCCGCGCGCGAAAAAGACCCCGCCCTGCTGGCCGGCTGGCTGACGCTGGAAGGCGCGCATGCGCTCGAAGGCAAGCTGGACAACCTCGATACCCTGTACCGGGCCGGCTTCCGCATGGCCGCGCCCACGCATTTCTTCGATACGGAACTCTCCGGTTCCCAGCACGGCATGAAAAAAGGCGGCCTGACGCCGCTGGGCCGGCAATGGCTTCGCGCCATGGAGCAGCGCAAGATGATCGTCGACCTGGCGCACGCCTCGCCGGCCACCATCGACGACGTGTTAACGATGGCGAAACGCCCCGTGATGGTCTCGCACACGGGCGTGCGCGGCACTTGCGCCAACGGCCGCAACCTCAGCGACAGCCAGTTGAAACGCATCGCCGCCCAGGGTGGCCTGGTGGGCATCGGCTTCTGGAACACGGCCGTCTGCGGCAAGGACGTGGCGTCCATCGCGCGCGCCATCAAGTACACGGTCAAACTGATCGGCGCCGAACACGTGGCCTATGGCTCGGACTTCGACGGCGCCGTCACCACGGCCATCGATGCGACAGGCTTGCCGCGATTGACGCAGGCGCTGCTCGACGCTGGCCTGTCGGAAGCGCAGATCCGCCGCGTGGCGGGCGAAAACGTACGCGACTTCCTGCTGAAGAACCTGCCGGACGACGACGCCTAACCGAGTGCGCTGATCAACGCATGGTCCGCCACCTGGCGTGGCCGGATGCGTATCAGCTTGCGGTACAACGGCGGCATCGACTCGCACAGCGCCAGCAGCGCGTCTTCATCCATGGCCGGGCGCACATACTGGAATTGCGCGGGATTATTTTCCGGCAGCGCCCCCTCCATGGTGGAGCCGTAGGCGCCCAGGGTCATGAAGCTGGCGGCGCTGTCGTCCGGGCCGATGGCCAGCACGAAGGTGCCATGCTTGGGATGCCCCAGGTAGCTTTTGATTTCATCCTGCAGCGCCGGCTCCGCGTTCGCCATCAATTCAAAGCGCAGCTGCGCGTACTGGCGCGTGCATTCCATGAATGGCGTGCGGATGACCGACTGCGCCAATTTTCCCGGCATGCACAACAACAGATTGCCAAAGGAATCGAGCAAGGCGGCCGCGTCGCCCTGCCCGCCATCGCGCACATCCTGCTCCATGGCCGCCTGCAAAAATGGCGCCAGGCCGGCATCCGGCGCATGCGGCGCGCAGCGGTAAGTGAGGGCATCAGGATAGCGGCGGCGCAGGGCGCGCACCACGGCATGCTCGGACGGCAAGGTGGCGGGATCGCGCAAGTACACGTCGTCGCCGGCGTTCAGCAACTGCATCACCTGCGCCGATGTCGACTCGAACACGAGCGAGCACAGTGCCTGCGTCGCCTCGTGGATGCTCTTGCCGATGAAAAAAGATTTGGGCGCGGCGCCGGAAGGCAGGCGCGCATACTCGGTGGCGCCACGCACGGCCGGATAGCAAAAGCTGCGGCCGGCCTGCGCCTGCAGCGGCGCCGGCAAGGCGGTAAAACTGGCGCTGCCATCGTAATTGATGCCCGCCTTGACGTCGGGAGCGGCCACCACCACGTTGAAACCGGCCGCCAAAATCGCCCCCGTGCACATGCAGCACGGATCGAGCGAGGTGACGATGGTCAGTTCGCCCGGCGGCGGCAAGGGCGTGCCCTTGGCCCGTTCGGCGAAATACCAATCCACCAGCTGGCGCTCGCCATGCGCGGTGGGGTCGAACACCAGGCCCTGGCGCACGACGTTGTTGTGCATCGATTGCAGCACGTTGCCGGCGCCATCGAGCAGCACGCCGCCCACGCCGAAGGTCCCCTGCGTCTTGGCTGCCATGGCTTCGGCCGCGGCAATCGCCACGGCGGCCTGGATGTCGATCGTCTTGTTCAAGCGGATCCTGTTACTTCATGTCCAGGTCGGAATTGCCGAAGCCGTGCGGCAGCAGCCAGCCCGCCGTCACTTCCATGACATCGTTTTTCAGATTGGTGAGGATCACCGGCAGGTCGGCGCCGCCCATCTCGAAGATCACCTGGCGGCAGGCGCCGCATGGCGAGATCGGTTCCGCCGTGTCGCCCGTGACGGCCAGCCTGGCAAAGTCGCCCGGCTTGCAGCCATGCGCGATGGCGCTGAAAAACGCCGTGCGTTCGGCGCAGTTGCACAGGCCATACGCGGCGTTTTCCACGTTACAGCCGCGGAAGACGCGGCCATCCTTGCACAGCAGCGCCGCGCCCACCTTGAAACGCGAGTATGGCGCGTAGGCCAGTTCGCGGCCAGCGTTGGCTTCGGCGATCAGTTCTTGGTTGTTCATTTGATTATTTACCTGTAAAACCCGCAAGGGCTGGGGTCGTACCCTCAGGGTACGACCCCGGACTCTGCTTTGGGGCTAAAAATAGTTACGGTCGAATGGTACGGTAAATCACCGGATTGGCCGCCAGCGCCACCGCGCTGATGGCGTACGCTTGCTGGATTTCCCTGACGGCTTGCTGCGCCGCCGCTTCCGTGCGCGCGTGCACCATGGCCAGCGGCTGGCCGACAGCCACCTGCTCGCCCAGGCCCACGAGATCCGTCAGGCCGACAGCGAAATCGATGCTGTCCGTCGGACGGCGGCGGCCACCACCCAGGGCCACCACGGCCAGACCGATGGCGCGGCAATCGCGCACGTTGGCAAAGCCGGCAGACAGCGCCGGTGCCGGCACGATGAATGGTGCCTGTTCCAGGTGCTTGTCCGGTTGTTCGACCAGATCGGCCGGGCCGCCCAGGGCAGACACCATGCGCGAAAAGCGCTCGGCCGCTTCGCCCGAATCGAGGGCCGCCATCAATTTCACGCGCGCTCCTTCTTCGGTGGCAGCCAGGCCGCCCAGCACCAGCATCTCGGCGCACAGCGCCAGGGTGACTTCATGCAGGCGCGCGGGACGCGAACGGCCCGTCAGGTAATCCATGGCGCCGCGCACTTCCAGCGCATTGCCCGCATACGGCGCCAGCGACTCGTTCATGTCCGTCAAAATCGCCGACGTCTGCATGCCCGCGCCATTGCCGACGGCGACGATGCTTTCGGCCAGTTCCACCGACTTGTCGTAGGTCGGCATGAAGGCGCCCGTGCCCACTTTCACGTCCATCACCAGCGCATCCAGGCCGGCCGACAGTTTCTTCGACAGGATGGAGCCGGTGATCATGGCCACCGATTCCACCGTGGCGGTGACGTCGCGGATGCTGTAGAAACGCTTGTCGGCCGGCGCCAGCTGCGCCGTCTGGCCGATGATGGCCACGCCGATCTCCTGCACCACCTTGCGGAACAGTTCATTGTCCGGCACCGTGCAATAGCCGGGAATGGCGTCGAACTTGTCCAGCGTGCCGCCAGTGTGGCCCAGGCCGCGGCCCGAGATCATCGGCACGTAGCCGCCGCACGCGGCGACCATGGGGCCCAGCAGCAGGGAGACGACATCGCCCACGCCGCCCGTCGAATGCTTGTCGACGATGGGGCCCGGCAGGTTCAGCGAGCGCCAGTCCAGCACCTGGCCGGAATCGCGCATGGCCAGGGTGAACGCCACGCGCTCGTCCATGTTCATGTCGTTGAAATAGACGGCCATGCCCAGCGCCGCGATCTGGCCTTCGCTGACGCTGCCGTCAGTAATGCCGCGCACAAAAAACTGGATTTCCTCGGCGCTCAGCACGCCCTTGTCGCGCTTCTTGCGAATGATTTCCTGGGTTAACAACATGGAATAACTCCAATCATGAGATCTGGGGCCAGTCCCTGCGGATCTGACCCCAGCTTTGTAACGCTGGTGACTTATCAGACGCCGTAAGGAATCCACACGTTTTTCACTTGCGACGCATGCGCCAGCACGGCACGGCCGCCGCTTTGCGCGGCGCTGTACCAGTCGCGGCCCTTCGCGCCGCCAACCCAGGTGCGCTTCAGGGTGCCGGCCGACAGGCGCTCGACTTCCGCGCAACCTTCAGCGGAACCGTCATGGCGCCAGACGGCGTCGATGTCGGCGTGCGTGGCCAGGGTGCGCGCCAGTTCATCGGCGTTGCCGCTGATGATGTTGACGACGCCGCCTGGCAAGTCGGACGTATCGAACACCTGGTACAGGTCCAGCGCGGAGAGCGGATGCGCTTCCGACGGCACCACCACCACGCGGTTGCCCAGCGCGATGGCCGGCGCCACCAGCGAAATGAAGCCGAGCAAAGGCGCTTCATTCGGGCAAACGATGCCGATCACGCCGACCGCTTCGTTCAGCGCCACGGTGATGCCTTTCGTTGGCGGCTGGTGCGCCAGGCCGTCGTACTTGTCGGCCCAGGCAGCGTAGTAGAACAGGCGTTCGATCGATGCCTGTACTTCCTTCTCAGGATTTTTACTGCCCGTCATGGCGGCGATGCGGGCGGCAAATTCGTCGGCGCGCGCGGCCAGGTTTTCAGCGATGTAGTACAGCACTTGCGCGCGGTTGTGCGCCGTGGCGCCGGTCCAGCCGGACGCTTTATGGGCCGCTTCGACGGCGTTGCGGATATCCTTGCGGCTGCCCACGCCCACTTCGGCCAGCAGGGTGCCATTCGCGCCGAACACGGGGGTGCTGTAGGCGCTGTCAGGGCGCGCCTGCTTGCCGCCGATGTACATCTTGGCCGTGCGGTCGATGGCGAACGGATCGGCTGCCGCCGGCTTCACATTGCCCTTGGCTTTCGCTTCCACCACCGGCAAGGCCGGACGCGCATCTTCGGCCAGGGCAGTCATGTATTCCAGCATGCCTTCGCGGCCGCCTTCGCGGCCGAAGCCCGATTCGCGGTAGCCGCCGAAGCCGCATGCGGCGTCGAACTGATTCGCGCTGTTGATCCACACCACGCCAGCCTTGATGGCGGGAGCGATATCGAGCGCCAGGCTGATCGACTCGGTCCACACGCTGGCGGCCAGGCCGTACACCGTGTTGTTCGCCAGTTGCACCGCTTCAGGCGGCGTGCGGAAGCTCATGGCCACCAGCACGGGGCCAAAGATCTCAGCCTGCGCCACGGCGGCCGAGGTCGACGCGCCCGTGATCAGGGTGGGCGGGAACCACGAACCGTCGGCAGGCAACTCGCACGCCGGCTGCCATACATCGCAGCCTTCGGCACGGGCCGAATCAACCAGCGCGGCGATGCGCTGGCGCTGCACGGGGTCGACCAGCGCGCCCACGTCCATCGATTTGTCCAGGGGCGAGCCGAGGCGCAGGTTTTCCATGCGCGCGCGCACCTTGTTCAGGAAGCGCTCCTGGATCGATTCCTGCACCAGCAGGCGCGAACCGGCGCAGCACACTTGCCCCTGGTTGAACCAGATCGAATCGACCAGGCCTTCCACGGCGCCGTCCAGGTCAGCGTCTTCAAAGACGATGAACGGCGACTTGCCGCCCAGCTCCAGCGACAGCTTCTTGCCGCTGCCGGCCGTCGCTTCACGAATGAGGCGGCCCACTTCGGTGGAACCCGTAAACGCGATCTTGTCGACGCCAGGATGGTTGACGATGGCCGAGCCCACGCGGCCGTCGCCGGTGACGATATTGACCACGCCAGCCGGCACGCCCGCCTGCACGCACAGTTCGGCGAACAGCATGGCGGTCAGCGACGTGAATTCGGCCGGCTTGAAGACGACCGTGTTACCGGCCGCCAGGGCCGGGGCGATTTTCCACGACAGCATCAGCAGGGGGAAATTCCACGGCACGATCTGGCCCACCACGCCCACGGCGCGGTAGTCGGCGAATTCTTCCGACTGCAGCTGCGCCCAGCCGGCGTGATGATAGAAATGGCGCGCGGCCAGCGGCAGGTCGATATCGCGCGTTTCGCGGATGGTCTTGCCGTTATCCAGGGTTTCCAGCACGGCGAACAGGCGCGAATGCTTTTGCAGCAGACGGGCCAGCGCGTACATGACTTTCGCGCGGCCGTGGCCACCCATGCCTTGCCATACGGGCAGCGCGCGGCGCGCCGCTTCCACGGCGCGTTCCACGTCTGCATCGCTCGCTTGCGTCAGTTCCGCCAGTTGCGTGCCGTCGGCAGGATTGGTCGAGGCGAACAGTTCCGCAGGCTCGCTCCAGGCATTGTCGATGAACAAACCGAATGTGCGCTGGTGGCCATCAAGCCACGCCTGCGCTTCTTTTTGACTTTCGGGTGCAGGGCCGTAGTCCATAGTATTGAGAATCTCGTTAATTGTTGGCATGACGATTGTTCTTTAAGGTTGTGCGTGACGATGATTGGCCGAGTAGCTGCCGGTGACGTAGTGCTCAAGCTGGCGCTCGATGTCGGTCAGCAGGCTGGAAGCGCCGATGCGGAACAGGTGCGGCTGCAGCCATTCGTTGCCCAGTTCTTCCTTCATCAGGGTCAGGTATTGCAGCGCGCTCTTGGCCGAGCTGACGCCGCCGGCCGGCTTGAAGCCCACCTGGAAGCCCGTCTGCTCGTGGTATTCGCGGATCGTGCGCACCATCGTCAGGGCCACGGGAATGGTGGCGTTCACGCCCTCCTTGCCGGTGGAAGTCTTGATGAAATCGGCGCCTGCCATCATGCAGACCCACGACGCCTTGGCCACGTTTTCCATGGTCAGCAAGTCGCCCGTGGCGAGAATCGCCTTCACGTGCGCTTCGCCGCAAGCCTTGCGGTAAGCGAGCATTTCGTCGTACAGCACTTGCCAGTTGCCGTTCAGGACGTGCTGGCGCGTGATGACGATATCGATCTCCGAAGCGCCGGCGGCGACCGACAGTTCGATCTCGCGCAACTTCGTTTCCATGCTCGTCAGGCCGGCCGGGAAACCCGTCGACACGGCAGCGATGGGCAAACGGCCCTGGATGACCTTCACGGCCGGCTGGATCATCTCGTGGTACACGCACACGGCGCCGGTGCTCAGTTCCGTCAAGCCCAGTGCGTCCATCAGGTCGGCGCGCAGCGGGCGCATGGCCTTCATGCACAGGCGTTCCACGCGGCCCGGCGTATCGTCGCCGCCCAGGGTGGTCAGGTCGATCATCTGGATGGCTTTCACCAGCCAGGCGGCCTGGTATTCCTTTTTCACGGTGCGGCGGTTCGCCAGGCTGGCCGCGCGGCGGTCTGTCGCGGCGCGGTTGACGCGGATCTGGTTGATCCAGCCCAGGTCGAGGCCGACGGCCTCGTTACGCTTGAATTCGGGGTGCATGAGTGTCATAACAAGCTGGTTCCATTAGCAAGTGGTGGTACGCCAAGGTGCTTGGCGAGGGTTTGGCCAATATCGGAGAAGGTCTCGGAAATACCCAGCGCGCGCGGGGCGACGCCGGGGCCGAAGAAGATCATCGGTATATGTTCGCGGGTGTGGTCGGAACCGTGCCAGGTCGGGTCGCAGCCATGGTCGGCCGTGATCACGACCAGGTCGCCTTCCTTGAGCTTGGCCATGAATTCCGGCAGGCGCGCATCCATTTCGCGCAGCGCGTCGGCATAGCCCTCGACGTTGCGGCGGTGGCCGAAAGCCTGGTCGAAGTCGACGAAGTTCACAAAGGTGAGCGACTTGTCCTGCACTTCATCGGCCGTCTTCAGCAGCGCTTCGAACAGCGCCATGTTGTCGACGCCCTTGACGACTCTGGAGATACCCTGGGTAGCGAAAATGTCGCTGATCTTGCCCAGGCCGACGACTTCACCGCCCGCGTTCTTCACATGGTCGAGCAGGGTCGGCGCGGGTGGCGCGACGGCGTAGTCGTGGCGGTTGGACGTGCGCGTGTAGTTGCCATTGCTGCCAGTGAACGGGCGGGCAATGACGCGGCCGATGTTGTACGGCTCGACCAGCTTGAAGGCCATTTCGCATACCTGGTACAGGCGCTCGAGGCCGAACGATTCTTCATGCGCGGCGATCTGCATCACCGAATCGCCCGACGTATAAATAATCAGCTTGCCGGTGGCGACGTGTTCATCGCCATGCTTGTTGATGATGTCCGTGCCCGAGGCATGGCAGTCACCGAGGAAGCCCGGCACGCCGGACATGGCCTTGAGCTTGTCGGTCAGGTCGGCGGGGAACGATGGCGTGGTACGGGGAAAATATCCCCAGTCGAATTCGACGGGCACGCCGGCGATTTCCCAGTGGCCGCTCTGCGTGTCCTTGCCGGTGGAGCGCTCGCGCGCCGCACCGTAGGCGCCGGTAAAACCGTCGCGCTGGTCGAAGCCCGTGGCCCATTCGCCGCTGGCCAGTTGCGCCGCAGCGCCCAAGCCCAGGCGTTCCATGTTCGGGAGTTTCAAGGTCTTGCCGCTTTTGGCGACAGTGCTGGCAATGTGGCCAAAGGTATTGGCACCTGCGTCGCCATACTTGGCGGCGTCTGGCGTCGCGCCAAGGCCGAAGGAATCAAGCAGGAGGATAAATGCGCGTGACATGATAAGGCTCGCTTTATGGATTGATGCGGGATGATGCGGACAGTGTAGGCCGGTTTTTCCCGGCCTGCCGCGCGGCAGCGCCGGTGGCCGGCGCGCCGCTACTGCATAAAAAAGTGCTTAGGCTTGCGGTTTTTCAGCGACTTTGGCCAGGAAAGCCAGGATCAGCTTGACCAGGTCTTTCGCGCCGATGGCCGCGTATTTCAGGGTTTGCTCGTGCGACAGGGCGAATGGCGACATGCCTTCGGCCAGGTTGGTGATGACGGACACGCCCACCACTTTCAGGTCGCAATGGCGGGCCGAGACCACTTCCGGCACCACCGACATGCCGACCGTGTCGGCGCCCAGGCGGGCCATCATGCGGATTTCGGCGGCCGTCTCGAAGTTCGGGCCAGGGTAGGCGACGAACACGCCTTCGTGCAGGGTGATGCCGTTCGAGGCAGCCGTGTCCGCGACCAGCTTGCGCAGGTCCGCATCGTAGGCGTTGGCCATGCTGAAGAAGCGCGGACCGAAGCGGTCGTCGTTCGGGCCGACCATCGGCGTGCCTGGCAACAGGTTGATGTGGTCGCTGATGGCCACCAGGCTACCGGCGTCCACTTCAGGGCGCAGGGAACCGGCGGCGTTGGTGACGAACAGCATTTCGCAGCCCAGCAGTTTCAGGGTGCGGATGGCGCTCGTCATCACGCCCATGCCATAGCCTTCGTAGAAGTGGCCACGGCCCTTCATGCAGACGACGGCGACGCCCGACAGGGTGCCGATCACCAGTTCGCCGGCGTGGCCGTGCACGGTGCTGATCGGGAAGCCTGGCAATTCGTCAAAGCTGATGCTGACGGCGTCCGTCATCTGCTCGGCCAACACGCCCAGGCCGGAGCCGAGGATCATCGCCACGCGCGGCTTGAAATTTTCAGGAGCGCGGGCACGGATGATTTCGGCGGCGTGGAAAGGGGTGTTGTTCGACATGGTTATCCTCTGATTGACTAATGATGATGGGTTGCTGCCTGCGCGGCCGTGCCCGGTGAAGGACTGCGGCCCAGGTATCGGGTAAGTATGGTGTTACAGGTATATCGAAATGCGTATTGCCATTGAGGCTATCCCAGTAGATGAATACATCCCCTGCTGGCGCACCTCAGAAGCGGGGACTGCGTTGATCGTCTTCGCGTGGCTCGCCACGCTTCCTCCTCACGCCTTGTCCGCGCTCCTGATCCGCTGCCAGCAGAAGACGCTCCCTACTGGGATAGCCTCCATTTGCCGCCACTATGCATCAAACGGAATATGTATGGCAAATACCATTTTTCTTGCCCATTTATACAATTCAAATATAAATGGGCGATATTATAGTCGAGACAAGCCCAGGTTCGCCATGCCCGGGAAATGCTTGCATACAAGCTCCATACGACCACTTTTGGCGCACGTCCGATACGAACTTCACACACGCTTGACACCAACAAGACAAATGTTTACAGTTTCAGACAAATGTTTAAACCTCAGCGAAAACCTTGTGACCGATACCAATAAAAAAGACCAGTTGTACACGCTGATCCGCAACAACCCCTTCATCTCGCAGCAAGACCTGGCGAGCGAACTGGGCTTATCGCGCTCGGCCGTCGCCGGCCACATCGCCGGCCTCATCCGTGAGCGGCGCTTGCTGGGACGCGCCTACGTGCTGCCCGACAGCCGGCCCGTGCTGTGCATAGGCGCCGCCAACCTCGACCGCAAGATGCGCACCCTGGCGACCTTGCAGATGGGCACCTCGAATCCCGTGCGCTCGGAAGAAGTGTTTGGCGGCGTGGGCCGCAACATCGCGGAAAACCTGGCCCGATTGTCGATCCCCGTGGCCCTGCTGACGGCGCTGGGCGACGATGCGGCCGGCCACGCCCTGCAGACGCACGCGGAAGACGCCGGCATCGACATGCGCGGCAGCTTACATCTGAGCAACACCAGCAGCGGCACCTACACGGCCGTGCTCGACGAACATGGCGAAATGCTGTTAGCGATGGCCAACATGCAACTCTATGAACAGCTGACACCGGCCTTTTTGCATAGCCGCCAGCCGCAGCGCGCCGCCGCCGCCCTCACCGTCTGCGACCTGAACCTGGGCCACGACAGCGTGCAGGCACTGCTGGCCGACGCGCGCCAGGATGCGGCCCACGCGACGCCGCTCGTCATCGTCGCCGTCTCGCAGCCGAAGATGGCGCACCTGCCGCAAGACCTGACGGGCTTGTACCTGCTGATCCTGAACCGGGGCGAACTGGAAACGCGCGTGGCGCGGACCCTGCCCACGGCAGCGGACCTGCGCGCCGCCTGCCGCGAAGTACAGCGCCAGGGCGCGCGCCAGGTGATCGTCACCTGCGGCGGCGAAGGCGTGTACTTCACGGATGGCGACAGCCCGGACGCGCCTATCGTCCACCTGGCCGCGCGCGAAGTGGACGCCGTCGACGTGACGGGCGCCGGCGACGCGTTTTCCGCCGCCGTCTGCTGGTCGCTCTACCACGACAGCAGCGATTTGAAACTGGCTTGCCGGCGCGGCCTGAAGCTGGCCGCCATGACCCTGGAATCGGCTGCCACCGTCTCCCCCCAGATTTCCGCCGGCGCGCTCGACAGCATTGACGACGCCGACCTGGCGCCGCCTCCCCCTACCCTCTTTCAACAGGATTAAACATGACCCAATTACAGAATTTCCTCTTGTTCTCGCAAGAAGTGCTCGACGCGCGCGCCGCCGGCAAGGCCATCGTGGCGCTGGAATCGACCATTATTTCGCACGGCATGCCGTATCCGCAAAACGTGGAAATGGCGCGCGAAGTGGAGCAGATCATCCGCGACGGCGGCGCCGTGCCGGCCACCATCGCCATCATCGACGGCAAGATCTGCGTGGGCCTGTCGCCCGAACAGCTGGAATTGCTGGGCACCTCGCCCGACGCCATGAAGGTCAGCCGCCGCGACCTGCCGTTCGTCCTGTCGCAGCGCAAACTGGGCGCCACCACCGTGGCTGCCACCATGATCTGCGCGGAACTGGCCGGTATTTCCGTGTTCGTCACGGGCGGTATCGGCGGCGTGCACCGCGGCGCGGAAACGAGCTTCGACATTTCCGCCGACTTGCAGGAACTGGCGCAAACCTCGGTGGCCGTCGTCTGCGCGGGCGTGAAATCCATCCTCGACATCGGCCTGACCCTGGAATACCTGGAAACCCACGGCGTGCCCGTCATCAGCGTGGGCCAGGAAGGTTTTCCCGCATTCTTCACGCGCGAAAGCGGCTTCAAGGCCGATTTCCGCCTCGACACGGCCGCCGAACAAGCCGCCTTCATCGGCACCAAGTGGCAGCTGGGCTTGACAGGCGGCGTGGTCGTCAGCAACCCCGTGCCAGCCGCGCAAGCCATGCCCAAGGAAGAAATCGATGCCATCACCACGCAAGCGCTGCAGGAAGCGGACGCGGGCGGAGTGAAGGGCAAGCAAGTCACGCCATTCCTGTTGTCGCGCATCAAGCAACTGACGGATGGCCGCAGCCTGGCGACGAATATCGCGCTGGTCAAGCACAATGCGCAAGTCGGTACGGCGCTGGCCATTGCCATGCAGGCAGTCGTGGCACGATAATAGGACTGCTGTAAAGAAAGCGCGCGCGCCTTTACGGGTCCGCGCGCCGTTCCATCGCCTAGCAACACGCAACGCCAAGGAAAGCATGTCCATCGATCTGAAACAGTTAAAGTATTTTCTTGCCGTTGCCGAGGAGAAAAGCTTCAGCCGCGCCGCCGAGCGCCTGCATATCTCGCAGCCGCCCCTGAGCCAGCAGATCATGAAACTGGAAAGCGAACTGGGCGTGCGCCTGTTTGCCCGCACCACGCGCACGTTCGAGCTGACCGTGGCGGGCAAGGCGCTGATGAACGAGGCGGCCGACCTGCTGGCCAAGATGCGCATGACCATCGACACCATCCGCCAGATCGACCGCGGCGAAGTGGGCCGCTTGCGCGTGGGCATCGTTGGCTCGGCCATGTGGGGGCCCATCCCCAGCCTGCTGGAAGAATTCCAGACCAAATTCCCCCGCGTCACCTGGACCATCCATGAATTCGGTCCCACGGTGCAATACGAAGCCTTGCGCGCCAAGCAGATCGACGTGGGCTTCTGGCGCGAACCCAAGCTCAACGACGACGACTTGCGTCACGATAATCTGCGCCAGGAACTGTGCTTCCGCGAAAATGTCTGCGTGGCCGTCAATGAACACCATCCGCTGGCGAAAAACACGGCCATCGAGCTGATCGACATCGCCCACGAGCCGATGCTCACCCTGAACCTCGATAAATCCGCGTTTCCCCGCTACCTGGTGCAATGCTGCATCAATGCCGGTTTCGAACCCGTAATCTTCCAGGAAGCGAGCGAGCCGCAAACCCTGCTGGCCATGGTCGGCGCGGGCCTGGGCGTGACCCTGGTGCCGGAAACGACAAGCCGCATCGGCTGGCCCGGCGTCGTGTTTCTGCCGATCAAGACGAATCCCCCGTCGGCCAACCTGTACATCAGCTACACCACGCTGGACGACGCTCCCGTCGTGCGGGCCTTCCTGAATATCCTCAATCCCCCGGCCGTCTAAGCTGCGGCACTAGCTATTTATATGCACTGCATATAAATACATAAACAAAAACGTATTTGTCATACATATCTGGCATGATGCATAGTGATTCGGACGCCCATCGCGGCGCCGGTCCCGTGCTTGCCCTGCCCGTCAACTGACGGCGCATCCCAGCCCGCTCCGGCAGCCCCATTCGATGTTGTACCTATAGACGGGGCGCGACTGTTGCATGAGCATCACACTGACGACATAAAAGCATACGAGGCCAGCAATGATCTTGTGCAATACAGTGCAATGTTGATAAGGAATTATCACCTCGTGCATCAAAAACAGGCTAAATCGGCCCCAAATTATATGTTTCACCTATAAAAAATATACAATATCGATCTTCCAGGAGCCAATTCATGAAACTTACACAATTTAGTTTGACGATCGCAGCCGTATTTCTGACTGCTCAAGCGTCCGCGGCTACCCCAAAACTGGGTGTCGTGTATGACGCGGGCGGCAAGTTCGACAAGTCGTTCAACCAATCCGCTTTCGAAGGCGCATCGCGCTTCAAAAAAGACACGGGCATTTCCTTCATCGAAGTGCAGGCATCGAGCGATACGCAGGCTGAACAAGTCATGCGTGGCCTGGCCCGCAAGAAACTCGACATGATCGCCGCCATCGGCTTTGCGCAAACGCAAGCCGTGCAAAAGGTCGCCAAGGAATTCCCGAACGTAAAATTCGTGCTGATCGACGGCCAGGCCGCCGGCAGCAACGTCAATTCCGTCGTCTTCAAGGAAGAAGAAGGTTCCTACCTGGTGGGCGTGGCAGCGGCCATGGCCAGCAAGAGCAAGAAAGTCGGCTTCATCGGCGGCATCGATATTCCACTGATCCGCAACTTCGCCTGCGGCTACGCGCAAGGCGCGAAGGCCGTCAATCCGAAGATGGAAATCACGCAAAACATGGTCGGCACCACGTCCGGCGCCTGGAATGACCCGGCCAAGGGTGGCGAACTGGCCCGCTCGCAATTCGAGCGCGGCGTCGATGTCGTCTTCGCCGTCGCTGGCGGCAGCGGCATGGGTACCCTGCAAATGGCCAAGGAAAAAGGCAAGCTGGCCATCGGCGTCGATTCGAACCAGAATCATCTGTATCCAGGCAGCATCCTGACCTCGATGGTCAAGCGCGTCGACAACACGGTCTACGACAGCTTCATGCAAGTCAAGGACGGCACCTGGAAGGGCGGCGTCAGCTATAAAGGCTTGAAAGAAGGCGGCGTGGATTGGGCGCTCGACGCGAACAACCGCAAGCTGATCACGCCGGAAATCGAAAAGCGCGTGTTGGGTGCGCGTAAGGACATTATCGATGGCAAGATCAAAGTGATCGATTACCGCGTCGGCAGCAGCTGCCCGGTTTAATTTTTCTCCGTATCTTTTAGCGCGCCGCCGGGGCCAGTCTCCGCGCGGCGCGTTTCCATGAAACTATCCAGTTATGAACCTATGCAGCCAGCAGTAGAATTTCGCAGCATTTCCAAGCAGTTTGGACATGTGAAGGCGAACGCCGACGTCAGCTTCTCCATCGCCAAGGGCAGTATCCATGGCCTGGTGGGGGAAAATGGCGCAGGCAAATCGACCTTGATGAGCATCCTGTACGGGTATTACCGTGCCGACGGCGGAGAAATCCTGCTCGACGGAAAAGTACAGCCTATCCGCAACAGCCAGGAAGCGATCAACCTCGGCATTGGCATGGTGCACCAGCATTTCATGCTCGTCGAGAACTTCACCGTCCTCGACAATATCATGCTGGGCACGGAAGGCGGCTTTCGCCTGGCCAGCCACCGCACGGAAGCGGAAGCCAAGCTGCGCGAGATTTGCGCGCGCTACCGCCTCGACGTCGACCCGCTGGCGAAGATCGAAGACCTGTCAGTCGGCGCGCAGCAGCGCGTGGAAATCCTCAAGCAGATTTACCGCAGCGCCAATATCCTGATCCTCGACGAGCCGACGGCCGTGCTGACGGCCCAGGAAACGGCCTCGCTGTTTGAAATCCTGCGCCTGTTCAAGGAACAGGGCAAGACCATCATCCTGATCACGCACAAGCTGCAAGAGATCCTGGAAATCACCGACAACGTCACCGTCATGCGCGGCGGCACGGTGGTGGGCGCCGTTGCCACGGCAACTACCTCGAAAGAGGAACTGGCCAACATGATGGTCGGCCGCCCCATCCAGAGCCACTTGCCGCGTGCCCCATACAATCCGGGCGCCACGGTGCTGGAAGTGGACGGTCTGCAACTGGCCGACGAGCAACAGGTCAAACTGCTGGCCGACATTGGTTTCAACTTGCGCGCCGGCGAAATCGTCGCCATCGCGGGGGTCTCGGGCAATGGCCAGAGCGAGCTGCTGGAAATTCTGTCGGGCATGCGTTTGCCCACCTCGGGCAAGCTGCGTTTTCTCGACAAGGACTTGCCGTTTGCCAAGCGCCACGATGCCGACGGCTTGCCGCTGGCCTTCCGCGAGCTGGGCATCGCCCACATTCCGGAAGACCGCTTGCGCGATGGCGTGGTGAAGAATTTCTCCGTCATGCAAAACACCATCCTCGGCTACCAGGATCACCTGAAAAACCGCTGGGGCCTGTTCAACTTCAAGGCCATCGGCGCCCGCTGCGCGGAACTGCTGAAGACTTTCGACGTGCGCCCGGCCAATCCGGACCTGCGCATCGGCCTGCTGTCGGGCGGTAACCAGCAAAAGGTGGTGATCGCGCGCGAAGTGCTGGCCAAGCCGAAACTAATGCTCGTAGGCCAGCCTACGCGCGGCGTCGACATCGGCACCATCGAAAGCATCCATACGCAATTGCTGGCCCTGCGCGACGCGGGCGTGGCGATCCTGCTGGTGTCCGTTGAACTGGAAGAGGTGCGGGCGCTGGCCGACCGCATTCTCGTCATGTGCGGCGGACGCATCACCGGCGAACTGAAAATTGAAGAATTCGATACCACCCGCATCGGTCTGTTGATGGGGGGAATGCATAAATCATGAATAACGACTTGCCACGCTGGGCGACAGCCTTTGTCATGCCCATGTTAAACCTGCTGTCGGCCTTGCTGGTCGCAGCCCTGGTGATTTATATGCTGGGCGAAGATCCCGCCGAATCGCTGGGTATCCTCGTCAACAGCGCCGTCCTCAATCCGGAAGGCTTGAGCTACACCCTGTTCTACGCCAGCACCTTCATCTTCACGGGCCTGTCGGTGTCCGTGGCGATGCAGGCCGGGCTGTTTAATATCGGTTCCGAAGGCCAAATGTATATCGGCGGCCTGGGCTTGACGGTGGCCATGCTGGCCTTCGACCAGACCCTGCCCGCATGGCTCCTGATTCCAGCCGCCATGATCGGCGCGGCCCTGTTTGGCGCGCTGTGGGGCTTCCTGCCCGGCTACCTGCAAGCGAAGCGCGGCAGCCACATCGTCGTCACCACCATCATGTTCAACTTCATCGCTGCCAGCCTGATGAACTTCGTGATCGTGAAATACCTGATCCCGCCTGGCGAGCAGAACACGGCCAGCCGCGTGTTTGCGGAAAGCGGCGAAATGCCGCGCCTCTCCACCTGGTTCCCGTCGCTGGGCGACACGCCGCTGAACATCAGTTTTATTCTGGCGATCGCCGCGCTGGTGATCTATGGCGTGATGGTGTGGCGCTCGTCATGGGGCTTCAAACTGCGCGCCACGGGCTTGAACAAGCATGCGGCCCACTATGCTGGCGTGTCGATCAGCAAGATGATCATCATCGTCATGCTGATCTCCGGCGCGCTGGCGGGCCTCGGTTCCGTCAATTCCATCATGGGTTCGACGCATTATCTGTCGCTCAATTTCGTCGGCGGCGCCGGCTTCATCGGCATCGCCATCGCCCTGATGGGCCGCCAGCATCCGGTCGGCATCTTTTTGTCGGCCGTGCTGTTCGGTGCGCTGATCCAGGGTGGCTTCGACCTGTCGCTGGAAAAACCGAATATCCCGACGGAAACTTTCATTTTCATCCAGGGCTTGATCATCCTGTTCTGCGGCGCCATGGAAAACTTCTACGCACCGGCCATTTCCGCCCTGCTCAAGCGCACCAAAGGCTAACACCATGACACTCGACGACTTTCAATTCGCCAGCATCCTGGTATCGACCGTGCGCAATGCGCCCGTCCTGATCTTTGCCGCCATGGCCGGCCTGTTTGCCGAACGCAGCGGCATGATCGACATCGGCCTGGAAGGCAAGATCCTGGCCAGCGCCTTCGCTTCCGCCGCCGTGGCCTACACGACGCAAAACCCGTATTACGGCATGGCTGCCGGCATGCTCGTGTGCGTCGCCTTGGCCTTGCTGCAGGCTTACGTCAGCATTACGCAAAAGGGCAACCAGCTGGTGGCCGGCATGGCGATCAATATCGCCATGAGCGGGCTGACGTTCGTGCTGGCGCAGTTCTTCTTCCAGCAAGGCGGCCGCACGCCCGACCTCGGTTCGGCGCGGCTGTTCGACGTGGTCTTACCGGGCACACAGTACGTGGAGCACATTCCCTTCATCGGCTGGGTATATGCCCACCTGATCGGCGGCCATTCCATCCTCGTCTATGTGGCGTTCCTGCTGATCCCGCTCGTGCACTGGCTGCTGTACCACACGCGCTTCGGCCTGCGTCTGCGCGCCTGCGGCGAAAACCCGCATGCGGCCGATTCGGCTGGCGTGAGCGTGGAGGCGACGCGCTACCTTGCCATGCTGGTGGCCGGCATCCTGTGCTCGTTCTCGGGCGCCTACCTGGCCATCGTGCAAAGCGGCTTCTTCTTGCGCGACATGTCGGCCGGCGCCGGCTACCTGGCCTTGACGGCCATGGTTTTCGGCAACTGGCGTCCCGTCTACACCTTCCTCGGCTGCCTGATGTTCGGCTTCTTTGCCGCCATCCAGATCCAGATTGAAGGCGTGGACTTGCCCGTCGTGGGCCGCATCCCCGGCTCGCTGATCCAGATGGTGCCATACGTCGTCACCGTGATCGTGCTGGCGGGCTTGATGGCGAAATCCATCGCGCCAAAAGCTATCGGCATCCCCTTTGTAAAATCGCGTTAAGAGCACCTGAGAAAATACCCATGGCGTCGTTGCCTTGCCTCGTCGTACATTCGTACTGCCTTCGGCAAGACGCCTAGCCCTGGGCATTTTTCAGGCGCCCCCTGAAATGACAAAAAGCGAAGCCCGCGGGCTTCGCTTTTTTTACGCCTGCGAAATCTCATCCAGCGAGAAAAACACAGGCAGACCCAGGCTGCGCGCCACCGCCACCATCTGGTCCGCCCCAGCCGATGCGCCACCGAGACGCAGCACGGCATCACAATGGCTCAATAAACGCGTCGCATGCGCGTGGAACAACTCTTCATACACGGCGTCGCCCACCCGGGTGGAACCGGCCAGCGCCAGCATGGGCAAGGCCAGCCATTCACCGAGCACGGGCATGTGTCCCTTGGCATACAGGGGCAGGCAGACGGCTTGCATGGCGTCCACATTGCGCTGCATCAAGAGCGGATCGTCGCCCGTGCCTGAACGGTAGGGGCCGGCAACCAGTATCTGCATGCCCTGATTCACCGGCATCAGTTGCAATTGCGCATGCTGCAGCAGCATGATGGTCTTGCCATCGCAGATGCGCCCATCGGCCACCATCTGCAGCGCCTGCGCGAGGGGCAGTTCCAGCACTTCGATATCCTCGCCCTCGTGCGCCAGACCGCCGCCGTCGCCGATGCGACTGGCCGGATCATATTCGCCGACAAAGAAATGCAGGCGTTCCGTCACGGAACCAGGACTCATGAAAGCCTGGAATATCTTTTGCACCTGCCCCACCCGGTAACCGGTTTCCTCTTCCACCTCGGCGCGGATGCGCTCTTCAGCACTGGCTTCTTCCAGCAAGCCGGCCGCTGATTCGATGAGGAAACCGTCGTGACCTTCGCGGTAGGTGGGAAAACGGAACTGGCGGATCAAAATCACCGTGCGTTTTACCTTGTTGTAAAGCAGGATGGTGGCGCCATCGCCGCGGTCATAGGTTTCCCGCGTCTGCGTCTGCCATTCGCCATCGTGGCGCAGATAGTCGAACGTGGTCTTTTGCAATAGATACCAGTCGTGCGACAGGGTCTGCACCTGCTGGATGCGTACCCTCTCCTGCCCCAAATTGTCTTCGCGCATATCGTCTCCTTGTGCTTGTATTTTCCGACTTTATCATGCAAACTCGTGCAATATCAAGAATTAACAAGAAAAACCATGCTGACACATCAACGCAAACAATATCTGCTGGATTTGCTCCAGCGCGAAGGGCAGATCGTCGCCAAGGCCGTCAGCGATAGCCTGGGCTTGTCGGAAGACACGATACGGCGCGACCTGCGCGAGCTGGCAAAAGAAGGACTATTGGAGCGTGTGCATGGCGGCGCCCTGCCCTTGCTGCCGCGCTCGCCCGCGCTGGCGCCGTTTGCGGGACGCGAACAGATCTCCCCCGAAGCCAAGCCCGCCATCGGCCGCGCGGCGGGCGCCATGATACAAACGGGACAAGTGGTATTCCTCGATGGCGGCACGACCGTCGTGCAGCTGGCGCGCCAGCTGCCGCGCGACTTGCGCGCCACCATCGTCACGCACAGCCCGTCGATTGCCGTCGAACTGGTGAATCACCCATCGATCGAAGTGCTGATGCTGGGCGGGCGCCTGTACAAACACTCGATCGTGGGCGTCGGCGCGGCGACCGTGGAAGCCATCGGCCGCATCCGCGCCGACCTGTATTTCATGGGCGTGTCCAGCCTGCATCCGCAAGCGGGCATCACCACCGGCGATTATGAGGAAGCATGCGTGAAGCGCGCACTGAGCGCGGCGTCAAGCCGCACTGTCGTGCTGGCTTCGCCGGAAAAGTTCAATACGGCCTCGCCGTTCCAGATCGCCCCCTTGAGCCAGGTCAACGACATCATCGTGCACCGCGACGTGGATGATGCGCTGGTCGCGCCCTACCGCGAGATGGGAATCGCCGTCATCCTGGCATGAAAAAAGCGGCCCGCAGGCCGCTTTCGAATGCCATCTTACTGCGGCCAGATCGCCTGCAGCACGGCCGCCAGGTGATAGCCGCCCTCGATCAGCTGCTGCTTCGCCAGCGCCGAGCTGGGCACCGGATAATTATCGGGCACCGTCAAGGTCCAGACGTTGTAGACCTCGCCCTTGCGGCTGGTCTGCTGCGTGGCAGGGCCAGCCACCACGTCCGTGAAAGCAATCTTTGACGCCGCCAGCGAGGCATCGGCCCACTGATACGGCCAGGTGGCGGGGTCGCCGCTATTGGCGCTCACCACAGGCGCGCTGGCGATCACCGTGCGGGCGAACTGCTGCGGCGTGCACGTGCTCAGGCGGCGCATGGCATAGTCGACCACGGTCGTGTCCCAGTACGAATGCAGGGGCTTGGTGGGCGACTTCGGATACGCGCTGGCTGGCTTGGCCGTGCCCTCTTCCGCCGGCAGCGGCGCGGGAATCACGGCATCGGACAGCGCCGTCATCTTCGCATCGTCGAGCAGCAAATCGTTGCCGCCGCGCGCATTGAAAATGGCGATGTCGTCGATCTGCGCCTGCGTGGCGGGCACAAAGAACTGGCCATCCTTGCCGAGAAACGCATTGCCAACATGCAGTGGCTGATGGATATCGCCTACCAGGTGCGTGATCAGGATCAGGGCTTCGCGCTGGCTGAAGCCGTGCGGATTGCTGGCCGCGTCAGCCTTGCCTTGCAACACCAGGATCGCCTGCTTGAGCGTTTGCACGATATCGTCGTCGGCCGTGCCTACGCCATGGTCATGGTAGTGCGCGTTCTGGAACGGCACATTCGTGTAATGGTATTCGCCATGTTTCGGATTCGCCGCCACATAGCTCAGCATTTCCGGCGATTGCGGACCGCAATACGTGCCCTTCACGCAATCGGGCCAGTTGGCGATCTTTTCCAGGCTTTCGCCAGGCAACAGCAACTTGGCCACCTGTGCCTGGGCCGCGCTACCCTTGAGCAATTGATCGGCAATGGCGCCCACGGCGCGGTGGCCGTCATTACCCCACGCCAGCACATTGCCGGAAGCGAAAGCGGCACCCAGCGCCAGCACGCACAGTAATTTTTTCATGTTCACTCCTTGCCTTGCGGCGCGGCCTTGGCTGGTTTCGGATACTGCTTGTTGATGTCGATGGGCTGCGCATACGCCGAGCTCCACGTCTGCTCATGCAGCGCGGCAATGCGCTGCGCCATCTGTTCGTTGCGCAGCACCACTTCCAGGTTGCGCGACAAGTCGAAATAACCGCCTGCCCAGTTGCTCGTGCCGACCCAGGCCAGCTTGCCGTCGATGCTCATGGTCTTGCTGTGGATCACGCGCGCGAACGGGATAAAACCCGTCGACGCCGTGGGTATCGTCACGATGCGGATTTCCACGTTCGGCACCAGGGCCAGGCTTTTCAGGTAGGCGATGGCCGGCGCTTCCGTGTTCCAGGCGGACACCATCAGCTTGATTTTCACGCCGCGCTGGGCGGCTGCGCGCACGGCGTTGTCGATCACGGCGTAGTACGGACGCGTGCGGTTCGGGCCGTAGGACAGCGGCGCATAATCGAGCAGCTGGATGCGCACTTCGCTTTTCGCTTCCGCCAACAAGGCGGGCAAGCCTGTTTCCGAGTCGCCCACACCGGCCGGGTTGTACGCATTCGGGCTGGCCAGCAGGAAAGCGTTTTGCGCGTAATTGGCCGGCACGACCTTGCTGTTGAGCACCGTGGCGCGGCTGCCTTGCGACGTCAATGCCTGCGCCTGCCAATCCTGCTCGAAAATGGCTTGCACCTGGCTCACCATGGCCGGATCCGTGATCTTCAAGCCCGTCTCATGGATGTGCTCGAACGAGCGCCAGTCGAAATTCTGGCTGCCGATGTACGCCACCTGGCCATCGACGGCCAGGTATTTCGCATGCACGATGCCGTTGCCCGTGATTTTATTGAAGTCGATGAGGCGCAAGTCCAGGTTCGGAATCGCCTTGATCCAGGTGATGGTGGCCGCTTCCGACAGGCCCACGCCCTTCTGGTCCAGCAGGAAACGGATCTTCACGCCGCGCTGGCCGGCGGCCGTCAGGCTGGCCAGCACCTTTTCAAAAGCCGTGCCCGGCTTGCTGACGGCGTAGAACTGGGCGATGACGATTTCTTTCTTGGCCG
This sequence comes from Janthinobacterium lividum, assembly GCF_034424625.1. Classification (NCBI taxonomy): domain Bacteria; kingdom Pseudomonadati; phylum Pseudomonadota; class Betaproteobacteria; order Burkholderiales; family Oxalobacteraceae; genus Janthinobacterium; species Janthinobacterium lividum. The sequence continues at coordinate 1,318,626 of NZ_CP139976.1, read as the reverse complement.
AATCAAACAGCTCGCTCCACACGGCGACGGGTTCGCGCAGGTCGGGATTCGCCAAGCTCGTTTCCACGGGCGAAGTGTGCACCAGCTCAAAGCCGGGAATGGTGAAATCCGCGTGGGCCGTGCCCGCGAACAGGGTAGTGACGAGCAGGGAAACAAATAAACGACGCATGGTTTTTCCTTGTAAAGATTATTGGACGCGCACGATGCGGCCGGCCGCCGTGGCGCTGCCAGCCGGTTTGCCGACGCGCGCACGGTCGATCAGGTAATTGCTGAAGGCGTCGATGTCGCGCACGCCCGTGTCGAGCCGGCGCGTGCCGGCCGCCAGCACCGTGAAACGGTCGCCGCCGCCGGCCAGGAAACTGTTGGCGGCGACACGGTATTGTTGATTGTCTTCAAGAGGGCTGCCATTGAGCATGATGCTGCCCGGCAGCACGCGCTGGCCCTGCGGCCGCGTGCTGTCCCAGCGGTAACTAAAACCTTCGGACACTTGCAACAGGTTGCCCTCGCCTGCCTCTTCGCCCGGCCATTGCTGCTCGAGCAAGGTACGGATTTGCGCGCCGGAAAGACTCACGACGATCAGGGTATTGCCGAACGGTACCACGGCCTGGTTCTGGCCCGCGTTCGTCATCAGGTCGGCACCAGCTTCCAGGTCCTTGCGGATGCCGCCATTATTCATCAGGCCGATTTGCGCACCGGCAGCGCGCGCGCCGAACAGGGTGCTGTCGGCCACCAGGTCGCCCAGCGGGGAAGCGCCGCCGCCCTTGGTGCTGCGGCCCACGTTCGGCACGGCGATACTGGCCACGGGACGCGACAATTCAGCCGCACTGCGCTGCTTGACCGATTCCAGGTAGGCTGCCACGGCCGGGTCCGGCTCATACATGCCTGGCAGCATGACGACGTTTTGCGCGCTGGCATCGATCACCGCATTCTTGACGGGATCGACCTTGAGCTTGATGCGCGTCAGCATGTGTCCGCCCATCTGCGCCTGGGTCACCAGGCGGCCATCGACACGGCACAGATAACCCTGGTGCGAATGGCCGCTGATGACCAGCTGAATCGCCGGGTCGAGACGTTTCACGACATCCACCACTTCGCCCTTCAGATGGCTGCAGTCGGGCCGGTCGACGGCTTCCTTGGTCTCGCCGCCCTGGTGCAGCAGCACCACGAACACGCCCACGCCCTGCGCGCGCAGTTGCGGCAAGGTGGCGTTGATGGCGTCCGCTTCATCGCCAAACTGCAGGCCGGCAATGCCGGCGGCCGTCACTACGGACGGCGTATCCTTCAGCACGGCGCCGATCAGGCCCACCTTGACGCCATGCGCCTCTTCGATGCGGTAGGCGGGCAACAGGGACTTGCCCGTTTGCGTGTCGATGACATTGGCCGCCATATAGGTATAGCTGGCGCCCTTGAAGTCCGGCGTGAATTTGCAAGCCTTGTCGGCGCGCGATGATTCACAGCCGCCGCGCTGCTGGCGCAGCAATTCCGCCTTGCCCTGGTCAAATTCATGGTTGCCTACGGAACTGGCCTTCATGCCCAGCATGTTCATGGCGACGATGCTCGGCTCGTCCGCCCACAGCGCCGACATGGCGGGACTGGCGCCGACCAGGTCGCCATTGCCGACAAAGATCAGCTGCGCATCTTCGCGCCGCCACGCCGTCAATGCGCCGGACAAGGTATCGATGCCGCCGGCCTGCACCGTCTTGCGCTCGGCATCGGCAACGCTCGTGTAGGTAAATTTGCTGCGGTCGAGGTTGCCGTGAAAATCGTTCAGGGCGACCAGGTTGATATCGACGGGCGCCACGGGATGGGTGGCGCAACCGGTCATGGCGGCGGCGATGGCCACCGCGATCAGGGATAAGGGCAGTGTTTTCATAGGCTTCGCAGCATAGCGCAACGGCCGGGGTACGGCATTGCGCAAACGGGTTAAACAAGGTCCGGCTGCACAACGCCGCCAGAAAAGAAAAACGGGCCCTGAGGCCCGTTGCAACACATCGCGCGCAGCCTGGCCTGCAGGCTGCGCGTCAGCGTCGATTAGATATCGATCGACAGGGTGACCGATACGAAGCGTGGTGCGCCCAGGTAGTAACGCTGGGTATCAACCGACGTCGTCACGCCAGCGATAGGCTGGGTGTTCTTGACGGTGGTCGAGGACGGATTGCGGTACTGCTTGTCCGTGATGTTGCTCAGGTTAAATGTCAGCTTGGGACGCTTGATGTAACCGAAGTTGGCAAAGGTGTAGCCGCCATCGATACCGAAGGTGGTGTAGCCTGGTGCCGTTTCATCATTGACCATCGATGCTTGCTGCTGGCCGGTGGCGCGCGCTTTCACGCGGGTCCAGAACGAACCATTCTGGTACTCGATCGACAGGCCGGCTTTCTTCTTCGGCGTGTTGATCATTTCCTTGCCAGCAGTCGGCAGGTACACATTCGTCGCGGACAGCATGTCGTCCTTGATTTTGCTGTTATTGAAACCCAGCGAACCGTACATTGCCCAGCCATTGATCGGCGTATTGCCGATTTCAAATTCCAGACCTTTGTTGCTGACGCGGCCCACGTTGGTGTAGCTGCTCGACTGCGTGATTGGATCGAAGGTGGTTGCCTGGCGGTCCTTGAAGTCGACGAAGAACGCCGTCACCGAAGCGATGAACTTGTCATCCTGGTGGCGATAGCCGATATCGGTATTCCACGACGATTCTTGTTTCACATCACCAACAAAGTTGGCAACGCCATTGACCACTTTCACGCTGGTGCCGATGTTGCCGAACACGAAGTTAGGTGGTGCTTTGACGTTTTTGGCGACCGAAATGAACAATTGATCGTCGTTGGTGATGCGGTAACGGGCACCCAGTTGCGGCAGCAGGGTGTTGTATTTCTTGATCAGGTTGTACGGCTTGACGTTGTTGTTTTCGTCGCCGTAGTTGGTGAAGTCACGCTTCACGTTCGGGCTACGTACGCCGATATTGATCTTCAGCTTGTCATCGTTCAGGCTGATCGTGTCTTGCAGGAAGAACTGATAAGCGGTCGAAATCGACATCCAGTTACGGCTTTGCGCTGGCGTGCCATCCGGACGCAGGATCTGGCCGTTTTGCAGCCAAGGATCTTGCGAGATACCATCATTGCTCAATGCCAGCATCGGGCCCGTTTGCTGATGGCGAGCGCGCTCGTACCAGAAGCCACCGAGCACATCGTGGTTACCGGACGACCAGTTCAGCGACGCGGTCACGCCTGGGCGGAAGGTCTTGGTGACGCTGGCGTTAGCGACCAGAACGGTGTCGAGGGTGTCGCCGTCACCGTTCAAGTCCACGGTGCCATTACGCATGCCAGTGGCTGCGTCATAGAAAGCTTTTTCCGACTGGGCGCGCTGTTGCACGCCGCCATTACCATAGCCGTACCAGATGTATGGCAGTACTTTCAGGTCCAGGTTCTCGTTCAGGCGGAACTTGGCCGTTGCCGATGCGATGGCATTCTTGAACGGGTTGATGCCCAGCTTGTAGAAGGCTGGCGACTGCGTGGTTTCCACTTGGGCAGTGCCTTTGACCGGCTTCAGATGGCCTTTGAAGGTATCGGCATAGTCGAAGTTATAACCGTTCTTGTTGATTTCAGCCAAGGTCAGGTTATTGATGTTGTTGTTCATCGCCTCGTTGTACAGCAAGGTGGCGTGAATATAGTTGAAACGGTCCCAGTCGTAGTTGATGCCGGCATCGATATGGTCGCGCTTGGCGCCGCCCTTGCCTTTCCATTTGTCGGCTTCAGCATGCGAAGCGGACACGAACATCTTGGTGCGCTTGTCCGAGAACAGGCCGGTGTCGACGCGCACGAAGGTTTTCTTCATGTTCAGTTGACCGATGGTCTGCATCATGCGCAGGCGGTGCTTGTCTTCAGGATTGCAGGTGTTGATACCGAAGTTGCCGCCGGTGGCGCCCACTTGTGGCGAATCGGCATCGGTCGAACCCTGGGTCACGGTTTGCGAGCAGGTATTTTCCTGGTCAACATATTCTTGTGGGTAGATGGCAAAACTACCGGAGTCATTCACCGGCACGCCATTGATCGTGGCGCCGATCTGGTCGGAGTTAAAGCCGCGCAGTGTCAGGCCGCCGCCGAACAGGCCAGTTGCATCGTAGTTGTAGCTATTAACAGCTGGCAACATCTCCAGGGCTTCGTACGCATTGCCCGTTGGACGTTGCTTTTCCAGTTCTTCTGCCGTAATCGTGCTGCGTGCCTTTGGAGCATCTTCCGTCACCATCAGGCCCATACCGGTTTTTTTCGCGGTAATGACCACTTTTGCGGCTTCGCCGTCGGTTTGCGCATGCGCAGTGGAGATGCCGAAGCAAGCCAATTGGCATGCCACTGCGATCATACTTAGTCGCAATTTTGGTTGTTGAATGAACTGCATTTGAACCCCCTAGAGTGTGTTGTAACTTACAAGATTTTGACTTGCTTATATTGTGGTGAAACACGGAAACTATCCAACTAGACACGGCAGTATAAAGATCGAATATTTCAAATCCATTACACGGATATGACCGCAATGTGACAGGAGCCGCTAGACATCCTGAATTGTCACAAAAGCGATATCAAAAATGACTTATTCAATTCTTCGCCGTCCAACTATGCATTAAGGTCTGTAGGCTGACAAATACGTTTTTTTTTAGTAATTTATATATAAAAAATATAAATCACCGCTGGAAGCCGCATTTTTTGTATCAACCGAGCAAGCTCACCTCATCGGGGCGAAATTATAGATGAGCGGCAAGACTTGGAAATTGTTTCAGAAAATAATTGCAAGAAAGCACTACTAGCGCATCATTTTTTGTCGTAAAGGCACAACAAAAAGGATAAAAGGAGGGTTTTGTAACTATGAAGAACAGGAGGTTACGCGACCGCTAGTCGCGGTCGCGTGGCAAGGAAGAGAGATGAAATACTTTTACGGTTTTACAACAGTTGCTTTGCGATCACTATTTGCGATCAAGGCTTCGAAACGGGTGAAACGGGCATCGAGCGCTTTCAGCAAACGTTGCTTGTCCGCTTCCGCCAAGAAGGAATAGCGCAGGCTGTTGTAGGACAGCTTTTTGATTTCCGCATAATCCGTCTTGTACTGGCTGGCAAACAGCACGTATTCATTCGACAAGGTATTGCGCGATACGCCTGCGTCATCGGTAGAAATCACGAATGGCACGCCATATTTGCGGTACAGGGTGATCGGATGCGCCTGGCCTTTGATACCGAGAATGTAATCGTTGCTGGTCAGGTTCACTTCCACGGGAATGTTACGCTCGCGCATTTTCTGCATGGTTGCCAGCGCATTGTTTTCGTACGCGATATCCATGCCGTGACCGATACGGTCGGCGCCTGCCACATCGACGGCTTCGGCGATATGGAACGTCATGCCTTCCGGCGGCACCATGCCCAGCGCCAGCTCGCCGGCGTGCAGTGCGATCTTGACGTTTGGATACTTTGCCTTGAGGAACTTGAACATTTCCATGTGCAGGCTGTAATCGCGCATCGACACGTTCACGCTTTCCTGGCCCACGATGTTCACGCCCACCAGCAGCGGATTCAGGCTCGCTGCCTTGAACGCGGCCACCATGGACGAGAACACTTGCGATGGCGACAGGAAACGCAGCACATACGCCTGGTAACGCATGGTGAAGTTCGCATCGTCGATGCCGGCGCTGCTGGCGTTGACGTTGTCGTTGTAGGCAGTGATGCTTTTCTGGAAGCTGGCATCCTGCTCCAGGCTGCCTGTCCAGTTGGCCAGCACGGCTTGCAATGCTGCCGGCTGCAAGCCCGGCGCCAGCACCTGCTGGTCGAACTGCGCGTTCTGCACGAATGGCGACAGTTCGAAAATCGTCTCGATGTAGCTGAGGTTTTCCGCGATGGCGCGCTGCTTCAGGGTTTTCAAGCCGTCAGCCGTGTTGCTCGACGCCACGGGACCGAAATAGCCGAAGGTATCAAAAAAGGTACGGTCAGGCGGCGTCTGGATGGCGCCGTGATTATAGAAATCCTTGGTCGACCAGCGCTGCAGCAATTCCGCATACAGGCCCGCATCGGCAAACACTTCCGTGGACGACAGGCATCCACGCTGCGCGGCCGGCTTGGCGCGCTCGGCCGCCACGACGTCCTTGTTGCTTTCGATGCGGTACGTCGTCTTGTTGACGCAATAGTTTTCCTTGTCGACCCAGTCGAGGAATTGCTCGGCGTAAATGGCGCCCGAGTAATGGTGATGTAGATCACCGCCCTTGGGCATCATGGAAAAGAACAGGCTCAACTCGGCCGTCTTCGGCTGCGCACCGGCAACCAGGGCGGCAAAATGGCGCGCGGTGGCCGCTTCGTTGGAAGACGGGGTGGCCTGCGCCTTGGCGGCCTGCGCCGTTCCAGTCAATGCCAGCGCGGCGCCAAGCGCCAGGCCAGTGAGTTTCTTGTGCATTCGCGTTCTCGCTCAGGATAATTCGTGTTGAACAACGGGTAGGTCAGCCCTGCCCCCGCACATGCACGCATTGCCCGCCTGAATAGGTGGCGGCCACGGCGCGGTCGTCGCCCAGCAGCGCAAAGGCAAACAGCAATTCCTCCAGGCTTTGACAGCCGGCCGTGCGGCGTTCGAGCAACGGCGTCGATTGCTTGTCGAGCACAATAAAATCCGCTTCCGTGCCTGCCGTAAAATTGCCGAGGGTGCCTTCCAGCTGCATGGCGCGCGCGGCGCCCAAGGTCGCCAGGTAAAACATGCGCAAGGCGGGCAGATAGCTGCCTTTCAAGCGTGCTACTTTATAGGCTTCGTTCATGGTTTGCAACATCGAGAACGAGGTGCCGCCGCCCACATCGGTCGCCAGCGACAGCAGCACTTTCGCCGCATCGGCCCGCTCGAAATCGAACAGGCCGCTACCGAGGAACAGGTTTGACGTAGGACAAATGGCAGCCGCCGAGGACGTTTCCGCCATGCGTGCGCGGTCGTGCTCGTCGAGCCAGATGCAGTGGCCAAACATGGCGCGCGGGCGCAGCATGCCGTACTGGTCATACACATCGAGGTAGCTGCGCGCCTGCGGATGCAGTTCGCGCACCCAGCGGCATTCATCCTCGTTTTCCGATACGTGGGTCTGCAAATACGTATCCGGATAGGCGCGCGCCAGTTCGCCCGCCAAGTGCATCTGTTCATTCGTGGATGTCGGCACGAAACGGGGCGTGATCGCATACAGCGAGCGGCCGTGCTTGTGCCAGCGGCGGATCAGCTCTTCGCTTTCGCGCGCGCCCGACTCGGCCGTGTCGCGCAGGAACTCGGGACAGTTGCGGTCCATCATGACCTTGCCCGCCACCATGCGCAAGCCGCGCGCATCGCTGGCGCCAAAGAAGGCATCGACCGATTGCGGATGCACGCTGCCATACACCATGGCCGTGGTGGTGCCGCAGCGCAGCAGTTCATCGAGGAAAAACTCGGCCACGTTGCGCGCATGCTCGGGATTCTCAAACGCGCGCTCGGTAGGGAAGGTGTACGTCTCCAGCCATGGCAGCAAACCCGGGGCAGGCGAGGCGATCATTTCCGTCTGCGGAAAATGCAGATGCGTGTCGATAAAGCCGGGCACGATCAGCTTGCCGCGGTAATCGACGATCTCGGTACCTGGCGGCAAAGTCGGTTGCAGCGATGCATAATCGCCAGCGGCCACGACCTTGCCGTCGGCCACGATCAGCAAGCCGTCCGCATGCCAGGCGTGCGCCTCCTCGGTGAAAGCGGGATCGGCGTGAAAGTGCAGCAAGCTGGCACGGTAAGCTTGCAATGTGGCAGGAACTATCGGCATGACTTCTTTCTATAACGGGTGAATGGCGGCGCGTTTCTCGCGTCGCGGTGGCGCACTGGCAGTAGCCAGCCGCAGCGGTGCGGCCAGGGCGGCCGCGGCCGCTTCCTCCCACACCATGAGTAGTTGACAGGCAACGGAAGCGGCGATCACGGCCGGCGCCTTGTTGCGGATGCCGGGCATGCCGATCGGACAGACCATGGCGGCAATGCGCTCATCCGGTACGCCGCGCGCCTGCAGGCGGTGCTCGAATTGCTTGCGTTTCGTGTGCGAACCGATCAAGCCGAACCAGCCCGCATCCTTGCGTTCCATGATGGCTTGCGTCAAGTGTTGATCGAGCGCATGGCTGTGCGTCATGACGAGAAAACTGCCGCCCGGCGGCGCCATGGCAACAAACTCCTCGGGCGTGTCGGTGGCGGCGATGCGCACGTTATCCGGCATTTGCAGGGGAAACATGTCTTCGCGCTCATCAACCCAGGTGATATTGCAGGGTAAATCAGCCAGCGCGCGCACGATGGCGGCACCCACGTGACCGGCGCCAAACAAGGTCAGGTGCGCGCGCGGCGCCAGGCAGGGGTCGACCAGCCAGCGCCGCCCCTTGCCATCCTGAGCGACATGGGTACTGCGTTCGCGCGCGAACGTATTGGGTGCCTGGCCTGGTGCGCCGGCAATCAGTTTACCGGCAGCATCGAACAGGGCCGACGCGGCATCGCCGTCAAGCGCCGTGACTTTCCAGCTGTCATGCTGGCGCCGTTCGCGCAAGGCGGCCAGCAATTCGTTCAAGCTGGCATCGACATACTCGAACGCCAGGTGGACGACGCCACCGCAGCATTGTCCCAGGCTGGGGCCCAGCGCAAAACGCTCGAGCCGCGCATGGGTCTCTGCCGTGGCCAGCATGGTCTTGGCGATTTCCACGGCGCGCAATTCCAGGTGGCCGCCACCGATGGTGTCCGCCTGGCCTTCAAGGGTGACGCGCATCTTCGCGCCCGCCTCGCGCGGCCCCGAGCCTTCCACCAGGGCGACCGTCACCAGCACGGATGCCTGCGTGTCATTCTCGATTGCTGTCAGCCAGTCGCTCATCCTCTGCTCCTAGGCGCCGGCATGCGCCGCTTGCACGGCCATGACCGCCTTGAGGATTTCCTCGCTGGTAGCGGGGGCATTCAGCGGTGGCTGCACGGCGTGATGGCCCACGCTGGAAATGGCGTCGCGAATGGCGAAGAAGACGGAGAACGGCAGCAGCAACGGCGGTTCGCCCACGGCTTTCGAGCGGTGGATGCTGTCTTCCACGTTGCGGTTCTGGAACAGCTTGACGCGAAAATCTTCGGGGCAATCGGAAATGCCGGGAATTTTGTATGTCGATGGCGCGTGCGTCATCAGCTTGCCCGCCGCGTTCCACCACAGCTGCTCCGTCGTCAGCCAACCCATGCCCTGGATAAATGCGCCTTCCACCTGACCCAGATCAATCGCGGGATTCAATGACTGGCCAGCATCGTACAAGGCGTCCGCACGCAGCAGCTTCCATTCCCCCGTCAAGGTATCGACCACCACTTCAGCCACTGCCGCGCCATACGCATAGTAGGAAAAAGGATGGCCCTTCATCGTCTTCGCATCCCACGACAGGCCAGGCGTGGCATAAAAGCCGTCCGACCACAGTTGCACCCGGGCCAGATAAGCCTTCTGCACCAGCTCGGCAAACGCGACGACATGGCCATGCACGTGGATATGGTTATTGAAGAAGCGCACTGCAGCAACGTCGCCGCCGTACAGTTTGACCGCGTAATCGGCCAGGCGTTCACGGATCTGCCGCGCCGCATCCTGCGCCGCCTTGCCATTCAGGTCGGCGCCGGTGGACGCCGCCGTGGCCGACGTGTTCGCCACCTTGCTGGTATCGGTGGCCGTGGCCCGTACGCGCTCCAGGTCCAGCCCCAGTTCGTGCGCCACCACTTGCATCACCTTGGTATTGATGCCCTGCCCCATTTCCGTGCCGCCATGGTTGACCAGTACGGAGCCATCCACATACACGTGGACCAAGGCACCGGCCTGGTTCAGATGCGTGACGTTGAAGGCGATGCCGAATTTCAGCGGCGTGAACGCCAGGCCCTTCTTCAGGATCGGGCTGGCCTCATTGAAGGCGTCGATGGCGCGGCGGCGCGCGCGGTAGTCGCTGCTCTCCTCTAGCTCAGCGACGAGATCGTGGATGACGTTGTCGACGATGGTCTGCCCATACGGCGTGACATTGCGCCCCTCGGTATCGTTGCGCCCATAGAAATTGAGCAGGCGGATATCGAGCGCATCGCGTTGCAAATGGCGGGCGATTTCATCGATCACATACTCGATGGCAATGGCGCCCTGCGGCCCGCCAAAGCCCCGGAAAGCCGTGTTCGACTGGGTATTCGTCTTGCCGCAGGCGGCGCGGATATCCACGTCGGACAGGTAATATGTGTTGTCGAAGTGGCAGACGGCGCGCGTGGCGACGGGGCCGGACAAGTCCGCCGAGTAACCGGCGCGCGTGGTCATATCGACCTTGGCGGCAAGTATCCTGCCCTCATCGTCGTAGCCCACTTCGTATTCATAGTAGAAACAGTGGCGCTTGCCCGTCACCAGCATGTCGTCATCGCGGTCGGCGCGCAATTTCACGGGTCGCCTCAGTTTGGCCGCCGCAATCGATGCCGCCGCCGCCCACAGGGCCGACTGCGATTCCTTGCCGCCAAAACCGCCGCCCATGCGCCGGCATTCGACGGTGATGTTGTGCGAATGCACGCCCAGCGCATGCGCCACCACGTGCTGCATCTCGCTCGGATGCTGGGTCGAACACAGCACCAGCATGCCTTGCGCTTCCTTCGGGATGGCGTAGGAAATCTGTCCTTCCAGATAAAACTGTTCCTGGCCACCTACATACAGCTGGCCCTTGACCACATGCGGCGCCTTCTCGAACGCCGCCTGATAATCGCCGCGTGTCAGCTGCATCGGCGGCAGCACGTATGATTGCGCGGCCTTGGCCGCTTGCGGCGTCATGATCGCGGGCAATTCCTCGTACGATACCTGTGCCAGGCGGGCGGCGCGGCGCGCATGGTCGTGCGTATCGGCCACCACGATGAAGATGGGCTGGCCCACGTATTGCACCAGTTCCGCAGCCAGGATGGGATCGTCATGGATGATCGGGCCGCAGTCATTGGTGCCGGGAATGTCCTGCGCCGTGTAGACGGCGGCGACACCGTTCGCACTGCGCACGGCCGACAAATCCATGGCCGTGATGCGTGCATGGGGCTTTTGCGACAGGCCCAGCGCCGCGTGCAAGGTACCTTGCAACTCGGCGATATCGTCCGTGTATGTGGCTTGCCCCAGCACATGCAATTGCGCCGATTCATGCGGACTGGGCTTGCCCACGGCGGCCCAGGCGGCCGCTTGCAGTTCGGGCGTGGCAGGATGGTTCATGCTGGTCCTTTCAGGCGCGGCAAGCGTAGGCGTTGACGGCAGTGCGCAACAGCGGCGCACTGGGGCGTGTTTCCAGCCAGAAGCGGCGCAACAGGTTTTGCGCCGTCGTCATGCGGTAAGTATTCGACGCGCGCATGTCCGACAGGGGCGCGTAATCGTCGGCCAGCAAGCGCATGGCGATGACCAGATTGTCTTCCGTCCATGCTTGTCCGCGCAAAAACGCTTCCGTTTGCGCGGCGCGCTGCGGCGTGGCCGCCATGCCGCCAAAGGCGATGCGCGCATCGACGATGCGCTCACCGTCGAGCTCAAAAGCAAACGCGGCGCACACGGCCGAAATATCCTGGTCGAAGCGTTTCGCCAGTTTATACGTGCGGAATTGCACACCGGCACGCGGCAAGGGCACGCGCACGGCTTCGACGAATTCGCCTGGCTGCATATCTTTCTTTTGATAAGCCAGATAGAAGTTTTCCAGCGGCATGATCCGCTGGCCGCCTGGGCCGCGCAGCACGATCTCGCTGCCCAGCGCAATCAGCCACGGCATCGAGTCGCCGATGGGGGAACCATTGGCCACATTGCCGCCCAAAGTGCCTGCGTTGCGGATCGGCAAGGAAGCAAAGCGTTGCCATAGTTCCGACAATTCCTCCGGGTAATGCTGGCACAGCGCCGCATAGGCATCGTTGAGGCTGGCGCCGGCGCCGATGTGCAACTTGCCATCGTCCACGACGATGGTTTTCAGCGCAGCGACGTTGCCCAAATAAATGATGTCGCCCAGGTCGCGCAATTGCTTGGTCACCCACAAGCCCACGTCGGTGGAACCGGCCAGCAGGCAGGCTTGCGGCTTTGCCGCGCGCAGTGCCACCAGTTCATCGATGCTGCGCGGCGCGTGAAATTGCTGGCCGCCATGTTCATACGTAGTCAGGCTGCTGCGCTGCAACGCCTGCAATTGCTGCGCCACGGCATCGCGATCGAACGTGACGTGCGGCAATTCGCCCATGCGTCTGGCTGCATCGATGATGGGCCGGTAGCCCGTGCAGCGGCACAGATTGCCCGACAGGGTATCGTCGATTTCGCCGCGCGTGGGTGTCTCGCCATTTTTTTTCAGATACATGCCCCACAAGGACATGACAAAACCGGGCGTGCAAAAACCGCACTGGGAACCGTGACACTCGACCATCGCCTGCTGCACCGGGTGCAGGGCGCCGTCGGGCTGTTGCAAGTCTTCCACGGAAAACAGGGCCTTGCCATCGAGTGTAGGCGTGAGCTGGATGCAGGCGTTGACGGCCTTCATCTCGATTTGCCCATCCACCAGGCTGCCGATGACGACGGTGCAGGCGCCGCAATCGCCTTCGGCGCAGCCTTCCTTGGTGCCCGTGCAATGCAAATCCTCGCGCAGGTGCTGCAACACAGTCTGCGTAGGGGCGGCGTTGCGTACTTCCTGTACGGCACCACGGTAGTAAAAGCGGATCGGTTCTGACATGCTGGCCTCGGTATAGTCCCAGTATAGGAGATTAACACCAGCATATGGGACAACTATATGCAAAGACTGATTTTACTTATCATCCAATTTCAATACCTATCAACCGGTACAGGGATGCGTCGCGTGCCAATGTTCGGCAATATCGATGCGGCGCGTGATCCACACATGCTCATGGCCCTGCACATAGTCGAGAAAGCGCGCCAGGGCGGCCGCGCGGCCAGGCCGTCCTACCAGGCGGCAATGCAAGCCCACGGACAGCATCTTCGGCTGATTCAAGCCGTTCGGATCGCCTTCCGCATACAGCACATCGAAGGCATCCTTCAAGTAATCAAAAAACTGCGTGCCCGAATTAAAGCCCTGCATGGCGGCAAAGCGCATGTCGTTCGTATCCAGAGTGTAGGGCACGATCAGTTGCGGCTGCACGGCAGGCATGCCGGAGGCATCCGTGTACGCTACCTTGTCCCAGAATGGCAGATCATCGCCGTAATAATCGGCGTCGTAGCGGAAACCGCCATGCTCGACCACCAGTTTGCGCGTATTCGGAGAATCGCGCCCCGTGTACCAGCCTTGCGGGGCCGAACCCGTCAATTCGCGGATGATCTGCACGGCTTCGCGCATGTGTTCGCGTTCCGTCGCCTCGTCCATGTTTTGATAGGAAATCCAGCGCAAGCCATGGCAGGCGATTTCATGCCCCAGTTCCTGGAAAGCCGCCACCGCCTCCGGATTGCGTTTCAAGGCCATCGAGACGCCGAATACGGTCAGCGGCAGGCGCCGCTCCTCGAACATGCGCAGCAAGCGCCATAATCCCGCACGCGAGCCGTATTCATAAATCGACTCCATGCTCAGGTGGCGCGCAGGAAAAGCGGCCGCCCCGATCATTTCCGACAAAAACGTTTCCGAGGCGGGATCGCCATGCAGCACGCTGTTTTCCGCCCCTTCCTCGTAATTGAGGACGAATTGCAGCGCGATGCGGGCCTTGCCCGGCCATTGCGGATGGGGTGGCGTGCGGCCATAGCCGATCAAGTCGCGTGGATAATGTTCGTAATTGTTCATGCGGAGGCGCGCCTATGGGAGGACAATGTTGGCTATATGCCCAATCATATAGCCCGGCGCAGTCACCGGTATATGATTTGCACGATAAGCACATTCACTCACCCTATATACAGGATAGCAAATGGGAAAACTCAGCACGCATGTACTCGATATCGCCCACGGCAGGCCGGGAGCCGGCGTCAAGGTGGCCCTGTTTTCAGTCGCGCAGGAAGGCAAAGTGTTATTGAAGATGGATATGACCAATAGCGATGGCCGCTGCAGCACGCCCTTGCTGGAAGGCGACAGCATGAAGGCGGGCCAGTATGAACTGGTCTTCAATGCAGGAGACTATTTCGCCGCCCAAGGCGTGGAACTGCCCTCCCCCCGCTTCATCGACCTGGTCACCCTGTCCTTCGGCATTGCGCATACAGACGAGAACTACCACGTGCCGCTGGTGGTATCGCCGTGGTCGTATTCGACTTATCGCGGGAGTTGAGCGACGTTAAGTAAAAAAGGCAGCGCGCAGCGCTGCTTTTTTTTACGCCTGCTGAACCGAACCACCGAGGTCAGACCCTCCACACCGCCAACGCCAGATTCGATGCCAACGCGCGAGGGGGTCTGACCCCAGCCTTCGTTTGGGGTTCGCCATCACAAACCGCCAGACGAAAAAAAACCCCACCGGATACCGGTGGGGTTTTTCTCTACTGCGAATAACAAGCCTGACGATAACCTACTTTCACACTGGTTGCAGCACTATCATCGGCGCAAAGTTGTTTCACGGTCCTGTTCGGGATGGGAAGGGGTGGGACCAACTTGCTATGGTCATCAGGCATAACTTGTACTGGCGCTTGTCTCCTGTGGGACGACAAGGCCATGAATCTGGAAGAAGCAAAGATTGGGGTAATGACTGGTAGTATCAACACACACGCAACGTTGTACCGTCTTATCCTCTGCACCTGCTAAGGTTATAGGGACAAGCCGTACGGGCAATTAGTACTGGTTAGCTTAATGCATTACTGCACTTCCACACCCAGCCTATCAACGTCCTGGTCTCGAACGACCCTTCAAAGAGCTCAAGGCTCTGGGAAATCTCATCTCAAGGCAAGTTTCCCGCTTAGATGCTTTCAGCGGTTATCTCTTCCGAACTTAGCTACCCGGCAATGCCACTGGCGTGACAACCGGTACACCAGAGGTTCGTCCACTCCGGTCCTCTCGTACTAGGAGCAGCCCCCTTCAAATTTCCAACGCCCACGGCAGATAGGGACCAAACTGTCTCACGACGTTTTAAACCCAGCTCACGTACCACTTTAAATGGCGAACAGCCATACCCTTGGGACCGGCTACAGCCCCAGGATGTGATGAGCCGACATCGAGGTGCCAAACTCCCCCGTCGATATGAACTCTTGGGAGGAATCAGCCTGTTATCCCCAGAGTACCTTTTATCCGTTGAGCGATGGCCCTTCCATACAGAACCACCGGATCACTATGTCCTACTTTCGTACCTGCTCGACTTGTCAGTCTCGCAGTTAAGCACGCTTATGCCATTGCACTATCAACACGATGTCCGACCGTATCTAGCGTACCTTCGAACTCCTCCGTTACACTTTAGGAGGAGACCGCCCCAGTCAAACTGCCTACCATGCACTGTCCCCGATCCGGATAACGGACCAAGGTTAGAACCTCAAACAAACCAGGGTGGTATTTCAAGGTTGGCTCCACGAGAACTAGCGTCCCCGCTTCAAAGCCTCCCACCTATCCTACACAGATTGGTTCAAAGTCCAATGCAAAGCTACAGTAAAGGTTCATGGGGTCTTTCCGTCTAGCCGCGGGTAGATTGCATCATCACAAACATTTCAACTTCGCTGAGTCTCGGGAGGAGACAGTGTGGCCATCGTTACGCCATTCGTGCAGGTCGGAACTTACCCGACAAGGAATTTCGCTACCTTAGGACCGTTATAGTTACGGCCGCCGTTTACTGGGACTTCAATCAAGAGCTTGCACCCCATCATTTAATCTTCCAGCACCGGGCAGGCGTCACACCCTATACGTCCACTTTCGTGTTTGCAGAGTGCTGTGTTTTTATTAAACAGTCGCAGCCACCAGTTTATTGCAACCCTTTCACCCTCATGGAGTAAACCAATCAAGCTACCGGGGCGTACCTTTTCCCGAAGTTACGGTACCAATTTGCCGAGTTCCTTCTCCCGAGTTCTCTCAAGCGCCTTAGAATACTCATCTCGCCCACCTGTGTCGGTTTGCGGTACGGTCTCGTATGACTGAAGCTTAGAGGCTTTTCTTGGAACCACTTCCGATTGCTTCGTGAACAAGTTCACTCGTCTCAACCCCTTGAATTCCGCACCCGGATTTGCCTAAGTGCCTTCTATGAGCCAAAAACCAACTATTCCAACAGTTGGACAACCTTCCGCGATCCGTCCCCCCATCGCATCATACGACGGTGCAGGAATATTAACCTGCTTCCCATCAGCTACGCATCTCTGCCTCGCCTTAGGGGCCGACTCACCCTGCTCCGATGAACGTTGAACAGGAAACCTTGGGCTTACGGCGTGGAGGCTTTTCACCCCCATTATCGCTACTCATGTCAGCATTCGCACTTCTGATACCTCCAGCATCCTTTACAAGACACCTTCGCAGGCTTACAGAACGCTCTCCTACCATATATATCTGTGATAAATCACAGAACAATATCCGCAGCTTCGGTGACTGGCTTAGCCCCGTTACATCTTCCGCGCAGGACGACTCGATCAGTGAGCTATTACGCTTTCTTTAAATGATGGCTGCTTCTAAGCCAACATCCTGACTGTTTTAGCCTTCCCACTTCGTTTTCCACTTAGCCAATCTTTGGGACCTTAGCTGGCGGTCTGGGTTGTTTCCCTCTTGACGCCGGACGTTAGCACCCGACGTCTGTCTCCCAAGCTCGCACTCATCGGTATTCGGAGTTTGCAATGGTTTGGTAAGTCGCAATGACCCCCTAGCCATAACAGTGCTCTACCCCCGATGGTGATACTTGAGGCACTACCTAAATAGTTTTCGGAGAGAACCAGCTATTTCCAAGTTTGTTTAGCCTTTCACCCCTACCCACAGCTCATCCCCTAATTTTTCAACATTAGTGGGTTCGGACCTCCAGGGCGTGTTACCGCACCTTCATCCTGGCCATGAGTAGATCACTTGGTTTCGGGTCTACACCCAGCGACTGATCGCCCTATTCGGACTCGATTTCTCTACGGCTTCCCTATATGGTTAACCTTGCCACTGAATGTAAGTCGCTGACCCATTATACAAAAGGTACGCAGTCACGGAACAAGTCCGCTCCTACTGTTTGTATGCACACGGTTTCAGGATCTATTTCACTCCCCTTCCGGGGTTCTTTTCGCCTTTCCCTCACGGTACTGGTTCACTATCGGTCGATTACGAGTATTTAGCCTTGGAGGATGGTCCCCCCATATTCAGACAGGATGTCACGTGTCCCGCCCTACTTGTCGTACGCTTAGTATCACCGGTCCGATTTCACATACGGGGCTATCACCCACTATGGCTCCTATTTCCAGAGGATTCTGTTATCGGTCCGACTATCACGTACAGGCTCCTCCCATTTCGCTCGCCGCTACTTTGGGAATCTCGGTTGATTTCTTTTCCTGCAGCTACTTAGATGTTTCAGTTCGCCGCGTTCGCCTTGCATACCTATGTATTCAGTATGCAATACCCTAAAAGGGTGGGTTGCCCCATTCGGAAATCTGCGGATCAAAGTGTGTTTGCTCACTCCCCGCAGCTTATCGCAAGCTACTACGTCCTTCATCGCCTGTAATCGCCAAGGCATCCACCATGTGCACTTATTCGCTTGTCCCTATAACGTTAGCCTCTGATTACCTAAATAATCAAAGAGCGCTACAGGGATAAGAAAGTACAACGTTGTTGCTTGTTTGTTGATACATACAATCATTACCCATCGATTTACCTTTTACGGCAAACCGATCAATAAATAATCTTTACTTCTTCCAGATTGTTAAAGAACATACAGCACTTGATCTCGAAAAGACCAAACCTAAATCCCGGTGCATTATCAGCACTGATTTACGTTTGAACTTTTGGTGGAGGATGACGGGATCGAACCGACGACCCCCTGCTTGCAAAGCAGGTGCTCTCCCAGCTGAGCTAATCCCCCTATGGGTAATACAGACTACAGAAACTGGTAGGGCTGGTTGGACTCGAACCAACGACCCCCGCGTTATCAACACGGTGCTCTAACCAGCTGAGCTACAGCCCCAAATGCTGTTCTTTATATTAACAGCCGATAAGTGTGAACATTTGATGCGTGAATCAGTTACCTGACTCGTGCAAACTCTAGAAAGGAGGTGATCCAGCCGCACCTTCCGATACGGCTACCTTGTTACGACTTCACCCCAGTCACGAATCCTACCGTGGTAAGCGCCCTCCTTACGGTTAAGCTACCTACTTCTGGTAAAACCCGCTCCCATGGTGTGACGGGCGGTGTGTACAAGACCCGGGAACGTATTCACCGCGACATGCTGATCCGCGATTACTAGCGATTCCAACTTCATGCAGTCGAGTTGCAGACTACAATCCGGACTACGATACACTTTCTGCGATTAGCTCCCCCTCGCGGGTTGGCGGCGCTCTGTATGTACCATTGTATGACGTGTGAAGCCCTACCCATAAGGGCCATGAGGACTTGACGTCATCCCCACCTTCCTCCGGTTTGTCACCGGCAGTCTCATTAGAGTGCCCTTTCGTAGCAACTAATGACAAGGGTTGCGCTCGTTGCGGGACTTAACCCAACATCTCACGACACGAGCTGACGACAGCCATGCAGCACCTGTGTACTGGTTCTCTTTCGAGCACTCCTCAATCTCTCGAGGATTCCAGCCATGTCAAGGGTAGGTAAGGTTTTTCGCGTTGCATCGAATTAATCCACATCATCCACCGCTTGTGCGGGTCCCCGTCAATTCCTTTGAGTTTTAATCTTGCGACCGTACTCCCCAGGCGGTCTACTTCACGCGTTAGCTGCGTTACCAAGTCAATTAAGACCCGACAACTAGTAGACATCGTTTAGGGCGTGGACTACCAGGGTATCTAATCCTGTTTGCTCCCCACGCTTTCGTGCATGAGCGTCAATCTTGACCCAGGGGGCTGCCTTCGCCATCGGTGTTCCTCCACATATCTACGCATTTCACTGCTACACGTGGAATTCTACCCCCCTCTGCCAGATTCTAGCCTTGCAGTCTCCAATGCAATTCCCAGGTTGAGCCCGGGGATTTCACATCAGACTTACAAAACCGCCTGCGCACGCTTTACGCCCAGTAATTCCGATTAACGCTTGCACCCTACGTATTACCGCGGCTGCTGGCACGTAGTTAGCCGGTGCTTATTCTTCAGGTACCGTCATTAGCAAGAGATATTAGCTCTCACCGTTTCTTCCCTGACAAAAGAGCTTTACAACCCGAAGGCCTTCTTCACTCACGCGGCATTGCTGGATCAGGCTTTCGCCCATTGTCCAAAATTCCCCACTGCTGCCTCCCGTAGGAGTCTGGACCGTGTCTCAGTTCCAGTGTGGCTGGTCGTCCTCTCAGACCAGCTACTGATCGATGCCTTGGTAGGCTTTTACCCTACCAACTAGCTAATCAGATATCGGCCGCTCCACGAGCATGAGGTCTTGCGATCCCCCACTTTCATCCTTAGATCGTATGCGGTATTAGCGTAACTTTCGCTACGTTATCCCCCACTCTAGGGTACGTTCCGATATATTACTCACCCGTTCGCCACTCGCCACCAGAGCAAGCTCCGTGCTGCCGTTCGACTTGCATGTGTAAGGCATGCCGCCAGCGTTCAATCTGAGCCAGGATCAAACTCTTCAGTTTAATCTCTGTTTAATGTCATTTCTGACAGGTCGGACAGTATCACTACCATCCAAATCTTTTGCATTGCAAAAGATTTGCTCACTCAAAAAACTGACAGGCCACTACTTTCGTAGCGCCTATTTCATTATTTCTTGTGAACATTTGATATATTTTAAGTTAGACGTCAATCCGAAGATTGACGCTGCACTTACATCAAATGCCCACACTTATCGACTGTTAATTGTTAAAGAACTGTATTCGGTTACTGCTTTCGCGCTATCGACAAAGCGTTGTGTTTGTCAGCTGCGAAGAAGGAAGAGTATGAAGCATTTCGGCACAATCGTCAACACCTTCTTTTCTACTACCCAGCCCCTGAAGGCTGTCCCTTTTGTGCCGCAAACTAGTGCGTCTCATTGGGGAGGCGAACTATAGCAAAGCCGCCCATGGGCGGCAAGCTTTATTTCAGCAATTCGGCAATTGCAATGCCCACATCGGTCGTACTGGCGCTGCCGCCCATGTCCGGTGTTCGCGGGCCATGCTCAAGCACCTTCTCAATGGCGCGCAAAACCGCGTCATGCGCCGCCGTGTAATTGGCGTCGCCATTACCGAGGAAGTCCAGCATCATGGCGCCCGACCAGATCATGCCGATCGGGTTGGCGATATTCTGGCCATAGATATCGGGTGCGGATCCGTGCACGGGCTCGAAGACAGAGGGGAACGTGCGTTCCGGATTGATATTGGCCGATGGCGCGATGGCAATCGTTCCCGTGCACGCAGGGCCCAGGTCGGACAGAATGTCGCCAAACAGATTCGACGCAACCACTACGTCGAAGCGCTCGGGACTGAGCACGAAACGGGCCGCCAGGATGTCGATATGGTATTTATCCCAGTGCACATCGGGAAAGCTGGGCCCCATCGCCTCCACCCGCTCATCCCAATACGGCATGCTGATGGCGATACCGTTCGACTTGGTCGCCGATGTCAGGTGTTTTTTTGGCCGGCTTTGCGCCAGCTCAAACGCATACGTCAGGATGCGGTCAACGCCCTTGCGCGTAAACACGGATTCCTGCAGCACCGTTTCGCGTTCCGTCCCCTCGAACATGCGCCCGCCCACGGACGAATATTCTCCTTCCGTATTTTCACGCACCACATAAAAATCGATATCACCTGGCTTTTTATTCGCCAGCGGGCACGGCACACCCGGCATCAGGCGCACGGGCCGCAAGTTGACGTATTCGTCGAACTCGCGCCGGAATTTTAGTAACGAACCCCACAGCGAGATATGGTCCGGTACCTTGTCCGGCCAGCCGACGGCACCAAAATAGATGGCGTCGAAATCCTTGAGCTGGGCAAACCAGTCCGAGGGCATCATCTGACCGTGCTCGAGGTAGTAGTCGCAATTCGCCCACTCCATGGTCGTGAACTGCAAGTCGATATTGAAACGGCGCGCGGCAGCCTCGACGACACGCAGCCCTTCCGGCATGACTTCATTGCCTATGCCGTCGCCGGCGATGACTGCGATTCTGTGTGCGGGCATGAGGTTCTCCTGTTTATAGATGGATGCGTTGATGATACTGGCGCCGCATCAGAATACAATCAGGGTATTCATGACCTCAGTATCCACATTTCGTGCTCAATTGATGAAACATACGCCGCTGCTGGAAGATTTACGCCTGTTTTGCCAGGTCGCCCATAAAACCAGTTTCGCCGCCACGGCGCTGGAACTGGGTATTTCCAAGGCGGTCGTCAGCAAGCGCATCGGCATGCTGGAAGCGGCGCTGCAAGTACGGTTGCTGCACCGGACCACACGCAGGGTCAGCGTCACCGATCACGGCGAGATCGTGCGGCAATGGGCGCAACGCATCCTGGAAGATGTCGAACAGATGGGGGAAGCGGTAGCACAGTCGAAATTGCAGCCGCAGGGCCTACTGCGCATTTGCTCCAGCTCCGGCTTCGGGCGCAACCGGCTCGGTCCCGCCCTCTCCCAGCTGGCACGGCAATATCCAAACTTGAAAATACAGCTGGAATTGCTCGACCGTCCCGTCGACCTGCTGGGCGAGGGTTTCGATCTGGACATTCGCATCGGCGTGGTGCGCGAGCCAGACCTGATCGCCCACCGCATTGCCAGCAATCAACGCGTGCTGTGCGCCGCACCCTCCTATCTGGCACAACGCGGAACGCCGGACACGCTGGCGCAATTGCGCGAGCATGACTGCATCGTCATCCGCGAGCGTGACCTGGATGGGCGACGCTGGAAACTGCAGGGACCGCAAGGGTCGGAAACGGTGAAGGTCGATGGGCCGCTATCGGCCAATAATGGCGAGATCGTCCATCAATGGGCGCTGGACGGCCACGGCATCATCTTGCGTTCGGCATGGGATGTGGAAAGCAGCCTGGCGCAAGGCAAGCTGGTGCGCATTTTGCCCGCGTATCATCAGGTCGCCGATGTGTGGGCGGTGACCACTTCGCGGCTGTCGAACTCGGCCAAGGTCAGGGCCTGCGTGCAATTTCTGGAACGGTGGCTGCAAGCCCGCGCCTGATAAGCTATACCAGACGCGCCACATCCGGATACAGACGCGCCAGGGTATCGGAGGTGATGGACGACATGACGGGCAAGACGCGCTCGGCGGCCTGCTCCGGCGATTTTTCCCGGCGCACCTCTTTCCACAGCTCGGCCAATGCGCCTTCATGGCGCGCCACCGCCTGCTCGACCTCATCCTGCCAGAAAGCCGGCGCCTCGCTTTCCACGAAATTGCCGCGGCCGCGGCCAAAGTGCGCCACCGCCAGGTAACGCAGCACGCCCGCCACCACCAGAGTGCGCAAAAAGGCATCCGTGAATTGCATGGTGGGTTCATTGCGGTCCGTGCCGGAATTAAAGCCCCAGGCAGCGCCGGCAAACGTCAGCGCACCGACCACGCCACCAAGCAAGGCACCCGTGCCCAAAGTCAGGCCGCCGGAAATCAGGTCGGCCGACAGCCCCGTCGCCGCGCCGGAAATCATAGCCCCCAATAACCCCGCTTGCGCCTTGTCGATCGGCGCACGCACGGCAAAATTTTCCCGTATCCGGCTATTGATCTTATGCGCATCGGTCGGGTCGAGTTTGTGCAAGATCAAGAGTTCACGCGTGGTCACGCCGCTGTGTGTATTGAGCCGTGCCACCAGGCTGGCCATGGCCTTTTCCTGGCGTTGCTGCTCTGCATTCTTACCGATGCCCACTACCTGCAAGGCCGATTTCAGCAAGCCCTTGGAGCCGAGCTCGATGGCTTCGCGATCCTGCCCTGCCACTGCCAGTTGCGTAGCCAGCAAAAGCATGGCTTGCTGGAAACGCGCCGTATTCTGCTCTTGCCAGGCAGAAAACAGACGCGCATAGCCGGCTTGCTGCGACTGCGGCAACAATTTACCCACGGCTTCGTAAAACACGCGCTCATGAACCCAGCAGCGGGCAAAGGCATCGAGCGCCAGGACATCGCGCACGATGGGATACTGCTGCAAATGCTCGCGCCAGCGCGCCTGCTCGCCGTGCTCCTCATTGCCAGGACGCGGCGGCCCCATTTGATTGAGCAAGACCACCACCGGCTTATCCAGCCAGGCGAGGATTTTCATTTCCGCCGGCAAGTAGCCCGCATCCTTGGGATGTTCCGAGGAATTCACCAGGTACAGCACCACGTCGGCAGAGTCCTTGGCCGTACGCAGCGCTTGCTGGCTGAGCCAGAACGGGCGGTCGCGGTAACGGTCCAGCACTTCGCGCAGGAACCAGCCGATGGGATTGCCCGACTGGCCCAGGCGCTTGAGCAGGCGCACGGAGTCGCCAAAGCCGGGCGTGTCCCACAATTGCAAGGCATCGCCCTGCGGCGTGGCCAGCAAGGTATGCGATTCCGCAAACACGGTCACGTGGGCGGCATCGCGCACTTCGCCAATGTCCACGCCCACTAAAGTGCGCGCCAAGGTCGTCTTGCCATTATTCGTGTGCGAAATCAGCGCAAACTGAATCTGTACCGCATCATCCTGCACATTTTTATTTACATTCACACTCATGCTGCTGCCGATACTTTCAGCCCGACACCGGCATCGAGCGGGTGCAAGGCAGGATTAAGCAAATTGACCAGGGTGGCCGTGGTTTTGTGGAACTGGCAGAACTGTTGCCACAGAGCGACTCGCTCCGCCAAGCGGGCGGCATTATCCACCTGCTCGCCCGCGCGTTCCAGGTAGCTGGATTCGTCGATCAGTACAGCGATGCCGCGTGCCGACGATTGCGCCAGGTAATCGAGGAAGGCGCCGTGGTTTTCCTTTTCCGGCGTCGCCGTCAGGTTGAACAGCACGGCCGTGATATTGACTTGTGGATCATTCAAGTCCGTGTCGCGCAAGACGTCCTGCGGCTCCTCGCCATACGACGTCGATGGACGCAGCATCATGCGGCCTTGCTCGCCGAACAGCATGAGGGAGATTTGCCCCAGGCCCTTGTGACGTGCCTCATCGACAGTAAAGCTGTACGGCAAGACACGGAGCATGCCGCCAGTTGCCACGCCGATGCTTTCATTAAGCTTGCGGAAATACGGTTGATCGAGATCCAGCGGAAAGTGCTTGGCCAGGCGCGCTGCGCGCCAGTTGTTGACCAGTGCCAGTATCAGGCGGGGAACGACCACCAGCAGGAAAATCGTTGCCGCATATAAATGCACCCAGCGTGCGCCGCCTTCGACGGTCGTCGTTTGCGGGAAGCGCAGCGCTTCGATTTCCGCCAGCGAAAAGCCTTGCAAATGAAACAGGGCAATAGCCGGCGCAAACAGGGTCGAAAGCAGGCTGTGCACCTGGCTGGCATTCAAAAAAGTGCTTTCCCAACCGGCCGCGTATTGCGACAGGAAGCCGCGCGCGTACAGTGAAGCGACGGCGCCGATGGCAAACATGGCGGCGCTCAGGTGAATGGTACGGCTGAGGCGCGCGGCCGTCAGCTTGGCGCTCAAGTGCGCCCATTCCCCCATAAAACTGAGCAAGCCCGAGGACAAGGCGTGCGGCAGCTTGCGCGGCAACGCCAGGCGGCCCACGCTCAGGTGGCGCACCAGTCCCGCCTTCAGCCAGCCGAGGGAGTGCGAGGGGATGCATAGCCAGATCAGCAAGCCCAGGTAGACCAGCACATTCCAGGCGATGATCAGCAGCAAGGGCGCCGACAGCAGATCCACGCGATGGGGATCCGTGATGCGGTCCAGCCCGGCGCCCAGCAGCAGTGCCAGCAAGGGCAAGGTCAGCGCCAGGGTCTTCATGCCGTTACGGCGTTTCGCGAAGGCAGCAAAAGCGGGCGTGCGCTCGGTGATGCGCTTGAGGATCAGCTCGGAGCGCTGCTGCAGGAAATCGTCACCTGTCACTTCGGCCTGCTTGCCCGAAGCTTGCCACTGCGCAAGCTCACGCGCGCTGCGGCTGGCATACATGCGGTCATCCTCGCTGAGGACTTCTTTTTTCTGGTCGGCCGTCTCGATAGCACGGACCAATACCACTTCTCTCGCAATCTGCTCGTTCATGGTGCTCCTGTTTTTGTATGAAACGACAACTAGACAGGCAGATTGTGACGTACTTTTGTGTTTCAGGCCAACGCGTCCTCGGCCCGGAACAAATTATGCAGCAGATAGATCAGGAAAGAAGCGATCCAGGCAGACCACAAGGTGTGGGTAAAAAATTGCTTACCTTGCAACTGTTGATGCCAGCCTGCCGCCAAACCGCACAGCAACATGACACCGGCGAACAAAAGTGCCGTGCGTGGCCGTCCGGGCAGGCAGAACAATGGCAAGGCCAGCATCCACCAGGCAGTGTTCGCATGCGTGGCGGGCAAGCAGACCATGGCAGATGCGCTAGCCGGCAATGTTTCCAGCAGGCGCGTATACGGTTGCAGTCCACCATAGCGCAGCAAATCCGTGGGGCAGGGAACATCGCTGAAGGAAGAGAGCAAATAGATGCTTAGCGGCACCAAGATAGCCGACAGGGCCACCACGCGCAAGGCGCTGCGGCGTGAGGCAGACCAGGCCAGCGGACGCTGCGTGTCCCAGACCGCCAGGACTATCGCTGCCGCGGCCAGCAAGGTCATGCAGAACTGGAAACCGCGCGCCCACGCGCTGTCAGCGCCGGCAAATTGCCCACGCGCACCGTCGAACATACTGTCGGCGATCATGAGGTCGAGATTGCTGTAATTGCCGATCCAGAGTATCAGCATGGCCGAGAGCATCAAGGCGCTATCGATGCCTGTGGGAGTTTTGACGAGTTTAAGCTTGGCCAACATGGGTGTACACATTTACTTGATGAGATGAAAGGGACTGGCCACTCAAGAGCAGCAGCCATGCAAGTCATCGTACAGTGTCAATATGAAGAGAACATGACGGTGCCCGCCGCGGGCAACACGGACGGGGCAAGATGGATATTTTGGGCACCTTACAAGTGTCGACTTGAATTACGCGTCAAAGGTGTTCTGGCATCCCCGCAAAAAGGGTGCGCAGCCGATAACTTCGGTCAACTCCGCCATACGTGCAGTAAAAATGTGTACAGAACAAACCGCCAGACGAAAAAAAACCCGCCAATTGCTTGACGGGTTTTTCTCTACTGCGAATAACAAGCCTGACGATAACCTACTTTCACACTGGTTGCAGCACTATCATCGGCGCAAAGTTGTTTCACGGTCCTGTTCGGGATGGGAAGGGGTGGGACCAACTTGCTATGGTCATCAGGCATAACTTGTACTGGCGTTTGTCTCCTGTAGGACGACAAGGCCATGAATCTGGAAGAAGCAAAGATTGGGGTAATGACTGGTAGTATCAACACACACGCAACGTTGTACCGTCTTATCCTCTGCACCTGCTAAGGTTATAGGGACAAGCCGTACGGGCAATTAGTACTGGTTAGCTTAATGCATTACTGCACTTCCACACCCAGCCTATCAACGTCCTGGTCTCGAACGACCCTTCAAAGAGCTCAAGGCTCTGGGAAATCTCATCTCAAGGCAAGTTTCCCGCTTAGATGCTTTCAGCGGTTATCTCTTCCGAACTTAGCTACCCGGCAATGCCACTGGCGTGACAACCGGTACACCAGAGGTTCGTCCACTCCGGTCCTCTCGTACTAGGAGCAGCCCCCTTCAAATTTCCAACGCCCACGGCAGATAGGGACCAAACTGTCTCACGACGTTTTAAACCCAGCTCACGTACCACTTTAAATGGCGAACAGCCATACCCTTGGGACCGGCTACAGCCCCAGGATGTGATGAGCCGACATCGAGGTGCCAAACTCCCCCGTCGATATGAACTCTTGGGAGGAATCAGCCTGTTATCCCCAGAGTACCTTTTATCCGTTGAGCGATGGCCCTTCCATACAGAACCACCGGATCACTATGTCCTACTTTCGTACCTGCTCGACTTGTCAGTCTCGCAGTTAAGCACGCTTATGCCATTGCACTATCAACACGATGTCCGACCGTATCTAGCGTACCTTCGAACTCCTCCGTTACACTTTAGGAGGAGACCGCCCCAGTCAAACTGCCTACCATGCACTGTCCCCGATCCGGATAACGGACCAAGGTTAGAACCTCAAACAAACCAGGGTGGTATTTCAAGGTTGGCTCCACGAGAACTAGCGTCCCCGCTTCAAAGCCTCCCACCTATCCTACACAGATTGGTTCAAAGTCCAATGCAAAGCTACAGTAAAGGTTCATGGGGTCTTTCCGTCTAGCCGCGGGTAGATTGCATCATCACAAACATTTCAACTTCGCTGAGTCTCGGGAGGAGACAGTGTGGCCATCGTTACGCCATTCGTGCAGGTCGGAACTTACCCGACAAGGAATTTCGCTACCTTAGGACCGTTATAGTTACGGCCGCCGTTTACTGGGACTTCAATCAAGAGCTTGCACCCCATCATTTAATCTTCCAGCACCGGGCAGGCGTCACACCCTATACGTCCACTTTCGTGTTTGCAGAGTGCTGTGTTTTTATTAAACAGTCGCAGCCACCAGTTTATTGCAACCCTTTCACCCTCATGGAGTAAACCAATCAAGCTACCGGGGCGTACCTTTTCCCGAAGTTACGGTACCAATTTGCCGAGTTCCTTCTCCCGAGTTCTCTCAAGCGCCTTAGAATACTCATCTCGCCCACCTGTGTCGGTTTGCGGTACGGTCTCGTATGACTGAAGCTTAGAGGCTTTTCTTGGAACCACTTCCGATTGCTTCGTGAACAAGTTCACTCGTCTCAACCCCTTGAATTCCGCACCCGGATTTGCCTAAGTGCCTTCTATGAGCCAAAAACCAACTATTCCAACAGTTGGACAACCTTCCGCGATCCGTCCCCCCATCGCATCATACGACGGTGCAGGAATATTAACCTGCTTCCCATCAGCTACGCATCTCTGCCTCGCCTTAGGGGCCGACTCACCCTGCTCCGATGAACGTTGAACAGGAAACCTTGGGCTTACGGCGTGGAGGCTTTTCACCCCCATTATCGCTACTCATGTCAGCATTCGCACTTCTGATACCTCCAGCATCCTTTACAAGACACCTTCGCAGGCTTACAGAACGCTCTCCTACCATATATATCTGTGATAAATCACAGAACAATATCCGCAGCTTCGGTGACTGGCTTAGCCCCGTTACATCTTCCGCGCAGGACGACTCGATCAGTGAGCTATTACGCTTTCTTTAAATGATGGCTGCTTCTAAGCCAACATCCTGACTGTTTTAGCCTTCCCACTTCGTTTTCCACTTAGCCAATCTTTGGGACCTTAGCTGGCGGTCTGGGTTGTTTCCCTCTTGACGCCGGACGTTAGCACCCGACGTCTGTCTCCCAAGCTCGCACTCATCGGTATTCGGAGTTTGCAATGGTTTGGTAAGTCGCAATGACCCCCTAGCCATAACAGTGCTCTACCCCCGATGGTGATACTTGAGGCACTACCTAAATAGTTTTCGGAGAGAACCAGCTATTTCCAAGTTTGTTTAGCCTTTCACCCCTACCCACAGCTCATCCCCTAATTTTTCAACATTAGTGGGTTCGGACCTCCAGGGCGTGTTACCGCACCTTCATCCTGGCCATGAGTAGATCACTTGGTTTCGGGTCTACACCCAGCGACTGATCGCCCTATTCGGACTCGATTTCTCTACGGCTTCCCTATCTGGTTAACCTTGCCACTGAATGTAAGTCGCTGACCCATTATACAAAAGGTACGCAGTCACGGAACAAGTCCGCTCCTACTGTTTGTATGCACACGGTTTCAGGATCTATTTCACTCCCCTTCCGGGGTTCTTTTCGCCTTTCCCTCACGGTACTGGTTCACTATCGGTCGATTACGAGTATTTAGCCTTGGAGGATGGTCCCCCCATATTCAGACAGGATGTCACGTGTCCCGCCCTACTTGTCGTACGCTTAGTATCACCGGTCCGATTTCACATACGGGGCTATCACCCACTATGGCTCCTATTTCCAGAGGATTCTGTTATCGGTCCGACTATCACGTACAGGCTCCTCCCATTTCGCTCGCCGCTACTTTGGGAATCTCGGTTGATTTCTTTTCCTGCAGCTACTTAGATGTTTCAGTTCGCCGCGTTCGCCTTGCATACCTATGTATTCAGTATGCAATACCCTAAAAGGGTGGGTTGCCCCATTCGGAAATCTGCGGATCAAAGTGTGTTTGCTCACTCCCCGCAGCTTATCGCAAGCTACTACGTCCTTCATCGCCTGTAATCGCCAAGGCATCCACCATGTGCACTTATTCGCTTGTCCCTATAACGTTAGCCTCTGATTACCTAAATAATCAAAGAGCGCTACAGGGATAAGAAAGTACAACGTTGTTGCTTGTTTGTTGATACATACAATCATTACCCATCGATTTACCTTTTACGGCAAACCGATCAATAAATAATCTTTACTTCTTCCAGATTGTTAAAGAACGAAACAGCTTTGATCGCTAAAAGATCAAACCTAAACCTGACGGCTTACGTTTGCACTTTCGAGTAAAACGTGGTGGAGGATGACGGGATCGAACCGACGACCCCCTGCTTGCAAAGCAGGTGCTCTCCCAGCTGAGCTAATCCCCCTGGGGTATTACATACTGGTAGGTCTGACTGGACTAGTGTCCACCTTACCCCCGGGTCTGTTTTTACTGGTAGGGCTGGTTGGACTCGAACCAACGACCCCCGCGTTATCAACACGGTGCTCTAACCAGCTGAGCTACAGCCCCAACGCGGAACTACTACGACTACTGTTTCTTCTTCATTTAACAGTCGATAAGTGTGAACATTTGATGCGTGAACCAGTTACCTGATTCGTGCAAACTCTAGAAAGGAGGTGATCCAGCCGCACCTTCCGATACGGCTACCTTGTTACGACTTCACCCCAGTCACGAATCCTACCGTGGTAAGCGCCCTCCTTGCGGTTAAGCTACCTACTTCTGGTAAAACCCGCTCCCATGGTGTGACGGGCGGTGTGTACAAGACCCGGGAACGTATTCACCGCGACATGCTGATCCGCGATTACTAGCGATTCCAACTTCATGCAGTCGAGTTGCAGACTACAATCCGGACTACGATACACTTTCTGCGATTAGCTCCCCCTCGCGGGTTGGCGGCGCTCTGTATGTACCATTGTATGACGTGTGAAGCCCTACCCATAAGGGCCATGAGGACTTGACGTCATCCCCACCTTCCTCCGGTTTGTCACCGGCAGTCTCATTAGAGTGCCCTTTCGTAGCAACTAATGACAAGGGTTGCGCTCGTTGCGGGACTTAACCCAACATCTCACGACACGAGCTGACGACAGCCATGCAGCACCTGTGTACTGGTTCTCTTTCGAGCACTCCCCAATCTCTCGGGGATTCCAGCCATGTCAAGGGTAGGTAAGGTTTTTCGCGTTGCATCGAATTAATCCACATCATCCACCGCTTGTGCGGGTCCCCGTCAATTCCTTTGAGTTTTAATCTTGCGACCGTACTCCCCAGGCGGTCTACTTCACGCGTTAGCTGCGTTACCAAGTCAATTAAGACCCGACAACTAGTAGACATCGTTTAGGGCGTGGACTACCAGGGTATCTAATCCTGTTTGCTCCCCACGCTTTCGTGCATGAGCGTCAATCTTGACCCAGGGGGCTGCCTTCGCCATCGGTGTTCCTCCACATATCTACGCATTTCACTGCTACACGTGGAATTCTACCCCCCTCTGCCAGATTCTAGCCTTGCAGTCTCCAATGCAATTCCCAGGTTGAGCCCGGGGATTTCACATCAGACTTACAAAACCGCCTGCGCACGCTTTACGCCCAGTAATTCCGATTAACGCTTGCACCCTACGTATTACCGCGGCTGCTGGCACGTAGTTAGCCGGTGCTTATTCTTCAGGTACCGTCATTAGCAGGAGATATTAGCTCTCACCGTTTCTTCCCTGACAAAAGAGCTTTACAACCCGAAGGCCTTCTTCACTCACGCGGCATTGCTGGATCAGGCTTTCGCCCATTGTCCAAAATTCCCCACTGCTGCCTCCCGTAGGAGTCTGGACCGTGTCTCAGTTCCAGTGTGGCTGGTCGTCCTCTCAGACCAGCTACTGATCGATGCCTTGGTAGGCTTTTACCCTACCAACTAGCTAATCAGATATCGGCCGCTCCACGAGCATGAGGTCTTGCGATCCCCCACTTTCATCCTTAGATCGTATGCGGTATTAGCGTAACTTTCGCTACGTTATCCCCCACTCTAGGGTACGTTCCGATATATTACTCACCCGTTCGCCACTCGCCACCAGAGCAAGCTCCGTGCTGCCGTTCGACTTGCATGTGTAAGGCATGCCGCCAGCGTTCAATCTGAGCCAGGATCAAACTCTTCAGTTTAATCTCTGTTTAATGTCATTTCTGACAGGTCGGACAGTATCACTACCATCCAAATCTTTTGCATTGCAAAAGATTTGCTCACTCAAAAAACTGACAGGCTACTTCCGAAGAAGTATCCTATTTCATTATTTCTTGTGAACATTTGATATTTTAAGTTTTACAGCAATCCGAAGATCACTGCTGCACTTACATCAAATGCCCACACTTATCGACTGTTAATTGTTAAAGAACTGTATTCGGTTACTGCTTTCGCGCTATCGACAAAGCGTTGTGTTTGTCAGCTGCGAAGAAGGAAGAGTATGAGGCATTTTGCTACGTCCGTCAACTCCTTCTTTTTTCTCACTTTACGCTGCATTTGCATGCATCGTTCAGCGAGGGGGCGAATTATAGCCTTGCTCTGCGCACCCCGCAAGCGCTATTTTGCAGCTGGGCAAATATTGCTGTGTGATATCGTAGCGCCGACCATACCTTGCCTCATCCATATAGATTCCCATGCCTATCCCACACATCTGCTCCACCGCCAATCCCGCACTGGCCAGTGCACTCGAACACGCCATCAATAGCAAGACCAAGCCGCTGGGCAGCCTCGGCATGCTGGAAACCCTGGCCCGCCAGATTGGCCTGATCCAGCAAAGCACGCAGCTGGCATTGCACCAGCCGTCCATCATCGTTTTTGCGGCTGACCATGGGGTCGTCGCGGAAGGCATTTCCGCCTATCCACAAAGCGTGACCTGGCAAATGGTGGAGAATTTCCTCGGCAACGGCGCCGCCATCAACGTTTTCGCCCGCCAGGCAGATTGCGCCCTCTATATAGTAGACGCCGGCGTGAACCACGACTTCGGACCGCGCAACGGCTTGCTTGACCGCAAGCAGGGTCCCGGCACCCGCAACTTCGCCAAGGAACCCGCCATGAGCGAGCAACAATGCCTGGCCGCCATGCAGGCGGGGATGGATCTGGTCGCCACCCTGGATGGCAATGTGCTGGGCTTTGGCGAAATGGGTATCGGCAACACTACCGCTGCCGCAGCGCTGATGCACAAGCTGACGCAAACACCGGTCGCCGATTGCGTGGGCGCCGGCACCGGCCTGTCGAAGGAAGGCATATTGCACAAACAGCAGGTCATCGAAGCGGCCGTCGCCCATCATGCGGCAGTCACCACGCCGCTCGACGCGCTGGCCACCTTCGGCGGATTCGAAATCGCCATGATGGCCGGCGCCATGCTCAAGGCGGCCGAACGGCGCATGATTCTGCTGATCGATGGATTCATCGTCAGCAGCGCCCTGCTGGTGGCGGCCCGTCTGCAGCCGGCCATCCTCGATTACTGCGTGTTTTCGCACTGCTCCGATGAAAACGGTCATCGCCAGCTGCTGGCCAGCCTGGGTGCGCGTCCGCTGCTGCACCTCGATTTGCGCCTGGGTGAAGGGACGGGTTCGGCGCTGGCCTTGCCGCTGCTGCACGCAGCCGTCAATTTCATGCGCGAGATGGCGACGTTTGCCTCGGCCCAGGTCAGCGAAAAATCCACGCCAGATTAAGACCATGGCCAATCCCGTTTCCGCCGCAGTCCATCAGTGCCGCCTCTTCTTCATCGCGCTGCAGTTTTTCACGCGCCTGCCCATCCCCCGTTGGGTGGGTTTCGAACCGGCCTGGCTACAGCATGCCTCGCGCTACTTCCCGCTGGTCGGCGTGGTAGTGGCGGCCATCAGTGGCGCCGTGTATCTGCTGGCCAGCTGGCTCCTGCCGTCGGCGGTAGCCGTGCTGCTGGCCGCCGCCGCCGGCATCTATCTGACGGGCGCCTTTCATGAAGACGGCTTCGCCGACATGTGCGATGGGTTTGGCGGCGGCATGACGCGCGAGCGGGTATTGGAAATCATGAAGGATTCGCGCATCGGCGCGTATGGCGCCATCGGCATCCTCTGCCTGCTGGCCATCAAGTGCGCGGCGCTGGCCTCGCTGCCGCCCGCCGTCATCGTGGCGACGCTGTGCATCGCCCATCCGCTCTCGCGCCTGGCCGCCGTCTCGCTGATCCGGTTCATGGACTATGCGCGCGACGAAGGCAAGGCCAAGCCGATGGCGCAGGAGATGAATACCGCTGAATTCCTCATCGCAGCCATCTGCGGCCTGCTGCCGGCCGTCGTGTGCGGCACCCTGGGAATCTTTTACTGGGCCACGCTGGTCTTCGCCGTCGTGGCGGCGGCCGCTGCCGCATTCTGGCTGGGCCGCAAGTGCCAGCGCCGCCTGCAAGGCTACACGGGCGACTGCCTGGGCGCAGTGCAGCAAGTGGCGGAAGTGGCTGTCTACCTGGCCATCCTCTCCAGCTTCCAGCCTCCCCTGCGCTTCTATTAAACACGCATGCGCCTGATCCTCGTTCGCCACCCCACGCCGCAGGTAACCAGCGGCACCTGCTATGGCCGCAGCGACGTGGTGGTGGCGCCGCACGAACTGGCCACGGTGCGCGCCAGCCTGCAAGCGACTTTGCCAGCCGGCGTGCCGCTCTATTCCAGTCCGCTGCGCCGCTGCGCCGGCCTGGCGGCGGCATTGGCGCAAGACCTGCCTGCCAGCGCCCTGCGCCTTGACGCGCGGCTGGCGGAGATGGATTTCGGAGCATGGGAAATGCAGCCCTGGCACGCGATTGCGCGCGCGGAAATCGATGCCTGGGCGACGGACCTGGCCTGGTACCGCCCCGGCGGGGGCGAGAATGTGCTGGCGATGGCCGCCCGCGTCGATGCGTTTTTAGGCGATCTGTTGCGCGAACAACACGAAACGGTCGTCATCATCTGCCATGCGGGCACCATCCGCCTGCTGTCGGCACTGCAAGCCCAGCTGCCATTGGAAGAAACGGCCCTGCTGGCCGCCCATTCCGCCCATAAAATCGCCTATGGTGCGACGGTCGTCGTCGATTTCTGATACCGAATCGCCCAGCCAGCCATTTCAGTCCACGCCTGCTGCACGTATAATGGCGGGGTTTTGGTGCCCGCGCTCATGTCCATGAGCGCAGTTAAACGGGAAACACGATGCCGCGACTGCGGCGAACGTGTGCTGCCCCCGCAACGGTAAGCAAGTGTCGCCCCTCTCTACAGGAAGCAGGCGACAAGCTATCTCTGACAACCACTGTGCTTGCAATCATCGAGCATGGGAAGGTGGGATAGCCCTACTTGCCAGCCCGGATACCGGCCAGGACAGGTGGAAGTGTGCGAACGGGGATGTTCGCGATCCGAATGGCTCATGGCCATCTTCGATCGTCATCTTCAGTTCCCACTTCTGTTCAATCTGGCCTACGGGGACGTCGGCTGGTTGCATATTACTTACTGAAAATTATCATGACCCATGCTGTTTCCCGCCACGCGGCGCTCACGTCGCTCGCGCTAGCCATTGCCGCGCCTGCCGCTTTCGCCCAGACCACGCCAGATACCTTCGATCCCGTCGTCGTCACCGCCAGCCGCTACCCGCAACACCTGAGCGAAGTGTTGAGCGATACGCAGACCATCAGCTCGGAAGACATCGCACGCTCGGGCGCCGGTACGCTGATCGACCTGCTGCAAAAGCAGCGCGGCATTGAAGTCAATCGCAGTGGCGGCCCAGGCACCAATTCGAGCGTATTCATTCGCGGCGCGAACAGCAACCAGAATATCGTGCTGGTCGACGGCGTACGCATTGGTTCCGCCACATCGGGCGCTGCCAACTGGAGCGCCCTGCCCCTGTCGAGCATCGACCACGTTGAAATCGTCTACGGTCCTCTGAGCACCATGTATGGTGCCGATGCCGTCGGCGGCGTGATCCAGATCTTTACCAAGAAAGGCGATGGCGCGACGCGCTTCTCCACCTTCGCTGGCTACGGCCGCTACAACACGCGTCAGGCGGAAGCCAGCGTTGCCGGCTCTACCGGTGGCAACAACAGC
Source organism: Janthinobacterium lividum (assembly GCF_034424625.1). NCBI lineage: Bacteria > Pseudomonadati > Pseudomonadota > Betaproteobacteria > Burkholderiales > Oxalobacteraceae > Janthinobacterium > Janthinobacterium lividum. The sequence continues at coordinate 1,283,310 of NZ_CP139976.1, read as the reverse complement.
TTCAGCTACGCGCTGACCGCGGGCAAGGAAAAATCGGATGGCTTTTCCGCCTCCAAACTGGGCGCCTCGACGTACACCTACAATCCGGACAAAGACGGCTACGACAAGGAAAGCGTCAGTGGCCAGTTTGGCTACCAGATGGCCAAAGGCCATGATGTCGGCCTGACTTTCCTGAACAGCAAACTGGATGCGCAGTACGATTCGGGCTTGAACTTCGACGCACGCAATCACAATAAGCTGGAAAACATCTCGGTCTTCACGAAGAACCAGTTCTTGCCGAACTGGACCAGCGAACTGCGCTACGCACAAGCCAAGGACAAACAAACCTCTGTTTCCGCAGTTGGCGCCTTCGGCAGAAGCCAGTTCGACACCAAGCAAACGGACATCAGCTGGCAAAACGATATTCTCATTGGCCGCGACAACTTGCAATTACTGGGTGAATACCGTGACGAAGACGTCGTGAGCTCCGCCAAAGGCCTGTCCGGCGGACGCAATACAAAATCGTTCGCAGCATCGTACAACCTGGTACGCGGCGCCCACCTGGCCAGCATCAGCGGCCGTCGCGACGACAGCTCGGCGTTTGGCACGCACAACACGGGTAGCATCGCCTATGGCTATCGTTTCAACAATGCCTTGCGCGCCAACGCCAGCTATGGCACGAGTTTCCGCGCCCCGACCTTCAACGATCTTTACTACCCTGATTCCGGCCTCCCCACGAACAAGCCAGAAAAGGGCCGCAACGCTGAAATCGGCTTGCATTACAACGACGGCCAGTCGCAACTGAGCGCGATCTACTACCATAACAAGATTACCGATTTGATCAACTACGTATCGGCGTGTCCAGTCATTGGCTGGAAACCAGGCTATGGCTGCAGCATGAATGTCGACAAAGCCGTGCTCGAAGGCGTGACGCTGGCTGGCGGACACAAGTTCGGCGCCTTCAACGTCAGTGGCAATATCGACCTGCAAGATCCGCGCAATGAATCGATGGACAAACAATTGACACGCCGCGCGAAAAAGCACGCCAATTTCGCCGTCGATTACACGACCGGTCCCTTGACCGCTGGTACGGAGTGGCAATTGTCGGGCAAGCGTTTTGAAGATACCGCCAACAAAACCACCCTCGGCGGCTATGGCTTGCTGAACCTGTACACCACCTACCAATTCGCACGCGACTGGTCGGTGCTGGCTCGCTGGAACAACATCACCAATAAAGACTATGAACTGGGCCGTTTCTATGCGACGCCAGGTTCGAACCTCTTCGTTGGCGTACGCTACGGCATGAAATAAAACATGATGTAAGCTGCGGGCGGTGGCGCTATCCGTCATCGCCCGCAGTGCAGTTCTGTGGTCCCCGTTTTAAAGGTATGCATGCACCCATTTTTCCGCAACATGCGCCACCGTGCCACCGTGATCCTCTCGGTGCTGATCGTGTGCGCGGTTGCCAGCCTGATTTTCTCCGGCATGATCGGTTCGATCGCGATTCCGCTCGCCGACCTGCCTTCCGCCCTGTTCCATGTCGTGCAGGGCAAGACCGATACCCTCGCCGCCACCCTGCTTGACCTGCGCCTGGGCCGCGCGCTGACCGCGTTTGTCACCGGCGCGGCGCTGTCCTTGGCCGGCGTCATGATGCAGGCGCTGCTGCGCAATCCCCTGGCGGACCCGTATGTGCTGGGCATTTCCGCCGGCGCTTCCGTCGGCGCGCTGGCCGCGCTGCTGTTCATGTGCGCGCTGTGGGTGGTCGACGCAGCCGCCTTTGCAGGTGCCGTCGGCGTGTCCATGCTGCTGTATTTCTTTGCCCGCCGCGACCTGCGCGGCGGCACGGCCGCTGAAGGCGGCGCCTCGCTCTTGCTGCTGACGGGCGTGATACTGGCTTCGGCCTGCATGGCCATCGTCACCCTGATGCTCTCCATCGCCCCGGAAAGCCGCTTGCGCAGCATGGTGTTCTGGATGATAGGCGACCTGTCCGGCGCGCCCGCGCGGCTGATGCCGTGGCTGGTCCTGGCCGGCGCCATGGTCTTCGCGCTGCGCTGCGCGCGTTCGCTGAACGTCATGGCGCTGCACGCGGAAGCGGCCAGCACCCTGGGCGTACGCGTGGGCGCCCTGCGCAAGGGCCTGTTCTTCTGCTCCGGCCTGCTCACGGCCAGCGCCGTCACCAGCGCCGGCAGCGTGGGTTTTGTGGGCCTGATCGTGCCGCATGCGCTGCGCTTCGCCTGCGGCCCCGATCATCGCCTGTTGATTCCCGCCGCCGCGCTGGCCGGCGGCACCTTCCTCGTATTGGCCGATACCTTGGCGCGCACCGTGCTGGCGCCATTGCAGCTGCCCGTCGGCGTGGTAACAGCCATGATCGGTGCGCCCGTCTTCCTGTACCAACTGCACCGCTTGCGCCGCACATGATACGTACTTACCAACTCGGCCTGAAGGCAGGCACGCGCTCCCTGGTGGAAAACCTCATCTGGCACATCAGGGATGGCGAATGCTGGAGCGTGATCGGCCGCAATGGCGCGGGCAAGAGCACCTTGCTGCGCACCCTGGCCGGCTTGCGCGAACCGGATACTGGCCACGTGACGATACAGGGCCGCGCCCTGATCGACTGGCCGCTCGACGAACTGGCGCGCGAACGGGCTTTCCTGGCGCAGGCGCGCCACGATGCGTTCTCGTACCGCGTCATCGAAACGGTGCTGTCGGCGCGCCACCCGTACCACGACAACCATTACTGGGAAGGCAGCGACGACCAGCGCATCGCCCTGGCGGCGCTGGCCTCGATGGAAGTGGAGCACCTGGCCGAACGCGACGTGCGCAGCCTGTCCGGCGGCGAACGCCAGCGCGTGGCGATTGCCGCCATGCTGGCGCAGGATACGCCCCTGCTGCTGCTGGACGAACCGGCCAATGCGCTGGACCTGGCGCACCAGGTCAGCGTCATGGGCCTGCTGTCAAAACTGTGCCGCGAACAGAATAAAACCGTGGTGATGGTGGGGCATGACCTGAACCTGGCGCACAGCGTCTCGACCCATGCGCTGCTGCTGATGGGCGACGGCGGCTGGCTGGCCGGTCCCGTGGCCGATGTGATGCAGGCATCCATCCTGGGCGACTACCTGGGCCACCCGATCGAGATCATCGATCACGGCAAACGCAAGATATTCATACCGAAAGAGGATCAGACATGAGCGACAACAAACCTATCGACGTAGAAACAGCCGCAATCAACGAACGCCACCGCGTGCGCATGGAACGCAAAAAGGCCATCATCGACGCGGCCATCGCCAAGGCCGACAAGGAAATCGGCATCATCATCGTCAACACGGGCAACGGCAAGGGCAAGAGCTCGAGCGGCTTCGGCATGGCCATCCGCGCCATGGGCCACGGCATGAAGGTAGGCGTGGTGCAGTTCATCAAGGGCGCCATGTCGACGGGCGAAGAAAAATTCCTGCGCCGCTTCCCCGATGAAATCAGTTTTCATGCGATGGGCGAAGGCTATACCTGGGAAACGCAGAACCGCGAGCGCGACATCGAAAAGGCCGAACTGGCATGGGAACAGGCGAAGACCTTCCTGGCCGACCCCAGCTACGGCCTGGTGCTGTTCGACGAGCTCAATATCGCTCTCAAGTACAACTACCTCGACGTGCACAAGATCATCGCCGACCTGCTGGACCGTCCGCAGATGCAGCACGTGGTCATCACGGGCCGCGGCGCACCGGAAGAATTGATCGCGATCGCCGACACCGTCACCGAAATGGCCGTCGTCAAGCATGCTTACGCGGCCGGCATCGGCGCACAGATCGGCACCGAGTGGTAACAGCGCCATGACGCGCACCCTGGTCTTCGGCGGCGCCCGTTCCGGCAAGAGCGCCCATGCGGAAACGCTGGCCCGCGAATCCGGCAAGGAAGTGATCTACCTCGCCACCGCGCAGGCGGGCGATGATGAAATGACCACGCGCGTCAGGCATCACCGCGCACAGCGCCCGGCCGAGTGGACAACCCTGGAAGAACCGCTGCGCCTGGGCGACGCCATCCTGCGGGAAGCACGGTCCGGCCGCCTGCTGCTGGTCGACTGCCTGACCCTGTGGCTGACGAATCTGATGTTTTCCAGCGGCGAGACGTATCCGGACGTGGGCGACATCATCTTGCCTGAACTGTTCCACAGCGAGCGCGCGCACCTGCTGTATGCGCTGGCCGAAATCGGCGACACCGACTGCGACCTCGTTCTCGTATCGAACGAAGTGGGCATGGGCATCGTGCCGTATGGCGCCATCTCGCGCTGCTTCACCGACGAGGCGGGCCGCTTGAACCAGGCCGTGGCGGCCGTGTGCGACAAAGCTGTCTTTGTCGCCGCCGGCCTGCCGCTGTACCTGAAAGGCAGCCCATGCTGAGCGGCTTGTCGCTGCCCATGCTGGCCGCCTTGATGACGGCCGGCGTGCTGCTCGACATGCTGCTGGGAGAAACGCGCCGCTGGCATCCGCTGGTCGGCTTTGGCCGCATCGCCAGCACACTGGAACGCCTGCTGAACCGGGGCAGCGCACGCTTCCTGCGCGGCGCACTGGCGTGGGCACTCGCCGTGCTGCCGCTCAGCTATGCCGCCTACTGGTTGTGCGGCCTGGCGGGTGCCGCCCTCCACGTCTTCCTGCTGTATCTATGTCTGGGCCTGCGCAGCCTGCGCGACCACAATCAACCGATTGCCGATGCCCTGGCCATCGATGACCTGGACAACGCACGCCTGCTGACGGCGCGCATCGTCAGCCGCGACACGGCCGACGCCGATGCGGCCAGCCTGGCCAAGGCCAGCACCGAATCCCTGCTGGAGAACGGCAACGACGCCGTCTTCGGCACCCTGTTCTGGTTTGCCGTGGCGGGCGGCCCAGGCGCAGTCCTATTCAGGCTGGCCAATACCCTCGACGCCATGTGGGGCTACCGCAACGAACGCTACGACTGGTTCGGCTGCTGCGCCGCGCGCATCGACGACATCCTCAATTATCTGCCGGCGCGCCTGACGGCCCTGTCCTATGTCTTGCTGGGCAAGAGCATGGCGGACAAGAAGCGCGCCTGGCAGTGCTGGCGCACGCAGGCCACAAACTGGGGCAGTCCGAACGCAGGTCCCGTGATGGCCAGCGGCGCCGGCGCCCTGGGCCTGGCTCTCGGCGGCGACGCCATCTACGATGGCGAACTGGAACGCCGCCCGCCGCTGGGCGCCGGCCGTCCCGCCGAAGCGCGCGACATCGACCGCGCCTGGCGCCTGGTGGCCGAGACGGCCGTGTTGTGGCTGATCTGGGTGGCGCTGCTGGCGGGCCTGTTCTACCTGAAAGGGAAATACCTTGCTTGAACATGGCGGCAACCTGCGCGACGCCGCGCGCGAGTATGGACGGCCCATCGCCGACTGGATCGACCTGTCGACCGGCATCAATCCGCACTGGTATGCAGCGCCGGCACCCGGCGCCAACGCCTGGCACCGGCTGCCGGAAGCCGATCCCGCGCTGGCCGCTGCCGCCTGCGCGTATTACAACGCACCCGCCATGCTACCGGTTGCCGGCACGCAGGCCGCCATCCAGGCCCTGCCCCGGCTACGCGCGCCGTCGCGCGTGGTGGTGGCCGCGCCGTCGTATGCGGAACATGCGCACCACTGGCGCCAGCACGGCCACGCATTACACCAAGTGCCATATGCGCAGCTGGCCGATGCCGTCGACCACTGCGACGTGCTGGTCATCTGCAACCCGAACAACCCCACGGGCGAGCGCATCGCGCCCGCACTGCTGCTGGAGTGGGCAGCCCGGCTGGCAGCGCGCGGCGGCTGGCTGGTGGTCGATGAAGCGTTTGGCGACACGGAAACACACGCCAGCCTGGGGCCGCAATCGGGCCAGCCTGGCCTGATCGTGCTGCGCTCCATCGGCAAATTCTTTGGCCTGGCGGGACTGCGCCTGGGCTTTGTCGCCGCCCATCCCGCACTGCTGGTACAACTGGCCGATATGCTGGGCCCGTGGACCGTCAGCGGCCCGGCGCAGCAAGTGGCGCTGGCCGCCTTGAACGACACGCACTGGCAGGAAGCGATGCGCGAGCGTCTGCGCGGCGAAGGCGCCCGTTTGCAACAGCTATTGGCCGCGCACGGCATCGCCAGCAGCGGTACGGCGCTGTTTCAATGGTGGCCGGACACGTGCGCCGAAGCGTTCTGGCAGCACATGGCAGAATCAGGCATCTGGGTACGCCTGTTCCGCCACGCGGCCCACGGCATCCGCCTGGGCCTGCCCCCCGACGAACACGCCTGGCTGCGCCTGCAGCAGGCCCTCACCGCATGGAAGCACACATGAAAATCCTGAAAATATCGCTGCTGCTGGCTGGACTGGTCTCGCTGCAGGCGCATGCCGCCATCACCGTGCGCGACGATGATGGGAATACCGTCACCGTGGAAAAACCGGCACAGCGCATCCTGGCGCTGGCGCCGCACGTGACGGAACTGCTGTTCGCAGCCGGCGGCGGCGAGAAAATCGCCGGTGTCGTCAGCTATAGCGACTACCCGGAAGCGGCAAAGAAGATCACGCAAGTGGGCGACAACCGCCAGTACGACATGGAGCGCATCATCGCCATGAAGCCGGACCTGATCGTCGTGTGGATGCACGGCAGCGCCGAGCGCCAGATCGCCATGCTGCGCCAGCTGAAGGTGCCGATCTATCACAGCGAACCGCGCAAGCTGGCCGATATCCCCGACAGCATGGAGCGCCTGGGGCAATTAATGGGCACGGAAAAAACCGCCAAACCGGCCGCCGCCCAGCTGCGCGCCAAACTGGCCAGCCTGACGGCCCGGTATGCGCAGCGTCCGCCCGTGCGCGTGTTTTACCAGGTGTGGGACAAACCCTTGTATACCTTGAGCGGCGCGAGCATCATCAGCGATTCCATGCGCGTGTGCGGCGGCCAGAATGTCTTTGCCGCGATGAAGGTGGTGGCGCCCGTCGTCACGCCGGAAGGCGTGCTGCAGGAAGATCCGGAAGTCATTTTCGGCACCAGCGAAAAAAGCGATCCGCGCAGCGAAGGCGGCCTGGCCATGTGGCGCGCCTTCCCGTCAATGACAGCCGTGCGCCGGAACAATCTGTTTCGCCTGAATGGCGACCTGCTGAACCGCGCCGGCCCGCGCATGATCGAAGGCACGGCCGCCATGTGCGAACAGCTGGAAGCGGCCCGCCAGCGCCGCAACGCTCCCGCAGCCAAGGCAACGCCATGAGCCACTACCAGCGCATCGCGTGCCTGTCGACGGAAGCCGTGGAGACACTGTACGCGCTGGGCGCGGAAGACGTCATCGCGGGCATTTCCGGCTTTACCGTGCGCCCACCCCGGGCGCGCGAGGAAAAAACCAAAATCAGCGGCTTTTCCTCCTCGAGCCTGGAGCGCATCCTGGCCGTCCAGCCCGACCTCGTGATCGGCTTTTGCGACATGCAGGCCGATATCTGCCGCGACCTGGTCAAGGCCGGTATCGAAGTGCACCAGTTTAACCAGCGCACGGTAGAGGGCATCCTGCGCATGATCGCCGTGCTGGCCGCACTGGTGCGGCGCGAGGAAGCGGGACGCGCACTGATCGCCGGCCTGCGCGCGGACATCGCCGCCGCCCGGGCCCGCACCGCAGCCTGGACGCGCAAGCCCGTGATCTACTTTGAAGAGTGGAACGATCCCCTGATGAGCGGCATCGGCTGGGCGGCCGAATTGATCGGCATCGCCGGCGGCACGGACGCCTTCCCGGAGTTGTCCGCGCATCCGGGTGCAAAAGAGCGCATCATCGCCGATCCTTTGAGCGTAGTGCGGCGCGCTCCCGACATCATCATCGCCACCTGGTGCGGCAAGAAGTTCCAGCCGGCGCAGCTGACGGCACGTCCGGGCTGGGATGCGATTCCCGCAGTACGCAATGACATGCTGTTCGAGATCAAATCGCCCGACATACTTTCTCCCGGTCCGGCCGCCATCACGGAGGGATTGCGCCAGATCAGCAACATCATTGCGCAATGGCAGGAGAATCAGAAAGAGCAGCAGGCATGAAGAGCCCCTTCCCCGCCCTGATGGTGCAGGGCACGACGTCGGACGCGGGCAAGAGCACCGTCGTCGCAGCGCTGTGCCGCCTCTTGAAACGCCGTGGCGTGACGGTGGCGCCGTTCAAGCCGCAAAACATGGCATTGAATAGCGCCGTGACCAGCGACGGCGGCGAGATCGGCCGCGCGCAAACCTTGCAGGCGCTGGCCTGCGGCATCGCGCCGCACACGGACATGAATCCGGTGCTCTTGAAACCGTCATCGAACACGGGCGCGCAAGTGATCATCCACGGCAAGGTGTGCGCCGAAATGGATGCGCGCGACTACCAGCAATATAAAACCATCGCCATGGGCGCCGTGCTGGAATCCTATACGCGCTTGCGCCAGCAATACGACGCCGTCGTCGTCGAAGGCGCGGGCAGCCCCGCCGAAGTCAACCTGCGCGCGCGCGACATCGCCAACATGGGCTTTGCGGAAGCCGTCGACTGCCCCGTGATCCTGGTGGCCGACATCGACCGGGGCGGCGTCTTCGCGCACATCATCGGCACCCTTTCGTGCCTGTCCGACAGCGAACGGGCACGCATCCTCGGCTTCGTCATCAACCGCTTCCGCGGCGACATTTCACTACTCACACCCGGCATCGAATGGCTGGAACAGCAGACGGGCAAACCCGTGCTGGCCGTGCTGCCCTACCTGCAAGGCCTGTTCCTCGATGCGGAGGATGCCGTCGAAGCGGTGCAGGCGGAACGCGGCGCCTTCCAGGTGGTGGTGCCGCAACTGCCGCGCATCAGCAACCACACGGACTTTGACGCGCTGCGCGCCCACCCCGATATCGACCTGCAATTCGTCCAGCATGGGCAGCCGATTCCAGCGGCCGACCTGGTGATCCTGCCGGGCAGCAAGAACACGCGTGGCGACCTGGCCTGGCTGCAGCAGCAAGGCTGGCCCGCCTACCTGGCGAAACACCTGCGCTATGGCGGCAAGGTGCTCGGCATCTGCGGTGGCTTCCAGATGCTGGGACAAAGCGTGTGCGATCCGCTGGGTGTGGAAGGCGCGGCGGGAGAGTCAAAGGCACTGGGCCTGCTCGACATGGTGACGGAGCTGACGAGCGACAAGCGGCTGGAACAGGTGCGCGGCCGCTGCGCGTTTGCCGGCGCAGCCGATGCGCCCGTGGCAGGCTACGAAATCCACATGGGTGTCTCGCATGGCGCGGCGCTGGCACAGCCGGCCTTTGTCATCGATGGGCGGCCGGAAGGGGCCGTGTCGGGCGACGGTCAAATCCTCGGCAGCTATTTGCACGGCATGTTCGACACACCCGCCGCATGTTCGGCGCTGCTGCGCTGGGCGGGGCTGGACTCCGGCCACACAGTGGACACCGCCGCCCTGCGCGAGGCCAGCCTGGATCGCATCGCCGACGCGGCCATCCCGCTGCTGGCGGCCCTGGATGACCTCAAACGCTAGCGGCTATTTTTTCAGGCACACGCCCATGTACGAGCGGTCGCTCGAAAACTCGACCGCCATGCTCGACGACACCGGCATGAACATCGAATAGTCGGCCGGCACGTCGGCCGGGTCCTTGAGCACGGCGATGCCATCGAAATCGACGGCCTGCGCGCCCAGGCCCAGCCTGTTGACGGTAACGGTTTCCGCATGCGTCTTGCCGGTCGTGTCATTCGTCAGGGTGGCGGTGCTGCCGGCAACCTCGATCTTTGCGCTGATGCCCTGCGCCGCACAGGCGTAGCTGCCGTTGATTTCCGTGCCGATCTTTTGCTGTCTGGCGGCCACGATGGTACCCACGCGCAGCACGTTTTCCCGGTTACGGCTGTAGCGGTCGATGAACAGCGCCAGCCCCCGGTCCCCCGCATGCACGTGCACGATGCCGAAGTCCTGGCCACCCTGGCGGGCGACGATCAAGCCGTTCTTCGCATCCTTGACCAGGGTCAGGCTGGCGTTTTCCGCTTCCAGCTGCGGCGATACTGCGGAGCACACGCCTTGCGCATTGAACACGCCGCCATTGCACAGTTGGGCCGCGCCATCGGCAGCGATCCTGAGACTGCCTTTCGGATTGAAACGGTCGCCGCCGTTCGAGGCATTGCGCATGGCGCCCAGGAAAATATAGCTGCCGGCCAGCTTGGCCACGTCACCCACCGCATAGCCGGTGCCGCTGACGGTCGAGACCATATTACCCAATTTGATATTGCCCGACAGGAGACGCGTGCGCGCATCGACGGCGACGCTAAAATCCGTTGCCGTGTAAATAGTGAGATTGCCGCTGCTGGACGTAGTAAACGTGCCGCTGCGGTCGCTCAAGCCGAACTGCGTCGACAGCACGCGGATGGCGTAGGTTTTCTTGACATTGTCAAACGTGATGCGCCAGGTGTCGCCGATATCGGCAGCCACGTCATACACGCTTTCATCGGCGCTGGCGCCCGCAATGACGCTCAATCCCGCCTCTTTGGCCACGGCGGCGGACGCCACCGTCACGCTGTCGGCCGGGGGGACGGCGGGCGTGACGACGACAGGCGGCGTGATGGGCGCTTCCGGCGCGCCGCCATCACTGCCGCCACCGCATGCGGACAGGGCCGCGCCCAGGACGAGGAACGTAAGTGCATTTTTCATGTGATGTGACTTTCGGGGAAAAGAGGCCGGAACTGCCAGAAAACACATGCTAGCCTTACCCGCAATCTATTGCCATAGAACAAATGTTCCATGGACTCTGCCACCGGCACGCTGCCAAAATGCACGGCGCGGGCGGCACGCCTGCGCCATTTATGTGACAATTCACCGTACTGTCGGCTCCGTTTTTCCTCCTCAGGCTCGCATCCATGACCAGTTCCCCGATCAAAAGCTACCTTCCCTGGGTGGTCGCCACCGCCCTGTTCATGGAGCAACTCGACTCCACCATCGTCAACACCGCCATCCCTTCCATGGCCGCCAGCCTCAACGTGACGCCACTGAGCCTGAAGGCCGTCGTCACGAGCTACATCCTGAGCCTGGCCGTGTGCATTCCCATCAGCGGCTGGATGGCCGACCGCTTCGGCACGCGGCGCGTGTTTTCCGCCGCTGTCGCCATCTTTACCCTCGCCTCCATCCTGTGCGGCCTGTCCGTGAATGCGCCCATGCTGGTGGCTGCGCGCCTGCTGCAAGGGGTGGGCGCGGCCATGATGATGCCGGTGGGCCGGCTCACCATCATCCGCACCTTTCCCAAGTCGCAATTGCTGGCGGCCATGAATTTCGTCATCATCCCCGCCCTGATCGGCCCCCTGCTGGGGCCCACGGTGGGCGGGCTGATCGTGCACTGGCTGTCGTGGCGCGAGATTTTCTTCGTCAACGTGCCTGTCGGCCTGGTGGCGCTGTACCTGGCGCACCGCTACATGCCCGATTACTACGGTGACAAGCCCCGTCCGCTGGACCTGATCGGCCTGGTGCTGTTCGGCACGGGCATCGCGCTGCTGTCGTGGCTGCTGGAAATCTTCGGCGAACACCGCATCGACGGCACCTCGTTTGCCGTGCTGCTGTTCATTTCCATCAGCCTGCTGGCCGCGTATGTCTGGCATTCGAGCGAAGTGCTGCACCCGCTGCTGCGCCTGACCCTGTTCAAGATCCGCACCTTCCGCGTCTCCGTGGTGGGCGGCTTCGTCACGCGCCTGGGCGTGGGCGGCCTGCCCTTCCTGCTGCCGCTGCTGTACCAGCTGGGCCTGGGCTTGCCCGCCTGGCAATCGGGCTTGCTGATGATGCCGTCGGCCGCGGCCGCCATGGGCATGAAATTCATTTCCGCACGCGTGCTGGCCCGCTTCGGCTACCGCCAGGTACTGATCGTCAACACCGTGCTGATCGGCGTCACCATTGCCATGTTTTCGCTGGTGGGCGTGGGCACGCCCCTGTACGTGATCGTTGCCATCAGCCTGTGCATGGGCTTTTTCAATTCGCTGCAGTTTTCCAGCATGAACACCATCGCGTATGCCGATGTCGACAAGGCCGATTCCAGTATGGCCAGTACCATCGCCAGTTCGATGCAGCAACTGTCGATGAGCTTTGGCCTCGCCTTCGGTTCCCTGATCACGGGCTGGTACCTGGGCGACATGCCGCAGTCGGACCGCGCCATGCTCAGCACGGCCCTGCACCATGCCTTCCTGACCCTGGCGGCCCTGACGGTGCTGTCCTCGCTGACCTTCTGGACACTGCGCCGCGACGATGGCGAAAGCATCAGCAAGGGCACGGATAGCGAGGAAGAGGACGCGGCCGACATCAAGGCCCAGGCCGTTGTGCAGACGGAAGTGCAAACGACCAAGGGCTGAGCCAGATCAAGCTTGCCGCCAGCGCCGCTGGTGCTTTTGCCCGGCCCTGCTACCGTGACGGCAGGAGGTGCACATGGCGGCCGAGCGGCGCTTTGCGTGGAAGGGCACGGACCGCCATGGCAGGGCGGTCGATGGCGTCTTGCGCGCTGCCGACGCCAGCGCCGCCAAGGTCGCGCTGAGACGCGAGGGTATCCTGGCCACCCGGGTGCAGGCTGAACGCGCCGCGCCCGGCAAGGCCATCACGCGCAAGGATATCGCCCTGTTCACACGCCAGTTGTCGACCATGATGGCGGCCGGCGTGCCGCTGCTGCACGCCTTCGATATCGCCGGCAGGGGGCACGCCAAGCCTGCGATCACGGAGCTGATGCGCGACTTGCGCCACGACATCGAAGCGGGCAGCAGCCTGCAGCAGGCATTCCGCCAGTTCCCGCTGCTGTTTGACGAGCTGTACTGCAACCTGCTGGCGGCAGGCGAACAGGCCGGCATCGTGCAGGATTTGCTGGCGCGCCTGGCCACGCACCAGGAAAAGGCCATCGCCCTGCGGCGGCAGATGCGCGGTGCGCTGATGTATCCGCTGGTCATCGTGCTCGTCGCCATCGTCGTCACGGCCATCATCATGAGCGTGGTCGTACCCGCTTTCCGCCAGGTCTTCGACAGCTTTGGCGCGCCCTTGCCGCTGCCCACCCTGGTCGTCATGGGCTTGTCCGCCTTTGTTGTCCGCTACTGGCTGGCCTTGCTGGCGGCGCTGCTGCTGGCCTGCCTGCTGCTGCACCTGGCCTGGCGCCGCTATCCCGCGTGGCGGCGCAACATCCAACTGCAGGCCTTGCGCCTGCCCGTGTTCGGCCCCCTCCTGCGCAAGGCGGCAATCGCCCGCTGGACGCGCACCTTGGCTGCCATGTTCGCCGCCGGCGTGCCGCTGCTCGACTCGCTCAGCCTGGTGGGCGCCGCCTCCGGCCACACGCTGTACCAGGAAGCGACGGCACGCATCGAACGCGAAATCCGCGCCGGCGGCAGCCTGGCCCTGGCCATGGAACACAGCGGCGTGTTCCCGCCCTTGCTGACGCAGCTGGCCCTGATCGGCGAGGAATCGGGCGCGCTCGACGCCATGCTGTCGCGCGCGGCCGATATCATCGAGGCCGATATCGACGCCACGGTGGCCACCCTTTCCACACTGCTGGAGCCGGCGCTGATGGTGGTGCTGGGCGTGCTGGTCGGCTCGCTCGTGATCGCCCTGTATTTGCCGATTTTCAAGCTGGGCGCGGTGATCTAGGCAACAGCCAGCACCTCCCTTAAAACGCCCATTAGCCAGAAAAAAGAAATTACCGCGTTGACAGGTATTGCCTGCCGGGTCAGACTTCGTCGCAACCTCACACCGTTAATGAACGAGCCATGTCTTAATTCATGAAAAATCACAATAAACTGGACTGGCTTGAAGCGCTCAGGGGAATTGCTGCCACCCTGGTGGTCCTGACGCATGCCCGCTACTTCATGCTCAACACGGCCAATTGGGAAAAGGCCGATGAAATACTCAGGCCGGGCGCGATGGGCGTCGACCTGTTCTTCATCATCAGCGGCTTCATCATGGCGTATTCAACGCGCAATTCGGATGGCAGCCTGGCCTACGCCAAAACCTTCGCCATCAAGCGCTTTGCGCGCGTGTGGCCAGTCTACGCCATCATCACCTTCTGGTGGATAGCGGCAACGCAAGACGTCACCGCATATTTCAGTTCCTATGACAATGTCATTCAATTTTTAAAAAGCATCTTCTTCATTCCTGTCACTATCGACAATCCTCCCTATTTTGGCGCGGCATTGCCCTTGGGCTGGACCCTGGAATTCGAGATGTATTTTTATGCCATCTTCTGCGCCTCGCTCTGTTTCAAACAATGGCGCTGGCTCGCGCTGTTCGCCTGGATGATCGCCACCGTATTGCTGATTCCCATGCTGCACAATCCGGCCTTGTCAGCCTATGATGCCACCAGAAACCTGTCTTATTCCTTTGTCTATTTCAATTTGATGAGCAATCCGATTATTTTCGAGTTCCTGGCAGGCGCCGCCATCGGATTGTTGTACCTGCAGGACTGGGCCAGGATCAGGAATCCAGCCATCGCCTATCACCTACTCGGACTGAGCATCGCGTTGACCATCTGGCTCGGCTACTCGCGCGTAGTGGATTTCCACGGCCCTAGCAAATGGGGTGGCCCGCTGGCATTGACCGTACTCGTCATGGCCATCGCCAGCAAGACCGTCAAGATCCCCGCCCCCCGCTGGCTGGTGTGGCTGGGTTCGATTTCCTTCTCGCTGTACCTCAGCCATACGATTACCCATCACTATTTCGGCCTGGCCATGCTCAAGCTGGACATGGAAGCACATACGCACTCATGGGGCTATATCTTCATGACCACCGTAACGGCGATTTCGGTCGCGGCCGTAGTACATCGCTACCTGGAAAAAATGCTTTCGGAATCCATGCGCAACAAACTGCTGGCACTGCTGGTCGAACAGCAAAAACCGCGGCCGCGCGAACAGGACAGCCATGCCGCCGCCGTCACGAAAGAGTAGTCAACCGCGCCGCCGACATGCTCGTCCAGCGTAAGATGGCAGATACACTATACTCTCCTGGCTCGCGACACCGGCCCCGCCATGGCCAGCGTCGCGAGCCATAAACCTGTGCTTGCCCACGCCACATTGGCGATAAAGATAATGCCTCCAGATACCCTGCTGTTCGCCGCGCCCGGCAACCTGCCCGTCGCCCTCGTCGCCGCCCTGTTCGGCCTGATCGTCGGCAGCTTCCTCAACGTGGTGATCCACCGCGTGCCGAAAATGATGCAGCGCGAATCCGATAATTACGTGGCGGAAGAAAGCGGCTTGCCCTTGCCGCACACGGACCGCTACAACCTGATGCTGCCGCACTCGAACTGCACCGCTTGCGGCCACCGCATCACGGCCATGGAAAACATCCCCGTCATCAGTTACCTGCTGCTGCGCGGCAAATGCAGCGCCTGCCAGGCACCGATCTCCGTGCGCTATCCGCTGGTCGAACTGCTGACGGGCGCCCTGTCGGCCCTTCTGGTCTGGCACTTCGGCAGCGGCTGGACGGGTCTCGCCACCCTCGTGTTTGCCTGGCTGCTGATCGCCATGACCTTCATCGACGCCGATACGCAAATGCTGCCCGACGATCTCACCTTTCCCCTGCTGTGGGCGGGCCTGCTGGTCAATATCAATGGCACCTTCGTGCCCCTGCAAGACGCCGTCATCGGCGCGGCCGCCGGCTACCTGGCCCTGTGGGGCGTGTACTGGGCCTTCAAGCTGGCGACAGGCAAGGAGGGAATGGGCTATGGTGACTTCAAATTGCTGGCGGCGCTTGGTGCGTGGCTGGGCTGGACGATGCTGCCGACGATCATCTTATTGTCATCGCTGGTCGGCGCCGTGGTCGGCATCGGGCTGATCGTGTTTGCCAGGCGCGGGCGCGACAAACCGATTCCGTTCGGCCCCTACCTGGCTGCGGCGGGCTTGATCGCCTTGCTGTACGGCACGCCCCTATCCCGCCTCACGCTAGGCCTGATTGGCTGACCGGCGCAGCACTGCCCCCTATGGATAAATACATGCAAAGACAAAACGTCCCTTATTTCAGCGTGGGTCTCACCGGCGGCATCGGTTGCGGCAAGAGCACGGTGGCCGACCTGTTCGCCGCGCATGGCGCCTCCATCGTCGATACCGACCAGATCGCACACAGCCTGACGGCGCAAAATGGCGCAGCCATGCCAGCCCTGGTGGCGGAATTTGGCCCCGACTACGCCGATGCGCGCGGCGCCCTCGACCGCACCAGAATGCGCAACCTCGTGTTTTCCGATGCCGCCGCCAAGGCGAAACTGGAAGCCATCCTGCATCCGCGCATCCGCCAGGCGACCCTGACGGCGGCCGCCGAAGCGACAGGCAGCTACGTCATCTTTGCCGTGCCCCTGCTCGTCGAGTCCGGCGGATGGGTGGAGCGGGTCAACCGGGTTCTCGTCATCGACTGCCTGGAAAGCCTGCAAGTGTCGCGCGTGATGGCGCGCAATGGCTTATCGGAAGAACAAGTCAAAGCCATCATGGCCACGCAGGCGACGCGCGCCATGCGCCTGGCGGCGGCGGACGATGTGATCGACAATAATGGCGATTTGGCCGCCCTGGCGCCGCAGATTGCCCAGTTGCACGATTTATATCTGGCATTTTCAAAAAGAATGGCCGGAATCGGGCCGCAACGTTTGTAATTTGTCGACGCTTGGTTCAAAATCACGGGATTGTTTGCAGGTCCTTACTTAAGGGAATTATTTTGATTGTCTACGAATACCCTTTCAACGAACGCATACGTACCTTGTTGCGGCTGGAAGACCTGTACGACAAATTCAAGTTCTTCATCCAGCAAGAGCATGCAATGCAGCATCATGTTGCCTTGGCAACTATTTTCGATATGCTCGAAGTGGCCGGCCGCGCCGACCTGAAGTCCGACCTCCTGCAGGAACTCGAGCGCCAACGCCAAAGCCTGCTCGGCTACCGCAGCAATCCAAATGTGGAACCGGAAACCCTCGATGCCATCTTGGGCGAACTCGACAGCGTCAGCGGTGCCCTGGTGGCGGCGCAAGGCAAGACGGGCCAGAATATCCGCGACAATGAATGGCTGATGAGCATCCGCGGCCGCACCATCATTCCGGGCGGCGCCTGCGAATTCGACTTGCCATCCTACTTTGCCTGGCAAAAACGCAGCTCCGAGCAGCGCCTGACCGATATCCACGCGTGGTTTGCCCCGCTGGCGCCCCTGTTCGATGCGCTGGCCTTGGTATTGCGCCTGCTGCGCGATTCCGGCGGACCCGTTAAACTGATCGCCAATGGCGGCAGCTACCAGCAAATGCTGCAAGGCAAGGTGTACCAGATGCTGCGCCTGAGCCTGGATGAAAACAGCGGCGCCATCCCGGAAATTTCCGCCAACAAATATATGCTGTGGGTGCGCTTTACCACCCAGGGTGGCGACTTGAAACCCAAGCCGCTGGAAGAAGATGTTCCGTTCGAGCTCACGCTCTGTAATTTTTAATTGTTACTTATTTGCCCCATCATGACCGTCGTTAATTGCCCTACCTGTGCCGCCAAAGTCGAATGGACTGAAGCCAACAAATACCGCCCCTTCTGCTCGGAACGCTGCAAGCAGATCGACCTGGGCGCCTGGGCCGAAGAGAAATACACGATCCCCGCTGCCGACCCATTCGAAGATCCGCTGGCGGACGAAGACAACAAGCCGCAATAATTCTCAGCGAAACGGATTTTCCAGACGCAGCCCCTGCGCCGCGAAACTGTCGAGTCTGCCACTGACCACCGTCAAGCCATAGGCGATGCCCATCGCCGCGATCTGCCCATCGACGCCGTGCGCGTGGCCGCGCGCATGCAGGCGCGCACACACGAGCGCGCAATCGAGGTCGAATTCCAGCAGCCGCGGCGCATATTCTGACAGCACGGCTTCCAGCCAGCCTTCCAGCGCCAGTGCTTCCAGCGCCGCCTCGCGCCGCCAGCTGCGCTGTATGCCTGCGCGCAGTTGCGCAATCACCTGCACCGGCACATAGCGCATTTCCGGCGCCACCCGTTCAAAAAAATCGAGCACGCCCGCCGGCGCAGCGCCGCCCTTGCGCCCTGCAACGATCACATCCGTATCGACCAGGTAGACGGGCATGGCTCAAGGGCGGCGCTCGAAATCCGCATCGTGCCCCCCGTCGGGCATGCCGCGCAAAATATCGTCGAGCGGGCGCTTCGGCAGCGGCCGCAAGGCGCTGCGCAGGATGTCGCGATGCTCGTCCTCGATGCTGCGTCCATGCGCGCGGGCACGCTTGTGCAAGGCGGCAATCAGCAATTCATCGGTATCGGTAAAGGTCAGTGTCAGCGGCATGCGAGACTCCCCAATGCGTGATGAAAGCACTGTAGCGCAAAGCGCGCGCGATACAAGGAAAGTAACAGGAAAGCTTGCGCCAGCACGCAGCATGCTGCTGCCTGCTGGCACAAGTTGGGATCAGGCAGGCGCCAGCGATTCGCGGCGTACCTCGTCCAGCCATTCCAGCAGGGGAATGGTGGCCGGCAGCAAGGGTTCCACGCCGACCGTGCCTTGCCAGGCGAACGCCTGTCCTTCCAGGCTTTGCGGCTCGCCCCGCCACTCGCGGCTGATATAGAAATGCAGGCGCACATGGGCGTGCGGATATACGTATTCGACGCCGCACCAGGCTTCGGCAGTATCGATATGCAAGCCCAGCTCCTCGACAAACTCGCGTTTCAAGGCGTCAAAAATGGCTTCGCCCGGTTCCACTTTACCGCCAGGAAATTCCCAATAGCCGTCATACGGCTTGCCGGCCGGGCGTTGGCCCAGCAGCACGTCACCATTCGGCTTCATCAGGATACCGACGGCGACGTCCACCGGTGTCACTTTCATATCACTCATTGCGGCAACTTTCCCGCAGGTAGTTTCCCAGCATAGTCGCGCGCGAATTGCCACGCCACCCGGCCTGAACGGGAACCGCGCTGCAATGCCCAGCGCAGGGCGTCGCCGCGCGCCGCGGCGATCTGTTCCGGCGTGCAGCCGAACGAAGCGAGCCAGTGCGCCGTGATATCGAGGTAATCGTCCTGCTTGAACGGGTAGAACGACAGCCACAGGCCGAAGCGTTCGGACAGCGAGATTTTCTCTTCCACCGTCTCGCCCGGATGCAGGTCGCCATCGTCGTCCGTCTTGTAGCTGGTGTTGTCCGACATGCGTTCCGGCATCAGGTGACGGCGGTTCGAGGTGGCGTAGATCAGCACATTGTCCGATTGCGCGGCGATGCTGCCGTCGAGCGCCACTTTCAGCGCCTTGTAGCCGCTCTCGCCCTCTTCGAACGACAGGTCGTCGCAAAAGATGATGAAGCGCTCGGGGCGCGCCGCCACCAGGTCGACGATGTCGGGCAGGTCGGCCAGGTCCGCCTTGTCCACTTCGATCAGGCGCAAGCCCTGGTCGGCGAACTGGTTCAGACAAGCCTTGATCAGCGAGGACTTGCCCGTGCCGCGCGCGCCCGTCAGCAGCACGTTGTTGGCCGGACGGCTGGCCACGAACTGGCGCGTGTTCTGCTCGATCTGCGCCTTTTGCGTGCCGATATTGTGCAAGTCATCCAGAGCGATGGACGACACGTGCGCCACTGCCTGCAGATGGCTTGCCGCGCCCTGGCGCCGGCGCCAGCGGAAGGCAAAGCTGTTCCAGTCGGTGGCCGGCAAGGCAGGCGGCAAGATCGACTCGAGGCGCGCCAGCACCCGCTCGGCGCGGATCAGGAATTGATCGAGGCTGGTCATGAGCGGTAGTCGGCGTTGATCGACACGTAGTCATGCGACAGGTCGCACGTCCACAGGGTGGCCGTGGCATCGCCGCGCGCCAGTTTCACGCGGATGGTGATTTCGCTTTGCTGCATCACGCGCTGGCCATCCTGCTCCTGGTAGTCCGGGTTGCGGCCGCCATTCTTGGCCACCCACACGTCGTCCAGGTACAGGTTCAATTGGCCCACGTCCAGGTCGTCCACGCCCGCATAGCCGATGGCGGCCAGGATGCGGCCCAGGTTCGGGTCGGAGGCGAAGAAGGCCGTTTTCACCAGCGGCGAATGGGCGATGGAATAGGCGATCTTGCGGCACTCTTCCACGTTGCGGCCGTCTTCCACGGTCACGGTCATGAACTTGGTGGCGCCTTCGCCGTCGCGCACGATGGCTTGCGCGAGAAAAGTAGACAGTTCGGTCATGGCGGCGGCCAGTTGCGCATAGTGCGGCGAATCGATCGAATCGATCACCAGGCTGCCGGCGCCCGTGGCGACCAGCATGAACGAGTCATTGGTGGACGTGTCGCCGTCGATGGTGATGCAGTTGAACGATTTGTCGGCCGCCTGTTTCACCAGCTGGTCCAGCACCGGTTGCGCCACGGTGGCGTCAAACGCGACAAAACCCAGCATGGTGGCCATGTTCGGCTTGATCATGCCGGCGCCCTTGCTGATGCCCGTCAGGGTGACCGCGTGGCCACCGATGGTGACCGTGCGCGAACCGGCTTTCGGCTGCGTGTCGGTCGTCATGATGGCTTCGGCGGCCGAGAACCAGTTGTCCGATGTCAGCGCGGCCACGGCTTGCGGCAGGCCGGCGACCAGGCGCTGCACAGGCAAGGGTTCGAGGATCACGCCGGTGGAAAACGGCAGGATTTGCTGCGGGGTGCAGCCCAGCAGCTCGGCCAGCGCGGCGCAGCTGGCCTGCGCGTCGGCCAGGCCCGATTCGCCCGTGCCCGCATTCGCGTTGCCCGTGTTGACCAGCAGCGCGCGGATCGGCGCGGCGCCAGCCGTCACGGCGGCCAGGTTGGCTTTCGAGATTTGCACAGGCGCGGCGCAGAAGCGGTTCAAGGTGAACACGCCAGCCACGGTGGCCGTCGGCGCCAGTTTCAATACCAGCAAATCCTTGCGGTTGGGTTTCTTGATGCCGGCTTCGGCAACACCGATTTCAATGCCGGCGACGGCTTTCAAGTCGGCGGCGACGGGCTTGGGAGAATTGACGGCCATGGTGATTTCTTCTGCGAGGGAAAATGGAAGCGCTATTGTAGCGCCTTCGCGGCTCGGGTGAACATGCGGCAAGGGAATCGTCGCGCCGGCCAGGGCAGTCGCGAAGCCGGTCGGCAACATGACCAGGCTTGCGATTTATCAGAACGCCGCCGCCTGGCGGCGCTAAGGTGTAAGAACCGACGATCACGCGTCTCGCACAAGCGCCTGGGGAGGGGATGTCATGGCGCACGGAAAACCCTACCGCATGCATCGCAGCGATTCAGGCTCGGCACGCCCGTTACGTCTATGGTGTTTATGCTTCCTGTTTTGCCTGCTGGCCTCGTTGACGGCCTGTACGCTGCCAGGTGAAGCGGCCGATCATGCCATCGGCCGCGCCACCGATCTGGCATCCACAGCGCCGCCTGCCGCTGAAACGCCGCCTGCCGCAGAATTTCCACCCACGAGCGGGGTGCGACGGCCACCGCCAACCTTTCCATGGAGCAGCTCATGGTCAGGCATCGGCGGTTTGGTCGGCAACCTGGGCAACCTGACCGGCAGCAGCGGCATGCTCACGGGCAGTAGCGGCATGGCCAAGCCTGGCAACGATCCACCGCCGGCCGGCGCCATGCACGTCACGGTGTACTACGCCACCGACAGGCAATACCAGGCCAGCAGCCGCAGCTATGGCTGGCAGCCCAACCGCGCCGCGCCCCACCTGAGCTACGGCAGCGTCCTCGTCAGCATCCCTGAAAAAAGAGCGCCGGGCGAACTGCCGTTGCCGCCCTGGTACGCCATCCTTTCCAGCGACAATGCGCAAAAATATGTGCTGATCAAGGAAGCCACGCGCCTGTCGCGCGAGGATTTTCTCGCCACCGTCAAGGCCAAGATACAGGCCGCGCCGGAACGGCACGCCGCCTTCATCTACATCCATGGCTACAGCAACTCCTTTGACGACGCCGCGCGGCGCACGGCGCAGATGGCGGTCGACCTCGATATCGGCGCCCTGCCCGTGTTCTACAGCTGGCCATCGAAAGGCACCTTGGCCGGCTATGAATACGACCAGAATTCGGCCGAATGGACGCAGGCGCACCTGCAAGCCTTCCTGGCCGACTTCGCGGCGCACTCGTCCGCCACCGATATCTACCTCATCGCCCACAGCATGGGCAACCGCCCGATGACCGTCGCCCTGGCCAACCTGCTGGAAAAACGCCCCGAACTGCTGCCCCTGTTCAAGCAGGTGGTGCTGGCAGCGCCTGACATCAATGCCGATGTCTTCCGCGACCAGATCGCCCCCCGTTTTGCCAGCCTCAAGCTCCCCGCCACCCTGTACGCTTCCGCGAACGACAAGGCCATCCGCGCTTCCTACAATTTTGCCGACTGGGACAGGATAGGCGACATCCGCGGCCCCGTCGTCAGCATCCCCGGCATGGAGCTCGTCGATGCCTCGGCCGTCATCATGAACTTCATGGGGCACGATTACTTCGCCAGCAACCGCGTCTTGCTGACCGATATCGCCACCATGATCAAGACTGGGCAACGGGCAAAAAATCGCGGCGGCTTGAAGGGCATTCCCTCGCAGGCGCCGCAATACTGGGCCTTTCCCTGAGCCGGGACCGCGCAAGACATTCCGGACATAAAAAAACGGAGACCGTGGTCTCCGTTTTTGTTCAGGCCATGCAGCGGGCTTTACGCCAGCTTGCCGTGGCAAGCCTTGTACTTCTTGCCGCTGCCGCAAGGGCATGGGTCGTTACGGCCAACCTTGACGCCCATGCTCACGCTCATGTCGTCGACGTTGTCCATGTTGCCGCCGGCCACAGGCGCCAGCAGCTCTTCCGGCGCAGCGTTCGGGTCGAATTCGGCGTGCTGGTAGTGCACGTTTTCCACGTGCGACTGCTGCATTGCCTGTTCGGCTGCATCGACTTCTTCGCGCGACTGGATGCGTACCGTCATCACGTGTTTCGTGACGTCGTTCTTGATCATGTCGAGCATCTGGCCAAACAGTTCAAACGCTTCGCGCTTGTATTCCTGTTTCGGGTTCTTCTGCGCATAACCGCGCAGGTGAATACCCTGGCGCAGGTGATCGAGCGCCGCCAGGTGTTCGCGCCAGTGGCTGTCCACGCTTTGCAGCATGACATTGCGTTCGAAGCCGCCAAACGATTCCTTGCCGACGATATCGATCTTCGACTGGTACACGGCATCGGCCGCGGCCAGCACTTTTTCCAGGATCTCGTCGTCCGTCAGGGTCGAATCGGCTTCCAGCATCTGCTGCAGCGGCAAGTCGAGCTGCCATTCGCCGGCCAGGGTGTTTTCCAGGCCCTTGATATCCCACTGCTCTTCCACCGATTCGTGCGGCACGTACGCGTGCACCAGGTCGGTGAACACGCCGTGACGCAAGGAAGCGATCATGTCGGAAATATCGGTCGTTTCCAGCAGCTCGTTACGCTGCTGGTAGATGACTTTGCGCTGGTCGTTGGCGACGTCATCGTATTCCAGCAATTGCTTGCGGATGTCGAAGTTGCGCGCTTCCACCTTGCGCTGGGCCGATTCGATCGAACGCGAGACGATGCCTGCCTCGATCGGTTCGCCTTCCGGCATTTTCAAACGGTCCATCACGGCGCGCACGCGGTCGCCGGCGAAGATGCGCAGCAGCGCGTCGTCGAGCGACAGGTAGAAGCGCGACGAACCCGGATCGCCCTGGCGGCCGGCACGGCCACGCAGCTGATTGTCGACGCGGCGCGATTCGTGGCGTTCGGTGCCGATGATGTGCAAGCCGCCCGCATTGACCACGTGGTCGTGCAGTGACTGCCATTCATCGCGCAAGGTCTGCGACTGGGCTGCCTTGTCGGCGTCGCTCAGTTCAGCATTGGCTTCGATGAACTTGATCTGGTTTTCGACGTTACCGCCCAACACGATGTCGGTACCGCGACCGGCCATGTTGGTGGCGATGGTGATGGCTTTCGGACGGCCTGCCTGGGCGATGATTTCCGCTTCGCGCGCATGCTGCTTCGCGTTCAGCACGTTGTGCGGCAAGCCGGCCTTGGTCAGGATGCCCGACAGCAGTTCCGAGTTCTCGATCGAGGTCGTGCCCACCAGCACGGGCTGGCCGCGCTCGTAGCAGTCGCGGATGTCGTTCAACATCGCGTTGTATTTTTCCGCCGACGATTTGTAGACCTGATCCTGGCGGTCCTTGCGCTGCAGCGGACGGTTTTGCGGGATCACGACCGTTTCCAGGCCGTAGATTTCCTGGAATTCGTATGCTTCGGTATCGGCCGTGCCCGTCATGCCGGCCAGCTTGGCGTACATGCGGAAGTAGTTCTGGAAGGTGATCGAGGCCAGGGTCTGGTTCTCGTTCTGGATCTTGACGCCTTCCTTCGCTTCGACGGCCTGGTGCAAGCCATCGGACCAGCGGCGGCCCGTCATCAGACGGCCCGTGAATTCATCGACGATCACCACTTCATTGTTCTGCACCACATAGTGCTGATCCTTGAAGTACAGCGCATGCGCGCGCAGGGCCGCATACAGGTGGTGCACGAGGGTGATGTTGGCCGAGTCGTACAGCGAAGCGCCTTCCGGCAGCAGGCCCATCTCCATCAGGATGCCTTCGGCCTTTTCGTGGCCGGCTTCCGTCAGCAGCACCTGGTGCGCTTTTTCATCCTTGGTATAGTCGCCCGGCACGTCAACCTTACCCTTGCCGTCCGGCGTTTCTTCGCCGATCTGCAAAGTCAGGCGCGCAGGCACTTCATTGATCTTGTGATACAGGTCCGTATGGTTCTCGGCCTGGCCCGAAATGATCAGCGGCGTACGCGCTTCATCGATCAGGATCGAGTCGACTTCATCGACGATGCCGAAGTTCAGGCTGCGCTGCACGCGCTCGCGCGCTTCGTAGACCATGTTGTCGCGCAGGAAGTCGAAACCGAATTCGTTATTCGTGCCATACGTGATGTCGGAGTTGTACGCCTGTTGCTTGGCGCTGTGCTCCATCTGCGACATGTTTACGCCAGTCGACAGGCCCAGCCATGCATACAGGCGGCCCATGGTCTCGGCATCGCGCTGCGCCAGGTAATCATTGACGGTGACGATATGCACGCCCTTGCCCGACAAGGCATTCAGGTAGGCTGGCAAGGTTGCCATCAGGGTCTTGCCCTCGCCCGTGCCCATCTCCGCGATCTTACCGAAATGCAAGACCATGCCGCCGATCATCTGCACATCGAAATGGCGCATGCGCAGGACGCGCTTGCTGGCCTCGCGGCAGACGGCAAATGCTTCCGGCAACAAGGCATCGAGCGATTCGCCAGCGGCGATGCGTTCCTTGAAGGCAGGCGTCTTCGCTTGCAGCTCGGCATCCGACAGCTTTTCGATGGCCGGCTCGAGCGCATTGATCTCGCGTACCGTTTTTTGGTATTGCTTGAGCAGCCGCTGGTTGCGGCTACCGAAAATCTGGGTCAGTAATGACATGCTTGAATTCTTGAAAAAACGCCGTTAAAAAAAGCTCGGTAGGGAACAACGAGGTAGTAATCGCGTCACCGCACGGAGTTCGACTATGGCAAAAGACGATGATTTTATCATGCGTTCCCGACATGGTTGGGGTAATGCGCCATATAACAATAGCTTAATGACAAACAAATGGCAGAAATTGCGGACATTTTCCATACTGTAAGGCAATACGGCCCGCCCGCCTGCGCCGCACCCGCCGCCGCACTCGTCATGCGCGGGCGAGTGTGCTATGTTTCGGCCATGCGAACTCCCACTTATTCTCCGGCACCGCGCCGCGGCTACGGCTTTGCCCGTTCAGGCCCGGCCGTCACGGGCGCAACCGATTTTCTGCGCGGCAATGCAACGATGGCCTCCCTGATGCCCACCGTCACGCGCCTGGCCGCCCTGCAAAAAGATTGCGCCAAGGCCTTGCCGGCCATGTTCGAGCATTGCGACATCCTGCAATTCGAGGGCGGCCAGCTCGTGCTGGCCACGCCGAACGCGGCGCTGGCGGCCAAGCTCAAGCAGCAATTGCCGAAACTGCAAGGGGAACTGGAAAGAAAGGGCTGGCAGATTTCAGGCATCAAGCTGAAAGTGCAAGTCATCAAGAGCATCGCGCCCATCGTGCATACGCGGGCGCTGGTCTTGCCGGAAAAAGCCATGTCGGCCCTGGAAGAGCTGAGCACGGCCCTGCCCGCGTCGAAACAGAACGAGCAATTGATCGCGGCGCTGCGCAATATGGTCCGCCACCACCGAGAACCAAAAGATTAGCAACGCCAGGCGGCAGCACGTAGGTCGGATTAGGCCCTTCGGGCCGTAATCCGACAACATTGTTGGCGCCTGCGGGGTTGTCGGATTACGGCCTGCGGCCTAATCCGACCTACGTCAACGACCACTCGCGTTCCATTTGACGAAGATACGACTGCGGCGCCGCCTCGTTCGTGGCGAACGACACGATTTCATAGGATTCCGGCTGCTCCAGCAGCGCCAGCAGCAGCTGGTTGTTCAGCGCGTGGCCCGACTTGTGCGCCGTGTAGTACGCGAGCAGGGGATGGCCCACCAGGTACAGGTCGCCGATGGCGTCGAGGATCTTGTGGCGCACGAACTCGTCTTCATAGCGCAAGCCATCGGCGTTGAGGATGCGGTACTCGTCCATGACGATGGCGTTTTCCAGCGAACCGCCACGGGCCAGGCCCATGCCGCGCAAGCTTTCCACGTCCTGCATGAAACCGAAGGTGCGCGCGCGCGCCACGTCATGCACATACGACACGTCGCCAAAATCCACGGAAGCGCGCTGCATCGTGCCATCGACGGCAGGATGGTTGAATTCGATGAAGAAATCGAGCTTGAAGCCGTCGTACGGCGACAAGCGCGCCCATTTCTCGGCGTCGCCCTTGCCGTGACGCACTTCCACCGGCTTGATGACCTTGATGAATTTCTTTGGCGCCTGCTGCTCTTCCACGCCCGCCTGCTGCAGCAGGTAGACGAAGGACGAGGCGGAACCGTCCATGATGGGAATTTCTTCCGCATTCACGTCGATGTACATATTGTCGACACCCAGGCCGGCCGCCGCCGACATCAGATGTTCCACGGTGGAAACCCTGGCGCCATCCTTGATCAGCACGGAAGCCATGCGCGTATCGCCCACGGCCATGGCGCTGGCGGGAAACTCGACGATGGGATCGAGGTCGATGCGGCGAAATACGATGCCCGTATCGATCGCGGCAGGACGCAAGATCAGCTCGACCTTGGTGCCAGAGTGCAAACCGACACCGATGGTGCGGACCTGTTGTTTGATAGTGCGTTGTTTTAACATCTGTCGATTATATCTATTTGCCGGATTTTCGTTGCGGCGCGGCATCGCCCACGCCAGAAATACCACAACGGCTCATCACGGATGTTCGCTTTCCGCATGCACGGCTTCGCGGCGTACCAGATAAATGCCGCTGCCGATGATGATGGCCGCGCCGATCAGGGTATATTCGTCGGGCAAGGCACGCCACAGCATCCAGTCCAGGGCCATGCCCCATGCCAGGGCCGAGTATTCGAACGGCGCCACGCTGGACGCCTTGCCATGGCGAAATGCTTCCGTGATGGCCAACTGGCCCAGGAAGCCACTCAGTGACAAGCCTGCCAGCAGCCACCAATCTTCGCGGCGGATACTCACCCACTCATGCGCCGACAGGGCCACACCGCCGAGGGCCATCATCACCATCAGCCAGAAGACCATGCTTTCGCTGGCGTCCGTGCGGCTCAGGATGCGTCCCGTCACGGCGGAAATGGCGTAACAGGCGGCCGAGCCCAGCACGGCCAGCCCGGCCAGCGAAAAGAATCCCGAACCGTCGGGGCGCAGCGCCACCAGCACGCCCAGCAGGCCCACGGCGATGGCGCACCAGCGCGCAAAGTCGACTTTTTCCTTGAGGATAAACACCGACAGGACCGTGATGAACAAGGGGGCAACAAAGAACAGCGCATATGTCTCGGCCAGCGACATGCGCTTCAAGCCGTAGGCGAACAGCGTGATCATCAGCACGCCCAGGGCGCCGCGCAGCAAGTGCAGCGGCCAGCGCACCTTCAGCACGTTCTTGAAGGCGCCGCGGTACAGCAGGTACAGGCAGACGAGCGGCAACGACGACAGGGCGCGCAAGGCCGTCACCTGCATGGGAGGATAATGGGCGGACAACAGCTTCATGGCCGTGTCCATCAGGGAAAACATGGCGACGGCGATCAGCATCACATAGATGCTGCGCAGGTTTTGATTGCGGGGTATCAGGACAGACTCCTGGCGAAAGAGCGGGACCGTCATCATGGCGACGGCCGGAGCCAGGACAGCATGGTCTGGAAAGGCAGGGCCAGGCGGTCAGCCAGATTATAACAAGCGCGGCCGTTTTACCTTATGACACAGGCAACAGCATCACCAGTTTCAGTTCATGCTGGCGCGCCAGGTGCAGGGTCACCTGATTGAACGCCAGCAGTCCCTGTTGCGCATGCTGGAACTGGCGCAAGCCGCCATCGCGGCCCTGCACCTGCTGCGCGCCCCACCATAGGCGAAATTCAAAACTGGCGTCAGCCAGTTCCGCGATCAGGCCGGCCAGCGGCGCCTGGTCCGCCTGCCGGCCGATATCGGCGCGGAACTCCGCCACCAGGCGCTGCGCCCGTTCAGGCCAGCCGATGACCAGGTCGCGCGCCCCCGCGTCCAGGAACATGAAGCGCAGCTGGTTCGGTGCGGCCGCATCGCCATGCAGCCAGCCGGCAAACAAGGTGGATGCCGCCCCGTTCCACGCCACGGCATTCCATGCGCGGTCGAGGATGTACGCGGGCGCGTCGATGGCGGCAACGATGGCGGCCAGCTCGGCGACCGCAGGACCACTGCCCTCGCCTGTCCCGTGGCTGGGGTCATGCTTGTCGGCCACCTCGAACAGATAGGCGCGCTCGGCCGTGCTCAGCTGCAGCACCTGCGCCAGGCGCGCCAGCATCCTGGCCGATGCCGACACGGGCCGCCCCTGCTCCAGCCACGTCAGCCAGGTGGGACTGACATCGCACAGCTGTGCCAGCTCTTCGCGCCGCAAGCCCGGCGTGCGCCGCCGCCCGCCGCCGGGCAAGCCAGCCATGGCGGGGGTGACGGCTTCGCGCCGGGCGCGGATGAATTCAGCAAGTTTGTTCGACATGACAGCGGTGCATGGTAGTAGATATACCAGTATAAGTTATGGTCTTGTTACAGGATAATTTTATCCCTATTCTGCAGGAACTCACCCATCAACAGGAGAAAACCATGCAGCAGCACGATGTCGTTACCGAACAGTTTGGCAAGACGGCCAATGCCTACCTGAGCAGCGCCGTACATGCGCAAGGCGCCGACCTGGTGCTGATGCAGGAATGCGCGCGCCGCCACGGCAAGCCCGTCGTCCTGGACCTGGGCTGCGGCGCAGGCCACGCCAGCTTTGCCGTCGCCCCCGTGGCAGCTTCCGTCGTCGCCTACGATCTGGCGCAGCCCATGCTCGACGTGGTCGACCACGCCAGGGCGCAGCGCGGCTTGCACAACATCAGCACGCAGCAGGGCGATGTGGCCCGCCTGCCGTTTGCCGACGCCAGCTTCGACATGGTCGTCACGCGCTTTTCCGCGCATCACTGGAACGATGTGGCGGGAGCCCTGGCCGAAGCGTGGCGCGTGCTGCGCCCGAACGGCACCTTATTAGTGGTCGACATCGTCGCGCCGAAAACGGCCCTGTACGACAGCACGCTGCAGGCGGTGGAAATGCTGCGCGACGCTTCGCACGTGCGCGACTACCGCACCTGCGAATGGGGCGCCAAGTTCGATAACGCGGGCTTTACGCACAGCTTGCGCAGCGTGTGGAAACTGACGATGCAGTTCGACGAGTGGGTGGCGCGCATGCGCACGCCGATCGAAAGAGTGGCGGCCATCCGCAACCTGTTCGATGGCGCGCCCGAGGAAGCGCGCCGGTATTTCGCGCTGCAGGACGATTATTCGTTCAGCATCGATGCGGCCATGTTCGAGGCGACGAAACCCTCAGTACAGTAAACGTAAAAACGGCGCCGATGGCGCCGTTTTTTATTGCGTAGGTTGGATTAGCGCGCAGCGCGTAATCCAACAATGCCAGAGCAAACGTGATGCCAATTCCGCTCGTCGGCTTACGCTGCGCTAAGCCGACCTACGCCGACCTACGTCTGGCCTACGCCAACCTGCGATCTGCTTAGGCCAGCTGGCTCAGCAAGGTCTCGGCATTCGACACTTCAAACTTGCCGCCTTGCTCGATGTTCAATTGCGTCACGACGCCATTGTCGACCAGCAGCGAGTAGCGCTGCGAGCGCGTACCCATGCCATGCTTGGAAAAATCGGCGTCCAGGCCCAGGGCCTTGCTGTAGGCGGCATTGCCGTCAGCCATCATGCGCACCACGCCGGTGGCTTTCTGGTCACGGCCCCAGGCACCCATCACGAACGCGTCGTTGACGGAGATGCACCAGATTTCATCGACGCCCTTGGCTTTCAGGTCGGCAGCGTGCTTGACGTAGCCTGGCACGTGCTGTGCGGAGCAGGTCGGGGTGTACGCGCCTGGCAGGCCGAAGATGGCGATCTTCTTGCCCTTGACCAAGTCTTGCACGTTGAACGTGTTCGGGCCCAGTGCGCAACCTTCGGTTTCGCTTTCGATGAATTCGGCCAGGGTGCCTTCTGGCAGGGTGTCGCCGATCTTGATGGTCATGTTGACTCCTTGTGTGCTGTCGGTGGAAAACGCTCGCCGCCCGGCCGGGCGGAAAACGCGTGTATTCTGGTTCGGCTAGCATGATGCTGGCTCAGCGCGATAGTATGCCTGACTTGCCGCATTTGTGCAGAAAATGGCCGGAAAGGCAAAGCCAAAAATCAAAAAACGGCAAAAAAAAACGGCGGCCCTCAGGCCGCCGTCATCCGTGCATACATCAAACCACCTTAGTCAGCTTGCTTACGCAGGAAGGCGGGAATGTCGTACGTCTCCATGCCATTCTTTTCCATCGCGCGCACTTGCTCGGAAGCCGATTCGCGACGCCATACCGCCGGCGCCTTCATGCCGTCGAAACCGGCAGCCGGCGTGGCCACGCCAACCGTCGTCGTCGCCGCTTGCGCGCTACCCATGGCAGCCGACGGGGTCAACGGGCTGTTGTGGGTGCCGGTGCGCAGCACTTGCTGCGGTACCAGCTGGATGTTTTTCTTGGCGCGGCCCAGGCCCGTGGCCACCACGGTAACGCGGATGTCGTCGCCCATGGCGTCGTCGTAGGCGATACCTTGCGCGATCGACGCGTCCGGCGCGGCAAACGCGCGCACGGCAGCCATGACTTCCTTGATCTCTTTACCTTTCAAACCACGGCTGGCCGTGACGTTGACCAGCACGCCGCGCGCGCCGGACAGATCGATGCCATCCAACAGCGGCGAAGCGACAGCCTGTTCGGCGGCGATGCGCGCGCGGTCGACGCCGGAAGCCGTCGCCGTGCCCATCATGGCCTTGCCCTGCTCGCCCATGATGGTTTTCACGTCGTTGAAGTCGACGTTGATATGGCCAGGCACGTTGATGATCTCGGCAATGCCAGCCACCGCGTTGTTGAGCACATCATCGGCGTGCTGCATCCATTCCAGCATGCTTTCGTCTTCGTAGATCTCTTCCAGCTTTTCATTGAGGATGATGATCAGCGAAT
The DNA here is from genome assembly GCF_034424625.1 of Janthinobacterium lividum. Lineage (NCBI taxonomy): Bacteria > Pseudomonadati > Pseudomonadota > Betaproteobacteria > Burkholderiales > Oxalobacteraceae > Janthinobacterium > Janthinobacterium lividum. The sequence goes on along the minus strand of NZ_CP139976.1, from coordinate 1,251,807 downwards.
CGACGTGCAGGGACAGCTGCTCCAGGCCTTCGTCGGCGATGTCCATGCACTTCTGGCCTTCGTACGAAAATGGCTTGGAGACCACGGCCACCGTCAGCGCGCCCAGTTCCTTGGCCACTTCGGCCACGATAGGAGCGGCGCCCGTGCCCGTGCCGCCGCCCATGCCGGCAGCGATGAAGACCATGTGTGCGCCGCGCAGCGAATCGGCGATGCGCGCGCGCGATTCTTCCGCCAGCTGGCGGCCGACGGCAGGCTTCATGCCGGCGCCCAGACCGGTATCGCCGATCTGGATGATGTTGTGGGCCTTCGATGTCGACAGGGCCTGTGCGTCGGTGTTGGCGGCAATGAACTCCACGCCCGACATGCCTTTGTTGATCATGTGTTGGACTGCATTGCCACCCGCACCGCCGACGCCGACGACCTTGATGACGGTACCTAAAGCTGTGTTATCGACCATATCGAACTCCATGATGTGCTCCTATCAGATGCGGTTTCCAAGCGCCAGGCCTCATATTGGTAGGAGAACTGGAGATTGAAAACTGCGGTTAAATATAAAATAAAGTTATGTGTGTGTACCTGCGATGCTGCCAAAAAACCTGTCCTGCCGGGCCTGAAGTACGCCCTTAAAAATTCCCTAAAAACCATTCCTTCATGCGCTGCCAGACTGCCTTCACCGAGCCGTCCTGACGCGTCACGATGTGGCCGCGCAGGTATTGCTTCTTCGCTTCCAGCAGCAGGCCCAATACCGTGGCATAGCGCGGACTGCGCACCACGTCGGCCAGCTGTCCCCGATACTCGGGCGTGCCCAGGCGCGCCGGTTTCAGGAAAATATCTTCCGCCATTTCCACCATGCCGGGCATGATGGAGGTGCCGCCCGTGAGCACGATGCCCGACGACAGCACGCCTTCATAACCGGATTCACGCACCACCTGGTGCACCATGGCGAACAGCTCCTCGACGCGCGGCTCGATCACTGCCGCCAGCGCCTGGCGCGACAGATTGCGCGGGCCGCGGTCGCCCAGGCCAGGCACTTCCAGCGATTCGCCGGGGTCGGCCAGGACCTGCTTGGCCACGCCATAGCGGATCTTGATTTCTTCCGCTTCCGCGGTCGGGGTGCGCAAGGCCATGGCGATGTCGTTGGTGATCTGGTCGCCGGCGATGGGGATGACTGCCGTATGGCGGATCGCGCCATCGGAAAATACCGCCACATCGGTCGTGCCGCCACCGATGTCGATCAGTACCACGCCCAGTTCCTTCTCGTCGGGCGTGAGCACCGCGTCGGCGGACGCCATCGGCTGCAGGATCAGGTCCGACACTTCCAGGCCGCAGCGGCGCACGCACTTGACGATGTTCTGCACCGCCGACACGGCGCCGGTGACGATATGCACCTTCACCTCCAGGCGGATGCCGCTCATGCCGATAGGCTCGCGCACATCTTCCTGGCTGTCGACGATGAACTCTTGCGGCACCGTGTGCAGCAATTGCTGATCGGTCGGAATGTTAACCGCTTTTGCCGTCTCGATGACGCGCGCCACGTCGGTCGCCGTCACTTCCTTGTCCTTGATGGCCACCATGCCGCTGGAATTGAAGCTGCGGATATGGCTGCCCGCGATGCCCGCGTAGACATTGCGGATCTTGCAGTCGGCCATCAGCTCGGCCTCTTCCAGCGCGCGCTGGATGGACTCCACCGTGGCCTCGATATTGACCACCACGCCTTTTTTCAGGCCCTTCGATTCGTGCTGGCCCAGCCCGATCACTTCGTGGCGCCCGTCGGACATCACTTCGGCTACCACCGCCACCACTTTCGAGGTGCCGATGTCGAGGCCGACGATCAGGTTTTTCGCGTCTTTTGTCATTTCTGTCGCCTACTGTATGGGCTATAAATTAAAATTATTGGGTTAAGTCGGTTTTTTAATCGGACTGCTGTTTTTCTTCTTCATGACTGGCTTTCCATCCTTGCCTTCGGCCGGTATCACCAGGCCGGCGGAACTGAGCGCCAGGCCATTCTGGTAGCGCATATCGATCGTGTCGATATTTTCCAGCCGGCTCGCCAGCTGCGGGTAAATGCCCACCAGCCGGTCGACCCGCGCTTTCAGGGTCGTGTGATTCTGCTCGCGTCCCAGTGCCACGCTCATGCCGTTATCCAGTTTCACCGTCCACGCATAGCGGCTCGACAGCGACAGGGTTTCCGGCACCATCTTCAGCGGCGCAAACCACTTTGCCAGCTGCACGTAAGTGGCAAGTACTTCCTTTTCGCTGCCATCGGGGCCGGCAAACGCAGGCAACTCATGGTCGTCTTCGGCTTCGGCCACATTCGCCGTAAACACGTCGCCCTTGACCGACAGCAGGCGTCCATCCTCGCCCCAGGTGCCCAGCGCTTCGTGTTCTTCCAGCGCCACGATCAGCTGGTTCGGCCACTCGCGCCGCACGCTGGCACGGCGTACCCAGGGCACCGATTCGAACACGCCGCGCACGCTTTCCAGGTTGGTCGTGAAGAAATTGCCCTTGATGCGGCCCAGAGTGCCGCTGCGCAGGGTCAGGTAATTCACGTGGCGCAGGCCCTTGTCGTCCGCGCTTTCCACCTTGATCGTGCGCAGGTTGAACATGGGACGCTGCGACACCCACCAGACGCCGGCGGCCACGCACACGACCAGAACCGCGGCCAGCAAGCCGTTGGCAGTCGTATTGAGGCTTTTAGCGTCATGCCACATATCAGCGCTGTCCCTTGTGCATTTTCAGACGCGCGCCAGCGACGATTTCCAGGCACAGGTCTTCATAGCTGGTGCCTTCCGCGCGCGCCGCCATCGGCACGAGCGAGTGCCCCGTCATGCCGGGCGAGGTATTCACCTCCAGCAAAAACAGCTTGCTGTCGGCCGCGCGCATGAGCACATCGACCCGTCCCCAGCCTTCGCAGCCGAGGGCGCGGTACGCCGCCAAGGCGATGCGTTCCATCTCTGCGATGATGGCCGGGTCCAGCTGCGGCGGGCAGAAATACTGGGTATCGTCCGTGAAGTACTTGTTCTGGTAATCGTAATTGCCTTGCGGCGCGACGATTTCGATCGGCGGCAACGCGCGCGCCGTGGCGCCCTTGCCCAGGATCGCCACGGTGAACTCGCGGCCCTTGATGAATTCCTCGGCCAGCACCGAATCATCGAGACCGGCGGCGATGTCGTAGGCGGCCTGGAAGGCCGATGCTTCGTTGACGGTGGTGATGCCGATGCTCGAACCTTCATGCGGCGGCTTGACGATCAGCGGCAAGCCCAGTTCCGCGGCGACCTTGGCCAGGTCGGAGCCGTCGTCCAGCACCGCGTACTTTGGCGTCGGCAGCTCGTGCATCAGCCAGATCATCTTGGTATAGACCTTGTCCATGCCGACCGAACAGGCCATCACGCCGCTGCCCGTGTACGGGATGCCCAGCTGTTCCAGCGCGCCCTGCAGGCTGCCGTCTTCGCCGAAGCGGCCGTGCAGCGCGATGAAGACGCGGTCAAACTTTTCAGCGGCCAGTTCGGCCAGGCTGCGTTCGCCCGTGTCGAAGCCATGCGCATCCACGCCATGGCTTTTCAAAGCGGCCAGCACGCCCGCGCCGGACATCAGCGACACTTCGCGCTCGGCCGAACGGCCGCCGAACAGGACGCCGACCTTGCCCAATTGTTTTACGTCGATAGCTGAAGCTTGGTTCACATCAGGCCTTTACAGTGTTGGATGGATACGTTGTCAGTTGTTGCGGGATACCGCTGATCGAGCCGGCACCCATGGTCAGCACGACGTCGCCGTCGCGCGCCACGCTCATGATGGTGTCGGCCATGTCTTTCATGGATTCGACGAAAATCGGTTCGATCTTGCCGCGCGCGCGCAGCGCATGCGCCAGTGCGCGGCCGTCGGCGGCGACGATGGGCGCTTCGCCCGCCGCATACACTTCGGACAGCAGCAGCACGTCGGGCGCGCCCAGCACTTTCACGAAATCCTCGAACAGATCGCGCGTACGGCTGTAGCGGTGCGGCTGGAACGCCAGCACCAGGCGGCGGCCAGGATAGGCGGCGCGCGCGGCCGCCAGGGTCACTTCCGTTTCCACCGGATGGTGGCCAAAATCGTCGACCAGCGCAAAAGTGCCGCCGTTCGGCAGCGCCACGTCGCCGTAACGCGTGAAGCGCCGGCCCACGCCGGAAAACTCGGCCAGGCCTTGCTGCGTGGCGCTGTCGGCGATGCCGATTTCGCGCGCGATGGCGATCGCCGAGCAGGCATTCTGCACATTGTGCATGCCGGGCTGGTTCAGCACCACGTCCAGGTCCGGATAGCCTTCCTGCAGCACGGTGAAATGCATTTCCAGGCCCACGGCACGCGCGTTGATGGCGCGCACTTGCGCGTCTTCCGCGAAACCGTAGGTGGTGACGGGCTTGGTAACGGACGGGATGATGGCGCGCACGTGCGGATCGTCGATGCACAGCATGGCGCGGCCATAGAAAGGCAAGCGGTGCGTGAACTGCACGAAAGCCTGCTTGAGCTTTTCGAAATCGTGCTCGTAGGTGTCCATGTGATCGGCGTCGATATTCGTGATCACTTCGATCATCGGCGTCAGGTTCAGGAACGAGGCATCCGATTCATCGGCTTCGGCTACCAGGTAGTCGCCCGAGCCCAGCTTGGCGTTCGCGCCGGCGCTGGTCAGACGGCCGCCGATGACGAAAGTCGGATCGAGACCGCCCTGCGCCAGCACGGAAGCGACCAGGCTGGTGGTCGTCGTCTTGCCGTGCGTGCCGGCGATGGCGATACCGCGTTTCAGGCGCATCAATTCACCGAGCATCACGGCGCGCGGCACCAGCGGAATCTTGCGCGCGCGCGCGGCCGCCACTTCAGGATTGTCTTGCGGGACGGCGCCCGACGTCACCACCGCATCGGCGTCGCCGATGTTCTCGGCCGCGTGGCCCAGCATGACGGTCGCGCCCAGGCTCGCCAGGCGCTGCGTCGCCGCATTGCTGCCCAGGTCGGAACCCGACACCTTGTAGCCGAGGTTGACCAGCACTTCGGCGATGCCGCTCATGCCGCTGCCGCCAATGCCGACAAAGTGGATATTGTTTACTTTATGCTTCACAGAGCTAACCTCATGCCAGTTTTTCCAATACGTGTGCGATCGCCTCATTGGCGTCGCGCTTGCCTGCTGCCAGTGCCGCTTGCGCCATATGCTGGCAGGTATCGCGGCTCAGCGATGCCAGCAGGGTGCTCAGCGACGCCGCACTCATTTCCGTCTGCGGCAGATGAATCGCCGCGCCTTGTTTTGCCATCCATTGTGCGTTGTCGCGCTGATGGCTGGTGGTCGACGCCACCAGCGGCACGAGCACGCTGGCCACGCCGGCCGCCGTCAATTCCGACAGGGTGATGGCGCCCGCACGGCAAATCACCAGATCGGCCTCGGTATACGCCCTGGCCATGTCGTCGATGAAGTCGACCACATTGGCTTGCACGCCCGCCTGCGCATATGCGGCATGCAAGGCGTCGATATTCTTCTTGCCCGACTGGTGCGTCACCAGCGGACGTTCGCCCTCCGGCATCAGCGCCAGCGCGGCGGGAAGATTGTCGTTCAGCGCTTTCGCGCCCAGGCTGCCGCCCACCACGAGGATGCGCAACGGTCCGCTGCGGCCCGCGAAACGCGTGGCTGGCGGCGCCATGGCGAGGATCTCGGCGCGCACGGGATTGCCCGTGACGACTGCCTTGCCGGCGGCGCTGCCGAAATCGGCGGGAAAGCCGAAGCACACCTGCTGCGCCAGCGGCACCAGGGTCTTGTTCGACAGCAGCAGCGCCGCGTCGGCATTGACCAGCACCAGCGGCACGCCCTTCAGGCGCGCCATCAGGCCGCCCGGCACGGTGACGTAGCCGCCCATGCCCATCACCACGTCCGGCTTGCGGCTGGCGATGAAACGGCGGATGGCAAAAAAGCTGGCCAGCATCTTGAAGCCGCCTTTGACCGTGTGCGCCAGGCCCTTGCCGCGCATGCCGGAGAACGCGATGGCATCCATGGGAATGCCGCTTTTCGGCACCAGTTCCTGCTCCATGCCGTGGGTCGTGCCCAGCCAGCTCACTTCCCAGCCGCGCGCGCGCATCGTCTGCGCAATCGCCAGGCCAGGGAAAATATGGCCGCCGGTGCCGGCCGCCATGATCATCAGTCTTTTCGTCGTTTTCAAGTTCGTCACGCTGTTCATAGCCGGCCTCCCCGCATCAGGATCCGGTTTTCATAATCGATGCGCAGCAAAATCGCCAGGCCGATACAGTTAATCAGTACGCCCGTGCCGCCATAACTCATCAAGGGCAAGGTCAGGCCCTTGGTCGGCAGCAGGCCCAGGTTCACGCCCATGTTGATGAAGGTCTGCACGCCGATCCAGATGGCGATGCCTTTCGCCGTCAGGCCGGCAAAGGTCTGGTCGATGGCGATCGCCTGGCGGCCGATGTCAAATGCCCGCTTGATAATCCAATAGAACATGCCGATCACGATTAGCACGCCCACCAGGCCCAGCTCCTCGCCGATCACGGCCAGCAAAAAGTCCGTATGCGCTTCGGGCAGATAATGCAGTTTTTCCACGCTGCCGCCCAGTCCCACGCCAAATAGTTCACCGCGTCCGAAGGCGATCAGCGAGTGCGTCAGCTGGTAAGCCTTGTTCAGCGCATTGTCTTCCTGCCACGGATCGAGATACGCAAAAAACCGCTCGCGGCGGAATTTCGACAAGGCGATGATGGTGACGAAGATCGCCGTCAGCATGGCGCCGATGCCGCCGAACCAGATGGCGTTCACGCCGCCCAAAAACAGGATGCCCATGGCGATGCAGACGATCACGCCGAAGGCGCCGAGATCGGGCTCCATCAGCAGCAGCAAGCCGACGAAGCTGACAGCCAGCGCCATCGGCATGAAGCCCTTGGTCAGCTTGTGCATGTACTCCTGCTTGCGCACCGTGTAATCGGCCGCGTACAGCACCATCACCACCTTCATCAGCTCGGACGGCTGCGGCCGCAGGCCCGGCAGGTTCAGCCAGCGGCGGCCGCCATTGACCGACACGCCCAGGCCCGGTATCAGCACCATCACCAGCAGCACCAGGGTGCCGATGAACAGCCACGGCGCCATCTTTTGCCAGGTGGCGACGGGGATGCGAAATACCAGCGCGCCAACGACGATCGAAATACCGATGAACAGCGCCTGGCGCACGACAAAATAATTGTTCGTGTAGGCGGCGAACTTGCGCGCATCCGACAGCGAGATCGACGCCGAATACACCATCACCATGCCCAGCAACATGAGCAGCAGGACGACCCACACCAGCGGCTTGTCATAGTCCATCATCTTCGACTGCCGCGCGCGGCTATCCAGCGGCTTGGCAGCCGAGCCGGAACCAAAGCTGAAGGGCAGTTGGAAGGCCATCAGATATCCTGTCCGTTTTCCAGGGCGATGTCGCGCACGGCGCCGACAAACACCTGCGCGCGGTGCGCATAGTTCTTGAACATGTCCAGGCTCGCGCAGGCGGGCGACAACAACACGGCATCGCCGGCCAGCGCCAGGCCGCTGGCGCGCTTGACGGCTTCCGGCAAGGTGGCGCAATCGATGATGTCCACACCCGCCGGCTCGAGGGCCGCGCGCAAGGCCGGCGCATCGCGGCCGATCAGCACCACGGCGCGCACATAGCGCGACACGGGTTCGGCCAGCGGCGAGAAGTCCTGCCCCTTGCCGTCGCCGCCGGCGATCAGCACCAGGCGCTGTTCCGCGCCGCCAAACGCCTTGCCCAGGCCGAACAGGGCGGCTACCGTCGCACCCACATTCGTGCCCTTGCTGTCGTCGTAGTATTCGACTTCATTGACGGCCGTGATCAGTTCCACGCGGTGCGGCTCGCCCTGGTATTCGCGCAAGCCGTGCAGCAGCGGCGCGAACGGCAAGCCGATGGCGCGGCACAGGGCCAGCGCCGCCAGCGCATTCGAGGCATTGTGCTGGCCGCGGATTTTCAGCGCGTCGGCCGGCATTAGCTTTTTCGCCATCGTTGGCACCGGTTCCGGCGCCGGATCATTCTTCCTGCGTTTTTTCTCGATCACTTCTTCGCTGGGCACGGCTTGCGCCAGCCAGAAGATGCCCCGTTCATTCACCAGGCCAAAGCTGTCCACTTCCACGGGTTCGCCCGTGCCGAAGGTGATCGTTTCGGTCAGCGGGTCGGCCATGTGCATCACGGCCGCATCGTCGCGGTTCAATATGCGCACGGTCTGCTCTCCGAAGATGCGCGCCTTGTCGGCAGCGTAGGCAGCCATGTCGCCATGCCAGTCCAAGTGATCCTGCGACAGATTCAGGACCGTGGCCGCGTCGGCCTGCAGGCTGAACGTCGTGTGCAGCTGGAAGCTGGACAATTCCAGGATCCACGCCTGCGGCAAGGTGCTGGCGACGGGTTCCGCCACTTCAGCTTCCGCATCCACAGGCTGCGGCGCAGGCTCCGCATCGAGCACTTCGCGCAGCACGTCCAGCGCAGCGGGACTGATATTGCCAGCCACGCGCGTGGCCAGGCCCGCGCGTTCGCACAGCAAGCCTACCAGGCTGGTGACGGTCGTCTTGCCATTCGTGCCCGTGATGGCGATGACTTTCGGCGCATAGCCGCGTTCCGCCTTGAGCGCGGCCAGGGCCTGCGCGAACAGTTCGATCTCGCCCCACACGGGGATATTTTTCTCAAGAGCGGCAGGCGCAATCTGCGCCAGTTCACGGCACGGCGCCAGGCCAGGGCTGACGGCGACGAAATCCACGCCATCGAGCAATTCGGCCGTGAAGGCGCCGGCGATGAACTGCGCCTGCGGCACGGCGGCCTGCAGGGCAGCGAGGCGCTCAGGCGCCTGGCGCGTATCGGCCACGCGCACGCAGGCACCGCTGCGGGCCAGCCACAGGGCCATGGCCAGCCCCGACTCGCCGAGGCCCAGTACCAGTGCGGTTTTAGCGTCGTACATCATCAGCGCAGTTTCAAGGTGGTCAGGCCGAGCAGCACCAGCATCATGGTGATGATCCAGAAACGCACGACAACCTGCGTCTCCTTCCAGCCTTTTTGTTCAAAATGGTGATGCAACGGCGCCATCAGGAAGACGCGGCGGCCCGCGCCATAGCGCTTCTTGGTGTACTTGAACCAGACGACCTGGATGATCACGGACAGCGTTTCGACGACGAAGATGCCGCCCATGATGAACAGGACGATTTCCTGGCGCACGATGACGGCGATGGTGCCCAGTGCGCCGCCCAGTGCCAGCGCGCCCACGTCGCCCATGAACACTTTCGCGGGGTGCGTGTTATACCAGAGGAAGGCCAGGCCGGAACCGGCCAGCGCGCCGCAGAAGATCACCAGTTCGCCGGCGCCCGGGATGTGCGGGATGAACAGGTAGCGCGCATACGTTGCGTTACCCGTCAGGTAGGCGAACAGGCCCAGGGCCGTGCCCACCATCACGGTCGGCATGATGGCCAGGCCGTCAAGGCCATCGGTGAAATTGACGGCGTTGCTGGTGCCGACGATGACGCAATAGGTCAGCGCGATAAAGCCCCATACGCCCAGCGGATAGCTGATGGTCTTGAAGAACGGGACGATCAGGTCGGCCTTCGGCGGCAAGTCCATGGCGAAGCCCGATTGCACCCAGGCGTAGATCAGATTCCATACCTGGCCAGCATTGGGCTCGGAGATGGAGACGGAAAACGCCAGGTAAAACGCGGCGGCGATGCCGATCAGCGACTGCCAGAAGTATTTCTCGCGCGAGCGCATGCCTTCCGGATCCTGGTGCACCACCTTGCGGTAGTCGTCGGCCCAGCCGACTGCGCCAAAGCCCAAGGTGACGATCAGCACGGGCCAGATGAAGCGGTTCGACAGGTCAGCCCACAGCAAGGTGGAAATGCCGATGGCGATGAGGATCAGCACACCGCCCATGGTGGGGGTGCCGTGTTTTTTCAGGTGCGTTTGCGGGCCGTCCGTACGCACGGCCTGGCCGACCTTCATGCGCGTAAGCATGCGGATCACGGCGGGACCGGCGCACAGGCCGATCAAAATCGCCGTCAGGGTGGCGAAGACGGCGCGGAACGTGATGAAGTTAAAGACCCGCAGTGGGCCAATGTCGTCCTGGAAATAATGAGCGAGCCAGAGCAGCATGATTAGTAAGCTTCCTTGTTATTGTTGTTTGAACCAATCAAATGCTGCACGGCCCGTTCCATCTTCATGAAACGGGAGCCCTTGATCAATACTGTTGCATCCGAACGGCCGGACAAATGCGCATCGAGCGCCGCCAGCAAACCGTCGAACTGTTCGAAATACTCCACGACCGTGCCTGATTCCTGGCTGGCGGCTTCCTGCGCCGGATTCACCAGATGGCGCGCCAGTCCGCCCGTCGCCAGCACGTGTTCGATGCCTTTGGCGGCGGCGTAGGCGCCGATCTCTTCGTGGAACTGCTGCCCCTGCGTGCCGACTTCGCCCATCTCGCCCAGCACCAGGATGCGCGGTGCCGCGGCCTGCGCCAGCACATCGATGGCCGCGCGCGCCGAATCCGGATTGGCGTTATACGTGTCGTCGATGATGGTGGCGCCATTGGCGGCCCGTTTTTTCTGCAGCCGGCCAGTCACGGGAGAAAACGCCTCCAGGCCCTGCTTGATATGTTCTGGCGCGATGCCGGCGCCAATCGCGCATGCCACGGCCGCCAGCGCATTGCGCACATTGTGTTCGCCCGCCGCCTGCAAGCCGACAAAAAACTGACGCAAGCTGCCATCCTGCGCCCGCACGCTGACGAACAGGTCGCTGCCAAAATCCTCGGCCGCGCGGTGCGTGCAACTCACGTCCGCCTCTTTCGACAGGCCGAAGGTGATGACGGCGCGCGCGCCTGCCAATTCGCGCCACACGGGCGTGAATTCATCATCATGCGGGAAGACGGCCACGCCGTCATGCGCCAGGGCCGCCAGCGCGGCGCCGTTCTCGCGCGCCACCGCTTCCACCGTATGCATGAATTCCTGGTGCTCGCGCTGCGCGTTGTTGACCATCGCCAAGGTTGGCGCGGCAATCGCGGCCAGGCGGGCGATTTCTCCCGGATGGTTCATGCCCATCTCGATGACTGCCGCCTTGTGCGCGGCGCTCAGGCGGAACAGCGTCAATGGCACGCCGATTTCATTATTCAGGTTGCCGCGCGTGGCCAAACGGCCTTCTTCGCCAAAGGCCGCCGCCAGGATGGCCGCAATCATTTCCTTGACAGTGGTCTTGCCATTGCTGCCGGTGACGCCGATGACGGGTAAATTGAAGCGGCCGCGCCAATGGTTGGCGATGCGGCCCAGCGCCACCAGGGTATCGGCCACCACGATGGCGGGCACCGTGGCGCTGTCCCAGCCTTCGGGCAGGCGCTCGACCACCACGGCGGCGACGCCGCGCGCAGCCACCTGGTCGAGGAAATCGTGGGCATCAAAACTCTCGCCGCGCAAGGCAACGAAGAGCGAGCCGGCCTTGGCGCTGCGGCTGTCGGTGGAGACGCCATCAAAGGATGCGTCGCCCGTCAGCTGCGCGCCGTCCAGCGACGGCATCAGTTCAAGCAGGCTTGCGTGCATCAGGCTATCCATCAGTTCGTCCTCATCATCGTCAGGCGCGCGGACAAGGCCAGCTGCGCATGGTCGGCATCGGAGAACGGCAGTTTCTTGCCCTTGATTTCCTGGTATGGCTCATGCCCCTTGCCCGCCAACAGGATCACGTCCGGCTTGGCTGCGTGCTTGATGGCCGACAAAATGGCGCCGGCACGGTCTTCGATGGCTTGCGGCTGAGGACCGTCGGCACGCATGCCGGCGACGATCTGCGCGATGATGGCGTGCGGATCTTCGCTGCGCGGATTGTCGCTGGTGACCAGCACGTGATCGGCCAGCTGCGCGATGGCGCCCATCTGCGGACGCTTGCCCGGATCGCGGTCGCCGCCGCAACCAAACACGCACCACAGCTGGCCGCCCCGCTCCTGCGCCACCTGGCGCAAGGCAGCCAGGGTCTTTTCCAGCGCGTCCGGCGTATGCGCGTAATCGATGACGACCATCGGCGCTTCCTGGCCGCCCACCTGCTGCATGCGGCCGGGGGCCGGCTGCAGGGATTCGATGCCGTCGATGGCGGCGCGCAGGCCGATGCCGTGCGCCAGCAAGGCGCCGAGCACGGCCAGCGCGTTGCTGATATTGAAGTGGCCCACCAGCTGCGTCTTGACCAGCGCCACGCCCAGCGCGCATTCCAGGTGGAAGTCGGTGCCGGCATGGCGGCTGCGGAACTGGCTGGCGCGCAGCATCAGCACGCCAGCCAGATCGGGCAAGCTGGCCGCATCCTGCAAGGTGTAGCCGATGACCGGGTATTCACCGGCCAGCCTGCCGTCCACGTGGCGCGCCAGGCGCAGGCCCATGGCGTCGTCCAGATTGATGACGGCTGTTTTCAGGCCGGGCCAGTCGAACAGCTTGACCTTGGCCGCCTCGTAGGCAGCCATGTCGCCATGGTAGTCGAGGTGGTCGCGCGTCAGATTGGTAAACATGGCGACGTCGAAATGCATGCCGGCCGCGCGGTCCTGGTCCAGACCGATCGACGACACTTCAATGGCAACGGCCTTGGCGCCAGCGTCGCGCATGGCGGCCAGTTTGCGCGCCAGCAGCACGGCGTCCGGCGTGGTGTAGCCGGTGACGTCGAATTCGATGGCGCCGCGCGGCTTGCACAAGCCCACGCCCAAGGTCCCGATGACGGACGAGGTTTCGCCCAGGCGCGCCAGGGCTTGCGCCAGCCACAGCGCGCACGATGTCTTGCCATTCGTGCCCGTCACGCCGGCGCTGAACATGGCGCTGTCGGGCATGTCGTAGAAAGCATGCGCCACGGGACCGGCCAGGCGTTTCAGGTCGCTGACCAGCAGGTGCGGCACGGCCCATGCGGCGTTCCACTCGACGGCATCATGCACGATGGCGGCGGCGCCCTGCTCGATGGCGGCGTCGATGAAATGGGTGGCGCCCGCGTAGGCGAAAAACACGTCGCCGCGCTGCACGCGGCGCGAATCGGACGTCAGCTGCCCGGACGGGGCAGCCGCTTTGATCCACAAACTGATGTCTTGTATGGTCATGAGTGACTTCACATGGCCTCCGGGCCGGCATTGGCCGGGACCACGATTTCGGTAACGGAGGAATCGGGCGGTACGTTCATCGCGCGCAGCGCGTTGGTCGCAATCGCCGCGAAAGCGGGAGCGGCAACCTGGCCGCCATAGTGGGCGGGGCCGGTCGGTTCATCGATCATCACGGCAATGATGAAGCGCGGCGCCGACATCGGCACCATGCCCACGAACGAGCCGATATATTTGCGCGGCATCGCGTAGCGGCCGTTTTCCACTTTATAGGCGGTACCCGTCTTGCCGCCCACGCGGTAGCCGGCAACCTGGGCGCGCTTGGCCGAGCCGTGCGCGCCGGAGACCACGAGTTCCAGCATGGCGCGCATTTCGGCGGCCGTCTTCGGCTTGATCACTTGCTGGCCCACGGGCAGTTCATTGACCTTCTGGAATGACAGGGGAATCGTGTCGCCATCACGCGCGAACATCATATAAGAGCGCGCCAGCTGGATCAGCGACACGGAAATGCCGTTACCGTAGCTCATGGTGGCCTGTTCCACCGGGCGCCACGATTTATACGGACGCACGCGGCCGGCCACGGCGCCAGGGAAGCCCCATTTCGGCTGCTGGCCGAAGCCGACCTTGGTAAACATTTCCCACATTTCCTGCGACGGCATGCCCAGCGCGATTTTCGAGGTGCCGATGTTCGACGACATCTCGATGATTTCCGAGACATTGATCACGCCGTGCGGCTTGGTATCGGTGATCGTGCGGTCGGCGATGGTATAGCGGCCCGGACCCGTGTCGATCAGGGTGCCCGGCTTGACGCGGCCCGTGTCGAGCGCCAGTGACACCGTGATCGGCTTCAGGGTCGAACCGGGCTCAAAAGTATCGGTCATGACGCGGTTGCGCAGCTGCTGGCCCGTCAGCTTGCGGCGGTCGTTCGGGTCGTAGCTCGGGTAATTGGCCAGGGCCAGCACTTCGCCCGTGTGCACGTCGAGCACCACGGCGCCGCCAGCCTTGGCGTTGAATTTCTCCACCGCTTCCTTCAGCTGGGTGAAGGCGATGTACTGGATTTTGCTGTCGACGGACAGGGTCAGGTCCTTGCCGTCATGCGGTTCGTGGATGAAGCCGATGTCTTCGACGATGTGGCCCAGGCGGTCCTTGATCACGCGGCGGCTGCCGGTGGTGCCGACGAGGGTTTTCTGCTGCGCCAGTTCCATGCTTTCCTGGCCCACGTCTTCCACGTTGGTAAAGCCCACCACGTGGGTCATCACTTCGCCCTGTGGATAGAAGCGCTTGTATTCCTTGCGCTCGTCGATGCCGTCGATGCCCAGCCTGGAAATCTTGTCGGCCACGTCCATCTCGACCTGGCGTTTCAGGTAAACGAAGCCGCGGTCCGAATCGAGTTTCTTGCGCAATTCGTTGACATTCATTTCCAGCAGGCCGGCCAGCGCATTGATTTTTTCGGGTGATGCCTGCAGCACGTCGTCGGGAATGGCCCAGATGGCTTTCACGGGGACGGACGAGGCGAGCACCTGGCCATTGCGGTCGGTGATCTTGCCGCGCGTGGCCGGCAATTCCAGGGTGCGCTCATAGCGCGCCTTGCCCTGCTTTTGCAGGAACTGCGTCGATACGCCCTGCAGCCACAGGGCGCGCGCGCCCAGGCCGGCGAAAGCGAAGAACAGCAGGAACAGCACGACGCGCGAACGCCAGACGGGCAGACGCACCGCCAGTACGGGGTTCTTCGAGAATGGCACGCCTTTCGATGCCGCCACCCGGCCGTTGCTATTACCGCCCAACTTCATTATTCGCCCTCCGTCAGGTATTGCGTACGCGCCGCCGTCAGCGGCGTCATGCTCAGGTCGCGCCGCGCGATCGATTCGATGCGTTCATGCTTGCCCAAAGTGGACTGGTCCAGCTGCAATTGCGCCCAGTCGATGTCGAGCTGGCGCGACAGCGCTTGCGCGCGCTCCAGGTCGATCAGCAAGTGGCGCGACTGATACTGCGCATTCACCAGCGACAGGCCGCAGCACACCAGCAGGGCCGACAGCACGACACACAGCTTGCCAGTCATCGGGCGCCGCCACGAACTGGAATGGGCAAACGCTGCGCCACGCGCATCACGGCCGAACGCGAGCGCGGATTGCCCTCGATCTCGGCGTCGGACGGCTTCATCTTCGAAATCAGCTTCATTTCCGGCTGCGGCAAGTCGACCGCGCGGATCGGCAGACGGCGGTCAGGCTGCTCCACGTTCGCCTTCGAGGCGAAGAAGCGCTTGACCATGCGGTCTTCCAGCGAGTGAAAACTGATCACGGCCATGCGCGCGCCAGGCGCCAGGCAGGCATACGCCTGGCTCAGACCGATCTCGAGATCCTCGAGCTCTTTGTTAATGAAAATGCGTATGGCCTGAAAGGTGCGGGTAGCGGGGTCCTTACCCTTCTCGCGGGTCTTGACGGCGCCTGCCACGATGCCGGCAAGCTGTCGTGTGCTTGAAATTGGCTGGACTGCCCGGCCAGCAACAATCGCCTTTGCAATCTGAAAAGCAAACCGTTCTTCCCCATAATCGCGTATCACTTTCTCTAAATTCTGCTCGGTTTCCACCGCCAGCCATTCGGCCGCGGAGATGCCGCGCGTGGTATCCATGCGCATGTCCAGCGGTCCGTCGTTGCGGAAGCTGAAACCGCGCGCCGCGTCGTCGACTTGCGGCGACGAGATGCCCAGGTCAAGCAGGATGCCATCGACCTGCTGCACGCCGCGTTCGGCCAGGCTGGCCGTCATGGTGGCAAAACTGTCGTGGACGATTTCAAAGCGGGGGTCGCCGATCTGTTCGGCCGTGGCGATGGCTTGCAAATCCTTGTCGAAGCCGATCAGGCGCGCGTCGGGCGCCAGGCGCGACAAGATCAATCGGCTATGGCCGCCGCGCCCAAACGTGCCATCGACATAAATGCCGTGCGCGCGGTCGCCCGACAGGTCGAGCGCATCGACCGCTTCATCGAGCAGCACCGTGCGATGCTGAAATTCCGGCACCGTGAGTTGTGTCATTACGGAGCCTTAGAAAGAAAAATTGGAAAGTACATCGGGGGTGCCGGCATCGATCGCCTGCTGTTCTTTGTCGGCCAACTTGGCGGCATCCCATATTTCAAAGTGGCTGCCCATGCCGATCATCATGACTTCGCGCGCCAGTCCGACGGCGTTGCGCAATTCGGGCGAGATCAGCACGCGGCCGGCCGAGTCCAGCTCGACGTCGACGGCGTTGCCGAGGAAGATGCGCTGCCAGGCGCGCGCCGACATGGGCCAGGCGGCGATTTGCTGGCGGTGGCTTTCCCACACGGGACGGGGAAAAAACAGCAGACAGCCATCGGGGTGTTTGGTGAGTGTCAAGCGGCCTTCGCATTGAATCGCCAGCGCGTCACGGTGCTTGGCAGGGATAGACATCCTGCCTTTGGCATCGAGATTGATTGCGGACGCGCCTTGAAACACGGAAGACCTTTTTGAGCTTGGGTTGCGACGCTTGCGCATCGCGATGAAAAGGGAAAATTTCCCACAAAAACACACTTTTTCACACAGTTGCCCACTTTAGAGGAAGCAAAGATAGTGGTCAAGCGGTTTCCGATTGGCAAAACAGGAATTTTATTAATGAAATTAAGGACTTAGCGCATATCGTTGAAGGAGTCTCAAATAAAAATATATCGATAAATTAGATACTTATGAAAGATAGTGAATGTGCTACCTCATCTGCACACATGTGTTTTCCTACCGTAAACATCGAAAAAAACGAAATCAAAAAATTGAATTTTTTACAGTTAGTTGACACATGACAATAGTTTCGTCATCCGGACACAACAGCAATCAAGCATCGGAAAAGACTTGGTTTAAAGCAAAAGAAAATCATCCTTGGCGCGTATCGCCCCTGTTTTCCGGGCCTGGCCTGTCGCAGGAAAACTATTTTTGCAACGCAGCAATTAATTGTAAACAGAAAACTTTAACCAATTGTTCATTTTTAGTTGTCTATACAACTTTATCGCGGATGCTATATTTTTAGATACAAAAAAAGCCCCGTTGCGGGGGCTTTTTGGACGGCGCACAGCATGAAAAACGCTGCGGGCGATACGCTCCCTGGCAAGCCAGGAAACAGGAATTCAAGTGAAGCAGGCCGGTAGGCCGGATTTTGTTACGGCGCCTTCCCTTGCAGGTTGGCGCTATGACAGTCATTCCTCTAGGCGCCAGATTACTCGGGCGCTCAAGCTTTCTACCCGCACGCTCCGCGAGCAGCATCATCGCGTGCCTATTTGAAATTGCACCAGGTGGAGGTTACCGCGTTTCACCGTAACTTAATACGCTCGTCTCTGTGGCCCTATTCCTCGCCTTATACCTTGCGGCTTTCGACGGACGGCCGTTAACCGTCACCCCGCTCTATGGAGTCCGGACCTTCCTCCCGCCAGCGCATTGCTGCGCCGGCCAGCGACTGTCTGGCCTGCTTCACCCGCCATTGTACCGCGCCGCAGCATGTTTCTGCAAAAAGGCCTGTGCACGCGCGACACCGCTCGCCGGGCCCCTCGTCGGGTCCCGGCCCGGGGGATTGTGTAATTCGGTGTCGCCATTTCAAAAGCCGGGCCAAATCGGCTCACATAGAATGAGGCAAGCTGCTTGCATGCAGGCGCATGCGCACCGCTTGCCCCATTTCTTTGCCACCCACTAGAATATAAAGAGCCGAACATGACGCAACAACCCCGTACCGGCGGCCAGATCCTGGTCGATGCCCTGCAGATCCACGGTGTCGACACCGCCTTTGGCGTGCCTGGCGAAAGCTACCTCGACGTGCTCGACGCCCTGCACGATTCGGGCATCCGCTTCATCATCAACCGCCAGGAAGGCGGCGCCGCCTTCATGGCCGAAGCCTACGGCAAGCTGACGGGCAAGCCGGGCATCTGCTTCGTCACGCGGGGACCGGGCGCCACCAACGCCTCGATCGGCGTGCACACGGCCCACCAGGATTCCACGCCGATGATCCTGTTCATCGGCCAGGTGGGCAATGATTTCGTCGACCGCGAAGCATTCCAGGAAATCGACTACCGCCGCATGTACGGCCAGATGGCCAAGTGGGTGGCGCAGATCGACCGCGCCGAGCGCATTCCCGAATACCTGGCGCGCGCCTTCCAGGTTGCCACCAGCGGCCGTCCCGGCCCCGTCGTGCTGGCCCTGCCGGAAGACATGCTCATTGCGCTGGCCACGGTGGCCGACACGCGCGCCTACCAGCCCGTGCAGGCGGCGCCATCGGATGCCCAGCTGCAGCAGTTGCGCGGCATGCTGGCGACCGCGAAGCAGCCGCTGGTCTTGCTGGGCGGTACTACCTGGACGCCGCAAGCGTGCGCCGACCTGCAGCAGTTCGCGGAAAGCAACCACCTGCCCGTCGCCTGCGCCTTCCGCTTCCAGGACTTGCTCGACAATTCCCACCCGAACTACATCGGCGACGTCGGCATCGGCATCAACCCGAAACTGGCCGCGCGCGTGAAAAACGCCGACCTGGTCATCGCCATCGGCCCGCGCCTGGGCGAAATGACGACAGGCGGTTACACCCTGTTCGACTCACCCGTGCCGCGCCAGCGCCTGGTGCACATCCATACGGATGCCGAGGAACTGGGCAGCGTTTACCAGGCCGAGCTGATGATCAACAGCGGCATGCCGCAAGTATGCGCCATGCTGGCCGCCATGGCGCCCGTCGATGCGTCCGCCTGGCAGCATACGCCAGCCGAAGCCAAGGCCGAGCTGGCCGCCTACCAGGAGCGCCCGCCCATCTTCCAGGATGGCCAGGCGCCGCTGGACCTGTGGCAAGTCACGCAAGAGATCATGGCGCAGGCCCCCGCTGACACCATCCTGACGAACGGCGCCGGCAATTACGCCTCGTGGGCGCACCGCTTCTATCGCTACGGCGGCATGCGCACCCAGCTGGCGCCAACGAATGGCGCCATGGGCTACGGCGTGCCGTCCGGCGTGGCGGCGAAGATCGTGCACCCCGAGCGCACCGTGATCACGTTCGCCGGCGATGGCGAATACATGATGAATGGCCAGGAACTGGCCACGGCCGTGCAATACCAGGCGGGCGTGGTCATCATCGTCTTCAATAACCAGATGTTCGGTACCATTCGCATGCACCAGGAGCGCGACTACCCGGGCCGCGTGTCGGGCACGACCCTGCACAACCCGGATTTTGCGGCGTTGGCGCAAGCGTATGGCGCACATGGCGAAGTGGTGAATACGACAGAAGAGTTCGCCCCCGCCCTGCAACGGGCGCTGGCGCACGCCAAGGCGCACAACTTGCCGGCCTTGATCGAACTGCGCTACGACGGCAACCTGATCACGCCGAACGCGACGCTGGCCACCATCCGCGCCACGGCGGAAAAGGCGCAGGCCGCCAAATAAGCCTCCCGCAAGGCGAGAAATAACAAAGGCCCGGTCGATACCGGGCCTTTTTCTTTGTAACCGCAGCAATCGCTCAGGCGGCGGGCACGGGCGCGCTTTCCTCGGCAGGCGCTGCCTCGGCGGGCGCTTGCGGCACCGGCGGGCATGGCGTGCAATGCTTCAGGGGACGGCCGAAATCGCGCACGCGGCTCAGTTTCATCGGCATGCGCACGTTGCCGCCGCAGTAATCGCCTTCCAGGGTCAGGGTCTGGCCATCTTTGGAAAACTTGCCGACGATGGTGCGCTCTTCGCTGTCGGCGCCGGCGATGGTGAAGTCGAAGGCGCCCGTGGCGGCGTCCAGGTTGACGTCGTTGGCCACGATGGGCCAGCTCAGGGCGCCGGCCGTGAATTCATAGATGACGGAATCGGCTTCGGCAAAGCGGTGCAGCGTCACGCGCTGGCCGCCGATTTCGCCGCTATCCTTTTGCAGGCACAGGTCGGAGTAGACGGCCACGCCGTAGCGCTCCAGTCCGGCCGGCTTCTTGCCCTTGACGGCAGCGACAGCGGCGCCCGTGGCGCCAGCAAGCAGCAGCGCGGCCAGCAAGGCGGCCAGGCGCGGCGAGGTGAATGAATACATGGCATTCCTTTACTTGAGTAACGGCGTCATTATAACTGGCGCCGCACATGCAAAAACGCGCCGCCAGGCCGAAGCCAGACAGCGCGTTTCCTTGCTTATCAGCATCCCCGAAGGGATGCTGGCAGCGGTACTAAGCTTCGCTTGCGCGAATATTAGAACGAGTGACGAACACCAACGTTGAAGGCTTTGTCGCCCGAACCGATGTTGCTGTTGTTACCAACGGTGTAAGCTGCGCCGTTTTTGTTCTTGATCTTAGCGTACGAAGCGTAGGTGCTGGTGCGCTTCGACAGAGCGTAGGAGTAACCCAGTGCCCATTGATCAGCGTCAGCGTTAGCGATGCCTTTGTCGTTGGTCTTGATGTACGAAGCCATCACGGTGCCAGCTGGGCCAACTGGTACGGTCGCGCCGACCAGCAGGTTAGCGCTGTCGGTGCTAGGAGCAGCAGCGTTGTAGCCGTACGCGTTCAGGCTGCCGGTGGTGCCGAAAGCTTGACCAGCAACAACTGCGTTGGTGTTGCTCAGACCCGAGTTGTAGGTTGCGCTGTTGTCGCCTTTGTTGACGCCGTATGCCAGGAAAGCCTTGGCAACTGCGAAGTCGTAGTTAGCTGCAGCCAACCAGTTACGTGCGCTACCTTTGTTGCTGATAGCGGATTCGTTGCTGGTGGTGTTGTAAGCCAGACGTGCGTTCAAAGGACCGTTCGAGTAGCCAGCCGACGCGCCGATTTGACGGCCGTATTTGTTCGAATCAGCTTGTTCGCCGAAGGTGTAAGCCACATCAGCGTCAAAGCCGTTGAAGTTTGGCGAGGTGTACAGCACGGTGTTGCTGGTGCGGGTGTTCGCTGGGAACAGGTTCTTGGCGGAACCAGCGTAGCCCACTGCGAATGGATCAGCAACTTTCGACAGGGTGTTGTACCAAGGCGTGTATTGACGACCCAGGGTCAGGGTACCGGTCGTTTTGCTGCTCAGACCTACGTACGATTGACGACCGAACAGGGCTTCGTTTTTACCTTGCGAGCCGCTGTCAACACCGAAACCAGCTTCCAGAACGAACAGAGCCGACAGGCCGTTGCCCAGATCTTCGGTGCCTTTGAAGCCCAGACGGGAAGCCGAAGCAATGCCGCTGTCTACTTTGTTGGTGGTGCCGGCTGCGCCGCCGCGCTCGCTGACGAAACCAGCGTCAACGGTACCGTAGATAACAACGCTCGATTGAGCTTGGGCTACGCCAGTGGCTGCTGCCAGAACTGCCAGGGTGATCAGAGTTTTTTTCATTGCGATTTCCTTTAATTTTGAAGCAAAAAGTAATACAGCCTATGCATCTCGAGCTGCGCTCTAACAGAGCGCTTTTTATGAGTGAGGGCAAGGTCTCCACCTGCCACATTGCTGTTCCGGTCAGGGGAACAATTCACATCGGTATCGGCACGCTATTGCACCGATAAGCTTGAAGGCTGCAGAGCGACCGTATTTTGATGCGCCGGTTCGGTGCTCAAAGGGCACCGGAAGCGGCACTATAACGACCGTTTCACATTCCATCAAGTTCCAACATGTTACTTCCGGTACCAGGCCGAGGGCTTTTTCAGGCATCCCGACCATCGCCAACCGTACTACGCGACAGAGCCAGTGCCCCTTGCCAACCAATGCATTGGCCTGATTGACCATTCCATCATAGCGCATGCCTTGTCGACACCCGTTGTATTAGTGCAACAGTATCAGGCGCGTGATTAAAACATCAACATGCTTTACCCATCATTTACCCTGCATGATTTACGCGACAAAGCGCACAATTTGTCAGGCGATAATGGATAAACGGAACGAAGCATACACGGCATCGCCAATGTTTGCTGCCGGATGCCCAAAAACGGGAAATATCACGCCCTGTTTTGGTGCGTTGCCGCATTATTCAGGGGCGTAGACGCCATTTTTGACGTCGGCGCGCGCGTCAGGAAAATAGGCAGAGTATCAACACAATTACTGACTTTCCGGTAATTTAAATTGCTCACATAGAAATGTTTTTCATGTTTTCCGGCTAACTCTTCAGCCACCCGCCTAGAACCGATGAGGACGACTCTTGCTTGCAAATTGCGCATCAGTTGAAACAAATTCTTACAATGTTGCCTTCTCAATATTTCGACATATTTGTGTCTAAAAAACGACACATTGACCGAAATCAAGTTTTCGCCGACCCGATACCACACAATTTACTTTTTCTTTTTCGCATTTTTTGCTTATAAGCAGCAGCGTCACGCGCTGGCCGCCGATTTCGCCGCTATCCTTTTGCAGGCACAGGTCGGAGTAGACGGCCACGCCGTAGCGCTCCAGTCCGGCCGGCTTCTTGCCCTTGACGGCAGCGACAGCGGCGCCCGTGGCGCCAGCAAGCAGCAGCGCGGCCAGCAAGGCGGCCAGGCGCGGCGAGGTGAATGAATACATGGCATTCCTTTACTTGAGTAACGGCGTCATTATAACTGGCGCCGCACATGCAAAAACGCGCCGCCAGGCCGAAGCCAGACAGCGCGTTTCCTTGCTTATCAGCATCCCCGAAGGGATGCTGGCAGCGGTACTAAGCTTCGCTTGCGCGAATATTAGAACGAGTGACGAACACCAACGTTGAAGGCTTTGTCGCCCGAACCGATGTTGCTGTTGTTACCAACGGTGTAAGCTGCGCCGTTTTTGTTCTTGATCTTAGCGTACGAAGCGTAGGTGCTGGTGCGCTTCGACAGAGCGTAGGAGTAACCCAGTGCCCATTGATCAGCGTCAGCGTTAGCGATGCCTTTGTCGTTGGTCTTGATGTACGAAGCCATCACGGTGCCAGCTGGGCCAACTGGTACGGTCGCGCCGACCAGCAGGTTAGCGCTGTCGGTGCTAGGAGCAGCAGCGTTGTAGCCGTACGCGTTCAGGCTGCCGGTGGTGCCGAAAGCTTGACCAGCAACAACTGCGTTGGTGTTGCTCAGACCCGAGTTGTAGGTTGCGCTGTTGTCGCCTTTGTTGACGCCGTATGCCAGGAAAGCCTTGGCAACTGCGAAGTCGTAGTTAGCTGCAGCCAACCAGTTACGTGCGCTACCTTTGTTGCTGATAGCGGATTCGTTGCTGGTGGTGTTGTAAGCCAGACGTGCGTTCAAAGGACCGTTCGAGTAGCCAGCCGACGCGCCGATTTGACGGCCGTATTTGTTCGAATCAGCTTGTTCGCCGAAGGTGTAAGCCACATCAGCGTCAAAGCCGTTGAAGTTTGGCGAGGTGTACAGCACGGTGTTGCTGGTGCGGGTGTTCGCTGGGAACAGGTTCTTGGCGGAACCAGCGTAGCCCACTGCGAATGGATCAGCAACTTTCGACAGGGTGTTGTACCAAGGCGTGTATTGACGACCCAGGGTCAGGGTACCGGTCGTTTTGCTGCTCAGACCTACGTACGATTGACGACCGAACAGGGCTTCGTTTTTACCTTGCGAGCCGCTGTCAACACCGAAACCAGCTTCCAGAACGAACAGAGCCGACAGGCCGTTGCCCAGATCTTCGGTGCCTTTGAAGCCCAGACGGGAAGCCGAAGCAATGCCGCTGTCTACTTTGTTGGTGGTGCCGGCTGCGCCGCCGCGCTCGCTGACGAAACCAGCGTCAACGGTACCGTAGATAACAACGCTCGATTGAGCTTGGGCTACGCCAGTGGCTGCTGCCAGAACTGCCAGGGTGATCAGAGTTTTTTTCATTGCGATTTCCTTTAATTTTGAAGCAAAAAGTAATACAGCCTATGCATCTCGAGCTGCGCTCTAACAGAGCGCTTTTTATGAGTGAGGGCAAGGTCTCCACCTGCCACATTGCTGTTCCGGTCAGGGGAACAATTCACATCGGTATCGGCACGCTATTGCACCGATAAGCTTGAAGGCTGCAGAGCGACCGTATTTTGATGCGCCGGTTCGGTGCTCAAAGGGCACCGGAAGCGGCACTATAACGACCGTTTCACATTCCATCAAGTTCCAACATGTTACTTCCGGTACCAGGCCGAGGGCTTTTTCAGGCATCCCGACCATCGCCAACCGTACTACGCGACAGAGCCAGTGCCCCTTGCCAACCAATGCATTGGCCTGATTGACCATTCCATCATAGCGCATGCCTTGTCGACACCCGTTGTATTAGTGCAACAGTATCAGGCGCGTGATTAAAACATCAACATGCTTTACCCATCATTTACCCTGCATGATTTACGCGACAAAGCGCACAATTTGTCAGGCGATAATGGATAAACGGAACGAAGCATACACGGCATCGCCAATGTTTGCTGCCGGATGCCCAAAAACGGGAAATATCACGCCCTGTTTTGGTGCGTTGCCGCATTATTCAGGGGCGTAGACGCCATTTTTGACGTCGGCGCGCGCGTCAGGAAAATAGGCAGAGTATCAACACAATTACTGACTTTCCGGTAATTTAAATTGCTCACATAGAAATGTTTTTCATGTTTTCCGGCTAACTCTTCAGCCACCCGCCTAGAACCGATGAGGACGACTCTTGCTTGCAAATTGCGCATCAGTTGAAACAAATTCTTACAATGTTGCCTTCTCAATATTTCGACATATTTGTGTCTAAAAAACGACACATTGACCGAAATCAAGTTTTCGCCGACCCGATACCACACAATTTACTTTTTCTTTTTCGCATTTTTTGCTTATAAGCATCAAGAATCAGCCTTAACGCTGGCTTGCGCGGCGGAGCATGCGCATGAAAGGGCCCAGCACCGGCAGTTTTTCATACAATTCTTCCGCCACATCCCAATAATCGCGGTGCATTACCACCCGTCCCTGCCTATCGAAACGCACATGTGTTGCGCCACGAATACATTGTTCGCCAGATACCAGGCGTTTCATGCGAAAGCGAAACTCCCACGTCAGGAACGCTTGCTCTCCCTGCCCCAGGCTTTCCAGCACGACAAACCGTGGCGCATCGACTTGCACGAACATGTGCTCGAAGATGGCCAGGATGGCGGCATGGCCCTCGACCTCGTTGAACGGGTCCTTGAAGCGGGCGTCCGGCGCATACACGGCGCCCAGCTGGGCCAGGCTTTCCAGGCTCAGATGCTCGTAAAACGCCACCAGGCGCGCCAGCGCGCCTTCCATGGTTGCGCTCATAGGCCCGTCACCTTGTGGATCAGCCAAAAATAGGCGCGGTACGGCAACAGCCGCGCCAGGCGCATGGCATTGGTAAAGCGCTTGGGGAAGTGGATGTGGAACTGGCCCCGCTCGATGCCGTCGAGCATGGCGGCGGCCGCGTCACGCGCCGTCATCAGGGCCGGCATGGTGAAATCGTTGTCCGCCGTCAAGGGCGTGGCGACAAAGCCGGGGTTGATCTGGTACACGCCGATGCCGCGCGGATGCAGGTCCAGATACAGCGACTCTGTCAGGTTAATCAGCGCCGCCTTGCTGGCGCCGTACGCGAGCGCCTTGGGCAAGCCGCCATAACCGGCCACCGAAGCGACGATGCCGATGCCGCCACTGCCCTGGCGCAATAGCCACGGCAAAGCCTGCTCCAGGCAATTGAAGACGCCGCCCACATTCAAGGCCAGCAAGCCCTGGGCTGCCTCAAGGTCGAAGCTATCGGCGCGCATCGCCTGATAGCCGCCGGCGACCACCAGTATCAGGTCGATATGCGTCCACTGCTGCTGCAATTCTACGCAGACGGCCCGCAGCTGCGCGTGCTGGGTGATATCGAGCGGCAATGCCTGCGCCAGCGCCTGTCCGTCGCACAGCCGCTCAAGGCTGGCACGATGGCGGGCTGACAAGGCCACGCTGGCGCCCTGCTCCAGCAACAAGGTGGCGCACGCGGCACCGATGCCGCTGGAAGCGCCGATGATCCATACGCGCTTGCCGGCCCAGCTGGTAACCTTGCGATTCATGGGGCCGCCTGCGGACGCTTGCTGAACGATAAAGTGACGGCGCCCAGGCTGAAGCCGAACTTGCTCATGGCGGCGCGGTTCAGCATGACCTTGTCATCCATCAGGAACATCCAGTCCTCGAAGTCGACGTGGTAAACCGTGCCGTCGACGGGCAACGCCAGCACGTATTGCCAGCGCAGCGCATTGCCGGCCACTTCGCCGACAGCTTCCCCGATCACGTCGGGCGCCGTGCCGATGAAGCGCCCGGGCGCCGTCTTGCGCAAGGTCCACACGCGCCGTTGGCGGCTGCCATCCGAATACGTGAAGTCTTCATCCAGGGTGCCCGTCTCGCCCACCCAGCTGGCCCGCATCACCACGGTGAAGCGCTTGACCACCTTGCCGGAGCGGTCCTGGAAGATGCCGTGGGCATCGAGCGTGCCATTGAAATACTGTTGCAGATCCAGTATGGGCAATTCCTGCGCATACATGGCCGGCGTGGGCGGCGTGGAGCAGGCGGCCAGCGCCAGCATCAGGACCGCCAGCGGCAAACGGTGTTTGCAATAACTCATGAAGCGCATGCGCGATTCTCCAGGTGGTCACTAAATATATGTTGCAAGGGTGCACGCCACAACAGTAACGCCGCCAGCAGTTTCAAGGCGCAGGGCAGCAAGGCGTAGGCGGCAGCCAGGGCTGGCAAGCCTTTGCTGCTGCCCGGCACATAGCCGAGCCAGGCCAGCAGGGGCAAGGCGATGCCGGCCGCCAGCGCCAGGCTCATCTGCACGCCCCAGTTCCACCAGCCGAAATACGCCGCTTCGTGCCGCCCGGCATGACCGGCCGCGCCGATCAGCCCTGCCAGCAGGGCCGGCGGCAAGGCCAGGTCGGCGCCCAGCGCCAGGCCCGACAGCAGACAGATGGCGGCAAAACCCCAGGCGGCACCCGCGCCCAGGCCATACGCCCAGACAAACACGGTTGCGGCCAGCAGCATGGCACCACCCCAGGCACGGGCTTCGCCAAAGCGTCGCGCCAGGGCCACCCACACGGGCATCGAGGCGGCCGCCGCGCAAAAGTAGACGATCAGGAACGGCCCTGCGTAATGGCCCAGGCGCAGGTAGTCAGTGGCAAAGAACAGGAACAGGGTGGCGGGAATGGCGGCTGCCACGCCATTGACGAGCAAGACGGCAAACAGCCAGCGAAAGGCGCGCTGGCGAAACGGCAGGCGCCAGGCGCCAGCGGGCAGCGCCTGCGGGCCTTGGCGCAACACCGGACGCGGCGCGCGCGCCAGCAGCAGCGCCCCCGCCGCCAGCAGGCAGATGGCGAAGGCCAGCGACAAGCCGTCGTAGCCGAGCACGGAAGTGAGCCCCGCTGCCAGGATCACGCCGAGCAAGCCGCAGCCTTCGCGCACGGCCGTCACCCGCGCCCGCTGCGCGCGCAGCTGGCTCAGGGCCGCGCCCCAGCTCTGGTGCGCGATGCCGGCCAGGCCATAGGCGGCATACACGAGCAGCAAGGCGGCCAGGAACCAGGCCAGGGTGGCAGCTTCCCGCATGGCCGGCGGATGGAACAGGGCAGCAAAGCCCAGCAGCAGCAAGGGCAGCGAGGCGCCAACATATATTGCATAGCCGCGCCCGCCACGCGCCATCCAGACACCGAGGGCAGGATCGATGAAGGCGGCGGCGATGCGTGCCGCCAGCAGCACGGCACCGATTTGCGCCAGGTCAAGACTGCTGCGCTGCGCATAAAACGGCGCCACATATATATAGATGGGCAGCGCCAGCATGGCCAGCGGCAGGCCGAACAGGCCATAACTGAACAAGGCAGGCAAGGTCAAGGCGCTGGCCCCGGCGTTCATGGCAGCGGCGCCGCACTCTGCAGCAAGGCCGCGCGCAGCTTCGGCGCCGTGCTCGACGGCGACAGCCAGATGGCAAAGAAGGCGCGCGCGAAGTCGCCATCCGTCACGTCGGCCAGCACCTTGCCATCGAGATAAAAACGCACGCCGGGCGCGATGCCCGCCCGGTAGGCGCCTGCGATGCGCTGGTCTTCCTTGACGTCAGGAAAGATGCGCTGCATGGTGGCCAGCCAGGCCAGGCGCTGCTCCGACGTACCCGCGCCGATTTTCTGCATCTGTTCGTAGCTGGCTTCGGCGATTTTCTTGCCGTCGAGCGCGCGCGCGTAGCGCAGTTCCAGTACAAACGGCGCCGATTCGGATGCCGTACCCTGGTAGCCTTGCGGTCCCACCCAAAGTTGCGCGCGGTAAATACGCATGCCGAACCACGTGTATTCGCCCTCGCCCGCCAGGCGGGCCTCGGGTACGTCGGCAGCGATAAAGGCTGGCGGCGCGGCAGCGGCGCCCAACATGGTCAATGACAGCACAACAGTGGCAAGCAGGCGGCGCATGGTCAGTCCTTGATCAGGGTAAATTGCATCACATCCGTGTTGTGCGCCTCGAAGGCGGCCTCGCAATACGCGAGGTAAAACTCCCAGGTGAGCAGGAAACGGCCATCGAAACCCTGCTTTTCCAGCGCCGCGCGCTGGGCCAGGAAGCTGGCGCGCCACTGGCGCAAGGTTTCCGCGTAATCGAGGCCAAAGCTGAAGGCGTCTTCCACGCGCAAGCCCTGCGCCTCGGCGGCGCGGCGAAACCCGGCCGGCGAAGGCAGCATGCCGCCCGGGAAAATGTACTGTTGAATGAAATCCGTGCTCTTGCTGTAGCGCTCGAACAGTTCGTCGGCGATGACGATGGTCTGGATGCAGGCGCGTCCGCCCGGCTTCAGGTTGCGCGCCACACACTCGAAATAGCCGGGCCAGTAGCTTTGTCCCACGGCTTCGAACATCTCGATCGAGGCGATGGCGTCGTACTGGCCATGGCTGTCGCGGTAATCGCACAGCTGCAGGTCGGCCTGCCCTGCCAGCCCCGCATCGTGCAGGCGCTGGCGCGCATAGGCCAGCTGTTCGGTCGACAAGGTCAGGCCCGTCACGTGGGCGCCGTAGCTGCGCGCCGCCGTTTCCGCAAAGCCGCCCCAGCCGCAGCCGATTTCCAGCACGCGCTGGCCCGGCTGCAGTTGCAGTTGATCGGCGATGCGCCGGTATTTGGCACCTTGCGCCTGCTCCAGGCTGGCGCCTTCGCTGAACAGCGCGCTCGAATACGTCATCGACGGGTCCAGCCACAGCTGATAAAAGGCGTTGCCGATGTCGTAATGGGCGTGGATATTCTTCTTGCTGCCGGCACGCGAATTGCGGTGCAGCAGATGGCGCACCTTATAGATCAGGTTGCCCCACCAGTTGCCGTAGATCAGGGATTCGATGTGCGCACGGTTGCGTATCATCAATTCGATCAAGCCCGGCAAATTGTCCGTGCGCCAGTCCCCCGCGATAAACGTTTCGGCAAAGCCGATGTCGCCCGAGCGCAGGACGGCCGCACACAGGCGCCAGTTGTGCAAGTCCAGGGTGACGGGGTGGCTGCCATCGCCGTACAGCAAGATGCTGCCATCAGGCGTGCGCAGGCGCAAAGCGCCATATTGCAATTTTTCCAGCAGGCGCACAATCATGCGCCCGGCAGCGGGCATGTCACGATGGTCATGCACATGCACGGGAGTGGAACTGCTGCGCGCATGCAGGCCGGTCGGCAGGGAATCGGAGCTCATCGGGACACCTTTTCTTGTGGAGGGTGGGGTTTGCTGAAAAACGGCACGCGGCGCAGCCACAGGCGCAATGCCTGCCAATGGATGCGCGCCATCACGCCAAACGTCATCAGGGGGTAGCGCAGCAAGGCCCAGGCGATGGCGCCATCGCGCAGCGGCTGCGCCGTGCCGGACAAGCTCGTCTGCAGCAGCGGGCCATCGAGGTCGTCGTAATCGACCCTGGCCAGGTGGCGCTCGCCGCCCTGAGCGTGATTGCGCAGGAAACGGAAGCGGTACTGGCCTTCCACCTTGCAAAACGGCGACACGTGGAAAATTTTCTTGGCGACCAGTTCGCTGCCATACGCGATGGCGCCGCCCTGCTCGAGCAAGTACAAATGGCGCTCGCCAAAGGTATTGCGCACATCGCAGAGCACAGCCCGCAGCGCGCCGTCAAGCCCGTGGCAAAACCAGAAACTGACGGGGTTGAAGACATAGCCGAACATGCGCGGCATGGTTTGCAGCCAGATTTCGCCGCCCGCGTCGACCACGCCATGCTGGCGCAGCAAGCCGTCGATCCAGTCCAGCAGCGGCGTCGTGCCATCGCCGTGGTCGCTGTCGCGGAAGGACAGCACATTGGCGCTGTTGCGCGAAATCAAACGGGCAGCAAAATCGTGCGCGCCCAGGCTGCGCAAGGGCAAACGCACATAAAACATGCCGTAAGCAAAGGCATGCGCGCGCGGACGCAGCCGCGCATGGCGCACCCGTCCCAGGCACAGCTGGGGCTGCGGCCGGAGCGGCTGCTTGGGATCACGCGGCATGGCCAAGCTCCGCCGACGCCAGGCCATTGAGTGCTTCCGCCACGGCCAGGCCCGACTTCAAGCCGTCTTCATGGAAGCCGTAGCCCGTCCAAGCGCCCGCGAACCACGTGTGCTGCGCGCCCTGGAAGCTGGCCAGGCGCGCCTGGGCCGCAATGGCCGCGCCATCGAACACGGGATGGGCATACGAAAACTCGTCGATGATGCTTGCCGGATCGGGCTCGTCGAGCGGATTGAGCGAAACGATGACAGGCGTGGTGAAGGGCAAAGGCTGCAACTGGTTCAGCAAATAATGCACGCACACCTGCGGCGCATCACCGTGCGCGGCCGGCCGGCCCTGGTAATTCCAGGCCGACCAGGCACGGCGGCGCTGCGGCAGGCAGGACGCATCCGTATGCAGCACAGCCCGGTTGGGCTGGTAGCGCACGGCGGCGAGCACGCCGCGTTCGTCGTCGCGGATATCTCCCAGCAGGGCCAGCGACTGGTCGCTATGGCAAGCGAGCACGACGTGGTCGACGTGGTCGACGCCGGCGGCCGTCTGCAGCTCGACCATGCGCGCGCCACCGTGCGGCTGGCGGCGCACGGCCAGCACGGGGCAAGCCAGGCGCTGCTGTGGGATGCCTGCCAGCAATTTTTCCACGTACACGCGCGAGCCGCCCCGCACCGTGCGCCATTGCGGCCGGTCGCTCACTTGCAGCAAGCCATGGTTGTGGCAGAAACGGATGAAGGTAGCCAAGGGAAAGTCCAGCATCTGGCGCGCCGGGCACGACCAGATGCAGGCGGCCATCGGCAGCAGATACCAGTGGCGGAACTCGTCGCCATAGCCGTGCAGGTCGAGAAACTCGCCCAGCGGCATGGCCGGCGCCGGCAAGGCGGCCGTGGCCAGGGCGCTGGCCTGGCGGTTGAAGCGCAGAATGTCGCGCAACATGCGCAGAAAGGCGGGGCGCAGCAGATTGCTGCGCTGGGCAAACACGGTGTCCAGATTGGCGCCCGCCCATTCCAGCACGCGGGCGTCCGGCGTCGCGCCCAGCGGCATCTTCACGGAAAACGACATGTCGCTGTCGGCCGCCTCGACGCCGAGTTCCTGGAACAGTTGCACCAGATTCGGATACGTGGCGTGGTTAAACACGAGAAAACCCGTGTCGACGCCATGCGTGACGCCATCGAGCGTGACATCCACCGTATGGCTGTGGCCGCCAAAATAGTCGCCCGCCTCGTACAAGGTGACGTCCTGGCCCGATTGCGCCAGGCGATAGGCACACGACAAACCTGCGATTCCTGCTCCGACGACGGCAATTTTCATGAGTACACCTGCATTAAATTTGTCCTGGACAAAATCAGCTTCATGGATAATCGATGAAATATTGATTCATGTCAATGAGTGTGCGAGCCGCTCCAAAACTCATACGCCCGCACTTTCCAATCGGATTCAGCTATTTGGTATGGGGCGGCGGAAGGCGTAAAATGCATGCCACGTTCTTCCGCATGCGAGCAAAGCCACCCTGGTATGGATACTGACCTGCAACCTACTTCCGCCTTCAGCATCAGCGATGTCGAACGCGATACCGGACTGGCCAAGGAAACCTTGCGTGTGTGGGAGCGCCGCTACGCCTTTCCCCAGCCCCAGCGCGACGCCTTTGGCGAGCGCAGCTACCCGGCCGAGCAAGTGCAGAAGTTGCGCATGGTCAAGCGCTTGCTGGACCTCGGATTCCGCCCGGGCAAAATCATGCAGCACAGCACCGTGCAATTGCAGCAGCTGGCCAGCGCCAGCAGCGCGGCGCCGTCAACGCCGGCCCCCCAGCTCGAACACTACCTGTCCCTGTGCCGTGGCCACCAGATGGCCGAACTGGGCGACGCCCTGCGCCAGGCGCTGGCCGTGCTGGGCCTGAAAGCGTTCACCATCGACGTCATCGCCCCCCTCACCGGCATGGTGGGCGAAGCGTGGGCTTGCGGCGAACTGGCCGTATATGAGGAGCATCTGTATAGCGAAACCTTGCAAACGGTAATGCGCCACGCCATCTTTTCCCTGCCACAAGCAAGCAGCCCGTCCACGCGCTCCCCACGCATCGTCCTCAGTACCTTGCCGCAGGAGCGTCATGGCCTGGGGCTGCTGATGGCCGAGGCGCTGTGCGCGGCGGCCGGCGCCCATTGCATGTCGCTGGGCGTGGAAACGCCGCTGAGCGACATCGTCGCGGCCGCCCGCGCGCAACGGGCGGACATCGTGGCGCTGTCGTTTTCCAGCGCCAGCAAGCAACGGCAGACGCGCGACAGCCTCCAGCAGCTGCATGCAAGCTTGCCGCCCAACATGGAATTGTGGGCCGGCGGACGCAGTCCCGTGCTGACCAGGCAGCCGCCACACTTTTTGCATGTGCTGGACCTGCGGCAAGTCGACGAAAGCATCGCCGACTGGCGCCGCCGCCACCAGGCACTGGCCCTGCAAACCCATTGAACCGGCTGAAAAGCGCGGCAACTGCGGCGATCTCCGTGGATAGCGGCGCAATGTTGCCAATCGAACAGTAAAGCATGAAGGGCCGGGCGCGCTCTGGTAGAATAGCCCGTAACACAGTGTCCGGCGCCGCCGGGCCTTAGGTCAGCACCCGCCACCACACATCCATGTTTAGTTTCTTCAAGAAAAAACCCATCGCTCCCGAGGCTGCACCAGCCGAGCCTCTCGTCCTTCCCGCCGCCACGCCGCCTGCCCCGCAGCCTGCCGCTACGCCCCTGAGCGGTGCGCCGGCCGAGCTCGTGCCCGTGATCGTGGCCGCCGAACCCGAGAAAAAATCGTGGATGACGCGCCTCAAGGCAGGCCTGTCGAAAACCTCGAACACCCTGTCCGTGCTGTTTGTCGGCGCGAAAATCGACGACGCCCTATACGAAGAGCTGGAAGCGGCGCTGCTGATGTCGGACGCCGGCATCGACGCCACGGAATTCCTGCTGACGGAATTGAAGAAAAGGGTCAAGGAAGACAAGCTGCTCGACGCGGCCGCCGTCAAGGCCGCCCTGAAAGTGCTGCTGATCGACCTGCTCTCGCCGCTGGAAAAGCGCTTCGAGCTGGGCCGCCACAAGCCGCTGGTGATGATGATTTCCGGCGTGAATGGCGCCGGCAAGACCACCACCATCGGCAAGCTGGCCAAGCACATGCAGTCGAACAACCAGTCCGTGCTGCTGGCCGCGGGCGACACCTTCCGTGCCGCCGCGCGCGAGCAGCTGATGGTCTGGGGCGAGCGCAACAACGTCACCGTGATTTCGCAGGAATCGGGCGACCCGGCCGCCGTGGCCTACGACTCCGTGCAATCGGCGAAAGCGCGCGGCATCGACGTGGTCATGGTCGACACGGCAGGCCGCTTGCCGACGCAGTTGCACCTGATGGAAGAATTGAAGAAAATCAAGCGCGTGATCGGCAAGGGCATGGATGGCGCACCGCATGAAACCTTGCTCGTCATCGACGGCAACACGGGCCAGAACGCCCTCACGCAAGTGAAGGCCTTCGACGATGCCCTGCAGTTGAGCGGCCTGGTGATCACCAAGCTGGACGGCACCGCCAAGGGCGGCGTGCTGGCGGCAATCGCCCGCGTACGTCCCGTGCCCGTGTATTTCATCGGCATCGGTGAGAAGATTGAAGACTTGCAGCCTTTCGTGGCTGCCGAATTTGTCGAAGCGCTGCTCGGATAAGCCCATACATGATTGAATTTCAGCACGTCTCCAAGCAATACTCCCCCGATGCCGTGGCGCTCAGCGACATTTCGCTCAGTATTGCCAAGGGCGAGCTGGTGTTCCTGGCTGGCCCGTCCGGCGCCGGCAAATCCACCTTGCTGAAAATGATCGCCGCCATGGAACGCCCCACGTCGGGCAAGCTGATCGTCAATGGCCAGGACATGGCGAAGATCAAGCCGGCCGGCGTGCCGTTTTTGCGCCGTAACATGGGTCTGATCTTTCAGCAGCAAAAATTGCTCAACGACCGCTCCATCCTGGCCAACGTCATGCTGCCGCTGCTCGTCGTCGGTGCCCACAAGGCGGCCGCCGAACAACGCGCGCGCGCCGCGCTCGACAAGGTGGGACTGCTGGACCGCGCCATGGCGCGACCGCTGTCGCTGTCGGGCGGGGAACAGCAGCGCGTATCGATCGCGCGCGCCATCGTCAACCGGCCGCAGATCATCCTGGCCGACGAACCGACGGCCAACCTGGACCGCGCCAGCGCCAACAAGGTGCTCGACGCCCTGAAAGCATTCCACTCCGTGGGCGTGACCTGCCTCATTTCCAGCCATGACGAACAGATGCTCGACGCCGCCGCCCGCGTGATCCACCTGAAAAACGGCCAGCTGGTCGCCATCGACAAGGCCACGCAGGCGCCCGTCTTCGCGCCGCCCGATCCCGATTTTGCGCCCTCGCCCGACCAGGACGACGCGCAGGGAGAGCAGGCATGAGAGGCTGGTTCCGTCAACACCGCTTTGCCCTCGGTTCGGCGCTGATTCACTTGCGCAAGTCGCCGGGCGGCTTTCTATTGAACGTGCTCGTCGTCGCCATCGCCCTGTCGCTGCCGTTCGCCGGCTTGACCATGCTCGACAATGTCCGCCCCATGTCGGAACAGATGTCGGTCGACCCGGAAATCAGCGTCTTCCTGAAGATCGACACGCCGCGCGAGCAAGCCGTGGCCCTGGCGAGCGCCATGCGCAAGATCGTGGGCCCGCAAAAGGCGAAGATCGTCTTCATCCCGCGCGAACAGGCGCTGGACTCGCTGAAAAACAAGAGCGGACTGGCCGATGTGCTCAGCACCCTGGGCGACAATCCCCTGCCCGACAGCTATGTGCTGAAACTCGATGCCTTCAGCAGTGCCAGCGAAGCGCAGGATGTCGATGCGGTGGCGGAACAGTTGCGCCAGCTGCCATTCGTGGAATCGGCGCAAGTCGATTCGGCCTGGGTCAAGCGCCTGGCGGCCCTGCTGGGTGTGCTGCGCCTGGTGCTGCTGCTGCTGGCGATCACGCTGGGCGTGGCCGTGATCGCCGTGGTCTTCAATACCATCCGCCTGCAGGTGATGCAGCAGCGCGATGAAATCAGCATCTCGAAATTGATCGGCGCCACCGATACCTTCATCCACCGCCCCTTCTATTACACGGGTGCCCTGCTGGGCCTGTGCGCCGGTGCGCTGGCCCTGGGCGCCGTGGCGCTGGCCTTGCAGCCGCTGAATACCGCGATTGCCGAGTTTGCCCGCCTGTATGCGTCCGAATTCCAGCTGGTGCCGCTGGCGCCGCTGCCGATGGCCGGCTTGCTGGCCCTCAGCGCCGGCCTGGGTCTGATCGGCGCCTTCCTCTGCGTGCAGCGCCACCTGGCGCGCCTGAACTGACCTTCCTTTCCATGGCGGCGCTCCCGCGCCGCCATGCGTCTCGCCATCCCCATATTGCTGCCATATTGATATTAAGCAAGTATTCTTAAGGCTCGCTTCAGCCAGAGGCCGTAGACTGGCCATGTTGTCGTAAAGCGGCCTGCGGCGCTGTTCAGATCGTTTTTTACAGATGTATATCAAGCATTCATTCGCCATAGCATTTAGGCTATCAGGTCGATTAAATGTGCTGATTGGCACTCTCAAGCAGAGAGTGCTAATATAGGGACATACCAATAGCAGAATCGCCATGGACGCCAGATCAAGATGGTGCCGCGATCTGCAAAGTGCAAGACCGAATACGCAAAAACGACGATACGAGCTGCCACGTCGCGTGACGTGGCCAACTGGAACAAAGCAAGACTACGAGGGAGAAAACATGACTATGATGTCCGCAACGTCCGCATTGGTTCCGACCAAAAGTAATGCGCTGGGCCTCGGGTTCACTGGCAATCTGGGCAATATCGACGCCTATATTTCGGCCGTGAACCGCCTGCCCATGTTGACCCATGACGAAGAAATTTCGCTGGCGACACGCCTGCGTGAAAAAAATGACCTGGCCGCCGCGCAGGAACTGGTGCTGTCACACCTGCGCCTGGTGGTCTCGATTGCCCGCGGCTACCTGGGCTATGGCTTGCCGCACGCCGACCTGATTCAGGAAGGCAATATCGGCTTGATGAAAGCCGTGAAGCGTTTCGATCCGGACCAGGGCGTGCGCCTGGTGTCGTACGCCATGCACTGGGTGAAAGCCGAGATGCACGAGTACATCCTGAAAAACTGGCGCCTGGTCAAGGTCGCGACGACGAAGGCGCAGCGCAAGCTGTTCTTCAACCTGCGCAGCCACAAGACGGGCCTGGACGCGATGACGCCAAAGCAGATCGATGCGCTGGCCAAGCTGCTCGACGTGAAGCGCGAAGAAGTGATCGAGATGGAAACCCGCTTGAGCGGCCGCGACATCGCACTGGAATCGCCGACCGACGATGAAGACGACAAGTTTTCGCCGATCGCCTATCTGTCGTCGGAGCAAAGCGAGCCGACCAAGGTACTGGAAGCGGAACAAGTGACGCGTCTGCAATCGGAAGGCCTGGAAACGGCACTGTCGAAGCTGGACGCCCGTTCGCGCCGCATCATCGAAGCGCGCTGGCTGGCCAACGACGACGGCTCCGGCGCCACCCTGCACGCGCTGGCAGAAGAGTTCGGCGTATCGGCCGAACGCATCCGCCAGATCGAAGTGGCGGCGCTGAAAAAAATGAAGGGCGCCCTGGCAGCCTACGTGTAATCGCAAGCAATGCCGCAATGCAAAAGGCGCCGCAAGGCGCCTTTTAGTTTTATACCTTGATATTTATCAACAGATAAACATTGTCAGCCCTTACGCTGCAGCCAAGCCCTTGGTGATCAGTTCGGCGACCAATTCATTCAGATCCGCGCCGCGTTCCTTGGCCAGGGTCTGCAATTGCAAGACCAGATCGCTGTTCAGCTTGACGGCGAATGGCACCAGGCCCAGGGCCTGATCGCGCTTGCGCTGCTCGCGGCGGTCGATGACCACCGCTTCCTTACCGAATGCACCGGCGCCGGGAACATTCATCTTTCCCATCAGTTTCTTGGCATCGCTTTTGGCCAGGTCGGTTTTTTTCATGGTTGTTTCCTGATTTTCAAAACAGCCATTCTACGCAGTAATCGGCGCGCCGCGTGGCTGGCGCATCAATTCACCGGCAGCACGCCAATAGTGCGCCGTAAAAATATCATTTTGTTACTATCATTTTCATCCCACGCGTGAACAAGCACGCCGGGGACGCTCCACCTGAAAGGAAAAACATGCATTATCTGACCCGCTCTTACCGCACCGTGCTGCTTCCCCTGTTCTTCGCCTGCCTGGCCGTGCTGGCTGGCTGCGGCGCGGCCGGCAGCGCCGGCGACGCGGAAAACACGCCGCGCAGCGTCACCCACGTGCTCTCGCCGGGCGAACAGGTGGCCATCACGGCCACCGACACCCTGAAACTCGAACGTGTCAACGACAGCCGCTGCCGCAAGGGCGCCGTGTGCGTGTGGAAAGGCTACGTCAGCTACAGTTTCAGTTTGCTCAACAGCGCAGGCGCCGCGGACATCGTCTTGTCCGACTCCATGCCCGGCGCCGCCAGTTCCGTCACCGTCAACCACCTGACGTTTACCCTGCTCGACGTCGATCCGGCCACGCCGCCCGCCCTGAATGCGGCCGAGCCCACGTACCGGGTCAAAGTGAAAATCACGCAGGGCGCACTGCCCCGCTAAACGCTGTGGCGCCGCCGGCTGTCGGCCGGCGCCTGCTGCCGGTCCAGCATGCCGTAATCGCGCACGACGGCGGCAATGCGCAGCCGGTAGTCGTCAAACACGCCCTGCCGGCCGGCCGTTTGCGCCGCGCGGTGCGCTTCCAGCTGCCGCCATTGCGCCAGCGCCGCCTCGTCGCGAAAGAAGGATAGCGACAGCAATTTGCCTGGCTCGCTCAGACTGCTGAAGCGCTCGATGGAAATGAAACCGTCCACTTCATCGAGCAAGGGACGCAGCGCGGCGGCCAGGTCCAGATACTGCTGGCGCCCTTCCGCGCCGGGCCAGACTTCGAAAATCACGGCAATCATTTCATTTCTCCCAGGCTAAAAACAGGGATGCGCGCGTTCAGCGACGGCAGATAACGCCACGCCAGCGGCACGCGGTCCAGCCCGTCGGCCCACGCCTGCAGGCAAGCCGTGGTAATGGCCTGCGCGATGGACTGGCCCGGGCAGGCGTGGCGACCATGGCCAAAGCCGCACTCTGCATGGCCGGCGCTGGCCAGCACGACGACGATCATCTGCCCGGCCGCCACGCGCACGCCATCGAACTCCACGTCTTGCGCCGTGTAGCGGCGCGTGTTGTGGATGGAGGGGTCATGCCGGCTGACCTCGCGCAGCAGGGCTGGCCACAGCCGGGGGGCGGCACGCACTTGCGTGGACCACTGCGGTTGCGTGCGCAAGGCAACTATGGCATTGCCCAGCAAGCCGGCCGTGGCGTCGCAGGCCTGCGACAGCAGGCCCACGAGGTTGGCCAGCACGCCGTCCGAGGCCTGCCAGCCCAGCGCTTCCGCCTCGGACACGACCTTGGCCAGCAAGCTGCCGGGCAATGCATCCGCCTCGCGCAGCAACGCGGTAAAACCTTGCAGCAAGGCGTCGGCTGCCACTTGCGCGCCAGCCAGTTGTTCTCCATTACTCAGCGGCGACAGGCAGGCGACGAAATCGCGCGTCCAGGCGGCCAGCGCCGGCCATTGCGCTGGCGCAAAACCCAGCAAGTCCGCCATGGCAAACAGGGGCAGTTCGAACAGCGCGCCGTTCAATTGCGCGGCGCTGGCGGGCACGCGGTCGCTGGCCATGCGCCATGTCCGCGCCTGCAGGCGCGCCAGGTCCACCTGTCCCAGCGAACGCGCCAGCACCTGCTTCGGCACGGCATGCCGTTCCCCTTCATTCATGCGCACCAATTCCGCAAAAATCGCACCGCACGGCGTGCCCTCCAGGGTATCCGGCACCGGCTGGCCGGGCGGGCGCACGCGGCAATCGGGATGCTCGAGCACGGCGTGCACGCCGGCCGCGCCCGTCGCCAGCCAGCAGTCGAGCCGCACATCGAAACGCAGCGGCGGGCCGTCCGCCAGGCGGCGATAGTAGTCATACGGCGCCGCGTGGGTAACGGCTGAAAAAGGGTCGGCGGGGTCGATAACAAAGTCGGCGAGCGGCATGCGCATTCCATTGCAGTGAGGTGGGGACACGAGTATGCTGCCCCTTCCACCACTACACTTCGCCCTGGAACGAATCATGGATGACAAGCTTCCCTCGGCCGACATGGGACTGGCGCAACTGGCCGGCGCCATCGCCGAACCGGCCCGCGCGCGCATGCTGTGCAGCCTGCTCGACGGCCATGCGCGCACGGCCACGGAATTGGCGGCGCTGGCCGAGGTGGGCGCCTCGACGGCCAGCGCCCATCTGGCGCGCTTGCGCGACGATGGCTTGCTGTCGATGCTGGCGCAGGGCAAGCACCGTTACTACCGCCTCGCCAGCGCGGAAGTGGGCCAGGCCCTCGAAGCGCTGCTGGTGGTGGCCGGCGTGGCGGCAACGCCATTTACGCCCACCACGCCGGACCGCTTGCGCCATGCGCGCACCTGCTACGACCACATGGCCGGCACGGTGGCCGTCGCCCTGCATGACCAGTTGCAAGCGCAAGGCTGGCTGCTGGCCGATGGCGGCGAAGGCGAGTATCGGCTGTCGGCATCGGGTGCGGCCGGCATGGCGGCCCTGGGCATCGACGTGCCGCAATTGCAGCGCCAGCGCCGCCGCTTCGCCTGCGCCTGCCTGGACTGGAGCGAACGGCGCGCCCACCTGGGCGGCGCACTGGGGGCCGCCATCCTGCAGCTGGCCCTGCGCCAGCGCTGGGCCGAACGCGAACTCGACAGCCGCGCCCTGCGCCTCACGCCGGCCGGCGAACGGCGCCTGCTGGCCGCCTTCGGTGGCCGCTGAACGGCACAGGCATTTTGTATCTCGGAAGCAACTAGAACGCAAAAAAATACGCTTTTATCATTCTTTTCATTCATCATATGCTGCGCCCTTGAGCGATCGTCTTTACCTTTCGGCCATGGAAAGAGTCTATCTTGAAAACAGTGTCATCCAGCACGCGTCCCGCCAGCAGCTGCCATAACTGCAATACCGATGCGCCAGGCAACTTCTGCAGCGCCTGCGGCCAAACGACTACCCTGCACATGCCCAGCGCGCGTGAATTCCTGCATGAATTCGTCGCCCATTATGTGGCGCTCGAAGGCAAGCTCTGGCGTACCCTGGCCCTGCTGCTGTTCCACCCAGGCGCACTCAGTAATGAATACCTCGCGGGACGCCGCGTGCGCTACGTGGAGCCGCTGCGCGTCTACCTGACCTTCAGCATCCTGTTCTTTGCCATCCTCAAGTTCAGCAGCCCCGGCGTGTTCCTCACCGTCCACGACCAGCAAGCCCAGGTAGGCGCCCATGGTCCCCGCCACATTGCGGAAAACAAGACATCGACCATGCAGGTCAGCATTCTGGGCCAGACGCCCACGCTGCCGCGCCAATGGCAAGACTTTGAGCAACTGCCCACGGCCGAGAAACAAAAACTCGTGGTGGAAAGCTTTTTCCATTACGCGCCGTACGCCATGTTTTGCCTGATGCCGCTGTTCGCCCTGTTCCTGAAAATCCTTTACCTGGGCAGCGGACGCCGCTATGGCGAGCATTTCCTGTTCGCCTTGCATACGAATGCCTTCGCCTTCATCACGATGGCGCTGATGATTCTGATCCCCGTCGACCTTGTCCGCCTCGTGCTCGGCGCCTGGCTGCTGGCCTATCTGCCCTGGGCCATGTGGCGCGTGTATCCAAGCGGCAAACTCGCCACCGTCTGCCGCTGGCTGTTATTGATGGTCGCCTACAGCCTCGCCATGAGCCTGGCGATCCTGGCCTGCATCGCCATCGGCGTGATGCTGCGGCATTAAGTTACGCCACTAAGGGGCGCTCTGGCGGCGCCGTATCAGGCTATCATCCTGCACGCTATCTTTTTTGGGATGCATGATGATCAGCTTCGAAGGTTTGTCCAAACAGTACGGCGCGTTCGAGGCCGTCAAGCCGCTGACCTTGCAGGTAGGAAAAAGAGAGATCTTCGGCTTCCTGGGTCCGAACGGGGCGGGAAAAACCACCACCATCCGCATGCTGATGGGCATCCTCGTACCCAGCGCCGGGCGCGTGCTGGTCGATGGCCTCGATTGCCACCGCGATGGCGCCGCCGTCAAGCGCAAGGTGGGCTACCTGCCCGACAATCCCATCTTTTACGATTATTTGCGCGGCCGTGAAATCCTGCAATTCGTGGCCGAAATGCATGGTTTTTCGCGCGCGGAAGCGGCCGCCCGCGCGGCGCGCCTGCTGACGGAATTCGGCCTGGACGAAGCGAGCGAGGATTTCGCCGTCAATTACTCGCTGGGCATGAAGAAGAAACTGGGCCTGGCTTGCGCGCTGATCCACGATCCGGCCGTGCTGATCCTCGATGAACCGATCAACGGCCTCGACCCGCGTGCCTCGCGCGACGTGCAGGAACGCCTGCTGCGCTGCGCCGCCGCCGGCACCACCATCTTCGTGTCCACGCATTTGCTCGACATGGCGCAAAAGCTGTGCAGCCGGGTCGCCATCATCCACCGGGGCGCCCTGGTCGCCACGGGCAGCCTGGACGATATCCGCCAGCAGTTGTCCAGCGATGGCAGCCTGGAAGAGCTCTTCTTGCAACTCACCGATGAAACGTCGACGGCATGACAGCGGCGCCGCCCACCGCCTGGCGCGCCGTCTGGCTGCTGACCCGCTTGCGCCTGCAGCGCCTGCTCAACATCAGCGGCCGGGGGCTTTCCTTCAAGAAAAACAGTAAAAGCCGCCCCGCTACGCCGGGCAAGCGCGGCGGACGCTGGCTGCTGGGCGCTCTGCTATTGCTGCCCATGCTGTTTTCCTTCGGCAGCATCGCCCGCCACAGCGTGCTGAACATGCATTGCTTGCTGGACCAGGTCGCCGCCTGCCAGGCGCGCGGCAGCCTGCACACGGACAGCGGCCTGCTCGACCCCGTCATCACGCAACTGATAGCCACGCCGTTCAGCGCGACGCTGATCGGCGGGCTGACCCTGCAGCTGGGGCTGTTGTGGCTGGTCAGCGTCCTGCTGCCGCTGGGCATGGGGGAACTATCGAAGCCGGACTGGGACCTGGAATGGCTGGTCACCCTGCCCGTCAGGAAAAGCACCCTGCTGTGGGCGCGCGTGCTCGAACGCACGCTCGTCAATCCGGCCGGCTTGCTGGCCCTGTGGCCCAGCACGACCGTCATCGCCTGGTATTCGGGCCAGGGCTGGTTTTCACCACTGTCCGGCCTGCTCGCCAGCCTCGTCCTGCTGGCCCTGGCCGCCATGCTGCGCACCCTGGTCGACACGGGCTTGCGCCTGTCGCTCACGCCATCCCGGCTGGGCAACCTGCAGGCAGTGATTTCGCTGGCCGGGCTATTGCCCATGTATACCGGCATGTCGTTCGGCATGGGCACGGGCGGCTTCGCGTATGCCTGGGCGGCGGCCATGCCCGCCTGGAGCGGCTGGACGCCGCCGGGCCTGCTGCTGCGCCTGCTCAATGCCGATGGCGTGGCCGCCTTGCTGCCCGCCGTCCTGCTGCTGGCGCAATGCTTGTGCTTGATGCTGCTGGGCATGGCCATCCTGCGCCGCCAGTTGCGCCACGGCGTCGTGGGCGCGGGCCAACGCGAAGCCGCGCGCAAGCCGGCAGCTGCGCCATCGCCCACGCAGCGGTGGCGCCCGCGCATCGGCACGGCGATCCAGCGGCGCGAGCTGACGTTGCTCTTGCGCGACCGCAATTTTCTCGTGCAGACCCTGCTGATGCCCTTGCTGATCCTCGGCGGGCAAGCCCTGTTTACGGGCCGGGTGCGCGACGTGCACGCGCTGCTGGCCAGCCCCGTCTTGCTGGCCTCCACCGGCTTTTTCCTCGGCACCTATGTGCTGCTGATGTCGGCCTTCCAGACGCTGAACAAGGAAGGCGGCGCGCTGTGGCTGCTGTACACGTTTCCCGTCTCCATCGAACAGGCGCTGCGGCAAAAGGCGCAGCTGTGGGCCCTGCTGGCCCTGCTGTATCCATTGATACTGTTCGGTGCGGCGCTGGCCTGGCTGCCCGCGTGGTCGTGGCAGACGGCGGGCCTGATGCTGCTGGCCCTGGCCGGCATCCCCTTGTATGCGCTGATCGCCGTGGCGCTGGGCGTGTTTGCCAGCGACCCGCTGGCCACGGAAACCACGGCAAAGGTGCGCCCCACGTATATGTACCTGTATTTGCTGCTCACCGGCCTGTACATCGCCGCGCTGGCCGCCGGCAGCCTGGTGCAGCAACTGGTGTTTGTCGTGTTCACGGGCGCGCTGGCCGTGGCCCTGTGGCAAAAGGCGCGCGACGCGCTGCCCTGCCTGCTCGATCCCGCCGCTTCGCCGCCAGCGAGAATAGCGGCGGCCGACGGCCTGATCGCAGCCATGCTGTTTTTCATCTTGCAGACACTTTCCTTGATCCTGCTCAAAGGGAGCAGTGCGACGCCGCTGGCGCAGCTGGCCATCGCCTTCGGCGCGGCCGGTACCCTCACGTATGTGCTGCTGCGCCTCGTCTACTGGCGCGCCAGGACGGCCGGCGTGCCGCGCATCGGACAGGGCCGCCAGCCGTGGCGCCGGGGAGTCGCGGGCGCCTGTGCCGCGGTGCTGTTCGGCATCGGCTACGCGGCCCTGTTGCCGCCGCCCGCTGCACCATTGATGCAGATCAATAGCGACGGACTGTGGCTGCTGGCCGTGGGCGTGCTGGCCGCGCCCCTGTGCGAGGAATTCA
The DNA here is from genome assembly GCF_034424625.1 of Janthinobacterium lividum. Lineage (NCBI taxonomy): Bacteria > Pseudomonadati > Pseudomonadota > Betaproteobacteria > Burkholderiales > Oxalobacteraceae > Janthinobacterium > Janthinobacterium lividum. Next base: position 1,207,657 of record NZ_CP139976.1, on the reverse strand, counting down.
TCTTCCGCGGCTTGCTGCAGGGCGGCTTGCGCCGTTCTCTGCCCGCCTGGCAAGCGATCGGCCTCGCCGCCGCGCTGTTTGCCATCGTGCATCCACCGGCCGCCATGCTGCCCGTCTTCGTGCTGGGCCTGTGCACGGGCATCGCATACGAGCGCAGCGGCGCGCTGCTGGCGCCCATGCTTACACACGCGCTCTACAATGCCGCCATGCTCGGCTATCAGATGAATAGCTGATTGTTGCCGGGTTTGCTAGAATCGCACACGTTTCCGTCCGTATCCCAACCAATGACTACGCACAGATCACGCATGAATCCACGCTTGTTCGTCCCATTTATCCTCGTTGCGCTGCTGAGCGGCTGCACGGTACTCGCCCTGCGCCCCAACCGCGGCGTCGAAAACCGCACGTTTACCGTGCAGGAAACCCCGCGCCTGCGCATCGACGCGCCCAAGGCGCGCATCCAGAATCCCATGCCGAATGACCACTTCATCGGCATCGCCCTGTCCGGCGGGGGCAGCCGCGCAGCCAATTTCTCGGCCGCCTCGCTGGAACAGCTGGAACAGTTCGGCCTCGTCAGCGGCGCCTCGGCCATTTCCGGCGTGTCGGGCGGCGCCATCGCGGGCGGCTACTATGCGCTGCATGGCAAGCAGACGGACTGGCCCTTGCTGCGCAGCAAGCTGAAAACGGATTTCTTTGGACAGACCATCTTGAAACCCGCCAACCTGACGACGATGTTGTTGACGAACAAGACGCGCACCTCGTTCCTGTCCGACGTGCTCGACGATGTGCTGTACGACAAGAAAACCTACCAGGACTTGCCGCACGACGGCCCCATCTTCCTGGCCAACGCAACGGACGCCACCGATGGCGGCAAGCGCGTGGTGTTTTCCTACGAGTATTTTTACAGCACCCTGCATTCGCCGATCCAGGATATCCGCCTGGCAACAGCCGTGGCCACCTCGGCCGCGTTTCCCGGCGTGTTCGACTCCGTCACCTTCGAGCGCTTCCGCCCGAAAAACAGTTTCGTGCCGGAACTCGGCTCCGAATCGCGCGAATCGCCGTCGTACGTGCATTTGTTCGATGGCGGCGCGGCCGACAACCTGGGCGTGGAAACCCTGTGGGACGTGGCCCTGACGCAGCTGTACGGCAACGACATGGCCGTCGTGCCGCCGCGCCTGAACAGCAAGCCCTTCATCCTCATTTCCATCGATGCCAACGCGCCCAATTCCAGCGCCGTGTTTGAAAAGATGTCGGACGAGCGCCAGCCGCTGGACCGCATCTTCAACAAGAATATCTACGATGCCGTCGACGCCCTGTTCTCGCGCCAGCGCAAGGAAAACCTCGTCAAGATGGGCTTTGGCCAAGCCCGCTTCGATACCATCACGCATGAAAACTTTGGCGACCTGAGCCAGAAATTCGTGAAGGGCAAGCGCACCTCGGCCTTTGCCATTCCCGTGCTGTGCCGCCCCCATCTGGGCCAGTACCGCTGCGAAGTCGATGCGGCCGATCCCTTGCCCGGCCAGATCCGCACGCGGCTGGAAGGCTTTGCCTGGCATATTTCCATCGACCAGATCGCCTCATTGGCGCTGCGCCTGGCCAGCGAGGACGTGCACGTCGACGGTGCGCGCAAGGAAGAGCGCGCCGCCCTCGTCAAGCTGCAACGCCTGGCCACGCAAACGAAAACCCATCTGAAGCTGACGGGTCCGGAAAATTGCAGCCCGGAAGTGCTGCAATCGGCCCTGTACAGCGCCGCGCGCGTGCTGATCCTCGACGACGAAGAATCGCGCTTTGCCCTGTGCGACTACATGCTGGCGGGCCAGCTGATCAATGACGACACCGTCTGCAAGCAGCGCTACGTGCACGCCGTGCCCCGCTTTGCCATCGAAAGCGAAGATTTGCAGTACCGCAACCTGAGTTCGGACGGCAATTCCGTGAACGTGCCGATACGCTGCAAGAAGTGAGCGCCCACAAAAAAGCCCGCACGATCGCTCGTGCGGGCTTTAGCGCAAGGATTCCAAGCGCCCGGCTGATCTAGATCAACCGACTACGCCTGCGCATGTAGCTGCGGCTTAACGCACCTTCCAGTTCCTGCTCCGTTTTATGCTGGTTCACCGTGTACAGGGCCCACAGGGCCGCCGGCGCCCAGCCGATCACAGTGCACTGCAAGATCAAGGCGGCGGCACCGGCCAGCGGGCGCCCCAGCATAAAAAACGTGAGACACGGAAGTAGCAAGGCTATCAGCAATCGCATCACGACATACTCTCCTTCAATATAGAGCAGCGGACAAGGGCCGGTATCCGGTCCGTCCCCCGCCCGCTGCGTACTGCTCCTTATAGATGCACGGAAATCTGGGGCATTAAGTCGTCAAAGGTGCGACCGTTGCCGTTTTCTCCGATGGCGTGCATCTTCCATTCGCCGTTATGGCGGTACAGCTTGGCCATGATCTGCGCCGTGTGGGAACCTTGCACAGACAGGTTGAAACGCGCGACTTCCTGGTTATTGCTGGCATTCAAGATGCGGCAATAAGCATTTTCCACCTGCGAGAAGTTCTGGCCAGTAAAGCTGTTGACGGTGAAGACCAGGCTTTTCACGTTCGCCGGCACTTTCGACAGATCGACATTGATCTGTTCGTCGTCGCCATCGCCCGCGCCCGTGCGGTTGTCGCCCGTGTGGACGATGCTGCCGTCCTTGCTTTTCAGCTGGCGGAACCAGACGATGTCGGACGTGCTCTTGTTCTCATCGAACATGACGCACGACGCGTCCAGGTCGACGGCTTCCGTCTTCGAACCGAAACCGAGGAAACCCTTGGTCTTGGCCGCATCCCAGCCCAGGCCCATGGTGATACGGGTCAGGGTGGTACCAGCTTCTTTGTCCAGAGAAATCTTCTGGCCTTTGCTCAAATTGACAGACATACGCATTGCTCCTGTTTGGTTGGTTGCATCAACTGCTCTTACGCCGGCTTGCTTTGGGTCCAGGCGAGGAAGGCCGCGCGGTTGCGCGAACACACGAGGATTTTTCCCGTGCCTGAAAACTTCAGTACCATGCCCTCGCCGCTGGTCTGGCTATTGATCAGGTTACCCAGAAAGCCGCCGCTGCTGCCGGTCGTCATGGAAATTTCGTATTGCAGGCGGTTGTCCCAGCACACGACGTGCGAGTTATCGATCACCACGTCCTTGCCAGGCGTCACTTCCAGTATCGACATCGCGCCAAAACCGGACACCGCCAACTGGCCGCTGCCTGCCGTCTCGGTGATGAAAAAACCACCGCTCTGGGCAAACAGCGCATTGCCAAGGCTTTGCGTGCGCACCTTCAATTCCACGCCAGACGTGGCCGCCACGAAAGCGCCGTCGCTGATCATGTATTGTTGGGCGCCAACCTCGAGCACCCGCATCGCGCCAGGCAAGGTGGGCGACAGCAAGCAATCGCCATCGCCCCGCATGGCCTCGATATGCTGCTGAAAGAACGATTCCCCGTTGGCAAAGGTGCGCATCAGCGCGGCGCCTATGCCGCCGGTCATCTTGCCTTTCAGCTCAAGATTGGTTTCCATCATCACCATCGCGTTGGATTCGCAATAAATCTTCTCGCCCTTGGCAAGCGACACATGCAGGAACGGATCGACGTCCCCGGTAATACTAAAAACTGGCATACCTATTCCTTCCTCAACGATGATGGTGATGGCGGAGGCCCGCACTGCGGACCGCCTGTGCTATTTACTATTGACGACTTACACGCCGACGCCGAACGATGCTGCGAGTGGACCCAGGCCGCCTTTATAGCCCTGGCCGATGGCCTTGAATTTCCAATCGGCGCCATTACGGTAGATTTCACCGAAGACCATGGCCGTTTCCGCCGAACCGTCTTCCGACAGGTCGAAGCGGGCGATTTCCGTGTTGCCATTGGCATTCACGCAGCGTACATACGCCTTCGATACCATACCAAAGTTTTGCTTGCGCGCTTCGGCATCGTGAATCGTGACGCAGACGGCGATCTTGTCGATCTCGGCTGGCACGGTGGCCAGGTCGACGATGACGGTTTCATCATCGCCATCGCCGGCGCCGGTGGTGTTGTCGCCCGAGTGGGTGACGGAGCCGTCGCTCGATTTCAGGTTGTTGTAGAAAATCATGTCGACGTCGGCGCGAACCTTGCCGTCGGCCTTCAGCAGGAACACGGAACCGTCGATGTCGAACGCGGCGCCATCGGTGGCGCGGGCATCCCAGCCCAGGCCGATGATCATCTTCGAAATGCCAGGGGCTTCCTTGCTCAGGTTGACGTTGCCGCCTTTTTGCAGACTGATTGCCATGATGTATTTCTCCTATGTGGGTTGTATATGACCAAACACCTGGCGTCCTCCACCGGCCTGACTCCCCAGGCCGGCGGCGACGCTTGCTACAACTTGCCGACAAACCGGTGTAGTCGTTTGCCGCGCATTCTTTACACTGCTGCTGCCTTGGCCGGCTCCAGCGCTTCCGCCTGGCCTTCTTCAAGCGCAATCCTGCGCTTGTAGCGGATCGACGACCACAGCGAGGCGAGAATGAAGGCCACCCCGATCAAACCCGTGAAGATCTCGGGAATGTGGAACTTCATGCTGACCAACATGATCACGGCCAGGATACCGATCGCATAGTGCGCACCGTGCTCCAGATAAACGAACTCGTCGAGCGTGCCCTTGCGGACCAGGAACACCGTCATCGAGCGCACGAACATCGCGCCAATCGCCAGGCCCAGCATGATGATCACGACATCCTTGGTGATGGCAAACGCGCCGATCACGCCGTCAAAGCTGAACGAAGCATCGAGCACTTCCAGGTACAGGAAGCCGCCAATACCGCCGCGCTTGACGATGTCGCCCACGTTGCCGTCGCCGTTATCGCCTTCCAGCAAGCCGCTGACCACATCGACGCCCACGTAGGTCAAGATACCCCACAGGCCGGCCGTCAGCACCACCAGTTTCTGGCCTTCTTCGATCATCGACAGGCTGGCCATCAGGGTGCCCAGCGCGATCATCACGGAAATCGAGGAGATCTTGCCCAGCGCGCCCAGTTTTTCTTCAATACGGCCCAGCCAGTGCGTTTCTTTTTCCGAGTCCAGCAGGAAGTTCAGGAACACCAGCAGCAGGAAGATGCCGCCGAAGGCCGCCACTTCCGCATGGTGATTCGTCAGGTGCATCGAGTACTGTTCAGGATTGCTCAGTGCCAGATTCCATACTTCCATCAAACCCAGGTCCGCCGCTTGCGCCACGATGACCAGCGGGAATACCAGACGCATGCCGAAGACGGCGATGATGATACCGACGCCCAGGAACAGGCCCTGCCAGAACTTGTCCCAATTCTTCAGCACCGAAGCATTGACCACCGCGTTGTCGAACGACAGCGAGACTTCCATCACACCCAGGATCACCGCGATACCGAGCGCCGCCAGCATCGTCTGCACGCCACCGTGCGTGTAACCCCACCAGGCGGAAATGCCCAGACAGATAAATGTCACTAGAAATGACACTCTGAAATGTTTCATCGATAGTTCCCCTTTATCCAAATTCAATGGAACGTAGTATAGGGACGTGTGACACATTTAAAAATAGAAGATAATAGAAGCATTACTTCGCAAAAACAGAAGATAGGACTACGCGATGAAAACCACGGGCTTCAATTACCGCCATTTGTACTTCTTTTGGGTGGTTGCCAAGGAAGGCGGCGTGACGCGCGCGGCCGAGCGGCTGGGACTGGCCGTACAAACCATCAGCACGCAGCTGGCCTTGCTGGAAAAGGAGCTGGGCAAGTCGCTGCTGCAGCCGCAGGGACGGCGCCTGGTACCGACGGAAGCGGGACGCCTGGCGCTCGGCTACGCGGACCAGATTTTCCTGCTGGGCGAGCAGATGCAGGAAGCGCTGGCCGACACCGACGCGGAAAAGATGCGCCTGACGGTAGGTATTTCCGACTCGCTGCCGAAACTGATGGCGTATCGCATGCTCGACGCCACGCGCAGCCTGGACAAGCCCGTCAAGCTCGTGTGCCTGGAAGATGAATTCGAATCCTTGCTGGCCGACCTGGCCCTGCACAAGCTGGACCTGGTCTTGACGGACCGTGCCGTGCCGGCCGGCGCCAGCCTGCGCGTCTCGAGCCATTTGTGGGGCGAGAGCGCCATGAAGCTGTTCGCCATCCCCGCGCTGGCCGAGCGCTACCGCGAGGATTTCCCGCACCGCCTGAGTGGCGCCCCCTTCCTGCTGCCGGCGCGCAATAACGCCCTGCGCGGGCGCATCGACGAGTGGATGGTGCAGCAAGGCGTGCGCCCCGATGTGGTCGGCGAATTCGAGGATAACGCCATGCTCAACGCGTTCGGCCGCAAGGGCCTGGGCCTGTTCTTCGCGTCCGCCAGCCTGGCCGCCGATATCGAGGAGCAATTTGGCGCCGTGCTGGTCGGCGACGCCTCGTCCCTGCGCGAGCAGTTTTACGTCATCTCGAACGAGCGCAAGATCATGCACCCGGCACTCGATGTCATTTTGGCAGCTGTGCCGAGCCGGCACTGATCAGTCGTCCAGGTCGGCAGCGATGGCCGCCAGCCAGGCCGCCTGGTCCGGCTCGCAACTGTCCACATTCGCCAGCTGGATCACGGACAGGCCCGCCTCGGGCACGCGCAGCAGCAAGGCCCGGAAACCCCACAGTCCGCCGTCATGGAACACCACCGTGCGTCCGCCATGCTCGATTTGCTCCAGCCCGTAGCGGTAGGACCAGCTCAGGCCATCGGGGCCCGGCGTTTCCGCCAGCTGCGCGCGCACCAGGCTGGACGGATCGCGGTACTGGCGCTGCCAGTCGCGCTCCCACAGGGCCAGGTCGTGCAGCGAGGCATACACGCCGCCGTCACCGACCGTATTCGCATTGCCCAGGTGCTGGCGATAACCGCCCGCCTGCGCGGGATCAACGCTATAGCTGCGCACGCGCTGGGGCATGACAGCTTGCCGGTCGACATCGAAGGCCGTGGCGTGCATGCCCAGCGGCGCGAACAGGCGTTCGCGCGCCTGCGCCGCCAGCGGCTGGCCGGCGACCGCTTCCACCAGCTTGGCCAGCAAGATGTAATTGCAATTGCTGTAGGCATGCGCGCTACCGGGCGGAAATGTCAGATCCTCCATCCGCGCGATCAGGCGCAGCAGCAGCGCATTGTCAAAATAATCGCTGTCGTGGCGGCCCAGCTGGCATGCCAGGTAGTCGAAATAATCGGGAATGCCGCTGGTGTGATTCAACAATTGACGCACCGTGATGACGGCGCCGAACTGGCGCACTTCGGGCAGATGGGGCGCCACGTCGTCGTCGAGGCCGATGGCGCCCTGGCGCACCAGGTCGAGCACGCAGGCGGCCGTGAATTGCTTCGATTCCGACGCCAGGTAGTAGCGCGACTGCGCCGTCAGGGGCACGCCCAGTTCCAGGCACGCCAGGCCATGATGCAGTTCCAATAAGGTCTCGCCGTCGCACTGGATCAGCGCGCTGAAACCGGGACCGTGCGCCGGCAGGCTGGCTTGCAAGGCAAGAAAGTGACTGAGCAGATTTTTCATGGCGCGATCTTAGCATGCAGGCAAGATTACTTTTGCGCCATATTCATTAGCTAATCCGATAAATCCATTCGAAAATAACGTTTGAATAATCAATCAAAAGCGATTGTAATAAAGCCTGAGACAAACACGCGCCCGTCCCTCGCCGGCAGGGCGCGATCACCATAAAAACAGGAGCGGCAGCATGTCCACGGCAGGCACGACGATCGATATTCCCGATCTCATCAATAACAACAAGATCGGCTCCTTCCAGATCGGCATGCTGATCCTGTGCGGGCTGTGCGTCATCATGGATGGCTTCGACGTGCAGGCCATGGGCTATGTGGCGCCGGCCATCATTGCCGACTGGCATGTGAGCAAGGCCAACCTGGGTCCCGTGTTCGGCGCGGGTCTCCTGGGCATGCTGGTGGGCTCGCTCGTCTTCAGCATCACGGCCGACAAGTTCGGCCGCCGTCCCGTGCTGATCGGCTCGACCATCTTCTTTTCGCTGTGCATGCTGGTCACGCCGCTGGCCACCACCATCGAGCAATTGCAGCTGATCCGTTTCATCACGGGCCTGGGCCTGGGCGCCGTGATGCCGAACGCCATGGCGCTGGCCGGCGAATACAGCCCCCTGCGCAAGAAAGTCACCCTGATGATGCTGGTCTCGTGCGGCTTTACCCTGGGCGCCGTGCTGGGCGGTCTATTGTCCGCCGCGCTGATTCCCGCATTCGGCTGGCAATCCGTGTTTTACGTGGGCGGCGTGGTGCCGCTCGCCATCGGCGTGCTGATGTTCTTCCTGCTGCCGGAATCGATGCAATTCCTGGTGCTCAAGAAACGCAAGCTCGATAAAGTCGCCAAGTGGCTGAAACGCATCGACCCGACGGTCACCATCACGGCCGACACGCAATACCTCGTGCACGAGAAAGAGCACAAGGGTGCGCCCGTGCTGCAATTGTTTACGGGCGGCCGCGCAAAGATGACGATCCTGCTGTGGGTCATCAACTTCATGAACTTGCTCAACTTGTATTTCCTGTCCAACTGGTTGCCGACGATTGCCAAGGAAGCGGGCTTATCCACGGCCAACGCCGTGCTGGCCGGCACGGCCCTGCAAGTGGGCGGCACCATCGGCACCCTGGTCATGGGCCAGCTGATCGACCGCTCCAGCTTCCGCCGCATCCTGCTGCCATGCTTCCTCGTCGCCGCCGTGGCGATTGCCCTGATCGGCCGTCCGGACGTCTCGCTCGCTTTCCTGTTCATCACGATCTTCATCGCCGGTTTCTGCGTGGTGGGCGGCCAGCCGGCCGTCAATGCCCTGGCGGCCAGCTACTACCCGACCACCCTGCGTTCGACGGGCATCGGCTGGAGCCTGGGCATCGGGCGCATCGGCTCCATCATCGGCCCCGTGCTCGGTGGCGAGCTGATCCGCCTGAACTGGCCCAACAGCACGATTTTCCTCGTCGTCGCCATCCCGGCGGTGGTCTCGGCCGTCATGGTGTTTGCCATGCGCGGCGGGCCGCAAACGGCGGCCAAAGGCTGAACAAGCGTGAAAAACCTGCCGCGCCCGCCCGCCTGCACGGGCGGCGAGCGCGGCTAAATTAGGCTATGGCGCCCTTCGTCGTTTAAGATGACGTTTTTACAGCCCATCTTCAGCGCCCCCATGCACAATGTCTTGCTAGTCCTGCTCGCCCTCTTCCTGGTCGCGCTGAACGGTTTTTTTGTTGCCGCCGAATTTGGCATCGTCACCTTACGGCGCACACGCATCCGCGCCATCGCCAAGACACAGGGATTGCGGGGCCGCATCCTGGCCAAGGTGCATGGCCAGCTGGACGCCTACCTGTCGGCCTGCCAGCTGGGCATCACCCTCGCTTCTCTGGGCCTGGGCTGGGTCGGCGAACCGGCGTTTGCCGGCTTGCTCGAACCGCTGTTCGGCGCCATCGGCGTCACCTCGCAAGAGCTGATCCACGGCGTCTCGTTTGTCGTTGCCTTCAGCGTGATTTCCTTCCTGCATATCGTCGTGGGTGAACTGGCGCCCAAATCGATGGCCATCCGCAACCCGGAAGCCGTCGGCCTGTGGAGCGCGATTCCCCTGTACGGTTTTTACTGGGCCATGTATCCGGCCATCTACCTGCTCAACGCCAGCGCCAACTGGGTGCTGCGCATGGCGGGCCTGTCCGGCAAGGGCGGCCACGACGCCCATTATTCGTCCGAAGAGCTGAAACTGATCCTGCGCACCAGCCAGCCGGGCGAGAAATTCACGCGCGACGAGCGCAACATCCTGGCGCAATCGCTTGATTTCGAACAGATGACGGTATCGGACCTGATGCGCCCGATCAATGAAGTGATCGCCCTGCACGCCTCAAACACGCTGGAAGAAAACCTCGACACGGTGCTGCGCAACCGCTTCAGCCGCTACCCGTATTTCGACATGAATGAAGACGACGTGCTGGGCGTGGTGCACTTGAAAGACCTGTTCTTTGCCCAGCAGGCAGGCAAGCCGATCACCTCGCTCACGCCGTTTCTGCGTCCCGTCGACATCATTTCCGCGCGCACGCCGGCGCTGGAACTGTTCCGCCGCTTCCGCGACGGCGCGCCCCACTTCGCCCTGATCGGCGAAAAGGGCAAGCGCCCGCTGGGTTTCATCACCCTGGACAACTTGCTCGGCGCCATGGTCGGCGAAATCCGCGATGAATTCCGCCGCAATGAAAACGACTGGCTCAAGCAAAGCGACGGTACCCTGATCGGCAAGGCCAGCCTGCCCATCTTCTCGCTCGAACGCATCCTCGGCATCGATATCGAAAACGAGGAACTGGGGCTGGACGACGTGGAATCGGTGGGCGGCTTGATCATGGTCAAGCTGGGCGACATTCCCAAGCAGGGCCAGCGCATCACCTTTGTCGACTTCGACATCGTCGTCAAGAAGATGAACGGACCCCGCATCGTGCTGATCAAGGTGATTCCCAAGCAGGAACGCGACCTCGACGCAGACTTGCGCGACTGATTACTTCTTGCTCGTCAGGGTATCTTTTCCCTGCGGCACGGTGGTCTCGCCCACCGTCCACGTTTGCAGCAAGCTGTACAGTACCGCCAGCAGGGTCGGGCCGATGAAAATGCCGACGAAGCCGAAGGCCAGCACGCCGCCCAGCACGCCGAGCAGCACCAGCAGGAAGGGCAGGCTGCTGCCGCGGCTGATCAGCATGGGCTTGACCACATTGTCCACGCCGCTGATCAGCAAACCGCCCCACACCAGCATGAAGATGCCCCAGCCCGTCTGGCCGTCATTGAACAGCCAGATGGCGGCGCCGCCCCAGATCAAGGGCGGGCCCACGGGAATCAGCGAAAAGATGAAGGTGGCCACGCCCAGCAGCGCCACGGCCGGCACGCCGGCGATCAGGAAACCCACCACGGCCACCAGGGCTTGCGCCAGCGCCGTGCCCAGCAAGCCGTACATGACGCCGCGCACGGTGCGGCTGATGGTCAGGCCCACGCCGGGCGCGCTGTCGCCGATGATGCGGCCGGCGCCCGTCATCAGGGCACGGCTCAGCTGCTGGCCGTCGCGGTAGAGGAAGAAGCTGACGAACACGGCCAGGCTGGTCTGCGCCAGGCCCGTGCCCAGCAGGATGCCGCCGGAAGCGAGGAAATGGCGCGCCGGTTCCAGCATCGTCTTGCCCAAATTCAGTAATTCCTCGCGGTCCGCGAGCAGGCGCTCCACGTAGCCAGCGATGGTTTCGCCCACCACGGGAATGCTGGCCAGCCAGGCCGGCGGATGCAGGCCGCCCGACTCCAGCGCCGTGCGCAACTGTTCATAGATGCGCGACACATTGTCGGCCAGGTTGTAGGTGACGAGGGCCAGCGGCAGCACGATGACCAGGATCAAGGACAGGGTCATGATGGCGGCCGCCCAGTTGCGCCGGCCTTTCAGGCGTTCGAGCAGCAGCAGATACAGGGGCCAGCTGGAAATGCCCACGCAGGCGGCAAACAGCATGGCGGCGAGGAAGGGCCGCAAGACAAAAAAGCAGCCGATCAACAGGAAGATGATGGCTGCCAGGCGGGCGTGCGGCTCGAAACGTTTATCCATGTACTGCGTATCCTGAAGATGGCGCCCGGGGGCGCGATCAGGTCAGGATAGCAGAAGTTTAAGATCGTGCGCGATGGCGGCAGGCTTTTCGCCGTGGCGCACGAACAGGCGGATCTTGCCTTCGCGGTCGAAGACATAGGTGCCGGCCGTGTGGTCGACCGTGTAGCTCTCGTCCGTCTCGCCCTCGACCTTGGCGTAATACACCTTGAATTCCTTGGCTACCTTGGCCGTCGCGGCCGCATCGCCATACAGTCCCACGAAGCGCTTGTCGAAGGCCGGCACGTATTCGGCCAGCAAGGCTTGCGTGTCGCGCTCGGGGTCGACGGTGACGAACAGCACTTGCACCTGGTCCGCCTGCGGCCCCATTTCCTGCATCACCTGCGCCATGTCGGCCATGGTGGTGGGACACACGTCCGGGCATTGCGTGTAGCCGAAGAACATCAGCACCAGCTTGCCCTTGTAGTCGGCCAGGGTGCGCGGATGGCCCGTATGGTCCGTCAGCGCAAACTCGCGCGCGTAGCCGAGGCCCGTCACGTCCGTGTTCTTGAAGGCCAGCTTCGGCGCGGCAGGCTTGCCGCAGCCGGCCAGGACGGCGACCAGCGCGGCCGCCAGCAACAGAGTCAGGTATTTTTTCATGTGCCGAGAGGAATGTAGTGGTCAACCAGCAAAGCCGCGAACAGCAAGGCCAGGTAGATGATGGAAAACGTAAATGCCTTGCGCGCGATCAAGTCCGTGTAGTGGCGGTACATCTTCCACGCGTAGTACAGGAAGCCGGCGTTCAGCACCACGGCCGAAGCCAGGTAGATCAGGCCGCTCATGCGCACGGCGTACGGCAGCAAGGTGGTGGCGGCCAGCGCAATCGAGTACAGCCAGACGTGGAATTGCGTGAATTTCAAGCCGTGCGTGACGGGCAGCATGGGCAAGCCCGAGCGCGCGTAATCGTCGCGGCGGTACATGGCCAGGGCCCAGAAATGCGGCGGCGTCCAGACAAAGATGATCAGGACCAGCAGCCACGCCTGCATCGGCACGTCGTTGGCGACGGCGGCCCAGCCCAGCGCGGGCGGCATGGCGCCGGACAGGCCGCCGATGACGATGTTTTGCGGCGTGGCCGGTTTCAGCACCATCGTATAGATCAGGGCGTAGCCGACAAAGGTGACAAAGGTCAGCCACATGGTCAGCGGATTGACCAGGTGATACAGGATCGCCATGCCCAGGCCGCCGATCACCAGCGCGAATACCACCGTCTGTTTCACCGTGATGTCGCCCATGGCCATCGGGCGGCGCGCCGTGCGGGCCATGCGCGCGTCGATTTCGCGCTCGGCCAGGCAATTGACGGCAAACGCGGCGCCGGCCAGCAGCCAGATGCCGATGGTGCCGAATACCACCGCATGCCAGTCAGGCAACTCCTCGCTGGCCAGGAACATGCCGATGACGGCGCAAAACACGGCCAGTTGCGTCACGCGGGGCTTGGTCAGCGCCCAATACTGGGCGATGCGGGGGGATGGTTTACGGCTGATGGTCTGAGTAGTCATTTATGCGATACGGGAAGGACTGGCTGGTGCCGAGGGCACTGGCGCGGCGGCGGAAGCAGATTTCCGCGCTACATCGAGTTGGAATTTAGCCTTGTAGTTTAACATGGTCAGCAATAAGACGAGCAGCGCCGCCCCGCCGTTATGCATGACGGCAATCGACAATGGCCAGCTCAGGTAGATCGTCGCCAGGCCCGTGGCCGCCTGCAGGGCCAGCACCAGCGCCACCCAGCGAGCCGTGCCGCGCAAGGACGGCAGCTTCCACGCGCGAAACACCGTGTAGCCGATGCCAGCGAGCACGATGAAGGCGAAATTGCGGTGCACCCAGTGAATGGCCGTCAGCGCGGAAAACGGCAAATAATGGCCGGCGGCCGTCTTGCCCAGTTCGCGCCACAGATGAAAACCATGCTCGAAATCCATTTCCGGAATCACCTTGCCGCCGCACAGGGGGAAATCCGTGCAGGCCAGCGTGGCGTAGTTGGTGCTCACCCAGCCGCCCAGCGCGATCTGCACGGTCAGCAGCACGAGCGAAAAAATCGCCAGCGCGCGCACGGGGCGCAGCACGGCAGCGTCCGCATCGGCGCGCAGCACAGGTTTGACGGCATGATCCTGGCGTCCGCCCAGCCACGTCAGCATGGCCAGCAAGCCCATGCCCAGCAGCAAGTGGATGGTGACGATCACCGGTTGCAGCTTCAGGGTGACGGTCCAGGCGCCGAACGCGCCCTGCAGGCAGACGAACAAAAACAGCGCCGTCGGCAGCGCGGGAGCGAATTCTTCGCGTTTGCTTTTCTTCCACTGGCGCCACGCCTGCACCATCATCGCCACGATCAGCACGCCGATGGCCATGGCCAGGTAGCGGTGCGTCATTTCAATCCACGCCTTCACCACCGTGACGGGCCCCGTCGGCATCAGGGTTTCCGCCGCCACGATGTGCTCGTGCGCGAGGAAAGGATTGGCCGAGCCATAGCAGCCTGGCCAGTCCGGGCAGCCCAGGCCGGAATCGGACAGGCGCGTAAAGCCGCCAAACATGATCAGGTCGACCGTCAGGAAGACGGCGATCCACACGAGCTTGCGGTATTTATTGGCGTCCGCGGACACCCAGACCATGGTCAGCGGCAGCAGCGCCACCAGCAGACCCGTCAAGCCCAGCTGGGCCAGCGCGGAGAGATGCATCGTCGGCATGCAGACTCCTCAACCGATCGCCGAAGCTTTGAGCAGCTTGGCGATGTCTTTCTTGATCTTGTTCGGGTCCGCGTCTTTCGGGAAGCGCATCATCAGATTGCCCAGCGGATCGATCAAATAAAAATGGTCGCTGGTCTTGCCGCCCGGCTCCACGGGCAACCACGCTTTCAAGGCGTCGCTATTGACGCGCAGCATGCTGGTGCCGTCGAATTCGCGCATCACCAGGGTGTCGAGCGGCTGGGCATCCGTCACCAGCCAGACCCGTTCCAGGCGTTCGCGTTCCTTGCCCTGCATGAGGCGCAGTTGTTGCATGTCAAACAATTGCTTCTTGCATGCTTCCTGGCAATCGGATGGTCCCGTTTGCAGCAGCACCCACTTGCCCTTGAATTGCGCCAGCGGTGCCGCCTTGCCGTCCAGTTCCGTCACCTGCAATTGCGCTTCCGGTATCGGATGCAAACGCGGGTCGATCAGGGCGCCGTAATTGTTGCGGCCCGTGGGCTTGATGATGTAATACGTGAAATACGAGGCGATGATGGGAAACGCGCACACGGCCACGACGGCCAGCAATTTCCACCGTCCCGTATTTTGTGCCTGTTTATTGGTGCTGTCTTGCGTTGTGTCAGGGCTGTTTGTTTGCACGTCGAAATCCTGTAAAGACAAAAAATAGAAAGGCCATCAGTGCCAGTGCATACCACTGGAATGCATAGCCGCGGTGCTTGTCGGCGCCCAGGTCGGGCGCCGGCCAGTCGCGCACGGGAAGCTGGCCGGATGCTGGCGCCGTCGCTGAAGGATCCACTGAATCAGCCGTTTGTTCGAGAATAAATGGCTGCAAGGCCAGGCCGCTCGCCTGGGCCAGTTGGGC
Organism: Janthinobacterium lividum; assembly: GCF_034424625.1. Taxonomy (NCBI): domain Bacteria; kingdom Pseudomonadati; phylum Pseudomonadota; class Betaproteobacteria; order Burkholderiales; family Oxalobacteraceae; genus Janthinobacterium; species Janthinobacterium lividum. Next base: position 1,192,490 of record NZ_CP139976.1, on the reverse strand, counting down.
GATATCGGCATTTTGCACGATGGCGTGCGGCGCCAGGGCGGGCGCCGTGCCCAGTTCCATCACATGGCCCGCGTTCAGCCGCGCGATGCCGGAAATCGTCACCGTGCCCGTGGGCGTGGCGTAATCGGGAATGCGCGTGCGCTCGGCATTGTTGCGCGGCAACCAGCCCTGCGCCACCAGCACGTGCATGGCAGAACCGTCGATCTGGAATGGCGTGAGCACGTGGAAGCCCGCTTGCCCTTTGTAGGGGCGGTTGTCCAGGTACACCGTCCAGGCGGGCACGAAATGGCCGGTGACGGTGATCCGGCGATATTCGATCGCTTGCGCATCGGCCGGCAGCATGGGCGCGGCCGTCAATGCCAGCGGTGCGGCCAGGTTGCCCGCCTCGAGCCGGGCGGCGCGGGCGACTTTCTCGTCGCCACGGCGCTGCTGCCATTGCGCCAAAGAGCACCCCAGGGCCACCAGTAGCAGCATTACAACAAGTGGAATCCATCTAAAATGGAAGCGGATACGCATTACAATGAAACCTCCTCAAGCCAGGCGCTACCATCCATGAAAATCCTCGTTGCCATTGCCTTCATCCTGATCCTGGGCAGCCTGGGCTCGGCCCTGTTCTTCCTCATGCGCGACAAGGGCAAGAGCAACCGCACCGTGCAAGCGCTGGCCCTGCGCGTGGGCTTGTCGATCACCCTGTTTTTGCTGATCCTGCTGGCGCACAAGCTCGGCTATATCCAGCCGACGGGCATACACTAAGCTTCTTGCCTGATTGGCAAATTCTTCAGACTAAGAAAAAAGCCGTACCCAGGATGTCCCGGTACGGCTTTTTTTATGGTGCCGGCGCGCCCCTCAACAACGCGCGCCCTGCCCCGCCATTATAACCAATACACGACCACGTACAGGCCCAGCCAGACGACGTCGACGAAGTGCCAGTACCAGGCGGCGCCTTCGAAGCCGAAGTGGTGCTCGGGCGTGAAGTGGCCTTTCAGCACGCGGTACAGGATGACGGACAGCATGATGGCGCCCAGGGTCACGTGGAAGCCGTGGAAACCCGTCAGCATGAAGAAGGTGGCGCCGTAGATGCCCGACGTCAATTTCAAGTTCAGTTCGCTGTAAGCGTGGATGTATTCATACACCTGGAAGCCCATGAAGATGGCGCCCAGCAAGATCGTGGCGAACAGGAACAGGGCCGTCATGCCGCGGTGGCCAGCGCGCAGCGCATGGTGCGAAATGGTCAGGGTCACGCCTGACAGCAGCAGCAAGGCCGTGTTGATGGTCGGAATCCAGAACGGCGTCATGGTGGTGAATTCCTGCACCGTGCCGGCCGGCCCCGTATTGCCCCAGTGAGCGGCGAAATCGGGCCAGATCACCTTGTGGTCAAGGTCGGCCAGCCACGGCATGGAGATGCTGCGCGCGTAGAACAGGGCGCCGAAGAAGGCGGCGAAGAACATGACTTCCGAAAAGATGAACCAGCTCATGCTCCAGCGGAAGGAGTGGTCGATGCGCTCGCTGTACAGGCCCTGTTCCGATTCGCTGATGGCGTCGCCGAACCAGAAATACAGCACCAGCAGGATGCCGGCCAGGCCCAGGTAATTCAGGTACGGACCCCAGGAAACGTCGTTGACCCAGGCCGAGGCGCCGATCATGGTCAGCAGCAGGCTGGCGCCGCCCAGCATGGGCCAGCGCGACGGGCCGGGCACAAAATAATAAGGTACGGCGGCGTGGTTGGAACTCATCATCATCTCCTCAAAAACTTATAGGGTGGTTTTTTATAATTTATAAAACGACGAATTTGACAATCGAAATCAATATGCCGATCAGGCAAGCCACCACCAGGAAACCGGCGATGACGATGTGCACGGGGTTGAGCTTGGCCGAATCCGTGTCGAAATCGCTCTTGCGGCGCAGTCCCGTGAATGACCACACGACGGCCCGCAGCGAATACAGGAACGACGCTTTTTCAGGCTGCTTGGATTCGCCCATGCCACTCTCCTATTGGACGGCCGGCGTCTGAGCCTGGCTCAGACCGGCTATCTCGAAAAACGTGTACGACAGGGTGATGGTTTTCACCTCTTTCGGCAGGGCCGGATCGAGGAAGAACACCACCGGCATCTGCCGCGCTTCGTTCGGTTTCAAGGTCTGCTGCTTGAAGCAGAAGCATTCGACCTTCTTGAAATGCGGCGTGGCGCTCTGTGGCGCGTAGCTGGGGATGGCTTGCGCGTTGACGACGCGGTTTTGCGTGTTGACCACTTCATACATGACGGTCACCAGTTCGCCCGGATGCACCTGCATGCTCGACACCGTCGGGCGGAAGCGCCATGGCCCCTGCGCATTGCCGTCGAACTCGACGGTGATGCTGCGCGTCGTGTCGACCTGCGTATTGTTGTCGTAGGCCACCGTGCCATCTTTTTGCGTCAGCACGTTGATGCCCATCACTTCGCAAATCTGCTTGTAGACGGGAATCAGGGCATAGCCAAAGCCGAACATCAGCACGGCAATGACGAGCAGCTTGCCCAGCATTTTGCGGTTCAGGCCGCGTGTTTCCTGTTGGTCGGGCGTCGTCACGTCAGAGCCACATGCGCTTGACGAATACGGACAGGAAGAAGAAGGCCGCCAGGGCCCCCAGTATCAGTCCGGTACGCAGGTTGTTCGGTTTTTTACGTTCGGTCATGACAGGCACTTTATTCAAGACGGGCCGCGGAACACGCCGGCCCGGGATACCTTATTTCACTGTCGGCGGCGTTTCAAACGTGTGGAACGGCGCCGGGCTCGGCACGGTCCATTCCAGGCCTTCCGCGCCTTCCCATGGTTTCGCTGGCGCAGCCTTGCCGCCGCGGATGGTCGGCAAGACCACGAAGAACAGGAAGTACACCTGCATCAGGCCAAAACCGAAGCCGCCGATCGAGGCGATCATGTTGAAGTCGGTGAACTGCGCCGGATAGTCGGCGTAGCGGCGCGGCATGCCGGCCAGGCCCAGGAAGTGCATCGGGAAGAAGGTCACGTTGAACGTGATCAGCGACAGCCAGAAGTGGATCTTGCCGCGCGTCTCGTTGTACATGTGGCCCGTCCATTTCGGCGACCAGTAGTAGAAGCCGGCGAACAGGGCAAACAGCGAACCGGCCACCAGCACGTAGTGGAAATGCGCCACCACATAATAGGTATCCTGCAGCTGGATGTCGATCGGCGTGACGGCCAGGATCAGGCCCGTGAAGCCGCCCATGGTAAACACGAAGATGAAGCCGACCGAGAACAGCATCGGCGTTTCGAACGTCATGGAACCCTTCCACATCGTGGCGATCCAGTTGAACACTTTCACGCCCGTCGGCACGGCGATCAGCATGGTCGCGTACATGAAGAACAGCTGGCTGGTCACCGGCATGCCGGTGGTAAACATGTGGTGCGCCCAGACGATGAAGGACAGAATCGCGATGGAAGCGGTAGCGTAGACCATCGACGCGTAGCCGAACAGGGGCTTGCGGGCAAACGCCGGCAGGATCTGCGAGACGATGCCGAAGGCCGGCAGAATCATGATGTAGACCTCGGGATGGCCGAAGAACCAGAAGATGTGCTGGTACATGACGGGGTCGCCGCCGCCTGCCGCGTTAAAGAAGGAGGTGCCGAAATGGCGGTCCGTCAGGGTCATGGTGATGGCGCCGGCCAGCACGGGCATGACGGCGATCAACAGATACGCGGTAATCAGCCAGGTCCAGCAGAACATCGGCATTTTCATCAGGGTCATGCCCGGTGCGCGCATGTTCAGGATGGTGACGATGATGTTGATCGAACCCATGATGGACGAGGCGCCCATCAGGTGCATGGCAAAAATCGCCATGTCCATGCCGGGGCCCATCTGCGTCGACAGCGGCGCATACAGGGTCCAGCCGGCAGCCGTGGCGCCGCCCGGCACGAGGAAGGACGTGGCCAGCAGGATCGCGGCCGGCGGCAGCAGCCAGAACGAGAAGTTGTTCATGCGGGCAAAGGCCATGTCGGACGCGCCCACTTGCAGCGGGATCATCCAGTTGGCGTAGCCGACGAAGGCCGGCATGATGGCGCCAAACACCATCACCAGGCCGTGCATGGTGGTCAGTTGATTGAAAAATTCCGGGTGAAAGAATTGCAAGCCTGGGTGAAACAGTTCCGTCCGGATCATCAGGGCCAGCACGCCGCCCGACAGCAGCATGATGAACGAGAACCACAGGTACAAAGTACCGATATCCTTGTGGTTGGTGGCAAACAGCCAGCGGCGGTAGCCAGTGGGATGATCGTGGGCATGGTCGTGATCGTGACCGGCGTGGTCCAAGGTGCTAGTGCTCGTGCTAGTACTCATATGCGACTCCTAATTACTTGCGTGCAGCCACGATTTCGGCTGGTTGAACGATGTTCTCTTCGGCCTTGTTCGACCAGGTATTGCGCGTGTAAGTGATCACTGCGGCAATTTCCGTGTCGGACAGCTGTTTCCAGGCTGGCATTTCCGCCGGATACTTGCCGCTCTTTTGCCCGTTCAGCAAGACATGGATCTGTTCCGCTTTCGGACCGTTCACCACGGCCGAGCCGTCCAGCGGCGCGAATGCACCGGGCACGCCCTTGCCTGTCGCCTGGTGGCAAACCACGCAGTTGGCCGCATACACTTTCTCGCCCTTGACCTTCAACTCGTCGATGGTCCACACCTTGCTTGGATCATCAGCCAATGCCGCCATTTCCTTTTGTTTTACATCAACCCAGGCCTTGTAGTCATCGGCGGAGACAACCTTGACGACGATGGGCATGAATGCATGTTCCTTGCCGCACAGTTCGGCGCAATTGCCGCGGAAGGTGCCGATATGGTCGGCCTTGAACCAGGTGTCGCGCACGAAGCCGGGAATCGCATCCTGCTTGACGCCGAAGGCGGGCACGGACCATGCGTGGATGACGTCGTTGGCCGTCAGCACCACGCGGATCTTCTTGTTGACCGGCACGACAACTTCGTTGTCGACTTCGATCAGGTAGTTTTCGCCCCGTTTTTCCGTCGGCGGCACGCCTGGCGCGCCCACTTGCGAGCGCGGCGTGGCCAGGTTGGAGAGGAAGGAAATGCCTTCGCCCTCGCCTTTCAGGTAGTCATAGCCCCATTTCCACTGCATACCGGTGGCCTTGATGGTGATGTCGGCGTTCGAGGTGTCCTTCATGCCGACGACGGTGCGCGTGGCAGGCAGGGCCATGCCGATGACGATCAGGAAAGGCACGACGGTCCAGGCGATCTCGACGGTGGTGCTTTCGTGGAAAGTGGCCGGCTTGTGGCCCAGGGACTTGCGGTGCTTGAAGATGGAATAAAACATGACGCCGAACACGGCCACGAAGATCACCAGGCAGATGATCATCATCAGGGTGTGCAAATCGTAGATTTCATGGGCGATCTGTGTCGCCGGCGGTTGCAGATTCATTTCGAACGGCACGGGACCGCCGGTGCCGGGATAGGTGCCGGCAGCCGGTGCCGCCGTGGCCCATCGCCCGATGCCAAACGCTGTCAAAGACAGCCCGAGCAGCAACGATTGAAGTCGCTTTGCATGTGTCATGTTTTCCCCAACCACCCAAAAATAATGATATTTTAAACGGCTGCGGACTTCTCCGTACTGGACCGCTGCCGCTCCTCCATGAAAGCAACACGGCCAGAATACGGCCATGTGCGTCAAGCACCAGCGAATTCCATGCTGGCTGCCGCAGCAAAAACGGCGGCGCGCAACCATGCTGGAACCCTGTTTTTCTTCCCCACACTGAAATGGCCTTGTGTGGAAGATGGTTACTATACTAATGCAGTAACTTCGAATTAGTCTTGCTTTGTTTTTTTTATTTTGTATGCAGCCCTTGTTTTTTCTACTTAGCAAGCTGACAAACAATCAACGATTATAATCAAGTAAACTTGAATCCATCAAGCAATAATCGGCTTTGTGCGCGCCCTTCTCCCGGCCGCCGCGCGCTTTGCAACGCTTGCTGCTGCATCCATGCGCGAATGCGACCAAGTGTCGGTTTCTTTAGCCTTTTATTTGGGCTTTCTCGGCAAATCAAAGCGGATGATCGCCTCGCCATTGCGCGTCACGCGCGGCGCGGGACGGAAGGCATGGCCATAAATCACCTCGAAACTCAGGCCCAGCTTGCCGTCGGGACGGCGCATCTTTTCCAGCGCGGCCAGCATGCGCTGCCAGGCTGCCTTGCCCATCAGGCCGCGCCGGCGCGTGGTCAGTGGATTGCCGCCGAAGGCGCGCACGTCGGCCAGCAGTTTTTCCGCCGTATCGTAGGTGACGGTAATGATTTCCATATCCAGCACGGGCGTGGAAAAACCCGTCTCGACCAGCATGTCGCCAAAGTCGTGCATGTCGACAAAGGGCAAGGCGTGCGGATATAAATCGGCCTCGGCAAAGGCGTCGCGCACTTCGCGGAAGGTGTCGGGACCGAAACAGGAAAACATCAGCAAGCCATCGAGGCGCAGCGCGCGCCGCCATTCGGCAAACACGCGGTCGGGCTGGGCATGCCAGTGCAGCGCCAGGTTGGACCACACGAGGTCGATGCTGCCCTGCGCCAGCGGCAGGTCGCCCAGGTCGCCGCACAGCAGATCCACGCCCGCCTTGGCCGGCAGCAGTTTGCTGAGGAACTGGTTCAGGCTGGCCAGTTTCGACGCGGGCGCGCGCGCCGCCTGCATCATCGCTTGCGCTGCATCGAGACCGATAATCTGCGCGGCGGGATAATCCTTTTGCAACTGCGCCAGGTCCGCACCGGGGCCGCAGCCGGCGTCAAGCACACGATGCGGCGTGATTTTCACCAGCTCCAGGCGTTCGTGCATGCGTGCCGACACTTCGCGGCGCAGGAAGTCCGACGGCGCGATGCGCGCCGGACGGGAAAAGAAATCGCGTACTTGCACCGCATCGATGGGCGCACTCATTTTGGGCGGATTGGTGGGAACTGGCATGTTGAATCGGGTGAGGTGAGATAATGTCGGCAGTGTACATGGAACGACGCCATCGCGATGCGGACCGCCACCCAGCACCGCCTTGATGCCGCGTGGCAGGCGCTGCGGCTGTGGCTGGGCGCCACCTTGCTGCCGGCCCAGTGCGCGCTGTGCGGCATCGGCTGCCCGGAAGTGCTGTGCCCGCCCTGCCGCGCACAGTACCTGGGCCTGCTGCGGCACCGCTGCCGCCAGTGCGCCAATCCGCTCGACGATGTGGCAACGCTGTGCGGACGCTGTTTGCGCCAGCGGCCCGCGTATGACGCCACCGTCACGGCGTTTGATTATGCGGCGCCCGTCGACCAGTTGCTGCTGCAGCTGAAATTCGGCGCGCGCCTGGCGCTGGCGCCCCTGTTGGCAGAATTGCTGCATGTTGCCATTCAGCAACAACCAGATTGGGAGGCGCCGCAGTTGCTGTGCCCGGTGCCGCTGGGCCCGGCCCGGCTGGCCGAACGGGGCTTTAACCAGGCGCTGGAAATTGCCCGCCCGCTGGCGCGCCTGCTGCACGTGCATTTACAGCCCCGCCTGGCGCTGCGGGTGCGCGAAACCCGGGCGCAAAGCGGCGTGGCGCCGCAGGAACGGCAAGCCAACCTGGCGCACGCGTTCGCCATCGCGCCGGAACACGCGCCATTATTGCAAGGATGCCATGTCGGCATCGTCGACGACGTGATGAGCAGCGGCCATACCGTCAACGCGCTGGCCGCCGCCTGCAAGAGCGAAGGCGCGGCCAGGGTCAGCATACTGGTGGTGGCGCGCACACCACCGCATTGAATTCGCTATATATTAGATACAGACAGACCCAAGGAGAGCATTTTGTTTCACGTTGTTTTGGTAGAACCTGAAATCCCGCCCAATACGGGCAACGTCATCCGCCTGTGCGCGAACACGGGCGCGCAGCTGCACCTGGTCGAACCGCTGGGCTTTCCGCTCGACGATGCCAAGATGAAACGCGCCGGCCTCGATTACCACGATTACGCCAAGATGAAGGTGCACAAGAACTGGGAAGCGTTCCTGGCCGACACCCAGCCCGACCCGGCCCGCATGTTCGCCATGACGACGCGCGGCTCGCGCCCGTTCGGCGACGTGGCCTTCCTGCCGGGCGACGTGTTCGTGTTTGGCTCGGAAACAAAAGGCCTGGATCCGGCCCTGCGCGACGGCTTTCCTGCAGAGCAACGCATCCGCCTGCCGATGCGCCCGGACAACCGCAGCTTGAATTTGTCGAATACGGTGGCCGTCGTCGTTTACGAAGCCTGGCGCCAGCATGGCTACCAGGGCGGCGCGTAGGTCGGATCAGGCCCAAGGGGCCGTAATCCGACAACATTGTTGGCGTTAGTGGTGTTGTCGAACTACGCGGGGCTTTACCCCGCTAATCCGACCTACGCGTTTGCATACGGCAATCAGCGCAGCGCCAGCTGCGCGTCAATGCCCGTATCCACATCCAGCATTACCAGCTGCGTGCGCAGGTCGCGCGTGGCGGCCAGCTTGCCGTTCACGTACAGATTCGTCTTGACGCCATACACGCCCTGCGACACGCCGGCCGGCAAGGTCAGCTCGAACGAGTTTTCAAAGCGCCCGCCCGACTTGTTGTTGCTGGCCAGGGCTTTCGAGCCGGACTTGAATGGCTGGCCTTGCGGGTCGAGCACCACCAGCTCTTCGCGCACGTCGTTGACGCTTTGCGCGCTGCCGTTGACCAGCTCCACCACCGAATTGACCTTGAACGGCTGGCCGCGCTTGACGGTCGATGCGCTCAGCTGCGGCGTGTACGACACCACTTGCGGTTCGCGCGGCAGCGCGCCGCGTGTGCGGATGTAGTCGCGGTCCGCCTGCGCCGCCGTCTTGGTCTGGCGCGAATTGACATTGATGGCCAGGCAACCGGCCGCCGCCAGACCGCCACCGATGGCCGCGCCCTTCAGCGCGCTATTCTTGCCGCCCGCCAGCGCGCCCAGCAGCGCTCCCACGGCCGCGCCGGCAGCCGCCGTCGCGCCCATGCTGCACGGGTCCTCATCCGTGGCCGCCTGGCTTCCACCTTGCGGATAGGAACTGTCCTGGCGCACGCCATTCGGGTTCATCGGCGCCGTGGCGCAGCCGGCCAGCATGGCCGCAATGGTCAGCGCAGCGGCTGCGCGCAAGGTGGTGTGGTTCAGCATGGTGATTCCCCAGAGAGCTAATTGATCGTTGTTTCCGTCTGCAGCACTTGCCGTTCGCGCTCGCGGATGCGGCGCGACAGATTGTCGATGCGCGCATTGCCCGGATCGACGCGGCGCGCGCTTTCCAGATACGTCTTGGCCGCATCGAATTTCCCTTCCAGCAAAGAACGCTCGGCATCGCGCAAGAACGATTGCGCCATCTCGTTGCGCATGGCTGCGCCGCTATCGACGGGCGACGTTTCCGGCGGACGGCGTTCGGACACCGCTGAACGTTCGACCGCGCGCGCGGGCGCAGGTTCCTGCGCTGCTGGCATCGGCGCTGGCACCGGGGCTGAAACGGGCGCCGGGGCAGGCTCCGCGGCCGCCGACAGCGCCTGCACGTCGGCCTTCAACTGCGGCAATTCCAGCGCTTCGCGGTCGATCGCTTCCAGCCTGGCGATGCCATTCCTTGCCGCCGTCGCATCCTTGCCGTCCAGCGCCTGGCGCACTCCCACCAGCACGGACGCGGCTGCCGCCTGCTGGCGCGCCAGCTGCTTGCGCAGGGAATCCACGCTGGCAGCGCCCGCGCAATCGGCGTCGAGCGCGGCAATGCCCTTGGCCACGCTTTGCAATTGATGGCCATCAATGTTGCGCTCGATGGCGCGCACGCCCCGCTGGCAGCTGCCCGATGCGGCGCCCGCCTTGCCGATGGCCGCCTGCAAGTCGTCCGCCTTGGCGCTGGACTTGCCCGTACACACATTCTTCGCCGTCGCCAGCTTCTGGCGGGCGCCGTCCAGGCTGCCATTCGCCACCAGTTGCAAGCCACTGTCGATGGCGTCATTGCAGGCCGACTCGTTCTTTCCGCCCGGCTTGCCATTCATGTAGACGATGACGGCTGCCAGCACGGCAATACCGCCCAGCCAGCGCAGCCACTTGCGTGGCGGTGGCGGTGCTTCGGTTGACGCAGGTGGAGCTGCCGGCACGGGCTTCGGCACGGCTTTCGGCTGGGCCGGCTTCGGCGGCGCTGGCGGCGGCACGGCAGCCGGCGCGGACACCGGCACCGGCGGCGGTTTCGGCGTCGGCACAGGCGCCACAGGCACGGGCGGCGGCTTGGGCGCTACCGGCGGGGGCGCTGGTACCGGCGCGGGAACAGGCAGCGGCGGCGGCACAGCCGCAGCTGCCCGGACAGCGCCAGCCACCGCGTGACCACAGTACGGGCAATGGCTGACAACGGTCCACAGGCCCGTCTTGCATTTGTTGCAGATATCCAAAACTAATCCTTCATTCCAACGTCATTCCAGCGTTCACAGAGGCGGCGGCATCAACGGTGGCGGCGCGCCGAGGAACAAAGGCGCCAGTTCGGGGAACTGGGCCAGGTCGGCCCAGGCCGGCAAGCCGGCGCGCCACACCTTGGTGGTGCTTGGTGCGACTTGCCCTGCCTGCACGTACTGCACGATCTGCTGGGCCGTGAACGGTCCCTGCTGCTGGCCGTTTATACCCAGGAAATACTGGTATTCCACCAGCGGCGGCGGCATGCCGCCCAGCGGTGGTGGCATGCCGAACGCGGTTGCCGCGGGGGCAGCAGCCGCACCTGCCGGGCGCAGCAATTGCTCGAGGCGCCCCGCTTCCAGCATTTCCGCCTTGATCGCATATTTCAGGCGGGGCTGGCCGTCCGCTTCCGGCTCGCGCACTTCCCAGTCGTAGGCATCGCTGTCGGAGTCGCCGATGACGTTCGCCCACTCCTTCAGGCGTCCCAGCAAGGCTTGCACCGTGTGGTCGAGCTCGTCGCTGGCCATGCCCTTGCGGCGCGCCGACTCGCGCAGGCGCGCGCCCACTTCGGCGGAAATGGCGCTGCCAAAACCGATGTACGGCAGCTGCGAGCCATCGGCTTGCGCCACCAGCTTGGGCGCATACACGCCCCGCTCGTAGTATTTTGCCAGCGCAGCCATGGCCGCCGTCTGCACGGCATCAAGCGCCGTCAATTTTTCTTCGATGCGCAGGGCGATATTCTTCTCGTACGAGGCAGGCATGCCGTTCTGGCGGATGGCCCGTTCATTGCCGATGCGGCGCAAGTCGCCCGGTTCGACGGCAAACTGGTACTGGCCCGGCGGCACGACCCGGCCCGTGTGGCGTGTCAGCACGCCCAGCATGATCGCTTGCAGGAATTCGCCGAAGTCTTCCGCCAGGCGCTTCATCTCGTCCGTGTTCGGCGCGATCGGGTGCGTGAATTGCGTCGGATCGATGTGCGTGTGGGTCGGCGCCTTGTCGTTGTCGCCTTCCTTGCGGTAGCTGGTGCGCCAGCCTTCCAGGCCGCGCAGTACCGTCATCGGCACGCCGGCCAGTTCGCAATAGCAGACGGCGCGCCCGCGGATACCCGTCTCGACGATTTCCAGCTGGCTCACCGTGATGCCCACCTGGGTCGGCACGCACGATTCGAGCTCGGCGCCGAACTTTGCCTTGAAGGCGGCCGCGTTGGCCACGCCGATCACGCACTTGAACTGGTCCGACACGACCGTGAAGTCGCCCGCCATGTTGGCGTCGATCCACGGCATGGAGCAGGCCAGCAGCTTGCGGAAACGGTCCAGGCGTTCGGACACATCCATCTGTTCCAGCGCGTCGAACAGCGGGTCGGGCGTGCTCGTCGCCCCTTCGGCCAGGCCAGCCGTGGCGATCATGTTCTCGGCCATGCGCGTGACCTTGGCCAGGATCAAGCCCCGTTGCGCCGGTTCGCCCAGCATGGGGAACAGCGCTTTCGAGCCGCCCATGTCCTTGAACGCTTCATCGGCCCACTGGCGCAAGGTGGCCGCCGATGGCAGCGCGATGTCTTTTTCCGTGACGGGAATGACGATCAGGGTCGCGTGTTCCTTGTCCAGGTCCTTTTGCAGGATGGTATTGGCCGTCTTCAATTCCGCCAGCATGGCCAGCACGCCTTCGCGGCCCGTTTGCAGCTCGCCCACGAGGCCATTCCACTGCGCGCGGCCTTGCGCGTCGACGCCGATACGGTTGCCCAGCCAGCGCGACAGTTCGCCCAGCAGCAGTACGGACTCGTCCGCCGCCTTGGCGCGCAAATGGAATTTCAGGGCATTCGCCATTTCCGTGCGCAAATGGTCCATCACCACGCCCGCCTGCTTTTCGCCATTGCTGAGGAAGCCGAAGGTGCTGCGCGTCTGTTCCAGGTTGTTCAGCAGGCGCTCGTATTCGCGCGAGCGCACGGCTTCCTTGATTTCACGGTAACGCTCGGCATTGTTGCCGATCTGCGCCGTCAAGCCGCTGCCCGGCGCCTCGATGCGGTCCTTGATCTGCTCCACCAGCGACAGCACGTATTCGAGGCCGCCGAATTCCTTGTTGTCCAGGTAGCCATACAGCTGGTCGCGCACGACTTTCTTGACATCTTCCAGCACTTCGCGGCGGCGCTTGCTGATGCGGTCTTCCGTCGTGTCGGCCGTGGAATCCTGGTCGCGCACGGCGTCGCGTTCCAGGTGCTTCATGGCGTCGCGCACCTGCGCCGGCCATTCGCTGCGGTCAAAGCCCGTGCGGATATCGTTGATGCGCGTATTGACGCGGTTTTCCACGCCGGCCAGCAAGTGGCCATGGCGGTCTTCCAGCAATTCGTCGACGACGCGGAAATCGATGAAGTCGCCTCTGGAGCGCTTCAGTTCGATGCTCTTGTCGGAAAACTCGGGGAAATCGCTGAACGGCGTACCCTTCAGGAACATATTGGCGGCGAGGAAATTATCGCGCTGCGTATCCGTGGCGCGGTTGGCGCCCGCATCCGTGCCGCCCACGCCAAAGAACGCTTGCAGCATGGCGCCGGCCCAGCGGTGGGCCCGCTCGTCGCGCGCCGCTTCCTGGCGCGTATCGAGCACGGCCATGCCGAACGAGGAAAAGCGCTTCGAAAAATACAGGCGCATGTCGCCGAAGCGGTCTTGCGGCACGGGCGCGTTGTACAGCGAGTTCTTGTGCTGCGCCTGGTTGACGGCGATCGAACGCTTGGCGCGCGCGAAGTCGGCCGAGGCGAAATCCTCGAACAGCGAATCGGCCACCATATGGTAGACGTCGCTGACATCCTTGGTGTGCTGCTGGGCCAGGTTGCCCGAATCGATCAGGTAAACCTCGCTGTACGGCTCGCGCGTCAATTCCGGGCGGTCATACGCATCCCAGCGGCCCACATAGCCCTTGTTGCCCATCATGGCCGATTCCAGCTCCATCAGCGCCGCGTAGCCGTTGGCTTCGACCCGGTCCTTGTTGGCCTTGGTGTAGCCGGTCGGCAAGAACAGCATCAGCTCGACGTCGGCCGCGCCCACTTCGCTGCGCGCCAGCCAGCGCGCCAGCAAGCCCATGTCCAGGAAGGAACCGGAACCCGTGCCGCCCGCCACGGAGCCGACGATGACGATGCGGAAACGGTTCGTTTCCATGCGCAAACCCAGTTCGGCCAGCTGGCGCTCGTGCGACAGGCCCGCTTTCAGGGCTTTCAGTTTCAAACGGATCTTGTCGCGGATCTTGGCATACTTGTCGAAGAAATACAGGCGCGACACGGCGCGGATCTGCCCCGCGCCGCTGCTCATGTCGAAACGCAGTTCGCGGATGCGCTGCGGCGTCAGCGGCAGCCATTCCTTGATGTGCGGATACTTCTCCAGGGAATCTTCATCGCGGCTGTACTTGTCCATGTCGAACGATTCGACCACCTTGTCGTCGTCCGTGAACTTCACCTGGTCGAACTGCAAGTCCTTCGCCTGCGACTCGCCGCTTTCGATCACGGCGCCATTGTCCAGGTCGAAATGGATGAATTGCGCAATGGGAAAGTCGGCCAGCCCCTCGATGCGCGTGCGGTTGCCCGCGCCGCCCCACAAGGTGTTGAGGATGCGCCGGCGCACGCGCATCAGCACCTGCATGCCCGTGCCGCCGATGCCGATGAACAGGGTCGGGCGCAGTTCGATGATCTTGTCCTGCTTGCGCTCGCTGGCGCCGCCGGTGATGGTTTGGTTCAGGTTCTCTGCCATGGTGATTCCTTCGATGATGCGTGCAACGGCGTGTTCTTAGCGGCGGCTGGAGGTAAATGTCAGCAACAGGGCAACCAGGCCCACCAGCACCAGCGGTCCCATGAACAGTGGCGCAAGGAATTTATGCGCGTTCACGGCGGCCAGCACGACACCGGTCGCCAGGCTGGCCAGGAAGATGAACAGCCACCAGCCCGAGGCATTGGCCTTGTTCGGCGGCACGCGCTTGGCCACCAGGCCATTCGCGTAGGCATTCTTGGCAAAGAAAAAGGCGATAAACAGCAACAGCAGCACCACGCCGCCGACCAGGGTGTCGCGCGACGAGGTATCGGTCGTCCCGGCCGCATCGAACGCGGGCGCCGGTTCCGTGGTGGCCGTGGCGGTGGCTGCGCTGGCCGCAGGTGCGGCGGCGGCGGGTGGTGCGGATGCCGGGGCCGTTACCGGGGCCGGCAAGGTAAAACCTGCGTTGTCTTTTGGAGTGTCTTGCGCCATGGTATGCCTCTGTTAAATGGAAGGAATTTTTAAGGAATCTGTGTTCAGGCCAGGGTCAAGGTATGGCCTTCGGCCACGCGCACGACGGCCGGCTTGCCCAGGCCCCGTTTGAGTTCGCCAATGTCGCGGCCGTCATCATCGCGGATCTGCACGCTCTTGAACGGTTTTAATAACACTTGCCGCTGCACGCCGTCAGCCAGCACCTTGTAGCGCGTGGCGCGCGTGCCGACCAGGCCCAGCGCCAGCAAGCCCAGCACGAGCGCCAGCACGCTGCCCAGTATCACCAGCACGGGCAGCAGCGGATACTGTATGCGCACCAGCAACGGTATCGTTGCCTGCGAGGCGCGCACGCTGTCGGGCGGCGTAAACATGCTGGATATCGGGTCGCCAGGGAACAATTCCTGCAAATCCTTGCCAAAGCTGGACGCCAGCGCCAGCCGCTGTTCCGACAGGCCCACCTGCGCCTGCATGGGCAGCATCACCTGCTTGCCCATGGCGGCGATCGCCTGCGCCGACCACGGCGACGGAATTTGCGCCATCGGCAGCGCAAACTGTACCTGCACGGACTGGCTGGCGCCCGGCTGCAGCTGGCGGATTTGATCCGGCGCAACGTGCAGCGGCGCGTTCTGCCCGGCCAGGCTGGCGTGCACCCTGGCGCTGTCGATCACGTACGGGAAAAACATGTTTTGCAAGGACGCCTGCAGCACCACTTGCGGCACCAGGTTCGCCGCATCGACGTCGAGCACGATGGTGCGGCCGTCGCGGCCCAGGCTGGCGTGTACGTTGGCACTGTTCTTGACGGACTGGGGCACGATGCGCACGGCATCCTGGTCCACCGGTTTCAGGCGCGCGGGCGGGCGCGTCAGCACTTGCGACAGCCGCCCTTCGGCCAGGATGCGGTTCAAAGCCTCGGATGCCGGCTGGCCATACGCCAGTGCATACACCATCAAGCCCCTGGCGCTGTACAGCTTGCCCTGCACAGGCATGCGCAGTGGAAACACCACCGTCTTGGTGATCGACGGCTCCAGATGCAGCAAGCGGTAAAAGTCGCGGTTGCGCTCGGCCGTCTGGCTGTCGTTGTTCGGGCTGTTCTTGTTATTCGTAAAGATCCACACGATGCCGGAAGCGGACTGGAACGGCCCCGTGATGGTCTTCGTGACGGCTTCCTGGAAATCCGTGTCGGCCAGCGCGCCGCCGGCGCTCTTGCGCGCCAGGCCGAGATTGGCCAGCTGGCCCGCCACGCCGGCGCCGCCCTGCCCTTGCCCCAGCAGCGACGGCGACACGTGCGCGCCGCTGCTCTGGCTGAAGGCCAGCGTATAGACCTTGTCGGACGGGCTCGTCGCGGCCTGCGCCACGGCGCCCACCAGGGCTTTCAGTTGCGAATGTTCATCCGTGTAAAACGGCTCCATCCAGCCCGAGTTTTGCACGAGGAACGCTTGCTGGATGCCGGCCGCCTGCACGCTGGCGGTGGCGAAGGCGAAGGAGAGGAAGGCGGCGCCGGCCGCGATCAGGACGCGCGCTTTCATGCCTGCAAGGCCCAGCCATCGATGCGCGACAGCAGCGGGTGATACGCCCACAAGGTGCCTTCATGGACAAACAGGCGCACGCGCCACGGCTCGCTGACGGCAAAGGTATGAAACACGGTTTCGCGCAACTCGTCGTCCTGTACCAGCTGGGCCGCCAGGCGCTCGTTCGAACGCAGCACGCTCGACAGGCCGGCGCTGGTGGCGAACTTGACGCCAAAGACGCTGCCGCTGGTGCCCGACCCCGCGCCCGATTCCAGCAGCGGCATGACGGCCTGGTTCTTGCCGCCATCGTCGCCGTGTTCCGGCTCTTCCCACGGCGCCGTTTTCAGCTTGGTGGCGAAGCGGTAATTGAAGCTGCCCGAACACAGGCGCGGCGCCAGCGCATCGGCCCGTTCGGACTGCGCGCCCAGTTTCACGTAGACATAGGTGCCGCGGCTGCGCTCGAAGCACAGCTGCCACAGTCCGCCATCGCGCGACACGTACGGGCTGCCGAATTCGAAATGCGGCACCAGCCCTTCGGGCCAGGAAGTGAACGAAGCGGCCACGTTGCCGTCCGGCTGCAATTGCAGGCGCAGCTGGCCATTGGCGCAGGGCCACACGGCCATGCGGTTGTAGGCCACGGGTGCGCTGACGGTACCCAGCTCAACCACGCCATCGAGCAGCACATCGCTGCCCGGCTTCTGTTGCGCGTCAAGGTTGACAAAGCGGATGCGGCCATCGTCGTCGCGCAGCGGCGCCCACAAACGGTTCTGGAACCAGACGGGCGCGGCCGCGCACGGCGCGCCGCCCACATGCTCGACCACATAGGTGAGCGAAGGCACGTCGGGGCGGATGCAAGCGAGGCCATGGCTGGTCGGCAAGACCAGCACGCTGTTGAACTCAGGCACCAGCTCGGCGCGCCAGGCGCCGTGGGCCAGGTCCGATTCGGCCAGCAAGCTGCCATAGTCGGGGTCCAGCGCCAGCCAGCGTTTCGAGGCGGGCAGCCAGGCGTGCAAGACGGCCTTGCGCGGGTCGAGCGCCAGCAGCGCAGGCGCGCTGGTGCCGAACTGCGCGGAAAAGAATTCGTATTCGCCGGGCGGCGGCATGGGCAGCGAGGCATCGGCTTGCGCATGCTCTTCGCGGGCGCGCTGGTCGGCCAGTTTCAGGGGCACGCTGGCCTGGCGCAAGCCGGCCGGGCCCGCTGGCGGCACGTCGCTGACGGGATATGCGCCGTAGGGCGGCACCCAGGGCGGCGTGGGGGCCGTGTCGGGCGGCACTTGCAAGGCCGCGCCCGAGGCGGGGTCGAACGAAAATTCGGGCGGAAATTGCCGCACGGGCGCGCCGGCGGCTGCGGGCAGGCGCCGCGCGAGCATCAGCTTGCCGATATCGGCATGGCTCACCAAGGGCGAGACGTTCTGGCCGTCCGCGCTGCGCTGCATGCTCCACGCGCCATCGTCATCCACGTGCCAGGCGCCGGAGGGCAGTGGCCAATCCCCAGAAGTTTTATGATCCATTTATTTTCTATGACAAGCAATGCATTCAGACGGTGGAACGTACTGGGGCTGACGAAACGAGGTCGCAGCCCTGGCAGTTCTCATAGTAACGTCTTTTTATCTGTATGGAAACATTGACGAGCTTCCTCAGCCCTGCTGCGTCCGCACTTTCGTCAACAGCTTGGTGGTCGAACGGTCGTGCTCGAAATCGATGGCCACGGCCTGGCCGCCATACGCCAGCACGGCCTTGCCTTCCGGAATGGCCGCCATGTCGTAGTCGCCGCCCTTGGCATAGATTTCCGGTTCGATGTCCAGCACCACTTCCAGGGCGCTGTCTTCCGAGAATGGCACGACCAGGCTCACCGCTTCCAGGGCAGCCAGCACGGCCATGCGGTCTTCGCAGCTGTTCAGGGGACGGTCATCGCCCTTGCCCAGGCGTTTCACTGAAGCATCGGTATTCACGGCAACGATCAGCGAGGCGCCCAGCGCGCGCGCCTGCGCCAGATACGTTACGTGGCCACGGTGCAAAATGTCGAACACGCCGTTCGTCACCACCACCGGTTTCGGCAGGGCCGCGGCGCGGGCGCGCAGTTCGTCACGGCCGCACAGTTTGTTTTCAAAATCAGGCATGGATATCTCTTGTTGGGTTAAATAGGGTGACGATACGGTCACGCTCAGGCGTGACTATCGCCTTGGATGCCGCCGGCATCCCGGCGCCAGGCATCGATCAAGGCCACGACGGCCGGGTCCAGCCCTTCTTCGGCGATGCGATCTTGCCGGTAGTAAATCATCAGCGCATACACGCCGGCCAGGCGGCTGACGGACGGCGACAGTGCATATTCATTGCCGCGCGCCGGTTGCCTGGCACGCCAGTAATTAATTGCCGCTTCCAGCGCCTGCAGGTGCAATTCCATCGCCATCTCCCTTCGCTGCCCGGTCCCGCATTATAGGGGGCGATCCGCTACAATACGCCATCGGCGCCACAGTTTCACGTTTGCGCCACCTTTCATTCATTGCAAGTAAGCACTTCCTGTGTTTCAATCAACCTATGACACTGACTGAACTGAAATATATCGTTGCAGTCGCGCGAGCGAAGCACTTCGGCCATGCCGCCGAAGCTTGCTTCGTTGCCCAGCCCACCCTGTCAGTGGCCATCAAGAAACTCGAAGACGAATTGGGCGTGGTCCTGTTCGAACGGGGCGGCGCGGAAATCTCCGTCACGCCACTGGGCGCGCAAATCATTGCGCAAGCCGAGCGCGTGCTGGAACAGACGGCCGCCATCAAGGAACTTGCCAAGCAAAACAAGGATCCGCTGGCCGGTCCCCTGCGCCTGGGCGTGATCTACACGATCGGCCCCTACCTGCTGCCGCCGCTGGTCAAGGCCATGATAGACCAGGTACCGCAGATGCCCTTGATCTTGCAGGAAAACTTCACGGTTCGCCTGCTCGAATTGCTGCGCCAGGGTGAACTGGACGTGGCCATCATGGCCCTGCCCCTGCCCGACCACGGCATGGCCATGCAGGAACTGTATGACGAACCGTTCGTCGTCGCCATGCCGCGCCAGCATCCGTGGACGGCGCGCGACAAAATCGCCGCGCAAGACTTGAAATCGGAAACCATGCTGCTGCTGGGCAATGGCCACTGTTTCCGCGACCAGGTGCTGGAAGTGTGCCCCGAAATGGCGCGTTTTTCCTCGCCCGGCAATGGCATGCAGCGCACGTTTGAGGGTTCCTCGCTGGAAACCATCCGCCACATGGTGGCCAGCGGCATCGGCCTGACGGTCTTGCCGCGCGCCTCCGTCGCCAATATGCACGCCACCGACGGCATGCTCGAATACCGGCCCTTCGCCGCCCCCGTGCCATCGCGCCGCGTAGTGATGCTGTGGCGCAAGAGCTTTACGCGCAAGGCCGCCATCGACGCCCTGTGCGCGGCCATCGCCAGCTGCAACTTGCCGGGCATTACGCCGCTCTGCGAGGACGAAGACTAGCGCCCCAGGCGCAAAATAGTACATTTACATACTATTTGCGATAATCGACCTTTCTCTTCAACAAGATCGAGTCTTCCATGAACAAGCTGGCGCTGTATTTCCGCCTGATACGGCTGGACAAGCCTATTGGTACCGTATTGCTGCTGTGGCCTACCCTGTGTGCGCTATGGCTGGCGCAGCAGGGCGTGCCGGACTGGCGGCTGCTGCTGATCTTTACTCTTGGCACTTTCCTGATGCGCTCGGCAGGCTGCGCCATCAATGACTACGCCGACCAGGATATCGACAAATTCGTCAAGCGCACGGCCGAGCGCCCCATCACCAGCGGACGCATCAGCGGCAAGGAAGCGCTGGCCGTGGCTGGCGTGCTCACCGTGCTGGCCTTTTGCCTGATCCTGCCCCTCAACGCGCTGACCAAGCAGTTGTCCGTGGCCGCCGTCATCATCGCCGGCACCTATCCCTATTTCAAGCGTTTCTTTGCCATCCCGCAAGCGTATCTGGGCATCGCCTTCGGCTTCGGCATCCCCATGGGCTTTGCCGCCATCACGGATGCCGTGCCCGCCGTCGCCTGGTTGCTGCTGCTGGGCAATGTCTTCTGGGCCGTGGCCTACGATACGGAATACGCGATGGTCGACCGCGACGACGATCTGAAGATCGGCATCAAGACCTCGGCCATCACCTTTGGCCGCTACGACGTGGCCATCGTCATGGCCTGCTATGCCGTTTTCCTGCTGCTGTGGCTGGCATGCGGCTGGTACCTGGGCTTGCGTTACTGGTTCGTGGCGGGCTTGCTGGTGGCGGCCGGCTGCGCCGTTTACCACTACACCCTGATACGCGCACGCGAGCGTATGCCGTGTTTTGCGGCATTCCGGCATAATAACTGGCTAGGAGCGGCGGTGTTTGCGGGCGTGGTACTGGACTTTGCTTTCCGCTAAGCAAAAACCCTTGCGCCGCGGCAGCCCTTGAGGCGGCGCAAGACAGGCTTGGCCGCAGCTGCCTACACTGGTATTTCACTGTGCAGTTTCACTTCCATGAGGTAATACATGAGCTCGATACATACCGGAAAATCCAGCAGCGACAGCATCCTCGCCGACGCCGACAAGGCCCGCGACAAACTGGTCGGCGACCTGAAAACCGTCATCAATGAAGCGGAAGGCTGGCTCGATGGCGCCAAGGATCAGACGGGCGAGAATGTCAAAGCCGTCAAGGACAAGTTCATCGCCACCCTGGAAACGGCCAAGAAAGACTTGATCAAGCTGGAAGAAGATTTGCTCGAACGTACCAAGCAGGCGGCCAAGGCCACCGATGAATACGTGCAGGACAATCCATGGAAAGCCGTGGGCGCGGGTGCCGTCATCGGCGTGCTGTTCGGCCTGCTGCTTTCCTCGTCACGCCGCTAGATAGTAACGGCGCAGTACCGACGCAGCACCGACGGCGCAGGCCGTCTCCTGACGCGAAAGGCAGCATATGGCTATCTTGCACCATGTCGCCCAAGTCGCAGCGACCCTCGCCGCCATCGTCCAGACCCGTCTGGCCCTGGCGGCCGTGGAAATGGAAGAAGAGTCGCTGCGCTTCCTGTCCTATCTGGCGCTGGCCATGCTGGCACTGCTGTGCCTGTTTGTCGGCCTGGTCTTGATCGTGTTCCTCGTCATCGTGCTGTTCTGGGATACGCACCGCATCGCCGCCATCGCCATCACGGCCGCCGTCTTCATCGGCGCCGCCATCGCCACCCTGCTGGGCGTGCGCGCCAGTTTCCGCAGCAAGCCGAAACTGCTGTCCTTCACACTTTCCGAACTGAACAAAGACCTGGACGAGCTGCAACTGCTGGCGCGCCGGGGATCGGAGCGGCCATGACCACGCATCCCACCAAGTTATCGCATGTGCACACGGCCGCCAGCCTGGCGCAGCGGCGCGACGCGCTGCTGGCCGAATGTGCGCTGCAGCGCCTGGCCCTGGGCGTGCAGACGCGCCAATTGCTGGAGCCTTTAACGGGCGGCAATCTGCGCCACACCCTGGCCACGCGCTTTAAAATTCCCCTGATGATAGGGGGCGCCGTGCTGGGTTTGCTGCTCGTGCGCCCGCGCCGTTTCCTGCCGCTGCTGCGGGCCAGCGGCGCGCTGCTCAAGCACGCCACCACCGCCATGCCCGTCGTGCTGGCGCTGGCGCGGCGGTTCAGCAAGAAAGAAACGCCGCCGCCTTAGAATATTTTTCTCTGGCTGCATCCAAATGGCCAGCCCATGCGTAGTAATGGTATCAACCAGCCGGTTGAGCCAACTACCAGGAGTTCGCCATGCTTGCCACCATCGCCCCACGTCATACCGCCCCTTCGCTCACCGTGCTGTGCGCCGCCCTGCTCGTGGCCGCCTGTGCCCCCATGAGTGCCCGCTATTCGCAGGAACAATTACCGAATGCCGTCAAGGTGCCCGATGGCCACCAGGTAGCCATGCAAACGGTGGGCGTGGGCAAGATCGCCTACGAATGCAAGGCCAAGAAAGACATGACGGGCCATGAATGGGTCTTCGTGGGCCCGGACGCGGCCCTGAACGACCGCAGCGGCATGCAGGTCGGCACGTATGTCGGCCCACCCGCCACCTGGGCCAACCTGGATGGCTCGAAAGTGACGGCGACGCAAGTGGCCGTGGCGCCGGCCGGCGCCGGCAACATTCCGTATCAGCTGGTGAAAGCCAACCCGGCCACGGGCAGCGGCGCCATGCAGGGCGTCAGCTACATCCAGCGCGTGGCCACCAGCGGTGGCGTGGCGCCAAGCAGCCCCTGCGGCATGGAAAGCATCGGCGCCAAACAATGGGTGCCCTATCAAGCCGACTACATTTTCTGGAAGGCCGCATAAATCAGTGAAAGCGACGGTTGGCAAGCGGGTTTCTGGCCTATACTCGGCCTTGAAAACTTGCTAACCGTTTACTCTTGACGATTGCGCCAACCTTGCCAACGCTAGCCGCCCCTTACGATTACGATGCCGCCCTGCGCGCCTGCGCCAGAGGCGAGCAGCAGGCATTGCACGGCCTGTACCAGCAGGAAAGCCGCTACCTTCTGGGCGTGGCCCTGCGCATCGTGCGCCAGCGGGCCCTGGCCGAAGACGTGCTGCACGACGCCTTCCTGAATATCTGGCGCCGCGCCGGCAGCTTCGACGCCACGCGCGGCAGCGGCAAGGGCTGGATCTATGTGGTGGTGCGGCACCAGGCGCTGGACATGGCGCGCGCCCGTGCCCATGAACTGTCAGCCGACGAGGATACCGTGGAAACCCTGCTGCACCAACGCCAAGGCCACGACGCGGGCGAGGCCTATGCCGACCAGGCTGACCTGGGCAAGCTGCACGATTGCCTCGGCCACCTGGATGAAGCCAAGCGCAATAGCATCCTGTATGCCTACGTCGATGGCTGTTCCCACGGCGAAATCGCGCAGCGTCTGCAAGCGCCGCTGGGGACCGTCAAA
The DNA here is from genome assembly GCF_034424625.1 of Janthinobacterium lividum. Taxonomy (NCBI): domain Bacteria; kingdom Pseudomonadati; phylum Pseudomonadota; class Betaproteobacteria; order Burkholderiales; family Oxalobacteraceae; genus Janthinobacterium; species Janthinobacterium lividum. The sequence goes on along the minus strand of NZ_CP139976.1, from coordinate 1,169,473 downwards.
GCCTGGGTCAAGCGGGGCCTGGCCGCCTTGCGGGAGTGCATGGGATGATCAACAGCGACGAGGAATTGCACAGGCTGGCCAGCGAATATGTGCTGGGCACCCTGGCACTGGCCGAACGCGCGGAAGTGGAACGGCGCTTGCCGCGCGATGCCGCCTTGCGCGACGCCGTCGATGCCTGGGAACAGCGCTTGCTGCCATTGACCACCCTGGCGCCGCCCGAAACGCCCTCGGAGCAACTGTGGCCGCGCATCAGCGCCAGCCTGTTCACGCCGAAAGCCGTGCAGCAGGCGGGCGGCTGGCAAGCGTGGTGGAACAGCCTGGCCTTCTGGAGACTGCTGGCCGGCGGCGGCCTGGTGGCGACAGCTGTGCTGGCCGTGCTGGTCAGCGTGCAGCTGCAAGCGCCAGGCGGACCCGGCTATCTGGTGGTGCTGGTGGCGCCGCAGGATAAATCGCCGGGCTGGATCGTGCAGGCTGGCGGACGCGGCGGCAAGAACCGCGACCTGAGCCTGATCCCTCTGGGTCCGACAAAGGTGCCGCAGCAAAAAGCCCTGCAATTCTGGACCAAGGGCAAGGATTGGGGCGCGCCCGTCTCGCTGGGCCTCGTCAAGCCGGGGCAAAGCCTCAAGTTGACCCTGGATAAGCTGCCGCCGCTGCAAGCCGATCAACTGTTTGAAATCACCCTGGAGCCGGAAGCGGGCTCGCCAACGGGGCGGCCGACAGGACCGATTTTATACATAGGCCGCGCCGTCAAGGTGATCTAATTACTTCGACAGCTCGTCACCCATCTCGCGCCCCCGTTGCGCGGCCGCCTTGATGCCCTTGACGATGGCCGCTTTCACGCCGCTCTCTTCCATGCTGGTGAGTGCCGCATACGTCGTACCGCCCTTCGACGTGACCCGCTCGCGCAGCAAGGACACGGGCTCGCTGGAATTGGCCGCCAGTTGCGCGGCGCCCGTAAAGGTGGCAATCGCCAGCTGCGTGCCCTGCTCGGGCGTCAAGCCCAGTTCGGCGGCCGCCTGCTGCATCGCCTCGATAAAGTAAAACACATAGGCGGGACCGCTGCCCGACACGGCCGTGACGGGGTCGATCTTGGCTTCGTCATCGAGCCAGACGGTCTGGCCAACGGCGCGCAGGATGGCGTCCGCCATCTTCTTCTGTTCCTCGCTCACGCCGCTGCTGGCCACCATGCCCGTGATACCCATGCCGATCAGGGCCGGCGTATTCGGCATGCAGCGCACGATGGCGGGGTAGTCGCCGAGCCAGCGCGACAGGTCCTGCGCGCGGATGCCGGCCGCGATCGACAGGATCAATGGCGCCCTATCCCCGTCGAGGAAAGGCAGCAACTGGGCCGCCACTTCGCGCATGCTTTGCGGTTTCACGGCCAGCACGATCACATCCACGCCGCGCAATGCCTCGCCGGCGGAAGCCGCCGTCGTGACGCCGAATTGCGCCTGCAGTTTTTCCAGCGCCGGCGCGTGCGGGTCGATCACGTGGATATTGCCGCCCAGGGTCAATTTGCCCGCCAGGCCCGCGATCAGGGCGGCCGCCATGTTGCCGCCGCCTACAAAGGCGATATTCAATTCTGTCGTCATGGTTATGCTTTCTGTCAATCAGTTAGGAATAGTTGCGGGAGCCGAAGATGGCGCTGCCCACGCGCACGATGGTGGCGCCCTCGAGCACGGCGGCGCGCAAGTCGGCCGACATGCCCATCGACAAGGTATCGAGCGCCAGCCCTTCGGCCTTCAATTGTTCGTACAGCGCGCGCAATTGCGCAAACGCAAGGCGTTGCAGGGCGAGATCCGTTTCCGGCTCGGGAATGGCCATCAGGCCGCGCAAACGCAAGCGCGGCAGCTGCGCCACGGCGCGCGCCAGCGCTGGCAATTCGGCCGGCGTCACGCCGCTCTTGCTGGCCTCGCCACTGATATTGACTTGCAGGCAGATATTCAGGTCCGGCAAGCCTGCCGGGCGCTGTTCGGACAGGCGTGCGGCGATCTTTTCCCGTTCCACCGTGTGCACCCAGTCGAAATGCTCGGCGATGGGGCGCGTCTTGTTGCTCTGGATGGGGCCGATGAAATGCCAGGCCGGGGCTTGCTGCGGTGCGGCTTCCTTCACAAAGGCAATCTTGTCGAGCGCTTCCTGCAGATAGTTTTCGCCAAACGCCGCCTGGCCCGCGCGCATGGCTGCCAGCACGGCATCCGCGCCGAAGGTCTTCGAGACGGCCAGCAGGGTCACGTCGGCCGGCGCGCGCTGCGCGTCAGCGGCGGCCTGCGCAATACTGTCGCGCACGGCTTGCAAGTTCTGTTCGATTGTGGACATAATCATTTTCTAGTGTATAGGGGCGGCGGCACAGTGCGCCAGCCCATCAATGCAGGCACAGGGATTATAAATGGACATCTCCGAACTACTCGCTTTCTCCGTCAGCAACAAGGCTTCCGACTTGCACCTGTCTTCCGGCCTGCCGCCGATGATACGGGTCAACGGCGACGTGCGCCGCCTGAACGTGGCGCCGCTCGAGCACAAGGAAGTGCACAGCATGATCTACGACATCATGAACGACAGCCAGCGCAAGGCGTATGAAGAAGCGCTGGAATGCGATTTTTCGTTCGAGATTCCCGGCCTGGCCCGCTTCCGCGTCAACGCCTACAACCAGGAACGCGGTGCCTCGGCCGTGCTGCGCACGATTCCGTCGAAGGTGCTGACCCTGGAAGAACTCAACGCCCCGCGCATCTTCGGCGAGCTGGCCATGCGCCCGCGGGGACTCGTGCTGGTGACGGGCCCGACGGGCTCCGGCAAGTCGACCACCCTGGCGGCCATGGTGAACCACGTCAACGAGCGCCTGAACCACCATATATTGACCATCGAAGACCCGATCGAATTCGTGCATGAACCGAAGAAATGCCTGATCAACCAGCGCGAAGTGGGCTCGCACACGCATTCGTTCAGCAATGCGCTGCGCTCGGCCCTGCGCGAAGACCCCGACGTGATTTTGGTGGGCGAGTTGCGCGACCTGGAAACCATCCGCCTGGCGCTGACGGCGGCCGAGACGGGCCACCTCGTGTTCGGCACCCTGCATACCTCGTCGGCGGCGAAATCGATCGACCGCATCATCGACGTCTTCCCCGCCGAGGAAAAGGAAATGGTGCGCGCCATGCTGTCCGAATCCTTGCAAGCCGTCATTTCGCAGAACTTGCTGAAAACCAAGGATGGCGCGGGCCGCGTGGCCGCGCATGAAATCATGCTGGCCACGCCGGCCGTGCGCAACCTGATCCGCGAAGCAAAAGTGGCGCAAATGTATTCGGCCATCCAGACGGGCAGCAACGTGGGCATGCAGACCCTGGACCAGTGCCTCACCGACCTGGTGCGGCGCGGCACGATCTCGGCGGAAACAGCCCGCTCGGCCGCCAAGGCGCCTGAAAACTTCCCCGGATAAGCCATGCAGACGACGCACGAACACTATGGCGCCATGCACGCGCTGCTGGCGCAGATGCGCGCACGGGGCGGCTCGGACCTGTTCATCACGGCCGGCTTTCCGCCCGCCATCAAGCTCGACGGCAAGCTGACGCTGCTGGCGGGAGGCGCGCTCGACGCGCAGCAATCGGCCGGCTACGTGCGCGCCGTCATGAACGAACGCCAGGCGGCCGAATTCGCGTCCAGCCGCGAAGCCAATTTCGCCATCAGCCCGGACGGTCTCGGACGTTTCCGCGTATCCGCCTTCGTGCAGATGGGCCAGGCAGGCATGGTCTTGCGCTTGATCAATACCGCCATTCCCACACTCGATGGGCTGGGTTTGCCCTCCATCCTGCAAGACATCGTGATGAGCAAGCGGGGCCTCGTCATCATGGTGGGCGCCACGGGCTGCGGCAAGTCGACCACGCTGGCGGCCATGGTGGGCCACCGCAACGCGCACAGCCACGGCCACATCATCACCATCGAAGACCCCGTGGAATTCATCCATCCGCACGGCAACTGCATCGTCACCCAGCGCGAAGTGGGCGTCGATACGGACGACTGGGCCACGGCCCTGAAAAACACCCTGCGCCAGGCGCCCGACGTGATACAGATCGGCGAAATACGCGACCGCGACACCATGGACCACGCCATCGCGTTTGCCGAGACGGGCCATCTGTGCCTGGCGACCTTGCACGCGAACAACGCCAACCAGGCGCTGGACCGCATCATCAATTTCTTCCCCGAAGAGCGGCGCCAGCAATTGCTGATGGACCTGTCGCTCAATTTGAAGGGCATGATTTCGCAGCGCTTGATCCCCAGCAAGGAAGGCGGCGGGCGCAAGGCGGCGCTGGAAATCCTGCTCAACTCACCGCTGATGAGCGACCTGATCTTCAAGGGCCATGTGCACGAGATCAAGGAACTGATGAAAAAATCGCGCGAGCATGGCATGCAAACCTTCGACCAGGCCCTGTTCGACCTGCACGAAGGGGGCGCCATCAGCTATGAAGACGCGCTGCGCAATGCGGACTCCGTCAACGACCTGCGCCTGACGATCAAACTCAAGGGCGCAACGGCGCCGGAACCGCCCCCGCAAACGGGCGCCACCAAACTGGGACTCCTCTGACATGACCAGCATCCACGATTTCCAGGCCGAGGCGCTCGACGGCACGCCGATCGACCTGGCGCAATACAAGGGTAAAGTGCTGCTGATCGTCAATACGGCCAGCGCCTGCGGCTTCACGCCGCAGTACCAGGGGCTCGAAGCGCTGTACCGCGCATTTCACGACCAGGGCCTGGTCGTGCTGGGTTTTCCCTGCAATCAATTCCGCCAGCAGGAACCGGGCTCGAATGCGGAGATCGGCGCCTTTTGCGAGAAAAACTTCGGCGTCACCTTCCCCCTGTTTGCCAAGGTCGACGTGAATGGCCCGCATACCCATCCCCTGTTTGCGCAATTAAAACAGGCGGCGCCCGGCATATTGGGCACGCAGTCGATCAAATGGAATTTCACCAAGTTTTTGGTGCGCAAGGATGGCAGCGTCTTTCGCCGCTATGCGACGGCCAGCAAACCGGCCAGTCTGGCAGCCGACATAAGGCAATTGCTACAGGAGTAAAAAATGCAATACTTTGATTTAAGACAACAATCATGCGAAATCTATAAAACCGTATTTATTTCATGCCTGATATCAATATTGTGTTTCAAATAGCAAATATCGGTGATAATGTTTACATAATTATTCGCAGATATCGATCAAAAAACGATGCCAGTCTTTGGGAAAATATTATCTTCATGGATGCGGATGGGTAGTTATTCCCGCCTCTTCATCCCTATTACCTTCCTGATACTCGCCGTTTCCGCTGTACGCTATCACGCCCTGCTGGGTACGGAAACGGCGCTGGCCAATGCGCGCTACCAGAGCGACGCCCGGCAACTCGACCTGTTCCTGGCCAATAGCGTGCTGCCGCTGGCCGTGCATACGGACCGGCATGCGATGCACGACAGCGTGCAGCAAGCGCTGCGCAGCGCCCTGCCACTGAACCGCAGCCTCGCCTCCGTGCGCTGGGATACGGCTGGCGGGCATGTCGAAGTGCTGGCTGACAACAAGCTGAGCGATGCGCTGGCCGACGGCGTGCCGGCGTGGTTTGCGCGCCTGGCGGGCATGGCGGCCATCCGCAGCCGCCTGACGGTGGCGTTGCCGGACGGCGGCGACGGCATCCTCGACCTGCACTACACGCCCGGCCGGCCCCTGGCCCAGGTGTGGCAAAGGGTGCGCGAGCAGGCCGTGCTCAGCACCATCAATATCGTCCTCGTCTTCCTCCTGCTGGGCTTGATCCTGGCGTCGCACCGCAAGCTGCTGGCGCGGCTTGTGCAAGCGACGGACCGCTTTCGCGATGGCAACTTCGCCGTGCGCCTGGCGGCTGGCGCCACGCCCGAGGCGCAAGCCGTGTCGCAGTCGTTCAACGGCATGGCCGGCGATATCGAAGAACTGCTGACCTCGCTGAAAACCAGCCAGCGCCAGCTGGGCGAACAGCTGAACGAAACCGTGCACATGCAGCAGGCGCTGCAAAAGCTGTCCTGGCAAAACTACAATGACGTGCTGACGGGTCTACCCAACCGTGCCGCGCTGGCCGCACGCTTCGAGCAGGAACTGTTCCTGGCGCGCGAACGCCAGCGCCTGCTGGCCGTCTGCCTGTTCGACCTCGACCATTTTCAGGCCATCAACGACCGCTACGGCGCAGAAGCGGGCGATGAAATCCTCAAGCAGGTGGCCGGACGCCTGCACGCCTTTACGGGCCAGATCCATTACGCGGCGCGCCTGGGCGGCGATGAATTCGTCCTGCTGCTGTGCGGCCAGGCCAGCATCGCCAGCATCGAACAGAACATCACCCAATTGATGCAGGAACTGAGCCGCCCCTATCATTGCGACCAGCAGGCGCTGCACATGACGGCCAGCGTCGGCATCGCCGTCTACGCGGGCAAGGACCTGAATACGGAAAGCCTGCTGCGCCACGCCGACCACGCCGTCTACCAGGCCAAGCTGACGGGGCGCAACCAGTATCACTTCTTCGATACCAATCTCGATGAGGAAGTGCGCACCCACCACAACCAGCGCACGGAAGTGCGCCAGGCCCTGATCAATGGCGAACTGCGGCTGTACTACCAGCCCAAGGTGAATATGCGCGCCGGCACGGTGGTGGGCATGGAAGCGCTGCTGCGCTGGCAGCATCCGCGCCGCGGCGTGCTGGCGCCCGCGCAATTCCTGCCGCTGGTGGAACAGACGGATTTGATCATCGACATCGGCGAATGGGTGCTGCGCCAAGCCCTGTGGCAGATGCAGCGCTGGGTCGCTTGCGGCAAGCACTGGGTGGTCAGCGTGAATATCGCGGCGCGCCACTTCCAGCAACCGGACTTCGTCTCGCGCCTGGAAACCATCCTCGGCGAATTTCCCGGCGTGCGCGCCAGCATGCTGGAACTGGAAATCCTCGAATCGTCGGCCCTGCACGACATCGAAGACGTGCGCCGCATCATCCGCGCCTGCCAGGCGCTGGGCATCACGTTCGCGCTCGACGATTTTGGCACCGGCTACTCGTCGATGTCGTATCTGAAACGCCTGCCGGCGAATATCGTCAAGATCGACCAGAGCTTCGTGCGCAACATGCTCAACGACCGCGATGACCTGCACCTGGTGCGCGCCGTCATCGGCCTGGCCCGTTCCTTCAGCTTGACGGTGATCGCCGAAGGCGTGGAAAGCGTCGAGCATGGCGCGCGCCTGATCCAGCTGGGCTGCGACCTGGCGCAAGGCTACGGCATCGCCCGCCCCATGCCGGCCGACGCCGTGCTGGAGTGGGCCAACCATTTCATCCCTGCGCCGCAATGGCGCATCGCGCAATACAACGAAGTGCCTATTTGACCGGGGTCAAGGCGGAGTCGATCAATTCGATCCAGTGCCGCACGGGGGTCTCCGTGCCCGACTGCAGGTGGCTCAGGCAACCGATATTCGCCGACACGATCATCTCCGGCTCGCACGCTTCCAGGTTCGCCACCTTGTTGTCGCGCAGCTGCTGCGACAGTGCCGGCTGCAGGATCGAATAGGTGCCCGCCGAACCGCAGCACAGATGGCTGTCGGCGCACAGGCGCACGTCGACGCCGACGGCGCGCAAGACCTGCTCCACCTTGCCGCGCACCTGCTGGCCATGCTGCAGGGTGCATGGCGGGTGGTACGCCACTTTTTTGCCGATGCGTCCTTTCAGCAGCGCCACCAGTTCCGCTTCGAAGGCCGGCATGATCTCGGACAAATCGCGCGTCAGTGCGGCGATACGCCGCGCCTTCTCCGCATACTGCGCATCGTGCGCCAGCAGATGGCCATATTCCTTCACCGTGGCGCCGCAGCCGGACGCCGTCATGACGATGGCTTCCGCGCTGTCCGCGCAGTCTACGTAGGGCCACCAGGCGTCGATATTGCGGCGCATGTCGTCCAGCGCCGCCTCCTGGTCGTTCAGGTGATGGCGCAGCGCGCCGCAGCAGCCCGCCTTCGGCGCGACGATCAGCTGCACGCCAAGCGCGTCGAGCACGCGCGCCGTGGCCGCGTTGATGTTCGGCGACATGGCCGGCTGCACGCAGCCGTCGAGCAGCAGCATGGTGCGCGCGTGCCGGCGCGCCGGCCATGCGCCAGCGGCGGCGCCGGGTCGCAATTTATCCTGCAAGCTTTTCGACAGCAGCGGCCGCAGCGCCTGCCCCGCCTTGTACACGGGCGTAAACAGCCAGCGGCGCGGCAAGGCTTCCTTCAGGGCGAAGCGCAAGGCCCGTTCACGCAAGGGCCGCTGCACGCGCTGCTCGACGACGCTGCGCCCGATGTCGACCAGGCGCCCGTACTGCACCCCGGACGGACAGGTGGACTCGCAGTTGCGGCAGGTCAGGCAGCGGTCCAGGTGCGTCTGCGTCTTGGCGGTGACGGGCGCGCCTTCGAGCACTTGCTTGATCAGATAGATGCGCCCGCGCGGGCCATCGAGTTCGTCGCCCAGCAGCTGGTAGGTGGGACAGGTGGCCGTGCAAAAGCCGCAATGCACGCAGGCGCGCAGGATGGCTTCGGCTTCGTCGCCTGCCGGCGTATTCTTGATGAAATCGGCGAGATTGGTTTGCATGCGCGCTCAATACATTCTGTGCGGGTTGAAGATGCCGGCCGGGTCGAAAGCCTGCCGCAGGCGTTGGTGGATGGTGGCCACGGCCGGCGCCAGCGGGTGGAACACGCCCACGGCCTTGTCGCCGCCGCGGAACAGGGTGGCATGGCCGCCGGCGGCCGCCATGACCTGGCGGATGTGCCGTGCGCCATCGGCATCGGCGCCGCCATCGAGCTTCAGCCAGCGCTGCGCCCCACCCCACTCGATCAGCTGGCGCCCCTTTAGAATCATGGCGCTGGCGTGCGGCGGCAACGACAAGCGCCACAGGCTGCCCGCGCCAGTAAAGAAATCGTGCGTTTGCTCGCGCACGGACAGCCAGAAGGCGGCCGCGTCATCGGCTGCCAGCAGCTCGCCTTTCAAGGATTGCAGGGCCGCCGACACGGCCGCCTCGGCGCCGGACAGGCGCACCGTCAACACGCCGTCATGCCAGCAGCTGGCCGATATCGGCAGCGGCTTGCCAGCCCATTCATTGAGCATGCGCAAGGCGGCGATTTCCGCACAGGCCACGCGAAACGTCGCTTCGCGCAGCGGCAAGGGCAGCACTTTCAGCGACACTTCCAGGATCAGGCCCAGGGTGCCCAGGGACCCCGCCAGCAGGCGCGAGACATCGTAGCCGGCCACGTTCTTCATGACTTGCCCGCCAAACGCCAGGCGCTCGCCATGGCCATCCATCAGCACTGCGCCCAGCACAAAGTCTCGCAAGGCTCCTGCGCTGGCCCGGCGCGGGCCGGACAAGGCGCTGGCGACGACGCCGCCCACCGTGGCGCCCTGGCCGAAGTGCGGCGGCTCGAATGCCAGCATCTGGTTGCGCGCGGCCAGCGCCGCCTCGATTTCCGCCAGCGGCGTGCCGCAGCGGGCCGTGATCACCAGCTCCGTCGGTTCATAGTCGATGATGCCCGCATACGCGCGCGTATCGAGCACCTCGCCATCGAACTGCTGGCCATACCAGTCTTTCGTGCCGCCGCCGCGCAGGCGCAAGGGACTGCCCGCCGCGCTGGCCGCCAGGATCCGCTGCCTGAATTGTTCCGCTATCGCTTGCAAAGGGGTCTCCGGAAAATTAAAAACGGGGCAGGTTGGCGAACGGCAGCCGCCCCGCCGTCACATGCATCTTGCCGAATTCGGCGCAGCGGTTCAAGGTGGGAATCGCCTTGTCCGGGTTCAGCAAGGTATGGGGATCGAAGGCGCGCTTGACGGCAAAGAAGGTATCGAGTTCGGCGCGCGTAAACTGCACGCACATGGAATTGATCTTTTCCATGCCCACGCCATGTTCGCCCGTGATGGTGCCGCCCACGGCCACGCACAGGGCCAGGATGTCCGCGCCAAACGCTTCGGCGCGTTCGAATTCGCCGGGCATGTTGGCGTCGAACAGGATCAGGGGATGCAGATTTCCGTCGCCCGCGTGGAACACGTTCGCGCAGCGCAAGCCATGCGTCGCTTCCATGCCGGCGATACCCGTCAGCACTTCCGCCAGGCGCTTGCGCGGGATGGTGCCGTCCATGCAATAGTAGTCGGGCGAGATGCGCCCGGCGGCGGGAAAGGCGTTCTTGCGGCCAGACCAGAATTTCATGCGCTCCGCTTCCGACTGCGAGACGGCGATGGCGCTGGCGCCCGCCCCTTCCAGCACGGCCGTCATGCGGGCGATTTCCTCTTCCACTTCCTCGTGCGTGCCGTCCGCTTCGCACAGCAAAATGGCGGCCGCGTCGATGTCGTAGCCGGCCTTGACGAATGGTTCGACCATGCGCGAAGAAGTCCGGTCCATCATTTCCAGCCCGGCCGGAATAATGCCGGCCGCGATCACGTTGGCAACCGCGTTGCCGCCCGTGACGACGTCGTCGAACGATGCCATGATGACCCTGGCCGTGGCCGGTTTCGGTATCAGTTTCACGGTCACTTCCGTGACGATGCCCAGCATGCCTTCGGAGCCGATGAAGACGGCCAGCAGGTCGAGGCCCGGAGCGTCCAGGCATTCGCCGCCCAGTTCCAGCACGTCGCCATCGATGGTGACGATGCGTACGCGCAGCACATTGTGCACGGTCAGGCCGTACTTGAGGCAATGCACGCCGCCCGAGTTTTCCGCCACGTTGCCGCCGATGCTGCAGGCGATCTGCGAGGAAGGATCGGGCGCGTAATACAGCGCGTGGGGCGCCGCCGCTTCGGAAATGGCCAGGTTGCGCACGCCCGGCTGCACCACGGCCGTGCGCGCATAGGCATCGACGCGCACGATGCGGTTCAAACGCGCCGTCGACAGCACCACGCCATCGACGATCGGCAAGGCGCCGCCCGACAAGCCCGTGCCGGCGCCGCGCGGCACGATCGGCACCTTCAACGCGCGGCAGACGCCGAGGATGGCGATGACCTGTTCTTCCGTGTCCGGCAAGGTCACCACCATCGGCAGCTGGCGGTAGGCGGCCAGGCCATCGCATTCATACGGGCGCGTATCTTCCGCGTCGGACAGCACGCAGCGGGCCGGCAGCACGGCCAGCAGGGCCGCGACGACGGCTTGCTGGCGCGCGGCGGTCAATCCGGATTCAGGGGCAGCATTGAGCATAAGATGGAGGGCAAATGGGCATGGGCGTGCAACGATTGTAAGCACAAAAGTGGCGCGCGCCGCATTTTTTGTCCGATTTGCCCGCAAATCCGGGGCCAGGCGGCGCGCGGTGTCGTATGCTGCCCCCATTCTTCTTTACAGGATCGACATCATGGGCAACCGACTTTCGAAAATCGCCACGCGCACGGGCGACAATGGCAGCACCGGCCTGGGCGACGGCAGCCGCACCAGCAAGGACAGCGCCCGCATCCACGCCATGGGCGACGTGGACGAACTCAATTCGAATCTGGGACTGCTGCTGTGCGAAGCCATGCCCGACGCCTTGCGCGACGAGCTGGTGGCCATCCAGCACGACCTGTTCGACCTGGGCGGAGAAATCTGCATCCCCGGCTACCAGCTGATCAAGGAAGAGCACGTGCTGCGCCTCGACGACCTGCTGGCGAAATACAATGCGGACTTGCCGGCCCTCTCCGAATTCATCCTGCCGGCCGGTTCGCGCGCCGCTTCGCTGGCGCATGTGTGCCGCACCGTGTGCCGCCGCGCCGAACGCAGCATCGTCGCGCTGGCCAATGCGGAACCCCTCCACGAACATCCGCGCCAGTACGTGAACCGTCTGTCGGACCTGCTGTTCGTGCTGTCGCGCGTACTCAACCGCTTTGCCGGCGGCAGCGACGTGCTGTGGCGGCATGACCGCACGCGGGGATGACATAAAAAACGGCGATGCCTGTCAAACCGCATCGCCGTGCTTTACCAGCTGGCAGGGTGTTACTCAGCCGCAGGCCTGAAGACACACTTTATTGGCGCGGACGCATGAAGGAACACTGAACTCCATGACACAGGCATCGAGCGCCATATAGCACTCGGACTGGCATTCGGAAATGTCGGCGGTACTACTGGCCATCGCATACGAGGCGCTGACGCCCATGGCAAACAAAAAGAAACCCAGCTTTTTGAACATACACACTCCTTTTTGGAAATGAGAGACTGCAGGACGGATGAGTTGATTCGGTCGGCCTGGCCAGGAGACTGGCAGACGCAGACCGGCAATCATTATTTACGGCAAGTATGGATCGCAGCTCTTATTGCACATCTGGTGAATCTTGAAGCAAGCGCCTGGCGCCCTCGGATGATCCGTCATGCACTGCGCCAGATCGTCCTCGCACTGCGCGTAGCATTCCGGCTCGCCGCCGCCAGCGATGGCATACGAGGCGCTCACGCCCATGGCAAACAAAAAGAAACCCAGTTTTTTAAACATTGGTACTCCTTTGTGGAAATGTCAGACGATGAGCAACATCCATGGCGCGCCGTCCCTTACGCGTCATCCATAAGTGCCTCCGCGCGTCAGTTATGCGGCGGGCGCAGGCATTCCTTCTGACAAGCCTGATAATTTTCCATGCAGGCCGGCTGGCCGAATTCCACGCAATCGAGCAGGTTGCGTTCGCAGACAAAGGTACAGTCAGGGCCGCCGGCATGGACATTGAAGGACAGCGCAGCGCCGGCGGCAAACAGGAAAGCGGCAATCTTTTTGAACATGGTGAGCCTTTCAGGTTGACAAGTTGAAACGTCAGATTTTCTTCAGCGCCGCTTCCAGCGCGCCAGTATTGAAACCCTGGATCTTGCGGTTGCCGATCAAGACCACGGGTACGCCGCCGCCGCCGAGTTCTTCATGGGCTTTTCTCGCTTCCGGTGATTTCTCGATATCGAGATCGACGAATTCGATCTTGTTTTCCTTGAAATACGCGCGCGTCTTGGCGCAATAGCCGCACCAATCCGTACCGTACAACACCACCTTCGCCTGGGCATTCGGGAAATATGCGGCGTAATTACCCTCGGTGTAATTCGGCTTGAGCAAACCGGGCAACAAGGACAGGCCATACCCGCTGCCCAGGCCGGCGGCCAGGATCAAGCCATACATGGCGATGGTTTTAATTTTTTTCTGCATCATAAGTATTGTCAGAGGCGTCAATGATCGAGGGCGGCCGGCGCAGCGTGCGCTTGCCGGCCGCCTCGCAATGCAACATGGATATCAGGCGCCGATTTGGCAGACTTTCAGGCAGGCTTTGTAACTGCCTATGCAAAAGGGGGATCTGTCGCCGTTCATCATCGTGCATTCCCGCAATTCCTCTTCGCAGCTGGAGCAGCCGATATCCGAAGCAATGGCATAGGAAGCACTCAATCCCACGGTAAAAATAAATGCGGCAATCTTTTTCATTTACTACTCTCCATGTGAGCTATTGCACCAGGCAATCGCGTCAGACCAGTCGTAAGAAATTTCATCTTTGCTTGCTACAAAATCGAATATAGACCGCACTTATTTTAGAGTCAACGTTTCCTTTCGATAAATTTCCAGTTTGGAAAATATATCGGGACAGCCCATGAAATGTGGAATTTGGAGAGATTGGGAGGCGCCAAACGTCTATACAATATTGGCGCCGCAATCAGTAAAGGCCGGTTGCGGGCGCAGCCGGCCGAGCGGCTACACGACGCCGAAAAAACGCGTCAGCACGATGGCGTCACCGCGCGCCGCCAGCCAGCGCCTGCACATGCTCGCGCAGCAAGCCGCGCAGCAGCTGCACCTGGGCCACGGCATCGGCCTGCAGGGCCGTCAATCCCTCGGCAATGCACGGAGCAGGCGCGCTGGCATCGGCTTCACCACGCAGCAAGGCATCGATTTCCCCGCTGACGGCGGCAATCCACCGTTGCAATTCGGGCGGCGCCGGCTCGGCCTGGGGACTCAGACTGATGCGCGCCGTGCTGCCCGCCACGCGGCGCAGCAACGGCAGGGTGCGCAGCGCCGCCAGACCCACGCCGCTACTGCGGTCCAGGCGGCGCTCGATACGCAAGCGCTGCAAGACCTGTTCCGCGTTATTGCTGGCCAGTCCCGCCTCGCGGCGCAGGCGCGCGATGGCGCTATCCCAGCGTCCACCCGCCGCCAGCACGGCCAGCAGGTATTTCAGGTTGGCCGACACGGCTTTCGCCAGGCGCTGGTCCAGGTCGTCCGCCTCGCGGTCCGGCCACAGGAAAAACGTGGCCAGCAGGGCCAGCACGCAGCCCAGCACATTGTTGCCCAGGCGGCTCATCGCATACACCATCTCGCTGGCCGGCGCCGCATAATCGGCCACCAGCACGAAGGCCGGCGTCATGAACAGCACGTGCAGGCTGTAGCTAACGCGGCGCAAGGCCATGGTGGCGACGATCAGGGGAAACACCACCAGCGAGATGCCCAGCGGCGTGTAAATGACCAGGCCGATCAGCACGGCCAGCACGGCGCCCAGCACGCTGCCCGCGACCCGCTCGATGCCGCGCGGCCAGGTGGTCGACACGGACGGCTGCAGTATCAGCAAGGTCGCCATGGTGGCCCAGTAGCCGAACGGAATATGCAAGGCCTCGACCAGCAGGAAGCCGGCCGTCGTCGCCAGCGACACGCGCGCCGCATGGCGCCAGCTCAGCGACTGCGGCGTGGCATTGACTTTTGCCGTCTGCCACGCCTGCCCCAGCGCCAGGAAGGCCGCTTCGCGCCACGGCAGCTGCGCCGCGCGCGGCAAGCCCAGCTCCATGAAGTCCACGTTCAGGCGCAGCGGCAGCAAGGCGCCCAGCGCCGCTTCCAGGCGCCGTCCGCAGCCGGCCAGGCGGCGCTGCAAGGCCAGCGGCGGCGTTTCCGGCTGGCGCTGCACGGCTTGCCCCAGGCGGCGCAGCAGCACGGCCATCACTTCCAGGCTGCGCCGCGCGCGCGGGTCCTGGCGCAGGCGCTGCTGCTCGCGCTCGCACGTATGCGTGACGGCGATCAGATAGGCGAAGATGCGCTCGGCGTCGCTGAGCGCCAGCAGCAGGTTGTCGTACAGGGCGCTGCGGCCCGCGCGCGCGGGCGGCACGGCGGCCAGCGCCACCCGCGCCGCTTCCAGCGCGGCGCGGGCCTGCGAACGGTAGCTGGCGCCATGCGCTGCCGCGTCCGCCTGCGCGGCATCATGTTCGAGAAAGCGCGCATTGTCGCGCGCGATGCCGGCCAGGCGCGAATACGCGGCGCGAATGGCGCGCCTGGCAGGGCTGAACGGGTGGATGCGCCAGATGGTAAAACTGAGCACGGTGGCGAACAGGCAGCCGAACATGTACAGGCCCAGGAAAGGCGCCGTCTGCGTCATCGATTCCAGCGGATGCGTGACCATCACCACGCACGCCGTGGCGGCCAGGATGGCCACCTGCGCCGTGGCCGCGCCCCAGATGCGCGCCAGCGCGCCGGCCCAGGAAAACAGCAGCACGGCGATGGCGGCCGCCGCCAGGCCATGGCCGGCCGCCAGCGCCGTCAGGCCGCCGGCCACGGTCGACAGCAAGCCGAAGCCCACCATCGAGACAAAGCGCATGCGCCGCGTGCCCGCCGCGTCGGCCAGGCAAGTCCAGAAGGCGCCGATAGCGGCCCAGGAAAAATCGGGGTGGTCAAACAGCAGGCCCAGCAGCAGCATGGCGCTCGAAGCGCAGGCGGCCCGCAAGCCCTCGGACAGGTTCGTTTCATCGATGGCCAGGCTGACCATCCACAGGGGGCGGCGCTGCGCCAGGGTATCGGTATAGGCGTGCATGCCCGTCAGCCAGCGGCTGGCCAGCGCGCGCGAACGGCGGTGAAGTTTCCTGAAATGCAAGATCGGCTTTGAAAGGGTATCAAAGCGTCATCGTAGCATTCCCCGGTGAAAAATGTTGCAGTGCAGCGTAAATGGACTGCGGGCGAAAAAAAAGCGACACCGCGATGTCGCTTTTCCGTATGCAAGCCAGCTTAGCTGACAGCTGCCAGGCGCGGCGGCTGCGTGCCGCCAAAGCGCTGCTCGATCGACGCGGCGATGCCGACGGCGTCCAGGCCCACGCTTTTCAGCAGTTGCACGGGGTCGCCATGGTCGATGAAGGTGTCGGGCAAGCCCAGCATCAGGATCGGCTTGACGATGCCCTCGGCGGCCAGGGCCTCGGCCACGGCCGAGCCGGCGCCGCCCATGATGCAGCCCTCTTCCACCGTCACCAGGTAATCGTGGTCGGCGGCCAGCTGTTTCACCAGTGCCACGTCGAGCGGCTTGACGAAGCGCATGTTCGCCACCGTCGCGTCGAGCTTCTCGCCCGCCGCCACGCTAGGCGCCACCATGGAACCGAAGGCCAGGATGGCGATGCGCTTGCCCTGGCGCTTGATCTCGCCCTTGCCGATTTCAATGCTCGTCAGTTCCGGCACGATGACCACGCCAGCGCCGGCGCCGCGCGGATAGCGGATCGCGGCCGGGCCAGGATAATGGTAGCCCGTCGTCAGCATTTGCCGGCATTCGTTTTCGTCGGACGCGGCCATGATGACCATGTTCGGGATGCAGCGCAGGAATGCCATGTCGTAATTGCCCGCGTGCGTGGCGCCGTCGGCGCCCACCAGGCCGGCGCGGTCCAGCGCGAACGTCACGTCCAGGTTTTGCAGGGCCACGTCGTGGATCAGCTGGTCATAGGCGCGCTGCAGGAAGGTCGAATAGATGGCCACGACGGGTTTGAGGCCTTCGCAGGCCAGGCCCGCGCCAAACGTCACGGAATGCTGCTCGGCAATGCCGACGTCAAAGTAACGGTTCGGATATTGCTGTTCGAACTTGACCATGCCCGAACCTTCGCGCATGGCCGGCGTGATGCCCACCAGGCGCTTGTCGTGGGCGGCCATGTCGCACAGCCAGTTGCCGAACACTTCCGTGTACGTCATCTTGCCCGGCGCCGTGGCCGGCTTGATGCCTTCCAGCGGATTGAACTTCGGCGTGCCGTGATACAGGATCGGCTCCGCCTCGGCCAGCTTGTAGCCTTGCCCCTTCTTGGTGACCACGTGCAGGAATTGCGGGCCCTTCAATTGCTTGATATTTTGCAAGGTCGGGATCAGCGAATCGAGGTCGTGGCCGTCGATGGGACCGATATAGTTAAAACCGAACTCTTCGAACATGGTGGCGGGCACGACCATGCCTTTGGCGTGCTCTTCAAAGCGCTTCGCCAGTTCCAGCACGGGGCCGGGCAAGACGGACTTGCCGACATTTTTCGCTGCCGCATAGAACTGGCCCGACATCAGGCGCGCCAGGTGGCGGTTCAGGGCGCCCACGGGCGGCGAGATCGACATGTCGTTGTCGTTCAGGATCACCAGCAAGTTGACGTCTTCCTGCACGCCCGCATTGTTCATCGCCTCGAAAGCCATGCCGGCCGTCATCGAGCCGTCGCCGATCACGGCGATCGCATGCAGCGGGTCGCCCTTGATCTTGGCGGCCTGCGCCATGCCCAGCGCGGCCGAGATCGACGTCGACGAGTGCGCCGTGCCGAAGGTGTCGTATTCGCTTTCGTCGCGCTTCGGGAAGCCGGAAATGCCATCCTTCTGGCGCAGGGTATGCATGCGCTCGCGGCGGCCCGTGAGGATCTTGTGCGAATAGGTCTGGTGGCCCACGTCCCACACGATGCGGTCGTGCGGCGTGTTGAACACGTAATGCAGCGCGACAGTCAGCTCGACCGTGCCCAGGTTGGACGACAAGTGGCCCCCCGTCTTGGAAACGGAGTCGAGCAGGAAGCTGCGCAGTTCCTGGGCCAGCGGCACCAGTTGCGAGCGGGCCAGCTTGCGCACTTGCGCTGGTTCATTGATGGTTTCTAACAGTTTCATTTATGCCTTCCGCTGCACGACCAGGTCCGCCAGCTCGCGCAAACGGCGTGCCTTGTCCCCGAATGGCGCCAGCGCCGCATGGGCGTCGCACCGCAATTGTTCTGCCAGGGCTCGCGATGGTTCCAGCCCCAGTATCGATACGTAAGTGGGCTTGTTGGCGGCCGCATCCTTGCCTGCCGTCTTGCCCAGGGTGGCCGAATCAGCCGTTGCGTCGAGCACATCGTCGACCACCTGGAACGCCAGTCCGACGGCGCGCGCATACGCGTTCAGCGCCGTCATCTCGTTCGCCGTCAAGTCCTTGCCGGCCAGCGCGCCGAGAATCACGGCCGCGCGCAGCAAGGCGCCCGTTTTCAGTTGATGCATCTGTTCCAGCTGCGGCAAGGTCAAGGCCAGGCCGACGCTATCGAGGTCGATCGCCTGGCCGCCGCACATGCCGGCCGAACCGGAGGCGTGCGCCAGCAGCTTGATCATCGCCATTTGCCGCGCCGGAGGAATGGCAGCGCCATCGGCCAGCAGCATGAACGCTTGCGATTGCAACGCGTCGCCGACCAGCAGGGCCGTCGCTTCATCGTAGGCGATGTGCACGGTGGGCTTGCCACGGCGCAAGGCATCGTCATCCATGCACGGCATGTCGTCATGCACGAGCGAATACACGTGAATCATTTCCAGCGCGCAAGCAGCACGGGCGAGGGTATCTTGATCGGCATCAAACAGTTCGCCAGCCGCCATCACCAGCAGCGGGCGCACGCGCTTGCCGCCGCCCAGCAGCGCATAGCGCATGGCAGCGTGCAGCTTGTGCGGCACGGTATCGGCCGCCGGCAGGAACTGGTCGAGCCGGGCTTCCACGCCGGACTGGGTGGCTTGCATCCAGTCGCCGAAGGTCACGCCATCTTGTTGCATGCTGGCCATCATTGGGCGGCCTCGCCGGCATCCACGAACGGTTTCAACATGTCGCCTTCGAGTACTTTCACCTGCGCTTCGACGCTGTCGAGCTGGCTTGCGCAATACTTGACCAGTTCCGAGCCGCGCTGATACGCCGCGACCGATGCTTCCAGCGGCAACTGGCCCGCTTCCATTTGCGTTACCAGCTGCGCCAGTTCCGCCATTGCCTCTTCAAACGAGGCCGGCGCTGCGGCAGCGGCAGTTAATTTCTTCGACATAGACTCAGATCTCTTCGTGGCACGAGGGGCTTGTAGGGAGACGCCGGGGATTCCCGGCCAGCATAGAAGCGTTATTTTAGAACAAACCACACTATTAAGTGAAAACTAAAGCGCAATCGGCGCGCTCAAAGTCAATAGCGTTGCCAGCTTGTCAGTGAATTTTAGCCGAATCCCCCCTCTCTGCCGAAAATTGCGCGCCAAATGACAATGTTTCTCATTAATAGGCTATTTCGCGGGGGAGTTTGATAATGCCGAGGCCGATCCGCGCTATAATCGCCGGTTCTGTCCGAAATACCGTTTCAACAAATTTGAATTCAGGTCTTTGCGGATTCTTTCTCTCTGTAGCGGTTGCCCAGGGAATGGCCTGGGGCACTGCTGACCGTTGTACATTTATGGGGGGTTGGGATGTCCGATCTGGCTACTCACGCCAAGCTGGCGCGTTCAAACGCGCAACTTCCGGTCCACGTCTATTTTGACGAAACGCTGTTGCAGCGTGAAATGCAGCAATTGTTCCAAGCCGGCCCGCGCTATGTCGGGCATGAGCTGATGGTGCCGGAAACCGGCGATTTTGCGACCCTGGCGTCTGAGAACGAAGGGCGCATGCTCGTGCGCAACGCCAATGGCATCGAAGTGCTGTCCAACGTGTGCCGTCACCGGCAGGCGCTGATGTTCAATGGCCGCGGCAATGCGAATCATATCGTCTGCCCGCTGCATCGCTGGACCTACGACCTCAAGGGTGAATTGATCGGCGCGCCGCATTTCCCCGAGACGCCGTGCCTGAACCTGTCGAAAACGCCGCTGCAAAGCTGGAATGGCTTGCTGTTCGAGCAAAATGGCTACAACGTGATGGAAAAATTGAAAGATTTGTCCGTCTCGAAAGACCTCGATTTCTCCGGCTATATGTTCGACCACGTGGAAATCCACGAGTGCGACTACAACTGGAAGACCTTCATCGAAGTCTATCTGGAAGACTATCACGTGGAACCGTTCCACCCGGGCCTGGGCAGCTTCGTCAGCTGCGACGACCTGCGCTGGGAATTCGGCAAGGATTACAGCGTGCAAACGGTGGGCGTGCACCGCGGCTTGCAGCAAGCCGGCTCGCCTGCCTACAAGAAATGGCAGGAGCAGGTGCTGCAATTCCGCGGCGGCGAAGCGCCGCCGTATGGCGCCATCTGGCTGACCCTGTATCCGAACATCATGGTCGAATGGTATCCGCACGTGCTGGTCGTCTCGACCCTGTGGCCCGACGGTCCGCAAAAAACGCGCAACGTGGTAGAGTTCTATTACCCGGAAGAAATCGTGCTGTTCGAGCGCGACTTCGTCGAAGCGGAACGGGCTGCCTACATGGAAACCTGTGTCGAGGACGATGAAATCGCCCAGCGCATGGATGCGGGCCGCAAGGTTCTGATGCAGCGCGGCGTGAACGAAGTGGGCCCTTATCAATCGCCCATGGAAGATGGCATGCAGCATTTCCACGAGTGGTATCGCAACAATATCGAACTGTAGTTCCTCAAGGGTCGCATTGCGCGGCCCTTTTTCATTTTCATGGTCAGGATTTACTCATGCAATCTTTATGGATGCTGTTTGCCAGCTTTATGTTTGCCATCATGGGCGTGTGCGTGAAACTGGCGTCGGATCTGTATTCGACCTCCGAAATCGTCATGTACCGCGGCATCATCGGCATGATCGTCATGAGCTGCACGATTCTGTACCAGGGCGGCAGTTTTAAAACCACGATGCCGGGCCAGCATCTGTGGCGCGGCGTGGTGGGCGTGATCGCCCTGTGGTTGTGGTTTTATGCCATCGCCATCCTGCCGCTGGCCACGGCCATGACCCTGAATTACATGGCGCCCATCTGGATCGCCGTGATCCTGCTGGCCGGCGGCTGGTTCAAGGGCATGCAGCAGGTCGAATGGCCGCTGGTGGCGGCCATCGCCATGAGCTTTGTCGGCGTGACCCTGCTGCTGCAGCCCGTGTTCGAGACGGACCAGGCGGCTGGCGCCATCACGGCCTTGATTTCCGGCATGCTGTCGGCCCTCGCCTACTTGCAGGTGCGCAAGCTGGGCTTGCTGGGCGAGCCCGAATACCGGGTCGTGTTCTATTTCTCGGTCGTCAATTTCCTCGCTGGCGTGATCGGCCACGTGGCCAGCGCCGGCGGCGGCCCCGTCGTCTGGCATGCGCACACGAGCGCCTACGGCATCGGCTTGCTGGCCGCCATCGGCTTGTGCGCCACCATGGCGCAGATGGCCATGACGCGCGCCTATCGCCTGGGCAAGACCCTCGTGGTTGCAAACCTGCAATACACGGGCATCGTCTTTTCCAGCTTCTGGGGCGTGGTGATCTTTGGCGACCTGTTCGACTGGCATGGCTGGGCCGGCATCGCCATCATTCTCGCTTCCGGCATCGCGGCAACCTATTACAATACCCGCAACACGGCCCGTGGCGCGGCGATCGCGCGCACGGATCCCATCGCCAGCGAAGTGTAAGGAGTCATGACCTTGTATACGACCTTGATCAACAGCAATGATTTGTCCAGCCACCTGAATGACAGCAACTGGGTCATCCTCGATTGCCGCCACGACTTGCTCAACCCGAGGGCCGGCAGCGATGCGTTTGCCGCCGGCCACATCCAGAACGCCCAGTTCGCCGATATCGACACGGCCCTGTCCGGCCCCAAGACGGCACGCGGCGCGGACTTTACGGGACGCCATCCGCTGCCCGACCGCAACGCCCTGCTGGCCACCCTGCGCGGCTGGGGCATCAATGACGACACGCAAGTGGTCGCCTACGACGGCCAGGGCGGCATGTTCGCCGCCCGTTTGTGGTGGCTGCTGCGCTGGGTTGGCCATCCAGCCGTGGCCGTGCTCGACGGTGGCCTGGCCGGCTGGCAGGCGCAAGGCTTGCCGCTGGTCACACCGGTGGCGCCCCGCCCTGCCGGCAACCTGACGGAAAAAGCCAGCCTGACGCGCACGGCCAGCGTGCAGGACGTCGTTGCCAACCTGGAAACCCAGGCGTTGACGGTGATCGACGCGCGCGCGCCCGACCGTTATCGCGGCGAAAACGAAACCATCGACCCCGTGGGCGGCCATATCCCCGGCGCGAAAAACCGTTTCTTCAAGGACAATCTGCAAGCGGACGGCCGTTTCAAGGGCGCCGAGGAACTACGACGCGATTTCAGCGCATTGTTTGATGCACCGCAAGCGGCCATCCTGCAATGCGGTTCCGGCGTGACGGCTTGCCACAACTTGCTGGCAATGGAAGTGGCGGGTTTGCCTGGCGCAGCCCTGTATCCGGGCTCGTGGAGCGAATGGTGCGCCGATCCGGCGCGGCCCGTGGCGACCGGGAGTTAAAAAAATGGCGGACCAGCTGGTCCGCCATTTCACCTGTGGGTAACTACGACGTTATCCCCAGCACTTGATTCAAGCGCTCCAGTTCCGCCAGCCACGCCTGCTGGCTGGCCGGCTTCTGGTGGCGCGGTTTTCTCGCCAGGTCTTGCGCCAGCAATTGCTCCAGTTCGCACAAGCGTTCCAGCTGTTGATCCACGTCACTGTGCGCTAGCGCCAGCGCAGCCGTTTCCATTCGCGCCGGGGACGGCGGAGCCTGCCCATCCTCAAGACTCAGCCGTGCATACGCGCCGGCCGCATCCGGCCACTCTTCCAGCCCGCCATCGGCCACCACCCAGTAGCGGTTGCAGGCCGTCTCGATCAGGTCGCGGTCGTGCGACACCAGCAGGCAGCCGCCCGCAAATCCCTGCAGCGCTTGCCCCAGTTCCGCCTTGCCCTGCATGTCCAGGTGATTGCTGGGCTCGTCCAGCAGCAGCAAGTGGTAGCTGGCCAGCGACAGCCCCAGGAACAGCAGCCGCGCCCGCTCACCGCCGCTCAACGTTCCCACCGTCTGGCCATGGCGCGCATACGGGAAACCGGCCGCGATCAGCGCCTGCTTGCGCGCCACCTGGCTGCGCGCAGCTTCGTTTTGCACGGCAAACGGGTACAGGGCGTCGGACAGGTCGGCCGTATCGGCCAGTTGTTTGAGCGACTGGTCGTAATAGCCGATGTTCGCCGCCTTGTGATAGCGCAAGTCGCTGCGCTCCTCCTGTGCCTGGATCGCTTGCCAGCACAGGCGCAGCAGCGACGACTTGCCGCTGCCATTGGCGCCCAGCAAGGCGACCCGGTCGCCCGGTTTCAGCCACAGCTGGCCGACCTGGAACAGCACGGGAGACGCGGGCACGGCGCGCACATCCAACCCGTCGAGCGCCAGCAGCTGGTCGGCCGCCAGCGCCTTGCCGCGCAGACTCAAGCGCCAGGGCGCGCCGTCGCTGACGAACGATTGCACATCCTTCAGCTTGTCGATGCGCCGCTGCATGGTCTTGGCCTTGCGTGCCAGGTCTTCATTGTCATAGGTGCGGCCCCACAGGGCCAGGCGGGCACTGCTGGCCGACAGGCGGTCGATTTCCTTCTGCTCGGCCGCATGGCGGGCGGCAGCGGCTACGTCCGCTTCGGCCAGCGCCGCCAGCGCGGGGCCGCACGGCAAGTCGAAATCGTACAGGCGGCTATCGCGCAAGATCCAGCTGCGCGTCGCCACGTTGTCGAGCAGGCGCTGGTCGTGCGAGACGAGGATGAAAGCGCCGCGCCAGGCCAGCAGGAATTGCTCCAACCACAGCAGCGATGGCAAGTCCAGGTGATTGCTCGGTTCGTCCAGCAGCAGCACGTTCGGCTCCTGCAGCAGGGCACGCCCCAGCAGCAGCCGCGTGTGCTGGCCGCCGGACAGGGAATGCACGGGCACTTGCGCCGTTTCTTGGTCAAAACCCAGTTCAGCCAGCAGGCTGTCGACCCGCCAATGCAGTTCCGGCTGCTCCAGCACGGGCGCCAGCAAGGCGTCGTACAGGCTCAGCTTGGCAAGTTCCGCCGGCAAGTGCTGCTCCACGTGCTGCAAGCGGCAGGCACGAGCATAGTGGATGGTGCCGGCAGTGGCTTCCCGCGTGCCGCTGAGCAATCCCAGCAAGGTGGATTTGCCGCAGCCATTGTGGCCGATCAGGCCGATGCGGTCGCCCTGGCGCAAGGTAAAGGCGAGTTCGTTGAAGAGGAAACCGTCGTGGGTATCCAGCTGTAAAGCTTGGGTAGAGATAAGGGTAGTCATGGCTCTTGTCTTTGTTCGGGATGCAAGCATCCGCGTTAACAGGAGCGCTAACGACAACGGAGTACCAGGAAAGGACTCGTCTAGGAGGGTGACTTTGCTCTGGCCAGGTTATCGCAGCGCGATAGAACGTGGGCAAGAGCTGGCAAATGCGCTTAAAGAGCGTGCGCGCCACAAGGCGAGCAACAAGTTTTCTTCCATTATATTTTCCTCCTTTCTGTGCAAGTTAGTCAGAAAGGCAATATAGCATAGGTAGCACTGCGCCGACAGAATGGCGTATCAACCGCCGTGGCGCTTATGCGTCAAAAACAGCACGATGCACACGCCCAGTGCGATCAACAGCACCTGCGGAATAGTTTCGCGCAAGGTGGCGCGACGCTGCATCTGCGGCATCAGATCACTCAAGGCAATATAGATGAAGCCGGACGAGGCGAACACGAGCACATAAGGAATCAAATTGCTGGCGCGGTCCAGGGTGAAATAGCCGAGGAGGCCGCCCGCCACCGCCATCAGGCTGCACAGCAGGTTGAAGATGTAGGCGCGCAGGCGCGAGAAACCGGCATTGAGCAGTACAATAAAATCGCCGATTTCCTGCGGGATTTCATGCGCGATGATGGCCAGGCCCGTCACCAGGCCCAGTTTCGGGTCGGCCAGGAAGGCGGCGGCGATCAGGATGCCGTCCGTAAAGTTGTGCATGCCGTCGCCCACTAAAATCATCCAGCCGGCCTTGCCCGCCTCGTGCTTGTCGTGGCCGTGCGCATGGTGGTGGCCATCGCCTTCGTGGTGGTGCGAATGGCGCAGGATGGCGAATTTTTCCAGCATGAAAAAGGCCAGCAAACCGGCCAGCAGGGTGGCGAACAGGCTGCGCGGATCCGCCTGCGATTCGAACGCTTCGGGCAAGGCGTGCAGCAAGGACGTCGACAACATGATGCCGACGGACAAGCTGACCATGCGCTCGACCACTTTGGACAGGAATGCAAACGAAAAGATCGCCGCCGCGGTAATGCTCAACACGCCCGCGATCGTGGTCGCGAGCAAAATGGATATAAGGACGGGATCGATGATTTTCTTACCTCAAAATGGCGCCGGGTCACTGGCGCCCGCGATGCTGGCGTCTGGCCTGATGAATGCGTTGTTATCTATTGTTTACATTTGCGCGTTTGGCGGCAGCGTAGCGCGGTGAAGATGCAATTGTACTGCATTGGCGCGCACCGGGCATTTTACAGCCCGGTGCGTCTTTCGCGTCAATTTATGGAAGATGCGGTATGTTTCTGTTGCAGATCACGCCACGCCGTGGCTTTTGAACCAGGCCAGGCAGCGCGCATAACCGTCTTTCGCATCGGCCGCCACATAGCTGGGGCGGTAATCGGCGTTGAAGGCATGGCCCGCATCGGTATACACGACAAACTCGGATTGGTTGCCGCCCTTGGCCAGCGCATCCTTCATCTTGCCGATCGATTCCTGGCTGATGCCCGTATCCTTGCCGCCATACAAGCCCAGTACGGGAACCTTCAAGGTAGCGGCGATATCGATGGGATTGCTCGGCTGCAAGGCAGTCGGTTCGCCGACGAGGCGGCCATACCAGGCCACGCCCGCCTTGACGGCCGGATTGTGCGCCGCGTACAGCCAGGTGATGCGCCCGCCCCAGCAAAAGCCCGTGATGCCCAAACGGCTCGTATCGCCGCCATTCTGTTTCGCCCATGCCACCACCGCATCGAGGTCCGCCATCACTTGCGCGTCCGGCGTCTTGGCGATGATGCCTTTCATCAACTCCGGGATGCTGGCCACCTTGGTGGGATCGCCCTGGCGCACGAACAAATCGGGCGCCAGCGCCAGATAACCCTGCTTGGCAAAACGGCGCGCCATGTCGGCGATATGTTCATGGACACCAAAGATTTCCGAAATGACCAGTACCACGGGCAAACCCGTCTTGCCCTCCGGCTGCGCCGCATACACGGGCACGGCCTGGCCATCGACCATCACCGACATGTGGCCCGTGACGAGCCCGGCGGAATCCGTCTTGATGACGTTTTGCGCCGCCACGGGCAAGACGGCCACGGCAAAGCCAGTGCCCAGCGCCACCTTCAGGAAACCACGCCGGCCATCCGGCCCGGACAAGCTGCTCCGGCCCAGCAAACTTTCACAATCGGTGATCATGTCGCTCATGCGTTTCTCCTGAAGGGTGTATTCACAGAAAATGTCGGCTTACGCTGCGCTAAGCCGACCTATGGTCATTGCTCAAGTAAACATGTAGGTCGGCTTAGCGGGGCATGCCCCGCGTAAGCCGACGCAGCATCAATGCGCTTCGTCCCAGTTCCTGCCGACGCCCACCTCGGCCGTCAGCGGCACTTTCAGCGCGGCCACGCCCGCCATCAGTTCCGGCAGCTTGCGCTTGACCAATTCGAGCTCGGCGTCCGGCACTTCCAGCACCAGTTCATCGTGCACCTGCATGATCATCTTCGTTTGCAAGTTGTCCGTTTCCAGCCAGCCTTGCACGGCGATCATGGCCAGCTTGATCAGGTCGGCGGCCGTGCCCTGCATCGGCGCGTTGATGGCCGCCCGTTCCGCGCCTTGGCGGCGGGGGCCGTTCGGCGAATTGATTTCCGGCAGCCACAAACGGCGGCCGAACACGGTTTCCACGTAGCCGCGCGCCTTGGCTTGCTGGCGCGTGTCTTCCATATACTGTTTCACGCCGGAGAAGCGGGCAAAGTAGCGGTCGATATAGCTTTGCGCGGCCGTGCGGTCCACGCCCAGGTTACCGGCCAGGCCGAACGCGCTCATGCCGTAG
This sequence comes from Janthinobacterium lividum, assembly GCF_034424625.1. Taxonomy (NCBI): domain Bacteria; kingdom Pseudomonadati; phylum Pseudomonadota; class Betaproteobacteria; order Burkholderiales; family Oxalobacteraceae; genus Janthinobacterium; species Janthinobacterium lividum. The sequence goes on along the minus strand of NZ_CP139976.1, from coordinate 1,142,585 downwards.
ATCAAACCAAAGTTGATGACCTTGGCGTAGCGGCGCTGCTCGCTTTGTACTTCCGCGGCCGGCACGCCAAAGATCTCGGCGGCCGTGGCGCGGTGAATGTCGATGCCGTCGGCAAATGCGCGCAGCATGGCTTCGTCGCCCGAGATATGCGCCATGATGCGCAATTCGATCTGCGAATAGTCGGCCGAAACGATGTGGCTGCCGGGCGGCGCAATAAACGCTTCGCGGATGCGCCGGCCTTCCGCGCTGCGGATGGGAATATTCTGCAAGTTCGGGTCGTTCGATGCCAGACGCCCCGTCACGGCCACGGCTTGCGCATAGTTCGTATGCACGCGTCCCGTGGTGACGTTGATCATCTTCGGCAATTTATCCGTGTACGTCGACTTCAGCTTGGCCATGCCGCGGTATTCCAGCAGCACTTTGGGCAATGGATAATCCTCGGCCAGCTTTTGCAGCACTTCTTCATCCGTCGACGGCGCGCCCGTCGGCGTTTTCTTGACCACCGGCAGTTTCAACTTGTCAAAGAAGATTTCGCCGATCTGCTTGGGCGAGCCTAAATTAAACGGCTGCTCGGCCAGTTCATACGCCTTCTTTTCCAGCTCCAGAATCTTCACGGCCAGCTCGGCCGACTGGATGTTGAGCAATTCGTCGTCGATCAGCACGCCGTTGCGCTCGATCTTTTGCAAGACCACAGCCGTCGGCATCTCGATCTTTTCATAGATAAAGGTCAGCTTGTCATCGTTCGCCACGTTACCCCACATGGCATTGTGCAAGCGCAAGGTGACGTCCGCATCCTCGGCCGCGTATTTCGCCGCCTGCTCTACCTCGACTTGATTAAACGTGATCTGCTTGGCGCCCTTGCCGCACACGTCCTCGAACGGGATCGTCGTGTAATTCAGGTGGCGCAGGGCCAGGCTGTCCATGTCGTGCTTCTTGTGCGACTCGAATACATACGATTCGAGCAGGGTATCGTGGGCGATGCCGCGTAACGTCACGCCGTGATTGGCGAAGATGTGGCTGTCATACTTGAGGTTCTGGCCCAGCTTGGGCTTGTTCGCATCTTCCAGCCACGGGCGCAATTTCGCCAGCACGTGTTCACGCGTTAATTGCTCGGGCGCGCCCGCGTAGTCGTGGGCCAGCGGGATGTAGCAGGCAGCGTGCTCGGCCACGGAGAGGGAAATGCCGACCATTTGCGCCGTCATCGGCTCCAGCGAGGTGGTTTCCGTGTCGACGGCCGTCAAAGCCGCCGCATCGATCAGGGCGATCCATTTGTCCAGCTGCTCGTCCGTCAGCACGGTTTCATACACGGCTTCCACTGCTGGCGCGGCATCGGCAAACATGTCGCCCGTCGTGTTGGCAGCAGCGGCACCGGCAGTTGCCGGTGCGCCAACAGGCGACATCGGCGGCGGCACCGCGCCCAGTTCGCGCAGCAGGGCCTTGAAGCCGTAGCGCTGGAAGAAGGCCAGCAGCGCTTCCTTGTCTTCGTGTTTCGCCACCAGCGAGTCGGCGATGGTCGTCATGTGTCCGGACAAGTCGCAATCGGTCTTGACGGTGATCAAGGCGCGCGCCTGCGGCAGCCATGGCAAGGCCGTGCGCAGGTTTTCCCCCACGGCGCCGCCCACCTTGGCCGCGTTTTCCATCACGCCTTCCAGGCTGTCGTACAAGGTCAGCCATTTGACGGCCGTCTTCGGGCCGCATTTCGATACGCCCGGCACGTTGTCCACGGTATCGCCAATCAGCGACAGATAATCGATGATGCGGTTCGGCGGCACGCCAAATTTGACCAGCACGGCCGCTTCGTCGAGCTTTTCATTGCTCATGGTATTGATCAGGGTCACCTGGCTGTTGACCAGCTGCGCCAGGTCCTTGTCGCCCGTCGACACCACCACGTTCATGCCGGCGGCAGCGGCCTGCACGGCCAGCGTGCCGATCACGTCGTCCGCTTCCACGCCGTCGACCATCAGGATCGGCCAGCCCATGGCGCGCACGGCTTCGTGGATCGGCTCGATCTGCAGGCGCAGGTCGTCCGGCATCGAGGCGCGCGTGGCCTTGTATTCGGGATACATGTCGTCACGGAACGTTTTACCTTTGGCATCGAACACGCAGGCGATGTAGGCGGCCGGGTAATCGGCGCGCAGGCGGCGCAGCATGTTGACCATGCCGTGCATGGCGCCCGTGGGATAGCCATCCGGGCTGCGCAGGTCGGGCAGCGCATGGAAGGCACGATAAAGGTAACTGGAACCGTCGACTAACAGCAGGGTGTTTTGCATAATGCCAATAAAATAAGGTGAGCCGCGCCAGCCGGGAAGAAACAGCGGCGGACGGGCGGAATATCGCACAATTATCGCAGAGTTTAGGGCCACGCCACCGGCCGCAACGCGTGCCGTTCCTGGCGTTTTTATCACCCCGGCAGCCCCATGCGGGCGCGCGGGCGGCCGCTGCGGGCCGTTTCGGCGCATTAATCAGCCGTATTAAGCAGCATTGCCTACCAGTTTGTTACAATGCCTTATAGATAAATTGACGGCACTACACCACTGCACGCGCTGCAGTCCCTCACATGGAAGCGAACCCATCATGATGCGTACATCGACACTCTGGACATTCCTCGCCCTGCCCCTGCTGGCATGTTCGGCCATCGCCAGCGCCCAGACGCCGGCCAAACCGAGCGACGCGCCGCCACAACTGGAACGTATCGAGGAAATGGGCGAAGCGCCCATCACCGTGGCACCGGCCGCAGCCAAGCAGCAGATTACCGAGAAACGCGAAGCGGGCGTGACGTCCGAAGTGAAAGTGACGAGCGGCGGCAGCACCTATTACATGAAGCCGGCCGCCGGCGGCGACCAGGCCCACGGCGGCGCCCTGCGCGGTCCGCAATGGAAAGTGCTGGAGTTTGACCTGGGCAAAAAGAAACAGAAACAACGCGATGAAGAGGCAGCGGACGCGCCAGCACCGCCCGCACCAGCGAAGTAAGCAGCCACTCTCTTCTGCCCTGCCCCGGCCACCTGCGGGGCAGCCGGCTTTTTTTGACCTTTTAGACCAATCCTCTCTTTCCCATGGCAGTTTTTACCGCGCTACACCTGGACGATATCGGCCAGTGGATCACGCAGTTTCCACTCGGCAAACCTCTGGCGCTCAAGGGCATCGCGTCCGGCATCGAAAACAGCAATTTCTTCCTGAGCACGGAGCGCGGCGAGTACGTGCTGACGATCTTTGAAAACCTCAGCTTCGAGCAATTGCCGTTTTATCTGCAACTGATGCGCCATTTGGCGGACCGGGGCGTACTGGTGCCGGCGCCGATCGCCAATGCGGACGGCGAACTGGTGACGGCCCTGCAAGGCAAGCCGGCCGCCATCGTCAGCAAACTCGACGGCAGCTCGCAGATGGCACCGCAAGCCGTGCATTGCGCGGCCGTGGGCGCCATGCTGGCAAAGATGCACCTGGCGGCGCAGGACTTCCCCCTGCAACAGCCGAATTTGCGGGGACTGGACTGGTGGAACACCACCACGCCCCTCGTCCTGCACCACCTCGACGATGCCAAGGCGCACTTGCTGCGCGCGGAAATCCATTTCCAGGACGCGTTTGCTGCCTGCGATACGTATAAAGCCATCCCGCGCGGTCCCGTGCATGCCGACTTGTTCCGCAACAACGTCATGTTTGACGGCGAACAACTGACGGGCTTTTTCGACTTTTACTTTGCCGGCTGCGACACCTGGCTGTTCGACGTGGCCGTCACCGTCAACGACTGGTGCGTGGACCTGGCCACGGGCGTGCTCGACACGGTGCGCGTGCGCGCCCTGCTCGACGCCTACCAGGCCGTGCGCCCGTTTACGCATGAGGAACAAACGGCTTGGCAACCGATGCTGCGCGCCGCCGCGCTGCGCTTCTGGCTGTCGCGCCTGTACGATTATTACCAGCCGCGCGAAGCGGAAATGCTGACCCCGCACGATCCCACGCATTTCGAACGCATTCTGCGCGAACGTATCGCCACACCTGCTCCGGAACTGTTTTAAACATGGAAAAATTACCTGCAAGTACAGGTTGGCAATGGGTGAAACAAGGCTTCGCCCTGTTTCGCAAGCAACCTGGCGGCATGTCGATGCTGTTTCTCGGCTATATGTTCTGCATGCTGGCCGTCAGCATCGTGCCCGTGCTCGGCCAGATGCTGCCCGTCATCCTCGTGCCCGTGTTTTCCGTCGCCTTCGTGCAAGGCTGCCTGAACATCGACCAGGGCAAGCGCGTCTTGCCCAGCCTCTTGATCTCGGGCTTCCGCAAGCCCGCGTTTCCTTCCCTGTTCGGCCTGGGCGTGCTGTACATCCTGATGGCCATCGTGGCCATCGGCGCCTCGACTTTGGTGGACGACGGCTTGCTGTGGCAACTGGTCACCGGGCAATTGACGGAAGAGGCGGCGCGCACCGCCATCCCCGAATCGCGCCTGGGCCTCGGCATCCTGCTGGCCATCGTGCTGTACGTGCCGGCCGCCATGGCCTTCTGCTTTGCCGCACCGCTGATCTACTGGAAACAAACCGGGCTGGGCAAGGCGCTGTTCTTCAGCTTTTTCGCCGTCTGGCGTTCGCTGTCGGCCTTCATCGTCTTCGCCGCCACCTGGTTCGCCATCAGCGTCGTCACCAGCCAGTTGCTGGCCGTCATCTTTGGCCGCACGCCGCTGATGATGCAGCTGATGATGCCGCTGTCGATGATCTTGACCATCATCATGCATTGCTCGTTCTACGCCGCCTACCGCCAGATCTTCGGCTTACCCGTCGATGAAAGCAAGACGGTGTCGCTGGATAAGCCGAACGACTGATTGCTACGCCGCATAAGAAAAGGGCAGCCTGCGCAGGCTGCCCTTTTTTTATTTGCCGAATGCCTTGCAATGCCACACGTAGGTCGGATTAGCCGAAGGCCTCATCCGACGCCATTGCTGGCCTCGCAGCGTCGGATTACGCGGCGTTTCGCCGCTAATCCGACCTACGTCCATTACCGCCCCAGGCGTTCCAGCTTGGCGATACCCAGGTCCAGCACCTTCATGCCGTGCTGGCCGAAGTTGATTTGCGCGCGCGCATTGCCGCCGCCGCCTTCGATATTGACGATCACGCCTTCGCCGAACTTGGCGTGCGCCACGGATTCGCCGATGCGCCAGCCGCCGCCCGTGGCTTTTTGCGCGATCTTTTGTGCAATCGCATTGTCCGAACCCAGGCTGGCCACCTTGGGCGCCTCGTCCCAGGCCGACTTGCGGTTGCCGAACCAGTTCGCCTGCACCTTCGGCGACAGCCATTTCAAGGATTCTTCCGGCAATTCGTCGAAGAAGCGCGATTTCATGTTGTAGCGCGTCTGGCCATGCAGCATGCGCGTCTGCGAAAAGCTCATGTACAACCGCTTGCGCGCGCGCGTGATGGCCACATACATCAGCCGGCGTTCCTCTTCCACGCCGTTGTCTTCCTTCGAGCTGCTTTCGTGCGGGAACAGGCCCTCTTCCAGGCCGGTAATGAACACATTGTCGAATTCCAGGCCCTTGGCCGAGTGCACGGTCATCATCTGCAGCGCATCCTGGCCCGCCTGCGCCTGGTTGTCGCCCGCTTCCAGCGACGCGTGCGACAGGAAGGCGGACAGCGGCGACATCACGGCCGGCAGCGGCGCGTCGGCATCGAGAATTTCGATGCCATCCTGGTTGACGACGGGTGCGCCCGATTGCGCCTGGGCGGCAGGGCCCAGGTGGGCCGGTGCGCCCTGGCCGAAACCTTCCTCGGAAATGAACTGGCTGGCCGCGCTGACCATCTGCTCCAAGTTCTCGATGCGGTCGGCGCCCTCTTTTTCATTTTGATAGTGTTGCAGCAAGGTACTCGCTTCCAGCACCACTCTGACCATTTCCGGCAAGGACAATTGCTGCGTTTCGAAACGCACGCCCTCGATCAGCTTGACGAAACCGGCCAGCACGCTACCCGCCTTGCCCGCCACGTACGGCACGGATGCATACAGCGAAATGCCGTACTGTTCCGACGCGGCCTGCAATTGCTCGATCGAGCGCATGCCGATGCCGCGCGTGGGGAAATTGACCACGCGCAAGAAGGCCGAATCGTTGTGCGGATTGTCCATCAATTGCAAATAGGCAATCGCGTGCTTGACCTCGGCGCGCTGGAAATAGCGCTGGCCGCCATACACGTGATACGGAATCGCGGCCGAGAACAGCGCATGCTCGATCACGCGCGACTGTGCATTCGAGCGGTACAAGATGGAGATTTCACTGCGCGAAGCGCCATCGGCGATCAAGCTTTTCGCCTCTTCGATGATCCACTGCGCTTCCTGCAGATCGGAACTGGCTTCATACACGCGCACCTGCTCGCCATGGCCCGCGTCCGTGCGCAGATTCTTGCCCAGGCGCTTACTGTTGTTCGCAATCAGCACGTTGGCGCTGTCGAGAATGTGGCCGTGCGAGCGGTAGTTCTGCTCCAGCTTGATCAAGTTCTTCACTTGGAACTCGTGCTCGAAAGCGCTCATGTTGCCCACGTTGGCGCCGCGGAACGCATAGATGCTCTGGTCATCGTCGCCGACGGCAAACAGGGCGCCGCCATCGCGGCTACCGTGACCGGCCAGCAATTTGAGCCAGTTGTATTGCAGGTTATTCGTATCCTGGAACTCGTCCACGAGGATGTGGCGGAAACGGGCCTGGTAGTGTTCACGCAGGGGCTGGTTACGGCTCAGCAATTCATACGTGCGCAACAGCAATTCCGCGAAATCGACGACGCCTTCACGCTGGCACTGGTCGTCGTACAGCTGATACAGCTCGACCATCTTGCGCTCGTGCGCGTCGTACGCTTCCACGTCCGTGGCGCGCAAGCCCTGGTCCTTGGCATTGTTGATGAAATACATCACCGTCTTCGGCGGGAATTTTTCATCATCGATATTGTTTGCCTTCAACAAACGCTTGATCACCGACAATTGATCCTGGGAATCGAGGATCTGGAACGTCTGCGGCAAGGCCGCGTCCCGGTAGTGCGTGCGCAGCAAGCGGTTGCACAGGCCGTGGAAGGTGCCGATCCACATGCCGCGCGTGTTGATCGGCAGCATGGCCGACAGGCGCGTGAGCATTTCCTTGGCGGCTTTATTGGTAAACGTCACGGCCAGGATGCCGGGCGGCGATACCTGCTGGGTCTGGATCAGCCACGCGATGCGGGTGGTCAGCACGCGGGTCTTGCCCGAACCGGCGCCTGCCAGGATCAGCGCATGCTGCGCCGGCAAGGTGACGGCAGCCAATTGTTCGGGATTGAGGTTGTGAAGAAGATTTTGCATCCCGTGATTATACCGGCATGGCTAAAAATACTGTGCATTTGTCCAGCGGTCGCGCCGCATTCGCCGCGTGCGCGCTACAATCGGCATCACTGCACAGCTGACGAAAACATGCCCATGACACCTCCCAGCCACCTCGACGGCGCCCGCGTACTGGCCTGGGCCTGGTCCGGCCTGCCCTTCGGCCACGTCGCCAGTGAAGACGGCACCGCCCCCATCGCCATCCACGGCCTGGCCGTGTGCCGCTACGGGGACGAGGCGCAAGTCTACCGTTTCAGCTGCGACGCGCACTGGGAAACGGTACAGGATGAGGTGTATGCCAGCGAGGACGACGCCAGGGAGCAGCTGCCGGCGCAATACCGCGCCGTGGCCGCCGTGTGGAACACACCGTGAGTTACGCCATCCGCGCAGCCACCGGCGCCGACCTGCCCCTGCTGGCCCAGGTCGAGCGCAGCGCCGCAGCTCTGTTTGCCCACGCAGGCCCCGAACTGGCGTGGCTGGTGCAGGGAGAACCCTTGCCACTGAGCACCTTGCAGATGCTGCAGCAGCATGGCGGCATATGGGTGGCCGCCGATGGCCTGGACCGGCCATCGGGTTTCCTGGCCGCCCAGCCGCTCGACGGCCAGTGGTTCATCGTGGAATTGTCAGTTGCCCTGCCGCATCAACGGCAGGGCCTGGGGGCGCGCCTGCTCGACGCGGCGGCGGCCCATGCCCGGACGCTGGGCTGCGCATGCCTGACACTGAGCACGTATCGCCACCTGCCATGGAACGCGCCCTACTATGCGCGCCACGGTTTCAGCGCAATCGAGGCCGCGGCGCTGGGCGCGGGTCACGCGCTCAAGCTGGCGCGCGAAGCGCAGGACGGGCACGACCCGGCGCTGCGCTGCCTGATGCGCAAGCCACTGGCCCGCTGATTCAGCACAACATTCAGCGCACCAGCTTTGCCTTGCCTTCGCTGAGCGCCTGGGCGATCACCTGGCGCGTGGTCTTGTCGGCGATCTTGACGACTTTTTCCTGCTGGCGGCCCAGGTCGTCCATTTGCTTGCCCAGCGCTTCCATCGGCTTGCTGCGCTGCTCCATCTGGCGCGACATCTGCTCCATTTTCTCGGCCTCGCGCTCGTGCACGTCGGCGATGCGGTCGTTGATCTCTTCCATTTCTTCCTGCGCATCTTCCATCTGCTGCTGCAGGCGTTCCACGTCGCGCTCGGCCGCGCGGCGCGCCGTGCCGCTCGTTGCCAGCGCCTGGCGGCGCGAGGCGTCGCCGAGCTTGCGGCCCAGCTCCTGCTGCTGGCGGCCCAGCGCGCGCAGCTGTTCCGACTCGCGCGCGCTGCCTTTTTCCAGGCTGCGGGCGCCCATCTTGCGGCCCATTTCACCCATGGCCTTGCCGTGCGCGCCCATTTGATCGCCAAGCGCGCCCATCTCCTTGCCCAGCTGTTTCGAGGGCAGCCATGCCGTGCGCACCTTGCCCAGCAAGGCCGCATCCTGCAGCACGTAAGCCTGTCCCTGGTCGCGGAACCACAGGAAGGGTCCCTTGATCGAGCGCTTGAGCTTTTCCACCTGCTGCGAATGAATATCGCTGTCGATGACGATGACGCCCTCGCCATCCCTGGCGCCATCAACGAGCGCATAGCTTTCACCCTTGTCGAGCGAACGGCTGACCTGCACGCTGGGCGCGGCTGGTGCGGCTGGTGCGGCCGGTGGCGCGGGCGGTTGCGGCGGCTGCACGGCCAGCGCGCTGCCGCCAAGCAGGATACCGGCCAGGCTGAGGATCAAACGGTGGGAAGTGGACATGGCTGCCTCGTCGCAAAAGTAGTGGAGCATTGACTTTAACGACGGAAAGCTCACGGCTCCAGCGCGGTGCGACAGGCTGCAAAAAGGCGCACCTGGACGGCAGGCTTGCGCGATGAGTGGCAAAGCACGGGTAAAAAAAAGGAGGCCAGGGGCCTCCGTAAAGCCGCTGTGGTACAGCGACGAGAATCACGATAAGCGCTGGCGGCCAGTACCGCCAGCGCCGTGCGATGAAGTGCCGGGATGAAGGGTTAGGCGACAGCCTGGCCCGATGGATGGCAAACGCGGCGGCAAAAAAACGGAGGCCGCAGCCTCCGCAAAAACGCCGTGGTACGGCGTATGTCAATTAATACAGCACGACGGAGCGGATCGATTCGCCGCTCTTCATCAGGTCGAAACCCTGGTTGATATCTTCCAGTTTCAAACGGTGCGTGATCAAATCGTCGATATTGAGCTTGCCTTCCATATACCAGTCGACAATCTTCGGCACGTCCGTGCGTCCGCGCGCGCCGCCGAAGGCGGAACCTTTCCACACGCGTCCTGTCACCAGCTGGAATGGACGGGTGGAAATTTCCTGGCCGGCCGCCGCCACGCCGATGATGATGGACTGGCCCCAGCCCTTGTGGCAGCACTCGAGCGACTGGCGCATGGTGGTGGTGTTGCCGATGCATTCAAACGAATAGTCGGCGCCGCCGTCCGTCAGCTGCACGATGGTGTCGACAACGTTTTCCACCTCGTTGGCGTTGACGAAATGCGTCATGCCGAACTTGCGCGCGATGGCCTGGCGCGCCGGGTTGATGTCCACGCCGATGATCTTGTCGGCGCCAACCATTTTCGCCGCCTGGATCACGTTCAGGCCGATGCCGCCCAGGCCGAACACGACCACATTGGCGCCCGCTTCCACCTTGGCCGTAAACAACACGGCGCCCACGCCCGTCGTCACGCCGCAGCCGATGTAGCAGACTTTGTCGAATGGCGCATCTTCGCGGATCTTCGCCAGGGCAATTTCCGGCACGACGATGTAGTTCGAGAAGGTGGATGTGCCCATGTAATGGAAGATGGGCTTGCCGTCGATGGAAAAGCGCGAAGTCGCGTCCGGCATCAGGCCGCGGCCCTGGGTCGAGCGGATCGACTGGCACAGGTTGGTTTTTTGCGACAGGCAGAATTTGCACTGGCGGCATTCCGGCGTGTACAGGGGAATGACGTGGTCATCCTTCTTCAGGCTTTTCACGCCCGGGCCCACATCGACGACGATGCCGGCGCCTTCATGGCCGAGGATCGACGGGAAGATGCCTTCCGGATCGGCGCCCGACAGGGTGTAGTAATCGGTGTGGCAAATGCCGGTGGCCTTGATCTCGACCAGTACTTCGCCCTCGCGCGGGCCGGCCAGGTCGACTTCTTCGATCGTCAGCGGAGCGCCCGCCTTCCATGCAATCGCTGCTTTGGTTTTCATGTGTGTCCTGTCTATGGTTGAACCAGGCGCGCCAGCGCGCCGTATCGCCACATCATAACAAGGCAGGCGCCGACGTGCCATGCTGGCGCCGGTGCAACGCTTACTTGGTTTTCGCCCGGTTCAAAAAGGCGCCGTGCAGGCCGTTCAGGGTTTCTTCGGCCAGCAGCAGCTGGCTGGCGATTTCATTGATCTTGCGGCGGCTGGAACGGGCGTGGTCGCGCAGCACTTCGAACGCCGTGTTGCGGTCCGTCTGGAACTTACCCATCAGCAAACCGACAGCCAGGCTCGTTTCGCGGCCGGCGGCCAGCGCCGCATTCAGGTTCAGTTCGGTGCGCCGCAGCTGGCGGATTTCATCGGCGCGCGCCAGACCCGCTTCGAATGCGGGCATCAAGCGGCCTTCGTCGACGGGTTTGACGACATAGCCGACGGCGCCATAGGCGGCCGCCTGCTTGCCCGATTCGCTGTCGCCGCTGCCGGACAGGAACATGAACGGCACGGCCGTTTCGCCATGCAGGCGCTTGGCCAGCTCCAGGCCCGACATGCCCGGCATGTGGATGTCGAGCAAGGCCAGGTCGGGCTCGCGCTGGGCAATCAGCTGCAGCGCCACTTCGGCCGAATGGGCCAGGGCCGTCTCGTAGCCGGCATGGCGCAGGACTTCGCCGAGGAATTCCAACAGGAGTTGGTCATCGTCAACGATCAGGATAAGGCGTTTCGCGGCGGCTGGCTGACTCATGGGCAAAGGGACCTCGGTAATGAATGATGCTCTTATTATATGCCGATTATCCGCCCAAACCAGCCCTGCACCCGCATGCTCATGCCGCAAACAAGTGATTGAATTGCTGCACCGCAATATTCACATCGTCCGCCTGGTATTCTTTGCCAAAGACGCTGCTGATGGCCGCCACCATGTCGGCGCCGCGCGCCACCAGCGGCGCGGCGTTTTCCGGCGTCATGCCGCCGATCACCACGCAGGGCAAGGCGATCTCGCGCTTGGCCTGCAGCACGATATCGGGCGGCGTCGTGACCGGATACTTTTTCACCAGCGAGGGATAAAAGCCGCCGAAGGCTACATAGCTGGCGCCGCCAGCCTGCGCCGTCCGCGCCAGGGCCATGTCGCCATAGCATGAGGCGCCGACGAGCTTGTCCTTGCCCAGGCGCGCGCGCACCTGCGCGACGGACGCATCCGTGCCGCCCACGTGCACGCCGTCCGCGTCGAGCTCTTCGCACAGCTCGATAAAATCGTTGATGATGAAAGGCACGCCATACTTGCGGGCCAGGACCAGCAAGGCGCCCGCCTGCTCGCGCCGCTGTTCCGCCTCGGCGCTCTTGTGGCGGTATTGCAGCAGGGCCACGCCGCCATGCAAAGCCTGTTCCGTGATATCGAGCAGGCGGTCGGTGTCATCCCAGTTCGGGGTAACCAGATACAGTCCACGCATGATGTTTTCCTTATTGAATGAATCGTTGCGGTATCAGTTGGCCTGGCGCAACCGCATACGCGCCGGCCAGGGCCGCATGGCAATAGCTTTGCGCGCCATCAAGCGCTTCGGGCAATGCCTGGCCCAGTGCCAGGCGCGCCGCGATGGCGGACGCCAGGGTGCAGCCGCTGCCGTGGAATTCGCCGGGCAGGCGCGGCCAGCGCCACTCGCGCGCCCTGTCCTCGCCATCGTGCCAGCGGTTGACGATCACCTCGCCTTCGCCATGGCCGCCCGTCACCAGCACGTTCTTGCAGCCTTGCGCGCGCAAGTTTTTCTCGCCACCGAGGGCCGCCGCTTCCGGCCCATTCGGTACGATGACGGTAGTCACCGGCAGCAAGGGTGCCAGCGCCAGCACGGCGTCGTCCCGGCTGAGCACGTCGCCATGGCCGCTGGCCAGCACGGGATCGAGCACGACAGGCAAATCCGGCCGGACCAGCCGCAATTGCGCGATCAGTTGCGCAATGACGGCCGCATTCGCGGCGCTGCCGGGAATGCCGATCTTCACGGCATCGATGGCGATCTTGTCGATCAGCGTCTGCGCCTGTCGGCGCAGCAATTCCGGGGCCACAGGCTCGACAGCAAACACGCGGTCGTTGTCCTGCACCGTCAGCGCCGTGATGACAGGCAAGGCATGCGCGCCCTGCGCGGTAATTGCCACGATATCGGCGGCGATGCCGGCGCCGCCCGACGGATCGGCGCCGGCAAACACCAGCACCGTCGGCCGGCTCCCCGGCTTCACGCCAGGCGGCCCGCCATCGGCGACGATGGCGAAGCGGCGAATTTACGCGGCATGCGCCCCGCCAGGAATGCTTCGCGCCCGGCCCGCACGGCCAGCTTCATGGCATGCGCCATGCGCACGGGGTCGCGCGCGCCGGCAATGGCTGTATTCATCAGCACGCCATCGCAGCCAAGTTCCATGGCAATGGCCGCATCCGACGCCGTGCCCACGCCCGCATCGACGAGCACGGGCACTTTCGCCTGATCGATGATCAAGGACAAGTTCCACGGATTCAGGATGCCCATGCCCGAGCCGATCAGCGACGCCAGCGGCATGACGGCCACGCAGCCGATGTCCTCCAGAATCTTCGCCTGGATGGGGTCGTCGCTGCAGTAGACCATCACGTCGAAGCCATCCTTGACCAGCGCTTCTGCCGCGACCAGGGTTTCCGGCATGTGCGGAAACAGGGTTTTTTCGTCGCCCAGCACTTCCAGCTTCACCAGATTGCGCCCGCCCAGGAGCTCGCGCGCCAGTTGCAGGGTGTAGACGGCATCTTTTGCGTTGTAGCAGCCGGCCGTGTTCGGCAAAATCGTGTACTGGTCCGGCGGCACGAAGTCCAGCAGGCTGGGCGCGTTCGGGTCCTGGCCGATATTGACCCTGCGGATCGCCACCGTGATGATCTGCGCCTCGGCCGCGTCCGTCGCTTCGCGCGTCTGCGGCAAATCCTTGTACTTGCCGCTGCCCACCAGCAGGCGCGATTGATACTGTTTTCCTGCGATGGTCAGCAGGTCGTCATGTGTTGCGGTATTCATGTGCTTTTCCTTGTCTATTCTCAACTTAACCGCCGCCGATGGCGCGTACTATCTCCACTTGGTCTTGCGTCTGCAAGACCTGCCCTGGCCACGCCTTGCGCGGCACGACGTTGCGGTTGACGGCCAGCGCCAGCGCCTGGTTTTCCAGCGACAGCGCGGCGATCAGTTGGTCCAGGGTTTGCCCCGGCGGCACCTGGTGCGGTGCGCCGTTGAGCGTGATGGATATCAATGCAGGCATCACGCTCTCCTTCAGACCTTGCGGTACAGCTCGGCGCCGTTCTTGATGAATTCGATGGCCTTGATTTCCATGCCCTGCTTGAGCGCCTTGTCTTCCGCGATACCCATGCCGGCCGCGTATTCGCGCACCTCCTGCGTGATTTTCATCGAACAGAAATGCGGGCCGCACATGGAGCAGAAATGCGCCACCTTGGCCGAATCCTTGGGCAAGGTTTCATCATGGAATTCGCGCGCCTTGTCCGGGTCCAGGCCGATATTGAACTGGTCGTCCCAGCGGAATTCGAAGCGGGCTTTCGACAGGGCGTTGTCGCGGATCTGCGCGCCCGGATGGCCCTTGGCCAGGTCGGCCGCATGCGCCGCGATCTTGTACGTGATGATGCCGTCCTTGACGTCCGCCTTGTTGGGCAGGCCCAGGTGTTCCTTCGGCGTCACGTAGCACAGCATGGCCGTGCCATACCAGCCGATCATGGCCGCGCCGATGCCCGAGGTGATGTGGTCATAGCCGGGCGCGATATCCGTCGTCAGCGGCCCCAGGGTATAGAACGGCGCTTCGCCGCACTGTTCCAGCTGCAAGTCCATGTTTTCTTTAATCAGCTGCATGGGCACGTGGCCCGGCCCCTCGATCATCACCTGTACGTCGTGCTTCCAGGCAACTTGCGTCAGCTCGCCCAGGGTCTTCAGCTCGCCCAGCTGCGCTTCGTCGTTGGCGTCGTAGATGGAGCCGGGGCGCAAGCCGTCGCCCAGCGAGAACGACACGTCATACGCCTTCATGATTTCGCAGATTTCTTCGAAATGCGTGTACAGGAACGATTCCTGGTGGTGCGCCAGGCACCATTTCGCCATGATGGAGCCGCCGCGCGAGACGATGCCCGTCAGGCGCTTGGCCGTCATCGGCACATAGCGCAGCAGCACGCCCGCGTGGATGGTGAAGTAGTCGACGCCTTGCTCGGCCTGCTCGATCAGGGTGTCGCGGAAGATTTCCCAAGTTAAATCTTCGGCCTTGCCATTGACCTTTTCCAGCGCCTGGTAGATGGGCACGGTGCCGATGGGCACGGGGCTGTTGCGCACGATCCATTCGCGCGTTTCGTGGATGTGCTTGCCGGTCGACAAGTCCATCACGTTGTCGCCACCCCAGCGGATGGCCCAGGTCATCTTTTCCACTTCCTCGCCGATCGACGAGGTGACGGCGGAATTGCCGATGTTTGCGTTAATTTTCACCAGGAAATTGCGGCCGATGATCATCGGTTCCACTTCCGGGTGGTTGATGTTGGCGGGAATGATGGCGCGGCCGCGGGCGATTTCCTCGCGCACGAATTCCGGCGTGATCTCGGCCGGGATGCTGGCGCCGAAGGACTGGCCCGGGTGCTGGCGGCCCATCAGGTCGGCCAGGCGCTCGCCCATGGGGCCGGAAGCCTTGAGTTCGCGCAAATATTCCTGGCGGCGCATGTTTTCGCGGATGGCAACAAACTCCATTTCCGGCGTGATGATGCCGCGCCTCGCGTAATGCATCTGCGTAACATTCTTGCCGGCAATGGCGCGGCGCGGCTTGCGGTGCAGGTTGAAACGCAGCTCGGCCAGTTTCGGGTCCGCCAGGCGGGCGATGCCGTAATCGGAGGTCGGACCGGGTAATTCTTCCGTGTCGGCGCGCTCCATGATCCATGGCAGGCGCGGCGTGTCCAGGCCCGAGCGGATATCGATCTGCACGTCCGGGTCCGTGTAGGGGCCGGAGGTGTCGTACACGTAGATCGGCGGATTCTTTTCGCCGCCGAACGACGCTTCCGTATCGGACTGGCTGATCTCGCGCATGGGCACGCGGATGTCGGGGCGGCTGCCTTCGACATAGATCTTGCGCGAATTGGGCAGCGGCGCGATGGCGGCTTCGTCGACCGTGGCGGTGGCGGAGAGGAATTTCGGGTTGACGTTCATTTTGGCTCCTTGGCTAGACTGTTTTTAAGCCTGGAGCCAGCTAAGGAGGTTCGGAATTGCGCACGCGGAAAAGCGGGGTGCGTTCATCCTAAAGCTTCCCTTCGCTGGCATTATCCAGATCAGGTTCGGAGGGTATTTCTCACCCGCGCTTGCACCGTGTTTCCACAGCGAAAGGCAGGACCCCTAGCGTTTGCCGCCTTGCGGCAGCGAGCCAATTATACGCGGTTCACGCCGCGTGGCCAGATGATTTCTTGCAGGTGTCGTCTTTGCGCATCGGCTGCCGCGCAGCCGATGTCATTACGATTATTTCTTCTTGCCCCAGCGCCAGCCGGTCGGTTCGCCCTTCAGCTGGCAGATGAAAATGAGCACGGCGACGATGGCCGCTTCATAGATGATGTACAGCGCCAGCGATTCTTGCGGCGGGAACAGGAAGGCGCCGCAGGCGAACAGCGCCAGCGCGGACAGGAACACCAGCCAGCCCTGCCAGGTGATGGGCAAGCCCCAGCCCCAGCCATAGGTCTTGGCGGGGAACCAGTAGGAAGGAGATTTGTCAGTCATGATTTTTCCTGGTCAGTATCGATGGCACCAAGTATAAATCAGGCACTCCGATGGCGCTGCGTGACATCGAGGCCGATGCCGCGGTAGCCGATGAAGCGGCTGCCATTGTCGAACATCGGTTCGCCGCTCACTTGCAGGTACTGCGTGCTGCCGTCGAGGTTGGCGCGGCTGTAGATAAAGTCGAGAAACGGTTCCCGTGCGGCAATCTTGGCGTCGAGCAAGGCACGCTCGGCCGCGTTCCAGCGTTGCGGCTCTTCCTCGCTGCCGATGCCCAGCATTTCAGCCACGGGGCCGGAAAAGCGCGTCAAATTGCCCTGCGCATCCTGCTCCCAGTACCAGTCGGACGACAGTTCCGTGAAGCGCTGGAAGCGCGCTTCGCTTTCGCGCAACTCCGCCGTGCGCACTTCCACCATCTGTTCCAGCGACTTGTTGTATTCGGCCAGCTTCTGGTACAGCAGCCGCACTTCCAGCATGTTGTGGATGCGCGTCTTCACTTCCACCAGGTCGAAAGGCTTGCTGACGAAATCCTTGGCGCCCGCTTGCAGGGCGCGCAGCTTGTGGCCGGGCTGGGCCGTGATCACCAGCACGGGCAGATAGCTGCCCGCCTCGATGTCGCGCAAGCCTTCCATCACTTCGAAGCCATCCATTTCCGGCATCTGCAAGTCGAGCAGGATCAGGTCGTAGCGGTGCTGCTGGTGCAGCGCGCGCACGGCTTGCGGGTCCATGGTGGAGGTGATGCGCGTATAGCCGGCGTTGCGCAACACCTGCTCGAGCAGCATGACGTTGGCCTCCTGGTCATCGACGATGAGGATGCTGGCGTTCAGGATCTCGGTGGCTTGAAGCATGGCGGTATTCCTAAAAATAAGTGCTGAATTAGCGTATTACGTGAGTGTCGTCGGCCAGGCCGAGCGCGGCCGCGTGGTGCAGGGCCACGTCGAGCGCATCCATGAATTCGACCACCTTGATCGGTTTGGTCAGGTAGCGGAAGAAGCCCGCTTGCAGGCCTTTCTCGATGTCGCGCGGCACGGCGTTGGCCGACAGCGCCATCACGGGAATGTGGCTGGTGAGCGGGTCGTTGTGCAGGATATGCAGGGCGCCAAAGCCGCTGATGCCCGGCAGGTTGATATCCATCAAGATCACGTCCGGCTGATACGTGCGCGCCAGGTCGATGCCCAGGTGCGCATCGATGGCCGTGAGCAACTTCAAATCGCTGCGGCGGGCGATCAATTGCTCCACCAGCGCCAGGTTGGCGGGATTGTCTTCCACGTACAGCAGGGTGCGCAGGCTTTCCTGCGGCTCCTGCACCTGCGGCAGCGCGTCGCCATCGTCCAGCGCCAGTGCCGGCGCGCGGCTGGCGGCCAGCTCGAACCAGAACGTAGTGCCCACGCCCACCGTGCTGTCGACGCCGATGGTGCCGCCCATCAATTCGACCAGCTGCTTGGTGACGACGAGGCCGATGCCCGTGCCCTCTTCCGTGCTGTTTTCCTGCCCCAGGCGGTTGAAAGGCTGGAACAGCTGCGCCACTTGCTGCGCATCGAGGCCGGCACCGCTGTCGCGCACGCTCACGCGCACCTTCTCGCCGTGCCGGCTGCATTCGACGGTGACGGCGCCGCCGCCCTGGTTGTACTTGATGGCGTTCGACAGCAGGTTGATCATCACCTGTTTCACGCGCGTGCGGTCCGCATGCACATAGAAAGCCTGGCCGCAGCGGGGGAAATGCATGCGGATGCCGCGCTTTTCCGCCTGCGGCGCGATCATGGCCTGGCAATCCTGCAGCACGTCGAGCAGCGACATCGCTTCCTGCGACAAAGTGACCTTGCCCGATTCGATCATGGCCAGGTCGAGGATTTCATTGATCAAGCGCAACAGGTACCAGCCGCCCTTGAGAATCTGCTCGATCGAGCGCTGCTGCGGCGGACTCGGCGGCGGCACGTCGGACGCCATCAGCTGGGCGAAACCCAGCACGGCATTGAGGGGCGTGCGCAATTCGTGGCTCATGCTCGACAGGAATTCGGACTTGGCGCGGTTGGCCTTTTCCGCCACCAGGCGCGCCTTTTTCAACTCCGCATTGTTGGTCTCGACCAGCGAGCGCGTATACGCCTGCTGTTCGCGCAGGCGCTGGTCCAGCAGCGCCTGTTCCGCCTCGACCTGCTTGCGCACCGTGTTGTCGGTGCCGATCAGCAGATAGCCGATGACCTTGCTCTGCGCGTCGCGCAGGGCCGTCACGGAGACGATGGCGGGGAAGCGGCTGCCATCCTTGCGGATGTAGGTCAGCTCATAGATGTCTTCGATGCCGCGCATGGCCTTGAACACGAGCGCTTCCACACCGGGCGTGATAACCGTGTCGAGCTCGGCGCTGAGGGCGGCCGCGCGCGCGACGATTTCTTGCGCGTCGGAAATACCAGCCGGCGTCAGCTTGTCGACCACGTCGCTGGCGGCATAGCCGAGCATGCGTTCGGCGCCCACATTGAAAATCTGGATCACGCCTTGCGCATCGGTGGCGATGCACGAGAAATTGGCGCTGTTGAAGATCGCGTCCTGCAAGGCGCCCGCCTTGAGCAGCTGGCGCGGCAGACTGGCCGACACCGTGCGCCGGTACAGCGCCACGAGCAGCATCAGCAGCAAGAAGACCAGCGCGTCGATGACGCAAGCCGTCTCGAACGGCGCGCGCCAGGCCAGCGCGCCGACGGCCAGCAGGGCGATGGCGCTGAACGAAAACGCCAGCGCCATGGGCCAGCGCGACGGGGCGCGCGGGGGAATTTTTTCGACAGATTGCATGAGCTAGCCTGGGCTGTGACTACGATAAGAGGAAAGAAGCGGTGTTCAAGACGCCTGGCGCTGGCGCACGTCCGACAGCAGGCGCGCGAATTCCTTCTTCACCACGCCATAGCATTCGCACACCTGGTCTTCGAGGCCGGCGCGGTCCTGCACCGTGATATGGCCGCGCCGGTAGCTGATGAGGCCGCGCTGCTGCAGGCGCCCGGCCGCTTCCGTCACGCCTTCGCGGCGCACGCCCAGCATGTTGGCGATCAACTCCTGCGTCATGGTCAGCTCGCGGTTCGGCAGGCGGTCCATGGTCAGCAGCAGCCAGCGGCACAGCTGCTGTTCCACCGTATGGTGGCGGTTGCACACGGCCGTTTGCGACATTTGCGTGATCAGCGCTTGCGTATAGCGCAGCAGCAAGCGCATGACGGGGCCGGCGCGGTCGAATTCTTCCATCAGCAGATGGGCTTTCAGCCGGTAGCCGACGCCGCCCGTCTGCACGACGGCGCGGCTTGGCGTCGAGTTGCCGCCCATAAACAACGACACGCCCACGACGCCCTCGTTGCCGACGCCGGCAATTTCCGACGAACCGCCGTTTTCCAGCAGGTAGTGGATGGAAACGATGGCCGTGGTGGGGAAGTACACATGCTGCAGCTTGTCGCCCGAATCGTAGATCACATCGCCCAGCAGCATGGAGACTTGCTCCAGGTGGGGCGCCAGGCGCGCGAAATCGGCGTCGAGCATGGCGGAAAGCAAATGGTTTTGATTCGGGTTGTGCAGCTGGGCATGCGGACTCGACATGGGCAGTTTTCCTGGTTTCCAGTCGTCAGCTAGGGAGATAAATGAAAGACGTCCGAACGAGGGGCGCCATATGCAGCAGCGTAACACAGCGCCCGCACAATGCCCCCACTATATTTCTTGGTGGCATGAACGTCCGTTCGGTAGCGAACGGACGTTCATTCACCGCGCGCCCTACAGTCAATCACTGCCAGGGCTGCCGGATCACGGATCGGTAGCGGTGCTGCTTACCGGACGCCATCATGCAATCATTCTTCAAACGCATCTCCATTTCCGTTTCCACCTCGGCCCTGATCACCCTGGCGGTCGGGCTGTGCCTGACGGCCCTGTGCTACGCCTCGGCGCGGCAGATCGAAGCGGAAAGCGCCAGGCTGCTGCTGCAGTACCACGCCAGCGGACACACCCTGGGCGCCGCCCTGCTGCCGGCCAAGGGCATGACCTTGGATGCCAACCATCGCGGCTCGCTATATGTGCTGCTGGGCGGATTACTGTCGAGCCTGTTGGCAACAGCGTATGTATACCAGCTGGTGTCGCGCAATTCCGTGATTGCCCGCATCACGGGCGAACGCACGGCGGCGCTGCAGTTTGCCAATCTGCGCCTGTCCGAAGATATCGCCGCGCGCATGCACAATGAAAAGTCGCTGCGCTTGCGCGAACGCATCATCGAAGTATCGGCCAATGCCATCATCCTGTGCAGCGCCGACGCGCCCGGCTACCTGATCGAATACGTCAACCCCGCCTTCGAACGCATCACCGGCTATGCGGCCAGCGAAGTCATCGGCCAGCGCCTGGAAGACTTGCAAGGTCCCGAGCAAGGGCGGCAAGACATGCACGCCATTACGGCGGCCCTGCGCGAACAGCGCGAAGGCAAGGCCATCGTGCGCAATTTCCGCAAGGATGGCAGCAGCTACTGGAGCGAGCTGTTCGTCGCGCCCGTGCGCGACGATGGCGATGGCGCGCTCAGTCACTTTGTCGTGGCGCAATACGACATCAGCACCGTCATGCGTTTCGAACAGGAAATGGAATTTCAGGCCAGGCACGATATCCTGACGGGCCTGGCCAACCGGGCACTGCTGCGCGAACGGCTGGAGCAGGCGATGGCCGTGACGCGGCGCAACGGCCTTCCCCTGTGGGTGGTTTTCATCGACCTCGACCGCTTTAAATTTGTCAACGATACCCTGGGCCATGATGCAGGCGACCTGGTGCTGAAAAGCGTGGCCGAACGCCTGCGCGACGCCACGCGCGAAGTCGACACGGTGGCACGCCTGGGCGGCGACGAATTCGTGCTGCTGCTGCCCCAGCATGGCAATGGCGAACCGGGCGCGGCCATTCTGCAGCGCATCCAGGACGCCGTGGCGCAGCCGCTGCAACTGGGCGAATATGAATTTTTCCTCAGCTGTTGCATGGGCGTGGCCGTGTATCCCGATGATGGCGACGATGCCGACACCC
Organism: Janthinobacterium lividum; assembly: GCF_034424625.1. Taxonomy (NCBI): domain Bacteria; kingdom Pseudomonadati; phylum Pseudomonadota; class Betaproteobacteria; order Burkholderiales; family Oxalobacteraceae; genus Janthinobacterium; species Janthinobacterium lividum. The sequence continues at coordinate 1,121,324 of NZ_CP139976.1, read as the reverse complement.
TGATCAAGCACGCCGACATCGCCATGTACCGCGCCAAGGAACAGGGACGGGGCAACTGGCAATTCTATGCCTCGGGCATGAATGCGGGCACCCTGGAGCGCCTGGGGTTGGAAAGCGAGTTGCGCTACGCCCTGGAACGCGGCCAATTCCACCTCGAATACCAGCCCCAGCTGGACCTGGCCAGCGGCGCCGTGGTGGGCATGGAAGCGCTGCTGCGCTGGCAACATCCGCAACTGGGGCGTATTCCACCTGCCAGCTTCATCGGCCTGGCCGAGGAAATGGGCTTGATCACCCCCATTGGCGACTGGGTGCTGCGCACGGCGTGCGCCCAGACGCGTGCCTGGCAACTGGCCGGCCATGGCCCGCTGCGCCTGGCCGTCAATCTGTCGGCGCGACAATTCAAGCAAAGGAATCTGCTGCACGCGGTGGCGCAGGCACTGGCCGAGACAGGCCTCGATGCGGCCCATCTGGAACTGGAATTGACGGAAAGCATGGTCATGCATAACGTGGAGCAAGCCACGGCCATCATGGCCAACTTGAAGGCGCTGGGCGTGCAATTGTCCATCGACGACTTCGGCACCGGCTATTCCAGCCTGGCCTACCTGCGCCACTTCCCTATCGACGTGCTGAAAATCGACAAAACCTTCGTCAGCGACATCACGCACAGCGACGACGACGCGGCCATCGTGCGCGCCATCATTTCGCTGGCGCACAGCTTGCGCCTGAAAGTCATCGCCGAAGGCGTGGAAACGGAACAGCAGCTGGCCTTCCTGCGCCAGCAAGGCTGCGACCAGATGCAGGGCTACCTGTTCAGCCGCCCACTCGCCGCCCCCGCCTTCGAAGCGCTGCTGCACGAAGGCAGCATGCTGCCCGCCTAGCGTGACGGTTTAAAACGCGTGGCGCAGGCCGACGTTGAAGGCGCGGTTGCCGCTGCCCACTTCGGTGGCATTGCCCACCATGTAGGCGGCATCGTTGCGGTTACGGATGTGCGCGTAGGCAACATACACCTTGCTGCGCTTGGACAAGGCATACGTGGCGCCGATGGCCAGCTGCTGCGCATCGCGGTTGGCCGCGTCGCGGTCATCCTTGCGCACATACGAGGCCAGCAAGGTCGCCGCGCCGAGCGGCACGGACACGCCGACGATGGCGTCGCGGCTGTCGGTGGACTGGGCCGGCGCCTGCGCCGCGCCGTATGGATTCTCGGCAAAGAACATGCTGCTGCCATCGCCCGTGTTGCGGCCATAACCGGCAAACGCCGTGGCCACGCCAAAGTTGTAATTACCGGCCAATATCGTGTTGTTCACGTCGGCCTTGCCCAGCTCGCCGGCACGGCTCTGGCGCGCCAGGCGCAAGGTCAATGGACCGTTGACATAGCCGAGGGCCAGGCCCAGCGAACGCTGGTCCGCCGCAATCCCCGTGTGTTCGCCAAAACCGACCATGACCGTGGCCGTGACGCCGCGCAGCTCGGGCGAGGTGTAGCGCACGGTATTGTCGATGCGCGTGGCCGAATAGCCGGCCAGGTTGGTCGACGCGCCCGCCATGCCGCCCTCGAACGGATCGGCCACGTCGGTCAGCGCCTGGCTCTGCAGGTTGTACTGGCGACCCACGGTCAGCATGCCCAGCGGACTGTCGATGCCGACAAACGCCTGGCGGCCAAACAACTGGCCTGCCTGGTCCGAGCGGCCCGTGTCGCTCAAGACACCCGCTTCCAGCGTGAACACGGCTTGCAAGCCGTTACCCAGGGATTCCGTGCCGCGCAAGCCCAGACGCGAGCCGGCCGACACGCCGCTGGTGAGCTTGCTGACGCCGCCTTCCTGCACCAGGCCCGCATCCATCAAGCCATACACGTTGACGGAGGACTGGGCATGGGCGGCAGGCAAGGCGCCCAGGGTGGCGATGGTCGAAACGAGGCCGACACTGATCGAGAGTTTTTTCATGCTGGTTTCCTTATGCAGGCAAAACCGGGAAAGCGCGCGGCCATGGCATAGCCACAGCGGCCAGGCGCTGTGGAACATGCCGTATCGAAAGACGACGGGCCAGATAACAACATTCCTGGCTAAGCTGTGGCGGCAGCGGCGTGCAATGACGAGCCGCCTTGATTCCGCCGTGAATGGTGCACCGCTGGCGGTGCGCGTGGCTCAGGCGCCCAGCCCGCAGGGGACGCTCTGAAAGTGGCTGGCATCGCAGATGCGCTGGCCGGGTGACGCGGACGAGAGTTGGAGTGAAACTTTGATACAACTGCGCCCGCTGGCGCCGTCCGCAAAGATAGGGCAGGAGGCGCCAAGGCCGGCATTATAACATCGGCAGCGCTTTTATCCCCGTTCTGTTGCCCGTCAACGGCCCGCAAAGCCGCCAAAACACTGAAAAAGGCGGCTTGCCACGCTGCAGGCGATGCCGCGTCATCTATAATGGTTCCTTTTGCCAATCACACGCCAAATCATGGAATTAGCCAAGTCTTTCGAGCCCGCCGACATTGAACAATTCTGGCGCACCGAGTGGGAGCAGCGCGGTTACTTCACCGCCACCCTCGATGCGGGAAAACCTTCCTTCAGCATCCAGTTGCCGCCGCCGAACGTCACCGGCACCCTGCACATGGGCCATGCGTTCAACCAGACCATCATGGATGGCCTGACCCGCTACCACCGCATGCTGGGCCACAACACGGCCTGGATACCCGGCACCGACCACGCGGGCATCGCCACGCAGATCGTCGTGCAACGCCAGCTGGACGCGCAAAAGATTTCGCGCCATGACCTGGGCCGCGAGAAATTCGTGGAAAAAGTGTGGGAATGGAAAGAAAAATCCGGTTCCATCATCACTGGCCAGATGCGCCGCCTGGGCGCCTCGGCCGACTGGCAGCGCGAATACTTCACGATGGACGAACCGCGCTCGAAAGTCGTCACCGACGTCTTCGTGCGCCTGTTCGAGCAAGGCCTGATCTACCGCGGCAAGCGCCTCGTCAACTGGGACCCCGTGCTGGGCACGGCTGTGTCCGACCTGGAAGTGGTGTCCGAGGAAGAAGACGGTTCCATGTGGTACATCAAGTACCCGCTGGCCGACGGCAGCGGTTTCCTGACGGTGGCCACGACCCGTCCTGAAACCATGCTGGGCGACGTGGCCGTGGCCGTCGATCCAACGGACGAGCGCTACACGGCGCTGGTGGGCAAGATGCTGAAACTGCCGCTGACGGACCGCGAAATCCCCATCATCGCCGACGAATACGTCGACAAGGAATTCGGCACCGGCTGCGTGAAGATCACCCCGGCGCACGACATGAACGATTACGCCGTGGGCCAGCGCCACAAGCTGGCGCAGATCGTCATCCTGACCCTGGACGCGAAGATCACGGACGACGCGCCGGCAGCCTACCGCGGCATGGACCGCTTCGCCGCGCGCAAGCAGATCGTCGCCGACCTCGACGCGCAAGGCTTGCTGGAACAAGTCAAGCCGCACAAGCTGATGGTGCCGCGCGGCGACCGCACGGGCGTCGTCATCGAGCCGATGCTGACGGACCAGTGGTTCGTCGCCATGAGCAAACCGGCCCCGGAAGGCACCTTCTTCCCAGGCAAGTCGATCGCGGAAACGGCGCTGGACAAGGTCGCCAGCGGCGAAATCAAGTTTGTGCCGGAAAACTGGAGCACCACCTACAACCAGTGGCTCAACAACATCCAGGACTGGTGCATCTCGCGCCAGCTGTGGTGGGGCCATCAAATCCCGGCGTGGTACGACGATGCCGGCAATATCTTCGTGGCCAAGACGGAAGCGGAAGCCATCGCCAAGGCGCAGGCGGCCGGCAGCACGGGCCCGTTGAAACGCGACGACGACGTGCTCGACACGTGGTTCTCGTCGGCGCTCGTACCGTTCTCGACCATGGGTTGGCCGGAAGAAACGCCGGACATGAAAGCCTTCCTGCCATCGTCCGTGCTGGTGACGGGTTTCGACATCATCTTCTTCTGGGTCGCGCGCATGGTCATGATGACGGCGCACTTCACGGGCAAGGTGCCGTTTGAAACCGTCTACGTGCACGGCCTCGTGCGCGATTCGACGGGACAGAAGATGTCCAAGTCGAAGGGCAACACGCTGGACCCGATCGACCTGATCGACGGCATCGACCTGGAAGGCTTGATCGTCAAGCGCACCACGGGCTTGATGAACCCGCGCGACGCGGAAAAGATCACCAAGGCAACGCGCAAGGAATTCCCGGAAGGCATTTCCGCCTATGGCACGGACGCCGTGCGCTTCACCATGGCCAGCTATGCATCGCTGGGCCGCAACATCAATTTCGACCTGGGCCGCTGCGAAGGCTACCGCAACTTCTGCAACAAGATGTGGAATGCCACCCGTTTCGTCATGATGAATACGGAAGGCAAGGACTGCACGCCGAATGACGCCGACCTGTCGCAAGCGGACAAGTGGATTATTTCCCTGCTGCAAAAGGCGGAACTGGACGTGGCCAAGGGCTTTGAAGACTTCCGTTTCGACAATATCGCCGCCACCATCTACAAATTTGTCTGGGACGAGTATTGCGACTGGTACCTGGAAGTCGCGAAAGTCCAAGTGCAACAGGGCACGGAAGGCCAGCAGCGCGCCACCCGCCACACCCTGCTGCGCGTGCTGGAAGTCGTGCTGCGCCTGGCCCATCCGATCATCCCGTTCGTTACGGAAGCGTTGTGGCAAACGGTGGCGCCTTTGGCCGGCAAGACGCTCAAGCCAGAGGGCGATTCGATCATGATGCAGCCGTATCCGATCGCCAACACCGAGAAGATCGATGAAAGCGCGGAAGCGTGGATGCAGCAGCTGAAAGCCTTGACGGACGCAACGCGCAACCTGCGCGGCGAAATGCAGATCTCGCCTTCCGTGCGCGTGCCGCTGATCGTCGAAGCGGGCAATGCCACGGAAAAAGCCGCGCTGGCGTCGTACGCACCGTACATCCAGTCGCTGGGCAAGCTGGCTGAAGTGCAGATCGTCGATGCGCTGCCGGACTCGCCAGCGGCCGTCGCCATCGTCGGCACCACCAAGCTGATGCTGAAAGTGGAAATCGACGTGGCCGCCGAGCGCGAGCGCCTGGGCAAGGAAATCGCCCGCATCGAAGCGGAAATTGCCAAGGTTAACAGCAAGTTGGGCAATGAAAGCTTTGTTGCGCGCGCCCCTGCCGCCATCGTTGCGCAAGAAAACGAGCGTTTGCTCAGTTTTTCGGCGACAATTGAAAAACTGCGCGAACAGTTTGCTAAACTAGCCAGCGCATAAGGCAAGTTTGGAAGGATTGCGCGGCGTCATCTCCTGACGCCGCGCAGCACTGCTGGTCTTGCCTTGGTATCTATACTGTTTCGTAACAGATCAAAAAAACCACAGGAGACTAGCGATGCATAAACTATTCAAAGCAAGCGTACTGGTGGCCGCCCTGGCCATCGCCGGCAGCGCCACCGCGCGCGACGGCAACTATACCCCCGTCGGCACGTGGAAAACCATCGATGACGCCAGCGGCAAGCCGAAATCCCTCGTTGTCATCACGGAAAACAATGGTGTCTTGCAAGGCAAGATCGAAAAGCTGTTCCGTGGCCCGAATGAAGATCAAAATCCCAAGTGCGACAAGTGCACGGGCGCCAACAAGGACCAGCCCATCATCGGCCTGGTGATCCTGTCCGGCCTGAAATATGACGGCAAGGAATGGACGGGCGGCGAAATCACGGACCCGGCCACCGGCAAGGTCTACAAGAGCAAGGCAGAACTGACGGAAGGCGGCACCAAGCTGCAAGTGCGCGGCTATGTCGGCGTGCCGATGTTTGGCCGCTCGCAAACGTGGGTGCGCGAAGAGTAAGCAACCGCCCCGCCCTGTCGAAGCCGGCCCTGCGCCGGCTTTTTTGTGCCTGCTTTCCGCACACGGCCGTTGTTTTTCAGGCCGAATCGTTCCCTTTTGAACCCATTCCCCGTCAAAGACAAGCTAAGCGTGCCAGCGCACATACCTTCAGTTTCCTAAATGAAATAGTGCATGCCTGTGACGCCATCGCCCTGTAGCGAAAGGCGGCATGGCTCTGCCGGATGACCTCATCCGCGGATGCCCGGCAATGACTGCCATGCACAAAGGAATTATATGAATCTCTTCAAGCGATATCTGAACCCGCTGCTCGTCTCGGCAGGTCTGCTGGCCATGGCCGCCCTGGCCGGCTGTGGCGGCGGCGACCAGGGACGCGATCCCATCCTCGGCTTGCCGGCTGCCACCTTGTCCAGCCTGGCCGTCACGCCAGCCACGGCCACGGTCGCCATCGGCGCGGGCCAGCAATTCACGGCCATCGCCACGTATAGCGACGGCTCCTCGCAAGACGTCAGCGCCAAGTCGGCCTGGACGTCGGCCACGCCAGCCAGTGCGACAGTCAATAGCGCCACAGGCTTGAGTACCGGCATCGCTGCCGGCGGCAGCAGCATCAGCGCCGCGTTCGGCGGCAAGAGCGCGGCGGCCCAGCTGACCGTCTCGCCGGCCACCTTGACGGCGATCGCCATCACGCCGCTCGCGCCATCCATCGCCATCGCCGCAACACAGCAATTCACGGTGACCGGCAGCTTCAGCGACGGCGCCACGCGCGACGTCACGGCCGTGTCGACCTTTGCTTCGGCCAGCCCTACCACGGCCAGCATCGCCGCTGGCGGCTTGGCGCTGGGTAAGGTTGCCGGCACGACACAGATCACGGCTACCACGGGCACCTTGACAGCCAGCACCGTGCTGACCGTCACGCCAGCGACCCTGCTGGCTATCGCCGTCACGCCGCAAAACCCCGTCATCCCGGCCGCCGCGACGCGCCAGCTGGCCGTCCTTGCCACGTATTCGGATGGCAGCAGCGTGGACGTCACGACCGGCAGCACCTTCGTTTCAGTCACGCCCGTCTCGGCCACCGTCGCCAGCGGCGGCCTCGTCACCGGCGTTGCCTTTGGTACCAGCGTCATGAATGCCAGCTTCAACGGCAAGACGGCCAGCACCACCGTGACCGTACCTGCCCTCACCCTGGTCAGCATCGCCGTCACGCCAGCCACGGCCAGCATCGCTGTTGGTGCCCAACAGCAATTCATTGCCACCGCAACGTATTCGGACAGCTCGAACGCCATCGTCACCAACAGCGCCGCCTGGACGTCGGGCACCGTTGCCAACGCCAGCGTACTGAACACGGGCGTCGCCACCGGCATCGCCGCCGGCACCAGCAGCATCACGGCCACGGCCGGCGGCCAGTCGGGCAGCGCGTTGCTGACAGTCACGGCCGTCGCCATCCCGCCCGTCCTCAATCCGATCATCCTGGGCCGCGCGGCGCCGTTCGGCGTACTGGCCGGCACCTCGATCACGAACAACTCGGGCGGCACCACCCTGATCACGGGCGACGTCGGTGCGCCTTCGCAGACCACCGATCCGACCCAGGCGGCCGGCTTTACCAACTACAAGTCGGGCGCCATCCTGGCCGGCGCCATGACGGATTTGCAAGCGGCGATCACGGACGGCAATAGCCGGACTTGCGACGTCACCTTTGCCGGCGGCATCGACCTCGGTGGCCAGACCTTCGGCCCCGGCGTGTATTGCTATGCCGGTGCCATCAGCATTACCGGTACGCTGACACTGAACGGTCCCGGCGTGTACATCTTCCGCACGGCGCTGACCCTGGACTCGACCGTCAATTCGGTAGTTTCCCTGAATAACGGCGCCACGGCCGACAACGTCAGCTGGCTGCCCGTCGGCCCGACCACCCTGGCCGCGAACAGCGTCTTCAAGGGCAATATCCTGGGCCAGTCGGCCGCCATCACGGTGGGCGACAACACGACCCTGCTCAATGGCCGCGTGCTGACGGCTGCCGCCGTTACCCTGCGCAACAACCAGATCACCAAATAATCGGGACATGACGATGACTATCGCACACACACTGGGCGCCCTGAGCGTCATGGCCGGCGCCTTGCTGGCGGCGCAATCGGCGCAGGCGCAGGACAACACTTTCATCAACCCGGACTGGGCCAACAGCGCCTGGTACATCGGCGCGGGCGTGGGCCAGTCGCGCGCCACCATCGACGAACCGCGCCTGCGCACCAGCCTGGCCGCCAACGGCGAAACCGTCACCGGCTTCAGCAAGGACCAGCGCGACACCGGCTATAAGCTGTTTGTCGGCCGCCAACTGAACCAGTATGTCGCCGTGGAAGCCGGTTACTTTGACCTGGGCAAGTTCGATTTCAAGTCGACCACCAGCGGCAACGGCGTGCTGAACGGACAAGCAGCGTTTCGCGGCGTGAACCTGGACCTGCTGGGCCAGCTGCCGCTGTCGCAGCGCCTGTCATTACTGGGCCGTGTCGGCATGCACTACACCAAGACCAACACGGAGTTCAGCGGTAACCGCCTGCTGGGTTCGACCAATACCCATGCCAGCGAGCGCAAACTCAATGCCAAGCTGGGCCTCGGCCTGGAATACAAGTTCAGCGAAGCGCTGGCCCTGCGCGGCGAAGTCGAGCGTTATCGCCTGAACGATGCCGTCGGCAACCGCGGCGATGCGGACCTGTATTCCGTCAGCCTCGTGTATAAACTGGGCCGCCCGGCCAGCGCCACGCCCGCCTACCAGCCGGCGCCCGAAGTCGCCCCTGTCGTCGCCATGCCGGCACCTGTCATCGTGGCCGCACCGGCGCCTGTCCCCGTAGCGGAAAAAGTATCGTTTGCCTCGGAAGCGTTGTTTGATTTCGATCAATCGACGCTCAAGCCGCAAGGCAAAGCCGCACTGGACCAGCTGCTCGGTCAATTGACGGGCATGGACCTGGAAGTGATCGTCACGGTCGGCCATACGGATGCCGTCGGCTCCGACGCCTACAACCAGAAACTGTCGCAGCGCCGCGCCGAAGCCGTCAAGGCCTATCTGGTGGCGCAAGGTGTCGAGACGAGCCGCGTCTACACGGAAGGCAAGGGAGAAACGCAACCGGTGGCCGACAACACGAGTGCCGCCGGCCGCGCCAAGAACCGCCGCGTGACGGTGGAAGTGGTAGGCACGCGCAAAGTTGCACGCTAAGTTACATGCACATAAAAAAACCGGCTTGCGCCGGTTTTTTTTCGTCCACGTTTTTTTCGTCCACCGCTTACTGCGCCGGGGCCGGCTTGCGGTGGTGCTTGCTCAGATGCCGGTCCAGGCTATTGGCAAACTGTTGCCGGTCGGATTGGCTGAAGGCGGCCGGACCGCCCGTGTCGACACCGCCGCTGCGCAATTCTTCCATGAAAGCGCGCATCGTCAGTTGCTGGGCGATATTGTCCTTCGTGTAAAACTCGCCACGCGGGTTCAGCGCAAAACCACCCTTCGTCAGCACGTCGGCAGCCAACGGGATATCGCCCGTGATGACGAGGTCGCCGGGACTCAACAAGCGCACGATTTCCTGGTCAGCCACGTCCGCGCCGGACGGCACTTGCACGGTGCGGATAAAACGCGAGGGCGGCACGCGCAAGCCCTGGTTGGCGACCAGGGTGAGCGGCAATTCCAGGCGGTCGGCCACGCGATACAAGATTTCCTTGATGACGACGGGACAGGCATCAGCGTCGATCCATATCTGCATGCCCGGCGTGGTCTGCTGGCTGCCTTCCGCCATCACAGTTCCCACGCTTCGCCGCCCGGGCCCATGCGCGGGGCGCTGACGCCAAAGTGCAGGTAGGCGGCCGGCGTGGCGACACGGCCACGGGGCGTGCGCTGCAGGAAACCTTGCTGTATCAGATACGGTTCCAGCACATCTTCGATGGTATCGGCCGCTTCGCCGATGGCTGCCGCCAGATTCCCAATGCCGACGGGGCCGCCGCCGAACTTGAACAGCACGGCTTCGAGCAGCTTGCGGTCCATCACGTCGAAACCGGCGGAATCGACGTCGAGCATGGCCAGCGCGCGGTCGGCCACCACCTTGGTGATCTCGCCATTGCTTTTGACTTCCGCAAAATCGCGCACGCGGCGCAGCAGGCGGTTGGCGATGCGAGGCGTGCCGCGCGCGCGCTGGGCGATTTCAATCGCGCCTTCCGGGTCGATCGGTGCTTTCAGCAAGGCCGCGCTGCGCGTGACGATCTTCGTCAATTCGCCCGTGTTATAGAACTCCAGGCGCGCCACGATGCCGAAGCGGTCGCGCAGCGGATTGGTCAGCATGCCGGCGCGCGTGGTGGCACCGACCAATGTAAACGGCTGCAGGTCGAGTTTTACGGAACGGGCGGCCGGGCCTTCGCCGATCATGATATCGATCTGATAATCCTCAAGCGCCGGATACAAAATCTCTTCCACGACGGGCGACAGGCGGTGGATTTCATCGATGAACAGGACATCGTTCGCTTCCAGGTTCGTCAGGATCGCCGCCAGGTCGCCCGGGCGCTCCAGCACGGGACCGGAGGTCTGGCGCAAATTGACGCCCATTTCGCGCGCGATGATGTGCGCCAGGGTCGTCTTGCCCAGGCCCGGCGGGCCGAACAGCAAAGTATGGTCGAGCGCTTCCTTGCGCTGGCGCGCAGCCGTAATGAAAATCTCGAGCTGGTCGCGGATTTTTTCCTGCCCCACATACTCGTCGAGCTGCTTGGGGCGCAAGGCCCGTTCGATGGCCTCTTCGTTGTGCGAGATGGGGGCCGCGTCGATGATGCGCTGTTCCGTGAAGCTGTCGGTCTGGATGCTCATGCCCTATCAGCCTTTCGACAGCGCTTTCAGCGCCAGTTTGATGCCGTCCGACACGCCGCTGCCGGCCGGCACGTTTTTCACGGCGGCCAGCGCTTCCTTGTCCGAATAGCCGAGCGCAACCAGGGCATTCAAAATATCCGATTGCGCATCCGGCGCCGCGTGCGCGCCGCCGGCGCCAATGTCCGCACCCAGCTTGCCCTTCAATTCCAGCAACAGGCGCTCGGCCGTTTTCTTGCCGATGCCCGGCACTTTCACGAGGCGGCCGGAATCCTGCAGGGTGATGGCTTGCGCCAGGTCGGCAATCGTCATGCCCGAGAGGATAGACAAGGCCATGCGCGCGCCCACGCCCGTGATCTTGATCAACTGGCGGAACACGGCGCGCTCGGCTGCATTGCCGAAGCCAAACAACAGGTGCGCATCTTCGCGGATGGCCTGGTGTGTGAACAGCACGACTTTTTCGCCCACGTGGGGCAGGTTGTAAAACGTGCTCATCGGCACGTCGACTTCATAGCCGACGCCCTGGCAATCGACCAGCAATTGTGGCGGATTCTTTTCAAGCAAAATACCGGAGAGACGGCCTATCATCGCGTGTTCCTAATGTTGTGTATATATATGAGGGCCATGCAGCTATCCCACTAAACGGCCGCGCTTCATGCGCAGCCCCTGCAGCTGGGGCGCCAGCGCACCGATCATGGCCAGCGCATCGATGCTGTTGGCGTGGCAAATGGCCACGCCCAAGGCATCGGCCGCATCCGTGCCGGGCAAGCCTGGCAAGGACAGCAGCCGCGACACCATCTCCTGCACCTGCTCCTTGGCCGCCTTGCCATGGCCCGTGACGGCCTGCTTCACTTGCAGCGCCGTGTATTCGGCCACCGACAGGTCGGCGTTGACCAGCGCGCAAATAGCCGCGCCGCGCGCCTGGCCCAGCAGCAAGGTCGATTGGGGATTGACGTTGACAAACACTTTTTCGATGGCCGCGCAATCGGGCTGGTAGGTGCCGACGATTTCGCTCACGCCCTGCAGGATGACCTTCAGGCGCGGCGGCAATTCCCCTTCGGAACCCGTCTTGACGGTACCCGACGCGATATAGCGCAGCTTGTTGCCGTGTTTTTCAATGACCCCAAAGCCGGTCGTGCGCAGGCCAGGATCGATGCCAAGAATAATCATCGCCAGATTCTATAATGAATACGGCAGGCACCGGTGAATAACCGGTGCCTGCCGTATTGTGTCGCAGCAACCCAAAACAACATCTGGGGTCGGACCCTCAGGGTCCGACCCCGGTCATTGCCGTTGGGTTCAATTATCAATGACGGAAGTGACGCGTGCCCGTGTAAAGCATCACGACGCCGCGCTCGTCCGCCGCATCGATCACTTCCTGGTCGCGCATGGAGCCGCCCGGGTGGATGACGCAGGTGGCGCCCGCGTCGACGACAACGTCGAGGCCGTCGCGGAACGGGAAGAAGGCGTCCGACGCCACGACGGAGCCCGTCAGCGACAGGCCGGCGTTGTGCGCCTTGATGGAAGCGATGCGGGCCGAGTCGATACGGCTCATCTGGCCAGCGCCCACGCCCAGGGTCATGTTATTGCCGCAGAAGACGATGGCGTTCGACTTGACGAATTTCGCCACTTTCCAGGCGAACATCAGGTCGGCCAGTTGCTGCGGCGTAGGCTGCAGCTTGCTGACCACGCGCAAGTCGCCGATGCCGACGTTTTTCGCGTCCGGCGATTGCACCAGCAAGCCGCCACCGACGCGCTTGAAGTCCATGGCGTGCACGCCGCTGCCCAGCGGGATTTCCAGCATGCGCACGTTTTGCTTGCTCGACAGAATCTGTTTCGCTTCCGCGGAGAACGACGGGGCGATCAGCACTTCGACGAACAGCTTGGCGATTTCGCCGGCCGTGGCCCCATCCAGTTCGGTATTAAACGCGATGATGCCGCCGAATGCCGAGGTCGGGTCCGTCTGCAGGGCGCGCGCATACGCTTCCGCCGCATTCTTGCCCAGGGCGACGCCGCATGGATTCGCGTGCTTGACGATGACGCAGGCGGCGCTTTGCTCGAAACCGCCCATGCTCTTCACACATTCCCAGGCAGCATCGGCGTCGGCGATGTTGTTATACGACAATTCCTTGCCTTGCAGCTGGCGGTAGTTGGCCAGCGCGCCATCGGTGGCGACCAGGTCGCGGTAGAAGGCGGCGCTCTGGTGCGGGTTTTCACCGTAGCGCATGTCTTGCACTTTTTCAAAGGCAACGTTCAAGATTTGCGGATAGGCGCCGCGCTCGGCGTGCACTTTCGTCGGACCCAGGCTGGTCAGGTAGTTGGTGATGGCGCCATCGTATTGCGCCGTGTGCGCAAAGACTTTCTTCGCCAGCATGAACTTGGTATCGTAGCTGACGTCGCCTGCCTTGCCGTCGGCCGCACGCATTTCCGCCAGCACCACGTCATAGTCGGTCGGGTCGCAGATGACAACCACGTCCTTGTGGTTCTTGGCTGCCGAACGCAGCATGGTCGGGCCACCGATATCGATATTTTCGATCGCATCTTCCAGGGTGCAATCGGCCTTGGCGACCGTGCCCTGGAACGGGTACAGGTTGACCACCACCATGTCGATGGTCGGCATGTCGTGCTCGACCAGTTTCGACATGTGCTCAGGGAAATCGCGGCGCGCCAGGATACCGCCGTGCACTTTCGGGTGCAGGGTCTTCACACGGCCATCGAGCATCTCCGGGAAACCCGTGTAATCGGCAACTTCCGTGACGGGAACACCGTTGTCAGCCAGCAATTTGGCGGTGCCGCCGGTGGACAGGAGGTTGACGCCGAGGGCGGACAGGGCGCGGGCGAATTCGAGAACGCCGGTCTTGTCGGAAACGGAGAGGAGAGCTTGTTTGATCATGGCTGTGGCTAGGTGGTTAAGTGTTCTTGGCGAATGGCGCAGGCCCGGTGCCGGGCTGCGGCGGATTCAAATCTTGGCGTCACTTGCATGCCGGCATTACAGCAAACCGTGCTCCTGCAATTTCTTGCGCAGGGTATTGCGGTTGATGCCCAGCATCTGCGCGGCGTGCGACTGGTTGCCATCGGCGCGTGTCATCACGACTTCCAGGATGGGCTTTTCCACGGTCAGCACGACCATGTCATAGATATTCGATGCTTGCTGTTCGCCCAGGTCATTGAAGTAATCTTCTAGACTTTTCTGTACGACTTCCTGAATGCTTTCTTTGCTCATTTTTATGCTTCAACCGGCTGAACACCTGGCAATCCGGCGCCGCGCCGCCCATGCGGTCCGCGTGCTGCCCTCTTGCCTCGGTGTTGTAATTAATATTGCATGACGCTCTGTATAGGCGCTCGCCCTTGTACTGCTGATCACTCTTGCTTGTCACTATTGCTTATAACTTATATCACTGCCTTGCTATCTGCTCATGCTGCCGTGGCCACAGGTTTGATCACATCGATCAGGCCACTTTCACTGGATTCGGAGAGGCGGTATTGTAACCGTTCGCCAAATTTCCATTGCGACTCAAAAAATTGATCGACGGCCAGCAATTGCGCGTCCGTCGATTCCAGCAAGTTCATTTGCTGGCGGAACGCTTCGCCGCCTTCCATATCCTTGACATACCAGCCGATGTGCTTGCGTGCCGTGCGCACGCCGAGGAATTCGCCGTAAAATGCGTAATGGGCGCGTAAATGCTCGTCCATCAGGGTACGCACTTCATCCACGTACGGCGCCGGCAGCAAGGTGCCGGTGCGCAGGAAATGGTCGATTTCACGGCAAATCCACGGCCGGCCCTGCGCCGCGCGGCCGATCATGACGGCATCGGCCCCCGTTTGATCCAGCACAAAGCGGGCCTTTTCAGGACTGGTAATGTCGCCGTTAGCCACCACGGGGATACCCACCGATGCTTTCACGGCGGCAATCGTTTCATATTCGGCATCACCCTTGTAGCCATCGGCGCGCGTGCGGCCGTGCAAAGTCAGCATCTGGATGCCGGCTTGCTCGGCGATGCGGGCGATGGTCAGGGCATTCTTGTTGGAACGGTTCCAGCCCGTGCGGAATTTCAGGGTGACGGGCACATCGACGGCATTGACGACGGCGTGCAAGATCTTTTCGACGAGGCTTTCATCTTGCAACAGGGCCGAACCGCACCAGCTGTTGCACACTTTTTTGACGGGGCAACCCATGTTGATGTCGATGATCTGCGCGCCCCGGTCCACATTGAACTTGGCGCAGTCGGCCAGGTCTTGCGGATCGGCGCCGGCGATCTGCACGGCCTTCGGCTCCATTTCGCCTTCGTGGTCCGTGCGGCGCGAGCTTTTTTCCGTCGCCCACAGGCGCGGATTCGACGCCGCCATTTCCGACACGGCGTAGCCGGCACCCAACTGCTTGCACAACTGGCGGAAAGGCCGATCCGTCACACCCGCCATGGGAGCGACGAAAACGTTGTTGCGCAGAATGTGAGGGCCGATTTGCACTGAAGAACCTGGAATGGACGGAGGAACCTGCTATTTTAACCGATTCCCTGCCTAATTAATAAGCACTATTTTTTTGCTTCAGTGCGCTTGGGCGGGCGCCGCGCTTGTGCAGCACAGCAAAACAGAGGCTCGGCGAGCCCGTCCGTCGGTTCGTCCGGCTCTTAGCCCAGCTCGTCCATCGCGGGCGCGCTCAAATGTTCGATATTTCCCCAATGCACCAAATGCAGCTTGCCGTCCGCGTAAGAAAAGCGGTTGACGCTGGCATTTTTGACCTGGAAGTCGCGCGGACTGTCGAGCGTCATGCCGACCGCCTCGCGGTAGGCGCATTCGAGCACGCCGCCGTGGGCCACGATGGCGATCGTCTGGCCGTCATATTTCCCGGCCCAGCGGGCGATGGCACCGTTCGCGCGCGCATAGAACTGGCGGAAACTTTCGGCCTGGCGCTCGCCCGACGGCATCACGGCATCGATCTGGCGCGATTGCCACTGTGCATATTCGTGCGGATAGCGCGCGGCGATGTCCGCATACAGCAAGCCTTCGAAGGCGCCATAGCAGCGCTCGCGCAGCAAGGAATCCGTTTGCACGGGTAAATCTTTCACGTCGGCCACGGCTTGCGCCGTCTGCTGCGCGCGCTGCAGATCGCTGGCGATGATGGCGGCCAGCGGTTCGTCCGCCAGCGCCTGCCCCAGCGCCCCCGCTTGCGCCAGGCCCGCCTCGTTCAGGGCGATGTCGATATGGCCCTGCAGGCGGCGGCCCGCATTCCAGGCCGTCTCGCCATGGCGTATCAGTAAAATCGTGGTGCTCATGCTTTATTTCTTCAGGGTAAGTGCCAATTCGGGGTTAAGCGAATAGGCGACGACGAGCTGGGCTTCGTCGAGGATGTGGCCGTACAGGGCTGCATGGGCTTGCTGCCCCGTGAAACGCTCGGGCAGCGCCAGGCGCGGCACGTCGAGCGCGTACAGGCGAAAAATATAATGGTGGATGCGCTCGTCATTCCACGGCGGGCACGGGCCATCATAGCCGTAATAGTCCCCGGCCATGGCGGCATCGCCGGCAAACCAGGCCGTATAGTCGTTGAGGCCCTGGCGCAGTGGCAACGCACCGCCGCTGGCGGCAGGCTTGCCGCGCGGCGTGATGCCGCTGGAAAACTCGCCAGCGGCAATAACCCGCATGGCCAGGGGAATATCAAGCAAGCTCCAGTGATAAAAGGCGCCGCGCGGCGCCGTCAGCGGCAGCGATTGGTCATCGCGGTTGGCCAGGCTGGCGTCTTGCGGCGCATCGGGGTCGATGCAGAACAGGGCCAGCGACTCGGTGCCGTTGGGCACCTCGTCCCAGGCCAGATGAGGATTGCGGTTGCCGGCGAGGCGCACGCGGCTGGCCGGATCGATCTCGGCAAAGGCATGGTCGGCCGGCATCAGGCCGCCATCACGAAACGTCTCGCTCCACAATTTCATCGCTTGCTCCTCTTTATATTTTTTAGTTATTGCTTTGCGTTTACTTGCAGCCAGAAGGTGACGGGCCCGTCGTTCGTCAGCGACACCTGCATGTCGGCGCCGAACTGTCCCGTTTGCACGGTCGCGTGACGGCTGCGCGCCTGGTCCACGAAATGCGTGAACAGGCGCAAGCCGTCCTGCGGCGCGGCCGCCGGCGTAAACGACGGGCGCGTGCCGGACTTGGTGTCGGCCGCCAGCGTAAACTGCGGTACCAGCAGCAAGCCGCCGGCCACGTCCGTCACGCTGCGGTTCATCTTGCCCGCCTCGTCGGCAAACACGCGATAGCCCAGCAGTTTTATAAGCAGGGCGTCCGCTTCCTTCTCCGTATCGCCCCGCTCCGCGCACACGAGCACCATCAGGCCGGCATCGATGGCGCCGATGGTGGCGCCGGCCACGTCGACCTTGGCCTGCGTAACGCGCTGCAGCAGCGCGATCATGCCGTCAAGGTGACGCGCGCAAAACTGCGCTTGCCAACTTGCAACACGAACTGGCCAGCCGCCACTTGCAAGCCCTTGTCGCTGATGACGGTGCCGTCGATGCGCACGCCGCCCTGGTCGATCTTGCGCATGGCTTCCGACGCCGATGGGCACAGGCCTGCCTGTTTCAGCAATTGCGGGATGCCCAGCGGTGCGCCAGCCAGCGTCACTTCCGGGATATCGTCGGGGATGCCGCCCTTCGAGCGGTTGACGAAGTCGGCCAGCGCCTCTTCCGCCGCCTGCTGCGAGTGGAAGCGGGCAACGATCTCTTGCGCCAACGCAACTTTGGCATCGCGCGGATTGCGGCCTTCCTCGACTTCGCGCTTCAGCTGGGCCAGTTCGGCGATCGAGCGCCACGACAGCAGCTCGTAGTAGCGCCACATCATGACGTCGGAAATGCTCATCAGCTTGGCGAACATGGTGTTGCCCGGTTCCGTGATGCCGATGTAGTTATTCTTCGACTTGGACATTTTTTCCACGCCGTCCAAACCTTCCAGCAGAGGCATGGTCAAAATACACTGCTGCTCCTGTCCGTACTGCTTTTGCAGTTCGCGGCCCACCAGCAGGTTGAACTTCTGGTCCGTGCCGCCCAGTTCCAGGTCCGACTTCAGGGCCACCGAGTCGTAGCCCTGCATCAGCGGGTACAGGAATTCATGCACGGAAATAGGAATGCCGCCCTGGAAGCGCTTGGTGAAATCGTCGCGCTCGATCATGCGCGCCACCGTGTAGTGGGAAGCGAGCTGGATGATGCCGCGCGCGCCCAGCGGATCGCACCACTCGGAGTTATAGCGGATTTCGGTCTTGCTGGCATCCAGCACCAAAGATGCTTGCGCGAAATACGTCATCGCGTTAATCTCGATCTGTTCCTTGGTCAACGGCGGGCGCGTGACGTTGCGGCCCGAAGGGTCGCCGATCATGGACGTGAAGTCGCCGATGAGGAAAATGACTTGATGGCCGAGGTTTTGCAGCTGGCGCATCTTGTTCAGCACGACAGTGTGGCCCAGATGCAAGTCGGGTGCAGTCGGGTCCAGGCCCAGTTTGATGCGCAGCGGAACACCGGTTTTCTCGGAGCGGGCTAATTTTTGCGCAAATTCGCTTTCGATCAAGAGTTCGTCGACGCCACGCTTGGTAATCGCGAGGGCTTCTTGTACTCTGTCCGACAGCGGAAGCGCGGTCTGAGCGGCGTTAGCCTTTGTAGGCGATGCGGTGGTGTTGATTTCCATAAAATTTGACTGTAGATCTCAAAATGGTAGTAGGTTTGCGGAGTTTGCTATAATGCTCGATCCCATCAATCTTGCCGTATGAAAACGAACCAAAATAACAATAACAAAGAGCATTAGTTCAGGTCACGTTCAAGGGCAAATTTTAACTGATTGCATGAACCCTATACATAAAATCACAGGCTCACGCTTGTACACACAGCTGACGACGACACGCAAGGCACGCATTATCGGTGCCTCCGCAGTGCTGCTCGCCGTGGCCGCCTTCGGCGCGGTCGCTGTGTCGCCCATGGCGCCCGACGCATCCGACTTGCCGGTCACGTCCATCGCCCAGAACCTGGAAATGCCTGATCTCGCCTCGCAAATTTCCGCGATGGAACAGGTAGACCAGAATTTCACCCACGAAGAAAAAGTCCGCGCTGGCGATACCCTCGCCACCCTGCTGACCCGTCTCGGCGTGGATGATGCGGCGGCCGCCAATTTCATTAAAACCGACAAGATCGCGCGCGGCGTGATGTTGCTGAAATCGGGCAAGCGCGTGCAAGCGCAAACGTCCGAAAACGGCGACCTCAACTGGATGCGCGC
The DNA here is from genome assembly GCF_034424625.1 of Janthinobacterium lividum. NCBI lineage: Bacteria > Pseudomonadati > Pseudomonadota > Betaproteobacteria > Burkholderiales > Oxalobacteraceae > Janthinobacterium > Janthinobacterium lividum. The sequence goes on along the minus strand of NZ_CP139976.1, from coordinate 1,102,443 downwards.
CACGCTCGTCGACGGCACGGACAAATCGGTCAAGAACATCCTGATCACCCGCAAGGGCGACAAGTTCGTGGCCACGGAAGTAGCTGCCCAACTGGAACGCCGCGTTGAAATGCACGCGCGCAAGATTACTTCCACCCTGTTCGCCGCCACCGACTCCAGCCTGGACGGCACCCGCCTGCCAGACTCGATTTCCGCGCAAATCGTGGAAATGTTCTCCACCAATATCGACTTCCGCTCCGACCTGAAACGCGGTGACTCGTTTAATGTTGTCTACGAAACATTCTGGCAAGATGGCGAATTTGTCCGAGCGGGCCGCATCCTGGCCGGTGAATTCACCAACCGCGGCACGACTTACCAGTCCGTTTGGTTCGAAGACCCAGCCAGCAAGCAAGGCGGCGGTTACTACAGTTTCGACGGCAAGTCCCTCAAAAAAGCCTTCCTGAAATCCCCCCTCGAATTCTCCCGCATCTCGTCCGGCTTCTCCATGCGCGTGCACCCGATTTCCGGCAACTGGAAAGCGCACAAGGGCATCGATTTCGCTGCAGCAACCGGCACCCCTATCCGCGCTTCGGGCGATGGCGTGGTCGATTCCGTCGGCAGCCAAAACGGCTATGGCAATGTTGTTGTCCTGAAACACTGGGCCAACTATTCCACCGCCTACGCACACATGAGCCGCTTCGCTTCGGGCCTGAAAAAAGGTCAAAAAGTCAGCCAGGGCGATGTGATCGGCTATGTCGGCACCACCGGCTGGTCGACGGGCGCCCATTTGCACTATGAATTCCGCGTCGGCGGCGTGGCACAGGACCCAAGCAAGCTGAACGTACAAGCCCAGGCGCCGTTGACGGCCGCCGAGCTGAGCCGTTTCCGCATGGTGTCGGCCGACATGATGCACCGCTTCACCCTGCTGCGTCCGAACGACACGGCACTGGCTGCGCGCTAAGCAACACTGCCTTCGGGCAACATATAAAGAAAGGCACCGCCCATGCAAATGGCCGGTGCCTTTGTTTTTCCCCGTGCGCTTCTGCGGCCGGCACAAATGCGGCACAATGCACCTCACCACTGACGCATTCAAGGAATACCCCATGCTGTATATCGGTTTAATGTCAGGCACCAGTCTCGATGGCGTCGACGGTGCGCTGGTCGACTTTTCCGACGAGGGCACGCGCAGCCTGGGCGACGCGTACATTCCCTTTCCCGCCAGCCTGCGCGCCGACCTGATGGCGCTGCAAAGTGCGGGCCAGAATGAAATCGAACGCGAAGCGCTGGCGGCAAACCGACTCGTGCGCCATTACGCCGATTGCGTCGCCATGCTTCTGAGCAACGCGGGCATAGTCCCGGACGCCATCGCTGCCATCGGTGCGCATGGCCAGACCATCCGCCACCGCCCGGAGCTGGGCTTTACGCGTCAGCTGAACAACCCGGCCCTGCTGGCCGAACTGACGGGCATCGACGTCATCGCCGACTTGCGCAGCCGCGACGTGGCGGCCGGCGGCCAGGGCGCGCCGCTGGTGCCCGCCTTCCACCAGGCCATCTTCAATCTGCCGGGCCACACGCGCGTGCTGGCCAATATCGGCGGCATCGGCAATATCAGCGTACTGCACGCGGACGGCACGGTGACGGGCTACGACACGGGTCCCGGCAATGCATTGATGGATGGCTGGGTCTTGCAGCACCTGGGCCAGCCCTACGACGCCGACGGTGCCTGGGCTGCCACGGGCCAGGTCATCCCTGCCCTGCTGGCAGAATTGCTCAACGATCCCTATTTTGACTTGCCTGCACCAAAAAGCACGGGACGCGACCTGTTCCATGCCGACTGGCTGGGCGCCAAGCTGGCCAGCTATCCGCAAGCCAGGCCAGCCGACGTGCAGGCGACCCTGACCCAGCTGACGGCCGCCAGCCTGGCGCACGCCATCGTGCGCGACGGCGCACGGGCGGAAACCGTGTATGTGTGTGGCGGCGGCGCGCAGAACGCCAGCCTGATGGCGGCGCTGGCCCGTGAATTGCCGGGCATGGCGGTGGCATCGACGGCAGCATTGGGCGTGGCGCCCAGCCAGGTCGAGGCGCTGGCCTTTGCCTGGCTGGCCTGGCGTTTTAACCAGCGCAAGCCGGGCAACTTGCCGGCCGTGACGGGTGCGCAGGGCTTACGCGTACTGGGGGCGCTGTATCCGCGCTGAGCCGGCGTAGAAACACAAATAGCGGATCGAAGATCCGCTATTGTCTTGCTTGCCCAGTTTAGTGCTTAAACGGAGAAAGACGAACCGCAGCCGCAGGTGGACGTCGCAGTTGGGTTTTTGATCACGAACTGCGCGCCTTCCAGGTCATCCTTGTAGTCGATTTCCGCGCCGACCAGGTACTGGTAGCTCATGGAATCGATCAACAGCTGGACGCCGTTCTTGACCATGGTGGTGTCATCTTCGTTGACGATTTCATCGAAGGTGAAGCCATACTGGAAACCGGAGCAGCCGCCACCCTGCACGAACACGCGCAATTTCAGGTCGGGATTGCCTTCTTCTTCGATCAGCTGCGCGACTTTTTCGGCGGCGCTATCGGTAAAGATAATAGGGGAAGGGATCACATCTTGCATTTCAGCGACGGCATTCATATCAGGCACTCCTACTAGAAAACATTAAGTCATTATAGACTGTTGGCGCAACTCGCGCTGCGGCCGCCGCTGATGCGGCTGGACGGTGTTGTTCCTGCTCACATTTCCGATACGGCCAGGTGCAGCACGGGATCGGCGCTGTCGTGGCGACTCAGCTTGCCTTGCACCAATGCGCCGCTGTGCATTTCCAGCACTTTGTAATAGACCTCTCCTACAATGCGGGCTTTTGGCTGGATTTCAAGCATTTCCGACACATACACGGGGCCATTGATCTCGCCGCTGACGACCAGGCTCGAACAGCGCACTTCGCCATCGATGCGGCCCGCTTCGCCCAGCACCACATACGTGGGCTCGCCCGGCTCGCCCGAGACGTTGCCGCGCACATGGCCATCGATGCGCAAGCCGCCGCAAAACAGCAGGTCGCCCTCGATCCGCGTGGAAGCGCCGATCAGGGTGTCGATGGGGTTTTTCGCATTGCGCTCGAACATGAACGTCATCCTGTCGGGGTACGTGGCAGTCCAATTTATCACAGGTCCGGCAAAAAGGCGCCGGACCCGCGCAAGCAGCGGCGCCGATAATTACGGCAGCAGGGCGATGTGTTGCAAACCGGCCGTTTCTTTCAAGCCAAACATCAAGTTCATGCACTGCACGGCCTGGCCCGACGCGCCCTTGACCAGATTGTCCTGCACCACCAGCACGATGACGGTATTGCCGCCTTCAGGGCGGTGCAAGGCCAGGCGCAGCATGTTCGAGCCGCGCGTGGAGCGGGTTTCCGGGTGCGAACCGAACGGCATCACGTCGACGAAAGGCTCATCCTTGTATTGCGCTTCGAACAAGGCTTGCAATTCTTCATTGCTGACATCCTTGTTCAGCTGCGCGTAGAGGGTCGAATGCATGCCGCGGATCATCGGCACCAGGTGCGGCGTGAAGGTCAGCGCCACTTTCTCATCCGTGAAACGCTGCAATTGCGCCGTCGTTTCCGGCAGGTGGCGGTGGCCGGCCACGCCGTAGGCCTTGAAACTGTCGCTGCTTTCCGAAAACAGGATGCCGATTTCCGCCTTGCGGCCGGCGCCCGACACGCCCGACTTGCAGTCGGCGATCAAGCCGCCCGCGTTGACCAGGCCCGCCTTGAGCAGCGGGTAAAAGCCCAGCTGCATGGTGGTCGGGTAGCAACCGGGGTTGGCGATCAGCTTGGCTTGCTTGATGTCTTCGCGGTTCAGTTCCGGCAAGCCATATACGGCCTGTTCGATCAGCTCGGGAGCCGTATGGGGAATCTTGTACCACTGCTCGAACTTGGCCTGGTCTTTCAGGCGGAAATCGGCAGCCAGGTCGATGACTTTCACGCCGGCGGCCAGCAAGGCTGGTGCTTGCGCCATGGCAACGCCATGCGGGGTGGCAAAGAAGACCACGTCGCACTGTTCCAGATTCGCCTTGTCCGGCGAGGAAAACGCCAGCTTGACGTGACCACGCAGGGAAGGATACATGTCGGCAACGGGCAAGCCATCTTCCTTGCGCGAGGTAATCGCCGTCAACTCGACATCTGGATGGGTAGCGAGCAAGCGCAGCAACTCCACGCCCGTGTATCCAGTGCCGCCGACGATGCCAACTTTGATCATGTTCTTTCCTTGTGTATAGATTGCATAAGATTGCATAAAGAAGAGGGGAAACGCTACCCCTGCGGGTTTTCGCGTATTTTACAGCGCAACGGCGCATCCCGCTGAAATGCAAAAAAGCCGCGGGACCGAAGTCCAGCGGCTTTTCGACCAGCACCCCGGAAGGTGCTGTAGCGTAGAAATTAACGCTTCGAGAATTGCTTTGCGCGACGTGCTTTGCGCAGACCAACTTTTTTACGCTCGACTTCACGTGCATCGCGGGTCACGAAGCCGGCTTTCGCCAGTTCCGGTTTCAACGCTGCATCGTAGTCGATCAGAGCGCGGGTGATGCCGTGACGAACTGCACCAGCCTGGCCCGACTCACCGCCGCCATGGACGTTGACTTTGATGTCGAAACGCTCGACATTGCCGGTCAGTTCCAGTGGTTGACGGATGACCATCAGACCCGTTTCGCGCGAAAAGTATTCGTTTGCTGGTTTGCCGTTAACAACGATCAAGCCTGTGCCAACTTTGATAAAAACCCGAGCCACTGCACTTTTGCGACGGCCGGTTCCATAATTGTAATTACCGATCATGTCAGTTCCTTAGAGAACAAGTGCTTTAGGTTGCTGAGCAGCGTGCGGATGGGAACCTTCCGCGTACACTTTCAGCTTCTTGATCATTGCGTAGCCGAGTGGGCCTTTAGGCAGCATGCCTTTGACCGCTTTCTCAAGCGCGCGACCTGGAAAACGCTGTTGCATTTTCTGGAAGTTGGTTTCGTAGATGCCGCCTGGATAGCCAGAGTGACGGTAGTAAATTTTCTCAGTAGCTTTGGTACCGGTCACACGCAGTTTGCCTGCGTTGATGACGACGATGAAGTCGCCGGTATCGACGTGAGGAGTAAATTCTGGTTTGTGTTTGCCGCGCAGTCGGAGTGCCACTTCGCTGGCAACACGTCCGAGGACTTTGTCCGTCGCGTCAACCACGAACCAATCGCGCTGGACTTCATGTCCTTTAGCGGAAAATGTTTTCATGTTGACTTCCTAATAGATTACACGCTCAAATGGTGGTTCCGCCGATGCTGCCGTGCGGACTCTGCCTTATTTACTTTTCCTGAGCGAACGGAAAGCCGACAAGTATAAGCGGCTTTGCCTTGCCGCGTCAAGCCGCAATCGAGGCCGGCTGCGGGCCGGCGGGCGGCACATGGACAGGCATTCCTCTATTACAATACAAAACGCTTACAATTTTCGGAGAGTACGATGGAATGCAAAGTCAGCTGGAATGGCCCGTCGGGCATGAGTTTTCGGGCAGAAACGGGTTCCGGCCACCTGGTGACCATGGATGGCGCGCCCGATGGCGGCGGCCACAACCTGGCGCCACGCCCCATGGAAATGGTCTTGCTGGGCACGGGCGGCTGCACCGCCTATGACGTGGTGCTGATCCTGAAACGCGGGCGCGAAGCCGTCAGCGGCTGCGAAGTGACCCTGAAGGCCGACCGCGCCGACACCGACCCGAAAGTATTTACCAAGATCCACTTCCACTTCACCGTGCGGGGCAAGTCCCTGAAACCGACGGCCGTGGAACGGGCCGTGGCCTTGTCGCATGACAAATATTGCTCGGCGTCGATCATGCTGGCGAAGACGGCGGAAATTACCCATTCCTTCGAGATTATCGAAGAGTAGGTCGGATTAGCGCGCCAGCGCGTAATCCGACAACACCGCCGACGCCAGCAATGTTGTCGGATTACGGCCTGCGGCCTAATCCGACCTACAAGTAATACGCCGTTTTTGTCATCACTTTCCCCATGATGCCCATCAACGCCTTCACGGGCGCCGGGGTATCGATGGCGCCCAGCCGCTGGGCGGCGGCGCCGTGCTCCACTTCGTCGATGGCCATCTGCTTGACGATGGCGCGCGACTTGGCGTCCTGCGGCGGCAATTCTTCCAGGTGACTGGCCAGGTGCGCTTCCACCTGGCGTTCCGTTTCCACCACAAAACCCAGGCTGCGGCCGTCGCCCATGCGCGCGGCGATGGTGCCCAGCGCAAACGAACCCGCATACCACAGGGGATTGAGCAGGCTCAGACGCGAGCCCAGCTCCGTCAGGCGCTGCGCCGTCCATGCCAGGTGGTCTTCCTCTTCGCGTCCCGCTTCGTCGAACTGGGCGCGGATGGCCGGGCTGTGCGCATAGCGCGCCTGCGAGTTGTACAGGGCTTGTGCGCACACTTCGCCCACATGGTTGACGCGCATCAAGCCGGCACTGTGGCGCTGCTCGGCCGGACTCAGCTCCGCATCGGGCGCATGCGCGGCCGGCGTGGGGCGCGAGGCCGAGGCCACGCCCGCCATGACGCGCAGGGCCTTGTCGGCGCCAACAATCAAACGATCCAGGGGGTCAAAATGGCGGTTCGCGGTCATCGTGGCTATGCTCATGAGTAGTAAAGCATGAATTATAGGACGATAGCGGCCAGCAGTCCCCACGCCGCGCGCAGGGTGTACGGGGCTTTATTGACTTGTGCGCGCTTTTTCCTGCTCGATCCAGTCCACCACGGGGCCGACGGCATCCAGGCCCGACAGGCTTTTCGCCACGCCCAGGTTCAGTGAAATCAGGAAAGAAATGCTGTCCACGGGGATGTCCGGGCAGTATTCGGCAAACGCGGCGCGAAAACGCTCCGATTGCAGCACGCGCAAGACTTTCTCGCCGCTCATGAATTGCAGCACGCTGGCGATGCTGTGCCCGCCACCTATCGAGTGGTAGATAAACCGGTTGTACTTCGCGTCGATCTGCTTGAAATCGAGGGTTTCCTCCGTCATCAGGCCGGCCAGGTAGTACAGCCCCAGGCTGACGCGGAAGAAACCGATGGCTTCGGCACTGGTCATGCCGGCGCGCGCCACGGCCAGTACCTTGTCCTGCATCGCCTGATCGATCGTTTGCATTGCGCTCTCCCGCGCCGTCCGCCGGCGCCCACCGGGCCAGCTTGCATGAAGATGCTGTTTTTTTCAATAGACCAAACGATATTTCCACCTTGCAAGTTACATTTTTTGCATGCTACTCTCGTTCTTCACCGTCGAATGGATGAAGCACATGATTGAAGTCAAGCACCTGGCAAAACGTTTTCGCCTGCCGCCCCATAAGGGCAAGGGCGTGCACGTCAGCGATCCGCGCGAACATGAAGGCTGGTTTCACGCCGTACGCGACGTCAGTTTCAGCTGCGCCCCCGGCGAAGTGCTGGGCCTGCTGGGCCCGAATGGCGCCGGCAAGACCACCACCCTGCGCCTGCTGTCGACGGCCTTGCAAGCGGACGCGGGCAGCGCCCTCGTCAACGGCGTCGACGTGCTGCGCCAGCCGCTGGTGGCGCGCCAGAGCATCGGTTTCCTGTCCGGCTCGACGGGGCTGTATGGCCGCCTGACGGCGCGCGAGAACGTGGAATATTTCGGCCGCCTGCATGGCATGCCGGCCGACAAGCTGAAACGCCGCTGCGACGAACTGTTTGCACTTCTGCAGATGGAGGAATACGGCGGCAAGCGGGCCGATCAGTTGTCGACGGGCATGAAACAGAAGTGCGCGATCGCCCGCACCGTCGTGCACGAGCCGCAGGTGGTCATCCTCGACGAACCGACGACGGGCCTGGACGTGATGTCGGCCAAGATCCTGCTCGACTTCATCGCCAGCTACAAGGCGCTGCGCGTGCCGCTGATCTTTTCCACGCACCACCTGCACGAGGTGGAAAAGCTGTGCGACCGCGTCTGCATCATCAACCGCGGCACCACCGCCTTCAATGGCACGGTCAACGAACTGCGCCACCTGGGCGGCAGCGCGGACTTGTACGACGCCTTTGTCAGCGTCATCAACCAGGGAGCCTGAGCCATGTGGACCATTTATCTGAAAGAGTTGCTGGAACTCACGCGCGACCGCAAGACGCTGATCTTCACCATCCTGATACCCATCTTTGCCATGCCGCTGATCTTTGGCGGCTTCGCCTATGTCTCGAACAATATGTTCAAGAATGCCAAGACGGCGGAAATGCGCTACACGCTGTTCGGCAAGGACCATTCGCCGGGCTTGAGCGCGCGTTTTACCCAGCAGCACAACCTGCGCGAAGTGCCGCTGGCCAGCGAGGGCGATATCCGCCGCGCCATCGGCGACGACACCATCAAGTTTGCCGTCGTCATTCCGCCCCGGTTCGAAGAGGCGCTGCAGCAACAGCAACAAGCCAAGGTGGTGCTGCACTACAACAGCGCCAGCACTGTCGACGTGACCCAGCAGCGGGTGCGCGAGATCGTCGAAACCTATAACGCCAGCCTGCGCGAAGGGACGCTGTCGGCCCTGAACCTGAGCCCGGCCCAACTGGCCTTTGCCCTCAATCCTATCGTGCTCGACAAGCAATCGACGGCCAACGAACGCGAGCAGATGGGCGCCATCGTCGGCGGCATGCTGCCCTATCTGCTGCTGATGGTGTGCCTGACGGCGGCCATGTACCCGGCCATCGACCTGGGCGCCGGCGAAAAGGAACGGGGCACGCTGGAAACCCTGCTGCTGGCGCCCGTGCCGCGCAGCGCCATCGTGCTGGCCAAGTTCCTCGTGCTGTTTACGGTGGGCATGACCTCGGCCGTGCTGATGGTGGGCAGCATGGGCGCCCTGCTGGCCATCTTCGGCAGTTCGCTGGAAGGCAACATGGCCGTCATGGTGCGCAGCATCGGCTTGCCCGACCTGGCCATGGTGACCCTGATGCTGGTGCCGACAGCCGCCATCTTCGCCTCGCTGCTGCTGTCGATCTCGATCTACGCGAAAAGCTACAAGGAAGCGGCCGGCATGATCACGCCATTGATGCTGTTCGTCATCCTGCCCACGGTGGCGGCCATGCTGCCCGGCGTCGAGCTGAACTGGATGTGGGCCATGGTGCCGCTGACCAACGTGTCGCTGGCCATGAAGGAACTGGTCAAGGGCACCATGGATTACCGCATGTTCGGCGTGATCCTGGCCTCGACCACGGTGATCGCGGGCGCCCTGCTGATGCTGTGCCGCTGGTGGTTCAACCGGGAATCCGTATTGTTCCGCAACTAGACACGCCAGCCAGGGTGAAGCGGGGTGCCGTCCACCCCGCCCATCTGCACTCTGGCCACGCGAAAATGCCGTGTATCGCATGTAACTGCCCAGTACGTCTTAAATTCAATACAATGCCAGCATAGAGAAGCCCTGCACCATCGGGCTGCAACGCATGAGTTAGGAGTTGTATGGAATTGCAGATTCGCAAATTGTCGAAGACCTACGCGAATGGCGTGGCGGCGCTGGATAACGTGTCGCTGACGATACCGCCCGGGATGTTTGGCTTGCTGGGCCCGAATGGCGCCGGCAAGTCGACCCTGATGCGCACGCTGGCCACCTTGCAGGAATGCGATTCCGGCTCCATCTTCTTCGGCGACTACGACGTGCTCGACGACAAGGACGAGATCCGCCGCATGCTGGGCTACCTGCCGCAAGACTTCGGCCTGTACCCGAAAGTGACGGCCTACGAGCTGCTCGACCACTTCGCCACCTTGAAAGGCTTGTCGCAGCGGGCGCGCCGGCGCGAGGTCGTCGATGGCCTGTTGCAGCAAACCAATCTGTTCGACGTGCGCCACCAGCGCCTGGGCAGCTTTTCCGGCGGCATGCGCCAGCGCTTCGGCATCGCGCAAGCCCTGCTGGGCGACCCGAAACTGATCATCGTCGACGAACCGACGGCCGGCCTCGACCCGCAGGAAAGAGTCCGCTTCCATAATCTGCTGTCCGACATCGGCGAAGACAAGACGGTGATCCTGTCGACCCACATCGTGTCCGACGTGGCTGACCTGTGCGCCAACATGGCCATCATCAACAAGGGCCATTTGCTACTGTGCGGCAAGACCCAGGAACTGATCGACGAAGTCAGCTGCAAGATCTGGGCGCGCTTCGTCGAGAAGAAGGAGCTGGCCAGCTTCCAGCAGCGTCACGCCGTCATTTCCACGCGCTTGCTGTCGGGCCGCACCTTGATCCACGTCTACAGCGACGACGACCCGGGCGACGGCTTCGAGGAAGCCATCGGCGACCTGGAAGACCTGTATTTCGCCACCATTGCCGGGCGCCACCGCGTCGCCCCGCAGTGCGACTAAGGGGACGGCCATGCTTGCCATCGCCCGCTTTGAAGCGCGACAGCGGCTCAAGCTGCTGTCCACCTGGGTGTATTTCGCCATGTTTCTGGCGCTGGCCATGCTGTGGATGGCTGCCGCCGGCGGCGTCTTCAAGGAAGCGAGCATCAGTTTCGGCGGCAAGTTCCTGATCAACGCGCCCCGCTCGCTGGCGTTCACGTGCAGCCTGCTGGGCTGCTTCGGCGCCGTGGTGGTAGCCGCCATGATGGGCCGCTCGGTGCAGCAGGATTTCGAATACGGCATGCAGCATTTCTTCTTCAGCGCGCCGATCAGGAAATACCAGTATGTCTTCGGCCGCTTCCTCGGCGCCTACCTGGTGCTGGCCGTGGTGTTTTCCAGCATCGTCATCGGTGCCTGGCTGGGCGCCTGGCTGCCCGGCATCGATCCGGAACGGCTGGGGCCGCAACGGGCGCTGGCCTACCTGATGCCGTATATGTTTACGCTGCTGCCCAACCTGTTCATCTTCGGCGCCATCTTCTTCGTCATCGCGGCCCTGACGCGGCGCATGCTGCCTGTGTACATCAGCTCGGTAGTCATGCTGATCGGCTACCTGGTGGCCCCATCGCTGGCGCGCGACCTCGACTACAAGACCCTGGCCGCCCTGATCGATCCTTTCGGCACGACGGCGCTGATACGCCTGACGGAATACTGGCCAAACGCGGAGCGCAACACGCGCCTGGTGACCTTGGAAGGCGTGTACCTGCTGAACCGCGCCATCTGGTCCGGCCTCGCCCTGGTGGCATTGCTGCTCGGCTACTGGCGCTTCCAGTTCCACGCCACGACGGACGCGGGCGCCGGCAAGCGCCGCAGCGAGGGCGACGTCCCGCTGCGCCTGTCGAGCGCCTCGCTGTCCACGCAGGAAACACCGGACTTCGCGCAGCGCAGCCTGGCCGCCCTGCTCGTCAAGATGAGCTGGCTGAACCTGCGCGAAACCATCAAGAACATCTATTTTGTCGTCATCGTGCTGGCCGGCGTGCTGACCATGTATGCGGGCGCGCTGGACATGGGCTCCATCTACGGCACAAATACCTATCCGGTGACGGAAAAGGTGCTGGACATGGTCAACGCTTCGTTCGCCCTGTTCATGCTGATCATTACCACCTTCTACGCGGGCGAGCTGGTATGGCGCGAACGGGAAGCGGGCACGTATCAGATGCTCGACGCCCTGCCCGTGCCGAACTGGCTGCCCCTGCTGTCGAAACTGTTTGCGCTGGTCGGCCTGCAAGCACTGCTGAGCCTGGTCATCATGCTGTGCGGCATGTCGATTCAGATCTTCAAGGGCTATTACCGCCTCGACCCCGGCCTGTACCTGGAATCGCTGTTCCTGTCGCACTTGCCGTCCTACGCGCTGATCGCCGTGCTGGCCATCTTTTTGCAGGTATTGATCAACCACAAGTACCTGGCGTATTTCGCCATGATTCTGTACCACATCGCCAGCATCAGCTTTTCCTCGCTGGGCCTGGGCGACCCGCTGCTGCTGTATGGCAACACACCAGACTTCGTGTATTCGGCCATGAACGGCGCCGGCCACTATCTGTTACGCGAGCGCTGGTACTTGCTGTATTGGAGCGGTGCGGCCGTCATGCTGACGGTGCTGTCCCTGCTGTTCTGGCCCCGCGGCGCGCAGGATAGCTGGCGCATCCGTCTGCGCCTGGCGCGCCATGGCCTGACGCACGGCGTACTGGCCAGCTTTGCCGGCGGCGCCCTGCTCTTCCTCGGCACCGGCACGGTGCTGTTCTACGTCTTCCACGTGGCCAACGATTACAAGTCCGAATTCGCCCGCGATGCGGACCGCGCCAGTGTCGAGCGCCAGTACCGCAAGTTTGCCGCCACGCCGCAGCCGAGAATCACCGACGTGAAACTCGACGTGGCCATCTATCCGGCGCAGCGCACCCTCGCCGTCACGGGCCGCTATGTGCTGCAAAACAAGACCAGCCTGCCGATCAGCCACATTTTTGTGCAGCAAGACCCGACCTCCACCATGCGCCTGCGTTTTGACGCGCGTGTGCATCCCGGCCTCGATGATGGCAAGCTGGGCTTCTACAGCTACCGCCTGGCCGCGCCACTGGCGCCGGGCGCTACCCTGGGCCTCGATTTCGACGTCCGCTATGCGCCGCGCGGCATCTTCGGCCTGGGCCAGGACACGCCCGTGGTCGCCAACGGCACCTTCTTCACGAATGCCGTGCTGCCGCACATCGGCTACCAGGCGCAGCAGGAATTGACAGACCCGCGCGACCGCAAGAAACACGGCTTGCCGGCGCGCGAACGGGCCTTGCCGCGCGACGATGCGAAGGGATTGGCCGACAATTACGTCAGCAACGACGCCGACCGCATCAACTTTGACGCCACCGTCAGCACCGTCGACGGCCAGACGGCCATCGCGCCTGGCATGCTGGACAACGACTGGATCGCCAAGGGCCGCCATTACTTCCACTACACGATGGAGCAGCCGATCCTGAATTTCTACGCGTTCCAGTCGGCCCGCTACGCCGTCAGGCACGAGCGCTGGCAAGACGTGGCCATCGACGTGTATTACCACCCGGGCCATGAATACAATCTGGACCGCTTCGTGCGCGGCAGCAAGGAAGCGCTCGAGTACTACACGAAAAACTTCGGCCCTTACCAGCACAAGATCCTGCGCATCGTCGAGTTCCCCCGCTACGCCACATTTGCGCAATCGTTCCCGAACACGATACCGTACTCGGAAGGGCTGGGCTTCATCGCCAAGGTGGATGACAAGAACCCGAAAGATATCGATTATCCGTTCTACGTCACGGCGCATGAAGTGGCGCATCAGTGGTGGGCGCATCAATTGGTGGGCGGCAATACGCGCGGCGCTACCGTGCTCAGCGAAACCCTGGCCGAATATTCGGCCCTGATGGTGATGAAGAAAACCGTGGGGCCGGCCAAGATGCGCCGCTTCCTGCGCTATGACCTGAATCAATACCTGATGGGGCGCAGCGAAGAGCGCAAGAAGGAATTGCCGCTGGCCGAGAATGAAAACCAGGCCTATATCCACTACAACAAGGGCAGCCTGGCCATGTACTTGCTGCAAGACATCATCGGCGAAGACAAGGTCAACGGCGTGCTGCGCGACTTGCTCAAGACCTATGGCCAGAAAGGCCCGCCGTATGCGAGCGTGACAGCCCTGATTGCCGGCTTGCGCCAGGTCGCGCCGCCCGAGCAGGCTTACCTGATCGACGACCTGTTCGAGAAAATCGTGCTGTTCGACAACCGCGCCCTGTCGGCCACGGCCACGAAACGCAGCGACGGCAAGTACGCCGTCACCATCAAGGTGCAGGCGAGCAAATTGACGGCCGGCGAACAGGGCGAGGAACACGACGCGCCCCTGCACGACTGGATCGAGATCGGCGTCGACGACGCGAATGGCCATCCGCTGCTGCGCGAGCGCCTGCGCATGACGAAGCGCGAAGCGAGCTATACCGTCATCGTCGGCAGCCGCCCCGACAAGGCGGGCATCGATCCCGACAACAAGCTGATCGACCGCAAGCCGGACGACAATATGGTCACCGTCGACATCGCCGAAGCATGACAAAAAATGGCCACCCTGAACAGGTGGCCATTTTTTAAGTGTCAGGCGCTCATCAGGCTGCGGCGGAACGCGTTACCAGACTCAGGCTGATGCCCATTTCCGTCAGGTGCTGCATGTCGGCCAGCGAGAGGTCGAGCGGCGCATCGAGCGTATCGTCGCCATTCAACTCCAGTTGCAGTTCGGCCACGATGCGCGGCATGCTGAAGCTGACGCCGCGCGAGCGGCATTCGGCCAGGTAGCTGCGTATGCGTGAGGGCAACACTTGCGATTTGGATGCCTGCGCGATCAGCACCTCGAAGCCGGAATCGAGATGCACGCGGCCCGCGCCCTTCGCCTCGCCCTTGCGCCATTGCCGTTCCGGATCGGTGGGCAAGACTTCAAGGATGGATTTGAGCGTGGGGTCGTCCCCATGCACCGACAGCTTCGCCATATTCATATTGCAAGACTTTCTAGTCAGGACGCCGCCGGGAAGGCTGCGCGATCATCAGACCGACAAGTCTACGCATGGGCGGCAAATATGTCCATACGGCAATATTTGGTATTCATCTCTAATTTGTGCTGGATCAACAACAGGCGGAACCAGCTTGTTCCGCCTGCAATAAACGCTTACAGGGTCACGCCACGCGCCTGCAGGGCGGCGCGCACGCCGGCGCCGTAGGCGGCATCGGCCCGGTCGAAGTGACCGAGCTGACGCTGCAAGGTTTCCGCACGTACCTGGCTCAACGGTCCTGCCAGGTTGTCGAACAGGTTTTGCTTCGCCTGGGCGGACATCAGGCGGAACAGATTGCCGGCCTGCGTGTAATCGTCTTCCACGCCGCGCCCATCGTAGCGCGCCGCGCCGCCATCGAGCGCCAGCGCCCCCTCGCCATGGCCCAGGCCTTGCGGTTGCGTGCCCGCCGCCGCCACGTTCGCATAGTTGCGCGCCGCGCCGCCATTGTGGATCGCCATGCCGCCGTCGCGCTGCTGGTTATGGAAGGGGCAGCGGGCCGCATTCACGGGCAGATGCTGGTGATTCGTGCCGACCCGGTACAGCTGGGCGTCGTGGTAGGCGAACAGCCGGCCTTGCAGCATCTTGTCCGGCGAGTATCCCATGCCCGGCACGGCGTTGGCCGGCGAAAAGGCCGCCTGCTCGACCTCCGCGTGGTAATTGTCCGGGTTGCGGTTCAGCTCGAAGATGCCTACCGGCAGCAGCGGGAAGTCCGCATGCGGCCACACTTTCGTCAGGTCGAACGGGTTCCAGCCCGTGCGCTGCTCCCATGCATCGAGCTGCTCCTGCGTCGCCACCTGCAGCTTGACTTCCCACTGCGGGAAATCACCGCGTTCGATGGCACCGAACAGGTCGCGCTGGGCGTAATCGGGGTCGGCGCCGGCCAGGCGGCCCGCTTCCGCGGCAGGCAGATTCCTGATGCCCTGGCGCGTCTTGAAGTGCCATTTCACATACACGCGCTGGCCGTCGGCATTGATCAGGCTATACGTGTGGCTGCCGAAGCCATCCATGTGGCGGTAGCCGTCCGGCGTGCCGCGGTCCGAGAACAGCATGGTGACCTGGTGCAGGCTTTCCGGCGCATGGCTCCAGAAATCGAACATCATCTCGGCCGATTTCAGGTTGCTTTGCGGATCGCGCTTTTGCGTATGGACGAAGTCGGGGAACTTGATCGGGTCCTTGATGAAGAACATGGGCGTGTTGTTGCCGACCAGGTCCCAGTTACCCTCTTCCGTATAGAAGCGCACGGCGAAGCCGCGCGGGTCGCGTTCCGTGTCTGCACTGCCGCGTTCGCCGCCGACGGTGGAAAAGCGCGCAAAGGTCGCCGTCTGCTTGCCCACTTCACTGAACAGCTTGGCCTTGGTGTAGCGTGAAATGTCGTGCGTGACGGTAAAGGTGCCGTAGGCGCCCGAACCTTTTGCGTGGACCACGCGCTCGGGGATGCGCTCGCGGTTGAAATGCTGGAGTTTTTCGATCAGGTGGAAGTCTTGCAGCAGCAGCGGGCCACGGGGACCGGCGCTGATGGAATTCTGGTTGTCGGCGACGGGGATGCCCGAGGCGGTACTGAATGGCGGCTGTTGGCTCATGCTGCTTTTCCTTCGTTGTTGACTAATGGAAGCAGTGTAACCAGGTCAACAATAAAGGAAAAGTTAATTGATTTTATCGAATCGATAGCTATTTACAATGCGCACCTTTGCGCATCGCACACGCCACCCAGTTGCGCCTGCAACTTCGCGGGCTGGCCCAAAAAGCCCCCGATATCGATCACGGACAGCGTGCCGCTGCCATCGTCGAGCACGAACGTGGGAAAGCCCTGCCCGCCCACCTGCGCCAGCAAGGCGCGGCTGGCATCGATATGCCGTTGCGTGGCAGTGCCCGCCTGTTGCGCATACTCGGCCTGGAATGCCGTCCCATCCATGCCCAGCTCTTGCGCCAAGGTCACCAGCACGGGCAGGTCGGCAATGCGCAAGCCGTCCACGTAATGAGCGCGCTGCACGCGCTGCAGCATGTCCAGGCCCTTGCCAGCCAACGATTCGGCCGCCAGGATGGCCGTGATCGGCGGTTCGGAATCCAGCATGGCCGTCGTGTCGTTCAGCAAGCCATCGATATAGGCGTCGCCGAACGGCTGGCCCGACAATTGCTCGATGCGCCGGTCATGCGGCAGCACATAGCCGCGCCAGGCGGACGTAATCTGGCGGCGATTACTGCCCGTCATCATGCCGCCGCCGTGAAACGCCAGCGTCAATCCGGGCACGGCGCGCGCCGCCTCGACCAGCGGCGCGGCGCCGTAGCACCAGCCGCACAGGGGGTCGAAAATGTAATGCAGTGTGGGCATGCTTGACTCCTTGTTGCCGCTTACCATTTCATTTCGCCCTTGGCCACCTTGGCGCTCGTTTCCAGGGCGCCATCAAGGCCCAGCTTCGGATAGCGCATTTTCATCGCTTCAATCAGGGCGGCCGAATTGGCGGCCTTGGCCGTTTCCGCTTCAAACGTCACCAGATAGTCGCGCGTAAAACTGATGCTGTCCGGCGTCAGGGGCGAACCCACCTTGAAGTGACCGGGCACGACGGTGACGGGTTTCAGGGCGGCGATGCCGTCCAGTGTCTTGAGCCAGTCCTGGCGCGATTGCAGGCTTTGCGTATCGGCTGTCCATACGTGCAGGTTGCCAAACAGTACCACGCCGCCGACGATGGCCTTGATCGATGGAATCCACACATAGGTGCGCGCTGGCGTCGGGCCGGCGATATCCAGCGACTGGCCTTCCAGGCTGATGCGCTTGCCTTGCAACGCTTCGGGAATGACGATGCTTTTCGGCGCATTGTCTTTCAGGATAGGACCCCAGTAGCCGACCTTGGCGTCGGCCTTGCGGCGGATTTCCGCGACTGTTTCCGGCGTGGCAACGATTTTCGCCTGCGGGAAAGCGGCCTTGATCACGTCGAGGCCAAAGTAAAAATCGGGATCGCTGTGGCTGATGTACACGGTCGTCAGTTTCTTGCCGCTGGCACGGATCTTCTCCACCAGCTTTTGCGCTTCGGCGCGCGAGAATTGCGCATCGATCAGCACGGCGTCATGCTTGCCCGCAACCAGCACGGAAGCGACAGGGAAGATCGCCGCTTCGCCCGGGTTGAAGACTTCCAGGGTCAAGGGAGCGCTGGCGGCGGCCGACGCGGCGCCGGCGGCAAACAGGGTGGAAACAAGAACGCTGCTGATGGATTTGGAGAACATGCTGTGCCTTCACAAAATGATTGGGATGCATGCATCTTACGTTGCTCAATCCGGTAGAAAAACCCGTTAAAGCGCAATAGTTTGTTGCTTATTTCGGATGAATAGACAGCTGCCGCGCCAATGCATGCAGCCATTGCCCCGCCAGCGCGCCATCCCACACGAGCAGCACCTGTTCGCTGCAATCAACGCTGCCGGCCAGCTCGACCTGCAGCAAATCGTGCGCGCGCACGGCGAAGTCGGGCAGGTAGGCCAGCGCCCGGCCGGACTGCACATAGCCCAGCAGCAGCTGCACGTCGTCGCTCCAGTAGCGGATGGTGCGCCCTGCCACCCCGCGCCAGCCATCGGCATGGCGGCCCCGCTCCTCGCCGCACAGCAGGGAGTGGGCAGGGCTGGCAAACGCGTGCGGCAAGACGTCCTGCATGGCGCAGCGCACGGATGCGCAGGCTGCCGGCACGCCGCGCGCCAGCACATGGCCGCGCCCGGCCGCCAGCAGCATGCGCATACTGCCCAGCGCCGTGCTGTGCCAGGTGGCAGGCCAGTCGGCGCCGCGCTGGGCGATGGCGTCCTGCGTCACCAGTGCCGCATGGCAATCGCCGCGCGCCAGGGCCGCCAGCGCCGCATCCTCGAAAGCCGGTTGCAAACGCAAGCTGGCCTGCGGATAGGCGTCCAGCGCCGCCGCCAGGGTCTCCGCGTGGCGCCACAGCAGCAAGGCAGGGCCGGCGATGCGGCCATCGATGGCGCCCCGTTCGCCCATCACGTCCAGGCGCGCCTGTTCGGCCAGCGCCAGCAAGCTGCGCGCACGCTCGAGCAGCAAACGGCCGCTGTCGTTGAGCAGCAATTGCTTGCCGCTCCGGTCAAACAGGGGCGCGCCCATGTCCCCCTCCAGGCGGCGCAAGGCTTTCGACACGGCCGATGGCGTCAGGTGCAATTCCAGCGCCGCCGCGCCCAGGGTCGGCAGGCGCGCGGCGCTGCAAAACACGCGCAGGTCGGCAAGGCTCATATGCATGATGATTTCCAAATGGGACACGAAAGGTGAAAAATGGTTGCTGTACCGTCCATCATACCGCCCCTATCATCCTGGTATTAAAACTCATCAATTCCTCCCATGCTACGTTTCTTCCTTTCCGCCATGCTCCTGATGCTGTCCAGTCTCGCCCACGCCGCGCCCCCGACCTGGGGCCTGCACGGCATGGTGCTGTTTGGCGGCAAGCAAGGGCTGTATGCCTCGCACCTGCCGATGTTCCATGCGCCGCACGATTACCAGGTGGTGCTGCAAGTGCGGCTGGCCGACCCCGCCCTCGATGCGCGGCTGCGCCAGCAGCTCGATGGCCATACGGCGCTGTGGACCCTCGAACCGGAACATTTCGAGCTGGCGCGCTTGCTGCCCGCCGCGCCGCTGCCGCTGCGCCAGTTCCGTGCGACGGTAGTGCGCGGGCACTTCGAGAAGGCTGGAAAAGCCGAACCCGGTTACGGCGCTGCCGCCATCATCGTCGAGCGCGTCCTGCTGATGCGCCAACTGTCGCCGGCACCCGCCGCGCACGCCAGCGCGCGCTATCTGCAGGTGGGCGACGGCACGCAGCGCTTCCTCGTCAAGCGCATCGACAGCCGCCCCGATTTCGAACATATCGTCGCCTGGACCAGCCCTGCGCAGGCGCCGCATGGCGACATCGTGGCGGCCAAGCGGGGCGTGCAGGAAACCCCGGCCGCCAGCTTGCAGGCGGCCTTGCGCGCGCAGCTGGGAACAACGGCACGCTTGCGCGGCACGGTGTACTTTTCCACCGAGGACGTGCGCTAAAACAACACGCCAGGCGGACGCGCACCGGCGTGGCCAAATGTGTCACAGCGTCATGAGGGCGTCACATTGGATTGTTATCTTGCTAGCTCTTTCAAACCTAGCCGGATGAACCACATGACACGCAGAAAAATTTCCGTCGCTGGCTGCAGCGTCGCCATCACCCTGATGCTGGCCGCCTGCGGCAGCGACGCCAAAAAAGAAGAGGTAGTGGCTGAAGCACCGCCGAAAAACGTCATCTTCTTCCTCGGCGACGGCATGGGCCTGACCACCATGACAGCCGCGCGCATCTATTCGGTGGGCGAAGAGGGTGCGCTGACCATGGACACCCTGCCGGAAACGGCCTTCGTCAAGACGTTCTCGAACGACGCGCAAGTGACGGACAGCGCGCCATCGATGGCCGCCTACATGACGGGCGTCAAGATGAACAATGAAGTCATCTCGATGTCGGCCAACACGGTCGCCATCGATCCGGGCACGGATGCGAACGGCAACAAGCTGGTCAACAAATGCGGCACCGGCAACGGCACGCCCGCCACCACCCTGCTGGAACTGGCCAAGGCCAAGGGCTTTGCCGCCGGCGTCGTCAGCACGGCACGCGTGACGCATGCCACGCCGGCGGCGACCTATTCGCACATCTGCCACCGCGACCTGGAAAACGATATCGCCGCAGCCCTGGTGCCTGGCGGTACGGGCTACAACAGCGCGCTGGGCACTGCCGGCCTGGACGTGGTCCTCGGTGGCGGCGCGCAATTCTTCAAGCCGTTCAAGGATGGCGGCAAGCGTTCCGACGGACGCGACCTGCTCGCCGAACTGAAAGCGAAGAGCTACACGGTCGCCAACACGGGCGCCGACTTCAAGGCCGTCGATGCGGCCAAGACGGAGCGCCTGTTCGGCGTGTTCACGTCCAGCCACATGAGCTACGACCTGGACCGCGATGCCGCCAAGGAACCGAGCCTGGCGGAAATGACCACCAAGGCCATGGATGTATTGGCCAAGAACAAGAAGGGTTATTTCCTGATGGTCGAAGGCGGCCGCATCGACCATGCGCTGCACGAAACCACAGCCAAGAAAGCGCTGCAAGATACCGTCGCATTCGATAACGCCATCAAGGCGGCCATCGACAAAGCCAAGCTCACCGACCCGACCCTGGCCAATACCCTGATCATCGTCACGGCCGACCATGACCACACCCTGGTGCTGAACGGCTACGCCAAGCGCACGGGCAAGACGGCTGCCGGCAACCCTGGCGTGCTGGGCGTGGTGAAGAACTACGTGACCGGCGCGGTCGAGAAAGACCTCGATGGCGCACCGTATTCGATCATCGGCTTCGGCAATGGCGAAAACCGCACCCAGTCGAGCCGCGCCGCCATGGCCAGCCTCGATGAAACCGTCACCAGCGCCAATAATTACCACCAGGAAGCGGTGATCCGCACCACGGCGGGCAACGAAACCCACGGCGGCACCGACGTCTTCCTGGGCGCCATCGGCAAGGGTTCGGAAACCTTCCTCGGCACCATCGACAACACCAAAGTATTCGGCCTGGTCAAGACCGCCGGCGGTCTGTAATCCCCAAGAGACAAGAATTGGACAAGCACATGAAACTTGCATCGACACCCGCCGTACTGAAATCGGCCCTGAAACTCTCCTTGCTGACCACGCTCGTGGCCGCCAGCGTTGCCAGCGCCTACGCCGCCGACGCCAAGAACGTCATCTTCTTCCTCGGCGACGGCATGGGCCCGTCCGTCGTGACGGCGGCGCGCATCTACCAGTACAAGGAAGACGGCAGCCTGACGATGGACACGCTGGAACGCACGGCGCGCATCAAGACGTTCTCGAACGATGCGCAAACGACGGACAGCGCGCCATCGATGGCCGCCTACATGACCGGCGTCAAGATGAACAATGAAGTCATCTCGATGGCGCAGGACACGATCGCCAAGGAACCCAGCCGCGATGCCAACGGCAATCTGGGTGTGGACAATTGCCCGGCCGGCGGCAAGAGCGCGCCGACCATCCTGGAACTGGCAAAAGCCAAGGGCAAGGCCGTGGGCGCCATCACCACCACGGAACTGACGCACGCCACGCCGGCGACGACTTTCTCGCACATCTGCAACCGCAATGCGCAATACGCGATCGCCGCGCAAACGGCGCCGGGCGGCGCGGGCTACAACGCGGCCCTGGGAGATGGCGTCGACGTGCTGATGGGCGGCGGCCGCAATCACTTTACGCCTTGGTCGGCAAGCAACAAGTATGGCCGCGCCGATGGCCGCAACCTGTTGACGGAATTTGCCGCCAAGGGCTACACCGTGGCCGCGACGAAAGCGGAAATGGCGGCAGCGCCGAGCGGCAAGAAATTTATCGGCCTGTACAGCACCCGCAGCCACCTGGAATATGAACTGGACCGTACGGCCACGCCACCGCTGGGCGAAGGCGCGACCCAGCCTAGCCTGTCGGAAATGACGCTGAAAGCCATCGACTTGCTGTCGAAAAACACGAACGGCTACTTCCTGATGGTCGAAGGCGGCCGCATCGACCACGCCTTGCACGGCATCAACGCCAAGCGCGCGCTGACGGATACCATCGCCTTCGACGACGCCATCAAGGCAGCCATCGGCAAGATCCGAGAAACCGATCCGAAGCTGGAAAATACCCTGATCGTCGTCACGGCCGACCATGACCATACCCTGGCCTTCAACGGTTACGGCAAGCGCGGCAACCCTATCCTCGACATCAACCGCGGCTACAAGGATAACCAGCCGAGCAAGGATGCCGATGGCAATACCTACACCACCCTGGTGTTCGGCAATGGCCCGAACCGCCCTGCCCTGCGCAGCAACGTCGACAGCGCCACGGCCCTGAAAGACAATTACCTGCAGGAAACAGGCGTGCGCCTGGCCAGCGAAACCCAC
The DNA here is from genome assembly GCF_034424625.1 of Janthinobacterium lividum. Classification (NCBI taxonomy): domain Bacteria; kingdom Pseudomonadati; phylum Pseudomonadota; class Betaproteobacteria; order Burkholderiales; family Oxalobacteraceae; genus Janthinobacterium; species Janthinobacterium lividum. Next base: position 1,080,124 of record NZ_CP139976.1, on the reverse strand, counting down.
GGCGGCGGCGACGTCAAGCTGCTGGCCACGGGCGCCGGCTCCAAGACCTTCAAGGGCACCCTGGACAACACCAAGGTGTTTGACTTGCTGAAGGCGGCCTTCGGCTTCTGATCCACATCAACACGGCAACCCCACCGGGGCGGATGGCGTAGGCCCTCCGCCCCTCTGCACGTAAAGGCAACACCATGAAATCGTCCCTGATCGCCATCCTCCTCGCCGCCGGCTTTGCCGCCAGCGCGCAAGCCGCTCCTGCCACCCCGCCTGCTACTGCCGACCTGGACCTGGGCATCACCTATTACAGCCGCGTCCTGACGCCAGAAGGCGTGACGCGCGAGAGCCGCTACGAAGAAAAGATGCTGCGCCGTCCCGGCCACGTGTGGGTCGAGCGCGTGCTGGCGCCGTCAACGGACACGCATGCAGGCCACAAGCACGGCGACAACACCAAAGTGGCGCTGAAGGCCACGCAGCATGAACACAAGCACTTCAATCCCGTGCTGATACCGCGCCACGTGATGCTGGAAAAGAACACCGTGCGCGTGGAATACATCGATGCGCATGACAAGGTGGTGGTGGCGATCCCGAAAGCGGAATACGAAAACGTCAATTTCGACGGCTCCTGGGAAAACAGTTTCTATCTGCTGGACCCGAAACTGGTGGCCGCCATGCCGCTGTCGAAACAGGCATCGAACGTGACGGGCGCGCGCTGGCGCGAAGTGGAAAAAAATGGCGTGTTCCAGCGCATCCTGTGGGATGAACAAAAGCAGATTCCCCTGATCATCGAAAGCGGCGACCGCGCGAATACCTTCTATCGCCGGGTCGACGTCAAGCTGCAGCCGACCGTCAGCAAGGCGCAGCCGTGGGCGAATCTGCAGAACTACGCGCAGCGCGAGTATTCCGACTACCTTGACTAAGAGTCTCGGGACGTAAAAAAAGCCAGGGACATCCCTGGCTTTTGTTTGGCTGGCGCCGGATTACTCCGCCGCTGCCGCCTTCTTCGCCGGCGCCTTCTTGGCGGCCGGCTTTTTCACGGCCGTGGCTTTCTTGGCTGGCGCCTTTTTGACGGCTGCCGCTTTCTTGACGGCCGTCTTCTTCGCTGGCGCCGCGCCTTCTTCGCCTTCGGCTTCGACGGCTGCCGCCTTGGTCTTCGCGCCCGGCTTGGCCTTGCGCTCTTCAAACTCGAAGCTCACCTTGCCATCCTTGCCGCGCACGAGGAATGCCTTGAACGGACGGCGGGTACGCTGCGAAACAAAGCCCGGCAGCAAGTCCGTCTTGCCATCGTTGAGCAGTTTTGCCATTTGTTCCGGCAAGATTTCCTGCTGCAAGATGATACGGCCGCTGCGGAAATCGCACGTCTTCGGTTTGGCCACGCTGTGTTCGCACACATAGGCCAGGCCCATTTCGTACACGCCAGCGTTGCACTTGGGGCAAGGTCCCACAGGCGTCTGGCCCGTGAAATCGACGCCTTCGCCATCTTCGCTCTCGTCGTTCTGGCCGAAATCGAATTCCAGCTTGAAGTTCTTGATCTCTTCATCGCGCACGATGCGCAGGATGGCGGCGAACGGACGGCCCATCTTCGAGCGGAAGCCTTGCAGCGGGCCGATGGTGCGGTCCTTCAGCAATTGCTCCACTTCGGCGATTTCGAACTGGCGCGAACCCGGCGTCTTGCTCATCGAGAATTCGCACTTGGTGCAGGCGAAACGGCGGTAGTTTTCCTTTACCACGCCGCTGCAATTCGGGCACGGCGTTTCCAGGGTCGCGTAGTCGCCGGGGATCGTGTCGTTGTCGTATTCCTTGGCGCGCTTGACGATGATTTGCGTCATCTGCGCGATTTCGCGCATGAATTCTTCGCGCGAAATCTTGCCTTTTTCCATCTGCGACAGCTTGTATTCCCACTCGCCCGTCAGCTCCGGCGCCGTCAATTCGTTGACGCCCAGGCCCTTGAGCAAGGTCATCAGCTGCGACGCCTTGGCCGTCGGAATCAGTTCGCGGCCTTCACGGATCAGATAGCGTTCCGTCAGCAAGCCCTCGATGGTGGCCGCGCGCGTCGCTGGCGTGCCGAGGCCCTTGCCAGCCATCGCATCGCGCAGCTCGTCGTCGTCGATCAGCTTGCCGGCGCCTTCCATGGCCGACAGCAACGTTGCCTCGGTGAAGCGCGCAGGCGGCTTGGTGACCAGGCCGTTGGCGTTGACGCTTTCCGTCTGGACTTTCTCGCCCTTGGCGACCGGCACCAGATTGCCGTTGCCATTGCTTTCCTTGTCCGCGTCCGTCGAGGCTTCCTTGCCGTAGATGGCCAGCCAGCCCGGATTGGTCATGACCTTGCCTTCAGTCTTGAACTGATGGCCGGACACTTCCGTGTAGCGCGTGGTGACCTGGAATTCCGCAGGCGGGAAGAACACGGCCATGAAGCGGCGCGTGACCAGGTCGTACAGCTTCTGTTCCGGCTCGGACAAATTCTTTGGCGCGATCGTCGTCGGGATGATCGCGAAGTGATCCGAGATCTTGGTATTGTCGAAGATGCGCTTGTTCGGCTTGACCCAGCCCTTGTCGATGATCTGCTTGGCGAACTGGTGGTAGTTGCTGTTTTCCTTGACCGTTTCCAGCGCCTGCAGCACGGTCGGCATGTAGTCTTCCGGCAGGTGGCGCGAATCGGTACGCGGATACGTCAATACCTTGTGCTTTTCATACAGCGCCTGGGCCAGGCCCAGTGTGTTCTTGGCGGAGAAGCCGAAACGCGAGTTCGCTTCGCGCTGCAAACTGGTCAGGTCGAACAGGCCCGGCGCCATCGAAGTGGTCGGTTTCGACTCTTCCGTGACGATGCCTTGGCGGCCGCGGCAGGCGGTGGCGATCGAGTCGGCAGCCGTCTTGCTCCACAGGCGCTCGGCGCGCTTCTCCGGGTCGTTCTCGTCCTTCTTGAACTTCGTGTCGAGCCAGCGGCCTTCATAGATACCGGCCGCGCAGACGAATTCGGCGCGCACTTCCCAGAAGTCGCGCGGCACGAATTTCTTGATCTTGTCTTCGCGTTCGACCACGATCGACAGGGTCGGCGTCTGCACGCGGCCCACGGTGGTCAGATAGAAGCCGCCTTCCTTCGAATTAAACGCCGTCATGGCGCGCGTGCCATTGATGCCGATCAACCAATCGGCTTCCGAACGGCAGCGGGCCGCATCGGCCAGCGGCAGCATTTCTTCGTCGCTGCGCAGGTGCGAGAAACCGTCGCGGATGGCGCCCGGCGTCATCGACTGCAGCCACAGGCGCTTGACCGGTTGCTTGGCCTTGGCGTTTTGCGCGATCAGGCGGAAAATCAGCTCGCCTTCGCGCCCCGCATCGCATGCGTTGATGAGGGTGGTGACGTCTTTGCGTTTGATCAGCTTGTTTAATACTTTGAGGCGCGCTTCCGTCTTGGCGATCGGGTTCAGCGCGAAATACGGTGGAATCATCGGCAAGTGCGCGAAACTCCATTTGCCGCGCTTCACGTCGAATTCTTCCGGTACGGCGATCTCCAGCAAGTGGCCGACCGCCGACGACAGGACGTATTCATCCGATTCAAAGTACTCATCGTGCTTGGTAAAGCCGCCAAGCGTCTTCGCGATATCGTTCGCGACAGAAGGCTTCTCGGCGATGATGAGGGTTTTTGTCATATTTTTTAGTCTCGAAAAATGCTCTAGGATAGTTTCAGCATGCGCATCATACAGTGCATTGCCAGGCGCCGACGCTTTTGTCTGCGCAAGGCCGTGTGACTTGTGGTCTTGTCAAGCGGCCAATGATAAGCGCCTATTGAAGAATTCGGCAAGTTATCTGCAAGCAAGAATGCGCAAGCGCAAACACAACAGGCTGGCGGGTGCGCTGGTGCAACACATGGTAAAGGGGATGGCGCGGCAGCGGCGCCAGGGTCGGGCAGACAGCGAAGAATACGGCTATATATTAGTGCAATAAGCGCGGCGGGAGATCTTCATCGTCGACGAACAAGTCGTCGAACATCAGGGCATCCGGTTCCTTGCCCTGGCTCCACAGCAGCATCAGCACGATGACTTTCAGCTTGCCCAGCGACACGGGTGCCTCGTCGAGCGCCAGCGCCCGTTCGATGACGATTTCGCGCTGCAGCGGCGAGAGTACCTTGGCGCTTTCCAGGAACTGGATGAAGCCGATGGCGGCCGTGCCCAGCACGTCGCTTTCCTGCTGTACATAGAAGCGCGTGCCCGTGGAACTGGCCGTCAGGGTTTGCTCGACGCCGGCCATGGCATTCAAATCCGTCAGCCAGACAAGCGCTTCGGAAATCTCCACGTCGTCGAAACCGACGGCCGACAGTTTGCGCGCCAGGACTGCCGGCTCGGGGCAGGCATCGGGGCGATAGTAAGTCTCGTAGAGGTACACCAGGATATCGAACATGGCTCTACTCTATCAGCTAAGTTCGCTGCGACACAAGGGTGCGCGCCGACAAAGCGCCGCCGTGCGGCAAGGCCGCCACACAAGTGACAAGCTGTCATTTACAGCGTTGAAACAGTCCTCCTGGCAAGCGCTCCACCCGGCCCGCCAGCTCCAGCGCCAGCAGTTCGCCCATCAGCGCGCCCATGGCCAGGCCGCTGCGCGCGGCCAGGGTATCGGCATCGAGGGGATCGTGGCCCAGCGCGGCCAGCAGCGGCGGTTCGTCTTCCACCACGGCCGGCGCGCCGGGGATGCCGCCCAGCCACTGCAGCTCTTGCAGCACGTCATCGGCCGACTCGACCAGCTTGGCGCCCTGCTTGATGAGCGCATGGCAACCCTTGGCCAGGGTGGCATGGATGGAACCGGGCAAGGCATACACATCGCGCCCCTGCTCGCCGGCCAGGCGGGCCGTGATCAGGGAGCCCGATTGCGCGGCCGCCTCGACCACCAGCACGCCGCGCGCCAGGCCGCTGATCAGGCGGTTGCGGCGCGGAAAGTTACCTGGCATTGCGGGCAGCCCCAGTGCATACTCGCTGACGATGCAACCCTGTTCGGCAATTCTTTGCGCCAGATCAAGGTTACGTCGCGGATACACCAGATCGGCGCCCGTGCCGATCACGGCGACGGTGGCCCCCGCGCCGCGCAAGCCGCCCTCGTGCGCGTGCGTATCGATGCCCAGCGCCAGCCCGGAAATGATGGTCAAGCCTGCCGTGCTGAGGGCTTGCGCAAAGGCGGCCGCATTCTGCATGCCTTGCGCGCTGGCATTGCGGCTGCCGATGATGGCCACGCCGGGACGCGACAGCAATTCCGCCCGCCCCCGTACATATAACAAGAGCGGCGGATCGGCGATTTCCAGCAGCAGGGGCGGATACGCGGCATCGGCCAGGGTCAGCACGGCATTGCCGGGGCCTTGCAGCCACTGCAGAGTAAGCTCGAGCTGGCTGTTGGCCACCGGCCTGGGCGGCTGCACGATGGCGCGCGCCACGCTGGCCGGCACCACTTCGCGCAAGGCCTCGAAGGACGCGCTGAAGATGGCCGGCGGCAAGCCGAAGCTGACCAGCAAGGCACGCGCCGCCACCGGCCCCACGCCGGGCAGATGCTGCAGGCGCAGCCAGCCCGCCAGTTCCGTGGCCGCGTCTGCCGTCGTGGCAATTGCATGCATGACAACCTCGCTGTGTGCTGTGCCATCCCATGCTAGCGCCATGGCGCGCACGCGATACCGACGCGCGCAACAATGCGTGCAATGGCCGTGCAAAACGGCCCGTCATCCACAGGAGCATGGGCGTCTGTGATAAAATTTCCCTTTGCAGCAGACGAATAGCGCACTGGCAAACGCATCTGCCGCGCCGTTGTGCCATACGCGCCCAACCGTAGCGTACTCAAATAAAATAGCCCTGCCATCGTTCGCATGGCCCAGGCATGAATAATCCGGCGCACCGGCGCCCACCTTAACCAGTCGAATCCGTATGTCCATATTAAATATCCTGCGTTACCCCGATCCTCGCCTGCACACGATCGCCAAGCCCGTCACCGAATTTGACGCGCGTCTGCAAACCCTGATCGACGACATGGCCGAAACCATGTACGACGCCCCGGGCGTCGGCCTGGCCGCGTCGCAAGTGGACGAGCATATCCAGATGATGGTGATCGACATCACCGAAGAGAAAAACCAGCTGCAAGTGTTCATCAACCCGGAAATCACCTGGGCCAGCGAAGAAAAGCAGGTCTACGATGAAGGCTGCCTGTCCGTGCCTGGCGTCTACGATGGCGTCGAGCGCCCGGCCCGCATCAAGGTGCGCGCCCTGGACCGCCACGGCAAACAGTTCGAACTGGAAGCCGATGGCTTGCTGGCCGTCTGCATCCAGCATGAGATGGATCACTTGCTGGGCAAGGTATTCGTCGAATACCTGTCGCCGCTCAAGCGCAACCGCATCAAGACCAAGATGATCAAGGAAATCCGTGGTCTCGAGCGCGAAGCGAGCCTGCGCGCTCAGAACCGCCGCTTCTAAGCCACTGCTGATAGACTAAGCAACAACAGTCGTCGTTACACCACGCCAGCCTGGCGCATTTGGGCGCGGGCCTGTACACCTCACGTCAAGGAACCATATGAAAGTGATCTTCGCAGGCACGCCTGAATTTGCCGCCACGGCCCTGAAAGACTTGCACGAAGCGGGATTCGAGATTCCGCTGGTGCTGACCCAGCCCGACCGCCCTGCCGGGCGCGGCATGCAATTGCACGCCTCGGCCGTCAAGCAATATGCGCAGCAACATGGCATCGAGGTGCTGCAGCCCTTGTCGCTGCGCATGGACAGCAAGGACCCGCAGCGCGCCGCCGAAGCCAAGGCAGCCCACGCGCGCCTGCTGGCCACCGACTACGACGTGATGGTGGTGGCGGCCTACGGCTTGATCTTGCCGCGCAGCACGCTCGACATCAAACCCTGCATCAATATCCACGGTTCATTGCTGCCGCGCTGGCGCGGCGCGGCGCCCATCCACCGCGCCATCGAAGCGGGCGACGATGAAACGGGCGTGACCATCATGCAGATGGAAGAAGGCCTCGATACGGGCCCGATGCTGGCCATCGAGCGCACGCCCATCGAAGCGGGCGACTCCACCGCCAGCCTGCACGACAAGCTGGCCGCCCTGGGCGGCAAGATGATCGTCGAAACCCTGCGCAAGATGCAGCAGCAGCCGCTGGAAGCCGTGCCGCAGCCGGAAGCGGGCGTCACCTACGCGGCAAAGATCGCCAAGGAAGAAGCGGCGCTCGATTTCAGCCTGCCGGCACTGGAACTGGGCCTGAAGATCCGCGCCTTCAATCCGTTTCCCGGCGCCTGCGGCCAGGTCGATGGCACCACCATCAAGATCTGGGCCGCCGACGTGCTCGAAGCGGATAGCAAGGAAGCGCCCGGCCAGGTGCTGGCAGCCGACGCCCAGCACGGCATCGTCGTGGCCTGTGGCAATGGCTCGCTGCGCCTGACGGAACTGCAAAAACCGGGCGGCAAGCGCCTGCCCGCGGCCGAATTCATCAAGGGCTTCCCGCTCGAAGGCAAACGCTTCGCCTGACTTCACCGGGTTGCACCGCGCCATCATGCCGATGGCCATAAAAAAAGGCTTGCCGCGGCAAGCCTTTTTTGTATCCAGCCACAGCGCTTAGCGGCGCTGCACCTTCATCAGGCGTGCGCCCACGGACGACGACAGGCTGACTTCAAAACGGCCACCGGCCGGCACGGCGCTCACGTCGACATTGGCTTTGCCACCCGTCAAGTCACTGGCAACCACCGTCTTGCGGCCATCGGCAGCCACGTGCATGACGGCGGCATACGGTTCCGCCTCGGCATTCCAAACCAGCACCAATTGGCCGCCGCTTTGCGTCGCATCAAACGTGGCATCGTTGGCGGCAGCCTTGCTGCGGCGCGCCGGGCGTTCCAGCTTGGCCAAAGCCTTGCCATTTGCCAGCACTTGCACATCGCTGATTTCGCCCGGATTGGCGAAGCTGACGCGGAAGTGGCTCATGGCGTTGCCGCCATGGTCGGCCACGGAGACGCCATCGAAGGGCAAGTCGATAGTCTGTCCGGACGCCGTCAACACGCGCAAGGTATAAGCATGGCCACTGCCGCTGGCAGCGGCGCCGATGCGCGCCGACGAGGCAACGGCTGGGCGCAAGGCCACGCCGGCTGGCGTGATGCGGCCGGAAATGGTCAGGTAGCCGTTCTCGGCCACGGACATGCTGGCGGCCAGCACATTGCTGCCCGTCCCCTGCGTGCTGCGTTTTTCCAGGAATTGCTGCACCCGCGCATAGCTGTAGTCGGAGAACCAGGCGCCGCTGCAATAGCTCATCACGTCTTTCATCGGCGTGCTGCCATAGACTGCCTTGCTCAGCTGGCCGATGCTGCCCGCATAGTTGCTGTTATACAGGGGTTGCGGTCCCAGATTGCCATCCGCATACGGGTAGTCGGCAGCGGCGCCGGCCGGGCCGCCGCAGGCAACGTGCTGCAGCGAGTGGTTGTGGCCCAGCTCGTGCACGAGCGTGGTCAGCCATTCAGGCCATTGATTGCCGAATGGATCGACCGATGCGATGCTGTTGAAGCGGGCATCCAGGCCGATGGCCGACGTGAAGTCGCTGCCGCTGCTGCGCTGGTTGATGTAGGCCAGGCCGGCGGCGCGGGTGGAGGACATTCTCGGCACGAAACCATAGTAATAGGCACCGCTGTCTTCCAGCGCGCGCTTGTTTTCCAGCTTGCCCAGGGTATCGCTCCACCAGCTGTCGGCCGTGCTGCTGCCTGGCATGCTCAGCGCGGCGCGCGTGGTGATGCTGATATTTTCCGTCGCATACGGATACACGCGCAACAGCGCAGCGCGGATCACCTCGGCGTCCGGCAGTTGCGCCACGCCATCGTCGGTGCTCAAGGGGACGAGTACCAAACGGATTCTGGCCAGGCTGGCCACCATGGGTGCCGCTTCCTGGCTCACTTGCACGCCGTCATTGCCGACGGCCGTCACGCGCACGCGCACGCCGGGCAAGATCCAGCCGGAGGGCAGGACGGCACTGAAATTGCCATTGAAACTGTCATCGTTCGTCGTCGTCGGCAAGAGCGCCGGCCCCGTCATCGCGATGCTGCCCAGATTGCTGCCATTGGCGGCGGTCGCATTCAAGGTCACGGCCGGGCTGGCCTGGCCCGCCTGCGTGGCCAGCACGGACACGCGCACGGCAGCCGGCTTGCCGCGCGTCAGACGCAAAGCCGTATTGCTGGCGTTCAAATTCAGTACTTGCGCGAAATCAATGCTGCCCAAGGTAAAGGCCGACACCGTGCCCGCATTTACGGCGATGCGCGAAGCGGCCGACAGCATCACATTGCCCGTTGCCGAGGCTGGCGCGGACAGCAGCAGCTGGCTGGCGCTGGCGCTGACGATGACGGCCGGCGTATTGCCCACCGAAGCCGAGCTGACCTGGTCGAGATTGCTGCCCTGCACCGTCACCGACAAGGTCGCGCCGTTGACGGCCGACGTGATCGACGTCACTGCCACGCTGGCCAGGACCGTGTACGCGTCGCTGCTGATCACATCGTTGTAGGGACCGCGCACCGTCAGCGCGCCTGTCGCTGCACCCGCAGGCACCACCACTGTCACGCTGCTGGCCGTCTGGCTTTGCGGCGTTGCCGCCGCGCCATTGCCAAACTGTACCGCTGTCACGGCCCCCATGCCGCCGCCCGTGATCGTCACGCTGGAGCCGACACCGCCCGTCGCCGGCGCGACGCTGCCCACGCTCAACGGCAGGTACACATTGACGTTATAGCTGGTGGCCGCCGTACCGCTGGCGCTGACCAGGCTCAAGGCACCCGTGACGGGCACGCCAGGCATGGCCAGGGTCACGCTGGTCTCGCTGGCGGCACTGGTGGCAACGGTCACGCCGCCCACCTGGAAGGCCGTCACGCGGCCCAGATTTGTGCCCGTGACCACCAGGCTGCCGCCCACGGCAACATTCGCCGCCGAGACGGCCGTCACGGCAGGAGTCAGGACGGGCGTGCCCGAGGTGGTCGCCACCACCGTGTCGCCACCACCGCCACCACCGCCACCGCAGGCGGACAGGCCCAGCACGACAAACAATGCTACGAGCAGATGGTTTTTCATGGCTGGCAACCATGTTTGTGCAGCGCGATGCCGGGGAGGACACGAGATAAATGTGACATATTGGTGACTTTTGGTGAGAATTTAATTTCTAAGAACCAATATTATGGGTTAATTCGATTCCCAAAGACAACTATTAATGCTTTTGATTCAATTGGTTTTGATAATAGTTAAAATATCTGCTTGGCAAACTTTATTCTGAGCATTATTTCCCTCACTCTGTATTGCCTTAAATCAAAATTAATTTCCTTTGCAGCTATTGCCATTCCATTCATTAAAAATATGCTGAGGCAGGACAAATAATGTGGAAATTTTTCCACATCCTAGAGGACAGTATTTTTCTGCCAACTTTGGCGGAAGAATTAACGTTTTGAGTAAGATTTTCAGGAATGTAATTTCAGCGGCAGGCGTGGCAGGAGGCGATGTGTTGCAAGAAGGCCAGCCGTGGGGCGAACGGCCGCTTTTGCTTAAAACCAAAGCAGCCTGATGCCGTATAATTTTAGACCCGGTGAAATCAGGCGATTGCCACCTTCTGCCTGCCCTACCCGGCCGGCACTCTCCGTCAGCTGATCCTGCTGGCCCGCATCCGCCTCGTACCAGTCTTGTCGCCGCGCCGCCGCCCGTTTGCCTATTGAAAGCATGAAATGAACGATACCGTGATCCCCGCCATGTCCCCGACCGAAGCCACCTTGCGCGCCATTCTGGCGCAGCGGATCATGATCCTCGACGGCGCCATGGGCACGATCATCCAGCAGTACAAGCTCGACGAAGAAGCGTATCGCGGCGGCCCCGCCGGCCGCTTCATCGATTTCGCCGCGCCGGCCGACAGTGGCGCGCGCGAACTGTTCGTCAAAGGCAATAATGAGCTGCTGACCCTGACACAGCCGCACATCATCCAGGAAATCCACGAGCGCTACCTGGCGGCCGGCGCCGACCTGATCGAAACGAATACCTTCGGCGCCACGACCATCGCGCAAGACGATTACCACATGGCCCACCTGGCCTATGAAATGAACGTGCAGGCAGCCAAGCTGGCGCGCGCCGCCTGCGACAAGTATTCCACCCCGGACAAGCCGCGCTTCGTCGCCGGCGCCCTCGGTCCCACGCCGAAGACGGCATCGATCTCGCCCGACGTCAACGACCCGGCAGCGCGCAACGTCACCTTCGACCAGCTGGTGGCCGCCTACCTGCAGCAGACGCAGGGCCTGGTGGAAGGCGGCGCCGACGTGCTGCTGGTGGAAACCATCTTCGATACCCTGAACTGCAAGGCGGCCCTGTTCGCCATCGACCTGTTCTACGAGCAAAACCCGGATGTCGTGCGCCTGCCGCTGATGATTTCCGGCACCGTCACGGACGCCTCGGGACGCATCTTGTCGGGCCAGACCGTGCCCGCCTTCTGGAATTCCGTGCGCCACGCAAAACCGCTAACCATCGGCCTGAACTGCGCGCTGGGCGCCGCCCTGATGCGCCCGTACGCGGAAGAGCTGGCCAAGATCGCCGACACCTTCGTGTGCATCTACCCGAATGCGGGCTTGCCCAACCCCATGAGCGACACGGGTTTCGACGAGTTGCCAGCCGACACGTCCGCCCTGCTGCGCGAATTTGCCGACGCGGGCTTTTTGAACATGGCGGGCGGCTGCTGCGGCACCACGCCCGAGCACATCGCCGCCATCGGCGAATTGCTATCGAAAAACACGCCGCGCACCGTGCCGGCCCCATCGCACGACTTGCGCCTGGCGGGCCTGGAGCCGTTCGTCGTCAATGACGAGTCGCTGTTCGTCAACGTGGGCGAGCGCACCAACGTCACGGGCTCGAAAGCGTTCGCGCGCATGATTCTCAACGAGCAATACGACGAAGCCCTGTCCGTGGCGCGCCAGCAAGTGGAAAACGGCGCGCAGGTGATCGACATCAACATGGATGAAGCGATGCTCGATTCGCTGGCCGCCATGACGCGCTTTTTGAACCTGATCGCCTCGGAACCCGATATTTCGCGCGTGCCCATCATGGTCGACTCGTCGAAATGGTCCGTCATCGAAGCGGGCCTGAAATGCGTGCAAGGCAAGGCCATCGTCAACTCGATTTCCATGAAGGAAGGCGAAGAGGAATTCCTGCGCCAGGCAAAACTGTGCCGCCGCTATGGCGCGGCCGTCATCGTCATGGCCTTCGATGAAAAAGGGCAAGCCGATACCTTCGAACGCAAGATCGAGATTTGCGCCCGCGCATACCATTTATTGATCGATGCGCTCGACTTCCCGCCGGAAGACATCATTTTCGATCCGAACATCTTTGCCGTCGCCACCGGCATCGAAGAGCACAACAACTACGCCGTCGACTTCATCAACGCCACGCGCTGGATCAAGGAAAACTTGCCGTACGCGAAGATCTCGGGCGGCGTGTCGAACGTGTCCTTCAGTTTCCGCGGCAACGATCCAGCCCGCGAAGCCATCCACACCGTCTTCCTGTACCACGCCATCAAGGCCGGCATGACCATGGGCATCGTCAACGCCGGCATGGTGGGCGTGTACGACAACCTGGACCCGGAATTGCGCGAGCGCGTGGAAGACGTGGTGCTGAACCGCCGCGAAGACTCGACCGAGCGCATGATCGAATTTGCCGGTACCCTGAAGGCGGGCGGCAAGGCCGAGGCGCAAACCCTGGCCTGGCGCGAAGGCACCGTACAGGCGCGCCTGTCGCACGCGCTGGTGCACGGCATCACGCAATTCATCGTGGAAGACACGGAAGAGGCGCGCCAGGAATTGCTGCACAATGGCGGGCGCCCCATCCATGTGATCGAGGGCCCCTTGATGGCCGGCATGGACGTGGTCGGCGACCTGTTTGGCCAGGGTAAAATGTTCCTGCCGCAAGTGGTGAAATCGGCGCGCGTGATGAAACAGGCCGTGGCCCATCTGATCCCGTTTATCGAGGAAGAAAAGCTGCTGGAAGAAAAGCGCACGGGCATCGTCGCCAAGCCGAAAGGCAAGATCATCATGGCGACCGTGAAAGGCGACGTGCATGACATCGGCAAGAATATCGTCACCGTCGTTCTGCAGTGCAATAACTTCGAAGTGGTCAACATGGGCGTGATGGTGCCGTGCTCGGAAATCCTCGCGCGCGCCAAGGTGGAAAACGCGGACATCATTGGTCTCTCGGGCCTGATCACGCCATCCTTGGAAGAAATGGCGTATGTCGCCAAGGAAATGCAGCGCGACGAACACTTCCGTATGCTGAAGATCCCCCTGCTGATCGGCGGCGCCACCACCAGCCGTGCCCACACGGCCGTGAAAATCGCGCATAACTACGAAGGCCCCGTCATCTACGTGCCGGACGCCTCGCGTTCCGTATCCGTGGCGCAATCGTTGCTGACGCCGGAACAGCGCGACAAATACGTGGAAGACATCGAAATCGATTACGCGCGCATCCGCGAGCAGCACGCCAACAAGAAGGCCCTGCCCATCCTGCCGCTGGCGCAGGCGCGCGCCAACAGGATGGTCGTGCCGTTCGACGGCCCCTGCACGCCCGTGAAACCGAAGTTCATCGGCCGCCGCGTGTTCAAGAATGTCGACCTGGCCACGCTGGCCAACTATATCGACTGGGGCCCGTTCTTCCAGACCTGGGACCTGGCAGGTCCCTTCCCCGCCATTTTGACGGATGAAGTGGTGGGCGACGCGGCCACCAAGGTGTACGCGGAAGGCCAGGCCTTGCTGAAAAAACTCATCGACGGGCGCTGGCTGACGGCCAATGGCGTCGTGTCCTTGCTGCCGGCCAACAGCGTCAATGACGACGATATCGAGGTGTACACGGACGATACGCGCAGTACCGTGGCGTTCACCTATTACGGCATGCGCCAGCAAGGCGTCAAACCCGTGGTCGACGGCGTGCAGCGTCCGAATCAGTGCCTGGCCGACTTCATTGCTCCGAAAGCATCGGGCGTGAAGGATTACATCGGCATGTTCGCCGTCACGTCCGGCCTGGGCATTGAAAAGTACGAAAAACGCTTCGAGGATGCGCACGACGATTACTCGTCCATCATGCTCAAATCCCTGGCGGACCGCCTGGCCGAGGCGTTTGCCGAATACCTGCACGAGCGCGTGCGCAAGGATTTGTGGGGCTATGTACCGGATGAACACCTGGGCAACGACGACATGATCGCCGAAAAGTATGTCGGCATCCGCCCCGCGCCCGGCTACCCGGCTTGCCCGGAGCACACGGTCAAGAAACAGATGTTCGAGGTCATGCAGGCCGAGGAAATCGGCATGCAGCTGACGGAATCGTATGCCATGTTCCCCGGCGCGGCCGTCTCCGGCTTCTATTTTGCCCACCCGGAGTCGAAATACTTCGTCGTCGGCAAGATCGGCATGGACCAGGTGGAAGACATGGCCAAGCGCCGCAACGTCAACATCGAGGACGTGGAACGCTGGCTGGCACCCAATCTGTCATAATATAGGTACAAGGCGCGCGGAACTTATCGCGCGCCGAAGCGCACTAACGCAGTATGCCGGCTGGCATGCTGCATGCCCGCTCCGGCCCGTTCCCAACCGGCAAGGAGGATATATGGCAACCAATTTCAAACTAAAACGCTGGCAGGATCAAGTGATCCTGTTGCTGGGTCTATGGCTGGTCGTCTCGCCCTGGGCCTTTTCCTATCCCGAAGGTTCACCGCAGATGATCAACGCCTTTGTCTCGGGACTGGTGATCGCCGTACTGGCCGCCTTCGACCTGTACAAGACCTATTTCTGGGCCGTCGTCGTCAACCTGCTGGTCGGCGTCTGGGTGGCGGCCTCGCCATGGGTACTGCGGCTGGCCGATCAGCCCGTCGTCATGTGGAACGAGTTGCTCGTCGGTATCGCCGTTGTCGTGCTGGCCCTGTGGGAACTGCGCACCGACCCCGAGCTGCACAAGCACTGGCCCGGCGCCGCTGCGTAGCGGCGTAAAAAAGCCCTGCCACGGCGACGCCGTGCAGGGCTCTTTTAGATAAATGGGGTAGGTCGGATTAGGCCGCAGGCCGTAATCCGACATCACTACGATCAGCGTCAACAATGTAGTCGGATTACGCGTGGCCTGGCGGCCGCGCTAATCCGACCTACAGCGCGTAGCGGACTACGTTATCGCTCCATTCGTAGGCGGCCATTTCCAGCTCCACCAGGTCGTCCGGCGACATGGCCAGGTCGCGCAAGGTTGGCACGATTTCGCCTTCCATGTCTTCGATGCGCTCGATGCATTCGGCCAAGCGCAGCAGGTCGCCGTAGAAGCCCTCGCGCGACAGCAGCGCTTCGGCCACTTCGTCGATGACTTCGATCTGGCTGAGGATTTCCGACATCGGCACGCCGAACAGGGTATCCATCAGCGACATGATGCCGACCGTAAAGGCGATATCGGCCGAATGGGCGTGGTTCGGGCGCAGTTTATGCGCCAGCAATTCCAGCAGGCGGCCGCGCGTGGTGGCCAGCATCAGCAGCGGCGTCATGCTATGGCCGCGCTTGCTTGGTTCCGCGTACAGCATGATTTGCAGCCAGCGCTGCAATTGGCGGCGGCCCAGCACGGTCACGGCCTGGCTCAGCGAATCGATGCGCTGGCGCGCGCCCACGGCCGGCGTATTAACCAGGCGCAGCAGGTTCAGGGCCAGCGACACGTCGCGCTTGATGGCGCGCTCGATATCCATGTTGTCGGCGTCCGATGTGACCAAGGTCATCAGTTCCATGACTGCCAGTTGCGACGGCGACAGCTTCTTGCCCGTCATGATGGCCGGCTTGGCAAAGTAATAGCCCTGGAAGTAATCGAAGCCCAGATCCAGGCCCGACTTGAATTCTTCGCGCGTCTCGACCTTTTCCGCCACCAGTTTCTTGTTTTCCTGCTTGAAACGGGGCGCCAGCGCTGCCAGCACTTTCGGGTCGACCGTGCTCATGTCCATCTTGACGTACTGCACCAGTGGCAGCAGTTCCTGCACTTGCGACGTATCGGATACGACGTTTTCCAACGCGAAGGTGAAGCCATGGCCCACCAGTTCGCTGATGCGTGCACGCACTTCCGGCGTGACGGGCATCGATTCAACGATTTCCAGCACGACTTTTTCACGCGGCAGAAACACGAAGATGTCGCTCATGATCACGTCGGCATCGACGTTGACGAAACCGAGCGCGTCGCCGATGACCTTTTCCATGCCCAGCTGGGAAGCGTGGGCGATGACGGATGCCGTGGCAGACAGGTCGCTGGTAATGTTGGCGGGACCGACCGGAGCGTTGCGGAAAAGCAACTCATAGCCAAACAAGGCTTGATTGCGGTCAAGGATAGGTTGTCGCCCCAGATAGAACTCGCGCACGCGCAAGGGTTTCGGGGTGATGTCGTTGCTGGAAATATCGATCATTAACTCTTCATCAATCACGTCGAGTGACACCGGCCGCGCCGCGCCCGCATCAAGGTTCACTATTGACAATACTTTAGCTGAATTCCGCCCGCGCTGTGGGTATTTTGGCAGCAATCCAGTTTATTGTCGTCAACAAATTAGGGCGCAGGGGTTTCTTGCACCATCCCGTCGACAAATAATTTCAATTCACCCGGCGCAAACGCCGTCCATTGCTCATTCGTCGTCAGCGGCTGGGTAACGATCACGGCCACTCTGTCCTGGGGAGTCGTCACCTGGGAAAAGTCCACGCTCAGGTCTTCATCGGAGAGTTTAGCAGTTGGAAACGGATGTTGTCGCACCAGATAGTGCAAGCTGGTCGAGCAATGGGCAAACAGCGCCTCGCCGCTCGACAGCATCATGTTGAAGGTGCCGTGGGCGGCGATGCCAGGCAACAACTCCGCCAGGGCGGCATGCAGTTGCGGCAACGCCGGCGGGGCATCGCCAAAGCGCCCATGCAACTCCTGCAGCAGATAGCAGAAAGCCAGCTCGCTGTCCGTGCAGCCGACGGGGCGGTAACTGCCCGTCAGCACGGGGTGGAAATCCTTCAAATCGCCATTGTGGGCAAAGACCCAGTAGCGGCCCCACAGTTCGCGCACGAAGGGGTGGCAGTTTTCCAGCGCCACCTGCCCTTGCGTGGCCTTGCGGATGTGCGCGATGACATTACGCGACTTGATGGGGTAGCGTTTGATCAGTTCGGCCACGGGCGAGGCGATGGCCGCCTGGTGGTCGACGAAATGGCGCACGCCGGCGCCCTCGAAAAAGGCGATGCCCCAGCCATCATGGTGGGTATCGGTATGGCCGCCACGCATGGCGAAGCCGGTAAAACTAAAGACAATGTCCGTAGGGACATTGCAATTCATTCCAAGAAGTTGGCACATGGTCTGTTTGCAGCGGGATAACACGGCCACCATACCACGCCGCCTGGCGGATTGGTATGGCGGCGATAGCCATCACCCTAATGCAACAGCACAGGCTGGCTCATGAGGGAATCATAGCTGCCCAAAAATTCATCGATCTCTTCCATGCTGGGTTCGCTGGCGATCAGCTCCGTCACGTCGCGGCGGAAGTTTTGCGCAAGGATGCCGGCGATAAACGTTTCCCGCTTGCCCCCCTTGTCGACGATTTCATAGCCGCCAAAGCGCAAGGCTTCCAGGTTGCCATCGACGCCGAATTCCACGACGCTATATTGTTCGCTGTTATAGATCAGGTTCATTTTGCATCCTTCGCTCAAGCAGGAGAAGCTCCTGCGGTGTCAGAACAGAGGTGGGGTTACACGGCGCCATTTCAAGCGGCCATGCCACCCTGCGGGCTACAGAGTTGTAACGAGATGCAAACTGCGCTTGCGGTAAGTCGATCAGGAAATCGTCAGGAAACCACCATGTCTGCTTGCAGCGCCAGCAGGGCATCGTAGGGACTGGCGGTGAGCCAGGTGCGCAATTGTTCGATGTGCGAGGCGTCGGCCAGGCTGATGAACAAGCGCGCGGGTGGATGGCGCAGCAGACGATTCAATGTTACACGCAATACGAGATTGCCGCTGCAGCACAGGCAACCGGGCGCGATGCGCAACAGTTGCAATGGAAATGATGGGGATGGAGAAACTTGCTCGGCCAGGTAGGCCAGGATGCCGTTACCGTCAGCCAATCCTTCAAGGATCACGGCGGCCGGCTGGTCCGGCGGCAAGGCTTGCGCGATGGCCGCCTCGCGCCCGGCGGCGCGTCCACCGCTGACCAGGGTCAGCGGCGTCGGACGCCGCACGGCTGCCGTCACAGGCTTTTCTTGGCCAGCTTGCCCGGTTCGACGCCCAGCTGTTTCAGCTTGCGGTACAAATGGGTGCGTTCGAGGCCCGTTTTTTCCGCCACGCGGGTCATGCTGCCGCCTTCGCGCCCCAGGTGGTGTTCGAAATACATGCGCTCGAACGCGTCGCGCGCCTCGCGCAGGGGCAAGTCGAACGACAGGTTGTAGCCATGGCCTTCGGCCACAGCCGGTACGGCGATGCCCGGGCGTACCATCAGCTGTTGCGGCGCGCTGCCGCCAAAGCTGGGCACGGGATGGCTGCTTTCCTCGGCCACCACGGGTGCCACGGGACGCGGCGCCACGCTCGGCGCGCGCACGGTTTCCTGTGCCCGCGTCAAGCCTTGCTGGACCGCCTTCAGCAGTTTTTGCAGGGCAATCGGTTTCTCCAGGAAGTTCATGGCGCCGATGCGCGTCGCCTCGACCGCCGTATCGATGGTGGCATGGCCCGACATCATGATTACCGGCATGGTCAGCAAGCCGTCGCGCTGCCACTCCTTGAGCAGGGTGACGCCGTCGGTGTCGGGCATCCAGATATCCAGCAATACCAGATCCGGCGCACCGGCGGCACGCGCTTCGCGCGCCTGCTGCGCATTTTCGGCCAGCTGGATAGCATGTCCTTCGTCGCCCAAAATTTCCGAGAGCAACTCACGGATACCCATTTCATCATCCACTACGAGTATGTTTGCCATTCGTGTCTTGCCTTCCTCATTTCGCCGGCCGTCGCGCACAAGATGCACGCGGCGGACAACTATGATTTTATTAGTGTTTTAAATACTAAACCAGACCCTCACGCCAGGAATTCCTGGGCAGGAGTGTCGGGAGCTAACTTTAACAGCAAAATGACCACCGAAGCGCCATTGCCGTCGACCCGGTTCTCGATATCGATGCGTCCGCCGTGTTCATCGATAATTTTCTTGACCATCGCCAGGCCCAATCCCGTGCCGCGCGCCTTCGAGGTCACATACGGCTCGAAAGCCCGCGCCAGGATTTTTGGCGCGAAACCAGGGCCATTGTCGCTGATGGCCAGCCGCACGGCGATATTCACGCCGCCGTCCGCACTGCGATAATGAATTGCTTCCGTCCTTACGTCAATCCGCGGATGCGGCGAGTCCGGCGGCAAGTCGGTCATCGCGTCCTGCGCATTCTGCAGCAGGTTATGGATCACCTGGCGCAATTGGGTCGGATCGCCCATCACCATCGGCAGATTCGGCGCCAGCAGCGGGTGGATGATGTCGCCATCGTCGCCGCGCAGGTACAGGTTCAGTATCTCTTCGATCAGCTCGTTCAAGCGCAGCGGCGTGAGCACGGCCGGCGGCGTGCGCGCATAGTCGCGGAAGTCGTCGACCATGCGCTTCATCGCATCGACCTGCTTGACGATGGTGGTGGTGGCGCGACTGAGCAGGTCGGCGTCCGGCTGCTCCAGCTTGCCTTCGAGCTTCATCTGCAGGCGCTCGGCCGACAGCTGGATCGGCGTGAGCGGATTCTTGATTTCATGCGCCAGGCGGCGCGCCACTTCGCCCCAGGCGATCGAGCGCTGCGCGGAAATCACGTCGGAAATATCATCGAACACGACGATGTAACCGCTGCCGGACTCCAGCGGCAGGCGCGAGCCCCGCGCCAGCAAAGTGATGTCATGCTCGTCGGCACTGCTGCCCAGGCGTCGGGGAATCTCGATCTGGCGCTGCCAGTGCAGGCGCTGCTGGTTGCGGCCCGATGCCGATTGCGCGCTTTGCGCCGTGAAGGCGCTGATGATGGCGCCGCCAAATTCTTCCATTCCAGCAATATGCGCCAGCGGCTGGCCCACCATGCTCATGCCCGAATGCTGCAGGATGCGCTCGACCGACTCGTTGCAGGTCACCAGCTTGAAATCGCCGTCGAGCACCATCACGCCGGCCGACATGTTCGCCAGCACCGATTCCAGGTGGGCCTTGGCGTTTTGCAGGGCGGCGCGGTTGCTTTCCACGGCCGTGCGCGCATCGAGCAGCTGGCGCGTCATGATGTTGAACGACTGCGTCAGGGTACCCAGTTCATCCTTGGTGGCGACGATGGGGCGCGGCGACAGGTCGCCCTCGGCTACGGCGCGCGTGCCTTCGGCCAGCAGCAGCAGGGGCTGGGCCAGGTTGCCCGCGATCAGGAAAGCGCTGCCGATGGCGCCAAAGATGGCCAGCAGCAAGGTCAAGGTGAGGATTTCCATGTACATCTTGCGCAGTCCCACGCGCGCGACGAAACGTTCCTTGTATTCGCTGTAGGCGGCGCGCAGCACTTCGCCATTCGTCGCCAGCTTGGGCGGTACCGATTGCAGCAATTGCAGGTAGCGGGGCGAGACGGAAGGCCCCGGCACGGCCACCAGCACGCGCAGGCGCAGGCTGGCCGCCGTTTCCACCGACGCCGGCAAGCCCGAGCGGAAACCGCCGCCGCCTGACTCCGTGCCATCGTCGTGCAGCTCCAGCCCGCCCTCGGCGGAGGCATAGCCGGCCGGCAAGGCCGCCTGCACCAGCATGGCCGGCGTCGGCAAGTCGGCTGCGCTATGCGGCCCGGCGCTGGCCAGCAGCACGCCGTCGCCGCTGACAAGCATGACATTTTGCATGCCCTCTTCGCGCAGCAGGCTGGTCAGCACGGCCGGGCCGGCCACCGGGTCGGCGCCCAGTTCTTCGACGGCCTTGCGGCCCCGGTGGTCGAGCTCGACCAGTGCCGCATCGAGGCCGGCACGGCCCAGTTCAATCCCCGATTCCAGCGCCGCTTCGATCTTGACGTTGAACCAGGATTCGATGGAATGGGAGACGAATTGCACGGAAACAAGGAAAATCACCAGGCCCGGCAGAATGCCGACGGCGGCAAACAGCATCACCAGGCGCGTCATCAGCTTGGAGCCGAACTTGCCGCTCTTGTAGCGCGCGTACAGGCGCGCCAGGGAAATGCCCACCAGCGCCAGCAGGGACACGGCCACGGCCGCGTTCAAGCCCAGCAGCCAGGTGTAGTAGCGGTCGAAAAAGCCGGAATTATCGGAAGCCGACGCCAGCAGGAACAGCAGGATACTGACGATGCCGCCGCCCACTACCAGCAGATAGCGCAATGCTTGACTCACTACTCCGCCGTATACAAGAAGGTTTTTTTATTCGAAGCCAGGCGCCAGTCGCTGTTATTGAAGGCATTGACTTGTATCGGCTTGGGCAGGTAGTCGCGGTCCATGCCCATGCGCAAGGTGACGTTATATGTCTGCCCCACTTTCAGCTCGCCGCGCCGCGCCACCAGCCAGCGGCTGGGACGGCGGATCAGGAACAGCGCATCGTCGAGGGTGGGGAAACTTTGCTGCAAGCCCACGCCCGACACGTGATACTGGCGCGTCAGCACGTTGTAGGACAGCTTGCTGGTCTGGCGCGCCACGATGGCTTTTTCATCGAACCAGTACCAGCGGGGCCGGGTCAGTTCGATTTCGGTCGTGAAATACAGCGGCACGCCATGCTGTACCGCATCATCGAGGTCGTGATTGAGCTCGAAGGAATACGTGGCGGCCAGCTTGTAGCCCTCTTCGCTCGACTCGATGTAGGCACGGGTGATCTCGACCATGTCGGCGGCATGCGCGCGTGGCATGGTACATGCCAGCATCAGCAGCAGGGCCAGGAGTCGGAAGAGTCGTGTTGTCACAAGTGTGCCGGTGTAGTCCGTAGGATAAGTATCGACGAATCGCTCAAGCCGCATTTTTTTGGAATAGCGCATAGAACAAACCGTCGTGGTCCTGCTCCGCGCTGCCAGTCGGCAACAGCTGGCCAGGCGCTGTCAATCGGGTTGCATTATTGCGTACCGCAAATGCCGCCGCCTGTGCCTCGGACTCTTGCGGCCACAATGAACATGTCACGAACAGCAATTTACCATCGGGGCGCAGCATCTGCCACAGGTTGTCCAGAATTTTGGATGAAAGTGTTGCAAGTTGGAACGCATCGCCCTTGCGGCGCAACCAGCGGATATCAGGATGGCGGCGCACGATGCCCGAAGCCGTGCATGGCACGTCGGCCAGGATGCGGTCGAACTGCTGGCCATCCCACCACGCGCTCGATTGCGCATCCTGCGCCTTCAAGGTGGCGTCCAGGCCCAGGCGCTCGAGGTTTTCCGCGATGCGCGGCAGGCGCTTGGCGTCCGCATCGATGGCAGTCACCTGCACGTCGGCCAGCTCAAGGATATGGCACGTCTTGCCGCCCGGCGCCGCGCAGGCGTCCAGCACGCGCATGCCATCCTGCAAATCCAGCAGCGGCGCGGCCAATTGCGCGCCAGCATCCTGCACGGAAACGACGCCCTGCTCGAAGCCGGGGATCAAGGCCACGCCGATCGGCTTGTCCAGGCGCACGGCGAACGGCCCCACCTGGCGCGCGGCAATGCCCGCCTCGGCCAGCACGGCCAGATACGCTTCGACCGTGCTCTTGCGGCGATTCACGCGCAAAGTCAATGGCGGCACGGCATTGCCGGCCGTCAGAATGGCTTGCCAGTCGCGCGGATAGGCCAGGCGCAGCGAGTCGATCCACCACTGCGGATAATTCCATTGCGCCAAAGGTTGCTGCAGGGCCGCTTCCAGCAAGGACTTGCGCTCGCGCAAGAAACGACGCAAGACGGCATTCACCATGCCCTTGGCATGCGCCAGGTCGGGGTGCGAGGTGGCGACCGTGACGGCCTGGTCGACCACCGTGAATTCTTCGTACGGCTGTTCGCCCGGCTCGGCGGACATCAGCGACAGCGCGCAGCACAGCAGGGCGGCCAGCATCGGCGGCTCGGGCGCCTTCGACGTCATCAGGCCGACCAGGGTTTCGCTGCGGCCTAGCTGGCGCATGGTACGGTAGGAAATATCCTGGATGGCGCCGCGCGCCTGCGGGCTGGCGTTCGATTGCGCAAACACCTTGGCCAGCGCCTGCGGCAGGGCCGTGCCCGTGCGCACTTGCGCCACGGCATTGGCCGCGCCGAGCAGGCAAAACGCCAGCGAATCGGCACGCAAATCGGGTTGGAAGCCTGGCTGCAAGACCGGTTTCAGGTCGGGATGGTAGCTGGGACGCAGTTTCGGTGCGGCAGGAGCCTGGCCTGGCGCCGGCTTGGTTTTCAATTTCAGCGTGGGGCGCTTGTTCATAGTTATCCGGTGTGGCTGCGCGCGGCGGGCTGCATGGTGGCAAAGTCGCGGCCGCGCGTCATCAATAAAGGGTCGATTGTAGCGTTTGTGGCGCCCTCTGACCCAAGCGATTGCAGCGATACATGTAAATTGCGGCAAAAAACTGCATATATACAAGCAGAATGTCCCATGCTGATGTTTTCGTGCACCAACATGGGCATGCTGTCCTGATAATATCGTGAAACACGCCGGCGCGGGGACACTGCCGGCTGGCGTATTGTTCCCGGCAGCAAACCAGTATAATTAACGCAGTCTGGGCGGCTTGGGTACTTGCCGTCCGTTTTGCTTTTTGATTCATTCTATTCATTCTTAACGCGGTTCCACCGCCATCCTGCTCATGCTCGCCCAACAGAAACAAGAAATCATCGCCCTGTTCCAGGCCGCCCTCGCTCCCGTCCTGGCCGGCACTTCGCTTGCGCCTAGCGTAGTGCTCGAGCGACCACGCGATGCATCGCATGGCGACGTCGCCTGCAATATCGCCATGCAACTGGCCAAGCAGCTGAAACAGAATCCCCGCGAACTGGCACAAACCATCGTTGCGGCCGTGCTGGCCAATCCGGCCGGCAAGGGCCTGGTCGAGGCAGTGGAAATCGCCGGCCCCGGCTTCATCAACGTGCGCGTCTCCGCCGCCGCCAAGCAAGCCGTGGTCAACACCATCTTGAGCGAGGCCGACAGCTATGGCCGCAGCACGGCAGGCGCCGGCAAGCAAGTCATCCTGGAATTCGTCTCGGCCAACCCGACCGGCCCGCTGCACGTGGGCCACGGCCGCCAGGCAGCCCTGGGCGACGCCCTGTCCTCGCTGTTCGACGCGCAAGGCTACCAGGTGACGCGCGAGTTCTACTATAACGACGCAGGCGTGCAGATCCAGACCCTGGCCAATTCCGTGCAGGCGCGCGCGCGCGGCTTCAAGCCGGGCGACGCCGAATGGCCCGAGTCCGCCTACAACGGCGACTACATCGACGACATCGCCAACGACTTCAAGGCCGGCAAGACGGTCTCGGCCAGCGATGGCCAGCCTGCTACGGCCAATGGCAACGTGGAAGACATCGATTCGATCCGCCCGTTCGCCGTCACCTACCTGCGCAATGAACAGGACATCGACTTGCAGGCGTTTGGCGTGAAGTTCGACAATTACTATCTGGAATCGTCGCTGTATGCGGACGGCAAGGTCAACAGCGCCGTGGAAACCCTGATCAAGGCGGGCCACACCTACGAACAGGATGGCGCGCTGTGGCTGCGCACCACCGACTTCGGCGACGACAAGGACCGCGTGATGCGCAAGACGGACGGCACCTACACGTATTTCGTGCCTGACGTGGCCTATCACCTGGTGAAATGGCAGCGCGGCTTCGTGCAGGCCATCAATATCCAGGGCAGCGACCACCACGGCACCATCGCGCGCGTGCGCGCCGGCCTGCAGGCCGTCGACATGGGCATCCCGCAAGGCTACCCCGACTACGTGCTGCACAAGATGGTCACCGTCATGAAGGACGGCGAAGAAGTCAAGATTTCGAAGCGCGCCGGCTCCTACGTGACCGTGCGCGACCTGATCGAATGGTCGGGCGGCGGTGACATCGCCAAGGGCCGCGACGCCGTGCGCTTCTTCCTGATCTCGCGCAAGGCCGACACGGAATTCGTCTTCGACGTCGACGTGGCGCTGAAAACCACCGATGAAAACCCGGTCTATTACGTGCAGTACGCGCATGCGCGCATCTGCCGCATCCTGGAAAACTGGGGCGGCGATGCCAGCACGGTCGCCGGCGTCGACTTGTCTCCCCTGACAGCGCCGACCGAAGCGACCCTGCTGGCGACCCTGGCCGCCTACCCGGAAATGCTGGCGCGCGCGCAAGCGGAACTGGGCCCGCACCAGGTCGCCTTCTACCTGCGCGACCTGGCCGCCAACCTGCACAGCTTCTACTTCGCCGAAAAAGTGCTGGTCGAGGACGAAGCCGTCAAGATGGCCCGCCTGGCCCTCGTCATCGCCGCGCGCCAGGTACTGCGCAACGGCCTGGCACTGATCGGCGTGTCCGCGCCAAACAAAATGTAATCGCGAAGGTCTAACAGTCAATGAATCACGCTTCCCGTTTCTCTTCGACCCGGCGCCAGCAGGGCAATACCCTGGTCGGCATCATCATTGGCCTGGTCATCGGCCTGGGCATTGCCGTGGTGGTCGCCCTGGTGATCACCAAGGGCGCCTCGCCTTTCACCGACAAGTCGGGCAAGGCCGGCAAATCGACCGAACCGACGGCCGGCCAGATCGCCGACCCGAACAAGCCGATGTACGGCAACAAGGAAGCAGCCAAGGAAGCGGCGCGCGACTTCTCCAAGGAGCCGCGCGAGATCGTCACGCCAACGCAGCCTGCTGCGCCGGCGCCAGCGCAGCAGCCGAAGGCGCCGCCGCCGGACGCGCTGCAGGAATTGATCGGTACATTGAAGGACAAGCCGGCGCCGAAAACGCCGGCGGCAGCACCAGCGGCGCCCGCGCCGCAAGCCAAGGCCGACGCAAAAGAGGCCAAGGCCGATGCAGCCAGCGACAAATGGATTTATTATCTGCAGGCCGGCGCCTTCCATGACATGTCGGACGCCGAAAGCACGCGCGGCAAACTGGCGCTGCTCGGCTTCGAAGCGGCCATCAGCGACCGCAGCACCGACGCCGGCGTGCTGCACCGCGTGCGTATCGGGCCGTTCAACCAGCTCGAAGCGATGAACCGCGCACGCACCAAACTGTCTGAAAACGGCATCGATGTCGCCGTCGTCCGCAACCAAAAATAAGGAACCAGCATGCGTTTTCTGAAGAAAATCCTGTTCGCCGCCGCCCTGTGCACCGCCGCCATGGGCGCATCTGCCTCGCCGGCCGAGCCGAAAAACGGCGTCGAATACGAAACCCTGCCTACGCCGCAGGCGACGGAATCGGGCAAGAAAATCGAAGTGACGGAATTCTTCGCCTATTACTGCCCGCATTGCAACGTGCTCGAACCGCAGCTGGCGGCCTGGGTCAAGAAACAGGGCGACAACATCGTCTTCAAGCGCGTGCACGTGTCGCGCGATGACAGCGTGGCGCCGCAGCAGCGTTTGTTCTTCACCCTGCAAGCCATGGGCCTGGTCGACAAGCTGCACACCAGCGTATTCCACGCCATGCACGTGGAACGCAACCGCCTGAACACGGACGACGCCGTATTCGATTTCGTCGCCAAGCAGGGCGTGGACCGCCAGAAATTCATCGACACCTACCGTTCGATGGGCGTCTCGGCCCGCGTGCGCCGCGCTGACGCCATGATGCAGGGCTATAACGTGACGTTCTGGCCCATGATCGCCATCGACGGCCGCTACATCACCTCGCCTTCGCAGGCCGATCAGGGCAGCAAGTCGGCCAGGAACGAAGAGCAGCTGAACGCCCAGGCGCTCAGCGTGATGGACGTGCTGGTCGCGAAAGCCAAAGCGGAAAAGAAATAAGCATGGCCACTTCCCTGGCGCGCCCGGGCATCGCCTGATGCATCGCGTTTTCATCACGGGCGCGTCGAGCGGATTGGGCGCCGCCCTGGCGCTGCAGTACGCGCGCCAGGGTGCCCATTTGGGCTTGCTGGCGCGCCGTGGCGACACCCTGCAGCAACTGATCGCCTCCCTGCCCCACCCTGAACGCCACCGCGCCTACGCCGTCGATGTATGCGACCACGCCGCCCTGAAAAGCGCCGCCGGTGACTTCATCGCCCATGCCGGCGGCATCGACGTCGTCATCGCCAGCGCCGGCGTGTCCTACGGTACCTTGAGCGAACACGCGGAAGACCTCGACGCCTTCGCGCGCCTCATCGCCATCAACGTCACGGCTACCGTCGCCACCTTCGCGCCCTTCATCGCCGCCATGAAAAGCCAGGGCAGCGGGCGCCTGGTAGGCATCGGCAGCGTGGCCGGCATCCGCGGCCTGCCCGGCGCCGAAGCCTACAGCGCCTCGAAGGCAGCCGTCATCAGCTACTGCGAATCGCTGCGCCTGGAATTGAAACCGGCGGGCGTCAAGGTCGTCACCATCACGCCCGGCTACATCGACACGCCGATGACGCGCCACAATGCCTACCGCATGCCATTCCTGATGCCGGCCGAAAAATTCGCCGTGCGCGCCGCGCGCGCCATCGCCAACGGCGACAGCTACCGCGTGATCCCGTGGCAGATGGGCGTCGTCGCCAAGCTGCTGCGCGCGCTGCCCAATGCCGTCTACGACATGGCCTTCGCCAACGCGCCGCACAAGGCGCGCAGCAAGCCATCCGGCGGCAGCCAGTAAAACCAACCTCTCCCCATGACGAAGCACTCAGACCTGAACAGCGCGGCCATCGCCGCCCATTGCGCCACGGGCGCCTCCCACGTGGCCATCGAGGTGGTCGACGAAACGGGATCGACCAACGCCGACCTGCTGGCGCGCTGCGCCACCCTGGCCGGCCCCACCCTGCGCATCGCCGGCCAGCAGACGGCCGGACGGGGACGCGCCGGGCGGCCGTGGGTGTCGCAGCCGGACGCCAGCCTGATGTTTTCGCTGGCCTGGCGCTTCAAGGGTCCGCTGCATCAGCTGGTCGGCTTGCCGCTGGCCGTCGGCGTGGCGCTGGCCGAGACCATGACGTCGCTGGGCGTGCCGGTGCAGCTGAAGTGGCCAAACGATATGCTCAAGGATGGCCACAAGCTGGCCGGCATCCTCGTCGAGACCCAACAGGCAGCGGACGATGGCGTGTGGGCCGTCATCGGCTGCGGCATCAATCTGCTGATGCCCGATGCGCTGGAACGGCAGATCGGGCGCAGCGTCTCGGCCGTGCCCTGGCTGGCGCAGATGGAACGCAATACCCTGGTGTCCGCCCTGCTCAGCCGCCTGGCCGGCGTGCTGGCCGAATTCGACGACACGGGCTTTGCACCGTTTACCGAACGCTGGAACGCGCTGCACGCCTGGCAAGGCCAGCACGTAAAAATCCTCGACAACGGTCAATTGCTGCAGCAAGGCGTGGCGGCTGGCGTGGACCACCTTGGCCGCCTGCTGCTGCGCACCGATGGCGGCCTGCAGGAAATCATGTCCGGCGACGTTTCCTTGCGCCTGACCGGGGAGTAAGCGCATGCTGCTGCTGATCGACGCCGGCAATACGCGCATCAAATGGGCACTCGTGGCCGCCGGCAGTCCCGCCGGCGGCTGGCTGGCCAGCGGCGCCGTCGCGCATGCGCAGATCGACACCCTGGCCGCGCAGTGGGAGACGCTCGGCATCAGCGAAGCGCTGCTGTCGAACGTGGCAGGCGCCGCCATCGGCACGCGCCTGCGCGCCATGCTGCCGGTCGTCGCCCGCGACTTTGTATCGCTGCCGCAGCTGGCGGGCCTTACGAATGGCTACCGCGCGCCGTCACAGCTGGGTTGCGACCGCTTTGCCGCCGCCATCGGCGCGCAGGCGCTGGCGCCTGGCCAGGCCGTCATCGTCGCCAATTGCGGCACCGCCACCACCATCGACGCCATCACGGCCGATGGCGTTTTCCTCGGCGGAATGATCTTGCCGGGACTGGGATTGATGGCCAGCTCGCTGGCGCGCAACACGGCGCAGCTGCCGCAAATCGCCAGCGACGCCCTGCTGCCGGCCGGCTTTGCCGACAACACGGACGACGCCATCCTCTCCGGCTGCCTGGCGGCACAGGCGGGCGCCATCGAACGGGCCGTGCGCATGCATGGTGCCAGCGCCTGTTTGCTGTCGGGCGGCGCCGCACCGCGCATCGCACCGGCCCTGGCGCTGGCCGTGCCGCTGCATCTGGTGGACAATATCGTCATGCTCGGCCTGCAGGCGGCCGCGCGCGCCGGGACCGCAGGAACACAAGGAAACCACGTATGCTGAAATTCGTCTTCTGGCTGCTGGCCGGCGTCAACCTGCTGGTGCTGGCCATCGGCCAGGGTTATCTGGGCAGTTTTCGCACCGAGACGCGCGAACCGGCGCGCCTGAAAAACCAGCTGCAGGCGGGCAAGCTCACCTTGCTGACGCAGGAGCAGGCCACGGCGCCCGCCGCCGAAGAGGGCGCGACGCCGACGGCGGCGGCACCGGCACCACCGACATCGTATGCCTGCACGGAAGTGGGCAATTTCCTGCTGGCCGATGGGCGCCGCTTTGAAGCGCAAGTGGCGGCATTGGACCTGGGCGACCGCCAGTCGCGCCGCAACGTGGCCGGCCAGGAGATTTCCAGCTACATGGTGTATATCCCGCCGCAGGGCAGCAAGGAAGGCGCCGACCGCAAGGCCGGCGAATTGAAGCAGCTGGGCGTGACGAATTACTTCATCATGAATGAAAGCAGCCCGCTGCGCTGGGGTATTTCACTGGGCGTGTTCAAGTCGGAAACCAGCGCGCAAAGCCAGCTGGCATCGCTCAACAAACAGGGCGTGCACAGCGCCCGCGTCGCGCCGCGCTACAGCGCCGGCAAGCAGCTGGCCTACCAGTTCCGCGACCTCGACGCCGCCACGCGCGCGCGTCTCGAGAAGATCAAAACGCAATTCCCTGACCAGGAACTGCGCAACTGCAAATAAACCCCAGGCCCGCGCCTATCGTTGAATGACGATGGGCTTGATGCCCGTCGATTCCGGTAAATTCGCCGCCGCGCGGGCCGCCTCGGCGCGGCTCGAGAATGGGCCACCGTACAGGCGGAACAGATTCCCGGCCTGCACCACGCCCAAGGTACCCAAAGCTGCCGCGTAGGGTTCCAGGCGCGAGCGGCCCGTTTCCGCATTGTCGGCGCGCGAGTAGGCGCCCAGCTGCAGATAGAAACCGCTGGCCAGCGCCGCCGGTGCCGGTGCGGCGACTGTCGCGTCGACGGGCAGCATTTGCGACGACACTTCCGGCTGCACCACGGCGCCCGTTTCCACCGGCGTATCGATGGAGATGGCCACCACGGACGGCACCGGCTTCGGTGCCGCACGGGCGGCCAGGATGGCGTCGATATCGGCAGGCAGCAGCCGTTCGACCACCACCTGGTGACTGCCCTTGCCAAGGAAGCCCAGTTTCAGCGCCGCCGTGTACGACACGTCGATGACGCGCGTGGCATGGAAGGGGCCGCGGTCGTTGATGCGCACGATCACCTGCTCGCCGCTGTCGATGCTCGTCACGCGCGCATACGACGGAATCGGCAAGGTCGGATGGGCCGCCGTCATCTTGTACATATCGTAGATTTCACCCGACGAGGTGCGCTGGCCATGGAATTTCTTGCCATACCAGGTGCCCGTGCCCTTTTGCTTGAAGGGCTCATTGTCGGTGATCGGCGTGTAGGTCTTGCCGAAGACGACATACGGACGGTTCGAGCGCGTCGAATACGGCTCGTTGCGCACTTCCGCATCGGGCACGTCGCGCAGGTTGGCTGGCGGATTGTCGCCCGGGCCGTCATCCTTGTAGTAGCCGCCGCGCCCGGAGCCGGCCGCCGGCAATGCCGGCAAGGTGGGATCCTGGCGCACGGGCACCTTGACCTTGCCGCCGGACGGCAGCGGCACGTTATTCGATGCGGGCTTTTGCGGCGTCGTGCCGCAAGCGGCCAGGGTCAGCAAGACCGTCAGGCCCAACCCGCGCATGGCGAAAGTATCGAAAGGCGCGCGCATCAGGTCTGCACCAGCTTGCGGTGGCGCTGAATGCTCATCAGGATACCGGTGGCCACGCCCAGGGTCAGCAGCGCGGTGCCGCCATAGCTAAGGAATGGCAAGGGAACGCCGACCACCGGCACGATGCCGCTGACCATGCCCATGTTTACAAAGGCGTAAGTAAAGAAAATCATAGTGATCGCTCCTGCCAGCAGGCGAGTGAAAAAACTGGGGGCGTTGGCGGCGATCATCAGCCCCCGTCCCACCAGCAGCAAATACATCAGCATCAGGATCAAGTTACCGACCAGGCCGAATTCCTCGGAATACACGGCAAAAATAAAATCGGTCGTGCGCTCGGGAACAAATTCCAGGTGGGCTTGCGTGCCGTGCGTCCAGCCCTTGCCCGTCATGCCGCCGGAACCGATGGCGATGATGGACTGGATGATATGGAAGCCCTTGCCCAGCGGGTCCTTGGTCGGGTCGATCAGCATCATCACGCGGTCGCGCTGATAATCATGCAGATGCGACCAGGCGATCGGCAGGCAGGAAACAAAGGTGATCAGCAAGCCGGCCAGCACCTTCCACGACAAACCGGCCAGGAAGATGACGGTAAAGCCGGCCGCCACCACCAACAGCGCCGTGCCCAGGTCGGGCTGGCGCGCAATCAGGTAGACGGGCACCAGCAACAGTATCGCCGCCATCAGGAACGATTTCCAGCGCAGGGCGCCCGCATTGTGCTGGAAGAACCAGGCCAGCATCAGCGGCGTGGCGATCTTCAGGAATTCGGACGGCTGGATGTCGATCACGCCGATATGCAGCCAGCGCCGGGCACCAAGCTTGATGGTGCCGAACAGCGCCACGGCCACCAGCAAGATCACCGATATCGTGTACGCCGGCACGGCGATGCGCATCATCATCTGCGGCGTGACGTTGGCCGCCACCCACATGACGAAAAAGCACAGCAAAATATTGCGCAGGTGGTCTTCGATCTTGCCCGGAATGCCGATGCTGGCCGAATACAGGGTCAGCAAGCTGGTACTGAGCAGCATCAGGATGATGATCATCAGCGGCGGATCGAACACCGCCAGATAGGGTTTGGCGCGCCGCCACAGCGAGCGCCTCTCGTTAATGGGCATGTGCTTCCTTATTGCCTGGCAGGTACCGCCGGGGCGGCCTGCTCGTCAGTGATTTCTTCCAGGGTGCGCACTTCGTCGACATCTTCCTTGGGCACCTTGGTGGTGTCCTTTTCCTTGTCGCTCGGGCGCTTGCCCAGCAGGTAGTAGTCGAGCGCCTTGCGCGCGATCGGCGCGGCCACGCCGGCGCCGAAGCCCGCGTTTTCCACCACGATGGCGATCGCGATGCGCGGCTTGTCGGCCGGCGCAAAGGCCGTAAACAGGGCGTTGTCGCGCAGGCGTTCGGCCAGCAGCTTGGCATTGTACTTCTCGTTTTTCTTGATACCCACCACCTGTGCCGTACCCGTCTTGCCGCCCACCGTGTACTGCACGCCGGTGAAGATACGCGCGGCCGTGCCACCCTGCTCGCTGGTCACGCCCACCATGGCGCGCTTGATGACGTCGATGTTTTCCTGCTTGAGCGCGATGCGGTAGCTTTCCTTGGGCACCGTCAGGGTGCGCGCGCGCGTAGCCGCATCCTCGATGATCTTCACCAGATGCGGCTTCATCACCACGCCGTTATTGGCCAGGTTGGCCGTCGCGTGGGCGATCTGCAGCGGCGTATACGAGTTGTAGCCGGAGCCGTTACTCACCGAAATCGTGTCGCCGCCCACCCATTTTTTCTGCTGCGGCGTCTTGAAGCGGTTGCGCTTCCATTCCGTCGACGGCAGCACGCCCGTCTTTTCGTTATTCAGGTCGATGCCCGTCAGCTGGCCGAAACCGAACGGTTTCATGAAGTCGTGGATGGCATCGATGCCCATGTCGCGGCCCAGCTGGTAGTAATAGGTGTTGCACGAAACGACGATGGACTTGTGCATGTCCACCGTGCCATGGCCGCCCACCTTGTCATCGCGGAAGGTGTGGCCGCCGAGGATGAAGAAACCGGGATCGGAAATCGACTGGCTCGGCGTGCGCTTGCCCAATTCGAGTGCGGCCAGCGCCATGAAAGGCTTGAAGGTCGAGCCGGGCGCGTAGGTGCCGGACAGGGGACGGTTGACCATCGGCCGGTCCAGCGAGGTATTGAGTTCGTTCCAGCTTTGCTGGTCGATGCCGTCGACGAACAGGTTCGGGTCATAGCCTGGCTTGGACACGTAAGCGAGGATGTCGCCCGTGGCCGGGTCGATGGCCACGGCCGCGCCGCGCCATTCGCCGAACGCTTCCTCGACCACCTTCTGCAGCTCGATGTCGATCGACAGGATCAGATTGTTGCCAGGAGTGGCGGCCGTGCGCGACAGGGTGCGCATGGCGCGCCCGCCGGCCGACACTTCCACCTCTTCGTAGCCGGTGGTGCCATGCAGCTGCTTTTCGTAGCTTTTTTCCAGGCCTTCCTTGCCGATATGGTCGGTGCCGTTGTAATTGGCCGCATCCTCGCCCTCTTCCAGCGCCTTCGCTTCATTGCGGTTGATGCGGCCGATGAAGCCCACCACGTGCGACGCCACCTCGCCCATCGGATACTGGCGGAACAGGCGCGCCTGCACCTCGACGCCAGGGAAGCGGAAACGCTGCGCCGTGAAGCGCGCCACTTCCTCGTCCGTCAATCGCGTGCGCAGCGGCACGCTGACGAAGTTCTTGGATTCTTCCAGCAGCTTCTTGAAGCGGCGGCGGTCCTTGATGTCGATCTGCACCAGGGTCGACAGCTCGTCGATCACGGAATCGAGGCTGGCGCTCAATTTCGATGGCGTGATTTCCAGCGTATAGGCCGAGTAATTGCGCGCCAGGACCACGCCGTTGCGGTCGAGGATCAGGCCGCGCGTGGGCACGATGGGCACCACGGCGATACGGTTGTCCTCGGCCTTGGTCGCGTAGTCCTCGTGCTTGATCACCTGCAGCCAGATGAAGCGCGCCAGCAGCAGCGAAAAGCAGACGAAGACGAGCGCGCCCAGGATGGTCAGGCGCATGCGGAAAAAATGCAGTTCGCGCTCAGTGTTCTTAAGTTCAGTCATTGCAGGCGCCCGTCAAATCGGCCGGTTATGGTCACGGTCCACGGCACGGCGCTGCGGCGCCAGCAAGATCCACGTGACGATGGGCCACAGGGCGACGGCGACGAAGCTCTCGATGAAATTGAGCCAGCCAGGGAAGCGGCCCGAGACGATCAGACGCGTCAGCAATTGCAGCGCCTGCGTCAGCAGCAGCAGCGGCAGCACGTGCAGCGCCTGCGTCATGATGGGGAACCACAGCACGCGGCGGTGCATCATGATGGCGAAGTACGACAGCAAGGTATAGGCCAGCGCATTCTCGCCCAGCAGGGTCGAGTCGTGCACGTCCATCATCAGGCCCATGAAAAACGCCACGCCGATACCGACCTTGCGCGGCTGGTGGATGCCCCAGAAGACCAGCACCAGGGCGACGAAATCGGGCACGCCGACGAACTGCCCCCATGGAAGCAGATTCAGCAGGAAAGCGCACAGCAGGGAAAACCCGATGAACAGGGGGCTGACCGGCAGCAGGATGTAATGCGGGCGGTTCATCGTGTCGCTTCCTTCGGTGGCACGGCGGCAGGTGTTGGCGTTGCTGCTGGTGTTGCGGCAGGCGCCGCCGGTTTCGGCGCCGGGCTGGCAGGCGGTTTCGCGGCCGGCGCGGTCACCGCATTGGCGGCCGCTGGTGCCGCAGCGGCAGGCTCCTTGGCGGGATCCTTGATCGGCGCCATCTTGCCGGCGATCTTGCGCCCCGTCTTGACTTCTTCAGCGGGCGGACGCGGCGGAATTTCCGGCGACGTCATCAAGATGAGCAGCTGGGTGTTGCGTTCAATGCCGGCCAGCGGCTGGCACACGACGCGGCCGAACGGGCCATGCGCATTGCGCTCGACCAGGGTCACGCGCGCCACGGCCAGGCCGGCCGGATACAGGCCGTCGAGGCCCGAGGTAATGACGATGTCGCCGATCTGGATGTCGGCGCTGGGGGCCGTGAAGCGCAGCTCCATGGTGCCGGACTTGCCGCGCCCGATGGCCACGCTGCGCACGCCATTGCGCAGCAGCTGCACGGGAATGGCCTGCTCTTCATCGGTCAGGAGCGTCACTTCGGAGGTGAACGGGAACACGCGCGTGACTTGTCCCACCACGCCCAGGTTGTCGATCACGGGGCGGCCCAGCTCCACGCCATGCTGGATGCCCCGGTCGAGCACGATCTTGCGCGTGGCCGAATCGCGCGTGTCGTACAGCACTTCGGCCATCATGGTCTTGACGGGCACGCGCTCGCGCGCTTCCATCAACTTGCGCAGGTGGTTGTTTTCAACGATGTTGAGCTGCGCCTGCTGCAGGATCTGCGCCGAGGCGATCTGTTCGTGTTTCAGGTCGCGCACCTGTTTTTCCAGGGCGGACAGCGAAGAGAAGTAGTTGCCGACACCAACCGCCACATCGCGCGGCACCAGGGCTGCCATCTGCACCGGATACAGCACGGTGCCGACGGCCTGGCGCACGGCCGTCAGCGCGTGCATGCGCGAATCGACCAGCAACAGGGCGATTGAAATGCCGGCGAACACCATCATCTTGACGCGGGCGGAGGCGCCTTGTTTGAAAAGTGGCGGAGGACTGTATTCCATGACTTCCAATAATCAGGCCAGGCGCAGTGCGCCAACGTGCAGGCCCCGGTCAAACGCCGGCGCCAAAACCAAAAAAAGGCCGGAGTTGGTTTCCGGCCCTTCTGTCAGATTATTCGTAGGAAAAGATCGAGCCGAGCTTGTCCATACGTTCCAGGGCCATCCCGGAACCGCGCACCACGCAGGTGAGCGGATCCTCGGCCACCAGCACCGGCAGGCCGGTTTCCTCCATCAGCAGGCGGTCCAGGTCGCGCAGCAGTGCGCCGCCGCCCGTCAGCATCATGCCTTTTTCGGCGATGTCGGCGCCCAATTCCGGCGGCGTCTGTTCCAGCGCGTTTTTCACGGCCGAGACGATGTTGTTCAGCGGGTCGGTCAGCGCTTCGAGGATTTCGTTGCTGGAGATGGTGAACGAACGCGGAATGCCTTCGGACAGGTTGCGGCCCTTGACTTCCATTTCCTTCACTTCCGAGCCAGGGAAGGCCGAACCGATGGCCTTCTTGATGGCTTCAGCCGTCTGTTCGCCGATCAGCATGCCGTAGTTGCGGCGGATGTAGTTGACGATGGCTTCATCGAATTTGTCGCCGCCGACGCGCACGGAACCCTTGTAGACCATGCCGCCCAGCGAAATGATGCCCACTTCGGTGGTGCCGCCGCCGATGTCGACCACCATCGAGCCGGTCGCTTCGGACACGGGCAAGCCCGCGCCGATGGCCGCAGCCATCGGTTCTTCGATCAGGTACACCTGCGAGGCGCCGGCGCCCAGGGCCGATTCGCGGATCGCGCGGCGCTCAACCTGGGTCGAACCGCACGGCACGCAAATGATGATGCGCGGCGATGGACGGAAGAATTTCGAGTCGTGCACCATGCGGATGAATTGCTTGAGCATCTGCTCGGTCACGGTGAAGTCGGCGATCACGCCATCTTTCATCGGACGAATCGCTTCGATATTGCCCGGCACTTTGCCCAGCATCTGCTTGGCTTCCTTGCCGACTGCCTGAATGGTCTTCTTGCCATTCGGACCGCCTTCCTGGCGGATGGCGACGACGGATGGCTCGTCCAGGACGATACCGAGGCCGCGTACATAAATAAGGGTGTTGGCCGTGCCCAAGTCAATGGCCAGATCGGTGGAGATATACCTGCGTAAAAAACCAAACATGAGTGTCCTGTAGCGCATCGAGCTGCGCAAAAGCTGTTTATGGGGAGTTTCAAAGCGGGCGCTTTCAGGCACCCTGAAAATCCAAAAGGCGATTTTTCCGGGTTTCGCTTGGCGCTTGCGCAATCTTTTCTATGCTGCGGCAGCAGTCCATCAGCGCCGGCAACGCATTAACCCGCCATTCTACCTTATAATTTGAATGCGATTTGCTCAAAAACCATGGAAAAGTGCGACTCTTGCAGCCGCGAGTTACGCGGCATTCCTCGATTTTTGTGAGCAAAATAGCAGTAAATACCCGCGTTTTATCAAAACGCCAACTTAATACTAATGCGCGGCACTCCGCGCCATTCGCCATGTCCCTGACACTCTCCGACGTAAAACGCATCGCCCACCTGGCACAACTTGAAATGGCCGACGACCAGGCCGTCACGTCTTTGGCCCAATTGAACAAGATTTTTGCACTGGCAGAACAAATGCAAGCCGTCAATACCGATGGCGTGGCGCCCCTGAGCCACCCGCTGGCCGCCCATATGGACAATATCGCCCTGCGTCTGCGCGAGGACATCGCCACGGAACAAAACCGCCGCGATGCCTACCAGGCCGTGGCGCCGAAGGTACAGGATGGCCTGTATCTCGTGCCCAAGGTCATCGAGTAACTGGCACCTGACATAAGCTACTGCGCGTCGCGATTTGCGGCCTGCGATGCTCACTGTGCTAAAGCACAGCTCCGCTTCTCGGCCACAACTCACTTCCGCTCGCTACGCTTCTGTCAGGCGCTAGAACGGCGCAGTGCACGAATCCCAACCTTGCCGAATAGATAAAAATAGAAACGCCATGCATACAAAATCCATCAAACAGCTGTCCACGCTCTTGCAGAACAAGGAAATTTCCGCCGTTGCGCTGGCGACGCATTTCCTCGACCGCATCGAAGCGGACAACTCGAACGCCTTTTTGCACGTCGACCGTGCCCTGACCCTGGCGCAGGCTGCCGAAGCGGACGCACGCATCGCCGCAGGCACGGCCACGCCATTGACGGGCGTGCCGATCGCGCACAAGGACTTGTTCGTCACCAAAGGCTGGCGCACGACGGCCGGCTCGAAAATGCTGGCCGACTACACCAGCCCGTTTGACGCCACCGTGGTGGAGAAATTCCGCGCGGCCGGCATGGTCACCCTGGGCAAGGTCAATTGCGATGAATTTGCCATGGGCTCCGGCAACGAGAACTCGGCCTTCGGCGCCGTGCGGAATCCGTGGGACAAGAATGCCGTACCAGGCGGCTCGTCGGGCGGCTCGGCCGCCGCCGTCGCGGCTGGCCTGACGCCGGCAGCCACCGGCACCGACACGGGCGGCTCGATCCGCCAGCCTGCCGCTTTTTGCGGCATCACCGGCATCAAGCCCACGTATGGCCGCGTCTCGCGCTTCGGCATGATCGCCTTTGCCTCGTCGCTGGACCAGGGCGGCCCGATGGCCCGCTCGGCCGAAGACTGCGCCCTGCTGCTGACCGCCATGGCCGGCTTCGACGAACGCGACTCGACCAGCCTGTCGCCGGAACAGGGCGGCGTGGCGGAAGATTTTTCGCGCGACCTTGACCAGCCCCTCACGGGCTTGCGCATCGGCGTGCCGCGCGAGTACTTTGGCGAAGGCTTGGCCAAGGACGTGGAAGCGGCCGTGCGCTGCGCGCTGGCGCAGTATGTAAAGCTGGGCGCCACCCTGGTCGATATCTCGCTGCCGAACACGGCCCTGTCGATTCCCGCCTACTACATGATCGCGCCGGCCGAAGCGTCGTCGAACCTGTCGCGCTACGACGGCGTGCGCTATGGCCACCGCGCCACCGAGTACAAGGACTTGCAGGACATGTACAAGAAGTCGCGCGCGCAGGGTTTCGGCCCGGAAGTACAGCGCCGCATCATGGTCGGCACCTATGTGCTGTGCCACGGCTACTACGACGCCTACTACCTGAAGGCGCAAAAGATCCGTCGCCTGATCGCGCAGGATTTCGACGCCGTGCTGAATGGCCCGAACGCCGTCTGCGACGTCATCATGGGACCGGTCGCGCCGACCGTCGCCTGGGACCTGGGCGACAAGACGGATGACCCGGTGGCGAACTACCTGGCCGACATCTACACCCTGTCGACCAGCCTGGCCGGCCTGCCAGGCATGTCGATTCCATGCGGCTTTGGCGACGGCGAGAAAAACGGCAAGCGCCCCGTCGGCCTGCAAATCATCGGCAATTATTTTGGCGAAGCCAGGCTGCTGAACATCGCCCACCAGTTCCAGCAAGTGACGGACTGGCATACGCGCAGCCCTGCAGGCATTTAAGAAAAAATTCGCGCCGCCCAGGCGGCGCCACCAAAAAATAAGCGAGAACACTATGCAATG
Organism: Janthinobacterium lividum; assembly: GCF_034424625.1. NCBI lineage: Bacteria > Pseudomonadati > Pseudomonadota > Betaproteobacteria > Burkholderiales > Oxalobacteraceae > Janthinobacterium > Janthinobacterium lividum. The sequence continues at coordinate 1,040,931 of NZ_CP139976.1, read as the reverse complement.
GGAAGTCGTCATCGGTCTTGAGAACCACGTGCAGCTCACGACCGAATCCAAAATTTTCAGCGGTTCGCCGATCAAGTACGGCGCCGAAGCCAATACGCAAGCGAGCCCAGTCGACCTGGCGCTGCCAGGCGTGCTGCCGGTGATGAACAAGCAGGCCGTCGACCGCGCGATCCGCTTCGGCCTGGCCGTCGGCGCCACCGTCGCGCCGCACTCGGTCTTCGCGCGCAAAAACTATTTTTATCCGGATTCGCCGAAGGGCTACCAGATCAGCCAATTCGAGGACCCCGTCGTCATCGGCGGCGCCCTGACCTTCGGCTATGAAAAGGATGGCGAATTCGTCACCAAGACGGTCAACCTGACGCGCGCCCACCTGGAAGAAGACGCCGGCAAATCGCTGCACGAAGATTACGCAGGCATGAGCGGCATCGACTTGAACCGCGCCGGCACGCCGCTGCTGGAAATCGTCTCGGAACCGGAAATCCGCAGCGCCGCCGAAGCCGTGGCCTACGCCAAGGCCCTGCACTCGCTGGTCATGTGGTTGGGCGTGTGCGACGGCAACATGCAGGAAGGCTCGTTCCGCTGCGACGTCAACGTTTCCGTGCGCCCCGTCGGCCAGAAGGAATTCGGCACCCGCTGCGAAATCAAGAACCTGAACTCCTTCCGTTTCATCGAGGAAGCCGTGCACGTCGAAGTGCGCCGCCAGATCGAACTGATCGAAGATGGGGGCAAGGTCGTGCAGGCGACGCGCCTGTATGATCCGGACCGCAAGGAAACGCGCGAAATGCGCAGCAAGGAAGACGCCCAGGATTACCGCTACTTCCCGGATCCTGACCTGCCGCCACTGGTCATCTCGCAAGCGTGGATCGACACCGTCAAGGCCTCGATGCCGGAACTGCCGGCCGCCATGCGCGCCCGTTTCATCAGCGAATACGCGCTGCCGGACTACGATGCGCTGGTGCTGACGCAATCGAAAGCCATGGCCACCTATTTCGTCGCCGTGGTCAACAAGGCCGGCAAGGAAAACGCCAAGGCCGCCGCCAACTGGCTGATGGGCGACGTCTCGTCGACCCTGAACCGCGAAGGCGTGGACCTGGATGACGCCCCCGTCTCCGCCGCGCAGCTGGCCGCCATGCTCAAGCGCATCGCCGACGGCACGATCTCGAACAAGGCGGCGAAAGAAGTCTTCGCCGGCATGTGGGAAGCGAAGTCCAGCGACGAGCACCTGGTCGACGCCATCATCGACGCCAAGGGTCTGAAGCAGATCTCGGATTCGGGCGCCCTGGAAGCCATCGTCGATGAAGTACTGGCGGCCAACGCCAAGTCGGTGGAGCAATACCGCGCCGGCAAGGAAGCGGCCATCAACGCGCTGATCGGCCAGGCCATGAAAGCATCCAAGGGCAAGGCCAACCCGGCCCAGCTGACGGAACTGCTGAAGGCCAAGCTGGCGGGCTAACTCTCCCCCATCCCCAAAAAAGACGCTGCGGCGTCTTTTTTTTCGCTTGTACGCATCGTTTATAAACAGCCTTGTCTAGACTTTTCCTCTTCCTTCAAGGGCGTTTTCAGACCGACAGAAATTAAAGTATACATTTTTGTCTACAAGATTTAATCTAGCCATATTGAATTTCAGGCAAGAGGAAAACAGCATGGCCAAGACGCACGACATCCCGAAACCGACGGCAGCCGAACTCGATCTGCTGCAGGCACTGTGGCCGCTGGGCGCCGCCACGGCCAAGCAGGTGCACGAGGCGATGGCGCTGGCCAAGCCTGCCATCACGTATGGCACCGTGCTGCGCCTGATGCAGATCATGCACGGCAAGGGCTTGCTGATCCGCGACGCAAGCCAGCGTTCGCACGTGTATGCGCCGGCCCAGGCGCAGGACAGCCTGCAGACGAATCTGCTCAAGGAATTGATGCAGAAAGCCTTTGCCGGTTCGGCCAAGGCACTGGTGCTGGCGGCGCTGCGCACGGGCGTGTCGCGCGCCGAACGCGAAGAAATCGAAAAAATGCTCAAGGACGATCAGTCATGAACGGCTTCGTGCCGGCGCTAGGCTGGACCCTGCTGCACTTCCTGTGGCAAGGCTTGCTGATCGGCTGCGCCACGGCGCTGGCGTGGGCGGCCCTGCGCAATGCGCGTCCGGAGGCGCGCTACGCCGTCGGTTGCGGCGCCCTGCTGGCCTGCCTGGCATGGCCGGCGGCGGGCTTGTGTCTGCGCCTGACCGGCGGCGATGCCACGGGCGCCCGGTACTCCAGCACCTTGCTGCCGACCGCCCTGCTGGCGCCCGACAGCCTGCCCGACCTGGACTTGCTGCTGCGCGCCATCGTCGGCGTGTGGGCCCTGTGCGCCGCCGTGCTGGCCGTGCGCATGGCGCTGGGCATGCTGTGGATAGAGCGCAGCGCCAGGAACACCGGCGCCACGCATGGACAACTGCAGACAAGGCTGTCGCGCATGGCCCAGGATGCCGGCGTGACGCGGCCCGTGCGGCTGCGCGTGCTAAACGGCATCGCCAGCCCGCTCACGGCCGGCATCTGGCGCCCCATGGTGCTGGTGCCCGCTTCGCTGGTCACCGGCATGCCGCCGCACCTGCTCGACGCGCTGCTGGCGCACGAACTGGCGCATATCCGGCGCCACGACTATCTGATCAACCTGCTGCAAAACGCCATCGAGGCGCTGCTGTTCTTCCACCCGGCCGTCTGGTGGATTTCACGCGGCGTGCGCCTCGAACGCGAACACATTGCAGATGATTTCGCAGCAAGACAACTGGGCGAACCGCGGCGTCTGGCTCTTGCACTCTCGGAACTGGAACGTCTCCAGTTCTCAACCCACCACCTGGCCCAGGCGGCCAACGGAGGAGATCTTATGTCACGTATCAAACGATTGCTGCGCCCCGCACCACAAACCCTGAACTGGAAAGCGGCCATACCGCTGCTGGCCCTGGCCGGCGCCTGCCTCGGCATCTACGGCCAGGCCATGGCCGCCGACAGCGCGCCCGTGCTGGAGCGCCGCCCCGTCATCGACTTTGGCGTCTGCGGCAAGCCGGTCTGGCCAGCCGCATCGCTGCAGGCGAAGGAAGAGGGCACGGTCAACATGTCCTTCGACGTGAATGCCACCGGCAAGGTAACGGGATCGAGCGTGGTCAAAAGCAGCGGCCATCCGGCCCTCGACGAGGCGGCGCGCAGCGGCATCGCCAAGTGCACGTTCAAGCCGGCCCTCGCTGGCGGCAAGCCGGTCAGCGCCAGCGTCAAGGTGCAATACGTCTGGAGCCTGAACTAAAAGCAGCGGCGGCGGCGTTGCAACATCGCAGCAGCGCTGCCGCCGCCCGCTTGCGGGTATGATCATGGATTCTTCCACGCACCTGTGAACACGCCATGAACAAGATCAAAACCGGCCTGGTGGGCTACGGCTTTGCCGGCTCCACCTTCCACGCGCCTGTGCTCTCCACCATCGAAGCCCTGGAACTGGCGGCCGTCGCTTCCAGCAAGCCGGAGCTCGTACACAAGGATTGGCCGCACGCGACCGTGTATGCGGAGCCCGCGCAACTGTTTGCCGATCCGTCCATCGAACTGGTCGTCATCGCCGCGCCCAACGAAGCGCATTTCAGCCTGGCGCAAGCGGCCCTGCAAGCGGGCAAGCACGTGGTGGTCGACAAGCCATTCACCATTTCCAGCACCGAGGCGCAGTCACTGATCGCGCTGGCGAAAGAGCGCAAGCTGGTGCTCAGCGTGTATCACAACCGCCGCTGGGATGGCGACTTCCTGACCCTGAAAGCGCTGCTGGCCCAGGGCACCTTGGGCCGTATCGCCAGCGTCGAATCGCATTTCGACCGCTTCCGCCCCGAGATCCGCCAGCGCTGGCGCGAGTCCGGCGCGCCGGGCGGCGGTTTGCTGTACGACCTGGGCCCGCACATGCTGGACCAGGCCATGCAGCTGTTCGGCCAGCCGGAAAAGCTGTACGCCGATATCGTCCTGCAGCGCGATGGCGCGCAAGCCGTCGACTACATGCACATCGTCCTGTACTACGACCGGCTGCGCGTGGTGCTGCAGGCGGGCTGCCTGGTAAAGGCGCCGACGGCGCGCTTCGCCGTGCATGGCGACAAGGGCAGTTTCGTGAAGTTTGGCCTCGATCCGCAGGAAGATGCCCTGAAGGCGGGCGGCAGGCCGGGCCAACCCGGCTGGGGCGTGGACCCCGTGCGCGGCGCGCTGCATCTGGGTACGCAGCCGGACGGACATTTCGAACACCTCGAGATGCAGGCGGGCCGCTACCAGGACTTTTACCAGGGCATGGCCGACGCCATCCGCCACGGCGCAGCGGCGCCCGTGGCGGCCGAAGATGCGGCGGCGACGATACGCCTGATCGAACTGGCGCTGCAAAGCGCGGCCGAAGGGCGCGTGCTCGCGGTCAGTTGATCGACGTCAGTTGATAACGAAGGCCAGCACCACGGCACCCAGCGCCAGCAGGGCCAGGCCGCAAAGGAACAGCAGTTCGCCCCACCATTCGTGGCGCAAGCGCGACTGGCCGGGGCGCAGCGACATGAACGAGAGCACGGCGCTGACGAGAAAGACGATGGCATCGATGGCCAGCAGCTTGTCGATGGCCACGCGTACCTCGCCGCGCGGTGCCAGGTGCCCGATCGACAGCACCGTCATGCACACGCCGACCATCGTCGCCGACGTGGGCAGGATATGCGCCGACAAGCCCCGCGCCGACGAGTCCCGTTCAGGTGCCTTGCCGTCGCCCGGCATCAAGGCCGGCCCTGGTTCGTTCCCGCCGGCCAGACCAGTTCCACGCGCGCGGACGATCCCGCCTTGACCTGCACCTTGCGTTCCAGTGCCTTGCCGGCCAGCGTGGCGCGCAGGCTGTAGCGGCCTGGCGGCAGCTTTGCCAGCAGGAACGGTCCGCTGGCCGTCGTTTCCAGCGCCACGCCACCCTTGGCGTCGCGTATCTCCAGCTTCACGTCGGAGGCAAATTCCGCCTTGCCCGCCGCCTGCACGGAAAACACGAGGCTCAAGGGCCAATGCGGACTGGCGCTCTGGATGGCCGTCGACTCGTCGAGGCCGATGCCGCCGCTCAGGTATTCCACCGCCCCGCTTTTCTGCACGGGCGGCAGTGCGCTGTCGGTTTGGGCCTGCGCCGCACTTCCCAGCAACAGCCCGGCGGCCAGCATTACCGCCGCCAGGTTCAAGGTACCGCGTCTGTCTGGTGCCATCTCACTCTCCTCATGTCGGTTGAATCAAGATAGGAAGCGCAGCTTAGGCCAGTCTTAGGTTAGCGCCGGCGCATGGCCTCGGCGATCTTCTGGTCCGTCTTGTACTGGCTCAGCGCATACACGGCCCAGATCGTCGCTGGCAGCCAGCCGATCAAGGTGATTTGCAGGATCAGGCAAATGATGCCGGCGATCGGACGGCCGATCGTGAAAAAGGTCAGCCACGGGAGTAACAGGGCAATCAGCAAGCGCATCGTTCGTTCCTTGAGTATTCCCCTGTACCGCGGGGACCGGGCCGGCATGCGCCGGCGGTGAATTCAGTTGAACCGATTATAACGATACCGGCGCCTCACGGCGCTACGGGTGCCAGCAGTTTCTCCATCCACGCCAGAATGGCGGCGAAGATGACGTCGCGGTTCACTTCATTGAAATTCTCGTGGTAGTTGGCCGGATAGTAGTGATAGTCGAGCAGGCCATCGGGCACGCTGCGCAGCATGCTCTCCGTGGCGCGGCTGTTGGCCAGCTTGTCGTCGCCCGCCACCACGGCGAACAGGGGGAAGCGCCAGTCCGACAAGCCGCCCGCCAATTCCTTTTGCGCCGACGTCAGCGCATGGGCAAAGCGCACCGACGCCGCACTGGCGCGTATGCCGTCGCGCTCGTCCTGGAAATGGCGCGCGGTGATGGTTTGATCGTGCGTCAGCAGCATGGTCAAGTTTCCTAGCGGCACCTTCATCATGGGGAAGCGCTGCGCCAGCCAGCCCGACAGCATCTGCAGCACCTTCGGCACGGGAATCGCATTCACATAATACGGCGATGAGATGATGAAGCCTTTGATCGCCGGGTCGCCCGCGAAGCGCCGCAGCCCCAGGTGCGTGGCGATCAGGCCGCCCATGGAATGGCCCATGACGAATACGGGCAAGCCCGGATACGCCTGCTTGACCCAGGCGAGGAACAGCTCCGCGTCGTCGAGGAAGGCATCGAACGAAGGGATATCGACCTTGCGCTTGCCATCGTGGCCCACCATGTCGAAGCTGACGGTGGCGAAACCGTGCTGGCGGAAATACAGCGCCGGCGTGACGTAATCGCCCGCATGCGCCATGCCGCCGTGGATCGCCAGGATCACTGCACGTGGCGGGATGTGCTCCGGCTGCCAGATGTGGATTGGCCGCTCGACCTGGTCGCTGCACCGCAGGCTGGCCATCTTGTCTTCTGAAAAACGCATCGCTGCTCCTGTCATGCCCTGTCACGCCTTCAGATGATCGATCAACTGGCGCGCATACAGGGGTAATTCACTGAACTGGCGCACGCAGATTGTCAGATTGCGTACCGACCAGGGATCGGATAATTCAAGGCAGCGCAGCGCCATCGTCTGCTGGCAGCGGCTGGCAGCCGCCAGCGGCACCACGCTGATGCCCACGCCGCTGGCCACCATGCGGCAGACGGCATCGAAACTGCGCAGGCGCACGCGCACCTTCAACGGACGCCCCAGGCGCGCCGCATGCATGCCCAGGTACTGCTGCATCGCGCTGTCGTCGGCCAGGCCGATGAAATCGTGATCCAGCACGCTGGCAAAATCAACGACGCCATCCTGGCCGAGCGCGCGGTGGTGCACGCCGTCGGCCGCGGCGATGACCACCAGCCGGTCGGGGCGGAACAGGAACGTCTGCAAGCCGCGCATGTCGACCGAGTCGGACACGATGCCCATGTCGGCCAGCCCTTCCGAGACAGCCTTGACGATATCGTAACTGAGGCGCTCTTCCAGGTCGATGGTCAGGTTCGGATGGCGGTCGAGAAAAGCGCCGAGCGCCTCGGGCAAGAACTCGCTGAGCGCGGCCGTATTGCACAGCAGCCGCAACTGCCCTTTCAAGCCGCGCGCAAATTCGCCAAGCTCGCCGCGCATTTTTTCCATTTGCAGCAGCACCAGGCGCGCATGATGCAGCAAGGCCTGGCCCACGGGCGTCGGCTCCACGCCGCGCCGCCCGCGCAGCAGCAGGGGCATGCCCAGCATCTCTTCCATGCCGCGCACGCGCGCGCTGCTGGAGGCCAATGCGAGATGGCTGCGCGCGGCGCCCGCCGTCAGGCTGCCCGCCTCCACCACGTTGACAAACAGCTGCAAATCGACCAGATCAAAGCGCATGGCGGCTCTCCTTTTCGCCATCTTATCAGCCTTCGTATTTTGCTAAGGCTGACTCAAAATAATCCACCTTGGCGAAATCCCCGGGCAAGCGCAGAATCCACGCAAAATCACTCTGGATAAAAAAGATGGAGACGTCATTTCTGCTGGCTGTCGGCGCCAGCTTCCTCGTCGCTGGCTTCGTCAAGGGCGTAGTCGGACTGGGCTTGCCGACGGTGGCCATGGGCACGCTCAGCCTTGTCATGCCACCCGTGCAGGCGGCCGCCCTGCTGATCGTGCCATCGATGGTGACGAACGCCTGGCAACTGGCGGCGGGCCCGGGCCTGCGCGGCCTGCTGCGCCGTTTGTGGCCCATGCTGGCGGCCGTCATGGCGGGCACCCTGGCGGGCGGCGCCCTGCTGCCGACCGACAGCGGGGTCTGGGCCGTCGTCGCGCTGGGCGTGGCGCTGATGCTGTACGCGCTGGCCGGCTTGTTCTCGCTGCAGTTGCGCGTGCCGGCCCGGCACGAAGCGTGGCTGGGGCCCGTCGCGGGCGCGGCGACAGGGCTGGTGACGGCCGCCACGGGCGTGTTCGTCATCCCCGCCGTGCCATATCTGCAGGGACTGGGGCTGGCGCGCGATGCGCTGGTGCAGGCGCTGGGCCTGGCATTTACGGCATCGACCGTGGCGCTGGCGGCCAGCCTGGCCCTGCACGGCAACTTCAGCCTGGGCGCGGCGGGCGCCTCCGCGTATGCGCTGCTGCCGGCGCTGGCCGGCATGCTGGCCGGTCAATGGCTGCGCGGACGCATAGCGCAGCAGGTATTCAAACGGTGTTTTTTTGCCGGGCTGTTCGCCCTGGGCTTGCATGCGGCGCTCAAGCCATGGCTGGCGTGATGCAGATAAACTGGCAAGGGGACAGCGCGCTGTGCGCGTGGATCGACGGCCAGCAGGTGGCCATGCTCGACATCAGCAAGTGCGCAGACGGGGTGACGGTGAACATGCTGTTCGTGAAGCCGCCATTCCGGCGGCGCGGCATCGGCGGCGCGCTGCTGCGGCGGCTACTGCAATGCCATCCGCAAGCTGCCACCGCCTGCAGCGACCCGCGGCTGCGGGCGCTGCTGGACAAGACTACTTAAATGCCATATTTGGTGCGGTAGGCGGAAACAGCCTCTTTATGTTTCAGCAGTTCCGGATCAGCGCCCGCGCCATTCAGGTAGCCGAACAAGTCGTCCAGGTTGCCGATCGAGATGACGGGGATGCCGTACTGTTTCGACACTTCCTGCACCGCCGAACTTGGCGACAGCTGGCCGTCCGGGCCGGAACGCTCCATGCGGTCCAGGGCGATCAGCACGGCGCATGGCTCGGCGCCGGCGGCACGGATCATGTCCACCGATTCGCGCACCGAGGTACCGGCCGAGATCACATCGTCAATGATGACAACCTTGCCATGCAGCTTGGCGCCGACGATGGTGCCGCCTTCGCCATGGTCCTTGGCTTCCTTGCGGTTGAAGGCGAACGAAGTGTTGCGACCCTTGCCGGCCAGCGCCACGGCGGTGGCCGATGCCAGGGTGATGCCCTTGTAGGCGGGGCCGAACAGCATGTCGAATTCGACGCCCGAGTCGAGCAGGGTCTGCGCGTAGAACTGCGCCAGCTCGGCCAGGGTGGCGCCGTCGTGGAACAGGCCTGCATTGAAGAAGTACGGCGACTGGCGTCCGGCCTTGGTGGTGAACTCGCCAAACCGCAAGACTCCCTTGGATACTGAAAACGCGATAAACTGCTGGCGTAAATTATTCACATTAGCCTCATTTTTTAAAAGTGCCTGTATTTTAATCCGCGCGCACCGGCGAGACAATCGCCATGCCGCGCCCGCCGGCCCCGTCCAGCGCCCTTTTCACTCTCGACCTATGCCAAAAATTATCTCCGCCAACCTGAACGGCATCCGTTCCGCCGCCAAAAAAGGCTTTTTCAACTGGATAGGCACGCAAACGGCCGATTTCATCTGCGTGCAGGAATTGAAGGCGCAACTGCCCGACATGACGCCGGAATTCCTCAACCCGCACGGCTACCATGGCCATTTCCACTACGCCGAGAAAAAGGGCTATTCCGGCACGGGCGTGTACAGCAAGGTCGAACCGGACGCCGTGCATATCGGTTTCGGCAGCCCCGAATTCGATGCCGAAGGCCGCTATGTGCGCTGTGATTTTGGCAACCTGTCCGTCATTTCCGTGTACTGCCCGTCCGGCTCGTCCGGCCCGGAACGCCAGGAAGCCAAGTTCCGCTTCATGGAACTGTTCCTGCCGCACCTGCTGGCATTGAAGGCGCTGGGCCGCGAAGTGGTTATCTGCGGCGACTGGAACATCGCCCACCATGAAATCGACCTGAAAAACTGGAAGGGCAACAAGAAGAATTCCGGCTTCCTGCCCGAGGAACGCGCATGGCTGACGCGCGTTTTCGACGAAGTGGGCTTTGTCGATGTGCACCGCGGCCTGGACAAGCGCGAAGACCAATACACCTGGTGGAGCAACCGGGGACAAGCCTACGCGAAAAACGTGGGCTGGCGCATCGACTACCACGTCGCCACGCCCGGCATCGCGGCCCAGGCGCATACGGTCAGCGTCTACAAGGACGAGCGTTTTTCCGACCATGCGCCGCTGATCATCGATTACACGCTCAAGAGCTGATCTTTGACACGTCGCGGGTGGTGTCGGCTTACGCGCTTCGCGCAAATCCGACAACATTGTTGGCTGTGTCCTTGGTGGTGTGGGTTACGCGAGCACGCGCCGGCTTTCGAAATGGCGCATCTCGCCCGTCAACGGGTCGGCAAATTCGATGGCCCGCGCCAGCAGCTGCAAGGGCTGCGACATGTCGTCCTCCTTGCACGGCAGGGCCACCGGGTAAAACGCGTCGTTGACGATGGGGATGCCCAGCGAGGCCAGGTGCACGCGCAATTGATGCTTGCGCCCCGTGTGCGGCTGCAGCCGGTACAGGTTGACGTCGCCGCGCTCTTCAATCACATCGATGATGGTTTCCGAATTCGGCTCGCCGGCTTCCTCGCGCATGAGGAAAAACTGCGCGCCTTCGACCATGCGGCTGCGGTAGGCAAATGGAAAATCGCGGCCATCGAGGCGCGGCGCCAGCGCCTCGTAGGTCTTGCGCACTTCGCGGCGCTGGAACAGCGATTGATACGCGCCGCGGCTGGCGATCTGGCGCGAAAAAATCACCACGCCGGCCGTCTCGCGGTCGAGGCGATGGATCGGCGTCAGCTCGGCGCAGTCCAGCTTTTTCTTCAGGCGCGTCAGCAGGGTCTCCTGCACGAAACGCCCAGCCGGCGTCATGGGCAGGAAGTGCGGCTTGTCGACCACGATCAAATGCTCGTCCTGGAACAGGATCTCTTCCTGGAACGGGATCGGCGTTTCGCGCTCCAGCTCGCGGTAGTAAAAAATACGCATGCCGCGCCGGTATGCGCTGTCGGGCGCCAGCACGGCGCCGTCACCGTTGACCACTTCGCCGCGCGCCATGCGGTCCCGCCATTGCGCGGCGCTGATCTGCGGATAGCGCTCGAGCAGAAACGCCAGCATGTCGGGCCACTGCCCTTCCGGCAGCCACAGGTAGCTGGGCGCCACACCGTCGCGCATGGGCAAGGGTGCGGCGGTGTGGCGGTTCGACATCCTAGCGCTGCGCGATGGCGTTGCTGCGGTATGGCGGCAAGGCGTCCACGCTGACGCCCTTGCTGCGCGCGTACAGGGGCAGCACTTGCGTCATGTGGCTGTTCATCTGCAAGATGCGGTCCTTGCCCGACGGGTGGGTCGAGAGGAATTCCGGCGGCGCGCCCGCGCTCACGGCAGCCATCTTCTGCCACAACACCACGCCGGCGCGCGGATCGAAGCCGGCGCGCGCGGCCAGGTCCATGCCGATCAGGTCCGCTTCGCGTTCATCGTCGCGCGAGAATTTCAGCATCACACCCTTGGCCGCCATATTCGTGGCGGTACTGGTCAGATTCGGGTCGACGCCGAGCCAGGCCGACAGGCCGGCGCCGGCCAGCTTGGCGCCGACGGCGGCCAGGTTGCCCTTGCCGGCCTGCGCCTGCGAATGTTCGCGCAAGGCGTGCGAGATTTCATGGCCCATGACGACGGCCACTTCATCGTCGGTCAGATTCAGCTTGGTGATGATGCCGCTGTAAAAGGCGATCTGCCCGCCCGGCATGCAAAAGGCGTTGACCTCGTCCGAGTTGAGCAGGTTGATCTGCCAGTTCCAGCTGGCCGCCGCCTCGTTCCAGCGCGTGGCGAACGGGATGATGCGCTGGGCGATGGCGCGCAGGCGTTTCACCTGCGGATCGCTGTCCGGCACCAGCGCATTTTTTTCCTTCGCTTCGTTGACCAGCTGCGTATATTGCTGCTTCGACTGTGCATTGAAATCGGCGCCGCCGGCAAAGATGCGCGAGGTCGACAAGGGACGCACCTTGATGCCATCCTGCACTGTCGCCTGCTGGGCGGAGACGGACAGGGGCGCCAGCGCGGTGGCCGCGCACAGGCTGGCCAGGACGGTGTAACGTTTAAGGGATATTGGTGCCATTGGCAGACCTCCATGGAGCGATTTTAGGCAGCATCATCATGGCCGGGAAGGCCAGGAAGAAGCACACGATGAAAAACGAGAACCAGCCCAGCTCGGCGACGAGGAAGCCCACCGAGGCATTGATCAGGGTGCGCGGCACGGCGCTCAGGCTGGAAAACAGCGCATATTGCGTGGCCGTGTAGCGCGGGTCCGTGGTGCGCGACAAGAACGCGACAAAGGCGGCCGCACCCAGACCCAGGCTGGCGAAAGCTTCGAAGCCGATCACGGCGCTCAATAGCATGGTATTCGGCCCCACCTGCGCCAGCCAGGCGAATCCGAGGATGGCGATGGCCTGCAGCGCGCCAAACACCCACAGGCCCCGGTTGATACCCAGCTTGAGCATCCACACGCCGCCCACCACGCCGCCGGCCAGGCTGGCCCAGAAACCCGTGGTATTGGCGGCCAGGCCGATCTGCGTCATGGAAAACCCCAGGTCGAGATAGAACTTCGTCGCCAGCGCCGTGGCCATGCTGTCGCCGATTTTGTAGAGTAATACGAAGGCGAGGATCCACATTGCGTTACGCCAACCATCGCGCGCGATGAATTCCTGGAACGGCAAGATGATCGCTTCGCGCATGGTCTTCGGCGGCGAGCCGTACACGGTCGGCTCCCTGATCAGCAAGGTGCAGACCAGGCCTGGCAGCATGAAGGCGGCCGTGATCCAGAAAACGGGTTGCCACGGCATGCGGTCGGCCAGGATCAGCGACAGCGCCCCCGGCACCATGCCCGCCACTTTATACGCGTTGACGATGACGGCGGCGCCCAGGCCCTGCTCGTTATCGCTGAGGATTTCGCGCCGGTAGGCGTCGATGACGATGTCCTGGCTGGCCGACAGGAAGGCCACGCCGCCGGCGGCGGCCGCGATCAGGCCGATCTGCGTGAGCGGATCGAGCATGCCCATGCCGCCGATGGAAAAGAACAGTGCCACTTGCGTCAGGGCCATCCAGCCGCGCCGGCGTCCCAGTCCCAGGATGCGGTAGCGGTCCATCAGGGGCGCCCACAGGAACTTCCAGATGTACGGGAACTGCACCAGGGCGAACAGCCCCAGCGCCTTGACGTTCAAGCCCGACTTGGCCAGCCATGCCTGCAGCAGGTACAGCAGGATAAACAGGGGCAAGCCGGAACTGAAGCCCAGCACCAGCACGGCCAGCATGCGGCCATTGGCATAGGAACGCCAGCCTGGCGCCGGGCTTGTGGTCATCAATGCACCGCTTTTTTACGCAGGCGAAAGACGGCCAGGTCGCCGCGCAGGTTCGGCAGCACGGAGACCATCTTGCCTTCGGCCAGGGCCACGCATTCGATCACTTCCAGGCCGCATTCCTCGGCCAGTTCGCGGAAGTCATTGATGGTTGCGCAGCGTACGTTGGGCGTGTCATACCACTGGTAAGGCAGCGATTTCGACACGGGCATGCGGCCTTTGAGCAGCGCCACGCGGTGCGGCCAGTAGGCGAAGTTGGGGAACGAGACGATGGCCTCGGCGCCCACGCGCACGATGTCGCGCAGCAACGGCTCCACCTGCTTCATCATCTGCAAGGACGACAGGCACAGCACCGTATCGAAGCTGTTGTCGCCAAAGATGGCCAGGCCCTTCTCCATGTCTTGCTGGATCACGTTCACGCCGCGCACGGTACTGGCCAGCACCTTGTCGTCGGCGATCTCGATGCCGTAGCCGCTGCACTCCTTGTCGCTTTGCAGATACTGCAGCATCACGCCTTCGCCGCAGCCCACGTCCAGCACATGCGCGTTATTCGGCACCCAGTGGGCGATGAAGGCCAGGTCGGGGCGCAGCGCGCTCAATTCGTCAAAAGTCATGCGGTCTCCTTCGCGCCCTGGCGGACGGCGGTGTGCTGTGCAGGAGCGGGCAAGCCCGCCCCGATGTCGTTCCATACCTGGCCATAATAGGCGCGCACCATGTTCATGTAGCGCGCATCTTCCAGCAGGAAGGCGTCGTGGCCGTGCGGCGCATCGATTTCCGCATACGTGACCTGGCGGCGGTTGCATACGAGCGCTTCGACAATCTCCCGGCTGCGCTCGGGCGAAAAGCGCCAGTCGGTGGAAAACGAGGCGAGGAAGAACTTGGCCTTCGTGCCCGACAGGGCCTTGGCCAGGTCGCCGCCATGCGCGCGCGCCGGATCGAAATAATCGAGCGCCTTGGTGATCAAGAGATACGTGTTGGCGTCGAAGTATTCGGAAAACTTGTCGCCCTGGTAGCGCAGATACGATTCGATCTCGAAGTCGATGCCGAAGCCGAATTTGTAGTCGCCCGTCTGCGCCGCGTCGCGCAGCTTGCGGCCGAATTTCTCTGCCATGTCATCGTTCGACAGATACGTGATGTGGCCCACCATGCGCGCCACGCGCAAGCCGTTCTTCGGCACCACGCCATGGGCATAGAAATCGCCGCCATGGTAATCGGGATCGGACAGGATGGCCTGGCGCGCCACGTCATTGAAGGCGATATTCTGCGCCGACAGCTTGGCCGTCGAGGCGATCACCACGCAGTGGCGCAGGCGCTCGGGGAACATGATGCTCCACGCCAGCGCCTGCATGCCGCCCAGGGATCCCCCCATCACGGCGGCAAACTGCCTGACGCCCAGTTCATCGGCCAGGCGCGCCTGCGCGCTGACCCAGTCTTCCACCGTGACGACGGGGAAGGAGGCGCCATACGGCTTGCCGGTGGCGGGATTGGTGTGCATGGGGCCAGTCGAACCGAAGCAGGAACCCAGGTTGTTGACGCCGATGACGAAGAATTTGTTGGTATCGAGCGGCTTGCCGGGACCAACCATATTGTCCCACCAGCCCGTGCTTTTCGGTTCGTCCGCGTAGACGCCGGCCACGTGGTGCGAGGCGTTCAGGGCGTGGCAGACCAGCACCGCGTTCGATTTGTCGGCGTTCAGGGTGCCGTAGGTTTCATACATCAACATATAGTCTTGCAGCGATGCTCCGCTTTGCAGCTGCAAGGGTTGCGCAAAATACATGGTTTGCGGCGAAACGATTCCAATGGATGACATGTGTGTCGGTTTATAAAAGGAGGTTGGCCCCACGGGCCATAGTCGATGCAGCACCGCGATGATAGGTGCTGCAACTTTAGCATCAGGACACATCTTGCCGCGCGCGATGTGTCCTGATGCCGATAGGGTGACAGTTTACATGAGCTGCAACTGTTGTACGGCTTCCGCGATCACATTTGGTTCCATGGAACGCATAATTTTGCGCATTTGTGGCGCAATCAGGCCCAGGTCGCTGTTGAGGATCTCTTGCTTGACCGCCAATAGTTGCGCCGGATGCATGGAAAACTCGCGTAGTCCCATGCCCAGCAGCAAGCGCGTAAGCTTCACGTCGCCCGCCATTTCGCCGCAGACGGCCACGTCGATGCCCGCCTTGTGGCCGGCGGCGATCGTCATGGAGATCAGTTGCAGCACGGCCGGGTGCAGCGGGTTGTACAAATGCGCCACCTCGTAATCGACGCGGTCGATGGCCAGCGTGTACTGGATCAAGTCATTCGTGCCGATCGACAGGAAATCCATGCGCTTGACGAACATGGGCAGGGCCAGCGCCGCGGCCGGGATCTCGATCATGGCGCCCACTTCGACCTCGTCGTCGAACTTGACGCCCTCCTCGCGCAGGCTGGCCTTGGCTTGCGCGATCATGGCCAGCGACTGGTCGATCTCGAACGCATGCGCCAGCATGGGAATCAGGATGCGCACCTTGCCAAAGGCGGAGGCGCGCAGAATGGCCCGCAGCTGCGTCAGGAACAGTTGCGGCTCGGCCAGGCAGTAACGGATGGCGCGCAAGCCCAGGGCGGGATTCAATGCCGTATGGTCGGCCTGGTCGAGCGGCTTGTCGGCGCCGATGTCCAAGGTGCGGATCGTCACCACGCGTCCCTTCATCGACTGCACCGTGTTGCGGTAAGCCTCGAACTGCTCGTCCTCGGTGGGTATCTTGTGGGCGCGGCCCATGAACAGGAATTCGGAGCGGAACAGGCCCACGCCGCTGGCGCCCGATTCCAGCGCAAACGGGCAATCCTCGGGCAACTCGATATTCGCCAGCAGGGTGATGGGGGTGCCGCATTTGGTCACGGCCGGCGTCTTTTTCAGCTTGCCCAGCTTTTTGCGCGCGCGCTGCATGGCCGTCTGGCGCTCGCGGTACTGTTCCAGCACCAGGGCGCTGGGGTTGGCGATGACGACGCCGGCATCGCCGTCGATGATCAGCCAGTCGTCCTGCTCGATCAGCATCGACGCCTGCGACATGCCGACGGCGGCCGGGATATCCAGGCTGCGCGCGACGATGGCCGTGTGCGAGTTCTGCCCGCCCACGTCGGTGATGAAGCCGATGAAGGAACGGTCGCGGAACTGCAGCATGTCGGCCGGCGAGATGTCGTGCGCGACGACGATCATCTGCGCCATCAATTCATCTTCGGCGGCCGCCTTGGGCAACAGCTGCTCGGTGCCCAGCAAGACTTTCAAGACGCGTTCGGCAACCTGCTGGATGTCGGCCTTGCGTTCGCGCAAATACGGGTCTTCGATTTCGTCGAACTGGGCCGACAATTCATCGATCTGCGTGAGCAGCGCCCATTCGGCGTTGTAGTGGCGCTTGCGGATGATGTCGAGCGGCGCTTCGGAAATCATCGGATCGGACAGGATCAGCGCGTGCACGTCGATGAAGGCGCCCAGTTCCGTGGGCGCATCCTTGGGCAGCTCGTTCCACAGGGTTTGCAGTTCCTTGTGGACGGTGGCGATGGCGCTTTGCAGGCGCTGGACTTCGGCTTCGATCTGTTCCTGGGCGACCAGGTAATGTTTGACGTCAAGGGCGGCCGGCGCCAGCAGATGCGCGCGGCCAATGGCGATGCCGCGGGAGACCGGGATGCCGTGGAGCGTGAAAGATGCCATGGGGTGACCTGTCGGAATGCGGCTGCGGCTGCGTTCGGCGGGCATTACTCGCCTTCGCCAAACCTGTCATTAATCAGGGCGGTGAGCGCATCGACACATGCCAGCTCATCATCGCCCTCGGCTTCCAGGGTCACTTTCGCGCCCTTGCCGGCGGCCAGCATCATCACGCCCATGATGGACTTGGCGTTGATGCGGCGCGCGTTGCGGGTCAGCCAGACGTCGCTCTTGAACTTGGCGGCGAGCTGGGTAAATTTGGCGGAAGCGCGTGCGTGCAATCCCAGCTTGTTGATGATTTCGAGTTCTTTTTGAATCATTTTTGTATGGTCTCTATCCCTGAATGCACTACGCTGATGACAATCTTGGCCTATAAAACCCGCCGCCTTCAGGGCGGCGGCCATGTACTTCCTTATTCGCCCACGCGGATGCGGTTATCGACGCGCACGGCGCCGCTTTGCGCACCGGCCAGCGCCATCTCCACCACCACGTCGAGCGTGTCGCGGCGATACGTGATGGCGCGCAGCAGCATCGGCAGGCTGATGCCGGCGATGACTTCCACCCGACCCGCATCGGCCAGCTTGTTGCAGCAGTTCGACGGCGTGCCGCCCTTCACGTCGGTAATCACCAGCACGCCGGAGCCGTCATCGAGGCGGCAGATGGCGTCCGACGCCAGTTTCTGCACTTCCGCCAGGTCCTGGTCGGCGACGACGTCGATGGCTTCAAAACGTTCCGTTGGCCCGCGAAACACATGCGCGCAGGCGGCGATGAATGCCTGTCCCAGCGGTGCATGTGTCATGAGCAAAATCCCTACCATAGTCATTCCACCTTTAGCGCTGCTGCGTTTGCGCAACGCCATGCTCGACGGCGTCGATAAACATGGCCGCCACGTCAAAACCCGTCTGCTGCATGATTTCCTGGAAGCAGGTCGGGCTGGTGACATTGACTTCCGTCAGATAGTCGCCGATCACGTCCAATCCTACCAGCATCAGGCCGCGCGCGGCCAGGATCGGACCCAGCTTTTCAGCGATTTCCAGGTCGCGCGCCGTCAATGGCTGCGCTACGCCCGTGCCGCCGGCGGCCAGGTTGCCCCGCACTTCGCCCGCCTGCGGGATGCGCGCCAGCGAAAATGGCACCGGCTTGCCCCCGATGACGAGGATACGCTTGTCGCCCTTGTCGATGTCGGGGATAAACCGCTGCGCCATGATGGTTTGCGCGCCGTTCTCGCTCAGGGTCTCGATGATGGCGCCCAGGTTCAGGCCATCGGCCTTGACGCGGAAGATGCCCGTGCCGCCCATGCCGTCGAGCGGCTTGAAGATGACGTCCTGGTGCTTGGCGTGGAAGGCGCGCAGGCGCGCTTCGTTCGACGTCACCAGGGTCGGCGAGGTGAATTCGGAAAACTGGGCGATGGCCAGTTTTTCATTGTTGTCGCGGATGGCGGACGGCTTGTTGAAGACGCAGGCGCCCTGCTTTTCCGCCAGCTCCAGCAGATACGTGCCGTACACGTATTCCATGTCGAACGGCGGATCCTTGCGCTCGATGATGGCATCCAGGGCCGACAGGCGTACTTCTTCGGTGGACACCACCTTGTACCAGTCGTGTTCGTCGCCCGTCAGCTCGATGTGCTGTACCCGTGCCGTGACGATGCCCTCTTCCAGCGCCATGTCCTTCTGTTCGAAGGCGTACACGGCATGGCCGCGTTTGGCGGCCTCGCGCATCATGGCGAAGGTGGAATCTTTGTAAGTCTTGAAGCCTGCCAGCGGGTCGGCAAGGAATGCAATTTTCATGGTGCGTCCAATCGGGGAGCCTGGATAAGGAATGCTTGATTCTAGCCGAGATCGCCAGGCGCGGTAGTCGGCGCGCCCGGCAAGCCTCATTGGTGGATCAATACACCTCGGGATTCGGGTCCGTGCGCTCCATTTCCAGCGACGCGGCCAGCAAGGCCAGGCGCGCCACCACGCCATACACATAGAAGCGGTTCGGCGCGGCCGTGCCCGGCTTGGCCTTCAAGTCCGGCACGGCATGCTGCTGGGCAAATGCCAGCGGCACGTACTGCGAACCGGGCGCGTTCAGGTTCTGGTCCACGCCACGCTCAGCATGTACGCGGTAGAAACCGCCCACCACGTAGCGGTCGATCATGTAGACGACCGGCTCGGCCACGGCATCCTTGATGCTTTCAAAGGTCGGCACGCCTTCCTGGATGATCACGTCGGTAACGACTTTGCCATCCTTGACGATGGACATCTTGTCGCGCTGCTTGCGCGACAGGTCGCGCACTTCGCTGGCGTCGCGCACCGTCATGATGCCCGTGCCATACGTGCCCGCATCGGGCTTGACGATGACGAAAGGCTTTTCCTTGATGCCGTATTCCTTGTATTTCTTGCGGATCTTGGCCAGCAGCACGTCGACGCTGGCGGCCAGCGCATCTTCGCCCTCGCCTTCCTGGAAGTTGACGTCGCTGCACTTGGCGTGGAAGGGATTGAGCATCCACGGATCGACATCGATCATCTTGCCGAATTTTTTCACCACTTCATCGTAAGCCGTGTAGTGGTTGCTCTTGCGGCGCAAGGCCCAGCCCGCGTGCAAGGGCGGCAACAGGCTTTGCTCATGAATATTTTGCAAGATATCGGGGATGCCGTCTGACAAGTCGTTATTCAGCAGAATCGTGCACGGGTCGAAATCCTTCAAGCCCAGGCGGCGGCCATTGTTCAGACGCACGAGCGGCTCGATGACGAGCATGTTGCCATCTGGCAACGCCAAGGGTGTCGGCTGGGTGATGTCGGGCGACCAGGAGCCGAAACGCACGTGCAGCCCCGTCTGGCGGAAGATCTGCATCAGGCGCGCCACGTTCTGCAGATACTGCGGCGTAGTGTTGTGCAATTCCGGCACGATCAGCAGGTTGCGGGCGTCCGGGCAATACTTGTCGATGGCGGCCATGGCCGCCTGCACGGACAAGGGCAGCATTTCCGTGGCCAGGTTATGGAAACCGCCTGGGAACAGATTGGTATCGACGGGCGCCAGCTTGTAGCCGGCGTTACGCAAGTCTACCGAGCAATAGAAGGGCGGCGTGTGTTCTTGCCACTCCATGCGAAACCAGCGCTCAATGGCCGGCGTCGCGGCCAGAATCTTTTTTTCGAGGTCGAGCAGCGGTCCGGTCAGGGCCGTGACGAGATGGGGAACCATAGTTACATCCTTAAATTATGTGCAGTATTCAAAAAAGCACACAGAACTGCCGACTATATTACCGTGTAAGTACCCCAAATCGGGGCAAAAGCCTTGTTTTAAAGACCTTTTACATTCCCACAACGAAAAAAAGGCACCTCAATGAGGTGCCTTTTCCAGCTGGACATGCCGCGCCGGGGCTCTGGCATGCCAGATAATGCCTATTTAGCCATGATACGCTTGCTCGCCGTGGCTGGTGATATCGAGACCTTCGCGCTCTTCTTCTTCCGGTACGCGCAGGCCGATGACGATGTCGACCAGTTTATAGGCGATAACGGAGACGATGGCCGACCAGAGGATGGTGGTGCCGACCGCTTGCGCCTGCACCCACACCTGGTGGCCGATCGAGTACGGATCCGCCGACATCTTGTTGGTGACATAGTCGAATACGCCCTGGCCGCCCAGTTGTGGCGCAGCAAACACACCCGTCAGCAAGGCACCGAGGATACCGCCCACGCCATGCACGCCGAACACGTCGAGCGAATCGTCGGCGCCGATCAGGCGTTTCAGGCCATTCACGCCCCACAGGCAGACGACACCGGCCAGCAAGCCGATGACCAGGCCGCCCATCGGGCCGACAAAACCGGCCGCCGGGGTGATCGCCACCAGGCCGGCCACGGCGCCGGACGCGCCACCGAGCATGGAAGGCTTGCCTTTGCTGATCCACTCGCCAAACACCCACGACAGGGTGGCGGCGGCCGTTGCCAGCAAGGTGTTGACGAAGGCCAGGGCAGCCACGTCGCCCGCTTCCATCGAGGAACCGGCATTGAAACCGAACCAGCCCACCCACAGCAGCGACGCGCCGATCATGGTCATCGTCAGAGAGTGCGGTGCCATCGATTCGCGGCCGTAGCCGACGCGTTTGCCGATCATGATGGCGCCCACCAGGCCGGCGACAGCGGCATTGATGTGCACCACGGTGCCGCCGGCGAAGTCCAGTGCGCCTTTTTGCCAGATCCAGCCCGCTTTCAGGGCTTCGCTGGCCGAGGTGGCGGCGCTGGTGATCAGGTCAGGCCCGGTCCAGAACCACACCATGTGAGCCGCTGGCAGGTAGGCGAACGTGAACCACAGCACGACGAAGGCCAGCACGGCGGAAAACTTGGCGCGCTCGGCAAAGGCGCCGACGATCAGTGCGCAAGTGATGGCGGCAAACGTGCCCTGGAAAGCAACGAAGACGAACTCGGGAATGACGACGCCCTTGCTGAAGGTGGCGGCGGCGGCAAACGTACCCTTGGCCGGATCCCAGATACCATTCAGGAACAGGCGGTCGAAGCCACCGAAGAAGGCGGTTTTTTCCGTGAAAGCGATCGAGTAGCCGTAGATACACCACAGCACGATGACCAGCGCGAACACCATGAACACTTGCATCAGCACCGACAGCATGTTTTTCGAGCGCACCAGTCCGCCGTAGAACAGGGCCAGGCCGGGGATCGTCATCAAGATCACCAGCAAGGTGCTGATCATCATGAAACTGGTGTCGCCCTTGTTGGCGACAGGCGCGGCGGCTGGTGCTGCAGCAGCGGGGGCCGGAGCGGCGGCGGCAGGCGCTGCGTCAGGAACCGGCGTGACGGCGGGAGCGGCGACGGCCGTGGTTGTGGCCGCCTCCGTCTTGGCGGGCGCATCGGCAAAGCTTGGCGTGGCAATGCCAAACGCACACAGGCAGGCTATCCCAGCTAGCAATTTTGTTATATTTTTATGCATCAATATTCCCCTTAGAGCGCTTCGTTGCCGGTTTCACCGGTACGGATGCGGATGACCTGTTCCAGGTTGTAGACGAAAATCTTGCCATCACCGATTTTACCGGTACGCGCGGCACCTTCGATCGCTTCGATGGCCTGGTCGACAATGGCGTCATCGACGGCCGCTTCAATCTTGGTCTTTGGCAAGAAATCAACGACATACTCGGCGCCACGGTAGAGTTCCGTGTGGCCTTTCTGGCGGCCGAAGCCCTTGACTTCCGTGACGGTAATGCCTTGCACATTGATAGCCGACAAAGCTTCGCGTACTTCGTCCAGTTTGAACGGTTTAATGATTGCAGTAATCATTTTCATGGCAGTCTCGCTTAAAAGGTTTTGGACACGGTCAGCACGAGACCGGATTTCGCCAGATTCTTGCCGTTCGGAGCCAGCGATACGTTATTGGCCTTGACGGCCGCCAGGGAAACGGTCGCCACGCCGAAGTCCTTGGTCACGCCAATCTTGTAATCGCTGTAGCTGAGAGAATCATTGTGCTCGACCTTCTGACGTCCGACATGCAGGTTCAGCATGTAGCCATCATGCACCTCGACGTTGGCACCCACGTCGAGGTAGCCGCTGTTCTTGCTGTCGGCGACACCGAACAGATTCGTCGTCGAATGCGAGTATTTGACATATATCGGGCCATAGCCGAGTTGGCCGTACAGCTCGAAGGTGTTGGCATTGGTGCTCAGTCCATTCGAGGGATAGAAATAGTACAGGCCGCCCACGTCATAGGTAAAATCCTTGCTGATCTCGCCCCGCTTGCCGCCGTAGATATCCCATTCCAGATTGGTGTCGCCGCCGCCATCCTTGATCCATTTGATACTCGACAACCAGGTGCCCACATACAGGCCCGTCGGGTTATGGGTATAGTCGGCGCCGCCGCTGATGGCCGGTTTCAAGCGGCTTTGCGACAGGCCGCGGTAACGGTAGTCGCTGGTCAGCGCCACGTTATAGCTCACCACGTTATCAGGCACGGCTTCGGCCGCAGCAGGCGCCGCCACTGCATCCTGGGCCATGGCGCTACCGCACATGGCGGTCATGGCCAGCGTCAACGCTGCAGCTAAAGTCATGTTCTTGGACAGATTCTTCATGGCGATTCCCTTTTATTGAACTTTTAAAGCGGTTGAGGTTTAAAATCTTGGCTGGAGATCACAAAGCGTTCATACCTTCTTTAGCAGAATACGTGCCAGCTCCATTGCCACCTTGACAGGTGCGTTTCCGGCCACACATACCCTACAAGCCTCTGGGCATGCGGGTACGGGCTGCTAAAGCATTGTGAATTTGCCCAGATTCGCACCAGATTAACGCCGCTGTGCACCGCAATGGTGCGATGCACAGGCCGCACCATAAAAGGACTGACCATGGACATGAATACCTTCTTTAACGATTTGCAAGGCAAGATCCATCAAGCCATCGAAAACTCGCCGGCCAAGGATATCGAGAAAAACGTGAAGTCGATGATGACCCAGGGCTTCGCCCGCCTCGATCTCGTCACGCGCGAGGAATTCGATATCCAGGCGCAAGTACTGGCCAAGACCCGCGCCAAACTGGACGCACTGGAATTGCGCCTGATCGAACTGGAAACGCGCCTGAACGACACCAAGGCGTAAACTGCGGCCGGCAGGGCCCGTTATTGACGGCCTTGCTGGCATACCTCAAGCCTGGCGGCGTTTCTAGCGCTAGACTGATCCTGCCCGCGCCCGCGCTACAGGGGAGTCTGATGAGCCTGGCCGTCCTGAAAAGCCGCGCCCTGGCCGGCATGGAGGCGCCCGAGGTAAGTGTCGAAGTCCACCTTGCCAACGGCTTGCCTTCGTTTACGATTGTCGGCTTGCCGGATACGGAAGTGAAGGAATCGCGCGACCGTGTTCGTGCCGCGTTGCAAAACTGCGGCTTTGAAATGCCGGCGCGGCGCATCACGGCCAATCTGGCACCAGCGGACTTGCCCAAGGAATCGGGCCGCTTCGACTTGCCCATTGCACTGGGCATCCTGGCCGCCTCCGGCCAGTTGCCGGGCGATCAATTACATCACTATGAATTCGCGGGCGAACTGTCGCTCTCAGGCCAGTTGCGCCCCATCCGCGGCGCCCTGGCCATGACCTTTGCCATGCAGCGCAACCAGTCGGGCGCGCCACGCGCCTTCATCCTGCCGCAGGCAAACGCGGACGAGGCCGCTCTCGTCGGCGATGCCTGCATCTATCCCGCCCACAGCCTGCTCGAGGTCTGCGCGCATTTTGCCGCGCACGCCAGCCAGAACGCCCTGCAACGCCACCAGCCCGTGCTGGTAGCGCACGCTTTTCCGTATCCCGACTTTGCCGACGTGCAGGGGCAGCAGCAGGCGCGGCGGGCACTGGAAGTGGCGGCAGCGGGCGGTCACAACGTCTTGATGGTGGGGCCGCCAGGCGCAGGCAAGACCATGCTGGCCAGCCGCTT
Organism: Janthinobacterium lividum; assembly: GCF_034424625.1. NCBI lineage: Bacteria > Pseudomonadati > Pseudomonadota > Betaproteobacteria > Burkholderiales > Oxalobacteraceae > Janthinobacterium > Janthinobacterium lividum. The sequence goes on along the minus strand of NZ_CP139976.1, from coordinate 1,016,736 downwards.
TCCCGGCGTGCTGCCGCCCATGAGCGATGAAGAAGCGCTGGAATCGGCTGCCGTGCATTCGCTGGGCGGCCACTTCAAGGTGGAACACTGGAAACGGCGGCCCTATCGCTCCCCGCACCAGACAGCATCCGGCGTGGCACTGGTGGGTGGCGGCAACGTACCGCGCCCGGGAGAAATCTCGCTGGCCCACTGCGGCGTGCTGTTTCTCGATGAAATTGCCGAATTCCAGCGCCGGGTACTCGATGTGCTGCGTCAGCCCATGGAATCGGGCGTGATCAGCATTTCACGCGCGGCCCGCCAGGCCGAGTTTCCTGCCCGCTTTCAACTGATCGCCGCCATGAATCCCTGCCCGTGCGGCTATCTGGGGCACGCTTCCGGCCGCTGCCGCTGCACGCCAGACGCCGTGCTGCGCTATCACAATCGCCTGTCCGGCCCGCTGCTCGACCGTATCGACCTGCAGATTGAAGTGGCCGCCATGCCGCCGGCCGCGCTGGGCCGGCAGGCCGGTGCCGGAGAATGCACGCAGCGGATCGCCACGCGGGTAGCGGCAGCCTATGCCTTGCAGCTGGCGCGCCAGGGAAAATCGAACCAGCAGCTGAGCAACACGGAAATCGAGCAGCATTGTCGCCTTGAAAAGCATGGCGAACAGTTGCTGCATGGCGCCATGACGCGTCTGCACTGGTCCGCGCGCACCTATCACCGGGTACTGCGCGTGGCGCGCAGCATCGCGGACCTGGCGGGCAGCCCGGCCATCGTGCAGCCACATGTTGCCGAAGCGATCCAGTACCGGCGCGTACTGCGTGAAATATAAGGCGGCCATGAGCCCCACGCGTGCACGATTGCGCGTGATGGACGGCGCTGCTACCATCTGCTGATGAAAAAAACATCACTTTCCCTCGTCCTGGCGACGCTCGCGGCTGCCAGCGTCCTGTCCGCCTGTAGTCCGAAATTCGACTGGCGCGACTATCGCAGCCCCGATGCCCAGTTCACGGCCCTGTTTCCAGGCAAGCCGGCCGTGCTGACGCGCGAGATCGATCTCGATGGCAAGAAAGTCAGCCTGACCATGACGGCGAGCGAGGTCGATGGCAATACCTTCGCCATTGGCAGCGCCGTGCTCGACAGTGCGGAACAGGCACAAACGGCCCTGCCCGCCATGCAGATGGCCCTGTTGAAAAATATCAAGGGTACCGTGCGCAGCGAAAAATCGGCCTCGGCGGCCAGCAGCACGGCGGCCGGCAGCCATCAACGCAGTTCGCTGAGCATCGAAGCGACGGGGACGCAGCAGGGCAAGCCCGTCCTGCTGGTCGGCCGTTTTGTGGCGCAGGACAAACGCATCTTCCAGGTCATCATTCTCGGTGAAGAAAGCAAGCTGTCGCGTGACACCATCGACACCTTCATGGACTCCGTGAAACTAGATTGAGACTTAACGATCGCTTAAACGGGTGTTTTCACGATAAACAAGCTCTTGTAAATGCGTGCGGTGTCCAACAGATGGCCCTATCCGGCTTGCAAATGTGCAATCCGGGCAATCGGACGGCCTGTGCGACATTTCAAGTCGTGATATTGTTTCGACACTAACAACAAGTTTCAGAAAGCGCTTATGTTGATCTCATTCAAATCCAAATCCTCCCCAGAAGTGCTGATGTACCAGGAACATGCCCAACGCATCCTCGACATCCTGCACAAGAACCCCACGCGCGGCGTCATCACGCCAGCGGAAGCGGGCGATGCCCTGGCCCTGCTGGAAAAAGAAGTCGCGGAAAGCAAATTGCATCCGGAAAACGACATCGAACACGATGCGCATACGCCGGAAACCCTGGAAGATGGCGAAACGGGCGCCCATGCGCGCGCGCAAAAAGTGCATTTTTCGCAGCGCGCCTATCCCTTGATGGAAATGCTGCGCTCGGCCAAGGCGGAAAATGAAAGCATCACCTGGGGCATCTGATCCGATGAACGCTGCAGACGAAAAAAAACCCCGCACACGCGGGGTTTTTTTATATAACAAGCCTGACGATAACCTACTTTCACACTGGTTGCAGCACTATCATCGGCGCAAAGTTGTTTCACGGTCCTGTTCGGGATGGGAAGGGGTGGGACCAACTTGCTATGGTCATCAGGCATAACTTTTTCAACAGCCTGCTCCCAACGGGGCAGCAAACCATCTGATCTGAGGAGGCGAATTATATAGCAATTTTCCTGAAGATGGGACTAAATGTGGGCTTTTATAGCGATAAAAGCGTCAAACAAAAAAAAACCCGACCATTGCTGATCGGGTTTTTCTCTACTGCGAATAACAAGCCTGACGATAACCTACTTTCACACTGGTTGCAGCACTATCATCGGCGCAAAGTTGTTTCACGGTCCTGTTCGGGATGGGAAGGGGTGGGACCAACTTGCTATGGTCATCAGGCATAACTTGTACTGGCGTTTGTCTCCTGTGGGACGACAAAGCCTGAATCTGGAAGAAGCAAAGATTGGGGTAATGACTGGTAGTATCAACACACACGCAACGTTGTACCGTCTTATCCTCTGCACCTGCTAAGGTTATAGGGACAAGCCGTACGGGCAATTAGTACTGGTTAGCTTAATGCATTACTGCACTTCCACACCCAGCCTATCAACGTCCTGGTCTCGAACGACCCTTCAAAGAGCTCAAGGCTCTGGGAAATCTCATCTCAAGGCAAGTTTCCCGCTTAGATGCTTTCAGCGGTTATCTCTTCCGAACTTAGCTACCCGGCAATGCCACTGGCGTGACAACCGGTACACCAGAGGTTCGTCCACTCCGGTCCTCTCGTACTAGGAGCAGCCCCCTTCAAATTTCCAACGCCCACGGCAGATAGGGACCAAACTGTCTCACGACGTTTTAAACCCAGCTCACGTACCACTTTAAATGGCGAACAGCCATACCCTTGGGACCGGCTACAGCCCCAGGATGTGATGAGCCGACATCGAGGTGCCAAACTCCCCCGTCGATATGAACTCTTGGGAGGAATCAGCCTGTTATCCCCAGAGTACCTTTTATCCGTTGAGCGATGGCCCTTCCATACAGAACCACCGGATCACTATGTCCTACTTTCGTACCTGCTCGACTTGTCAGTCTCGCAGTTAAGCACGCTTATGCCATTGCACTATCAACACGATGTCCGACCGTATCTAGCGTACCTTCGAACTCCTCCGTTACACTTTAGGAGGAGACCGCCCCAGTCAAACTGCCTACCATGCACTGTCCCCGATCCGGATAACGGACCAAGGTTAGAACCTCAAACAAACCAGGGTGGTATTTCAAGGTTGGCTCCACGAGAACTAGCGTCCCCGCTTCAAAGCCTCCCACCTATCCTACACAGATTGGTTCAAAGTCCAATGCAAAGCTACAGTAAAGGTTCATGGGGTCTTTCCGTCTAGCCGCGGGTAGATTGCATCATCACAAACATTTCAACTTCGCTGAGTCTCGGGAGGAGACAGTGTGGCCATCGTTACGCCATTCGTGCAGGTCGGAACTTACCCGACAAGGAATTTCGCTACCTTAGGACCGTTATAGTTACGGCCGCCGTTTACTGGGACTTCAATCAAGAGCTTGCACCCCATCATTTAATCTTCCAGCACCGGGCAGGCGTCACACCCTATACGTCCACTTTCGTGTTTGCAGAGTGCTGTGTTTTTATTAAACAGTCGCAGCCACCAGTTTATTGCAACCCTTTCACCCTCATGGAGTAAACCAATCAAGCTACCGGGGCGTACCTTTTCCCGAAGTTACGGTACCAATTTGCCGAGTTCCTTCTCCCGAGTTCTCTCAAGCGCCTTAGAATACTCATCTCGCCCACCTGTGTCGGTTTGCGGTACGGTCTCGTATGACTGAAGCTTAGAGGCTTTTCTTGGAACCACTTCCGATTGCTTCGTGAACAAGTTCACTCGTCTCAACCCCTTGAATTGCGCACCCGGATTTGCCTAAGTGCCTTCTATGAGCCAAAAACCAACTATTCCAACAGTTGGACAACCTTCCGCGATCCGTCCCCCCATCGCATCATACGACGGTGCAGGAATATTAACCTGCTTCCCATCAGCTACGCATCTCTGCCTCGCCTTAGGGGCCGACTCACCCTGCTCCGATGAACGTTGAACAGGAAACCTTGGGCTTACGGCGTGGAGGCTTTTCACCCCCATTATCGCTACTCATGTCAGCATTCGCACTTCTGATACCTCCAGCATCCTTTACAAGACACCTTCGCAGGCTTACAGAACGCTCTCCTACCATATCCAATAAAGGATATCCGCAGCTTCGGTGACTGGCTTAGCCCCGTTACATCTTCCGCGCAGGACGACTCGATCAGTGAGCTATTACGCTTTCTTTAAATGATGGCTGCTTCTAAGCCAACATCCTGACTGTTTTAGCCTTCCCACTTCGTTTTCCACTTAGCCAATCTTTGGGACCTTAGCTGGCGGTCTGGGTTGTTTCCCTCTTGACGCCGGACGTTAGCACCCGACGTCTGTCTCCCAAGCTCGCACTCATCGGTATTCGGAGTTTGCAATGGTTTGGTAAGTCGCAATGACCCCCTAGCCATAACAGTGCTCTACCCCCGATGGTGATACTTGAGGCACTACCTAAATAGTTTTCGGAGAGAACCAGCTATTTCCAAGTTTGTTTAGCCTTTCACCCCTACCCACAGCTCATCCCCTAATTTTTCAACATTAGTGGGTTCGGACCTCCAGGGCGTGTTACCGCACCTTCATCCTGGCCATGAGTAGATCACTTGGTTTCGGGTCTACACCCAGCGACTGATCGCCCTATTCGGACTCGATTTCTCTACGGCTTCCCTATCTGGTTAACCTTGCCACTGAATGTAAGTCGCTGACCCATTATACAAAAGGTACGCAGTCACGGAACAAGTCCGCTCCTACTGTTTGTATGCACACGGTTTCAGGATCTATTTCACTCCCCTTCCGGGGTTCTTTTCGCCTTTCCCTCACGGTACTGGTTCACTATCGGTCGATTACGAGTATTTAGCCTTGGAGGATGGTCCCCCCATATTCAGACAGGATGTCACGTGTCCCGCCCTACTTGTCGTACGCTTAGTACCACCGGTCCGATTTCACATACGGGGCTATCACCCGCTATGGCTCCTATTTCCAGAGGATTCTGTTATCGGTCCGACTATCACGTACAGGCTCTTCCCATTTCGCTCGCCGCTACTTTGGGAATCTCGGTTGATTTCTTTTCCTGCAGCTACTTAGATGTTTCAGTTCGCCGCGTTCGCCTTGCATACCTATGTATTCAGTATGCAATACCCTAAAAGGGTGGGTTGCCCCATTCGGAAATCTGCGGATCAAAGTGTGTTTGCTCACTCCCCGCAGCTTATCGCAAGCTACTACGTCCTTCATCGCCTGTAATCGCCAAGGCATCCACCATGTGCACTTATTCGCTTGTCCCTATAACGTTAGCCTCTGATTACCTAAATAATCAAAGAGCGCTACAGGGATAAGAAAGTACAACGTTGTTGCTTGTTTGTTGATACATACAATCATTACCCATCGATTTACCTTTTACGGCAAACCGATCAATAAATAATCTTTACTTCTTCCAGATTGTTAAAGAACGAAACAGCTTTGATCGCTAAAAGATCAAACCTAAACCTGACGGCTTACGTTTGCACTTTCGAGTAAAACGTGGTGGAGGATGACGGGATCGAACCGACGACCCCCTGCTTGCAAAGCAGGTGCTCTCCCAGCTGAGCTAATCCCCCTGGGGTATTACATACTGGTAGGTCTGGCTGGACTAGTGTCCACCTTACCCCCGGGTCTGTTTTTACTGGTAGGGCTGGTTGGACTCGAACCAACGACCCCCGCGTTATCAACACGGTGCTCTAACCAGCTGAGCTACAGCCCCAACGCGGAACTACTACGACTACTGTTTCTTCTTCATTTAACAGTCGATAAGTGTGAACATTTGATGCGTGAACCAGTTACCTGATTCGTGCAAACTCTAGAAAGGAGGTGATCCAGCCGCACCTTCCGATACGGCTACCTTGTTACGACTTCACCCCAGTCACGAATCCTACCGTGGTAAGCGCCCTCCTTGCGGTTAAGCTACCTACTTCTGGTAAAACCCGCTCCCATGGTGTGACGGGCGGTGTGTACAAGACCCGGGAACGTATTCACCGCGACATGCTGATCCGCGATTACTAGCGATTCCAACTTCATGCAGTCGAGTTGCAGACTACAATCCGGACTACGATACACTTTCTGCGATTAGCTCCCCCTCGCGGGTTGGCGGCGCTCTGTATGTACCATTGTATGACGTGTGAAGCCCTACCCATAAGGGCCATGAGGACTTGACGTCATCCCCACCTTCCTCCGGTTTGTCACCGGCAGTCTCATTAGAGTGCCCTTTCGTAGCAACTAATGACAAGGGTTGCGCTCGTTGCGGGACTTAACCCAACATCTCACGACACGAGCTGACGACAGCCATGCAGCACCTGTGTACTGGTTCTCTTTCGAGCACTCCCCAATCTCTCGGGGATTCCAGCCATGTCAAGGGTAGGTAAGGTTTTTCGCGTTGCATCGAATTAATCCACATCATCCACCGCTTGTGCGGGTCCCCGTCAATTCCTTTGAGTTTTAATCTTGCGACCGTACTCCCCAGGCGGTCTACTTCACGCGTTAGCTGCGTTACCAAGTCAATTAAGACCCGACAACTAGTAGACATCGTTTAGGGCGTGGACTACCAGGGTATCTAATCCTGTTTGCTCCCCACGCTTTCGTGCATGAGCGTCAATCTTGACCCAGGGGGCTGCCTTCGCCATCGGTGTTCCTCCACATATCTACGCATTTCACTGCTACACGTGGAATTCTACCCCCCTCTGCCAGATTCTAGCCTTGCAGTCTCCAATGCAATTCCCAGGTTGAGCCCGGGGATTTCACATCAGACTTACAAAACCGCCTGCGCACGCTTTACGCCCAGTAATTCCGATTAACGCTTGCACCCTACGTATTACCGCGGCTGCTGGCACGTAGTTAGCCGGTGCTTATTCTTCAGGTACCGTCATTAGCAGGAGATATTAGCTCTCACCGTTTCTTCCCTGACAAAAGAGCTTTACAACCCGAAGGCCTTCTTCACTCACGCGGCATTGCTGGATCAGGCTTTCGCCCATTGTCCAAAATTCCCCACTGCTGCCTCCCGTAGGAGTCTGGACCGTGTCTCAGTTCCAGTGTGGCTGGTCGTCCTCTCAGACCAGCTACTGATCGATGCCTTGGTAGGCTTTTACCCTACCAACTAGCTAATCAGATATCGGCCGCTCCACGAGCATGAGGTCTTGCGATCCCCCACTTTCATCCTTAGATCGTATGCGGTATTAGCGTAACTTTCGCTACGTTATCCCCCACTCTAGGGTACGTTCCGATATATTACTCACCCGTTCGCCACTCGCCACCAGAGCAAGCTCCGTGCTGCCGTTCGACTTGCATGTGTAAGGCATGCCGCCAGCGTTCAATCTGAGCCAGGATCAAACTCTTCAGTTTAATCTCTGTTACTTTGCCGTTTTACCGGCACCGTCATTGCTGACGGGTCGCTCACTTCAAAAACAACTGACAGGCCACTTCTTGCGAAGCGTCCTATTTCATTTATTTATTCGTGAACATTTGATATTTTAAGTTAGACGCCAATCCGAAGATTGACGCTGCACTTGCATCAAATGCCCACACTTATCGACTGTTAATTGTTAAAGAACTGTATTCGGTTACTGCTTTCGCGCTATCGACAAAGCGTTGTGTTTGTCAGCTGCGAAGAAGGAAGAGTATGAAGCGTTTGCAGCATTTCGTCAACCTTCTTTTTTACTACCCAGCCCCGGAAGGCCGTCCCTTTTGTGCCGCAAACTAGTGCGTCTCATCGGGGAGGCGAATCATATCAAAGACCGTCGAAGTTTGGCAAGCGCTTTTCCAGGAAAGCGTGCATGCCTTCTTTTTGCGCAGGCGTACCGAAGGCAGCCTGGAACAAACGGCGCTCGTAGGCGACGCCATCCGTCAAGGTGGTTTCAAAGGCGCGGTTGACGCAATCCTTGATCATCATGGCAACCGAGGTCGGCATGGCGGCAATGGTCTTGGCGGCAGCCAGGGTTTCTTCCAGCAATTTATCGGCCGGCACCACGCGCGACACGAGGCCGATGCGTTCCGCCTCGGCAGCGTCGATGGCGCGCGCCGTCAGCAACAGGTCCATGGCCTTGGCCTTGCCGATGGCGCGCGGCAGACGCTGCGTACCGCCCGCGCCTGGCGTGACGCCGACCTTGATTTCCGGCTGACCGAATTTGGCGCTGTCGGCAGCGATCAGGAAGTCGCACATCATGGCCAGTTCGCAGCCGCCACCGAGCGCATAGCCCGCCACCGCGCCCACCACAGGTTTGCGCACGCGCAAGATATGTTCCCAGTTGCGGCTGATGTAGCCCTGGGTAAAAGTGTCCGGATAGGTGTAATCGGCCATGGCGGCGATGTCGGCGCCGGCGGCAAACGCTTTTTCGCTGCCCGTGAGCACGATGCAGCCGATATTCTCGTCGGCATCGAACTTCAGCAAGGCGTCGCCCAGCTCATTCATCATGTTGTCGTTCAAGGCATTCAATGCCTTCGGGCGATTCAGGCGGATGACCGCCACTTTGTCCTGGATATCGATGATCAAGTCTTCGTATTGCATATAGTCTCCTCTGGATGAACACGGTGCAACGATTGTAGCGGCTAACGGCAGCGGCGCGGCAGGTGCGCTGCTATTATTGTGAGCCTGATCATTTTCATATCGAGCAAGATATTTTCTCCTCCCTCTTCCAGTACTGCGCCCATTACCTGCGCGGCGACGGCAGCGCCGCCAGCGTCAATTTCCGCCGCCTGTGGTTCAGCAACGGCCTCAATTGCTTCGGCGCCCAGATCACCTCGCTGGCCCTGCCCTTGTGCGCGGTACTGTTACTGCATGCGACGCCGGAACAGATGGGCATGCTGGTCGCCCTGCAGGCGCTGCCGTTCGCCCTCTTCGGCTTGCCCGTCGGCGTGCTGCTGGACCGGCGCAGCAAGCACCCGATCATGCTGTTCAGCGAAAGCATGTCTGGCCTGGCTCTGGCCAGCGTGGCCGTGGCTTACTGGTGCGGCGTGCTGTCCATGCCGTGGTTATATATAGTGGGGTTCATCATCGGCACGGGCTTCGTCGTCGGTGGCGGTGCCGAACAGGTGTTTCTGACTTTCCTGGTGGGCCGCGACGGCTTGATCGATGCGCAATCGAAATTTGCCGCCACCGAATCGGCGTCGCGCCTGATCGGTCCCGGCCTGGCCGGCGTGCTGGTGCAAGTCTTGTCAGCGCCCGTCGCCATCCTGTGCACGGCGTGCGGCTATCTGATTTCCGTCTTCAATTTGCGTGCCATGAGCGTGCGCGACCCGCACCCTGCCCCATCCGACAAACATGCCTTGCGCGACATCGCCGACGGCTTGCTGTTCGTCTGGCGCGAACCGCTGCTGCGCGCGCTGGCCTGGGGCGCCGGCATCTGGCACTTCCTGTTTTACGCCAGCATGGCCTTGACGGTGCTGTTCGCCACGCGCGACCTGGGCATGAGTCCTGGCGTGCTGGGCATGACGCAGATGCTGGGCGGCGCCGGCGTCTTGCTCAGCGCCTTCATCGTCAAGCCATTGACGAAGCGCTACGGCGCCGGCCGCACCATCCTGATCGGCCTGGCATCGACCTCGCTCTGCTTTGCCCTGACGCCAACGATTCCCGCCGCGCTGTTCGGCAGCGCCGCCGCCAGCGCCTTGGCGTATGCCATATTGATGTTCTTTTTCGATTGCGGCGTGATGCTGTTCTTTATTCCCTATCTGGGCCTGCGCCAGAAAGTCACGCCCGACCCCATGCTGGGCCGCATGACGTCGACCATGCGCTTCCTGACGGTGGCGACGGCGCCGCTGGGCGCGCTGGCCGCCGGCTGGATCGCGGAACACTTTGGCGTGCGCAATGGACTGGCCTGCATCGCGGCCGGCAGCATCCTGTTGACAGCCGCCATGGTGTGGGGCACGCCGCTGCGTAGTGTGCGCACCTGATGCGATGAACAGGCATACACTGCTAAAAGATTGCCTTGGCGACACTATTCACGCCAAAGCCTATGAGGTTTGATTTATATCAAGGTTTGAATTGATATAAATCCATAAGCTGTCTTACATCACTTGAGGAGCACGCTATGTTTAACACCATCTTATTTCCCACCGACGGCTCGCCGTTGTCCGACAAGGCCGCCGAGACCGCCCTCGCCTTCGCCCAACTGAACAAAGCCAAGCTGGTCGCCATCAGCGTGGTGCAGCCTTTCCCGTTTTCGCCGATGGCCGACGGCGGCATCGTGCTCGACGCCAGCCTGTATGAACAACAGATGCAGGAAGCGTCGCAACGCGCCATCGACAAGATCGGCGCAGCGGCCCGCACCGCCGGCGTGCCCTTCGAAGGCGTGGTGGCCGTGTCACCTAGCCCGCACGATGAAATCGTCAATGCGGCGCAGACCTACCATTGCGACATCATCCTGATGGCCTCGCATGGCCGCAAGGGCTTGAACAAGCTGTTCGTGGGCAGCGAAACGCAAAAAGTGCTGGCCCACACGCACTTGCCAGTGATGGTTCTGCGCTAAGCTGACGCCAGACCATCACCCGCCGGCGCCGCGCACCTCCTCTAGCGCGCCGGTGCCTGCTTCGGCAACAACACCCACACGGCGCCGCTCTGCTTCATGCGGCCCGCATTCTCGGCCGCTTCCGCGCCAAAGCCAAAGAAATAATCGACACGGATCGGCCCGCGAATGGCGCCGCCCGTATCCTGCGCCATCACCAGGCGCTGCATGGGGATCTCGCTATTGGCTTGCGTGGTGGACAAGAACACGGGCGCGCCCAGCGGCAGGAAACGCGAATCGATGGCTACCGAGCGCTGCGGCGTCAGCGGCACGCCCAGCGCGCCCTTCGGCCCCACTTTCGGGTCGGGCAGGCGCTCTTCCTTGAAGAAGACATAGCTGGGATTAGCGTTGAACAATTCATCCTTGCGCGTGGGATGGCCGGCGATCCACGCCTTGATGCCTTGCGCGGATGCCTGGCTCAAGGTCAGCTCGCCCTTGTCGACCAGGTAGCGGCCGATCGATTTATACGGATGGCCGTTTTGATCCGCATACGCCACACGCACGGTTTCCTGCGTATCGGTCAACTGCACGCGCCCGGAACCCTGCACTTGCAGGAAGAATGCCTCGACTTCGTCATCCACCCACAGCAATTCCTTGCCCGTGACGGAGGTGGCGCGCTCGATGTCGGCGCGGGTTGCGTACGGTATCACCTTCTTGCCGACCAGCTTGCCGCGCAAGCGCATGTTTTTCAGTTCCGGATACACGCCGGCCAAGTCCACCGAAACCAGGTCGTCAGGCACCTTGTACAGCGGTGTCTGGTATGGACCGCCGCGCTTGCGCGCGCCGTGCAGCAATGGCTCGTAATAACCGGTCACCAGTCCAGTATTGGCGCCATCGGCGGTGACGACTTGATTGGGCACAAAGAAGGTCTCGAAAAACAGGCGGATGGCCTTGTCGCTGTCGGCATTCACCTGGCGCGCAATCGTGCACGATTCTTTCCAGTCCGGACGCTTGACGAGCACGCCGCACGACGCCATAAAGGCGGGCCAGGCCGCGCGCATGTCGTCGCGGGCCCAGCCAGGCAAGGCGGCAAACTTGGCGGGCACGAATGTGGGGGCTGCCGCATCCGTGGCATCCTTGGCGTCGGCAGGCTTGGCCGGCACCGGCCTGACGACGGTCGGCGCGATGGCGGGCGCCTTGCCGCTGGAAGCAGCGGGTGGCGTGGACGGCGTGGTGCAGGCGGAAAGCGCAAGCGCGACGCCACCGGCTGAAACGAGTAGACTACCGCGTGTAAACAGACGGCTGGTAAATGGGCTGCGTGTAAATAACATAGGGGTGCGTATGTGGATCTTGATGATAGAGGCGCTGGTGGCGTTCTTCTTGCTGGCATTTATAGTCTGGTGGACCATGTACTCGGGCAAAAAGCCCGCACCGCCGGCGCGCAAGCAGCTCAGTGAAGAACAGGACGCCACCGAAAAACTGAAATAAGGGGCAAGCCCCCGGCGTTTCCTTAATGCAGGGTGCGCGGCACCGACAGCACGAACTCGGGAATCGGCGCTTCGAACTGATGGCCGTCTTCGGCCACGCAAAAGTATTCGCCATGCATCGAGCCTTGCGGCGTGCCCAGCATGGTGCCGCTCGTGTATTCGAACTGCTCGCCCGGCTGCAGCAGCGGCTGGTGGCCGACGGCGCCCAGGCCGCGTACCTCTTCCACCTTGTTGTTCGCATCCGTGATGACCCAGTGGCGCGAAATCAGTTGCGCGCCAGCCGTGCCCGTGTTGACGACGCGGATCGTGTAGCTGAACACGTGCCGCCCCTGGTCGGGTGCCGATTGATCGGGCAGGTATTGCGTCTTGACCGTTACCGTAAATTCATAAGTCGCCATCGTCATTCCTATTCAGACATTGCCAGTCATATTGAGTGTCGCGCGCGCCGCATTGGCCATCGCGCGATGCGTATTCTGTATTTCACCGTACTTCAATGAGGCACGGTAGCGGCGTCAGGCGTAAAATAGCGCAAATCGCATTTTCTATCCTTTGGCTACTTCACCATGACAACATTCCGTATCGCTCCCAGCATCCTGTCCGCCGACTTTGCCCGCCTGGGCGAGGAAGTGCGCAACGTCGTTACCGCCGGCGCCGACATCATCCACTTCGACGTGATGGATAACCATTACGTGCCGAACCTGACCATCGGCCCCCTGGTGTGCGAAGCGATCCGCCCGCACGTGCAAGTACCCATCGATGTGCATCTGATGGTCAAGCCTGTCGATCGCATTATCCCGGATTTCGCCAAGGCTGGCGCGAACATCATCACCTTTCACCCGGAAGCGTCGGATCACGTCGACCGTTCGCTGCAGCTGATCCGCGACAATGGCTGCAAATCGGGCCTGGTGTTCAACCCCGGCACGCCGCTGCACTACCTGGAACACGTGATGGACAAGATCGACATCATCCTGATCATGTCCGTCAACCCGGGCTTCGGCGGCCAGTCCTTCATTCCGCAAGCGCTGAAGAAGATCGCCGAGGCACGCCGCATGATCGACGAGTCGGGCCGTGACATCATGCTGGAAGTCGATGGCGGCATCAAGATCGACAACATCGCCGCTGCCGCCGCCGCCGGCGCCGACACCTTTGTCGCCGGCTCGGCCATCTTCGGCAAGCCGGACTACAAGGCCGTCATCGACGCCATGCGCGCCGAGCTGGCAACTGTCAAAGGCGCCTGATGCAAGCGGGCACGGTGAAAGACCACGTACTGGCCGGCGTGCGCGCCGCCATCATCGACCTCGATGGCACGATGCTCGACACCGTGCCCGATTTTCATGTTGCCATCAATGGCATGCGCGCCGAACTGGACCTGGCGCCCATCAGCGCCGACGCCATCGAACTGATGGTGGGCAAAGGCTCGGAAAACCTGATCCGCACCGTGCTGGCGCTCGACTTCGATGCGGCCGGCGTGGAACAGCGCTTCGAGCAGGCGATGGACGGTTACCAGCGCCACTACCTGGCCATCAACGGCCAGTTCAGCACCTTGTACCCGGACGTGGAAGAGGGACTGGCGGCGATGAAGGCGGCGGGCTTGCGCCTGGCCTGCGTCACCAACAAGCCGATCGCCTTCGCTCTGCCCCTGCTGAAACTGAAAAACCTGGACCAGTATTTCGAGATCGTCTACGGCGGCGATTCGCTGCCGCAGAAAAAACCGCACCCCATGCCGCTGCTGCAAGTGTGCGCGGACTTCGACTTGCCGCCCTCCAAAGTGGTGGCCATCGGCGACTCCTCGAATGACGCACAAGCGGCCAGGGCTGCGGCTTGCCCCGTACTGACGGTACCGTATGGCTACAATCACGGACACTCTATACACGATACCGATTCCGATGGTATAGTAAAGACACTGCTCGAAGCAGCCCGTTTTATTAGCATGCAAAATTAACCAGCATACTGACCAAACCCAACACCATATCGTGAACACGTTTCTCATCAAAAAACACAATGTCACCCAAACCGGCTCGATTGAGGCCTGGCTTTGGCGACGCTGGCAATCCTGGCAGGCCTAAGGGCCGAGCCGTTACGATTGCTGCCGGCTGCACACGCGTCCTTTGCGCATTTTGCGCATATTGCATGTCCCGGCAAGTTTTTTGATAACCCACCGCAGGGTTTGTGCACTATGCACACTCATACCCTGACGGCATGGAGAGAAACATGACCGAACTCGAATTCAAATCGCTGGCCCAGCAAGGCTACAACCGCATCCCCCTGATCGCGGAAGCGTTCGCCGACCTGGAAACCCCGCTCACCCTGTACCTGAAACTGGCACAGTCCCAACAAGGCGGCAAGAACACCTTCCTGCTCGAATCCGTCGTCGGCGGCGAACGCTTCGGCCGCTACTCCTTCATCGGCTTGCCCGCCACGACCGTGTTGCGCAGCTACGGCAAGCGCACCGAAATCGTCAAGAACGGCACGGTGATCGAAGAGCACGAAGGCAATCCGCTCGACTTCATCGAACAGTTCCAGTCGCGCTTCAAGGTAGCCCTGCGCCCCGGCATGCCGCGCTTCTGCGGCGGCCTGGCCGGCTACTTCGGCTACGACACCGTGCGCCACATCGAGAAAAAACTGGCCGGCGGCGCGCCGAAAGATGACTTGAAGCTGCCCGACATCCAGCTGATGGTGACGGAAGAACTGGCCGTCATCGACAACCTGTCCGGCAAACTCTACCTGATCGTCTACGCCGACACCACGCAGCCCGAATCGTTTTCGAAAGCACAGCAGCGCCTGAAGGACTTGCGCATGATGCTGCGCCGCGGTGTCGATGCACCCGTCACCAGCGCTTCCGTGCGCACGGAAACCATCCGCGATTTTTCCAAGGAAGACTACCTGAAGGCCGTCGCCAAGGCGCATGAATACGTGATGGCGGGCGACCTGATGCAGGTACAGATCGGCCAGCGCATCCGCAAGCCGTATGTCGATTCGCCGCTGACACTGTACCGCGCCTTGCGTTCGCTCAATCCGTCCCCGTATATGTACTTCTATAATTTCGGCGACATGCAGATCATCGGCGCCTCGCCGGAAATCCTGGTGCGCAACGAGAAGACGGCGGACGGCGGCAAGAAAGTCACCTTGCGTCCGATTGCCGGCACCCGTCCGCGCGGCGCCACGCCAGAGCGCGACGCCGAACTGTCGGCCGAGCTGCTGGCCGATCCGAAGGAGATCGCCGAGCACGTGATGCTGATCGACCTGGCGCGCAACGATATCGGCCGCATCGCCGAAACGGGCAGCGTGCAGGTTACCGACCGTATGGTCATCGAAAAATACTCGCATGTGCAGCACATCGTCTCGAACGTGGAAGGCACGCTGAAGGATGGCCTGTCGAACCTGGACGTGCTGCGCGCGACCTTCCCCGCCGGCACCCTGACGGGCGCGCCGAAAGTGCGCGCCATGGAAGTGATCGACGAACTGGAAATCACCAAGCGCGGCATCTACGGCGGCGCCTGCGGCTACCTGTCGTTTGGCGGCGAAATGGATGTGGCGATCGCCATCCGCACGGGCGTGGTCAAGGACGGCATGCTGTACGTGCAGGCCGCGGCCGGCATCGTCGCCGACTCCATCCCCGAAATGGAATGGCAGGAAACGGAAAACAAGGCGCGTGCCGTATTGCGTGCCGCCGAACAAGTGCAAGATGGCCTGGATGGAGGGTTTTAAGATGCTGCTGATGATCGACAACTACGACTCCTTCACCTACAACATCGTGCAGTATTTCGGTGAACTGGGCGAAGACGTGCGGGTCTACCGCAACGATGAAATCACGATCGCACAGATCGAGGCGCTGAACCCGGACCGCATCTGCATCTCGCCCGGGCCGAAAGCGCCGGCACAGGCGGGTATTTCGGTGGAAGTGCTCAAGCACTTCGCCGGCAAGAAACCGATATTGGGCGTGTGCCTGGGCCACCAGGCCATCGGCGAAGCGTTTGGGGGCAAGGTCATCCGCGCCAAGCAAGTCATGCATGGCAAGACTTCCCTCATCGCGCATACGGGCGTGGGCGTTTTCAAAGGCATGCCCAGCCCCTTCACAGTGATCCGCTACCACTCTTTGGCGATCGAACGCGCCTCGCTGCCTTCCTGCCTGGAAGTGACGGCGTGGACGGACGACGGCGAAATCATGGGCGTGCGCCACCGGGAATACGATATCGAGGGCGTGCAGTTCCACCCCGAATCGATCCTCTCGGAGCACGGCCACGCCCTGCTGAAGAACTTTCTCGAGCGCTGATTTTCCGCGCACGCCACGGCGTGCCATCAGTGTCGTCCTGCGCCATCATTGAAGAAGGAAGCATCATGCCGATCACCCCACAAGAAGCCCTGCTGCGCTGCATCGAACACCGCGAAATCTTTCACGACGAAATGCTGTACCTGTTCCGCCAGATCATGTCCGGCGAAATGTCGCCCACCATGATCGCCGCCCTGACCATGGGCTTGCGCGTGAAAAAGGAAACCATCGGCGAAATCGCCGCCGCCGCGCAAGTGATGCGCGAGTTTTCCACCAAGGTGCCCATGGCCGACACCACCAACCTGCTCGACATCGTCGGCACGGGCGGCGACGGCGCGCACACTTTCAATATTTCCACCGCCTCGATGTTCGTCGCGGCGGCGGCCGGCGCGCGCGTCGCCAAGCATGGCGGGCGCAGCGTCTCGTCCTCGTCCGGCAGCGCCGACGTGCTGGACTCCCTGGGCGTCAACATCAACCTGCAGCCCGAGCAGATCGCCCAGTCGATCGCGCAGACGGGCATCGGCTTCATGTATGCGCCGAACCACCATGCGGCCATGAAGCATGCGGCGCCCGTGCGCAAGGAGCTGGGCGTGCGCACGATTTTCAACATCCTCGGTCCGCTGACGAATCCGGCCGGTGCGCCGAACATCCTGATGGGCGTGTTCCATGCCGACCTGGTCGGCATCCAGGTGCGCGTGCTGCAGCGCCTGGGCGCGCAGCACGCCATCGTCGTGTATGGCCGCGACAATATGGATGAAGTCTCGCTCGGTGCCTCTACCCTCGTCGGCGAACTGGTCAACGGCGAAATCCGCGAATATGAAATCCATCCCGAAGACTTCGGCATGTCGATGATCGCCAGCCGCAACCTGAAGGTGGCCGATGCCGCCGAATCGAAGGCCAAGATGATGGAAGCGCTGCGCGGCGAGCCAGGTGCCGCTGCCGACATCGTCGCCCTGAACGCGGGCACGGCGCTGTACGCGGCCGGCGTGGCCAGCTCGATCGAAGACGGCCTGGCGCGCGCGCGCGCCGCCGTCGGCTCGGGCGCGGCGCTTGCGAAACTCGCTCAATTCGTGCAGGTCACGCAGCAGCTGGGCACCCCGGCAAAAGCGTAAGCTCCCCGCCCTCCCTTATAGAATAGCGACCATCATGTCCGACATACTCGATAAAATCCTGGCCGCGAAGGCCGATGAAGTGGCCAAGGCCAAAGCCCGCCGCAGCCTGGCCAGCCTGCGCGGCGACGTGGAAAGCGACAGCGCACTGCGCGCCGGCCTGCGCGGCTTTGAAGCGAGCCTGCGCCAGCACATCGCCGCCGGCAAGCCCGGCATCATCGCCGAAGTGAAAAAAGCGTCGCCGTCGAAAGGCGTGATCCGCGCCGACTTCCGTCCGGCTGATATCGCCGCCAGCTATGCGGCGCATGGCGCGGCTTGCCTGTCCGTGCTGACGGACGAACAGTTCTTCCAGGGATCCGTGGAGTATCTGCAGCAGGCGCGCGCCGCCTGCGCCATCCCCGTGCTGCGCAAGGATTTCATGGTCGACATGTACCAGATCTATGAAGCGCGGGCCATGGGCGCCGACTGCATCCTCCTGATCGTCGCGGCGCTCGACCATGGCCTGATGGCGGAGATGGAAGCGTGCGCCCACGAACTGGGCATGGGCGTGCTGATCGAAAGCCACGACGGCGAAGAGCTGACGGCGGCCCTGAAACTCAAGAGCGCGCTGATCGGCATCAACAACCGCAACCTGCGCACCTTCGAAACGTCGCTCGACACGACCATCAATCTCTTGCCGCGCATCCCGCAAGACAGATTGATCATCACGGAATCGGGCATCCACAGCACGGCCGACGTGCAACGCATGCGCGACGCGCACATCCACAGCTTCCTCGTGGGCGAAGCGTTCATGCGTGCGCCAGACCCCGGCGTGGAGCTGGAACGCCTGTTCAGCTAAACCATGGTAGGCTGGCAGGCATGAGACACGCGATAATCGTCCTTGCCACCGCCAGCCTGCTGTCGGCTTGCCAGACTGCGGCCCCGCCAGCGGCGCGCACGCCCACACCTACGCCCGCTCGCACGCCCGCCGCAATACAGCTCGCCGCCAGCATCGACGCCTACAAATCACTGGTGGCGCAGCAGATCATGGAGGCCAACGCTGCATACACGTTCAGCGGACGCCTGCCGCCCATGCTGCCGGCCATCGTCGTGCTTGACCTGAGCGTGGGGCCCGACGGCGAGCTGAAAAGCGTGCACGTCCACCGTTCGCGCGACAGCGAAGCATCGGCTGCGGCCCTGGCCGCCGTGCGGCGCGTGCAGGCGCTCTTTCCGCCGGCGGCACACCTGATGCGCCGCCATGCCAAGACCTTCGATTTTTCCGAAACCTTCCTGTTCAACGACCAGTACCGATTCCAGCTGCGGACATTGTCCGGTCCACAGTAAGCGCAGCGGTATCGAGTTCGATGCGGTCGCGTCCCCGCTCCTTGGCCAGGTACAGGGCCGCATCGGCGCGCGACAGCAACTGTTCCAGCCCTTCCACCACCGATGCCTGGCAAGCGACGCCGATGCTGACCGTACACGAAGGCAGTCCCGCATGACGAGACTCACGCAGCAAGGTGCGGATGCGTTCGGCCACGCCCAGCGCACTTTGCGCCGGCATGTCCGGCATCAGCACGACGAATTCCTCGCCGCCGTAACGCGCCACGCAATCCGATTCGCGCAAGGCCCCGCCGATGACAGTGGCCACATGCGCCAGCACCTGGTCTCCCACCGCGTGACCGTAGCGGTCATTGATCGATTTGAAGTAATCGAGGTCGATGCTGAGCAGTGTCAGCGG
This sequence comes from Janthinobacterium lividum, assembly GCF_034424625.1. Lineage (NCBI taxonomy): Bacteria > Pseudomonadati > Pseudomonadota > Betaproteobacteria > Burkholderiales > Oxalobacteraceae > Janthinobacterium > Janthinobacterium lividum. The sequence continues at coordinate 997,546 of NZ_CP139976.1, read as the reverse complement.
CAAACGGCGGCGCCGCAGATTGCCCATTTCGCGCGCATAGGCGTCGCCAAAGCCGCGCCGGTTCAGCACCTGCGTCAGCGGATCGTGGGTCGAGCGGCGCTCCAGTATCTGCTGCAGGCGACGCGTCGCCACCGTCATGAAGCCCACCGTCAGCAGCAGCGCCATGAAATTGGCGACCGCCAGATAGATGCCGGCCGGCGTGCCGGCCACCGTCAGGTTCACGCTGGCGCCGCCATGCAGCAAGGCAGACACGCCGCGCGCCAGCACCACGATCGCCTGTGTCAGCATCAGCGCGCCAAAGAAAAAACTCGAGAAATGGCGCTCGCCATGGCGCCACACCAACTGCGCCTGGCGGGCGTAAAACAGGAAGACCAGCAGGGAGAAGACCGCCACGCGCGCCGAGAAATCAGGGTGCACCAGCAGCCACCAGCTATTGCCGGCGATGGCCAGGGCAAGTATCAGCAGATAGGCGCGGCGGCTGGGCGCCAGGCCAAAGAATGTCTCCGTGCCCAGCATCGACAGGCCGATGCCAGCCACCAGCGCCGCATTGGCCGCGATCACGGACAATGCCGGCGGCAGCACTTCGCGGGTGCCGAACAGCAGGGACGCGCACACCAGCAACAGCAAACCGGCCGCCCAATGCCCCAGGCCATGCACCTCGCGCCGGAAACTGCGATACACCGAAAACATGACGATGCTCATCGCCCCGCACATTAGGGTCGTCATCAGCATAATCGTTCGGGGATCGAGGGTTTGCACGTTGGGTGCGATCTAAAAGAAGCGGTTCGGCAATTTTAGTTTAGTTAAAGAAAAATTAGTTCATTTGCAGTAAATATGATGGCAAGCCGCCAGTTTCGTCGGATAAATTGCATTTGAGAAATTGTTTCTTGAAATAAAAAACCGGCCAGTGACGGCCGGTTTTCTGTCTTACTGCATGAGCATCATGCCGCGCTAGGACGCTTCGGCCCCGCGGCTTTCTTTGGCGCCGGCAGCAGCGCCAGGCTGACACCCGGCACCCGGTCGCCCTGCAGCACGGCCGCGAACGTCATCAGCTCGTCGCGGCGGAAGGCGTGCACCGCCACCTTGGCGCCCACCGCATAGCGGCCCAGCAGGGTGTCCAGGTTGGTTCCCGTCACGCGCAAGCCGTCGATGGCCACCAGCACGTCGCCCGCGGACAGGCCGGCCAGGTGGGCGGCGCCGCCCTGGTGCACCTGCGCCAGCTTGGCATCGTTGCCGTCGCGGCCCAGGTTGACGTCCAGGCTGGCCTTTTCCGCCTTGCGCGCATCGCTGTATTTCACGCCGAACGGCGCCAGCAGGCGCGCCAGCGGCACGTCGTCCGTGCCGCGGATGTAGCGCTCGAAGAACGGCTTCATGCGTGTGCCGGCAATCTCATCGAACAGGGCTTCGACTTCCGCCGGCGTCACGCCGCGCGCTTTGCCCTTGTAGAAATCGCGGCCATAGCGCTGCCACAAGGCCTGCATCACGTCGTCCAGCGACTTTGCGCCGTTCGTCTTGCTGCGCAGCGTCAGATCGAAGGCCAGCGCGATCAGCGAACCCTTGGTGTAATAGCTGACGATGGCATTCGGCGCGTTTTCATCCTGGCGGTAGTACTTGCCCCAGGCGTCGAAGCTGGAATCGGCCACGCTTTGCTTGGTGCGGCCGCTGCCGCGCAAGACGCTGTTGACGGTTTTCCCGAGCAGCTTGAAATAGGCTGCCTCGTCGATCAGGCCCGCGCGCACCAGCATCAGGTCATCGTAATAGCTGGTGAAGCCTTCGAACAGCCACAGCAGCGGCGAATAGCTTTCCGCCTGCAAGTTGTACGGCGCAAAAGCGGCCGGCTTGATGCGCTTGACGTTCCAGGTGTGGAAGTACTCGTGGCTGCACAGGCCCAGGAATTTCAGGTAGCCGTCGCCGATCTCCGTACTGATCGACGCCGTCGTCGGCAAGTCGGCGCGCGCGCAGATCAGCGCCGTCGAGGCGCGGTGTTCGAGGCCGCCGTAACCGTCGCCGACGGCCATGGTCATGAACACATAGCGGTCCATCGGCGCCTTCTTGGTCTTCGGCTCGAAGAAGGCGATCTGTGTTTCGCAGATGGCTTTCAGGTCGCGGCACAGACGGTCCAGGTCCAGGTTCGGCACCTTGCCCGTGACGACGATATCATGCGGCACGCCATGCGCGGTAAAGGTGGCCAGCGCGAAGTCGCCCATCTCCACCGGGTGGTCGATCAGCTCATCGTAGTTGGCCGCCTGGTAGCTGCCGAAGCCATAGCGCTTCGCTTTCAGTTCCGGCAGGGTGGTGGCCACCTTCCAGGTCTTGCAGGCCGCATCCTTCGGCTGCACGATGTGCACTTCATGCGGCTCGGCCTCCTGGCCCAGCACGCGCAGGAACACGCTGGTGCCGTTGAAGAAGCCGTGATTCTGGTCCAGGTGGGCGGCGCGCACGGACAAGTCCCAGGCATACACGTCGTATTCCACCGTCAACGGGCCTTTGCAAGGGGCGGCTTGCCACGAGTGCTTGTCCAATTTGGTCAGCGCCACGGCCTTGCCTTCGGACTCGGCGCGGATGCTGACGATGTTGCGCGAAAATTCGCGGATCATGTAGCTGCCCGGGATCCAGGCCGGCAAGGACAAGACCTGGCCGATGGCGGCCGGCGACTTGACTGTCAACGTCACCTTGAACATGTGGCCGGCCAGGTCGGCAGCGGCGATGCTGTAGATGATGCCGGCGGCTGGTGTGGTTTTCACTGCGGTTTTCGCTACGGCTTTGCTTGTGGCTTTGCCGCTTGCCTTGGCTCCCGCCTTGGCGGTGATTTTTTGAATCGGTGCTTTCTTCATGTTTTCCTCGTGTCTGGCATGGATGTTCTACAATCGCCCGGGTGCGCCAGGCACCGGCGACAAATCGTCAGGTGTATCAATATCGCGCAAGATGCCGCTGTCGTCCACTGTCACTTCGCATACGGCATGGCTGTTGACGATGCTGCGCGCGCCCTGGTCGCCATCGAGCGCCAGCAGCAGCGGCAAGTGAAAGGCGCTGAAGGCGACAGGATTGCCGCGCCGGCCCTGGAACACGGGCACGGCGATGTGCGCGCCATCGCCGATGGCTTGCGACAAGGCAGCGATTGTAGCCGCTTCCACCCAGGGCATGTCGCCCAGGGCGATCAGCCAGCCCGGCGCGCCGCGCACGTAATCGATGGCGCAGGTAAGCGAGGCGGCCATGCCCGTGTCGGCGTCATGGCAGACGCGCACCTCGCAGCCCAGCGCACCGAGCACGCGCGCCACCTGCGTATCGTCGGCACGCACCACGGCCAGCACGCGCGGCAAGGCCGCCAGCATGGCTTTTGCGGCAACCGCCACCACCGGCAAGCCCGCATGCGGGCCTTCGGCCAGCGGCTGCAATAATTTATTCTGTACGCCGGAAGGGTCGAACCTGCGCCCCCTTCCGGCTGCCAGCAAGATGCCGACCGTACTCAAAAAACCGCTGCCGTCATGCGGCCGCCAGGTCGAATGGCAGCTTGCGCAGGCGCTTGCCCGTCAGCGCGAACAGCGCATTGGCGAATGCGGGCGCCAATGGCGGCACGCCCGGTTCGCCCATGCCCGTTGGCGCGTCGCCCGATGGCACCAGGTGCACCTCGATCACCGGCATGTCTTGCATGCGCGGTACGGGGTAGTCGCCGAAGTTCTGCTGCTCCACCACGCCATCCTTGAGCGTGATGGCCGCACCGGGGATGGTCATGCCCAGCGCCATCAGCGCGGCTCCCTGTACTTGCGCCTCGATCGTCAAGGGGTTGACGGCCAGGTTGCAATGCACGCCGGCCCATACCTGGTGCAGCTTGGGCGCGCCTTCCACCACGGAAGCCGTCACCACGTAGGCGACGACGGAATTGAACGATTCATGCATGGCCACGCCCCAGGCCTGCCCTTTCGGCAGCTTCTTCTTGCCATAGCCGGACTTGGCCACGGCCAGGTCCAGCGCGGCGATGTGGCGCGTGTGCCTGGCGTCGATCAGCTGCTTGCGGTAGGCGACGGGGTCCATCTTCGCCACGTGCGCCGCCTCGTCGATCAGGGTTTCCATGACGAAGGCCGTGTGCGTCGAGCCGACGGAGCGCCACCACAGCACAGGCACGTTCGCCTTGGCCGTGTGCACGGACAGCTTCATCGGCAGGGTGTACGGCTCGCCCATGCCTTCGACCATGGTGCCGTCGACGCCATTTTTCACCATGAAGGCTTCGAATGGCGTGCCGGCCATGATGGACTGGCCCACGATGGTGTGGTCCCAGGCGAGGATTTTCCCTTTGGCGTCGAGACCGATCTGCGCGCGGTGCACATGCGACGGCCGGTAGTAGCCGCCCTTGATGTCATCCTCGCGGCTCCACATCAGCTTTAAGGGGCCGCTCTTGCCCGCCGCCCTGTATGCCTTGGCGACGTTGACGGCTTCGACCACATAATCGGACGAGGGCACGGCGCGCCGGCCGAAGCCGCCGCCAGCCATCATGGTGTGCAGCGTCACCTGCCCGGGTTTCAGGCCGGAAGTAGCCGCGATGGCCGCCTGGTCGCCGGTCTGGAATTGCGAGCCCACCCACATCGTGCATTTGTCCGCTTGCAGGTCGACGACGCAGTTGAGCGGCTCCATCGGCGCGTGCGCCAGGTAGGGGAACTCGTACACGGCTTCGATCTTTTTCGGCGCCTTGGCCAGCTTGTCCATGTCGGCAGGTTTGGCGACCGTGCCCGGCGTTTTCGCCAGCGCCTTGAAGGCGGCCAGCTGCTTGTCGCTGCTGACCTTTTCCACGGCGCTCGTATCCCACTCGATCACCAGCGCGTCGCGTCCCTGCTTGGCGGGCCAGTAGCCGTCGGCGATGACGGCCACGCCGCTGCCGCCACGGTCGGTCTTCACTTCCAGCACCTCGAGCACGCCCTTGATGGCTTTCGCCTTGCTGGCGTCGAATTTCGCCACCTTGGCGCCAAACACGGGCGGGCGCGCCACCATGGCCACTTTCGCGCCGGGCGGCTTGAAATCGATGCCGAACTGCTGTTTTCCCGTGGACTTGGCGGCCGCGTCGAGGCGTTTCACGGGTTTGCCGATGATGACAAATTCGCGCGGGTCTTTCAGCTTGACGGTGGCGGGCACGGGTTGGCGCATGGCCGCGTCGGCAAACTCGCCATACGTCGCCTTTTGTCCGCCAGGGCCATACAGCACGCCCTTGGCGGCACGCACCTGGTCGGGACTGACCTTCCACTGCGCGGCAGCGGCGCCCACCAGCATCGCGCGCGCCTTGGCGCCGATTTCGCGGTACTGCGTAAACGAGTGGGCGATGCTGCCCGAACCGCCCGTCATCTGCATGCCGTAGGCGGCATCCTTGTACTGCTCGCCGGCCGGCGCCAGGGCGCCGTGCACCAGGCTCCAGTCGGCGTCGAGTTCCTCGGCGATCAGCATGGGCAAGCTCGTTTGCACGCCCTGGCCGAATTCCAGCCGGTTCACCTGCACCGTCACCGTGTTATCGGGAGCGATGTGCAAGAAGGCGTTCGGCGCATACACGGGCTTGGCGGGCGCGGCATCGGCCGCCTGCGCCAGCTTGCCTGCGCCGGGCAGGAAAAAGCCCAGCATCAAGCCGCCGCCGGCCGCAGCGCCGGCCTTCATGAAACCGCGCCGCGACACGCCATCGGCAACGGCCACCGGCGCCGATGCCAGCGCCGCGCCCAGGGTCACCCCGCCATGCTGCAATGCTTCCTGATTCAACCATTCGATACGCATGTCGCTCTCCTCAGGCCAGGGTCTTGGCCGCGTCCTTGATGGCTGCGCGGATCCGTTGATAGGTGCCGCAGCGGCAGATATTGCCGCTCATGGCGCCGTCGATGTCGGCATCGCTGGGCGCCTTGTTGGTGCGCAGCAGCGCCGTGGCGCTCATCACCTGGCCGCTTTGACAGTAGCCGCATTGCGGCACGTCGTGGCGTACCCATGCCGCCTGCACGGCCTTGCCAACCTGGTCGTTTTCCATCGCTTCGATGGTGGTGATCTTTTGCGCGCCCACCGAGGAAATCGGCGTGATGCAGGAGCGGATCGGCTGGCCGTCGAGGTGCACCGTGCAGGCCCCGCACAGGGCCGCGCCGCAACCGAACTTGGTGCCCGTCATATTCAGGTTGTCGCGCAGCGCCCACAGGATGGGCGTGGAAGGATCGGCGTCGACCTGCGTGTCGCGTCCGTTGATATTCAAGGTAATCATCTGCTGCTTCCCCTTTTTTGGATTGTTATGGCGTCTACGAACAACACTTGATGATACGACAGCGGAAAAAAGTGCAAAAAAAAGCGCGCCTTGCGAGGGCGCGCCGTCCAGCCTTCCTGGCGACAGCCCGGATTACTTAATGGTCGAGAATTTCTGTTCCAGCGTCTTCGCATCGACCGCGCCCGGAATGCGGCTGCCGTCGGCAAAGAAGATGGCTGGCGTGCCCGAGACGCGCAATTGCTGGCCCAGGGCGAGGATTTTTTCATGCGGGTTGGCGCAGGTGGCGGCCACCGTGGCCGGCGCCTTGCCGTTCAACATCCAGTCATCCCAGGCCTTGTTGCGGTCCGGCGCGCACCAGACATTGCGCGACTTGACGATGGAGTCGGGCGACAGGATGTTGTACATGAAGGTGTAGACGGTGACGTTGTCGATTTCCTTCAGCGCATTCTGGCGGAAACGCTTGCAATAGCCGCAGTTCGGATCTTCGAACACGGCGATCACGCGCTTGCCATTGCCCTTGACGGTCTTCATGGCGGAATCGAGCGGCAAGTCGGAGAACTTGATGCGATTGACTTCGTCCAGGCGCACCTTGGTCAGGTCTTGCGACGTCTTGGCGTCGAAGACGTGGCCGACGAACAGGTATTGCGCGGCTTTATCCGTGTACAGGATATCGCCGCCCGTGCGCACTTCGTACAGGCCGCCGTACGGCGTTTCCTTGACCGAATCGACCTTGGCGCCTTCGCCCAGGCGCGGCTCGATCAGCTTTTTGATGTTCGCTTCCGTCGGCGTTTCCGCGCCGGCGCACGACATCATCAGGCCCGAGGCCAGTACCAATGCGATTCTGCTCATTTTTATCACTATCACTTCTCCACTTGAAACGCCTGGCGGGACTGGCCTCTGGTCCGGCGTCATGATCTCTTTGACAAAACGATCGCCGCAGACCAGCTGCGGCGACCTTGAATTTTCACACCTGCCATTATCCGGCGATATCTTAAGATTCGCTGATATTTACTGATGTCCCAATGCGTGCGCAATCATTTTTCGCTTCAGGGCCGGCAATTTATCCAGCAAGTTTAATCCCAAATTGCGAACCACGCGCAACGGTTCCAGATCGGCGCCAAATAATCGCGCCAGGCCATCGGTCGCCAGCTGCATCAACAGCACGTCTTCCTTGCGCGCGCGCGCATAGCGGGCCAGCACGCGTTCGTCGCCGATGCCGCGGTGCGCTTCGCGTTCGCTGATCGTATTGACCAGCTGCGCCACGTCGGCAAAACCGAGGTTCATGCCGTGGCCCGCCATCGGATGCACCACGTGGGCGGCGTCACCCACCAGGGCCACGCGCGGCGCCACCATGGCGTGCGGACGCATCAGGGTCAATGGGAAGGCGCGCACCAGTTCCGGCTGCAGCGGCGTGAGTTTGCCCAATTTGTCGTGGCAATAGGCGGCCAGGCGCGCGGCCAGGGCATCGGCCGATTCGGCCATCAAGGTATCGGCCAGCGCATCGGGCGCCGACCAGACCAGCGAAACGCGGTCACCCGGCAGCGGCAGCAGGGCGACGATGCCTTCGCTGCCCGTGAACCACTGGTGGGCCGCGCCATGGTGCGGCTTTTCGCAGGCGAAGTTGCTGACCACGCCGCGCTGGCCATACGCGCGGTAATCGAGGCCGATATCGCACTGGCCCCGCACCCACGATTGGGCGCCATCCGCGCCCACTACCAATGCGCAAGTGATGGTGTCGCCGCCATCGAGGTGCACGATGGCCGAATCATTCGTCCATTCCAGGCGGCTGGCGCGGCCCTGCAGCACGCTGACGTTCGGCGCGAACTTGAGGGCGGCGTCCAGCGCCTGGCCCAGATTGCGGTCTTCGATGATCCAAGCCAGCGTGCCCACATGGGCGCCGTAGGCGTCGAAACCGAGTCCGCCCGCCTGCGCGCCGTCGCCGTTGACCAGCATGGCGTCAACGGGCGCCACCCTGTCGGGCGCCAAAGCACCCCATACCTTCAGCGACGACAGCAACTGGTGCGCCGTATGATTGAGCGCATACACGCGCACGTCCCAGCTGGCTTCGACCGGCTTGGCAGCCGAAGCGGGGGCGGGCGCGCTCACCGGGGATAACAGGGTGACGCTTTGTCCTGCCTGGGCAAACGCCAGCGCCGTGGTTTTCGCGATGGCGCCATTGCCGACGATGCAAACGTCGCTGTGGCTATGCATGAAGCGCCGCATGGTAGGGGGAGTGGGACTGTTCATGCGGCCATTATAGCGTTTGCCCCACCCTTTTCAGATAGTCCGGAAGTACAGGACACGTGCCCCAGATCAAGCGGCGCCATGAAAGACGGGCAGCACATGGTCCGCGATCTCCTGCATCGTCTCGGCCAGCGGGCGGCGGTTCTGCCGCAGCTGCAAGCCGATATGCCGCACGCCGGCCGCGCGCATGGCGTGCAGTTCCGCAATCAGGCCATGGCGCCCCGTGCGGCCGCCGAAACGAAAACGCTGCAGCGGCAGGTTCGGATCCTCGTCCAGGTCCAGGTGGATGAAGCTGACATACGGCTTGTCATCGCCAGCCACGGCGCGCCATTGCGCCGAGCGCCGCGCATGGTCGTCCGGCGTGCCAGGATAGGCGAGCCAGCCATCCATCTGCGCGCCGATCCACGCGGGCGACTGCTGCGCCAGGCCCGCCACCAGCAGGGGCAAGGGCGCGGCTGGCTTGGGCAGCAAACGGATGCCTGGCGGCAGACGCGTCTCGCCCCAGTCGCGCAGCATGGCGACCTGCTCGCGGAAGGCGGCGCCGCGCCCGTCGAAATCGCGGCCAAACACGGGATACTCGACGGGCCGGTCGCCGCTGGCCACGCCCAATAGCAAACGCCCGCCGCTCAACTGGTCCACGCTGGCCGCCGCTTTTAGCGTCAGCACGGGCTCGCGCAGCGGCAGCACCACGGCGGCCGTGCCCAGCAAGATGTTCCCGGTGATGCCGGCCAGGTAGCCCAGGTAGGTAAACACCTCAAAGACCTGGGCCGCGTCGCCGAACGACGGGTCGTACAAAGGCACGTCGCGCAGCCACAGGGCCCTGAAACCGAGGCGGTCGGCCAGCTTCGCCAGTGCCGCATGCTGTTTCAGGTCAGGTTCGCCCGGCACGCGGCCGGAGACCGCATTCACCTGGCGTCCCATGGACGACCAGTCATTGTCGAGCGGCAGTTCCAGGCCGATGCTGAAACCGCCCTGCCCCAGCTTTGTCATGGCGCCCATCTCAATCCCACTGCGGCGCCAGGCCGTCCGGGTTGGCCAGGCGTTCGCCCCGTTCCAGGGTCGCCATCTGCGCCATCTCGTCCGGCGACAGGGTGATGCGCTGGAAATGCAGGTTCGCTTCCAGGTTGGCACGTTTCGTCGACGAGGGGATCACGGCAAAGCCCTGCTGCAGCGACCAGCTCAAGGCCACTTGCGCCGGCGTCACGCCGTGCTTCGCGGCGATGGCGGCGATCACGGGGTCCGCCATCACCTTGCCATACGCGAGCGGCATGTAGGCCGTGATGTGGATGCCCTGGCTGCGCACAAAATCGATGACCTTGCGGTTTTGCAGGAACGGGTGGATCTCGATCTGCTGCGTGGCGATTTCCGCCGCCCCCACCGTATCGATGGCTTGCTGCAGCTGCGCATTCGTGAAATTCGATACGCCGATGGCCTTGGTCAGCCCCTGCGCCTTGGCCTCCGCCAGCGCCGCCATGTATTCGGCGACGGGAATCGCGTCCTGCGGCGACGGCCAGTGGATCAGCGTTAAATCCAGCTGCTCCAGCTGCAGCTTGTGCAGGCTGTCTTTCAAGCTGGGAATGAGTTTGTCGCGCCGCAAGCTCTCGATCCAGATCTTGGTGGTGACGAACAGCTCGTCGCGCGGGACGGGGCTGGCGGCGATGGCCTGGCCCACTTCGGCTTCATTGCCGTAGATTTGCGCCGTGTCGATATGGCGGTAGCCGACGTCCAGGCCCGTGGCGACGGAATCGATGACGACCTGTCCCTGCAGGCGGAAAGTGCCCAGGCCGATTTCAGGGATGGCGGTGTGATGGGTGGTGGCGTTCATGCGGTAATCCTCTCAAGTCAGTAACGATGGCCACACTATGCGCCCATCCTTTGTTGAGAAAAATACCGTTTATATCAAATCATATTTGACCCGCAAGCAAGTAATGTGTTGCCTATGCAGAAAATCGGGGGAAAGTCACAGCCGGCTCTTGCATTCCCGTTTTGGTCTGCTATAATTCGCCACCTTGGCCTGGTAGCTCAGTCGGTAGAGCAGAGGATTGAAAATCCTTGTGTCGGTGGTTCGATTCCGCCCCGGGCCACCAAGAATATGTTTTACGTTCAAAAACGCCACCTTCGGGTGGCGTTTTTGTTTGTGGCGCCGTGTATGCGCCACAAACAAAAACGGGCCGCTTCCGGCCCGCAATTACTCCCCGGCGCCGTCAGCGCCGGGCAAGCCCCCTCTTACCACATCAAATCATCGGGAATCTGGAACGCCGCATACGGATCGTCCTCGTCCACTTCCGTGCTGGCCTGTTTCACGCGCACGACGATGGCGGGGTCGCGTTCGGCGATCTTGTCGGCGATGATGCGCGGCACCAGTTCCACGGCGCCGCCCAGGCAGATGATGACCAGGCGGCCCGCCACCAGGTGGGCCTGCACGGCGGCCGTCACGTAGATGCGCTCGATCTTGTTATTAAATGTAAAGTTGTACGGCACGTCGCCGTTGTTGCCCTTGCTCTGGCGGTTCTTTTGCACCATTTGCGCGATCTGCGCCACGATGGCCTTCTGGTTGGCGGCCGCGTCGCGCTGGGCGTTCAGTTCGCGCGCGCGTTCCGCATTCTTGCGCTGGGTCTCGAGCGCGGCCAGGCGCACTTCGTCGACGCTTTGCGTGCCGCTCTTGCGCTCGTCCTTTTTTTGCTTGCTCTTGTCCTGGTTGGCCAGTTTGACCTTCTTCTTGTCGACCAGGCCGGCCTTTAAAAACTGCTCTTGCAACGAGACCATAACTACTCCGTATTGAGGGTGCGCCGGCCAAGGCAGCGGCATCGACCGGTGGAAAGTCGCTAGCATAGCAAAAAACAGGGGGGCTGCCGCCGCAAGATGGCTGCCCGGGGCAGCCGGCAGGTTCCTGGCGCCGGCCAGTAACAAAAAGACACACTCGATTGCAAATTTTGTTGATAAATGTCATATAGTTAGTTACGTTCTGCATATCGGCATTGCCTGCCGGTTGCATGTCCCCTTCCACTGACTGCGTCTACAAGGATTTGCCATGAAACAATTATTCGCCCTCTGCATCGCCGCCGCGTTTGCCAGTACCGCCTTTGCCGCCGCGCCGGAAGCGGCGCCCGCCGCCAAGACGGCCCAACAGTCAAAAATGACGACCTGCAATGCGGACGCCGCCGGCAAGAAAGGCGATGAGCGCAAGGCATTCATGAAGGAATGCCTAAGCGCCAAGCCGGCGCCGGCCATGACGCAGCAAAACAAGATGAAGGCATGCAATGTCGACGCCAAGGACATGAAGGGCGATGCCCGCAAGGCTTTCATGAAGGAATGCCTGAGCGCGCCGAAAAAATAAGCGCCTCGTCTGCTTGCCCCACAACGCCAGCATCATGCTGGCGTTTTTTTTCACGGCGATGCGTAGGCCTGCATGAGCCGGTCAAGGAAACCGAACAGCTTGCCGTTCATGGCCTGCCAGTCGTGGGCGCGCAGGGTCGCTGGCTGCTGCACGAAGCGGTGCGACTCCAGCGTGGCCAGTTCCGTTTCTGAGGCGGCGATCAGCAGGTCGACCACCTCCGGCGTGAACTCCATATGGCACTGGAATCCGTACACCAGATTGCCGTATTCGACGATCTGGCGGGGGCAGCCTTCGCTGTGGGCGATGACCTTCGCGCTGTCAGTCAGGCCCGGCATGTCGCTATGCCAATGCCCGGTCTCCAGGACATCGCCGAAATGGGCGAACTTGTCGTTCGCCTGTCCTTCTCGCGTCAGCATGATGGGGAACTTGCCGATCTCCTTTTCAGGGCTGTGCGCATGGCGCGCTCCCAGGGCAGCGCCGATCAGCTGCGCCCCCAGGCAGACGCCGATGACCGCCTTGCCCGCCGCGGCACATGCGGCGATCAAGGCCTGTTCGGCGGCGGCGTCGAAATGCGGGCATTCCTCGCGCGTCGTCGACGGCGACTGCGGTCCGCCCATGACGACCAGCAGGTCGATGTCCGCGATGGATGGGGGCAGCGGGTCATGGGCGTGGACGCGGGAATACGTGGCCGCGTAGCCGCGCTCGCGTACCCATGTCTCGTAGGCGCCAGGCGCCTCGAACGCTTCATGCACGATGAAATGGACTTTCATGATGTTCCCTTTCTGTGGCGAGGAATTAAAAAACTATGGCCGGCCCAGCACCTGGGCCAGCACGCCGGCGAACGACTGCGCACGCGCTGCGTCCATGGTCGATACGGTGATCCGCAATCCCTGCGCCGGCGCCTGCACACCGAAGGCTTCGCCGCCGCGCACCAGCCAGCCATGCCGGGCCAGCGCCAGCACGGCCGCCTGGCTGCCGCCCGGCAGCGGCAGCCACAGGTTCAGTCCATCGGCAGGACTGGCGCAGACCAGGCCTTGCGCCGCCAGCGCATCGGCCAGGATGCCGCGGCGGCGCGCATAGTCGGCGCGGGCCAGGGCCACCTGCGCGGACACTTCGGGTGACGACAGGCAGGCGCTCACGGCATCCTGCAGGAGATGGCTGACCCAGTTCGTGCCGGGCGCCAGGCGCAGGCGCAGGCGCTGGGCGGTCTGCCCGTCGCTGGCGACAACGGCCAAGCGCAGGTCGGGGCCGAAGATCTTCGATACCGAACGGATCAGCGCCCAGCGCCGGGCAGCATGGGGAATCACGTCCTGGTAGCTGGCGACGGACAGCAGCGAGAAATGGTCGTCGATGATGACCAGCACGTGCGGGTAAGCGGCCAGCACCGCGCGCAGCTGGTCCGCGCGCGCAGCGCTCAGGCTGCATCCGGTCGGATTGTGCGCACGCGGCGTCACGATGACGGCTTGCACGCCTTGCGCCAGCGCCCGTTCCAGCGCCTCGGCCTGCATGCCCTCGGCATCGACAGCCACGCCAACGGCGTGCAGCCCGGCGATGCGCAAGGTGTTGATGCTGCTGACGAAGCACGGGTCTTCCACGGCCACCTTGTCGCCCGCGACCAGATACGCGGCCAGCAGGCGCTCCACCGCATCGACCGCCCCATTCGTCAGGGTGATGTCGTGGCCCTCAGGGCAATCGCCGGCCATCCAGCGCCGCGCCAGGGCTTCCAGCTCCGGATCCAGCGTGGCTTCGCCATACAGGCGCGGGCGGTATGGCTTGCGCGCCAGGGCCGCGCCGACATCGGGCAGCCAGGCAAGGTTAGGATTGCCGCCGCCCAGGTCGGCCAGCGGCGAGCCGGGCAGCAGGCCTTCCTGCTCGCCGGGATCGCGCTGTGCGCGGATGGCCGTGCCCAATCGCCCTTGCGTGACCGCGATCCCGGCCGTCGCCAGGCGCTTGTACGCCAGCGACACGGTATTGCGGTTGACGCCCAAGGTCGCGGCCAGCTCGCGCACGGTCGGCAACTCCTGGCCCGGCGCCAGTTCGCCAGCCTGCGTCAGAGCACGGATGCTGGCGAACAGCTCCGCAGCGGTTTTCCCTGCAATCTTCATGATAGTCTCAGACATGATATATTTTGGCATAGGACAATCATACATCACTGCGGCGACTCCTGCCGCTCATAAGGCTGACACAAGGCTGACACATGAACAATGACACTCCCCTGCTCACTGCGACCATGCACGCGCAGCATGGGCACTGGCCGCAAGCCGTGTCGGTGGACGACTTCCGCCGCAATCTGGCCGCCGTGCACGCGCGCATGGCCGCCGCATGCCAGCGGGTCGGCCGCGATCCGGCCGGCGTGCGCCTGCTGCCCGTCAGCAAGACCAAGCCCGAGGCGAGCCTGCGCCTGGCCTACGCCGCGGGTTGCCGCATGCTGGGAGAAAACAAGCCGCAGGAGGCAGGCCGCAAGTGGGAAGCGATGGCGGACCTGGGCGATCTGCAATGGTCGGTGATCGGCCATTTGCAGACCAACAAGGCCAAGCTGGTGGCGCGCTTTGCCAGCGAATTCCAGGCTCTCGACAGCCTGCGCGTGGCCGAGGCGCTGGAACGGCGCCTGCAAGCGGCAGGACGGGGGCTCGATGTGTTCGTGCAAGTGAACACATCGGGAGAAGCCAGCAAGTACGGCTTGCCGCCGGACGAGGTGGCCGCTTTCCTGCGCGAGCTGCCCGCCTTCCCGGCGCTGCGGGTACGCGGACTCATGACATTGGCGCTGTTGTCGGCGGAAGCCGTGCGCGTGCGCCGCTGCTTCGTTCTGCTGCGCACGCTGCGCGACCGGCTGCGCCAGGATGTTCCCGATGGCATCGGCCTCGACGAGCTGTCGATGGGCATGTCCGGCGACTATGAAATCGCCATTGAAGAAGGCGCCACCGTCGTGCGGGTCGGCCAGGCCATCTTCGGCGCACGGGACACGCCGGACAGCCACTACTGGCCCACGGCGGAAAAGGAATAGACGGCCCGATGCGCCCTGCGGGTGGTCGCGCAGTCAATCATATCGAATGATCAAGATGACATGCAGAACGATACCGCGTAATATTTTTACCATACTGCTCAGCTCGGCAGCACAGCTCCTTGGGGAAAGGACGGCAGCGTGGCCGCGTCAAACGATCTCGCGCACTGGCGCGGACAGATTTTTGCGCGCTTGCTGCAGGCGGTGCTGCTGCTTGGCATCGTCACTGCCATTCCCAGCGCCCTGCTGGCGGCGCGCGAAGCTATCTGGTCCATAGTCGCCCTCGACGTGCTGGCCATCGGCTGGGTCGGTCTCATCTGGCATCTGCGCGCCATGCCCTACCGCTGGCGCGTGTGGCAATTCCTGATCGTCGCCTACCTGGTGGGTGTGGGCCTGCTGCTGAAAATCGGCCCCGTCAGCCAGATCTACATGATGCTCATGCCCGTGCTGGCGGCCCTGCTGCTGGGGATGCGGCCAGCCTTGTCGACCCTGGCCCTGACTTCGCTGACCATCTTTTTCCTCGGCCTGCATCCCGACGTGGAGCTGCAATTGCGCGGCGTGCCCGCCTCCCCCGTGCTGCGCGCGCTGATCGCGGCCCTGAACTTCCTGTTCATCGCCGCCGTGTTGACCCTCTCCTGCGCTTTCCTGCTGCGCCACCTGGAACGCAGCAGCCAGGCCCTGTCGCAGCTGAACGCCGATCTGCGCCTGACGGCCACGGCGCTGGCCCGCCTGAACGACATGGTGATGCTCGCGGAAGTGGCCGATGTCCCGCCAGGCGCGGGTGCGGCGCCGGCCACGCGCATCATCTTCGTCAACGACGCCTTCGAGCGCAGCAGCGGCTATGCGCGCGCCGAGGTGCTGGGCCGCAGCCTGCTGTTCCAGCAAGGCCCCGCCACCGATGCGGGCGAACTGGCGCGCATCGCCGCCGCCATGGCCCGCGCCCAGCCGGCACGCGCGGAATTGCTCAATTACAACAAGGCCGGCAAGGCGTACTGGGTCGAAGCGGAACTGGTGCCGTTCACGGATGCGGACGGCAGGCAGACGCACTGGGTGGCCGTCGAGCGCGAAATCGACGAGCGCAAGAAATCGGAAGCGGACATCCACCGCCTGGCCTTCTACGACGTGCTCACGGGCCTGCCCAACCGGCGCCTGCTGATGGACCGCATCGGCCACCTGCTGGCCGCCGCGCCGCGCGGCCATACCATCAGTGCGCTGATGTTCATCGACCTCGACCACTTCAAGCACATCAACGACGCGCGCGGCCACGCCACCGGCGACGCGCTGCTGCGCCTGGCCGGCGAACGGCTGGCGCAGCTGATGCGCAAGGCCGACACGGTGGCGCGCATCGGCGGCGACGAATTCGTCGTGCTGCTGGCGCACCTGGCCGATGACCTGCACAACGCCGCCCGCGCGGCGGCCCAGGTGGCCGAGAAAATCCGCGCCGCCATCGCGCGCGACTTCGAGATCGAAGGGCAGTCCTATCATTGCAGCGCCAGCATCGGCGTGACCCTGCTGCCGAAAGCGGGCCAGCAGGCGCACGACCTGCTGCGCGAAGCGGACATCGCCATGTACCGGGCCAAGGCGGAAGGACGCAACGGCATCGCCTTCTTTGAAGCGGCCATGCAGGCGGGCGTGGAACGCCGCCTGACCCTGGAAAGGACACTCGCGCGCGCCCTCGATGCCGGTGAATTATGCATGCACGTGCAGCCGCAGGTCGACCGCCATGGCCGGGTGACGGGCGCCGAACTGCTGATGCGCTGGCCGCAGGCGGACGGCGGCCATATCGCTCCCGGCATCTTCATCCCCATCGCCGAGGAATCGGGGCTGATCGTCAAGCTGGGCCACTGGGCCCTGCGCGAAGCGTGCCGCGCCGCCGCCATGCTGGCGCGGGCCGGATCGCCCGTCGCCCTGTCCGTGAATGTGAGTCCGGCCCAGTTTCGCCAGCCCGATTTTGCCGCCCGCGTGCAGGCCGCGCTGGCCGAATACGGCACGCCGGCCGGCGCCCTGATTCTGGAACTGACGGAAGGCTTGCTGATCGACCAGCGCGACGCCTCGCTGGCGCGCATGCGCGAACTGGCGGCCCTCGGCATCCGCTTTTCCATCGACGATTTCGGCACCGGCTATTCCAGCCTCGCCTACCTGACGTCGATGCCGCTGTACGAACTCAAGATCGACAAGCGCTTCATCGACGACACGCCGCACGATGCGCGCGACACGGCCATCGTGCAAGCGATCCTGGCCATGGCGCGCCACCTGGGCTTGCGCGTGGTGGCCGAAGGCGTGGAAACGCAGGAGCAGGCCGATTTCCTGGTCGCCCACGATTGCGACGGCTTGCAGGGCTACCTGTATGCGCGGCCGATGCCGCTCGATGACTTTCTCGCCTGGCTGGCCCAGCGCCAAGCTTAGCTTTCCGACATTTCCTGCACGAAACTCCTCCGCTAGAATACCGGCCTCATAGCCTGTACCTTCACCATCCCCTTTGATTAAAGTGATCCCCGATGCGTCTGGTTCTTCCCCTGCTGCTCACCCTGATAGCCGCCGCCCTGCCCGCCGCGCATGCGGCCCCATCCACCATCCCCCCCCCGCCGATCACGCTGGACCAGGCCATGGCCGACCCCGACTGGATCGGCACGCCCGTCGAAGCGGCATGGTGGGGCTGGAATGGCCAGCTCTACTACAAGCAAAAACGCCTCGGCTCGCCCCTGCGCGACACGTATCAATTGCCAGGCGCAAACGCCAAACTGAATAGCGGCAAGAAGGTCGACGATGCGCAGCTGGCCAATCTCGATGGCCAGCAGATGGTCGTCAACCGCTCCGGCACGCGCGCCATCCTGCTGCGCAACGGCGACTTGTTCGAGCGCGACCTGAAAAGCGGCGCCTTGACGCAAATTACGCGCGGCGTCTCGGCCATCAGCGACCCGCAATATTCCGCCGACGGCGCCGCCGTGCAATACCGCAGCGGCACCGACTGGTTCAGCTGGAGCCGCGCGGAGCGTCTGAGCGCCCCCGTCGCCCTGCTGCGCGCCGCCAAGGACCCGGACGCCACACCGGAAGCGGACGCCCTGCGCGACCTGCAGCTGCGCCTGATCGTCAACCTGGCACGCCAGAAGCAAGACCGCGACGCGAACCGCGAACGCCGCCATGAAGAGCGCCGCCTGGACGCCACGCGCGCGCCGGAACCGATCTACCTGGGCGACAAAGTCACCATTTCCGGCAGCGCCCTGTCGCCGGACGGCCGCTGGCTGCTGTTCGTCACGCAAGACAAGGCGGCCGAGAAGGGCAAGCTGGGCAAACTGGCCCGCTACGTGACGGAAACGGGCTACCCGGACGTCGATGACGAGCGCACGCGCGTGGGCCGCAACATGCCGATCGCGCAAAGCCTGAAGCTGGCCGACCTGCGCACGGGCACCGTGCGCGAGATCGGTTTCGACAGCCTGCCCGGCATCGCCACCGACCCGCTGGCCAGTCTGCGCGCCGAACAGAAGCTGCCGCCCCTGAAAGGCAACCGTGCCGTGCGCATCGACGCCCAGCGCGACGGCATCGCCTGGACCGATGACGGCAGCAAGGTGGCCGTGCGCATCCGCGCCGTCGACAACAAGGATGGCTGGCTCGCCAACGTCGACCTGGCCAACGCCGCCCTCGTGCCCGTGCACCGCATCAGCGACACGGCCTGGGTCAACCGCCGCGCCGACGAATTCGGCTGGCTGCCCGACAACACCACCCTGTGGTATCTGTCCGAGGAAAGCGGCTACGCCCACCTGTACACGAAGACGGGCGCGGCCCCGGCACGCGCATTGACGCAAGGCAAATGGGAAGTGAGCGCCGTCGAATGGAGCCGCGACGGCAAGCATGCCTATTTCATGTGCAACCGGCAGGCGCCCGGCACCTATGAAGTGTGCGCCAGCACGGCAAGGGATGGCGGCGCGCGCGAAGTGACGAATTTGAAAGGCGTGGAAAACTTCGGCCTGTCGCCCGATAACGGCAAGCTGCTGCTGCGCTATTCGACCAGCTATATGCCGGCCCAGCTGGCGACGGTTGCCGTCACGGGCGGCAAGGAAAATATCCTGACCGATACGCGCAGCGACGCCTTCAAGGCGCGCAACTGGGTCATGCCGGAACTGGTGCAAGTACCGTCCATGCATGGCGCGGCGCCGATCTGGGCCAAGCTGTACCGCCCGGCCCAGCTGGAAGCGGGCAAGAAATATCCCATCGTCATGTTCGCGCACGGCGCCGGTTACCTGCAGAACGTGACCCAGCGCTACCCTGTCTACTTCCGCGAACAGATGTTCCACAACCTGCTGGTGGAGCAAGGCTACATCGTGCTCGATGTCGACTACCGCGCCTCGCTCGGCTACGGCAGCGCCTGGCGCACGGCCATCTACCGCCAGATGGGTCATCCGGAACTGGAAGATTTCATCGATGGCGCCCACTGGCTGGCAGCCCAGCACCAGGGAGACATCCGGAACGTGGGCATCTACGGCGGCAGCTATGGCGGCTTCATGAGCCTGATGGCCCTGATGCGCGCGCCGGAAATCTTCAAGTCCGGCGCCGCCCTGCGTCCCGTGACGGACTGGACCACCTACAACCACGAGTACACGGCGAATATCCTGAACACGCCGGACGTCGATCCGCAAGCCTATAAAGTCTCGTCGCCGATCGAATACGCGGACAAGCTGACGGGCAACCTCCTGATCGCCCACGGCATGATCGACGACAACGTGTTTTACCAGGATTCCGTGCGCCTGTCGCAGCGCCTGATCGAACTGAAAAAGGATAACTGGGAAATGGCCAGCTACCCGATGGAGCGCCACGGCTTCGTGCAGCCGGAAGCGTGGTATGACGAGTACCGCCGCATCTATCAGTTGTTCCAGAGAACATTGAAATAGACCCCGATGCCCGCTTGATGCGGGCATTTTTCATGGACTCATTCAGTCAAACGGCACCGGCCGCGGCGTCGTGTCCGACGATGGTGGCAGGATCGGCAGCACGAGGTGCGGCTGCTTGCCCGTCAGGGTTTTCAGGAAGGCTACCAGCTTGGCGTTTTCATCGGGCGTGAAGGTGCGGCCCAGCTGCAGGCGGCCCATCACGTCGACGGCTTGCGTCAACGTCGCCGCTTCGCCATCGTGGAAATAGGGATACGTCAGTTCCACGTTGCGCAAGGTCGGCACCTTGAAGTTGAAGCGGTCCGCATCCTTGCCCGTCACGGCCGAGCGTCCCTGCGCCGTCATCGCCGTTTTATACGGTTCCACCACGCCCATCTTCTGGAAGGTGTTGCCGCCCACGGCGGGGCCGTTATGACAGGCGATGCAGCCGCTCGATTTGAACAGCTGGTAGCCGGCCAGTTCGTCCTTCGTCAGCGCGCTTTTCTTGCCCGACAGCCATTGATCGAAACGGGAACCGGGCGTCACCAGCACCTCTTCAAAGGCGGCGATGGCGCGCGTGACTTGCTCGATGGTCAGCTTATCCTGGCCAAACACTTGCCGGAACTCCGCGCGGTAGGCGGGAATCGAGGCCAGCACGTCGATGGCCAGCTCGTGCGTAAAAGCCATTTCGCCGGGATTGGCGATGGGACCGCCCGCCTGTTCCTGCAAATCCTTGGCGCGGCCATCCCAGAATTGCGCCACGTTCATGCTGGAATTGAGCACCGTGGGCGAATTGATGGGCCCGCGCTGCCAGTTGTGGCCGATCGAGGTCTTGATATTGTCCGTGCCGCCCATGCTCAGGTTGTGGCAGCTATTACAGGAAATAAAGCCCGAACGCGACAGGCGGGGATCGAAAAACAGCTTCTTGCCCAATTCGACCATGGCCGGATTGGCGATCTTGGCGGCAGTGATGGGCTGGATCGGCTCCTTGTCGGCGGCATGCAGGACGCCGCCAAGGGCCAGGCTGGTGATGAAGAGAAAGGGTGAAAGGGTGCGGCGCATAATCTAACTCCTGGAAGCATTCCCGAATCGGCGGCGCGCGCCGGCGCGGGAATGCAGCGCACCGGCCCGGTTGCCACCCGTACATCGCTGGTTGGATGTTGATTTATATTAACTTTGACTAGTTAATAAGGAAAATGACCAGGGTCAAGGTTCTCGCCAAGTGCGAATCGCGCTTGCCATTTACGCAAGCGTGGCACATGATAAAGGCATGCACACACCTACCTACTCCCTGCTGCGCGCCGCGTGCGCCAGCTTCCTGCTGCTGGCCGCCAGCGCCTGCGGCAGCGCCCCCACGCAAGATGATGCGCCGCCCGCCCCCGGCAATGCCGGCTTGCTGGCGCAAATCCAGGCGGAAGTGGGCGTAGCCGCCTGCGATTCCACCCAGCAATGCCAGACCATCGCCATCGGCGCCAAGGCTTGCGGCGGCCCCGAGCGCTACCTGGCCTGGTCCAGCAAGGGCAATGACGGCAAGAAACTCAAGGCACTGGCCCAGGCGCAAGCCGAGGCGAGCCGCAAACAGCAGCAAGCGGACGGCATGATGTCGACCTGCTCCATCGTCACGGACCCGGGCGCCACCTGCGAGGCGGGGCGCTGCGTGCTGCAAAAGAGCGCCCTGGGCGGCAGCGCCGCCATGTAAACAAAGCCGCTGGATCAGCGGCTTGAGTGCTTCTGCAACACGTCAGGACTGCAATTGCAAGGTCTTGACGATCTTGCTCTCCACCTTCTCGCCCGCGCCCGCGGTGGCATTCTTGCTCTCCTTGCGCAGCAACAATAAATGGTCGCCGCTGACGCCATACTGGCGCGTCTCGTCCGACTTCTGGGTAAAGCTGACGACGACAAAGGCGCGCCCGCTCACGTCAAAGTGGAAATGGCTGGCCAGCGGCGTGCCGTCCGCGGCGATCCATACCTCGATGCCGCCTTCGAACTTCTTCACATACTTGCGGTCTTTCTCAGGCACCTTGTCAAGCGACAAGGTAAAGCTGAGCAAACGCGCCGGCTTGCCCTTGTAGCTATCCATCTTTTCGCTGCTGAACACGGCTTCCTCGATCTCGCGCGACAGGGCATCGGCCGCCGACACCATGGAGCGCAGCTCCGTTGCCTTCATTTCCCCCAGCGCAAAGCCGATCGGCGTCTTGACCTTCGGATCCTTCACCCTGGCGCGCTGCTCGGCTTCCACTTTCGCCAGCAAGTCCTTGCCGTAAAGCACCTGCAAGCCCGCCGGCCCGCCCTCGACAGTGACAGTGGCCTGGCCGCTATCCTCTTCCGCCGCCTTGCCCTCGCCCTCGCGGCGCCAGGATTTCGATTCGACCTGCGCCTTGATGGGCATCTGGCCCTGCAAGCGCGCCAGCGCCGCATTCAAATCAGCCAGCCCGTCGGCCCGCGCCGCGCCGCACAACAAGCCGAACAAGCCCGCCGCCGCCAGGCCTTGCACTCCAATACGTCGCTGCATCGCCACATCCCTTCAGTTCATACAAGGATGCCAAAACACTATGTTTTGGCCATCTGTTGCATTTGAACACAGCTAGCTCTGGTCAGGTGGAAAGTCTTTCTGCTATAATTCGCCGCCTTGGCCTGGTAGCTCAGTCGGTAGAGCAGAGGATTGAAAATCCTTGTGTCGGTGGTTCGATTCCGCCCCGGGCCACCAAGAATTCAGCAGAACATAGCAAAAAGCCAACCTTCGGGTTGGCTTTTTTGTTTCTCTTTGCCAAACCCTCCCCCACCACGCCGCTATGTACGCAAACGTACGGACTGCGGCCGCCCAAGAGCACATGCTGCAGGCAGACCACACCCCCTTCCCGCCGCCAGCGTCCTGCGCGACACGGCGCAACGGCCACCTGATCAGATTCTCTCCGTAACACCGCCATGCGAAACTCGCGCCCGACGCCGTCGAGCCGTTCCGTACATCACGGCACACTGCCAAAGGATGCATCATGAAAACTACCCTGATATTGCTCGCGCTCGCCTCTACCCTCGCCTTGACCGCTTGCCAGCGCGAAGCGCCACCTGTCGTGCAAGTCATCGCTGGCCCGGCCGGCGCGCCTGGTCCTGCCGGCGCTACGGGTGCGACGGGCGCTGAAGCCCCTGCCGGCGCGACCGGTGCGACCGGCGCCACGGGCCAGACCGGCGACAGCGGTGCCGCCGGATATGACGGCGCCAAGGGCGCCACTGGCGCACAAGGCAACGATGGTGTTCAAGGCAACGATGGCGCCAAGGGCGACGACGGCGCCAAAGGCAAGACGGGCGACACGGTGATTGTCGTCCCGCAACGCTAATACGCCCCACACCATACAGCACAACGCCAACCCATGCGGTTGGCGTTGTGCGTATGCGCTGTACCGCACAGTAACATTCACCAAATCGGCCTACCCTGTACTTATTACACAGGGAGATACGCATGCTGACGATCCTACTGATGGTAGCCCTGCTGGGCTTGGCTTTACTGTTCGCCCCCGGCCCCGTGCGCCGCGCCCTGCTCACCCCGCGCTTGCTGGCCTTGT
Source organism: Janthinobacterium lividum (assembly GCF_034424625.1). Lineage (NCBI taxonomy): Bacteria > Pseudomonadati > Pseudomonadota > Betaproteobacteria > Burkholderiales > Oxalobacteraceae > Janthinobacterium > Janthinobacterium lividum. The sequence goes on along the minus strand of NZ_CP139976.1, from coordinate 974,325 downwards.
TCAAGCGCATCTTGCCAACCATGTCCGACACGGAACGCGACGCGCTCGAAGCGGGTACCACGTGGTGGGACGCGGACCTGTTTTCCGGCCGGCCCGACTGGCCCAAGCTGCTGGACTATGGACGTGCCTCGCTCACGACCGAGGAGCGTCACTTTCTCGAGCATGACGTCGAGCGGCTGTGCGAACTGGTCAACGACTGGGAAACGCAGCAGGCGCAGGACTTGCTGCCCCAGGCCTGGGCCTACATGAAGGCGCAAGGTTTCCTCGGCATGATCATCCCGAAACAATACGGCGGCAAGCAATTCTCCGCCTACATGCACTCGCAAGTGGTCATGAAATTGTCGAGCCGCTGCTCGGCGCTGGCCGTCACCGTGATGGTACCCAATTCGCTGGGGCCGGCCGAGCTGCTGCTGCATTACGGCACCGAAGAACAGAAAAACCATTATCTGCCGCGATTAGCCGCCGGCACCGAGATTCCCTGTTTTGCCCTCACCAGCCCGTATGCGGGTTCCGATGCGGCCGCCATTCCCGACCTCGGCGTCGTGTGCATGGGCATGCATGAGGGCCGCGCCACGCTGGGTTTCCGCCTCACCTGGAACAAGCGCTACATCACCCTGGCGCCCGTGGCGACCTTGCTGGGACTGGCATTCCAGACCAGCGACCCCGAACATCTGCTGTCCGAGAATGACACGCCGGGCATCACTTGCGCCCTGATCCCCGCCAGCCACGACGGCGTGGTGATCGGCCGCCGCCATCACCCATTGAACGCCGCGTTCCAGAACGGCCCCACCTCGGGCAACGATGTCTTCATCCCCATCGACTGGGTCATCGGCGGCCAGGCGCAAGTGGGCAAGGGATGGCGCATGCTGATGGAGTGCCTGGCGGCCGGGCGCGCCATTTCGCTGCCCTCGTCCAGCGTGGGCATGGGCAAGATGGCCGTGCGCGGCACCGGCGCGTATGCGGCCGTGCGGCGCCAGTTCAACATGGCTATCGGCAAATTCGAAGGGGTGCAGGAAGCGCTGGCCCGCATGGGCGCCAACCTGTACCTGATGGACGCGGCCCGCACGCTGGCCGCGCACGCCGTCGACCTGGGCGAAAAGCCGGCCGTCATTTCCGCCATCGTCAAATACCACGTCACGGAACGGGGCCGCGCGCTCGTCAATGACGGCATGGACATTCTCGGCGGCAAGGGCATCTGCGTGGGGCCCAACAACTTCCTCGCCAGCGCCTACCAGCAAATCCCCATCGCCATTACCGTCGAAGGGGCCAACATCCTCACGCGCAGCCTGATCATCTTCGGCCAGGGCGCCATCCGCGCGCATCCGTATGTGCTCAGGGAAATGGCCGCCGTCAACGAAAGCGATGGCCGCAAGGCCCTGCGGGATTTCGACGCTGCCTTCTTTGGCCACGTGGGCTTTGTGCTGGGCAACCTGGCCAGGGGATTATGGTACGGACTGGGCGGCGCGCGCCTGGCGGCCGCGCCCGACACCGGCGCGCCCGCACTGGCGCCCTACTACCGCGCCCTGACGCGGCTGTCGACGGCGTTTGCCGTCATGACGGATATGTCGATGTTCGTGCTCGGCGGCGAGCTCAAGCGCCGCGAGCGGCTGTCCGCCCGGCTGGGCGACGTGCTGGCGCAGCTGTACCTGGCTTCGTCCGTGCTGAAGCGCTACGAGGACGATGGCCGGCCCGAGGCCGACCTGCCCTATGTGCACTGGTCGCTGCAAGATGCGCTGGTCAAGGCGCAGCAGGGCTTGACGGGCGTACTCGACAATTTCCCCGCGCGCGTGCTGGCCGTGCTGCTGCGCACCCTGCTGTTCCCGTTCGGCCTGCCGCATCGCCCGCCTTCCGACGAGCTGGGCAGCGAAGTGGCGCTGGCCCTGCAAACGCCGGGTGCCGACCGCGAGCGCCTACTGGCCGACGGTTATGTGGCCAACGACAACACAGATCCCGTGGCTTGCGCCGAGCGGGCACTGGCCCTGTTAGCCGACGTGCTGCACATCGAAAAACGCCTGAAAGACACGCCCGCAGGCGCAGCCCTGCGGCACCTGCCGCAAAGCCTGTCCGCCATGCAGCAGTGGCTGGCAACGGCCAAGGCCGCAGGCTCGGTCAGCTGCCAGGAGCACAATACCTTGCTCGAATATGCGCGCCTGGTCGACGGCTTGATCCAGGTCGACGATTTTCCCGCCGATGCGGCGCATCTGGCTCAAGGCGGCGGCGTCGTGCAGCGTCTTGATGACGAATCCGCTGGCGAGAGCCGCGCAGCCTAGGCGGGGCTGCTTTGCGGCCTATACTGAATGGAGCGGGTGCGGTGCCCGCTCTTTCCAGAAAGGAGTCGATCATGACGCGCAAATACATCGATTGCAGGGAATTCCCAAGCGACACGCATTGCTCGGTAACCATCTCGGCTGACAGCGAGGAAGAGCTGCTGGGCATTGCTGTGGAACACGCAGTCTCGGTACACCATCACCACGACACGCCGGAGCTGCGCCAGCAACTACGCCAATTGTTCAAGGACGGCATGCCGCCCGAACATCTGCCCATGACCGGGCAAGCCGGCAGCAGCGGGGCCTCGCACGCGCACTAGCCTGCCTGGGCTTGCGCCGGCTTCTGCAAGCGCAAGCCCAGCACGAGCGGCACCAGTGCCGCGTACACGACAATCACCGACAGCCAGACGGCGCCGGGCCAGTACGCCCTGACGCCAAAATAGATGCTGGAAAACACCAGCGGGCACAGCACGGACGCCAGGCTCACGGCCGAGGCCAGCACACCCTGGAACTGGCCTTGCCGGTCCTCGGCCACCTGGCGCGTGGCCAGCGACTGCAGGGCCGGCGCGCCGATGCCGCCCAAGGCGAACACGGGCATGATGGCGAAGATCATCCAGCTGCGCGTGGCAAACGCCATGACGGTCAATGCCACGCAGGCGCAGGCCACGCCCGCCAGGATGGTGGCGCGCTCGCCCAGCAGTTTCACGGCCGGGCCAGGTAGAAAAGCCTGGGCCAGCGCCTGGCACACGCCAAAGGCGCCCAGCGACAGGCCGATCCACAGCCCGTTCCACGCGAACGCATCGTGGCCCCACAGCGCCCAGCACACGCCATACACTTCGCCGGCCGCGCTGAAGGTAAAGAAGATGACGGTAATCGGCAACAAGCTTTTCTCCGAGAAAACCCAGCGCAACGGGCGCAGAGGGTTCAATGCCGCCAGGTCGTTTTTCCCCCGTGTCGGCGTGCGCGAGGGGTGGCGTGATTCTGGCAGCAGATGCCAGGCCAGCAGCAAATTACCGGCATTCAAAACGGCTGCCGCCATGAACGGCAGGCGCAGCCCGTAATCGCCCAGCGCGCCTCCCAGCACGGGACCGATGATGAAGCCTGCGCCGAACATGGCGTTGAGCAAACCGAAGCGGTGCGCCCGCTTCGCCTCGGGAGAAATGTCGGTGATGTAGGCGGTGGCCACGGAAACGTTGGCGCTCGTCAACCCGGCGATGGCACGCCCCAGCAGCAGCATCCACAGGCTCGGCGCAAAGGCGAGGAACAGGTAATTGACGGCCGCGCCCGCCAACGAAAGCAGCAGCACGGGGCGCCGCCCCAGGCGGTCGCTCAGGGCCCCCAGCACGGGCGCAAAGATGAACTGCATCAACGCATACAGGGCCGTCATGATGCCGATATACGGCGCCACGTTATCGGCGTGCGTGACCTCCCGCAGCAGCGCCGGCAGGATGGGAAAGATCAGGCCGATGCCGACGGCGTCGAGCACGACAGTGGTAAAGATGACGGGCAATGCCGCCACAGGAACAGATTCTTTCATATACTCAATCTAAATATGTACTCAGTACATAAAATAGTACGCCCAACCTTGCCGCGCCAGCAAGCCTTATCTGTACTCAGTACACTTCGTGTATGATCGTGGCAACATGACGATTCCTTCCGACCTCCGCTCCCGCAAACGCCTTGCCACCCGCCAAGCCATCTCGAATGCCGCCACGCGCCTGTTCTTCGTGCGCGGCTTCGAGCAGGTGACGGTGGACGAGATCGCGGCGGCGGCCAGCGTGGGACGCATGACGGTGTTCAACCATTTCCCGCGCAAGGAAGACATGTTCTTCGACCGCGAGGAAGAAGGGCGCGAACTGCTGCGCGACGCCTTGCGCCAGCGCGATCCCGCCATCCCGCCCATCGAAACCCTGCGCCTGCTGGCGCACCGGCTGGTACTGGAAGACAGTCCCTACATCACCTTTTCCGCCGCTGGCCAGGGTTTCATTGCCACCATCGAAGCCAGCGATACCTTGAAAGCGCGGGCGCGGGCCATCCGCGACGAACTGGCGCAAGTAGTGGCGCAAGCGCTGACCGAATCCACGGGGCGCGATGCAAGCGATCCCCTCGCGCACCTGGCGGCCAGCCTGCTGCTGGCCACGTGGAGCACCGCCCTCATCGAGGCGCACCGTGCCTTCACGCAACATGGCGACGCGCAACTGGCCAAGGCCGGCTTCCTGTCCCTGGTAGACCGGGGACACACGGGCTTGAACGCCGCCATGGCGGGCACGCCCTACGCCTGAAGCGGCAACCCCGTCGTTCAGGCAGCCCATCGTCTGTCGCAGCGCAAGCCCTCGCACTTCCTTGTTTCAGTTGCCAGCACCTGGGCTTGCGTACCGTCTGGTGCCTTCCTATCATGAAACCACGCGCTGGCAAACGATGCATGCAGGCCGGCACGCGGGGACAGTCCTCCTGCTTCCCGTCACCATACCCATAACCGCATGCAGCCGCTGGGAGGTACACGATGAATACCTTGACGAACGGCCAGCTCAATGAGTTGCAAGCCTCATTGAGAGGGCAACTGTTACAAACGAACGACGCCGGCTACGACAGCGCGCGCGCCGTCTGGAATGCGATGATCGACCGGCATCCGGCCCTCATCGCGCGCTGCGCGGGCATGGCCGACGTGCGCACGGCGCTGGCATATGCGCGCGACCACGGCCTGCCCCTGGCCGTGCGGGGCGGCGGCCACAATATCGCCGGCAGCGCCCTGTGCAACGATGGCCTGGTGATCGACCTGTCCGGCATGCGCTCGGTGCATATCGATCCGCAACAACGCCGCGCCCACGTCGAAGGCGGGGCTACCTTGCACGACTTCGACCACGAGGCGCAAGCGTTCGGCCTGGCCACGCCGCTGGGCATCAATTCCACCACAGGCGTGGCAGGACTGGCCCTGGGCGGCGGCTTTGGCTGGCTCAGCCGCACGCTGGGCCTGGCGGCCGACAACCTGCTGGCGGCCGACGTCGTCACGGCCGACGGACAATTCCTGCATGCGAGCGCGACGGAGCATCCCGACCTGTTCTGGGCCTTGCGCGGCGGCGGCGGCAACTTCGGCGTGGTCACGCGCTTCGAATTCCAGCTGCATCCGGTGGGGCCGCAAGTCACGGCTGGCCTCATCGTGTTTCCTTACGCGCAAGCCAAGGCGGTGCTGACGAAATACCGCGACTTCGTCGACGGCATGCCCGATGAATTGACCGTCTGGGCCGTCTTGCGCAAGGCGCCGCCGCTGCCCTTCCTGCCACCGGAAGTGCACGGCCAGGACGTGCTGGTCCTGCCCGTCTTTTCACCTGTGCAATCTGCCGCCATGCAGGAAGCGATCGAGCGCATCGGCAGCTTCGGCCAGCCGCTGGGCATGCACCTGGGCAGCATGCCGTACACGGCCTGGCAACAGGCGTTCGATGCCCTGCTCACGCCGGGCGCGCGCAATTACTGGAAATCGCACAACTTCACGCAGCTCAGCGACGCGGCCATCGATACTGTCATCCGCCATGCCGGCAAGCTGCCGACGCCGCAATGCGAAATCTTCCTCGGCCTGCTGGGCGCGCAGGCGAGCCGGCCGGCGCCGCAGGATACGGCCTATCCGCACCGCGACGCCCTGTACGTGATGAACGTGCACACGCGCTGGGACGAGCCGGCCGATGATGCGCGCTGCATCGCCTGGGCTCGCGACTTCTTCAACGACGCGGCACCGTATGCGACGGGCAGCGTCTACGTCAATTTCCTGACCGAGGATGAAAGCGGGCGCACGGCCGACGCGTATGGCGTGAACTATCCGCGCCTGGCGCGCATCAAGAAGCAATACGATCCCGCCAACCTGTTCCGCGCCAACCAGAACATCTGTCCGGCCACCTAGGCTGCCACGGCGCAGCGCCTTGCAATCCCTTGATCCAGGGCAATGCAATGCGCTCGCCGCCCGCTTACAATCGCCGGCTTTGCCCCTCCTCCATGCGCCACGCTCCCGAACTCCTCCTGCCTGCCGGCTCCCTGGCCAAGATGCATGCCGCCTTCGACTTTGGCGCTGACGCCGTCTACGCGGGCCAGCCGCGCTACAGCTTGCGTGTGCGCAATAATGATTTTTCGACCTTGCAAGCCTTGCAGGAGGGAATTGAAGGCGCGCATGCGCGCGGCAAGCAATTTTTTGTCGCCAGCAATATCTTCGCCCACAACGCCAAGCTGAAAACGTATTTGCGCGACATGGAGCCGGTGATCGCCATGCGTCCCGACGCGCTGATCATGGCCGACCCGGGCCTGATCATGATGGTGCGCGACAAGTGGCCGGACGTCCCCGTGCACCTGTCGGTGCAGGCGAACGCCGTTAACTGGGCCGACGTCAAATTCTGGCACCGCATGGGCTTGACGCGCGTGATCCTGTCGCGCGAATTGTCGCTCGACGAAATCGAGGAAATCCGCCAGCGCTGCCCGGAAATGGAGCTCGAGGTATTCGTCCACGGCGCCCTGTGCATCGCCTATTCGGGCCGCTGCCTGTTGTCCGGTTATTTCAACCACCGCGATCCGAACCAGGGTACGTGCACGAATTCCTGCCGCTGGGATTACAAGGTGAAAAATGCGTCCGAAGACGCCAGCGGCGACTTGGGCGGCATGCAGGTAGTGCCGCTGGAATTTCACCAGGCGCTGGCCGAAGCCGACAACAACGCGTTTTCCGCCCTGCACCAGCAGCCGCGCCACCCGCTGGCCGACCAGCCATATTTTATTGAAGAAGCCCAGCGTCCGGGCCAGCTGATGCCGATACTCGAGGACGAGCACGGCACCTACATCATGAATTCGAAGGATTTGCGCGCCGTCGAGCACATCGAGCGCCTGGTGAAAATCGGCGTCGACTCGCTGAAGGTCGAAGGCCGCACCAAGTCGCTGTACTACGCGGCGCGCACGGCGCAAGTCTACCGCCAGGCCATCGATGACGCCGTGGCGGGCCGCCCCTTCGATATTGGTCTCTTAGGTCAGCTGCAAGGCCTGGCCAACCGCGGCTATACGGATGGTTTCTACCAGCGCCACCACACGCAGACGCACCAGAACTACATGCGAGGCGCGTCCGAGGCGGACCGCAGCCAGTACGTGGGCGACGTGCTGGGCGTGACGGACGGCTGGGCCAGGGTGGAAGTGAAAAACCGCTTCGCCGTGGGCGACCGCATCGAGGCCGTGCATCCGGGTGGCAACCGCGATTTCACCATTGCGCGCATGCTCGACGACGATGGCAGCGAGATCCAGGTGGCGCCCGGCAGCGGCCACTTCGTGCGCATCGAACTCGACGGGGCCCTCGACAAGGCCTTGCTGGCACGTTATTTGTAACCGCCAGTCTGCCGCGCGGGGTGAGGAACCAGTATCTAAGTGTTTGATTTGGCAAGTAAAAATCCACGCACCACCGTCTAAGCAATTTGTTTAGGCTTCAACATTGCTATACGATACGGCCACCCTGCGCCCGGGGGCCTGATCGGCACCCGGTGCGTCCCTGACACGTTCACCGGAATCCCCGATGCCACCTGCCACTACCGCCCTGATCACCAATGACGCCGTCGTCCTCGGCTTGCTCGCCCTGACCCTGGGGACCGTCTTCTGGACCGCCTCCCGCCAGGATGGCTTCTGGAAAAAGTTTTATACGTATATCCCGTCGCTGCTGATGTGCTACCTGATCCCGGCACTGCTCAACACGTTTGGCATCATCGATGGCAACGCTTCCGGCCTGTATGCGGTGGCGCGCGACTACCTGCTGCCCAGCGCGCTGGTCCTGCTGTGCGTGGCCATCGATTTCGGCGGCATCATCCGCCTCGGCCCCAAGGCCATCATCATGTTCTTGACCGGCACCCTGGGCGTCATGCTGGGCGCCCTCGTCTCGTTCGAAGCCTTGCGTTTGATCCACCCGGAAACGGTGGCAGGCGACACGTGGCGCGGCATGACCACCGTGGCCGGCTCGTGGATAGGCGGCGGTGCCAACCAGGCGGCCATGAAGGAAGTGTTTGAAGTGGATGCCACCCTGTTCGGCCAGTTCGTCGCCGTCGACGTGCTGGTGGCCAACGTCTGGACGGCCGTGCTGCTGTTCCTGGCCGGCCGCGCGGGCGCCTTCGACCGCTGGACGGGGGCCGATTTGACGGCCATCAACGCGCTCAAGGACAGCATCGAAAGCTACCGCACGCAACACGCGCGCATCGCCACCCTGACCGACATCATGATCATCCTCGGCGTGGGCCTGGGCGTGACGGGCCTGTCGCACTTCCTGGCCGGCCCCATCATCAGCTGGATCAACACCATGCCCGCCGCATGGCGCTTGCAGGACTACAGCCTGACGTCGAACTTCTTCTGGATCGTCGTGCTCGCCACCACCTTCGGCTTGCTGCTCAGCTTTACCAAGGCGCGCAGCCTGGAAGGCGCGGGCGCCTCGACCATCGGCTCGGCCATGCTGTACGTGCTGGTGGCGACAATCGGCATGCACATGGACCTGGGCGCCCTGCTCGACAAGCCGTTTTTGTTCCTGCTGGGCCTGATCTGGATCGCCGTGCATGGCGGCCTGATGCTGCTCGTCGCCAAACTGATCCGCGCGCCCCTGTTCTTCATGGCCGTGGGATCGCAAGCGAACATCGGCGGCGCCGCCTCCGCCCCCGTCATCGCCAGCGCCTTCCATCCGGCCCTGGCCCCCGTCGGCGTGCTGCTGGCCGTGCTTGGCTATGCGCTGGGCACCTACGGCGCCTACATCACGGGGCTGATCCTGCGCAGCATGGCGGGGTGATGACGATCCTGGCTTGACCAGGCGATCCGCAACGACAACGCCAGCCTTCGGGCTGGCGTTGTAGTTGGTGCGCGGCTCAACTTGCTAGCGGCCACCAATAGTTGCTAGAGAGAGACATGCAAACATAAATAAAATGCAATTTCGTTCCATAGATAGCATGAAGTACGATAGTATTTTAAAGCAATATATTTTCAAAAGAAGTCAGTTGCTCCCTTGCTTTGAATACATCCGATCGCACGTAACATGGCGCAGCTGGCCTATCTCCCTATTCATGAATGAACGTTCTCCAACTTCGTTGACTGAAGCCAAGTCCGTGTGGACAGGCGCCACGCGCCCGACACCCGCAGAAATGCGTGAGTTTCCTTACGATACTACGTCGCCGGCGTTCCCCGATAAAAAGCTGCTGGTCTGCGCAGCGCCACGCGCATCGAGCAAGCGGCTGGCCCGCCTGTTACTCGGCGCAGGGATCGGCGTGCCGCTGGAGTATTTCAATGACAATAGCGTGCAGGCGCTGACGGAGCGCTGGCAAATCAACAAACAGGATTACCTCGCGCATATTTTTGCCAGGCGTTCTGCGAATGGCCTGTTCGCATCGAATATCCAGTTTCCCCAGATGCAAAAATGGCCGTATCCGCACGACTTTACCGCCTTGTTCGAAGGCGCGACGGTCGTTCATTTGATCCGCGACAACAAGCTCGCCCAGGCGGCATCCCTGGCGACCTGCATGATCACGGGGCGCTGGGGTTTCGAAGTCGCCCCGGTAACAAAAAATTACTCGACCTGGCGCCTCAAACTGGCGGCGCGCAAGGCCATGCAGTTGATTGCCGTGGATGAACAGCTTTGGCAGGACTGGTTCAGGCAACGGGGTATCGAACCGCTCGTCATCAGTACCGAACGTGTCAACCGGCACGACATGACGCTGATCGATGACATCGCCGCCTTGCTCGGCGTCAACGCCGATGCGGCAAGCGCCCAGCGCATGCTGGACGTGGATCGGGGCGCCTACCCGGGTGATCTGGAACTGAAATCGCGCATGCGCACGCTCGTCGAAGAACTTGCGGCACGCGGCTAATCAACGCCCCGCCTCCCCATTTTCCTTAAACACGTACAACAAGAAGGACGAACATTGAATATCTTTATGGTGCGGCCCACCACTCGCAACATCGGCAACGACCTCATCGGCTACGCTACAGCAGAGCTCCTCTACGAAGTGTTCGGAGCAGCCACCAATGTCGTCAGCATTCCCGCCTTGAAGGGACCGCAGTTTGGCGGCCTGGTGCCACGCCAGATCTATGACATGAACCGCCTCGCCGACGCCGTTATCGTCGGCGGCGGGAACCTGTTTGAAAACGGCCAGCTATCCTATGATGTCCAGGCCGTCAATGCCTTGCGCCGGCCGATGATGCTGATGGGCCTATCCCACGGCCGCATCACGGGCCGCGACGGGCAAATGGAAGACCGCACCGATGCGCTCAGCCCGACTGCGATACGGCACCTGGTCGAGCACGCCAAGGTGGCCATGGTGCGCGACACGGGTTCGCAGGAAATCCTCGCCGACCTTGGCGCCAAGGTGACGGTCGGTGGCTGCCCCACGCTGTACCTGCCGCCGAATGCCGAGGGTGAAGCGGCCAGGGGCGGCGTGATCATTTCCATCCGTCATCCCATGCGCATGAGCGTTCCTGCCCCCTTACAGTGGCGCATCGCCGAAGACTTGCGCCGCCTGATTGCCGCCCTGCGTGCCGAATATGCGCAACCGGTCTATCTGGCCTGCCACGACTACATCGACCTCGAATTCGCCGCCGGCTTCCCGGACGCGGCGCCCCTGTACTTTGACGAAGTCGGCCGCTACATCGAGGCGCTGCGCACCTGCAAGCTGCACGTCAGCTACCGCTTGCATGGCTTCCTGCCCTGCCTGGCCATGGGCTCGCACAGCATCAACCTGTCGTATGACGAACGGGGCCGCTCGATGCTGTCCACCATCGGCATGGCGTCGTGGGATGTCGATCTGATGCAAAGTGGCGACTGCGTGAGCGCCATCATGGACCGCGCGCGCTCGGCCGCGCAGTATTACCGCGCCCGCCAGAACGCCCTGCCGCTGATACAAGAATTGCGCCAGATCACGGTGCACGGCTTGCAGACATTGCGCACCCTGGCATCGGAGCAATGAAGATGAGCGCTCCATCCTCGACACAGGGCGTGTGGCTCAAGTGTCACGTCCGTGAACTCGCTCCGTGGGCAACGATGACCGAACGCGTGCTCAGCGAAATCATTTCCACGGTCGAACAAATGAAGGGCACCGCGGCAGCCCAGGTGCTGCGCCAGCATGGCATCGAGCGGCTGCACGAAGTGATCGACACCGACGATGTGACGTCCTTGCGCAACCAGGTGCTGGAACGCTTGCGCCAGCCCTTGCTGGCCATGGCGACGGCCGTCGGCCGCCAGATCCTGGGCTGGGATGGTGATTTCTATGTGGATGACTATTTGATCCTGCGCATCAACTTCCCCTATGAAGTGGCGCGCAAGACCAATCCGGCGAGCGAAAATCCCGGCATTGGCCGCCTCAGCGCGTCCGTGCGCGAGCAATTTCAAGCCCGTAAAGTCGTTGACCCCGTGTACGCGCCGAAAGACTATCACCGGGGCCACCCGCCCGCCGCCTGGGCGCATGGTCCGCACATCGATAGCTGGGCCGGCCATTCGCGGGACGGGCGCAATATCTGGTGGGCCATCGGCGAAGTGCCGGCGGAAGCGGGCATGGTGCTGTATCCGGAATTGGCCAACGCCTCGCTGCCCTGCGAGCGACGCACGCTGTACCTGCAAGCGGGCTACCGCCTGCCGGTGCCGACTTATCTGCCGCTGGCGGCAGGCGAAATGCTGGTCTTCGATCCAGAAGTGCTGCACGGCACGCACCTCAATACGACGGACGCGACGCGCGTGGCCATTTCCATGCGCCTCAATGCTTCCCGCCCGACCTTCGATCCCGCCTGTTTTTACTCGCGCGAATTCTGGCGCCGGGCCGCCGATATCGAGCAGTGCCACGATGAAGTGCTGCACCTGCGCCGCGAAGATAATTTCGGCGCGCCCGTCGTCGCCGCCCCCGTGCAGACGCCGGCAGCCGTTCCCGTCATTGCCGGCCAGCTCGACCAGGCGAGCGGCTTCATACATGGCCAGCTGCCTGCCGCCGGGCCGGACACCCAGCGCATCATCGTCGATGCCGCGCCGTATCGCATCATGCTGGTGCGCACCAGCGACGGCACCCGCGCCTACGACGCGGCCTGCCCGCATTACGGCGTAGACCTGGCCGATGGCGGATCCGATAGCGACAAAGTGTATTGCCCGGCCTGTGCCATCTCGTTCGACTTGCAAACAGGAAAATCATCGTGCCCGTCATTGACACTGCAACCGTATGACATCCGGCAAGACGGCGCAGCCATCCGCATCCGTGTTGCGCCGCCAGAAGCCGTGGCGCCATGAGCGTCGCCCCCGTCAGCGTCATCATTTGCACCAGGAACGGCTGGTCCAGGGGCTTTCTCGACGACACCTTGCAATCGCTGCTGGCCCAGTCCAGGCCCGCGCAGGAAATCTTGCTGATCGATGACGCCAGCAGCGATGGCACGGCCGCCTACGTCCGGCAAGCCTACCCGCACGTAATCATCGTGCACAATGCGGGCACCGGCCTGGCGGCCGCCCGGAACACGGGAGTGGCCGCCGCCCGTTTTCCATGGGTCGCCTTCATCGACGACGATGACATCTGGTGTCCTGGAAAACTGGCTGAACAACTGGCACAGGTACACGCATCAGTAACGCCAGATGCGATCATGTATGTATCGCAAGTTGCCACGCTGAACAGCCATGGCGGCAATCCCGTGGCTTGGGCAACGCCACGGCAGTTTGCCACCTGGCCCGCCTGCCTGCTGGGTTCTCCCATCCAGCCATCCGGCGTGTTGCTCAGCAAACGGCTGCTCTCCCGTATCGGGCCATTCAGCGAACAACTGAAGGAAGGTGCCGCTTACGACTACTGGATACGCTGCCTGAGTGCCGGCATGTCCATCCGCTACAGCAGCAACGTCCTGCTGCACTATCGGCAACATCATCCGCAGATGACGGCACCGGCGCGCAAGTTCGAGCATTTCCTGAATATGGATGCCATTGTCGCGCCCTATCTCGAGCAGCTGGCGCCAGCGCTGGCGAAGCGGATCCGTTGCGCGCGCCGGCTGAACAATCTGCGTTCCCTGCTGAGCCATACCGGCATGCGGGCGGCGCTACGTTACTGGCGCGCCAGCGTGCCGCGCCCGGCATCCAGCCTGCGCACCCTTTCCTATTTCTTGTTAGACACTATTGCATGCCGGGCCCCGCACCGGATTCGCCACACGCTGCGGCAGCGCGCCATGCAGCTACTCATCGGCAAGGAAGCACTCTTGCCTGAGCTGCGCCCGAAACGATCCGGGCATCCGATGTAACGGCCCGCAACGCCAGCGCTCGCGCTGGCGTTTTTTGTTTTTCGGTCATTTTTTCCACCAGACCACTATCTGCTTTGCCTCGCCGCTTGATGGGAAAGCGCGCTCCAGAATGTAGCAGAAACCCCTCAAAACCAAATTTCCGCACCATTTTCGTGCAAAATCTGCGATGATAGTTGCCCAAATAACCGTTTACCTCCATGGAATTCTGATGAAATACGCATCTGCTCACGAGTATGTCCAGCATGTCGCCGCACGCAATCCAGGTCAACCCGAGTTTCTGCAAGCCGTCACCGAAGTCATGGAGAGCTTGTGGCCATTCCTGGAACAGCACCCGAAATACGCGGAACAAGGCTTGCTGGAACGCTTGATCGAGCCGGAACGCGTGGTGATGTTCCGCGTGTCGTGGGTCGATGACCACGGGCAAGTACAAGTCAATCGCGGCTACCGCATCCAGCACAGCATGGCCATCGGGCCGTACAAGGGCGGCATCCGCTTCCACCCTTCCGTCACCTTGTCCGTGCTGAAATTCCTCGCCTTCGAACAGACGTTCAAGAATGCCCTGACCACCTTGCCGATGGGCGGCGGCAAGGGCGGCGCCGATTTCGATCCGAAGGGCAAGAGCCCGGGCGAAGTGATGCGCTTCTGCCAGGCCTTCGTGAGCGAACTGTTCCGCCATGTGGGTTCGGACACGGACGTGCCGGCCGGCGACATCGGCGTGGGCGGGCGTGAAGTGGGCTATATGGCCGGCATGATGAAAAAACTCAGCAACCGCGCCGACTGCGTATTCACGGGCAAGGGCGCCAGCTTCGGCGGCTCGCTGATGCGTCCGGAAGCGACGGGCTACGGCACCGTGTATTTCGCGCAGGAAATGCTGAAAACCCGGGGCCGCTCGTTCGAAGGCATGCGCGTGTCCGTGTCCGGCTCGGGCAACGTGGCGCAATACGCGGTCGAGAAAGCCATGGCCATGGGCGCGAAAGTCATCACCGTCTCCGATTCGAGCGGCACCGTCATCGACGAGGAAGGTTTCACGCCGGAAAAGCTGGCCATCCTGATGGAGATCAAGAACCATCTGTATGGCAGGGTCAGCGATTACGCCGCGCGCACGGGCGTGCGCTTCGAAGCAGGCGTATCGCCATGGCATGTGCCGGTCGACATCGCCCTGCCCTGCGCCACGCAAAATGAACTGAACATCGACGATGCGCGCACCTTGATTGCCAATGGCGTGCAGTGCGTGGCCGAAGGCGCCAACATGCCCACCACCATCGAGGCCGCCAAGGCCTTCGAAGCGGCCGGCGTGCTGTACGCGCCGGGCAAGGCCAGCAATGCGGGCGGCGTGGCGACGTCCGGCCTGGAAATGAGCCAGAACGCGGCCCGCATATCGTGGCCGCGCGAAGAAGTCGATGCGCGTTTGCTGCAGATCATGCAAGGCATCCACGCCGCGTGCAAGCAGTACGGCACGCGCGCCGACGGCACGGTCAGCTATGTGGATGGCGCCAATATCGCCGGCTTCGTCAAAGTGGCCGACGCGATGCTGGCGCAGGGGGTGATTTAATCATCGGCCAACGGTGTTGTCGGATTACGCGCTTGCACGCTAATCCGACCTACACGGACCTACAACATTTCAGGTTTCATTAAACTCTTGCGGCTGATGGTGCGGCCCGACACCATGAACTCGCCGTTGCCACGGTAGTGCAGGGTTTCGGGCAGCTTGGGCGACGTGGCCACGTGGGCTTTCACGCACTCGAAAATGAAGAAACCGCCTTTCGGGTTGCCCGACACCTGGGCCAGCTTGCATTCGAAGTTGGCGTAGCACTCGGCGATCAGGGGCGCGCCCACCTGCTCGGCCGGCTGGGCCGTCAGGCCGAAGGCCGTGAACTTGTCCGTATCTTCGCCGCTGCAATTGCCGATGGCCACCACCTGGTCGACCATATCGGCCGTGGGCAGGTTGATCACGCACTCCATGCTGCGCTTGATCATTTCATAGCTGTGGTTCGCGTCGGAAATGAAGCAGCCCAGCAAGGATGGCGTAAATTCCATCAGCATGTGCCAAGCCATGGTCATGACGTCGCTCTCACCCTTCCACGTTGAACTGACGAGCACCACAGGCCCCGGTTCAAGGAAGCGCCGGATGTCGGCGACGGGATAATCTTCTTTGTGGTAATTTTTCATCTAGTCTCCAGGACGCGGTACGCCATAGCATAGCCCAATGGCGCCTTGCCGGGCGCGCGGCTGCCCGATGGCGGTCGTATCATCCGCGCCGCGATTTGTGCAGTTCATCGCAAATTTCTCCCCAATGGAGATGTTGCACAATAGAATACACTGATCAACTACTCAAGGAAACCGCCATGCGCCCTCTGTTCCTGTTGTCAGTCCTGTCCCTTGCCTGCCTCTCCACCCTCGCGCATGCCGACGAGCAAACCCGCACAGTCGGCGCCTTCAACGCCATCGACATCCGCGGCCCCATCAGCATCGAAGTCGAATCGGGCAAGGAGCAAAGCCTGCTGCTGCGCGGCGACCAGAAATTCCTCAGCGGCGTGATCACGGAAGTGGTCGATGGCGAGCTGAAAATTTCCATGAAGGACAAGGACATCAAGAAGACGGATGGCGACCCGCGCGTCATCATCACCATGCCCACCTTGCGCAAGCTGATCGCGGAAGGCGCGGGAGAAAAGATATTGACCAAGCTCAATGGTCCACGAGTCGATATCAGCTACAAGGGCGCGGGCCGCCTGGCGGCCGATGGACAGGTCGACTGGCTGCGCCTGAAGGCGCAAGGCGTGGGCGAAGTCGATACGAAAGCCTTGTTGGCGAAAAACGTCGACGTCAATTTCGACGGCATCGGCTCCGTCAAGGTGTATTCCTCAGGCGAACTGAACGCCGTGGTGCGCGGCATGGGCGAACTGATCTATTACGGCAAGCCGAAGATCGTGCACAAGTCGATCGCCGGCATCGGCAGCGTCAACGCCGCCAAATAAGATTTCCTAAAATAACAAGGCCAGCAGGCCACTGGAGACCGCATGACCGCAACACATGACACGCAAGCACCGCTGGTGCTGCGCGAGGACGAGGGTGGCCTGGTCACCCTGCGCCTGAACCGTCCCCTGCAATTCAATGCCCTGTCGGAAGCCATGCTGGCCGCGCTGCAGGCTGAACTCGACTTCATCGCCGGGCAGCCGCACGTGCGCTGCGTGGTGCTGGCCGCCGAAGGCAAGGCGTTTTGCGCAGGCCACGATTTGCGCCAGATGCAGGCGACGCGCCAGCTTGCGTATTACCAAATCCTGTTCGCGCAATGCTCGCGCGTGATGCAAGCCATTCAAACCTTGCCCGTGCCCGTGATTGCCCGCGTGCACGGCATCGCCACGGCGGCCGGCTGCCAATTGGTCGCCAGCTGCGACCTGGCCGTGGCGGGCGCGTCCGCGCGCTTTGCCGTGTCCGGCATCAACGTGGGCCTGTTCTGCGCCACGCCATCCGTGGCCCTGTCACGCAATGTCTCGCCCAAGCGGGCCTTCGACATGCTGGTGACGGGCCGCTTCATCGACGCCGACACGGCCGCCGACTGGGGCCTGATCAACGA
The DNA here is from genome assembly GCF_034424625.1 of Janthinobacterium lividum. NCBI lineage: Bacteria > Pseudomonadati > Pseudomonadota > Betaproteobacteria > Burkholderiales > Oxalobacteraceae > Janthinobacterium > Janthinobacterium lividum. The sequence continues at coordinate 957,249 of NZ_CP139976.1, read as the reverse complement.
AACGGTGGCCGACACAGCGCTCGACGAGGCCGTGGCGCGCCTGGCGCAGCAGATCATGGCAAAAAGCCCGACGGCCATCCGCTACGGCAAACAGATGTTTTACCAACAGCGCCAGCTGCCGCTGGACGACGCGTATGCGTACGCGGGCGACGTGATGGCGCGCAACATGATGGAAGAGGATGCGGACGAAGGCGTCACCGCCTTTTTGGAGAAACGGCCGCCCGGCTGGGCGCGGCCTTGAGCACCTGACCGAACCTACTGCGCGTCGGTTCTGTCAGGTACTCTTGAATGAGTAAGCTAACGAGCATCCTTCATCTGCTGCTGGACGGAAAGACTCAAGGTACCGAGGTCTTCCTTGCCCAGCAGCGGCAATTGCGCCAGCAGCTGCATCAGGGCGGAACTGCCCGTCACGTCCAGCTCGGACGACTGCACCAGCACCGTGCCGGCGCCCGTGAAGTCGATCTGTTTTTCCTCGCCCGACAAACTGAAACCGGTCAGCGCGCCGGCGGCCGAGGCCCAGCCCTGCACGTGGGCGTAATCGTAGTGATACGAGGGGCTGGGGCAATCGGCCCAGCCCAGCACTGCCTGCTCGTCCACGCGGCACGGCAGTTCCAGGAAGTGCACGGGTCCGTTCGACGAGGCGATCACCTTGCCCGTGCCGATCATCGTCAGATAACCGGGCAAGGTCGATTCCTGGCAAATCACGTCCTTGGTAAAACCCAGCAGGTTTTTCGCGCGGATGGTCATGTTGGCGTTGTCCAGGTCGTAGCACGCCAGGTCGTTGCCGTTGTCACCCAAGATCAATTGGCCCTGGCCTTGCGCCACGACAAAGTGGTGAATGTATTTCGGTGCATTGAAGGCGTTGCGCACGATCAAGTCGAGCATGCTGCTGCCCATGGCTTCGAAGCGCAGTTCGCCATAGAAGGCGATCATCTTGCCCTTGCGAATGAATATCTGTTCCTTGACGTCGATGACATACGAAAAACGGTTCAGGTTATCGTTCTTCGGCAAGGTATCGGGATTGTAAATCGTCATGGCTTACCTTTCGCTCGCTTGGATGTAGACCGTGCCCTGGCCCGTGAACTTCACCTGGTACGATTCGCCGGACGCCTGGCCGACGAAGGTTTTCCAGTTCAGGTCCGTGACGATGGTCGAGCTCAGCTGCCCCGTATGGCCGATATACGCTTGCGGGTCGACAAACACGGGCACATCCGGCGTGACGGGCAAGCCGATGGCGTTACCATCGGACAAAATCGCCACTTCGCCCGTGCCTTGCAAGGTGGTGGTAAACAAGCCCTGGCCCGAGGCCATGCCGCGCACCACGCCCTGCACGCCGCCCTGGTTGCCGAGGAACATGGTGCCAACCGTCAGGCGCGCATCGAAGGCCAGCAGGGAATCGCTTTCCACATAAAACGTTTCGCCGCGCACGGGGACGATGGTGACGAACAGGCCGCCCTGGGCGTAAAACACGCTGCCCGTGCCACGCGCCGACATCATGGCGTAGCCTTCATTCGTGACGGCGCGCATGGCCAGGCTTTGCACGCCCTGGCCGGCCAGGAAGGAGCGGCTGAACGCCACGTCGCCCTGGTACGACACCATGGCGCCCTTGCGCGCGAACACTTCCTCATTGCCGAGTTTGACCTCAAGCATCTTTTCATTGATCTGCTGATAGACAGGCATCGCGGGTCCTCGCTGACTTAACGTTCGGCGGGCTGGATGAACACCACGCCCTGGCCTGTGAATTTGTGCTGGTACGATTCGCCCGAGCTCTGGCCGATCATCGTGCGCCAGTTGACATCAAAAACGAATTCCTGGCGGATGTCGCCCTTGAAGCCAACGAAGGCGTCCGGGTCCACGCGCAGCGGATGCGCCGGCGTCACTTCCAGCATGATTAGGTTGCCGCGCGAAATGACGGCCAGGTTGCCGTTGCCTTCCACGGTGGTGGAAAACAGGCCCTGGCCGGAACTGGCGCCGCGCAAACCCGCAAAGCTGGTGCCCGTTTTCAGGCTCGTGTCGTAGGCCAGCAGGCTGCTGCTTTCGATGGTCAGCTTTTCGCCGGCCAGCGCCATGACGGTGATCTCGGCCGCATTCTGCGCGAAAAACACGGTGCCCGTGCCGGCGGCCTGCATCACCTGCATGCCTTCGTTCGTCACCTTGCGCTTGAGCGCGCCAAAGATGCCCTCGCCACCGAGCAGGGACTTTTCAAATTTGATGGCGCCCGTATAGGCGACCATGGCGCCGGCAATCGCCAGCACTTTTTCATCCTGCAGGCGCACTTCCAGCAGGCGGTCGGTATTGGTGCGGAAACTGGTCACGCGCGACTCCCCAAGAATGCCAGGGCACAAAGCCATGGCTATCCGACAAGATACCGGTGGCTTTGCCGGCGCGCAAGCGCTATTCCTCCCGAACGGGGATGCGTGCATAAAAAAAGGCGTGCCCGGAGGCACGCCTTGCGTTCACACAATGAACGGTTTATTCCGCCAGCACCGGCCTGGTGCCGCGCGCGTTCTGGAACAGCGGCACGGGATCATTGGTATTGACCTCGACCACCGTCACGCCCTGCACCACGCCAGCCACCTGGTAGCCGACGGCGCCCAGGTGGCGCTTGCCTTCGGCCAGGTTGGACCAGCTCAGAGAGACAGATGCGGTGCCGCCCGTGTAGGCCGTGCCCGGCATCAGCGCCTTGAAGCTGCCGTTGTTCAAGCCCGGCGCCAGCACCCACGACGACAAGGTGTAGTCGGCCTGGCCGTTTTGCGGCGCAAAACCGATCACGCACACCTTGTAGGTGCCGGCGGCAGGCAGGCGCAATTCCACTTGCTCATTGGAACTTTCATTGCCGCTGCTGCCGACCAGCACATTGGCGGCGTTGTAGACCTCCATGTCCATGTCGGTATTCGCGCCACCCGTCGTTTCCGCATCGTAGGTGGCAAAGCGCGCCGCCAGGGTGCCGGCAGGGATCACCACGTTGTGCACGTTCACACCCGTGGCGCCGCCCGCCTTGCAGGCAGCCGATGCGGCAGCGCCTGTCGCCGCCTGGCCGATCGTGCGCGCCTGGCGCACGGCTTCGACGAGACCCGACTTGACGCCGACCAGCGCGCCCGTGAAGCCCGTGCCCAGGGTCAGCACCTTGCTGCCCGTGGCCGCTTCGCTGCTGACCAGCGGAATGGCGGCCAGCGAGGTGCCGCGCGCCGTCAGCGGGCTGCGCACGGTGTGCGTGCCATCCGTCCAGCTCAGGGCGCCGTAGGTCCAGGTATTGGCCGGCGCCGTGGTGCGCGTCAGCTTGACCTGGTACTGACCCTTGGCGCCCGGCGCCAGGTTCAGGCTGGTAGGCGTCACCGCCACCGTATAGCCGGGCAGGCTGGCCGAGACGTTGTAGACGGCGCTGCTGGCGCCCACGTTGGTCACCGTGCGCGTCAGCGTTTGCGTGCCCAGCACGTTGGCCGCCGTCAGCGACGCCAGGTTCAGGTTATAGGCCGTGATGGTACCGATGGCCTGGCACGTGGCGGCGCTGTAGACCTTCAGGTTCAGGCCGCACAGGAAGCGCGCATAGTCGATTTCCGACATGTCGTACACGAGGCCGGGATCGGCCGCGCTGTTCGGCGCAATGTGGCCGGCGCCCTGGCCCCATGGCAGCTGGCCCGAGGTCTTCGCCGTGGCATCCCACGACACGGAACCGTTCAAGCCATCCGAATAGGTGCTGAAGGCCGTCGTCATCAGCGCCGACTTGATGGCCGCGGGCGACCAGTCGGGATGCTGCTGCTTGAGCAGCGCCGCCACGCCAGCCACGTGCGGACTGGCCATCGAAGTGCCGGAATAGAAATCCCACTCGGCCGCCGGCGCCACGCCGCCTGCCGCCACGGCATCGCGCTGCGCCGGCGTCAGGTCGGCCGTCACGCCGGCCAGCACGTTGGTGCCGGGCGCCGAGAGATCCGGTTTCAGGATGTTCGCATTGGCCACGTTCGGCCCGCGCGAGGACCGGTCGCTGACGATCGGCGCCTGCACCGTGGTGTCGGGGATCGTATGCACCTCGCCCAGCGCCGCCGTGCCATCGGGCGTCGCCGCCATGAAGGCCTTCAGCGCGTCGCCCTGCGCCTGCGCCAGGTGCACGGTCGACAGCACGTGCGCCTGGTTGATGATGGTGTTGGCGCCGCCGGCCACGTTGGCGATGATCACGCCCGCCGCGCCGGCCGTCTTCGCATTCGCGCTCTTGTTGACCAGCACGTTTCCGCCACGGTCGCACACGAGTATCTTGCCGGCCACTTTCGCCGGGTCGAGATACGCCGAAGTGGCATCGGCCGCGCCGAAGCAGCGCAGCAGATTGACGTCCGTCGGCGGCACGCCGGCCAGGCCCGCGTCGCGCGAGCGGATCAGCGGCAGCGCCGGCGTCTTCGCATTGCTCGACGCGCCTTCCAGCTTGGTGCCGTTGCTGAGGATGACATTGCCCGCGTACAGGCGGTTGTGGGTGGAATTGGCCACGGTTGCCAGCCACGGGCTGATGTGCGACACGGGTGCCGGCACGTCGGGCGCCGGCGTGGCCGGACCGGAATTGCCGCCCGACGTGGCAACGAATACGCCGGCTGCCGCCGCGCCGAGGAAGGCGACTTCCGTCGGTTCGTCGAAGGCGCCGCCGCCCGCGTTCGGGCCGATGGAGAAGTTGATGACGTTGACGCCATCCTTGACCGCCTGGTCGATGGCGGCCACGCTGTCGGCCGTGGCGCAACCGTTGCGGCCCGTCGATGCGGCCGTCCAGCACACTTTATAGGCGGCGATGCGGGCGCGCGGCGCCATGCCCGATGCCTTGCCCAGCGACACGCCGTTCGAGGTGGCCAGGGCGCCATTGTTGCCGCCGGCCGTGGAGGCCGTATGCGTGCCATGGCCGCCGTGTCCCGTCAGGCCGGCGACGGAATCGCGCGGCGAACGGAATTCCGTCCAGTGCAGCGCCGACGTGGCGGCGCGGTAGTAGCGCGCACCGATCAGCTTGTTGTTGCAATTCTCGGCGGAGAAACCCTCGCCCGTCTGGCAAGTGCCCTGCCAGCTGGCCGGTGGCGCGCCGTACACGACATTGTTGCCGCTGTGGCTAGGTACGCCATTCTCGTCCAGGCGGTCGGCAAAGGCCGTGTTTTCCGGCCAGATGCCGCTGTCGACGATGCCGATGATGATGTCTTCACCCGCGTGCGCCTTGCCGCCCAGCTGCTCCCAGATGCCGCCCGGCTTGTCCAGGCCCAGGAAGCTGGGCGTATAGCTGGTGTCGAGCTGCAGGATGGAGTCGGCGCTGATGCTGGCCACGCCGCTGTTTTTCTTCAGGGCCCGCACTTCATCGTCCGTCAGCAAGGCGGAAAAGCCGTTGAAGACGACGCTGTACTGGTGCGTGATTTCAGCCGCGCTGACGGTGCCGGCCACGGCGGCCTGCTTGGTGTCGAGGTAGCTCAAATAGGCCTGCACATCGGCGGCGCCCACGTTGATGCGCGCGCCCGGGGCCGGCTTGGTGGCGGCCAGGCCGTCGACCTGGCCCGTGTAGGTGGCGGCCGGCTTGTCGACCAATTGCACGATGTAGGAGCGGCGTTCCTGCGCCTGCGCCGCTTGCGCCAGGCTGGCGGCCAGCAGGAGGATACCGAGTGAAACGGGACGTAATTTCATCTCACGCTCCTTGCACGGTGAACGCTGCGAACTTGCCGGTGCGGCGGCGCGACAGCATGCCGATGGCGCCCAGGCCGACCAGCATCAGCATGTAGGTCGACGGTTCCGGCACGGCGCTGATGTTGATGTTGTCGAGCGCAAACTGGCCCTGGTTAAAGGCGGGGAAATCGATGGAATTGCTGCACGCGCCAGTGTCATTGAAAATGCACGCGTTGAAGGTCAGGCCCGTAAACGCGTAGTTGCTGAAGCCGCCCAGCAGGGAAGCGCCCTGGAAATGGTAATTGCCATCGCCGCCCTGGCCGGGAAACGCCAGCGAGGTGCTGATCACCTGGCCGTTGCTCAGGGTGCCGCTCAGCTGCAACTGGCCCCAATTCATGTTGGGCAAGCCGGATACGGGCGCGATGAAGGAATAATCGAAACCGGCCAGGCTGAACGCCTGGTGGTCGGCACGCGAAAAATTCACGCCGCCATCGTTGAGGATGGCCAGGTAATTGCCGGTGGCGCCCTGCGGGCAGGCGGCGATATCGCACGACGAGCCCACGCGGCCATCGAGGATGGCGCCCACGCCGCTGACGCCGCCGCCGGCCGCCGTGGTCGGATCGGCCAGGAACAGCAGGTTGTAGCTCGACGTATTGAGCGTCTGGCCGCTGGCATACACGTCGGGGCGCAAGTTATCGAAGGTCAGGACATCGGCCATGGCCGGCGCCGAGGCCAGCACGGACAAGGTGGCCAGCGCGGCCAGGATGGTGGCGCGACCGCGGGTAGCGGGCGGATTGGCGGTGGCGGGCGATACCCGCGCATGTGATGAACGATTCATTCTATTCCCTTGTTTGTTGTGGATAGATAGGTCGGCAGGTCTGGCGCCCGCTTTCAGCTTTTTCACAAAAGTGTCAACAAATATAGCAAATCGCATAAAACAAATAACATATTTTTAATATCATTTATTTATTTTTTATCTAGCTCCGCGAAACTTTGTTTTGTTTTATCTATGAAAGCTTGAGCAATCTCAACGTTACATTGGAACAACAATGCTGCGCACTGCAGACGTGCGCGCCAGCGTGCCGGCCCGACTTCAGATAAGCTCGAAAACCGCGCCTGCCCACCATCATCTTCCCGTCACATCGCGGTACACCTGTTCCATCCTGGAACACTTGTCTCTCCCCGCCACGCGCCCGGCCACAGCCCCTGCAGCGATGGCATGAAGCTTGCACAACAAAGAGATCGACCGTGCTCAGGGAGCAGCATCATGGAACACTACCAACTGGCCGGCAGCGGCCGCTCAGGCACGCTGCCGGCCCGGCGCATCATCGCGTGCGGCACGCTGGCGCTGGCTTTTTTCCTGCTGGCCGCCAGGCTGGACCTGGCCGAACGGCTGACGCGCGCGCTCTGGCGCCAGGAACACTGGCAACTCGATGAACTGGTCCTGAGCCTGTTGCTGCTGGTGCTGGCGCTGGCCGGCTTTGCCGTGCGGCGCGGACGCCAGGTGGCGCTGCTGCTGGCGCAAAACCGCGCCCTCACGCAGCGCCTGCTGCGCGCGCAGGAAGAGGAACGCTGCGCGCTGGCGCGCGAGCTGCACGATGAAGTGGGACAAGACTGCACGGCCATCCGCGCCGCCGCCAGCTACATCTTGCGCGCGCGCGATGGCGACCAGGCCAACGTGCAGGCCTGCGCCGCCAGCATCGCCCGCTCCTCGGAAGCGCTGCATGCGATGGTGCGCACCATGCTGCGCCGGCTGCGCCCGCCCGTGCTCGACAGCCTGGGATTGGCGCCGGCCCTGCAGGCGCTGTGCGACAGCTGGGCCCAGCAGCACGGCATCGCCTGCCATTTCGCGGCGCACGCCATCCCCGCCGGCCTCGACGACAGCACCGCCACCGCCATCTACCGCCTGGTGCAGGAAGGCTTGACGAACGTGGCGCGCCACGCGGGCGCCGACCAGGCCACGGTGGAATTGCGCGCCGATGCGCGCGGCGTGCTGCACCTGGCCATCGAAGACAATGGCCGGGGCTTGCGCCAGGACATGCAGCAGGACTCCGGTTACGGCATGCTGGGCATGCGCGAGCGCGTGGCCGGCTTGCGCGGCCATATCCGCTGGATCAGCGCGCTGGGCAAGGGCTTGCGCATCGAAGTGGCGATGCCCTTGGCGGCACGGTGCGCGGCATGAGCGCCATGCACGGCAGCATACGGCCGATCCGCGTGATGCTGGTGGACGACCACCCGGTGGTGCGCACGGGCTACCGCCGCCTGCTGGAACAGGGCGGCGACATCGCCGTCGTGGCCGAGGCGGGCAATGGCGAAACGGCGTATGGCTTGTACCAGGAGCACGCGCCCGACGTCTGCGTGACGGATTTGTCCATGCCCGGCATCGGCGGCCTGGAATTGCTGCGCAAGCTGCTGGCCCGCGATGCCGGCGCGCGCGTGCTGGTATTTACCATGCACGACACGCCGCAGCTGATCGCGCGCGCGCTCGATGGCGGCGCCTGCGGCTTCGTCAGCAAGCAGGCGGACCCGGAACACCTGGTCGACGCCGTGCGCGCCGCCCACGCGGGCCGGCGCTACCTGGACCCGCACAGCGCACCGGGCGTGCTGCAAGGCACGGCCCGCATGGAAGCGCAGCGCTTGAGCAGCCTGAGCCAGCGCGAATTCGAAATTTTCCGCCTGCTGGCCGAAGGCCGCAGCGCCGCCGACTGCGCCCGCCTGCTGCACGTGAGCAGCAAGACGGTAGCGAACCACCAGACCTGCATCAAGGAAAAGCTCGACGTGCCCGGCCCCGCCGCCCTCGTCCATCTTGCCCTGCGCAATGGCGTCATTGAGCATATCCACCCTTAAAACGCGTAGCGCAGGCCCACGTTCACGCTGCGTGGCGCGCCGGCCGCATAAAACGTGGCATTGACCATCGGATACTCACCGTTCACGGCGGGCAATGGCCGGGCGGCAAAATTGCCGCTGGCATCGAAACCCGTCGCGCCCAGCTGGGCCGCTGTCGCATATTTCCGATCGAACAGATTATTCACCTGGGCGAACACGCTGAGCCGGGGCGTCAGCTGGTACTTGCCGTTCAGTTCGACCACGGCATAGCCGCCGCTCTTGCCCGCGCCCAAGTACGATGGACCGCCCGCCTGGTGCTGGTTGTTTTCATTGCCGCGCGCATACGCGCTGGAGACGGCCGTCATGGCCAGGCCCACCGTCCAGTCGCGCCCGCCCTGGACATCCACATGCGCCTTCAGGATATGGCTCGGCGTCAAAGGAATGCGGTTACCCGGCGCGATGGCGATATTGCCTTCCAGGCCGGGCGCCTCCGCATCGCTGCTGCTGTTGGCGCTGCCGTTGACGGTTTCCCGGCTTTGGTAGGTCGCCTGCAGCCACGTGTAATTGACGCCGAAGTCCAGCGCGCCCGCCTTGCCGTCGACCGCCAGTTCCACGCCCTGGTGGCGCGTCTTGCCGAAATTCTTGAAATAGCCGAAACCGGCCTGGTTGTCGGCGACGAACAGGATATCGTCATGGTTTTCCGCGCGGAACACGCCCGCGCTCCAGCGGGCCACGTCGCGCCACTGGCCGCGCACGCCCGCCTCCCACGTCTTCGTCACCACCTGTTTCAATGGCGGGTCGCCGGCCATGGCGTTGGGCAGGCGGCATGGGTTTTCCGGGTCGGCGCAACCGAGTTCGATGGCCGTCGGCGTGCGGCTGCCTTCGTTGTAGCCGAAATACGCGCCGGTACCTCCGGCCGGCGCATAGGCGAGGCCGATGGCGGGATTGAAGCGGCTGAAACGATGGTCGCCATCGAGCGAGCCGCTGCCGCCACCGGGCGTGATGGCATCGCGGTTGCGCACCGTGCTGCGGTTGTAGCGGCCGGAGATGGTCAGGGTCAGGTCTTGATTGAACGCCATGCTGTCGCTCGCATACACGCTCCACGTACGCATGCGCCCGCTCAAGTCGACCCGGTTGTCGACCGGCGTGCCATCGTCATCGATCTGCGTGCCATCGGCAAAGAAATCCACGGGCGTGATGCTGCGGTCGGGATTCAGATAGCCAAACTGGCTCGTCTGGCGGAAGGTGGCGTGGCTCGTGTCGTAGGCGGTACCGGCAGTGACGGCATGGCGTGCTCCCGCCACGTCGGCCAGCGCCGTGACCTGGCCGGAAAACCCATAGTTTTCCTGCCGCGTATGGCTGCGGTTGAGCATGCCATTGCACTTTTCGGCCGGCTCATCGTTCAGCACCACATTGGCGATGCAGCGCCATTTGGGGAATGGCGTGTTGGATGCATTCGCCCCGCTGGCGGGAAAGCCCGTGTAGCCGGCCGCCGCCAGGGCCGCCCGCTCGGCCGCGCCGGGCTGGTAGACGGACTGATCGAGCGACTCGTCGTTCAGGTCGCCGTTAAACGTGTGCGTGTCGATCTTGCGGTAGTACACATTGCCGGACAAGAGCAAGGCAGCACCGGCCTGGTGCTTGCCCGTCAGGTTCAACAGGGTCGATTTGTTCTGCGTCAAATCCGGCTTGGTATAGACGCTGCGGTAGTCGCGCGCCAGCAGGCGCTGTTCCTGCAAGCCGTTGCCCGTCAGCGCATTGTCCGCGTGAGACAAGATCAAGGCGATGTCCGTGCGCGCATCGCTCCAGCCCAGCTTGCCAAACACCTGATGCACGTCGGACGGCGAATCGTCGCGCCAGCCCGCCTCCTTGAAGCGGTTGCCCGTCACATACCAGTGCCAGCCTTGCGCATTGCTGCCGCCATGCTCGACCTCGACGGCGCGCCGTTTGTCGGAACCCAGGCGCGCCTCGATGGCGGTGCCGGGACTGCTCCTGCCATCCTTGGTTTGCAGGGCCAGCGCGCCGCCCAGGGTATTCAAGCCGAACAGGGGATTCGAGCCCGGCATCAGGGTCAGCGATTCGATGGCCATGCGCGGGATCAAGTCCCAGCTGACGACGTCGCCAAACGGCTGGTTCAGGCGCATGCCATCCAGATACACGGAGAGCCCCTGCGGCGTGCCCAGCAGGGGCGAAGCCGTGTAGCCGCGGTAGCTGATGTCAGGCTGGAACGGGTTGTTCTGCACCTCGTTGACAACCACGCTGCCCAGGTTGCGGCGCAGGAAAGCGGAAATATCGAGCGCGCCGCTGCGGGCGATCTGCTGCGCGCTGGCCGTCTGCACGGGCGCGGCCAAGGCATCGCGCGGCTGCTCCACGGTGGGCAGCGGCATGCTGCCCGTGATGATGACGGTGGGCAAGTCGCCCGAGGTGGCCAGGCTCGCGGCCAGGCTGGCGTCAGCGGCAAGGTCGGCGGCCTGCGCCTGGCACACCGCCATGGCGGCGGCGGCGAATAGAGTCAGTTTCATGCGTATCCCCAGTTTTATCGTGGTTTTTATTGCGTCCAGTATCGGACAGCCACAGGGGATGCACTAGGGAAAAACTCCCGCCGTGCGGGGGAACTAGCGTTGTAAGGGCAGGTAACTCTGTTTGAGCTGGCGCAACACGAAACTGGATTTGCTGTGGCGGATGCCGGGAATTTTATACAGGCGCTCGCGCAGCAGGCGTTCATAGTCGCGCGTGTCGCTGACGGCAATGCGCAAATAGTAGTCGTAGTCGCCCGAGACGAGAAACGCTTCCAGCACTTCCGGGATCATGGCCAGCGCGTGGCCGAATTCGAACAGGGCCTGGTCGGAATGGTCGTCCAGCGTGACTTGCACGATGACGGTGTCGGCCAGCCCCACCTTGGCCGCGTTGACGTTCACCGTATAGCCTTCGATGACGCCATCGTCTTCCATGCGCTTGATGCGGGCCCAGCATGGCGACGAGGTCAGGCCCACCTTGGCGCTCAGCTCATGCAAGCTGATGCGGGCATCCTGTTGCAGGGCCGTCAGGATGGCGAGGTCGAATTTATCCAACTTCATTCTGTCATCTCCTTATTTCACAGCAAATTTTGCTGAAGATTGCATTCTATACGAAAAAACCAGCAGCCTTTTCTGTCGGGGCGAGCAGAAAATAGACACATGAAACCCGATCCCGATCCCCTCCTCGCTCCCGCCACCGATACTGCGCCGCGCAACGGCGCCAGCGTCCTGATCGACACCCTGCTGGCCCTGGGCGTCGACACCGTCTTCGGCTACCCGGGCGGCGCCGTACTGCCCCTGTACGATGCGCTGCACGCGCAGCCGCGCTTGCGCCACGTGCTGGTGCGCCACGAACAGGCAGCCGTGCATGCGGCCGAAGGTTATGCGCGCAGCACGGGCCGGCCCGGCGTCGTCTTCGTCACGTCCGGCCCCGGCATGAGCAACACCACCACGGGCCTGCTCGACGCCCTGTGCGATTCGATTCCCCTCATCTGCATCAGCGGCCAGGTGGCCACCACCAGCATCGGCACGAACGCCTTCCAGGAATGCGACGCGCTGGGCATTTCGCGCCCCGTCACCAAGTGGAACCGGCAAATCCGCGCGGCCGACGAGACGGCTGGCGTGGTGCAGGAGGCGTACGCGCAGGCCACGCAGGGCCGGCCCGGTCCCGTGCTGATCGATTTTCCCAAGGATATGCAGTTGGCGCGGGTCGCGGCCGGCACGCCGCTGCCGTCCGTCGCCGCCGTCCCTGCCCCCCTGCCCGGCGCGGCCGATATCGAGCAAGCCGCCAGCCTGATCGCCGGTGCGCGCCAGCCCGTATTCTATGGCGGCGGCGGGCTTATCAATTCCGGCCTGGATGCCTGCGCCGCGTTCGGCCAGCTGGTGAAGCTGGCGGCCGCGCCGTGCACCTTGACCCTGCTGGGCCTGGGCGCCTTTCCCGCCTCGCACCCGGCCTTCCTCGGCATGCTGGGCATGCACGGCACCCTGGAAGCCAACCTGGCCATGCATCATGCGGATTTGATCGTCTGCGTCGGCGCCCGCTTCGACGACCGGGTCACGGGGCGGCTCGATGCCTTTTGTCCCGGCGCGAAAATCATCCACATCGACATCGACCCGGCGTCGATCGGCAAGGTGGTGCGCGCCGACGTGGCCCTGCGCGGCGATTGCGCGCCCGTGCTCGCGGCATTGCTGGCGCAGCTGCGCGGACGCCTGCTGGCCGACCGCCAGCCGTGGTGGCAACGCATCGACGGCTGGCGCGCGCAAGACTCGCTGGCGTTCGACGACACGCCGGAAGTGATCGCGCCGCAGGCGCTGATGCGCCAGCTGCAGGCGGCGCTGGACAGCATGGATGGCAGCGACGCCATCGTCGCCACCGACGTGGGCCAGCACCAGATGTGGGCGGCACAGCATATGCGCTTCGAGCAGCCGCGCCGCTGGCTCACCTCGGGCGGCGCCGGCACCATGGGCTATGGACTGCCAGCGGCCATCGGCGCGCAGATCGCCCATCCCGGCAAGCGCGTGGTGTGCGTCAGCGGCGATGCGTCGATTCTGATGAATATCCAGGAGCTGGCCACCGCCGTGCAGCACCGCCTGCCCGTGAAAGTGGTGTTGTCGAACAATGGCTACATGGGCATGGTGCGCCAGTGGCAGGAACTGCACCACGGCGAGCGCTACAGCCACAGCTACACGGAAGCGCTGCCCGATTTCGTCGCCCTGGCACGCGCGTTCGGCTGGCAGGCACAGACGGTGAGCCGGCGCGAGGAGCTCGACGCGGCGCTGGCGACCTGCCTGGAATCCAGCGGCCCCTACTTCCTCGACGTGCGCGTGCATGGCGCGGAAAACTGCTTCCCCATGATGGCGCCCGGCGCGGGGCACCATGAAGTGACCCTATCCAAGGGCAAGGTGTACAGCGAGCGGTAGGTCGGATTAGCGGCGCAGCCGCGTAATCCGACACCAGCGTCTTGCAACAATGTTGTCGGATTACGCGAGACCAGGCCTCGCTAATCCGACCTACGCCCTCAATTCCAGATTCTGTAAATCCAGTAACTTTCATCGTCGCGCATGGCCCGCACCAGCTCGGTGGGACTCAAGCCCGTGATTTCGCGCGTCTCGCGGCAGAAATGGGCCTGGTCGGCGTAACCGCCGCTGGCGGCGACGTCGGACCAGGACGCCGTGCCTTGCAGGATGGCACCGCGCTCGTCGAGAAACAGCTGTTCCGCGCGGCGCATGCGGCGCAAGGTGCGCATGGGCTGGCCGGCCCAGGCCTTGATGCGGCGCTCGACATTGCGCGCGCTGCTGGCCAGGCCCGTCGATGCCGCCTGCACGCCCAGGCGGCGCACCCAGTCCTGCACGGCGCCGGCAGGATGGTCGCCGCTCTTGCGCGCCAGCTGCCAGCGCGGCGCGAGAAAATCTTCCACCAGCCTGACGCGGGCCTCATCGTCCGGCGCCGCCAGCACGGCGTCGGACAGGGCCTGCCAGTCGGCATCGAACAGCGCGTCGAACGGGCGAAACTGGTCCAGCAGGCCATCCATCGACACGCCCGTCAACGCATGCAGCGCGGCCGGATAAAACATGACGACAAACGAACGCACGGGACCGGGGTTGTAGCTGACCAGCGGATACGAGCGGGGGCCGCCGAACAGCGCGGGCGGCATGCGCACATCCCGCAGCGACAGGCCCGGCGCGGCCGCTTCCACGTCGCCCGCGACGGTCCAGATGATGCTGCACATGGGCGCAGCGGGAAAGCGGTTCAGGCGCTGCGCCGGCGGCAGGGGCGCGCAGCCCGTGGTGTCGCGCACGAGGAAGGCGCGCACGCAGGAAGCGAGCGCGGTGCGCGGCGCGATCAAACGGGTCAGGGGCGTAGGGGCGGCAGGCATGGCGACGATTGTACCGGCAATTTCTGGCCGCGCACGATGTCGTATTCGTTCAAGACGCGGGCGCGCAAGCGCGCTACAGTCATGCCATCGTTCCCACTGAAACAGGAGCTTGCCATGCCGCCACTCGACCACGCCGCCGCACCCGACATTGCCCGGCCCCTGCGCCAGATCCGCCGCTTGCCGGGGCCTTTCGCCCTGCCCATCGTCGGCAACAGCCTGCAACTCAAGCTCACGCGCATCCACCGCGACGTGGAAGCGTGGGTGCGGCGCTACGGCCCCTACATGCGCGCCTGGTTCGGCCGCACCCTGGTGCTGGTAGTGGCCGACAGCGAGGCCGTCGGCGCCGTGCTGCGCGACCGGCCCGACGGTTTTCGCCGCCCCCTGAGCAGCTCCATCGTGTCCGAGGAAATGGGCGGCATCCCCGGCCTGTTCCTGGCCGAGGGCACGGAGTGGCGCAACCAGCGCCGCATGGTCATGGCTGGCATGGCGCCTGGCGCCATCAAGGCCTATTTCCCCGCGCTGGTGACGGTGGCCCAGCGCTTGCAGCGGCGCTGGCATCTTGCCGCCACGCAAGGTCAGGCGATCGACCTGGACGGCGACCTGAAACGCTACACGGTCGACATCATCGCCGGCCTGGCCTTTGGCACGGAAGTCAACACGCTCGAATCGGGCGAGGACGTGATCCAGCGCCACATGGACGACATCCTGCCCGCCGTGGCGCGGCGCAGCCTGTCCATGTTCCCGTACTGGCGCTATGTCAAGCTGCCCGTCGACCGCCGGCTGGACCGCGACGTGGCGGCCCTTTCCGCCGCCGTGGCCGGCCTGGTACAGCAGGCGCGCACGCGCATGGCGCACGACCCGGCGCGCCGCGAACATCCGCCCAACCTGCTCGAAGCAATGATCGCCGCCGCCGACCTGGAAGGCAGCGGCGTGACGGACCGCAACGTGGCCGGCAACGTGCTGACCATGCTGCTGGCCGGTGAAGATACGACGGCCAACACGATTTCCTGGATGATTTACCTGTTGCAACGCCATCCGCACACCCTGGCGCGGGCGCGCGAGGAAGTGCGGCGCCTGGCGCCCGACGTGGCGCACTTCACGATCGAGCAGATGGATAGCCTCGACTACCTGGGCGCCTGCGCCAGCGAAGCCATGCGCTTGAAACCGGTGGCGCCCTTCCTGCCCGTCGAAGCGCTGCGCGACACGGTCATCGCCGACATCGCCGTGCCGGCCGGCACCCTCGTGTGGTGCGTGATGCGCCACGACACGGTATCCGATGCGCACTTTCCCGATGCCAGTGCCTTCCAGCCCGAACGCTGGCTGGCCGAAGGCGGCGAGGCGAACAACAAGCGCGTCTCGATGCCCTTCGGCGCCGGCTTGCGCACGTGCCCGGGCCGCTATCTGGCCTTGCTGGAAATCAAGATCGCCATGGCCATGCTGCTGGGCAGCTTCGACATCGCCGGCGTCGACACGCCCGATGGCGACGAGGCGCAGGAACTGATGGGTTTTGTGATGTCGCCCATCGGCCTGACCATGCGCCTGACGCAGCCGCAGTGATACCATGGGGGAAGTCCCATTCATTCGACCTCCCTCATGACTATCCGCCTGGAATCGCCGCAGCAAGCCGATGTGCAAACCCTGATCGCCGAGCTTGATGCCTATCAACAGACCCTGTACCCGGCCGAGTGCGTCTACTCGCTGGACCTGGCGTCCGTGCCGCCGGAGACCCTGCTGTTTGCCGTCGCCCGCGATGCGGCCGGTGCGGCGCGCGCCTGCGGCGCCATCGTCGTCACGCCCGCTTTCGGCGAGGTCAAGCGCATGTACGTGCACCCGGACAGCCGCGGCCTGGGCCTGGCCAAGCGCCTGCTGGCGCTGCTGGAAGAACAGGCGCTGGCGCGCGGCTGCCGCTTGCTGACCTTGGAGACGGGCATCCACCAGCCAGAAGCCATCACCCTGTACGCGCGCCACGGCTACCAGCGGCGCGGACCGTACGGCGACTATCCCGACGATCCATTCAGTGTCTTCATGGAAAAAACGCTGCAGGTGGCGGCATGAGCGCACCCACCGACAGCCTGCTCGACATTCGCGCGCGCCTGCGCGCCTTTGCCGACGAACGCGACTGGGAGCAATTCCACACGCCGAAAAACCTGGCCATGGCCCTGTCCGTGGAAGTGGCAGAACTGGTGGAACACTACCAGTGGCTGCCCACGGGGGCGGACGCGGAACTGGACGAAGCGAAGCGCACGGGCATCCGCCACGAACTGGCCGACGTGCTGATGTATCTGGTGCGCCTGGCCGACAAGAGCGGCGTCGACCTGCATGGGGCCGTGCTGGAAAAGATGGAACTCAACGCACAGAAATACCCGGCGCAGCAGGTGCGTGGCGATGCGCGCAAATACAGCGAATACTGATCCGTCATCCGTGCGTGGCTGCCGCGCAAAAAGGCGTAGCATCGGGCCATGCGTATCCCTCTTTCCCTGCTGCTTGCCTGCCTGCTCACTGGCCCTGTTGCCCTGGCGCAAACCGCGCCCGTGCCGCAAGTCAAAGTCGACGCCACGCGCGACCCTGTCGATAAATCCTACCGCAAGATGCTGCAGGGCGTGGACCGCTTCGAGCGCGACCATGCGCTGGCGCCGCAGGCCGTGCTGCGCTTTCGCTTGCTGCCGCGCCAGCCCGGCGTGGACATGACGGGCGTGCAGCTGCGCATCGCTGGCGACACGGTCAGCATCCCCTTGCCCTTGGCCGAGGACAACAGCTTTGCCCCCGTGCGCCATGCGCAAGCGGCGCGCGAAGACGCCGTGCTGATCGCCAACCGGAAGGCCACCACCATGAGCTGGCGCGCGCAAGTCATCACGCCCGGCTTGCCGCCCGGCACGCGGCGCCTGGGCGACTTGCGCCTGGAATGCCGCGCCGGCATGGATTCCGGCCTGATCTCGAACGACCCGCAAATCATCGCCTGGCTGTCCAGCATGCTCTACAGCACAGATAAAGTGTGTTCCGAGCCGGATGGCAATTATCTGTTTTTCACGGAGCGCCCCCTGTTCGGCGTCACCCTCGTGCATGGCGAACGCCGCCTGGCCCTGCCGTTCACCATGCTGTACGCGGGCGGCGAACAAACGCCCGCCTCGCTGCCCTATTGCGATTGCCAGGTCTTGCTTGACCGCACGTATTACGCGCCCCTGTGGGATAGCAACTGGCCCGATGATACCTTGCTGGAATTTACTTATATGGACGAGGTGGCGCCATGAAGTGGCTCAGTGTCTTCGCGCTGGCGCTGCTTGCCGCCTGCTCCGGCACGCGCGCCTTGCAGGCGAGCAAGAATGTGCCTTACGCAAAGCTGGAGCAGACGGTACAGCCGGGCAGCAGCACGCGCGAACAGGTGCGCGCCGCGCTGGGCGACAGCACATCCATCCGTTTCGACAGCGGCAATGAAGTGTGGATGTACACCTACCCGGCCGCCTCGGGCGCGCAGGGAGAATATGTGATTCTGTTTGGCGGGGATGGGGTGGTGCGGAAGGTGCGCAGCGGCGAAGTGTACCGGGTGAAGAAGTAAAACTACCAAAAAAACAAACTGGGGTCGTACCCTGAGGGTACGACCCCGGTCTTTCGCCGTTGGGGTAATTAGCGTGCTTTCAGCAAGGCCCGCGACGCCACGCCGGCCGCCACGCTGGGACTACGCCCCACGCCGGCAACCTTGCGCTTGGGCGACGCCTTCAATTTGAAGATGCCGATCGACTGGGCCACGCTGTCGGTGCGCTGCGCCAGGTTGGTGGCGGCCGCCGCCGCCTGCTCCACCAGCGCCGCATTCTGCTGCGTGATGCCATCCATGTGGATGACGGCCTGGTTGACTTGCCCGATGCCCTGGTTCTGCTCGCGCGTGGTGGAGGAAATCTCGTCCATCACTTCCGTCACGCGGGCCACCGAGGCGATCACTTCCGTCATGGTGGCGCCCGCATTGCTGGTCAGCACGCTGCCCGCGTTCACGGTGGCGATCGAATGGTCGATCAGGTTTTTCACCTCTTTTGCTGCCGTCGCCGAGCGCTGCGCCAGGCTGCGCACTTCACCGGCCACGACGGCGAAGCCGCGGCCATGCTCGCCCGCGCGCGCCGCTTCCACGGCCGCGTTCAAGGCGAGGATATTCGTCTGGAAGGCGATGCCGTCGATGAGGCCGATGATGTCGAGAATCTTGCGCGACGAAGTGCTGATCTCGTCCATCGTGGTGACCACTTCGCTGACGATGGTGCCGCCCTTGGCCGCGACGGTCGACGCCTGCGCCGCCAGGTCATTGGCCGTGGCCACGTGGTCGGCGCTGTTTTGCACCGTGGACGTCAGCTCTTCCATGCTGGCTGCCGTCTGCTCGAGGCTGGACGCCTGCGATTCCGTGCGGCTGGACAGGTCCATATTGCCCGTGGCGATCTCCGCCGTGGTGATGCGGATATCCTCGAAGTTGGCGCGCACGTCGCCGATGATGCTGTGCAGGTTGATGTTGGTCTGGCGCAAGGCCGCCATCAATTGCCCCATGTCGTCGTCGCGCACCTTGTCGATGACGCCCGTCAAGTCGCCACCGGCCATCTTGCGCGCCACGGTGATGGCGTCGCCCAGCGGTGCAACGAGGGAATTGTGCAGATGGGCCCAGAAATACAGCATCAGCGCCACGGCCGCGGCGGCAGCACCGCTGAGCCAGCTGCGCGTGGCCATGCTCGTGTCGCCGTCGATATTCCACACGGCGCAGCCGAGGATGGCCAGCACCACGCCAAACACGATGCAATGCAGGGCCAGGTCTTGCGACAGGCTCAGCTTGCGCCACTCGGCCAGCCTGGCGGCCCAGCCCTGGCGCACGACGCGGCCATTGCGGATCGCCAGGTTGGCACTATTGCCGTCCTTGAAACTTTTATACAGGGCTGCCGCTTCATTGATCTGCTCGCGCGTGGGCTTGGTGCGCACGGACATATAGCCGATCGGGCGGCCGTTTTCGATGACGGGCGTGATATTGGCGAAGACCCAGTAGAAATCGCCATTCTTGCAGCGGTTCTTGACCATGCCGGTCCATGGCATGCCCGTCTTGATGGTGTCCCACAGGTCGGCAAACGCTTCGGCCGGCATATCGGGATGACGCAAGATATTCTGTGGCGCACCCAGCAATTCCATTTCTGAAAAACCGCTGACTTCAATGAAATACTGATTGGCGTAATTGATGTTTCCCTGTAAATCCGTGGTGGAAACAATCGTCATGCCTTCATTTAATACGTATTCATTTTGCGTGATAGGTGTATTGACCCGCATCGTCGCTCCTCTATTTTTTTTCAACTAGCATAACAAAAACATAAAAACAATATACCACATCAAGCACCCATGATATATCGCGTCGGCGACAGTGACGCCAGTCAAATAATTTAATAAAAGCCAATTCATTTATGTTTTAGAATTTACTTTGATTCAACTTGATTGATTTTATTGAATGTAAAATTTAAATTGCGTGCATACAAAATAATTAATAAAAAATTATGTATCGATGCACCAGCCGATAAATACGCTGTTTGTGCCGATAAAAATGCGCAGAGGGGCATGCCAATTACCGGCACATGGCGGCGCCAGTTGCCAACCATAACGCGGCAACCATGTTCATTTCTTGAGGGAAAATAAAAACTGGCGCGAATGCGCCAGTGAGGGAACTGTCTCCAATCCGCGACACAGGCGCCGGAGCGCCCGTGGGAATGGCTTACTTGTACGTTTTACGGGGTGGCGACTTCGGACGCGGTGGCGCAGGCTTGCGCTCCGTCGTGCCATCGTCAAGGCTGATGCGCAGTTTCTGGCCCGAGACCACGACCGATTTCAGGTGGTCGAGGATTTCCGGCGGCATGCCTTCCGGCAGGTCCAGCACGCTGTAGTTGTCAAAGATATCGATACGGCCGATATGCTTGGCTTCCAGGTTCGCTTCGTTGGCGATGGCGCCGACGATGTTGCTTGGCGTTACGGCATGCTCGCGGCCCACTTCAATGCGGTAGGCCGTCACGCCTGGGCGTGGACGTTCCTTCTTCGGCGCGCGCGGGGCAACTTCGCCCGCGTCCGCTGGCGCATCCTTGAACGCTGGCGCGGACTTGGCGGCAAACGGCTTGCGTGGCGCGGCTGGCGGCGCCAGGTCCGGCGCGTCGCCGTCGCGGCTGATGCGCAGCTGCTGGCCCGCCACCCACACGGTTTTCAGCTGGTCCAGCAATTCTTTCGGCATGCTGTCCGGCAAGTCCAGGACGCTGTAGTCGTCATAGATTTCGATGCGGCCGATGTTTTTCGAATCGATGCCCGCTTCGTTGGCGATGGCGCCCACGATATTGCCCGGCTTCACGCCGTGCTGATGACCGACTTCGATGCGGAAGGTCTGCATGCCGGCGTCGGCCGGACGCTGGATGCGTTCCTTTTTCGGGAAGGCCGGGCGTTCGCCACGGTCGCTGCGCTCGTTACGGTCGAAGCGGTCGCCCCGTTCCGGACGGTCGTTGCGCTCGAAGCGGTCTTGGCGCACGGGACGGTCGTCTTGCCACGTGGCTTGCTCGCGCGCCTTGTTCTTGTCCAGCAGCAGAGGCACATTGCCACGCGCCATCTTCGCCAGGGCGGCGGCGATTTCGATGGCGGGAATGTTCTGTTCGCGTTCGAAGTCTTCGATCAGCGACTGGAACTGTTCCAGTTCGCCCAGGGCCAGGGTTTCGCTGATCTGTTCCTTGAACTTGGCGATACGCACGTCGTTGACGGCCTGGATCGTCGGCAGTTCCAGCATGCCGATAGGCTGGCGGGTCGAGCGTTCGATGGCTTTCAACAGGTTCTTTTCACGTGGCGTGATGAACAGGATCGCTTCGCCGCTGCGGCCGGCGCGGCCCGTGCGGCCGATGCGGTGGGTATAGCTTTCCGGATCGTGCGGCACGTCATAGTTGACGACGTGGCTGATGCGCTCGACGTCCAGACCGCGGGCGGCCACGTCGGTTGCCACGAGGATGTCGATCTTGCCGTCTTTCAACTGCTGGATCGTGCGCTCGCGCTGGGCTTGCTGGATGTCGCCATTGATGGCGGCAGCCGAGAAGCCGCGCGCTTGCAGCTTGCCGGCCAGCTCTTCCGTGCCCAGCTTGGTGCGGGCGAAGATGATCATGCCGTCAAACGCTTCCGCTTCCAGGATGCGGGTCAGCGCGTCGAGCTTGTGCATGCCCGACACCAGCCAGTAGCGCTGGCGGATGTTGTCGGCCGTGCCCGTCTTGGCGGCAACCGTCACTTCGGCCGGGTTCACCAGGTAGGTCGTGGCGATGCGCTTGATGACGGAAGGCATGGTGGCCGAGAACAGGGCCGTTTGATGGCCTTCCGGCGTTTCTTGCAAGATGCGTTCGACATCGTCGATAAAGCCCATGCGCAGCATTTCATCGGCTTCGTCCAGCACCAGGGTCTTTAGTTTGGACAGGTCGAGCGAACCCTTGTCCAGGTGATCGATGACGCGGCCAGGGGTGCCGACGACGACGTGCACGCCGCGGCGCAGGGCCGACAGTTGCGGGCCGTAGCTTTGGCCGCCGTAGATCGGCAGCACGTGGAAGCCGGGGATGTGGGCGGCGTACACCTGGAACGCTTCGGCGACCTGGATGGCCAGTTCGCGCGTCGGTGCCAGGACCAGGGCTTGGGGTGAGCTTTGTTTCAGATCGATGCGCGACAGGATCGGCAAGGCGAAGGCGGCGGTTTTACCCGTGCCTGTTTGCGCCTGGCCCAGCACGTCGCGGTTCGCGAGCAATAATGGAATCGTGGCCGCCTGGATAGGCGACGGTGTTTCGTAACCGACATCCTTGAGCGCGCGAATCAGCGGCTCGCTCAGGTTAAGGTCGGAAAATAAGGAAATTGGTGTATCAGACATGAAATCACTCACAAGTTCGCTCGAATCGCCCAATGCGAAAGAGTGTATCTGCTAGTTTACTCTTTACTGGACCTTACCGGGTGGCCGCATGCCGCAGAACGCCGTTTTTTGCGCCATATCTACGTAAAAAAGCCAGAAAAATCGGCGATCCGCACGCAATTGGCGCGTGATTTTGCCAACATTAAACGATACACAACAATCTGCGGCCTGCGGCAGTTCCATGCGTCAACAGCAACGGCGGGCGCCTCGAGACGATGGCGCCCGCGCCGTTTCAGGTGCGCAAGAACTCCAGCAAGTCCTCGTTCAGCCGGTCCTTGTGCGTCGTCGCCAGGCCGTGCGGCGCGCCCGCATACACGAGCAGCTTGCTGCCGATAATGAGCTCGGCAGTGCGCCGCGCCGAGGCGGCGATCGGCACGATCTGGTCGTCGTCGCCATGGATCACCAGGGTCGGCACGTCGAATCTGGCCAGGTCGGCCGTAAAGTCCGTCTCGGAAAATTGCTTGATGCACAGGTAGGCGGCCGGCATGCCCGCCTGCATGCCTTGCCGCCAGAAACTGTCGCGCACGCCCTGCGACGGGGTGGCGCCGGGCCGGTTGTAGCCATAGAAGGCCTCGCTCAAGTCGCGGAAAAACTGGCTGCGGTCGGCCTGCACGCCGGCGCGGATGTCATCAAAAACGGATAACGGCAAGCCCAGCGGGTTTTCCGCGGTTTGCAGCATCAACGGCGGCACGGCGCCCACCAGCACGGCGCCGGCCAGGCGCTGCGTGCCATGGCGGCCGATGTAGCGGGCCACTTCGCCACCGCCCGTCGAGTGTCCCACGAGGGTGGCGCCCGTCAAATCCAGTGCGGCGAGCAAGGCGGCCAGGTCGTCGGCATAGGTATCCATGTCGTTGCCGCCGAACGGCTGGCTGGAGCGGCCATGGCCGCGCCGGTCATGCGCGATGACGCGGTAGCCGCGCGAGGCAAGGTAGAACATCTGGTCTTCCCACGCATCGGACGACAATGGCCAGCCGTGGCTGAAGACGACGGGCGGGCCGCTGCCCCAGTCCTTGTAGTAGATCAGGGTGCCGTCGGCGGTACGCAGGGTATTGCTCGATTGCAAGTTAGGGCTAGTCATGGAACGCTCCTTGTCGGTGGACCAGCAGCCATTGTGGCCTCAATCGCCTTGCGCGCGCCGCGCGCTACGCCAGAGCATTGCGGTAGAGTAAGATTGCCGCTGCTTTGTTTTCCCGTATTCACTTTTGGAGTTGCCATGCGTTTTCCCTTCGTCCTCGCCGCCAGCCTGCTCAGCACGGCTACCCTCGCCCAACCGCTCGTTACCGAAGCGCCCCTGCGCGCCCATCTGTCCTTCCTGGCCGACGACTTGCTCGAAGGACGCGGCACGGGCCAGCGCGGCGGCGACCTGGCCGTGCGCTACCTGGAAACGCAGGCGGCCGTGGCCGGCTTGCAACCCTTGCCGGATGGCACGTATCGCCAGGCGCTGACCATCGTCGGCAGCAAGGCTTTGCCATCGAGCAAGGTGACCTTCAGCGCGGGCGGCAAGACCTTGTCTCCCGCCTTCGGCCAGGACATAGTCTTTGGCGCGGCGAATGGCCAGCAGAAGGTGGCGTTCGACGCGCCCGTGGTGTTTGCCGGTTACGGCATCCACGCGCCCGAGGAAAACTGGGACGACTTCAAGGGTGCTGATTTAAAAGGCAAACTGGTCATCATGATGGTCAACGATCCGCAACCGACCGCCGCCGAACCCAACCGCTTTGCCGGCAAGTCGCTGACCTGGTACGGCCGCTGGGTCTACAAGTACGAGGAAGCGCTGCGCCAGGGCGCCGCCGGCGTGCTGCTGATCCACACGACGGCATCGGCCTCGTACCCGTGGTCGGTGCCCGCCAACGGCTTCGGCCACGAGCGCTTCAACCTGGCCGGCGCGGGCAATGCCATGGAAGGCTGGCTGCAGGAAGACATGGCGCGCACGCTGTTCCAGGCCGCCAGGCAAGACCTGGACGCCTTGCGCGCGCAGGCGGAAACGCGCGCATTCCGCCCCGTGGCCCTGAACGCCACGGTCAAGGTGGCACTGGACAGCCAGATCCGCAGCATCGAGCAATTCAACGTGGCCGGCATCGTGCCGGGCACGGACCCGAAACTCAAGGACGAAGCCGTGATTTACTCGGCCCACTGGGACCACCTGGGCAAGGACGACGAAGGCAGCGCCCGCTCAGGGCAAAGCGACCATATCTACAACGGCGCCATCGACAACGCTTCGGGCGCGGCCGCCCTGCTGGCCATGGCGCAGGTAGCCGTCAAGCAACCGGCACGCCGCACGCAGATCTTCCTGTGGCCGGCAGGCGAAGAAACGGGCATGCTGGGCAGCACGGCCTATACGCGCAAGCCCCTGTGGCCACTGGCCAAGACGGCCGCCGACCTGAACCTCGACAGCATGAACTTCGTCGGCAAGACGCACGACATCGGCGTGGCCGGCGCCGAGCGCAGCAGCCTGTACGCGAGTGCCGCCAAGGTCGCCAAGCGCATGGGCCTGCGCCTGGCGCCAACGATACCCGACCTGTCCGGCGCCTTTTACCGGGCCGACCATTTTGCGTTTGCCAAGGCCGGCATACCCGCCTTCAACGTGGGCTCGGCCGTGTTCTCCGGCGATGGTTCGTTCGATTTCGTCAAGGACCCGAAAGCATCGAGCGAGCGCCTGGTCGCCTTTAAAAAGGATTACCACCAGGTGACGGACGAGTACAACCCGTCATGGGACCTGTCGGGCATGGTACAGCAGGCGCAGTTCACCCTGAATCTCGGCTATGAAGTGGCGAATGACAAGAATTTGCCTACATGGAACAAGGGCGAGGCGTTTGGAAAAGTAAAACGGTAAGCAGATAGCGGTGAACTAACCCGCAAAGCAAAAAAGGCCGGGGTCAGACCCTCAGGGTCTGACCCCAGTATTTGCCGTTAGCCCTGGCAAATCAAATTGCCATGATGCGTTTCAGGTCCACGAATGCGGTTTCGTACAAATGTTGAAACGCGCCGGTCATGACTTCTTCCACGCCTTCGGCCGCGTCGAACTCGCTCGACCATTCCGCCACGCAGGAAGCGCCGCCCGGTTCGCCCGTGACGCGCAAAGTAGAACGGTAGTTCTTGACGGGGATCGGGCCCGAAACGATGGTGTAGCTGTAGCTCTTGTCCGCTTCGCTGTAGCTTTGCAGGCGTTCGGCGATGATGGCGCCGTCCGTGGTTTTCAGGCGGCGCACGCGGCCGCCGTGCTCGGACAGGCTGGTCTTGATCGAGCTAGACCATTCAGCCAGCGACTGGAAGCCGCCGATAAAATCCCACACGCGTTCGGCGCTTGCCGCCAATGTTACAGAAACAATTACTTGGGCCATCTTTAATTCGGTTCCTCATCCAGGTTTGCCGGGCGCCGTGCCCGGCCGGCCGGAGTTGCCCGGCACAGCCGCTATTTTAACGCCCATGCGGCGTTGCTGCTGGGCGGAAAATAGCAACAGGCCAGCCTGGCGAGGCAGTCTTACAGATTTTCTGCCAGGAAAATCAAGGAATTGCCATGTGCCTGGGCAGCGGCGCGCTGCTGGTAGCTGTCGCGGTGGGTGCAATTGAAACCGTGCTCGGCGCCCGGGTAGATATGGATTTCCACGTCTTGCCGGTCTTCGAAGCGCTCGGCGATCTTTTGCACGGCTTCCGGCGGGATATGGCTGTCCTGGCCGCCGAAATGCATGAGCAGCGGCACCTGGATCCGGTCAGCCAGGTCCAGCTTGTTCTGGATGCCGCCGCCGTAATAGGCGATGGCAACATCGACCAGACCGGCCGCGGCCGCCTGGAACGACAGCCGGCCACCGAAGCAGTAGCCGACGGAAGCCAGCTTGCCCGTCACTTCAGGACGCGCGCGCAGGACGACGATGGTGGCCGCGATATCGGCGTCGGCATGCGGATTGTCGGTAGCCTGCATCAGTTCGACGGCGCGCTTCCAGCCGTCCGCGTCATAGCCCAGCTCGATGTGCGCGCCGGCGCGCCAGAACAGGTCGGGCACCAGTACCACGTAGCCATCGGCCGCGTACTGGTCGGCCACGGCGCGGATGTGCTCGTTGACGCCGAAAATTTCCTGCAACAGGATGATGGCGGGGCCCTTGCCCACGTGCGGCACGGCCAGGTAGGCCTGGAAGCTGCCGTCCGGGCCGGCGATATCGATCCACTGCGATGTTGTGCTCATAGAAAACTCCAGTCTGAGGTTGGGGGAATGCCACAGCCAGGCATGTTACTGGTTTTCCCCACTTTCTGCGCCCGCCCTTTGCCCAGGCTTAGTACATCTCGCGCAGGTAAATCACGGGGCCCGACTTGAAGACGCCAAAGACGACGGTGCCCACGGTGCTGGGCAGGTATGCAATGCCGGGCACGGAAACATCGACGCTGCCGCTCTTGCCGACGCCGGGCGCCGCCAGGGTCAGGCGTCTATTCGGCGGCAAGATTCCCTTGTCGAACGTATAAGTAATAGTGGTGCCAACGGGGAATGCAAAATCCTTGCACACCAGGGTTTTCTTGCAATTGGCAAACACCACCAGCGTGTTGTCGAACGCACTGATGCTGTCCAGCAGGCTGGTAACCCAGGTCTTGCCGTCCCAGTACTGCGCCTGCACCGCCAGGCGTACGGGATAGCGCTCGGAACCGTAATCATGCGGCACCATCAGGCGGCCCGTGAGCACGGTCAGTTGCGCTTCCAGGCCATCGGCCGGCGCCGAGCTCACATTGCCAGCCGCCGGATAGGCATACGTCGCGCGCAGCAGCAGCCCCGTCGGCGATGCCAGTGCGGTCGGCTCCTTGGGCACGGCATAGGCGGCGGGGAAGCTGTAGGCGATGGTGCGCGTGGCAAGGCCATTGGTAAAACTGGTGACAGGCACGCCCGTCACGGCCACAGGTGCTTTTGCCCCATCCGTCAGCGTGCTGCCCGATGGCGCCGTGGGCGGATAGCTGTTCTTCCCCGTTGCCGCGTCATAGGGGACCAGCGACACCTGCGTCGTGTTGATGCCGTCATTCCTGGCGTCGAAGTTCTTCGTCTCATTGCCAGCGGCCGTCTGGGCGCGGATGGTCAGATCAAAGGGCTGGCGCGAATACACGGCACGGTCACCGGCGCACACGAGCGGCGCGCTGCACGGGAAAGGAAACGGCATCTTCACGCCCCCCCCGATGTCCACTTGCTTGATGACCAGTTCCGTCACAAAGTGGTGCGGGTAAAAGAGCACGGTATCGCTCGGTCCCGGCGACGTCAAGCTGCTGCCCAGATATCCGTTTTGCAGCGCGGCCGTGAAATTGATCTTGCCCACTTCGGGCCAGACCAGCGGCGGCGCCGCGATGACGCCCCCTTTCTTCACGAAATCGAGATCGCCGCTGACCTGCGGATTGACTACGCTTGTGTAGAGCGGCGCCTGCAGATTACGGTCGAGCACGACTTTTTGCACAGCGACACCGCTTTCGTTGCCAAAGTTCTTCGTCACGGCATCGAGCGCATTGACGGCCGATAACGTGATGGTCGCCCCCGCCACGAGGGGCGCTGCCGCCAGACCCGCGCGCTGCGTCGGCGCCAGCTTCGTGAACAGAAATTTCTTCGGCGCCACGACGACCGTACCGCTGCCGTTCATGTCCAAACCTTTGTCGCTGCCGCTGTCCGGCTTGTAGGAGGCTGTCAGAAGCAGCGCTCCCGCATCGGCATACAGCATGTTCGGTTTGGCTAAGCCGTCGGCGCCGAACGTCACCGTCACCTTGGTGCTCGACCCGCTGCAGCTGCTCTGGTCGCTGGCCGCCAGGGCAACATAACTATTTTTGGCACTGTCAAAGATGCGCGCAGGCAATGTCCCCTTGTCCGGATTGCTGTACCCGCAACTGAGGTTCAAGTCCTTGGTCTGGCTGGCGAACATGGGCACGCACACGTCCCTGTTGCCGGACGAGGTCTGCAAGGCGCTGATTTCCAGTACGGCCACGTCCTCCGCGTAGCGCGGAACGCCGCTTACCTGGAAGCCGCTGGAAAGAAAGCTGATCTGGCAATTGCTCGTGTTGCCGCCGCTCTTGCACACCAGCGCGCCCGTCGTGGCGGGCGTGCTGACCAGGCTCAGGGTGGCGATGCCCACCGTGGTCTGGCGCACCGTGACATTGGCGTTGACGCCGCTGGTATCGATCTGCGTCGGCACGCCGCCCGGGCTGATGGTAACGCTCACGCCATTCTTGTAGACCGCGCTGCAGCTGGCATCCGCGCAGGCAGTCACCTTCACCGTGGGCACCTGGCAAGTAAGCGCCGTCAGCGGGTGCTCGATCTGGAAATGGTGCAGTCCGCTCGGCGTACTGGGCCCGCACTTCGGCCCCATCGGTTCATTGAAAGCCCAGCCGCTGTTGTTCGTCACGCAACTGCACGGGTTCGATGGCGTATACGCCTTGCAAGTGATGGTTTGCTGCACCCGGCCCTGCCAGCCCAGAGTGATGTGGTCGACCAGCGCATTGCCCGTGATATAGGCGTTGGACGAGTCCAGCGTGACGTTGCCGCCCTCGACGTTGCCCTTCACGCCATTGCCGGAGGCGATGCTCAGGGAGCTGGACGCTTTCACGTCGCCCGTGACCAGCAGGCCGGACGCCTTCAGGTCAATGGTCGGCGACGTCAGGTTGCCCTTCACCTGGCTGCCCGAACCGACTGTCAGCGAGGTACTGGCCGTGATATCGCCCTGCACCTGGCTGTTCGCTGCCTCGATGCTGACGACGGGCGCCTTGGTGGTGCCATTCAGGTTGCTGCCCGAACCGAGGCTGAACGCATTGACAGCCGTCACGTCGCCTGTAATCGACACGCTGGAACTGGTGGTGATGCTGCTGCCGTTGACGGGTCCCGTTATGGTCGAGCTGGAGCCGATGCTGACGTTGCCGCTGGCCTTCACGCTGCCCGTGATCGTGACCTTGGAGTTGCCGCTGATCGAGCCGCCGCTGATGGCGCCATTCAGCGTCGAGCCGGAGGAAATGTCGATATTGCCCGTGGCCGTGATATTGCCCGTCACCTTCACGGGCGTGCCGCCCAGGGAGACGGACGCCGCCGAGATATCAGCCACGAGCACGGTGCCGCCCTGCGACCCCACCTTGAAATTGCCGCCCTTGGCCGTCAGGCTGCCGCCCGTGATCTTCAGATTGGGCGGATTGACATTGCCGATGTCGATATTCTTGTTGGCAGTCAGGGCCGCCGTGCCGCTCATGCTCAAGCCCTGGTTGTAGTCGATGCTCACATCGCTGTTGACCGTCACGCCATAGCCGCTGGCGATGACGACGTTGTCGGTGCTGCCCATGATCAGGCTGGCGCAAGTATATTGGTTGCTGGACGCCGGCAGAGTGCAGCCGCTGACGGCGCCGCCATTGAAGTTGAGCGTCACCGCGTGGGCAAGGGATGAGCCCAACAGCAATGTCAGGGCGGCAAAAAAATGGAGTAAGCGCACGATATTCAGGAATCCGATGGGTGGGGAGCCAGCGGGCGCGCGGATTATTTCATGCTAACCTACGCCATCGCCGTTGTTGCATTATGGCAGTATTTATCCCCCTCGCGCATATCGCATGATCAAGCAAAACCCCAAAGAATTCCCCCTGCGCACCGTCGATATCATCGTCTATCCCGGTTTCAAGGCGCTCGAAGCCATCGGCGCCATGAAGGTATTTGACTACGCCAACACCCATTTGCGCTTGCGTAACCTGCCCGGCGGCTACGACGTGCGTATCGCCTCGACGGCCATCGGCCCGGTCGAGTCGGACACCCTGATGTCTTTGCACGCCAGCAAGGCGCTCGATGCCAGCCGCCTGCCCGACCTGGCCGTCATCGTCGGCTGCCACCACGTCGAGCAAGTCTTGCAGGATATTCCCGCCCTCGCCGCCTGGGTAGTCGAAGCGGCACCCCGCATCGGCACCCTGGCGGCACTATGCACGGGCTGCTTCTTCCTGGCCGAGGCGGGCGTGCTCGACGGCAAGAGCGCGGCCACGCACTGGAGCGCCGTGGACAGTTTGCGCCAGCGCTATCCATTGATACAGGTCAATGCCGATGCGATCTTCGTGCGGGAAGGGAAATTCTGGACGTCGGCCGGCGTGACGGCCGGCATCGACCTGGCGCTGGCCCTGGTGGAAGACGATTTCAGCCGCGATATCGCGCTGGAAGTGGCGCGCGACCTGGTGGTGTACTTGAAGCGACCGGGCGGCCAGTCGCAGTTTTCCGTGCACCTGTCGAGCCAGATGACGACGCATCCGACCATCCGCCAGTTGCAGGGCTGGATCATGGAGCATCTTGCCGAAGAGCTCACCGTACCGCTGCTGGCGGCCAGGCTGGCCATGAGCGAGCGCAATTTTACGCGCGTGTTCCAGCGCGAAACGGGCACCAGTCCCACGGAATTCATCGACACGGCCCGCTTCGAAGTGGCGCGTCGCTTGCTGGAGGACAATGTGTCCTCCTTAAAACAGGTGGCCGTGCAGGCGGGCTTGCATAGCGAGGAGAGGCTGCGCCGCCTGTTTCAAAAGAAACTAGCCATCACGCCGCGCGACTACCGCGAGCGCTTTTCCAGCACGGCGCGCTAGGACGTCAGCGCGGCTTGCCGTGGCGCACGTGGCGCGTGGCCAATTGGCGGCTCTGACGGGCCAGCGGTGTAAACAGCAGTGCGCACAGCAGATACGTGGCCAGCAGCGCCAGCCAGATGGCGGGCGTGGCAAGGCTGGCGGCATTGCTCCACCACAAGGCCAGCAGGGAAGACAGGGCCGCGCCGAGGAAGACGGGCAGCATGCGGCGCAAGGTCGCGAGGTAGGCAGTGGCAAACATGGACGGCTCCCAAAGCAAGGCGGATGTCTTCACACTAGCAGGGGCAGGCGGCGAAGTACAGCCTGCCGCCCTGCCCCGTCCGTCAAGTGTTGCGCAATGAGTACATCCGATGAAATTAGTACAACACGACGGAACGGATTGATTCGCCGCTTTTCATCAGGTCGAAGCCCTGGTTGATGTCTTCCAGCTTCAGGCGGTGCGTGATCAGGTCGTCAATATTGAGCTTGCCTTCCATATACCAGTCGACGATCTTCGGCACATCCGTGCGTCCCCGCGCGCCGCCAAAGGCCGAACCGCGCCATTCGCGCCCCGTCACCAGCTGGAATGGCCGCGTGGAAATTTCCTGGCCGGCCGCCGCCACGCCGATGATGAAAGACTTGCCCCAGCCCTTGTGCGTGCACTCGAGCGCCTGGCGCATCAGGGTCGTGTTGCCCACGCATTCGAACGAGTAATCGGCGCCGCCATCCGTCAGCTGCACGATGGCGTCGACGACGTTTTCCACCTCGTTCGGGTTGATGAAATGCGTCATGCCGAACTTGCGGGCGATGGCCTGGCGCGCCGGGTTGATGTCGATACCGATGATCTTGTCGGCGCCGACCATCTTCGCCGCCTGGATCACGTTCAGGCCGATACCGCCCAGGCCGAACACGGCCACGTTGGCGCCCGCCTCGACCTTCGCCGAGAACAGCACGGCGCCCACGCCCGTCGTCACGCCGCAGCCGATGTAGCACACCTTGTCGAACGGCGCGTCGGAGCGGATTTTTGCGAGAGCGATTTCCGGCACGACGATGTAGTTCGAGAAGGTCGATGTGCCCATATAGTGGAACAGCGGCTGGCCATTCAGCGAGAAGCGGCTGGTGGCGTCCGGCATCAGGCCGCGGCCCTGCGTGGAACGGATGGCCTGGCACAGGTTCGTCTTTTGCGACAGGCAGAACTTGCACTGGCGGCATTCCGGCGTGTACAGGGGAATGACGTGGTCATCCTTTTTCAGGGTGCTCACGCCCGGGCCCACGTCGACGACGACGCCGGCGCCTTCATGGCCGAGGATGGCGGGGAAGATGCCTTCCGGATCGGCGCCGGACAGGGTGTAGTAATCGGTATGGCAAATGCCCGTGGCTTTCAGCTCGACCAGTACTTCGCCGGCGCGTGGGCCGGCCAGGTCGACTTCTTCGATGGTCAGCGGGGCGCCCGCCTTCCAGGCAATCGCGGCTTTGGTTTTCATGTGTGTCATTCCTGCTCGGTTTCAGATGCGCCATTATCGGGCGGTTGCGGGCGCGGCGGTACCGCTGGACCCGCGCTTGTCTGAAAACGCGGCGCATTTGTCCGATGCCGCCGTACCGTGCAGCAGCGCACGGAAGCGTGCCCCATGCGAGGCGTACGCTTGCGCAAGCTCAATCGTGCCGACGCCAAAGCGCGCATTCTTGCAGCAAACCTAGTGTCATACCGTGCAGCCGTTTCATCGTTCCCGCAGGAGACTGACATGCGCCACTTCCTATCCCGGCTTTCCCCTGCCTGGCCAGCTTTGCTGCTGGCCTGCTGCCTGAGCCTGCTGGCATCGTGTGGCGGGGGCGGCGGCCACCATCCGCCTGCCGCCGGCACCGGCAGCCTGAATGTCAGCATCGGCGGCTTGCCGGCCGGCGTGGCGGGCGCCGTCACGGTGGGCGGT
This sequence comes from Janthinobacterium lividum, assembly GCF_034424625.1. Taxonomy (NCBI): domain Bacteria; kingdom Pseudomonadati; phylum Pseudomonadota; class Betaproteobacteria; order Burkholderiales; family Oxalobacteraceae; genus Janthinobacterium; species Janthinobacterium lividum. The sequence goes on along the minus strand of NZ_CP139976.1, from coordinate 924,554 downwards.
CCCGCGTCATACAGCAAGGCGCTGACGGCGAGCACCACGCTCACCGGCCTGGCGCCCGGCGCCTACACGCTCAGCGCCGCCAGCGTGGCGCAAGGCACGGGGACGCTGGCGCCCACGCCCGTCACGCAGCAGGTGCAAGTCAATGCGGGGGCGACGGCCAGCGCCAGCGTCCTGTATGCGGCCGCCACGCCGCTGGCCCTGGGGCTGCAGGAAGTGGCCAGCGGCTTGAGCGCGCCCATCTTCCTCACGGCGCCGCCCGGCGACAGCCGTTTGTTCATCATCGAACGGGCCGGCCGCATCCGCGTGATGCAAAATGGCAACCTGCTGGCCACGCCCTTCCTCGACATCAGTACGCTCACCACCACGAGCGGCGAACGGGGCTTGCTGTCGCTGGCCTTCCATCCGCAATACGCCAGCAACGGCTATTTCTTCCTGTATTACACCAACCTGGCCGGCGATATTGTCATCGAGCGGCGGCAAGTGTCGGCTGGCAACGCCAACGTGGCCGATCCCCTGTCCGCGCTGACCATCCTGACGATGGCCCACCCCACGTTCAGCAACCACTATGGCGGCTTGCTCAGCTTTGGACCGGACGGCTATCTGTATGCGGGCACGGGCGATGGCGGCAGCGCGGGCGATCCGCCCGGCAATGCGCAAAACACCAACGTGCTCTTGGGAAAACTGCTGCGCCTGGACGTCAACGCCAGCAGCGTCGCCCAACCGTATGCCATTCCGCCGGGCAACCCATTTGCGGCGGCAGGCGGGCGCCCTGAAATCTGGGCCTACGGCTTGCGCAACCCGTGGCGCTACGCTTTCGATGTGCCGGCCCAGCTGCTGTACCTCGCCGACGTGGGCCAGGGCAACTGGGAAGAGGTCGATGTGCGTCCCGTGGGCCAGGCGGGCAACAACTATGGCTGGAACATCATGGAAGGCGCGCACTGCTACAACAGTGCCAGCTGCAACCAGGCGGGGCTGGTCTTGCCCGCCATCGAATACGGCCACGATGCGGCCGGCGGCTGCTCGATCACGGGCGGCTATGTGTACCGGGGGGCGGCCTTGCCGGAGCTGGCGGGGCAGTACCTGTATTCGGACTATTGCAGCGGCTGGCTGAAGAGTTTCAGCTACAGCAATGGCACGGCATCGGCCGTGACAGACTGGGGCATCACGAACGTGGGTAACATCCTGTCGTTTGGCCAGGATGGTCAAAACGAGCTGTACATGCTGAGCGGCACGGGCAAGGTGTACAAGATCGTCCGTAAATAGGCGTACGCAAACCTGCGTGCCAGTGAAGCGGACGGCACGCACGCGGCTGAGGGCATTTTTCGACGGGACGCGGGGAACCGGCTAGAATTGACATTTCCGCCGCGCCCTGCGCATCAGACCAAGAGAACACCATGGCCCGTTTGAAACTTGAATTTCCTGAAGACCAGTACTGCTATTCCTCGCAACTGACGGTACGCACGACGGACATCAATGCCGGCAACCATCTCGGCAACGATTCCATGATTTCCATGATTTCCGAGGCGCGCGCCCGCTTCCTGTTCGAATATGGCGTGCGCGACATCGAAGCGGACGGCACCGGCATCATCGTCACCGACCTGGCCACCACCTACCGCGCCGAAGCCCATGCACGCGACCAGCTGCTGTTCGAAGTGGGCGTCATGGATTTCAACAAGTATGGCGGCGACATCACCTTCCGCATCACGCGCCCGCGCGACAACACCCTGATCGCCATGGCCAAGTCCGGTTTTGTGTTCTTCAACTATAAGCTCAGCCAGGTCGTGCCCATGGCGGAAGATTTCGGCAGCAAGTTCCCACAGGTAAACTGGATCGACTGAGGCGCGGTACATTCTGGCCATCATCCTGTATGCTTATCAGGATGTCATGCAAAATTAACCTGCGCCACACCGGCGCCTGCCTGCTGGCCGCCTGCGCGATGGCGGCACCCGGCATCGGCCATGCCGCGCCGCAAACCGTCATCCTGTACGGCGACGACGATTATGCACCGTACAGCTATGTGGAAAACGGCGTTTTCAAGGGCATGTATGTCGACATCCTGCGCCTGGCAGCCAGTGCGATGCCCGATTACCAGCTGGAACTCCAGCCACGCCCCTGGAAACGGGGGCTAGCCGCGCTGGAAAAGGGCCAGGTTTTCGGCCTGTTTCCACCCGGACGCAAGACGCAACGGCCGTACGTGCAACCGTATTCGGCCATGCTGTACCGCGAATCAGTGGTCCTGTTTTGCCATGATGCCGTCATGCGCACGCCGCGCACGCGGTTTCCCGCCGACTTTGCCGGCCTGACCATCGGCGTCAATACAGGTTTTTTGCTCTCGGAAAAACTGATGGCGCCGGCCCGCGAGGGGCTGCTGCGCCTGGAAGCGGCCAAGGGCAATGAAGCCAACCTGAAAAAACTGGCCTTGCGGCGCATCGATTGCTACGCCAGCGACCGCGGCGCGGCGCGCCACACGGCGCGCCAGCTGGGCGCCGAACTGGCCAGTTACGGCTTTCAATTGCACGAAGTGCTGGAATTGTCGTCCGAAGCCACCTACATCGCCTACAGCGCGCGCAATACGCCCGCCTACAAGGCCGATTTCATCCAGAAGATGAATGCCGCCCTGCTTGCCATGCGGCAGAACGGCGAGCTGGCGCGGATCGAGGGTGCCTACTTGCCCTGAACTTGCGGCGGTGTCAAGGAGCTTACCGGATTGCTGCGGCCCTTGGGAGTGATATCAAAGGCGCTTTTAAACCAATCATCGATCAACTGCTTTTCATAGCGCAACGCGTCACCGCTGGAATAGCGATTGAGACGCTGCAGATACGCCATATCGGACATGGCGGATTCGCCACTGGCAATGACCTTGCCATTTTGCTCGAGCACATAACGCAGACGCATGCGCGGCCAGTCACTTTGTCCATTCAGCACGCGCAGGTCACGGCCACCATGGCGTCCCGGCTCTTCGCGTCCCGCCATATCGACATCGGTGACTTCTATCTTCAGTTCCTGTCCCGGCCGCAAGCGCTTGCCGAGGAACTGAAAATGTTCTTCTAAACCCTTCAGCACATCTTGTCGGTCATGCGGTTTGAACGGCAAATCTGAAAACTCTTCCGGCTTGGCAAAAGTCACTTCAACGCCGGCAAAAGCACTACTGCTGGCTACCAGCATCACGGCGGCTATCCAGGTTTTCGTCGCTCTCGAAATGCGCATACAGTATCCCTTTCAAAAAGTCTTACAAGCGGGCAAGCTCCGAAATGCCATTCATCGCGGCACCTTGCTTAAATATACATCAAATGGGAATTTCTGTAGCGCAATATATCAAAAAAGACAAATAACGTCCTGACCCGCATCTCACCTTGCTGGCAACTTATTTACGCATTGATGGCTTTTTTTGCGTCTTGAAGGTGTCGGCAAACCAGTCATCGATCATCTGTTTCTCGTAACGCAGCTTGTCGCCGCTGGAATAGCGGTTGATGCGCGTCAGATAGGACATATCGGACAGGGCTGCATCGGCATTGGCGATGACCTTGCCATCTTGCTCCAGCACATAGTGCAGGCGCATGCGCGGCCAATCGGCCCCGCCGGTCATCACGCGGAAATCCTGGGTGGAGCGCATGGCGGGATTTTCACGGCCAGCCATGTCCAGATCCGTCACATCGATCTTCAGGGTTTGCCCAGGCTTGAGCGACTCTCCCAGTTTCTCGAAATGCGCCGTCAAGTCCTTGAGCACTTTCTCACGCTCCGTCTGATCGAAAGACAGGTCCGTGAATTGTTCCGGCTTGGTGAAATGCACTTCCGTGCCCGCCCAGGCGGCGGTGCTCGCCAGCAAGGCAAGACCAGCAATGAAGGTACGCGTCGTTTTCATGATGAGTCCTTTCAGGAATGTGGATGGCGCTCCGGCCATTCTTTACGTTTTAATATAGCGCGATGTGTTTCATTCTAAAGAGAAACTAATACATTGTTACTTTTCTTGCGCCGTGTAACGAACATGGCGCAGACACAGACTTTTTTTCCAGATTCATTGGCAATATTAATTAAAACAAAGTATTGTCTTGAAAATATAGTTGCCTAAGCGATAAAGTATACATCGTGTCGCCAGCGTGGATTTAAAGTGCTTTTTTGATATGCATGTTGCATGAATTTAGTCAATTATTCTTGCTTGTTGTTAATACTTGGCTGTCAGTCTACAATCGATAAAATGCGCCCGAAAAACGCGCAACGCCAGTAGTGGCGCACAGGCAAGCCTGGCGCGGGCGTCTCAGCATTGCGTCAGTTATGCCTTTTAGCGGAACTCGCCCTTATGTCATTTTTGTCTTCAGCCTCACCCAAGTTACCTCCCTGGAAAGTCCTGCTCGTCGATGATGAACCCGACATCCACGACATCACCAAACTGACGCTGAGCCGTTTTCGCCTGGAAGGCCGCGCCCTGAGTTTCGTGCATGCGTACAGCGGCGCCGAGGCCAAGCAGGTGCTGGCGCGCGAAGAAGACATCGCGCTGGTGTTTCTCGACGTGGTGATGGAACGCGAAGACAGTGGCCTGGAAGTGGCGCGCTGGATGCGCGAAGACCTCGGCAACCAGTTTACGCGCATCGTGCTGCGCACGGGACAGCCGGGACAGGCGCCGGAAGAACGGGTGATCGTCAACTACGACATCAACGACTACAAGGAAAAGACGGAACTGGACCGCACCAAGCTGTTCACCACCACCTTTGCCGCCCTGCGCGCCTACCGCGACATCATGAAGGTGGAAGAGGCGCGCCAGGCCCAGCTCCATTACCGCGAGGGGCTCGAGCGCGTCATCGCCGCCTCGGCGCACATTTTCAAGCAGCGCAACCTGCGCGACTTCGCCAGCGGCCTGCTGCAGCAAGTCGTCGCCCTGCTGCGCCTGGAAACGAGCATGCTGCTACGCCTGCGCGGCGCCAGCGCCATCTCGGGCGAACAGGATTATGAAATCCTCGCGCAGATCGGCGACACGGACGACGGCATCCTCAGCCCGTCCCTGCTGTCACAGCTGGACGATGCCAAGAGCAACAAGATCTCGCGCCTGCACGGCGACACCTATGTGGGCTACTTTCCCAACAGCAGCGGCAAGGCCTCGCTGCTCGTGTTGAAAGGCGTGGAAGAAATTTCCGACCTCGACGCGCAATTGCTGGAAGTCTTCTGTTCCGGCGTGGCGATCGCCTTCGACAACATCCTGCTGACGCAGGAAATCACCGATACCCAGGCCGAGCTGATCCTGCGCCTGGGCGACGTGGTCGAATCGCGCTCGCACGAAGGCGGCAACCACGTGCGCCGCATGGCCGAAGTGTGCCAGCTGCTGGCGCAGGCCTCCGGCATGTCGGAAGAGGAAACCATGGTGCTGCGCCACGCGGCACCCATGCACGACATCGGCAAGATTTCCACGCCCGACGCCGTGCTGCTCAAACCGGGCAAGCTCGACGCGGCCGAGTGGGAAATCATGAAACAGCATCCGACGGTGGGCATGTCCATCCTCGACGGCTCGCAGCGCCCGCTGTTGAAGGCGGCCGCCGTGATCGCCCACCAGCACCATGAAAAATACGACGGCAGCGGCTACCCGCAAGGCCTGGTCGGCGAGCACATCCACAAATACGCGCGCATCGCCGCCGTGGCCGACGTCTTCGACGCCCTCATGCACAAGCGCTGCTACAAGGACGCCTGGCCCCTGGAACGCGTGGTGGGCTACCTGCGCGAAGTGAGCGGCAGCCACCTCGACCCGCAGTATGTGGAGTTGCTGATTGCGAACCTCGACGAAGCGCTTGCGTTAAATCAACGTTTCCCGGATTAACAGGCCGGATTACCCAAGAGCCAAGTGCCCCCTAAGCGATACGCACACCAGCAAACCACGCTTCGGCCCAAGACCCCAACTTGGGCTCTCCGGGCCAAGCGGGCCTGAAAAATGTCGAGGGCAAGGCGCGGCGACGCAGACAGTACGCATGTACGGCAAGGAGCCGCAACGCCGCCATCGGCATTTTCTCAGGCCCGCGTCTCCGGCCCGCCATTTTTAGCCTGGCCGCCGGCGTCGGATTACGCGGCCTTGCCGCTAATCCGACCTACGTGGCTCCAGCGGAAAGCGTATCTTGTAATGCAATCCCATGCCCGGCGCGCTGACCACCTTCACCGTGCCGCCCAGCGGCCCCGTCACCAGGTTGTACAGGATATGCGCGCCCAAGCCGCTGCCGCCGGAACCACGCTTGGTCGTGAAGAAGGGGTCGAACAGCTGGCCCAGGGTGGCGCTGTCCATGCCCATGCCGTCGTCGCTGTAGTCGAGTTCCAGCATCTCGCCGGCCGTCCGCACGCTGATCTTGATCTTGCCCGGCTCGCCTTCGGCAAAGCCATGCACGAGTGAGTTGACCACCATGTTCGTGACGATCTGCGAGACGGCGCCCGGATAGCTGCGCAGCTGCACCTCGGGCGGGCAATCGATGTCCACCTTGATCGGCTTGCCCTTGAGCTTGGGCTGCAGCGACAGCAGGATTTCGTCGAGGTATTTACGCAAGTTAAAGCTGCGCAATTCATCCGACGACTGGTCCACGGCCACCTGCTTGAAGCTGCGCACCAGCGCCGCGGCGCGCTGGGTATTCGTCGTCATGATGCGCAGGGTCTGGTCGATGATATCGAAAAATTGCCGCAAGCCATCTTCATCGAGCTGGCCCCCTTCCAGGTCTTCGCGCGTGAGCTTCAATTCCTGCACCAGATGGCTGGTAGCCGTCACGCAAATGCCCAGCGGCGTATTGATTTCATGCGCCACGCCTGCCACCAGGCGGCCCAGCGAGGCCAGTTTTTCCTGGCGCACCAGTTCCGACTGCGCTTCCTGCAAGGCGCTCAGGGCGCTGTTCAGGGCCGCGTTCTGGTCTTCCAGCGCTTCCTTGGCCTGGCGCATGGCGTTGTCGGCCTGGATGCGGGCCATCGCCACGGCCACATGGCTGGCCATGAAGGCCAGCACGTCCAGTTCCGCCTGGCCATATACGACGGACGTGTCGTAGCTTTGCACGATGATCACGCCATATTTCCGGTCGCCCAGCAGCATGGGCGCGCCCATCCAGCTGGCGATGCCGACATTGCCCAGCGGCTCGTCCATTTCGCCGCTGGCCACCAGCGCCGCATAGCTGCCTGCATCCAGCAGACAGGCTTGCCGGCGCGCCAGCACATACGAGCTCATGCCGATGCCGTAATGAAAGCGTTTCACGGGCGCCTGCGCATCCTTTTCATCGACGAAATACGGGATCGTGATGTCCTTGTTGTCCGGGTGATACAGGGCGATGAGGAAATTTTTTGCCGTCACCAGTTCGCTGATGATGGCGTGCAGGCGCGCGTACAGGGTCGTCGCATCGGAAGCCTGCGCCGACAGGTTGGCGATTTCATACAGCGCATGCTGCAGGTTTTCCGCGCGGCGCCGCTCGGCCACCTCGTGCGCCAGCAGGGCCGTGCGCTCCTGCACCGCCTTTTCCAGCCGGTCCATGCTTTGCATGCCTTGCAGCGCGCTCGATACGTGCGTGGCGATCAGCGCGAACAGGGCCTGGTCTTCCAGGCTGAAACGGTGCTGCGCGTCATAGCTCTGGATAACGATGGCGCCCAGCACCTGGTGCTGCTGGTCCAGCAGCGGACAGCCGATCCAGTGCTCGGCCGCCGTGCCGCCGCCCCAGGCGCCGCCGCCGATGGCGCGCATGGCGTCGTCGTCGGCCGTCATCACCAGTTGCTTGCGGTTGACGATGACCCAGGCCGTGGGCGACTGCGCGGCGCTGGCCAGGCGCACGCCCTCGTCCGGGTCGGGCGCGGCGTCGAACTCGTCGACAAAATAGGGAAAGCGCACGAGGCCATCGTCACGGTCGCTGAGCGCCACGTAAAAGTTCGCCGCATACATGATGCGCCCCAAGGCTGCATGCACCGCCTGCAGGAATTCACTGATATCGCTGCAGGTGCTCGAGCGCTGCCCGATTTCCAGCAACACGGTCTGGACGGCTTCCAGGCGGCTGAGACGGCTTTCCATGGGTGACTATGTACCTTGTGCAAGTATATGTTCTGAAAATCAATATTATCAGTTCAGCCCAGCCTTGGCACGGCATAAAACGGAGAATCTTGCCTTGAAACAGAGCAACACACGCCACGCGCGCATTTGCCACGATGGCAATACAGTGGCAGACTAGGCCCCTTCCTACAGACCAGACCGTCCTCATGACTGCCACGCTACGCGCCTCGCTTCGCCCCTACACCCTCGCCGGCCTGCTGGCCTTTGCCGCGCTGGGCATGCCGCCGCTGTGCGCCGCGCCAGCCAAGGCGCCGGCGGCGGAAACGGCCGATGGCGGACGCTATTTCGGCCCCCTCGTCGCGGGCAAGATGCATGGCCAGGGCCGGCTCGAATACGCGAGCGGCGCGTTTTACGAAGGGGGCTTCGCGCGCGGCGTGTTTTCCGGCCAGGGCAAGCTGCGCCAGGCGTCCGGCGTCGAATACACGGGCGCCTTCCGCCAGGGTGCCTTCGACGGCATCGGCCGCTACACCTCGCCCAAGGGCGAGATTTATGCGGGCAGCTTCGTCAAGGGCAGCTTCGAGGGGCAAGGCCGCTTCCAGGGCGCCGACGGCGCCACCTTTGAAGGCCATTTCAAGCACTGGCGCCCGCACGGCGCCGGCAAGCTGACCGACACGGACGGCACCGTCTTCGAAGGCGAATTCGTCCAGGGCCAGGTGCAGGGCAAGGCGAAAGTCACCACCAGCGACGGCATCCATTACGAAGGCGAGCTGAAAGACTGGAAATTCGAAGGCGAAGGCGTGCTGCGCACGGCCGACGGCGACGAATACCGGGGCGGCTTCAAGAATGGCCAGTTCGACGGCAAGGGCGTGCTGCGCTATGCAGTGGCGCAGGCGGACGGACGGCGCGAAGACAGCGGCAACTGGACGGAAGGCCAGCTGGACGACCCGGCCCTGGACAAGCTCACGCGCGACAATATCGAGCTGGCCCTGTACGGCCAGCAATCCTTGCTGGAACGCAGCCTGGCCGGTGTACTACCGCGCGACGCGGCGAAAAAGATCAATCTGTATCTGCTGGGCGTGGCCGGCGATGGCGCGCAGGAAGTGTTTCACCGCGAAACGGCCTTCGTGCAGCGCCAGTTCGACCGCGACTATGGCACCGTAGGGCGTTCCTTGATGCTCGTCAACAGCCGCAACACGGTGGCGCAACAGCCGATGGCCACGCGCACCAGCATAGCCGCCAGCCTCGACGCGCTGGGCGCGAAGATGGACAAGGCCAACGACATCCTGTTTTTGTTCCTCACCAGCCACGGCTCGCCCGAGCACGAACTGGCGCTGGCGCAAAACGGCATGGACCTGCACAGCCTGCCCGCGCAAGAGCTGGCGTCCATGCTCAAGCACAGCGGCATCCGCTGGAAAGTCATCGTGATCTCGGCCTGCTATGCGGGCGGCTTCATTGCGCCACTAAAGGATGACAACACCCTCATCATCACGGCCGCGCGCAGCGACCGCACCTCGTTCGGCTGCGACGACCAGAACGATTTTACCTACTTCAGCGAAGCGTATTTCAAGGAAGCGCTGCCAAAGAGCGCCGGCTTTGCCGAAGCCTTCGACAAGGCCAAGGTGCTGGTGCAGGCCCGTGAAGCGGCCGACTTCGGCGAAGGCGGCATGGAGACGGAAGAGCATTCCGAGCCGCAGCTGTTCCAGGGCAAGGCCATCGCCGCGCAGCTGAAGGCGTGGCGCGCCCAGCCGCGCTAAGCGCAGCACGGCCGCCCGCCTTTCTGTACAATAGCCGTCACCATGCGCCGATTCTTCCTCATTTTGCTGCTGTTCGTGCTTCCGCTCCAGATGTCCTGGGCTGCGGCGAGCGCGTATTGCCTGCACGAGGAAGGCAAGGCGGCGCAGCACCTGGGCCACCACAGCCACCAGCACAAGGCCGATGCGGACAAAAAACCCGCCGGCGATAAAGCTGAGCAGCAGAAAAAAGGCCAGCCGCACAGCGATTGCAATGTCTGCCATGGCATCGGCCATGCGTGGCTGCCGGCCGGCTCCAGCCTGCCCGTCGGCGACACGGCCTCCGTGAATGCGGACACTTCCCCCTTCTTTTACGCTTCCCACATCCCGGACGCTCCCAAGCGCCCTGACTGGTCGTCGGCCACCTAGGCCGACGGGGCGTTTCAATCACTTTTCGCAGTAAGCCAGGCGCCAGCCTGCGCGTCCCGTCGAATTCTTTTCCATGCTTTTGGAGAATTCGATGTACCGATCCATCTATCTGTTATTACTCTCCGCTGGCCTGCTGGCTGGCAACTTTGTCCATGCGCAAGCTCCACAGGAGACTGCCGGCCCCCTGACCTTGCCTGCCGCGCTGCTGCTGGCCGAGGGCGGCAACGCCACTTTGTCCGCTGCCCGCCATGAACTGGCGGCGCAAGGGGGCGCCCTGCAACAGGCGCGCGCCCTGCCCAATCCGGAACTGCAAACCGTGCTGGAAGACACGCGGCGCGCCACGCGCAGCACCACCGTGCAGCTCAACCAGCTCATCGAACTGGGCGGCAAGCGGGGGGCGCGCGCCGCCGTCGCCCAGCGCGGCGCAGACCTGGCGCAAGCGGGCCTGTCACTGCAGCAGGCGGAAACCCGCGCCGCCGTGACTTCCGCCTTTGTCGACGTGCTGGCGGCGCAGGAAGGCTTGCGCCTGGCCGACAGCGCGCAGGCGCTGGCCGCGCGCGCCAGCGACATCACGGCGCGCCGGGTGACAGCCGGCAAGGCTTCGCCCGTCGAGGAAACCCGCGCCAGGGTCGCCGAAGCGAGCGTGCGGCTGGAGCTGAACCTGGCCCGCAGCACACTGGCCAGCGCCCGCAAGCGCCTGGCCGCCCTGTGGGGCAACGCCACGCCACGCTTCAGTGTCGCCGAAGGACGCCTGGAAACCGTGCCCGAGCTGCCCCCGGCCAGCGAACTGGCGGCGCGCCTGGAGCAAGCCCCGGCCGTGCGCCAGGCGCACAGCGCGCTGGCCCAGCGGCAAGCCATGCTGGACGTGGAACAGCGGCGCGCCACGCCCGACGTCACGCTCAGTATCGGCATGAAGCGTTCGGAAGAGCTGGGCCGCAACCAGGCCATCATCGGCCTGGCCTTGCCGCTGCCCCTGTTCGACCGCAATGCCGGCAACAAGCTCGACGCACTGCGCCGCAGCGACAAGGCCAGCGACGAGCTGGCTGCCGCCCGCATCGCCGTGCAAACGGCCGTGGCCGCCGCTAGCGAACGCCTGGCCACGGCCCGGCTCGACGTGGAAAGCTTGCGCCAGGACATATTGCCCGGCGCCCAGAGCGCCTACGACGCGGCCAGCAAAGGCTTCGAGTTTGGCAAGTTCGCCTTCCTCGACGTGCTCGATGCCCAGCGCACCTTGCTGCAAGCCAAAAACCAATACCTGCGCGCGCTGACGGAAGCGCAGCACGCCGCCGCCGACATCGAGCGCCTGCTGGGCACACCAGCTCCCCTGTAAGGAATACCCTCCATGAACATCACATTGAACAAGAAACAGGCGATCGCCATCGTCTCCATCGCCGCCGCCGGCATCGTGCTGGCCATCCTCATCCTCGGCACGGGCAAGTCCAGCGCTCCTCCTGCCCCTGCCGTCAAGGCGGAAGCACATGCTGAAAAGAAAGACGAACACGGCCACGATGAAGTGGAAGGCAAGCTGGAATTGACGGCGGCCCAAAGCAAGGCAGCCGGCGTCGTCATCGCGACGGCCGCGCCCGGCCGCATCAAGACGACGGTCGCCCTGCCCGGCGAAATCCGTTTCAATGAAGACCGCACGGCCCACGTCGTGCCCCGTCTGGCCGGCGTGGTGGAAGCCGTGCACGCCGACCTGGGCCAGCTGGTCAAAAAGGGGCAAGTGCTGGCCGTCATCGCCAGCACGGAACTGTCGGAACAGCGCAGCGCACTGCTGTCGGCGCAGCGGCGGCTGTCGCTGGCCCGTTCCACGTATGAGCGCGAAGAAAAACTGTGGCGCGAGAAAATCTCGGCCGAACAGGATTACCTGCAGGCGCAGCAAGCGTGGCGCGAGGCGGAAATCGCCGTGCAGAACGCGCAGCAAAAGCTCAGCGCGCTGGGCGCCAGCGGCGCCGGGACCGGGGCCAGCAAGGGTCCGCTGAACCGCTACGACATCCGCGCGCCGTTCGACGGCATGGTGCTGGAAAAACACATCACCCTGGGCGAGGCCGTCAAGGAAGACGCGAACATCTTCGTCATTTCCGACCTGTCGACCGTGTGGGCGGAAATCGCCGTGCCGGCGAAAGACCTGGCCACCGTGCGCATGGGAGGCAAGGCGGAAGTGAAAGCGTCCGCCTTCGATGCCAGCGCGCAAGGCACGATCACCTATGTGGGCGCGCTGCTGGGCGAGCAGACGCGCACGGCCAAGGCACGCATCAGCTTGCAGAACCCGGACATGGCCTGGCGCCCGGGCCTCTTCGTCACGGTGGAAGTGGTCTCCGGCGAAGCGGACGCGCCCGTCACCGTGCACAGCACGGCCATCCAGACGGTGGAAGACAAGCCCGTCGTCTTCGTGCAGGTGAAAGATGGCTACCAGGCCACGCCCGTCGTGCTGGGCCGCAGCGATGGCACCTTGACGCACATCAAGCAGGGGCTTGCCGCCGGCACGCCGTACGCGGCGCAAGGCAGTTTTGTCCTGAAGTCCGAGCTGGGCAAGGACTCCGCCGGCCACGAACACTGATCACGTCAAGCCAAAGGAAACCATCATGTTTGAACGCTTGATCCGCTTCGCCATCGACCAGCGCTGGCTGGTGATGCTGGCCGTGGCCGCCATGGCTGGCCTGGGCATCTACAGCTATCAAAAGCTGCCCATCGACGCCGTGCCCGACATCACCAATGTGCAGGTGCAAATCAATACCCAGTCCGCCGGCTATTCGCCGCTGGAAACCGAGCAGCGCGTGACGTTCCCCATCGAGACGGCCATGGCCGGCTTGCCCAACCTGGAACAGACGCGTTCGCTGTCGCGCTATGGCCTGTCGCAAGTCACCGTGATCTTCAAGGATGGCACGGACATTTATTTTGCGCGCCAGATGATCAACGAGCGCTTGCAGGAAGCCAAGGAAAGTCTGCCCGCCGGCATCACGCCGAAGATGGGGCCCGTCTCCACGGGCCTCGGCGAAATCTACCTGTGGACGGTGGAAACGCAGGACGGCGCGAAAAAGCCCGATGGCACGCCTTACACGCCGACGGACTTGCGCGAAATCCAGGACTGGATCATCAAGCCGCAGTTGCGCAATGTCACGGGTGTCACGGAAATCAATGCCATCGGCGGTTACGCCAAGCAATACCAGGTGGCGCCGTATCCGGAAAAACTGGCCGCCTACGGCATCAGCCTGCAAGACGTGGTGACGGCGCTCGAGCGCAACAACAGCAATGTGGGCGCCGGCTACATCGAAAGGCAGGGCGAGCAGCTGCTGATACGCGCGCCGGGCCAGGTGGCGTCCAAGGACGACATCGGCAACATCGTCGTCGCCAATGTGCAGGGCGTGGCGATCCGCATCCGCGACGTGGCCGACGTGGTGCTGGGGCGCGAGCTGCGCACGGGCGCGGCCACGGAAAACGGCCGTGAAGTGGTGCTCGGCACGGTCTTCATGCTGATCGGCCAGAACAGCCGCGCCGTCTCGCAAGCCGTCGACAAGAAGATGCTGGAGATCAACCGCAGCCTGCCGAAAGGCGTGCACGCCGTCACCGTGTATGACCGCACGGTGCTCGTCGACAAGGCGATCAATACGGTGAAGAAAAACCTGCTCGAAGGCGCCGTGCTGGTGATCGCCATCCTGTTCCTGTTCCTGGGAAATATCCGCGCGGCCGTCATCACGGCCATGGTGATTCCGCTGGCCATGCTGTTCACGTTTACGGGCATGGTGCAATACCATGTGAGCGCCAATCTGATGAGCCTGGGCGCGCTGGACTTCGGCATCATCATCGATGGCGCCGTGGTGATCGTGGAAAACTGCGTGCGCCGCCTGGCCCATGCTCAGCAGAAACTGGGACGGCCGTTGACCTTGCAGGAACGTTTTCACGAAGTGTTTGCAGCATCGCAAGAAGCGCGACGCCCCCTGCTGTATGGCCAGCTGATCATCATGGTCGTGTACCTGCCCATCTTCGCCCTCACGGGCGTGGAAGGCCGCATGTTTACGCCGATGGCCCTGACGGTCGTCATCGCCTTGCTGGGCGCCATGCTGCTGTCGATCACCTTCATCCCGGCCGCCGTGGCGCTGTTTATCGGCAACAAGGTGGCGGAAAAGGAAAACGCCATCATGCGCGCGGCCAAGCGCTGGTATGCGCCGCTGCTGGACAAGGTGATGCGCAACACGCCCGTCGTGCTGACGGGCGCGGCCGTGGCCGTCGTGCTGTCGGGTTTGCTGGCCACGCGCATGGGCAGCGAATTCGTGCCCAGCCTGAACGAGGGCGACATCGCCATCCAGGCCCTGCGCATCCCCGGCACCAGCCTGACGCAATCGCTGGCCATGCAGCAGCAGCTGGAACGCAAGCTGATGGCAAACCACAAGGAAATCGCGCGCGTGTTCGCCCGCACGGGAACGGCCGAGATCGCGTCCGACCCCATGCCGCCGAATATTTCCGACGGCTACATCATGCTCAAGCCCCGCGACCAGTGGCCGCAACCCGGGAAATCGCGCGAGCAATTGTTGGCGGAAATCGAAGCGACGGCCACCAGCTTGCCGGGCAACAACTACGAGTTTTCGCAGCCGATCCAGCTGCGCTTCAATGAACTGATTTCCGGCGTGCGCAGCGACGTGGCCGTCAAACTGTTCGGCGACGACATGGGCGTGCTCGACGGCACGGCGGCGAAGATCGCCGGCGTGCTGGGCAAGATACCGGGCGCGACAGAGGTAAAAGTCGAGCAGACCACGGGGCTGCCCATGCTGACGGTGCAGATCGACCGCGAGCAGACGGCCCGCTACGGCCTCAACATTGCCGACGTGCAGGCGGCAATTGCCACGGCCATCGGCGGGCAAGAGGCGGGCACCCTGTTCCAGGGCGACCGCCGCTTCGACATCGTCGTGCGCCTGCCCGACAGCCTGCGCAGCGACCTGGAGCAGCTCAAACGCCTGCCCATCGCCCTGCCCCTGGGCGCGGCGGCGGAAGGCCGCGCGCGCTTCATCCCGCTCGGCGAAGTGGCCAGCCTGCAAGTGGCGCCGGGGCCGAACCAGATCAGCCGCGAAGACGGCAAGCGCCGCATCGTCATCAGCGCCAACGTGCGCGGGCGCGACATCGGCTCGTTCGTGGCCGACGCCACGCAGCAGCTGCAAGCGCAGGTGGCCATTCCCGCCGGCTACTGGACCAGCTGGGGCGGCCAGTTCGAGCAATTGCAGTCGGCCACGAAACGCCTGGAGCTGGTGGTGCCGGTGGCGCTGGCCCTCGTCTTCGTCTTGCTGTTCGCCATGTTCGGCAATGTGAAGGATGGCTTGCTCGTGTTCAGCGGCATCCCGTTCGCCTTGACGGGCGGCATCGTCGCCCTGTGGCTGCGCGGCATTCCCATGTCGATCTCGGCCGCAGTCGGCTTCATCGCCCTGTCCGGCGTGGCCGTGCTGAACGGCCTGGTGATGATCGCCTATATCCGCCAGTTGCGCGAACAGGGCATGCCCTTGCAGGAGGCGATACGCGTAGGGGCCATCACGCGCTTGCGGCCCGTGCTGATGACGGCGCTGGTGGCCTCGCTGGGTTTCGTGCCGATGGCCATTGCCACGGGCACGGGCGCTGAAGTGCAGCGTCCGCTGGCCACCGTGGTGATCGGCGGCATTTTATCTTCGACGGCATTGACCCTGCTGGTGCTGCCGCTGCTGTACCGGCTGGCGTATGCCGCAAGAGGTAGGTCGGATGAGCGCGCAAGCGCGTAATCCGGCACATTATTGACGCTGGTGGTGGCGTCGGATTACGGCCTTTCAGGCCTAATCCGACCTACGCCTGTCAAGGCCGGCGGTAGCCGCCTTCGATCCAGTTCGCCGCTGATGTGGCGTTGAACTTGAAGGCGGCCGAGGTGCGCACCTTGGCAATCTGTTCGCCGTCGGCGTCGTAGGCGCTCAGTTCCGCGTACGGATGGTCTTCGTCGGGCACGATGTCGAACATCACCTTGATCTGCCCCTCGTCGGTGGCGACGAACAGGTTCTTGTGCAATTGCGCATGCAGCTGCTGCTCGTGGCGGCGCAGCACTTCCGACGCCGTCTTGACCAGCGTGTTGAACGCGTTGACGTCGAGCGGCTTCGGGTTTTTCTTGTCGCGGCCCATGGTCCATGGGCCCACCAGCGCTGGCTCCGGTTCGCCATCCTTGATCATGGCCACGGCCCAGCCTTCATCTTCCTCGTTCTTGATCACGCGCGCCGTCCAGCCATTGCCTACCCACAGGCGCGGCTCCTGGACCGGGGCGTCATTGTCTTGCTCGGCTGCTTCGTCGGAAAAGTCGGGAAAATCGGTACTCATGGCGGTGCTCGTGATGGAAGGTCGGGGCTAGCATGATAGTCGAAAACGCCCGCCCGTGCCGCCTTGCCTTGAGGTAAAGAGCTGCCCGCCATAGACGATCCCGGCGATAAGGCAAGGATACAAATTAGAACACTTACTCTAGCAATCGGCCTTTGATATTGCTCAAGTAAACCTATTATTAATTTGCAATCTGAATTGTGTTTTTTATATTTCAAATATTGCATTTAGTAATGCTTGGCCACAAGAAATTTTCCCAATGCGACGCCCCTCGCCCCTGCACGCCGCACGCATCGCCACGCCAGGCACTCCTTTCGGTCATGACCGCTGTACACAATATACATATAAACATACTAGAGGGACTCAACATGAAAATCTTGACTACGCTGGCCCTGGCCACGCTGACGGTCGCCGCAGGTACCGCAAGCGCCGTCCCCACCTTCACTGCCGGCGGCACGGCACTGGCAGGGGAAGGCCTTGTCACCTCGGTCGCAGGCGCCACGACGATCAACTTCAACGATGGCTTACTACCAAGCAACTACACGGGTGCCGTGTTTACCAGCAACCACCCCAGCTATGCCGCGCAACCGCCGAATGACTTGACGGCCTTCTATTCCGTCGGCGTCTCGGATGGCCAGATCACGCCAGGCACGGCCACCTTCAGTGGCGGACTCAGCTATTTTGGCTTTTACATGGGATCGCCCGACACGTACAACAGCATCGTCTTCACCATGGGCGACAGCAGCACAGTCATTCTGACCGGTTCGCAAATGGCCGCCCTGGGCGGCGTCAGCCCGAATGGCGACCAGTCCGTCGGCCTGTATATCAACGCCTGGGCTGGCGAAGGAGCGAAATTCACCTCGGTCGCCTTCCATTCGCCGAACACGAACGCGTTTGAAAGCGACAACCACGCCTACATCGCCGCCGTGCCGGAACCGGGAACATACGCCATGCTGCTGGCCGGTCTGGGCCTGCTGGGTTTCATGCTGCGCCGCAAAGCGTCATAACGCGGCCATGCGCAAGCCAAAGCCCGCGACGCGGGCTTTTTTCACAACCAGCCATCGCATGGACGGCAACGCTTTATAGCCACCTCAACACATGGACATGGCAGGCCGGCTGGGCCAGGTCAGCGGAGGACCGGGCGGCACCCAGCGCGGGTCGATGGCCGGCAGCGGTGCATGGTAGTTGAATGGGGTGATGATGATCGGCGGTATCGCCGATGGCGCGCCGACGGGCTCGGCGCAGGACTGCGTGGCGCTACGCTGGCGCGTGATTTGATGGTCAGAGGGGGATAGCGATTGATCCCCGGTATCTGCAAACAAAAGCATGTTGCCCTCCTTGCGAGACTGAGGTATTCAGTATAGGACGGCTTGCGCACATTACAAGAAAAGAAATCTTGTTCCAGATCAGCGTTTTTCGTCCCGCCAGCGCCTTCCATACCGTGAAAATGACGGCCTGTCGCACGCCGCTGGCGGCAAGCCGGGCGCGCCCCTACAGTGTGATCATGCAACACCCCATCACCCACACACTGAGGCTCACCATGAAAAAATTGCTCACCTCCGTCCTCATCGTCATGCTCACCTGCCTGTTCCTCGACAAGATCGGCGGCAGCGACATGCACATGCAGTTCAACGGCGACGATGTCGACGGTCCGCTGGAATGGCTGTTCGGCCTGGTGTTTGCCGGCGGCGGCTTGCTGATCGCCGCCATTGCGGTGGTGTGCGCCGCCGTCATCACCGGCGTCGTCCTGGCCGGCGTGGGCGTGGTGCTGATCGCGGTGGTGGCGCTCTGCGTGGTACTGGCGCTGGCATTGAGCACGCCCGTGCTGCTGCCGCTGCTCATTCCCGTCGCCATCGTCTGGCTGATCGTCAGCCGCAACCGCAAGCAGTCGCAAGCGCGTCAGCACAGCCTGTAATCATTGCGCCATGAACTTGCTGAGCACGCCGTCGCTGCCGCCGTCATTCTGCTCGATGCGGTTGCGCCCGCCTCGCTTGGCCCGGTACAGCGCCTCGTCGGCGCGCGCCAGCACGGCGTCGCAATCGGCATCGGTGCCGGCCATGGCGGCCATGCCGATACTCACCGTGACGGTGATCACAATGCCGCCATCGATGGTCAGCGAACTTTCCGCCACGCGCCGGCGCAGCCGTTCGGCAAACACGGCCGCTGCCGACAGGTCGGTGCCGGGCAGCAGGATGGCGAATTCTTCGCCGCCCACGCGGCCCGGCACGTCGACCTTGCGCAGCGCCTGGCACATCAGCGCGCCCAGGTGGCGCAGCACGGCATCGCCCACGGCGTGGCCATACTCGTCGTTGACGCGCTTGAAGTGATCGATGTCGAGCATCAGCACGCTGGCGCAGCTGGCCAGCTCGCGCTGCAAACGGGCATGCTCGTTTTCCAGTGACGCCATGAAGTGGCGCCGGTTCGGCAAACCGGTCAGGAAATCCGTGGTGGCCAGTTGCAGCAGTTCCGCGTTCATGCGCTTGCGCTCGGTGATATCGAGCGAGGACACCATGACGAAATCGAGGCTGTCCGCATGGCCGGGCATCACCAGCAAACTCAATTCATTTTGCCGCGCCGCGCCATCGAGACGCACGAAGCTGCTCTCGCACTCGTACAGGTGGGCGCCGCCAGCCAGCGCCAGCAGCGCGTCGCCGAAACGGGGCAAGGCGCTGTCGTCGAAATTCTGCGCCAGGCCCAGCGCACCGCGGCGCTGATCGTCCTCGTTGGCGCGCACCTGCGCCAGGGCGGCGCCGTTCGCATCGATGATGCGCACCAGCCCCGCCAGTTGCCGCAGCGCGTCCGGATTGGCCTGGAAGTGGGCGCCCAAGTCACGCACGCCCGCTTGTTCGAAGGCATCGAGCGCGGCGCGCACGGCCGACCAGTCCTGTTCCCACAGGGCCACGGGCGCATGGTCGTACAGGCTGCGGAAACGCGCTTCGCCGGCGCGCAGGGCCAGCGCCACTTGCGCCTGTTCGATGGCCATGCCGGCCAGGTGCGCCGCCTCGCTCAGCCGCGCCAGATGCGCCGCGCCCGGCAGCGTCGGCTGGCGGTGATACGCCATCAGCACACCGAGCAGCTTGCCCGAGCCGCCACGCACGGGCTCGGCCCAGCACGATTGCAGCTGGGCCCGCCACGCCAGTTCCATCGTTTCCTGCGCATCGGCATGCAGGTCGCCGACGATCACGCGCTGGCCGTCGCGCACGGCTTGCGCGGCGATGCCATGCACGCCCTGCAGGGTGTCGAGGTCATGGCCATGGCTGGCCAGGTTGAAAAACGCAGGCAAGCTCGGCGCAGCGCCCAGCACCAGGCGGTGGCGGCTTTCATCGAGCAGCAAGATGCTGCACAGCATGGCGGGATGGTCCGCTTGCACGCTCAGCACCACGCTTTCCAGCACCCGTTCCAGCGGCGCGCCCGTGGCCAGCATTTCCAGCACTTGCCGCCGCGTATGTTCGCGCCGCTCCATCTGGCTGCGCTCGCTGATATCGCGGAAGGTCCACAGGCGCGCCTGTTCATTGCCCAGTTGCATGCTGCGCACATATTGCTCGACCACCCGTCCATCGCGCAAGTGCAGCACGTCGCGCCGCTCGCGGTGGCCATGCGGCGCGTGGGCGCGTGCCCCAAGGAACGGCGCCGCCTGCTCCAGCTGGCTTTCCACATGGCGCACCAGCGCCGCGCCATCGGCTTGCCAGTCGAGCGCGTCGGGCACTTGCCACAGGTCGCGGAAGCGCCGGTTCGACGTGAAGATGCGGCCATCGGTATTGTCGACCAGAATGCCGTCGATGGTCGAATCGAGGATGCTGCGCAGCATGGCCTGGCTGCGCTGCGCCGCCTCGGCCATGGCCAGCACGCTCGCCTGCCCCTGCTCCAGCTGGCCAGTCAGTTCGCTCGAGCGCGCCAGCGCCGCCTGGGCGCGGGCGCGGCCCGCCGCCAGCAGCCAGGTGGCCAGCGCCAGCCCGATGCTGGCCAGCAAGCCGGTCCAGGCCACCAGGCGGGGCCGCGCCAGCAGTTCGCCATCAAAGCCCGGCATGGCGCGCATGCGCAAGGTCCAGGCATGGCCGGCGATGGTGATCGCCTGCTGCGACACCAGGCTGTCCGAGGCGACAGACGACAAGGCGCCCGGCAAGCTGTCATACATCAGGGCCGCCTCGGCCAGTTGCGCGCCATCATAGATTTCCAGATCCAGCTGGCGCGCGCCCTCGCCGCCCACGCCCGCCATCAGATCCCCCATGCGGAACGGCGCAAACACCCAGGCGCGCAAGGCGGTGCGCCGCTGCTCCACGCTGGCGTGCGGCAAGCCATTGTCATACACGGGCAATACGACCAGGAAGCCATGCGCCCGGGCGCTGCCGCCATCCTGCACCAGGTGGATCTTGCCCGTCATCGCGGCTTGCCCCGTGTCGCGCGCCTGTTCCAGCGCGGCCCGGCGCACGGATTCGGACCCGATGTCATAGCCGAAGGCCAGCAGGTTGCTCTCGCTCAAAGGTTCCAGATAGGTGATGGGCGCATGCCAATCGCGCTGGCCGTGCGGACGCACGGCATAGCCGGGATAGCCGTCCGCGCGCACGCTGGCCTCATGCCGCGCCAGGGCGGCGCCGGACAGCAGCGGCAGGTAGCCGATGCCATGAATACCGGGAAAGTGGCGGTCCACTTGCTGCACCGCCAGATAGGCGTGGAATTCGCGGCGCGTGACTTCCTGCGAACTGGCATACAGGCCCTGCACCCCGTGCAGCACCTGGATGTAGGTCTGCATGCGGCCGACGATGTTGCCCACCAGTTCGCGCACGCGGAAATCGAAATCGGCCTGCACCTGCTGTTCGCTGGCGTCGTCGGCATTGCGCCAGGCGCCATACGTCAATCCCAGGCACAGCGCCAGCACCAGCGCGGCCAACGCGCGCGGTCCCAGCCAGTGCGACACTGAACGAGCAAACCACGACGTAGACGCGCGTGTAGACATGGCAGGCGAGAAAGCAGGACGGACATCAAACCGCTACACGGCCAGCAACATGGCTGGCGGCGGGCCGCACGACGACCATCGGTAGTCGATGAGAATGATAGTACGTTACAGCAGGCGCCCTTGCAATGCTGAATATTGTATTTAAAAGATCACATATTTCGTCAATGCAATGATGTGTGCCCCAGGAAAATTCGATGCCGTGAAAACCATCCCCACCGGCTGGTATGATCGCCCCGCAATCCATCAACTGGGAGTCGCGTTTGCAGCAGGATAGCTGGCAGGGAACACTATGGCTGGCGCCGGACTTTGCCATCTTGCATGGCGCAGCGGGCGCCACGGACAGCCACGCCCATTATGCGCACCAGCTGATGCTGAGCACGGGCGCGCCCTTCACGGCCAGGCTCGACGGCATCGTCCACACGGCGCGGCACTTGCTGATCGACAGCCTGCGCCCGCACGCCATCCTGGCCGCGCCGGCTTTCACACTGACCATCTATGCGGAGCCGCAGCGCCTGGGTGGCGCGGCCTTGCTGGCCGCCGCCGCCAGCGCAGGCGCGCACAGCCTGGACAGCCTGGCCGCCGCGCTGCAGGCACAACCGAGGGAAATCCTCGCCGACGCGCGCGTGCAGCGCGCGCTGGACAAAGTCGATGCCCTGCTATCGGGCAAGGTCAGCGCGGCCGCCGTGGCCGAGGCGGCGCATTTGTCGCTGAGCCAGCTGGAACGCCTGTTCAGCGCCCAGCTGGGCTTGCCCGTGCGACGCCTGGTGCTGTGGCGCCGCCTGCGCCTGGCCATCCGTTTCATCCTGCTCGGCAGTACCCTGACGGAGGCGGCCCACGGCGCCGGCTTTGCCGATGCCGCGCATTTTTCGCGCACTATGCGCAGCCTGTTTGGCGTGCGCGCCGACCGCAGCTTGCGCCAGCTCGACGTCAAGCTGCTCGATTGATGACTTTACGCAAACCAGCTGGCAACTCGGGCGCGCGCACGCCCTCTTCCGCGCGGAACGGCTCCAGCAGTTGCGCCCCGTATGCGGCCGGATAATCGGGACGGCTGCCGATGCCAAGGTCCTCGCCCCGCATGCGGTAGCCCGGTGCATCGAAACGCGTGCCCAGCAAGCGGTCCCAGCAGGTAAAAAACAGGCCGAAGTTCACGTCGCCGGCCGTGCCGTACTTCATGTGATGAAAACGGTGCAATGGCGCCCAGGCGAATATCTGGCGCAGCGGGCCCATGCGCATGTCGACATTCGCATGCTGCAGCAACAGCTGGATCGCCACGGCAAACGCCAGCACGGCCATGACACGCTCCGGCATGCCCAGCAGCAGCAAGGGCAGCATGCCGCCCGCCGCTTCCAGCAGCAGGTGCAGCGGGTGCTTCATCCAGCCATTGAAGCCATACAGGCGCTGCACGCTGTGGTGCACGGCATGCAGTTTCCACAGAAAATAATAGCGGTGGCTCAGGTAATGCACGAGCGTGATGCCGCAATCGGCGATGACGATCGCCAGCAACAGTTGCGCCCAGAACGGCAGCTGGACTGGCCAGAATGCGCCCAGCGCCAGGTGCCCGGCCAGCAGGGGAAAGGCAGCCAGGCCCAGCAGATACAGCGCTTCATTGACGAGCGCGTGCGCAATGTCGCGCCAGCCGTCGCCGTGATCGTGGTTCCACGCGCCGTCATACGGCAGATAGCGTTCGGCAAGAAAGGAAGTGAGCAGGGCCAGCAGCAGCAAGGGCGGCAAGACCCAGAGAGAATAATGACACACCGCAATCAGGTAACTGGCGGCGCCGATGAAGCCGGCCCAGAACGCGGGGCCGTACAGCGCGGCAAAGAGGGATTTCATGGCAAGGTACTCCTGTGGCAAAAACCACAGCATGACCTTGTCCCCCTCACCGCCGCTTGAAGAAACGGCGCAAGCTGCTTATTTAGCCTGCTTTGCAGCCTTTCTCGCCGCGTATTGCTGGTAGCCATTCGCGCGCAGGGCGCAGGCGGGGCAGGTGCCGCAGCCATAGCCCCAGTCGTGCAGCTCGCCCCGCTCGCCCAGGTAGCAGGTGTGCGTGCCGCTGCGGATCAGGTCGACCAGGGGCTGGCCGCCCAGGTCTTCCGCCAGGTCCCAGCTTTGCGCCTTGTCCAGCCACATCAGCGGCGTTTCCAGCTTCAGGCGCGTGTTCATGCCCAGGTTCAGGGCCACTTGCAGGGCCTTCATCGTGTCGTCACGGCAATCCGGGTAGCCGGAAAAATCCGTCTCGCACATGCCGCCGACGAGCACCGTCAAGCCGCGGCGGTACGCCACGGTAGCGGCCACGGTCATGAACAGCAAGTTGCGTCCAGGAACAAAAGTGTTCGGCAAGCCGTTTTCCTGCATGACGATCTCGACGTTCTGCGTCATGGCCGTATCGGAAATGGCGGAAATCAGGGACAGGTCGATCATGTGATCCTGGCCCAGGCGGCTATCCCATTCGGGCGACTGCTGGCGCATCTGTTCCAGTACGCCGGGACGCACGGTCAGTTCGATCGCATGGCGCTGGCCGTAATCAAAGCCGATGGTTTCCACGCGGCTATAGTGTTTCAAGGCCCAGGCCAGGCAGGTGGTGGAATCTTGTCCACCGCTAAAGAGCACCAGTGCGGAGTCCGTTGCTAGCATAAATTTTCTTTCTATGTTTTCATCTGTTGCAATAGTGCGCAGGGAAACATGATTCCCGGTGCAAAAAATACTTATTCGTCCGCCATCAGTTTACCTATTCCGGTAACATGCAGTCAGCATTTACTCATCTGGAGCACCATGTTTTCTGCACGACCCATACGGCATACGGCTGCCGGCAAGGCGATACGACCACGGATTTTGGCACAAGTAGTGACAAAAGTAATGGGTCAACTGACACTGGCGGCCGCCGGCAGTGTCATCCTGGCATGCCCGGCCGTCCAGGCGCGCGCGCAGGAGGAAACGCAAGAGCGTCCGCAAGACGCGGCCGCCGACACCCCTTCCACGGAAGCGGCGCCCGCCCCGCTGCAGTACGAGGTCAAGGTCAACGCACCGGGCGACCTCGATGAGTTGCTCGAAAAAAACCTGGATCTGGAACGCTTCCGCGGCAACCCGCGCATGGACCGCGAGCAATTGCAACGCCTCGTGCGCGATACCCCCGAGCAAGCCAAAAACCTCGTCGCCACGGCCGGCTATTACACGCCCGTCGTCACGGTGCGCGTCGATACGACGGGCGCCAAACCGGTCGTCATCGTCGACCTTGACCCGGGCCAGCCGGTGACCATCGACAAGGTCGAGCTGGAATTGCGCGGCTTCGACCCCACGCCGCCGCTGGCCGCCAGCGAACCCTACGATACGGAAGCCCTGAAGCGCAGCTGGTCGTTGAAGACGGGCAGCGTGTTTCGCCAGGCCGACTGGGAATCGGCCAAGCGCGCCCTGCTGCGCGAAGTGGTGCAGACGCGCTACCCGCGCGCCCAGCTGGTCGATACGCAAGCCGTGGTCGACCCGGAAACGCACAAGGTCTCCTTGCTGGTGGTACTCGACAGCGGCCCCGAGCTGCGCTTCGGCGAACTGCGCATCGAAGGCTTGAAACGCTACGATGCCAGCATCATCCGCAACCTCGACAAGATACGCCCCGGCGAATACTACAGCGAATCGGCGCTGCAATCGTTCCAGGCGCGCCTGCAGGACACGGGTTATTTTGCCAGCGTGGAAGTGAGCGCCGACATGAGCAGCATCCTCAACGAGCAGATCGAAGCAGGCCAGGAAAGCCAGCAAGCCGAGGTCGAAGGTGCCAGCGCCGCCGCCGAAGCCAAGCCCGTCAACCGCGGCCCCGCGCCGCTGCTGCCGCTGGTGGTGCGCGTGACGGAAAACAAGCAGCAGAACGTCAGCGCCGGTCTCGGTTTCAGTACGAACACGGGGAATCGCGCCCAGCTCAACTATGACAACCTGAACGTGTGGGGCACGCGCTTCAAGAGCGCGATCACCATGGAAACGAAGAAACAGGCGGCGCATGCCAATTTTTACTTTCCAACGACCGAACGCGGCTACAACGACAGCGCGGGCGCCTCGTTCGAGCGCAGCGACATTTCCAACGAAATCACGGCCGTGACCACCATCTCGGCCAAGCGCAACTGGGGTGGCACCAACCTCGAGCGCAGCCTGACGTTCGAGTTCCTCAGCGAAGACAAGACCGTCGTCGGCCTGGAACAGACGCGCAGCAAGAGCTTGCCGCTGACCTATGCCATCACCAAGCGCAGCCTCGACAGCCTGCTGTTCCCCACCAAGGGCTATGTCATCAACGCCCAGGTGGGCGGCGCCCTGCTGCCCGTGCTGACGGACGAGCGCTTCGTGCGCGTGGCCGGCAAGGCTGTGTATTACCGTCCGCTCGGTGAAAAAGGCGAACTGATCGTGCGCGGCGAAATGGGCGCGCTGGGCTCGAAGGAAAAACGCGGCGTGCCGGCCGTCTACCTGTTCCGCGCGGGCGGCGACCAGTCGGTGCGCGGCTATGCCTACCAGGAACTGGGCGTCAAGGAAGGCGACGCCACCATCGGTGGTCGCTACATGCTCACCGGCAGCGCCGAATACCAGTACTGGTTCAAGCCGAAGTGGGCCATCGCCGCCTTCTATGACGCCGGCAACGCGGCCGATACCGTGAAAGCGGCCATGACGCCGAAATCGGGCTATGGCCTGGGCGGGCGCTACAAGAGCCCCGTCGGCCCCATCAATGTCGACGTGGCGTATGGCCACGCCGTCCACGCCTACCGTTTGCACTTCTCTCTGGGATTCACTTTCTGATGTCCGATATTACTACCGAGTCCCACGACGCCGCGCCGCCACCGCCGGCGAAAAAACCGCGCCGCTGGGTGCGCTATGTGCTGATCGCCGTCGCCAGCCTGGCCGTGCTGCTGGGCGGCGCCTTCTGGTTCCTGGGCCGCGAATCGACCTTGCAGATGCTGGTGCAAAAAGTGGCCAGCGCCAGCGGCGGCGAAATCGAAGTGTCGGGCGTGTCCGGCTCGCTGTACAACCGCATGCACCTGGGCCACGTCAGCTACCGCAGCAAGACGCAGCACATCACGGCCGACAACATCGATATCAACTGGTCGCCATTCCAGTTCTTCTCGGAAGGCATCGCCATCAGCGAACTGCACGTGGCCAGCCTGTCCGTGGAAAGCACGGCGCCGTCCGAAGAACCATCGACCATGCCTGCCAGCCTGGCCTCGCCGTTCAAGATCGGCATCAGCGACGCGCGCCTGGACAAGGTGACGCTGGTGAGCGCGGGCGGCAACACGGTGTTTGAAAAGATCCATTTCAGCCTGTCGGGCGACAAGACGCAATGGCAGCTGGAAGACGCTTCGGCCCTCACGCCCTTCGGCCAGGCCACGGCCAGCGCGACGATTGCCGCCACGCAACCGTTCAAACTCGGCGGCAAGGCAAGTTTGACGCAGCTCACCCCCGCCGCCGGTGAAAAACCCGCCGCCCTCGCCTTGCAACTGGGCGGCGACCTGAATGTGCTGAACGTGACAGCCAAGGGCAGCGCGGGCGCGGCCACGGCCGATGCCCAGCTGGCGCTGGCGCCGTTCGACCCTGTCATCATCCTGCGCTCGGCCAGCATCAAAGGCCGCAACATCAATCCGGGCAAGTTCGACGCCACCCTGCCGCAGGCGGACCTGAGCCTGGAACTCGATGCCGCCATCGATACGCGGCCCAACGCGCAAACCGTGTCGGGCAAGCTGGCCATCCTCAACCACGCCACGCCCGGCCCCATCGACCAGCAAAAGCTGCCGCTGCGCCAGTTCGAGGCGCGCCTGGGCGGCACCCTGACGGCCACCACGCTCGAGTCGGCCATCATCGATTTCGGCAACGCGGGCAAATTCACGGGTAGCGGCAAGCTCAACCGCGACGCTGTCGACGGCCCCATCGGCAACGCGCAGCTGACCT
This sequence comes from Janthinobacterium lividum, assembly GCF_034424625.1. Taxonomy (NCBI): domain Bacteria; kingdom Pseudomonadati; phylum Pseudomonadota; class Betaproteobacteria; order Burkholderiales; family Oxalobacteraceae; genus Janthinobacterium; species Janthinobacterium lividum. Next base: position 897,226 of record NZ_CP139976.1, on the reverse strand, counting down.
TGCACACCGACAAGATCGACTTGCAACACATTTACAGCAGCATCAACAGCACGAAGATCGTCGGCGACATCGTGCTCGACAGCGATGGCAAGACGCAGACCCTGCGCGCCAAGCTGGGTGAAGCCAAGCTGCGCCTGGACGTGGAAGCCACCCTGGCCGACTCGCTCGTGCAATTGCGCAAGGCAACCTTGCAAGCAGGCAAAAGCAGCGTGAATGCGACGGGCCAGATCAGCCTGAAGGACGATCAGCCGTTCAAGGCCGTGGCCAATGCCAGCCGCCTCAATCCCGCCGACTTCGGCGCCTTCCCCGTGGCCGACCTGAACCTCGACGTGCGCGCCAATGGCCACGTGGCGCCCCAGTGGCTGGCGAATGCGGACTTCACCGTACGCCCCAGCAAGCTGCTCGACCAGCCCCTGTCGGGCAAGGGCAAGCTGACGGCCGATGCGGCCCACTTCAGCGGCATCGACGTGCAGCTGGCACTGGGCAAGAACAACGTGACGGCCAAGGGCAACTTTGGCGGCGCCGGCGAAAAGCTGAACTGGAATGTCGATGCACGGCAACTTTCCGCCCTGCAGGGCGACTTGCTGGGCACCGTGCTGGCCAGCGGCGTGGTGCAAGGCACCCTGCAGCAGCCGCGCACGAGCTTTGTTGCCGATGCAAAAGGACTGGGTCTCACCAGCGGCAAGCGCCCTGCGCCGGACAGCGCCATCCACGCCAGCGGCGACGTGGGCTTGACGGGACCGAAAAAGGAAGCGGAACTGAAAATGACGGGTTCCTTGCAAAAGATCAACCCGGCCGCGTTTGGCGCATCACTGCCCAACGGCAACGTCAATGCGGATTTCAACGGCAACGGCCGCCTGAGCGGCGACTGGCAAGTGGCCCTCAACCTGGCCCTGCGCGAATCGACCCTGCAAAACGCCCCGCTGGCCGGCTACGCCAAGCTGTCGGCCAACGTGAAACGCATCGACAACGTGGATACGGAACTGCGCCTGGGGCCGAACAGCCTGCTGGCCAAGGGCGCGCTGGGCGGCGCCACGGACAAGCTGACGTGGAAACTCGATGCGCCGCAACTGTCGACCCTGGGTCCGCGCTTTGCCGGCGTGCTGCAGGCAGCCGGCTCCGTCAGCGGCAAGATGGACGCGCCCGCCGCGCAACTGACGCTCGATGGTCGTGACCTGACCTTCTTTGGCGACCAGCAACTGAAATCCATCAAAGGCAGCGCCAGCGTGGGCGCCGGCCAGGGCGCGCTCGACCCCATGGTCAGCAGCCTGGACATCACGGGCTACAGCACGCCCACCTTCAAGCTGGCCAGCGCCCGCCTGGGGACGACGGGCACGCGCGGCAGCCATACGGTGAGTTTGGCGGCGCGCAACGACGATTTCGACGCCACCGTGCAAGTCCGTGGCAGCCAGAGCGGCGCCGGCTGGACGGGCACCATCGACAGCCTGCAAAACAAGGGCCGCTATGCGCTGGTGCTGCAAGCGCCCGTGCCCGTCAAGGTGGCCGGTCCTGCCGGCAGCGGCGTGGCGGGCCTCGGTCAGCCCGAGCAGATCAGCGTGGGCAACACCGTCATCAAATTGCCAGCAGGCAGCATCACCATGCAAAACCTGGTCAAGAACGGCCCCCGCTGGACCAGTTCCGGCCAGGCGGCCGGCGTGGCGCTGACCTACCTGGCGCAAGTGATCCCCGCGCTGCAGGCCAATGCGCGCAGCGACCTGACCCTGGGCGCGCAGTGGTCGCTCGACATGCAGGTGCCGACGGCCAAGCAGAAAGATCCGTCCCTGGCCGGCATGCTGCATATCTACCGCGAAAAAGGCGACGTGACGGTAGGCGTGGAACAGCCGCTGGCGCTGGGCTTGCGCACCCTGGATGCCCGCGTGGATGTCGCCAACCAGCAATTGCGCCTGGCCGTGAAACTCGATGGCGCGCGCGCGGGCCAGAGCGACATCAATGCCACCGTGCAAATGCTGGGCGGGCGCATCAGCAACGACAGCGCCCTCTCGCTGACGGGCACCACCAGCATCGATTCGCTGGCGTGGCTGGCGCCGCTGACGGGCCAGCCGGGCCTGGAACTGGGCGGTGCCTTGAAGGTCGCGCTGGCCGGCAGCGGCACCATCGGCGCGCCGCAATTGAATGGCGACATCAACGGCAGCAAGCTGCTGGTGAACTGGGCCGACCAGGGCTTGAAATTGCGCAATGGCGTGCTGCAAGCCAAGTTGGCCGGCGATCAATTGCAATTGCAGCGCCTGAGCTTTGACGGCGGCGATGGCAAGGTGCAGGCAGATGGCTGGGTACGCTTTGCGAATGGCGAAGCGAGCCTGGAACTGAAACTGATGGCCGACCGACTGCAGGCGCTGTCGCGCCCCGACCGTACCTTGATCCTGTCGGGCAACAGCACCCTGGTACGCAATGACAAGCGCTTCAGCTTTGAGGGCAAGTTCAAGGCCAACCGCGCGCTGATCGAGCTGGCGCCGCAAGACACGCCGACGCAAAGCAGCGACGTGGTGGTGCTGGGCAAGGAAGTGAAGGGCGGCAAGGAAGCGCCTTCGCTCCCCCTGAATATCGACCTCGAGTTCGACCTGGGCAATGCCTTCCACCTGCGCGGCATGGGCATCGATGCGGACCTGGCGGGCAATGTGCGCGCCAGGGTCATCAACCGCGCCGCGCCGCGCGTGACGGGCAGCATCCGGGTCGTCAATGGCCTGTATGCGGCATATGGGCAGAAACTGGCCATCGAACGGGGCTTGATCGCCTTCACGGGCGCCTACGACAACCCGTCCCTGAACATCCTCGCCGTGCGCAAGCGCCCCGAGGGCGAAGCCTTGTCGGAAACGAATGTGGAAGCGGGCGTGGAAGTGCGCGGCACGGCCCAGGCGCCGACGGCCAAGCTGGTCTCCACGCCAAGCGTCTCGGACAGCGACAAGCTGGCCTGGCTGATCCTAGGCCACGGCGCGGAAACGGCGGCCGGCGATGAAATGGCCCTCTTGACGACGGCTGCAGGCGCCCTCTTCGGCGGCTCCGGCGGCGGCTTGCAGGGCAAGCTGGCCAGTTCGCTGGGACTCGATGAAGTGGGCCTGTCGCAGGCGCAAGGGCTGGAAAGCACGGTCGTCACCGTCGGCAAGCGCCTGTCCTCGCGCGCCTACCTGACGTTCGAGCAAGGCACGAGCACGGCGACGAGCCTGGTCAAGCTGCGCTACAAGCTGAACCGCCGCATCACCCTGCAATTCCAGACGGGCACGAACAATGCCCTGGACGTTTTATATACGTGGGCATTCGACTAGATCGAGCGTAGGTCGGATTAGCGGCGTAGTCGCGTAATCCGACGCCGCCAGAAACAACAAAGGGCGCCTCGGCGCCCTTTTTCTTTGCTCTGCCGCAAAGGCGAGCTTACTCGGCCACGTCGAGCCCCCGCTCGATCATGCCTTCGACGTACGCGCGCAGGTATTGTTCCAGCGCGGGGCCGGACAGCACGTTGGCCGTCAGCGCGCCGTGCGGCGAGCCTTTCAGCACGCCGTCGTGGTACACGCGCGCAATCCAGGCCACGTCCGCGCCCTGGGTGTAATCGAGTTCATAGTCGAACGATTCTCCGCTGACTTTGCGTGTGTAGACTTCCTTGACAATTGCCATCTAAAACAGCCTTTCTTGACGAGATTAACTGGGATGCGGGTGCGGTACGGGATCGTCCTGCGGCACCGGATGCACGGGCCCCGGATGGTGCCCGGGCGCTTCTTGCGGCTCCGGCGCCGGCATGGGTTCATCGACGGGCGCCGGGTCGGGCGCGCGGTGGGCATGGATGATGGACATGGCTGGCCTCCCGGTGGACAAAAGAAGACCATACCACGAGATGCCCGCCGCCTGTCCATATTTGCCTGCCGGCCTGGCGTCCGCGGCCACGGCATGGCGTGACAGGGCATAGTGCTTGCATGCCATGTAAATGTCAACATGCAACTTTGCCGTTTGACAAGCATCGCCGCCCGTCCCCATCTGGCTTACAATCGCTGTTTTACCCGTACCCGATTGCATACATGGAAACCACCACCCTCGCCCTGCTGTTACTGGTCCCGCTGCTGGTCTGGCGTATTTATTCGCGCCTGAAAAAACTGGTGGCGCGCCAGAAATCGCAGCTGTGGCGGCACTGGACCGTGGCGATCGCGTTTCCCGCGCTGCTGCTGTTCCTGGCGACGACGACGAAATTCGACGTCCTGCCCCTGTCCAGCCTGGGCGCCGCTGCCCTGGCCGGCGGCTGGCTGGGCGTGCTGGGCTTGAAGCTGACGCGCTTCGAACACGTCGGCAAGGACTTTTTCTTTACCCAGCACCGCTACCTGGGCCTGACCATCACGATGCTGTTCATCGCCCGATTGCTGTACCGCGGCATGCAAATCTACCTGAACTCGCGCCTCGACGTGCCCGTGCCGCCGCCACCGTTTGGCCAGAGCGCGCTGACCATGGCCGCCTACGGCCTCGTCATCGGCTACTACGCCGTGTATGCGTGGGGCCTCGTGCGCTGGCGCCAGCGCAACCAGCCGCTGCAGGCGCCCGAGTAAGTCATCCCGTCAATAGTACTGGCACAGGCCAGTACACGTCGTCACCGACAGCGCCTGGCGGATCGTCGCCAGCGCCGGCGCCAAGGCGGGATCAAGGTCCTTGTCCGCATCCGCCAGGCTGTTCAGCAGACGCTCGCGCAAGGGCGGCGCCATCAGGCCCGCGTTCGCCGTGGCGTGCTGCGCGGCCGCTTCCAGCATCATTTTCTTTTGCGCCACGTTCCAGAACGCCACCTGCACGAACTGCACCACGTTCGCAAACATGGTGCCCGATCCCTTGTTGAAGGCGCGCGCGCGCATGCGCTCGGCCCCGCTCACCTCCTGCCCCGGCTGGTGACTGAATTCCTGCTCCATTAGACGGATCAAGTGCGCATGGCAATGCAGGCCAAAGGCGAACATGGTGCTCATTTCATCGCCATAATTGGCCAGGTTCTGCGTCACTTGCTCCTTGCGCGCCTGCTGCAATGCGGCGCCCGACAGCGGCAGCGGCAGCGCGAGGCCAAATTGGTAATAGGCCTTGCCCACGTTGGTGGCACGCTCGCACAGGGCCACGCTCTGGTTCATGTCCTGCAGCGCCGCGACGGGCGCCTGGAACAGGCGCGGCGCATCGGTCATCCGGGCAAACAACGCTGCCACATCAGGGTCGCCCAGGCGCGGCAAGCCGCCTTGTGGCGTCGCCTTGGCCATCATCGCTTCCAGGCGCGCGCTGGCTTGCTGGAAATCGGTATAGCTGTCGGCCCAGGCGGCGGGCGCCACGAGGGCGGAGGAAAGGCAGAACAGGCGGCCGATGCGGCGCAGCGGCGGGGAAATCGATAGGGACATCAGATCAGAAGAATACTATTGGATAATTGGTAATTATAGGCAATCTGTATCCATAGTGCATTTAATTGCGTTTTACACCATCACTTGCTTGGGAGATGATGGTGACGCGCGGCCAGCGCGCCGCATAGTCCTTGCTGGCCAGGCGCTGCGCATAGCCATCCAGACTGATGCGCGCCGGGTTGCGCCGCACCACCATATTGAACAGGTCATCGAGGCCATGCGGCGCGACGATGCCGATCTCGCCGTCAGGCTGCAGATAGATGCCAACCGAGGTGGCAAACTCGGGCCAGGTAGCGATGGCGTCGTCGAGCGACAGCAGGGGCGGTACGGCGTAGCCAAACTCGTCTTCGAACCACAGGTGCACCCTGGCCTGGTTGCACACCTCCCACGGCACGCCCGGCAGCAAGGTGGCCAGGCGCTGGCGCAGCTGCGTTTCGCTTTCCGGGCTTGAATCATGCGCATCGAAATACGCCACGTCAACATCGCTCAATGCCGATGGATGCGCATAGCCGTGCAAGGCGTCCCACACGAGATTGCGCACGGCGCCGGCGCCGATGCAGCAGTCCGGCAAGCCCAGCTGCGCAACGGCGTGCAGGGCCTGCATGCACCATGGCGTGCTCCTGACGATGGCGCGCAGCCGCGCTGCCAGTGCCGGCTGCATACTCACGCGTGGGTCCAGGATCGCTTCCAGGCGCGCGCCGGCTTGCTGGAAGCGCCATCACTGTCGGCCCGGGCGGCGGGCACGGCAAGCAGCGCGCCCGGGAACAGCATACGCAGTGGGTGCTGATGAGCAGCAGTTTCCAAGGCGCGTTCTTTCTATTTCGTCAGCAAGTAATTGCTACGCAACGCAGGCGCCTCGCCCGTATTCCCGCTGCCATTCTCGACATTGCCGAAATATACGTTCAGATCCTGCTGCGGGCGGAAGTTGCGCAGCTTGACTTGCAAGGTGGTGGGATTGATCTTGGTGAACGTGCCGGGGAAGCACAGGCTGATCAGCTCATCCGGCTTGCCCTTGACCAGGTTCAAGGTAAAGTCTTCGATGCCATTCTTCCAGGTGTTGCCCGTCTTCAGGATGTACGAGACCCATTTGGCATTGACGAAGCCGCTCTCGCCTTGCTGCGCCGCCAGGCGATTCCACGTCTTGTAGAAAGCCTTGTCGCCACAATACTTTTGCTCAAACTCCTTGCCGTCGCCCAAGTAGGAGGCACCGGGGCCGGCGGCCACGAAAGGCGCATATTGATGGCGCACGCGCACCGTTTTTCCAGCAGGGAATTTCTGCCGCCACTGGTAAACCACCGTCACGGACCAGGCTGGCACCCATTCTTCGTCTTCGGACAGCTTGGCCAGCAAGCCTTCGGCGATCATGGCTTTTTGCTGCGCGGCGCTCAAGGGCGCCACCTTTTTTTCGAACGGGCTGAACGACGGAAAATAAGCGACTTGCGCGTCCGACAGGCCTAGCTGCGCCAGGCGCGCCGTCACGTCACGGCTGTCGAGTTTGGCGACCAGCACGGTCTGGTAATCCTTGCGCTTGCCGTCGACCTCGATCGAGAACTGCTGCGGCTGGCCGTAATACGTAGGCGACTGGTGGTAGCCGGCCTCGTAGGCAGGCAGCGGAAAGATGATGGTCTCTTCCACATCGCTTTTCGATTCGTTGAGAAACTCGTACTCGACCTTGATCAAGTCCGGGCTGACCGTCAGCACCTCCTTTTTCATGGCCACGGCGTCGCTCTTGCCGACGATAATGCCGCCGGTACCGACCGAGCCGATGCCGTCGTTGGCCATTGCCGGCGCCGAACACGCCAGCGCCAGCGCGGCAGATGCCAGCAAGGTGCGCACCAGCATCATGCCGCCTTGCCCGAGACGGGATCGACCCGGCGCTGCAGCACGAAAATCGGTTGCGCCCATTGGGTATCCTTTTTCTTCTTGCTGGTGATCAAGGTCAGCTCCGACGGATCGTAGACATCCGTGTTGTGCGTCAACGGCGTCGTCATCAGGTATTGCGCTTCCGTGTTTTTCAGGAACTCGCCGACCAATTGAATGTTGCGGATATCGAGGTGGGCAAACGGTTCGTCGATGAAGACGAAGCCGCCGGAACCGTCTTCCGATTTCAGCAAGCCGATCAACAACACCAGCGACTTCATGACCTGCTGGCCGCCCGACGCTTCGCCGTCATTCATGCCGATCACGCCCTTGCCGTCGAACTTGAAGCGCACATGCAAGCCCGCCTGCGACAGCTGTACATCGTCGTTTTCCAGGCGCACGGGGTCGGCATGCACTTCGATGCCGGCCAGTTCGCCCAGCTCCTTGATGTTCTTGCTGTACGTCTTGATGGTGTAGCGCAAGCGCTCCATGTAGGCGCCGCGGGCATTGCCCGTCGCTTCGATGGCCCGGTTGTTCTGGTAGCGGCGCTCGTCCGTTTCCGACTGGCGGCCATGCAGCTGGTCCGACAGGCGGTGATGCTGGTCGATGACGGTGGCGTCGAGTTCCCAGTCGTCGCGCGCCAGGCTGTTTTGCAGGCTGGCCACGCGCAGATCGACCTGGTGCGCATTCTGGTGCTCGGCCACAAGGGCAGCGCGGCGTGCGGGACGGCGCCAGCTTTTCGGCAAGTGGCGCCATGCATGGCGCAGGGCCAGCAAGGCGCGCGCATGCTCGGCGCGCTGTTCGATCTGCTTCTTGTAGCCGAGGCGCGAACCGGCTTCCGCTTCCGACAAGGCCAGGCGCGCGTTTTGCCACACGGTATCGGCACGCGTGCGCGCCACGGTGGCGTTCTTCGTCAGGTTTTGCAGCTCGCCCAGGCGCCCGCCCACTTCCAGGCGCTCTTCCTTGAGCGGCTTCGAGTTACGCAGCGCTTCGGCGAATTCTTCCTGGCGCGCACTGAGTTCCTTGGCCGCGTCGACGCCGGCGATGCGCGCTTTCAAGGCGCCCACTTCTGCCGCCAGCTTCGAGATCGCCAGGGTCAAGGTGTCTTCCTGGCCTTCCAGGCCCGGCAAGGAGCGCAGCAGCGCTTCCAGGCGGCCGCTGCGACCAGCCTGGCCGAAGCGGTAGCGCGACGCTTCCACGAACAGCGAGCGGCCGCCGCGGCGTTCGCGGTGATACGCCTCGGGCGTGATCCACTCTTCGTGGTTGCCCAGCTTGAAACCCGCTTCGACGGAGTCGACGCGGGAAATGCGCGACAGCTGCTCGATCAGCCAGCTGGGCACGGGCGCGGAAAATTTCACCACCGCCAGCAAGCTTTCGTCTTTTGCCACCGGCGCCGTGACCAGGTCCGGCACGATGAAGTGGCGATAGCGTTCCTTCTCGGCCAGGCGGTAGGCGGCAGCCGCATCCTTGGCCTTGTCCAGCAGAACCACCGAGGCGTAACCGCCCAGCACGCCTTCGACGGCGCCCTGCCAGCGGCTGTCCGTCACTTCGACGATGTCCGACAGCATGGCGTGGCTGATCCCCGCGTCGCGCAGCGCGCGGCGCATGCCGCGCACATTGTCCGGCTCCGGCATGGCCGTCTTGCCTTGCAGCGCGGCAATCGTCGCCTGCTCAGCGGCGATACGGGCCGACAGGGCGTCGCGCTGCTGGCGCTGCTGCAGCAATTGCGCTTCCTTCTGCTCCAGCTGGGCCGCCACTTCGGCGATGTCGCTGCCCGAGTCGGCCGCCAGCTTGTGCAGACGTTCCTTCTGTTCCAGCAGGCTGTCCAGCGGTTTCAGTTTGCTATTGATCAGGGACAAACGGCTCTGCAAGCCGATCGATTCCTGTTCCAGCAGGGTTTCGTTCATCTGTGCGTCGGACAGGGCCTTCGCCTGCGCGGCCAGCGCATTGCGTTTATCGGTCAGCTGCTGGTCCGCCTGCGCCATCGGTTTGCGCGCATCGCGCAATTGCCGGCTGGCGATGGCCGCCTTTTCGCGCGCCTCGTGGTACTGCAAGCTGGGCAGCACTTCTTCCAGCAGGTTGCGGCGCTCTTTATGCAGCCCTTCCCACTGGTGGTAATTGGCCACGCGCAGGCGCAAGCCTTCCAGGTTGGTTTTCGACGCCTCGAGTTCCGTCTCGAAGCGTTTCAACTCCACTTCCGTATCGCGCTGGTGGCGCTTGGCTTCGTCGTAGGCGTCCAGCACTTCCTTGTCGCCAAACACCTGGAACACCAGGTCGAGCAGCTGGCGCGGCGCATATTCGCACAATTTGTCCGTCTCGCCCTGCTCCAGCGCCAGCACCTTCGACATGGCGGGCGACAGGCCCGCATTGGCCAGGCGCTTGCGGTAGTTTTCCACGCCCAGCCAGTCGTTGGCATCCGTGATGTCCTCGATCTGCACATTGCCCGGACGCATCAGATACTGGCGCTTCCAGTCGCCGCCGTTCTTCTGGATCTGGCAAAACAGGGTCACTTCATCGTCGCTGAAGAAGCCGGAACTGCGGAACGGGCGGTTCGACAGCTGCTTGCCCACGTTCTTGTTGTCGACCACGGCGCGCAGCCAGGCCGTCTGCTGGCCCGAGTGGCGCGCATAGTGTTTATACGTGCGGCCCATCGAGCAATCGAGGCCAAACAGAGTGCGCAAGGCGTCGAGCAAGGTGGTCTTGCCGGAGCCATTCTGCCCCGCGATGGTGATGATTTTCGCGTCGAGCGGAATATTCTTGATGCGCTGCCAGTAATCCCAGTGCACCAGTTCAAGTGATTTGATATGAAACATGGGCGCTTTCAGTGAGGGAGGTCGGACGCGGGCTCGTCGCCGGCGTCAGGCAGGTCGCCGATGTCGGCGGACAGGTCGTCTGCCAGGTCGGCGTCGAGCAGTGAATCGCCGCTGACGGCCACCAGGCGTGCCGGTGCCCGCTTGAACACGTCGGCCAGGGCGCCATTGATGATGCGCTCTTTCAAGACGTCCGTGTCCATCATCAGGTCCAGCAGCGGACCTTCCAGGATGAAATCGCCGCGCCGCTCGATAAAGCCCAGCTTGGCCAGGGTGCCCAGGTTCATGTCCATGCGCGTCTTCTTGCCCAGCTTGTCGCCGAAGTCGGACAGCAGCGCCTTGTAGGAAATGCCGATCGACGCGTCTTCCGCGCGCGGCAATGGCTTTTCCGTGCCGAACATATCGTTCTGGTCGTCGTCCGCGTGCTGGTGCGTTTCCTGGCGTTCGCGCTTGGGCAGGATGATCTGCGCCCACAGCACCACCAGCAAGGCCACGCCATCGCGCGCCAGGCCGAAATTATTGTTTTGCCACACGTCGCGCGCGCCGAAGATCTTCGGCTCGATAGTGCGCGTCAGGGCCAGGGTGACATGGTCGGCATACACGTTGTCGAGCAGTTTCAGGCCGCAGGCCAGCAGGCGCGCATCGATCTCGGCGCGGAACAGCTCGTCGGACAGCACGCGCTTGACGAGCTTGTCGTCGCGGCGCAGGGTTTGATGCGTGAGCAGGCGCGCAATCAGGATTTGGGAATCGTCATTCATCGGCGGTGCCGCTATCTAAATCAAGTGAAACATTCAGTGAAAGCGAGGCGATCGACATGGCCGCCACGTGGGGGTCGGTCAGTTGGACCATCTCGTCGGTCGGTGTAAAGGTAATCGGCAGACGGGCCAGTTCCGCCGTGGATCCCTGCAAGCTCGCTTCGGACACGTCGCCCAAGAGCGGCAGCATGGAGGCGCGGTACGAGGCCACGGCAAAGCTGGCCGGCAGCAGCGAGTCCTGCACGGGCACCGATTTCGGCCCCTCTTCGCCGATGCTGGGGAAATTGCCCAGGCTGGCGAAGTTCGACAGGCGTTCGAGCAAGTCATCGAGTTCAAGCTGCATGGCGGGTCCGTCGCTGATGGTGGTGGGCGCGTCCTCGCCGCTGGGCAGGCCCGTGTTGATGACGCCTGCCGCCCGTTCGGACAGCAGTTCCGTTTCCGCCACGTCGATCATCTCGGCCGGCGTGGAGAACAGCGGTACGACGGGCTGGTCGATGGCGCCCTCGGCCAGGCTGGCCAGGTCGTCATGCAGCAAGAGCCAGCGCTTGATGTCCGTGGTCGACAGGCCCGATTGGCCCAGGTGCACGCGCTGGCGCTCGATCTGGTTCAGGGCGCGCGAAAACATGCCTTGCATGTTCAACAATTTACTTTGTGCGCGGCCAATCGCCTGCGCCGCCTTGTGCGTGGCGCTGTCCGCGTTTTCGTCGGAAGTAATCGCCACAAGAATCTCGGAACCCTTCTCGACCCAGTCGCACGCCATGTTCCACTTCGCCTGCGCCGTGCGCAAACGGAATTCGGAACCGGAAGCGATGGCGTCGGAGAATTCTTCCGTCAAGTCCACCAGGCGGCCCAGCAAATGCTGGAGTTGCTCGACCGACACGCCGCCGACGGCTTGCGCGCCCGCCACCTGCGACAGCAGGAAACCCATTTCCGCTTCATCTTCCGTCTGGCCCAGGCCCAGCAGGCTGTCGATGGCGGACAGCACATTGCGCGCCATCGGCGTCACGCGGTACACGCCCTGCTGCGCATCCCACGCCAGCAACTGGTTCGAGCGCAGGCGCAGCAAGACCGTTTCCAAGCTTTCCGGCAACAGATACGCCAGTTTCGTATTGATATCGGCGCGCGTATAGGCGGACGTGGCCGCATCGGACGCGAGTTCGCGCAACACCAGCAGACGCACCAGCACGCCATCGAAACCGCCGTGGAACAGGGCCGTAAACACTTGCAGCAGGGGCTGCGCCCGCTTCAAGTGAAATACCTGCTCGATCTCGTCGGCCGAAATATTGGGCTGGAAATGCGCCTGCAAGGAATCGTGATGCTCTTGCTCTGTCTGATTTGCATCCGTAGCCACGGCTGCACTTGCCATTATATCAATCATTCTTTTCCGGATGAGTGTTCAGCGGGCGGCGCTGCGGGCTAACGCGGCGCTGCGGGGCGGGGGCGTCAGTATATCAGTTCTGACATGCAATTTAGCGCATGGGAGGGGGAGGTGCGGACACGGCGCAACACGGCCGGTGCGCCGTGCCGGGCCAGGAGGATGAAATGGGGGACCAAACGCGGCATGCCTGGACCCAAACCATTAGTGAACACTTACTTCTTGACGATCTTTTGCAAGGTTTGCTCGACGTAGTCGCCGTCTTCATCGGCGAACGTCACCTTGACCGGATACCATTCCAGCGACGGCGCCAGCCACAGGTCCACTTGCTGGCCCTTCTTGTCCGGCGGCGGCGCCTTGACCAGGTGCACGGCCTCCACCAGACCCTGGCCGGTGGCGACGGTCTCCTGCTTGACGACCTTGAAGGTCCACGGTTCGGCGTCGTGGCGGCCGGCAACGAAGAAGCTCCATTCCGAACCGGGCGTGAATTTTTCGGGCGCGGCGCGCGCCACGCTGACCAGTTGCCAGACGGTGCTGTTGCGGTCCTGCTCGCCGCCTTTCAGCGGATAGCTGTCATCGCCCTCGCTGAAGACGATGGTCTTGCTGTCGCGCTTGAAGGTGGTGGTGGCCGCTTCCTTGCGGAAACGCTTTTCCACGAACTGCGCCGGCGCCAGGCCGAAATCGTCGACCGTGCCTTCGCTGCGCTGCTCGAGGATCTTGCCGAACAGGGCCGCCTTGGTTTCGGCCAGCAGCGAGTACTTGCCGTCGCCGGCGCGCCAGTTGCTGACCGATTCGCCCGACAGCGCAATGCCGCGCTGCTTGGCCTTGATCGAATACACGAGGTCAGCCGATGGCGCCAGCTTGTACGGGCGCTTGATGACGGGATGGTCCACGGGCTCGTCGGCCGCCATGGCGGGCGTCAGGGTGGCGGCCAGCAGGCTGGCCGCCAGGATGCGTTTCAAGGTAGTCAAAGTGGTCATTTATTTTCCTGTTGATTCATTTACGGAGATCTTGGTCACGGTTTGCGTGGTCAGCGCCCCGTTCGCTTCGGTATTGCGTATTTGTACCGGATACCATTGCATCGATGGCGCCAGCCAGATATCGAGCTGCGACGAATACGTGCCGGGCTTCGGCGGCCGGCGCAAATGCCAGGTCACCAGCCGCCCCATCTTGGTCTCCAGTTCTTCCTCGCCCACCAGGTGGAAGCGGAACACGGTCGCTTCCTTTTCCTCGCCGACGAGAATGTCGATATTGCCCACCAGCTGGTTGACGTCGGCGCGGCCGATGGCGGCCAGCTGGAACGGCACCGTGGCCTTGTCTTGCACCCCTTCCTGCCATGGCGCCGTGGCCGTCGTGGCCGAAAACGTGATGGCCTTGGCGTCGCGGTTGAAATGCGTGGCCGTTTGCGCGCGGCCCTTGCGTTTCTCCGTGGCCGTGACGGGCACGATGCCGCTGCCATCGATCACGCCTTCGCTGGTCAGCACCAGCAGGTTGATGCGCGTGATCAGCATGCTCAAGCCCACCTCCAGCTTCAGCTGATACGCGTCGCCCCGGTTTTCCCACGCCATCGCGGCCACGCCCTGCCACTTGGTGCCGTCCGCATCGCGCCGGTCCACGTGCAGGTCGAACTGGGCCGACGCGGGCGCATTCGTCTTGTAGTGCCGTGCCTGCTCGACGGGCGGTGGCGGCGGCGCGCTGGCCGGCACGGGTGCCGCTGCCACGGCGGGTGCGGGCGCCGTGATGGCCGGCGCAGCCACCGCAGCCGGCGCGGTCGTGGCCGGGCCTTCCGGCACGTCGCTGACAGGCGCCGTCAACTGCGGCGTTTCGCTCGACGCCAGCTCCGTCAGCGGCGGCGGTGGCGGCGGCCTGGGCTTGGGCACGGGCCGCAGTTCGGGCGGCGGTGGCGGCGCCGCCGGCAGGGGCTGGATCGGCTCGGCGATCAAGGCCATGCTGACCACCTGTGCATGATCCTGCCCCAGCGGCACGATGCTGGCATGCGAGGTGAGCCATTCCAGCGCCACGTAATGCAGTGCGCCGATGACCGCGACAAAGATGACGGTACGGCGGCGCGGCGACGAAAAGAAGGAAGCAGGCATCATAAGGCGTAGTGTAACGCTTCCGCCCCGCTTCCCGCTTCTTGCCCGTGCTCAACTCTTAATGTTTTATGTAAGAAAATGTTGGCGGCATTGCGTCAGTTGCAAGCCGATATCTGCTACGCTAAGCCTATCCATCTACCAGGAGATTTCGCATGGCAAACCCGCAAATGCCCCAAATGCCGGGCGCAGCAGTTGTGACCGATACGCTCGACTTCGTCAAAAACCTGTGGGGCAGCATGAGCGTGCCCGGCATGGGCGTGCCTGGCATCACGGCGCCTACCATGTCGGTGGAAGAGCTGGACAAGAAAATCAACGACTTGAAAGCCGTCGAAGCGTGGCTGAACCTCAATACCAGCATGCTGCGCGGCAGTATCCAGGCGCTGGAAGTGCAGCGCGGCACCATCGCCACATTGAAATCGATGGGTGCATCACTGGCGGCGGCCATCACGCAACCGGGCGCCAGCGAGAAAACCGTGTTTGAATCGGTGCCCTACGCTTCCGCGTTTTTCCAGCAGGCCGCGCCTGCGGCGCCTGAACCGAAACCGGCGCCCGCACCAGCGCCCGCACCGGAACCCGCTGCGGCGGCGCCCGGCGATGCCGGCAGCCAGTTGGCCAATCCAAGTGCCTGGTGGAATTTGTTACAAGATCAGTTCAAGCAAGCCGTGTCGACGGCCATGTCGCCCGATACGGCCAGTGCGGCAGCGGCCAGCTTTGGCAGCGTGAGCAAAGCCAAGCCAGCGGCCAGCAAGCCGGCCAAACCTGCAGAGGCAGGCACGGCAGCCAAGGCCAAGGCCCCGCTGCGCAAGGCGCCCGCGAAACGCGCGGCACCCAAGGCTAAAGCGCCAGGCAAGGCCTGATGCTGCAAGCCGGCGATATGATCAGGCGATACGATGAATGCGGATCGCCTCGATCATGTTGTCGGCCTGGCGTTTTACGTCACCGATCGTGATCAGGCCTTCGTCGGCCAGCGCCTTGGCGTGCTCGTACGAAGACTGGAATGTTTCCAGCGTGTCTCCCTTGGCGGCGACCGGGCGTACCCAGGCAATACTGCCGACTTTCATTTTTTTGTACACTTCATTGACCACATCACGCATAGTTTCCTCCTTATTGTTGTAAAGCAACTCAAGCACGGGCGAACCCACGCTGGCCCCTAGTTTATCATCCGGCACGCTCGCGCATGGATTTTCCGCCTTTTTCCGGCGCCGGCGGCGCTTTTTCCGCGACCACGACGGCCTCTTCCGGCCCGGGCGGCGGCGTCAGCTGCACCAGTTGCTCCATCAATTGCGCGAAGCGTTGCTGCCCTGGTGCAATTTTGTCTACATACAACAACACTTCCATGGCCTCGGCCGCCAAGTCGGCCTGAAACCCGCGCTGCTGCAGGAAGGACACGATGATTTGCGCGGAATTGAACAGGATGCGCAAATTGTTCGGCAGTTTTTCGCGCGCCGCGCGCATCCAGGCGACCGCTTCGTTGAGCTTGTCCGTCTTCCACAGCAGCACGCCCTTGTTCATCAAGTCCGACGCTTCCTTGCGCGAAGCGATGATCAGGCTGGTGCCTTCGTCGCCCATCTTCGCCTTGTCGAAAATCTTTTGCACTTCGTCCTGCACCACCTGGTTGTCGTGGTTGTTCTTCACCACGTAGCACAGCAGGCCGGCCGGCGCATCCTTGACGCCGACGGCGAACAGCAAGGTGGCCAGTTCCATGCAAATGCTTTTCTCGGGCCGCGCCGGGTCTTCAAGCAGCATGGCTTCGAGCTCGTCGCCGCACTTGCGGGCGCGCCGGTAATCGCCCGTTTCATGGTGCACCATGCCTTCCGTGATCTTCGCGCGCAAACCAATCTGTTCGGGCGAGAATTCGCGCTGCGCCAGCAACAGCCATTGCAGCGCCTCCTTGGCATCCTTCTTCAGGCCGCACACGCGCGCCAGGCCCAGATAGGCGTCCGGCGTCTTCATGACGGAAAACTCGCCGATGGAAATACACTTGCGAAAGGCCTTTTCCGCCATGCTGACATTGCCGACCTTCAAGGCCGCCAGTCCCAGGTTGCGCTGGCGCGGCACGGAATTGGGCGACAGGCGCGCCGCCTTTTCCAGCACGCCGCACGCTTCCTCGTGCTGCCCCATCAACTGGTAGGCGACGGCCATCTGGTCGTAGGCGTCGATGTAATACTTGTTTTCAACGATCACGCCCTGGAAGATCTGCCGCGCCGCCTCGTGTTCGCCGTTATTCATGCGGATCTTGCCCAGACCCGCCTTGGCCCAGCTGTAATCGCGCTCGGCCAGCACTTTCTCGTACACGGCACGGGCCTTTTCCGGTTCGCCGCTCTTCAGCAGCAAACTGGCCTTCATGCGCAGCAGTTCCAGCTCGTGCAGCTTGTTGAGCTCGATCTGCGCGTCGCACAGCTTGGCCGCGCGCAAATAATCCTTTTCCATGCAAGCCTGGTCGATCTCGCGAAATACCTGCTTCTTGTGCCATACGCGGTTCAGGCGCGTCAGCAGCACGCCTTCCGTGATCGGCTTGATCAGGTAAGCGTCGGGCTGGTGCTCGGCCGCGCCCATCACGGATTCCACGCTTTTCTCGGCCGATACCATCAGCCACACGCTGGACGGCGCCGTCAGGTTGCGCACGCGCGTCTCTTCCAGCACTTGCTGGCCATTCTTGCCTTCGCCGAGGTTGTAGTCGCACAGCACCACGTCGTAGCGCGTCTTGGCCAGCAGCTTCATGGCTTCGCCGCCGCTGGCCGCCTGGTCGATATGGCGCGCGCCCAGGTTGCGCAGGGATTCGCGCAGCAGGATGCGGATGCCGATGAAGTCGTCGACCAGCAGATAATGTTTGTCGGCCCAGTCGGTGCTGCCCGCTTCGGCGGCGGTGGCGTGGCTGTCTGTCGTCATGGATTCCTCGTTCAGGGCAGGCGCAGGATGAAACAGCCGCCGCCCAGGGCGCCGCCATTTTCCAGCGCGATGCTGCCGCTGCTGCCCCGGTGCTTGTGCATCTTTGCCACTTCGCTGGAAAAATACAGTCCCAGTCCCGTGCTGTTGGTGGAAAAGTTCACGCCGGCCGCCATGCCATCCATGGCCGCGCTGCCCGCGTCGAGCAAGGCCTGCGTATAACCGTCGCCATTGTCTTCCACGCGCAGTTCGAGCAAGCCATCGGCCTCGCAGACCGACAGGCGGATCGTGTCCTTCGTGTAGCGGATGGCGTTGTTGATGGCGTGCGCGAGCACGCCGATGACCAGGTCTTCATCGAGGGTCCAGATCAGCTCGGGCGGACAGGCCGTCTCCAGCTGGATGCCTTTCGAGGCCAGCAGGATCTTTTCCTGGTCCACCACCTGGTCGACCACCTGGCTGACCAGCTGCGGCTGCACATCGAACGGGTAGCCGGGCTTGCCCACTTCCTTGTACAGGGCCAGCAGCTGGATCAGGTTATCGTTGAGGCGCTTGGTCTGGTACAGCATCTGCGCCATCTGCAGGTAGGCGGGGTCGGCCTGGGGCGAGGGCTTGGCCTGCTCGGCCGCCAGCAGCGACTCCAGGGTGCCGCTGACAACGCTGATCGAGTTTTTCATGTCGTGCACGGTCGACGCCAGGAACAGGAAAAGCTCGGGCGAGCTGTGTTGATCTTCCACCGGATATCTCCTTGGGCCGCAGCTTGAATATTGCCAAGGATAAATTATACCGCCAGCATGCGCGCGCCTGCCAGCCGCGCGTAAAGTCCCTGACTTGACGCAACAATGCCGCCCCCGCTTGCGCAAGGGCGGCATTGGACGGCCAAGCCGGCAAGATCAGCGGCGTGCGGCCGCCAGGCGTTTGACCACGACGATCATGCGGTCGATTTCCTCATACGTATTGTAGAAGGCGAACGATGGCCGCACGGTCGCTTCTACGCCGAAACGGCGCAAAATCGGCTGGGCGCAGTGGTGGCCCGAGCGCACGGCGATGCCCTCGTCGTTCAGGGCCCGCCCCACTTCCGCCGGCTCGTAACCGGCCAGCACGAACGAGGCCACGCTGGCCTTGTCAAACGCCGTGCCGATCAGGCGCACGCCAGGAATCGCCTGCAGGTGGTGCGTCGCATATTCCAGCAGCGCGTGCTCGTAGGCGGCGATGTTTTCCAGGCCGATGCGCTGCACGTAGTCGATGGCCGCGCCCAGGCCCACGGCGTCGGCAATATTGCCCGTGCCCGCCTCGAAACGGTTCGGCACGCCCTGGTAGACGGTGCGCTCGAACGTGACGTCGGCGATCATGTTGCCGCCCCCTTGCCATGGCGGCAATTGCTCCAGCAAGTCCGCCTTGCCATACACGGCGCCGATGCCCGTCGGACCGAACACCTTGTGGCCCGAGAAGACATAAAAATCGGCGCCCAGCGCCTGCACGTCCACGCGCAAATGCGACACGGCTTGCGCGCCATCGACCAGCACGCGCACGCCGGCCGCGTGCGCCAGCGCGATGATCTGCGCCACGGGCGTCACGGTGCCCAATGCATTCGACACCTGCGTCACGGACACCAGCTTGGTACGCCCGTTGAGCAGCTTGCGGAATTCATCGAGCAGTATCTGCCCGCTGTCGTCGACGGGAATCACGCGCAGGGTCGCGCCCTTTTCCGCCGCCAGCTGCTGCCACGGCACGATGTTGGCGTGGTGCTCGAGCTGCGAGACGATGATCTCGTCGCCGCTGCCGATGTATTTGCGGCCAAAGGTGTTGGCGACCAGGTTGATGCCCTCGGTGGCGCCACGCACGAAAATGATTTCATTGGGCGAAGCGGCGCCGAGGAACTGCGCCACCTTGGCGCGTGCCGCTTCATACGCATCGCTGGCGCGCGCCGCCAATGCGTGCGCCGCGCGGTGGATGTTCGAATTTTCGTGCGCATAGAAATACGACACCCGGTCGATCACGGACTGCGGCTTGTGCGTGGTGGCAGCATTGTCGAACCAGGCCAGCGGCTTGCCGTTGACCCGTTCGGCCAGCACGGGGAAATCGCGCCGCACGGCATGCACGTCGAACGGCGCCGGCGTCTGGTGCTGGCCAGGCTTCGCCGCCGAAGGCAGCTCGGTCTGGAAATAGAACGCGGGCGGGCTGTTAGCCGACGATACGGGCAGCTGGCGCGCGGGTGTCTGCTGCGGCGTGGCAAACAGTCCCCGCACATCGTCGGGTGCCGCTTGTCCCAACCCCTGCTGCGCCAGGCCGTCGAGCTTGCCGTTCGACACGGGATAGCCATGCGCGCCGCCGACAAAATAATAAGGCGACGGCGCACTCAGGGCGGACAGGCGTGGCGTCGGCACGGAGGCCGGCGCCGGTGCAATCGGCGACTCCAGCGGCGCCGTCACGGGCGGCACCTGCGCCGTCGCCACGCCGGGGGCGATGGCGGCAAACGAAGGGCCGGGCTGCGGCGGCGGCCGGTTCGCATAGCGGGGCGCCGCATCGAGCACGCTGCCGGAACCACCGAGGCTGGGCGATTTGTCAAGCACAGGCGCCAAGCCCGGCAGGCGGGCAAAGAATTCACCGGCCAGGCGGTTCAGGGTCGCTTCATCAGGTAAGAACGGGACGGCAGGCAAGCCCGCCGCGCCATCACTTGTAGGTGTCTGGGTAGTCATGGTATTTACCGATCTCCACGTCTTCCAGTACGGCCAGCGCATCGTCGGTCAGCACGGCCAGCGAGCAATACAGCGAAATCAGATAGGACGAAATCGCATGGCGGTTGATGCCCATGAAGCGCACGGACAGGCCCGGGCTTTGCTCGCCCGCCAAGCCAGGCTGGAACAGGCCGATCACGCCCTGCCGCTGTTCGCCCGCGCGCAACAAGATGATTTTCGTCTTGCCGTCTTCGATCGGCAGTTTGTCCGATGGCACCAACGGCACGCCGCGCCACGTGAGGAACTGGGAGCCGAACAGGCTGACGGTCGGCGGCGGCACGCCGCGGCGCGTGCATTCGCGGCCAAAAGCGGCAATGGCCAGCGGATGCGCGAGGAAAAAGCCCGGCTCCTTCCACACTTTCGTCAGCAGTTCGTCGAGGTCGTCCGGCGTGGGCGCGCCCGTCAGGGTGAAGATGCGCTGGTCGTCGTGCACGCTGGCCAGCAGGCCGTAGTCGGGATTGTTGATCAACTCGCTTTCCTGGCGCTCCTTGATCGTCTCGATGGTCAGGCGCAGCTGCTCCTTGATCTGGTCGTGCGGGCTGCTGTACAGGTCCGACACGCGCGTGTGCACGTCGAGCACCGTGCTGACGGCATTGAGGAAATACTCGCGCGGCTGGTCGTCGTAGTCGACGAAGGTTTGCGGCAGTTCCGACTCGTCGCGCTGCGAGCAGGCGACGCGCACGTCCTTCGGATTCTTCACGCGGTTCAGGCGGTAGATACCCGCTTCCACAGGCAGCCATTGCAGCAGGTGCACGAGCCAGCGCGGCGTGATCGTGGATAACTGGGGGACGCTCTTGCTTGCATTGGCCAGCTGGCGCGCGGCGTTATCGCCCAGCGCGAACTGGTTCTCTGTTGCTTCTGCCATGACTACTCCTGATGAGAAAAGTGAATATGCTTATCTGAAAAACGAATAAAGTATCGGACGTCTCCCCTCTTCTCTCAACATGCTATCGCCATCAACGCGGCGTTTAATCGACCCGCCTCAATCCACCAATTCCGGCTCGCAGCGCGCCATCAATCCCGCCAGGCCGATGCCCAGTGCGCCGGCCAGCTTTTCCACCGTCAGCAGCGACGGCGTGGCGGCGCCCCGTTCGATCTCGCCGATGAACGAGCGGTTCAAGTCGGCCGCTTCGGCCAGGCGCTCCTGCGACCAGCCATGCCCTTCGCGTAACTGGCGCACGGCCAGTCCAAACTGTTTGATCAACATGCTGTCCTCATGGGTGGTGGGCAAAAGCGGGATGGGATGGCGCCGGCAACTCCGGCAGCTCCTGCGCCTCCTGCTGGTTATGCGCTTGCGTGACATGGCTGCCGGGCGCCACGCTGCGGGTCAGCCAGACATTGCCGCCGATGACCGAGCCCTGGCCGATGGTCACCCGTCCCAGGATCGTCGCGCCCGCATAAATGACCACGTCGTCCTGCACGATGGGATGGCGCGCCAGTCCCTTTTTCAGCACGCCGTCGGCGCCGGCGGGAAAGCGCTTGGCGCCCAGGGTCACGGCTTGATAAATGCGCACCCGTTCGCCGATGATGGCCGTCTCGCCGATCACCACGCCGGTGCCATGGTCGATGAAAAAACTGCTGCCGATGATGGCGCCCGGGTGGATGTCGATGCCCGTCTGCGAATGGGCCACTTCGGCGATGATGCGTGCCACCAGCGGCGCGCCCAGCGCATACAGGGTGTGCGCCAGGCGGTAGTGGATGATGGCCAGGATGCCCGGATAGCACAGCAGCACCTCATCGACGCTGTGCGCGGCCGGGTCGCCATGGAAGGCGGCCGCCACGTCCGTGTCGAGCTGGGCGCGGATGCGCGGCAGCGCGCGGGCGAAGCGCTGCACGATGGCCAGCGCCTGCTGTTCGATGGAGACCGTCTGCTGCAAGCCATGCTGGCGCGCGTGGTAACTGAGCTCGCGCCGCACCTGTTCGTGCAGCCCCGTCAAGGTCGTGTCGAGCGTATGGCCGACAAAGAAATCCTCGCTCTCCTGCTGCAGGTCAAGGGGACCCAGGCGCATGGGGAACAGGGCTGCGCACAGGGCTTTGATGATGTCGTGCAAATGCTGGCGCGACGGGAATTCGCGCGCGCCGCACTCCTGATTGCTGGCCAGTCCATCGCGCCATTGCTCGCGCACGGCGCGCAATTCATCGACGATCTGGCGCAGTTCCCATTGCGGCTGCGCGGCAAGGGAGACAGGGGGAATGGCTCGCTGGTTCATGGTGGTCCCGGGAAGAGAGTTAATCTTGCAGCCAAGGCAGCGCATGCCAGCGCCAGCCACCGCTGTGGCCACGCTGCTGCTGCTCGTCGAGGTCGCCCTCGAAGCCTTGCGCGATATTGAAGACATGCGTGAAACCTGCCTTGGCGGCCGCTTCGGCGGCTGCGGCCGAGCGCTTGCCGCTGCGGCACAGCAGCACCACGACGGCATTCTTGCCGCCCACCTTCGCTTCCAGTTCGCGCGTAAAGCGGGGATTGCGGTTCATGGACGTGCCGGTCGCCCACGCCACGTGCAGCGAGGCCGGCACGTAGCCGACGAAGGTGCGTTCCTCGTTGGTGCGCACGTCGACCAGCACGGCTTTGCCGGCCTGCACCAGCTGCCACGCATCCTGCGCGCTGACGATACCCGCATACGGCAAGCCCTGCGCCTGCGCCTGGGCGCGCGCGAGATTGAGTACCTCGTCAAAGGCCGCCTCGCCGTGCCCGGCGCGGGGATCGAAAATCAGTTCTGCAGCAGCCATCTTTCCACCTCTTTATTCCGTCGTCAAAAACCAGCACGAGTCCACTGTAGCGAACTTATGTTGTTCGGAAAACAAATTAAAAAGAGTTTGGAAAGCTGAAAAACGTATATGGGGTCGGTGTATGGGGTCAGACCCTCACACGCGTTGGCGCCAGGCTTGGCGTCAGCGGTGTTGGGGGTCTGCCCCTAGCCCTCGCCTGCTCTGCGCCTACGCTCAAGCAGCGCGGCGGCGTTCGCGAAGTAAAAAACGGGCAGGATCGAGCGCCTCTGCCAACTGACGTTCCAGCGGCAGCGGCTCGCCCTCCAGCTGGCATGCCAGCAGCTCGGCCGCCAGCGGCGCCCAGATCAGGCCGCGCGAGGCGTAACCGAGCAAACCAAACAGGCCAGGCCAGCGCGGTACGTCGCGCAGGCGCTCGCAGCGGCCTGGGACGCCGGGGTCGGGCAAGGCGCCCGCCAGCGGCAGGCGGTCCGGCGCCATGCAGCGAAATCCCGTGCGGCCCGCCAGCGGCGCATCGAACGGGGCGACGCCCAGGATGTCGGCGATCTTCCCAATATTGTCTTCCTGGCTCGATGGGCGCAAGTCGGTGTCCGCATCGGCATCGTAGCTGGCGCCCACGCAGACGACACCCTGGTGCGCCGGCGTCATGTAGGCTTCGCGGCAGACGACGAACGGCAACGAGGGCAAGCTGCCTTCGGCCAGGTGCGTGACCTGGCCGCGCACGGCGTCCAGCGGCAGGCCCGCCGCCTGCTCGAAATCGACGGCCCCCGTGCCGGCCGCCAGGATGACGGTGGGCGCGGCCGCGATCAAGGTGCCTTGCGCATCGCGCACCAGCCATTCCTCATCGCCACGCTCCAGGCGCAGGGCGCTGCTGGAAAAGCGCCGCGTGAGCAAGGCGCCGCAGGCGTCCAGCATGGCCGCGCAGACGGAAGACGGGCGCGCCCAGCCGCCCTGCTCGAACCACCAGGCACCATCGGGCGCCGGCGCGCCCAGCATGGCGCTCGCCTCGGGCGCTTCCAGCCAGCGGGCGAATTCGCGCGGATACAGGCCACTGGCGGCGATCTGCCGCTGCACCTGCGCATGCGCGCCGTCGCGCGCCAGGTGCAGCACGCCGCTTTGCACACCCACGATGGCGGCGCCGATGCCGCCCAGGTCTTTCCAGCGGCTCAGCGAGTACAGGTAGGCGGTGCGCACCAGGCGCGTGGCGATATTGTCGTCCTTCGACATCAGCGGCATGAAGATGCCGGCCAGGTTGCCCGACGCCTCGCTGGCCGGCTGCGCGTGGCGCTCGATCAAGGTCACCTTCCAGCCGCGCGCGGCCAGCCGTTCGCAGGCGGCCGCGCCGGCCACGCCCGCGCCGATGACGATGGCGCGCCGCTCGGGCACGGTAACGGCCGCGTACTCTTCGCGCCGCGCATAAAACACGGCGCGCAGGCGGCTCTCGTCGAAGACAAACCCATTCTTTTGCAGGGCGGCGCGCTGCGCCTCGTCCAGGTGCACGGCCTGCAGGCGGGCGCCGTCCATCATCAGGCGCGCCAGCACCGGCGTGGCTGCGGGCACCCAGGCCAGGTGTACTTCATCGACTCGCGCCGACAATTGCGCCAGGCAGGCATCGGGCTCGCCGATCAGCACATCGAGCGTGACGAGGCCATCGTGCGACACCATGCGGTGCAGGCCCGGCACGCAGGGCGGCCACTGTGCACGCCACTGCTCGGGCAAGTGGCGCGCATCGACGGGACGCGGCGCCAGCGCGATGTAATGGAGGCGGCGGCCGCCATGCGCCGCACAGGCGGCGCGCAAGCGGGCGCCGTCAAAATCCGTGTCGAGCAGGACGAGAGCGCGGCGCATCAGCGCCCCGCCCGGCAAAAGCAGGTGGGTGCATGGTCATTGACCATGCCGATGCCCTGCATGTAGGCGTAGATGATGGTCGAGCCGACGAACTTGAAACCCCGCTTGAGCAAGTCTTTCGAGAGTTTGTCGGACAAGGCCGTCTTGGCGGGAAACTCGCCCGGCTGCCAGCTGTTGACGATAGGCTGGCCATCGACATACGCCCACAGGAAGCTGTCCAGGGTCTGCCCTTCCGCGCGCAGGCGCAGGTAGGCTTGCGCATTCGTGATGGCGGCCGCCACCTTCAGGCGGTTGCGCACGATGCCGGGATCAAGGAGCAGCTGCGCCACCTTGTCCCGGCCATACGCGGCGATTTTTTCAGCATCCCAGCCGTCGAAGGCGGTGCGGTAGGTATCGCGCTTGTTGAGGATGGTTTCCCAGCTCAGGCCCGCCTGCGCGCCTTCCAGGTTCAGCATCTCGAACAGCCGGCGCTCGTCGTGGCAGGGCACGCCCCACTCTGTATCGTGGTAGTCGAGATAACGGGGATTGGCCGGGTTGGCCCAGGCGCAGCGGGTAATATTCATGGTCGTGTTCTTCATGTGCAGGCAAGTCCCAGTATAGTTTATCGGCCGCGCAGGATGCGGCCCAGTTCCTGCAAGCCGTGCGCCATCTCGGCCGGGGGAATCGCCGCAAAGCCCAGCAGCAGCCCGCGTGGCGTGACACACTCCGGGCCTGCCGCCGGATCCGCATAGTGGCCCAGCGGACGCAATTCGATGCCATGTTCCAGCCCTGCGCGCGCGACGGTATCCTCATCGTGGCCGGCGCGAAAATACGCGCACAGTTCCAGGCCGCTGTCGGCCGGGCCGCACGCGAGCTGGTCGCCCAGTTCGCGCGCGATACCGCGCATCAGCAGGTCGCGCCGTTCGGCATTGCTGTCGCGCGTGCGGCGGATATGCCGGCCAAAGTGCCCTTCGGCGATGAAGTCGGCCAGCGCCATCTGCGGCACGATGGCCGTGTGCCGGTCCATCACGGCCTTGGCTTGCACCAGCGCGTCGGCCAGCGCGGGCGGCGCCACCATATAGCCCAGGCGCAGCCCCGGGAACAGCACCTTCGACAAAGTACCCACGTACACCACGCAGCCGGCCCGGTCCAGGCTTTGCAGCGAGGCCAGCGGCGCGCCCGAGTAGCGGTATTCGCTGTCGTAATCGTCTTCCACCAGCCAGGCTTTATTTTGCGCGGCCCAGGCCAGCAGGGCCAGGCGGCGGGGCAAGCTCATGCTCACGCCCAGCGGCATCTGGTGCGATGGCGTCACGTACGCCAGCTTCGCCTGCGGACAGTGCGCCACGCCATACGCCACGTCCAGCCCCTGCGCATCGACGGGAACCGGGAAGACGCGCGCGCCGGCCGCGCGCAGCGGGCCGCTGGCGCCCCGGTAGCCGGGCGACTCCATCCAGGCCGAGTCGCCCGGCGCCAGCAGGATGGTCGACAGCAGGAACAGCGCCTGCTGCGAACCGGAAGTGATGACGACCTGCTGCGGCGTGCACTGCACGCCGCGCGAGGCTTTCAAGTACACGCACAGCAGTTCGCGCAGCGGCAGGTAACCGGCCGGGTCGCTGTAGCCGAAATGGTGGTCGGGCCGGCGCCAGCGCCGCGCTTCCAGGCGGTTCCACACGTCGAACGGGAAGTGGTCGATGCGCGGCATGCCGACACGGAAAGCGCGCAACGGCCCCCGGTGGAACGCCACCTGGCGCATGGCCGCCACCACGCCCTGCCCGCGCGCCGACAGGGGCCGCAGCAGGCCGGGCGCGTCCGCCCTGGCGGGCGGCGCTGCCAGGGGGACGTCGATGCTGACAAAGGTGCCCCGCCCCACGGCGCCGTCGAGATAGCCTTCGGCCGTCAGAAGCGCATATGCATTGAGCACCGTCTGGCGCGACACGGCCAGCAGGCGGCAAAACTCGCGCGTGGGCGGCAACTGCATGCCGGGACTCATGCGGCCATCGAGGATGGCCGCCTTGATGGCCGCATACAGCTGGCGAAACAGCGGCTCGCTGGCGCCGCGCTGCAGCGGCAAGGCGGCGATGATCTGGTGCAGGTGGGATGCTGGCATGGTGGCGCTCTTGAATTGGTAGCTTAAAGATAGCACTTATTGGCTGTTTTAAATAGCCAAGACTGACGCTAAGATGGCACATCCCTTCTACTCTTGCGGAGCACCCATGCATCAGTTTTTCGCCACCGTCGCCTGGCAGCGCGACGGCCAGGATTTCGCCAGCCAGCGCTACAGCCGTGGCCATGCATGGCAGTTCGACGGCGGCCTGACGGTAGCCGCCTCGTCGTCGCCCCTGTCCGTGCCCCTGCCCATGTCGGTGGCGGAAAATATCGATCCGGAAGAAGCGCTGGTGGCCGCCACGTCGAGCTGCCACATGCTGTTCTTCCTGTCGCTGGCGGCGCAGCGCGGCTACGTCATCGACGACTACCGCGACGATGCCGTCGGCGAACTGGGCAAGAATGCACAAGGCCGCCTGGCCATGACGCGCATCGTTCTGCGTCCGCGCATCGCCTTCGCGGGAACGCCGCCCTCGCCCGACGCGCTGGCGGCCCTGCACCACGACGCACACGAGCGCTGCTACATCGCCAATTCGCTGACGGCCGACGTGGTCGTGGAAGGAGCGCACTAGATGTACACGCCCGCCAGCTTTCGCGAAGAGCGCCTCGACGTGCTGCATGGCCTGATCGCCGCGCATCCGCTGGGCGCGCTGGTGCGCCATGGCGACTATGGCCTGTGCGCCGACCATCTGCCGTTCGAGATCGCCGCGCCCACGCCCGAGGCCCCGTTCGGCATCCTGCGCGCCCACGTGGCGCGCACCAATCCGCTGTGGCGCGGGGCCGGCGGGAACGATGAATGCATGGTGATTTTCCAGGGGCCGCACGCCTACATCACGCCCGCCTGGTATGCGGAAAAGCAGCGCAGCGGCAAGGAAGTCCCTACCTTCAATTACGCCGTGGTGCATGCCCACGGCCCCTTGCGCGCCATCGACGATGCGGCGTGGCTGCTGGGATTGGTGGAGCGGCTGACGGCGCGCCATGAAGCGGGGCTAGCCGCGCCATGGCAGGTGGCCGATGCGCCGGCCGGCTATATCGGGAAACTCTTGAAAGCCATCGTCGGCATCGAAATCCCCCTCACGCGCATCACGGGAAAATGGAAGCTGGGACAGAACCGCAGCATGCAGGACCAGGCCAGCATGGCGCATGGCCTGGCGCTGGACAACCAGCCCGGTGCGGCGCAGGCCCTGGGCGCGCTGATCGCCGCCAACGTCACGCCAGCCAGCTGACGGCCGCTGAAAACGTTAGAAACGACAGCGCCGTCGAGACCAGAATGATGCGGGCGATGCGCGCCGCGCAGTGCTCACGATGATGCGCAAGGCGCGCGGCGTGGCCCGGGCCAACGAGTCACCCTCACGCCAGCCAGCTGACGGCTGCCGAAAACGTCAAAAACGACAGCGCCGTCGAGACCAGAATGATGCGGGCGATGCGCGCCGCGCAGTGCTCACGATGATGCGCAAGGCGCGCGGCGAGGCCCGGTGCCACTCGGCCACCCTCACGCCAGCCAGCTGACGGCCGCCGAAAACGTCAGGAACGACAGCGCCGTCGACACTAAAATGATGCGGGCGATGCGCGCTGCGCTGTGCTCACGATGATGCGCAAGGCGCGCGGCGAGGCCCGGTGCCACTCGGCCACCCTCACGCCAGCCAGCTGACGGCCGCCGAAAACGTCAGGAACGACAGCGCCGTCGAGACCAGAATGATGCGGGCGATGCGCGCAGTATTCGCGCCGAAGCGTTCCGACAGCAGCGAGACGTTGCTGGCGCTGGGCAGGCAAGCCACCAGCACCATGCAGGTCAGCGCGAACGGATCGAGCGGCGCGCCCAGCGCGATGGCCGCGTGGCCGATGCCCCACACCAGCAGCGGATGCAGCAGCAGTTTTTTCAGCGCCACGGGCACATATTCTCCCAGGGGCGCGGGGTCGCTCGTGCTCATTTGCGAACGGGCCAGCACGGCGCCGATGGTAAACAAGGCGACAGGCGAGGCGGCGTCGGCCAGCAGGCCCACCGTCTGCATCAACGGCTTGGGCAAGGCCAGTTCCAGCCACGACGACAAGGCACCGAGCACGATCGCCCACGGCATCGGATTGCCGGCCATGCCTTTCATGGCATTGACGACGGCGGCGCGGCTGCCGTGCGCGCCGCCGCTGCCGATGCGCGACAGGGCGATGCACAGCGAGCTGGTAATCAACATGTCGACGACGATGGTGACGATGACGGGACCAGACGAACGGGGGCCGAGCAAGGTCAATAGCAGGGGCACGCCCATGAAGCCCGTATTCGGGAAGGCCGCCACCAGCGCACCGAAGGCGGCGTTGTTCCAGTCGATGCGGTGGCTCAGGGTCATGGCCATGGTGACGCCCACCATGATCAGCGCGCACAGCAGGTAGACGCCGAACACGCTGGCGTCGAGCAGCTGCGCGATGGGCGTGGCGGCGCCGAAGCGGTACAGCATGCAGGGCAACGCGAAGTACAGGACAAAACTGTTCAAGCCGCCGATGGCGGCCAGCGGCAGCAGCTTGCGCCGCACGGCCAGGTAGCCGCACAGCACCAGGGCGAAAAAGGGAAAGGTGATGGCGAGGATGGTCAGCATGGAGCGCCATTGTAGCGCGCACCGTGCACCGGCCGCCTGGCGCAAAAAAAGGCCGCTCGCGCGGCCCAAGGAGGTTTCGGGGATAACGCCGCTGGCCGGCTAGGGCTTGAGCTGGGCGCGGATCTCGCCTGCCGGATAGGCGGCGCTGTGCACGTTCACGTACAGGTTGCCGGCCTGGTAGCTCGCATACTGGGGCGGCGTGAGCACGGCGCCGGCCGGCACGGCAAACATGCCTTCGGCGGTTTTCACCAGCGGCACGATGACGGGACCATTGGCGCCGGCGGGCGCTTCATGGATATGCGCGACGGTCGCCAGCATGCCCGTGTAGCGCACGCCGCCGCTGACGCTGCGATCGCGGGCGACGCGGAGATTGCTGCTGCCGCTGGCCGTGCTGGTATTGGCAGGCACTTCCTGCGCCCCCGTCAAGGTGACGTCATGGCCGCCCGGCTCATGCGGGCCATGGGAACAGGCGCCCAGCAGGACGGCCAGCGCCAGCACGCTGGCGGCGCGGCAAGCGTGTTGTTGCAGTGTGCTCATCGCAGTACTCCTTTCACGGACATCGGCTCACGGCTAGCGCCCTGCCCCGCCCACACAGCCGGGCCGGGCTTGCGCCGCACTTGAGTTGCATAGTGCGACAGTAACGCCATGCCGCCGTGTCCGCTTTGCTGTACGCCAAACTTGCTGCTCGCCTGCCAGCGCATCCTCAGGCCAGGTGGCCTTCCGCCACCCAGCCGCGGTTGGCGGCCGGCGCCTTCGGCTTGGGTGCGATGCCGCTGCTTTTTTCCGCATCGAGGATGATGCTGCGCATGCTGTCGCTGGCGGCAGGTCCTGGCGCGAATGCGTAGTACTCGTCATTGATGGGCAAGCCCGTCGTGGCGTCGACCAGTACCGGATCGGCTGCCAGGCCCGTGTCGCGGCTGGCGATGACGAGGCTGGCGCCTTCTGGCGCGAAGTTTTCATTACCCCAGGCAATAAACGCCAGCAAGACGGGCTTGAAGGCGCGCCCGGACTTGGTCAGCACATAGTCGTAGCGGGGCGGCTTGGCGCAATACAGGCGGCGCGTCATCAAGCCCCCTTCCACCAGGTCGGCCAGGCGGCGCGTCAGGATGGTGGGCGCGATCTTGAGGCTTTTTTCAAATTCGTCGAAGCGCGTCTTGCCATAAAACGCTTCGCGCAGGATGAGGATGCTCCACCATTCACCCACCTTGCCCAGGCTGCGAGCAATCGGGCAAGGCAAATTATTAAAGTTGGTATGTTTCATGGCCATCTCCTCACGTTGATTCAACACAACAATCGAAAAAGTATTTCAGTTGCAATACGGAAACTTAGTTACTATCATCTTGAAAGCTACGCTCACCCCATGATGGCGGCCTGAAAATACGCACAAACTCACACTTTTCTTGTTCCAGTACAATCATGGCTCGTTCTGTCCCCCTCAACCCGGTACGAAAAATGGTGTCAGCCTTGCCATGCGGCGTCGCTGACCACGCCCGTTTTTCGCCAGATGCATCCAAGATGACTCCTTTGAAGCTTGCCGTACTGCCAGCCCTGTTTGCCCTTGCCGTTTGCCAGACCACCACCGCCGGTACCGTCTCTTCCGCATCGTTCCAGGCCACCTTCGTTGTCCACGATGCGTGCACCATCGTCTCGCAGCGCGGCGGCGCCCAGGTACGCTGCCAGCACAACACGCCCTATCTGCTGCTCCAGCAGGCAACGCCATCGGGCGCCGACCTCGTCACCGTCACGTTCTAAAAATAAATCGTTGCCGTCACCGTATCCTTGTAGTCGCCGGGACGCGGCGACACCTGCGCCGGCACGCGGCCGTAGATCGTCAGCGGCACGCTGGCGCCCGTACCCGTGCCTGTCACCATGCTGGTGCCAGCCGTGCCATCGCCCCATGGCGCACCGTCGAGGGTGGCTGACAGCAGGTAACTGACCTTGTCCGTGGTGACGGTGTTCTTCATTTGCCGGTTGGCCACATTAAGCGCCACGCTGCCGCCGTTGAGGGCAATCTGGTAGGCATTGTTGTTCACGCAACGCACGGACAAGGTGCTGGTGCTGCGCAGGTTGCCCGTCAGGATGGAAGCGTTCGCAAACGCCATCGGCGTGGCCGTGATGGTGCAATCGTTGATGGCCGTGGCATTCACCGTGAAACCGAAGCTGCCGCTGCTGGCCGTGCACCCCTGCAGGTTGATGAGGCCATACGTGGTGTAGGTATAGGTGCCCACGCCGGCAAAGCTCGACGTATAGGCGGTATTGGCATTGGCGACCGTGGGCACGGCGGCCAGGGCCGTGCCGGCGGGGATCTTTGCGTACACGGTAAAGGTGGTGGAATACGTGCCGGGCGGCGCCAGCAAGCCGGCCGACAGGATCATGCCGAAGGTCGACGGCGCGCCCGTCACGCCGGCGCCGCCCCAGATCTTCGCCGTCGCATACGAATTGTCCACGTACACGTTGTACTCCATGCGATTGCTGCCGTTGCCCAGCTTGCGCGGCAGGGCCGACGTGGAATTCGTGCCCAGCCCCAGCGAGATGCACACTTGCGCATTGGGCGTGAGCAACTGCCCCAGGTTCAGCGACGAAAACAGGCAGCTGAAGGTGCCCGTGGCCTGCGCCACGTAATCGGTGCCGGAAATCGGGCTGACGGCGCCGAAATTGATATTCGTCATGCTGACCGTGCAGGTGTCTGCCGCCTGCGCCACGCTGCCCCAGGCGCAGCCCAGCAGCAGAGTCAGCGATAACAGCAGGCGGCGCATCAGCGGCCTGCCCCGGCGCCGGCAGCAGCGCTAACGCAGTGCAGCGGCCCGATCACGGGCAAGCCGCCCGCCGCCGGACGCGCATAGGCAAAACGCACCGTGCAGGCGCTGTCGCCCTCGCCAACTTGCAGCTGATTCTGCTCAAGCAGATCATCGACGAAAACGATGCCGTCAAATCCCACCACCGTCTGCTTGCCGCTTTGGACGTGCAACACGGGCAAGCCCGTGGCCAGCGGCCTGCCCTGCGCATCCTGGACGATGACGGTGGCCGCGCTGTAGCGATCGATGGGAAAGGCCGCCAGCACGCCCGCCAGATGTTGCGGCACGACATTGATATTGCTCACGGGTACCCGCGCGTCAACATCGAGTTCATCCGTGGCGATGCTGATCTGGTTATTGCCATAGGGATTCAAATTCGGCACCAGCAGATAGCCGCTCCTGCCCGTCACGCCGATCTGGCGGTTTTCATGCAGCACAGGAATATTGCCCACGCCACCCGTGGAAACCAGCGCAAAACCGTTGCCCACCTGGCGCGCCGTCTCGATATGGCCATCCATCAGCACCAGCGCGCCAGCCGCACCCAGCGAGGAGGCATTGCCCATGCTGCTGCTTTGCGTGCGCGCGCTCACGCGGCCGTCATTGCCCAGGTATTCCACCTGCGCCTGGCGGTAGGCATTGCTGCCCGCCGTACCGGCCTGCAAGTTCCAACCGAAGCCGCCGCCAAAGTCCGCCGCGCGCTGTGCGCTGATGCTGCGGCCGCTCTCGCCGTTCTGCCGGCTGCCGTTCACGCTGATGGCCAGATTGTTGTCGAAGGCCATGCTCAGGCCAAAGTAGAAGCCCCGTTTCTCGCGTTGCCGCAAGTCCTGGAACAGGCTGGCGTTGAAGAACAGGCCGTGAAACAGGGTGGCCGAATAGCCAAAGGTGGCCAGCTTCGATGGCGGCGCGCCAGGCGTGCGGTAGCTGATGTAGCTGCTGCTGATGCTGCTTCCTGCCGGCAATGGCAGGCTGACGGTAAGGCGGTCCGCCGCGCGCACCACGGGGCTGCCGTCGCGCGAGGCCAGGTCGCCAAACCCGGCGCTGGCGCGCACGCTTTGCGCATCCACGCTGAAGCGCGGCCCCATGTACTGGTAGCCGGCGCCCAGCTGCACGCCACGGCTGTGGCCGGCGCTGGCCGACAGCGAACCGTTGAGCACGCCCGCCTGGCCCAGCCGCACCAGTGCGCCCGCCCCCGCCTGATACAGGCCGGCGGCCAGTTCCGCATGGCCTTCAATCGTCAAATTATCGCTGACGCCGTGGCGACCGGAAGCGCTGGCGACCAGTTGCCGTTCATAGCCGAACAGGCGGCGGCCATAGTCGCGCCGCACGGCGCCCGCCTCGACCGAGTAATCGCTCAAGCCGCCGGCCAGCATGCGCGTATCGACATACAGGGGCAGCACGGTCGTCACGCTGCGCCCCAGCGCATCGCGCGTGATGATGGTGGCTTGCCCGGCGCCATTGATGCCGGCCACCTGGTTCAGTACAAATGGACCGCTGGGTACGCTGGCAGCATATTGCTGCACGCCGTTGACATACAGGCTCAGCGACGAAGGCACGAGCGCCGTGCCATCGACGGAAGCGACAGGAAAGGTCAGCAGGTCAGGGCGCAGCTGGAAATTCTTGCGCCACTGCAGGCCGCCGACGCGCACGGCGCGGCTCCAGCTGAGCGACGAGGAAATCAGGTCGCCCACCTGCCACGTTTGCAAGGTCTCGGGGTCCGCGTGGCTCCAGAAGGTGTCAAAGCGCATGTATTTGCGCTGGTCCGACCCCAGGTTCACCGTGCCGGTATTGCTGAAGACGCCGCTGTCATTAAAATAACGCAAATCGTTGAAGATGGCGGCGCGCCGCGTCTGGCCCAGCTCCGCATACGCTTCGTAATTGAGCACGGCACCGGGCGTGACGCGCGATGGCGGCGTCTGCGCCGCCGTGCGCGCGCTGATGCGGTAAGGCGAGCGCAAGTCGTCCGCCACCTGCAGCGACACGCTCTGGCGCGCCGCATCATAGTCATAGCGAAGTCCGGGAATCGCATCGAGCGCCACCTCGGCCTGACCGGATGCGCCCAGGCGCGCCGGGTCCAGCCCCAGCTGCTGCAGGTTCGCCACACT
This sequence comes from Janthinobacterium lividum, assembly GCF_034424625.1. Classification (NCBI taxonomy): domain Bacteria; kingdom Pseudomonadati; phylum Pseudomonadota; class Betaproteobacteria; order Burkholderiales; family Oxalobacteraceae; genus Janthinobacterium; species Janthinobacterium lividum. The sequence goes on along the minus strand of NZ_CP139976.1, from coordinate 863,207 downwards.
GCTGCGCAAGCCTTTGCCCACCTGGGTAAAGCGCAAGATCAGCCCGGTTGATTCAGCATTCACAGTGACCTCCAGATACAGTTCATTCGGCGCCGCCGGATCGCTGGGCAAGCTGGCGGGACCCGGATCGGCGCCCGTCACGGCCGCCGCATCGGCCCTGGCCAGCGGCGCCATGGCCAGCAGCAGCAAGGATGCCAGGACGCATTTCATGGTTTCGCCGCTTGCGCCCTAGGCGCGCAGCAAGCCGGCCCGTCATGGCAGCCATGTTCAAGGTGTCGAATTCTTGGCAATGAGTGCCTTGGCATTCACATTTACCGCAATACTCAACGGCCCATCCAGTTCAGCCTCCCTGGCAACGGGCAGGCGCCATACGCGCATGCGTGCCGCCAGGACATAACCAAACAGCCCCTTGCTGATGACAAACTCCTTGCCCGCCTGATTCGTCAATGTCATCGCACCGATCTGCGCATGGAAATTGCCGCTGTTCTTGACACGCAACATCCACTCGCCCTGTTCGCGGAACACTTGCCAGTCGAGCACTTCCTTGCCCGGCGCACCGGCCGGCAGCACGAACACGGGCACCGAGTAGCGCAGGCGGATATCGACGCCGCTGCGGCCCGCCTCATCTTCGCGGCTGACTTCATCGATGAGCACGCGATACGTCTTTTCCTGCGCGACAGGGCCAGCCTGGGCACGCACCAGGCGGATCGTCTGCCGGCTGTTGGCGGCGATTTCGACGATCGGCGGACTGGCCACCAGTTCCTGCGTCGGCGCCAGCGTTTCCTCGCCATCGCGCTGATCCCAGACGAACACGCGCACCTGCCCGTAGATGGGCTGGTCGCCGAGGTTTTGCAGGCTGATGCCGGCCGCACTCTGTGCGGCGCGCAAATTGAGCGTCACCGGCGAAATCTGCAGGCTGGCGCCGTGCGCGCCCGCAGCGCAGCAAGCCAGCAATGCCAGCACGCCTTTCATCAGGGAAGCAGCACAGGCCTTCACGCAGCGCCTGGCTTAAAAGTAAACGGTAGCCGTGATCGTCGACTTGTAGGTATCGGGGGCCGGTGTCGCTTGCGGCGGAATATTGCCGTACACCGTGATCGGCTGCGATGAGCCGTTGCCGGTGCCGCCGACGGTATTCGTGCCCTGGGTATCGCCCCACAAGGTGCTGCCTGCCGTCTGGTACAGATTGAATTGCACCGTCCCCAGGTTGCCGCCCGTGCCGCTCATATAGCGCGTGGTGCCGGTCGAGCCGGTACCGGAGCCGGCCGTCAAGCCCACGTTATACAGCGTGGTATTGGTGCAGGTGACGTTCACGGTCGTATTGACGTTCACGGCAGTAGCCAGTACGCCCTGACTTTGGCCAAAGTCGAGATTGGCCGCCGCGATGGTGCAATTGGCGATGATTTTCAGGGTGACGTCAAAGGTGGTGCTGGCGCTGCCATTCAGATACACGGCTGCGTCGGCGCCACGAGGCAGGAGCGCCGTGGCGGCAATGGCCACGCTGGCAGCAACGATAAGGCGGGGAAAAATAACTCGCAACATGATACCTCCTGATGATGAAACATCATTAATGAGCCCGCCAATATGGAGGGCGTCGAGGATAGTCACGGTATTGCCGGCGTTTTCTTGGGCACGCAAACCAGGACGACAAAATACTTGCGCCGGGAGTCAGGAATCAAGGGACTCCGGCATTATTTGCAGCATTGGCAAAACAGATTTTTTGGCAATCGACATTGCTTAAAATCAATGCATGAGTGAATTATTGGCGATCTGGGAAATCCGCGCTTCTTCTCGCGGAGAAACATCTTTTGAAATACGAGAAAAGCAGAAAAAAAAGAAAAAGCGAGGCATAATAAGCCACAACTTGCTTTTTGGTTAAGTCATCCATGCCATGCCATTGACCAGCGAAACCATCAAAAAAAACATCTTGATCGTGGATGATTCCGCGTTCGAGCAGCGCATGCTGATGGAGCTGCTCAGCGAGCAGCCCTACCGTTTCAGCATTGCCTTCAATGGCTACCAGGGCTACCAGCTGGCATTGGCCACGCATCCCGACCTGATCCTGCTCGATGTGCGCATGCCCGAGATGGATGGCTACACGGCATGCCGTCTGCTCAAGGCCAATCCCGAAACGGAAGAGATTCCCGTGATCTTTCTCAGCGGCGCCGATGCCGCCAAGGAACGCATCATGGGCTTGCAGGTGGGGGGCGTCGACTACATTTCGAAGCCGTTCACGCCGGAAGAACTGGCCGCGCGCATCCATATCCACCTGGGTTTGATGCGTAAAAGCAACAGTACCTTGCCAACAACGGCGCCGATCAGCGACAAGCTGCAGCATCCCGACCTGGTGTTCGTCAATGCGGTCAAACAGCTGATCCTCGACAACCTGGGCAGCCTGCCGAACCTGTCCGAAATCGCCCGCAGCGTGGGCACCTACCGCGAAAAGCTGACGCTGATGTTCCGCGAGCAAACGGGCATGACGGTCTTCGCCTTCATCCGCGAAGCGCGCATTGCCCGCGGCGTGGAATTGCTGCAGCAGACGGACATCGACGTGCAGGATATCGCCCTGCTGATCGGCTTTCACAACGCGGGCAACTTCGCCACCGCCTTTCGCGAACGCATGGGCGTTCCCCCCAGCGCCTACCGCCAGCGCCTGCAGGAGCAGACGGGGCAGCGGCAGGCGGCGAGTGGTTAGAACTTGTAGTTCAGCTTGAGCGCCGCAACGCGTCCACGCGGATCGGCCTGGGTAAAGTCAAAGCCGGTGGAAGCATAGTCCCAGGGCGCGCGCTTGTTGGCCAGGTTTTGCACGATGAAGGTGACGTTTGCTGCCGGCGTGACTTGCCAGCTGCTGGTCACGTCGAACGTGCTGAAGGCAGCCACCGATTCATCGAGGTGCTGCTGCTGCGCATAGCTGCCCACGTAGTTCCATGTGAGCGTGGACGACCACTTGCCCTGCTCCCAGGTGGCCGACGTGACGCCGCGCCATTTCGGGATGGAGCCGAAGTAGTTGGTGCCGGCGCCATCGGTCAGCGGTGCGCCATCGGACAGCGGTTCGGCAAAGCGCAGCACGCGGCTCAGCTGGCCGGCCAGGGTCAGCTTGCCCCAGTCCTTGTCGACGAAGCGCTGGCGCAGGTCGATATCGATGCCCGACACTTCGCGCTGGCCCTGGTTGCGGAACTGGCGGTACAGGGTCGTGATGCGTCCATCGGCACCGCGCGTGATCTGTTGCGGCGCCGTGCTTTCATTCTCGAGGATGGTGGTGGCGCTGGCCGTGCCGATCACGCCATCCTGCTTGATACGGTAGTAATCGAGGCCGATGCTCGAACTGCTGGTGGGCGACACCACCACGCCCAGGTTCAGGTTTTTCGACCGCTCGGGGCGCAGGTTCGGATTGGCGATGGTCATGACCGTCACGCCGCGCGACTGCGTCGGCGTCAGGGGATCGCGGGCATCGATCACGCCGGTATAGCTGACGGCCGTGCTGTCGGTGATTTCCGGCAGCGATGGCGCGCGGAAGGCACGTGAAACGGTGCCACGCAGCAACAACCATGGCGCCGCCTGGTAGCGCGCGCTGGCCTTGGGCGAAAACGCATTGCCGAAGTCGCTGTAATGGTCGGCGCGTCCCGCCACGTTGACGGACAGGTCTTTTACGACGGGCACATTGAATTCGGCAAACAGGGCCGACACATTGCGCGAGCCGTTGATGATATTGAGTGCGGGGCGCAGTTCCGTGCCGGACAGCACGGCCGTCGAGGTTTGCGAATCCATCTTTTCGCGGCGCCACTGGGCGCCGGCGGCAAATCCCAGCGGGCCAGCCGGCAGGTCCCAGATATCCTTGGCCGCCGAGAAGTCGAGCGTGTCGAGCGTCGATTCGGCCGGGCGCAGGGTCGACAGGCGCAGGCGGTTGCGCACGGCTTCGCTGTTTTGCGACTGGTCAAAGAAATTGTAGCTGCCGTCGGCCAGCACTTTCTGGAATTCGTAGCGGTTGACGAAGTTCTGCACCGTTTCCTCCAGCTTGCTGCTGGAATGGGCCACGGCCGTATCCCAGTCCCAGCCCGCCCAGGTGCCCTTGGCGCCAGCCAGCGCGCGGTAGAAGGTGACGCGGTCCTGCTTCAGGCGCGGTCCCAGGTCGAACAGCGTGGCAGTAAATGGCAAGGGCGTCGTGCCCGGATTGTTCGGATGGCCCACGGGCAGCACCACGGGAATGGTATCGAGCAGCTTGGTGCTGTTGTTCCACACGCGCGTGGCGTTGTTCACCGTCAGCGGCGCGCTGAAGGTCTGGTCGGCGCGCGAATAACTGTGCAGCAAGTCGACATAGGCTTCCGTGTCCGCGTTCAGCTTGAGGGTGCCGCGCAGCGACGAGTGGATGCGCTGGATGCCCGGGATCAGCGTTTTATACGGCGCCGGATTGTAGGCCAGCACCTGGCCGCTGCCAGTGGGATTGATGTCCTTGTACGGCACCAGCTGCAGCGGGCCACGCACGCCGCCGAGGGTCTTCGTGGGGTCGTTGCCGGCGTAATTCGTGGCGGTCCAGCCCAGGCTGCCGCGCTGCTGCTGGCGGTAGTCGGCATCGCGCAGCCATGCCACGTCGCTTTGCTGCAGCTTGTCGCGCTGCTGGGCATCGACCGAAAAGACCACGCTGTAGCCATCTTCCTCGAGCTTGCCGAAACCCGTTTGCAGCGCGGCGCTCTTTTCGTGCTGGCCCGTGCCTTGCGTCGAGCCACCCCATTGCGCCGTGATATCCGTGCCCGTGAATTCCTTGTACAGGATGATGTTGACCACGCCGGCCACGGCGTCGGAGCCATACACGGACGAGGCGCCATCCTTGAGCACCTCGATGCGCTGCACGGCCGCCATCGGCAGGCTGTTCAGGTCAACGAAGGTCTGCTGCAAATCCTGCGCCGTGGCATAGCTGGCCACGCGGCGGCCATTCACGAGGATCAGGGTATTTTGCTGGCCGATGCCGCGCAGCGACAGGCCCGAGGTACCGGCCGAGAAACTGCCCGTATATTGTTCGTTGTAGCTGTTGCCGCTATTGGCGGAGATGGCGCGCAGCACGTCCGACACGCTGGTCTTGCCGCCGGCTTTCAATTCCTTGGCCGTGATGACCTGCACGGCGCTGGCGCCCTCCTTTTCGCTGACGCGGATATTCGATCCGGTGACGTTAACACGCAGCATGTCGTCCTCGGCATGGGCGAAGGCAGGAAAGGCGGCGGCGATGGCAAGACTGATGGCGAGTGGTTTGAACATGGTTTCCTCTTATTGGGATTGCAGCCTTTTTCCGATAAAAAAGGCCGAGCAGGGGCACGCGGACCGGGTGGGCCAGCGGGCAAACGACAACGAAATGGATGGAATGACTTAGGGGATGCGTGGACGGGCACGCACCGGCATCCACTGCGCCATGCATTGCATGGTCAGCTGGTGCGGGACGGCGGAAAAACAGGCAGAAATGGCAAAACGCAACATAAAAAACACCGGTAAGCGGGGAAAGGCCACTATATCCCGGTGTCTTTAGCGCGTGAACGAATTAAAAATTGATTGTATATATGATTTGAATCTAAGGACTTGGTAGATGGCAATATCAAGCGTCGGCAATCACCGCAGGCGCCTGCGCCGCGCGGCGTGCCTGCACGCCCCACCAGTACCAGGAAATCAGGGCATTGATCCAGTAGGCCGCATACAGCACGGCCGTCAGGTGCAGGCCGCGGCTGTAGTAGAGCGGCACGGCCACGGTATTGACCAGCAGCCAGAAAGCCCAGGTTTCGATGCGCCGGCTCATCAGCAGGAATTGCGCGATGATGCTAAATACCAACACTGCCGAATCGATGAAGGGCGCGTAGGCATTCGTAAAGCGGTGCAGCAGCATGCCGTAGATCGCCACGGAGGCGATGCCGGCCGGTACCACCCAGGCCAGGCTGCGCCAGCCCGTGCGCGTGATCGGCAAGGGCTTGCCGTTGGCGCCGCGCCGCCATTGCAGCCAGCCGATGACGCAGGTGACGATGAAAAACAGCTGCAGCATCACGTCGGCGTACAGGTTGACCTGGAAAAACAGCACGGCAAACAGCACGCAGCCGACCATGCCGATCCACCAGGAATGAATATTATTGCGTCCAGCCAGGATGATGGAGGCAGTCATCAGCACATTGGCGGCGATCTCGAGCGGGGCAGTCAAGCGGTCTTCCTTTGCGGGGCAGTGGTGGCACCGCGCCACTATAGCCGATTACACTGCACGGTGTTCGCCGCGCCGGAGGCGGCACCCATGGGGGAAAGCGGCAAAAAACGCGCAAACATCGAGGAAATGCGAACCAGGCCGGCCTTCAGCGGCCGCAGCCCTTGACTTCCCTGGCCATTCTGGCAAATTGACTATCAAGTTGAAACTCCAGGGAAGCTCCCATATGCGCATGCGCCATCTCCTGTTTGCGGCAGTGCTCGGCGTATCTGCCCTGCCCGCCGTGGCTTGCCGCATGACGATGGCGCTGGAGCAGTGGCCGCCGTATGTCTACCGCGATGCCCAGGACCGCTATACGGGCCTGGACCTGGATTTGCTGAAAGCCATTTTCAAGCAAGCCCGCTGCACCCTGGTCACCTTGCCGGAACTGCCCACGGCGCGGCGCCAGCTGCTGTTCCAGAAAGGGGGACTGGACCTGATGCTGGCTGCGTCGGAGACGCCGGAACGCCAGTCCTATGCGCGCTTTTCCATCCCGTATCGCGACGAAGCCGTGGGACTCTTCAGCAAATCCGGCGCGCCCGGCAGCCAGCGCCAGATCGCCAGCTTCGCGCAGCTCGCGCGCGGCAACTCGACCTTGCTGGCGCCCAAAGTGGGCTGGTATGGCGCGCAGTACGCGGCGGCCCGGCCGGTGCTGGAAAAGGCTGGCCGCCTGAATGCGTTCGGCAGCTTCCAGCAAGGCGTGCGCATGCTCGATGCGGGCCGCGCCGACCTGCTGCTGGGCGACGTGCTGGCCGTGCGCCACGAAGCGCGCCTGCAGGGCGTCGCCTTGAGCACCCTGCCCTTCCTGGCCCTGCGCGCCCCCGTGCACCTGATGCTCAATGCGCGCACGACCAGCACCGCCGACCTGGCGCGCCTGAATGCCGCCATCACGCACCTGGAACAGCGCGGCGTGCTGGCGGCGATACGCAACAGCTACGAAGCACCGTAGCGGAGGTCAGCCCTTCGATGCCGCCTCGAGGATTTCCAGTTTCGTTTCGCGGCCATTCTTTTGCACGCCCTGCGCCTTGTCGTAGCTTTCGATCAGGGCGCGGTACGGCGGCACGATATGGTCGGTCATGATGGCGGCGAATTCCATCGCATCGGAGCGGTTCCAGGTGCTCATCACTTCAGCCAGCACGGCATACGTGTCGATCGGCACGGCGCCCGCCTGCGTCACGCGCGCCATGGTGATATCGGTGGCCATCTTCGACCAGTTGCCCGAGGCGTCGATGATGGCAAACACCTTGTAGCCGGCCGCCAGCGCGCTGATGGTGGGAAAAGCCATGCACACGCTGGTGAGCGTGCCGGCGATCAGCAGGGTCTTGCGGCCCGTCTTTTCGATGGCGTCGACCCAGGCCGGATTGTCCCAGGCGTTGATCTGGCCCGTGCGCGGGATGTAGACGGCGTCCGGGTTGAAATGGTGGATTTCCGGGATCAAGGGACCGTTCGGGCCGTCCGGCACGGAAGCGGTGGTAAACGTCGGCATGTTGGCCAGGCGCGACAGCTTGGCCAGCGCCGTGACGTGGCCGCGCAGCACGTGCTGCTCGATGTCGCGCACCAGCTGGAACAAGCCGCTCTGGTGGTCGATCAGCAGCATGACGGCGTCGTCGGGATCGATCATCGGTGGCAAACCTTGGAAGTTGGCGGGGGTGCTCATGGTGGTCTCCTCAAAAAACCATGCCGCGGGATGCGGCATGGGTACTGCACAAATTAATGACGCACATTACGGCGCGATACGGGCGAAGCGGCCGCTGTTGAAATCCTCGAATGCCTGCACGATTTCCGCTTCGCTGTTCATGACGAACGGACCGTGGCCGACGATGGGTTCGTCGATCGGCTCGCCGCTCAGCAGCAGAACCACGGCGTCGTTGTTCGCTTCGATGGTGATGCTGTCGCCATCGCGCTCGAACAGCGCCATCTGCGCTTCGCGCACCACGCTCTCGCCATTGACCAGCACCGTGCCGTGCAGGACGATCAGCGCCGTGCTCCAACCCCTGGTCACGGGCAGCTCCGTCAGCTTGCCCTGAGCCAGGCGCATGTCCCACACCTGCATCGGCGAAAACGTGCGGGCCGGGCCATGCTGGCCGTCGAAGTCGCCGGCGATCACGCGCAACGAACCGGCATCGTCCGGCAGCGCCACCGTGGGAATCGTGTCGCTGGTGATGGCCTGGTAGCCGGGCGCCGTCATCTTGTTTTGGGCCGGCAGGTTCACCCACAGCTGCACCATTTCCAGGGTGCCGCCCGACTGCGTGAAGGCAGGCGAGTGAAACTCTTCATGCAGGATGCCGGCGCCAGCCGTCATCCATTGCACGTCGCCGGGGCCGATCACGCCGCCCTGACCCGTCGAATCGCGGTGCGCCACTTCGCCCTTGTAGACGATGGTCACCGTTTCAAAGCCGCGGTGCGGGTGCGAACCGACGCCGGGAGGACGGGTGCCGGGCGCAAATTCGGCAGGGCCGGCATAGTCGAGCAGCAGGAAGGGGCTCAGCTGCTTGCCATGGCCGTTATACGAAAACATCGAGCGCACGGGGAAACCGTCGCCGACCCAGTGCTGGCGGGGTGCGCTGTAGATACCTGTGACTGTGTTCATCTCGATCTCCTGTTGGGGTTTGCATTACGATGAAGACAGAATACGCTTGCAACGATGAAGCCGGCAGACGGTAAAATATGCCATCAGCGTTCCAAAAATAGAACGATTAAGGAGATGGCATGCAGGACTTGAATGACTTGTATTACTTTGTACAGGTGGTCGACCATGGCGGCTTCGCGCCGGCCGGGCGCGCGCTGGGCATGCCGAAATCAAAACTGAGCCGGCGCATCGCCCTGCTGGAAGAGCGCCTCGGCGCGCGCCTGCTGCAGCGCACGACGCGGCATTTTTCCGTCACCGACGTGGGCCAGACGTTTTACGAGCATTGCAAGGCCATGCTGGTGGAAGCGGAGGCGGCGCAGGAAGCGATCGAACTGACGCGGGTCGCGCCACGGGGCACGGTGCGCCTGTCCTGTCCCATCGCCCTGCTGCACTCCCTGGTCGCGCCCATGCTGGCCGGCTTCATGCGCGAGCATCCGCAAGTGACCTTGCTGCTGGAAGCGAGCAACCGCCGCGTCGACCTGGTAGCCGAAGGCATCGACGTGGCTATCCGCGTGCGCCCGCCGCCGCTGCCCGACAGCGACCTGGTGCTGCGCGTGCTGGCCGAACGCAGCCAGTGCATGGTGGGCAGCCCGCTGCTGTTCGCCGGCGCGCCCGTGCCGAAGGCGCCGGCCGACCTGGCCGACTGGCCCAGCCTGGCCCTGGGCACGCCGCAACAGCACTACCAGTGGGATTTGTACGGCCCCGATGGCGCGCGCGCCCAGTTGCGCCACGTGCCGCGCTTCGTCACGGGCGACATGCTGACCCTGCGCGACGCGGCCGTGGCCGGCGTGGGCGTGGTGCAGCTGCCGACCATGATGATCACCGAACAGGTGGCCGATGGCCGCCTGCTGCCGCTGATGGAGCAGTGGCGGCCGCAGCGCGAAATCATCCACGCCGTTTTCCCGTCGCGGCGCGGCCTGCTGCCGGCCGTGCGTACGCTGATCGACTACCTGGCGCACAGCTTCGCCGCGCTGGAGGAAGAGTGAGGGTTTTCAGGTACGATGGCATACCCTCCAATCGCCTGGATACCGCATGCGTTTATTGATTTTGTCGGACCTGCACCACGAGTTATGGCGCGACGAAGCGCCGCAGGGCGACCTCGCGCTCAGCTGCCCCGACGTCGTGATCCTGGCCGGCGACATCGACACGGGCGCCCGCGCCGTCGCCTGGGCCGCCAGCACATTCGCGGGCCTGCCCGTGCTGTACGTGCATGGCAACCACGAAGGCTATGGCCACCACCTCGACAAGGTGCGCCAGGAGCTGCGCGCGCTCTGTGCGGCCACGGACAATGTGCATTTTCTCGACGCCGATACCCACGTCATCACCGACAAGGCTGGCAACGCCGTGCGCTTCCTGGGCGCCACCCTGTGGACGGATTTCCGCCTGCTGGGCGACGATACGCGCCAGTCGGCCATGCGCGACGCGGAAGCCGTCATGAACGACTACAAGCGCATCCGCCTGGCCAGCATGGGCTTTCGCAAGCTGCGCGCGGCCGACACGGCCATGTTCCACGCGCAGCAAAAAGCCTGGCTGGCGCGCGAACTGGCGCAGCCATTCCATGGCGCTACCGTCGTCATCAGCCACATGGCGCCGTCGCTGCTTTCGGTCGATGATGCCTACGGCAACGAAGGGTGTTCGCCCGCCTATGCCTCTCGCCTGGACGAGCTGGCCGCGCAGGCGGACCTGTGGGTACATGGCCACATCCACGCCTCGCGCGACTACCGCATCGGCCAGTGCCGCGTCGTATCCAACCCCTGCGGCTACAAGACGCGCAGCGGCACGCCGCAAAATCCCCAGTTCAACCCGAACTTCATCGTCGAACTGGGCACGCCCTAGTCCTCGGCCTTCAGGCGCCCCGCCAGCAATTGCTGCAGGCGGTGCTTGCCGGCCCGGCGTGCCGCGCGCGGCGACGCTACCGACTGGTGCGCGCCGGCGCCGCCGCGCAGCCTGGCGGCTGCCACCAGCGGATTGCGCGGCTTGGGCGTGGCTTTTACTTTGATCTTCATGGTGCTTCCTTTCAATCCTTGATGCATGGGCATCACGGTATTTCCTGTCCTTATATGGGGTCGTGCAAAACAAAAAACCCCGGCGAGTTTCCTCACCGGGGTTTGAAGGACACCGGCTCGGGATCGGCAATGTGCCGATGGCCCCGAGCGTCATGCACGGGGCTAGTGGTCGTACTTGCTGCCAGCCTGCTCGAACATGGGTTTCCTTTCTTTAATCTGGTTAATCTGAACTGCGGAGGACGATTCTGCACCTTATGCTGCAGTGCGTCAACCGCTTTTCATGGCGAAGACGCCAACGTTGTTATTTTGTCGCGGCCGCTTTTTCTTTCGCGATGCGGGCATCGAGCTTCGCTTCATTTTTGGCAGCGTAGTGGCTGCATGCCTGCGCATCGATGAAGGGATTCGGCGTGACGCCTTCCAGCAATTGCGTCAGCTTCTGGTCGCCGCCGGAGTGGTCGGGGTGGGCCGAGATCAGGATATCGCACGGCAGCCGGGCAAAGTCCTGCATGACGCGGCGGAAGGCCGGCGTCAGGTCCGCATGGCGGTCATCGCCCAGGTAGTGAAAATCGTCGGCCGCCACCGGCGTGAGGCTCGCGCCGAAGACCACGCTCAGGCATTCCTTGCGCTCCGCATCCTCGCACGACACCCAGGTCCAGCTGGTGCTGCCCGGCGTATGGCCGGGCGTGTAGCGCGCCGTGATGGTCACGTCGCCCAGCTGCAGGGTTTCGCCATCGGCGATCTCGCGCACATTCTCCACGGCCGGCATGGGATCGATTTCGCCCGCTTGCGGGTCCATGGCGAGCACCGATCCCGCGCGCAGCGCCTGCGCGCCGAGCGGGCTGGCGATCACTTGCGCGCCGCTGTCGCGGGCCAGGGCGGCGATGCCGCCCGAATGGTCGAAATGCGCTTCCGTATTCAGGATGAACTTGATGTCTTCCAGGCGAAAGCCCAGCTCGAGGATATGTTCCTTGATGGCGGCCACCGATTGCGGCAACGCGCCATCGATCAGGATCAAGCCTTCGCGCGTGTCGATCAGCACCACGCTCAAGCCGCCCACGCCCACGTAATACGTGTCGCCATGGATGCGCGCCGGTTGCTGCGGACGGTTCCATTGCGCCGCATACGGCGAGGCGATCGGCTGCGTCAAGGGATCGACGGCGGGGGTGGCGGGCGTGGCGGCATGCGCGGCAAACGGCAGCGCCATGGCGGCCAGCGCGATACTGAGCAAGGTCTTGGGAAAGAAGAAAGGCGGCATGCGGCTCCAGTAATGAGTGTGCGGTAATCGATGCCACAGGGTAACGTCGCTACCCTCGCGCGGTCAAGCAGACGGACGCAGCGACATGCGCTACGATAGAGGCCCATTGACTGCCGTGCGCCTCGCCGCGCCTCCTGCCATGCGTTTGCTGATCCTGTCCGACCTGCACCTGGAAGTCTGGGGCGAAGACACGCCCGCCATCGATCTTGCCGCCTGCCGACCCGACGTGGTGATCCTGGCCGGCGACATCGATACGGGCAGCAATGCCATCGCCTGGGCCGCGCGCACCTTCGGCTCCCTGCCCGTGCTGTACGTGCACGGCAATCACGAGGGCTATGGGCATCAGCTGGAACACATGCAGGATGCCGTGCGCGACGCCTGCGCCAGTGCCAATGCGCAGGGCGCCGGCATCCGCCTGCTCGACGGCGATGCCGTGGTACTCAACGGCGTGCGCTTCCTCGGCGTCACGCTGTGGACGGATTTTCTGCTGTTCGGCGCGGAGCGCCGGGACGAAGCCTTGAACGCGGCGCAAAGCTACATGCCCGACTACAAGCGCATCAGCACGGGCGGCGACACGCCGCGTCTCTTGTGCGCGGCCGACACGGCGCAGCTGCACGCGCAGCACCGCGCCTGGCTGGAACAGCAACTGGCGCAACCCTTCGATGGCAAGACCGTCGTCATCACCCACATGGCGCCCTCGATGCTGTCGGTGGAAGAGCAGTACGCGACGAACCTGGGCTCGCCCGCCTTCGCCTCGCAGCTGGACGCGCTGGTGGCGCAGGCGGACCTATGGGTGCATGGCCACATGCACGCTTCGCTCGACTACCGCGTCCAGCAGTGCCGCGTGGTCTGCAACCCCTGCGGCTACAAGCGGCCCGATGGCACGCCGGAGAATGAACGCTACGATTCCGGCTTCATCATCGACCTCTCCAGCGCGGTTTAATTTTTCCGATAGCGCAGCTGCACCACGCCGCTGGGCAGCTGGCGCGTGCCGTCCAGGCGCCAGTCGCTGCGCGGCAAGCCATCCTCGAACAGGCGCACACCCCTGCCCAGCACCACGGGCAGCACGGACAAGGTCAGGCTGTCGATGGCGTCTTCGCGCAAGCCGGCACGGATGACGGCGCCGCCATCGAGATACACGTGGCGGCAGCCCTCCTCTGCCAACCCCTCCAGCACTGCACGCACGCTGCCTTCGCGGCGCTGCTCGCCATGGCGCGGCGCGAAGTCGCGGTGGCTGAGTACCACCACGCGCTTGCCCGCATATGGCCACGGTTCGAAGCCCAGCACAGCGTCATACGTGGTGCGGCCGATCAGAAGGGTATCGACTTGATCCATCAATGCCGTGTAGCCGGTGGCGTCGGGCGAGTCGGGGGCCAGTTCGGCCAGCCAGGACAAGTCTCCATTTTCTCCGGCGATGCAGCCGTCGATGCTGATGCCGAGAAAAACGCTGACAGAAGTTTTTTTCATGGGTGTGCTTTCATTTAATTCTACAGTGTAGAATTATGCCCATGAAAACCCCAAAACTTCAAGTCATCGGATCTCCCGTGCGCCGCGCCGGGCGTCCGCACCGCGCCCTCCCCGCACTGGACAACGCCAGCATCCTGCAAGCGGCCCTGGCCCTGCTGGAAGAAAAGGGCGAAGCGTTTTCCATGCGCGCGCTGGCGCAAAGCCTGGGCGTCGACGCCATGGCCCTGTATCACTACTACGCGGGAAAAGAGGAATTGTTGCAAGCGTTGATGGTGCAGCGTTTTGCCGCGCTCGATCCGTGCCAGCCACCGTTTACGCGGCGCCAGGCGGCGCCACGGCGTGTGCTCGCGCTGTGCGCGCTATACCTGGAACTGGTCAGCGCCACGCCGTATTTCGTGCGCCTGATGGCGCGTGGACTGGTGGCGCAAGCCGACGTGGCCGAGCGATTCACGGCACTGTTCGAGCTGGCTGTGGAGAGCCTCGACCTGGACAAGAAAACCCGTCAGCGCGGGCGCGATGCGCTTGTCGATTTCCTGCACGGCTATGCGCTGGCGGGCAGGCCCGCCAGCGACACAGCCTGGCATGCTTCGGTCGGCCTGATCCTGGCGGGCATGGCCGCCCGGAACTAGCCTGGCATCAGGCCAGCAACTTGAGCAGCGCCTGCGCGGCCGCTTCCGACGACGCGGGATTCTGGCCCGTGACCAGCAAGCCATCGGTGACGGCATACGGCTGCCAGTCGCCCAGCTTCGAGTAGACGCCACCGTTTGCCTTCAGCATGTCCTCGACCAGGAAAGGCACGATCGCGCTCAAGCCGACGGCGTCTTCCTCGGTATTCGTAAAGCCCGTCACCTGCTTGCCGCGCACCAGCGGCGTACCGTCGGTTGCCTTCACGTGACGCAGCACGCCGGGCGCGTGGCAGACGGCAGCGACCGGCTTGCCGGCGGCGATCATCTGTTCGATCAGCGCGATCGAGTGCGGATCTTCGGCCAGGTCCCACAGCGGGCCATGGCCGCCCGGATAGAACACGGCGTCAAAGTCCGCTGCCTTCACGTCGGCCAGCTTGCCCGTGTTGGCCAGCACGGCTTGCGCATCGGCGTCCTGCTTGAAGCGGCGCGTGGCATCCGTTTGCGAATCCGGCTCGTCGCTTTTCGGGTCCAGCGGCGGCTGGCCGCCCAGCGGCGAAACGACCGTCAGCTTCGCGCCCGCTTCTTGCAGCGCATAGTAGGGCGCGGCGAATTCTTCCAGCCAGAAACCGGTTTTCTTGCCAGTGTTACCGAGTTTGTCGTGCGAGGTGAGTACCATCAGGATGTTCATATTGCTTCCTTTTATGTCAGAGTTACAGTGCTGCTTCGAGGATACGGCGGCTGCGCGCGAGGTCGATATCGCGGTGTTCGCCGAGGGAGGTCATGCCATGTGCTTCCAATTGCGTCAGTACCGCTTCCACCGCTTCCTGGCCCAGCTGATAGGCCGATAAACGGGTCGGGATGCCCAGCCCTTCAAAGAAGGCGCGGGTGCGGGCGATGGCCGCGGTTATGCGCTCGTCGTCGCTGCCCTGCGTGATGTTCCAGACACGCTCGCCATACTGTAGCAATTTGCCGCGTTTCTGCTCGCGCTGCACGTCCAGCAGCGCGGGCAGTACCAGGGCCAGGGTGCGCGCATGGTCGATGTCGTACAGGGCCGTCAGTTCGTGGCCGATCATGTGGGTGGCCCAGTCCTGCGGCACGCCGGCGCCGATCAGGCCATTCAGCGCCAGGGTGGCGGTCCACATCAGGTTGGCGCGGGTGGCGTAATCGTCGGGCGATGCGACGGCCTGCGGCGCGATTTCGACCAGGGTCTGCAGCAAGCCTTCGGCAAAGCGGTCCTGCACCTTCGCCTGGGCCGGGTAGGTCAGATACTGTTCCGTGGTGTGCACAAAGGCGTCGACCAGGCCGTTGGCCACCTGCGTGGCCGGCAAGGTAAACGTTTTGCTGGGGTCGAGTACGGAAAATTGCGGATACAGCAGCGGGTTGCGAAAACTCAGCTTGTCATGCGTGGCTTTTTTCGTCACCACGCCGCCGCTGTTCATTTCCGACCCCGTGGCCGGCAAGGTCAGTACCGTGCCAAACGGCAGGGCGCGCTGCACATTGGCGCCGCCGCGCTCGGCGATTTCCCACGGCTCGCCGTCGTACAGGGCGGCGGCGGCGACGAACTTGGTGCCATCGATCACCGAGCCGCCACCGACGGCCAGCAGGAAGTCCAGCTTTTCGTTGCGCACCTGGGCCACGGCGCGCATCAGGGTTTCATAGCTGGGATTGGGTTCGATGCCGCCAAACTCCTGCACGCTGCGCTGGCCCAGCGCGGCGCGTACCTCGGCCAGAGTGCCAGTCTTTTCCGCGCTGGCGCCGCCGTACAGGATCAGCACGCGCGCATCGGGCGGCACCAGCGTGGACAATTTGGCGACGGTATCAAGACCAAAGACAATACAGGTCGGGTTATGGAATTCAAAATTTTTCATGATGTCGCCCCTTATTATTAGACTGGTCGTCTAGAATGCAGTTCAAAAAAACGCGGACGATTGTCATCCGCGTACCTGGCGCCCGCCCATTAGTCCGGCGGCAGCTGCAACATCGCCAGGGTTGCCCGCCAGGCAGTTTGCAGGGCGCTGGCATCGCGCCGCAGCTTGGTCAGCATCGCCGCGCCCAGCCACAGCTGGTACAAGGTGGCAGCCATCTGCGCCGGATCAGCCACCGATGGCAACGAGTCGTCCACCCTGCCCCGCGCGATGGCCAGCGCCAGCCTGGCGATGATGCGGTGGGTGCCATCGAGCAGCGCCACGCGCATCGGTTCCGACATGTCCGCCACTTCGCTGCTGAGCTTGACCACCAGGCAGCGGCAGTCGCAACCGCTGCCATCGAGGCTTTCGCTCGTCCAGCTGGCCCAATACGCCATCAGCGATTGCGCCGCGTTCTGGCCGGGCTGGCCCAGCACGAGCTCCATTTCATCCAGGTAGCCGGTGACGTAATCTTCCAGCATCGCTTCGCCAAACAATTCCTTGGACTTGAAGTAATGGTAGAACGAGCCCTTGGGCACGTCGGCGGCCGACAAGATCTCGTTCAGTCCCACGCCGGCAAAGCCCTTGCGCGTGATGATGGCCTTGCCCTGGTCGATAATGTGCTGGCGCACGTCGGTGTATTCAGCTTTCATGCGAGGTATTCTAGCACAATTAGACCAGTCGTCTAGCGCGAGTAAACCCGAGAAGCAAATTCTGGGGTCGGACCCTGAGGGTCCGACCCCAGCAGTGCCGCATTTGGGTTTGCGTCCTGGAGCTTAGGCAAACTTCTTGAAATCCGGCTTCCTCTTTTCAAAGAAGGCCGTAAACGCTTCCTTCGCTTCGGCGCCGCCCAGCATGGCGCTGAACAGTTTGTTTTCGTCGGCGATGGCCGCCTTCATCGGTTCCATGCGGCTTTGCTTCATCAGGCGCTTGGTGGCGCGGATCGAGGCGGCCGGCAGGGCCACCAGCTTGGCGGCCTGGCCTTGCGCGAAGGTCATCAAGTCATACAGGGGCACGACCTTCGACACCAGGCCCATTTCCAGCGCTTCGCTGGCCGGGAACGCTTCGCCCAGCATCAGCTTTTCCGCCGCGCGCGGGTAGCCGGCCAATTGCGTGAGCAGCAGGCTGGAGCCGAATTCCGGGCACAGGCCCAGCTGCGTGAACGGCATCGAGAAGCTGGCATTGTCTGCCGCGTAGACCAGGTCGCAGTGCATCAGCAAGGTGGTGCCGATGCCGATGGCCGGGCCGGACACGGCTGCCACCACGGGCTTGCTGCTGCCGTACAGGGCGCGCATGAACTGGAACACGGGACGGTCATGATCGAGCGAACCATCCTTCGGACGCGCCGTCTTCATGAAGTCATCAAGGTCGTTACCGGCCGTGAAAATCTCGCGCTTGCCGCAGATCAGGATGGCGCGTACTTCATCATCCGTCTCGGCCGCCACCAGCGCATCAGCCAGGGTCTGGTACATGGCGCCCGTGATCGCATTCTTGCGTTCCAGGCGGTTGAATTCCAGGGTCAGGATGCCCTCGCTCTTGCTGCACAAAATATCCATGTCGTCTCCAAAAGATAAAGGGCGCCGGAGTCATCCCACAGCGCCCTGTTTTATTGCTTTACTCAGCCAGACTTATACGCGTTCAAAAATTCCGGCCGCGCCCATGCCGGCGCCCACGCACATCGTGACCATGCCGTACTTCTGCTTGGTGCGCTGCAGCGCGTGGATCACGGTGGCGGCACGGATGGCACCGGTGGCGCCCAGCGGGTGGCCCAGGGCGATCGCGCCGCCCATCGGGTTCACTTTTGCCGGGTCCAGGCCCAGGTCGCCGATGACGGCCAGTGCCTGTGCCGCAAACGCTTCGTTCAGCTCGATCCAGTCCAGCTGGTCTTGCGTGATGCCGGCGGCGGCGCACGCTGCGGGAATGGCGAATTTCGGACCGATGCCCATGATTTCTGGCGGCACGCCGCGCACGGCGAACGAGGAGAATTTCGCCAGCGGGGTCAAGTTATGCTCGCGCAGGATTTTTTCGCTGACGATCAGCAGCGCGCCGGCGCCGTCGGACATCTGCGAGCTGTTGGCGGCGGTAACGCTGCCCTTGGCGGCGAAGACGGGCTTCAGCTTGGCCAGCGACTCCATCGACGAATCGGCGCGCGCGCCTTCGTCCGTGTCGACGGTGCGGCGGCTCACGTCGACCTGGCCGGTAGCCAGGTTCGGCGTGCGCGTGATGATTTCCACTGGCGTCGTTTCCGCCTTGAAGAAACCGGCTTGCTGCGCGGCGATGGCGCGGCGGTGCGATTCAACGGAGAACGCGTCCTGCTGTTCGCGCGACACTTTCCATTGCTGCGCCACTTTTTCGGCCGTCAGGCCCATGCCGTAAGCCATGCCGATGTTTTCGTCGCTGAACATGTCCAGGTTCATCGATGGGTGGTGGCCCATCATCGGCACCATCGACATCGATTCGATGCCGCCGGCGATCATCACGTCGGCTTCGCCCACGCGGATGCGGTCGGCTGCCATGGCAATGGCCGTGATGCCCGAAGCGCAGTAGCGGTTGACGGTGACGCCGCCCACGGTTTTCGGCAAGCCGGCCAGCAGCACCGAGTTACGCGCGATATTGAAGCCCTGCTCCGCTTCCGGGAACGAGCAGCCGATGATGGCGTCGGTGATCAGCGCAGGGTCGAGGCCAGGCGCTTGCGCCAGGGCCGATTGCAGCACGCGCACCAGCAGGTCGTCCGGGCGGGTGTTCTTGAACATGCCGCGCGGCGCCTTGCCGATCGGGGTGCGGGTTGCAGAGACGATGTAGGCGTCTTGAAGTTGTTTGCTCATTTTATGCTTTCAAAGATGTTGAACGAGGTTCGTGTTCTGTCGAATGTCCGGGGTAGAGGCTTATCGCTTCTGCGACAAATACCAGTCCACCGTCACCTGTGCCGCCAGCGTGCCCTCAAAGTCGAAAATATCGACTTCCACGGGAAACGCCACCTTGCCATCCTGCGCCAGCTGCGCCTTCAAGGCAGCCAGGTCGCCCGGTACCCGGCCTTCGGCGCGCGTCGCGCCTTTGGCCACCTTCTGGTACTGGATGCGCGACTCCTTGGCCACCGGGCGCAAGCCCAGTATCAGCTCGGCGAAGCCGCCAGCCATGGCCGCGCCGGAAGCCGTTTCGGCCAGGGTGAACAAGGCACCCGCATGCTGCGTGCCCAGGTGATTATTCAGTTTTGGATCTTCCGGCATCGACACCTTGGAGGTGCCGGCGCCGATGTCGTCGATGCTGATCCCCAGCAGCCGCACGAAGGGCAAGGTGTCCATCATCTGTTGTTTGATACGGTCATACACCATGCTTGGCCTCACGCGCAGTAATACTTTAAATACCAACGGCAGGATCTTCATCGACGCTGTGCTTAGTTGCGGACCGGCTTACCGGTCTGCATCATGCCCATGATCCGTTCCTGGGTTTTCGGATGGTTCAACAGCTCCAGGAATGCCTTGCGTTCCATATCCAGCAGCCACTGTTCGCTGACGAAACTGCCCTGGTCCACGTCGCCGCCCGATACGATCTCGGCGATCATCTCGCCCAGCTTGAAATCGTGCGCCGAAATGAAGCCGCCGTCGCGCATGTTGACCAGCTGCGCCTTGATGGTGCCCCAACCGTAACGGCCCGTCACCTGGATCAGCGATGGCAACGCTGGACGGAAGCCCGCGTCGAACATGGCGCGCGCTTCGACCTTGGCCACGTGCAGCAGCTCGTAGGCGTTGAACACGATCACGTCGTCTTCCTTCAGGTAGCCCATTTTTTTGGCTTCCAGCGCCGATTTCGACACGTTGGCGGTGGCGGCATTGGTGAAGCCCGTTTTCAGGAATTGCAGGATGTCGTTGCCCTTGGCTTCCTTGTAGGCGCGCTGCGCCGCTTCCTTCAAGCCGCCGCCGGCTGGAATCAGGCCCACGCCCACTTCCACCAGGCCGATGTACGATTCGATCGAGGCCACGCGCTTCGACGCATGCAGCGCCAGCTCACAACCGCCGCCCAGTGCCAGGCCGGCGACCGCGGCGATCACCGGCACGTTCGCGTATTTCAGCGACATGAAGGTGTTCTGCAGTTCGGCGATGATCGGATCGACGGCTTTCACGCCGCCTTGCATGAATGCCGGCAGGGCCGATTGCAGGTCGGCGCCGGCCGAGAAGGCACCGCCTTCGGCTGCGTCTGCGTGCCAGATCACCAGACCCTTGAAGTTCTTTTCCGCTTCGGCCAGCGCCAGTTTCAGACCGTTGATCACGCCTTCGCCGATCACATGCATCTTCGTCTTGAACGAGATGATCAGCACATCGTCGCCCGTATGCCAGACGCGCACGGATTCGTCTTCGAAGACGGTGGTACCGGCCGTCTTGCCGTCGATGGCACCGCTGCCCAGGACGGGCGCGCGGAATGGCTGGCGGTCATACACGGACAGGGTCGAACGCGGCACGAAGCTGTTCGACACGGCGGAGTACGAACCTTCCGGCGTGTGCACGCCGCCTTTTTCAGCGACCGGACCTTCGAAGACCCAGGCTGGCAGCGGTGCATTGCACAGCGCGTGGCCGGCGTCGATATCTTCCTTGACCCAGTTGGCCACCTGCAGCCAGTTCGATGCCTGCCACGTTTCAAACGGGCCGACGTTCCAGCCGAAACCCCAGCGCATGGCGAAATCGATGTCGCGCGCATTGTCGGCCACGGTGTCCAGGTGGATGGCAATGTAGTGGAAAGCGTCGCGGAAGATCGCCCACAGGAACTGGCCTTGCGGGTTCGTCGATTCGCGCAGCGCCTTCATCTTCTTGACCGGATCCTTTTCCTTCAGGATGCGGGCGATGATGTCGGCCGCCTTGGCGCCGCCAGCCACATATTCACCGGTAGCGAAGTCCAGGCGCTGGATCTCCTTGCCGACTTTCTTGTAGAAGCCCGCGCCGCTCTTCTGGCCCAGCGCGCCTTTTTCCACCAGCTGCGCCAGCACGGCCGGCGTCTTGTAGACGGCGGCGAACGGATCGTTCGGCAGGTAGTCCTGCATGGTCTTGATCACATGGCCCATGGTGTCCAGGCCGACCACGTCCGCCGTGCGGAAGGTGCCCGACTTGGCGCGGCCCAGCTTGGCGCCCGTCAAGTCATCGACAACGTCCACGGACAGGCCGAATTTTTCGGCTTCGTGCACGATGGCCAGAATGCCGAACACGCCAACGCGGTTGGCGATGAAGTTCGGCGTATCCTTGGCGCGGACCACGCCCTTGCCCAGGGTGGTGGTCAGGAAGCCTTCCAGCTGATCGCTGATCTCGGGCTTGGTGAACTCGGTCGGGATGATCTCGACCAGGTGCATATAGCGCGGCGGGTTGAAGAAGTGCACGCCGCAGTAGCGCGATTTCAGGTCGGCGTCGAAGCCTTCGGCCAGCTTGGTGATCGACAGGCCCGAGGTATTCGAGGCGAAGATCGCGTTCGGGCCGATGTGCGGTGCGACCTTTTGATACAGGTCATGTTTCCAGTCCATGCGCTCGGCGATGGCTTCGATGATCAGGTCGCAACCGGCCAGCAAGTCCAGGTTGTCTTCGTAGTTGGCCACCTGGATCAGCGCGGCGTCATCCTTGTTGCCCAGCGGCGCAGGCGACAGTTTTTTCAGGTTCTCGATGGCGCGCAGCACGATGCCATTCTTTGGACCTTCTTTTGCCGGCAGGTCGAACAGCACGACCGGCACTTTCGCGTTGATGCAGTGGGCGGCGATCTGCGCGCCCATCACGCCGGCGCCGAGGACGGCTACTTTTTTAACGATGAAATTGGTCATATTTTCCTCAAGTCTTAGAACAGGTCTGCGTCGAGTGCCATCAGGTTGGCCGAACCGGAACGCGCCTGACGGATCAGGGTTGCCGTTTCAGGCTGCAAGCGGGCGAAGTAGAAACGTGCGGTAGCCAGTTTGGCGGTGTAGAACTTGTCGCCGCTGGATTCTTTTTCGAGGGCGATCTTGGCCATCTGCGCGAACAGGTAGCTGTAGATCATGTGGCCGACGACACGCAGGTAAGGCACGCATGCCGCGCCCACTTCGTCCGGATTCTGGAAGGCCTTCATACCGATTTCCATGGTCAGCTTGGTGACTTTGTCGCCCAGGTCGCCCAGTGGCGTAACAAATTCGCTCATCGCTTCATCGGTGCCGTTGTCTTCGACAAAAGCCTTGATCTTTTCGCCGAACTTGCGCAGCTTGGCGCCGTTATCACCAAGGATCTTGCGGCCCAACAGGTCCAGCGACTGGATCGTGTTCGTGCCTTCGTAGATCATGTTGATGCGCGCGTCGCGCACATACTGCTCCATGCCCCATTCCGAGATGTAGCCGTGGCCGCCGAACACTTGCATCGCATCCGAAGTGGCGATCCAGGCGTTATCGGTGATGAAGGCCTTGATGACGGGCGTCAGCAGCGCTACTTCGTCGGCCGCTTCCTTGCGCACGTCGGCGTCAGGGTGGTGCAGTTCGCGGTCGATCTGCAGCGCCACGTAGGAAGTGAAAGCGCGCGCGCCTTCGGCGTAGGCTTTGCCCGTCAACAGCATGCGGCGCACGTCAGGGTGCACGATGATGCGGTCGGCCGGCAGTTCCGGGTTCTTGATGCCGGACAGCGAACGCATTTGCGTGCGGTCCTTGGCGTAGATCAGCGCGTTCTGGTAAGCGATTTCCGTCAGGCCCAGCGACTGCATGCCCACGCCCAGGCGGGCCGCGTTCATGAAGACGAACATGGCGTTGAGACCCTTGTTCGGCTGGCCGATGATCCAGCCTTTCGCGCCGTCCAGGTTCATCTGGCAGGTCGAATTGCCGTGGATACCCATTTTTTCTTCGATGGCGCCGCAGGTGATCGGGTTGCGCTCACCGACCGTGCCGTCCGCGTTCGGCAGGAATTTCGGCACCAGGAACAGCGAGATGCCTTTCGAGCCTTCCGGTGCGTCCGGTACGCGGGCCAGCACCAGGTGCAGGATGTTTTCCGCCATGTCGTGCTCGCCGGCCGAGATGAAGATCTTGTTGCCGGTGATGGTCCAGGAACCGTCCGCCTCAGGCAGCGCTTTCGAGCGCAGCAGGCCCAGGTCCGTGCCGCAGTGCGGTTCGGTCAGGCACATGGTGCCCGTCCACTCGCCCGACACCAGCTTCGGCAGATACACTTCCTTCTGGTGGTCGGTGCCGTGCTCCTTCAGGCACTCGTAGGCGCCGTGCGACAGGCCAGGGTACATGGACCAGGCCTGGTTCGACGAGTTCAGCATTTCATAGAACGAATTGTTCAGCACGACAGGCAAGCCCTGGCCGCCGTATTCCGGATCGCACGCCAAGGCCGCCCAGCCGCCTTCAACGTACTGCTTGTAGGCTTCCTTGAAACCTTTCGGCGTGGTCACGCTTTTCGTGACGGGGTCGTGGTGGCAGCCCTCGCGGTCGCCGGAGTGGTTCAGCGGGAACAATACTTCGGAGGTGAATTTGCCGCCCTCTTCCAGCACCTGGTTGATGATGTCGGCGTCGACGTCGGCGTACGATGGCATTTGCTTCAGTTCTTCTTCCACTTGCAGGAACTCATGCAGGACGAATTGCATATCCCGGATTGGCGCGACGTATTGACCCATAATTTTCTCCTGAAGGCGATTAGCTAAAGTGTTGTACTTGTAGTGCGTGTGCGTTATTGCGGATACTGCCTGACGGCTTATTTGCTTGTGACGGAATTCTGGTACGACGCCAGCAGGCGGATAAAGCCCGCTTGCGCCCGTTCGATGCTGCCCGGCACGCGCAGGAAACGCGCGTCGTGATGCAGGGCCAGGATCAGGCCATACATCTCGTACACCAGCTGCTGGGCGTCCGTGTCCGCTTTCAGGTCGCCCGTGGCGATCGATTGCTCGACACAGCGCAGCAGCGCACCCTGCCAGGCCCGCACCATGGCCACGAGGGCTTCGCGGATGGGGCCCGGACGGTCGTCATACTCGACGGCGCCGCTGATATAGATGCAGCCGGAAGCGATTTCCACGCTGACCCGCTTGACCCAGCGCGCAAACATCGATTGCAGGCGCTGGATGCCGCGTGGTTCTTTCATGCTGGGGAAAAAGACTTCTTGCTCGAAACGATAGTGATAGAGCTTCAGCACTTCCATCTGCAAGTCTTCGCGCGAGCCAAAGTGGGCAAACACGCCCGACTTGCTCATGTTCATTTTGTCCGCAAGCAGCCCGATGGTCAGGCCTTCCAGGCCGTCGCGGCTGGACAGGTCCAGCGCCACGTCGAGGATGGCTGCACGGGTCAGTTCGCCCTTGCGCATGAATTTGACTGAAGTATTCAAGAGTACCGTTCTAAAAGTGATGTTGCCGATTTGGCGGACTGAAGCGAGAGTAAAAAAAAGCACGCTCCGAAAAAATCCGAACGCTCGTACTATTATCCACTACCACGTAAAAGTCAAACGGGAACTTTAGAGCCGGCGTTCTATTGGTGCAGCGCAGCATTCTAAAGCCGCGTGTTTCTATTGATTTCAGGCAGGCAAAAGCGTCGCGCGCCCTTGCCTGCCCACAACAGACGAACCTCAGGAAAGGTCGCCTGCCTTGCTCAGTTGACGACGGTCGCGCTTGGTCGGCCGCCCCTTGATGGTGGTGCCCGGCTCGCGGAACAGCTTGCGCTCCTCGGCCAGTTGCTCGCGGCGGGCGATGCTGGCCGGCGTTTCGCCATACAGCAAGCGTGCCACGGGGGCCGCGCCGCGCTTGTCGGACAGGCCCAGCACGGCCACTTCCCACGTCTCCGCGCCATTATCGATGGCCAGCTCGTCGCCCACGCGCACGCTGCGCGCCGGTTTGACGCGCTCGCCGCCCACTTTGACCTTGCCCGTGTCGACGGCTTCGCTGGCCAGCGAGCGCGTCTTGAAGAAGCGCGCCGCCCACAGCCATTTGTCCAGCCTTACCGTTGTCATCTCGTTCATGCGTACTTGCCTACTGAAAAAATGCGCATCACCAGCCGGTACACGAGAAATGCGGCTTCATAGCCGATGCGCTGGAAACG
This sequence comes from Janthinobacterium lividum, assembly GCF_034424625.1. Taxonomy (NCBI): domain Bacteria; kingdom Pseudomonadati; phylum Pseudomonadota; class Betaproteobacteria; order Burkholderiales; family Oxalobacteraceae; genus Janthinobacterium; species Janthinobacterium lividum. The sequence continues at coordinate 838,108 of NZ_CP139976.1, read as the reverse complement.
CCCGATGTGCTTGAAATCATCCTGGTGAATGACGATGCCGTCGGCCACGCCCTGCTCGATGTGCTGGCGCAGGCTTTGCGCGAACGCCACGTCCTTGATCACCACGTTCGCTTCCTGGTTCAGGAACAGGCTCAGCGCGTCAATATTGCTGGAACCCACCGTCGCCCAGTCATCGTCGACGACGGCCACCTTGGCGTGCAGCTGCGTCTTGCGGTATTCGACGATCTTGACGCCGGCGGCCAGCAGTTTCGGGTAAAACGAGTGCGCCACGGCATCTTGCATGCGGAATTCGCCCACGCCGATCAACAGGACCACGTCCACGCCCCGCAGGGCCGCCTGGGCCAGGGCGTGGCGCAGCTTGTGCCCGGGCGCGAAATACGGGTTGGCCAGCATCACGCTCTTGCGTGCCTGTCCCAGCGCCTGCAAATAGGCGCGCTGGATGGTGCGGCGGTTGCGCAGGTTGTCGCGCACGACAAAACCGGCCACGACGGGGTTCTTCGCCAGCTCCTTGCTAACGACGCGCATCTTGCGGTACAGCTTGATACGCCGCACCAGGTTCATCTTGCCCAGCCTCGCCCACTGCGCCTGCACCTCCTCGTGGATGGCGTCGACCAGCGGGCCCTTCACCTGGACGGCGAAATCCCAGCGCGGCGCTGCCAGGCTGATGTTGTGGTCGTAGTCGCAAAACATGTCGTCGTTGATATTGATGCCGCCCACCAGGGCGATCTCGCCATCGGCCACGCAAATCTTGCGGTGCGTGCGCGTGATGCCGCGCCGGAACCACGGATTGAAGATGCGGTGGTGCACGCCAGCCGCTTCCAGCTGCGCATGCATGGCCTTGACCCGGCGGTTGCCCGTGCCGAACCAATCCGTGATCATGCACACCAGCACGCCGCGCGCGGCGGCACGTTTGAGCGCATCGAGCACCAGGGTGCCCGTGGCGTCGTCGGCAAAGATATACGTTTCGAAATAGACTTCCGAGCGCGCGCCGTCGATGGCGGCAATCAGCGCGGGGAAATAATCGGTGCCGCAATACAGCAGCTTGATGTCATTGTGGGCGATGAAATTGACTGTGCGCATGCTGGCAGTCTACGCGAGTTTCAAAGCGGCAACGATCGGCGCGTGGTCCGACAGTTTTGCCCACAGGGTGCCATGCATCACTTGCGCGCCTTCCACGTGGAAACCGCGCACATAGATGCGGTCCAGGCGGAACCACGGCAAGGCGGCGGGAAAGGTGCGCGCCGGCACGGGGATCGGCGTCTTCGTCTGGCGCCGCGCCAGGGTGCGCACCAGGTCGCCCAGGGCCGAATTCGACGCGCGCTGGTCGAATACTTCCACCACGCCGAGCGCATTGCGCAGCTTATCGCTGAGCGTGTTGCGCCAGTCGTTGAAATCGCCGGCAATGATGACGGGTTCGCCATTCGGCGCCGATTCCATGACGGCATCGATCAGCGCCTGCGTCTGGCGGCCCCGTCCCGATTCGAACAGGCCCAAGTGGACGACGTAGCAGTGCACGTCCGCCTGCGGCGTCTTGAGCACGCAATGCAGGATGCCGCGCTGTTCGTAGGCATGGTCGGACACGTCGTGATTGGTTTGCGAGGCGATGGGAAACTTGCTCAGCAAGGCGTTGCCATGGTGGCCATGGTCATACACGGCATTCATGCCGTAGGCGGAATGGTGCTCGGCGCCGGCAAAGAACTCATGCTGCGACGCTTCCGGCCAATGCTTGTGGCCGTTTTTCTCGGCGCCAAAGCGGGCCGCATTGCGGTCGTGCTTGCCTTGCACTTCCTGCAAAAAGACGACATCGGCATGGAACAGGGCAATCGCCTGCTTCAAGGCATGCACGCGGGGCAAGCCCCGCACGGAGGAGACGCCCTTGTGTATATTATAAGTTGCTACGCGGATTTTCATGCCTTGATTCTACTCCCTGACAGGCCCCGCGCGGCGCCGGCGTAGGTGCGCGTGCGCACCTACCACGCACAATCAGGCCAGCATGCGTCCCACGCCCGCCGTCACGCTGACGATCAGCGCGGTAATGCCGGCCGCCCATACAATCTTGACCAGCAAGGGCGCGCCGCGCCAGGCCACGGTGCGCTTGCCCTTGGCAAACGCACCCGGGTGCAGCAGCCAGCCGATCGCCATCAGCGGCATGCCGATCGGCGGCGTGCGGCCGGGCACGGTGGAGCCAAACAGCAGGAAGATAAAGCACAGGCAAAAAACGATGCCCAGGGTGCCCAGCAGTTTTTGCTGCGTCGTCAAATGTAACCAGTTCAACATGGAATGCTTTCTAGGAAAATCAGGTGGGGCGCGCCAGGCCCGTCATGGCCGGCAATTGCAAAATCGCTTCCGCGTTGGACGACGAGAAACAGCGGTCGGCCGCCGCCAGGTAGGGCAGCCACGCGTACTGCAAGTGTTCGCGGGGACTCAAGGTGATGGCGATGTCGCGCGGCACTTGCACGCTGAACACGTGTTCCGTGTTGCGCGTCACGCCAGGCGCATAACGGTGGCGCCAGATCGGATAGATCTCGTACACATTCGACAAGTTCCAGTCGCGCAGCACGATGTCGCGCCCATCGGCAACGATGCCGGTTTCCTCGCACAATTCGCGCGCGGCCGTCTGCAGCAGCGGTTCGTCGACGGCATCGACGGAACCCGTCACCGATTGCCAGAAACCGGGCTGGCCCGCGCGCTCGATCAGCAAGACATCAAGGTCAGCCGTATGGATGACGACCAGCACGGAAACGGGAATTTTATGGCTCATATCAAGAATGAAAAAGGCGCCTCGCAGCGCCTTTTTTGCCTCAGCAAGTAAAAATGGTAGCGGCCGCATGAACGGCCGCCTTGGCCATTACGCTACTTTTGGCTCGGTGCTGCGCAAGCGGATGTGCAGTTCGCGCAATTGCTTCTCGTCCACTTCCGACGGCGCATGGGTCAGCAAGTCTTGCGCGCGTTGGGTTTTCGGGAAGGCGATCACGTCGCGGATCGATTCGGAACCCGTCATCATGGTCACGATACGGTCCAGGCCGAATGCCAGGCCGCCATGCGGTGGCGCGCCATATTGCAGGGCATCGAGCAGGAAGCCGAATTTCAGCTGTGCTTCTTCGGCATCGATCTTCAGTGCACGGAAGACCTTGCTTTGTACTTCTTCGCGGTGGATACGGATCGAACCGCCACCCAGTTCCCAGCCGTTCAAGACCATGTCGTAAGCCTTGGCGATGCAGGCGCCCGGATCGCTTTCCAGCATGTCTTCATGGCCGTCTTTCGGCGCCGTGAATGGATGGTGGGTTGCCGTCCAGCGATCCGCTTCTTCGTCATGCTCGAACATCGGGAAGTCGACCACCCACAATGGCTTCCACACGTCTTCGAACAGGCCGGCTTTCTTGCCGAACTCGCTGTGGCCGATCTTCACGCGCAGCGCGCCGATGGCGTCGTTGACGACCTTGGCCTTGTCCGCGCCGAAGAAGATCAGGTCGCCGTCTTGCGCGCCCGTCTGCTCGAGGATCGTGGCAAGCACATCGGCAGGCAGGAACTTGACGATCGGCGACTGCAAGCCTTCAGGACCCTTGGCTTTCTCGTTGACCTTGATGTAAGCGAGGCCCTTGGCGCCGTAGATGGCGACGAACTGGGTGTAGGCGTCGATTTCCGAACGGGGCATGCTGCCGCCTTGCGGTACGCGCAGGGCAACCACGCGGCCGCCTTTCATGTTCGCGGCGCCGTTGAAGACCTTGAATTCGACCGACTTCATGACTTCGGTCAAATCCGTGAAGGCCAGCTTGACGCGCATGTCCGGCTTGTCGGAACCATACAGGCCCATCGCTTCGGCGAAATCCATCACCGGGAACGGGTTCGGCAGGTCGATGTCCAGGGTGTTCTTGAAGACGACGCGTATCATGTCTTCGAACAGGTCGCGGATTTCCTGTTCCGTCAGGAACGAGGTTTCGCAGTCGATCTGCGTGAATTCAGGCTGGCGGTCAGCGCGCAAGTCTTCGTCGCGGAAGCACTTGGTGATCTGGTAGTAACGATCGAAGTTGGCAACCATCAACAGTTGCTTGAACAACTGTGGCGATTGCGGCAAGGCGAAGAAGCTGCCCGCGTTGACACGCGACGGCACCAGGTAATCGCGCGCGCCTTCTGGCGTCGACTTGGTCAGCATCGGCGTTTCGATGTCGATGAAGCCCAGCGCATCGAGGTACTTGCGCACTTCCATCGTCACCTTGTAGCGCAGGCGCAGGTTGTTCTGCATTTGCGGGCGGCGCAGATCCAGCACGCGGTGCGTCAGACGCGTCGTTTCCGACAGGTTGTCGTCGTCCAGCTGGAACGGCACGGGCACGGAAGGGTTCAACACTTCCAGTTCCGAGCAGACCACTTCGATCTTGCCCGATTTCAGGTTGTTGTTGATGGTGCCTTCGATACGGTTGGTCACGACGCCCGTCACGCGCAGGCAGAATTCGTTGCGCACGGCTTCGGCGACCTTAAACATCTCCGCTTGTTCCGGGTTGCAGACGATTTGCACCAGGCCTTCACGGTCGCGCAAGTCGATGAAAATCAGGCTGCCGTGGTCGCGGCGGCGATGTACCCAGCCGCACAGGCTGACGGTTTGTCCCAGCATGGCTTCGGTAACGAGGCCGCAGTATTCAGTACGCATAGACATAAAATTCTCAGTTCAGGTTAGTGAGTGTTCAATCCGGCCACGTCCCGCATGGGACGCCTGCCTTTATTCTTTGGCTGCCGGGGCCGGTACAGCAACAACTTCCGCAGGCGCCACCACGCCCATCGAGACAATATATTTGAGCGCCGCATCGACGCTCATGTCGAGTTCGACGACATCGCTGCGCTTCATCATCAGGAAAAAGCCCGATGTCGGATTCGGCGTCGTCGGCACATACACGCTGACAAAGTCACCCACCAGGTGGTTCGCCGCATCGCCGCCCGGCACGCCGGTCAGGAAAGCGATGGTCCAGGAGTTCTGGTGCGGATATGGCACCAGCACGGCCTTGCGGAAGGCATTGCCCGACGGGGAAAACAGGGTATCCGACACTTGCTTGACGCTCGAATACAGGGAATTGACGATGGGTATGCGTTGCAGCAATTTTTCCCACAGTTTCACCACGTAATTGCCGACCAGGTTATTCGTCAGCAAACCCGTAAAGAACACGATCAGCACCGTCAATACCGTGCCCAGGCCGGGAATGGTGCTCAGCGCGGGAATCTTGTGGCCGAACCATACGCTGGGCTGCGTACTGCCGGGCACCAGCAACAGCGACTGGTCCATCGTGCTGATCACCAGATTCAGGACCCAGGCGGTAATGGCCAGGGGAACCAAAATCAGCAATCCGGTAATAAAGTATTTACGCATCAGTTTCTCGGTAATGGATCGTATCGGCGCGGCGCGCTTTTCAGTCCGCTTTCGGCGCAGTGGCAACCGGGGCAGGCGCAGGTGCAGCAACAGGCGCGCTCTCGGCAGCCGGGGCGGGCTTGGCGCCATCGGCGGGGCCCGTTGGAATGGCCGTGGTGGGCGCCGTGCCGCCGCGGAAATCGGTCGCGTACCAGCCAGTGCCCTTCAATTGGAAACCGGCGGCCGTCAATTGTTTCTTGAAACTGGGCTTGCCGCACGACAGGCACACCGTCAGTACTGGATCGGAGATCTTTTGCAAGACATCCTTGGCAAAACCACACTCGTCACAACGGTAAGCGTAAATCGGCATCTCTACTCCGAGAAAATCATCAAAAACCCTGAATTATAAAGCTTTTCCTTTGTCCCCAGCGGAAAATGCCCCGCCCGCCTCACTCCGCCCGGCGGCGCCAGCTCATCCAGCGCTCCTTGCCGGCGAAGACGGCAATGGAATCGTCCACGGCTTCGTCGGCCAGGCAGTCGAAATGCGGCGCCAGCAATTCCTGCAGTGTCTCACGCGATATGCCAAATGGCGGCCCCTTGACATTGTCATCAAAGAAAAAGTAACCGGCCAGCATGGCGCCCGGCGCCAGCAGCTGCGCCCAGCGGGCCGCCACCTGCGGCCACATGGCGCGCGGCATGGCGCACAGGAAGGCCCGTTCATAGATCAGGTCCAGCGGCGCAACGGGTTCCCAGGCAAAGAAATCCGCTTCCACCACCTGCCCTGCCCGCGCACCGACGACAGCGCGCGCGGCGGCCACGGCGGCCGGCGAAAAGTCGATGGCCGTGGCATCCCAGCCGTGATCCAGCATGAAGACCAGTTCATAGGCCGAGCCGCAGCCAGGAATCAGGCAGCGCAGCGGCGCCGGGCTGCCTGCAACAAAGCTGCGCAGGCGCGACGGCACGCCGCCCTGGTCCCACGGCGTGAATTGCTTCTCGAAACGCTCGTCCCAGAAGGCGGGCGACAGCGGATCGCGGGTGGTGAAGTCAGCCATCACTTGCGTCCTCAGGCCGTTAAAACGGTAGTTGATGCCAGCGCATGAACACTTGCAAGCCCAGCGCGCCGAGGGCGAAGGCGCCCACGAAGTACACGATAAAGCTCAGCAATCGATTCGTCTGGCGTTGCTCCGCCAGCAAGGTTTTCATCAGTTCCACCTCGTTTTCGCGCGGCTCGCCATGCACCGTCAAGGCCTGGTGCAGCAAGCGCGGCAATTGCGGGAAGATGTGCGCATAACGGGGCGCCTCTGCGCGCAGGCGCTCCATGAAGCCTTGCGGCCCCACCTGGTTGCTCATCCATCTTTCCAGATACGGCTTGGCCGTTTGCCACAGGTCCAGTTCCGGGTCCAGCTGGCGGCCCAGGCCTTCGATATTGAGAAGGGTCTTTTGCAGCAGCACCAGTTGCGGCTGCACTTCCACGTTGAAGCGGCGCGAAGTCTGGAACAGTCGCAGCAAAACTTGTCCGAAAGAAATATCCTTCAGCGGACGGTCGAAGATCGGCTCGCAGCAGGCGCGCACGGCCGCTTCCAGCTCATCGACGCGCGTGTCTTTCGGCGCCCAGCCCGATTCGATATGCGCCTCGGCCACGCGCTTGTAGTCGCGGCGGAAGAAAGCGAGGAAGTTTTGCGACAGATAATCCTTGTCGTAGTCGTTCAACGTTCCCACGATGCCGAAGTCGAGCGCGATATAGCGGCCGAACGATTCGGGCGCGATCGACACAAGAATATTCCCCGGGTGCATGTCCGCATGGAAAAAGCCGTCGCGGAACACTTGCGTGAAGAAAATTTCCACGCCATCGCTGGAGAGCTTGCGCAAATCCACGCCGGCCGCCACCAAGCGCTCGGTCTGCGACACGGGAATCCCATACATGCGCTCCATGACGATGACGCTGCTGGAGCAATAATCCCAGTGCATTTCCGGCACCAGCAGCAATTCCGAGTTGGCGAAATTGCGGCGCAGCTGGCTGGCGTTGGCCGCCTCGCGCATCAGGTCCAGCTCGTCGTGCAGGTATTTGTCGAACTCGCCCACCACTTCCTTGGGTTTCAGGCGCTTGCTGTCGGCCCACAGGCGGCTGGTCCAGTCGGCGGCGATGTGCATCAGGGCCACGTCTTCGTCGATCAGCTTTTTCATGCCTGGACGCAAAACCTTCACGGCCACTTCGCGGCCATCTTTCAAGGTGGCGAAGTGCACCTGGGCAATCGAGGCGGATGCCACCGGTTCGCGCTCGAAGCTGGCAAACAGCTGATCCGGGTGCGCGCCGAGGGACTTGGTGATCTGCGCGATGGCCAGGTCGGAATCAAACGGCGGCACCCGGTCTTGCAGGCGCGCCAGTTCTTCGGCGATGTCGAGCGGCATCAAGTCGCGCCGGGTCGACAGCACCTGGCCGAATTTGACGAAAATCGGACCCAGCTCTTCCAGCGCCAGGCGCAGGCGCAAGCCCCGTGGCGACGACAGGTCGCGCCAGAAAATCAGGGTGTCGATCAATTTGGCGGTGCGGGGAACTTGCAGACCAGAAATCGCTATCTCATCCAGACCGTACTTGATGGAAACACGGATGATTTTAAACAGGCGCAGGAATTTCAATATCATGTAGACAAATCCGGTGAGGAAGACTGCGGCTGGACGGCGGCGGCCGCCTTTTCCAGCCGGGCAAGGCGCTTGGCCAGGCGTTCGACGTCATCGCGCACGCGCGTCACGCCAGCGGAATACTCTTGCAAGGTAGAAGGACGGATCAGCATGGGCTGTTCGTCGAGAAAATATTCGGCCACGTTTTCCGCCAGTTTTTGCTGGCCCGTGCGCACAAAGGCGGCGGCATCCCTGGCACCGGCAACCAGGCGCGTTGCCAGCATGGGTCCCACGACCTTTTCCAGGTCGTGCTCCGCTTCCCAGCGCAAGCCCTTGCTCAATTGCGAAATCGCATTGGCAAACTCGGCATCGCCTTCGATCTTGACGTAGGAAAACGCCCGCTCGCGGTTTTGCAGGATCAGCGGCACATCGGACAATTTCACGCGGATGGTGACGTTGGCCGGCATATCGGCCGGCGCCGCCTCCAGCATGCCTGCGCTGTCGACGCGCAGGCGCAAGGCCACGGCGCCCGTGTCGATACAGGCCAGCTTGCCAGCGTGCACGGCCAGCTGCTGGCGCGCCCACGGTTCTTGCGCCAGCAAATGGTTAATTGTCGCGATGACGGGCGTCATCAGGGAGAGATCGGGAAGTGGTGCCATCTATATACAGCGCGCCAGGCGCGCCCCTAAAAAGAAAAAACCGCCCGTAAAACAACGTGGGCGGTTTCGATCTTACCAGTTCAGCAGGAAATATCTGTTAAGCATCATGCATTCCGCATGGACTTAAGCCATTATTCAGCAAGTTTTTACAATTAATTCAATTGCTGGATGCCTGCCAAGACCCAGCCGCTATTGCCGCTGACGGGTTTCGACATATTCCATACTTCCGCGAACGGTTCCGCTGCCGCGCCAGGCGCCGAACGGATCAGGCCCGTAAATTTCACGCTGGCCAGGTAATCGTTGACGCTCGTCTCGATGCCCAGCAGTTCGGCATCGATGGTGACGACATCGGTAAAGTCCGGCTGCGCGCCCCGTTCCTGGATTTGCATGCGCAGTTCCGCATACACTTCCGGCGATGTGAATTCGCGGATATCGTTGACGTCCGCCTTGTCCCAGGCCGCTTGCAAGCGAATGAAATTGCTTTTCGCGTGACGCAGGAAGGCATCCTTGTCGAAGTCGCCTGGCACGCCCCATGGCGCGGCGGCCGGTGCCGGGACCGGGACCGGCTTGTCCAGGCCTACGCCGGACGAGACAGGCTGCAGCGGCGGCAGCGGTGGAATGCGCGATCCGATGTCAGGCACGTTGCCGGCTGGCGCAGGCTGGTTGCCGCCAAAACCCGCGAACGGCGCATTGCCGCCAGCATTGTTGTCGCGCTTGCCACGCACCATGCGGTAGATGAAGAACGCCACGCCGGCCAGCAAGGCCACCATCAGCAGGGTGCTGATCATGCTGGCCAGGGCGCCGCCCAGGCCAAAATGCGACAGCAGCGCGCCCAGGCCCAGGCCCAGCAAGGCGCCGCCCAGCAAACCCTTCCAGCGGCTCGGCGCCTTGGCGGCAGGCGCCGGCGCGGGGGCCGGCGCAGGTTGCGCCTGGCGTGGCGCGGCGGCCGGCGCCGGCGTTGGCGCCGGTGCGGGCGCCTGGCGGCCCACGTTTTGCGACTGGCGGCCAAACGAACGGCCACCGCCCATGGGACGGGCCAGCGCCTCGCCCAGCATGGATACCGTGGTCGCGGCCAGCATCATGCCGACCATAAATTTCTTCAATTTCATTCCATCTCCTAAAATCACCGGCTTGGTGAGTTACAGCTTGAATTACATCTTGATGCCGGTATGCAAAGCGGCAATGCCTGCCGTCAAATTGTAGTACTGCACGCGCTCCAGGCCCGCCGTTTCCATCATGGTCTTCAGCGTTTCCTGGTCCGGATGCATGCGGATCGATTCTGCCAGGTAGCGATAGCTTTCCGCGTCGCCGGCGATTTTCTGTCCAAACCACGGCAAGACCGAGAACGAATACAGGTCGTACGGCTTTTGCAGGGGTGCTGCCACCTTGGAAAACTCCAGCACCAGCAGCTTGCCGCCCGGTTTCAGCACGCGGCGCATTTCCGCCAGCGCCACATCCTTGTGCGTCATGTTGCGCAGGCCAAAGGCCACGCTGACACGGTCGAAATAATTATCGGGGAATGGCAGCTTTTCCGCGTCACACAACATGGTGGGGGTGAGCAAGCCGCGATTCAAGAGGCGGTCGCGGCCCACGCGCAACATCGATTCATTGATATCGGTCAACCAGACTTCGCCGGTAGGGCCCGCCTGCTTGGCGAATGCCTTCGACAGGTCGCCCGTGCCGCCGGCAATGTCGAGCACCTTGAAACCGGGGCGCACGCCCGCATTGGCAATGGTAAACGTCTTCCACAGACGGTGCAGCCCGCCCGACATCAAGTCGTTCATCACGTCGTATTTGGCAGCGACGGAATGGAACACCTTGGCGACTTCGCGCACTTTGTCGTCTTCTGCAACTGTTTTGTATCCGAAATGGGTCGTATTGGTCATGGTAGGCAGTCTGTTTGAACTTGGGAGCATTATACAAGCGGCAGGCGCATTTCCCCGTGACGCCGGAGAAGGTATTGCCTTTCCACTGCATTCGAAGCCAGCATTGCCGCCCGGGCATACGCCGCCAGCGCCCCCGGCCGGTCGCCCTGGCGGCGCAGCAAGTCGGCCCGGGCCGCGTGCAGATAGTGCGAATTAGCAAGGCTGGGCACGGTTTCCAGCCGCGCCAGCCAGGCCAGGCCGTGTGCGGCACCGTGCGCCATGGCGCAGGCGATCACGGCATTGAGCAAGATCAATGGCTCCGGCTTGTGCCGCAGCAAGGCGCCGTACAGGGCGCTGATCTGGCGCCAGTCCGTCTGGCTGGCCGTGGGAACTTTGGCGTGCAAAGCGGCAATGGCTGCCTGCAACTGATATGCCCCTGGCGCGCGCGCAAGCAAAGCCAGTTCCAGCAGCACCAGTCCCTCGGCAATCAGGGCGTCATCCCACAGGCGCCGGTCCTGCTCTTCCAGGGTCAGCAAATGTCCCTCGGGCGACAGGCGGGCCGGACCGCGCGACGCCTGCAGCAGCATCAGTGCCAACAGCCCCTGCACTTCCGGCTGGCAGGGCTGCAGGCTGTCAAGCAGCCGCCCCAGGCGCAGCGCCTCGGCGCACAGGTCGGCGCGCAGCAGGGTGTCGCCGCCGCTGGCGCAATAACCCTCGCTGAACACCAGATAAATCACGTGCAGCACTTGCGCTAGCCGTTGCTGCAATTCTTGCTCAGGTGGCAACTCGAAAGGAATGCGCGCTTCGGCGATCTTGCGCCTGGCGCGCAATAAGCGCTGCGACAGGGCCGCTTCCGCCACGCCGAAGGCGCGCCCGATCTCGGCCGTGGACAAGCCACACAGGGTGCGCAGGGCCAGCGCCACCTGCGCCTCGGGCGCCAGCGCGGGATGGCAGCAGATGAACAGCAGGCGCAGGCGGTCGTCCCCGATGGCGTGCGCTTCTTCAATCACGGCCGCCGGCAGGCAGGACAGCACGGCTTCGGCCTCGCTGACGCTCTTGCCCGCCCGGCGCACGTGATCGAGGCCCGCATTGCGCGCCACGGCACTGAGCCAGGCGGCGGGATTATCGGGGATGCCCGCCCGCGGCCACAGTTCCAGCGCCTTGCGGCACGCTTCCTGCAACACATCTTCCGCCAGACCCAGGTCGCCGAAGCGCCGCATCAGGCCGGCCAGCACCCGGCCCTTTTCCTGGCGAAAGACGTGCTCGACGGCCGACAGGGCGTCGCCGGCCATGTTTATGCCGTGACAGGCCGTACTTCGATGGTGCCCAGGGAGGCGGCCGGACAGCGCCCGGCCCAGGCCAGCGCCTCGTCCAGGTGGGCGCAATCCAGCAGATAATAGCCGCCCAGCTGCTCCTTGGTTTCCGCGAACGGCCCATCCGTGATGACAGGCTTGCCGTTTTGCACACGCACGCTGGTAGCGCTGCGCACGGGCGCCAGTTCCGCGCCCCCGCGCAGCACGCCAGCGGCCTCCAGGTCTTGCGTATAGCTGGCAAAGTCGGCCATCAGGCTGGCCATCTGGCCCTCCTCCATGGCTTCATAGCGCGCCTCGTCGGCGTAGATCAGGATCATGTATTCCATAGTCTCTTCTCCAAAAGAAAAATGCCCGCAAGCGCGGGCATTCATACGACGAATGGATATGCGGCAATCCGACAAGCTTACCGCATTATTTTTTCAGCTTAATGTTTATGCCCGCAGCTCGGACCGTGGACGTGGCCGCCGGACGATTGCTTGACCGTCATGTCGGCCTTGGCGTCGCGGCCGCTGTCGCCCGGATAGCCGGCTGCCGTCAGGCGGTCCAGGTAATCCTGCCACAGGGTCGCTTGCTCCGCGCCCAGCTTGTACAGATAAGCCCAGGTGTACAGGCCGGAATTGTGGCCATCGCTGAAGGTGGGCTGCACGGCGTAGTTACCGACCGGTTCCAGGCCCGTGATGCCGACCAGGCGTTTTCCTAATTGCAAGGTTTCCTGGCCCTTGCCATGGCCTTGCACTTCGGCCGACGGCGAGTACACGCGCAGGTATTCGAACGGCAGCGCAAATTCGCTGCCATCATCGAAAGCCACGTCGAGCACGCGCGACTGGTTATGCACGGTCAAGCCGGTGGGTTTGGGCGTTGCTACTTTTTCAGTCATGACAATACTTTATGCGGATAAACGTTGAATGATGGCGTCGCGCAAGGCCGGCAACAGGGCGCGGCGCGCGGCCAGCACCTCGGGTGCCGTCTCGCGCTGGATCACCGCCCAGCTGGGATTCGGAAAATGCGCATCGTCGCGGTAGCGGGGAATCACGTGCCAATGCACGTGCGGCGTCATATTGCCGAAACTGGCCACATTGACCTTTTCCGGCTGCATCACTTCACGCACGGCCAGTTCGACTTGCCACACGACTTCCATCACATAGTTGCGCTCACCGGGCGTCAAATCCGTCATTTCCTTCACGTGTTTGTTCCAGATCACGCGGCAAAAGCCGGGATATGCAGGGTCGTTGACGGCCACCACGGACAGGCGCTCGCTGCGCCACAGCAAGGCTTCACAGCCCTGCTTGTTGGCAAAGCCATCGAGCAGTGTGCACAGATCACAGGTCACACGAGCACCCGTTCGATGCCGCCGTCATTGGCGCGTTTCACGTAATCCGGCATCCAGTTCTCTCCCAGCAAGTGTTTGGCGATCTCGACGACGATGTAGTCGGCCGTCGTGCCCGAATCGTCATTGTAGCGCGACAAGCCTTGCAGGCACGACGGGCAGCTGGTGAGGATTTTCACGTCGCCAGTAAAACCGTCGCCGCGCAGCTTGTCGGCGCCCTTGACCATCTCTTCTTCCTTGCGGAAACGCACTTGCGTGGAAATGTCGGGGCGCGTGACGGCCAAGGAACCCGATTCGCCGCAGCAACGGTCATTCTTCTCGATCTTCACGTTGTCTACCGTGCTGATCAGGGAATTGATGGTCTTGCCCGATTCCTGCAGCTTCATCGGATTGTGGCATGGCTCGTGGTACATATAACGGGTGCCGTTGACGCCTTCCAGCTTGACGTTTTTCTCCAGCAAATACTCATGGATATCCATGATGCGGCAGCCAGGGAAAATCTTTTCAAACTGGTAGGTGGCCAGCTGGTCGTAACAGGTGCCGCACGAGACGAGCACCGTCTTGATGTCCAGGTAATTGAGCGTGTTGGCCATGCGGTGGAACAGGACGCGGTTATCCGTCATCATCTTCTCGGCCTTGTCGAACTCGCCCGCGCCCCGCTGCGGATAACCGCAGCACAGGTAGCCCGGCGGCAAGACCGTCTGCACGCCCACTTCCCACAGCATCGCTTGCGTGGCCAGGCCCACTTGCGAGAACAAACGTTCCGAACCGCAACCAGGGAAGTAGAACACGGCTTCCGTATCGGCCGTCGTCGTCTTCGGATTGCGGATGATCGGGATGACCTTGTCGTCTTCGATGTCGAGCAGCGCGCGCGCCGATTTCTTCGGCAGGTTGCCCGGCATCTTTTTGTTGATGAAATGGATCACCTGCGCCTTGACGGGCGGCTTGCCCGTCGATGGCGGCGGCGCCTTGGTTTGCTTCTTGGCAAACTTCTTCAGCAAGTCATGGCCCAGGCGCTGCGCCTTGTAACCCCAGCCGATCATGACCTTGCGCGTGGCGTTGATGGTCACGGGATCGGTGGCGTTGAGGAACATCATCGTCGCCTTGGTGCCCGGATTAAAGCTCTTCTTGTCCATCTTGCGCAGCAAGTTGCGCATGTTCATCGACACGTCGCCGAAGTCGATATTGACGGGGCAAGGCGTGACGCATTTATGGCAGACCGTGCAATGGTCGGCCACGTCTTCGAACTCTTCCCAATGCTTGATGGAAATACCGCGGCGCGTCTGCTCTTCATACAGGAACGCTTCGATCAGGGACGAGGTCGCCAAGATCTTGTCGCGCGGCGAGTACAGCAAATTGGCGCGCGGCACGTGGGTCGAGCACACGGGCTTGCACTTGCCGCAACGCAAGCAATCCTTGACGCTGTCGGCGATGGCGCCGATATCGCTTTGCTGCATGATCAAGGATTCGTGGCCCATCAGGCCGAACGATGGCGTGTAGGCATTGCGCAAGTCGGCGCCCATGCCTGGCAGGTTCAACAATTTTCCCTTGTTGAAACGGCCTTCCGGATCGATGCGCTGCTTGTAGCTGCGGAACTCGCCGATCTCTTCTTCCGTCAAGAATTCCAGCTTGGTGATGCCGATACCGTGTTCGCCGGAAATGACGCCATTCAGCGAGCGGGCCAAAATCATGATGCGGCCCACGGCTTCATGGGCGTCCTGCAGCATTTCGTAATTGTCCGAGTTGACGGGCAAGTTCGTGTGCACGTTGCCGTCGCCTGCGTGCATGTGCAGCGCGACAAAGACGCGCGAACGCAGGATGCGCGCGTGGATGGCGGTGGCCTCGTCGAGGATCAGCTTGAATGCGGCGCCGTTGAAGATCTGGCGCAACTGGGCGCGGATTTCCTGCTTCCAGGTGATGCGCACGGTGCGGTCCTGCACCACGTCGAACAGGGTGGCGTCAGGCTGCGTTTCCAGGCGCGCATCAAACACGGGCAGCAAGCGTTCCATGCCCAGTTCGGCCAGCTCGTCCTTCACGTCCGCCAGCGGACGGTCCAGCTGGGCCAGCAGATAAGTCCAGCGTGCCGTGACTTGCGCCAGCAACTGCTGTGCCTGCTCGGCGCGGTCGCCCAGCATTTCCGCATCGTCGACCCGGTCGTCCGATGCATCGTCGCTCTTGCCAACAGGCAAGTTGCCCTTGCCAAAGAATTCGCTCAGGGCATCCGCCAGTTGCAGCTTGTTCTTGATCGACAGCTCGATATTGATGCGCTCGATGCCATCCGTGTATTCGCCCATGCGATTGAGCGGAATCACCACGTCTTCATTGATCTTGAACGCATTCGTGTGCTTGGCGATCGCCGCCGTGCGGGCCCGGTCGAGCCAGAATTTCTTGCGCGCTTCCGGGCTGACGGCAACAAAACCTTCGCCCACACGGGTGTTGGCGATGCGCACCACTTCCGACGCCGCTTGCGCGACGGCGTTTTCATCGTCGCCGACGATGTCGCCAAACAGGGCCATCTTCGGCAGCACGCCCCGCTTCGACTTGGTGGCGTAGCCGACGGCGCGCAGGTAGCGCTCGTCCAGGTGCTCCAGGCCCGCCAGGCGGATGGTCGTATATTGCTCGCCCTTGGCCGGCAAGCCATCGAGGTAATCCTTGATTTCCACGATCGACGGGATCGCATCGCGCGCCTGGCCAAAGAACTCCAGGCAGACGGTACGGGCGAATTTCGGCATCTTGTGCAGAATCCAGCGCGCCGACGTGATCAGGCCGTCGCAGCCTTCTTTCTGGATGCCCGGCAAGCCGGCGAGGAATTTGTCCGTCACGTCCTTGCCCAGGCCCTCTTTACGGAACTTGCGGCCAGGAATTTCCAGGATTTCCGTCTTGAACGGTGCGTTCGGCTTTGTCGCGTCGCGCGTGTTCGGGTGACGCCATTCCAGCTGGAAACGTGCCAGGGCGATATCGTGGATCTTGCCCAGGTTATGGTCGAGGCGCGTGACGTCGAGCCAGTCGCCGTTGGGGTCGACCATGCGCCACGAAGCCAGGTTGTCCAGCGCCGTACCCCACAGCACGGCCTTCTTGCCGCCCGCATTCATGGCGACGTTGCCGCCGATGCAAGAGGCGTGCGCCGAGGTCGGGTCGACGGCAAACACGAAACCGGCCTTCTCGGCCGCTTCCGACACTTTATTCGTGATCACGCCCGCGCCCGAATTGATCGTCGCGTATTCGTGCGTGAGACCCGGCAAGACCGTCATTTCCACGGCGCCCAGGGTAATGAGTTTTTCCGTGTTGATGACGGCCGACATCGGCGTCAATGGAATCGCGCCGCCCGTGTAGCCGGTGCCGCCGCCGCGCGGGATGATGGTCAGTCCCAGCTCGATACAGCCCTTCACCAGGCCGGCCATTTCCTCTTCCGTGTCGGGCGTCAGGACGACGAACGGGTATTCCACACGCCAGTCGGTGGCGTCCGTCACGTGCGACACGCGCGTCATGCCGTCGAAGCGCACATTGTGTTTTTCCGTGTAGCGGCCCAGCACCTTGACCGTGCGCTTGCGCAAGTCGTAGGTCTTGCGGAATTCGTCGCCAAAGTCGGCCACGGCCTTGCTGGCCGCTTTCAGCAGCAACTCCACATTGGCGCTACGCGCCTTGGCAACTTCAGGCGATTCGCCACTGGCGGCCACGTCGCCGCCGGCCGCATCGATGGACAGGCGGCGCTTGTCGACTTCGGCCAGGCGGTGATGCAAGGCATCGATCAAGCCCTGGCGGCGCTTCGGGTTGTCGAGCAAGTCATCTTGCAGATACGGATTGCGGCGCACGACCCAGATATCGCCCAGCACCTCGTACAGCATGCGGGCCGAACGGCCTGTCTGACGGGCGCCGCGCAGCTCGTCGAGCAGGCGCCAGGAGTCCTCCCCCAACAGGCGTATGACGATCTCGCGATCGGAAAACGACGTGTAGTTATACGGGATTTCGCGCAGGCGGCTTGCTGCGGGACCATTCGGCGTTTCTGCCAGTAAAGCTTGGATATGTGCGGGAGCGTTCATGGAGTGTGGTGACGATGTGGACTGGACCCTAAAGGCCCATTTTATCTTATTGCGCCGCACCATGCCGGAACAGCCTTAGGCCGCCTAAGGTTTAAACACCCCATCCGCCACCATAGCAAATACGGAAAAGCCTTCTTTTGCATGAATAAAAAATCAGTCTTGGTGATTTTTTGACGCAAAAATGCCAAGAATCGGACTCTGCTGCAAACTATCGAACTGCCCAAAAATGGGGCAAACTGGCGTTGCATTACGCCCGTTTGCCTGCCGTTTACGCCAGCATTTGTCCAATCCTGTGCCATACGCCATCGGGCACGTACAGCAGCAAGCCCGTCATGGTCAGGTAGCGCGCGCACTTGCCGACGGCCATGTAGGCCACGCTGGGCCAGAACGGCAGCTTGAGCCAGCCGGCCAGCGTGCACAGGGGGTCGCCCACGAGCGGCAGCCAGGCCAGCAGCATGGTCTTGGCCCCATAGCGGGCCAGCCAGCGGAACCAGCGCGTGTCGCGCTCCTTGGCAAACGCCTGCTTGGCCCGGTAGCCCATCCAGTAGTCGACGATACCGCCCAGGGTATTACCCAGGGTGGCGACGCCGATGGCGGCCCAGAACAGCGCGGGATTGGCCTTGATGACGGCAAAGACGGCCGGTTCCGAGCCGAGCGGCAACAAGGTGGCGGAAATAAAGCTGATCAGAAAGACCGATGTCAGCCCGACTTCCGGCGCTGCGATCAGTTGCAGCAGCCAGGCGATTGCGGATTCGATCATGGAACACTTCGCGATGCAGTAAGGCTCTCCATTATAATGAAGAGCAGCTTGCGCGCCGCACAATCCGCGCCGGCCGGCAAAGGCCTACCCGCCCGCAGTTCCATAGAGCATTATTGTCGCCAGGCTATCCGCCGCCGCGCCGCCGCTATCGCCCGACACGTTCCAGACCCTTTCTGGCCCAGAATCACTTGCTTGCAGACTATGAACATCGACTACCTCAAGAAAATCCTGACCGCCCGCGTCTATGACGTCGCTACCGAAACGCCACTGGAACTGGCCCCTGCCCTGTCGCAGCGCCTGAACAACCAGATTTACTTCAAGCGCGAAGACATGCAAAGCGTGTTCAGCTTCAAGATTCGTGGCGCCTACAACAAGATGTCCAAGCTGAGCGAAGCGGAACGCAAGCGCGGCGTGATTTGCGCCTCGGCCGGCAACCATGCCCAGGGCGTGGCCCTGTCGGCCGCCCGCATGGGTTGCCGCGCCGTCATCGTCATGCCGACCACCACGCCGCTGGTCAAGGTCGAGGCGGTCAAGGGCCGCGGCGGCGTGAACGTGGAAGTGGTGCTGCACGGCGAGTCGTACACGGATGCCTACAACCACGCGCTGACCCTGGAAAAGGAACAGAAGCTGACCTTCGTGCACCCGTTCGACGATCCGGACGTGATCGCCGGCCAGGGCACGATCGGCATGGAAATCCTGCGCCAGCACGCCGGCCCCATCCACGCCATCTTCGCACCCATCGGCGGCGGCGGCTTGATCGCCGGCATTGCCGCCTACGTGAAACAGATCCGTCCCGATATCAAGATCATCGGCGTGCAAAGCGTCGATTCGAACGCCATGGCCCGCTCGCTGAAAGCGGGCGAGCGCGTGACCCTGAACGACGTGGGCCTGTTTGCCGACGGCACGGCCGTGCGCCTGGCCGGCGAGGAAACTTTCCGCCTGGTGCAGGCGTATGTCGATGAAATCATCACCGTCGACACGGACGCCATCTGCGCCGCCATCAAGGATGTGTTTACGGATACGCGCAGCATTCTGGAACCGTCCGGCGCGCTGGCCATCGCCGGTGCCAAGGCCTATGTGGAACGGGCCAGCCTGACCAAGCATCCCGTCAACAATGAAACGCTGGTCACCATCGCCAGCGGCGCGAACATGAATTTCGACCGTTTGCGCTTCGTCGCGGAACGGGCCGAACTGGGCGAATTCCGCGAAGCCGTGTTTGCCGTCACCATGCGCGAACAGCGGGGCAGTTTTAAACGTTTCTGCTCGCTCATCGGCGCGCGCAACGTGACGGAATTTAATTACCGCATCAGCGATGAAAAAGCCGCGCACGTGTTCGTCGGCATCCAGATTGCTGACCGGCATGAATCGAGCGTGCTGGCCAAGACCTTCGAGGAACACGAATTCAAGACGCTGGACCTGACCCACGACGAGCTGGCCAAGTCGCACATCCGCCACCTGGTGGGCGGCAAGAGCCGGCTGGCGCAAGACGAGCTGCTGTACCGCTTCGAGTTCCCCGAGCGCCCGGGCGCGCTGATGCGCTTCCTCGACAGCATGGCGCCGAACTGGAATATTTCACTTTGCCATTACCGCAGCCAGGGCGGCGACGTGGGCCGCATCCTGATCGGCTTGCAAGTGCCGCCCGATGAAATGGGAGAGTTCGCCCGCTTCCTCGATACCTTGGGGTACCGTTACTGGGATGAGAGCAGCAATCCTGTGTATAAGCTGTTCCTGGGTTAAATGGAGTACACCTAACCAAACCTACTGCGCGTCGGTATAGGTGGCTTGCGATGCTCACCGTACTAAAGTACGGTTGCGCTTCTCGGCCACCTCTCCCTTCCGCTCGCTACGGTTTTGTTAGGTGTTGAAATTGCTCGAACCAGACTGATTCCTTTGCGCCAGTGCTTACCGTCCTAGTAAATAGGCTACCATGCGTGCTTGACTGAATTCACGCCATCACCATGACCACCACCAACGACCTCGCCGAACTGTCCCCGCTGGGCAAAAGCTCCGCCTACCGCACCGATTACGCGCCGGAATTGCTGTTTCCCATTCCGCGCCAGGGCAAGCGCGACGAGCTGGAATTGCACGGCACCTTGCCGTTTTTCGGCCTCGATATCTGGAATGCGTATGAACTGTCGTGGCTGAACCAGCGTGGCAAGCCGCAGGTGGCCATCGCCAAGGTCAGCGCGCCGGCCGATTCGCCGAACATCATCGAGTCGAAATCGTTCAAGCTGTACCTGAACTCCTTCAACCAGACCAAGCTGGACAGCCCGGATGCGCTGGTGGCATTGCTCAAGCAGGATTTATCGAACGGCTTCGGCGCGCCCGTGCAAGTGGAACTGACTTTGCAGGAAGATTTCGGCAAGCTGAAAATGGGCGAGTTCGATGGCGTGCTGCTGGACCGCCTGGACCTGGAAATCACGCAATACACGCCCTCGCCGCTGCTGCTGAAGGCAGCGCTGGACGAAGCGCCCGTGGAAGAAAAACTCGTCTCGCACTTGCTCAAATCGAATTGCCTGGTGACGGGCCAGCCCGACTGGGGCAGCGTGCAGATCGAGTATGCAGGACCGCAGATCGACCAGGAAAGCCTGTTGCGTTACCTGATCGGTTTCCGCGAGCACAATGAATTCCACGAACAATGCGTGGAACGCATCTTTGTCGATATCTTGCGTCAGTGCAAGCCGCAAAAACTGTCCGTGTATGCGCGCTATACGCGCCGCGGCGGCCTCGATATCAATCCTTGGCGCAGCAACTTCAGCACGGGAGCGATGCCGGGCAATCTGCGCAACGCCCGTCAGTAACATTAGGCAACACCGCGCAGCACCATGAAACCATGCCAACAGGAATGTTGGCTGTGTTTTAAAACAACGTTGCAGTAGTGCCGCAGAGCATGTCAAAGACGCTGAAAAATCGGAAAATCGGCATTCGGCGGCGGAAAAACCGGCGCGCCGCGTGTTTTTAATCAAGAAATAGCCGATACACACCGATGTTATTTTTTTGCTAAAATGATGGTGACATGGGCTGTAGCGCCCACTGCGCCCGCAGCGGGCGTATACTGTTGAGAATTGGCGTTACAGGCCGCCGAAACAGGCCTATAATTCGGCTCGCAAGCCCTCTGCGCATTGCACCATTTCATTGAGTGTCATGACTAATCTTAGCAAAATACTATCCCTCGAAAACGTCCTGCTGGACCTGGAAGTCTCCAGTAAAAAACGTGCCTTCGAGCAAGCCGGCCTGATCTTCGAAAACAATTACGGCATCGCCCGCTCTACCGTCTCGGACAATCTGTTTGCCCGCGAACGCCTGGGCTCGACTGGTCTGGGCCATGGCGTGGCCGTGCCGCATGGCAGGGTCAAGGGCAGCAAAACCTTGAAATCGCCGCTGGGCGCCTTCGTCCGCCTGGCCGAGCCGATTCCGTTCGAGTCGCCCGATGGCAAGCCTGTCAATCTGCTGTTTTTCCTGCTGATTCCCGATCATGTCACCCAGCAACATCTGGAAATCCTGTCGGAAATCGCTGAAATGTTTTCCGATGACGCCTTCCGCACGGCACTGGCCACGGATCCGGAACCGAAATCCGTACATTCGCGCATCGTCAATTGGCAACCTAGTCTGCAAGCGGCGGGTTAAACTTCAGGTATTCCTCCACTCCTGAAGAAGAAGACTGCCATGTTGCAAACGCCACTGACGATACAACGCCTGTACGACGACAATCGTGAAAGTCTGCAACTGGGCTGGTTCGCCGGCTTCCCCGGCGGCGAGCGCCTGATCTCGGGCGATGTCTCGTCGGCCGCCGACCAGGTAGGCCACTTGAACCTGATCCATCCGGGCCGCATCCAGGTCTTCGGCCACCAGGAAATCAATTACTACCAGCGCCTGAAGGTTAACACGCGCACCCACGTGATTGGCGAGCTGATCGCCGGCGGTCCGCCCGCGCTGATCATCGCGCAAGGGCTGGAAACGCCGCCCGACATCCTCGCCATCTGCGACGAGCAAAACATTCCCCTGTTCTCCACCCCGCTGCCGGCCGCGCAAGTGATCGACTTCCTGCGCGTCTACCTGTCTAAAAAGCTGGCGCAACGCATCATCATGCATGGCGTGTTCATGGACGTGCTGGGCGTGGGCGTGCTGATCACGGGCGATTCGGGCCTGGGCAAGAGCGAACTGGGGCTGGAACTGATTTCACGCAGCCACGGCCTGGTGGCCGACGACGCCGTCGAATTCTCGCGCATCGCACCCAACATGATCGAAGGCCGCTGCCCGCCTTTGCTGCAAAACCTGCTGGAAGTGCGGGGCCTGGGCTTGCTCGATATCAAAGCCATCTTTGGCGAAACGGCCGTGCGCCGCAAGATGCGCCTGAAACTGATCGTGCATCTGGTGCGCCGCAACGCGCTGGAAGAGGAAGTCGAGCGCCTGCCGTTCCTGTTCCCCACGGAAGACGTGCTGGGTTTGCCCGTGCGCAAGGTCGTCATCCCCGTCGCCGCCGGCCGCAACATCGCCGTACTGCTGGAAGCGGCCGTGCGCAACACGATTTTGCAACTGCGCGGCATCGATACCTTGCAGGAGTTCATGGAGCGGCAACGACTCGCCATGAGTGGCGATTAATATTGCCAAGGAGTTCGCCCTTGCAAGGGCGAACCGTTACGCAGGCACGCAGCTGTGCTGCGTGAATTCCCTGCTGCACCAACGACTCGCCATGAGTGGCGATTAGCAAGTAGGTCGGATTAGCGCGGCAACGCCGTGCGTAATCCGACGACATTGTTGGCCCATGCCGCGGTGTCGGCTTACGCGCGACGCGCTAAGCCGACCTACGGTCGTGACGAGAGCGCCCTGCCAATCCCGGCAATATCACATTCCAAATTGCAATAATTTGTAAAGATAATTGCCTTGGAAGCAGAGCGCCGATCTTTATTGTATGATCGGCGTATGCATATCGTCCTTATCACCGGAATATCCGGCTCCGGTAAATCCGTCGCGCTCAATGTGCTGGAAGATACCGGCTACTATTGTGTCGACAACCTGCCGCCGGCCTTGCTGCCCAGCCTGGTGCAGACCCTGCTCGACGAAGGTACACCGCAACTGGCCGTCGCCGTCGATGCGCGCAGCGCCGAGTCGCTGACCAGCCTGCCGCACAATGTGGCCCTGCTGCGCGACCAGGGGCATGACGTCAAGGTCATGTTCTTGACGGCCACCACGCATTCGCTGGTGGCGCGCTTCTCGGAAACGCGGCGCAGCCATCCGCTGTCGCACGAATTGCGTCCGAACCAGAATCCGGCCAGCCGCCGCACGCTGATCGAGTGCATCTCGGAAGAACGCGAACGCCTGTCAGCCATCGAACAGCTGGGCCATGTGATCGACACGTCGGAACTGAGCGCCAACAAGCTGCGCGCCTGGATCAAGGATATCGTCGCCTCCGAACGCGCACCGCTGACCCTGTTCTTCGAATCGTTCGCCTTCAAGCTGGGCGTGCCGCTGGACGCCGATTTCGTCTTCGACGTGCGGGCCTTGCCGAATCCCTATTACGACCTGGCGCTGCGCCCGCTCGACGGCCGCGATGCGCCCGTGATCGCCTTCCTCGACGCGCAGCCGAGCGCGCTGGAACTGCTGGCCGACATCCGCGCCTTCATCGAGAAATGGTTGCCGTCATTCAAGTCCGACAACCGCAGCTACCTGACGGTGGCCCTGGGCTGCACGGGCGGCCAGCACCGCTCCGTGTACATGGCGGAGCGGCTGGCGCAGTATTTCGGCCCGAATGAACGCGTCGTCCTGCGCCACCGCGAACGCAGCTAATTAGTCGAGGTGGCGCAGCGGATGCGCCGCGGCTGGCCAGACGGTGGCAAAGAAGCGCGCCACCATGGCCGCATCGACGTCGTCCAGGCTGGCAGGGTTCCAGCGCGGTGCATTGTCCTTGTCGACCACCAGCGCGCGCACGCCCTCAAGCACTTCGCCATGTTCGAAATTGTGGCGCACCACCGTGCGCTCCAGGCGCAGGCAATCGGCCACGCCCAGGTGGGCGCCCCGCTGCAGCAATTCCAGGGTCACCGACATCATCAAGGGCGAACGCAGGCGCATGGCCGCCAGCGCCTTGGCCGCGAACGCGCTGTCATCCTGCGCCAGCGAGGCCATGATGGCGGCCACGGAAGGGGCGCCGAAATGGCGGTCCAGCGCCGCGCGCGCCGTGGCCAGGGGAGACACCCCCGCCTCGGCCTGGAAAGGCGCCGCCAGCGCCTTGATAGCCACCGGCAAGGCATCTCCCCGCGTCGATTCGAACAGGTCCAGCAGCGCCCCCATCTGCGCCTCAGGCACGTAGACATCGGCCAGCCCCGTGTACAGGGCATCGGCCGCGTTGATCGTCAAGCCCGTCAAGCCCAGGTACAGGCCCAGCTGGCCGGCCAGGCGGGATAGAAAATAACTGCCGCCCACGTCGGGAAACAAGCCGATATTGACTTCCGGCATGGCCATGCGCGTGCGGCCCGTCACGATGCGCAGGCGGTTGCCGGGCCCGGCTTGCGCCACGCCCATGCCGCCGCCCATCACCACGCCATCCATCACGGCAATATACGGTTTCGGATAGAAATGAATAACATGGTTTAAAGCGTATTCTTCCGTAAAGAAATCCTCCAGCAAGGCGCTGCCGCCTTGCGGCGTGGCCAGGCCCGCATCGTAAAAGAAACGGATGTCGCCGCCGGCGCACAGGGCTTTTTCACTGCTGGAGCGGATCACCACGGCGTCCACCTGCGGATCGTCGCGCCAGGCCAGCAGGGCCGCGCTCAGGGCGCGCACCATCTCCAGCGACAGGGAATTCAAGGCTTTCGGACGGTCGAGCACGATATGGCCCGTGCGGTTGCGGATGGAAGTCTGGACGAAGTCGCTCATGGCAGGCAGGAAAGAAGTGAAAGTGCAAACATTTTAGCCCCTGCGCGGCGAACATTGCGCTCAAAAGGTCCAGGCGCAAAAAAGGGCGCAAGATGTGCGCCCTTAGTTGATCACAACTGCTGGAAGCGGGTGGCCTTAGACGGCGACGACGGCTTCTTCCTCGGAGTTGTCTGGCAGATGCTTGATCGCCTCTTTACCGTGCCCTTGCACTTTGGTTTTGTATTTCATCACTTGCCTATCGAGCTTGTCGATCAGGGTATCGATCGCGGCGTACAGGTCGTGCGCCAAGCTTTCCACATAGACAGTCTTGCCGCTCAAACGCAGGTTGACTTCAGCCTTTTGACGTTTTTCTTTCTCTTTGAGGTTATCCACGGTCAGAATCACGGCGATATCGATGACTTGATCGAAATGACGTTTCACGCGCTCCAGCTTCGTTTGTACGTATTCACGGATGGCTGGTGTCACTTCGAGATGATGTCCGCTGATGGTGAGATTCATACACACTCCTAAAGATGATCGGGTTCGTGCGGTCCATCCTATCCGGCCCGCAGAGGAACCGAAAAAAACTTACAAACACTTACGCAGGCTCACTGGCGGAATTTTCAACGCTTCCCGGTATTTGGCAACAGTACGTCGCGCAATCACCATGCCTTGTTCCCCCAGCATGTCCGCAATCTTACTGTCGGATAAAGGATTTTTAGGGTCTTCTGCTCCTGTCAGTTGCACGATCAATGCCCGTATCGCCGTCGATGACGCTTCGCCCCCCGCTTCGGTGGCGACGTGGCTACCAAAGAAATATTTCAACTCGAACATGCCGTGCGGGGTCAGCATGTACTTTTGAGTTGTTACCCGCGAGATAGTACTCTCGTGTAAACCCAGTGTATCAGCTATTTCACGGAGCACAAGGGGACGCATGGCAACGGCCCCATGCGAGAAAAAGTTCTTTTGTCTTTCTACTATCGCCTGCGCCACGCGCAGGATCGTGTCGAAGCGCTGGCGCATATTCTTGATCAGCCACTTGGCTTCCTGCAACTGTGCGCCCATGGCGCCCTCGCCCTTGCCCTGCTTGAGCAAGTTGGCGTACATGGCATTGACGCGCAGGCGCGGCATGACATCGTTGTTCAGCGTGACTTGCCAGCCATTGCGCGCGCGCTTGACGACGACGTCGGGCACCACGTAATCGGACACGTCCGAGGCGAACACGGCGCCCGGATGCGGATTGCACTGGCGAATCACCGTCTGCGCTTCGCGCAAGTCTTCATCGTCGCAATCGAGGGCTTTTTTCAGCTTGTTGAAATCGCGCTGGGCAAACCAGGCCAGGTGCTTTTCCACGATGACGAGGGCCATGCGGCGCGTCACCATGGCGATGTGCGGCAAACGCTTGATTTGCAGCGCCAGGCATTCGGAGGCATTGCGCGCGCCCACGCCGGGCGGATCGAAACTTTGCAAGAGAGACAAGGCCGTGCGCATCTCGTCAGCGTCGATTTCCAGCTCTTCCGGCAGGCGCGCCAGGATGTCGTCGAGCGACTCTTCCAGGTAGCCATTGTCGTCGAGCGCATCGATGATCAGCTCGACCAGCGCGCGGTCGCGCAATTCGAGTACCGTCACGCGCATCTGCTCCATCAGGTGTTCGCGCAGGGTACAGTGATGGGCCTCCAGTTGCGGGCGCGAATCCTCGTCGTCGGGCGCCTTGCCGCGGCTCGCCTCGCTCCAGTCGCTGTCGCCGCCATCCGCGGCGGCAGGACCCTCGCCGGCATCGCCGTCAAAGGTTTCCGCTTCGGCCGGCGCTGTGGGCGCTTCCTGGCCTGGCGGCTGGGGCGGCGCTTCGGCCGGCGCTGCCGTGGAACTCAAGGCGCCATCGGACAGCAGGCGCAGCGAGCGGTCGAGCGGATCATCGAGGCGCTCGAGCAAGGGATTGTCCGTCAGCAATTGCTCTAGTTCCTGATGCAATTCCAGGGTAGACAATTGCAACAGGCGTATCGATTGCTGCAACTGCGGCGTCAGTGCCAGGTGCTGCGAAGTGCGCAGCTGCAATGATTGTTTCATTGGCTTACATGCGGAAGTGTTCGCCCAGATAGACCCGGCGTACCGACTCGTTCGCGATGATGTCGTCGGGGCGTCCCGACGCCAGTACCGAGCCCTGGTTGATGATGTAGGCACGATCGCAGATACCCAGCGTCTCGCGCACATTATGATCGGTGATCAGCACGCCGATATTGCGCTCCTTCAAGAAACGCACGATGCGCTGGATCTCGATCACGGCGATCGGATCGACGCCGGCAAACGGTTCGTCGAGCAGCACGAAACGGGGATCGGTGGCCAGCGCGCGGGCGATTTCCACGCGGCGGCGCTCGCCACCGGACAGGGACAGGGCCTGATTCTCGCGCAGCTTTTCAATCTGCAAGTCAGCCAGCAATTTATCCAGGCGCACCTCGATCTCGGCCTTCGTCAGCGGACGGCCTTCGACGGTCTGAATTTCCAGCACGGCGCGGATATTGTCTTCCACCGTCAGCTTGCGGAAGACGGACGCTTCCTGCGGCAGGTAGGACAGGCCCATCTGCGCGCGGCGGTGGATCGGCAGGCTGGAGATGTCCACGCCGCTGATATCGATGCTGCCGCCATCGGACGGCACCAGGCCGACGATCATGTAGAACGAGGTGGTCTTGCCGGCGCCGTTCGGGCCCAGCAAACCCACCACTTCGCCGCATTCGACTTGCAGCGAGACATCATGCACGACTTGCCGCTTACCATAGGTTTTTTGCAGCCCGCGAACGATCAGGGTGCTGCCGCAACGAGTATTGTCCATTATTTCTTTCCTGGCGCGGGCGTGGCCGGCGCTTTCTCCGCCGCCGGTGCCTTGGTTTTCGGCTGGATCACCATGCGCACGCTGCCGCCATCCGGGGTGCTGGTGCCGCTGTTGGAATTTTCCATCGCAAACACTTCCTTGCGGCTGTCATACGAGATGAAGGCGCCATTGGCCACGTCGGTCACTTTCGTGCCTTCCAGGCGCGTCAGCTTGGCCCTGGAAAACAGTTTCACCACTTCCGTCTTGTTGTCGTATTCCACGCGCTCCGCTTCGCCTTCCACCCACAGGTCGCCCGCGCCATCGCGCTTCTGGCGGAAGGTGGCGAGCTTGCCGGGATCGGCCCAGAAGGTAATGAACTGGTAGCCTTGCGGATCTTCCGTGATCACGGCGCGACCCGCCTTCATGGTCAGGGTCCCCTTGACCAGCACGACGTCGCCCGTCAGGGTGCGCACCTGCTTGATGTCATCGACGTGGCCACTGCGTGCCGTGATGACGGCTTCCTTCTCGGAATCGGCCTTCTCGGCATGCGCCACGCCCATGATGGCCAGGGAAAATACGGTCAACAGCAAGATGTTCTTCATAGTATGGTTTCCTTGTTTCATTCTGTCATTTTGCCGCCGCGGCCGGGCGCGGTTTCGGCGGGAGGACCATGCGCAGCGCATTCTGCACTTCCACCACGCCGGTGGCGTTATTGGCTTTCATGCCGATGCCATTGAGGCGCGAGGTGCCCGTCAGGATATCGACAGGCACGTCCGTTTCCATTCTTTCCTCATCCGGGAACACCGTCAGCGCTTCCGTCTTGACTGTCAGGTTTTGCGCCTTCGGACTGGCCACGCGGTCGATCACGACATTGCGGTGCAGTTGCAGCCGGGTATTGTCCTGGTCGATATGCGCCAGTTCCGCATTCATGTTCATCGGTGGCATGCCTGGCGTGAGCTTGCGCACGAAGGGCCGGTCGATATCGGACGAATCGTCGAGCGGATAATGCGTGAGCTTGGTGCCCGACACGATATAGCTGGGTTTTCCCGTCAAGTCCATGCGCACCAGGCTGAAATTGGTAATGAAATAGTCGGGCTCATCCAGATGCTTGCTGGCCGTGATGTCCTGGCTATTCTTGTTCATCACCTCGAGCAGCCAAAAGCTGCCCAGCGCGACAACAACCGCGCCCAGCACGGTAAAAATCATGCGCCAGCGATGGGCGCCTCCTGGCTTACGCATAGGGCTTCACTCTTTCAAATGTCACTGGCGAGGCGGCGCGCCTCACTCCAGGAACGGCGCCATGACGCGCGCATAATTGTCCTGGGCACGCAGCAGGAATTCGCAGATCTCGCGCACCGCGCCGCGGCCGCCGCCGGCCTGCGTCACATGGTGGGCCAGGCCCTGCACTTCCGGGCGTCCGCCCGGCACGCTGACGGCAAAGCCGACGCGTTTCAGGATGGGCGCATCGATGACGTCGTCGCCGATATAGCCGCATTGCTCTTCCGTCAAGCCCGTCAGCGTCAGCAGTTCGCGAAACGGCGTCAGCTTGTCGTGGCCGCCCTGGTGCACGTGGGTAATGCCCAGGTCTTGCGCGCGGCGCGCCGTGATGGGCGAGCGGCGCGCGCTGATGATGGCCGTCTGCACGCCCGATTCCTGCAGCAGCTTGATGCCCAGGCCATCATACACATTAAACGTTTTCATCATCTCGCCGTCCGGGCCGAAATGCAGGCTGCCGTCGGTGAGCACGCCATCGACGTCAAAGATCATCAGTTTGACCTTGGCCGCGCGGGCCAGGTTGTCCGCGACGCTATCCATCAGATCACCTTCGCTTGCGTCAGATCATGGATATGCAGCGCGCCCACCAGTTTGCCGTCGGCATCGACGACCAGCATCTGGTTGATGCGGAACTGCTCCATCACGGCCACGGCGTCCACGGCCAGGCGTTCGGGCGCGATGCTGCGCGGCTGCGCATGCATGACGTCGCGGATCGCCACTTGCGTGAAATCCTGCACGCGCTCGAACATGCGGCGCAAGTCGCCATCCGTAAACACGCCCACGGGACGGTTGTCCGCGTCGACGACGGCCGTCATGCCCATGCCTTTTTTCGTCATTTCTTCCAGCGCCTGCAGCAAGGAAGCCTGCACGGGTACTTTCGGCACGCGTTCGCCGCTGCGCATGACATCATGCACGTGCGTGAGCAGGCGACGGCCCAGGGCGCCGCCCGGGTGCGAGCGGGCGAAATCTTCTTCCTTGAAGCCGCGCAAGTCGAGCAAGGCCACGGCCAGCGCGTCGCCCAGGGCCAGAGTGACGGTGGTGCTGGCCGTCGGCGCCAGATTCAGCGGACAGGCTTCTTTCTCAACAGAAATATCCAGGTGCACGTCGGCCAATTGCGCCAGACTCGAATTCGGCTTGCCCGTCATGGAAATCAGCACGCCACCCATGCGCTTGACGACGGGCATGATGGCCATCAGTTCCGACGATTCGCCGGAGTACGATATGGCAATAAAAGCATCTTCCGAAGTGACCATGCCCAGGTCGCCATGGGCCGCTTCGGCCGGATGCACGAACAGGGCCGGCGTGCCGGTGGAAGCGAGGGTGGCGGCAATCTTGCGCGCGATATGGCCGGATTTGCCAATGCCGGAGACGACGACTCTTCCTTTGCATTGCAACAACATCGCCACGGCGCGGCCCACGCTGTCGTCCGTGGCCAGGCGCGCGTGCAGCGCAACGATGGCGTCGGACTCGATCTGCAAGGTGGTGCGGGCCAGCGCGACGGCGCGCTCGGTCGTCGCTTGCATGTCAATTCGATCAAAAGCTTTCAGCATTGTTTTTTCATGGGTTACACTCATGCCCAAAGTATAAACGAATTAGGAAAGCAAAAAACTTGCCAGTCACAACAAACAACGATTTCCATTGACCGCACCGGGCAACCCATGTTTTCCTCGCTTGAACTGACCCTGATGTTACTCGGCAGCGCCGTGCTGGGCGTGGTCGCTTTCAGA
Source organism: Janthinobacterium lividum (assembly GCF_034424625.1). Classification (NCBI taxonomy): domain Bacteria; kingdom Pseudomonadati; phylum Pseudomonadota; class Betaproteobacteria; order Burkholderiales; family Oxalobacteraceae; genus Janthinobacterium; species Janthinobacterium lividum. The sequence goes on along the minus strand of NZ_CP139976.1, from coordinate 807,530 downwards.
ATGTTGCATTTGCCGCCCATGCTGGGCTACCTGGCCGTCGGCATCGTCATCGGCCCCCACGCGCTGGGCCTGGCGGCGGAAAACGAGGCCAGCCACACCCTGGCCGAATTCGGCGTCGTCTTCCTGATGTTTTCCATCGGGCTCGAGTTTTCCCTGCCCAAGTTCCTCGCCATGCGGCGCATCGTCTTCGGCCTTGGCATGGCGCAGGTGGTCACCACCATCATCGCCACCGTCTTCTTCGGCTGGTTCGTCGGACATTACCTGTCCGCCTACATCCACCTGAGCTGGCAAGCCGCCTTCGCCCTGGGCGGCGCGCTGGCCATGTCGTCGACGGCCATCGTCTCGAAAATGCTCACGGAACGGCTGGAACTCGAAAGCGAACACGGCCGCAAGATCATCGGTATTTTGCTGTTCCAGGACTTGGCCGTCGTGCCCCTGCTGATCCTCATTCCCGCCCTCACGCGCGATTCGGACAACCTGGCCGAAACCCTGGCCTGGGCCGGCGGCAAGGCCCTGGTGGTGCTGATCTTGCTGCTTTTCATCGGCCAGAAGCTGGTGCGCGGCTGGCTGACCATCGTCGCCAAACGCCGCTCGCAAGAGTTATTCATGCTCAACCTGCTCCTGATTACCCTGGGCGCGGCCTGGATCACGGAACGGGCAGGACTGTCGCTGGCCCTGGGAGCGTTTGTTGCTGGCATGCTCATTTCCGAGACGGAATTCAAGCACCAGGTGGAAGAGGATATCAAGCCCTTCCGCGACGTGCTGCTGGGCCTGTTCTTCATCACCGTCGGCATGCTGCTCAATATCCGTGTGGTGTTTGAGAACTGGTGGCTCGTCCTGCTGCTGCTGTGCGGCCCCGTGCTGCTCAAATTCGCCCTGATCGCGGGGCTGGCCCGGCTGTTCGGCTCCAGCAACGGCGTGGCCCTGCGCACGGGGCTGGGACTGGCGCAGGCGGGCGAGTTCGGCTTCGTGCTGCTGAACCTGGCTGGCGGCATCAAGCTGATGGACCCGTTCGTCGTGCAGGTGGTGCTGGCGTCGATGGTGCTGTCGATGCTGGTGGCGCCCTTCCTCATCGCCAAGTCCGACGCCATCGTCATGAAACTGGCGGCCAACGACTGGATGATGCAATCGTTGGCGCTGACCAAGATCGCCACGCGCACCATGGCGTCGCAGAAACACGTGCTGATCGCCGGCTTCGGGCGCAGCGGACAAAGCCTGGCCACCCTGCTAGCGGAAGAAAAGATCGAATACCACGCGCTGGACCTGGACCCGGAACGGGTGCAGGAAGCGCAGCTGGCCGGCGCCCATGTCTCGTATGGCGACGCAGGCCGGCGCGAAAGCCTGGTGGCGGCCGGCATCTACCGGGCCAGCGCCGTGGTGATCACGTATGCGAATACGCCTTCGGCACTGAAGTTATTGCATTTGCTCAACGAAATGGCGCCAACCCTACCCGTCATCGTGCGCAGCCACGACGATACCGACCTCGACCAGCTGAAGAAGGCGGGCGCGGCCGAAGTGGTGCCGGAATTGATGGAAGGCAGCCTGATGCTCGCTTCGCATGCGCTGATCATGATGGGCGTGCCCCTGCGCCGCGTCGTGCACCGGGTGCAGGCGGCGCGCGAAGAACGCTATGCGTCCTTGCGCGGCTATTTCCACGGTTCCAGCGACGCGGGCGACGATGCCGAGCTGGAACGCCTGCATACGGTCACCGTCAACGAGGGCGCGCACTGCGTGGGACTGCCCTTGAGCACGATCGACGTGGCCGGCTGCGGCGCGTTTGTGACCGCCATCCGCCGCGGCCGGGGCCGCCTTGATGTTACCCCCGAGACGCAGCTGGCCAGCGGCGACGTGGTGGTGCTGCGCGGCACGGCCGACGCCGTGGCCAAAGCAGAAACCTTGCTATTGAAATAATTAGCCGGGCTGCGCCTGCCAGCTGACGACCTTGTTGCGACCATCGGCCTTGGCCTGATACAGGGCCTGGTCAGCGTGCGCCACCAGCTGCTGCGCCACCGTTTCGATGGGGAGTAGCGCCGCGTCCGCTTCCAGGCTGGCCACGCCGATCGACACGCTGACCCACGCTTGCGCGCTGCCCGGCAAGTCAAACATGGTGCCGGCGATGCTGGCGCGAATGCGTTCGGCAACAAAGGTCGCGCTATCGAGGTCGGCGTCGATCAGCAGGACGACGAATTCCTCGCCGCCGAAACGGCCCAGCGCATCGGAGCGGCGCAATTCCGTGCGGATGCGCGTGGCCACCTCGCGCAGCACTTCATCGCCGCCCTGGTGGCCATGCGTGTCATTGACCAATTTGAAATGGTCGATGTCGATATACATGCATGAGATGCAATAATTCTGGCGCCGCGCGCGGGCGATTTCCTCCAGCAGCCGGCGGTCGATATAGCGCCGGTTGTAGACGCCCGTCAAGGAATCGGTCAAGCCGATGTATTTGAGCATTTCATTGCTGATCACGTTTTCCAGGCATATGGCGATGATGGACGCCATGTGCTTGATGAAATCCGTGCCCAGCGCGGGCGTAAAGCGCGTCACGTCGCTGCTGGCCAGGTTCAGGCTGCCAATCAGGCGCTTGTTGCGCAGCAAGGGCACCAGCGCCACGCTGCGCAGAGCGTCGATCTGCGGAAAACGCGGGCCATGCACGGCCGCGTCGAAGGCACCCAGCAGCGGCAGCGGCGGCAAGGCCGCCTCCCCCTCGGCCACGGACGCCGGCGGAGCAAAACCCAGCTCCGCCACGGCATGCACAAACAGCAACTGCGGGAAGGCGCTGAAATCGACGCCCAGCTTTTCCATCACCAGCACGATATCGTCATCCTCGTCGAGCAGGCTGAGGGTGACGCCGTCGAGGTCGGAAATCACGGGCAAGGTGCGGAAGATGGTGCCGATCAATTCGGGAAAGGTGGACGCGCTGACGATTTCCAGGTCGAACGCCTGGTGCCGGCACATGATGTCGTGGTTGCGCTCGACCTGTTCCAGCAGGAAAGCCATGCGCGCGCGCAAAGCCTGGTTTTCGGCTTCGAGGCTGGCAATGCGCGGGTCCGGCGGTATTGCTTGATTCATAGAAACCTTAAACCCTTGTGTGCGGGCGCCATGCTTAAAATGCCAGTTCGAAACCGATGTCCTGCCCCACCACGATACGCTCATCGCCGCCTTCGGTGACGATGGCGTTCATGCCGAAGCAGATGGCGCCGTCGAGCTCGGGTTTGGCGCGATAGCCATGCATGACGTCGAGCGGGTCCGGGCCGGGCACGCCCGTGGCCTGGTCCACCGACGGGATCGGGCAGCGCGAACACGGCTTGACGGGTTTCAAGGTGGTCGCGCCGAATTGCAGGAAGTCCGCGTAGTCTTCCTCGAAGGCGCCGATGTCGCCAATGACGAGGTTGGGACGGAAACGGTTCATCGGCAGCGCTTCACGGCCGGCGGCGCGCAGCTTGTCATTGACATCGGCTAGCGAGGCGGCACCGGCGATCAGCACGGGATAGCCATCGGCAAACATGGTCGAGGCAGCCACGCCATCCGTCCATTTGGTGCTGGTGGCGCGCACCACGTCCGGGTGAAAGCGCGCCAGGCGGCACGGCACGCCGATGGCCTTGGAAAACCACGTGGCCGTGACGTCGTCGCAATCGTAGGCGCGCACGGTATCGTCCCACACTTGCACGTCCAGCATCGGTGCCAGTTGCGGGTGCGGCAAGCCCAGCTCGATTTCCAGGCGCAGCATGCCCGGCGCGCGCAATTCCAGGGTCGTGGCCTTGATGGATGGCACGATCAGCGCCATGCGCGGATATTCGCGCTGGGTCAGGAAGCGGCCTTGCGCATCTACCAGCATCCATTCGCGGTCGAACACGTGCTCGCTCATCAGCCCGGAACGCGTCAGGACGGCCTCGCGCAAATGGATGCCGGCGCACGATTTGATCGGATACAGGATGATGTCGGACAGGATAGCCATGGACAGGGGAGAAGGAACAGTATTGCTGCTTCTGCCAGGAAATTATTCAGAAGCGAAGTATGGCAGCAAAGCGGGCAAGCGTAAATCTACCAGGCCCAGCCGCAGTGGCTGGGCCGGCATGACCGCGATCAATAGGTATAGAAGATACGCTGAATTTCTTGCGTGCTATTCGTTTTGGTCAGGGCCAGCATCAGCAGGATGCGGGCTTTTTGCGGGTTCAGGGTGTCGGATACGACACTGTCGAGTTCATCGTCGTTGGCTTCGCCATTGCGCGCCACGATGCCCTGGCCGACGCGGCTCGAACGCACGATCAGCACGCCCTTCTGGCGCGCTTCCACCAGGGCCGGCTTCATTTGCGCGGCCACGCTGCCATCGCCCACGCCCGCGTGGATGATGCCCTTGGCGCCAGCAGCAATGAAGGCATCGATGCCGACACGGTTCATGTTCGCGTAGCCGTAGACGATATCCACTTGTGGCAGAGCATCGAGCTTGCTGATGTCAAATTCCGATTCCAAGGTGTGCTTGCGGGTCGACTGGCGGTAAAAGAAGGCCTTGCTGCCCTGGATGTAGCCCAGCATGCCCAGTTCCGGCGACTTGAAGGTGTCGGTGGTCGAGGTGTTGGTTTTGGTCACTTCGCGCGCGGCGTTGATCTGGTCGTTCAAGGCCACCAAGACGCCCTTGCCCACGGCTTCCTTGCTGCCCGCCAGCATCACGGCGTTGTACAGATTGATGGGGCCGTCAGCCGAGATGGCCGTCGATGGACGCATGGCGCCCACGACCACCACCGGTTTGTGGCTTTTCACGGTCAGGTTCAGGAAGTACGCCGTTTCCTCGATCGTGTCCGTACCGTGCGTGACGACGACGCCATCGACATCGTTCGAGGCCAGCAGCACGTTGATGCGCTTGGCCAGGGTCAGCCAGTGGCTGTTGCCCATGCTTTCGCTGGCGATCTGGAACACTTGCTCGCCTTTCACATTCGCCACTTTCTTCAATTCCGGCACGGCCGCGATCAGGCGCTCGACGCCCACGGTGGCCGAGGTGTAGCCAACGGTGGTGGTGCTGTCGGCGCCGCTGCCGGCGATAGTGCCGCCCGTGGCCAGGATCACCACGTTCGGCAATTTGACGGCCGCCTGCTGCGCGCGCGCCGGGGAGGCGGCGATAAAGCCCATCAGCAAGGTAGCCAGCATCAGCTGTGCACAAGAATGGAATTTGCGTGAAAACATGGTGCTCCCGTGAAGTGTACTGTCAAAAATAACAAAGTCGTGTGCAAATTATATGCCATCCATGCCGGGGCAAATCCCGAATTCATGCGTATCGCACAAACGTGCGCGCCTTCCCATGCGCTACAGTGGCGCCATGTCCACACTGCTCCCCTTCCGCTCTTGCTTCGTCCTGCCGCTGATCCTGATCGCGCTGGGCGCCTGCTCCACGCAAACCGAACTGCGCACGGCCGCGCAGCAGGAGCAGTTCGCACGCGAGGCGGCCAGCCAGGGCGACTGGGCGCAAGCCATGCGCAGCTACGCGGACGCCGTCGCGAATGTCGAACTGGGCCGGGGCGACTTCGCTTGGCAGGCGCGGCTGCACCACCAGGCGGGACGCGCCGCCAGCGGGGCCTGCCGCTACGATGCGGCCGAATTTCATTTCCGCCAGGCCATCGCGCTGGCAAAGAAGAGCGAATACTCGAGCGCCCTCAGCTACAAGGCGCTGATCGACCAGTATGAACGCCAGGGCAAGGCGACGGAAGCCTTGGCCGTGCGCAATGAGCTGGGCGGGCCTCAAGCGTCGGCGCTGGGTGCCTTTGCCGACCGGGAATCGCTGCCGGTGGGCAAGCCTTGCAGCACACCACCCTAGTCACGCTGCATGGGAGCCCGTCGATGAGCATCGCCCGTACGCTGCTGACAACACCCCTGCTCCTGGCAGCAATGGCGCCCGCATGCGCCGCAGAGCCGGCATTACCCTTATGGGAAGCGGGCGTCTTCGGCGGCACGGCCGTCACGCCCGCCTATCCGGGCGCCAGCGAGCGCTCGACGCGCACGCTGGCCCTGCCCTATCTGATTTATCGCGGGAAAGTGCTGCGCGCCGACCGTTCCGGCGTGGGCGCGCGCCTGCTCAATACAGAGCGCCTCGATTTCGATATCGGTTTTGCCCTGTCGCTGCCGGCCAGATCCAGCGACGTGCCGGCCCGGCGCGGCATGTCGGACCTGGGCACCCTGGTGGAATTTGGCCCGCGCCTGAAAATCAAGCTGGCCGAGCCGACGCAACACAGCCGTCTGGGCCTGGAACTGCCCTTGCGCGCCGTCATCGAAGCGCGCGGCGGCCTGCGCCGCCAGGGCGCCACGTTCGAACCGCGCCTCGTGTACGCGCTGCAAGGCGATCAGCAGGCATGGCATGTCGATGCCAGCCTGGGCGCCGTGCTGGGCAATGCCTCCATCAACGATTACTTGTATGGCGTCAGCCCCGCGTTTGCCACCGCTCAGCGCCCGGCGTATGCGGCAAAAGGCGGGCTGATGCTCACGCGCCTGGGCCTCGGTGGTTCGTACCGGCTGCAGCGGGACTGGCGCGCCTTTGCCTTTGTACGCTACGACACTTACACAGGCGCCGCCAACCGCGCCAGCCCCCTGTTGCGCCAGAGCAGCGGCACCTCGGCCGGCATCGGCCTGATGTGGACGTGGCAACGTTCAAGCAGCCTGGCACGGGGCCCGGACGAATAGGCTTAAAACTCCGTCGTGGCAGACAGCATGACGGTGCGCGGCGCGCCCAGGCCCAGGCTGGTCCATTGCGGCAGCGCCCAGTACGCCCTGTTGCCGACGTTCGTCACGCTGGCGCGCACGGTCAGGGGCCGGCCAGCCGCCTGCGTCGCATAGCGGGCACCCACGTCAAACACGGTACGGCCCGGCACGGACATCGAATTGTCGGCATTGATGTACTGCTTCGATGCCGCCGTCGCATTTGCCGTCAGGGTCACGCCGGGGATGACGGGCGTATCCCATTCGACACCGAGCTTGGCTTGCAGCTTGGGCACGCCCGTGGCCTGTTTGCCCTGGTTGGCGCCGCCCACCGTCTTGCTCAAGACGGGATCGACATACGCCACGCCGCCCATCAGGCGCACGTCGCGCAAGGGCGAACCGAAGAAGCCCCAGTCGATGCCGCGGTTGCGTTGTTCGCCGCCAAAGGAAAAGATATTGCTGACCGGGTCGACATAGCTGCTGGGCCGCTTGATTTCATACACGCTGACCGTATGCGCGAACTCGCCCAGGTCGACCTTGAGGCCAAGCTCCGCCTGCTTCGACTTGTACGGCGCAAAGACCTCGCCCGAGTTGGCCGCCGTCAACGGCGCCGTGGCACCCTGGCTCAAGCCTTCGATGTAGTTGCCGTACAGGGAAATCGTCTTGCTGGCCTTGACCAGCAGGGCGACGGCCGGCGTGGTGGCGCCTTCGTCATAGCGCGAGGTGCGCGCGCCCGTCTTGATGTTGAAGTTATCGCTGAGCACTTCCTGGCGGCGCAAGCCCACCGTCAGCTGCACGGTGTCTTGCGCAAAAGAAAGCGTATCGACCAGCCCGACACTGGCCAGGCGCAGTTCTGCCTTGGAAATTTGCGGCGCCTCGAAGCGCGTCGCCGGCCCCCAGACGGGGTTGTAGATATTCGTGATCCAGTCTTTCGCCAGGGTATTCCTGCGGCCGTACTGCTTGTCCGTATGGTGATAATAGGTGGCGTTGACGGCCCATTGATGGCCGATATCGCCCGTGCGCAGCTTGCCCCGCAAGCCCGCTTCCGCCGATTGCTTTTCCACGTCGAAACCCAGGTCGGCAAGATTGGTGCGGTAGTCGCCAGCCGTGTTGAACACCTGGATCAGGTACGCTCCCGTCGACTGGTAGTCGGCCCGGCTGGCGCCCACGGCGGCATACGCCATCACTTGCGCATTCAAGTCCAGCTCGCCGCGCAGCATGGCGCCCTTGTCCCTGGTATCGTAGAACGCCCAGCTGGGATTTAATAAGGTTTCCGCTTTCGGCGGACGCGGCACGGGCAAGCCGGCGGCCAGATTGACGCCCCGGTTCAAGCCATCGGCGCGGTCCTCGCTGTGATACAGGTCGGCGGACAGGCGCGCACCGTTGCCACGCCAGTCCAGGCCCACGGAGACGAGCTCGGTCTTCTTTTTCTGATGGTCGATGGCGCCGTCGCCATCGCGGTAGACGCCGTTGACGCGGATGCCGAACTGTTGATGCTCGCCGAACCGCTGGCCCAGGTCCACATGGCCGCCCCATTGCGCGTCCGACATATACGACGCCGTCACCCGCGCCAGCGGCGCATCGCCCGCGCGCTTGGGCACGAGGTTGATGCTGCCGCCCACCGAGCCGCCCGGCGGCATGCCATTAAGCAAGGCTGACGGTCCCTTCAGCACCTCGATGCGCTCGAACATTTCAGGCGACGTGCGGTAGTAGGGCGAGATGCCGTACAGGCCGCCAAACGCGACGTCGCCGATATTCGAGCTGAAGCCCCGTATCGAATAATTCTCGCCAATGATGCCCGTCATGCCGCTGCTGAAGACGGTAGGGTCGGTGGCGGAAATCACATCGGTGATGTCGCGCGCCTGCCGGTCTTCGATGAATTTATCCGTATAGCTGATGGTGTTGAACGGGGTTTCCATGAAGTCCTTGTCTCCCAGGAATCCCACGCGGCCGCCGGACGCCACTTGGCCGCCTGCGTAGGCATCCGTCACCGCATTGCCCTTGCCCCATACCGTCACGGCAGGCATGGTGGCGGCAGCCTCGGCGGCGGCGCTATGCGCCGCTTCGCGGCGCACCGTGTAGCTGCCATTACCCTCGCGCACGGCTTGCAAGCCGTGGCCGCGCAGCAACTCGTAAAAGCCTTCAGGCACGCTGTAGCTGCCGGACAGGCCGGCGCTGCTCTTGCCTTGCAGCAGGCTAGCCTCGACCGTCAATTCAACGCCCGCCTCGGCGGCAAAGGTATTGAGGGCCAGGCCCAGTGTACCGGCCGGCACGCTGAACGCTTGCCGGGCCTGGCCCGCCCCCGCTTGCGCGTAGGCTGACGGGGCCGCCACGCCCAGCACCCCTGCGGTCAAGCCCGTGATAAGCGCCAGTTGCACGGCGGTGGCGATGCGGCTCAGGTTCAAGGCGGGAAGGTGGCGCGTTGCCATGCGTTGGGTCATACAGTAAATCCTTTCAGATGGGATGATTGCTTGCTCTCACCCTATCTCCCGAACGAAAAGGCAAAACCCTCAATGCAAATACGAATCATTACGAAAATTATCGACTATTGATAGCCCTTCAGCACATCGTCGATCACCCGCTTCAGCGACGTCACGCTCGCCGCCGTGATGTACCAGGCGTCGGCATCGACAAAGACCACGCGGCCATTCTTCCAGGCATTGGTCTGGCGCAGCAGTGGATTGGCCATCTGCTCGGCCGTCATGACGGGACGGTGTTCCATCACGGCCGTGCGGTCCACCACATAGATGATGTCGGGATTGGCTTGCTGGATGAATTCGCTGGAAATCGGCTGGCCATGCAAGCCCGCCTCGACGGCTGTGCTGGCAGGTTTCACGCCCAGCGCATCGAAGACAAAACCGTAGCGCGACTGCACGCCGAACGCGCTGAAGGCGCCATTGTTGTGCAGCACGATCAGCGCTTTTTCGGGACGGTCCTGAATCACCTTGCGCGCGTCCGCCACCTTGGCGTCCAGCTCCTGCGCTTTCCGGCTGGCGATATCTTCCTTGCCGAAGATGCTCCCCAGGGTCAGCAAGTGTTGCTTGACCACGTCGATGTGCTTGCTCTCGCTGTTCTGGTAATCCACGTCGAAATGCAAGGTGGGCGCGATCTGGCTCAGTTCCTTGTAGTGGTTGGCCTGGATCGACGTCATCAGTATCAGATCGGGCTGGAGCGCGTGGATGTGCTCGAGATTGGGCTGCACGATGGCGCCCAGGTCGCGGATGGCCTGGTCATCCTTGTAGCGGGTGAGGAAATGCGGCACGTAATCCTTCACCATGCCGGCCACGGGCACGCCCAGTTGGTCGAGAAAATCAACTTCGTTCATGTCGAGCACGGCCACCCTCTGCGGACGATGTGTGACCACCGTCGTGCCCAGCTTGTGCACGATGGTGATGGGGGTAAATGCCTGCTCTGACGCGGAAGCGGCCGGCGCTGGCGGCGCCGTGGCCGCCTTGTCGCGGCAGCCTTGCAGGGCGGCCATGGCGGCGAGCAGCACGGCCAGCGCGCAGCGGGATTTGTTCCAGATCATCTCAAGCTCCTGTGGGGGTAAAGTAATTGCAGACGCAGCCGCGCTCGTTGCGCACGATGTGAAAATCGATGTCGTACAGCGCCCGCAAGCGCTGTTCCGTCACGACCTCGTGGGCGGGGCCGGAAAAGCGCACGGCGCCGCCCTGCATGGCGACGATGTGGTCGGAATAATTGGCGGCGAAATTGATGTCGTGGATCACCAGAATCACGGTGCGGCCCTGCTCGTCGCACAGGCGCCGCAGCGCGCGCATGATCTGCACGGCGTGCTTCATGTCGAGGTTGTTGAGCGGCTCGTCAAGCAGCAAAATGTCCGTCTGCTGGGCAATCGTCATGGCCAGGAAAGCCATCTGCCGCTGGCCGCCGCTCAGCTCATCGACGTAGGCGGCGCGCAAGTTTTCCAGCGACAAGAAGGCGATGGCGTCATCGATGGCTTGCCGGTCTTGCGGCGTCAAGCTACCTCGGCTGTAAGGAAAACGGCCGAAGGCGACCAGTTCTTCCACCGTCAGGCGCAGATGAAAATCGGGCGACTGGCGCAGGGTAGCCACCAGTCGCGCATAGTCCTGGATCTTGATGTGCGCGATGCTGCGCCCGTCTATCGTAATCTCGCCGCCATTCGCTTCCTGCAGGCGCGCGATGAGCATCAGCAAGGTCGTCTTGCCGGCGCCGTTCGGGCCGATCAAGGACGTCACTTTACCCTTGGGAAACTGCGCGCTGACGTTGTCCAGCACGCGCCTGGCGCCGTAGCTTTTTTTGATATGGTTGACGTGGATCATGCGGTGCCCCGGGTTCGGACCATGAGCGCGAGGAAATACGCGCCGCACACCAGGTTGACGAGGATGCCAACCGTGGTCCGGTAGTTGAAAACGTGCTCGACCAGCAGCTGGGCGGCCAGAAAGATGGCGATGGCGATGGCGCAGCCCAAGGGCAAGGTGACCCTGTGGCGTGCCGTGCGGGCCAGGGCATAAGTCGTGTTCGCTACAAAGATGCCCATAAAGGCCGTGGGCCCCAGCAAGCTTGTCGACACGGCCACCAGCACGGCGATCAGCGCCAGTTGCAACTGCACCATGCGCCGGTAATCGATACCGAGCGAGATGGCCTGCTCGCGCCCCAGCGCCAGCACGTCGAGCGCCGGCAGGGTTTTCACCACGGCCACGCAGGCAGCGCCCACCAGCAAGGCCGAGTACAGCAATTGTGCGGACTGCGCCTTGTTGAACGATGCCTGGCTGAAACCCTGCAAAATGGCAAATTCACCGGGACTGATGCGCAGCTGGATGAACTGGGTAAATGTGCCGATCACCATCGTCAGCACGAATCCCAGCAGCAACAGGAAATACACGTTGTTCTTGCCATCACGAAACAACCAATAGTGGATGGCCCAGGAATACGCCAGCATCAGCGCGATGGACAGCACGAAGTTGCCGTTCTGCCCCAGCAGCACCACGCTGTGCATGCCCATCGCGAGGATCAGCAGCGATTGCAACAGCAAATACACGGCTTCATAGCCCATGACGGCCGGCGTCAGGATGCGGTTGCCGGCGATGGTCTGGAACACGATCGACGACACGGCCACGCAAACGCCGCCGATGACGATGGCGGCCAGGCGCGATAGTCGCTTCGGGATGATGTAATCGAAATCCAGATTTGCGCCGATGAAGAGGAAAGCCAGCCCCAATGCAAACACGGCCAGCCACAGCATCCGTTGCGTCAATACGTCCCTCATCGCCGCCCCCGGATGATCAGCACGAGGAACAGCACCCCGCCCACGCCGCCCGCCGTCAGGCCGATCGGCACTTCGAATGGATAGATCAGCAGGCGCCCGGCGATGTCGCAGGCCAGCAGCAGCGCCGCGCCGCCCAGCGCCACGATGGGCAGGGTGCGCGCCAGGTTGTCGCCGTAGCGCAAGGCCACCAGGTTGGGAATGGCCAGCCCGACAAACGGGATCGCCCCCACCGTGATCACCGTGGCCGCCACCGTGACGGCCACCAGTATCAAGCCCAGCGCCACCGTGCCCGCATAGTTCAAGCCCAGGCTGGTGGCCATGCCCTCGCCCATGCCCAGCACGGTAAAACGCTGCGCGTACACATACGTGAGGGCAACGATGGGCAGGATCAGATAAATGATTTCATAGTTGCCCTGCACGATGCGGGAAAAATCGCCGAGCAGCCAGCCCTGCATGCTTTGCAGGATGTTGTGGCGGTAGGCATAGAATTCGGCCAAGGCGCTGAGCACGCCGCCATACACGAGGCCGATGACGGGGACGAGTATCGTGTTCTTGAAGCGGATGCGGCGGATCAGGGCAACGTACAGTACGCTGGCGGCAAGGCAGAAGGCCAGCGCGAACGCCATCTTGCCGGCCGTGCCCGCCGCGGGCGCCGCGGTCAGCGCCACGAGGATACCCAGCTTGGCCGCGTCGAGGCCGCCCGAGGTGGCCGGTTCGACGAATTTGTTGCGCACGATGTGCTGCAGGATGACACCGCAGACAGACAGGCCCACGCCCGTCAGCACCAGCGCCGCCAAGCGTGGCAGCCGGCTGGCCGTGAGGGTCAGCCAAGCATCGGCGGACAGCGCGTCGGACGAGGACAACAGCTGCGCCCACTCCATCTGCCTTGCACCGACCAGCAAGGACGCGCAGCACAGCAGGAAGAACAGGCACAGCAGACTCGCGCGTATCAAATCGTCATCCCGTTCATTGCTGCGGCGCGGCGGAGGCGATGCGCCAGCCCTTGGCCGCCTGGCGCTGCGCCAGGAAGTGCGCATACAGGCCGTCCTGCGCGCGCAAGGCGCTTGGCGTGCCCTGCTCGCGAATCGTGCCACCGTCCAGCACGACGATTTGGTCGGCCATGGCCACCGTCGACAGCTGGTGCGCGATGACGATCACCGTGCGCCTGCCGCGCAGCCGCGCCAGCGCTTCGGCGATGGCGGCCTGGTTTTCCGCGTCGAGCGCGGCTGTTGCTTCATCGACCAGCAGAATCGGCGCATCCTTGACCAGCGCGCGGGCGATGGCGATACGCTGGCGTTCGCCGCCGGACAGGCGCGCGCCGCCCTCGCCCACCAGGGTATCGAGCCCCTGCGGCAAGCGGGCGATGATCTCAAACACACCCGCCTGCCGCGCCGCTTCCAGCACCTCGGCATCGGTGGCATCCGGCTTGCCGATGCGGATGTTGTCGCCGATGCTGCCCTGGAACAGATAACTGTCCTGGAATATCTGGCTGATCTGGCCGGCCAGTTGCTCGCCGGACATGTCGCGCACATCGACACCGCCCACCAGCACCGTGCCTGCACTGGCGTCAAAGAAGCGCGCGATCAGGCGCACCAGGGTCGTCTTGCCGGAGCCGGAGGCGCCGATCAGCGCCGTCATGCTGCCCGGCGCAATCTTCAGGTTGATATCCGTCAAGACGTCGGCCTGATCCTGTGCATAGCGAAAACCTACGCCGCGCAATTCGACGGCGCCATCGCGCGGCGCTTGCGGCTTGTGTGCTTCCGGCAAGGGTTGCACGGCGAAAATATCGCGCGCAGCGTCCAGCGGGCCGCGCGCGCCGCGCAGCACTTCGCCATAGCTGGCCACTTCCTGCAGCGGGTCGACAAAGCGCACCACCAGCAGCAAGGCCACGATGACAGCGATGGCGTCTTGCGCAGCGGCGGCTCCGCCCAGCAGACTATTGAACCACAGCGCGGCGGCGGCCAGCAAGGCGGCGAAGATGGCTTGCACGGTCCAGGCGTTAAGCACGGACGACAGCGCCGACAGGTAAATGAGCCGCGTGCCCGCGTGGCGCTGCGCGTCGATGGCTTGCTGCAGGAAACGCGTGCCGCCGTCAGCCGCACCACCGCCGTTACCATTGAAGGCGCGCAACACCGATTGCGCCTGCGCAAACTCCACCAGGCGCTGGCTGGTCTGGGCAAAATGATGGTGGTAGGCATCGTCGGCGCGCTGGCCCAGGTATGCCGTGAGCCGCAAGGCGCCCGCCAGCAAGGGCAGCGCCAGCAACGCGATGACACCCAGTTGCCAGTGCAGCGCAAACAGCGCGGCAAGCATCACCACGGGCGTGACGGCGCCGCAGATGACAGGCGTGAGCACGTGGGCGGGCAGCTGGGCCACATTCATCATGCCTTGCGTGATGACGTGGCCCAGCTTCGCTGTATTCTCCGGCGTAAACCAGCCGACGGGCAGGCGCGCCACGTGGTCGCCCAGGCGCTGGCGCGCCCCTTGCAAGACCGTCACGCCCACGCGCACGCCCGCTTTTTCCACCTGGCGCCGCCAGGCCCAGCAAGCGACCAGCCCGGCCAGCAGCACGATTAGCCACAGGGCCGCGCCGCCCGTATCGCCGGCCAGCAAGCGGCCCAGGGCCAGCACCAGCGCCGTGATCGTCAGCCCGCTGAGCACGCCGTACGCAAGCGCCATGGCACAGTAGCGGCGAAACACGGGCGCATCGTCGCCCAGCAGTTGAATGAATGTTTTCAGCATGGGAGCAGCGTTTCTTTCGAGGTGTCTTGATAGCCGCCCAGCGCCCACAGTTGCGCATAGCGGCCCTGGTGGGCAAGCAAGCCGGCATGGCTGCCCTGCTCGACGATGACACCGTTCTCGACAACGACGATATTGTCGGCATGCATGACCGTGTCGAGCCGGTGCGCGATCACCAGCAAGGTGCGGCCTTGGGCAAAGCGCGACAGCGCGTCCTGGATCGCCACTTCGTTTTCCGCATCGGCCGCGGCCGTCGCCTCATCGAGCACCAGCACGGGCGGGTCGAGCAGCACGGCGCGCGCGATGCTCACGCGTTGCAACTCGCCGCCGGACAGTTGCGCATCCTCGCCGAGGACGGAATCGTAGCCGCGTGGCAAGGCCAGGAGGCGCTCGTGAATGTTCGCCAGGCGCGCCGCCGCTTCAATTTCCTGCAAGCTGGCCGACGGCCGGCCCAGCCCGATGTTCTCGCGCACGCTGGCGTGGATCAGCCGCACTTCCTGCAGCACAAAACCGATGCGCCGGTACAGCTCTGGCGTGGCGATGTACCGCAGGTCGACGCCACCGAGGGTGATGCGTCCTTCAGCGGGATCGAAAAAGCGCAGCAGCAACCGTGCCAGGGTCGACTTGCCGGAACCGGAGGCGCCGACGATGGCCGTCACCGTGCCAGGACGCAAAGTGAGCGTGATGTCCGACAGCACCTTGTTGTGCCCATCGTAGGCATAAGCGACGCCTTCCAGGCGAATCTCCGTGCCGTCAGGCAACTGCTGCTCATCCGGTGCCGGCTGCGCCAGTACGGGCGTGTCGAGCAAGGCTTGCACGCGCTGGGCGGCACCCGTGGCATTGTTGAGGTCATGCGTCAGGTAATGCAGCAATAGCATGGGCGCGGAAATGCCGGGCGCCACCAGGGCGAACGGCAGGATATCCACGGGCGCCATCGCCTCCAAGGCCACGAAGGCCGTGCCGGCAATCACCACCACGCCCAGCACGGCGACGGGCGCGATCAGGGCATTGGCATTCGCCATCGAGCCGACCAGCGGACGCGTAAACGCGGCGAACGCCGCGGCAAACGCATCGACGGCGCCACGGTAGCTGCCATGCGCGCGTCCCGTGGCGCCAAAGGCCTTGACCACGGGAATGCCGTTGACGAACTCCACCACGGCATTGTTGATGCGCCCCATGCCAGCGACGAATTGTTCCATGTTGCCGCCACTGGCTTTCATGGCACGGCCAAAGAACAGGAAGAAGCCGGGAAATGGCAGGATGGCAATGAGGGCCAGACGCCAGTCCATGGCGAACAGGTAAATAATGGAGATGGCGATGGCGCCCACGGCGCGTCCCGTCGTCGTGTAGAAGTGCGCCGTGAGGCTGTGCAGGGTATTGATATCGTCCTGCATCGCCTGCTTGACCTCGCCCGAAGCGCGGCTGGTGAACCAGCCCAGCGGCACTTGCCCCAGGCGCTGCATGGCTTGCAGGCGCAGTTGATGGGTGAGGCGGTTGTCGGCCAGGTGCGCGGCCAGCTCGCCCAGCGAGATCAGGGCCATGCCGGCAAACAGGCAAGCGACGCTGGCGATGATGATCTGCCATACATCGCCCCGCGCCAGCGCGGGGTTCAGGGCGATGTGCGCGATCTGCGCGATGCCTGCCAGCGGTACCAGTGTGAGCATGGAACCAGCGCCGGCCAGCACGGCGGCGGCGATCAGGCGTCCGCGGATGGGCTGGAGTATCCGGCTGATCGGGCCGGCCTGGCGGCTTGGGCTACTCATGGGAAAGGAGGGGGAAAACGTGCATAAGGTCAATGATTAAGGGTGGCTCTCACCCTATATCCCGAACGAGAATGCGAAACCCTCAATCGGGCCCGCGAAATTGTCAGGCAGAGGCTTAGGGTATGGCTTGCACCGTCACCCAGTAGCGCGTGCGCGCAACGATTTGCACGGGCAAGGCCAGCGCCAGGTTGTGCAGCGCGCGGTCCGTGTCGCGCAGGGAAAATACGCCATTGACGCTCAAGCTGGCCACGGCAGGGTCGCAGCGCAGCAGGCCGGGGCGATAGCGGGCCAGTTCCGCAAGCAGCTCGTCCAGGCGCATGTTGTCGGCCACCAGCACGCCCTTGCTCCAGGCCATGGCGCTGGCGGACGCGGGTGCGCCAGACTGCACGATATCGGCCGAGAAGATGGCACTGTAGCCCGTGTCGATGCGCACGGCCTGGCCAGGTGCATGCGCGAGGCGCACTTCGACGGCGCCCTCGAAGACGGCCACGCGCGACGTGTGTTCGTCTTGCCGCAAAGTAAAACGCGTACCCAGCGCCCGCACCGTGCCGTGGCGTCCCTGCACGCGGAAAGGCCGCTGCGCCGGATCGGGATCGTGCGCCGTCGTGACGAGGATTTCGCCGCTGCGCAGGATCAGCAAGCGCTCGCTGGCGTCGAAGCGCACGTCGATGGCCGAAGCGGAAGCGAGCATCACGCGCGTGCCGTCAGGCAGGGTAATCTCGCGGATCTCGCCTGTGCCGGTGCCGTGGCTGGCCGTGGCCACTTGCCAGGCATCCGTGCCGCGCAGCAAGTACGCCATGCCACCCACAGGCAACAGCACGGCCAGCAGCTTCAGGGCACGGCGGCGGTTCAGGTAGGCGGCCGGCGCCGGTTCGCGCAGCGCGTGCCGGGCCGCATCGCGCGGCACGCTGTGCAGCTTGCCTTCGAACGCTTGCAAACGCTGCCAGGCGAGGTCGTGGTGCGGATGCGCGGCACGCCAGCGGGCACAGGCAGCCCGGTCTTCCTCGCTGGCGTCATCGGACCACAGGCGCGCCATCCACTGGGCTGCCTGCTGCACGATGGCCGGTGCAATCACCACCTCCATGGCTCAGGCGTCCGGCGCATGCATGGCCTCGTAGCAGGCCAGCAAGCCGGCGGCGATGTATTTTTCGACGGAGGACACCGAGACGTCCAGCTCGGCGGCGATGTCGCGGTAGCTCAGGCCATCGAGTTTGCACAGCAGCAATGCCTTGCGCGCCTTGGCGGGCAGCCGGTGCAGCACGGCATCGATTTCCGTCAGTGCCTCGATCACCAGGGCGCGCTCTTCCTCGGACGGCGCCAGCGCTTCGGGCACCAGGGCCAGCACTTCCAGGTAAGCCGTTTCGATCTGGCGGCGGCGGTACAGGTCGATGACCATGCCGTTGGCGATCTGCGTCAGGTGACGGCGCGACTCCCCGGCCGGCGGCACCCTGCCCGTCTTCATCAGGTGCAGGTACACATCGTGCGCCAGGTCGGCCGCATCGAAGGCATTGCCGAGTTTACGGCGCAGCAAGCCACGCAGCCAGTGGTGGTGGTCGGTGTAAAGACTACTGACTTGCTGCTGAAGCGCTAACTCGGCGGTGCTCACGATACCCTTCCTGTCGCCAACGGCCGGCAAGAACAGGCGCATCGGATTATAAATGAGAATTATTCTCATTGTACGCGGAGTAACAAGGAAAGCGCAACACGGCGGCGGGCAGCAAACGCCGTCAGCCCTGCTGCCTGGCCGGCTTGAGCAGCCTGAAGGCGGCCCATAGCGAAGGCCGGTAGACGTGCAGTGCGGCCGCCAGCAGCACGCCCCACGCCAGCGGAGCAAGCAGCCCCAGGCGCTGGGCAAAAAGGGCATGCCCCATCGCCAGCAGCGACAGCACGATGGCGTTCAGGTACAGCGCGCGGCGCGGCAGCGGACGCCAGACGCGCATGCCCAGTTCCGTCTTGACGACAAAATACACGAGGAAACCCAGCAGCTGCGCCACGGCGGCGCCCGTGGCGCCACAGCGCGGCACCAGCACGGTGCCCGCCAGCAAGGTGCTCAGCAAGCCTGCCGCGAAAGCGGCGATGGATAAGGAAGGACGGCGGGCCAGGCTGATGCCGACACCGGTCACTTCCGCCAGGGCGTACAGCAGCGGCTGGCCCACGGTGGCCACTGCCAGGTAGGCGACGCCATGATAATTGGGAGGCAATATCCATCCGATCAGCCAGGCCAAGGCGCCCGCCAGGCAAAAGCCCACGACCACGATAGCCTGCGCATGGCGGCAAATGGCGGCAATATTCGACAGGTCGCCACCGGCGGCGGCCCATTTGTGCACTTGCGGCACCCAGA
Organism: Janthinobacterium lividum; assembly: GCF_034424625.1. NCBI lineage: Bacteria > Pseudomonadati > Pseudomonadota > Betaproteobacteria > Burkholderiales > Oxalobacteraceae > Janthinobacterium > Janthinobacterium lividum. The sequence continues at coordinate 788,758 of NZ_CP139976.1, read as the reverse complement.
CAATCGTAAAAATCGACTGCACCAGCCAGGCGCCGGCGGCCACGCGCATGGCCAGCGCATAAATACCGAGTTCCTCAAAGCCGGCAAAGAAACGCAGCAAGCCCATGCCGGCCGACAGCATGGACAGGTAGAAAATGCCGCTCACCAGCAGGGGCCCCGCCTCGGAAAGCAAACGCCGCAGCAGCACGCGGTCCATGGTGGCAGCCCAGGCTTGCGCCAGCGATACGCGCGCATGCCACAGCAGCCATAGCGTGACCAGCCAGGTGGCGGCCACGACCAGGGTTGCCAAGTGCACGAAATTGCGCTGCGGATCCCACCACAGGACAGGCAGCAGCAACAGCAGCGTCATTTTTGGCAGCACCTGCGCCAGGCTGAATATCCAGGCGCGCTCCTGCATGCGAAAGAGTTGCGCGATCAGGCGATTGGCCAGGGCGCTCAGCATGCCTGCAGCGAACAGGACGGCCAGTGCGGGTTGCGCAACGTCAAATAACAGTTGCGATACCGGCGCGGCAAACAGCAGTATCACGGCCAGCGCCACGGGAGCCAGCAGCACGGCCGGCAACAGGCACGCCTTCAGCAAGTCGCTACGCACGGTGCTGTAATGGTATTCATGCAGAAAGGCCTTATCCAGCCCCAGCGACAGCAGCAAACCGGCCACCGTGCACGCGGTCATGAAGAAATCCAGCTTGCCGATGTCGGCAGGCGGAAACAGCCAGGCCACGGCAGGCACGGTGGCAAGGCTGCACAGCAGCGACAAGATGGGGCCGGCTGAAAAACCCGCGAGACGGGTAAGGCGCATCATTCAGCCAGGCAGGGCATCTCAGCCATGCCTGTCGTTGGAGAAACGATACGGCACCGTGTCCGAATCGGCCGGCACGCGCCAGTGGTCCGGCGCATCATAGCGATACGCATGGTCCACCGCATTGACGAGGATGGCTGGCGTGCTGCAGTAATTCTGCACGCCATGCCAGACGCGCGGCGGCACGACGAGCAGGCCGGGACGCTTGGTGCCCAGCTTGAATTCGTTGAGCATGCCAAAGGTGGGCGAATCTGCACGCGCGTCGTACAGCACCACGCGCATCTGGCCCGCCGCCACGAACAGGCGGTCCGTCGTGATGGCATGCGCATGCCAGGCGCTCAGCCCGCCCGGCTCCAGGGTCGAGGCGAATATCTGGCCTATCTGCGCCGCATCGGGCACCCATTCAGTACGGAAAATTTCAGTCAGGCTACCGTACGCCGTCAAGACAGGCTTGATTTCCTGAAAAATCACGCCATCGATCAAGGAAGGCGTCGTCGGCTTCCATTCCTTGGTGATGCTTTCGCCATCCTGCTTCGCGCCAGCCAACAACCAGTTATCTTTCTCAGCCACCAGATTACCCCCAGAAATTTTATAAAAATGCTCTTATGTATTGCAACCGTATTATCTATCGCCGCGGCAGGTCCTTCAATCCCCGGCGGCGGCGCAATTCGCGTATAAACGTTCCTTTACGCCAATATTTAAGCCAATAACTGGGTTGTGGCGGCCACATGCCAACGCTATATAACATTCGCCGCGACAACGCTTTCATGGCAGTGACCGCACATTGAAGCGGTGCAATGCGACGCTCATGGCCCACCTTGCCGTACAGCGTGGTGACAGCCTGCAGAATATTCAACGGATCTTGCATCTGCTCCCACCAGAACGCATGCTCGGCGTGTTGCCGGTCCAGGTAGGAATTGCTGCGGCTGCCAGACTGGATCAGTATGGCTCCGATGCGGGGATGGGCCAGCATCGGCCGACCCGCGCGGTACACGCGGTGCAACCACGCCTGCGACGGCCAGCAGCGCACTTCCCATGACGGCTGCCATGGCCCGATCTGCAGGGCCAGCTCACGCCGCATGACCCACAGAGTGGCCGGTACGTCCATCCACGGACGGTATGGTTGCATGCCGTCCGCCACCGCCCCCACCATGTGATATCCCTCCGGCAAGACTACCAGTCCCTGGCCAAAGACCAGGTCAGCGCCGGCGCGCTCGAGGACATCGATACTGCTTTGCAAATGATCGGGCAACCACAGGTCATCGTGGTTCAGGAATGCCAGATAGGTGCCGCGCGCCAGGCTGACACCGAGATTGTTGGGTCCCGTCTGCTCGCCGTAATTGGTGTCCAGGTTCACAAAGCGGATGCGCGCGTCGCCGAACGCGGCGACCACCTCGGCAGTGTCGTCGGTGCAGCAATCGCCGACGATAATCAGTTCCCAATCCTGCACGGTGCTGGCGAGTGCCGATTGAATCGCATACCCGAGGATATTGCTCCGGTTATACGTGGCCATGACAATGGAAACGAGCGGGTGTTTCTCTGACTGCATGGCAAGCCTTTCACATCACAGACAAAAAAATGCCGCCCAAATACATTGAGCGGCATTTCGCAATGGACGAATGCAGTATGTTGCTGGCGCTCGCCAGCAAGCATCTGTCCTTAGACGTTGAACAGGAAGTTCAGCACGTCGCCATCCTTGACGACGTATTCCTTGCCTTCGGCGCGCATCTTACCCGCTTCCTTGGCGCCCGCTTCGCCCTTGTAGGCGATGAAGTCGTCATAGGCGATGGTTTGCGCGCGGATGAAGCCGCGTTCGAAGTCGGTGTGGATCACGCCGGCCGCTTGCGGTGCCGTGTCGCCCACATGGATGGTCCAGGCGCGCACTTCCTTCACGCCAGCCGTGAAGTAGGTTTGCAGGCCCAGCAGCTTGTAGGCGCCGCGGATCAGACGGTCCAGGCCTGGCTCTTCCATGCCCATGTCGGCCAGGAAAGCGCCCTTGTCGGCATCGTCCAGGTCGGCGATTTCCGCTTCCAGCGCGGCGCAGATGGCGACGATGGGCGCATTTTGCGATTGCGCGTAGGCCGTCAGCTGGTCCAGCAACGGGTTATTCGTGAAGCCCGTGTCGGACACGTTGGCCACGAACATGGCCGGCTTGGCCGTGATCAGGCAGAGCGGCTTGATCAGTTCCATTTCGTCGGCGTCCAGGCCCATGGCGCGCACGGGCTTGGCATCGTTCAGGTAAGGCATCATGCGTTCCATGATGGCCAGCAGCTTGGCCGCGTCCTTGTCGCCCGAACGGGCTTTCTTGTTTTCGCGGTGGATGGCTTTTTCCACGGTGCCCATGTCGGCCAGCGCCAGTTCAGTCTGGATGACTTCGATATCGTCGAGCGGATTGATCTTGCCGGCCACGTGGATGACGTTGTCATCTTCAAAACAGCGCACGACGTTGACGATGGCGTCCGTTTCGCGGATGTGCGACAGGAACTGGTTACCCAGGCCCTCGCCCTTCGATGCACCGGCCACCAGGCCGGCGATGTCGACGAATTCCACGATGGCGTTGACCATGCGTTCCGGCTTGACGATGGCGGCCAGCGCATCCATGCGCGGATCCGGCACTTCGACGACGCCGACGTTCGGCTCGATGGTGCAGAACGGATAGTTTTCAGCCGGGATGCCGGCTTTCGTCAGTGCATTGAACAGGGTGGACTTGCCGACGTTCGGCAAGCCGACGATACCGCATTGGAGACTCATGGAAAACCTTTAAATAATCAATATTGCCGGCAAGCGGCTGGTGCAAAACGGCCGTTGCGGGCGTTTTCTGGATAATCTTGCTGTATTAATGCTTGTAAGGGTCAATTGTACCTCTATGCACCCTACTCTTCAAAAAAACCGCCCTCTGTGCCGCTAACTGTCGCCATCCCCGTCGCCCGGCTGCGACGCATCGAATTCCAGGATGTCGCCGGGCTGGCATTCGAGCATCTCGCAGATTTTCGACAGGGTATCGAAACGCACGCCGCGCACCTTGCCCGACTTTAAGAGGGACAAATTCTGTTCCGTGATGCCGATGAAGGCCGCCAGTTCCTTCGATTTCACTTTTTTCCTGGCCAGTACCAGGTCGAGACGCACGACGATGCCCATCAGATAAACCCGCTGTTTTCATCGGCCAGGCGCTGGCCTTCATGCAGGATTTGCGCCAGCGCAAGGAAAACCGTGCACAGCAGCAAGGTCCACAAGTCGCCGCCCGTGATGTCGATGACCAGGCGCAACTGGCTCGTCCCCTCGTCCAGCAAGCCAAACAGCATGCCGCGCACGGTCGGCTCCAGCAACGTCAACACCGTTCCCAGCAGCAAGCCGCCGGCAAAACGGCGAAAGCGCTGCGCCACCTGCGGCGTAAAAAACACCCCCTGCTCGAACTGGCGCAAGACCACGGCCAGCTGGCGTACGGCGTCGCCCAGCACCAGCAAGGCTGGCAAGGCCAGCGCCAGGCCCAGACCCAGACCCCGCTGCCACAAGGGCATGGCCGCCAGGCGCTCGAATGGCTGGCTCTGCAATTGCAGCAACAATTCATACATGCCCGCATCGCCCAGGCTGCCGTGCGCGGCCGGCGCGGGCGCCAGCCAGCCCAGCACCGTCAGCAGCAGGTACAGCACAAAGAACGCGGAGACGCCGTAGCGCACGCGCCGGCTCAGCGCCGCCGGTCCCTCTGGATTTTTTTTCATATTTAAAAGTATACGAAAGCGTCAAGTCTCGTTAGAATAAATTATCGTAAAACAATAATTAAATCATGTTTTGCGACCATTTTAACATGTTCGCTCACCCCTATCGACTGGAGACACCATGAAAACCCTGCTTGCCTCACTCGTTTGCAGCACCGCCTTTTTGCTCAGCGGCGCCGCCCGCGCCCATGACTTGCATGCCATGCTGCAGCAGGCGCTGGCCGACAAGAGCGTGCCGGCCATGGCCATTCTCGTCATCCGCGACGGCAAGATCGAAGCGCAAACGCAAGCGGGCGTGCGGGCCAACGACGGGCACGATAGCGTGCGCGCCGATGACGTGTGGAATATCGGCTCCGACGGCAAGGCCATGACGGTGACCCTGATCGCGCGGCTGGTGGAACGGGGCGTGCTGTCGTGGGATGCGCCGCTGTCCAGCATGCTGCCCGCGCTGGCCGGCGGCATGCGCGCCGAGTACCGCGATGTCAACCTGATGGATCTGCTGTCGCACCGCGCCGGCCTGCCGCCCAACCCCGATGAGGCATGGATCAATTCCACCTATACGGACACGCGGCCATTGCCCCTGCTGCGCCTGGAATACGCGCAGCGGGCGCTGGCCGATGCGCCGGTAGCCGCGCCGCGCGGCGAATCGCACTACTCGAACAGCGGCGCCATGATCGCCGCCGCCATCGCCGAGCGGGTCACGGGCAAGACATATGAGGAACTGATGCAGGCGGAGGTGTTCGGCCCGCTGGACATGCGGGCCGCCTTCGGCCCCACCGTGCGGGGACAAAACCTGGGTCACAAGGAAAACAAGCCGATTGCCGGCTTGATGGCCAGCAATCCGCTGATGATGGCGCCCGATGGGGAGATTCACCTGAGCATGCAAGACTGGGCCAAGTTTGCGCTCGATCAACTGCATGGCGAGCAAGGCAAGGGGAAACTGCTGAAACAGGAAACGTATGTGTTGCTGCACACGGCGCAGGGCGACACGAATGCGGCATTGGGCTGGGGCGTGATGCACTTTCCGCCCCAGGCCCCGCAGCGCGTGCTCACGCACCTGGGTTCGAACGGCTACTGGCACGCGCTGATCGCGCTGGCACCCGGCAGCGGCGACGGCTTGCTGATCGCCGCCAACGCGGGCGAAGGCGGCAGCGCCCAGGCCAGCCAGCAGCAGATGGCGAAAACCATCATGGCCGGCTTCGGCAAGGCGGGGAAATAATTACGCGGTGTGCAACTTCATGGTTGCCGCCTCGAACTTGCCCTCGACGATCTGCGGCATCACCTGCAAGGATTTGTCGATCGCCTGCTCGATCAGCTCCTGGTCTTCGCGGCGCGGGCGGTGCAGCACGAAATCGGCCACCTGCTGCTGCAGGCTCAAGGTGCGCGGATGGCCGATGCCCAGGCGCAAGCGCCAGTAATCCTGCGTACCCAGCGCGGCAGTGATGTCCTTCAAGCCATTATGGCCGCCGGCCGAGCCGCCCTTCTTCAGGCGCGCGATGCCAGGCATCAGATCGAGTTCGTCGTGCACGACGAGCACTTCGTCGGCGGCAATCTTGAAGAAGCGCGCCAGCGCGCCCACGGACTGGCCCGAGCGGTTCATGAAGGTCAGCGGCTCGAGCAGCCAGACTTCATTGCCGCCGATGGAAGTCTTGGCCAGCATGGCGTTATAGCGCGAATCGCGCTGCAAGCGCGTGCCGGGCAAGCTGTTGGCGAGGTTGTCCACCAGCCAGAAGCCGGCATTGTGGCGGGTTTGTTCGTATTCGGGTCCCGGGTTGCCGAGGCCGACGATCAGGCGTATGGGCATGGCTGTGTCTGCAGTGTAAAAACGTATTATCGGTGAAAACAGGCAGAAAAAAACCCGTCCGGAGCGAACCGGACGGGTTTTTCCTTGCGACTACCGCATTGCTGCGGCGGCAAAATTACTTCTTGTCAGCAACAACTTCAGCAGCAGCGGCTTCAGCAGCAACGTGGCCAGCCGGTACCGAAGCGGTAGCGATGGTCAGGTTGGCGCCGTGGGTGACAGCGGTCACGCCAGCTGGCAGGACCAGGTCGCCAACGTGCAGCGAGTGACCGACGTCGATGTTCGACAGGTCAACGTTGATGAATTCTGGCAGTTGGCCTGGCAGGCACGAAACTTCGATTTCGTTGGCTACGTGGCTGATGGTCGCGCCGTGCAGTTTGACTGCTGGGGAAACGTCAGCGTTGATGAAGTGCAGCGCCACTTTCACGTGGATAGCTTGCTTCGAGTCAACGCGCTGGAAGTCAGCGTGCAGAACCAGTTGTTTGTATGCGTGGACTTGGAAGTCGCGCAACAGAACTTGCTGGGAAACGCCGTCGATTTCCAGGTCCAGGATCGACGAGTGGAACACTTCTTTTTTCAACGCGTGGTACAGGGCGTTGTGATCCAGCGAGATCAGCACCGGGGCTTCAGCGCCACCGTAGACGATACCAGGGGTTTGGCCGGAAATGCGCAGGCGGCGGCTCGCTCCGGAACCTTGCAATTCGCGTTTAAATGCGATAACTTTCATGTGAAACTCCAAGAAGAACAAGGCTTGCGCCTTGTGTTATGAAGACTCCCGCGACCAGGAATCCTCGAAAATGGGGTGAAAAACACCCCGAAAATGAAAACACTGCGGCGCAACAGGCAAAAAGCCGGTCGCGCCGCAGGCATTACGTCTGTTGCTGCTCTTGTCGAATTAATCGATAAAGAGGGAAATAACCGAATCACCCTTGATGATGCGCTTGAACGTCTCGGCCAGCAGCGGCGCGCACGTCAATTGACGGATCTTGCCGCAGGCCAGGGCCGCTTCGGACAGGGGGATCGTATCGGTCACGACCAGCTCATCGAGTGGCGATGCCGAAATACGGTCAATCGCCGGGCCCGACAGCACCGCGTGCGTGCAATACGCCACGACTTTTTTCGCGCCGCGCTCTTTGAGCACTTCGGCAGCCTTGGTCAGGGTACCTGCCGTGTCGACCATGTCATCCATGATCACGCAGTTGCGGCCTTCGACTTCACCGATGATGTTCATCACTTCGGACACGTTCGCTTTTGGACGACGCTTGTCGATGATGGCCAGGTCGCAGCCCAGGCGTTTTGCCAGGGCGCGCGCACGTACCACACCGCCGACGTCCGGCGACACCACCAGCAGGTCCTGGTAGTTTTTCTTTTGCAGGTCGCCCAGCAAAATTGGCGAAGCGTAAATATTGTCGACTGGAATATCGAAGAAACCTTGAATCTGGTCAGCGTGCAAGTCCATGATCAGGACGCGCTCGACACCGGCTTCTTCCAGCATGTTCGCCACCACCTTGGCCGAAATCGCCACACGCGCGGAGCGTGGACGACGGTCTTGGCGGGCGTAGCCGAAGTAAGGAATTGCGGCGGTGATGCGGCCAGCGGAAGCACGTTTCAAGGCATCAACCATCAGCATGATTTCCATCAGGCTGTCGTTGGTTGGAGCACAGGTGGATTGCAAAACAAAAACATCCTTGCCGCGCACGTTTTCGTTAATCTCGACCATTACTTCGCCGTCGGAGAATTTCGAAACGTTTGCTTTACCGAGAGGGATGCCGAGGTTTTTTGCGACCCCCTCTGCCAACGCTGGATTCGCGTTGCCGGTAAAAACCATCAGGTTTTCGTAAGCCATGGGAGTCCCAAGAGGTGATATAGAAGTCTTGAAAAGCACTAACCGGGCATAGGCCCGGTCAGTCATTGTTTAGAATATGCCGCGTGGCAACATATCTGCTTTTTTCCCGTACTGGACGCCAACTTCGCATCGACAGACTACGGTGAAATGGTGGCAGGGGAAGAAGGATTCGAACCTTCGCATGCTGGAATCAAAATCCAGTGCCTTAACCAGCTTGGCGATTCCCCTACGTTACTGACTGCTTGCCGTCATGTTGGCCAGTATTATACCGACTATTTGACGCTAAGCAAAATCTTTTTTTGCTCTCTACAACATGGTGAGCATCGGGTGGCGGCTCAGCGCTTTTGCCTTCCAGGCGATCCAGACCGGTGGCACATTGCTGAGCACCGCATCCGCTTCTTCCTGACTGCCAAACGCACTGAATACACAAGCACCGGAGCCAGTCATCCTGGCCTCACCGTAAGCACCCAGCCATTCTACCGCATCTGCTACCGGCTTGAAAAGACTGCATGCCACTTGCTGTAAATCATTCTTGCCAAACCCGCCCGCATCGTTTCCTTCTGCGAGGTACCTGGAAAAGTCCGCTATTGTGACGGGTTCGGTATTTCTCGTCAAGCCTTCCGCGCAAAAAATTGCGGCGGTCGGCACTTGCACGCCCGGCTCGATCACCACGTACCAGCATTCGGGCGTGGCGACGGGCTGCAAGGCCTCGCCCACGCCTTCGGCAAAGGCGTTTTCGCCAAAGATGAAAAACGGGATATCGGCGCCCAGCGGCAAGCCCAGCGCCATCAATTCCTCGCGGCTCAAGCCCGCTTGCCACAGGCGGTTCAATGCCATCAGGGCCGTGGCCGCATCGGATGAACCGCCGCCGAGTCCGCCGCCCATGGGCAGCACCTTGTCGATGGCGATATCGACGCCGCGCGGCAAGGCGCCCGTGCGGCGCAGCACTTCCGCCTGCAGCAGCTTGGCGGCGCGGATGATCAAATCCTGTTCTTCCGGCACGCCGGCCAGTGCCGTCACGCGGCGGATCAGCGCGTCGTCGCGCAGCGCGAAGTGCAAGGTGTCGCCATGGTCGAGCAACTGGAACACCGTCTGCAGCAGATGGTAGCCATCGGCGCGGCGGCCGTTGACGTGCAAAAAGAGGTTCAGCTTGGCGGGAGCCGGGCAGTTATTCAGGGTAGTCAACGTCATTGTGCTTGAGCGGATGGGGCGGGATCGAGCACGATGCGCAGCGAGACGGCATCGGCCTGCGCACTGGCATTGCGTTCGGCATCGATACGCCGCGGTTGGGGCAAGGCGCCCGGTGTATTGTCGGCCGCATTTTGCCCTACTTCTTGCCACGACACATAGCGCAAGCGCCAGCCATCTTTCGTGGTGACGCTGTCGTTCGCCGGCGAAGCGACGAAACGTTTGCCATCGGCGCCCACGGCATAGCCTTGCAGCCAGTCGCGCAAGCCCGACACGGGCAAGGACCAACCCAGCATCTGCGCGCTCAGGGTATCGACATCGGGCGCGCTGCGCGGCGCCTTGCCGCTCTGCGTCAATACGGCTTGCTGCGGCGTGACGGCAATCGTCGCCAGCGTACTGCCGACAGGCGAATACAGGGTCACGTCCGTGCGCTGCGCCGTCTGTTGCCAGTTGAAATTGACGGTGGCCGATTCAGGCTTGTCATCCTTCTGGTACACGACGTTCAGGCGGCCCGTCAGTTCCACCTGTTCGCGGTAAGGCGCGACGGCATTACCGGACGGCGCGGCGCCGGACGAAAAGGGGGAAGTCAGGGTCGAGCAGGCCGAGAGGGACAGGCACAGGACAGTCAGAGGGATGAAGTTTTTTGGCATGGGGAATTTTTTGAGTTCACCCCAAGTGCAAAACCCGGGGTCTGACCCTCAGGGTCTGACCCCAGAATTTGCCCTTGGGTTAACAATCACAAACTGACATTCAAGCGCGCCAGCGTACTTTTCAGCGCATCGTTTTTCGGGTCCTTGCCTTGCGCCTCGCGCCACAGCTTTTGCGCTTCGGCCTTGTCGCCCTTCTGCCACAGCACTTCGCCCAGGTGGACGGCGATTTCCGGATCGCTGCGCACGGCATAGGCGCGGCGCAGCGAATTTTCCGCGGCGGCCAGGTTGCCCATGCGGAACTGCACCCAGCCCATGCTGTCCATGATGAACGGGTCGCCCGGCGCCATCTGCAAGGCTTTTTCGATCAGCGCATGGGCTTCCTCAAGGCGGATGCCCCGTTCGGCCAGCGAGTAGCCGAGGGCGTTATACGCATGCTGATTGTCGGGCGCCAGCGCCATCACGCGGCGCAGGCTCGCTTCCATCAGCTCGAGTTTATCCAGGCGCTCGGCCAGCAGGGCGTAGTCGTACAGCAGTTCCGGATTGTCGGGGAAGCGCAGCAAGGCGTTTTCCAGCACCGCATAGGCGCTTTGCACATAGCCGGCATCGCGCAGGAATTGCGCGTCGACCAGCAGCACCTGCGCCTGGCTTGCCGGATCGTCCGTTTCGATTTCCGTCAGCGCCTTGCGCGCCGCATCGAGATTGCCGCCGCGGGCGATCAGCTGGGCGCGGCGCAAGCGCGCCTCGACATAGCCGGCGGAAGCGCTGTTGTCGACCTTGTCCAGCCAGGCGATGGCGCCGGCCGTGTCGCCGCGCGTCTCGGCGATCTGCGACAGTATCATCAAGGCCTTGAACGGATCGCGCGCGTCGCCAGGATTTTTATCCAGCACGGCCAGGAAGCGCTTGAAGTACTGCTCCGCGCCCTTGGTGTCTTCCAGCTGCAGCGCCACGATGCCCAGCGCATACAGGCCCCCCACGTTATCGGGCTGGCTTTTCAGCAGCAGCAGGAACTGGTCGCGCGCCGGCTCCAGCTGTTTTTGCTCGACCAGCAGGCGCGCATACGCGCCGCGCACTTCGACGGCATCGGGATTCTTTTGCAGGAAAGTGGCCAGCACCTTGCCTGCAGCCTCGGGCTCGCCCGTCACCTGCGCCAGGGTCAGCGCGGCCAGCTCGGAGTTCGGCTTGATGGCCAGCGCCTTGTTCGCTTCGCCGATGGCGCGCTCGCGCTCGCCGAGCGACAGGGCGCCCTGCGCCAGCACCAGGTGCGCTTCGAACATGTCCAGGTAGGGCTGCACCAGGCGCGTCACCATCGCGTAGGCATACAGCTTGTCATTCGCCCGCGACAGGATCTGCTGCATCTGGAACAGGGCCACGCCGCGCGCGCCCTGCGGCGCATTGGCCAGGCGCTGGGCAAAAATCGGTTCCGCTTCTTCGATCTTGTCCGTCAATACGACGAAGCCGAGGAAGAACTGGGTCGCCTCATCGGATTCGGGCGCCAGGTCGCGCCACAGGCGGATGGCCGCCAGCGCCTCGCTGCCCTGCTTGGCGGCCAGCGCCATTTCGGAAGCGCGGCGCGCCAGGCGCGGGTCGCGCGTCTGTTGCGCCGCCACCATCATCGTCACGTACGGCCCTTGCCACTGGCCGCTCTTGAATTCCATTTCAGCCTTGGTCAGCTTGTACAGCAAATCGCTGCTCAACTCGACCTTGGGCAGCTTCTCGCCCTTGGCGTCGTCGCCGGACTCGGTACCGGGCGCTTGCGACGCAGCGGCCGCAGCGGGACTGGCCGCCCCATCGACAGGGGCAACAGGCGTCTGTGCCATGGCATGCGTGGCCATCAGGGCGGACAAGGTTACAATGGCGAAAGCGTTTTTCAAAGGCTGATCCTGGCTGAACGGCAAAGTTTGATTCTACGCCCAACGCGGCTATCGCGTACTTCACGTATGTAACGAAATATATACGTCGTGGCGGCGTAGCGCGCCCGGGCCAGCCATCCGCCGGCAACCCGCCTGTTTTTTTACCCGGTTTTCCACCATTCGAGCCCTATGCCAGAATTGCCAGAAGTCGAAGTCACACGGCGCGGTGTCGCGCCCCATCTCGAAGGCCGCGCCGTGCGCTCCGTCGTGCTGCGCCGCGACGGCCTGCGCTGGCCCTTCCCCCCTGCCCTGGGCGAGCAACTGTCGGGGCAAACCATCGGCCTGACGGGGCGGCGCGGCAAGTACCTGCTGATCCACTTCCGCCACGGCACCCTGATCATCCACCTGGGCATGTCGGGCCATTTGCGCGTGCTGCCGACGGGGACGGAGGCGCAAAAGCACGACCATTTCGACCTCATCGTGGAAGACGCGGAAGGCGGCAGCCAGGTACTGCGCATGACGGACCCGCGCCGCTTTGGCGCCGTGTTGTGGCACGACGAGGCCGACGGCCCGCTCGACGGCCACGCGCTGCTGCGCGGCCTGGGCACGGAACCGCTGGAAGGCGGCTTCACGGGCCAGCTGCTATTCGAGAAAACGCGCAACAAGGGTACCAATATCAAGCAGGTGCTGATGGCGGGCGACATCGTCGTCGGCGTGGGCAATATCTATTGTTCCGAAAGCCTGTTCCGCGCGGGGATCAACCCGAAGACGCCAGCCCGGCGCATCGGCCTGGCCCGCTATGAGAAACTGGCGCAATCGATCCGCGACGTGCTGGCAGAAGCCATCGTGCAAGGCGGCAGCACCCTGCGCGATTTCATCGGCGTGAACGGCCAGTCCGGCTACTTCCAGCAGACGTATTTCACGTACAACCGCGCGGGCAAGCCATGCCGCGTGTGCGGCGCGCCGATCCGCCAGATCGTCCAGGGACAGCGTTCCACGTTTTACTGCGTGAATTGTCAAAAGTAAACACACTCACACACTCACGGAGGGAGCCAGATGGTCAGGGACCTGGAACAATACAGCGCATGGCGGCAGGACGTACAGGCCGCCTTGCAGGCATACCGGCAAGCCGCCAGCGCGGCGGGCCTGGTCGACGGCGCCTCCGCGCTGCGCCTGGCGCGCTGTGGCTCCCGCCTGGCCGACGACCGTTTATCGGTCGCCTTCGTAGCGGAATTCTCGCGCGGCAAATCCGAGCTGATCAACGCCATCTTCTTTGCCGGCTACGGCCAGCGCATCCTGCCCTCGGGCGCGGGCCGCACCACCATGTGTCCCACCGAGCTGCTGTACGACGCGGCCTGGCAGCCGTCCATCCGCCTGCTGCCCATCGAGACGCGCGCGCAGAACCTGTCGACCAGCGACTACCGCGATCTGCCCGCCGCCTGGACCGTCCTGCCCCTGAACATCGACGCGGGCGGCGACATGCAGGAAGCCATCCGCCAGGTCAGCCTGACGAAAAAAGTCAGCATCGAAGAGGCGGCGCGCTACGGCCTGTACGACGCCGACGATGCGGACGCCCCCGCCATGCTGGACGAGGACGGCCAGGTGGAAATCTCCATGTGGCGCCACGCCATCATCAACTTCCCCCATCCGCTGCTGAAACAGGGCCTGGTGATCCTCGACACGCCCGGCCTGAACGCCATCGGCACGGAACCGGAACTGACCCTGAACCTGATCCCGAATGCGCACGCGGTGCTGTTCATCCTGGCGGCCGACACGGGCGTCACGCGCAGCGACATCGAGGTATGGCGCAACCATATCGGCGCCGGCGCGGGGCGCCTGGTGGTGCTCAACAAGATCGACAGCATGTGGGATGAGTTGCGCGGCGATGCCGAGGTGGCGCAAGCCATCGAACGCCAGCAGGCCAGCGTGGCGCACCTGCTGATGCTGGATGCTGGCCAGGTGTTTCCCGTCTCGGCGCAAAAGGCCCTGGTGGGCAAGATCAACCAGGACGCGGCGCTGCTGGAAAAGAGCCGCTTGCAGGCGCTGGAGACGGCCCTGTTCGAGGAGCTGATCCCCGCGCGCAAGGAGATCATCCGGCGCCAGCTGGCGTTCGACCTGGACGCCATCGAAGCGGCGCAGCAGGTGCAGGCGGCGGCACGCGCGCGCGGCATCGCCGAGCAGTTGCACGAGCTGCACAGCCTGCGCGGCAAGAACCAGAGCGTGATCGCGCACATGATGCGCCGCATCGATATCGAGAAGAAGGAATTCGACAGCAGCCTGTTCAAGCTGCAAGCGACGCGCGCCGTGTTTACCCGCCTGTCGACAGAGCTGTACACGAGCCTGGGCATGGACATCGTGCGCGACGATATCGACGGCGTGCGCACGGCCATGCAGCGCAGCCGCTTTTTCACGGGCTTGCGCGAAGCCGTGCGCCAGTATTTCGAGCGCATCGCCAGTAACCTGGACCGCTCGGAAGGCAAGACGACCGAGATCACGGAAATGATGAACGTGATGTACCGCAAATTCGCCACCGAACATGGCTTGGCGCTGGCCTTGCCGATGCCGTTTTCCCTGGCCCGCTACCGCCAGGAAATCGCCGATATCGAAGCCGTCTACCATAAGCAGTTCGGCACGGCCACCCTGCTGACCACCAGCCGGGTCGTGCTGATGGAAAAATTCTTCGACACCATCGCCTCGCGCGTGCGCCGCAGTTTCACCAACGCCAACGACGACGCCAGCGCCTGGCTGAAAGTCATCATGGCGCCCCTCGAAGCGCAGATCGTCGAGTACAAGGAACAGCTGAAACTGCGCTTTGCCTCGATCCAGCGCATCCACGACGCCACGGGCAGCCTGGAACAGAAAATCGCCGGCTTTGAAGCCAGCCTGGCGGCGCTTGAACGCGACAAGGCCCAGCTGGCGCAATTGCTCGCTGCCTTGCGCGCCGCCAGCGCAAGCTGAGCGCAACATCAGCAACATCAAACAACAGAACACTGGAACCCTGCATGAAACGTCTGCTGCATCCGCTCTCGCCCGCCACGGGCGCGGCACCTTTAGAAGACTATATCGACCCTAGTTTTTCCGCCACCATCATCGCCTGGCAAAAGCAGCATGGCCGCCATGCGCTGCCATGGCAAAACACGCGCGACGCCTATTTGATCTGGCTGTCCGAAATCATGCTGCAGCAAACGCAGGTCACCGCCGTACTCGGCTACTACGCGCGCTTCCTCGAACGCTTTCCTACCCTGCGCGATTTGGCGGCAGCCCCCGTGGAAGACGTGATGGCGCAGTGGAGCGGCCTCGGTTACTACACGCGGGCGCGCAACCTGCACAAGTGCGCGCAGCGCGTGGTCGCCGAATACGATGGCGTCTTCCCCAGCGACCCGGCCCTGCTGGCCGACCTGCCCGGCATCGGCCGCTCGACGGCGGCCGCCATCTCCGCGTTTTCCAGCGGCACGCGCGCAGCCATCATGGACGGCAACGTCAAGCGCGTCTTTGCGCGCACGTTTGGCATCGACGCCTATCCCGGCGAAAAACGCGTCGAGGAAGCCATGTGGCGCCGCGCCGAAGCACTGCTGCCCGCAGCGGGAATAGATTCAGGCATCGAAGCCTACACACAGGGCCTGATGGACTTTGGCGCCACCCTGTGCACGCGCAGCAGTCCCGATTGCGGCCGCTGTCCGCTGCAGCCGCGCTGCGTGGCCTACGCCACCGGCCGCACCAAGGATCTGCCCGTGCGCAAACCGAAGAAAACCAGCCCGGAAAAACACGCCGTCATGCTGGTCATCATCGACGACGGCAAGGTGCTGCTGGAGCAGCGCCCGGGCTCGGGCATCTGGGGCGGCTTGCTGTCCTTGCCCGAACTCGATGGCCACGTGCTGGCCGGCGAGGACTGTCCGCGCGACATCGACCAGGATGCGCTGGCGCGCGCCGTGGCGCCATTCGGCCAGATCGAAACGCAGGAACGGCTGCTGCCCATCGTGCACGTGTTTACCCACTACAAGCTGCACATCGTTCCCTGCCGCATCACCCTGGCGCGGCGCCTGGCGCTGGCCGGAGAGTCCACGCACGTCTGGTACGACGGCGCGAAAATCGCGGACGCGCCACTGCCAGCGCCCATCAAGAAACTGCTGCTGGACCTGTTCGGCGATGCGCGTTCGGCGCAGCGCAGCATGTTCTAGTGCGGCGTTTTTTACTCTTCGCACTGACGGCGCTGTGTTTGCACGGCGCTCAAGCGGCTGACGAGCTACCGGAGGTACGCATCGGTGTACTCGCCTACAAGGGTGGCGACGCCGTGCAGCAGGATTGGTCGTACGTGACGCGCCACCTGCAGGCCAGCATTCCCGGCATCCGCTTCATCCTGGCCGACTACGACCAGGCGGGCCTGACCCGCGCCGTGCAGTCGCAAGCCATCGCCTTTGCCATCACCAGCAGCGGCCATTACGTGGCGCTCGAACACAGCGACGGCGCCAGCCGCATCGCCACGCTCGAATCGCCGTGGACGGATTCTCCGCGCCAGGCCATCGGGTCGGCCATCGTCGTGCGCAGCGCCTCGCCGCTGCATGACCTGGCCGACCTGGCGGGCAAGAACGTGATGGCCGTGGCGCCCGATGCGTTTGGCGGTTACCAGATCGCCGCGCGCGAATTGCGCGAAGCGGGCATCGATCCCACGCATGATTTTGCCAGCCTGCGCTACAGCGGTTTCCCTTCGCAGCAGATCGTCGACGCCGTGCGGTCAGGGCACATGGATGCGGGCATCGTGCGCACCTGTTTGCTGGAACAGATGGTGGCGCGCGGCGAAGTGCGGACCGATGAACTGCGCGTGATCACCACGCGCCCGATTCCCGGATTTCGCTGCGCCAGCTCGTCGCGGCTGTATCCGGACTGGCCCTTCGTGGCCCTGCGCCAGACGCCGCCCGCGCTGGCGAAAAAAGTGGCGCAGGCCCTGCTGGCCATGCCGCGCACAGATGAAGGCTACAGCTGGACGGTGCCCAGCGATTACCAGATCGTCGATGAACTGTTCCGCGACCTGCGCATCGGCCCCTACGCTTACCTGGACAAGCTGACGTTCGAGACGGCGCTGCGCCGCTACTGGGGCTGGATGCTGCTGGTGCTGGCCTTGCTCGTCGCCTGGGCCGTGCACACGGTACGCGTGGAATACCTGGTCAGCCGGCGCACGGAGCAATTGCGCGCCGCCCAGCACCAGCAGCGCGCGCTGGAAGAGCAGGCACGCCAGCGCCAGGCCACGCTCGACCACACGGCGCGCCTGGCGATCCTGGGCGAGATGGCCAGCGCCATCGCGCACGAATTGAACCAGCCGCTGGCAGCCATCGGCAATTTCGCGCGCGGCATGGCGCGCCGCATCACGGCGGGCCGGCTCGATGCGGCGCCCCTGCTCGACGGCGCGCAGGAAATCGCCACGCAAAGTGAACGCGCGGGCGCCATCATCCGCCACATCCGCGCGATGGCGCGAAAGCGTCCCGCGCACAGCACGGCCTTCGCCCTGGCCGACGCCGTCGAGCAAGCGGTATCGCTGTTCCGCGCGGCCCATCCGCAAGCGAGGATAGCCTGGCGCCACGAGACGGTCAGCGCTGCACCGCGCGTGCTGGCCGACCCGCAGCAGGTGCAGCAGGTGCTGCTCAATCTGCTCAAGAATGCGCTCGATGCGCAGGTAGAAAACGGCAATCCGCAGCACGCCATCGGCGTGCTGCTGCACCGCGAAAACGGCGCCTGCACGGTGGCCGTGCGCGACGCCGGCTGCGGCCTGCCGACGGCGCAGATGGCGCGCCTGTTCGAACCGTTTTTTACCACCAAGGCCGAAGGCCTGGGACTGGGCATGTCGCTCAGCAAAAGCATCATCGAATCGTTCGGCGGCAGCCTGTCGGCACATGCCAATGCCGATGCGCCGGGCTTGACGGTCTGGTTCCGCCTGTCCGAAGATACCGGCATGGACGCACACAAGGAAATACAAGAGGAAACACCATGAATGAAAGCGATGCGATCATCTTTGTCGTCGACGACGACGCCGCCATGCGCCGCTCGCTGGCCTATCTGTTCGATTCGGCCGGCTGGCAAGTGCAGACGTTTGAATCGGCACGCGATTTCCTGCAGCGCTACGATGGCCATGTACCCGGCTGTCTGCTGCTCGACGTGCGCATGCCTCTGATGAGCGGACTGGAACTGCAGCAGGAGTTGAATAATAAGACCGGGCACGCCATATCGCTGCCCGTGATTTTCCTCAGCGGCCACGGCGACCTGGCCATGGCCGTGCAGACGATGAAGGCGGGCGCCTGCGATTTTCTGGAAAAGCCGTGCAAGGACCAGGTATTGCTGGACGCCGTCTCGCGCGCCGTGGCCCGCAGCGTGGAAGAAAGCCGCAGCGCCGCCAGCGCGAATACGGCGCAATCGGCGCTGGCCAGGCTCACCGCGCGCGAGCGCGAAGTGGCACTGCTGATGGCCGAAGGCAAAGCCTCGAAAGTCATCGCCCGCGAACTGGGCATCAGCGACAAGACGGTGCAGGTGCACCGCCATAACACGATGGAAAAACTGGGCCTGCATTCGGCAGCCGAGGTAGCCCGGCTGCTGATGGCAGGTGGCCAGATCTAGGCCCGCACGATGCGCGCCGGCAGTCCCTGCCGCACCGACGTGCCCGAGACAGGATCGACAAACACGTTCTTGTCGCCGCGGCTCGGGTCCGTCAGCCCCAAGTCATTCAGGTTGATGCCCGCGCCGATGGCCGGCTCGTCGGGCTGGCGCAGCTTGCCGATGCGGTGCGCGCGCGCGCCATGCTCCTTGTGGCCGAAACCGTGTTCGATGGCGATCACGCCCCGCTGCACGCCATGGCGCAGCATCACCGTCGCCCTGGCCCTGCCGCCCGGCGTTTCCAGGTATATTTCATCGCCATTTTCCAGCTTCAAGCGGGCCGCGTCGTCGGGATGCACGGCGACCGGGTTGTCCGGATGGATGCCGCGCAAGCGCCGCGCGCCGATGCTGTAGGAGTTCTGCAGCGCCGATTTAAAACTGATCAACTCGAACGGCCACTCGCTGGCAGGATAGGCTTTGCGCACGGGCGTGCCATCGGCAAACGCCGCCACTCTCCACGCGGGCGTGCCGGGGAAACGCTTGCCGCTCAAGCTGTTCTTGCTCACGCCCAGTCCCTCGTTGTACAGCATCATCGGTTTCAGATAGCGGTGCGTGGACCAGTCCTGCGGATACGGCGTCTCGTCGATCACGGGTGCAGGCGCTGCCGGCGCCTTGGGATTCGCCGGCGGCGGCAAACGCAGGCCGAACATCTCGCCATAGCTCTGGTAGCGCCCTCCCCGCGCCAGCATGAAGGCCACCTTGCGCCACTCTTCCGGCTTCAGGGTGCGCTCCAGTTCAGGGCGGATGCGCGCCACGCCGGACAAATCGATATCGTCGTCGTTGGCCTCCGGCACGGATGTTTTGCCTTGCCAGGCGATGTTGGCGCCGCCGCGCAGATACCAGTCTTCCGCACGCTGCAAGGGAAAGCGCTGGCCATCCATGTCCTGCAAGGCGTCCGGGCCGAAGCCGGGCAAGGCCATCGTCTTTGCCAGCGCGATGAAGAACGATTCCATGCAGATGGTCTGGCCGTCCGGCGTTTTCTGCACGCGCGGTTCGACCACGGGCCAGCGCGCCGTGCTCATTTTGACGGGCATGCCGCCCCAGGCGCCGGCCCAGCCCCAGCTTTCATACAGCAAGGTGTCGGGCAGCAGGTAGTCGGCAAAGGCCGAGCTTTCATTGATGAAGGGGTCGATGGCGACGATCAGGGGAATCTTCTTCGGATCGGCCAGCTCCTTGCCGATCTGCGCGCGCAAGCCCGTGATGCCGTAGACAGGATTACAGCTCCACAGGATCAGCGCCTTCAGGGTGTACGGGTAGCCGTTCATGGCGCTGGTGAGCCATTCTGTCGCCAGCGCGGGCGCGTTCGGATACCACGGCGCCTTGGCCGGATACGCCTTGCCCGCTTCTTTCTTCAGCTTGAATTCCGAGGTTTTTTCATATGGCACATTGCGTCCGATCGGCATGCCGGCCGCCTTGATCTCGCCGTCGAAACTCTCAAGGTTATAGCGCGGACCGGGTCCCGCATCCTTGAAGCTGCCGCCGTTGACGAGGGTGCCGCCCTTGCGGTTCAAATTGCCGATCAGGGTGTTGAGCATGACCAGCGCGTACGCGTTATAAAAGCCGGCGCCCGACATCATGCCGCCGTGCGCATTGACGGCGGCGCGCTTGCCATGGCTGGTCAGTTCCTGCGCCAGGCCTTCGATGATGTCGCGCGCGATGCCGCAGGCGGCCGCATAGTCATCCATGCTGTGGCGCTGCGCTTCCTCGTTGAGCATCGTCATGGCCGTCTTCAGGTGCAGCGACGCGCCGGCCACGTCCAGCGGGCCGTCGAAGAACAGGCGCGCCTCGCCCTTGGCGGCATTGTGCGGCACGATGGCTTGGGTGGCGGCATCGATCACGCAGAAAGCGTCGCCATCCTTGTAGCGCTCGTCTTCCGCCAGTTCCACCGCACCGATATCGGACGCGCGCAGGTAGCGGCCGTCGCGCGGATGGCCCTTCTCGTTGATGATCAAATGCGTGGCGTTGCACCAGGCGGCTTCGCCCGCCGCTTCCGCCACCTTCAGGTTCGGCTGCACGAGGAAGTTGCGGTCATAGCGTTCGTGCTCGATGATCCAGCGGATCATGGCCATGGCCAGCGCGCCATCCGTGCCAGGCTTGATCGGTACCCAGCGGCTGCGGTCGCCCGCGGCCAGGCTGTCCGCATTCGTCAGCACGGGGTCGACGACGACGTAGCTGAATTCGCGCTTGCCCGAGCGGGCTTTCGCGATCAGGGTGCCCTGGCGCTTGAACGGGTTGCCCGCATTCCCCGGCGCCGTGCCGACGAAAATGCAGAACTCCGTGTTTTCCAGGTCCACTTTCGCGTGCGGCATTTTCTTCATGTCGCCGAACATGGCGCCCGAGCCGCTGCGGTAGGCGCCGCCGCAATACGAACCGTGGTTGACCAGGTTCAAACTGCCGTACGACTGCTTGAAAAACCGCGTGCCGAACGCCAGGCGGCCATCGTCGGTGCTGCACATCAGGCCCACCTGGTTCACTTGCGGGCCCAGCTCCGGCTGCGCCGGATCGATCGGTTTTTCCAGCTCGCGCAAGGCGCGCAGCCCCTGCACGTGGCCTTCGCCAAACAGGTCGCCGCCTTCCGTCACTTCCTTCACCAGCTGGTCGAAGGCGATCGGTTCCCACTGGCCGCCGCCGCGCGGACCCACGCGCTTCATGGGCGCCAGCACGCGGAACGGCGACTCCATCTGTTCCAGCACGCCATTGCCGCGGCCGCAAGCGGTCGAGCGCCCTTTCAAGCCCTGCTCCTGGAAGCGCGACAGCGACACAAAGCTGTCGCGTACCGAGGTTTGATATGGCAGCGCCGGGTCGGCCGACAGGGGACTGTAGGGATTGCCCGCCACGCGCAGCACCTTGCCGCTTTTCTTGTCGAGGCGCACGCGCACGCCGCAAAACGTGGTGCAGCCCATGCACATGGTGTAGCTCACCTGCTGGTCGGGATTGACCGTCAATTTCCCCGTCGCCGTGTCGACGGAAAACTCGGGTTGCAGGGAATTGCCATGCAGTTTCTGCACGGGTTTATCCTTGCCCAGCGCATGGTCGACCATGCGGCCGGCCGTGGTGGAAAAGCTGGCGGCAAATGCGGCCAGCCCGCCGCCGATGGCGCCGTAGCGCAGCAGCTTGCGGCGTTTTTCGTTTTCGTCTTCAGGGACGTCGTTGTGTATGTGTTCGTTCATTGTTGACTCCTCAGTGCGTGGCCATGGCAGGACGGGGGCGTGCAGCGACAACGCGTCCGGCCCATGGCAAAAATTCCAGCATCAGCAACAGCAGCGCGATCCACAGGCCGGCCGTGCCGATAATCCCCATCAAGCCATCGTTCCCCATCGGCAGGTGGTAGTCGTACAGGCCCGCGCCCGTTTTCGGGATCGTCTGGCCGCCGATGAAAATCGTCCAGCGCATCATCCAGGCGCTATGCAGCGCGATCAGGCCGTTGACCAGGCCACTGCTGGCCGGGCGCCAGATGGCCAGGGCCATCGGCACGATGGACGACAGCACGGCCCAGACGGCAGTGAACTGCCATTGCGGCATGCCCGCCACCTGGGTAAAGGCCATGCTGTGGCTGGCGCTCACGCCGGACAGACTGACGAACAGCCAGCCGCCGCCCAGCGCCAGCACCAGCGCCAGCGACAGGGCCAGGGCGCGGTTCAGCGCCACTTCCAGCACCTGGTCGCGGCCCGGCAGGAAGCGGTTGAACAGCAGCGCCAGACCCACCGCCCCGACAAAGGCCGTGGCGGCAAATTGCGCCGGCAGGAAAGGCGTGAACCACAGGGGCCTGGCACGCACCACCATCACTTCCATGCCCGTGTACAGGCCCACGACAAAGGCGGCCAGCAAGGTGAAGGCGGCAGCGGTAATGATGGCCTTGCGCGATGCGGCGCCACCGCGCCCCAGCAGGCGATAGGCAAAGGCCAAACGGTCCTGGCCCTGCCCCCGCGCGGCGAAGTCCACGCGCAGCGCCAGCCACGCGTACAGCATCAAACAGCCCAGATACAGGGGAATGAAGAACGCGCCCCACGACATCCACGACTGCGGCTGGAAGTAAAGATAGAAGTGGTAGAAGCGGCCCGGCCCGTGCAAGTCGGCCAGCAGCGCCACGGGCGCCGTCATGCCGCAGACGAGCGACGCCAGCAGCGCTATGCGCCCCAGGCGTTCGTACGCCTTGCGGCCGAAGACGAAGTACGGCAAGGTCAGCATGAAGCTGCCATAACTGAGGCCGATGAGGAAAAAATACTGCACTGCCCACGGCAGCCATGCCGCTTCGCGCGTGACGTTGACAATTTCGGTGATGTGGCTGTCCATGGTTTATTTCCCGTGTTTGCTCGGTTGCCAAAGAGTCGCTTCGCCCTCGACGTGGCCGGCGAAGCGCGCATCCAGTCCCAGGTAGAACACGTGGGGCTGGGTGCCCTGCTCGGGTTTCAGCACCTTCACCTTGTTCTCGGTGAGCAGCTGGTGCACCAGGCTTTCCGGATCATTGAGGTCGCCGAAAATGCGCGCGCCGCCCACGCAGGTTTCCACGCAGGCCGGCAGCAAGCCTTCGTCGACCCGGTGCGCGCAGAACGTGCATTTGTCGGCCTTGCCCGTCTCGTGGTTTATGAAGCGCGCGTCGTACGGGCAAGCCTGCACGCAGTAGGCGCAGCCCACGCAGCGGTCGCCGTCGACGACGACGACGCCGTCCTTGCGCTGGAAGGTGGCGCCCACGGGACAGACGGGAATGCAGGGGGGATTGGCGCAATGGTTGCACAGACGCGGCAGCATGTAGGTGCCGCAACGGTTCTCTTCCTTGACTTCATAGGTCGAGACGACGGTGCGGAAGCTGTTTTCCGGCACGGCGTTTTCCATGATGCAGGAGACCGTGCAAGCCTGGCAGCCGATGCATTTCTGCACATCGACCACCATCGCCCAGCGCTGGCCGCCTTCGCCCTTGGTGGCCGCCTTGCTGGGTAGCGGCGCGATGGCCGCTCCGATGGTTACGGCTGGCAAGGCGCGCAAGAAACTGCGGCGCGATTCAATCATGGCACTCTCCTTGACTATGGGCGGCAAGCCCTTGTTGACTTGCTGCCATGATAGAAAAGAAGGCGCTACGGGGGTATTGGGGTGATAGTGCGGGAGCCTAGATGATCATGCCGATTGACAGGACCGAAAATGCGGAGTAGGTCAGATTAGCGGGGCCGCCGAGGCGCGCAGGCGCGTAATCCGACAACATTGTTGGCATGAAGTGTCGTGGTATCGCGCAGACATGTCGGATTACGCTGCGCTAATCCGACCTACGTCAGATTCCCCATGACCGCTTGCATTGGTAGGTCGGGTTAGCCGGCACGGCGTAACCCGACATGAAGCGTCGCGCGGGCATGTCAGTCCACGCAGTGACCGTTACAGCTCGTCGAGCGAATACAGCCGGCGGTGCTCGCGGATCGCGTAGCGGTCCGTCATGCCGGCGATATAGTCGGCGATCTTGCGCGCCTGCTTTGTCACATCATCGCCGTTGACCTGATAATCGGGCGGCAGCAGGGCCGGTTCGGCCATGAAGCTGTCGTACAGTTCGCGCACGATGCGGCTCGCTTTGACGCGCATGCGGTTGACCTGGTAGTGGCGGTACAGGTTCGCCCTTAAAAAGCGTTTCAGCTCCGTCGCATCACGGCGCATGGCATCCGAAAAACGGATCAGCGGAGGACTGGCGCGCACTTCGCTGACGTCGCGGGGAGCGGCGTCCGCAATCAGGGCATTCGACGTGACGATCAGATCGTCGGCCAGCGCCGTGATCAGGCGGCGCAGGGTTTCATAGATGGCGCGGCGGCCCGACAGGCCGGGAAACGCCTGCTGCACCTCGCGCCACAGGCGGCCGAAGAATTCCACCTCTTCCAGCTGGTCGATGGTGATCAGGCCGGAACGCAGGCCATCGTCGATATCGTGGCTGTTGTAGGCGATTTCATCGGCCAGGTTGGTCAGCTGTGCTTCCAGGGTCGGTTGCGTGCGGTCGATGAAGCGCTGCGCCACGGGTCCCAGTTCGCGCGCATGCGCCAGCGAGCAGTGTTTCAATATGCCTTCGCGCGTCTCGAACATCAGGTTCAAGCCATCAAAAGCGCCGTAGTGCTCTTCCAGTGTGTCGACCACGCGCAGGCTTTGCAGGTTGTGCTCGAAGCCGCCATGCTTCTGCATGCACTCATTGAGCACGTCCTGGCCCACATGGCCGAATGGCGTGTGGCCCAGGTCATGCGCGAGCGCGATGGCTTCCACCAGGTCTTCATTGAGGCGCAGGTTGCGCGCGATGGAGCGGCCGACCTGCGCCACTTCCAGGCTGTGCGTCAGGCGCGTGCGGAACAGGTCTCCCTCGTGGTTGAGGAAAACTTGGGTCTTGTATTCGAGGCGGCGGAAGGCCGAGGAGTGGATGATGCGGTCGCGGTCGCGCTGGAACTGGCTGCGCGAGGCGTGCGGCGCCTCGGCAAAGCGACGTCCCTGCCCCTGTGCCGAGTGAGCTGCGTAGGGAGCAAGGAAGTCTTCTGGCAGCATGTTATTGCACTCCGGCGGCCAGGGTGGCCAGCACCAGTTCGTGCGGCGCGGAGGTGATGTTCGGGCTGCCCAATGGTTTGAGCAAGATGAACTTGATGGCGCCGCCCTCGTTCTTCTTGTCCACTTCCATCAGTTCCAGCCAGCGCTCGACACCGAGGTCCGGCGCCTTGATCGGCAGGCCGGCGGCGGCGACGAGCTTGCGCACGCGCTCCACGGCCGCCTGGTCGATATAGCCCATGCGGCAGGACAGGTCGGCCGCCATCACCATGCCGCAGCCGACGGCTTCGCCGTGCAGCCAGTGGCCGTAGCCCAGGCCCGCCTCGATGGCGTGGCCGAAGGTGTGGCCGAAATTCAGGATGGCGCGCAAGCCGCCTTCGCGCTCATCCTGGCGCACCACGTCGGCCTTGATTTCGCACGAGCGGGCGATCGCATACGCCAGGGCGCCCTTGTCGCGCGCCATCAGCTTGGCCATGTTCGCCTCGATCCAGTCGAAGAAGGCCGCATCGATGATGGCGCCGTGCTTGATCACTTCGGCCAGGCCGGCCGACAGCTCGCGCGCTGGCAGGGTTTCCAGGGTCGAAGTGTCGGCGATCACGGCGCGCGGCTGGTAGAAGGCGCCGATCATGTTCTTGCCCAGCGGGTGGTTGATGCCCGTCTTGCCGCCAACGGAGGAATCGACCTGCGCCAGCAGGGTGGTGGGCACCTGCACGAAGCCGATGCCGCGCATGTAGCTCGCGGCCGCATAGCCGGTCAGGTCGCCGATCACGCCGCCGCCCAGCGCCACGAGAGTGGTCTTGCGGTCGCATTTGTTGGCCAGCAGCGCGTCGAAGATCTGCATCAGGCTGGCCCAGTTTTTATATTCTTCGCCGTCCGGCAGGACGATGCTGATCACTTCGCGGCCATCGCTGGCCAGCGCCGCCTGCAGGCGGCCCAGGTACAGGGGGGCGACGGTGGTGTTGGTGACGATGGCCACCTTGTGGCCGCTGATATGGCGCAGCAGCGCGTCGGCGTCGGCCAGGAGGCCAGGACCGATGGCGATCGGATAACTGCGTTCGTCGAGGTCTACGCTCAACAACATTTTGGATTGCTCGTTCATCGAAGGCTCTGCATGAATGACGCAGTTGGGCGAGGCCTCGCATTCGAGGCTGGCCAGCTGCATCAGGATGGTCTGGACCATCGATTGTACGTTAGGACGGCCCGTGTCGATCACAATGTCGGCCACTTCCATGTAATGGGGCTCGCGCTGCGACGTCAATTCTTCCAGCTTGCCGCGCGGGTCGGCCGTCTGCAACAGGGGACGGTTCTTGTCGTGGCTGGTGCGCGCGAGGATGTTGCTGACGCTGGCGCGCAGGTAGACGACCGTGCCCCGCTCCTTCAGGTAGGCGCGGCTGTCGGCGTTGAGGATGGCCCCGCCGCCCGTGGCCATGACGATGCCTTCCTGGGCGCTCAGGTCGCGGATGACCTCGGCCTCGCGCCGGCGAAAGCTGGCCTCGCCCTCGATTTCAAAGATCCACGGAATGGTCGCTCCCGTGCGTGCCTCGATTTCGTGGTCGGAATCGACAAAGCGCAAGCCCAGCTTGCGGGCCAGGATGCGCCCGATCGTGGTTTTGCCTGCGCCCATGAGGCCTACTAAAAACAGATTTTGCATGTGCTGCGACAGTTAATTTGGATTACGACAATCAGTGGCTTGTCCATACGGACTATTGACGCCTGGAGGTGAAACATCCACGCGGTTAAAGTCCGTGGCCAGCCCCGGAAGCAAAGTGTAACCGACATAAGTTGCCTCCGTCCCGGAACTGTTGCCACGAATCGTCAATTCGACGTCCAGCCAGTTGGCTCTGTCGCGCGGATAAGTCAGGGTGACAATCGCCGTTCCCGAGCTGTCGGTCTTGCCGCCGGTCGACAGATTGAGCGGAATGCCCGGGTCGAGACGGCCATTGAGGTTGAAGTCGTTATTCGGATTGAAGGTGCCGCTGCGGTCCCGGTCTTCATTATCACATGCGTTCGCTGTCCTCACGACTATCCACGACTGGGCTGCCTGGGAATATTGCAGATAGCCTTTGTAATAATAGCGGGGCCAGGCGGCGGCCGTGATGATCACATCCGGCACGGGGTTGCCGGCGGCGTCCGTCACAAACACGCTGTACGTCTTGCGATAGGTGCTGCTGTCGGAGGCGTCCAGCGCATTG
This sequence comes from Janthinobacterium lividum, assembly GCF_034424625.1. Taxonomy (NCBI): domain Bacteria; kingdom Pseudomonadati; phylum Pseudomonadota; class Betaproteobacteria; order Burkholderiales; family Oxalobacteraceae; genus Janthinobacterium; species Janthinobacterium lividum. Next base: position 761,579 of record NZ_CP139976.1, on the reverse strand, counting down.
CCGCTGCCAGCGCTGATGAACAGCGATTTTTTCGTCACCGTCAGCTTGACCGTGGCGGCATTGCTCGATACGCCCTGCAGTTGCGCCTTGACAACGACGCCATCGACACCGGTGGTGCCCTGCCCCGCGATGTAGCTGACCGTGGCCACGCCATCACTGTCGGTGGCGACCAGCGAAGGCGAGCTCAGGGAACCATTGCTGGCATCGGACTGGATCGAGAAACTCACCTGTGCATTCTTGACCAGGTTGTTTTCCACCGTGCCATCGCGCACGATGGCGCGCAAGGCGCTGCGCTGCGCCGTGCTGCCGGCCGTGTTGGCGCCGATGACCGCCGGGTCGGCTTGCAGGCTGATCGTGGCCTGGGCCGTCAATGGCGCGACAAACTCCACTTCCGACTGCACCGAAACACCGCTGTCTTCGTACTTCGCCGTCAATGCGGTCAGGCCGGCACCGCTGGCCTGCACGTAGGCGATGGCATTGCCGCCCGCCAGCGCCAGCGGTGCCTGCAATGGCGTGCCGCAGGCGGCATCCTGGTAAATGGCGCCGCGCGACGTACTGAAACGCACATTACCCGTTTGTGGCACGCCAGCCACATCGCTATGCACCGTCACCGCATAGCAGGTGTTCGTGTTCAAGGTGGTCAACGCCACATTGCCGCCCGACACGGCATTGATCGTGAAATTCGATGCATTAATTACAATTGGCAACACGACGCTGTCACCCTGCGCCTTGACGCTGATGCTATCGCTGCTGCCGGCCTGGGCGTTGTAGCTCAACACCAGTTGACCGTTGTTGTCGGTCAGCGCAGGACTGGCGCCGCCGCCCTTGACCGTGATGGCATTGCTGCGGGCGCTGAAGGTCACCGGTTTGCCGACGAGGGGATTGCCGCTCGAATCGACCAGCTTGACCACCATGTCGGTGCTCGTCTTCAGGTTCACCGTCGAAAAGGCACTGATGACCAGCCGGGTGCCGCTGACGCCGATATCCGTGCTGGCCGTCTGCGCGCCTGCGCTGGCCGTGACCTTGATCGTGCGCAAGCTGGCGTCGCCACCCGTATTCAGGCTGACCTGCGCCTGTCCCTGCGCATTGGTATTCACCTTGGTCGCGCCCAGCGCGCCCGAATCGGCGCTGAATGTCACGCTGGCATTGGGCACAACGGCATTGTTGGCATCCTTGACAAAAGCGATCATGTTGACGGCTGTGCCGCCCGACGAAGCGAGGGTACCGCCGGAAGACGTCAGCAGCAAGCTGGCAATGCCGGAGGTGACGGGCACCACTTTCACCACTACGGGGGCCGATTCAACGCCGCCGCTGCTGGCCTTGATGGTAATGTCGCGCAAGCTCGCATCGCCTTTCACGCTGAGCTTTTCCGTCACCGTGCCATTGGCATCCGTCACGCGGTTGGTATTGCTGATGATGCCGGAACTGGCGGTGAAGGTCACCGTCTGGCCTGTCATGGCATTGTTGCCGGGATTCTTCACCACGGCCGTCAGCACGACTTCCGTGCCGTCCGCGCCCGAAGCGACAATAGTTGTTGCACCAGCAACCAATACCACACTGCCGACGCCGGCATTCGCGCCATCCTTGACGCCCAAGGTCGGATCACCACCACCGCCGCCACACGCGGCCAGCAAGGTGCCCAGCGCCAGCAAGACCAGCCAATTCGATACCCGACTCCAATAAGTGTTGCCCCAAGATACATTCCGCATAGTCGCCATCAATCCGCTTTCGTGTGCATTGTTACTTAAACGTAAAGATGTGACATTAACGTGTTGCTGGCCGATCTGCCACTATTTTCGGCGTAATAAACACCATCAGTTCCGTTTTTTCTTGACTGCGGCCCGTGCTGCGGAAAAAAACACCGAGCACGGGGATGTCGCCCAGCAGTGGCACCTTGCTGTCCGTGCCCCGTTCGGATTGCTGATAGATGCCGCCCAGCACCACCGTGCCGCCGTCTTCCACCATCACCTGCGTGCGCACGTGCTTGGTGTCGATGGCGAAGCCGGAACGGGTTTCCTGGCCCACGCTATCCTTGTTGACATCCACTTCCAGCACCACGTTGCCGTCCGGCGTGATCTGCGGCGTCACTTCCAGGCGCAGGTTCGCCTTGCGGAACGTGATCGACGTGGCGCCGCTGCTGGTGGCCACCTGGTACGGCAGTTCGATGCCCTGTTCGATCAGCGCCAGCACCTTGTCGGCCGTCACCACGCGGGGGCTGGAAATGATCTTGCCCCTGCCGTCCGCTTCCAGCGCGGACAGTTCCAGGTTCAGGAAGCGATTGGCGGCCGCCGAAAACAGGCTCAGGGCGAAGCTGGCCGGCTGCAAGCCATTGATGCTGGCAGCTGGCAAGTTGACGAATTGCGTGTTCGGCACGAAGGCGCCGCTACCTGCCACCGTTTGCCCCGTCGCCTCGCCCACGCCCTGGTAGCTGCCGCCGATGGCCGCGCGGCGCCCGCTGCCCCCCAGGGAAAAACCGGGCAGCTGGCCCGCCGCCAGGCGCTGGTCCGTAAAGCCCAGGCGCGCGCCCAGGTTGCGGCTGAAACTGTCGTTCGCCTCCACGATGCGCACCTCGATCATTACTTGCCGTGTCGCAATATCTGTCTTGGCGATCAGTTGACGGATCTGCTCCAGGCGCGCCGGTACGTCGGTGACGAACAGCTGATTCGTGCGCGGCTCGATCAGCACGCTGCCACGGCGCGACAGCAGCCGGCTGCGCCCTTCCCCCGCGTCCAGCCCGAACACGGTGCGGAACGCTTCGGCCTTCTGGTAATTGAGCTGGAAGATGGCCGACTGTAACGGCTCCAGTTCCGCGATCTGCGCGCGCTGTTCCAGTTCCAGTTTTTCGCGCGCCAGCATTTCCTCGCGCGGCGCGATCCACAGCACGCTGCCATTGCGCCGCATGTCCAGGCCCTTGGCCTGCAGCAGCACGTCGAGCGCCTGGTCCCACGGCAAGTCGCGCAGGCGCAGGGTCACATTGCCCGCCACGCTGTCGCTGGCGATGATGTTTTGGCCCGACGCATCGGCCAGGATATGCAGGGCCGCGCGCACGCCCACGTTCTGGAAGTCGACGGAAATCTTCTCGCCCGCATACAGGCGCGGGGCCGACACGTGCACCACGGCCTCCTGGGCAAGCCCGCAGGCATGCAGACACAGCAGGGCGGCCAGGAGCATGGGGCGCGGCCTCATGGCGCCGCCTCGGGCACGCTGGCCTTCGGCCCCGCTCCCGCCAACTGCAAGGCCAGGCTGCCGCGCCGCTCGCGCCAGGGACCATCCGCCTCGCGCAGCAATTCACGGTACTGCACAGCCTGTTCACTGATCCCCGTCACCACGCCGTGGTCTTGCCCCAGGTACTGGCCCACCGCTACCCGGTACACGCGCTGGCCCGCCAGCAGCAGCGCGCTCAGGCGCCCGTCCTGCTGCACGCTGCCGACCATGCTGATGGCTGGCAAGGGCACGCTTTCCAGCGCTTCGCGCACGCGGCGTGGGTCGGGCTCCGCCACAGTACCCAGCGGCCCCGTCGCGCTGGCCGGCGGCAATGCATTAAAAGGATCGGGCAAGGCGGCGGCCTCGTAGGGATGCGGCGCGACAGCGGCAAGCGGACGCCATGCCGGCGCCGCTGCCGGCGCGCCGGCCTTGGGGGCCAAAGCCGCTTGTACCAACCGCTCCCCCGCTGCGGGCAAGCGATACGCGTGCAGCACGGCATCGAGGGTCAGCAAGCGATCCTTGCCGAGGGTCAAGGCCAGCCCATGCACCGTGACGATGCGCGGCAGGCGCGCCAGGTCCGCCAGCAGCGCGCCCATGGCGTGGTAGCCGCCGCGCAACTGTATGGCGATCGGCAAGGCGACATAGGGCGCTTGCGGCTGGGCCGCACCGGGCTTGAACAGGGAAAATTGCAGTCCGCGCGACTGGCCTGCGGCATTAATCTGCGTCAACAGCAGCGCCATCGCCTGCTGGTCGGGCAGTTGCTGTTCCAGCAGGGCCAGTTCGGCGCCGGCCTGGCGCTGCTGTGCGCGCCATTGCGGCAACTGCTTCGCCCTGGCCTGCGCCGACAGATAGGCGGCGCGCAAGCGGGCCTGCTCGCCTTGCGCCGCCTGCACGGCAACACTCAGGCCATCCAGCCATGCAAGGTGCAGTACGGCCGCCACCAGCGTACCGGCCAGGGCAGCACAAGCGAGGCGCGCAGGTAGCGGCCACAGCGATGCAGTCTTCAAGCTCAGCATGATCAACCTCCAGGACTAGGTGCCAAAGCCAGCCGTACCGTCCATTCCACGGCGCCATCGGCCGCGCCGCGCACTTCCAGTCGCACTTCCACCAATTCCGGCCGGGACCAGGGCGCCGCCTGTTCCAGCGCCAGCAGCAGGGCAGCGACCTTGTCCTGCGACGCAGCCTGCCCCTGCAGACGCACCATCGCCGCTTCCTGGCGCACACTGTGCAAGGCCACGCCGGCCGGCATCGCCCGGGTCAGCACATCCAGCATGCGTACCCAGGCATTGCGTTGCTCTTGCAAACTGGCAATGGCCTGCTGGCGCAGCAGCAGCGCCGCCGTCTCGCCCTGCACCCGCTTGCTGGTGGCAAGGACGGCATCGACTTGCTGCATGGCACTGCGCCAGCCCTCCTGGCGGCGCAGCTGCGCGTCGAGCTCGTGCCGCTGCCAAGCGCCTGTCGCCAGGGCCAATAGCAATCCCAGCAGCGCCCCGCCCGCCAGTTGCCCCAGCAGCAGCTGAATGCGCCTGCGCCGTGCCGCAGGACGATACGGCAACAGGTTGATGCGCTGCACTTGCACCCGGACCGTCATCGGGCGTACCGGTGCAAGGCCAGGCCCCAGGCCAGCTGGTATGCCACGCCACCGTCGGGCAAGGCTTGCCAGCCACCCTGCGCGAGCGCCGCCTGCAAGGCCAGCGCCTCGCTATCCATGACGACGGCCAGCAGGCCCGCGGCCCTGGCCGCATCGAGACGGCGCTGCACGCTGGCGCGCCGCGCCGCCACCAGCAGCACGTCGACCTCCTTGCCTGCCGTGCCGGGCAGCGGCGGCGCGGGGCCGAGAATGAAAAAATCCAGGCTGGCGTCTTCCAGCGCAAACGGCATGTATTGCGCCGCTTCCAGTTCCACGAGAATTTCCAGCTGTTCTTCCGCCAATCCGGCGGGCAAGCGGATCGCATGCGTGATCAGGGCCGTGGCCGGCATGGCCAGCGCCACCCGCGTGCAGGCGCTGCCACTGTCGCGGTGTGCCTGGCGCAGGGCATCGGCCAGGCCCAGCATGTCCTCGACATTACCTTCCAGTATCACGCCGCGCGCCAGCGTGGCGGCGCCGCAATGCCGGCACGACAGCTTTCCCCGCCGGCGCCTCAACTCGACGACGCGCACGGCATCGTCCGCGATGTCGACGCCCAGCAAGCTGGTGCCAAGAAAATTGCTGATGGACATGTTTTTCATAGAGAAACGTCAGCGTGGGAAGGGTTCCTGCCATCCGAAAGCCTAGTCCCGGCAGCGCTGGCTTGTAAATGGATTTCACGCCGGAGTGTGCTGCGCGCGGCGCCTATCTGGCCGGGCCGTGATCTGGCGCAGAATAATTGTTACCAAATCCTGGTTGCCAGCGGGCCAATACACGCTTATATAGAGTATCGGCAAGTTTCGACACTCCCCCCGGCAAGCGCCACAGCGCGCTGCCACCCCGGCAAGCTCGCTTATAATTGGCCGGCATAATTAACCGAAAGACATACGACGCATGACATCTTCAAAATCCGCTGGCCCCGCTGGCTCAAAGCCGCCCACCAAGGGCAGCAAACCCAAACGTTTCCTGCTGATGGCCCTGGCATCGCTGCTGGGCCTGGGCATCGTCGGCGTCTTGCTGGTGGTCTTTGGCCTGGCCATGGCCTATCCGAACCTGCCGGCGCTCGATACCTTGACCGATTACAAGCCAAAGATGCCGCTGCGCGTGTTCACGTCCGACAGCGTGCTGATCGGCGAATTCGGCGAGGAACGCCGCAACATGGTGCACATCAAGGATATTCCCGATGTCATGAAGAAAGCCGTGCTGGCCATCGAAGATGACCGCTTCTATGAACATGGCGGCGTCGATTACCTGGGCATCACCCGCGCGGCCCTGCACAACCTGACGGGCGGCGCCAAGCAAGGCGCCTCGACCATCACGCAGCAGGTGGCGCGCAATTTCTTCCTGTCCAGCGAACAGACCCTGAAGCGCAAGGCGTATGAAGTCTTGCTGGCCTGGAAGATCGAGAAAAATCTCAGCAAGGACCAGATCCTCGAAGTGTATATGAACCAGATTTATCTGGGACAGCGCGCCTACGGTTTCGCCTCGGCCGCGCAAATCTATTTCGGCAAGAACATCCAGGACCTGACCGTGGCCGAAGCGGCCATGCTGGCCGGCTTGCCGAAGGCGCCGTCGGCCTACAATCCCGTCGTCAATCCGAAACGCGCGCGCATGCGCCAGCAGTACATCCTGCAGCGCATGGCGCAGCTGGGCTACATCACGCCAGAGCAATACACGGAAGCCAAGAATGAAGAGCTGAAAGTGAAAACCGACAGCAGCGCCTTTGGCGTGCACGCGGAATACGTGTCGGAAATGGCGCGCCAGCTGGTCTACGAGCAATTCAAGGAAGACACCTACACGCGCGGTTTGAATGTCTACACCACCATCACCAAGGCAGACCAGGACGCCGCCTACATCGCCTTGCGCAAGGGCGTGATGGATTACGAAAAGCGCCACGGCTACCGCGGCCCGGAAGCGTATATCGAGATTCCGAAAACCAAGGCCGAAGCGGACGACGCGATCGAGACGGAACTGGCCGACCACCCGGACAGCGACGACATCATCGCCGCCATGGTGCTGCAAGCGTCGCCCAAATCGCTGCAGGCAGTCACGTCGGCCGGCGAGGAAATCACGATCACGGGCCCCGGCCTGACCTTCGGCGCGGCCTGGCTGTCGGAAAAAGCGGCGCCGAACCGCCGCATCAAGCGCGGCGCCGTGATCCGCGTCATGCAAGAAGGCAATGCCTGGGTCTTGACGCAAATGCCGGAAGTACAATCGGCGTTCGTCTCGGCCAGCACCACGGATGGCGCCATTCGCGCCATGGTGGGCGGCTTCGATTACAACCGCAACAAGTTCAACCACGTCACGCAAGCGTGGCGCCAGCCAGGTTCCGCCTTCAAACCCTTCATCTATTCCGCTTCGCTGGAACGGGGCCTGTCGCCGGCCACCATCATCAACGATGCGCCGATCTCGTTCGACGCGGGCCAGACGGGCGGCCAGGCGTGGGAACCGAAGAACTACGACAGCAAATACGATGGTCCGATGACCATGCGCAAAGGCTTGATGAAATCGAAGAACATGATTTCCATCCGCATCCTGCACAAGATCGGCGCCAAGTATGGCCAGGAATACGCGACGCGCTTCGGCTTTGACGCGGACAAGAACCCCCCGTACCTGACCCTGGCCTTGGGCGCCGGCAACGTGACGCCGCTGCAGATGGCCGGCGCGTATGCCGTGTTCGCCAATGGCGGCTACAAGATCAACCCGTACCTGATCGCCAAGGTGACCGATAGCGACGGCAATGTGTTGTCGCAAGCCAAGCCGGACCTGGCGGGCGAGGAAGCCAACCGGGTCATCGACGAGCGCAACGCCTTCATGATGAACAGCATGCTCAACGACGTCGTGCGCTTCGGCACGGCCAATAAAGCCATGGCCTTGAAGCGTCCCGACCTGGCCGGCAAGACGGGCACGACCAACGATTCGATCGACGCGTGGTTCGCCGGCTACCAGGCCAAGCTGGTGGGCATCGCCTGGATCGGCTACGACCAGCCGCGCAACCTGGGCAACCGGGAAACGGGCGGCGGCCTGGCCTTGCCGATCTGGATCAGCTACATGGCGAAAGCCCTGAAGAGCATCCCCGTCGAGGAACGCGCCGTGCCGGAAGGCCTGATCCACGTGGGCGACGAGTATTACTATGCGGAAAATCCACCGGGCACGGGCGTGGGCAGCCTGGAAGGCGCGGCGCGCGGCACGCCGGAGGAAGAGAAGGCGAAAGAGGCTGTGAAGAACGAGCTATTTTAAACACGTAGGCCGGGTAGGTCGGATTAGCGCGCAAGCGCGTCATCCGACAACATCGTTGGCGCCGGTGGTGGCGTCGGGTTACGGCCTGCGGCCTAACCCGACCTACCCGACACTGGACCACAAAAAATGGGCAGCCCGCAAAGGCTGCCCATTTTTCATGCATCACTTCAAACACTTACTTCAATACAACTGCCGCACCCGCCTGCTCGCTGGCCATGGCAGACAAAGCCGCAAACAGTTCCGAACTGTCGCGCGTGTTGATCCACTCGTCGCCCACGCGCTTGTAGTGGAAACCGCCGGAACGGGCGGCCACCCACATTTCGCGCATGGGGGCCTGGCTGTTGACGATGATTTTCGTGCCGTTATCGATGAACTCGATTTCCAGCACATTGCCGCTGCGGCTGCATTCGACGTCGAGCACGTCTTCATCGTTCAGCCGGTCCAGCGCCGCCTCGATCTGGGTCAGGGTGGCTTCGGCCAGGGCCAGGAATTCCGATTCGCTCATGCTACACTCCAAAGATCTTAATCAAACCGTGATTCTAATCGTGAAGTCATCCTCAGCGTTTTATATCGGCACCGCCATTGTGGTTTCTAGCGTCCTGGCCGGCTGCGGCCAGCCCGGCCCCCTGTACCTGCCCAAGCCGCCGGCGGCCAAGGGCGCGCCAGCCAAAGGCCCGGTCGAACCGGCGCCCGTGCCGCCACCACCGGTGATCGTGCCAGCAAGCTAAGCCGAGCGTACCGGGGTGGCAGCCTTGGCCGCCCTGGCGCTCTTCTCTCGCTTACTCCAGGCGAAAACCACGCGTATTAACAGCAGTAGCGCGACGATGCTGCCGAACAGGATCGGTTGCGCGAAATTATTCTTGCCCGCCTTCATCCACCAGAAGTGCAAGATACCCAGCGGCGCGATGACATAGATCAAGCGGTGCAGCCACTGCCAGCGCTTGCCCCCCAGGCGTTTCACCATGCCGTTCGTGCTCGTCACGGCCAGCGGAATCAGCAGCACGAAAGCGATGAAACCCACCGTGATGAACGGACGCTTGAGCACATCCTTCCACATTTCCTGCACATCGAAAAAGTGATCAAACCATAAAAAAGTGGTGAAGTGCAGCGCCGCGTAGAAAAAGGCGAACAGGCCCAGCATGCGCCGCAGCTTGATCAGCCAATTCCATTGCGTGAGGCGCCGCAAGGGCGTGACAGCCAGGCTGATACACAGGAAATACAGGGTCCAGTCGCCCGTGCCGCGCGTGATGAATTCCAGCGGCTCCACCAGTTGCCCCGTGTACGTCAGCCAGACCATGCGCGCGAACGGCAGCAGCGCCAGCAAGAAGATCAGGCTTTTCAGCAGCGACAACTGCTTGCTCGTGGGGTTGAGGGCCATGGTATTTCCTTAAAAGAACTTCTTCAGGTCCATGCCCGCATACAAGGAAGCGACATCGTTGTAGCCATTGAACATCAGGGTCTTGCGCTTGCGGGTGAGAAAACCGTCTTCGCCGATGCGCCGCTCGGAAGCTTGCGACCAGCGCGGATGATCGACGTTCGGATTCACGTTCGAGTAAAAACCGTATTCGGACGGCGCCGACAGGTTCCAGGAGGTGCGCGGCTGCTCCTTGACGAAACGGATCTTGACGATGGATTTGGCGGATTTGAAACCATATTTCCACGGCAACACCATGCGCACGGGCGCGCCATTCTGATTCGGCAAGGTTTCGCCATACATGCCCAGGGTGAGCAGCGCCAGCGGATGATTCGCTTCATCGATGCGCAAGCCTTCCGTGTAGGGCCACTGCAGCACGCGGCTGCCCACGCCCGGCATCTGCTTCTTGTCGGCCAGGGTGATGAATTCCACGTACTTCGCATTGCCCGTCGGCTCGACCTTCTTGATGATTTCCGAGAAGGAATAACCGACCCACGGGATGACCATCGACCAGCCTTCCACGCAGCGCAAGCGGTACACGCGCTCTTCCAGCGGCGCCAGCTTCAGCAGCGCGTCGAGGTCCAGGGTCATGGGCTTCTTGACTTCGCCCTCGATGCTGACGGTCCACGGACGCGTGCGCAGGGTGCCCGCGTTTTGCGCCGGATCGCTCTTGTCCGTGCCGAATTCGTAGAAATTGTTGTAGCTGGTGGCGTCTTTATAGGCCGTCTGCTTTTCCAGCGCCGAATAGGCAGGATTGAGCTTGGCGGCCAGCTTGGGATTGCTGCCTTGCGCGAACGCTTCGCGGCTGGCCATTTCCAGCAAGGCCGCGCTGGACACGGAGCCCAGGGCGATTTGCTTGATGAAGCTGCGGCGCGATTCAAACACGGCACGCGGCGTGATTTCGGAAGAATACGGCAACTCAATGCCGTTGGGACTGCGCTTGATCAACATGGCGGCTCCGGGAAAAGGTGATTGTTTGTACCTTACACCAGTTTTCCCGGGCCGTTCATGACGCTTCTGTCATGCAAAAAACAATTAAAGCTTGCCGTAAGAATGTAATCCAGAAAGGAACATATTCACGCCCAAAAACGCGAAGGTCGTCACCAGCAAGCCCACCAGCGCCCACCACGAGGCGACGCGGCCGCGCAAGCCCGTCATCAGGCGCATGTGCAGCCAGGCTGCATAGTTGAGCCAGACGATCAGCGCCCACGTTTCTTTCGGGTCCCACGACCAGTAGCCGCCCCATGCTTCGGCCGCCCACAAGGCGCCCAGGATGGTCGCTACCGTGAAGAAAGCGAAGCCGACGGAAATAGCCTTGTACATGACGTCGTCGAGCACTTCCAGCGACGGCAGGCGGTCGACCAGGTAGCCGCTCGATTTGAGCAGGTAGGCCGCCGCCACCATGGCCGACAGGGCGAAGGTGCCGTAGCCGATGAAGTTGGCCGGCACGTGGATCTTCATCCACCAGCTTTGCAGGGCCGGCACCAGCGGCTGGATCTCGGCCGCGTCGCGCGTGACCGTGTACCACATCAGGAACACGACGGCCGCGGAAATGACCAGCATGACGAAGGCGCCCAGCTGGCGCGTCGCGTAATGCTGCTCGTAGTACAGGTAAAACATGGCCGTGATCAAGGAAAACAGGATGAACACTTCATACAGGTTCGACACGGGAATGTGGCCCACGTCGGCACCGATCAGGTAAGACTCGTACCAGCGCACCAGCATGCCCGTCAGGCCCAGCACGACGCCGGCCCAGCACAGCAGGGAGCCGACGGACGAGCCGAATTCCGAGCGCGCCACCAGGCCGATCCAGTAGAACAGGGTCGACAGCACGAACAGGGTACCCATCCACAAGATGGCGGATTGGCTCGACAAGATATATTTCAGGAAGAATTTCTGGTTCGCCATCTCCAGGTGGCCAGCGTACAGCTCGATGGCGAACAGCGACAGCACGGCTGCCACGGGGATCAGCCAGCGCACGGGCTTCCAGTACCAGCCCAGCCACGCGAACGTGGGCGCCGCGGCCAGCAAGATGGCTTTTTCATAGATATCCATGAAGGCGCCAAAGCGCACCAGGCCGAACAGGGAGGCGGCCAGCAAGCCGGCGCCATACAGCCAATCGATCAGGCTCAGGCGCTTGAAAAATCCTGGTTCCTGCGTATATATTTGCTTGTTTGCCAATTCCATCATTTTCTCCATTGCAGGCGACGCGCAAGCGTCCCAGACACAGCGCAGCTTACGCCGATTGCGGCAGCTTTGCCTTCAAGTTCTCAAATTCTTTTTCAAAATCCAGCGTCTTGCGTTGCGTGCTCATGGCCATCAAGGCATCGCTGCCGCCCTCGCCATCCTTGATCCACACCCACAGGCGGCGCTCGCGGATATAAAACATGGAAAACACGCCGATCACGAGGAACAGGCAGCCGAGGTAGACCACGCTCTTGCCCGGCGAACGCGTCACCTGCAGCACGGACGCCTTGATTTCCGTGAAGTCGTCGAGTTGCAGATACACGGGCGCGCCATAGAAGAAGCTGTCGGACAGCGCATTCGTGGCCAGTTGCAGGAAGCGGCCATGCTTGTCATCGGCCTCGATGGCTTTCAAGCCATCCTGGGCGCGCGCCGCCTGCCACAAGTCCCACAGGCTGCCATTCAGTATCTTCATGAAGATATCGGCCGCTTTTTCTTGCTCGGCGGCAGGAATTTTCTCCAGGAAACGCGAAATGGCGAGGAAGCCGCCCTCTTGCCCATTGCCGGCAAAGATGCCCAGGCTTTTCGCCGCCGATTCCTGCAACTGGCCGCGCAAGGCTTCCGCGCCCGGTTGCGGCATGGCGCGCGCCGCATAGCGCGTGGCGGCCTGCTGGCGCAGCGCGGGATCTTGCAGCGCGGCACGCAAGCGCATCCATTCGTTCACGCTGTAATTGTCATCGGCGGGAATGCGCAGATAGCTGAACGGATCGCTGGGGTTGACGCGCATGCCGGCCAGGAACACCGTCGTGCCATCCACGGTGACAGGCTGCATGTAGTTCTGGTACTCGCGCGCCTGGCCCGTCTTGTCGCGCAATTTGTATTGCACCGAAGGACCGACGTTCTTGAGATCCTTGTTATTCGCGTTCTTCGCGGCCGAGCCGAGGCGTTTATCGAGGCCGACGGCAAACTTATCGTTGAAGCTTTCCGCCTTGCTGACGGCGCGCACATCCTGGCCGGCGCTGAGGTTTTCCACGTTGAACGGGCGGAAACCCGACCATTCCACCGTGTAGGAATTGCCGTCGCTGCGCTCGAGCGGCGTGCTGCCGCCCACTTCGCCGCCGATATCGAAGCGTTTCGTCGTCTTGCCCGTCATGGGAAAGCCCGTCAATTTGAGCTTGCTGCCGCCATCTTCAAAGCTGGACTGGTACAGGGCCAGGCCCTTGTACAGCAGCGGCTGATTGACTTTGATGGTTGCAGGGAAACTTTTCCCTGTTTCATGATCCGTCACCACGACATCGCTGGCGAACAGCTTGGGCATGCCCGTGCTGTAGAAATCGATGTGGAATTTTTTCAGCAGGATGGTGATGGGCAGGTCCTGGATCAGCACGCCATCGGCCTGGGGAATGATGGCCGTGTTGCTCGACGCGCCTTCCGGGATCATGGTGTTGCCGCGGAAAGTGGGGTTCGACAGGCTCAGGCGGTGCTGGGCGGGAATGTCGGCGATCACGCCGCTGCCGGAAAACGGCGTCTTGCCGAAGAACCATTGCTGTACGCGGATGGGCATTTCCGAATCGAGCAAGCCGCCCACGCAAATGATGACGATGGCGCCGTGGGCAAAGATATAGCCCCATTTATTGGCCGCGCCCCGCTTGGCAGCGACCAGGGTGGCGTTGTCCTTCTCGACTACCTTGGCCGCGTAGCCGGCGTCTTTCAGGCGCATCACCATCTGCTGCGCCAGCACGGTGCGCGGCAGCGGCGCCTGCCATTCCGCCTTGTGATGGAAATTGCGCAGGGATTGTTCGCGCACATTGTCGCGCCAGCTGCGCATATCCTTGAGCATCTTCGGTGCATTGCGCACGATGCACAGCGAAGTCGAGGCGACGAGGAAACCCATGATGACCAGGAACCACCAGGCCGAATACACGGAGTACAGGCTCAGCTTGTCGAAGACGGCGAACCAGAACGGGCCGAACTGGTTCACATAATTGGGCATGGGCTCATTTTGCTTGAGCACGGTGCCGATGATGGACGCGACGGCGATCAGGGTCAGCAGGCTGATGGCAAAGCGCATCGACGAGACCAGCTCGACGAATTCAGCCAGGCTGCGGCGTTGGGTCTTTAACTCGATTCCGGTCGTGCCTGTGCTCATACGTTGATACTCATACGGGATATGCAATCTTCAAGAAAATTTAGGCATGGAGCAGAGTGTTTCTCCGCGCAAGGCGGCAGCATACTCCTGTTTGGCCCCTGCCATAAAAAAGGGCAGCCTGTCGAGACGGCCGCCCTGGTTCATGCGCGCTGGTGCGCCTGGCAATCTCTTGCCACTATGAAAACTTACTTCAGGCCGGCGATGTAATCGGCAACGGCGGCGATCTCGTCATCCGACATGCGGGCGGCGATGGTGTGCATTTGCGCGCTGTTCTTGCGGGCATCAGCCTTGGTGCTGCGGAACATGGCCAGCTGGGCCACCGTGTAGTCCTGGTGCTGGCCGGCGATGCGCGGATACTGGACGGGAATGCCATTGCCCGTCGCGCCATGACAGCTGGCGCAGGCAGCAACTTGCTTGGAAGCAATGCCACCACGGTAGATTTTCTTGCCCAGGTCGATCGTGTCCTTGTTTTTCGCGGCGCCCGGCTTGGACAGCTGCGCGCCCAGGTAGGCGGCGATATTCTTCTTGTCGGCGTCGCTGAGCATTTTCGCGTACGTCGTCATGACGGGCTGGTTGCGCTCCGGCGTGGTGAAGTCGACCAGTTGCTTGTAGATATAGCTTTCGTGCTGGCCGGCTAGCTTCGGATTGACCGTGATGGTCGAATTGCCGGCCGCGCCATGGCAGGAGACACAGGCAGGCAGGCCGCGTGCCGCATCGCCATCGGCGTACAGGGTAGCGCCCTTGGCCGCGTCGACCTTGACGGCCGGTTTCGCTGCTTCGACCGCAGAGGCAGTTGCCGATACAGCCAGCAAAGCGAGCAGCATGGATTTGATAAACGGTGAAAACGCACGATTCATTCAGGCACCCTGAGACAGTGAGAAATTAGTGGTGGACATTGCCGCGCCCTGTGGATTTTTGCTTTATTTTCAGGGCCGCAAGCCGCATCGCTGCTACGCCGGCAACAATAAACAACCCCTTATTGTACAATAGCTTCTTGGCGTTATCGCTCCCTTATCGCTCCCTTTTGTTGCTTTACTACTCCCATGTCAAAACTCTGGCAAGCCCGCTTCTTTACGACCGTCAACCAATTGCGTGACCTGCCCGATACCACGGTGCCGGAAATCGCCTTTGCCGGCCGCTCCAATGCCGGTAAATCGACCGCCATCAACATCTTGTGTAATCAGAAAGGCTTGGCGTTCGCCTCCAAGACACCTGGCCGTACCCAGCACATCAACTACTTCTCCATCGGCGGCGCCCACGTGGCGCAGCACCGCAAGGATGCCACCATCGTCGAAGAGATCGAATGCCTGCTGGTCGACTTGCCGGGCTACGGCTACGCGGAAGTCTCGGGCTCGGCCAAATTGCACTGGCAGCGCCTGCTGGGCGACTATGTGCAGCGCCGCGAGCAATTGGCGGGCTTGATCCTGATCATGGATTCGCGCCGTCCGTTCACCGACCTGGACATCCAGATGCTGGAATGGTTCGCCCCGACGGGCAAACCGATCCACTGCATCCTGACGAAAGTCGATAAGCTGAACCGCAATGAATCCGTGAATGCCTTGCGCCAGGCGAAAGCCAAGCTCGACAGCTACGTGGATGAAGACGGCGTCGGTTTCCCGTTCACCGTGCAACTGTTCTCGGCCCTGAAGCGCGTCGGCATCGACGAAGCCAACGACAAGATCATGGAACTGGCCGGCATCAGCGAAGATGGCGCGGCCCAGATGGTCGAACTGATCGACATGGAAGACGACGTCGAACCGGAAGCGGGAACCGACAAACCGGCTTGATCGAGATCAACGCTGCGTAAAAAAAGGCTGCCCGTTCACACGGTGCAGCCTTTTTTATTGCCAGTTTTACGAGCGCCTAGCGCCGTCCCGGCCCTGGCCGTTTCTCGGAAAAGAACTCCTGCCGCAGGAAGGCCATCAGCTCGGCCGTGTCTTCCACGCGGGCGCTGAGGTTGACGTTGCGCCCCAGGCGTCGCGATTCCCACACGAAATCACCGGGCTTTTCGGCACGGATCAGCTGAATCATCTTCTTCACGATAGCCGTTTCGATATCGGGCTCATTGCCCAACTCGACTTTTTCCTGCTTCAGCCAGTTGCGCTTGAAGTTGCCGTTCCAGCCCTTGAACTTGACTTCGGCACTGAACGAAGTCTGGTTGACGATGGAAAACACGCCGCCCGAATCCTCACGGTCACTGCCGGAATTGCGTCCCTGGGCGCCGGCGATATTCGCCTTGGCCACGCGCATGGCGCGGTCGTTTTCGCTTTCCTCGGCCGGCGGCGCGGGGTTTTGCGCCTCGCGCTGCTTGCGGCGCTGCTCGATCATCGAACTCATGTCTTCAGCCGGCGGCGGCGGCAACGGCACTTTCGACACCAGCGGCGGCGTGAATGTTTCCAGTTTTGGCTTGTCGCGCGGCACGTCTTTTGTGACCACGCGCTTGCTCGGCGCCGGTGGCGGTTTGACCTTGGCCACTTTCGTGTCCTTCGGTTTCGGCGTGGGTTTCGGCTGCGGCTGCGGTTTGTCTTTCAGTGGCGCAATGTAGACCATCGCGCTTTCCTTCTTCGGCGGCGGGATCTTTTCGATCGTATCGCTGCGAAACAATGCATACGCCGCCAGCAGCACGTGCAGCAAGACGGACACGCCGAGCGCCACCTTGCGCATGGTGCTGGTCGTGGACCCGTAGGCCGGTGGTGGCTGGATCACTTGCCCGCAGGTGGGGCAAACATCGGAATCGGCAGCCATCAAATGGGTCGTGTCATGCAAAATGAATCGTGCTTTCTGTGTAGCGACAAAAGTAATCTTACAGGGCAGCCATAGTGCCAGAGTCCCTTGCTTTTGGGAACACTTCCTCGGCATATCCAACCCGAAGCGTACAGGATAGCGACATTCCTTGCAGCGGTAACCAGAGTACCCGAGCCGTCGCTTGACGGTTGTTACCGTATGTATCACGGCCCATACAAAACCGGCGCCGCATTCACGAGGAACGGGGCGCCGGTGCTGGCCGTGTGGCGGCTCAGGCCTTGTTGTCGAGCGCCACCAATTGCTCGTCCGTCAACGGTCCCGTGCCGCTGTACTTATCCAGGAACAGATAGATCACGGGGGTGATGAACAGGGTGATCACTTGCGAAAACAGCAAGCCGCCGACCACGGCCAGGCCCAGCGGCTGGCGCAGCTCGGCGCCGGCGCCCAGACCCAGGGCGATCGGCAAGGCGCCCATCAAGGCCGCCGCCGACGTCATCATGATGGGGCGGAAACGCAGGATGCACGCCTGGCGGATGGCCTCTGCCGGCGCCAGCCCGTCGTTGCGCTGCGCATGCAGGGCGAAGTCGATCATCATGATCGCATTTTTCTTGACGATGCCGATCAGCATCAAAATGCCGATGATGGCGATCATGGTCAGATCCATGCCGAACAGGCGCAGGGTCAGCAGCGCCCCCACGGCCGCCGATGGCAAGCCGGCCAGGATGGTCAGCGGGTGGATATAGCTTTCATACAGCACGCCGAGCAAGACATAGATCACGGCCAGCGCGGCAATGATGAGGATGATCTGGCTGGACTGCGAGCTCTGGAACACGGCCGCGTCGCCGCCGTAGCGCGTGATGATGGAGGCTGGCAAGCTCATGTCCTTGGCCATCGCATCGATCTTGCCTGTGGCGATGCCCAGCGGCACGTCCGGCGCCAGGTTGAAGGCGATGGTAACAGCCTGCAACTGTCCCTGGTGATTGACGGAAGTGGGGCCAATCGTGCGTTCCACGTAGGCAATACTCGACAGTTTCACCAGTTCGCCCGTCTTGCTGCGCACGGACACGCGCGTGAGCGCATCGTCATACTGGCGGTCCGCCGTGGCCGCTTCCAGGATCACGTAATAGCTGGCTGCCGAGGAATAGATGGTCGACACTTGCCGCTCGCCAAAGGCGCTGTACAGGGCCGTGCGGATGTCGGACATTTGCACGCCCAGCAGGTTGGCCTTGTCGCGGTCGATCCTGAGCGATGCCTGCAAGCCCTTGATCTGCGAATCGCTGGTGACGTCGCGGAAGGCGGGATCCGTGCGCATGCCGGCAATAAACTTTTCCGCCCAGTCATTGAGTGCGTCGGGACTGACGCTTTGCAAGGTGTACTGGTAGCGGCTCTTGCTCTGGCGCCCGCCCAGTTGCAAGTTTTGCACGGGCCGGAAATACACGGCCATGCCTGGCACGGTGCCCGCCGCGCGGCGCAGGTTTTCCAGCACCACCGGCATTTTCGGCCGCTCGCTGCGCGGTTTCAAGACCATGAACATGCGGCCCGTATTGCCGCCGCCGACGAACGAGGTCACGTCCTGCACGCTGGGGTCCGCCTTGAGCACGGCCGCCACGCGGGCTTGCAAATCCTGCAGTGCCGCCGAGGAAATATCTTCCGACGCTTCCGTATTCACCTGGATCTGGCCCAGGTCTTCTTCCGGGAAGAAACCTTTCGGTATCGTCGCGTACAGCAGCACCGTCAGCGCAAAGGTACACACGGCAACGAACAGCACCACGTTGCGGTGCGCCAGGGCCTTGTCGAGCAGATGCACATAACCGTTGCGCAATTTCGTGAAACCCGCTTCGAAATGGCGGCCGATAAAGGTTTTTTCGCCATGGCTGGGGTCGCTGTCATTGTGCTCGCGCGAATCGGCCGGCAGGAAGCGGCTGGCCAGCATCGGCACCAGGGTCAGCGACACGACGGCCGACACCAGCACGGCCAGCGACACGACAACGGCGAATTCATGGAACAGCAAGCCGATCACGCCCGGCATGAAGAAGATGGGGATGAACACGGCCACCAGCGAGACGGAGATCGAAATGATGGTAAAGCCCATCTCTTTCGCCCCTTCCAGCGCCGCGCGTATGGGTTTCTTGCCCATCTCGATATGCCGCACGATGTTTTCCAGCACCACGATGGCATCGTCGACGACGAGGCCCACGGCCAGGGTAATGCCCAGCAGGGAAACGTTATCGAGGCTGTAGCCGAGCCAGTACAGCAGGGCCAGCGCGCCGAGCAGGGAAATCGGCATGGTGACGGCAGGAATGAAGGTGGCCGCCGCGCGGTGCAGGAACAGGAAGATCACCAGCACCACCAGCACCACCGTCAGGGCCAAGGTCAGATTCACGTCGTGGATGGCTTCGCGGATCGACAGCGAACGGTCATTGACCAGGCTGATCTGTATCGACTGCGGCAATTGTTCCTTGAAGCCCGGCAGCAAACGGCGCACGCCATCGACCACTTGCACGGTGTTGGCGTCCGGCTGGCGCTGCACCATCAGGCTGATCGAGCGCTCGCCATTGAAACTGCCGACGGCCTTGATCGATTGAAAGCTGTCTTCCACCTCGGCCACGTCTTTCAGGCGCACGGGCTGGCCGTTGCGGCTGGCGACGATCAGTTCGGCAAAATCGGCCGCTTTCATCATTTGCGGATTGCCCTGGATGGTCAGGGTCTGGCTCGGGCCGTCAAGAATGCCCAGCGGGGAATTCGTGTTCGAGGTGCGCAAGGCGGTGGCCAGCTCGTCCATCGTCAGATTGCGCGCATTCATCAGGTCGGCACGGGCGCGCACACGCACGGCAAAGCGCTTTTGGCCATTGACGATGACCTGGGCCACGCCCGGCAAGGTCGACAGGCTGGGGGCGATCAGGTTTTCCGCGTAATCGTTGAGGTCCGACAAGTTCAGCGATGGCGACGTCATCTGGATGAACAGCACCGGCGCATCGGCCGGATTGACCTTGCGGTAGGACGGCAAGTCCGTCATTTCCGTCGGCAACTGGCGCTGCGCGCGCAGCAGGGCCGCCTGCACGTCGACGGCCGCCTCGTTGACATTGATGCTGGCGTCAAATTCCAGGGTCAGCGAAGTATTGCCCAGCGTACTCGTGGAGGTGATCAGGCTGAGGCCGGAAATCGTGGAAAATTGCTTTTCCAGCGGCAAGGCCACCGACGAGGCCATGGTTTCCGGGCTGGCGCCGGCCAGGTCGGCGCTCACATTGATGACGGGCGTGTTGTAGCTCGGCAAGGCCGCCACGGGAATTTGCAGATAGGCCAGCACGCCGGCCAGGATGATGGAGAGGGACAGCAGCACCACCATGACGGGGCGCCGGATGCTCAGTTCGGACAGGTTCATGCTGGCTTGCCCTGCGGTGCGGCGGCGCCATCGGCAGCCTTGTGTTTTTCCACCAGGCGCACCTTGCTACCTGGACGCAAGTTCTGCTTGCCATCGACGATGACTTTTTCATCGCCCGCCAGGCCGGTGACGACGGCGTTCGGTCCGAATGCATACACGCGCGTCACCTTGCGCATCTTGGCCGTGCTGTCCGCCTCCATCGAGTACACAAAGGTGCCGGCAGTACTCGTGATGATGGCGTTTTGCGGGATCACCAGCGCATCCTTGAGGGTGCGCACGGTCAGCTGCGTATTCACGTACTGGCCGGGCCACAAATCGGTGCCGCCATTATTGAAACGGGCCTTGATCCTGATCACGCCCGTGGCGGGATCGACGGCATTGTCGATAAAATTCAGTTTGCCATCGAGCTGCTTGCCGCCCGCATCGGACAGCAGCGCCGTGACAGGCACCTCGCCCGCCTTTTGCGCCGCCAGCAAGCCGGACAGGCTGCTTTCCGGCAAGGTGAACGACACGTCGATCGGGTCGAGCTGGGTGATGCTGGTGAGCGACGTGGTCGGCTGCACCAGGCTGCCGGCGTAGACATTGATGGCGCCCACCCTGCCCGCCTGCGGGGCGCGCAGGACGGTGTAGCTGGAGTCGACCTGGGCCGCGCGCAACGCGGCCTGGTCGGCGGCCAGCAAGGCGCGTGCCGCGTCGAGCTGGCTTTGCAGGGTATCGACGGCGCCCTGGGCGATGAAATTCTTGCTCAGCAAATCCTGGTTGCGCTTGAGCTGGCGCTCGAAGTCCTGCACCGAGGCGCGGTCGCGCAAGACCTGCGCCTGCGCCTTGTCGACATTCGCATGCTCGCTGCGCGCGTCCAGCGTAAACATCAGCTCGCCCTGCTTGACGAACTGGCCTTCGCGGATATGCACTTTGGTGATCGTGCTGGTCGTCTGCGGGTGCAAGTCCACGCTGCTGATGGGCATCACACTGCCATTGGCTTGCAGCACCATCGGCACATCCTGGCGCACCGGCGCGACCACGCTCACGGTCGTCGGCGCCTGTCCACCCTTGCCCCCTTTACCATCCTGCCCACTGGTCGCCGCGCCGGACTGATGATTGAAATACCAGATGCCGCCACCGATACACAGGGCCGCACCCACGAGGATTGCCAGACTAGTCTTTTTCATTGTTCTGTCACGCTGTTGCAGCGCAGGGCTGCAGGTTGAATGTAGTTGCCAGGGGGGCATAAAGCACAATATTGTCGCACGGAAATGCTCACTTTCCTGCGTAATACTCTGGCACGATGAGGGTGACTTCCAGTCCACCGTCGACGTGATTGAGCAGTGAAACCGTGGCGCCGTGCTGCTCGGCGATATTGCGCGCGATGGTCAGGCCCAGGCCCGTGCCGCCCGATTCGCGCGAACGCGACGTCTCGATGCGGTAAAACGGTTCGAACACTTTAGCCAGTTGATCTGGCGCAATACCCGGCCCGCCGTCGCGGATGCAGATGCGCGCGGCACCGGCGATGCGCTCGACGGTCACCTGCGCGTACAGGCCATATTTGACGGCATTGTCGATCAGGTTCACCAGGCAGCGCCGCATGGCGATCGGGCGCGCCATCAAAGCCATGCCCGCCTGTCCACTGAGGGTGACTTTCTGGCCAGCATCAGCCGCGTCGGAGCAGACGCTATCGAGCAGGGAATCGAGATCGAGCGCCTGCATCGCTTCCGTGCTGTCCATCGAGCGGGCCAGGTCCAGCCCTTCCTTGACCATGCTTTGCATGGCCGACAGGTCGCCCACCAGACGGTCATACAATTCCGTATCCGCCACTTTTTCCAGGCGCAAGCGCAAGCGCGTCAGCGGCGTCTGCAAGTCGTGCGTGATGGCCGCCAGCATCTGTGTCCGCTGGGAAATATGCTGGCGGATGCGCGCCTGCATGGCATTGAAAGCGGCGCTGGCCTGGCGGATCTCGCTGGCGCCCGACAGGGTCAGCGGCGGATGGTTGATGTCATTGCCCAGGTCTTTCGCCGCCTGCGCCAGCTGCTTGAGCGGGCGCATGGTCATGCGCGTGACCAGATAGGCGAGGATGGCGATGCTGATCAGGAAAGGCAGCAGGGTCATCCAGTCGTTATGTTCATTGAACGGTGGCTGCTGGCGCGGCGGCAAGACCATCAGGCGCAGCACGTGGCCATCCTGCATGCGCACGTCGAGGTTTTCGCAGGTGCCGCCCCATGGCTTGGCGGAAAACATACCCGGCGACTGGCGCGGCTTGACGCAGGCGGCCGGACGTTCGGCCAGCGCGCTGACCTTGAAGCCTTCGCCCAGCTTGGCTTGCAGGGCGGTGGAAAATTCCGTCGGCGCACCGGGCCTATGTTCCGTATCGGGACGCAACTCCAGGCGCACGCTGCCCTTGTTGGCCACTTTCAGGTAGGCGGCGCGCGAGGCCAGCGGCACCACGTCGGCCGCCATCACCAGCTGCTCGGCCCGCTCGACGGCGTGGTAGTCGCGGTATTGCTCGATGGCGCGCTGGCGTTCGCCCACGGCCAGCCACTGCGTCAGCGCGGCCGAAGCGACGATGCCGATCAACAAGAACATGAAGACACGGCCCGTCATCGAGCCCAGGAAGGCCTTCACGCGTGCGGCTCCACATTGACCTGGCCAGCCAGCACGTAGCCGCCGTTGCGCACGGTCTTGATAATTTGCGGCAAGCGGGCATCTTCACCGAGCTTTTGCCGCAGACGGCTGATCTGGATATCGATCGAGCGGTCGAACGGATCGGCGTCGCGGCCCTGCGTCAGATTCAGCAGCTGGTCGCGGTTGAGCACGCGGTTCGGGTGTTCCAGGAAGACGCGCAGCAAGCGGAATTCCGCGCCCGACAGCATGATCACCAGGCCGCTGGGATTGAGCAGGTGGCGCGCCGTCAGGTCCAGCGTCCAGCCGGAAAAGCGGATTTGCTGCGCCTTGTCCGACGGCACGTTCGACGGCATAGCATGGCTGCGGCGCAGCACGCTGCGTATGCGCGCCAGCAATTCGCGGGGCTCGAACGGTTTCGGCAAGTAATCGTCGGCGCCCATTTCCAGGCCCAGGATGCGATCCAGCGGCTCGTTGCGCGCCGTCAACATGATCACCGGCACGGTCGATTGGGCGCGCAGCTTGCGGCACAAGGTCAGGCCGTCATCGCCAGGCAGGTTCAAGTCGAGCACGATCAGGTCGGGTCGCGTTTCATCGAGGATTTTCCACATGGCCGTGCCATCCGCCGCACCCAGGGTGCGGTAGGCGTTCGTTTCCAGGTAGTCCGCCAGCAAGCTGCGGATATCGCGGTCGTCGTCGACGATGAGAATTGTAGAAGTGGGTTCCATGGTACGAATTATCCCCACTTCCCCCGCCCTTGCACAACGCATTTGTATCGTCTTGTATATAGAAGACCCGAAGAAACATATAGATACAAACTGTCTGGCAGCGGACACTTCGGGGAAACATGGCGCGTCCAACATGGATTCATGTGCAGCAACATGTACATCCCTCACTTTTACAAAGGAATCCAGATGAACGCCTCAATGACAACCTTGCGCAAGAACTTGATCATCGCCATGAGCGTACTCGGCATGGGTGCGGCATCGCTGACCGTCCACGCCCAGGAAGCGGCCGCCAGCGCGCCTGCCGCCAGTACCAAGATGCAACACGATGGCCACCGCGGCCAGCACCGCGGCGGCAATCCTGCCGAGCGCATGGCCAAGTACCAGGCCCGCCTGCATGACAAGCTGAAGCTGACGGCCGCGCAGGAACCGGCCTGGGCCACATTCACGGCCGCCAACGCGCCGAAAAAACCGATGGGTGACTGGAAGGCCAAGCGCGAAGCGATCGCCAAGCTGTCGGCGCCGGAACGCATGGAGCAATGGATCGCCATGTCGAAGGAACGCATCGCCAGCCAGGAAAGCCGTCTGGCCTCGCTGAAAACCTTCTACGCCGTGCTGACGCCGGAGCAAAAGAAAGTGTTTGATGACAGCGTGCCTGGCGGCAAGCACGGCGGCCATCGCGGCGGCCACCATGGCATGCATCAGCAGCCGAAAGCCGGGTAAGTCGGATTAGGTCCGCAGGCCCGTAATCCGACAACTTTGTTGGCGTGTATGGTGGTGTCGGGTTACGCCCTCACGGGCTAACCCGACCTACCCGACCTACTCGTCGAGCTTGCGCAAGGAGGCCAGGAAGGTGGCTGCATTCTGGAAGCCGATCACGCGCGACTGGGCAATTTCCTGCCCTTGCTGGTTGAACATGATGATGCCCGGCGGGCCGAACAGCTGGAAACGTTTCAGCATGGCCTTGTCGTCCGCATCATTGGCCGTCACGTCCACTTGCAGCAGCACGGCTTGCCCCATCTTCTCGCGCACGGAGGGATCGACGAAGGTCAGTTTTTCCATCTCGATGCACGACACGCACCAGTCCGCATAAAAGTCCAGCAGGGCCGGCTTGCCATTGAGCTGCGCCAGCGCCGCGTCCAGCTGCGCCACGGTCTTCACGCGCGTAAACGGTTGGGCATGCACCTGCCCGCCGCCCAGGTGGGCCAGCGGTGCCAGCGGGTCGCGGCCACCGCTGGCGACACCCACCAATTGCATCGCGCCCAGCAAGGCAAACACGAGGCCGAAGGCCTTGGCTACCCAGGCGTTCTTCGCGCCGCTCTTGCCCACCAACAAATACATGCCATAGCCGACGAACAAGACCATCCAGCCCAGCATCTGCACGGCGCCCGGCAGCACGGGCGAGACGAGCCACCAGGCCACGCCCAGTTGCAGCACGCCAAAGAAGCGCTTGACGGCATCCATCCAGGCGCCGGCACGGGGCAGCAAGGTGCCAGCCGACACGCCCACCAGCAGCAAAGGCACGCTCATGCCCACCGCCATGGCAAACAGGGCGCTGCCGCCGATGACGACGTCGCGCGTCTGGCTGATGTACAGCAAGGCGCCGGCCAGCGGCGCGGCCACGCATGGACCCACGATCAGGGCGGAAATGGCGCCCATGACGAACACGCCCGCCAGGCGGCCCGAAGATTGCTGGTTCGATACGGACGTCAGCTTGCCTTGCAGGAAAGCCGGCACTTGCAGTTCATACAAGCCGAACATCGACAGCGCCAGGCCCGCCATCAACAAGGCAAAGAAACCCAGCACCCACGGGTTCTGCAGCTGGGCCGCCAAGCCTTCGCCCGCCAGACCGGCCGCCACGCCCAGCGCCGTGTAGACGATGGCCATGCCCAGCGCGTACGTCAGCGACAGCAACAAGCCGCGTGAGCGGCTGACCTTTCCGCCATCGCCGATGATGATCGACGACAAAATCGGTACCATCGGCAGCACGCACGGCGTAAATGCGAGGCCCAGGCCCAGCAGCATGAACAGGGGCACGATGACGAGCAGCTTGCCGCCCTTCAGGGCCGCTTCGATCTTGCCCATCTCGCTTTGCGCGGGCGCGGGGCTTGCCGCCACGGGCGCCGCCGCGACCGGCTCGGGCGTGCTGGTGATGTCGGCCTGCGGAATGCTCATCACGGACACGCCAGGCGACGCTTGCGCCTGCGGGCCGTTGACGGCCGCCGTGTCGACTGCGGGCGCGGCCGGCAGGGCAAACTTCGACGGCAAGCCGCCCGGCGCCATGCTCTGGCCGCCGCCACCGCCCACCAGCTGGGCTGTCGCATCCTGCGGCGCATAGCACAGGCCCTTGTCGGAGCAGCCCTGTCCCGTCGCTTTCAAGGTAAACGGCCCGGCAGCTTCCACGGGAATCGTGATGGTGAGGGTCTTGCGGAAGGTTTCCACGTTCTTCTGGAAGGTATCGTCGAACTTGACCTTGCCAGCCGGATACACCGGCGTGCCCAGCTTGGCGCCCACGGCCTCGAACTTGAAGCGCTCGTGGTACATATAGTAGCCATCTGCAATCACATACGTGACGGCGATGGTGGCCGGATCCTGCATGCGGGCGGAAAACTTGAAGGCCAGCTCGGGGTCGAGGAATTCATCGTCGGCGCGGGCTTGACCCGCGCCAAAGACGGCCATGGCCAGCAGCAAACAGGTGGCAAACCAGATCAGCAGTTGATGTAGGGGAGCGGCGCGCGCGGTGGCGCTGGAGGGGAAACGGGACATGAACTACCTTTTCAACCATTCGACAGAGGACGCGCGGGGCGTGCAGTGGCTGCAGGGCCGGCGCGAAAGAAGAATAGTACACCGCAGCAAGGATAGCTGCAGCAGAAAACAAAAAAGCCAGGCTAGGCCTGGCTTTCATTGAAGCAATTACTGGGATTACTCGCCAGCAACTTCAACTGCTTCGGTCGTATCTGGACGATCCATCAGTTCAACGAACGCCATAGGAGCGTTATCGCCGACGCGGAAACCCATTTTCAGGATACGCACATAACCACCGTTACGGTTGGCGAAACGTGGGCCCAGTTCAGCGAACAGTTTGACGACCATTTCACGGTCGCGCAGGCGGTTGAAGGCCAGACGCTTGTTTGCCAGGGAGTCGGTTTTGCCCAGGGTCAGAATTGGCTCGACAACGCGGCGCAGTTCTTTTGCTTTTGGCAGGGTGGTTTTGATCGCTTCGTGACGCAGCAGCGATACTGTCATGTTGCGCAGCATTGCCAGACGGTGGGACGAGGTACGATTCAGTTTACGGAGGCCGTGACCGTGACGCATGATAAATCCTTTCGGTGAGTGTTTAAATTCCAGTTCTTCGATCAGCTGAGTGGGAAACCCCTTACAGCCGCGGACCGGTTTGGTACTACAAAATAAAAGCCTGGGACACCTGTCCCAGGCAGTTTGCTACAACTTGCTTTTACTGCGATTACTTTTCCAGGCCGGCAGGCGGCCAGTTTTCCAGCTTCATGCCCAAGGTCAAGCCGCGCGATGCCAGCACTTCCTTGATTTCGTTCAGGGACTTGCGGCCCAGATTTGGCGTTTTCAGCAGTTCGTTTTCCGAACGTTGGATCAGGTCGCCGATGTAGTAGATGTTTTCCGCTTTCAGGCAGTTCGCCGAACGCACGGTCAACTCCAGGTCGTCGACTGGACGCAACAGGATAGGATCGACCAGCGGAGCGCGCGATGGCGCTTCGGCGGCGGCTTCCGTGCCTTCCAGGGCAGCGAACACATTCAACTGGTCCACCAGGACGCGGGCCGACTGGCGGATCGCTTCTTCCGGCGAGATCACGCCGTTGGTTTCGATGTTGATGATCAGCTTGTCCAGGTCGGTACGCTGTTCAACGCGGGCCGATTCAACGAAGTACGATACGCGGCGCACTGGCGAGAACGACGCATCCAGGATGATGCGGCCGATGGTCTTGTTCGTGTCTTCGGACAGGCGACGCACGTTACCAGGAACGTAGCCGCGGCCTTTTTCAACCTTGATCTGCATGTCCAGCTTGCCACCAGCGGTCAGGTGGGCGATCACGTGGTCAGGGTTGATCAGTTCGACGTCATGCGGCAGGTCGATATCGGAGGCCAGGATGGCGCCTTCGCCTTCTTTTTTCAGGGTCAGGGTTACCGAATCGCGGTTGTGGACTTTGAAAACCACACCCTTCAAGTTCAGCAACAGATCGACGACGTCTTCTTGCACGCCATCGAGGGAGGAATATTCGTGGACGACGCCAGCGATCGTCACTTCGGTCGGCGCGTAGCCTACCATCGACGACAGCAGAACGCGGCGCAACGCGTTACCCAATGTGTGGCCATAGCCGCGCTCGAACGGTTCCATCACGACCTTGGCGTGACCTGCACCGAGAGCTTCAACATCGATAATACGTGGCTTCAACAAACTGTTTTGCATGAAATGTCCTTTTCAATACCCTCGGCTCATTACACCGATAAGGCTGATGGCATTAGTAAAACGCCCACCCGAAAGAAAACGAGTGGGCGGTGATGGTGCTAACTGCTATTAACGCGAGTACAGCTCGACGATCAGCGATTCGTTGACGTCGTTAGCGATTTCGTTACGCTCTGGCAGGGACTTGAAAGTACCTTCCATTTTCTTGGCATCAACCGAAACCCAGCTAGGCATACCAACTTGTTCAGCCAGCGACAGTGCTTCAACGATACGCACTTGCTTTTTCGATTTTTCACGAACAGCAACGATGTCGCCAACTTTGACTGCGTACGAAGCGATGTTCACAACGATACCGTTCACGGTGAACGCTTTGTGGCTGACCAATTGACGCGCTTCAGCGCGGGTCGAGCCAAAGCCCATGCGGTAGCAAACGTTGTCCAGACGCGTTTCCAGCAACTTCAACAGCGTTTCGCCGGTGTTGCCTTTACGACGGTCTGCTTCAGCGAAGTAGCGGCGGAATTGACGTTCCAGCACGCCGTACATGCGCTTGACTTTTTGCTTTTCGCGCAGTTGGTTACCGTAGTCCGAGGTGCGGGCGCCGGATTTGACACCGTGTTGGCCTGGCTTGACGTCCAGTTTGCACTTGCTGTCCAGCGAGCGACGTGCGCTCTTCAGGAACAGGTCTGTACCTTCACGGCGGGAAAGTTTTGCTTTAGGTCCGATATAACGTGCCACGATACTTCCTTTTTTTAAATGATAACGCCCCAGCCACATGCATGATCAAACACACTGATGCGGTTAGGCGCTAGTCTGATTTGGTTTCAATCAGACGGTGGCTGAAAACGAAAAACCCGTCAAACAGAATTTGACAGGCAAGAACAGCCGGGCAGTATAACCGTTTCCGGCTCCCTGCTCCAGCGTTTTCACACAACTGTACTGAGTTACAACAGACAGCAAAGCAGCTGGCGCCGAAGCGCCCTCTGCAACACTATCTTAGATACGACGACGTTTCGGTGGACGGCAACCGTTGTGCGGTACCGGCGTCACGTCCTGGATCTCGGTGATCTTGATGCCCAGGTTGTTCAGCGCGCGAACGGCGGATTCACGACCAGGACCTGGGCCCTTGATACGTACTTCCAGGTTCTTCACGCCACACTCAACAGCCACTTTACCAGCGGCTTCCGCGGCGACCTGCGCTGCGAACGGGGTCGATTTACGCGAACCCTTGAAGCCTGCACCGCCGGAGGTAGCCCACGACAAGGCATTGCCTTGACGATCGGTGATGGTAATGATGGTGTTATTGAACGAAGCGTGGACATGTGCGATGCCTTCAGCGACGTTCTTTTTAACTTTTTTACGCACGCGTGCTGATGCGGCGTTATTTTGCGACTTAGCCATAATTATTCCCTAGCGGATTATTTTTTCAGCGATTGAGCGGCTTTACGCGGTCCCTTGCGGGTACGTGCGTTCGTACGCGTACGCTGGCCACGGCAAGGCAGACCCTTACGATGACGCATGCCGCGGTAGCAACCCAGATCCATCAAACGCTTGATGTTCATGGACAGTTCACGACGCAGATCGCCTTCGACGATGAATTTACCTACTTCATCGCGCAGCTTTTCCAGTTCGCTGTCATCCAGATCTTTGATCTTTTTGTTGGTTGCTACACCGGTCGATGCACAGATTTTCTCTGCGCGTGGACGGCCCACACCGTAGATGGCCGTCAGGCCGATAACGGTATGCTGATGATTTGGGATATTAACCCCTGCAATACGTGCCATTTGTTATTCCTCGATTAACCTTGACGCTGCTTGTGACGTGGTTCCACGCAGATAACGCGGACTACGCCTTTGCGCTTGATGATCTTGCAGTTGCGGCAGATCCGCTTGACTGATGCGAGAACTTTCATTTTTGGGCTCTTTCTTTCGCTTCTTTGGTTTGATTCAGTGTGTTACTTGGTACGGAACACAATGCGGGCTCGGCTCAGGTCATACGGCGTCAACTCCACCGTCACCTTGTCTCCAGGGAGAATGCGAATATAGTTCATCCGCATTTTACCTGAAATATGCCCGAGCACCACGTGTCCGTTCTCCAGCTTCACTCGAAATGTTGCATTTGGGAGATTCTCAAGAATCTCGCCCTGCATCTGTATGACGTCGTCTTTTGCCATTCGGTATGTTTACCGCGCTTAACGCGTCGGAATTCCGCCCTTGAAATTTGCTTTGCGCAGCAGCGAATCATATTGCTGCGACATCACGTAGTTCTGTACTTGCGCCATGAAATCCATGGTGACAACTACAATAATCAATAAAGAAGTACCGCCGAAATAGAATGGTACTTTCCACTGGGCTTGCATAAATTCCGGCAATAAACACACCAGGGTGATGTAGACTGCGCCGGCAAGTGTCAAGCGTGTCAGGATCTTGTCGATGTAACGGGCTGTCTGCTCGCCTGGACGGATCCCGGGAATGAACGCACCGCTTTTCTTCAAGTTATCCGCTGTTTCCTTGCTGTTAAAGACCAGCGCTGTATAGAAGAAACAGAAAAACACGATCGCCACTGCGTACAACAGCGCATGGATAGGCTCACCAGGCCCCATCGATGCTGCCAAATCTTTCAAGAACCGCACCGCAGGGTTAGCGTTGTCGGCGCCCTTTGAAAACCAGTCCACGATAGTGGCCGGGAACAAGATGATCGAAGAAGCAAAGATCGGCGGGATCACGCCGGCCATGTTCAGCTTCAACGGCAAATGGCTGGTTTGACCGCCATAAATCTTGTTGCCTACCTGGCGCTTCGCGTAATTGACCAATATTTTGCGCTGACCACGTTCAACGAATACAACGAAGTACGTTACCAGTGCTACCAGGATCACGATGAAAATCGCGCTGAAGCTGCCGATCGAACCATTCGACACCTGAGTGAACAAGCCACCCAACGCCGACGGCAGACCTGCTGCAATCCCGGCAAAAATGATGATCGAGATGCCATTCCCCAAGCCACGCTCGGTAATTTGCTCACCCAACCACATCAAAAACATTGTTCCGGTCAACAAAGTGACGACCGTCACGAAGCGGAATGCAAGACCAGGTTCCAACACCAGACCAGCTTGCGACTCCAGTGCGACTGCAATGCCTAACGCTTGGAACAGTGCCAGGGCAACCGTGAAATACCGGGTGTACTGGGTGATCTTGCGACGACCTGCTTCGCCTTCTTTTTTCAACGCTTCCATCTGCGGTGACACGATCGACAGCAATTGCATGATGATCGAGGCCGAGATATAAGGCATGATACCCAGCGCAAACACTGTAAAACGAGACAAGGCACCGCCCGAGAACATGTTGAACATGCCCAGGACGCCGCCTTCGTGCTCCTTGAACAGCGAGGCTAATTGTGTCGGGTCAATCCCGGGAACCGGGACGTGAGCACCGATACGATAAACCACCAATGCGCCAAGCAAAAACCAGAGCCGTCCCCAAGGGAAACCGGCCGCTGCACTTTTAGCAAGTTGTGGATTAGTCGCCAATTTTCGCTCCGATCAAGCTGTTAGCGGTCAACTCAGGCTACCGAGCCGCCGGCTGCTTCGATGGCTGCTTTCGCGCCAGCGGACACTTTCAAGCCCTTCAAATTCACCGCTTTGGTGATTTCGCCGGACAAGATCACGCGCACGTCACGGGCCAACACGCCCAGAACGCCAGCTTGCTTCAAGACCAGAATGTCGACATCGCCAACAGCCAGGTTGTTCAGATCGGACAGGCGCACTTCAGCTTTGAAGGTTGCGTGCATCGATTTGAAACCGCGCTTAGGCAGACGGCGTTGCAGAGGCATCTGACCGCCTTCGAAACCGACTTTATGAAAGCCGCCCGAACGCGATTTCTGACCTTTGTGACCACGACCCGAGGTTTTACCCAGGCCGGAGCCGATACCGCGACCGACGCGACGCTTGTAGTGCTTAGCGCCTTCGGCTGGTGCAATAGTATTCAATTCCATGATTTGCTCCGTTCGTGTAAGCCCGAAGGCTTACCCGACAACTTTAACGAGATACGATACTTTATTGATCATGCCGCGTACGGATGGGGTGTCTTGCAATTCGGAAACCGAATTTACACGACGCAGACCCAGACCGCGCACGGTAGCGCGATGCGATTCGCGCGTACCGATCAAGCCCTTGACCAATTGCACTTTGACTGTGTTTGTCATTTTGTCCACCTTAAGCCAGAATGTCTTCGACCGACTTGCCGCGTTTGGCAGCGATATCGGAAGCAGTGCTCATTTTCGACAGGCCGTCCAGCGTAGCGCGTACCAGGTTGTATGGGTTGTTCGAACCGGTGGATTTCGCCACCACGTCCGTCACGCCCATCACTTCGAAGATAGCGCGCATTGCGCCACCAGCGATAACGCCAGTACCAGGCTTAGCTGGGTTCATCAGGACCTTGGAGGCGCCGTGACGACCAACAACCGTGTGATGCAAGGTACCGTTTTTGAGCGGTACTTTGATCAGGTTGCGACGGGCTTCTTCCATTGCCTTCTGCACGCCAACTGGCACTTCTTTCGATTTGCCCTTGCCCATGCCGACGCGGCCATCGCCATCACCAACTACGGTCAGCGCGGCGAAACCCATGATACGACCACCCTTGACCACTTTGGTCACGCGGTTGATCGCGATCATTTTTTCGCGCATGCCATCATCCGGCTTGTCGCTTTGCATTTTTGCTTGCATTTTTGCCATGATTGATCCTTAGAACTTCAGACCGGCTTCGCGTGCGGCTTCTGCCAACGCTTTCACACGGCCGTGGTAACGGAAACCGGAGCGGTCAAACGCAACTTCGGTAATCCCTGCTTTCAACGCTTTTTCAGCGACGCGCTTGCCGATCAAGGCTGCAGCAGCGGCATTGCCGCCTTTGCCGGATTGGCCTGCCAGTTCAGCGCGAACTTCCGCTTCAGCCGTCGAGGCCGAAACCAGGACTTTAGCGTCCGGGCTGATCAGGTTGGCGTAAATGTGCAGGTTGGTGCGATGCACCGACAAGCGATTTACTTTCAATTCCGCAATCTTGATGCGGGTTTGGCGTCCGCGGCGAAGCCGTGATTCTTTCTTATCCATCGTCAGCCCCTAATTACTTCTTCTTGGTTTCTTTAAGCTTAACCACTTCGTCCGCATAGCGAACGCCCTTGCCTTTATAAGGCTCAGGAGCGCGGTAAGCACGAACTTCAGCGGCTACCTGGCCAACCTGTTGACGGTCGATACCTTTAATCAGGATCTCGGTCGGGGTTGGTGTTGCGCAGGTAACGCCGGCTGGCATGTCATGCACTACAGGGTGCGAGAAACCCAGGGACAGATTCAACTTGTCGCCTTGAGCTTGCGCCTTGTAACCCACGCCTACCAGGTTCAGCTTTTTCTCGAAACCCTTGGTGACGCCAACAACCATGTTGTTGACCAGTGCGCGCAGCGTGCCGGACATGGCATTGGCTTCGCGGCTGTCGTTCGCCACGTCGAAACTCAGGGTTCCTGCATTGTTTTCCACTTTAACCTGGCCGGTGAGGGCCTGGGAAAGTACGCCCAGCGGGCCTTTTACGGTGATCGCTTGTGCGGAGATGGCGACTTCGGCGCCAGCTGGCACTACGATAGGCATTTTAGCTACTCGAGACATGTGTAACTCCTTAAGCCACGTAGCAAATAACTTCGCCGCCGACACCGGTAGCGCGTGCTTTGCGGTCAGTCATGACGCCTTGCGGAGTCGACACGATCGCCACACCCAAGCCATTCATCACAACAGGGATCTCGTCTTTACCCTTGTAGACGCGCAGACCCGGACGGGACACGCGCTCCAAGCGCTCAATAACGGGACGGCCAACATAATACTTCAAACCGATTTTCAGTTCCGCTTTGCCACCAGCTTCGGCAACAGCGAAATCTTCAATGTAACCCTCGTCCTTCAGGACGCTGGCAATCGCAATTTTGACTTTCGACGATGGCATGGCCACGGTCGTCTTTTGCACGCCTTGTGCATTGCGAATGCGGGTCAGCATATCGGCGATAGGATCGCTCATACTCATTGCATATTCTCCTATTACCAGCTTGCTTTTGTCATACCCGGAATTTCACCACGCATGGCGAATTCACGGAGCTTGATACGACCCAGACCGAATTTACGGAATGTGCCGCGCGGACGACCAGTGATGGCGCAACGGTTACGTTGACGCGTCGGGTTCGAGTTACGTGGCAGCGCCTGCAATTTCAGGCGAGCTTCGTAGCGCTCTTCTTCCGATTTCGATTGGTCATCGACGATGGCCTTGAGAGCTTCGCGCTTAGGGGCGAATTTCGCCACCAGGTCAGCACGCTTGATCTCACGATTAATCAGTGACAGTTTGGCCATGATCAGTTCCTGAAAGGGAATTTAAAGGCGGCGAGCAAAGCTTTGGCTTCGTCATCGGTCTTAGCGGTTGTCGTGATGCTGATATTCATACCGCGCAACGCGTCAATCTTGTCGTATTCGATTTCAGGGAAAATGATCTGTTCCTTGACACCGATGTTGTAGTTGCCACGACCATCAAATGCACGGCCGTTCACACCACGGAAATCGCGTACGCGCGGCAGAGCCACGGTAATGAAGCGATCCAGGAACTCGTACATGCGAGCGCCGCGCAGGGTGACCATCGTACCGATCGGGTAACCTTCACGGATTTTGAAGCCTGCGATCGCTTTGCGGGACTTGGTGGTCACTGGCTTCTGGCCGGCGATCTTGGTCAAGTCAGCAACTGCGTGCTCGAGAACTTTTTTATCCGCGATAGCCTCACCAACACCCATGTTCAGGGTGATCTTGGTCAGACGTGGAACTTCCATTACCGACTTGTAACCAAACTTGCTGGTCAGGTCGGCAACGACTTTTTCTTTATAGAATTCTTGGAGACGTGCCATGATTTCTTAAGCCTTCACTACTTCGCCGGAGGATTTAAAGATGCGAACTTTCTTGCCGTCCACTTCTTTGAAACCCACGCGATCTGCCTTGCCAGTCGCTGCATTAAACAATGCAACGTTGGACACGTGAATTGGCATGGTCTTATCGACGATACCACCAGTTACGCCAGTCATCGGGTTTGGCTTAGTCGCTTTTTTAGCGATGTTAATGCCGTCAACCACGATATGTTCAGCATCGATACGCTGCTGTACCACACCACGTTTGCCCTTGTCTTTCCCGGTCAGAACGATGACTTCGTCGTTTTTACGAATCTTATCCATTACGACTCCTTACAGGACTTCCGGTGCCAGGGACACGATTTTCATGAACTTCTCAGTGCGCAGTTCGCGCGTGACAGGTCCAAAAATACGGGTACCGATCGGTTCCAGCTTGGCGTTCAACAGAACGGCGGCATTGCCGTCGAACTTCACCAGGGAACCGTCTTGGCGGCGAACACCTTTAGCGGTGCGCACAACCACGGCGTTATAAATTTCACCTTTTTTGACACGGCCACGTGGCGCAGCAACCTTAACGGTTACCTTGATCACATCGCCAATGCCAGCATAACGGCGCTTGGAGCCGCCCAATACCTTGATGCACATTACTTCTTTGGCACCGGTATTGTCAGCCACTTCGAGCCGGCTTTCAGTTTGAATCATAGTATTCTCTTTCCCAACTTAAGCCGAAGAATCCACACAATGTAGACCCACGGTCAGTCTTGGTCCCGCCAGAGCCGCCCTGCTGGGCTTCACTGTTTGGGTGCATGACCTTCATACATCAACTGACCGCGAATGCTACTGTCTGTGGCCAGACACTTTGCGGCGTTACATGAACGAAGCCCGCAAGTATTACATACAATTTGCGGGCCTGCAAGTACTAATTAAAACCCACCGCCGAAACGGTGGTTTTTATTTAAACGGTTGGTGCGGCTTGAACCACACGTGTCACCGTCCATGCCTTCGTTTTGGAGATCGGGCGACCTTCCTGGATCTCGACCGTATCACCGGCCTTGACTTGGTTGGTCTCGTCATGCGCGTGATACTTGTTCGAGCGCATGATGATCTTGCCATACAAAGGATGTTTTACGTGGCGCTCGATCAGAACGGTAACGGTCTTGTCCATCTTGTCCGAAACCACTTTACCGATCAGCGTGCGCTTGAGCGACTGTTTCACTGGTTCGTTCATTTGGCTTCCTTCAGATTCATTACCGTCTTCACACGCGCGATATCGCGGCGTACCTTCTTGAGCTGCGAAGTGTTGCTCAGCTGCTGCGTAGCGATTTGCATGCGCAGGCCGAACTGTGCCTTCAACAGGTCATTCAGCTCTTTTTGCAGAGCTGGCTGGTCCTTGCCGCGGAGTTCAGATGCTTTCATATACAACTCCAATTATTGGCCGACTTGGCGGATGACAAACGTCGTCGCCAGTGGCAGTTTAGCGGCGGCAAGACGGAATGCTTCCCGTGCCAGCGCTTCATCAACGCCATCCATTTCATACAGTACTTTGCCTGGCTGAATTTCAGCGACGTAGTACTCAGGATTACCTTTACCGTTACCCATACGGACTTCAGCCGGTTTGTTCGAAATCGGTTTGTCCGGGAAAATACGGATCCAGATACGGCCACCGCGCTTGATGTGACGCGTCATTGCACGACGCGCCGCTTCAATTTGACGCGCAGTGATACGACCGCGCGCAACTGCCTTCAGACCGAATTCGCCAAACGACACGGCGGTGCCGCGGCTGTGCGAAATACCGGTATTACGGCCTTTCTGCTCTTTACGATACTTTCTGCGTGCTGGTTGCAGCATGATTATTCTCCTGCTTTCTCAGCTGGTGCTGCTGCGGCGGCCGGTTTAGCGGCGGTACGCACACGTGCACCTGGTGCTGTGGATGGTTTCGCACCGGCACCGGCTGGACGTGGACGGCCAGCTGGCTTGCCATCGTCACGGCGTGGGCCGCGGCTTTTCTTCTCGTCAGCTGGGGTATCGATGACTGGTGCATCGCCGTTAGGCGCGCGGTCACCTTTGTATACCCACACCTTGACACCGATGATGCCGTAGGTGGTCGACGCTTCGCTGGTACCGTAGTCGATATCGGCGCGCAGGGTATGCAGAGGCACGCGGCCTTCGCGGTACCACTCTTTACGTGCGATTTCGATACCGTTCAGACGGCCGGACGACATGATCTTGATACCGAGAGCACCCAGGCGCATTGCATTTTGCATTGCACGCTTCATGGCGCGGCGGAACATGATCCGTTTTTCCAGCTGCTGAGCGATCGAATCGGCGATCAGTTGCGAGTCGATTTCTGGCTTGCGAATTTCTTCGATGTTCACGTGAACAGGTACGCCCATGATCTTGGTCAGCGCCGACTTCAGTACTTCGATGTCTTCGCCTTTTTTACCAATGACCACGCCTGGACGCGAGCTGTAGATCGTGAAGCGCGCGTTCTTGGCTGGGCGCTCGATAACGATGCGGCCAACGGAAGCGTTCTTCAGTTTCTTTTTCAGGTAAGCACGTGCTTTCAAGTCTTCGTTCAGCATGGCAGCGAAATTACCGTTGCCTGCATACCAGCGCGAAGCCCAGTTACGGGTGACCGCCAGACGGAAACCGGTTGGATGAATTTTCTGACCCATCGTGGCTCCTTAGTTACCGACAGTCACGTAAACGTGACAGGATTGTTTCGAAATACGGTCGCCACGGCCTTTTGCACGCGCGGTGAAGCGCTTCAGGACCGGGCCCTTTTCGACGTAGATCGTTTTCACGAACAATTCGTCGATGTCCGCGCCATCATTGTGCTCGGCATTCGCAATAGCGGATTCCAGAACGCGTTTGATGATCGCAGCACCTTTTTTCGGGCTGAATTGCAAGATGTTGAGTGCAGCGTCAACTTTCTTGCCACGGATCAGGTCAGCAACCAGGCGGCCCTTTTGGTCCGACAGGCGCACACCTTTGAGGATAGCTTTAGTTTCCATTATTTCTTAGCCTTTTTGTCAGCTGCATGGCCCTTGAACGTACGGGTCAGTGCGAATTCGCCGAGCTTGTGACCAACCATGTTTTCGGAAACATAAACCGGCACGTGCAGCTTGCCGTTATGAACCGCGATCGTCAGGCCGATAAAGTCAGGCATGATTGTCGAACGACGCGACCAGGTTTTGATTGGCTTTTTGTCTTTGGCTGCTTGCGCGGCTTCAACTTTTTTCACCAGGTGGGCGTCACAGAACGGCCCTTTTTTCAATGAACGTGTCATGTGCTACCCCTTATTTCTTGCCGCGGCGCGAGACGATCATGGAAGTAGTACGCTTGTTGCTGCGTGTTTTCTTACCCTTAGTCTGTTGGCCCCAAGGCGAAACTGGATGACGACCAGCTGCTGTTTTACCTTCACCACCACCGTGCGGGTGATCGACCGGGTTCATGACCACACCGCGAACGGTAGGACGAACACCGCGCCAGCGCATCGCACCAGCTTTACCGATTTTACGCAGGCTGTGCTCGGCATTGCCGACTTCACCAACCGTTGCACGGCACTCGATGTGCACGCGACGTACTTCACCCGAGCGCAGACGCACTTGAGCGTAGGTACCTTCACGTGCCATCAGCACAACGCCAGCGCCAGCGGTACGTGCCATTTGGGCACCTTTACCTGGCAGCATTTCGACGCAATGCATCACGGTACCGACTGGGATGTTACGGATTGGCAAGCAGTTACCCGATTTGATCGGTGCTTCCGAACCGTTCATCACGCTGTCGCCAACGGCCATGCCTTTGGTTGCGATGATGTAGTGACGTTCGCCGTCGGCGTAGCACAGCAGAGCGATATTCGCGGTGCGGTTTGGATCGTATTCGATACGTTCCACTTTCGCTGGAATACCATCTTTGGTGCGCTTGAAGTCGATCAAGCGGTAGTGTTGCTTATGACCACCACCGATATGACGGGTGGTGATGTGACCGTTGTTGTTACGACCAGCGGTCTTGGATTTCTTTTCAACCAGGGCAGCGAACGGACGACCTTTGTACAGGTCGGCATTCACCACCTTCACCATGCCGCGACGGCCTGGCGAGGTTGGTTTCATCTTAACGAGTGCCATTATGCAGCCTCCTCGGAGAAGTTGATTTCCTGGCCAGGCTTCAGGCACACGAAAGCACGCTTGGTATGGTTACGACGACCGTTGAACTTGCCGGTGCGTTTTTGCTTACCTTCGCGGTTTGCAGTTTGCACGGACAGAACTTCAACCTTGAACAGCAGTTCGACCGCTGCCTTGATTTCAGGCTTGGTTGCATCCGGCAGTACGCGGAATACAATTTGCTCGTTCTTTTCCGCGACCATGGTGGCCTTTTCGGAAATCACGGGCGCCAACAGCACCTTCATCAAGCGTTCTTCGCTATGTTTCAAAATCGCGCTCATGCCAGCATCTCCTCAATCTTGGCCAATGCAGCTTTGGTGACCAGGATCTTCTTGTAGAACACCAGGGACATCGGGTCTGCGTGACGTGGCTCAACGACGAGTACGTTAGGCAGGTTGCGCGATGCCAGTTCCAGGTTTTCGTTCAGAACGTCGGTGATGATCAGAACCGAATCAAAGCCCAGGCCGTTCAATTTTTGCGACAACAGCTTGGTTTTTGGCGCGTCGATCGTCAGATCGTCGATGACGATCAGGCGCTCTTCGCGAGCCAGCTGCGACAGGATCGAGCAGATACCTGCGCGATACATTTTTTTGTTCACTTTGTGGGTGAAGTTTTCGTCAGGCGAGTTCGGGAAAATCCGACCACCGCCGCGCCACAGCGGCGACGACGACATACCAGCACGAGCGCGGCCGGTACCTTTTTGGCGCCATGGCTTTTTCGTCGTGTGGTGAACTTCTTCACGGTCTTTTTGCTTGCGGTTACCACTACGTGCATTCGCTTGATAAGCGATGACGACTTGGTGGATCAGCGCTTCATTGTAGTCACGGCCGAAAATCGTATCGGCTGCAGCAACGTTCGAGGCGGCTTGACCTTGCGCATTCAGAAGCTTGAGTTCCATCGTTTAAGCTCCCTTCTTGGCTTTGGTTTTGATGGCTGGCGAGACAACTACCTGGCCATTTTTCGCACCTGGAATCGCGCCTTTGACCAGCAACAGCTGACGGTCGGCATCGATACGGGCGATCACGAGGTTCTGGATCGTACGGTTAACGTCACCCAGATGACCGGTCATGCGCTTACCAGGGAAAACGCGACCTGGATCTTGTGCCATACCGATGGAACCTGGAACGTTGTGCGAACGCGAGTTACCGTGCGTTGCACGGCCAGAAGCGAAGTGGTAACGTTTGATAACGCCTGCATAGCCTTTACCGATGGTAACGCCTTGCACGTCGATCTTTTGACCGACTTCGAACAGGGAAGCAGCGACAACATCGCCAGCTTTCAGTTCAGCGGCTTTAGCAGCATCGACACGGAACTCTTTCAACAGAGTACCGGCTTCAACACCAGCTTTAGCGTGATGACCAGCAACAGCCTTGGTCACGCGGGAAGCGCGACGTTGACCGAATGCGACCTGAACAGCGGAGTAACCATCTGTTTCAGGGGTTTTGATTTGCGCAACACGGTTGTTCGATACGTCCAACACGGTGACCGGGATCGAATCCCCTTCATCCGTGAAAATGCGCATCATACCAACCTTGCGACCGAGAAGGCCTAGGCTCATTTTTTCTCCATTCCCACCTGCGATTGGGCGGGGCTTGTTTAACTACAAAGTAACGTAGGACTCAAAAAAGACGAATCCATACCGAAGCCGGCTAGTATATAGCACAAAAACCCTTGACGCAACAAGTTAACACGAGGTATGTCAAAGTGTTGCGCGACGCCCCTGCGGGAGTTGTCGGCGGGCCTGAAAAACGCTGCCGCAAGGCAATTAGACGGGCGCAAAGCACGGCGGCATGCGCCCTGACGGGCGATGCCAGAAACATACAGGGCGCGCCGCGGCGTGCGCCCCCTGCCCTCCCCCATCCCGGGCGCGATGCCCGGGAAGCTTACTGCTGGCAGTTGCTCAGGCAATGCCCGTACAAGTCCTCGCAGATGGGGCTGCCACCGAGGTGCGCCCGGCAATTGGCCACTTTTTGTCCGCACTCGCTGTAGCACTGCGTGACATCGCTGGCAGCAAACGCATACGAGGCGCTCAGGCCCAGCGCAAACAGGAAAGCCATCGTTTTCTTGATCATATTTCATCTCCGTTTTATCAGATGGAAGAACAACCAGGACGACACGCCATCCTCGCACCGCCCCGGGCAGACGCTGCGGCGCCTGCCATTACTTAAAAAGCAATGCCAATAGAATACCGTAAACAATACCAACCAACTACCAATTATCGGTGCCGCACGTATCCCACCAAAAAAACAGCCCGGACACATCACCGTCCGGGCTGGCTGCAAGCATCGCGGCGCATGGCGCCCGCATAGCCCCTACTCTTGCGGCACTCCTTTGCCAATCTGATACCAGTCCACCTTGCGCGTTGCCACCATGATGACGGCCAGCACGGCGAACAACAGAATGCTGCCCATCACCAGCGCATTGTTTTCAGAGCTGAGCAAGCCATACAGGGCGCCATACAGCAAGGTCAGGGCCACGCCGAAGCCGATGCCGCGCCACATGTTGTGCAGCACGTGCACCAGATAGAAGCTGGTCAGGGCGATACAGGCGGCGCTGGCGGCCAGATAGGCGGCGAGGAAGGCGATGTGCTCGGCCAGCCCCACCAGCAGCAGGAAGAAGATCACCAGCGACAGGCCCACCAGCAAATACTGCACCGGGTGGATCGGCAGACTCTTCAAAATTTCAAAGATGAAGAAGGCGGCAAAGGTCAGCGCCACGAACAGCAAGCCATATTTCGTGGCCCGGTCCGATTGCGAATACACGTTCACCGGCTCGATGAAACCGACACTGAAGCGGTCCACCTGGCCCAGCGGCGCACTGTCGGGCACCTTGAATTCTCCCTCGATGGAACTCAGCTGCGTTTGCGCATTGGTGGCCAGCGACGAGATATTCCACGCCACATTGAAACCGCGGGCATCGATCTGGCGATTCTTCGGCGACGGCAGGAAGCGCCCGCCAAATTGCGGATGGGGCCAGTTCGACTTGATCTGGATCTGGCTGTTCTTGGCCACCGGCACGAAGTGCTGGCGTTCGATGCCATCGAGGCCCAGGTCAAAGCTGAAGCGCACCTGCTGCGCCGCCGCCAGTGGCATGACACCCAGCGGCGCGTGCAAGCCGCTGCGGAAGGCAAACAGGTCGGTACCCTGCTCGAACTCGATCTTTTGTCCGCCCCAGTCGATTTTCGGGATATTGCGGATGCCGCGCACGTCCTCGATGGACAAGGCCACGAAAGGCGCACCGACGGTCACGCGCGAGTCCGGCGACTTGCGCGGCAGCTGGCTGCTGGCCGGCACCGTGAAGTCACCCTTGAAGGCGTGCTGGCCGCTGTAGACCAGCACCTGGTGGATGCCGCGGTAGCGGCGGTCCGTCTCGATATTGCCGTTGATCTGCAGGTCGTTCGGATACACGAGCAAGCGGCGCTGCGCCGTGCGGCGCAGCAACTCCGTGCGCACGGGTAACTTCACTTCCTTGTCATCGCCCTTGGCCACCTCCACGCGCTCTTCATACTGCTCCGTATAGGGAATCACCAGAATGGGGCCGATGATGGTTTGTTCGCGCACCGAATCGGCGGCGATGCTGTTGACGGCTTCCTGGCGGAATTCCATCCGCTCCTTGATCGTTTCCTGAATCATCAGCAAAGGCAGGCCGATCAGCAGCATCAGGCCGAACACGATCAACGCTTTGACTAAGAGAGTTTTTTGCATGGCGCATCCTTGAAGTAAGGTGGCCAGTGTAAAAAAACTGTATGCGCTGACGATGCAGTCCGTGTGAAGCCGGCAAATAAAAAGCGCTAGGCTATTGGCAGGCACAGGCGCGCGCAGGCGCCGCCTTCCGCATGATTGAGTACCTCGACCGTGCCGCCATGCAGGGAAGCCACTTCGCGCACAAAGGGCAGGCCAAGACCCGTGCTCTTGCCGGCGCTCGGGCGCGGCAAGGAATAGAAGCGCTCGAAGACGCGCTCGATCGCATACGCGGGGATGCCCTCGCCCCGGTCGCGCACGGCAATTTCCACGTGGATGCCCTGGCGCCGCGCCGTCAGGTCGATGCAGCTGCCCGGTGGCGCAAAGCCGACCGCGTTGTCGAGCAAGTTACCCAGCGCCTGGCGCAGCAGCAGGGCATCCCCGGCCACATTCGCCTCGTCGGCCTGCAGCTGCAGGCGCACGCCGCGCGCCTGCAGGGTGGCGGCCGCGTCCTGCGCCACTTGCGCCAGCAGGGGCGCCAGCGCGATGCGCTCGGGGTTATCCAGGCGCTGCTGCTTTTCCACGCGCACGAGGGCCAGCAGCTTGTCGATCAGTTGCCGCTGGCGCGCATTCTGTTCCAGGATACTGGCCAGGAACCGGCGGCGCTCGGTCGGCGGCATGTCTTCCTGCAGCAGCTCGGCCGAGGCCTGGATGGCGGCGATCGGGCTTTTCAATTCATGCGCCAGCGTGTGCATCAATTGCTCCACATATTCCTTGCCCTCCAGGCGCGTGCGCATCGCCTCGAGGGCACGCCCCAGGGTGCCGATCTCGTTCTTGCCCAGCGCCGGCAGCGCCACCTTGCG
This sequence comes from Janthinobacterium lividum, assembly GCF_034424625.1. Classification (NCBI taxonomy): domain Bacteria; kingdom Pseudomonadati; phylum Pseudomonadota; class Betaproteobacteria; order Burkholderiales; family Oxalobacteraceae; genus Janthinobacterium; species Janthinobacterium lividum. The sequence goes on along the minus strand of NZ_CP139976.1, from coordinate 718,242 downwards.
GCCCGCCTCCACGTCGCCGATGTAATGCATCAGCTTGCCCAGCGCATGGTGCAGCCACCAGGCGAATGCCAGGCCGATCAGCAGCGACAGCAGCAACAGCACGGCGCCACGCTGCAGTATCTTGCGCTGGCTGCGCTCGACAAAGGCTTGCACGCTGGCATTCGGCTTGGCCACCGTCAGCACGCCGATCACCTCATTGCCGTCGCGAATCGGTGCGGCCACGTGCATCACCGTCGACATCTCGTCATCAGGCCGGCTGCGCGTGCTGCGCGCGCCATACTTGCCCTGCAAGGTGAGATACACGTCATTCCAGCGCGAATAGTCGCGCCCCACGTCGCGCCCGCTGGAATCGAACAGCACGATGCCGTGCCGGTCCGTGATGGTGATGCGGTAATCGAGCGTGCGCTTGCGCACGCCATTGATATTGACGTCCACGCCATGGCGCGCGTAATCCTGCATGCGTTCGGCCACGGGCGACTGCGCCAGCGTGCCCGCCTTCAGGTCGGGCGCCACCAGGCTGGCCAGCAGTTGCGAGGTATCGACCAGCGTGTCTTCCAGGGTCGAGCGCACGCCGGGCTTGACCTGCTCCATGAAGACATTCAGCAGGAACCAGGCAGCCAGGCCCACGATCAGGAAGTAGCCGAGCAGGATGCGCAGGCCGATCTTCATGCGCCGGCCAGGCTGTAGCCGAGGCCACGGTGGGTGTGGATGGGGTCGATCTGCGCATCGACGGCGCGCAGCTTGGCGCGCAAGGATTTGACGTGCGCATCGACGGTACGCTCGAGCGTGTCGGGCGCACCGCTCCACACGCGCTCCATCAGCTGCGCGCGCGACAGCACGTGGCCCGGATGCTCGAGCAGGGTTTTCAACAGCAGGTATTCATAGCGGGTCAGGTCCAGCGGCTGGCCGTGAAATAGCACTTTCGCCTCCAGCGCGCGCAATTCAAAGCGTGCCGGCACGGTCACGGCAGCGGCTATCGTCATGCCAGTCTCGCGGGGCACCTGAACGACGCCGGCGCGGCGCAGGATGACGCGGATGCGCGCCACCAGTTCGCGCGGCGAAAACGGTTTGGTGACGTAATCGTCGGCGCCGATTTCCAGGCCGACGATACGGTCGATCTCGTCGCTGCGGGCCGTCAGGAAGATCACCGGCACCTCGGAAAACTGGCGCAGCCGGCGGCACACTTCCAGCCCGCTCATGTCGGGCAAGCCCACGTCGAGCACCACCAGAACGGGCATCTGCGGGGCTTCGCCGGGCGTTGGACGCAGCGCGGCCAGGGCGTGCTCGCCCAACATCACATGGCGCGGCGTAAAGCCGTCCGTGCGCAAGGCATAGGCGATGCTGTCGGCAATCGCCTGTTCATCTTCCACGATCAGGACAGTCTTGGACATGGCGGCGGCACGCATTAATGGACAGACCCGGAGTATCCCTGAAGCACGCAAGCGGCGTCAATCGCGCGCCTTGCCGCGCGCCGGCGAAAAGCCGCCCAGCCCCAAAAAACTTATAGTATATTTATCATGGCATGACTCCACCGATACACCGTGTTTGACACCCGTCCGAGGAGACTATGAAGACCCATACCATCAGCTTGCTATGCGCTGTCAGCCTGCTGGCCGCCTGTGCGGCGCCAGCGACGATCACCACCTCCAATGAACAGCAAGACGCCTGCAACGCGGCCGAACTCAAAGGCCAGTTTGGCGAAGCAGAGCTGGCTTGCGTAAAAGCGCTGCAGAGCGCCGAGCAAGCCGGGGCCAGCGCGGATATCCTCTCGCAGCGCCAGTACAACCTGGGCCGCGTCAAGCGCTTGCAGGGCAAGAATGCCGAAGCGGAGCAGCTGTACCGGCAAGCGCTGGCCACGGAAGAAACGGCGCAGCCACGCAGCGATGCGCGCGTCGGCCGCCGCATGGTGGAACTGGCGTCGGCGCTGGCCGCGCAAGGCAAATGGCAGGAAGGCACGGGCTATCTGGAACGCGTGCTGCCGCTGCTGCCGAAGCTGTCGCCCGCCTCGCGCACGTATTCGGCGGAAGTGCTGCGCCAGTACGCCAGACAGCTGCAAGGCGGCCCGCAGGCGGCGCTGGGCGCACGCTTTGAAGCCGTCGCGGCCAGCCTGCAATAAGCAACTCCCGGAGCCCGGCCTACGGCTGGGCGACGTGGATGCTGGCCTTGATGTGCTTGAGGTGGGCCACGATGGTAAACGTCATCACCACCAGCAGCGACCATGAACTCCATTTGCTGACATGCACCACCGACCAGGCGCCAAGCTGGTTCGGATAGCGCCATACGCCCCAGAAGGTGCTGATGTTTTCAGCCAGCCAGATAAAGAAGCCGACCAGCACGAAACCGAGCAGCAAGGGCATGCTGCGGTCGCGGTCGAGCGGGCGGAACACCACGGTGGTGCGCGCGTACAAGCCCAGCGCGCAGGCAGCCAGGTACCAGCGGTAATCGCCGATGTAGTGATGCGTGAAGAAGTTGGCGTAGATCAGCAGCGCGATCAGCACCGCCATCCAGTACGGCGGATGGTGGCGGATCCTCATGTCGAGCAGGCGCCAGGTCTGGATGATGTAGCTGCCGACGGCCGCATACATGAAGCCGGAAAACAGGGGGACGCCGAACACCTTGCTGTAGGCAAAGTCGGGATAACTCCACGACTGGATCGTGCCCGACACCTTGAACACCTCCAGCGCAAAGCCGACCGCATGAAACAGGCAGATGGCTTTCAGTTCATCCCACGTTTCCAATCCACTCCACAGCATCGCGCCCTGGATCGCCAGCGCCGCCAGCAGCAGCACGTCATAGCGTGGCAGGCCGAACAGGCCGGCGCGCGGCACCAGGAACACGGCAGCAAAAAACAGCCCGACGAACAGGCACGACCTCGCCTCCTTGATGCCGAAATACAAAAATTCGGTCAGGAAGCGCAGCCAGCCGCGCAAGCGGTTACGGGGCGTCGCATTTAACAGGTGGGTATCGAGGGCATGAAGCATGCAGCAACTTTATCGGCCGCCCGCAGCACTGTAAAGCAATTTTGCACGCACGCGCCGGGTCCGCCCGTGTTGGGCATGCACCAATAGCAATGGGGCCGGGCGCACTCACGATCGTGAGCAGGCCCGGCCCCATCATCAGGCAGCGGGACACCCCGCCGGCCTGGAACAGCTGTCAACACCTGATGCTACGGTATTGTCAGCTGCCCTTGAAACTATTATTGCAGTTTGATTTCGACATCAACACCAGCTGGCAGGTCCAGCTTCATCAGCGCGTCAACGGTTTTGTCCGTTGGGTCAACGATGTCCATCAGGCGTTGGTGCGTACGGATCTCGAACTGATCGCGCGAAGTTTTGTTGACGTGCGGGGAACGCAGCACATCGAAACGCTGAATACGGGTAGGCAGTGGTACTGGGCCTTTGACGACTGCGCCGGTGCGCTTCGCGGTTTCAACGATTTCCAGAGCGGACTGGTCGATCAGTTTGTAATCGAAAGCCTTCAGGCGGATACGGATTTTTTGGTTTGGTGCCGACATGATATTTCCTTAAAAGAACGAACCGCGCGGTCTGCACGGCAATGAGGTCATACGGGAATTTCTGACGCAACAACCGTCAGGGTCGACATGATAGCACCAAAATGCTTGCCAACCCCGGCAGTTGAATAAAAAGAAGGGCGCCGGGCGACGACGCGTCTTCTTTTATGCAGGCTTAAGAATTAAGCCAGGATTTTTGCAACAACACCAGCGCCGACGGTACGGCCGCCTTCGCGGATAGCGAAGCGCAGACCTTCTTCCATCGCGATCGGGTTGATCAGCTTGACGGTGATCGACACGTTATCGCCTGGCATGACCATTTCTTTGTCTGCTGGCAACTCGATCGAACCGGTTACGTCCGTCGTACGGAAGTAGAACTGTGGACGATAGTTGTTGAAGAATGGCGTATGACGGCCGCCTTCGTCTTTCGACAGAACATAGATCTCGCCGGTGAAGTGTGCATGCGGCTTGATCGAGCCTGGTTTTGCCAGAACTTGACCACGTTGCACGTCTTCACGCTTGGTGCCGCGCAGCAGCAGACCAACGTTGTCGCCAGCTTGACCTTGGTCCAGCAGTTTGCGGAACATTTCCACGCCGGTGCAAGTCGTTTTGACGGTATCGGTGATACCGACGATTTCGATCTCTTCGCCGACTTTAACAATGCCGCGCTCGATACGACCGGTCACAACGGTACCGCGACCCGAGATCGAGAACACGTCTTCCACTGGCATCAGGAAAGCACCATCAACAGCGCGCTCTGGCGTTGGGATGTATGCATCCAGCGCATCGGCCAGACGCAGCACTGCGTCAACGCCCATTTCGCCTTCTTTGCCTTCCAGCGCCATACGTGCCGAACCTTTGATGATTGGCAGGTCGTCGCCTGGGAATTCGTACTTCGACAACAGCTCGCGCACTTCCATTTCAACCAGTTCCAGCAGCTCTGCATCGTCGACCAGGTCGCACTTGTTCAGGAACACGATGATGTATGGAACGCCAACTTGGCGGGCCAGCAGGATGTGTTCGCGGGTCTGTGGCATTGGGCCGTCAGCTGCGGAGCACACCAGGATCGCGCCGTCCATCTGCGCAGCACCGGTAATCATGTTTTTGATGTAATCGGCGTGGCCTGGGCAGTCAACGTGCGCGTAGTGACGCGTTTCCGTTTCGTACTCGACGTGGGCCGTGTTAATCGTGATACCGCGCGCTTTTTCTTCTGGTGCTGCATCGATCTGGTCGTATGCTTTAGCTTCGCCGCCGAATTTCTTCGACAGAACCGTTGCGATTGCAGCGGTCAGCGTGGTTTTACCGTGGTCGACGTGGCCGATGGTGCCGACGTTGACGTGCGGCTTGGTCCGTTCGAATTTACCTTTTGCCATTTTATTCTTCCTTAGAACAATGATTTAAATGTAGGGACCGGCATTCTCGTGAAAGCCGGCCCGGAACTTCTATTACTTAGCTTTCGAGCTTACGATTGCTTCAGTCACATGCTTAGGTGCTTCAGCATAGTGCTTGAATTCCATCGTGTAAGTCGCACGACCTTGGGTCGACGAACGCAACGACGTGGCGTAACCGAACATTTCCGACAGAGGCACTTCGGCCTTGATGATCTTGCCGCCACCGCCAGCAATTTCATCCATACCTTGCACCATGCCGCGACGCGACGACAGATCGCCCATCACGGTACCGGCGTAGTCTTCCGGCGTTTCCACTTCCACGGCCATCATCGGCTCCAGGATGACTGGCGATGCTTTGCGGCAGCCATCTTTGAATGCCATCGAAGCGGCCATGCGGAATGCATTTTCGTTCGAGTCAACATCATGGTACGAACCGAAGAACAGCGTGACTTTAACGTCAACGACTGGGTAGCCAGCCATCACGCCCGAAGTCAGCGTGTCGCGCACACCTTTTTCAACTGCAGGGATGTATTCGCGAGGAACGGTACCGCCCTTGATCGCGTCAACGAATTCGAAGCCCTTGCCCGGTTCTTGCGGTTCGATCTTCAGAACCACGTGACCGTATTGACCACGACCACCCGATTGCTTGACGAATTTGCCTTCCGACTCTTCGCACACTTTACGGATCGTTTCGCGGTAAGCCACTTGTGGCTTGCCGACGGTCGCTTCAACGTTGAACTCACGCTTCATGCGGTCAACGATGATGTCCAGATGCAACTCGCCCATACCGGCGATGATGGTCTGGCCCGATTCTTCATCGGTACGCACGCGGAACGATGGATCTTCTGCTGCCAGACGGTTCAGCGCCAGGCCCATTTTTTCCTGGTCGGCCTTGGTTTTTGGCTCGACTGCCTGCGAAATCACTGGCTCAGGGAAGACCATGCGCTCCAGAACTACGCTGGCTTTTTCGTCGCAAAGCGTATCGCCAGTGGTGGTGTCTTTCAGACCCACAACGGCGGCGATGTCGCCAGCGCGCATTTCCTTGATTTCTTCGCGTTCGTTCGCTTGCATCTGCACGATACGGCCGATACGCTCTTTCTTCTGCTTTACGGAGTTCAACACCGAGTCGCCCGAATTCAGGGTACCCGAGTAGCAACGGATGAAGCACAACTGGCCCACGAACGGATCGGTTGCGATCTTGAACGCCAATGCCGAGAATTTCTCATTGTCGTCAGCTGCGCGCTCGACTGGCTGCTCGTCCTCGTCCAGACCTGGGACAGGTGGAATGTCGATTGGCGATGGCAGGTACTCGATGACCGCGTCCAACATGGCTTGCACGCCCTTGTTTTTAAAGGCGGTACCGCACAACATTGGAACGATTTCGCTGGCGATGGTACGCTGACGCAGGGCAGCCTTGATCTCTTCTTCCGAGAGGTCGCCTTCTTCCAGGTACTTGTTCATCAGGTCTTCCGACGCTTCAGCAGCGGCTTCAACCATGTTTTCGCGCCACTTGGCAGCATCGGCGGCCAGGTGTGCAGGAATGTCGCCGTATTCAAACTTCATGCCTTGCGAAGCGTCGTCCCAGATAACCGCTTTCATCTTGACCAGATCGATAACACCGGTGAAGACGTCTTCAGCGCCGATAGGCATCTGAATAGGTACTGGGTTGGCTTTCAGACGCGAACGCATCTGATCGTAGACCTTGAAGAAGTTGGCGCCGGTACGGTCCATCTTGTTCACGAAGGCCAGACGTGGCACTTTGTACTTGTTAGCCTGACGCCATACCGTTTCCGATTGTGGCTGCACACCGCCGACTGCACAGTAAACCATGCAGGCGCCATCCAACACGCGCATCGAACGTTCCACTTCAATGGTGAAGTCAACGTGACCTGGGGTGTCGATGATGTTGATGTGGTGAGCTGGGAAGTTGTTAGCCATGCCTTTCCAGAAGCACGTAACAGCAGCCGAGGTAATCGTGATACCGCGCTCTTGCTCCTGTGCCATCCAGTCGGTGGTGGCAGCGCCATCATGGACTTCGCCCAGCTTGTGGTTCACGCCTGTGTAGAACAGGACGCGCTCGGTCGTGGTCGTCTTACCTGCATCGATGTGAGCGGAGATACCGATATTACGATAGCGCTCAATGGGGGTCTTGCGGGCCATAATTAATCCTAAATGAATGGACAAAACCGAGCAGCATTTTTTTGCAAAAATGAGCCCGGCCTCGAACAACAGATGCTTGACAGCCGCCTTGCGGTAGCTGGCTTTATATTAGAAGCGGAAATGCGAGAACGCTTTGTTCGCTTCAGCCATACGATGGACTTCGTCGCGTTTTTTCATCGCGCCGCCGCGGCTTTCAGCCGCTTCCATCAGCTCACCGCCGAGGCGTTGTGGCATCGATTTTTCGCTGCGCTTGTTAGCAGCTTCACGCAACCAACGCATGGACAGGGCCATACGACGGACTGGGCGAACTTCAACCGGCACCTGGTAGTTTGCACCACCGACGCGACGGGATTTCACCTCAACCAACGGCTTGGCGTTGTTGATTGCGGTAGCAAAAACTTCGAGTGGATCTTTACCCGATTTTGCTGCGATGTGCTCGAAAGCACCGTAGATGATGTTTTCTGCAACCGATTTCTTACCGGACAGCATCAGCACGTTTACAAATTTAGCGACATCAGTGTTGCCGAATTTTGGATCTGGCAAAATTTCGCGCTTGGGTACTTCACGACGACGTGGCATATCAATTCCTTTCAATCTTCAGTTGAGCGCGCGTTCTTCGCACACTCGCGGACGACCATCATAGTCCTCCACTTACTCGACCAGATGCGGTCGACTACATTCACTTAGCTAGTTGCCACTGAGCGAAACTTGGGTTTGCTGCGTACAACTTATTACTTCTTGCCTGCTTTAGCGCGCTTGGTACCGTACTTCGAACGCGATTGCTTACGGTCTTTAACGCCTTGGGTATCCAGGGCACCGCGAACCATGTGGTAACGCACACCCGGCAAATCCTTGACGCGACCGCCGCGCAGCAGCACAACACTATGCTCTTGCAGGTTATGGCCTTCACCGCCAATGTACGAAATAACTTCGAAACCATTGGTCAGACGAACTTTAGCGACTTTACGCAGAGCCGAGTTTGGCTTCTTTGGAGTCGTGGTGTAAACACGTGTGCAGACGCCACGTTTTTGCGGGCTGTTTTCCAGCGCCGGCGATTTGCTCTTCACGGTCAAAGCGACGCGTGGATTGCGAATCAATTGATTGATGGTTGGCATCGTTATAAATCCAACAAAAAACTACGATTAATAACCCGGGCAAGATGCCCGGCGACTAAAACCTCGTCCCGCTTTCATCTACTGCGCACCGGAGGCGCCCGCAGCCACTCGATAAGGAGCGGCCATGAAATGCCAAGCAATACGTAAACGATGAGCAGAATAAAATCGAGAACTCGCTAGTTTAGACCTTGTGCTACAGGGGGTCAATCAGTTTACCGCTTTTTGCTATAAAAAAAGGCAAAAAAGAGGCAGTTTTGTGGCATTTTGACTAATCTTTGGCCGCAGCGCGCGGACGCCGGCACTACGCGGCAATTGATGATTTGGCATTCTTTCTCTGCGGCCAAGCACCGGACGCGCACATTCTTGTATGACCGCAAGATAACAAAAGGATTGATAATAGCGGACATTTTTCGCTGCCCTCCCTTATGCGCTCCTTGCTTCGCCCCGCCAATCTGTTCCTGCTCCTGACGTATGCCTTGCTGACGGCCGTGCCCTTCATTCCCGCGCTGCTGGGGCGCGCCCCCGAGCATCCCTGGCAGATACTCACCTTCGAGCTGCTGGCCTGGCTGGCCGTCTGGAGCGTGTTCAAGCGCCCCGCGTATTTCCACTGGCTGCTGGTGCCTGCCTTCCTGGCCCTGCCGACGGAAATCTACCTGTTCATCTTCTATGGCCAGGGCATTTCCACGCACCACCTGGGCATCATCTTTGAAACCAGCCCCAAGGAAGCGATGGAATTCCTCGGGCAAAAAGTGTGGCTGATGGGCGCCGTCATGCTGGGCGTGATCGCCTGGTGCCTGCTCGGCTGGTATGCGGCCACGCGCACGCGCGACCTCGACTGGCGCGGCAAGACGCGCCCGGCCGCCTTCGTGCTGCTGATCCTGCTGGGCGGCTTCTGGTGGTATGGCTATGAATTTGGTTTCGAGGCCAAGGTCCTGCACAGCACCGCCGCACCGGCCAAGGCCAGCGGGCCGGCGGTCAGCGGCAAGGCGGGCGCCTCCGGCTTCGGCGACGCCAGCTCGGCCGACGATGAAACGGCCGAGGAAGACGAGGAAAGCAGCAAGCCGGAAAACGCCAGCATCGCCGGCGCCGACGAGACGGGCCTGGGCTGGCCCAGCCTGCCCCACTGGGCGCGCCTGCCCTACGCCTTCGACACTGTCAGCAACTCCTGGCCTTTCGGCCTGGCCGCGCGCGGCTTCGATTTCTACAAGGAGCGTCGCTACCTGGCCGAGCTGGGACAGAAAAGCAGCAGCTTCCGTTTCGGCGCGCACCAGCAGCAACCCGATCCCCATCCGGAAGTGGTGGTCATGGTAATCGGTGAATCGTCGCGCTACGACCGCTGGAGCCTGAACGGCTATGAACGCGACACCAATCCCCTGCTGAAGCAGGAAGCCAACCTGGTGCCGCTGGCCGACGTCATCACGGCCGTTTCCGCCACGCGCCTGTCCGTGCCCGTCATCATCTCGCGCAAGCCGGCCACGCAAAGCCTCAAGGATGGCTTCTCGGAGAAATCCTTCCTCACCGCCTACAAGGAAGCGGGCTTCAAGACCTACTGGCTGTCGAACCAGATTTCGTTCGGCCAGTTCGACACGCCCGTGTCCGTCTTTGCCAAGGAAGCGGACGTAGTGCAATTCCTGAACCTGGGCGGCTTTACCAACAATTCAAACTTCGACCAGATCCTGTTCGACCCGTTCAAGAACGCGCTGGCCGACCCCGCGCCGAAAAAACTCATCGTGCTGCACACCCTGGGCAGCCACTGGAACTACAGCCAGCGCTATCCGAAAGCGTTCGACAAGTGGCAACCGTCGCTGTTCGGCGTCGACAAGCCCGTCTACACGGACACAGCCATCAAGCCGCAGCTGAACAACAGCTACGACAGCTCCATCCTGTACACGGACTGGTTCCTGTCGAACGTGATCGGCATGCTGAAGGACGATGGCCAGCGCACCGCCCTGCGCAGCTCGCTCGTCTATGTGGCCGACCATGGCCAGACCCTGTACGACGGCACCTGCCGCCTGGCCTTCCACGGCCACAACACGCAGTTCGAATTCCACGTGCCCGCCTTCGTCTGGTACTCGCCGCAATTCCAGCGGCACTATCCGGACAAGGTGACACAGCTGCAGCGCCATCAAAAGGCGCGCCTGTCGACGGAAAACATGTTCCATACGCTGCTCGATCTGGGCGACATCCGCTTCGCCGGCGAACAGCCCGAGTGGAGCATCGCCAGCCCCCGCTTCAAGCAGCACAAGCGCTACGTCGACAGCTACGGCTGGACCAACTACGACAACGCCATCATCCGCGGCGATTGCCGCGAAGTGATCGACAAGAGCACGCCGGAAAAGCAGGAAAAATAAGCGCGGCCATCAGGCCCGTTCGAGCACGCCGCCGCAATCGGCCGGCTGCGCCATGTGCGTGCTGAGCCAGTCGAAGACGCGCCCGGCCTTGTCTGCGATACCGGCGTCAAAGCCGCGCTGCGCCAGCAGGGCGATGCCATTCGTGGCCTGCAGCACGCCCGGCGCCAGCAGCAGCGCGCCGGCGTCATCGCGGCCCACGCACCACGGCGCCAGGCAGTCTTCCAGCAGCGGCCCCAATACCAGATTGTGCGACGAGACGATCACCAGGTGGCGCGCGGCCAGGGAATGCAGCACGGCGGCGGCCGCCGCCACGGATTCGAGGTGGTTCGTGGCGCGGAAGATTTCATCGATCAGGAACAGCGCCGGCACGCCCTCCTCGGCCAGCGCCAGCAATTCGCGCGCGCGCCGCAATTCGGCGATATAGAGACTTTCGCCGCCGTCGAGCGAGTCCTCGTTTTGCATGCTCGAATACAGGGGCAGCATGGGTACCCGGGCAGCATGGGCATAGCAAAAGCCAAAGGCGCGTGCACTGATCAGATTGAGCCCCACACCGCGCAGCAAGGTACTTTTTCCCACCGCATTCTGCCCCGAAATAAAGGCGCCGCGGCCATCGAGCCGCAACGATAGCGGTACGGCGCCATCGAGCAGCGGATGCACCATGGCGTCGAGCGACAATTGCCGCGCGCCGGCGTCCTGCGCCCAGCAGAACTGCGCGCGGCCGCGCAGATGACGCGCCAGGGCCAGGTCCGCTTCCAGGTCGGCCAGCAGCAGGAAACTCTGACGCAAGAAGGCGCGTTCGCGCCGCACCACGCGCAGGCTGTGAAAGTAGCGCCGGATATTGCCCAGCATGAGCCAGTCGTCATATTCGCTCAGCAGGGGAATCATCTTGATCCAGCGCCCTGGCGTGATCTGCCGGTTGATCACGCCGGCAGCCCACCCGCCTTCCCGCAGGTCCGCCGTGAACGCAGTCTCGAGCGCCCCCAGTCGACCATGCACCAGCAGTATCTGCTGTAACGTAAAGACGCTGCGCTCCCACGGTTTGCAACGGTCGTGAAAACGCATCTGCAACGCCATCAGCAAGAACCAGACGGGTACCGCGACGGCCCATGCCAGCGGCGCAAACAGCCACGCGGCCAGCAGCGACGCCAGCAGCACCAGTGTCGGCAGCAGCAACCAGCGGCTCCACCACGGTGCTGCTGGTGGCGCTGCGCCGCACAGCAGCGCCGCCACTTCCGCGTCCGCCGTGCGCAGCGGCAGCATGGCTTGCTCGAGCACCGCCAGCTGTGCCGGCGCCGCCAGCAACGCAGCGATGCGCGCCCGCGAGGCGGCGTCCGCCGTGCCACCTGCCAGGCGTTGATGCAATCGCTGCTGACCGAGAATGCTGACCTGCGTGGCAAGCTGCGTATGGTAGGCGTCCAGCAGCATTTCATCCCACGTCTGGCTATCGAGCTGGGGCAAACCACCCTCGATCCTTTGCAACATGGCGATGTCGCTGGCGACAAATGGATAATCGAGTTCCGCCGGTTCGGGCAGGCTGGCAAACTGACGCAGCCAAGGACGCAGGCGGGCAAAAAGGGAGGGCGAAGGCGACATCATGCTCCAAAGAAGGGGGGGCCAGCATGGCGCCGCGCGCCATCACTGCCTGGGCAGCAGTTCAGGTCGATTGCCAGAATATCAAGATCCATACGCAAACGCCGCGACGGTGCGCCGCACGCGGACACCGCCTGGACAGCGCGGACACGGCGGACAGCCGGACGCCAGAATTTTTCCCGATTCAAATCAATGACTTAACAACTGGCATGGATCGTGCATTAGAAACGCTATCCTTCACGAGACCTGACCATGATCCGCGATACTTCCTCCCAAGACGCCGTACTGTCCGCCCCGCCGGGCCAGCGCCACAAGAAACGCGCCCTGCTGCTGGCCGGCGCCGCCGTCGTCATCGGCGCCGCCATCGCTGCCGTTGCCGGCTGGCGCAACAGCGAACATTCCGTCAACGCCGACCGCCTGCGCATCGCCGACGTCACGCGCGGCACCCTGATCCGCGACGCCGCCGTGAACGGACGCGTGGTGGCCGCCATCAGCCCCACGCTGTATTCGACCACGGTGGCCACCGTCACGCTGAAAGCGAAGGCCGGCGACACCGTCAAAAAGGGCGATATCCTCGCCGTGCTGGAATCGCCCGACCTGTCGGACGCGCTGAAACGCGAGCAGTCGAGCGTGCAGCAGCTGGAAGCGGAAGTGGCGCGCCAGCAGATCCTGGCCAAGAAACAGAAACTGCTGGCCAGGCGCGAAGCGGATACGGCGGAAATCGAGCGCCTGTCCGCCCAGCGCACGCTGGAGCGCTATGAAAGCGTGGCGCAGGTGGGCATCATTGCCAAGATCGATTACCAGAAGGCCAAGGATGCCTTGAATTCCGCCGAGATCCGCAGCAAGCACGCTTCGCAGGCGGCCGGCCTGGAAGGCGAGGACGTGACCCTGGCGCTGAAGACCCGGGTCAACGAACTGGAACGCCAGCGCCTGAGCCGCGACAACGCGCAGCGCAGGGTCGACGAGCTGACCGTGCGTGCGCCCGTCAATGGCTTCATCGGCACGCTGTCGGTGGCCAACCGCAGCGTGGTGCAGGCCAACACGGCCCTGATGACCCTGGTCGACCTGTCGCAGCTGGAAGTGGAGCTCGAGGTGCCGGAAACGTATGTGGCCGACATCGGCCTGGGCATGAGCGCCGAGATCGAGACTGGCGCCATCCGCGCCTCCGGCAAGCTGTCGGCGCTGTCGCCCGAAGTGGTCAAGAACCAAGTGCTGGCGCGCGTGCGCTTCAACGGCGAACAGCCGGCCGGCCTGCGCCAGAACCAGCGCGTCTCGGCACGCCTGCTGATCGACGAGCGGCCCAATGTGCTGATGCTGGCGCGCGGTTCCTTCGTCGAAGCCGAAGGCGGACGCTTTGCCTACGTGGTGCGCGATGGCGTGGCCGTCCGCACGCCCATCAAGCTGGGCGCCACCAGCATCTCTGCCGTCGAGATTCTCGGCGGCCTGAAACTGGGCGACAAGGTGGTGGTCGCCGGCACGGAAAATTTCGCGAACGCGGCCCGCGTCGCACTCAATTAATTTCAGTCAACAAGGAGGCTTCCCATGCTGCGCATGCAAAACCTGAGCAAGATCTACCGCACCCACATGATCGAAACGCACGCGCTGCGCGGCTTCGAGATCCACGTCCGCCAGGGCGAATTCGTCACCGTCACGGGACCGTCCGGCTCCGGCAAGACGAGCTTCCTGAACATCGCCGGCCTGCTCGAGGAATTCACGGATGGCGAATACATCCTCGACGGTGTCAACGTCAGGGGCATGGACGACAATGCCCGCTCGCGCCTGCGCAATGAAAAACTGGGCTTCATCTTCCAGGGTTTCAATCTGATTCCCGACCTGTCGCTGTTCGACAATGTCGACGTACCGCTGCGCTACCGGGGTTTCAACCGCGCCGAACGCAAGGAGCGCATCGAGGAGGCGCTGGCCAAGGTGGGCCTGGCGTCGCGCATGAAGCACTATCCGGCCGAATTGTCGGGCGGCCAGCAGCAGCGCGTGGCCATCGCGCGCGCACTGGCCGGCTCGCCGAAACTGCTGCTGGCCGATGAACCGACGGGCAACCTGGACACGCAGATGGCGCGCGGCGTGATGGAGCTGCTGGAAGAAATCAATGCGCAAGGCACCACCATCCTGATGGTCACGCACGATCCGGAACTGGCGCTGCGCAGCCAGCGCAATGTGCACATCATCGACGGCCAGGTGTCGGACCTGGTACAGCATGGCGCCACGCTGTCGCTCAAGCCGCAGCACGCGACCGCCTAGGAGCCGCCATGTTCCACTACTATTTCAAGCTGGGCCTGCGCAACCTGCGCCGCAATCCCGCCCTGACGGCGCTGATGGTGCTGACCCTGGCCGTCGGCGTGGCCGCCAGCGTGGCCACCGTCACCATCCTGCATGCGATGTCGGGCGATCCACTGCCGCACAAGAGCGACCGCCTGTTCGTGCCGATGATCGATGTAGTTCCCTTGAAAGGCTATACGCCGGGCACCAAACCCAGCTTTGGCCAGTCACAGCTCGCCTATACCGATGCGAAGAACTTCATGGCCAGCAAGATGGGCATCCGCCGCAGTGTCATGTACGGCGTGGCCGGCCCCGTGGAGCCGGCGCGCAGGGACCTCGGCGCCTTCCGGGCCCAGGGCCTGGCCCCCACGCGCGATTTCTTCGCCATGTTTGAAGTACCCTTCCTGTATGGCCAGCCATGGAGCGAGGCCGACGACGCCAGCGGCGCCGACGTCATCGTCCTGAGCCGCGCCCTGGCGGAAAAGCTGCTGGGCACAGTCAATCCCGTGGGCCAGCGCGTGACGGTGCTGGGACGCCCCTATCTGGTCAGCGGCGTGCTCGATCGCTGGGATCCCGTGCCGCGCGTGCACCGCATCATCGGCAGCAAGGGCGCCTTTGGCACGGAAGATGAATTCTTCATTCCGTTTGCCAGTGCCATTCGCCACGAAACGGGACATGACGGCGGCATGGCCTGCAGCGGCGTCGAGCGCAGCCCCGGTTACCAGGGTATCCTGGCATCGGACTGCACCTGGCTGCAATTCTGGTTTGAAATGGCCAGCGCCGGCGAACGCAGCGAGCTGCAAGCTTATCTCGACAGCTATGCGGCCGAACAGCGCAAGCTGGGCCGCATGCCACGCCATGCGCCCAACATGCTGTACGACGTCAGGCAGTGGCTCGATTTCCTGAACGTGGTCGACAACGACAACAAGCTGGCTGCCTGGCTGGCCTTCGGCTTCCTGCTGCTCTGCCTGGTCAACACCATCGGCCTGCTGCTGGCCAAGT
Source organism: Janthinobacterium lividum (assembly GCF_034424625.1). Classification (NCBI taxonomy): domain Bacteria; kingdom Pseudomonadati; phylum Pseudomonadota; class Betaproteobacteria; order Burkholderiales; family Oxalobacteraceae; genus Janthinobacterium; species Janthinobacterium lividum. Next base: position 702,848 of record NZ_CP139976.1, on the reverse strand, counting down.
TCTCCGCGCGGGCGGCGGAAGTCGGCATCCGCCGCGCACTGGGCGCCACGCAGCGCGACATCTTTCGCCAGTTCCTGATCGAGACCGGCGTCATCGGCCTGGCCGGCGGCGTGCTGGGCCTGTTGCTGGCCTATGCCGCCCTGGCCGTGGTGAGCGCGCAATCGAGGGAGCTGGGCACCGTGGCGCACCTGGATGTCCCGATGCTGCTGCTGACGTTTGCCGTTTCCGTACTGGCGGCTTTGCTCGCAGGGCTGTTGCCCACCTGGCGCGCCTGCCAGGTCACGCCGGCGATGCAGCTCAAATCCCAATGACACCCACCTTTTCACAATGAGGCCCCACATGGAAATCCGCCCCATCCTGTCGGCGCTGATGCGCAACAAGACCGGCGCCGTGCTCGTCGCCGTGCAAGTTGCCATCAGCCTGGCCATCCTGGCCAACGCCTTGTACATCGTCAACCTGCGCCAGGCCATCGCCGCCCGTCCCACCGGCGTAGCGGCCGAAAACGACATCTTCTATGTCAAAGTCCAGAGCATGGACAAAGGCAGCCCGCAGCGCCAGATAGCCGAGCAGAAGCGCCAGGCCGCGATACTGCGCGCCCTGCCGGGCGTGGTCTCCGTGGCGCAAACCACGCAGGCCGTGCTGTCGCGTTCCGGCAGCAGCACCAACGTCGCGGCCAAACGCGGACAGGCCGAGGCCAGCGCCGGCACCTCGATGTACGTCACGCCCGATTCGCTGGTCAGGACATATGGCCTGAAGCTGGTGGAAGGGCGCGATTTCCATCCCGACGAGGTCCCGGAAATCAATGAAGACGTCGATGAAACCTTCCCCAAGGTGGTGATCGTGACGCGCGCCGCGGCGCAAAAAATCTGGCCAGGCGAAACCAGCTTTGTCGGCAAACCCCTGTTCAATGGCACCGGCGACAACGATGACGAGATGCGCGTGATCGGCGTGGTGGAACGGCTGCAGACGCAGGTCGGCCAGGTCAGCGCCCAGGGCGAGTATTCGATCATCCTGCCGGCGCGCCTGACGGGCGGGCGCGATTCGCTGCTATTTGCCGTGCGGGCAGAACCAGGCCAGCGCAACCGCCTGATGAAGGAGGCGGAACAAGCCATCCGCACGTCCAGCACCGAGCGCCTGCTGGTGCGCACGGATACCCTGGAGCAGCACCGCAAGACACGTTATCTGGCCGACCAGGGCTTGTCCTGGATGCTCATCGCCGTCAGCACCCTGCTGCTGCTGGTGACGGCCAGCGGCATCGTCGGCATCGCCAGCCTGTGGGTCTCGCAGCGGCGCAAGCAGATCGGCGTGCGGCGCGCGCTCGGTGCGCGCCGCATCGACATCCTGCGCTACTTCCTGACGGAGAATTTCATGATCACCAGCGTCGGCGTGGCGGCTGGCGTGGTGCTGGCGCTGGGCCTGAATCAGCTGCTGGTCAGCCAGCTGGAAATGGCGCGCCTGCCGCCCGGCTACCTGCTGGCCGGCGCGCTGGTATTCTGGCTGCTGGGCGTGGGCGCCGTGTATGGGCCAGCCTGGCGCGCTGCCAGTATTTCGCCGGCCACGGCCACCCGCAGTACCTGAGCCGGCACCTGAGTGATATGCTGCGCGCATGCCTACCGTACTGATTATTGACGACAATGCCGCCGTGGCCATCGCGCTGGACGTGCTGTTCTCCCTGCACGAGATCGACGCCGTGCGCGCCGCCTCGCCCGAGGAAGGCCTGCAGCTGCTCGAGCGCCACGCCATCGACCTGGTGGTGCAGGACATGAACTTCACGGCCGACACCACTTCGGGAGAGGAAGGCAGCGCGCTGTTCCACGCGATCCGCGCGCGCTACCCGGATCTGCCCGTGATCCTGCTGACGGCATGGACACAGCTCGACGCGGCCGTCGACCTGATCAAGTCCGGCGCGGCCGACTACCTGGCCAAGCCATGGGATGACCGGCGCCTGATCGCTTCCGTGCAGAACCTGCTGGAACTGGGACAGGCCAGCCGCGCGCTGCGCCAGCGCGTGGTGGCCGAGCAGCGCCAGCGCCACGCGCTGGAAAAAGACTTCGACTTGCGCGGCATGGTGTGGCAAGACCCGGCCACGGAAAGAGTTGTGCACCTGGCGTGCCAGGTGGCCCGGGCCGACGTGCCCGTGCTCATTTCGGGGCCGAACGGCAGCGGCAAGGAACGCATCGCCGCCATCGTGCAAGCCAATTCCCACGTCGCCAGCGGCCCCTTCGTCGTGCTCAATTGCGGCGCCGTGCCGGTCGAGCTGATCGAGGCGGAACTGTTCGGTGCCGAGGCGGGCGCCTACACGGGCATCACGCGCGCGCGCGACGGCAAGTTCGACGCGGCCGACGGCGGCACCTTGTTCCTCGACGAGATCGGCAACCTGCCGCTGGCCGGGCAAATGAAACTGCTGCGCGTACTGGAAACGGGACGCTTCGAGCGCCTCGGCTCGAACCGCGAACGGCAAGTGAAAGTGCGCGTCATCAGCGCCAGCAACGCCGACCTGCCGTCGATGATCAAGGCAGGCACGTTTCGCGAAGACCTGTTCTACCGCTTGAACGTAATCGAACTGCGCCTGCCGCCGCTGGCCCAGCGCCCGCTCGACATCCTGGTGCTGGCACAGCATTTCCTGGGCAGCGAAAAAACCCTGGACGCGCAAGCGCAGGCCACCCTGCTGGCGCACGGCTGGCCCGGCAACGTACGCGAACTGAAAAACGTCATGCAGCGCGCCAGCCTGCTGACGACCGGTCCCGTGATCCGCGCACAGGAAACGGGCTTGCCGCTGGCGGGTGTGCCATCGCTGCGCGCGCCGCAGGATGGCGCAGCGACGGAGCCGGACCGCGACAGCGTCACTGCGGCGCTCGCGCGCGCACACGGCGTGGTAGCGCAGGCGGCACAGGAACTGGGGCTGTCGCGCCAGGCGCTGTACCGGCGCATGGAACGCCTGGGCATCGCGCGCGGCTGATGGCCTACCGTCCCATGCGCCTTTCCCTGCTCACGCGCTGGACGGCGCTGATCGTCACCCTGCTGGTGCTGGGCATCGTCATCGCCCTGCTGCTCGCGCATTTTTTACCCGGCCAGCCACTGCTGGTGCTGGCGGGTACCCTGCTGTGCGTGCTGCCGGTGGCCGTGATTACCATCCGCGCGCAGCTGCAAGCGATGCTGTCGCTGTTTCGCGCCTTGAGCGGCACCGTCGCCAGCTACCAGGACGGCGACTTCGGCTTCAGCCTGCGCTGGCCGCAGAACGATGAACTGGCCGACCTGGTGGCGGCCCACAATGCGCTGGGCGACGTGCTGCGCAAGCAGCGCCTGGACCTGGTGCAGCGCGAACTGCTGCTCGACACCATGGTGCAAAACACGCCGGTGGCCATGCTGCTGGTGGCCGAGGGCAGCGCTATCGTCTACGCCAACCTGGCCGCGCGCCAGCTGCTGCACCACGGCCGCCGGCTCGAGGGGCATCACCTGGCCGACATCGTGCAACAGGCGGCGCCGGCCCTGGCCGAAGCGCTGGCGCGCCGCCACGACGGCTTGTTTACCAGCGGCGAAGGGGAGCAGGAAGAGGTATATCACCTGGCGCGGCGCAGCTTCAGCCTGAACGGGCGCAAGCACGAACTGCTGCTGTTGCGCCAGCTGACCCTGGAACTGCGGCGCCAGGAAGTGCAGACCTGGAAAAAAGTCATCCGCGTCATCAGCCATGAACTCAACAACTCGCTGGCGCCGCTGGCCTCGCTGGCCCATTCCGGCGCCGAGCTGGTGCGCCGCGGCCAGACGGAGCGCCTGCCGCAAATCCTTGCCACCATCGAGGAGCGCACGCGCCACCTGGAAACCTTCATCCTCGGCTATGCGCGCTTTGCCAAGCTGCCCGCGCCACGCCTGGCGCCGTGCGAGTGGCAGCCTTTTCTCGACAGCCTGGCCTCGCAGGCGGCCTTCACGCTCGACTGCGTACCGCCCGCACAGGCGGCCGTGTTCGATGCGGCGCAAATGCAGCAGGCACTGTTGAACCTGCTCAAGAATGCGCTGGAATCCGGTTCGCGGCAAGAGCATATCGGCCTGCACGTCAGCCAGGCGCAAGGGCAGCTGCGCATCGAAGTGCGCGACCGCGGCCCGGGCATGAGCGGCGCCGTGCTGGAAAACGCGCTGGTACCGTTCTATTCCACCAAGCGCAGCGGCACGGGACTTGGCCTGGCGCTGGCACGCGAAATCGCCGAAGCCCATGGCGGGCGCATCACCCTGGCCAACCGCGAAGGTGGCGGCCTGGCGGTGACATTGATTCTGCCCTTGCTGGACAGAAATTAGTTACTGGCGTAACGATTTTTTCATCACACGCTGCGCAATTATTTTTCGGTACAATATTGACAATTAGAGTTTTTAATATTGCAACTTCATGAGCGCCATGCCCGTGTGTTAGAAATAAGCTATTTAAGTTTGCATAATGATATAAAAATAGCTCATTGACAATGAAATGTCGTGGCGATAATTTATCTGAGCGGCACGGTTTTTTTTGAAACATTAATCGTTTTTTCGCGGGGATAAATATGAAACTGAAATCACTCATCGCAGCAGCGGTACTGGGCGCTGCAACCATCGGTAGCGCATATGCTGCGTCGTACACCATCAATCTGACCAACACCACGGGCAACCTGTGGACGGGGGGCTTCAACGCCACTCCCACGCCGCTAGGCGTCTTTACCGATACGTTCACGTTCACTCCCGACGCGACTTTCGGTTCGACCGCGCAAGCCTTCCTGGCCAACCTGTCGGTCACGGGCAGCGACCCGGCTTCCATCAACTTCACCAGCGCCAATCTGAACGGCATATCCCTGACCGGTTTTGGCGGCCCCACTGTCTTCGGCTATGCCCAGGGCGAGGTGCTGGCGCCAACCACACTGCTGTTCAACGGTCCGATGGTCCTCACCGTCATGGGCAACAGCAACGGCGGCAGCTATGGCGGCACCTTCAACCTGAACCTGGCGCCCGTTCCTGAACCGGAAACGTATGGCATGCTGCTGGCCGGCCTGGGCATACTGGGCTTCCTGGCACGACGCCGCAAGCAATCTTGAGCGCACCACCCAAAAGACGCTGCGGCGTCTTTTTTTCACCCGGCTGCTAAACTGGCGCCATGACGACCGACTTTACCTCCACCAGCCATACCGCTTTCAGCCACCCGGGCCACCCGCCTGCCACCACCACCGAACACCGCGGCATCCGTTACCTGCACCTGGGAACCAAGTGGGTGCAGGGCGCCATGCGCCTGGACAAGCCAGATGCCATCGAGCTCGAATACGTGCAGATGATGATGATGTGGATGCTGTTCAAGACGCAGCCCAAACGCATCGTACAGCTGGGACTGGGCAGCGCCGCGCTGACCAAATTCAGCTACCGCCGCTTCCCCGACGCCACGGTCACGGCCATCGAACTCAATCCGAACGTGATCGCCATCTGCGGCGCCCAGTTCGCGCTGCCGCCGAACGACGCGCGCCTCGATGTGCGTGAAATGAATGCGCTCGACTTCGTGCTCGATCCTGCCAACCACGGCACGGTCGACGCGCTGCAAGTGGACCTGTACGACGAAGACGCGCGCGGTCCTGTGCTCGACACGCCAGAGTTCTACCAGGCTTGCCACGACTGCCTGGCCGACGACGGCATCATGTGCACGAATGTCTTCGGCGACTTCCCCAACTACGACAAGAATCTACAGGCGATGGAACTGGTTTTCGACGCCGTCGTCTGGGTGCCGGAAATGGAAGATGAAAACATCGTCGTGCTGGCCTTCAAAAAATCGCCATCGCTCGACTTCAGCGATTTATACGAACGCGCCGCCGCCATCAGGAAGCAGTTCAACCTGCCCGCCAAGAACTGGGTCAATGGCTTGAAGCAGTGGATGCAGGACCAGCAGTAAGCCATGCGATCTCATTCCAGGACAGGCTGCCAGTTTCCTGCGGCGCGATAAAACCCCAGGCTCTTGCCGCCGTTGAAGCGCGCGGCTTTCATCAGGCCAGCGAGCTCGCTGGAGATCAACAGGTCACCCGATTGCGCATCCCTGGCGATCTGCCTGGGCGCCAGTTCCTCGTCGCGCAAAAACGTCCGCGTGAAGTAGATGACGTTGCCCTTGTCATCTTTTTCCGCGATTGAACGTTCGAGGTCCACCGTCTGTACGTGTTGCGTCGCATTCACGATGTAAAACGGCTGCTCCACAGGTTCACCGCCCGCCATGATGCAGGCGGGAGCGAGCAATTCCACGTCCTGGCCGGCGGCGCCGGCAAGGAACCCGGCCAGGCGGGCCGAGACCAGCGGCACGTCCCCCAGCAGCCACAGACAGTCATGTTTCAGGAGCCTTTCCCGGGTGCAGACGAAATGCACGGGGGGCCTGTCCATACCGAACGGATACGGAGCCCCCTGCAGCAGCGCCAGATAGTCGAAGTTCGATCCAGCCGTCTCATAGGATCCACATTCCTTGTCGTAGGAGCCGGTCAGTTTGTCATGGTAATCAACCGGGGCTTTCCAGCTCAGTATCATGGGTAGTCCTCTTCCTCGTCCTGGCAAAGGCCTATTGTGACCGCTTCGCCTGCCCAGCCGCGCCAGCTTGCGCAAGCAGCGCACCCAGGCGGCGTGCCAGGCCGTCCATGTTCTCGGCCGGCACCTGCGCATAACCGAGCAGGAACCCGTTCCAGCCCATCCCTTCTCCCGTTCCATGCGCGGACAGGGCCAGCGCCACGATGCCGTCCTGCGCGGCGCTCCGGCTCAGCGCCAGGTCATCCCATTCCGCTTCATGAAAACGCAGCGCCAGGTGCATGCCGGCCGTGCCGCCATGGATGGCCGCGCCGCCACACGCATGGCGCTGCAAGGCCTCGCTCAAGGCGTCGCGGCGCTGGCGGTACAGGCGGCGCATGCGGCGCACGTGGCGCATGCGGCGCACGTGGCGCATGCGGCGCACGTGGCGCGCAAACAGGCCGCTGCGCAGGAAGTCGGCCAGCGCCAGCTGTTCGGCTACCCGTCCGCGCGCGGCGCCCTGCGCCTGCATCTGCGCGAAGGCGCCGGCCAGCGCGGACGGCACGACGATAAAGGCGATGCGCAAGGCGGGAAACATGGTCTTGCTGAAGGTGCCCAGGTACACGACGGGCGCGTCGGCCACCAGTCCCTGCATGGCGGCCAGGGGCGGGCCGCCATGGCGAAATTCGCTGTCGTAATCGTCTTCGATGATCAAGGCGCCGGCCGCGCGCGCGCGTTCGAGCAGCGCCATGCGGCGCGCGGGACTGAGCACGCTGCCCGTCGGATACTGGTGCGACGGCGTGGTGTAGATCAGGCGCGGCGGCGTCTCGCGCCAGTCGTCATCCGTCGGCGCGATGCCATCCATGTCAACGGCGATGCCCGTCACCTGCAAGCCGGCGCCGCGGCCCGCAGCCAGCGCGCCGCCATAGCCGGGATGCTCGATCCACAAGGTATCGCCCTGGTCGGCAAAGGCGCGCAGGCAGACATCGAGGCTGCTCTGCGTGCCGTCCGTGATGAACACCTGGCCCGCATCGCAGACGACGCCGCGCGCGGCGCGCAAATGCTCGGCGATGGCCATGCGCAGCTGCGGCTCGCCGGCAGGGTCGCCGTAATTGAGCTGGCGCGGCGTCAGCGCCCGCCATGCGCGGTCCAGCATGCGCCGCCACTGCGCCAGCGGGAATTCATCGAGCGCCGGCACGCCAGGCGCGAACGCGCCCATGGCGTCGGCGGGAAACACCAGCGCCGCATTCACATCCTGTCCCGCCACGCCGCGCAAATGCCGGGCGCGGCGCGACAAGCCATCCTTGCTGCCGGCCGCCGGCACGGCTTCCGGCATGCCGGCGCTGCCGGCGACGACGGTGCCGCGCCGGTCCGGCAAGACAAACCCTTCGCTGGCCAATTGCTCGTAGGCGTACAGCACGGTATTGCGCGCCAGTCCCAGTTCGGCGGCCAGCACGCGCGTGGCGGCCAGCCGCGTACCGGGCGCCAGCTGCCCGTTGCGGATCGCCGCGCGCAGGCATTCATGCAGCAGGCGCTGGCGCGGCCAGCCCCGCTCGCGGTGCGTGCGCTCGAATGCATCAAGCAGCAAAGCAAAATCCATGCGTTTCCTTGGTGGCTCCAAATTATTTGTCGGTTCTGGATCTTTTTTCAGGGCCAGATGCCGATTATAGTGCGGCCTGCTTCTTCAACCAACCGGACTTCCGCCATGACCGCTACCGCCCTGCCTCCCAGCCCCCGTACCCGCGTGCGCCGCGTCGCCGAACTGGCCAGCTACGAGCAAGCCACCCTGTACGCCATCGTCGATGCCGCCTACCTGTGCCATATCGCCTTCCGCGACGACACGGGCAGCCATTGCATCCCGACCGCCTGCTGGCGCATCGGCGGCTACCTGTACATCCATGGCTCGAACGGCAGCCGCATGCTCAAGCAGCTCTTGCACGATACCGATGTGTGCGTGACGGTGAGCCATCTCGACGGCCTGGTGCTGGCGCGCTCCGCCTTCAATCACACGATGAACTACCGCTCGGCGATGGTGTACGGGCAGTTTGAAAAAGTAAGCGATATCGGCCAGCAGCATGCGGCCATGGATGCGCTGATGGAAAAACTGGCGCCGGGACGCCTGGCCCAGGTGCGCGGCGGCAGCGCCAAGGAATACGCGGCCACCACCGTGCTGCGCATCGCGCTCGACGAATGCGCCGTCAAGCAGCGCAAGGGCGGCCCGCTCGACGACGCGGGCGACATGGCGCATGCCGTCTGGACGGGCGAACTGCCGTTTACGCACGGGCGGGGCACGGCCATCGCCGATGCACTCAACACCAGCGAAATGCCCGCATATGCCGCCGCATGGGGGACGGAATCCGCTTGACCGGCCAGCGTCCTTGCCCGATGATCGGCGTTGATGGCGATCGCCACCAATTGAGCAACCGACCCAATCACGCATGGAGCATATGATGATGAAGCGAGTAACCCTGGCCGCGGCCTTGACGGTCATGCTGGCCTGTGGCGGCAGCGGTGCGGCACTGGCCGCCGATGCGGGCGACGCGGCCCTGAAGGCGGCCATCGCCGGCAGTGCGCGCACGCCGGCCAACGCGCTGCGCGACAGCGCCCGCCATCCGTATGAAACGCTGGCGTTCTTCGGCATCAAGCCGACCATGACGGTGGTGGAACTGGCGCCCGGCGGCGGCTGGTACACGGAGATCCTGGCGCCCTACCTGCGCGACAACGGCAAGCTGATCGCCGCCGGCAACGACCCGCAGTCAAGCAGCGAAGGCGCCCGCCGTGGCGCGGCGCGCTTCCAGCAAAAGCTCGACGCCAACCCGGCGGCTTTCGGCAAGGTGGAAATCGGCGCCTTCGCGCCCCCCACCACCTACCGCATCGCGCCCAAGGGCACGGCCGACATGGTGCTCACCTTCCGCAATATTCACAACTGGATACCCATCGGCGAAGCCGGCATGCAGACCTTGTTCAAGGAAGTGTATGACAGCCTGAAACCGGGCGGCGTGTTCGGCGTCGTCGAGCACCGCCTGCCGGCCAACAAGGCGCAGGATGCCACGGCCAGCAGCGGCTACATGCACGAAGCGTATGTGATCAAGCTGGCCGAAGGCGCAGGTTTCAAACTGGCGGCCAAGTCGGACATCAACGCCAATCCGAAGGACCATGCCGACCACCAGGGCGGTGTGTGGGCGCTGCCACCGACCTATGCCAACAAGGATGTGGACCGGGCCAAATACACGGCCATCGGCGAGAGCGACCGCATGACCCTGAAATTCGTCAAGCCCTGAGTCACTGACAAGACGATGGCGGCGGGCCGAAACGGTGGCCGCCATCGTCCTGTGCGCGCAGCGCGCCTTACAGGTAAATGCCGTACACGCCACACAGGCGCTTGACCAGGGAGCAGGAGCTGGCATCGCCATCCGTCACGCACGCGGTATAGGCTTCCTCGCAGGTTTCACGGGTTGGCAGGGCATATGCGGAAGAACTGATGGCGCCGGCAAAACCGACGGCGGCGCAAAAGACAAATACGGCTTTTTTCACATTGATCATTTTTATCCCGTTCCCAAAGAGTTGAGTTGTTATATAAAACCACTGGAAGACAAAGACGCCAGCCGCCAGAAACTGCCTGTCGAGAGACGAATTTCGTGGCGCACGGAAATAGTAACACCTTGAAAAGTTAATAAATACGCAAACAAGAAAACAAGATAACGTTTCTTTTTCATCCCATTTCATGGAATAAAAACTGGCCCGCCGCCCTCCTGCCGTGCATTTGCATGGAAACAGGCGAAAAAAAACCGCAGCACAGGCTGCGGTTCTTGTATCGATACCTTATTTCTTTGCTTCCTTCGGCTTCACCGGCACCAAGCTCAGATCCTGGAAGTCGTAGCTGAAATCCGTCTCGGCCGACACCGGCGCCATTTTTACCCGGTCGATGCTGCCATCGGGATTGAGCGAGAACGTCACGTAGGCATCGGCGTTGAAATTGCGCTCCTTCCAGCGCACGATGAAGGTGTCGTGCTGCCAGTGTTCCAGCTCGCCCGTCAGGTCCGGCGTGCGCGTAAAGCTGAGGATGTGCTTCTTGCCTTCCGGACGGATAGTGACCTTGCCATACCAGGCATCCTCGTACTCGCCGTCGTACGCCGCCAGCGGCAGCGATGGCTGCGATCTGGCCGCACGTGCGCTCGACGCCTTGCCCTGCTTTTTCACTTCCTCGGCATGCTGGTCCTGCTCCACCTTGGCCACCAGCGCCAGCCAGTCCGACGGCGCCGCCTGCAGGTAATGGTCGAGGATGCGCCATTGCAGCGCCGTCATGGAACCGCCATTTTCCGCATTGGTCAGAATGGCCACGCCCAGCTTTGCTTCCGGCACCATCACCACGCGCGAATAAAATCCTTGCAGCGCGCCGCCGTGCATGGCCACTTTCATGCCCTTGTAGTCGCGCAGCTGGAAGCCCAGTCCATATGCGCTGAAATTCGGTTTCGTTGCGGCCAGTGCCGGCTTCGGCTCGGAAATCTTGATCGGCGTTTGCGCCGTCCACATCTCGCGGCCCTGCTTTTCACTGAACAGGCGCGCGTCCTTGCCATCCTTGTCCTTCACGCCGGCGATCTTGCCGCCGTCGAGCAGCACCATCATCCACTTGGCGATATCTTCCGCATTCGTGTTGATGCCGACGGCGCCTACGGCATTCGGCACGGGCATGGACTTGACGGCGGCGATCTTGCCGTCGATCTTGCTGTGCGCACTGGCGACGTCGGACTTGCCCGCGTTTTCAAGCAGGCTGGTGGTGGTGCCCGTCATGCCCAGCGGCGCCAGGATGCGTTCATGCATGGCCTCGCCCCAGCTTTTCCCCGCCTTGTCGGCGATGATCTTGCCGGCCACGATATACAGCAGGTTATCGTAGGCATAGCTGTTGCGAAAACTCGTGGCCGGACGGATGTAGCGCAGCTTCTCGATGATTTCGTCGGTGCTGAACGTGGTGGTCGGCCACCACAGCAAGTCGCCCGCGCCCAGGCCCAGGCCACTGCGGTGCGTGAGCAGGTCGCGGATGGTCATGGCACCCGTCACGTAGGAATCGTGCATCTGGAAACCGGGCAAGTGCTTGGTGACAGGATCGTCCCAGGCCAGCTTGCCCTCGTCGACCAGCATGGCCAGCGCGGCGGCCGTGAAGCCTTTCGAATTCGATGCCACTTCGAACAGGGTCTGCGCATCGACAGCGGCCGGTTCGCCCAGCTTGCGTACGCCAAAGCCCCTGGCGGTGACGACCTTGCCATCCTTGACGATGGCGATCGCCATGCCGGGCACGTCGAACACTTTCAGGGCGGTGGCAACGTCGCGGTCAAGATCGAAGGCGGGCGCGGGCGCCGGCGCAGCGGCAACAACGGGTGCGGCGTCCAAAGCCAGCGCCGGCACGGTGATGCTGGAAAACGCCAGCACGATGGCGGCGGCAAGACGGTTCATGGTATGCATGGTCAGGATGTCCAAAGAAGGTTCAATGCGCTTGCGCGGCCATCAATTTATCGACGCTTTCCTGCGTCACCGGGTGGTAGCGTTCACGCGCCTTCGCATACACGTCCTTGGCCCAGGCATGGCCTTGCGGCGTCTTCATCAAGGCGCTGTACAGAGGCACGACGAACTTCTGGCGGCCCACGCTCATCAGGAATGCCTGCAAGGGCTGGCGCACATCGTAGCCGGCGTTCACGGAGGCCAGATAAAAGCGGTAAGCGACTTCATTGTTGCCGCTCTTGCCCACGCCGTAGGCCTGGTCCAGCTCACGCAATTGCGCTGCGCTGGCCTTGTTGTTGATATCGTTCAGGAAGTGCATCGATTCGATGGCGATCCACTTGTCCATGCCCAGGTCCTTGGTCGCCAGCTCGCCTTTCAGCCAGGCGTCGCGGTGCTGGTCGAGCAGCGCCAGGCGCGGCGAGACGACGCGCTGCGCGCTGGCCGGCACGCCTGTGCCATACAGCCATTCATCGAGTTCCGCTTCCGGCATCACGTCCGGATGCTGCGCCAGCAGGTTCTTGCGCAGGTAGGCGATGAACTGCTCCGTCGTCACGCTCTGGAACGCATGCTGGTCGAACCAGCCGCGCAGGAAGGGGTCGAATACGGCGCGGCCGGCACGGCGCTCCATGGTGGCCAGGAACCAGGCGCCTTTCGGGTAGATGATGCCATCGTCCGTGTAGGTTTCAGCGGGATTGGCGTCCGCATCGCGCGTGATCAATGCCGTTTTCGCTGCCGGCAATTCGCGGATCGCAGCGGCCAGTTCTTCCTGGTCGACCTGCACGCCCATCTGCGCCACTTCGCTGCCATACAGCTGCTCGACGATGCGCGTGGTGACGTAGGTAGTGAAGCCTTCGTTGAGCCACATGTGCTTCCACGAGGCATTGGTGACCAGGTTGCCCGACCACGAGTGGGCCAGTTCATGCGCGATCAGGTCGACCAGGCTGCGGTCGCCCGCGATCATAGTCGGCGTGAGGAAGGTCAAGCGCGGGTTTTCCATGCCGCCGTAGGGGAACGATGGCGGCAGCACGATCATGTCGTAACGGCCCCAGCCATACGGACCGTACAGCGCTTCGGCTGCCTGGATCATCTTTTCCGTGTCGGCCAGCTCGTATTCGGCCGCCTTGATGCGCGGCGGCTCGGCATACACGGCAGAACGGGGACCGAGCTTGCGCACTTCCAGTTCGCCGATGGCGATGGCCAGCAGGTACGAGGGGATCGGCTGCGGCATCCTGAATTTCCAGCCGCCCTTGCCCGTCGCTTTTTCGTCATTCTCGGCGCTCATCACGACGCGCATGCCCGCTGGCGCATCGATGCGCGCGCTGTACGTAAAGCGCACGGCCGGCGTATCCTGCGACGGCACCCACGAGCGGGCGTTGATGCTTTGCGACTGGCTGAACATGAAAGGCAGCTTGCCCGACATGGTCTGCTGCGGCGTGAGCCACTGCAGCGCGATGGCGTTCGGCGCCGTGTGATAGTAGACGCGCACCTTGCCCGGCTGGCCCGTGGTGGTGATGCGCAGCGCCTGGCCTTTTTCCGGATCGGCCTTGTCCAGCTGGTACGGCGCCATCTGCCATACGCCGCGCTTGTCCTGTACCTGCACTTTCGCGATCGACAAATCGCGCGTATCGAGCACCAGGGTGCGCGCCGCCGGATCGATCCAGTTCAAGGACAGCTCCGCATAGCCGGACAGGGTCTTTTGCTTGAAGTCCGCTTTCAGGTCCAGCTGCAGGTCGCGCGTGCGCACCTGGTCGTAGCGCGCGTAGCTGAGGGGGTCGGCGTGCGCGGCCAGGGTTACCTGGCAAAGTAGCGCACAGCCCAGCGCGCGCAGGAAGGTCAAAGTTTGCATGGTCGTCTTTTGAATGATTTGCGAAAGCCCCGGTCCGTGTGCGCCGGGGCGTCGCGCAGAATAGCACTTCCGGCGCAGGCCGGCAGAAAAAAGCGCCGGACTGGCCGGCGCCGTTTCCCTATTTCGTCTCGGCCTTGGCTTCCGGCTTGGCCTCGGGTGCCTTCAGCGGCGCATTGAAATCCTTCATCAGGTTGTTCTTGTCGCGGTCCTGCTTGAACAGTTCGAGGCGCGATGGCGTGATTTTTCTCGGCCACGCATTGTTGCTGGTGTCGATATCGGCCGTCTCCCAGTACGGATCCTGCACCAATCCCACCATCGGCTCGTCCGTAACGATCACCTTGCTAATCTTGTGCGGCGCATAGCGCCACACTTCGGCAGGCACGCGTTCGATGATCTTCTTGCCGCTTTTCAGTTCAATCTCCAGTATCAGCGGCATCACCAGGCCGCCGAGATTCGAAAAGTCGACCAGGTACAGATGCTTGCCCATGTTGCGCTGTTCCAGCAGCTGTCTCTCCCACGGCTCCAGCGCTTCCTGCTCTTCCGCATAGCTGTTGCGGTCCTTGTTGGTGACCGTGAATTCATCGTGCCGGTTATAGAAATCCTTCAGCGCGGGATCGAGGTCGACCTTCTTCGGCAGCGCCTTGTTGCGCTGGTCCGAGATCGAGATGGGCTGCCCGGCCTTCTGCGCCTTCTTCCATGCTTTTTCGACTTCCGGATTCTTCGTGCTCACGCCATATTCGCTGATGCCGTCGATGCTGATGTCGACCGCGTCCGTGGTATAGAACCAGCCGCGCCAGAACCAGTCCAGGTCCGTGCCGGAAGCGTCTTCCATGGTGCGGAAAAAGTCGGCGGGAGTCGGGCGCTTGAACTTCCAGCGCAAGGCGTACTGCTTGAAGGCGAAGTCGAACAGTTCGCGCCCCAGGATGGTCTCGCGCAGGATGTTGAGTGCCGTGGCCGGCTTGTCGTAGGCATTCGCCGTGAACTGCAGCAAGGACTCGGAATTGGTCATGATGGGTACCTGGTTCTGGCTGCGCATGTAGTCGACGATCTTGCGCGGCTCGCCATTCCAGGAGGGGAAATGCTCTTCCCACGCCTGCTCGGCCAGGTACTGCAGGAAGGAATTCAAACCCTCGTCCATCCACGTCCACTGGCGCTCGTCCGAGTTGACGATCATGGGAAAATAATTGTGGCCCACTTCATGGATGATCACGCCGATCAGGTCATATTTGGCCGTCTTCGAATACGTGAGTTCTCCCGTCTTCTTGTCCTTCACGGGGCGTCCGCCATTGAACGCAATCATCGGGTACTCCATGCCGCCGACGGCGCCATTGACGGAGATCGCGTTCGGATACGGATAGTCGAAGCTGTACTTGTTGTACTGCTCGATCGCGTGCACGACGGCGCGCGTGCTGTACTGCTGCCACAGCGGATTGCCCTCGTTAGGATAGTAGGACATGGCCATCACGCGCTTGCCGCCGCTGTCCAGTCCCTGCGCATCCCAGATAAACTTGCGGCTCGAGGCCCACGCCACGTCGCGCACATTGGCCGCCTTGAAGTGCCAGGTTTTCATGCCCACCGCTTTACTCTTTTCCGCCGCCAGCGCCTCGGCGGGCGTGATCACCAGCAGCGGCGTATTGCTGTTCTTTGCCCGCGCCAGTCGTTCGCGCTGCGCCGCGCTCAACACGCTAGCAGGGTTTTGCAGCTCGCCCGTGGCGGCCACCACATGGTCGCCCGGCACCGTCAGGTACAACTCGTAATCGCCAAACTCCAAGGTGAATTCGCCGGAGCCGAGGAACTGCTTGTGCTGCCAGCCGACGGCGTCGTAATACGCAGCCATACGGGGGAACCATTGCGCGATCTGGAAAATCGCGTTCTTGTCGTCTTCAAAGTACTCATAGCCGGAGCGCTCGACCAGCACCTTCTGGTCATTGATCTGATACGACCAGTCGATGTTGAAGGTGACGCTCTGGCCAGGCGCCAGCGCCACCGGCAGATCGATGCGCAGCATGGTCTGGTTGACCACATGCGGCAGCGGCTTGCCGTTGGCCGCTTTCACAGCGGTGAGCTTGAAGCCGCCGTCAAATTCGCGGCCCGCATGGATGGCGCGCAAGTCCTCGAATTTCAGCGCTTCGTCCTCGCTGCCGCTCAACCAGGCCTGGCGCGATGGCGCGCTCAGTACGCGGCGCTGGTCGGCATCCTGGCGCAAGCCATTCTGGTCCAGCTGCAGCCACAAGTACGCAAGGCTGTCGGGCGAGCGGTTGTGGTAGGTGATCTGTTCGCTGGCCGTGATGGCGCGCCGTGCCTCATCGAGCGTGGCGCGGATCACGTAATCAGCGCGCTGCTGCCAGTAGGCGTGACCCGGCGCACCGGACGCCGTGCGGTAGGCATTCGGCGTGGGCAGCAGTTCTTCCAGCTGGCGGAACTTGTCGTCGAAGGGCGCGGCGGCGCACAGGCCGGACAAGGGAGCAAACAAGGTCACACATAAGGCAAGCAAGCGGACAAGGACCGGCATGGCGCATTCCATCTGGGAGTCGTGGGCACACTGCATTCTAAGTCGAGTCTGTTTGCAAATCGATCATTGTTGTCGAAGTCCCACACACCAGGCCGTGACGTGCCCCGCCGGTACTGGCGCCGGCGCGGGCATTGGCGTATGATGCGCCTCGAACATTGGGGAGTAGTCGTCCCGCGGTCCTGCCGCGGGAACCTGTATCAACATGATTGGCCCGCAGGCCATGGTGCAGGTGGTTGCAGAACTTGACGAGACCATTGATCCAGGGCGGCCGCATGGGCCGGAGTCGCCCGTGGATCATTGGTTAATTCGTCCGGCCCGCGTACTCTTGCAATCTCATGGAAGCATTCCTCATCTCCACCGGCATCGTCGGTCTCGCTGAAATCGGCGACAAAACCCAACTCCTGGCCTTTTTGCTGGCCGCCAAATTCCGCAAGCCCCTGCCCATCGTGCTGGCGATCTTCGTCGCCACCATCGCCAATCATGCGTTTGCCGCCGCCGTCGGTACCTGGATCACCAGCATGCTGGGGCCCGATGTGCTGCGCTGGGTACTGGGCGTATCATTCCTCGCCATGGCCGCCTGGACCCTGATCCCCGACAAGCTCGATGAAGGCGAAACGAAGCTGGCCAGGTATGGCGTCTTCCTGACCACTCTGATCGCCTTCTTCATGGCGGAAATGGGAGACAAGACGCAGGTGGCGACCGTAGCGCTGGCGGCGCGCTATCACGACATTGTCTCTGTTGTGCTGGGCACCACCTTCGGCATGATGCTGGCCAACGTGCCGGCCGTCTACCTGGGCGACAGGATCGCCGACCGCGTCCCGCTGCGCCTCGTGCACGGCATCGCGGCGCTGGTCTTTGCCGTGCTGGGCGTGGCCACCCTGCTGGGCGCGGGCGCGGCACTAGGGTTCTGAGGCAGCCTGATATAATTTCTCATTTACAATATTCATGCTCATAATTACAATGTCGGCGACATGAGTACCGGCGCGCCCATCCCGAGCGGGCAGCGCGCCTTCTTGAGGAATGTATGCAGTTAAACAGAAAAGTGGCGGCGCTGTGCTTGGCCGCTTGCGCCAGCCAGCCTATCGCCGCCCTGGCGATATCCCTGAACTACCACCGCCAGACAGCAGCGCAGTCCGCGCCCGAAGTACGCACGCGCGACCTGCTGCTGTTCGGCGCCGGCTTGATCCTGCTGGCTGGCCGGCGCCGGCCCGAACACGACACCTGGACAATACTAGAGCAGCAGTAGCACCGCATACTCGCGGCCCTCGTCGCGCAAGGCAATGCTGTTGCTGCCCTGCGCGACGCCATCGAGCGACAATCCCGCAGGCCGCCCCTGCGCCTGCTCCACCGTGATGGCATAACTGCTGGCACCGAAGCGGTAATGCAGCTTGAAGCTGTCCCATTCAGCCGGCATGGTGGGCGCCATGCGCAGCACGTTCGCTTCACGCGTCAAGCCCAACAGGGATTCGACGATCAGGCGGTATAGCCAGCCCGACGACCCCGTGTACCAGCTCCAGCCGCCGCGTCCCACGTGCGGCGCGACGGCATACACATCGGCCGTCACCACATACGGTTCCACCTTGTAGCGCGCCACCGCCTGTGCGTCCATGCCATGGCGCACGGGATTGATCATGCGCAGCAGTTCCCACGCCTTTTCGCCGTCACCCAGGCGCGCAAACGCCATCGCCGTCCAGATGGCCGCATGCGTGTACTGGCCGCCGTTCTCGCGCACGCCCGGCACATAGCCGCGGATATAGCCGGGATTGAGGTCGGCTTTGTCGAACGGCGGATCGAGCAGCTGGATCACGCCGGAATCACGGCGCACCAGGCGCGCATCGACCTGGCGCATGGCGCCGGCAACCCGCTCCTTGTTGGCCGCGCCCGACAGCACGCCCCAGCTTTGCGAAATCGAATCGATCTGGCACTCCTCGTTCGTGTGCGAACCCAATGGCGTGCCGTCGTCGAAATACGCGCGCCGGTACCACTCGCCATCCCACGCATGTTCCTCGACGCTGGCCGCCAGTTTCACGGCTTCATCGCGGCAGAACTGGGCAAACGCAGCATCGCCGCGCAGCACGGCTACCTCGGCAAAGCGCTGCAGCACTTCGTACAGGAAGAAGGCCAGCCACACGCTCTCGCCCTTGCCATGTTCGCCCACCTTGTCCATGCCGTCGTTCCAGTCGCAGGAACCGATCAACGGCAAGCCGTGCACGCCCAGGCGCAAGCCATGGCGGATGGCGCGCACGCAGTGCTCGTACAGGTCGGCCGACTCGCCCGACCGCACGGGCAGGTCGTAATACGAATCCTCTTCCGGCTTGACGGCGCGGCCCTCGATGAAGGGCGCCACTTCCGACAGCACGTTGACGTCGCCCGTGGCGATCACATAGCGGCAGGCGGCCAGCGGCAGCCACAGGTAATCGTCGGAGCAATGCGTGCGCACGCCACGGTCCGATGGCGGATGCCACCAGTGCTGCACGTCGCCTTCGACAAACTGGTGCGCCGCACACAGCAGCAAGTGATTACGCAGCAGCTGCGGCGCCGTGTGGATCATCGCCATCGCATCTTGCAGCTGGTCGCGGAAACCGTAGGCGCCGCCCGACTGGTAGTAGCCGCTGCGCGCCCACAGGCGGCAGGCGATGGTCTGGTACATCAGCCAGCCATTGGCGATCACGTCCAGCGATGGATCGGGCGTTTCGATGCGCACGGCGCCCAGGGTATTTTCCCAATGCGCGCGCACCGCGTCGAGCGCACTGCGGGCCGCATCCTTGCCCGCATGGCGCTGCACCATGGTGCTGGCGTCGGCATTGCGGCGCCCGCCCACGCCGAGCAGGAAGACGATTTCACGTTCCTGCCCCGGCTGCAATTCAAACGGGACCTGGATGGCCGCGCACGGATCCAGTCCCGTGCCCGCCTTGCCGGACAGGCGCACGCGGCGCAAGGCGGCCGGCTGCGCCAGACTGCCATTGCGGCCGATGAATTCATTGCGGTCGCAAGTGATGGAGCGGATGCTGGCATCCGTATTGAAGAAGCCGACCCGGCCCGAAAACTCCGTATTGTAGTTATTGCGCGCAAACAGGGCGCCGCTGATCGTGTCGACCTCCGTGGCCACATGCATGCCGGACTTGGCGCGCAGGTCGGCCATCACCCATTCCACATAGCCCGTGACGGACAGGCGGCGCGGCACGCCGCTGTCGTTGCGCACCTTGATGACCGAATATTTGACGGCCGCATCGAGCGCCACATAGGTGCACAGTTCCGTGGCGATGCCGCCTTCGCTGTGTTCAAACACGCTGTAGCCGAAGCCGTGGCGCGTGACGTAGTCGCCGCTGCCGCGCGCGGGCAGGGACGAGGGTGACCAGAACTGGCCCGTTTGCTCATCACGCACATAGAACGCTTCGCCGGACAGGTCGGACACGGGGTCGTTCTGCCATGGCGTGAGGCGGAATTCATGCGCATTCTCGCTCCACGTATACGCCTGGCCGGCTTCGGACACCACCGTGCCGAATTGCGCATTGGCCAGCACGTTCGACCACGGCGCCGGTGTCTGCTTGCCCTCTCCCGTGGTAATCACGTATTCGCGGCCATCGGGTGTGAAGCCGCCGAGGCCATTTTCCAGGATCAGCTCGCGCGCCTGCGCCCGGTGCGGCACGCCGCCATGTTCGCGGGCCGGGTCCTGCAGCAGCGGCGGCATGCGCAGCACGGGGCTCGGCGGACGCTTGACCTGCTCGGCCAGAGTGCCGCGCAGATCGCTGATGATGGCGCGTGCCACCGATTGCAGCAAGATGCGGTCCTCGTTGGCGATCTGCTCGGCCAGGCGCACGAAGATGCCGCCCGGGCGGTCGATCGCCTGCGCGTCGATGCCCGAGGCGATCAAGCCCATGATCTGGTCGTGCAGCAGCTGGCGGTAGCCCGACTGCTCTTCATACCAGATCACCAGGTCGACGATCAGGCCTTTCAGGCGCCAGTAGGCATGCGCCTGCACCATCTGGCGCGCCAGTTCGATATTGGCCGCGTCGCGTATCTGCAGCAGCACGATGGGCAAGTCGCCGGAAATGGCATACGCCCACAGGCCCGACTGGCCACGCTGGTTCTTGATCAGGATGCTGGCCTCGGCGCGCAGGGCCGCATTCGGATAGATCACGGCATTGGCCAGGCGCGCATACAGCTGCGCGTCCGCTTCGCTGGCATTCAACTGGCGCAGCACCACCTGGCTGTGCGTCCAGGCCAGTTCGAACACGCGGTCGGCCAGGTGGCGGTCCTGGTATTTGTCGATCAGGTGCAGTGCCGCGTCGCGCTGCTCCACCATGCCGGTGACGCTGTCGACGGTGACGGCCTGGTCGGGTTCGAGCGTGATGACATAGCGGATGGCCACGATGGGATCGAGCACGGAGCCGTGGCCGCCACTGAGCGGGCCACTTTCCTGCAGCGCCTGCGGCAGTTGCACCGTATTGCCGCGACCGATGAAGCGCGCGCGGTCCGTCTCGAACGATACTTCGTAGCGCTCGATATCGTGCACCGTCATCACATGCAGCAGCCACGGCATCTGCTCTTCCTTGGAGCGGGGCCGGCGCGTACATAAAATCGCTTTTTCATGCGCGAGGATTTCCGTCTGTACGAACAGCTTGCTGAACGCGGGATGGGCCGCATCGGCCGCCGCCGGCGCCATCACCACTTCGGCAAAACTGGTGATCTCGATGCGCCGCTGGCGGTTCGAATTATTGCTGATGCGCGTGCGGCGGATTTCGATGTCGTCCTCGGGCGAGACAACGATTTCCGTGTACAGGTCGAGGCCATGGTCGGCACGGCGGAACTCCGCCCGCCCCTCGGAAAAGATCACTTCATATTTCTTCGGTTCGGCCAAGGTGGGCTGGTACATGGTGGACCAGACGGCACCGTCGTCGAGGTCGCGCAGGTAGCAGAAATTGCCCCAGTTATCGCGCGTGCTGTCTTCGCGCCAGCGCGTCACGGACAGGTCTTTCCAGCGGCTGTAGCTACCGCCCGCATTGCTCACCATGACGTGGTAGCGGCCATTCGACAGCAGCTGCGTTTCCGGCACGGCGCTGTTGGCTTGCGTGAGGATGCGCATCGGCATGGCTTGCTCGGGCGCGCCGCTGCGCAGCACCGCCAGTTCGGCCGTGTTCGAGTAGAACGCGCCGGCCTGCGGCGTACGCTCCTGCAGCACCAGCAAGGCCGATTGCAGCAGCGGATCGGACTCGAAACGGCGCTGCATCGGACGGTCGTGCAGCAGGTAGCTGAGGGCCAGGAAGCCCATGCCCTGGTGGTGCACCATGAAGGAGCGGATGATGGCGCTGCCCTGCCCGCGCGGCAGGCGCGCCGTCGTGAAATCGATGGCTTCAAAGAAGCCGTAACGGCCCATGTAGCCGGCCGCCTGCATGCGCTGCAGGTTCTGGCAAGACGCTTCCGGCTGGACCATCAGGCCCATCATGCTGGCATATGGCGCCACCACCAGATCGTCGGCCAGGCCCCGTTTCAAACCCAGCCCCGGCACGCCGAAGGCGCGGTATTGATAATTCAAACTGGCGTCGACCGTGTTGTAGCCGGATTCGGAAATCCCCCATGGCACGTCGCGCTGGCGACCATAGTCGATCTGCGCCTCGATGACGGAGTGGTAGGTCTGGTCAAGCAGGGTATTCGGGTAGTTCGGCATCACCAGCAGCGGCATCAGGTACTCGAACATCGAGCCGCTCCACGACAGCAGCACGGGCTGGCCGGCCACCATGCACAGCTGGCGGCCCAGGGCGAACCAGTGCTCCTGCGGCAGCTGGCCCTGGGCGATGGCGATGAAGCTGGCCAGGCGCACTTCGGAAGCCAATAAATCGTAGTAGCTGGGGTCCAGGCGCCGCTCGCTGACGTTATAGCCGATGGCCAGCAGTTTTGTCGATGGGTTGTACAGGAACGCGTACTCGATCTGCGCGAAGTCGCGCGCCTGGCCCGCCGCGTGGGCGATATCGCGCATGTGGCGGCCCGCCTGTTCGCGGCCCTGCGCCAGCAAGGCGGCCAGCTCCGAAGGCGTGCCTTCCGGCGTTTCCAGGTTGGCCAGTTCGCGCAGGGTCGGCACGCGCAGCCACGCAGGATCGACGCCCGCCTGCGCCGCCCATGGCGCCAGCTGCAGCAACTCGGCCAGCGCCGCGCGGCACTGGCGCGCCAGCGCACCGCTCCACATGGACAGCTCGCCATCCTCGCTTTGCAAGGTCAGCGACAGCAGCGCGTCGGCGGCGCCATTCGCGGCGGCGAGATAGGCATGCCATTCGGCCAGGCTGGCGGGCGCGGCCTGCGCCTGCAGCAGGCTCATGCTCTCGCGCATGGCCTTGCCCTCGCCTTCGGCGGCGATGAATTCCTGCAGCACTTGCGCCGTCGTGCGGATGCCCTGCACCACCTGCGCGCCGATGATCGGGGCGTCATACAGTTCCACCAGTCCCGGCTGCAAGGTCAGCAGATGGCCGGCCAGGTTGCCGCTGTCGACCGTCGAGATGTACATCGGCTGCAGCGCCTTCAGGGTCTGCGTGTCGTACCAGTTATAGAAGTGGCCCTGGAAACGTTCCAGCTCACCCATGCTGTGCAGGGTGGCGCGGCTGCGCTCGATCAACTGGCCCAGGGTGAGATAGCCGAAATCGTAGGCCGTCAAATTGGCCAGCAGCGCCAGGCCGATATTCGTCGGCGAGGTGCGGTGCGCCACCACCAGGTTCGGATGCTCCTGCATGTTATCGGGCGGCAGCCAGTGGTCGTCCGGCCCGACGAAGGTATCGAAATAGGCCCAGGTCTTGCGCGCCACGCCATGCAGGAAGCGTCCCTGCTCGGCCGACAGGCGCGCCACGGCACGCTCGATGGGGCGGCTGATCCACCAGGCGATGGCGGGTGCGGCCAGCCACAGCAGCAGCACCACGGCGGCGGCGGGCAAGGCCTCGGGGCGCCAGTAGAGCAAGGCGCCGAAGGCGGCCAGCGCCAGCGCGGGCGAGCACCACATGGCGCGCCAGCTGTCGGCCTGCGAACCCGACGATACATGTAGATTCGAAGCGCGCCAGTCGAGCAAGTGCTTGTGCGACACGCCCAGGCGCCACAGGGTGCGCACGATGGCGTCCAGGCTGATCCACGCTTCATACGGCAGGAAGACGAGGGTCAGCATGGCGTGCGAAAACTGCACACCGCAGCGCCGCTCGAAGGCGGCCAGGTGCTGGCGCCACAGGGTGTCGCGCGGTTTGCGCAGCAAATCGTACAGGGCCGAAAACACGGGCGGCAGGAAGATGATGGCCAGCACGGCCGCGCTCCAGAATGCCACCTGCGGCAGGAAGCCCCACGCCAGCAGCAGCGACAAGGTGGTGGCCGGCGCCACGACACTGCGGCGCAGGTTGTCGAACAGCTTCCAGCGCGACAGCATCGACAAAGGATTGCGTTCGCGCTTGCCGGCGCGGCCCGGCACCCGGCCCAGCAGCCAGCCGATCAGCTGCCAGTCGCCGCGTATCCAGCGCTGGCGGCGGCTCACGTCGGCGTCGTAGCGGGCCGGATATTCCTCGTACAGCTGCGAGTCGCTCAGCAAGCCGGCGCGCAGGTAGCAGCCTTCCAGCAAATCGTGGCTGAGGATTTTATTGTCGGGCAGGCGCTGGCCCAGCACGCGCTCGAACATGTCGAGGTCATAGATGCCTTTGCCGATGAAAGAGCCTTCATAGAACACGTCCTGGTACAGGTCGGAGACGGTGCGCGTGTAGGGGTCGATGCCCGGCTCGCCGCCGCACAGCAGCTCGTAGCGCGAGGCGTTGGCGCTGGGCAGCGCCACGGCCACGCGCGGCTGCAAGATGCCGTAGCCGGCCACCACGCGCGTGCCGGCCGCGTCCAGCACGGGACGGTTCAGCGGGTGCATCATGGTGGCGATGAATTCGCGCGCCGCGTCGCGCGGCAGCTGCGTATCCGTGTCGAGCGTGATCACGTATTTGATCGTGCGCAGGCCGCGCAACTCGCCTTCCACCAGCGAGAATTTGTCGCGCGCGCCGCCCCGCAAAAATGCGTGCAGGTCGGACAATTTACCGCGCTTGCGCTCCTGCCCCATCCACGCATTCTGCTGCGAATTCCACAGGCGCGGACGGTGCAGCAGCAGGAACGGTCCCACCTGGCCCAGCTGTTCCGGGTCGGCCGGGTCGCCGTTTTCCTTGGCCGCCACGCCCTCCACGCGGTATTTCTCGTTCAAGCCACGGATGGTCTCCTGCGCCTGGCGCAGCAAGGCTTCGTCGCCCGGCATCGTTTGCGCTTCCGCGTCGACGAAGTCGGTCAGCAGGCAAAAGCGCAAATTCGGATCGCGGTTGGCGAGATAACGCACTTCCAGCGCCTCGCACAGGGCCGCCACGTTTTCCTCGCTGTAGATCAGGGTCGGCACCACGACCATGCCGCGCGCATCCGATGGAATGCCGGCCTGGTAATCCATGCGCGGCAGCGGGTGCGGCGACGTCATCAGGGTCGCCAGCCAGTTCACCACGGCCACGGCCAGCTGGCTGCTGCCCAGCAGCGCCAGCGCGCCCAGCGCCGCCAGGGGCCAGCCCTGCACGCCATGGCGCACGGCGCGCTCGAGCAGCAAGGCGCTCGTCGCCAGGGTCAGGAACGAGATCGCGCCCAGGTAGACGGCCAGCGGCGCGGCGCGCGCCGTATGCTGCAGCGCCTCGATGAAAGGCAGTCTGGCGCCGGCCTGCTTTTCCAGCACCAGCACGCCGCGCCCCACCAGGTAAAAGCCGATGTGGCCGCGGCGCGCGTCATTGCCGTTGCCGTGCGTGTGCGCCAGTTGCACCACCATCTCGGCCACCTCCACTTCGCTGCGCGCGCTGCGCCTGGCGATGCGCTCGATGGCGTGGCGGTAGCTGTCGCGCGTGGCGAAATCCATCAAGCCATATGTGCCGGCCGGGTCCAGGCGCAGGGTCTGCTCGACCACGCTCATGGTTTCGACGAATTCCTGCCAATCCATGGTGCCGAGAAAACGCAGGCTGCCGATGCTGTTGGCGATCGACACCTGGTCGGCCGCCTGCTGCCCGATCTCGGACTGGATCTGCTGCTCGATGGTGAGGCCCGACTCGGCCAGCTTGTGCGTCAGCCACGATAGCGCCAGGGTCAGCGAGGAACTCTGTCCCTGCAGGCGGCGCGACAATTCGGCCACGAAGGCGCTGGTCATCGGCGGATTCGAACGTGCCATGTCTGCCACCAGCAGTATCAAGCCGCTGGGATTGCGCTCGGCGATCTCCGTCATCTGGTCGGCCCAGGTATTGGCCAGGTCGCGCTGCATGCGGTCATCGGCCACGCGTACGGCGACGCGGCGCAGGTTTTCGATCAGGGCCAGGCGCAGCATGATGGGCACGGCCCACAGCTCGCCCAGGGTCAAGGTGGCCACGTCCTGGTAAGCCTCGACGAAGTGGCACAGGTTTTCCAGGTCGACGCGGCCATCGCCATGCGAGATGATTTCCAGCGCGATCTTGTACACGCGCGGACAGCCAGCATCCGCCCCAGAGGTCAGCCGTGGCAGCTCCTTGCTGTAGTTCTTCGGCAAATGCCGCCGCGTGGTGCGGATCTGCTCTTCGATCAGGTAAAAATTATCGAGCAGCCATTCCGAGGCGGGCGTGACCTGGCGCCCGCTTTTCACCGTGGCCGTCAGCTCGTTGACGGTAGCCGTGATCAGGGCCGCATTGTCGGCCAGGCGCGCCAGCAGGCGGTCGCGGCCATGATGCCGACCTACCGCATGGCCGGCGGCCACGTGCTTGCCGTGGGCGGCCATCTGGATGGCGCTGAATAATTCGGAACGCAGGGGCAAGGCGTCGTCGCGCGCGGCGTCGAAGGTGTCCGGTGCGAGGGAATGGTCGCGGAAGATTTCCCTGACTTTGGAAACCTGTTCCTTGATCTGCTGCGTGACAACTGCTGTGTACTCTTTCAACTTGGCCTCGCTAGGTGCGCGCAGGCAGCCAGCGGCCGCCGTCACGCTGGCCCAGTCTGAAGAACACGATCGGACACTGGCGAAGACGGAAAGCGAAGCGCCGGAGCGTTGCGACGAATCTCAGGGTATAGGGAGATTTTCTGAACTTCATCGTAGGGGCGCCCTGTGCGCAAGACCGTGCGCTAGCGTACATACCCGGCGCTTTAGGGGCGTGCCGGCAAAGAAATCAACGAGTAAAACGGGAGAAAAATTCCTGGAGGAAATGAACAGAGGGAAATGAGTACCAGCACCGTGCCAATGATGGCACGGTGCAATATTTCACGGAAGAAAGTTCAAGCCGCTCAGGCAGCGATGGCCAGCGGATGGCGTGTCGCCTCCGCCATCGCCATGCCGCCGTTGAGTTGCCATGCCGCGCCGTGACCGAGGCGGCGCAGGCAGGCAGCGGCGCGCGCGCTGCGGTTGCCGCTGCGGCAGAAAAAGACCAGCGGGCGCTGCGGCTGCTGCAGCCACGCGGCTACCTGGCCCGCCAGGCGGCTCAGCGGCACGCTGTGCACGGCGCAGCCCTCGAATACCGTGCCGGCGCAAGCCGCGTGTTCATACGCTTCGCGCACATCGACAAGGATGGCGTCGGGATGCTGGCGCAGGAAGGCGGGCAAGGCGGCCGCATCGAGCTGCAGTTCGGCGGCAGGCACGATACCTTCCTGCACGCTGCACACGGTGCCGCAAATGCTGCCGTCGTCGCCTGATGCGCACAGCACGGTGCCTTGCGTCAGCAGCGCCGCATCCAGCAGGGGCACCAGCGCCTCGGGCGCCAGGTTGCCGATGAAGGCGAAGCGCTGATCGAGCAGGTACACATGGTTTTCACCACACTCGACGCGGCGCAGGCGCTGCTGGCCCAGTGCCAGCTCACCGTCGATATCGATGCGGCCCACCTGCTCGATGGCGAGTTCCTGCAGCAATGCCAGGCGCGCCACGCCATGGTCGGCTGGCGGCGCCGTGTGCACGATGGCGCGCAAGGCCAGCTGCTGGCAGCGGATGAAGGCGGCCAGGCGCGGCACGAGCGCGGCGACCGGATCGATGACGACACAACTGGCGCTGGCAGCGTCGCTGATCAGCCAGGTGCACTGGCCATCCACGCCCAGCTGGATTATGCCGTCCTGCGCGCCGTCCTGCGGCGATGGCGCCAGCGCCGACGGCAGCAGACAGCTGCTGCGCAGGGCCTCGCCACAGCGCTCGATGCGCGCGCAGGCAGCGGCAATCGTCGCCGCGTCGATCAGGGGGCCGAACGACAGACGGATGGCCGAGCTGGCGCGCCATTGCGGCACATGCATCGCTTCGAGGACATAGCTGGGGAGCGCCTTGGCGGCGGAACAGGCGCTGCCCGAACTGACGCGCACGCGCGCCGCGTCGAACAGGTCCAGCAGCTCTTTTGAGGACAGGCCCGGCACGGAAAAATTGAGCGTCGTCGACAAGGACAAGTCGAACGGCATATTGAAAACGATGCCGGGAAACGCCCGTTCCAGGCTGGCCACCAGCTGCTCGCGGAAAGCGGCCAGGTCGGCGTGGCTGCGGAAGGTCTTGCCATCGTCGAGCGCGGCCAGCACGGCGCCCAGCGCGGCGATGCCGGCCATGTTTTCCGTGCCCGAGCGCAGGCCACCTTCCTGGCCGCCGCCCATCATCAGGGGCGTAAACGGCGCGCCGGCGCGCACGTACAGCATGCCGATGCCCTTGGGCGCATACAGCTTGTGGCCGGAAAACGGCGCGTAGTCGATGCGCGTGGCGGCCAGGTTCAGTTTCAGCTTGCCCAGCGCCTGCACGCAATCGACCATCCAGTAGGCGTCGGCGCCGCGTTCCTGCAGCAACTGGGCGATGGCGGACAAATCGCTGACGACGCCCGTTTCATTATTCGCCGCCATCGTGCACAGCATGGCCGCGTCGCCGATCAGCGCGCCCAGGGCCTGCAGATCGTGGCGCCCTTGCGCATCGACAGGCAGCTTGCGCACTTCCAGGTTCAGGCCCAATAAGCGGTTCCAGTGCGCCAGGCTTTCCGGCACGGCCTTGTGCTCGGTCGCGCCATACAGCAGCAGGCTGCCGATGCGCTTGCCCGCATCGCGCCGTTCGCGCAGCGCGCACAGGGCGGACAGCACGGCCGTCTGGATACCTTCGGTGGCGCCGCTATTGAACATCAACCGGCCGTCGCCCACGCCCAGCAAGCCGCTGGCGCGCCGGCGCACGCCATCCATCATGGCCTTGGCCTGCAATCCCGTGGCATGGGTGCTGCTGGGATTGCCATAGCCCTGCTCCATCGCTTGCCGGGCGGCGGCAACGGCGGCGGGCAGCACGCAGGTGGTGGCATTGCTGTCGAGGTAGATTTCTTTCATGATGGCAGTCTGGGGATTCTATAAATAAAGGGGCAGCACCTACGGCTGGAACGTATGAACAGTCTACCGGCACCCAACCGTGAAGATATGCCAAAAGACACTGCAACTACGGTATCATGCAGCATGTTCATGCCATAAAAACCTGAATAAGAAAATGAATTCACCAAACACCTCGCTCGACAAATTCGACTGCGCCATCCTCGCAGCCCTGCAGCAGGACGGTACCCTGTCGATCGCCGCCCTCAGCGAAAAGATCGGCCTGTCCAGCACGCCATGCTGGAAACGGGTCAAGCGCCTGGAGGAAGAGGGTTATATCGAGAGCCGCGTGGCCATCGTCAACCGGCAAAAAGTGGGGTTGCCCGTGACCGTCTTCGTCAGCGTGCGCACGGGCCAGCACGATGAGAAATGGCTGCGCCGCTTTGCCGCCGCCGTCATCGTCTTGCCGGAAGTACAGGAATTCCACCGCATGAGCGGCGATATCGACTACCTGCTGAAAGTCGTCACCACCGACATCAAGGGCTACGATACCTTCTACAAAAAGCTCATCAAGGCCGTGCAGCTGACGGGCGTGTCCTCCGCCTTTTCCATGGAACAGATCAAATGCAGCACGGAATTGCCGCTGGAATTGATCGCCCACGGCTTGCCTGCCTGAAGCGTTTTCCATCCACGCCAGGCGGACGTGGAAAATCACGTTGCTGCAATGCAACATAAATGAACAAAAAGCAGCAATGGTGCGGCGGGACGCGCAGCGCGGCCGGTATACTGTCCGCTTGTCTGCCCGCTTTTCTGCACCTTGTGCAGGCCACCATCCAAGGTCTTCCATGTCTCTGCTCCGCCGCCTCTCCATCCAGAAAAAACTCCTGTTCAGCATGGGCTTGTGCCTGCTGCTCTTCATGGCGATCTCGTCCTTCCTCAGCGTGCGCATGAGCAGCGACTACGTGCGCGAGCGCGTCGTCAGCCAGGAATTGCCGGCGCAAGTGGGCGAGATCCGCAACGACGTGCTGCGCCAGATCAGCCAGCCGCTGTCCGTGGTGCAGACCATGGCCAACGATGTCTACCTGCAAGACTGGGAAGACGCAGGCTTGCCCGACAGCGGCATCGCCACCTTCCAGCGCTACGCCAGCGTGGTCAAGGAAAAGAACAAGGCGGCCTCGATCAACTGGGCTTCCGCCAGCACGGGCAAATACTTCACCACGGACGGCTTGCTGCGCACCTTGGACAAGAACCAGGCGGCCGACCAGTGGTTTTATGGCTTGCTGGCCGGCGACAAGGCCTATACGCTCGACATCGACAAGGCGGAAAACTCCAGCGACCTGATGTTGTACCTGAATGCGCGTGGCCAGACGGCGGGCGGCAAGCAGATCGCGGCCGGACTGGGCCTGTCCATCAATGCGCTGGCCGACACTATCCGCAGCTACAAGATCGGCCAGACGGGCCATGTCTACCTGGCGCGCGCCAACGGCGTGCTGCTGGTGCACCGTGACACGGCCCTGGCCGATGGCAAGCATCAACTCAAGGATTTACCGGGCTTTAGCGATACCCTGAGCCAGAGCCTGTTGACGGGCAACAAGTACGCGTACGCCATCTATGACGCGCCCGCGGGACGCCAGTTCGTCGCCGCTTCCTTCGTGCCGGAATTGAATCTGTATGTGATGGCTGAAGTACCGGAAGCGGAAGTGCTGGGCAATGTGACGCGATCGGCCCTGATCGCCGCCCTGATCGCCGGCCTGGTCGGTGGCGGCATCGCCCTGCTCATCATTTATGTCATCAGCCGCGCCATCGCCGCCCCCGTCGCGCGGGCGGCCGACATGCTCAGCGAGATCGCCAGCGGGAATGGCGACCTGAGCCGCCGCATGCCTGTCGAATCGGAAGACGAGGTCGGTGCGCTGGCCGCCGCCTTCAACCGCTTCGTCGCATCGCTGAATGTGACGATACGCGAAGTTCGCGACAGTACCGGGGCCATTGCCAGCGCATCGAGCCAGATCGCGTCGGGCAACCTGGACCTGTCGGCGCGCACGGAAGCCCAGGCGTCGAGCCTGGAAGAAACAGCGGCAGCCATGGAAGAACTGACGTCGACGGTGAAACAGAACGCGGACAATGCGCGCCAGGCCAATCAGCTGGTGGTGTCGGCTTCAAGCCACGCCGTCAAGGGCGGCGAAGTGGTCGGGCAAGTCGTGCAGACGATGGGCGCGATTACGGAAAGTTCACGCAAGATCGCCGACATTATCGGCGTGATCGACGGCATTGCCTTTCAAACCAATATCCTGGCGCTGAATGCGGCGGTCGAGGCGGCCCGCGCGGGTGAACAGGGCCGCGGCTTTGCCGTGGTGGCGACTGAGGTGCGCAACCTGGCGCAGAGGTCAAGCCAGGCGGCCAAGGAAATCAAGGACTTGATCGTCGACTCGGGCAGCAAGGTGGAAGCGGGCAGCAAGCTGGTCGACTCGGCCGGCGCCACCATGCAGGACATCGTCGTCTCCGTCCAGAGAGTCGCCGACCTGATGGGCGAAATCGCCTCGGCCAGCCAGGAGCAAAGCCAGGGCATCGCGCAGGTCAATGCCACTGTCACGCAGATGGATGACGCCACCCAGCAAAACGCGGCCCTGGTGGAAGAAGCGGCGGCAGCAGCCCAATCCCTGCAGGATCAGGCTGGGCGGCTGGCGCAGGTGGTCAGCGTCTTCAAGCTGGAAGAAAGCGGGCATGTGGCACCGCAGTCGCCGGCGCACAAG
Organism: Janthinobacterium lividum; assembly: GCF_034424625.1. Classification (NCBI taxonomy): domain Bacteria; kingdom Pseudomonadati; phylum Pseudomonadota; class Betaproteobacteria; order Burkholderiales; family Oxalobacteraceae; genus Janthinobacterium; species Janthinobacterium lividum. Next base: position 671,482 of record NZ_CP139976.1, on the reverse strand, counting down.
CCCATGCTGCCCACGCCGTCCCGCCCGAAAGTGCCGGCCAGCGATGCGTGGGAAGAGTTTTAAGGAAATTACAGGGCAGGTGACTTCACGCTCGCCGCTTGCTTGAAGAAATCATAAATGCCGCTTTCGCTCATGCGGCGGGCATTTGCCAGTTCGCCGCCCTTGGTGGCGTACAGCACCTGGTTGTTGTCGCTCGATACGAGCACGGCAGCGGGGATGCCTTTCTTGAGCGGATTGCCATAGGCTTGCGCCACATCGAGGTTATGGTCGAAGTTACCCACGTCGACCTTGACGACCTTGAACTGCTGTTGCATCAACTCGGCGTTCTTGCCTTCCTTCAAAGCCCTGTCGAGCGCGCGGCAATCCTCGCACCAGTTCGCGCCAAAGATCAGCAAGACAGGTACGTGCGCCGTCTTGGCCTCGGCCAGCGCGCGCGCCACGTCGGCCTTGGCGTCGGCCGCCGCGTTGTACGGCAAATGCGGCGTGGCGACAGGGTTGCCCGGTGTGGGGGCGGCGGCAACGGCGGTGCCGGCAAGCAGCAGGCTGGCAAGGAAAAGGGAAACGCGCATGCGGGGCTCCTGAGAGAAATCGTAAGGCCAGCTGAACAACTGCCAGCGGGCGTGATTGTCTAGAATATGCCTGCTTGTAGGAAATATCCACCATTTAATTGCAGTGTGCTTATGCGGAAAACGTATAAGCACCGCCAAGGAGAAGCCGCTTGAGCACGCCAGATACCCTGCCCCCGATTTTGTCCGGCGCCGCGCGCATGCTGCGCAGCGCCTATCCCGGCGGCATGCCAGACACGGCGTATTTCGCCGTGCTGGCCCTGCTGTATGACCACTTTTCCGACCGCAACCTGGCCGAGCTGATGGCCGCCGTCACGCACAAGGATGCTGAGACGGTCCTCAATGACATCTATGCCTGCGCCAGCAGCCAGCCGGAGCCGTCCAGCGTCGAGGCCGCCAAGAACTTGCTGGCGCAGCATGGCTTGCAGGCCGTCTGCGCCGAGGATTAATGCCCGCAGGCAGCGAAATGGAACGCATGGGATAATATGGGGCTCACACTGAGCAACGCGGCCCGAACGCGCCCTCCCTCATGACGACTTCTTTCCTGGCACGCTGGCTGCCGCAACCGAACAACGGCAGCCGCCGCGAACAATTACGCGCCTGCGCGGGCGCCATCTGCGGCTTGCTGCTGACGGGCCTGATCTGCCATTTCCTGCTGGCCCCCGACAGCGCCAGCGTCTACCTGATCGCACCCATGGGCGCCTCGGCCGTCCTGCTGTTCTGCCTGCCGGCCAGCCCGCTGGCGCAACCGTGGTCCGTGGTGGGCGGCAATGTCGTCTCCGGCCTGGTCGGCATGGCCTGCGTGAAATGGCTGGGCCCCAGCGTGGGCGTGGCGGCGCTGGCCGCCTGCCTGGCCATCGGCGCCATGTTTGCCCTGCGCTGTTTGCATCCGCCGGGCGGCGCCGTGGCGCTGACCACGGTGGTTGGCGGCGCCAGCGTGCATGCGGCCGGCTTCGAATTCGTCTTCATCACCGTGCTGTTCAATTCCGCCGTGCTGGTCGCTTGCGCCGTGTTGTACAACAACCTGACGGGGCGTCGCTACCCGCACATCCAGCAACTGGTCGCGCCGCATCCGCACGACACCAAGGATGAGGTGCCCAGCAACCGCCTGGGCTTTTCGCCGGACGACCTCGATGCCGTGCTGCGCCAGCACAGCGAAGTGCTCGACATCAGCCGCGACGACTTGCAAGCCATCTTCCTGCAAACGGAAATGCGCGCCTACCAGCGCCGCTTCGGCGTCGTCACCTGCGCCGACATCATGTCGAAAGACGTGCTCAGCGTGGAATTCGGCACGCCGCTCGATGTTGCCTGGCGCACCATGCGCGAGCATCAGGTGGGCGCCCTGCCCGTGCTGAACCGGGCGCGCCGCGTCATCGGCATCATCACGCAGACGGATTTCCTGCGCCACGGCGGCCTCGACGATTATCAGGGCATGCGCCAGCGACTGCGCGGCCTGCTGCAGCGCAGCGGCTTGTCCCACAGCGACAAACCGGAAGTGGTGGGCCAGCTGATGACGCCGTCGCCGCACACGGCCCGCCTGGGCACGCCCATCATCGACCTCGTGCCCCTGATGGCCGATGCCGGCTACCATCACATTCCCATCCTCGACGATGAAGAGCGCCTGGCCGGCATCATCAGCCAGTCCGACCTGATGGCGGCCCTGTACGAAAGCCGCTTTGCCGAGGCGGTGGCATGACGCCATTCCAGGCACTGCTGGCCGGCCCCGATGGCGGCTCCGCCGGCACGGTCGTCAGCGCGCACTTCTTCGGCAGCCAGCTGGCCATCGATGCACCCGACTCCACTGTCGATGTGACGCAGCTGGTCGTCAGCGTGGGCGGTGTCGACGGACCGGAACTGTTCCTGAACTGGCTCGACGGACAAGGCCGGCAAGCCTCGCTCAAGCCGCTGACAGCGGACGACATCGCCACCGTCTTGCGCGAAGCGCCGGCCGCGCTGCAGCCGCAACTGCAGCGTTTGTGGGGCGAGCGCCAGCGCAACCGGCGGCAAGTATCGGGCTGGCTGGCCGGCTTGACGGGCGCGACCATCATCGCCGCCGCCCTGCTGTGGTGGCAGGGCGGCCATGCCGCCGGCGCGCTGGCGGGGTGGATCCCCTTGTCGACGGAAAAGCAGCTGGGCGAACTGGCCCTGGCACAAGTGCGCGCACAGGGCGGCATCAGCGAAAGCGGCGTGGCGCAGCAGACGGTGCAGGAGATCGGCCGCAAGCTGACGGCCGGTTCGCGCTACCAGTACCGCTGGCTGGTCAAGCAGGACGACACGGTCAACGCGTTTGCCATGCCGGGCGGCATCATCGTCGTGCATACGGGCTTGCTGCGCCAGGCAGCCGACCCGGGCGAACTGGCCGGCGTGCTGGCGCATGAAGTGCAGCATGTGGAGCAACGCCATTCGCTGCGGCAAATGATCAGCAGCCTGGGCTGGGGCGCCCTGGTGGGCGTGACCATCGGCGACATCAGCGCCGTGGCCGCCATGCTGGCGCACCAGGCCGGCACCCTGTATTTCAGCCGCGACATGGAGGAAGAGGCGGACCGCCTGGGTTTGCTTGCCTTGCAGCGCGCACAGATCCGTCCCGACGGCATGCTGCGCTTTTTCCAGAAGCTCGACGACAAGGACAAGGCCAGCGTGCCGGGATGGATTTCCTCTCACCCGCAGACGGCGGCGCGCGCGCAGCAGATCCGCAGCCTGATCGCCGCCACGCCCTGCCCCGCCTGCGTCCCCTTGAACAGCCAGCACTGGCAGGCGATGAAAGCCGTGGTCGCGCCAGCGGACAAATAGCAACATTCCTCCCCAATAATTTGTCCAAACGCAATGGGCAATCGCGTATGCTTACGCCCCGGCTGTTCCATCGCGACCGGCCACCCCGACCTCGCTACGCCTCCGTTCATTCTCCTTCCTTACAAAGGACATCGCGCATGAAGCATCGTATTGCCGCCGGCACCCTCGGCACCCTGGCCATCTCCCTGTTGCTCGCCCATGCGCCCTTGGCGCAAGCGGCCCAGCCCGCTACCAAAACCGTCGCCGTCAGCGCGCCGCAAGCCAAGCAGCGATTGCAGGTCGTGGCCGATCAGTACTACGATGCGCTGGCCCGTTTCGAGCCGATCAATGCCACCGAGAGCGGCGACAACCGTTTTGACGACCAGCTCGGTTCAGCCATCGTGCCCGCCGCGCGCGCAAAACAGTTCGCGCTGTACCGCCAGTACCAGAAGACCCTGCGCAGCATTGCCCGCGCACAGCTGTCGCACCAGGACCAGATCAACTACGATATCCTCGACTATGAACTGGCGACAGCACTGAGCTTCGAGCGCTTCCCCGAATACCTGCTGCCCTTGAACCAGATGGACAGCATGCCCGTCACCCTGGCCAACTATGCGGGCGGCGAGGCATCGCAGCCTTTGACCACGGTCAAGGAGTATGACGCTTACCTGAGCCGTATTGGCCAGTTGCCGGGCTGGATAGACCAGGCCATCGCCAACATGAAAGTCGGCATGCAAAAGGGCATCGTGCTGCCAAAGGCGCTGACGGAGTCGGCCCTGCCGCAATTCAAGAAGCTCGTCAGCGCCACGCCGCAGGACAGCGTCTATTACACGCCGATCAAGAACTTGCCGGCCAGCTTTTCCGACGCGGACAAGGCGCGCCTGACGCAAACCTACACCGTCATCATCGGGGCCAAGCTGATGCCCGCGCTGCAGCGCCTGGCCACCTTCATGGAACGCGATTACCTGCCGGCCGGCCGCGCGAGCAGCGGCTGGAGCGCCCTGCCCGATGGTGCTGCCTGGTACCAGGCACGCGTGGCCAGCAGCACCACCACGGATTTGAAGCCGGAGCAGATCCACGCCATCGGCTTGAAGGAAGTGGCGCGCATCCAGGAACAATACGCGATCGTGGGCCCGAAGATGGGCTACAACGGACCGGCCGCCGGCTTGCCAGTGTGGGTGTCGGAACAGGCAAAATACCGCCCGTTCAAGACGGAACAGGAAGTGCTCGACGTCTACCGCAAGCTGAACGTGCTGCTCGACAGCAAATTGCCCGCCCTGTTCACCCTGGTGCCGAAGGCGCCGCTGGACTTGCGCCTGGAGCCTGAACTGAGCCGCGACACGGCCGCCGACCACTACACGGCGCCGGCCGCCGACGGTTCGCGCCCCGGCGTGTTCTGGTCCGTCGTCACCGATCCGAAACTGTATGGCGACACGGGCATGACCACCTTGTTCCTGCACGAAGGCAAGCCTGGCCACCATTTCCACCTGGCGCTGGTACAAGAGATGGACTTGCCGAACTTCCGCCGTTTTGGCGGCAACAATGCCTTCACGGAAGGCTGGGCCCTGTATGCGGAAACCCTGGGCAAGGAAATGGGCCTGTTCGAGGATCCGGCCCAGTATTTCGGCCATTTGAACGACGAGATGCTGCGCGCCGTGCGTCTGGTGGTGGACACGGGCTTGCACACCAAGGGCTGGACGCGCGAACAGACGATCAAGTACATGCGCGACACCCTCGGCTATGACGCCGTGGCGAAAAGCGAGACGGAGCGCTACATGGCGTGGCCGGGCCAGGCCCTGGGCTACAAGATCGGTTCGCTGAAGATCGTCGAACTGCGCCAGCGCGCGCAGCAAGCGCTGGGAGACAAATTCAGCCTGCCGAAGTTCCACGAAGTGGTACTCGGCGACGGCACCCTGCCTTTGAAACTGCTGGAAGCCAAGGTCGACCGGTGGATCGCGCAGCAGAAGTAAGCGACCGCACCTGAAAGCAAAACGGCAGCCCTTGACGGGGTTGCCGTTTTTTTTCGCCTGAACGTTTGATATTACACCAGCAGCGCGGCACTCATCGAGCGCACTTCCTCGGCCGATTCGGCCAGGATGCTTTGCAGGGTCTCGTTGTCGATAATGAAATCGATGACGGAATCGGATGGGGTGAGCATTTCCACGTACGTCACCTGCAAGGGCGATGGCACGGGCGACAGTTGCTTGGCCAACAACAAGGTATCGAGCAGGGAATCGGGAGGGATCGATAGCAAGCCATCGCGCAAGCCTTCGATGGCCTCGCTGACGGCCGCCGGGATCAGCAGCTTCTTCATGACTTCGCGGGAAATGATCTCTTCGGCGGACTCCATCCAGTGATCCGCATCGTCATCGAGCAGCCCGGGGAATTCATCGGCACGCGACAGCAGGTAAAAACCGCCCACCTCATGCACGATGCCGGCGAACAGCGCCGTGTCGGCATCGACGTGCGTCACGCGGCGGGCCAGCACGTGCGCCAGCGCCGCCACGTGGGCCGTGTGCTCCCACAGCTGCGTCGCCTTCTGGCGCAGGATGGGGTCGATGATCTTGCTGCCGAACTGGCGCACCACCATGGCCGCCACCAGCGCGTACAGATTGCGGTAGCCCATGCGCATGACGGCGGCGCGCACGCTGGTCACGGGCGCCGCATCGCCGCGGCTGTACACGGCCGAGTTGGCCAACGCGACCGTGCGCGCCGCCAGCAAGGGCTCGGCCAGTACCAGTTTGATGGCATGGTCGATATGGCAATCCGGTTCAGCCAGGGCCAATTGCAATTGCAGTGCGGAATTAACACTTGTGGGAAATGTTAATTCACCGCGCACCGCCTGGGAAACAATTAAACCGAAAGCCTGTAGTTTATTCATCATACGATCAATCCACCTCAGATATTTTCCTGGCCAACAATGTCATGCATTAAAAATTGAATGCCAGGCCCGGCCTTTAAAATACAGATGGCATGTCATTCGTCTGCATTGAGGAATCTGGCAAAGCCAGCGCTTGCAATAGCGATTCATCGCCGATGACAAACAACTTCGGCTGCTGTAATACCTGCAGCAGAAATGGCTGGCCTTCACGCAGGCGTCGGCGATAATCGGCCAGCGTATATAAGTTGGGATTGATTTTACGCCTTAAGGTTCGCTCGGCCGGGGCCAATCCCGTCAACAGATCGCCATAATTGGCTTCTTCGCCCACCAGCAGCAAATCGATGGCGCTGCCAGGCATGTCCTGTCCCTTCGCCGTGGCGCCAGACACGAAGGCCAGGTGCAGCTGGGTACGCAAGGGCGCCAGCGTCATGCTGAGCACGCCGACGATGCCGAAGGTTTTCTGCACCAGTCCGCTCAACTCCGGATACACGAGACTTTCCTTGTTGGGCCAAAAGCGCCGCACATTACCGATCCGCTCCGACGTGATCAGCCCGGACTCATGCAGCCGGCGCAGTTCCCGCTGCGCCGATGCACTGCCCAATCCCGTCAAGCGCATGATCTCGTTCAAGTGAAAGCCTTCATTCACGCGGACAAAGAGCAGTCCCAGCAATTTCTGCTGGGCGGGAGTAAACAGGGCTTGGGCAATCATGTGCCAAATCTTAGCATGAATAAACTGGAAACTGGCGTGGCAGGGCTAATCGCAGGCGGTGGCGCAACAGTGCGCCGCCACGCCGTCTCCGGCCGGCCGCGCCGGCACGCGCCGCGCCACGGCGCCAGCTTGCGACGGCCCCGCCTCGGCAGAAAAGCGGGCGGCACCAGGCAAGCTTGTGAGCGCTCACTACGATGACGGCTTCCAACCGCAACTTTCCGCGCCTCGCCTCGCCACGCAGCGGCAACCGCGGCAACTCGATAAAACGCCGGGCAATGCCACCCGATAAACCGCCAGGATCAATGCCTGTATTTGCCATGTCCGTGCAACAGATTATTGAATGCTCCGTTCTTCAATAATGCCATTCAATAGCCCGCCTTAATAAAACAGGAAACCCGTTCCATTCAATTGATTAACACTTGCATGATTCAAATTGGCCAGCTTTTCATTGAATGCCCGATACCGGACAAATCGGCGCATGAAGGAAATACGGGCATAAAAAAACGGCACCAGGAATTTCTCCCAGGTACCGTGATTATTAATTGCCGAGGTAGCCGATTCCCCTTTAGCAGCGTGGCAACTGACGCTCTTCACTTTCCCACGCTGCTAGCTCTTTGCGTATTCGGTGCAATTTACCGGTGCAAATTACGGCAGCGCGCATAAAAAAACGGCACCCGCAGGTGCCGTTCTTGTCAGCTAGCAGCGTAGATTACGCTTCGTCGCCGTGGTGTTGCTGGGTTTCGATGTCCTGCAGCGCTTCGGCAGCTTCGCCAGCCATCGAGGCCTTCTCGGCCAGCAGCAGTGCTTGACGCTCTTCCACTTCCCACGCTTCTTTCTCTTTGCGTGCGCGGTGGAAGGCCAGGCCCGTACCGCCAGGAATCAGGCGGCCGACGATGACGTTCTCTTTCAGGCCGCGCAGACCATCGCGCTTGCCCATGATCGCCGCTTCGGTCAGCACGCGGGTGGTTTCCTGGAACGATGCGGCCGAGATGAACGAATCGGTCGACAGCGATGCCTTGGTAATACCCAACAAGACGTTTTCGTAGGTCGCTGGAATCTTGTTCTCAACGGCCATGCGATCGTTCTCGTCCAGCAGTTCCGAACGCTCAACCTGCTCGCCAACGATGTAGTTGGTGTCGCCCGCATTGACGATCTGAACACGGCGCAACATCTGACGCACGATCACTTCGATGTGCTTGTCATTGATCTTCACGCCTTGCAGACGGTACACGTCTTGCACTTCGTCAACGATGTAACGTGCCAGCGCTTCGATACCCAGCAGGCGCAGGATGTCTTGCGGATCGGCCGGGCCGTCCACGATCATCTCGCCCTTGTTCACGACTTGGCCGTCATGCACCAGCACTTGTTTGTCCTTGGTGATCAAGAACTCATGCTTGTTGCCGTCCATGTCCGTGATTTCCAGACGCTGCTTGCCCTTGGTTTCTTTACCGAACGCAACCGTACCCGTGACTTCCGCCAGCATACCGGCATCTTTCGGCGAGCGCGCTTCGAACAGTTCCGCAACGCGTGGCAGACCACCGGTAATATCGCGCGTTTTTTGCGATTCGGTAGGAATACGTGCCAGCACTTCACCAACCGATACCTGTTGACCGTCCTTGACCATGATCAGCGCGCCGACCTGGAAGCCGATCGCCACCGAGTGTTCGGTGCCGGCGATCTTGACTTCTTCGTTCGCGTCGTTGATCAGCTTGACTTGCGGACGCAACGTTTTCGTCAACGAACCGCGACGTTTCGCATCGATCGCCACCAGGGTGGACAGACCGGTCACTTCGTCGACTTGACGGGCTACGGTGACGCCTTCCTCGACGTTCTCGAAACGCACTTGACCGGCGTATTCGGTAATGATCGGACGGGTCAGCGGATCCCACGTTGCCAGGGCCGTACCGGCCTTGATGACCATGCCGTCCTTGACGATCAGGGTCGCACCGTACGGTACTTTATGACGCTCACGCTCACGGCCATGGTCGTCGGTAATCAGCACTTCGCCGGAACGGGAAATGACGATTTGCGCGCCCTTGCCGTTCGTCACGTAACGCATGGTTGCCGTGAAGCGGATGGTACCGTTCGACTTGGCTTCCACCGACGATGCCACTGCTGCACGCGATGCCGCACCACCAATGTGGAACGTACGCATGGTCAGCTGGGTACCAGGCTCACCAATCGACTGCGCTGCCACCACACCGACGGCTTCGCCGGCGTTGACCAGCATGCCGCGGCCCAGATCGCGGCCATAGCACTTGGCGCACAGGCCGAAGCGCGTGTCGCAAGTCAGTGGCGTGCGAACCTTGACTTCATCGATGGACAGACGCTCGATCTCTTCGACCATGTCTTCGTCCATCAGCGTGCCGGCTTCGTACAGCGTTTCCTGGGTTTCAGGATTGACGACGTCATGCACCACCACGCGGCCAAGGATACGGTCACGCAACGGTTCGATGACTTCACCACCTTCGACCAGTGCCTTCATCACGGCGCCGTTCATGGTGCCGCAATCGTCCTCGATCACCACCAAGTCTTGCGTCACGTCAACCAGACGACGCGTCAGGTAACCGGAGTTAGCCGTTTTCAGCGCCGTATCGGCCAGACCTTTACGAGCGCCGTGGGTCGAAATGAAGTACTGCAAAACGTTCAGACCTTCGCGGAAGTTCGCGGTAATCGGCGTTTCAATAATCGAGCCATCCGGTTTGGCCATCAGACCACGCATACCGGCCAACTGGCGAATCTGGGCTGCGGAACCGCGCGCGCCGGAGTCGGCCATCATGTAAATGGCGTTGAACGATTCTTGCGTCGACTTGGTGCCGTCGCGGCGGATCACGTCTTCGACTTTGAGCTGGTCCATCATGGCCTTGCCGACTTCATCCGAGGTCTTGCCCCAGATATCGACTACCTTGTTGTAACGCTCGCCGGCGGTCACGAGACCCGAGGCGTATTGCTGTTCGATCTGCTTGACTTCCGACTCGGCCGTCGCGATCAGCGTGACTTTTTGAGGCGGTACCAGCATGTCGTCGACGCAGATCGAGATACCGGCGCGTGTCGCCAGGCGGAAGCCCGATTGCATCAGTTTGTCTGCGAACACCACGGTGGCGCGCAGGCCGCACTTGCGGAACGACGTGTTGATCAGCTTGGAAATTTCTTTCTTTTTCAGCGCGCGGTTCAGAACGGAGAACGGCAAGCCTTTAGGCAGAATTTCCGACAGGATCGCACGGCCGATCGTCGTTTCGTAGCGGGTAACCGTTTTCTCGAATTCGCCCGTTTCGGCGTTTTTCGGGTATTCGGTAATACGCACGGTGACGCGGGTCGTCAGTTCGACTTCCTTGTTGTCGTAGGCGCGGATCACTTCCGACACGTCAGGGAACATCATCCCTTCGTTCTTCGCATTGATCGCTTCGCGGGTCGCGTAGTACAGACCCAGCACGATATCCTGGGAAGGAACGATCGATGGTTCGCCGTTCGATGGGAACAGGATGTTGTTCGATGCCAGCATCAGGGTGCGTGCTTCCATCTGCGCTTCGATCGACAGAGGAACGTGGACCGCCATTTGGTCACCGTCAAAGTCGGCGTTGAATGCGGCGCAGACGAGCGGGTGCAGCTGGATGGCCTTGCCTTCAATCAGGACTGGCTCGAACGCCTGGATACCCAGGCGGTGCAGCGTAGGTGCGCGGTTCAACATGATCGGATGTTCACGGATCACGTCTTCCAGGATGTCCCACACGACCGGCTCTTGGATCTCGACCAGCTTTTTCGCGGCCTTGATCGTGGTAGCCAGACCCATCAGTTCCAGTTTATTGAAAATGAATGGCTTGAACAGTTCCAGCGCCATCAGTTTCGGCAAGCCGCACTGATGCAGTTTCAATTGCGGGCCCACGACGATGACCGAACGACCGGAGTAATCGACGCGTTTGCCCAGCAAGTTTTGACGGAAACGGCCGCCCTTGCCCTTGATCATCTCTGCCAGCGATTTCAGCGGACGCTTGTTGGCGCCGGTCATCGCTTTGCCGCGACGGCCGTTGTCCAGCAGCGAATCGACCGCTTCTTGCAGCATGCGCTTTTCGTTGCGCGTGATGATCTCTGGAGCACGCAGCTCCATCAGGCGTTTCAGACGGTTGTTACGGTTGATGACGCGGCGATACAGATCGTTCAGATCCGAGGTCGCGAAACGGCCGCCATCCAGCGGTACCAGCGGACGCAGTTCCGGCGGCAGCACTGGCAGCACTTCCATGATCATCCAGTCAGGCTTGATGCCCGAACGTTGGAACGCTTCCAGCACTTTCAGGCGCTTCGCGTATTTCTTGATCTTGGCTTCGGATTTCGATTCCTTCAGTTCCACGCGCAGGGTTTCGGCATCGCGGTGGATGTCGATCGAGCGCAGCAGTTCACGGATACCTTCGGCGCCCATGAAGGCGGTGAAGTCGTCGCCGTACTCTTCGTACTTGGCGGCGTAGTCGTCTTCCGACATGATCTGGCACTTCTTCAGCGGGGTCATGCCTGGATCGGTCACGACGTATGCTTCAAAGTACAGCACGCGTTCGATGTCCCGCAGGGTCATGTCCAGGACCATGCCCAGACGCGACGGCAGCGACTTCAGGAACCAGATGTGGGCGGTCGGCGAGGCCAGCTCGATGTGGCCCATGCGCTCGCGGCGCACCTTGGCCAGCGTGACTTCGACGCCGCACTTTTCGCAGATCACGCCGCGATGCTTCAGGCGCTTGTACTTGCCGCACAGGCATTCGTAATCCTTGATCGGGCCAAAGATCTTGGCGCAGAACAGGCCGTCGCGCTCAGGCTTGAAGGTACGGTAGTTGATGGTTTCCGGCTTCTTGACTTCGCCGTAGGACCACGAACGGATTTTCTCAGGCGAAGCGAGACCGATCTTGATTGCATCGAAGGTCTCGTTGGTCTGTACTTGCTTGAATAGATCGAGCAGTGCTTTCATGTATCACTCCAGAGGTGATTAAATTTCTATATTCCTGAGACTACATTGCCCGGCGTGGTTTCCCAGCCGGGCTTTGTGTTTCCCAAACCAAATGACGCTTATTGGGTCAATAAGCCTGTCGTTTAGTTGCGTTCGAGGTCGATATCGATACCCAGCGAACGGATTTCCTTGACCAGCACATTGAACGATTCCGGCATGCCGGCGTCGATCACGTGGTCGCCCTTAACGAGGTTCTCGTACACTTTGGTACGGCCATTCACGTCATCGGACTTGACGGTCAACATCTCTTGCAAGACATACGACGCGCCATACGCTTCCAGTGCCCAGACTTCCATCTCACCGAAACGCTGACCACCGAACTGGGCTTTACCGCCCAGTGGCTGTTGCGTCACCAGCGAGTAAGGACCGGTCGAACGCGCATGCATCTTGTCATCCACCAAGTGATGCAGTTTCAGCATGTGCATGACGCCGACAGTAACCTTGCGTTCGAACGCTTCACCGGTGCGACCGTCATACATGGTCACCTGGTTTTTCGAAGCGGTCATGCCCAGGTTCTTGGCGATGTCGTCCGGATACGCCAGGTCCAGCATGCGGCGAATCTCTTCTTCATTGGCGCCGTCGAACACTGGCGTGGCGAATGGAACACCTTTTTTCAGGTTTTCCGCCAGCTTCATGATCTCTTCGTCGTCGAAGTCGTTCAGCTCTTCGGCACGGCCGTTGTCGTTGTAGATCGTCGTCAGGTACTTGCGCACTTGCTCGACCTTGGTTTGCGCCTTCAGCATTTCGCCGATGCGGATACCCAGACCCTTGGCAGCCCAGCCCAAGTGAGTCTCGAGAATCTGACCAACGTTCATCCGCGAAGGAACGCCCAGCGGGTTCAGCACAACGTCGGCTGGCGTGCCGTCGGCCATGTATGGCATGTCTTCCACAGGAACAATACGGGAAACCACACCCTTGTTACCGTGGCGACCTGCCATCTTGTCGCCCGACTGCAGGCGGCGTTTCACGGCCAGGTACACCTTGACCATTTTTTGCACGCCTGGTTGCAGCTCATCGCCTTGCGTCAGTTTCTTGCGCTTCTCTTCGAAGGCCAGATCGAACTGGTGACGCTTCTCGTTGATCGATTCCTTGATCGCTTCCAGCGCTACCGCTGCATCGTCGTCCGCAGGGCGGATGTCGAACCAGTGGTATTTGTCCAGATCGGCCAGGTAATCCTTGGTGATCTTGGCGCCTTTGGCCAGCTTTTTAGGGCCGCCGTTGACAACTTTGCCGATCAGCATTTTTTCCAGACGCTGGAAGGCATCGCCTTCAACGATACGCATCTGGTCATTCAAATCCAGACGGAAGCGTTTCAGTTCGTCATCGATAATTTGCTGGGCACGCTTGTCGCGCACGATGCCTTCACGGGTGAAGACTTGCACGTCGATCACGGTACCGATCATGCCCGAAGGCACGCGCAGCGACGTATCTTTCACGTCCGAGGCTTTTTCGCCGAAAATCGCGCGCAGCAGCTTCTCTTCCGGGGTCAGCTGGGTTTCACCTTTTGGCGTCACTTTACCAACCAGGGTATCGCCGGCTTGTACTTCAGCGCCGATGTAGACGATACCGGACTCATCCAGACGTGCCAGCTGATTTTCAGCCAGGTTCGAGATGTCGCGCGTAATTTCTTCCGCGCCCAGTTTCGTGTCACGGGCAACAACCGACAACTCTTCGATGTGAATCGAGGTGTAGCGGTCGTCCTTGACGACGTTTTCCGAGATCAGGATCGAATCTTCGAAGTTCAGACCATTCCATGGCATGAAGGCCACGGTCATGTTCTGGCCCAGAGCCAATTCACCCAGGTCGGTCGATGCGCCGTCGGCGATCACGTCGCGCTTGGCAACACGGTCGCCCACTTGCACGATAGGACGCTGGTTGATGTTGGTGTTCTGGTTCGAACGGGTGTACTTGATCAGGTTGTAGATGTCGACGCCCACTTCACCAGCGGTAGCTTCGTCATCGTTGACGCGAATCACGACACGGCCCGCATCGATGTAATCGACGATACCGCCACGCAGCGCTTGCACGGTGGTGCCCGAGTCGACCGCAACAGTGCGTTCGATACCGGTACCGACCAGCGCTTTTTCCGGACGCAAGCAAGGCACAGCCTGGCGTTGCATGTTGGCGCCCATCAATGCACGGTTTGCATCATCGTGTTCGAGGAACGGAATCAGCGAGGCAGCGACGGAAACGATCTGGCCTGGCGCCACGTCCATGTACTGGATGCGCTCCGGGGAGACCAGGATGGTTTCGCCGGCTTCACGGGCCGAGACCAGTTCATCGGACAGCATGCCTTCGTCGTTGATGGTCGCATTCGCCTGAGCGATGATGTAGCGGCCTTCTTCGATGGCGGACAGGTAGTCGATCTGATCGGTAATCTTGGAGCCTTCGACCTTGCGGTACGGGGTTTCCAGGAAGCCGTATTCATTCAGGCGGGCATACAGAGCCAGCGAGTTGATCAGACCAATGTTCGGACCTTCCGGTGTCTCGATCGGGCAGACGCGGCCGTAGTGGGTCGGATGCACGTCGCGCACTTCAAAGCCGGCGCGTTCGCGTGTCAGACCGCCGGGTCCCAGAGCCGATACGCGGCGCTTGTGGGTAATTTCCGACAGAGGATTGGTTTGGTCCATGAACTGCGACAGCTGGGACGAACCGAAGAACTCGCGAATCGCGGCCGAAATCGGCTTCGAGTTGATCAGGTCGTGCGGCATCAGGTTGTCCGCTTCGGCTTGGCCGAGGCGTTCCTTGACGGCGCGCTCAACACGCACCAGGCCGGCGCGGAATTGATTCTCGGCCAGTTCGCCCACGCAACGTACGCGACGGTTACCCAGGTGATCGATATCGTCGACTTCGCCGCGGCCATTGCGCAGTTCCACCAGGATCTTGATCACGGCCAGCACGTCTTCGTTCGACAGGGTCATGGCGCCGGTCAGTTCATCGCGGCCAATGCGGCGGTTGAACTTCATGCGGCCCACGGCCGACAGGTCGTAGCGGTCCGAGTTGTAGAACAGGCCATTGAACAGCGCTTCAACGGAATCTTCCGTTGGCGGTTCGCCTGGACGCATCATGCGGTAGATCGCCACTTTCGCAGCCATCTGATCGGCGGTGTCGTCGATACGCAGGGTTTGCGAGATGTAGGCGCCCTGATCCAGGTCGTTCGTGTACAAGGTCTGGATTTCGGAAATGTTGGCATCGCGCAGGCGGCCCAACAGATCTTCGGTCAGCTCATCGTTCGCGGAAGCGACGACTTCACCGGTATCGCCATCGACGATGTTCTTCGCCAATACGCGGCCCAGCAGGTAGTCTTCCGGTACGGAAATGTGCTTGATGCCGGCAGCTTCGATATCACGCACGTGTTTCGCGTTGATACGCTTGTCTTTCAGCACCAGGGTCTTGCCCGACTTGTCGACGATGTCGAAACGCGCCACTTCGCCGCGCAGACGCTCGGAAACGAATTCCATTTCCGCGCCTTCGGAGCGCAAGTTGAAATTGTCGAAGACGAAGAAGTTCGCCAGGATTTGCTCATGCGACATGCCGATGGCTTTGAGCAGGATCGTCACTGGCATCTTGCGGCGGCGGTCGACGCGGAAGAACAGGATGTCTTTCGGGTCGAACTCGAAGTCCAGCCACGAACCGCGGTAAGGAATGATACGCGCGGAGAACAGCAGTTTGCCGGACGAGTGGGTCTTGCCGCGGTCGTGCTCGAAGAACACGCCAGGCGAACGGTGCAACTGGGAAACGATAACCCGCTCCGTGCCGTTGATCACGAACGAACCGGTGGTCGTCATGAGCGGCAATTCGCCCATGTAGACTTCCTGTTCCTTCATCTCTTTGACGACGGGCTTGGTTGGCGATTCCTTGTCCAGGATCACCAGGCGCACTTTCGCGCGCAGCGGCGACGCGAACGTCAGGCCACGTTGTTGACATTCTTTGACGTCGAAGGCAGGATCGCCCAGAACGTACGACAAGAATTCGAGGCGCGCAAAACCATTGTGCGACACGATAGGGAAAATCGAAGTGAAAGCCGACTGCAGGCCATCATTCTTGCGGCCGGACGGTGCTATGTCCTCTTGCAAGAAGCTATGATAAGACTCGAGCTGGGTCGCCAGCAGGAACGGAACGTGGTGAACGTTGGCGCGCTTCGCGAATGATTTGCGAATGCGTTTCTTCTCAGTAAATGAGTAGTGCATGGACACTCCGTGAGTGACAGAAAGGATAGAAAATTCAGGTTTTGCAAGTGTTCGTTTGCACCGCTGCGTGTGACACAGACGAAACCTCAAGGCTCTGCTTTCCGGCTTGAATCGAATAAAAACTGCTGCTACAACTACATGACAAATACGATGCAGACGACAAAGGAGCCAAAGTCGGATTTCCCCCCTTGCGAGGGGAAACCTCAGACTTTGACTCGGGCGCTAACTGCCGCCGGTACAGATATTACTTGATCGAAGCGGTTGCGCCGGCTTCTACCAGTTTCTTCTGTGCAGCTTCAGCGTCAGCTTTCGACACTGCTTCTTTCACAGTTTTTGGTGCGCCATCGACCAGGTCTTTAGCTTCTTTCAAGCCCAGGCCGGTGATTTCGCGAACTGCTTTAATAACGCCAACTTTGTTTGCGCCGAAGGTGTCAAGGATGACGTTGAATTCGGTTTGCTCTTCAGCAGCTGCTGCTGGGCCTGCTGCAGGACCGGCCGAAGCCATTGCTGCTGCGGACACGCCGAATTTTTCTTCGAATGCTTTAACCAGGTCGTTCAGGTCCATTACGGACATGGCGCTAACTGCTTCCAGGATATCGTCTTTGCTAATTGCCATTTTGAAACTCCTAAATTTATTACGTTAGTTACATCAGATTGGTACTGAGAGAAAAAAGCGCGCGCAATTAAGCGGCTGCTGGGGCTTCTTCTGCTGCTGCTTCTGCAGGAGCTTCGGCGCCTTCGCCTTTTTTCGCTGCCAGGGCAGCCAGACCACGTGCAAAGCCCGAAACCGGAGCCAGCATAACGCCCAACAACTGCGAAATGAGGACTTCACGGCTAGGAATGCTCGCCAACGCGGTGACAGCAGCTGTATCCAGCGGCTTGCCTGCGTAGTTACCTGCTTTGATGACCAGTTTGTCGTTGGTTTTAGCGAAGTCAGCGATGACTTTAGCTGCTGCAACGGCATCGGCCGAGATCGAGTAGATCAACGGGCCGGTCATGGCATCTGCCAGGCTGGCGAATGCGGTACCTTCAACGGAGCGACGAGCCAGAGTGTTTTTCAACACACGCAGGTACACGCCTTGGGCACGCGCTTTAGCACGCAGTTGCGTCAAGTGACCAACCTGGATGCCACGATATTCGGCCACGACGATCGTTTGCGCATTTGCTACTTGTGCGGAAACTTCGGCGACGACGGCCTTTTTGTCATTCAGATTGAGACTCACGGTCAACCTCCTTAAATGATGTTCGGCAATCACAACCGAGTGGTTGAGCGCCTTGCATCGGTTCGAACACGGCGTCCGAAGTCAAGAAGTACTAAACTGAGCGGATGGATTCACGCAGCATGAGGACTACAAAACTTGTTCGGGTACACCATCTGCGTTGGGCACCTGCCGTTGCCGGCAAGCCTATTAACCTTCTGCATGTGCGATCGCAGTCGGCCCAACGGTCTTTGATTGTCTGCCGGCCTGGTGCGAACACCGGGCCGACAGCCCAAAGATGCGCCCACAGCGCCCGAAGGCGCGTGGGACTTGATTCTGTTACTTAAGCTGCCAGGCTAGCCTGATCAACACGGACGCCAGCGCCCATGGTCGACGACAGCGAAACTTTGCGCAGGTACACGCCTTTGCTCGATGCTGGCTTGGCTTTGTTCAGTGCGTCGATCAGTGCGACCAGATTCGACTTCAGATCTGCGTCAGCGAACGATTTACGGCCGATGGTAGCGTGGATGATACCGGATTTGTCGGTACGGTACTGAACTTGACCGGCTTTCGCGTTTTTCACGGCGGTAGCGACGTCAGGAGTAACAGTGCCAACTTTCGGGTTAGGCATCATGCCGCGTGGGCCCAGGATCTGACCCAGGGTACCAACGATACGCATGGTATCTGGCGAAGCGATAACGATGTCGAAAGGCATGTCGCCGGCTTTGATCTGCTCAGCCAGGTCTTCCATACCAACGATGTCGGCGCCAGCTGCTTTGGCAGCTTCCGCTTTTTCACCCGACGCGAATACAGCCACGCGTACGGTTTTGCCGGTACCAGCTGGCAGCACGACGGAGCCGCGCACCACTTGGTCGGATTTCTTAGGATCAACACCCAGTTGTACCGATACGTCGATCGATTCATTGAACTTGGCCGTTGCGCACTCTTTGATCAGAGCGACAGCGTTGTCGAAAGCGTACACTTTGGTACGGTCGACTTTGGCTTTCAAAGCCTTGATACGTTTGGATAACTTAGCCATTATACAACACCTTCCACCGTGATACCAATCGAACGAGCGGAACCAGCGATGGTGCGTACAGCAGCATCCATGTCGGCAGCGGTCAGATCAGGGGTTTTCAATTTAGCGATTTCTTCAGCTTGTGCGCGGGTCAGCGTACCGACTTTGTCGGTATGTGGCTTCGGCGAACCTTTGGTGATCGCAGCAGCTTTTTTGATCAGGTAGGTTGCTGGAGGCGTCTTCATCACGAACGTGAAGGACTTGTCCGCAAACGCGGTGATCACGACTGGGATCGGCATGCCTGGTTCCATACCTTGGGTCTGCGCGTTGAACGCTTTGCAGAATTCCATGATGTTCAGACCACGTTGACCCAGAGCTGGACCGATTGGTGGGGATGGGTTTGCTTTACCAGCTGGCACTTGCAGCTTGATAAAACCAATGATTTTCTTTGCCATGATGGCTCCTATCTTGGATTGAGTAGTAGCGCCCCGCCGATCCTACCCTGGCGGGGCTCCTCTGACCGGATTTTGCTGAGACTGCCGCAACGCTCCTGGTGGCGCTTGCTAATGCTTAAACTTTTTCGACTTGGCCGAATTCGAGCTCTACCGGGGTAGCGCGACCGAAAATGGTGACCGAGACGCGCACTTTGGATTTCTCGTAATTGACTTCTTCGACATTGCCGTTGAAATCGGTGAACGGACCATCCTTGATGCGGACTTGCTCGCCCACTTCGTACAAGGTTTTTGGACGGGGCTTTTCAACACCTTCCTGCATCTGCTTCATGATGCCGTCGATTTCGCGCGCGGAGATCGGCGTCGGCTTGTTCGACTTGCCACCAATGAAACCGGTAACCTTGCTGGTGTTCTTGACCAAGTGCCAGCTCTCGTCCGTCATTTCCATTTCAACCAGCACATAGCCAGGATAGAAACGACGTTCGGTGACGGACTTCACACCATTCTTGACTTCAACGACTTCTTCGATCGGCACCAGGATCTGGCCGAACTGGTCTTGCATGCCCGCGCGCTCGATGCGCTCGGTCAGTGCGCGCATGACGCTTTTTTCCATGCCGGAATAAGCATGCACGACATACCAGCGCTTGCTGCTTACTGGCACGCTCAGCGCTGCACCAGTGTCCGCTACCGGAGCGTCGCCCGGAACGGACTCGTCCGCCGCTTCATCATGCACATTTTCGCTCATTATTTTTTCCAACCCAGAATTACGTCATACAACAAAAACTCGAGCAATTTATCCGTGCCCCACAGGAAAATCGCCATGACCAGCACAAAGGCAAACACGATCGCAGTAATCTGCGTGGCTTCTTTGCGGGTAGGCCAAACGACTTTCTTGGTTTCGCGCACAGCTTCTTTGGCGAAATTGAGAAATTCACGGCCGGTCGTCGAGACATACAAGAGCGCAACAGCAATAACCAAACCAGCCACAAGCGCGCTTGCACGCACCAGAGCTGGTTGGCCTGCCAGGTAATAAAACCCGACTACTCCTGCAATCGCAGCCACTATTGCCAGCGCGACTTTTATCTTGTCACTCGACGTGCTAACGGTTTGCACGGATTGATTTGACATTTTTCTACTTTCGGTGCCCTGCACCTTGACGGTGGCAGGGACGGAGGGCATCGAACCCCCAACCTTCGGTTTTGGAGACCGACGCTCTGCCAATTGAGCTACGTCCCTACGTAAAACTTTCGAGGAGTGCTATTCTACCACCCAGGACGCCCCGGGTGGAAGCATAACATTTCCTTATGCGAGGATTTTTGCAACCACGCCGGCGCCGACGGTACGGCCGCCTTCGCGGATAGCGAAGCGCAGACCTTCTTCCATCGCGATCGGGTTGATCAGCTTGACGGTGATCGACACGTTATCGCCTGGCATGACCATTTCTTTGTCTGCTGGCAACTCGATCGAACCGGTTACGTCCGTCGTACGGAAGTAGAACTGTGGACGATAGTTGTTGAAGAATGGCGTATGACGGCCGCCTTCATCTTTCGACAGAACATAGATCTCGCCGGTGAAGTGTGCATGCGGCTTGATCGAGCCTGGTTTTGCCAGAACTTGACCACGTTGCACGTCTTCACGCTTGGTGCCGCGCAGCAGCAGACCAACGTTGTCGCCAGCTTGACCTTGGTCCAGCAGTTTGCGGAACATTTCCACGCCGGTGCAAGTCGTTTTGACGGTATCGGTGATACCGACGATTTCGATCTCTTCGCCGACTTTAACAATGCCGCGCTCGATACGACCGGTCACAACGGTACCGCGACCCGAGATCGAGAACACGTCTTCCACTGGCATCAGGAAAGCACCATCAACAGCGCGCTCTGGCGTTGGGATGTATGCATCCAGCGCATCGGCCAGACGCAGCACTGCGTCAACGCCCATTTCGCCTTCTTTGCCTTCCAGCGCCATACGTGCCGAACCTTTGATGATTGGCAGGTCGTCGCCTGGGAATTCGTACTTCGACAACAGCTCGCGCACTTCCATTTCAACCAGTTCCAGCAGCTCTGCATCGTCGACCAGGTCGCACTTGTTCAGGAACACGATGATGTATGGAACGCCAACTTGGCGGGCCAGCAGGATGTGTTCGCGGGTCTGTGGCATTGGGCCGTCAGCTGCGGAGCACACCAGGATCGCGCCGTCCATCTGCGCAGCACCGGTAATCATGTTTTTGATGTAATCGGCGTGGCCTGGGCAGTCAACGTGCGCGTAGTGACGCGTTTCCGTTTCGTACTCGACGTGGGCCGTGTTAATCGTGATACCGCGCGCTTTTTCTTCTGGTGCTGCATCGATCTGGTCGTATGCTTTAGCTTCGCCGCCGAATTTCTTCGACAGAACCGTTGCGATTGCAGCGGTCAGCGTGGTTTTACCGTGGTCGACGTGGCCGATGGTGCCGACGTTGACGTGCGGCTTGGTCCGTTCGAATTTACCTTTTGCCATTTTGAACTCCTAATGATTTGATTAGATTGCTCAGGCACACGCCCGACGGTCTGGTTTGAATTGCTTCTGTGCTGCCTGCTGCGAATTCTGGTGCCCTTGACGTGGATCGAACACGTGGCCTCTCCCTTACCAAGGGAGTGCTCTACCACTGAGCTACAAGGGCTGTAATTTGTTGCATGCGATGCATCAAGCATCTGAACGGAAACTGGAGCGGGTGAAGGGAATCGAACCCTCGTCGTAAGCTTGGAAGGCTTCTGCTCTACCATTGAGCTACACCCGCGAGGTATCGTTCACTTTATCTTCACTTGCTTTTTGCTACTACCCAGTTTTCCTTGCAAAAACTTGGTGGAGGGGGCTGGATTCGAACCAGCGTACTCATAGAGAACAGATTTACAGTCTGTCGCCTTTAACCACTCGGCCACCCCTCCGCGGGAACCGCAGAGTATGAAGCATCTATTCACAACTGTCAACCTTATTTACTGATGCCTGACTGCTGCATTTGCTTATAAAGAAGAAGTTGGCTGCTTCGGGGCGTGATTATAAGCTCCCGATTTGAGAATGTGCAAGGGTTGGCGCGAAAAAGTCGACTTTTTTCGCATTTTTTTTATGCCCCCTGCCCGCAAGCCGCATTTTCCCGTCACTCACCCCGCATTTTTTCCATTTAACGGGCATCAGGCGGATGCATCCAGGAGTTGCCAAGGGGCTTATATTTGCGCAATAACTGCTGATGCAGGCCCGACAGTACGGGCAATTTGGGGTTGCGCGGGTCCAGGCGGCGCACGCCGGCGATAAACGTCAGCGCCTGCTGGCCCATGCGCTCATCCCAGCCTTCGTGTTCCAGGCACTTCAGCACGGCCACGGCCGCATTGAACACCACTTGCGGATTATCGGGCAGGCGCGTGACGGCTTCGCCCATCAGATCGACGGCGCCGCGGAAATCTCCCTCGCCTGCCCTGGCCGCGCCGGCCGCCACCATGTCGGCCACTTCCTGGCGGCTTTGCCGCGCCAATGCCTTGGCCAGCTCTTCGCGCCCCGCCTGTTCGAACACGGCCATGGCGCGCGTCATGGCCGCACTGTCGGGCGCGTTGCGCATGACTTCACGCATCACCTCGGCGGCGCCATCCTCGCGCCCATGCGCCAGGCAATGGCGCGCCAGTTCCGTTTTCAGCATGTTCGAGCCGCCCACGCTGTGGCGGTTGGCGGCCAGGGCCGCGTCCAGCGATTGCTGCAGGCGCTCCTCATTGCCCGTATGCGCATGCAGCATGGCGCTGCACAGGGCGCTGCACAGTTCCGCATTCTTTTGCCCGCCCATCGACTTGTCGAGGTCGCGGATCACGGCGCCCGCCTGCAGCGGGTCGCCCTTGCGCACCAGGGTCTGCACCAGGCGCACATGGTCTTCCGGGTCGCGGAATTCCGAATACTTGGCCTTGCTGACCACCAATTTGAGGGATTTTTCCGCCATCTCGATATCGTCAGCCGCCAGGGCCGCCTCGCCCAGGCGGCGCAAGCGGCGCACGGCGTGCGGCGACAGGGCCACCGCTTCGCTCAAGGCCGCCTGCGCCAGTTCCGGCTTGCCTTGCGCCAGGTGCGTGCGCGCCAGCCAGTCATACGCATCGAGAAAACGCTTGTTGTTTTCCAGCAGCCCTTCCAGGGTGCCCTGCGCCGCTTCGTACTCGCCCAGCAAAAATTGCGTCTTGGCCTGCCCCAGGCGCGCCCAGCCGATGGACTTGCTCTCATACAGGGCCGCGTAGATCGGCTCGGCGTCGGCCGCCTCGCCCAGCAGCAGGTGCAGTTCCGCGCGCAAGCGCAGGAAATCGGTGGCGTAGCGGGGATACAGGCTGGCGCCCTCGGCGCAGGCGGCAATCGCCGCGCGCTCATTGCCCACGTCGATCAGTTCATACACGGGCACGAAGGCATTGCGCTTGTCCAGCGCGCGGCCGATGCGCTCGAGCATGTTGTCAGCGGTGAAGGGCTTGAGGATGTAATCGGTAGGCAACAGCTCGACGGCGCTGACCACCTTGGCGAAGCTGCCTTCGCCCGTGACCATGAAGAACATGGTCGATGCGTGCATCAATTTGTGGTGGCGCAGGTCTTCCAGCATCTGCTGGCCATCCTGCCCGCCATCGAGATCGTATTCGCACAGGATCAAGTCATACGATTTGCTGCCCAGCATGCGGATCGCCTGGCCGGAGCTGGCCGCGTCGTCGATCTTCGCCAGGCCGCACAGGTTGAGCATATTGTGCAGGCTGGCGCGCATGCCCGGATGCGGCTCGATGATCAGTGCGCTGAGGCCCTTGAGTTCTTTCATGTCGTGATGTCCGAAAACTCCGCGGCGCGCCACACTGGTGCGTGGCGCCAGCCAGCATGAGGCTGCCGAGTATATGACGGCGCCGCGCGCAAGGGAATGGCGGCGCGCCGAAAAATGCCAACGAAGCGGCTACTCAAGCGACGGCGCGCTCCGGATGCCACAGTTGCGGTTCATGGTCGATCAGTTCCAGCAGCGCCGTCACCACTTCCGGATCGAACTGGCTGCCGCTGCGCTGCTCGATGTACTCGCGCACCTGCGGATAAGGCCACGGTTCCTTGTAAGGCCGCTCGTGCAGCAAGGCATCGAAAACGTCGACCACGGCAACGATGCGCGCGGCCACGGGAATATCGCGCCCCTTCAGGCCATGCGGGTAGCCGGCGCCATCGAAGTGTTCGTGGTGGCCACCGGCGATCTGCGCGCCATAGGTCAGATAGCTGACGCCGTCGACCATGTTGGCGGCCCGCTCGAGGATGGTGCGCCCGACGCTGGCATGCAGCTGCATCTGCGCCCGCTCCTCGTCCGTATGCTTGCCCGGCTTGAGCAGCACGGCGTCCGGCGTCGCCACCTTGCCCACGTCGTGCAGGATGCTGGCCAGGCCGATCATGTCGAGCAGCTGCGGCGTCAGCTCATCCGGGTACACGCCGCGCTGCTGCATGCGCCGGGCGATGGCGTCGGACAATAGCTGCACGCGCCGCACGTGGCCGCCCGTGTCGCTGTCGCGGAACTCGGCCAGGTCGGCCAGCGCCACCACGGTCGCTTCCTGCGCCTTGCGCAGCTGGCCGAACATGTACAGGTTGTCGAAGGCGGCGGCGATGCGCTGGCAAAACACTTCCAGCAAGTCGCGCTGGATCTGCGCCAGCGGCCACGGCGGCGTGACGGAGATGGCCAGCTCGCGGTTGCCTTCCGTATGGATGAACAGCACATTGGCCGGATGCTCGAACTGGCTGCGCTTTTCCGCGAACGCCTTGTCGATGGTGGGCGTCAGGGCATGGTCGGCCGGCATGGCTTCCGCCTCGGCCAGCACGGCATACGTGCCCGTGGCGGCCACCACTTCGGGCCGTCCGGCGCCGCCCTGCATCAGGCACAGCACGCCGTCGGCGCCCACGTCGAGGATGGCGCTGACCTGGTTGAGCACGCCGGAAGCGAATTCGCGCAGGGAATGGATCTGGTACAGATTGGTGGCGCCGGCGAGTATCTTGCCCAGGCCGATGCGGCTGCGCTCGAGCATCATCAGGCTCTCGTAGGCGCGCAGGGCCGAGATGACGGTGGTAAACAGCTTTTGCGTCGTCAGTTCCGTCTTGGCCTTGTAATCGTTGATGTCGTATTCGATGATGACGCGCTGCTCGGGCGCCTGGCCCGGCTGGCCCGTGCGCAGCACGACGCGCACGATGGAATTGTTCAGGTCGGCGCGGATGCGCTTGGCGAGGATCAGGCCGGCATCGTCCGTTTCCATCACCACGTCGAGCAGCACCAGCGCGATATCGGGCGTGTCGCGCAGGATGTCGTACGCTTCGCGGCCGCTGTAGGCGGAAAACAGTTCCAGTTCGCGGCCCTTGAAGCTGACATTGCGCAGCGCCAGCCGCGTGACCGCATGCACATCCACGTCATCGTCGACGATCAGGACACGCCACAGGCGCTGGTCGGGCGCGGCCAGCCCGGCAGGACTGGCCACCGGCTCATCTTCGTCGAGCAGCCAGTTATCATCTGCATCGGCTTTGAGGTCGGTCATGAATACTCCTAAGGGATAAGTTCGATGTGGACGCTGCGTTGACGCCTATCAAGCATAATCAGATTAGATGCTGCTTACAACAGGATTCTGCGTAGCGCCGTCTCCGGTGGCCGGCGCCGGCGCGGGTAGCGCTGCACCGCTGCGCGTGGCGCCGCCGCAATTGTCCTGGCCTGGCCCGACAGCCTGGTAACGCACTTCGTACTTGCCCGCGCTGAGCTGCTCCACCGTCAGCTTGTCATTGGCCAGGATGTACAGGTAGCGCACATTCGAGCGCCGCTCCTGGTCATACAGCTTGACGAAGACGGGCGCCGCGTTGCTGCTGTTATCGATGGTCAAGCTCAGTTCCTCGCCCTTGTTACCGATCGGAAAGCCATCCACATAGCCCGATTGCGCCGGCCATGGCTCGCCATTCGGCGCCACCAGCGCCGCCGACTCGGCCTGGCTGGCGCCATCGCAGGCGGGACGGCTGGCTTTCAGGCTCAGCTGTGAGACGGCCAGCACGCGGATCTCCGGTGCCTTCGCTTGCGCGGGCTCGGCCGCATACGGCTTGCCCACGGCCCAACTATCGATAGCCACCGCCTCGTTTTTTGCCGGCGGCGTGGCGACGCCATCCGCCGAAGACGCGTCCGGGTGCGCCCTGGCGCCATCACGGGCCAGGCCGCTCCAGGCCGACGCCAGCGCGGCCGGCATCGGCTGCGAGGTATCGAGCATGAGCAAGGCGCCCAGCCAGCCCAGCAACAGGCAGACAAGCAGACTCAGCCACCAGCGCCAGTTGCGCCAGATGGGCGGCGCCTTGCCCTTCGGCGGCGGCACATCCTGCGCCCAGGCGTGCTCATGCGATTGGGCATGGCCTTTCGCGCGGCCATCGCGGCTCTTGCCTTCCTCGTGGTGGGTGCTTTCCAGCCATTCGATTTCCCACTCCTCGGCGGCGATCCACTCGTCGTGTTCCTTGCGGCGTTGTGGATCGGACAAGGTGCCATAGGCGCTGTTGAGGATCGCCATGATGCGGGCGGCCTTTTCGTCGCCAGGATTCTTGTCCGGATGGTATTTCTGACTGAGGGCTTTGTACGCGGCACGTATGACTTCCTGCGGCGCCAGGCGCGCCACTTTCAGGTTGTCATAGTGTGTATGTATCTTTCCCATCGTTCTATCTTGAAATCGGTGCGCGGCGACGGGTTCTTGCAGGATGGAACCGTGCTGTGTCGGTCATCATATACGATATGACAAGATAATAACCACCGGCGGACAGGAAATTGCAGGGCGGCACTGCCCTGCCTTGATATTGCAGGCGCTTACAAGCGGTGACTGCGGTCACTGGACAACAGGGCTTCCGGCAACTCCACCTGGTGCCCTACCACCAGCACCTTGAACAATTCCCCCATCTCGGCGGGCGACACCAGCTTTTGCACGGCGCTGGCCTGCGGCAAATACGTTTTGACCTGTTCCGGATCGGTACGCAGCAGCAAGTCGCCGATGCCCGCGCCCAGCAAGAAGGACGCCTGGTTCATATAGGCAAGCACATCGAGACCCGCATCCTGCGCCGCCACCGCCATGGCCGTGAAATCCACGTGGGCCGTGATGTCCTGCAAGCCGGGCAGATAGAACGGTTCCGCGTGGGCGTGGTGGCGGTAATGGCACATCAGGGTGCCCGTGGCGCGCAAGTCCAGGTAATACTCGTGGGCGGGGAAGCCGTAATCGAACAGCACGGCCGCGCCGCCCTTGCCATTGGTCAGCATGCGCGCCAGCGAGCGCATGAAGCCGCAGGCCACGCCATGGATCTCGCTGACATAGCCGACCGGCAAGTGCTCGGCATCCGGCACCTGGGCGGCGATCTGCGCCGCCACGTCGGCGCCGGCCGGACGTTCGACAAACACGAACTGGCCATCGGCAATGCTGACGTCGAGTTCGCACCAGCCGGCGGGCGTCTTGCTGATCAGGTTGACTGGCATGGCGTCGAGCACTTCATTGCCGAACACGGCGCCTTCGAAACTGTCGGGGAAGCCGTCGAGCCACACTACTTGCGGGAAGCCGGCCAGGGCCAGCTCCTGGCGCGCGCGCAATTCGCCGGACAGTTCGACGATCGCATACTGTTCGATAGGGATGCCGGCATTCGCCGCTTCCGTCAGGATATCGCAGGCCAGCTTGCCCGTACCGGCGCCGAATTCGAGGATGCGCGGGGCCGTTTGCGCCATAATAGCGGCTGCCACATGGGCCAGGGTGGCGCCGAACAGGGGAGAGATTTCCGGCGCGGTTGTAAAATCGCCATCTTTGCCCAGCTTGGCGGCGCCGCCGCTGTAATAGCCGAGGTCAGGCGCATACAGCGCCAGCTCCATGAAGCGGACAAAGGGAATGGCGCCGTCATTGCGCGCGATTTCGGCGGCAATCTGGTGCTGCAAGGCATGGGACGCGGCCAGCGCGTCGCTATCGGGTACGGGAAGAGACATACCGTATTGTAGCGAATCGGCGGCGCGGGCCGCCAGTACCGGCCATGGCAAGCCCGCTCACTCCATATATACAGTAAAGACATGACACCAGCATCGACACTGCCACACAGCACTCCCCGCGTCGCCCTCGTCACGGGCGCGGCGCGCCGCATCGGCCGCGCCATCGCGCTCGGCCTGGCGCGCGACGGCTGGGATATCGCCGTCCACTACCGCGACTCGCGCGACGAGGCGCTCAGCCTGGTGGCGGAAATCACGGCGCTGGGGCGCCGCGCGCAAGCGTTCCCCTGCGACCTGGCGCAGGAAGACGCCGTGCGCCAGCTGTTGCCACAGGCACAGGCGGCGCTGGGCGCCGTGACTTGCGTGGTCAACAACGCATCGTTGTTTGAATACGACAATGCGGGCGATTTTTCTTTCACCGCCCTCGACGCCCACATGCACGCCAACCTGGCCGCCCCCATCCTGCTGGCGCAAGCGCTGTACCAGGCCACCCCGGCAGGCGGGCAAGCCGTGGTCATCAACTTGCTGGATCAAAAACTGTACAATCTCAATCCTGATTTTTTGTCGTACACCCTGTCCAAGGCGGCACTGCTGTCGGCGACCACCATGCTGGCCCAGGCGCTGGCGCCGAAAGTGCGCGTGGTGGGCATTGCCCCCGGCATCACCATGGTCTCCGGCGAACAGACGGAAGCGAACTTCGCCAAGGCGCATGAAAACACGCCGCTGGGACGCTCCAGCACGCCCGAGGATGTGGCCGACTGCGTCTGTTACGTGGCCGGCGCGCGCGCGCTGACGGGCACGACCCTGCTGGTCGATGGCGGCCAGCATTTGATCGGCTTGCCGCGCGACGTCATGTTTTTGACCAAATAATCAGCAGCCACACCAAACAACCAGCATTCCAGCATCCCCGAAAAGGTAAAACTATGTCGTCCGCCCTGTCCCACCCTCGCCTGGCCGATTGCCGCCGCCTGTTCCTGCGCAATTACGAAGTCCTCATCAACATCGGCGTCTACGACTTCGAGAAAAAGGGCGAGCAGCGCGTCCTCATCAACGTCGACCTGTACATTCCCCTGGCCCTGTCGACGCCGAAGGATGACCAGCTGGAAGAAGTGGTCGACTACGACTTCATGCGCGAAACCATCGCCAGGCGCATGGCGCAAGGCCACGTGCAGCTGCAGGAAAGCCTGGTCGACGACGTGCTCGCGGCCATGCTGGCCCACCCGCGCGTGCGCGCCGCGCGCGTCTCGAGCATGAAACCGGACGTGTATCCCGACTGCGAAGGCGTGGGCGTGGAAGTATTCAAGATCAAGGATGAAGCATGAACAACATGAATGACACTGCCGTACTGGAAACGATGACAGCCGCCGTGGAAGTGCCGGCCAATGTGGAAGCGCAAAAACTGGCGCGCAAGAAGGCGGAAAAGATCGCCCTGGAAAACAACAAGCTGCACAAGCGCTTGTGCCGCCTGGTGGGCCAGGCCATCGGCGATTTCAACATGATCGAAGACGGCGACAAGGTGATGGTGTGCTTGTCCGGCGGCAAGGATAGCTACGCCCTGCTGGACATTCTGATGACCTTGCGCGAACGCGCGCCTATCCATTTTGACATCGTCGCCGTCAACCTGGACCAGAAGCAGCCGAACTTCCCGCCGGAAATCCTGCCCGCCTACCTGACGGAACTGGGCGTGGCCTTCCACATCGAAAACCAGGATACCTACAGCATCGTCAAGCGCCTAATCCCGGAAGGCAAGACCACCTGCTCGCTGTGCTCGCGCCTGCGCCGCGGCATCCTGTACCGCGTGGCCGACGAGCTGGGTGCCAACAAGATCGCCCTGGGCCACCACCGCGACGACATCCTGGAAACCTTCTTCCTGAATATGTTCTTCGGCGGCAAACTGAAAGGCATGCCGGCCAAGCTGCAATCGGACGACGGCAAGCACATCGTCATCCGCCCGATGGCCTATGTGAAGGAAGAAGACACGCAGCGCTATGCGGAAGTCAAGGGCTTCCCCATCATTCCATGCGACCTGTGCGGTTCGCAGGAAAACCTGCAGCGCAAGCAGATCAAGGGCTTGATGCGCGAATGGGACAAGAAATTCCCCGGCCGCGTGGAAAGCATCTTCTCGGCCCTGTCGAACGTGGCGCCATCGCACTTGATGGATCCGAAACTGTTCGGCTTCAAGGATTTGAAGGCGGACGGCGTGGCCAGCCCCATGGGCGACATCGCCTTCGACGAAGAGCCTTGCTCGACGCCGACCACGTTCGGCACCATCGCGCTGCAACAAGCCTGACCGTGCGCACGCCGCGCGACTACTGGATCGCGCAGTGCGCCGGCTGGGGCGCGCTGGCGGCGCTGGGCGTGTACGCCTCCTGGGGCGGCGGACCCAATGCCTATGTCCTGTGGTTCTCGGTCGCCAAGGTCTTCTGCGCGCTGACGGGCCTGGGCCTGTCGCACGGCTGGCGCAATCACCTGCGGCGCCATGGCTGGATCAAGGGAGCGCAAGACAGATTGCCGCTGGCGCGCATCGGCGCCGGCCTGCTGCTGCTCAGCGTGCTGCAAACAGGTGCCGTGCTGCTGGCCGAGCTTCTGTTCCGCAACGGTGCCCTGCTGCAGGACCGCGCCGAACTGCCGGCCACCCTGGCGATCCTGACGGTGCTCTGGTTTATCGTGTTCGCGCTGTGGACGCTGCTGTACACCCTGGCGCTGTCGCGCCGCCACGCCACGCAACTGGCGTTCGACAAGCTGCAGCTGGAAATCCATGTCAAGGACGCCGAACTGCGCGCCTTGCAGGCGCAGGTCAATCCCCACTTTTTCTTCAACAGCATGAACAGCATCCGCGCGCTGATGTTCCAGGACGTGCAGGCGGCGGCGCGCGCCATGAACCAGCTGGCCGCCATGATGCGCCACAATCTGCAGACGGGATTGTCCGACACGGTGCGGCTCGATGCCGAGCTGGCCGCGCTGCAAGCCTATCTCGGCATGGAAAAGCTGCGCTTTGAAGAGCGGCTGCAACTGAGCCAGGATATCGCTCCCGGCCTCGACGCCGTGGCGCTACCGCCGATGCTGCTGCAAACCTTGGTCGAAAACGCCATCAAGCATGGCGTCGAACGCAGCACCGGCCCGTGCGCCGTGCGCATCGAGGCGCGCCGGGCCGATGACAGCGTGCTGCTGCGCGTGGCGAACCAGGGCAAGCTGGCAGCCGA
This sequence comes from Janthinobacterium lividum, assembly GCF_034424625.1. NCBI lineage: Bacteria > Pseudomonadati > Pseudomonadota > Betaproteobacteria > Burkholderiales > Oxalobacteraceae > Janthinobacterium > Janthinobacterium lividum. The sequence continues at coordinate 640,534 of NZ_CP139976.1, read as the reverse complement.
CAGCGGCTCGACGCGCGTGGGCCTGGCCAATGCCGGCCAGCGTCTGCACCTGCTGTTTGGCGCGGGAGCCACTTGCCGCCTGGCCGAGCAGGACGGCTGGGTCATCGCCACCGTCACACTACCCTGGGAGCAGACATGCGCGTGATGATCATCGACGATGAGCGGCTGGCGCGCGACGAGTTGCGCCGCCTGCTGCGCGAGCATCCATGGGTCAGCGTGGTCGGCGAAGCGGCCAACGTACAGGAAGGCTTGCAGCAGATCGCGGCGCTGGCGCCGGACCTGATTTTCCTCGACGTGCAAATGCCTGATGGCAGCGGCTTCGACCTGCTGGGGGCGCTCGCGCAAGCGCCGGCCGTGATCTTCACCACGGCCTACGACCGCTATGCGCTGCGCGCCTTTGACGTCAGCGCCCTCGATTACCTGCTCAAACCCATCGATCCGCCACGGCTGGCGCAAGCGCTCGAGAAGCGCCGGCCCGTCCCCCGGGAAGGCGGGGCGACGGCCGCCGATGGCAAGGTATTCATCAAGGACGGCGAGCGCTGCTGGTTCGTGGCGCTGGACGATATCGCGCTGTTCGAATCGGAAGGCAATTACACGCGCGTGTATTTTGATAGCCACCGTCCGCTGCTGCTGCGCTCACTGGTGCAGCTAGAAGCGCGGCTGGACGCGGCGAAATTCATGCGCGTCAGCCGCAGCCGCATCGTCAACCTCGCCAGCGTGACGGACATCGCGCCCGCGCCCGCGGGCGGCATGACGCTCACCTTGCACGGCGGCCTGCGCGTGGGCATGTCGCGCCGGCGCGCCATCGTCTTCAGACAGCTCAACCGCCTGTAAGCTGCACGCGCCGGCGGTTGTCCAGCCCATTGCGCTCGATCAGCAGCTGCTCCGGATCCAGCACCGCTTCGCCCGGTGGCGCATCGACCGTCACCGTCACCGATGCGGCGCCGCCGGGCAAGCGGTGCTTGCCGCGATACAGCAGGCGCTGTGGCGCGCCATCGGCAAACACCGCCAGGTCGACCGGCTCATCGTAGGCGCGCGGCGTATCGCGGCCCTTGCCGTCGGCTTCCAGCTTGGCCAGCTGCACTTGCAAGGTCACGTCCCAGCGGCCATCGGCACGGCGCAGCGCACTGGCGCCGGCCAGGCGGTTGTCGTACAGGACGATACGCTCGAACAGGTCGGTGACCAACTGCTGCTGCGCCGTCGGCGTTTCGGCGCGGATAAAGGACAGCAGGTCGCGGCTGGTCGCATAGGGCGAGCTGCGATAGCGATGCTGCGCCAGGAAGGCTTTCAAGGCGCGGTTCAAGGCCGCCTCGCCGATTTCGGCGCGCAGGCGGTAGAACGCCAGGCTGCCTTTGCGGTATTCGATATACGCCTGGCCCTCGCTGCGGAACAGGGGCAGCTCCCGGCCCTGTTCCCGGCCCCGGCCGGCGAGGTAGGCATCGAGGTCGAAGCGCAGGATGCGCCGCACCTTGTCGGCGCCGAAGCGCTGCTCCACCGCCATCAGCGCCGAATACTCCGCCAGCGATTCCGTCAGCATGCCGCTGCCCTGCACGTTGGCGGCGATGAGCTGGTCGCCCCACCACTGGTGCGCCACTTCATGCGCCGTGACATAGAACACATGGTCGACGCCATCGGGGTCGCGCAGGTCGCTGATAAAACCCAGCGACTCCGAAAACGGGATCAGGCCCGGGAAGCTGCGCGCATACTGCTGGTACAGGGGGAACTCGACGATGCGCAAGTGCCGGTGCGGGTAGGGGCCGAAGTGCGCCGTGTTGTAGGCGAGCGCCTGCTGCGCGCCGGCGACCATGCTGCCGGTATTCCACGCGTGCTTCGCATCGTGGTGGATCTCGATCGCCACATCCTGCCACTGCGCGCGCCGCACCTGCCAGCGGCCGGACTGGAAGGCGAAGAACGGCAGCGCCGGCTGCGCCATGCGGTAGCTGAAATAACGGCGCCCGCCTTGCTGCCAGCTGCCCTCCAGCGTGCCCGGGGCGATCGCCACCTGGTCCGCGCTGGTGGAGATGGTGGTCTGGAAGTCGACCAGGTCGCCATCGATGCCCCACTGCTTCCAATAATTGCTGTAGCGCGCCTGCGGGTCGTCGAGCTTGGGCATGCCATGCGGCGCGCTCAGGCCACGCTGCCGGCGCTCGCCGCTGTCCGCGATCTCCTGCGCCGCGTTGTAGCCCAGGTGCGGGAAATACTGCTCGATGGTGAAATAGCTGCCGTTGTGCTGCACGCCCTCGGACTGGCCGCTGGCCGTAAAGCCCTGCTGGCGCACGGTCACGAGAAACGCAAGATCGAGCGTCGCGCCCGGCGCCAGCGCCTGCGCCAGTTCGATGATGCGCACGCCATGGCGCGCATCGTCGACCAGCACGCGGTGCGCGGGCAGTGCCTGCCAGGTGGTCTGTGCCGCCGTATCCATCTGCAGGTACAGCGTGCGCAGCGGCGTCGCGCCACGATTCTTCACGCGATAGCGGCCGCGTATCGCCGCGCTGCGCTGCGCCGGATACAGGTCGACATTGGCGGCAATCGCCGTGATGCCGGGCTGCGGCAGCGCCAGATACTGGCGATAGCGCCGTTCATGGTCGGCGCGCGCATCGAGCAGCTGCGCGCCGGACTGATAGTGGTTCAGCACGTGCATGTTGTAGGCGATCCAGCTGCCGCTGGCGGCAAAGCCGGCCAGGCTCAGGGCCAGGGCCCAGCCGCTGGCGCCGCGCAGGCGCCGCACGCCTTGCGACCAGCGCACGCGCCAGCGGGCCGCGCGCCCCGACGGGCGAAAAGCCTGCGCCACCAGCAGCAGCGCCACCGTACCCAGCGTCCAGTACAGCGCGAACCACAGCCAGCCGGCCAGCCGGCCGCCATAGCCATTCAAATCCGAGTACACCAGTTCCGGCAGCGAGGCAAAGCGGTACAGAGGATGCTCGAAGCCCAGCGCGGCCAGCAGTGGCTTGAACATCACCAGCAGCAGCGAAAGCGCATACGCGACGTATTTCTGGTTGACGAGTACCTGCAGCGCCAGCATGGCCAGCGCCATCAGCACGAACCAGGCGGCGTTCATCAGCGTGCCTTGCAGATACAGCAGCGGTTCCGGGCGCACGCCGCCCTGGAGCAGCTGTACCGCCAGCGCTGCCAGCACGCCGGCGCCCAGAAACACGGCCACCACGGCGGTCAAGGCACCGCACTTGGCCAGCAGCGGCAGCCAGCCCGGCACGGGCAAGGCGTCCGTCAGGTCAGCGATCTTCGCGTGCCGGTCGCGCCATACCAGCTCGCCGCTGTAGAACATCACGACGATGGCCAGCACAAAGTTCAGGCTGTCGGCCAGTTCGACCAGCATCAGGCGCGTCAGCGGATACGGCACGCTGTCAAAGCGCAAGCCGCCGACGCTGACATTGGCGATGAAGTTGGCCAGCGCCAGCAGCAGCATGACGAGGAAAGGCACGCTTTTCAGCACGCCCATCGTGTCAAAGCGCAGCACATGCCAGAATTGCCGCCATGCCGCCGCCATGCCAAACTGCGGCACGACCGGGCCCAGCGCGGGGCCGGCCGCGACGATGGCAACGGGCGCCGCCTGCGCGCGGACGGCACGGCGGAACCAGACGCGGCCTGCACCGGCGCGCTGCGGCTTGAACAGCCAGATGGTGGCCGCCAGCAGCGCCAGCGACAGCACGCCCCACAGCAGGCGGTTGGCCAGCAGCAGGCCGGCCAGCGGCGGCAGCGCCGTATTCATTTCGGCGCTGGTGAAGTAGCGCGTGGCCAGCGCCAGGGCGCGCACGCCAAACGGGTCCAGCAAGGCCGCCGTCATGGCTAGCGCCGGACGTCCGGCCAGCAGGCCGGAGGCCGCCCACAGCACGAAAAACGCCAGCACGCCCACGTACACGAGCAGCATCGAGCGCCCGGCCACGGCCAGCAGCATCAGCAGCGCGGCGACAAACAGCACATTGGGCACGATAAAGACGGCAAAGCTCCACAGATAGGGCAGCGGCGTGACGGGGTTGAGCCGCTCGGGGTCGGCGGCGGAAGTGAGCGAACCGAGCATCATCGCCAGCACCACCAGCACGAATACCAGCAGGCAGGCCGCCAGGCCGGCCAGGAAGCGCCCGCCCAGGTAGTCGCGCTTGCGCATCGGCGTGGCGTACAGCAGATCGGCGATGCCGGCGTCGCTGTCGCGCAGCACGGCGCCGGCGATAAACACGGCCACCAGGAACATGGCAAGCATGCTCAGCACGCCAAGCTGGTTGGCGATCACGGCCGGCGCGTTCAGGTGCACATTGCCGATGCCGCCACCGAGGCGGAAGGTCGGGCTGCCGGCCGTCAGAAAGGCACCGGCCATCAGGGGCACCGTCATCAGCCACAGCAAGGGCTGGCGCAATTGGTAGCGCAAGTCGAAGCGAAAGAATTCCTGCCACATGCTGTTCTCCTCAGGCCGCCCGCAGTTGCAGGAAGTAGACGTCTTCCAGGTCCGGTTCGACACGGCGGAAGCCGTCATCGGGCTGGCTGTCCGCATACACGTTGATCTGCGTGCGGCCCGCCACCAGGCGGCTCGACAGCACCGTGCAGTGCTGCTGGTACTGCGCCAGTTCGGCATCGCTGACGCTGCGGCGCCAGACGCGGTCCTGCAGGGTGGCGATCGCCGCCTGCGGCGCGCCGTCGATCAGCACGCGCCCCTTGGCGATCATGGCCATGCGGGGGCACAGATTGGTCACGTCTTCGACGATGTGGGTCGACAGGATCACCACCACCTTGTCGCCGATGCGCGCCAGCAGGTTCAGGAAGCGCTGGCGTTCATCGGGGTCCAGGCCGGCGGTCGGTTCGTCGACGATCACCAGGCGCGGCGCGCCCAGCAGCGCCTGGGCGATGCCGAAGCGCTGGCGCATGCCGCCCGAATAGCTGGCGACGGCGCGCTTGCGCGCCTCCCACAGATTGGTCAGCTGCAGCAGCGCCTCGACCGCCTCGCGGCGCTCGCCCCGCTGATGCAGTCCCTTCAAGATGGCAAAGTGATTGAGCAGCTCGACCGCGCTGACTCTGGGATAGACGCCGAAATCCTGCGGCAGGTAGCCGAGCTGGCGCCGCAGCGCCGCCTTGTCGCTGGCGACATCGACGCCGTTGAAATGCATGCTGCCGCTGTCGGGATCCTGCAAGGTGGCAATGGTGCGCATCAGCGAGGACTTGCCGGCGCCATTCGGCCCGAGCAGGCCAAACAGACCGGCGGGAATCTCCAGGCTGACGTTATTGATGGCGTGAACGCCGTTGTCGTAAGTTTTATCGAGCGCTTTGAGCGATAGCATGGCGGGGCTCCAGGAAAGAAGCCCCCAGCCTATCGGCGCACCGCCGCTGCCGCCAGCGACACCACACGAACGGCGCAATGTGCCATGCGAACGGTCGAAAAGCGTGACGAGCGGTGCGGCGACTGGCTATTAAAACTCTTCCCAGTCATCGCCGGCTGCCGCCTTGGCTGGCGCCAGCGTCCTTGGCGGCACGGCGGCGCCGCGCACGGCAACGCGCGGGCGCGGTGCTGCCGGCGCAGGACGCGCGGCTGCCGGCTGTGGCGCCGGACGGCGCAGCAAGCCTGGCTGTTCGCGCAGCTTGAATACGCTGACCACTTGCGCCAGGCCGTTCGCCTGCTCTTGCAGCGAACCGGCGGCGGCCGCCGCCTCTTCCACCAGGGCCGCATTCTGCTGGGTCACCTGGTCCATCTGGGTAATCGCCTGGTTGACTTGCCCGATGCCGTGCGTCTGTTCCTGGCTGGCGCTGGAAATCTCGCCGATGATGTCGGTCACGCGCTTGACGCTGGACACCACTTCATCCATCGTCGCACCGGCCTGGTCGACCAGCTTGGCCCCCACGCCCACCTTGCTGACGGAATCGTCGATCAAGCCCTTGATTTCCTTGGCCGCCGCGGCCGAACGCTGCGCCAGGTTGCGCACTTCGCCGGCCACGACCGCAAAACCGCGCCCCTGCTCGCCAGCCCGCGCCGCTTCCACGGCCGCATTGAGCGCCAGGATATTCGTCTGGAAGGCGATGCCGTCGATCACGCTGATGATGTCGACGATCTTGCGCGACGACTCGTTGATCGACCCCATGGTCGCCACCACTTCGGCCACCACCGAGCCGCCGCGGCTGGCGATGCCGGCCGCCGCGATGGCCAGCTGGTTGGCCTGGCGCGCGTTATCCGCGTTCTGCCTGACGGTGCTGGTCAGCTCTTCCATCGACGAAGCCGTTTCTTCCAGCGAACCGGCCTGCTGTTCCGTGCGCGACGACAGGTCCAGGTTGCCGGCCGCGATTTCCGACGATGCCGTGGCGATGCTGTCCGTGCCGCTGCGCACCTGGCTGACGATGCTGACCAGATTGTTGTTCATATTGCCCAGGGCCGTGAGCAACGCCCCCGTTTCATCCTTCGCCGTCGTGGCGACGGTCTGCGTCAGGTCGCCGGCGGCCACCGTTTCGGCCAGCGCCAGCGCCTGGCGCAGCGGACGCGTGATGCCCGTCGTCAGCAGCCACGAGCACAACACGCCGAATGCCACGGCGAACAGCGTCAGCAGGCTGATGACGGTGGTGTCATGCACGGCGGAAGCGTCGATCTGCTTGGCCGTCGCATCGATGCTTTCGCGCTGCAAGGTCACCAGTTCCTGCAGTAAATCCTGGTACACCTTGGCGGCCGGGGTAAATGCGGTGTCGAGAATTTTCGCCGCGCCTTCCACGTCGCCATCGGCCTTGGCCTTGACGGCCCCGTCGCGCGAGGCGCTGTACACCTTGCGCTGCTCGAGGATCTTGGCAAACAGGGCTTTTTCCTTGTCCCCCACGACGAGCGGCTCGATCTGCTTGAGCAATTCGGCCGCCTTCTTCACGGACGCGGCCGAGTCTTCCTTGAAATACGGTCCCAGCGCCGGGTCACTGCTCTTGACGATGGCGGCCGTGCGACGGATCGAGGCAAAGTTCAAGCCATACCAGTCGGTAATCAGGCGTTCCTTGGTCAGCGGTTCGGCCATCATGGCCCGCGTCGACGTCGCCACCTCATTGAGGCGCCACACGCCCACTGTAGCGATCAGAACGGTCATTGCCAGGATCAGGACAAAGCCGATGCTCAGGCGCTTGCCGATCTTGATATTTGCGATAAAGCCCATGGTGTCTTTTCTCTCAATAAATGCATCGAAGATATATTTAATTCCATATGGAATTTTTTGCATTGCAGATTATACATTGTTGAAATATATGTAGCTGATTTATTGATTTTGAGAAATGTTTCTGTTAAGTTAAAAATCTCCTCCGTAACTACAGGCGCGCCGCGCTTGTCCGCCCGCCTGTTTCTCAAAGAAATCTATGAAACTTTCCGCATTGCCCCTGAAGAAAATCACCTTTGCCGCCGTCCTCGCCTGTGCCGGCAGCGCCCACGGCGCGGCCCTGCCGCCCGCCATCGCGGCCCAGCTCGCAGCCAATTACCCGGCCGTGGAAAGCCTATACCTGGACTTGCACCGCCACCCGGAACTGGCGTTCCAGGAAGTCGAGACGGCAAAAAAACTGGCCGAGAAGGTCAAGGCGCTCGGTTTTGACGTGACCACCGGCGTCGGCGGCACGGGCGTCGTCGCCATCCTGCGCAACGGCCCCGGTCCCGTCGTCATGCTGCGCACGGAAATCGATGCGCTGCCGGTGCTGGAAAAGACCGGCCTGCCGTTTGCCAGCAGCGTGGTGACGAAAAACGCGGCCGGCGAAAGCGTGCCGGTGATGCATGCCTGCGGCCACGACGTGCACATGTCGGCCTGGTATGGCAGCGCCAAGCTGATGGCCGACAACCGCCAGCACTGGAGCGGCACCCTGATGCTGGTGGGCCAGCCGGCCGAAGAACCGCTGCTGGGCGCGGCCGCCATGCTGAAGGACGGCCTGTTCACGCGCTTCCCGAAACCGGACTATGCCCTGTCCTTCCACGATGAAGCGACGCTGCCATCGGGCACGGTGGGCTACCACGCCGGCTACTTCCGCGCCGCCGCCGACACCATCAGCATCACAGTGTATGGCCAGGGCGGCCACGGCGCCGCACCGCACGACACGCGCGACCCCGTCGTGATGGCCGCGCGCATCGTGCTGGCACTGCAAACGCTGGTCTCGCGCGAAAACAATCCGATGGACCCCGTCGTCATCACGGTGGGCAGCATCCATGGCGGCACGCAGGCCAACATCGTGCCCGACCAGGTCACCATGCAACTGACGGTGCGCACTTTCAAGGATGCCGTGCGCAAGCGCGTGCTGGCCAGCATCGCGCGTGAAGTCAAGGGCGAAGCGTTTGCCGCCGGCGCGCCGAAAGAGCCGCTGGTGGAGATTCGTCCCGGCACGGACGCCGTCTACAACGACCCGGACCTGACCCTGCGCATGGTGTCTACCTTGCAAAAATCGCTGGGCGCGGCCAACGTGACGGAAATGCCGGCCAAGATGACGTCGGAAGACTTCGCCAACTACGGCCAGGCCGGCGTGAAAGCCGTGCTGCTGCATATCGGCGCGGTGGAGCCAGGCAAGCTGGCGGCGGCCAAGGCCAGCGGCAAACCGCTGGCCGGCCCGCACTCGCCGCAATGGGCACCCGAGTACCAGCCGACCATCAAGGCGGCGATCACGGCGGAAACGTCGATCCTGCTCGATTTGCTGGGCAAGAAGCAGTAATCATGCAGTGCGCGGGGAAGCTGCTTTTCCCCGCTCCCCTCCCTTCGTCCGAAATGCTTTCCTTCATCCCCCTGCTGCAGTAAGCTCGTTGTCTGCCGCCACGTTCGTGCCGGCACCCCTTGCAACCAGACCATGAATGGATACTGTATGCCGACAACCGCGCTCAAACGCCCCGTACTGACCCTGCTGGCCCTCGGCTTTGCCATCTCCACCGCCTTCGCCGCGCCGGCTCCCACCGACCGCCAGGCCGACCGCTGGGATTTGACGGCGCTGTATCAAAACGATGCCGCGTTCGACGCCGACGCGAAAAAGCTGTCGGCCCAGTTGCAGCAACTGGGCGCCTGCAAAGGGCAGCTGAAAGCCTCGCCGGCCCGGCTGAAAAGCTGCCTGGACCTGTACGCCGATGCGCGCAAGCGCGTCAACACGCTCACCACCTATGCGGCGCAGTACTACGACCAGGATACGGGCGACAGCAAGGGCAACCAGCTGAACCAGCGCGCCGCCCTGCTGGGCAACGATTTCTCCCAGGCGACGACCTTTCTGCAGCCGGAAATCCTTGCCCTGGGCAGCCAGCGCATCGATGCCATGCTGGCGAAGGACAAGGGCTTGCAGCTGTACCGTTTTCAATTGAGCAACATGCTGCGCAGCGCGCCGCATACGCTCGACGCGGCTGGCGAGCAGCTGGTGGCGCAGTTTGGCCTGGCAACAAGCTCGGCCGCCAGCGTCTACCGCACCCTGGCCAATGCGGAAATCCCGTGGCCGACCGTCACCCTGTCGGACGGTACACAAGTGCGCCTCGACCAGGCGGCCTACACGAAATACCGCGACGATGACAAACGTGCCGACCGCAAGCTGGTGTTCGACGCCTTCTTCGGCAAGTGGAAGGAATATGAACGCACGTTCGGCGAAACCCTGTACGGCCAGCTGAAGACGGATGCCGCGTATGCGAAGGTGCGCCGCTATGCCGACTCGCAAAGCGCGGCGCTCGACGCCGACCATTTGCCGCCAGCCGTCTACCAGACCCTGATCGCGCAAACCAACGCCAATCTGCCCACCTTGCACCGCTACTTCAAGCTGCGCGCGCGCATGCTGGGCGTCAAGGACCTCGCGTATTACGACATCTATGCGCCGCTGCTGAAAAGCGACCGCACCTTCCCGCTGGCCGAAGGCAAGCAGATGATGCTGGCCTCCGTCGCGCCGCTGGGGCCCGACTATGTGAAGGCGCTCACCGCCGCCGTGGACGCGCGCTGGATGGATGTGTATCCGCGCCCGCGCAAGGTGGCGGGCGCGTACATGAATGGCGACGCGTACGACGTGCATCCGTTCGTGCTCCTCAACTACACGGACAATTACGAAGCCGTCAGCACCCTGACGCACGAATGGGGCCACGCCATGCACTCGGTGCTGGCCAACAAGGCGCAGCCATCGATCTATGCACCGTACAGCATCTTTGTGGCGGAAATCGCCTCGACGACGAACGAGGCGCTGCTGCTCGATGCGCGCCTGAAGCAGGCCAAGGATGACGACGAGCGCCTGTTGTACCTGGGCGCGGCGCTGGAAAACCTGCGCGGCACCTTCTTCCGCCAAGCCATGTTTGCCGAATTCGAGGCGGCCATCCACGGCAAGGTGGACAAGGGAGAATCGCTGACGGGCGAAGAGATCACGGCCATCTATGCCGGCATCCTCAAGCGCTACCACGGCGAAGCGCAGGGCGTCATGACCATCGATCCCGCCTACGCGCTGGAATGGGCCTACGTACCGCATTTTTATCACGGCTTCTACGTGTTCCAGTACGCCACCTCGATCGCGGCAGCGCAGGATTTCGCGCAGCGCATCCTCGACAAGGAACCGGGCGCGCTGGCCGCCTACCTGAAGATGCTCGGCGCGGGCGGCTCGGCCTATCCGTATGAACTGGTGAAGGCGGCCGGTGTCGACCTGGCCTCGCCGAAACCGTACCAGGCGCTGGTGGCGCGCATGAACGGCATCATGGACCAGATCGAGGCGATTGAGAGCAAACGGGGCAAATAAAGCAGAGGCCAAACGTAGGTCGGCTTAGCGCAAAGCGCGTAAGCCGACAGCACCAGCAACGCCAACACGATGTCGGATTACGCGGTTCCCGCTAATCCGACCTACCGTTCTCCGCTTCCGCCGCCGCAAACGCCGCCGCATCGCTCTCGAACATGTCTTCCAGTTCCTCGCGCGCCTGGCGCGTGAGGGACATGACTTTTTGCTGGTCCTGGAAGTGCGGCGCCACTTCCAGCAGGGTTTTCAGGTTATGCCGGCCAAAGATGCCGGCCGCGCGCTGCGCCCGCTCCGGGCTGAAGCCCACCTGCTGCAAGGTCTGTTCCCCCAGCAGCAGGGCCGCCGCGAACGTCTCGCGCTCGATCAGGGTCACGCCCCGCTTCATCAATTCATAGTAATGGGTGACGTTGCGCGCGCGCGCCAGTATCATCAGTTCGGGCAGGCGCAGGCGCACGGCGTCGACCAGGGCCAGGCTGTCATCCACGTTGTCGATGGCGATCACCAGCGCCCTGGCCTTTTCGATGCCGGCCGCCACCAGCAGATCCACGCGCGTGGCGTCGCCATAAAACACCTTGAAGCCGAACTTGCGCAGCAGGTCGATCTGGTCCGGGTCGTGGTCCAGCACCGTCACGCCGATTTTATTGGCCGCCAGCAGGCGGCCGATGATCTGGCCGAAGCGGCCGAAACCGGCGATGACGATGGGGTTGTCCTGCGCCTCGATATGGTCGTCGGGGCGGCGCTTCTTGTCGCCTTGCAGGCGCGGCGCGACGAATTTGTCGTGCGCCAGCAGCAGCAAGGGCGTCGCTACCATCGACAGGGTCACCACCACGACCAGCAGCGCGGCCGTCTCCGGCGCAAACACGTGCGCGGCCTCGGCGGCGGCAAACACGACGAAGGCGAATTCGCCCCCTTGTGACAGCAGCAGCGCAAAGAACAGCTGCTGGCCGCGGGGAATGTCGACAAACTTCGACAGCAGGTACAGCAAGGCGATCTTGACCGCCAGCAGCCCCGCCACCAGGGCCAGGATCAGCAGGGGCTGGGCGCGCAGCACGCCGAAATCGACGGACATGCCGACGGCGATGAAAAACAGGCCCAGCAGCAGTCCCTTGAACGGCTCCAGGTCGGAAATGAGTTCATGGCGGTATTCGGAATCGGCCAGCAGCACGCCCGCCATGAAGGTACCCAGCGCCATCGACAAGCCCACCGATTCCATCAGCACGCAAATGGCGATCACCAGCAGCAGGGCGAAGGCCGTGAAGATTTCGCGCAAGTCCGTCCTGGCGATGAAGCGCAGGATGGGGTTCACCAGGAAGCGCCCGCCGATCACCAAGGCGGCCAGCACGGCGGCCAGCTTGGCCACGCGCAGCCAGCCCGGCTCACCGCTATGCGTGACCAGGCCGCCCAGCAGCGGCACCAGCGCGATCATGGGAATGGCGGCGATATCCTGGAACAGCAAAATGGAAAAGCCCGCGGAACCGGCCGGCGTCGTCATCAGCTTGCGTTCGCCCAGGGTGGCGAGCACGATGGCCGTCGACGACAGCGACAATCCCAGCGCGCCCACCAGCGCGGTGCGCCAGTCCACGCCAAAGGCCATGGCCACGGCGCACAAGCCCGCGCTGACGACACCCACCTGCGCCCCGCCCCAGCCAAAAATCGGACGGCGCAGCAGCCACAATCGTTTGGGTTCCAGCTCCAGGCCGATCAGGAACAGCAGCAGCACCACGCCGAACTCGGAAAAGCTGAGGATCACCTCGACATTCTTGATCAGGCCCAGGCCCCAGGGACCGATAACGACGCCGGCCACCAGATAACCCAGCACGGCGCCCATGCCCAGGCGCTTGGCCAGCGGCACCATGATGATGGCGGCAACCAGGTAAAACAGTATGTTGATGAGAAAGCTATGGTGTTCCATGCGGATTCCGGGCAGATGTGTGGATGAAACGACATCATGCCTGAAGTGGCGCGCCGGCGTGAAACGGCCGCGGCGCCTGGCGACGCAAATCGGGTATCAGGGCTGCGGTGCGTCGATGCGCGTGCGTAGTTCGTCGACATTCACGCGCTGGAGGTAGCTTTCGATATTTTTCCACACGGCGTGGTAGCCGTAGCCGCCATTTTTCAGCTCGTCGATCGCCTTTTCGCGCGGCCAGCCCTGGTACAGCATGCGGTACATGGCGGCCATCATGCCCGTGCGGTCGGCGCCGTGCAGGCAGTGCAGCAACACGGGACCGTGCTGTCCGGCGGCGCGGATGGCACGCATGGTGTCGATCACATGCCGGTCGCGGATGGCCCAGGTATTGATGGGAATACGGACGGCGCGGATGCCGCTGCCTTCCAGCACCTGCGTATCGGAGTGGAAGGAGCGCAGGCTGATCACCGTCTTCACGCCCAGCGCCTGCAGCTGGGCCACGTCGGCGCTGTCCAGCCTGGCGCTGCGGTACAGGACGGGCGTGACCTGGTGCAGGTTCGACACCTGCGGCAACGGCGTGGCCCAGTCCGGATGGCGTGGCGGCGATGGCTGCGCCCCGGCGGGCGCGGCGGCTAGCCCCAGGGCGAGCGTCAAAAGTACTGCATGCAACATCATGGCTTCCTTGTTATTGACGAATGGCGCCAGCGCGCAGCACCTGCGCCAGTACGTCCAAAGCGGCGCGCGGACGGCCCAGGGCCAGCGCTTTCGCGCGCATCGATTGCAACTGCTCGGGATGATCGAGCAGCAGGCGCACCCTGTATTCCAGGGTGACGGCATCGAATGCCTTCAGGGCCACGCCCTGCTCCAGCAGATAGTCGGCATTGCGCTCTTCCTGCCCCGGAATCGGCGAATTGACGATCATGGGCAAACCCAGGGCCAGGCATTCGGAGGTGGTCAGCCCGCCCGGCTTGGTGATCACCAGGTCGGCGCACGCCATCAGGCGCTCGACTTCGCTGGTAAAGCCTTGCGCCAGCAGGCGGCCCGGATACTGGCCGGCCAGTGCCTGCAGCGCCGCCAGCGCGGCGGCGTTTTTCCCCGCCAGTACGATCAGCTGGAAGTCGCCCGGCAACGCCAGCAGGCGCGCGGCGACCGTTTCAAGGCTGCCCAGTCCCGCCCCGCCGCCCATCAGCAGGATCGTCGTGCGCTGCGGGTCGAGGCCAAACGCCTGCGCGCACGACACGCGTTCGGGTAGCTGCGCAAACGCGGGCATGATGGGGATGCCCGTCACGTGGATGCGTTCGGCGGGGATGCCTTCGTGGCGCATGCGGAACGCCACTTCGTCGGTGGCGGCGAAATATCCCTGCATCTGTTCATGCACCCACATGCGGTGCAAGTCGAAATCCGTGACCTGCACCCACACGGGGCAAGCCAGCTGCTGCTGGCGCAGCGCGCGCGACAGCAGTTCGGCCGGCAGGAAATGCGTGCAGATGATGGCGTCTGGCTGGAAGGCGGCGATCTGCGCCATCAGCGCGCGCGTGTTGAGGCGCTCGACGCCACGGCGCAGGCGCTGCATGGTGCTGTCGCGCGGCGCATCGTGGGTGGCGTGATACAGATAGCCCCACAGCGCGGGGGCCTTGTTGACCAGCTTGATATAGAAATCCGTGTACAGCTTGCGAAATGCCGGCGTGACGAAGTCCATCACGTCGAGATGCAGGGCCTGCGCCGCAGGGCCTGCGCCGCCATCGCGCGACGCATACGCCTCGATGGCTTGCGCCGCGCGCATGTGGCCGGCGCCGGCCGAGACGCTCAGGAGAAGAATTTTTTTTGTCATGAGCTAACCAATGACGGGGACAGGCAGGGCCGACACTTTCCAGCTGCCTTTGAGCTTGCGCTGCATCAAGGCCGGCAAGGTGCTGGCGTCGGGCGCGCCTTTTTTGGTGAACTTCACCGGCACCAGCAGATAGATGGTGACCTTGTCATCGTCGGCAATGTCTTCTTCCTCGGGCGCCGGATTCCAGCGCTTGTCGATGGCCAGCAGCGCATCGACGCCGTCCGGCCAGGCCAGGTCCGCCAGGCGCGGATCGTCGCGCCGCAGCAGCTCGCCCGCGGCCAGGCTGGCCTGATCGAGCGTGCGCCGTCCCAGGCGTGCCAGCAGCGCCACCGGAAAGCGCCATGGGCTGTGCTCCGTGAAGCCGTGCACGGTCAGCGGCCAGCGGGCCGGCAGGCAGATGGCCAGTTCGGTCATCGGCGATTGCTGGAACAGGCCGACCGTAAACAGCAGCTTGAAATCGCTCTTGCCATCGATGCAGCTGATCCCCAGCGAAAAGCGCGCGTCGCCGCTGTCCGGGCTGAACACGGCGGGCAGCACCCAGCCGGCGCTGTTGTGCATGAAGGTGCGGATCGATTCCTGCGGCGACGCGGCCGCCTGCTGCGGCACGTCGAGTATGCTGACGCCGCCGGCGGCAGCGAGCAATTGGGCGATCGCCGGAAAGCCCCAGCCGGTGGCGATATCGACCGGCGCCTGGTTCCAGCGCGTATGCAGGCGGTTCGGATTGGCGCCCCGCTGCAGCAGCAACGCGACCACGTCCTGGTGGCCGCCGATGCAGGCGCTGTCCAGCGGCGACAGGATATTGTCCGGCAGGCCATCGACGGCAGCGCCATGCTCGAGCAGCCAGCGACAGGTATCGAGATGGCCATGGCTTGCCGCCGCGTCCAGCGGCGTATGGTTGCGGTAACCGGGCAAGGGCAGATCGATGTCCATGCCCAGCGACACGAGCAGGGCGCAGACGTCGCGGCTGCCGGCGGCCGCGGCCAGATGCAGCAGCGACTCGCCGTCATCCATGTTGTAGCGGCGCAAGGTCAACAGCAGCGGCGTGGCCTCGAGCAGGCTGCGCACCTGTTCCACCTGATTCTCGTCCACGGCGTCGCAGAGGCGAAAAAAAGTCTCGCGGTGCTGGTTATACAGTGTGTTATTACCCATTCCTCGTCTCTGCTCGTGGTGGCGGCGCCATCATCAAGCGGAGAATAGCATTTTCTTTCGATTAATCTATGCGATTTAACAACTCCGGTGTACACCGTGCGGCGACGCGCGTACTGGATGTCATACTGGGCGTTACAAATCCATGATACTGACAGGCAACACGTCGATGCGCATGACCGGATACAGGTTCAGCCGCTCATCCCACGAGGCGTGGCGGCGGGCGAAAAACTCCAGGCGCGCGCGCGGACTCTTTGCAAACGCGGGCTCATCGGCCAGCTTCTGCCGGAACTGCGCCGCCAGTGCCGGGTCGGCCGCCAACTGCGCGCGCGCCACATCCTCGGCCACATAGTCCTCCATGTATTCCTTGCGCTCGAACGCCGTGTTGAAGCTGCCCCAGGCCAGCAGCGAGTCCGGCGCGCGCGGCTCGAGCAGCGCCATCACCAGGCGCGCCTTCGGCTGGTTGACGGGCACGTACAGCACGCAGCTATCGAGCAGGCGCACCTCCTTCTGCCATTCGCCCTGTACCGCCACCGTCTGGCGACCTTCGAACGACTGCGCGCCGAACTTCACCTGCGTGGCGCGGAAGACTTCCACATTCTCCCTGGAGCCGTGGAAGGTCATTTCCTCGTAGGCGATGCCGTGCTGGCGCAATTTGGCGCCCACCATCTTCTCCTGCGCGCATGGCACCAGGTAGCCGGCCTTCGGCGCGGTCACCTGCAGGTCGGGCACGATCTCGTCGCGCAGCGGCACGTTCCAGATTTGCGGCTTCTTTTCGTCATAGCGCGTCATCAGCGCGCCCGACACTTCGGACGGCGTGCGCGTATAGGCATAGCCGCGAAACGCGATCATGCGGCTTTTCTCCGTGGTCTTGTAGCTGAGGGGAAACTGGCTGCCGGCCAGCTGCGTCGCACGCAGGTCCGCCTCCACTGCGGTTTGTCGCCATGCGGCGCCATGCTGCGCCATCTGCGACAGCAGGGAAACGATGGTGTTGCGCGTGATACGCACGCGGGTCGGGTAGTCCTTCCACGAGTGGGTTTCCACCAGCACGCCGAAACGGTTACGCAACAGGAAATAGCCGTGCGAAAAGCGCGGGTTTGGCGTCGAATCGACAAAACCCGACTGCGGATTGTCTTCTTCGGCAAACGACATGTAGAACGGCTTCGGATCGGAACCCTGCTTTGCCAGGTCGGCCAGCACGCCGTCGCGCAGCGCCGTTCCCGCCGCGCGCAATGCCGCATCGCCCGCGTGCACGGGTTCGACCTGAATCGAGATATCGGGTTCGAACTGGGCGCCGTCCGTCACGTGCAAGTCCACGTAAGCCAGCGGATCCCAGGCATTGACCAGCGCCAGCATGTGCTGCATCTCGGGAGAGTCGGCCTTCATGTAGTCGCGGTTCAAATTGAGATTCTGTGCCGTGCTGCGCCAGCCCATTTCCTTCGGCCCCCGCTGGTTCGGACGGTTCCACGCACCGAAGCGCTCATGGCCGTCGACATTCAACACGGGTACGAACAGTACCACCTGCTTGTCCAGCACGCCGGGAGCCGCCTTGCCCTCCAATATTTCACGCAGGGCCAGGAAGCCCGCATCCTTGCCATCGATTTCCCCCGCATGGATACCGCCCTGCACCAGCAGTACCGGCAGCTTGCGGCGCGCCGCTTCGTCCGGCGTCAGCGCGCCCGTGTTGGAAACGGCCAGCGCCAGCATGCGCCGTCCTTCCGGCGAGCGGCCATACTCGAAGCAGCGCGCCTGTTTCGGGTGGTGGGATTCGAAGCGGAAGCACAAGGCCTCGACTTCCTCGTAGCGTCCCGTCTCCTGGAAACCCGTGTAGTCGGCCACTGTTTTCAGGGAAAACAGCCGCATATCGCGCGCGGCATGCGCGTTGACGGCAAACAGGGACAACATGGCGGCGGACAGCAGGGCGTGGCGTAGCATGGGTCAAACTCCATCGAGAGAGGACAAGCGGGCCATTATAGAGTGGCGCTCAGGTAAAAACGCCGTGGCAAACAAAAAAGCCGGAACAGCGTCAGCTGCTCCGGCCTTGCTCTGGCAAGCGTGAATTACGAGCCGAAGTGGTAGTTGAATTCGACCCAGCCCTGGCGACCCTGCGGGCTGTAGCTGCCCACCGGGTAGTACGGCCAGCCGCCGCTGTCGTCGCGCTTGATCTTGTCGAAGACGTTGTTGACGATCAGCGACAAGGTGGCGCGGTCGTTGATGCGGTACACGGTGCTGATATTGGCCAGCGCCGTCGGCGTCAGATAGCCCGTGCTGGCGGCGTTCGGGATCTTGCCGTAGCGGCTGACCAGCAGGGTGTTCGACCAGTCGCCCGCGCTCCAGTTCACGCTCAGGTTCAGCTTGTCGGGCCAATCCATGTTCGTCAGCGATTTCGTCTCGTCGATCTCTTCGTCGCCGACGAATTGCTGCGACTTCTTGCTCAGCACCTTGGCGTAGTTGGCCTTGAAGGCGAAACGGCCATAGTCCGCCGTGCGCAGCAGGTACTTCAGGCTCACGTCGATGCCGCTGCTGCTCTGCTTTGCCGCATTGATCGGATTGACGGTGATGGTCTTGATCTCGCCGGCGCGGTTCAGGGCATTCGCCGCGAAGCGCTCGACGCGGCCCAGGGTATCGACGCAGGTCGGCGAATTGATATCCGTCTTGCCCAGGCGGCAATCGGCTTCGTCGCGCAAGATCTTGTCCGAACTCAGGTTCGTCACGAGGTCATCGATCTTGATGTTCCAGTAGTCGACGGAGACGTCGAAGTTCGAGCTGGGCGACCAGACGGCGCCGACGCCGAACGACTTGCCTTTTTCCGACTGCAGATCGCGGCTGCCGTTCTGCACATAATCGGCACCCGGCGACTTGTTGGCAAATTCGCAGCCTTCGATGGCCTGGCCAGCCGCGCCGCAGCGGTAGTAGTCGGTGGTGCTCGCATAGTAACCGGTGCCGCGCGCCTTGTAGATGTAATTCATGTCCGGCGCGCGGAAGCTGGTGGCGTAGTTGGCGCGGAACAGCAGCTCAGGCGCGGGACGCAGTTCCAGGCCGCCGTTGTAGGTGAACTTGCCCTCATGGCGGCCGGCAAAGCTGTAGCGGTCGTAACGGCCGGCCAGGGTACCGGTCAGCTTTTCATGCAGCGGCAGATTCAATTCCGCCCCCAGCGCATAGCGGGTACGCGTGCCGGCCGTGATATCGGATTTGGTGGCGACGTTAAAGTAACCGTCGTTCAGGCGCGCATCGGGCACATTGCTGAAGCCCTGCTTGCCCACTTCGGCGATGGTGGCGATCTTCGCCACGCCGGCGGGCAGCTGGAACAGGTCGCCATTCGTGGACAAGCTCAGGGTATTCGTCCAGGCCTTGTCGTCGCTGTCGGAATTGCCCGTGATGCTGTCGAATTCGGCCGCCGTCACACGGCGCGACAGGCGGGCAGGATCCGGGGCGTAGATCGGCACACCGGCAGCGTCGGTGCCCAGTTTCGGTCCCAGGAAGAAGCTGTCGATATTGGCCAGCGCGCGCGGCGTGTGGCTTTCGCTCTTGTACACCGAGGCATTGTAGTTCGCTTCATACTGCCAGGATGACGTGCCGGGAATGCGGCCCTTGGCGCCCAGCGAGATGGCCGTGGCCAGGTCGTCCCACTTGCGGTTGTAGCGCTCCACGCCGCCCATTTCCTCGGGCGATATATAACGCGTCCACGCTTCGTAGCGATTCGTGTTCTGGTTGCGGAAATAGCTGCTGCCCGTCGACGACGACGTCCACGTCGGGCCGCGCGTGTTGTTCTCGGTCGAGTTCTTGCCGATCAGGAAGTCGGCGAACAGGGTCGTTTCCGGCGACAGCTCATAGTTGGCGCTGCCGAACACGTTCTGGCTGCGGTTCTTGGTTTGCGTGGTCCAATAAGTGGGGCCGACTTTCGGGCTGGCGCAATAGCTGCCGTTCTTCGCCTGGTACTTGACGACGCTGCCGCCGAACAGGTCGCCGAACTGGTTGCAGGTATCGCCCAGGTCCACGTAGCTGCCGGAGGTGCCCGCCTGTACCACGCGGCGCGAGGCGATATTCGTCGGCGTGCCCGAACGGGTGGCCATGAAGTCGCGCTGCAGGCTCGACAGCGGATCGCGCTGGCTCAGCTCCAAGCTGAACAAGGTATGCAACTTGTCGAAATTGCCGCCGCCCGTCAGTTGCACGCGCTGGTTGCCGGCGCCGCCACGCGTGGTGCCGCCCGCCTTGACATTGATGTCGAAACCTTCCGTCTGCTTTTTCAGGATGACGTTGACCACGCCGGCGATCGCGTCGGAACCATAGATGGCCGAAGCGCCACCGTTGAGGATCTCGATGCGGTCGACAATGCTCGACGGGATATTCGCCAGGTTGGTGAAGTTGACCGTGCCTTCGTAGGCGACGGGGAAGTCGGCCAGGCGGCGGCCGTTCAGCAGGATCAAGGTGTGGTTCGGGCCCAGGCCGCGCAAGCTGATGGTATTGGCCGACGGCGTGAACGTATTGCCGAAGTCTTCGCCTTGCGTAAAGCCGCTGTTCTGTACCTGGTTGGTCAGCGCATCGAAGACGTTCTTGTACCCTTGCTTGGTGATTTCATCCCCCGTCAGGATGGTGACGGAAGACGGGCCTTCCAGGCTGGCGCGGGGAATCCGCGAACCGGTGACCACGACGGCTGGCGGGGTGGCCGCCGGCTGCTGATCCGCTGCGGGCGCTTGCGTTTGCGCGTGCACCTGCCATGCGGAACCGCCCAGGATAGCCAATACGGCTACGGTGAGCGGTGGTAACTTGAATTGTATAGGCATCTTTGCGCTTCTCAAGGTTAGGGAGAAGGCGAAAGATATCAAAATGCCAGTAATTACAGAACGAATGGATTCATCTTTCTATATATCAAAATTGTTATATAGAAAGATTTATGAGCAGGAAAACGCCACGCGCCTAGGTTGGCACATGGCAGGAACATGCACCTTAACGGCGAATGATGGCAATTTCCTTGTAGGCCGGGCGCAGCAGGCGCGTGGCCGTGTCGGCCGGACTCTCGATTGAACCCAACAGTCTGAGCGCGCCCGTGGCCGGCGTGCAGCTGCCACTGCTGCGATAGCGCAGCGCCGCCGCCAGCATGCCTTCGGCCGCGTCGCCCAACTGGTGCTGGTAATCGTCCGCCACGTCGCAGGTCGGCGCCATGCCATCGGCAAAGTCGCCAAAGCCTTTGGCATTGACGCCCTGGAACTGCACGGCAAAATACGTGGTGCCGCAATTCGGCGCGGGAAAGAAACCGTAGGGCTTGCCGCACGTCGTGCCGCCGATCAGGTTGACCTGCACGTCCACGCCGCGCAAGCCGTTGATGATCGCTTCGCTGGCCGAACAGGTATTGCCGGTTGTCAGCAAGGTCACGCGCTTGAGACCCAGGGAGGGCAGTGGCGTTCCCTTGGCGAGGGGATTCGGGCCGCCGAAGCCCTGGCTTTGCGCATGGAATGGCACGGGCGCTTCCGGCCGGGTCTTGTCATTGGCCAGCACCTGCTCGAAGGTCTTGCCGGTAGTAACTTGCGGGCCAGCAATCATGTAAGCGAGTTCACTGGCGACATCCAGATATCCGCCGCCGTTGTAGCGCACGTCGAGCACCAGGTCGCTGATGCCGGCCGCCTGGAAGCGGGTCATGGTCTCGACCAGCTGGCGTTCGGCCACATTGTTATGCGTATTGAAGGTCAGGTAGCCCACCTTGCCCGTGGGCGTGTCGATGATGCGCTCGTTCTGCACGGCGCTGGTGCTGACCTCCACCGCCTGCAGGCTCACGGAGATGGGCGCCCCGTTGCGGCTGAACGCCAGCGTATGCGTGCCTTGCGCTGCAGGGAAGAGGCCCGCGTTGAGGATATTGACGCTGGCCGTGTCGGGGGCATTGACGAAATCGACGCCATCGACGGTTTGCAGCACGTCACCGCGCCGCAAGCCCGCCAGTGCCGCCGGCGAGCCTGGCTCGACAATGGTGACCACCGCCTTGCGCGGCGGCGTGGTGCGCGTCAGCGCCAGCAGCATGCCGTAGCCCAGTTCCACGCCATTGAGCGAGGCTTCCCATTCCGCCGTCGTATACGTGAAATGGAACTGGTCCTTCGGTTTGCCGGATGCCGTCGTGGCCGTCGTTTTCAGCACATCGAAGTACGCCTTGGCCGTGGCGAAGCTTTGCGGCAGGTAGGTGGTCGGCACTTCGCGGTACCACAGATACGTTTCATCGATCCAGCTGCGCACCCACGTCTGTTCATTGAGCAAGGTGCCCGGCTTGTCGATGCTGCTGCCGCTGCGCGGCGCCTCGCAGCGGTTCGCCACCGTGGATGAAGCGACCAGCGCCGTCGGCCCCGTCGGCCCGGTTGGCGTCAAGGGCGGGACGACGGGCGCGCCGTCGCTGCCGCCTCCGCCTCCGCCGCAGGCACTCAACACTAATACGAGGGAAACAGCGAGGGAACGACGGCGCAGGGAATGCATGACAAACTTTCCAAAAAGAAATTATCTAAAAATTATAATGCGTTTTCCCTGCAGGCGTTGTTTTCTTTGTCACAAAAAAATGGCGCCCTCAGGCGCCATTGCTACAGCGTGGAGTTCACCCCATCACGCCACGGTGGCCGCCACGGGCGCAGCCACGACGGGCGGCAGCGGCGTCGGCGCATTGAAGGCGATCAGCAAACTGGCTTCCTTCTCTTTCGCCGCCTTCAAATGACGCTCCTTCACATGGCCATAGCCGCGGATGTCTTCCGGAATGCTGGCAATCGCCACTGCTTGCGCCAGCTTGGCCGTCGTCAGTTTCGGCAGCAAGCCGCCTACCGTCGCGCGGTACTCAAGAATCAGCGCGCGCTCCATCTTGCGCTCGGCCGTATGGCCGAACACGTCGAAGGCCGTGCCGCGCAAGCCCTTGAACTTGGCCAGCACGCCAAACGCCTTCATCATCCACGGGCCGAATTCCTTCTTCACCAGATGGCCCTGGGCATCCGTCTTGGCCATGATCGGCGGCGCCAGGTGGAACTTGAGCTTGATGTCGCCTTCGAACATGGCGGCGATCTTCGCCTGGAAGGCGCCGTCCGTGTACAGCCGCGCCACTTCATACTCGTCCTTGTAGGCCATCAGCTTGTAGAAGTAGCGGGCCACGGCTTCCGTCAGGCGCAGCTGCGGGCCATTCAGGGCGCTTTCGGCGGCGCGCACCTGGCCGACGAAGTCCAGATACTGCTGCGCATACGCGCGGTCCTGATAGGCCGTCAGCAGGGCCACCCGTTTTTCGATGATGTCGTCGAGCGTGTCGATGCGCTTGAATTCCACCACCTTGGCTGGCGTTGTCATGCGTACCAGGCTGGCCGTATCGTGGGCGCCGGCGCGGCCCCAGTTGAAGGCGGCCTTGTTGAACGCCACCGAGACGTTGTTCAAGTCGATGGCCTTCATGATGGACGCTTCGCTCAATGGCACTTTGCCCTTTTGCCAGGCGTAGCCCAGCATGAACATATTCGTCGCAATCGAGTCACCCATCAGCGCCGTGGCGATCTGGCCCGCGTCGATGAAGTCCACGTGGTCGCTGCCGCACGCCTTTTCGATTTCCATGCGCGCGGAAGCGCCGGGGAATTGCCAGTCAGGGTTCTTCACGAAGGCAGCCGTCGACGAACTGGTCGAGTTGATCATGGCCCAGCTGCGTCCTTCACCCATGCGCGACAGGGCGTCGCGGCTGGCCGTGACGATCAGGTCGCAACCGATGACGAGATCGGCCGCACCGGTGCCGACGCGCGTCGAGTGGATATCTTCCTGGCGGTCCGCCAGGCGCACGTGCGACATGACAGGGCCGCCTTTTTGCGCCAGGCCGCTCATGTCCAGCACGGAACAGCCCTTGCCTTCCACGTGGGCCGCCATGGCCAGGATCTGGCCGACGGTGACGACGCCCGTGCCGCCGATGCCGGTGACCAGAATGCCGAACGGCTCGGCCGTCGATGGAATCTGCGGCGTCGGCAAGGCCGGCACTGCTGGCGCATCCTTGTCGGCGGCAGCCGCTTTCTTCGGCTTTTTCAGGCCGCCGCCTTCCACCGTCACGAAGCTGGGGCAGAAGCCCGTCGTGCACGAGAAATCCTTGTTGCAGGACGACTGGTTGATCTGGCGCTTGCGCCCCAGTTCCGTTTCCAGCGGCTCCACCGACAGGCAGTTCGATTGCACGGAACAGTCGCCGCAGCCTTCGCAGACGGCTTCGTTGATGACGGCGCGCTTGGCCGGGTCCGGATATTCATTGCGTTTCCGGCGGCGGCGTTTTTCCGAGGCGCAGGTCTGGTCGTAGATCATGGCCGACACGCCGGGCATGTCGCGCAGTTCGCGCTGCACGTCCATCAGTTCCGAGCGGTGGCGCACGGTGACGCCTTCGGCCCAGGCGTAATCGTCCGGGTATTTTTCCGGTTCGTCCGTGACGACGATGATGGGACCGACGCCTTCGGCGGCGATCTGGCGCGAAATGATGGCCGGAGACAAAGGCCCGTCGAATTCCTGGCCGCCCGTCATGGCCACCGCATCGTTGAACAGGATTTTATAGGTGATGTTCACCTTGGCCGAGACGGCCGCGCGGATGGCCAGGATGCCCGAGTGGAAATACGTGCCGTCGCCGAGGTTGGTAAACACGTGCTTTTCATTCGTGAACGGCGCCTGTCCCACCCACGTGACGCCTTCGGCGCCCATGTGGGTAAATGTCGACGTTTCGCGGTCCATCCACAGCACCATGTAATGGCAGCCGATGCCGGCCAGCGCGCGCGAGCCTTCCGGCACCTTGGTCGAGCTGTTGTGCGGGCAGCCGGAGCAGAAGAACGGCGTGCGGTCCTTTTGCGGATCGGGTTTCACGCTGATGGCTTTCAGCACATTCTCTTTGGCTTCCAGGTAGGCGATGCGCTCCTTCACGCGCTGCTCCACCGGATGACCCGCGTAGTAGCGCGAAATGCGGCTGGCAATCGCGCGCGCGATCATGGCCGGGTTCAGCTCATACGTGGCCGGCAGCAGCCAGTCGCCGTGGCCCGTGCCCTTCTGGTTGCTCCATTCGCCCGTGTCGTCGAACTTGCCGACCACGCGCGGACGCTCGCCGTCTTTGAGGTTGTAGAGTTCTTCCTTCAGCGCGTATTCGAGGATCTGGCGCTTTTCTTCCACCACGAGGATCTCGTCGAGGCCCTTGGCAAATTCATGCACGCCATCCGCTTCCAGCGGCCAGGTCATGCCGATCTTGTACAGGCGGATGCCGATGTCGGACGCCGTCTGCTCGTCGATGCCCAGGTCGGCCAGCGCCTGGCGCGTGTCGAGGTAGGATTTGCCGGCCGTGATGATGCCGATGCGCGCCTTCGGGCTGTCCCAGATGATTTTATTGAGCTTGTTGGCACGCGCATACGCCAGCGCCGCATACCACTTGTAGCTGTTCATGCGCACTTCCTGCTCCAGCACCGTGTCGGGCCAGCGGATGTTCAGGCCACCGGCCGGCATCTCGAAGTCGGTCGGCAGGGTGATCTGCACGCGGTCCGGGTCGAAGTCGACGGCGGCGCCCGACTCGATGATGTCGGTCACGCATTTCATCGACACCCACAAGCCCGTGTAGCGGCTCATGGCCCAGGCGTGCAAGCCGTAGTCGATGTATTCCTGCACCGACGACGGATACAGCACGGGAATGCCGCAGGCGTTCAGGATATGGTCGGACTGGTGCGCCGTGGACGAGGACTTGGCCGCATGGTCGTCGCCGGCCAGCACCAGCACGCCGCCGTGCTTGGCGGAGCCGGCATTATTGGCGTGCTTGAACACGTCGCCGCAACGGTCGACGCCGGGGCCCTTGCCGTACCACATGCCGAACACGCCATCGTATTTCGCGTCTTCGAACAGATTCGTTTGCTGCGTGCCCCAGACGGCCGTGGCGGCCAGGTCTTCATTCAGGCCCGGGTGGAATTTGACGTGGTGCTCATCGAGGTACTTCTTGGCCTTGATCGCCGTCATGTCGACGGACGTCACAGGCGAACCGCGGTAACCGGTGATGTAGCCGGCCGTATTCAGGCCAGCCTTCAGGTCGCGCTCGCGCTGCAGCATGGGCAGGCGGATCAGCGCTTGCGTGCCCGTCATGAAGGCGCGGCCACGCTCCAAGGTGTATTTGTCGTTCAGGGAAATTTCAGACGCGTGCGCGCCCGGCTCAAGACTCGAGCCCTTGATTGGTGCATTCATTACTTGTCTCCATTATTCTCTGTGCTACGCGTGCAAAGTCGGTTGAACTCACACGTACCGGCCGCGCTTTGTGAGCATGCCGGTGCGGAAAAATGACTTGTTTGTCGTAGACTACCACAGGAATGCGCGCAGTTCTTTGCTGCGCTGCACTCCCGGGCCGGTACTCTTTTTACTACTATTTGTTACAAAGCAACATTACGCCGCGTTCGTATCTTTCAGCACGCCGCGCTTGATCTGGTCCAGCTCGATCGATTCGAACAGGGCGCGGAAATTGCCTTCGCCGAAGCCCTGGTCGCCCTTGCGCTGGATGATCTCGAAGAAGATCGGGCCGATCACCGTCTGCGTGAAGATTTGCAGCAGCAGTTCGCGTTCGTTTTCCGTGCTGTGGCCATCGATCAGGATGCGCAGGCGGCGCAGTTCTTCCAGCTGCTCGCCGTGGTTCGGCAGGCGGCGGTTGACCAGCTCATAGTAAGTTTCAATCGTGTCCTGGAAATCGATACCCGTATCACGCATGCCTTGCACGGAGCCGTAGATATCATCGGTGCCCAGCGCGATATGCTGGATGCCTTCGCCATGGTACTGGTCCAGGTATTCGGCGATCTGCGACTTGTCGTCCGACGATTCGTTGATCGGGATGCGGATCTTGCCGCATGGCGAAGTCATGGCTTTCGACTTCAGGCCCGTATGCTTGCCTTCGATATCGAAGTAGCGCACTTCGCGGAAGTTGAACAGGTTTTCATAGAAACCGGCCCATTCCTTCATGCGGCCACGGTGCACATTGTGCGTCAGGTGGTCAATATAGGTCAGGCCATGGCCGACCGGGTTGGCAACGGCGCCGGGAATGGCGACGAAGTCGACGTCATAGATGCTGATGTCGCCGATGCCGCCTGGTGCGGCCGCGTCCGGCTTATCGGCGCCCTTGCCGCGCCAGCGGTCGACGAAGTACAGCAGCGAATCGCCCACGCCCTTGATGGCGGGGATATTCAGCTCCATCGGACCTGTTTTGTTATCGAAACCCCAGGCGCCCAGTTCCAGCGCGCGGCGGTACACGAAGGCCGCGTCGTCGACGCGGATGGCGATGGCGCACACGGACGGGCCGTGATGGCGGGCAAAACGCTGCGCGAACGAATCTTGTTCGGCATTGATGATGAAATTGATGTCACCCTGACGGTACAGGGTCACATCCTTGTGGCGGTGGCGCGCGATGGCCGTGAAGCCCATGTTCTCGAACAGCTTGCCCAATGCTTTTGGGTCTGGTGCTGCATACTCGACGAACTCGAAACCATCGGTACCCATCGGGTTATCCCAAGGCTGAAATTGCATGATGTCTCCTCCAAGAAGTAGCGCACAGTATAGGCGCGGTCTGTGGGCATTAAATGCCAAAGATCTCCCGAACAATCATGATTTGCGCAATAATATTGCGTGAAACAAGAACCACCGGAGGAAGCATGAGCAAAATTACGCTGGATAAAACGGATCGCAAGATCCTCGCCGTCCTGCAGGCCGATGGCCGCCTGTCGAATCAGGACGTGGCCGAGCAGGTCAGCCTGTCGCCGTCGCCATGCTTGCGCCGCGTCAAACGGCTGGAAGAAGCGGGCGTGATCCGCCAGTACGTGGCCCTGCTGGACCCGGAAAAGATCGGCCTGGGCTTGCTGGCCTACGTGAACGTACGGCTGGAAAAGCACAGCGACGCCACCGCGCACAGCACGGCGCGCGTGCTGGCGCCCAATCTGGTGACGAACACGTCGCCGCGCGCCGACTTCGCCGTGGCCGTGGCGCAATGGCCGGAAGTGGTGGCCTGCTATGCGATGACGGGTGAGATGGATTACCTGCTGCGCGTGCACGTGGAAGACATGGAGCACTTTTCGCGCTTCATGATGGCGACGCTGCTGCGCCACCCGGCCGTGCTGGATGTGAAATCAAGCTTTGCCTTGCAGCGCATCAAGGATACGACGGCCCTGCCCTTATTGTGATGGCGGCCCGGGCTTCTTCTTACGCCCCGGCAAGCGATCCCACAGTTTGAACGCGGCGCGCGCGTTGGCCTTGAACGTGTAGTCGAACATGGCGAACTGTTCCTGCACGGCTTCCTGCAGCATGCTCGACGGGTTTGGCGGCAATAGTTTCAGGTATGCATCGGCTTCGCCATAGTCGCGCTGGATTTCCATGCCCGCCTTCTTGGCGATATGCATCATCGTCTTGTTGGACGACAAACAATGCATGTACAGGGTATCGACATCGTTGTTACGGCAGTGGATCGCCGCCCGTTCGAACAGCTTTGAACCGACCCCCATGCCGCGCATGGATTTCGACACGGACACGCCAAACTCGGCCACCTGTTCCTTGTCCGTGACGATACTTTTCGCCGGCGACTTGTCCTTCGGCGCGAACGCCAGATGCCCCACCCCCACCAGTTTGAACAGGCTGTTGTAGACGCCGTAGATCATGTCGCGCGAGAAATCCATCTTCTGCACGTACTGAGCCACCAATTCATCGGGCAAGGCGCTGCCGAAGCGCAGCAGCCGGTCGCTTTTCTCGAGCGACAGGAAATGCTTCATCATGCGGCGCCGGTCGCGCTCATGCAACTGCTTGACGAGCACGGTCGGACGCCCGCCGCCGCTACGGCTGAGCCAGCGGCGAAACGGGTTCTGGAACAATTTGGGCAGGGTCATGGCAGTTCCCGGCTGCTGATCACGTTCGTGACGGCCTCGACCCGCGCAGCATGGATGACGGCCGGAATGCGCTTCGGTTCCTGTGCGCACGCTTGCGCCAGCGCACCCGCATCCACGCCGCGCACGGCCGCCAGCATGGCTTGCAGCCAGGCGGACTGTGGAAACACGGGATCCCGTGCATGCACATCGCAGGCGATGGCGTCCAGCATCTGCACGAAACGCTGCGGCTTGCGCAGTCCGTCACAGCGCTCGCACAAGCTCACCAGTTCCTCGGCGCTCAACGCCAGCGCGCCAGCGACCGCCGCCTGCTCGCGCGCCGCCATCACCGCCAGCTCGCGGCAGTCGTTGGGCACGCGCAGGCGCTCGCTCAGCGCGTTGATCTGCGCCAACGGCACAGCCAGCATCAGTACAGCAAAGCGCACGGGCAAGTCATGACCTTGCGCGGCGGCATGGTCGATCACGTGCAGCAAGCGTTCGCTCAGCGCGATTTCCCCCATGATGCGCGCCAGGGCACCGCACTCGTGCAGCACCGTCAGCATGCGCGATGGATGGCTTTCCATCAGCCCCTTGGCCACTTCCTGCCACACGCGTTCGGCCACGAGGGCGTCGACTTCGCCGTCCTGCACCATGCGGCGCATCAGCTCCATGGTGGCGGGTGCGACAGTGAAACTATGAAAACGGGCGGCAAAGCGGGCCAGGCGCAAGATGCGCACGGGGTCTTCGCCAAACGCGTCGGAGACGTGGCGGAAGATTTTGTTGCGAATATCCTCGATGCCGCCGAACGGGTCGGTCAAGGTTCCGTCTCCGGCCTGGGCGATGGCGTTGATGGTGAGATCACGCCGCACCAGGTCGTCTTCCAGCGTGACGTCGGGCGCCGTGTGGAAGACGAAGCCCCGGTAGCCGGGCGCCGTCTTGCGTTCCGTGCGGGCCAGGGCGTATTCTTCCTGCGTCTTCGGGTGCAGGAAGACGGGGAAATCCTTGCCGACGGGGCGGAAGCCCTGGCGCAGCATGTCTTCCGGCGTGGCGCCCACGACGACGTGGTCGTGGTCTTTCACGGGCAAGCCCAGCAGTTGGTCGCGCACCGCGCCACCGACCGTGTATATCTTCATAACACTCTTTTCTTAATCAGGCAGTTCCGCGTCGTGCTTGGCAGCGACTTCCGTTTCCGCCAGCGCTTCCGTGATCCAGCGGGCCACGGCCGGGTGCGCCTGCACGCGCTCGCAATACGCATTCAGGGCCGGCGCCAGGCTCACACCGTACGTGCGGAAACGCATGACGACGGGCGCGAAATATGCGTCGGCGATGGAAAAGTCGCCAAACAGGAACTGGTGGTGGCCAAAGCGGGACAGACACTCTTCCCATATTTCGCTGATGCGGCCAATGTCGGCCTGCGCGGCGGCCGTGCGGCCCCGGCCCGGCAACTTCGCCTTGATATTCATCGACATATCCGTGCGCAAGCCGGCGAAGCCGGAATGCATTTCCGCGCAGACACAACGCGCCATGGCGCGCGCGGCCACGTCTTGCGGCCACATGTGTTTATCCGGAAACTGCTCGGCCAGGTATTCGCAGATGGCCAGGCTGTCCCAGATTGTGATCTCGCCGGCCAGCAGCACGGGGACCCGGCCGCAGGCGGAATACTCGGCAATTTTGGTGGCCGTGTCGCTCTGGTCGAGCAGCACGCGCACTTCCTGGAACGGGATGCCGAAGGCCGTCATGGCCACCCACGGGCGCATCGACCACGATGAGTAATTCTTGTTGCCGATGATGAGGGTCAGGCCCGGTTCGCGCGCGGCGGCCAGGGTTTGCGTCAGGCTGGGATCAAGGATGGTCGTTTGCATGGTCGGCGTGCTTTAGTTGGATGATGGCAAATCGGCAGAAACAGCGCTGTTTTTCGGCCCCACGGTACCCAGGCGCGCTTTCAGCGACTGCGGGCTCTTCTCGAACAGGGCCGCGTAATAGGTGGCGTTGGCCATCACGTTTTTCACGTAGCCGCGCGTTTCCGTGTACGGAATGATCTCGGCAAAGACGGCGCCTTCCAGTGGACGCGTCATGGTGGCGCGCCAGATGCGCAAGCGCCCCGGCCCCGCGTTGTAGGCGGCGCTGGCCAGCACTTGCGAACCGTCGAGACCGCCAAGCACCATGTTCAGGTAATTCGTGCCCAGCAAGACGTTGGTGCGCACGTCGCTCAAGGTTTCCGTAACGAAATCGGTAAGGCCGATCTTCTTGGCGACATAACGGGCCGTCGACGGCATCACCTGCATCAGGCCAGATGCGCCCACGTGCGACTGCGCATCCATGATGAAGCGCGATTCCTGGCGGATCAGGCCATACACCCAGGCCTTGTCCAGGCCCAGTGTTTGCGTGGCCGGATGCATGACGTCGTCATGCGGCGTCGGGTAGCGCTGCGTATAGTCCACTTCCAGGCGCGTGCGGTCCGAGGTGTTGACCATGCGGTCGAGCACATTGTTCTGGCGCGCAAATTCCGCGGCCGCCAGATGCTGGCGGTCCGTCATCGAACGCAATTCCCAGTTCCACTCGCGCGTGCCTTCAAAGCGCAAGCGCATATTGAAAAATTTCAAGGCACGCTGCAAGCCCGGATTGGCAGCCATGGCGGCGATTTCCGTTGGCGAGATCGGCTGGCCCGGCGGCGGCAAGACCAGGTGGTTGCCCAGCTCTTCATTGGCCAGCAAGCCATAGAAATTCGATTGCTCGGAAATCGTGCGGTACAGGGCGTCCGCCTGCGGGTTCGGGCGACCCGGCGTTTCCGCCTGCTGCGCGCGCGCCAGCCAGTAGACCCAGGTGGGGTCGGCGCGCAGCGAGGCCGGCATGGCCTGGATGGAAGACTTCACCACGGGCCAGTTGCCTTCGCGCAAGGCGATACGCGCCTTCCACTGCATCTGCTCCTGGGTCAAGGGCGCGCCATTGGTTTTTTGCCAATATTCAAATGCTTCCGGTGCCAGCGAATACGACGCTTGCAAGGCCAGGCTGGCCCAGCCGATGGCCTGTTCCTGCGGCGTCAGCTGCGCGCTGGCCTTTTGCAGGGCCACCACGCCCAGTTTCAAGGTGCTTTTCGCCATGCGGCCGACGGCCACCAGGTACATCTCGTGGTCGGCGCGGCTGGCGCCCGGTCCCTTGGCCAGCACCAGCGCCGGCAAGTCGATGGCTTGCGCCATCTTCGCGTCGGACGCGCCCAGCAGCAGCGCGATGCGGCGCGCCGGGCCCGTGGCATTGGTCTGGCCCGCCAGGCGGATCTGCGCCCACAGGTCATTCGTGTCAAACTGGCCATTTTGCGCCAATGCCGCGATCAGGCTGCCGCACGCTTCGCCATAGCCGGGCGGCGAGACGAGCAGGTTGCGCGCTTCGGACGCCACGTTCTGGCCCTTGGCGGCGCGCGACATCAGCGCGTAGCACTTGAGCTGGGTGTCATCGTCGAGGGCGAATTGCGGGTATTGCTCATCGAATACGACCCAGTCGCGCTTGCGGCCCAGCTCCAGCAGCCAGTCGTTGCGGAAACGGTCGGCGATGGCGCTGCCCTTGTAGCGGTTCAGGTAATCGCGAAATTGCACCTCGGTCAGCAGCTTGATGCGCGGTTTCAGCCGATAATAGTCAACATACGATGGAATCTGGTAATTCGTCAGGCGCCCCGCATAAAAGTCGGCTTTTTCGACGTCATCCTTGCGCGCGGCGTCGCGCAGCAGCAGGAAGGCATCGTCCTCGCTGCGCGTGTCGGGGGCGGCTGGGGCTACGGTGGCCGCTACCTGGGCCAGGGCTGCCAGGGGAGACAAGGCCGATGCAACACACAGCATCGTGCCGGCAATCCATTTCAGTGGGGAAATCAATGTACGACTCTCAATCTTAACTTGATGGTGATATGAATAGCGACCCTAGAATAACATGCGATCCGGCTGCACGGCCACCCATTGCGCCACAGGACAAAGCCGGCTTGCGCAAGGCCCTGCTGGCGGCCCGGCGCGCCCTGCCCGACGCCACGCGAGTAACGTGGGATGCGGCCATCGCGCAGCGCCTGCTGGACTGGTGCGCGCAGGAAAACATCGAGGAACTGGGCGTGTACTGGCCCCTGCACGGCGAGCCGGACTTGCACGGCGCCTATGCGCAGCTGGCCGCGCGCGGCGTGCAATTAAGCTTGCCGGTGGTACTGGAAAAACATGCACCGCTGGCATTTTCCGACTGGGCGCCCGGTGAGCCCATGGTCAAGGATGGCATGGGGGTGGCCGTGCCGGCCCGATTACGCCTGCGCCCGGCACCCGCCACCCTGCTGGTGCCTTGCCTGGGGTTTAATGGGGAACGCTACCGGCTCGGTTATGGCGGCGGCTATTACGACCGCACCCTGGCGCAGGCCCCCCGTCCGCGCACCCTCGGTATCGCCTATGCCTGCCTGGCGGCAAGCTTTCCCAACGGCGAATACGACATCGCCCTCGATCACATCGTGACCGAGGGCGATCTGTTCTGATAACAGCAGAACGATTTACTTCACCAGGCGCTGCCACAGTGCCGTCGTAGGCGCCGCCTGGTTCATGCTGTAGAAATGCAAGCCTGGCGCGCCGCCTTCCAGCAGACGCTCGCACAAGCCCGTCACCACGTCCAGGCCGAAAGCCTTGATGGACGCGCTGTCGTCGCCGAAGCTGGCCAGTTTCAGACGCACCCAGCGTGGAATTTCCGCGCCGCACATGTCCGAAAAGCGCATCAACTGCGTGTAATTCGTGATCGGCATGATGCCGGCCACGATAGGCACGTTGATGCCCATCTTCTGCGTCTGCTCGACAAACTGGAAATACGCGTCAGCATTGTAGAAGTACTGGGTGATGGCCGCATCGGCGCCGGCCTGCACCTTGCGCGCAAACGCGTTCAGATCGTCCTGCGGCGAACGGGCTTGAGGGTGCACTTCCGGATAGGCGGCCACTTCGATATGGAAATGGTCGCCCGTCTCGGCGCGGATGAATTCCACCAGCTCGTTGGCATAGCGGAACTCGCCCGAGGCGCCATAGCCGCTCGGCAAGTCACCGCGCAAGGCCACGATACGGTTCACGCCCGCCGCCTTGAAGTCGGCCAGCACGGCGCGGATCGATTCGCGCGAACCGCCGACGCAAGACAGATGGGGCGCGGCCTGTTCGCCGGCCGCCAGGATCTCGCGCACGGTGTCCAGCGTACCCTGCTGCGTGGTGCCGCCGGCGCCAAAGGTCACCGAGAAATACTTCGGATGCAATTCAGACAACTTGACACGCGTGGCGCGCAGCTTTTCCGCCCCTTCCGGGGTTTTCGGCGGGAAAAACTCAATACTGAAGTTATGCTTTTCCATCGTCGTTACTCAAAAGTAAGGTCGACAAGGCCCAGGAAATGATGCTGTACAGAATGGCACCACCCACGGCAGACCAGAAACTGGCGACATGGAAACCATCGATCACCTGCGCCACCAGCCAGAACAGGAAGCCGTTGATGATCAAAATGAACAGACCCAGCGACAGGAACGTCACGGGCAGGGTCAGCAGGATCAGCAAAGGACGGATCAGCGCATTGACCAGCCCCAGCACGGCAGCGGCCAGCAGCGCGGTCCAGCCACTGCTCATCGTCACCGAGTGCATCAGGTATGGGACGGCAAACAGGGCTGCCGCATTGATAAACCAAATCAGTAGCAAGCGCATTTCTCTAGCCTGTCAAAAAAGAGGGGCAAGCCGGCATAGCCGGCCTTTTCAAAGTACACCGATCAGTCTTGTTGCCTCAGGAACCGTAGCGAGCGGATGCGCGGCGTGGCCGAGAAGCGCAGCTGTACGAAGGTACAGCGAGCATCGCCGGCCGCGCCCCGCGCCGCGCAGTAGGTTCCCGAGGCAAGCAACCGATTAATAGCGGTAGTGCTCGGGCTTGTATGGACCTTCCGTGCGCACGCCGATGTAGTCGGCTTGCTCTTGCGTCAGTTCCGTCAGCTGCGCATTCAACTTTTTGAGTTGCAAACGAGCGACTTTTTCATCGAGGTGTTTTGGCAGGGTGTACACGCCGACCGGGTAGTTGGCCGTGTTCGCGTACAGCTCGATCTGCGCGATCGTCTGGTTGGCGAACGACGAGCTCATCACGTACGACGGGTGGCCCGTGCCGCAACCGAGGTTGACCAGACGGCCTTCGGCCAACAGGATGATGCGGCGGCCCGACGGGAAGATGATGTGGTCGACTTGCGGCTTGATGTTTTCCCACTCGTATTGCTTCAGCGAAGCAACGTCGATTTCATTGTCGAAGTGACCAATATTGCAGACGATGGCCTGGTCTTTCATGCGCGTCAGGTGATCGTGCGTGAGGATATGGTAGTTGCCGGTGCAAGTCACGAAGATGTCGCCGTGTTCACACGCGTAATCCATGGTCACGACGCGGTAGCCTTCCATCGCCGCCTGCAGTGCGCAGATCGGATCGACTTCCGTTACCCATACCTGGGCCGACAGGGCACGCATGGCCTGGGCCGAACCCTTGCCGACGTCACCGTAACCGGCGATGACGGCCACTTTACCGGCGATCATCACGTCGGTGGCGCGCTTGATGCCATCGACCAGCGATTCGCGGCAGCCATACAGGTTGTCGAATTTCGATTTCGTGACGGAATCGTTCACGTTGATCGCAGGGAAAGCCAGCTTGCCTTCCTTGTGCATCTGGTACAAACGGTGCACGCCGGTGGTGGTTTCTTCCGTCACGCCGAGGATTTCCGGCAGACGCTTCGAGTACCAGGTCGGATCGGCCAGCAAGTGTTTCTTGATCGAGTTGAACAGGCAGATTTCTTCTTCCGAACCGGGATTCGCCAGCACCGACAGGTCGGTTTCCGCGCGCACGCCCAGGTGCAGCAGCAGGGTGGCGTCGCCGCCATCGTCGAGGATCATGTTCGAGTAGACAGCCTTGCCGTCCACGTTCGGCCATTCGAAGATGCGGTGCGTGTATTCCCAGTAGTCATCCAGCGACTCGCCCTTGACGGCGAACACAGGCGTGCCGGCGGCAGCGATGGCGGCGGCGGCATGATCTTGCGTGGAGTAAATGTTGCACGATGCCCAACGCACTTGCGCGCCCAGTGCTTCCAGGGTCTGGATCAGCACGGCGGTCTGGATGGTCATATGGATGGAACCGGTGATGCGCGCGCCTTTCAGAGGCTGCGCTGCCGCGAATTCTTCGCGGATGGCCATCAGGCCAGGCATTTCCGTTTCAGCAATCTTGATTTCTTTGTCGCCCCATGCGGCCAGAGTGATATCGGCGATGGTGTAGTCGTGTTGCGATTTGAGTACGGCGTTCATCACGCCCTCCTTTCAGTTGTTGAAAAAGGTACGTGAGCGCAGTTGCAGGATATTCCGAGCCTGGCGAATTTCTTCGTCGCAACGCTCCTCGGACGGGGGATTTTATCATTGTCAAGGCCGCCGCGCCAGCCTGTTTGCACGGCATTGCCACGTAACAACACATAAAAAAAGCGCCCGCGGCCAGCAGGCCGGGGCGCTTTTCTTGCAAATCCGACTAGATTACTTCAGCCCTGCAGCGTCGCGCAGCAGGGCGACCTTGTCCGTGCGTTCCCACGTGAATTCCGGCTCTTCGCGGCCGAAATGGCCGTAGGCGGCGCTCTTCTGGTAGATCGGGCGCAGCAGGTCGAGCATTTGCACGATGCCTTTTGGACGCAAATCAAAGTGCGCCAGCACCAGCTTGGCGATTTCCGCATCGGGAATCACGCCCGTGCCTTCCGTGTAGACGGTGATGTTGATCGGCTTGGCCACGCCGATGGCGTAGCTGACCTGCACCTGGCATTGGCGCGCCAGGCCGGCCGCGACGATGTTTTTCGCCACGTAGCGGGCAGCATAGGCGGCCGAACGGTCGACTTTCGAAGGATCCTTGCCCGAGAACGCGCCGCCGCCGTGCGGGGCTGCGCCACCGTAGGTGTCGACGATGATCTTGCGGCCGGTCAAGCCGCAATCGCCTTGCGGACCGCCGATGACGAAACGGCCCGTCGGGTTGACGAGGAATTTGGTCTCCGTCAGCCATTCGCGCGGCAGGATCGGCTTGATGATCTCTTCGATGACGGCTTCTTCGATCTGCTTGTGCGAAATTTCCGGCGCATGCTGGGTCGACAGCACGACCGTGTGCACGCCGACCGGACGGCCATCGACGTAGCGCAGGGTCACTTGCGATTTCGCGTCCGGACGCAGCCATGGCAAACGGCCATCCTTGCGCAGCTGCGACTGGCGCTCGACCAGGCGGTGCGCGTAGTGGATGGCGGCAGGCATCAGCTCGGCCGTTTCATCGCAGGCGTAGCCGAACATCAGGCCCTGATCGCCAGCGCCTTGATCCAGGTCAATCCCCGCACCTTCATCGACGCCTTGCGCGATGTCCGGCGACTGCTTGTCGTAGGCCACCAGCACGGCGCAACCCTTGTAGTCGATGCCGTATTCCGTGTTGTCGTAGCCGATGCGTTTGATGGTTTCGCGCGCAACTTGAATATAATCCACATTGGCGTGGGTGGTAATCTCGCCAGCCAGCACCACCAGACCCGTGTTGCACAGGGTTTCGGCAGCCACGCGGGCGGCTGGATCCTGGGTCAGGATGGCGTCAAGGATGGCGTCGGAAATTTGATCGGCAACCTTGTCGGGATGGCCTTCCGAAACGGATTCGGAAGTGAAGAGATAGTCGTTTGACATTGCAAGCTCCTGTTTACTATGTGAATGTTCTGTCGCAGTAAAGAGGATTTTGCCTGCGACGCTTTAGCGAGATTTATATTCCGCATCGCAAGTTGTCTATTAACTCAGCGGTTACTGCATACGTGGTATTTTACGCTTCTTAAAAAATTTTGGCACGGCAACACGCCATTCCTGGAAACCGCTTATACATGTTAGTCCCAATTTTCCGCTTCCTGTCCATCTTTCCCCTGCCCGTCCTGCATGCCCTGGGCACTGCGCTTGGCTGGGTGATTTACGCCATTTCCCCGTCCTACCGCCGCCGCATGCGCGAGAACATGCAAGGTGCGGGGTTTTCGCAACACTTGCACGCGGCCGTGGCCGAAGCGGGCAAGAGCGTGCTGGAATTGCCCTTCATCTGGTGCGCGCCAGCCGAGCGCGTGGCGCGCCATGCGACGGTGGAAAACTGGGAACTGGTGGAAAAAGCGCTGCAGCACGGCCGCGGCATCGTCTTCCTGACGCCGCACCTGGGCTGCTTTGAAATCGTCGCCCAGCAAATCGCCCTGCGCACGCCGCTCACCGTGATGTACCGTCCGCCCAAGCGCGCCGCCTTGAAACCGCTGATCGAAGGGGCCCGCGCGCGCGAAAACCTGATGCTGGCGCCGGCCAACATGTCGGGCGTGCGCATCTTCGCCAAATGCCTGAAAAAAGGCCAGCCCATCGGCCTGCTGCCCGACCAGGTGCCGCAGGAAGGCGAAGGCGTGTGGGCCGATTTCTTTGGCCGCCCCGCCTACACCATGACCCTGCCCGCCAAGCTGGCGCAGATGGGCGGCGCCGAAGTCATCATCACCTACGCCGAACGCCTGCCGGGCGGGCGCGGCTATGTCGTGCATTTCGTGCCCTTCACCGAGTCCCTCGACAGCACCTCGGCCGAGCAGGCGCGCACCATCAATGCAGCCATGGAACAATTGATCGCGCGCAGCCCGGCGCAATACCTGTGGAGCTACAACCGCTATAAAGTGCCGCGCGGCGCACCGCCGCCCACGCCCGCGACGCCGAATGCCGCCGGGGAGCAGGCATGAGACTGCTGATCGCCTTCATGTGGCTGCTGCACTGGCTGCCCTTGCCCATCCTCGGCCGTTTCGGCGTGGCCGTCGGCAGCCTGCTGTTCATCGCCATGCCCACGCGGCGCAAGATTGCCCTGACGAATCTGCGCCTGTGCATGCCGGAATTGACGGAAGCCCAGCGCGTGGCGCTGGCGCGCCAGCATTTCCAGGCGTATTCGCGCAGCGTGTGGGAACGCAGCATCCTGTGGTGGTCGTCGGAAGCGCGCCTGAACCGCCTGATCAAAAAGGTGCCCGCCTTCCCGGGCCAGCAGATCGCGGCCAAGCCGACCATCCTGCTGTGCCCGCACTTTGTCTGCCTCGACGTGGCCGGCGCCGCCACGGCCATGGAAATTTCCGCTTCGTCGATGTATGTGCAGCAAAAGAACGCCGCCTTCGACCAGGCCTTGCGCAACGGCCGTTCGCGCTTCAAGCCGCCCAAGCTGTTTACGCGCCAGGACGGCATCAAGACGATCCTGCGCGCGCTGCGCGACGGCTTGCCGTATTTCATGCTGCCGGACATGGATTTCGGCGAGAAGGATGCGGAATTCGTGCCCTTCTTCGGCGTGCCCGCCGCCACCCTGACGGCCACGGCGCGCTTGGCGCTGGCCGCCAAGGCGCAAGTCATTCCCGTCATCGCCACCTTCCTGCCCAATTACCAGGGCTGGCAAGTGACCTACTATCCAGCGTGGGATGACTATCCGGGCGACGACATCACGGCCGCCACGCGCCGCATGAACGCATTCATCGAAGAGCGCGTGCGCGAAGCGCCGGCCGAGTATTTCTGGACGCATAAACGCTTCAAGACGCGTCCGGAAGGCGAAGCGTCGTTCTATAACCAGCACAAGTGATACGGCAGACCATGAAACTCCAATTTACCAAAATGCATGGCGCCGGCAATGACTTCATCGTCATCGACGCCATCCATCAAGATATCGACTTCACGCCAGCCCAGTGGCAGCGCCTGGCCGACCGCCGTTTCGGCATCGGCGCCGACCAGATCCTCGTGGTGGAAAAACCGCGCCTGCCCGGCTGCGATTTCCGCTACCGCATCTATAACAACGATGGCGGCGAAGTCGAGCAATGCGGCAATGGCGCGCGCGCCTTCGTCAAGTTCGTCAGCGAAAAAGGGCTATCAAGCAAGGACAGCATCCGCGTGGAAACCATGGCCGGCGTCATCGCGCCACGCCTGGAGCCCGATGGCAGCATCACGGTCGACATGGGCGCGCCCGTGCTCGAACCCGCGCTGGTGCCGTTCGATGCAAACGGCCTGGACGGTGTAGCGCAAGGCAGCGACACCTTGTGGCCGCTGGACCTGGCGCTGCCGGGCCAAACGTCGCCCGTGCTGGTGTCCGTCGTCTCGATGGGCAATCCGCATGCCGTGCAAGTGGTCGAGGATGTCGATGCGCAAGACCTGGAAGTGACGGGCCCGCGCATCGAGCACCACCCGCGCTTTCCCCGCAGGGTCAACGTCGGCTACATGCAGATCGTCGACCGCCAGCACGTGAAACTGCGCGTCTTTGAACGGGGTGCGGGCGAAACCCTGGCGTGCGGCACGGGCGCCTGCGCCGCCGCCGTGGCCGGCATCCTGCGCGGCTTGCTCGATTCCCCCGTGCGCATCAGCGCGCGTGGCGGCGAACTATCGATCGCCTGGCAAGGCGACGGCCATCCCGTTTTGATGACGGGCCCGGCCGTGACCGTGTTCGAGGGCACGATCGAGCTGTAAACGGGTGAAAGTGAGCAGTCATAGTCAGGCCGCCAGGAACTGCTGTTCCTGTGCGACATCGAGTTCGGCCAGGTAGCACTTCAGGCGGTACAGGCGCTGCCGGTAATTGCCTTCCGGCCCCGCCACACCGCAATCGACGCGCTCGAACAGGCGCACCACCTGATCGAGCAGCTGGCGCTCCTGCGCCGTGCGGATCAGTACCAGGCGCCGCTTGCCGCGCCCATGTGTGGCACTGATATCGATCAACAGACAATGTCCCTGGTCAGCCGCGTGGATATCGAGCAGCAGCGCCTCGGCACGCGACAGATGGAAGCAGCGCGCCAGTTCCAGCCGCGCCGCCAGCAAGGGGTGGCTCTGGCCCAATTGCCGCAAGTGCCCATCGGCCTGCATGGCGGCGCACTGGCCCCAGTCGCCGGCTTCGCCCTGCGGCGCGATCTTTGCCAGCGCCGCCTCCGCTTCACTGCTGCCTTGCGCCTGCGCCTGCAGCAGCCAATACGCGGCCCGCACATCATTGTTGACGCCATCGCGGCGATTGCGCCAGGCATGCATGCCGCACTCGAGCTGGGCCGGGCCATGCCCCAGGTCGGCGGCACGCTCCAGGCAGGAATGGGCTTCGACCACATTGCGCTGGGAAAATTCCGGTTTCGTGTAGATGCGCGACAGCACGAACCAGGCTTCGGCCAGCCCCTGCTCGCCAGCCTGCGTCAGCCAGCGCACGGCACGCTTGAAATTGGCCGCGCCATTGCGCGTGGCCAGCCGCTGGCCATGCGCATCCATGCGCGCATAGCCGAGCCCCAGCTCCAGCTGCGCCGTGCGGTCGCCGCCATGCGCTGCCAGCTCGCAACACTGCCAGCCTTCGGCGTCGCCGCCAGGCGCCAATGCCTGGGCACAACGCGACAGCAACAGCACCTGCTGCGCGTCGAGGGCGATCGTGCGCGCACCGGCCGCCGCCTGGCGCTGCAGCAGCTCGCGCGCCAGCGGCAAGCCTTGCGACAGGAATCCGGCCTGGTTGCCCTGGCGCCATGCCTGCTCCAGCCAGGCGTGCAGCGGCGCGTCGCCATCGATGGCTTTCTCGCCAGCCAGGCCGGTGTCCCGCCCGGCAGCGGCAAGCGAGCCATCTTGCATGGATAACAACCATTGTGCATCGGGCAAGCCGGCGTGCACGGCGGCATCCAGGGCCACGCGCGCCTTGGCGCGCAGGGATTCACAGTGACTGGCGGCATTGCCCAGCACCAGCTGCGCCAGCACCAGGCCCGCCTGCACCAGGCCTGCATCGAACGCCTGCGCGTAATAGGGAATCAGCGCCTTGGCTGCCGGTTGCGCCACTTCGAACGGCACGTGCGTGCCAATCAGCAAGCACGCTTCCTCGCTATCCTCCTGGGCCGCCCGCGCCAGCCAGTGCAAGGCCGTGGGCAGGCTTTGCGGCACACCCTGTCCAAACAGATACACCCGTCCCAACGCCAGCTGGCAGGCAACATCGCCCGCACGTGCGCCCTTGATCAATCCTAATGTTTCGCGATTTGCCATCGATTCTCGATATTGAGTCAATGATTCTAATAATAGTGAGCCGTCTCCAGGCCCATCAACGCAGGCCTTCCCTTAGTGTACCGTCCTTGTGTCATAAATCCGCCAAAGCCGCCTCAAGAACTTGATTCAACGCAACAATGTCCTGGCACGGACATGCCAATATGGCAAGGCGCCGCCAGCGTGGCGGTGGGAGAACGCTGTCCATCGGCGCAGGATCGGCAGAAACCGCGCGTTACAAAAATACAACAGGGGCATGCAGTTATTCCGCTTTTCACCAATCTTTTCACGCACATTTGACCAATCCCGCACGTCTTGCGCGCCGACGAATTAAGGTTCATTCATCGAAACGCGACAGTTAGCGCATTTCAATCTGCTCGGATCTCGGACGGAACTCACTTTTAATAGGGAATAAGACATGAAAAAATCACTCGTTGCCCTCGCACTCTTCGGCGCCTTTGCCGCAACCGCACAAGCGCAGTCGTCCGTCCAAATCTACGGCACGATCGATGCAGGCCTGGGCAAAGCGACTGGTTCGACCACCGCCGTCACCAAGCGCGACAACAACAAGCTGGGTTTCAAGGGCACGGAAGATCTGGGCAATGGCTTGAAAGCCATTTTCCAACTGGAAATTCGCTATGAATCCGACACTGGCACCGTAGAAAACACGTCGGGCGCCAATTCGCGTCCGCTGTTCCAGGGTCAAAGCCGCGTCGGCCTGCAAGGCAACTTCGGTACCGTGCGTCTGGGCCGTGGCCTGACCGCCTTCCAGGAAACGAGTACCGGTTTCGAACCATGGTCGGGCATGCCTACGCCAGCCGGTTTCCAGACCGACCTGACCGTTGCCGGCTACACCAGCGATCCGCTGAGCGCGCCAGGCAACTCGCGTAACCGCTTCTCGAATGCCGTGTTTTACAACTCGCCAGTCATCAGCGGCTTCCAGTTCAACGCCACCGTGGCCGCCAAAGAAGCGAACAACAACACCGCCGTTGCAGCCACCGTGCGCAACCTGACGACGAATGCCACCGGCAACTTCGCCCTGCCAGCCAATGTGGTGCCAGCATCGAACCCGTACTCGGTGTCGGCAACGTACAACAACGCCCAGTTCGCCGCCATGGCTGCCTACGAGCGTAACGGCCTGCAAGCCAAGCTGTGGTCGGTCGGTGCATCGTTCAATCCGATCGCGGAATTGAAACTGATGGCAACGTACCAACATCAGGATGACGGCAACTTCAAGATCGTCAACACCGACACCAAATCGTGGGTGCTGGGCGCCAACTATGACGTCGGCCCAGGCAAGATCCGCGCTGGCTACGGTCAAAAAACGCCGGATGGCGTCGCCAAGACCAAGCAAGCATCGCTGGGCTACGACTACAATCTGTCGAAGCGTACCTACCTGTACGCAGATATTTCGAACAAGAAATCGGCCAGCGTCGCCAACTACAACAACACCACCTCGGTCAACTACATCGGCCTGGGCGTACACCACAATTTCTAATGGCCCGCCTGTCACCCTCCGCGGGTGACAGCTGACCAGGAAATACAAAGCGGCATGGGCAACCATGCCGCTTTTTTCATGGGCGCGCGGAAAATGCACGGGCGCCATGCCCTTTGCGCCTATGCCGGCGCACTCTCGGTTAGAATGAAGTGTTCAACTTTCACTGACAGATATTCTCAATGACCGCCACACTCGATTCCAGCACCGTCGCCCAGTACCTGAGCGAGCACCCGAATTTCTTCGAAGAGCATACCGCTCTGCTCGGCGAGGTCAAACTGAGCAGCCCGCTGACGGGACGCACCATCTCGCTGCAGGAGCGGCAGATGGAAGTGATGCGCGACAAGTACAAGGCGCTCGAACTGCGCATGTCCAAGCTGAGCCGCGTGGCCGAGGAAAATGGCGACATCGCCAGCAAGTTCCACGGCTGGAACCAGGCCATGCTGCAAGTGCGCAACGATGCGGACATGCCGCGCGTGCTGGTCGACGCCTTGCAAAGCAATTTCGACGTGCCCTACGTCAGCCTGCGCCTGTGGCAAGTGCTGCCGGAACACGCCAACGGCTGGTTCACGGAAGATGTCACGGCCGATGTGCGCATGTTCGCCAACAGCCTGCAAACGCCGTACTGCGGCAGCAACCGCGATTTCGAAGCCGTGCACTGGCTGCAGGCCGATAAGATCGAATCGACCGTCATGATCGCCCTGCGCGCGCCCGGCACGACGGGCACCTTCGGCTTGCTGGTGCTCGGCTCGCCCGACAGCGAACGCTTTACCTCCAGCATGGGCACGGACTTCCTCGTGCATATCGGCGCCACGGCCAGCGCCGCCCTGGCCGCGCTGCGCGCCGGCACGCCTGCCTGAGAACGCCATGAACGAGGCGCGCGGCAAGGCCGAGTGGCTCGACGCCTACCTGGCGCAGCTGGCCACGCAGCGCAAGCTGTCGCCGCATACGCTTGACGCCTACGGGCGCGACCTGCGCGCCTTGCTGGAACTGAGCGGCAACACGCCCTGGACGGCTCTTGCGCACAACGAAGTGCGCCGCTACACGGCCAAGCTGCACGCTGGTGGCCTCGACCCGCGTTCCATCGCCCGCAAGCTGTCGTCGTGGCGCGGCTTCTTCAACTGGCTCAGCGGCGAGACCAAGCTCGACGCCAATCCTGTCGACGGCATCCGCGCCCCCAAGCGGGCCAAAACGTTGCCGAAAGCCCTGTCGGTGGATGACGCCGTGCGCCTCGTGGCGCCCGCGCAACACCAGCAAGGCGCCGCCGAACCGGAACAACTATGCAACCGCGCCATGTTCGAACTGCTGTATTCGAGCGGCTTGCGCGTGTCCGAACTGACCAGCCTGGACACCCATTACTGCAAGGCCGACGGCGGCCAGCCCGCCTCGCTGGGCTGGCTCGACATGGCCAGCTTCGAAGTCATCGTCACGGGCAAGGGCAGCAAGATGCGCAAGGTGCCCGTCGGCAAGGCGGCCCTCGTGGCCTTGACAGCCTGGCTGGGCGTGCGCCCGCCGGCGGCCGATGGCAGCGCTGCCTTGTTTTTAAGCACGCGCGGCACGCGTATCTCGCCGCGCGTACTGCAGCTGCGCCTGAAGGCGCATGCGCTGGCGACGGACATTCCCGCGAATGTGCACCCGCACGTGCTGCGCCACTCGTTTGCCTCGCACGTGCTGCAATCGTCGGGCGACTTGCGCGCCGTGCAGGAAATGCTGGGCCATTCCAGCATCACCTCGACCCAGGTTTACACGGCCCTCGATTTCCAGCACCTGGCGCACGTGTATGACCAGGCGCACCCGCGCGCCAAGCTCAAGTAGGCAGCCGCTCCTGCTGGACGGCCTGATCCATATCAAGCGGATGGGCGCGCATTTGCAAGCTTTTGCAAAATTCCGGCATAATCGTCCGCATTCTTCCGCTTGCGCGGCGGCACCACCGATTACAAGGCATCTCTCATGGCACTGA
Organism: Janthinobacterium lividum; assembly: GCF_034424625.1. Classification (NCBI taxonomy): domain Bacteria; kingdom Pseudomonadati; phylum Pseudomonadota; class Betaproteobacteria; order Burkholderiales; family Oxalobacteraceae; genus Janthinobacterium; species Janthinobacterium lividum. The sequence continues at coordinate 595,688 of NZ_CP139976.1, read as the reverse complement.
TTCCAACCACCATCCTCACCGGTTTCCTGGGCGCCGGCAAAACCACCTTGCTCAACCGCATACTGCAGGAAGACCATGGCATGCGCATCGCCGTGATCGAGAACGAGTTTGGCCAGGAAAACATCGATAACGAGATCCTGGTGCAGGATAGCAACGAACACATCATCGAGATGAACAACGGCTGCATCTGCTGCACCGTGCGAGGCGACCTGATCGTGGGCCTGACGGAACTGGCGCGCAAGCGCGACGCCGGCTTGCTGGCATTCGACCGCGTCGTCATCGAAACGACGGGCCTGGCCAATCCCGGCCCCGTGGCGCAAACCTTCTTTGTCGACGAAGAAGTGGGCAGCCACTACATGCTCGACGCCATTATCACGGTAGTCGATGCCCGCCATGCCATGAAGCAACTGGACGAATACGAGGAAGCCCAGCGGCAAGTGGGCTTTGCCGACAAGCTGCTGCTGTCGAAAACCGACCTCGTCAGTGAAGAGGACGTGGCCGCCCTGACGCGCCGCCTGAAGCGCATCAACCCGCGCGCGCCCATCGCCAAGGTCGATTTCGGCCGCGCGCCGCTGGCCGAAGTACTCGACATCCGCGGTTTCAACCTGAATGAAAAGCTGGAACTGGACCCGGATTTCCTGGCGACGGAAACGGCGCACGTGCATGATCACGACAAGACACACGACCATGCACACGGACATGAACACGAGCATGGTCATAAGCACGAGCACAGCGACGCCTGCGCCACCGATTGCGGCCATGCCGACCACCACCATGCGCAGCACAGCGACGATATCGCCGCCTTTGTTTTCAAGAGCACGCAACCGTTCGACAGCGCCAAGCTCGACGAGTTCCTCGGCGGCCTGGTGCAAGTGTATGGCCCGCGCATGCTGCGCTACAAGGGTGTGCTGCTGATGCAGGGCGCCGAGCGCAAGGTGGTCTTCCAGGGCGTGCACCAGCTGATGGGCAGCGACCTGGGCGCTAAATGGGGCGAAAACGAAGTGCGTGGCAGCAAAATGGTATTTATTGGCAAGAATCTACCAAAAGACATTTTTATTCGCGGACTCGAACAATGTTTGGTATAAACTAGCCGGGTTTTGCAAAGTATCCGTTGCAAAGCAGAAACAAAAGGGAAAGTTAAGCACACTTTCCCGCTGTCCGACACCCATCTTGCTGGCATAAACCAACAAGTAGCCGTTTCTGATCGGCTAGTCAACAAATCGGGATGGCAATATAAAGCAAAGCGTGCCAAAATCAGCGACGAAAACGGCCCATGTCGTTCGCCTGTCATGAAATGCTGGCAAACTGCCGCTGGCCGCATGCCAGGCATGCAACCGATCCACCCAACACGCCTGTTGACGCGCGCATAGCGCGACTGGCATAGAGCGGTAAAAAGTTATCAACATGGCACCTTAGCCGGCCGGTAGTCCTGGCTTTCGCCGGCAAGCCAAGGTCGCACGCAGTACAGCGGGACAGCAATGCCAAGCGGAACCTGTACAGTTGCTCGGTATCGCCGCATCAACTGATCAATTTGAAAACTCTGTCGTATCGAAGGTAAGCGAAGTTATGACCAAAACTAATAAATCGACCCCGGCCGCCAACCAAGACATCCCTCTCATCAGCGAAGACCAAATTCGCGCCATGAGCGAAGATGACTACATGAATCCGGCACAACTGGCATTCTTCAAGGCGCGCCTGCAGCAGCTCGAAAAAGATCTGCTGAAAAACGCCGGCGAAACCACGGAACACTTGCGTGAAACCGTGCTCGTACCGGATCCTGCCGACCGTGCCACCATCGAGGAAGAGCATGCGCTGGAACTGCGCACGCGCGACCGCGAGCGCAAATTGCTGAAGAAAGTGCAGCAATCGATCGCCAGCATCGACGCCGGCGACTATGGCTGGTGCGAAGAAACGGGCGAGCCTATCGGCATCCCGCGCCTGATCGCCCGTCCAACCGCCACCCTGTCGCTGGAAGCCCAGCAACGGCGCGAACTGAAGCAAAAGCTGTACGGCGACTGATCGCCCCTCCCTTGCGCGGTCGCCCCGGCGGCCACGCGATGGCGAATAAAAAAGCACGCAAGCTTCGGTTGCGTGCTTTTTTTTCGTCCCGCGCCGACTACACTGAAGCAGGCACTGCCGCTTGCAATTGCCTTTTCCATCCCCACTTTTGAGGCATGGGCGCGCAATCGCATGGCCTTGCACGCATCGGCACGAATTTTTTGAGGTCACTATGGAACAATTTCACGGCACCACCATCCTCTGCGTCCGGCGCGGCAAGCAGGTCGCCCTGGGCGGCGACGGCCAGGTAACGCTCGGCAACATCGTCATGAAGGGCACGGCCCGCAAAGTGCGTAAGTTGTATCAGGGCAAGGTCCTGGTCGGCTTTGCCGGCGGCACCGCCGACGCCTTCACCCTGCTCGACCGTTTTGAGGGCAAGCTGGAAAAACACCAGGGCAACCTGCTGCGCGCCTCCGTCGAACTGGCCAAGGACTGGCGCACCGACCGCGTGCTGCGCCGCCTGGAAGCGATGCTGCTGGTGGCCGACAGCGAGTCGACCCTGGTCATCACGGGCAATGGCGACGTGCTGGAACCGGAAGACGGCATCGGCGCCATCGGCTCGGGCGGCACCTACGCCCAGTCCGCCGCCAAGGCGCTGCAGGAAAACACGGACTTGTCGCCGGCCGAAGTGGTCAAGAAATCGCTGACCATCGCCGCGGAACTCTGCATTTATACCAATATGTCGCACATCATCGAGACCTTGGACTAAGTCCAGGCGCACCCGAGCACAGAATAGAAAGCCAACCATGATCATGAACATGACCCCGGCGGAAATCGTCACCGAACTCGACAAGCACGTGGTGGGCCAGGCCAAGGCCAAGCGCGCCGTCGCCATCGCCCTGCGCAACCGCTGGCGCCGCCAGCAGGTGGCCGAGCCCCTGCGCCATGAAATCACGCCCAAGAACATCCTCATGATCGGCCCCACGGGCGTCGGCAAGACGGAAATCGCGCGCCGCCTGGCCAAGCTGGCCGAGGCGCCGTTCATCAAGATCGAGGCGACCAAATTTACCGAAGTCGGTTATGTGGGGCGCGACGTCGACACCATCATCCGCGACCTGATCGACATCGGCATCAAGCAGACGCGCGCGCTGGAAATGAAGAAAGTGCGCGCACGCGCCGAAGACGCGGCCGAAGACCGCGTGATCGACATCCTCGTGCCGCCGGCGCGCGACTTCGGCTTCACGCCGAATACGGCGGCGGCCGTGGACAGCGGCAGCGGCGACAGCACGCGCCAGACCTTCCGCAAGCGCTTGCGCCAGGGCGAGCTCGATGACAAGGAAATCGAGATCGAGCTGGCCGAGGCAGGTCCGCAGATGGAAATCATGGCGCCGCCGGGCATGGAAGAAATGACGGAGCAGATCAAGTCCATGTTTTCGGGCGTGGGCGGGCAGCGCAAGAAGGCGCGCAAGGTCAAGATCCGCGAAGCCTTGAAACTGCTGCTCGAGGAAGAAGCGGCCAAGCTGCTCAACGAAGATGAACTGAAACAGAAGGCGATCCAGAACGTCGAGCAGAACGGCATCGTCTTTTTGGACGAGATCGACAAGATCGCCTCGCGTTCGGAATCGGGCGGCGCCGACGTCTCGCGCGCCGGCGTGCAGCGCGACCTGCTGCCGCTGGTCGAGGGCACGACCGTCAACACCAAGTACGGCATGATCCGCACGGACCACATCCTGTTCATCGCCTCGGGCGCCTTCCACCTGTCGAAGCCGTCGGACCTGATCCCGGAACTGCAGGGACGCTTCCCCATCCGCGTGGAACTGGAATCGCTGTCGATTGCGGACTTCGAGCGCATTTTGACGAGTACCGACGCCTGCCTGACGATGCAGTACGAAGCCTTGCTGGCGACGGAAAACCTCACATTGCAATTCGCGCCGGAAGGCATCACGCGCCTGGCGGAAATCGCCTATGCGGTGAACGAGCGCACGGAAAACATCGGCGCGCGCCGGCTGCACACGGTGATGGAAAAACTGCTGGAAGAAGTGTCGTTTACGGCCAGCGAAAACAGCAGCAGCACGGAAAACCTGCTGGTGATCGATGCCGCGTATGTCAACGAACGCCTGGAAGCGCTGTCGGTCAACGAGGACCTGTCGCGCTACGTGCTGTAGGAAAGAAGGGGGAAACCGATGGCAAACAAGGCATTGGCGACGCGGCAGAAAATGCAGTTCCGCGTCGAACCCTCGCAAAAACCGCGCAACCCGGTCGCCACTGCCGCCCTGCAGCGCGCCGCCGGGGCACACGTGAAAACCGTGTCAGGCCAGCGCCAGCAGGAAAAACGCCTGCTGGCGAAATTGCTGCAGAAGGTTGACGTCAAAGACTGATCTGGAAATATCCATGGCAAGGCGCATGGACGAAGACAGTATGAGCAATACGGCGAGGCCGTGCAACGCCGCCATGGGCATGTCAGGCCGCCCGCGGACACCCCGTTCAGGGGCGTCCGCCATCAGGCCACTCTCTGCCGCAGCATCATCCCCTTAGAAACGGTAGGACGCGCCCAGCGAAAACATGTCGACCTTGGTCGTTTGCTTGCTGTTGTACTTGACGGGCACGCGGTCCCAATCGAGGTGCAGCGACCAATTCTTGTTCAGCGCATACGCCGCGCCGATGCCGTAGGTCAAGCCGATCTTGCTCTTCTTGTCCGAACCGCCGCCCAGATAATCGACCTTGCCCTGCGTGTATGCCGCGCCGGCGCGGCCACTCAATGTAAACGCGTCAAACTGGTAACCGAGCACGCCCTGCATGCCGAGGCCCGTGAACTTGCCGCGGCCAGCGCGCTTGCCCGCGTCCGTGTCGAAGCCGGACTTGACCTCGCCGCCCATGTACCCCACCAGCTCAATCGAAGGCAGGGCCACGCCGCCCTGAAACGGCAGCGCGTCGAAACTGTAACCCAGGTAGGCCTTGCCATTGCGCTTGCTGCTTTTGTCGCAATCGCTTTGTCCGGCGATGCAATCGAGGCCGCTACTGGCGCGAAAGCCATAGCTGGCGCCCGCATAGAACGGACCCGGTGCCGGTTCAGCTGCGACGGCATGCAGGGGGGCGATGGTGGCCAGCGCCAGCAGCGCTGCGGGGAAACGGAAAGATGGGAACATGGATAACCTCTACAAGTGGATGGATTGCCTGGTTGTAGCGCGCTGCGCGAGCCACAAGCGGGAGTGTCATCGCTTTTGCCGAAAAGTACTATCACCTTGTGCAAAGTGCCGTTAACGGCTACATTCGGTACCGTCATCCGCTACCAAACTTGCATAAAGGAACTATCGTGAGTTCACCTGAACTGGTTTTGCGCGTACTGCGCACCCAACTGCGCGCCGCCGGCATCACGTACAAGGTACTGGCCGAACGCATCGGCATGAGCGAATCGAGCGTCAAGCGCATGTTTGGCCAGCACGACATGTCGCTGTCGCGCCTGGCCCTGATCTGCAAGGCTTCGGGCATCGCCATGGAGGACGTGCTGCGCGGCGCGGCCGACATCACGCCGCATGCCGACACGCTCACGCTGGTGCAGGAAAAGTCGCTGGTGGCGCATCCGCGCTTGCTGCTGGTGGCGATCTGCTGCCTCGGCCACTGGAGCCTGGAGCAGGTGGTGGAAACGTATGCGCTGACGCAGGCCGAATGCATCGGCTGCCTGGCCGAGCTGGACCGGCTGGGCTTGATCGAACTCAAGCCGCTGAACCGCTACAGCCTGCGCGTCTCGAACGCCTTCCACTGGCTGGCCGACGGCCCGGTGCAGCAGTACTTCCGCGAACACGTGGTGGCCGATTATTTCAGCGGGCATTTTGACGGTGCCGGCGAAACCCTGATGTGCATTCCGGCGCGCCTGTCGCTGTCGAGTGCGCAGGAGCTGGTGCAAAAGATCCGCCAGCTGGCCGAGGAACTGGCGCGCCTGCACCAGAACGACCGGCGCCTGGCGCCTGCCGAGCGCGACGGTTTTACCCTGCTGCTGGGTTTTCGCTCATGGGAATTTGCCGCCTTCACGGCCCTGCGCCGCAGCACGGCGTCCGCCTCGTCCACCGCGCCAGGCGCCGTTTACCAGACCGGTCCCAGGAACAGATAGAAGGTGCTCTCGCCGCCCTTCGATGCGCCCGAGGCCACATACACGGGACCGAAGCGCGTATCGACGGAAATGAAGGCGCTGCTGGCCTGCGTGAACTTGCTGGCTTTCCAGCGCTCGCTCTGATCGAAGCCGCCGCCCATTTCCAGCGAAAAGCCGGCCCGCACGGCACCGCCCAGGGTGCTGGGCAGGGAACCGATGCGGCGCGCCATCACGAAGCGCGCGAAGGCGATACTGCGTCCTCTCACCGAGTCAAATTCCGTGCCGGACAAGCGCAGGAAACCACCGAGATTGAGCGGCGCTTCGTCACGCTGTGAGCGCGCCCATTCGCCATACACGTGACCGGCCCAGTTGCCGCGGCCAAAGGCCTTCAACCCCGTGATGGACGATTGGCCCAGGGCCGCCTCGCCCGCCCCCGTGGTCGTATCGCGCGCCCAGGTGGCCTCAAGCAGGACGCCGCGCGTGGGAAAGCCCGGCGAATCGAGCGTATCGGCGCGGAATCGCACGAACTGCGTGGTGCCCAGCGCGCGCGACTCCGGCTGCGTAGGGTCGGCCGGAATCGCCAGCTTGCCCTTGACTTCCGTACGAGCGACGCCGAACTGCAGATCGCCCCAGGTACCGAACTGGCGTCCCAGCACCAGTGCAGCTGTCTGGCCGTTATAGGCCAGGCGGGCGCTGCGCCGGCCATTGTCGAACAAATCTATCGCCGACGAAGTGTATTGCAACTGCGGCGCGATATACCACGGGTTGCCGGCCCCCAGCGGCTGCCAGAACTGCACGCCATAGCCGCGCGCATTGCCGATCTGCGCCGTGCTGCGCAACTCGCCGCCCCAGCTGTTCAAGTTTGAGCGCGCATGCAGCAGCTTCAGGGCGAAATTATTGCTGTCCCTGAAATCGCTGGCCAGTTCCAGGCCCACGCGCAGGCGGTTGCTGGCCCACGGCGCTTCGACCGCCTTGATGGTGACGGCGCGCTGGTCGCCGGAATCGACCACGTCCGTCTCCACGCGCGCCACGTCGCCCCGGCCATACAGCCTGGCCGCCGCCTTGAGCACATCTTCCTGGGTGACGGCCTGCCCTTCCACCAGCCCCGATTGCGCCTGCAGGATGCGCGGATTGATATCGCCTTCGCTCTCCACGGCCAGGCGCGTGAGCGGCAGGGCCACGTCCAGCAAGGCCGGCGCGGCCAGGCGCAGTTGCTCGCGCGCCGCATACTGTTCCGGCGGCAGGGCCAGCGGCGCCAGGCGGGCGGCCAAGGCCTGCGCCGCCTGCTCGCCGGCGCGCATGGCGCGCGCATAGTTTTCAAAGTCGAGGAAGCTGACGCCCGTCAAATCGGGCGCCACCAGGATATCCTGCGCCTGCAATTCCTTGAGCGAACGCTGCACATTCTGCTCCGTGAGGATCTGCAGCATCTGCTGCGCCACGCCGATGGCGCTGCCCAGGTCTTTTTCCGGCGCCAGCGGCGTGCCCACGTTGACGGCAATGATAATGTCGGCGCCCATGGCGCGCGCCATGTCGACGGGCAGGTTGCGCACCAGGCCCCCATCGACCACCAGCCGGTTGTTCACGCGCACGGGCGCAAACACGCCCGGCACGGCCAGCGAGGCGCGCATCGACAGGAACAGGGGCGTGTCGACCAGTTCCACCAGCTCGCCATTGACCAGGTCCGACGCAACAGAGCGGAAAGGCAGCGGCAACTGGCTGGCGGGGCGGTCGCGCATGCCGGCCGGCAACAGCCGGTTCAAGGCCATCTCCAGTGCCGCATTGCTGGCCGCGGCCGGCGGCGTGGAAATGCCGTTGCGGCTCACGCCAAATTCGATGCGCGACGGCAGCAGCAAATCTTCCTCGCGGCGGCGGAACGCCAGTTCGTCGCGCGGCGGCCGGTCGGCCACCACGCGCGCCCAGTTGGTCTCGCGCGCCATCTTTTCCAGATCCGCCACGGAAGCGCCGGCCGCATACGCGCCGCCCACCACGCCGCCCATGCTGGTGCCAACCACCATGTCGATCGGCACATGCAGCTCCTGCAGCACTTTCAATACGCCGATATGCGCCAGGCCGCGCGCGCCGCCGCCCGACAGCACCAGGGCGATGCGCGGGCGCGCCGCTACGGTCGCGGGCACGGCCAGGGTGGCAGCGGAGGTAGAGGTAGTGGCGGCGGGGACGTCGGCTGCGGCAGCCGCCGGCAAGGCGCATAGCGCCGCCACGCAGCCCGCCAGGACGGCACGGATCGAGAACATGAAGACTCCTGTAGCGATGGCGGCATGGCGCCATCGGCAAAATACGATAAGAACAGCGTTAATTCGGCGGCGGCACGCTGCTCACTTGCGGCGCCGGCATCATGGTCGCCGGCCGCTGCTGCTCCATCGGCAGCGGCGGCGGCACCAGGTTCGAGACCGGCGCAGGGGCCGCGGCCGGCGTTGGGGTGGCGGACACTTGCGCCGGCAAGGCCAGCGCCTTGTCATCGGCCACCAGGTCGATGCGCTTGCTCACGCCGCCATCGCGCAGCAGCACGTGGCGCGCATGCACTTCCAGCACCGTCACGCCGGGCACCACCTCGGCGCCTTCCGGCAGGGCCACGGAAGGCTTGCCATCGGTCGAGATGATGGCCACGCTGCCGCGGCCATTGCCGGCGGCGACCACGCCCTTGAGCTGGTAATTGCTGGCCGTGGCCACGCTGACCTGGCCGCCAAACAGCGAAGCGCCCGCCTCCACGCTGGCATCCTGCACCACCGGCACGGCGGGCGGGTTGATGGGACGTTGCGGCGCCTTGAACAGCTGCATGGCCCAATAGGCCAGCGACACGGACAGCGCCACGACGGCGAGCAAACTTGTAACTTGAGGCAAACGCTTCATGGCTTCCTTGGATTCTTATCTTACGAGCTGATTGATTTCGATAATCGGCATCAGCACGGCCAGCACGATCAGCAGCACCACCACGCCCATCGCCAGGATCAGTGCCGGCTCCAGCAGGCCGGCAATCGTCAGGGTGCGGCGTTCCAGGTCCTGTTCCTGCGCGCTGGCGGCGCGTTCCAGCATGGCCGGCAGCTCGCCCGTGATTTCACCGGCGCGTATCATGTGGATCAGCATCGGCGGAAAATGCTTTTGCGCCGACAGCGCGCGCGCCAGGCTCACGCCCTCGCGCACGGCGCCGCTGGCTTCCTGCACCAGTTCCTGCATCGCCACGTTGGTGAGCGTGTCGCGGCTGGTGTCGAGCGCGCGCAGGATCGGCACGCCGGAACCCGTGGTGATGGCCAGGGTGCTGGCAAAGCGCGCCGTGTTCAGGCTGCGCTCGAATTTGCCGTACAGGGGCGCCGTCAGCAGCCAGGTATGCCAGCGCCGTTTCAGGGCCGGCTGCTGCAGCGCGCGGCGCCAGGCAAACCAGGCGCCAGCCAGGATCACGGCCACGACGAGGCCATAGTTGCGCACGAAGTCCGACAGCGCCAACATGATCACGGTGAGCATGGGCAGCTTTTGCTTGGTATTGGCGAATACGGAAACGATCTGCGGCACCACATAGGTGAGCAGGAAGATCACGATGGAAAACGCCACCACCGTGACGATGGCCGGATACGTAAAGGCCAGCTTGACCTTCTGTACCAGCGCGTTGCGCCGCTCGATGTAGTCGGCCAGGCGCGACAGCACGCGCGACAGATGGCCGATCTGCTCGCCCGACGCCACCAGCGCCCGGTAAATCTCCGCGAAATCGCGCGGATGGCGCGCCAGCACGTCGGAAAACGCGGCGCCGCCGATCACTTCGGAGCGGATCGAGGCGATCAGGTCGCGCAAATACGGCCGCTCGGCCTGTTCCAGCAGGGCGGAAAACGCCTGCTCCAGCGGCAGGCCCGCTTCCAGCAAACTGGCCAGCTGGCGCGTAAACAGGGCCAGCTCGGTGCTGGACAGGCGCTCGCCGAAGCCGCGCCGTTTGGTGACGCCGGCGGCATCGACCTGCGCGGCGATCGGCTCGACGGCCAGCGGCACCAGGCCTTGCACGCGCAGCTCGGCGCGCGCGGAACGGGGACTGTCGGCATTGAGCACGCCCTTGCGGGTGGCGCCCTGGGCGTCGACGGCTTCATAGCGGAATGCGGGCATGGTCGCGGGCCTAGTCTTTGGTCACGCGCAGCAACTCGGCCTGCGTGGTGGTGCCGTCGCGCAGCCAGCGTTCACCGTCGTCGCGCATGCTCGTCATGCCATCCTGCAGGGCCACCGTGCGCACTTCCGCTTCCGATGCGCGGTTGTGGATCTGCGCGCGGATCTGCTCCGTCGTGCGCAGCAGCTCATACACGCCCACGCGGCCCTGGTAGCCCGTCTGGCCGCAATGCTCGCAGCCGACGGCCTGCCAGTATTGCCCGTCGAAGGTCTTGCAGGGGCCGCACAGTTTGCGCACCAGGCGCTGCGCCAGCACGCCAAGTAACGACGACGACAGCAGGAACGGTTCGATGCCCATGTCGAGCAAACGCGTGACGGCGGCCGAAGCGTCGTTCGTGTGCAGGGTCGCCAGCACCAGGTGGCCCGTCAGCGACGCTTGCACGGCGATCTGCGCCGTTTCCAGGTCGCGGATCTCGCCGATCATGATCACGTCCGGGTCCTGCCGCAGGATCGCCCGCAGCGCCTTGGCAAAGGTCATGTCGATGCGCGGATTGACTTGCGTCTGGCCCACGCCGGCCAGGTCGTACTCGATCGGGTCTTCCACCGTCAGGATGTTCGTCGTGGTGGCGTTGAGCATCGACAGCGCCGCGTACAAGGTCGTCGTCTTGCCCGAGCCGGTGGGGCCCGTGACCAGCACGATGCCGTGCGGCTGCGTGATCAGGCCATCGAACTGCCCCAGCATGGGCGCGCTCATGCCCAGGTGCTGCAGGTCGAGGCGGCCCGCTTCCTTGTCCAGCAAACGCAGCACGGCCCGTTCGCCATGCCCGGTAGGCAGGGTCGAGACGCGCACGTCGACGGGTTTTCCGCCCACGCGCAGGGTGATGCGGCCATCCTGCGGCAAGCGCTTTTCCGCGATGTCGAGCTGCGCCATGATCTTGATGCGCGAGATCAGCGAACCGTGAATGGCCTTGCGGGGGCGCACCACGTCGCGCAGGCTGCCGTCGATGCGGAAGCGCACGACGGAGGTCTGCTCGAACGGTTCGATGTGGATGTCGGACGCGCCTTCGCGCAGCGCCTGCGTCAGCAGCGCGTTGATCATGCGGATGACGGGCGCGTCGTCGGACGATTCGAGCAAATCCTCGATGGCCGGCACGTCCTGCAGCAGCTTGGTCAAATCCAGGTCGGCGTCGAATTCATCGGCCATCTGCGACGCATCGCCGCCGCCGCCCGCGTAGGCGCCGGCAATGGCCGCATCGAGTTCGGCGCGCGGCAGCACCGTCAACTGGATCTGGCCGAAACGGCGCGATACTTCGGCAATCGCCGCCGGCGCCGTCGATGCGGCCACCAGCACGTCGACGGGTGCGCCGTCGACGGCACCGGGCCGGGCCAGCAAGCCGAAATCGCGCGCGTAGGCGTAGGGAAGCAGATTACTCATGGCTGTCCCATCACTTCTGCGGCTGCGGCAGCTGTTGCGGCTGCTGCTGGTATTGCTGCAGCAGCGACTGCGGCGGTGTGGCCGCGTTGGCCGGCGCGCCTGGCGGCGGCGTCGGCGCTGGCGGCACGGGACGCGTCACCATGTTGCCGCCCACCGGCTGGCCATCCTGCAAGGCCGGCAGCACAGGCGTGCCCAGGTCTTTCAGCATCAAATTGCCTGAAGCCGGCACGGCGGCCGTCTCGGCCGAACGCATGTAGTCGTAGCGGTCGGCCGCCAGGCTGCCGCTCTGCTCCTTGTTGCGCACGATGACAGGGCGCAGGAAGATCATCAGATTGGTTTTCTTGCGCTCGCGCGTCTGGTACTTGAACAGGTTGCCGATCAGGGGAATGTCGCCCAGGCCGCGCACTTTTTCCGCATTGTCGCCCGTGCTGTCCTCGATCAGGCCGCCGAGCACGATGATCTGGCCATCGTCGGCCAGCACATTGTTTTCGATCACGCGGTTGTTGATGGTGATGCCGCTGACGGCCGTCGACGTGGATTTGTCCACGCTCGACGTTTCGTGATAGATGCCCAGCTTGATGGTGCCGCCTTCGGAAATCTGCGGACGCACCTTCAGGGTCAGGCCCACTTCCTTGCGGTCGATGGTCTGGAACGGATTCGTGTTGGTGCCGGCCGTGCTCGTGTACTGGCCCGTCAGGATAGGCACGTTCTGGCCCACCTTGATGGTGGCCAGCTCGTTGTCCAGGGTGATCAGGTTCGGCGTCGACAGAATATTCGCGTTGCCGTCCGATTCCAGCGCATGCGCAACGGCGCCCAGGCCCAGCGCGCCGTTGATCTGCTTGAAGATGCCCAGCGTCAGGCCGCCCGTCGGCAGCACCTTGCCGCCGCCCAGCGCCAGCTTGGCGATATTGTTGTCGGTGCCGCCGGCGAACGACTGCAGCGCGCCCACGCGGTAGCTGCTGTTGCTGTCGCCGGAAAGCCCCAGCCACTGCACGCCGAATTCGGAGGCCTTGGCCGACGTCACTTCGACGATCAGCGCCTCGATGTAGACCTGGGCGCGGCGCACGTCGAGCTGGTCGATCACGGCGCGCAGGTTGCGGTAGACAGCCTCGTTGCAGGTCAGGATCAGGGTGTTGGTGGAAGCGTCGGCCTGGATGAAGCCGGCCGCGCCGCCCGACGACAGCTGCTGCGGTCCGTTGCTCAGCGAAGCGCCGCCCGAGGTGCCGCTTTGCGTATTGCCGCCCAGGCCAGTGCTGTTCATGCCGCTGCCCTGGTTATTCTGGTTATTCGTATTCAGGCTGTTGCTGGTCGGCTGCTGCGCCGAGGCGGCCGTGCCGTCCGACGTCACGACCGAGCGCAGGGTTTGCGCCAGCTTGGTGGCGTCCGCATTTTTGAGGTACACCACGTGCACATTGCCCAGCTGCGTGGTGGGCTGGTCCAGCTTCGAGATCAGCGACTTGGCCAGGTTGGCGCGCGCCGCCGACGGTGCGCGCAGCACCAGCGAATTGGTGCGCGGATCGGCCAGCACGGAGACCTTGCCCGCATCGGCCCCTGCAGCGCCGCCCGCATTCCCGCCTTCCATCAGTTTGTTCACCATCGAGGCCAGGTCGGACGCGATGGCATAGCGCACGGGGATCACGTCCAGGTCCGTCGAGGCGGGCACGTCGAGCGCGGCGATGATCTTCGCCAGGCGCTTGAGGTTATCCGCGTAATCGGTGATCACCAGCGAGTTGTTGCCCGGGTTGGCGTTGATCGTGTTGTTCGGCGAAATCAAAGGGCGCAGCACGGCCAGCAGGTTGGCCGACGATTCATAGTTCAGGTAAAACACCTGGGTGGCGATCTGGTCGCCCTTCACCTGGCTGGCGCCGTTGCCCACCTGGGTCGGCACGGATTGCAGCTTGGCGTCCGCTTCCGGCACCACTTTCGCATAGCCGTCGCCGGAGACCACCGCATAGCCTTGCAGGCGCAAGGCCGATGCCAGCAGGGCGAAGGCCTGCGTCTTGCTGATGGATTTTTCCGACACCAGCGTGATCGTGCCCTTGACGCGCGGGTCGATGACGAAATTGATGTTGGTGTAATGGCCCACCGCCTTGATCACGGACTCGATGTCGGCGCCGACAAAATTGAGCGCCGCTTCGTCGCCGGGCGCGGCCCAGACGGGCGCCGGCATGCCGGCCACGGAACAGCACAGCAAGGCGGCGGCCGACAGGCGGCGCAGCGAGAAGGTGGATTTATTTGGGCTCACGGATGGTTTTTTCATTGTCTGAACTCTAAGGCGATGATGTTTTTTTCGCTATTGCTACGGCGCTGTCCCAGCAAATTCAACAAACTCGCCAAGGTCTCTTCATATCCTGCTGCGGCCTGGGCCTGGCCGGAAAACTGCATGCGCCCCTGTTGCAGGCTGCCGCTGCCGTCGAGCAGCAGCGGTCCCCTGATGGAGCGCAAGGTCAATGCCGCCTGCTGCCCCTGCCAATCGAAATCAAGCTCATAACTGCCCAGCGGACGCAAGGACGACAGGCGCGACGCCATGTCCGTCATTTGCAAGGTCGTGCGGCCGACGGCGGAAAACTGCTGTTTTTCCAGTGCCAGCTGCAGGGTGCTCCACGACAGGCGCATGCTCCCCGTCGGCGCCACGGTATTCAAAGGTGCCCCCAGGCCGCCCAGGCCATCGGCCGGCAGCAGCAGGGCCGCCGGGCTGACCTGCCAGTGCGACCATGAGCCGCGCAGATTCACCGCCTGCGACAGCGCCTGCGCATTCTGCAATTCCACATCCACCGATCCCCACAGCACGGATGGCGAAATGCGCCAGCTGAAGCGCCCCGGCAGCAGCGGCGTCACGGCGCCATTCGCGCTGGCCGCCCCGCCGATAAAGGCCGAGCCGCGCCACAGGGTACCTTGCGCATCGCCCAAGGTCAAACGTCCGCCCGTCTGCTTTTCCACGATACTGGCCACCCAGCCGGCCGGAAAAAATACCAGCAGGGTGACGCAGACGCTGACGATGATGGCCAGCAGCCAGGCAAGCAAGCGCATCATCGCGCCGCGCCCGGGCTCTGGTGCAGGGTCAGGCTGGCATCGACCAGTCCCGCCTTGCCCTGCGCCGTGATCTTCGCTTCCTGCACCGCCACGCGGCCTTCGCGGCGCAAGCCGTCCAGCCACAGCATGACGCTGGCAAATGGCACGCCATTCAGCTGCACGCGCGCGTACTCTCCCGTCAGCGACAGCGATTGCGGCGCCAGGCCGCGCGCTTTCAGCGAGGCGTCAATGCTGTCACGGCTCATGGGTGCCACCTGCACGGGCGCCTGGCGCGCCAGGTCGCCCGCTTCGCGCGCCAGCGCCTGCAGCTGGGCCGCGTTCTGGCGCAGCTCGGGCAAGCTCTTCTGCAAGGCGATGCGGCCCGTCCAGGCCGGCTCGAAGAATACGGCGTAGACGAGGGCCAGCCCCGCCACCACGCCGCCGATGCTCAAGAGCTTGCGCTCCTGCTGCGTGCGCTCGGCCCAGAAGGCCTGCACGGCCTGCTGCTGCCCCGCCCACGCGGCGCGCGCCTTGTTGACTGCTGCACTCATGCTTTTGCTCCCGTGGCCGGCGTGATCTTCCACACGCCCGGCGCCGTTTCATTCAAGGCCAGCTTGCGCGCGGCCAGGCCGTCGCGCACCTGCGCCTGGGCGCTGGCGTCGACCATGTCCGGCTTCAGCCTGACGATCAGGCTGCGCTCGCGGTATTCCAGCGACGCCACCACGCCGCGTCCGGCCAGGCCGCCCAGCGCTTCGCCCAGCGCCGCGCTCATGCTGGTGAAGTCATCCATGCTCGCTTGCCCGCCCTGCAGGCGGGCAGCAGCGATATTGCGCCGCATCTGCTCCGCTTCCAGGCCATACACGGGCGCTTCGTTCGGATACGCGGCCTTGAAGGTTTGCTGCATCGAGGTGCGCACGGTGGCGGCCTCGCGCTTCAGCCGCATCCATTCGATATTCATGCCGGCCAGGTTGACGATCACGGCCAGCAGCGCCAGGCGCAGCGGCCAGCGCCAGCGGCGCCATTCGGTGGCCGATCCCGTCGCCGTGCCCAGGGCGGCGGCCAGGTCCAGTCCCGCATTTTTGGCGCCGGCGATCCAGTGCGCCCAATGGTCAAGCTCCACCGTCACGCCATCCATGCCGGCAGCGAGCTGCTGATACTGCGCCAGCTCGGCCTGCGCCACATAGACCGTCAGGGGCACGTCGCCGGCAAACGCGCGCGTCGTCAGCAGCGCCTGCTGCGGCTGGGCTGGCAAGACCAGGCCCAGGCCCTCTTGCGGCGCCTGGCGCAAGGCCAGTTCCAGGCCGTCGCCGCTTGCCTGCAGGGCGGCCGTCACGCTGCCCGGCTGCAAGGGCAGGCACAGCTGCGACGGCAGCAGCGCCACCTTGCGCGCGCCCTGCGCCAGCAAGGCCTTCACCAGTACCTCGGCCCAGGCGCGCTGCGCCACGGCCACCGTGCGCATGCCGGCAGCATCGGGCATGCCGGCGGCCAGCAGGCAATCCTGGGGGTCGCCAAGGATGTGTTCTTCCACCAGGCCGGGCAAGGCCGCGCGCAAACGGGCGCCGGCCAGCGGCGGCGTTTTCAGGCGCAGCAGGGTCACGTCGGCCGCGGCCAGCAGCAGCACCACCTGCTTCGCGCCGGCAATCAGCTGGCCCAGGCTGCCCAGCGGCGCGCTGCCTTGCTGCAGCAGGGCGCCGCCGTCGCCGGCCAGCACGAAGGAGCAGGCAGGCGCGCTGTCGGTGGACGCCTTGGCCGGGTGACGGATATACAATATTGTCAAAGTGACTCGCTTTCAGCTGTTAATTTTCCCGCAACCAGACCAGGCTGGTTGTGCGCTGCGGATCCGTTTTTCGATTGATGAGCGCCACGGCATCCAGGGCGGCACGGTCCAGCCGCACGCGGATGACGGTGAGGAAATAGCGGCTCTTCACATCGAGTTCCACGCCTTCAATCAGTTCAGCATTAATATTATTCTGGAAATTTGCTTTATCGACAAACTTTTTGCGCGGATTGCTCAAGGTCAGGGCGCTGGCCTCGGACAGCGACATCATCGTCACGGCCGCCAACACCTCGGCCGGCGCCGTATTCACGTTGACTCCCGTGATTTCCGGCAAGATGATGACGACATCGCGCAGCTGCTCGACCATCTGCGGCGTATAGCCGGGCACGGCCAGCAAATCCTCGACCTGCGTGAAGGCCACCGGCTCGCTGCTGCCGCCCGTGGCAGGCGTGGCAACGGGCGTCTTGCCATCGGCGCCGCTGTCGGCAGTGCGTGGTTTCGGCCGCGCGCGCAGCACGGCGTCGGCCGTCGCTTGCGCCAGGCCGCTGTCGAGCTTCATGTTGGCCAACAGGCGCTGGTAGGCCAGCACCTGTTTCGGATTGATGCTGCCCGTGGCGTCGACCAGGTTGGTGATATTGAAGCGCGCCTGCGCGTCGAGCGCGCGGCCCGAGACGGTGGCGTCGAATTTTTCCGTGTCGACCTTTTCGCGGTCCACATAATCGTCGAGCCGCGCTTCCTCGATGGGCGTGGCCCACACGCCGTCGGCGGCCGTCAGCATGGGATTGTCCTGGCGCAGCCAGAAGCGGGCAAAGTCGACCATGCCACGCATGGCCCACTGCGTCTGCAGGCGCAAACGCTGGTTTTCCATCGAACGCACCTGCACCTGCTGCTGCCAGAACAGGCTGGCAACGACGGTAATCGCCAGTGCCGTCAGCAGCAAGGCCGTGATGACGGCTACGCCGCGCTGGCGCGAGGGGCGCGTAAACGGCTTCATCCCGGCCCCAGTAAAAAGACTTTGGACAGGCCCGCGTCCTGGCCCGGCATCTGCAAGGTCACTTCCAGGCCCGGCACCTGCTTGGAGATGGTGGCGCCCGCCGTCAGCACGTTCCAGGCGCCATTGCTCCAGCCGCGCATGACCATGCTGTCGACACCCTGCATCAGGGCTACGTCGGCGCTGGAGGTATCCGTATCGTCGCGCGCGGCCTGCCACAAGGTGTCGAGTACGGCCAGGTCGCGCGTGCCGTTCGACTCGCGCCGCGTCAGCACGCCGCCGCGCAGGCGGTAAGTGACCACTTGCAACTGTTGCGGTTCCTGTTCCGACGCGGCCAGGCGCACCAGAGTCAGGCGGTCATTTTCCGCCGACAGGTTGATGCGGCCATTGAGCAAACTCGTGCTCAAGCCGGCGCCGGCCAGGTGGTCGCAATCGCTCTGCATCTGGGCAAACGCCAGCTGCATGCCGCGCGCCTGCTCCAGCTGGCTGGTCAGCACTTCGCGCGAACGCATGATGCTGTCCAGGCCGCGCCAGCCCAGCACGGCGACCATGGCCAGGATGCCGATCGCCACGAGCAGCTCGATCAGGGTGAAACCGCCAGCAGGAACAGTGCGGCGCGCCATCAGTCGTTAAAGGAAAGTAACACCAGGCGCACGATGCGCCGGGCCGGATATTGCGCGTCATACACGTTGACGCGCACTTGCCGGATACGGGGATTCGGCGTGGCCACCACTTCTTCTTCACAGATCAGTTTCAAGTCGCCCTGCGGGCAGTCGACCGTGCGCTTGCCCGTCTGCGGAAAGGTTTTTGCCAGGCGCAAGCGCACCAAATGGTTTTCCGCCGACCAGGTGGCCATCATGGCGCTGCGCAAGCCATCGCTGTTCTGCGTCAGGCTGCCGACGGCGCGCAGCGAGGCGCCCAGGGCCGTGCCGACGATGACGAGGGCGACCAGGACTTCCAGCAAAGTGAAGCCGCGCTGGCGGCCATGACGTGGGAGTCGCATCATTGCTCGACCGTGAAGTGGCCGATGCCGTCGGCGCGGATGGCCACGCTGCGTTCACCGCTGGCCAGGGTCAGCACGAAAGGCTTGTCGACCGGTTCGCGGCCGAAGATGATGCGCAAAGGCTGGGCCACGCTGTTCGACGGCTGCACGCTGAGCAGCATGGGCGTGTTGGCAAACGCCCGCTCGCGCAGCAAATCGTCCTGCGTCACGGGTTGCCACAGCTTTTCATTGAGGACCAGGAAACGGTATTGATTTTCGTCAGCCTCGAACGCCACCTGCCGGCTGCGCACGATGGCTTCATCGCGCGCCAGTTGCAGCAGCAGCGCGATGCGCTCGGCTTCCTTCTGCAGCGCTTGCTGGCCATTCGGCATGGCGTTCAGCGACACCAGGCCCAGGGTGACGCCAATGATGACCATCACCACCAGCAGCTCGATCAGCGTGAAGCCGCAGGCGCGGGGCCGGGGCAGTGCACGGCCGGTGGTCATGGCAGGCATGCAATGGAAAACTTACAGTTCCCAGGAGCCGATATCGGCATCGTCGCCGCTACCGCCAGGCTGGCCGTCGGCGCCCAGCGAAATGATGTCGACTTCGCCTTTCACGCCCGGCGACAGGAACTGGTACGGGTTGCCCCATGGATCCTTCGGCATCTTTTCCAGGTAACCGCCCGCTTTCCAGCCATTCGCGGCCGGTCCCGTGGTCGGTTTTTCGATCAGCGCCTGCAAGCCCTGTTCGGTGGTCGGGTAGCGCTGGTTATCCAGGCGATACAGTTTCAAAGCTTGCATCACGGTGGCGATATCGACCTTCGCCGCCGCCACTTTCGACTCACCCGTGCGGGCGATCAGCTTGGGCACCACCAGCGACGCGAGGATACCCATGATCACCACCACGACCATGATTTCGATCAAAGTGAAGCCGCGCGCACGGCGCTGGCGTATCGAACGGTTTGCTGCGTTTTGCATAAGAAAGAGAGAAGAAGGTGAGTAATGAGTGCAGAGTATAAAGCGGAAATATGACAAAGCCTGTCATATAGGGAAAAATTTCTGCGGGGGCTGTCAGGCCGGCAAGACCACTTCGCCGCAAACGGCGCAGCCGGGGTCGCGCGCGACGCGCATGCTGCTCCATTCCATGTGCAAACCGTCGAGCAGCAGCAGGCGTCCGGCCAAGGACTCTCCCGCGCCCATGATCAGTTTCAGCGCTTCGGCCGCCTGCATGGCGCCCACCACGCCCACCAGCGGCGCGAACACGCCCATGGTCGAGCATGCCTCATCCGTGAACTGCTGCTCCTGCGGAAACAGGCAGGAATAACATGGCTGCGTGCCCGTGCGCGGGTCGAACACGCTCACTTGTCCGTCGAAACGGATCACGGCACCCGACACCAGCGGCACCCTGGCCGCCACGCAGGCGCGGTTGACGGCGTGGCGCGTGGCGAAGTTGTCGGTGCAGTCGAGCACCACCGTGCTGGATAAGACCAGTTCTGCCAGTCGCGCACCGTCGAGGCGTTCCTGCAAGGCGATGATATCGATCTCGGGATTGATGCCGGTCAAGGTTTCGCGCGCCGACAGCACTTTCGGCTGGCCCACGCGCGCCGTCGTGTGGGCGATCTGGCGCTGCAGATTGGTCAGGTCGACCGTGTCGTCATCGACGAGGGTCAGCTTGCCGACACCGCTGGCCGCCAGGTACATGGCGGCCGGCGAGCCGAGCCCGCCCGCGCCGATCACCAGCACATGCGCATCGAGCAAGGCTTGCTGGCCTTCGATGCCGATCTCGTCTAACAGGATGTGGCGCGAGTAGCGCAGCAGCTGATGGTCGTTCATGGCGGCGACTACGGTTTCCGTACAGGAGTCTTCTTGTCATCGGCCTTGATGTCGGAAGCAATTTCCGGCTTGGCACCGATCTTCTCCGCCTTCGGGTCCACCTTGGCCAGCTGCACCGGCAAGCCCTGGAAATGGTTCAAGGCTTGCTGCAGCTGGAAATCATCCTTGGCGCCGTATTCCAGCGGTTTGCGCTTTTTCGCCGTGGCGATCAGGCGCTGCTCTTCTTCCAGCTGATCCTGCATGCCTTCCATCGTCGGCTTGGCCGCTTCCGGCTTGCCATCGTTGCTGCTCAAGTGTTTTTCCAGGTCCGCCTCGCGGATGCGCAGGCTGTTCCAGCCATCGCCTTCGGCCGTTTCATCGACCAGCAAGTCGGGCACGATGCCGCGCGCCTGGATGGCCCGGCCTTTCGGCGTGTAATAGCGGGCCGTCGTCAGCTTGACGGCCGTGTCGGCCGTGATCTGGCGCAAGGTTTGCACGGAACCCTTGCCGAACGTTTGCGTGCCGATGACGGTGGCGCGCTGGTAATCCTGCAAGGCGCCGGCGACGATTTCCGACGCGGACGCGGAACCGGCATTGACCAGCACCACCAGCGGCACGGTTTTCAGTGCGGCCGGCAGCTTGGCCAGCGGGTCGGCCTTGGCGCCCGGCGGCGCATAGAATTCGCGGCGGCCATAGAACACCTGTTTCGACTCGGGCAACTGGCCCTTGGTGGACACGATCACGGAGTTGCCCGGAAGGAATGCTGTTGCCACGCCAATAGCGCCCGGCACGACGCCACCGGGATCGTTGCGCAAGTCCAGCACCAGGCCCTTGAGCTTGGGGTCTTGCGCATACAGCGCGTTGATCTTTTTGACCATGTCATCAACGGTCGGTTCCTGGAACTGGGCGATGCGCAGCCAGGCATAGCCGGGCGCGACCATCTTGGCCTTCACGCTTTGCACGCGGATTTCCTCGCGCACGATAGGAAACACCAGCGGCTTGCTCTCGCCCTTGCGCGACATCGTCAGCACCAGTTTGCTGCCAGGCTGGCCGCGCATCTTCTTGATGACTTCTTCCAGCTGCAAGCCTTTCAGCGGGATATTGTCGAGGCGGGTGATCAGATCGCCCGCCTGGATGCCGGCCTTGGCGGCAGGGCTGTCCTCGATGGGCGAAACGACTTTCACGTAGCCGTCTTCCATGCTCACTTCGATGCCGATGCCGACAAACTTGCCCTGCACGCTTTCGCGCATTTCCTTGAAGGCATTTTTATCGAGGTAGACAGAATGCGGGTCCAGGGACGACACCATGCCGGAAATGGCTTCCGTCAAGAGTTTCTTGTCTTCCACCTTCTCGACGTAATCGGTCTTGATCAGGCCGAAGACGTCGGACAGCTGGCGCAGCTCGTCGAGCGGCAGCGGGGCATTCGTGATTTTCTGCGCCACGGCCGGGAACTGCAGCGACATGCCGATGCCGGCCAGTACGCCCAGACCGATCAGGCCGATACTTTTGACTTTGATACCCATGTATTCTTCGCAATCTACAAATTCGCTGCCGCAGCAATGGTGGGAACTTAAAACTTCACCCAGGTGGCTGGATCGAAGGCGCGGCCCTGATGACGCAGTTCAAAGTATAGCCCCGATTCCTCGTTGCCGCCGCTGTTGCCCGCGCTGGCAATGGCGTCGCCGCCCTTGACGGCGTCGCCCACGCGTTTCAGCAAGGACTGGTTATTGCCATAAATACTCATGTACTGGCCGCCATGGTCGACGATGATCAAATTGCCGAAACCGCGCAGCCAGTCGGAAAACACGACACGGCCGCCGGCGATGGCGTGGATCTCGCTGCCTTCGCCCGTGCGGATGAACACGCCCTTCCAGCTGGGACCGTCACCGCGCTTGCTGCCGAAGCGGGCCGCGATCTTGCCCGCCACGGGGGCGCGCAGCTGCCCTTTCAGGCTGGCAAAGGCGCCGGCTGGCGCGGCCGGTCCCAGGCTTGGGCGTTCCGGCTCCGGTTCCGGCTTCGGCTCGGGCTTAGTCGCCACCTTGGCCACCTGCGGCGGCTCGTCGTCGTCGATCGGTTCGAGTTTCACGGGCGGCGGTGGCGGCGTCTGCGGCTTGATCTTGCCCGATTTGTTTTGTTGCTCTTTCGCAATGCGCTCGCGTTCAGCCTGCGCCTGGGCGGCCTTGGCGCGCGCGGCCAGCAGGCGTTCGCGTTTTTCCGCCGCGATCTTGGCATCGGCGGCCGCCTTGGCGGCGGCGCGCTGCTCGGCCAGCAATTGCTGGCGTTTCTTTTCCGCTGCTGCGGCGGCGGCCTGCTCTTCGATCAATTTTGCCAGCTTGTCGACCAGGTTGCCCATGCGCTGTTCGTCGCGCTCGACATTGCCCACTTCCTTGCGCTGCGCCACCAGGCGCTGCGACAAGCTCGTCAGCAAGGCGGCGCGGCGCGCCTTCTCCTGCACCAGCAGGGCTTTCTGGTCGCGCTCTTCCTGCGCGATTTCTTCCAGCTCGTCCTTGGCGTTCTGCACGTCCGCCTGGTTTTTCTCCACGGCAAGCAAGTTGGCGCGCAAGGCTTCCAGCAGGCGCGCCTGCGCCTGCGACACGTACGCCATCAGTTGCAAGTCGCGGTTGATGCGGTTGGGGTTGTCGCCCGACAAGAGCAGCTTGATGCGGTCTTCGTTGCCGGCGACATATTGTTCACGCAGCAACTTCGACAGCTGCGTCTTCTGTTTCTCGACGGTGGCCGTCAATTGCTGGTGCTCTTGCCCCAGCGCATTGAGTTTCACACCCGTCTCGCTTTGCTCCTGCGCCAGGTCGCGCAAGGCGCGGTTGGCGTTGGAAATGGCCTCTTCCGACTCGGCCAGGGTATCGGCCGCGTCATCCTTGGCGCTTTCCGTGCGGCTGATGTCGCGCTTGAGCGCCGTCAGTTTTTGTTGCAATCCAGCACGTTGTGCTTCCGCGGCCGCCTTCTGCTTGCTGCGTTCGGTGGGCTTGGCGCCCTGCGCGGCACCGCTGGAAAGCAGCAGCGCCAGGCACAGCATGGCACCGGCGCGCCACGCCGGCAGGGGTCGTTCAGCAGAGGGGGCGATGGCTGTGCCGCGGAAGAAAGACGACAAAATTACTTGGCCTTCCCTTGGTTCGCCACGGCCGCTTGCGCTGCCGCAATCGCTGCCGGGTCGCCCAGGTAGTAATGACGGATCGGTTTCAGGTCGGCGTCCAGTTCATACACGAGCGGCTGGCCGTTCGGGATGTTCAGGCCGACGATGTCGCTGTCGCTGATGCCATCGAGCATCTTGATCAGCGCGCGCAAGCTGTTGCCGTGGGCCGAAATGATGATTTTCTTGCCGGAGCGGATGGCCGGGGCGATTTCGTCATCCCAGGCCGGCATCACGCGCGCCACGGTGTCTTTCAGGCATTCGGTCAGCGGAATCGACGCTTTCGGCAAGCCGGCGTAGCGCGGATCGTTGAACGAGGCGCGGTCGTCGTTCGCTTCCAGCGGAGGCGGCGGGGTGTCGTAGCTGCGGCGCCATACCAATACTTGCTCGTCGCCATACTTGGCAGCCGTCTCGCCCTTGTCCAGGCCTTGCAAGGCGCCGTAGTGGCGCTCGTTCAAGCGCCAGTCGTTCTTGATCGGCAAATACATCATGTCCATCTCGTCGAGCGCCAGCCACAGGGTGCGGATGGCGCGCTTCAGGACGGAAGTGTAGGCCACGTCGAACGTAAAACCTTCCTGCTTGAGGATCTGGCCGGCGGCCTTGGCTTCGTTGACGCCCTTTTCCGTCAGATCGACGTCGGTCCAGCCGGTGAAGCGGTTATCGAGGTTCCAGGTGGACTCGCCGTGACGCATGAAAACGATTTTGTACATAGTTCTATCTTCTCAAGGGGTTCAAATCAAAAAAGCAAAACGTAAAAAGACCTCGTCCAGCTTCTATTTTATAATGCGCGGATTGACTTAAACCATTGGACCCTACGTGAAATTCATTATCGACCACATTTTTCTGTTTGCCATCGTCATTATTTCCGGCGGCGCCCTCCTCTGGCCACTGCTGTCGATGCGCGGCAAGCGCGCGACCGTGCTGGAAGTCACGCAACTGATCAACCGCGGCAAAACCATCATCGTCGACGTGCGCAGCGCGGAAGAATTTGCCACGGGCCACTTGCCTGACGCAAAAAATATTCCGCTGCCGGAACTGGCAAAACGCGTGGGCGAGCTGGAAAAATTCAAAACGCGCCCCATTGTAGTGGTTTGCCAGAAAGGTTCGCGTTCGGCAACCGCCGTCGGCCTGCTGGGCAAAGCCGGTTTCGCTGAGGCAACGAGCCTGGAAGGCGGCCTCGACGAATGGAAAAAGCAGGGTTTGCCATTGAAAACCTTGTCGCTGGCGAAATAAGCCAGCCTTAACTGAAGGAATCATCATGACCGTACCTGTTATTGTTTACAGCACCGCCGTGTGCCCGTATTGCGTGCGCGCCGAGCGCCTGTTGGAAGCCAAGGGCGTGACCGTGCAAAAGATCCGCGTCGACCTCGACCCGGAAGAGCGCATCAAGATGATGGAACGCACGGGCCGCCGCACGGTACCGCAAATCTATGTGGGCGATACCCACGTGGGCGGATTCGACGATTTGTATGCGCTCGATCAAGCCGGCAAGCTGGACCCCTTGTTAAATGGCACGGCAGCCTGATATAAAGCGGGTTCGAGAAATTGCTTGGTTTTTTGTCGTATTGTTTTGATACAATTGCCCTCGCACCTGATCTGGCCGCGCCTACCCGGCGCGGTTTGAATACCGCAAGCACCATATTTGAACGGTGTGCCGTTCTTGTCCTTTACAACGAAAGCGTTCCATGTCTGACGAAAATCTGCAACCAGTCTTCCAAATCCAACGCGTCTACCTGAAAGACATGTCGCTGGAACAACCAAATTCCCCAGCTATTTTCCTGGAACAAGAAGCACCAGCGATCGAAGTAGCTCTGGACGTGGGCGCTGCGCCTCTGGCCGACGGCATCTTCGAAGCCACCGTGACCATCACCGTGACCGCCAAAGTCGGCGAAAAAGTCGCTTTCCTGGTTGAAGGCAAGCAAGCCGGTATCTTCGAAGCACGCAACATTCCTGCTGATCAACTCGATCCGCTGCTGGGAATCGGCTGCCCGAACATCATCTACCCTTACCTGCGCGCCAACATCGCCGACGTGATCACCCGTGCCGGCTTCCCGCCAGTGCACCTGGCCGAGATCAACTTCGAAGTGTTCTACCAACAACGTCTGCAAGCTATTGCTGACGCCGCTGCCGCAGCTCCAGCAGCCAGCGAAACGCACTAAGCTCTTGCAAGACCCCGCCGGCCGTCAAGGCTGGCCTGACACGGCGGCCTGGCCGCCGTGTTTCGTTAAGGTTCAAAAATATCATGTTGAAAAGTGCGCTCTTGAGCAAGTTCCGCTGGATGGCCGGCGCCGTACTGCTGCTGGCGACCGCCGCCAGCCACGCCGTCGATTTCAAAACGGTGGGCGCGGCTCCCGTGATCCTGTACGACGCGCCATCCTCCAAGGGCGGCAAGCTGTACGTGGCGCCACGCGGCATGCCGCTGGAAGTCGTGCTCAGCTACGGCGAATGGGTCAAGGTACGCGACGCCAGCGGCGAAATGGCCTGGACGGAAGCCAAGGGCCTGTCGGCCAAGCGCAACGTCGTGGCACGCGCCGCGAACCTCAAGGTTCGCGCCAGCCCCGACGACACCGCCTCCGCCATCATCCTCGTCGACAAGGGCGTGCTGCTGGAAATGAGCGAGCAACCGACCTCCGGCTGGGTCAAGGTGCGCCACAAGGATGGCCAGAGCGGCTACGTCAAGACCAGCGAAGTGTGGGGCATGTAAGCACCACACCCGTTCCCCCTGCCCCATTGAGGTTGCATGCAAGTTTCTCCTGAAGTCACTCCCGATATCATTCCCACCGCCCGCAAGATCACCATCCTGGGCGCTGGCGCCTGGGGCACGGCCGTGGCGATGGCCCTGGCCGGCCGCCACGACGTGCTGCTGTGGGGCCGCAATGGCGAAGCCATGGCCGCCATGGCCGCCAGCGGTGAAAACAGCTATTTGCCAGGCTTCCCTTTGCCGCCGCAACTGCGCATCGGTGCCGATTTCGACGCCGCCGTCGCGCATGCCGACGGTGAACACGGCCTCTTGATCGCCGCCTGCCCCGTGGCAGGCTTGCGGCCCATGCTGCATCAATTGAAAGACAAGGCCATCGGCAACCTGGTGTGGCTGTGCAAAGGGTTTGAAGGCGGCACGGGCTTGCTGCCGCACCAGATCGTGCAGGAAGTGTTGGGCGACAATATCCCGGGCGGCGCCCTGTCCGGCCCTTCGTTCGCGCAGGAAGTGGCGCGCGGCTTGCCGTGCGCGCTGACCATCGCCTCGCACAGCGCCGCCTTGCGCGGCGCCGTCGTCTCGGCCTTGCATGGCGGCACCATCCGCGTGTATGCGAGCGAAGACCTGGTGGGCGTGGAAGTGGGCGGCGCCGTCAAGAACGTGCTGGCGATCGCCACCGGCGTGGCCGACGGCCTGGGCCTGGGCTTGAATGCGCGCGCCGCGCTGATCACGCGCGGCCTGGCGGAAATCACGCGCCTGGGCACGGCCCTGGGCGGCCAGACGGAAACGTTCATGGGCTTGACGGGCATGGGCGACTTGATTTTGACGTGCACGGGCGACCTGTCGCGCAACCGCCGCGTCGGCCTGGGCCTGGCGCAAGGCAAGGCGCTGGCCACCATCGTGGCCGAACTCGGTCATGTGGCAGAAGGCGTGCCCTGCGCCAAGGCCGTGCGCGAACTGGCGCGCCGCATGGGCGTCGACATGCCGATCACCAACGCGGTGGCCGGCGTGCTGTTCGACGGCGATCTGCCGCACGTGATGGTGCAGCAACTGCTGTCGCGCGATCCGCGCGCCGAGGCGGCTTGACAGGACTAGCGTCCCGCCTTGTGCATGAGTATGGTCAGCAACAATAAACTGTCTTCGCGCGCTTCCAGGGCGTGCGCCTGGCCGCCGAGCAGGTACAGCATCTGCCCCGGCCCCAGCAGCTGCACGCCGCCATGCGCCGTCACCGCCACCTGCCTCTGCAGGCACAGCAGGGTGATTTCACCGAGCACATGATGCTCGGGCATGGTCTTGCCCTTGGGCATGCACATGCGGATCAATTCCAGTTCGTCCGTCTTGGCCAGCGCAATGGCGGAAAACTGCGACAGGTCGTCGCCGTCCCTGCGCAGCACCTCGATCACCTGTCCTGAACTTGCGTGCTCCAGTGCCATCATGTGCTCCTTCCGCAATTACTCGGTGACTTCCTCCGGCTCTTTCGCGCCGCGCATCCACTCGACCAGCGGCCATGCATCCTTCAAGCCTTCCGCCAGGGTCGGCAGCAGTTTCTCGGGCTCGTTGACGGGCAGCGGCACTTCGGTCCAGACAAAAAAGCTTTTCAGCTTGATGAATTCGATATGTTCGGCATCCGCCTCGAAACCCTTGGGCGGGCGCTGCAATTTGCCCTCGTTCTGGATGGTGCCGAAGCGGGCCTTCAAGCGCTTATTCTTCAGCACTTTGGAGAAACCTGGCGCGTCGTTGACCATGTGTTCGCGCAGCGCCTTCAGGCGGCCCGGTGGCGGCATGTATTCGCCGGCGCCGAACAGCAGGTTGCCCTGGCCATCGATCTGCAGATAATACGTGGGGCCGCCCGCCTTGCTGGGACGGCGCATGTCGTTCGGCGCGATGGCGGCCGAAAAACGCGTCTTGTACGGGCTCTTGTCGTGCGCGAAACGCACGTCGCGGTTGATGCGGAACATCGCCTTCTTCGGATTGCAGTACTTCACGGCCGGGTCAAACTTGCCCAGCTCACCGATCAGGCTGGTGACCAGGGCGAGGAATTCCTCGCGCAGGATGTCGTAGCGGGGCTTGTTCATGACAAACCAGGGACGGTTGTTGTTGTCGCTCAGTTCACGTAAAAATTGGGTCAAATCACGCACATGCATGTGTCAAATTCCGATCAGCAACTATTTGGAAAGCTCTTTCGGGATGGGGCGCTTGCCCACCATCACGTCGAGCGCCGCTTCGCGATTCTTGCGCAGCACCGTCATTTTAGCTTTTCCGCCGGGCGGCAGTTGGGCGATCAGGTTCAGCATTTCCGTCGTGTCGCCCACGGGCTTGCCGTCCACCGTCAGCAGGATGTCGCCGGGCACGATGCCCGCCTTGTCGGCCGGCCCGTTGCGCACCACGCCGGCGATGATGGCGCCGCTGGTGCGCTGCAAGTTGAAGCTTTGCGCCAGCTCGGGGGTGATGTCCTGCGTTTCCACGCCGATCCAGCCACGCACCACGTGGCCATCCTTGATGATGGCTTCCATCACCGTTTTGGCCGTCGAGACGGGAATGGCGAAGCCGATGCCGACGGAACCGCCGCTTTGCGAGTAGATCGCCGTATTGATGCCGATCAGATTGCCGCGCGTATCGACCAGGGCGCCGCCCGAATTGCCGAAGTTGATGGCAGCATCCGTCTGGATGAAGTTTTCAAAGCTGTTGATGTGCAGGTTGTTGCGGCCCAGGGCCGAGATGATGCCCATGGTCACCGTCTGGCCCACGCCGAACGGGTTGCCGATGGCCAGCACCACGTCGCCCACGCGCGCCAGTTCCGACTGGCCCAGCACGATGACGGGCAGCTTGTCGAGGTCGATCTTGATGACAGCCAGGTCCGTTTCCGGGTCCAGGCCCACGACCTTGGCGGGCGCCTTGCGGCCATCGGTGAGCACGACTTCGATTTCGTCGGCGCCTTCGACCACGTGGTTATTCGTCAGAACATAGCCTTCATGGCTGACGATGACGCCCGAGCCGAGGCTGTTTTTCAAGTCCTCGCCATCCTCGCCGTCCGGGTCGCGGTCGCCGAAGAAACGTTTGAAGAAGGGATCGCGCGCCAGCGGATGGGCGCCGCGCTTGGGTACTTGCAGGGTGAGGATATTGACGACGGCGGGCATGGCGCGCGCCGCCGCGTCGCGGTAGGAACCGGGCGCCAGGCTGCTGGACGCCGTTTCCACCACGGGCACCGGTTTCGCAGGAGAGCCCAGCTGCTGTACCCGGCTGGCCGGGCGCAGCGCGCCGTACACAAAGTACAGCGCCAACGCGATCGTCACGGTTTGCGCAAACAATAACCAGAATCGTCGCATACAGTTCTCTGCCCAGGTCAGCCGGCCCGTGCCGGAACGACTTATTTTGCCAGATTGTTGCTGTTGCGTGCGTTCTGCTGCAGGGAGTCGCGGATTTCACGCAGCAGCACGATGTCTTCCGGCGTGGCCGGTGCCGGCGCCGGCGCGACCGGTTCGCTGCGGCGGGCCTTGTTCATCAGGCGCACCATCTGGAAGATGATGAAAGCCAGAATGACAAAATTGAGCAAAATGGTCAGGAAGTTACCGTAGGCCAGTACGGCGCCCGCCTTTTTCGCTTCCACCAGGGTCATCGTTGTCGCCTGGCCATTCAGGGGCAGATAGTAATTGGCGAAATCGAGGCCGCCGAAAATGCGGCCGATGGGCGGCATGATCACGTCTTGCACCAGGGAATCGACAATCTTGCCGAAGGCGCCGCCGATAATGACACCGACCGCCAGATCGACGACATTGCCTTTCATTGCAAATTCTTTAAATTCCTTCATCATTGCCATGAATTTCTCCTTCGGATAGATATAAAAACATGCCGATCATACTATTGATTCCTGGGGACACCAACTTGTGGTTGCCAGCAGGACCAATTCCGGCACAGCCGTGCGCATCTAGTTCGAAAGAACTAGCCACCTCCTGCAAAAGTATATAAATTATGGTACAAGCAACGTTTTTGTTTTATTCGTTGTTTGCTTCACTTATAATTTGCGGTTGCCAGAAGTGGCTTTTTCACTTCCGGATAATCAACAAGAAACTGGCACGGGCTGCGCCATTGGCCGAAGTTCCGCAGGGATGTTGCCACTTTACCGTACAAAGATGCGGGTTGCGGCAAACAGTGGGAAAGAGCTTCGGCGACGGGTTTTTCGCGGCTGCCACTCATAATAAAGATTCGCATTTTGACTGATTGGGGTTTGCATGAGTAACGAAAAGCAGGTCGATTCAGGCCGTCGCGGCTTGCTCGTCGCCACGTGCGCGGCGGGCAGTGTAGTTGGATTGGCAACCGCGGGAGCCTTGGTAAGCACCTTCCAGCCGTCGGAGCGCGCGAAAGCGGCTGGCGCGCCGGTCGAAGTAGACATCACCACCTTGCAACCCGGCGAAATGCGCACCGTCGAATGGCGCGGCAAGCCGGTCTGGATCCTCAAGCGCACGCCGGAAATGATCGCGTCGCTCAAGCAAACCGATGGCAAGGTCGCCGATGCCAATTCACAACGCAATCCCGCCGAATTCACGCCGCCGTACTGCATGAACGAGGCGCGCTCGATCAAGCCTGAAATTCTCGTCGCCGTCGGCATCTGCACCCACCTGGGCTGCTCCCCTTCCTCGAAATTTACCCCCGGCCCGCAACCGTCGCTGCCCGATGACTGGGAAGGCGGCTTCCTGTGCCCTTGCCACGGCTCCACCTTCGACATGGCAGGCCGCGTGTTCAAGAACAAGCCGGCGCCGGACAACCTGCAAGTGCCGCGCCATATGTACCTGAGCGACACTAAATTGCTGATAGGTAAAGACGAGAAAGGCGAGGCTTGATCATGGCTGCTTTCAAAGAAACGAAGTTCCCGGCAGACGCTCCCGTCGCCGAAAAAGCGCTGGGCTGGGTCGATGACCGCTTTCCCCTGACCAAGCTGTGGAACGATCAATGGGGCAAATACTACGCCCCGAAAAACTTCAACTTCTGGTACATCTTCGGTTCGCTGGCCATGCTGGTGCTGGTGCTGCAGATCGTCACCGGCATCTTCCTGACCATGCACTACAAACCGGATGCGGCCCTGGCCTTCAATTCCGTCGAGTACATCATGCGCGAAGTACCGTGGGGCTGGCTGGTGCGCTACATGCACTCGACGGGCGCCTCCGCCTTCTTCATCATCGTCTACCTGCACATGACGCGCGGCCTGCTGTACGGCTCGTACCGCAAGCCACGTGAACTGATCTGGCTGTTCGGTTTCGCCATCTTCCTGTGCCTGATGGCCGAAGCGTTCTTCGGTTACCTGTTGCCATGGGGCCAGATGTCATACTGGGGCGCACAAGTGATCGTCAACCTGTTCGGCGCCATCCCGCTGATCGGCCCTGACCTGTCGCTGTGGATCCGCGGCGATTACGTCGTTTCCGACGCCACCCTGAACCGCTTCTTCGCCTTCCACGTGATCGCCATCCCGCTGGTACTGCTGGGCTTGGTCGCAGCGCACTTGATCGCCCTGCATGAAGTGGGCTCCAGCAACCCGGACGGCATCGAAGTGAAGGAAAACCTGGGCGCCGACGGCCACCCCCTCGATTCGATCCCTTCGCATCCTTACTACACCGTGCATGACCTGTTCGGCGTATCGATCTTCCTCGTCATTTTCAGCGCCGTCGTCTTCTTCGCGCCGGAAATGGGCGGCTACTTCCTGGAATACAACAACTTCCTGCCGGGCGACTCGCTGAAGACCCCGCTGCACATCGCGCCAACCTGGTACTTCACGCCGTTCTACTCGGTGCTGCGCGCCACCACGGCCGACTTCATGTACGTCCTGATGGGTGTCGTGGCTGCCTACGTGGTGTTCATCTGGCTCAAGTCGCGCCTGTCGACGACCGTCAAATCCATCATCGCCGGCATCGCCATCGTCGCCATCATCGGCATGCTGCCGCAGGTGCTCGATGCGAAATTCTGGGGTGTGGTGTTCTTCGGCGGTTCCGTCGTGATCCTGGCCTTCCTGCCATGGTTAGACCATTCGCCCGTGAAATCGATCCGCTACCGTCCGACCTGGCACAAATACATCTATGCCATCTTCGGCCTGTCGTTCCTGATCCTCGGCTACCTCGGGACCCAGGCGCCAACGGATGCGAAGACCATCGTGTCGCAAGTGTGCACCCTGATTTACTTCAGCTTCTTCCTGTTGATGCCATGGTGGAGTGCAATGGGCCAGTTCAAGACCGTGCCGTCGCGTGTGACGTTTCACCCGCACTAAGCCGCTCTCACGCCACGCTCAAAGGACATACATCATATGAAGATTGCAAAAAAACTGCTCGCCATCCTGGCCCTCGTGCCTGCCATGGCTCTCGCCAGCGAAGGCGGCTTTCCGCTGGACAAGGCGCCTGACCGCCAGACCAACATGGCAGCGCTGCAACATGGCGCCAAATTGTTCGTCAATTATTGCCTGAATTGCCACGCCGCCGTGTCGATGCGCTACAACCGCCTGCGCGACCTGGGCTTGACGGAAATCCAGATCAAGGAGAATCTGTTGTTCTCCGGTGATAAAGTAGGCGACCTGATGACGACGGCCCTGGCACCGCAGGACGCCAAGGCCTTCTTTGGCGTCGTACCGCCGGATTTGTCGGTAATTTCGCGCGCGAAATCATCTTCCGCTGGCACAGGCGGCGACTACCTGTATACTTACCTGCGTACGTTCTATAAAGACGACACTCGTCCGACCGGCTGGAACAACATGGTCGTGCCGAATGTTGCCATGCCGCATGTATTATGGGAATTGCAAGGTGTCCAGACTGCCAAGTTCGTGGAAGAGAATGATCCGCACGAAGCTGGCAAGAAGATCCACAAATTTGCCGGCTTCGAGCAGGTCAAGCCAGGTACGTTGAACAAGATCGAGTATGACAATGCGGTAGCCGACCTGGTCGGCTACATGGAGTGGATGGCCGAACCGGCACAGCAAACACGCAAGCGCCTGGGCGTGTGGGTGCTGCTGTTCCTGTCGGTCTTTGCTCTGCTGGCATGGCGCCTTAACGCGTCGTTCTGGAAGGAAGTCAAATAAGTGAGGCGCCGGCCATAGGCCGGTTTATGCCTGTTTCTGCGTTGTCCGCATGAGTGGACAAGCGACCTGGGGTGAGCCGTTCGCGGCTTCACCCCCTTTGTTTCTAAGGAACTATAAAAAATGATGGTTCTCTATTCGGGTACAACCTGCCCATTTTCGCAACGCTGCCGCCTGGTCCTGTTTGAAAAAGGCATGGACTTCGAAGTGCGCGACGTCGACCTGTTCAACAAACCGGAAGACATTTCGACCATGAATCCGTACGGCCAGGTGCCTATCCTGGTTGAGCGCGAACTGATCCTGTATGAATCGAACATCATCAACGAGTACATCGATGAGCGCTTCCCGCATCCGCAACTGATGCCGGCCGATCCGCTGATGCGTGCCCGCGCGCGCCTGATGCTGTTCAATTTCGAAAAAGAACTGTTCGTGCACGTGCACGTGCTGGAAAGCGAACGCGCCAAGAGCAACGACAAGGCCCACGACAAGGCACGCGCGGAAATCCGCGACCGCCTGACGACCCTGGCGCCGCTGTTCCTGAAAAACAAGTACATGCTGGGCGACGAATTCTCGATGCTCGACGTGGCTGTCGCGCCGCTGCTGTGGCGCCTGGACCACTACGGCATCGAACTGTCGAAGACGGCCGCACCGCTGATGAAATACGCCGAACGCATCTTCTCGCGTCCAGCGTATATCGAGGCATTGACCCCTTCCGAAAAGGTCATGCGCCGTTAAGATATCCCCATAAAGCTACTGCGCAGCCCGCTCTCGACTTGGCGTTACTCGCCGTACTAAAGTACGGCTGCGTTACTGAAGCCGATATCGGGCTTGCTCGCTACGCTTTCTGGGGCATCTTGGGCCAATTGTCATTCTTTGTTCTTTTATTGATAGTTGTCCCATCGTTTCATTGAAATACCGGTGCGCCCGCCTTGCGGGGGCGCTCCCGCCTCATAGTGCCTACCATGTCTGAAATCTCAACCAAACCTTATATGCTGCGCGCCATCTACGAGTGGTGCACCGACAGCGGCTACACGCCGTATCTCGCGGTCAAAGTCGATTCGCGCACCACGGTACCGATGGAATACGTGAAAAAGGGCGAAATCGTGCTCAATATCAGCTTCGGCGCCACCAGCGGCCTGAAGATGGACAACGACGCCATCCGCTTCCACGCCCGCTTTGGCGGCGTCTCGCGCGAAATCTACGTACCGGTCGACAACGTGATGGCCATCTACGCCAACGAAAACGGCCAGGGCATGGCCTTCGAGCCCGTGCTGGGCAATGATGACCCGGACGCGCAACCGACGGACAGCCCGGCCTCGGCCGACGTCCCGCCACCGGTGCTCGCCCCCGCCGCCAGCGGTCCCACCCTGTCGTCCGTGCCGACCGGCTCCCCCGAACAACGCGACAACGCCACGCCCGGCGACGACGAGCCACCAAAAAAAGGCGGCCGCCCGACCCTGACACGCATTAAATAGCGTATAATTCGCAACGCGCAGTTTTTGCCGACTTAGCTCATTTGGTAGAGCAGTTGATTTGTAATCATCAGGTGGCCAGTTCGAAACCGGCAGTCGGCACCAGAATTCAGTAGGAAATCAAAGGGTTACCCGCTTCGGCTGGTAGCCCTTTTTTCTTTTCCCACGCCCGCGGAAGCCATCCGGAACACTGGCACGCATCGCCATCCAGGTTGACGCGTTGCTGCACCGCGCAATGACGTCCGGCACATTTAGGCGCAAGATGAGCACGTGCTTGCGCAATGCAGGCTCCCGATGTCTGGCTTGCCTACCTGGGGAAACATCATGTCCGCACACACTTACAAGCTGATCGAACTGGTTGGCACATCGACCGAGAGCAGCGATCAGGCGATACGCGATGCCGTTGCCAAGGCGGCGCTCACGGTCAAGCATATGGACTGGTATGAAGTGACCGAGTCGCGGGGACATATCGTCGACGGCAAGGTGGCGCACTTCCAGGTCACGCTCAAGGTCGGCTTCCGGCTCGAGTAAACGGATCGAGTAAGGCAGGCGGCGCATTCACCGCCGCGCGACCGCTCCCCGGCTTTCCAGCCACTCCCGGCCGCCGGCCTCCAGCGCGGTGTCGATGACCTTTTCCGGCAGGCTGTAGACGGTCGCCCAGCTGGCCCGACCATCCTGCGTGTTGGCGGGAAAACTGTGCGTCTCGATGGGCCAGTGATATTTGCGTTTCAATGCCTTGACGATGGCGGCCAGGGAGACGCGGCCTTGCAGCGGCTCGGCGCCGGACTGGTCGCGGTTCGACAGCAGCACGGCCAGGACCTGGCCGCGGCCCGTGCGCGCGCCGGGGAAAGTGGGGGTTTTGTTTGCCATGGCCTATTTTACCGGGCAATGATCGGACGAGATACGATGTGCCGCACCTTTGATATGGCGCAAGCGCCGCAGCGGTTTTGCGGCCACGATGGGTATTTCGCCAGGCGTGCCGGCGCCCCTCTGCCAGCCTGGGCCTATCATCATGGGGCACAGGAGCCTATCATGCACAGCCTGAACATCCACGCCATGCAATGGCAGCCCGTTGCCGATATTTCCGCCGTCGATCCGCTGCTGCCCGAGGATCTCGCCTGCTTTCGCGAACTGCGCGATGTGCTGCAACGCTATGGCGCGCTCGACCGCTTCGGCATTTCCCTGATCCACCGCCATTTCGACATCGCCAACGATGAGGAGCTGATGGAGTACACGGATGCGGCAGCACGCACCCTGACGGTAAAACCTGTCAAGAAAAGCGACATCGACTGGCAGCATACGACGATTACCAACTGGAAATTGACGGAGGGCGAGGAAGTGGCGCGCATCGGATGCGGCTGCGCACGCAATTCCGGTGGCCACCTCGGCTATCACCGGGGCACCTGAGGCTGGCTGGCGCCGCCCGCCAAGCGGCGTCGGCCTTTCTTACACTTTGCTTCCGCCAGCTCAGTCCGCTTTGCGCAAGCAATTGATTTCACGTGATTTTTTTGTGTGGCACGCAAGCTGCTTATCCCTGTCTACGAGATGAATCCAGGCAAGTCATCCTGGATTCTTTGTCCCCCGGATTTTTCGAGACTGACCACGATAAGAGGCTGCGATGAACGTCGATCACACACGAAGCAAGACCCTGGGCTGGCTGGGCGCACTGGCGGCGGCAAGCCTGCTGGCCAGCGGCCAGGCGCAGGCCGGCGCGTACGGCCTGGCCGTCAATGAGTTGAACAATTTCCGCATCACCACCAGCGCCGGCGCGCTGTCGCTGGCCGGCGCGAATCGCAATGCCAGCGACAGCGCGTTTTTCGAAGGCGGCGTAGCCGTCAATCCGCGTGCCGTCAATACAGGACCGGCCGCCAACGCCGACGTACTGCAAGTGTGCTCGGGTGGAGGCTGCAGCGGCTTGCCGCAAAACAATTACGCCCCCAGCCCCAGTTCCACCCTGGAGTTCGCCCGCGGCGATGCACATGCCTTCGGCAACATGCTCAATGGCGGCGCCACGGTGCGCGCCGTGGCGGAAGCCCAGCGCAACACGGTCGGTGCCGCCACATCCACGGCCGGCGACACGCTCACCGGCTCCGTCAACCTGACCCTGTCGAGCGCCGGCTTCATCACCTTCAGCTTCATGGGACGGCGCGACCTGCGCACCAGCGTGACGACCATGGGCGACAAGTCGAACGTGTCGATCATGGATATCTTCAATATCTCCTGCAACAGCGCCAGCCCCGTCGGCTGCCTGTCGAACGCGAATGCCGATGGCGTGATCTTCCAGTTCGCACCCGATGGCGATGCCAACAATGGCAGCGACGTCAACGGCAACCATACGGTCGGCAGCCTGGATCCGTTCAGCCTGAACATGACGGCCGGCACCAACGACCCCGCTACCGGGCGCGCCTTCACGAATGGCTTTGCGATGTTTTCCCTGACCTCGAATTTCGCCCTGCCGGCCGGCAGCTATACCTTGAACTTTTCCAAGTCCACGCGCACCGACATCGTCGTCATCGATCCCCTGGCCGTGCCGGAACCGGGCACCCTGTTCCTGCTGGGCATGGGACTGGCGGCCCTGGCTTTTACGCGGCGCCGCCAACCACAATCATCAGCAGCATGAAATAAAACGGCGCCTCATGGGCGCCGTTTCTTTTGCATCAACAGAGGCGTGTTAACCGAGCCGCGCCAGCGCCTGGCGCGCCAGCTGCAACTGCTGCAGATAATAGCGGTGCAGCATGGACGGATCGCTCAGGTCGCGCCCCAGTACCAGGCGCAGCTCGCTGACAGGACAATCGGCGGCCTGGGTCTGCACCTGGGTTTGTACCTGCATCCCCAACTGGCGGGCCAGCTGGCGCGCCGCCTGCTCCTGCGCGGGCCGGTATTCGACGCGCGTGCGCGCCACCTGGAAGCTGGTTTCATTGGCCAGGCGCACCACCTGCACGGGAGCGCCGGCCAGGCTGCGCGCCAGTGCGGCGGCCAGGCCAGGCACGCCATTGCCATTCACAATTTCCAGGCGCGGACGGGGTATGGCAACGGCAACGGGCACGCTGCGCACGGCTGCCGGCACACGCTGCAAGCGGGCCATGCCGTCGGTTTGCGTGATCTCGATGCGCGCCATGGCGGGCACATCCGGCACCGGCGCGGCCACGGGTACACCCTGCGGTGGCGCCGCGTTGCGCAAGACGGCCATGTCGCGCCGCAAATCGTGCTCCTGCAAGCTGGCCGCCTGGCGCCGCATGACGGCCGCGCGCGCGTGTTGCCCCAGCCGTTCGAGCACCTGCGCCAGATGCTGCCAGGCCAGCGCATTGAGCGGGTCGAGCAGACACGCCTGTTCCAGCGCGGGCAAGGCTTGCGCATCGCGTCCACTCAGATAATAAGCATGACCGAGATTGCTGAACAGATACGCCTGTTGCGGCTGCGGCGTGCCCGCCTCCTGCGTCAAGGCCAGCCAATGGGCAATCGCCGCATCGTGCTCGCCCCGCTGCGCGTGCAGCACGGCCAGGCCGTTGCGCGCATTCACATGGCGCGGCGCGGCGCGCAGGGCTTGCTCGTAGGCCGCTTGCGCGGCAGGCAGGTCGCCCGCATCAAAATACTGGCGTCCCGCGACATAGGCCGCATCGGCAGCGGCAGCGGGCGGCGCCGGCAGCCGCGGCGCGTGCGCCGTGTGGCTGGCGCACGCACCCAGGCCCAGACAGGCACAGGCGGCGGCCAGGCGGGAAATCGTCAAGCGCATGGTAGCTCCTTTCAGCGGCTGGCCATGGCCGGCACGAGCACGCGATACACTTCGATCACGGCCGGCCCCATGAGCACCAGCATGAGGGTGGGAAAAACGCAAAAGATCAGCGGGAACAGCAGTTTCAGGGCAATCTTCGCTGCCGCCTCCTCGGCCAGCAGGCTGCGCTTGCCGCGCAGGTTTTCCGAATGCACGCGCAGCGAATCGCCCATGCTGGTGCCGAAGCGTTCCGATTGAATCAACATGGCGACCAAGGTATCGACGTCTTCCACGCCGCTGCGCAGGGCCAGGTTGCGCAGCGCCTTTTCCTTGGAAAAGCCGGCGCGCATTTCCATCAGCACCAGCTGCAACTCCTGTGCCAGCACCACGCTCTTGATATGGATTTCGCCCGACACCTTCACCAGCGCGCGCTCCAGGCTCAAGCCCGCTTCCACGCACACGGTCAGCAAGTCGAGCGCATCCGGGATGTTTTCAAAGATGTCGCGCTGCCGCCGCTTGGCCGTGCTGGCCAGCACCAGGTTCGGCAGGTAATAGCCGATGGTGGCGCTGACGCACAGCAGCAGCAATAGCACGCTGCGCAGCTGCGCCGCCATGGCGCTGGCCGCATACAGACCCAGCACGGTGGGAAACAGCAGGGCCAGCACGCTTTTCGCGGCGAAGTACAGGGCCGGCGCGCTGGCCTGGCGCCAGCCCGCGTTCATGAAGCGCGTGCGCAGCGGCGAGCGCTCCCAGCCCTCTTCCGGCAGCGACAGCTTGCTGAACGGCTGCGCCACGCGCGCCACGCGCTCCACCCAGCCGTTTTCCGCCACTGCCTCGCTGGCGGCCGGCGCCATGGAACCGAACAGGCGCTGGCGCAAGGCACCGGGAAAGAAGATCAGCCATGCCAGCAGGGCCAGCGCCACCACCACGGCGAAGACAATCAACAGAAACAGCAGTTGCGAGCCAGTCATGGCATTTCCTCCGGTTGATCGACTGACAAAACGTTCAGGGCTAGGCGTGTCGCCGAAGGCAGTACGACAGTACGACAAGGCGACGCAACAACGCCATGGACTTTTTTCAGACGATCTCTTAGATGCGGATGCGGATCACGTTGCGCATCCACACGACACCCAGCGCCACCATGCCGGCCGCGTACCACAGCAGTTTGATGCCGCTGGGATCCGTCCACAGCAAGCTGATGTATTGCGGATTGACCAGCGCCATGACGCCGATCATCACCACCGGCATCAAGCCCAGCACCCAGGCCGACATGCGCCCCTCGGCCGACAGCACGCGCACCTGTCCCAGCAGTTTCAAGCGGGCACGGATGATGCGCGCGATGCTGACCAGCACTTCGGCCAGGTTCCCGCCCGATTCACGCTGCACCAGCACGGCGATGACGAGGTAGCGCAAGTCCGTCAACGGGATGCGCGCGGCCAGGTTTTGCAGCGCCTCGTTCATCGGCACGCCGTAATTGATCTCTTCGTGCGCCATCTTGAATTCGCCGCTGATCGGCTCATTGAGTTCATCGCCCACCATCTGCAGCACATTCGAAAACGAGTGTCCGGCGCGCAGCGCGCGGGCCAGGAAATCGGCCGCTTCCGGCAATTGCGCCTCGATCTTTTTCAGCCGCGCGGCGCGCGCGCGCAGCACGACCATGCACGGCCCGCCGCCTGCCACGCCCAGCAGCAGCAAAGCGCCAGGCAGCGGCATGGGCCAGATGGCCAGCCACAGCAGCGCCACCAGCAGCAAGCCGCCCGCGCCGCCCAGGAACTGCGCCACCGACCAGGACAAGCCCGATTGCAGCAGCAGGTGGTCGAGCCGTGCCGCCTGCGGCAGGCGCCGCAGCAAACGCTCGAGGCCGGGCGAGCGCGCATAGCGGCGCTGCTTGAGGATCGAGACCCGCTCGCCGCCCGCCTCGCCGCGCGCCGCCATCAGCCGCAAGCGCCGGTTGATGCGCCGCGCCGCGCTGCCGTGCGTGCCCGACCACCACAGCCAGGCGCCCTCCACCATCAGGATGCAGGCGGCGAACAGCAGCACGGCAAAGCCGTAGAACACCAGGTCCATGATTCCCCTCCTTATTCGTAGATGCGGTCGGGATCGAAGACAGTGTCCGGCACGGGCGCGCCAAACATGCGCAGGCGCTCCGTGAAGCGGGGCCGCACGCCCGTGGCGCAAAAGTGACCGAGCACCTTGCCGGCGGCATCGACGCCCGTCTGCTCGAAGCGGAAGATTTCATGCATGGCGATGATGTCGCCTTCCATACCCGTCACTTCCTGCAGGCTGACCAGCTTGCGCGCGCCATCCGTCAGGCGCGACACCTGCATCACCACCGTCACGGCCGAACAGATCTGCTGGCGCGTGGCGCGCGGCGTCAGGTTCACGCTGGCCATGCCGACCATGTTTTCCAGCCGCGCCAGCGCGTCGCGCGCCGTGTTCGAGTGGATGGTCGCCAGCGATCCTTCATGGCCCGTGTTCATCGCCTGCAGCATGTCGAGCGCCTCGGCGCCGCGCACCTCGCCCAGGATGATGCGGTCGGGCCGCATGCGCAGCGCGTTGCGCACCAGCGCGCGCTGGCTCACTTCTCCCTTGCCCTCGATATTCGGCGGGCGCGTTTCCAGGCGCACCACGTGCGGCTGGCGCAGCGCCAGTTCGGCCGCATCCTCGATGGTGACGATACGCTCGCTGCCGGGAATGAAGCCGGACAGCACGTTGAGCAGGGTCGTCTTGCCGCTGCCCGTGCCGCCCGAAATCAGGATGTTGACCTTGGCCTGCCCCAGCGCCTGCAGCACCTGCACCATGGGCGGCGTCAGGCTTTTGTAGTCGAGCAGGTTAGCGATCGTCAGCGGCTGCACGGCAAAGCGCCGGATCGACAGGATCGGGCCATCGACGGCCAGCGGCGGAATGATGGCATTGACCCTGGAACCGTCCGGCAGGCGCGCGTCGACCATCGGACTCGATTCGTCGACCCGCCGTCCCACGCGCGAGACGATCTTTTCGATGATCTTCATCAGGTGCGCATTGTCGTGGAAGGTCACGTCCGTCAACTGCAGCCGCCCGCCCCGCTCCACATACACCTTGTCGCAGGTATTGACGAGGATGTCGGACACGCTGGCATCGGCCAGCAACGGTTCCAGCGGGCCGAAGCCCAGCATCTCGTGCTGGATGTCGAGCACCAGGCTATGCCGCTCGTGCTGGTTCAGCACGATGCGCTCTTCCTCGATCACGCGCTGCACCAGCAGCGCCAGCTCGTGCTTGAACTGCTCGGCCGTCAGGCGCTTCAGGCGTTCCAGGTCGATACGGTCGAGTATCGTCTGGTGCATGGTTTTTTTCAGTTCCTGGTAGGCGTGCAGCGCCAGCGCACCTTGTGCGTTGGTGGCGGGGCGCACCGTTTCATTTGCCGCCAGGCGTTCGCGTAAAGTCATCTCGGCTCCCATGATGGCTCCCGGCGGGAGCCTTGACATCTCTTCCTGTCCTAAGCCTCGCTGCGGCTGAACAGGCGGTCGAACAGGCCGCGGCTTTCCGTCACGCGGCGCGCCGTCACCAGTTCCACCAGTTCGGCCAGGCTGCGCGCCACGGCGCTGGTGCGCGACAGCTGCAGCAGCGGGATGCCCTGGTTGACGGAATCGGTGGCGGCGATGTAATCGTTGGGCACCGTGTGCACCACTTCCGCGCCCAGCGCCTGCTCCAGGTCCGCCAGGCGCAGGCGGCCGCCCTTTTCATAGCGGTTGACGATCAGGCGCAGGCGCTCGCCCGGATAGCCGAGCGAGCGGAAGATGTCGAGCAGGCGGCGCCCGTCGCGGATGTCGGGCAAAGCCAGCTGCAGCACCGGATAGATGGCGTCGGCGTTGTCGAGCGCGCGCAGCGACAGCGCGTCGATCTGGCGCCCCACGTCGAGCACGATATAGTCGTAGTGCTGGCGCGCCACGGCCAGGATGCGGTCCATGTGCTCGGGCTGCATGTCGACCTTGTGCGCGGGATCGTCGGCCGCCGCCAGCACGCCGAAGTTCGGCGTCACGTGCACCAGGCACGAGGCGAGAAAGGCGCCGTCCATGCGCGCGATCTGCGCGCAGATATCGGACAAGGTCATGGCCGGCTTCTGGTCCGAGACATACAGGGTGGCGTCGCCGAACTGGCCGTGCAGGTCGATCAAGAGCACCTTGCAGCCGGCCAGTGTCGCCATCGCATAGGAAAAATTCGTCGACAAGAAGGTGGCGCCGCTGCCGCCCTTGCACGAGATGAAGGCGAGCACTTTGCCATCGCGCATCTGCGTCACGCCGGCCTGGATATCGACCCTGTCCATCGCCTCGTGAAAGGCCTTGTGCACCAGCGGCAGCTGCAGCACTTCGCGCATGCCGGCGCGCATGGCGCGTATCAGGACATCCTGCTGCTGGCCGCGCGTGAGCAGCATCAGCACGGCCAGCGGATACTGGCGCGCCAGGCGCTCGAGCAGGTCGGCTTCGTCGGCATCGATGCCGCTGGCGTCGACGATCACCAGTTCCGGCGCTTCGGCCAGCATGCGCTCGA
Source organism: Janthinobacterium lividum (assembly GCF_034424625.1). Taxonomy (NCBI): domain Bacteria; kingdom Pseudomonadati; phylum Pseudomonadota; class Betaproteobacteria; order Burkholderiales; family Oxalobacteraceae; genus Janthinobacterium; species Janthinobacterium lividum. The sequence goes on along the minus strand of NZ_CP139976.1, from coordinate 552,886 downwards.
CGGCGTCGCGCAGGCCGCTGCGCCGCTCCAGCAGCCGCAGCACGGGCATGCGGGCCGCGCCTTGCGCCGCGATTTCATCGTGCAAGCTGGCGTCGCGGGTAATCACCAAGGCTTTCATCGCCCCTCCTTCATTCAAGGCAACACATTCGGCTGCGCCAGCGGAGCGGCGCTCATGGACAAAAACCGGGATTGTCCGGATAGCCCAGCGACTCGGCCACCGCCATGGTGGTCCCGCTGGGCAAACGTATGGCGCCTGCGCCGGAAGGAAACATCACCCCCAGCAGCGGCAGGATGGGCCGGTAGGGCACACCCTCGCAGCGCGCGCCGAGACCCGGCAGGCACAGGCGCGCGCGTACGAAGCGGATGCAGCTGGCGCCATGCGGATCGTCCAGGCAATTGATGCGGTTGCGTTGCGGGCAGCCCGGCAGCACCGTCACCGGCACTGCCGCCAGCGCGGCGCCGCCGCTGCTCTCCGACAAATAATCGATGCGCACATGCGCGTCGCCGATGCCGCCGCCCAGCGGAAGCGTGCCCGGCGTGGCGCGCAGCACGGCTTGCGTGCGCACGGCTTGCAAGGCGCCGGCATTGCTGAAATCGGTGACAGCGGCAGCGCGCGCCGCGCGCCGGGTGATCTCATGCACCATGTTCCACACGTACACGGCGCGCGCCATTTCCAGCATGGCAAACAGGAACAAAAAGAACAGCAGCGCCAGCATGGCGAATTCGACGGCGAAGACGCCGCCCTGGCGTTGCCGGCGGGAGGGCAGGTTAATTAACATAGCGCAATGTCGCATTGGCGCGCAGGGGAATCGGCTCCAGCTGCGGCAGCCACTTGCGGGTCAGCTCAGGCAGGAAATCCACCGGCATGTCCACGGTGACCTTGATGCGCACCTGCAGCGGCGCCGTCGCATAGCTGCCGCAGCCATAGGAATCGTCGGCATACACGCAGTCCACGTTGACCCTGGCGGCCTCCATGTCGGGCCAGCTTTCCGCCATCGCATCGACCACCATCTGCCGGGCCAGGGCGGCGCCCTGGTTCGCCGTGCCGATGCTGCCCATCTGCGGCAGCGGCATGGTCGCCATGTAGCGCGCCGCATCGTGCACGCTTTTTTGCAGGGCCGTGTACACCAGCAGCGCGCGGCCGAACAGCAGCACGAAGGGCAGCAGTCCCATGAAAAACAGCAGGATCAGCGCCAGCTCGATGGCGGCGACACCGCCCTGGCGGCCTGGCGCACGGCAGGCCGACTTCATTGCAGCAGCTCCGCCGGGCCGATCAGCGATCCCTCGGCTGCCAGGCCGGTAAATTCGGCGCTCAGCACGCCATTGCTGGCCGGCGCCGTCATGAAGAAGCGGCCGATGCCCAGCACCTGGGCCAGCACGTCGCTGCCGGCCGGCACGGGACAGGCGAGCAGCGCAATGTGCAGCAAACGCCGCTGCGCCAGGCCCGCGTTGCCGGTCGGCGCCGTCTGGTACGCCAGCGTCAGGTACGGCGACTTGTCGGTCGGATAGCTGGATTTGGCGGCCGGGGCGGCCGGCGTGGCCGGGTACAGCTTGGGCCAGTCGGTGGTGGCAAACGGCAGATAACCGCCCGCCGGCTTCGGGTTGCTGTACCTGGCCGCCCTGGAAAATGACCACAGCGGCCCGTAGCTGCCGACCGCCGGCGGCGTCGCATTCGACTCCGGATCGGCCACGGACAGCAGCGGATTGCCCGTGCTCAGCGCACTGGGCGCATCGGGCGCATTCGTCATCCACCAGTTCGCCGCCGTGTTCGGATAGGCGCGGATGTTCGTGTCGGACGGCGCCACCACCGGATGGCAGCCGCTGCCCGGATACTGGTTGAAGCGCGCATTGAAGGCCGTCCACAGCGCGGCGGGAAAAGGCCGGTGCACATGCACCTGGGCGCTGCCGATGCGCGGATACAGCACCGTGCCGCTGCAGACAAACGGCAGCACGTTCGATTCGCTGACCTGCTGCGACGGTCCCACCACGCCCGGCCGGCCCAGCGGATTGAGCACGAAATGTTCGGCCGCCGGGCCGTGCGGATTGAGCTTCAACAAGTTATACGCCACGCCGCGGCGAAAGCCATATTCGAGCAGTTCGACGGCCGGCAGCAGTGCCGCATTCGTGCGCGGGCTGGCGGCACTGGCCGACAGCGCGCAGACAGCCAGCGGCATCAGATTCAAGCTGCTGCGCCCCGCCACGGCGCGCGCGCCCGTGTCCAGGGTGCGCAGCGCCGGCGACCAGGCGCCGAGGAACGCCGTCGCCACCCGCCCCAGCGAGGGATCATTGGCCTGCGTATCGACGCGCACGAACAGCGCCGTGGCGGCGTCGGGCACGGCGCCCGCCGCATGCCATTCGCTGGCGGGCGCGTCGGGAGCACTGGCGAAGCGGATGCTGGCGTCCGACAAGGTCGCGCCTTCCATGCGGCGGCGCCATGCGCTGCGGTCGGCCGCACTGCTCTTGGCTTTCGTCACGGCGGCAAGCAAGCCCTCGGGCGTGCCCACCAGCTCCGCCGCCGCCGCCATCGCCGCGTTGTCGGCCAGGTTCTGCAGTTCCGTCTTGCGGCCGATGACTTGCCCCACGTCCAGCGCCAGGCCGATAAAGCCCAGCACCACGATGAGCAGGATGGAAAAGGCGATCAGCATCGCCCCGCGCTGGCGCCGGCGTCTATTTGCCATTGCCGCCTCCCAGCATGAATTGCACCGGCTGCGGCGCCTGGGCATTCGGTTCGGCAAACGAGGCGCGGTAGCGCTGCATGACGGCGTGCGCGCTGGGGCCGTCGAGGCCGTCTGCCGGCGTGCGATTGCCCGCACCGGCCGGATCGCGCACCTGCTGCGCCATGGACAGGCGCACGGCGTCGCCGAAGCGGCGGTCCAGCTGCGGCGTGCTGCCGTGCGCGCAGGCGGCCAGCTGCAAGGCCAGGGCCAGGGCGGCCAGGCACCGCAGCGACGTCAAGAGCGAGTTCGGCATGGCGTATCTCCCCGTCTCATTTCAACTCGAAACCGTTGGCCGCGCGCGGTGGCGGCACGGACGGCGGCGCCGAGGGCACAGGCCCTTCCATCTTGCCGCCCAACATCAAGTCCATGCGCGACGGCGGCGCCAGCTGCGCCGTCGGCAGCACGGCATCGGCCGGCAACGGTTTGACCAGGTGTGCGGTAATGACGAACAATAATTCCGTGCGGTCGTGCTGGAAATCCGTGCTGCGAAACAGCGCGCCGAGGATCGGTACTTCGCTCAGCCAGGGCAAGCCCGTGATGTTGCTCACCTGATTGTTCTTGATCAAGCCGCCGATGGCATAGCTCTGGCCGTCGTACAGCTGCACCGTGGTCGAGGCGCGCCGCGTGGTGATGACGGGCAAAATCGAGCGCCCGCTGACGCCGGCGGCGGAAATACCCACCCCCTCGCGCGACAGTTCCGACACTTCCGGCGCCACCTTCAGATTGATGCGCCCGCCCGACAGCACGGTCGGCGTAAAACGCAGGCCGACACCGTATTCGCGCTCTTCCAGCGTGATCTTGTTGTTGTCCTGGCCGACGGGAATGAAGATCTTGCCGCCGGCGAGAAAACTGCCCTCTTGCCCGCTGATCGCCATCACCGTCGGTTCGGCCAGGATGCGCACCAGGCCATCCTGTTTCTGCGCCTCGATGGTCAGCTGCTGGCCATTCGACTTGCGCACGTCGAGCAAGCCGTTGGCCGTGCCGCTCAAGAAATTCGACAGCAAGGTGGTGGCCCAGCTGCCGGAAGCAAAGCGCAGGGTGGCGCCCACTTCCAGCCGTTCCAGCAGCGACTTCGACACTTCCGCGATCTGCACGGCCAGCATCACTTGCTGCGGCGCACTGACGTCGAGCATGTTGATGATGCGGCTGTTCGCGCTGCCCGCGCCGCCAGCGGGCGCCGTGGCGGCGGGCGGCATGGCGGCGCCATCGGCGGGCTTGGGCAGCGCCAGCGGCACCGTGGCACGGCGCACGTACGCATGCGCCAGCTCGACGGCGCGCAGCACGGCGCCCGCGTCCTGCACCGTGCCCGACAGCACCAGGGTGTCGGCCACGGCCGTGACGCGGATGGCTTTTTCGTCCGGCATCAGCGCCGCCAGGGTTGCCTGCAAGCCGGCCGGGTCCATGCTGACGCTGACGTTCACCACGCTGCACACGCCGCTGCGTCCCTGGATGATCATGTTCGTGCTGCCCACGTCGACGCCGACCACATACAAGGTGTCGGGCGCCACCAGCATGGCTTGCACCACGGCAGGATTGCCGACGCTGCGGGCCAGCACCGCCTCGGGCAGGCGCAGCATGCTCGACTTGCCCACCTGCAACTGCAGGTTGCCGGGCGAGGCCGCTTCACCGCCGCAGCGCGGGCCAGGATCGGCCGCCGCGCCGGCAAGCGGCGACAGCAGGCAGCACAGTATCAGCAGGGCGCGGTTCATGAGCGTGTCCATGGTTGGCTAAAAACATTCGCGCGACTGGCGCGTTCCATCGATGAGGCCGCTGCACTGGCGCGTTGGCTCCGGCGGCGCCTTGGCCACGCGCACCGGACGCGGCGCTGCGGCCAGCACGGGTGCGGCGGCAGGAGCGGGCTCGTTCGCTTCGTGCGGCCCGCCCAGCAGGGTCAGCTTGGTGGCGCCCGCCGTCACGCCCGGCTGCGGGTCGACCTGGTTGCGCAGCACCAGCGACAGGCTGCCCACGCTGCGCGCCAGGTCCAGGTTTTCCGCCTGTTCCGGCGTCACTTCCAGGGTCACCGCATTGACCACGCGCGGCTTGGTCTCGTCGCGCCCCACTTCCTGCGCCACGGCCAGCACGAGGATGCGTTCGAGCACGATCTTGGAAATGTTGCGGCTTTGCGGAAAGGCGCGGTCGCCAGAATCCTGCTGCGTGCTCACGATGATGTCGACATAGTTGCCCGGCAAGGCGAAGCCGGCCACGCCGATCACATCGTTGACGCGCACGGTAATGGCGCGCCGCCCTTCCGTGATCAGGGCCGACAGGCCGCCCAGGGTGCCGGCCGGCGCCAGCTTGGCTTCGCTCAGCGGTTCGCCGCGCAGCACGCTGGTTTTCAGCACCCGTCCCGCCAGTTTTGCCGGGTCTTGCAGCGCGCCTTGCGGCAAGCTTTCCGCCGGCCACTCTGCCAGGCGCAGCATCTCGGGCGCCAGGCGCTGGCCCAGGTTGACATCGCTGGCGGCGACGACGATCTTGCCCTTGCCGGCCGGCGTCTGGCGCAACAGCCAGTGCGAGGCCAGCAGCACGGCCAACAGACCCAGCACGACCGCCAGGCCCATCATCAGGAGGGCGCGCCGGTTTTTCATACGATACGCTCGCACAGGCTGGCGGCCGGCATATCGCAGCTGGCAAACAGGCTGCCCCAGGCCTGTTCCAGGGCGCCCACCGTCAGGCGCGCTTCGCAGCCGGCAAAGCCGGCGAAGTCGCCTATGCGCGCCAGCAATTCCTGCGGATAACTGGCCAGCAGGGGCCGTCCCTGCGCGCCATGCAGGTGCAGCAGATGGTTCAGGGCCAGCTCGTCGATGGCCATGCCGGCCAGCCGGCATTGCTGGCGGAACAGCGCGCGATAGGCGCTCTCGGCCAGCGGCCCCACGTGCACCTTGTAGCCGATGCGGCGCAGCAAGGCGGCGTCAAACAGCTCGCCCGGCGGCACGTTCGTGGCCAGCACGAGGGCATTGTCGAACGGCACGCTGATCTGTACGCCGCCGGGCAAGCCCAGCTGGTCGCTGCCGTGCGCCAGCGGCTGCATCAGCCGCGTCAGCAATTCCGGCGCGCCCAGGCGCTGGCGGCCCAGGTCGTCGATGATCAGCATGCCATTGTTGGCGCGCACATGGGGCGGCGCATGGTAGCAGCCGCCGCTGGCGTCGAGCCGCAGTTCCAGCATGCCGGCGTCGAGCTCGGCGCCCACGTGGATCACGGGACGCTGGCACAGTACCCAGCGGATGTCCGTGCTGCGCCGCTCCAGCGCCTGGCGCGCATGGCTGACATGCTGCGGTGCGGGCGGCAAGTGCTGGGCCGGATCGTACAACTGGATGATGTCGTGGCCGACGATGACGGCGTACGGCACGGCGACCAGCCCGTGCAGCAATTGTCCCAGCTGCAGCGCCAGGGTCGACTTGCCGCTGCCGGGCGGACCGTACAGCAGCAGCGAGCGCCCCGAATGCAGGGCCGCGCCGACCACGTCGAGCATGCCCGGCCCCGCGTGGGCGCCACCCAGCACGGCAGCCAGGTCATCGCTGCCGACGCGCTGTTCCTGCGCCAGCCACGACTGGCGCGCCACCATGGCGCGGTACGCGTCCAGGGTAACGGGCGCGGCGCCGATATACGCGCAGCGCTCGAGGAAGGCGCTGGCGCGCTGCTTGCCGGCGCTCGTCAGCTGGTACTGCACGTCGATATCGGATTCCCCGCGCCAGGCCACTTCGGCCATCTGTTCCGTCACCATGAAATCGAGCACTTCGCGCAAGACATTGATCGACAGGCGCAAGCGCGTCGTCAGTGCGGACAGGTGCGTCTTGCCGCTCACAAACATCAGCTTGGCGATCAGTTCAACCACCAGGGGCCGCTCCAGTCCCGTTTCACGCAAGCTCTTCGGCTGCGGCGGCAAGGGCGGCATCAGGTTCGCATCGGCAGGGCGCGGCGCACTCTCGGTGCTCATGGAATAGTCGACCTCGGTCATGCTGCGCCTCCTAGCCGGTTAAGACTGCATTCAACAGAATTCATTCTAGCGAGCGGGGACCGGTGCCCATTGATCAAGAGCAATGAATACCAATCAGAAATAATGCCGCCCTTGCACCAGCAGGCAGCCCAGGGCAATGGCCAGTCCGTAGGGCATGTTGCCCACGCTGGCGCCGCTGCCCAGTGCGTTTGGCGCCAGGGGAATGCCGGCCATGCGCGCGATCATCGGCCACAGCAGTTGGCGCAGATTGCCGAGGCAGGCGCGCCACTTGCCCTGCCAGGTGATCATCAGCACGGCCATCAGGCCGCCCAGGACAAACGTGGCGAAACAGATCTGCAGCACGGGCCAGGGACCGGCAAAGGCGCCCGCCATGGCGATCAGCTTGACGTCGCCGGCAGCCATGCCGCGCAGCACGTACAGCGGTAGAAACAGGAAAAAGCCCGTGGCCATGCCGCCCAGCCACAGCGGCAGCACGTTTTGCGGCCACAGCCACATGTGCAGCACCAGGGCGGCAAGGATGCCGGACAACACCACACCATTCGGTATCTTGCGGCGGATCAAATCACTGACGGCGGCCCCCGTCACGAAGCACAGCAACAGCAGGTCGAATACGGCATAGGCAGGCATGCGACACCTCCTGAAAAAAACCCGCCACTGGCCGGCCAGCGGCGGGCACCCGCTTAGGGCGTCAACACCAGGTTCGACGAAATGTCGGTGAGGACGGCCAGCAAGTTGGTCTTGATCAGCAAGAAACCGGCCGTGATGGCGGTAGCCATCAACGCCGCAATCAAGCCGTATTCGATTGCCGTAATGCCATCCTCATCCTTGACAAACTGCTGTACTGCCGACAGGAAGGTATGCATGACAAGCTCCCAAAAGTGAATCACAAGTCCCTGGCGCAATCGGGTGTGAAACATTGCCCATTCCTGCTAATATGTTTCCTGCCGTAAATTTCTGCGCCATTGCATTGACTATAAAGCGTCCACGTTTTGGCAAATTGACGCGCCACAAGTTTCCATATGGAAATTATCAAACCCTGTTGAAATGCCGGCTGGCGCAAACAAATGTTGCGATCCGGATTGAAAGCCTTCGTCAGGGCAAGTTTTTTGCAATGCAGTGCATGAATCTCATGTATTTACATGAAATATTGCATACGTTAATTGCCTATTAGGCAAAAAGACATTATCCTGCTTAGCTCTTCTTTGGAAAGGCCTCTCGCCCGGCGGTAAAGAGCGTCATGCCACCAAATAAATCTTGGCTTCTTGTAGACGGACGCGAACATGCTCTTGCTTGATGCAATGCTGGTATGACGACACTTGTGTGACTACTTTCCAGAGATCGACAATGGATTCCCTACTGAAACACATGGTGGACATGACCGGGCACCGCGACCACACGATGCTCGACATCTCCGTGATCTCGGCCGTCCAGGAACTCGCTGCCGCGTCGCAGACCCGTGTGCTGGCCCTGACCACCGTGCGTGGCCAGGTGTTTGTGCGGTCGCGGGCCATCATCGTGGCGGGCAGCGTGGCCCGCATGGAAGAGCATTACGACCCGACTCTGCCAGGCGAACCGCTGTCGGACTACCCGGCCCTGGCCGCCTGCATCAAGCGCCATGAAGCAAGCGCCGACACCCTGTGCGCCGACGGCCGCCACCTGCTGTGGCTGCCCATCTGGATCGGCGACCAGGTCACCACCTGCCTGGAAATCACCAACCCCACGCCGTACACGGGCGCCACCATCCAGGTGATCGGCGGCATCGTCAGCGTGTACCGCAATTTCCAGAACCTGCTCGACTACAGCGAACGCGATTCGCTCACCGGCTTGTTGAACCGCAAGACCTTCGACGACCAGCTGGCGAAAATCCTGCAAAGCCGCGGCGAACCGGAGGCGGAAAAGCCGCTTCCCGTCGATGCAGAACGGCGCCACCATACGGACACGGAACGGCAATGGCTGGCCGTGATCGACGTCGATCATTTCAAACTGGTCAATGATAAATTTGGCCACCTGTATGGCGATGAAGTGCTGATCCTGATCGCCAACCAGCTGCAATCGTCGTTCCGCTCGCAAGACCGCATCTTCCGCTTCGGCGGCGAGGAATTCGTCGTGCTGCTGCGCTCGATCACCCTGGAAAATGCGCAGAAAATCATCGACCGCTTCCGCACCAATGTCGAAGCGCACGACTTCCCGCAAGTGGGCAGAGTGACCGTCAGCGTGGGCTTCGTCAGCATCAACGCCTACGAGGCGCCCGTCATCATCCTCGGCCGCGCCGACCAAGCCTTGTATTACGCCAAGAGCCATGGCCGCAACCTGGCTTGCCATTACGACGAGCTCGTCGCCAAGGGCTTGCTGACCACCATCACCTCGAACGATACGGCGGAGTTCTTCTAAGCATCCGCGAGGGAAAGAAATCGCATGGGATCGACCTGCCACTTGGCGGCCGACTCGTGGCCGACGATCTTGTCGCCGCCGCCGAAACCGAAGCCGCGCGACAGGTCGACCGTTTCCGGCTTGATGTAGGTCTTGCTCTTCGTACTGAAAAACACATTCACTTTCGGCGCCAGCAGATTGCTTTCGTGCGCCTCGATGACGACGGCCAGGCGGCCCGATTCCAGCATCACCATGGTGCCGACCGGATAGATGCCCACGCAGCGCATGAAATCCTGGGCGAACACGGGGTTGAAATGGAATTTGCTCCACTCATAGATCTTGCGCAGGGCTTCGGCGGCGGCGATGCCCTTGTGATAGCTGCGGTCGGACGTCAGCGCGTCATACACGTCGACGATGGCGGCCATCTGCGCCAGTTCGCTGATGGCGTCGCCGGCCAGCTGGTCCGGGTAGCCGCTGCCATCGCGCCGTTCGTGGTGGTGCAGGGCAATGTCGAGGGGAATCGCGCCCACCTCGGGCGACTGGCGCAGGATGTCGTAGCCGTCGCGCGGATGGCGCTTGATCAGGGCAAATTCTTCCGGCGTGAGGGGGCCCGGCTTGTTGAGCACGCTGTCGGGCACCAGGGCCTTGCCCGTGTCGTGCAGCAAGCCACCGAGGCCAGCCTGGTGCGTGGTGGCCGCATCGATGCCGCGCGAGCGGCAAAACGCCACCAGCAGCGCGCACACGCTGACGGAATGCAAAAAGGTGTAGTCATCCTTGGTCTTGATGCGCAACAAGCCGACGAGGGCACCGGGATTGCGCAGGATCGATTCGGTGATGTCCTGCACCGTGTGCTGCACGCGGTCCAGCTCGACAGCCTTGCCCAGGCGCACATCAGCCATCACCGTGCGCACCAGGCTGGCCGCCTGCCGCCGCACTTGCGTGGCGCGCGCCAGTTCCATGCCCAGCGACACGCGCGTGACCACTTGCGGCGCCGCGGCGATCTGCACCAGTTCGCGCTCGGTGGTGGCCTGTGCCTGCGCCACGGTAGGCGCATCCTGCACGTCGAGGCCCTTGCCGCTGTCGATCACCACGTCGTGGATGCCGGCTTGCATGATCTTGCGGATTTCATCGTCGCTGCGCAACAGGAAACGGTTGCGCACGAATGGATGCGTCATCCAGTCGCAGCTGAGGTCATGAATGTACATGCCCACTTTTAATTGAGACGAATCAACTTTCTTGAGCATGCTGTCATCCCACAAATACGCGGCTGGAGCACCGAAGGCGCTAGAATGAGTATAACAAAATTGTTATTCTGCTGGCCGCGTTCGGCGCTGCGGCGCAACACCGTGTTTTTTCCGCTCAACGCACCGCTTCTGGGACCCATGGAACTGCGCCAATTACGCTACTTTGTTGCCATCGTCGACCACGGCTCGCTGTCGCGCGCGGCCCTGATCCTGCACGTGGCCCAGCCGGCCCTGACACAGCAGCTGCGCCAGCTGGAAGAGGAACTGGGCGTGCAGCTGCTGCACCGCTCGGCCCAGGGCGTGCTCAGCACGGATGCGGGCAAGGTGTTTTACGAACATGCGCAAGCGATCCTGAAACAGGTGGCCGACGCCCGCTCGGCCGTCACGCAAAGCGCCACGCGGCCGTCCGGCAATGTCACCCTGGGCTTGCCGCACAGCATCTCCGGTGCCCTGGCCCTGCCCCTGCTGCTGGCCGCGCGCGAACGCTATCCCGAAATCACCCTGCAATTGACGGAAGAAATCACGGGCAACCTCAATGAACAGCTCAAATCGGGCCGCATCAACCTGGCCGTGCTGTTCGACGATGGCCAGCTCACGCCGTTTGCCTGCAGCCCGCTGGTGGAAGAAGAGATGCGTTTCATCTGCCGCAGCGATTCGCCATTCGCCCCCGCCGGCCATGCCGTGTCGTTCCAGCAAGCCTTGAGCGCCACCCTGATCCTTCCCGGCCTGCAGCATGGCGTGCGCCCGCGCATCGACAGCCGCGCGCGCGAACTGGGCCTGGAAACGGCCAACGTGATCGAGATCAACTCGATCGCCATCCTGAAATCGGCCATCCTGGCCGGCATGGGAGCCACCATCCTGCCCGCCGCCCCCCTGCTGGCCGAGCTGGACAGCGGCGCCATGCGCAGCTACGCCATCCACAGCCCCGTGCTGTCGCGCACAGTGGCCCTGTGCGCCTCGAAAAACATTCCCCTCACCAATGCGGGCAACGCCGTGAAAAACCTCGTGCTGCAAGTGGCCGCCGAACTGTGCGGCAGCGGGCGCTGGGTGGGGGCGAATGTACTCTCGCCCATGGCATAAGTATTTCTTATACCCCCATCGGCAAAGCGTATTTGCCCCCTTTCCTGACTCGTTCTACACTGACCACATTAACTATTTTAAATTTAAAATGGTTATGTGCCGCCCACACGCGGCCATCCCGTCTGCACAGTGCGCGCCTTACCGGGCGCGCCACTTGTACAGCCGTCATCTGAAACACCCTTTTGGAGACAGCCATGTCCGTGACCACGGAAAACGGCTCCGCAGCGTTCGCTAGAAACGCCGGTGCCGCGCCATCTACGCCCCCCGACACTTCCCGTTTGACCACCGTCAGCCTCGACGACAAATACACGGCCACTTCCGGCGCCATCTTCCTGTCCGGCATCCAGGCCCTCGTGCGCCTGCCCATGATGCAGCGCCTGCGCGACCAGGCCGCCGGCCTCAACACGGCCGGCTTCATTTCCGGCTACCGGGGCTCGCCCCTGGGCGGCCTCGACGAAAACCTGTGGAAAGCCAAGAAACAGCTGGAAGCGCACCACGTGCAATTCGTCCCCGGCGTCAACGAAGACTTGGCCGCCACGGCCGTCTGGGGTTCGCAGCAAGTCGACCTGATCGGCCCGGCCAAGTACGACGGCGTGTTTGCCATGTGGTACGGCAAGGGCCCCGGCGTGGACCGCTGCGGCGATGTCTTCAAGCACATGAACCACGCGGGCACCTCCAAATTGGGCGGCGTGCTGCTGGTGGCCGGCGACGACCATGGCGCGTATTCCTCGACCCTGCCGCACCAGTCCGACCACCTGTTCTCCGCCTCGATGATTCCCGTCCTGTATCCGTGCAACGTGCAGGAATACCTGGACCTGGGCATCCACGGCTGGGCCATGTCGCGCTTTTCCGGCTGCACCGTGGCTTTCAAGGCGCTGGCCGACACGGTCGAATCGTCGGCTTCCATCGATGCCGATCCATTCCGCGTGGAAGTCAAGATTCCGCAGGACTTCGTCATGCCCGAAGGCGGCTTGAACGCGCGCCTGTCGAGCATCCCGCTGGGCCAGCAGGCGCGCAACCAGGAAGCGCTGATGCAGGATTACAAGATCTACGCGGCCCTGGCTTACGCGCGCGAAAACAAGCTCAACCACACCACCATCGACAGCCCGAACGCCAAGCTGGGCATCATTGCCTCCGGCAAATCCTATCTGGACGTGCTGGAAGCGCTGGAAGAGCTGGGCATCGACGAGCAGATGGCGGCCGACGTCGGCATGCGCCTGTTCAAGGTGGCCATGCCGTGGCCGCTGGAGCCGGACAGCGTGCGCGAATTCGCGCAAGGCCTCGATGAAATTCTCGTCGTCGAAGAAAAACGGCAGATCGTCGAATACCAGCTCAAGGAACAGCTGTACAACTGGCGCGACGACGTGCGCCCGCGTGTCATCGGCAAATTCGACGAAAAGGGCGAGTGGGTGGCGCCGCGCGGCGAATGGCTGCTCACCTCGAAGGCGGATTTTTCCGTCTCGCAAGTGGCGCGTGTCATCGCCAGCCGCATCGCGCGCCTGATTTCCGATCCCGTCACCTGCGACCTGATCAAGGCGAGATTAAGTTTCCTCGACGCCAAGGATGCGGTATTGAAGAAAGCCGTGAACACGCCGTTCCGCCCCGCCTTCTACTGCTCCGGCTGCCCACATAACACGTCGACCAAGGTGCCGGACGGCAGCCTGGCCCTGGCCGGCATCGGCTGCCACGTGATGGCCACGTCGATCTACCCGGAAATGAACAAGCTGACCACGCACATGGGCGGCGAAGGCGCGCCGTGGATCGGACAAGCCGCGTTTTCCGAGCTGCCGCACGTGTTCCAGAACCTGGGCGACGGCACCTACTTTCATTCCGGCTACCTGGCCATCCGCGCCGCGCAGGCCGCCAAGGTCAACATCACCTACAAGATTCTGTACAACGACGCCGTCGCCATGACGGGCGGCCAGCCCGTGGACGGGTTGATCACCGTGCCCATGATGGCGCAGCAAGTGGCGGCCGAAGGCATCGCGCGCATCGCGCTGGTGACGGAAGACCTGTCGCGCTACAGCGACCGCAGCAACCTGCCCGCCCACGTAACCTTGCACGACCGCAAGGATATGGATGCCGTGCAGCGCGAATTGCGCGAAGTGCAAGGCGTATCCGTGCTGATCTACGACCAGACGTGCGCGGCCGAGAAACGCCGGCGCAGGAAAAAGGGCGAATACCCTGACCTGGCCAAACGCATGGTCATCAACGACGCGGTCTGCGAAGGCTGCGGCGACTGCGGCGTGCAATCGAACTGCGTGTCGATCCTGCCGAAGGAAACGGAATTTGGCCGCAAGCGCACCATCGACCAATCCTCGTGCAACAAGGATTATTCGTGCGCCAAGGGTTTCTGCCCCAGCTTCGTCACGGTCGAGGGCGGCAGCCTGAAAAAGACCAAGACGGGTGCCAGCAAAGCGGGCGAGACGGACAACTTCGGCCCGCTGCCGGAACCGGTCCTGCCCGCCTGCGACGCGCCGTACAATATCCTGATCAACGGCATCGGCGGCACGGGCGTCATCACCGTGGGCGCCCTGATGGGCATGGCGGCCCACCTGGAAGGCAAGGGCGCGTCCGTGCTGGACATGACGGGCATGTCGCAAAAGAACGGTTCCGTCACCTCGCACGTGAAAATCGCCAGGTCTCCCGCGCACATCCGCGCCCAGCGCATCGCCACGGGCGAAGCGGACCTGATTTTAGGCTGCGACATGCTGACGGCCGGCGCGCAGGACGCCGTGTCGAAAATGCGTCCGGGCCGCAGCCTGGCCGTCGTCAACCTGCATGAGCAGCCGCCAGGCACGTTTGCGCAAAATGCCGACTGGCAATATCCAACGGCGGAAGTGCGCCAGCTGATCGAGGAATCCGTCGGCGGCGCCGAGGCAGCCGACTTTATCGATGCTACAAAACTGGCCACCGCGCTGATGGGCGACTCGATCGCCGCCAACCTGTTCATGCTCGGCTACGCCTGGCAAAAGGGGCGTATCCCGTTGACGGAAGCGGCCTTGCTGCGCGCCATCGAATTGAATGGCGTGGGCATCGAATCGAACAAGAAAAGTTTCCTGTGGGGCCGCCGCGCCGCCGTCGACGTGCGCCGTGTCACGCAGATCGCCACGCCCACGCAAGCGATCATCGTGCAAATGCCGCAAAGCCTCGATAGCGTCATCAAGAAGCGCGTGGAGTTCCTCACGGCCTACCAGAACGCCGCATATGCGGATGGTTATGTGACTCTGCTCAAGCAGGTACGCGACCGCGAAAACACCCTGGGATTGGGCCAGAAGCTGTCGATGGCTATTGCCAAGAGCTATTTCAAATTGCTGGCCTACAAGGACGAGTATGAAGTGGCGCGCCTGTACACGGATGGCCGTTTCGTGGAGCAATTGCAGCAGCAGTTCGAGGGGAATTTCTCCGTGAAATTCAACCTGGCGCCGCCGCTGTTCGCGAAAAAAGATGCGAAAGGCCACCTCGTGAAAGCGGAGTTCGGTTCCTGGATGTGGCGCGCCTTCAAGCTGCTGGCGAAAGCCAAGGGGCTGCGCGGCGGTACCTTCGACGTCTTCGGTTATACGGCCGAGCGCAAGATGGAACGCGCGCTGATCGTCGAATACCGCGAACTGCTGGCGGGACTGCTGGTCAACCTGACGGCGGAGAACCTGGCCACCTGCGTGGAACTGGCGTCGCTGCCCGAGAAAATCCGCGGCTTCGGCCACGTCAAGGAAGCGGCCGTTGCCACGTATCGCCAGGACAAGGCGAGATTGCTGGCCAAGCTGGCGGACGGCAGCAAGCACGCGGCATAAGCCGGTCAGCTGGGCTTGACATGACAACGCAGAGCCTCGGCTCTGCGTTTTTTTTCATTCAGGACAGCGCCCCACCGTCGCCCCCGGCAACAGCACCGGTTGCCAGATTTCCTGCAGCCGTTCCGGCGGCGTGCCGGCCAGCAGGGATTGCAGCATCTCCACCATCTTGGCGCCGGCGCGGCGCAGGTCGGGCTGGTCGATGGTGGTGACGTTGATGCCGATCAAGGTATCTTCCACATTACCCCAGACAATGACGGAGATTTCCTTGCCGATCTCGATGCCCGCATCCATCAGTGCGCGCACCACGCCCACGCCGGACAAGTGGTTGTCGACGATGACGGCCGTGGGACGGGGCGAGCAGGCCAGCAATTGCTGCATGGCCTGGTAACCGCTGCGGCGATCAAAAGTATTGTCGAGCAGATAGGCGGGATCGACCGGCAAGCCCGCTTGCGCCATGCAGCGGATAAAGCTTTCCTTGCGTTCATACGCGAAGTGCAGATCCAGCGGTGCGCTCAGCAGGGCAATGCGCTGGTGGCCGTGTGCCGCCAGGAAAGACACGGCCAGGTCGATACCCGTATCGTTGTCGTAGTCAAAATACGCATACGGCGCATCGATGCGCGTGCGGCCGTTCGCCACAAAAGGAAAGCCGACCTTCGTCAGGTAGGCGATGCGCTCGTCGACCACCTTGGTGCGGCCCACCACCAGGCCATCGACCTGGCGTCCGCGCACCATGGTTTCATACGAGGGCTGTTCGTTCTGCGGCGAAACGGGAGCGATGATCAAACTCATCTTCGATGCTTCCACGGCGTCCGACATGCCATTCACCACGGAAAGAAAGACGCTGTCGCCCAGGTCGCTCGGCAGCAGGGGATAGATCATGCCCAGCACATTCGTGCGGCCGACGGCCAGGCTGCGCGCCAGCGGGTTGGGCCGGTAGCCGACTTTCTTGGCGGCGGCCAGGACGATTTCACGGGTGCGGGAATTGACTTCCGGATAGCCGTTCAACGCCCTGCTGACTGTCGTTTTCGACATGCCGAGGGCAATTGCGAGGCTCTTGAGATTCATGTTAACTACCTGTCTGTATGGCAAAAGAAACCAACTCTGACCGTCAATTATAGCCCAGAGCGCCAAACAGGCCGCGCATTAGCGTGCGCAGACATGGTATAAAAACAACAATACATTGACTATTTAAAAAGCAACGTTTTGAATGCGAGCACTTCCACCCTCTCCGTAGCGCCACATCGGCGCTAGCAGTCAAGACAAGGTAAGAAGCGACAGCGGGTACTCACTTTGATTAGTGCGGCAGCAACTTAAGGATGCCGGCTTGGGCATGCAAGGCGCGCACGTTAGCATTATCAAGAAAACATAATTTACTGGAACTGTGCGAGAATTTGTCCTACTCTTGATGCAGGTAAAGATTACCGCCTGGCATGTTCGAACAATGATGCCTGGCGCAGCACATCCGCCCGGGCTTCCCCCATCCCTGCACGCCTGGACATACTTTCAAAGGTGAACAATGTGGTCACGCTAACGTCCGTCAACAACTTGCAAGCCTCGCTGGCCACGGCGCAACGCCGGGTCGAGCAAGGCCAGAATCAGGTACAGCGCGACAGTGAACAGCTGGCGCAAAGCCGCCAGTTGCTGGCACGGGAACAGGAATCGCTGAGCCAGACGCAACGCAACAGCCAGCAAGCCCAGGCAGATGCTCCCACCGCCATCAAGGCGCCGCAGCTGGACCACGCGATCAAGCTGGCCGTGCCGCAGCAAGCGGTCCCCGCCGCGCCGAAAAGCACGCCCCAGCTGAACAGCTATGGTCAGACCCTGGGACGCCTGATCGACGTGACGGCGTAAATTACCGAATCATCTCCTCTTCCAGCATCGCCAGCCACCACTTATTGCCCTTCTTCGGCTGCGCCAGGTCAACTGCCTCACCCATCTGCGGCGTGGCCAGGTTCACGCCCTGCTTGGCCGCCAGCCCCGTGATGCGGTCAAACGGTTCATGCCAGGCGTGCAGCCCCAGGTCGAAGGTGCCGTTATGCACGGGCATCAGCCACTTGCCGCGCAAGTCCAGGTGGGCTTGCAAGGTCTGTTCCGGCTGCATGTGCACGTCCGGCCACAGCTTGTCATACGCGCCCGTCTCGATCATGGTCACGTCGAACGGGCCGTACTTGTCGCCGATCTGCTTGAAACCGTCGAAATAGCCGGAGTCGCCGCTGAAAAACACGCGCACGTCCGGTGCGTCGATGACCCACGATGCCCACAGGGTGTGATTGCCGTCAAACAAGCCACGTCCCGAAAAATGCTGCGATGGCGTGGCGACAAGTTTCACGCCAGCAATCGTCGCGCCCTGCCACCAGTCGAATTGCTGCACCTTGTCTTTCGGCACGCCCCATTCGACCAAGGTGTCACCCACGCCCAGCGGCGTGACGAAGTGTTCCGTCTTGGCGGCCAGTTGCAGCACGGCTGCATGGTCGAGGTGGTCGTAATGATCGTGCGACAGGATGACGGCCTTGATCGGCGGCAAGTCAGCGATGCTGATGGGCGGCTGATGGAAACGTTTTGGTCCTGCCCACTGCACCGGCGAGGCGCGCTCGGAAAACACGGGATCGGTGAGGAAAAATTCATTGTTCAGTTTCAGCAACAGGGTCGAATGGCCGAGGCGAAACAGGCTGTTGTCGGGTGCGGCCAGCAGTTGCGCCCGGGTCAAGGCTTGCACGGGCACAGCCGCGGCCGGCACCGTGCTGTCGGGTTTGTCAAAGAAAAATGTCCACATCAGCTTGAGCGTCGCTGCCGTGCCCAGCTTGTGCATCTGCACGGGATTGCGGAACTTGCCTTCGTGACGTTGGGGCGATTCTATCGGTGCGGCAGGCGCGGCGCGCAAGGTGCAAGAACTCATGATGATCAGGACTCCCAGAAAGAAGAGACGACGTGCGACCCGGTGCAAGTGCATATGCGGCCCGGCAAAGAATTAACAAGGATTAAATTACACTACACAGTGTAGTTCCTATTTCTGGCAAAGTAAACCAAGAGGTGTAAAATATTGTTTTCAAAGGAGATTTCCCGCCATGGCCGCACCGCAACGCCTCACCGACCGCAAGCGCGTCGCCATCGTCGATGCCGCCATCGCCGAGTTTCGCGAGCACGGTTTTGATGCGACCAGCATGGACAGGATCGCCGCCACGGCTGCTGTATCCAAGCGCACCGTGTACAACCATTTCCCCAGCAAGGACGAGCTGTTCGCGGAAATCCTGCAGCGCATGTGGGAAAGCAGCATGGCCCAGCCTGCCGTGCCCTATGTTGCCGACCAGCCCTTGCGGCCCCAGGTGCTGGCCCTGGTCGAGCAGAAAATGGACTTGCTGTGCGATCCGGCCTTCATCGACCTGGCGCGCGTGATCTTTGGCGAAACCATCCACTCTCCCGAGCGGGCGCAAGCGATGGTGACGCGCCTGAATGAAAAGGAAACGGGCTTGAATATCTGGATCCGCGCGGCGCAGCAAGACGGGCGCATCAAGGCGGGCGAGACGCTGGAAGTGGCGCACCTGCTGATGTCGCCTTTAAAAACCTTTGCCTTCTGGCCGCAGATCACCCTCGGTGAGCCTCTGCTGGGTCCGGCACGCCGGCGCGAGGTGACGGCACTGGCCGTCGATATCTTCCTGTGCTACTACGGCGTGGCAAAACAGACGGCATAAACGGGCGGCAAGTGGGCAGAGATGGTCTGCCAATGCTCGCCCCCGTCGCCGGAAAACCAGGCGCCGCCCGTCGTCGACGCCATCAACAGACTGCGCCCATCGTCGGCCAGCGCCAGCCCGTGACGGTAGACCAGGTCATAGCAATGCTGCTGCGGCAATCCCGCGCGCAACACCTCGAAAGTTTTTCCGCCATCGCGCGTGCGCGTGACGGCCAGCGCGCCATCGATGGGAATGCGCAGCACATCCGCCTGCGCCGGCACGAACCAGGCCGTGTCGCCATCGCGCGGATGCACGGCCACGGCAAAGCCGAAATGCGACAGCGGCGCCGTCGTCACTTCCTGCCAGTGCCAGCCGGCATCGTGCGAGCGCCAGATGCCGTTATGGTGCTGGCACCACAGCGCGTCCGGCGTGCCGGCGCTGCGCACGATGCGGTGCGGATCTTGCACGGCTTCGTTTTCATCGAGCTCGGGCGGCATGTAGTCGGCCCGCATGCCCGTCGCGCTCAAGGCCCAGCTGGCGCCGCCGTCCAACGTTTGCCACACGCCGCCGCAGGACACGCCGACCAGCACGGTATGGCTGTCGCGCGGGTCGACGCAAATGCTGTGGATGCCGGGCACGTCATAGCCGCCGCCAAACCACTGCGCCCGCTGCGGCACGTGCCACAAGGATTCCACCAGCTGCCAGCTGTCGCCGCGGTCGCTGGAACGGAACAGGCCGCCAGGCAGGGTGCCCGCCCACAAGACGCCCGGCTGGTCAGGGCCGCCGGCCGCCAGCGACCAGATCTGCTGCAAGGTCCAGTCCACGGTATCGGTGCTGTCTTCCGGCTTGGCGGGATAGGCGGGCACGGCGACTTCCTGCCACGCGCTGGCGCCCCCGTCGCGTCGGTGCAGCTTGGCGCCGAAGTGCCCCAGGTTCAGGGCCGCATACAAGGTGCCGTCGCGGCCATCGTGCAGCAGCATGGAGACGGGGTCGCCGGCAAACTGCACCAGTGCCAGCTGCCAGGCGCCGGCCGCATCGACATCGAACTGGAACAAGCCCTTGCGGGTGCCGAGATACGCGCGTTGTGCCATGCCTTGTCCCATGATTAACCTCCGGAAAGTGCCTGCAAGATATACACCTGGCTGTCGGGCAGCAAGGCGTCGTCCAGCACGCGCCGCTCGCGGCAGCGGGCGCCATCGATGAAGATCACCACATTCGGGCGCAGGGCGCCCTGCTCGTCGAGCACGTAACCGCGCAGGCGCGGCTGCCGGGCAAAGGCGGCATCGAGGGCGGCGCGCAGCCGTGGCGCGGCCACCTCCACCGTAGGAACGTCCAGGTAGCGTGCCAGTTGTTGCGTAAAATGCAAATGCGCCATGCTGCCCTTCGACGTCGTCGGCCTCGACTCATTCTAGTCCCCTTTGCGGCCAATACAATTAAAATAGCGGCAAGCACACAAGGAGGCCAGGCATGACGATTACCCCGGAAGAACTAGCGGTGCTGATGCAGGAAGTGGAAGTGGCCGATCCCATCGATTTTGCCGACCTGCCCTTCGACGAGCAGGAATTGCGCGGGCTGATCGCCAACCACCTGTGCGAGATGGCCGACGCGATGGAAAGTTTCAGCCCGGAAGACCGCAACCTGGCCCTGCTGGCCGTGGCGGCCAAGCTGGTGCTGGAAAATCTGGTCTTGCACGTGCAGCTGCTGCGCCGCCACGGCTTGCCCGTCAGCGACAGCGTGGACGCCCTGCTGCAGAGGCTGAAGGGCGGCAAGCCGTCGTGAATTAATTGCCCGTGCGCACGGCGCGCGCCTGGATGGTGACATCGCTGTCCGCCACGGCCACGCAGGGCAGGATGTAGCCGTCGAGCCGTTCATCGGGGCTGATGCCGGGCCAGTCCACCGTGTAGCGTATCTTTCCCTCGGGCATGTGGCAGATGCACGTGCGGCACGTGCCGTTGCGGCAGGAACTGAGCAGGCGGATACCGGCCAGTTCGGCGGCAGCCAGCACGGTGGTGCCCGCCTCGGCCGGGAATTGCCAGCCTTGCGGGACGATGGTGATGGTAAAGGTGGTGATAATAAAGGGCGCACTCATGCGCGCAGTGTAACAGTCAGCTTGCCAAGGTTGTCCAGCTCGCGCCATCCGCATGGCTGCGCAGCACGGCTTCCGCAAAGGCCAGGCCCGCCACGCCATCGGTGACAGTCGGCAGCCAGCCCGCTTCCTTGGGCACGGGCAAGCCCGCCTGCAAGGCGCGAATGCGCAAGGCCGCATCCAGGTACAGCTGGGCGAACGCTTCCAGATAACCCTCCGGATGGCCGGCCGGCACCCGCGTGGCGTGGCGCGCGGCGGCGCTGTCGACCCGGCCCGGGCGCAGCAGCTGGCGGTTGCCGCCCTGCGGCGTAAACCACAGTGCATTCGGTTGTTCCTGGTCAAAGTCCAGCTGTGCCTTGCTGCCGAACAGGCGCAAGCGCACCGTGTTTTCGCAACCGGTCGCCACCTGGCTGGCCCACAGGGTGCCTTTCGCCCCGTTGGCGTAGCGCAGCATGACCTGCACGTGGTCGTCCAAGGTGCGGTGTGGTACAAAGGTCGACAGCTCCGCCAGCACGGCATGCGGCGTCAGTCCGCTGACGAATTGCGCCAGGTGATACGCATGCAGCCCCACGTCGAGCAGGACGCCGCCCGGCCCCGCCTTCTGCGGATCGTTATGCCAGTTGCCCTCGTTCATGCCGCCGGCAGCAATCGAATCGGCCAGCCAGTCCTGCGAATATTCCACCTGCACGAGGCGCAATTCGCCGATGTCGCCCGCCTCGACCATGGCTTTCGCATGGCGCAGCAGCGGGTAGCCGCTATAGGTGTGCGTGAGCGCAAACAGCAGGTTTTTCCGCTCGGCCAGCGCCGCCAGCGCCTGGCCTTCCGCCAGAGATATTCCCAGCGGCTTGTCGCAGATCACATGGATGCCTGCTTCCATGAACGCCGTGGCGACGGGCGCGTGCAAGTGATTCGGCGTGACGATGGCCACGGCCTCGATGCCGTCCGCGCGCGCGGCCTCCATCTGCGCCATGGCGCGGTAATCGCTGTAGCAGCGTTCGGGCGCCAGGTGCAGCGCGGCGCCGCTTGCACGCGCGCGATCCGGGTCGGACGACAAGGCGCCCGCCACCAGCTCGTACTGGTCGTCGATGCGCGCCGCGATGCGGTGCACGGCGCCGATGAACGCGCCCTGCCCGCCCCCCACCATGCCCAGTCGTAAGCGTCGCTGCATGTCGTCTCCTTATTTCAAGCCAAGCAAGTGATGAATTTGATCCTGGTCAACCGCACTGCCCGCGAAATCGTCGAACGCGTGTTCGGCCACGTGGATGATGTGCTCGCGGATGAATCGCGCGCCCTCGACCGCGCCATCTTCCGGGTGTTTCAGACAGCATTCCCATTCCAGCACGGCCCAGCCCGGAAAGTCGTACTGCGCCATCTTGGAAAAGATCGCCTTGAAGTCGATCTGCCCGTCGCCCAGCGAGCGGAAGCGCCCGGCCCGGTCTTGCCAGTCGCCATAGCCGCCATACACGCCCTGGCGCCCGTTCGGCCGGAACTCCGCGTCCTTGACATGGAAGGCCTTGATGCGCGCATGATAAATATCGATGAACGCCAGGTAATCGAGCTGCTGCAGCACGAAGTGGCTGGGATCGTACAAGATGGACGCGCGCGGGTGATCGTTGACGGCGGCCAGGAAGCGTTCGAACGTCACGCCATCGTGCAAGTCCTCGCCCGGATGCAGTTCATAACAGAGGTCCACGCCCGCTGCATCGAACGCGTCGAGGATGGGCAGCCAGCGTTTCGCCAGTTCCGCGAACGCCGTCTCCACCAGGCCGGCGGGGCGCTGCGGCCATGGATACAGATACGGCCAGGCCAGCGCGCCGGAAAACGTCACGTGCGCCTGCAATCCCAGGCGTTGCGAGGCGGTGGCCGCCCACAGCAATTGCTGCGTGGCCCAGGCCGTGCGGGCGGCGGGATCGCCGCGCACGTGCTCGGGCGCAAAGCCATCGAACAGGGCGTCGTAAGCGGGATGCACGGCGATCAGCTGGCCCTGCAAATGCGTCGACAATTCCGTCACCTGCAAGCCGTGGCGCGCCAGCAAGGCCTTCACGTCGTCGCAATACTGCTGGCTGCTGGCCGCCTGTTCCAGGTCAAACAATCGCGGCGCCGTCGGCAGCTGCAAGCCCTTGTAACCGAGGCCGGCCGCCCATTGCGCCAGGTGCTCGAGCGAGTCGAACGGCGGCTCGTCGCCGAGAAACTGGGCCAGGAAAATGGCCGGACCCTGGATGGTTTTCATGGAAATTCCTTAAAATCAAATTGGAAGGTCGGTCCCTGCGGGAGCGGAAGGCGCCCCATTGGGACGCCTTCCCCCGTCAGGGTACGACCCCAATCCTTGTTTTGGGATGTCGTTAAAAAGGCGAGTTCGGAAAGTAGAACTGCTTGGCGTTCTCGCGCGTGATCAGCACCGACGGGATGATGGTGTTGGCCGGCAATTTATCACCTTTCAGGCGCGCTTCCGTCGTCAGCTTGATGGCGTCGTACATGAACTTCGGCGAGTACGACACGTCGGCCACGATCAGCGGGTCGGAGCCATCCATGATCTTTTTCACGGCGCCCTTCGCGCCCGCGCCGCCGAACACTTGCTTGATGTCCGTGCGCTTGGCTTGCGCGATGGCTTTTTGCACGCCGATGGCCATGTCGTCATCGGCGGCCCAGACGGCGTCGATATGCTTGAAGCGGGTCAGGTAATCCTGCATGACCTTGAAGGCATCGTCGCGGTTCCAGTTGCCGTACTTGGCATCGAGCACCTTGATCTCGGGATGGCCTTTCATGACGGCACTAAATGCATCGTAGCGCTCGTTGTCCAGGGTGGTCGGCATGCCGCGCAGCACGACGATATTGCCCTTGCCATTCAGGCTCTTCGCCAGGTATTCGGCCGGCAGCTTGCCGAAAGCCGTGTTGTCGCCCGCGATGTACGCATCCTGCGACTGCGTGTTCGTCAAGCCGCGGTCGACCACGGTCACGTACACGCCCTTGTTTTTGACTTGCGCCACGGGCTGCGTCAGCGAGGCCGATTCGATGGGGAAGATCACCAGGGTATTGATCTTGTTCACCGTCAACATGTCCTGCAGCTGGTTCGCCTGCTCGGGCGCCGTGGCGGCCGTCTTGACGATGATTTTCAGGCCAGGATGGGCTTTTTCCAGCTCCGCCTTGGCCTGGTTCGCCCACCACACGATGCCCGACGTGAAACTGTGCGTGGCTGTGGGAATGGCCACGCCCACCACCAGCTTCTCGGCCGCCTGCGCCGGTCCCATCGGCAGCGCCCATGCCTGCATCACCAGCACTGCCATCCCTGCTACCCGTATAAAGCTCTTCATGCTGCTCTCCTCCAAGGTTGTGGGCGCCCGTTGGCCGCCCTTTCAGAACGCCGCTCTTGTTTTATTTGCGGCCTCGCTGCAGGAAGGCGACGGCGATGATCACCACGCCTTGCACTGCGGCATTCAGGTAGACACTGATGATGCTGGTCAAATTCAGGATATTGCTGATCACGGACAAGAGGATGGCGCCGATCACGGTGCCGACGATACGTCCCTCGCCTCCCTTCAGCGCCGTGCCGCCCACGACAACGGCGGCAATGGCTTCGAGTTCCCACAGCAAGCCCGTGGTCGGCGTGGCCGAACCCAGGCGCGGCACGTACAGCACCGTGGCGATGCCCACGCAGACGCCCAGCAGCATGTAGGTGGCGATCTTGACTCTATCAACATTGATGGCCGCATAGCGCGCCACTTGCTCGTTGGAACCGATCGCCTGCACGTGGCGGCCAAACGTCGTGCGGTTGAGGATGATGGCGCCGGCCGCCGCGACGAACAGGAAAATCCAGATCGGTATCGGCGCGCCCAGCACGCTCGTGTAGTACACGGGGCTGTACAGCTCGGACAGGGTGGCGTCCAGGGTCAGCGCGCCGCCATCGGCCAGGTACGTCAATACGGCGCGGAAGATGCCGAGGGTGCCCAGCGTCACGATGAACGGCTCGATATTGCCCTTGCTGATGAGCAAGCCATGCATCAGGCCAAAGCCCGCGCCAAGGATCAGCGCCATGGCGATGCCCAGCACCAGCATGGTGATCGGCGCCAGATTTCCTCCCGCACCTTGCGCCAGCGCATTCATGAAATAGATCATGCAGCCGGCGATCAGGGCCGCCATCGAGCCAACGGACAGGTCGATGCCGCCAGAGATAATCACGAAAGTCATGCCGACGGCGATGATGCCGATGAAGGCCGTGCGCGTGAGCACGTTCATCAAGTTGTCCAAGGTGGCGAAATCGCCATTGAGCAAGGTGCCCGCGATGCACAGGGCCAGCAGGCCCAGCACAGGGCCAAAGCCCTTGATGCGCGCGCCGAATCGAGCAATAGGGGATACGGTGGTATCAGTGCGTGCCGGTTGCATGGGCAATCAACTCCTCTTCAGTCAGGTGGTCAGCAGACAGGGTGGCTTGCAAGGTGCCGGCGCGCATCACGGCGACTCTGTGGCACAGGCCAATCAATTCGATCAGTTCGGATGAAATCACGATCACGGCGCGCCCTTCGGCGGCCAGGCGGTGTATCAAAAAGTAAATGTCGCGCTTGGCGCCCACGTCCACGCCGCGGCTCGGTTCATCGAGCACGACGACGCGCGGGTCGGAATGCAGGTATTTCGCCAGCGCCAGCTTTTGCTGGTTGCCCCCCGACAGCATGCGCGCGCGGCTGTCCAGGTCGCCCGTGCGGATATTGAAGTCAAGCACCGCCTTGGCCAGCGCCCCCTTTTCCGCTTTCAAATTCAGCCACGGCCGCGCATAGCGCTCCATCGTCATCATGGTGAGGTTTTCGCGCAAGCCCAGGTTCACATGCAGACCTTTGCCCTTGCGGTCTTCGCTCAAATACGTCATGCCGTGCTGCATCGCTTGCTTGGGCGTGCGGATATCCACCGGCTGGCCATTGAGCTCGATCGTGCCCGCGCTGCGCGGGCGTAAGCCCAGCAAGGCCTCGAACAATTCCGTGCGCCCCGCGCCCACCAGGCCCGCAAAGCCCAGCACTTCGCCGGCGCGCACCTCGAACGACAGGTCTTTCGACCAGCCGGGCACGCTCAAGCCATCGACCTTCAGCAGGATCGGGGCATCCGGCGCCAGTGGCACTTTGGCGGGGAACATGTCGGACAATTCGCGCCCCACCATCAGGTTCGCCATCTGCTGGCGCGTCAGGCTGGCCGTCGGTTCGCGCGTGACGAAACGCCCGTCGCGCATGACGATGACTTCGTCCGTGTTGCGCTCGACTTCGTCGAGCTTGTGGGAAATATACAAAATGGTCACGCCGTCCGCTTTCAGCTGGGCCATGACGGTAAACAATCGTTGGGTTTCCGACGACGTCAGGGTGGCCGTCGGTTCGTCCATGATCAGGAAGCGGGCGCGGCGCGACAGGGCCTTGGCGATTTCCACAAGTTGCTTCTCAGCCACGATCAGGTCGCTGATTTTCGTGTCGGGCGAGACGTCCAGGCCCACCTGTTTCAGGTAGCGCGAGGCTTCTTCCTGCATGGCGGCCTCGTCGAGCAGCCAGCCGCGCGTCTTTTCGTGGCCGAGGAACATATTTTGCGCCACCGTCAGGTGTTCGGCCAGGTTGAATTCCTGGTGGATCAGCACGATGCCGGCGCTCTCCGCCGCGCGCGAGCTGCTAAAGCGCCGGGGCTGGCCATCGATCAGCAACTGCCCTTCGCTCACGGCCTCGTAGCCGGCGAGGATTTTCATCAGGGTCGACTTGCCGGCGCCATTTTCGCCCAGCAAGCCATACACGCGTCCTGGCGACAGGTTGAAACTGACGCCATGCAAGACACGCACGGGGCCGAAATCCTTGCAGACCCCCTCGAAACCGACGGCAACGCTCACTATGCACTCCCTCGCAGAATTAATCGGTGTTGCAGCAGCACGCCCGGCACACTGGCTGCCGGGTCCGCCAGACGCTGCAGCAATAATCGCGCCGCCGTCTCGCCCAGTTCGCGCATCGGCTGGGCGATGGTGGTGAGGCCCGGATCGATCTGCGCGGCGATGGCAATATCATCGAAGCCGATGACGGCCACGTCTTCGGGCACCCTTTTTTTCAGCTGGCGCAGCGCACTCAGCACGCCGATGGCCAGGGTGTCGGAGACGGCAAAGATGGCCGTGGGCGCATCCGGTCCCGCCATCATCCGCAAGGTGGCGGCCGTGCCCGCTTCGTAATCGAGGCTTTGCACTGTGTGCACCCACTGCGGCTGTACGGGCAGGCCGGCCGCCGCCAGGGCGTCCAGGTAGCCTTGCTGGCGTTGCCGCGCATACAGATAGCGCTCGTCGGAGTTGATCAGGCCGATGCGCGTATGGCCGCGCGACAGCAGATGCGCGACGGCGTCGGAGGCGGCGCGGTGGTTGTCGATGCCGACATAGGGTACGGCCACGGCGGGATCGAATTCGCAGCACGCCACCCACGGCAGGCTGACGGATTCATGCGACAGGGCATGCTGCACCGTGTCCGGATCGAGGCAGATGGCGCCATCGGCGCGGTGCATGCGCAGCAAGTCGAAATACGAGCGCTCGCGGCCCGCATCGGCGCCCGTGTCGCACAGCAGCACAAAATAACCGTGTTCGCGCGCCACCGTATCGATGCCGCGCACGATCTGCGCATAGAAGGGGTTGCCCACGTCGGGCACCATGGTCAGCAGCATGCGGCTCTCGGCCGTGCGCAGGCTGCGCGCCAGATGATTCATGCGGTAGCCGAGCGCGGCCACGGACGCCAGCACCTTGTCCCGCGTGGGCGCCCGCACCCCGGACTGCTCGTTCATCACGCGCGAGACGGTGGCCACCGACACGCCCGCATGCGCGGCGACGGCGCTGATGGAGACGGTTTCTGTCGGCAATGGAGAAGGAACGGCTGCTGGCATGGCGCTTTTCAATAAAATGTAATCGATTACATTTATAAGCCAGTCGCGCGCCCGATGCAAACAATATCGATGCTGCAATGCGCAAAAAAGAGGCAGGAAGGCGGCACAAGAGTGGCCCTGCGCGGGCCGCCGCAAGCGGCTATTTCTGTGGCGGCGAGGTATTCTGCTGCACGGCAAAACGCCGTGTCGCAGATCAGCGAGCACTTATTTCATCATCGCGCAAAACGTCTCGGGATTGCCGTCAAGAATGACGCCGCTGGGCCAGCGGTGGCTGCGCTGCTGGGCGCGCAGCAAGGACGCGGCCAGGGCCGAGTCGCCATCGACGGCGTAGACGAAGACGGGCATGTTCAGGCTGGCGGCGTCCATCAGCAGATTCGGATTGGCGTCCAGGCTGCGCGCATCCACGTGCACGCCGGTGGGCATGCCGATCTGCCGCTGCACGCGCTGCAGCCACGGCTTGTCCAGCTTGGGCGGGCGGGCATTTTTCGCGATATAGCGGCTGACCCGGTTGGCGCCGGCCGCCTGGGCATTGCGCGCGTCAAACACGAGCAAGCCCAGATAACCCTGCGGGTCGGCGCGGCGCGCACACGCCAGGTTGTTCGGCACGCCTGACGTCAAGAACCAGTTGCCGTGCTTGATGTTCGTACGCAACTGCGCCACCAGGGTGGCGATCGGCGCGCACGACGATACGACATCCTTGATTTCCGCATTCAGGGTTTTCGCCGGGAAAGCCGTGGCCAGGTCGGCGACGTCGCTGACGAACGGCGGCGTTTCCGGCGTGGCCACGCCACGGTTCTTCATGCTGGCGGCGCGCCAGTCGTCGGCCGTCATCTGCTTGACGGTGCGCGGCGATCCCGTGTCGACCACCCGGCCAGTCAACAGATCGTGGTGCACCACCCAGCTGCCGTCGCCCAGCAGCTGCAAATCCGTCTCGACGCCGTCCCAGGTGCCGAAATACGTGTTACGCAGCGCGCTCAGCGAGTTTTCCGGCGCATTGCCGGCGCCGCGGTGGGCGTGCACCTTCATGCCCAGGCAGTCGGCCTGTACCAACGTGCAGAACGTGCTGAGCAGCAATGCCAGCGCGGCCGCCTTATTTTTGTTGCGCGTGATAGCCATAGTGAATTCCCTGCAAAACGTGGATGCGGATCGCTTCGTTGACGGGGTAACTGTAGCCCTGCCCCACCGCCACGACGTGCGTGATATTGGCCAGCAAGCCCTTGCCGGCGATTTGCCAGCGCGTGCTGTCGGGCTCGGGCTGGCGCGTCCAGTCCAGCATTTGCCCGAACAGCTCGCTGCGCGTGACGTTGTTGTCGAGAATGGACAGCATGCCCCAGCTGCCCGCAAAGGCCGTCGCCAGCACACCTGTGGCGATCCAGGCGGACCGGCGGCTCAGCTGTCCATCGGCACCCGCCTGCTCGCCACGGCGCATGGCCAGCAGCAATAATACGACGGTGGCGACCAGGTACAGCAATTTGGAAAAGTGGCCGATGGCGCCCAGCAGCGAGAAGAACAGGGCCACGGGCGGCACGATGGCGGCGCGCGCCGCTTCCTTGCCTTCATGGAAGAACCTGCCACCCGCTTCAAAGTCGGTGCGGCTGGCGCGGTATTCCACCAGTTTTTCCGCCGTCTGGCGATCGAGGAACTGCTCGAACAGGCGCCCGAACTCGGCAGGACTGGCATACGCTGGCTGCACCGTGGCGCCTGCAGGCAGTTTCAACGCTTCGCGCAATTCCGCCTGCACGCCAGGGCGCGCGACAAAGGCGGCAAACGGCAAGCCCGGCGGGATGCGTTCACCGCGCACGGTGACGCCCTTGCTGGCCGCCTCGGCTGTGTAGCGGCGCTTGACGGCGGCGCGGAAGCCCCGCTCGTCGTCGGTACGCCAGTTGGCGGGCACGGGGACTTTCTTGCGCACATTATTGACGACGGCCGCCTGGCGCCGCATCGGCACGGAATGCGGCTGCCAGCCACGCCGCGACAGGCTGCTCACGTATTCCTGCCACGAGGATTGCTGCTTGGCACGCAAACCGGCATCGCTGTCGGGAATGATGCCCGCATACAGCTCCCACTTGCCGGCCAGCTCGCGCATGGCTTCCTGATATTTGTCATAGTAACCGGACGGGCCGCCCGCCACCTGACGCACGTTAGCGCGCACCAGCTGCTCCTTGGCCGGCCCCATGCGCTCGTCAAGATGCCGCACCGACACGGCCAGGAAGGGGAACAGGGCCAAAAAGGACTTGCCTTCCGGCTTGGCGAACAGGGTCGGATCGTCGACCAGGCCTTGCAGTTGCAGGCTGCCGCCTACCAGCGAGCGCTGCAGCAAGGTGGTGTTGAAGGCCATGCGGCGAAATTCCGCGTCGCGCGTGTTGACCAGCACATTCACCGTGGTCTTCAGCACCCCGAAGACGACGCCGGCCGTGACCAGGCAGCAAACGATGATTTTTACCCAGCCAGGGCCGCTGCCATTGTTCTTCAGCCGGCGGCGCCACATCAGCTGCAGCACCACCAGCGCGGCGGCGATGCCGGACAGGCTGCGGCCATAGAATTCCACCCCTTCCACGTCTTCCGGCTTGACGTTGCCGCCCACCACGTCGAGCAGGCGGGCATTGAAGCCCAGCTCGAAGCACAGGTAAATGATCGTCAGGACGATCAGAATCAGGGTCTGCCGGATCTGCAGACTGCGCAAACTCGCGGCCATCTTATTTCCTCAAATCGATGACGACAGGCTTGATCTCTTCAGCCTGGAAGATCATCGGCGCCGCCGGGGCTGCCGCTGCGGCACGCGGCGCGGGCAGGCTGATGGACGCGGGCGCCGCCGCCCTGGCCGGGGTGTCCTGGCGGCGCGCCTTGGCGCTGGCGCGGCTGCCCGCTTTCGGCGCGGCGGCAGGGGCCGGGGCCGATGCCGGGGCAGGTGGCGCCGGGATCACGCGGCCGCTGTCGCTGCCGGGCATGGTGGCGATGGCGGGACCGGTGGCGCGCAAGGCGTCATCGGCAAACGGCTGCGCGCGCGTATCGACGCCGGGCGGCACGGCCACGCTGGCGTTGAGCAGGCGGTTGTCCGTGTAGATCATGCGCGACAGGCGGTTGTAGTTGGGGAAATCGATATTCAGCGATTTGGCGTCCGCCGCCAGCTCCACGCGGGGGCGGTCCTTGCAATTGCCGACCGTCCACTGCAGCACGTCCGTGCCCTGGAAGGCCAGCACTTCATAGCGGTAGGCGCAGCCGCGCTCCTGGGTTTCCACGATCACGACGGTGCGCTCGCCCACGTTTTCCACGCGCGCCACGCGGGCCGTGATGGCCTTGTCCAGCGGTACGACGCGGAACGCCTGCGACAGCTTGATCGAATACTTGCCCTTCGGATCCTTGCGCAAGGTGCCTTCCGTGCCGTCGCGCAGGCGGAAGGTGGAAATCGGCGTGCCGAACAGCTCGGCCGTATCCAGCCCCACCAGCACGCCGCCACGGCCATTCGGCGTCATGGCGCAGCCCGTCAACAGGACGCCGGCAGCCAGGCCTAGGGCCAGTTTGCGCCAGTGCGCGGATGCAAAGTTCTTATACATTGTCATGCTCGATAACTTTCTCTTATTTCGGGGTCAGGGATTGATCACGGCCAGCGGATTGCCCGGGCCTGGCGGCGGCAAGACTTTCTGGCGGTCGCGCGACAGCAGGGTGAAGGCGCCCAGGGTGTCCGGCCCGGCGACGATTTCCAGCTGCTCGCGCTGCAGCCAGGTGCGGATTTCCGCCTCCGTGGCCTCGGCGCGGAACAGCACGCGCATGCGCACGCCCTTCTCGACGCCGCTGCCGCCATTGCGGAACTCCGCATGGTCGACGATGGCGCCCTCTTTCGGCAGGAACAGCCAGGCCGATTGCACCACCATCACGCTGGCGGCCACGGCCGTGACGATCTTCAGCCAGCGGTTCGCATTGGCTGCCTGCACAGGCCTCGATATCGGTGCCGTCGTTTGGGATGCGGCCGCATCGGCCGAAGCGATCTGCAATTGCTGCAGCCCCTGGCGCAGCAATTGCCGGTACGCCACGCGGCCATCCTTGCCCAGCTCGCTAGACAGCGGCGTGCCCGTCAAGACGTAATCGTCGCCGGGCAAGGCCACGCGGGCGATCACACCCGGTGCCGCAGCTACCCCCGCCCCGTTCGCCCGGCCATGCGTTTCCAGCCAGCGCGCCGCCTGCAGGCGTTCCTGGCTGAACACGCCCAGGCAGGCACCCAGGTCCGTCACGGCCAGGGTCACCGGCATGTCGCACAGCACCAGGCCGGCGCGCGGATCAGCGGGCGCGTCGCGCTCCTCGACCACCAGGCCGCAGGCATCCGCATACGCCGTATCGGGCGTGACGAGCCAGCCGCGCCAGCACTGCCGCGTGCTGTCCCAGGCGTCGAGCAGCACGGCGCCGAAGCCGGGACGGCGCGCCAGCAGGTGAATCTGTCCACCGGCGATGGGCCTTGCTGCCAGCGGTGCGGCGTCGCTGCGGCGCGCGAAGCGTTGCATCACGTGTTCCGGCACGGGAATGTCGCGCCAGTCGGGGGTATCGCCCGCCACCTCGTCGTCCAGCATGTCGATGGAAGACGGTGGCGACGGCAGGCGCGCGGCAACGATGGCCAGTGTGGGCGTCAATGCAGTCATGCCGATGGCCTTTCATCAGTATTCGGGTGGGTGGACACGGGGTCCATGTGCAGGGATAACGCGGCCACACATAAAATATCCAAAACTATTTGCGCCGCCTGCATGTCGCGCGCGGCCAAGGAGTCCCCCACGCGCAGCTTGAGCAGGCTCAAGACCCAGCTGCCCAGCAAGGTGGCGCGGTGGGCCGGCTCGACAATCTGGCGTCCCGCGCTGGCAGGATCGTCCTTCTGCCTGTGCACCAGGCCCAGCTTGCCGCCGTGGTAATGCGCGGAAGCGATCTGCTCGGCCAGTTCCTTGACCGGCATGCCGCCGCAACCGCAATGGCGCAGCAGCAAGATCAAGTCACGCGGCAAGGTGGTGATAAAACTGTCTGCCGCCTCGCGCACCTGCTGTGGCGTGAGCCGGTAATCGCGCAGCGCTTCCGCATAGGCGTCGGGTGCGCGCAGTTCGCAGCCTTCTTGCGCATCGGCATCCTCCTCGATGCGCTGCTTGCGCAGCTGGTCGATGATGAAGCGCTTGAAGTACAAAAACAGGGCGCCGACGTGGTGAGGCGCCGCGTCACTATCGCTGTGGAGGACTTTTTCAATAAAGAACTGGTGGCGCAAGTCGGCCAGTGAATCGCCCAGCGACGCCGCCTCGCGCGGGCGGCATGGCGTCAGCGCGGCGATGACACGCTGGTAAAACTCGCCCAGTTCGCCTTGTGTCAGCTGCGGGCGGCGGGTCCAGAAAGCATGAATCCGTTCAAATTGTTCCGATTGCACAGCCGGTCCGATCGTGTGTTGGGGCGGCGCGCGCCACTGGCCGGGAGCGAGGCTGGCCGGTAAAGAGGAAATACGCTGGACAACAAGACAAACTTGTCAGTCAGGTAAAATGCATTTAGGCAATTTTCTCATACCGTACTGGAAATCGCTAACTTTTGTTACTCACACGACAATCCCCGAGACCCCGATGCATCGCCTGATTCCCCTGTTTTTGAGCCTCATCTTTTTACTCTGCGGCAATGTCGTGCAAGCGGCCGTGGGGACCGCCGCCAGCGGTTCCGGCAAGCGCATCGCCCTGGTGATCGGCAACGCTGCCTATCCGCAACCCTTGCTGAACCCCGTGAACGATGCACGCGCCATGGCCGAGCGCTTGCGCCGCCTGGGCTTTGAAGTGCTGTTGCGCACGGACATCAATGCGGCACAGCTGCAAAAGGCCTCGGCCGAGTTTTCCACACAGGCGCGCGGCGCCGATATCGCCCTCGTGTTTTACGCGGGCCACGGCGCGCAGGCGGGCGAAGCCAATTATGTGCTGCCGCTGGGCGCGAACATGAATGCGCTCAGTGCGGCCGCCATTGCCGCGCAGGGCGTGTCCGTTTCCAGCCTGGCGGGCGACTTGCAGCGCACGGGCGCGCGCGGCGCCGTGCTGATCCTTGACGCTTGCCGCCAGGAATATACGCGCGGCGGCGCCGCAGTGGTTCCCGGCGGCGGCAATGCGGCCAGCCATGGCTTTGCCGACACGCAAGCGCCACGCGGCGTGGTGATCGCCTATTCAGCCGGTCCCGGTGCCCTGGCGCGCGATTTCTGGTCGCCTGATTCGCGCAACAGTCCCTATACGAGCGCCCTGCTCGACGCGCTCGACGCACCGGGCCTGTCCATGGGCGACGTATTTTCGCAAGTGGCGGCACGCGTCGCCGCCATGACGCACGACGTGCAAAAGCCCCGCGTGTCGTTTGGCGAAACGTCGGCACGGCTGGTACTGAACATGGGCAGCGGCAAGGGCGTCAGCCCGCCGGCGCCGGGCGTACTGGCATCGGGCAACAACGGCATGCGGGCGCCTGCCCCGACGGTGGAGAAGCCTGCCGCATCCGGTGCCAAGGTGTGGCCAGGCAACGTGCTGCAAGACATCAACTATGAAATCCGCATGCAGATCGCGGCCCGTCCGTTTCCCCGCCAGCAACTGGAAAAGCGCGCGCGCGGCGGGGACCTGGTGGCGCTGACGGCCCTCGGCTATGGCATCGGCGGCGGCGACGCGGGCATCAAACAGCCGAAGGCGGGCATGCAGTGGCTGGAAAAAGCCGCCGCGAAAGACTTTCCCATCGCCCAGACCTATCTGGCGGAATTGCTGATGGTCAAAGGTGACCCAGCCTCGCTGAAACGGGCGGGCGTGCTGCTGGACGCCGCCTCGCAGGCCGGCTACACGGCCGCGCACGCGTATAAATTCGACCTGGCGCGGCGCACGGGCGCGCCGCCGCAGGATGCTGCCCGGCATTTGCAGGACGCCTTCATGGGCTTGATGAAGGATTACCAGGGCGCCGCCAAGGACCTGATGCAGCCGCCGAAAAAATAATTCCAAATAATTTTGGATTTCCCTGAACTGCCCCCGTTATCCGTGGGTACATGCAATACAGCATGACAGTGACCAGGGAAATCCCATGCAACCATCCAGCCCAGCAGCAATCACCACCGGCCAACGGGGCCGCATCCTCGCCTACCAAGCAAGCGGACAAGGTTCCGTCAGCGTGGCCGGCATTCAACATGCCTTCGACGTGGCCACGCATTGGCGTTCGGACGTGGCGCCCGCCATCAATGCCGTCGTCGACGTGCGCTTCGATGACGCAGGCGGCCTCGCCACCGTCAGCGCCGTGGCAACGCAGCAACTGGCGCAGGAAGAGATGGCCGGCGCGGCGAAACTGGCGCGCGACAAGGGCCAGCAGCTGTGGGGTCAGGCCGTGTCCGCCCTGGGCATCAAGGTGCTGGCCAGCCTGGGCGTCTTGATCGCCGGCGCCTTTGTCTTCAACACCATCGGCATCCGCCTGTTCGCCTCCGTTTCTCGCACCTATTGGCAGCTGCTGGGCCTGTCCGCCGACAGCCTGGAAAGCTTTGCCCGCGATGGCGGCGGCGGTTTTACCTCGGCACAATTCTTCTTCCTGCTGGCCATTGCCGCCTGCTGCGCCACCATGGCCAGCAGCCACCCGAAAGCGGCGCTGGGCAAGTGCGCGCCGCTGCTGTTCGTCGTCATCCACAGCAGCTTGCTGTTCCTCAAGATCAAGGGCGCCGTCAGCGACGCGGGCAACGCCATGGGCGGCATCATGGGCTCGCGCGCGGCCCGCATGGCAGAGCAGATGGCCAGCGAAATGCTGGGGCAGGTCTGGCAGGGACTCTCGTTCGGCATCGGCTTTTACCTGGTGCTGGCCGCCAGCATTGTCCTGGCCGCTTACGGTTATGGCGAATACAAACGCAAAACCGTCGGCTAAGTCACCTCTTACACATCCATACTGAAGGAAATACCATGAACCGCACTTTCTCCGCCCTTCTCGCCATCGCCGTGCTCCTGTCCGCCTGCGGCAAGAACGACACCGCCACACCAGCCGCCTCTGCCCCCGTCGCCGCGAATGTCGCGGACCTGGCCGCCAAGGCGCAGGTAAAAGCGGCCGCCGCCAGCCTGCCGCAAGCGGACGCCGCCACGCCAAGCGCCAGCTATGTCGACATCACCAGCGGCAACCAGTTGATGTACAGCTACATCGCCCTGTCCGGCGTGCCGCCCGACTATGCGGCCGTGGCGCAGCGCATCTCGCGCGAATATGCGGGCAGCAACGATGCCTTCCGCAAGCAGGAAGTGCTCGACGCCCTGAAACCGCAGATCGACGCCAAGGTCAGCGAAGCGAAAACCAGGCGCTACCTGCGCTACCAGATCAATGGCCAGGGCGCGCTGTCCCCGTACGCCATGGACAAGGCCGCCTTCCCCGCCAAGTTCGCCGAAGCGGGCACGTATTACTACATGTACGACAACGGCGACTACAAGCTGGCATTCACGAATGGCGACGGTTATTCGCTGCTGAAGGTGGGCCAGGAGGCGGCGCGCAAGATCGAGGCGGCGCGCAGCGGCTACAAGGACTTCGCCATCGTCGTGTACGCCTACGCCCAGGAAGCGGACATGGCCAGCCATCAGGTCAAGGCGCAGATCGTCAAGGTGGCGATCAAGCTGAACGGAGAAGAAATTCCCGTCAGCCAGGCGCAGTAGAACGGGCTCGGTTACACTGTTCGCCACACTGCATCGGGATAGCGACATGGGCGAACAGACACTGGCGGAACAACATCTGGCAAACGGGCAACGGCTGCAGCAGGCGGGCAAGCTGATCGAGGCGATCAACGCCTACCAGGCCGCCCATAAACTGAACCCGGCCCTGGCCGAAGCACAGCATTTCCAGGGCCTGGCGATGCTGGAACTGGGTCAGGGCACCATCGGCCTGGGCCTGTTAAAACTGTCGCTCAAGCAACAGCCCGACAATGCCCTGTTCCACTACAACCTCGGTAATGTGTTGCGCGGCACGGACAACGAGGCGGCGCTGGCCAGCTACGCCACGGCGGCGCGGCTGGCGCCGCACGAACACGATTTCGCCATCAGCCATGCCGAATTGCTGATGGGCAAACAGCAGCTGGCGGACACCATCGCCGAGCTGGAACGGGCCCATGCCCTGCGTCCGCAGCGCTGGCAAACCCTGCAGGGACTGGCCGAGCTGTACTACCGCACGGGACAGCAGGAACTGGCGCTGGCCCGCTACGCGCAAGGCCTGGCGCTGCATCCTGCGCTGGCGCAAACGTGCTGCATCGGCTTTGCCAGTCCGCAAGCGGAACAGGCAGAGACATTGACGCCGCTCAATGTCGCGGACACCCTGCACGATTTTATCCGCGAAACGGACTTGCACATCCTCGACGATTTCCTGCCCGACCCGGCCGCCTGGCGCGCGCAGGCGCTGGCGTTGCCATTCGAGCAGCAGCGCTATGCGGGACAAAACTATCCGGGCAGCCAGACGGCGGGCCAGCCCAGTCAAGCCATCATGGAGCGCATCGCCACGGCACTGGGCCGCCCCATCCGTTTCATTTCGCCCGACAATGGCTCGTACCGCCTCAGCTATGCGGACGCGATGGCGCGCACGGATATCCACGTGGACAATGAGACGGGCAACAATTTCAATTTCTATGCAGGCGTGCTGTATCTGAACCCGCCCGAGCAATGCCAGGGCGGCACCACGTTCTGGCGCCACCAGCCCAGCGGCTGGTACCGGAGACTGCCCGAGGCGGACGTGAAAGCGGGCGGCTATGCCAGCTTCAAGGATTTCCAGAAGCGCTGGCTGCCGAACAGTAAAGTACAGAAATTCAATGACTTGCAGGAACAGCGCGACAGTTGGCAAGCGCTGCTGGAAGTGCCCATGCGCCACAATCGCCTGATCGTGTACAAGGGCCATTACTTTCACTCGATCAGCAATGTGTTTGGCGACACGCCGGAAAATGGCAGACTGGTGCAGCTGTTTTTCTTTGAGGTGCCGGATTAAGCATGCTGCACGAGTATTGTCGGATTACGCCCTGCGGGCTAATCCGACCTACCTGTCTTTTTTGAAGTGCCCGATTAATTGGCGGTAAAAATCCCCGAAGTTGGTGACGGCGCCGAAGAAAATGTTCAGGGCTAGGCGCCGTGCCGCAGGCAGTACGAATGTACGACAAGGCACGGCAACAACGCCATGGACGTTTTATTGGGTGATCGTCAATACATGTCCGCGGCGGTCGCGCGTACAGCTTTGAGCAGCATATCCGCCCCCGGCGACAATAAATGATCCTGCTGGCGGATGATGCCGAACGCATCCATCTTGCACGGCAATTCGATGGGCAAAATGCTCAGCACGTTCAACGATTCGTAGTAATGGGCCACTTCCGTCGGCATCACGTGCAGCGAGTCCGTTTGCTGCAGCAAGGACGTAATCAGCAGCAAAGCCGTCGTGTCGACCACGTCGACAGGCGGCTCCTGCCCCGCGCGGCGGAACATCATGTCGAAGCGGTGGCGCAGGATGCTGCCTTGCGGCGGCAAGATCCACGGCTGGCCCGCCAGGTCTTTCAATTGCAGATTCTTGCGCGACAGCAGCGGATGGCCATTGCGCGCCACGGCGCTGGCCGGCTCTTCCGTCAATTCCTCGTAGATGAGGCCGGCGCTGCTTTCCTTTTCCAGGATGCGCCCGATCATGAAGTCCAGGGTGCCGTGCTGCAGCATGTCCATCAGGGTATTGCTGTGCTCCAGGTGCACGCCGATGCGCATCAGCGGCGCCTGCTGCTTGATGCGGGCGATCGCGCGCGGCAGCAAGGCCATGGCCGGCGTCATGATGACGCCCACTTCCACCTGGCCCGTCAAGCCCGACTTCAGGGCGACGATGTCGTCATGCGCCAGCGACAGGCTCGTCAGGGCCATGCGCGCGTGGCGTATCATCGTCTCGCCGTAGATGGTCGGCTCCATGCCGCGCGGCAACCTGTCGAACAGGCGCACGTCCAGCATCTCTTCCAGGTCCTTGATTTGCTTGGACGCCGCCGGCTGCGTCATGTGCAATTCTTCCGCCGCGCGGTGGATGTTGCGCTGCTCGTCAAGGGCGATCAACAGCAGCAATTGCCGTGTCTTCAGGCGGGCTCGCAAGAACCAGTTGGGGTTGAGGGTATCCATGAATAAATCATATCATGATCGATATCGGTTCTAACTCAATATCGATGTTATAGATATCGGTGTGTCTCCTTTTTGTGCGTAGTCAACGAGCGTTCAGGATGCCTTGCAGGCGGCGCTGGGATTGGCGGCCGGACCGGCCGTTTGATGGATGAATTCGATGGTGCCGTCCGGCTTGTATTTCAGCTCTTCCACGGCCACGGAGCGCCGGTATTCTCCACCGCCGGGCAACTTGTCGTTGTGATAGAAGATGTAGGACTTGCCGTTGAATTCGATGATGGCCTGGTGAATGGTTTTCACGACGGCATTCTTGTCCATGATGGTGCCGCGGAAATGCCAGGGACCTGTCGGCGTCGGTCCTGTCGAGTACGCCGTTTCTTCCGGGAAATTGCGCGAGTACGACAAGTAATACGTGCCCGCATGCTTGTGCATGTAGGCCGCTTCCGTAAACGCATCCATGCCGAAGGTCAGGATCGGGCCGTCCAGCTCCGTCATGTTGGCTTTCAGCTTGGCGTATTTCAAGACCGTGTTGCCCCAGTAAATATAGGCCTGGCCGTCCGTATCGATGAAGACGGCCGGATCGATGTCGTCCCAGGGAATGGCCGTCTGCTTCGTCATGTCGTTCGTGATCAGGGCGCTGCCGCGCGCATCGACGAACGGCCCGGTCGGGCTGTCGGACACGGCTACGCCGATGGCCTTGCCGGGGATGGTCTTGTGGTCGACGGTCGAATAAAAATAGTATTTGTTGCCGCGCTTGACGATGTCGCCGGCC
Organism: Janthinobacterium lividum; assembly: GCF_034424625.1. Taxonomy (NCBI): domain Bacteria; kingdom Pseudomonadati; phylum Pseudomonadota; class Betaproteobacteria; order Burkholderiales; family Oxalobacteraceae; genus Janthinobacterium; species Janthinobacterium lividum. The sequence goes on along the minus strand of NZ_CP139976.1, from coordinate 513,237 downwards.
CAGGCATCCTTGCCGGCCCACGCGAAGGTCGAGTAACGCACGGGCGAGCCGTGGTCCGTCCAGTTCGCCATGTCGCACGAGGAATACACGCGCCACTCGTTCATGCGGTAATCCGTATCCGTGGCGCTCGCTTCATCGTGGCCGACGTACAGGTACACCCTGCCATTGTCGACCAGCGCGGCCGGGTCGCCCGTGTAGATATTTTTCACGATGGGGTTGGCCGCCTGCACGCCGAATGGGGCGCAGGCGAGCGCCGCCGCCATGCCGATGGCTGCGGCAAGTGTGTGTTGCTTGAACATCAGATTAACTCCCGTTGGTATTTTTCTGGCCCATGGCCATCAGTCTTTGCACGACGCAAAAGACAAACAGCAGGCCGCCGATGACGATCTTGGTCCACCACGAGCTGAGCGTGCCGTCGAAGGCGATCAGGGTCTGGATGGTGCCCAGCACCAGCACGCCCGACAGCGCACCCGCCACATAGCCGTAGCCGCCGCTGAGCAGGGTGCCGCCGATGACAACGGCGGCAATCGCGTCCAGTTCCGTGCCTTGCGCATGCAAGCCATAGCCGGACAGCATGTAGAACGAAAACAGCACGCCGCCGAGCGAGGCGCAAAAGCCGCTGAAGGCATAAATGAAAACCTTGGTGCGGCCGACAGGCAGCCCCATCATCAAGGCCGATTGTTCATTGCCGCCGATCGCATACACGGCGCGGCCGAACGGCGTGGCGTGCGCCAGCCAGATGGCCAGCAGCAAAGTGACCACGGCGATCACCACGCCCGGCGAGACAAAACCACCAAGAAATTGCAACTGCGTCTGCGACATGGCCACGAACAGCGGATCATCGATGGTGATGGAGTTGATGCTGATCAAGTAGCACAGCCCGCGCGCCAGAAACATGCCGGCCAGGGTGACGATGAACGGCTGTAATTTGAAATAATGGATCAGCGCGCCCATGCTGGCGCCAAATACGGTGCCCAGCGCCAGCACGGTGACGATCACCAGCAGCGGCGGCCAGTGCGCCACGTTGAGCAGCCAGGCGGCGATCATGGTCGACAGGGCCAGCACGGAACCGACGGACAGATCGATGCCGCCGGACACGATGACGAAGGTCATGCCGACGGCGATGACGAGCAAAAAGGCGTTATCGATCAATAAGTTAAAAATGACCTGCGTCGACAGCAGGCCCGGGTAGGCGGCGCCGCCCAGGCCCAGCATCACCACCAGCAGCAAGACCGTGACGAGCGAGGTGAAATACGGGGTGTGCAGCAAACCCTTCATGCTTTTCTCCGATGCAGCAATTGCTTGAATTCCGACGATTGCGACAGGCAGACGAGGAAGACGACGACCGACTTGACGACCATGTTCACTTCCGGCGGCACACCCAGCGAATAAATCGTGTAGGTCAGGGTCTGGATGATGAGCGCGCCGATCATGCTGCCGACTAAGCTGAACTTGCCGCCAGCCAGGGACGTACCGCCCAGGGTCACGGCCAGGATGGCGTCCAGTTCCAGCATCAGGCCAGCGTTGTTCGCGTCGGCGCTCTTGATGTTCGAGCTGATCATCAGGCCCGACAGCCCCGCGCAGGCGGCGCAAAAGACGTACACAAAGAAAATCAGGGTCGCCGTCTTGATGCCGGCCAGGCGCGCGGCGACGGGATTGATGCCGACGGCCTGGATGAACAGGCCCAAGGCCGTCTTGCGCATCAGCACGGCCGTGATGAGGAACACGGCAGCGACGAGGAACAGGGAAAACGGCAAGCCGAACAGGTAACCGCTGCCGATGAAAAAGAAGGGCTGGTAGTAGACGGTGACGATCTGCCCATCCGTGAGCAATTGCGCCAGGCCGCGCCCCGCCACCATCAGGATCAGGGTGGCGACGATGGGCTGCAAGCCCAGGCCCGCCACCAGCACGCCATTCCAGGCGCCGCACAGCAAGGCCGCGCCCAGGGCGGCGGCCAGGGCCCAGCCCATGGGAATGTTGCTCACGTAGGTCGGCACGCCATTTTCCATCACCATGGTGCCGCCGATCAGCATGGCGGCCACGGTGCCGGACAGGGCCACGACGGCGCCCACGGAAATATCGATGCCGCGCGTGGCGATCACCAGGGTCATGCCCAAGGCCGCCAGCATCAGCGGCGCGGCGCGGTTGACGATGTCGATCACGCTGCCGTACAGGTGACCGTCGCGAATTTCCAGATGGAAAAAACCGGGGATGGCGAAGAAGTCGACCAGCAGCAGCAAGAACAGCGCGGCCAGGGGCCGGCTCAGGGGGTGATGCAAGACACTCTGCAACATGGAAGCATTCGTAAGGGAAGCGGCGCGCGCCAGTGGCGCGCTCGATGGCGTGGATAAACTCATGTGGCGTCTCCGGCGATCACTTGCAGCACGGAACTGTCGTCCAGCTCGCCGCGCGCATAGTCGCCGCAGCCCTTGCGGTCGCGCATGACGACGATGCGGTCGCTGCAGCGCAGCACTTCCGGCAGCTCCGACGAGATGAACAGGATGGCCATGCCCTTGCGGCACAGCTTGCTTACATAGCTCATGATTTCCTGCTTGGCGCGCACGTCGATGCCGCGCGTCGGTTCATCGAGGATCAGCATGGCCGGCGACGTCACCAGCCAGCGCGCCAGCAAGGCTTTTTGCTGATTGCCGCCCGACAGGCTGCCGATGGGGGCTTCGATGCTGGCCGTCTTGATGCCGAGCGCCTTCACATATTCATCGGCCAGCGCCTGCTGGCGTTTGAACGGAATGGCGCGCAACAAGCCCGTGCGGGCCTGCAAGGCCAGGATGATGTTTTCGCGCACGGACAGCGACAAAATCGCGCCCTCATGCTTGCGGTCTTCCGAGCAAAAGCCGATGTCCCGGGCAATCGCATCGCGCGGCACGCTGAAGTGGCGTGGCTGGCCCTGCATCGTGATCGTGCCGGAATCGGCCTTGTCGGCGCCAAACAGCAGGCGCGCCAGTTCCGTGCGGCCCGAACCGAGCAAGCCGGCCAGGCCCAGCAATTCACCCTGGCGGATGTGGAAATCCATGGGCAGCAAGGCGCCCTTGCGGCCGAGGCCCTGCGCTTCGAGCACAGTCGGACCAAAGCTGGCGGCGCCCGCGTCTTGCGCCAGATCAAGCGTTTGTTCCTGCGTGTCGGCCGCCACACCGATCATCTTGTTCACCAGCGCCAGGCGCGACAGCTCGCTGCACGCGTACTCTCCCTCGCGCTCGCCATTGCGCATGACGGTGATGCGGTCGGAAATGGCATACGTCTGGTCGAGGAAATGGGTGACGAACAGAATCGCCATGCCCTGCTCGCGCAGGCGGCGCAGCACGGAAAACAGCAGATTGACTTCCGCCTCGTCCAGGCTGGACGTGGGTTCATCGAGGATCAGCACGCGGGCCGAAATGTTCAGCGCGCGCGAAATGGCCACCATTTGCTGGATGGCCAGCGGAAAGCTGGACAGTTGCGCCGTGACATCGATATCGATCTGCAATTGCTGCAGCAAGGCACGCGCCTGTTGCTGCATGCCACGCCAGTCGATAGCGCCAAAGCGGCGCGGATAGCGGCCGATAAAAATGTTTTCCGCCACCGACAGGTTCGGGCACAGATTGACTTCCTGGTACACGGTGCTGATGCCCAGTCCCTGGGCATCCGAGGTGGACGCGGGCGCAATGGGCTTGCCATCGAGCAAAATCTGGCCGCTGTCGGGCGTGTAGACGCCCGTCAGCACCTTGATCAGGGTCGATTTCCCGGCACCATTTTGCCCCATCAAGGTGTGCACTTCGCCCGGATACAGGCGCAGGGCTACGTCGCTGAGGGCTTTGACGCCGGGAAAGGACTTGCTGATGCCGCGCAACTCCAGCAAGGGAGCTGGCGCGGCATTGTGTTTCACTTGCGTCTTCATCATGCGGCAAGCTTAGTACTTACGGTTCGGGAATTCCTTGGCGGCCACCTCGGCAGGGAACACGCCTTCCACCGTCGTGATGCGCGCCGGCACGGGCTTGCCGGCCACCACATCGCGGGCAATCGACATCAGTTGCGGACCCAGCAGCGGGCTGCACTCGACGGTGACATTCAGCTTGCCGGCGATCATGGCCTCGAACGCGCCTTTGACGCCATCGATCGAGATGATGACGATATCCTTGCCCGGTTTCATGCCCGCTTCTTCGATGGCCTGGATGGCGCCGATGGCCATGTCGTCATTGTGCGCGTACAGCACGTTGATCTTCTTGCCTTCGGCCTTCAGGAAGGCTTCCATCACTTCCTTTCCCTTGGCGCGCGTAAAGTCGCCCGTTTGCGAACGGATGATCTTCATCTTCGGATTCTTGCCCACCACTTCCAGGAAGCCCGCCTTGCGGTCGATGGCCGGGGCGGAGCCCACCGTGCCTTGCAGCTCGACGATGTTCAGGGTGGCATCCGGGGTTTTCTTGGCATGCTCGAGCAGCCATTGGCCGGCACGGCGGCCCTCTTCCACGAAGTCGGAACCGATGAAGGTCACGTACAGCGATTTGTCGGCCACGTTGACGGCGCGGTCCGTCAGGATGACGGGAATCTTGGCAGCCTTGGCTTCGCGCAAGACGGTATCCCAGCCCGATTCAACGACCGGCGAGAAGGCGATGACGTCGACCTTTTGCGCGATGAACGAGCGCAGCGCCTTGACCTGGTTTTCCTGCTTTTGCTGGGCATCGGCAAATTTCAGGGTAACGCCATCTTTCTTGGCGGCATCCTTGATGGAGACGGTATTGGCGGTGCGCCATTCGCTTTCGGCGCCCACCTGCGAAAAGCCCATGACGAGGGGCTTGGCGGCGAAAGCGGAAGAAGTAGCGGACAGTGCGAGCAGCATGGCGCTGGCGAGGAGTGTGCGGCGTGTCAATTTCATTCTTGTCTCCAGTTTTTTTTGGAATACCATCACAGCCGGATGCCGGATGGGCGGTTTTTTATGAACCCATGGTAGGAGAAAGCAACATAGCCATCCAATCAATTCTTTTTCGCTTGCGATACCGATTTGCGTATCGGTATCGCCAGCAGAGTCCCTCTTCCCTCAGCGCAGCAAGCGCAGTCCATACAGGCCTCCCGCCACGGAATCCTTGCCAGCGACAAATTTCACGCGCAATTTACCCTTGGCGGCCGCTACCAAGGCCGCAGGCAAGGCAATATCGACCGTATGCAGCTCTTGCGGCGCATCGGCCGCCACGGCGACCGTCTCGACCTTGATGCCGTTGATCAGGACGTCAAAGACGCGGCCCGCATCGAGGGTGGACAGGGTCAGGCGCAATAGCTTCGCTTCGGCTTGCGGGTCGCTCAGTTCATAGCTGAACCAGCCTGTCGCATGGCGCCAGTGCCTGCCCTTGTTGACGCCGTTTTCTCCCCCTTCCGCCTGGAAGAAATGATCAGATTCCGGCTGCTGCTGCCCGGGCGCCACTTGGTCGATGGTTTGCGCATCGAGCGCCAGGCGCTGCGCTTCGGCTTGCGCGGTGGTTTCCTGCAGCTGCGCCATCCTGGCCGGCGTGGACACGGGCCAGTACAGCATGTAGCGAGAGTCATGCAGGCGGAAGAACGGGATCAGTTTTATCTTCGCCGCATCCTTGCCCTGGATCAACCCGGGCGCCGTAAACGTCAGCGGCTGTCCCTTCACGGGACGGATTCTCCGCATGAAATCCTTCTCATCGCTGACGAAAAGGGGCGACGATTCCAACGGGCACACTTGCCCCTGGGCGATATGGCCCATGCGCGAGTCGTCGGCAAAATAGTTCAGTTGTTCATTCGCGAACGGCTGCGTCCTGGCGGCCAGCACGATGGGGCCATGCAGCACGGCATAGTAATTCGACTGGTCCGGCATCTGTTCCAGGCGCGTCGTCATGGGTAGAGCGACATCGACGGTGTCGCCCGCTTTCCAGGCGCGCGTGATGGTCACGTAGTCACCGGGCACGCCGTTCACGCGCATGGACTTGCCGTTGAGCTTCAGGCGCAGCTTGCCCTTGGCTACCCACTGCGGGTAGCGGATCTTCATGCTGAAGGTTTTACTGCCCTGCACGGTAATGCGCGTCGTGTCCTGGTCCGGAAACTGCGTGCTCTGGATAATCTTCACGCCCTGCTCTTTCCAGTCCAGCGTGGACGCCATGAACAGGTTCACGTACAGGGCGTCGCCTTCATGCGCGTAGATGAACTCGCCATACTTGGCCTGGCTTTCGATGCCGGATCCCACGCAGCACCACATGCCCTTGTCCACTTGCGAATACACGCGGTAGTGGTTCGGGCGCATGGGCGTGAAATACACGAAGCCGCCCGTGCCCGGGCGCTGCGACGACAGGATATGGTTGTACAGGGCGCGCTCGTAGTAATCCGCGTAGCGCACCTGCTCATCGCGGCGGAACAGCTGCTGCGTGAGCTTGAGCATATTGTAGGTATTGCACGTTTCCGGCCCCTCGACCTCTTCCACCATCGACGAAAAATCGTGCTCGTCGTGGAAATGCTCCTTGACGCTGTTGCCGCCGATGGCCACCGTGCGCTTGTCGTGCACGGTTTGCCAAAAGAATGTCGCCGCCTGCTGCCAGTCGCGCCGGCCTGTCAGCGCGCCGATGCGCTCGAAGCCGATCACCTTCGGAATCTGCGTATTCGCATGCAGGCCCGTCAGCTTGTCTTGCCCCGCCGCCAGCGGCTGCAAGATCGCCTGATGCGAAAAGCGCACGGCCAGGTCCATGTAGCGCTGCTCGCCCGTCATCGCGTAGACGTCGGCCAGTACTTCGTTCATGCCGCCGTGCTCGGCGCGCAGCATCGCTTGCATCTGCGCATCGGTAAGCGAGGCCGACAGATTCACGGCCCAGTCCGACAAGGCGATCAGTATGGTTTTCGCTTCAAGATGGCCGGCGTACTGGTAGGCGTCGCGCAAGCCGGCGAACACCTTGTGCAGGTTGTACCACGGCACCCATTTACCATTGACGGAGAAGGTGTCGGCCTGCAATTTTCCCTTGGCGATGGCTTGCCAGGCGGCATTGCCGTCGGGGATACCGCCCAGATAGCCGTTGCCATTGGCATCCTGGCATTTCTTCAATTCCACCAGCATGTAGTCGAGGCGTTCGCGCGCCTGCGCGTCGCCCGTCGATGCCACCATCAGCGCCAGCGCGGACAGGTAATGCCCGCCCATGTGGCCGTCCAGCCCTGTCGATTCCCAGTTGCCATAGCTGGACTGCACCTGCGGCAAGCCCGCCTCGCGGCGAAACGGCGCCAGCAATTTGTCCGGATCGAACGCCAGCAGATAGTGCAAGTCCGTCGTTTGCGCATCGAGAAACGGCCCCGCTTTCAAGCGCACGGACGAGAGGGGAAACAGCTCGGCTGCCTGCGCCGCAGGCGCGAGCAGGCCGCCAGCGGCCAGCGCCAGCGTCAACAAGGTCTTTTGCATGGGCGCCCTCAGGGTTTGGCGGCCGGCAGTTGGCGGCTTTGATAGCGGTTCAAGTCGCGCGCATCGACCTGCGGCCAGCCATCCTTGTCCCACGTCATGGGCAGGATCTTGAGCTTCTGCAAGTAATTGTCCGCCGTCTCATACGCGTGCAGCACCAGGTAATCCTTGCCATCGAAGGTGTAGGCGCTGTTGTGGCCCAGACCCTTCCAGTCCTTGTCGCCTTGCAGCACCACCGTGCCGCCGCCCTGCGCCATGTCGCGGCCATCCCTGTCCAGGTAGGGACCCGTCACGCTGTTGGCGCGTCCCACGGCCAGGTGGTAGGTACTTTTTTCCTTCTGGCAGCACAGGCCCCAGGACACAAAGAGAAAATAATCGCTGCCATGCTGGAAGATGAACGGCGCTTCGATTTCCTCCGGTGCGGGCTTGAATTCGCCGGCCCTTGGCGGCAAGGGCACGCGTCGCGCCAGGGAATGCCACTCTTGCGGTTCCGCAATACGGGTCCAGTCGGGCGTCAGTTTCACCAGCTTGATGCCATTCCAGAACGAGCCGAACGACATCCATGGCGTGCCCTTGGCATCGGTGATGATGTTCGAGTCGATGGCGTTCCACTCGTCGCGCTCGGGCACGGATTGCAGCAGCATGCCCTGGTCGACCCAGCGGTAATCGGGCGAACGGGGATTCAAGGTGGTGTTGACGGTCACGCCAATGCCGGACGTGTTCTTGCCGAAGCCGGACACGGAGTAATACAGGTAATATTTTCCGTCATGGAATTGTACGTCGGGCGCCCAGATATGGTCGTCAAACGATGGAGCGGCTGTTTTTGCCCACGTGGGCTGGCCCGCGAAGACGCGCCCTTCGGGCTGCCAGTCGACCATGTTTTTTGAACTGTAAAAGGTGATGCCGGGACCCGTGCTGTACAGATAATACGTGTCGCCTTCTTTGGCCATCACGGGGTCGTGCACGCTGACCTGGTCCGCGTGCGCGGCAGCCATGATCGCCAGGGTGCCCAGAATGGCAGCCATGCCGCGGGTCAATGTATGCATCGTCTACTCCGATATGAATGGGCCGGCCCATCATGCGGGCCGGCCGGATGAATGACAAGGGGTGAAGACTATTCGACAGCCACCACCACGACGGCCTTGGCGGGCACCGATACGGTCAGCTTGCCGCCTTGCGCCTTGGCATTGAACGCCACCGGTTGTACGGCTTGCGGTTGCGCAAAGCTGTTGACGGCATCCATCTTGCCTGCGGTCAGCACGCGGCCATTCACGGCTGTCACTCTTTGACCTGCCACCGCCACGCTCACATCGACAGCCTTGTGCGGGTTGGTATTCACCAAGGACAAGTACACCTTGCCATCCTTGGCGCGCGCGGCCGAGGCGCTGACTTCCGGAATGCTGACCTTGCCCAGGCTGTACTTGCCATTGCCATTGATGGCGACCGGTAACGATGTGGCATCCTGGAACGGCACGTACATTTCAAACGCGTGATACGTAGGCGTGAGGAAATATTTGTCCTTGTCCGTGATGATCATCGCCTGCAGCACGTTGACCATTTGCGCGATATTCGTCATGCGCACGCGGTCTGCATGGGCGTGGAAAATATTGAAGTTCAGGGCGGCGACGAGCGCATCGCGCAAGCTGTTTTGCTGGAACAAGAAACCCGTGTTGGTGCCCGGCTCCACGTCGTACCAGGTGCCCCATTCATCGACGTACAAACCCGTCTTTTTCGATGGATCGTTCTTGTCGATGGCGGCGATATTGTTCTTGATCAAGCTATCGATGCGCAGGGTACGGCTCAGGGTGGAAATCCACTCATTTTCGCCAAAGCCCGTGGCGGCGCCCTTCTTTTCCCAGATCCCGGTCGGCACCGTGTAGTAGTGGAAACTGATGGCGTCCATCATGTTCGGCTTGATTTCGCGGCTCAGGGTGCTGGACCAGCTGATGTCGTCGTCATTGCCGCCGCTGGCGATGAATTTCGGGCGCGCGCTTTCCGGCGTCTTCATGAAGGTGTGATAGTGCTTGTACAGGTCGGCGTAGTATTGCGGGCGCATATTGCCGCCGCAACCCCAGGCTTCATTGCCGATGCCAAAGTAATCGACTTTATACGGCTGGGCGCGGCCATTCTTGCGGCGCAGCTCGGCCAGGGTGGACTTGCTGTCCGACGTCATGTATTCGAGCCATTCGGACATTTCCTGCGGCGTGCCGGAACCGAGGTTGCCGTTGATGTAGGTCTGCGCGCCCAGGAGCTCGGCCAGGTCGAAGAATTCGTGCGTGCCGACGGCGTTCGACTCTTCCACGCCGCCCCAGTTGGTATTGACCTTGGTCGGGCGCTGGGCGCGCGCGCCGATGCCGTCCTTCCAGTGATATTCATCGGCAAAGCAGCCGCCCGGCCAGCGGACCAGGGGCACGTGTAACTGTTTCAGCGCGCCCAGCACGTCATTGCGCCAGCCCTTGGTGTTCGGAATGGGCGAGTCCGGCCCCACCCACATGCCTTCGTAGATACCGGTACCCAGGTGCTCGGCGAACTGGCCGTACACGTTCTTGTTGATCACGGAACCGGGCTTGGCCACGTCGATGGTGACGCTGACGGGCGCGGCAAAGGCGCTGCCGGCGACCAGGCTCAAGGCCGCGATGCTGGTGTTGATGAATTTCATGCTGTCTCCTGTTTTTAAGTGAAAAGCAAGGGCCGGAATCAAGCCGGCAATGGATGTGGCGATGCCTCTCCTGCCGCAGGGTTGGGGCGGCAAGAGCGGTATTTCGAAAGAGGAAAGATTTGGCAGGCTGCAACTCTGCGGCCGACAAAACGCCCAGGGCTAGGCGCAGCGTCGAAGACAGTACGCTAGTACGGCGAGACGCTGCAACAACGCCCTGGACGTTTTGTCAAACCCAGCCGGCGTCGACGATGAATTCCTGGGACGAGCACATCGCGCCGTCATCCGAGGCCAGGAACAGCACCATGGCGGCGATGTCCTGCGGCATCAGCTTGCTTGGCAAGCATTGGCTTTTCTTGATTTCCACTTCGGCCGCGTCGTCGACCCACAGGTCGATCTGGCGCTGCGTCATGACCCAGCCCGGCGTGACCGTGTTGACGCGGATATTGTGGGCGCCATAATCGCGCGCCAGGCCCCGCGTGAGGCCCACGACGGCGGCCTTGGTGGTGGCATACACGGGGTAGCCGCCCGACTTCATGTGCCAGGAAATCGAGCTGACATTGATGATGGAACCGCCGCCCTTGCGCTTCATGCCTTCGAAGACGGCCTGGCACGTGAAGAACATCGGACGTTGATTGATCGCAATGCGCTCGTTCCAGTATTCCAGGGTCACGTCCTGCACCTGGTGGCGCTGGTCGTTGGCGGCATTGTTGACGAGGATATCGAAGTCGCCCAGCTCGCCTGCCAGTTCGGCCATGACGGCTTGCAACGATGGAATATCCGTGATGTCGCAATGGCGGAACAAGGGTGCCGTCCAGCCCGCTTCGGCCAGGTGGCGGCACAGGGCCTCGCTCGCTTCCACGGCGATATCGACAAACGCCACCAACGCGCCCTGGGCGGCAAATTCCGCCACCAGGGATTCGCCGATGCCGCTGCCGCCGCCCGTGATGAACACGCGCTTGCCCTGCAAGCTGCCATATTTCGCCAATTGCTTCATCTTGTCTCCACCTGTTTATTTTTTATATACAACGTGCAACACAAGCCGGCGCGGCAAGACCCGTTGGCCCCGCCGCGCAGCAGGTTTTAGTCCTTGCCCAGCACGCCATCGTGACGGCGCCAGATCCCCAGCGGATTATCGTCGCGCAGCGACTCCGGCAGCAAGTCCTGCAGCAGGTTCTGGTACGACACGGGACGCAGGAAGCGGTTGATGGCTGCCGTGCCGACCGAGGTGCTGCGGCCATCGGAGGTGGCCGGGAACGGGCCGCCGTGCACCATGGCCGTCGACACTTCCACGCCGGTGGGGAAACCGTTGGCCAGGATGCGGCCCACGCGGCGTTCCAGCACAGGCAGCAGGCGGCGCGCATCTTCCAGGTCGCCCGCATCCATCTGCAGGGTGGCCGTCAGCTGGCCTTCCAGGCTTTCCGTGATCGTCAGCAACTGTTGCATGTCGCGGCAAGCCACCAGCAGGGAGGCGGGGCCGAAGACTTCGTCGCGCAAGTCATGCTTGGCCAAAAACGCTTCGCCCGAAGTGACGAACAGGGCGGCGGCGCCCTTGCCTTCGTCGCCCGTATTTTGCACCAGCGGCGTCACATCGGCGTGCTGCGCCAGGGCGGCGACGCCCTTGGCATAGCTGCTGGCAATACCAGCCGTCAACATGGTGGCGGCAGGCGCCGGTGCCAGCGCTTCGGCGGCAGCGGCGGCAAAGGCCGTAAAGTCGGCGCCTTCCAGGCCCAGCACGAGGCCGGGATTGGTGCAGAACTGGCCCACACCCATGGTCAGCGAGGCGGCAAAACCGCTGGCGATCGCCGCGCCGCGGGCGGCCAAGGCTTGCGGCAGCACAAACACGGGGTTGATGCTGCTCATTTCCGCATACACGGGGATCGGTTGCGGACGTTCTGCCGCCACCTTCATCAGGGCGATGCCGCCCGAACGCGAACCCGTAAAGCCGACGGCCTGGATGGCCGGATGGGCCACCAACGCCTGGCCGATGCCATTGCCCGTTCCCGTCAGCAAGGCAAACACGCCGGCCGGCAGCTTGCAGATGGCAATCGCTTTCACGATGGCGCGCGCCACCAGCTCCGACGTGCCAGGGTGGGCCGAGTGGGCTTTCAGCACGACAGGGCAGCCGGCAGCCAAGGCCGAGGCCGTATCGCCACCGGCCACGGAAAAGGCCAGCGGGAAGTTACTGGCCGCAAACACGGCGACGGGGCCCAGGCCGATCATGCGCAAGCGCAAGTCAGGACGCGGCGGCACGCGGTCAGGCAGCGGGCTGTCGATGCGCGCATCCGTCCACGAGCCTTCACGCAGCAAGCCGGCGAACAGTTTCAGCTGACCGACCGTGCGGCCGCGTTCGCCTTCCAGGCGCGCGCGCGGCAAGCCGCTTTCCGTCATGGCGCGCACGATCAGGTCGTCGCCCAGTTCGAGGATTTGCGCGGCAATGGTGTCGAGGAAATCGGCGCGTTCCGCATCCGTGGTGGCGCGGAACGGGTCGAACGCGGCTTGCGCCAGGCGGCAGGCTGTGTCGATTTGCGCTACGTCAACCATATGGAAAGCGGGCGCGATGTGTGCGCGCGCGGCCGGGTCCCAGGCTTGGAAGGAGCCACCATTACCCTGGACGGCGACGCCGCCGATCAATGCATCACCGGTGATATTGAAACTCATAATGTGCTCACTTTCGCAAATTCGGTTGGGAAGACGTCGAGGCGGTTGCGCAAGGCAGGGCCAAAGGCCGGCGCTTCGATTTCAAAGGTTTCGCCCGGCGCCACGCTCACGCCATCGGCAAAGCTCAGGGTGGCCGTGCCAAAGAAGTGTACGTGCACGTCGCCGGGGCGCTTGAACAGCGGATACTTGAAGTGGTGGTGTTCCAGGTTGGCAATCGTGTGCGACATATTCTCTTCGCCGCTGACAAACGCCTTCTCCCAGCGCACATTGCCAGCCGCATCGAGCACGCGCGAGGCGCCAACGATATGCGCGGGCAATTCGCCCACCAGCAGGGCCGGCCCGACGCTGCAGGCACGCAGTTTCGAGTGGGCCAGGTACAGATAGTTCTGGCGTTCCGTGATGTGGTCCGAGAATTCATTGCCGATGGCGTAGCCGACGCGGTAGGGCTGGCCATCGTCGCCGATCACGTACAGGCCGGCGATTTCCGGCTCCTCGCCGCCATCGAGGGCAAAGTCCGGCATGCGCAGCGGCTGGCCGCCCGCGCGCACGATGGAGCCGTCGCCTTTGTAGAACCATTCCGGCTGGGCGCCGGCCGTGCCGTCAGCCGGCTTGCCGCCTTCCACGCCCAGGCGGAACATTTTCATGGAGTCGCTCAAAGACTCGGCGTCGCCGCCGATCTTCTTGTGCATGGCGTCGCGCGCGCCGGCGCTGCCCAGGTGGGTCAGGCCCGTGCCTGTCACGTAGCAGTGCGCTTCATCCGCGTGGTCCAGCGGCGGCAGCACACGGCCGCCAGCGGCCACGGCCGCATAGGAATGCGTGGTGTTGCCGACGGTGGCGTTCACCAGGTCCGTCAGGCCGACCTTCTTGCGGATGGCGTCTTGCGCCAGCGCATACGTCGTGTTGTAGCCTTCGATGACGCGGATCTGGTCGTCTTGCAGCAGGCCGACCAGGCGGCCGCCATGTTCATTCGTAAATTGCAGCAACAGCATGGGATTCTCCGCTTAGTGTGAGTGGCGCGGCACGGCGGAACCGCGATTGCCGACCAGGAAGTCGAAATCGCAGCCTTCATCGGCCTGCAACACGTGTTCGATGTACAGCTGCTGGTAGCCGCTCTTCGGCCCGGGCGCGCTGCCCAGTTCGCGGGCCGCCAGGCGCTCGGCGATTTCCGCGTCGCTGATGTCGATATTCAGGCTGCCGTTGTGGCAATCGAGGGCGATCATGTCGCCATCGCGCACGATGCCCAGCGGGCCGCCCGCCATCGCTTCCGGTGCCACGTGCAAGACGACGGTGCCATAGGCGGTGCCGCTCATGCGCGCATCCGAGATGCGCACCATGTCGGTGATGCCTTGCGCCAGCAGTTTCGGCGGCAAGCCCATGTTGCCCACTTCAGCCATGCCCGGATAGCCTTTCGGACCGCAATTCTTCATCACCAGCACGGAGTTCGCATCCACATCCAGATCCGGATCAACGATGCGGGCCTTGTAATGCTCGAAATCTTCGAAGACGACAGCCTTGCCGCGGTGCTGCATCAGGTGCGGCGAAGCGGCCGACGGTTTCAGCACGGCGCCGCGTGGCGCCAGGTTGCCGCGCAGCACACAGATGCCGCCATCGGCCAGCAGCGGGTTGTCCAAGGTGCGCACCACTTCATCGTTGTAGATCGGCGCTTCGACGCAGTTGTCCCACAGCGACTTGCCGTTGACGGTCAGCGCATTCTTGTGCGGCAGCAAGTCGCCCTCGCCCAGGCGGCGTATCACGGCCGGCAAGCCGCCCGCATAGTAGAACTCTTCCATCAGGAAACGGCCCGACGGCAGCAGGTCGACGATGGTCGGCGTGCCGCGGCCCACACGGGTCCAGTCTTCCATTTCCAGGGGCACGCCGATGCGCCCGGCAATCGCTTTCAAATGGATCACGGCATTGGTCGAGCCGCCGATGGCCGCGTTGACCTTGATGGCGTTTTCAAACGCTTCGCGCGTCAGCACTTTCGACAGGCGCAGGTCTTCGTGCACCATTTCAACGATGCGGATGCCCGACATATGCGCCAGCACGTAGCGGCGCGAATCGACGGCGGGGATGGCCGCGTTGTGCGGCAGCGAGGTCCCCAGCGCTTCGGCCATGCTGGCCATCGTCGAGGCCGTACCCATGGTGTTGCAGGTACCGGCCGAGCGCGACATGCCCGATTCGGCCGACATGAACTGGTGCAAGGTGATGGAACCGGCCTTCATCTGTTCGTGCAGCTGCCACACGGCCGTACCGGAACCGATATCCTTGCCATTGAGCTTGCCGTTCAGCATGGGGCCGCCGCTGACGACGATGGTGGGGATGTCGACGCTGGCCGCGCCCATCAGCAGCGCTGGCGTGGTCTTGTCGCAGCCGACCAGCAGCACGACGGCGTCCATCGGATTACCGCGAATCGATTCTTCCACATCCATCGAGGCCAGGTTGCGCGTCAGCATGGCCGTCGGGCGCAAATTCGATTCGCCATTCGAGAAGACAGGGAATTCCACCGGGAAACCGCCCGCTTCCAGGATGCCGCGCTTGACGTGTTCGGCCAACTGGCGGAAATGGGCGTTGCAGGGTGTCAGTTCGGACCAGGTATTGCAGATGCCGATGATCGGCTTGCCGTGAAACTCGTGGTCAGGTATGCCCTGGTTTTTCATCCAGCTGCGGTACATGAAGCCGTTCTTGTCCTGCGAGCCGAACCACTCGGCAGAGCGCAGGGCAACCTTCTTTTTTGTCTCAGACATGCCATTCTCCTGGTTGTGCCATGCCGGATCTAATGTCGTCGGCCCGGGCAGCGATGTTGGAATACTAAAGAATCCTGCCATGCCTTTCCAATCAATTTTTAATGCGTTCCGATATCGAAAACGATATCAGCATCCCCCAATGAAAAAGCCCTGCGCGCACGTGGCGGCAGGGCGTGAAAGGTTTTCAATCCGCGTTACCCCAGCAAAGGCTGGGGTCGTACCCTGAGGGTACGACCCCGGATTTCGTTTGGGGTTAGACGATTAATCTGCGGAAAACCGGTACACGGTTTGCGTCCGATACTCCTGACCCGGCCGCAAAATGGTACTGGGGAAGTGGGACTGGTTCGGCGAATCCGGGAAATGCTGGGTTTCCAGGCATAGCGCGCTGCGATAGCTGTTGGCGCGCAGCTTGCCGGGCTGGCTGCCGTCGAGGAAATTGCCCGAATAAAACTGGACACCGGGCTCCTGCGTGTACACCTGCATCACCCTGCCCGATTGCGGATCGCGCACGGTGGCGGCCAGCTTCAGCCCTTGCTCCGCCTGTTGATTCAGCACGAAGTTATGGTCATAGCCACGGCCGATGCGCAGTTGCTCATGTGGCAGGGCGATGCTGTCGCCGATGATGATGCTCTGGCGCAAGTCGAACGGCGTGCCGGCCACGTCCGCCAGCTCACCCGTGGGGATCGACCCCGCGTCCACGGGCAGGTAGCGGTCCGCGTTGATGGACAGCGCGTGGCCGAGGATATCGCCCTGCCCCGCCAGATTGAAATAGCTGTGGTTGGTCAGGTTGACGGGCGTGGCTTGGTCCGTGACGGCATGGTAGCGCAGGCTCAGCGCATTGTCGTTGTCCAGTTCGTACACGACGGTGACGTCCAGCTTGCCCGGATAGCCGTCTTCGCCGTGCGGGCTGCTGCGCGTGAACGTGACGCCAACCACATCATCCTTGGTGAACGGCTCGGCCTGCCACATGACCTGGTGAAAGCCCTGATTGCCACCATGCAAGTGGTTTGGCGCATTGTTGACGGCCAGCTGGTAATCCTTGCCGTCGAGGCTGAAACGCCCCTGCGCGATGCGGTTGCCGAAACGCCCGATGACGGCGCCTAGGAAAGCGCTGTTGTGCAGATACGGTTCGATGCGCTCGAAACCGAGCACCACGTCGGCAAAGCTGCCGTCGCGGTCCGGCACGTGGATTTCGCTGATGATGGCGCCAAAGTCGAGCACCTTGACTTGCATGCCCTGGCGGTTCGTCAGGGTAAATACGCTGACGTGCTGGCCATCGGGCAGGATGCCGAACGGCGCTTGCGTCACTGAAACAGAATCAACTGGGGTCATGGCGTCGGGTCCGTAACGTTACAGGGTCGATGAGCGGCCAAACACGGGCATGCCTTGCGCATCCCAGCGCAGCGGTTTGACAAACGTGTGGCGATCCGGGTTCCACAGAGGGTCGCCGACGATTTCCGTGTAGGTGCGGGCATGGTACACCAGCAATACGCCGTCGCCGTCGTCAGCCGTCGTAAAACTGTTGTGGCCGGGGCCGTAGATGCCGTGCTCATAGCAGGTGGCAAACACGGGCTCGGGGGACTTGCTCCATGAAAACGGGTCGAGCAAGTCGGCGGACTCGTCGGCCCACAGCAGCCCCATCGCGTAGTTTTCATCGGTGGCGCTGGCCGAATAGCTGATGAAGATCTTGCCATTGCGCTTCAGCACGGACGGTCCCTCGTTGACCCAGAAGCCGCGGATTTCCCAGTCGAATTCCGGTTTGCTCAGCATCACGGGCGGGCCGGCCAGCTGCCACGGCGTGGCCATCGGCGCGATGTACAGGTTGGAATTGCCCTCGATGGCGACATCTTTCTGCGCCCACAGGTAGTACAGCACGCCGTCGTGCTCGAACGTGGTGGCGTCCAGGCAAAAGGTGTCGATGCCCGTGTCGATCTGCCCCATGAATTCCCACTCGCCTTCGAGCGGATTCGCATTCGTATTGCGGATCGCATACATGCGGTGCTGGAACAGTTTATGTTTGATCTCGCGGCTCGGCGCGGCAGCGAAATACACATACCAGGCGCCCTGGTTGAAGTGCAGTTCCGGCGCCCACACCAGTTCGCTGTACGGCCCCGTTTCCGGCTTGTGCCACACGTCGACCGTTTGCGCGTCCGCAAGGCCGGCGATGCTGTCGGCGCGGCGCAGTTCGATGCGGTCGTACTGGGGCACGGAGGCCGTAAAGTAATAATAGCCGTCGCTGTGGCGGGTGATATGCGGGTCGGCGCGCTGTTCGATCAGCGGTTTCAAGACGTCTGCCATGTTGTTTACTCCATTCAGTTATTCTTACGCGACGACAAAACCGCGCTTGTGCATCTCTACCTTCACGCCGCTGTAGTACGCATCGCTGATGCGGTACTTGAACATCAGCAAGCCCATCAGCAAGTGGAAAAAGCCGGGGATGATCGACAGCATCAGGGCGATGCCGTTCAGGGCGAATTGCGTTTGCTCATGGTTGGGCTGGTAGTCGAAATACGCGAGCAGCACGCCCACCAGGCCGCCCGCCACCGCCATGCCCGCCTTCTGGCAGACGGAAATGCCGCCAAAAGCGAAGCCGGAGACGCGCTTGCCCGTCTTGACTTGACCATAATCGATGGTTTCCGCAATGGCCGACCAGAACACGGGCGCATGCAAGTCCACCACAAAGGACAGCAGGAAATACAGGGCGAAGGCCAGCACGGTGTCGCTCGGTTTTACAAAGAAATAGATCGCCAGGCTGATCAGCGCGACGCCGATCTGCGTGTAGCGGAACAGTTTCACCTTGCAATAGAACTTGGTGATCCAGGTCGAGGCGATCATGGCCAGGATGGCAGCCACCACGCCCGTCGTGAGGAAGGCGGCCACCGTTTCCGTGCTGCCGCCCAGATAGTATTTCGCGTAATAAATGGCGACGGAGCCGCGCACCACATAGCCGATGGTGCCCGTGACGCACACGCCGCACAGCACCAGCCACTGATCGTTCTGCAGCAGCACTTTCAATTGCTCGAGCAGCGATTGCTTTTCCACCACGTGCACGACGCGCTCGGTGGTGGAGAAATAGCAGAACAGGAACAGGGCCACGCCCATGACGGCCATCACGGCCATGGCCGCCTGGTAGCCGACGGCCGGGTTGCCGCCGCCCCAGCGCTGCGACAGGACCGGCACGACGATGGTCACCATGAAGGCGCCGATCTTGGCGAAGAACAGGCGGTAGCCGTTGGCCGACAGGCGGTCCTGCGGGTCGCTGGTCAAGCCGCTGATCAGGGAAATATACGGGATGCCCACGCCGGCCGTCATGATGGTCATCAGGATATACGTGGAATATGCCCAGATCAGCTTGGCGTCATACTGCCATTCGGGCGTGCTGAAGACAAAGAAGACGCTGACGCCATACGGCACGGCCAGCCACAGCAGGTACGGCCGGTAGCGTCCCGAGGCAAAGCTGTAGCGGTCGGTGATCTGGCCCATGACCAGGTCGGCGATGGCGCCGATGACTTTCACGGCCACGAACAGCAGGGCCAGGTCGGTGGTTTTCAAGCCATAGATATCGGTATAGAAAAAGGTGATGATCAGCATCATCGACGAGATGACGACATTGAGCGCCATGTCGCCGGCGCCGAAGCCGACCTTTTCAACGGTGGATAATTTTTGCGTCTCCATGCTTTCCGTCCATTCTTTTTATGATGAATCGTGCGTGACTGTCCAACTGACAGGGGCGTTGCCGGCCGAAACCATGGCAACGCCCTTGATTGTTTACTGTGCGATCAACTTACATTTTCCAGCGTAAAGAGAGGCCAACTGTCCGGTCATAGCGGCGCGTATCGCGCGCATACACGCCCGGTTCGTTCCAGTAATCCTTGAACTTGGTGTCCAGCAAGTTATTGCCATCGAGGGTCACCGTGAACTGGTCGTTGATCTTGTACGACAGCGAACCGTCGAGCTGGGCCGTCGGCGCCACTTTCAAGTCCAGGCCGGGGCCGCCCTGGTTGTAGCTGTCGATGAATTTCGAGCGCCAGTTGTAGGCCAGGCGGCCCGACCACGCATCTTTTTCGTACAGCAGCACCAGGTTGTAGGCATAGCGCGACACGCCCGTGATGGCATGGCTGCCCGTCTCGTCGTCGGTGGTGCCGCTCATGTAGGTGCCGTTCGCCTGCAAGCCCAGGCCGCTCAACAGGCCCGGCAAGCCGTCATAAAACTGCTGGTAGCCAATTTCCAGGCCCTGCAGCTTGCCGGCGGCTGTGTTGTACGGGCGGTCCACGTCATAGGTCTTGCCACCGATGGTTTCGCTGGAAATGCGTTGCTGGATATAGCCGTCGAACTTGTGGTGGAACACGGTGGCCGTCACGGAACCGGCTGGCGCGAAATACCATTCCAGTGCCGCGTCAACATTGTCGCCCGTCACCGGTTTCAAGTTCGGATTGCCGCCCGCGCCCGTCGCTTTCACCGTTTCCGTCGAGTTGACCAGGGCCACGCCCGGGTTCAGCTGGGAAAAGCCCGGACGGCTGATGGTGCGGCCGGCAGCGAAGCGGCCGACCAGGTCGGCACGCAGCTTGATTTTCAGGGCCACGCTCGGCAGCACATCGGTGCTGGCCGTGTCGCTGATGACGGGCGTGTAGACGCCATCTTGCGAACTGTTGCCTTGCAGGCTTTGCTCGGTACGCACGACGCGCACGCCCAAGGTACCATCGACAGGGTAGGCACCCAGCTTGAAGGCGATCTTCGCCTTGGTATAGATGGAATACGTCTTTTCCGTGTCCTTGAAGAACGAACCCGGGTCCATGGCGCGCGCCGCGCTGCTGCCCGTGACGGCTTCGCGGATGGTGCCAGTGTTGTTGAGCAGGAAGCTGGCGCACGGCGTGTACCACTGCTTCAAGCCATAGTCGGGGCCGCCGCTGGACATCGGTTCCGACAGGCAATTGAGGCCCGGAATCGACGTCACGCTCTGGCGGCCAAACGGAAACGCGGCGCCGGACACGTCCGGTGCTTCCGCATTGCCCTCGAAACTCTTGATCGATTCGGCTTCGCGCTTCACGCCGCGCAGGCCGACGCTGATTTCCTTGAAGATGCCGCCGGCACTGGGCGTGTACGCCAGGTCGGCGCGCAAGTCGTTCGAGCTGCCCTGGTCACGGCCGTAGCGGTCGAAAAAGCCCTTCAGATAGTAATTCGACGGGTCTTGCAAATCGATGCCCGTGTAGTCGACGTGCAAGGTGCCATTCTGGTTGGTATTGATGCGGGCATTCGGCACGACGGTAATCGCATCGAGAATCGGGTTGCGCCAGGCATAGGTGCTTTTGGTGCTGGCCACTTCCGACGTGAAACGCCATTCCGGGTTGATATCCCACAAGCCACCGACGGCAAATTGATGCGTCTTCGTCTGGTTCTTGTTCACCTGCGTCGACATGATGGTGTTGACGTCGGTGGAAGTGAGCGTTTGCAGCTGGTCGGTGCCGGGAATCTTTGTAGCCGACACGGGCGTGCCCCACCATGGCAAGCCGACAAAGTAGTCGGACTCGGCATCAAGCAGGAAACGCGTGGCCATGCCTTCCGCATACAGCTCGACGTCGGCGTTCGGACGCCATTGCAGCACGGCATTGGCGGTGCTGCGGCGCCGGTCGCCCTTGATCGGCAGCAAGCCCACCTGGTCCGGCCCCGTCAAACCGGGCAACAGGAAACTTTTATCCACGGGCGCCGTATTGAATGCGCGCTCTTCGTGGTAACGGTGCTGCTGCTGCGACAAGCCCAGCAGCGCGCCCACTTCGCCGATGCCCGTCTTCCAGCGGTTGGCCACCATGCCGCTGATGTTCGGGTCCGTGGCTTTCGATTTGTCGCTGTAGACGGCGCGCGTGTTGACGCTGGCCGTGAACTCCTTGAAGTCGAACGGGCGGTTGGTGCGCACGTCGATGATGCCGGCCACGCCGCCTTCGACCTGGTCCGCGCCCTGCGACTTGTACACGTCCACGCGCTGCAGCATGGTGGCGGGAATGTCGGCCAGGTTGACGTAGCGCCCCGTGGTGGTGAACAGTTCGCGGCCATTGAGCAGGGTCGTGACATCGCGCAAGCCGCGGATCATGACGGCACTGGCCTCGCCTGAATCGCGGCGGATCTGGATGCCGGAGATGCGCGCCAGGGTCTCGGCTACATTGTTATCAGGGAATTTGCCGATGTCGTCGGCGACGATGGAATCGATGACCTGGTCCGAGCGCATCTTGATCTGCTGCGAATTCTGCGCCGAACGGCGCACGCCGCTGACGGTCACGACCGACACTTCCGCAGCAGGCTCGGCACTGGCATCGGCCACCACCGCCTCCTGCGCCCATACCGAAGCCGTGCTCAGCAGGCCAATACCGGCCAATGCCGCAACGGCTGCCTTCAAGGTGAATGGACGAGGGGAAGTGGCCGCGAGCGGGCCGGTGGCGTTGCGCATCATGAATCTCCAGATATTGTATTGATATTTTTTGTGCTGCTTGCATGTCGTTCGCATGCTCGGCGTTTATCTTAGGGGCTGGGCGATAATCTCTCCAATCAATTTTTCCACTGTTTCGATATCAATTTTGATATCGGCGGTTAGTGGACTTTGGAGGTTGCAAACGGACAACGGCAGGGGCGTCAGGGGCGTTTTCGGAAGGTGGCGCACAAAAAAGTGGCAGTATCGACATGTAGCGGCACACGGTGCTCATGGCGAGCAGAAACAGTCACGTGCCTAGGCAAGCGTCGTTCTCGCACGAAGGTGTGGAGGTATTGGATTCGCCCGCAGCGCAGCGTCACAGTCCCTGCCGGGTTGAAATCACAATGGAGAACACGGCATGCAGCCGCATGGCAATGCTGGCTGGATAAAACGGGAGTCTTGATTTGTCTGGTGCGGCTGGCGGGGATCGAACCCACGACCCTTGGCTTCGGAGGCCAATACTCTATCCACTGAGCTACAGCCGCGTAGGGGGAATTTCTGAAGTGATGCGAAGGATACCGTTTTTCTTTACCTACGTCTACGGAAACTGTCGTATCGCTGGCAATTGCATGTCACTGCTCAATTTTTGTGCCTATAATTGTGGGTTTCATAAAGGTTTACATCCAGGCATGTAAAAATGCTACCTTACACGGCCATCAGTTTCAAATCTGGACTAAGGACATCATGAGCGACGCACATAACGAACAACAATCAGCGATCAAAACGCCTAAACAATTGCTTGCCGCCGTAGCTGGCTTCTTCCTCATCACCGTCATCGGCATCATCCTGCTGGTGCAGTTCGTCACGGCGCAAAAACTGACGGGCGCCGGTACGGACAGCCAGTCGCCGGAAGCCATTGCCGAGCGCTTGAGTCCGGTTGCCAATGCCGGCTTCACCTTCAAGGATGCCAGCGGTCCGAAAGTGCTGCAAAGCGGCGAAGCCGTCTACACGGCGACCTGCGTGGCTTGCCATGGCGCCGGCGTGGCCGGTGCGCCGAAGTTTGGCGATGCGGGCGGCTGGTCGGCCCGCCTGGCCCAGGGCTACGATACGGTCCTGAAACACGCCATCGAAGGCTTGCGCGCGATGCCGGCCAAGGGCGGCAATCCCGACCTCGACGATGTGGAAGTGGCGCGCGCCGTCGTCTACATCGCCAATGCGTCGGGCGGCAAGTTCAAGGAACCGGAAGTGCCGGCACCAGCCACTGCCGCTGACGGCGCTGCCGCACCAGTCGCGGAACCTGCCAAGTAAGCAGCTCGCAGTAGCAAGGAACCGCCCGGATGGGCGGTTTTTTTTTACCCGCAGTTTGCGCCAGATCACATGGCGTAAAAAAGCCGCCCGGCTTGATGCGGGGCGGCTCGGTACTAGCGCGTCAGAACTGCTGTTACCACATGATGACGCGGTCTTTCGGTGGCAAATACATCTTGTCGCCCGGTTTCACGTCGAAGGCCTGGTAGAAGCCGGGCTGGTTGCGCATGGTGCCATTGGCGCGGAACTGGCCTGGCGAGTGCGGGTCCGTTTTCAGCAAGACCAGTTGCTGCGCTTCGCGCATCTTCATGCGCCAGACCTGGGCAAAGCCCGCGTAGAAGCGCTGCTCGCCCGTGAAGCCGTCGATGACGGGAGCTTGTTTGCCGTTCAGCGACAATTTGTACGCCTTATACGCAATTGCCACGCCGGAATTGTCGGCGATGTTTTCGCCCAGGGTCAGTTCGCCGTTGACGAAGTGGCCCTTGACGGGGCTGAAGCTGTTGTACTGCGCCACCAATTGCTTGGTTTTCTTGGCGAAGTTTTTATGGTCGGCCTTGGTCCACCAGTCGCGCAGGTTGCCGTCGCCGTCGTACTGGGCGCCCTGGTCGTCGAAGCCGTGGCTGATTTCATGGCCGATCACACCGCCGATGGCGCCATAGTTGACGGCGTCGTCCGCGTTGGCGTCGAAGAACGGCGCTTGCAGGATGGCGGCCGGGAAGACGATTTCGTTCAGCTCAGGGTTGTAATAGGCGTTCACGGTCTGCGGCGTCATGCCCCACTCGTCGCGGTCGATGGGCTGGCCCAGCTTGTTCAACTCGCGGTTGTAGTTCAGCAAGTGCGAACGCTGGATGTTGCCGATCAAATCGTCCGGCGCCACCGTCAGGCCCGAGTAATCGCGCCATTTGTTCGGATAGCCGATCTTGGTGGTGAACTTGGCCAGCTTGATCTGCGCCTGTTTCTTGGTGACTGGGCTCATCCAGTCAAGCTTGTCGATGCTCTGCTTGTAAGCCGTCATCAGGTTTTTCACCAGCGCTTCCATGCGCACCTTGCGTTCGGCCGGGAAATACTGCTCCACGTACAGCTGACCCACGGCTTCGCCCAGCGCGCCTTCGACGGCGCCCACGCCGCGTTTCCAGCGCGGACGCATTTCCGTCACGCCCGTCAGGGTGGTGCCATAGAAGGCGAAGTTTTCATCGACGTACGCTTTCGGCAGGTAGCCGGCGTTAGCGTGCAGCAAGTGCCACTGGAAATACGCTTTCCACGTTTCCAGCGGAGTCTTGTTGGCGATCTCGGCAAAACCCTTCAGGTAGCTGGGCTGGCTGACGATCACGTAATTGACTTTGCCGGCGATGCCCGTATCCTTCAGGTAGCGGGCCCAGTCGTAGCCTGGCGCCACGGCGGCCAGTTTCGCCAGTTCCACCTTGTTGTAGGTCTTGACGGGATCGCGGTTCTGCACATTGCTCCATTGCGCCTTGGCCAGATCCGTTTCCAGCGCCACAATGGCTTTCGCATTGGCGGCCGCGTTCGCGTCGCCGGCCAGGCTCAACATTTTTTCCACGTGGGCCAGGTATTTGGCGCGCGTGTCGGCCTTGCCTGCTTCCAGGTAGTAGTCGCGGTCAGGCAAGCCCAGGCCGCTCTGCACGATGTCGGCCACGTACTTGGTGGAATCCTTGGCGTCCTGGTGGATGCCGAAGTCGTAAGGCGAAGTCACGCCCAGCTTGCTGAAATGGGCGATTACGGCAGGCAATTCCGCCTTGTCCTGCAGCGCGGCGATCTTCGCCAGCTCCGCACTCAAGGGGGTCAGGCCCAGGCTTTCCAGCTTGGCTTCATCCATGAAGCTGTTATAGAAATCACCGATCTTCTGGGCATTCGAACCGGCCGCGCGGGCCTTGTCAGCGGCAGCGCCTTCGACGATGCCGCGCAGCTGCGTTTGCGTATCGTCGGCCAGCTTGGCAAAGCTGCCCCAGCTCGACTTGTCGGCAGGAATCACGGTTTCCGCCAGCCATTTGCCATTCAGGTGCTGGAACAGATCGTCCTGCGCGCGCACGGCAGGATCGACGTATTCGACGGCGATGCCGGACGTCAGCGCCGCGCCGGCGACGGCCGTGGCGGGAGCGGCGGCGGTTTTCTTGGCCGCATCAGCGGCGCCAGCCATGCCGGACACGCCGGCCAGCAAACTCAGGGTCAATGCACTTAACAAATAACGATTCACGGTTGTCCTCTATATTGTATTGTGTGGAAACATAAGGGTCAGAAGGCCCAAGGCTTCTGGCCCGGTTTTTGACTGTAGCATACCGGCCGAAATGACAGAAAGAACTTTGGCCAGAATGCAAAAAAGACCACGCGAGTGGTCTCTTTTGTTGTTACAGGATTACGTTTTCATCGAGGCTGGGCTTACCAGATGATCACGCGGTTTTCCGGCGCGACATACATCTTGTCGCCCGGTTTCACGCCAAACGCTTCGTAGAAGCCAGGCTGGTTGACCATGGTGCCATTCGCGCGGTACTGGCCCGGCGAATGCGGGTCGGTCTTGATCTGCACGATCTGCTGCGCTTCGCGCATCTTGCTGCGCCACACCTGGCCAAAGCCCATGTAGAAGCGCTGGTCGCCCGTCAGGCCGTCCAGCACGGGCGCCGGCTTGCCGCCCAGCGAGATTTTATAGGCCTTGTAGGCGATCGCCACACCCGAGTTGTCGGCGATATTCTCGCCCAGAGTCAGTGCACCGTTGACGTGATAGCCCGGCAATGGGCTGTAACCGTCATATTGCTTGGTCAGCGCGTCGGCCTTGGCAGCGAAATTCTTGCGGTCGGCCGGGGTCCACCAGTCGCGCAGGTTGCCGTCGCCATCGGACTGGCTGCCCTTGTCGTCGAAGCCGTGGCTGATTTCATGGCCGATGACGGCGCCGATGGCGCCATAGTTGACGGCGTCGTCCGCGTTGGCGTCAAAGAACGGCGGCTGCAGGATGGACGCGGGGAAGACGATTTCATTCATCGTCGAGCTGTAATAGGCGTTCACCGTTTGCGGCGTCATGCCCCACTCTTCGCGGTCGATCGGTTTGCCCAGCTTGGCCACCTGGCGCGCGGAACCGAAATTGGCGGCGCGCATCATGTTGCCCACCAGGTCGCCCTGGACGATTTGCAGCTTCGTGTAATCGCGCCATTTGTTCGGATACGCGATCTTCGGCGTGAACTTGGCCAGCTTGGCTTGCGCTTCCTTCTTGGTTTCCGGGCTCATCCAGTCCAGGGTGTCGATGCTGTCCTTGTAGGCGGCCAGCACGTTTTTCACCAGCTCCTGCATGTGCGCCTTGCGTTCTGCCGGGAAGTATTGCGCGACATACAGTTTGCCGACGGCTTCGCCCAGCACGCCTTCGACAGCGCCCACGCCACGCTTCCAGCGCGGCTGGTTTTCCGTCACGCCGCTGAGCACCGTGCCGTAGAAGGCAAAGCTTTCATCGACAAAATTTTTCGACAGGTAGCTGGCATAGCTGCGCAGCAACTGCCATTCGAAATACGCTTTCAGGGTATCCAGGTCGGCAGACGCGAGCACCTTGTTGTAGCCGGCCAGGTAGCTCGGCTGGTTGACGATGACGTAATCGACCTTGTTGGCAATGCCCAGGGCGGCCAGGCCGGACTTCAGGTCGTAGCCCGGGGTCAGGTCGTTCAGTTTATTGATGTCGGTCTTGTTGTAGCGTTTGACGGGGTCGCGGTTCTCGACCTTGGTCCATTGCACTTCGGCCAGGGCCGTTTCCAGCGCAACGACAGCCTTGGCGCGGGCGGCGGCGTTCTTGTCGCCCGCCATGGCCAGCATCTTTTCCACGTGCGCCTGGTATTTTTCCTTGACGCCAGCCTGCTTGGCTTCCAGGTAGTAGTCGCGGTCCGGCATGCCCAGGCCGCTTTGGCTCACATATGCCGCATATTTCGTCGAGGCACGGGCATCCTGACCCACGTAGACGGCGTACGGCGTGGCCACGCCCGTCTGGCTCAGGTGGGCGATCAGGGCCGGCACGCCCTTCTTGTCGCGCAGCGAGCGGATGCGGTTCAGTTCGCCGGCCAGCGGCTTCGTGCCCAGCGCCTCGAGCTTGGCTTCATCCATGTAGCTGGCGTACAGGTCGCTGATTTTCTGCGCTTCGGAACCGGCTTTCCTGTTCTTGTCCTTTTGCGTGGCTTCGATGATGCCGCGCAACTGTGGCGTGGTGTCATCGCGCAGCTTGGCGAACGAACCCCAGCTCGACTTGTCGGCAGGAATCTCGGCCGTGGCCAGCCACTTGCCGTTCAAATGGGTGAAGAAATCGTCCTGCACGCGCACGGCGGGGTCGATGTACTGCACATCGATACCGGAAACGACGCCGGCGGCGGCAGGTGCGGAAGGTGCGACGCCGGGCGCCACGGTCGGGGCGGCAGAGGCGGATACGGGTTCGGCGGCATGGGCAAACGCAGCCAACAGGGTCAGGGTCAGACTGCTCAAGAGATAGCGATTCACGGATTGTCCTTATGGGGCATGTCAAAAAGACCGGGCGGATGGCTTCGGGCGGATAGCCTGCCGCGCCAGGCGCTGCAGGAATGTAGCACGCGAGCATGCCTTTTGGCCATCCTTGCCCCCGGACTGCCCGGGAATCGCGGCTCAGTTCGGCCAGACTCAAGGGGCTTTCATTGTCCAGTCCGGCGAGCATGGCGCGGGCTGGAACAGCGCATGCAGCGCTTATCCATACAGATACAGCAGCTCGTCAATCAGCGCCAGCTCCTGTTGCGTGAACTGCGTGTTGTTGAACTGCCCGATATCTTCGAGCACACCCCGAATCGGCACTTGCCGTGACGGATCCTGAACGATATCGATCAGCAGGCCGGCATCAGGATGCCGCCCCATCAGATACTTTTCAATCAGCGCTGTAAGCGCGGCACGTGCCTGCAAATCAGTTAACATTTTTCTATCTGCTGGGAAGGAAGAAGCGCCAGTCTAAATGAGCCTGAGCCCGCGGATAAAAAAAAGCCTGCGTCCGCGGACGCAGGCAAAACCACTTCGGGTCGAGAATGCGAGTCCACTATAGGGCCGCCGCACACGCTTTTTTTCGACTCTTACAAATGCTTACTCCCCTCAAGAGTAACTATACATCGCATACAAAACCGCAACATATGGCAAGCTGACAGCCCCGTTTTCGCGCGTAGACTGGGCCCAGGCATGCTTTTTCCACGGCCAGCCCACGCCGGCAGAGATTCAGGTCTATACTTTCAGGAAAGCGCCGCTCCACGGGGACTGGCGCTTGTGCAAGACACGCTAGCTGCAAAGGTGCAATGATGGGCAAACTCAAAAATACCGGCTTGATCGGCCTGGGCGTGGTGGCCGGCGTCGCCGTGTCGCTGCAATTTTCCGCCATGGCGCAAAAGACCGTCGAGCCGCCCCTGCCGCTGGAAGAGCTGCGCCAGCTGGCCGACGTATTTGGCCTGATCAAGTCCGATTACGTCGAGCCGGTGGAAGACAAGAAACTGCTGGAAGACGCCATTTCCGGCATGGTCGCCTCGCTCGACCCCCATTCCGCCTACCTGGACAAGAAAGCCTACGCCGAACTGCGCGAAGGCTCCGAAGGCAAGTTCGTCGGCCTGGGCATTGAAATCGGCCTCAGCGAAGACGGCTACATCAAGATCGTCTCGCCCATCGAGGATTCTCCCGCCTACCGCGCCGGCATCAAGGCCGGCGATCTGATCACCCGCCTTGATGGCCAGCCCGTGAAAGGCGTCAGCCTGGACGACAACGTCAAGCGCATGCGCGGCGAACCGGGCACCAAGGTGTCGCTGACGATTGCCCGCAAGGATGAACCGCAACCGCTGGCCTTCACCATCACGCGCGAGGAAATCCACCAGAAGAGCGTGAAGGCGAAGATGGTCGAGCCCGGCTACGCCTGGCTGCGCGTGTCGCAATTCCAGGAACCGACCGTCGACGACATGGCCGCGCAAATCACGGCGTTATACCAGCAAGACCCGAACATCAAGGGCATGGTGCTGGACTTGCGCAACGATCCGGGCGGCGTGCTGCAGGGCGCCATCGGCGTCTCGGCCGCCTTCCTGCCGAAGGACGCGGCCATCGTCTCGACGAATGGCCAGTTGCCGGATTCGAAACAGGTGTTCTACGGCGGCGCCGAATACTATACCTTCCGTTCGGAAGGCGATGCCTTGGCGAAATTGCCGGCCGCCATCAAGAAAGTGCCGCTGGTGGTGCTCGTCAACACGGGGTCGGCCTCGGCCTCGGAAATCGTCGCCGGCGCCCTGCAGGATTACAAGCGTGCCACCATCATCGGCACGCAGACCTTCGGCAAGGGTTCCGTGCAAACCATCCGCCAGCTGACAGCCGACACGGCCGTCAAGCTGACGACGGCCCGCTACTACACGCCGAACGGCCGCTCGATCCAGGCTAAGGGCATCGTGCCCGACCTGCTGGTCGATGAAAATGCGGACGGCGATGGCCTCAACGGCTTGCGCATCCGCGAAGCGGACCTGACCAAGCACCTGAGCAACGACCGCGACCAGGAAAGCTCCAAGGCCGCGCCCGTCAACGACGAGATGGAAGAGCAATTGCGCATCATCGCCCTGGAAAAGACCCGCAAGCCGCTGGAATTTGGCAGCAAGGACGATTTTCAATTGCACCAGGCGCTGAACCACCTGAAGGGTCTGCCGGTGCAACTGGCCAAGGCCGAACCGGTGGTGGTGCAGGCCGACGTCAAGAAAGAACAGAAAAAGTAAGCAGCAGCGCCAGCATCACAGCGGGGGGCGCCATGCCCCCCTGTCACCCGTCCACGCGACAAAAATCAATCTTCCGCCACACATCGCCCTGCCCCGCAACACGAAACTCTCTACAGTCGAGCCCGTTTGTGTAAAATTTGCTTCACTTATCGGCATCGCGCCGATTGCCAAATTTGAAAGCTTAACCATGAAACAAGTCGTCATCAGCGGTACCGGACTGTACACGCCGCCATTTTCGATCTCCAACGAAGAGCTGGTCACCTGCTTCAATGCCTACGCTGAAAAGTTCAATGCCGACAACGCCGACGCGATCGCCGCGGGCACAGTGACGGCGCTAGATCTGTCGAGCGTGGCCTTCATCGAAAAGGCGTCCGGCATCAAGTCGCGCTTCGTGATGGAAAAGGAAGGCATCCTCGATCCGGCGCGCATGGTCTCGCGCATTGCGGAACGGAGCGATGACGAACTGTCCCTGCAAGCGGAAATGGCGGTTGCCGCCGCGCGCGACGCGCTGGCGCGCGCGGGCCGCACGCCAGCCGATATCGACATGGTACTGGTGGCTTGCAGCAATATGCAGCGCGCCTACCCGGCCATGGCCGTGGAAGTGCAGGATGCGCTGGGCATCGACGGTTATGGTTTTGATATGAACGTGGCGTGCTCGTCCGCCACCTTCGGCATCCAGCAAGCCGTGGCCGCCGTGCAAAGCGGCCAGGCGCGCGCCGTGCTGGTCCTGAATCCCGAGATCACCAGCGGCCACCTGAACTGGCGCGACCGCGACAGCCATTTTATTTTTGGCGACGCCTGCACCGCAATCATCGTGGAAGCCAAGGACACGGCCGTATCCAGGCACCAGTTCGAGATCATCGGCACGGAACTGAAAACGCGCTTCTCTAACGCCATCCGCAACAATTTCGGCTTCCTCAACCGTTTTGACGAGTCCGGCGTGGGCCAGGCCGATAAACTGTTCCGCCAGCAAGGCCGCAAGGTCTTCAAGGAAGTGTGCCCGATGGCCGCCGAGATGATCAAGGCGACCCTGGCCAAGGCCGGCGTGGAAGTGGCGCAAGTCTCCCGCTACTGGCTGCACCAGGCGAACCTGAACATGAACTTGCTGATCGCGCGCCTGATCCTGGGCCGCGACGCGGAAGCCAACGAAGCGCCCGTGATCCTCGACACCTACGCCAACACCTCGTCGGCCGGCTCCATCATCGCCTTCCATAAATATCAGGATGACATGACGGCGGGCGCCACGGGCGTCATCTGCTCGTTCGGCGCCGGTTATTCCATCGGCTGCGTGATCGTGCGCAAGGTGTAAAGACACGGGGTGGCATAGGGTGGAATCCTTGAATTAGGAGAAGATCCGGGTGGATGACATGCGTTCGTGGCCACCTGGACGAAGATAGTGCACAGGTTTTTTGCAATAAAGCCGCAGGAAATTTTCCGGCAGGGGCTTTGATGCGTTTATACTTGGTCGCTGAGCAACATCTTTTTCCATCCGCACGTCCCATAAGGAACCCCACACGCATGCCCCATGACATCAGCCTGATCACCACCATCGCCGCCGCCCTCGGGTTCGGCCTCATCTTCGGCTTCATCGCCGCGCGCCTGAAACTGCCGGCCCTGGTCGGCTACTTGGCCGCCGGCATCATCATCGGACCGGCCACGCCCGGTTTTGTCGCGGATGCGGAAATAGCCGGACAATTGGCGGAAATCGGGGTGATGCTGATGATGTTCGGTGTCGGCCTGCACTTTTCCATCGAAGATTTATGGGACGTGCGCAAGATCGCGCTGCCTGGCGCCATCCTGCAGATCGGCGTCGCCACGGCGATGGGCATGGGCCTGGCCCACTGGTGGGGCTGGACCCTCGGTGGCGGACTGATCTTCGGCCTGGCCCTGTCCGTGGCCAGTACCGTGGTGCTGCTGCGCGCGCTGGAAGAACGGGGCATCCTCGACTCCCTGAATGGGCGCATCGCCGTCGGCTGGCTGGTGGTGGAAGACCTCGTCACCGTGCTGGTGCTCGTGCTGCTGCCGGCGTTTGCCGGCGTGTTGGGTGGCAAGGTGGCACCAGATGCCGAGGCTGTCAGCCTGTGGCAAACCCTGGCCATTACCCTGGGGCAAGTAGCCGGCTTCATCGTCTTCATGCTGGTGGTCGGCCGCAAGCTGTTCCCGTGGATTTTGTGGCAGGTGGCGCGCACCGGTTCGCGCGAGCTGTTCACCCTGTGCGTGATCGCCGCCGCCGTCGGCATCGCCTATGCGTCGACCAAGCTGTTCGGCGTGTCCTTCGCGCTGGGCGCCTTCTTCGCCGGCATGGTGCTGCGCGAATCCGAACTCAGCCACCGCGCCGCGGAAGAGTCGCTGCCCCTGCGCGACGCGTTTGCCGTGCTGTTCTTCGTTTCCGTCGGCATGCTGTTCGAGCCGAACATCCTCATCGAGAAGCCCCTGCAAGTGCTGGCCGTGTGCGCCATCATTATCTTCGGCAAGTCGATCGCCGCCTTCCTGCTCGTGATGGCGCTGCGCTATCCGCCGAAAACGGCCATCATCGTCTCGGCCAGCCTGGCGCAGATCGGTGAATTCTCGTTCATCCTGGCCGCCCTGGGCCTGTCGCTGGGCCTGATGCCACAGGAAGGCCAAAGCCTGATCCTGGCCGGCGCCATCCTGTCGATTGCCCTCAACCCGCTCGTGTTCAGCATGGCCAAGCCGTTGCTGCGCGTGATGAGCAACAGCGATTTCGCGCGCAAGTTCGAACGCACCACCGACCCGCTGGCCGAGCTGCCGATGACGGTGCCGCAGGAAAAACTGTCGGGCCAGATCGTCCTGGTCGGCTATGGCCGCGTGGGCCGGCGCATCGCCGCCGCCCTGATGGAACGGGGCATCCACTTCGTCGTGGCCGAGGAAAACCGCGAAATCGTCGACCAGCTGCGCAAGCAGGGTATCCCGGCCGTGGCCGGCAATGCGGGCGAACCGGCCGTGCTGATCCAGGCGCACATCACGCACGCCACCATGCTCGTCATCGCCACGCCCGATACCTTCCACGTGCGCGCCATGATCGAGACGGCGCGCGCGCTGAACCCCTCCATCATGACGGTGGTGCGCACGCACAGCGAGGAAGAGGCGGAATTGCTGCGCGCGGAAAACGCGGGCAAGGTGTTTATCGGCGAGCACGAGCTGGCGAATGGCATGGCCGAGCACGTGCTGCAGAGTTTTGATGCGGCGAAGAAGGGGCATGGCCATTAAGGTTCTTTGATACCGAACCTCTAGCCCATGCAAATGCCGGGGTCGGACCCTCAGGGTCCGACCCCAGTTTTTTCCGGGTTATAAACTGGCGGCCAGCTCCGCGCCTTCCCGTATCGCCCGCTTGGCGTCGAGTTCGGCCGCCAGCGCGGCGCCGCCGATCTTATGGAAACGAGGGCCGCCCGCCGCCAGCGGCTTGCCATCCTTGTCGGCGGGCGGCATGAGTTCCGTCAAGCTGTCCTGGCCCGCGCAGATGACCACGTTGTCCACCGCCAGCAGGCGCTGCTCTCCGCCCACCGTGATGTGCAAGCCCTGCTCGTCGATCTTGTCGTAGCTCACGCCGGCCAGCATGGCCACGCCGTTTCTCGCCAGTGCCGCGCGGTGCACCCAGCCCGACGTCTTGCCCAGTCCCGCCCCCACTTTCGAGGTCTTGCGCTGCAACAGGAAGATTTGCCGCACGGGATGCGGCGCCACGGGCGGCACCAGGCCGCCGCCGGTGGCCGCGTCCAGGTCCACGCCCCACTCGCCCGCCCAGGTGGCCACAGGCTGGGGCAGCGGATGCGCCGGGTCGTGCAGCAGGTATTCACCCACGTCGAAGCCGATGCCGCCCGCGCCGATGATGGCCACGCGCGCACCCACGGGCTTCTTGCTCTGTAGCACATCCAGATACGACAGCACCTTCGGATGGTCGATGCCGGGAATGGCCGGCAGGCGCACCTTGATGCCGGTGGCGACGATGACGTCGTCATAGCCGCCCGCCAGCAATTGCTCGCGCGTCACGCGCTGGCCCAGGTGCAGCTTGACTTCCAGCAGCGCCAGCCGGCGCGCAAAATAACGGATGGTTTCCGTAAATTCTTCCTTGCCAGGTATCTGCATGGCCACCTTGAACTGGCCGCCGACACTGTCGCTGCCGTCGAACAGGCTCACCTCGTGCCCGCATTCGGCCGCCACGCAGGCGGCGGACAGGCCGGCCGGGCCGGCGCCGACGACGGCCACCCGGCGCGGCACGGCCTTTTTCGCGTAGACGAGTTCCGTTTCATGGCAGGCGCGCGGGTTGACGAGGCAACTGGCGCGCTTGTTGGCAAACGTATGGTCCAGGCACGCCTGGTTGCAGCCGATGCAGGTATTGATTTCGTCGGCGCGGCCTGCGGCGGCCTTGGCGACAAAAAACGGGTCGGCCAGGAAAGGCCGCGCCATCGATACCAGGTCGCAGTCACCGCGTTCCAGGATGGCGTTCGCTTCGTGCGGCATGTTGATGCGGTTCGACGCCACCACGGGGATATTGACTTCGCGGCGCAGCCGGCCCGCCACGGAAGCGAAGGCGGCGCGCGGCACGGACGTGACGATAGTGGGGACTCTGGCCTCATGCCAGCCGAAACCCGTATTCAGAATGGTCACGCCGGCGTGTTCCAGGGCCTTGGCCACCGTCACCACGTCGTCCCAGGTATTGCCGCCCTCGACCAGGTCGAGCAGCGAATGGCGGTACATGATGATGAAGTTGGGGCCGACGGCGGCGCGGATGCGGCGCACGATGTCCACGGGCAGGCGCATGCGGTTCTCGATGCTGCCGCCCCAGCGGTCCTGGCGCAGATTCGTGCGCGCGCACAGGAATTGGTTCAACAGGTAGCCCTCGCTGCCCATCACTTCGATGCCGTCATAGCCGGCCTTTTGCGCCAGGCGCGCGCAGCGCACGTAGTCGCAGATAGTGCGTTCGATGCCCCGTTCGCTCAGGGGACGGGGCCGGAATGGCGAGATCGGCGATTTCTTCGCCGACGCCGAGACGACGAACGGCTGGTAGCCATAGCGGCCCGCATGCAGTATCTGCATGACGATCTTGCCGCCCTCCTCGTGCACGGCGCGCGTCACCTTGCGGTGATTCGGCACGTCGCCGAGGAAATTGAGCGTGCCGCCGAACGGCAGCAGCCATCCCTGGCGATTCGGCGAGATGCCGCCCGTGACGATCAGCCCCACGCCACCGCGCGCCCGTTCGCGGTAAAACGCGGCCAGCTTGCCATAATGGTAAAAGCGGTCTTCCAGGCCCGTGTGCATGGACCCCATGATGACTCTGTTGCGCAAAGAGGTAAAACCCAGGTCGAGCGGGGCCAGCAGATGGGGATAGGCAGTCATGATGATCGGTCCGGTAGAGGTGGTATGCAGGCCGTACGGTAGCAAGCATTGCCGCTCGCCGCAGCGTATTTCTCTAGACCGGGGGTTCTAAATCGCCCGGCGCACGGGCCGGCGATGCGTACAGCTTGTGCCGGGGGCAAGTTTCCCGTAGGCTAGGTGCATGACGCGACTCTTCCTTTGCCTGCTGATGCTGTGCGCCGTCCCCGCGACCGCGCAGGCACAGGCGACACGCCTGGACAGGCTGAAGGTCGACGTCAAGCGCATCGAGATCGACGGGCAGCGCATGTATGAAGTCGATGCCAGCGGCAGCGTGCAGGCGCCACCGGCCTCCGTCTGGAAGACCCTGACGACGTACGAGCGCATGCATGAATTCGTGCCCGACCTCAGCTCCTGCCGCGTGCTGTCGCGCAACGGCAATGAAGTCATCATCGAGCAGCAGGGCATGGCGCGCTTCCTGTTCATGAACCACCCCATCCACCTGGTGGTGCGGGCCACGGAAACACCGTTCACGGCCATCGACATCGCCCTGATCTCGGGCGACATGCGGCATTACGAATCGCGCTGGAATCTGTACCCCATCCCCGAGACGGGCGGCACGCGCATCGTCTTTTCCAGCCGGCTGATGCCGGGCTTCTACGTGCCCGGCATGCTGGGCACGACCATGATACGCGGCGATATCGAGCGCATGATGGCCGCCGTGCTCACCCGCATCGACAGCCAGTACGCCGATAAATCCGGATAACATTACGCCAGGTACGTGTCGCGGTCGCGGATTTCCGCGAAGTTTTCCAGGCTGCCCAGTTTTACCGTGACAGGGTTCAGGCTCGCCTGCGGCTGCATCGAGCGCCAGGCGAACAGCCATTCCTGCTCGGGCGCCTCGGCGCGCGTCTTGGTGAAGGCGGCGCCCAGGGCGGCGCGCTGACCGTATTCGACCAGGCCATCGATGCCTGCCCAGCTGGGCAGGGTGCGCTGCACGGCGCGGTGCAGGCGTTCGCCGAATTCTTCCGTATTGTGGATGATCAAACAGGCGTCAGCCGGGGCGAACAAATCGAACAATTGTTTGTCCCACACTTGCGAAAAGCTCAGGGTCAGACAATTGCCCGCTGGCGCCAGGCGGAACTGGCCCAGGCTCAGCGCCAGCTCGAGTTCGCTGCGCTGGCCGTAGCGGTGCAGGGTGGGGGGACGTTTGTAATCGTGCATGCTGGACTCGTTCTTCAATAGTAGGGTAAGCCGGCGCGCCGCTTAACGGGGCGGGCGGATATGGCGCCGGATGCGCTGGGCCGTCGCGGCCAGATAAATTTCGCGCAGTAAATAAATAAAACAGCCGATCAGGCAAATCACGGCCAGCACAAAGAAGGCCGCGATGTATTTGTCCAGGGTCAGGTTCAGAATATCGCCCAAAAACAGCATGGCGATGATGACGCAGACGAAGAAACCGCACGCCGTGCTCAGCGAAATCGAATAGTTGATCAGATGGGTACGCCGATACAAGGTATCTAGCTCATCCATATAGAAATCGTTGTAGCCGATGTCGAGCCGGTCTTCCAGCACGCGCGTGCGGTCGATGATGCGGCCCAGGCGGTTGGTCAGCACCACCAGCATGGTACCGATACCGGTCAACAGGAAAACCGGCGCAATCGCCAGCTGGATGATATGGCCGATGTCGCCGATCTGTATGTTCATGGATAAAAAGTCGTGGGTTCACACCGGCGCCCGACCGTGGCGCCAGCACAGGCCATAGTGTAGCAGGTGGCGCACGCCGGCTGGCCGCTTTGCCAACCGGCGTGGTTGAACGTCATGCGAAGCCGCGCCCCGGCACGAAGCGCTCGGTGGCGCGCACCAGCGCCGAAGCGATACCGTGCTCGAGCGCGCCATGGCCCGCGTCCGGGATCATTTCCAGCTGTGCGCCGGGCCAGGCTTGCTGCAAACGGTAGGCCGACAGCGGCGGGCAGATGGCGTCGTAGCGCCCTTGCACGATGACGGCCGGCAAATGCGCGATGCGCCCGATGTTGCGGATCAGCTGGTCTTCCTCGAAGAAACCGAGGTTGGCCATGTAATGCGATTCGAGCCGGCCCACGCCCAGGTCCAGCGCATCGTTCGGCGCATCTTCCGGTTGCGGCATCAGGTACACGCGGCGCCCTTCGAAGCGGCTCCAGGCGCGCGCGGCCGGCCAGTACACGGCCGGGTCGCTGCTGAGGATGCGTTTCACGTAGGCGGCCAGCAAGTCGCCCCGTTCCTCTGCCGGGATGGGCGCGGCGAATTCCTCGTACAGTTCCGGATAGAACCAGCGCACGCCGTCGATGAACCAGTCGATTTCCGCCTGCGTGCACAGGAAAATGCCACGCAGCACGAAACCGAGGCAAGCCTCCGGATGCGCCTGGCCATACGCCAGCGCCAGGGTCGAGCCCCAGGAGCCGCCAAACACCAGCCATTGGCCGATGCCGAACTGGGCGCGCAGGCGTTCGATATCGGCGATCAGCAGCTGCGTCGTGTTGTTGCGCCATTCGCCCAGCGGCGTGGACTTGCCCGCGCCGCGCTGGTCGAACAGGATCACGCGGTAGCGCTGCGGATCGAAGAAGCGGCGGTGCTGCGGCGACAGGCCCGCGCCGGGCCCGCCGTGCAGGAACAGCACGGGAATGCCGTCGGGGTTGCCGCACTCTTCCCAATAAATGGTGTGGATGTCATCGACCGCCAGCATGCCGTGCCGGTTCGGCGTCAGGGCGGGAAACAGGGGCGACAGGGAGTCTGGCATGGCGAGCGGTCCTTGGAGTGGCGGTCAGGGCGCCAGGCACGAGTCCTGGCAACTGTTCCAATTATAGTGCGCCGCCGGCGCCTCAGGCCAGCAGCAAGGGCAGGCGGTTCGACGACTTGATTTCGCGCATCGACAGGCTGGACTGGATTTCCGCCACGCCCGGCAGGCGGCGCAGCACGGTCGAGACGAATTCGCCATATGCTTCCAGGTCGCGCGCCACCACTTGCAGGAAATAATCGGCTTCGCCCGCCACATTGTGGCACGACAAGATTTCGGGAATCGTCGCGATGGCTTGCTCGAACTGCGACGGCTGCTCGCCGCCATGGTTGGCAAACACGACCCGGACGAACGCGACCAGGCCGATGCCCAGCTTCTTGCGGTTGAGCAAAGCCTGGTAGCCGGTAATAAAACCTTCCTCTTCCAGGCGGCGCAGACGGCGCCAGACGGGGGTTTCGCTGAGCTTCAAGCGCTCGGCCAGGCGCGCATTCGACAGCCGTCCTTCATCCTGCAACAACCTGAGTATCTGCAAATCGGTGGCGTCGAGGCTAACTTCTGGAATTTTCATCTATTTTTTGTTTTTATAGGAGTGGAATCTACCCGAATACTAGGACATGCAGGGCAGGAAAAGCAAGCACATTTCATCACAGCAAGAACATAATGGGATCCGGCGAGCAGGCTGCACCGTGCGCATGCTCCCGCTTTTCTTTTCGACTGGCCCATGTCCGATTCTACCTTCCTGATGTACCTGCTGGCACTGGCTGGCGCCTTTTTATTACCGGGCCCCGACATGGCGCTGGTGCTGGCGACGGGCGCCGCGCGCGGCGTGGCCACGGCGCTGGTGACGGCCCTCGGTATCGCCGGCGCGCGCGCCGTGCACGTGGCGCTGTCGGGCGCGGGTCTGGCGGCATTGATGGTGACGCATCCGCAAGCCTTGCAATGGGTCAAATGGGCGGGCGCCGCCTACCTGCTGTACCTGGCGCTGCGCCTGCTGCAGTCGGCCCTGTCGACCCAAACGGCGCAGGAAGCAGCCGCTCCCTCCACGGCGCATGGCGCCCGCGCCAGCCTGGTGCGCGGCTTCCTGACGAATCTGCTCAATCCGAAGGCACTGCTGTTTTGCAGCATGTTCCTGCCGCAATTCGTCGCCGGCAGCGAGCAGGTCGGCATGCAATACCTGCGCCTGGGTGCCGTCCTGGTGCTGGTCGGCCTGCTGTTCGACGCCCTGTACGCCGTGCTGGCCGCGCGCCTGGCGCGCCGCCTGCGCGGTAAACCTTCGCCTTACGGCAAGTTCGTGCTGCCCACCGTCTTCGTCTTGCTGGCCGGGCGGCTGGTGCTGGGCTGACTTTTCAGCGGCAGCGGAAGCGGCGCCCCGCCGGCAAAAAAGGCGGGGAAATCGTTCAGCAGGCTGCGCTCCAGCTCGTTGATCTTGCGAAATTGCCGCAGCGTGGGCATCATGGCCCGGCCCGCATCCCAGCTGCGCCAGGCATTCGGCGCATCGAATTGCGCCAGCAACGCATCGCCCAGGTCCTGGTACACGGCCGCCATCTGCGGCTTGGCCTGCAGCACTTGCAGATACAGCGCGGTCGCTTCCGGCCATTGCCCCAGCTTGGCGCGCAAATTCCCCTCGAACAGGGCCAGCACGGGCTGCTCCAGCCCCGTTTGCGTCCTTGATTCCTGCACCATCGTCAATGCTGCCTTGATGCCTTCCTGGTCCTTGGCCAGCAGTGCGCGCGTCAAGTCGTGGATGGGCTGGCACTCCTGCATGGCCAGCACCTGCTGTGGCGACAGCTTGTCGACCAGGGCGCCCGAGGAAAAATGGTCTTCCAGCATGATCAAAAATGCCTCGAAGGGCTTGCCTGCCGCAAACAGGCGTTCCGCCTCGGCGCGCAGCGCGGGATGTGCCTGCGGTCCCGGCGGCGGCAACCGCGCCGCCTGCGCCAGCACGCGCTCGAGCGGGGACGCATCGGCCGCCAGCGGGCGTGGCCGGTAGGCGGCCAGGGTATACGTGGCGGGCGCACCCGCCGTCATGGCGCTGACGCGGAAGTGGCGCGTCACGCTGCCACCCACCTCCTGGTAGTGCATGGTAAATTCGGCGGGAATGCGCTTGCCGTCGGCCAGCATCTTCAGCACCAGCGGATGGCCGCCCCAGGTGTAGCGCAGGTACTGGGCAAATGCCGTGGCATCGTCGCCGCTGACGGGGCTGCCGGCTATCCCCAGGCGCAGCAGGGGCTGCCCGTCGAGCGACCACAGCACGGCGCCGTCGAGCACTTGCGGCACCAGCGCGTTGCGCCGCTTGTTGTCCAGCACCGACAAAGCCTGTTCCTCATACACGGGCAACGTTGCGTGCTGCTCAAGGCCGCCCGCCTTCAATATGCCGACGATCCCTTGCCGGTGGCGCAGTTCGAAGACGCGAAATCCCGCCACGTCGAACAGCGAATACGTGTCGTAGGTGGATGCCGCCATATCGATCAGGTGGCGGCGGCGCGCGGCAAAATCGAGCACGGACAAGCGCGTGCCATCACGCACGCTGAGGTAATGGGAACCCAGCACGACATCGCTTTCCTGCGTATCGCGCGCGGGCAGGCTGGTTTTCACGCCGGGCTTGTTGACGCGCTCGGTAGTCACCGTGACATGGAACGCGACGCTGGCCTGGGCCGCGCCGGCGCCCAGGAAAAGAATGGCGGCCACGCTGGCGCGGCGCAAGACAGGAAAGAGGGGCATGGAAATAGTGCAGTGGAGAAATGCTGATTCTAAGGCAAATCCGGCGATCACCTTGTTTTGCTGGCAAGCATAAAAAAAGACAGCCGCAGCTGTCTTTTTGTTTGACCTCAATACCGATTACGACATGTGCTGGCCGCCGTTGATCGAGATGTTGGCGCCCGTGACGAACGCGGCTTCATCGGAAGCCAGGTAAGCGACCAGGCCGGCCACTTCTTCCGGCTTGCCCAGGCGCGCCATCGGAATTTGCGGGATGATTTTGCTGTCGAGCACTTCCTGCGGAATCGCCATGACCATCTTGGTGCCGATGTAGCCTGGCGAGATGGTGTTGACGGTGACGTTCTTGCGCGCCACTTCCAGCGCCAGCGACTTGGTGAAACCATGCATGCCGGCTTTCGCGGCCGAATAGTTGGTCTGGCCGAAGGCGCCCTTCTGGCCATTCACGGACGAGATATTGATGATGCGGCCCCAGCCGCGTTCCACCATGCCGTCGCAGACGGGCTTGGTCATGTTGAAGACGGAATCGAGGTTGGTGCCCATCACGGCATCCCAGTTCGGCTTGTCCATCTTCTTGAACGTCATGTCGCG
Organism: Janthinobacterium lividum; assembly: GCF_034424625.1. Lineage (NCBI taxonomy): Bacteria > Pseudomonadati > Pseudomonadota > Betaproteobacteria > Burkholderiales > Oxalobacteraceae > Janthinobacterium > Janthinobacterium lividum. The sequence goes on along the minus strand of NZ_CP139976.1, from coordinate 471,949 downwards.
CGTGATGCCGGCGTTATTCACCAGCACGTCGACAGGACCGATTTCCGCTTCCACGGCCGCCACGCAGGCAGCCGCCGAATCGTAGTCGGCCACGTCGCACGGATATGCCTTGAAGTCGTAACCCATGTCTTTGGTCGACGCCAGCCATTCCGCGACCTTCGGATTGCCTGGGGAATATGTGGTCACCACGCGATAGCCGAGCGCGGCCAGCTTGAAACACACCGCTTCGCCCAGACCACCCATGCCACCAGTTACCAATGCAACTCTTGCCATTTTCATCCCCTCAGTGTCGTTCTATTGCTAAAAAGTTAATTATTTAATGAAAGCAATCCAAAACCGCCGCGTGACGGCGGCGTACTGCACCGGACCAGGCCGCCACGCATTGCGCGTAACGGCCCAAGTTCGGTGTCAGCGATTAATCACGCTCAATTGCGAGGGCGACACCCATGCCGCCGCCGATGCACAATGCGGCCAGGCCTTTCTTGGCGTCGCGGCGGATCATTTCGTGGATCAGGGTGACCAGGATGCGCGCGCCGGACGCGCCGATCGGGTGGCCGATGGCAATCGCGCCGCCGTTCACGTTGATCTTGCTGGTATCCCAGCCCATTTCCTTGTTGACGGCAATCGCTTGCGCGGCAAACGCTTCGTTGATTTCCATCAGGTCCAGCTCTTCATGCGTCCAGCCGGCTTTTTTCAGGCACAGGCGCGATGCGGAGACGGGGCCCATGCCCATGACGGCCGGGTCCAGACCCGACGAAGCGTAGGCCTTGATGCGCGCCAGCGGCTTCAAGCCCAGTTCTTTCGCTTGCGAGGCCGACATCATGATCACGGCGGCGGCGCCGTCGTTCAGGCCGGACGCGTTGCCGGCCGTGACGGTGCCATCCTTGGCGAACGCGGGGCGCAGGCCGGCCAGCGATTCCAGGGTCGAACCGGGCTTGATGTATTCGTCGCTGTCGAAGACCACGGTGCCTTTTTTATTGGCGATTTCCAGCGGCAGGATTTCATCCTTGAACTTGCCCGCTTTTTGCGCCGCTTCCGCTTTCAGTTGCGACTGCAGCGCGAATTCATCCTGCTCGGCGCGCGTCACTTCGTATTTCTTGGCGACGTTTTCCGCCGTGATGCCCATGTGGTACTGGTTGTACACGTCCCACAGGCCGTCGACGATCATGGTGTCGATCATCTTGAAGTCGCCCATGCGGAAACCGTCGCGCGAGCCGTTCATCGCGTGCGGCGAGGCGCTCATGTTTTCCTGGCCGCCGGCGATGATGATGTTGGCGTCGCCGCACTTGATCGCTTGCGCCGCCAGGTGCGTGGCCTTCAGGCCGCTGCCGCATACCTTGTTGATGGTGAATGCCGGGATCGAGCTGGGCAGGCCAGCCTTGATGACGGCCTGGCGCGCGGCGTTCTGGCCGACGGCAGCCGTCAGCACCTGGCCCAGGATCGCTTCGCCGATCAGGTTCGGGTCGATGCCGGTTTGTGCCAGCAAGCCCTTGATTACATGCGCGCCCAGTTCGGACGCAGGAATCTTGGCCAGACTGCCACCGAATTTGCCGACTGCGGTACGGCCGGCGGCCACGATTACGACATCATCCATTTATTTCTCCGATAAGCAGGCCACGAGGGCCAAGGTCAAGGTGTTAATACAATCCAATGAGTATCCGGGAAGACACAGCAAGCTGCGTTTCATTCTAGCGCGGCACGCGCCGCAGTTCCAGCGCCGCACCGCAGGCGGCGGCGATGACAGCCTGCTTGCGGTGGCGGCGGGCGGCCTGGCGCGGCGGATAGCCGCTGCCGGGCCGCAACACGCTTACGCCTGGCGAGCAGGACGCGTATTTTTATTTTTATCATACCCTTCATCGGCGCCGCCGAAAGTGGTTTTTAGAAAATTATTGAAGGGAATAATCAGGGGCACAGGCGTTTGCTTTACCACCTGCACCAGCTCGCCAAATTTTTGACGCGATGCAGCAAACTCACCCTTTGTCACAGTGTCGAATTTCTCCTGGGTTTCTTGGGCAACATCCTTTGCCTGGCGGCCATATGCACCGATGCGTTCAATGGCCAGTTGCGACTGCGTGCGCGACAGTTCCAGCAGCGCTTGCGGATCCTTCACGGACAGCAGCTGATTGCCCGCCACCGTAGCGGCGGCCAGCGCCGCGCGGGCCGCATCGATCTGCAAGTCCAGCACGCTGGCGCCGCTGTCGACAGCGGCCTGGGCATACGCTTGCGCGCTGATCAATTGTGCTTCCACCAGGGCCTTGCCGGCCAGTGCCCATTGCTCGGAAAATGAAAACATAGTGTTCCTCTCCAATTTGATGGCGGTGCATGTTGCGCCGCACAGTACTCAACTGTAAGCGGTGGTTCATTGCTGAACCTTGATATTTATCAAGCTTTGCTGTTGGTTTGTTTCCAACTCAACGTTGATCAGGACAACAACTTGATACCGTCCAGCGAGGCCGCGCACTGCTCGCGTATCACGCTGACGAAATCGCGCACATACGCCTTGTCCTGCAGATGATCAGGCACGGAGACATACAGGTCGCTCCACAAGCCGTGCTCGCCCACCGGGCGCGCCACCACATAATCGTAATCGACATAATTCTTGATAGCCCAGTTCGGCAACGCGGCGATGCCGCGCCGGCTCGCCACCAGTTGCAGCACGGCGACCGTCAATTCCGCCATGCGGCGTTCAAACTGGATGCCGGCCGGCCGCAGCACTTCGCGGATCAGGTCGATACGCTCTTCCGGCACGGGATAGGTGATCAGGGTCTCGCCCGTAAAGTCGGCCGCCACCAGCCGGCGCTGCGCCTGCAGCCGGTGCTTCTGCGCCATCACCACCAGCATTTCAAAGCGGAACAGGGGAAACACGGTGAAATCGGGGCCATATGGCGAACCGATCACGAGGTCCGCCTCGCCCGAGCGCAGCAAGTCCGCCGGTTCGCTGTGAAAGCCGGAGACCAGGTCGATTTCCACCTCCGGCCAGCGCTGGCGAAACGCATCCATCACGGGCATGAGCCAATCGAAACAGGTATGGCATTCGAGCGCCACGCGCAACTGCCCCTTGTCGCCTTGCGACAGGCGCGCCACGTCGCGCTCGGCCAGTTCGATCTCGGGCAGCAGCTTGTCCGCCAGGGCCAAGAGACGGCTGCCCGTGGCCGTAAAGGCGATCGGCATCGACTTGCGCTCGAACAGGGGCGCCTGGTAGCGCTCTTCCAGCAAACGGATCTGGTGCGACAGGGCCGACTGGGTCAGGTTGAGCAGCTGCGCGGCGCGCACCAGGCTGCCGGACGAACGCAGGGCACTCAGGGTGCGCAGGTGGCGGATTTCTAGCATCGGGAAAATGGGGGATGTACGTGAATTATTTTCATGTTATTCGGCAAAATGTTTCGTTTTGATTATAGACCAAGTTGCCGCACACTCTAGCGCATTCACATTAAATCTCGATGACATCATGACCGTGCACACCCACATCCTTGGCTTTCCCCGCATCGGCGCCGCGCGTGAATTGAAACTGGCGCTGGAAAGCCACTGGCGCGGCGAGCTGTCCGAGGCGGCCCTGGAAGCGACGGGCCGGCAACTGCGGGCGCGCCACTGGGCCCTGCAAAGGGACGCCGGTCTCGACTACGTTACCGTGGGCGACTTCGCCTTTTACGACCAGGTGGCCAACCATATCCAGCTGCTGGGCTGCGAACCGGCCCGTTTCTGCTTCGCGCCAGAGCAGTCGCCGCTGTCACGCTATTTCACCATGGCGCGCGGCGCAGACACGCACGCCGCCCATGCCGGCTGCAGCCACGCACACCATGCACACGCCGCCGGCACTGCCGCGCTGGAAATGACCAAGTGGTTCGACACCAATTACCATTACCTGGTGCCCGAATTGTCGCCGCAGACCCGGTTTTCTCTCGCTTGCGAGCGCCTGCTGGCGGAAGTGGCCGAAGCGCAGGCGCTGGGCCACCAGGTCAAGGCGGCCTTGATCGGCCCCCTCACCTTCCTCTGGCTGGGCAAGGAAAAGACGCCCGGCGAGTCAAGCTTCGACCGCCTGGCCCTGCTGGAACAATTGCTGCCCGTCTACGGCGCCCTGCTCGACCGCCTGAAACAGCAAGGCGTGGCATGGGTGCAGCTCGACGAGCCGATCCTGGGCCTCGACTTGCCTGGTGCGTGGCGCAGTGCCTTCGAAAGCGCCTACTGGCAGCTGAACCAGGTGGGTATAAATATCCTGCTGGCCACGTATTTCTCGCCGCTGGAAGAAAACCTCAGCCTGACGTGCCGCCTGCCCGTGGCCGGCCTGCATGTGGACGGCATCCGCGCGCCGCATGAATTGATCAGCGTGACGGACTGGCTGCCCGCGCATAAAGTCTTGTCGGTCGGTATCGTCGATGGCCGCAATATCTGGCGCACCGACCTCGACGCGGCCCTGGCCGTACTGCAGCCGCTGGCGGCCAAACGCAACGGCCACCTGTGGCTGGCGCCGTCGTGCTCCCTGCTGCACGTGCCGTTCAGCCTGGCGGCCGAGACGGAGCTCGATGGTGACATCCAGAGCTGGCTGGCGTTCGCCACGGAAAAACTGTCCGAAATCGCCGTCCTCAAGGGCGCGCTCGCAGGCCGTCCCGATGATGCCGCGCTGGCCGCGTCTCGCCTGGCTATCGCCCGCCGCCGTGCCAGTCCCCGCGTGCACCGCCCGCAAGTGGCGCAGCGCCTGCAAGCGCTCACGCCCACCGTCGACCGCCGCGATTCCAGCTTCCCGCAGCGCCAGGCCATGCAGCGCGCGCGTTTGCAACTGCCCGACTTCCCGACGACGACCATCGGTTCCTTCCCGCAGACGACGGCCATCCGCGCCGCCCGCGCCAGTTTCAAGCGAGGCGAACTGGCTGTGAACGACTACGAACAGCAGATGCGCGCCGAGATCGCCCACGCCGTGAGCCGCCAGGAAGCGCTGGGCCTGGACGTGCTCGTGCATGGCGAAGCGGAACGCAACGACATGGTCGAATACTTCGGCGAGCAACTGGACGGCTTTATCCTCACGCGCCACGGCTGGGTGCAATCGTACGGCTCGCGCTGCGTGAAGCCGCCCGTGATTTACGGCGACGTGCAGCGCCCCACCGCCATGACCGTCGAATGGACGGTGCATGCGCAAAGCCTGACGCATAAACCGGTGAAGGGCATGCTGACGGGCCCGGTCACGATCCTGCAATGGTCGTTCGTGCGCGACGACCAGCCGCGCGCCACGACGGCGCTGCAGCTGGCCCTGGCCATCCGCGACGAGGTGCAAGACCTGGAAACGGCCGGCATCGGCATCATCCAGATCGACGAGCCGGCTATTCGCGAAGGCTTGCCGCTGCGCCGCGGCCGGTGGGACGCCTATCTGGACTGGGCCACGCGCGCCTTCCGCATCGCCGCGTCCGTCGTCAGCGACACGACGCAGATCCACACCCACATGTGCTATGCCGAGTTCAACGACATCCTGCCGCAGATCGCCGCCATGGACGCCGACGTCATCACGATAGAGACGAGTCGCTCCGACATGGAACTGCTGAAGGGTTTTGGCCAGTTCCAGTATCCGAACGAAATCGGCCCCGGCGTGTACGACATCCACTCGCCGCGCCTCCCCTCGACTCTCGACATGGTGAAATTGCTGCAAAAAGCCAGTACGGTCATTCCGCCAGCCAATTTATGGGTCAACCCGGACTGCGGCCTGAAAACGCGGGGCTGGGCGGAAACGGAGGCGGCTTTAAAAAATATGGTCGCGGCGGCGCAGCAGATGCGCGCGGCGGCATGACATAGGCCTACCCAGGCCGCATGCAGGGCTGCTTTCAGGGCGGCGCACCGGTTTTCCGGGGCGCCGTCCGTTTTTTTTGACATGAAGTAGGTGTTGCCCTGCGGAATAGCACGCGCCAGGCCCCTGATGCTGATTTTTTTGCAGTAGAATGCAAGAAATTTACTGCTCCCATTGTTGCCGTACGGAACATCTGGCCTGCCGCAGTTTCACTTTGATAAATGTTTATGTCCAAAAGCCCGTCGCAGAAGCCTATCGAAATCAAGATTTCCACCGTCGTTGCTGTCTCCGCCATTCTGCATAGCGCCGATACGCAGGCACTCGATGCCGCCTTGCGCGACATGACGGGAGGCGTGGCCGACTTTTTCGAGGATGACCTGGCCGTGCTGGACGTGGCGGCCTTGCCGCCCGGCGGCGTGCCCATCGACTGGGCCGCCCTCGTGGCCCTGCTGAAAAAATACCGCTTGAATGCCGTCGCCGTGCGCAATGCGCCGGCCGACATGCATGACGCCATCCTGGCGCAAGGCTTGAGCCTCGACAGCGGCAAGACGCGCGACGATGCGCCGCCCAAGGATGGCCCCAAGGATACGCCCACGGCCGCCGCCCAGTCGGGCGCCGACGCACAGGTGATGGTGATCGACACGCCCGTGCGCGCCGGCCAGCGCATTTATGCGCGCGGCTGCGACCTGATCATCACCGCCGTCGTCAACAATGGCGCTGAAATCATCGCCGACGGCAGCATCCACGTGTATTCCTCGCTGTACGGCCGCGCGCTGGCCGGCGCCTCGGGCAATGCCCAGGCGCGCATCTTCGCGCTGGCCATGGAACCGGAACTGGTCTCGATCGCCGGCGTGTACCGCACGTTCGAGGATGGTTTCCCTGCGGAAATGGCGCGCGGACCCGCGCAAATTCGTTTGGCTGGCGACAGAATCGATATACACTCTGTCAATCCGGTCACTCCCGTGAACCGCTCTTAAGCTGCACAATTCAAGAGATATCTGAAAAGGATTATTTGTGGCAAGAATTATTGTTGTGACGTCCGGCAAGGGCGGTGTCGGCAAGACGACCTCTAGCGCCAGTTTTTCCACTGGCCTGGCCATGCGCGGCCACAAGACAGCCGTGCTCGACTTCGACGTGGGCCTGCGTAACCTCGACCTGATCATGGGTTGCGAACGCCGCGTCGTCTACGACCTGATCAATGTGATCAACAAGGAAGCAACGCTGAACCAGGCCCTGATCAAGGACAAGCACTGCGACAACCTGTTCATCCTGCCCGCCTCGCAAACGCGCGACAAGGATGCCTTGTCGGAAGAAGGCGTGGAACGCGTGTTGAACGACCTGATCAACATGGGTTTCGAGTTCATCATCTGCGATTCGCCGGCCGGTATCGAGCATGGCGCGCTGATGGCGCTGACGTTTGCCGACGAAGCCATCATCGTCACCAACCCGGAAGTGTCGTCGGTGCGCGATTCGGACCGCATCCTGGGCATCCTGCAAGCCAAGTCGCGCCGCGCGCAGACGGGCGGCGAGCCCGTCAAGGAACATCTGCTGATCACCCGCTACTCGCCGAAACGCGTGGAATCGGATGAAATGCTGTCCTACCAGGACGTGCAGGAAATCCTGCGCATCCCGCTGGTGGGGATCATTCCGGAATCGGAGCAAGTGCTGGCCGCCTCGAACCAGGGCAATCCGGCCATCCATTTCACGGGCACGGACGTGGCGCAAGCCTATGAAGACGTGGTCTCGCGTTTCCTCGGCGAAGATGTCGAGTTGCGCTTTACCAACTATGAAAAGCCTGGATTACTCCAGCGCATTTTTGGGGCGAAGTGATATGGCCTTGCTTTCTTTCCTGTTCCCCCCCAAGCCGAAGACGGCCACCGCGGCCAAGGAACGCCTGCAGATCATCATCGCCCGCGAACGCAGCGGACGCGATGGTCCGGACTTCCTGCCCGCCCTGCACAAGGAATTGATCGCCGTCATTTCCAAGTACACCAAGGTCAATGCCGACGACATCAAGATTTCGCTGGACCGCCAGGGCAACCTGGAGGTGCTCGACGTCAACGTCGTGCTGCCGGACGCCTAAGCGTTAATCCGGCCTGACCGTGAGCAATTCCTGCGCCACCGCGGCGCAGGCGTTCACGTGCTGGTTGCCGATCTGGCGGAATACGGCGTAGCCGATGGCTGCCGCCACCGCCTGTCCGGCAAACGGCACGAAGCGCGCCACCTGCTTGGTGGCAATCTTGACGCCACTGCGCTTGAGCAGGTGGAGGATCAGTTCGCGCGATACCAGCTTTCCCACCAACATGCCGCCCATGCCCACCGCCGCGCGGTAGGCCATCATCTTGAACTGCGGGTTGAGGCGCTCGATCTGCTCGGGCGTGAGGCCGAATTCGTGGTTGATATCGTTGATCAGCATGGAAAACAGACCGACATCCGACATCAGGTCGATGCCGGGAATGGGAATGGCCGAAGCGCCCGCCGACATCATGGCACGCCGCTGCACCAGGCGCCGGCAACGCTCGCGCACTTGCTCGATTTCGGCACGACTGCCCGGTATCAGTGTCCAATCGGTAGTGCTCTTGTCTGACATGGCCGTTTCTCCGCGAGTAGGGGGTAGATGAACAAGTGTAACGTAAAGGCCTCAGCTGCCGATTTCACTGGACACAGTTGCAATCTCTGTTATATTTCACTTGAGCATTCCTTAACATTACGATAAGCAGAGCGGACCGTCTGTTTGTTGCTACACACTCCAGCCAATTATGCGAATTGCCGTACTCGATAGCGACCATAGCCAGGCAGAACTGATCTGCCAGGTGCTCACCGCCGCCGGCCACGCTTGCCACGAGTTTCAAAGTGCCAAGGACATGCTGGGGCAACTGCGCAAGGACAGTTGCGACATGCTCATCCTCGACTGGCATGTGAGCGATCTGGACGGTGCAGAAGTCTTGCGCCGAGCCCGGGAAAAACTGGCGCCCAAGGCACCCGTGTTGTTTATGACCAACAGTTCCGGCGAAGACGACGTGGTGGCGGGCATGACGGCAGGCGCCGACGACTACATGATCAAGCCCCTGCGGCGCAGCGAGCTGACCTTGCGCACCCAGGCGCTGCTGCGCGTGGCCTACCCGGCCCAGAATGGCGCGGAATACTTGCAATTCGGTCATTACACATTTGAAACCCGCCCCGGCCGCCTGCTGCGCGATGGCGAAGTGCTGGACGTGACGCACAAGGAATTCGCCCTGGCGCTGCTGTTTTTCCGCAACCTGGGCCGTCCCCTGTCGCGCGCCTACATCCACGAAGCCGTGTGGCAGCGCGACACGGCCTTGCCTTCGCGCACCATGGATACCCACGTCTCGCGCGTGCGCAACAAGCTGCAGCTGAAACCGGAACACGGCTACAGGCTGGTGCCCGTCTACAGCTACGGTTATCGCCTGGAAAAACTGGGCGGCTGAACGGCGGCAAACGGCTGACCTGCTCAAAGCGCGGGCACAAAGCGCTATAATGTCGGCATAAGTCATCCCAACAGCCCTGAAATGCAACTGCTCGCCGTCGGCCTCAACCATACCACCGCCCCAGTGTCGCTCCGCGAACAGCTGGCGTTTGCGCCTGAGCAATTGGGTTCGGCGGTGATGGCGGCGCGCACCTGGTTCCAGCGCATCGACTTGCGCGACAACGACGAAGCGGCCATCCTGTCGACCTGCAACCGCACCGAGCTGTATGCGGCCAGCCACGTGCCCAATCCGCTCGACGCGGGTGCGCATTTCCTGGCCGATTATCACAAGCTCAACTACAGCGAGCTGCGCCCCCACTTATATATGTTGCCGCAGCACGATGCCGTGCGCCACACCTTCCGCGTCGCCTCCGGGCTCGATTCGATGGTGCTGGGCGAAACGCAGATCCTGGGCCAGATCAAGGACGCCATCCGCACGGCCGACGAAGCGGGCGGCCTGGGCACGTATCTGCACCAGTTGTTCCAGCGCAGCTTTTCCGTCGCCAAGGAAGTGCGCAGCAGCACGGAAATCGGCGCGCACAGCGTGTCCATGGCGGCCGCCGCCGTACGCCTGTCGCAGCGCATCTTCGACAAGATCGCCGAGCAGAACGTGCTGTTCATCGGCGCCGGCGAAATGATCGAATTGTGCGCCACGCACTTCGCGGCGCAAAACCCGAAAAGCATCACCATTGCCAACCGCACCATGGAACGGGGCGAGGAACTGGCGCACCGCTTCAACGGCAAGGCCATCCGCCTGGCTGACCTGCCGGAGCAGCTGCACCAGTTCGACATCGTCATTTCATGCACGGCGTCGTCCTTGCCGCTGCTGGGCCTGGGCCTGGTCGAGCGCGCAATCAAGGCACGCCGCCACAAGCCCATGTTCATGGTCGACCTGGCCGTGCCGCGCGACATCGAAGCGGAAGTGGGCCGTTTGAACGACGTCTTCCTGTACACGGTCGACGACCTGGGCAAGGTCGTGCAGACGGGCCTGGAAAGCCGGCAAGCGGCCGTGGCGCAAGCCGAAGCCATCATCGAAACGCGCGTGCAATCGTTCATGAGCTGGGTCGATGACCGCGCCATGGTGCCCGTCATCCAGCATTTGCATGAAAACAGCGAAGCGCTGCGCCTGATGGAAGTGGAACGGGCGCGCAAGATGCTGGCCAAGGGCGCCGACATCGACGCCGTCCTGGAAGCGCTGTCGAAAGGCTTGACGGCCAAGTTCCTGCACGGACCGCAGCAGGCGCTGCACCACGCGCAAGGCGACGAGCGCAAGCAGCTGGTCACCCTGCTGCCAAAACTGTTCCGCCCCCGCCGTTAGCGCAGCCCCGCTGGCCGCCCGCGCGCGACCACCCCCTGCCCGCCTGCCGGGCCTGCACCATCCCTACACTCTTTTACCGCGAATCGCTATGAAACCATCCATGCTGGCCAAACTCGATCAACTGGCGAACCGCCTGGTCGAACTCGACGAACTGCTGATGCACCCGGACGCCACGTCGAACATGGACAGCTACCGCAAGATGACGCGCGAGCACGCCGAACTGGGTCCGCTGGTCGCCCTGTACCATTCCTATCAGGAAGCGGGCAACGATATTACGACAGCGCAAGAGATGTTGTCCGATCCGGACATGAAGGAATTCGCCCAGGAAGAAATCGAGGCGGCCAAGACCACCATGGCGCGGCTGGAGCGCGAATTGCAAACCATGCTGCTGCCGAAGGACGTCAATGACGAACGCAATATCTTCCTGGAAATTCGCGCCGGCACGGGCGGCGATGAATCGGCCCTGTTCGCCGGCGACCTGCTGCGCATGTACACGCGCTTTGCCGAACGCAACCGCTGGCAGGTGGAACTGGTGTCGGCATCCGACTCCGACCTGGGCGGCTACCGCGAAGTGATCGTGCGCGTAGTGGGTAACGGCGCGTATTCAAAGCTGAAATTCGAGTCGGGCGGCCACCGCGTGCAGCGCGTGCCGGCCACGGAAACGCAAGGCCGCATCCACACGTCCGCCTGCACGGTGGCCGTGATGCCGGAAGCCGATGAAGTGGAAGACGTCAACATCAACCCGGCCGACCTGCGCATCGACACCTACCGCGCCTCGGGCGCCGGTGGACAGCACATCAACAAAACGGACTCCGCCGTGCGCATCACCCACTTGCCGACCGGCATCGTGGTGGAATGCCAGGATGACCGCAGCCAGCACAAGAACAAGGCGCAGGCGATGAAAGTGCTGGCCGCGCGCATCAAGGACGTGCAATTGCGCGAACAGCAGTCGAAGGAAGCGGCCACCCGCAAGAGCCTGATCGGCTCGGGCGACCGCAGCGAGCGCATCCGCACCTATAATTTCCCGCAAGGCCGCCTGACGGACCACCGCATCAATTTGACCTTGTATAAGCTGGACTTCATCATGGATGGGGATTTGACGGACTTGACGAATGCGCTGGCGGCAGAGCACCAGGCGGAACTGCTGGCTGCCTTGGGCGATTAAACGCTGACACCGTTGTTGTCGGCTTACGCTACGCTAAGCCGACAGCTTTAAGTAGCGGCTAAGCAATAAAAATCCAGCCTTGTGCGAAAATGACCAGCTCGATTCCATCCACCTCACCGTGTCGCCCATGAAAAATTCACGCACCGTCCTCCTGTCGATCGCCGCCCTGTGTTTCCTGATGCTGGGCGTGGCCATGTATTTGCAGCATGCCATGAACATGGCGCCGTGCCCGCTGTGCGTGATCCAGCGCTACCTGTTCCTCGCCATCGGCATCGCCTGCCTGGCCGGCGCGGCCGCCAACCGTCCAAAGATCGGCGCCGGCATCGGCTTGCTGGCGGCCCTGGGCGGGCTGGGCGTGGGCGCCAAGCATCTGTACGTGCTGGCCAACCCCGGCTTCTCGTGCGGCATCGATCCGGTGGAAACGGCGCTGAACAAGATTTTCACGGCGCAAGTCATGCCCTTCATGTTTGAATCCTATGGCGCCTGCGAAAACGCCGGCGAGCCGTTTTTCGGCCTGTCGATTCCGCAATGGGCGTTCATCTGGTTCGCCATTTTTAGCGTCGGCCTGCTGTGGACCTTGCTGCGCCGTCAGAAATAATTGAAAGCACCATGCCAGAAACACTGATCCCCGCCGGCAGCACTGTCGGCGCCCTGCAAATCCGTCCACTGCTCGATCCGCTCGACAACCGCATCCTGCTGGGCCATGCGCTGGGCCTGTCGCGCGTGAGCCTGATCACACAATCGGAGCGTGTGCTCACTCCCGATGAAGCCCAACGCCTGTCCAGCTTGCTGGCACGCCGCCTGCAGGGCGAGCCGATCGCCTACATCGTGGGCCAGCGCGAATTCTTCGGCCTGCCGTTCGAAGTGAACGATGCCGTGCTGATTCCCCGCCCCGACACGGAAGTGCTGGTGGAACTGGCGCTCGAGCGCCTGCCGCCCGGCGGACGGGTGCTCGACATGGGTACGGGCAGCGGCGCCATTGCCGTCGCGCTGGCGCACACGCGGCCCGACGCCGTCGTCACGGCCCTGGATGTCAGCAGCACGGCGCTGGCCGTGGCGCGCCGCAACGCCAGCGCCAATGGCGTCAACATCACCTTCATGGCCAGCGACTGGTTCGAAGCGCTGGGCACGGAAAAGTTCGACCTGATCGTCTCGAATCCCCCCTACATCGCCAGCGGCGACCGCCACCTGGCCGAAGGCGATTTGCGCTTCGAGCCTGCCGGCGCGCTGACCGACCATGCGGACGGCCTGTCGGCCCTGCGCACCATCGTCTCCGGCGCCGCGCGCCACCTGGCGTCAGGCGCCTGGCTGCTGATGGAGCACGGCTATGACCAGGCAGCATCCGTGCGCGGCTTGCTGGCCGACGCAGGCTACAGCAAAGTGCAAAGCTGGCGCGACCTGGCCGGCATCGAACGAGTCAGCGGCGCCCGCCTGGGCTGACCGCCGCCACCTGCGCAAAGCTTGACCCGGCAGCGCGCCAGATCCCCCCGCAGTTTGTTAAAATATCAAGCGAATTCCTGACCGAAGCGCCGTCCCCGCTCCCCGGGGCGGACGCTGGCGACGCGGCGTTTTTTGGGCCGGCGCCGACGCATTTGCCAAAATTCGGTTAATCTCAGCACAAATTATTTATATGCTGCACAAGAAAGGAAGCTCAAATTGCCCAACCTGTTGACTCGCCGCCTGGCATTGCTGACTGAAGATGCCAACCGCGCGCTGCTGGGCGGCTTGCGCGGCATCGAGCGTGAAACCCTGCGCGTCGACCACGCCGGCCATCTGGCTTCCACGCCCCACCCCGTTGCCCTGGGTTCGGCGCTGACGCACCCAGAAATCACCACCGACTACGCCGAAGCGCTGCTCGAATTCATCACCCCGGCCGAAGCCGACATCGGCGTCACGCTCGACAAGCTCGACACCGTGCACCGCCACGCCTACAGCCGCCTGGGCGACGAGTTGCTGTGGAGCCAGTCGATGCCGTGCCAGCTGCCGCCCGAAGCGGAAATCGAGATCGCCAACTACGGCAGCTCGAACATGGGCATGCTCAAGCACGTCTACCGGCGCGGCCTGGCCTTGCGTTACGGCAAAGCCATGCAATGCATCGCCGGCATCCATTACAACTATTCACTCGACGAGCAGCTGTGGCAAGTGCTGGCCAGCAATCCGGACACCAGCGCCAGCCCGACACACGCGGCGGCCACGCCGAAAGACGTGCAGTCGGAAAGCTATCTGGCGACGATCCGCAATTTCCGCCGCTACAGCTGGCTGCTGATGTACCTGTTCGGCGCTTCGCCGGCCCTGTCCGCCGGTTTCCTGCGCGGCCGCGCGCACAAGCTCGACACCTTGTCCGACGACACCTTGTTCCTTCCGTATGCCACCAGCCTGCGCATGAGCGACCTCGGCTACCAGAACGATGCCCAGTCCGGCCTGCGCCCGCACGAAAACAGCCTGGACGACTACGTCAACGCGCTCACGCATGCCGTCAACGACCCGTATCCGCCGTACGAAGCCCTGGGAACAAAAAAAGAGGGCGAGTGGATCCAGCTGTCCACCAACGTGCTGCAGATCGAAAATGAATACTATTCGACCATCCGCCCGAAACGCGTGATCCGCACGGGCGAGCGCCCGATCCAGGCCCTGTGCCTGCGCGGCGTGCAATACATCGAAGTGCGCTGCATGGATGTCGACCCGTTCGAACCGGTCGGCATCAGCCTGGAAACGGGTCGCTTCCTCGACGCGTTCCTGCTGTTCTGCGCACTCGACGACAGCGCTCCCATCTCGGCCGAGCAAAGCGCCTGCTACACGAACAATTTCGCCCGCACCGTCAAGGAAGGCCGCAAGCCGGGCTTGACCCTGCGCCGCGATGGCGAGGACATCACCCTGCAGGCGTGGGGCGAGGAATTGCTGGCGCGCATCGCCCCCGTGGCGGCCCTGCTGGACGCGCGCCTTGGCGGCACGCAGCACGCGGACAGCCTGGCGGCGCAAGCCATCAAGCTGGCCGACCCGGATGCGACGCCATCGGCGAAGGTCCTGGCCGAACTACGCGCCAACGGCGGCTCGTTTGCCGCCTTCGGCCTGCGCCAGAGCGAGCGCCACGCAGCCTATTTCCGCACGCATCCGGCAACACCGGAACAAAGCGCGTATTTCGACGAGATGGCCGCCAGCTCGCTGGCCGAGCAGCGCGCCATGGAGGCGGCGCCCGCCGGCAGCTTCGACGATTTCGTCGCCGCCTACCGCGCCAGCACCCTGTGTTCGCACACCTGATCCTGCCTGACTTCCTGCCTGGCGCCCCATGCTGACCTTCTACAATGAATTGCACAGCCAGCATCGGGGCCGCTTCGAAATGTTTCGCGGCACCATGGTGCCCTGCTTCGAGACGCCCGAGCGGGCCGACATGGTGGTGGCCGAACTGGGACGGCGCAACCTGGGCCGCATCGTCACGCCGCACGGCGTGCCGCTGACCTCGCTGGAACGCATCCACACGCCGCGCTACCTGCATTTCCTGCGCCACGCCTGGCACGACTGGCTGGCGCTCGACCCCGACAATGCGGGCAGGGATGCCTTGCCGTCCGTGTGGCCCGTGCGCACCCTGCGCAGCGACATCGAACCGGACGACTTCACGGCCAAGCTGGGCCTGTACTCGATGGACAACGGCACGCCACTGACGGCCGGCACGTGGACGGCGGCCAAGACGGGCGCCGACTGCGCCGTCAACGCGGCCCATGCGCTGCGCCTGGGCGAGCGGGCCACGTTTGCCCTCACCCGCCCGCCGGGCCACCACGCGGGCAGCGATTTCTTTGGCGGCTACTGTTTTCTCAACAACGCTGCCCTGGCCGCGCAGCATCTGCTCGACGACGGCGCCCGCAAGGTCGCCATCCTCGATATCGATTACCACCACGGCAACGGCACGCAAAGCATCTTTTACCAGCGCGACGACGTGCTGTTCGCCTCCATCCACGCCGACCCGCGCAGCGAATATCCGTTTTACCTGGGGCACGCAGATGAAACGGGCAGCGGCGCCGGGCTCGGCTACAACGTCAACCTGCCGCTGCCATCCGGCAGCAGCACGGCCAGCTGGTTCGCCGCGCTGGAAACGGCCTGCCTGCGCATCAATATGTACGCACCCGACGCGCTGGTGGTCTCGCTCGGTGTCGATACTTTCGCCGGCGACCCGCTGTCGCACTTCTCCCTGCAAAGCGGCGACTACCTGCGCGTGGGCGAGCGCCTCGCGCATCTGAACCTGCCCACCGCCTTCATCCTCGAAGGGGGCTACGCGGTGAAGGAAATCGGCATCAATGTCGTCAATGTGCTCGAAGGCTTTGAAACGGCTGATTAAGAGCGCCTGACAGAACCGTAGCGAGCGGCAGTGAGTTGCGGCTGAGAGGCGCAGCTGTGCGAATGCACAGTGAGCATCGGAGGCCGCAAATCGCGACGCGCAGTAGATTATGTCAGGAGCTCTAAACCGGCCTACATATTCCGGAACAGCGCCATGAACGGCTGGCTCACGGCCAGGGTTTCCGGCCGCGTCTTCAGGCGCAAGGCGCCGCGTCCCACTTCGTCGCGCGTGACGGACGCCACCATTTTCATGTTGACGATGGTGGAGCGGTGGATCTGTTTAAAGATGGCCGGATCGAGCACGTCGAGCAGTTCGCGGATCGGCTTGCGCAGCAGCGCCTCGCCCTCGGCCGTCATGACGGCCGTGTACTTGGTGTCGGACTGAAAATAGGCGATGTCTTCCACCATGATCAGCCGCGTATCCTTGCCGCTGCTGGCCGTCAGCCATACCAGCGGCGGCGACTTGGCGGCCGCCGGCAAGGCGCTGCTCAACTGCTGCAGCAGGCCGGCCAGCGCACCGTCATCCACCTGGGTCTTGCCGGCCCGTGCCTGCACGCGCTGCAAGGTCGCCTGCAGGCGCTCGCGGGCTATGGGTTTCAATAAATAGTCGACGGCGCCCTTGTCAAAGGCATCGATCGCGTACTGGTCGTAGGCGGTGACGAACACCACCTGCGTGGCGGGACTCGCTTCGAGCGCGCCGGCCGCCACTTCCAGCCCCGTCAATCCCGGCATGCGGATGTCGAGGAAGGCGATGTCGGGCTGATGCGTGGCGATGGCGTCGAGCGCCGCGCCGCCATCGTCGCAGGCGGCGACGATGCGCAAGCTGGGCCACTCTTCGGCCAGCAGGGCCACGAGCGCATCGCGCAGCAGGGTTTCGTCTTCGGCGATGACGCACGTCATCTCGGGCTTATGCATAGGAGACTCCCTGCGCCGTGCTGTCGGGTACCGTGATGGTGGCCGTCACGCCATCGGGGAAATTGGCGAGGATGGAAAACGACGCGGCCGCGCCATAGGTCAGGCGCAGGCGTTCGCGCACATTGCGCAAGCCGATGCCCGTGCCGGCACCGTCGTCGCTGAAGCCCTTGCCATCGTCGGCCACTGTGACGATCACCGTGCCGTCGCCGCTGCGCGCCATGATCCAGATCGTGCCGCCGCCGCTTTTCGGCTCCAGGCCGTGCTTGATGGCGTTTTCCACCAGGGTTTGCAGCATCATCGGCGGCAGTTCCGCCTGGCGCAGGTATTGCGGCACTTCGATCTGCAGGTTCAGGCGTCCACCCATGCGGATTTTCAGGATATCGAGGTAGGCGCGCGCCCGTTCCAGTTCCGTGCCCAGGGTCGACATGGCTTGCTCCGTGCGCGGCAGCGAGTGGCGCAGGTACAGGATCAGATTACCGAGCATCTCGTCGGCACGCACGGGATCGCTGCGCGTGAGCAGCTGCGCGCTGGCCAGGGTGTTGTACAGGAAGTGCGGCTCGACCTGTGCATGCAGCAGGCTCAGCTTGGCTACCGTGAGTTCCTTTTCCGTCACCGTCTGGCGCGCCTCGGCCTGCTCGCCGCGGCGGCGCTGCGCCACCCGGCGCGTCATCGCCCGCGTCACCGCTTCCGCGTTTTCCAGGTTGCTGCCATGGTCGACAAGGAACCAATCGGTCCAGGCATTGCGTGCCGGCTCGCAGATCAGGGTCACGCTGCCCGCCTCGCCATTCGGCGTGACGGTGGCGAGAATCTGGTTCGGCCGCGGCTCAATGAAGCTCAGCAAGCGCATGCGGGGCAAGCCCGTGTGCGTGTACGGCGCGGCGCGGCGCACGCGGGCCTGCACCTGCAGGCTGTCGCGCGCGCTTTCGACCACTTCGCTGCCCGGCAGTTCGCGGATGGCCGCGTCGATCATGTCGAACGCTTCGCCCGCCTCGAACGGGATCTCGATCTGGCGCCGCTGGCGGCTCGACAGGGTGCCGGCATTGACGGTGCCGGCGATCAGGCGTACGCGCCGCACGTGCGAAAATGCATTCGTGATGACGGCGCTGGCCAGCAGTGCGCCAACGATGACAAAGAAGCCTTCCGTCCGCCCGAAGATATAGCGCAGGAAATTCTCGACCAGGATCGCCGTGGCGATGATGTAGGTGAGCATCGTGGCCAGGGTGATGCGCAGGATAAAGAAGAGGCTAGTCATGATTTTTCCTTGGGGTGTGAAGTGGGGCCAAGCATAACCACCAGCCCCACCGGCGGTGGCCATTATGCGATGGAAGGGCAATACTGGCGACAAAGGCAAGAAAATAAAGCATAAATCCGCGCCCTTCCCAAATAAAATAGCTTGCAATTAAATAGTGCGCGATATATATTGAGCACATGGACGCCGCATACCGCTTCTTCAGACGGGCATCCTGGGGCAGTAGCCCACGAAACAAGTAGCACACTATTTAGTCGTTAACTATTTAACTCACCGAGGAAAACCATCATGTCGATCAAACAAGTCCTGTACCGCGCTCAAGCCACCGCCACCGGAGGCCGCGAAGGCCGTGCCGTCTCGTCCGACAATGTGCTGGACGTCAAGCTGACCACGCCAAAAGAACTGGGCGGCAATGGCGCCGTCGGCACCAATCCGGAACAACTGTTCGCTGCCGGCTACTCGGCCTGCTTCATCGGCGCCATGAAATTCGTCGGCGGCCGCGACAAGATCGCCCTGCCAGCGGACCTGTCCATCGAAGGCAACGTCGGTATCGGCGCCATCGAAACGGGCTTCGGCATCGAAGTGGAACTGAAAATTTCGCTGCCAGGCATGGAACGCGCCGCCGCCGAAGCGCTGGTCGCCGCCGCCCACATCGTGTGCCCCTACTCGAACGCCACGCGCGGCAACATCGACGTCACCTTGACGATCGTCTAAGCGTACCTGGACTGCGGCGCATCGCGCTCTGCCGTCAAAACCGCACTGCCTGCATGGCAATGCGGTTTTTTTTGCGTGCGCCTTTAGAATGACGCTCTTTCCCTGATTTTTCGGAGCACTCATGATCGCTTGGCAATGGAACACGTTCGACGAACTCGGCCCCCACGATTTGTACCAGGTGCTGGCCTTGCGCCAGCGCGTGTTCGTCATCGAACAGCAGTGCATTTACCCGGACCTCGATGGCCATGACCAGCAAGCCATGCATTTGCTGGGCTGGCAAACGGCCGATGGCCAGCGCCGGCTGGCCGCGTACCTGAGGGTGCTGGCGCCCGGCGCCAAGTATGTGGAAATGTCGCTGGGCCGCGTGCTGACGGCGCCCGAGGCGCGCACCACGGGCGCCGGCAAGCATCTGCTGGCGGAAGGCATCGCGCGCGCGGAACGCCAGCACCCTGGCCACGCCATCCGCATCGGCGCCCAGCAGTATCTGGAGCGCTTCTACCAGTCCTTCGGCTTTGTCACCGTCAGCGCGCCCTACGATGAAGACGGCATACAGCACGTCGACATGCTGCGCGCGGTGCCGCCGGGACCGGCGGCATGACGACGGCCCTCATTTCCTGGAGTGGCGGCAAGGATTCCTGCCTGGCCCTGTGGCGCGCGCGCAACGCCGGCACGAGCGTGCCGCTGTTGATCACGGCCATGGATGAAGACGGCCGCAAGTCGCGCTCGCACGGCGTGCCGCCCGCGCTGCTCGAGGCGCAGGCAGCCAGCCTGGGCGCGCGCCTGCAGCGCTATCACGCCAGCTGGGCCAGCTACGAAGAGCAATTCATCGCCATGCTGCGCGCGGCGAAAGACGAAGGCATCGCCCACGCCATCTTCGGCGACATCGACCTGCAGCCGCACCGCGACTGGGAAGAAAAAGTCTGCGCCGCTGCCGGCCTAACGGCCCACCTGCCCCTGTGGGGCGAGGATCGCCGCGCGCTGGTCGATGAGTTCCTTGCCGCCGGCTTCAAGGCCATCGTCGTGTGCATCAATGGCCAGCACTTGCCGCGCGCATTTTGCGGGCGCGAGTTCGACGCCGCCTTCCTCGCCGACCTGCCGCCCGGCGTCGATGCCTGCGGCGAAAACGGCGAATTCCACACCTTCGTCTACGACGGCCCCGCCTTCAGCGCCCCGGTGGCGCTGCGCCGCACGCAAGTGCTGCAATATGACGCGCCAGCCAATCTGGGCGGCGCCACCTACTACTTCCAGGAACTGGCGCCGGTTTGAGTGGCCACAAAAGCAAAAAGGGCGACTCCATGGAGTCGCCCTTTGTCCGTGCACCTTGCGCGTGCTTACTTCTTCTCCACTTTTCGCAGCGTGATGTCGAACACCAGACCGGCGTAAGGCGGGATCACCACAGCACCCGTCGCGTCACGGGTGCCGCTCACGCCATAGCCCAGGTCATACGGAATGAGCAGGCGGCGCGTGCCGCCTTCCTGCATGCCGACCATGCCACGGTCCCAGCCCAGGATATGTTTGCCGATACCCAGGATAAACGTATAACCCGAGAGAGAAGGAGACGCGTCGAATTGCACGCCTTTGCCGTCCGGCTTGCTCGCGTCGTACAGCCAGCCCGTGTAGACCACCGTCAAGGTATCGCCCGCCGCGGCGGCCGTGCCGGTGCCTTTCACCAGGTCGGGAAAGGCGAATTCTTTCACTTGCGTGTTCGGGTCAAGCACGACCGGCTTCTCGGTGTTGGCAGCAGCGCCGCAAGCGGTCAGGGCCACGGCGCAAGCGAGGGTGGCGATCATTTGAAATACCGATTTCATGGTTTCCCTTTAAATATTGGTGTGTGGCTAAGCCCGTACGGTGCGGACCGGTACGGGCTGGAGTTTAACAGGACTCGCGTAGCCCATTTGTAAGCAGACGTAAGCAAGGCAGTAAGTGTGTCTCGATGCAACGTTGACACAATATCTATATTTCCACCTGCGTGCCCAGTTCGATCACCCGGTTGCTCGGGATCTGATAGTAGTCGGCCGCCGTGCGCGCATTGCGCGACATGGTGACGAACAGGTGCTCGCGCCATGGCATCATGCCGGCGCCCGGCGTCGAAATGATGGTCTGGCGCGCGATGAAGAACGACGTTTCCATCATCTCGAAATCCAGTCCCTGCTCGGCGCACTGCGCCAGCGCGGCCGGAATGTCCGGTTCATCCTTGAAGCCGTAATGCACATTCACCTGGTAGCACTGGTGGCCCAGGTCCACCACGCGCACGCGCTCGGAAGGCGCCACCCACGGCTCTTCATGCATGAAGACGGTCAGGAAGATCACCCGCTCATGCAACACTTTGTTGTGCAGCAAGTTATGCAGCAGCGCATGCGGCACGCCATCCGTTTCGCCGCGCAGGAAGATGGCCGTGCCGGGCACGCGCAGCGGCGGCGCGATGAACAGCGACGAAAGGAAATCGTCGAGCGGAATCGCATGCTTTTCCAGGTTTTGGAACACCAGCTGGCGGCCCCGCTTCCAGGTCAGCATGACGATGAACAAAATCGAGCCCAGCAGCAGCGGGAACCAGCCGCCGTGGAACAGTTTCAGCGCCGTGGCCGACACCAGGTTGACGTCGATGATCAGGAAAAAGCCCGTGGCGGCCCAGCACAGGGCCAGGTTCATCTTCCAGCGGTAGCGGATGACGAAGAAGGTCAGGATAGTGGTCGACAGCATGGTGGCCGTCACGGCAATGCCGTAGGCGGCGGCCAGGTTTTCCGAGGAACCGAAACCGATGACGGCCAGCAGCACCACGGCCAGCTGCAGCCAGTTCACGGCGGGGATGTAGATCTGCCCGATTTCGCTTTCCGACGTGTGGCGCACGCGCATGCGCGGCAAGAAGCCCAGCGCGATCGCTTGCTTGGTCATCGAGAAGGTGCCGGAAATGGTCGCCTGCGAGGCGATCACGGTGGCCATGGTCGACAGGATCACCAGCGGATACACGCTCCACGCGCCCAGCTGCTGGTAAAACGGATTCGAGACGGCTTCCGGATGCGCCAGCAGCAAGCCGCCCTGGCCCAGGTAGTTCAGCGCCAGCGCGGGAAAGGCGATCAGGAACCAGGCCAGGCGGATAGGCTTCTTGCCGAAATGGCCCATGTCGGCGTACAGCGCCTCGGCACCCGTCAGCGCCAGCACCACGGCGCCCAGGGCAACGAAGGCGACAAAGCCGTTATTCATCAGGAAAGTGGCGGCGTGCAGGGGATTGAGTGCGGCCAGGATGGCCGGCGACTTGATGATGTTGACCACGCCCATGCCGGCCAGCGCGGCAAACCACAACACCATGATGGGGGCAAAATAGCGGCCGATGCCGGCCGTGCCGTGCGACTGCACCGAGTACAGCGCCACCAGCACCACCATCGTCAGCGGTACCACATACGGACTGAAGGCGGGCGTGGCCACTTCCAGGCCTTCGATCGCCGACAGCACGGAAATGGCCGGCGTGATCACGCTGTCGCCATAGAACAGGGTGGCGCCGAAGACGCCGATCACCATCAGCGGGAAATGCCAGCGCGACAGGCGGCTGACGGACGACAGCACCAGCGCCATCAGGGCCATGATGCCGCCCTCGCCGCGGTTGTCGGCACGCAACACCAAGGTCACGTACTTGAGCGAGACGATCAGGGTCAGGCCCCAGAAAATCAGCGAGACGATGCCCAGCAGGTTCTCGTGCGAGAGCAGCAGGCCGTGGGCCGGGTCAAAGACGGTCTTCAGGGTGTACAGCGGACTGGTGCCGATATCGCCGTAAACGATGCCCACGGCCGCCAGCGTCATGCCGGCAAGGCCGCTTTTTTTATGTTCCGACGTCAAGGTTGCACCCGTTTTTGTTTTGTTGCATCGCACAATATGATAGGTATTAGCAAATAGCAAGAGTATTTTTGCATGGTTCCGCAGCTGCCCCAAAGTCGTGGTTTTGTGCCGCTCCGCCTTGCTGCGCGGGCTTGCGGCATTAATTTGTTGCCATTCTACGCCTCGCCAGCGGCGCCGGGCAGCCCCCGATGTTTTCAGCCATAATGACAGACTGTCTACTCTCCAGCGAAGCCCATCATGAATCCAGGCATGCTCTACGCCTCCCTCGCCTTCCTCTGCTGGGGCCTGTTCCCCCTGTACTTTCACGCCATCGGCGAGATCGCGCCACAGGAAATCCTGGCGCACCGCATGGTCTGGTCGCTGTTGTTCCTGGGCATCGTGCTGACCGTGCGCCGGCAGTGGAGCTGGCTGGGCAGCCTGAAAGCGCAGCCCAGGGTGGTGGCCAGCTTCGTGGCCAGTGCGTTCTTGCTGTCCGCCAACTGGTTCATCTATATCTGGGCCGTCAACAACGGCCACGTGGTCGACGCCAGCCTCGGCTATTTCATTACGCCCCTGATCAATGTCATGCTGGGCTTTTTGCTGCTGCACGAGCGCCTGCGCCGCCTGCAGTGGCTGGCCATCGGCCTGGCCGCCTGCGGCGTGGCCTGGCTCACCTGGCAGGCGGGCCAGGTGCCGTGGATCGCCCTGCTGCTGGCGGCCACCTTCGGCGGCTATGGCTTGCTGCGCAAGACGGCCGCGCTGGGCGCGCTCGAAGGCTTGTCGTTCGAGACATTGATTCTGTTCCCCCTGGCGCTGGCCTATATGCTGTGGCTGGGCTGGCATGGCCAGAGCGGCTTCGTCAATACAGATTCCACCGCCACGCGCGCGCTGCTGCTGGCGTCCGGCCCCATCACGGCCATTCCCCTGCTGCTGTTTGCCGCTGGCGCGCGCCGCCTGCCGCTGGCCGTGCTGGGGCTGCTGCAATACATCGCCCCCACGGGGCAGCTGCTGATCGGTGTATGGGTCTTCCACGAATCGTTCACGCCCGAGCGCATGCTGGGCTTCCTCGTCATCTGGACGGCGCTGGGCCTGTATGCGGCCGAGGGCCTGTGGACGGCCCGCAAGGCGCGCGCCGCCGCCTAGTCTTGCCCTGGAGCCCGTTTCCGCAGCGCGCAGCGCTGGCCGGAAGCGGGCGTTTACCGTATCCTGTCCGTCTTTGTATATCACCCGAGATTTCTAATGGCAAATTACGTCTACACCATGAATCGCGTGGGCAAAATCGTCCCGCCCAAACGCCAGATTCTGAAAGATATTTCCCTCTCCTTCTTCCCAGGCGCGAAGATCGGCGTACTGGGCCTGAACGGCTCCGGCAAATCGACCCTGCTGAAAATCATGGCAGGCATCGACACCGACATCCAGGGCGAAGCCGTGCCGATGCCGGGCCTGAACATCGGCTACCTGCCGCAGGAACCGCAGCTGGACCCGGAAAAGACCGTGCGCCAGGAAGTCGAGTCGGGCCTGGGCGAAGTATTTGAAGCGCAAGCCAAGCTGGAAGCCGTGTACGCCGCGTATGCCGAGGAAGACGCCGATTTCGACGCCCTGGCCACGGAACAGGCACGCCTGGAAGCGATCATCTCGACTTCCGACGGCGGCAATTTGAATTTGCAGCTGGAAATGGCCGCCGACGCGCTGCGCCTGCCGCCATGGGACGCCAAGGTCGGCGTGCTGTCCGGCGGTGAAAAGCGCCGCGTGGCACTGTGCAAGCTGCTGCTGTCGAAACCCGACATGCTGCTGCTCGACGAACCGACCAACCATCTGGATGCGGAATCGGTCGACTGGCTGGAACAATTCCTGCTGCGCTTCCCCGGCACCGTGGTGGCCATCACCCATGACCGCTACTTCCTCGACAACGCGGCAGAGTGGATCCTGGAACTGGACCGCGGCAGCGGCATTCCATGGAAGGGTAACTACTCGACCTGGCTGGAGCAGAAGCAAGCCCGCCTGAAGCAGGAAGAATCGACGGAATCGGCGCGCCAGAAGGCGCTGCAGAAGGAGCTGGAATGGTCGCGCCAGAACCCGAAAGCGCGTCAGGCGAAATCAAAAGCCCGCCTGGCCCGCTTCAACGAGTTGTCCGAGCACGAATACCAGAAACGCAATGAAACGCAGGAAATCTTCATTCCCGTGGCCGAACGCCTGGGCAATGACGTCATCGAGTTCAAGAACGTGTCGAAAGCGTTCGGCGACCGTTTGCTGATCGATAACCTGAGTTTTACCGTGCCGCCAGGCGCCATCGTCGGCATCATCGGCCCCAACGGCGCCGGTAAGTCGACCCTGTTCAAGATGATCACCGGCAAGGAACAGCCGGACAGCGGCGAAGTGGCCATCGGCCAGACGGCACGCGTGTCCATCGTCGACCAGAACCGCGATTCGCTGGCCGACAACAAGTCCGTCTTTGAAGATGTGTCCGGCGGCGCCGACATGCTGACTGTGGGCCGCTTTGAAATGCCGTCGCGCGCCTATCTGGGCCGCTTCAACTTCAAGGGTTCGGACCAGCAAAAAATGGTCGGCAACCTGTCCGGCGGTGAGCGTGGCCGTCTGCACCTGGCGAAAACCCTGCTGATGGGCGGCAACGTCCTGCTGCTCGATGAACCGTCGAACGATCTGGACGTGGAAACCTTGCGCGCACTGGAAGACGCCTTGCTGGAATTTGCCGGCAGCGTCATGGTCATTTCCCATGATCGCTGGTTCCTCGACCGTATCGCCACGCACATCCTGGCGTTCGAAGGCAACTCGCAGGTCACCTTCTTTGACGGCAACTATCAAGAGTACGAAGCCGACAAGAAGAAACGCCTGGGCGAAGAAGGCGCGAAACCAAAACGTATCCGCTACAAGCCGTTGACCACGTAATTTCGGTCTGGCCATGCAAAAAGGCAGTTACCTCGCGGTAACTGCCTTTTTTTTCAGCAAACATCCAGTTTTTAAAACCGTAGCGAGCGGCAACGAATTGTGGCTGAGAAGCGGAGCTGTGCTATAGCACAGTGAGCATTGGAGGCCGCAAAGCGTGCCGCGCAGTAGGTTTTTAGAAGTTGTAGCGTGCGCCCAAAGCGAGGCCGGTGGCCTTGCGGCCCTGGTCCGCGCTCTTGCCGAAGTGTTCCACTTCCGCCGTCAGCGAGACTTTCTCGTTGATCGCGTACTGGGCACCGACGGAAGCGTACACGCCCGTCTTGTCGTTGCCGCTGATGCCGGTCGACAGGCCGGTGCCGCTCAAGCTGTTCTTGACCTTGGCCACGCCGAGCTTGCCGAATACACCGACCTTGTCGGTCACGGGCATGGTGGCCTTGCCGGCCAGATAGTAGCCGTGCGAATCGCTTTTCACGGAACCGTTGCCGGCGCCGGTGACATAGCTGTAATCCTTGCTGCCGAAATCGGCGTAGCCGCCCTCGACCGCCCAGGTTTTATCGAAATCGTAACCGGCGAAGATCTTGGCGCCTGCCTTGTAGCCGCTGTGATTATCGGCGCTGGTGGCGCCAGGAATATCGAAGTTATAACGGTTGCCCGTGACGCCGGCACCCACATAGGCGCCTTCGGCGTGTGCGGCGCTCATGCCGGTCAGTGCGGTAACGGAAGCGATCATTGCAAACAGGATTTTCTTCTTCATCATGTTCTCTCTCTCAATTAGTTGACTTGCCTGGATTCGCAGTTCAGCGAAGTGCGATGACTACACAATAACAGCCGAAAAAAGCTACGTCTTTCTCCATTCCGTAAGAACTGTGACAAGATGTAAGTCAACATTCCAAACTGACAATAACCGTAAAATGCGCACTGTTAAGCGAACTTAAGATAGACTTAAGAACATTAGCGATTTTCAGTCAAGAGGAGAAGTGCATGCACAAACGCCAGTTTCTCGCCGCCGCCATGGCTGCCAGCGCCTTGCCCGCCATAAGCAGGGCGGCACCCGCCGGCCTGCGCGGTCCGGCCCTGCTGACCATCACGGGCAGCATCGACAAGCCGAACCGGGGCCCGTTCGACGCCGTGCGCGATCAGATGATGCACAAGCAAAAGATCAGTTTCGAACGGGCGCGCGCCTTCGACTTCGCGGCGCTGGCGAACTTGCCGGCACGCACCATCCACCCCACCCTGGAATACGATGGCAAGGCGCATGCCCTGCGCGGGCCGCTGCTGGTCGATGTATTGAAGGCGGCGGGCGCGCCTGAGGAAGATGCCGTGCGGCTGCTGCTGCGCGCCGTGGATGGCTATGCGGCGGCGCTGACCATGGCACAGGCGAGGGCACAGCGTTTTATTGTCGCCACCCACCTGGACGGGCAGGCGATGGCGCTGGGCGGCCTGGGACCGCTATGGGCGATCCACGATGCGGACCGCATCGCGGCCGTGGCGGCGCTGCCCCTGGCAGAACGCTACACCAGCTGCCCGTGGGCGCTGTATCACATTGGCGTGGAGGCGGGTTGACGCTACTTAAAACGCCAAACAAAACCGTAGCGAGCGGAAGGAAGAGGTGACTGAGAAGCGGAGCTGTGCTAATGCACGGGGCCGCCGAGGCAGTGAGCATCGCAGGCCGCCTATACCGACGCGCAGTAGGTTTTGATAGGCGTTTAGGCGTAGGCTTCCGCCATCGACATAACCCGTGGCGCGATGGTGATGCCATGCTCCTCGAACAGGGCCGTGATGGCCGCCAGGTTGTGCGTGCACTCCTCGGTTTTCCAGCCCTTGAAGATATCCGTGCCATCCTTCTGGAAATGCAGGTCCAGCACCTTGCCCGCATCCTTGTGCAGGTAGGGCGAACTATAGGTGTTCTCGAAGCCGAGCGCCTTCAATTGCCCCAGCAAAGCCGATGGTGGATGGTCTGGATCGGTGGCGAGAAAAATGCCGAAGGTCTTGCCAGGCGGCTTGGCGGCAATGTCGACCTCGTAGATGCCGGGGGCCTTGCTGACAGACGTACTCTTTAAAAATAACATACAACACTCCCTGCGCGTAATGTCCCGCGCCTGAAACGGGCGGCAAGACAGGGGCGGTGCGCAATGATTCCCCTCGTCAAATCTTATTGCTAATTTGCATCTTTGTCGACAAATCGGCACTTTTATTTGGTAAGTCGTGGTTATCTTGTCGCCTTCAGCAAGGTAAATTGTCAATAAATCCAGTTATCATTGCGCCAATACCCGCCCTGCTGCATACTTTTGGCTTGCGTCACGATTGCCTTCCCGCCGGCCACTCCTCGTCTCCATGCGTCTTCTGTCGATCAAGTACCGCCTGCTCATCCTCCTGACCCTGATCCTGGGCGCGGGCTTCATGGCCACCAGCCTGGCCAGCTACCTGGCGTCGCGCCAGACCATCGAACATGGTATCGCCGACCAGACCTTGCCGCTGACGGGCGACAATATCTATTCCGAAATCCAGAAGGACATGCTGCGCCCCGTCTTCATTTCCTCGCTGATGGCGCACGACACCTTCGTGCGCGACTGGATACTCGCCGGCGAAAACAAGCCGGAACAGATCGTGCGCTACCTGGCCGAAGTCAAGAAGAAATACGGCGCCATCACCAGCTTTCTCGTCTCGGACAAGAGCAGCAAATATTATTACGCGGAAGGCACCCTGAAATCCGTCAGCCCGCAGGCGACGCGCGACATCTGGTACTACCGCGTGCGCGCCATGGAAAACAGCGACTATGAAACGAATGTCGACGTGGACATGGCCAACCGCGACAGCATGACCATCTTCATCAACCACCGCGTACTCGACTACGACGGCCGGTTCATCGGCGCCACCGGCATCGGCCTGACTCTGGACACCATGAGCCACATCATCGACCGCTACCAGGCGCGCTTTCACCGCAACATCTATTTTGTCGATGGCGCCGGCACCCTGGTGTTGGCGGGCAAGACCATGCGCAACGGGCACGGCAACATCCGCAGCCTGCCCGGCGTGAACGCCATTGCCGACCAGATCATCAACCACCAGAGCGAACCGACGCATCTGTCGTACCAGCTGGGCCGCGCGCAAATCCTCGTCAACTCGCGTTTCATTCCCGAACTGGGCTGGTACCTGGTGGTCGAGCAGAACGTCAGCGACGAAGTCCAGTCGCTGCAGCGCGTCTTCATCCTCAACCTGGCCATCAGCTTTGGCGTCACCCTGCTGGTACTGGTGCTGACCTTGCTGACGGTAAACCGCTACCAGCGCCGCATCGAGCGCATCGCCTCGACGGATGCGCTGACCGGGCTATTGAATCGCCAATCGCTGGAATTGCTGTTCCAGCGCGCCATGCTCCTGTCCAGGCGCAACGAGCAACCGATGTCCGCCATCCTCTTCGACATCGATTTCTTCAAGCGCGTCAACGATACGCACGGCCACCTGTGGGGCGACAAGGTCATCCGTGGCGTGGCCGACGTGGCGCGCGCCACCGTGCGCGAAAGCGATGTCATCACGCGCTGGGGCGGCGAGGAATACCTGGTATTGCTGAATAACTGCAACCTGGTCAAAGCGGAGGAAGTGGCGGAAAACCTGCGCGCCGCCATCGAAGGCCACGATTTCGGCTTGCCCGAACCGCAGGTACCCGTGACGATCAGCCTGGGCGTGGCCGAGTACCGGCCAGAGGAAAGCGAATCGGCCTTCTTTTCGCGTGCAGACAGCGCGCTGTATCAGGCCAAGCAGCACGGCCGCAACGGCGTGCACGCCGCCTGAGTCATCCCCCGCGCTTGCGCCTGGCCAGATCTTGCGTGGGCGCCACCAGCGCCCGGTACAACTCGCCCGTGGCGGCATCCCAGCTTTGCACGGCCAGCTGCTGGCGTTGCACGGTGGCCGAATCGCCGCGCGCGATGGGGCCGGACAGCGCGGGCGCGGCGCCCAGGCGGAACACATTGGCCACCGCTTCCGTCACCAGAGGCTGCGCCAGTTCGCGCGCCACCGCCTCGGGAATGCCGGCCGCCTGGTAGGCGCGCAAGGCGGCGTCGAGCACCGTCACCAGGTAATTGCTGGCGAAGACGGCAGCGGCGTGATACAGGGTCTTGGCGGCCGGGTCGATGGGCACGGGACGCGCGCCGATGGCGTTCAATGCCGGCGTGAGGAACGCCAGCGCCAGCGGATCGCCTTCGACGCCGCAAAACGTGCCGTCAAAGGTGGCGGCCACCTGCTGCGGGTCGGCAAAGCTGCGGATCGGGTGGGCGCTGGCGACAAAAGCGCCGGCCTGCGTGGCGGCCAGCAGCGCGTTCGACGCCAGCGCGCCGCTGCAGTGGAACACAATGGCGCCCGCCTGGCGTCCTTCGGCCACCAGCGCCGCGCAGGCCGGGACGATCTGGTCGTCCGCCACGGCCAGCATGGTGACGTCGGCGCGCCGCAAGGCCGCATAGCTGGCGACGGGAGTGCCGGCACCCATGAAATCGACGGCCGATTGCGCCGACGCCATCGAGCGCGTCAGTACGTCCTGCACGGCGACACCCTCCACGCCGGCGAACAAACGGCCCAGCACACGGCCCACATGACCGGCGCCGATGATATTCAGGGTGACGTTCATGTCTAGAAACTTGATCCCGGCTGGCGCAGGAATTCCACTTCTTGCGGCGTGGAAGCGCGGCCCAGGATGGCGTTACGGTGCGGGAAGCGGCCAAAGCGGGCGATCACTTCCTGGTGCCGCTCGGCGTAGTCGAGCATGCCGTCAAAGCCGGGCTGCGCCTGCGACAGCAGCTGGAACAGCTCGACGGCGCGCGCCTGCATGGCCAGGTCTTCCGCGTGTTCGAACGGCAGGTAGGAGAAAGCGCGCAGCATCGGCGGCAACTGCTGATCAAGGCCTTGCTCGGTCAAGGATAGAGCCAGCGCCAGCGCACGGGCGTCGCCGGCAAAGGCGCGCGGCGTGCCGCGATACACATTGCGCGTGAATTGATCGAGCACGATGAGGCGCGCCAGCGCACCGTGCGGCGCCGTGTCCCACTCGCGCAAGCCACCCTCGATGGCGGCATCGATCAGCGCGCCGAAACGATCGCGTATCTGCGCATCGAAGCCGTCATCCTTGCGGAACCATTCCATGCGCGACTGGCCGTAATGCGGGTTATCCGGCGGCAGGAACCAGAAATCGAGTACCTCTTGGGCCTGTGCATCCATGTCCATCCTTTTCAATTGCGTGCGTGCGACAGCTGGAAGCCGGCGATGCCTTCGAAAGCGGCCAGTTCGGCCGACATGGCGGACAGGCTGGCGCCCGTGTTCTTGCCATGCGCGATGGCGACGAAGCGCCATTCCTGCATGCCTTCGTTGCTGCCGATGGTCAGCGAGCCGCTGGCGATGTCGTAGCCGCGCTTGGCCGCCATGCGCCGCAGCGCATCTTCACGCGGAATAAACCCCTGGCGGAAGCGCATGGTGATGGCCACCGCGTGGCGCGACGGCAGCCAGTTCTCCAATTTTGACAGAAAAATCATCGCCATCGCGCACAGGAAGGCCAGGCCCATGGCCGACAGATAAAAGCCGATGCCGACCATGATGCCGATCACGGACGAGGCCCAGATCGAGGCGGCCGTCGTCAGGCCGCTGATATTGAAACCCTCGCGCATGATGACACCGGCGCCGAGAAAACCCACGCCCGTGACGATACCCTGGATCACGCGCGTGGGGTCGCTGCCGACGATGGCGCCATGGCCGCCGTACCAGAACTCGGGATAGCCGCCCAGCACCGTCAGCGCGGCCGAAGCCATGCAGACAAGGCTGTAGGTGCGCATGCCCGCCGCGCGCCCGTGATACGAGCGTTCATAGCCAACCAGCAAGCCCAGCAGCAGCGCGCCCAGCAGGTTCAGCAGGATCACGCCATTCGTCGCCAGCTCGGCCGGCGACCAGTAGGCGCGCAGGAAGTCGATGGTCGGCATTTAGGGCTTTTTGCTCAGCTGCTTTTCAAACGCCACGTCGAGCTTGCTGACGCGGCGCGCCTTTTGCGGCCCCAGGCCATTGACGAAGGCGACAAAGGCGTCCAGTTCCAGCGGCGGGCACAGGGGCGGCAAGCCGGGGCCTTCCGTGAGGAAGAACAGTTCATCGCCCGTGCGCGCCATCGTGTAGAGGCGCTGGCCGGTGCGTTCCTTGAGCCGCTCGATGGCGGACGTGGCGCGGGTCGAGCGCATCAGATGGCTCCCGTGCGCTGTTCCAGCCACGCCAGCGCAGGCGCATCGGCCGGCGCGGCCAGGTGCGGCGCGAGGCGCGCGCGCACGGTCGCGTGATAGTCGTTGAGCCAGGCCGCCTCGTCGTCGCGCAATAGCGAGCGCTCCACGCAGCGCGTGTCGATCGGGCACAGGGTCAGGGTTTCAAAACGCAAAAATTCGCCAAACTGCGTCGTCCCTGCCGGGACATTCAGCACCAGGTTCTCGATGCGGATGCCCCACTGGCCGGGACGGTAGATGCCCGGCTCGATGGACGTGATCATGCCAGGTTCCATGGCCGTCTGCGGCTCCGGCATGGCGGACTGGGAAATCGATTGCGGCCCTTCATGGACGTTGAGGAAAAAGCCCACGCCGTGGCCCGTGCCATGACCGAAATCGATGCCCTCGGCCCACAGGGGCGCGCGCGCAATCGAGTCCAGCATGGGCGACTTCACGCCGCGCGGGAATTGCGCGCGCGACAGAGCGATCATGCTGCGCAAGACCAGGGTGAAATCGCGCTTGTGCTCGGCCGTGATCGTGCCGACGGGGACCACGCGGGTGATATCCGTGGTGCCGCCCCAATACTGGCCGCCCGAGTCGATCAGCAGCAAGCCGTCGCCTTCGATGGTAGCTTCGCTGCCCGCATGCGCGTGGTAATGCATGATGGCGCCATGCGCATTGAAGCCGGCGATGGTGCCGAAACTGGGGCTGACAAACCCGGCGCGGCGCGCGCGGGCGGCCGTCAGGTGCTCGTCGACGCCGATTTCCGTCAACGGTGCGCGCTGCGGGTCGGCCAGGGTGCGATCCAGCCAGCTGAAAAACTCGCACAGGGCGGCGCCATCCTGCTCCATGGCGGCGCGCACGTGCGCGGCCTCGCTGTCCGTCTTGCGCGACTTGGCCAGGGTGGTCGGGTTGATGGATTCGACCACCTGCACGCCATCGGCCACGGCCTGGCGCGTGCCGAACGTAATGCGGCGCGGGTCGAGCAGCAAGGTGGCGCCGGCAGGCAAGGCGGCCAATGCGGCGCCGGCACGGTCATACGCGGCCACGTCCACGCCCTGGGCTTCCAGGGTGGCGCGCAGGGCGGCCGGCAGCTTGCCGTCGGCGACGAACAGCGTGGCGCGCTCGGGGCCCACCAGCGCATGCGCGAGGAAGACGGGGTTGTAATTGACGTCGGCGCCACGCAGGTTGAACAGGTAGGCGATATCGTCGAGGGTGGAAATCACATGGTGGCTGGCGCCTTGGGCCGCCATGCTGGCGCGCAGGGCCGCCAGTTTTTGCGTGCGCGACAGCGAGGGATACGCGGCCGCATGCTCGAACACGGGCGGGGCGGGCATGGCCGGGCGATCCGGCCACACGGCTTGCAGCACATCGGTGTCCGTGCGCAGGATCACTTGCGCGCCCAGCGCCTGTTGCAGCAGGCGCGCATTGGCCAGGCCCAGCACGGCGCCATCGACGGCCACCGTCTGCCCCGGCTGCATGGTTTCGCCCAGCCAGTCGATATACAGCACGCTGGCACCGGACGGGATTTTCTTCAGGACGATGCCGCTGCCGGCCAGTTCGTCTTCCGCCTGTTCCCAATAGCGACCATCGGTCCACACGCCGGCGAAATCCTGCGTCACGACCAGGGTGCCGACGGAACCCGTAAAGCCCGACAGCCACTCGCGGCCCTGCCAGCGGGCCGGCAGATACTCGGACAAGTGCGGGTCGGCCGAGGGCACGATCAGGGCGTCGATGTGCTGCGCGCGCATGGCGCTGCGCAGTTGCGACAAACGGGAGGCGGGAGTGGCTTGGTCAGGTGTCTGCATGGGGACGGAAAAAGCGGTGCTGGGAAGTGCCTATGATACCCCGATTAGCCCGGGTAAGGCACTGCGCGCCCGCAACGCCTTTTCCGCCGGTTTCAGGTTGCGTTCGAGTTTTTTCCGGATGCCCGCGTGGCGCACCTGGTCCAGCGCCGCGCGCAGGGCTTCCAGGCTTGCCTGGGTGGGGATGGTTTCCACGCCATGGCCCAGCGCCATGGCCAGCGACTGCGACGGCGCGCTTTTCGCCGTGCCGGGCGCCACGCATACCTGCGGCAGCAAGGTGGCGATGACGGGCGCGAACCATGCGTCATCGCGGTAGGCGGCCACCCGCGCGGCGCGCGCCAGCACGCCGGAATCGGCCGTGGCGAAAGCCGCATCGGCCACGTACGGCAGCTGGCCCGCATGGATGGCGGCGACGTGCGCAGCCGCTTCTTCCAGGATGACGCGCGAAAAATCCGCATACGCGGCGTCGCCGGCCAGCTCTTGCGCGGGATCCGTATCGCCGATGTCATCGCGGCTCCAGTGCCCGCTGTGCGGCGAGCGGGCCAGCGCCAGCAGGGAGGCATCGCGCAATTGCGGCAGCAAGGCCAGTTCGCGCAGGGTAATCGGCATCGGCAGCACGGCGTGGCGCGCCTGCATGACCGCATCGAGCCGCGCCAGGGCCTTGGCGCCAGCCAGGCGCGCCTGCAGGAACGACTGGTAGTGCTGCTCCGTCAGGTGCCGCACCTCGTCCATCGACACGTCATTCGCCATCATCGGCCTCATAGCGGCGCAAGCCTTCCAGGTCCAGCACGCGGATGCCGCCGTAATCGAGGCGCAATAAACCTTTTTTTTCCAGCACTTGCAAAGCCTGGTTGGCGCGCTGGCGCGAAGAGCCGGACAACAGTCCGATTTCTTCCTGCGACAGCTGCACCAAGGTTTCCACGCCCGGGTACAAGTGCGAATTGAACATCGAGGCCAGGCAGCGCGCCACGCGCGTGTTCAAGTCCAGCAGGCGCTCGTTTTCCACCATGCCGATGAACTGGCCCAGGCGCTCGTTGAGCTGCATCAGCAGGAAGCGCGTGAATGGCAGGCTCGTTTCCAGCAGCCAGTGGAAGGTGGCGCCGGGCAGGCGCGCCACGCGCGTGTCGCGCAGGGCCATGGTGTCGTATTTGCGGATTTCATTCTTCAGTAATGAACCTTCTCCGAACCAGCTGCCGGGCGGCACGCCGATAAAGGTCATGGCCTTGCCGGAAGCGGAAAAATTATTCATCTTGACCATGCCGCTGATGACGCCGATCCAGTTGTCCACGGGCTCGCCCTTGCGGCAGACAAAGCCGCCTTTCGGCACGAAGGTTTCAAACACATCCGCCTCGACCCTGGCCAGTTGAACGGGATCGAGCAGCTGTGCCCAGTGGGCCGCGCGCACGGCATCCTTGAGGCTGATATCAGGATTGGTCATTGTGCGATGCACCATCGAAAAGTGGGTAAATGTCCCCGAAAAGACAACTTGGCAAACTAACGCAAGCTACTATCATTGCACAAACGCCTTACACATAAAAAACACAGAGCGCCATCCAACGAGGTGGGGCCTGAGACAAGCAACAGGGAGACACTGGTGCAAACGAATACCACAGCAGCAATGCCGACTTTTCCGCGGCGCTTATTGCAACACGGGACAGTACGATCCGACAAGCCCGCATTTCGCGAAAAATACCTGGGCATCTGGCAAACCTGGACCTGGCGCGAGGTCAACGAGGAAGTACGCGCGCTGGCCTGCGGCCTGGCAGCCATCGGCTTCCAGCGCGGCATGAACCTGGCCATCATCGGCGATAATCGTCCCCGCCTGTACTGGGCCATGCTGGCGGCGCAAAGCCTGGGCGGCGTGCCCGTGCCACTGTACCAGGACGCGCCGGCCGCCGACATGGCCTACGTGCTGCAGGATGCGGACATCCGCTACGCCATCGTCGAAGACCAGGAGCAGGTCGACAAGCTGCTCGAACTCAAAGCGCTGTACCCGCACGTCGCCCACATCGCCTATGACGATGAACGGGGCATGCGCCATTATCGCCAGCCGGAACTGATGTCCTTTGCCGCCCTGCAGGTGCTGGGCCGGGCCTATGACCGCGAACACCCGGGCTTTTTCGACGCCGCCGTGGCAGCGGGCCAAGGGAGCGACTCCGCCGTGATCCTGTACACCTCGGGCACCACGGGCAAGCCGAAGGGCGTATGCCAGAGCCACACGGCGCTGCTGGCTGCCGGCATTGGCGGCGTCGCCTTCGACAAGCTCACCGACGAGGAAGACATCCTGTCCTACCTGCCCATGGCGTGGGTGGGCGACTGCCTGTTCTCGCTGGCGCAGGCCATGGTGGCCGGCTTTACCGTCAACTGCCCCGAATCGGGCGACACGGTGATGATCGACATGCGCGAAATCGGCCCCACCTGCTACTTTGCGCCGCCGCGCGTGTTCGAAAACATGCTCACCAGCGTGATGATACGCATGGAAGACGCGAGCAGCATCAAGCGCCATATGTTCAGCCATTTCATGGACGTGGCCAAGCGCTGCGGCGCGCAGATCCTGGATGGCAAGCCCGTATCGCTGGCGGACCGCCTCAGCTACAAGCTGGGCGAGCTGCTCGTCTACGGTCCCCTGAAAAACGTCCTGGGACTGTCGCGCGTGCGCGTGGCTTATACCGCCGGCGCCGCCATCGGCCCCGACCTGTTCCGCTTCTACCGCTCCATCGGCGTCAACCTCAAGCAGCTGTACGGCTCGACCGAAACCTGCGCCTATGTCTGTCTGCAACCGGATGGCAATATCAAGTTCGACAGCGTCGGCTTGCCGGCGCCGGGCGTGGAAGTCAAGCTGGCGGCGAATGGCGAAGTGCTGGTCAAGTCGCCTGCCACCATGAGCGGCTACTTCCGGCGTCCCGACGCCACCGCCGAAGTGATCGACAACGACGGCTATTTCCATACGGGCGACGCGGGCGTGTTCGACAGCGAAGGCCATCTGAAAATCATCGACCGCGCGGCCGACGTGGGCAAGATGAATTGCGGCGCCATGTTCGCCCCCAACTACATCGAAAACAAGCTCAAGTTCTTCCCCTTCATCAAGGAAGTGGTGGCCTTCGGCCATGCGCGCGACCAGGTGTGCGCCTTCATCAACATCGACATCGAAGCGGTGGGCAACTGGTCCGAGCGGCGCGGCATCGCCTACTCCGGCTACACCGACCTGGCGGCGCGCGCCGAGACCTATGGCCTGATCCGCGATTGCATCGAGCAAGTCAACGCGGAACTGGCGGCCGACCCGCTGATGGACCGCACGCAGGTGCACCGCTTCCTCGTGCTGCACAAGGAACTCGATCCGGACGACGACGAGCTGACCCGCACGCGCAAGGTGCGCCGCAAATTCATCGCCGAAAAATACGCGGTGCTCATCTCCGCCCTGTATGAGGGCAAGGCAACGCAATACATCGAGACCCAGGTGAAATTCGAGGATGGCCGCACCGGTTCGACCAGCGCCGACCTGCAGATCTGGGACAGCAAAACGTATCGGCCCCAGGGCCTGGCCGCATGATGGAGCACAGCACGATGCAAATGAACGAACCCGACGCCCATTTCGGCACGGCCCGCAAGGCGGGCCCCGTGATCCTCGACCTGAAGAACATCTCGCTGTCGTTTGGCGGCGTGAAGGCGCTGACCGACATCTCGTTTGACGTCAAGCAGCATGAAATCCGCGCCATCATCGGCCCGAACGGCGCCGGCAAAAGCTCGATGCTCAACGTGATCAACGGCGTGTACCGCCCGCAGCAGGGAGAAATCATCTACCGGGGCGAGCACCGGCGCGGCATGGATTGCTATGCGGCCGCCAAGGCCGGCATCGCGCGCACCTTCCAGAACATCGCCCTTTTTAAAGGCATGACGGTGCTCGACAACATCATGACGGGACGCAACCTGAAGATGAAGTCGAATTTCCTCTTGCAAGCCCTGTACTGGGGGCCAGCGCGGCGCGAGGAAATCGAGCACCGCAAGAAGGCAGAGGAAATCATCGACTTCCTGGAAATCCAGGCCATCCGCAAGACGCCCGTGGGACGCCTGCCCTACGGCCTGCAAAAGCGCGTGGAGCTTGGCCGCGCGCTGGTGGCCGAACCGGAAATTTTGCTGCTCGATGAACCGATGGCCGGCATGAACGTGGAAGAAAAGCAGGACATGTGCCGCTTCATCCTCGACGTCAACGACCAGCTGGGCACGACCATCGTGCTGATCGAGCACGACATGGGCGTGGTGATGGATATCTCCGACCGCGTGGTGGTGCTCGATTACGGCAAGAAGATCGGCGACGGCACGCCCGACGAGGTGCGCAGCAACCAGGATGTCATCAACGCCTATCTCGGCGTGGCGCACTAGACGAGGAATAGCAATGAATATCAATTTTTTCTTTGAAGTGCTGATCGGCGGCCTGCTGTCGGGCGTCATGTATGCGCTGGTGGCGATCGGCTTTGTCCTGATCTACAAGGCGTCGGGCGTGTTCAACTTCGCGCAGGGAGCGATGGTGTTTTTCGCCGCCCTCACCTGCGTCGGCATCATGGACAAGTTCGGCCTGTCGCTGTGGCTGGCCATCCCACTGACGATGCTCACCATGATCGTGCTGGGCATGGCGATTGAACGGGTGGTCTTGCGCCCGCTCGTCAACCAGCCGGAAATCACGCTGTTCATGGCCACCATCGGCCTGACCTTTTTCATCGAAGGCCTGGCGCAGCTGATGTGGGGCTCCCAGGTGCACAAGCTGGACCTGCCCATCGAAGACGTGCCGATGCAGTTTTTGATGGACCGCTTCGACATCAACATCTCGCAGTTCGACCTGATGGCGGCCGGCATCTGCGCGCTGCTGGTGATCTGCCTGGCCTTGCTGTTCTCGAAAACCAAGGTGGGCCGCGCCCTGCGCGCCGTCGCCGATGACCACCAGGCGGCACTGGCGGTCGGCATCCCGCTGCAGCGCATCTGGGCCGTCGTGTGGGGCGTGGCGGGCCTGGTGGCCATGGTGGCCGGCTTGCTGTGGGGCGCGCGCAACGGCGTGCAGTTCGCCCTCACCTTCATCGCCTTGAAAGCGCTGCCGGTGCTGATCCTCGGCGGCTTTACGTCGGTGCCGGGCGCCATCGTCGGTGGCCTGATCATCGGCGCGTCGGAAAAGCTGGCCGAAGTCTACCTCGGTCCCATGGTGGGCGGCGGCATCGAAGGCTGGTTCCCGTATGTGCTGGCCCTGCTGTTCCTGCTGGTGCGGCCGGAAGGCCTGTTCGGCGAGAAGATCATCCGGCGAATATAACGCCACCGTAACAGCATCGTAGGTCGGGTTAGCGCATGGCGCGTAACCCGACAACAGCCAAAACAGCCAGCAAAGGACACGCCATGATTTACCGTGAAGCAGGACAATTCAAGACCAGCTACCAGGCTGACAACCAGATTTTCCCGATCCGGCAAGACCGCCTGGCGCTGACGGCCACGCTCCTCGTCGCCGTCTTCCTCCTGCCGTATTTAGCCTCGCCTTACATGCTGTCGGCGATCCTGATTCCCTTCCTGATCTTCGCCCTGGCAGCACTGGGCCTGAACATCCTCACCGGTTACGCGGGCCAGCTGTCGCTGGGCACGGCCGCCTTCATGGCCGTGGGCGCCTTTGCCTCGTATAACTTCATGGCCCGCCTGCCAGGCTTGCCGCTGCTGGTGTCGTTCATCCTCGGCGGCCTGTGCGCGGCCATGGTGGGCATCGCCTTCGGCCTGCCTTCCCTGCGCATCCGCGGCTTTTACCTGGCCGCCTCCACCCTGGCGACGCAGTTCTTTGTCGTCTGGTGCCTGACCAAGATCCCGTATCTCACCAACTACAGCTCCTCGGGCGTGATCACGGTGCAGAAGATGACGATCCTCGGCTACCAGTTCGATACGCCGCAAAGCAAATACCTGCTGGTGCTGGCGATTGTCGCCGGCATGGCGCTGCTGGCCAAGAACATGATCCGCTCGAATGTGGGCCGCTCGTGGATGGCCGTGCGCGACATGGACATGGCGGCCGAAGTGATCGGTTTCCGCCTGATGCGCACCAAGCTGCTGGCGTTTGCCGTCAGCTCGTTCTACTGCGGCGTGGCCGGCGCGCTGTATGCGTATGCCTACCTGGGCACGGTGGAGCCGGAAGCGTACAACCTGGACCTGTCCTTCCGCATCCTGTTCATGATCATCATCGGCGGCGTCGGCTCGATCCTCGGTTCCTTCCTCGGCGCGGCCTTCATCGTGCTGCTGCCCGTCTTCCTGAACACCATCGCGCATGGCCTGGCATTGCCGACCAGCGTGGCTTCGAACCTGGAACTGATGGTGTTCGGCGCGCTGATCATTTTCTTCCTGATCGTCGAACCGCACGGCCTGGCCAGGCTGTGGCAGATCGCGAAGGAGAAACTGCGCCTGTGGCCTTTCCCGCACTAGGAATTTGTACCTTGCTGTCTGATGTCGATTGACTTGAAATCAAATAAAACAAGAGGAGACACACAATGAAACACATCAAATCGCTCATGCTGGCCGCCGCCATCGCCAGTGCCGCACTCACCATGGCCGGCAGCGCGCAAGCCCAGGACAAGGAACAGTACATCGCCCTGCCGTCCTACCGCGTGGGCCCGTACGCGGCCGGCGGCTCCGGTTTCTACGGCGGCATCATCGACTACTTCAACCTGGTCAACCAGGCCGGCGGCGTCAATGGCGTCAAGATCAGCTGGGAAGAATGCGAGACCGAATACAACCCGTCGCGCGGCGTCGAATGCTATGAACGCCTGAAAACCAAGCAGGGCGGCGCCACCCTGGTCGAAACCCTGTCCACCGGCGTCGCCTACGGCATCCTCGACCGCGTGGCGCAAGACAAGATCCCCATGACGATGATCGGCTACGGCCGCTCGGACGCCGCCAACGGCAAGGTCTTCCCGTATGTGTATCCGCTGATCTCCAGCTACTGGAGCCAGGCCGCCGCCATGATCAAGTACCTGGGCGACAAGGATGGCGGCATGGACAAGCTGAAAGGCAAGAAGATCGTCCACCTGTACCACGATTCGGCCTTCGGCAAGGAGCCGCTGCCCGTGCTCGAAGCGCTGTCGAAACAGTACGGCTTCGAGCTGGTGAAAATTCCCGTCGCGCCGCCAGGCAGCGAACAGCAGTCGCAATGGCTGCAGATCCGCCAGGCCAAGCCGGACCACGTGATCCTGTGGGGCTGGGGCGTGATGAACTCCGTTGCCATCAAGACGGCGCAGCGCAACGGCTTTCCGCGCGACAAAATGCTGGGCGTCTGGTGGGCCGGCTCCGAGGAAGACACGATTCCATCGGGCGATGCGGCCAAGGGCTACACGGCGATGACGTTCAATACGCCGGGCAACTACCCCGTGCTCGACGACATCCGCAAGAAACTCTACGCGTCCGGCAAGGGCAACCTGTCCGACCAGTCGCGCATCGGCTCCGTCTACCACATGCGCGGCGTGACGGCCGGCATCCTGTGGGTGGAAGCGATCCGCGTGGCGCAGGAAAAATTCGGCAAGGGCAAACCGATCACGGGCGAGCAGATGCGCTGGGGCCTGGAAAACCTGAACGTCGACGATGCGCGCCAGAAGGCCGTCGGCGCGCTGGGCATGTTCCCGACCGTGAAAACCAGCTGCGACGACCATGAAGGCTCGGGCGCCGTGAAAGTGCAGCAGTGGGATGGCAAGAA
The DNA here is from genome assembly GCF_034424625.1 of Janthinobacterium lividum. Lineage (NCBI taxonomy): Bacteria > Pseudomonadati > Pseudomonadota > Betaproteobacteria > Burkholderiales > Oxalobacteraceae > Janthinobacterium > Janthinobacterium lividum. Next base: position 430,563 of record NZ_CP139976.1, on the reverse strand, counting down.
ATGGACCGCCATCACGCCGAAATGGATCGTCGGCGACAAGGCCCTGGTGCGCAAGCTGGTCGATGAATCGTCGAACAAGTACGCCGAAGAGAAAAAGATCACACCGGCGTGCATGAAGTAAATCGCTGCCGATGGTGGTGTCGGATTACGGCCTGCGGCCTAATCCGACCTACGCCGCATCCACGTAGGTCGGATTAGCGAAGCGTAATCCGACAGCATCGCCAACACATATGAAAACGAAGCAGCCATGACACCCACTGCCACGCAAACACCGGAAACGCCACCGCCCTACCTGTCGGTGAACAATATCGAAGTCATCTACGACCACGTGATCCTGGTCCTGAAAGGCGTGTCGCTGCAAGTCCCGCAAGGCAAGATCGTGGCGCTCCTGGGCGCCAACGGCGCCGGCAAGTCGACCACCCTGAAAACCATCTCGACCCTGTTGCGCGGCGAACGGGGCGACGTCACCAAGGGCGAAGTCCAGTTCAAGGGCGAGCGCGTGGATCAATTGACGCCGAATGAACTTGTCAAGCGGGGCCTGTCGCAAGTGATGGAAGGGCGCCACTGTTTCGGCCACCTCACCATCGAGGAAAACCTCCTGACGGGCGCCTACACGCGCAGCCTGTCGCGCGGCGAGCTGAAAGACGCGCTGGAAAAGGTGTATCACTACTTTCCTCGCCTGAAAACCCGGCGCAGCAGCCAGGCCGGCTACACCTCGGGCGGCGAACAGCAGATGTGCGCCATCGGCCGCGCGCTGATGGCCAAGCCATCGATGATTTTACTGGACGAGCCGTCGATGGGCATCGCGCCGCAGATCGTCGAAGAGATCTTCGGCATCGTCAAGGACCTGAACCACAAGGAAAACGTGTCTTTCCTGCTGGCCGAACAGAACACCAACGTGGCGCTGCGCTACGCCGACTTCGGCTACATCCTGGAAAACGGCCGCGTCGTGATGGAAGGGCAAGCGCAGGAACTGGCCAGCAACGAAGACGTCAAAGAGTTTTACCTGGGCGTGTCCAGCGCCGGGCGCAAGAGCTTCCGCGACATGAAGTTCTACCGCCGCCGCAAGCGCTGGCTGGCCTGACATCGGAGTTGCCGTCATGGACCTGGAACGGGCCAAGCAAGTATGCCGCGGCTTTCCCGGCGCGACAGAAGACATCAAGTGGAGCAACGTGCTGGCGTTTTCCGTCGGTGGCCGCCTGTTCGCGCTATGCGGCGCGGAAGCACACAGCACGCGCGGCATGAGCTTCAAGGTCGATGCGGAACGCTTCCTGGAATTGACGGACCGCCCCGGTTTTCGCCCGGCACCCTACCTGGCGCGGGCCAAATGGGTGCTGGTCGCCAGTCCCGACGCCCTCGACGACGATGAAATGGCCGCCCTGCTGCAGCGCTCATACAGCCTGATTGTTGCGGGGCTGACGAAAAAAATGCAACGTGACATTGGAGAATCAGCAACATGACCGATACGCTCGACAGTCTGGAAGCACGCGCCCCCGAAGCGCGTGAAAGCGAATTGATGGCCGGCCTGCCGCAGCTGATCGCGCGCGCGCAGAAGGCGCCGGGCTGGGCCCGCATCCTTGATGGCGTCACCGCAGCCGACATCACCAGCCGCGCCGCGCTGGCGCAGCTGCCCGTGACGCGCAAGTCCGACCTCAAGCAATTGCAGCACGACGCGCTGCCGTTCGGCGGCTTGAACACGACGCCAAAGAATGCCCTGTCGCGTGTATTCGTCTCGCCCGGCCCCATCTTCGATCCGGAAGGCCGCGGCCCTGACTGGTGGCGCTTCGCGCGGCCCATGTATGCGGCCGGCGTGCGCGCCGGCGGCTTGCTGCAGAACTGCTTTTCGTATCACTTCACGCCGGCCGCCTTCATGGTCGAAGGGGGCGCCGCGCGCATCGGCTGCACCGTCATCCCGGCCGGCATCGGCCAGACGGAAATGCAGGTGCAGGCGATGGCTGACCTGAAGCCGGACACGTATATCGGCACGCCGTCATTTCTGAAACTGATCATCGAGAAAGCGCGCGAAATGGGCGCCGACATCAGCAGCGTCACCAAGGCCGTGATGGGCGCGGAAGCCTTGCCCGAATCCTTGCGCAGCTGGTTTGCCGAAAATGGCGTGCCACACGTGTTCCAGACCTATGCCTCGGCCGATATCGGCAGCATCGCCTATGAAACGGCCAGCAATGGCAAGCTCAATCCGGGCATGGTCGTTGACGAAAACGTGCTGCTGGAAATCGTCCATCCGGGCAGCGGCATTCCCGTCGCGCCGGGCGAAGTGGGCGAGGTCGTCGTTACCGTCTTCAATGCCGACTATCCGCTGATCCGCTTCGCCACGGGCGATCTGTCGGCCGTGCTGATGGACGCGCCGGATTCGCCGTGCGGCCGCACGAATACGCGCATCAAGGGCTGGATGGGGCGTGCGGATCAAACCACCAAGGTGCGCGCCATGTTCGTGCATCCGTCGCAGGTGCACGAGATCGTGCGCCGCCATCCGCAGATCAAGAAGGCGCGGCTGGTGGTATCGGGACGCATGGCCAACGACGAGATGGCTTTGCATTGCGAAGTCGACGATCCGACGGACGCCAGCGGCGTGGAAGCCATCATCGGCTCGATCCGCGAACTGACCAAGCTGCGCGGCGACGTAGTGCTGGTGGCCGTGGGCAGTCTGGCGCAGGATGGGAAAGTTATCGACGACATGCGCGATTACAAATAAGGCCGATTTGCGGGATAATACCGGCATTGACCATCAGCCCCATTCATCGCCATGCAAGAGTCCATGCAAGAATTTCATCACAACCGTGCCCGTGACCTGATCAAGAACGCGGAACTGCTGTTCGACCAAGACGCCGTGCAGGCGTCGATCACGCGCATGGCCGATGTGCTCAACACGCGCTTCAACGCCGACGATTCGAAAGAATTCCCGCTGGTGCTGGGCGTGATGGGCGGCGCCGTCGTGTTTACGGGCAGCCTGCTGCCGCAACTGAGCTTTCCGCTCGAATTCGACTACATCCACGTGAGCCGCTACGGCGACGACGACAAGGGTGGCGAAGTGGTGTGGAAAGTCATCCCCCGCTCGAATGTTGCGGGCCGCACCGTCATCGTGCTCGACGATATTCTCGACGAAGGCGAAACCCTGGCGCACGTCAAGCAGCGCTTGCTGGACATGGGCGCCTCGGAAGTGATCCTGGCCGTCTTCGCGGACAAGGCCATCGGCAAGAAGAAGCCGGTACAAGCCGACATCGTCGGCCTGGTGATCCCGAACCGCTTCGTCGTCGGCTTCGGCATGGACGCGTATGGCTACTGGCGCAACCTGCCGGGCCTGTGGGCCATCAAGCCCGAGGATTTGAAGCAGCAGTGATTCATGATGGTTGTCGGATTAGCGCGCAGCGCGTAATCCGACATCCTCACCAACGTTACAGCTTCAACCGCGCGCGCGCCGCATCGTATTCGGCCTTCAGGCGCGCCACCATCTCTTCCACGCTCGGCACGTCATCCATCAAGCCCACGCCCTGGCCCGCGCCCCAGATGTCGCGCCAGGCCTTGGCGCTGCCGGAGCCGAAATTCATCGCGCTCTTGTCCGCTTCGGGCAAGGCTTCCGGATCGAGTCCGGCCGCTTCGATCGATTTTTTCAGGTAATTGCCGTGCACGCCCGTAAACAGGTTCGTGTAGACGATGTCGGCCGCGCTGGAATCGACGATGGCGTCGCGGTAGCCATCGCTGACGTTCGATTCCTTGGTTGCCAGCCAGCGCGAGCCGATGTAGGCAAAGTCCGCGCCCATCGCTTGCGCGGCCAGCACGGCATCGCCCGTGGCGATGGAGCCGGACAGCGCCAGCGGGCCGTCGAAGAACTTGCGCACTTCGCCCACCAGCGCGAACGGCGACAGGGTGCCCGCGTGGCCGCCGGCGCCGCTGGCGACCAGGATCAAGCCATCGACACCCGCCTCCAGGGCCTTTTTCGCGTGACGGATCGAGATCACGTCATGCAGCACGATGCCGCCATAGCTGTGGATGGCGTCGAGCATTTCCTTGGGCGGCGCGCGCAGCGAGGAAATGATGATGGGAATCTGGTGTTTCACGCACACTTCCACGTCATGTGCCAGGCGGTCGTTCGACTGGTGCACGATCTGGTTGACGGCGATCGGTCCCACTTTTTTATCGGGATTGGCGGCCTGGAAGGCGGCCAGCTCGGCCTGCAGCTCGGTGAGCCAGGTGTCGAGCAATTCGGCGGGACGCGCGTTCAGGGCCGGGAAGGAACCGACGATGCCGGCCTTGCACTGCGCCGCGACGAGGGCCGGGCCGCTGGCGATGAACATCGGCGACGCGATAACGGGTAAGGAGAGGTTTTGCAACGCAACAGGCAATGCCATGGCGGACTCGCTGGAAAGTTGATCGGACGTGAAAAACACACTGAACGTTGATTATAGTGCAGAAAAAGTACGGTCGTGCTGAATTTATCGCCTATCCGTGTCAGCCCTCGTTAAGCAAGTACTCACCCTCGATCCGTGCCGCTGTAGCCCTCACCAGCTGCGACACGGCCCACTCGGCCAGCGCGGCCGCCTCCTGGCGCAGGAAGCGCCGGTTGGCCTCTTCGAAGACGGGCATGCCCCGCAGCAGGGCCGGTATCTCGGCGAGGGCGATGCGCTGGCGTTCCAGCAGCAGGAATTTCAGCAGCACTTTCACCGCATTCTGCGCATTGCGCACGGGATCGGACGCCAGGTAATCGAGACGTGAATACGCGCGCTGCAGGGCGCCGGCGGCGTCCTGGAACGGCCGCCCGTGGCCGGGAATGACGACTTGCACATCGAGGCTGGCGATCAGGTCCAGCGTGGCGCGCGCTTCAGGGAAGCCGGAGCCGCCATCGAGTTCGGGGAAGATCACGCCAAAGCCGTTTTCCCACAGCGCGTCGGCGGAGATCAGGATGCCCTCTTCGGCGCAGTAAAAAATCAGCGAGTGCGGATCGTGGCCCGGCGCGCCCAGCGCCTGCCAGCGCATGTCGGCCAACGTCAACGTGTCGCGGGGCGAGACGGTGGCATCAAAGCCGAAGCGCGGACATTGCTGGCCCGTGGCCTGGAAACTCAGGGCCTCGACATCCCACGCGCGCACCTTGTCCGCCTCCGACACGGGAATGGCCGTATGGCAGCCGTATTCCGCTTGCAGCAGCGCGTTGCCGCCGCAATGGTCGGAATGCAGATGGGTGTTGAACAGGCGGTCCAGGGGACGGCCAGCCAGGCTATGACGCAGCAGGGCCAGCGTTTGCGGCGCATGCGTGGCATAGCCGCTGTCGATCAGCGCCGTGTCGTCCCGGCCCTGGAACAGGATGTTATTCGACGACAGCCAGCCGCGTTCGAACACCTGCATGGCATCGGGGAACAGCGCTGGCGATCGCGGCATGGCTTCCTCAGTAGTCGGGCTCGAAATCGAGCTGGGATTCGCGTCCTGGCAATTCGGCCCACACAGCACGCTTGAAGTCGTCGTCGGCCTTGCTCCAGGCGATGATCTCGTCGAGCGTGCGCAAGCAGCCTTCGCACAAGCCGCTGTTGCGGTTCATCTTGCACAGGCTGACGCAGGGCGACGGCACCGGCGACGGCAAGGGGAGCGGAACGGCGGGCGGAGGTGGGGGAGTGACCATCATGGAGCGGCATCGGTGTAGGTACAGGCTTGCATTATGCCGCGAAACCGTGCCGGCGAGTCGGTGGCATCGCCATGCAATGTTTCTGTGAATATATTTTCAAGCAAAAATATGATCAAAAAACCATCTTCCGGAAATTTATTTTGCAGCCCATTCTCACTCTGCGAGTACCCGTCCTACAACACGATCAGGTCAAATCCTGCTTGACTTGAGATATTTCACAACTATACTACCATCCATACAGATGGCAATTGGATGCCACGTGGAGTTTTTGGAGAGATATGGCCAAGCAAGACAGCAAGCCCAAAATTGGGGAATCCGAGAAAATCACGATCAACCTCGGCTTGATCGACCTGGGGCAGATCGATCTGCTGGTCCAGGAGGGATTTTATTCCAACCGCACGGATCTGATCCGTACGGCCATACGCAACCAGCTGGGTATCCACGCCGACGTGGTGAAACAAACCGTCGCCCGTAAAAGCCTGGTATTGGGCATGCAGCACTATTCGCGCGCCGACCTGGAAGCGATCCAGGCAGCCGGCCAGCGCCTGCAGATACAGGTGCTGGGACTGGCCAGCATCGCCAGCGACGTCTCCGTGGAACTGGCACTGGCCACCATCGAGTCGATTTTCGTATTAGGTGCCCTGCACGCCAGCACCGTCGTCAAGACGGCGCTCGCAGGGCGAATTCACTAGCGTATCGGTTCGCGGCGATGACCCGGCCGATGCGCGGCACCGTTAAGGATGGTCATGAAACTCCCTCTCAACATGTTGGCGCAGATGCGCGCAGCAACCCGTAATCTGATGGGCCGCGGCCCCGCCGCCGCCACCGAAGCGATCCAGCAGGCGCTGTCTGCCGCCGGCCTGGCACCGCAGGCGACAGCCACGCAAGCGCCGCCGCAGACCATGCGCGACATTAATCCGCCACCACCAGCGCAAGCCCGAGCCGAACAGCCGCAAACTGCTGCCGCGCCAGAAACGCCTGATGCGCCGCCCACGCCCGCGCAAGCGGCGCAGGACTTCGCGCAGGATTTCATGGCGCGCCTGGGCGTGCCGGCAGGCCTGGGCCAGCACAGCTTCGACATGCCCAGCTTCGAGCTGCCGAATTTCCACCCGCCCGGCTTCAACGCGCCGGCCACCACGCCGGCGGAGGTGCCCGCTGGCGCGCAGTTCATCGACGGCGTGTACCGCAACCATGCTGGCACGCGCTCCTACAAGCTGTATATCCCCAGCAGCTACCACGGCCAGGCCATGCCGCTGATCGTCATGCTGCACGGCTGTACGCAAAATCCCGACGATTTCGCCGCCGGCACGCAGATGAATGCGCTGGCAGAAGAAAAGGAATGCTTTGTCGTCTACCCGGCGCAGACGCAGGGCGCCAACAGTTCGCGCTGCTGGAACTGGTTCAATGCCATCGACCAGCAGCGCGACCAGGGCGAACCATCGCTGATCGCCGGCATCGCCCGGCAAGTCATCGACGACTACCCGGTGAATGAACGCGAAGTGTTCGTCGCCGGCCTGTCGGCGGGCGGCGCCATGGCCGTCATCGTCGGCACCCTGTATCCGGACCTGTTTGCCGCCGTCGGCGTGCATTCGGGCCTGCCGTTCGCCTCGGCGCAGGACTTGCCGTCGGCACTGGCAGCCATGAAGGGCGGCGCCATGCCCAATGCCCAGCGCAAGGCGCCGGCGGGCGGCGTGCCCATCATCGTTTTCCACGGCGACCGCGACACCACCGTCAACCCGCGCAATGGCGATGAACTGATTGCCCAGGGCGTGCGCAGCCAGGCGGGCGGCAAGGCGGCCAAGGCCGCATCCATCGACGGCAGCGTGCCGAATGGCCACCGCTACACGCGCACCACGCACAGCCAGGCCGATGGCTCGCCGCTGGGCGAACACTGGGTCATCCACGGCGCCGGCCATGCCTGGTCCGGCGGCAGCAATAACGGCAGCTACACGGATGGCAAGGGACCGGACGCCAGCCGCGAGATGCTGCGCTTCTTCAAGACGGTCAGCTAATCCGTCAGCTGATGTTTTCGGTGTAGGGCGCGATCTGCCGCTGCTTGTCGGCGATCTCGCACACGCCGTCGGCGTAGCGGTGGGAGATGGCGATGAACTGGTCCTGGATCTGCAGGAAGGCGTCGACGATCTCGGCGTCGAAGTGCGAACCGCGCCCCTCGACGATGATCTGCACGGCCTGCGCATGGTCCATGCCCTGCTTGTAGATGCGACGGCTGATCAGGGCGTCATACACGTCGGCCAGCGCCATCAGGCGCGCCGAAATCGGGATGGCTTCGCCAGCCAGGCCTTGCGGGTAGCCGCTGCCATCCCATTTCTCGTGATGGCTGTAGGCGATCTCTTTCGCGTACTTGAGGAAATCGACTTCGATGCCCAGCTCGTGTTCCGCCGCCAGGATGGCGTCGCGCCCGAGCGTGGTATGGGTCTTCATGATGGCCATTTCATGCGGTTCGAAACGCCCCGGCTTGAGCAGGATATGGTCGGGGATGCCCACCTTGCCGATATCGTGCAGCGGCGCCGTCTTGAACAGCAGTTCGATATTCTTGTCCGTCAAAAAATCACGGAAACGCGGCAAGCCGCGCACCTTCTCGGCCAGCGCCTTCAGGTAATGCGAAGTGCGGCGGATATGGTTGCCCGTCTCGCTGTCGCGCGTTTCGGCCAGCGACGCCATGGCGTGAATGGTGACGTCCTGCAGCGCGGCCACTTCCTGCACCCGGCGCTCCACTTCCGTTTCCAGGTAATGATTCTGGTCGCGCAAGAAATCCTGCATCTGCTTCATCGCCAGCTGCGTCCTGATGCGCGCCAGCACGATGGGCGCTGAAATCGGCTTGGTGATGTAATCGACGGCGCCCAGGGCCAGGCCCAGCTGCTCATCGGCCACCTCGCTCATGGCGGTGACGAAAATCACGGGGATGCCGGCCGTGGCGGGATCGGCCTTCAGCGCGCGGCACACATCGTAGCCGCTCATGCCCGGCATCATGATGTCGAGCAGGATCAGGTCGGGCTGGTCGCTGCCGGCGGCGATCTTCAGGGCGCGCTCGCCATTGACGGCGATCTTGGTGCGGTAATCGTCTTCCAGCACCGCGCGCAGCAGGTCGATATTGTCTGGCGTGTCGTCGACCACCAGGATGGTTGGCTTGCTTGCCGGCGCTTTCATGCCCTTCCTTCGCTCTGCATAGTTATCCTTGTCACAGTGTCAGCTCCAGCGCATCGGCCACCTCGCCCAGCTGCGCCAGCGCACCTTCGAAATCGTATTGTCCCAGCATGCGCTTCAACTGGCGCGCGTGTTCCGCCTGCCCGGCCGCGACCAGCATGGGGCCGATGCCGTCCAGGTGCTTGACGGCCTGCGCGTCGTCCTGCTGCAGCAGCTGCGACAGCTCGCGCAAGCCCGCTTCCAGGTACGCCCGGTCCACCGGCGCCACGTGCGCCACCGGCGCGCCGCCCGCCTCGGCCACATGGCCGCGCGACTGCATGGCCAGCACGATCTTCGGCACCAGCTCGTCGAGCGCCAGGGTGCAGGCGGCCAGCGCCTGCGGCAAGCCGTCGTGCGATCCCAGGCTGAGCAAATGCTCGACCCGCGCGGCGCTGTCGGCCAGGCCGCCGGCGCCGATATTGCCGGCCAGGCCCTTCAGGGTATGCGCTTCGCGGATCGCCGTCTCGAGCTGGTTGTTCTCGATGGCGGCAACGATGCGCTGCATGGCATCGAACTGGGTTTCCACAAAACGGTCCAGCAATTTTCGCATCAAAGCGGTATTGCCGCCCACGCGGCGCATGGCTTCCGCCATTTTCAGGCCGGCGATCACGGGCAGCTCCGCTTCCGGCTGCGCCACCACCGCCGTCATTTCCTGCGGCGTGGCCGGCGCGATCCAGCGCGCCAGGGTGCCGAACAGCTGCGCCACGTCGATCGGCTTGGCGATGAAATCGTTCATGCCGGCGTCCAGGCATTTTTCCTTGTCGCCCACCATGGCATTGGCCGTCATGGCGATCACGGGCAAATTCGAATACCGGGGATCCTGGCGCAGCTTGCGCGTCGCCTGATAGCCATCCATCACCGGCATCTGGCAATCCATCAGCACGCCGTCATAGGCGTTTTCCTCGATCTTCGCCAGCGCGATGGCGCCATTGCCCGCGATATCGACGCGGATGCCGGCGTCGTTGAGAATATGCTGCGCCACTTCCTGGTTCACTTCATTATCCTCCACCAGCAGCAGCCAGGCGCCGCGCAGGGCGCGCTCGTCGTCGCGGTAGCTGCTCTGGCGCTGCGTCTTGCGGCTCTGTCCCGTCACGCCGCCAAACACGAACGCTATCTGGTCGAGCAGGGTCGAGGCGCTGATCGGCTTGTTCAATACGCCGTCGAGCGGCAAGTCGCGCTGGCGCGCCGCCTCCAGCAGCGCTTCCCGATGGAAGGCCGTGACCATGATGCAGGCCGGCGTCGCATCGATGCCGGCGGCATCGGCACGGATGCCGGCCAGGGTATCGAGACCGTTCATGCCCGGCATTTTCCAGTCCATCAGCACCAGCCCGTACGGACGCCCCTCGGCGCGCGCCTGCGCCACGGCGCCGATGGCCAGCACGCCGCCAGACACGGCACGCGCCTCGAAGCCCAGCGCCGTCAGCATGCTGACGAAGATTTCACGCGCGCTGGGGTTGTCGTCGACCACCAGCACGCGCAAGCCCTCAAAGCGCTGCGGAGCAAGCAGGCTGTCGCGCGGCACGGCGGCCAGGCCGAAGCGGGCCGTAAAGAAAAAGGTGCTGCCCACGCCCGCTTCGCTGACCAGATCGATCTCGCCCTCCATCATTTCCACCAGGCGCTTGCTGATGGTCAGTCCCAGGCCCGTGCCGCCATGGTGGCGCGTGGTGGAAGTGTCGGCCTGGGTAAATGCCTGGAACAATTTGCTGCGCTGGGGCGGCGTCAGGCCGATGCCCGTGTCGCGCACATCGACGCGCAAGACAGCCGCATGCTCTTCCAGCTGCTGCAGGCGGATGGTGACGACGATCTCGCCCTTGTCCGTAAATTTGATCGCATTGTTGGTCAGATTGATCAGCACCTGGCCCAGGCGCAGCGGGTCGCCCTGCAATGCGTTCGGCACGTCGGGAGCGATGTCGAACAGCAGTTCCAGGCCCTTGTCCTGCGCCCGCATCACGGACAGGTCGGCGATCTGCGCCAGCACGTCCTCGAGGAAGAAATCGACTTTTTCAAAGGCCATCTTGCCCGCCTCGATCTTCGAAAAATCGAGGATGTCGTCGATGATGGCCAGCAGGTTCTTCGAAGCCGATTCCACCTTCTCCAGGTAGTTGCGCTGGGTCGACGTGAGCTCCGTCTGCAGCGCCAGGTGGGTCATGCCGATGATGCCGTTCATCGGCGTGCGAATTTCATGCGACATATTCGCCAGGAAGTCCGACTTCATCTTGGTCGCATCCTCGGCCACCTCGACGGCGTGGCGCAGGTCCTGTTCCACGGCCAGGCTGGTGCTCATGTCCTTGAGCGCCTGCAGCAGTTCGCCCGTCTCGTCGCGCGATGTCACTTCGATGACGGAACTGAGGTCGCCGTTGGCCACGCGCGTGGCGATCGCCACCGCCTCGCCCAGCGGACGCGTGATCGAGCGCGCCGACCAGGCAAAGGCAAGCCCTGTCAGCAGGGCCGCCAGACCGATGCCGCCCATCAGCAGCAGCGAGGTGTCGATGTCGTTGCGTATCCGGGCCGCGCTGTCGCGGATCTGCTGCTGCTGCAGATCGTCGAGCTGGCCCACGTACAGCAGCACCTTTTCCAGCACCGGCAAGGTCTGCGTCTGCATGGCCTGCTCGGCGCGCGCATCCTCGCCGCGCTCGACCAGTTCGAACATCGTCTGGAGCGACACATAGTAGCCGGCGCGGGCCAGGTGCATCTGTTCCAGCAGGCGCCGTTCGTCGGGCCGCGCATCGAGACCGTCGAGGATGCGCACCTGCTCATCGATGTCTTGCTTGATCGCTTCCAGGCGCGCCTGGTTCTCCTGGCGCAGCGCCAGCTCGTGCTGGTTCGGCAGGTTGCCGATGCGCGTGGCCGCCTCGCGCGCCAGCCCATGGATCTTGCTGGTGGCCTTGGCGGCGACCCAGTCGCGCTGCAGGATATCGTCGGTCTCGGCGCGGATGGCATAGATGCGGCTACCCGCCAGGACGATAACAACCAGCATCAGCACGATCAACATGGCATAACCGGCATTGATGCGCACGCCGATACTGATATCCCTGAAGCGCATGACTTTCCTATAAGAAATTCTTGAAAATCGAAGTCTGAACGTATTCCCCTACAAAATGCAAGGTCTTTTGCAAAGGAAAAAGCGTGCCGCGGCTCTTATTTGGCCGGCGTTGCTGCCGGGGGCGTCAAGGTGGCGATGTGGGCTTGCAGGCAGGCGGGGCACCAGCAGCCGACGCCGAGGCTGCCGGGCACGGGAACGGCCGGCGGCAGGGCCACGCACCAGCAGGGTTCCTTGGCGTCCGGATCGAGCTGGCCACACTGGAAGGTGGCGCCGCAGAGAGTGCACTGGCTCATGGCTGTGTGTGAATTGGCAAGTGTGTGTCATGCTGCGCCGGAATGCGACGCAGATGTAACTGGCAGTAAAAGGGCTGGCTGGGGGACATATCGGGCCAGACTATAGGATCATCAGGGAAAATACAACAAGATCGCCCTATAATGCCTCCAGGATTTTCTTCTTCCCTGTAAAATCGCACAAATCTATTTTCCGGACTCGCCATGAATCAACTAGCTAACTTGAACCTGGACATGAATGACGACTTGACGGCGGTGTCGCCGCAAATCAAGGCGCAGATTCTGGCCGAGGCCCTGCCATACATCCGCAATTTTCATGGCAAGACCATCGTCATCAAGTACGGTGGCAATGCCATGACGGACGAACGCCTGAAGCACGGCTTCGCGCGCGACGTCATCCTGCTCAAGCTGGTCGGCATGAACCCGGTCGTGGTGCACGGCGGCGGACCGCAGATCGACAACGCGCTGAAAAAAATCGGCAAGCAAGGCACCTTCGTGCAAGGCATGCGCATCACCGATGAAGAAACCATGGAAGTGGTGGAGTGGGTGCTGGGCGGCGAAGTGCAGCAGGATATCGTCATGCTGATCAACCATTACGGCGGCCAGGCTGTGGGCCTGACGGGCAAGGATGGCGGCTTGATCCGCGCGCGCAAGATGCAGATGCCGGACCGCGAACATCCGGGCGAATTCCTCGACATCGGCTTTGTCGGCGAGATCGACGCGATCAACCCGGCCGTCGTCAAGGCGCTGCAGGACGACGCCTTCATTCCCATCATTTCGCCGATCGGTTTCGGCCAGGATGGCCAGGCCTACAACATCAACGCCGACGTGGTAGCGGGCAAGATCGCGGAAATCCTGAAAGCGGAAAAGCTGATCATGATGACCAACATCGCCGGCGTCCAGGACAAGCAGGGCAACCTGGTGACCGACCTGTCCGCGCGCGAAATCGACGAGATGTTCGCCGATGGCACGATCTCGGGCGGCATGCTACCGAAGATCTCGTCCGCGCTCGACGCCGCCAAGTCCGGCGTCAACACGGTGCACATCATCGACGGCCGTATCGAACACTCATTATTGCTGGAAGTGTTGACCGAGCAGGCTTTTGGTACTATGATCCGTTCGCACTAAAAAAATCGCAACGCATCACAGCGAGTAGTTTGGCGGCGCAGATCACCTGGCGCCGCTTTTAATTTGCCCTTGTAGCTCAGTGGTAGAGCACTCCCTTGGTAAGGGAGAGGCCACGTGTTCGATCCACGTCAAGGGCACCATCGATTTATCCCCGTATCTGAAAAATGTCCATGGCGGCGTTGCCTCGCCTCGCCGTACATGCGTACTGTCTTCGGCTCGGCGCCTTGCCCTGAACACTTTTCATCTACTCTGCCGCCGTTTGTTGCGCGGCTAAGCTACGGCACCCTTGCTGCCTGCTTGCCAAACTTAATACACCCGCTCGACCTTCAAGCCCTTCTGACGCAATAAATCCGGGACGCTTTTCGTTCCCACCAGGTGCAGCACGCCAATGGCGGCCAGGCTGGACTTTTCGCGCGCCAGGAGTTTGGCGATGCCGTCGGCCAGGGCCGGGTTGCGGCCATCCAGCAACACCTTTTGCACGAACTGGGCTGCGAACGACGGGTCTGTCGCTGCCTTGGCGGCCAGCCTGTCGAAGGCGGCGGCATCGGCCGTGCGCCAGGCATCGGCGATCTCGCGCGCTTCCTGGCTTTGCTCCTGGTCCTCGATCGACGCCACGCCGTCTTCCAGGAAGCGGCACTGGTCGGCCGGCGACATGGCGCCAAACAGCGCCATCTGGCCTTCCATCGACTCGAGTTCCAGCACGGGGATCTTGCGCGCCTTGGCCTGCTGCGACAGATAATTGTCAACGGCCAGGTCCGAGCGGTAGCCGAGCGTGGAAAATTCGCCGATGGCCAGCATGCTGGCCAGCATCCACGGTTTCATCGGCGCCACCGACTCGGCTGGAATGCCGTATTTTTGCAACAGCGGCGCCAGGCGCGGCGCCAGCGTCTGGCGGCAGTCGGCAGGCACTTTGCTGCCCGGCGCTTCCATGCCGTATTTCAGCACGGCGCCCAGGGCGGCACGCGAATCGGCGCCGGGATCGATCTCCAGCGCCAGCGCGCCAGCCTGGTGCAGCGCCTGCGTCACCGTCGGTTCCAGCGGATAAAAATCGGGCGCGCCGACGTGGATGGTGCCGAACAGATACAGGGTGTGGCTGGCATCCTGCACCTTGAACAGGGCGCCCCGGTTTTGCGCCACGGGCGGTGCTTCGGCAAAGGCCGCCGGCAACGGCAGCAAGAATAATCCGCAAAACATCACTATAATCTGGCGTCGCATGGTTTTCCTGATTGTTGAATTTTTCATCTTGCTTATCATCTTGCCTAAAGACTCCTGTGCCTGTGTCCCATCTTAACCGCTCGTCGCCGGTCTGGCTGTTTGACCTCGACAACACGCTGCACAATGCCTCGCACGCCATCTTCCCCACCATCACGGCCAATATGAACACGTATATTGCCCGCGTGCTGGGCGATGGCGTCACGCCGGCCGACGACGCCATCGTCAATGCGGCGCGCGCGGCCTACTGGCGCCGCTACGGCGCCACCTTGCTGGGCATGGTCAAGCACCATCAGGTACAGGCAGCCCATTTTTTGCACGAGACGCATAGCTTCGACGATTTGCGCGCCATGATACGCGCCGAGCGGGGACTGGGGGCTTTACTCAAACGCCTGCCTGGCCGTAAAATTTTACTCACCAACGCGCCGCTGCGCTATTCGAGCGACGTGATGCGCCACCTGGGCTTGCGCCAACACTTTGCGCAGCATATCGCCATCGAGGCGATGCATGTGCACCGCCAGCTGCGGCCCAAGCCATCGACCCTGATGCTGCGCAAATTGATGCGCAAGCACCAGATCCGCCCTGGCCGCTGCATCCTGGTGGAAGACACCCTGGCCAACCTGAAGGGCGCGAAAAAACTGGGCCTGCGCACGGCCTGGATCACGCAATACCTGAAAATGGCGGATCCGATCGGCGTGGCGAAGTTGCCCAAGGCGTTAAATCGCCCCGCTTACGTCGATGTCAAAGTAAAATCTGTCCGGCATTTGGCACGCCGCCTTCACCGTCTGCGTTGAAGGGGACTCCTGGGCTTCCGGTTGACGCCGGAAGCCGCACCGCTAGCGGCGGTGACGGACCTCCCCATCGAGGCAGCATTTTTTTTAACGACAAGAGAAAATATGGCAAGCACACCGCCGGGCCAACGCAGGCTACAAATTCTTCAGGCCCTCGCCGCAATGCTGGAGCAGCCGAAAGGCGAAAAGATCACCACTGCCGCACTGGCGGCCAGACTGACCGTGTCGGAAGCGGCCCTGTACCGCCATTTCGCCAGCAAGGCGCAAATGTTCGAAGGGCTGATCGAATTCATCGAGTCAAGCGTCTTCGGCCTGATCAACCAGATCGCGGAAAAGCACAGCGACGGCATGACGCAAACACGCGACATCATCGGCATGCTGCTCAATTTCGCCATCAGCAATCCGGGCATGACGCGCGTGCTGATCGGCGATGCGCTGGTCAATGAGGACGAGCGCCTGCAAGTGCGCATGAACCAGTTCTACGACCGCGTGGAACTGGCGCTCAAGCAAGCCTTGCGCGTGGCAGCTGCCGAAGGCCATGGCAAGGAAAGCGAAGTGGCGGCGCGCGCCACCCTGATCGTCAGCTTCGTCATCGGACGCTGGCACCGCTACGCCAAGAGCGGCTTCAAGATCAATCCATCCCAGGAAGCGGCGCTGCAAATCGCCATGCTGCTGGGGTAAGTCACCGCCGCGGCTGTCCCCATGCACACCGACTGTTTCGCCCTGCTCGACGACGCCAGCACGCCCGGCGCCGGTTCGCGCCTGTACACGGGCCTGGCGGCAGTCTTGCAGTGCACCGAGGGGCAACAGTGGCCCACCCTGCTCTGGGGGCTGCAAGAGGCCTTGGAACGCGGCCAGTACGCCGTCAGCGTGTGCAGCTACGAACTGGGGGCCCACTTGCTGGGCATGCCACCGCGCGCGACAGATCCCGGCGCGCCGCCGCTGGCGCAAGTGCTCGTCTTTGAACATTGCACGCAGCTGTCGCAGGATGAGGTGCTGCAGTGGCTGGCCGAACGTACGCCGGCGACGGCAACGCCGGCCGGCATCGCCGGCATCCGCGCGAATGTCGACCAGGCGCAATTTACGCAGGCGCTGCACCGCATCCACGACTACATCGTGGCCGGCGACACCTACCAGGTCAACTACACCTATCGTTTGCGCTTCGACGCCTTCGGTTCGCCCCTGGCCCTGTATGCGCGGCTGCG
Source organism: Janthinobacterium lividum (assembly GCF_034424625.1). Taxonomy (NCBI): domain Bacteria; kingdom Pseudomonadati; phylum Pseudomonadota; class Betaproteobacteria; order Burkholderiales; family Oxalobacteraceae; genus Janthinobacterium; species Janthinobacterium lividum. The sequence continues at coordinate 414,058 of NZ_CP139976.1, read as the reverse complement.
TGCGCGCCAGCCCGTGCCGTATGGCGCGCTGGTGATGCTGCCCGATGGCGGCGCCCTGCTGTCGCTGTCGCCGGAGCTGTTCGTGCGCCATGCCCAGGGCGAGCTGATGGCGCGCCCCATGAAAGGCACGGCGCCGGCCGCCCCTGCGGACCAAGTAGCAGAAAACGCGCGCCGCGCCGCCGCCCTGGCCCATGATCCGAAGAACCGCGCAGAAAACCTGATGATCGTCGACCTGCTGCGCAACGACATCGGCCGCATCGCCGCCACGGGTTCCGTCAAGGTGCCGGCCCTGTTCGAGGTGACGCGCTACAGCAGCGTGCTGCAAATGACCTCCACCGTGCAGGCGCGCTTGCGCGACAACGCCAGCCTGGCCGACATCTTCCAGGCCTTGTATCCATGCGGCTCGATCACGGGCGCGCCGAAACGCCGCACCATGGAAATCATCGCCGAACTGGAAGCGGCGCCACGCGGCATCTATACGGGCGCCATCGGCTGGTTCGATCCGCCAGCCGCCGGCGCTGCCAACGCGGTGGGCGACTTCTGCATGTCCGTGCCGATCCGCACCCTGGCCCTGCAAGCGGCTGGCCATGGCGGCATCCGGCGCGGCGAGATGGGCGTGGGCGCCGGCATCGTGCTCGACAGCGACCCGCAGGAGGAATTTGCGGAGTGCCAGCTCAAGGCCCGCTTCCTGACGGAGCTGAGCAACGACTTTGAACTGTTCGAAACCCTGCACGCCAGCCGTGCCGGTGGCTGCCGCCAGCAAGAGCGCCACCTGGCGCGCCTGGCCGCCTCCTGCGCCTACTTCGGTTTTGTCTGGAGTGAAAGTGCCGCGCGTGCCGCGCTGCAGGCCGCCTGCGCGGCACGCCCGGACGATGCCCCCTTCCGCCTGCGCCTGGCGCTGCGCCAGGATGGCCAGTTCACGACGCAAAGCGGCGCGCTCACCGCCTTGCCGGACACGGTCAACATCCTGTTGGCGCCCGACGCCACCGTGGCGGACGACCTGTTCCTGCGCCACAAGAGCAGCGTGCGCGCGCGCTATGACGCGGCCTGGCGCGCGGCCGAGGCGCAAGGCGGCTTCGACATGCTGTTCTTTAACGAACGGGGCGAACTGACGGAGGGCGGGCGCAGCAATGTCTTCGTCCGGCTAGACGGCCGCTGGCATACGCCGCCCCTGTCCTGCGGCCTGCTGCCCGGCGTGCAGCGCGCGGCCATGCTGGCCGATCCCGCCTGGAACGCGCAGGAAACCATCATCACGCGCCCCATGCTGGCACGGGCCGAAGCCATTGTCGTGTGCAACGCGCTGCGCGGGGCGTTGCCGGCACATATTATCGCTAGCGCCTGAAACCGTTCAGGGCAAGGCGCATTGCCAAAGGCAGTGCGAACTGCACGACGAGGCACTGCAACGCCGCCATGGACTGTTTCAGCCGCTAGAGATCCACCTGCATTTCATAACCGCCGTAGATCATCCGCTTGCCATCGAACGGCAGCTTGGCCGGATCCATCATCTCGGCCAGACGCGGATCTTTCATGACCTTGTCGTTGATTTCATCGCGCTTGGCGCGTGACGCATACACGATCCATGAAAACACCACCACTTCGCCATCCTGCAAGTCCACCGCCTGCGGGAACGAGGTCAGCTTGCCTGGCTTGACATCGTCGCCCACGCATTCGCGAAATTCCAGCGCGCCATACTCGCGCCAGACGGCGCCGCAACTGCGCGACATGGCCAGGTAGGCATCGAGCTTGGCTTTCGGTACGGGCACCACAAATCCATCGACATACGCCATGATGTTCTCCTTTGTTGTGACAAACGCGAACAACCAGCTTAGGACAATGATAGCAAGACGACAAGCGCAACATTAAAAAAAAAGCAGGCGTTCAAGCCTGCTTGCGTCTCGGCAACTTACAGCGCCAGCGCTTTTTCCACCGCGCCGACGAGTTTCTTGTCATCCGGCGTCACCTTGCTGGGGAAGCTTTCCACCACTTTCCCGTGGCGGTCGATCAGGTATTTGTGGAAATTCCAGGCCGGGGTCTTGCCCGTCTGCTTGATCAGGTCCACATACAGCGGGTTCGGCGCGGGACCGGAGACGACGGACTTCGCAAACATGGGGAACTTCACGCCATAGGTGTTGTAGCAGAAATCGGCGATTTCCTTGCTGTTGCCGGGTTCCTGCTTGCCGAAATCGTTCGACGGGAAACCCAGCACCACCAGGCCCTTGCTGCCATACTTGGCGTACAGCGCCTCGAGCCCTTCATATTGATTGGTAAAACCGCAATAACTGGCCGTATTCACCACCAGCACCACCTTGCCCGCGTACTGGCACAGGTTTTGCGGCGCTTCATCCTGCAGGCGGTTGAAGGTTTGCTTGAGGATGGCGGGGCAGGCGGCCGGAGCAGCGGTAGCTGTAGCGGCTTCGGCAGCATGGGCCGGCATGGCCAGGCTGGCACTGGCGGCAAGGGTGGTGAGCGCAAACAGCTGGGCAAGGGTCTTGGACATGAAGGGCACCATGGTTGAACGGAAAAAAACCATTCTATGTCAAACGCCGCGCGCGCGTATGAGACGGACAACAACAGCGATTGCTTGAGCGACATCAACGACAGTGCAGTACTTGCCCAGCGCACAGTTTTTTTACCTATGCTCGGCCTTCCTGTCCCTTTTCTTGCCCTGTGGAGTCGCCATGCCCTTCCCGCACCTGACCGTACTACCCTCCGTCCTGCTGGCAGCCAGCCTGCTCATCCTGGCGCCAGGCGGCGCGCACGCCGCCACGACGGCCAAAGCCGTCAAGCCCGCCGCGACCAGGGACGCCCCCGCCCTGCCCGGCTACCAGGCCGACCTGAGCCAGACCACCGTATCCGGCCTGTCCTCGGGCGGCTTCATGGCGGCGCAATTTGCCGTCGCCTACTCGGCCACGGTGGCCGGCGCAGGCATCATTGCGGGCGGCCCGTATTTCTGCTCGGGCCAGCCAGGCCGTTTCCCCTACATTCCCTACCTGACGAATGCCCTGACCACCTGCATGAATCCGGGCAGCGCGCAGGTGGCGCCACCCGTAGCCAGCGAATTGCTGCGCGCAGCGAACGATTTTGCGCGCGCCCGTCTCATCGACGACACGGCCAACCTGAAACGCCAGCGCGTATATCTGTTCAGCGGAACGAAAGACCAGACCGTGACGCGGCCGGTGGTGGAGCAGGTGGGAAAATTCTATGCATTGGCGGGCACGCCGGCCGAGCAGATCCGCTTCGTCGACACGGTCGGGGCGGGCCATGCCATCATCACGGACAACAACCAGGACAAGGCTTGCGATGTAACGGCGTCGCCCTTCATCAATGACTGCGACTTCGTGCAGGCGCGCGACATCCTGCAGCACCTGTATCCGGACCTGCAGCCCTCGTCGACCACCCTGACGGGCAAGTTGATATCCTTCAACCAGCGCGCCTTCATCCAGAACGCGTACTCGAGTATGAACAATACAGGCTACGCCTACATCCCGAAAGCCTGCGACAGCGAGAGCTGCCGCGTGCACGTGGTGTTCCACGGCTGCCTGCAAACGACGCAGGCCATCGGCGACCGTTTCTATACCAGCACCGGCTACAACCAGGTGGCGGACGCCAACAAGATCATCGTGCTGTATCCGCAGGCCGAACCGAGCCCCGTCTACCCGTACAACCCGAAAGGCTGCTGGGATTTCTGGGGCTACACCAGCATCAATCCGATCGACCCGGATTTCTACCGCAAGAGCGGCACGCAGATGGAAGCGGTCAAGGGCATGCTCGACCGCCTCGCCGCGCGCCGCGGCTCGCGCTAGGCGACCTTAAATACCGCCCATGCAGATGTATTTAATGACTAAATAATCTTCGATACCGTAGGTCGACCCTTCACGGCCCAGGCCCGATTGCTTGACGCCGCCGAAGGGCGCGATCTCGTTCGAGATCAGGCCCGTGTTGACGCCGACCATGCCCGTTTCCAGGCCTTCGGCCACGCGCCAGATGCGGCCGATGTCGCGCGAATAGAAGTAGGCGGCCAGGCCGAATTCCGTGTTGTTGGCCAGGGCGATCACTTCATCGTCCGTCTTGAAGCGGAACAGGGGCGCCAGCGGGCCGAAGGTTTCCTCGGTCGCCACGCGCATGTCGTTCGTCACATCGGCGATGATGGTCGGCTCGAAGAAGCCGTTACCCAGCGCATGGCGCTTGCCGCCGGCCAGCAGGCGGCCCCCCTTGCCCAGCGCGTCGGCCACGTGTTCTTCCACCTTGGCGACAGCCTTGGCGTCGATCAGCGGGCCTTGCGTGACGCCCGCCTCGATGCCATTGCCGACCTTCAGCTTGGCCACGGCGGCTACCAGCTTGTCGGCAAACGCGTCATACACGCTGTCCTGCACGTACAGGCGGTTGGCGCAGACGCAAGTCTGGCCCGCATTGCGGTATTTCGAGGCGATGGCGCCTTCCACGGCAGCGTCCAGGTCGGCGTCGTCGAAGACGATGAATGGCGCATTGCCACCCAGTTCCAGCGACAGCTTCTTGATCGTCGGCGCACACTGTTCCGCCAGCAGGCGGCCCACCTGGGTCGAACCCGTAAACGTCAGCTTGCGCACGATGGGGTTCGACGTCATTTCGCCGCCGATGTCTTTCGGCGCGCCCGTGACGATGCTGAACACGCCCGCAGGCACGCCTGCGCGCTCGGCCAGCACGGCCAGCGCCAGCGCGGAAAACGGCGTCGCTTCGGCCGGTTTCAGGACCATCGGGCAGCCGGCAGCCAGGGCCGGGCCGACTTTGCGGGTGATCATGGCGGCGGGGAAGTTCCACGGCGTGATGGCGGCGCATACGCCGATCGGCTCCTTGGTGATGACCAGGCGGCGGTCTGGCCACGGCGATTGCAGGGTATCGCCCGCCACGCGCTTGCCTTCTTCCGCAAACCACTCGATGAACGAGGCGCCGAACTGCACTTCGCCTTTCGCTTCCGGCAGGGGCTTGCCCTGCTCGGTGGTCATGATCAGCGCCAGGTCGTCGGCGTTTTCCAGGATCAGGTCATGCCAGCGGCGCAGCACGGCCGCGCGCTCCTTGGCCGTCTTCTTGCGCCAGGCGGGCCAGGCGGCATTGGCCGCCTCGATGGCGCGGCGCGTCTCGGCTGCGCCCATCAGGGGCACCGTGCCGATATGCTCGCCCGTGGCGGGATTGCTCACATTAATCGTCTGGCCACCATCGGCATCCGCCCAGGCTCCATTCACGTAAGCCTGGTGACGCAACAAGGTAGGATCTTTCAACTGCAGCATATGGATCTCCGGTCTGGTTTGAATTATCGACGAGGGATACTATGCCACAGCGCGGCCGATTCCGCAGGCGATGCGCGGAACTACTCGACCTTGAAAGACGACAGTTTCGGGTCCGGCGCCGGGTATTCCAGCTTCATGCCCTGCAGGGTTTCCAGCAGCAGGGACGCCACCACCAGGTTGCGCTGCGTCTTGGAGTTCGATGGCACCACGTACCACGGCGCGTGGTCGGCATCCGTCTCGCGGATCGCCGTTTCATAGGCGCGCTGGTAGCCATCCCACTTCTTGCGCTGGGCGATATCGTTGGGGTCGAACTTCCACTGGCGGTCGGGATCGTCGAGCCGCTCCTGCAGCCGTCCGCGCTGCTCGTCCTTCGAGATATGCAGGAAGATTTTCAGGATGACGGTGCCTGTTTCGCTCAGCATGCGCTCGAAATCGCGGATCTGCGCGTAGCGGCGCTGGCATTCGGCCTTCTCGATCATGTCCTGCACGCGCGTGATCAGCACATCCTCGTAATGGCTGCGGTTGAAGATGGCGATCTCGCCCTTGACGGGCACGTGCTGGTGCACGCGCCACAGGTAATCGTGCGCCAGTTCGATATCGGTAGGCCCCTTGAACGCCACGGCGCGGATGCCCATCGGATTGATATTGCTGAAGATCGCCTTGACCGTGCCATCCTTGCCCGACGTATCCATGCCCTGCAAGACCAGCAGCACCTTCTTTTTGTGCTGCGCATACAGCATGCTCTGGCACTCGGCGATCTGCGCCGTCAGGGCCACGGTTTCCTCGCGGTCCAGGGCCTTGCACTGGGCTGCCGTCAGCTTCTTGTTCGCCGCCTTGGTGGCGGCGCCCAGCAGGCGCTTGCCGGCGAAATCCTCGTTCAGCTCAAAATCCTTGCCGGCACGAAATTGTGTGCGCGCCTTCATGCCGCCACCGCCAGCTTGCGGTGCTCGATTTTTGTGCAATGGTCCATCACCACCTCCAGCCCCGCCGCCCGTGCCAGTTGCGCCGCCTGTTCGTTGACGACATCGAGCTGCAGCCACAGGCAGCCGGCCTTGACGGCAATGGCTTCCTCGGCGATGGGCAGGATGTCTGCCGACTTGCGGAAGCAATCGACGATGTCGATGCGCGCCGGCGCCACGGCTGCCGCAGCCTCCGTCAGGGTGGCATAGGCGCGCTGCCCCAGCACATCGCGCCCGGCGAGGGCCGGATTGACGGGCAATACGCGGTAGCCCTGCTGCAACAGGTAGTCGGCCACTTCATGGCTGGCGCGTTCGGGCTTGTCGGACATGCCGACGATGGCGATGATGCGGCTGTCTTGCAGGATGCGGGCGATGTTGGGCATATTCGGGTCGTAGTTAGGCGTGCGACATTGCCCGCCTAGCGTAGCAGATTCCCGTCCCGCCGGGAGCTAGCCAGAAGACTTAGCCTTACGCACGGCCGCCATCTTCGCCACGAAGGCTTGCGCGCGCGCCGTCACGGCCGCGTAATCTCCCGTGGCGCCCGGGCCACTCAGGCTGCTGCCGATACCCACGGCCACGGCGCCGCTGGCAAACCATGCATGCAGGTTTTCCACCGTCACGCCGCCCGTGGGCATCAGCGGCGCTTGCGGCAGGGGCGCGCGCAGGGCCTTGATGTAGGCGGGACCGAACATCTCGGCGGGGAAGACCTTGACGATGTCGGCACCGGCCTGCAGGGCCGTGACGATCTCCGTCGGCGTCATCGCCCCCGGCATGGACAGCACCTGGTAGCGCTGGCACAGCGTGATGGTCTCCACGTTCACGCCGGGCGAGATGATGAATTGGGCACCGGCCAGGATGGCGGCGCGCGCCGTCTCCGTATCGAGCACCGTGCCCGCGCCCAGCAGCACGTCATGACCATGGCGTTCGCGCAGGGTGCGCAGCACGCCCAGGGTATCGGGCGTGGTGAACGCTACTTCCAGCGCCGTGATGCCGCCGGCGATACATGCCTCGGCAATCTGCACGGCCGCCTGCGCCGAAGAGGCGCGCACGATGCCGACCATGCCCCGTTCGATAATGCCCTCGAAAACCGTGTGCTTCTGCATTTGCTCTCTCCTGTCAGGCCGGCAGGGCGCCAAAGCGCACTTCCGGCAAACCGCGCACGCCCACCTGGCGCGCATGAAACAATCCCCCGGCCAGCGGTTCGCTCTCCAGCTGGGCCGGGCTCAAGCTCTCCTGCGCCGTCGTGACGAACAATTCATCGTAGTGCGGCCCGCCCAGGCTCACGCAGCTGGGCTGCGAGACGGGCAGGCTGATCTTGCGCTCGACGCTGCCGTCCGGCGCGAAGCGCAAGACCCTGCCGGCGCCCCACTGCGCGCTCCACAGGTAGTCATCCGCGTCGATGGTGGCGCCATCGGCGGCGCCCGGCCCCGGATCGAGCACGGCAAACACGCGCACCCGGCTGGCGTCGCCCCCCAGGTAATCATCCCAGCGATAGATCGCCTTTTTCATCGAATCGCAGAAGTACATGGCCGTGCCGTCGACGCTGAAGCAGATGCTGTTCGAGATGGCGATCTGCGGCAGCGGCAAGCGCTCCAGGGTCAAGTCCAGGTTGAGGCGATAAAAGCTGGCGATCGCATCGCGGCACGGGCGTTCATCGAGCGTGCCGAAGACAAAGCGTCCCTGGCGGTCGCAGCGGCCATCGTTCAGGCGCGTCATGGGCAAGTCCCCCTCCACCGTGTGCAAGCGCGTGACGGCCCCGCTGCGCGCGTCAAACCAGGCCAGTCCGGAAGCCAGTCCCAGCAACAGCACATCGTCGCTCTCCGTCAGCGCGAAGCACGCCAGGCGCTCGGGCATGGCCCAGCTCTGGCGCTCCCCCGTGTCCAGCACCAGCGCATGCAGCTGGCAGCCTTCGATATTCGTCCAGAAAACGCGGCCGCTGCGTTCGCACCAGCGCACGCCCTCGCCCAAAAAATTCTGCGCATCGACCAGTAGTTGGGCCTGTGTCCCCATCATTTTTCCTTGTTTTTCAGTGTGATTCGCGCGGAACCGCCGAGCCGCGGCAGCCGACGAGAAAGTCCAGGTCCGCGCCTTCGTCGGCCTGCGTCACGTGCTTGATATACATCGACTGGTAGCCGCCCTTCATGGCCGGCGGCGGCGCGCTCCACTCGGCGCGCCGCCGCGCCAGTTCGGCCTCGTCGACGTCCAGGTGCAAGCGGCGCCCCGCCACATCCAGTTCAATCATGTCGCCATCGCGCACCAATGCCAGCGGCCCGCCCACGGCCGCTTCCGGCGCCACGTGCAGCACCACCGTGCCGTAAGCCGTGCCGCTCATGCGCGCGTCCGAGATGCGCACCATGTCGCGCACGCCCTGCTCCAGCAGTTTTTTCGGCAGTCCCATATTGCCCACTTCCGCCATGCCCGGATAGCCCTGCGGGCCGCAATTTTGCAGCACCATCACGCAGCTGGCGTCGATATCGAGCGCGGGATCGTCGACGCGCTTTTTATAATGCTCGATGCTGTTGAAGACGACGGCGCGGCCACGGTGCTGCATCAGTTCCGGCGAAGCGGCCGACGGCTTGATGACGGCGCCGCGCGGGGCCAGGTTGCCATGCAGGACGGCGATGCCGCCTTCGTCCTTGAAGGGCTGCGCCAGCGGCGTGATCACCTCGGGATTGAAATTTTCCGCTTCGGCCACGTTGACGGCCATGCTGGCGCCCGTGACGGTGAGCGCCTCGCCATGCAATTTGCCCAGCAGATCGCGGATGATCACGGGCAGGCCGCCCGCATAGTAAAAATCTTCCATCAGGTACTGGCCCGACGGCATCAGGTTCAGCAGGCAGGGAATGTCGCGGCCCAGGCGGTCCCAGTCACCCAGGCGCATGTCCACGCCGATGCGCCCGGCGATGGCCAGCAGGTGGATCACGGCATTGGTCGAGCCGCCGATGGCGCCGTTGACCATGATGGCGTTTTCAAACGCTTCGCGCGTGAGGATCTGCGACAGTTTCAGGTCTTCATGCACCATATCGACGATGCGCCGGCCCGTCAGTTGCGCCTGCAGCTTGCGGCGCGCATCGACGGCGGGAATGGCCGCGTTGCCGGGCAAGGTCACGCCCAGCGCTTCGACCATGCTGGCCATGGTGGAAGCCGTGCCCATCGTCATGCAGTGACCGGCGGAGCGCGACATGCACGATTCGGCCTGCTTGAATTCGTTTGAGGTCATGCGCCCTGCCCGCACGTCTTCGGAAAACTTCCATACGTCCGTGCCTGAACCGATCGGTTTGCCGCGGTAATTCCCGTTCAACATGGGACCGCCCGACAGCACGATGGTCGGCAAGTCCACGCTGGCCGCGCCCATCAGCAGGGCCGGGGTGGTCTTGTCGCAGCCCGTCAGCAACACCACCCCGTCGATCGGGTTGGCGCGGATCGATTCTTCCACATCCATGCTGGCCAGGTTACGGAACAGCATGGCCGTCGGACGCAGATTCGTCTCGCCCAGCGACATGACGGGAAATTCGACGGGAAAGCCGCCCGCTTCGAGCACGCCGCGCTTGACCATCTCGGCCAGGTCGCGGAAATGGCCATTGCAGGGCGTCAGCTCGGACCAGGTATTGCAGATGCCGATGACGGGACGGCCATCGAAGGCGTCGCTGGGATAGCCCTGGTTCTTCATCCAGCTGCGGTGAATAAAACTGTCCTTGTCGTCGCCGCCAAACCACGCTTGCGAACGCAAGGGACGCTTGTTCTTGTTGCTGCTCATACTGTCTCCTGCGGGGAAATCAAGCCGCGCGAGGCGGCGATCAGCAGCGCACCGTGACCGGCCAGATTGGCTTGCTGCTGGTCGTCAACGATGATGCGCTTGCCATAAAAAAATCCGTGTTCTTCGATCAGCAGCCCGAGCGCCTGGCGCAGCATGGGTTTACCGGTAATGACGAGCGGCGTATCGGGCCGCATCTGGATGGCGGTGCTGTTGCGCAGCGCCAGCAGGTCGCCGCTGAGGACGGCACCCATCAGGAAATTGGCCCGCTCATTGCATTCGACAGCGCTGAACTGGCCCAGGGTGCGCACGCTGAAGCAGGCGCGCGCCAGCCCCGTTTTTTGCGCCGCTGCCGCGCCGGCCAGCAGCATTTTCGGCACCAGGGTCTGGGCAAATCCGCCGTCGACCGATTGCTTGATCAGGGTGTGCTGCGTGATCGCCTGCAGCAGCTCGCCCGCGATGGTGGTGCTGCAGCCGAGGATGCGGCGCTGCTCGTCCACGCTGATCAGTTTGGTATGCGAGCCGGGCATGATCAGGGTCGCCGCGCCCCGCAACTGCAGGCGCTCGAGCAGCGCGACGACTTCCGTCTCTTCGCCGCGCATCATGTCCATCGCTTCGACGTTATGCAGGCCGACGGCGCCATGCTGGTTGCGCACGCCGGGAATCAGCCACAGGGGCTGCGCCAGCACGTCGGGCAAGTCCACCGCCTGCATGCCTTGCGCCAGCTGGGCCAGGCCGGCAGGCGCCGGCAAATGCGGCACTTCCCGCACGCCCATGGGCGAAGTGATCATGCCAGACGCCAGCGCCAGGTCCACCTCGGATGGCGCGATGCCGGCACCGGCCAGCACGCTGGCGATGGTGTCGCGCAGCGCCTGTTTCAGCGCGCCGTTATGGCCATCGATGGCGGTATTGCGCACGCCCGTTTCCAGCTGCGCCTGGGCGACGACGGCGCCCGCGCGCCACAGCAAGGTACGCGTATTGGTAGTGCCGGCATCGATGGTGAGTATGTTCATGGGCAGGTTCGCAGCGTCGGTCAGGACAAAAATAAATGAGGGAAAAACTACCCCATGGTAGAACTGCCCCGCATATCTGACCAATCACTTATTTGACATCATTGATACCGGTTCGGATATGTCAAACGCATCGATATCCTGCACGCCCAAACGGTAGGCAAGGTTGAAGCGCCTCGCCTCTCCCGGCTGCAGTTGCACGTCCTGCGCCAGCAGGGAAAAACAGCGCGCATCGGAATACAGATGGCAGCTGTCCTGGGTGCTGGAAAAACGCAAGACCCGGCCCGACGCGGGGTCGGCAACCCGTGCCGCCTCGCGCAGCTGGCCGCTGCCCGTCCAGTAAAAGTCATGCCGGAATCCCGGCGATTGCGCCAGCGCGGGCCAGGCCAGGCGCGAAGCGAGCGGCGCCGCGTGACGGAAGTCGAACGCACTGCCCGCCACATCGAGCGGAGCGCTGCACGAGTGTCCACCAGGCCGGTAGCGGTCGGCGGCCAGGCGCAGTACATGGTCGCCCACGCCGGCACGGCCGCCCTGCAGATTGAACAGGGGCGCGGCAAGAGCGAAACAGGAAGCCGCCTCGGCCGTGGCGGCGCAATCGAGGTGCAGGCTGCCATCGTCGTCAAGCCGGTAGGCCAGGCGCACCGACAGACCATCTTGCGCCAGATGCAGCCGCAAGTGGCCGTCGTTTGGCGGCGCGCACTGCCAGCCCGTGGACGCACGCGCCGCCGGGGGCACTGCGCCCAGCACATCGGCCAGACGGCCATAGCGGTCGGGCGCCCACCAGGCCCGCACGCTGGCATCGTGCGCGTCGATGGCCACGCACATGCCGCGCGCATTGCGCAGCAGATGCATCATGGCGCCGGTCCGGGCGCTGGCGGCGGCCGGCTGCGCTGCTGGAATTCGCGCGGCGTGCAACCGAGTTCGCGCTTGAAGACGGCATGCATGTACTGCACCGTGGTAAAGCCGCAACGCACGGCCACCTCGGCCACCTGCCCCGGCCCGCGCGCCAGCAGGGTCTTGGCCGCATCGAGCTTGAAATGCAGGATTTCATCGTGCACGCTACGCCCCAGCTCATGGCGGAAGTGCGCTTCGAGCGAGGAGCGCGAGACCCCCACGTAATCGGCCACCTGCTCCGTCTTGATGCCCTGGCAGGCGTACTGGCGGATGAAGTGGCGCGCCTGCATCACCTGCGGATGCTGGAAGGGCTGGTGGCGCGTGGAAGCGAGCACGTTCAGGCCGGCCGGCGGCACGAGGATGCGCGTGCCGGACAGGCGCGCGCCATTCAACATCTGGTGCAGCAAATGCGCCGCCGTGCGGCCCATTTCCTCCGTGCCCTGGATCACGGAACTCAATGGAATGCGCGTAAGCATGCGCGCCAGCGGGTCGTTGTCGATGCCGATCAGGGCCACTTGCTCCGGCACGGCGATCCCCGCATGCATGCACGCCTGCAGCAGCTGGCGCGCGCGCGCGTCGCTGACAGCGATGATGCCGACGGGTTTTTCCAGGCTGTTGAGCCATGCGATCTGCTGCTCCACCGCTTCGTCCCACGAGGGCGCGCTGGTGGCGACGCCCCGGTACACGTCGGCACGCATATGGTCGCGCTCCATCAAGGCGCAAAACGCCGTTTCGCGCTCCTGCGCCCAGCGGTTGACATCGGCCTCGGGCAGGCTGAAACAGGCAAAGCGGCTCAATCCCGCTTCCACCAGGTGTTCATAGGCAAGCTTGACGATCTTGAAATTATCGGTCGCCACGTACGGGATGCCGGCCGGGTAATCCTCCGCGCGCGCATACGAGCCGCCGACGGCCACCACCGGCAGGTGGCTGTTGGCCAGCGCCGCACAGACGGCCGGGTCGTCGAAATCGGCGATGATGCCGTCGCCCTGCCAGCGTTCGATGCCAGGCAGGCGGCAGCGAAAATCCTCTTCCAGGAACAGGTCCCAGGACACGCGCGTGGTGTTCAGATAGGCGGCGATGCCGGCGATGATGTCGCGGTCATAGATCTTGTTGCCATTGAAAAGCAGCGCGATACGGTGCGCGGTCGGCAGTTTCATGCAGGTGTCTCCTCCATGTGGCGGCCAAAGAAGTATCTCTGGCCGCACGACGTAGTCAGGCCTTTCGGGACCTCGAAAAACCGTAGCGAGCGGTCCAATATCGTCTTGAGTAGCGCAAGCGTACAAAGGTACGCTGAGCAACGCAGAGGCGATAGTGGGGCGCGCAGTAGGTTTGTCGAGGGTCCACGCTATCTGCGTCCGGCCCGGGTGCTGACATCGACCCACACGGCGAGGGTGAGGATACTGCCTTTTACGATCATCTGCCAGTAGGTGTCCACGTCCAGCATGGACATGCCGTTATCCAGGCTGGCCATCACCAGCGCGCCGATCAGGGCGCCGTACACGGTGCCCGAGCCGCCGCGCATCGAGGTGCCGCCGATGAAGCAGGCGGCAATCGCATCGAGTTCGCTGAAGGTGCCGGCCGAGGGCGAACCGGCCGCCAGGCGGCCCGTGTTGATCAGGCCCGCCAGCGCGCACATCAGGCCCATGATGCCGAAGATCCACAGCTTGACGGCTTTCACGTTGATGCCGGACAGGCGCGTCGCTTCCATATTGCTGCCGACAGCGTAGATGCGCCGGCCAAACACGGTCTGGCTGGTGATGTAGCTGAACAGTCCCAGCAAGGCCAGCAGCAACAGCACGGGCAGCGGGATGCCTTCATAGCCGTTCAGGGTTTGCACAAAGGCATACAGCACGGCGCCGATGACGGCCAGACGCAAGCCGTCGGCCCAGGGCGCCGTCTGCGGCAAGCCATGCTGTGCGCGGCTGGCACGCGCGCGCCACGTCAGGAAGGCGGCCAGCAGGAACAGGCCGATGCCCAGCACGATGCCGGGCACGGCGGGCAGATAGCCCTGCCCCAGGTAGACCATCGGCTCGGAGACGGGCGCGATCGTGATGCCGCCCGTGATGCCCAGCAGGATGCCGCGGTACGCCAGCATGCCGCCCAGTCCCACGATGAAGGAGGGGATGCCCCGGTAGGCCGTCAGGTAGCCGTTGAGCAAACCGATCACCAGGCCGCAGCCGAGTACGGCCGCCAGGTTCAGGGCCAGCGGCCAGTGCTGCGTCACGTCCAGCACGGCGGCGATGCCGCCGAGTAAGCCCAGCAGGGAACCGATCGACAGGTCGATCTCGCCGGCGATAATCACCAGCACCATGCCGCAGGCGAGGATGCCGGTGACGGACATCTGGCGCAGCAGGTTCGACAGGTTGCGCGGCGTGAGGAAACTGCCCTCCGTCTTCCACGAAAAGAAGGCCCAGATCAGCGCCACGGCGATCAGCAGGGCCAGCATCTTGTATTGGGTGAACAGCTGTTTGATACTGTGCGGTTTCATGCTGCGGGTTCCTTGTTTGCGGTGTTGGCGGCGGGTGCCGGACGCTGGTCCAGCGCCGCCGCCAGCACGGTTTCCTGGCTCAGGTCATCGTTGATAAAGTCGCCGCGCAGGCGACCTTCGCCCATCACCAGCACGCGGTCGGACACGCCCAGCACTTCGGCCAGTTCCGACGAGACCATGATGATGGCCACGCCCCGGTCGGCCAGCGCCAGCATCAATTTGTAGATTTCATATTTGGCGCCCACGTCCACGCCGCGCGTGGGTTCGTCGAGGATCAGCACGCGCGGGCGCGTCAGCAGCATCTTGGCCAGCACGGCCTTTTGCTGGTTGCCGCCCGACAGGCTCGTAATCGGCAGCGAAGGGCTGGCCGCCTTCAGTTCCAGCTGGGCGATCTCGCCGCGCACGGCCGTCAATTCCGCCTCGCCATCGATGCGCGTGGCGCGCGCGAATTCTTCCAGCACGGCCAGGGTGATGTTCTGCCCCACGTCGAGGTCGGGCACGATGCCGTGGTGCTTGCGGTCTTCCGGCACCATCGCCAGGCCCATGGCGATGGCCTTTTGCGGCGAGCGGGTATCGATCTTGCGGCCATCGAGCCACACTTCGGCCTGGCACGGCCCCTGGTATGCGCCGAACAGGGCCGAGACGAGCTCCGTGCGCCCCGCCCCCACCAGGCCGGCGATGCCGAGGATCTCGCCCTTGCGCAGGGTGAATGACACATCGTCGACCCGCTTGCGCTGCGGGTTGTCGGCATCGATGCAGGTCACGTGGCGCGCCTCGAACAGCACCTCGCCAATGACCGGCGGCTGCGCGCGCTGCGGATACAGCTGGCTCATTTCGCGGCCCACCATCTGCGCGATGATGCGTTCGACGTTCATCTGCGCCATCGGCGTGGTGGCGATGTGCTTGCCGTCGCGGATGACGACGATGGTGTCGCAGATGGCCGCCACTTCATCGAGCTTGTGCGAAATATAGATGCAGGTGACGCCCTTGGCCTTCAGTGCGCGCAGGATATCGAGCAGCACGGCGATTTCCGACGCCGTCAGCGACGACGACGGCTCGTCGAGGATCAGCAAACGCGCATTCTTGTTGAGCGCCTTGGCGATTTCCACCAGCTGCTGGTGGCCGCCGCCGTAATTCATCACGGGCTGCGCCACGTTCAGTTCGGGAATTTTCAGTTCGCGCAGCAGCTCGTCGGCGCGCTTGTACATGGCCGCGTAATGCATGCGCCCGCCGGGCAGGGTGAGCTCGCGGCCCATGAAGATATTTTCGGCCACGGACAGCTGCGGCACCAGCATCAGTTCCTGGTGGATGATGATGATGCCCGCGTCTTCCGTGTCGCGGATCGATTGCGCGCGCAGGGGTTGGCCATCCCACAGGATGTCGCCCTCCCAGGTGCCGTGCGGGTACACGCCGGACAGCACCTTCATCAGGGTCGACTTGCCGGCGCCATTCTCGCCGCACAAGCCGATGCACTCGCCGGCCCGCACCTGCAGGTCGATGCCGTCAAGCGCGCGGACACCGCCAAACTGTTTGACGATGCCTTTCATTTCAAGCAGATAGTCGGACATTCTTGCTCTCGTTGCTGATACGGGGAAAAATGTCGGATTACGCTACGCGAATCCGACCTACCGGTAAAAACGGGTAGGTCGGGTTAGCGCATGGCGCGTCACCCGACATGACACAGGCGATCAATTACCGAGTTGCGCCTTGGTATAGAACCCATCGTCGACGAGAATGTTCACATTCGCCTTGGTCAGCGGCGTAGGCTTCAGCAGCACCGTGCTGACCTTTTTCAGGCCGTTGTCATAGCTGAAGTTGTAAGCCGGCTTTTCATTGCGCGCCAGTTGCACGGCCAGTTTGGCCGCTTCCGAAGCGATGGTTTTCAGGGGTTTGTAGACGGTCATCGATTGCGTGCCGGCGATGACGCGTTTCACCGCCGCCAGATCGGCGTCCTGGCCCGAGACCGGCACCTTGCCGGCCAGCTTTTGCGCTGCCAGGGCCTGGATGGCGCCGCCGGCCGTGCCGTCGTTCGAGGCGACGATGGCGTCGATCTTGTTGCCGTTGGCCGTCAGCGCGTTTTCCACGATGGACAGCGCTTCGGTGGCGCTCCAGTCCTTCACCCACTGCTGGCCGACGATCTTGATGTCGCCCTTGTCGATGAACGGTTTGAGCACCTTCATCTGGCCTTCGCGCAGCATCTTGGCGTTGTTGTCGGTCGGCGAGCCGCCCAGCAGGTAGTAATTGCCCTTCGGCTGCAGCTTGGTCACGCCCTCGGCCTGCATTTCGCCCACTTTCTCGTTGTCGAACGAGATATACGCGTCGATATCGGCATTCAGGATCAGGCGGTCATACGACAGCACCTTGATGCCGGCCTTTTTCGCTTCCTTGACGGTGTTGTTGAGCACTGTCGCGTTGAACGGCACGATCACCAGCACGTCGACGCCGCGCGAGATCAGGTTTTCGATCTGCGAAATCTGGCGCTGCTCGCTGGCGTCGGCCGACTGCACGAAGACTTTGGCGCCCTGCTTTTCGGCGGCGGCGATAAAGAAATCGCGGTCGCGCGTCCAGCGTTCCACGCGCAAATCGTCGATGGAAAAGCCGATCTTCGGGTTTTTCGCATCGGCCAGAGCGGCGCTGCTGCTCAATGCCAGCATGGCGGTCATGATGGCTGCACTGATGATCTTGTTCATTGTGTGTCTCCTTGTGGATTTTATTAACAACGTTTTTTCACTACGGGGTACTGCTGAAAAATTTTATGTCTGTGGTGGTGTCGGGTTACGCGCGGAGCGCTAACCCGACCTACCCCGACCTGCCTGCTAATGGTTGTGGCGCGGCAGGGTCTGGCCCACGGCGCGGTATTTCAGCGCCAGCTCCATGCAGGCGCCCGTTTCCAGCTGGCCCACGCTGGCGCGGTAGATTTCCTGCCACGGCGTGGCGCTGTCGTTGACAGGCGGCGGCAGCGCCGTGGCGCGGCGCGCCAGTTCGTCAGCATCGACCAGCATGTCGCACCGGCCCGCGCTCAAGTCCACGCGGATGATGTCGCCCGTGCGCAGCAGCGCCAGGCCGCCGCCCACGGCGCTTTCCGGCGACGCGTTCAGGATCGACGGGCTGTCCGACGTGCCCGACTGGCGCCCGTCGCCCAAGGTCGGCAGATTCAAAATACCGGCCTTAAGGAGCGCATCGGGCGGCTGCATGTTGACCACTTCGGCCGAACCGGGCCAGCCCACGGGACCTGCGCCGCGCATGACCAGCATGCAGCTGTCGTCGATATTGAGCGCCGGGTCGTTGATGCGCGCGTGGTAATCGGCAGAACCGTCAAAGACGATGGCGCGCGCTTCGAACACGCCTTCGCTGCCGGGACGCGACAGGTAGCGCTCGCGGAAGGCGGGCGAGATCACGCTGGTCTTCATGATGGCAAAATCGAACAAGTTGCCCTGCAAGGCCATGAAACCGGCCTTTTCCTTCAATGGCGCGGCAAACGGGTGGATCATCTCGCGGTCCGCGCTTTCACGGCCCGCCAGGTTTAGCGCCATGCTCTGTCCCGTGACCGTCAAGCGCTCGGTGTGCAGCAAGCCCGCCTGCTGCAGCTCCCACATCACGGCCGGCACGCCGCCGGCCCGGTGGAAGCGCTCGCCCAGGTATTTTCCGGCCGGCTGCATGTTCAACAACAGGGGCACGTCATAGCCGTGCGCCATCCAGTCGCTCGAATGCAATGCCACGCCAGCATGGCGCGCCATGGCCATCAGGTGCGGCTGGGCGTTGGTGGAGCCGCCGATGGCCGCGTTGACGATGATGGCGTCCAAAAACGCCTCGCGCGTGAGGATGCTCGACGGGCGCACGTCGTCATGCGCCATGCCGACGATGCGGCGCCCCGTTTCATAGGCGATCTGGCCCCGCTCGCGGTACGGCGCGGGGATGGCCGAGCAGCCCGTCAGGGACATGCCCAGCGCCTCGGCCAGCGCATTCATGGTCGATGCCGTGCCCATGGTGTTGCAGTGGCCGGCCGACGGCGCCGAGGCGGCAGCGATCTGCAGGAATTTGTCGTTGTCGATCAAGCCGGCGGACAGCTGGCGGCGGCCTTTCCAGATGGCGGCGCCGGAACCCACCAATTCACCGTCCATCCAGCCATCGAGCATGGGGCCGCCCGACAGCACGATGGCGGGAATGTCCACCGTGGCGGCGGCCATCAATTGCGCCGGCGTCGTCTTGTCGCAGCCCGTCGTCAGCACCACGGCGTCGATCGGGTAGCCATGCAGGATTTCCACCAGGCCCAGATATGCCAGGTTGCGGTCCAGCGCGGCCGTGGGACGGCGGCAGTTTTCAAAGATCGGATGCAGCGGGAATTCCATCGGGATGCCGCCCGCGTCGCGGATGCCGTCGCGCACACGCTGGGCCAGTTCCAGGTGGATGCGGTTGCACGGGCTGATATCGCTGCCGCTTTGCGCAATGCCGATGATGGGCCGGCCCGAACGCAGCTCCTCTGCCGTGATGCCGTAGTTCATGAAGCGCTCCAGGTACAGCGCCGTCATGTCGATATGCTCGGGATTGTCGAACCAGTCCTGCGAGCGGAAGCGCCGCGCCTGGGGTTGGGCGGGAATGTTCATGCGCCGTACCAGCCTGCGTCGACGTAGTATTCGCGTCCGGCGCACTTGGCCGCGTTGTCCGACGCGAGGAACAGCGCCAGCGCCGCCACGTCTTCCGGCTCCACGCGCAGTTGCAGGCATTGTCCCTGCAGGATCACGGCTTCCGCCTCCGGCGTATGCCACAGCCGCTCTTGGCGCGGCGTGCGCACGGCGCCGGGAATGATGCAATTGACGCGGATGCCGTCGACACCCAGGTCGCGCGCCAGGCCGCGCGTCAAGCCCTCGATGCCGGCTTTCGCCGTCATGTAGATCGACAGCCTCGCTTGCGCCAGGTGCCAGGAAATCGAACCCAGGTTGAGGATTACGCCGCCCCCCTTGGCGCGCATGGCCGGCGCCACTGCCTGGGCGCAGAAATACTGGTGGCGCAGGTTGACGGCGATGCGCTCGTCCCAGTAGGCAGGCGTGACGTCCTGTAACTGGTGGCGGTCGTCATTGGCCGCGTTGTTGATGAGGATATCCGTGGCGCCCGCGCTGTGCTCAATCTCGGCGAAGGTGGCGGCCAGGGCGCCCAGGTCCGTCAGGTCGCAATAACGGAACACGGGCGGCTGCGGCAGGTCGGCCAGCTTTTCCTGCAGCGCCAGCGACGCCTCGCGGGCGATATCGAGAAAGGTGACGTGGGCGCCCTGGCGCACGAACGCTTCGACGATGGCCACGCCGATGCCGGTGCCGCCGCCCGTGATGACGACGCGCTGACCTGCCAGGCTGGGATAAATTGCATGCTGCATGGTGTCTCTCTTTTTAAAAAAATCGGATCAAAGCAAACCGCGACGGGCGAGGTTCTGGTACAGCGCGCGCACGCCGAACGTCCAGGGAGTAATCGCATCGCAGCGCTGCACTTCGTTGACCAGCGCGCCCAGCGCGGCGCTGGCGATGGTGACGCGGTCGCCCAGGTGGTGTGTAAAGCCGCCGCCTTGCGCGCCGCGGTCCTTCACGGGCGAGAACATGGTCCCCAGGAACAGCATGAAACCGTCCGGGTACTGGTGGTACTGGCCTGCCGTCTGGCGCACCAGGTCGAGCGGGTCGCGGCTGATCTCGCGCATGAAGCTGGCGCCTTCGAGCACAAAGCCGTCGTCCGCGCCCTCGATCAGCAGCGACACTTCCGCCTGGCGTACGGTGTCGAGCGTGAAGTGTTCGTCGAACAGGCGGATGAAGGGGCCGATGGCGCAGGAACCGTTGTTGTCCTTGGCCTTGCCCAGCAAGAGGGCGCTGCGCCCTTCGATGTCGCGCAGGTTGACGTCGTTGCCCAAGGTCGCCCCCAGCACCTCGCCGCGGCTGTTGACGGCCAGGACGATCTCCGGCTCCGGGTTGTTCCAGGCGGACGACGGCAGCAAGCCCACCTGCGCGCCGCAGCCCACCGACGACATCGGCTGCGCCTTGGTAAACACTTCCGCATCGGGGCCGATGCCCACTTCCATGTATTGCGACCAGGCGCCGCGCTGCTGCAACTGCTGTTTCAGGCGCTGCGCCGCGTCCGAGCCGGGCTTCAATGCCGACAAGTCGCCGCCCAGGGTCATTTGCAGTGCAGCGCGCAAGCTCGCCGCGCGCGCCGCGTCGCCGCCCGCCTGTTCCTCGATCACCCGTTCGAGCAGGCTGACGGCGAAGGTCACGCCGCAGGCCTTGACGGCCTGCAGGTCGCACGGCGCCAGCAGCAGCTCGCCTGCCGGTGCGGCAAGCGCCTGCTCCAGCAGCGCCTGCACGGAGCCAAGCGCGATTCCGGGTGCATGGCGGGCGATATCGAGCGCATCGCTGCGCTCGAACAGCTCGGCTACCGTCGCCACCGTCTGCGTGATGTCGACCACCTCGCCGCCACGCACGGCGACGACGCAGGGGCCGTCGCGCCAAATGCGGCCGATGAGGAGGGCCTGCGCCAGGTCGGCGGGCAACAGGGAGGCGGGAGAAATCGGCTGCATGGCATGCTTTCAAAAGGTCGTGACGGGAT
This sequence comes from Janthinobacterium lividum, assembly GCF_034424625.1. Lineage (NCBI taxonomy): Bacteria > Pseudomonadati > Pseudomonadota > Betaproteobacteria > Burkholderiales > Oxalobacteraceae > Janthinobacterium > Janthinobacterium lividum. Next base: position 393,107 of record NZ_CP139976.1, on the reverse strand, counting down.
GGCTGGTCTTCAAGTTCGGACCGATTCTGCGCGCCGCCCTGTGTCGCCGCAATTACGAAAATCACCAAATTGAATGATGATTATTGGTATTGCAGTGCACCAAAAAAAGCCGCCGACCGGCCCCCGTTTCCGCCCTGCCAGCAGGCGGGAAGGCGCGCAATGGCGCATTGCATCAATTGGCTTATCGATACCGTTTTGGATATCGCCAATGCGAAAAAAGTGATTGGTGAGGGATGGATGGACAAACTAGTATCAGCCGTGGCCTGCAATCGGCCATCCGCACGGAGCCCGCCCACTGGACGACGGCCCTGGCACATTCAACTATCGAAGACGGTGGAGACCTGAAATGAAAACAACAATGAAAATGCTGACCGCGAGCCTGGCGCTGGCCATCTCCGGCATGGCGGTAATGCCCGTGGCAAGCGCCGCCGACAAGGGCGCGATCGGCATCTCGATGCCAACCAAATCGTCCATGCGCTGGATCGCCGATGGCGACAACATGGTCAAGGTATTCAAGGAGCGCGGCTACAAGACGGACTTGCAGTTTGCGGACGACGATATCCCGAACCAGCTGGCGCAGGTGGAAAACATGATCACCAAGGGCGCCAAGGTGCTGGTGATCGCCGCCATCGACGGCACCACCTTGTCGAACGTGCTGCAAAAGGCGGCCGACAAGGGCATCAAGGTCATCTCGTATGACCGTTTGATCCGCGGTACGAAAAATATCGATTACTACGCCACCTTCGACAACTTCCAGGTCGGCGTGCTGCAAGCGGGCTATATCGAATCGGCGCTGAAACTCAAGGAAGGCAAGGGCCCGTTCAATATCGAATTGTTCGGCGGCTCGGCCGACGACAACAACGCGCACTTCTTCTACAACGGCGCGCTGTCGGTGCTGAAACCGTACATCGACAGCGGCAAGCTGGTGGTGCGCTCGAAGCAGATGGGCATGGAAAAGGTCGCCACCCTGCGCTGGGATGGCGCCGTGGCGCAGGCGCGCATGGACAACCTGCTCAGCGCCTACTACGGCAATGCGCGTGTCGACGCGGTGCTGTCGCCGTATGACGGCTTGAGCATCGGCATCCTGTCCTCGCTCAAGGGCGTCGGCTACGGCACGCCGAAACAGCCCTTCCCCGTTGTGACGGGCCAGGATGCGGAAATCCCGTCGGTGAAATCCATCATCCGCGGCGAACAGGCATCGACCGTGTTCAAGGACACGCGCGAACTGGCCAAGGTGACGGCGAACATGGTCGACGCGATGATGAGCGGCAAAACGCCGACCGTCAACGATACCAAGACCTATAACAACGGCGTGAAAGTCGTGCCGTCCTATCTGCTCAAACCCGTCACCGTCGACAAGGCGAACTGGAAGCAGGTGCTCGTCACCGGCAGCGGCTACTACACGGAAGCGCAAGTGAAATAAGCATCCAAGGTACTGAAGGCCCGGCGCTGCCGGGCCTTTCGCTTCATGCACGATCAAGAACAAGACTGCCGCACGACCGATGCCGACCAGCGCGGCCGTGCCAGAAAGGTTATATGACGAACACTATCCTGGAAATGCGCGGGATACGCAAAACATTCCCGGGCGTCGTTGCGCTCGACAATGTCAACCTGCGGGTACGCAGCGGCGAGATCCACGCCATCGTCGGCGAAAACGGCGCCGGCAAATCCACACTGATGAAAGTGCTGAGCGGCGTCTACGGCCATGGCAGCTATACGGGCGACATCGATTACCTGGGCCAGACGCGGCACTTCCGCGGCATCAAGGACAGCGAAGAAATCGGCATCATCATCATCCACCAGGAACTGGCGCTGGTGCCCCAGTTGTCGATCGCCGAGAATATCTTCCTCGGCAACGAACCGGCCCACATGGGCGTCATCGACTGGGAATACGCGCAAGCGAAGACGCGCGAACTGCTGCACAAAGTGGGCCTGAAAGAGTCCCCCGACACCCTGATCACCAACCTGGGCGTGGGCAAGCAGCAGCTGATCGAAATCGCCAAGGCGCTGTGCAAGGACGTCAAGCTGCTGATCCTCGACGAGCCGACGGCCAGCCTGAACGAAAGCGACAGCGCGGCCCTGCTCGACCTGCTGCTGGGCCTGAAAGCCCAGGGCATCGCCTCGATCCTGATCTCGCACAAGCTCAATGAAATTTCACGGGTCGCCGATGCCATCACGGTGCTGCGCGACGGGAACACGGTCGACAGTTTCGACTGCCGCATCGACGCCGTCAGCGAAGACCGCATCATCGAAAAAATGGTCGGGCGCGAGATGGCCGACCGCTATCCGCCGCGCACGCCCACCATCGGCGAGACCATTTTCGAAGTGCGCGACTGGCGCGTGTTCCATCCCGAGCATGCCGACCGCCCCGTCATCAAGGGCATCAATATGCATGCCAAAAAGGGCGAGATCATCGGCATCGCCGGCTTGATGGGCTCCGGGCGCACGGAACTGGCGATGAGCATTTTCGGCCGCGCCTACGGCCAGCGCATCAGCGGCACGGTGCTCAAGAATGGCCAGGAAATCGACGTCAGCACCATCGGCAAGGCGATCGCCCACGGCCTCGCGTATGTCACGGAAGACCGCAAGGGCCTGGGCCTGATCCTCGAGGAAGACATCCAGAAGAACACCAGCCTGGCCAACCTGGACGCGATTTCAAAGCACATGGTGATCGACGAGCAGCGTGAATTCGGCGTGGCCGAGGAGTTCCGCCGCAAGCTCAAGACCCGTTGCTCGAGCGTGGCGCAGAAGGTGGTCAACCTGTCCGGCGGCAACCAGCAGAAAGTGGTGCTGGCGAAATGGCTGTTTTCACGCCCCGACATCCTGATCCTCGATGAACCGAGCCGCGGCATCGATGTGGGCGCCAAGTACGAGATCTACAGCATCATCAGCGAGCTGGCCGCCGAAGGCAAATGCATCATCATGATTTCCTCGGAAATGCCGGAATTGCTGGGCATGTGCGACCGGATCTATGTCATGAACGAAGGCCGCTTCGCGGCAGAACTGAGCGCGGCAGAAGCATCGCAGGAACGCATCATGCGCGCGATCGTTACACACGGAGAAAACAATGGACAATAAATTGACAGCAGGCGCGCCAGCAACACCAGCCGCGGCGCCGCAAGCAAAAAGCTATGCCGGCTTTTTGAAGAACAATATGCGCGACTACGGCATGCTGCTTTCCCTGATCGTCATCATGGGCTTTTTCCAGTACATGACCGACGGCACCCTGATGCAGCCGCTCAACCTGACGAACCTGGTGCTGCAAAACAGCTACATCGTCATCATGGCGCTGGGCATGCTGATGGTCATCGTGGCCGGCCATATCGATTTGTCCGTCGGCTCGGTGGTCGGCTTCGTCGGCGCGCTGGCGGCCGTCCTGATCGTCAACCACAACATGAATTTTGTCGCCGCCAGCATCATCTGCCTGCTGGCCGGCGCCGTCATCGGCGGCGCGCAAGGCTATTTTGTCGCCTTCTTTAAAATCCCGTCCTTCATCGTCACCCTGGCCGGCATGCTGGTGTTCAAGGGCCTGACCCTGGCCCTGCTGGCGGGCCAGTCGGTCGGCCCCTTCCCGGAAGGCTTCCAGATGCTCAGTTCGGGCTTCCTGCCCGACCCGTTCGGCGGCGAAAACCTGCGCGGCCTGTCATTGCTGCTGGGCGTGATCGCCGCCGCGGCGCTGATTATCACTTCGCTGCGCAGCCGCGCCAAGCAACTGAAGCACGGCATGGAAAACGAACCGCGCGCCTTCTTCCTGCTGAAAAACGCCATCTTCGCCGCCGTGATGGTGTATTTCAGCTACCTGCTGGCGTCGTACCGCGGCTTTCCCAACGTGCTGGCCGTGATGTCGCTGCTCATCGTCGCCTACACCTTCATTACCAACCGCACCGTGCTGGGCCGGCGCGTGTATGCCGTGGGCGGCAACGAGAAGGCGGCGCGCCTGTCCGGCATCAAGACGGAACGGGTCAGCTTCTACACCTTCGTCAACATGGGCATGCTGGCCGCGCTGGCCGGCCTGATCTTCGCGGCGCGCCTGAACACGGCCACGCCGAAGGCCGGCACGGGTTTCGAGCTGGACGTGATCGCCGCCTGCTTCATCGGCGGCGCCTCGGCTTCGGGCGGCGTGGGCAAGGTGATGGGGGCCGTGATCGGCGCCTTCATCATGGGCGTGATGAACAACGGCATGTCCATCATGGGCATCGGCATCGACTACCAGCAGGTGATCAAGGGCCTGGTGCTGCTGGCGGCCGTCTTCATCGACGTGATCAACAAGAACAAGTAGACCGGTTCGAGCCTTGGGGGGCTCTGGCCGGCGCTTGCGCCGGCCTTTTTCATTGATATCCTCATGTGGAAGCCAGGCGCGCCGCCCTGTCCCCCCACCACGCCGCTTCCTCGAACACGGAAAAGCCCGACAGATCGGCATGCGCAAACAGGATGGCGCCGTCGTGTTCGCGCAGCGCCTTCAGCCCCGCATTGCTGCGAAATCCCCGCAACGGTGCGGCCATGGCATGGCCGCGCACGGTGATGTCGACCCGTTCGACGCAGCTGGCAAAATCGCGTCCATACGCCGTCTTCAAATCGACGCTGGCCAGCGCCAGCAATTGCTCCGGCGTGGCCACATCTAACCACTTGCGCGCTTCCTGCGGTGTGCGGTCGGACAGGGCCACATAGGCGCTGAAGACGGTTTTCTCGGGCGGGCGCACGCGGATATCCTGGTGCGTGGAGACGACATAGCCGAGGCCCGGCTCCTGGTACACCACGTTGTCCCAGCACAGGGGCGCATGCGGCAGTTCGTCGGGAAAGCGTTTAAGTAAAAAATTCGCCACCAGCCACGGCGCATACGCGGGCGTATCGCGTTTGAGGTCGTAGCCATAGCTGGCGATGTCGCTGACCACGCGCGCCGCCACATACAAGGGCATGGCGCAGATGGCCTTGCGCGCCTTGACCAGGTAAGTGCGCGGCTGGCCGTCGACCAGCTCCAGGCACAGCGCTTCCACGCCCTGCTCCGTCGTCCGCACGGAAACCACCGTGCCCGCATGACGCTTGACACCTGAGGCCTGCTCCATGGCCGTGGCGACCGGTTGCATGCCGCCCGGCCAGGTCAGCCACGCGCCATTGCCGGCATTGGCCGCCTGTCCCCAGCGGCTGCAGTAGTAATGCAGGCCCGCCCAGGCCGAGACCTGGTCGTAGCGCGTGCCGTAGTCGTCGCGGCAGCAGTAATTCAAATACCAGTGCAGGGTGGGCGAGGTATAGCCTTCGCGCTCCATCCACTGCTTCAAGGTGATGGTGTCGAGCGCCTGCCAGGCCGGGTCTTGCGACGACTCCACGGTAGGAAAAACGAAGACGCGCTTGCCATCGTTGCCATGCGCCTGGCGCAGGCGCCGCACGTCGGCAAAGAAACGCTCGTGCTGCGCCAGTTCTTCGGCGGAAACGCCCTCGGTGGGAATGAAGCCATCCTGCCAGTGACCGTTGAACAGCAGGCGTTCCTCGGGCGCGTGCAGGATGTAGCGCTCGTCATAAGTCGGCTTTTCCGCCTGCGGATCGCGCTGGATGATCCCCAAATCGAACAGGATCTCGCGCACATGGGTCGATTCGGGCGAAGGCAGCGGCAGGTAATGGCCGCCGGTCGGATAGGCCAGGTCGCCGAACTGCCCGCCGGCCGCGTTGCCATACGGCTGCGGCCCATCGATCATGAGGAAATCCTTGTGCCCCAGTTTATTCAAGCGCCAGGCCGCCGTCAGGCCGGCGATGCCGGAGCCGAGGATGGCGACATCCGTGGTGACGGTTGCCGAAGGCGCCGGCAGCGCCGTGCGCTCGCGCAGCAGCTTGCGCAAGTAATGCCCCTCGCTGCGGCCCGGATACAGCACCTTGGGCGTGATTTCCTGCCAGCGCAGATACGCGGCGATGCTGCCGATGCCAGCGGCTGCCGCTGCCGTGCCGCCGGCGGCCCACAGCATGAAAGAGCGGCGCTGCATCAGCGGATCACCCGGTTCCAGTCCTGCTCGAATTCATGCACGAGCGACTGGGTATTCAAGCGATTCGGCGCCATGGGCAGCGGCTGCATGTCGGGCGGGAAGATGAACATCTCGCGCGTGGTGTCCGCATTCAGGTAGCGCATCGGCAGGCGATAGCTGGTGGGCGGTTTGTAGTCGAGCTGGGGCGAGGCCAGGATAAAACCCCATTCGCCGAACGAGGGCACGTAGGCGTGATAGGGCCAGGTGCGCATGCCCACTTCGCGCAGGGTCGAATTAATGGTCCAGTAAGCGTGCGGCGCAAAGAAGGGCGACGTCGATTGCACCACCATCAGGCCCTTGGCCGCCAGGTGCTTTTTCACCAGGTCGTAGAACGGCACCGAGTACAGTTTGCCGAGCGCGAAGCTGGACGGGTCGGGGAAATCGACGATGGCCGCGTCGAACATGTCGCCGTTGTTGCGCAGCCAGACGGCGGCATCGGCATTGACGACGGTAACCCGCTTGTCCGAGAACGACTTGTTATTCAGCTTTGCCAGTTCCGGGCGCGTGGTAAACGCGGCCGTCATGGCAGGGTCGAGGTCGACGACGGTGACGTGTTCGATCTGTGGATAACGCAGGATTTCGCGCAGGGCCAGGCCATCGCCGCCACCCAGCACCAGCACGCGGCGCGCCCACGGCAACGCTTCCAGCACGGGGTGCACCAGCGCTTCGTGGTAGCGGTACTCGTCGCGCGAGGAAAACTGCAGGTTGCCATTGATGTACAGCCGCGTATCGTCCTTCCAGCGCGTGATCACCAGGCGCTGGTAGGGCGTGGTGGTGGAATACACGATCTGGTCGCCGAACAGCCCGTGTTCGCCCCAGGCCACCATGCGGTCCGACATGGCAAAGCCGGCGATCAGCAACAGCATCACGGCACAGGCGCGCAGCAAACGTCCTGTGAGATTTTTCAGCTCAGCGCGGAATACATAAATGCTCCACAGGCCCACGCCCACATTGAGCATGCCGAACAGGAAGCCCGTGCGCACCAGGCCCAGGTACGGCGACAGCACCAGCGGGAACAGCAGGGACACGGCCAGCGCGCCCAGGTAATCGAATGTCAGCACGCGGCTGACCAGTTCAGAAAATTCCGTCTGGCGCGTGTTCAGGGCGCGCATCACCAGCGGCACTTCCATGCCGACCAGTGCGCCGATCAGGAACACCATCACATACAATAAGGTGCGAAATGGCGCGGCCATCCACGAAAAGGTCATGAACAGGATGGCCGCCGACAGGCCACCGATCAAGCCCACGGCCAGTTCGATGTCGACGAAGCGCGAAAGCACGTCATCGTCCTTTACATACTTTGAAAAGTGAGCGCCCACACCCATCGCAAATAGGTAGCAGCCAATGATGGTGGAAAACTGCAGGATGGAGTCGCCGAGCAGGTAGCTGGACATGGCGCCGGCAATCAGCTCATACGCGAGGCCGCAGGAAGCGACCACGAAGACGGACAAAATCAGAATCTTTTTGTTCATTGGACTTTTTTTGTTCTAATATGCGTTGACGTTATCAAATACTCATTTGTGAGGAATGCCGTGCCCGCCATCCTAAACTATCTGATCCATCTTTTACTGGCCGCCGGGCTGCTGATTGTATTTTTTATCATCTACACGCGCGTCACGCCGTATAACGAAGTGCTGCTGATCCGCCAGGGCAACCAGGCGGCGGCCCTGTCGCTGGGCGGCGCCATGCTGGGCTTTTCCGCCACCATCGCCTCGTCCCTGATGCACACGGCCGACTACCAGCAGTTCTTCGCCTGGGCCTTTGGCGCCATGGTGGTGCAATTGCTCGCCTATGTGGTCACCACGCGCCTGCTGCGCATGTCGAAAGACCAGATCGAATCGAACAACAGCGCCTTCGGCGGCCTGCTGGCCGCCATTTCCCTGTCGATCGGCGCCATCAACGCCGCCTGCATTTCCTGACGTTTTACCTCACTCAAGGACACCATCATGAGCCTCGGCAGCTTTATCAAGAAGCAGTTTATCGACGTACTGCAGTGGAACGAAGAAACGGAAGGCGTACTGGCCTGGCGTTTTCCCATGCAGGATTTCGAGATACAGAACGGCGCCATCCTGAATGTGCGCGAATCGCAGGTGGCCGTCTTCGTCAATGAAGGCAAGATCGCCGATGTCTTCGGTCCCGGCACGCACAAGCTGACGACGCAGACCTTGCCGTTGCTGACCAACCTGAAAAACTGGGACAAGCTGTTCGATTCGCCCTTCAAGTCGGACGTGTATTACTTCAGCACCCGCGTGCAGACGGGCCGCAAATGGGGCACGCCGCAGCCGATCACCATCCGCGACAAGGATTTCGACATGATCCGCGTGCGCGCCTTCGGCATGTACTCGTACCGCATCGCCGACGCCCGCACCTTCTTCACCGAGATCAGCGGCACGCGCGAAGTCTATACGCGCGACGAAGTGGAAGATCAATTGCGCGGCATTCTGATGTCGAGCATGGCCAGCTCGCTGGGCGGCGCGAATGTCCCCTTCCTCGACATGGCGGCCAACCAGGCGCTGATGGCGCAAGAGGTCAAGGATGGCCTGGCGCAGGCCTTTGCACGCTATGGCGTGGGCCTCGATGAATTCAATGTGGCCAGCATCAGCCTGCCCGAGGAATTGCAGGCGGCGCTGGACGAGCGCATCTCGGCCGGCATGAAGGGCGGCCTGGGCGCCGACAAGATGAGCGGCTTTACGAAATTCCAGGTGGCCAATGCGATCCCGCTGGCGGCGCAAAACGAAGGCGGCATGGCCGGCATCGGCGCGGGACTGGGCGCCGGGCTGTCGATCGGCCAGGTGATGGCGCAAAGCATGGGCGGAGCGCTACAGCAGCCGGCGCCTGCCCCGGCCGCACCGCCTGCGGCGCCACCGGCCCCCGCGGAAGAACCGATCGAGGCGCGCCTGGAAAAGCTCAAGGGCTTGCTCGACAAGGGGCTCATCTCGCCAGCCGACTACGACGGCGCCAAGGCTGAACTGCTGAAAAAACTGATCGGCTAAGCGCGACTGCATGCAAACTGTTTCCTGTCCCAGCTGCGGCGCGGAAGTCCACTTCCGCTCGCACGCTTCCGTACTCGCCGTGTGCGAATACTGCCACAGCACCATCCTCAAGGACGCCGATTCCGTCAAGGACGTGGGCAAGATGTCGGCCGTCCTGGAAGACTATTCGCCGATCCAGATCGGCACGGCCGGCGTGCACGATGGCGTGCACTTCACCGTCGTCGGCCGCATCCAGCAGCGCTACAGCGCCGGCACGTGGAACGAGTGGTATCTGCTGTTCGACGACGCCAGCACGGCGTGGCTGGGCGACTCGTCCGGCCTGTACACGCTGACGCGCGTACGCAGCACGCAAGACGCCCTGCCCGCCTTTGCCGAGCTGACGCCGGGCAGGCGCTACACGATCTGCGGCGAACCGTACACGGCGGCCGAGATCCGCAGCGCCGAATGCATCGCCGGCCAGGGAGAACTGCCGTTCAAGGTAGGCGCCGGCTGGCGCATCCAGGTGGCGGACTTCCGCAACTACGCCAGCTTTGTCACGCTCGACTACACGGATGGCCCGCAACCCGTCGTCTACCAGGGCGTTGCCGTCACCCTGGAGGGCTTGCAGTGCCAGCTGCTGCGCGACGACGACGCCATCGCCAGGAGCGCCGGCAAGTACCGCGGCAAGCTCGACGCGCTCGACTGCCCGTCCTGCGGCAGCGGCATCGGGTATGTCCCCGGCGCGGCGGCGCAGCTCGTGTGTCCCGCCTGCCATGCGCAGCTCGACGCCAGCGGCCCGGAAGCGCAGGTGCTGGCCATCGGCAAGCAGGTGCACGACAACGCCGACATCACGCTGGAGCTGGGCGCCAGCGCGAAGATCAGCAATGTGGACTTCACGGTGATCGGCATGATGCGCCGCGCCGACGACGAAGGCAGCGAGTGGAATGAATACCTGCTGTACAACGCGCGCGCCGGCTTCTTCTGGCTGGTGGAGACGGACGATGGCTGGTCGCGCTCGAACGTGCTGCCGAACTGGCCCAACTGGGCGTCGCTGGACGCCGATACCTGCACGCTCGATGGCACCACCTACCGCAAACTGTATGACTACGGCTCGCAGGTCGTGTATGCGGCGGGCGCCTTCAACTGGAAGGTGGCCGTCGGCGACAGCACGCGCGTGTTTGAATTCGAGCAGGGGCAGACCAAGCTGGCGGCGGAGCTCACCGGCGAGGAAATGACCTGGTCGCGCTCCGTGCCCGTCGCCTATGACCAGATGGCCGCCTGGTTCGGCAGCGCCTTCCATGGCGGCGCCAAAGTGCAGAATATCCAGCTGAGCCATCGCGGCATCGCCAAGGTCTTCATCATCATCGTGCTGGTCTTGAATGCGATTCCCATGTTTGTCTCGTTCTCCAGCACCTTGATGTGGAGTTTGCTGGGCTGCCTGGCGCTGTTCCTGCCTGCCGCTTTTCTCGACAAGAATGCAAAGAATCCCCCATGAGTAAATACGTGATCTATGCCCTGATGGTGACCTTCAGTGTCACGGCCGCCAACTGGGTGCGCATGTTCAAGGTGGCCGGCAGCAGCAGCGGCAGCAGCTGGAGTTCGCGCACGGGCAGCGGCGGCGGCAGCTATGGCGGCGGCTCCAGCGGCGGCAGCCACAAATAAGCATGGCAGCCACACCGCATCTGCCCCTGGGCACCCACTTGCTGGCCGATTTGTCGGGCATCGCGCCGGCACGCCTGCGCGACGGCGCCGCGCTCGAGCGCCTGCTGCGCGACGCTGCCATCACGGCTGGCGCGCAGGTGCTGCATAGCCATTTCCACAGCTTTGGCGCCGGCCAGGGCGTCACCGGCGTGGTGCTGCTGGCTGAATCGCACATCTCCATCCACACCTGGCCGGAATGCAACTTTGCCGCCGTCGATATCTTCATGTGCGGCGCGGCCCGGCCGCAACTGGCGCTCGATGCCATCAAGGATGCCTTGCAGGCGGCGCACTGCCAGCTGCAATCCGTGCGGCGCGCGCCGCCTGGGCAAGCCTAGCGTCGCTGGTGGATCGCGTGGGGATCGCTTACACTGTCGGCTCATTCCCCCAACCGTGACTCCCATGCGCCGTTCCGCCCTCCTTGCCCTGCCCCTGCTGCTGCTGGTTTCCGCCTGCGATGACTACACGGCGCCCAGCCTGTACCAGGCCACCACGCCCGAGTGCAAGACGTGGACGGAGGGTTCGCGCTTCGAGCTGCCGCGCGGTATCAGCGTGTATGCCACGCCGCCCGTCACCCTGAAGGAAGGCGGCACGGAACTGGCACTGATTTTTACTTTACCCGTCGGCACGCAAGCCAGTTTTACGCGCCTGTCCTTCCTGCTGGAAGAGCCGAAACAGCAGCCGTTCGCCGAGGCGAAAGTACTGACCATCTACCAGCGCGGCATGAACCAGAAGGCGGAAATCGTCGACGTCATCGAAAAGCTGCCCATCATGTTTGCCGCCGTCGGCAACAGCAAGGAAACCCAGTGGCGGCTGCGCCTGCAACTGCCGCGCCAGCTGCCGCAGCGTTTCGACCTGTCCATGCCCGACATGCTCGTCGCCGGCAAACGCTACCCGGTGCGCACGTTTACCTACCGCTATTTCCCCGAGCGCAGCGCTTACGGCATGTGCAGCTAATTCAACAATCGCGCCAACAATGTGTCGGATTACGCCCTGCGGACTAATCCGACCTACGGCATGTGCAGCTGAGCCACACCTTCCATTGACGGCGGCGCGCGCCGCTGGCACACTGGCGTTTTCCATCACACCTCAGGAGTAGACAACATGCGCCATTCGGATACTGCCGTGCTGTCGGCTGCCTGATCACTGTTTTCACTGTTTTCCCCGCTAACTCCCTTAGCTCGCCCTTCCCCATACGCGTGATCGCGTAGCCGACCTCCCCCTTCTTCGTGCCAGTCATGGCGACTGGCGGTGCCTGCACGCGCAGGCTTCACGTCCGCACGCGGACGACAGAATCTGGAATCACGCTACCATGATCACATTCGATTTTGCGCAACTACGCCTTATCGGGCTGCAGCAGGCCATCGCCAGCGCAGCCACCCAACTCGACATCTCTTCCCCCGCCGCGCAGCTGCTGCGCGTGAGCGCCGTGCACCGCGACAGCATCGGCGTGCACGACGGCATCCTGGAACACGGGGCGCACATCCTGCCGCGCCTGCTGCACGAGCTGCAGGCGCAGGACACCATCCTTGCCGTTGGCGACTGGGTCGCCGCCGAACACGATGGTTACGGCATGCTGTGGATAACGGCGCACTTATCCCCGGTCACGCAGATCGGCCGGCGCGGCAATGACGGCCGGCGGCAAGTGCTCGCCAGCAATGTCGATACGGCCCTGCTGGTGATGGGACTGGACGAAGACTTCAACCCGCGCCGGCTGGAACGCTATCTGGCCATCGTGCTGGCGGCCCAGGTCAGCCCCGTGGTGGTGCTGAGCAAGGCCGACGTGGCCGATGACGTGCCGGGCAAGCTGGCGCAGCTCAAACTGCGCCTGCCGCCCCACGTGCCGCTGTTCGCCATCGATACGCGCCATGCGTATGACGTGGCCATCCTGGAACCCTGGCTGGATGCCGGCCAGACCCTGGTACTGCTCGGTTCATCGGGCGCGGGCAAGTCCAGCCTGACCAACACCCTGGCTGCGGCGCAGCAGGCAACCAACGGCGTGCGCCATGGCGACGGCCGTGGCCGGCACACGACGACGGCGCGCTCGCTGCACCTGTGCGCCAGCGGCGCCTGCATCATCGACACGCCGGGCTTGCGCAGCTGGCGCGCGGACGCCGATGCGGAAACGCTGGCTGCCACGTTCGACGATATCGCGGCGCTGGCAGCGACATGCCAGTTCCGCGATTGCCAGCATGCCAGCGAGCCCGGTTGCGCCGTGCGCGGCGCCGTCGATGGGGACCGCCTGCGTAATTATCACAAGCTGCTGCGCGACGCGCGCCGCAGCGAGGAAACGCCGCTCGAACGCATTGCCGCGCGCGCCAAGTGGAAGACGATATTGAAGGCGGGACTGGAAAGGGGAAAGGACAAGCGCCGCTAATTTGTGCTGAAAAAAAAGGCAGCCCGCAGGCTGCCTTTCTTGTGCGGCGCAGATGGATTACATCTTGCGCAGCTTCTGGATCGCTGCCAGCTGCGCAATCGCGCTGGCCAGCTCGGCTTGCGCTTGCGCGTAGTCGATGCCCGAATCCTTGTTGTGGATATTTTCTTCCGCCAACTTCTTCGCTTCCAGCGCTTTCGCTTCGTCGAGGTCGTGACCGCGGATCGCGGTATCGGCCAGGACGGTCACGGTATCCGGTTGCACTTCCAGCAGGCCGCCGGCAACGAAGACGAACTCTTCTTCAGCCTGGCCGACTACCTTGATGCGGACCGCGCCCGGACGGATGCGGGTAATCAAAGGCGTGTGGCGTGGGTAGATACCCAGCTCGCCCTGTTCACCCGGCAACGCGACGAATTCTGCTTCGCCTGAAAAAATCAGTTCTTCAGCGGAAACCACGTCAACGTGAATTGTGTGTGCCATGTGTGTCCTATCGGGTTGAAGAACCCCGCCGTGTAAGGGGCGGGGTTAGGCCCAGACTTAACTTAGTTAAGTTTCTTGGCTTTTTCGATTGCTTCTTCGATCGTGCCGACCATGTAGAACGCTTGTTCCGGCAGGTGATCGAGTTCGCCCGAAGCGATCATTTTGAAGCCCTTGATCGTGTCTTTGAGCGAAACGTATTTACCAGGCGCGCCGGTAAAGACTTCAGCGACGTGGAAAGGCTGCGACAGGAAACGCTGCATCTTACGTGCGCGGGCGACCAGCAGTTTGTCTTCCGGTGCCAGCTCGTCCATACCCAGAATCGCGATAATGTCGCGCAATTCCTTGTAGCGTTGCAGGGTCGTTTGCACGGCACGCGCGGTGTCATAGTGCTCTTGACCAACGATCAACGGATCCAGCTGACGCGAGGTCGAATCCAGTGGGTCCACGGCTGGGTAGATACCCAGGGAAGCGATGTCACGCGACAGCGCAACGGTCGAATCCAAGTGAGCAAACGTGGTAGCAGGCGACGGATCGGTGTAATCATCGGCTGGAACGTAGACGGCCTGGATCGAGGTGATCGAACCGGTCTTGGTCGACGTGATACGCTCTTGCAGACGGCCCATTTCTTCCGCCAGGGTCGGTTGGTAACCCACAGCCGACGGCATACGGCCCAGCAGTGCCGAGACTTCGGTACCAGCCAGCGTGAAGCGGTAGATGTTGTCGACGAAGAACAGAACGTCCTTGCCTTCATCACGGAACGATTCAGCGATCGTCAGGCCGGTCAGCGCGACGCGCAGACGGTTACCTGGCGGTTCATTCATCTGGCCGTAGACCATCGCGACTTTGGAGTTCTCCGGGTTTTCCAGATCGACCACTTTCGCGTCAGCCATCTCGTGGTAGAAGTCGTTACCTTCACGGGTACGCTCACCCACGCCGGCGAACACGGACACGCCGCTGTGCGCCTTGGCGATGTTGTTAATCAGTTCCATCATGTTGACGGTCTTGCCTACGCCAGCGCCGCCAAACAGACCAACTTTACCGCCTTTTGCAAACGGGCACACCAGGTCGATCACCTTGATGCCGGTTTCCAGCAGTTCTTGCGATGGCGACAGTTCGTCGTATGCAGGAGCGGTGCGGTGGATCGACGCGATCTGCTCGTGCGACACTGGGCCGCATTCGTCGATCGGGTTGCCCAGCACGTCCATGATGCGACCCAGGGTTGCTTTACCGACTGGCACCATGATAGGTTTGCCGGTATTTTGAATCATCATGCCGCGACGCAAGCCATCGGACGAACCGAGTGCAATGGTACGGACAATGCCGTCGCCCAACTGCTGTTGTACTTCCAGGGTCAGTTCCGAGCCTGCCATCTTCAAGGCATCAAATACCTTAGGCATCGCGTTGCGGGGAAACTCAACGTCCACCACAGCGCCGATACACTGAACGATTTTGCCATCAGCCATGTTCGTTCCTTCAATATAGTTAAATTCGTTTAAACCGCAGCCGCACCGGCGACGATTTCGGAGAGTTCTTTGGTAATCGCAGCTTGGCGGGTCTTGTTGTAGATCAGCTTCAATTCGCCGATCACACTACCCGCGTTGTCGCTTGCAGCTTTCATCGCGACCATCCGTGCCGATTGCTCGGACGCCAGATTCTCCGCGACTGCCTGGTACACCAGCGCTTCTACATAGCGCTCCAGCAATTCGTCGATCACGCTTTGCGCGTCCGGCTCGTAGATGTAATCCCACGAGTGGGCACCCTTGTCGGCGACCATCTTGTCGGCCGTCAGGGGCAGCAATTGCTCCACGACTGGTTCCTGTTTCATCGTGTTGATGAATTTGGTGTAGCACAGGTACACTGCATCGATCTTGCCTGCCTGGAACTCTTCGAGCATGACCTTGACAGGTCCGATCAGTTTATCCAGGTGGGGCGTATCGCCGGTTTGAATGGCGTGCGCAATGATCTTGACGCCGATGCGATTCAAAAAACCCAAACCCTTGTTACCGATGGCAACTGCTTCAACCCGGTTGCCAGCTGCTTCCAGCTCGCGCGACTTCGACGTCACCTGGCGCAGGATGTTGGTGTTCATGCCGCCGCACAGACCCTTGTCGGTCGTGACAACGATGAAACCCACTGCCTTCGCTTGCGTACCCTGGGCAGCTGCCAGGAACGGGTGCGTGTATTCCGGATTGGCGGTCGCCAGATTGGCGGCGATATTCCGAATCTTGTCACTGTAGGGACGAGCGGCCCGCATCCGGTCTTGCGCCTTGCGCATTTTGGACGCGGCGACCATTTCCATCGCCTTGGTGATCTTCTTCGTATTCTCTACGCTCTTGATCTTGCCTCGTATCTCTTTGCTTGATGCCATGAGTCCTTACTCCTTCTGCGCGTAGGGCGGCGCCTCACTCGAAGTGGGCGCCGCCTGGCCGCTTAATATGCGCCGGATTTCTTGAAATCAGCAATGGCCGCCGACAGAGTTGCTTCGCTGTCTTTGTCGAGTTGCTTGGTTTCTTCGATCTTGGCCAGCAGAGCAGCTTGCTTGGTCTTCATGTAAGCGTGGACACCAGCTTCGAACGACAGCACTTGCTTGACTGGCACGTCGTCCATGAAGCCTTTGTTCACCGAGAACAGCGATACGGCCATCAGCGAGATCGACAGTGGCGAGTATTGGGCTTGCTTGAGCAATTCCGTTACGCGCGCGCCGCGGTCCAGCTGCTTGCGGGTCGATTCATCCAGGTCCGAAGCGAACTGCGCAAACGCGGCCAGTTCACGGTACTGCGCCAAGTCGGTACGGATACCGCCGGACAGGTTTTTGATGACCTTGGTCTGGGCGGCGCCACCGACGCGCGATACGGAAATACCGGCGTTAATGGCAGGACGGATACCGGCGTTGAACAGCGAGGTTTCCAGGAAGATCTGACCGTCGGTAATCGAAATCACGTTGGTTGGAACGAATGCGGATACGTCGCCAGCTTGCGTTTCAATGATCGGCAGCGCCGTCAGGGAACCGGTCTTGCCTTTGACGGCGCCGTCGGTGAACTTCTCGACGTAGTCGGCGTTCACGCGTGCTGCGCGTTCCAGCAGGCGGCTGTGCAGGTAGAACACGTCGCCTGGGTATGCTTCGCGACCTGGTGGACGGCGCAACAGCAGCGAGATTTGACGGTATGCAACAGCTTGTTTGGACAGATCATCGTAGACGATCAGTGCATCTTCACCGCGGTCACGGAAGTATTCGCCCATGGCGCAACCGGAGTACGGCGAGATGTATTGCATGGCGGCCGATTCCGAAGCGGAAGCGGCGACAACGATGGTGTATTCCATCGCGCCGTGCTGTTCCAGCGAGCGCACGATGTTCTTGATCGACGAGGCTTTTTGGCCAATCGCGACGTAGATACATTTCATGCCCTGGCCTTTTTGATTGATGATCGCATCAATCGCCACAGCCGACTTGCCGGTTTGACGGTCGCCGATGATCAGTTCGCGCTGGCCGCGGCCAACTGGAACCATCGCATCGATCGACTTCAGGCCGGTTTGCATTGGTTGCGAAACGGACTCACGGGCGATCACGCCCGGAGCGATTTTTTCAATCGCGGCCGTCAGTTTCGTCTCGATGGCGCCTTTGCCGTCGATTGGCTGACCCAGCGCGTTGACAACGCGGCCGAGCAGCTCAGGACCGACTGGCACTTCCAGAATGCGGCCGGTGCATTTCACCGTGTCGCCTTCGGAGATGTGCTCGTAGGCACCCAGAATCACGGAACCGACGGAGTCGCGTTCCAGATTCATTGCCAGGCCAAACGTATTGCCTGGGAATTCCAGCATCTCGCCTTGCATCACGTCCGACAAACCGTGGATGCGGCAGATACCGTCGGCGACGGAAATAACCGTGCCTTGATTACGCACTTCAGCGCCGCCGTCAAGACCTTGGATCCGGCTCTTGATCAACTCGCTGATTTCAGATGGGTTGAGTTGCATACTAACTCCTAAAAGTGTTTCTCTCAGCTTGCGCGAGGGGTAAGGGTCTGTCTTAGCTGGCCTGCCGAAGCGCGTGTCTTACGACACCAGTGCAGCGTGCAGTTGCTGCAGCTTGGCGCGCACCGAGGTATCGAGCACTTGGTCGCCAACGACCACGCGCACGCCGCCGAGCAGCGATGGATCCACTGTGACGGCAGGGTTGAGCTTACGACTGAATTTCTTTTCCAGCGTTGCGACCAGCTCGGCCGTTTGGCCTTCGCTCAGATCGAAAGCGCTCGTGATCTCGGCGTCAGCCGCACCTTCCAGACCGTTTTTCAACGTATGGAATTGCGCGCCGATTTCCGGCAGCAGGCTGATGCGGCCATTTTCGATCAACATCGTGACGAAGTTTTTCACTTCCTCATTGAGCGGCGATTTCAACAACGACAGGATGGTGGCGGCGACGTCGCTTTCCGAAACTTTCGGATTGCGCGCGTACGCCTGTACCTCGGGGTGGCTACCGATCTGTGCCAGTTCGGACACCAGCTCGGACCACGCCGCGAGGTTGCTTGACTCCTTACCAGCTTGGGCTACGCGGAACAAAGCTTCCGCGTAGGGACGGGCGACGGTTGCGAGTTCTGCCATGATTACAGCTCGACAGCAAGACGCTGCAACATTTCGGCGTGAGCCGTAGCGTTAACTTCACGCTTCAAGATCTGCTCGGCACCCTTGACAGCCAGGTCAGCCACCTGAGCGCGCAATTGTTCGCGTGCTTTCGACAGTTGCTGTTCGGCGTCCGACTGGGCTTGCGCAATGATACGCGCAGCTTCAGCTTGTGCATTTTGCTTGATCTCTTCAGCAACCAGCTGCGCGCGCTTTTCAGCGTCCGCAACGCGTTGCGACGCTTCTTCACGTGCACTGTTCAATGCCTCTTGCGCACGCTTTTCAGCGACAGCCATCGAAGCTTGACCTTGATCGGCCGCAGCCAATCCATCCGCGATTCGTTTGGCACGCTCATCCAGCGCATTGTTCAGCGCTGGAAATACGAACTTCATCGAGAACCAGACCAACACCGCGAAGGTGATCATCTGGCCGATGAGCGACATATTGATGTCCATACCTTTGCTCCTAACTAAAAGTTTCTCCTAGGGTTGGAGCGAATTACTGAGCAACAGCCGTCAGAGCGGACAGGAACGGGTTAGCGAACGTGTACAGCAGAGCAACACCAACGCCGATCATCGAGATAGCATCCAGCAGACCAGCGATAACGAACAGTTTGGTTTGCAGTTGTGGCATCAGTTCTGGTTGACGTGCCGAAGCTTCCAGGAATTTGCCACCCAAGATAGCGAAGCCCAGAGCGGTGCCGATTGCGGCCAGGCCGATGATGATTGCTGCTGCCAGAACGGTCATGCTTTGTACTTGTGCGATCAGAGCTTGCATAAAATTCTCCTAAATTTAAAAACGAAAGATACTAAAAAAACAAAATATAAAGTTAATGATTAATGTTTCTCAACCGCAAGGCTCAGATACACAACCGTCAACGCCATAAACACAAAAGCTTGCAAAGTTACAATCAAGATATGGAAAATTGCCCATGGACCACCCAACGCCCACTGTGCCCACCAAGGCAACAACGCGATCAAGATGAAAATCAGTTCGCCGGCATACATATTGCCGAACAGTCGCAGCGACAGGGAGATCAGTTTTGCAACCAGCTCAACCATTTGCAGCAGGAAATTGACAGGTGCCAGGGCGATCGTGCCGATCAGGCCGCTCGCATGGAACGGTGCCGTGAACAGTTCCTTGATCCAGCCGCCCAGGCCCTTGGCCTTGATCGAGAAGGCGATCACGCACAGCACGACCGACAGCGACATGGCGAAGGTGTGGTTGACGTCGGCGGTCGGCACGGCGCGCAGTTTATGCACGCCAAACCAGCTCAGAATCTTCGGCAACAGGTCAACCGGCAGGAAGTCCATCGCGTTGAGCAACCAGACCCACACAAAAATAGTGATGGCCAGCGGCGCGATGACCTTGCTTTTCGCGTGGAAGGCCCCATTAATAGTGTCATTGACGATTTCCATGACCATTTCGACGAAGTTTTGCAACTTGCCAGGGACACCAGCCGTCGCGCGGCGCGACGCCATATAGAAAACAGCCAGGAAAACAAAGCCCAGAATGGCCGAAATCCAGAACGTATCCAGATTGATCATGCCGTCGGCACTTCTCAGGTGGGCCAGATGGTGACTGATGTATTCTGTGGCGTTGGCCGGGGCAGCATGGCCCGCTTCAATAGCGTGTTCTGTGGTCATAATGAATTTAGATTTGTCGTTTCAGAGCACAACAGGCCCCAAAACCAATGATTAAACAGCGAGCAATGAAAACCAGTATGCTAAGGTTGCCACCGCGAAACCCAAGATCAGCCATAACCAGGCGGCCGACTGAAACAACACCAGTGCCAATATAAACAGCACCGCTGTGATAAATATTTTCACCACTTCTGCGCGCAAATGCGCCCGGAATGCCTTGTTGGCGTCGCTAGAACCGCGAACCACCAGCAGGGCATACACCAGGCTACCGATGACTGCGATAGCGCCGCCGTATGCGGCGGACCAGCCTCTGACACTGCCACCGAAAAACAGGGTGACCGTGGCAAAGCTGATAGCGATTGCTAGCTGCAATGCAACTACTTTGTAGACTGGTTTGGCAATACTTTGTTGTGAATCACTCAATTGCCAAGTTCCCAGAAAAATCTACACACGCAAAGACACGGGATTATAGTTGGCTTTGATCTATAGAGTCAAACGTTGCTGCACCGCAGCAGGGCAATTGCTGCGTGAAACTGACGCTTTACCGACTATTCGCCGCCATTTGCACCACTATATGGCAAAGTCGCTTGTCTGGCCGCTTCCAGCCGTGTTATCAAGGAATCACGTGGTGCATCTGGAAAGCATGGCCGGATTGTCCACACCCGCATGATCCCTGTCTTTGCAGCTTGCTATTTAACCACGCAAGCGGGTCAACAAACCATCGAGCACGTCAAGATCGGCAAAATCAATCACCAATTGGCCACGGCCCTTGTTGCCCATCTTGAACACCACGGGCGTGGCCAGCGCATCGGACAGCTCTTCTTCCAGGCGCGCGATGTCGCCGGACTTTTCCTTTTGCCGCGGCTCGACCGGGTTGGCCGCTTCCTCGACCGAGCGCGTCACGAGCTTTTCCGTTTCGCGCACCGACAGGCGCTTGGCCACGACCTGGTTGGCCAGGGTGATCTGGCTGGCCGCATCGACGGCCAGCAGCGCGCGCGCATGGCCCATGTCGATATCGCCGGCCATCAGCATGGTCTGCACGGGAGCGGCCAGGTTCATCAAACGCAACAGGTTCGACACGGCGCTGCGCGAGCGTCCCAGCGCAGTGGCCGCTTGCTCATGCGTAAAACTGAAGTCGGCGATCAGACGGTGGATGCCCTGCGCTTCTTCCAGGGGATTCAAGTCTTCGCGCTGGATGTTCTCGATCAGCGCCATGGCCGCTGCGGCCAGGTCGTCCACGTCGCGCACCAGCACCGGCACTTCCGTCAGCCCGGCCAGCTGCGAGGCGCGGAAACGGCGTTCGCCGGCGATGATTTCATATTTGACAAGCCCGCTCAAGGTATCCTGCCCGATCGGGCGCACCAGGATAGGCTGCATCAGCCCTTGCGCCTTGATCGAGGCGGCCAGTTCATTCAAGGCCCCCTCGTCCATGCGCGTGCGCGGCTGGTATTTGCCGGCTTGCATTTGCGATACGGGCAAGTTCGACGGTTGATGCGTGTCCGCACTGGCGAAGTCGCCACCGCCGCCGCCCAACAGGGCGTCGAGTCCGCGACCCAGTCCTTTTAATTTTTTCGTAGCCATGCTGTCCTAATCGTGTGTTCGAAGTAAGCGCTTACATCATTTTGTGCAGACGCTCGCCCCTTGTTTACATATGTTTGATGCGTTCGACCATCTCGGCGCCGAAGGCGATATACGCCTGGGCACCTTTCGAGCTGGGGTCGAAGGTCACGCCGGGCAGACCGTACGATGGCGCTTCGGCCAGGCGCACGTTGCGCGGGATGATGGTATTGAACACCTTGTCGCCGAAGTGCTGTTCCAGCTGTGCCGACACTTGTTGCGATAATGTCATGCGTGGATCGAACATCACGCGCAAGAGCCCAATGATCTTCAAGTCCGGGTTCAGGTTCGCATGCACCTTCTTGATGGTGTTGACCAGGTCGGACAAGCCTTCCAGCGCATAGTACTCGCACTGCATCGGGATGATCACGCCATGCGCGGCGCACAGGCCGTTCAGGGTCAGCATCGATAATGCCGGTGGGCAATCTACTAATATGAAGTCGTATTCGCCGTCCACTTCGGCCAGCGCATCC
The DNA here is from genome assembly GCF_034424625.1 of Janthinobacterium lividum. Taxonomy (NCBI): domain Bacteria; kingdom Pseudomonadati; phylum Pseudomonadota; class Betaproteobacteria; order Burkholderiales; family Oxalobacteraceae; genus Janthinobacterium; species Janthinobacterium lividum. The sequence goes on along the minus strand of NZ_CP139976.1, from coordinate 371,225 downwards.
TTCAGGCGGCGTTCGCGGTTGTCCAGCTCGACCATCTCCACTTCCGCGCCGGCCAGTTCGCGGTTCGACGGCAAGACATCGAAGCGCCCCGCTTCCGAACGCTGGCGTGCCGTCTTGACATCGGACTCGCCCAGCATGACTTCATACGTCGATGCCTTCAGGCCGGCCTTGTTAATGCCGGCGCCCATGGTCGCATTGCCCTGCGGGTCGAGGTCGACCAGCAGCACGCGCTGGTTCAACTTGGCCAGACCGGCGGAGAGGTTGACGCTTGTTGTGGTTTTACCAACACCACCCTTTTGATTTGCTACACAAAAAATTTTGGCCATGTATCTTCTAGTTGTAAAGAGATGCAAACTTCATCGTGCGCCCCGGCATCTGGCCGAAACGATTTATACTGTTTATTTCATTTATACGATATAAATCGTTTATACGGTTTATATTATTTATACCGTATAAACCATTTATATGATTTATATCGTTTAATTTTCTGGCGTTTAAATTCTTGCTATAAAGACCAGATGACGCTCTGCATTTAGCCCTGGCACCGCGATTGCGCGTAGCTCGGTTACTTGCCATTCCGCTGGCAGTCGCTCGCGCTCGTCTGGCGGTGCCACCCCTTTCAAGGCGATGAATTGCCCGCCCTCGGCCAGCACATGGTTCGACCAGTTGACGAAGTCGGACAGGTCGGCAAAGGCGCGCGAGGTGATCACGTCGAATTTCTGCTGCACTTCCAGCTGCTCCACCCGTTTCGTGTACACGGTGACGTTGGCGAGGCCCAGTTCCGCTTTCACTTGCGTCAAGAATGCCGTCTTCTTATGCACCGTGTCGATCATCGACACCTTCACATCGGGGCGCGCGATGGCCAGCACCATGCCCGGCAAGCCGCCGCCGGCGCCCACGTCGAGCACATTCTTTGCATCCGCGAACGCCGGCACCGCGGCCAGCGAATCGAGCACGTGCAGGGTCAGCATCTGCATGGGATCGCGCACCGACGTCAGGTTGTACACGCTGTTCCATTTGGCCAGCAAGGCCAGGTAATCGAGCAATTTTTCCGTCTGATCCGCGCTCAAGTCGAGCCCCAGCGCGGCGATGCCTTCATTCAAAATCTGGGCCAGTGCGGCCCGGTCAAACTGCTTCATTCAACAACCTCGTCCTTTAAAGTGGTGGTCTGCGCGGCACTAAAACCGCGCTTTTTCAGGTGCACCAGCAGCAGCGAAATCGCCGCCGGCGTCACGCCGGAAATGCGCGATGCCTGGCCCAGGGTTTCAGGGCGCTGCTTGTCGAGTTTTTGCCGCACTTCGACGGACAGCGCGCCGATATCCAGGTAATTGAAACCTTCCGGCAAGGCCAGATTTTCATAGTGTTCGTGGCGCTCGATTTCCTTGCTCTGGCGCTCGATGTAGCCCGCATATTTGAGCTGGATTTCCACCTGTTCGCGCACGGCGGGGTCTTCCACGCCAGGGCCCGCCAGGGCCTGGCCTTCCATGCCCGTCATGCTCATCAGGGTGTCGTAGGCCACGTTCGGGCGGCGCAGCAAGTCCGCCAGCGAATACTCGCGTTCGATAGCCTGGCCAACGATGCGTTCCGATTCGGCGGCCGCCAGGATGCGCGGGTTGACCCACGTGGAACGCAGACGCTCGAGCTCCAGCGCCACCGCTTCGCGCTTCGTTTCAAACGCTTGCCATTGGGCGTCGCCCACGCAGCCCAGGGCGCGGCCGATTTCCGTCAGGCGCATGTCGGCATTGTCTTCGCGCAGGCTCAGGCGGTACTCGGCGCGGCTGGTGAACATGCGGTACGGTTCCTGCACGCCCTGGGTGATCAGATCGTCGACCAGCACGCCCAGATAGGCCTCCGAGCGGCCCGGTACCCAGGCTTCCTTGTCCTGCGTCAGCAAGGCCGCATTCAGGCCCGCCAGCATGCCTTGCGCGGCCGCTTCCTCGTAGCCGGTGGTGCCGTTGATCTGGCCGGCGAAGAACAGGCCGGCGACGGCCTTCGTTTCCAGCGAGGCCTTCAAGCCGCGCGGGTCGAAATAATCGTATTCGATGGCGTAGCCGGGGCGCAGGATGTGGGCATTTTCCATGCCCTTCATCGATTGCACGAGGGCGATCTGCACGTCGAACGGCAGGCTGGTCGAAATGCCGTTCGGATAGAACTCGTGCGTCGTCAAGCCTTCCGGCTCGAGGAAGATCTGGTGCGATTCCTTGCCCGAGAAACGGTGGATCTTGTCTTCGATTGACGGGCAATAACGGGGGCCCACGCCCTCGATCACGCCCGTGTACATGGGGCTGCGGTCGAGGCCGGCGCGGATGATGTCGTGCGTCTGGCTATTCGTGTGCGTGACCCAGCACGGTACCTGGCGCGGATGCATGGACGTGTTGCCCATCACGGAAAACACGGGCACGGGATCGAGATCGCCCGGCTGTTCTTGCATCACGGAAAAGTCGATCGTGCGGCCATCGATGCGCGGCGGCGTACCGGTTTTCAGGCGGCCCTGCGGCAGTTTCAGCTCTTTCAGGCGGGCCGACAGCGAGATGGCGGGCGGGTCGCCGGCGCGGCCAGCCGAGTAGTTATTCAAGCCCACGTGGATCTTGCCGTCGAGGAAAGTGCCAGCCGTCAGCACCACGGCGCGCGCGAGAAACTTCAAGCCGATCTGCGTCACGGCGCCGACGACACGGTCGCCTTCGACGATCAGATCATCGACGGCTTGCTGGAACAGCCACAGGTTAGTCTGGTTTTCCAGGCGCGTGCGGATGGCGGCCTTGTACAAAATACGGTCGGCCTGGGCGCGCGTGGCGCGGACTGCCGGGCCTTTCGAGGAGTTCAGGATGCGGAACTGGATGCCGGATTCGTCGGTGGCAATCGCCATCGCGCCGCCCATGGCATCGACTTCCTTGACCAGGTGGCCCTTGCCGATGCCGCCGATGGAAGGGTTGCACGACATCTGGCCCAGTGTCTCAATATTATGCGTGAGCAATAGCGTCTTCTGCCCCATGCGGGCGGAAGCGAGGGCCGCCTCGGTACCGGCGTGACCACCACCGACAACGATGACGTCGAATTCTGTAGGAAATAACATGATAAATAGGTAACAGTGCAAGTAAAAATGCGGGATGAGAGCTCCGATTATAGAGTCTTTTTGCAAGCGCAACCTTGCGCAGCGCATTTTTTGCTTAATTTTTACTCAGCAGGGGCAAGTCAACGAGGATTTCTGTTTCACGTGGAACACGCAGCGTGGCCAAGCAGAGGGCTGCGGTAGCGTGAAATGTTTGCTACAATTGCCGCATCGTCCGCCAACGTGACCACGCCAGTGGCCTGCGGGACGATCATCCAGGAGGACGGCCTCCCCCATCATGGGAACACACCGGGACGGCCCGCTCTGTATAAGGAGCCGCCATGGCCTGGATACTTTTACTTATTGCCGGCATGTTTGAAGTCGTGTGGGCATACTCGATGAAACTCTCCGAGGGTTTCACCAAACTCACCCCCTCCGTTGTCACCATCGTCATGATGATCGCCAGCTTCGGCTTGCTGTCGCTCGCCATGCGCACCCTGCCCCTTGGTACGGCTTATACGATCTGGACCGGCATCGGCGCCGTCGGTGCCTTTATCGTCGGCATCGTATTTCTGGGCGAGCAGCTCAATGCCATGCGCGTATGCGCCGCCGTCCTCATCGTGTGCGGCATCGTGCTGATGAAACTGTCGTCCAGCCACTGAGAGGAATCCCCATGCTTCTCGAAAACTATTTCCCCGTCCTCCTGTTCATTCTGATCGGCATCCTGGTCGGCATCGTGCCCATGCTGCTGGGGCGCACGCTGGGCCCGCACAAACCGGATCCGCAAAAACTGTCGCCGTACGAATGCGGCTTCGAAGCGTTCGGCGACGCGCGCATGAAGTTCGACATCCGCTTCTACCTGGTCGCCATTCTCTTCATCCTGTTCGATATCGAGGTGATCTTCCTGATGCCGTGGGCGGCCAACGTGAATGAACTCGGCTTGCCCGGTTTCTGGGCCGTCATGGGTTTCTTGAGCATACTGGCCATCGGCCTGGCCTATGAATGGAAACGCGGCGCGCTGGAGTGGGAGTAGTCCCCGCTTTTTGTTCCACGTGAAACAGGCGCGGGGCGGGAAAGCGGAGTAAGCTGGGCTTCTGCCATCACTGTCAGGAGTCTGCATGTCCACCTTCCAGTTCCGCACCGTGCCACACCTGATCGTTGAACCGGGCGCCGCCGCCCAGCTGGGCGCACACATCGCCCATCACTTCCCCGCCGTGCGCCGCGCCCTGCTCGTCACCGATGCAGGTTTTTTGCGCACGGGTCTGGCCGATGCTTCCTTGCACAGCCTGCAGGCGGCCGGCATCGAGGTCCACGTCTTTTCCGAAGTGCAAGCCGATCCGCCCGAAGCCATCGTGCTGGCCGGTGTGGCCCAGGCTCGGATGTTTCACGTGGAACTGATTATCGGCCTCGGTGGCGGCAGCTCGCTGGACGTGGCCAAGCTCATCGCCGTGCTGGCACCGGGCCACCAGGAACTGGCCCAACTGTATGGCATCGGCAATGTCCACGGCCAGCGCCTGCCCCTGGTGCAATTGCCGACCACGGCCGGCACAGGCTCGGAAGTGACGCACATCGCCATCGTCACCACGGGCGCCACCAGCAAGATGGGCGTGGTCGCGCCGCAACTGTATGCGGATCTGGCCATCCTCGACGCCAGCCTGACCCTGGGCTTGCCGCCCGCCGTGACGGCCGCCACCGGCATCGATGCCATGGTGCATGCGATCGAAGCGTACACCAGCCGCCTGTTGAAAAACCCATTGTCCGACATGCTGGCCACGCAAGCCTTGTCACTGCTCTCCAGCAACCTGGTCACCGCCTGCCGCGATGGCAGCAACTTGCCGGCACGCCAGGCCATGCTGCTGGGTGCCATGCTGGCCGGCCAGGCGTTTGCCAATGCGCCCGTGGCCGCCGTGCACGCGCTCGCCTATCCCATCGGAGGACTGTTCCACGTGCCACATGGCTTGTCGAATGCGCTGGTGCTGCCGCACGTGCTGCGTTTCAATCTATCCCACGCGGCGCCCCTGTATGCGCAACTGGCAGCCGTCTTGCAACCAGGCATCACTGGCAGCGAGGAAGCGCGGGCCGTGGTCCTGATCGACGCCCTGCAGGAGATTGCCCTGGCGACGGGCATCGTGCGCACCCTGCGCGAAGTGGGCATCGCGGCCTGCGACCTGGACCGGCTGGCCGATGAAGCCATGCTGCAAACGCGCTTGCTGGGCAACAATCCCCGGCCCGTCACGCATAGCGATGCGCGCGCCATCTATGCTGCCGCACTGTGAGACAGCAGACGGAATCAGCCAATCCGTCCGCCTACACTAGCACCATGACACCTCCCGACATCCCGATTCATCCTGACGCCACCAGCTTTCCACACGGTGCCTGTGCAGGCTGCCACGACAGCGCGCCGCTGCCGTTTGCCTTCGAGTATGCCTATCAGCCCATCGTCGACCTGGCCACGTGCAGTATCTATGCGCACGAGGCGCTGGTGCGCGGGCCCAACGGCGAAAGCGCGGCCAGTGTGCTGGCGCAAGTCAACGACGCCAACCGCTACCGCTTCGACCAGGCTTGCCGCGTCAAGGCCGTGGCCGGCGCAGCCAAGCTGGATATGCAGGGCTTTCTGTCGATCAACTTCTTGCCCAACGCCGTCTACCGTCCCGAAGTATGCATCCGCAGCACCCTGGAAGCGGCCACCTTGCACCGCTTCCCGACCGATAAAATCATCTTTGAAGTGACGGAAGGCGAACGGGTACAGGACCGTCCCCATCTGGTCGATATCTTCCGCGCCTATCGGCGCTTCGGTTTCCAGACGGCCATCGATGATTTCGGCGCCGGCTATGCGGGCTTGAACCTGCTGGCCGAATACCAGCCCGACATCATCAAGATCGACATGGACCTGGTACGCGGGATCGATATGCACGCGCCACGCCAGGCGATCGTGCGGGCCATCGCCAGCCTGTGCCGTGAGCTCGGTATCCGCGTACTGGCCGAAGGCATCGAGACACGCGCCGAGCGCGATTTCCTGGCCAGCTGCGGCATTTCCCTGATGCAGGGCTACTGGTTTTCCAAGCCTGTCTTCCAGGGACTGGGCCACATCCCCGATACGGCCTGGGAATAAAAACGGCCACGTGAAACGTGGCCGCAAGTTCCACAAGCGATACTGCCTAGTTGGGAATGTCGACGACCGTCCCCGTCACGCTGATGACATTGCCGGGCGCCGGCGCCGCGGCGATCGCTGGCACGTTGACGTTGGTGATCAAGGTTGACGCATCGGCGCGCGTCACCGTGCGCACCACCTGCGATGGCGGCAAGGCTTGCTTGGCATTCAAGTGTACATACATGGCATCGAGCGCCCGGTTCAGGTACACGTGCAGGGGCACGATCAGGGTCGGCAAGGCGCTGCTGAAGGAATCGAAATGGTTGGCGTTCGTCACCTCGATATAGCGCAGGCGGCTATTCGTCCCTTCCACGGCGGCGTTCAGCCCCAGATAGGCGCGCGAAGCGTGATTGACGGGAATCAGGGTATCGCTGCGGCCATGCACGATGATGGCCGGCTTGCCATTCAATTTGCCGCTGGCCGCGACCTCCGCCATGCCTGCCCGCACGCGCACGCTTTGCCCGGCCAGCGTGCCTTGCAAGTTGGCGCCACTGACGGTATCGCGTCCCGTCGCCAGGCTGCGCAGGCACAGGAAGCCGTCGAGCGACTGGTCCGCCAGGCCGCTGGAAGACGACACGCCGGCCGTGTACACCCTGGCGCCGCCCACGCTGTTTTCGTACACGACATTGCCGAGGATGCCGTTTTGCGCGGCAAAGCTGGCCGCCTTTTGCGCCGACGTGAACGCGACCGGATTACCGCTGCCGTCCGTCTGCGCAAACGTGAAACCGCACACCTTGTCCGTGACGGAGAATTTGCCGTAGGCATACGCATACGTGACAGCCACGAGGATATTCGTGCCCGCGTGTGCCGCCTGCAACGGATCGGAATCCAGCAGCCAGCCATACGCGCGCAAGCGCTGCTTCGCGTCCGCCTGCTGCGCAGCCAGGTCGGCGCCGTTCAATAAACCCTTGCTGACGAGCGCCGTGCAGCGTCCCGCATTGCCGGCCACGGAAGCGATGCATGGCTGATACAGGGCCGCATAGGTGGCGTAGTCGAACAGCGCACGGCCGGGATTGGCGACTACCGCCCCACCCTGGCGTACGCTGTAGGCGCTTGACGCCGCCGGCTGGATCTGCGGCTCGCTGGCCGCCACGCCGCTGATCAAGCCCTTGGTATCCTGTTCCGCCGCCAGCAAGGCCGAACCGGCGCCGTTGGAAATACTCGAGGCAATCGTGATGGTGTTCTTCGGCGTCAGCCGCACGATGCGCGCACTGCCGTCGCGGGCCAGCACGCCGTAGCGTTCGTTCAAGACGTAATACGCCATCTCGATGGCCTGCAAGGTGACCTTGCCCCAATCCTTCTCGGGATTTTGCTGCGAGTGCGCGTGCTTGAAGGCGATGCGGTTCGGGTTCGCGCCGCCCCAGGCCAGGCGGTCGGCGTCGCTCAAGTCGGGCGCGAAGAGCGCATTCTTGCCGGCGACCACCCTGCCCGCGCGCACGCCGTTCTGCAGGTTGACGCTGTCGTCCTCGAACACGTACAGGCCCGTGCCGGAGCCCTTGTCGGCATACGCCACGGCGCAGCCTTTTTTCAAGCCCCATTCACCCGAGCTGCCGATGGCGCCGTAGATGCCGCGCGAGCCGCTGGACGTGCCCGTGACGATGCAGGCATGGTCGGGATCGAAGCTGGCCGGCACCTGCACCATCAAGGTGACATTCTTCTTGCCCGAGCCATCGTCGGCATAGGCGATGTATTCACTGCCCGCGACCAGGCCCTCGCCCGTGCCCACGTTCCCGGACGCATCCACGTTCGGTCCGTACAGGGTGCCGTAGCCGCTGTTGGCGGCAATGTCGAGTACGGCGCGGTAATTGGCGTAGATGGCATTGCGGCGCAGTTCGAGCGGCGTCGGTTGCTCCACGTCCGCATACGCGGGCGCGGCGCCAGCCAGCCCCGTCTTGCCGAGGCCAGCCGTCAGCAGATCGTTCGTCTTGCCGTCGTAGTCGGCGCGCGTGATGGTACCCAGGTAGCTGGGCATCTGGTTCAGCTCTTCCGGTGCATGGTTGCTGCCGCAGGCTGCCAACGCCAGCAGGGTGCACAGGCTGCTCCCCGCGCGCGTGATCGTCGTTTGCATGGTGGTTCTCTCCGTTGAAGTAACAGTGGACGCACAATGAAAAACGCCGGACGATCCGTCCGGCGTTGCTTGAAAATCAGACCGCGGCCTTGGCAGCCCTGCCGCCGAAGCGCGCGATGGCTTCGCCGACAATGCCGCGCCGGAACATCAGTACGCAGATAACGAAGATCACGCCGGTCACCATGCCCACCGATTCGCCCAGGGTGCCGAACCACTCGATGCCCGTGTGCGTGGCCAGATAGGTACCAACATCGCCCAGCTTGTTTTCCAGCGCGATGATCAAGACGGCGCCGAGGATGGGACCGGACAAGGTGCCCATGCCGCCTACCAATGTCATCAGCACGACCAGGCCCGACATGCCCCAGTACACGTCGGTGAGGGTTTCAAAGCCCAGCACCAGGGTCTTGGTGGCGCCCGCCAGCGCGGCCAGTGAAGCGGACAGCACGATGGCCATCAGCTTGTACTTGTTGACGTCGTAGCCCAGCGAGATGGCGCGCGGTTCGTTTTCCTTGATCGCCTTGAGCACCTGGCCGAACGGCGAGTGGATGGTGCGCACGATCAGGGCGAAGCCGGCAACAAAAATGGCCAGCACGACGTAGTACAAGACGGTGTCATTGCCCAGGTCTATCGTGCCCAGCAAGGTTCCACGTGGAACACCCTGCAAACCATCCTCGCCCCCCGTAAAGGGCAGACGCAAGGCCAGGAAGTACACCATCTGCGCCAGCGCCAGGGTGATCATCGTAAAGTAGATGCCCTGGCGGCGGATCGCCAGGCCGCCGATCACCAGGCCCAGCAAGGCGCCTGTGGCGACGCCGGCCAGCAAGCCCAGTTCCGTTGGCCAGCCCCAGGTGCGCAGCGCATAGCCGGTGACATAGCCGGCGCCGCCGAAGAAGGCCGCATGGCCGAACGACAGCAAGCCGGTGTAGCCGATCAGCAAGTTGAAAGCGCAGGCAAACAGGGCAAAGCACAGCAACTTCATCAGGAAGACGGGATAGCCGTAAAACGGGGCCGCCAACGCCAGCAGCAAGGCAATGGCGTAGCCTACATTTTTATTCATCGTGGTAGCTCCAATACATGACTGATGAGGATTACTTTTCTTTGCCGAACAGGCCGGCGGGACGCAGCAGCAGCACGATGACCATCACGACGAACACCACGGTGGCCGAGCCTTCCGGGTAGAACACGCGGGTCAGGCCCTCGATCACGCCCAGGCCCAGGCCCGTCAGGATGGAGCCCATGATGGACCCCATGCCGCCAATCACCACCACGGCAAACACGACGATGATCAGGTTCGAGCCCATCAGCGGCGAGACCTGGATGATCGGCGCCGCCAGCACGCCGGCGAAACCGGCCAGCGCCACGCCGAAGCCGAACGTCAGGGTTACCATCAGCGGCACGTTGATGCCGAACGCTTCCACCAGTTTCGGGTTTTCCGTGCCGGCCCGCAGGTAGGCACCGAGCTTGGTTTTTTCGATGACGAACCAGGTAGCCAGGCACACGGTGAGCGAGGCGATCACCACCCAGGCGCGGTAGTTCGGCAGGATCATGAAACCCAGGTCCGTCGCGCCGGCCAGCGCTTCAGGCACGGCATACGGCTGTCCCGAGACGCCATAGAAGGAGCGGAACACGCCTTCCATGATCAGGGTGATGCCAAAGGTCAGCAGCAAGCCATACAGGTGGTCGAGTTTATATAACCAGCGCAGCATGGTCTTTTCGATCAGGATGCCGACCAGGCCGACGAGGATCGGGGCGATGACCAGCATGGCCCAGTAACTGATGTCGAAATAGCTGAGGCCCATCCAGGCCAGGAAGGCGCCCATCATGTACATGGCGCCGTGCGAGAAATTAATCACATTAAGCAAGCCGAAGATGACGGCCAGACCGAGGGACAACATGGCATAGAACGAGCCGTTGACGAGACCCAGCAGCAGCTGGCTCATCATCGCTTGTATTGGAACGCCGAAAATTTCCATGGCATCACAGTATAAAAAGCACCGCCGGGTAGCGGTGTGGTATCAAGGGAAACACGCCGCCGCAAACGGGTGCGGCGGCGCAAGGCGTACCCTGCGGGCGAAGCGTGCAGGACAGAGCGCCCGCGCAGCGGCGGGTACCCTGTGGAGGTTGCTACAGCGTTACTTCCACAACGAACACTTCGATTCCGCCTTGGTCACATACGCTTGCGCGCCGGGCACGGTGGCGACCACCTTGTAGTAATCCCATGGGTACTTCGACTCGGCCGGTTTCTTGACTTCCATCAGATACATATCGTGCACCATGCGGCCATCGGGGCGCACTTCACCATTCTGGGTAAACATGTCGTTGATCTTGGTCTTTTTCAGATACGCCATGACTTTCTCGGTGTCATCCGTGCCCAGCGCCTTGACGGCTTTCAGGTAGTTCGCCGCAGCCGAATAGTCGGCTGCCTGCAGCATCGACGGTTCCTTCTTCATCTTGGCGAAATAGCGTTTCGACCAGGCGCGCGTTTCAGGATTCAAATCCCAGTACCAGCCGTCCGTCAGGTACATGCCTTGCGTCAGGTTCAGGCCCAGCGAATGGATGTCATTGATGAAGATCAGCAAGCCGGCCAGTTTCATCGATTTCGTCAGGCCGAACTCGTTGGCCGCCTTGATGCTGTTGATGGCGTCGCCGCCCGCATTGGCCAGACCGAGGATTTGCGGCTTGGACGATTGCGCCTGCAGCAGGAAGGAAGAGAAATCCGAGGCGCCCAGCGGATGCTTGACGCTGCCCAGCACCTTGCCGCCAGCCGCCTTGACGACCTCAGCCGTGTCTTTTTCCAGCGAATGGCCAAACGCGTAGTCAGCCGTCATGAAGTACCAGTTCTTGCCGCCCTGCTTGACGATGGTGCCGCCCGTACCGCGCGCAAGCGCCACCGTGTCATAGGCGTAGTGCACGGTATAAGGCGTGCACTCTTCATTCGTCAGGCGCGAGGAACCGGCGCCGATGGCGATGAAGATTTTTTTCTTTTCCGCCGCGACCTTGGCCATGGCCAGGCTGGCGCCGGAATTGGTGCCGCCGATCAGCATGTCGACGCCCTGCTGGTCGAACCATTCGCGCGCCTTCGAGGCGGCGATGTCGGCCTTGTTTTGATGGTCGGCAGAAATGAATTCCACCTTTTTTCCGGCCAGCACGACGCCGGCATCGGCGATCGCCATCTTGATGGCTTCCGCGCCGCCGAGGCCGTCGACGTCGGAATACACGCCCGACATGTCGGAAATAAAACCGATCTTGATCGTGTCGCCCGATACCTGGGCATGCGCGGCGGCGGAAAAGCCCAAGGCGCAAAGAGTGGCGGTGGCAATGGCGATAGCGTTACGTTTCATAGTGTCTCCGTTGGGATTATTGTTTGCTATTCAGTCGATTGCTGGACGATAACGCGTACCAGATGGACGCGTACTACATGGGGACTACACGCCAAGCAGCTCGGTCAATACCGGCATCTTGGCCTCCAGTTCGGATGCAGCAAAAGTCTCGACGATCTGACCGTGCTCCATCACATAAAACCGGTCCGCCAGTGGCGCGGCAAACCGGAAATTCTGTTCCACCATGACTATGGTGTAGCCCTTCGCTTTCAGGGTGGTGATCATGCGCGCCAGCCCTTGCACGATGACGGGCGCCAGGCCTTCGGAAATTTCATCGAGCAGCAGCAGGCGCGCGCCCGTGCGCAGGATGCGCGCTACGGCCAGCATCTGCTGTTCCCCGCCCGACAGGCGCGTGCCCTGGCTGTGGCGGCGTTCCTGCAAGTTCGGGAACATGGCGTAGATTTCTTCCACCGACATGCCCTTCTCGCCGCTGGCCAGGGTCGGCGGCAGCAACAGGTTTTCCTCCGTCGACAGCGAGGAAAAAATGCCGCGCTCTTCAGGACAATACCCGATGCCCAGGTGGGCGATTTTGTGCGTGGCCAAACCTATCGCTTCGACACCGTTGACCTTGATCGAGCCCGTGCGCGCACCCGTCAGCCCCATGATGGCGCGCAAGGTGGTGGTGCGGCCGGCGCCGTTGCGGCCCAGCAAAGTCACCACTTCACCCTGCTCCACTTTCAAGTTCACGTCATGCAGGATGTGCGATTCGCCATACCAGGTGTGCAGCTGTGCAATTTCCAGCGCGGGTGCGCCGCGATTCGCTTGTGTCGCCATCAATGCGCCCCTTCCAGTTCCGCGTGGGTGGTGCCCATGTACGCTTCCATCACTTGCGGATTGCGCGACACTTCCGCGTAACTGCCTTCGGCCAGCATGGCGCCGCGCTGCAGGACGGAAATCTTGTCGCAGATACCCGAGACCACGCTCATATTGTGTTCCACCATCAGAATCGTGCGGCCAGCCGACACCTTTTTGATCAGTTCCGTCACGCGGTGCACGTCTTCGTGGCCCATACCTTGCGTCGGTTCGTCGAGCAGCATCATTTCCGGCTCCATCGCCAGGGTGGTGGCAATTTCCAGCGCCCGCTTGCGCCCGTACGGCATGTCGACCGTGATGGTGTCGGCAAATTCCGTCAGGTCGACCTCGGCCAGCAAGGCCATGGCGCGGTCGTTGAGCTGGTTCAATGCGCGTTCGCTTTGCCAGAAGTGGAACGAGGTACCCAGCTGGCGCTGCAAGCCGATGCGCACATTTTGCAGCACGGACAAATGCGGGAAGACGGCGGAAATCTGGAAAGAACGGATCACACCCATGCGGGCGATCTGGGCCGGTTTGGCGGCAGTGATATCTTTCCCATTGAACAGGATCTGTCCTGAAGTGGGGACCAGGAATTTGGTGAGCAAGTTAAAACACGTGGTCTTGCCGGCGCCGTTCGGACCGATCAAGGCGTGGATATGGCCCCGCTCTACCTTCAGGTTCACCTCGCTCACAGCGGTGAAACCCTTGAATTCCTTGGTCAAATTTCTTGTTTCCAAGATTACGTTTGACATCGTGTCTCCTAGTTGTACTTTTTGTACTACTTAGTCATTTTTATAATACACAACTTAAATTTAACGCACAATACAGTATAACTACGGGGATTTTGCGCCAGCCCGAATGGCGCAAACTCGCGCCTTTACCCAGCTATTTCCTGCTATTTCCAGGCCGCGTGTATCATTTGCGCCGCTTTTTCCGCGATCATCACGGTGGGCGAGTTCGTGTTACCAGAAGTAATGTACGGCATGATCGATGCATCGACAACGCGCAAGCCAGCCACGCCGATCACGCGCAACTGGCTGTCGACCACGCTGGATGCATCGCTGGCCAGGCCCATGCGGCAAGTACCCACCGGGTGGAAGATGGTGGTACCGATCTGGCTGGCGGCCTGCGCCAGCTCTTCCTGGCTCTGGAATTGCACGCCGGGCTTGTATTCCTGCGGCGCAAACTTACTTAACGCCGGCGCGGCAACGATGGCCCGCGTCAGGCGCAAGGCGTCGGCCGCCACTGTGCGGTCCTGCTCCGTACTCAGGTAATTGGGCACGATCTTCGGCGCCGCATAGCTGTCGGCCGAGGCGATCCGCACATGGCCGCGCGAAGTGGGCCGCAAATTGCAGACGCTGGCCGTAAACGCGGGAAACGCATGCAAGGGCTCGCCGAATTTGTCCAAGGAGAGCGGCTGCACGTGGTATTGCAGATTCGGCGTAGCTTGCTGCGGATCGGACTTGGCGAACGCGCCCAGCTGCGATGGCGCCATCGACATGGGCCCGCTCTGGAACAGCGCATACTGCAAGCCGATCTGCATCTTGCCCAGCATATTGCCCGCCATGATGTTCAGGGTTTTCACGCCCTGGACTTTGAATACCATGCGCAGCTGCAAATGGTCTTGCAGGTTGCCGCCCACGCCAGGCGCGTCCAGCACGGGCGCGATGCCATGCTGCTGCAGCAAGGCGGCCGGGCCGATACCGGACAATTGCAGCAATTGCGGCGAACCGATGGCGCCCGCCGTCAGCAAGGTTTCCCGCCGGGCTGTCGCCTGCCACTGCGTGCCGCCGCCCGTAAATACAATACCCGTGCAGCGCGGCCCCGACTCCGTCGTTTCCAGCAGCAATCGTTCCACGTGGCAGCCCGTCATGATGGTCAGATTCGGGCGGCGCGATGCCGGTTTCAGGAACGCTTTCGAGGTATTCCAGCGGATGCCGCGGCGCTGGTTGACGTCGAAATATGCGCTGCCGCTATTGTCGCCGCCATTGAAATCGCTGGTTTTCGGGATGCCAACCTGCTGCGCCGCATCGCGGAACGCGTTCAGGATATCCCACGACAAGCGCTGTTTTTCCACGCGCCACTCGCCGCCGACGCCATGGTTTTCCGACGCGCCGCCGTAGTAATCCTCGCTTTGTTTAAAGAGCGGCAAGACCTTGTCCCAGCGCCAGGAAGCGTCGTCCGTCAAGTCGGCCCAGTGGTCGTAATCGCCGGCCTGGCCGCGCATGTAGATCATGCCGTTGATGGAAGAGCTGCCGCCCAGCACCTTGCCGCGTGGATAGATCAGGCTGCGCCCGCCCAGGCCAGCGTCCGCCTGCGTGGAATACAGCCAGTCCGTGCGGGGATTGCCGATGCAATGCAGATAGCCAACGGGGATATGGATCCACACGTAATCGTCTTTGCCGCCCGCTTCCACCAGTAAAACGTTGGCATCCTTGTCGCGCGTGAGCCGATTGGCCAGCACGCAACCTGCCGTGCCGCCGCCCACGATGATGTAGTCGTATTCGCCTGCCGATTCCAATGAAGCTCCTTTCGGTATGCCATCAAGCTGTCGCGCGGCGTGTCTCCCCACCGCGTCCCTTTACCAGAGTCTGTCTTTCTTCATGCATGCATGGCTGCTGAGCCGCCTTGAGATTACCACCAGTGCCGGGCAAGGGCGACATTAATCGTGGCCAGCGATATGAGCGAGCGTCACGGCAAGCTCAAAAACAGGGTCATCAAGCTGTGGATAACCGTATGGATATCCACAGGTACGATATGTGCGTAAACGAAAATTTTTTTGGACGCCTTTTTTTATCCCAAAACCATCCCAGGCAGATACACCCCTTACTCAGCGTTTATCCGCACGCCAAGCGATTGTTTACAAGGATAAATCGGGACTTATCCACAGAAGATGTGCCCGTTAACTACTATTACTATTCTTGTATACGAACTTGTTAAGGTAAACCCGACAACGCGCGCTTTGCCTGCCCTTCGTCTTTGAAAGGGTTCGCAAGCTTGTCTTCAAAAAAAAGCCGGCGAGCGGCTTTGCTGACAAAAAAAATTCGAGCCAACAACTGCGCGACGAAAACCGAGACGGTCAACATCACGCGCACAGCACTGCCAAACCGTTTTGCAAAATGGGAACGTCAACCGACCTGACCAGCCGCTCAGCTAACAGGCCGTTCGATGTCGAAAAGAGGGGGAATTTGCTTCGATTGTGGATAAGTCACTTGATATCCACAGGATGACTTGTGAGTAAACACGAAGTTATGCGCAGGCCCGCATTTTATACAATTTTGCTCCTCGCGTGATACAGCGATTATGCACGCTTTATTTTGCGCGTAAACGGTTGATCCTGTTGAAAAAAAGTGACTTATCCACAGAAAAAAACGCGTTTACTATTACTACTATTTTTATATATAGATATATTGTAAACCGATAAAAAAAGCGGAAGTCCGGGGATATTTTCAAAAAGCAGGCAAAAACCGTCCAAAAAAAAAGCCAACGGCGACATCACGACCCATTGCCAAACCGTCTTCCAGGAATCACCTGGATGCGAAGGTCTGTGAAAGAACAACGTTCGTGGTTGCTCAACCTGGATTGCCAGGCAAGGATCAGGGCAGACGAAGCACGTCAACCATGCCACTACAGCAAGAAAAACCATGATTTTTGCTCACTACTGTGGATAAGTGCCTGCATATCCACAGGATGAGATGTGGGAAAAGTCGATCTTTGTCCACAGCCCGATTTTTATCCCAAACAAGTCCTTGCTGGATACAATGCTTGTGCGCCTACTTTTTTGAGCGCCAAGTTGATGATTTTTATACGGTATACCGACTTATCCACAAAAAAATGGCCGTTTACTATCACTACTATTTTTATGTATACATCTTTATTTAAAACACAGAGACAAACGCGAACGGTGGAAAAGTCGCCGAAACGACTGTTTTCACCGTGTAAACCGTTTTGCAATCCCCAAAACCTGTAAAAACAGCATGAATTCACACAAAAAAATGCGTTTAGGCATCATCAGTGCCTTGCACGAAGAACAGCAGGGGCTCGTAGAAGCCATGCAAGGCCCCCAGAGGCGTTCACACGGCATGCGCGACTACACCCTGGGAACCCTGTGGAATATCGACGCTGTGTGCGTCCTGTCGCGTTTGGGCAAGGTTGCCGCTGCCATGACAGCTTCTATCCTTGTGGAAAAGTACGGAGTTACCCACATCGTCTTCACCGGCGTGGCCGGCAGTGGGGATAAACGCGTGAAAGTGGGTGATATCGTGGTGGCCGAAGCGCTGCTGCAGCACGATATGGACGCCCGTCCCCTGTTTCCCCGCTTCGAAGTGCCGCTGACAGGCTTGCAGCGTTTTGCCACGGACCTGGAATTGAGCACGCAACTGGCTGGTGCAGCCGAAGATTTCTTGCGTGACGATGTCTCCAGCGTGCTCAAGGCAGCGCATATCGTGGAATTTGGCTTGCAGCACGCACAGGTCCACCGTGGCCTGATCGCCAGCGGTGACCAGTTCATCAGCAGCGCCGTGCATGTGAACCAGCTGAAAGAAGATATCCCCGACCTGCTGGCCGTCGAAATGGAAGGCGCCGCCGTGGCGCAAGTGTGTTTTGAACTGGGCGTGCCGTTTACCGTCATGCGCACCATTTCCGACAACGCCAACGAAGAGGCGGCAGTCGACTTCATGCGTTTTGTGCAGACCGTCGCCTCGCCGTATGCGTTGACGGTGATCCAGCAATTGTGCCAGCGCCTGGCTGGCTGATTTTTCAGCTAGCGTGCATAAAAAAAGGGCAGAACCACTGGTTCTGCCCTTCCGCGTTAACTGTCTGCCTAAAATTTAGACACTTAACATCATCAAGCTGGCATTTCCACCTGCTGCCGTCGTATTCACGCACAGCGCCCGCTCAGCGACCAGGCGCCACAGGGGGATGGCACCCTCCTGCGTGGTGGCGATGGCGGCCACCAGGGCCCCTTCCCGTGCCGCCAGCAGCGGTTTGAGCTGGCCATCGAGACTCGGTTCGATCATGGCGATCTGGAAATCATGCTTGACCGACTCCAGGCTGCTGACGACCTGGATGCGGTCCTTCAGCGCGGCCGGCAAGTCGCCGGGAATCAGATCCGGCGCTTGCGCCAGCACGAGGGCCTGGTTACCGGTGGCCAGCACGGCGGCCAGCTGGTTCATCAGCGTACCGGACGTTGCCGCCGCGCACAGAATCGTGCCCCGCGCGGCAAAGCTCAGGGTATTGCGCTCGCCGGTCGGGCCTGGCAAGACGGTGGTGCTGCCCAGCAAGGTGGTGCGCGCATAGTCCTGTGCCAGTTGCCCAACCTTGTCGTGGCCATGCATCTTCGCCCAGACGGTCAGCGCATCCAGGGCCGGTGGCGCCTGGCGCTGGTGCTGCGCGCCGGCCGGCGCATTGCGCTGCAGGCGTTTCAGGTACAGGGGACCACCGGCTTTCGGTCCCGTGCCCGATTTGCCTTCGCCGCCGAACGGTTGCACGCCGACGACGGCGCCGACGATGTTGCGGTTCACATAAATATTGCCCACATGCGCGCGCTTGGTGATGAAATCGATGGTTTCATCGATGCGCGTATGAATGCCCAGGGTCAAACCGTAACCGCTGTCGTTGATCGATTGCACCAGTTGCGGCAAGTCGGCCCGCTTGTAGCGGATCACATGCAGCACGGGGCCGAAGACTTCCTGCGTCAATTGCGCCAGCGACTTGATTTCCAGCACCGTCGGGGCGACAAACGTGCCTTTGACGGTCGGCAAATCGAGCGAATAATGGTCGATGGCCATGGTTTTCATCTTGTTGATGTGCGCCAGCAGATTACCTTGCGCTTCCGCATCGATGACGGGACCGATATCGGTCGCCAGGCGGTCAGGATTGCCAACGCGCAATTCCTGCATGGCGCCCTTGAGCATATGGATGGTCTTGTCGGCGATTTCCGTTTGCAGGAACAGCACGCGCAAGGCCGAGCAGCGCTGGCCGGCGCTGTCGAAAGCGGACGACATCACGTCCTGCACCACTTGCTCCGGCAAGGCGGACGAATCGACGATCAGGGCGTTCTGGCCACCCGTTTCGGCGATCAGGGGGATGTCGATGCCTTCGGCCACGGCACGGGCGGCCAGGTTGCGATTGATCAATTGCGCCACTTCCGTCGAACCCGTGAAAATCACGCCTTTCACGCGCGTGTCGTTGCACAGGCCGGCACCAACGACTTCGCCGCTGCCGGGCAAGAATTGCAGCGCGCCCCGTGGCACACCCGCCGCATGCAGCAATTGCACGGCGCGGTGGGCGATCAGCGGCGTCTGCTCGGCCGGCTTGGCCAGCACCACGTTGCCTGCGGCCAGGGCGGCGGCCAGCTGGCCCGTAAAGATGGCCAGCGGGAAGTTCCACGGACTGATGCAGGTGACGGGACCCAGCGCCAGGGTGTTCGGCGCGTGTTCCACCTGCGCCGCGTAGTAGCGCAGGAAGTCGACGGCTTCGCGGATTTCCGCGATCGCATTCGGCAGGGACTTGCCCGCTTCGCGCACGGCCAGGGCCATCAGCTCGATGTGGTGCTCTTCGAACAGGTCGGCCGCACGCTGCAAAGCTTGCGCGCGGATCGATGGCTCTGTCGTTTGCCAATCCATGGCATACGCGCTGGCGCTGGCCAGGGCCGTTTCCACGTCGGCTGGACCGGCTTCCATGACCTTGCCCACGACATCGTCATGCTGGGCCGGGTTGTGCAGCATGTGCGTGGGGCCATTCAGGCTGACGGCGCCATCGATCAGCGGCGCTGCCTGCCATGACTGTTGCTGCGCCAGGCCGGTGGCCAGGGTACGCAAGGTGTCTTCATTCGACAGGTCCAGGCCGGCCGAGTTCTTGCGTTCACTGCCAAACATGTCCAGCGGCAGCGGAATCGACGGGTGCGGCAAGCCGCCCTGCAGGCGCGCCTGTTCCAGGGGATCGCGGATCAGGCTATCGATGGCCACGTTTTCGTCGACGATCTGGTTGACGAACGACGAGTTGGCGCCGTTTTCCAGCAGGCGGCGCACCAGGTAGGCCAGCAGGGTTTCATGCGAACCGACGGGCGCGTAGATGCGACACGGCTTGTCCAGATTGTCGGGGCCGACGACCTGGTCGTACAGGGTCTCGCCCATGCCGTGCAGGCACTGGAATTCGTAGTCGGTGATGCCGTCGCGTTTCGCCCAGGTATAAATGGTCGACAGGGTTTGCGCGTTGTGGGTGGCAAATTGTGGATAGATCAGGCTGCTGGCGGCCAGCAGTTTTTGCGCACACACGAGGTAAGAGACGTCCGTGTAGACCTTGCGCGTGTAGACGGGATAGCCTTCCTGGCCATCGACTTGCGCGCGTTTGATTTCCGCATCCCAATACGCACCCTTCACCAGGCGCACCATGAACTTGCGGCCGCTGCGGTGCGCCAGGTCGATCAGGTAATCGATGGCGAACGGGCAGCGCTTCTGATACGCCTGCACCACATAGCCGATGCCGTCGAAGCCGGCCAAATCGGTATCAAAGGCAAGTGCTTCCATCAGGTCGAGCGACAGTTCCAGGCGGTCCGTTTCTTCCGCATCGATGTTGAAGCCGATGTTGTACTGTTTTGCCAGCAACAGCAACGCTTTGACTTTTGGCAGCAATTCTTCCATGACACGGGCACGCTGGGCGCGGCTGTAGCGCGCGTGCAGGGCCGACAGTTTCACGGAAATGCCGGGGCCGTTCTTGATGCCGCGCCCGTTCGACGCCTTGCCGATGGCATGGATCGCCGTTTCGTACGAGGCGTAGTAGCTGGCCGCGTCCTGTTGCGTCAGGGCCGCCTCGCCCAGCATGTCGTACGAGTAGCGGTAGCCGCGCGTTTCATTCTCGCGGCTGTTCTTCAACGCTTCCTCGATGGTCTGGCCCGTCACGAACTGGTTGCCCAGCATGCGCATGGCCAGGTCGACGCCCTTGCGGATCAGCGGTTCGCCGCCTTTGGCGATGAGCTTGCTCATGGCCGAACCGAGGCCCGATTCGCTGCTGGTGCTGACCAGTTTGCCCGTAATCAGCAAGCCCCAGGTGGCGGCATTGACGAACAGCGATGGCGATTCACCCAGGTGCTTCTTCCAGTCGCCCTTGCTGATTTTGTCGGCGATCAGGCGATCGGCCGTTTGACTGTCGGGTATACGCAACAGCGCTTCAGCCAGACACATCAATGCAACGCCTTCTTCCGACGATAGCGAGAACTCGTGCATCAGTGCATCGACGCCCGATGCGCGTGTGCGTTTTTGGCGCACGTTCGAGACTAGGCGGTGCGCCAGCGCTTGTCCTTCGGCTGTCGTTTCGGTGCTGCTGGGGCGCACTTGTTGCAACAGCCACTGCACGGCGGAAACCTCATCGCGCCTATAGGCGGAGGTGATGGCGGCGCGTTGTGGTGTCGCTTCGGGCAGGATTTCTGCCTGGAACGCAGCAAAAGGAATCGGGGTAAAAGCCGAGGGGCCTGCAGGGTGCATAGGTGCTCTTTACAAGGAAAAAGGGACGAAAACTGACGTAATTCTTGCTCTTTTTTGGTGCAAAAAAATACAGAAAGTCGGACGTTAAGATGATTCGATTGTAAAGGGGATTCTTATGGATTAATTCTGGTAATACAGGGGACTAGCAATAGATAGTTTTTGATGCGACAATTTAACCAAATAATATTAATTTGGGGGTGATAGGAATGCTGGACAAGATCAGTAAGAAAATCTTGATGGAATTGCAGAGCGATGGACGCATCAGCAATGTGGAGCTGGCCGCGCGCGTGAACCTGTCGCCGGCGGCCTGCCTGGAGCGCGTGCGCAAGTTGCACGAATCCGGTTACATCATGGGCTATACGGCCCAGTTGAACCCGCAGCTGCTCGACGTATCGCTGCTGGTGTTCATCGAAGTCGTGCTTGATCGCACGACACCGGAAGTGTTCGATGCCTTCAAGCATAGCGTACAAATCATTCCAGAGGTACTGGAATGTCATATGGTGGCCGGCGGTTTCGATTACCTGGTCAAGGCGCGCGTCAAGGATATGGCCGCCTACCGCGAATTCCTGGGCAAGACGCTGTTGCAGAAAGGTGTGCGGGAAACCCACACTTATGCCGTCATGGAAGAGGTCAAAAACACCACCAAATTGCCAATTAAGTGACCTTGGTGTAGCCGCCCTACTTTTCTGATTGAGCTATCGGTACAAATGTTGTAGGGTAGAACTACAATTCTGCTACCCGGTAGCCGCCTGAAACGCCGCGCAGACGTTACGTTCAGGGTGCAAGGTGGGCAATCGTGCCCACCCGCATACGGTTACGGCACGTCCCCTCAACGGGACGTGACGGGTTCGCGCAGCGGGGGACAAATGAAGCAGTTGCAGCATCAGCTGGTGCGTTTCTTTGTATTCACGATCCTGGCCATGGCCGTGGCCTGTTGCCTGGCCTATCTGCTGCTGCTCTCGGGCGGCGAACATCCGTATCTGATCGCCTGCGTGGCCGCCGCCATCGGCGCCGCGCTGCTGGCGTTTGCCGGCCGTGCGCGCGGCGAGCCAGGCTTGCATCAGTTCGCCGACACGGTGGGCAACGCCATCGACGCCATCATGATCGGCGCGGCGGAAACCTCGTATTTTGTCGATTCCGTCAAACAGAAGGTGGAACTCGATGTGCGCACGGCCAGCGACATCGCCGACAGTTCCGTACAAAATGCCGCCATGACGGAAAAGATCGCCGCCAATGCGGAGCGGGCAGCCAAGGTGGCCGCCGGCGTGCGCGTGGAAAGCGTGGCGGCGCGCGCCGAAGTGGACCAGGGCTTGCAGCGCATCAATAAGGCACGCGAAGAAGCGCAAGGCGCTTCCAGTACCATGCTGAGTTTGCAGGAAAAATCCAAACGCATCACAGGTTTCACGGAAGCCATTTCCGATATTTCCGCGCGCACCAACTTGCTGGCGCTGAACGCCGCCATCGAGGCGGCGCGTGCCGGCGAACATGGACGCGGTTTTGCCGTGGTGGCCGGGGAAGTGCGGCAACTGGCGCAGCGCACCAAGGAAGCCTCCGATGAAATCAGCGTGATGGTGCGCGAAATCAATGAACAGTCGGAAAAAGCTGCGCGTGGCATGAGTTCGCTGGCGGCCGGCGTCACGGAAGCGGCGCGCAATGTGGAAAGCGTGCATGCATCGCTCAGCCATATCGAGGAATCGTCGGGCGTGTCGGAAGACGAGATCGGGCAAATCGCCCGCGCCTCGCGCGAACACGTCGACACGACGCAAGTGATCGCCGATGCCATCCTGCAAATCCGCGACAGCATGCTGTCGACGAACGCCGAATTGCCGCGCGCCACGCAGTCGGCCATGGCCCTGGCCGAGCGGGCCGAAGTGATCGCCGGCGCCCTCGGTGAATCGAGCGTGGCCACGCCGCACGACGAGATCCGCGAGGCGGCCCAGCGCGCCGCGCGCGACGTGGGCAAACTCTTCGAGCAAGCCATCGCGTCGGGGCGCATCACGCGCGAAGCCCTGTTCGACCGCCACTACCGCCCCATCCCGAATACCAATCCGCCCAAGCACAACACGAAGTTCGACGCGTTTACGGACAAAGTGCTGCCGGATGTGCAGGAAGGCGTGCTGGCCGCCCTGCCGCACCTGGCCTACGCGGGTGCCGTTGACAACAATGGATATTTCCCGACGCACAACAAGAAGTTTTCCCAGCCGCTGACGGGCGACTACGCCACGGATATCGTGAATAACCGCACCAAACGCATCTTCAGCGACCGCACGGGCAAACGCTGCGGCAGCAACACCCGGGCGTTCCTGTTGCAGACCTATAAACGCGACACGGGCGAAGTCATGCACGATTTATCCGTGCCCATCCACGTTGATGGCAAGCACTGGGGCGGTTTCAGAATCGGTTACCGCTCCAGCAGTCACGCATAAAAAAAACGCCTGATATTTCATCAGGCGTTTTTTTGTGCCGGCAGAGCACTTATTCAATATGCGGCTTCGGCGCCACGCCGCCACCGGCCGCCGTGGCCGTGCGCAGGGTGGGCGTGTTCATGCTTTCCAGGTGGTTGCGCAGCCATTTGTGGGCGGGGCTGCGGGCGTCGCGCTCGTGCCACAGCATGTCCAGGTGGACGGCTGGCAGGGTCAATGGCAAATCCTTGTACAACAGCGATTCCGTCATGCCTGTCGAGGCGATCAGGTGGCGCGGCAAGACCGTGATCAGGTCGGAATTGGCGACGACCCGCCCAGCGGTAAAGAACTGGTTGACCGTTAACAGGATGCGCCGTTCGCGGTGGATCTGCGACAGCGCCTCGTCGATCAAGCCATGCGCGCGGCCGGAAAAGCTCACCAATAAATGGTTCGCCGCGCAGTAGTTATCCAGGGTCAATTCCTTGTCTGCCAGCGGATGGCCGCGCCGCATCACGCACACATACTTGCCGGAATACAGGCGTTCATGGCGGATGGGCGAACCCGTTTCGCTCGACAGTTGCGCCGCCACGCCGGGAAAGAAGCCCACGGCCAGGTCGATGTCGCCGCGCAGCAGCATCGGGCGCGGTTCACGCGTGGTCAGCGGCATCATGCGCACGTTGACGCCGGGCGCTTCCCGTTCGATCGAGCGCATCAGCGAAGGCAGCCAGAACGCGGCCGTAGCATCGGCCATGGCCATGCGGAAGGTGGCGTGGGTTTTCGACACGTCGAAGGTTTCCGGCGTGACGGCCGCTTCCAGGCTGGCCAGGGCCGAGCGCACGGATGGCCACAGCGCTTCGGCGCGGGGCGTGGGTTTCACGCCGTACGCCGTGCGGATCAGCAATTCGTCACCGAGGCTCTCGCGCAGGCGTTTGATGGCGTTCGATACCGCCGGCTGCGTCATCGCCAGGTGGCCGGCTGCGCGCGTCAGGTTTTGTTCCGTCATGACGGCGTCGAAAACACGCAGCAAGTTCAGATCCAGCGTCAGAAAACTCATGGAAAGCCCAAGATAAAAGTTGAATTGATTACTTAAGAGTGTAAACCGCGCCGGGCACGAATATTTTCACTCGTAAAAAAATATTACAGTTTTCCATTCATGATTCATATAATTGGTATCAAGAAATGGAATTAGATTTATATGTTGCACTGCACTATAGTACTGGCAAATTCTATAATGCACTGGAACACTATGTCTACCTTCGCCTCCGCCCTGTACGCAGTATCCGCACCCGTGCTGGAGATTTCCCTGCTGAATGCCCTGCAACTCGTGCTGGTGATCGTGGCCGTGGGCGCCTTCGCCCTGCTGTTCAAGCCTTTGCTGGTGGGGATCGCCCGCGCCATGGTGCTGCTGGTGCGTCCCAAGCTGAGCCGCGAAGAGCGCCTGGCACGCCAGCAGATGCGCGAAGCGCAAGCCTTGAAGCGCACCCTGGGCAAGATGGATGGCGTGTCGCCAAGCAATGCCGCCGAGCTGCGTGCCCTGTCGACGCGCGTCTGAGCGATCAACTGTTGCAGATGACAAGCCGGCGCGAGCCGGCTTTTTTACGCCCGCGTTTTCGTTCAGGCCGCTTCAGGCCATGTCGCCCAGCAAATGCGCGCGCAACAAGGTGTCGGCCGGGTGGGCGCCGATCCAGATTTTCAGCAGCGCATTATAGAAGGCCAGGTCCGGCACCATGTCGCCCACCTGCTTGCCGTTCAGCTTGCACAACGTGCCTTCCTCCGGCAGCCAGTCCACGGTGAGAATGTCGCCCTTTTTCAGGCCGGGCACCATTTCGAACATGGCGCCGAACTGCATCGTCTGGCTCAGCAGGCGCGTGCGGTCGGCCTGGTCGGAGCTGCGCTTCAAGCCCTGCATGAAGGCTTGCCCCAGCTCGTCCGAGGTGATGTCGCGCAGCATGACGATTTCCAGGCGGCGCGGTCCGGGCAGCGCCAGGATGTCGGCCAGCTGGGTTTTCTTTTCCGGCAGGTACAGCGCAATCGTGTAGACCTTGAAGATGACCTTGTAGCGCACGCCGGCGCCGTTGAGTTTCAACTCGCGGCTGGCCAGCTGCACCGTGTCGTCCAGCTTGACGCCGCCGATCTCGACGGCCAGCGCTGCTTGTGCCAGGGCGGCGCACAGGCCGATGGCAGCGAGGGAGCGGCCCAAACGCGATGTGCATATTTGCATCTTCTACCTCCGTGGAAACCATGGGCTGTGGATAAGTCAGCACACAGTGTAGAACAGTTGGCAGAAGCTGGCGCCACGCAGAAGTGGCCCAGAAGTGGGGTGGGAGAAATGCTCAGGTTTTTGCGGCGGGAAGTTCCGCCTGCAGGCGTTCGTACTTGGCCATCAATTGCTCCGGGCTTTCGCGCCAGGCGGGATTGAAGGGGATGCAGCTGACGGGGCACACTTGCTGGCATTGCGGCTCGTCAAAGTGGCCCACGCATTCGGTGCACTTGTTGGGATCGATTTCGTAGATTTCCGCGCCCATGTAGATCGCGTCATTCGGGCACTCGGGCTCGCAAATGTCGCAATTGATGCATTCGTCGGTGATCAGTAATGCCATGATTTCACTCTTACTTATTGCGATGATGCAGCGTTGGCGGCAATCTTGTTTTGCAGCCAGCGGTTCACCGAGGGGAAGACAAACTTGGAGACGTCGCCGCCCAGCGCCGCGATTTCGCGCACGATGGTGCCCGAAATGAATTGGTACTGGTCGGATGGCGTCAGGAACATGGTTTCGACATCGGGCAGCAGGTAGCGGTTCATGCCCGCCATCTGGAATTCGTATTCGAAGTCGGAGACGGCGCGCAAGCCGCGCACGATGACCCGCGCTTCATGCTTGCGCACGAAATCCTTGAGCAGGCCGGAAAAGCTTTCCACTTGCACGTTCGGATAGTGGCCGAGCACTTCGTTGGCAATTTCCAGGCGTTCGTCGAGCGAGAAAAACGGCTGCTTGTTCTTGCTGTCGGCGACACCGACGATCAGCTTGTCAAACAGACCCGATGCGCGGCGCACCAAATCTTCATGACCGCGCGTGAGCGGATCGAATGTTCCTGGATAAACGGCTACAACCATTGCGGCTCCCTGACGATGCACCAATATAGACGCGCATTATGCCTGAAATTGGTGACCACCTTGGTGCTGTGCCTCGGGGCAGGGAGCCTTTTTGCCTCATTTATAGGCAGATTCAGGCAGTTGCCGGCACTTTGTTGTAAGTTAGCAAATGATAATAAACGGTGCCCGCCTTGTCGGCGCGGATGACTTCCCACGGCGCCATCCACTCCGGTTTTTCCAGTGCGCTGGCTTCATCGAAGACCAGCGGCAAGCCCGATTCCGCGTACACCATGCCGCCTTCCTTGAGCAGGTTGGCGCACAGCGGTAACACTTTCGCCAGGAAATCCTGCTGGTAGGGCGGATCGAGGAAGATCAGGTCGTAACGCTGGCCGCGCGCTGCCAGGCCTTGCGCCGTCAGCAGGGCGTCGCCGCGCAGCAGTTGCACGTTGTCGGCGCGCAATTTCACCTTGTTCTCTTCCAGCTGGCGGATCACGGGCGTATGCGTATCGACCATGGTGACGGCGGCGGCGCCGCGGCTGGCCGCTTCAAAACCCAGCGCGCCGCTGCCGGCGAACAGGTCCAGCACCTGGGCATGGGCCCAGTCGCCGTCGCGCAAGTGATTGATCCAGTTGAACACGGTTTCGCGCACGCGGTCCGGCGTCGGGCGCAAGCCCAGTGCCTGCAAAACAGGCAGCACGGAGCGCTTCCACTGGCCGCCGATGATGCGTACCTGGTTCGGTGGCGGCGCGTGATGGACGGGGACTTTGGCGGGTTTTTTAATTTTCTTTTGCATGGGGATTTCTTCAATTCGGTGGCGGCCACTATAGCATATGGCCCCCTCCCCCCTGCTGGCGCTGCCGCTCTATTTGGGTTGCGTGGCCAGGGAATTGAAATCGTCGATCCAGCCCTGGATGCGCTTGACGGCATGGGCCTTTTGCGCCGGCGTGGCGATCTTGATCACCGTCAAGACCATCTGCGCCGTGCTGCTTTCGTAGGCATCGAAGAAGGCCTTGCGCTCCGAATGTTCCAGGCGCTCGAAACTGTCCTTGATCAGGGTCGTGATCAGGGCTGCGCTGGCTTCCTTGCCGAGTTTTTCCTGGTGAACTTTCTTGACCAGGTTCAACACATTCTGCTGGCGCCGCATGCGTTCGTCGAGCCAGATCTCATTGTTCAGCGGACGCGCGTCGGACGCCTTGCGGATGATGGCTTCCTGTTCGCTGCTGAAGCTGCCGAACCACAGTTCGAATTGCTCCATGGCTTTCTTGTAGCGCAGTTTCTGGCGCTTTTCCTGGTCGCCGCTCAGGTATTTCTTGCGGTAATCATCATTGTTCGACTTGAACTTCTTTTCCATCTGCGCGATCTGCTCGGGCTTGAGCGAGCGCGCCAGGTCGGCCAGCTCGGGCGCCGCTTTCAGCAGCAGCGCCTGGGTGCGCTGCTTGATCTCGCTGTAGTCCGCCATCAGGTCTGCCTGCGTGGTATTGCCTTGCAGCTGCTTCTGGCCCGTGCGCAGGATTTCCACGTAATCCTTCAATTGCGTCTTGCGGTGCCAGTCGAACAGCTTGTCGATATCGTCGCGCACCCAGCCCTTCTGGTCGCGGTCCAGGTCGACATACGCGTTCAGCCACCAGTACAGTACGGTATCGCCATTGTTGTAGGCCAGACGCAAGCCGCTGCAGCCGGCCATGACGACCAGCACGATGGCCAGCAGGGCATAAGTAAAACGGCCAAAGGGCGTGGAAAACGGGGCCTGCGTGTTAAACTTTTTCATATTCTTAACTTATAAAAGACGGTCTATGAACGTTGTCATTCTCGCTGCCGGTATGGGCAAACGCATGCAGTCGGCACTGCCCAAGGTATTGCACCCGTTGGCGGGCAAGCCGCTGTTGTCGCACGTCATCGACACGGCGCGCGGCCTGGCGCCGTCCCGATTATGCGTGATTTACGGGCATGGGGGCGCAGCGGTGCTGAAGTTGCTCGACGGCTACAAGGTGAACCATGCCGTGCAGATCGATGCCGCCGAGCAGGCGCAGCAACTGGGCACCGGTCATGCCGTGCAACAAGCGCTGCCTTTGCTCGATGACAGCGTGCCGACCCTGATCCTGTACGGCGACGTACCGCTGACCAGCGCCGTTTCCCTGCAGCAGTTGGTGCAGGCGGCGGGCCAGGACAAGCTGGCCATTTTGACCGTGGAACAGGACGATCCCTTTGGCCTGGGCCGCATCGTGCGCGAGCACGGTGCCATCGTGCGCATCGTCGAGGAAAAGGATGCCACGCCAGAAGAGCGCGCCATCAAGGAAATCAACAGCGGCATCATGGTCGCGCCCACCGTACAACTGAAACAATGGCTGTCGGCCCTGTCGAATGACAATGCCCAAGGGGAATACTATCTGACCGATATCGTTGCCCAGGCTGTCGCCGATGGCGTGGCCGTCACGTCGGCCCACCCGGCCGCCGTGTGGGAAGTGGCGGGCGTCAACAGCAAGGTGCAGCTGGCCCAGCTCGAACGCATCCACCAGAACAATATCGCGCAAGCGCTGCTCGAGCGGGGCGTGACCCTGCTGGACCCGGCCCGCATCGACGTGCGCGGCGAACTGATTTGCGGCCGCGATGTCACCATCGATGTCGGCTGCGTGTTCGAAGGCAGAGTCGAACTGGGCGATGGCGTGCGCGTGGGCGCCAACAACGTCTTCATCAATGCTACGGTGGCCGCTGGCGCGCACATCAAGCCCTTCTGCCATATCGAGGACGCCGTCGTCGGCGCCGCTTCCATCATCGGCCCGTACGCGCGCCTGCGCCCGGGCACGGTCCTGGCGGAAGACGTGCACATCGGTAACTTCGTCGAAGTGAAAAACAGCCAGATCGCCGCGCACAGCAAGGCCAACCACCTGGCCTACATCGGCGACGCCACCATCGGCTCGAAGGTCAACATCGGCGCTGGCACGATCACCTGCAACTACGATGGCGTGAACAAGTTCCGCACGGTAATTGAAGACGACGCTTTTATCGGCAGCGACAGCCAGCTGATCGCGCCCGTCACCGTCGGCAAGGGAGCCACGCTGGGCGCCGGCACGACCTTGTCGAAAGATGCGCCGGCCGGCAAGTTGACCGTGTCGCGCGCGCGCCAGGTCACCATCGACGGCTGGACGCGTCCCGTAAAAATCAAGAAATAAGCACCCCGCCCTCGGTACGCATGACGTCGTCAGCCTGTCCGGGCTGGCGGCGTTTTTTATGCCTGTGGATAATCCTGTGGAGAGTTGGCTGGCAACCCGGGATAAGTTGCGCCATTCTTCGCACTCAATATTTCTTCTACATTATCGAGTGTGGATAAGCATGTGAACAAGCATGCTGAGAAGTGATGGATAAGCCAGGTATAAGCTGCGTATAAGTGGTGAAAAAGCGGTGGAAAACTTGGGATAAGTTATCTGGCCCAGCTTGCCGATCGAGCGTACATGCCAGTCTGTGTAGACAAGCAAAGCATCCCCTGAGTTTGCTTGTCTGGATTGTGGATAAACTTGTGCGTAATCTGAGAATAAGTCATGAATAACTTGTAAGTCTTTGTATTCTAAAGATATTTGTGGCCTATTTATGCGGGCCGCTTGTGGGTAAAGCTGTGTAAAAGCCTGTGACTAAGGCGTGGGCAAGCGAAGGATAAGGCGGGATAAGTTTTAGCTGGGAGCCGATCCACATTTCTTGAGAAACCTCATGCGAGATGGGATTGTGGCAGCCGTGGACATCGGTGATTTTCATGCTGTGGATAAACTTGTGCGTAAGCATGCAGAAAAGTGAGGATAAGCAGGGATAACTTCCCTGCCAGCCGGGTTTACACAGCGATGCGCGTCTCGAACTTGCTGCGGAACGTGGAAAAATAGCTTTTCACGTTGCGCACATTCGCGTGCGCGGCGAACAGGCGGTGCGCCAGCGCGTGATAGGCGGGCATGTCGGCCACCTGCACCATCAGCACGAAATCGGGCCCGGGCGAGACGCGGTAGCATTGCAACACGGCGGGCTCGTCCGCCACGAGTTGCTCGAATTCCGCCATGCGCTCCGCCGCCTGCACGTCGAGCGTGATTTCCACGATGGCCGTCAGGCGCGCGCCCACCAGCTGCGGCGCGACGATGGCCACTTGCCGCTCGATGACGCCGCTTTCCCGCAAATGCTTGACCCGCCGCAAACAGGTAGGCGCCGAAACGTGCACCGCTTGCGCCAGCTCGCTGTTGGTTTGCGATGCATCAATTTGCAGGGCGTTCAGGATGCGACGATCGATCTCGTCGAGGGTAATGTTGCTATCGTTCATGATTGTGATGAATTGGAAAATAAATCGATTCTAAATGAAATAATATTTCATCACAAAATAAGTGTGAAATATTCAGTCAAAAATACACGGATTTAGAAAGCATATTTCATTCACTCTGCATTAGCATGCGTGCATTGATTAAATTTTAGACAGAGGTTTCCATGTGCGGCATCGTCGGCGCGGTAGCGCAACGTAATATCACTCCCATCCTGGTCGAAGGCTTGAAGCGCCTGGAATACCGCGGCTACGATTCCTGCGGCATCGCCCTGCATGCGGATGGCCGTTTGCAGCGTTCGCGCTCCACCTCGCGCGTGGCCGAGCTGGAAAAGCAGATCGCCGAAGAAGGCTTGAGCGGTTTTACGGGCATCGCCCACACGCGCTGGGCCACGCATGGCGCCCCTGTCTCCTTCAATGCCCACCCGCACTTTTCCCCAACGGAAGAGAACGCCCGCGTGGCGCTGGTGCATAACGGCATCATCGAAAACCACGACGAACTGCGCGCCGAACTGACGGCCCTCGGTTACGTCTTCCAGAGCCAGACGGACACGGAAGTGATCGCCCATCTGGTCGAGCACATGTACAACGGCGATTTATTTGAAACCGTGCAGCAGGCCGTGAAACGCCTCGACGGCGCGTATGCGATTGCCGTCTTCTGCCGCGACGAACCGCACCGCGTGGTCGCCGCGCGCCAGGGCTCGCCCCTGATCGTCGGCCTGGGCAATGGTGAAAACTTTGTCGCGTCGGACGCCATGGCGCTGGCCGGCACGACGGACCAGATCATCTACCTGGAAGAAGGCGACGTGGTCGACCTGCAACTGTCGCGCTGCTGGATCGTCGACGTCGATGGCAAGCCCGTCGAGCGCGAAGTGAAAACCGTGCATGCGCACACGGGCGCGGCAGAGCTAGGCCCGTACCGCCATTACATGCAAAAGGAAATTTTTGAACAGCCGCGCGCCATCGGCGACACGCTCGAAGGCGTGACGGGCATCATGCCGGAACTGTTCGGCGACGACGCCTATAAAATCTTCAAGCAGATCGACCGCGTGCTGATCCTCGCCTGCGGCACCAGTTCGTATGCGGGCATGACGGCCAAATACTGGATCGAGTCGATCGCCAAGGTGCCCGTCAGCGTGGAAGTGGCCAGCGAATACCGCTACCGCGACAGCGTGCCGCACCCGAACACGCTGGTGGTGACGATTTCGCAAAGCGGCGAAACGGCCGACACCCTGGCCGCCCTGAAACATGCGCGCAGCCTGGGCATGCAGCACACCTTGACCATCTGCAACGTGGCCACCAGCGCCATGGTGCGCGAATGCGCCCTGGCCTACATCACGCGCGCCGGCGTGGAAGTGGGCGTGGCCTCCACCAAAGCGTTTACCACGCAGCTGGCCGGCCTGTTCCTGCTGACCCTGTGCCTGGCGCAAGTCAATGGCCACTTGAGCGAAGAACAGGAAGCGGCGCACCTGAAAGCCATGCGCCACCTGCCCGTCGCCATCGCTTCCGTGCTGGCGCTGGAACCGCAGATCATCGCCTGGTCCGAAGAGTTCGCCCGCAAGGAAAACGCCCTCTTCCTGGGCCGCGGCATGCATTACCCGATCGCCCTGGAAGGCGCGCTGAAGCTGAAGGAAATCTCGTATATCCACGCCGAAGCGTATCCGGCCGGCGAACTGAAGCATGGCCCGCTGGCCCTGGTGACAAATGAAATGCCCGTCGTCACCATCGCGCCGAACGACGCCCTGATCGAAAAGCTGAAATCGAACATGCAGGAAGTGCGCGCCCGCGGCGGCCAGCTGTACGTCTTCGCCGACGTCGATTCGCGCATCAGCTCCGGCGAAGGCCTGCACGTCATCCGCCTGCCCGAGCACTACGGCGACCTGTCGCCGATCCTGCACGTGGTCGCGCTGCAATTGCTCGCGTATCACACGGCGCTGGCGCGCGGCACGGATGTGGACAAGCCACGCAATCTGGCCAAATCGGTGACGGTGGAGTAAGCAGGCGGGATGTTGCCCTTCTCTGGCGGCGTGGTGCCGCCAGAGAGGCGCTCGTCACACCGGATGCTCAAGGGCCTGGGCCGGTGCGGGAACGGTACTGCTCTATCCACTTGACGGATTGTGCGATGCCGCCGAAGGGAAAGAAATGCAGGCTGACCACGCCATGTGCTTCAGTCAGCCCGGCGGTGAGGCGCTCGACAAACAGATCCGGTCCTGCCGTGCCGAACAGCTTGCCGATGGACACGCCGTACTTGGACCACATCGATGCGCAGGCACTGACGCCGCATACTGCGGCATAACGGGCCAGCACCGCGATGCTGGCGGGGCCCGGGACGCCCACGCGCACGGGATGGTCAATGCCACGCTCGCGCAGCGTTTTCAACCACGTCAACACGATGTCGGCATCAAACGCAAACTGCGTGACGATCAAGGGCGCCATGCCGCGCTTGCCGATGCTGTCGCACTTGCGTTCAAGCACCTCCCACTGTTCGGCCGTGCTCATCACCGGATGGCCTTCCGGGTGACCACCCACGCCGATCACTTTGATTCCCGCGCGCTCGAACACGCCCGTGTCGATCAGCGAGGCACTGTCGGAAAACGGCCCCATCGGGGTGGACGGATCGCCGGCGATCACGAAGCAGCGCTCGACGCCCGCTTCGGTGACCGCGCGCTGGATGAGCGACTCAAACTCGGCAAGCGAGGCAATCCGGCGCGCAGACAGGTGCAGCATGGGTTCAAAGCCGAGGCTGCGCACGGTCCGCGCCGCGGCCAGCCGCGCGTCGTTGTCCTCGCGTGGCAGGTAGGGAATGGCAATGGTGGATGCGGGCGCTATCCGCGGCGCCGCCGCGCTCAACGCCGGCATGTCCTTCGCACTGACTTCCAGGGAATAGGCGTGCGTGATGTTGCCGGCAGGTCTGGGCTGAGCGGGATGCATCAAGAGATGACCCATGGCGTCGCTGCGGTCACTGCGCACTGGCGCTGGCCGGCTGGCGTGCCAGTTGAATGAAGGCCCGCACGTAGTCGATGGCGGTGTCCGTCTCGCGTGCTCCCAGGAAAATTTGCTTGGCGATGCCGTGCACACCCAGCCGCACAGGTACCACGTCCATCTTGGCCGCGTATTCCTCGACCAGCCAGCGCGGCAGGGCGGCCACACCGCGGCCGCTGGCCACCATCTGCAGCATGATGTCGGTGGTTTCGATGGCTTTGTGGCGCTTGGGCGTGACACCGGCCGGCAGCAGGAACTGGTTATAGATGTCCAGGCGCTCGATGTCCACGGGGTAGCTGATAAGCACTTCCCGGGTCAACTGCTGAGGCTGCACATAGGCCACCGAAGCCAGGGCATGGCCCTTGGCCACGACAAGCACCTGCTCGTAGTCGAACACGGGTTCGAATGTCAGCCCCGGCTTGTACAGCGGGTCGGGCGTGACCAGCAAGTCGATTTCGTAGCCGAACAGCGCGCCGATCCCGCCGAACTGGAACTTTTGCTTGACGTCCACATCCACGTCGGGCCATGCGGCCAGATACGGCGACACCACCTTCAGCAGCCACTGGTAGCAAGGGTGGCACTCCATGCCGATGCGCAGCGCACCGCGCTCGCCCTGCGCGAACTGGCCCAGGCGTTCTTCGGCCAGATCCAGTTGCGGCAGCACCCGGTTCGCCACCGCCAGCAGATACTGGCCGGCCTGCGTCAGGCGCAGGTTGCGCCCTTCGCGCAGCCAGACGTCGGTGCCCAGTTGCTGTTCCAGCTTCTTCATGCTGTGGCTCAGGGCCGACTGGGTCAGGTGCAGCACGCCTGCGGCAGCCGTCAGCGACCCTTGTTTCTCGACCTGCTGGACGATGCTGAGGTGGATGCGTTCAAGCATTGAGATGAGCCATGTTCATGGATGTATGAAATAAGACCATTATACTTCATCGATTCCCGCCGCTATCATCGATTCCCTTGTTGCCTGCACTCTTTCGGCCCTGGCGCATCCATCCACATGAAAGCAAACATGACACGTCCACTTCGTTTAGTCGCGGTTTCCGGCGGGCTGCAACGCCCTTCCAAGGCAGCAGCCCTGGCCGAGCACCTGATGGACCTGATCGCCGATGAAGTGCTGTGCGAACAACGCCTGGTCGAATTGGGCCAGCTCGCACCGCAGCTTGCCGGCGCGGTCTGGCGCTCCCACCTGCCCGATACGGTGGAGCGGGAACTTGCAGCGGTCGAGCAAGCCGACATCCTGGTGGTGGCAACACCGGTCTACCGCGGCGCATACACGGGACTGTTCAAGCACTTCTTCGATTTCATTGACCAGGACGCCTTGATCGACAAGCCGGTCCTGCTGGCGGCCACCGGCGGCAGCGAGCGCCATGCCCTGATGATCGACCACCAGTTGCGGCCGCTGTTCAGCTTTTTCCAGGCACGCACATTACCGCTGGGTGTGTATGCGACCGACAAGGATTTCCTCGACTACCGCCTGCAGGACGAAGCCCTGATCCAGCGGGCCACGCTGGCGGTGCAACGGGCATTGCCCTTGCTCGACTTGACGCGCCATGCGAGATCTGCCACTGCTGAAGAGCTGGTCGCAGCCTGATACGCATCACGACGCTCAGCCATCAACACATACATTATTCGCAAAAATCAGGACACCAGATCACCATGAGCAAAGATTTTATATTCAGTATCAAGAGCATTGTTTTCGATGAAAACTATCATCCATCGGACAATACGCGCCTGACGACCAATTTTGCCAATCTGGCCCGGGGAAACAGTCGCCAGGAAAACCTGCGCAATACCCTGAGGATGATAGACAACCGCTTCAACAACCTGGCGCATTGGGACAACCCGAACGGCGACCGCTATTCGGTAGAACTTGAAATCATCTCGGTGGAGCTGAATATTGATGTCGAAGGCAGTAATATCCCGTTGATCGAGATCTTGAAACCGACCGTTATCGACAAAAAAACCGGTGAACGCATCGATGGGATCGCGGGGAATAATTTCTCTTCCTACGTGCGCGATTACGACTTCAGCGTGCTGCTGCCTGAGCATAACAACAATCAATCCACCTTCACGGCTCCCGACGATTTCGGCGATTTTCATGGCAAGCTGTTCCGGCACTTTGTCAAATCACATACGTACAAAGAGCGCTTCAGCAAGCCGCCTGTCATCTGCATCAGCGCCTCGAGCAGCAAGGTCTATCACCGGACGGGGAATCAGCATCCCGTATTGGGCGTCGAGTATCAACAAAATGAATTTTCCTCGACGGATCAATATTTTGAAAAAATGGGCATGCAGGTTCGCTACTTCATGCCGCCAGATAGCGCCGCCCCATTGGCGTTTTATTTCATCGGCAACCTGCTTGGCGACTACACCAATCTTGAGCTGATCGCCACCATCAGCACGATGGAGACGTTCCAGAAGATTTACCGCCCCGAGATTTACAACGCCAATTCGGCGGCAGGCAAGTCGTATCAGCCGAGCCTGAAGAACCAGGACTATTCATTGACGCAGATTGTCTATGACCGGGAAGAGCGCAGCCAGCTGGCAGTCAAGCAGGGCAAATATACGGAAGAGCATTTCATCAAGCCATACAAGAATATTCTTGAACAGTGGACTGCCAGTTACGCTCTCTGACCAACCAACACACGAAATCACCACCATGAAAAAATTATTGCCTACCTCGACCGCCGGCAGCTTGCCGAAACCTTCCTGGCTTGCCCAACCTGAAAAACTCTGGTCGCCGTGGAAATTGCAGGACGAGGAATTAATCGAGGGCAAACAGGATGCCTTGCGTTTGTCACTGCAGGAACAGCAGCAGGCGGGGATCGATATTGTCAGCGATGGCGAGCAGACCCGTCAGCATTTTGTCACCACGTTCATCGAGCATCTGAGCGGCGTCGATTTTGACAAACGCGAGACTGTCAGAATCCGCGACCGCTATGATGCGAGTGTGCCGACCGTCGTTGGCGCCGTGAGCCGCCCGAAGCCGGTGTTTGTTGACGACGCCAAGTTTTTACGCCAGCAAACCACGCAGCCGATCAAATGGGCCCTGCCAGGTCCGATGACGATGATCGATACGCTGTATGACAGCCACTACAAGAGCCGCGAAAAGCTGGCCTGGGAATTTGCCAAGATCCTCAATCAGGAAGCCCGGGAATTGGAGGCGGCCGGCGTCGACATCATCCAGTTTGACGAACCTGCGTTCAATGTCTTTTTTGATGAGGTGAATGATTGGGGGATTGCCACCCTGGAGCGGGCGATCGAAGGGCTCAAGTGCGAAACGGCCGTGCATATTTGCTATGGTTACGGCATCAAGGCCAATACGGACTGGAAAAATACGCTGGGGTCCGAGTGGCGTCAATACGAGGAATCTTTCCCCAAGCTGCAGAAATCGAATATCGACATCATCTCGCTGGAATGCCACAACTCGCGTGTTCCCATCGACCTGATTGAACTCATACGCGGTAAAAAAGTGATGGTCGGGGCCATCGACGTGGCATCCAATACCATTGAAACGCCGGAGGAAGTGGCCAACACCCTGCGCAAGGCGCTGCGCTTTGTCGATGCCGACAAACTCTACCCTAGCACCAACTGCGGCATGGCGCCCTTGTCTCGTCACGTAGCCAGAGGCAAACTCAATGCGCTCAGTGCTGGCGCAGACATCATCCGGAGAGAACTATCGGCCTAGCCGCGTCGTGTCAAATTTGATTGTTGATTGACATGGATCAGATCGCGTAGCAGGAAGCAGCCATGCTGCATGACGCCACAGGCGCCGAGAGGCACCTGTGGCGTTGCTGCCTTAGAACTCTTCCCAGTCGGATGACGCCGTTGCTGCCGGTGCAGCTTTCCTGGCCGCCGGCACGCGCAGGGCGACGGCTTGCTGGCGCGGTACGGTTGTCGCGGCGATTGCCGGCTTGCTTGCCGGTGCGCCGGCGTCCAGCTTGAAGGCGCTCACCACCTGCGCCAACGTAGCCGCCTGCTCCTGCATGGCAGCGGCGGCCGCCGCCGATTCTTCCACCAGGGCCGCGTTTTGCTGGGTGACGTTGTCCATCTCGCTGATGGCCTGGTTGATTTGCTCGATGCCGGCCGTCTGTTCCGCGCTGGCCGAGGTGATTTCTTCCATGATGTCCGTGACGCGGCGCACGCTGTCGACCAGGTCGCTCATGGTGTTGCCGGCCTGATGCACGAGCTCGCTGCCCGCCGCCACGGTCTGGGTCGAGTCGTCGATCAGGGTCTTGATTTCCTTGGCCGCGGCAGCGGAGCGGTGCGCCAGGCTGCGCACTTCCGTGGCCACGACGGCAAAGCCGCGGCCCTGCTCGCCCGCGCGCGCCGCTTCCACGGCCGCGTTCAAGGCCAGAATGTTGGTCTGGAAGGCGATGCCATCGATGACGCCGATGATGTCGGCAATCTTGCTTGACGAGGCATCGATTTGCCGCATGGTCGCTACCACTTGCGCGATGACGGCGCCGCCGCGCTGCGCCACGCCGGAGGCCGTATCGGCCAGCACATGCGCCTGGCGCGCATTGTCGGCATTCTGCTTGACGGTCGAGGTCAGTTCTTCCATGGAAGAGGCTGTCTCTTCCAGCGAACTGGCTTGCTGCTCCGTGCGCGCAGACAGGTCCAGGCTGCCTGCCGCTACTTCGGACGAGGCCGAGGCGATCGTTTCCGTGCCGGCGCGCACCGTGCCCACCGTTTGCGCCAGGTTGTCGTTCATGCGCTTGAGTGCCTGCAACAGTTGTCCCATTTCATCGCGCGAATGCACGGTGATCTGGCTGCGCAAATCGCCTGCGGCCACCGTGTTGGCCACCTGCAGCGCCGTGGTGACGGGGCCGGTGATCGAGCGCGTGATGCCATACGCCAACGCCGCCGCGATGGCCAGTGCCGCCAGCGACATGCCGATCAGCAAGGTGCGCGTATTGGCATAAGTGGCATTCGCGTTGTCGCCCGCCGTGTTGGCCAGGGTATTTTGCAAGCTGATCTGTTCAGCAATCAACTGTTTATAGACGAGCAATACGGGACGCAGCTGGCCGTACAGGTAGGCGCTGCTGTCGTCCGGCGTGCCGTTACGGATCAGTTCAAGCAAGGTCTCCTGCCCCTGCGCGTAGCGGGTGTTGGCGTCGTTCATCTTGGCCAGCAACGCGCGCTCTCGGTCGGAATCGAGCATGTTCGCGAGCTTGCCGAGATTGCCGGCCGCCGCCTGGCGCGCAGCCAGGATGGAGTCCGTTTGTTTGCGCTGGTCGGCCGGATCGGCGCTGAGCATCATGTTGCGCAGCGCAATGGCGATATCGTTGATGTTGGCCGACACGCTGTTGGCGAGCTCGATCTTGGGCATGCTGTCATGCACGATATGGCCGGTGCCCTGGTTGATCTTGCCCAGCATGGCAATGCCCAGGCAAGAGATGATGATCAGCATGGCGCCGATGGTGCCAAAGCCTGTGGCGAGGCGTGTACCGATGGTCAGATGGGATAAAAACTTCATGGCTGTCTCAATACGGAGGGAATGGTGAAAAGGTCGGCGGCGTACAGATGGCTGCCGCGCCGCCAAGCGGACGACGATCCTAGACCTTTTCGAATGATATTTCCATAGGGCAATATACCTAGTTTCTCCCCGGGGCACACGCCAGTTCCGCCTGTCCTGCGGCTTGCCCGCGTTTTCAGCTATATTGGCAGGCACCTGCCGGGCAGCACGCCATGACTGGCGCTGCTGCCAATCCGGCCGTTTTTCTCATTTCCAGCCATAGGTCCGCATGACTTCTTTCCGTCTCCGTTTCTTCCCCTTCCTGTTGGCCTTGCTGCTGGCGTGCTCGCTCGCCCCGCCGCCCGCCTGGTCGCAGCCCGTCGATGACGCCGCCACGGCCGACCAGCGTCTCGATGGCTTGCGCAAGCAGATCACCGGTATCCAGAAGGCGCTCGATGGCGAGGCTGAGCTCGATGATGCGACCCTGTCGCAGATGCGGGCTGATGCGCTGGCGGCCAGCGCCGAGGCGGACAAGGTGGCCGATGCGCTCGCGCCCACGCTCTCCAGCGTGCAGGCGCGGCTGGCCGAGCTGGGCAAGCCGGCGGCGGGTACGAAAGATGCGCCCGACGTGGCGGCGCAGCGCAGCCAGCTGGACCGCACCAGCAGCGCGCTCGATGCGCAGGTCAAACTGGCGCGCCTGCTGGCCGTGGAAGCGACGCAGGCCTCGGAACAGGTGTCGACGGTGCGCCGCGCCCAGTTGCAGGCGCGCCTGGGCGAGCGCACGGCCTCGATACTCGCCGGTTCGTTCTGGAAACAGCTGCATGCGGAATTGCCGCAGAACCTGCAGCGCCTGCGCGCGCTGGAGCTGGAGTTGGCGAATGCGGCAGGCGCCACGCCGTGGTCGGCCTGGGGCGGCTTGCTGGCCGCCATCGTGGCCGTGATCGGCGCCAGCGTCTGGGCTTCGCGCTACTTGCTGGTGGTGACGTCCACGCGCGTGCCGCATGGCCGCTTGCGCCGCTCGCTGCATGCGCTGGCCGTGCTGGTGCTGGCGCTGGCCACGCCGGGCCTGGTGGCGGAATTGCTGGCCATGGGGCTGCGCTGGGAGGGTGGCCTGTCCGAAAAAACCTCGACTTTCCTCAGCAGCTTGATCGGCATCATCTGCTTTGCCGGTTTTACGGCGGGACTCGGTCACGCGCTGCTGTCGCCGCGCCGCGTGTCGTGGCGTCTGCTGCCCCTGCCCGATGCGCTGGCGCACCGCATGCGCAACTTCCCGTCGATGTTTTCCTTCATCGTCGTGCTCGTGTGGGCGACGGAACGGGTCACCATCGTCATCAATGCGGGCCTGTCGACGGCTGTGGCCGTCAACTGCATCGTCGCCCTGGTGATGAGCACGACCATCGCCTATGGCTTGATGCGCGCCGAGCGCTGCTGGCGCCAGTTGCGCGAGGCCGATCCCGCCACCCTGGTCACG
The DNA here is from genome assembly GCF_034424625.1 of Janthinobacterium lividum. Lineage (NCBI taxonomy): Bacteria > Pseudomonadati > Pseudomonadota > Betaproteobacteria > Burkholderiales > Oxalobacteraceae > Janthinobacterium > Janthinobacterium lividum. The sequence continues at coordinate 330,613 of NZ_CP139976.1, read as the reverse complement.
CCCCTGTGGCTGCGCTGCGTCACGGTGCTGTTGTGGCTGGCGCTGGCGTCGAGCGTCATCAGCTTGTTGATCGGCTATGTGGCGTTCGGCAGCTTTGTCGCCAAGCAAATCGCCTGGGTCATCGTGGTGGTGTGCAGCACCTATCTGCTGACGGTGCTGGTGGACGATATCTGCATGCTGCTGGCCTCCACGCCACCGCCGCCGGACGCGGCCCATCCTGTACTGGCCACGCCCAAGGCGCGCGACCAGGCGGCCGTGCTGCTGTCGGGTATCGGCCGCGCCATCGTCGTGCTGCTGGCCCTGATGCTGCTGCTGGCGCCGTTCGGTGAAGGTCCGGGCGAGCTGTTCCAGCGGGTCGGCAAGCTGCAGGATGGCCTGGCCATCGGCGAGGTGGCGATCCGCCCTGCCGCGCTGATCCAGGCCCTGCTGGTGCTGCTCGTTGGTTTTGTTGCGCTGGGCCTGTTCAAGCGCTGGCTGCAAAACAGTTATTTGCCGACCACTAATCTCGATACGGGCATGCAAGTGTCGTTCATCACCTTGTTCGGCTATATCGGCGGCGTGCTGGCCGTGGCGCTGGCCCTGTCGGCGGCCGGCATCGGCCTGGAACGCATCGCGTGGGTGGCGTCAGCCTTGTCGGTGGGTATCGGTTTTGGCTTGCAGGCGGTGGTGCAGAACTTCGTTTCCGGCTTGATTTTATTGGCCGAACGTCCTGTGAAAGTGGGCGACTGGGTGTCGCTGGGTGGCGTGGAGGGCGACATTCGCCGCATCAATGTGCGTGCCACGGAAATTCAACTGGGCGACCGTTCCACGGTGATCGTGCCGAACTCGGAATTCATTACCAAGACGGTGCGCAACGTGACCCTGGCCAATCCGCTGGGCCTGGTGCAGGTCAAGCTGCCGTTGCCGCTGGGCACGGATGCGCAGGCGGCGCGCGCGCTGATCCTGTCCGTCTTTGTCGACAATCCCGACGTGCTCGACACGCCGCCGCCCAGCGTGCAGCTCGATGGCATCGACAATGGCCTGTTGCTGTTCAACGCCACCGGCTTTGCCTCGTCGCCGCGCCTGACGTCGGGCATCCGCAGCGCGCTGCTGTTCGAACTGCTCAAGCGCCTGGACGAGGCGCATATCGCCATCGCCAAGCCCAGCACGATGGTGCTGAGCACCGTGCCGGCCCAGCCGGAGGCGCCGGCCATGTCGGCGGTGGCAGCCGCGCCGGCGCCCACACCCGTGCCGCCGCTGACCTCCTAGCGGACCGTCGACCACAGCAGCGCCGTCAGGTACAGACCGATGCCGAACGCCGTGTGGGCCATCAGGCTGCGCAGGCGGGCGGCCATCGGATGCGGCGTCTTGCGGGCGGCCAGGCCGGCGCCCATGCCCGGCTGCAAGATGCAAAATGGCGCGGCCACGCTCAGCACACCCGCCAGCAGGGCCGGCGCGAACGTCGGCCCTTGCACCCACTCCTCTCCCACCAGCGCCAGCAGCACGGCCGCAAACAGCACGCCGATCACATAATGAAACGTCCAGCCCAGGATGGCTTCATCGCGCACGGGCGCCGCCTGGGCGATGTTGGTGTGCGTGATCGTGCCGCGCGGCAGATGGCCCAGCCAGCGCCCCACCATCGCAAAGTTCAGCGAAGGAATGCACCAGTAGCGTTTTAACGCCACCGCCCACACATCCATCACCGCCGTCGCGCCCACGCCGATGGCCAGCGCATCGAGCCAGAGTATTTGCATTGCCGCTCCTAACATTCAATTAATTGCTTGAATGTTATAAGGGTGCTAGCATCGTGTCAATGAAAAATGCCGATATCGAATTTCTCACCGGTTCCGCCGGTTTTGCCCATATTTTAGGCAGCGCGCCGCGATTGCGCCTGCTCGAGCAGATCGCACATGGCGAATATGCGGTGGAGCAGCTGGTGGAGTTGACGGGCTTGTCCGTGGCGAATACGTCCCAGCATTTGCAGCAGTTGCGGCGCGCCGGTTTCGTGCAGGCGCGGCGCGACGGCAAGCGCGTGCTGTACCGGCTCGGCAGCGGTCCCATCGTGCAGCTGCTGGCCGCGCTGGACGTGTACGCGCAGCATCAGCGCAGCGAACTGCAGGCGCTGAGCCGGGGCGACCACGTGGAAGCGATCACGGGCGACGAGTTGCTGGAACGCATGCACGAAGCGAGCATCACTGTGCTCGACGTGCGGCCCGCGCAGGAATTTTTCGCCGGCCACTTGCCCGGTGCGATCAATATTCCTTTTGATGACTTGCAGCGCCGCCTTGGCGAATTGCCGGCGAACGCAGAGATTGCCGCGTATTGCCGCGGCCCGTATTGCGTGCTGTCCGTGCAGGCCGTGGCGGCCCTGCGCCAGCACGGCTTGCATGCGCGCCGTCTCGGCAGCGGCTACGATGACTGGCAGGCGGCTGGCTTGCCGGTGAGCCGGGAGGCGTGATGGCGATCCCCGACAGCAAGCAGGCACTCATCGAAGCTATCAACAGCACGTATGCAAAGTTGATGCAGGAGCTAGGGCGCGTGCCGCCCGCACTGGCGCGGGCTCCCGTGCTGGAAGGAAAAGTGGCGGGCACGCGCATGAGCGTGTGCGACCTGCTCGCCTATCTGGTGGGTTGGAACGAGCTGGTCTTGCACTGGCATGCGCAGCTGCGCGACGGCAAACGCATCGAGGATATCGCCTTTCCCGCCGAAGGTTTCACGTGGAACGCTCTGGGAACATTGGCGCAGCGCTTCTATGCGGACTATGCTGAACTGGGCATGGAAGACTTGCTGCAGCGCCTGGAACAGGCGAAGAACCAGCTGCTGGCGCTGATCGAGGCGCACGACGACGCGCAATTGTATGGCCAGCCCTGGTACACGCATTACACGATGGGGCGCATGATCCAGTTCAACACGGCATCGCCGTATGCGAATGCGCGCACGCGCTTGCGGGCCTGGCTCAAGACCTTGTAGCAAGCCGACCGGCAGGCTTGCACGATTGCATCAGTACGCTCAGGAAAATTTCAGGCAGGATAGTGGTTTCACGCGTAACCAATGAAGGATCACCATGCTGACCATCGCCCTCGCGCAGATGAATCCCACCGTGGGCGATTTCGACGCCAATGTCGCCGCCATCATCGCGCGCATGCAGCGTGCCAGCGACGATGGCGCCGACCTGCTCGTGTGCCCGGAACTGTCGCTGTGCGCGTATTACCCGGGCGACCTGTTCGAGGACGCCGCCTTCCTGCGCGACATGCAGCAGGCGCTCGATACGCTGCTGGAAGCATCCACGCGCTGGCCGGCGCTGGTCACCGTCATCGGCACGGCGCGGCCCAATCCCGGCGTCGGCAAGCCCCTGTACAACGCCTTGCTGGCGCTACGCGACGGGCGCATCGTGGCCGAATACTACAAGCAGCTGCTGCCCACCTACGGCATCTTCGACGAGGGGCGGCATTTCGAGCCGGGCCCGCCCGGCGCCTGCACCCTCGATATCGCCGACTGCAAGGTCGGCTTCATGATTTGCGAGGATGGCTGGAACGACGATGGCCGCGCCTACGCCGTCAATCCGTTCGATGCCTTGCACGCGGCGGGGCCCGACCTTGTCGTCAGCATCAACGCCAGCCCGTCCGACATCGGCAAGCGCGCGCAGCGCCACGCCGTGTTTGGCGCCGCCTGCGCGCGCGTCAAGCTGCCCCTGCTGTTCGTCAACCAGGTGGGTGGCCAGGACCAGCTGGTGTTCGACGGCGCCTCGTTCGCCATGTCGCCGAGCGACGGCGTGCAATTCGAGGCGGCCCGCTTCGTCGAGGATTTTCCCTTGCTGCGCTTTGCCGATGGCCGTTTTACGCGACCCGATGGATCGGCGTTTCCCGTGCCGGATCCGGATGGCATCCCCGCCGTGGAGTTTGCGCGGCGCCAGATCGTGCTCGGTTTGCGCGACTATGCGCGCCGCTGCCGCTTTACGAAAGTCGTCGTCGGCTGTTCGGGCGGCATCGATTCGGCGCTGACCCTGGCCCTGGCCGTCGAGGCGCTGGGCGCCGACAACGTGGTGGGCATCACCATGCCGTCCGTGTTTTCCAGCGCCGGCTCCGTTACCGATTCCGTCGCCCTGTGCGCCAACCTGGGCATCGTCCTGCATACGCATGCCATCCGCGACATCGTGGCGCAATACGAAGCCGGCTATGCCCAAGCCTTCGACGGCAGGCTGCAGGGGCTGCCGCTGGAAAACCTGCAGGCGCGGGTGCGCGGCACGATATTGATGGAATACTCGAACGCCTTCGGCGCCCTGCTGCTCACCACCGGCAACAAGAGCGAAATCTCGGTGGGCTACTGCACCCTGTATGGCGACACGAACGGCGGACTGGGATTGATCGGCGACCTGTATAAAACGGAGGTGTTCGCCCTGTCGCGCCACCTCAACGCCAGCGCCGGGCGCGAACTGATACCCGTCGCCGTGCTGGATAAACCGCCATCGGCGGAGCTGGCGCCGGGCCAGCGCGACACCGATAGTTTGCCGCCGTATCCCGTGCTCGATGAAATTCTCAAATGGCATATCGAGGGACGCCGCCTGCCGGCGGCTGAAAGCGCGCAGGCGCTGACCCTCGTCGACCAGCTGCGCGAGACGGACGAGGGCCGCGCCCTCGTGACGCGCATCCTCGGCATGGTCGCCCGCAATGAGTACAAACGGCGCCAGGCGGCGCCCATCATCCGCGTGCGTTCGCGCGCCTTTGGCAGCGGGCGCCAATTGCCGATCGCCGCCCACTACCCCACCGGAGACGACGCATGACCCTCACTTATTCTGCCGACGCGGCCATCCTGATCGGCCGCTTCCAGCCGTTTCACCATGGCCATGCGGGCTTGCTGCAGAAGGCGCTGACGACGGCCGCCCAGGTGGTGGTGGTGCTCGGTTCCGCCTTCCATGCGCGCAGTCCGAAGAATCCGTTTACGTGGCAGGAGCGGGCCGCCATGATCGCCGCCACCCTGCCCGAGGCGCAGCGCGCGCGCGTGCATTACGTGGCCGTGCGCGATTATTATGACGATGGCTTGTGGGCCGATGCCGTGCGGCGCGCCGTGGCGGGCGCCTTGCCCGCGGCGCAGCGCGTCACCCTGGTGGCCTGCTTCAAGGATGCCACCAGTTATTACCTGCACCACTTCCCGCACTGGCAGTTATTGAATCTGGAGATCGATCCCGGTGCGCCCATCGGCGCGACGGCCATCCGCAACGTGCTGTTCGAAGCGGAAGACGTGGATGTGTCGCTGAGCGCCGTGGCGCAGCTGCTGCCGGCCGCCATCGGCCAGTATGTGAAGGCGTGGACCTTGTTGCCATGGTATGCACCGCTGGTGCAGGAATACCGCGCCATCGAAGCGTATAAAGCGCGCTGGCGCGCGGCGCCGTATCCGCCCATCTTCACGACTGTCGACGCGCTGGTGCAGGCGGGTGGCCACGTGCTGCTCGTGCGCCGCGGCGGCTATCCGGGCAAGGGCCTGTGGGCATTGCCCGGTGGTTTCCTGGAGCCGCGCGAACGCCTGCTGCAGGGCGCCCTGCGCGAGCTGGCGGAAGAAACCCAGCTGGGCGTGCTGGCGCCCACCCTCGTCGAGGCGCTGGTCGGCGTAGCCGTGTTCGACCATCCGGACCGCAGCCAGCGCGGGCGCACCATCACGCATGCGCATTATTTTGACCTGAAGACGCGCCAGCTGCCGGCCGTGAAGGCGGCCGACGATGCGGCGCTGGCGCAATGGGTGCCGGTGAGCGCCCTGCCGGCCATGGAAGAGCAATTCTTCGAAGACCATTTTCACATCCTGAACCACTTCCTCAAGCTCACGCACGAGGGGCGCTGAGGGGGGGCTATCCCCCTCAGCGCGCATCAGGAAGTGATGCGTTCCCAGCCATGTTTGACAGCTGCCTTGAAGTTGTCCCACGCTGATTGCGGATACGTGTGCTCCCACGTGGAACGCAGGTCCGCTTCCACGTCGTCCCACGGGCGGCCCCGGTAGCTGTCGCTGCTGGCCATCGAATGGCCATAGCGGTAGGCGGGATCGTAGTCCTCGAAGCGCGCGCCGGTGGCGACATAGGTGGCGCTCCAGTGGCTGCGGTAGTACTGCTCGTCGTCGTAGCTGGTGCCTGGCAGGTTGTCGGCGCTGGGGTAGCGGCGCGCGTTGGCGCCCGCGCCCGATGACGGCGGCGCCATGCCGCCCGCAAATTGCTGCGATGCCGCCGCTTCGTTCAGGTTGCCCTGCTGCGATGGCGCGCTCGATTGCATGCTGGCGCCCTGGCGCATTGCGCTGTCGTCGTGCGGCGCGCCTTGCCAGCCGCCGGCGCGCCAGTGGTCGGCATGCGCATCGATGTCGAGCGGCGCGTAGCGCTCGACGAGGTCGGTGGCGCGCTGGATATCGGCGTCGCTCGCGCCTTCCAGTGTCAGCACGACATGTCCGCGCCGCACGGCTTCCGCATAGATGTGGCGGTCGGCGTGGCTGCCGAACAGATCCGTAAAGAAATGCTTGATATTGTCGAGCAGGCTGTCGCTGTCGTCGCGGCGGATGTTTTCCGTGGCGGAAAAGTCGTCACTGCCCGCATCGTGCAGGCGGATGCTGGCGCCGGGAAAGCCCGCCGTGATCAGGTCGTGCCGGGCGCGCTCGGCCATGTCGCGGACGGCGAAAACTGCTGCCAATGTATGTGCCATGATGGTCTCCAATCGGTGAACAACGTCCTTCCAGTGTAGGCCGTGAAAACCGAAAGGGGCGCTCGTTTGCCCCTTGGAAACCGTTGTCATCGTCAAATATTGACGAAGTGAAATCTCAGTCCGGCGTGCCCACGAACGTGCGTAAAAAGTCGATAAAGGCGCGCACCTTTTCTGCGATATGCTGCGTGTTCGGATACACGGCATACACGCCCTGCTCCGGGAAGGCGACGTCGGGCAGCAGGCGGCGCAGGCGTCCCGCGCGCACTTCCCCCTCCACCTGCCATTGCGGCAGCAGGGCCACGCCGCAGCCGCCCAGGGCAAAGCCCAGCAGGGCCGAGGCGGAGTCGGAATGGATGGCGGCGTCGTCCTGTACGGCAAAGGCGGCGGGACCGTCGGGCGTGTGCACCTCCCAGCGCAGGGGCGTGCTGAGGCGGCTGTGCGCCAGCCAGCGCGCGCGCTGCAAGTCGGGCAAGGTGGCGATGTCGCGGCCGGGCAGGCTGGCCAGGTAGGCGGGCGAGGCGACAGGCCAGATCGCATACGGCTCGATCAGCGCGGCGCGGTAGCTTGAGTCGTTGAGTGAACCCATGCGGATGGCCAGGTCATAGCCGCCCGAGATCAGGTCTTCATGCGACGACGACGAGGAATGCTGGATCTGCAATTGCGGGTGGGCGGCGGCAAAGGCGATCAGCGCGGGGATCACCGTGCGGCTGCCGTATTCGACGGTGGTCGTCAGGCGCAGGGTGCCGCGCAAGCCCTGGTGGCCCTGGCGCGCCGTTTCGATGGCGCCCTGGGCTTCGCTCAGCACGCGCTGGCAATCCTCATAAAAGCGCCGCCCCACGTCGGTCAGCGCCAGGCTGCGCGTGCTGCGCGTCAGCAGCGACACGCCCAGCTCCGCTTCCAGCTGTTTCAAGTTAAAACTGACGACGGCCTTGCTCTGGCCCAGCACGGCGGCGGCGGCCGTCAGCGAACCGGCATCGACGATGGCGATGAAAATACCCAGGCGGTCGAGACTGATCATAAATAAAAATGAATAAACATGCGGCTTCCAGCGGTTTGTCAAAATTTGTTTGACAGTGTAATCGGGGCCGGCCCGTTACGCAAATGGCGCTAGGCGCTTAAGCTGGCCGTTTGCCATTCGGAGCACCATGGACTATCGCAAAAAAGTGGCGGCCATCTATCTGCTGGGGTTTTTCGTCGACCTGATCAACATGTTCATCACCAGCGTCGCCTATCCCGACATCGGCCATGCCCTGCACGCCTCGGTGGCGCAGCTGGCCTGGATCAGTACGGCCTACATCCTCGGCCTGACCATCGTCATCCCGGCCAGCGCCTGGCTGGCTGCCTATTATGGCAGCAAAACCGTGTTCATGGCATCGTTGCTAACTTTTTTATGCGCCAGCATCGGCGCCGGCCTGGCGCCCTCGATCGAGGCGCTGATCGCCTGGCGCTGCGTGCAGGGCCTGGGTGGCGGCTTGCTCATTCCGCTGGGGCAAAGCATGACCTACCAGCTGTATCGGCCTGCCGAGCGTCCCGGCCTGTCCTCCGTCATCATGCTGGTGGGCTTGCTGGCGCCGGCCCTGTCGCCCGCCTTGGGTGGCGTCATCGTCGACAGCCTGTCGTGGCGCTGGATTTTTTACCTGAACGTGCCGTTTGCCGCGCTGGCGCTGCTGCTGGCCGCTTGCTGGCTGCGTCCCGACCCGCCGCGCGCGCAAGTGCCCCGCCTCGACACGGGCGGCCTTGTGGCGGGCAGCACAGCCATCCTTTTGCTGTTGCTGGGCTTGACCATGCTGGGCACGCCGGGCGAGCTGCCGGCCGGCGCCGGCGTGCTGGCCCTGGGCGCCGCCTGCGCATGGGTCTACGTGCGCGGCGCGCTGCGCAAGTCGACGCCGCTGCTCAACCTGCGCCTGGCCGCCGAACCGCTGCTGCGCATTGCCATGCTGATGTATTTGCTGGTGCCGGGCGTCTTCATGGGCGTGAGCCTGCTGGCCATGCTGTACCTGCAGGGCGTGCTGGGCATGTCGGCGTCGACGGCGGGCGCGCTGATGCTGCCGTGGGCGCTGGCCTCGTTTGCGGCCATCTCGCTCACGGGAAAAAGCTACCGCCGCGTGGGGCCGCAACCCCTGTTCATCTTTGGTGCGCTGCTGCAGGCGGCGGGCATGCTGATGCTGCTGCGCGTGGCTGCGGCCGATCAGCTGTTCTGGCTGGCCGGCGCGTATGCCGTGATGGGCTTTGGCGGCGGGTTGTGCAGCAGCACGGCGCAAAGCACGGCGTTCTTGCGCACGCCCGACGCGCAACTGAGCCAGGCCAGCGCCGTGTGGAATATCAACCGCCAGCTGGGCTTTTGCCTGGGCGTGGCGCTGCTCAGCGTACTTCTGAATGGCTTGCTGGCGGCGCAGGGCATCGCCACCCTGGACGACCCTGCCCTGCATGCGCGCGCGGCGCGGGTCTTTCACTGGTGCTTTGCGCTGGCCGCCAGCGCGTGCGTGCTGCCTGTGGCACTGTGCATGCGCATCGACAACCGCGCCGTTCTCGACCTTTTACATCACCATGGAGCAAGCAAAAAATGAAGACAACGAATCCCTGTTTTGACGACGTGTTATCCACGCATGTGCTGATCCGCGCATGGCTTTCCGGCGAGACCACGGCGCCGGAACATTGCGCTGATTTGCTCGCGCGTTTTTCGCCCGCGTTCACGATGGTGTCACCCGGTGGCAAGCAGCTCGATCATGCCGGCTTGGCGGCGTTTTTCCATGGCGCCGGTGGCAGCCGTCCGGGCCTCAGCATGCGTATTTCCGACCTGGCATTGATCCAGGACAGCGCCGCCGGCGCCACCGTGTCTTACCGCGAATTCCAGTCGCTGCCCGGCGCAGAAAACACCGAGCGGCTGTCGACCGTCGTGTATGAGAAAACGCCGGATGGCGCCTTGCTGTGGCGCCATTTGCACGAGACGTGGGTGGCGCGGGCGGATTGATCTTGCCACGTGGTGGCACGCGCGCTGCCTGAAGGACGATGCGCGTATCATGCGGTTCTTGCACTCGGAGAAAACAAAGATGCGCATAGACACGACATCGGACTCGCCAAGCTGGACCAAGGTCTTTGATATTGGTCATGAACTGCGGCAGCTTGGTCCCTTGATGGAAGAAAAATATCCTGATCTCGACTGGGAATTGTTTGTCTGCCTGCGCTGCGTGCCAAAAGACTTGCAGCGAAAAACATTCTGCCGCTATTACGCCAGCGACAACATGTTCGGCCTCGATATCGCCATGGACGAGGAAGACTTCGTGCCGGTGAAAAAAGACACGCCTGGGCAACGCAAATTGATCGGCACCGCTTTCTTCACTTTTTTTGCCGCCAGCATCCGTAAATACGAGAAAAAACTCCCGGGACTCCAGCCCGTTTCAGCGCAACTGATCGCCGATGTGCGGCAATGGTGCATCGATAATCAGTGGACGGATTCCGCCGTCTGATCCGCCATGCACACACGGGCACTCAAGTGAGGTCGTGCAAGTCCTTGCGCTGGGCCGGGCCCAGCGTAAATTGCGAAAACGCGACCTCGAGGCCGGCGCGTTCCGGCGTGCAGCACATGGGCCCGAAAAGGTAGCTGCTGGCCTCGGGAAATGGCGCCAGGCGCAGCAGCGGCCACAGCTTGCCATCGGTCGAATACTGCACCCGGATCACGCCCTTTTCCACCGTCACGCGCAGCCAGAAACCATCCGGCATGGCGGGAGCGATGCTGACGGCCCAATCCGATGTGTCCACCGTCAGCACGGTGCTCAACAGTAACTGGCCGTCGGAAAATTCGACGCCGCATTTGATCCAGTTTTCCGCGTCGATGCGCACCATCATGCCCGCCTGGTCGTACAGCGCTGCGTACTGCGCCGCCACATGCAGCTGCGCCGTGAAATCGCCCTCGATTTGCGTGCCAAAAAAATGGCCGCTGTCGCGGATAAACCCATACGCGGTCCTGCGCCAGAAATCCGTGTTGGCATCCGTCGTCACGCGCAATTGCGCGCCGTCGGCGGACCAGTTTTCCGGTGGATTGAGCCAGCTGCCTTGCGTGAACATTGCGTGCCTTTCCGAGCTAAAAAGATCACATAGTTTGCCCCCATCCCAGCGCCTTGTACAGGGCAATCGCATCGATATAGGACGCCGTTTCCGCCAGCAGCGCTTCGCGCCGGATATCGTACAAGGCGCGCTGGTTTTCCAGCACGGCCTGGTAGCTGCCGGAACCACCCTGATAGCGCGTGCTGGCGATGCCGAGGGCCGCGTTGCCGTGGCGCGCCGATTCCAGCAGGGAAGCCAATCGCGTCTGGTTTTGCGCCAGCTGCGTGACGGCATTTTCCACGTCTTCCTGCGCCAATAACATCGTTTGTTCATAGCGCGCCAGCGCGCCCTGCGCTTCGGCCTGCGTGCCGCGCAAGCGCGCCTTGACGCTGCCGAGGCGGAAGGCCGGGTAGCTGATGGAGGGCGCCACCTCGAAGGCGCGCGCGCCGCCGTCGAACACGCCGCTGCCGCGCAGCGCAAAGAAGCCCAAAAAGCCGCCCAGGCTCAGGCGCGGATACAGGTCGGCCGTGGCGGCACCCACGTCTTCGCTGGAGGCGGCCAGCAGGCGTTCGGCACGCACCACGTCGGGCCGTTGCTTGATCAGGCGGTTCACGTCGCCGAGCGGCAGCTGGCCCGCCAGCGGCGCTTCCTGGCGCGGCATGGTCGCCAGCGAAATGGCGCCCGGCGTCTGGCCGCTCAGCACATCGAGCCGGTACTGCGCCTGGCGCAAGCCCGCCTGCAAGGGCGGCAGCATCGCCTCGCTGCGGGCCAGGTTGGCCAGCGCGTTGTGGCGCTCTTCCGGCAAGCCGCTGCCGGCACGGATGCGCGCATCGATCAGGGCGACGGTGTCGCGCCAGCTGTGCACCTGCGCCTGCGTCAGCGCCAGGTTTTGCTGGTAGCCCAGCGCCTCGTAGTAATTGCGCGCCACCTCGGCGGTGATCGTCAGTTGCACTTGCCGCAAGTCCGCCTGCACCGCTTCGGCGCGCGCCTGCGCCGAGCGGCTGATATGGGCCAGGCGGCCGAACAGGTCGATCTCCCATTGCGCGTCGAACCCTACGCGCGTGCTGGCGCTGGCGGCGCGGCTATCGGGTGTGTCCTGTTGCACCTGGCGTTGCCATCCCGCCTGGCTGGTGACGGCAGGCAGCTCATCGAGCCGGCGCTCGTCGAAGACGGCGCGCGCGGCCAGCAGGTTCGCTTGCGCCTGGACGATATCGAGGTTGTGTTCGAGCGCGCTGGCGATCAGCTGCGACAGGCGCGCATCGTCGAAAAACGTCCACCAGGCGGCCTCGCTGACGGCGCTTGCACCGGGTGCGAATTGCGCCTGCTGCGGGCTGGCCAGGGTGATGGCGGGCGTGCCCGGCGTGACATAGGCGGGGCTGACGGCGCAGCCGGCCAGCAGGGGGAAAAGGGAGACGAGATAGCGGTAATTTTTCATGGGGATTCCTTCAGCGCCTGGGACAGGTCGCGCGCGCGCGGCGTGGCATGGTCGGCCGTGTGGCGGCGGGCCAGAAAGGTGTACACGGTGGGCAGCACGAACAGGGTGAAGAAGGTGCCGATCAACATGCCCGAGACGATCACCACGCCCAGCCCGAAGCGGCTGTTGGCGCCGGCGCCGGAAGCGAACAGCAGCGGCACCAGGCCCACCACCATGGCGGCCGTCGTCATCAAAATCGGGCGCAAGCGGATCTGCGCCGCCTTGCGGATGGCCGTGATGCGGTCGAGCTGTTCATGTACCTGCAATTCGTTGGCAAACTCCACCATCAGGATGCCGTGCTTGCTGATCAAGCCGATCAGAGTCACGAGGCCGATCTGCGTGTAGATGTTGACGGTGGCGTAGCCGAGGGCCAGCGGGATCAGGGCGCCGCAAATCGACAGCGGCACGGTGATCAGGATGATCAGCGGGTCCGTCAGGCTTTCGTATTGGGCCGCCAGCACCAGGTAGATGACGACGACGGCCGCCAAAAAGGCCAGCAGCAGGGCATTGCCTTCCGTGGCGAACTGGCGCGCATCGGACTGCCAGTCATAGCTGAAGCCCGGCGGCAGGGTTTTCGCCACGCCGTCGAGGAAGGCCACAGCGTCGCCCAGGGTCACGCCCGGCGCCGGCACGCCCTGGAAGGTGGCCGCATTTTGCTGGTTGAACTGGGTCAGCATATTCGGCTCGATCTGTTCCGTCACGGACACGACGGCGGACAGGGGCAGCAGGCTGCCGTCGTCGGCGCGCACGTACTGCTGCGTCAGGGCTTGCGCCGTCAATCTCTGTTCGCGCGGGCTTTGCGCGATGACGTCGTAGGCGCGGCCATCCATGCCGAAGCGGTTCAAATAATTCTCGCCCACCAGCACGGCCAGCGATTCGCCGATGTCCTGCATGCGGATGCCCAGGCTGTTCGCCTTGGAGCGGTCCACGCGTACTTTCACGACGGGGTTGTTGTAATCGAGGTCGCTGTCGACCACGGCAAACAGGCCGCTGTCGCGTGCGCGCTGCTTGACGTCTTCCATGGTGCGGAACAGGGTGGCGTAATCCTGCGCGCTGCGCAAGACCATCTGCACGGGCAAGCCGCCGCTCGATCCCGGCAAGGGCGCCAGCTGGAAGGCGAAGATGCTGGTGCCTTCCACGTCGCCAACGGCGTGCTGCAATTCCGCCTGGATGACGGCCGCATTGCGCGAACGCTCGGCCCACGGCGTCAGGTTGATGCCGCCGATGCTAGACGCCGGGCCTTCGCCGCCGTTGATGATCCAGCGCGAGTCCGTTTCGGGGATATTCTTGTAGATGTCATCGAGCTTGTAGGAAAAGCGTTCCACGTAATCGAGGTTGGCATGCTGCGGCGCCTTGATCGCCGTCAGCACGCTGGCCTGGTCTTCCGCCGGCGCCAGTTCGCGCTGCGGCAGCAGGTACAAAAACGGCAGACTGACCATCACCAGCGCGGCGAAACCGGCGCTCAGCCAGCGGTGGTGCAGGGAGCGGTCCAGCAGGCGCGCATAGCGCGAGGTCAAGCCTTCGAAGAAATGCTCGGCGGCGCGCGCCATGCGCCCTTCCGTCTGTTTCGGCTGCAGCAGCAGGGAGCTCATTACGGGAGACAAGGTCAGCGCCACCACGCCCGACACCACCACGGCGCCGGCCAGGGTCAGCGCAAATTCCTTGAACAGCGCGCCAGTCAGTCCCCCCATCATGCCGATCGGCGCATACACGGCAGCCAGCGTGATCGTCATGGCGATGACGGGGCCGGCCACTTCACGCGCGCCGACCAGGGCGGCCGCCACGGGCGTCTTGCCTTCCTCGATATGCCGGTGCACGTTTTCCACCACGACGATGGCGTCATCGACCACCAGGCCCACGGCCAGCACCATCGCCAGCAAGGTGAGCAGATTGATGCTGAAACCGAAGGCCAGCATCAGCGCCGCCGCGCCCAGCATCGACAGCGGGATGGTCACGACGGGAATCAGCACTGAGCGCAGGGAACCCATGCACAGGTAGATGACGATGACGACGATGAGCAGCGCTTCGAGCAGCGTATGCGCCACCTCGTCGATGGACGACTGGATGAAGCGTGCCGTCTCGAATGCCAGCTCGACCTTCACGCCGGGTGGCAGGGTTTTCTGGATCTCCGGCAGCAGCTTCTTGATGCCGTCGACGATCACCAGCGGGTTGCCGCCTGGCGTGGGTGACAGGCCCAGATACACGGCCGGCACGCCGTCCATGATGCCGCTCGTCTCCGTGGCGGCCGCGCCCAGTTCCACCGTGCCCACATCCTTCAGGCGCACCAGGGCAGCACTGTCATCGCCGCCCTTGCGGATGACCATGTCGCGGAACTCCGCCACGCTGGTCAGATCCGTGTTGACGCTGATGTTCGAGACGACGAATTGTCCTTTCACCTTGCCGGGCGCCGCCTGGTAGTTATTGCGCCGCACGGCGTCGGCCACGTCGGCCGCCGTCAAGCCGCGCGCGGCCAGCTTGGCCGGATCGATCCACAGGCGCATGGCCAGCTGCTGGCCGCCATACACGTCGACCTTGGCCACGCCGTCGATGGTGGCGAACATCGGTTGCACCACGCGCGCCAGGTAGTCCGTCAGCGCGGGCGCGGACACGCTCTCGCTGGCAAAGCCGACATAGGCGACGGCCGAGGAATCGCCGGCCGAGCGCTCGATGACGGGGTCAAACGCGCCTTCGGGCAGCTTGTAGCGCACCTGGTTGACCTTGGCCATGACTTCCGTCAGCGCCTGCGTGGAGTCGCGGTTCAGCTCCATGCGCACGGTGACCGTGCTGCTGCCCTGCACCGACGACGAGGTCAGGTAATCGATGCCTTCCACCGACGATACGGCTTGCGCAATCGGCTGCGTGACAAAACCCTGCATCAGTTCCGCCGAGGCGCCCGGATACGTGGTTTTCACCGTGATGGTGGACGATTCGAGCATCGGATATTGGCGGATCGGCAACTGCAGGATGGCGATCACGCCCAGCATCAGGATCAATGTGCTGATCACCAGCGCCAGCACGGGGCGGCGTACGAATAAATCGGTAAATTTCATGGTGATGGCCTTCCCTTACGAGCCGGCCTTGGGCGCGGCGCGCTTGGCCTCGTCCAGGGTATTGGCCACGGCCTGCACTGCCATGCCGTCGGCCAGTTTCAGCTGGCCCGAGGCGACCACCCGCTGGCCTTCGCGCAAGCCATCAAGAATGGCTACCCGGCCCCCGGCCCGCTCGCCCAGTTTCACGCCCACGCGCTTGACGGTGAGCGGCTGTTTTCCTTCCTGCTGCGCGACGAACACGGTGTCGCCATACGCGCTGTAGGTCACCGCCGTTTCCGGCACCGTCAGCTGCTGGCCTGCCTCGCGCGCCACGCGCACATTCGCGTACATGCCCGCTTTCAGCGCGCCGCGGGGATTGCTCAATGCCGCCTGTACCTGCACCATGCGCGAGCGGGCGATCAGCGGGTCGATGGCGTTGATCTTCGCCGTGAAGATGTCATCGGGATAGGCGTCCACCAGCACTTGCACGGCCTGGCCTGGCGCCAGCTTCGCGCTGCTCTGTTCATCGAGGGCGAAGTTCACCATCAGCGACTTCGTGTCGATCAGGCTGGCCACCGTGTCGGCCGCGTTCAGGTACTGGCCCGCGTGCACCTTGCGGATGCCCAGCTGCCCGGCGAACGGTGCGCGGATGGTCTTTTGCGCGATCAGCGCTTCCGTCTGGCGCACGTCGCCCAGGGCCGCGTCGCGGGCGGCCAGGGCCGTGTCGAGCTGCTCCTGCGTGGCCGCCTTTTCCTTGACCATCTGCACCGTGCGGGCATGGCTGCTTTCCGCGTTTTTCAGCTGTGCGCGCTGGCGCAGCAGGGCCGCCTGTTCTGGCGCGTCATTCAGCTGCACCAGGATGGCGCCGGCGGGCACGGTCTGCCCCGACTCGAAGCGGATCTGCGTGATG
The DNA here is from genome assembly GCF_034424625.1 of Janthinobacterium lividum. Taxonomy (NCBI): domain Bacteria; kingdom Pseudomonadati; phylum Pseudomonadota; class Betaproteobacteria; order Burkholderiales; family Oxalobacteraceae; genus Janthinobacterium; species Janthinobacterium lividum. The sequence continues at coordinate 314,503 of NZ_CP139976.1, read as the reverse complement.
CGCCCGCCCGTCTCAGCCGCCACCTGCACCTGGCGCGCCGCTTCCAGTTCGCCTACGCCAGCGAAGTAGCGTTCCTGCGTGCCCAGCACGACGGGGACCAGCGCCACCTTGGTGGCAGGATAGGCGGCGGCATCGGCCGCATGCGAGTCGGCACGCGGATACAGCGCGGCACCGGCGACGGCCAGGGTGATGGCCAGCGCGGAGGCGCCGACGATTTTCGTATTCATGATGAAGTCCTTTACTGCAGTCAAAGGGAGAAGAGGCGCAGCGGAGGCTGATCAGGTCCGCTGCGCGTTGAAAAGTACAAACAGGGCGATGGTCCACAGCAGCAGCACCAGATGCGTCGTCTGCAAGCCTTCCTGTGCGATCCAGTAGCCGAACCACAGGCCGCCCAGGTGCATCAGCAGCAAAAAGGCGGCCATGGCGCACAAGGCCAGGTTCAGCCAGGGCAAGGCAGCGGCCAGGCCGTCGCCGGCAAACAGCGCCACGCCCGTCCAGGCGGCAATGGCGGCCAGCAGTTGCAGCGTCAGCACCACGCCCAGCGACAGCCGATGCAAGCTCAAGGATGTGAGCGCGCGGCGCAGCAGCGGCGTCTGGATGGTCGGGTCCTGGCGCAGCGGGTCCATGCGCATGGTGTTGCCGATGGCCCAGACGGAGCCGTGGAAGGCGTGCAAGTTGTTGATGGCGGCCAGGGTGAGCCAGATGGCCAGGCCGGTAGCGAGGATGGCGTGAAACAGCCAGATGGAGTGCTGCAGCTGCATGGGATTCCAGTCCAAAGAGTGTCTTGCTGGCACGCGGACGTGGAAACTCCTCGACAGCGGGGAGCTACCGGCCTATTATGCAAGCAATTAGTTGGTTAACTGGCCCCATGATAGTTGAGCGAAATGAATTACACAAGTAAACGTTTGGATAATAGCGAAGCGCCGCAAACGACGGAGCGCATCCTGTATTTCATCAAGACCAAGGGACCCGTCTCCACGGCGACCCTGGCCAAGACGCTGGACATGACGGGCGAGGCGGCGCGCCAGCAAGTGCAAAAGCTGGTGGCGGCGGGCCTCATCGAGGGGCGCCAGGAAGCGCAGGCGGGCGCCGGCCGGCCGCGCCAGAACTGGGTCTTGACGGAGGCGGGCAATGCGCGCTTTCCCGACACGCATGCGCAGCTGACGATCAAGCTGATCGGCTCGGTGCGCCAGCTGTTCGGCGAAGCGGGGCTGGATAAACTCATCACCCAGCGCGAGGAGGAAAGCCGCAGCGCGTATGCGTTGGCGTGCTCGGCGCCGGATTTGCCCACGCGCTTGCAGCAACTGGCGGCCGTGCGCGATGAAGAGGGCTATATGGCGCGCGTGGAAGCGGACGGCGACGACTGGCTGCTGATCGAAGACCACTGCCCCATCTGCGCCGCCGCGCGCACCTGCCAGGGCTTTTGCCGCTCCGAATTGCAGCTGTTCCAGGAAGTGGTGGGGCCAGGCGCCAGCATCGTGCGCGAGCAGCATGTGCTGGCCAATGCCATGCGCTGCGTCTACCGCATTTCTGTCTTGCCCTAAGCCTTGGGAAACAGGGGCCAGGTGCCTAGCGCTACCAGCCCCGCCAGCCACCACACGACGGGCCAGCTGCTGGCCGCCAGCAGGTGCGGGATGGCGATCGGCGTAAGGAACAGCCCTACGTAGACCGCCGTGTTTGCCATGCCCAGGGCCGTGCCCGCGTTGGCGCCGCCCGCTTCCGTGGCCAGCTCCGTGTAGGCCACGCCATGCCAGGCGGATACGGCGATGCCGGCAGCCACCACGGCGGCCATCAACAGCCAGCCCGGCGCGTCCAGCCAGGCGATGCATCCAAGCACAATGAACGAGGCCAGCGCTACCAGGGCCGAGCCGCGCAAATAGGCGGGCCGGTTCGCGTGGCGGTCCGTATGGCGTCCGCTCCAGATGCGCATCACCATGGCGCCCGCCTGCAGGGCCACCATCACGGCCGTGATGGCCGTCAGGCCCAGGTGGCCATGGTCGTGCAGGAAGACGGTGGCGAAGCTGAGCACGGCAAATTGCGGCACGCACAGCAAGCCGATAGCGGCCACCATGCGCCAGACTTTACGATTCCGCAAGGGCGGCGCAGGCTTGACCTCCATCAGGCCCGTGGACGCGTTGTGCGGGCCCGTGGCAGCCTCGGCAGAGAAATCGGGCTCATGCATCCAGCGCCACGTAAAAAACGCCGACAGGGCGCATACGAGGGCCAGGGCGCCAAACACGGGCATGAAGCCATAGCGCGATGCCAGGCTGGGCAGGACGAGGGCGCCGAGACCGCCGCCCAGGGGCACGGCCGTCTGGCGGATGCTCATGGCGAAACCCCGTTCGCCGGCGCCGAACCAGCGCATCACGGCGCGCCCGCTGGCGCCATTCACGCTGCCGCCCAGCACGCCGACCAGCGCCAGTCCGGCCGCCAGCGCCCATAGCGGTGGCACCGTGCCCTCAGTCGGGGTGATCCATAGCAGCAAGGTCAATAGTGCCAGCATGGTCCCCAGCAAGCCGGTCAGCAGCACGGGGCGGTCGCCCCAGCGGTCGGTGGCCATACCCCATGGCAATTCGGTCAGGGCCACGCCCAAGCCCATGGCGCCCAGCGCCACGCCCAGTTCCGTATTGCTCAGGTGATAGCCGCTGCGCAGCCAGATGGCCGTGGTGGGCATGCCGTTGGCGGCGGCGGAAAAGCTGGCATTGGCGGCCACGCCGACGGCCAGCACCTTCCAGCGGTGGGCATTGCCCAGCGCGGGCGCGGTGACGGGGACAGGAACAGGAACAGGAACGGTTGGGCAGCTGGTGGTCATGGCATGGACGGGAAAGTGGTTGACCCTGACAGTGTTGCGCAGTACGATCGTTCTGAATATCAGATAATTTACCAGTCACCATCCCATAAAACAGGACAATCTCCGTCGCGCCATGAGCTTGCTGAATTTCGACATCGCCTTCTTGCGCAGCTATGTGGCTGGCATCGAGCTGGGCAGCTTTGCCCGCGCGGCGGACAAGGTGGGCCGTTCCACCTCGGCCGTCAGCGCGCAGCTGAAAAAACTCGAGGAGCAGGCGGGCATGCCTCTGTTCCGCAAGGATGGCCGTGGACTGGCGCTGACGCCGGCCGGCGAAGTCTTGCTCGGCTACGCGCGCCGTTTGCTGGAACTGAACGACGAGGCGGCCGTCGCCTTGCGCGGCGCGGAACTGGAAGGCTGGATCCGGCTGGGCCTGCAAGAGGATTTTGGCGAAGCCTTGCTGCCCGACGTGCTGGGGCGCTTTGCCCGCGCGCATCCGAAGGTGCGCATCGAGGCGCACGTGGCGCGCAACACGGCCTTGATGCAAGGCCTGGCCATGGGCCAGCTGGACCTGGCCCTGCTGTGGGGCGGCGCGTGCATCGCCGACGTGGCCGAGTATCCGTTGCAGCAGCGCCAGCATATTGCCGAACCGGCCATGCGCTGGATCGCCTCGTCCAGCCTGGCCTGGCGGCCCGAGTCGGGCGAACCGTTGCCGCTCATTGCGTTCGACCGCGACTGCCTGTTCCAGCGCTGCGCCACGCAGGCGCTGGACCATGCCGGCATCGCCTGGCGCACGGCGTTTACCAGCCCCAGCCTGGCCGGTCTGTGGGCGGCGGCGGCAGCCGGGTTGGGCGTGACGGTGCGCACGGGCCTGGGCTTGCCCTCAACCGTGCGCGCGCTCGATCACGTGGCGGCGGGCTTGCCCGCCCTGCCCCCGTTGTCGCTGGAGCTGCTGCGCGCCTCCAGCGTGCCGAGGCCGCCCGTCGAGCGGCTGGCCAGCCTGATCATCGAGTCGCTGCAACAAGATGCGGCTTAAAACTCCTGCACCGTCGGGCGCAGCACGATTTCATTGATGCTCACGTCGTCCGGCTGCCCGATTGCATACGCGACGGCGCGTGCCACGGCGTCGGCGGGGATGGCTTGCTTGTAAAACTCCTTCAAGCCGGCCGCGCTTTCCGCATGGCTGCTGCCGCCCGTCAGCTCCGTGGCGATGGCGCCGGGCAAGATGGTCGTGGTGCGGATGGTGCCGCCGCTGGCCGCCAGCTCATGGCGCAAGCCCTCCGAAATGGCGCTGACGGCAAACTTGGTGCCGCTGTAGACGGTCCCGCCAGGGCTGAAGACTTTTTGTCCCGCCACCGATGAGATATTGATGAAGTGGCCGCTGTTTTGTGCCTGAAAATGCGGCAGGACGGCAGCGATGCCATTCAACACGCCCTTGATGTTGATATCGATCATGTTGTTCCACTCGTCGACTTGCAAGGCGCTCATCGGCGCGATGGCCATCAACCCCGCATTGTTGATCAGCACATCGACCTTGCCGAACACGGCGAGGGCCGTGTCGATCAGATTCTTGACCTCGGCAGGCACCGTGACGTCGGTATCGGCAATGGCGGCCTGGCCGCCGGCCGCCGTGATTTCCTCGGCGAGGATGGTGAGCAGATCCATGCGCCGCGCACCGAGCACGACACAGGCGCCCAGTGTGGCCAGATGGCGTGCCGTGGCTTCGCCCAGGCCGCTGCTGGCGCCGGTGATGACGACGACTTTCCCTGCGATATTTAGACTCATGATGGATTCCCTGTGGAGGCAGCAGAGTGCTGCGGATGACATCGATCAATGCTGGCACAGCTTAGCGCATTTGCGCCTTTTTCTGCTATAAAAAAGATAATTATTAAATGATAATTGTTAGGCGCGCGCAATCAACACCTGCACGGGTGCCATGGGGAAATCGCTGGCGCTGTATTGTTCCACTTCCCGCCAGCCCGTGTCGCGCAGCAGCTGCGCCAATTCTCCCTGGCGCGTCACCGTGCGGCCCAGCATGCGCATCGGCAAGTAATACGGCAGCACGCGCGCCGCGTCGCCGGCTGCCGGGGCGATTTCCGCCTGCACGCAGATGAAGACGCCTCCGGGTTTCAAGGCTGCATGGATCTTGCGCAAGGCCGCCGCCATGTCGGGCACGAAATGCAGCACGGACGAGCACCAGATGAGATCGTAGCCACTGCCGATATCGTCACTGTCCAGGTCGCCACCCAGCGTCTCCAGCCGGTCCGATAGTTGCGCATGGGCGATGTTCGCGGCCGCCACGGCCACCGTTTCCGGCCAGTCGAAAACGCAGCCGTGCAAGCCCGCATGGGCTTGTGCCAGTGCAATGGCAACCCAGCCCGGGCCGCCACCCACGTCAAGCAGGCGCAAGGGCGTGTGACCGTTCGAAAACGGGGCGATGCGCTGCATCACGGACAGGGCCGCGCGCATGGTGACGGCGCGTTGTTCCTGGCCAATTTGCTGCTGCGCGGCAGCGGCCCAGTTGACCCCATTCGCCGTGCTGTACGGTGCGGCCTTGCCGCCCTCGCGCACCAGCGTACTCAGCTGCGTGGCGAAATGGCGCAGCGCATGCAGCCGGTACAGCCAGGCATCGCCGCAAAAGGCAAGGGAGGTGCGGCAGAAATACTGCAAGGTGGCGGCCGTGCAGCGGTAGCGCTGTGCCTCGTCGTCGGCCGCATCGCGTTCCAGCACCTGCATGCTCCAGAGTAATTCCAGCAGCAGGGCCGTGTGCGGCGCGTGCAGCGACAGGGCTTCGGCCAGCTGCGCCGGCGTGTGCGGCGTGGCCAGCAATTCGAAAATGCCCAGTTCCAGGGCGGCGGCCAGCCCGTCCGCCTGCACGGGGGCGACGGCGAGGTCCCAGTAGGGTTGCAAGGCGTGTTGCGAGGTGAACGGCATGGTGCTTCCTTTCGGCGTAGTGGGCACGAGGTGTGCATAACGCTATTTTATGCAACAATGAGAATAATTATCATTTGCATTTGTATGCGACCCGGTGCATTTCGTATGCGCGACGGCGCGCGGGAAAACAGGAGGAGCGATGATGGAACAGGACAGGGAAGCGGCAGGCTGGACGCGGCGCCAGCTCGATCCCGGCATGGGCGAGTGCCGCGCCGACCAGCGGCAAGTCGATCAGGGCTTGCTGCTCGTGCATTCCGATTACCGCCCGCGGCTGGCGCTCGTCGAGCAATCGAAGCATGACGACGCGGGCGGCATGGTGATCACCATCGGCCTGCAAGGCGCATCCTGCTACACGACGCGCGATGGCGAACAATTGCGTTTCCGGGGGGGCCATACGACGGTGACGGCGTTTCGCCACACGAGTGGCGAGCGCCGTTTCGAGGCGAATCAGCGGGCGGCGCAATTGCGCGTGCTGGTCGCTGAAGACGCGCTGGCGCGCTACTGGCCGGAGGGACTGGCGTCATTGTTACCCCACGGTGGCGCGCGCCAGCTGGCGCATGCGGCCACCACGGCGGCCTCCGCCCTGCAGGCCCGGGCGCTGCTGCGTGCGACGGACCCGCTGGCCGTGCATATCGGCGTGCTCAGTGTCCTGGCGGAACAGTTGCGGGCACTGCGCCCGGCGCCCGCGTCCGCTCCCGCGCCGCGCTGGCCCGAGGCCGAGATGATCAAGCTGGAGCGTGCCTACGCGCTGATGCAGGAGCAGATGGCGCAAGACCTCACGCTTGATTACCTGTGCGCGCAAGTGGGGCTGAGCCTGTTCAAGCTCAAGCAGGGATGGCGCTACCGCTACAACGACAGTCCGCAGCGCACCCTGCTGGCGCTGCGCATGCAGCGGGCAAAGTTACTGCTGGAAAATGGTTGCCAGGTGGCGCAAGCGGGCTGGCAAACGGGCTATCGCCATCCGTCCAATTTCAGCGCCGCGTTCAGCCGCTATTTCGGCTACGCGCCGAAGACCGTGGGACGCGCTGGCACGTAAAAAGCCGGTGTAGAATCGGCGGGCAGCACACTCATACGACCCACAAGGAGACATGATGGCCCGCAAAATCTTTGTCAATCTGCCCGTCCAGTCGCTGGAACGTTCCGTAACGTTCTTCACGGCGCTGGGCTTCAGTTTCAATGCCCACTTCACGGATGAAACGGCGACGTGCATGATCGTTGCCGACGACATCTTCGTGATGCTGTTGACGCACGACAAATTCCAGCAATTCACGCCCAAGCAGCTGTGCGATACCAAGGTGGCGACGGAAGTGCTCGTGTGCCTGTCGGCCGAGAGCCGCGGCGAAGTCGATGAGCTGGTGGCGAAGGCCGTCCAGGCGGGCGGCAGCATCTACAAGGAGCCGATGGATTTCGGCTTCATGTATGGCCACAGTTTCCAGGACCTGGATGGACATCAGTGGGAGTTGATGTTCATGGAGCCGAACGCCGTACCTGGAAACGCCTGACCAAACCTACTGCGCGTCGCGCTTTGCGGCCGGCGATGCTCACCGTACTAGAGTACGGTTGCGCTTCTCGGCCACAAATCACTGCCGCTCGCTACGGTTTTGTCAGGCGTTGCAACAGCCAAGTCAAAACACTTGTTAAGCCCACGCCTTAGCTGGCCAGCGCCAGCAGATCGACCACGTCCAGGCCGGCCAGGTCTTGCGTCGTGTTGCCCGCAAACGCGGCGCGGCTCGGCTGGCCGTTCTTCAGCCAGGTGCGCGTGACTTCCTTGATCTGCGCCAGGGTGCAGGTCAATACGCCGGTGCGGAATTGCTGGCGCACGGCTTCCGTCGTACCGCGCTGCTGCATGTTCCACGCCGTCAGCGCTTCCGCGTATGGCGAGTGCGGCTTGTCGAGGCCCTTGATGACGCAGATGATGGCTTCTTCCACTTGTTCCTGCGAGAAATCGCCGTCGAGGATTTGATCCAGGGTCGTACCGAAGTCGGCGTACGTGCCGGCCAGGCGCGGATCGCGGTAGGAACTCAACGTGAACGTGCCGGCGCCGGCCGCATAGCTGGCGCTGCCGCCATAGGCGCCGCCTTTTTCGCGCAGGGCCGTATGCAGCACCTGGTTGGTCATCAGTTCGGCGGCCACGGCCAGGGCGGACGCGTCCGGATTGTGCACGCCAGGCACGGCCCAGGAAACGAAGCAATGGTTGATCTGGCTCGTCGCATGCAGGGCGGTGTTGGCCAGCGGCACGGCAGTTGGCGTTGCCGTGTCGCTTGGCGTCGTGGCATCGGTGCTGGCTGCCGGCAATTCCAGCAAGCGGGCCAGGGTGATGCCATCTTGCTCCAGGCCTGCGCACAGCACGGTTGGCTGCTGGGCGATGATGTGCGCGTGCAGGGTGTCGAGTTCGCGGGCGATTTCCTGCAAGCCTGCCGACGTCTTGCTCAATTGCTGCAAGCGGCGGTAGAACGGCAGCGCTGCCGGGCCGCCGACGATGTCGTCGAAGCGGCGCGTGGGCGACAGCGGTGCCGCCGCGGCCAGCATGGCGTAGCGGTTGCCCGATTCGGCCAGGCTGCTCAATTTGTCCTGCACCAGGCTTTCGATCAGGAAAGCCAGGCGTTCTTCTTCATCGAAGCGGGGCTTGGCGATCCAGGCCGACAGCACGGCGGCGATTGCCGCGTGTTCTTCACGCAAGCCGCTGGCCGAGAACGACAATTCCACGCGCATCGCCTGTTGCGGGCGGGGAATGGCTTCCAGGCCGATGTGGAACGAGGGGACCATGCTCTGGCGCCAGGCGCTGGCATCGTCGAACGACATGTCGCCCACGCCCAGTTCCGGCGCCAGGTCCGTGTACAGGCGCAGCCAGGGCCACGACGCTTCCGGCAGGTTCGACACGTCGTACAGCACGTTGGCATAGCTGATGCCGTTCGAGGCGATACTGAACGCCACGGCGCCATCGACGGCGGCGGGAATCGGCAGTGCCGGGCGCGGCAGCGCACTGACGTCGCCGGGGCGGATGCGCGGCAAGACTTCGGAATTCGATGGCAGTTGCTGATGCGCTTCCAGCGCGGCGGACTCGGCGATGATGTGCTCGCGTTCGGCATCCGTCAGCGTCGCTTGCAGGGCCGCCAGCTTGGCGTCTTCCTGCGCGGCGCGGTCCGTGAAGTAGGCGCTGTCGGGCACCACGTGGGTGGTCAAACGGGTCGGATTGGCGATCAGCTCGCGCACCAGCTGCTTGAAGAATTCCGGGTCTTCGATCTGCTGTTCCAGCGTTTCCAGGATGGCCGCGTTGTCGAACGCATCCATCACGTCGCCGCCATACATGGCCAGCGGCAAGGCGTGCAGCAAGCGGCCCAGGCCGTAAGGCATGCGGCCGCTGCTGATTTCGCGCTGGCTGTACTTGATGTCGCGCAAGGCCGCGTGCAGCACGGCGGCGGGAATACCCTCTTCCGCCGTCTCTTCCAGGGCCGTCCAGATGCGCTGGTGCGCATCGGCGATCTGTTCTTGCGTCAAGCCTTCCATGCCGATGTGGAACACCATCTGGCGGATGCCCGCGTCGCGGCCATTCATATCCGATGGGCGGCCATAGCCGGCCGATTCCATGGCGCGCATGACGGGCGCCGACGATTCGCCCAGCAAGCCGTGCGACAGCAGATGCGCGTGGTAGTAGGCGATGGGGTCGCTCGACTCGCCCATCAGCCAGGCGAATTGCAGGCCGAACTCATCGTCGCGTGCTTCCTGCGACGGAATCTTGACGATGTTTTCCTGCGGCGCGGTCCACGCGGGCGCCAGCTGCGGCAGGCGGCGTTCGGAGAAACCGCTGAGCTTGGACAGCACGCGCTCGGCGACTTGTTCCTGCACGGCCGACGCTTCGATATTGCCGGCGGTCATGATCACGGCTTGCGACGGATGGTAGTGGCTGGCGTGGAATTCTTTCAGCATGGCATGCGTCAGTTCCGGGATCACCAGTGGATCGCCGCCCGACTCCACTTCATACGTCGTGCCCTTGAGCAAGGCGCTGGCGATGCCGCTGTCGAGCGCGCGCATGGGGCTGTTGAAGGCGCCCTTCATTTCATTGAAGACGATGCCCTGGTACACGAGCTTGTCGCCTTCGAACGCATGGCGCCAGCCTTCCTGGCGGAAATTCAGGTAATCGAGGTTCGGGAAGAAGGCCGCGTCCAGGTAGACGTCGAGCAAGTTGAAGAAATCCTTGCGGTCGGTGCTGGCGAACGGGTACACGGTGCGGTCCGGATAGGTCATCGCATTCATGAAGGTGGCCGTCGAGCGGCGCAGCATCGAGAAGAAGGGGTCGCGCACCGGGTAGCGGGACGAGCCGCACAAGGCCAGGTGTTCGAGGATGTGGGCGCGCCCGTCGCTCACTTCCGGCACAGTGGGAAAGGCCACCAGGAACACCATCTCAGCCTGCTCGGTATGCATGTGGATATGGCGCATGCCCGTTGCTGGCTCGACATATTGCTCGATGGTTGCCTGCAAGACTGGAATGAAGTTGCTGCTGACTTTTTCAAATGTGCTCATGCGGTATGGGATCTCTGCGGTAGGTGATTCGGAGTGTCGGTGGGGCTGCATCACATATGGGGGCAAACTGGCGCAATGCCAGGGCGGGCCCCAGTTTGATGCCTGTATGAAGCTTTTCTCTATTGTACTAGGAGTATTCGTGTGCCGCCGCCGGGGCCTAGCTGGCGGCTGGAAAAGCGACAGTGTTGCAAAATTGATCATTCCAGAGTGGGTGGCGTCTCCGAATGAAAGCTTAGCGTACCATGCGCCTTTTACTGTCCAGACTGAACCGAAGGCGCCTACCTTGTCCCGACTTTCCTTTCGCCAACTGTTATTTGCCGCTTTCATTTTGACGACGGGCATTTTGACGGCCACCTCCGTGCAAGCCCTGCTGACCCTGGAACACCTGGCGCGGCTGGGGCGCGAGACGGCGGCGCAGGCGATTGCCTTGACGGAACAGTCGCAGCGCCTGTCCGAGCGCACGCTGGCCATGGAGCGCAGCGCGCGCCAATTCCTCGTGCTCGACGACCCCGTGTTCCGCGAGCGCTACGCGGCGGCCCGCGACGAAGCGACGGCGGCGCTGCAAGTGCTGAACCGGGCCACGCCCGAGTTCGCTCCCCAGCTGGCCGACGAATGGACGGTGCAGGCGCAATCGGCGTGGGAAGTCTTGCAAGCGGGTAAGCGCCGCAAGCGCGATGGCCATGCCGTCGTGTACCGCGCGTTTGCCCGCATGACGCAGATCAATGACAGCCTGGCGCGCGAAAGCAAGACGGAAATCGGCAGCCGCAACGACGCCCTGCTGGCCGAGCTGGAACGCCAGCGCCGCCTGCTGGGCGTGCTGGTGGGCGGCGCCGTGCTGCTGGCGGCCGTGCTGGCCACCTGCTTTGGCTTCTTGCTGTCGCGCCCGCTGCGTCGCATCGAGACGGCCATCGAGCGCCTGGGCGACAAGCGCTACGACCAGCCCATCGTCGTCGGCGGACCGGCCGATACGCGCCGCCTGGGCCAGCAGCTCGACTGGCTGCGCCAGCGCCTGGCCGATCTCGATGCCGACAAGGAGCGTTTTTTGCGCCACATTTCGCATGAGCTGAAAACGCCGCTGGCAGCCCTGCGCGAAGGCGTGGCCTTGCTGGAAGACGAGGTGGCCGGCAAGCTCAGCGACAGCCAGCGCGAAATCGCCGGCATCCTGCAGCAAAACACGGCCTCGCTGCAAACCCAGATCGAAGACTTGCTGCGCTACAATACCGCCGCTTTTGACGCCCAGCACCTGGCGCACAGCAAGGTCGATCTGCTGGTCTTGCTGCAAGATGTGGTGGCCGGGCAGCGCCTGCAATGGCTGGCGCGCCGTTTGACGGTCGAGGTGCAGGGCGAGTCCCTGATCGTGCAGGCCGACCGCGACAAGCTGGCGACGGCCTTGGCGAACCTGTTGTCGAATGCCGTGCGCTTCAGTCCGGAAGGCGGCACCGTACGGTTTACCCTGTCTTGCGAAGGCGGCCGCGTGCGCATCGACTGCATCGACGAGGGAGCCGGCGTGGCGCCCGAGGATGCCGCGCGGATTTTTGAACCGTTTTACCAGGGAGTGCGCCAGGCGGCCGGCGCGCGCAACGGCAATGGCATCGGCCTGTCCATCGTGCGCGAATATATCGCCGCCCACGATGGCAGCGTCACTCTTTTACCGCGCCCCGCCGGCGCGCATTTTCGGATAGAACTGCCCTTATGATGACGAGAATTTCCCTGGCCGGCATGGCCGTCAGCGCGCTGCTGTTGGGCGCTTGCGCCGCCAAGCCCCCCATCCAGACGCCCGTGCTGGTGCAAACGCCGCCGCGCGTGGTGGTGGTGGCCGATCCCCAGCTGACCGAATTGCTCGCGTATCAAGGCGCCTTGCGCCTGATGACGCCGTCGGAACTGGTGAAAGCGCAGCTGGACCTGGCCAAGGCCGATCACGCGCCGCACAACACGCTACGCCGCGCCATGCTGCAAGCGGCCTTGCGCGGTCCCGGCGACCTGGCCCGCGCGCAAGCCTTGCTGGAACCGCTGGCCACGGCCACGGGCAAGGACGCGCAATTGCTGGCGCCGTTGGCGCAATTGCTCGGCAGCCAGTATGCGGAGCTGCGCCGCCAGGAAGAGAGCATCGACAAGCTCAACACGCAGTTGCGCGACGCCCAGCGCCGCATCGACCAGCTCAATGAAAAACTGGAAGCACTGAAAAACATCGAGCGCAGCCTGTCCGTGCGCCCTGCCGCGGGAGCGCCGAAATGAGCGAGCACGCCCACATTCTATTGGTCGACGACGATCCCGACCTGCTGCGCCTGCTGACCATCCGCCTGAAGGCGGGCAACTATCGGGTCACGGCCGTGGGCAGCGCGGAAGCGGCACTGGCGCGCCTGGCCGTGGAATTGCCGGCCCTGGTCATTACCGACGTGCAATTACCGGGCCGCGACGGCCTGGCCTTGTTCGATGAAATCCGCCGCCAGCATTCGGCCCTGCCCGTGATTCTCTTGACGGCGCACGGTACCATCCCCGACGCCGTCGACGCGACGGCGCGCGGCGCGTTTGCGTATCTGACGAAACCGTTCGACGGCAAGCTGCTGATGGAAAAAGTGGCGTATGCCATCAACTTGTCCACCGTCATGCCGGCCGCAGCGTCCGGTGACGAGAGCTGGCGTGCCGAGCTGATCAGCCGCAGTTCGCAGATGGCCGAACTGCTGGCCGAAGCCAAGCTGGTGGCGGGATCGGACGCCAGCATCCTGATCCGCGGACCCTCCGGCACGGGCAAGGAATTGCTGGCGCGTGCCCTGCACAACGCCAGCCGTCGCGCCAAGGCGCCGTTCATTGCCGTCAACTGCGGCGCCATTCCCGAGCAGCTGCTGGAATCGGAACTGTTTGGCCACGTGAAAGGCTCGTTTACGGGTGCCGTCGGCAACCGCGAAGGCTTGTTCCAGGCGGCTGATGGCGGCACCCTGTTTTTAGATGAGATCGGCGACATGCCCTTGCCGCTGCAGGTGAAACTACTGCGCGTGCTGCAGGAACGGGCCGTGCGCCCTGTGGGCGCCGACCAGACGCGTCCGGTTGACGTGCGGCTCCTGTCCGCCACGCACCGCGACCTGGACGTGGCCATGCAGGAGGGGCAATTCCGCGAAGACTTGTATTACCGCCTGAACGTGGTGACCTTGACCCTGCCGCCGCTGGCCGAGCGCCGCGAAGATATCTCCCTGCTGGCGAATCATTTCCTGCAGAAACTGGCGGCCAAGTACCAGAAACCCCTGAATGGCTTCGCCCCTGACGCCTTGACTGCCCTGGTGGCCGCGCCATGGCCCGGCAATGTGCGCCAGTTGGTCAATGTCGTCGAGCAAGTGTGCGCGCTGGCCACGGCGCCGCTGGTGCCCTTGTCCCTGGTGCAGCGCGCGCTACGCGTGCCGTCCTTGGAAGCGCTCAGCTACAACGAAGCCAAGCAGCGCTTCGAGCGCGACTACCTGATCCAATTGCTGCGCCTGACGGACGGCAACGTGGCCGACGCGGCCCGCCTGGCCGACCGCAACCGCACGGAGTTCTACCGTTTATTACAGAAATACGAGTTGACGCCGGCCCTGTTTCGGCTTGACGGTGACCCTGTCGCTGAATAGCGACAAAAATAAAGCCTTGAAAATCAGGGGCTTGGCGTAAAACATTGACGGTCTTGCCACAAGCTGTCGCTGTCAGGCGACAAAAAGCCCCGTTTTTCCGGCCAGATCCGTCTGAAACGGGCTGGAAAAATCGAGTTCGAATGTAAGTTGTTGATTTTCAAGGAAGTTTAAAAGCTGGCACGGTGCTTGCTGTATGGGTAGATGTGACGCTTCAAAGTGTTGCTTTATCCAAGTAAGAAGCTTTTAACTTCATTGAGAGGAACTACCATGCAAACATCGAAACTGTTCAATACCCTGGTTGCCGCTATCGTACTGTCGGGCGCCTCGATCACCGCTTCGCATGCAGCTGACTCCGCCCCAAAAGCACAAGCTCCTGCTGACACCGTAGTGGCCGCCAACGCTGCCGCTGCCGTCCCTGATGAAACCATCACTTCCTCGGCCAAGGCCGCCCTGAGCGCCGATGCGCAAGCCGCTGCCCTGCCAGTCAAGGTAGCAACCCAGCAAGGTGTGGTCGTCCTGTCGGGCGACGTGCCGAGCGCCGAAGCGGGTGACCGCGTCGTGCAGATCGTCGCTTCCGTGAGCGGCGTGAAAGAAATCAAGAACGAGCTGAAAGTCAAAGCCGCCGGCTAAGCCCCTCGCGGTAACGCCTCGCGCTGTACTTTACTCCGGGTTGCCCTGTCTGCGGACAGGGCATTTTTTTGCCTGTTTCAGTTGGTCTTGACTGTTTCAACCGCTGCTTGCGGAGGCGGTACTGTCACAGGAGCTGTGGCGATGTCCCGCATCTGGATTGTTGTCGTATTGGGATAATCAAATCCTGCCCCTGTGTTACGGTCGACAATGTAGCCAATACCGCCGCCCAGTAAAATATTACCCCATACGGCACCATTCGATTTTGATACCAGAGTCGAAGTTCCAGACAGATTGCCCTTCTTGCAGTCGACGATCATGTCGCCAGTGCTCTTATGCACCATAACGCTGCCAGGGCTGACAACGAACCAGTTGCCTGCATCGTTGCTGAGATTGCAGCCAATACCGGACACTTCCTTGCTCTCATGAATGGTCTGGATAGATACAGGCTGAAATTTTTCGCCCGCGACGGATGCGCAGCCAGTCAACGCCAGTGATGCTAAGACAACAGATAACTTATACATATTGATCCTAGATGTAGTTGTAATTTTTAGAACAAACTAGTGTAAATTGGCATTGTTTATTTATCCATGAAAATATTTTAATTATGAAAATATTGTTTCTTTTTAGATGAATCACTGGAAGCGCGAATAATGCGGATAGCAAATCCTCTGTCATTCTCACTGTATGATTTTTAGCGATGAGGAATCGAGTTCAACGGTAGAATAGCCAGTACTGGCGCCGCTCCCGGCGCTGTTTGTCATCCCCGGCACAGCATGCTGTTGCAAGGCTGCACCGTTACCAGGCTACCGCATGTCTTCTTTTTCCCCCGCTGCCCTGTTGCGCAATCTGAAACCCGATAATTTCACCATCGCCCTGCTCGTCACCGTGGGGCTGGCCACATTCCTGCCCTGCACGGGCCAGACGGCCGTGGTCTTCGGCAACATCACCACGGTTGCCATTGGCGCCCTGTTCTTCCTGCATGGCGCCAAGCTGTCGCGCGAAGCCGTGGTGGCCGGCGCCATGCACTGGCGGCTGCACTTGCTGGTGCTGGCCAGCACCTTTGTCCTGTTTCCCCTGCTGGGCCTGGCCCTGCGTCCGCTGGCGCTGACCTTCCTCACGCCCGACCTGTACATGGGCATTTTGTTCTTGTGCGCCCTGCCCTCTACTGTGCAATCATCGATCGCCATGACGGCCATGGCGCGCGGCAACGTACCGGCCGCCATCTGCAGCGCCTCGGCCTCGAACTTCATCGGCATCTTCCTCGCCCCCATCCTGGTGGGCTTGCTGGTGGCCAAGGGCGCGGAAAGCAAGTCGTCGGTGGACGCCGTGCTGTCCATCGTCATGCAGCTGCTGCTGCCATTCCTGGCCGGCCAGTTCCTGCGCCGCTGGATCGGCCGCTGGGTTGACCGCCATAAAGCTACCCTGAAATATGTCGACCAGGGTTCGATCTTGCTGGTGGTCTACACGGCCTTCAGCGAAGCCGTCAGCGAAGGCCTGTGGCATACGATTTCGGTGGAAACCCTGGTCGCCCTGGGCTTGATCAGCCTGCTGCTGCTGGCGCTGGTGCTGGGTATTTCCACCTTCATCAGCCGCCGCCTGGGTTTCAACAAGGAAGACGAAATCGCCATCGTCTTTTGCGCCTCGAAGAAAAGCCTGGCCAGCGGCGTGCCGATGGCCAAGGTGCTGTTTTCCACCCGTTCGCTGGGCATGGTGATCTTGCCGCTGATGCTGTTCCACCAGATTCAGCTGATGATCTGCGCCGTGATCGCGCAACGCTATGCGCGGCGCGATGAGGGGCAGGAAGTGCCGGCTTCAACGCTGTGATGGCTATCCTGCCCTAGCAGCAGCGCCTGCCGCAACCCCGCCACGATCACTTCGTAAGCCTGCCGCCGGCTCCCCTCATCGGGCGCGCGCAGCACATACGAGGGGTGATATACGGCGACCACCCAGCGCCCATCGTGCCGGATCGGCGTGCCGACCAGCGGCGTCATGCTTGCCGCGCCGTCCTGCAGGATGGACTTCAATGCCGTGCTGCCCAGCGCCACGATCACTTGCGGTTTTACGCTGGCCAATTCCTGTTCCAGCCAGCCATGGCAGGCGAGGATCTCGCGCTGCGCTGGCGTCTTGTGCAGGCGGCGCTTGCCGCGTGGTTCCCACTTGAAATGCTTGACGGCATTGGTCAGGTAAATACTGTCGCGCGCCATGCCCGCTTCCCGCAGCGCCTGGTCCAGCAGCGCGCCAGCCGGGCCCAAGAAGGGCAAGCCTGCCAGGTCTTCCTGGTCGCCCGGCTGCTCACCCACCAGCATGATGCGCGCCTGAGAAGGCCCCGTGCCGGGCACGGCTTGCGTGGCGTGCTGCCACAGCGCGCAGCGGCGGCATTGGTCCAGGGTGGTGGGCAGTTCGCGCGCGGGCTGGGCGCGCTCGGCGGAGACCGGGATCATGGTCGCGCCGCTGCGCTGGCCCACGCTGGCCGTCTGGCCCGTGCGCCGTTCGCCATTCGCAGCGCCGCTGAGCATGGCGGGCACGATGGCGCCTTCGGGCAAGTTCTTCCAGAAGCGCGAGGGGATATGGCTGCGCAGCAGGCCGGCATTGACGCGCGCGGGATTGAAGATGCTGCGGTAGTAGGTCAGCCACAGGGCTTCACCCGCATCGTCGATATCGGCCGCTCCGCTCAGCAGGGCCGGTCCCGCATGCAAGGTCGTGCCATCCCACAGCATGCTGGCGGCGGGCGTGGCGATCATCCAGCTGGCAGATCCCATGCGGCGGGCGAAGTGGCGCGCCACCTGCGGCAGCACGTCGTGCATGGGCTCGAACCAGGCCACGAAGCGGGGTGCGCCCTCACTTTCCGCCCGCTCGCGGAAACGCACATACGCATGCATGTCGTGCTCTTCGCGGCGCACGGCCTTGGCCATGGCATGCAGGCGCGCGCCGTCCGCGTCGGCGGGAGAAAGTACATCGTGCTGGTCCAGTTGCCAGCGCCAGAGCACCTGGTACAGGAAGGCCCAGCGATCCGGGGCACTGAAACAGGCGGCGCTTTCCAGCAATTCCACCAGGGAACGGGGCAGGCGCAGCAGTGGCGCGCTGGTATCCGTCGCATCTGGCGTCGAGGAAAACAGGTCGCCATCACCGGGCTGTGACTGCCAGGCAACGTCGGCAGGCGGCACGCCGCGCGCGATCAGTTCGCGCGCGGCCGCGCGCCACTCGTCGAACGATTGCGCCAGCCGCACCACCGTACTCATGCGGCCTGCAGCTCAGGCCACAAATTCATCTGCTGCGGCGCTTCCGCCATGGCGCGGCGCAGGTGTTCCGAGGCGGTGGTGTCGCGCGCGGGAAAGTAGTCGGCCGTGATGATGAAGGGGGCGATTTTCTTCATGCTGCAGCGCAGGCGCGACAGGTCGGCGTAGCGCACTTGCCGCAACTGGCGCAGGTCGACGATGCGCTGCGCGTTGCGCAGGCCGATGCCGGGCACGCGGGCGATCATGTGCTGCGCCGCGCGGTTCAAGTCCAGCGGAAAATGTTCGCGGTGCGCCAGCGCCCAGGCCAGCTTGGGATCGATGTCGAGCGCCAGGTTGCCGCCCGTGGCGGGCAGCAGTTCGCTGGCCTGGAAACCATAGCTGCGCAGTAAAAAGTCGGCCTGGTACAGCCGGTGTTCGCGCAGCATGGGCGGCGGCGCCAGCGGCACGCTTTTCGGGCTGTCGGGGATGGGACTGAAGGCCGAGTAATACACGCGCTTGAGTTTGTAGCTGCCATACAGGGTCTCGGCCGTGGAGAGGATTTGCTGGTCGTCGCTGGCGTCGGCGCCGACGATCATCTGCGTGCTTTGCCCGGCCGGCGCGAAGCGCGGCGACTTCGGTTCTTCCGCTTTCTCATCGAGCTTGCGGCGGATGGCGCCCATGGCCAGCTTGATCGTATGCACGCTTTTTTCCGGCGCCAGCTTTTGCACGCTGTCCTGCGTCGGCAATTCGATATTGACGCTGAGCCGGTCGGCATAGCGGCCCGCCTGCGCGATCAGGGCGGGATCGGCGTCCGGAATGGTTTTCAGGTGGATATAGCCGCGGAACTGGTGCACCTCGCGCAACTCGCGGGCCACCTGCACCAGCTGCTCCATCGTGTAGTCAGCCGACTGGATGATGCCGGAACTGAGGAACAGGCCGTCGATGTAGTTGCGCAGGTAAAAGTCGCTCGTCAGCTTGACCACCTCGGCCACCGTAAACCGCGCGCGCGGCACATTCGAGCTGCGGCGGTTGACGCAGTACTGGCAATCGTACAGGCAGTAATTGGTCAGCAGTACTTTCAGCAGCGAGACGCAGCGCCCGTCCGGCGTATAGCTGTGGCAAATGCCCATGCCCGAGGTGGCGCCAAAGCCGTCCTTGCCGATGGAATCGCGCTTGGGCGCGCCGCTGCTGGCGCAGGACGCGTCGTACTTGGCCGCATCGGCCAGGATTTCCAGCTTGTCCGTCAATTCCATGGTGCACCTCGATATACTGTGTTTATATACAGTATATCAGGAATGCAGTGCGACATAGTACGCAAGAGGCTGCGTTATTTGGCCATTGAGGAATGGCCTGCAAACGGTAAGGACATTGCATATAAGTAATGAAATATAGTGCTAGGATGTCAATGTTAGCTGGCGTTTCATTCTGTGAGGCGCTTAGCCAAAAATACCTCCGATCCACTCCCATGTTCAGCCTATTTCAGAAAAAACTCGTTCTATTATTTCTCGTCCTTTTCTTCCAGAGCCCGTTCGCGCAAAGCGATACCCTGCCCAAGCTCTCTGCCGTCTCCACAAACGCCTGCGATAAAAAAAATGGCGCATTGCAGATTAGTGTCGTGCTGGACAAGACCATCGCCGCCGCACACGAACCCGTTGGCGTGACCATCATGGTGGCGAATACCGGTAGAGATACCTTGCACTTGCCGGCCTTCATGGAACTGGAATCCTATTGGCTGCGTTTCGAGGTGCTCAATGAAAAAAACCAGCGGGTACGCTGGTTGGGGCCGGAAATGAAAATACTGGAGACAGATGACAAGGTCTCTTTGGAACAAGGCTATCAATGGGGAAGAAAGTTCCGTGATTTCGAGCGGCGCTACGCTGTATCCAAGGCCGGCATGTATCGCATACGGGCAATTTATGGCATATCGCCAGAGGGACGCTGTCCATTTGGCCGCGTCGTCTCGGAAGTCGTCAGCTTGCGCATCCGCTAGCAGGCGGCGTGCACTGGTTCGCAGACAAGCATGTCGTGATGTTTTGGTACTTGTAATGCAGGAGGCTGAGGCCATGAAGCTGGAAATAAAACTGGACATAGGAGCCGCTCTGCTGGTTCTTTTTGCGTATTGGGTCATGCAGGAGCGGCGTACGACCGGTGAGGAACCAGTCGTTACGCCGCTGGAACAGCGGGCGATCGCTGGGGATGGAAAGGCCATTGCCGAACTGCGCCAGGAATATTTGAAAAAAGGCGAAGTATCCACAGCGAATTACTGGCTGTATGCGGGAGCCCTGCGCGGGAATGCCGCATTGGTGGAGGAATATGCGCAACGGTTTGCGGCGATGCCGGAAGACAGGCAGGCGGCGCAAATACAAGGCATCAAGACCAGTTCCGCCTCGCCCGCGCAAAAAAAGGCCTTGCTTGAGAGGCTAGGCAAAAATTGAACGGCCAAGTTAAGCGATGAATTTGCTCGATCCGCTTGATCGCTTCCCTGCTGTCAGGTGTCATTGACGTACCGCAGCCAGCTGCCATTTTCCCGGCGCTGGCTGCATTTTCCTCTTTCTCCGATTTGCCATTGCTTGACCCACGCGATGGCAGAACGCTATATATAAGTGTATATTACGGTCCTTGTCACCGTTCACTTACAAGGATACGATCATGCGCCTCACCTCCCTCGCCCGCCTGCTTGGCACCGCTCTTCTCGCTACTGCCGCCAGCTCCGCCTTTGCCGGCGAAGTGGTGGTATCGGCTGCGGCCAGCCTGACGAATGCGTTCAAGGATGCGGCGCAAAGCTATGAGGCGCAGTATCCGGGCAGCAAGGTTTCCCTGAACTTCGCCGCCTCGGGCGTGCTGCTGCAACAGATCGTCAAGGGCGCGCCCGTCGACGTGTTTGCTTCGGCCGACCAGGAAACCATGGATGCGGCGCAAAAGCAGGGCCTCGTCTTGCCGGCCGACCGCATGGACTTCGTCGGCAACAGCCTGGTGCTGATCGTGCCGCACGACAGCAAGCTGGGCATCAAGAGCCTGGCTGACCTGGCGCACAAGGGCGTGACCCGCGTGGCCATCGCCAATCCGGCCAGCGTGCCCGTCGGCCGCTATTCGGAAGGCGCGCTGAAGAAGGCCAAGCTGTGGGATGCCGTGCAGACCAAGGCCATCGGCACGCAGAACGTGCGCCAGTCGCTCGACTACGTGGCGCGCGGCGAAGTCGATGCGGGCTTTGTCTACGCCACCGACGCGGCCATCATGAAAGACAAGGTCAACGTGGTGCTGGACGTGCCATTGGATGCGCCCGTGCTGTATCCGATCGCCACCATCAAGGGCAGCAGCAATGCCGCCGAAGCGAAGCGCTTCGTCAGCTACCTGCAGACGGCGCCGGCGCAAGCCATCCTCGCCAAGTACGGTTTCAAGAAGCCATAATTCAGGTAGGCGCCTGCATGGATATCGCCTGGACCGCGCTGGCCCTGTCGCTCAAAGTGGCGGCGTGGGCCACGGCGCTCAATTTGTTGCTCGGCATCGGCACGGGCTATCTGCTGGCGCGCACGCGTTTTCCCGGGCGCGAGCTGCTCGACGCCCTGTTGACCCTGCCGATGGTGATGCCGCCTACCGTACTCGGCTATTACCTGCTGGTGCTGCTGGGCCGGCGCGGCACCCTGGGCGTCTGGCTGCAGGACAGCTTCGGCATCAACCTGATTTTTACCTGGCAGGGCGCCGTGATCGCCTCCACCGTGGTCGCCTTTCCCCTCGTCTTCAAGCCGGCGCGCGCCGCCTTCGAGGCCGTCGACGGCCAGCTGGAGCAGGCCGCCCGCGTGCTGGGCATTTCGGAAATGGCGATTTTCTTTCGCGTGACCTTGCCGCTGGCCTGGCGCGGCATCCTCGCCGGCGTGCTGCTGGGCTTTGTGCGCGCCCTGGGCGAATTCGGCGCCACCCTGATGGTGGCCGGCAGCATCCCCGGCAAGACGCAAACCCTGTCGGTGGCCGTGTATGAAGCCGTGCAGGCGGGTCAGGATGACGTGGCCAATACGCTGGTCCTGATTATCTCCTTTGTCTGCATCGTGGTGCTGTTGTCGGCTGGCCGCCTGGCGCCCGGGCGCATCGCGCACAAATGACGGCTATGATGACGCCTATGCAACTCGACCTCGACATTCGCGCCACCTTGCGCTCTGGCAAACGCCGCTTCGACATGCAAGTGCAATGCACGTCCGATAGCCAGCGCATCGCCATGTATGGCCCGTCCGGCGCAGGCAAGAGCATGACCCTGAAAGCCATTGCCGGACTGTTTACACCGGACGCGGGCCATATCCGCCTGAACGGGCGCACCCTGTTCGATGCCGCCGCCGGCATCAACCTGCCGCCGCAGCAGCGCAATGTCGCTTACCTGTTCCAGGATTACGCGCTGTTCCCGCACCTGACGGTGCGCCAGAACGTGGGATTTGGCCTGGCGCGGGGCTGGTTCAATCCGCGCGCGCGCGAAAAATTGCAGAAGGTCGAGCATTGGCTTGACGCCTTCCACTTGCAGGAACTGGCGCATCAGTTTCCCGACGAGTTGTCCGGAGGCCAGCGCCAACGGGTGGCGCTGGCGAGGGCGCTCGTGGCCGAGCCGGCCGCGTTGCTGCTCGACGAGCCGTTTGCCGCCCTCGATCCGGCCCTGCGTGTCAAAATGCGTTTGGAACTGAGCCAGTGGCAGCAGCGCCTGGACGTGCCCATGATCCTGATCACACACGATCCGGAAGATGCGCGCATCCTGGGCGAGCATGTGCTGTACTTGCGCGACGGACAGATCGATAACAGGGAAGAACACATGGCATTGGGTGAACGCATTGGATAAATCAGCGGCAGCGGAAATTGGCTTGCAAGGCTCGGTATGGATGACGGTGGGCGGAGAAAACCTGGGCGGCGCCGGCCGGGTGGAATTGCTGGGCGCTATCGCCGAATGCGGCTCCATCACGCAGGCGGCCAAGCTTGTGAAGATGAGCTACAAGGCGGCCTGGGACGCCATCGACGCAATGAACAACCTGGCCGGCGAGCCGCTGGTCGAGCGCCTGACGGGCGGCAAGGGCGGCGGCGGCACGCGGCTGACGCAGCGGGGGCGCCAGCTGGTCGACAATTTCCGCATCATCGAGCGTGAGCATGCCCGCTACCTGCGCCAGCTGGGCAGCCAGGCGGAAGGCATCGCCGACGATCTTTTACTCATACGGAGAATGGCCATGAAAACCACGGCACGCAATCAATTCCTGGGCAAGGTGGCCGAACTGAAACAGGGCGCCGTCAACGACGAAGTCACCCTGGAATTGCCCGGCGGCCAGCAGATCGTCGCCATCGTCACGCAAGGCAGCAGCGCAAGCCTGGGCCTGGTGCCGGGCGCGGAAGCGTTTGCGCTGATCAAGGCCTCGTCCATCATCCTTGTGGCGGACAGCGAAGGCGCGCGCTTTTCCGCGCGCAACCAGCTGGCCGGCACCGTCACGCGGGTGCAGACGGGCGCCGTCAACACGGAAGTGGTGCTGGACTTGCCGCGCGGCGGCACGATTGCGGCCATCATCACCAACCAGAGCAGCACCGACCTGGGCATCGCCATCGGCAGCAGCGTGACGGCGATTTTCAAGGCATCCAGCGTGATTCTGGGCGTGCCCGCCTAAACCCAAAGCAAGGACTGGGGTCGTACCCTGAGGGTACGACCCCGGCCTTTATCTCTTGGGTTCAAACGAGCTTAATCCTTCAGCCTGGACAACCAATCCGTCGCCGCCGCCAGCGCCTGCTCCAGTTCCTGCGCCGTGTGCGCCAGCAGCGCCGGCACCTCGTCCAGGCGGCCCGCGTCGATGGCTTCCTCGGTGGCGAACGCGGCGCGGATCAGGCGTTTCGTGCCCAGGGTGCCCACGGAACCGCGCACGCTGTGCAGGATGCGCGCCACGTCGCTGTGGCGGCCCGATTGCAACGCCGTTTCGGCGTCGCGCACGGGCGTCATGCCCTTGTTCAGCGCGTCTTCCACCATGCGCCGCAGCACGCCGCGCCCCTTCGCGTCGCGTCCCATCACGCGCATCAGCGGCGCCATGGAAAACACTTCTTCATCGGCGACGCGTACCGGCTCGGCCGCCTGTACTTGCGGGCGCTTGGGAAGGTGGCGCAGGATGACTTCCATCATCTCTTCCACCACCACGGGCTTGGCGATGAAGTCGCTGATGCCGGCCGTCATGCAGCGCTCGCGCTCGGACGCCAGCACGCCGGCTGTCATGGCGATCACGGGCAGGCTCAAGCGCAATTCCGTGCGGATGATGTGGGTGGCGCTGAAACCGTCCATGACGGGCATCTGCATGTCCATCAGCACGATGTCGTAGCGCAGCGCTTCCGTGCGCAGCCGTTCCACGGCTTGCAAGCCGTCGCCCACCACGTCCAGGGTGGCGCCCATGTGTTCGAGGATGCCGCGCGCCACGGCCTGGTTCAAATGATTGTCTTCCACCAGCAGGAAATGCACGCCAGCCAGTTCCGTACCCAGCGGCTGGTGCAGCATGTGTTGCTCGCCGCCGTCGTTCTTGGCGATCAGCGCCTGGTGCAGGGCGTCGAACAGGCTCGATCCCGTGATCGGCTTCATCAGCACGACGTCGGCCTCGGCCGCGCTGGAGATTTCCTCCAGGTGGTTGCGGGCGAAGGCGTTGACCATCACCACGATGGGCTGGCGCTGGCCACTGGCTGCCTGGCGGATGGCCTTGGCCGTGGCTAGGCCGTCCATCACGGGCATGTGCCAGTCGGCCAGCACCACGTCGTATGGTTGCTGCTGCGCCAGGCGTTCGCGGTACAGTTCGATGGCGGCAAAGCCGGAGTCCACTTCGTCGGCCAGCCAGCCCCACGCCTCGATCAGCTTGACGATCAGTTCGCGCGTGGTGCGGTTGTCGTCGGCCACCAGCAGGCGCAGCTGGCCCAGGGCCGGCGTGCGCCGCGTTTCGGCCGGCTGCGCCAGCATCTCGAAGGGCACGCTGAACCAGAAGCGGCTGCCCTTGCCTTCGCTGCTGGCGACGGCGATGTCGCCGCCCATCATGTGGATCAGCTGCTTGCTGATGGCCAGGCCCAGGCCCGTGCCGCCGAAGCGCCGCGTGATGCTCTGGTCGGCCTGTGAAAACGCGGCAAACAGCTGCTGTTGCTGCAGTTCCGTCATGCCGATGCCCGTGTCGCGCACTTCGAAGCGCAGCCAGGCGCGGCCACTCTCGCTCTCGGCCAGGCTGACGGCCACCACGACTTCGCCGCTCTCGGTAAACTTGATGGCGTTGCCGGCCAGGTTGACGAGAATTTGCTGCAGGCGCTGGGCGTCGCCCACGAGGCGCCGCGGCACGTCGGGCTCGACGGCGATGGCCAGTTCCAGCTCCTTTTCGCCCGCATTCATCGTCATCGTCGTGGCCAGGGTATTCATGACTTCATCGAGGTCGAATTCGACGGGCGACAATTCCATGCGGCGCGCCTCTATCTTCGAATAGTCGAGCACATCGTTGAGGATGCCCAGCAGCGACTGGCCCGCCACTCTGACCATGGTCAGGTACTTGCGCTGTTCCGTGTCTAGCCTGGTATTTCCCAGCAAATACACCATGCCCAGCACGGCATTGAGGGGCGTGCGGATTTCATGGCTCATGTTGGCCACGAAATCGCTCTTTGCGCGGTTGGCCGCCTCGGCCCGGTCGCGTTCCTGCTCCAGCTCCGCCGCGCGCGCTTCAAGTTCCTGCTGCAGGCGGTCGCGTTCGCTCATCAGGCCATTGAACGCTTCCGTCAGTTCGCCGATCTCGTCGCGCTGCTGTACCGGCACGGGGGTGAAACGGCTGCCGCTGGTGCGCAGGGCCAGCAGGGTATCGCGCAGGCGCACCAGCGGCGACAGCAGGCGCACGGTAACCCAGCCCAGAACGGCAGCGGCCAGCAGCGAAGCGAGGATGCTCCACAGCACCAGCCGGTACAGCACGCCATCGAACGGTTCGAAGGCATCCTCGACGGGCAGCGAGGCGGCCAGCAGCCAGTTCACGGATTTCAGGCGCTTGAAGCTGTTGACGGCCGTGATGCCGCGGCTGTTGGTGCTGACCATGCTGCCTTCGCCATCCTCCTTCAGCAGCTGGGTGGTCGTCAGGTTGGCGTTCGGCTTGCGCGGCTGCAGCAAACGGCTGGTATCGGGGTGCAGCACGTAGCGCGGCACGGCGCCGCGCGTGAGGATGAAGTAATAGCCGCTCTTGCCGATCTTTTCCGAGCGCAGGCGGCCCAGCAGATTGTCCTTGTACAGGCGCAGCACGCCGATCACCACGCCGGCCACCTGGCCATCGGCGGCCAGCACGGGCGCCACCATCTGCACGATGGGCATGCCGCTCGACTTGCCCAGCATCGGCTCGGTAATCATGGGCTGGCGCGTGCGCAGGACGGTCTGGAAATACTCGCGCTCGGCGACGTTGATGCCGGCGCGCCCCGTCACTTCCGGCATGTCGGCCACGATGGCGCCATGCGCGTCGAGCACCAGCACGTCGTCGAACAGCACCAGCATCGAGCGGCGCGCATAGTATTCGCGCAGTTTGGCGGGCTGGGCGATCAGTTCCGGCGGCTGCTGCCTGGCCGTCAGGGTGACAATCTGCAGCAGCATGCCCAGCTTGTCGTCGAGCTCGGCAGCGGTGCGGCTGATCAGCGATGACTGCTGGCTCAGCAGTACTCGGGTGAAGTCGTCGCGCATGTGCTGCACCTGGATCATGGTGACCAGCGCGATCATGGCGATCGAGGTCAGGCTGGTGGCCAGCGCGACTTTTGCTTTAATGCCGAGAGGCTTCATGATTTCCTTTTCAGTGCCGGGCGGCACAGGCGGCAGATAATGCTGTCAGGAATTTTCCTATCAATACCCCAGCTTGGCAAGCGCCGCCGCGCAAATTGCCCGCCCCGTATGGGCTTTTGACGATGTTGCCATATAATTAAAGGCTGGACGTCGTTTATTCGCCGAATTTACGGTGAAATTGGCATACGGCAACCCTGTATGCAGCTGTATGCAGTAAACTTGTTGTTGCATTTTCTAAAAGGTACCGACATGACTGAAGCGCTACTCACTCCCACCTTGCCCACCGTGAACGTGGAGGCGTTGCGTGCGCGATGCTCGACCTGCAGCATGCATCAATTGTGCCTGCCGATGGGCCTCGATGTGGGCGACATGGATAGGCTGGACCAGATCATCGGCCGCCGCCGCAAGATCGTGCGCGGCGCTTCGCTGTTCCGCATCGGCGACTCGTTCCAGAACCTGTATGCGATCCGCCTGGGGCATTTCAAGACGTACCAGATCAATCCGGGTGGCGAAGAGCAGGTGACGGGTTTCCAGATGGCCGGTGAACTGCTGGGCATGGACGCCATCAGCGCCGACCGCCACCACTGTAATGCGGTGGCGCTGGAAGACAGCGAAGTGTGTGAAATTCCGTTTTCCAGCCTGGAACAATTGCTGGGCAATATGCCGACCCTGCTGCGTCATTTCCACCGCATGATGAGCCAGGAAATCACGCGCGAGCAAAGCGTCATGCTATTGCTGGGCAATATGCAGGCGACCCAGCGTTTTGCCGCCTTCATCGTCAACCTGGCGTCGCGCTATGAAGCACGCGGCTATTCGGGCAGCAATTTCCAGCTGCGCATGTCGCGCGAGGAAATCGGCAACTATCTGGGCCTGACCATCGAAAGCGTCAGCCGCTTATTGTCGAAATTCAAGAAGGAAGGCTGGCTGCGCGTCTCGAACCGCGAGATCGAGATCCTGCAGCCGGCCAAGTTGAAAGCGATTACGGCCGGCACGGACATCTGCAAGTAAGACTTACAGTTCCTCGTCGGCATGCAGCGCGATGCTGCGTTGCAGGGGCCAGGTCCAGATGCCGGACAGGCGCCACTCGCGTTTGTCGTTTTCCACCAGCACTTGCCAGCGGCTGCGCTCGAGCATCGGCAGTGCTACGGAAAAATTGCCGGCCGCATCGGGCTGCACCAGCAGCTTGATATCCTTTTCCGGCAGGGTCGCATGCGCCAGGTGCAGCTGCAGCGGCGCCTGATAGGCCTTGCCGAAGCTGTGCACGGAACCACTGAGGCGCGCTGCAGCCACGTCATATGACAGGCGCGTATCCATGGCCAGGTCGCTGGCGATCGTGTCGCGCTTCAAATCCTGGTTGATCGCCTTGCCCTGCTTGTAATAATCGCCCACCACCAGCGCATCGGGCTGCGTAAACGCGATATAGCCCATGAAGCTGCCGACGACCACGGACAGGCCGGGGCCGATCATCAGCAGCCATGGCCAGCGATGCTTGTACCACGGTGCAACGGGGGGTTGCAGTTTCAGACTGTCGGACATTTTGTTCTCCTTGGGGTCGGACCCTGTGGGTCTGACCCCAGCTTTTGCTTCCGGGTTGAAAATCAAGTGACCCTAACGCATGATTGATGATACCCCTACGGCGAAATACCGGGGTCGGACCCAGAGGGTCCGACCCCAAATCAACATCACCGTGGCACGATGAATACCGCGCTTTCACGCACATGCAGCGATGGATCGTCCAGCGATTGCAATTCGATCGCAATCTTGTTCGAGCCCTTCTCGCCGACGCCGTGCGGCACGCGCAGGCGGATCGGCCAGCCCAGCGTTTCCGTCGGCTGCAAGGTCACTTCTTCGCGCGTCAGCAAGGTCAGGCCCGGCAAGCCGGAAGCGCTGATTTTAAAATGCTGGCTTTGCTCGGACGTATTCATGATCTGCAGGCGGTAGACGTTTTCGATCATGCCGTCTTCCACTTCGCGTCCCATCGAACCGCGGTCGCGGATCACGTCCATTTTCAGGGGCGTGCGCAGGGCCAGCGAGGTACACACGGCGATGATGATCAGGGCCAGGATGGAAGTGTAGATCAAGACGCGCGGGCGCATGGCGCGCTGGCGTATCTGCTTCGAATTGAAGTTGTTTTCCATCGCATGGTCGGTGCTGTAGCGTATCAGGCCACGCGGCCGCTCGACCTTGTCCATCACGCTGTTGCAGGCATCGACGCAGGCGGCGCAGCCGATGCATTCATACTGCAGGCCGTTGCGGATATCGATGCCGGTCGGACACACCTGCACGCACAGGGTACAGTCGATGCAATCGCCCAGCTTGTCGTTGTTGCCGGCCTTCTTGCTCATGGCGCCACGCGGTTCGCCGCGCTTGGCATCGTAGGTGATGATCAGGGTGTCCTGGTCGAACATGGCGCTCTGGAAGCGCGCGTAGGGGCACATGTATTTGCACACCTGCTCGCGCAGCCAGCCCGCGTTGCCGTAGGTTGCCAGGCTGTAGAACAAGACCCAGAACCATTCCCAGGGACCGAAATTGAGGGTGGTCACCGACTGCGCCAGTTCCTTGATCGGCGTGAAGTAGCCGACAAAGGTAAAGCCCGTCCACAGGGCGATGGCGCCCCATACCAGGTGCTTGGCGGTCTTCTTGAAGGCCTTGCGCACGGAGGGGCCCTGCTTGTCGAGGGCCATGCGCGCGCTGCGCGTGCCCTCGATGCGGCGTTCGACCCACAGGAAAATTTCCGTGTATACCGTTTGCGGGCAGGAGAACCCGCACCACACCCGCCCGGCAATGGCCGTGACGAGGAACAACAAATACGCACAGATGATCAGCAGGGCCGCCAGATAGATGAAATCCTGGGGCCACAGCACGACGCCGAAAATGTAGAACTTGCGCGTGGTCAAATCGAACAGCAGGGCTTGCCTGCCATTCCAGGTCAACCACGGCAAGCCGTAGAACGCCAGCTGGGTAAGCCATACGCATACCCATCGCCAGGTAGCGTAGCGTCCTTTGGCCTCGCGAGGGTAGATTTGCTCGCGGGCCGCATACATCTTGATGACTTGAGGTTCCATTTTTACTTTGCGGGCGCCTGCGGATTCGACAGGCTCCAGACATACGCCGACAGCACGTGTACCTTGGATTCGCCGAGGAAATCGCTGAAGGCCGGCATGGTGTTGCTGCGTCCCTTGCGTACGGTTTCCATGATGGTATCGGCGCTGCCGCCGTACAGCCAGGTCTTGTCCGTCAGGTTCGGCGCACCGAGCATCTGGTTACCCTTGGCATCGGCGCCATGACAGGCCATGCAGGCGCCAAACTTGGCCTTGCCCAGCACGGACTTGACGGGATCCGAGGTCGAGCCGGACAGGCTCAGCACATAATGGGCCACGTTCTCGACATCCTTTTCGGAGCCCAGGGCGGCGCCCATCGGTGGCATCTGCCCATTGCGGCCGTGCAGGATGGTGGTCTTGATGACGTCGGGTTCGCCGCCATACAGCCAGTCCTTGTCGGTCAGGTTGGGGAAGCCCTTGTTGCCGCGTGCATCCGAACCGTGGCATTGCGCGCAGTAGGTCAGGAACAGGCGCTGGCCGATGGCTTGCGCCTGCGGATCGGCGGCCACCGTCTTCAAGTCCTGGCTCAGGTACTTGTTGAACAGGGGACCGTAGTCGGCTTCCGCCTTCTTCAGTTCTTCCTCGTACTGGCCCGTCGATTTCCAGCCCAGGCTGCCGGCATAGTTGCCCAGGCCCGGATACAGGAACAGGTACGCCAGGGAGAAGACGATGGTGATGTAGAACAACCACATCCACCAGCGCGGCATCGGCGTGTTGAGTTCCTTCAAATCCTCGTCCCAGACGTGGCCCGTGGTGCCGTCAGCAGGGGCGCCCTCGACCACTTTGATTTTCGACTGCGAGTA
Source organism: Janthinobacterium lividum (assembly GCF_034424625.1). Classification (NCBI taxonomy): domain Bacteria; kingdom Pseudomonadati; phylum Pseudomonadota; class Betaproteobacteria; order Burkholderiales; family Oxalobacteraceae; genus Janthinobacterium; species Janthinobacterium lividum. The sequence continues at coordinate 284,142 of NZ_CP139976.1, read as the reverse complement.
CAGCAGCACGCCGCAGCCGATGATGCCCAGCAGGGACAGCACGATGATGTAAATATTCCAGAAGCCATTGGTAAAGTCAGCCATGGTTATGCTCCTTTGCCAGGGTCATTTCGGCTTCGGCCGGATAGTCGAGCGCGTCGTCGGCGAACGGCAGGCGTGCCGCCGCGTCGAAGTCGCTGTTGCTGCGGCTGAACGTCCACCACAGGATGCCCACGAACGTCGTAAAGGAAACCACCGTCATGACGCTGCTGGCGCTGTCAAACAGGTTTTCGATTGCCATGCTAATTCCTTGTTTTGATTAATGTACCGAGGCCTTGCAGATAGGCGACCAGGGCGTCTTCTTCCGTCTTGTCCTGCAGCTGCGCAGGGCCGGCGGCGATCTCTTCATCGCTGTACGGCTGGCCCAGGCGTTTCAGGGCGCGCATCTTCGGCATGATCTCGTCAGGCACCAGCTTGGTCTTCGCCAGCCAGGGGTAGGACGGCATGTTCGACTCGGGCACCACGTCGCGCGGGTTGTTCAAGTGCGTGCGGTGCCATTCGTCGCTGTAGCGCGCGCCCACGCGGGCCAGGTCGGGGCCCGTGCGCTTGGAACCCCACTGGAACGGACGGTCGTAGACGAATTCGCCGGCGACCGAATAGTGGCCATAGCGTTCCGTTTCCGCGCGCAGCGGACGCACCATCTGCGAGTGGCAGTTGTAGCAGCCTTCGCGCACGTAAATGTCGCGGCCCGCCAGGCGCAGCGGCGAGTACGGCTTCAGGCCGGCGACCGGCTCCGTCGTGCTCTTCTGGAAGAACAGGGGAACGATCTCGACGGCGCCGCCGATGCTGATCACCACCGTGACCAGGGCGATCAGCAGCCAGGGGTTTCTTTCAATCCATGCATGTGAAAATTTCATTTGCTTTCGCTCCTATCAGGCGTGCGCCGCGTTCAGTTCCGGAATGCGGGCGACGGGGAGTTTGCTGCCGCGCAGCGTCATCCAGGTGTTGTAGCCCATGATGCACATACCCGACAGGTACAGCAGGCCACCGGCCACGCGCACCACGTAGTACGGATACGTCGCTTTCACGCTCTCGACAAAGGTGTAGGTCAGGGTGCCGTCCGGATTGACCGCGCGCCACATCAGGCCCTGCATCACGCCGGCGATCCACATTGCGGCGATGTACAGCACGATGCCGATGGTGGCCACCCAGAAGTGCACGTCGACCAGGCGCGTGCTGTGCATCTGCGTGCGGCCAGCCAGGCGCGGCAGCAGGTAGTAGATCGAACCCATGGTGATGAAGCCCACCCAGCCCAGGGCGCCCGCATGCACGTGGGCAACGGTCCAGTCGGTGTAGTGCGACAGCGAGTTGATGGTCTTGATCGACATCATCGGACCTTCGAAGGTGGCGATGCCGTAGAACGACAGCGAGACGATCATGAATTTCAGGATCGGGTCGGTGCGCAGCTTGTGCCAGGCGCCCGACAGGGTCATGATGCCGTTGATCATGCCGCCCCAGCTTGGTGCCAGGAGGACCAGCGAGAAGACCATGCCGATCGATTGCGTCCAGTCAGGCAATGCCGTGTAGTGCAGGTGATGCGGGCCGGCCCACATGTAGGTGAAGATCAGCGCCCAGAAGTGGACGATCGACAGACGGTACGAGTACACGGGGCGCTCGGCCTGTTTCGGGATGAAGTAGTACACCATGCCCAGGTAGCCGGCGGTCAGGATGAAACCCACCGCGTTATGGCCATACCACCACTGGATCATCGCGTCCTGCACGCCCGCATACGCGGAATACGACTTGGTGAACGAGGCTGGCATGACGGCGCCATTGACCACGTGCAAGATCGTCACGGCCAGGATATAGGCGCCGAAGAACCAGTTGGCCACGTAGATGTGCTTGACCTTGCGCTTGATCAGGGTGCCGAAGAACACGATGGCGTAGGCGATCCAGACGACGGCGATGAGGATGGCGATAGGCCATTCCAGTTCGGCGTATTCCTTGCCGCGTGTCATGCCCAAGGGCAGGGTGACGACGGCGCACAGGATTACCGCTTGCCAGCCCCAGAACGTGAAGGCGGCCAGTTTGTCGGAAAACAGGCGCACCTGGCAGGTGCGCTGGACAACGTAGTACGAAGTAGCGAACAGGCCGCAGATGCCGAAGGCGAAAATCACCGCATTCGTGTGCAGCGGACGCAAGCGTCCGTATGTCAGCCATGGTATGTCGAGGTTCAGGGCAGGCCAGGCCAGCTGAGCGGCGATGATAACGCCAACCAGCATGCCGATGATGCCCCATACCACAGTAGCGACCGCGAATTGCTTCACGATCTTGTAGTTATAGTTCAGCGATTGATCCACAAAGACTCTCCCTGGAATTACTATTTATGATGGTGGCCAGAGAGTAAGTGTTTGACCGCGAAAAAACTTTGATGTGGATCAAAATTCCCCGGATGAAATAAGCGTAGCGAACTGGCATCGAAATAAAGTGATATTTCGGTCAAATAAGCCATGCAAGATCCCGGCAATCCGGGCGGGTGAAATCAGGGATGCGGTTCGCCGGGCGCCGGCTTGGCCGTCGTATCGTCGTCCTGCAGCACGCGCAGGCCCGGTCCGACGAGGTCGTCGAACTGGCCGCCGTCCGAGGCCGTGAAATACACCCACAGGGCGATGAAGACGACCACGACGCTCAAGGGGATCAGGAGGTAGAGTGCTTCCATGTTCAGGCTTTCCGCAGGCGCAGGGCGTTGGCGATGACGACGGCCGAGCTGGCAGCCATGCCGACGCCGGATAGCCAGGGGTTCAGGAAACCCAGCGCGGCGGCCGGGATGGCTGTCAGATTGTACAGGGTAGCCCAGCCCAGGTTTTCGCGGATGATGCGCATGCTGCGCGCGGCCGTTTTCGCCGTGTCGAGCACGGACACCAACTGGCTCGACAGCAGCACGGTATCCGCATGCGCCTGCGCCAGCGCGGCGCCGGAACCCATGGCGAAGGACACGTCGGCACCGCTCAGCACGGCGGCGTCGTTGATGCCGTCGCCCACCATCGCCACCACGGCGCCCGTCGCCTGCAACTGCTGCACGAAATCGAGCTTTTCATCGGGCAGGCATTCGCCGCACGCCGTGTTGATGCCCAGTTCCGTCGCCACGCTTTGCGTCAGCGCTTCCTGGTCGCCACTGAGCAGCACGACCTGCTTGCCGCGCCGGTGGAAGTACGCGACCACGTCGCGCGCCTCGGGGCGCAGCGCATCGCTGAGTAAGAAGCGCGTCAGCCAGCGCCCCTGCGCACCCAGGTACAGCGGCGTCATGCCCTGCATGCCGACGGCCGTGTCGCCCAGCGGCGGCCCGGCGATGGCGGCGACAAAGGCCGCGTTGCCCAGACGGTAGCGCACGCCATTGATCACGCCTTCGAGTCCCTGGCCCTGCACTTCCTGCAAGTGCTCTACATGTGCGCGCGGCTGCTGTATTGGCAACCCTTCTGCCGCTGCCAGGATGGCCTGCGCCAGCGGATGGGCGCTGCCCGCTTCCAGCGCGGCGGCCACCTGCAGGCAAGCGTCCTCGCTCATGCTGCCGAGTCCCTCGATTTGCCGCAGCACGGGCCGGCCCAGGGTCAAGGTTCCCGTCTTGTCGAAGACGATGTGGGTGGCGCGGTGCAGGGTTTCCAGCACATGCGGCTGGACGATCAGCACGCCGCGCCGCAGCAGGCTGTCGGTGGCCGCCGCCAGCGCCGTCGGCGTGGCGAGAGACAGCGCGCAGGGGCACGAGACGACCAGCACGGCGATGGCCACGGGCCACGCCTGCGACGGGTCGTGCCAGCTCCAGAAGGCGAACACGGCGATGGCAAACAGCAGCAAGCCCAGCACGAACCAGGCGGCGACCTTGTCGGCCCACTGCGCGATCTGCGGCTTGCCGCTGCCGGCCCGTTCGATCAGTTTCAACAGGTCGGACAGGGTGCTTTCGCGCGCCGGTTTCAGCACGCGCAAGATGAGCGCCGCGCTGGCGTTGATCGCCCCGCCCGGCACCCGCTCGCCGGTTTTCCTGCGCTGCGCCGCGCTCTCGCCCGTCAGCAGCGATAAATCGAGCGCGCTCGTGCCTTCGACGATGATGCTGTCGGCGGCAATCGCCTCGCCCGGTTTCACCAGGATGACGTCACCGACGGCCAGGCTGCCGGCCGGCACCAGCGTGGTGGCGCGGTTGTCCGGGAAGCCCGCCATCAGCGATGCGGAGGCGGGCAAGGCGTGCTGCAGGCGCTCGAGGGCCGAGGCGGCCTTGCGGCGCGCCTGCAGCTCGAAATAGCGGCTGCACAGCAAGAGGAAGATGAACATCGTGGCCGAGTCGTAATACACCTCGCCGCGGCCCGTAAAGGTCGCCACCACGCTGCCGAAGAAGGCCGCCAGGATGCCCAGCGCCACGGGCACGTCCATGCCCAGGGTGCGCGCGCGCAGGCTGGCCCAGGCGCCCTGGAAAAACGGCATGGCTGAATAGCAGATGGCCGGCAGGGTCAGGAGCAGGCTGGCCCAGCGCATCAGGCTGGCCATATTGTCGTCCAGCGTGCCATCCTCGGCCAGGTAGGCGGGCGCCACGTACATCATCACCTGCATCATCGACAGGCCGGCCACGAACAGCTGGCGGCCCAGGGTCTTGCTGGCCTTTTGCAGGCGCTCGCCATGGCGCACGGCATCATACGGATAGGCCGTATAGCCGACTTGGCGCACGGCTTGCAGGATGTCGCCCGGCTCGCATTCGGCGCGGCTCCAGCGCACGTACAGGCGCTCCGTGGCGACGTTCAGGCTGGCTGCCTGCACGCCGGGCAGGCGCGTCAGCTGGCGCTCGATCAGCCAGACGCAGGCGGCGCAGCGGATGCCTTCGACGGACAGCGTCGCTTCGCAGCTGCTGGCGTCGCGCGCGAATTGCGCATCGTCATTGCTGTACAGGCGCAGCTCGGGCGGCATCAGGGTGGCATCAAAGGCGTTGACGGCGTATTCATCGCGGTCGCGGTAGTACGCGCTCTGGCCGATGTCGACGATGGTTTGCGCCACCGCTTCGCAGCCGGGGCAGCACATGGCGCGCGGCACGTCGTCGATGGTGACGTTCCAGCTGGAACCGCTCGGGACGGGCAAGCCGCAATGGAAGCAGGCGGAGGGTTGTAAAACAGCATTCATAGGTTTGGTTTCATGCGTCTGTTCATGGATGGCCCGTGACGCACAGGGCGTCGAGCCAGCCCAGCGATACGCCATTCGCGGCGCGCAGCAGGCCCAGCAAGCCAAAGCCCAGCACCAGCAAGCCGCTGGCGATGCGCACGGGACGGCGCTGCATCTGCGTGCGCAAGCGCGTGCCCAGCAAGCCCATGCCCAGCAGGGTGGGCAGGGTGCCCAGGCCGAAGGCGGCCATGGCGGCCGCGCCGTTCAGGGCAGAACCTTGCATCATGGCCGTCAGCAGCGCGCTGTAGACCATGCCGCACGGCACCCAGCCCCACAGGCCGCCCACGGCCAGCGCCTTGAATGGCGTATCCATCGGCATCAGCGGTTTCAGCAGGGGGCGCACGCGGCGCCAGACGACATTGCCTGCCGCTTCCAGATGGGCCAGGCCGCGCCAGGCATCCATCAGGTACAGCCCCAAAGCCACCAGCATCAGGTTGGCCAGCCAGTAGCCGGCCACCTGCAATGACGCCACGTGCAGCATGCCGGCGCCCGCCAGGCTGCCGGCCATGGCGCCGGCCAGCATATAGCTGCCTATGCGCCCGCCGTTGTACGCCAGCACGCGCAGCACGTTCGCTTGCACGCTGGTCTGCAATGCGGGGCGCGCCACGGCGATGGAAATGACGGGGCGCACGGGCGCCGCGCCCCCGCCCAGCGACAAGGCGCCGACGATGCCGCCGCACATGCCGATGCAGTGCACGCTGCCGGCCAGGCCGACCAGGAACATGGGCACGAGGCTGAGGGCATTCATCGCGCTGCGCTACACCGTTTTCGAGTAGCGCAGCGGCTGCACGGCGTCGGGCGCCGTGTTGGCGCGCGCCAGGGTCAGGTAGCGGTCGAAGACCATGCAGATATTGCGGATCAGCAAGCGCCCTTTCGGCGTCACCGTCAGCCAGTCTTCCTCGATGACGAGCAAGCCATCGCGCGCCAGTTCGCGCAGCTTGTCCAGTTCGGCGGCGAAATAGCTGCGGAATTTGACGGGGTGCGCTTGCTCGATGCTGGCGATCGACAATTCGAAATTGCACATCAGCATCTGGATGATGATACGGCGCAACAAATCATCCGTATCGAGCTTGATGCCGCGCGCGATCGGCAGCACGCCTTCGTCGAGCTTTTCATAGTACGCGTCGAGCGTCTTTTCATTCTGGCTGTAGACGGCGCCGACGGAACTGATGGCCGACACGCCGCAGGCGATCAGGTCCGCTTCCGCGCGCGTGGAATAGCCCTGGAAGTTGCGGTGCAAACGGCCCTGGCGCTGCGCCACGGCCAGATCGTCCGTCGGCTTGGCGAAATGGTCCATGCCGATGTAGACATAGCCGGCGGCCGTCAGGCGCGCGATGCACAGGCCCAGCATGGCCAGCTTGGTGGCGCTGTCGGGCATGTCGGCGTCGAGGATGCGGCGCTGCGGCTTGAACAGGTGCGGCATGTGCGCGTAGTGATACAGGGCGATGCGGTCGGGGCTGGCGGAAATGACCTTGCGCAAGGTTTCCGTCATGGTGTCCAGGCTTTGCTTGGGCAAGCCGTAGATCAGGTCGATGCTGATCGAGCGGAAGCCCGCGTCGCGCGCGGCCTGCATGATGGCCACCGTCTCCGCTTCCGGCTGGATGCGGTTGACGGCCTTTTGCACGTCGGCGTCGAAATCCTGCACGCCCAGGCTGATGCGGTTGAAACCTTGCGCGCGCAGCGAAAATACGCGCTCGCGCGACACGGTGCGCGGGTCGATCTCGATCGAATATTCGCCGTCTTCATCGGAAGCAAACTCGAAATGCTGGCGCAGATGCGCCATCAGTTCGTCCATCTGCTTTTCGCTCAGGTAAGTGGGCGTGCCGCCGCCGAAATGCAGCTGCTCGATCTGGTTCATGCCGGCAAACAGTTTGCCCTGCATGGCGATTTCCTGTTTCAGATAGCTGAGGTAGGTAGCGGCCTTGCTGCGGTCTTTCGTGATGATCTTGTTGCAGGCGCAGTAGTAGCACAGGGTGTCGCAGAACGGCACATGCACGTACAGCGACAGCGGACGGCGGCCGCCGCGCATGCGCAAGGCGGCCAGCGCTTCGAGGAAGTTGCCGTAGCCAAATTCCGCATTGAAACGGTCGGCGGTCGGATAGGACGTGTAGCGCGGGCCGGACTGGCTCATCTTGCCGATGATGACCGGGTCGAATTCGACGACGGCGTCCAGGTCGGCGGAAGCACTGCTGAGTAGTGTAGGCATGGTGTGTATGAAGTCTTGAAAGGTTTAGGCGGCCAGGCGTTTCATGGCGGGTTTGCCGGCGTTCGCGGCGCCCGCAGCACCCGATTTGCCGCCAGGCATGGCGACGCGGCGCGGTGGCGGCATCTTGCCGAAATTGAACAGGCTCACGGCTTGCGACAGGCTGGCTGCTTCTTCCGCCAGGCGCGTGGCGGCCGCGGCGGCTTCTTCCACCAGTGCCGCATTCTGCTGCGTCACCTGGTCCATGTGGGCGATGGCCTGGTTGACCTGGTCGACGCCGATGCTCTGTTCGCGCGAAGCGATGGAAATTTCCTGCATGATGGCCGTCACCTGCTTGACGGAGCTGACCACTTGTTCCATGGTGGCGCCGGCGCGGTTCACCTGCAGCATGCCGGCGCCCACCTTGCCGACGGAAATTTCAATGAGTTGCTTGATATCCTTGGCTGCCACGGACGAGCGCTGCGCCAGGTTGCGCACTTCGCCCGCCACAACGGCGAAGCCCCTGCCCTGTTCGCCTGCGCGCGCCGCTTCCACGGCCGCGTTCAAGGCCAGGATGTTGGTCTGGAAGGCGATGCCTTCGATCAGGCCGATGATGTCGACGATTTTCTTCGACGAGGTGTTGATCTCGTCCATGGTGGTGATCACTTCGGAAACGATCTCGCCGCCCTGCACGGCCACTTTCGAGGCGGCCACGGCCAGTTCATTTGCCTGCACCGAGTTGTCCGCATTCTGTTTCACGGTCGACGAGAATTCCTCGATGCTCGAGGCCGTCTCTTCCAGGCTGGCGGCCTGCGATTCCGTGCGGCCCGAGAGGTCCATATTGCCGACGGCGATTTGCTTGGTGGCCACGGCCATGGTTTCCACGTTGATGCGCACGTCGCGGATGGTGGCGATCAGGTTGCTGTTCATCTGTTGCAGCGCGCGCAGCAGTTGCCCCACTTCATCCGTGCTTTCCGTTTCAAAACTGCCCGACAGGTCGCCGGCGGCAATGGCCCGCGCGCCGTTCAGGGCCTTGCCCAGCGGCTTGAGCACGGACATGCGCAAGGTGTACCAGAGGAAGACGTTGATCAGGAAGCCGAACAGGGTGGCGCCGAAGATGGCGTAATTGGTGATCTTGCCGCCGCTGGCGAACAAGCTGATGACGCACACCAGCAGCTGCAGACAGTTGACGATGGAGGTGGCGGCCCAGATGCGCAGGTTGAGCGACATGTGCGTCAGGTTGTGCAGCAGGTGCGCCAGGCCCGGGCGCACGATCTGTCCGTTCTTGATGACGATGTTGCCGCCTTCCTTGTTGCGGATGGCCGCATAGGCTTCTTCGGCCGCCTTGACCTGGTCCTTGTCCGCTTTCACGCGCACGGACATGTAGCCGATGGTCTTGCCCGCTTCGCGGATGGGCGTGACGTTGGCGCGCACCCAGTAAAAGTCGCCGTTCTTGCAGCGGTTCTTGACCAGGCCCGTCCACGGCGTGCCGGCCTGGATCGAGGCCCACAGGTCGGCAAACGCTTCGGCCGGCATGTCCGGGTGGCGCACGATGTTCTGGGGCGAACCGAGCAGCTCTGCCTCGCTGAAGCCGCTGACCTGGCTGAAGTAGGGGTTCACATATACGATATTGCCGTTCATATCCGTTTTCGACACGATGGCCTGATCGTCCAGGACGAGGACTTCACGGTTAGTCACTGGCAAATTTTGTCGCATGGTCGCGGCTTCCTGATCAGTTAAACAAGCAATTGGTGAGTAAGACTTGCACGATTGCAAGAATGGAGATCAGTGTAAGGAGTCGCCTGCGCAAATTTATTGATGTAGATCAAAATCCTCCAGATTGGTCGTGCTTGCACGCATTTAGCGATAGCAATGCGGCATTGTTTTAAAGGCACTGGTTGTCGGCAGCGGCTAATCGATACCCGCTGTCAGGGGGCGCAGGCTGCCCACGGCGTAGCCTTGCGCGTAGTCGATGCCCAGTTCGCGGATGACGGCCAGGGTGGCGTCGTCTTCCACGTATTCGGCCACCGTTTTCAAGCCCATCACGTGGCCCACCTCATTGATGGCCTTGACCATGGCGCGGTTGATGGCATTGGTGGCGATGTCGCGCACGAAGACGCCGTCGATCTTCAAATAGTCGACGGGCAGGGCCTTCAGGTAGCCGAACGAGGAAAAACCGCTGCCGAAGTCATCGAGCGAAAAGCGGCAGCCCAGGGCCTTGAGCTGGCGCATGAACACCTGCGCCTTGGGCAGGTTGGCGATGACGGCCGTTTCCGTGATTTCAAAGCAGATTTGTTCGGGGGCAATCGCGAATTCTACGAACTGCTCGGTGATGTAGTCATGCAAGCCGGCATCGGCCAGCGACATGCCCGACAGGTTGACGGAATACAGGGCCGGTGCGCGGCGCCGGCTTTCCGCCAGCGCGGCCAAAGGCGGCAGGCTGTCGCGCACGCTCTGGATATGGTGGCAGACGGCACGGATGACCCAGCGGTCGATGGACAGCATCATGTCGTAGCGTTCGGCGGCCGGAATGAAGGCGCCTGGCAAGATCAGGTCGCCCTGGCTGTTGTGGATGCGGATCAGCACTTCGTCGTGGTGTTCCGGGCTGTCGTGCAGGTGCACGATGGGCATGGCGTACAGGCGGAAATAATCGTGCGCGAACGCTTCGTTCAGGCGCGAGATCCACAGCATTTCGCCATGCCGCTGCGCCAGCATGACGTCCGACTCCTGGTAGACATGGATGCGGTTGCGGCCCTGCTCCTTGGCCAGGTAGCAAGCCTGGTCGGCGGCGCTCAGCAGCTCGCTCATGGACTTGCTGTCCTGATTGATTTCCACGATGCCGATGCTCACGCCCAGCTCGAAGCTGCGGTTATCCCAGGCGAAACGGAAATCGCGGATGGACTGGCGCAGCTGTTCGCCGATCTGGCGCGCATGCTCGAGCGGACAGTGCGGCAGCAGCACGCCCAGTTCATCGCCGCCGAGGCGCGCCAGGATGTCGCTGTCGCGCATGCGCGCCTGCAGCATCTTGGCCAGCAGCTGCAGCAGCACGTCGCCGGCGCCGTGGCCGCTGGTGTCGTTGATGACCTTGAACTGGTCCAGGTCCAGGTACAGCAGCGCATGCATGTGGCCATCCTGCTTGGCCGTGTGCAGGGCGCCGGCCACCAGGTGTTCGAATTCGCGCCGGTTGATCAGCCCCGTCAGGGCGTCGTGCGTGGCTTGCCACGATAGTTGCTGACTCAGCTTGCGCTCGTGGCTGACGTCGCGGAACACGACGACGGCGCCGAGGATCTCGCCGTCGCGCGACCAGATGGGCGCGGCCGATTCTTCGACGGCGATGCGCCGGCCGTCGCGCGTGATCAGTTGCGAGCGGGGGGAAATGCCGATGGCCTGGCGCTGTTGCAGGCAGCGCATGGCCACGTGCTCGAGCGCTTCGCCCGTGCGTTCGTCGGCCAGCGGCATGGTCAGTCCGATGTCCAGGCCCCGCGCCATGTCGTTGCTCCAGCCCGTCAATTGCTCGGCCACGCGGTTCAGGTAGCGCGTCTTGCCCTGCGGATCGGTGGTGATGACGCCGTCGCCGATGGAGCTGAGCGTTACTTCGGCCAGTTCCTTGCGCTCGGCGATCATGAGTTCGCGTGCCATGTGCTCGGTGATATCCCAGATGATGCCCAGAGTGCGTTCGGGTTGCCCGCCGGCATCGGCGAAGACGTGCGCCTTGGCCGCCAGCCAGTGTTCGCTGCCATCGGGCCAGACGACGCGGTATTGCAGGGCGTAGCCGCCGCCCCGGCGCACGCCGTCCTGCAGCACTTTGATCACCTTGCCGCGGTCGCCGGTGTGCACGCAGTCGAGAAAGCTGCGAAATGGCTGCGTCAGCGCGCGCTCTTCCAGGCCCAGCAAGGTGGCGCCCTTGGCCGACCAGCTGACCGTGCCGTCGATGACCTGGCCATCGACGATGCGCGAATCCCAGATCGCCATGTGCGCCGCCTCTAGTGCCATCTGTAAACGTTTCTGCTGGTCGCCCATCATCCTCTCCCGACATGGATACAGGAATAGACGCACTGCTGCTATTTAAGTTCCCGGCGCCTCGGCGGGCGAGGCGCGCGCCACGTCGCGCACATTCTTTTGCACGGCCACGGCGGCAAACAGGCTCAGCAGGAATGCCATGGCATAGAAACCCTTCTCGCTATTTTGCAGATTAGCGTTCCACAGGCCCACAGTCAATAACAGCAAGGCCAGCAGCACGGAAATCCAGCACAGGCCAAAGTAAATCCCCGTCACGGCGATGCCTTCGGCGCGGTCGCGCACGGATTTTTGCAGCGAGATGGCGGCGAACAGGCCGTACATGAGGATCGTAAAATAATAGCCCTTCTCGTTGAGGGCCATGCCGGCGTTCCACAGGCCGGACAGGTAGGTGACGATGCCGATCAGCAATGCCGCCCAGGAAGCGCCGATAAAGGCGCTGCTGGGACGTTGGATGGGGGAAGTCTGCATAGGGTCTCCATGGGCAGGCAAGCGCCGCCGGCATGGCCGGGGCGGCAGGCACGGATGTGCCTGCCGTCCCATCAGACCAGAAAGTTTATTTGCTCGGCTTGACCATGCGCAATAAAGCCGACACGGCCGTGACGCCGGCCAGCACCAGGCCACCGGCGATGAGGCCGGCCACCGCGTTGATCAGGCTGGGCGTGACGGCGGCCAGCACGGGGCCGATGCCGGCCACGCCGCCGACGGCTGCTTCCGCATGGTGCAGCATGGCGCTGGCCCACGGCCAGCCGTGCGTCAGGATGCCGCCACCGACCATGAACATGGCCAGGGTGCCCACGATGGAGAGAAATTTCATCAGTTTCGGCGCCGCCGACACGAGCATGCGGCCAAAGCCGCGCACGCCATCCATCAGCGCGCCCGCGCCCTTGCGCGCCGCCAGGTAAAAGCCCGCGTCATCGAGCTTGACGATGCCCGCCACCAGGCCGTACACGCCCACCGTCATGAGGAGGGCGATGCCGACGACGACAGCCACCTGCTCGGCGAAGGTGGCCGCGGCCACCGTGCCCAGGGCGATGACGATGATTTCCGCCGACAAAATGAAATCGGTGCGGATGGCGCCCTTGATCTTGTCCTTTTCCAGCGCGACGAGGTCGACCTGCGGGTCGCGCAGCGCCTGTGCCAGCTCGGCCTTGTGGCTGTCGTCCGGGTGCAGATACTTGTGCGCGATCTTTTCGAAGCCTTCGAAGCACAGATAGGCGCCGCCCACCATCAGCAGCGGCGTGATGGCCCATGGCGCGAATGCGCTGATGGCCAGCGCGGCGGGCACGAGGATGGCCTTGTTCTTCAGCGAGCCGACGGCGACGGCCCACACGACGGGCAGTTCGCGCTCGGCGCGCACGCCGGCCACCTGCTGCGCGTTCAGGGCCAGGTCGTCACCGAGCACGCCGGCCGTCTTCTTGGCGGCCACCTTGGTCATCAGGGAAACGTCGTCGAGGATGCTGGCGATGTCGTCGAGCAGGGCCAGCAGGCTGGAGCCGGCCATCTCAGCGCGCTCCCACGGAGGTGGCAGGGCATGGCGGAGCGAGGAAAGTGTTGTTTTTCATGATGTTATTCTTGGTTGTACGGCAAGGAGGTGTGTGAGTGCGATCTTACCTCAGGGCGGGCCGGCAAGGCCGCACTGAGCGGGTTAAAATTGTTCATCGTCACCATTTTTTGGAAACCGCATGCACTTCGCCACCTGGATCACCTTTGTCATCGCCGCCTCCATCATCGCCGTCTCGCCCGGCTCGGGCGCCGTGCTGTCGATGTCGCACGGCCTGTCGTACGGGGTGAAAAAGGCCAGCGCCACCATTCTCGGCCTGCAGCTGGGGCTGCTGGTGGTACTGGGCATCGCCGGCGCCGGCGTCGGTTCCCTGCTGCTGGCCTCCGAAGTGGCCTTCAATATCGTCAAGACGGTGGGCGCCTTGTACCTGATCTACCTGGGCCTGTCGCAGTGGCGCGCCAAGGTGGCGGTGACGGGCGACCTGCATGCCGACGCCGTGGTGCCCTCCATGGGCCGGCGCGTGCTGACGGGTTTTTTGACCAATGTGACGAATCCGAAAGGCATCATTTTCATGGTGGCGGTATTGCCGCAATTCATCAGCCCAGCTGCGCCCCTGCTGCCGCAACTGCTGATCCTGGCCGTCACCATGTGCACGATCGATCAGGTCGTCATGCACAGCTACGCCTTCCTGGCTTCGTCGATGCAGCGCTTTTTCCGCGATGCCAGGGCCGTGAAAAAGCAGAACCGCTTCTTTGGCGGCTTGCTGATGGCTGTCGGCACGGCCTTGTTCTTCGTCAAGCGCGGTGGCCAGGCGGCATCCTGAGCCAGATCAAGTTGCAAACATTTGTAAGCCCGCTTGCGAGGCGCGCCCGATAGGACTGTAATCGGGGTGTTGTCTACCTTTCATCTCTGTCCGTCCTGCCTGGAGCGCGCCATGCGTCCGATCCTGTCTTCCCCCTTCTTGAACACCGTGTGCGCCGTGCTGCTGTCGTCGGCGTGCTCCCTGGCCTTGGCGCAGGACCCGCCCGCCCGCGTGGGGCGCATTTCCACCGTCGAAGGGCAGGTGCTGGTGCGCGCCGGCGATGGCGAGGCGCAAAACGCCCTGCTGAACTGGCCCGTCACCACGGATAACCGTTTGACAACCCAGCGCGGCGCGCTGGCGGAGTTGCGCGTGGGCGCGGCCGCCGTGCGCCTCGATGGCGATTCCGAGCTGGAAGTGAGCGAGCTCGATGAAGACAGTTTCAAATTGCATCTCAGCTATGGCACGGTCAGCGTGCGCGTGCGCAATCCCGACGCGCTGCGCGGCTTCGAGCTGACCACGGCCCAGGCCCGCGTGATCCTGAGCCAGCCGGGCTGGGTGCGCATCGAGGCGGGGCGCCAGCCCGGCACCAGCGTCGTCAGCGTGCTCGACGGTGCGGCCGACGTGGATGGGGCGACGGGCAGCGTGACCTTGCGCGCCGGCAAGCGCGCCGAGCTGACGGACGAGGAATTGCGCACGGGCGCCTTGCAGAGGATCGCCTTCGACAACTGGCCCGAAGCCTTGCCCGCCGCCGCGCCGGCCTTGCGCTATGTCACGGACGATACCACCGGCTATGAAGAGCTGGACCGCTACGGTGCCTGGCAGGATGACGCGGAATACGGCCCCTTGTGGCTGCCGAGCACGGTGCCGGCCGGCTGGGCGCCGTACAGCGACGGGCGCTGGACGTGGATCGCGCCGTGGGGCTGGACCTGGGTGGACAATGCGCCGTGGGGCTATGCGCCCTCGCACTACGGCCGCTGGGTGCTGCTGGGCCACCGCTGGGGCTGGGCGCCGGGGCGCGAGCGCGGCCGCGTGCCCTGGGCGCCGGCCCTGGTGGGCTGGGTCGGCGGCAGGCCTGATCGCGGTTCGCAGCATGGCCAGCGCCCTGGCGTCGGCTGGTTTCCCCTGTCGCCGCACGAACGCTACGTGCCCGGCTACCGCGCCAGCGCCGAGTATGAACGCCGCATCAACCGCGTCGCCGAAGGGCGCCGCCCTGTGGCGGGCGAACGCGAACGCCGTGCAGGCATGACGATGCTGCCGGGCGAGCGTTTTGGCGGCGCGCGCACGGTCGACGTGCCGCGCCGCAACCGCACCACCATGCCGCCGCCCGTCATGCAAAGCTTGCCGTTGAGCACGGCGCCTGCGCCGGCGGGCAACTGGCAGCGTCCTTCCGATGCGCCGCGCGGCGACAGGGAGTTCCGGCGCGACTGGGTCAACCGCCCTGGCCGCTTGCAGACGGACGATGGCCAGACGCATATGGCGCCCCGTCCCATGCAGCCGAACCGCCCACCCGTGCCGGTACAGCCGCAACAGCCGCCGGTGCCGCCCCAGCCCGTGATGCCGGCGATGCCGGCTTTGCCACCCGTGCAAGACCAGGTGGCGCACCCCGGCTGGCGTGGCGAGCAGCGGCCCCGTGCCGAACGGCCACTGCCGCGCCCCGTCATGGAGCGCCAATTTGATGCGCCGCGCCCGGACCGCGCGGAACGTGGCCCCCGCCGCGAAGTGCTGCAAACGGCGCCGCCGCCAGCCATGCCTGCGCCTGCCGCGCGTGCGCCACAGGAGGCGCGCAGTGCCGAGCGCCCGATGCCGCCGCGTGAGCGCAACCATGAGCGCGGCAACCCCGGCCGCAATGGCCGGATGCAGGAAGTGGAGCGCTGACGGCCGTGCCGTCTGTCGCGCCGTATCGACGTTCAAGCCGCAAAATGCGCAGTTCGTCACATACCGGAGGTAAAGCCGCCGTGGTTTGTCTACAGTACGACCACTGCTTATCCTCCAAGTGACAGCACCGATTTTCCGGCTATTTTGTCCAAACGAAATAGTTTTTCGCCAGCTTACCCAGCTGGCTTTTTTTTTGCCGTGCCGTGCGTGTCATCGCAACGGGCGCAGCCGCCCTCAAAGTTGGCTACAATACGTTTTTATGCAGCCGCCGCGCGCTATGCGCTGCGCCGTCTGTTCTGACCGGCACTGATTGGATTTCCCATGCAAACCACCCCACCCACCGAAGTGACGATTCCTCCCAGCGAATCGCTGATCGAATACCCGAGCGACTTTCCCATCAAGATCATGGGCCCGACGCATGTCGACTTCGCGCCGACCATGCTGGAACTGGTCATCAGCCACGATCCGACCTTCCACGCCGGCCGCATGGAAGAGCGCCCATCGGGCAAGGGCAATTACACGGGCCTGACCGTCACCGTGCGCGCCATCAGCCGCGAGCAGCTCGACGCCCTGTACATGGCGCTGTCGGGCCACCCGATGGTCAAGATCGTCATGTAAGACATGCTGTTGCCCTGGCGGGCTGGCGTTTCGTCAGCCGCCACACGAGGGCAAAGGCCGCGCTGGCCGCCGCCGTTACCCACAGCAGCGGCTTTTCGCTGCCATCCGTGATGGCGGCGATGACGGCGCCGCAGGCGGCCGTGATGGCCATCTGCACGAAGAAGAACAGGCCCGAGGCGCTGCCCGCCTGATCGCCATACGGCTGCAGCACGGCCAGCTGGCAGGCCGGGATGGCCATGCCCACCGACACCATCACCAGCAGCATGGGCACCACCAGCGACGCCACGTGCTGCGGCGCCAGACTACCCGCCAGCAACAGGCTGGCCGCGCCCGCCACATTGATCAGCACCGCCACACCCAGCATGTAATCGGCGCCCAGGCGCGGTCCCAGCGCGCGGAACAGGCTCGACCCCGCGATATAGCCGCTCACCGTCAGGCCGAACACCAGCGCATACGCGCCGGGCGACAGGTGCATGCCCCTTTGCAACAGCACGGACGATTCCGCGATGAACGGAAAATACGTGCAGTACACGCAGCCGATGGCCAGCGCATAGCGCAGGAAATACGCGTCGCCCAGCAGGCGGCGGTACAGCGCCAGGGTATTGCCCTGTGGCACGACGCTGGCCGGCCTGGTTTCCGGAACATACGCGGCGATCAGCCACAGCGACAGCGCGCCCAGCAGGCACAGCACGCCAAACACGGCGCGCCAGCCGAATGCCGCATCGAGCACGCTGCCGGCCAGCGGCGCCAGGATCGGCGACAAGCCCATCACCATCGAGATTTGCCCCAGCATGCGCGCCTGCGTGGCGGGATCGAAGCGGTCGCGCACCATCACCCGGCCGATGATGGTGCCGCTGCAGCCGCCGAACGCCTGCAGCACGCGCGCGGCGATCAGCACGTGCACGTCGGACGTCACGGTGCAGACGATGCTGGCGAGCACAAAAATGCCCGTGCCGGCCAGCAGCACGGGGCGGCGCCCGTAACGGTCGGCCAGCGGCCCGCAAGCGAGCATCGAAGCGGCCGAGCCGGCCATGAACAGGCTCAGGGTCAGTTGCAACTGTGCATCGCTGGCGTGCAGGGCATCGGCCATGGCCGGCAGCGAAGGCAGATAGATGTCGATGCTGATGCGCGACAGGCAGACCAGCAGCAGCACGATGCCGCCCCAGGCCCATAAAGCGATTTGTTTCTGCATTGTTTTACACGATCCATGCAAGCGTGCGCCCCGCTGGCGCACCGGAACGGTGAGAGTAGAATGTTTGTGGTGTAATGCGAAGTGCCAGTCATCAGAAAACTCATTGGACCACTTGGACGATTATCATGCCGCGAGGAAAATCACCACACGCCCTGGACTTGCCTCGTCCCACCAGCTGGCTCGACAAGGCGGGCGTCAACAAGCAGGATGGCGCGTATGAAGCGCTGCGCTCGGCCATCCTGACGAAGATGCTGCCGGCGGGCAGCCGTTTGCCGTCCAGCCGCACCCTGGCGGAACGGTGGGAGTTGTCGCGCGGCACCATCGAAACCGTGTTCGACCGCCTGCATGCGGAAGCGTACGTGACGCGCGTGCCCGGTTCCGGCACGCGCGTGTGCGCCGTCGTGCCGGAACGCTTCTTGATGGCAGGATTTGCGGATGCCACCCCAGCCGGGACATTTTCCGCGCCGATACCGGTGTCCGATACGGGGGTGCGCGACGGCTTGCCCTTCGTGGCGCGGCGCGCCGACGCCAGCCTGTTTCCCATGGCCGCCTGGTCCAAGTGCGCCACGCGGGCCCTGGCCGCCGCCACGCCGGAACAGCTGTGCAGCGCCGATCCGGCCGGCCTGCCCCAGCTGCGCCAGCAGATCGCCGATTTCCTTGCCAAGTACCGCGGCATCCGCTGCGACCCGCAGGACATCGTTGTCACCACCGGCATCCGCCACGCGATCGACTTGCTGGCGCGCAGCATCGTGCGCGATGGCGACAAGGTGTGCCTGGAAGAACCGGGCTACCCGGCCGCGCGCGCCCTGTTCGCCCTGGCCGGTGCCGTGCCGGTGGACATTGCCGTCGACGCCGAAGGCATCGATTGCGCCGCCCTGGCCGCGCATGCGGACGCCAGCCTCGCGTATGTGACGCCGGCGCACCAGTCACCGCTGGGCGTGACCATGTCCGTCACGCGCCGCCTGGCCTTGCTGGAATGGGCGAACGACAGCGGCGCCTGGGTGGTGGAAGACGATTACGACAGCGAATTCAATTACCAGAGCGCCCCGCTGGCAGCCCTGAAGGCGCTGGACCAGTACCAGCGCGTGATTTACTGTGGCAGTTTCAACAAGACCCTGTTTGCCGGCCTGCGCGTGGGCTTCATGGTGCTGCCGCCCGCCTTGCGCCCGCAGTTGCTGCGCACCCTGCAGTTGACGGGCAGGTCCGTGGGCGTGACGGAGCAACTGGCGCTGTCCGCCTGGATGGAAGACGGCGCTTTCGTGCGCCATTTGCGCCAGGCGCGGCTGGCCTACAAGGAGCGGCGCGACCTGCTGCTGGCCTGCCTCGAGCAGACCGCCCCCGGCCGCTACGCCATTTCCGGCCAGCAGGCGGGCTTTCATTGCGTGCTGTGGCTGCCGCCAGGCAGCGACGAGCGGGCATTTTGCGCGCGCGCGGCGCAAGAGGGGCTGGCGCTGCAGCCGCTCGGCGATTTTTGCCATAGCGCCAAGCTGGCGCCGGCCGTGCTGCTCGGCTACACGGCCCTGAATGCGGCCCAGATACGCCATGCTGCACAAAAAATGGGCAGATTGCTGCTGTTGCCAGAGTCCGTCCCGGAATGAAACGGCTGCCTGGCTTATAATCACGGCTTCGCCGCAGCGTCCGCAGGGCGCCGGCAGCTGATTACAGAATCCGTCATGACCACCACCCGCACCGAAACGGCGCTGATCCGCGAGCTGGGCCGCGTCGATTACGAGCCCACCTTTGCCGCCATGCGCGCCTTCACCGACGCGCGCACGACGGAGACGCGCGACGAATTGTGGATCGTCGAGCATCCGCCCGTGTTCACCCTGGGCCTGGCTGCCGACCGCGGCCATTTGCTGGCGGGAGCTGACGCGATCCCCGTGGTGCAGACGGACCGTGGCGGCGAAGTCACGTTCCACGGTCCCGGCCAGGTGGTGATTTACCTGCTGATGGACTTGCGCCGCAACAAGCCGGGCGGCAAGCTGTATGCGCGCCAGTTCGTGCATAAAATCGAGCAAGCCATCATCAACGTGCTGGCGGCGTATAATCTCGCTGGCGAGCGCATCGATGGCGCGCCTGGCATCTATCTTGCCGGCGGACCAGACAAGGGTGCGAAGATCGCCGCGCTGGGCTTGAAAGTGCGCGGCAACGGCTGCACCTACCATGGCGTATCGCTCAACGTGGCGATGGACCTGGCGCCGTTTTCCTGGATTAACCCGTGCGGCTATTCCGGCCTGAAGACGGTGGACATGCGCAGCATGGGCGTCGTGGTGCCGCTGGCCGAGGTGCAGCGGGCCCTGGCCCATGAATTGACCGTATTACTCGATGTAAGCGAAGCAAACAGCGCCGCAGGCGCGCCTCAGGCAGCGGATGCCTGAGCAAACAAACCAAACTTTGCCCCTCAAGGGCTTGCAGCCATGACTTCTGAGACCATTTCCAGCACCGCCCCCGCCGCTACTGCCGCTCCCGCGTACAACCCGAGCGAAAAGCAAAAAGGCGCCAGCAAGACTTCGCGCATCCCGATCAAGATCATTCCGATCGAGCAAGTCGAGCGCTTGAAAAAGCCGGACTGGATCCGCGTCAAGGCCGCCTCGGCATCGACGCGCTTCTATGAAATCAAGGACATCCTGCGCGAAAACAAACTCGTCACCGTGTGCGAGGAAGCCAGCTGCCCGAACATCGGCGAATGTTTCGGCAAGGGCACGGCCACCTTCATGATCATGGGCGACAAGTGCACGCGCCGCTGCCCGTTCTGCGACGTCGGCCATGGCCGCCCGGACCCGCTGGACAAGGAAGAGCCGGCCAACCTGTCGAAAACCATCGCCAAGCTGCGTCTGAACTACGTCGTCATCACCTCCGTCGACCGCGATGACTTGCGCGACGGCGGCGCCGGCCATTTCGTCGAGTGCATCCAGCAAACGCGCGCCCTGTCGCCGAACACCCGTATCGAGGTGCTGGTGCCCGACTTCCGCGGCCGCCTGGAAAAAGCCCTGAACCTGTTCAAGGATGGCTTGCCTGACGTCATGAACCACAACCTGGAAACGGCGCCGCGCCTGTACAAGGAAGCCCGTCCCGGCTCCGACTACATGCACTCGCTGAAGCTGCTGAAAGATTTCAAGGCCATGTACCCGGACGTGAAAACCAAGTCCGGCATCATGGTGGGCCTGGGTGAGACGGACGAGGAAATCCTGCAAGTCATGCGCGACATGCGCGAGCACGACATCGACATGCTGACCATCGGCCAATACCTGGCGCCATCGAACAGCCACTTGCCCGTGCGCCGCTACGTGCACCCGGACGTCTTTAAAATGTTCGAGGAAGAAGCGTACAAGATGGGCTTCACCCACGCTGCCGTGGGCGCCATGGTGCGCAGCTCGTACCACGCGGATGAACAGGCGCACAGCGCCGGCGTGGAATCGGCGCTGAATTTCTAAGCCCTTTGCGCCACATCAAAGCCGCCCGCTGCAGAGCTGGGCGGCTTTTTTTTGCCTGTATGTATCGTGTCCACCTCATGCGGCTGAGCGTCCTATACTGGCATGCTGAAAAAGCATGATTGACGGATAAGTGATGAGGTGAGGCATGGACGTACGCATCGACGCATCGTGGAAGGCGCGGCTGGAGGGCGAGTTTGCCCAGCCTTACTGGGAACGCCTGGCCGCCTTCGTGAAGGAAGAGTATGCGGCAGGGCCGTGTTGTCCGCCGGGGAAAACCATCTTCCGGGCGTTCGACCTGACGCCGTTCGAGCAAGTCAAGGTGGTGATCCTGGGACAAGACCCGTATCACACGCCCGGTGCGGCCATGGGCCTGTGTTTTTCCATTCCCGAAGGCAAGCCGTCGCAGCCGAGCCTGCAGAATATCTTCAAGGAATTACATAGCGACGCAGGCGTGGTGCGCACGCGTACGGATTTGTCCGATTGGGCCGAGCAAGGGGTATTTTTGCTCAACAGTGTGCTGACGGTGCGCGCGGGCACGGCCGGTTCGCACGCGGCCAAGGGGTGGGAGAAATTGACGGACAGCGCGATCCGCCACCTGTCCGCCGAGCGCGAGCACCTGGTTTTCATCCTGTGGGGCGGCTACGCGCAAGCCAAGCGCAGCCTGATCGACCCCGGCAAGCACCTGGTGCTGGCGGCGCCCCATCCGTCTCCCTTGTCGGCAAGTAAAGGTTTCTTTGGCAGCAAGCCATTCAGCCTGGCGAATGCTTACCTGCAAGCGCATGGCCAGGCGGCCATCGCCTGGGGATAACGGCTACTCTGACGGCAACCGACAGCGGCAGGCGTTGCTCCCTGCCGCTGTCTTCGCGCGTAACTCTTAGAAGCTTGTGGACAAGCCGGCATAGAAACTGCGGCGGGCGCCGTATTGCGGTGCGCCTACGCCCACGCCGGAACCGTCGCGCAGCAGATACGATTTATCGAACAGGTTGATCAAGGCCAGACGTCCCTCGACCTTGCCGACGGGCGTATTTTTCCACGTGTGCGTAAGCGCTGTGTTGACGGTGAAATAACCGGGCAGATGACCGGAATTCGGTGCGCCGCCGTCCGGCGTCATGCGCAGGCCGCTGCCGTAAAGGAAGTCAGCGCTCACTTGCGAATCGCCAAAGTGATAATGGCCGCCGCCCGATAGCGTGTATTTCTGGTCATGATCGAGGTAGACATAGTTCTTGCTGATGTAGTTCAACTCATCGGCGCCAAACAGGGCCTGGCCCGAATTGATGTTGCGGCCCTGCGCCTTTTGCGTGCTGGCGTTGAGGAACAGGCCCCAGTTTTTCTCGCTGTAAATGGCCGACAATTCCAGGCCCTTGGCGTAGCCGTCCGCATAGTTGAATGGCGTCAAGATCAGCGCCTGGCCGAACTGGCCTTCGTCCAGCAGATTGTTGATCTTTTTATAGTACACATCGGCCGTCACGGTCAGTTTTGAGTTGACCTGGTGGCTGATGCCGACGTCGTAGTAGTGCGTGCGCTCGGCCTTGACGTTGTCCGACTGGCCGATTTCCGGCGCATTCGTCGTGTTCGCATACAGGTCGATGCTGCCTTGCGCCGCCAGTTCCTGCGGCGGCGGCGTGAAGTAGCGCGAATAGCCGGCGTGCAGGGCCGTGCCCGGCGCCAGTTGATACGCCAGGTTGACGCGCGGGCTCCATTGCTGCTCGCTGGTGTAGGCCGAGACCTTGTCGAAGCGGGCGCCATAGTTCAGGGTCAGGGGTTTACTGATATGCCATTCATCCTGCAGGTAGAAACTGGCCAGCGTGCCCGTCTTGCCGCTGTTGTCCAGTACCGTGATGGGTGTGGTCGACGTTTGCGCGCCGTCCATCGCGGGGAAGACGGCCACCGTGTTGTCGCTGGTCGTCTTCTGGCGCGTGTAGGCCAGGCCCGCGCGCACGGTGTGGTCCTGGTGCAATTTGTAGCTGATGTCGAACTGGGCACCCGAGGCGCTGTTCGCGCGGCGCGAATCCGATGCCACGCCGTTGTAGATCAGGTCGCCGATGGCATCCGGCGTGAAGTGCAGTTCCGAATACTGGTGGAAGGCGGAAACCTGGTAATTGAGGTCGCCCAGGCTCTTTTGCAGCGACAGCACGAGGAAGCGGTTCACTTCGCGCTGGTTTTCATTCAGCTGCGACGACGGGATACTGGACGTGCCCGCCTGCGCATCGCTGTGGCCAGCCAGCGAGAAGGCGGGCGCCTGATCCGGATTGTTCGGTATCTGGAAGCGGCCGTTGTAGGTGCCGAACATGGCGCCCAGGCGCGTATTGTCGTCGAGGAAATACGACAGGCTGCCGAACGATTTGTTCTGGCGCGTCTTGTCGTGCAGGGCGCTGCGCGTATCCTGCGGGTTTTCCACGCCCAGGGAATTGCCCAGATAGCTGCCGGACAGGTAGTAATTAAACTTGCCCACGCTGCCGAAAAATTCGGCACTCGGCTCCACATGGTCGTGGCTGCCGACCATGATGCCGATGCGCCCGCCAGGTGTCATGCCGCCCTCCTTCGTTTCAATATCGACAATGCCCGCCGTACGCAGGCCGAACTGGGCCGGCAAGGCGCCCGTCATGAAATCCGTCTTGTCGATCAGGCGCGTATCGATCGACTGGCCGAAGCCGCTGATGCTTTCCGGCAACTGCACGCCATTGATGCGGTATTGCACGTTGGCATGGTCGTCGCGCACGTGCAGGGCGCCGGAACCCTTCGAATCCTGCGATACGCCCGGCAGGCGCAGCAGTACTTCATTGAATGGCGTGTTGTCGCCCTGGCCCAGCATGTCGACCATGTGGCTGTCGATGCTGTAGATGGTGGTGCCGACTTTTGGCGACAGCTCGATGCGGGCGCTTTTTAAATGGGCGGAGGTGACTTCCACCTTTTGCATGTCTTGCGGTGCAGTATCGGCACTGGCTTCGGCAGGCTCGGCGGCGTGGGCGGAAAAGCTGAACAGGCTGGCAAGGGCGAGCGACAGCGCGCTCAAGCGTGGTGTGTGTTGCATGGTGAACCTCGAAAATAGTCTACGCCAGGCAGCCCGGCGCGCATGAGGACGCGGCGGTGCAGCCTGAAAAAAGGATAAAAACAGCGTGGGAACTACAACGAGGCGGCAGGCGGGCCGCGCACGGGCGGCAGGATGAGGGCGGCGATGGGTGCCAGGGTGGCGGGAGCCAGGGCCAGCAGGCGGTATGGCAGTAATTGGGCGGGCGGCTCGACGATGGCCGGCGGCACGGCGATGTCGGCCACCTTGTCGATGACGGTGGCGCACAGCGCGCACTCTTCCGCGTCGAGGGTCGTCTTGTGCAGGTGCGAGGCGGCCGTCGACAGCAGGAACACGAGGGCCAGCGCGCTGAACAGCGCCACGCACAGCCGCCACGGCGTGCGCGCGAGGGCGGCGGCACCGTGATGGGCAGGCTCGCCGTAAGGCGTGCGGGTGGGCTGGCGGGAAGACATGGGCGCATAGTAGCAAGAAAATCGCCCCGCTGTCAGCGCTTGTTGCAATTCATTTGCGCTGCGCGGGCAGGACAGAATGCCAGCTGATAATGATTTTCACTCCGGGCCTTTCATGCTATCGTTTCGCAGCCCAAATTTCCCAAAGTTTCCATGTCGCAACGTTCGATCAAGTGGTTGTTTGCCAAGCTGCACCTGTATGCGGGACTGTGGTTTGGCGCCCTGTTCGTCCTGCTGGGCTTGACGGGGTCGGCTATCGCCTGGATGCCGGAACTCGATGCCTGGCTCAATCCCACACTGTTGCAGGCGAGCACGCCCGCGCCTGGCCAGGTATTCCAGGTCACGCCGCGCACGCTGCAAGCCGTGGTGGACGGACTCACGGCCGACCCTGCTTACGGCAAGCCGAGCCAGCTCAATCCACCGGCCGATGCGCGCGACGTGTACGTGGCCTCATACCGCCAGGCGGGCACGCCATCCCCTTTCAGCCAGGCCATCGTGCGTCAGGTGATGGTCGATCCCTACACCTTGCAAGTCAAAGGCGAGCGCGACTGGGGGCGTTTCGGCCTCACGCGCCCGTTGCTGATGTCGGGCATGTTTCATCTGCACCGCTATGTATTGTCCGGCGAGGTGGGCAAGACCATTACGGGCATCTCGGGCGTGATGCTGCTGCTGATGGCCTTGAGCGGCGTCTATCTGTGGTGGCCGCGCCTGCAGTGGCTGGCGATCAGGCGTGCCTTGACGGTGTCGCATGGCGGCTCCTGGCCCCGCTTCAACTATACGTTCCACAAGGCAGCCGGTTTCTTTGCCGCGCCCGTGCTGGCCATGCTCGCCTTTTCCGGCATCTATTTCAATTTGCCGCA
The DNA here is from genome assembly GCF_034424625.1 of Janthinobacterium lividum. NCBI lineage: Bacteria > Pseudomonadati > Pseudomonadota > Betaproteobacteria > Burkholderiales > Oxalobacteraceae > Janthinobacterium > Janthinobacterium lividum. Next base: position 259,003 of record NZ_CP139976.1, on the reverse strand, counting down.
ATTGATCGTGCCGCTGGTGGCGCTCGTATCGACGGTGCCGGACACGGCCAAACTGAAGAATGTGCAGCAGGACGGCGCCGTGCTCGATGCGGGCCAGGCCATGGCCGCCGCGCAGAAGCTGTATCCGCAGGCGCGCGTGTCGCGCATCGTGCTGCCGGCGAAAAAGGACCAGCCGTATGACGTGCGCGTGCGCCAGCCCGGTGAAATCGCCCACGGCGACGGCGCCACGCGCATCACCCTGGATGCGCGCAGCGGCTTGCCCCTGCGCATACGCGATCCCTTGCGGGCGCCGGCCGGCGACGTCTTCCTGGGCTGGCAATTTCCCCTGCACTCAGGCCAGGCTTTTGGCGTGGCCGGGCGCGCCTTTATCACGGTGTTCGGCCTGATGCCGCTGCTGTTCCTGCTGACGGGGACGTTGGTGTGGTGGAAACGGCGGCGTCGCCGGAAATAAGCGGCTGCCAAACCGATGCGGGGAAAGTTGCTATCATCATAGTATTCTCCGGCAGATCCGCTGTCCGGATTCACCCGCACAAGGACCAGCATGAGCAATCCCGAGATCACCGTAGCAATGTTGAATGAACGCGGCACCGGCCGCCTGCCTGGCCACCTGGGCATCGTCATCACGGCAGTGGGCGACGGCCAGCTGACGGCGGAATTGCCCGTGCTGCCGCATCTGCTGGCGCCGAATGGCTATCTGCACGCGGGCAGCGTGGTGACCCTGGCCGACACGGCTTCCGGCTATGGCTGCATCGTCAACCTGCCCGAGGGCGCCAGCAATTTCACGACCATCGAACTGAAATCGAACCACCTGGGCACGGCCCGCGAAGGCACGCTCACCTGCACGGCCAAGGTTGAGCACAAGGGCCGCAACACGCAGGTGTGGGATGCCGTGGTGAAAAGCAAGGAAACGGGCAAGACGATTGCCCTGTTCCGCTGTACGCAGATGATTCTGTATCCTAAATAAGACTAAATTTTCACCCAGTTACCCTTGTACAAGATTGGTCCCGTCGGTCCGTTCGGATCCGGCGAACCGCCTTTCGGCTCCAGGGTAACGGCCAGCAGGGCCACGTCGTTGCCGATGGCGCGCTGGGACAACGCCAGTTTCACGCTGCCCTTGTCGGCCAATAAACCCAAGGAGCGCGGGTTGCCGCTCTTCGGCACGGCCCACAGTTCCAGATCCTTATCGCTCGGCACGGGCGCGTTGCCCACCATGCGCACCTCGAGCGCGCCGTGGCGGCTGTCGGCCGTCAGCAGCAGGGCCGTTTGCGCTTTCTCGTCCGTCAGGCTGGCGACATAGCTGATTTGCGGCGCGTCCATCACGCGCGTGGCCACGACGATCACCAGCAGCGCGGCGATGGCGCTCGAGGCCATGCCCAGCGAACGCCAGAACGACAGCGAATCGCGCCACAACGACCAGCCGCCTTGCGGCGCCAGGTGCAGGCGCTGCTCGATCTGCTGCCACACGCGTTTGGGCGGCGCCACGGGCGTGGCAAATTCCGCCATCGGTTCCAGGCGCTGGCGCCATTCGGCCGTGATATTGCGCAAGTCGGCGTCGTTGTGCAGCCAGCCTTCGAAACGCCGCCGCGCGCCCCCTTTCAGGGTGCCCAGCACGTATTCGGACGCCAGTTTCTGGCGCAGCACGTCATTGCCGCGGATATTCATGATGCCTCCCGTTTCGCCAGGCACGTGCGCAGCCGTTCCAGGCTGCGGCGTATCCAGGTCTTCACGGTGCCGATCGGCAGCGACATCTGCTGCGCCACTTCGCTGTGCGACAGGTCATGATAGAAGGCCAAGGCGACCACCTGCCGGTGCAGCCCTTCCAGGGCGGACATGCAAAACGCCAGCGCCTTGGCGTCACCGCTCAGTTGCAGCGACTCGATCGGCGTGGCCTGGGGATCCCGGAGTGCATTCATGACTTCGCTATCAAATTGTTCGGCATCGATTTCCACGGTATCGTCGCTGCGCCGCAGCACATCGAACGCCTTGTTGCGCACGATGGTGGCCATCCAGGTCATCGGCGCCGCCAGATGGCTCTGGTAAGTGGCGGCATTGTTCCAGATGGCGACGAACCCCTCTTGCAAGGCTTCTTCAGCGAGCTCTTGCTTATGCAATATACGCAGCGCAAAGCCAAACAGTTTCGATGAGGTGGAGTGATAGAGGTGGCGGAACGCGGTGGCGTCCTTGTTACCGGCGGCAAGCAGCCAGGCTTTCAGTTGCTGCGGGTCGAGCGATTGAGCGGCTGGGGACACGGCTGGCCTTCACAAGGTGAGTGGAAATCACACTTGGGAAGGTTATAACAGTTTGGCAACACTTGGCAACAGAGTTTTGTGCGGTGTAGAGCGGGTATTTTTGCGTTGGATCAACCGGCGATGGCGGTTTCCAGCAGCTTGTGCAGTTCGGCAAACTCGGGCTTGCCCACGTAGCGCTTGAGGATCTTGCCCTGCTTGTCGAGCACGAAGGTGGTGGGCGTCAGGGCCACGTCGCCGTAGGCCTTGGCCGCCTCGCCCGTCACGTCGAGTGCCACCTTGAACGGCAGCTGGCGTGTTTCGGCGAAGTTCAGCACGTAGTTGGCCGGATCGTATTTCATGGCCACGGCCACGAATTCCAGTCCCTGCCCCTTGTACTTGTTGTAGGTATCGACCATGTCCGGCATTTCCGCCACGCATGTGGTGCACGAGGTAGCCCAGAAATTGACCATCACCACCTTGCCGCGCAGGCTGGACGAGGTGATTTTCTCGCCATGGATGCCGTGGAAGGTCACGTCCGGCGCGCTTTGCTTGTCATTCAGCGACAGGTAGGCTGCCGCCGCCACGCCCGCCACGAAGACGGCGATCAGGGCTGGTTTGATCCAGGACTTGCTTGCGGATGGCGAAGTTGACATGGTTTTCAATAGAGTAGCGCTACGATGCGTCCATTATAGACGCATCATCAGTCTGGCGCCGTAGGCCGGATGGGGGATGCCGCTTATTGCTGGACCGTGTCGCTGGCGCTGCTCGTCGTGCGTGCTGGCGCCGGATCGGGTTGCAATTGCTTCAGTTCCGCTTCCGAAATGTAATCGAACAGCTTGACCACTTTCTGCACGCCGCCCACGCCGCGCGCCACGTCGGCCGCGACCGTGCCTTCGCGCTGGGTGACTCTGCCCATCAGGAAGACGGTGGCGTTCTCGGTGACGACCTTGAACGAGGCAGCCGAAATGGTTTTCATGTCGACCAGGCTGGCCTTGACCTTGGTGGTGATCAGCGCGTCGTTCGAGCGCGAGGTGTAGCTGGCCGGACCGGCGATGATCAGTTCATTGGCCACCGATTCCACGCCCTCGATATTGCGCACTTCGCGCTCGACGGCATTTTTCATCGCTTCATCGCGCACTTCGCCCGTCAGCAGGACGCGGCGGTTGAAGCTGGTGACATTCACGTGGCCCACGTCGCCGACGATGGAGGGGATGCGCGACTCGCCTTTGAGGGCGATCGACTTGTCTTCGGTCTGCGCGCCCAGGGTGCGGCGGTCCGCTGCGGCAACGCCGCCCATCACCGCGCCGCCGACCATCAGTTCGATGCAGCCGGTGAGCGAGGTGAGCATGGCGCCGCACAGCAGTGCGGTGGCCAGCGGGCGTTGTACGCGTTTCCAGCCTGGGCCAGTACCGAATTTAGTCATTCACGTCTCCTCCGAATAGGGCGACATCGATGCCGTCGCAGATGCAATGTATGGTGGTCAGATGGACTTCCTGGATGCGCGCCGTGCGCTCGGCCGGCACGCAGATATGCACGTCGGCGTCCGTCAGCATCTTGCCGATGGCGCCGCCGTCCTTGCCCGTCAGCGCCACGACGCGCATTTCGCGCTCGAGCGCCGCTTCCACGGCGGCCATCACGTTGGCCGAATTGCCCGACGTGGAGATGGCCAGCAGGATGTCGCCGGCCTGGCCGAAGGCCTGCACCTGCTTCGAGAAGATCTCGCGGTAGCTGTAGTCGTTCGCCACGGCCGTCAGGATCGACGTATCTGTCGTCAGCGCCAGGGCCGGCAGCGGAAAGCGCTCGCGTTCGAAGCGTCCGACCAGCTCGGCTGCGAAATGCTGGCAGTCGGCGGCGGAACCGCCGTTGCCGCAGGCGAGGATCTTGTTGCCGTTGGACAATGCATAAAACATCAGGTCGATCGCCTGCGCAATGGGTTGCGCCAGTACGGTAGCGGCCTGGATCTTGAGTTCGGCACTTTCGTGGAAGTGCGAGAGGATGCGTTGATTATTCATAGTCTGCCGATTATAGTGCAGGCGCGCGGCATGGCGGACAAGCACTGTTAAAAATGCTTACATATCGAGGATGTTCTTCAGCCAGCTGATGCGCCCGCCATCGATGGCCAGCGCGTCGAAGCGGCACGGCGGCAGCGCCTTCTGCCCCAGCAGCCAGGTTTGCGCGGCCACCACCATGCGCCGCTGCTTGGCCGGCGTAATGCTGGCCAGGGCGCCGCCGAAGGCGGCACTGCTGCGTAGCCGCACTTCGACGAAAACGATGGAGGGGCCATCGCGCATGATCAGATCCAGCTCGCCGCCCTTGCACAGATAGTTACGTTGTAGCAGCACCAAGCCTTGCAGCAGCAGATACGCGAGCGCATCGTCTTCCCCTTGCCGTCCCCGTGCCTGTTTATTCTGGAACGGCAGGGGAGGCATGGCGTGTCCTTACTGGGCCGGCGGCACGGCGACAGGCGCGGCCGGTGGCCAGGTACCCAGCACGCCCTGCTGGTAGGTGGCGGCCTGTTCCGTGCGTTCGAATACGCTTTGATCACCCTCGAAGCGCACGGCCAGGCGGCCCGTCACGCCATCAAGGGTAAATGGCGCGTTCGGGCGCAGCGCCACTTCGCGCGCCACGCGGAAGGCATCGATGCCCAGTGCGTACAGACGCTCCATGTCGGCCGTCAGGCGGGTGTCGGCCGGTTGCGGCGGCTGTGGATAGACCATCACTTGTGGATGGTCGCGCTGCACTTGCCACGGCAGGTCCAGCAGGCGCGCGCCGTCGAGCTCGGGGCCGCTGGCGCCGCGCCCGGCGCCGGGATTCAAGGATGAGGTGCCATACAGGGGCAAGTCGCCGCCGATGGCCACGCGCAGCTGGCGCGCCTGGTCGGCGTCGAGCGCGGCAAACAGCAGTCCCGGCGGCGTCGCGGCCAGGCGTGCGCGCAGTTGCACCAGTTCGGCATCGCTCAGGTAGCCATTCGTGGCCGTCAAGTCCATCGTCTCGATCTTGCCGCCCTGGCGCAGCCATTCCTGCTTGAAGGCGGCGCTGATGCGGCGCTGCGAGGGCGATCCGGCCGACAGGACCAGCGCGCTGGCGCCAGGCTGTTCGCTGGCGGCCCAGGCGGCGACCTGGCGCGCTTCCGCCTCGATCGACAGGCCCATCACCAGCAGTTTGGCCGGCAGGCGCGCCTCGCCGCGGTTGTCCGGGTGGTTCAGGGCGATCGTCGGTTTGCGCACCAGGTCGCTGTTCGCCACGGCCGTGACGGCCGAGCGCGACAAAGGCCCCACGACGATGTCCTGTTCCTCCTGTGCTTGCGCAAACTTGTTCAGGACGTCGCTGCTGCCGTCGCCCGTATCGATCACCGTCACTTCAAAGCCGCTTCGGTCGCGCTCGTATGCGGCCATGAAACCGGCGCGCAGCAGTTCGGCGGCCGGACCCAGGGAAGCCGAGCGCAGCGGCAGCAGCAGGCCGATGTGGTGGGCCTTGCCGTCGGACGGTGCCGGTGCCGTGGCGGCCGGCATGTCTTGCGGCGTGCCCGTCGCCGGCTTGGTATTGATGGGCGCCAGCGGGGCGCCATTGCCGTCGTACGCGGTGATATCGGGCACGGCCACGGCAAATGTCACCGGTTCGGGTGCGGGCGGCTTGGGCGGCACGGGCGGTGGCAGCGGCTTCGGTGGCGGCAGCGCCCTTGTGTTAGATTCAATAGGCGCGCACAATTGCCCGGGCGCGTCGCAAGGCGTGCTGCAAGCGCTCAGCATGCCGGTCGCGGCACAAACAAGCAGTAACTTCACACTATTAGCAAGCATTTAACCTCCAAAATGACCGTACAAGAAATCAGTTCCATCGCCAGCCTGCCCATCATGACAGAGGCGGCGCACCAGGTCTATCCTATCGCAACATTGTATATAGTGGCCACGCCGATCGGCAATGTGACCGATATCAGCCTGCGCGCGCTGCATCTGCTGAGCCTTGCCGATGCCGTCGCCTGTGAAGATACGCGCAACACGGCGCACCTGCTGACGCGCTTTGGCCTGAACAAGCCGTTAATTGCGGCGCATCAACATAACGAGCGCGAAGTGGCGCAGACCCTGATTGCCCGCCTGCACGCCGGCGAGCGCATCGCCCTCGTTTCCGACGCGGGCACGCCGGCCGTTTCCGACCCCGGCGCGCGCATCGTCGACGCCGTGCGCGCGGCCGGCCTGCGCGTGCTGCCCCTGCCCGGCCCTTCGGCGGCGATTACCGCCATTTCCGCCAGCGGCCTGTTGAATGACCAGTTTTACTTTGTCGGCTTCCTGCCAGCCAAGGCCAAGCAGCGCGAAAACATGCTGCACAGCCTGCGTGGCGTGACGGCAACGATGGTGTTTTACGAGGCGCCGCACCGCATCCTCGATTGCGCCACGGCCCTGGTGGAAGCGTTCGAGCCGACGCGCCAGGTGGTGTTCGCGCGCGAACTGACGAAACTGTTCGAGGAAATCCACCGCTGCCCCCTGTCGGAAGCGGAGGCGTGGATACGCGCCGATGCGCACCGCGAAAAGGGAGAGTTCGTCGTCCTGCTGGAAGGCGCCACGGAAGCGCAGGACGCGGAAGACGTGGAAGCGGAACGCATCCTGAACATTTTATTGGCCGAATGCAGCGTCAAGCAGGCGGCGAATTTGACGGCGCAAATCACGGGCCGCAAGAAAAACGCTCTGTATGAACGGGCGTTGCAGTTGAAGGGGCAGGAATAAGCGGATGACGGCCCACCCAAAATGGGTGTATTGTTAAATTGTTACCATTTGCAGCCGCTATCCTTCTTGTCGAGCAACATCAGCACGGGCGCCAGCAAGCCTGCGCCTGAATAGGCGGTGCGGCAATCGCCGCGCTTGCCTTGCGCGATGTCGCGCGCCAGCTGGGTTTCCGTTTGCAGCGGCTTGTCGGGGATTTGCCCCACGGCCGTGCCCACCTTGGATGGATCGCGCTCGCCGGCCATCTTGCGCGCCGTTCTTCTGGCCGCTTCCATATCGAATTTCGGCGTTTCCGGGGTTTCTTGCCTGAAGGTATCGGTACTGGCCGCCGGCGTGGCCGGTGATGCCGGCACGACAGTGATGGCTTGCGGGCTGGCCGCCGGCGCCGTGGCCGCCGCCGGCGTTTCCCGGGCAGTGGCGAGTTTCGGTTTGCTGATGGGCTTGGGTTCGCGTTTCGGCTTGACGACTTCGACAGGCGGCGGAGGTGCCTTGGCGGCCAGCGGACGTATCCACACGGCGATTGACTCCACGCGCGGTGCCGTGTCCTGCTGGACAGGCGGCTGCACATGGCGCCACAGATAGAGCAAGGCGCCATGCAGCAGCAAGGACACGGCTATGCCCAGCACGATGCCGCGGCGGTTCGGCATGGGCCGGCCGCCGTCGCTTCTTTCTATCCTGAACTCCATTGCCGTCGTCGCCTTCATGTCTGATCGGGAAAACTTGCCAAGCCAGTGTCGCATACTTCAATCGTTTTGAAAAATACATGGGTTCCAGTGCCGCCCGTAAATAATTTACATAGAGTTTCACCTGACCCTTGACCGAAGTCGATACGGCCTGTATTATCTTGGTCTTCGGAGTGTGGCGCAGCCCGGTAGCGCACCTGGTTTGGGACCAGGGGGTCCAAGGTTCGAATCCTTGTACTCCGACCAAATTTGTAGAAAAAACCCAAGAGTTTCGGCTCTTGGGTTTTTTTTCGTCTGTACGGTTCAGGCAAGACGGAATAAGTTGGCGTAGCTCGGGTTAGCGCCAAGCGCGTAACCCGACAACAGTGTTGGCCATGACCTCGGTGACCTCGGATTACGCGTGGCGTTGCCACGCTCATCCGACCTACGCAGCGAGGCGTTTCGCCGCGATGGCATTGCCCGCCCGGCTGGAACCCTTGCGTCCCAGCTGCTGCGAGATGAACTGCCCCGCATCGACCACGAGGTCGAGGTCGATGCCGGTGGCAATCCCCAGTCCCTGCATCATGTACAGCACGTCTTCGGTCGCCACATTGCCGGTGGCGCCCTTGGCGTAGGGGCAGCCGCCCAGGCCGGATACGGACGAGTGATAGATCGCGATACCCGTTTCCAGGCTGGCGTAGATATTCGCCAGCGCCTGGCCATAGGTGTCGTGGAAGTGGCCGGACAGGCCGCCCACGTGGAAGGCTGCGATGGCGCGTTGCATCACCGCCTGCGTTTTGCGCGGCGTGGCCACGCCGATGGTGTCGGCGATGTCGATCTCGTCGCAGCCGAGGTCGCGCATGCGGCCCACCACGTCGGCCACGGCGTCCAGCGGCACATCGCCCTGGTAGGGGCAGCCGAAGGCGCAGCTGATGCTGCCGCGCAGGCGCAGACCGTGTTCCTTGGCCGCCTTCGCCACGCCTTCGAAGCGGGCGATCGATTCGGCGATCGAGCAGTTGATGTTCTTTTGCGAGAACGCCTCGGAGGCGGAGCCGAAGATCACCACTTCATCGGCCTTCGCCGCCAGCGCCGCCTCGAAACCCTGCATGTTCGGCGTCAGCGCGGAATAGATCGTGCCGGCGCGGCGCGCGATCTTTTCCATCACTTCCGCGCTGGTGGCCATCTGCGGCACCCATTTCGGCGAGACGAACGATGCCGCCTCGATATTGGCGAAGCCGGCCAGGGTCAGGCGGTCGACCAGTTCGATCTTGACGGCGGCGCTGATGGTGTCCTTCTCGTTTTGCAGGCCGTCGCGCGGACCTACTTCGACGATCTTGACCTGTTTCGGCAAACTAGCTTGAGCATGCATTTCAATATCCTTGCAAACGGTTGACGATGCCGGCGACAGAGTCTCCGGCTTGCAGGCGGCGCATCTTGGCGGCGATCTGCGCCACGCTTTCGCGGCGCAGGGTGGCGGCCGAAATATGCGGCGTGATGGTGATGCGTGGTTCTTGCCAGAACGGGTGCTGCTGCGGCAGCGGTTCGTTGCGGAACACGTCCAGCGTCGCTCCGGCGATGTGCCCGGAGCGGATCAGGGTCAGCAGATCCGGTTCGGCGATATGCGCGCCGCGCGCCACGTTGATGACATAGGCGCCCGGCAGCAGCATCGACAGGCGCGCGCGGTCGAGCAGATTGTGCGTGTCCGGCGTGAGCGGCAGCATGCACACCAGCACGCGCGTGCCGCGCAGGAATGCTTCGAGTCCCTCTTCGCCCGCATAGCACTGCACGCCATCGACGTGCTTGCGGCTGCGGCTCCATCCGCGCAAGGGGAATTCGAACTGCGCCAGTGCTTGCAGCACGCGCGTGCCCAGCACGCCCATGCCCAGCACGCCGACGGGGAAATCCACCCTGTCGAATGCGGGTAGCGGTTGCCAGATACCGGCGCGGCCCTGCGCCTCGTAATCGTCGAAACGGCGGAAGTGGCGCAGCACGGCGTGGCTCACATATTCGGCCATCTGCACGCCCATGCCCGCGTCGTCCAGGCGCACCAGCGGCACGTGGGCGGGCAGCGCCTCGCCAAATTTCAACAGCGCGTCGACGCCGGCACCCGTGTTGAAGATGGCTTTCACGTGGGCCAGCTCGGGCAGCATGGCGGCGGGCGGCTGCCACACGACGGCGTAGTCGCACGGCGCCACTGCTTCGCCTTCGCGCCAGAAGATAATGTCGGCCTCGGGCAGCAAGTCGCGGAAGTCGCTGATCCACGCCGCTTCCTTGCCGTCCGAACGTTGTAAAAGGATGCGCATGGCGTTCTCTTACGCGGCAGCCTTGAAGGCCAGCAGCGGCGCGCCATCGGCCACCTGGTCGCCAACGGCATACAGCACGTCTTCCACCAAGCCATCGTGCGGTGCGGCGATCGTGTGTTCCATCTTCATCGCTTCCATGATGACCAAAGGCTCGCCCTTCTTGACGTCCTGTCCTTTGTTGACCAGCACGGCGACGACCTTGCCCGGCATCGGCGCCGTCAGGCGCCCGCCTTCCGCTTCCACTTCGCCCGCATGGGCCATCGGATCGCTGTAGTGCAGTGTGTAGTGCAAGCCGCCGCTGAATACGTGGAACTGTTCCCCGTCGCGCAGCACGGTGCCATGCACGGCACGCTCGCCGAGCTTGATGTGCAGTTCCAGGCCTTTGCGCGCCGTCAGGGTCAGGGGCTGGCCGTTGAACAGCCAGCCATCCGTCTTGTAGGCGATGCGCGCGGCATAGGCCTTGCTGTCGCCAGTGAGCGCGAATTCATCGGCAAACGCCAGGCTGCGTCCCAGGGTGCTGTTCAAGCGCCAGCCCAGGGCATTGCCCCACGGGTCGGCGCGGTTGGCCGACTGTGCTTCGGCGGCCGCTTTTTCTTCCAGCAGCAGGGCGACGGACGCCAGCGCCAGGGCCGTGTCGGGCGCCGCCTGCAGGGCGGGGAACAGCGACGCTTGATTGCGTTCGATGAGGCCCGTATCGAGGTCGGCGCTGGCAAACGCCTGGCCTTCGACCAGGCGTTTCAGGAAGGCGATATTGCTGGCCAGGCCGACGATCTGGTAATCGGCCAGCGCCTGCGCCATGCGTGCCAGCGCTTCGCGGCGGTCCGCGCCCCAGACGATCAGCTTGGCGATCATCGGGTCGTAGAACGGCGAAATCGCGTCGCCTTCGCGCACGCCGGAATCGATGCGCACGGACGCTGGAACGACCGTGCCACCCAGTTCGAACGTGACGGCCGATGGCGACTGCATGTGGCGCAGGGTGCCGATCGATGGCAAAAAGCCCTTTTCCGGATTTTCCGCATAGATGCGCGCCTCGATGGCGTGGCCGTGGATCGTCAGTTCGCTCTGTTTTTTCGGCAGCGGCTCGCCAAAGGCGACGCGCAACTGCCATTCCACCAGGTCCGTGCCGGTGATCATTTCCGTCACCGGATGCTCGACCTGCAGGCGCGTGTTCATCTCCATGAAGTAGAACGAACCATCCTGGTTGGCGATGAATTCCACCGTGCCCGCACCCACATAGCCGACAGCCTTGGCGGCGGCGACGGCCGCCTCGCCCATGGCCGCGCGGCGGTCAGCCGGCATGCCGGGCGCCGGCGCTTCTTCCAGCACCTTTTGATGGCGGCGCTGCACCGAGCAATCGCGCTCGAACAGGTAGATGCAGTTACCCAGGGTATCGGCGAACACCTGGATTTCGATATGCCGCGGGCGCGACAGGTATTTTTCGGCCAGCACCTTGTCGTCGCCGAAAGAGCTGATCGCTTCGCGCTTGCACGAGGCCAGCGCGGCCTTGAAATCATCGGCATGCTCGATCACGCGCATGCCCTTGCCGCCGCCGCCGGCCGAAGCCTTCAGCAGCACGGGGTAGCCGATCTTGTCGGCTTGGCCGTGCAAAAAGTCCGCATCCTGTTCCTCGCCGTGGTAGCCGGGCACCAGCGGCACATTGGCTTTTTCCATCAGCGACTTGGCGGCCGACTTCGAACCCATGGCGCGCATGGCGGACGCCGGCGGGCCGATGAAGATCAGGCCTGCCGCGTGGCAGGCGTCGGCGAAGTCGGCGTTCTCGGAGAGGAAGCCGTAGCCGGGGTGAATCGCCTGCGCTCCTGTTGCCAGCGCCACGGCGATGATCTTGTCGCCGCACAGATAGCTTTCCTTGGCCGGCGCGGGGCCGATCAACACGGCCTCGTCGCACACGGCGACGTGCTTGGCATTGGCGTCCGCTTCCGAATAGACGGCGACAGTCTGGATGCCCATGCGGCGCGCGGTAGCGGCGACACGGCAGGCGATTTCGCCGCGGTTGGCGATCAGGATTTTAGTGAACATGGTCTCTCTCTCTATTCTCTCAAAGGTGCAGCGGTCTCTTGACGGACCTGGTCTGTTGGCTTGTCGGCTTACGCGCTGCGCGCTAAGCCGACCTACGGATGGTGAGGCGGTATTCGTAGGTCGGGTTAGCCGGCACGGCGTAACCCGACAGGGCTGGATCAGCAGCCGCACTTCTCTTTCTGTACCGAGTCCAGCATGGCGCCGCGCGTCTGCAGGCCCAGTTTGCCCAGCAAGGTGCGGTCGTCTTCCGCTTCCGGGTTGTCGGTGGTGAGCAGCTTGTCGCCGTAGAAGATGGAGTTGGCGCCAGCCAGGAAGCACATGGCTTGCACGGCTTCGCCCATCTGGCGGCGGCCGGCCGACAAACGCACGCGCGCTTTCGGCATGGTGATGCGGGCAACGGCGATCGTGCGCACGAATTCAAACGGGTCGAGCGCTTCCAGGCCAAACAATGGCGTGCCTTCCACTTGCACCAGATGGTTCACGGGCACCGATTCCGGATATGGATTCAGATTGGCCAGCTGGGCGATCAGGCCCGCGCGTTGCAGACGTGTTTCGCCCATGCCGACGATGCCGCCGCAGCATACTTTCAAGCCCGCTTCGCGCACGCGGCCCAGGGTGTCCAGGCGGTCCTGGTATTCGCGCGTCGAGATGACGTTGTCGTAGAATTCCGGCGCCGTGTCGAGGTTGTGGTTATAGAAGTCGAGGCCCGCGTTTTTCAGGCGGTCCGCTTGTCCCTCTTCCAGCATGCCCAGAGTCGCACAGGTTTCCAGGCCCAGCGCTTTCACTTTGCTGACCATCTCTTCGACTTTGTCCATGTCGCGGTCCTTCGGGCCGCGCCATGCGGCGCCCATGCAGAAGCGCGTGGCGCCGTTGGCTTTTGCCTGGCGTGCCGCGTCGAGCACGGTGTCGATGTCGAGGATTTTTTTCGCTTCCACGCCCGTGTCGTAGCGGGCCGCCTGCGGGCAATAGCCGCAGTCTTCCTCGCAGCCGCCCGTCTTGATCGACAACAGGGTCGCCAGTTCCACGTCGCCATCGGGGAAGTTGATGCGGTGCGTTTGCTGGGCCTTGAACATCAGGTCATTGAAAGGCAGGTCGAACAGGGCCAGCACATCATCGATGGGCCAGGTGGCCGCTTCGGGCAGGGTGATGCGCGCCGCAGGGCGGTGCAGTTCGACGGTTTTTGCTGCTTCTTGGACTAAAGACATGGTGATTCCTTCGCTTCTATTTTTGAGTACGTTCAGTTGTTTGGCTTAATTGTTTGGTCTAGTTCTGCGACTGCTGCGCCGGCCAGTTCGGCAAGCCGCTGAAATCGAGATACGCCGCCGCCGCTTCCGCGCTCGGTTGCGCCAGGCGCGGCACCTTGCCCAGCAGCGGCGCGGGGATGCGCTCGATTAGCGCATCGATATTTTCGTCGAGGAAGCGCATTTCCACTTCCAGGGTGTTGGCGACCCAGCCGATGACCGTCAAGCCGCGCGCCTCGACGGCTTCCAGCGTCAGCAAGGCCTGGCTGATGCAGCCCAGGCGCATGCCGACCACGAGGATCACGGGTAGATCGAGCTGCTGCGCCAGGTCGGCCGAATCAAAGCCGGGAGACAGCGGCACGCGGAATCCGCCCACGCCTTCGACCACGACCGCGTCCGAGGCGGCGGCGATTTCCAGGTAGGCGGCCAGAATCGGCACCGATTCGATGCTGACGCCTTCGAGCGCGGCGGCGATGTGCGGCGCGGCCGGCTCCTTCAGCATGTAGGGCGTCGTCAGGCTGCGCAGCATGGTGACGTTGCCGGCGGCGATCAGGCTGTCGGCGTCTTCATTATGCAGTTCGCCGTCGCGCATTTCGGCGCCGGCGGCGACAGGCTTCATGCCGCAGGCGCGCACGCCGCGCGCCACCAGCGCGTGCAGCAGGGCCGACGACGTCAATGTCTTGCCGATTTCCGTGTCGGTGCCGGTGACGAAACAGGCAAAGCGCGATGGCAGGCCGGTGGCGGCCGGAGCCGGCTGCACGGCCGGCGCCAGGTCCGCCAGCACTTCCGCCACGATAGGATCATCAAGGCTCATGGCGATTCCTTTCCAGGGTGTTGACTGCGTTGATCAATTGCGCCACTTCCTGCGCCGTGTGGCCGGCCGACAGGGTCACGCGCAGGCGCGCCGTCCCCGCTGGCACGGTGGGCGGGCGGATGGCACCGACCCACAGGCCCTGCTGGTACAGGGTGGCGGCGATGTCCAGCATGTCCGCATTCTCGCCAATGATGACGGGCTGGATGGCGGTCACGGATGGCAAGGCTTGCCAGCGCTGCAGCTGCAAGCCGTCGTTCCATTGCGCCACCAGCGCCGCCAGGTGCATCCGGCGTTGTTTTCCTTCTTCACCGGCGATGATGTCGAGGCTGGCCAGCAGCGCATGCGCGAGCGCCGGCGCTGCCGCCGTGGTGAAGATGTACGGGCGGGCCTTCTGGATCAGGGTGTCGATCACGGCCTCATGCGCGGCAACAAAGGCGCCGCCCACGCCGGCCGATTTGCCCAGGGTGCCCACGTACACGAGGTAGGGCGAATGCAGGTCGAAGTGTTCGAGCGCCCCGCGGCCATGGGTTCCCAGCGCGCCGAAGCCGTGCGCGTCGTCGACCACCAGCCAGGCGCCATGTTGTTCGCACAGGGCCAGCAACGCGGGCAGCGGCGCCAGGTCGCCATCCATGCTGAAGACGCTGTCGGTGACGACGATTTTCGTTTGTGCCGTGCTGGCTGCCAGCAGGGCCGCCAGGGCATCGAGGTCGGCGTGCGGATACACGCGTGTCTTCACGCGGGCCAGGCGCGTGCCATCGATCAGCGAGGCGTGGTTCAGCGCTTCCGAGAAGATTTCCGCGTCCGGGTCGCCCGCCGACAGGGCCGTGAGCACGGCCAGATTCGCCATGTAGCCGGTGCAGAAATACAGCGCGCGCGCCTGTTCCAGGTTGGCGCCGACAAATGTGGCCAGCCGTTCTTCCAGCTGCGCGTGGGCGCGGCTATGGCCGCTGATCAAATGCGAAGCGCCGCTGCCGGCGCCATACAGGTCGGCGCCCTCTTTCAGCGCGGCGACGATGCGCGGATGCGACGCCAGGCCCAGGTAGTCATTGCTGCAAAAGGCCAGCATGGCGCGCCCGTCCACCGTCAGGCGCGGCGCGCACGGCGTGTCGACGGTACGGCGGCGGCGGATCAGGCTGCGCTCTTCCAGTCCTTGCAGCTGCTGTTGTAATCGCGCGATCAGTTCCATCTCAGGCCCCGATCACATGATTGAAGACGGCCAGCGTCTGCTGGCCCAGGCCCGCGATTTCCTCGTCGTCGAGGATGTACGGCGGCATCAGATAGACGGTGGAGCCGATGGGGCGCATCAGCAGTTCGTGTTCCAGCGCCGTGCTGAAGAAGCGGCGCGAAAAGTCGGGTGCCGCATCGACGGCGTCAAACGCCCAGATCATGCCCTGTTGTCTGAAGTTTTTTACCTTGTTATGCTGCGCCAGCGGCGCCAGCGCTTGCGTGATCTTGTCGGCGCGCACGCGGTTGGTGGCCAGCACGTCGTCTTCCTCGAAGATGGAAAGCGTCGCCAGCGCCGCGCGGCAGGCCAGCGGATTGCCCGTGTACGAGTGCGAATGCAAAAAGCCGCGGCGCACATCGGTGCTGTAGAAGGCCTGGTAGATGTCTTCGCGCGTCATCACCAGGGACAGGGGCAGATAGCCGCCGCTGATGCCTTTCGACAGGCAGACGAAATCGGGCCAGATGCCGGCCTGCTCGCACGCGAAGAAGGTGCCCGTGCGGCCGCAGCCGACGGCGATTTCATCGAGGATCAAATGGACTTGATAACGGTCGCACAGGGCGCGCACCAGCGACAGGTACAGCGGGTCGTGCATGGCCATGCCGGTGGCGCACTGCACCAGCGGCTCGATGATGATGGCGGCGATCTTGTCCGCTTTTTGCTGGAAAAGCTGTTCGACTTCGGCGGCGGCTCGGCGCGCCACGTCCTGGGCGGACTCGCCCTCGGCCGCCTGGCGGAAGTCGGGCGACATCACCGTCTGCGTGGCGCGCAGCAAGGGGCCGTAGGCATCCTTGAACAGGGCGACGTCGGTGACGGCCAACGCGCCGATGGTTTCGCCGTGGTAGCTGCCTTTCAGGCAGACGAATTCCTGCTTTTCACTCTTGCCGCTGTTGCGCCAGGCGTGAAAACTCATTTTCAGGGCGATTTCCACGGCCGATGCGCCATCGGACGCGTAAAAGCTGTGGCCAAGCACGCCGCCCGTCAAGGCGGAGAGCTTCTCCGATAGTTCGATCACCGGTTCATGCGTGAAACCGGCCAGCATCGCGTGTTCCAGGCGGTCCAGCTGGTCCTTGAGTTCCGCATTGATGCGCGGATTCGCGTGGCCGAACAGGTTCACCCACCAGGAGCTGATGGCGTCCAGGTAGCGTCGGCCTTCGTGGTCATACAGCCAGGCGCCGCGGCCATGGCTGACGGGGATGAGCGGTACAGTCTCGTGGTGCTGCATTTGCGTGCACGGATGCCACACGCTGCGCAGACTGCGTTCGACCCAGCCCGATTGTTTTTCTGCTTTCAAAACTGCTCCAATGATATTGCTAGCCCATGAGCCAACTCGGCTTGCGCTTGTCGAGGAAGGACTGCACGCCTTCGCGTCCCTGCTCCGAGGCGCGGATCTGCGCGATGCGCTCGGCCGTGTCGGCCAGCAGCGCATCGTCGACCGGCTGGCCAACGATCTCGCGCACCAGCGTTTTTGCTTGCGCCACCGCGTGCGGGCTGTTGCCCGTCAGCGCTTTGAGCACCTCGGCCGTTTTCGCGTCCAGCGCGTCGCCAGCGACTACCTCGTGGGCAAAGCCGATGCGCAGCGCCTCTTGCGCGGAGAATCGCTCGGCGGTCAGGAAATAGCGGCGTGCCGCGTTTTCGCCCATGGCCTTGATGACATACGGTGAAATAGTGGCGGGAATCAGTCCCAGCCGCACTTCGCTCAGGCAGAAATGCACGTCTTCCGCAACCAGAATGATATCGCATGCGGCGACGAGGCCCATGCCGCCCGCATAGCAGTCGCCCTGGACCTTCGCCACGACGGGTTTGGGACACAGGTAAATCGTGCGCAGCATCTGCGCCAGCTGCAGCGCGTCGGCCTGGTTTTCGGCATGCGTGTAGCCTGCCATCTTCTTCATCCAGTTCAAGTCCGCACCGGCGCAAAAGGCCGCGCCATTCGCCGCCAGCACGATGGCGCGCACCATGTCGCTGCGTCCCAGGCCTTCGAAGGCGCGCGCCAGTTCGGCGATCGTCGTCTCGTTGAAGGCATTGCGCACGTCGGGGCGGTTCAGGGTCACGGTGGCGACATTGCCCTCGATGACCAGCTTTAAGGTGTCAAATTCCATTCTCTTCTCCCTGAATGCCGCTTACATGCGGAATACGCCGAACTTCGTGTCCGGGATTTCCGCGTTCAAGGCGGCCGACAGGCCCAGGCCCAGCACCATGCGGGTATCGGCCGGGTCGATCACGCCATCGTCCCACAGGCGCGCGGTGGCGTAGTACGGGTGGCCCTGGTGTTCGTATTGCTCCTTGATCGGCTGCTTGAAGGCCGCTTCCTCGTCCGCGCTCCACTCGCCGCCCTTGCCTTCGATGCCGTCGCGCTTGACGGTCGCCAGCACGGAGGCGGCCTGGTCGCCGCCCATGACGGAAATGCGGGCATTCGGCCACATCCACATGAAACGGGGGGAAAATGCGCGGCCGCACATGCCGTAGTTGCCGGCGCCGAAGCTGCCGCCGATGATCACCGTGAATTTCGGCACGGCAGCCGTGGCGACGGCCGTGACCATCTTGGCGCCATTGCGGGCGATGCCCTCGTTTTCGTATTTGCGGCCCACCATGAAGCCCGTGATGTTTTGCAGGAAGACGAGCGGGATCTTGCGCTGGCAGCACAATTCGATGAAATGCGTGCCTTTCAGGGCCGATTCGGAGAACAAGATGCCGTTATTGGCGATGATGCCGACTTTCACCCCATAGATATGCGCGAAGCCGCAGATCAGGGTGGTGCCGTAGCGGGCCTTGAATTCGTCGAAATCGCTGCCGTCGACGATGCGCGCGATCACTTCGCGCACGTCGAAGGGCTTGCGCGTATCGACGGGGATCACGCCATACAGTTCCTGCGTCGGATATTTCGGTTCGACGGACTCGCGCATCGCCATCTGTTGCGGCTTGGTGCGGTTCAGGTTCGAGACGATGGTGCGCGCCAGCGACAGTGCATGCAGATCGTTCTGCGCCAGGTGGTCGACCACGCCGGACAAACGCGTGTGCACGTCGCCGCCGCCCAGGTCTTCGGCCGTCACCACTTCGCCGGTGGCCGCTTTCACCAGCGGCGGGCCGCCGAGGAAAATCGTGCCCTGCTCCTTGACGATGATCGACTCATCGCTCATGGCCGGCACGTACGCGCCGCCGGCCGTGCAAGAGCCCATCACGACGGCGATCTGCGGGATGCCCTTGGCCGACAGGTTCGCCTGGTTGTAGAAGATACGGCCGAAATGGTCGCGGTCGGGGAAGACGTCGTCCTGGTTCGGCAGGTTGGCGCCGCCCGAATCGACCAGGTAGATGCAGGGCAGGTTGTTCTGGTCGGCGATTTCCTGGGCGCGCAAGTGCTTTTTCACCGTCATCGGGTAATACGTGCCGCCCTTGACGGTGGCGTCGTTACACACGATGACGCATTCCTGGCCCGAGACCCTGCCGATGCCGGTGATGATGCCGGCGGAAGGCGCCGCATCGACGCCCTTGGCGTCCTGGTACATGGCATAGGCCGCCATCTGGGAAAACTCGAGGAAGGGCGTGCCGGGATCGAGCAGCATCTGCACGCGGTCGCGCGGCAGCAGCTTTCCGCGCGCCAGGTGCTTGGCGGCAGCCGCTTCGCCGCCGCCGGCAGCGATTTTCTCGACCTTGTCGCGCAAATCGTCGACGATGGCTTGCATGGCCGCGGCATTGGCCTTGAAATCTTCACTACGCGGATTGAGTTTGCTTTCGATGTGCGGCATTGCGGTTCCTTTTTATTATCGCCCGGTCTCTCGGGTCGCGCTATTCGGGAAAACTGCCGTCGAGATAAAACCAGCGCAGGGCGCCACTGCCCTCACCCTCGCCCGCTTCGCGCACGAAGCGGCTCACTTCATGCAGGCGGTGCGCGCGGCCGTTGACCTTGTAGCGGGCCACGAATTCCACGCTGTCGCGGTGTATCTCTTCGGCTTGATCTGCTGATACTGCTTTACGTTGACGTAAACGTAAAGCAGATTTTACCTCAAGTCCCAGCCAGTGGACTTTTTCTTCTTCGGCAAATAAAGCGTCGGTGGGACGGGTGCTGGCGTGCCAGGTGGCAAGCAGATAGGGCTCGTCGCGCAGGGTGAACGCCGTGTAGCGCGATCGCATCAGGGCTTCGGCCGTGGGCGGCAAGGCGTCGCCCGCGATATACGGGCCGCAGCAGCCGGCGTAGGAGGCGCCGCCACAGGGGCAGGCGGCAGATGTCGAGAGTGTGGGCATGCGCTGGCAATCAGGAACAGAAAAGAGGGAACTGAAAAGTTCCGCAATTATCCGCCATATCGGCAGCGGCGCGTGCGCCGCGCCTTGCCTGGCTACTTTGTGGGGCTGAGGAAGTCCAGCGCGAACGGCGGCGCCTTGCCTGCCATGAGGTCGGCCAGGATGCGCGCCGTGCCGGCGGCAAAGGTAAAGCCCAGCGGACCGTGGCCCACGTTGAGCCACAGATTGCCGACTTTGCTGGCGCCCACCAGCGGCGCGCTGTTCGGCGTAGCGGGGCGCAAACCGGCCCAGGCCGTGGCCTGGTCGTAGTCGGCGCCCTGCGGCATGGCTTCGCGCGCCAGCCGCGTCAGGCCCGCGATGCGGCCCCAGTCGATGCTGTTGTCGGCGCCCACCATGTCGACCATGGCGGCCACGCGCAGGTCGCCACCGATGCGCGCATACAGTACCTTGCGTTCGAAATCCGTGATGCTGATTTCGGGCGCCCGGTCGCGCGCGCGGATGGGCGCCGTCAGGCTGTAGCCCTTCAGCGGGTACAGGGGCAGGTAGATGCCCGCCGTGGCGGCCAGGTCGCGGCTCTGGATGCCGGCCGCCAGCACATAGTGATCCGCTTGCAGCAAGCCCAGGCTCGTATCGACGCCCGTGATCCTGCCCTTGTGCGTGACGAGGCGGCGCGCCTCGCCTTTTAATAAGAGCGAACAATTCGGGTGCTGCAGCAGGCGCGCTTCCAGCGCCAGGCAAAAGGCGTGGCAATCGGCCACCGCCTCGCCTTGCGTAAAAATACCGCCCGCCATGGCGCCCTGCAAGGCGGCCAGCGCCGGTTCGCGCTGCACGGCTTCAGACGGCGACAGGACGATGCGCGCCTCTTCCGACTCGGGCCGCGCCACGGCCCGCTGAAAGATGGCGGGTGAACGGTAGACGATGAGTTTGCCCGCATCGCGCCAGGCATACGCTTCGGGCGGCACGGTCAGCTCCAGCTGCGCCATGCCGGCGCGGCTCCATTCTCCCAGTTGCAGCAGCTTGGCCGTCGTGCGGGCATTGCTGGCGCTGTTGCAATTACGCAAGAAACTGGCCATCCAGCGCCATTGGCGCCAGTCCGCTTCGGGACGGAAGCGCAGCGGACCGTCTTTCTGCAGCAGCCACTGCAAGGCTTTGAAGGGTACGCCCGCGTCCGCCAGGGGCGCTACATAGCGATAGCTGAGCTGGCCGCCATTGCGGTAGCTGGCGGCGATCGCCACTTGTTCATTGCGTTCCAGTACAGTGACCCTGTAGCCGGCCTCGGCCAGCCACCAGGCCGATGTCAGACCGACGATGCCGCCGCCGATGATGATGACTTGTTGCTGCATGTTGCCTCGCTGCGTTGCGCTCCCATGGTGCGGAAGCATTCGGGAAGAGCTTAGAGGCTGGCCGTCGGCGCAGCCAATGAAACATCATGGTGCAGCCATAACTTTCAGGAATGCACCATTTCAATGCAAGGATGGATTGTTGTCAATCGCACCACGGTATAGCGCGGTGAGTATCAATTCCTCGTTGCGCCCCATGGCGGAATACGTGCCAGGATAGTGTTCGGGATCGCTGCCCGTGCCGCCCACCAGCATCACCATGCCGTTCCTGTTCTTGAAATCGAGCACGAAGGCAGAGACCAGGCCATACGCGTCGCCCAAGTGGCCCACGGCCGTGAAGCTGGCACCCTCGACCAGGCGGTTGCCCTGCCCTGCCACCGCATCGAATTGCTGGTTGCCCAGGCCCCAGGCGTGGTACAGGCCCCGTTCGCTGTCGCCATTGCGTCCGTCCGGCGCCAGCTGCCATTGGCGGCCAAACATCAGCGCGATGCTGGCCGGCTGCAATAGTTGTTTTCCCTGATAGCGCCCGCCGTCGAGCAGCATCTGCATCACCGTGCCCAAGCCCGCAGCAGAGATGCGCAAGCCGCCCGTGGGGCTGAAGACGGTGGCATTGCTGCCGATCACATACCGTTCGAGGCCGGCTGGCGCGGCCGGTGGGCGTTGGTAAAAATCATCGGCTTGCGCGATCCAGGGGCCGTGTGGCTGCCAGATCTCCGTGTCGAGCGTGCGCTTGCGGTACAGGGTAGCCGTGTTTGCCACATCCTCCGTCGGGAAGGCGGCCGGATTGTAGCCGCCGCGCACATCGAGGGGATCGAGCAGCAGGCGCCGCATCAGCAAGTCGAAGCGCTCGCCCGTGACTTTTTCCATCACGGTGCCGATCACGCCCCAGTTCAGGTTGGCATACGTGAAATGGCGGCCCGGCGCCGCGGCCGCATCCCACATCGTATCGGTGCCGGCCGTAAATACGTCGCGCAAGCTGCGTTCGGGCCCCCAGGCATAGCCGCCCGCATCGCGCAGCGAGGAAGTGTGGCTGAGCAGGCTGCGCAAGGTCAACGGTTGCTGGGGGAAATGCGGGTTGCGCAGGGAGAAACCCAGATAGATGCCCACGTCCTGGTCCAGGCTCAGCTTGCCCTGCTCGACCAGCCGCATCAGGCCCAGGGTAGTCATCATCTTCGAGACGGAAGCGATGCGGAACAGGGTGGCTGGCGTCACGGGCAAGTTCTCTGTCGGCGTGGCGTCGATACGCCGGTAGCCAAATTGTTGTTGATACGACACCTTGCCGTGGCGGATGGCCAGCACGGACAGGCTGGCCAGCGGGTGGGCCGCATCATCGACGATGGCGGCCAACGTGGCATCGAGCGCGCGCTGCTGATCCTTGCCGCTACCGGGCGGGGCGGCCAGCGCCGTCCACGTCGTACCCAGCAGCAACAAGCCCAGTAAACCCGTCATTTTATTGTGCATGTTCCCTGTTTCGCGGTGTGGTGGAGGCGCCACCAGCATAGGGCGCGATGGTTTACTGCGCTAATGAAAATTGCTTATTTATCTATAATGCAAAGCTATACGTACGGTAAAACATTGTTTTTTTAAGTGTATAACCGTTATTTATGGTCATTTTCCATTTATTCATGGGTGGACGGGCTACGCGCAGGCGCCATCGCTATTACACTAGGAGGACAAGGAGAACTGTATGAGCCAGACCAGCGTAGAACTCAAGGTCGATTTAAATGACAATTCGCCTTTATATATGCAGATCGCCCGCAAGCTGAGCGATGACGTACGCAACGGCCGCTACCAGGTAGACCAGGCCCTGCCATCCGAACGTACCCTGTCCGAACTGCTCGACGTATCGCGCGTGACTGCCCGCAAGGCCATCGACCAGCTCGTCGAGCAAGGCCTCGTCGTGCGCCGCCGCGGTTCGGGCAACTATATTGCCCCGCGCATCGAGCAGCCACTGTCGAACCTGTCGAGCTTTTCCGAGCAGCTGCAGCAGCGCGGCTACCGCCCCGGCTCGCGCTGGCTCAAGCGCGAAGTCGTCATCGCCAGCAGCGATGAACAGCTGAGCCTGGGCCTGGCGCAGAACACGAAAGTGGCGCGCCTGGAGCGCCTGCGCCTGGCCGATGACGTCGTGATGGCATATGAAGTGAGCGTCTTGCCGTTCAGCGTGGTGCCGGAGCCTGAGGCGATGGGTGACTCGCTGTATGAATACTTGAGCAGCATCAAGAAGGCCCCCGTGCGCGCCTTGCAGCACATCCGCGCCATGAATGCGACGGACGTGCTTGCCAAGCAATTGGGCATCCCCGATGGCCAGGCCGTGCTGTTCATTACGCGCATCGCTTACCTGGAGTCGGGCGAAGCGGTGGAACTCACGCATTCGTATTGCCGCAGCGATCATTACGATTTTGTGGCGGAAATGCGCCGCGCTCCGTAGATTTACTGCTCGATCAGGCGGATCATGGATTCCGCCACGCCGACGGACGCTTCCCAGCTCATGCCGGTCACCAGTCGGCCATCGACCTCGACGTGGCTCTTGCCGTTGGCGCCGTGCCTGAATATGCCGCCATGGCGCTTGATGCTCGCTTCTGCCGAAAAAGGATAGGCCTTGTAGACCGGCGATTCCTTGTTGAGAAACGCATCGGGGAACGAGGTGAGCACCTTGCCCTGGATCAGGAAAGTACCGTCACGCAGCTTCAGGTTCTTGATGCCCTCGGTGCCATGGCAGATGGCCGCGATCACCCCACCCTGTTGTTCGTAGATACGCAAGGCGATGTCCTGCAGCGGCTTGTTGTCCGGGATGCCGACGATGGCCGCGCCGCCGCCGACGAAAGCCATGCCCGCATACTCGTCCGCCCTGACCTCGGAGACGGGCTTGGTATGGGCCAGTGCCCACATGAAATCACTGTCGTACAGGTGTTTCTTGAGCAGCTCGTCCGACGTGACGATCATTTCCAGAGGAATGGCGCCCCCCTCGGGACTGACGAAGTCGACGGCGTACCCCGCTTTGCGAAAGACATCATAGGTATACGCGATCTCCGGAAAATTATTGCCAGCGTTAACCTTTGTGCCTGGATATTGATGCACATTCGACACCACCAGCAGCACCTTGCGTGCGTGGCGCGGGGCTGCTGGCTCGCGATGGGCCGACTTGCTGACGATTTTCCAGTTGCCGGCGATCTTTTTCAACAGAAAGACATCCACATAGCGGACCCCTTGTTCAGGAATGTGGATCTCGGCCTTGGCGGTGGCCACCTTGCCGCTCACATCCACCTTGATCAGCCGCCCGTGGCGCCCGTTGAATTGCCCTGTTTTCTCCTGGGAAAAGAGTTTGGCGTATTCCGGACCGCTCAACTCCCATTCCGCATCGTTTTTGCCGTCCAGGTAAAGGCGGGAACTTGCATGGAAGGCCTGGTTGATCTCGCTTTGTACGTTAAAGCTGGTGCCATGCATATACAAGCGCACGGTTTCACGGATGGCATTTTCGTCCTGGTCTGCGGCGGTGCCGACGGCGGTGATGCTCAGGAAGCAACAGGCGAGTATCGTTCGCAATAAAAACTGAATCATGGATGTACCCTGCATATAGAACTGCGTTTATCGGAGCAACGACTATTTCAGATCGCTGGTGCTCGATAATTTATCGAAGTGCAGGGGAATGGATGTCGCCAAACACGATTTCAGACTCCGAAATGGCGATTCCGGAGTGCTTTCATGCGGAAATGGCCCTGGCCGCCGGGCTGGATTGAGCCCGGAAGCTGGCGGGCGTCTGTCCAGCCACTTTCTTGAAGGTCGAGTAGAAGGTGGAACTGGAATTGAACCCGCAGCGCTCGGCGACGGTATCCATGTTCCATTGCGGCTCGTCGGTCAATACCTGTTTCGCTTCGGCGATACGGTATTCGTTGACGTAGGTCGTGAAGCTCTTGCCCAGCTTGTCATTCAGTACCTGCGACACCTGCGCCTGCGTGCATCCCGCCCGCTTGGCGAGTTGGGCCAGGGTCAGATTCGGATTCAGATAGGATTTCTGTCCGCTCATCTGTTGTTCCAGCGCGGCAAGCACGGCCAGCGTATCTTCGTGCGCCAGGCGGTTATTCTGGTACTTCTGCTTGGGCTCGGATGGTGTCAAGCCTTCCTTTCTCAGCAGAAAGACCATCACCGCCACATGCAGCGAGAAGGTGAATGACAAGGCGCCAACGATATAGGACGTGAACGGCGTGCTCGCGTACGCCGCCAGCATGACGCAGCTGCCTGCAAAGACGCTCAGCAGGAGCACGCTGCTGGTCGCCATCCGCTGTCCCTCGTTCCACCATGCGCGGCGGCTTTGCCACAGCAGCCTGGCGGTTGCCAGCAGGTAGCATAGCCAGAACACATGAATGGCATGGCTCGACTGGTTCCATACAGAACGATACGCGGAATACGGAAAGGCAACGCCAATGCCGATCAGCAGGAAGGACAAGCCCAGGTGCCAACGCCATTGTTGTCCAGCAGGCAATTGCGCGAGCCCGGCCAAGAAAGAGCGCACATAGAGATAGGTCAAGGGACCGATCAGCAGGCAAGCCGACAGGCCCAACTGGCGGAATTCGATTGCGATCGCCGGGTTGAAGTAGAGGAAAGCGGACTTGGCGGTGCGCACCCCGACGGCAAGCAGCAATGCCCCCAGCATGCAGTCGGCCAGGCAGCGGGGCCGGCGGCTGAAAAAATAGACGGCCAGGAAAATGCCGTTGATGGCGCCAAGGGCGCTAAACAGGAACAGCAATTGGCGAGCGATCATGGGGCGTGTCGTGGATGTTGGCGTCGAACCCAAGTATAGACACAAACGGGAGCGTATCGAAGTACAAGTAAGGACATCATCACGTTCCTGCGCCAGCCATAAACTCCCGTTATGCCCGCCCGCCATCCTTTCATGGTTGATCCCGCTCGTTGGTATTAAACTGGTTTCACGGTCAACCATGTTCTGAAATCATGTTGAAAACTGAAACTCCGAGCCGGCGGCATCCGGATCTGGACCTGTATCCGGTGGAGCAACTGGTGGCGGCGCTGGTCGATGACCAGTTCTGGGCCGTCGAGGCCGTGCGGCTGGCGTCGCCCGACATCGCTGCGGCCATCACGGCCGCCCTGCCCCGCATCGCTGCCGGCGGCCGCCTGCTGTACGTGGGCGCGGGCACGTCGGGCCGCCTGGGCGTACTCGACAGTGTCGAACTCAATCCCACGTTTTCGTGGCCGCCCGAGCGGGCCGTCGCCATCCTGGCCGGCGGTGCGGGCGCCATGTTCACGGCTGTCGAAGGGGCGGAAGATGATTTACAGCAAGGCGAGGCGGACTTGCTGTCCCTGCAGCCGCAAGACAATGACGTGGTGATCCTGCTGGCCGCCTCCGGCGCCACGCCGTATGTGCTGGGCGCCCTGCTGGCCGCGCGCAAGGCGGGCGCTTTGACGATAGGCATCGCCAACAATGTGGATGCGCCCGTGGCGCACGAGGCGCAATGCGGCATCGTGCTCGACACGGGCACGGAAGTCATTTCCGGCAGCACCCGCCTGAAAGCGGGCACGGCGCAAAAAATCACCCTGAACACGATTTCCAGCGCGCTGATGGTCGGTTTGCATAAAACTTACGGAAACTTGATGGTAGACTTGAAGCCGACCAACGCCAAGCTGATCTGGCGGGCGGTGCGTCTCACCATGCACGCCACCGGCGCCAGCGAAGTGCAGGCCAGGACCGTGCTGGAGCAATGCCACTATCACGTCAAGGTGGCGATTGTTGCCTTGATCAAAAAAATCAACACAAACCAGGCACAGGCATTGTTGGCCGGCGCGGACGGCAGTGTGCGGGCGGCACTGGCGGCGTGATCCGATGGCGCGGCATTCTTCTGTCTGGGAGACAACGAAGGATGTATGGAGCTAGTGAAACAAACCGTCCCGGCGCGCGCAAATAAGCCGTCAAATAAGCCGTGGCTGTGGATCCCTTCCCTGTATTTTGGCCAGGGCATCCCCTATGTAGTGGTCATGACACTCTCCGTGATCATGTACAAGAACTACGGTTTTTCCAATACGGATATCGCGCTGTATACGAGCTGGCTGTACTTGCCGTGGGTCATCAAGCCCCTGTGGTCGCCCTTTATCGACATGTACCGCACCAAGCGCTTCTGGATCGTCGGCTTGCAGCTGGTGATCGGCGCCGCGCTGGCGCTGGTGGCCCTGACGACGTCGCTGCCGCACTTTTTCCAGATCAGTCTGGCCATCTTCTGGCTGATGGCCTTCAGTTCCGCCACGCATGATATTGCCGCCGACGGTTTTTATATGCTGGGCCTGGAAGAACACCAGCAGGCGGCCTTTGTCGGCGTGCGCAGCACGTTTTACCGCCTGGCGATGATCGCCGGCCAGGGCGGCCTCGTGTATCTGGCTGGCTATCTGACGCATGCGACGGGCAATGTGCAGCTGGCCTGGTCCGTCGTGTTTGCCATTTTATCTGGCCTGTTCATCGCCCTCTTCCTGTACCACTATTTTGTCTTGCCGAAACCGCAGGATGACCGCCCCAGCATCCAGGGCGCCGGTATTTCTCCTCTGCAAGAGTTTGTCGCCACCTTTGCCTCCTTTTTCAAGAAGAAGGATATTCTCGTCATCCTGGGCTTCTTGCTGCTGTTCCGCCTCGGCGAAGCGCAACTGCTCAAATTGGCCGCGCCCTTCCTGCTCGACCCCGTTGCCAAGGGCGGCCTGGGCCTCAGCACGGAACAGGTAGGCCTCGTCTACGGCACCATCGGCGTCATCGCCCTGACCTTGGGCGGCTTGCTGGGAGGATTCATCATTTCCCGCTTCGGCTTGAAACGTTGCCTGTGGATTATGGTGCTGTCCGTCCACTTGCCCGACCTGGTGTTTGTCTATCTGGCCACCGCTTTGCCCAGCAGCATCTATGTGATTGCCAGTGGCATCGCCCTGGAGCAATTTGGCTATGGCTTCGGTTTCGCTTCGTATATGTTGTACATGATCATGGTGTCCGATGGCGCCCATAAAACGGCCCATTACGCCATCTGCACGGGCTTCATGGCCCTGGGCATGATGCTGCCGGGCATGGCCAGCGGCTGGATCCAGCAAATGCTCGGTTACCAGCATTTCTTCATCTGGGTTTGCATCGCTACCATTCCCGCTTTCATCATGGCCGCGCTGGTCAAGATCGATCCCGAATTCGGCAAGAAGGCCGAAGCCTGATTCTTTTGAACCGTGCGCCCGCATGGATGGCGGGCGCACAGTAAAATGCCCGCACCGATAGACCTGCGCTTCACCACTGCAAGGAATTGTTTTGTTGTCTACTTTCAAAAAACGCCTGGGCGCCAGCGCCGGCGTACTGGCCGCGCTGGCCGCCGCCACATTGCTCAGCAGTTGTACCAGTACCAGGCTGCCCTCCGCAGTGACGCCAGGCGAAGCGGGTTTGCCGGCCGTGCCGCCCGTGCAGCACATCACGGGCGAAGTGCCGCCGCCGGCGCCGCGCGAGTTCCGCGCCGCCTGGGTCTCGACGGTCGCCAATATCGACTGGCCCAGCCGCAGCAATTTGCCGGTCGCCAAGCAGCAAGCGGAAGCGCTGGCCATTCTCGACCGCGCCAAGTCCTTGAATTTGAACGCGATTGTGCTGCAGGTGCGGCCCAGCGCCGACACGATTTACCCATCGCAACTGGAGCCTTGGTCCGAATACCTGACCGGCAAGCAAGGCCAGCCGCCGTTGCCGATGTATGACCCGCTGGCCTTCTGGGTGGCGCAGGCGCATGCGCGCGGCCTGGAATTGCACGCCTGGTTTAACCCCTACCGTGCCCGTCACGCGACGGCCAAGTCGCCGCTGGCACGCGACAGTTTCGCTTCCACCAACCCGGCGTCCGTCAAGCAATACGGCCGCTACCTGTGGATGGACCCGGGCGATGCCGCCGCCTCCAGGCACACGACGGACGTGGTGCTGGACGTGGTGCGCCGCTACGATATCGACGGCGTGCATATCGACGATTACTTTTATCCGTATCCGATCGATGCGCCTGGCGCCGGTGCGGGCGCCGAGACGGCCGCGCTGGATGCGGGCAATGGCGGCGCCAAGCGTGAACTGCCGTTCCCCGATGAGCCTTCCTGGCAGCAATATTTGCTGGCCGGTGGCCAGCTGGACCGCCCTTCCTGGCGCCGCCAGAATGTCAACCAGCTGATCGAAGCCTTATATACAGGCATCCACCGCGAAAAGAGCTGGGTGCGCTTCGGCATCAGCCCGTTCGGCATCGGCCGTCCCGACCGCCGCCCGGCCGGCATCGTCGGCTTCAGCCAGTACGATAAATTGTATGCGGATGCGGAACTGTGGCTGGCCAAGGGCTGGCTCGATTACCTGTCGCCGCAGTTGTATTGGCCCGTGGCGCAGGCGCCGCAAGCGTTTGGCGTGCTGCTCGACTACTGGTTGGCGCAAAATCCGTATGGCCGCCACGTGTGGCCCGGTTTATACACGAGCCGCATCGACAATTCCGCCAAGTCCTTCACGCCGCAAGAGATCATCAAGCAGATCGAAGTGACGCGCACGCGCCCCGGCGCGAATGGACAAGTGCATTTCAGCATGGTGCCCCTGATGCAGAACCGCAAGGGTGTCAGCGAGCAACTCAAGGCGACCGTATATCAAAGCCCTGCCCTGATTCCCGCTACGCCATGGCTGGGCAAGGAAGCACCGGGTACGCCCGTGCTGGCCTTGCGCCGCGATTCCACCAGCCTGAACATCAAATTGACGGCGGGCGGCGGCAAAGCCGTGGCGCAGTACGCGGTCTGGGCCCGCTACGGCGAAGACTGGCGCTTTACCGTGGTCACGGGCGTGCAAGGCGAGCTGACCCTGGTCGACGATGCCATTGGTAAAGTCAATGCGGTAGTGGTCAGCGCCGTGGACCGCCTCGGCAATGAAAGCCCCCGCGTTACCGTGCGCGCACCGTTTACGGCCCCCGCCAAGTAGTTGTTGACCGTTCACCGCTAGTCCATAACCTGCAGGCATGAAACATGCGCAAGCTTTCATGCCTGCAAGCTCAGCTTGGCTTTACACTCATGCCATGATTTCCTTCCCTGTAACCAATATTGACACTGCCGTGCTGGGGCTGGGCATCGACGCGGGCGGCACGCAGACGCGCTGGGCCCTGGCCAACGGGGACGGCGTCATCGTGGCCGATGGGGCTGTGGAAGGCTTGTCTGCCTTGCAAATGAGCAGCGCAGCGGGCCGCGCGGCCGTGCACGCCGCATTTTCCAGACTGTGCCAGGCCGTGCTGGCCGTTGGCCAACCGCGCGCCGTGGTGGCGGGCTTGACGGGCTTTGGCGGCGACGATGTGGCGCTGGCCCACATGCTGGCGACCCTGCTGGCGCTGGACGTCGGCGACGTGCGCTTGGGCAACGATATCGATATCGCTTATCGCGACAGTTTTGAACCCGGCGAAGGTTATCTGGTCTACGCTGGCACGGGCTCGATTGCCGCCTGGATCGATGCGGATGGCGTATTTCATCGCGCAGGCGGGCGCGGCGTGCTGCTTGACGATGGCGGTGGCGGTTACTGGATCGCGCGCGAAGCCTTGCGCTACATCTGGCGCCGCGAAGACGAGGCGCCTGGCAGTTGGCAAGACTCGCCCATGGCCGAAGCCGTGTTTTCGCAACTGGGCGGCAGCGACTGGTCGCTGTCGCGCGCCTTCATGTATGGCCAGGACCGGGGCGCCATCGGCCGGCTGGCGCTGGCCGTGGCCGCCAGTGCGGAAAGCGACCCGCTGGCGCTGGACATCTTGCAGCGCGCGGGACAGGAACTGGCGCGTCTGGCGCTGGCCTTGACGACGCGCTACGGTCCCCGTCCTGTGGTGCTGGCGGGCCGCGCAGCGCAATTGCACCCGGCCATCGCGGTTGCCATGCGCGCCGCTTTGCCGGTATCGTTGATGATGGAGCAAAAAGTTGCCCGTTCGCATGAGGCTGCGGCCAAGGTGGCAGCCCGGGCAGCCAGTCAGCGTACTGGCAAGAACTGAACATTTTACCAACCCGAACACGGATCTTTCATGAAAAAAATCGCCCTCGCCCTGCTGGTGGCCCTGCTCTCCGCCTGTACCACGCCCGCGCCGCACCTCGACCACAGCTTGAACGCGCGCAGCCAGAGCCCGCGCGTGAAATTCATCGTCATCCATTACACCGTCAGCGACCTGCCCCGCTCGATCAAGATCCTGACGGAACAAGTGGTCAGCAGCCATTATTTGCTGACGGACACCGACAAGCCGAAGTTTTACGTGCTGGTCGACGAATCGCGCCAGGCCAATCATGCGGGTGTGAGTAACTGGAAGACTTATACACAGCTGAATGTCAGCTCAATCGGTATCGAGATCGTCAACCCGGGCTACAAGGACACGCCGGAAGGCCGCCTCTGGTATCCATTCCCCCAGGCACAGATCGATGAGTTGATTCCACTGCTGAAAGATATCCAGGCCCGCTACAACATCGCGCCGGAAAATATCCTTGGCCATAACGAGATCGCCCCACAGCGCAAGCAGGATCCGGGACCGCTGTTTCCTTGGCGCCAGCTGGCCGATGCAGGCCTGATCGTCTGGCCTGACGCGAACAGAGTGGCTGCGCAGCGCCTCATTTTTGAGCAGCAAGTGCCGGACGCCGTCTGGTTCCAGAAAAAGCTGGCCCAGCACGGCTATGCGACGCCGAACACGGGCGTCTTCGATGAAGCGACGCGCAATGTGCTGATCGCTTTCCAGATGAAATACCGCAACACCTTGTTCGATGGCACGCCCGATGGCGAAACGGCGGCCCTGCTGGAAGTGCTGACGACGCCGGCCCCAGCTGTTGTTGCAAAGTAGCATAGCCGTTCCAGCCCATGACTTTTTCTTATATGCTGAACGTTGAAGGCCCAGGTGGCCACGGCAAGGTAAAGGAATAGCTCATGCGGCTGCGTCATATCGAAGTGTTTCACGCCATCATGCAAGTTGGCACCATCAGCGGTGCGGCCCAGGTGCTGCATATTTCGCAGCCGGCCGTGACCAAGGTCTTGCAGCATTGCGAATTGCAACTGGGCATGCCGCTGTTCGAGCGCGTACGGGGCAAGTTGTATCCGAAGCCCGAGGCACACCGCTTGTTTGTCGAGACGGAAAAGCTCAACCGCGATTTATTGGGCATCCGCCGCCTGGCAGCCAGCCTGAAGGGTCATGCGGTGGAAACCATCCGCCTGGTCTCCACGCCGACGATCGCCATCAGCGTCTTGCCGTTTGCCATGACGGAGTGGCGGCGCGACTTCCCCCACACGCGTTGTCAGTTGGCTACCCACCACACGGGCGAGATCGTCAATACCTTGCGCCTCGGTGAAGCGGACTTGGCCGTGTCGCTGCAAGACCCGCGTCATCCGGGCATCGTGGCTGAACCCATCGCGCAGGGCGTCATGACGGTGATTGCGCCGGCCGGCACCTGGCATGCGGCCGATTGCGGCACGCCGTTGACGGCGCATGGCCTGAACGGCGAGCTGATCGGCCATGCGGACAACGATCCACTGGGCGAACTGGTGGTCGCCGCCTGCGAGGCGCAGGATATCCACCCCGTCTTTTCTACCGTGGTGCAGACCTATCAAATCGCCCGTTCCCTGGTGGAAGCGGGCGCTGGCATGGCCGTGGTCGATCCTTTTACGGCCGCGTCCGGCTCGCCCGAGCGCCTGCAGCGCCGTCCTTGGGCGCCCACCATCCCCATCCAACTGTATTTATTGACGGCGAGCCACTCGCCGCTGTCGCATGGCGCGCGGCGCCTGGCCGACAGCATCGGCGTGGCGGCACGCAACTGCCTGGAAAGAGGAGTCTGATGTCTGTTGCAAGTTTGCAATTGGAAGCGGTCGGCAGCGATCCGCAATTTCGCCACCTGAGCAGCATCGCCGGCATCGCCGTCGACTTGCGCTATGCCACGCCCGACAATTTCGTCGGCCGCGACTTATACAGCCCTATCGATTGCGCCTGGCTGCACCGCGATGCGGCGGCCGCCCTGGAAAAAGCCGTGGCCTGGCTGGCCGTGAAGCGTCCCGATCATCATTTATTGGTGCTCGACGCCTTGCGCCCGCAGCGGGTGCAGCAGCAACTGTGGGATGCGCTGCAGGGCAC
The DNA here is from genome assembly GCF_034424625.1 of Janthinobacterium lividum. NCBI lineage: Bacteria > Pseudomonadati > Pseudomonadota > Betaproteobacteria > Burkholderiales > Oxalobacteraceae > Janthinobacterium > Janthinobacterium lividum. Next base: position 226,110 of record NZ_CP139976.1, on the reverse strand, counting down.
GGAGTTGCTGGGCTATATCGCCGAACCGTCGCGTGGCTCGATCCACTCGTTCGGCATGGCGCTCGACATCACCATCGTCGGCCCGGATGGGCAGGAACTGGACATGGGAACTGGCTTTGACGATTTAAGTGAGCGCTCGCACCCGGCGCTGGAGCTGGTTTTGCTGGAAAAGGGGGAAATTACCGAGGAACACGTGGCGCACCGCCGATTGTTGCGCGACGCCATGTTCCAGGCAGGCTTCTTCGGCATCAACAGCGAATGGTGGCATTTCGATTGCGGCGACCGGGTGCTGGTGCGCCAGACCTACACCCGGGTTCTCTGATTAGAAGACCTGTAAACCCTTCAGCATCACGATCAGGATCAGCACGGGCGAGACAAAGCGCAGCAGGAACAGCAGCACATGCGCCAGGGTTTTATTTTGCAGCTGGCCATGGTTGCCGATCGCATCAATGAAATGGTCCTTGCCCCAGGCCCAGCCTGTAAACAAAGCAATCGCGATGCCACCCACGGGCAGGAAGATATTCGACGAGACGAAGTCGAACAGATCAAACATATTCAAGTTAAACAGCTTGAAGTCTGCCAGGCTGCTGTTACTGAGGGCGCATACGGAACCGAGCGCGGCCAGCAGCAGCATGGTCACGATGGTGGCCCTGGTGCGCGTCCAGCCGAAACGTTCATGGAAAATCACGACGGGCACTTCCATCAGCGACAGCATCGCCCCCGTGGCGGCCACGGCAGCCAGGATGAAGAACACCACCATCAGAGCTTGTCCCATCGGTATTTGAGAAAACACGGCGGGGATCGTGATGAACACCAGCGACGGCCCCGCGCTGGGGGCGAAGCCAAAGGTGAACACGGCGGGGAAGATGGCGATGCCGGCCAGCATCGATACGCCGAGGTCGGCCGCCATCACGCGTAAAGTCGTGACGGGAATATTCTGGTCATCGCGGAAATAACTGCCGTACGTCATCATCGTACCCATGCCAACAGACAATTTGAAGAAGGCCAGGCCCATGGCCGTCAGCACGACGGAGGCCGTCAGCTTGGAAAAATCAGGACGGAACAGGAACGCCAGTCCTTCGCCCGCCTTGTCGAGCGACAGGCTGACCGCGCACAGCAGGAGCAACAGCAGGAACAGCAGCGGCATCAGTTTCTTGGCGATCGCTTCGATGCCCTTGGTCACGCCCAACATCAATATGCCGCCGATAAACAGCAGCACGCCCCATTGCCACAACAGCGATTGCAGGGGATTGCTGATCAGCGAAGCGAAGGCCGCTTCCGTCACCAGCTTGTCGCTGCTGAGGATGGAACCATCGATGGCCTTGGCGATATACGCAAACACCCAGCCCACCACCTCCGAATAGAACGCCACGATCAGGAAGGCGGCGACCATGCCGATGACGCCGACCAGCCACCAGGGCTTGCCCTTCGGCGCCAGCTGTTCCATGGTGGAGATCGGGTTGACCTTGGCGCGGCGGCCCAGGGTGATTTCCGCGATCATCACGGGCAGTCCCACTAATAAGGTGGCGAGCAGATAGATGAGCAGGAAGCCGGCGCCGCCATTGGCGCCCGTCAGGTAGGGGAACTTCCAGATGTTGCCGAGACCGACTGCGGAACCGAGGGTGGCGGCGAGCACGCCGAAGCCAGTGGTAAAGCCAGCCCGTTTCAGGGTCAGGCCTGATCCTTGAGCTTGTTGTTTCATGGTGAATCTTCTATGGTGGGACGCGAATGTGCGCTGAGGGGGCGAAATTGTAGCAGTTGGCCGCAAATACCCGGGAAAAGCCTTGCTTCCGCTGGGGCGCTTTGCTATAGTTCGCCTCCCCAATGAGACGCACTAGTTTGCGGCACAAAAGGGACAGCCTTCCGGGGCTGGGTAGTAGAAAAGAAGGTGTTGACGATTGTGCTGAAATGCTTCATACTCTTCCTTCTTCGCAGCTGACAAACACAACGCTTTGTCGATAGCGCGAAAGCAGTAACCGAATACAGTTCTTTAACAATTAACAGTCGATAAGTGTGGGCATTTGATGTAAGTGCAGCGTCAATCTTCGGATTGACGTCTAACTTAAAATATATCAAATGTTCACAAGAAATAATGAAATAGGCGCTACGAAAGTAGTGGCCTGTCAGTTTTTTGAGTGAGCGACCCGTCGCAAGACGGTGCCAATAAAATGGCAAAGTAACAGAGATTAAACTGAAGAGTTTGATCCTGGCTCAGATTGAACGCTGGCGGCATGCCTTACACATGCAAGTCGAACGGCAGCACGGAGCTTGCTCTGGTGGCGAGTGGCGAACGGGTGAGTAATATATCGGAACGTACCCTAGAGTGGGGGATAACGTAGCGAAAGTTACGCTAATACCGCATACGATCTAAGGATGAAAGTGGGGGATCGCAAGACCTCATGCTCGTGGAGCGGCCGATATCTGATTAGCTAGTTGGTAGGGTAAAAGCCTACCAAGGCATCGATCAGTAGCTGGTCTGAGAGGACGACCAGCCACACTGGAACTGAGACACGGTCCAGACTCCTACGGGAGGCAGCAGTGGGGAATTTTGGACAATGGGCGAAAGCCTGATCCAGCAATGCCGCGTGAGTGAAGAAGGCCTTCGGGTTGTAAAGCTCTTTTGTCAGGGAAGAAACGGTGAGAGCTAATATCTTTTGCTAATGACGGTACCTGAAGAATAAGCACCGGCTAACTACGTGCCAGCAGCCGCGGTAATACGTAGGGTGCAAGCGTTAATCGGAATTACTGGGCGTAAAGCGTGCGCAGGCGGTTTTGTAAGTCTGATGTGAAATCCCCGGGCTCAACCTGGGAATTGCATTGGAGACTGCAAGGCTAGAATCTGGCAGAGGGGGGTAGAATTCCACGTGTAGCAGTGAAATGCGTAGATATGTGGAGGAACACCGATGGCGAAGGCAGCCCCCTGGGTCAAGATTGACGCTCATGCACGAAAGCGTGGGGAGCAAACAGGATTAGATACCCTGGTAGTCCACGCCCTAAACGATGTCTACTAGTTGTCGGGTCTTAATTGACTTGGTAACGCAGCTAACGCGTGAAGTAGACCGCCTGGGGAGTACGGTCGCAAGATTAAAACTCAAAGGAATTGACGGGGACCCGCACAAGCGGTGGATGATGTGGATTAATTCGATGCAACGCGAAAAACCTTACCTACCCTTGACATGGCTGGAATCCTCGAGAGATTGAGGAGTGCTCGAAAGAGAGCCAGTACACAGGTGCTGCATGGCTGTCGTCAGCTCGTGTCGTGAGATGTTGGGTTAAGTCCCGCAACGAGCGCAACCCTTGTCATTAGTTGCTACGAAAGGGCACTCTAATGAGACTGCCGGTGACAAACCGGAGGAAGGTGGGGATGACGTCAAGTCCTCATGGCCCTTATGGGTAGGGCTTCACACGTCATACAATGGTACATACAGAGCGCCGCCAACCCGCGAGGGGGAGCTAATCGCAGAAAGTGTATCGTAGTCCGGATTGTAGTCTGCAACTCGACTGCATGAAGTTGGAATCGCTAGTAATCGCGGATCAGCATGTCGCGGTGAATACGTTCCCGGGTCTTGTACACACCGCCCGTCACACCATGGGAGCGGGTTTTACCAGAAGTAGGTAGCTTAACCGCAAGGAGGGCGCTTACCACGGTAGGATTCGTGACTGGGGTGAAGTCGTAACAAGGTAGCCGTATCGGAAGGTGCGGCTGGATCACCTCCTTTCTAGAGTTTGCACGAATCAGTAATGATTCACGCATCAAATGTTCACACTTATCGGCTGTTAATATAAAGAACAGCATTTGGGGCTGTAGCTCAGCTGGTTAGAGCACCGTGTTGATAACGCGGGGGTCGTTGGTTCGAGTCCAACCAGCCCTACCAGAAAAAACTGGGGGTAAGGTGGACGCTAGTCCAAGCAGCCCTACCAGTTTGTGTAGTCTGGAAATACCCTAGGGGGATTAGCTCAGCTGGGAGAGCACCTGCTTTGCAAGCAGGGGGTCGTCGGTTCGATCCCGTCATCCTCCACCAAAAGTTCAAACGTAAATCAGTGTTGAATTCAACGCCGGGATTTAGGTTTGGTCTTTTCGAGATCAAGTGCTGTATGTTCTTTAACAATCTGGAAGAAGTAAAGATTATTTATTGATCGGTTTGCCGTAAAAGGTAAATCGATGGGTAATGATTGTATGTATCAACAAACAAGCAACAACGTTGTACTTTCTTATCCCTGTAGCGCTCTTTAGTCATGCAAATGATTAGAGGCTAACGTTATAGGGACAAGCGAATAAGTGCACATGGTGGATGCCTTGGCGATTACAGGCGATGAAGGACGTAGTAGCTTGCGATAAGCTGCGGGGAGTGAGCAAACACACTTTGATCCGCAGATTTCCGAATGGGGCAACCCACCCTTTTAGGGTATTGCATACTGAATACATAGGTATGCAAGGCGAACGCGGCGAACTGAAACATCTAAGTAGCTGCAGGAAAAGAAATCAACCGAGATTCCCAAAGTAGCGGCGAGCGAAATGGGAAGAGCCTGTACGTGATAGTCGGACCGATAACAGAATCCTCTGGAAATAGGAGCCATAGCGGGTGATAGCCCCGTATGTGAAATCGGACCGGTGGTACTAAGCGTACGACAAGTAGGGCGGGACACGTGACATCCTGTCTGAATATGGGGGGACCATCCTCCAAGGCTAAATACTCGTAATCGACCGATAGTGAACCAGTACCGTGAGGGAAAGGCGAAAAGAACCCCGGAAGGGGAGTGAAATAGATCCTGAAACCGTGTGCATACAAACAGTAGGAGCGGACTTGTTCCGTGACTGCGTACCTTTTGTATAATGGGTCAGCGACTTACATTCAGTGGCAAGGTTAACCGAATAGGGAAGCCGTAGAGAAATCGAGTCCGAATAGGGCGATCAGTCGCTGGGTGTAGACCCGAAACCAAGTGATCTACTCATGGCCAGGATGAAGGTGCGGTAACACGCCCTGGAGGTCCGAACCCACTAATGTTGAAAAATTAGGGGATGAGCTGTGGGTAGGGGTGAAAGGCTAAACAAACTTGGAAATAGCTGGTTCTCTCCGAAAACTATTTAGGTAGTGCCTCAAGTATCACCATCGGGGGTAGAGCACTGTTATGGCTAGGGGGTCATTGCGACTTACCAAACCATTGCAAACTCCGAATACCGATGAGTGCGAGCTTGGGAGACAGACGTCGGGTGCTAACGTCCGGCGTCAAGAGGGAAACAACCCAGACCGCCAGCTAAGGTCCCAAAGATTGGCTAAGTGGAAAACGAAGTGGGAAGGCTAAAACAGTCAGGATGTTGGCTTAGAAGCAGCCATCATTTAAAGAAAGCGTAATAGCTCACTGATCGAGTCGTCCTGCGCGGAAGATGTAACGGGGCTAAGCCAGTCACCGAAGCTGCGGATATGCGTAAGCATATGGTAGGAGAGCGTTCTGTAAGCCTGCGAAGGTGTCTTGTAAAGGATGCTGGAGGTATCAGAAGTGCGAATGCTGACATGAGTAGCGATAATGGGGGTGAAAAGCCTCCACGCCGTAAGCCCAAGGTTTCCTGTTCAACGTTCATCGGAGCAGGGTGAGTCGGCCCCTAAGGCGAGGCAGAGATGCGTAGCTGATGGGAAGCAGGTTAATATTCCTGCACCGTCGTATGATGCGATGGGGGGACGGATCGCGGAAGGTTGTCCAACTGTTGGAATAGTTGGTTTTTGGCTCATAGAAGGCACTTAGGCAAATCCGGGTGCGCAATTCAAGGGGTTGAGACGAGTGAACTTGTTCACGAAGCAATCGGAAGTGGTTCCAAGAAAAGCCTCTAAGCTTCAGTCATACGAGACCGTACCGCAAACCGACACAGGTGGGCGAGATGAGTATTCTAAGGCGCTTGAGAGAACTCGGGAGAAGGAACTCGGCAAATTGGTACCGTAACTTCGGGAAAAGGTACGCCCCGGTAGCTTGATTGGTTTACTCCATGAGGGTGAAAGGGTTGCAATAAACTGGTGGCTGCGACTGTTTAATAAAAACACAGCACTCTGCAAACACGAAAGTGGACGTATAGGGTGTGACGCCTGCCCGGTGCTGGAAGATTAAATGATGGGGTGCAAGCTCTTGATTGAAGTCCCAGTAAACGGCGGCCGTAACTATAACGGTCCTAAGGTAGCGAAATTCCTTGTCGGGTAAGTTCCGACCTGCACGAATGGCGTAACGATGGCCACACTGTCTCCTCCCGAGACTCAGCGAAGTTGAAATGTTTGTGATGATGCAATCTACCCGCGGCTAGACGGAAAGACCCCATGAACCTTTACTGTAGCTTTGCATTGGACTTTGAACCAATCTGTGTAGGATAGGTGGGAGGCTTTGAAGCGGGGACGCTAGTTCTCGTGGAGCCAACCTTGAAATACCACCCTGGTTTGTTTGAGGTTCTAACCTTGGTCCGTTATCCGGATCGGGGACAGTGCATGGTAGGCAGTTTGACTGGGGCGGTCTCCTCCTAAAGTGTAACGGAGGAGTTCGAAGGTACGCTAGATACGGTCGGACATCGTGTTGATAGTGCAATGGCATAAGCGTGCTTAACTGCGAGACTGACAAGTCGAGCAGGTACGAAAGTAGGACATAGTGATCCGGTGGTTCTGTATGGAAGGGCCATCGCTCAACGGATAAAAGGTACTCTGGGGATAACAGGCTGATTCCTCCCAAGAGTTCATATCGACGGGGGAGTTTGGCACCTCGATGTCGGCTCATCACATCCTGGGGCTGTAGCCGGTCCCAAGGGTATGGCTGTTCGCCATTTAAAGTGGTACGTGAGCTGGGTTTAAAACGTCGTGAGACAGTTTGGTCCCTATCTGCCGTGGGCGTTGGAAATTTGAAGGGGGCTGCTCCTAGTACGAGAGGACCGGAGTGGACGAACCTCTGGTGTACCGGTTGTCACGCCAGTGGCATTGCCGGGTAGCTAAGTTCGGAAGAGATAACCGCTGAAAGCATCTAAGCGGGAAACTTGCCTTGAGATGAGATTTCCCAGAGCCTTGAGCTCTTTGAAGGGTCGTTCGAGACCAGGACGTTGATAGGCTGGGTGTGGAAGTGCAGTAATGCATTAAGCTAACCAGTACTAATTGCCCGTACGGCTTGTCCCTATAACCTTAGCAGGTACAGAGGATAAGACGGTACAACGTTGCGTGTGTGTTGATACTACCAGTCATTACCCCAATCTTTGCTTCTTCCAGATTCATGGCCTTGTCGTCCTACAGGAGACAAGCGCCAGTACAAGTTATGCCTGATGACCATAGCAAGTTGGTCCCACCCCTTCCCATCCCGAACAGGACCGTGAAACAACTTTGCGCCGATGATAGTGCTGCAACCAGTGTGAAAGTAGGTTATCGTCAGGCTTGTTATTTGCAGTAGAGAAAAACCCGTCAAGCAATTGGCGGGTTTTTTTTCGTCTGGTGATTTACTCTCCAGGTATTACTGGAAATGCAGTCGTCAAGCTGTGCTTTATCCCTTATCAAGGCTGTTGTCCTCGCCTGGCCGGTGCCGCCCTGGTGCAGCTGCCCGTGAATCCGCTCATTAATAGGCAAGCGTCAATGGCCAGCAGGGCATTCCGAATGGCGTTACCTGGTCAATTTGATAGCGGTATGACATCGCATCATTAAATTTCACACTTTCTTAGAATAAACCTTGCTGCCTGCGTATAGCTTTGCTATAGTTCGCCTCCCCAATGAGACGCTGCAGTTTGCGAAACAACGGGATCACTGGAAACGGTGAAGGTAGTAAAAAAGAAGGTTGACGGATTTAGCAAAATGCTTCATACTCTTCCTTCTTCGCAGCTGACAAACACAACGCTTTGTCGATAGCGCGAAAGCAGTACCGAATACAGTTCTTTAACAATTAACAGTCGATAAGTGTGGGCATTTGATGTAAGTGCAGAAGTCAATCTTCGGATTGACGTCTAACTTAAAATATATCAAATGTTCACAAGAAATAATGAAATAGGCGCTACGAAAGTAGTAGCCTGTCAGTTTTTTGAGTGAGCGACCCGTCGCAAGACGGTGCCAATAAAATGGCAAAGTAACAGAGATTAAACTGAAGAGTTTGATCCTGGCTCAGATTGAACGCTGGCGGCATGCCTTACACATGCAAGTCGAACGGCAGCACGGAGCTTGCTCTGGTGGCGAGTGGCGAACGGGTGAGTAATATATCGGAACGTACCCTAGAGTGGGGGATAACGTAGCGAAAGTTACGCTAATACCGCATACGATCTAAGGATGAAAGTGGGGGATCGCAAGACCTCATGCTCGTGGAGCGGCCGATATCTGATTAGCTAGTTGGTAGGGTAAAAGCCTACCAAGGCATCGATCAGTAGCTGGTCTGAGAGGACGACCAGCCACACTGGAACTGAGACACGGTCCAGACTCCTACGGGAGGCAGCAGTGGGGAATTTTGGACAATGGGCGAAAGCCTGATCCAGCAATGCCGCGTGAGTGAAGAAGGCCTTCGGGTTGTAAAGCTCTTTTGTCAGGGAAGAAACGGTGAGGGCTAATATCTTTTGCTAATGACGGTACCTGAAGAATAAGCACCGGCTAACTACGTGCCAGCAGCCGCGGTAATACGTAGGGTGCAAGCGTTAATCGGAATTACTGGGCGTAAAGCGTGCGCAGGCGGTTTTGTAAGTCTGATGTGAAATCCCCGGGCTCAACCTGGGAATTGCATTGGAGACTGCAAGGCTAGAATCTGGCAGAGGGGGGTAGAATTCCACGTGTAGCAGTGAAATGCGTAGATATGTGGAGGAACACCGATGGCGAAGGCAGCCCCCTGGGTCAAGATTGACGCTCATGCACGAAAGCGTGGGGAGCAAACAGGATTAGATACCCTGGTAGTCCACGCCCTAAACGATGTCTACTAGTTGTCGGGTCTTAATTGACTTGGTAACGCAGCTAACGCGTGAAGTAGACCGCCTGGGGAGTACGGTCGCAAGATTAAAACTCAAAGGAATTGACGGGGACCCGCACAAGCGGTGGATGATGTGGATTAATTCGATGCAACGCGAAAAACCTTACCTACCCTTGACATGGCTGGAATCCCCGAGAGATTGGGGAGTGCTCGAAAGAGAACCAGTACACAGGTGCTGCATGGCTGTCGTCAGCTCGTGTCGTGAGATGTTGGGTTAAGTCCCGCAACGAGCGCAACCCTTGTCATTAGTTGCTACGAAAGGGCACTCTAATGAGACTGCCGGTGACAAACCGGAGGAAGGTGGGGATGACGTCAAGTCCTCATGGCCCTTATGGGTAGGGCTTCACACGTCATACAATGGTACATACAGAGCGCCGCCAACCCGCGAGGGGGAGCTAATCGCAGAAAGTGTATCGTAGTCCGGATTGTAGTCTGCAACTCGACTGCATGAAGTTGGAATCGCTAGTAATCGCGGATCAGCATGTCGCGGTGAATACGTTCCCGGGTCTTGTACACACCGCCCGTCACACCATGGGAGCGGGTTTTACCAGAAGTAGGTAGCTTAACCGTAAGGAGGGCGCTTACCACGGTAGGATTCGTGACTGGGGTGAAGTCGTAACAAGGTAGCCGTATCGGAAGGTGCGGCTGGATCACCTCCTTTCTAGAGTTTGCACGAATCAGGTAACTGGTTCACGCATCAAATGTTCACACTTATCGACTGTTAAATGAAGAAGAAACAGTAGTCGTAGTAGTTCCGCGTTGGGGCTGTAGCTCAGCTGGTTAGAGCACCGTGTTGATAACGCGGGGGTCGTTGGTTCGAGTCCAACCAGCCCTACCAGTCATTACTCAGGGGGATTAGCTCAGCTGGGAGAGCACCTGCTTTGCAAGCAGGGGGTCGTCGGTTCGATCCCGTCATCCTCCACCACGTTTTACTCGAAAGTGCAAACGTAAGCCGGTCAAATAGACCCGGGTTTAGGTTTGATCTTTTAGCGATCAAAGCTGTTTCGTTCTTTAACAATCTGGAAGAAGTAAAGATTATTTATTGATCGGTTTGCCGTAAAAGGTAAATCGATGGGTAATGATTGTATGTATCAACAAACAAGCAACAACGTTGTACTTTCTTATCCCTGTAGCGCTCTTTGATGACTTCGGTAATCAGAGGCTAACGTTATAGGGACAAGCGAATAAGTGCACATGGTGGATGCCTTGGCGATTACAGGCGATGAAGGACGTAGTAGCTTGCGATAAGCTGCGGGGAGTGAGCAAACACACTTTGATCCGCAGATTTCCGAATGGGGCAACCCACCCTTTTAGGGTATTGCATACTGAATACATAGGTATGCAAGGCGAACGCGGCGAACTGAAACATCTAAGTAGCTGCAGGAAAAGAAATCAACCGAGATTCCCAAAGTAGCGGCGAGCGAAATGGGAAGAGCCTGTACGTGATAGTCGGACCGATAACAGAATCCTCTGGAAATAGGAGCCATAGTGGGTGATAGCCCCGTATGTGAAATCGGACCGGTGGTACTAAGCGTACGACAAGTAGGGCGGGACACGTGACATCCTGTCTGAATATGGGGGGACCATCCTCCAAGGCTAAATACTCGTAATCGACCGATAGTGAACCAGTACCGTGAGGGAAAGGCGAAAAGAACCCCGGAAGGGGAGTGAAATAGATCCTGAAACCGTGTGCATACAAACAGTAGGAGCGGACTTGTTCCGTGACTGCGTACCTTTTGTATAATGGGTCAGCGACTTACATTCAGTGGCAAGGTTAACCGCATAGGGAAGCCGTAGAGAAATCGAGTCCGAATAGGGCGATCAGTCGCTGGGTGTAGACCCGAAACCAAGTGATCTACTCATGGCCAGGATGAAGGTGCGGTAACACGCCCTGGAGGTCCGAACCCACTAATGTTGAAAAATTAGGGGATGAGCTGTGGGTAGGGGTGAAAGGCTAAACAAACTTGGAAATAGCTGGTTCTCTCCGAAAACTATTTAGGTAGTGCCTCAAGTATCACCATCGGGGGTAGAGCACTGTTATGGCTAGGGGGTCATTGCGACTTACCAAACCATTGCAAACTCCGAATACCGATGAGTGCGAGCTTGGGAGACAGACGTCGGGTGCTAACGTCCGGCGTCAAGAGGGAAACAACCCAGACCGCCAGCTAAGGTCCCAAAGATTGGCTAAGTGGAAAACGAAGTGGGAAGGCTAAAACAGTCAGGATGTTGGCTTAGAAGCAGCCATCATTTAAAGAAAGCGTAATAGCTCACTGATCGAGTCGTCCTGCGCGGAAGATGTAACGGGGCTAAGCCAGTCACCGAAGCTGCGGATATCCTTTATTGGATATGGTAGGAGAGCGTTCTGTAAGCCTGCGAAGGTGTCTTGTAAAGGATGCTGGAGGTATCAGAAGTGCGAATGCTGACATGAGTAGCGATAATGGGGGTGAAAAGCCTCCACGCCGTAAGCCCAAGGTTTCCTGTTCAACGTTCATCGGAGCAGGGTGAGTCGGCCCCTAAGGCGAGGCAGAGATGCGTAGCTGATGGGAAGCAGGTTAATATTCCTGCACCGTCGTATGATGCGATGGGGGGACGGATCGCGGAAGGTTGTCCAACTGTTGGAATAGTTGGTTTTTGGCTCATAGAAGGCGCTTAGGCAAATCCGGGCGCGCAATTCAAGGGGTTGAGACGAGTGAACTTGTTCACGAAGCAATCGGAAGTGGTTCCAAGAAAAGCCTCTAAGCTTCAGTCATACGAGACCGTACCGCAAACCGACACAGGTGGGCGAGATGAGTATTCTAAGGCGCTTGAGAGAACTCGGGAGAAGGAACTCGGCAAATTGGTACCGTAACTTCGGGAAAAGGTACGCCCCGGTAGCTTGATTGGTTTACTCCATGAGGGTGAAAGGGTTGCAATAAACTGGTGGCTGCGACTGTTTAATAAAAACACAGCACTCTGCAAACACGAAAGTGGACGTATAGGGTGTGACGCCTGCCCGGTGCTGGAAGATTAAATGATGGGGTGCAAGCTCTTGATTGAAGTCCCAGTAAACGGCGGCCGTAACTATAACGGTCCTAAGGTAGCGAAATTCCTTGTCGGGTAAGTTCCGACCTGCACGAATGGCGTAACGATGGCCACACTGTCTCCTCCCGAGACTCAGCGAAGTTGAAATGTTTGTGATGATGCAATCTACCCGCGGCTAGACGGAAAGACCCCATGAACCTTTACTGTAGCTTTGCATTGGACTTTGAACCAATCTGTGTAGGATAGGTGGGAGGCTTTGAAGCGGGGACGCTAGTTCTCGTGGAGCCAACCTTGAAATACCACCCTGGTTTGTTTGAGGTTCTAACCTTGGTCCGTTATCCGGATCGGGGACAGTGCATGGTAGGCAGTTTGACTGGGGCGGTCTCCTCCTAAAGTGTAACGGAGGAGTTCGAAGGTACGCTAGATACGGTCGGACATCGTGTTGATAGTGCAATGGCATAAGCGTGCTTAACTGCGAGACTGACAAGTCGAGCAGGTACGAAAGTAGGACATAGTGATCCGGTGGTTCTGTATGGAAGGGCCATCGCTCAACGGATAAAAGGTACTCTGGGGATAACAGGCTGATTCCTCCCAAGAGTTCATATCGACGGGGGAGTTTGGCACCTCGATGTCGGCTCATCACATCCTGGGGCTGTAGCCGGTCCCAAGGGTATGGCTGTTCGCCATTTAAAGTGGTACGTGAGCTGGGTTTAAAACGTCGTGAGACAGTTTGGTCCCTATCTGCCGTGGGCGTTGGAAATTTGAAGGGGGCTGCTCCTAGTACGAGAGGACCGGAGTGGACGAACCTCTGGTGTACCGGTTGTCACGCCAGTGGCATTGCCGGGTAGCTAAGTTCGGAAGAGATAACCGCTGAAAGCATCTAAGCGGGAAACTTGCCTTGAGATGAGATTTCCCAGAGCCTTGAGCTCTTTGAAGGGTCGTTCGAGACCAGGACGTTGATAGGCTGGGTGTGGAAGTGCAGTAATGCATTAAGCTAACCAGTACTAATTGCCCGTACGGCTTGTCCCTATAACCTTAGCAGGTACAGAGGATAAGACGGTACAACGTTGCGTGTGTGTTGATACTACCAGTCATTACCCCAATCTTTGCTTCTTCCAGATTCATGGCCTTGTCGTCCCACAGGAGACAAACGCCAGTACAAGTTATGCCTGATGACCATAGCAAGTTGGTCCCACCCCTTCCCATCCCGAACAGGACCGTGAAACAACTTTGCGCCGATGATAGTGCTGCAACCAGTGTGAAAGTAGGTTATCGTCAGGCTTGTTATTCGCAGTAGAGAAAAACCCGTCAAGCAATTGGCGGGTTTTTTTTCGTCTGGCGGTTTGTGATGGCGAACCCCAAACGAAGGCTGGGGTCAGACCCCCTCGCGCGTTGGCATCGAATCTGGCGTTGGCGGTGTGGAGGGTCTGACCCCGGTGGTTCGGTTCAGCAGGCGAAAAAAAAGGCAGCGCTGCGCGCTGCCTTCTTCTTGGTTTTATTGGCCGGCCACTACCGGCGTGGCGCCGCTCCTGGCGACCCATTCAATCAGCGCATCGACCGCTGCGCGGCCATTACCATTGCCCACCAGGTCGCTATTGATCATGGCGACCACCACGCACAGTTGGTTGTTGGCGTCGGGCACATAGCCGGCGATGGCGACGACATTCTTCAACGTTCCCGTCTTGATGCGGGCCCGCGCGGCGGCCGGGCTGTTCAACAGGCGCTTGCGCATGGTGCCGTCCAGCGCGACGATGGGCAGGCTGGACTGGAACTCGGGCGCCCACGGACTTTGCTGCATCGCCTGCAAGACGCCGGCCATTTGCGCTGGCGCAATGCGTCCCGTGCGCGACAAGCCGGAACCATTGTCGACCAGCATGCCTTGGGTATCGATATTGTGCCGCTGGAACCATTCCTGGATGACTTGCCGTGCCCGGCTGGCCGTGTCTTCCGGCACCGCCATGGCGACGGGGCGGCTGCCTAACCAGCCATCGCTCTGCAAACTGCCCAGGCTCAGGAACAAAGTACGGGCCAGGGTGTTGTCGGAGGTCTTGTTGATATCGCGCAAGACCTCGGGCAAGGCGCGCGCCACGTGGTCGGCCAGCATGCGCGTGCCGACGGGTTCGGCCGTTGGCGGCAAGCCTGTTGCCGGCGCTTCGCGCACCGTGCCCGTGATCGTGCCGCCCAGGCGTTTCCAGGTGGCACGGAACAAACGGTCCGCATAATCGTTGCGGTCGAGCACGTTGATGCTGGTGGCCTTGCTGCAATTTTGCGGGAAGGTGCCGTGCAGAATCACCTGCAGCTTGCCGTTCGCATCGCGCCGGTATTCGGGCGGGCGCCAGCCGTCTTCCCATCTGGCGCAACTGCCCTTGACCAGTTTCATGTCGCTCGTGATGCTGACATTTTCGAGCGGCGGCTGCATCAGGATGCTCAATTGCCGCTCCGTCGAGTTCATGTTGATATCGAGCAGATTGGTGTTCAGCAATAATGCATCGGGAATGACGTTGTAGCGGAATTCGGCGGATTCGTCGAAAGGTGCTGCGCCGATATCGGGCCGGGCCGGCTGGAACAGCTGGCGGTCGAGGATCAAATCACCCTTGATTTTGACGATGCCCTGGTTACGCAGGGTTTGCAGCATGTGTGCGAGTACGTCCGCATTGAAATCCGTGTCGGCGCCGCCGCGCAGGATCAAGTCGCCCTTCAGCACGCCATTGATGACATCGGCGCTGGTGCGCAACTCCGTGCGGCCGCGAAAGATGGGGCCCAGCTGCTCCAGGCCCACGGCCGTCGTCACCAGCTTCATGGTGGACGCGGGCTGCATGCTGCGCTCGGCCCCATGTGACAGCACGGTGGCGTTGCCGCGCAAGACGATGGCGCCCATGGCGTCTTCCGGAATATTTGCGCTGCGCAGCAGCAGGCTGACGGATTCGGGCAATTGCGCGTGGGCGGTCGACAGGCCCAGACCCGCCAACAGCGCAGCCATCAGAACAGGACGTAACATGGTGCTCCTTAGTGGAAAAAGACGTAGGCAACGAAGACGGCGGTAATCACGCCAGCCAGATCCGCGATCAGGCCGGCCGTGATGGCATAGCGCGTCTTGCGGATGCCGACGGAACCGAAATACAGGGCCACGATATAGAAGGTGGTGTCGGCCGAGCCCTGGAAGACGCAGGCCAGGCGGCCGACGAATGAGTCGACACCGTAGGTATTCATGGCATCGATCATCATGGCCTTCGAGCCGGAGCCGCTGAGCGGCTTCATCATGGCGGTCGGCAGGGCGGGCACGAAGTCCGTATTGATACCCAGGTTGGCGAAGAACCAGTTCATGCCGCTCATCAGGAAATTGAACACGCCCGCATTGCGGATCACGCTGATGGCTACCAGCATGCCGACCAGGTAGGGAATCACGGTGATCGAGGTCTGGATGCCGCCTTTTGCTCCTTCGATGAAGGCGTCGTACACGTTCACCTTCTTGCGCAGCGCGCCAATAATAAATATGGCAATCACGCTGATCAATACCAGGTTGCTGACCACTTTGGACACCAGCTCGATTTCCTGTTTCGTCAGGTATTGCGTAAAGTACCAGATCATGGCGACGATGGCGCTCGTCATGCCGCCCATCCAGCCCAGCACGACCCGGTTGAGCAAGTTGATGCGTTGCTTGATGGAGACCGTGATGATGCCGACCATGGTGGCCACATAGGTGGCGATCATGCAGGGGATAAAGATGTCGGACGGGTCTGCCGCGCCGAGGATGGAGCGCTGCGCCATGATGGCCAGCGGAATCAGGGTCAGGCCCGAGGTGTGCAGTACCAAAAACATGATTTGCGCATTCGTCGCCTCTTCCTTGTTCGGGTTCAAGGTTTGCAGGCTTTCCATGGCTTTCAAGCCGAACGGCGTGGCTGCATTGTCCAGGCCCAGCAGGTTGGCCGAGAAATTCATCACCATGTGGCCTGTGGCCGGGTGGTCTTTCGGAATTTCCGGGAAGATGCGCGAAAAGAAGGGGGCAATCACTTTCGCCAGCCAGCCGACGATGCCCGCCTTTTCGCCGATGTTCATGATGCCGAGCCATAAGGTCATCACGCCGGCCAGCGGCAGAGCAATATCCATCACGCCCATGCGTGCTGTCTCGAAGGTGCCATCGATGATGCGCTTGAAGATATCGGTATCGCCGAGAAACAGCCACTGCAGCACTGCGGCCAGGAAGCCAACGAGGAAAAAGCCGGACCAGATGTAATTAAGTGCCATATGCGATCAGTTCTGTGTGTCGGGAGTGAAAAATGTCTGCAAACAAAGTATAGGGGTAGCCCGATACGAGTTGATGAAAGAATGCAGCAATCGCATGCCAAAAAGTTATAAGCTGGCAGCCTGTTTTCATTGGCGCCCCGTCGCTTGCCCGCGTAGTGTGGGGGATGCCTGTCGCTTAGCGCTGTTCCTTACCTTTGTCTGCACTGGATCACTGATGATGTTTTTACGCAAAACCGCCTGCGCCGCCGGCCTGGCCCTGTTGACGCTTTTGACTGTGCCGGCCCATGCCACCGCCGATGCCACCCGCGCCGGCAAGACCCTGCACTTGTTTTTGAGCACCAGCGAGACGGGCCTGGACCCGGCCGTGGCATCGGACCTGGCCAGCCTGAACTTGATGGAAAACATTTTCGACCCGCTCTTGCGCTACGATTACCTGGCGCGCCCGGTGCAGCTGCAGGGCAACACGGCGCGCGGCTTGCCGAGCGTGGAAGATGGCGGACGCACGTATATCTTTCACTTGCAGCCCGGCATTTTCTTTACACCCGATCCCGCTTTCAAGGGCCAGCCGCGCGAAGTGACGGCGCAGGATTATGTGTACAGCTTGACGCGGCTGTATGACCCCAGCCTGAAGTCGCCGTGGTTGTTCTTGCTGGAAGACAAGCTGGTGGGCGATGCGGCCCTGAAAACAAAATTCAGCTATGACACGCCGATCGCCGGCCTGCAGGCGCTGGACAAATACACCCTGCGCATCCGCCTGAACGGCGTCGATCCGAACTTCCTGTTTTACCTGGCGATGCCGGCGACAGCGGTGGTGGCGCGCGAAGTGGCTGAAGCGTACCCGGCGGCAGGGCAGATCGGTAATCACCCCGTCGGCACGGGGCCGTTCCTGGTGAAGGAATGGAAACGCAGCGACAAGATTGTGCTGCAAGCCAACCCGACTTTCCGTGCCACCGTGTTCCATACGCAGGCCAAGGCGCTGGCCGCCTTGCCGCTGGAGGCGCGTACCATTGCCACCGCGCTGGAAGGCAAGCAATTACCGCTGGTCGAGCGCATCGAGGTGCGCATCGTCGAGGAATATCAATCGCGCATGCTGGGTTTCCTGAAAGGCGAATTCGACTACCTGGAACAAGTGCCGGAGTCGATGACGGACATGGTGCTGGAAAATGGCGCGCTGAAACCGGCATTGCTTGCCAAGGGTCTGCAGCTGACGCGCTTTCCCGTGCTGCAGACGTATTACATGTGGATGAATATGGACGATCCCGTACTGGGCGGCACCAGCAAGGACAAGCTGGCCCTGCGGCGCGCCATCGCCCTCAGCTACAACAGCCGCGAAGATATCGCCTTGCTCAAAAAAGGCCTGGCCTTGCCAGCCCAGTCGCCGCTGCCGCCAAATGTGCTCGGTTACGACAAGCACTACCGCAGCCCCGTCGGCTACGATCCCGTGCTGGCGCGCGCCCTGCTGGACCGCTTCGGCTACAAGGCAGGTCCCGATGGTTTCCGCACCCGGCCGGACGGCATACCCTTGCTGCTCACCATGCACACGGAACCGAGCACGGTGGGACGCTTGCGCGATGAATTGTGGCGCCGCAACCTGAACGCCATCGGCGTGCGCGTGGAGTTCAAGAGCGACAAGAAGACGGAAATCATCAAGGCGTCGCGCCTTGGCAAGGTGCAGATGTTCGAAACCAACTGGATCGCCGACTTCCCCGATGGCGATAACTTTATGCAATTGTTGTATGGCGGCAACGTTGGCCGCGCCAACTATGCCCGCTTCAATTTGCCCGATTACAATAAACGCTATGAGGAGGCGCGCCTGCTATCCGATACGCCGCGCCGACGCAGTCTGTACTTCGACCTGTTTCAGCTGATCCACGCCTACACGCCGTGGGTATTGCTGACGCATCCCATCTCTGCCGACCTGCAACAACCGTGGCTAAAAAACTACAGGCGCCACCCCGTGGAATTCACGTCCTGGCGCTATCTGGACGTGGATAAAAGCAGGGCTAGCCCCGCAGGCAAGTGACCATGTCACTGAAAAGGGCATTCATTCCAAAAAGTTATGGTTAGGAAAGCATTTTTCATTGGCTGGGCCCGGATGCATCGCGCTACTCTGAAAATGAAAACAAATAAAGTCATGCGCAAATGTCATAAAAAAATGTACTGCGAGACAGACAGTTGCGACGTGAAAAAACAGCCTGACTTGAGAACTCAAGTTTCGATTGCCCAAATAAAGGAGAGACCCGTGAAATTGAAGAAGCTAGCGCAATTGGTGGCATTGATGGGGGTGGTGGGGCCGGTGATGGCACAGGAAGCGGCGGCGCCAGCAATGCAACGGGTCGAAGTCACGGGCAGCAGCATCAAACGCGTCGCCAAGGAAGGCGCGTTGCCGGTGCAAGTCATTTCGTTTGAACAGATCGAAAAGCAGGGCATCACGACGACCGAGCAACTGGTGCGTACCCTGTCGGCGAATGGCACGGGCGCCGATAACATGACTTCGGGCAATAACGTGTTTGGCGCGGATGCCGACAGGGTCAGCGGCGGCGCCTCGTTCGCCTCGCTGCGCGGCCTCGGTCCATCGAGCACCCTGGTGCTGTTGAACGGCCGCCGCATCGCCACGCATGGCGCCAGCGGCAAGTCGGTCGACCTGAACTCGATACCGCTGGGCGCGATTTCGCGCGTGGAAATTCTCAAGGATGGTGCCTCGGCCATCTACGGCACGGACGCCATCGGCGGCGTGATCAATTTCATTCTGAAAACCAATTACAGCGGCGTGGAAGCGTCCGTCTCCACCAACGACACGCAGGCAGGCGGCGGCGCCACGCGCCGCGCCTCGCTGCTGGCCGGCACGGGCTCGCTGGAAAGCGATCGCTATAACATCATGGCCAGCCTGACCGTCGACAAGGCGCAGCGCCTGAATGGCAGCGACCGCTCCTTCGTCAACGGCTACCAGCCGGGCCGCGGCTTGTCGCCCGACACCACGGGCACGCCGTTCGCCAACCAGATGGCGGGTGCCGGCACGGCGCTGGGCGCCTCGTTCCAGCTGCCCGGCGATGCGAATAAATACCTGCAAGCCAATCCGCTGAGCTTCCAGGGCAAGTGCGACAGCATCGCCGGCATGTCGCAGTACCAGACGGAGCTGTGGAAAGACGTGACCTCGCCGCTGCGCACCAAATATTCCTGCGCCTACGACTATGGCGCCGACTATGTGCTGCAATTCCCCGTCGAACGGGCCAATCTGTTGTCGCGCGGTACGTTCCAGCTGGCGCCCGACCACCGCATGTTCGTCGAGGTGCTCGGTTCGCGCACCAAGGCCACGGCCATCTTGACGCCGATGCAGGTGCAGGCGACTGTCGCCAACAAGAATCTGTATCCGGTCGGTGGCGCGTACTACCAGGACCTGTCGGCCTACATCCCCTCGTTCGACAAGACCAAGCCGATTTCCTACAAATGGCGCGCCAATGACGTGGGCAACCGCACGCAGGAAAACACCACCGACAATGCCCGCGTGCTGGTGGGCTTTGAGGGGAACTTTGGCAAGTGGGATTACAAGGCCGGCATTTCGCGCGCCGAAAGCAGTACCAAGACCAAGCTGACGGATGGCTATTCCTATACGGACAAGCTGTACGCGGCATTGGCCAGCGGCATCATCAATCCATGGGTGGGCGCCGGCCAGAGCCAGACGGAAGCGGCCAAGCAATTGATCGAATCGACCAAGTTCCGTGGCGACTTCCAACATGGCAAGACGACCCTGACGCAGATCGACGGTTCCGTCTCGGGCGAGCTGTTCCAGCTGCCGGCCGGTGCGCTGGCCATGGCAGCCGGTTTTGACTTGCGCCGCGAAGGTTACAGCTTCGGGCAAGATGTCGACGCCATCCAGATCCTGCTGGCGCCAGGCAATGCCGCATTGAAAGATGCCAGCCGTACCGTCAAGGCCGTGTATGCCGAATTGCTGGTGCCGGTCACGAAGGACCTGGAAATGCAGCTGGCCATCCGCCGCGATGATTACAGCCTGGTGGGCGCGACGACAAATCCGAAAGTGGCTTTCCGTTACCAGCCAACCGATTTCCTGCTGTTCCGTGGTTCGGCCAGCAAGGGTTTCCTCGCGCCAAGCTTCCAGCAGCTGTACTCCGGTTCGCTGAGCCAGGAATTGCCGAACGGCGTGATCGACCAGGAAGGCTGCGCCAAGCATCCGGGCGTGCCCGAGTACTGCGCCATCGACCGCCTCGACTACAAGACGGGTGGCAACACGAACCTGAAGCCGGAAACGTCGAAGCAGGGCAGCGTCGGTTTTGTCATCGAGCCATTCAAGGGATATTCGGCCTCGTTCGACTACTGGGCCATCAATACCAAGGATCGCATCCTGAACCGCACGCCGCAAATCGTGCTGACCAACTACCAGGCACTGAACCAGTACATCCACCGCAATCCGGACGGCACCATCGAGTACGTGCAGGCGGGCTGGATCAATGCGGCAGGCAGCCGCGTGCGCGGCCTCGACGTGGGCTTGCGCGGCGAGGGCAAGATCCAGGACGCGAAATGGACGGCGACCCTGGACGGCACGTATATGGACAGCTTCAAGTTCGCGGAATATCAAGGCCAGGAATACCAGGAACTGGTCGGCAAGTTTTATACGCGCGACCTGTACCTGCGCTGGAAACACAACGCCAGCTTCGGCGTGTCGCGCGGCGACTGGAGCGGCTTGCTGATCCAGAGCTTTTCGTCGGGCTACAAGGACCAGGTACCGAATGGCGGCAAGGGTACGCCGCCGCCAGGCTTCAAGCCGGATGTGTCCAGCTACACCACGTATAACTTGTCGGGCACGTACACGGGCTTCAAAAATACGACGATTACCGTGGGTATCCAGAACCTGTTCGACCGCGATCCGCCGTTCACCGCGCACAACGTGGATGAAGTGGTGGGCGCCGGCTGGGACCCGCGCGTGGCCGACCCGCGTGGCCGTTCGCTGTCGTTCCAGCTGAAGTACAAGTTCATGTAAGGCGGCCATGCCGGCGGTGATCCCGCTGGCATGCTAATCTCGTGCGGCGGCGCCTGGCGTCGCCGTTTTTTATTCCAGGAAAGGGCCGCATGTCCAGTCAGACCAATCTCAGCCGGCGCCGCTTCGGCGGCTTGCTGGCCGCCACCTTGGGGGCGGCAGGCACACCGGCGTGGGCGGCGGCCGCGCAAGGGAAGGGCAAACGCATGCAACAGCAACACGCATTGATCAAACCGGCGCGCCTGCGCAACGGCGATCTGGTCGCCATCATCGCACCGGGCGGTTTTACGGATGAGGACGCCATCGGCAAGGCCGTACGCAATGTCGAATCGCTGGGGCTGCGCGCCAGCCTGGGCGCGAATATTCGCGCCGTGCACGGCAACTATGCGGGCACGGTGCAGCAGCGCCTGGACGACCTGCACGCGGCGTTTCGCGATCCGGAAGTCAAGGCCGTGTGGGCCATCCGCGGCGGCTCCGGCTGCATTTCGCTGCTGGCGCTGCTCGACTATGCCTTGATCCGCGCGAATCCGAAAGTGCTGATCGGCTATTCCGACATCACGGCCCTGCACCTGGCCATCGGCCGCCAGACGGGCCTGGTGACGTTCCACGGCCCCGTGGCCTCGTCCACGTTTTCCGATTACACGGTGACGCAGCTGCAAAACGTGCTGATGACGCCGCAAGACAGCTATACGATCCCGATGGCGCTGGACAATCACCGCCGCGCGCAGACGCACGCCAACTTCGCCATCCGCACCGTGCACGGCGGCCAGGCGACAGGTCGCTTGACGGGGGGCAACCTGTGCATGGTCAGCGCGCTGGCGGGCACGCCGTATGCGGCCGATTTCCGCAAGCATATTTTGTTCCTCGAAGAAATCAATGAAGTGCCCTACCGCATCGACAGGATGCTGTGCCAGCTCGACCTGTCCGTGGGGTTCAACAAGGCTGCGGCCTTGATGCTGGGCATCTTCGAGCATTGCGAGGCGGCCGAGGGCGACACCGCGCTGACCCTCGATGCCACCCTGGACCAGCATTTGCAGCCTTTACGCGTGCCGGCTGTCAGCGGCTACTCGTTTGGCCACATCCGCCACCAGTTCACGATACCGATGGGCATATTGGCGACCCTGGATGCGGATCGGCAAACCCTGACCTTGTTGGAGCCGGCCGTCTGCTAGCGTACGGTGCAGCGGGGCGATTGTCAGTATGCTAGTGTGATTGCAGGCGCGGCACGAGGCCGCGCCGCCTTCTTCACCGCACCCAACATGATCAACCGCCACGCCAGTACCTACATCCTCAGCCACCCGCTGGCCTTCACGCTGCAGGTGCTGAAGGGTTTCCGCGCCAACCAGGGCCTGCTGCTGGCGGGCGCCGTCGCGTATTACTCGCTGCTCTCCATCGTGCCCCTGCTGATGCTGGTGGTGGTGGCCCTGTCGCACGTGATCGCGCAGGACGAATTGCTGCAAACCATAGGCCATTACCTGGAATGGCTGGTGCCGGGGCAATCGAAAGCCATCGTGGGAGAGATTGCGCATTTTCTCGACAACCGGGGCGTGATCGGCTGGCTCTTGCTGCTGACCATGCTGTTTTTCAGCTCGCTGGCGTTTACCGTGCTGGAAAACGCCATGAGCGTGATTTTCATTCACCGCGTGGCCATCCGCCGCCGCCATTTCCTTATTTCCGCCGTGCTGCCGTACTGCTACATCCTGTGCCTGGGCGTGGGCATCTTGCTGATCACCCTGGTGGCGGGCGGCTTGCAGGTGATGGGCGAGGAAAGCGTGCGCTTCCTGCGCCATGACTGGGGCCTGGAAGGGGTGTCCGGTGTGCTCCTGTATCTGCTGGGGCTGGCGGGTGAAATCCTGGTGCTCAGCTCGATTTACCTGGTCATGCCGGTCGGCAGATTATCGATTACGCATGCGCTGATCGGCGGCGTGACGGCGGCTCTCTTGTGGGAAATCGCGCGCCACGTGCTGGTCTGGTATTTTTCCACCTTGTCGCAGGTCAACATCGTGTATGGCTCGATGACGACGGCCATCGTCGTCATGTTCAGCCTGGAAATCGGCGCCACCCTGCTGTTGCTG
Organism: Janthinobacterium lividum; assembly: GCF_034424625.1. NCBI lineage: Bacteria > Pseudomonadati > Pseudomonadota > Betaproteobacteria > Burkholderiales > Oxalobacteraceae > Janthinobacterium > Janthinobacterium lividum. The sequence continues at coordinate 202,824 of NZ_CP139976.1, read as the reverse complement.
GGTGCGCAAGTGATTTCCGAATACGAAAGAGTGGCCCGCGGCGGGGAAGAAGACAAGCCGTTGGCGCTAAGGACCTGATTTAAGGTATGGCTTCAATTCATTATTGCACTGCACAAAAAGCTGTGTTATACTCCGTTCAGTGATTGAGATTTGGCAACAAATTATCTCGCCATCCAGTTTCAGCGCGGCGACCGACAGGTGTAATGTCGATGGCGTGACAGTGCGAAGAAATGGATTTTGTAATTCCGGATACGTTGGTCGATTTACACTTGGAGTCACCATGCAGATAGCATGGGAGTCCGAAAATCAGGAGGCACTTTGCAGATAGCACTGGCGTCCATGACACGATTAAAGCATTGGTAATACATTGGAACGAAGCCCGCGCTAGCGGGCTTTTTTTTCGTCTGTGGCTGGCGCGTTGAGCAACCTACTGCGCCGCCCGCTCTCGACTCGGCGTTACTCGCCGTACTTAAGTACGGCTGCGTTACTCAAGCCGATATCGAGCTTGCTCGCTACGGTTGCTCAAGGCGCCGAGACTTCTACTGCTTTTATAAGGCTCTGGCGATGAGTATCTTCTGGATATCGCTGGTGCCCTCATAAATCTGGCACACGCGCACGTCGCGGTAGATGCGTTCGACGGGGAAGTCGGACACATAGCCGTAGCCGCCGTGCACCTGGATGGCGTCCGAGCACACTTTTTCCGCCATTTCCGACGCAAACAGCTTGGCCATGGCCGCTTCCTTCAGGCACGGCAGGCCCGCATCCTTCATGGCCGCCGCGTGGCGGATCAGCTGGCGCGCCGCTTCAATCTGCGTGGCCATGTCGGCCAGGCGGAATTGCACAGCCTGGTGCTCATAGATGGGCTTGCCGAAACTCTCGCGCTCGCGCGCATAGCTCAGGGCCGCTTCATACGCGGCGCGCGCCATGCCCACGGCTTGCGAAGCGATGCCGATGCGTCCGCCTTCCAGGCCGGACAGCGCGATCTTGTAGCCTTGTCCCTCTTCGCCGATCAGATTTTCCGCCGGGATGCGGCAGTTGTCGAACAGGATCTGCGCCGTGTCCGACGAATGCTGGCCCATCTTTTGCTCCAGTCCCGCCACGATGTAGCCGGGCGTGTTCGTCGGCACCCAGAAGGCGCTGATGCCGCGCTTGCCGGCCGCCTTGTCGGTGACGGCCATGACGATGGCCACGTCCGCATATTTTCCGCTGGTAATGAATTGCTTGGTGCCGTTGATGACGTATTCATTGCCGTCAAGCGTGGCCGTCGTGCGCAGGGCCGAGGCGTCGCTGCCCGTGTGCGGTTCCGTCAGGCAAAATGCCCCCAGCATGGCGCCTTGCGCCAGTGGACGCAGCCATTGTTCCTTTTGCGCATCGTTGGCGTACATCATGGCGATGCTGCACACGGGGCAATTATTTACTGAAATGATGGTCGACGTGCCGCCATCGCCGGCGGCGATTTCTTCCAGCACCAGGGCCAGCGACACGTAGTCGAGGCCGGCGCCACCGAGCGCTTCCGGCACGGCCACGCCAAAGGCGCCCAGCGCGGCCAGTTCCTGCAATTCTTCTTTCGGGAAATGATGTTCCTTGTCCCAGCGGGCCGCGTTGGGCGCCAGGCGCTCGCGCGAAAAACTGCGCAGCGCTTCCTGGATCATGGTCTGTTCTTCATTGAGTATCATGGGACGTCGTCTCGTATTTTTTTATAGTGGATGCGGGAATTACCAGCCGATGGGCTTGCCATCGTAGTTGCGGAACACGGCCTTGTCCGTGGCCGGCAGGCTGGCCAGGGTGGCGCGGATGCCGGCAGCGCTTTGCTCGGGTGAAATATCGGCGCCGGCGCCGCCCATGTCCGTGCGTACCCAGCCCGGGTGGAAAGCCACGCAGCTGACGCCTTGCGGGCCATGCACGAGGGCTGTGTCGATCAGCACGGAATTCAGGGCCGCCTTGCTGGCGCGGTACAGCGAACCGCTGGGATTGCCCCGCTCGCTCAGGGAACCCATGTGCGAGGACAGCACGGCCAGCTTGCCTTTCGCGTTGGCCACCAGCGGCGCGAGGATCGGCAGCAGCCGCATGGCCGCCAGCACGTTCGTGTGCATGACGAGGTCGAAATCGGCTTGCGCGGGGAAACCGTCGTGGCGGGGGCCGTACACGCCCGCGTTGAGGATGGCCACGTCGAGCTTTTCATCGTCGAGCTTCCAGCCCAGGCCGGCACAGCCTTCCACGTCCGTCACGTCGAGCTGGTGCGCTTCCGCGCCCAGTTGCGCGAGGGCGTCGCAAGCGTCCGGTGTGCGGGCCGTGGCGATGACACGCCAGCCATCGTGACGGTATTGACGGACGAGCTCGTGGCCGATGCCGCGCGAGGCGCCGATGATCAATGCGGTAGGCATATGTTTCCTCCCTGAAAATAAAATGAAAGGGCGCGCACCGTGAACTGCGGTGCGCGCCCGTGCTCAGGAAGAGCTTATACCAGTTCGATCGCCATCGCCGTCGCTTCGCCGCCGCCGATGCACAGGGCTGCCACGCCGCGTTTGCCGCCGGTTTTTTTCAAGGCGCCCAGCAGGGTGACGATGATGCGCGCGCCCGAGGCGCCGATCGGGTGGCCCAGCGCGCACGCGCCGCCGTGGATGTTGATCTTGCTGTGCGGAATGTCGAGGTCGTGCATGGCGGCCATCGGTACGGCCGCGAACGCTTCATTGATCTCGAACAAGTCGACATTGCTGCTGCTCCAGCCCGTTTTGGCGTACAGCTTTTTCACCGCGCCGATGGGGGCCGTGGTGAATTCGTTCGGCGCCTGCGCATGCGTGGCGTGGCCGTGGATTTTCGCGATGACGGTGCAGCCGAGTTTTTTCGCCGTCGATTCGCGCATCAGCACCAGGGCGGCCGCGCCATCGTTGATCGACGAAGACGAGGCGGCCGTGATGGTGCCATCTTTCTTGAAGGCCGCCTTCAAGGTCGGGATTTTTTCCAGGCGGGCTTTTTGCGGGCCTTCATCGATGCTGACGATGGTGTCGCCGCCACGGCCGGACACGGTCACGGGCACGATTTCCCACTCGAAACTGCCATCCTTGGTGGCCGCTTGCGCGCGTTTGACGGATTCGATGGCAAACGCATCCTGCGCTTCGCGCGTGAACTGGTACTGGCTGGCGCACTCTTCTGCAAACGTGCCCATCGAGCGCGCATTGCCCTTTTCATCGCGGCTGTAGGCGTCTTCCAGGCCATCCATCATCATGTGGTCATAGATCATGCCGTGGCCGATGCGGTAGCCGCCGCGCGCCTTCGGCACCAGGTAGGGGGCGTTGGTCATCGATTCCATGCCGCCCGCCACCACCACGTCGGCGCTGCCGGCGAGCAAGGTGTCGTGCGCGAACATGGTCGTCTGCATGGCCGAGCCGCACATTTTCGACAGGGTCACGGCGCCCGTGGAATCGGGCAAGCCGGCCTTGCGCAAGGCCTGGCGAGCGGGCGCCTGGCCCTGGCCAGCCATCAGGCAATTGCCGAAATACACGTGTTCAACGGCATCGGGGGCCACGCCGGCCCGTTCGACGGCGGCGCGGATGGCCACGGCGCCCAGGTCGCTGGCCGTGACGTTGGCAAAGTCGCCCTGGAAGGCGCCCATGGGGGTGCGCGCGGCACCGACGATTACGACTGGATCATTCATGTTGGATCTCCGGTTAAGGGTGGGGATGGTGACTGCATACAGAAACGCAGGTGCTGCGGATAAGGGAAGACGTCCTCGATATGGCCGTCTTCGATGCGCTGCTTGCGCGCCTGCCAATATTGCGCCGTCAGCAGGTCGGCATGGTGCTGCATGAAATAGGTGCGGATGCGGGGATTGCCCAGCAGGAAGGTGCCGAATTGTTCGGGAAACACATCATTCTTGCCGATGGGATACCACGGTTCGGCCGACATTTCTTCCTCCTCCGTGCGCGCTTCGGGGATGACGCGGAACTTGCAATCGGTGATGTACTCGATTTCATCGTAATCGTAAAAAACGACACGCTGATGACGGGTCACGCCAAAGTTTTTATACAGCATGTCGCCTGGGAAAATATTTGCCGCCACCAACTCCTTGATGGCGTTGCCGTACTCGACGATGGCGTGTTCGACCAGGTCATCGCGGCCTTCCTTCTCGGCATTGCTCAGCCACATGTTCAGCGGCACCATGCGCCGCTCGATGTACAGGTGGCGGATGATGATCTGCTCGTGGTCTTCTTCGATCAGCGAGGGGGCGAATTGTTTCAGCTCGGCTAGCAATTCCTCGGCAAAACGGGCGCGGGGAAAGGCCACGTTGGAATACTCGAGCGTGTCGGCCATGCGGCCCACCCTGTCGTGGTGTTTCACCAGCAAATACTTTTGCTGGACTTGCGCGCGCGTCGTTTCCTTGGGCGGCGGGAAGAAATCCTTGATGACCTTGAAGACATACGGAAACGACGGCAGGGCAAACACCAGCATCACCAGGCCGCGGATGCCGGGCGCGCTTTCAAAGTGGTCCGACGAGTGTTTCAAATGCTGCAGGTAGTCGCGGTAAAACAGCGTCTTGCCCTGTTTTTGCAGGCCCAGTATCGTATAGATTTCGCTGCGCGGCTTGCGCGGCAGCAAGCTGCGCAGGAATTGCACATAGGCCGATGGCACTTCCATATCGACCAGGAAATAGGCACGCGTAAACGAAAACAGGACGGCGATCTGCTGGTGCTCGAACAGCACCGTGTCAAGCACCAGCTTGCCGTGACGGTTGTGCAGGATCGGCACGACAAACGGGTATTCGCGGTTGCCATTGATGCCCTTGCCGACCAGGTAGGCGCCCTTGTTGCGGTAGAACAAACTGGTCAAGACTTGGATCTGGTGGTTCGGCTCCAGCCGGTCGCCGCCAAACAATTGCTGCAACCGCGCTTCCACCTGGGCCACGTCACGCTCCAGGTTGGCAAATGCGCAGCCCAACTGGAAGTCTGTCACCATGCGCGTCAGGGTGTGGCGCAAGCCATCCTGGCCGGGGTAATACACGCGGTAGGTGGGGGCCGGGTCTTGCGTTTCGATGTATTCCGTGGACACGACGGGCCGCACGAAAATATAGTCGTTATTGAAATACGTGCGGTGCAGGATGTTGCAGCAGACGGAATTGAAGAAGGTTTCCGCCAGTTCCGGCTGCTTGTGTTCCGTCAACATGCCGATGTAGTGCAGCTTGAGTTCGCGCCACACTTCATCGCTCAACTCCGACTCTTCGTACTCGTCTTCGAGCATCTGCACGCATTCCTGCACGCGCTTGTCATAAAAGTCGATGCGTTCGCGGGCCGCCGTCTGCGCCGCGGCCCAGGCGCCCTGCTCGAAATACTGCTTGGCGTGCTGGCTGGTTTCGCGGAACAAACGGTAATGCTTGTCGAAGCCGTCGCGGATGGTGCGCGCGATATCGAATGCAATCTGGGAAGAGAGCAATTTGGGGAAGGCAATGTGCGTCATATCTGTGCTCGCATGAATAGCTCATCACCCAGTCGATAATCGCGCGCCCGTACTTACTTGGTTTCCGCAAACAGTTCGCGGCCTATCAGCATGCGGCGGATTTCGCTGGTCCCGGCGCCGATTTCATACAGCTTGGCATCGCGCCACAAGCGGCCGGCCGGATACTCATTGATGTAGCCGTTGCCGCCCAGGGCCTGGATCGCTTCGCCTGCCATCCACGTTGCCTTCTCCGCACTATACAGAATGGCGCCGGCCGCATCCTTGCGCAACTGGCGCACGGCTTCCGGCGTGGTGGCGCGGTCGCAAGCCTGGCCCACGGCATACACATAGGCCTTGCACGCCATCATGGTCGAATACATATCGGCCAGTTTGCCCTGCATCAATTGGAATTCGCCGATGGGCTGGCCGAATTGCTTGCGGTCATGCACGTAAGGCACGACCAGGTCCATGCAAGCCTGCATGATGCCCAGCGGACCGCCGGACAGCACGGTGCGCTCAAAGTCGAGGCCCGACATCAGCACGTTGACGCCCTTGCCCAGGCCGCCCAGCACGTTTTCGGCCGGTACTTCGCAATCCTGGAATACCAGTTCGCCCGTGTGCGAGCCGCGCATGCCCAGCTTGTCGAGTTTTTGCGCGATGGAAAAGCCCTTGAAATTCTTTTCGATCAGGAACGCCGTCATGCCGCGCGGACCCGCTTCCAGGTCGTTTTTCGCGTACACCACCAGCACGTCCGCGTCGGGGCCGTTGGTGATCCACATCTTGGTGCCGTTCAAGACCCAGCGGTCGCCCTTGAAGTCGGCGCGCAGCTTCATGCTGACGACGTCCGAGCCCGCATTCGGTTCCGACATGGCCAGGGCGCCGATGTGCTCGCCCGTGATCAGTTTCGGCAGGTATTTGGCTTTTTGCTCGGCCGTGCCGTTGCGCTTGATCTGGTTGACGCACAGGTTCGAGTGGGCGCCATAGGACAGGCCGACGGAGGCCGAGGCGCGCGAGATCTCTTCCATGGCGATGATGTGCGCCAGGTAGCCCATGCCGGCGCCGCCGTATTCTTCGCTGACGGTGATGCCGAGCAAGCCCATGTCGCCCATCTTGCGCCACAGGTCCATGGGGAACTGGTCCGTGCGGTCGATTTCGGCCGCGCGCGGCGCGATTTCGGCGGCGGCAAATTGTTGGATCGCTTCGCGCAGGGAGGCGATGTCGTCGCCGTGGTCAAAGGTCAAGCCTGGGAGATGGAGCATGTCGTCCTCGTCGTCGTTATAAGTGTGGCGGTCATGGATGCCGGGTCAGTGAAGCTATGATACTCAGTTGTGACGTTTACGTAAACGTAAAGCGATACGCGTAAAGCGCTGCGCGGCAAGCGCCGCCGTATGGATACCTAGTTTGTTTGCGCCTTATCAAGGCTCAAGTCCGCCAGCATGCGTGCGCAAGCGTCTTCATGCGCGCTGATTTCCGCCAGCGCCATTTCGATATCGATGCGCTGCTGCTCCAGCGTCTGCCGGTGCTGCGCCAGCACGCCCAGGAAGCGGTCCATCTGCGCGCGCGTATCCTTCGGCGACTCGTACATGTCGACCAGGCTCTTGATTTCCGACAACGCCAGGCCCAGGCGCTTGCCGCGCAGGGTCAGTTTCAAGCGGGTGCGGTCGCGCGGCGTATAGACGCGGCTGCGGCCGCCGGCGCCTTCGCGTTTCGGGCTGAGCAAGCCCTGGTCTTCATAGAAACGGATGGCGCGCGCCGTGATGTCGAATTCCCGCGCCAGTTCGGTAATGGTATAGGTCGTCATTGCTGCGGGCGGTGTCGGTTGCATGGGTGGTCGGTCGCTGGATGGGTGCTGCAGGGTAATGGGTGGCAAAGTGCCGTTTACGTCAACGTCAATACTATTGTAGCGTGCCCTGCCCGTGCTGCAACAAAGAAAGGCGTGATTGGGGGGATTTGGCGAATAAGGCAACAATTACTGAAAATAAATTGATTCTTCTTGCGCAAACGCGCTTAAGATCGAGAGTTGGTGGCCAAGATGACACCAAAAAGAGCTTTCCTGGCATAACAGCGACATTCTTTTCGCTGCGATGGCAGTAAAATTTTCAGGCACAGATTCTTTCCAGCCGGCACGATCAAAAAACAACGTTTCACTATGAGTACGTCGTTCATATCGTTTCCATGTTGGAAACAAAATGGCCCTTCTGAAAACTTTGTCTACAAGAAATTGTATGACATGGGCATTGCGTGTATCGGTAGAGAAGGGCATTATCCGATACCGTACGTTGTAATGCCAAACCGAGGCTTTGAATCGTGCTGCAGTGCGAAAATCAAGGCTAGCCGCGAATTTGACCCGAAGCCACGCAGAATCGCAAGAGAAAATTTGGCCCACTTTTTCACCTGAAAAGCCCGGCTGGAGTGTTAATTGTTAATTTATACTCTTTTCAAATGTAACAATCTGTATGGTCATTCAAGAAACTGACTTTCATGTTACAACATGAAATAGTACACCTATGAATTCTTCTAACGAACGCGAAAGCTTCAGCCAGCGACTTCAGTTGGCTCTCAAAAACGCCCATTATTCTCCAGACAGCCCGACCAGACTGGCCCGGGAATTCAATATCCGTTTCGACGGGCGCCCGATTACCGTGCATGCAGCTAGGAAATGGTTAGTAGGTGAAGCAATTCCGACGCAAGAGAAATTGCGCATGATTGCCCAATGGTTGGGCGTTCCAGCGGAATGGTTGCGTTTTGGTGGTCCGGAAAGCGCCACGCCGAATGGCGAAGCGGGCAGCGCTTTGTCGCGTTTTGAGTCCGCCGATGTGAAATTAATTGCCGATTTGCAAAGATTGGATGAACATCATCGTCAAATCGCGCGAGAATTTATTCGCATGCTGGTCAGAGTCAACTACCAAAAGTAAGCATTCAGGCCATCCCCGGCCGGCGCCGTCCGCCTTTCGCTGACGGTGCTCTCCCTGTCCTTTTATTTGCGCAACGTCATACTGGAGACATGATTTTGCCGCACAATAAGACCTCGCATGTTGCGCTGCAGCGGAATTATTTAACAATAATCCCGCTCGCGGCGGCGCAGCGGCCAATACCAGCGCATAATCACATCAGAAGCAGCCAGTTCATCCACTACGGAGCAGAGCATTTGAGCCGTCTTATGAAAAGTAACTACAGCAATACCGCGCAGCTGAAGGACTTGATGACCGTGCCCCCCATGACTGCCGCGCAACATGCGGAAGTGATGCGCAAACGGATCGCCCACCGCAGGATGGTTGAAGAAGCCAGGGATTTGAAGCAGGCAAGTGCTACGCAATTCGAAAAACGCTAGTGGCGGATGCCTGACCAAAGCTACTGCGCGTCGGCATAGCTAGCCTGCGATGCTCACCGTACTAGAGTACGGTTGCGCTTCTCGACTAGCTCTTCCTTCCGCTCGCTACGCTTTTGTCAGGCATCGTGATGCCAGTTAATTCGTGACGCCAACTAGAGGATAGGGGTGTCGCCAGCGGACTTCAAACCATTCCACCGCGGTGCCAGGCTATGCTCGATGCCCAGCAGGTCGATGACGCGCGCCACCGTATGGTCGACCATGTCCGCAATGCTCTGCGGGTGGTGATAAAAGCTCGGCAAGGGCGGGAAGATGATGCCGCCCATTTCCGTCACGGCTGTCATATTGCGCAGGTGCGCCAGGTTGAACGGCGTTTCGCGCACCATCAGGATCAGGCGGCGGCGCTCCTTGAGCACCACATCGGCTGCCCGCGTGATCAAATTATCCGACAAGCCATGGGCCACGGCCGCCAGGGTCTTCATCGAGCACGGTGCGACGACCATGCCATCCGATTGAAACGAGCCGCTGGCGATAGAGGCGCCGATGTCGCGCAGCTTGTGCACCACGTGCGCCTGCGCTTCGATTTCCTTGCGCCCCACGCCCGTTTCCTGGTGCAGGGTCAGTACGGCCGCATCGGACAAGACCAGATGCGTCTCGACGCCGGGGATGGCGCCGAGCAATTGCAGCAGCCGCAAGCCATATACGGCGCCCGTGGCGCCCGTGATGGCCACGACGATACGGCGCGGCCGCGCAAGCTGGTTATCAGGCATCCAGCAGGGACTTCAGTTCGCCCGATTCAAACATTTCATTCATGATATCGGAACCACCGATGAACTCGCCTTTGACATACAGCTGCGGAATGGTAGGCCAGTTCGAGTAATCCTTGATGCCTTGGCGTACTTCCGGATCATCCAGCACGTTGACGGTGGCGATGTTTTCCACGCCGCATGCTTTCAGGATCTGGATGGCGCGGCCGGAAAAGCCGCACTGCGGGAACTGGGCCGTGCCCTTCATGAACAGCACGACTGGCGTGCTCGTCACGGTTTCTTTGATCCAGGTTTGTACGTCGCTCATAGCTGCCTCTGATGGGTAAATAAATAGATGCCGTCATTTTATAAGAAAACGCCGGCACGGGTATGCGCTCAAGTCATAAATCGGGCAAGTCAGCCACGCTGGGGCTTATAAGGTCTTGCCCAGGCACACCGATTGCGCCGCGCCCACGTATTTGCCCCAGGCAATGACGGGTGCATAGCCGTGTTTGGCATAAAACGCCACGGCACGCCCATTTGCCACGCGGGTGGACAGGTGCAGGGCATGGTAGTGATGCTGGCGCGCCTGCACCTCCACATGGGCCAGCAGGGCCGCACCCACGCCGGCGGCGCCAGGGCGCGCATACATGCGCTTGAGCTCGCCTATGGTGCTGTCCGCTTCGCCCAGCGGCCGCAGGGCGGCACAGCCCAGCAGTTCTCCAGCGCCATCGCGCGCCAGGTAAAAGCCGCCGCGCAAGGTTGCCGCTTCGACATCGAAGGAAGAGCGGCCGCTGTCGCCATTGATGCGCAGCAGCGTATCCGACAATTCATCGAGCAGCAGCTGCGCCTCCATGCTGGCGGCGTCCACCGCCAGGATGACAAGGTCATGCCCGGCGGCCATGGACTTAACCGCGCAGCTTGGCGAACGCGGCGGCCATGCTGCCGGCCGGCTCGGGCGCGTTGCGCGACTGCGACTGGTGCTGCGCCATGCTGCGGCGGTCGTTGCGGTCGCCCTTTTGCTCGGGCTTGCTGCCCGCTTGCGGCGCGCTATCCGTCAGGCGCATGGTCAGCGCGATGCGTTTGCGCTTTTCATCGACTTCCAGCACCTTGACGCGGACGACTTGTCCCGCCTTGACCACCGTGTGCGGATCTTTCACGAAGGTGTTCGACAGGGCCGAGATGTGCACCAGGCCATCCTGGTGCACGCCGATATCGACAAAGGCGCCAAAGGCGGCCACGTTGGTGACCACGCCCTCGAGGATCATGTCCGGGCGCAAGTCGCGGATTTCTTCCACGCCTTCCTTGAAGGTGGCGGTGGTGAACTCCGGACGCGGGTCGCGGCCCGGCTTTTCCAGTTCCTTCAGGATGTCGGAAATGGTCGGCACGCCGAAGGTTTCATCCGCGTACTTTGCCGGGCTGAGGGTTTTCAGCAGCGCCGTTTCGCCGATGACAGCCTTGATATCCTTCTTGATATCGGCCAGGATCTTTTCCACCAGCGGGTACGATTCCGGGTGGACGGCGGACGCGTCCAGCGGATTGTCGCCGCCCATCACGCGCAGGAAGCCGGCGGCCTGTTCGAACGTTTTATCGCCCAGGCGCGGCACGGCTTTCAAGGCTGCGCGCGAGGTGAACGCGCCCTTCATGTCGCGGTAGGTGACGATGCTTTGCGCCACGCTGGCCGACAGGCCGGAGACGCGCGCCAGCAGCGGCGCCGACGCCGTGTTCACGTCCACGCCCACGGCATTCACGCAATCTTCCACCACGGCATCAAGCGAGCGGGCCAGCTGGCTTTGACTCACGTCATGCTGGTACTGGCCCACGCCGATCGATTTCGGGTCGATCTTCACCAGTTCGGCCAGCGGGTCTTGCAGGCGGCGCGCAATCGACACGGCGCCGCGCAGGGACACATCCATGTCCGGCAACTCTTTCGAGGCGAATTCGGACGCCGAATACACCGAAGCGCCCGCTTCCGAGACGACGATCTTCGTCATCTTCGCTTCCGGATGCTGCTTGATCAAATCCTGCGCCAGCTTGTCGGTCTCGCGCGAGGCCGTGCCGTTGCCGATGGAAATCAGCGACACATTGTGCTTGGCGGCCAGGCGGCCCAGCGTATGCAGCGAGCCATCCCAGTCGTTCTTCGGCTGGTGCGGATAGATCACGGCCGTGTCGACCACTTTACCGGTGGCATCGACGACCGCCACTTTCACGCCCGTGCGCAAGCCAGGATCGAGGCCCATGGTGGCGCGCTGACCGGCGGGCGCGGCCAGCAGCAGCGCTTTCAGATTGGTGGCGAACACATTGATCGCATCGAGTTCCGAGCGTTCGCGCAGAGCGCCCATCAGTTCCGTTTCCAGGTGCATGAAGCTTTTCACGCGCCAGGTCCAGCGCGCCGTGTCGGCCAGCCATTTGTCGGCCGGACGGCCTTGTTGCTTGATGCCGAAGCGGGCGGCGATGCGGCCTTCGCACGGATTGTGCGGCGCATCCCATTTCGGTTTTTCCGCTTCCGTATCCAGGCGCAGGGTGACGTCGAGGATGCCTTCGCGGCGGCCGCGCAACAGGGCCAGGGCGCGGTGCGAGGGGACCGTGGAAATGGTTTCCGAGTAATCGAAATAATCGGCGAATTTTTCGCCTTCGTCCTGCTTGCCTTCCACCACTTTCGATTCGACGATGCCATGTTCCTGCACGTACTCGCGCAAGGTTTGCAGCAACGTTGCGTCTTCGGCGAAGCGTTCCATCAGAATCTGGCGCGCGCCGTCGAGGGCCGCCTTGGTGTCCGCCACGCCCGGGTTGTTGCCGTCGGCACTCGTAAACGCGTCGCGCAGGAACTTGCCCGCTTCCATTTCCGGCGTCAGTTCGGGATTGTCCAGCAAGCCGTCGGCCAGCGGCATCAAGCCCGCTTCGATGGCGATCTGCGCCTTCGTGCGGCGCTTTTGCTTGTAGGGCAGATACAAATCTTCCAGGCGCGTCTTGTCTTCCGCGTGCATGACGGCGTCGAGCAATTCGGGCGTCATCTTGTTTTGTTCCGTGATCGACGCCACGATGGCGGCGCGCCGCTCTTCCAGCTCGCGCAGGTAGCGCAAGCGCTCTTCGAGCAGGCGCAGCTGGATATCGTCGAGGCCGCCGGTCGCTTCCTTGCGGTAACGGGCGATGAAGGGCACGGTGGCGCCTTCGTCGAGCAGTTCGATGGCGGCGGCAACCTGCACCGGTTTGGCGGCAAGTTCAAGGGCAAGGCGTTGTTCGATAGTGGGCAGCATGGTTGTTTCCAGAGCGATCAAGCCTGGAATGATACGCAATCGGCGCGATTGCGCAATCTTGACAGCGCAAATGGACTGTGCGTTGACAACGGCGTCAACGTGGCGGCAGCAGCGGGCTGGCGGGCGGTGGGGGACTTGGGCGCTGCGGCGTGACGGACTTGCCAAAGGCATTGCCCATGCGGTGTTCGAGGGCGGCGCGGTTGTACAGGCCCAGCTGGTTCGACGGGCGCTGCACGATCGCTTCCGCGCCGGACAGGGCGGGCGGCTGCCGGTTCAGTGTGTTGCTACTGGGTAATAATTTTTCATTCAAGCATGACATCGATTGCGCGCGCTGGCCATTGACTTCCACTTCCACGCAACCCTTCTCGGGCGCGGCGGCCTTGACGACGACGGTGTGTTCGTCCGCCTGTGCGGACAGGGCGGCGCAGGCCAGCAGTAACAGCAAGAACAGGCGTGCCATGGCGGCTCCCGGAGCGGTGGATCAGGCGTTCAGCATAGCAAGGTCATATGTCGCGGCGATGACACAGGCCGGGATGCGGGCCGACGCCATGTCATGCAGTTGTCATTTTATGAAGCTACCATCTTGCCATTCTGCAGACAACATTGCAGTCAAGACACTTCATGAGCAGGCTTTCTCGTTGATTTCCCTGGAAAATGACACAAACCTACCGCCGCGCCGCAAAGGGCAATGCCCTGTCCGCCTGCTTGCTGATGACATTGATGACATTCATGACATTCGTGCGACCGGCTGCGGGTGCGGACGGTGCTGATGCCGCCGCGCACGCTACCCTGCACTTCGACCTGCCCGCCCAGCCGCTCGATGCGGCGCTGGTGGCGTTCGGCGAAGTGACCGGGTATTCCGTGCTCGTCAGCAGCCAGCTGGCGGCGGGGCGCACGGCGGCGCCCGTGCGCGGCGACTACACGCCGGCCGAGGCGCTGCAGCGCCTGCTGGCCGGTACCCAGCTGGGCGCGCGCTTCAGCGGCAGCAATGCGTTTACCTTGCTGGCGCTGGCCGACGCTCCCGTGGCGCCGGCGCCCGCGCCGGCCGAAGCTGCCCCCGCCACCGCACCATTGCAAGGCTATGCGGCCATCCTGCAGCGCTCGCTCACGCGCGCCCTGTGCCGTTTGCATCCGGACGCGTTTGGCCGCTACCGCCTGGCGTTCCAGCTGTGGCTCGACGAGCGGGGCAAGGTGCGCGCCGTACATGTGCTGGAACCGAGCGGCGTGGAACAGCGCGACCGCGCCGTGCTGCAGCGCCTGCGCAGCCTGCTGATCGATGACGCGCCACCGGCGGGCTTGCCGCAGCCGCTGACGATTTTACTGACGCCGCGGCCCGACCCAGGCGCCGATTGCGCGCCCTACCTCCTGTCTGGGGTGTCCTGACCATGCCGGACTTGCTGAAAGCCACCTTGCGCAAGCTGTTCCTGGAACGCTACGGACAGTTTCGCCGCCACTTGCAGCGCCGCCTGGGCTCGGAAGACCTGGCCAATGACGCGCTGCATGAAACGTATCTGCGGGTGGAACGGATGAATGCGCCCGAGGCGATCAGCTACCCGTCCGCCTACCTGATGCGCATCGCCATCAACATTGCGGAAGATCAACGCCGCGACAATGCGCGCCTGCTCAGCCTGCCGGATATCGACGATCTGTACGAGATGGCCGATGAATTGGCCGACCCGGCCCGCACCTTCAGTGCGCGCGCCGAGCTGGAAGAACTGGAACGGGCCTTGCAGGAGCTGCCGAAACGCCGGCGCGCCATCGTCATCGCCGCCCGCGTCGACCAGTTGCCGCACCGCGACATCGCCGAGCGCTTCGGCATTTCCGCCCGCACGGTGGAGAAGGAATTGCGCGCCGGACTCGAACATTGCTGCGAACGCATGGGACGCGATTTCATCCAGCGCTTCGGTCCCGGGGCGGGGAAAACGTCTAAACATCATGACTGAACAAGCGGAAGACGACATGGGTGTCATCGAACAGGAAGCGCAGGCGTGGGTGGTGCGCCTGGCCTCGGGCCAGGTCAGCGAGCGCGACGCGCAAGTGTTTCGCCACTGGTGCGCGCGCAGCCGCAAGCATGCCAATGCGTTTGCCGAGGCGCGCGCCGTGTGGGGCGCCATGGCGCCGGCCGCGCGCGCCGTCAAGCGGGCGCAGACGCCCGTGAACGTGGCGCGGCGCGCCTGGCTCGGTGGCGCCGTCGCCGCCTCACTGGGCTTGCTGGTGCTGCGCCCGCCCACGGACCTGTGGCCGGCCGTGGCGGGCCTCGCTGCCGACTACGCCACCGGCACGGGCGAGCAGCGCGAAGTGGCGCTCGATGGCGGTGTGCTGGTGCAGATGAATACGCAGACGCGCCTCGATGCGGCGCCGCTGCAGGATGGCGCCGCGTCGCTGGTGCTGCTGGCGGGGGAGGCGGAATTCCAGGCCGGCTTGCGCGGCGCGGCGAGGGTGCGCGTGCAGGCGGGCGACGGCACGGTGTCGGCCGGCAGCGCGCGCTTCAATATCCGCTTGTTCGGCCAGGAAGTGTGCGTGACCTGCCTGGCGGGCCGCCTGCGCGTGGCGCAGGCCGGCAACGATGCGGAACTGGCGGCGGGCCAGCAGCTGCGTTACCGGCCCGAGCATTTCGGCATCGCGCGTGCGGTGGCGAAGGGCGACGTCAGCGCGTGGCGCCAGCGCCTGCTGGTATTTAAACAAAGCACGCTGGCCGAGGTGGTGGACGAGGTGAACCGCTACCGTCCCGGCAAGCTGATCCTCAATGGCGAGGCCTTGAAGCACACGCGCGTGCAAGCGAGTTTTTCGCTCGACCGCCTCGACGATGTGATCGCCCTGATCCAGGACGCGTATGGCGCGCGGGTGACGCGGCTGCCGGGCGGCATCGTGCTGTTTGGCTAGCGATGCAGGCCGATGGCATCTCGCCAATTATGACATTTTCATGACCTTTTGCAGTCCCGGACCTTGTTCCCTGTCAATGCTGCTGGAAGCCGCGAATCAGTGCCTGCCGCCCGCCCCGTGCGTGCCGCGCGCCGCCTCGCGATATCGGTCAGCAACGGAACATGAAAAGGGAATGTCGCCATGCAGCGAAGCAAGTCGGTCACGAAACACGCATCCTCCTCCGCCATGGCGGGCAACCGGATTGGTCGCCCGGTGCGATTGAAACCGCTGGCGCTGGCCATCGCCGTGCTGCTGCAGGCGGGCGGCGCGCAGGCGCAGCAGCCATTCAGCGGTGCCTGGTTTGCCGGCAAGGGTGCGCAGCAGGGCACGGCCGCCGCCACGGGACGCTTGCCGAATGGCCAGGCCATCATCGGGACGGACAATAAGCAGGCGCAGCAGCAAAAAGCCAATGCACAGCTGCAAAGTTCGCTGAACAATCTGCAACTGGCCGCACGCGCCATCGCCGTGCAGCAGGCGGCCCAGCAGGCGGCGCGCCAGGCGGCCATTGCCGCCGGCTCGAAGGTGCCGGAAGGCTTGGCCGAAGGCGGCTTGAAGGTCGACAGCAACAGCCTGACGGCGGGCTGGTTCAACGCGAATGGCCCCACGCAGGCGCAGGCCGACGGCAAGACCGTGGTGACCGTCAAGCAGACGGCCGACAAGGCGATCCTGAACTGGGAAACGTTCAATATCGGCCAGAATACCACCCTGCAATTTGACCAGTTGGCGAACTGGTCCGTACTCAACCGCGTCAACGATCCGCTGGCCCGTCCCAGCCAGATCCGCGGCCAGATCAAGGCTGACGGCACGGTGATGCTGGTCAACCGCAATGGCATCGTGTTTACGGGCAGCAGCCAGGTCGACACGCGCAGTCTGGTGGCCGCCGCCGTGGGCATGAGCGACAGCCAATTCCGTAAGGGCATCTACAGCGAAACGCAGGGCTCGGGCTTCAAGCCCACGCTGGCCAACGATCTGGTGCTCAACGGCAGCGTGGCCACGCACGCCAACGCCACGGCCGACGTGGTGGTGCAGGCTGGCGCGCAGATCAGCACGCGCAAGCCGCAGACGGTGACGGAAGGCGGCGGCTATGTGCTGCTGGCCGGGCGCGAAGTGCATAACGGCGGCAGCCTGTCCGCGCCGAACGGTCAGGTGACGCTGGCCGCCGGCGACAGCTTCGTCATCCGCAAGGGCCTGGGGACGGATGCCAACCAGACTTCGAGCACGCGTGGCAACGAGGTCGACGTCAAGTTCAATGCGCAAAGCGGCGCCGGCAAGGTGACGAATAGCGGCCTGGTGCAGGCGCTTACCGGCGACGTCACCCTGACGGGCCGCGACGTGAAGCAGGCCGGCGTGCTGCTCAGCAGCACCAGCGTGACGACACGCGGCACCGTGCACCTGAAGGCCGACGGCAGCGAAGGCCTGGTCACCCTGGCGCCGGACAGCCTTACCACGGTGCTGCTCGACGACAGCGGCGCCACCGCGCTGGACGTGCAGCGCGACGCGCTCATCAAGGATTCGGCGCTGCCGAGCGACGGCGCCTACAACCGCCGCGACCTGTCGCTGATCCAGATTGCCTCCGGCGGCGATATCGCCTTCGATACCGGTTCGCTGACGCTGGCCACCGGCGGCCAGGTCAATGCGCTGGCCACGCGCCGCACGCAAGTGTCGCGCGGCGCCAGCATCGACGTCTCCGGCGCCGTGGGCGTCAACGTGGCGATGGCTTCGAACAACGTGCTGATCAATGCACAGGGCAACGAGCAGCGCGACGCGCCCGGCAACCGCGACAGCAAGGCCCTCAACAGCACCGACCTGTGGGTCGACCGGCGCGACCTGGTGCGGGTGGCGGCAGGCACGAATGGCTATCCGACCGACCGCTGGTACACGGGCGGCGGCTTGCTCGAAGTGAGCGGTTATCTGAACACCAGCGGCCATGGCATCGGCGAGTGGGCGGCACAGGGCGGCACGGTGGCTTTCCAGGGCGGTGAACTGGTGACCCAGGCCGGCTCTCTGCTCAACGTGTCCGGCGGCACTTTTGACGTCCAGACGGGCATGATTCGCCAGAGCTGGCTCAGCGGCAAGGATGGCCAGCTGTACAGGCTGTCGACCGCGCCCGGCGACGTGCTGTATACGGGCGTGTACCAAGGCTACGCCGCGCACCACCAGCGCTGGGGCGCGGAAACGACGGAAAATTTCGCCAATCCCCTGATCGGCGCCCAGCAACGGCTGGAAAACGGCTATACCGTGGGCCGTGACGCGGGCCGCGTGGTGGTGGGAACCACATCGGCCGTGCTGGAAGGCGCGATCGAATCGGGCGTATTCCAGGGCGAGCGCCAGCAGGACGCGCGCGATGCCAGCCTCGACAGTTATCGTCAGTCGCAACTGGCCGCCGCCCGCAACGGCCAGCTGGTGCTGGGCCAGCTGGCGCCGGTATATGACGCCGCCAGCACGCAGCTGCGCGACAATCCCGCGGCGCTGCTGCAGGCCATCCATATCGGCACCGGCGGCGCCAGCGCCGGCAATCTCCTGCGCGAAGACGCGCTGCCCGAAAACCTGGTCGGCAAGACCTACCTGGACGCCGGCTGGCTCAACGCGCAACACCTGGGCGGCATCAAGGCCTACGCCGGCAGCGCCATCGAGGTCGACGCTGCGGTGCAAGTCACGCCTGGCGGCGACATCGCGCTGCATGCGCCCCAGGTCAAGGTCAATGCCGGCCTGACGGCGCGCGGCGGCAGCATTGCGCTGGGCGACATCGTCAGCAAGCTGTCCAATGGCACCAGCAACTGGGTCGATACAACGGTCGCCACGCCCGCGGCCGGAGCAAAGGTGGGCATCGATGTGACGGCCGGCGTGACGCTTGACACGCGCGGCCTGTGGAGCCAGCTCAAGCTGGATCCGGGCAACACGTCCGGCTTACCCTATGTCAACGGCGGGTCGGTGGCGCTGGTCAGCAGCGGTACCGTCAACCTGGCAGCCGGCAGCGCGATCGACACGTCCTCGGGCGCGGCCGTGCTGGCCGACGGCAAGCTGAAGGGCGGGCGCGGCGGCGACATCAGCTTGCGCGCGAATCAGAATGATCTCAACGGCGTCAAGTCGGAAGCGCTGGTGCTCGATGGCGAACTGCGCGGCTACGGCGTCAACGGCGGCGGCACGCTGACCATCGACAGCGGCACCGGCGTGGTGCTGGGCGGCGGCGCGCTGGCCGGCAATGGTGTGTTGCCTGCAGGCCAGTCCGTCCCCGTGCACCTGACCTTGGCAGCAGCCTTCACCATCAAGGCCGGCACCGTGCTCGATACCGATTTCAGCTATATCAGCACGAAGGTCCAGCCCGGCCAGCCGTTGCTGGACTTGCCGGACTTCAGCGCGGCGCGCCCGTACACCCTGCCGGCCGCCTGGGTGGTGCCGCCGGCCTCGATCAGCTATGAATACATCACCGTCACCGGCAGCAATGGCATCGTCTACACCAGTGGCATGACCGTGCCGGCCGGCGTCACGCTCACGGGCGTGCGCGGCAAGCTCGGTTCCGGCTACCTGGTGCCGGCCGACGCCTTCCCGAACGGCATGCCGGTGCCCGCTTTCAACGCCAGGGTGGCCGCCGGTACGGCGTTCGCGTTTGATGTGACCTTGCAGGCGGGCGATCGCTTGCTGGCTGGTAACCGTGCGCCGACGGACCTGGCGGTCAAGCCGCTGCTGGTGCTGGACAATGACCTGTTCCAGCGCGGCTTTGCGCACTACAACATCAATGGCCAGCAAGGCGTGCAAGTGGCGCAGGACGCCACCATCGACGTCAGCATGCCCTTGCTGCGCGCCGACCTGGCGCTGGCGGGCCAATTGCCTACCGGCGTCGATCCAGCCGCCGTCCTGCAACCGTGGCTGGCGCCGCTGTGGCAGGAAAATGCCGTGAAAGGCGTGCTCAAGCAACGGGCCGGCGCCGATATCGCGCTGTCGGCCGGCACCCGCAACGCCAAGGCGCCGCTGGTGGTGGGCGAGGGCGCCACGCTGCGCGTGGATGACGGCAAGAGCATCAGCCTGACCGGCAACGGCCAGATAACCGTGGAAGGCACGCTGAGCGCGGCCGGCGGCCGCATTTCCGTGTTGCCGGGCACGCTAGTCACCGGTGGCGAGATCAACCGTCCAGACGGCAGCGCCAATGCCCAGTCGATCTGGATCGGCGAGCGCGCGGTACTCGACGTGGCCGGACGCGCGGCCACCGCCACCGACGCCCAGGGCGGCGTGTATGGCCATGTGGGTGCCGGCGGCACCATCGAGATCGGTGCAAAACACAATCTCGACGCCACCCAGGTCGAGGCGGCCGACGCCTTTGTCATCGTGCGCCCCGGCGCACGCCTGGAAGCGTCCGGCGCCGCCGCCCGGCTCGACCTGCCCGGCCAGGGCAGCGTGCAGGTGGCCGGTGACGGCGGCAGCATCGCGCTCGGTTCCTTCCGCGGCTTGTTGCTCGACGGCAGCCTGCATGCGGCAGCCGGTGGCGCCGGCGCGGCCGGCGGCACGCTGGCGCTCAACCTGGAAGCCCCGAACTACGGCATCGTCGGCAAGCTCGACTTGAAGGGCCTGGGCGTGGAAGATGCGGTGCGCGTGCCGCGCGAGCTGGTGCTGTCGCGCCTGCAGGGCGACAGTGGCCTGGCTGCCGACCTGCAGGTGGGCGACAGCGATCCGGCGCTGCGCTACGGCGTGGCCCGGCTGGGTGCGGACCGCGTGGCCGCCGGCGGCTTCGACCATCTGGCCCTGCTGTCGAATGGCTTGATCAGTTTTGACGGCAACCTCGACCTGTCGCTGGGCCAGAGCCTGCGCCTGACCGCCAGCGCATTGGCCCTGGCCGAGCATGCCGACGCCGCCACCACCGCGCAAGTCAAGCTGGCGGCGCCCTACATCCGTCTGGCCGGCAGCAGCCGCACCCAGAGCGACGACCACCTGATGCCGAACCCGGTGCGCGGCTCCGGCAACGGCGGCATCGGCAGCGGCAAACTGGGCGTGCCCAACGTGGACGACCACGCCAGCCTGACGCTGCATGCCGCGCTGATCGACCTCGCCAATGCCGTCAATGTCGGCAGCAACGGTGTGATCGTGCAAAACGCCGCCGCCGACCTGGAAGTCAAGCGCGATGCCTTCGGCGAGCTGGCGCTGCGCTCAAGCGGCGATATCCGCATGCGCACGGCGGCCGCGCTGTACACGCCCGGCAATCTGACCCTGGCGGGCGCGCAAATCTATCCGGTGAGCGGCGCTACCGGCAAGGTGGAGGTGGGCAAACGCAACGTGATCAACGAATTCGGGCAATTGGCGACCGAGTTCGACCCGGCCCGCAAGCTGACCATCGAGCGCAGCGGCGACCCTGGCGCGCCGTTGCCGGCCCTGCCCTACTCGGTGTTCGGCTCGCTGGAGCTGAGTGCCGGCACGGTGAACCAGGGGGGCGTGGTGCGCGCGCCGCTGGGCAAAATCACGCTGGGCCAGAATACGAATGGCGCAGTGACGGGCCACACCAATCTGCTGCCTGGCAGCGTGACGTCGGTCAGCGCCAACGGCCTGGTGATGCCGTACGGCGGCTCGCTCGATGGCCTGAGCTATATGATGGACGGCGTCGACGTCGCATACAAGGGCGTGGGCAATGACCCGGCCGTCGTGCTCACCGGCGAACACGTCGATGTGCGCGCGGGCGCCGTGCTCGACCTGTCAGGCGGTGGCACCCTGACCGGCGCGGCCTTCCTGGCCGGACGCGGCGGCTCGACCGACGCCCGCCTCAACCCGCTGGTGCAGACGTCCGGCAAAGGCGGCTTCGTGCTGCCGGGCCTGGCCACCAATCCCGTCTACGCCATCGTTCCGGGCGCGCAGGCGGGCTATGCGCCCATCGTGGCCGAGAATGGCGCCGGCGATCCGGCGCTGGGGCGCCAGATCACCATCGGCGCCGGCGTGCCCGGCCTGGCCGCCGGCACCTATACCTTGCTGCCGTCGAGCTTTGCGCTGCTGCCCGGCGCGTTCCGGGTGGAGCTGAACGGCCTGGCCGCCGGCGGCTTGCCTGTCGGGTCGGCCACGGCCATGCGCAACGGCTCGTTTGCTACCGCCGTGCAGCTGGGCACCAGCAATACCGACCGGCGCACGGTGCTGCCATCGCAGGCGGTGCTGACGCCGGCCGACGTGCTGCGCAGCTATTCGCAATACAATGAAACGAGCTACGGCGCATTCGCGCTGGCGCAGGCGGTGCGCGACGGCGTGCCGCGGCCGCTGCTCGAACGCGACGCCAAGGCGCTGCACATCGAACTGGTGCAGTCCAAGGCCAGCACCGACGATGCTCTGCGCTTTGCCGGCACGACCAACTACACGCCAGGCAAGGACGGTTTCGGCGGCAGCGCGCTGCTGCTGGGCGGTTCCGGCAAGAATTACGAAATCATCGGCAGCGCCGGCGCGCCTACCGTCGGCTTCGATGGGATCGCCGTGCGGGCGGAAGCCCTGAACGCCATCGGCGCCCCGCGCCTGGGCATTGGCGGTTTACCCACCGTCAACTACAGCGGCGTTACCGGCAACCAGCAAGCGAATATCGCCCAGTTCCAGGGCGGCGTCGATAACATCGTGGTGCGCGACGGCGCCGTGCTCAAGGCTGGCGAAGTGTTCCTGGTGACCAATAGCAAGGCAGGCGGCATCGTCATCGAGCAGGGTGGTGGCATCAATACCCTGGGCCGTGGCGCCGCCGCCTGGGATTCGGGCAATGGCTACGTGTATGCGCCGGGCACGTCCAGCGTGCTGGCCGTGTCGAATGGCCGGCTGGACATGCTGGCGCCCGGCGTGAGTATCGATCCGCGATCCGGACCGGGCCGCATCGACATCGGCGCCTGCGCGGCGGGCGCAGTGTGCAGCGGCAGCACGCCGCTGTATTCGGAAGGCAGCATTGTCGCCGCCACCGACCAGAGCTTCAATCTGCGCGACGCCACTACCTATGGCACCCGCAACCTGGTGCTGGCCGTGGGCGGCATCAATGTGGGCAGCGCAGCGTCGCTGGACGCCATGGCCGCGCGCGACGCATTGCCGGCCGGACTGACCCTGAACCAGGGCATCCTCGACCGCCTGCTGCGCGGCGACGCCAGCGCGGGTGCGCCGGCGCTGGAAAGCCTGGCGCTGACGGCGCGCGACGCCATCAATTTCTATGACAACGTCGAATTGTCGACCATCAACGCGAGTACGGGAAAATCGTCGCTGGAGCGGCTGGTGATCGGCACTCCGGCGATCTACGGCGCCGGCGGCAGCGATGCCGTGGCGCGCATCAAGACCGACGTACTGGTGTGGAACGGCGCCACGACCGCGCCGGGCCTGGTCGCCACTGGCGGCGCCGGCAGCGGCAGCGGGCGCCTGCAGGTCGACGCCCGCCAGGTCGAGTTTGGCTATGGCCCGAACAGCCGGCCCGACACGATCCACAGCATGGATCGCTTGATCCTCGGCTTTGGCGACGTCGTGTTCAACGCCAGCGAGCGCATCACCGCCAACCATACGGGATCGTTATCGGTGTACCAGTCGCAAAGCGGCTGGGATACGGCCAGCAAGGGCTATCTGCGCAGCGGCGGCAACCTGGCGCTGAACACCGCGCTGCTCACCGGCGCGGCCGGCTCCGTCAACAAGATCAAGGCGGGCGGCGACATCCGTGTCGCCAAGCCATCGGTGGCGGCCGCAGCGGCCCCGGATGCGGCCACCCTGGCCGGCGCACTGGGCGCCGAAGTGGCGCTGGACGGGCGCAGCGTGACGCTCGACACGGCCGTGCTGCTGCCAAGTGGCAAGCTCAGCGTATCCGCCGAGCAAGACGTCGTGCTGGGCGATGGCGCCAGGCTCGACCTGGCCGGCCGCAAGATCGATTTCAACGGCGTGGCCAAGTACAGCTGGGGCGGCGAGGTGGTGCTCGACAGCCGCCACGGCGACGTGCGCCAGGCGGCCGCTTCCAGCATCGATTTCTCGGCCGTTTCCAACCGCGCCGGCAAGCTCACCGCCAGCGCGCTCGATGCGCAGGCGGGCAGCGTGGCGCTGCTGGGCAGCATCGCCGGCGGCAGTAGCGGCCACTACGACGCGGGCGGTACCGACGTGCCGTTCGCGGCGGGCGGCCTCGACGTGCGCGGCCAGCATATCGAGGATTTCAAGGGACTGAACCAGCGCCTGACCAAGGGCGGCGTGTTCGGCAGCCGCAGCTTCCAGCTCAAGCAGGGCGACCTGGTGCTGGACAGTGAACTGAAAGCGCGCGAAATCACGGTCTCCGTGGATGGCGGCCACCTGGCCGTCAACGGCACGGTCGACGCCAGCGGCGAGCAGGTGGGCAGCATCCGCCTGGCAGCGCGCGACGGCGTCAGAGTGGCCGGCGGCGCGCTGCTCGACGCCCATGGCAGCGTGCTGCGGGTCGACAGCTACGGCCAGGTGATCGAGGCGCCCAACCGCGCCGTGATCGACATCGATGCCGGCAGCGGCCGCCTGGTGCTGGAGACCGGCGCGCACATGGACCTGCGCGCCGGTACCGCAGGCAAGGCTGATCAGATCGCATCGCTGGGCACGCTGGAGCTGAGCGCCCGGCGCCTCGGTGGCGCCACCGGCAACGACGTCGCCATCGATGCGGCCGGTCCGCTGGCCATCGACGGCGCCCGCGCCATCACGGTCAATGGTTTCTGGTCGTATAACGACGCTGCGCCCGGCACCGACGCCGGCGCGGACGGCCGCCCCTACCAGGTCATCAACCAGGCTTACCTGGACCGCAAGCACGACGACAGCGTGGCGTTCATGACGGGCGCCCTGGCCAACGACGGGCTGATGAATGGCCGCCTGTCCGGCCTGCGCAAGGACAAGGATGCCTTCCACCTGCGTCCGGGCGTGGCCATCCTCAGCGCCACGCCGGACGGCGACCTGCACGTCGATGGCGACATCGACCTGTCCGGTTACCGCTACGCCAGCGTCAATCCGCACACGCAGCAGACCGGCGTGGCCGGTTCCGGCGAAGCGGGTGCGCTGGTGCTGCGCGCCGGCGGCAACCTGAACGTCTTCGGCAGCATCAATGACGGCTTCGATGGCAAGGCCTTGCCGGTCACGCCGGACGACAAGGGCTGGATGCTGGCCAAGGGTCGCGTGCCGTTCGGCGCCGACGTCATCGTGCCACACGGCCAGCTGGTCACGCTGGCCGACGACACCTTCTTCCAGCCCGGCCGCACCTTGAACTACGACCTGCCGATGAAAGCCATGAGCTTGCGGGCCGGCACTGCGCTGCCGTCGCAAGCCACCCTGACGGCCGAGGTGGAATTGCCGGCTGGTACGGTGCTGGGCGGCGCCGTGCGCAATGCCGCCGGCGATATCGTGTATGCGGCCGGCACCGTGCTGGCGAAGGCCGTCACGCTGGGCAGCGGCACGCGGCTCGATGCCGGCACCCGCCTGCCCGTGGGGATGTCCGTGGCGGCCATGACCTGGCCCGGCGGCGTGCCGCTGCCGTTCCCGGTGGGCGCCGTCAGGGACACGCCGAGCCCCGACTACGACGGCGACGGCTTCCCCGATACGCCCGCCAATGGCGTGGTGCTGGCCGGCGAACTGCAGCTGCGCAAGGGCGCGCTGGTGCCGAGCGAAACCTGGGTGCGGCTGCCTGGCGGCGCCGACTCGGTGGCCCTGCGTCCGGGCGATGCCGACGGCAACCAGGGCCGCAACTGGGCGCTGGCGCCGATGCTGGCCAGCGGTTCGCAGTCGTGGTCGATGCGCCTGGTGGCCGGTGCCGACATGCAGGCGGCCGATAGCCGCGCGCTGCGCCCCATGGGCGACAACCGCAGTCTGCTGCTGACCGACCACCACTACGGCGCGGTCCTGGGGCTCAGCCTGCCGAGCGTGGCGGCGCCGCCGATCGACGGCGTGGCAGGCAATTTCTACTGGATGGGCGACTCGGAACTGTATCTTGGCAATCCCGCCGGCACGCTGATCAATCTCGCCGACTTTTCCAGCGTGGAGGAGCTGCTGGCGTACAACCAGTGGGGCGTGGGCGACCTGGTGACGTGGCTGCCCGAAGGTGCCAGCTTCCCGATGGTGCCCAAGCCTGCGCGGCAACAGCTGTTCAGCGTGCTGCGTACCGGCACGGGCGACCTCGATCTCCTGGCCGGCGGCAACTTCAACCAGAGTTCGCCGTATGGCGTGTATACGGCCGGTACCCAGGCGGCCAACGTGGCGGCGGCTTACCGCCTGCCGCGCGCGGCGGATCGCAAGGGTTCCATTCTCGGCGCCGATGGCGACGCCTTCAAGCCTTATGTGGACGGTGGCGCGCAAAGCCTGTACCAGGCCTGGTATCCCGAGCATGGCGGCAACGTGCTGGTGCGCGCCCAGGGCGACGTCACCGGCGACCTGGTGGGTGGCGGCTACAGCACGGAGCGTCGCCCCGACGACGTGGGCTATTTGCGTCCGCAGCAGGACAGCAGCGCCGTCGGCACCTGGCTGTGGCGCCAGGGCACCGGCAGCGCGGTTGCCCAGGGCGAGGGCGTGCCCACCGCCTGGTGGATCAACTTTGGCAGTTATGTGGCCGGCGGTCTCGGCACGAACTACCTGTACGAGACCCAGCCCGTGATGACCGGCTTTACCGGCATCGGCACCCTGGGCGGCGGCAACCTCGTATTCGAGGCGGGCAAGGCCGCCGGCATGCTGTCGCCGCGTACCGACCAAGGCGGCAAATTCGCCATGCGCAGCCAGGGCTTGAATCTGGCGGTGGCCAGCACCGGCCGGGTATCGGCCGACGGTTCCGCGCTCACGCTGACCGGCGGTGGCGACCTTGACGTGCGCATTGGCGGCGGCCTCAATCCGGTGGCCGAAGTGCGCTCGTTTGCCGACACGACAGGCGAGATCACGCCGGATACCCGTTTTTCCGGCACGCGTGGCGACCTTAACAGCACCTTCGTCAACCTGCGCGGCGCCTTGCGCATGGAGGCGGGATCGGTGGGCGGCATCGAGCTGCGCTTCGACAAGGGCGACAGCCAGGAATCGCGCGCCTACCAGGTCTACACCGCCACTTCGTCCATCGCGGGCGGCGGGCCGGTGGTGGTGCCGGGCGACTCCGGCGTGCGCATCGATGCGCGCGGCGACCTGGTGCTGGGCGGCGTGGGCGACGCCGGCCGCGTCACCCAGATCAACAACGGCACGCCGTTCACCGCGAAGGGCGTGGCGCAAGACGGCGAGGGCTACAGCTGGTTCTCGCTGTGGACGCCGTCGACCGCTATCGACCTGTTCAGCGCGGGCGGCAACCTGACGCCGTCCACGGCCTGGAGCGACGACCGCGCCAGCGGCAACCAGGCTTCCAGCGGCGGGCGTTTCGTGATGCCGTCGCAATTGCGCGCCGTGGCCGCCAGCGGCAGCCTGTATATGGGCAACTCCGCCCAAGGCGCGACGGACACCGGTACCAACACGCTGGCGCGGCCGGCCACCGGCCTGCTGCTGGCACCATCGCCGGTCGATGCGCATTTTACGCGCCGCACGCCGGGGCAGCTGGAATTGCTGGCCGCCGATTCGATCTACGCGGGTGCTTATTCGGTGACGGCGTCGGGCGCCGATCCGACCGCGCTGCCGAGCCCGTTCAATCCCGGTTTCGCGGGAGTGAGTGGCCTGACCGTGTATGGCGACACGTACACGCATAACGTCAACCAGGAAGCGCAGGCGCCCAGCGTGCTGTTCGCGTCGCGCGAAGCGGGCGCTACACCGCAGCGTTATCCGCTGTTCACGCTGACGCCGCCCACCGCCTCGGGCTATGCGGTGCAGGATCAGTTGCCGGCGCGCTATTACGCGCTGGCGGGCGACATCATCGGCCTGCGCACCGGTTCCATCATCACGCGCGGCGGCGGCAATGCGGCCAGCCACAGCACCTGGTACGAGGGCGCCGGTCCGGTCGATATCCGGGCCGGACGCGATATCGTCAACTCCGGCACGGCGCTGGGGCTGGTCGAAGCGACGCCACAGGGACTGCTGGGCTGGACTTCGGAGATAGCGTACGCCAACCCGTCGCTGCCGCTGCGGCCGACGGAAAACTTTGTTGGTTCGGCGCGCGGCAATCTGATACTGCACAACAATCCAGACGAGGTGTCGGTCGTGCGTGCCGGCCGCGACATTC
The DNA here is from genome assembly GCF_034424625.1 of Janthinobacterium lividum. Lineage (NCBI taxonomy): Bacteria > Pseudomonadati > Pseudomonadota > Betaproteobacteria > Burkholderiales > Oxalobacteraceae > Janthinobacterium > Janthinobacterium lividum. Next base: position 175,050 of record NZ_CP139976.1, on the reverse strand, counting down.
GCTACGGCACGTTCTACGTGGGCGGTCCGGGCACGCTGGAAGTGACGGCCGGGCGCGATATCGACATGGCCGACAAGGCCGAGCTGAAGAGTATCGGCGCGGTGACGAATCGCGCATCCGGCGACCGCAGCAGCGGCGCCAGCATCGCGGTGGCGGCCGGGGTCGGGGCGCATGGCCCCAACTACGACGCCTTTGCCGCGCGCTATCTCGACGCTGCCAACCTGATCGATCCAGGCAAGTCGCTGGCCGACCAGCCGGGCAAGGCGGTGGCCGTGTATGGCGGCCGCCTGGGCCTGGCCGACTGGTTGCGCGCGGAATTCGGCTACAGCGGCGACGCTGCGGGCGCGCCCGCCTTCCTGGCAGCGCGCCAAAGCGAGCTCGACAAGACTCTCCAGGCCAGCACCGGCGGCAGCAGGCGCGACCTGCAGCGCGAATATGGCCTGTCGAGCCAACTGCACCTGGTCAACTGGCTGGAAACCCGCTACGGCGCCGGACAGCGCAATGGCGCCGGGCTGACCTTCGATGCCGGCAGCATGGACGCGCGCAAGTTTTTCGCGGCCTTGCCGGCCGAGCAGCAGCGTGTCTTCCTGCGCAACGTGTATTTCGCCGAACTCAAGGCAGGCGGGCGCGAGTACACGGCTGCCGGCGGCGTGCGCGAAGGCAGCTACCTGCGTGGCCGCGAAGCCATCGCCACGCTGTTCCCGACCAAGGATGCGCAGGGCAAGCCCGTGACCTATGCGGGCGACCTGACCATGTTCAGTGGCGCCACCTACTATCTGGACGGCGCCTCAGGCGGCAGCACCAGGCGGCCGCGCAAGGGCGTCAATTACCTGACGCGCCAGCAATATGTGCTGGGGGGCGATACCCACGCCCCCGTGTTCGACTTGCAGGATGCCGGCATCCACACTGATTTCGGCGGCAACATCGACATACTGACGCCGGGCGGGCGCACCCTGGTGGGCGTCGATGGCGGCTTCGTGCCGGGCGAAGGCTCGGGCGTGCTGACGCAGGGTGCCGGTGAAATCCAGATCTATGCCCGCGACAGCATCCTGCTGGGCCAGAGCCGCATCTTCACCACCTTCGGCGGCAATATCCTGGCCTGGTCGGCGCAGGGCGACATCAATGCCGGCCGCGGCTCCAAGTCCACCGTGGTGTTTACGCCGCAGCGCCGGGTCTACGACGACATCGGCATGGTGAGCCTGTCACCGACCACGCCGAACACGGGCGCCGGCATCGCCACCCTGAACCCGATCCCGGAGGTGCCGCCTGGCGACATCGACCTGATCGCCCCGCTGGGCACCATCGACGCGGGCGAGGCGGGCATCCGCGTCTCGGGCAACGTCAACCTGGCGGCCTTGCAGGTGGTGAATGCGGAAAACATCCAGGTGCAGGGCAAGTCGACGGGCATGCCGGCCATCGCCGCCGTGAACGTGGGCGCGCTCAGCAATGCCAGCGCGGCCGCCTCGCAAGCCGTGACGGCGGCGCAGGAGGTATTGCAGCGCGAACGGGCCGCCACGCGTCAGGCGCAGCCATCGCTGTTCACGGTGAAGGTGCTGGGCTTTGGCAATGAGCAGGCGGACGAAGCCGGTGTTGGCAAGCTCAAGGGTGGAGAGCCGCAGGCATCGACCTACCAGCCGGCCGGCGTGGTGCAGGTGCTGGGGGCGGGGCCCTTGACGGCGCCGCAGCTGCAGGCGCTCACGCCGAGCGAGCGGCGCGGCCTGCAACCGTGAGTTTTATGAACATTTGATGACATTCGGCAGTCGCCGCGCGCGGCGGCTGTCTAGGCATCAGTAGATCAGCATTAGCAACAAAAATACGCCGGCCCAGCGCCGCAACACAGGGCAACCGTTTGATTTTAAGGTGAATGGAAGATGCGTGAAATGACAACCAAGGGCAGGGACGTGCCGCCAGCGGCGCCTGCGACCGCCTTGACGATGCTGTGCCTGGCCATGCTGGCGCTGCCCGGCATGGCGCGCGCGCAGGACGCGGTCCCGGCGGCCGCTCCTGTGGCCGCTCCTGTGGCCGCACCGGAACGGCAGGTGACGATCGAGGAATATCTGGTGCGCGGCAATACCGTGCTCGATGCGCGTGCCATCGAAGAGGCGGTGACGCCCTTTCTGGGGCCGGGCCGCACCCTGAAGGACGTGGAAGGGGCGCGCGACGCCCTCGTTGCTGCCTATCAAGCGCGCGGCTACCAGTCCGTCTACGTGGACTTGCCGGAGCAGCAGGTGGAGCAGGGCGTGGTGGTGCTGCAGGTGAGCGAAACGAAGGTGGGACGCTTGCGCGTCGTCGGTGCGCAATACAACTCGCCGCTCGACGTGCGCCAGCAAGTGCCTGCCCTGACGGAAGGCAAGGTGCCGGACTTTACGCAGGCGCAAGTGGAACTGACGGCCCTGAACCGCGGTCCCAAGCGCCAGGTGATGCCGCTGGTCAAGCAAGGCAGCCTGTCCGGCACCATGGACGTGGACTTGAAAGTGGACGACAGCAGCCCGTGGCGCGCCAGCATCGGCCTGAACAACGACTACAGCGCCGACACGAAGAAGCTGCGCAGCAGCATGTCGGTCGGCCACGACAACCTGTGGCAGCTCGGGCATAGCGCGACCATCAGCTTTTTCGGTACGCCGGGCGACCTGAACCAGACCAAGGTGTGGTCCGCCTCGTACGTGGCGCCGATCGGCACGCAGGGTTGGAGCGTGGAAGCGACCGGCTACCAGTCGAACAGCAATGTGGCCAGCACGGGCGGCACCAGCGTGCTGGGCAAGGGCCACGCGCTGGGCATGAAAGTCAATTACACGGTGCCCAACAGCGGCATCTGGTGGCACAGTTTTTCTGCCGGCATCGATTTCAAGGATAACCAGGAAGCCTTGAAACTCAATGGTACGGGCAGCAATATTCCGCTCAAGTACGTGCCCCTGAGCGTGTCGTATAACGGCTTTGCGCAGACGGATGCGGCGACGTATGGCCTGGGCCTGTCGCTGGTGGCCGGCACGCGCGCCGCGTTCGGCTATGGCAGCAACAGCGCCGCCTACGACAACAAGCGCTACAAGGCTTCGCCCAGCTTCCTCGTCCTGAAGGGCGACGCCAACGCCACCTACACCTTGGGCAGCGGCGCGCAGCTGCACGGGCGCATGTCGGGCCAGTTGGCCGACGCGGCGCTCGTGTCGGGCGAGCAGATGGCCGCCGGCGGCGCCAATTCCGTGCGCGGCTACCTGTCGGCCGAAGCGACGGGCGACTACGGCATTTCCGGCACCGTCGAATGGCGCACGCCCCAGCTGACGTATTTCAGCCGCCTGGAAAACTGGCGCCTGTTTGCCTTTGCCGATGGCGCGCGCCTGCGCCTGCGCGATCCGATGATCGAGCAGAAAGACCTGTTCGGCCTGGCCTCCGTGGGCGTGGGCAGCAGCTTCCAGTTCCTGCGCTACCTGAATGGCCGCATCGATTTCGCTTACCCGCTGCGCGATGGCCCGCGCACGCACAAACACGTGCGCCGCATCAATTTCAACCTGTCGGCCAGCTACTGACGGGCCAGCTCACCAGCACTGCACTTTTTTAGACTTTTCTTCGGAGAATCACTGTCATGCAACGTTTTCTTTTTCTGCTCACGATCCTGGGCACGCTCGTTCCCGGCCTGGCGCATGCCTGGTGGCAGCCCGACTGGGCTTACCGCAAACCCGTCACCGTCGACGCCGGCCCGAAGGCGGGCGCCGTGGGCGGCGATCCCGGCCGCATTCCCGTGCTGCTGCGCTTGCATTCCGGTAACTTCAACTTCGAAGGCGTCAGCGACAACGGCGCCGACCTGCGCTTCGTGGCAGGCGACGACAAGACGGTGCTGAACCACCAGATCGAACAGTTCAACCCGCTGCTGGGCATCGCCCTGATCTGGGTCGACGTGCCGGCCCTGACGGCGGGCACGCCGCAGCAGCTGTGGATGTACTACGGCAATCCGAAGGCGCCCGCTTCCGGCAATGGCCAGCGTACTTTCGACCCCGACTACAGCCTGGTGTACCACTTCACCGAGCCTGGCGTGCCTTCGCGCGACAGCACCGCCTACGGCAACCATGCCCAGACGGCCGTGCCGGCGCTGGACGGTTCCGTCATCGGCGCCGGCGCCCGCCTGGGTACGGCACCGCTGATGCTGCCTGCCTCGCCTTCGCTGGCGCTGGCCGCCGGCGCGCCCTTCACCTTTTCCGCCTGGGTACGTCCCGATAACCTGGGCCCGCAGCAAGTGCTGTATGCGCGCCGCGACGGCGCCAATGAATTGCTGATCGGCGTCGACCAGGGCGTGCCTTTCGTGCAGGTGAATGGCCAGCGCAGCAAGCCAGGCCAACCGATCCAGGCCGCGCAATGGTCGCACCTGGCCGTGAAAGCCGATAAAGCCAACGTGGCCCTGTACGTGGGCGGCCGTCCGGCCGTGTCGCTGGCCACCGCGCTGCCAGCCTTCACGACGGCCGCCTCGGTGGGCGCCGATGCGCCGCCGGTCGCCTCCGGTACCTCCACCCTGAACAACTTCACGGGCGCCATCGACGAGCTGCGCCTGTCGCGCACGGCCCGTCCCGATGCCCTGCTGCTGGCCGACGCCGTCTCGCAAGGTTCCGAATCGCGCCTGGCCGTGTTTGGCGCCGATGAACAGCAGGCGGGCAAAAGCCATTTCGGCTTCATCATCGCCGCCATGCCGCTCGACGCGTGGATCGTCGTCGGCGTGCTGGGCCTGATGATGGTCTTGTCGTGGATCATCATGATCGGCAAGGGCCGCAGCTATGGCGCCATCTCGCGCGCCAATGCGCAATTCATGCAGTCGTTCCACGAAGCAGCCGGCGCGCCGCTCGACCACCTGGCGCGCAACGGCAAGCTGAGCGCTTCCGTGAAGACGGATTCCTCGCTGTGGCGCCTGTATGACGTGGCCATCGACGAAATGCGCCGCCGCCATGACCGCGGCTACGACTTGAACGCGGTCTCGAACGCGACCATCGGCGCCATCCGCGCCGCCATGGATGGCGTGATGGTGCGCGAAAGCGAACGCATGTCGAAACGCATGATCTGGCTCTCGACCACCATCGAAGGCGCGCCATATGTCGGCCTGTTCGGCACCGTGATCGGCATCATGCTGGTGTTCGTCGTGGCGGCCATGGCCGGCGCCGTGGACATCAACTCGGTGGCGCCGGGCATGGCGGCAGCGCTGCTGTGTACGGCGGCCGGCCTGGGCGTGGCGATTCCCGCCCTGTTCGGCTACAACTGGCTGTCCTCGCGTTCGGACGCCATCGTTGCCGACATGGCCGTCTTCGTCGATGAGTTCGCCACGCGCCTGGCTGAAGAGCAGGGCGACGGACGCCAGATGCGTCCCGTGCTGCAACAGGCGTGAGGGGCGCATAACCATGGCCACCTCCGCCAAGTTTACCCCCCGCAAGCGTAGCGGCGGCATCAACATCACGCCCTTCGTCGACGTGCTGCTGGTGGTGCTGGTGATCTTCATCTTGACCAGCAACGCCAGCATTCCCGGCATCAAGGTCGACCTGCCCAAGGCCAGTTCGGCCGTGGCGCTGGAAAAACCGAAGACCAAGGCCATCACCATCGACAACGCGGGCCAGGTCTTCCTCGACGCCTATCCCGTCACCTTGCCCGAGCTGGAAGAGCGCCTGCGCACGGAAAAGGCCCTGACGCCCGACTTCCCCGTAATCGTGCGCGGCGATGCCGCCGTGCAATACGCGAAAGTGGTCGAAGTGCTGGACTTGTTGCGCCGCATCGACCTGAACCAGGTGGGCCTGGTGACCGGCAAGCCGGCATGAGGAGCGCAAGGTGAAGCGTGACGACATGATGAAGATGGCCGCCTCGGAATCGTCGGGCGCGGCGCAGTGGTGGCGCCGCTGGGGCGGCGTGGCCGGCGGCGTGCTGCTGGCTGGCGCGCTGGCCGCGCTGGTCTGGTATTTGCTGTCGGACACGGCAGCCACCAAGCGCGAAGTGGCGGCGCCGCCGATGCTGATGCTGCCTCCTCCGCCGCCACCGCCACCGGAACCGGAAAAACTGCCGGAACCGACGCCGGACAAGGTGGTGCCGGAAGTGTCGGAGCCGGAACCGACGCCGGCCGACAAGCCCATGGATGACGCGCCGGAAAGCCCGTCGCCGGACAAGGGCGACCCCGTCACCATCGACGGCGCGGCGCAGGCCGGCAGCGATGCCTTCGGCATCCAGGCCGGGCGCGGCGGCGGCATGACGGGCGGCGGCGGTGGCGGCGGCCTCGGTGCGGGATCGTATGGCCGCTATGTGGCCAACGCGCTGCAGCTGGCCTTTGCCCGCGACCCGCGCACGCGCCAGCTGGCGTTTGCCGACATCCGCGTCGACCTGTGGCTCGATACGGAAGGCAAGACGACGAAGGTGCAGCTGGTGCAAGGCACGGGCAATGCGCAGACGGATGAGCAAGTGCTGGCCATGGTGCGCGACTTCCGCGCCGATGAGCGGCCACCGGCATCCCTGCGTTTCCCGGCCCGCGTATCCATCAAAGGCCGCCGGCCATAGCGTCCCCAATTCATATTAATTTTTTTCGAAAGAAACAATGAATTCCTTATTTTCTCCCTCGCAGCGCCTGCGCCGCCTTCCGCTGGCGCTGGCTGCCCTGGCCCTGAGCGTGGCGGCAGGCGCAGCACAAGCCCAGTCCGCGGCACCGGCCGACAGCACCATGGTCAAACTGATCCGCGGTCTGATCCAGAGCGGCGCCCTGAATAAGGATGCCGGCGAAGCACTGCTGGCGCAGGCGCAGAGTGAAGCGCTGGCCGCGGCGCAAGCCCGCCCGGCCGCCGCGCCGGCGGCCCTGGCGCAGGTACAGGCGGGCGACGTGCGCGTGCCGTATATTTCGCAAACCGTGCGCGAGCAGATCCGCGACGAGATCAAGGGCCAGGTCATGGCCGAGGCAAAAGCAGGCGGCTGGGCCGCGCCGAATGAAACGCCGGCCTGGACCAAGCGCATCCGCCTGGAAGGCGATGTGCGCGCGCGCTACGAATCGCGCTATTACGACATGGCCAACAGCAATATCGAGATCGACTGGCGTTCGCTCAACAGCGGCAGCGGCTACGACGTCAATTCGAATACCAACCTGGCCCTGCCGGCGCTGCTGAACACGCGCGAAGACCGCAAGCACTTGCTGCGCGCCCGCGCGCGCCTGGGCATCCTGGCCGACATTTCCGACAGCACGCAAGCGGGCATCCGCCTGGCCAGCGGCAATGACGACAGCCCCGTGTCCACCACGCAAACCCTCGGTGGCGGCCTGGGCAAGAAGAACATCTGGCTGGACCAGGCCTGGCTGTCTTACCAGCCCGCTTCCTGGCTGAAACTGACGGCGGGCCGTTTCGATAACCCGTTCGTTTCCGGCGATGAACTGTTTTCCAGCGAACTCAATTTCGACGGCATCGCCGCCAAGGTGCAGCAACCCCTCGGCGACAGCAAGGACGTCACCGTGTTTGGTACCCTGGGCCTGATTCCGCTCGAGTATTCATCCGACAATGCTCCTAGCCGCAGCCAGGCCAAGATGTCCAGCGAAAACAAGTGGCTGCTGGGCGCGCAAGTGGGCGCTTCGTGGAAGATCAATAGCGACCATCAGTTGCGCGGCGCACTGGCTTACTACAACTTCCGCAATATCAGCGGCGAGTATTCGCAGCCGTGCGCCCTGTACGCGGGCGCCGATGGCTGCAGCACGGACTGGTCGCGTCCATCGAGCATGCAAAAAGGCAATAGCTTGATGCTGCTGCGCAATATCGCTCTGAACCCGCTGGACCCGGCGAATACGCCGCAGCCGCAATTCGTGGGCCTGGCCTCGAAATTCCGCCTGGCCAATCTGAATGCGCGCTGGGATAGCAAGGTTGCCGGCGGCACGGACTTGCGCATCGAAGGCGATTATGTGCGCAACATGGCTTACGACAAGAACGCCATGTGGGCGCGCGCCAAGGGCGGCATCATGAACAACTTCGGCGGCACGGGCGGCGTCTCGCAAGCCGATTTCCGGAGCGGCGGCAATGCCTACATGCTGCAGGCGACCTTGGGCAAGGCCAGCCCTGCGGCGCGCGGCGATTGGAACGTGTTGCTCGGCTACAAGCGCATCGAACCGGATGCCTTGCCTGACGCCTACAACGATTCCACCTTCCACCTGGGCGGCACGAATGCGCGCGGCTACTACCTGGGCGGCGCGTATGCGCTCGACAAGAATACCTGGCTGAACGGCCGCTGGACGTCGAGCCGCGAAGTGTTCGGTTCGGCACTGTCGATCGACACCCTGCAAATCGAATTGAACGCGCGTTTTTAAGGAGCCATGATGTTGATATCCAACAAAATGCGCCTGCCTTTACTGCTGCTGAGCTTGCTGGCCGCCGGCACGGCCCAGGCGCAGAAGGGGCAGAGCATGGAAGAGCGCTTGCGGGCCGAGTTGCGCAATGTCACGGCGCAATTGCATCAGACGCGCGGCGAGCTGGAATTGCTCAAAGCCAAGGGCGTGCCTGCCGCCAAGGCGGCGCCGGCTGCCGCCGCGCCCGCCAGCGATGGCTTGAAAAAGGAGCTGGCACGCAGCCAGTCGCAACTGGCGCAGGAGCGCGCGCAGCGGGAAAAACTGGGCGAGCAGCAACAGCGCAGCGCCGCCGCCGCGCAAGAGGCAAGCGCCAGCCTGGCGCAGTACCGCCAGGCCAGCGAACAGCTGGCCGCCACGGGCAAGCAGATCGAAGCGGAGCGTGCGCGTCTCGACGGCGAAGTGGCGGCCCAGCGGGGCGCCCTGGCACGCTGCGAAAGCAAGAATGCCCAGCTGTATGCGGCCGGACAGGAAATCCTCCAAGCGTATGAAGGACTCGACGTGCTGGACGTCATGAAGGCGCGCCAGCCGTTCGCCGCGCAAAGCAGAGTGAAACTCGAACAGATTGCCCAGCAGTACGGTGATCAGCTGTACCAGGGGCGCTTTGATGCGCGTCAAACCGAAGCGGCAGCAACGCCGGCCGCGCCCGCGCCGGCTCCCCAGTAATTTTACTTTTTGAAATGAATGGAATGACGATGGAAAACACGAATAGCTTGCTGACCACCCTGAATGCGGAACAAACGGCCGAGGCCATCAAGGCGGCCGGCTGCGCCGTCACCAGCATCGAACACGACGGCGTCGTGCGCCTGCACAGCGCCAGCCATGGCATCGGCTTTCAGGTGCTGTGGGGCAATGAAGCATCGCCTGGCCAGTATGCGGATCTGACCCTGAGCTGCCCGCTGCGCGTGCAGGGCGGCGACTTGCCGGCCGGCTTGCTGGCCGAATGGCACCGCAGCAAGCGTTTTGCCCGCGTAGCCCAGCATGGCGATTTCGTCGTGCTGGAAATGGATGTACTGGTCGCCGGTGGCGTCAGCCGCGAGTACCTGAATATCAATCTGCAACTGTGGACGCAGATGATGGGCCAGTTCTTCTTGTTTTTGCGCAACTTTACGCCGGCCGATACGAGCACCGCTCCGCTCGTCGAAGCCGCCAACGTGGCAGAAGAAGAAACTGTGCCGGCCTGACAAGCGGGCCAACGGCGGAAAAAAAGGCCCGTGACGGGCCTTTTTTGCTGCCGGCGGGTCCCAAGTGTCGTATTAAATACTTATTTTTTAGGCATCGCGCATTAAAACTGCTCAAAGAGCGTGTGTGAATCAAGCCAGCAACGGCTGTATGGCGGATAATATTGCCTGTTGCCGATTTGGATACGACCTTTACACAAAAATGCGCCCCATGGATTTTACCCGCGACGAAACCAGTGAAACCCCAGTTGCCCCGGCCAGTGCGCCGGGAGCGCCTTTACCGTATGCCGTCGCCACCTGGCTGCAGCGGGTGGAGGCTGCCGCCCATCCGAAGGCCGTGCTGACCATTGCCGAGCCTGATCCCAAACTCAACCAGCACCGGCTGATCTACGTGCTGGCGCCCACCAGCGGTGGCCGCCACGTGGCCCTGTGCCTGTACAAGGCGCGGCTGCGGCCGAATGGGGACGTGGCGGCGGCTTCTCCCATCAGCGAAATCTTTTCCCTGCTGTCGGCGCCGCCCACGTTCCTGACGCCAGCCGACGAAGACCTCGTGCGTTTCTTCGTGGCCATGCGCAGCGGGCAGAATTCGCAGACGGGCAGCGCCACGGAGCCGAAGGGCAAGGTGGGTGCGGCCCTGCTGAAAATGCTGGCCGAGCAGGATAAATTGTTGTGGGCCAATTCCTGGGCCGACGTCGGCAATGGTCTCGTGTATCCGTTGAAGGAAGGTCCCGTGCGTCCCGCGCGCCTGTTCTGGCGCGACGAAGGCAAGACCATGCGCCTGGGCTGGCAAGTGGACCCGCCGGAAGGCGCGAAACACCACGGCGCCGACCAGATCGACTACATGCTGCCCACCGATCCGCCGTGGTACATCGACAACCTGTCGTGCGGCGTGCTGGAATTGAACCAGGGCGGCTCCGACATTTCCCTGGCCGACTTGCAGGCGCTGGTGGCGCAGGCGCCGCCATTGAACGCGAACGACAAGGTGCGCGTGTCGCAATTGCTGCTGGCGCAGGGCTTGCAGCATTTGATGCCGCTGCCGCAGCCGTTACCGCAGCGCTTGCGCAAGGACGTGCCGGCGCAGCCGGTCTTGCTGCTCGACAGCGCCATGCTGGCCGATGGCAGCGCGCAGCGCTGGAGTGACTTCGCCGTGCTGTCCTACGACTACGATGGCGAGCGCGTCGCGTTCGACCCGTCGCAGCGCGTGGTGCGGCAAGTGGGCGACGTGACGGAAATTATCCAGAGAAATACGGTCGATGAAGCGCGCGCGCTGGCGACGTTGGCCGAGCTGCAATTCAAGAAGCCGGGCTCCGCCCCCTTGAGCGGCTTGAAGGGCGCCTTGCAACTGCCTTCCCAGGCGGAATGGCTGCGTTTTGCCGAGGCCGGCATCGACGCCTTGCGCAAACAGGGCTGGATCGTGGAAAAAACGGCCAAGTACCGCTACGACGTGAGCGACGTGGGCGACTGGTACGCGGAAATCGACGACCAGGATCCGGACAGCGGCAACGCCTGGTTCGAGCTGGAACTGGGCATCGTCGTCAACCACGAGCGCGTGCCGCTGCTGCCCGTGCTGGTGCAGCTGATCCGCAACGCGCCCAACGATTTCAACCCGAAAGTCATCGAAGCGCATGCCGACGATGACCAGATGCTGGCGACCTTGCAGGACGGCACGCGCGTGGCCCTGCCGTGGGGCAGGGTGCGCCCCATCCTGAACACGCTGGGCGAACTGTATTTCAGCGACAAGATCAAGCATGCCGTGCGCATGTCGACGCTGGATGCGGCGCGCCTGGAAGAGCTGGCGCGGGGCCTGGACATGCAATGGACGGGCGGCGAGCAGCTGCGCGCCATGGGCCGCAAGCTGAGCCAGTTCGGTTCCGTGCAAAAAGTGGCGGCCCCAGCCGGCTTGCAGGCGACCCTGCGCGACTACCAGGCCGATGGCCTGGCGTGGATGCAATTCCTGCGCGACCATGACCTGGCGGGGATTCTGGCCGATGACATGGGCTTAGGTAAAACTGTGCAGACCCTGGCGCATATCCTGGTGGAAAAGGAAGCGGGCCGTTTGACGCATCCGGCCCTGGTGATTGCACCGACGAGTCTGATGGGCAACTGGCAGGACGAGGCAGCAAAATTTGCGCCCAGCCTGAAAGTGCTGCTGCTGCAAGGCAAGGACCGCGCCCAGCAATTCGACCAGATCGACCAATGCGACCTGGTGCTGACCACCTACGCCCTGTTGCCGCGCGACGAGGAAACCCTGCGCGAGCACGATTTCCATCTGGTCATCCTTGACGAATCGCACTACATCAAGAATACGCGCAGCAAGGCGGCGCAAAGCGCGGGCCTGTTGCGCGCGCGCCATCGCCTGTGCCTGTCCGGCACGCCGCTGGAAAATCACCTGGGCGAGCTGTGGTCGCAATTCCACTTCCTACTGCCGGGCTTGCTGGGCGACGAGAAGACCTTCAATACGCAATTCCGCCATCCGATCGAGCGCCAGGACGACCCGCTGCGCCGCATGCTCCTGAACCGCCGCATCAAGCCTTTCCTGCTGCGCCGCACGAAGGACAATGTGGCCAAAGAACTCCCGCCGAAGACGGAAATGGTGCGCAAGGTGGAATTGACTGGGCCGCAACGCGACCTGTATGAAACCGTGCGTCTGGCGATGGATCAAAAGGTGCGCGAAGAAATCGACAAGAAGGGCGTGGCGCGCAGCCAGATCGTCATCCTCGAAGCGCTGCTGAAACTGCGCCAGGTCTGCTGCGATCCGCGCCTGGTGAAATCCTTGCCGGCGAAGAAGCAGACGGCCGGTTCGGCCAAGCTGCTCGACCTGATGCAGATGGTGGAAGACTTGCTTGACGAAGGGCGCAAGATTCTTGTGTTCTCGCAATTTACCAGCATGCTGGAATTGATCGAGGAAGAACTCGAGTCGCGCGACATTCCCTACGCCTTGCTGACGGGCGAGACGAAAGACCGGGGCGCGCAAGTGGCGGCTTTCCAGCAGGGCGCCGTGCCGATCTTCCTGATCAGCCTGAAAGCGGGCGGCGTCGGCCTGAACCTGACGGCGGCCGACACGGTCATCCACTACGATCCGTGGTGGAACCCGGCGGCGGAAAACCAGGCCACGGACCGCGCCTGGCGCATCGGCCAGGACAAGCCCGTGTTCGTCTACAAGCTGATCGCGAAGGGCACGCTGGAAGAAAAAATCCAGCTGCTGCAGCAAAAGAAATCGGAACTGGCGCAATCGATCCTGGCCGAAGGCGAATCGCAGAAGATGGCCCTCACGCAGGAAGACTTGCAGCAGATTTTCGCCCCGTTGGAAGATTAACGCTGCCGCACGCTTATACTTGGCGATTCTTTCTTGCCAGGTATAACGCATGCTGCCCTTTCTCCTTCTGCTGCTTGCCGGCGTCATCCTCATGGCGCTGCGCTTCGTCCAGTTGCGCCGCGCCCTGCTGCGCGCGCGGGCAGGCGAAGCGCAGTTCCGCCTGCTGGCCGAGCACGGGCGCGACACGGCCTTCCTGCTCGACGCCGCCACACTCGAATTGATCTATATCAGCCCCGCCGCGCAACGCCTGACGGGCCACGACTTGCCTGCCTTGCGCGCGCACGCGGCGCAGCTGGCGGCGGACGTGCCGGCCCGGCTGCAGCGCTGGCGCGATGGCGATACCAGCCGTTTGACCCTGTTGCGCGAAGTGGAATTGCCGCATGCCGACGGCCACCAGCTGGCCCTGGAAATCCATTCCACCATCGTGCCTGCGGCGGCAGGGCGGGGCGTGACCTTGGCGGGCACGGTGCGCGACGTCAGCGCCGTCCAGGCGCAGGAAGCCGAGCGGGAAAAGGAGCAGAAGCGCTTTGCCTCGATGCTGTCGCACGAATTCCGCACGCCGCTGGCCACAATTGACGGCGCCATCCAGCGCCTCGTCTCGACATCGCCAGACGCCGACGACGCCACGCGCAAGCGCTACGTGAAAATCCCGACGGCCGTCGACCGTTTGTTGTCCATGATTGACGATTATTTGTCACCCGAACGCATGGCGGCCATCGGCCGCGAGCGGGCCGCCGACGGCATCGCGCCGCTTGCCCTGCTGCAGCAGGCGGCCGCCACCGTGCCGGCCAGCCACCGCGTGCAGCTGGAACTGGACGAGGACTTGCCAGCCAGGCTGCGCTGCGACGTGCCCGGCATGGCCCTGTGCCTGAAAATCCTGCTCGACAACGCCGTCAAGTTCAGCCCGCCTGGCAGCGTCATCACCGTGTCGGCCAAGCTGGTGCCCGAGGGCGGCGTGGCCCTGTGCGTGCGCGATGCGGGGCCCGGCTTGCGGGAAGACGAACTGGCGCAGTTATTCGAAAAAGGAAGCCGTGGAACCTATGCCACGCATCCGGGTGCGGGGCTGGGCCTGTACATGGCGCGCGCCGTGGTGGACGTGCATGGCGGGAGTTTGCAGGGGCATAATCTGCCCGAAGGCGGGGCACTTTTCCGCATTTGGCTGCCGCTTCCTGTCTAGACAAGGAAAAGCCTTGCTTCCGCTGAAGGCAACCGTGATAATTCCTTGACGTAAACCTATTGTGCCGTCCATCATGGTGTAGAAGTGAATGGCATGGTTTGCCCACGGTAGCTCACTAACGGAAGAATGGCGTTGCAATGACGAAAATACTGATCGTCGAAGACAATCTGGACTACGCCGAAGATATGGCGGAGTTTCTCGTTGAGCTCGAACACGAAGTTCATATCACCAGCTCCGCTGGCGGGATGTGGACGGCGTTGAGCCATGGTAATGTTGGCGTGGTGGTACTGGACCTGGGCTTGCCCGATGAGGACGGCTTCAACGTCATTCCCCGCATGCGCCAGCTGTATCCGCAAATTGGCGTGCTGGTCCTGACGGGGCGTGTCGCTTTCGACAGCCGCATCCTGGGCTTGCGCCTGGGCGCCGACCACTATCTGACCAAGCCGATCAAATTCCCCGAACTGGCCGCCCACATCGAAGCGCTCGACCGCCGCGTCGGCCCGCAAGATCCCGTGCCCGAGCCGGGCAAGTGGACCTTGAAGGTAAGCGCGCGCCAACTTGAGCTGATGGGTTCAGTCATCGCCCTGACGGAAAAAGAATTCAACTTCCTGCACTTGCTCACCATCAATACCCGCCCCGTGCCGCGCGACGTCATCGTGGCCGGCATGGGCGGCGAAGATCCCGATGCGGGCCGCCGCGTCGACATGCTCGTGTACCGCCTGCGCAAGAAAGCCAAGACGGGCCTGGGCCAGGACTTGCCGCTGCGCAGCGCGTATGGCGAAGGTTACAGCTTGTCGGCCAGTTTCAATTTGTCCTGACCAGCAGAGGCGGTCCGGATGAAATGGCGTGTTCCGCTTGGGCTGCTGTTGATCGTTGGCTTGTCCTGTGCTGCTCTGTGGCTACGTCAGGAATGGAAAATCGACAGCTGCCTCGACAAGGGCGGCCGCTGGAATTACCCACAGGCTGTTTGCGAAGGCGCATGAACGTCGCGTCGCAAAATTAAGGGACAGAGTCAGCCGCCTTTTCCAGCATTTCAAATAAAACAGGGTCAGAGTCGCGTCCGGCACGCATACTGTGTAAAATCAAGGCCTTAGCCTTCTTTTGCCGATTCTGCCATGGCCCGCTTGCCCCGCCTCATCATTCCAGCACTGCCCCATTACGTGATCCAGCGCGGCAGCAACCGCCAGCCCGTGTTCCAGGATGCGGCCGATTACGCGCAATTCCTTTCCTGGCTGAAAACCGGGGCAAAAATGTTCAAGGTGGCCATCCATGCCTACGTTTTATTGCCTGATCAGCTACATTTGCTGGCCACGCCCAGCGATGCGACGGGTCTGGGGCAGCTGATGCAGTGGCTGGGACGCTATTACGTCCCGTATTTCAACCAGAAATACGGCCGCGAGGGGGCACTGTGGCAGGGACGCTACAAAACTTCCGTCATCGATCCCGACAATTTCTTCCTCACTTGCTGCCGCTACCTGGAATGCGTACCCGTGCAAACGGGTTTGGCGGGCCAGGCGCTGGACTATAGCTGGTCCAGCTATGCCCACCATGCGGGCGTGCGTCCCGATCCCGTCATCACCGACCATGCGCTGTACTGGGCGCTGGGCAATACGCCGTTCGACCGCGAGGCGGCCTATCTGCGCCTGTTCGAGCAAGGCCTGGGCCGCAGCCAGGTGAAAGTGGTGGAAGAGGCTGTATTGAAGGGCTGGCCGCTGGGTGCCGACGCTTTCAAGCAGGCGCTGGAGCACAAAATGCAGCGGCAAGTGCTGCCGGCCAAGCGGGGCCGTCCCCGCAAAATCGTGGCCGAAGCGGACACCAATTGAAAAGCATTCGCATTTAAAACAAAAAATGGTTTCTTTCTCACGTTTTATTGAAATTGCTTTGACTATGTCCCTATTAAATTTTTAGAGCGACGGAATCGAATTTAATTCGACTCCGACCCTAATTATTGTAGTTGAGTTTTTTGTTGCGTTGCACTACTCTAGTTTTTCGATAGTCATATGCAGCGGAGAAGCCCATGAAAGCGCAAGGCCTGTACGACCCAGCCAATGAACACGATGCCTGCGGCGTCGGTTTCGTCGCCCATATCAAGGGCAACAAGACCCATTCGATCGTCGAACAGGGTTTGCTGATTCTGAAAAACCTCGATCACCGGGGCGCCGTGGGCGCCGATGCGCTGATGGGCGATGGCGCCGGCATCCTGATCCAGATTCCTGACCAGTACTACCGCGAAGAAATGGCCAAGCAGGGCGTGGAATTGCCGCCGCCTGGTGAATACGGCGTGGGCATGGTCTTCTTGCCGAAGGAACATGCGTCGCGCATCGCGTGCGAACAGGAAATCGAACGCGCTGTGCGCATCGAGGGACAAGTCGTGCTGGGCTGGCGCAACGTGCCCATCGATACGGACATGCCGATGTCGCCCACCGTGCGCGCCAAGGAACCGGTCATCCGCCAGATTTTCATCGGCCGCGGCCCGGACATCATGGTCACCGACGCGCTCGAGCGCAAACTGTATGTGATCCGCAAATCGTCGGGCCACGCCATCCAGGCCTTGAAACTGCTGCACGGCAAGGAATTCTTCGTGCCGTCAATGTCGGCGCGCACCATTGTCTATAAGGGCTTGCTGCTGGCCGACCAGGTGGGCGTCTACTACAAGGACTTGCAGGATGCGCGCTGCATCTCGGCCCTGGCCCTCGTGCACCAGCGTTTCTCGACGAATACTTTCCCGGAATGGCCGCTGGCCCACCCGTACCGTCTGATCGCGCATAACGGCGAGATCAACACCGTCAAAGGCAACTTCAACTGGATGCGCGCGCGCGAAGGCGTGATGAAGTCGGCCGTGCTGGGCGACGACCTGCAAAAACTGTTCCCCCTGATCTATGAAGGCCAGTCCGACACGGCGTGCTTCGACAATGCGCTGGAACTGCTGTTGATGGCCGGCTACCCGATCGCCCAGGCGATGATGATGATGATTCCGGAAGCGTGGGAAAACCACACGACGATGGACGACAACCGCCGCGCCTTCTATGAATACCACGCGGCCATGATGGAACCGTGGGACGGCCCCGCCGCCATGGCGTTCACGGATGGCCGCCACATCGGCGGCACCTTGGACCGCAACGGCTTGCGTCCCGCGCGCTACATCGTCACGGACGACGACCTGGTGGTGATGGCGTCGGAATCGGGCGTGCTGCCGATTCCCGAGTCGAAGATCATCCAGAAATGGCGCTTGCAGCCTGGCAAGATGTTCCTGATCGACCTGGAAGCGGGCCGCATCATCGACGACCAGGAACTCAAAAACACCTACGCCAACGCCAAGCCATATAAAGCGTGGATCAACTCGGTGCGCATCAAGCTCGACGAGATCAAGCTGGCCGAAGGACAAGCCAAGCTGGACCGCGCGCAAGGCGAAAAAGAGCAGCCATCGTTGCTCGACCGCCAGCAGGCGTTCGGCTATACACAGGAAGACTTGAAGTTCCTCATGGCGCCTATGGCCGTGGCCGGCGAAGAAGCGACGGGCTCGATGGGCAATGACTCGCCGCTGGCCGTCATGTCGAACAAGCTCAAACCGCTGTATAACTACTTCAAGCAACTGTTCGCGCAAGTGACGAATCCGCCGATCGACCCGATCCGCGAAGCGATGGTGATGTCGCTCGTGTCCTTCATCGGCCCGAAACCGAACTTGCTCGATACGAATAACGTCAACCCGCCGATGCGTCTGGAAGTGGCGCAGCCCGTGCTGGGCTTTGACGACATGGCCCGTTTGCGCAACATCAGCGCCCACACGGGCGGCAAGTTCAAGTCGTACGAACTGGACATCTGCTACCCGCTGGCCTGGGGCAAGGAAGGCGTGGAAGCGTGCCTGGCCTCGCTGTGCGCGGAAGCCGTCGACGCCGTCAAGTCGGGCCACAACATCCTGATCGTCTCGGACCGCGCCATTTGCGCCGACCAGGTGGCGATCCCCGCGCTGCTGGCCACCTCCACCGTGCATCAGCATCTGGTGAGCAAGGGCTTGCGCGCCTCCACCGGCCTCGTCGTGGAAACGGGCTCGGCCCGCGAAACGCACCACTTCGCCTTGCTGGCCGGCTACGGCGCGGAAGCCGTCCACCCATATCTGGCCATGGAAACCCTGGTCGAGATGGCGCATGGCTTGCCAGGCGACTTGTCGGGTGACAAGGCCATCTACAACTACACCAAGGCTGTCGGCAAAGGCTTGATGAAGGTCATGTCGAAGATGGGCATTTCCACGTATATGTCGTACTGCGGCGCGCAAATCTTCGAAGCCATCGGCCTTAACAAATCGCTGGTGGACAAATACTTCAAGGGCACGGCGTCGAACGTGGAAGGCATCGGCGTGTTTGAAGTGGCGGAAGAAGCGCTGCGCCTGCACGCGCTGGCCTTCGGCAACGATCCCGTGCTGGTGGACAAGCTCGACGCGGGCGGCGAATACGCCTTCCGCGTGCGCGGCGAAGACCACATGTGGACGCCGGATGCGATTGCCAAGCTGCAGCACTCGACGCGCAGCAACAATTTCTCCAGCTATAAAGAGTACGCGCAGATCATCAACGACCAGAGCCGTCGCCACCTGACCCTGCGCGGCCTGTTCGAGTTCAAGCTCGACCCGACCAAGGCCATCCCGCTCGATGAAGTGGAACCGGCCAAGGAAATCGTCAAGCGCTTTGCCACGGGCGCCATGTCGCTCGGCTCGATCAGCACGGAAGCGCACGCGACGCTGGCCGTGGCCATGAACCGCATCGGCGGCAAGTCGAACACGGGCGAAGGCGGCGAAGATCCGAACCGCTACACGCAGGAATTGAAGGGCATCCCGATCCGCCAGGGCGACACCATGGCTTCCGTCGTGGGCGCCGAGCAGATCGTCGTCGACATTCCGCTGCAGGAAGGCGATTCCATGCGTTCGCGCATCAAGCAGGTGGCGTCCGGACGTTTCGGCGTCACGGCCGCCTACCTGAATTCGGCCGACCAGATCCAGATCAAGATGGCGCAGGGCGCAAAACCGGGCGAAGGCGGCCAGTTGCCGGGTCATAAAGTGTCGGAATACATCGCCAGCCTGCGCTTTTCCGTGCCGGGCGTGGGCCTGATTTCGCCGCCGCCGCACCACGACATCTATTCGATCGAAGATCTGGCGCAGCTGATCCATGACTTGAAGAATGCCAACCCGCGTGCCTCGATTTCCGTGAAGCTGGTGTCGGAAGTGGGCATCGGCACGGTGGCTGCCGGCGTGACCAAGGCGAAAGCCGACCACGTGGTGGTCGCCGGCCACGACGGCGGCACGGGCGCTTCGCCATTGTCGTCCGTCAAGCATGCGGGCACGCCGTGGGAGTTGGGTCTGGCCGAAACGCAACAAACGCTGGTACTGAACGGCTTGCGCAGCCGCATCCGCGTGCAAGCCGATGGCCAGATGAAGACGGGCCGCGACGTGGTCATCGCCGCCCTGCTGGGCGCCGACGAAATCGGCTTCGCCACGGCGCCGCTGGTGGTCGAAGGCTGCATCATGATGCGCAAATGCCACTTGAATACCTGCCCGGTAGGTGTGGCCACGCAAGATCCGGTGCTGCGCGCCAAGTTCTCGGGTAAACCCGAGTATGTCGTCAATTACTTCTTCTTCGTGGCCGAAGAAGCCCGTCAATTGATGGCGCAGCTGGGCATCCGCACGTATGACGAACTGATCGGCCGCGTGGACTTGCTGGACAAGTCGAAGGCGATTTCGCACTGGAAGGCGCAGGGTCTGGACTTCTCGGCCATCTTCTACAAGCCGGAAACGCCGGATGGCCAAGCCTGTCGCCACGTAGAATTCCAGGACCATGCGCTGGAAAAGGCGCTGGACCACAAGCTGATCGCGCAAGCGCGCGCGGCGCTGGAAAAGGGCGAGCGCGTTTCCTTCATCTCGCCCGTGCGCAACCTGAACCGCACGGTGGGCACCATGCTGTCCGGCGAAGTGGCGAAGAAATACGGCCATGCCGGCTTGCCGGACGACACCATCCACATCCAGCTGCAAGGCACGGCGGGTCAGTCGGCCTGCGCCTTCCTGGCGCACGGCATCACGATCGACCTGGTGGGTGAAGGCAACGATTACGTGGGCAAGGGCCTGTCGGGCGGACGCATCATCGTGCGGCCGAATACGGAATTCCGTGGCTGGGCCGTGGATAACATCATCATCGGCAACACGGTGCTGTATGGCGCCATCGCCGGCGAAGCCTTCTTCAATGGCGTGGCGGGCGAACGCTTTGCCGTGCGCAACTCGGGCGCCACCACGGTGGTCGAGGGCCTGGGCGACCATGGCTGCGAATACATGACGGGCGGCACGGTGGTGGTCCTGGGCAACACGGGACGCAACTTCGCGGCCGGCATGTCGGGCGGCATCGCCTATGTGTATGACCCGGCCGGCGACTTTGCCAGCAAGTGCAACACGGCCATGGTCAGCCTGGACAAGGTCGTGTCCGCAGTGGAACAGCACCTCGACCGCGATGCCTGGCATACGCAGCACCGCGACGGCGTGCCGGAAGCCGACGAGGTCATCCTCAAGCGCCTGATCGAGCGTCACTTCAAGCACACGGGCAGCACCCGCGCCCGTGTCCTGCTGGACGACTGGGCCGCGGCGCGCGGCAAGTTCGTGAAGGTCTTCCCGAACGAATACAAGCGCGCGCTGATTGAGATGGCTGCCGATGCCGCCATGGAAGTCCAAGCCGTCGCCGCCTGAGCCAGCCAAGATCAATCGCATAGAGCAATGACAGGGAGCGGCCAAGCCGCTCCCAGCCAGCAAATACAAAGGAAACATCGTGGGTAAAATTACCGGCTTCATGGAATTCAAGCGCCAGGACGAACACTATCTGGAGCCTGCCGCGCGTCTGAAGAACTACAAGGAATTCGTGCTGCACCTGTCGGACGCGCAAGCGACCGTGCAAGGCGCGCGCTGCATGGATTGCGGCATTCCCTTCTGCACCACGGGTTGCCCCGTGAATAACATCATTCCTGACTGGAATGACCTGGTGTACCGCGGCGCCTACCGCGAAGCGCTGGACATCTTGCATTCGACGAATAACTTCCCGGAATTTACGGGCCGCATCTGCCCGGCGCCGTGCGAATCGGCATGCACCCTGGGCATCCACGAAGATCCGGTCGGCATCAAGTCCATCGAACATAAAATCATCGACATGGGCTGGGAACACGGCTGGGTCACGCCGCAGCCGGCGGGATTCAGCACCGGCAAGAAAGTGGCCATCGTCGGTTCCGGCCCCGCGGGCCTGGCGGCGGCGCAGCAGCTGGCGCGCGCCGGCCATGCCGTCACCGTGTTTGAAAAGAGCGACCGGGTCGGTGGCTTGCTGCGTTACGGCATCCCCGACTTCAAGATGGAAAAATCGCACATCGACCTGCGCGTGAAACAGATGGAAGCCGAAGGCGTGGTCTTCCGCACTAGCGTGCTGGTGGGCAAGGATTTCCCGGCCCACGTCAACAACTGGGCCAAGGAAACCATTTTCCCGGAAGACCTGGAAAAAGAATTCGACGCCGTCATCATGGCCGGCGGCGCCGAGCAGCCGCGCGACTTGCCCGTGCCGGGCCGCGAGCTGAAAGGCGTGCATTTCGCCATGGATTTCCTGCCGTTGCAAAACAAGGTCAACGCGGGCGACAAGCTCAAGGACCAGATCAAGGCGACGGGCAAGCATGTGGTGGTGATCGGCGGCGGCGACACGGGTTCCGACTGCGTCGGCACCTCGAACCGCCATGGCGCCGCCTCGGTGGCCCAGTTCGAACTGATGCCGCAGCCGCCGGAACAGGAAAACAAGCCGCTGGTCTGGCCTTACTGGCCGACCAAGCTGCGCACCTCGTCCTCGCACGAGGAAGGCTGCGAGCGCGACTGGGCCGTGGCCACCAAGCGTTTCGAAGGCAAGGGCGGCAAGGTGGAAAAGCTGATCGCCTGCCGCGTCGAGTGGAAAGACGGCAAGATGAGCGAAGTGCCGAACTCGGAATTCGAGATGAAGGCGGACCTGGTCTTCCTGGCCATGGGATTTGTTTCCCCTGTGCAACAAGTGCTGGAAGCGTTCGGCGTCGATACGGATGCGCGCGGCAATGTCAAGGCGACAACGGATGGCGCCGGCTGCTACCAGACGTCGGTGGCCAAGGTGTTTGCGGCAGGCGACATGCGCCGTGGCCAGTCGCTGGTGGTCTGGGCCATCCGCGAAGGGCGCCAGTGCGCGCGCGCCGTCGATGAGTTCCTGATGGGCGCATCCCTGCTGCCACGCTAAAAAACGAGCAATTGTTCGTTTTTTGCCAGGGCCACGGCGCGGATCGCGACGTGGCCTTTGTTCTTTTTACTTGTCAAGTCAACAGCCATGCATGCCATCGGGCAGGGACGCGATGTGGCGGCCGAATTTCCACTACAATATCTGACTTTCGATTCATTAGTGTTGTATTCTTCCCCTTTACGGGGCTGTCCCAAGGGGTGTCTCAGCAGAGGTTGGCGTTTCTGCACTACAATACGCCATTAAAATAGTGAGCTTCGTCGTGCCAAATCTTGTTGAGATCCGTGATTTACACTTTGCCTATGGAGAACGTTCGATTTTATCGGGCCTTCAAATGGATTTCCCACGTGGAAAAGTTGTGGCCGTCATGGGTGGCTCCGGCAGTGGCAAGACGACCGTATTGCGCCTGATCGGCGGGCAGCTGCGTCCCAGTTCCGGTTCCGTGAATGTCGACGGGCAGATCGTGCATACGCTGGGGACCGATGAGTTATACCAGTTGCGCCGCAAGATGGGCATGCTGTTCCAGCACGGCGCCCTGTTTACGGACTTGACGGCGTTCGAGAACGTGGCGTTTCCCCTGCGCGAACATACGGACTTGAATGAAGAGCTGATCCGCACCCTGGTGCTGATGAAGCTGCACGCCGTGGGACTGCGCAATGCGGCGCAATTGAAGCCGGCCGAGATCTCGGGCGGCATGGGCCGCCGCGTCGCGCTGGCGCGCGCCATCGCGCTCGACCCCGAACTGATCATGTATGACGAGCCGTTCGCCGGCCTGGACCCGATTTCCATGGGCGTGACGGCGAATTTGATCCGCAATCTGAACGATGCGCTGGGCTCCACGTCTATCCTGGTATCGCACGATGTGAAGGAGTGTTTCGCCATCGCTGATTATGTCTATTTTCTGTCATCGGGCAAGATCGTGGCGCACGGCACGCCGGCCGAGATGGCCGTGTCGACGCATCCGTACGTCAAGCAGTTCGTCAATGCCGAGGCCGATGGCCCCGTGCCGTTCCATTATCCGGGCAAGTCGCTGGCCGACGACCTGGGTCTGCAGACGGGGGGCGGCCGATGATCGCGCGTTTCCTGGCGGCGATCGGTGCATGGTTGCGCAATTCGGTACAAGACCTCGGCTTTGCCGTGCGTTCGTTTTTTATCATTATCGCCTCGTCGGGCGGGCTGTGGCGCCGTCCGCGTCTGGTGATTGAGCAACTGTTTTTTATCGGTAACCGCTCTCTGGTGATTACTGCCGTCTCCGGCCTGTTTGTCGGCATGGTGCTGGGCTTGCAAGGGTATTACACCTTGACCACGTACGGCGCCGAACAGTCGCTGGGCTTGCTGGTGGCGCTGTCCCTGACGCGCGAACTGGGCCCGGTCGTCACGGCGCTGCTGTTCGCGGGCCGCGCCGGCACGTCGCTGACGGCGGAAATCGGCCTGATGAAGGCGGGCGAGCAATTGTCGGCCATGGAAATGATGGCCGTAAACCCGATCCAGCGCGTGCTGGCGCCCCGTTTCTGGGCCGGCGTGATCGCCATGCCGATTCTGGGCGCCATCTTCACGGCCGTCGGCATCATCGGCAGCTATCTGGTCGGCGTGGTGCTGATCGGCGTCGATGAAGGCTCGTTCTGGTCGCAGATGCAAGGCGGCGTGGATGTCTGGAAGGAAGTGGGCAATGGCACCATCAAGAGCCTGGTGTTCGGTATTGCCGTGACCTTCATCGCGCTGTTCCAGGGTTACCAGGCACAGCCGACGCCGGAAGACGTGTCCGGCGCCACCACGCGCACGGTGGTCATTTCATCGTTGATGGTGTGGTGGCTCGATTTCATGATGACGGCGTTGATGTTTAGCAAGTAATTGCCGATCAGCTACAAACAGCGGGCCTGGGCAAGATGTTGCGCAGGCGGCAGCAAGTAAAAATTATTTAGGATTGTTTATGCAACGTAAATCTTTGGATGTCTGGGTCGGCTTGTTCGTCTTGCTGGGTGTGGCGGCATTGATGTTTCTGGCGCTCAAGGCCGGCAATATGAGCTCGCTGTCTTTCAGCAAGACGTATACCATTAGCGCCAAGTTCGACAATATTGGCGGCCTCAAGCCGCAGGCGCCCGTCAAGGGTGCCGGCGTGGTTGTGGGCCGGGTCTCGGAAATCGTCTTTGACGACAAGACCTACCAGGCGCTGGTGAAACTCGACATCGAAGATGGCTACAAATTTCCGAAAGACAGCTCGGCCAAGATTTTGACGGCCGGTTTGCTGGGTGAGCAATATATCGGCCTGGAAGCAGGCGGCGATTTGGCGAACCTGGCAGAGGGCGACAAGATCGCCCGTACTCAATCGGCCACAGTGCTGGAAGACCTGATCAATCAGTTCATCTACAGCAAGGCAGCGGAAGGAAAGGACAGCAAATGAGCGAGTCGACCAAGCAATCCCAAGGCAGCCTGGTACGTATCGGCCTGGCCATGGCCATCGCCGCCAGCGTGAGCGCTTGCGCCACCGGCACCAACCCGCGCGACCCGCTGGAAGGGTATAACCGCGCCATGTTCAAGTTCAACGACACCGTTGACCAGGTGGCCCTGAAACCGGTCGCCACGGCTTACAAGAAAGTCACGCCATCGTTCGTGCAAACGGGCGTGGGCAACTTCTTCGGCAACTTGTCCGACGTGTGGAGCGCCGTAAACAACTTATTGCAAGGCAAGGGTGAAGCGGGCTTGCAAGACGTCGTGCGCGTCAGCATGAACTCGACTTTCGGTATCCTTGGCCTGATCGATATCGCCTCGCAGGCGGGCATCCCTAAGCATAGCGAAGACTTTGGCCAGACCCTGGGCTGGTATGGCGTCCAGTCGGGTCCGTACGTGATGCTGCCGCTGCTGGGCCCATCGACCGTGCGCGACACGGCGGCCCTGCCGCTCGATATCGCGGGCGACCCGTGGCGCTACAAGGATCCGGTCAATGTGCGCAATATCGGCACGGTGACGCGCGTGGTCGACAAGCGCGCCGCGCTGCTCGACGCGACCAATCTGATGGAAGCGGCCGCGCTGGACCGTTATGAATTCATCCGCGACGGCTTCCTGCAGGCGCGCGAAAGCAAGGTTTTCGATGGCGATACGGACCGCCGCGACCGCAAAGTGCCAAAAAACGACACCAGCGATTACGAGCCGGAGTACGATGCGAAACCCCAGGCGGCCCCGGTAGAAGCGCCGCCCGCCAAGGTTGCCGCCCAGCTGGCACCTGCGGACCTCGTAACATCTGGTAGCAATACCGTTGCATCCGAGGCCAAGTCGCAGGAGTAAACTCCGGTACAGGAACACCACGGCTGCGATCAACGCCAGCCGGTGCATAGCAACACCATGAAAGGTAAACCATGAAATTGATGAAACAACTGCTGGCGATGGCCACCATCGCCTTTGCCACCGCCGCCCAGGCCGCCCCCGCCGTGGAAGCGCCGGACGTATTGGTCAAACGCATCAGCCAGGACGTGATCGACACGGCCAAGTCGGACAAGGCCATCCAGGCTGGCGATATCAAGCGCGTCACGGAATTGGTGGAAAGCAAGATCTTGCCGTACGTGGATTTCCAGCGCATGACGGCGCTGGCCGCCGGCCGCCACTGGCGCGATGCCACGCCCGACCAGCAAAAGCAGCTGGCCGCGGAATTCCGCACCCTGCTGATCTACACATACTCGGGCGCCTTGTCGCAGATCAAGAACGAGACCGTGGAATTCAAGCCGCTGCGCGCCGATCCTAGCGATACGGAAGTGGAAGTGCGCTCGCAGGTGAACGTGGCGCGCGGCGAACCCGTGCCCCTGAACTACCGCGTGGCGAAAACCCCGTCCGGCTGGAAGATCTATGACATCAACGTGCTTGGCGCGTGGCTGGTGGAAACGTACAAAAGCAGCTTTGCCAGCGAGATCAGCAAAGGCGGCATCGATGGCCTGATCAAGACCCTGGCCGCGAAAAACAAGGCCCTGGCCAGCCGTCCCGCTGCCAAAGCCAAATAATCGGCTATCATATAGCTCCTGACCCAGCTCCAGACCAGCGCAGCCCGACGCCATGCCAGACTCTCTCGACACCTTGCAGTCCCTGACTTCCCTGACCGTGCACAATGCCACTTCGGCATTGGAGCAGGGTCTGGACGCCATCCGCTCAGGTCAGACGAAGTTTGACTTGCGCAACGTCAAGGCCGTCGATTCGGCAGCCGTCTCCGTCATGCTGACGTGGCAACGCGCCGCGCAGGATGCTGGCGGCGTGCTGGAGCTGAAAAACCTGCCGAACAACCTGAAAAACCTCACCAAGCTGTATGGCGTCTGCTCGCTCGTCTCGAGCACCCTGAGCGCCGACGACTGCGCCAGCGCCGGCGGCCACGCCGAACGCAGCCCGTCCGACCTGCATCATCATTGATCCTGTCCCACTCCCCGCATCAGCAGTAGCTTTCAAGCCGGCAGGCCAGCAGCGCCGCCGGATTGATCTCCAAGTGTTCCACGAATTTTCCAACTATAATTGACTGTTGCGCCGTCCTCGCCTGAAGGCGGCGCCCTGCACCGGCCTGCCGGCCTGGATGTCTCCGGCAACTGGCGCATCACACCAGACGCATTACACTTGAAACAAGCACATGACCGCAATTCAAATAACGAATGTAGAAAAGAGCTATAAATCGCTCAAGGCGCTGGGCGGCGTGTCGCTGGCCATCGAGGAAGGCGAATTTTTCGGCCTGCTCGGCCCGAATGGCGCCGGCAAGACGACCCTCATTTCCATCATCGCCGGCCTGATACGCCCCGACGCGGGCACCGTCAAGATCCACGGCCACGATGTCGTCACGGACTTCCGCAATGCGCGCCGCAACCTGGGCGTGGTGCCGCAGGAACTGGTGTTCGACCCGTTCTTCACCGTGCGCGAAACCCTGCGCCTGCAGTCCGGTTACTTCGGCCTGCCGAACAACGACAAGTGGATCGACGAGGTCATGGAAAACCTCGACCTCACCGGCAAGGCCGACACGAATATGCGCGCCCTGTCCGGCGGCATGAAGCGTCGCGTGCTGGTGGCCCAGGCGCTGGTGCACAAGCCGCCCGTGATCGTGCTCGATGAGCCGACTGCCGGCGTCGACGTGGAACTGCGCCAGACCCTGTGGAAGTTCATCTCGCGCCTGAACCGCGAAGGCGGCCACACGGTCGTCCTGACCACCCACTACCTGGAAGAGGCGCAAGCCATGTGCCAGCGCGTGGCCATGCTGAAGACGGGCAAGGTGGTGGCGCTCGACACCATGTCGGCCCTGATCCGCCGCATCGCCGGCTCGCAGCTGCAGGTGCACCTGAAACACGGCGCCTTGCCGGCCGACCTGCAGCACCTGGTGCTGCACCCGGAAGAACAGCAGGCGCCGAACAAGTTCAGCCTGCGCGTCAACGAATACAGCGAAGTCGAAAAAATCCTCGCCCGCCTGCGCGAAGCGGGCACCGAGATCGATGAAATGCAATTGCAACAAGCCGACCTGGAAGATATCTTCTTGCAGATCATGGATAAAGGTACCGTATGATTTCGACAGGATTTCGCACCCTCGTCTACAAAGAGACGCTGCGCTTCTGGAAAGTGGCGACGCAAACCGTGGCCGCGCCCGTGCTCACGTCGATGCTGTACCTGCTGGTATTCGGCCATGTGCTCGATGGCCGCGTGGAGCCGAGCCCCGGCGTCAGCTACACCGCCTTTTTGATTCCCGGCCTGGTGATGATGAGCGTGCTGCAAAACGCGTTTGCCAATTCCTCGTCCTCGCTGATCCAGTCGAAGATCACGGGCAACCTGGTGTTCGTGCTGCTGACGCCCCTGTCGCACTGGGAAATCTTCTCGGCGTATGTACTCGCTTCCGTCGCGCGCGGCCTGGCCGTGGGCTTTGGCGTGTTTGCCATCACTTGCTGGTTCGCCGACCTGTCGTATGTCGCGCCGCTGTGGATCGTCGTCTTCGCGTTTCTTGGCGCCGCGATGCTGGGCACCATGGGCCTGATCGCCGGCATCTGGGCCGAGAAATTCGACCAGCTGGCCGCCTTCCAGAACTTCCTGATCATGCCGGCCACCTTCCTGTCGGGCGTGTTCTATTCGATCCATTCGCTGCCGCCATTCTGGCAGACGGTGTCGCACCTGAACCCCTTCTTCTACATGATCGACGGCTTCCGTTACGGCTTCTTCGGCGTGTCCGACGTCAGCCCGTGGCTCAGCCTGTCCATCGTCGCCGGCTTCCTCGTGATCCTGGCGCTGGCGTCGATCCGCCTGCTGAAAAGCGGTTACCGATTACGCCACTAATTGCGGCACACCCCATCACTACATTATTCAATATCAAGGACTTATCGTGACCACCACTCCAGAACTGATCCACGGCTATCTGTCGGCCGGCCTCGAATGCACGCACCTCGAAGTGGAGGGCGATGGCCAGCACTTCCAGGCCGTGATCGTCTCGCCCGCGTTTGCCGGCAAGCGTTTGATCCAGCGCCACCAGATCGTCTACGCGGCGCTGGGCGACCGCATGCGCGAAGAAATCCACGCGCTGTCGATGAAAACCCTGACACCTGAAGAATTCCAAGGATAAGCACATGGACAAGCTCCTCATCAACGGCGGCAACCGCCTGAACGGCGACATCGCCATCTCCGGCGCGAAAAACGCCGCCCTGCCCATCCTGTGCGCCGGTCTGCTGACTGCGGGCGACCTGGACCTGACCAACGTGCCGCATTTGCACGACGTGGCCACCATGTTGAAACTGCTGGGCCAGACGGGCCTGAAAGTGCAGCAGGACGGCGACCGTGTGGTCCTCAACGGCAGCGCCATCGACACTCTGGAAGCGCCGTATGAACTGGTGAAAACCATGCGCGCCTCGATTCTCGTGCTGGGCCCCATGCTGGCGCGCTTCGGCGAAGCCAAGGTCTCGCTGCCGGGCGGCTGCGCCATCGGTTCGCGCCCCGTCGACCAGCACATCAAGGGCCTGGAAGCGCTGGGCGCCGAGATCCGCATCGAGGCGGGCTACATCTACGCCAAGTGCGCCAAGCTGAAAGGCGCGCGCATCGTCACCGACATGATCACCGTCACCGGCACCGAGAACCTGCTGATGGCCGCGACCCTGGCCGAAGGCGAGACCATCCTGGAAAACGCCGCCTGCGAACCGGAAGTGACCGACCTGGCGCACCTGCTGGTGGCCATGGGCGCGAAGATCGACGGCATCGGCACCAGCCGCCTGGTGATCCAGGGCGTGGACGCCTTGCACGGCGCTTCCCACGCGGTGATCGCCGACCGTATCGAAACGGGCACCTTCCTGTGCGCCGTGGCGGCCACCGGTGGCGACATCACCCTGCGCAACGTGCGCACCGATATCCTCGACGCGGCGCTCGACAAGCTGCGCGCCATGGGCCTGACGATGACCTTCGGCGCCGACTGGATCCGCGCCGAGATGTCGGCCCGTCCGAACCCCGTCAGCTTCCGCACGACGGAATACCCGGGCTTCCCGACCGACATGCAGGCGCAGTTCATGGCCGTGAACACGATCGCCAACGGCGCCAGCCGCGTCACCGAGACGATTTTCGAGAACCGCTTCATGCACGTGCAGGAAATGAACCGCCTGGGCGCCGATATCACCATCGAGGGCAACACGGCCATCATCGCCGGCGTCAAGCAGCTGCGCGGCGCGCCCGTGATGGCGACCGACCTGCGCGCCTCGGCGTCGCTGGTGATCGCGGCCCTGGCCGCCGACGGCGAAACGCTGATCGACCGCATCTATCACCTCGACCGCGGCTACGACCGCATGGAAGTGAAGCTCTCCGCCGTCGGCGCGAACATCGTACGCATCAAATAACAAGGAACGAGCATGAACGGATCGAACACGGGCGACAATTCGCAGCTGATACTGGCGCTCTCGAAAGGCCGCATTTTTGAGGACACCATGCCGCTGCTGGAAGCGGCCGGCATCCGGGTGCTGGAAAACCCGGAGACCTCGCGCAAGCTGATTTTGGCCACCAACGATCCGAACGTGCGCGTCATCATCGTGCGCGCCAGCGACGTGCCGACCTACGTGCAGTACGGCGCGGCCGATTTCGGCGTGGCGGGCAAGGATGTCCTGCTCGAACACGGCGGCGAAGGCCTGTACCAGCCGATCGACCTGAATATCGCCGCCTGCCGCATGTCGGTGGCGGTGCAGGCCGGTTTTGATTACGAAAAGGCCGTGCACCAGGGCGCGCGCCTGCGCGTGGCCACCAAGTTCGTGCACACGGCGCGCGAGCACTTCGCCGCCAAGGGCGTGCACGTCGACCTGATCAAGCTGTATGGCTCGATGGAGCTGGCGCCTTTGGTCGGCCTGTCCGATGCCATCGTCGACCTGGTCAGCACGGGCAGCACCTTGCGCGCGAATAACCTCGTCGAGGTCGAGCACATCATGGAAATCTCGTCGCGCCTGGTGGTCAACCAGGCTGCGCTCAAGCTCAAGCGCGAGCGCTTGCAGCCGATTATCGAGGCGTTTGAACGCGCCTCGCAAGCCTAGACACATTCAGTAGCAGAAAGCCGATTATGCCGATACAGATACGCAAGCTCGATTCAAGCCAGGATGGTTTCCAACAATCGCTCGACACGCTGCTGGCGTTCGAGGCGGGCACCGATGCAGCGATTGAAATGTCGGTCGCGAAAATCCTGGCCGATGTGAAAACGCGCGGCGATGCCGCCGTACTGGAATACACCAACCGTTTCGACCGCATCCCGCATGGCGGCGCGGCGGAAATGGCGGCCTTTGATATTTCGCAAGCCGAATTGCAGGCGGCCCTGAACGGCTTGCCGTCGGCGCAGCGCGAGGCGCTGCAGATCGCCGCGCAGCGCATCCGCGCCTTCCACGAACGCCAGCGCGAGGAATTGCGCGGTTTTAGCTATACCGAGCCCGATGGCACGGTGCTGGGCCAGAAGATCACGCCGCTCGACCGGGTCGGCATCTACGTCCCGGGCGGCAAGGCCGCCTACCCGTCGTCCGTGCTGATGAACGCCATTCCCGCGCACGTGGCGGGCGTGGGCGAGATCATCATGGTGGTGCCGACGCCGGACGGCGTGAAAAACCAGATGGTGCTGGCCGCCGCGGCGATTGCCGGCGTGACGCGCGTGATCACCATCGGCGGCGCGCAGGCCGTTGGCGCGCTGGCCTACGGCACGCAGACGATTGCCGCCGTGGATAAAATCGTCGGCCCCGGCAACGCCTATGTGGCCGCCGCCAAGCGCCGCGTGTTCGGCATCGTCGGCATCGACATGATCGCCGGGCCATCGGAAATCCTGGTGCTGTGCGACGGCACGACGGACCCGGACTGGGTCGCGATGGATCTGTTTTCGCAGGCCGAGCACGACGAACTGGCGCAGGCGATTCTGCTGTGCCCTGACGCCGACTACATCGCCCAAGTCGAAGAGAGCATCGCCAAGCTGCTGCCGACGATGCCGCGCCAGGCCACCATCAGCACCTCGCTGCAGGACAGGGGCGCGCTGATCAAGGTGCGCAGCATGGAGGAAGCGTGCGAGATCGCCAACAGCATCGCCGCGGAACACCTGGAAATCTCGGCGGAAAACCCGCAGCAGTGGGCCGAGCAGATCCGCCATGCGGGCGCGATGTTCCTGGGCCGCTTCTCGTCCGAATCGCTGGGCGACTATTGCTGCGGTCCCAATCACGTGCTGCCGACTTCGCGCACGGCGCGCTTTTCGTCGCCGCTGGGCGTGTACGATTTCCAGAAGCGCTCGTCCATCATTCACGTCAGTGAAGCGGGCGCGCAAACCCTGGGCCGTGTCGCTGCCACGCTGGCGTATGGCGAAGGCTTGCAAGCGCACGCACGCAGCGCCGAACTGCGTCTGAAGCCGCAGCCATGACGAATATGGCGGAGCAGCCGGACTGGGTCAACCGGGTCTATTGCGAAGATGCGCTGGCAGGGCTGGCGCGCATTCCCGATGGTTCGGTGGACCTGATCCTGACGGATCCGCCGTACAACCTGGGCAAGGATTACGGCAATGCCTCGGACCAGCAGTCGGTGGCCGATTACCTGCGCTGGACGGAAGAATGGATCGATGCGGCACTGCCCAAGCTGAAAGCCAACGGCAGCCTGTATATCTTCCTCACCTGGCGCTATTCGCCAGAGATCTTCGTCATGCTGAAACAGCGCATGGCGATGATGAATGAAATCATCTGGGACCGCCGCGTGCCGTCCATGGGCGGCAGCGTGCGCAGCTTTTCATCGGTGCACGATACCATCGGCTTCTTCGTCAAGCGCAAGGATTATTACTTCGACCTTGACGCGGTGCGCATCGCCTACGACGCGGCCACCAAGAAAGCCCGTTCGCGCTCGATCTTCATCGGCGCCAAATGGCTGGAAGTGGGCTACAACCCGAAAGACTTGTGGAGCGTGTCGCGCCTGCACAAGGAACACCCGGAACGGGCCGACCACCCGACACAAAAGCCGCTCGAGATCATCGAGCGCATGCTCAAGGCGTCGTGCCCGCCCGGCGGCGTGGTGCTCGACCTGTTCATGGGCAGCGGCACCACGGCCCTGGCGGCGAAGCGCTGCGGGCGCGATTTCGTCGGCTTTGAACTGAACCCCGACTACTGCGCCATCATCGAACAGCGGCTGGCGGCATTGACGCAGGAGCTGGCCGAACCGGCCACATTGGCCGCGACCAAGCCCGCCAAGGCGGCAGCGAAGAAACCGGCAGCGGCCAAAAAACCGGCCGCCGTGAAGAAACCGCCCGCCGTGAAAAAAGCGCCGGCCCGCAAGGCGCGCAGCGCCGCCGTGCCGGACGACGTCGTCATTTAGTCTCCATTTAATTCCATCAGGAGTGTTTGCAGCATGTCTTTCCTCGATCAGTTAATCAGCAACACCGTGCGCTCCGATGTGCGGGCCGTCAAAAGCTACCAGGTAGCCGATGCCAGCGGTTACATCAAACTCGATGCGATGGAAAACCCGTATCCGCTGCCGCAGCATCTGCGCGAGGAGCTGGGCGCGCGCCTGGCCGGCGTGGCGCTGAACCGCTATCCACCGTCGTACGCCAGCCTGCAGGCGGCCATCTGCGCCAAGCTGGGCGTGCCCGCCGGCTTTGACGTCATGCTGGGCAACGGCTCCGATGAACTCATTTCCATCCTGGCCATGGCATGCGCCCGCCAGGAGCCGGGCAAGCGCGCCGTGCTGCTGGCGCCCGTGCCCGCCTTCGTCATGTATGCGCGCTCGGCGCAGTTCGCCGGCATGGATTTCGTCGGCGTGCCGTTGAATCCGGACTTCAGCCTGGACATGGACGCCATGCTGGCGGCGATCGAAGAGCACCGCCCGGCGCTGGTCTTCCTCGCCTATCCGAACAACCCGACGGGCAACCTGTTTGCCGCTGCCGATATCGAACGCATCCTGGCGGCCCTGGGCGACACGGGCATCGCCGTCGTCGACGAAGCGTATGAGCCGTTCGCGCAGCACAGCTTCATGGGCCGTTTGCCCGAGTTCGAAAACCTGGTGGTGATGCGCACCGTGTCGAAACTGGGCCTGGCCGGCATCCGCCTCGGCTACATGTCGGCCGCGCCGGCCCTGCTGGCGCAATTTGAAAAAGTGCGCCCGCCGTATAACGTGAATGTGCTGACGCAGGCGGCGGCCGAATTCGCGCTCGATCATCTCGACGTGCTCAATGCCCAGGCGGCCCTGCTCAACAGCGCGCGCGACGACCTGGCGCTGCGCCTGGCGGAACTGCCCGGCGTGACCGTGTTTCCCTCGAAGGCAAATTTTCTTCTGATTCGTGTGGCTGATTCCGACGATGTTTGCGCAAAACTGCTTGCCCGCAGGGTTTTAATTAAAAATATGAGTAAAATGCATGTTGCGCTGGCCAATTGCCTGCGCATCAGCGTCAGCACCCCGGAAGAAAATTCCCTTTTTTACGATGCCTTCAAGGCATCCCTCGTTTAGCCTATCGCCAGAGCCTCCCATGAACCGCACCGCAGAAATCACGCGCAACACCAATGAGACGCAAGTTCGCGTCGCCCTCAACCTGGACGGCACGGGCCAGCAAAAGCTCAATACGGGCGTGCCCTTCCTCGACCATATGCTGGACCAGATCGCCCGCCACGGCTTGATCGACCTGGATATCGAAGCGACGGGCGACGTGCATATCGATAACCACCATACGGTGGAAGACGTGGGCATCACCCTGGGCATGGCCGTGGCCAAGGCCATCGGCGACAAGAAGGGCATCCGCCGCTACGGCCACGCGTATGTGCCGCTGGACGAGGCGCTGTCGCGCGTGGTGCTCGATTTCTCGGGCCGCCCGGGCATCGAATACCACATCCCGTTTACGCGCGCCATGATCGCCGGCTTCGACGTCGACCTGACCTTGGAATTTTTCCGCGGCTTCGTCAACCATGCGGGCGTGACATTGCATATCGACAACCTGCGCGGCACGAATGCCCACCATCAATGCGAAACCGTGTTCAAGGCCTTTGGCCGCGCGCTGCGCATGGCTGCCGAGCTCGACGAGCGCGCGGCCGGCATCATTCCATCGACCAAGGGCAGCCTGTAAGCGCCGCTCTCGCTATAGTGTAGATTCCGGGATCAAACATGAATAAAATTGTGGTGGTGGATTACGGCATGGGCAATTTGCGCTCGGTAGCGCAAGCGCTGCGCGCCGTGGCGCCGGAAGCCGACGTACGCATTTCCGGCGCGGTGGAAGACATCGACAGCGCCGACCGCATCGTCTTGCCGGGCCAGGGCGCCATGCCTGACTGCATGCGCAGCCTGCGCGAATCGGGCGTGCTCGAAGCGCTGCTGCGCGCCGCCGACAGCAAGCCCGTTCTGGGCGTATGCATCGGCGAGCAAATGTTGTTCGACGGCAGTGAAGAAGGCAATGCGGCCGGTCTGGGCTTGTTGCCAGGCAAAGTCGTGCGCTTTCAGCTCGACGGCCAGGTGCAGGAAGATGGCTCGCGCTTCAAGGTGCCGCAAATGGGCTGGAACCAAGTGCGGCAGACGGCGTCCCATGTCATGTGGGATGGCATTGCCGACAACGCGTATTTTTACTTCGTGCACAGCTATTTTGCTCAACCTCAAGAGGCGGCGCACACGGTGGGCGAGACTGTCTATGGTGCGCCGTTCGCTTGCGCCGTCGCTCGTGATAATATTTTCGCGACACAGTTTCACCCTGAAAAAAGTGCTGCCGCTGGCTTGCAGCTGTACAAGAACTTTGTTCACTGGCAACCTTAACGTTGGCTCTCCGGCTTTTTTTCCGCCTCTCACTCACTTTTAAACCACACTGACCATGCTGCTTATTCCCGCCATCGACCTGAAAGACGGTCACTGCGTACGCCTGAAACAAGGCGATATGGAACTCGCCACCGTATTTTCCGAAGACCCGGCCGACATGGCCCGCCATTGGCTGATGCAAGGCGCGCGCCGGCTGCACCTGGTCGACTTGAACGGCGCCTTTGCCGGCAAGCCGAAGAACGAAGGCGCCGTCAAGGCCATCCTGAAAGCCGTGCAGGATTTCGCCGTGGAAAACGACATCGAGGAAATCCCCGTGCAGCTGGGCGGCGGCATCCGCGACCTCGACACCATCGAGCGCTACCTCGACGCCGGCATCACCTACATCATCATCGGCACGGCGGCCGTGAAAAGCCCCGGTTTCCTGCACGACGCCTGCAGCGCCTTCCCGGGCCACATCATCGTCGGTCTCGATGCCAAGGATGGCAAAGTGGCAACGGATGGCTGGAGCAAGATGTCGGGCCACGAAGTGATCGACCTGGCGAAAAAATTCGAAGCCTACGGCGTCGAATCGATCATCTATACGGACATCGGCCGCGACGGCATGATGGGCGGCATCAATATCGAGGCCACCGTCAAGCTGGCGCAAGCCGTCAAGATCCCCGTTATCGCCTCGGGCGGCCTGCACAATATCGGCGACGTGGAAGCGCTGTGCGCGGTCCAGGCCGAAGGCATCGAAGGCGTGATCTGCGGCCGTTCCATCTATGAAGGCACGATCGACCTGGCGCAGGCGCAGGAACGCGCCGACGAACTGACCGACGCCGCCGTTTAAGCCTGCCTGGCCGGGGCGTGCGCGTGCATGCCCTGGCCTGGCGACAATCTGGATACCATCATGCTTGCAAAACGTATCATCCCCTGCCTCGACGTGACGAATGGTCGCGTTGTCAAAGGCGTCAATTTCACGGAATTGCGCGACGCCGGCGACCCGGTGGAAATTGCCCGCCGTTATGACGAGCAGGGCGCCGATGAAATCACTTTCCTCGACATTACCGCGTCCAGCGACAACCGCGGCCTGATCTTCGACATCATCGAAGCCGTGGCGTCGCAAGTGTTCATTCCGCTGACCGTGGGCGGCGGCGTGCGCGTGGTGGAAGACGTGCGCCGGCTGCTCAACGCGGGCGCCGACAAGGTCAGCATCAACACCTCGGCCGTGACGAATCCCCAACTGGTGTACGAAGCCTCGCAAAAGCACGGCTCGCAATGCATCGTCGTCGCCATCGACGCCAAGCAGGTGTCGCCCGGCAAGTGGGAAGTGTTTACCCATGGCGGGCGCACTGCCACGGGCCTGGACGCGTTCGAGTGGGCGCGTAAAATGGAAAGCCTGGGCGCCGGCGAAATCTTGCTCACCAGCATGGACCGCGATGGCACCAAGGTCGGCTTCGACCTGGGCCTGACGCGCGGCGTGTCCGATGCCGTCAGCATTCCCGTCATCGCCTCGGGCGGCGTGGGCGGCTTGCAGGATCTGGTCGATGGCATCAAGGTGGGCCGCGCGGACGCCGTGCTGGCCGCCAGCATCTTCCACTATGGCCAGCACACGGTACAGGAAGCCAAGCGTTTCATGGCGCAGCAGGGCATTCCCATGCGCCTGGCGTAAAGATCAGCAGTAAATACAGGCAGGATAGAAGAACATGCAAAACGGAACCATCGTAGCAAGCAATGCCAAGTGGCTGAAAAAGATCAAATGGGACGAGCACGGCCTGGTGCCCGTGATCGCGCAGGAAGCGGGCAGCAATGACGTGCTGATGTTCGCCTGGATGAACCGCGACGCGCTGGCGCGCACGGTGGAACTGGGCGAGGCCGTGTACTGGAGCCGTTCGCGCAAGAAACTGTGGCACAAGGGCGAAGAATCGGGCCACACGCAAAAGGTGCTGGAAATCCGCCTCGATTGCGACGAAGACGTGGTCTTGCTGAAAATCGAGCAAGCGGGCGGCATCGCCTGCCATACGGGCCGCCATTCGTGCTTCTTCCAGAAGTTCGAAGGCGACGAAAAAACGGGCGAATGGCAAGTCACCGACCCCGTCCTGAAAGACCCTGAGACGATTTACGCGGAAAGCAAGAGCAAATGAGTGAAACGTTAAAACGCCTGGCCGCCGTGATCGAATCGCGCAAGCTGGCCAATGGCGGCGACCCCGCCACGTCGTATGTCGCACGTCTGTTTGCCAAGGGCGATGACGCCATCCTGAAAAAAATCGGCGAAGAGGCGACGGAAACCGTGATGGCCGCCAAGGATGCGCGCCGCGACAACGACTCGTCGAAGGTCTTGTACGAATGCGCCGACCTGTGGTTCCACTCGCTGGTGATGCTGGCGCAGTTCGACCTGACGCCGCAGCAGGTGCTCGACGAGCTGGCGCGCCGCGAAGGCCTGTCCGGCCTGGAAGAAAAGGCGGCGCGCAAGGATGAGCTGCGCGACGCCGGCGAAACAGACAAACACTGACCTGATTGGAGCGTGCGTGGATAACTGCATTTTTTGCAAAATTGCTGCAAAACAAATTCCCTCGACCATCGTGTATGAAGACGAGGACTTGCTGGCCTTCAAGGACATCAACCCGGCCGCCCCCGTGCATCTGCTGTTGATCCCGAAGCGCCACGTGGCCAGCCTGTCCGATTGTGACGATAGCCACACGGAAATGCTGGGCAAGCTGCTGCGCCTGGCGCCGAAACTCGCTGCCGAGTTCGGCTGCGCCGTCAGCTATGACGCCGATGGCACGCCTGCCGGCGGCTTCAAGACCATGATCAACAGCGGCCCGAACGGCGGGCAAGAGGTGTATCACCTGCACATGCACGTGTACGGTGGCCCCCGTCCCTGGCGCGGCCAGCACTGATTTCGCCGTGCGCCGGGTTCACGTGTATACTACCGGCATTGGTTGACGCTATTCGGGCACCGTCCCGCAAGGAGAATGTGATGGGTTCATTGAGTATTTGGCACTGGGTGATCGTTCTGGTCATTGTGATGCTGGTCTTCGGCACCAAGAAACTGGGCAATATCGGCGGTGATATCGGCAAGGCCGTCAAAGGCTTCAAGGATGGCGTCAAGGGCGAAGATGACGCTCCGGCAGCCAATACCCCTCCTGCTGCGCCATCGCAAGTGGCCGACAAAAGCACCATCGACGTCGAGACGAAAGAGAAAAGCAAGTTCTGATAGCGTGGCGGGGCGCTTGCCTCGTCCGGTAACAGCCCTTGTCCGCTTATGATCGATCTCGGTCTCTCTAAAATCGCCATCATCGGCGTGGTTGCGTTGATAGTCATCGGCCCTGAAAAGTTGCCGAGAGTGGCGCGCATGGCCGGCACCCTGTATGGCCGCGCGCAACGCTATCTGAACCAGGTGAAATCCGAAGTGTCGCGCGAAATTGAGATGGAAGAGCTGAAAAACCTGCAGAAGGAAGTGCAGGATGCAGCCCATTCCGTCAAGCAAAGCGTGGAGAAATCCATGCATGGCGTGGAAAACTCGATCTCCGGCAACCTGGCCGAGGTGGAAAACGCCTGGCGCGGCGATTCCAGCTCGTATGAGGGGCATCACGATGCCCATGAAGCCATGCTGCGCGCCACCAACGATGACCTGGCCCGCAAGGCGCGCGAATTCCGCCGCAAGAAGCTGGTGCGCAATTCCGCCATCCCTGGCTGGTACAAGCAGCGCCATGGCGGCAAGCTGCACGTGCAGTCGGCGGCCGCCCGCGTGGCGCGCTTCCGTCCGCGCGCCAGTTCCTCCTCCTTTTACTCATGAGTAGCAAATCTCCGGTGGAAGAAACTTTTATCTCGCATCTGGTCGAGCTGCGCAACCGCCTGGTCAAGGCCTCGATCGGCATCGCCGTCGTCTGTGCCGTGCTGTTCTACTGGCCCGGCCCCTCGCAAATCTACGATTTTATTGCGGAGCCGATGATCGCCTCGCTGCCAGCCGGCTCGAAAATGATTGCCACCGGCGTCATTTCGCCGTTCCTCGTGCCGATGAAAGTGACGCTGGTGATCGCCTTCATCGTCGCCTTGCCCTGGGTGCTGTATCAGATGTGGGCCTTCATCGCCCCCGGTCTGTACACGCATGAAAAGCGCCTGATCGCGCCGCTGGTCATCTCGTCGTCGCTGCTGTTCATCGCTGGCGTGGCCTTCTGCTATTTCTTCGTGTTTGGCCGCGTCTTTCACTTCATCAGCGACTTTTCGCCATCGTCGATCGCGGTGACTCCCGATATCGAAAACTATCTCGATTTCGTCATGTCGATGTGCCTGGCCTTTGGCGCCACCTTCGAAGTGCCCGTGGTGGTGGTGATCCTCGTGCGCATGGGGCTTGTGTCCATCGCGAAACTCAAGGAAGTGCGTCCCTACATCATCGTTGGCGCCTTCGTGATTGCCGCCATCGTCACGCCGCCGGACGTCGTCAGCCAGTTCTCGCTGGCCATCCCTATGTGCCTGCTGTTCGAGCTGGGCTTGCTGGTGGCGCCCATCTTCGTCAAGGCAACCCAGGCGCCGGAAGAAGCGTCCTAGACGGCCCGCAACGCGTGCCGATACGAGCCGCTGGCCTCCCTCGGGAGCCGCGGCTTTTTTATCGCCAAGAAAGTTGGTGGGTGCTTACTGCAGCATCAGTTTGCTGAGGATGCCCAGGTTGAGCAGGATCAGGGTGCTCATCATCCAGTACACGTGCTTCATGTCGGCGCCATGGCGCAAGTCCAGGCGTTCCAGGCGGGCGTCGAATTTTTGCTCCAATGCATCTATTCTGGTATCGAATTTCAGTTCCAGCGCATCCACTCTGGTATCGACCTTTTGCGCCACCAGCTTGATTTCCCCCAGCAGATTGCGCTCCAGCGCCGCCAGCTCGCCATGCACGACCACGGCCGAACCCAGCACTTCGCCCAGCGCCGTCGCATGCGCTTCCGCCTGCTGCGTGGGCACGCCGGCCGAGGCGAGGCGTTTGGCGTAATCGAGGGTGTCGAACTGGATGGGCATATGCATGGACGCTCCTGTATCCAGCCTAGCAGGAAAATCGGCAATTGCCAGTGAGGAGTGCGGTGGCGCCTGCCTTCCCATGAGCTTAATGGACAGGCGCGCCAGTGGTTTGCGATAGCGCAAACCCATGCCAAAGGGCGCCGCAGCGCCCTTTGGAAGGTCATGCTGCGTGCGCGTTAATTCATCAGTTCCTTGATGACTTTCACGGGCGCGCTGCCGTAGCTGAGGAATTGCTCATGGAAATCCTTCAGTACGAATTTGTTGCCCAGCGCTTGCTTGCGCTGTTCGCGCAAGTCCATGATTTCGCTGTAGCCGCTGAAATAGCTGGTCAGTTGTACCGAGCTCAGCTGCACGCGGCGCCATTTCTCTGTTGCTTCACGCTTGGTCTGGAAGGCCTGGCGCGTCAGCAGGTCGAGCGCTTGCGCTTCCGTCATGCCCAGCACGTGCACGCTGTAGTCGAGGATGGTATTGGTGACGCTGCGCAAGTTCCACTTCGAATACATCAGCCACATTTCCGGCGCGTTATTGCCATAGCCCGATTCGAGCATCATGCGTTCGCCATACACGGCCCAGCCTTCGATCATGGCGCCGTTGCCGAAGATGGACTTGACCAGCGACGGCGACTTGTTGGCGTACACGAGCTGCGTGTAGTGGCCGGGAATGGCTTCGTGGATATTCAGGATCTGCAAGATCCAGTGGTTGTATTCGCGCAAGCTGCTTTCCGCCTGTTCCGGTGTTTCGCCATCGAGCGGCGTCACGTTGTAATAGGTGCGGTCTTGCGGGCGGTACGGGCCGGGCGCCTCGATGCTGGCGCCAGCCACGCCGCGCTGGTAGGCGGGGGTTTCACGCACGACCAGGGGCTTTTTCGGATCCATCGTCAGCAGGTTGTGGCTGGTTACCCATTCCTGCAATTGCGGGATCTGGCGGCGGATTTCCGGCACGAAATCGGCGGCCGCCACGTGGTTGCTGGACAGCTTGTCGATCACCATGCCGATCTTTGCCGTGCGGTCCGCCGGCTTGGCCGTATTGCCCATGGTTTTCACCCACAGTTCGTCGGACAGGCTATCCATGTGTTCGAGCAGCTTTTCGCGCGCGGCCAGGGCCTTCTGGTACATCTGCTCGGCGCTCACGCTGGCCTGGATATCGTAGGCGAATTTCTGCTCATACAGTTCCTTGCCGATGCGGAAGGAGCGCGCGTTGCCGTTCTGCGCCAGCGCGGCATCCTGTTCCGTCAGCCAGGCCGCGTAGCCTTGCACGGCCGTGCGGGCCGCGGCGATGCGCGCGTTGTACAGCTGTTTTTCCGCCGGCGTCAGGATGGAGCCCTGCGCCGTCTTGTTCAGGTCATCGAGTACGCTGAGCACGCCGGCGCTCTGGGCGATGGCCAGCTGCGTGTGTTCGCGCGTGGGATTGACGATGCTGGCGCGCGCGGCCGCATAGTATTGCGGCACGCTGGCGATGCGCTTGAGCAAGGTGCGCAGGCGCTGCGGCTGGGCCGCGTATTCCGTGTTCAGGATAAAGTCGATGGAGCCGGCCACGTTGTACTGGGCGGGATTCCATTCGAATTCGCGGAAGGTGGTCAGGTACCAGCGGTCCGCTTGCAGTTTATTCGTCAGCAAGGCCAGGTCGGTACGTTGCTTGTCCGACATTTTGCCGGCATTCAGCTTGCCGAACTTGCCCAGCCATTCTTCGATGAAGGCCAGTTGCTTCTGGCGGCTGGCCGCGTCGGGAATGCTCAGGTTGGCGGCGCCATCGTACTTGCCGACGGAAATCGCGCTTTCCGGGTCCAGGCGCCACAGGGCCGTGAGGAACTGGCCGCTCAGGTTATTCATGGAACGGTCGCTGCTGTTCTCGCTGGCGACGGCCGCTACCGTGGCTGCCGTGGCGGCGCTGACGACGGCCGCTTTCTTGGCGACGGTTTTTTTCTTGCTGCTGCTGGTGCTGGCCTTGCCTTGCTTCTGCGGCTTCTTGGCGGCGCTGGCCGGTGCCAGGGTAAAGGCCATCATCAATGCGGCGAGCGCAACTTTATTTTTTATCAGCATAGTTTATCTCTTGAATATTTTGCCGTTTGTTCTCATCAGAAAATAATAAACTGATAATATAAGTAACAAACAACTATTGAAAGGTTGGCCTTGCTTGCCTGGG
The DNA here is from genome assembly GCF_034424625.1 of Janthinobacterium lividum. Classification (NCBI taxonomy): domain Bacteria; kingdom Pseudomonadati; phylum Pseudomonadota; class Betaproteobacteria; order Burkholderiales; family Oxalobacteraceae; genus Janthinobacterium; species Janthinobacterium lividum. Next base: position 132,464 of record NZ_CP139976.1, on the reverse strand, counting down.
CGGCCCAAAGATTAGCATTAATTGCCGCCGCTGCGCAGTTTTTTGCGCCGGGCGCGCGCGGCGCTAGACGACGATGGCGCTGCCTCGCAGCATCTCCTGATGGCGCACATTCAGGGCCGCCACGGCATCCTTGCCGCGCGCCATGCCGGTGGCGTGGATTTCCGTTTCCTGCGTGTAGCGCTGGCTGACTCTTACCGTATAGGACTGGAACAGCCAGCTCCAGAAGTTCGTTTCATAGACGGCTTCATCCATGTCGCGCCATTTCACGCCCGCGAGTTTCTTTTTCCAAGGCAAGATGCCAGATGCCAGCCAGACGCCCGCCTCGTCGTAGTACAGCTGGTAGCTGCGGATGGTCAGCAGACGGTAGCCGACGATCAGGGCCGAGCCGATCAGCACCACGAAGGCGGCGCGCGCGTTGTACTTGAAGGCCAGCGGCAGGGCGGCAAAGAATAGCAGCACGGCAATCAGGAAGGTGCTGACGTAGGCGGTCCAGGATTTGCCGCATAAAAAGGTGGCGCGCTGGCCGGCGCTGGTGGCGATATAGTCGGTCATGGCATGGGAGAGCAACAGGGAAAAACGATCATCGCATGGAACGCGGTGGCGCCGCTCATTTTTTCAATCTCATTGTTTCAACCCCTCCTGCAGCATGCCCAGCATGTCATTGGCCGACATGCGCGCGGCCGCATCGCTGCCTTCCAGCAAGCTGTCGGCCAGGTCGCGCTTGTGCTGGTGCAATTCGACGATGCCTTCCTCGATCGTGTGTTTCGCCACCAGGCGGTAAATGGTGACGGGGCGCAATTGCCCCATGCGGTGGGCGCGGTCCGAGGCCTGGTCTTCCACGGCCGGGTTCCACCACGGGTCCATGTGGATCACGTAATCGGCCGCCGTCAAATTGATGCCCATGCCGCCCGCCTTCAGGCTGATGAGGAAAACGTCGCCCTCGCCCGCCTGGAAGGCGTCCACGCGGCGCTTTCGCTCCTGCATGGGCGTGCTGCCATCGAGATACTGGTAGCGCACGCCATGCTGCTCCAGGTGCTGGCGGATCAGGGTCAAATGGTCGACGAACTGGCTGAAGACGAGCACCTTGTGGCGGTTTTCCAGCAAGCCCGACAGCAATTGGGCGAACGCCGCCAGCTTGCTGCTGGCCAGGCCCAGCTCGGGCGCCACCAGTTGCGGATTGCAGCAGGCGCGACGCAGCTTCATGATTTCCGCCAGGATCTGGATGGCTTTCTTCGATGCCGGCCCTTCCACCATGGCCAGCTTTTCCAGCGCTTCGCGGCGCAAGGATTCGTACAGCGCCGTTTCCTGCGGCGACAATTCCACTTCCAGCACGATTTCCGTGCGCGATGGCAATTCCGACAGCACTTGCGTCTTCGTGCGGCGCAGGATGAATGGCGCGATCAGGCGGCGCAGCCGCAGCCGCGCGCCGGCCGCCGCCCGCTTGTCTTGATCTTTCTCAATGGGTCCGGCGAAGCGCAAATTAAACTGGTCGAGGGTGCCCAGCAAACCGGGGTTGATGAAGCGGAACAGGTTCCACAATTCACCCAGGTGGTTTTCCAGCGGCGTGCCGCTGGCCACCATGCGGAAATCCCCTTGCAAGGCCATCACGGCTTGCGAGCGCTTGGTGGCGCCATTCTTGATGGCTTGCGCTTCGTCCAGCACGATCGTATGCCAGCGCACGCCGGCAAACATAGTGGCTTCCTGCTGCAGCAAGCCATAGCTGGCCACCACCACGTCGAAGGGCTGCAAGGTATCGAGCATGTCGGCGCGGTCGCCGTTGCCGAACAGTTTGATGTTCAAGGTGGGCGCGAAGCGCTGCGCTTCGCTGATCCAGTTCATGCACACGGACGTGGGGGCGACGACGAGGGTGGGGCCGTGCGGCGCGCGCGCCAGGATCAGGGCCAGCGCCTGCAATGTCTTGCCGAGTCCCATATCGTCGGCCAGGCAGGCGCCCACGCCCCAGTGCGCCAGCCGCGCCAGCCAGTTAAAACCGGCCAGCTGGTAATCGCGCAAGTCCGCCTGCAAGGTGCTGGGCAACTGCGGTTGATAGTCGTCGAGGGCGCGCAGGCGCAGCAAATGTTCGCGCCACAGTTTGTCAGCCTTCACGCCGCCCGCATCGTTGGCCAGCTCTTCCAGCGCGAAGGCGGCCAGCGGGTGGATGTGCACGCCGTCGGCATGCGCTTCGCCATACGCGGCCAGCTCGGACAGGCGGCGGTGCAATTCGTCGCTCAGAGCCAGGAACTGGTTGTCGCCCAGGGCCACGAAGCGGCTTTTGTTGTTCTGCATCAAGTCGAGCAGGGCGCGTAAATCCATTACCTTGTCTTCGTCGATCTGCACTTCGCCGCTGGCGGCAAACCAGTCTTTTTCGCTCTTGATATTCAGGCGCATCTGGCCGCTGTCGATGCGTTTCGACACGCGCATGGTTTCGCCTTCGGGCCAGGCCAGCACCATGCCGTCTGGCTCCAGCGCCTGCAATTCCACCAGCAATTGCAGGCCCAGCGCAGGCTGGCCCAGCAGCCACTCGCCATGCTCTTCCTCCGCCTCTTCCAGCACCAGGCATTTACCAATGAGCTGGCGCTGCGCTTCGCGTTCCGCGTTCAGGTCGCGCCGCGCCTGCACGGCCCGGCCCGCCACATCGGCAAACACGCTTTCGGCGCCGCTGCCGGGGGCGTAATAGGCGCCGTTGTCGAGCAGTGGACGCACTAAAATCTGCATCTTGAGGCCCTGCTGATAGGGCAGCAGGTGCACGTGCAGGCGGTGGTCGGCCGTGATGGCTTCCGCGTCGCCGGCGCCGCCGCCGATGTCCGATTGCACGGTGACCATGGACGAGATGGCGCCGATCGCCTGCATCACCTGTTTTTCCGCATGCAGGGGCACGGACAGGCCCAGGCCCACGATGGCGCCGATGCGCCGGTGCTCGTCGAGGATGTGCACCACGCGCAGGCGCGTCGGCGTTTCGCGCTGCACCACCACATTGCTGCCGTTGTCGGGCAGCGGCGGTTGCATGCCCAGCCACAGCTGCCCTTCGTGCGACTTGATCAGGAGCTCGGGCGCGCCGGCGATCAGTTCCACGCGCGTGTCGGGATGGTCGAGCCAGAACACGAGCGGATGGCCCACCAGCAAGACGGCGGCCTTGTCGAGCTCGATTTCATAGCGGGGCGCTGACGAATAGTATTGCTTGAACGGCGCGATGCTGCCCGCCGCGCGCGCGTCTTGCGGCGTGAGAAAATCGATGTCGCCGGCCTCTTCGGCCAGGCGTTTCAGACCCATGGCGCGGCCCTTGCTCCAGCCGCCGCGCGCGTCGCGCTTCTGCTCGCGCACTTCCACGGCCGTGAGGCCGAAGCGCGGGTCGAATGCCACCAGCCACACGAGGCGCGACACGCCACCCAGCGCTTCGGCGGGCGCATTTTGCTGCAGGTTGATCAGCGCGCTCAGCTGGCGCTGCCACGCTTCCTGGCGCTCGAACCACGGCGCCATGTCCGTCAAGCCGTGTTGCGCCCGCTTGGCCGTCGCATAGCGCTCCTGCTGCGCCTCGCCCATCAAGCCCAGCAAGCCGGCCGCCTGCGCCGCGATCAGATCGTAGCCGGCCGCGTCCGCCTGCTGCACCAGCGACCGCAGCTGGTCCTTGCGCTCGCTCAATTGCGGTAGCGCCAGCCAGTAGTACAGCAAGCCCTGGAACAGCTGCGCCTGCAGTCCCGTTTCCCAGCTGCGCGTGGGGATGCTTTCCGCCAGCTGCACGCCGCCGCGCACCAGGCGCAAGGTGTTCAGTTGCTGGTAGACGATGCTGTCGTGGTTCGGCTGCGCATGCAGGGCGATATCGAGGTAGGTTTCCGCGCTCTTCAGCAGCTTGGCGTCGTTACCGCGCAGCAAGGCCAGCACGTACAGGTGGCCGCCGATGCCCGTGAAGCACAGCTTGCGCTTGCCTGCCTCCTTGCGCAGTCCTTTCAAGGCTGTCTCGAAGCCCGCCACGGCGTGCGCGTGCTCGCCGCGCAACAGGGCGATGCTGCTGTCGACAAACAGCGCCTGCGGCCCCTGCTGGCCAGCCAGGTAGCGCGCGGCTGCGTCGAGTTCGCCGCACAGCAGGGCGTCTTCGGCCAGGGCCAATGGCAGGGCGGCGCCGATATGGTCGCCGGCGGCCGCCTGGCGCGCATGGTGCGCGCGCGCGTAGGCGCGGATGGCGTGCGCCGTGGCCGGCTCGCGCGGGGCGTTGCCCAGCAGCACGGCGAGGATGTCATCCTGCAGTTGCGGCATGACGAAAGACAACATTTCCGGTTCGAACGGCCGGCCGAAAATTTCGATCAGCGGATGCAACTGCTGCGCTTCATAGCACGCCATGCAGGCGGCCAGGATGGCGGCCACGTGGCGCACCTCGTCATTGCGCAGCAGGGCGATGCGCAGGCGCGCCACGCCTTGCCGGTAGCTGCGCAATTCCACATAGCCATCCCAGTTGCGGCGCACGGGGTTGATCAGCTCGATGGCCTGGCACAGGTCGCGAAACACCAGGTGCTCGATGGCGGCGCGCATGGCGGGCCAGCGCAGCCTCGCTTCGCAGGCAAAGCCCCGCCCGACGATCTCGGACGCCAGCGCCAGGCGCGTCAGCCGCTGCAGCATGTTGGTTACCACCAGCAGGGAAAACGGCGTGCCGTCCGGCTCGACGACATTGGCGCGCTGCAAGTGTTCATACACGGCATGCTTGCCCACCGGTTCGCCCGTGATCGCCAGCAAGGCCAGAATCATCTGTTCATGCTGCTCCAGTGCGGCGAACTCGTCCAGCAGATGCTGGTCACCATTCTGCTCGGTCATGCGGGCAAGTTGGCGATCTGCACGGGCGGCTCGCCGGCCGCCACGGGCAGGCCGAACACGCGCTGGTAGAAATACAGTTCCGCCTCCAGGGTGCGCACGATGTTTTCCGCCTTGCGGAAGCCGTGTCCCTCGCCTTCCAGCGGCACGTACGCGACGGGCACGCCGCGCGCCTGCAAGGCGTCGACCATCAGCTGCGACTGCTGCGGCGGCACGACCTTGTCATCGAGGCCCTGGAAGAAGATCATCGGGCGCGACAATTTATCCGTGTGGTGGATGGGCGAGCGCTCGCGGTACAGCGCCTCGGCCTGCGGTTGCGAGGCGATCAGGTAGTCGGTGTAGCGCGCTTCGAATTTGTGCGAATCGTCGTCCAGTCCCTTCAGGTCGGACACGCCATAGTAGCTGGCGCCCGCCTTGAAGACGTCGTGGAACGTCAAGGCGCACAGGGTGGTCAGGCCGCCCGCGCTGCCGCCGCGGATGATCAGGCGTTCCGGGTCGGCCAGGCCGTTGGCCGCCAGGTAGCGCGCGCCGGCGATGCAGTCTTCCACGTCGACGATGCCCCATTGCCCGCGCAGCGCGTCGCGGTATTCGCGGCCAAAGCCGCTGCTGCCGCCATAGTTGACGTCGAGCACGCCGATACCGCGGCTGGTCCAGTACTGCGTTGCCAGTTTCAAGGTATTGCTGGCCATGCTGGTGGGACCGCCGTGGCTGATGACGATGACGGGCGGCAATGTTCCTGCCGGCGCCTGTACATCGCCATTCGTGGGCGCATAAAAGAAGGCGTAGGCCGTGCGGCCATTGCTGCTAGGAAAACTCAAGCTGCGCGGCACGGAGAGATAGTCGAGCGCGGGCAGGGCCGTGATCGACTGCGCCAGCACTTCCAGCTCATGGTTAGCCAAATCGATGCGCGCCAGTTCCAGCGCAATGGTGGGGCTGCCGCCCAGCAGTGCGACAAAGCCGGGCCCCACGCGCAGTTCGCGGATTTCCTGGTACGGGTGGGAAATCGGCTCCAGCTTGGCCGCCGCCACGTTCAATTGCGCCAGGTAGCTGATGCCGGCCTGGATATACGTGCAGACGATCTCGTCGTCGGAAAGAAACCCGTACATGCTGCCGCCGAAGGTCCAGTGCGGCGTGGCAAATTCCGCTTCCATCGGGCACAGTGCCTCGATGTCGGCGCCGTGCAGGCGGTACAGATTCCACCAGCCGCTGCTGTCGGAGACGAAGTGCAGCAAGCCGCTGGGCGACCATTCCGGCTGGCAGATCGATTCGCGCGCGCCGCCGGCGATCAGGCGCGGCGAGCCGAGGCTGCCGTCCGCATGCACGTCGGCCAGCCACAGTTCCGTGCCTTGCCATGGCAGGCGCGGGTGATCCCAGCTGATCCAGGCCAGCTGGCTGCCGTCCGGCGACAAACGCGGCGCCGCATAAAAGTCGTGGCCGCGCGCCAGCATCGTTTCGCGCCCGTCGAAGCCGACGGCCACCAGGCAGTTTTCCGGATGCGCGTGGCCTTCCGCCGGATGCTGCTCGCGTACGGCGATCAGGCGGGAACGGTCCGCATCGACCACAAAATCCGCATGGCGCGTGCTGCCGCCCGTGGTGAATGCTTCCGGGGTGCCGTCGCCGTCCACGCGGTACAGGCAATTGTCGGCGAAATGCGAGAAATACACGCTATCGCCGGCAACGGCATACGCGCCGCCGCCGTATTCATGCACGCGGGTGCGCACATTGAAGGGCGCTGGCGTCAGTTCATCGACACGCGCGCCGCGCTGGCGCAGCAGGGTGTTGCGGCCCGCCTCGCTGGCGCGTCCGGCCAGCCAGAACACGTCGCTGTCATCCGCACCGCCCAGGGCCAGCTGCGTCAGCGGCGAGGCGCCGGCGGCGACGATGGCCGCGCTGATCGGCGATGGCCAGATGCCATAAGGGGTGCAAGATGCGGTCGAGGTCATGCGGGCTCCGTGTAGTGAGGGGATCAAGGGCCGCCAGGCAGGGTCAGGGCGCGCGGCGGCGTGCATCATCATAATGGAAGGGCAGGCACAACGAAAGTCATCGCTGTGCGTGGCAAATGCTGCAAAGCGGCACTGGAATCAATGAAATGGCGGCGATTGGATGCGATAATACCGCTTCTCCAAGCTATTGATTGCCTTCCATGCCACAATTTGCTCCGCTCCAGAATGATACTTTCCTGCGCGCCTTGCTGCGCCAGCCGACCGAGCATACCCCTGTCTGGCTGATGCGCCAGGCGGGCCGCTATTTGCCCGAATACCGCGCCACGCGCGAGCGGGCCGGCTCCTTCCTGGGCCTGGCAAAGAATCCCGATTACGCGACGGAAGTCACCTTGCAGCCCCTGGAGCGTTTCCCGCTCGACGCGGCGATTTTGTTTTCCGACATCCTGACGGTGCCCGACGCGATGGGTCTGGGCCTGTATTTCGCCGATGGCGAAGGCCCGAAGTTCGAGCGCCCGCTGCGCACGGAACAGGATGTGAAGGCCTTGCAAGTGCCGGACCTGGCATCGCTCGACTACGTCTTCAAGGCCGTCACGCAAATCCGCACGGAACTCAACGGCCGCGTGCCGCTGATCGGTTTTTCCGGCAGCCCTTGGACCCTGGCCTGCTACATGGTGGAAGGCGGCGGCTCGAAAGAGTTCCACACCATCAAGAAGATGCTGTACAACCGTCCGGACCTGATGCACCACATCCTGGCGATTAACGCCACCTCCGTGGCGCAGTACCTGAACGCGCAAATTGATGCCGGCGCGCAAGCCGTGATGATTTTCGACTCCTGGGGCGGTGCGCTGGCTGACGGCGCCTACCAGGAATTCTCGCTGGCCTACATGCAGCAAGTGGTGGCGCAGCTGAAACGCGACAAGGATGGCGTCAAGATTCCCGCCATCGTGTTTACCAAGGGCGGTGGCCAATGGATCGAGCAGATCGCCGATATCGGCGCCGATGCCGTGGGCCTGGACTGGACCGTCAACCTGACGCGCGCGCGCCAGCTGGTCGGCCATAAAGTGGGTTTGCAGGGCAATCTCGACCCGGCCATCCTGTTCGCCAGCCCCGAGCAGATCCGCGCCGAAGTGGCGAAAGTGCTCAACGCCTTCGGCGCCCCATCGGCCGGCACGGGCCATGTATTCAACCTGGGCCATGGCATTTCCCAGTTCACGCCACCGGAATCCGTGGAAGCGATGGTGGAAGCCGTGCACAGCATGAGCCGCGCCATGCGCAGCGGCCAGTAATTTCGGCGCCTCCCCTCGCGCAGGGACAGAAAAGGCAGGCTTTCCAGCGGAAGCCTGCCTTTTTCTTTGCTGCGCCCTAGCAAGAAATACCGACTTATGCACAATTTTTTTTGCTGCGGAAATAAGAGGCAGTGGAAAATCCATGCCCGGGGATGCTCTGCAAGTGCTTGATTATTAAGAAATAAAAAATGCCTTGTTCGGCGGACTTTGTTGCTATTGATAAGGTTATTCTTTCGTTCGCAGGCCTTATTCCTTCATTGTCCACAAAGTTATCAACAGATTCTGTGGATAAAATTGAAAAGTAATTTGTTAACCGATACTTAGCGTCGATGTTCAGGTTTCACGTGAAGTGTATGTTGCAGCGCATGATAATTGAACAATGTTTCGCCGCCCGGCAGGCAAAAACGAACGCTTGCCCGGCAATTGTCAACTTTGCCGCAGGCCGCCCCTGTTTTTCGCGATCGGGTGCCTCAAAGTGGTGCTGATTTCTGTATAAATAAATTACAAATGGTTCAGTTATGCACAGCGGCGGAAATGTCCTGTGGATTTGTAGCCTCCCGGGCATCAATTTTTAAGCCATTGATTTTAAATGGTTAATTTTTCTTGCGTGCCGCTCTTGACGGCGATCGAAATTTTCTGTCCACATTTTTCTGAAAGTTAATTTTGCTTTGTCCACAAAGTTATCCACAGAATTTTCTTCAGGCATGATGACATGCTGTCCTGTCCGCCGTTAGGCGTTTGATAGGTGAAACAAGTATCATGGCCCGCTGGCTTGATGCCGGACATCCCGCGCGCCATTTCCCCTGCGGCGCGCTTTTTTATTGAGATAGGCCCTACTTCCATGTCGCAGTGCATTTTGACGTCGTGCATCCTGAAAATCGCGCTCGACACGCCCTTGAACGCCCTGTTCGACTACCGCTGGAACGCGGCGGTGGATGCCGGTGCGGACGCTGTCGTGGTACTGCCGCAAGTGGGGCAGCTGGCGCTGGTACCGTTCGGCCGGCGCGAAGTGATGGGGCTGATTGTCGGCGTATCCGACAGCACCGACGTTCCCGCCGCGAAATTGAAGGACGTGCTGGCCGTGCGCAGCCAGCTGGCGCCCCTGTCGGAACAGTGGCTGGCGCTGGCCGCCTTTGCCGCCGATTACTACCAGCGTCCGCTCGGTGAAGTGGCGCTGCCGGGTTTGCCGAAGAATTTGCGCGTGCTGACCACCGTGGCGCTCGACCGCGCCATCAAGAAGCTGGGCAAGCTGGCCGACGCGCATGACGGCACGCCGTTCAACATGCCGGCGCTCAACCCGGCGCAGCAGGAAGCGGCGGACGCCATCGGCGGCGCCCAGGGTTTCAAGCCAACCCTGCTGTACGGCGTGACGGGCAGCGGCAAGACGGAAGTGTATCTGCAAGCCTGCGCCCAGGTGCTGGCGCGCGAGGACGATGCGCAAATCCTGATTTTGGTGCCGGAAATTAACCTTACGCCCCAGCTGGAAGGCAATATCCGCGCGCGCTTTCCCGGCGTCATGCTGGCCACCCTGCACAGCAGCCTGTCCGAAGGCGAGCGCATGCTGCACTGGCTGGCCGCGCACCAGGGCCAGGCGCGCATCGTGCTCGGCACGCGATTGGCCATTCTGGCGTCCTTGCCGAAACTCAAACTGATCGTCATCGACGAGGAACACGACCCGTCCTACAAGCAACAGGAAGGCTTGCGCTATTCGGCGCGCGACCTGGCCGTGTGGCGCGCCTGGCAATTGCAGATCCCCATCGTGCTCGGTTCGGCCACGCCGTCGCTGGAAAGCTGGCACCATGCACAGACGGGGCGCTACCGCAAGCTGGAATTGCGCGAACGGGCCGTCAAGAATGCGGTGTTGCCGCGCGTCAAGATTTTGGACATGGAGCGCGACAAGCCGAAAGACGGCCTGACTTCGCATCTGGTAGCCGCCTTGAAACTGCGCATGGAGCGCGGGGAACAGTCGCTGCTGTTCTTGAACCGGCGCGGCTATTCGCCCGTGATCTGCTGCGAATCGTGCGGCTGGATCAGCAATTGCACGCGCTGCACCTCGTTCATGGTGCTGCACAAGCCCGAGCACCGCTTGCGCTGCCACCATTGCAGCCTGGAATTGCGCATTCCCCGCCATTGCCCCACCTGCGGCAACGTCGATCTGCAGCCGCTGGGACGCGGCACGCAGCGGGTGGAAGAGGGCTTGCAGCAATTGTTTCCCGAGGCGCGGATCTTGCGCATCGACGCCGATTCCACGCGCAAGAAGGGCAGCGCGCAGGAAGCGTTCGACACCGTGCACCGGGGCGAAGTGGATATCTTGATCGGCACGCAGATGGTGGCCAAGGGCCACGATTTCAAAAAACTGACCCTGGTCGGCATTTTGAACCCGGACACGGCCCTGTTTTCGCAGGATTACCGGGCCAGCGAACGCCTGTTCGCCCAGCTGATGCAGGTGGCGGGCCGGGCCGGGCGCGCCGCGCAGACGGAAGGGGGCAGCGTGTCCGAGGTGCTGATCCAGACGCGCTATGCGCGCCATCCCCTGTACGACGCCGTCGTCAACCACGATTACGACCACTTCGCCACGACCTTGCTGGAAGAGCGGGCCCAGGCGGCGCTGCCGCCGTATCTGTTTCAGGCCCTGCTGCGCGCCGAGGCGCCCGAACTGGCTACGGCCATCGAGTTCCTGCAGGCGGCGAAAGAGTGCATGGAACACCCGCAGGTGACCATCAATGACCCGATTCCCATGAGCATGACGCGCGTCTACAACGTGGACCGTGCCCAGCTGCTGCTGGAATCCCCCTCGCGGCCCGCGCTGCAGGCGTTTTTAAAAGAATGGCTGGCGGAATTGCGCGCCATGAAGACGCGCGTGAAATGGTCGCTGGAAGTGGACCCGCTGGATATTTAATTAATTCACTGAGTTAGTTCAGATAGTCGCGCGCCGACTTGACGATCTGCTCGGACAGCAGCTTGGTAAATGGCGTGTCCAGGGTCCACGCATGCCAGCTCAGCGGCACGTCCAGGGTGCTGCCCGGCATCAGATCCACGAGACGGTCTGTTGCCAGCGCCTGCGCGGCCAGGCGCTGCGGCATCAAGCCGTAGGCGAGGCCATCCTGGACGCAGCCGCGGCGCGTCGCTTCCACGGGTAAGGTGTGGTGCGGAAACGGTTCACGCATGCTCAATTGTTCAGCAAGGAAACGCGCCAGCAAGCCGTGCTGGCCCACCACGGCGGGCGCCAGTTGTACCGCCTCGGCAATAAAACCATCGCCGAACCAGTGGCCTGCAAATACGGGTGTTGCCACGCAGACATAGCGCAAGGTGCCCAGCGGCGTGACGCTGGTGGCGGCCGCCGCGTCGATCGCTGTGCCGGACTCGGCTGCCACGCAGCCGAACACGGAGCCGTCGCGCACCATCTGCAAGGCGCTGTCGCTGTCGGCCAGGCGCACGTCGAGCTGGCAGCGCGGTGGCGCCAGCAGGGCGGACAAGGTGTCGGGAAACCACGTGGCCAGGCTGTCGGCATCGATGGCGATGGCGATTTCCGGCATGCTGACGCTGTTGCCCAGGTCGATGTCGAGCGACGCTTCCATCAGCTTGACGTTGCGGTGATGCACGATCAGGCGCTGGCCCAGTCCCGTCGGCACGGCTGGCTGGCCACGGATGATCAGCAGGCGCCCGCTGGCGTCTTCCAGCGCCTTGATGCGCTGCGAGACGGCCGACTGGGTGATGCCCAGCGCCAGGGCGGCCTTGTCGAAACTGCCATGGCTGGCAACGGCGTCCAGCACGGCCAGCGCGCGATAATCGAGTGATCCCATTAGCTCAGCTTATAAATTTTGAAAATGATTAGTTATACTAATGCATATATTGCTGCAAAGTAAAACCTTATTTTTGGCAAACGGGTAGTATCGAACGCTATGAGCAACCTCAGTGGATGGATAGCACCATGAAGACGATACGAGTGGATGTGGCCGTGATCGGCAGCGGCACGGCCGGCATGACGGCGCACAAGGCGGCGCGCATGCAGGGCAAGCGCGTGCTGATGATCGAAAGCGGACCGTACGGCACGACCTGCGCCAGGGTGGGCTGCATGCCCAGCAAACTCCTGATCGCGGCGGCCGAGGCGGCCCATGCCGTGGCTGCGGCGCCGGCTTTTGGCGTGCACCCGGGCCCCGTGCGCATCGATGGCCGGCAAGTGATGGCCAGGGTGCGCAGCGAGCGCGACCGTTTTGTCGGCTTCGTGCTCGACGGCGTCAACGCCATCCCTGACGAAGAAAAACTGCGCGGCCATGCGCGTTTTATTTCCCCCGGCACATTGCAGGTGGATGAGCATACGCTTGTCGAGGCCACCAGCGTGGTGATCGCCACCGGTTCCACGCCCATCGTGCCGCCCGAGTGGCAGGCGGCGGGAGACAGGGTCATCACCAGCGACGCCGTGTTCGAGTGGACGGATTTGCCAGGCTCCGTGGCCGTGGTCGGCAGCGGCGTCATCGGCCTGGAATTGGGCCAGGCGCTGGCGCGGCTGGGCGTGCGCGTGACCTTGTTTGCGCGTGGCAATAAAGTCGCGCAGCTGACGGACCCGCTGGTGCTGCGGGAGGCGGATGCCGTACTGGCGCGCGAACTCGATATCCGATTCATGACCAAGGTCGCGCACATGGCAAAAGCGCCTGACGGCAGCGGCATCCTGCTCACCAGCAGCGATGCCGCCGGCGTGGAAAAAACCGAGCAGTTCGAGTATATGCTGGCCGCCATCGGCCGGGCGCCGAACGTGGACAAGATCGGCCTGGAAACGGCGCAAATCGAACTCGACCGCCACGGCATTCCCCTGCATGACCCGCATACCATGCAGTGTGGCAAGAGCGCCATCTTCATTGCCGGGGATGCCGACAACGCACTGCCGCTGCTGCCCGAGGCGGCCGACGAGGGCCGCATCGCGGGCGACAACGCGGCGCGCTTTCCTGACGTCAAACCAGGCTTGCGCCGCACGCCGTTGACGATTGCCTTCACGGAGCCGCAGATCGCCACCCTGGGCGCGACGTACCAGCAATTGTGCGTGAGCCATGCAGGCCGCTTCGCCGTCGGTGCCGTGTCATTCGGCAACCAGGGCCGCAGTCGCGTGATGCTGCAAAACCAGGGCTTGCTGCGCGTGTATGCGGAATTTGGCAGCAAGCGCTTTCTTGGCGCCGAGCTGATCGGCCCAAGGGCGGAACACCTGGGCCATCTGCTGGCCTGGGCATGCCAGGCGCAGCTGACGGTACCAGCCATGCTCGACATGCCGTTTTACCACCCCGTCATCGAGGAAGGCGTGCGCACGGCCTTGCGCGAACTGGCGCTGCACCTGGAAAAAGACCCGGAACATGCGCCCGGCTGCGCCGATTGCACACCTGGGCCCTGAATGCAACTTTATGATTTATATAATTTTGTAGACAAGCTCACATGATTGCGCGATCATCGCTGCCACATTGAAATATTGATTAAAAGCAAAAAACATTTCAATTGGCACATGCCACCCATGCCGCAATGGTAAAAAGGGTAGCGGCTAGCGATGACACGGAGACGATGTGAAAATTCGGCGCATTTACGCGGGAGAACTCGCCCTGGGCGTGGCCCTGCCCTGGGACGTGCACGGCGAGACGGGCAGCCTGCTGGCCAGGCTGGGCCATGTCATCAGCAGCGAGAACCAGATCGCATTGCTGCTGGCGCATGGCGTCATCGCCGATACCAGTGCGGACGTGCCGCGCACGGCCACGGAAGCGCCGTCGGCCCTGCGCATGCTGAACCTTGTCACGGCAGGGCTGGCCCTCGTCCTGCCGGCCATTGCCGCCGGGCAGGCGGGCAGCCACCTATCCCTCGCGCCGCTGGCGCAGCTGGTGGAAGAGGCTGTTGCGCTGGATGCGGACGTGGCGCTGGCTTGCATCCTGCACAACCAAGGCGCGGGCGACTTTGCCGTGCGCCACAGCGTCGACACGGCCGTCATCACGGCCCTGCTGGCGCGCGCTCTGAAACTCGATGATGGCGTGCTCCGCAGCGTGGTGCTGGCCGCGCTGAGCATGAATGTGGGCATGCTGGAACGCCATGCGGATTTCCAGCACAAGGCGGGACCGCTGGACGCGCAGGAGCGGGCCTATTTGCGGGCTCATCCGCAAGCCGGTGTCGACCTGCTGCGCGCGGCGGGCGTCACGGACGCCGTCTGGCTGCAGGCCGTGCTGCAGCACCATGAAAACATCGATGGCAGCGGCTATCCGCTGGGCACGCAAGGCGAGGCGATCGGCATCGGCGCGCGCCTGATCATGCTGGCCGACCGCTATTGCGCGCGCGTTTCGAAGCGCAGCTACCGCCAGCCCTTGCTGCCGAACGTGGCCCTGCGCGAAATGCTGATGGCCGACAAGGCCACGCTGGATGCGCCGCTGGCGTCCCTGCTGGTGCGCGAGCTGGGCATCTACCCGGTCGGCACCTTCGTCAAATTGCTCAATGGGGAAATCGGCGTCGTCACGCGCAAGGGCTTGAATGCCGCCACGCCGCACGTGCAGTCGCTGATCGGCCCCCGCGGCGCGCGCCTGGACGTGCCGCTGCGGCGCGATACGCGCGTGGACTTGCACGCCATCCGCGAAGTGCTCAGTGCGGAGCAGGCGGGTTTGCAGTTTCGCCCTGATCAGCTGTGGGGCCGCAGCGCGCGAATGTAGCCCAGGCGCTTAGTTCAGCAAGCCCGCATCGAGCCGTCCTTCGACTGCCAGTTCGCGCATGATGCGCACGGTGTCGATGTCGGACTCCTTGTAGGCGGAACGGCGGAAGTCGTCGTACAGGGCGTTGGCCGCATCGGTGGCCGCGTCGTGGCCATCGTCGTACTGGAAGCGCACCCACATGCTCGCTTCGTCGGGCATTTCGATGGTCATCACCAGCGAGGACGCGCTGATATCCTTTTGCGCCGGCACTTCGTAGCGCACCTGCAATTGCGGCACCAGCACCACCCTGTCGTTGATGACCAGCTCGCCATAGCGCAGGCTGCGCGCGAAGCCGGCATCGCTGCGCTCGCTGATCTGGCATTCATCGAGGTGCGGCACGAACAGTTTCGGCGACTCGGCGCGCAAGACCAGGCCGCGCCAGACTTGCTCCAGGGTCAAGGTGTCGATCAGCGGGTTCAAAGGATCGTTGATTTCAATCAAGTGTTCAAATTTCATGGGACTGCCATTCGGTAAGTGGGCGCACACGGGCGATATAGGCGGAATGGTACTCCAGGCGTGGCCGTGCCGCACGCATTGCATGGGTCAAGATGGCGTCAGATGGCGATATATCAATGCCATTGCCTGTTTTTCAGGCATGGCCCGCCATGCAAATAGCCTGCGCGACGCTGTTACAATGGGCTGCTGTTCCCTGCGGAAATACCCTGATGTCCAAAGCACCACAGTTCGGTCTGAATGCGCCCCAAAGCGAAGCGGTTACCTACCTCGACGGCCCTTGCCTGGTGCTGGCGGGCGCCGGCTCGGGCAAGACGCGCGTGATCACGCAAAAGATCGCCCATCTGATCGAAGACCGGGGCTATGACCCGCGCACCATCGCCGCCTTGACCTTCACCAACAAGGCGGCGCTGGAAATGCAGGAGCGCATCGCCAAGCTGTTGAAACAGCCGCGCCAGGCCAAGCAGTTGACGGTGTCGACCTTCCACTCGCTGGGCGTGAAAATCCTGCGTCAGGAAGCCAATGGCGTGGGGCTGAAGGACCGCTTTTCCATCATGGACAGCGACGACTGTTTTTCCCTCGTGCAAGACCTCGCCATTACCACCGATAAACAGGTCATTCGCGGCATCCAGAACGCCATGTCCTTGTGGAAAAATGGCCTGATCGACCCGGACATGGCGCTGGCACAAGCCAAGGATGAGGACGAGGCGAACGCGGCGCGCATCTACCGCAGCTATGTGGCAACGCTCTCCGCCTACCAGGCCGTCGATTTCGACGACCTGATCCGCTTGCCGGTGGAACTGTTCCGCAACAACGGTCCCGTGCGTGACAAGTGGCAGCGCCGTTTGCGCTATCTGCTCGTCGATGAATACCAGGATACGAACACGTGCCAGTACGAACTGGTGAAACTGATGGTGACGGGCATCGGCAAGAAGCCGATGTTTACGGCCGTGGGCGACGACGACCAGGCGATCTATGCGTGGCGCGGCGCCACCGTGGAAAACCTGAAGACCCTGGAGACGGATTTCCCCGATTTGCGCGTGATCAAGCTGGAGCAGAATTACCGCTCCACCATGCGCGTGCTCAATGCGGCCAATGCCGTCATCGGCAACAATCCTAAACTGTTTGAAAAGTCGCTGTGGTCCGAACACGGCCTGGGCGAGCCGATCAAGGTGCTGGGCATGCAGACGGACGAGCAGGAGGCGGAACAGGTCGCCATCATGATCTCGGCCGACCATTTCGAGCGCAAGAACAAATTTTCCGATTACGCCATTTTGTACCGGGGCAACCACCAGGCGCGCATCATCGAGCAGTGTTTGCGCAAGGAACGCATCCCGTACACGATCTCGGGCGGCCAGAGCTTCTTCGACAAGGCCGAGATCAAGGACATCATCAGCTATCTGCGCCTGCTGGCCAACGAGGACGACGATCCGGCTTTCATCCGCGCCGTGACGACGCCGCGCCGTGGCGTGGGGCAATCGACGCTGGAGGTGCTGGGCGCGTTCTCGGGGCAGTGGCAGTGCTCGCTGTTCCAGGCCGTCTTCAAGGGCGGCATCGAGGCCAAGCTGACGGACCGTCAGCTGGGTCCGCTGCGCGACTTCTGCAACTTCATCAACGACCTCGAATCGCGCGCCAGCCGTCCGGGCGCGGCCGGCAGCGGCGACAACGCGGCCGAAGTGCTGGATGACATGATGAAGGAAATCCACTACGAATCGTATCTGTACGATGCCTTCGAGGAACGCCAAGCGCAAAGCAAGTGGCAGAATGTGCTGGAATTCGTCAACTGGCTCAAGGAACGGGGCCGGGGCGGCAAGGACCGCGATGGCGAAGAAAAGAACGTGCTGGAATTGACGCAGATGGTGGCCTTGATGACCATGCTCGAGGGCAAGGACGAGGAGCAGGACGCCGTGCGCATGTCGACCCTGCACGCGTCGAAAGGTCTCGAGTTTCCGCACGTGTTTCTGGTCGGCGTGGAAGAGGGCATCTTGCCGCACAAGGGCGACCCTGACGCGCCGGCCGAAACCATCGCCGCGCGCATCCAGGAAGAGCGGCGTTTGATGTATGTGGGCATTACGCGGGCCCAGCGCACCTTGCACATTACGTGGTGCAAGAAGCGCAAGCGGGCTGGCGAGCAAGTCCATTGCGACCCGTCGCGCTTCATCAAGGAAATGGAACTCGACGTGGGCGACGCCGTGCCGACGGAAGCGGAAGTGATTTCGCCCAAGGAGCGTTTGGCGCGCATGAAGGCGCTGTTGGCCGCGCCGAAAGGGTAAGCGGCGCTCAGGCTTCCACTGCGCCGTCTGGCGTGGTTTTTGGCACGATGGCCAGCTGCATGCCCAGCGCATCGAGCATCTTTAAAATGGTTTCGAAGCGCGGCTTGCTGCCTTCGCGCAAGGCTTTATACGCGCCTTCGCGCGTGATGTCGGCCCTGGCCGCCACCTTGCCCATGCCGTAGGCACGCACCACGTCGTTCATGGCGGACTGGAACAGTTCGGCATTGCCGGTGGCGACGATTTCGCTCATGTAGGCGGCCACGGCGGCCTTGCTGGTCAGGTGTTGTGTCGGGTCAAATTTGCTCAGTCCCAATGCTTCCAGGTCGTCGAGGTCGAAGGTGTCGTGGTCGATGTCGTGGTTCATTTCTTTCGTGCTCCTGTGGAGGGGCTTGCCGCCGCTTTTTTGAGGGCCGCCTGCCGGGCTTTCAGCTCCCGGAGGATCGCTTGCGCCTGCTTTATGTCGCGCTGCTGGCTGGATTTGTTGCCGCCCAACAGCAGCAAGATCAGGGTGCCCCGGTTCGTTTCATGAAAATACACGCGCCAGCCCGGTCCCGTCTGTAAAAAGCGCAGCTCGCACACGCCTTCACCCACTGGCCGCCAGTCGCCCTTTTTGCCGTGCTGTAAGTGCTTGATGCGCGCGTCGATGGCGGCGGCCGCAACATCTTGCAGCGAGTCTTCCCAGCGCCGGTATTCGGCCGTCTTGCGCGTGTCGATCAGCGGTGGTTCGGGTGGCGTGGATGCAGTCATTGTAATCGTTTGTTCTCATTCGTCAAGCGATTTGAGGGGGCCAAACGAAAGAATAGGCAGCAATGGCCGTCTGACCGATGGCGAATGGACGAGGTTTGTCCTGGCTCACGCTACTGCGGCGGTAGAATGCCGCTTTCAGTCAGAAATGAGCAGAAGCACCATGGACAATGCAGAACAGATGGAAGTACGTTTCGTCGATATTGAAATCAAGCTGGCGCAGCAGGAAGACCTGGTCGAGTCGCTGAACCAGATGGTGTACCAGCAGGGCAAGCGCATCGACCAGCTCGAGGCGATGCTGCACAAGCTGGGTGAACATGTGCGCGACGGGGCGCAGCAGGCAAATGGCGGGCTGGTCAACGAACGTCCGCCGCATTACTAAATCGGCATCGTGAAGCAGGACGCATGAAAACCATTCATTACCCGCCGACCCGTTAAGGTCAGTCGTTGCGGGTGACGCAAGTGTGTCAGGCTGTTATTATTTCAAGCTGGCCCGCGACACAATCGCGGCTCTCTTGTGCTCCTAGAAAGTAGACATGACCCGTCCAACAATGCTCGTCATCGCCGCCAGCCTGATGCTGGCGCCAGCCGCTGCCGCTTTTGCCGCCACCGCCACCACAGCACCTGCCACTGCCGCTACCGCGGCGGCAACGCTGCCCGCTTCGAACCCGTTTGCGCAGGCCAGCAGCCTGCCATTCAACTATCCGCCGTTCGACAAGGTGCAGGACGCCGACTACGCGCCCGCCTTTACGGCAGGCATGGCCGCCAACCTGGCGGAAATCAACGCGATTGCGAATAACAAGAAGCCAGCTACCTTCGACAACACCATCGTGGCCATGGAACGCTCGGGCCAGCTGCTGAGCCGCGTGCGCACCGTGTTTTCCGTGATGTCCGGTTCGAATACGAATGAGACGATCCAGGGCCTGGAGCGCGAATTGGCGCCGAAAATGGCGGCCCATAGCGACGCGATCATGCTCAACGACAAATTGTTCAAGCGCATCGACACCCTGTACGCCAAGCGCGACAAGCTGGGCCTGGATGCGGAATCGAAACGCCTGCTGGAACGCTACCACACCGATTTTGTACGCGCCGGCGCCAAGCTGTCGGCGGCGGACAAGGAAAAGCTGCGCGCCTATAACGGCCAGCTGGCTGCCCTGTCGACCAAGTTCGCGCAGAACGTGCTGAAGGAATTGAACGCCTCGGCCGTCGTCGTCGATACGCGCGAAGAACTCGACGGCCTGTCGCCGGCCGCCATCGAGGTGGCTGCCGGCCTGGCCAAGAAGCGCGGCCTGGATGGCAAGTATGTGATCGCTCTCGTCAATACGACGGGCCAGGCGCCGCTGTCGCTGCTGACCAACCGCGCCTTGCGCGAACGCATCATGGCCGCTTCGCAAGCGCGCGGCAGCCGTGGCGGCGAGTTCGACAATACCCAGGAAGTGCTGGAACTGGCAAAACTGCGCGCCGAACGTGCCGCGCTGATGGGCTATCCGAACTACGCAGCGTATTCGCTGGAAGACCAGACGGCGCACGACACGACCGCCGTGAACGCGCTGCTGGGCGAGCTGGCAAAACCGGCCGTCGTCAATGCGCGCCGTGAAGCGGACGATATCCAGAAGGTCATCGATGCAGGCAAAGGCGGCTTCAAGGTGGGCGCCGCCGACTGGGCCTTCTACAGCGACAAGGTGCGTGCCGAACGCTACAACTTCGACGAGACTCAGTTGAAACCGTACTTTGAAATGCACAGTGTGCTGACCAAGGGCGTGTTCTTTGCTGCTGGCAAATTGTATGGCTTGACCTTTAAGCAGCGCACCGACTTGCCTGTCTACACGTCCGACATGCTGGTGTACGATGTCTTCAATGAAGACGGCACGCAGCTGGCCATCTTTACGCTCGACCCTTACGCGCGCAGCAACAAGCGCGGCGGCGCCTGGGCGAATGCCTACGTGGGCCAGTCGACCTTGCTGAACCGCAAGCCCGTCATCGCGAATAACCTCAACATTCCAAAGCCGGAAGCGGGCCAGCCGACCCTGATGACGTTTGACGAAGTCAACACCATGTTCCACGAATTCGGCCATGCGCTGCACGGCATGTTTTCGAACGTGAAATACCCGCGCTTTGCCGGCACCAGCGTGCCGCGCGACTTCGTCGAATACCCGTCGCAAGTCAATGAAATGTGGGCGCTGTGGCCGGAAGTGCTGCAAAACTATGCCAAGCACTATCAGACGGGCGCGGCTATCCCTGCCGAACTGCTGGCGAAAGTGACGGCGGCCGACAATTTCAACCAGGGCTATAAAACCACGGAATACCTGGCATCGGCCCTGCTGGACCAGCGCTGGCACCAGCTGACCCCGGCACAGATCCCGACCGACGTGCTGGCGTTTGAAAAAGCCGCCTTGACGGATGCCGGCGTCGATTTCGCCCCGGCGCCGCCGCGCTACCGCACCACGTATTTCTCGCACGCGTTCGCGGGCGGCTATTCGGCCGGCTACTACGCGTATCTGTGGTCGGAAAAGCTCGATGCCGACACGGTCGAGTGGTTCAAGGAGAACGGCGGCCTGACGCGCAAGAACGGCGACTGGTTCCGCAGCAAATTGCTTTCGCGCGGCGGCAGCGCCGATGCGCTCGACATCTACCGCAACTTCCGCGGCCGCGATGCGAAGATCGAGCCGCTGCTGGAACGCCGTGGCTTGAACGGCAAGTAAGTGGTGTAATGCCGGCGTCAACGCCGGGTCAATGAAAATGGCTGCCAAGGGATTGGCGGCCATTTTTATTTGGAGTTTTTGATTGTAAACCGTGGTAAACCGCGCATTTGGCGTGATACACCACAGGATCGCCCATGTTGGATGACGCCTGTGTGACAGGCTGCTATGATCTGCCACTGGCCCGCGACGCGATCGCGGTTCTTCCCCGCGCTTCCTGAAAGATGTCATGATCCGTCCACAACTGCTCGTCATCGCCGCCAGCGTCATGCTGGCCCACGCCGCTCCGTCCGCCATGGCTGCCACCACCGCAAAATCCGCGCCCGCCGCTGCCGTCAGCGCCCAGAACCCCCTGCTCAAAGCCAGCCCGCTGCCATTCCAGATGCCGCAGTTCGGCTTGATCAAGGATGCGCATTATGCGCCGGCGTTTGCCGAAGGCATGAAACGCCAGTTGGCCGAAGTCAACGCGATTGCCAGCAACCGCCAGGCGCCCACGTTTGAAAACACCATCGTGGCCCTCGAGCGCACGGGGCAGCTGCTGCACCGCGTGCAAAGCATCTTCAGCAACATGACTTCCACCAACACGAACAGCGTGCTGGAAGCGGTGGAAGTGGACGTGTCGCCGAAGCTGGCCGCGCACGCCGATGCGATCACCCTGAATCCGAAACTGTTTACCCGCATCGACACCCTGTACGCCAAGCGCGACAAGCTGGGCCTCGACGCCGAATCCCTGCGCTTGCTGGAACGCTACCACACGGATTTCGTGCGCGCCGGCGCCAAGCTGTCCGATGCGGACAAGGAAAAATTGAAAGCCTACAACGCCGAGCAGGCGGGCCTGGAAACTGCCTTCGCGCAAAACGTGCTGAAGGAAACGAATGCCAAGAGCATCGTCGTCGACACGCGTCTTGAGCTGGCCGGCATGACGGACAGCGATATCGATACGGCCGCCTCGGCAGCCAAGGAGCGCGGCTTGACGGGCAAGTTCGTCATCGCCCTCGTCAATACCAGCGGCCAGCCGCCGCTGGCCGTATTGACGGATCGCAAGACGCGCCAGCGCCTGATGGATGCGTCGCTGAACCGCGGCAGCCAGGGCGGCGAGTTCGACAACCGCGCCATCGTGCTGAAGCTGGCCAAATTGCGCGCCGAACGGGCCACCCTGCTCGGTTACGCCAATTACGCCGCCTACTCGCTGGAAGACCAGACGGCCAAGACGACCACGGCCGTCAACACCCTGCTGTCGGAATTGGCGAAACCGGCCGTTGCCAACGCGCGCCGCGAAGCGGCCGACCTGCAGCAAGTGGTCGATGCCGAGAAGGGCGGCTTCCAGGTGGCGGCCGCCGATTGGGCCATCTACACGGACAAGCTGCGCAAGCAACGTTTCAATTTCGATGAAAACGAGCTGAAACCGTACCTGGAATTGAACAGCGTGCTGAACAATGGCGTCTTCTTTGCCGCCAATAAACTCTACGGCATCAGCTTCAAGCAACGCACTGATCTACCGGTGTATAACCCGGACGTGCGCGTCTACGATGTGCTCGACGCCAACGGCAAGCCGCTGGCCCTGTTCATCGCCGACTTCTATGCACGCGGCAACAAGCATGGCGGCGCGTGGATGAATGAATACGTGTCGCAATCGTCGTTGATGGGCACGCATCCGGTGGTGGCCAACCAATTGAACATTCCGAAGCCGCCCGCCGGCCAGCCGACCTTGCTGACGTTCGATGAAGTGACGACCATGTTCCACGAATTCGGCCATGCGCTGCACGGCATGTTTTCGAACGTGAAATACCCGCGCTTTGCCGGCACCAGCGTGCCGAGCGACTTCGTCGAGTATCCATCGCAAGTCAATGAAATGTGGGCCGTCTGGCCGGAAGTGCTGCAAAACTATGCCAAGCACTACCAGAGCGGCGCGGCGATGCCGCAGGAATTGCTCGACAAGGTCACGGCGGCAAAGAAATTCAACCAGGGTTTCATGACGACGGAATACCTGTCGGCGGCCCTGCTGGACCAGCGCTGGCACCAGCTGGCGCCGAGCCAGATCCCGACCGATGTGTTGGCCTTTGAGGCGGCATCGCTGAAGGATGCAGGCGTCGATTACGCGCCCGTGCCGCCGCGCTACCGCACCAGCTACTTCTCGCACAGCTTCTCCGGCGGCTACTCGGCAGCGTATTACGCCTACCTGTGGTCGGAAAAGCTGGACGCGGAATCGGTCAACTGGTTCAAGGAAAACGGCGGCCTGACGCGCAAGAATGGCGACTGGTTCCGCAGCAAATTGCTGTCGCGCGGCGGCAGCGTCGATGCGCTGCAACTGTTCCGCGACTTCCGCGGCCGCGATGCCACCGTGGAACCATTGCTGGAACGCCGCGGCTTGAACGCGAAGTAAGGCGTCCCCATCAGAAGCTTGCGTTGCGTTGACATGGCGCACGCAAGCTTTCCGTGCCGGCGGCGTAGAATTGAGTAAGATGTAAATAAGAAGGCAGTCGAAAGAGTATATGAGTCAGCAAGATTTGAATGGCATTACCCTGGAAGGTATCGTGACGCGCCTGCAAGCCCATTACGGCTGGGACGGCTTGGCCAAGCACATCGATATCAATTGCTTCATCAGCGATCCCAGCATCAAGTCGAGCCTGAAATTTTTGCGCAAGACCCCGTGGGCCAGGAGCAAGGTGGAACAGCTGTACCTGGACACGCAATTTACTGACTGACAGGAAAAAACATGGATAGCAAACTCAAGGAATCGCTGCAACAACTGCATTCGACACTGGAAACCAGCGGCCCCGTCGATGAAGAACTGCATGGTTTGCTGCAAAAACTCGATGTCGACATCAAGTTGCTGATGGAAAAGCGCGCCGCGCAGGAACAGGAAGAAGAATCGACCACCTATGGACTGGCCGAGCGGAGCCAGGAATTGTCGGCCAAGTTTGCCGTCAAGCATCCGAAACTGGAGCCGGCCTTACGCGAATTGGGTGAAATTCTCGCGAATATGGGGATTTGATCGGAGTCGATCGCTGTGCGCTGATCGGGGTCCGTCGCTACGTGATCGCAATGCGCCCCACTGGGGCGCGTTGCCCCGACGGGTCTGACCCCAAGGGCCTCTTTCTCCCAAGTAATTGAAAAATAAACGTTTTTTGTACTGAAATCCAACAGTAAAAAGCAGGCCGTCAGGTTGGAAATGGCCAATTCCGGTACAATCCGTACCCTATGAGCTCCCCTACCAATTTATTTGCGACCGTTCCCAAGCGGTCTGCCCGCGCTGCCGTGGCGCCTTTCCTGCCGATGTCGCGTGCCGAGATGGACGCGCTGGGCTGGGACCAGTGCGACGTCATCCTCGTCACGGGCGACGCCTATATCGACCATCCGAGTTTCGGCATGGCCCTGGTCGGCCGCCTGCTCGAAGCGCAGGGTTACCGCGTCGGCATCATCAGCCAGCCGGACTGGCTGTCGGCCGACGCCTTCCGCATCCTCGGCAAGCCGCGCCTGTACTACGGCATTACCGCCGGCAACATGGATTCCATGGTCAACCAGTACACGGCCGACCGCAAGATCCGCTCCGACGATGCCTACACGGCGAACGCCGAACCGAACAAGCGCCCGGACCGCGCCGTCACCGTGTACGCCCAGCGCGCGCGCGAAGCGTATCCCGACGTGCCTGTGGTCATCGGCAGCATCGAAGCGTCGCTGCGCCGCATCGCCCATTACGATTACTGGTCGGACAAGGTCCGCCGTTCCGTCTTGCCCGATTCCAAGGCTGATTTGTTGATCTTTGGTAATGCCGAGCGGGCGCTGGTCGACCTGACCCATCGCCTGGCCGCTGGCGAATCGATCAAGGATATCCGCGACTTGCGCGGCACGGCCTTCATGGTGCCGTCCGGCTGGCTGCCCGGCGACGACTGGGGCGTGCACAATTCCACCCGCGTCGACGTGCCCGGCAAGATCGATCCGCACTACAGCCCGTACGAGATGGTGCAGGAAGACAAGACTGCCTGCGCCACGGAAAATGCCTCGAAATCGGCCGAAGTCATCAAGCCGATCCGCATCATGAGCCGCGAAGAGCGCCTGGCCATGGCCAAGGAAAAGCATGACAAGACGGTCGTGCGCCTGCCTGCCTACGACGTCGTCAAGGACGACCCCGTCATGTATGCGCACGCGTCGCGCGTGTTCCACCTGGAATCGAATCCCGGCAATGCGCGCGCCATGGTGCAGGCGCACGGCGAACGCGACGTGTGGCTCAACCCGCCGCCGCTGCCGCTGGCCATGGACGAGATGGATGGCGTGTACGACATGAACTATGCGCGCGCGCCGCACCCGAGCTATGGCAAGGCGCATATCCCCGCCTGGGAAATGATCCGCTTTTCCGTCAATATCATGCGCGGCTGCTTCGGCGGCTGTACTTTCTGCTCGATCACGGAACATGAAGGCCGCATCATCCAGAGCCGTTCGGAACCGTCGATCCTGCGCGAAATCGAGCATATCCGCGATAAAACCAAAGGTTTTACGGGCACCATTTCCGATATGGGCGGTCCGACGGCGAATATGTATCGCCTGGCGTGCAAGGAAAAAGAGATCGAAGTCTCGTGCCGCCGCCTGTCCTGCGTGTATCCGTCCATCTGCGTGAACCTGGGCACGGACCACAGCAAGCTCATTTCCCTGTACCGCAAGGCGCGTGCCATTCCCGGCATTAAGAAAGTCTTGATCAGCTCGGGCTTGCGCTACGACCTGGCCGTGCGTTCCCCCGAGTACGTCAAGGAACTGGTGACGCACCACGTCGGCGGTTTGCTGAAGATTGCCCCTGAGCACACGGAAGAGGGCACCTTGTCGAAGATGATGAAGCCCGGCATCGGCGCGTATGACGAGTTCAAGGAAATGTTCGACCGTTTCTCCCTGGAAGCGGGCAAGAAGCAGTATTTGATCCCTTACTTTATCGCCGCCCATCCGGGCACGACGGACACGGACATGCTGAATTTGGCCCTGTGGCTGAAGAAAAACAATTTCAAGCTGGACCAGGTGCAAACCTTCATGCCCACGCCGATGGCCATGGCGACGACCATGTATCACACACGCAAGAATCCTTTGCGCAAGGTGACGGCAGACTCGGAAGTGGTGGAAACGGCCCGCAGCGGCAAGATCCGCCGCACGCATAAAGCCTTCCTGCGCTATCAGGACCCGGCCAACTGGCCGATCCTGCGCGAAGCACTGGTCAACATGGGCCGTGGCGACTTGATCGGCAATGGCGACAAGCATTTGATCCCGGCCTGGACGTCGTCGGAATCGGGCGGCCTGGCCGCAGGCGAACGCAGCCGCCAGACGCATGGCGCCGGCACGCCGGACAAGTTCAAGGTCACGCCAGGCAAGAACCGTATCGCCCTGGGCGGCACGGCCGCCGCACCGAAGGCGAGCGCCGTCGAATCGAAGGTGCGTCCATCGATCTTGTCGACCATCAAGACCAAGGCCAAGCCGGCCGCCGTGCCGATGGGCCGTGGTAGCAAGCCGCCAGCCAAGGGCGGCCATCCCGCGCCGGCACGGGGCGGACGCAAGTAAGCCAGCGTCACTGTTCTCGGCACCTGGGGCATCCTCTCGAAACCCGGCAACGCGTACTGCGTTGCCGGGTTTTTTGCTATCTGCGCCCCGGGATGGCGTGGCGGCAAGCCTTGGCAGCAGGATTTTTACCAATATTTAAAAAATGAATAGAGCAAAAGGCAATTTTCCCTTGTGGCAACTCAGTGTTTGAAAATATACTCGTTGGATATTTAGCCGTACGGCAACAAAGCTGCCATTCTGGCAAGCGCCAGCGTACGCGCCACCCAGTGTTTAGATGAAAAGAGATGCCAATTGAAATGCCTTTCCTGCCAGGCCGAGAATAAGCCGGGCGCAAAATTCTGCTCTTCCTGCGGCACGACGTTTGCCGCCGCTCCTGCCGCCGTCCCGCTGCCGGGCAAAGCCTGTGGCCAATGCGGCCATGACTGCAAGCCCGATGCCAAGTTCTGCCCCAAGTGCGCATTCAGCTTTGCCGTGGCGCCAGTGGCATCGCTGGCACCGGTTTTTGAGCCGATTATTGATCCCATTCCTGCGCCGATTCCTGAGCCGATTCCTGAACCAGTGCGTGTGTTCGTTCCTGAGCCCGTGCCTGTGGCAGAAGTGGTCGCGGAAGCTGTCCCGGAACCGATTCCCGTTTCCATCCCGGCGCCTGTCGCGCCGCCGCCACCGCCCGTGCTGGAAAAGCGCCGTGCCGATCCCGTGCCTGCACCGGAACCAGAAGCCACTCCCGCACCCGTGGCAGACAGCGTTCCCGACACGCCGCTTGACAGCCAACCGGGCGGCAACCGCATGAAACTGATCGCCGCAGCCGTCGCCGCGGTGGTGCTGCTGGGCGGTGCTGGCGCTTACTATTTCTTGTCAGGCAAGCCGGCTGCACCGGCATCCGAACTCGCTCCAGCCTTGCCCGCGCTGGAAGACCCTGCGCCTGCCGCCGAGCAGCCGCTGGCCATCAGCGACCCTGCGCTCGATGGCGCCACGACGGCCGATTTTGCCGCGACACCTGCTGCGGAGCCTGAGCCTGAGCCAGCGGCAGCTCCCGCACCTGCTCCGGCGCCAGCGCCGGCACCGGCACCCGTCGTGGAAAAACCAGCCAAGCCCGTCAAGGTGACCCCGCCACCGGCGCCTGTCAAACAGACGACCGGCCTGGAAAGCGTCATCACGGACAGCCTGTCGGAAGCGAGCCATTGCATGAGCCAGCGCAAATACGACTGTGCCATTGCCAACGCGAATGCCGTGTTGCGCATGGACACGGGCAACCGCTACGCGCTCGATATCAAGCGCAAGGCGAAAGAAGCGCAGGACAAGGCGCTGTCGCAAATCCAGATCGAGTAAGCCGCGCTGCTTGCCTTCCATTCCTATTTTGATCTTTCCGGAGAATAACGTGAAAAACTTGAAACAAATTGCCAAGCCCATGGTGGCGATGCTGGTCGTGTCCTCGATGCTGGCCGGCTGCGCCGCGCCGGGCGGCCCTGGCGCCACCGGCAATACCACCACCGCAGGCACGGAAGCGGCCAGCGGCGAATGCAATACGGCCATGCTGGCCGGCATCGGCGCTGTCGTGGGCGGCTTGCTGGGCGGCGGCAACAACACCGTGCGCGGCGCGGCACTGGGTGCCAGCCTGGGCGCGCTTGCCTGCGTGGCCTTGAATTATCAAAGCCAGCAAGTCAAGACGGCGCAGCAGGTGCAGACCGACTACAAGGTGGCCAACAAGGGCAAGCTGCCCGAGCAGTCGACCCTGGTGAAGTACGAGACGGGCTTTACGCCATCTTCCGTGCGTCCGGGCCAGAAGGCGCAGACCAATTCGTATATCGAAGTGGCGGCCGGCACGCGCGATCCGAACCCGCTGGTGGAAGAGGAATTGAGCCTGTACAAGCCAAATGGCGAGCTGATCAAGACCGTGCGCAAGGTCGTCAGCAGCAATAACGGCAGCGGCGCCTACAAGGGCGGCTTCTCGATTCCCATGCCGGAAGGCGTGCCGCAGGGCATTTACCCGGTGCGCACGGCGCTGTACCTGAATAGCAAGCGTGTCGGCGGCCAGGACGTCAAGCTGCAGATCGTCCAGCGCCAGGCGCCCGCGAGCGAACTGCAACTGGCGCTCGCCTACTAACACCTTGGTACCACGGGGCGGCCCGGCATGCCGCTCCATTCCCGATTCATTTCCACTAGGCTTTACATGACCACTTCCACCGAAGCACATAACCCTCTTCCCTTTTCCTCCGCCGTGGGCTCGCTGATCGAAGCGACCGATGCCATCAAGAACTTCCGCGCGATTGCCCTGCTGGCCCTGACCTTCATCGGCGCCGTGCTTGTCGGTGGCGTGCTGGCGACGCTTGCCGGCGGCATGAGCAGTCCGCTGCTGGCCTTTTTCGGCGGCTTGATGGCCTTCCTCGTGATGTTCTACGGTTCCAACGCCGTGGGCATCCTGCTGATGCGCGATGCGCAAGGCCAGCCGGGCATGAGCCTGGTGGATGCCGTGCTCGTTTCGCTGTACACGAGCCACCGCCTGATCGCGGTCGTCTTCCTTGAATTCCTGATCGTGCTGGCGGCCATGATCGCCATCGCCATCATCTTGTTCGTCTGCAAGATCCCCGTGCTCGGCCCCGTGCTGTACACGGTTGTCTTCCCGCTGTCGGCCATCGTGCTGGGCGTGCTGGTGTTTGCGCTGTTCTACGTGATGCTGCCGCTGGCCGGTCCTGCCGCCTGGTCGGGTGCCAGCGTGTTCCAGATCATTGCCCGTCTGAACCTGATCGTGCGCACCAAGCTGGTGTCCGTGATTTTGCTGGAAGTGCTGCTGTTCCTGATCACCTCGTTTGTGGCCCTGCTGATCTTTGGTGTGCTCGGTACCGGCGTGTCGCTGACCAGCGGCATGTCCGCAGGCATCCTGGGCCTGGGCGGCCAGATGAATATGTATTCCCTGGCTTCGGGTCTGAGCGGCGGTTCCGGCTACATCATCGCAGCCGGTCTGGGCGGTGGCTTGCTGCTGGCGGCTGCGGCCGTAGTGCCTGGCCTGATCTTTACCAAGGGCGTGTGCATCATTTACCTGAACGCCACGCGCAATGTCGATTTCAGCGCCTCCGAAGCAAGCCTGAACGACGGTCTGGCGACGGTCAAGAAAAAAGCCGAGGAAGCGCGTGAACGCGCGCGCGCCCTGGCCGAGCAGGCGACTGCCCCAGCCGCACCTGCCACGCCGGCTGCCGCACCTGTTGACAGCCTGCAATGCCCAAGCTGCAAGGCACCGGTCGCGTCCGATGACGTGTTCTGCGGCGAATGCGCGCATAAACTCAAGTAAGGCATACCATGGCTCACTTCTGCACCAAATGCGGCACCGCCCATGTCCCCGGCGCGCGCTTCTGCGATGAATGCGGCAAGGCCGTGAACGCCGCAGCAGCCGCGCCGGCGCCCGCCGCGCCCGCCAGGCCGGCTGGTGTGCAGCGGCGCCACCTCATCCTTGCCGGCGGTGCGCTGGCGGTGGTCATCGTGGCCGGTGGCGTCCTGGCGTGGCTGCTGGCGCCAGAGGCGGCCTCGGCCAGCAGTTTCAGCCGCGCCATCGATACCCACCTGGCGGCCGACGAGGCGGTGCGCGACAAGCTGCTGTGCCTCACCAACTTGCCGTACCAGAAGGAAGAGATCCGCGTGGCCTCGTATGACAGTTCGACCCGGCAATGGCTCGATATTCTCGTGCGTAGCGGACTGTACAACGCTCCCGTGGAGCAAAGCAGCGGTGGCTGGGTTGCGCAATCGCAATTTGTCTACGCGCTGGCAGCCCCGGGCAAGGCGGCCTTGCGTGGCGACAAGCTGTGCGTGGCCAAGGGCGTGAAAGTGGCCAAGGTCAGCGGCTATGACCAGGTGCGCGACCTGGGCGCACAGCACGTGGCGATGGCCAAGGCCACCCTGGCATTGACCGATGAGGCGGCATGGTTCGCCAAGTCGGCGGACCGCGCGCTGATCCTGCAACGCTTGCCGGATGGCGACCTGGAAGTGCGGTTGCCGCTGGCGCTGGTCGACAAGCAGTGGCAAGTCATCGACGAAGCGCAGATGAGCCAGGCGGCCATGACCGGTGTGATAGGCACTGCGCCGGCTGGGCAGGGCGCGGGCATGCTGGACAAGCTGAAGAGCGCGTTCCGCTTTGGCGGCCACCCGGCGGTGGGGAAATGGCAGGCGGCGATGGGCAATGTTCTGGAATTTACAAGTGACAGCGTGATCAATAACGGGACGTCGACCAAGGCCACCTTCAGCACCAAGGGCAATACCGTGACGATCACGCCGGAAGGCGCGGGCGAGGCGGCCATGGACATTATCGTCAGCGACGATGGCAGCACGGCGCAGATCAGCATGGGCGGCATGCGGGTGACGACCCTGCGGCGCATGCGCGATTAAGCGGCGATCCAGGCGGTGCAGTTTGCCGCCTTGTATCCATCACAGAGCCCGGCCATGCCGGGCTTTTTTACGCTTGTCAGCCGGCGGCGCAGCGAATGGTTTATCTTGACATCAAGATAGTTCGCGTCCACACTCACTTTATCTTAACGTCGAGATAGTCCATGCCTGCCTCCACTGCCCGTCCCGCCTGGGGCGACATTCTGCTCACGGCGCTGGCGCCCCTGATCTGGGGTTCCACGTACATCGTCACGTCCGAACTGCTGCCGCCGGACCGGCCCTTCACGGCGGCCCTGATCCGCGTGCTGCCGGCCGGCTTGCTGTTGCTGCTGCTCATGCGGCGCCTGCCCGCGCGGCGCGACTGGGTTCGCGTGCTGCTCCTGTCCGCGCTGAATATCGGCGTGTTCCAGGCCTTGCTGTTCGTTGCCGCCTACCGCTTGCCGGGCGGCCTGGCGGCCGTGGTGGGGGCCATCCAGCCGCTGCTGGTGATGGGTCTCGCCTGGGGTGTGGAAGGGCGCCGTCCGGCCCGCCTGGCCTTGCTTGCCAGCGTGCTGGGCGTGGCCGGCATGGGCGTTTTATTGTTGTCGCCGCGCACGGTATGGGAACCCGTCGGCATCGCCGCCGCGCTGGGCGGCACGGCCTGCATGGCGGCCGGCACCTACCTGACGCGGCGCTGGAAGCCGGACTTGCCCGTGCTGGCGCTGACGGGCTGGCAATTGCTGCTCGGTGGCCTGATGCTGGCGCCTGTCGCCTGGCTGGCCGACGCACCGCTGCCGGCCTTGTCGCTGCAGCAAGTATTGGCCTACGCCTATCTGTGCCTGGCCGGCGCCCTGCTGGCGTATGCGCTGTGGTTCCGCGGTATCGCCAGGCTGTCGCCCGTGGCCGTGTCCTCGTTGGGCTTGCTCAGTCCCCTGATGGCCGTGGTGCTGGGCTGGGCCGTGCTGGGGCAGGCCATGACGGGCTGGTCGATGCTGGGCTTGCTGCTGGTGCTGGCCAGCGTGCTGGCCGTGCAGTGGGCCAGCGCCCGTCCCGCAACAAAGTCCTGACTTCCGCGCATTTCCCTTCGGCAGGCTGATCGCATCGGCCTGTTTGTTTCCCTCTGGGCGCTGCCTTTTTGCTGCACCGCACATACAGTTTTGCTTGCACTGGTATGGGGCATTGAGGCACTATTCGCTTCGCGCAAACGTTTGCGCGCAACGAATTTCCTAAAAAGCATGCAGTACACGTGCTTGACCAACAACTCTGGAGACGCTCATGACATCCCGTATTCGCCTGAAAATGATTGCCGCCGCTGTCCTCGTGTGTGCCTTGCCCGCCGTGCCGGCGATGGCGCAGACGCCAGCCAAACCAAAGGTGGCATTGGTGATGAAGTCGCTCGCCAATGAATTTTTCCTGACCATGGAAAATGGCGCCAAGGCGCATCAGAAGGCCAATGCCGCCAAGTACGACTTGCTGTCGAACGGCATCAAGGATGAAACGGATACGTCGAGCCAGATCAAGCTGGTCGAGCAAATGATCGTTTCGCGCGTCAACGCGCTGGTGATCGCCCCGGCCGACTCGAAAGCGCTGGTGCCGGTGCTGAAGAAAGCCATCGACGCGGGCATCATCGTCGTCAATATCGACAACAAGCTCGACGCGGGCGCCCTGAAAGAGAAGGGCATTTCCGTGCCATTCGTCGGCCCGGACAACCGCAAGGGCGCCAAGGTGGTCGGCGATTACCTGGCCCAGCAGATCAAGAAGGGCGACCCCGTCGGCATCATCGAAGGCGTGTCCACCACCTACAATGCGCAGCAGCGCACCCTGGGCTTCCAGGACGCCATGACGGCGGCCGGCGCAAAAGTTGTCAGCGTGCAGTCGGGCCAGTGGGAAATCGCCCCAGCCAATACGGTGGCGGCCGCCATGCTGAACGCCAATCCGAATATCAAGGCTTTGCTGTGCGGTAACGACAACATGGCCATCGGCGCCATTTCCGCCATCAAGGCGGCCGGCAAGACGGGCAAAGTGCTCGTCGTCGGCTACGACAACATCAACGCCATCAAGCCGATGCTGGCCGATGGCCGCGTGCTGGCTACCGCCGACCAGTTCGGTTCGCAGCAAGCCGTGTTCGGCATCGAGACCGTGCTGAAAGCCCTGGCGCAGAAGAAGAAACAGGCCGAGCTTGGTGGCGTCATCGAAACCAAGGTCGAACTGGTCGCCAAGGGCGCCAAGTCCTGATCGTTTGATCCCGCCGGGGTCGGCGCCTGCGTACTCACCGAGTAGGCGGCGCCGGCCCCGCCGCCACTACCGCGGAGTTTTATCATGCCCACCGACATTCCCCCGGCGCCAGCCGCCATTCCCCTGTTAACGCTCGACAACATCGGCAAGTCCTATGTCGGCCCCGTCCTCGGTGGCGTGGGCCTGCGCTTTGCCCCTGGCCAGGTGCTGGCGCTGACGGGTGAAAATGGCGCGGGCAAGAGCACGCTGTCGAAGATCATCTGCGGCCTGGAGCAAGCCACCACGGGCACGATGTTGCTCGACGGCAAGCCCTACCAGCCCGCCTCGCGCGGCGCCGCCGAAGCGCTGGGCATTCGCATGGTGATGCAGGAACTCAATCTGATTCCCACCCTGTCGATCGCGGAAAACCTGTACCTGAAAAATCTGCCGCAGCGTTTCGGCTTCATCGACCGTGCGCGCCTCGAACGCGACGCGCGCGAACAGATGGAAAAAGTGGGCCTGGGCGGCCTCGATCCGTGGACTTTGGTCGGCGAACTGGGCATCGGCCACCAGCAGATGATCGAAATCGCGCGCAATCTGATCGGCGCCTGCCGCCTGCTGGTGCTCGATGAGCCGACGGCCATGCTGACGCACCGCGAAGTGGAATTGCTGTTCCTGCAAATCGAGCGCCTGAAGGCCGAAGGCGTGTGCATCATCTATATTTCCCACCGCCTGGAAGAACTCAAGCGCGTGGCCGACCGCATCGCCGTGCTGCGCGACGGCCAGCTCGTGTGCGACGACGATATCGCGGGCCACTCCGCCGCCGACCTGGTCAGCCTGATGGTGGGCCGCTCGGCCGACGATGCCGTCGACTTGAGCGGCCGCACCATCGGCGCGCCGCTGCTGCGCGTGCGCGGCCTGGCGCGCGGCAAGGTGGTCAATCCGACCTCGTTTGACTTGCGCGCCGGCGAAATCCTTGGCATCGCCGGCCTGATCGGCTCGGGCCGCACGGAATTGCTGCGCTTGATCTTTGGCGCCGACCGCGCCGACGCCGGCGACGTGTATCTGGGCGACAGCGCAACGCCCGCCGCCTTGCACTCGCCGCAGGCCGCAGTGAAAGCCGGCATCGCCATGATCACGGAAGACCGCAAGGGACAAGGCTTGTTGCTGCGCCAGTCGATTGCCGTCAACACGACCCTGGCCTCGCTCGATACCGTCAGCGGCGCCGGCTGGCTCAACGATACGGCCGAAGCATCGGTGGCCGACGACTATATCCAACGCCTGGGTATCCGCTCGCGCAACAGCGCGCAAACGGTGGCCGAGCTGTCCGGCGGCAACCAGCAAAAGGTGGTGATCGCCCGTTGGCTGTACCGCGACTGCCCCGTGATGCTGTTCGACGAGCCCACGCGCGGCATCGATATCGGCGCCAAGTTTGATATTTATCAGGTGCTGGCCGAACAGGCGCGCCAGGGCAAGGGCCTCGTCATCGTCTCGAGCGACTTGCGCGAACTGATGCTGATCTGCGACCGCATCGCCGTCATGAGCGCGGGCAGCATCGTCGACACCTTCGAGCGCGGCGCCTGGAGCCAGGACGCCCTGCTGTCAGCCGCCTTCTCCGGCTATTTGACCCCCACTTCCACTCCAGCTGCGGCCTGATCGCCGGAAAGATTCCCATGACCACCAATTCCTCTCCTTCGTATCTGCAGCGCAGCCTGGCCGACCTGAAAAACTATGCGGGCCTGATCGGTGCCCTGGTCGCCATGTGCGTGCTGTTCTCGTTTGCCAGCGAAAACTTCTTTACCCTGGCGACCTTGAGCACCCTGTCGAACAACATCCCCACCCTGGTGGTGATGGCCGTCGGCATGACGTTCGTGCTGATCATCGGCGGCATCGATTTATCGGTCGGTTCCGTGATGGCGCTGGCCGCTTCCGTGCTGTCGCTGGCCGTCGTGCATTGGGGCTGGCCCGTGTGGAGCGCGGCCCTGCTGGGCATGTTCGTTGCCGCCCTGTGCGGCGCCACCACGGGCCTGATTTCCGTCGGCTGGCGCATTCCCTCGTTCATCGTCTCGCTGGGCGTGCTGGAAATGGCGCGGGGCCTCGCGTATCAAGTGACGAACTCGCGCACGGAATACATCGGCAGCGCCGTTGACGGCATCAGCTCGCCGATCGCGTTCGGCCTGTCGCCCGCTTTCATCGCCTCGATCGCCATCGTTGTCATCGGCCACCTGGTACTCACGCGCACGGTGCTGGGACGCCACTGGATCGGCATCGGCACGAATGAAGAAGCCGTGCGTTTGTCCGGCATCAATACAAAACCGTCGAAAGTACTGGTGTTTGCCTTGATGGGCTTTCTGGCCGGCGTGGGCGCGCTGTTCCAGGTGTCGCGCCTGGAAGCGGCCGACCCGAACGGCGGCGTGGGCATGGAATTGCAAGTGATCGCCGCCGTCGTGATCGGCGGCACGAGCCTGATGGGTGGGCGCGGTTCCGTCATCAGCACCTTTATCGGCGTGCTGATCATTTCCGTGCTGGAAGCGGGCCTGGCGCAAGTGGGCGTGTCCGAACCCGTGAAACGCATCGTCACGGGCCTGGTGATCGTCGCCGCCGTGGTGCTCGACACCTACCGCCGCCGCGGCGAACGCGCCTAAGCGCCACATCGCCCATGGCAACCATCAAACAAGTGGCGCAGGCGGCGGGGGTGTCGTTTACCACCGTCTCGCACGTCCTCAACAATACCCGCCCAGTCAGCGACGAGGCGCGCCGCGCCGTGCTGGCGGCGGCGGAGCAATTGCATTACGTGCCCAGCGCGCTGGCGCGTTCCTTGCGCAGCCGCAGCACGGGCACTATCGGCCTGATCATTCCGAATAATACGAACCCGTATTTCTCGGAAGTGGCGCGCGGCATCGAGGACAGTTGCTACGCGGCCGGCTACAGCGTGATCCTGTGCAATTCCGATGACGACCCCGTCAAGCAGCGCGACTATCTGAACGTGCTGCTGACCAAGCGCTGCGACGGCCTGATTCTGTCCGCGCTGGCCGACAGCGA
This sequence comes from Janthinobacterium lividum, assembly GCF_034424625.1. Taxonomy (NCBI): domain Bacteria; kingdom Pseudomonadati; phylum Pseudomonadota; class Betaproteobacteria; order Burkholderiales; family Oxalobacteraceae; genus Janthinobacterium; species Janthinobacterium lividum. The sequence goes on along the minus strand of NZ_CP139976.1, from coordinate 96,415 downwards.
TGGCGAATTGCTGCGCAAGATGAAGGTACCGGCCGTGCTGCTCGACCGCGCGCCCAGCGACCTGTCCATCGATGCCGTGGCCGTCGACAACCGCGCCGGCGGTGCCCTTGCCGCGCGCCATCTGCTGGGCCTGGGACGCCGGCGCCTCGCCTGCATCGCCGGTCCCCGCGAAGTGAGCATCTCGAATGACCGCATAGCCGGCGTGCGCAGCGCCATGGCGGAGGCGGGCGTGGCTCTGGCCGATACGCTGTGCCGCCATGGCGATTTTACGAGTGCGGGCGGCTATGCGGCCGCGCTGGACTTGCTGGCGCTGCCGCCAGGCCAGCGCCCCGACGCCTTGTTCTGCTGCAATGATTTGATGGCCTTTGGCGCCTTGCGCGCCGCCGCCGAGCGCGGGATTGCCGTGCCCGTGGACTTGGCCGTCGTCGGCTTCGACGATATCGACCTGGCCAGCTTCGTGCATCCGGCCTTGACCAGCGTGGCGCAAAATACGCGCGAACTGGGCCGCATCACGGCCGCCTGCCTGCTGGCGCGCATCGCCGATCCCGCCTTGCCGCGCCAGCAGCGCAGCATTGCGCCGGAACTGCACGTGCGCGGCTCCAGCGTGGCTGCCGCTGTAACTTCTTCCGCACCTACTTCTTCACCTGCAACTGAACTGATGGGAATGACATCATGATCGTGGTTATCGGCAGCATCAATATGGACCTGGTCTTGCGCGTGCCGCGCATGCCCCTCCCCGGCGAAACCCTGACGGGCGGCGCTTTTCGCACCATTCCTGGCGGCAAGGGCGCCAACCAGGCCGTCGCCTGCGCCCGCCTGAGCGGCAAAGTGGCGGGCGCCCAGCAAGTGGCCATGGTCGCTTGCGTGGGCGACGACGCGTTCGGTACCACCCTGCGCGCGGCGCTGGTGGGCGACGGCATCATCGATAGCCACATCACCACCTTGCCGGGCGTGGCGTCCGGCATCGCTTCCATCCTGGTGGACGACAACGGCCAGAACAGCATCGTGATCGCTGGCGGCGCCAACGATCTGCTCAGCCCTGCGCACATCGACGCGGCGCAAGGCTTGATCGAACAGGCGGATATTGTCGTGCTGCAGCTGGAAACGCCGATGGCCACCGTCGTGCACGCGATCAAGCTGGCCCGTTCGCTGGGCAAGACCGTGGTGCTGAACCCGGCCCCGGCCGCCAGCCTGCCGGAAGGCGTGCTGGAACTGGTCGACTACCTGATCCCGAATGAAATCGAAGCGGCCATGCTGGCCGGCGTCAGCCCGGAAGGCGCGGATGCCAAGGCGCTGGCCGCGGCGCTGCAAAAGCTGGGCAGCGACAACGTCATCATCACCCTCGGTTCCAAGGGCGTGCACGCGGCCCTGTATGGCGGCGATTTCACGTTCCCCGCCGAAGTGGTGAAAGCCGTCGACACGACGGCTGCCGGCGACACCTTCATCGGTGGTTTTGTGGCAGGCCTGGCGTCCGGCATGGATGAGGCGGAAGCGATCCAGCAAGGCCAGCGCGCGGCCGCCTGGAGCGTCACCAAGCCCGGCGCGCAAACGTCGATCCCCCACTTGCACGAGCTGTTCTAACGACACCACGCCCATGAAAAAATCACCGCTGCTTAATATTTCACTGTCGCAACTGATCGCTTCGCTGGGCCATGGCGACATGCTCGTCATCGGCGACGCGGGCCTGCCGTCGCAGCCGGGCGTGCCCCTGATCGACCTGGCCCTGACGCGCGGCATCCCCGGCTTCATCGATACCGTCAACACGGTATTAAGCGAAATGCAGGTGGAATACCATTTGCTCGCCAGCGAGTTGCCGCAGCATAATCCGGCCATGGCGGCGCAGGTGGCGGCCCTGGCTTTGCCCGATGCGCGCCAGGTGACGCACGACGAGTTCAAGCAATTGAGCAAGGGCGCGCGCGCCATCGTGCGTACGGGCGAGTGCAGTCCGTACGCCAACGTGATTTTGGTGGCCGGCGTCGTGTTCTAGCGCAAACAAACGCGAAATTGTTTGCCAAAAACATCAACGCTATTGTCCTCACTGAAATAATTATCCATCGGCAAAAGGGGCGGCTACAATAGCCTTACCCCTGCCAGCTCGGCAGCTTCCTGTGGTGTTCCGCCATGCCGATGAAAGCCCCCGACGCTTTCCGCTTTGTCTTGCCGCTCGCCGGCAGGCTGGCGCACGGCTGGCGCGGCTTTTTCCTCCTGCTGCTGTGCCTGGCCACACCAGCCCGGGCGCTGGAACCCGTTACCCTGCAACTCAATTTCACGCACCAGTTCCAGTTTGCCGGCTATTATGCGGCCATCGAGCAAGGCTATTACCGCGAGGCGGGGCTGGAGGTGAAGCTGGTCGAAGGAGGTGGTGGACGGCTGGCCGAGGCGGCCGTGTTGACGGGCCAGGCCGAGTATGGCGTGGGCAACAGCACCTTGTTGCTCAGCCGGCTGGCGGGCAAGCCCGTGGTGGTGCTGGCCGTGGTGTTCCAGCATTCGCCCAGCGTGCTGCTGATGCGCCAGCATGGCGGCGCGCCCGACGTGCGCAAGCTGGTGGGGGCGCCCGTCATGATCGGTACGGCCGCCGACGTGGCGCTTGCGGCTGATGAAGTGTCGCTGTTCCTGGCGAAAATGGGCGTCGCGCCGCAGCAGATGCGCCACTTGCCGCCCAGCTACCGTATCGAGGATTTGATCGATGGCAAGGTCGATGCGATTGCCGCATATTCCACCAACGAACCGGATTACCTGGACCGGGCGGGCTTTTCCTACTACCAGTTTACGCCGCGCACGGCCGGCATCGATTTCTACGGCGACAACTTGTTTACCAGCGAGCACGAAATGCGCCGCCATCCCGAGCGTGTCAAAGCGTTCCGCGCGGCCAGCTTGCGCGGCTGGCAATATGCGATGGCGCACCGCGAGGAAATGGCGCGCGTGATTCTTGCCAAGTACAGCCAGCGCCACGACCGCGCGCACCTGCTGTACGAGGCGCAGCAGATGGAATTGCTGCTGCAGCCCGTGCTGGTGGAGCTCGGCTACATGAATCCCCAGCGCTGGCAGCACATCGCCGACACGTATGCCAGCATGGGCGTGCTGCCGCGCAATGCCACGGACAGCCGCGTCTACAAGGGGTTTTTGTACCGTGCCGTGCCAGGCGCCGACCTGGGCTGGCTGTACCTGTCGCTGGGCCTGGCGGGCAGCTTGCTGGCCGTGTCGGCCGCCTTTCACTTCAACAACCTGGCGCGCGAGCGCCGCCGCACGGAGGACACCATCCGCCAGGGAGAATTGCGCTTTCGCACCATCTTCGAGGAAGCGCCCATGGGCATCGCCCTGATCGATACCGTGAGCGGACAGTTTCTCGACATCAATCCGCGCTACCTGGCCATCAGCGGGCGCAGCCTGGAACACATGAAGCAAACGAGCTGGATGGAAATCAGCCATCCCGACGATGTGGCCGGCGAGCAAGAGCAGGTGGCGCAGTTGCTGGCGCGCAGCCTGCAGGGCTTTCGCCATGCCAAGCGCATCGTGCGGCCCGATGGCGGCGTGGTGTGGGTCGACGCTTCCGTGACGGCCATCGCCACGGCGCGTCACGGTGGCCCGCACCACCTGTGCATGCTGGAAGACGTGACGGACAAGCGGCAAACGGAAGCGCTGATCTGGCAGCAAGCCAATTTCGATACCCTGACGCAATTGCCGAACCGGCGCATGTTCCACGAGCGCCTGCGCCAGGCGTTGGCCCAGGGGCGGCGCGATGCGAGCCGCGTGGCCATCCTGTTCATCGACCTCGACCACTTCAAGGAAGTCAACGACACCCTGGGCCACCACCAGGGCGATATCTTGCTGATCGAGGCGGCGCGACGCATCCGCGTGGGCGTGCGCGAGACGGACACGGTAGCGCGCCTGGGTGGCGATGAATTCACGGTAATCCTGTCCGACCTTGATGATCTGCAGCAAGTTGACCGCATCGCGCGGCAGATACTCGATGGCTTGCTGGCGCCGTTTCTGCTGGGACAGGAGCAGGCGTTCGTCTCGGCCTCGATCGGCATCACCCTGTATCCGGACGACGCGGGCACGATCGAGGATTTGCTCAAGCAGGCGGACCAGGCCATGTATGTGTCGAAAGGGGCGGGGCGCAACCGCTACAGTTACTTTACGCCTGCCATGCAGGTGGCGGCCGTCAACCGCATGCGCATGGGGGCGGATTTGCGCACGGCCCTGCGCGAACAGCAGATGCAGCTGTATTACCAGCCCATCGTCGAGCTGCATAGCGGCAAGCTTGCCAAGGCGGAAGCCTTGCTGCGCTGGCACCATCCGCAGCGGGGTGTGGTCTGCCCGCCGGATTTCCTGGCGCTGGCCGAAAGCAGCGGCCTGATCGTGGAGATCGGCGACTGGGTGCTGCACACGGCGGCCGCGCAACTGCTGCACTGGCGCGCGCAGGGCCATGCCATCGGTTTGCCGGGGCTGCAACTGTGCCTGAACCAGTCGCCGCTGGAGCTGCAGCGCGAAGTGGAGGCGCCCGGCACCTGGCTGCGCCAGCTGATGGCGCTCGATGTGCCGGCCTCGGCTATCGTGCTCGACATGCGCGAAGATGTACTTTTACCTAGCGGCAATAGCATGGCGCCACGCCTGCAGCACTTGCGCGAAGCGGGCCTGCAGATCGCCCTCGACGACTTCGGCAGCGGCCATGCCTCGCTGACGCAGCTGCAGCAGTGCGGCATCGATTACCTGAAGCTCGATGGCGTGCTGGTGCGCAAGCTGGCGCCCGGTGCCAGCGAACTGGTACTGTGCGAAGCCATCGTCACTATGGCCCACAAGCTGGGTTTGCAGGTCATTGCCGAAGGGGTGGAGACCGAAGAGCAGCGCGCGCTGCTGCTGGAGATCGGCTGCGATTTTGCGCAAGGCGAGCTGTTTGCGCCGCCGCTGACCATCGAAGCGTTCGATGCCCTGCTGCACGCGCAGCGGCCCTTGCACCCTTGAAACAGGCGTCGCATGTCACCAGATCTGACGCAAGCCTGCGGGACAGGGCTCCCGGCTTGAACGGGCTTATACTCGACGGGCTGGCGCCTGCGCCCGGCTTTGCTGTCACCGGTACCTACACCGGGTGCGCAGGCAATATTTCTTCCATTCACTCAACTCGAGGTGACCTCATGGGCATTTTCAGCAATATCTACAACAAGATCTTCCACCATTCGTCCGACGCTGCCCCGGCAGCCACGCCGGCCGCCGCCACGACAGCACCTGCCGCAGCACCGGCGGCCGCACCTGCACCTGCTGCACCAGCGGCTGCCGTGCCCGTGGTGGACGTGGAAGTGGTGCTGGTCGACCTGGCCAGCAAGAACGCGGAAAAACTCAATTGGCGCACGTCCATCGTCGACCTGATGAAACTGCTTCAACTCGACAGCAGCCTGGCTTCGCGCAAGGAACTGGCGCAAGAGCTGCATTTCACGGGTGACACCAATGATTCGGCCAGCATGAATATCTGGCTGCACCGCCAGGTGATGATCAAGCTGGCGGAAAACGGTGGCAAGGTACCGGACGAACTGAAGAACTAAACACCTGGCGGTGGCAGGGGTATCCACTGTCACCGCTATCCAATCCCGTGCGAACTGCCTATCATGGAGTTCCCATGGCGTCGTGATAGCTAAAACTAATTGAAACTATTGTGACAATCAATTTTGCATATGGAATAAAACCCCTTACACTAGGGTCTTACTGATTCACCACACGAGAGGAAATGACTATGTCGCTCATCAATACCCAAGTTAAACCATTCAAGGCAACCGCATTCCACAATGGCAAATTCGTCGACCTGACGGAAGCGTCGCTGAAAGGCAAGTGGTCGGTATTCGTGTTCTACCCAGCCGACTTCACCTTCGTTTGCCCAACCGAACTGGAAGATCTGGCCGATCACCACGCTGAATTCCAGAAGCTGGGCGTCGATGTCTACGGCATCTCGACCGATTCGCATTTCGCGCACAAAGCATGGCACGACACCTCGGACGCGATCAAGAAAGTGCAATACGCACTGATCGGCGACCCAACGGGTACCCTGTCGCGCAACTTCGAAGTCATGATCGAAGAAGAAGGCATGGCACTGCGCGGTACCTTCGTCATCAACCCGGACGGTTTCATCAAAGTACTGGAAGTGCATGACAACGGCATCGGCCGTGACGCATCGGAACTGTTGCGCAAAGTTAAGGCAGCTCAATACGTTGCCGCTCACCCAGGCGAAGTTTGCCCAGCCAAATGGACGGAAGGCGCAGCAACCCTGACCCCATCGCTGGACCTGGTTGGCAAGATCTAAGTCTCGATGCAGCACGTAGCAAACAAGTAGTTACCGCGATGCCGGACCGGGCGTCCGGCCCGGCATTCGCCTAAATATTTGTAAAGGAAGAAAAAATCATGTTAGATGCAACCCTCAAAACCCAACTGAAATCCTACCTGGAAAAAGTGGTGTATCCGCTTGAGCTGGTCGCCTCTCTCGATGACAGCGCAAAAGCCCGCGAGATGAAGGAATTGCTCCAGGAAATAGTCCTGTTGAGCGACAAGATCACGCTGGTCGAGCGCCTTGACGCTGGCGTACGGGCCCCGTCGTTCAGCATCAACCGTACCGGCTCCGACATCGGCGTGCGTTTCGCCGGTGTGCCGCTGGGCCACGAATTTACCTCGCTGGTGCTGGCGCTGCTGCAAGTGGGCGGCCACACCATCAAGTTCGACGACGCCGTGATCGAGCAGATCCGCAACCTCGACGGCGATTACGAGTTTGAAACATTTATTTCGCTCTCCTGCCATAACTGCCCGGAAGTGGTGCAGGCATTGAATGCCATGGCCGTGATCAACCCGCGCATCAAGGTCACCACCATCGATGGCGGCGTGTTCCCGAAAGAAGTGGAAGCGCGCCAGATCATGGCCGTGCCGATGATGTTCCTGAATGGCGAGCACTTTGGCCAGGGACGCACGAATGTCGAGGAAATCCTCGCCAAGCTCGACACCAACGCCGGTGCACGCCAGGCGGAAGCGTTGAACAAGAAAGACGTCTTTGATGTACTGATCGTCGGCGGCGGCCCTGCCGGCGCGGCAGCGGCCATCTACGCGGCCCGCAAAGGCATCAAGACGGGCGTGCTGGCCGAGCGTTTCGGCGGCCAGGTGCTCGACACCCTTGCCATCGAGAATTTTATTTCGGTCAAGGAAACGGATGGTCCGAAGTTCGCCATGGCGCTGGAACAGCACGTCAAGGAATACGAAGTCGACATCATGAATACCCAGCGCGCCGCGAAATTGACGCCAGGCAAGTTGGTGCAGATTGAAACGGCCAATGGCGCCATCTTGAAAGCCAAGACCGTCATCCTCGCCACCGGTGCCCGCTGGCGCGAAATCAACGTGCCGGGCGAGAAGGAATACCGCAACCACGGTGTCGCCTACTGCCCGCACTGCGATGGTCCGCTGTTCAAGGGCAAGCGCGTGGCCGTGATCGGCGGCGGCAACTCGGGCGTGGAAGCGGCGATCGACCTGGCCGGCCTGGTGAAGCACGTGACCCTGATCGAATTCGGCGCGGAACTGCGCGCCGATGCGGTGCTGCAACGCAAGCTGCACAGCTTGCCTAACGTGACCGTGATCACGTCGGCGCAAACGACCGAAATCCACGGCGACGGCAAGATCGTCAATGGCCTGAGCTACACGGACCGGGTCAGCGGCGAGTCGAAAAAGGTCGAACTGGAAGGCGTCTTCGTGCAAATCGGCCTGGTGCCGAACACGGAATGGCTGAAGGGCACGGTAGCGTTATCGCGCCACGGCGAAATCGAAGTCGATGCACGCGGCCAGACTTCGATCCCCGGCGTGTTTGCGGCCGGCGACGTCACCACGGTGCCGTACAAGCAGATCATCATCGCCACCGGCGAAGGCGCCAAGGCAGCTTTGTCCGCCTTTGACCACCTGATCCGCTCGGATGACGAGGAAGTGGTCGAAGAGTCCGCAGCCAAGGAAGCACTGACGGCGTAACTATTAGCCGTATCAAGAAAAACCGGAACTGCCGCAAGGTGGTTCCGGTTTTTTTATGCATAGAAGAAACTTAGCTGCCCGCGTACAGCGGGTTGCCGGCCACATACACTTGAATCCCATCGACGGGCATGTCCTTCGGCGCGATCTCGGCCAGGGCGAAGACGGTCTTGTTGCTGAAGGTTTGCACGTGCCACGTAAAACGCTGGCCGGCGCGCGCGATGGTGACGGTTTCGCCGTGCGTGACATTGATGTGGCGCGTGTCGGGCTGCAGGTCGATGCTGCGTTGGGCGGCGGCGTGCGGGGCGCTGCTGCCATAGTCGGCGGCCGTGCCTGTCGGACCGGCCGCGATGGCCGAGGCGGCGAAGGCGGCGCACAAAATCGCCAGGGCGCTGCGGTGGGTGTTCAACATAGTAATCTCCAAGAATAAGCCTGGCGCGGTGAATAAGCGCGCCGTGTTATGGGTAATGGCTGCACCGGGATCGCCGGATTTTGCAACACGGCATCGTAAGCTGTCCTTGGTCGATCTGCAAAGCTGTATTTCCTGTCTATATTTCCACCGTGGCCGCCAGCGGCACATCCGGCGCCAGGTGGCTGGTCAGCACGATGCACTGGCGCGCCAGGCGGGCGGGATCGGCCAGGCGAGCGCGCAGGTACAGCATGGCCGCCGCATCGAGGCCGTTGAACGGTTCATCGATCAGCAGCAGGCGCACGGGCAAGGCCAGGGCCAGCGCCAGTTGCAGTTTTTTATGCTGGCCCAGGGACAGGGCGTTGATGCTTTGCTGCAAGGTCGACGTCATGGCAAACGCGCTCAGCTCGTCGTTCAGCAGGGACTGGTCGCTGCCCGGATACAGGGCCAGGTGCAGGTCGAGAAATTCGTGCACTTGCAGCCAGGGCAGGGCGGGTAGGTCGCCGCCGCAATAGAAGGCCAGGGCGCGGTAGGCCAGCGGCATGGCGACGCTGTCGACGTCATTCAGGCGGATGGCGCCGCGCGCGGGCAGCAGGGCGCCGCCTGCCAGCTTCAGCAAGGTCGTCTTGCCGGCCCCGTTCGCGCCGCGCAGCCAGTTGATGCCGGGGCCGAATTGCAGATTGCAGCCCTGGAAGACGCTGTGCGTGGGGAAGTGGAAATCGAGGTGTTCGATCTGCAGGGTGGGGGACGACAGGTTCAATTCCATAATTCGCTTCCGATGGCGCTCAAGGCAAGGATGGACAGGACGATGAGGGCGACTCGGCCACGCGCCGTGAGGCGGGGCAGGCCGACGATGGCCAGCAGGGCCAGGCTGGCGGTGATGGCGTACACGCTGGTGACGCGCTGCCGCAAGGCGGCGGGATCGGTGGCGTACAGCAAGACGGCGCCTGCCAGTAGCACGGCAAACGGCGGCAGCAGGCTGGCCGTGCAGGCCAGGCGCGTCAAGGCCGTGCTGGCCATGGGCCAGGCGTTCAGCGTGGGGCGCAGCACGGCGATCTGCTCGCGCACGGCCTTGTCGCCCCGGTCCGTCAGAATGACCAGGCTGGCGCTGGCCAGCAAACCCAGCAGTGGCGCCGGCACGAGCGGTGCGCGCAGCAGCCAGGCCAGCATGCTGGCGCCAGCCGTGGCCAGCAGCACGCTTTGCTGCAGGCCGATCACATTGTCATTGCGCCAGAACGGCAGCCAGAACAGCTGGCGCCACAGGTACGCGGTGCGCCAGCGGGGCCGTTGCGGCACGTACGTCGTCATCGTTGGCGGGCGCGCCCTTGCTGCGGGCCGCGGCGCGCGCAGCCGCTGCGCCACGATGAGCGTTGTCAACAGCCAGGCCAGCAGCCAGACGGCGATGGTGGCAGCGATGCCGGGCGCGGCAATCGGGCGCAGCCAGGGAGGCGATTGCGCCAGCCAGATGCTGGCCGAGACGGCATAGGCGAGGCCCAGCGGCAGCATCAGCAGGCCGGCCACGGCGACATCCGCTTGCCAGCGCAGGCGCGGCGGCAAGGGCAGCTGGCGCAGCCAGGCGGCGAGGGGGGCCGGCAATAATCGCTTGCGCAGCAGCCAGGCGGGCAGGCATGTGAACAACGCTTGCGCGCCCAGCAGGCCCAGGGCGGCGGGCCAGGGCAGGCCCACGGCGAGAAAGCCGGGCAAGGCGATGACGCTGAGTAAGCCCAGCAAGACGGGGCCGGCCAGGAAAAAGAAGATTTCCATGGAACTGGTCAGGCTGGCGGCAAATTGCAGCAAAGCATGATGGGCCAGGCGCAGCCGCAGAGCGATATAGGGATGAGTACTACGGGGCAAGCGCATCGAGGCAGGAGCGGCAGAGTCAGCAGGAGCGCTGATTCTAGAGCATTTGTGGTCCCGAAATGGGAAAAGCCCTTCGGTTCTGGGAACCAAAGGGCTTTTCTTTTATTGGCGGAGCGGACGGGACTCGAACCCGCGACCCCCGACGTGACAGGCCGGTATTCTAACCAACTGAACTACCACTCCAAGCTCGTATGATCTGTGTTGCTGATCCATGAAGCACTGGATAATTTTCTGTATTGGTGGTGGGTGCTGAGAGGCTCGAACTCCCGACCTACGCCTTGTAAGGGCGCCGCTCTACCAACTGAGCTAAGCACCCGCATACCCAGAAAACTATCCCGACGTTTGTCACCACGTCTGGAAGAGGCACTATTATAGGGGGCGCTTTCCCCCTTGTGCAACTATTCTTATGGGATAAAAGCTTTTTTTTGCTGAAAAACGCAAAAATATTCGGGGCGAGGGAGGGTTGACGCTTTTTCTGCTTCTGAAATGGGAAAAGCCCTTCGGTTCAGAGAACCAAAGGGCTTTTCTTTTATTGGCGGAGCGGACGGGACTCGAACCCGCGACCCCCGACGTGACAGGCCGGTATTCTAACCAACTGAACTACCACTCCAAGCTCGTATGATCTGTATTGCTGATCCATGAAGCACTGGACAGTTTTCTGATTTGGTGGGTGCTGAGAGGCTCGAACTCCCGACCTACGCCTTGTAAGGGCGCCGCTCTACCAACTGAGCTAAGCACCCGTTGCTTGTCTCAGAAAACCATCCCGACGTTTGTCACCACGTCTGGAAGAGGCGCTATTATAGGACGGGCGAAATCCTTCTGCAAGCGCTTTTTTTCACTTTACTCTGTAATACCCCATTGCGATAGCATCCACGCCATATTGAACGCATTCTCGGCGATGGCGTTATAGCGGCCCGAGGCGCCGCCGTGGCCGGCGCCCATATTCGTTTTCAGCAGCAGGGGATTGCCATCCGTTTTGTACGCGCGCAGCTTGGCTACATACTTGGCCGGTTCCCAGTACATGACCTGGCTGTCGTTGAGGCCCGTCGTCACCAGCATGGCTGGGTAATTTTTGCGCGCAATGTTGTCGTACGGCGAGTAGCTGAGCATGTAGTCGTAGGCCGCCTTCTGGTTCGGGTCGCCCCATTCCAGGTACTCGCCCGTCGTCAGCGGCAGGCTGGCGTCCATCATGGTGTTCATCACGTCGACAAACGGCACGGCCGCATGCACTGCGTGGAACAGGTCCGGGCGCATGTTGACGACGGCGCCCATCAGCAAGCCGCCCGCGCTGCCGCCCTGGATGATCAGGCGGTTCGGGCTGGTCCATTTTTCGCGCACCAGGTAGTCGGCGCTGTCGATGAAGTCATTGAAGGTGTTTTTCTTCTTCATCAGCATGCCGTCCTCATGCCAGGCTTCGCCCATGTCGGTGCCGCCGCGGATATGGGCCTGCGCATAGATGACGCCACGGTCCAGCAGGCTGATGCGGCTGATGGCAAAACTGGCTTCCGTGGAAATGCCATACGAACCATACGAGTACAGCAGCAGCGGCGCGGAACCGTCGAGCTTGACGCCTTTCTTGTAGACGATCCACAGCGGTACTTGCACGCCATCGCGCGCCTTCACCCACAGGCGCTGCGTGGTGTACCGGCTGCCGTCAAAGCCGCCGACGATTTCCTGCTGCTTCAGCACCGTGCGCTTGCCGTCTTGCATGCTGACGTCGATGATGGTGGGCGGCGTGACGGGCGACTGGTAGGACATGCGAAATTGCGTGGAGGAAAATTCCGGTGTTCCGACGGATGTCGCCAGGTAGACGGGGTCGTCGAACTGCACCGTTTTCCAGTTTTTATGCGCGAAATCAAGGATGCGCGCGCGGTTCAGGGCACGGGCCTTTTCCATCACCACCAGGTAGCCCTGGAAGACGTCGATGGACTGGATCACGGCATCCTTGTTGTGCGGTACGACGGTCTTCCAGTTCTTCGGCTGCGGCGCGGACAGCGGCGCGCTGACGATACGGAAATTCTTCGCCTCCTTGTTGGTCAGAATATACAGCTGGCCGTCGCGGTGCTCAATGCCGTAGCGGTGGCCTTTTTCACGCGGCAGCACGCTCTGGAAACTGCCTTGCGGCGTGCTCGTTGGCAGCAGCAGCACTTCGCTCGTATCCGTGCTGCGCGCGGTGAGCACAAAGTAGCGATGGTCGCGCGTGCGGCTCACGCCGATGGCGAACTGTTCCACAGGCTCGTGGTAGACCTGCTGCAAGGTGCCGCCCAGCGGCAGGCGGAACAATCGGTCCGCGCGCTTGGTCGTGGCGTCTTCCTGCGTAAGCATCAGGGTGGCGTTATCCGCCGCCCAGGCCAGCGATGTCACGCGCGGCATGCTGTCGCCCAGCAACTTGCCCGTCTTCAAATCCTTGACATGCAGCTCGTACTGGCGGAAACCCGTCGTGTCGGTGGTGTAGGCCAGCAATTGTTCATTCGGGCTGATGCTGAATGCGCGCACGGCAAAGAATTTGTGGCCTTCGGCCAATTGATTCTGGTCCAGCAAGATTTCCTCAGCCGCCTGCGCATCGTAGGCGCCACCAGCGCCGACGGGGCGGCGGCAGTGAATCGGGTATTGCTTGCCCGCTTCCGTGCGCGTGTAATAGTAGAAATTGCCCTGGCGCGCAGGCACGGACAGGTCCACTTCCTGCATGCGGCCCTTGACCTCCGCAGTCACCTTGTCGGCCAGCGGCTGGATCGGCGCCGTGACGGCGGCCGTGTAGGCGTTTTCCGCATTCAGGTAATCGATCACGGCAGGATCGGTTTTCTTTTGCAGCCAGCGGTAGTCGTCCGTGACGAGCGTGCCGTGGCGCGTTTCCTGCCACGCCGTCTTGGCGGCGACAGGCGCGGTGGCGAAGGTGGCGGCAACGGTGTTGGTGGCGTCGGCCAGCGCGGATGGCGCCAGCGTGGACAGAAGCAGGGCCGGCAGGATGGATAACCAGGCGGACCGGCGGCGCGAAGCGTGATGTGCTGTGGACAAGGCAACTCCCTAGGTTTCGTTGTTGTGCAGCGATTCTATTCTTGCTAAATAGAAAAGCCAATCATGATTTCAGTCAATACCGTTCCGGCGCTTGCATCCACGGACATTTGCAGTGATACTGTATATAATTACAGTATCCGACAGCATCCCGCCGCGAGGTGCCCTTGACCACATCTGCCCTTACATTGCCTGAAACCCGCCGCTGGATTGCCCACCTGGACATGGATGCCTTCTTTGCCTCAGTGGAACTATTAAAATATCCGGAACTGCGCGGCGAAGCCGTCGTCATCGGCGGCGGGCGCTTGCAGCAGCCCGTGCTGCAGGAAGACGGCACGCGGCAGTTTGCGCGCATGCGCGATTATGTGGGGCGCGGCGTCGTCACCACGTCGACCTATGCGGCGCGCGCGTTTGGCGTGTTTTCCGCCATGGGCATCATGAAGGCGGCCAAGCTGGCGCCCGACAGCATCCTGTTGCCGGCCGACTTCGAGGCTTACCGCGAGTATTCGGCGCGCTTCAAGCAGGCCGTGGCCCAGTTGTGCCCCATCATCCAGAACGTGGGCATCGATGAAATCTATGTCGACCTGACGGAGTATGGCGAGCAGGCGCCGGCCATGGCGGCGCGCCTGAAGGCGGCCGTGTCCGAGGCGACGGGCCTGTCGTGCTCGATTGGCCTGGCGCCCAACAAATTGCTGGCAAAAATCTGTTCCGACCTGGAAAAACCGGACGGTCTCACCATTTTGCAGCCCGAGGATATCGAAGCGCGCGTGTGGCCCTTGCCGGCGAAAAAGATCAATGGCATCGGCCCGAAGGCGACGGCCAAGCTGGAGGCCCTGGGCATCGTCACCATCGGCGAGCTGGCACGGGCCGACATGGCCATGCTACGCACGCAGTTTGGCGACTTGTACACGGGCTGGCTGCGCCAGGCGGCGCTGGGCATCGATGACCGGCCTGTGCAGACGAGCCGGGAAACCAAGTCCGTCAGCCGCGAAACGACGTTCGAGCGCGACTTGCAGGTGGTGCGCGACCGCGCCACCCTGTCGGAAAAGCTGGAAAGCCTGTGCACGCGCGTGGCCGGCGACCTCGACAAGCAATCGCTGGCCGGGCGCACGGTGGGCATCAAGCTGCGCTTCGAGGATTTCAGCACCGTCACGCGCGACATCACCTTGCCCAGCGCCACGGCGGACGCGGCCGCCATCCTGCGCGCCAGCCGCGATTGCTTGCGGCGCGTGCCATTTGAAAAGAAAATCCGCCTGCTGGGCGTGCGTATCTCGACCTTGTCCGATCCGGCCATCGTGACGCGGCAGGCGCCCGCCCAGGCGGAGCTGTTTCCCGCCCTGTAGCGGCATTCCCCACGCATCAACAACACCGCGCCAGTCCGCGCTTTTGACGGCATTCCCGTGTCGAAAGTGTAGAATGGCGTTCCCCTGGCACTACTGAAATAAACGGAAGACAAAAACTATGTGGTTCAAGAATCTTCAGATTTACCGCCTGCCCGCACCATGGGCCTATACGCCAGAACAACTGGAAGAGGCCTTGTCCTCGAACAAATTTACGCCGGCGACCAGCATGGATCTGATGCGCCAGGGCTGGGATACGCCACGCCCGAACGGCGGCCTGGTCCACGTGGTCAACAAGCAGATGCTGATCTTGCTGGGCACGGAAAAGAAACTGCTGCCAGCGACCGTCATCAATCAGGTGGCCAAGGCCCGCGCTGCCGAGATGGAAGAAGCGCAAGGCTTTGCGCCTGGCAAGAAAGCCATGAAGGAATTGAAGGAACGCGTGGCCGACGAGTTGCTGCCGCGCGCCTTCAGCATCCGCAGCAACGTCTGGACGTGGATCGACCCCGTCAATGGCTGGCTGGTGGTCGATGCCGCCAGCCCGGCAAAGGCCGATGAAGTCATCAAGCTGCTGTTGAAAGCCGTCGACAAACTGCCGCTGGAAAGCCTGCGCGTGCAGCGCTCGCCCGTGGCGGTGATGACGGAATGGCTGCAGGCCGACGACGCGCCTGCCGGCTTCACGGTCGACATGGATACGGAATTGCGCGCCACGGGCGAAAGCAAGGCCACCGTGCGCTACGTGCGCCACACCCTGGAAGCGGACGACGTGCGCCGCCACATCGCGGCCGGCAAGCAGTGCACGCGCCTGGCGATGACGTGGAACGACAAGATTTCGTTCGTGCTGACGGAATCGCTGGCCATCAAGAGCGTCAAGCCGCTGGACGTGATCAAGGAAACGGAATCGAGCACGAAGAACGACGAAGAACGTTTCGACGGCGACGTGATGCTGATGACGGGCGAACTGAGCAAGCTGATGGCCGACGTGGTCGAGGCATTGGGCGGCGAAGCGACGGCGTAACAGCAGCCATGCTGCTACAAAAAAAGGAGCTGCGGCTCCTTTTTTTTCGCCTGTGCAATATGTTGCAACATAAAAAAAGCGCCTTGCACGGTGAAGTGCAAGGCGCTTTCAGGACAATCTAATTTAAGACATCAAATTAGAACTTGTAGCTACCGGTGAAGTAGAACGAACGCATCATTGGATCAGCATAGCGTGGATCGAAGCCAACCTGGTGGCCCGACGAAGCGCGCAGCGACAGAGGCGGTTCACGGTCAAACAGGTTCTTGATACCAGCGCGCAGCGTCACAGCCGAGTTGAAGGCATAGCGGCCTTGCAGATCGACGGTGGTGTACGAAGGAACTTCCAGACGGATCGTTTCCAGTTTCCTGGTATCGACGTTCAGTACCGAAGCGGCTGCATCGGTGTAGCCGTTACGATAGCTGACAACCATGGTGCTGGTCAGTTTGCCGGTTTCCAGGCTCATGTTCAGCTTGACCAGATTACGGAACGTGACTGCATCGGTGATGCCGAAGTAGTTCATGTTGGTCGTCCACTGATTCTTGGTGCCTGGCACGGTGTAGTCAGCCTTGAGCATGTGGGTGCCGCTCAGGTTGGCCGTCAGGTTACCGAAATCAAAGCGATGACGCGCCGTCATGTCCCAGTCGATACCGCGGTTATGCGTCTGGCCGATGTTCATCGACAGCGATTTGAAGGCGAAGTAAGGCAGGCCGGTCGATGGCTCGATGTAGGTGCCGAACAGGTCTTTGTACAGCGTTGGATTGCCGAAGGCCTGGGTTTCGCTGACGGCCGAGACCGCGTCGGTGATCTTCACGTCCCACAGGTCGGCGCCGAACGAGAATGCCGAGCTAGGTTCGATACGGAAACCGACGGTGTATTGCTTCGATTTTTCCGGTTTCAGGTTTTCGTTACCACCAGCCAATTGGTTGTACTGGGTTGCTGCTGGACGGCACATGGCGTCGCCTGGGAACGGGCAGTTCCATGGTTTTGCCGTGAAGCCGTTGTTGACCAGCGGCTGGCCGATGTCCAGCATGCTCGGTGCCTTGAAGCCCGTGCCGTACGAACCGCGCAGCAGTACTTGCTGCACTGGCTGCCAGCGTGCCGTCACTTTGTAGGTGCTGGCGCTTTGGTCTTTACCGATGGACTTGTTCACCACGCCGTTGTCGATCTTGGTGATGGTGTCGTAACGGCCAGCCAGGCTCACTTCCACCGTTTTGGTGATAGGTGCCAGCAACTCTGCAAACACGCCGTAGGTTTCGCGGCTCAGGTCGTAACGTGGCGAGGTGTTGAAGTTGTAGATCGTGCTGGTGCTGGCACCGGCGCTTGGCGATTGCTCGTACTTGTATTCGCGGTAGTCGCCGCCGATACCGATATTGGCCTTGCCGCCTGGCAGGGTGAACAGTTCGCGCGAACCGTGCGCATCGATACCGCGCATGGTGGTCGATGCCGTACGGATCGAACCGTTGAATTGCGAATCGTTGATCAGCTTTTGCAGTTCTGGCGATGCGTTACCGGCTGGCAAGAATGGGTTGAACTGCGGATTGCTCTGCATCTTGACGAAGTCGGCGTTCTTGGCATAGCCGCCCACGTAGCGCTCGTCGATCGCGTTTTGCGACCAGGTCAGGGCCGATTCCACGTTCCATTCGCCGACTTCGCCTTCCACGCCGACGACGAAATGCTTGGTGTCGGTGATGGTGTTGCTGGCGCGGGTGCCCCAGTCGACCATGCGGTAGTTGGCGGTAACGGATTTCACGTCGTCATGCTGTGCTTGTGTCAGGCCTGGGCGCACGTACTGGTTGTACAGTGCGCTGTTCTTGGCGATGCTGATCGGTACCGGGTTGGCGGCGATACGTGCCGTCAGGTCAAAGCGCGACAGGGCCACTTCGGCAAACGCATTCAGGTTGTCCGTCAGTTTGTAGGTACCGCGAGCGAACAGGCTGTCGCGTTTCGATTCTGGAACGATTTCAACCGTCGAGCCGCCATCGAAACCGCAAGCCTTGCTATTGGTTGCCGTGACGTAGTTGGTCGGACCGCAATCGTTGCTGGCGCCACTGGCTGCCAGGTACGGATTGAACATGATCGGTTGCGTCGCGCTATTGTTGAACGCAACGGTGGCATTCGCTGGCGCGGTCGAGGTGCTGGTACGGTCGTAGATGTAGTTCTTGCCGCCATAGCTGACAGGAATGAACGACGAACGGGCGAACGAACGGTCCGTTGCGCGCAGTTTCGACTGCTCATCGTGGCGGTACGATACCAGCACGTTGAAACGGTCTTCGTCAAGATCGCCGAAGCCGTAGGTGACGTTGGTGTTCCAGGCGTTGCCGCCTTTATTTTCCGGGCCGCCATAGGTGGCTTCCAGAGTGCCGCCTTGGACATTTTTCTTCAGAATGAAGTTGATCACGCCGGCAATAGCGTCCGAGCCGTACAGTGCCGAAGCGCCGTCGGTCAGGATTTCGACGCGCTCAACCGCGCTCATTGGAATGGCGTTCAGGTTGACGGAGGTGCCCGAGCCTTGTGGCGCGATGCGGCGGCCGTTCAACAGGACCAGGGTGTAGCTTTCGCCGATATCATGGATCGACGCGCTGGTGCGGCCGCCCGAGTTGGAACCGGCAGCCACGGCGCCGATGGTGAAACCTTGCATGGCTGGCAGGCTTTGTACCAGGTCAGCCACGGTGGTAGCGCCGGTACGGGCGATCGCTTCTTGCGTCAGGCGCTGCACTGGCAGTGCGCCTTCGACGGCGATACGTTTGATACTCGAACCGGTAATTTCAACTTTTTGAATTGCTTCGTCCGCCATGGATTGGCCAGAGAACAAGACACTACCTGCCAGGACGGTCAGGGCCAGGCGTACGCTGCGCACGCCAATTTTTTCTTTAAATGCCATTATAACAATTACTCCGTAGTAGTTTTAATAACGACAAGCAGTACACGAGCACCGCTCAAGCCATCGGATGGATGGCCAGCGGAGGCGTGTACGGTAGGCGGAACCACGTCTGGGGGAGGTGGAAGACTACTTAGCGCAATATTGTTATAAATGCACTTCTTACTTGTCGAGGCAAACATTATGTCGTCTCAGCAAGAAAAAATGCACCTCAACCGTGTCGGATTTGGCAATAAATTGTGGATACAGAAGAATATTTAATTTAACTGTTAAATTACAGTTTTATATTTATATATATCGTCGTTTTTAAAAATGATCAATGGTGTTTTTTTACAACATAAAATTATTCTATTGGCAATTCGATGTTTTACCTACAATAATTCGAGAAAAACTATTGCTTTGCAGAATTTATGAAAGGTAAAAAAACGTAAAAAAAGCCCGTTAAAACGGGCTGGTCGAATTGTGACAGAGTGTCAGTCAGACCGTGTGCCGGTCTGCTTGCCGCGCCCCGTCTGCCAAAGGCTTACAACGGTTGGAACACGCCGGCGGCGCGGTTCTTTTGCACATTGTCCCAGGCGAAGATCTGGCCATTCATGGCCACATATACGCCGGCTGGCAAGGTTTGCGCCACACCGCAGGCAAAGCCCAGGTTGAACAAGGCATCGGAGTTGTCGATTTCGTAGGGAATCATGGCGCCCGTCAAGATCACCGTTTGCTTCAGGTTCGCCGCGCCCAGCACTTGCGCCGTTTCGCGCATGGTGTCGGTGCCGTGGATGATGACGATGGCTTTTTCCTGTGCCGCGCGGCACGAGGCCAGCACGCGCTGGCGGTCCGCATCTTGCATGTCGAGCGAATCGAGCAGGGGCAGTTGCTCCAGCGCCACGGGCGCCGTCATGCGCGCGCGGGCAATCGCTGCCGGCAAATGACTGTCGGAAAAGCCCAGGGTACCGTTCAATTCGTTGTAGTGTTTGTCGAAAGTGCCGCCAGTGGCGAGTATGCGCAAAGTCATGATGTGGTCACGATGTCAGTGGAGAATGACGCGCATGATAGCGTGGATTGGCACCGTTGCGTGAATGCCGCCGCAGATGGGGCAGCGTGCCTGCCGCCCTGCTGCCGCGCCGCATCTGGAAAATTTGGCCATCTGTGAGTACACTGGTTTCTTTGTTTGCCTGCCACCCCGACTCCGTATGAAAGCGCTCGCTCCCGGCACCGTCATTTTTCACCGCCACCGCGGCTACGGGGTGATTACGTCCGTCAATTTGCTGACGGGCTGGATCGCCGCCCGTTTCGGCAGCGAAGCGCGGACCCTGGACCTGAACCTGTCGACCGACGACGTGCAATTCGCCGATGGCGAAGCGATCCTGTTTCGCCGCGCGCCGCCGGACCGCATGCCGCATGCACGCCTGATGGCCATGGTGCGCGAGCTGCACCAGGCTGGCTATCAAAAACTGTATCTGTATTCCTGGCCCAAGCCTTCCGGCCTGCACTGGCGCTGGCATTTGTTTGCGGGGCCGCGCGACTGGATGCAGCGGCCCTGGCGCGAAGGCTGGTACGGCTCGGGCGCCGATTACAACGTCAACCCCGTGATGGGCTGGGGCGATACGCCCGGCGCCACCACTGGCGAGCTGATCGATGCCCTGGCCCGTTTCGATCCGCAAGGCCTGGCGCAGGCGCTAGGGCGCGACGACGACCATAGCGACTGGTTTGGCCGCGTCTGCGATGCTTTATTGCCTAATTACATGTACAGCCTGGACATGCAGCGCACGCCAGGCGAGCCCTTGCAAGACATGCCGCCCGTGCCGGTCGTCGCCGTGCGGGCCGGCGTGGCACCGTACGGTGGGCCGGACATCGCCTGGCCGCCCGGCTGGGCCGGCCTGTGGCGCGGCCGGCACGTGCTGCCCGCGCCCGCCATCCGCATCACGGGCGAGCCCGATTTGTTGAAGGGCTTTCAGCGCTCCTGAGGGGCTTGCCGCGCGTGTTGCAATGCCTCGGGATTGAGCAGGCGCGTGCATTGACCTTGCGTAAAATCGACGATGTTTTGCAAGGCGTAGCGGAAATACAGCTCATAGCTGTCACGCTCGACGTAGCCCAGGTGTGGCGTGGCCAGCACGTTCGGCAGCAGCAGCAATGGCGAGCCTGGCGGCAGCGGCTCGTCCGTGAACACGTCCAGCGCTGCGGCGCCCGGGCGTCCCTGCGGCAGTGCCGCTTCCAGTGCCCCATCGGCGACCAGTTCGGCGCGGCTGGTGTTGACGAACAGGGAAGTTGGTTTCATGCGCGCCAGGTCCTCTTTTGTGACCAGGCCGCGCGTCTTGTCGGACAGGCGCAGGTGCAAGCTCAGCACGTCTGCCTGCTCGAAGAAGGCTACACGCGATTCTGCCGCCGTATCGCCTGCCGCCACGGCTGCCGCGCGGCTCGCTTCGCTGCCCCACACGAGGATGGTCATGCCGAAGGCGCGGCCATAGCCGGCGATCAATTGACCGATCTTGCCATAGCCCCAGATGGCCAGGGTGCGCCCTTTCAATACCGTGCCGAGCGTGTTGCGCGCCGGTTCGATGGATGACGTTTGCCACAGCCCTTCCTGTAAATGTTGCGCGTACGGCACGATCTTGCGCTGCGCCGCCATGATCAGCGCCCACGTCAGTTCGGCCGGTGCCGTGGGCGAGCCGATGCCTTCCGCGATGGCGATGCCCAGCTCGGTGGCGGCCGGCACATCGATGTGTCCGCTGACCTTGCCCGTTTGCGAAATCAGTTTCAGATTCGGCAGTTTCGACAGCAAGGCCCGGTTGAAACTGCTGCGTTCGCGGATCAGCACCAGCGCATCGAACGGCGCCAGACGGATCGCCAGCTGGCCCAGGCCCCGCGCCGTATTGCTGAACACTTTGACCTCATGGCCATCGAGTAGCTGGAAACAATCGAGGCTGCGCACGGCATCCTGGTAATCATCAAGTATGGCAATTTTCATGGTGGATGGCCGATTTTAGCGAGGATTTGGTAGGGAAATAACAGGATACGGGAAATGCTGAATAGCCTACTACATTAGTCAAGCTATTCTCCTACATTTTTGCGAGAATAGCTGTTTGGCGGGTGTACAATCGCCGGCACTTTTGAAGCTTCCTGATTATAGTTATAGCGCAAACTGTTCTTGCAGCCTGGGAGCATGATCCAGGTAAATGCCGCTGGCGCGAACGCCGCGGCTGACACGACACCAGAGCCCTGCCCGCGTGAACACGCCGCCCGCAGTGAGCCGCAGCCACCTCTCAACGATGCTGCCTGTCTTGCAGAACGACCAGAATTTCTTTTATTGGTATTGGAGGTAATATGAATCAGCCCGTCATGGGTGGCGTCGCCGCACTCAACGTCCCAGCTTATATTAAACAACAGAAACTGATCAACTGGGTGGCCGACATTGCTGCGCTGACCAAGCCAGAGCGCATCTACTGGTGCGATGGTTCGCAAGAAGAGTACGAGCGCCTGTGCGCCGAAATGGTTGCCAGTGGCACCATGAAAAAACTGAATGCGCAAAAGCGCCCGAATTCCTACCTGGCCTGCTCCGACCCGAGCGACGTGGCCCGCGTCGAAGACCGCACGTATATCTGCTCGGCAACGAAAGAAGCGGCCGGCCCGACGAACAACTGGACCGAACCAGGCGAAATGCGCCATACCTTGAACGGCCTGTTCGACGGCTGCATGCGCGGCCGCACCATGTACGTCGTGCCCTTCTCGATGGGCCCGCTGGGTTCGCCGATCGCGCACATCGGCGTGGAACTGTCCGATTCGCCTTATGTCGCCGTCAACATGAAGATCATGACCCGCATGGGCCGTGCCGTGTATGACGTGCTGGGCACCGATGGCGCATTCGTGCCGTGCGTGCACAGCGTGGGCGCACCGCTGGCAGCCGGCCAGGCCGACGTGAAATGGCCGTGCAACAGCACCAAATACATCGTGCATTTCCCGGAAACGCGTGAAATCTGGTCCTTCGGTTCGGGCTACGGCGGCAACGCCTTGCTGGGCAAGAAATGCTTCGCCCTGCGCATCGCCTCGAACATGGGTTACCAGGAAGCGCAATCGGCCGATAACAACCCGGGCTGGCTGGCCGAACACATGCTGATCCTCGGCGTGGAATCGCCGGAAGGCAAGAAGCATTACGTGGCAGCAGCCTTCCCGTCCGCTTGCGGCAAGACCAACTTCGCCATGCTGATCCCGCCGGCAAGTTTTAACGGCTGGAAAGTGACCACCATCGGCGACGATATCGCCTGGATCAAGCCGGGCGCGGATGGCCGCCTGTACGCCATCAACCCGGAAGCGGGCTACTTTGGCGTGGCGCCGGGCACCAACGAAAAAACCAACTACAACTGCATGGCGTCCATGCGCGACAACACGATCTTCACCAACGTGGCGCTGACGGACGATGGCGATGTGTGGTGGGAAGGCTTGACCAAGGAAGCACCAAGTCACCTGATCGACTGGCAGGGCAAGGACTGGACGCCTGCGTCCGGCACCAAGGCCGCGCACCCGAACGCGCGCTTCACTGTTGCTGCTACGCAAAACCCGGTGATCGACGCTGCCTGGGACGATCCGGCCGGCGTGCCGATCTCGGCCTTCATCTTCGGAGGCCGCCGCTCGACCACCGTGCCGCTGGTCACGGAAGCGCGCAACTGGGTTGAAGGCGTCTACATGGCCGCCACCATGGGCTCGGAAACGACGGCTGCCGCCGTGGGCCAGATGGGCGTCGTGCGCCGCGATCCATTTGCCATGTTGCCGTTTATCGGCTATAACATGAGCGATTACTTCCAGCACTGGCTGGACATGGGCGTCAAGGTGGGCAAGGTCAACCCGGCCGCCTTGCCGAAGATCTATTGCGTCAACTGGTTCCGTACGGACGAGGCTGGCAAATTCGTCTGGCCTGGCTTTGGCGACAATATGCGCGTGCTGAAATGGATGCTCGAGCGTATCGAAGGCAAGGCGGGCGGTGTGGAAAACCTGTTCGGCACGACACCGCAGTATGGCGACCTGAACTGGGATGGCTTGCCATTCACGCAGGAACAGTTCGACACCATCACCTCGATCGACAAGGCCGCGTGGGTGGAAGAATTGAAATTGCATACGGAGTTGTTTGAAAAACTCGCGTATCATCTGCCGCAAGAATTGGCAGATAACAAGGCTGCGCTGGAAAAGCGGCTGAGTGCGTAAGTAAGTTAACGTAAAGCGGCATATGACAAGCGTAGCGAGCGGCAGTGATTTGTGGCTAAGAAGCGCAACCGTACTTTAGTACGGTGAGCATCGCAGGCCGCAAAGCGCGCCGCGCAGTAGCTTGTCAGGTGTTGAGAGTTGTAGTGGGGGAGAAACACGCCGGCAAAGACTGGCGTGCGATAAATGACACGCCGGCAATGACTGGGGTGCTAGCAAAAAGAGAAACGGCGCGGATTGCATGAGCAATCCGCGCCGTTTTTTATTGCGCTGCCGTCGTTACTGCTTCAGCAGCGGCCCCAGGTACTTGCCCGTCACGCTGGCCGGGTTCAGTGACACGTCTTCCGGCGTGCCCGTGGCGATGATCTGCCCGCCGCCGGCGCCGCCTTCGGGACCCAGGTCGACGATCCAGTCGGCCGTCTTGATGACGTCGAGGTTGTGCTCGATGATGACGAGGGTGTTGCCCTGGTCGCGCAGGCGGTGGATGACTTTCAGCAGCAAGTCGATATCGTGGAAGTGCAAGCCCGTCGTCGGTTCATCGAGGATGTACAGGGTGCGGCCCGTGTCGCGCTTGGACAGTTCCAGCGACAATTTCACGCGCTGCGCTTCGCCGCCGGACAGGGTGGTGGCGCTCTGGCCCAGCTTGATGTAGCCGAGGCCCACGTCGAGCAGGGTTTGCAGCTTGCGCGCGATCAGTGGCACCGGCTTGAAGAATTCATGCGCCTCTTCCACCGTCATGCCCAGCACTTCGGTGATGTTCTTGCCCTTGTATTGCACTTCCAGGGTTTCGCGGTTGTAGCGCTTGCCGTGGCAGACGTCGCATGGCACGTAGACGTCGGGCAAGAAATGCATCTCGACCTTGATCACGCCATCGCCCTGGCACGCTTCGCAGCGTCCGCCCTTGACGTTGAACGAGAAGCGGCCCGCGCTGTAACCGCGTTCCTTGGCTGTCGGCACGGTGGAGAACAGGTCGCGGATCGGCGTAAACAAGCCCGTGTAGGTGGCCGGATTCGAACGTGGCGTGCGGCCGATCGGTGCCTGGTCGACGGAAATGACCTTGTCGAAATGCTCCAGGCCGCTGATCGAATCGTGCGGCGCCGGTTCCGTCTGCGAACCATACAAATGGCGCGACAGGGCAGGATACAAGGTATCGTTGACCAGCGACGATTTGCCTGAACCGGACACGCCCGTCACGCACGTCATCAAGCCCACCGGCAAGCTCAGCGACACCTTTTTCAGGTTGTTGCCCGTCGCGCCCGTGATCACCAGCTGCTTCTCCGGATTGCTGGCGTGGCGCTTGGCGGGCACGGCGATTTTCAGCTTGCCGTTCAGGTATTGCGCCGTCAGCGATTTCTTGTTCTTCAAGATCTCGGGCAGGGTGCCTTCGGCGATGATTTCGCCGCCGTGCACGCCCGCGCCGATGCCCATGTCGACGATATAGTCGGCCGTGCGGATGGCGTCTTCGTCATGCTCGACCACCAGTACGCTGTTGCCGATGTCGCGCAAGTGTTTCAGTGTTTCGATCAGGCGGTCATTATCGCGCTGGTGCAAGCCGATCGACGGTTCATCGAGCACATACATGACGCCCGTCAAACCGGAGCCGATTTGTGATGCGAGGCGGATGCGTTGTGCTTCGCCGCCGGAAAGCGTGTCGGCGCTGCGGTCCAGCGACAGGTAGTCGAGGCCCACGTTGTTGAGAAATTTCAGGCGCGAAATGATTTCCTTGACGACCCTGTCGGCGATCTCTTTCTTGGCGCCCGTCAGTTTCAGTTTTTCAAAGAATTCCAGCGTCTCGCGCAGTGGCTTTTCCGCCACTTCATAGATGGCCCGTTGCTGCTTGCCCGTGCCGACCTTGACGAAGCGCGCTTCCACGCGCAGGCGCGCGCCATCGCATGAGGGGCAGCATTTTTCATTGATGAACTTGGCCAGCTCTTCCTTGACGGCCATCGAATCCGTCTCACGGTAGCGGCGCTGCAGATTGTTGACCACCCCTTCGAACGTGTGTTCCTTGATGACCGTGCGGCCCCGTTCGTTGACATAGCTAAACGGAATCACTTGCTTGCCGGAACCGTACAACACGGCTTGCTGTGAGTTCAAGTCCAGCTGTTCGAACGGCATGTCCAGGTCGAACTCGTAATACGCGGCCAGGTTCGACAGCATCTGGAAGTAAAACTGGTTGCGGCGGTCCCAGCCCTTGACGGCGCCGGAAGCGAGCGACAGGTTCGGGAACGCGACGATGCGTTTCGGGTCAAAGAATTCAATGTGTCCCAGGCCGTCGCATTCGGGGCAGGCGCCCATGGGGTTGTTGAACGAGAACAGACGCGGTTCCAGTTCTTGCAGGGAATAGCCACACACATTGCAGGCAAACTTGTTGGAGTACACGTGTTCCTGGGCGGTATCCATTTCGTAGGCAATGGCGCGGCCATCGGCCAGACGCAGGGCCGTCTCGAAACTTTCCGCCAGGCGCTGCTTGATCTCCTGGTTCACCTTGACCCGGTCGATGACGACGTCGATCGTGTGTTTTTCTGTTTTCTTCAGTTTCGGGAGGTCATCGACTTCATAGATCTTGGCCGCATGCGTGCCGCTCTGCACGCGAAAGCGCACGAAACCCTGCGCCTGCATCTGCTCGAACAGGTCGACATGTTCGCCTTTGCGGTTGGCGACGACGGGCGCCAGTATCATCAGCTTGGTGTCTTCCGGCATGGCCAGCACGGCGTCGACCATTTGCGATACGGACTGGGCCGCCAGCGCGTTTTCCGGGTGGTCGGGGCAGTAGGGTGTGCCCACGCGCGCATACAGCAGGCGCAGATAATCGTGGATTTCCGTCACGGTGCCGACCGTCGAGCGCGGGTTGTGTGAAGTTGCCTTCTGTTCGATGGAGATGGCGGGAGATAGGCCTTCGATCAGGTCGACGTCGGGTTTTTCCATCAATTGCAGGAACTGGCGCGCATAGGCCGACAGCGACTCGACATAGCGGCGCTGCCCTTCCGCGTATAAGGTGTCGAAGGCCAGCGAAGACTTGCCGGAGCCGGACAAGCCGGTAATCACGATCAGCTTATTGCGCGGCAAATCGAGATTGATATTCTTGAGGTTATGCGTGCGAGCGCCGCGAATGCGGATCTGTTCCATGTGATTGCCTTGCTTTCAGTGAGTGGTGCGGCCGGCGCATTGTGCCTGGGTGCGGATGAGGAGCCACAACGGGTCAACCTGTAACTATAGCCGGGTTTTGCTCTGCATGCCTGGGGCAGCCACGGGCGGATTGCGCCGCCAGGCGAACGTGCCCTGACAAAGTTTGATACAGATGCGTGCAGACGTTTGAACACTGTATATAATACCAGTATTCAAGTTTCTTGTTTTCACCTGCCGTGAAAAAAACGTGCTGCCGCACGGGAGAGGGCGTCCGCCAGAAAGCGGGTGCTTTGCGCCGCGTGGTCGCTTATAATCCTCGTTTAGTACACTAAACTAACGCGCGGGACACCGGCTCCCGCTGCAGTTCATCAGGAGTTATTCATGGCATCAGTCAACAAAGTCATCATCGTCGGCAATCTGGGCCGTGACCCGGAAATCCGCTACATGCCTAGCGGCGACGCGATCGCCAACATCGCCGTGGCCACTTCGTACAAATCGAAGGACCGCAACACGGGCGAACAAAAAGAATTGACAGAGTGGCACCGTATCTCGTTCTTCGGCCGTCTGGCGGAAATCGTCGGCCAATACCTGAAAAAAGGTTCGTCCGTCTACGTCGAAGGCCGTTTGCAAACCCGTAAATACACGGACAAGGACGGCGTCGAGAAGTACGCAACCGACATCATCGCGGAACAGATGCAAATGCTGGGCGGTCGTTCCGGCATGGGCGGCGACGCCGGCGGTGGTGATGACAGCTACGGTGGTGGCGGCGGCTACGAAGCCCCGGCCCCGCGCCAGGCACCGGCTCCGCGCCCAGCCCCGGCACCGGCGCCACGCCCGGCACCGAAGCCAGCACCGAACTTCTCGGATATGGATGACGACATCCCGTTCTGATCGGAACACATCGTGTCATCAGCAATGCCCTGCACATCCTTGATGTGCAGGGCATTTTTCTTTGGCGCGGCACAAGCGCGCACGTCCAGCGCACAGGCCGAAGCGCACTATTGTTTGAGGGAGCAAAAACCGCTGTCGATACAGTTTACTGCCCGGTGGTGACAAAACGAGAGAATGTCGTAGATGAAAGCTTATAAAATAATCTACGCCGCCCTTTGCCGGTGGCCGGGATTGTGCATTTTTTGCGGTTCCGAGCGCAGGTCCATCACTCAAGGAGAAACTTATGATTAGTAACACTCAAGTGGTTCATGGTACCGGGTCTTTCAATACCTCTGGCTATTCCCTGAAACGCGCCAGCCGCGATATCGCTCCTGCCAGCAACGTCGCCGTTGCCGCACTGGATATTGCCGCGCTGGAAAACAGCCGCATGCACGGCGCCGCTCCGAAATGCTCGCGCAACAACCTCGAGTGCATCGTTGGCCCGAGCACCGTACTGTCGTCGATGTAATCACTGACTGTGCCCAAGGTGGTGCTAGGCCTAGCCCACCTTGGGCTTTATCCGAGGGAAGCTCAATGAATCGAGAATTAATTGTAGTAACGACCCATGGAACATCCAGTTTTGACATCGGCGAAGACGAGCGCGTGCTCGATGCCCTGGCGCGCAATCATGTGCCCTGGACGGCGGTGGCGACCTATCTGCGCGACCCATCCGGCGCCTATACCCTTTTTCCTTGCCTGAGTGAAACTGGCAGTTCGATTCCGCCGGACCGGCAAGTCTTTGCATTTTTTCAAAGAAATATTGATCCTTTCCTGCACACCAACAACACCTTGCAGGTTTCCCCGCCAGCCAACAATGAAGAAGCCGTTTCCGAATATATCTACGCCAACGGCGCGGCAAAGGGTGGCCCGAATATCCTGAAACGCCTCTCGTCGAACGAGTGCAAGCTAGCCGTGCGCGATGCCGTGGCACAAACGCTGCGCGACACCCTGTCGCCTGGCGACAAGCTGGTGGTCGGCGTGAGTGGCGGAGGCGACAGCAATGCCCTGCTGTATGCCTTGTCGCAATTTGACGAGTTCCCGATTGACATCCATCCGGTCATTATCGAAGGACCGGGCGAGTGGAATTCCGGCGTTCCGCGCGCGCGCGAGCTGGCGCAGGCCTACAATCTGCCGCTGACCGTGGTATCGGAAGAAGAATCGAAAGCGATACTCGGCGCCAGCGCTGGCGGCCTGGGCATCACCGACCGGTTTGCCCGGGAATTTCCCGACGATGACTTCGAATTCCTCGGCACCCTGATCATCCGGCGCGTACTGACGAGCGTGGCCAAATCGCTCGATGCGAAATTCATCGCCACCGGCCTGAATTTCGAAGACTTGCTGGGCGAGATGTTCGCGATCATGGCAACCGAGCGTCGTTTATTGCCCCTGCCGGCCCGTCCGATCGGCGACGTCACCCTCGTCTATCCCCTGTGGATGACGCCCAAGAAAATTATCGATGGCTGCTTCCCCAAGTATTCGTTCTCGAATTACGCAGACCGTTATCCCGGCTATGCGGAGGGACGCAACGCATACTATTCGATGGCGTACTGGATGGCGTCGGCGTTTCCCGGCTTGCCCGAGAAAATGTTGCGCTGGGCGGCAAAGGAAGGTTCTGCCGGGGAGACGGTGTTCCCTGTGGATGAGGTGCTGGGCTATGAGACGCTCGAGCCCGTGAACTGGGCACTGAGGGAGCGCTTCCTCAGGATGTTGCGCACGACCGCCTAGCCTGCCGGACAACCGCTGGCGCGCCTTGCCCTGGGCATCCTTCGCATTGCCGCGCGCCACGGTTGTTCAGATGCTGTTGATACTCCATTAGCTACCGTTGGGAATGATATGTCCGTCATCAAAGAACACACGGCACACCTGGCTGCCGCCGCCCACGCCCTCGCGGCCATCCGGAACGCCTCGGCGCACGCGTTGATTACGGAACGCGAGGTGGCTGGCAAGATCGCGTGGTCCATGACCTTGCATGCGGCGCAGCAGGCACTGTCGACGGTACAGGATTGCTGCCAGAGCTTTGCCCTGGGTGAAGCGCCCGGCGCCCCGCATTGCGCGGACGAGGGCGTGCACATCGACGCGCATTTCGCCGCCCTCCGGCACAGCATGCAGGCGCTCGCCTCGCTCGGCTTGTGGGCCAAGAGCGAGCTGGCGGCACAGAAGGTCCTGTGGTTACTGCCTGCCATGCAGAGCGGTTGCCAGCGCCTCGAAGGCCAGGTGCTGCCGGCGCAGTGGGATTGTCCCGAGCTGCCCGGGCGCCCCGAGCAGCTGGAGATCGTCGACTACGTGCGCTATGAGCTGGACCGTGACTATCCGCGCAGGAAATTGCACCAGCAGATTTTCAATGTGGAAGTATGCGCCGGCGAAGTGTGCGCCATGCTGGTGCTGCGATTCCCTGAGTTGCCGGGCGCCGTGGCCGAATCGCTGACCCTGCAGTGCGCGGAAGAATTCCGCCACGCGCAGCTGCTGCTGGGCGCATTGGCGAATGAGGGGGGCCGCATCGGCGAAACGCCGGTATCCCTGGGCATCTGGAAAAGCTGCCGGGCGGCGCAGAATGCGGCAGACTGCATCGGCCTCGAGCAAGTGATCGGCGAAGGCTTTTCGCTGGGGGCCGACCTGTACTATGCGGAGCTGTACCGTGCCATCGGGCGCGCTGATATTTCCCTGCTGCATGAATGCATTTATATCGACGAGGTCAACCACGTGAAGAATGGCCTGGCCAGTTTTCACACCCTGCTCGGTGCGCAAGCCGTGCAGCGTTTGCGCACCTTGGAAGAGTCGTCCAAGGTGAGCGTGATCGGCGGACGGTTTTTCAATGCCGCCGCGCGCCAGTATGTCGGTTTCAGCGCGACGGAAATCGAGCGCCAGCGGGACCGTTCGCAAGCGGTGGAGTTACCTGATCTGCAGGGGATGATGGAATGAATTTCGACGCAGCCCGCCAGTTGGTGGAACAACACATCCTGCCCGCCTATCCGCATGCCCAGGCGGCGATCATCGGCGGTTCCATCGCGCGCGGCCAGGGAACGGCCACCTCGGATATCGACCTTCTGGTCCTGTTCGAGAACGTGCCGCATGCCTGGCGCGAGACGCTCAAGCTGGACCGGCAGACGGTGGAATTATATGGCCATGACTTGCGCTCCTTCGATTACTTTTGCCGCAAGATGGACCGTCCCGGTGGCCGGATCCCGATGGCGATGATGGTCATCGAGGGCAGGAATCTCTTGCCGCAGACGAGCGCGTCCGCCGCCCTGTACCAGCTGGCGCAAGCCATATACGATGAAGGCCCGCCAGCGCTGACGCCCGATGCCCTGGCCAGCCGGCGCTATGAAATCACGACCTTGCTGGAAGACCTCGTTGACAGCACGGTAGCCGAGGAAACACTGGCGATCGCCACCAAGCTGTATGACGTGCTGGCCAATTTCGTGCTGCGTGCCGGGGGCGCGTGGAGCGGCGTCGGCAAGCATCTGGCGCGCCGGCTCAGGGCCCATAACCCGTCGATTGCGGATGACCTGCATGCCGCCATGCGCGCGATCCTGCTCGACCCACCCGCCGGCAAGCAGGCGTTTGGCGACCTGGTCGCGCGTGCGCTGCAGCCGTATGGCGGGCCCTTGCTCGACGGGTATGCCTTGCATGCGCCCGCGGAATGGAAGAGTGACACGCCCGCGCTTGCCGCCTGAGACGGCTGGCACTGTGTTGATGCGCACGGTGCAGGGCCGGCCGGTACAGCTATTCGGTTTTCCGCTGGTCTTCATGACCGTCCTGATCGACGTCCTGTGCGCGGGACTGGTGGCCCCCGTCTTGCCGCGCCTGTTGCTGCAATTGAGGGACAGTCCCGCCCAGCCCGTGTTATGGCTCGGTTATCTGGGGATGCTGTTTTCGCTGTCGCAAATGTTTGCCTTGCCACTGCTGGGCGCATTGTCTGACCGCTTTGGCCGGCGCCCGCTGCTGTTATTGTCGAACCTGGGCGTGGCCGTGTATTTCTTCTGCCTGGCGGACACTGAAACGCTGGGCCAATTGGTGCTGGGGCGTATCTTGTGCGGCATCACCGCCTCCAGCTTTGGCATCGCCTATGCATTTATTGCGGACTGTTCCGAAGGCGCCGCGCGCACCCGCGCGTTTGCCTCGATGGGCGCGGCGTACAGCATGGGACTGGTGGCGGGGCCGGCCCTGGGCGGCTGGCTGGGCAATATCGATGTGCGTTTGCCCTTCTACCTTGCCGGCTGGCTGTCGCTCGGCAATCTCCTGTATGGCGTGCTGGTCTTGCCCGAGTCTTTGCCGCCGGACAAGCGCGTTCCCGTCAGCTGGCGCATGAGCAATCCATTCGGTGCCGTGTTCGAGCTGGCCAGGCGTCCCGAACTGCGTTTCCTGACGCTCGCGTATCTGCTGGTGGCCAGCGCGCACTGGTCGATTTCCGTGGCGTTCGTGTTTTACACGCAACAGCGGTATGGCTGGAACTCCACCCAGGTCGGCTTGATGCTTGCCGTGCTGGCAGGCTGGGGCGGCGTGGCGCAGATGAAGTGTGCACCGTTTCTGATGACACGATACGGCCCGCGGCGCACGGCCATGCTGGCCTATGCCGGCTGCTGTGCCGGCTTCCTGTGCCTTGCCCTGTCGCGCCAGTCGGCGGGGGCATATTTGGCCATTTTCCTGCTCGGCGTGGGAGAGATGGCCAACCCGGCCCTGCAGGGTCTGCTGACCAGTGCCGTATCGGCGCGGCAGCAGGGCTGGCTGCAGGGCGCCGTCAAGAGTGCCGGCAGTCTGGCGGGGCTGGCGACACCGGCCCTGTTCGCCATGCTGGTCGCCGTTGATCCTGCCAGCCACGACAGCGGTGCGGCATTTGTCCTGGCCGCCATCCTGTTGCTGGCCGCGTGCCTGGCGATCGCCGCCAGCAAATACTCGGCTGGCAGCAAGCCGGCATGATGCGCATCAACGCGCTGCGGCTTCTTTGATGCTCATTTCCAGGCTGTAATTCGCCACCGCATTCCTGTGCGCCGCATTGCGCATCAAATACACCTGCACCGTGTACTCGCCATCGGCCGGCAGTGCCGCCTGGTACGTGTTGCCGCTGGTCGAGCCGATGAACAGGGCTTCATCCTGGCCTTGCTGGCGGAGGTTGAAGTAGTTCGATGGCTGATTGGTTTTCAGCTTGACGCTGAAGGTCTGTCCCGCCTTGCCTGACACCGTGTATTCGGCCGTGGCATAGCCCTTGATCTTGCCCTTGACCGTATGCGTGGCCTGGTTCGCCGTCAATGTCACGCTTTCCTTGTGGATGGGATCGGCGCTCCAGGCGGGCGTGGCAAAGACGAGCGCCGCCAGCAGCAGGCTGGCGCGGATGGGCAGTGGACGATGCGGCATGCGGTTTTCCCCTTGAAGTGGACACCAGCGCGGTTGCTGGCGATGCTTGCCATCTTACGCCAGGCACAAAAAACGGCCGCGCACTGGTCGAAGGCGCGGCCGGTTTGCGTTGCGTCAAGCACGTTGACGCAAGCCTAATTGAAACTGACTTCCTTGCGGTTATCGCGCGAGACCCGGTCGATCATCTTGTTGTACGGATCGACACCCACCTCAAACGGTTTTTCCTTCACCGTGATGGTGATCACCGGGTCGCTGCCGGACAACATGCGCTTGTCGGTGAACACGACTTTTTCATCTTTCTCCTTGGCGCCCGGCGCGCGCGCGAAGATGGCGATTTCCACCGGCTCGTCATAGGCGCGCGCGCTTTCCTTGCCCTTGCCATCGGACTCCAGTTTGGCCAGGTGCAACTGCATGGTGACATCCCACTGGCCATCCGGGCGCTTGACGGCCGTCGCTTGCGTGACGCGGTTGTCGTAGAAGACGATCTTTTCGAACAGGTCCGTGATCAGGGCTTGCTTGTCCTGCGGCGCTTCGGCGCGGATGTACGCCAGCAATTCCGACGAGGTGGTGAACGGCGCCTGCTGGTAGCCCTTGTCCTGCAGATAGCGTTTCAGGGCACGGTTCAGCGCCTCTTCGCCGAGCTCGTCGCGCAGGCGGTAGAACACCAGGCTGCCCTTGTTGTAGTGGATGTATTGCTGTCCTTCCACGCGCGCCAGCGGCAATTCCTCGATGGCTTCGCCGCCGCGTCCGCTCAGGTAGCGGTCCAGTTCATAGCGCAGGAAGCGGCGCATTTTGTCGCGGCCGTATTCCTTTTCCATCACCATCAGGGCCGAGTATTGCGACAGCGATTCCATCAGCATGCTGGCGCCTTGCACGTTTGCGCCGATTACCTGGTGGCCCCACCACTGGTGCGCCATTTCATGCGCCGTGACGTAGAACACATAGTCGATGTCATCCTTGTCGCGCAGGTCGGCGATGAAGCCGATGCCTTCCGAATACGGAATCGTATTGGCAAACGACTGCGCAAAGCTCTGGTAGCCGGGAAATTCCAGGATGCGTACCTGCTTGTGCTGGTAGGGCGTGAATTGGGTCGTGTAATAGTCGAGCGACTTTTGCACGGAAGTGATCATGCGGTCCGTGTTGTAGCCGTGTTTCTTGTCGACATAGATTTCGATCGGCAAGCCGTGCCACTCGCCTTTTTTGACTTCCCAGCGCGCCGACAGGTAGGCAAAAAAGGGCAGCATCGGCTGGTCCATCTTGTAGCGGTAGTAGCGGCGGCCATCCTTTTCCCAGCTGCCTTGCAGATAGCCGGGCGCCAGGGCGATCTGCTCGCCGCTGGTGGAAACTGTCGTGTCGAAATGGATCCAGTCGGCATCGCCGCCCAGCACCGTGTTGCCATACGCGGAAGAGTCTTCCAGCTTGGCCATGCGCTGCGGCTCGCCCAGGCCCCGCTTGCGGCGCTCATTGCGGTCCAGCAATTCCATTTCCTTGGCATAGCCGAAGTGGGGGAAAAAGGCCTGGTTGTTGAAGAAGCTGCCGTTCAGGTTGAGCTGGTCCGGCGCGCCGCTGTTGGTGAAACCCTGGTGCGTAACGGCCACCGTGAAGTCCAGCGGCAGCGTGGCGCCCGGTGCCAGGGGCTGGGTCAGCT
The DNA here is from genome assembly GCF_034424625.1 of Janthinobacterium lividum. Classification (NCBI taxonomy): domain Bacteria; kingdom Pseudomonadati; phylum Pseudomonadota; class Betaproteobacteria; order Burkholderiales; family Oxalobacteraceae; genus Janthinobacterium; species Janthinobacterium lividum. The sequence goes on along the minus strand of NZ_CP139976.1, from coordinate 61,669 downwards.
TGAGGATGCTGAAACCGAGTTCCTTGTCGTCCAGTTCGACCTTGTGCGCGGGCAAGTTCAGCCATGCCGTTTTCAGCTCGGGGTCGAGCTGGATGCGCAGGGTGTCGAGCGCTTGCGCCGTCTTGTTTTGCAGCACGTAGTGGCCCTTGATCAGCACCTTGCGTTGTTCAGGATAAATATCCACATTGGCCTGGACTTCCGTGATCTTCGGCTGCGGCAAGTGCTGGTACCGCTTGTACAATTTTTCATAGCGCGCCTGCTTGTCCATGCCGATGTTCGATGTCTCGTACCGGTTCAGCACATTCGTGTTGTAGAAGATCCAGCTGCCCGTGCCTATCCAGCACAGCAGCACCGCTGCCAGTGCGGCACCCGTACGGCCTTGCAATCGCTGGCCTGCCAGGCGCACGCGTGCCGGCCAGCCGTTGGACAGGCCGCGCACCCAGAACGCTTGCGCCAGCATGACGAGGGCCACGGTAAACAGGCTCCAGTACAGCGCAAACCAGGCCCAGCCCGTCAGGAAGTGGCCATAGCCGTTCATGTCTGAATACTTGATGGACGGCGTGGCGGCGAAGTTGTACAGCTTGTGTTCGAAGTGCAGCATGCCCTGCACGGCTTGCGCCACCATCAGCAGGATCACCAGCAGGTAGCCGATGAACTTGTTGTTCGACAGCACTTGCAGGGTCAGGGCGCACAAGCCCATCAGCACGAAGAAGAGGGCGCCCAGCAAGGTGCCTTGCAGGTACAGTCCCAGTTCCACGGGCGCGCCGCCCTTGACGAGCTGGAAGCCGATGGCCGTGAGGACGCCCGCCAGCAGGTAGCCGGCGATGACGCCGATTAAAGCCGTGCATTTGGCCAGCAGGGGCACCCAGTCGGGCACGGGCATGGCGTCGCCGACGTCGGCGATCCTGGCTTGCCGTTCCTTGAAGATCAGCTCGCCTGCATAGAAGGTGACGATGATGATCAGGAGGAAGCTGAAGCTGTTGCTGATTTGCTGCAACAGCAAATGCGTCATCGGATACACGGCCGTGCCATACATGTTCTTGTCGACATTGGCGGCCGCGATCAGGTTGATCATGCCGAACAGCAGCATGACGAGGAAGGGCAAGCTCTTGAAGACGCCGGCGGCGTCGAAGCGCAGGATGTGCCACCACTGGCGCCAGGCTGTCGCGGCAGTAAATGCGGGAGTGCTGCGCGGCAGGTGCAGCGGCGCCGTGACGGCCGGTGCGGCTGCCACGGCCTTGGCCTTGCCGAACAGGCGTTTTCCCGTCCCCGTGCGCTGCGGCTTGAACAGCACGACGGTGGCGAGGAACAGCAGCGCCGTGATGCCCAGCCACAGCAAGCGGTTGGCCAGCAGGAAACCGGAAAATGGCGGCAGGCCCGCGTTCGATTCGGCGGAGGTGAAGTAGCGCGTCATGCGGCCAAAGGCGCGCACGCCGAACGGGTCGAGCAGGACAGCAAGCCATTCGTTGTTGATGTCGCGGGTAAAGGCGCCGGCCACGGCCCACAGCACGAAGAATCCCAGCACGCCCACGTAGACGAGCATCATCGAGCGCGTGGTGGCGGCCAGCAGCATCAGCAGGGCGCCGATGAAGAGCAGGTTGGGGATGACCAGGACGGCGAAGCTCCACGCATAGGTGTGCAGCGAGAACGCGCCCACGCGCTGGGGATCGACCCATGGCATGAGGGGCCCCAGCATGGTGGCCAGGGCGATGGCGACAAAGATCACCAGGCAGGTGACGAAGCCGGCGCCGAAGCGGCCGAACAGGTAATCCCACTTGCGCATGGGCGTGGCGAACAGCATGTCGGCCATGCCGACTTCGCTATCGCGCAACACGGCGCCGGCGATGAACACGGTGACGAGAAACATCGCCAGCAGGCTGAAGATCCCCAGCATCTGCGCCACCACGGTGGGCGCATTGCGGTTGATATTGCCGATGGCGCCGCCGATCTGGATCGAATCGCTGCTGCTGGCGCCAAAGGCCATCAAGGCCATGACGGCGGCAAATACCCACAGCAGCGGCTGTTTCAGCTGATAGCCGAGGTCAAACTTGAAAAATTCCTTCCACATGGTGTGCTCCTTACGCCGCGACGGCGGATGGTGCCGCAGCGGGAACGGCAGCGCCGTCGCGGGCCGCGTTGCGCACATGCAGGAAGTACACGTCTTCCAGGTCCGGAGCGATCTGCACGAAGCCGCTGTCGGGCTGGCTGTCGGCATACACATTGATTTGCGGTTTGCCGCCCACCAGGCGCGTCGACAGCACATTGTGCAACTGCTGGTACTGCGCCAGTTCTTCCATGCTGACGCTGCGGCGCCACACCTTGTTGTGCAAGGTGTCGATGGCCGCCTGCGGCTCGCCCTGCACCAGCACTTGACCCTTGACGATCATGGCCATGCGCGGGCACAGGTCCGTCACGTCGTCGACGATGTGCGTCGACAGGATCACCACCACCTGCTCGCCGATCTTTGCCAGCAGGTTCAGGAAGCGGTTGCGCTCATCCGGGTCCAGGCCGGCAGTGGGCTCGTCGACGATCACCAGGCGCGGCGCGCCCAGCAGCGCCTGGGCGATGCCGAAGCGCTGGCGCATGCCGCCCGAATACGTGCCCAGGTTGCGCTTGCGCGCTTCCCACAGATTGGTTTGCTGCAACAAGGCTTCCACGGCTTCCTTGCGCGGCCCCTTCTCCGTCAAGCCTTTCAGGACGGCAAAGTGGTTGAGCAGGGTTTCCGCACTGACCTTCGGATACACGCCGAAATCCTGTGGCAAATAGCCGAGCTGGCGGCGCAAGCCGGCCTTGTCCTGCAACACATCGACGCCGTCGAAATGGATGCTGCCGCTATCGGGATCTTGCAATGTCGCAATGGTACGCATCAGCGACGACTTGCCTGCGCCATTCGGCCCCAGCAAGCCGAACATCCCATTGGGAATTTCCAGGCTGACATTGTTGATGGCCTTGACGCCATTCGCATATGTTTTGTTCAGCTGTTTGATCTTTAGCATGCAGCACTCTCCAGGACATGGGTCTAAAAGCCGGCAGATGCATGCCTGCCGGCCTGTGGAAGGGGATCCCCCTTGTTTTTATCAGCCGCGATGGCGGACGTTACTTAAAAACAATAATGTATATGCAACTGAAAGGAAAAGAATGGTTTTGCGACCAAGGGAGGAAATGCAGGCATGAAATGCCGGAGGGCGGGGATGAGTGACGGTGATAAGATCGCGGACTGGATCAACGCCATCGTGCGGGAAAGTTCTTCATGCATGCAATAAACAAGGTCATCGCGTTGCGCGCCATTGCCCCGGGCGAAGAGGGCGCATTGGCGCGGCTGTTTCAACTGTACTGTTATGACAATTCCGCCTGGAGCGGCGAGGCGCTGCTGGCCGACGGCCGCTATGAGGTGTGCGATGCGGGGCTGGCATCGTATGTGCATGGCGCCGGCCACACGGCCAGCTGGATCGAGGTCGATGGCGAACTGGCCGGTTTTTTCATCACGGAGCCTGGCATGGCGGGTGAGCTGGCCGTGCAGGAGTTCAGCGACTTTTTCATCCTGAAGAAATACCGGCGCCGGGGCGTGGCGCTGGAAGTGGTGCGGCAAGTGTTGCTGGACAGCGCGCAGACGTGGCTGGTGGCGACGTTTCGCGACGATGCCGCTGCCTGCGCATTCTGGCGGCAGGCGTTTGCGCGCCTGCCGTTTGCCAGCGTCGAGGCGTGGGACGATCCGGACTTGCCGCAGTTCCAGCTGACTTTGCTGAAACCGGCGGCTTGAACTCGTTTAGAAGCGCACTTTCACATACGCCGACGGCCCAGTCAGGCGCACGTTCAAGTCGGCATCGCGTTCGCTGTCTCGGTGCAGCTTGATTTTCGAGATGCCATAGTCGGCCACGAAACCGATATTTTTGAACGGAAACCATTCCACGCCAATATTGCCACCGTAGATGTGGCCGTTGATGCGCCCGCCATTTTTCTTGATGCCCGACGCTTCCGCATACATGCGCAAGTCCGGCGTGAAGGCGTGGCGCCAGCCCACTTCCAGCAGCGGCGCGAACGCGTGCTCGCCGATGGAATCGCGCGCCGTGGCCGTTTCGCCATTGACGACGCCGGTGGCCGTGCCGTTCAGGTTGGCATTGTAGTAGGCGGCACCCAGGCCGATGCCGAAGGTGTCGTTGCCGCTGCCGAGCCACCAGCGGTAGGACATCTTGGCCAGGTCCAGCTTCAGGTCGGCGTCCGCCGTGGCGGTGCCGGAAACCGGCTGGCCATTGATGGTGGTCTGGCCGGTCAGCGTTGGCGTGTAGGATTTGTCGTAGCGGTAGTAGTCGAATGCCAGGGCATGATGGTCGCCGATCAGCAATTCGGCCTTGATGCGGGGAATGGTGGTGCGGCTGGGATTCGATTCGGGCGCGTCGATGCGGCCAAACTGCGTGTCGGCGCCGACATTGATGCGCGGATCGGCGGAGAACGCTCCCACCGAAATGCTGACACGGTCCAGGGTCGGCGACGGTTCGGCCCGCGCCGTGGCGGCGGCCGTGGCAATGCCCAGCATGCCCAGCATCATGGCGCCGCGCAAGGCGAGGTGGTGCGGGCGTGGTGGGGACAGGCGGGTGGACACGGACATGGCAGACATGGGGCTACTCCTCAAGATAAAGTGAAAACTGTCGCGACGCTTTGGGCAACAGTGCAATGAGGAAATGGTAGCAATTGTTACTTTTAAATTACGTAGCCGCACGTCGCAAGTGGCCGTCGGACTTGTCCTACCGCCGGTAAATCCACTGTAACGACTGGTAATGAAGGGATGGAAACGATGCAGGAGATTATGGAACTGATGACGCCGCGACTGGTGCTGCGGCAGTGGCGCGACAGCGACCTGGCGCCGTTCGCGGCCCTGAATGCCGATCCCCGCGTGATGGCATATTTCCCGACGGCCCTGTCGCGCGAATCCAGCGACGCCATGGCGCGGCGCTGTAGCGGCTTGATCGACGAGCGGGGCTGGGGCTTATGGGCCGTTGCCTTGCGAGAAAACGATGCCTTCATCGGCATGACGGGCTTGCATATTCCCGCTGCGCAACTGCCATGTTCGCCGTGCGTGGAAATCGGCTGGCGCCTGGCGTTCGATTACTGGGGACAAGGTTACGCGCAGGAAGCGGCGCAGGCCGCCTTGCACGCAGGTTACGAGCGCTTGCAGCTGCCGGAAATCGTCGCGTTTACGGCGCTGCCCAACGTGCGCTCGAGCGCGCTGATGGCGCGTCTGGGCATGCGCCGCGAGGCCGCCACTTTCGAGCATCCGGCCTTACCGCCAGGACATGCATTGCGCACGCATTGCCTGTATCGTCTGACGCGTGCAGAATGGTTGCACAGGGAGGTAACATGAGAATCGCCACTATTTCCGATATCCACGGCAACCTGGATGCGCTTGAGGCCGTGCTGGACGACATCGCCCGGCGTGGCGTGGACGTGACTGTCAACCTTGGCGATATCGTTTCGGGCCATTTGCAGCCGCGCGCCACGGCGGCGCGTCTGATGGCGCTCGATCTGCCCACCATCCGCGGCAACCACGAGCGCCAGTTGCTGGGCGATCCGGCCCGCATGGGCGTCTCGGATGCCTATGCGCGCGCGCAACTGCTGCCGCAGCAACTGGACTGGATCGCGGCACTGCCCGCCACCGTGCGCCTGCGGCAGGACGTGCTGCTCGTGCATGGCACGCCCAGCAGCGATCTCGTGTATTTTCTCGACAGCGTCACGCCGCAAGGCAGCCGCGCCGCCACGCCGGAGGAGGTGGCCGAACGGGCCGGTATGACGGACGCGGCCTTGATCCTGTGTGGCCATACGCACATGCCGCGCCAGGTGCGCCTGCCCGATGGGCGGCTGATCGTCAATCCGGGCAGCGTGGGCTTGCAAGCCTACGACGACGACCATGGTTATCCGCACGTGATGGAAAACGGCACGCCGCATGCCCGCTATGCCATCGCCGAACAGGGAAGCGATGGTGCCTGGACGGCGCAGCTGCATGCTGTGGCATATGACTGGGAAAAGGCGGCCCGGCTGGCGCTGGCGAATGGGCGGCCCGACTGGGTCACGCCCTTGCGCACGGGCCGGGTCGGCTGATTAGCGGAACTCTTCCGCCACCAGGTTGTACTTCTGCATCTTGTGATACAAGGTCTGTTTCGGCAAGCCGAGCACTGTGCTCACTTCGCTGACGTTGCCGGAATATGCGCGCAATTCCTGTTCGATCAGCGCGCGTTCGAAGCCGTTGACCTGTTCCGCCAGCGACAGGGGACTGGCCAGTCCGGCCGCCAGCAGGCTTGAGGCGCCACCGGCGATGCCCAGCACGAAGCGGTCGGCGATATTGCGCAACTCGCGCACATTGCCGGGCCAGGAATGCGCCATCAGGTTGCGCATCTGCGCGCTGGAGACCACGGGCGCGGCGCGGTTGTAGCGGGCGGCGGCGGCCAGCACGAAGTGCTCGAACAGGATGGGAATATCCTCGCGCCGCTCGCGCAGCGGCGGCAGATGCAGCACGATCAGATTCAGGCGGTAGTACAGGTCGCTGCGGAATTTCTGTTGCTGCGACAAGTCTTCCAGGTCCAGTTTGGCTGCCGCGATGACGCGCACGTCGACGGGCGTGGGCACGTTCGAGCCCAGGCGCTCGATATAGCGTTCCTGCAGCACACGCAGCAATTTGACTTGCAGGGACAGGGGCAGGCTTTCGATTTCGTCGAGGAAAAAAGTGCCTTGATCTGCGTGCTCGATCTTGCCCACCTGCCGCTTGGCCGCGCCTGTAAACGCGCCCGGTTCGTGGCCGAAGACTTCGCTTTCAAATATGCTTTCCGGAATCGCGCCGCAGTTGACCGCGACGAAGTTGTGCTTGCGGCGATGGCTGAAGTCGTGCAGGCAGCGGGCTACCATTTCCTTGCCTGTGCCCGTGTCGCCATAGATCAGCACGTCGGCCGGTTCGTCCGCAACGTCGAGGATCAGGCGCCGTATGTCGCGCATCGCCACGGAATTACCCAGTAACCGCGATTCGATGCCGCCGCCGTCTTCCAGTTGCCGGCGCAAGCTGTGCACTTCCAGGGTCAGGCGCCGCGTTTCCAGCGCGCGCAGGATGACGTCGACCAGTTGCTCGGACGAATACGGCTTTTCGATGAAATCGTAGGCGCCCGTGCGCATGGCGTGCACGGCCATCGTGATGTCGCCGTGGCCCGTGACGAGGATCACGGGCAGGTTGGCATCGAGTGTCTTGACCGCTTGCAGCAATTCCAGGCCGCTCATGCCGGGCAGGCGCACGTCGCTGACCACGATGCCGGGAAAATCCGGCGTCAGCAGTTTATAGGCCAGCTCGGCCGAGTGAAACGCCAGCACGTCCAGGCCGGCCAGCTGCAGTGCCTGCTCGCTGCCCTCGCGTACGGTGGGGTCGTCCTCGACCAGCAAGACCTTCAAGCCGTCAAACATGTTTTTCCTCCTGCGTTGCAATCTGTAGTTCGATGGTGAAGATGGCGCCGCCGCCGGGAGCGTTTTCGGCGCGCAGCACGCCGCCGAACTGGCGCGTGATCTGTTCGGAAATGGCCAGTCCCAGGCCCAGTCCCAGGCCTTGCGGCTTGGTGGTGAAGAACGGTTCGAACAGGTGTTCGCACACTTCCGTGGACAAGCCGGGCCCCGTGTCGGCCACGTGGATCAGCACGTGCTCGGGCGTGCATTCGACGGCCACGCGCAGGCTGCGCACGTCGCTGCCATTCATGGCGTCGAGCGCATTGGCATACAGGTTCACCAGCACCTGCTCCAGGCGGTTGCTTTCGCACATGGCGAAAATGTCTTCGGGCGGCAATTGCAGGGTGAAACGCACATTTTCCACCTGCAGCCGGCGTTCGACGAGGAACAGGGCGTTGCTGATCGCCGTGGGGATCGAGACGGAGGTCAGGCTGGTGGTCGACTTGCGCGCAAAAATCTTCAATTGGCCCGTAATGGTCCCCATCCTGGCCGCAATTTGCGAAATCTTCGCCAGATTGCGCCGCGCGTCGTCGAGCCGTCCCCGTTCCAGCAGGATGACGGCATTGTCGGACATGGTGCGCAGCGCCGTCAGTGGCTGGTTGAGTTCATGCGTGATGCTGGCCGACATTTGTCCCAGTACCGCCATCTTACCTGCTTGAAACAGTTCGTTTTGCGTGATGTGGAGTTTTTGCTCGGCCTTGCTGCGCACCTCGATTTCCTGGCTCAGGCTTTGCGTCATGGCATTGAGTTCCGAGGTGCGCTCCTCGACCATGGCTTCCAGGTTGTCGTAGGCATGCTGCAGATCTTCGCGGGCGCGCAGTTTTTGCGCCACGGCCGCGCGGCGCTGGCGCAGGTAAAAGAACAGCAGCATGAAAAAGCCCAGCAGCACGCAAGAGAAGGCGGCCGCAGCGCGCGCGCTGGCCTTCGCTTGCGCCAGGTCGGACAAATAAATAAAAGTCCAGCCTTGCGGGGACTTGAGCTTGATCTGCGTCATGACGCTCGAGCTGATCTTCGGTGGCGTGTCGGCATGTTCCTGTTCGCGCACGCTGATCACGCGCGCGCCATTGCCCAGCTGGCGGTCGGAAACGAAGGGGATGGCTGCGAGCTGCTTCGAATAATACTGGCGCGTGCGGTTGAGTTCCTCGACGATCGCGGGCGACAGCGGCGCCAGGGTCTTGTACTTCCAGTCCGCCATGGAGCTCAGGAAGATCACGCCATGCTCGTCGGCCAGCATGACCTTGTCGGCGCCTTGCACCCAGCGTTTTTCCAGGTTTTCCAGATTCACCTTCACCGTTGCCAGGCCCAGCATGTGGCCATTCTGGTAGATGCCGTGGGCAAAGAAGTAACCGGGCTCCAGCCGCGTCGTGCCCACGCCATAGAAGCGGCCCGGCGTGCCGCGCAACGCGTCCTGGGCGTAGGGGCGGAACGAGATATTGTCACCAATAAAGCTGTCGGGCTGCTGCCAGTTGCTGGCGGCCCGCGTGTTGCCGTCGAGGTTGCTGATGAAAATGGTCGAGGATTTTGCTTGGTCATTCATCTGCTCGAGGTAATGGTTGACCGTATCGACCAGCACCGGGTCTTCCGGGTGCTGCAGCAGGCGAATCACGTCGCGGTTCAGCTCCAGCGTCTTGGGCAGGAAGTCGTATTTCTCCAGCGCATTTTCCAGGCTGTTGACATACACTTCCAGGCGTTGCGCACCGCTGGCCTGCAGCTTGCCGATGGCGATGCGTTCGGTCCAGAAATACACGAGCCAGACGGTGGCCAGGCAGGCGGCCAGCACCACGCCCCAGGCCAGCGTTTCGCGGCCCGACCGTTGCGACAGGCGCTGGCGCCAGGAAAGGGAGGGTTTCGTAGTACTGCTATTCATAAAATCAGCTGCCAACTTGCAAGAACCCACAGTATCGCATTTAAATATTGCGTAAAAAGAAAAAGCCGCCGGATATGCATCCGGCGGCTCACACTTCTATGTCACGGACAGCTCGACGTCCTTAGAAGGTATGGCGCATGCCCAGGTTGAAGCCGCTGTTGCCGGTGCCATTGTCGGTGGCATTGCCGACGACGAAGGTGGCGCCGTTCTTGTTGCTGATGTGGCCGTAACCGGTGTACAGGTCGCTGCGCTTGGACAGGGCGTAGAAGGCGCCGATGGCCCACTGCTGGGCGTCACGGTTGGCATTGCTCTTGTCGTTGTGGCGGATGTAGGACGCGACCAGCTTGGTGGCGCCGAACGGTGCGCTGAAGCCAAGCAGGATGTCGTTGCTCTTGCTGTTGTCGAGGGCGCGGTTGTCGGCGTAGCCGAAGTTGCCTTGCAGCACGCCAAAGTCGTAGCGCGTGGCCAGCAGGGTGTTGCGCGTTTGCTGGGTCGCCAGCGCATTTTCCTTGCGGTGGTGCGTCAGGGTCACGTTCAGCGGACCGTCGATGTAGTGCACGGCGCCGCCCATGCTGCGGTTTTTCGCATTGTCGCCAGCCACTTCGCCAAAGCCATACGCCAGGTCGGCCGACAGGTGGCTATAGGTTGGCGTGGTGTATTGCACCATGTTGTCAACGCGGATATTCGTCGCCATCAGGTTCGATGCCGTGCCGGCCAGGCCGATGACAAACGGATCGGCCACGTCGCGCAGGGCCAGGTAGTACGGAGAATATTGGCGGCCCAGGGTGACGGCGCCGGCGCTGCCGGTCAGGCCGACATATGCCTGGCGGCCGAACAGCAAGCCGCCCTGGCCCGAGGTGCCGGTGTCGATATTGAAACCGCTTTCCAGCACGAAGGTTGCGGCCAGGCCGCCGCCCAGGTCTTCCTTGCCTTTGAAGCCGATGCGCGAGCCCGAGGCGACGCCGGAAGCGACGCGGTTCAGGCGGTCTCCAGCCGCATCCTTGTCGAACACCAGGCCGGCGTCAGCCACGCCATAGATGGTCACGCTCGATTGGGCCAGCGCGCCGCCGGAAGCTGCGCCAAGGGCCAGCAGGGTAAACAGGACTTTTTTCATGAAAATCTCTCTAATAAGTTGGGATGACTACTGATCGCACTACCTGACTGCTTGTTACTCAACATGGACAACAAATAAATGGCCCGCTTGTGGCGGGCCATGGCGCTATCAGGCTTTGCTAGCGTGATCCGCTTCGCCCCAATGGCTTTCCGTGTTCTGGCTGGCCGCGTTGGCCGCGGCTGCTTCTTCCTCGGTGGCCAGGCCACCTTCCCACTTGGCGACGACGGCCGTGGCGACGGCATTGCCGACCGCGTTGGTTGCCGAACGGCCCATGTCGAGGAATTGGTCGACGCCCATCAGCAATAGCAGGCCCGCTTCCGGAATATTGAACTGGTTCAGGGTAGCGGCAATCACCACCAGCGAGGCGCGCGGTACGCCGGCCATGCCTTTCGAGGTCAGCATCAGCAGCAGCAGCATGGTGATCTGGGTGCCGATCGACAGGTCGATACCATAGGCTTGCGCAATGAACAGCACGGCAAAGGTGCAGTACATCATCGAGCCATCGAGGTTGAAGGAGTAGCCCATCGGCAGCACGAAGCTGGAAATCTTGCGGTCCACGCCGAACTGGTCGAGCGCCGTCAGCAGTTTCGGATACGCCGCTTCCGAGCTGGCCGTCGAGAATGCCAGCAAGAACGGTTCGCGGATCAGGCCGACCAGTTTGAAGATGCGTGGGCCGATGACGACGAAGCCGGCGCCGATCAGCAGGGCCCACAGGCACAGCAGGCCTACGTAGAAGCCGCCCATGAACTTGGCAAACGTGACCAGCACGCCCAGGCCGTGGGTGGTGATGACGGAGGCCATGGCAGCGAACACGGCCAGCGGGGCCAGGTTCATGATGGTGCCGGTGATGCGCAGCATGACTTGTGCCAGCTGGTCAACGACGGCCGTCAGGGTCTTGCCCGATTCGCCCAGGCCGGCCAGTGCGCCGCCGAAGAAGATCGAGAACACCAGCACTTGCAGGATTTCATTGTTGGCCATGGCCTCGATCGGCGACTTCGGCACCAGGTGCGTGAAGAAGTCTTTCAAGGTGAAGGCGGCCGTTTTCAGATTCGTCGACGCGTGGATGTCCGGCAATGGCAAACCGAGGTTGGTTCCCAGCTGCATCAGGTTCGACAGCACCATGCCCAGCGCCAGCGACACCAGCGAGGCAACGACGAACCAGCACATGGCTTTCAGGCCGATGCGGCCCGCCGTCTTGCCGTCGCCCATGTGGGCGATACCGACCGTCAGGGTGGAGAACACCAGCAGCGCAATGATCATCTTGATCAGGCGCAGGAAGACGTCGGTGACGATGGAAATATTGCCAGCGATCTGAGCGCTGAGCTTGGCATCAGGGAAGGCGGTGTTGCATCCATAGCCCACGGCAATGCCGAGGATCATGGCAATCAGGATGTACAGGGTTAATGGCCGTTTCTTTTTCATTTTGACTCCTCCGGTGAAACGCCGCTGTGAGCGGATTATTGATAGCGAGCAACTCAAGCTTGGAGTCAATATTTCTCAAAAACAAGCCCTTGCGTGCCAGCGATTATTTGCAGCAAAACCTGTACATAGCAAAGGATATGCCTGAAATGGGAATTTGGAACCTAACTTCTTAAGTTGTTGATTTAAGGAAGCTTTTTTGTTGTTTAGATGTCGCAACTTGGCGTGCTTGCGCGAAATATTGGACGCGGCGGGATATCGCTGTATGACTTTTCATACGCTAGTCGCGGCAGGGCGGCGGTGCGCCAAAAAGACAAGATTGGCAGGACAATAAAAAAGCCCCTCCGAAGAGGGGCTTGATGTGGTGGAGTTTCTGTTCTATTGATTTCAGAACTTGATATTCGCCGTCAGGCTGAACGAACGGGGCTGGCCCGGGGTATAGCGGAAGCCGGATTTGTTGATGGCCGCCACATAGGTCTTGTCGGCCAGGTTGTAGGCGTTCAGCTGCAAGTCGAGGTTCTTGTTGACGGTATAGGTTGCCATGGCATCGAAGACCCAGTAGGCATCCACGCGGGCCGGCGTGCCGACGGCGCCATCGGTGCCGCGCAGCATTTCACCCACGTAACGCGCGCCGCCGCCGATTTTCAGGCCGAACGGCAGGGTGTACGAGGTCCAGCTGGTGAACGCCTGTTTTGGCGTGTAGCTGAGGTTATTGATGCCGCTGGCCGTGACGACCTTGCCCGACTCGACCTTGGTATTCATGCGCGTGTAGCCAGCGCTGACCAGCCAGTTTGGCATGATCTCGCCCACCACGCCCAGTTCCAGGCCTTCCACGCGCTTCTTGCCGGTCTGATAATAAATGGTCGGGATGACTGGGTCCTGTTCCACTTCATTCTTGACGGTGGTCTGGTAGACGGCGGCCGACAGCGACAGTTTTTGCTTCAGGAAGTCCCACTTGGTGCCGATTTCCTTGGTGATGGTTTCCTGCGGGTCATAGTTCGGGTTTTGCGCGCTGCTGGCGCCCGTGCTCAGGGCGAAGTTGACGCCAGGCGGCGCTTTCGACGTGGCCAGCAAGGCGTACACGCTGCTGTCCGGCGTCGGTTTGTACATGGCCGAGATCTTGCCGTTGGCCAGGGTGTCGCTCAGGGTCAGGTGGGTAGGAATCGGCGTGCCCACTGGCAATGGCTGTACCGCAGGCGCAGTCACGGCCGTTTGCAGGGTGATGGCGTCATACGTGGTATTGAAATGGTCGAAGCGCACGCCGCCGTTGAACAGCCACTTGTCGCCGAACTTGATGGTGTCGAAGACATACAGGCTTTGCGTGTTGACTTCGCCTTCCGTGAAGGCGCCGCTGCGCACGGGGTTATGGCCGGTGACGGTGTCGCGCGGATTCGGGTGGTACAGGTTCGCTGCCGGCAAGGTGCCCAGGCTGGCGGGCACATAGCTGTAGTTGGTCTGTTTTTCGCTGGTGAATTCGGCGCCGGCCACCACGGAGTGCTTCAGCACGCCCGTGTCGAATTGCGCGCTGACCACGGTCTGGTTGGTCAGGATCGTGTTTTCCTGATCCTTGACGGTGCGCAGCGAGCGCGCCAGGGTCCAGGTCGATGGATCGGTGGTGACTGGTGTCTTCAGGTTGGCGGTGTTGGCCATGAAGGCCGTCAGCAGGTAGTCCTGCTGGGTCTTGCCGTAGCGCGTGGTGTTCTGGATTTGCACGTTCGGCGAGAAATCATGGTCGATGCGCAAGGTGCCCATGTCGGCCTTGATCTTGTCGTAGTCCGAGGTGGAACCGTAGAAATTCTTCGGATCGACCTTGGCCGCGCTGTTCAGGTAGGTGCGGATGATCGGCTTGTCCTTCGTTGGGACGTCCGGCGTCGAGTAGCCAGGCAGGCCGATGGTCGGCACGCCGCCGTCGGGCACGTTGTTTTGATCCACGTGCAGGTAGCTGGCCGTGATGCGCGTCGGCTTGCCGATACCGAAGGTGACGGTGGGCGCGAAGGCCCAGCGCTTGTTCTTGACTTCATCGCGCGCCGCGTTGCCGCTGTCCTGCGTCATCAGGTTCAGGCGCAAGGCCGTGCCCGTATCGCTGTCGAGGATGCGGTTCCAGTCGGCCGTGGCGCGTTTCTGCTTGCCGCTGCCCGCCGTCAGCAGGGAATTGAATTTGTTTTCCATGGTGGCCGTCTTGCTGACCAGATTGATCGAGCCGGTCGGCGAACCGCGGCCGCTGTCCGTGCCCGCCGGGCCCTTCAATACATCGATCTGTTCGATGTTGAAGACGTCGCGCGAGATGGAACCCACGTCGCGCACGCCATCGACATAGATGCTGCCGGATGAATCAAAACCACGCATGTAGACGGCGTCGCCCGTGTTGGTGTTGCCGTTTTCACCGAGGAAGAAAGTGCCGACGCCCGGCGTGTTGCGCAGCGCGTCCGTCAGGGTCAGCGCGCCTTGCTGTTCGATCAATTCCTTCTTGATCACGACGATGGTTTGCGGCGTATTGACCAGCTCTTCCGTGTATTTTGGCGACGAGGCTTTTTCGGCCTTGAAGTCGTTTTCCTTGGAACCAATGACCTTGACTTCGTTCAGGGTTTGCTGCGATGCAGGCGCGCTTTGGCCGGCCGGATCGGCGGCCTGGGCGGCGACGGGCAGCAGCATCACGGCCAGGGCGGCGCCGATGTGCTGGTTGAAACGGGTTGGGGCGTGTTTGCGGCTCTTGATTGCCATCTTGCTCTCTCGATAAGGTCAGGTAGTGGTTCCTGGCTGGCTCTGCGCCGCTGTGCTGTGGCAAGCGGGCAAGTGGCTGGCGATGGACGGGTTGACAGACATTGTAATTATTGGGCACTCATTCGTAAATGAGAATCGTTATCAGTCTCGTTTACGCAACGAATTGGGTGTGCCGCAAAAAAAACACTGTCATGGCCCATGAATGCTTGCTTTGCGGCCTGGCCGCTGCTATGCGCGCAGGCGTCCGCCGGCGGGAGTATGATGAGCAACCTTTACAAATTTCCGCCAAGCATGCTGCAAACTCCCGAAGCCTTTGTCCCCCTGATCGATACGCCCGAACCGGCCCCGGCGGCAGCCGACACGCTCACATTCGTCTTTCACCGCGGACGTTTATTGTTGCGCACGTCCGAGCTGTCCTTGCCCAATGCCGCCGAGGCGGCCGCGCTCGATATCGACCTCAGCCGCGCCCAGCCCGTGGGCCTGTGGCAGGGCCGTTATTGCCAGACCGTCTGGACGGATGAGGAGCTGTTGCCCGCCGATAGCACTCTGGCCTGGCACGGCATGCGTTCGCTGTTTAATGCCATCGACGATGCTTTCCTGGGCTTGGCCAGCCGCGCCGCGCAACTGGCCGAGTGGGCGCGCACGCACCGCCATTGCGGCGTATGCGCCACGCCCATGCAGCGCACGCCTGGCGAGCGCTGCTTCACATGCGCCGCCTGCGGCATGCTCGCGTATCCGCGTATTTCGCCAGCCATGATGGTACTCATCCGCAAGGGCGACCAGGTACTGCTGGCCATGCACAAGCATTCGCCATCGCAGCGTTTCAGTCCGCTGGCCGGCTTCCTGGAAGCGGGCGAATCGATCGAGGAAGCCGTGCACCGCGAAGTGATGGAAGAGGTGGGCTTGCGCGTGCATAACTTGCAGTACTTCATGAGCCAATCCTGGCCGTTCCCCCATTCGCTGATGATCGCGTTTACGGCCGATTACCTCGATGGCGAGATTCGCCTCGACGAGAATGAAATCGCCGAGGCGCGCTGGTTTGGCCCCGGCGATGCGTGGCCGGAAGCGAGTTCGAGCGTGTCGATTTCCGCGCTGCTGGTCGGCGCCCACCGTCCGCCGGCAGTGTCGTAAAGCGGGGACTGCTCGGGCAGCTTGCCGCATTTTCTATATACTGGCGGCAATTGAAAATTTTAGGGTGGTTTAGCATGTCTCAAGAAGAATTCTCCGAAAACGACTGGCGCCGGTTGATCAGCAGCCTTGGCGAAGATCCGCAGCGTCCTGGCTTGCTGGAAACGCCGGCGCGCGTGGCAAAAGCCTGGAAACACTGGACGTCCGGCTATGGCCAGGATCCGGTGGACTTGCTGAAAGCCTTCGAAGATGGCGCGGAACAGTACAACGAGCTGATCGTCGTGCGCGGCATTCCCGTCTACAGCCATTGCGAGCACCATCTGGCGCCGTTCTTTGGCAAGGCCACCATCGGCTACGTGCCCAACGGCAAGATCGTTGGCCTGTCGAAACTGACGCGCCTCGTCGATTGCTTCTCCAAGCGCCTGCAAGTGCAGGAACGCATGACGATGCAGATCGCCAATGCCCTGATGGAAGTGCTGGAACCGAAATCGGTGGGCGTGGTCGTACGTTGCCGCCACCTGTGCATGGAAAGCCGCGGCATCCGCACGCCGGGCGAAGAAACCATCACGTCGGCCATGCTGGGCGAGATGCAGCCGAACCTGGCGCTGCGCACGGAATTTCTGGCGCTGGCGCGCGAAGTCTGATTTTCATCGACGATGCAAGATGAAGGCGGCATATGCCGCCTTTTTTTATGCGTTTTATAGTCTCTTCGATTCCCGTTCCGCCAGGTAGCGCGCCGGTGGCTTGCCCACGGCCTTGCGGAACATGGTGACGAAACCGCTGGTATTTTCATAACCGAGTTCCAGCGCCACCGCTTTCACGCTGCGCCCTTGCGCCAGCCGTTGCAAGGCAAGGATGACGTGCAATTGCCGGCGCCAGCGGCCTACACTCATGCCCATTTCCTCCAGTGATTGCCGGGTCATGCTGCGCTCGCTCATGCCGATGCGGCTGGCCCATTCGGCCAGGGTACTTTTATCGGCAGGCTGCGCCAGCAGCAGGGAAGCCAGGCAGCGCAAGCGCGCATCGCGCGGCATCGGCAGATGCAAGTCTTCCACGGGCGCGGCCGCCAGCTCGTCGAGCAAAGTGAGCACGAGGCGTTCCTGCGCGCCCTGCAGCACGGTCAGGGTGGGAAAACCGGCCGCCTTGGCGATCAGTGCGCGCAGCAAGGGCGAGACGGCCACGGTACAGCAGACGGCGGGCAAGGCTGGCGCCATGGCCGGTTCGATAAACAGGCAATAACATTCCGCCTCGCCCACGCCCTGCGCAGCATGCATCAGGCCGCCTGGTATCCACACGGCGCACTGCGGTGGCACGATCCACACGCCGCTTTCCACCTCGCAATGAATCACGCCCCGCGTGGCATACAGCAACTGCCCCTTGCGGTGCTGATGCGGCGCCTGCTCCGCATCCTCGGGCACGCTGGCCAGGCCCACGGCCAGCAAGGGGCGCAGCACGCCATCGACGTCGAAATCGAGGATGGAGGCGTCGTCGTCCAGACCCAGGTGGGCCGTCAGCATGCTGGGCAAGAGGGGATGGGGCATGGGGTTACTTTGGCTGGATTGAATAATATTGTGGCTATTTTATGCAATGACGCGCAGCGCTGCCAACGCTATCGTATGGGCATCCGCAGCCCCGCTTCAACGGCAACCGCCGCCGCCCGTGTTCTGATGAAGGTGAGGAGGAACGGCAACCCCCTTGAAGGAGTCATTACCATGCAGCTTGATCTATCCACTTTCCCCCTCGTCTGGATGCGCCGCGAGGCCGCGCCTGTCCAGCCCGATATTCTGTTTGCCCAGTTCGACGCGCTGCTGGCGCGCCGCCAGGCGTTTGTCATCCTCAGCGAAGAAGGCTTTGACGAAGATGGGCATGAACACCCGCAGGAAGAGCGCAAGCGGGCTTCACTATGGATGAAGCAGAACAAGGCCGCCATCCGCGCGTATATCCAGGGCATGGTGCTGGTCGAACCGAGCGCCGCCAAGCGCCTGGCCGGCAAGGCCTTTGCCGTGATGTTCGGCAAGTTCTGGGGTTATCCCCTGCATTTCGGCACCAGCCGCGACGACGCGCTCGACATCGCCCAGCATTTGCTCAGGGCGTGGCTGCCGCCCCACAATGATCCGACAAGGCGTCGCGACGCTTGACCAAACCGACGCGCAGCAGGTTGGGTCAGGTGGGACTAGTAGCGGTAGTCGTTGACGAAATGCTTGGTGAAGTTGTACTTGCTACCGCCGTCGAGCAAGTCGACCAGGCGTTTCGGCGCCGAGGCCGACATGAAGGCGTCGGCCGCGCCGCCCGTGCTGCGGAACTTCATGCCGGGGCTGAGGATCTGGTTGGCGCCGATTTTCAGGTGCTGGAAGCTTTTCGTTTTTTCATTGTTGAGGATGAAGTGCAATTCCTGCTTGAACGTCAGGAAGGGAATCTTCAGCCACCAGCCTTCGTCCGTGCCATAGCTGGCGACGCTGGCAAAATGCGTGTTCTTGTCCGTCAGGGTGGGTTTGCCCAGGCGGTCGTTGATGCGTTTCATGGCTTCATTCTTGGTCATGCTGTTCTTTCGTGATTCGTCGAGTATACGGCGTGCATTTTGACACAGGCACGCCACCCCCGCCTGCCTTGCCGATGCCTATCTGCATGCCTTTTTACTGCAATGCAGCATCAATTCTCATCAATTGTCGCAACGCATTAACAACACCGGGCAAAAATCATTGCTTCCCGGCATTGTAAATATCGGTCGTTCAAGCGTATGCTGAAGCAGTCTGAACGGTGCCGCCAGAGCACCGTCGCCGCCGCATTCCTGGCTTGCAGGGCAGGATGCGGGCCACGCCCCATCGCCGCAAATAGATAGTTGGAGACACAGCATGAAGAAATTGACGTTCCAGCAGAAGTTATGGATTCCCCTGATTTGCAGCTTGTTGTGCATCACCGTTATTTTTGTCTATAACGCGCTGGAAGTTCGCAAGATCCGCATCGAAGAGCGCAGCGCCGACCTGAGCAATGCCGCCGACCTGGGCCTGGGCGCCGTCAAGATGTTCGGCGACCTGGCCGCCAGCGGCGCCTTGACGAAGGAAGAAGCGCAGAAGCAGGCCACGGCCGTCATCAAGAGCATGCGTTTCGGCGAAACCGGTTATTTGTCCATCATCAACCTCGATGCCGTCGTCGTGATGAATCCCGCCGCACCGCAAACCGATGGCAAGAACATGTCGGATTTTAAAGATGCCAACGGCACTTATCTGTACCGCGACATCGTTGCCGTGGGCAAGACCGATGCGGGCAAGGGCTTCGTCCACTATTATTTCCCCCGTCCCGGCCAGAAGACGCCGGAACCGAAGATGAGCCGCGTGGTGGCCTACAAGCCATGGAGCTGGACCATCGTGACGGGCGTGTACATGGATGATATCGATGCGGCCTTCCGCCAGTCGCTGCTGACTTCGCTGGGCGTGCTGGTACTCGTGTGCGCGCTGCTGGCCGCCGTCGTCGTCGTGATCAACCGCAGCTTGCGCCATGCGCTGGGCGGCGATCCCGAGTATGCGGCCGACGTGGCCGAAAAGATCGCGAATAACGATTTGAGCGGCGTCGTGCGCACGCATGCCAACGACCGCCACAGCGTGCTGTACGCAATGAAAACCATGCAAGCCAACCTGGTCGATGCGATCAGTGAAATCCGCCACAGCGCCGAGACGATTGCCACGGCATCGAGCGAGATTGCCAGCGGCAATATGGACTTGTCGGCACGCACGGAAATGCAAGCCAGTTCGCTGGAAGAAACGGCGGCCTCGATGGAGGAATTGACTTCGACCGTGACACAAAACGCGGGCAACGCCGTGCAGGCGAATGAACTGGCGCAGTCCGCTTCCGCCGTGGCCCGCCAGGGCGGCGCCGTGGTGGCGCAAGTGATCGGCACCATGGATACCATCAATGCATCGTCGCGCAAGATCGTCGACATTATCGGCGTCATCGATGGCATCGCTTTCCAGACGAATATCCTGGCCTTGAATGCGGCCGTGGAAGCGGCGCGCGCCGGCGAGCAGGGACGCGGCTTTGCCGTGGTGGCGTCGGAAGTGCGCAACCTGGCCCAACGGTCCGCTGGCGCGGCGAAGGAAATCAAGGAGCTCATCGGCGCTTCCGTCGACAGCATCGCGGCAGGCAGCACGCTCGTCGCACAGGCGGGCACGACCATGGATCAGGTGGTGGCTTCCGTTTCGCGCGTGACCGACATCATGGCCGACATCACGGCCGCTTCGCACGAGCAAAGCACGGGCATCGGCCACGTCAACCAGGCGATCACGGAAATGGATAGCGTGACGCAGCAAAATGCGGCACTGGTGGAAGAGGCGGCGGCCGCGGCGTCGAGCATGCAGGACCAGGCGGCCGTGCTGGCGCAACTGGTGGCGCGCTTCAAGCTGTCGGCGCAGGAGCCGGGGATGGGGACGTCGCCGCGCCTGGCGGCAAGTTCGGCTGGCGCGCCACGCGCCGTGGCGAAAAAGCCGCTGCGCAGCCTGGCAGCGCGCTAGGACTTTATTGGGCTGGCGCCGCCGCCTGCGGCGCCGGTTCGAATTCCAGCTTGTCATCGACGACCACGAATTGCCCGACCAGCTGGCCCAGGTCGGCTTTCGGGTCGTTTTCCATTTCCGTCAGCGCATTGCAGGTATTCGTTTCCGCCTGCCACAGCTGCTTGCCCATGCGGATATTCCAGATGCCATCGCCGGCGGCAAACAGCTCGACTGTGATGTCGGCTGGCGCATCCGTCGACAGGGTATGCAGGCGCTGGCATTGCGGCAGATTGGTCGCCATCAGCTGCACTTCCACGGTATCTTGCCAAAAATAACGTTGCTGGCGGCGCACGGTCAGGGAATGGTCCTGTCCATCGAACATGTAGATGGCGAAGTCCTGGACACAGCCTGACAGCAGGACGGACAGCGTGACGATCAGGAGTTTGCGCATGGTCGGCTTTCTTGGTTGGTGCTCGGGAATGTCGTGATGCCTGCGTGACGGCGCTAGTGAATGCTTGCGCCGTCTTGTTTTTCGCTTACGTGGCATTATATCCATGCATATCAGTTGCGGCGCGACAATAGTGATGCGGAGGCCGCCTGCCCTACTTATCTATCTGGAAAGACCACGATGATCGACCTGTATTACTGGACCACGCCCAACGGGCACAAAGTGACGATGTTCCTGGAAGAAGCGGGCATCCCCTACAACATTATTCCCGTGCATATCGGCAAGGGTGACCAATTCAAGCCCGAATTCCTCGCCATCGCGCCGAACAACCGCATCCCCGCCATCGTCGACCAGGCGCCGGAAGATGGCGGCGCGCCCTTGTCCCTGTTCGAGTCGGGCGCGATTTTGCAATACCTGGCCGAGAAAAGCGGGCAATTCCTGCCGGACGACGTGCGGGGACGCGCCGAAGTCATGCAGTGGCTGTTCTGGCAAATGGGGGGGCTTGGCCCCATGGCCGGGCAAAACCACCATTTCGTGCAATATGCGCCCGAAGCCATCGACTACGCCATCACGCGCTACGTCAACGAAACGAACCGGCTATACGGCGTGCTGAACAAGCGCCTGGCGGACCGCGCATTCGTGGCCGGCGACACGTATTCCATCGCCGACATGGCGATCTACCCGTGGATCGTGCCGCACGAGCGCCAGCGCCAGAAGCTGGAAGATTTCCCGCACCTGGCGCGCTGGTTCACGGCCATTGCCGCCCGTCCCGCCACCGTGCGCGCGTATGCGCGGGCGGCTGAAATTAATGTGCAGCCCACCGTCAGCGGCGACGCGAAAAGCGTGCTGTTCGGGCAGACGGCGAAGACGGTGGCGTGATCAACGGTCAGCTCCCCCGGTAAGTGGAAAAACCGAAAGGGCTGAGCAGCAAGGGAATGTGATAGTGCTGGTCGGTCTTTTCCACGTGGAATTGCACGGGGATTTCCGGGAAGAAGGTTTCCTGTTTCAGGCGCGCATAGTGCTCGCCTGTCTTGAACACGATGCGGTAATCGCCCGCCTGCATGGGAGCATCCTCCGGATACATGGCCGCGATGCGCCCCTGCGCATTTGTCACGGCGCTGGCCAACTGTTGCCAGCCTTCGCCTTTCTTTTGCTCCAGGGTGACCGTCACGCCCGCTGTCGGCAGGCCGCTCTGCAAGTCGAGGATGTGCACGCTCAAGGGATTGGCGGCGGCCAGGGCCATGCCGGACAGGCTGGCGAAGGCCAGGGCGGCGGTGATCTTTTTCAGGTACGTCATCGTCGTGTCTTTCAAAGGGTGGGGGAATCGAGTTCGGGGATGGCGGCCAGGGCAGCCTGGGCGCAGGCACGGTCTTGCTGCGCGCCACCGCCACCGGCCACGCCGATGGCGCCGACCACTTCTCCCTGGGCCCGCAACGGCAGGCCGCCGCCCAGCAGCAACAGTTCCGGCACGGTGGTCAAATTACTCATGTCCGGATTGTTGCGGGCCGCCACGGCCAGCGCATAGGTATCGCTCCTGGTGGACAGCGCTGTATACGCCTTGCGCCGGCTGGCTTCCGTGTTGTGCGGTCCGACGCCGTCGGCGCGCTGCACCGTCACGACATTGCCGCCATGGTCCAGCACGGTAACGACGATATGCCGGCCTTGCGCCTGGCACGCGGCCATGGCCGCGTTGGCCAGCTTGTTGGCCGCTGGCAGAGAAAGATCATCGACCTTACGCAGCTGGGCGTGTGCGGGGCTGGCCAGCAGGCACAGCAGGGTACTGCCGAAAAGAAGGGTTTTCATGTGGCGTCCAGGGAATCAAGTGACGCCAGTATGGCCAGTGTTACCCTACGCGAAGATGATCGCCGCATGACATTTTTATCATCCGCGGCGCTCTGCGCGCGGCGTAGAATGGTCTTATATTCTCTTTAGAAAGTGGCCATGCGTATCCTGGTAATCGAAGACGAACCGAAGACGGGCGACTATCTGTTGCGCGGCCTGGCCGAGTCCGGCTTTACGGTGAGCCTGGCGCGCAACGGCCGCGACGGCTTGCACATGGCCGGTACGGAGTCACCCGATCTCATCGTGCTCGACGTCATGCTGCCCATCATGGATGGCTGGCAAGTCTTGCGTGCGCTGCGGCTGCAGGAGGGCGGTGCGGACGTGCCCGTGATTTTCCTCACGGCGCGCGACGAAGTGCAAGACCGGGTCAAAGGGCTGGAATTGGGGGCCGACGATTACCTTGTGAAACCGTTTGCCTTTGCCGAACTGGTGGCGCGCATCCGCACCTTGCTGCGGCGCGGGCCGCCGCGCGAGGACGACGTGATCCGTATCGGCGACATGGAAATCGACGTGATGAAACGCAAGGTCAGCCGGCAAGGCCAGCGCATCGCCCTGACGGCCAAGGAGTTCGGTTTGCTGCATCTATTGGCGCGGCGCCAGGGCGAGGTGCTGTCGCGTTCCATCATCGCCTCGCAAGTGTGGGACATCAATTTCGAGAGCGACACCAACGTCATCGACGCGGCCATCCGACGCCTGCGCAGCAAGCTCGACGATCCGTTCGAGCCCAAGCTGATCCACACCTTGCGGGGCATGGGCTACGTCTGCGAATTGCGTGCGCCCACGGTACCTGACAACGGCGCCGCCGCATGAAGCTGGCAGAACTGCGGCGCTCGCTGACCCTGCGCGTCACGCTCGTCTTCGTGCTGATCGTGGCGCTCGTGTCGGCCGGGCTGGGCATGCATTTGTACCGTTCATTCGTCGCGGAAATCGAGCGCCGCGATGATATTTTGTTGCTGGGAAAATTGCGGCAAATCCAGCAGCTGCTGGGCAATGCGGGCACCCTCGACATCATCCGCGAGCGGCCCCAGTATTTCCGCGACACCATGAGCGGACAAGAGAATTCCCTGGTCCGCATCGTGCGCGCCGATGGCACGCGTTTGATCGATGTCAATCCAAACGGCGAGACGGTGGCGCATCCTGTCCCCGTGGCCGTCGATGCGCCCGTGACAAGCAGCGCCATCGTCAGCTGGACCAGCCGCGACGGCTACCCGGCCAGGGTCGTGGCGGCCAGTGCGCGCATTGGCGACCCGGCGCAGATGGCCGACATATCCGTCGCCCGGGTCTATGGCGACCGCACGGCCATGTTTGCCGCCTACCGCTGGCAGATCGTCGTGTCCGTCGCCGTCAGCGCGCTGGTGGCGGCTTTGTTGTCGAGCGTGATGCTGCTGCGGGGACTGCGGCCGCTGCGCAATATCGCCGCCCATGCGGCCCTCGTGCGGCCGGGCAAGCTGGAGCAGCAACTCGATGCACGCGGGGCACCGACGGAGCTCTTGCCGCTGATCCAGGCCTTGAACGCCATGCTGGCGCGGCTGCAGGAAGGCTATGCGCGGCTGTCGCAGTTTTCTGCCGATCTGGCGCATGAATTCCGCACGCCCGTCACCAATCTGCTGGGGCAAAGCCAGGTCATGCTGGCCCGGCCCCGCAGCGCGCACGAGTATGAACAGCTGGTGTCGTCGAATGTGGAAGAGCTGGAACGGCTGTCGCGCATGATCGACAGCATGCTGTTCCTGGCACGGGCACAGCAGGATGAAATGGTGCTCGTCAAGCAAGTCTTGCCCGTGCAGGATGAGTTTGCAAGGCTGGCGGATTTCTTTGAAGGCTTGGCCGAAGAACGCGAGCTGGCGCTGGCTTGCCACGGCAGCGGCAATGTGACGGCCGAGCCGCAGCTGCTGCGCCGCGCGCTGGGCAATTTGCTGTCGAACGCGATCCGCCACGCGGCGCCGGGCAGCACGATTCTGCTGCGCTCGCATGCGACGAACGAGGGAGTGGAATTGAGCGTGAGCAACCTCGGCCCGGCCATCCCCGCGCGCCACCTGCCGCACCTGTTCGAGCGCTTCTACCGCGCCGACCCGGCCCGCAGCGACTCGGCCGCCTCTACCGGCCTGGGCCTGGCCATCGTCACGGCCATCATGCAGCTGCACGGCGGCAGCGCGAGCGTGGCGTCAGATGCGGCCGCCACGACGTTTACCCTGGTTTTTCCGGCGTAATTGACTGGGGTGGTGTCGGATTACGCTACGCTAATCCGACCTACGCCGCATTCCGGCACAGGGTAGGTCGGATTAGCGAGGCGAAGCCAAGCGTAATCCGACAAGAGCCGTCAATAATATTGTCGGATTACGTGGTCCCGTATGGTCTCGGGGCCGTCAGCCCATTTCCACCAAAAACTCATGCATGCCCGTATGCGCCAGCTGGGCACACGCTGGCGCAAAGTGCGGCAACTGCCCCCACAGCAGCGGGTTGCCGACGATGTACACGTAATGCTGCGCGCGCGTCAGGGCCACGTTGAGCAGGTTCGGCGTACTGGCCGCCCATTGCGCGGCGCCGGCCGTGCTGTCGTCGGCGCCGAGGACCAGCATCACCACGCTTTGTTCCTTGCCCTGGAAGGTGTGCACGGTGCCCACCATCTGGCTGCTCCACTGGCGCAATTCGCGCGCCGTCGGCGCCTTGCCGTAGCCAAGGCGGCGGTCCCAGTCCAAGTCCATGATGCGCGAGCGCAATTCGTTGCGCACGGCCTTGAATGGTGTAATCACATACATGTCCGGCAGCTTGCCGTCGCGGCGGTACAGTTTCAGCAGCACTTCCAGCACGAAATCGAGCTGCACCGGCACGACTTGCTTGTAGCTGACGGCGCCGACGGCGTCGATCCAGCGGCTGGGGCCCCGCGTAAGTCCTCGCGCGCCATCGGGCGGCGTGCGTTCGCTCAAGCCATACACCATCTTGTCTTCATAGGCGATGCTGTTGGCCAGCGAAAACATCGGTTCCACGCAGCGGCGATGCACGCGCAGGGGGCTGCCGATCCACAAGGGCTGCGTGCTATTGGCGGCGACATGCGCGCCATAGCGGTTGGCCTTGTCGGCCAGGGTCTGCACGGAAACGGAGGTTGGCGCGTAACTGCCATCGCGCGTGTGCGGCGACAGGGCGGACAGGGTGTGCACCAGGCGGCCCGGCACCGTGAACACGGGTTCGATCTGCAGCGGGTCGCCCACGACGACGGCGCGCTTGGCGCGCCACAGGCTGCCCAGCGCCGCTTGCGGCACGGCCTGGCCCGCTTCATCGATGAACAGCCAGCCCAGCGATTCGGGGCCCATGCCCTGGAACTGGCGCGCGAACGAGGCAAACGTGGTCGACACGACGGGTACGACCATGAACAGGCTGTGCCAGACCATGGCGATGTGCGACTGGTCGTAGGCGCGCTTGTTTTTCAGCAATTTCGACACGGCCAGCAAGTTGCCGCCAAAGCCGGGGCCGCCTTTTTTTGCCACTTCCGCCAGCCATGCTTCATGCAGGGCCAGGGCCTTGGCGAACAGGCGCGAGCGCAGGCGCGCCAGCGCCGGTTCATGCCACAGGCCGCCAATTTGAAGGGCGTCGCCGTCCAGCTCGTCCAGGCTGGCCGGCGCGATGATGGTGGGGAAACGCATGCGCGCGCGGCGCAGCAGTTCCGTGCTGTCATCCCATTCGCGCTGGCGCGATTGCGCCGTGCGCAGGGCGATGTGCAGGCTATTGCGGGCGCGCTCGCAGCGCGGCTCCAGTTCGCCTTTCAGCAGCAGCTTGATGGCGGACACGTCGCGCGCGGCCTGGCGTTGCGCTTCCGCGTTGGCGACGACGGCGTCCTTGAAGGCGCGCGCCGGTGCGGTGCGGAACAAGCGGGCAAAGAAACCGGGCTGCGTCAGCGCCACCAGGCGTTCTTCTTCCAGCAATTCCTTCTTGCTGGCGAGCAATGTCTCCTGCTGCGCCAGCGCGGCGGCCAGGGCGCCATTTGCCGCATCCATCTCTTGCTCGGCAGCAATCAGCGCTTGCTGGCTGGCCTGCATGAAGTCTGCTTCCGTGCAAGTGCCCACGGCTTGCCACAGGGCCGCGTATTGGGCGTGTTCGGCCAGGGCCTTTTCCACCACGTGTTCCGTCTCGCGGAACTCGCGCGCCGCCTGCGCGAAGCTCACACCCTGGTAGCTGGCCAGCCACTGGCGGATATTTTGCGCATTCGGCGTCTTGCGCGCCGTGGTCTTGTCCCAGTCGTCGTCATAGAAATTGCTGATGAAGCGGCGGCGGTTCGCGCTGTTTCCCAGCGCACAGGACATCAAGCCCCATGGCGCTTCCGCCTCGCCCAAGGCGCGGTTGGCGCCATTGCCATCGGCCACGACCCGGCGCGCCACGCTTTCAAAATAGCGCGTGCGCGCCCATTCCTTGCCCAGCTGCTTCGGTTTCGGGAGGTCGCCGGAAATGTTTTCCACCGCCGCGTTATTCGACGAAGCGACGACCATTTCAAAGCCCGTCAGTTCCGGGCGCAAGCGGGCGATGGTAATCGGGTCGCGCACGCCTTCGAAGGCCACGGCCACCTTGCCGATGAAGGCGTCGCCGGCGCGGTCCAGGCAGGACAGCACGCTGGCGCGGCGCACGATGTTGTCGGCGAACAATTCACGCAGCAAGGTCGTCTTGCCCGTGCCCGGCGGGCCGTTGACGGAAAAGATGCCCCGCTCGCTCAAGCCCGTGCGCGCGCCGTGGATGGCGAACTGCTGCATCAGGCTCATGGCATAGCTGGCGTCTTCCAGCCAGTGTCCGCGGTTCATGTTGCCCGGATTGAGCATGGCGGCCAGCGCCTGGCGTCCGGCCGGGCTGTACAGGTCGATGCGCTCATCCTGCGCCAGCGGCGTCAGATAGGCGGCGACCGTCGCGGGTAGCTTGCCGCCACGCAAGGCGCGGATGATCTGCTCCAGGTCATCGAGGTAAAAGCTGTTAAGGATATCGATCGATGGTTCCACCGCGTCGCCAAAGTCCAGGCTGCGGTTCTGGCTGGACTCCAGCGCATCGGCTTCCGTCACGGCGGCGCGTTTTTTGCGCGTGCGCAATTCCAGCACGGCCAGCGGCTGGCCGGCCGACGGGTGGAAACCGGCCCAGTCGCGCAGCAGGTCGGCCAGGGCTGCGATTTCCATGCCGGACAGGGGCGACGAGACATTGCCTGCCTCGTCCGTCACTTGCTGCGGGGCGCGGCTTGCCGCGAAATTGCGCAGGCTGTCTTGCAGCGCCAGCTGGCTGTCGCTGAAGGCGTCCAGGTTCAGGCCCGACCAGTCCGGCGTGCGGGCGCGGCCCAGGGCCCACGGCAACGTTGACACGGAAACGGGGTCGAACTGCGGCTCGCCCAGCGCATTGAGGTTCAGGCGGGCAAAGCACGAGCGTCCCAGCAGTTCTGTTTTTTCTGTTTCGGCAATATTTTCCGGGCCATTGGCCGGCGGACAGGCCTTGTTGATTTCGGCCTTGTCGAACACGCCGAGGAACAGCGAGAAGCCGTCGATCTCGCGGTCGGACGGCACTTGCCATTGCGTGGCGAACTGCAGCGGCAATTGCGCCAGCTGTTCGCGGTGCAGGAGGCGCACGGTGGACTGGTCTTCAACGTCCGTGATTTGATTCAGGTCAAACGGGATAAAGAATTCGATCTTGTGCCAATACTCCAGGATAGCCAGGAGGCGCTGCTGTTCTGCCTGATTCATGATGACCAATATTTTGTAAAGCGAGCGAGGATTGTAAAGCGTATGCGCGGTGCACGTTTTGCACTTTTGCCTATTGCGCGGGCTTTGCCGCAAAAAAAGTGGTGATTGCGGACGAAAAAAAGCCAGGCAGCAACTTCCTGCCTGGCTTTCCCGTGGGGAGGACGTTGCTATTGGTTAAAACTCTTCCCATTCGCTCTCGGCGGCAGCATTGCTGCGGCGTGCCGGCGCGGCTGCGACAGCCTTGCGCGCGGGTGCTGGCTTGGCGGCGGGGCGTGCGATGGCGGGCGCTGCTGGCGCGGCGCGCACAGGCGCCAGCTTGGATGCGCTGGCGACATGGTTGCCGGTTTTAAAGAAACCCACCACGTGCGCCAGTTCGCCCGCCTGCTCCTGCATGCTTTGCGAAGCGGCCGCCGCTTCTTCCACCAGGGCCGCGTTTTGCTGCGTCACTTCATCCATCTGGGCAATGGCCATGTTGATCTGCTCGATGCCGATGGTCTGCTCGTGCGTGGCGGAAGTAATCTCTCCCATGATGTCGGTCACGCGCACGATGCTGTCGACAATGTCGCCCATGGTCTGGCCCGCTTCATTGACGAGGCGCGAACCCGTGTCCACGTTGGCGACGGACGCGGCGATCAATTCCTTGATTTCCTTGGCGGCCGAGGCCGAACGGTGCGCCAGGTTGCGCACTTCCGTTGCCACGACGGCGAAGCCACGGCCCTGCTCGCCCGCGCGTGCCGCTTCCACGGCCGCGTTCAAGGCCAGGATATTCGTCTGGAAGGCGATGCCGTCGATGACGCCGATGATGTCGACGATTTTCTTCGACGACTCGTTGATGGTGCCCATGGTGTCGACCACTTGCGAGACGATGCTGCCGCCGCGCACGGCCACTTCCGACGCGCTTTTTGCCAGCTGGTTGGCCTGGCGCGCATTGTCCGCGTTCTGCTTCACGGTCGAGGTCAGCTCTTCCATGGCCGACGCCGTTTCTTCCAGCGAACTGGCTTGCTCTTCCGTGCGGGACGACAGGTCGAGGTTGCCGGCGGCAATTTCGCTCGATGCCGTGGAGATCGCGTCCGTGCCGTTGCGCACTTGCGCCACCACGCCCAACAGGCTGTCGTTCATGGCTTTCAGGGCGCCCAGCAGGCGGCCCGTTTCATCGCTGGAATTGACGACGATGTGCGACGACAAGTCGCCCGAGGCCACGGTTTCGGCCACGCCCACGGCTGCATTGATGGGGCGGGTGATCGAGCGCGTGATGATCCAGGCAACAAAAGCGCCCAGCAGCACGGCCACGCTGCCCAGGGCAATCATGGAGGCGCGCGCGCTGGCGCTCAGCGTCTCGGCATCCGTCGCCGCCTGCGCTGCCTGCTCGCCTTCATACGCGACGAGGCTATCGAGTGCGCCCAGCACGCGCTTCAGGCTCGGTGCCGCCTGCTGCGTCAAGAAGGCGATCGCTTCTTCCGTCTGGCCCGCATTGCGCAGCTCGATGACCTTGTTGTTCAGCGGCGCGCCCGATTTCAGGGCAGCGTCCAGCTCGGCCATCAGTGCCGTTTCCTTGTCCGTCGAGATTTTCTTTTGCAAGGTTTCCTTGGCGGCACCATATTTCTTGCGCGCCTCGCCGATCTTTGCCAGCTCCGCCTGCACCAGCGCTTCCGTCGGCGCCACCACGATGCTCGTGATCGCCAGCGTAATGTTGCGCACGTTGTCGCTCATGGTATTGGCGGCCGCCATCTTGACGTTCTTGTCGGCCACGATGTCGTGCGTGCGCGCGCTCAGTTGCCCCATGGAATACAGGCCGACGAGCAAGACGGCCACCAGCAGGCCGAGGACGACAGCAAACCCGATCCCGAGCCGGGTGCCGATTTTGAATTGTGTGAGTGACATGATTGCTTTCGTGTTGCGGAAGTGAAGGAAAACGTCGACAGGCCCGGGCTACGGGTTTATACGTAAGGGCGGCCAGCCTGTAATTGTTCCTCAAAATTCCGCACTGCAATACAAAAACTTGTATCAAGTCCGCGAAAAGTTAAAAAATTGGTAGCAAATTAAATAAGTTGTCGTGTGGAAACAACGAGCGCGGCGCTGGATGCGGCTCAGTTTTCCGGAAACACGTGCGTGGCCAGGAAATCGATGAAGGCGCGCAGTTTCGGCGTCAGGTGGCGGCTGCTGGGCCACAGGATGCGAAAGGCGCCGTCGTGCTGGCGGTGCGCGTCCAGCACCGGCTGCAAGCGGCCTGCGGCGAGCGCCGCGCGCACGGCAAAGTCGGGGAGGGCGGCGATGCCCAGGCCGCTTTCGGCAAAGTGCAGCAGGGTGTCCACATTGTTGCAGTTGAGCAGCGCCGGCAAGCCGGCTGCCTGCAGGCTATTCCACTCGGGCAAGGGCCAGGCTTCGACCTTGCCGCTGCTGGGAAATTTATACAGCAGGCAAGTGTGCTGCGCCAGGTCGGCGGGAAGCAGCGGCGTGCCATGTTGCGCCAGATAGGCGGGCGCGGCCACCAGTTGCAGCTGAAACTGGCCCAGTTGGCGACTCATCAAGCGGCTGTCGGCACTTTCTCCCGCGCGCACGACGGCGTCATAGCCTTCCTCGATCACGTCGACCCGGCGGTCGCTGAAATCGAGGTCGAGTTCCACCTGCGGATAGGCGCGCGCAAATGCGGCCAGCACGGGATTGAGCAGGCTGCCCACCTGCGGCAGGCTGACGCGCAGGCGCCCTTGCGGTGCGCTCTTGCTATTCGATAACTCCAGCTCGGCCGCCTCGATCTCGCCCAGAATGCGCCGGCAGCGTTCGAGAAACACAGTCCCCTCGCTCGTCAGCGCGATGCTGCGCGTACTGCGGTGAAACAGGCGCACACCGAGGCGCTCTTCCAGTCGCGCGATGCTCTTGCCCACGGCCGAGGCGGAAATACCCAGCACCCGGCCCGCCGCGACAAAACTGCGCGTTTCGGCCGCCTGCACGAAGGCCGTGAATCCCGCCAGGTTATCCATTTTTTTACCCTTTATTGCGGATGCAAATGTCCGCACAGACAGAAACTATAGCCTATTTTTCTTTGATCGCACCTGGCTTACCTTGGCAGTCTGATCATTTGAAAGGTTACGTCATGATGTACAACTTCTCTCCCGCGGCCCTGTCCGTCCGCATCGATCCCTTGCTCGATGCCGTCTTGCGCCAGCAGCGCCTGGTGGGCGCCGTGGTGCTGGTGCGCCAGCGCGGCCAGGACGTGTACTGCCGCGCGGCCGGCCACCTGGACCGCGAGGCGGGCACGCCCATGATTGAGGACGCCGTCTTCCGCCTGGCGTCCGTGAGCAAACCCATCGTCTCCACGGCCGCGCTGGCGCTGGTGGGACAGCACCGCCTGAGCCTGGACGACCTGGTGACGCGCTGGCTGCCGTATTTTGCGCCGCGCCAGCCGGACGGCACGGTGGCGGCGATGACCGTGCGGCACTTGCTCACGCACACGGCCGGGCTCGACTATGGCTTTTTCCAGCCGCCGGGCGGCGCGTATGCGCAGGCGGGCGTGTCGGACGGCATGGATGCGTCCCGTATTTCCCTGGCAGACAACCTGCGCCGCCTGGCCACGGTGCCGCTCGCATATGCACCGGGCGAGCGCTGGGCCTACTCGATCGCCACCGACGTGCTGGGCGCCGTGATCGAAGCGGTGACTGGTTTGCCGCTGGCGCAGGCCGTGGCACAGCTGGTGACGGCGCCGCTGGCCATGCGCGACACGGGCTTTTTGGCTGCCGACCCGGCGCGCCTGGCCGTGGCCTATGCGGACCGCGCAGCGGGAGAGTCCCGGCCGCGCCGTTTGCTGGACGAGGGGAAAGACCATCTGCCGTTTCTCGACGGCATGGCAGGTTTTACCTTGTCGCCGGCCCGTGCCCGCGATGCGCACGCTTACCCATCCGGCGGCGCCGGCATGGTCGGCTCGGCGCCCGACTTCATGCGCCTGCTGGAAACCCTGCGCCTGGGTGGCGCGCCGTTGCTGCCGCCGGCGCTGGCGCGCCAGATGGGAGCAAACCAGACGGGCGGCTTCGACTTGCCGTTCTGGCCCGGTCGTGGCTTCGGCCTGGGGGTTACCGTCTTGACGGACCCGCTTGCCGCCGCCACGCCGGAGTCCGTGGGCACGTGGCGCATGGGCGGCACGTATGGCCATTCGTGGTTTGTTGACCCGGCGCAAGAATTGTCGGTGGTGACATTCACGAATACGGCGCTGGAGGGCATGGCGGGGCCATTCGTGACGGAACTGTGCCAGGCCGTGTATGGCGCCAAGGAAATGCCATGACGCGCCCGCACCCCATCGTCTTTCTGGCGCTGGGCCTGTTCGGCGTGTATTGCATCGAGTTTGGCGTCGTCGGCATCTTGCCGATGATCATGCAGCGCTACGGCGTGACGGCCGCGCAGGCGGGCTTATTGGTGAGCCTGTTCGCGCTGGTGATTGCCGTGGGCGGCCCCTTCCTCGTGCTGCTAGCCACGCGCTGGCGCCGCAAGCGCGTGCTGATCGTTTCCCTGCTGGTGTTCGCGCTGGCCAGCGTGGCATCGGCGTATGCACCGCGCTTCGGGCTGCTGCTGGCGCTGCGCATCGTGCCGGCCCTGTTCCACCCCGTGTATTTCTCGCTGGCCATGGTGGCGGCCGTCGCCCTGTATCCGCCGCAGCAATCGGCGCGGGCCGGCGCGCATGCGTTCACGGGCACCAGCATGGGCATGGTGCTGGGCATCCCGCTGACGACGTGGATCGCGGCCCAGTATGGCTATGAGGCATCGTTCCTTGCCTGCGCGCTGGTGAATGCGCTGGCGGCGCTGGGTTTGACCCTGTTCTTGCCCGACACGCCGCAGGAGGCGCCGATGGCATATGGCCGCCAGCTGGCCGTGCTGCGCAAGCCTGCTCTGTGGTTCAATATTGCCGCTGCCGTGCTGGTGTTTGCCGCCATGTTTGCCGTGTATGCGTATGCGGCCGCGTATCTGCAACAGGAAGCGGGCTTGTCGGCGCGCCAGACGGGGCTGGCGCTGGTGGTGTTTGGTATCGGTGGCGTAGCGGGCAATCTGTTCGCGGGGCGCCAGCTGGGCACGCACGTGCTGCGCACGGTCTTGCTGCAGCCGCTCTTGCTGGGGCTGGCGTACTGGTTGTTGTACCAGTATGCGGGTGGCGATATCGGCTGGGCGGCGCTGGTCGTGCTGCTGCTGTTCTGGGGCGCCGCGCACACGAGCGGGCTGATCGTGACGCAAGTGTGGCTCAGCAGCGAAGCGCGCGAGGCGCCCGCGTTCGCCATCGGCGTGTATATCGCCGCCATCAATCTGGGCGTGACCGTAGGCGCGCTGGCCGGCGGCGTCGCCATTGAGCACTACGGCATGCAGGGGGCGCTGGCTTGCGGCGCGCTGCTGGGGGCGGTGGCGCTGGGCTTGATCTTGCTCAAGGCGTGGCTGTATCGCCCGTCGTCAGTCGGCAATATGGTTGGGGATGCGAAACAGTAGATCCGTGTCGCCGATGTCCACGCCCACTTGCGACAGCAGGGTGCTGGCCTGGCCCCGGTGGTGCGTCTGGTGGTTGAAGAAATGCATGAGCAGGCTGAAAAACTCGCGCCGGTTCGGGCCCTTGCTGTTGCGGTAATCGAGCAGGTGATCGAGGTCGGCTTCCGTGATCGAGGCGGTCCAGTCGATGATGAGCTGGTCCAGCCATTGCCGGTGCGCGTGCATGGCGGCAAAATCGTCGGCCGCGAACAGCGGGTGCGTGAGCGAGGCGGGCGGGGTGATGGCGCGGATGGGGTCGAGCAGGGGAAAGCCGGCCGGGTGCTTCGCATAGCGCTGCAGCCACAGCGTGTCGCCCACCATCACGTGGTTCAGGGTGGCCAGCAGGGAGCCGAAGAAGGCGCCCCGCTCGCGCTGCAGCTCGCCGGGTGGCAGGCTGGCCGCCGCCGCGTACACCTTGGCATTCATCCACTGGTTGTAATCGGCCATCAGGCAAAGGTGGGCGCAACGGCTCATGGTGATGAATGTTCTATATCAGACGGATTTCAAAAACGCGCGTATGCCGGCCAGCAGCATTTCAATGGCCATCGCCGTCAGTATCAAGCCCATCAGGCGTTCAAACGCCGTCATGACTCTTGGACCCAGGGCCCGCTGCAAGCGTTCGGCGCACAGGAAGACGGCCAGCCAGACGACGGCCACGGCCGTCAGCCCCGCCACGTGGGCAATGACTTCGTTCATTTCATGCGAGGAAAACAGCAGCACGGTGGCCAGCGCCGACGGGCCGGCCAGCGCGGGGATGGCCAGCGGCACGATGAACGGTTCGCCGCCCATCTCGTGGTCGCTATTGCCGGCGTTGGGCTGCGGAAAGACCATGCGCATGGCGATCAGGAACAGGATCACGCCGCCGCCGATGCGCAGCGCCACTTCCGACAATTGCAAGGCGTTCAGGAAATGGCGGCCGAAGAACATAAACAGCAGCAAGATGCCGAAGGCGATCAGGCATTCGCGCACCACGACTTTCCAGCGCCGCTCGATGGGCACCCGTTTCAGGGCATTGACGAACAGGGAAACGTTGCCGAACGGATCGGTCACGAGCAGGAGCAGGATAAATGTCTGGAAAAAATTCTGTGTCATGGTGATGTGATTGAGGTCAACACCGCTGCCAGGATGGGCGCGGTGCGATAAGGCTTGCGATGATAACAAGAGCGGCGGCTATCGCCCATGATTATTGATGCATAGCAGCATTTTTTTTACGCAGCGATGACTTTTGCCTGGTAAAACGCGCTGGGCGTGGTGCCGAAATGCTTCTTGAACATGGCCGTGAACGCACTCTGGCTCGTGTAGCCATTGTCCATGGCCACGTCGATGACCTTGCTGCCGTGCGCCAATTGTTCCAGCGCCCGCAGCAATCGCGCCTGCTGGCGCCACTGGCCAAAGCGCATGCCCGTCTGTTTCTGGAACAAGCGGTGCAGGCTGCGCTCGGTGATCGCCAGTTCCTGCGCCCAGTGCGCCACCGTCTGCTGTTCGCCCGGCTGCGCCATCAGCCGCGCGCAAATGCCGCGCAGGCGCGCGTCAAAAGGCAGCGGCAGATACAAAGGCAGCACGGGCAGGCTGTCGAGCTCGTGCAACAGCAATTGCAACAGATGCCAGTCGCGGCTGCCTTCCGTGAAATCGGGCGCGATGTCGACGGCCGCCACGATCAATTGCCGCAACAGGGGGCTGATGTCGAGCACGCAGCTGTGGCGCGGCAGCAGCGGTGAGCTGGCGCAGTCGATGAAGACGGTGCGCATTTTCACCGCGCCGCTCATGCGTACCTGGTGCGCGATGCCGGGCTGCAGCCATACGCCGCGCGTGGGCGGCACCACCCAGCGCCCGCCTTGGGCCTCGATGGTCATCACGCCCTCGATGGCATACAGCAATTGTGCATGCGTGTGGCGGTGCACGGAAATCACGTGGCCATGCGCATAGTCGACGGCCAGCGCCATGGCGCGCGCCGTGACGGGCAGCAATTCCTGAAAGGCGGGGGAGGTGCAATCCATGAAAATGATGTCAGTTTTGCGATAGGTCCAGACATTTTAGCGCGAGAAGGCGCGACGCACCTGCGGCATGATGGTTTCCCGCAACTATTCCTGGAGCCTCGCATGCCTGTGCGCGCCTATCTGTATCCATTTCTGGCCATGCTGCTGTGGGCCGGCAACGTCGTCGTCTCGAAGCTGGCCGCGTCCAGCATCGCCCCCACCGCCATCACTTTTTACCGCCTGGTGCTGGTCTTGCTGGTGATGACGCCGTTTATCGCCCGCCCCCTGTGGCGCAACCGCGCCGCCATCCGCCGCCAGTGGTGGCAGCTGGCCCTGTGCGGCGTGATGTCGATGGCGCTGTTCCAGAGCCTGTCCTACCGCGCCGCCGAATCGACGACGGCGACGAATATGGCCATCGTCACGGCGCTGGCGCCGCTGATGACGGCCTTGCTCAGCGTGCTGCTGCTGGGCGAGCGATTGACAGTCGGCATGGCGGCCGGCGGCGTGCTGTCGTTTGGCGGCTTGCTGTACCTGGTGGGGCGCGGCGACGTGCTGGCCTTGCTGCATCAAGGCGTGCATGCGGGCGATGCGCTGATGCTGCTGGCTTGCCTGAGTTTTGCCCTGTATGGCGTGCTGCTGCGCCGTTGGCGTTTATCCATTCCCGCCTGGCAAGCCATTTATTGCCAGGCCTTGGCAGCCCTGGCGTGCATGCTGCCGCTGTTCCTGCTGCTGCCGGCCGGCAGCGCCAGGCTGGACGCTACGACCTTGCCGCTGATCGGCTATGCCGGCATCGGCTCGTCCATCGTGCTGTCCTACCTGTGGATTGAAGGGGTAAAACTGCTGGGACCGAACCGCTGCAGCATTTACGTCAACCTGCTGCCCCTGCTGACGGCCTTGCTGGCCATCGTCTGGCTGCACGATAGCATGCATGTGTACCACCTGGTCGGCGGCGGCATTTCGCTGCTGGGCGTGCTGCTGGCGCAGACGGTGCAGCGGCCCCTGTGGCGCCAGCGTCCTGGCGTGTCCGGTCTTGCCTGAACGGCCATGCATAATGGCGGTTTTCAGGCAGTGGAGTTGGCATGCGGCAAACATTTTGGATCAGCACGATGGCGGCGCTGCTGGCGCTGGGCACCTTGGCGCCGGTGCAGGCGGCAGTCCGGTTCTACGAGGGTAAACCGATGGCCACCGCCAGCGTTGTCGAGCGCCGCGATGGCGGCGTGGTGCTGGCCTTCCTGCGGGAAAATGGCGAAGTCAACGGCTACTATTGCCAGTGCAACGGGGATAGCGAGAAGCGCATGAACCTGGACAAGTATGGCAAGGCCAGCATCGCGGCCGTGTTCCAGCTTGACCTCGACAGCGAAGGCGAAACCACGTTCGTGCTTAGCCGCAGCAGCGATAAGCTCTTTGGCTTGCATGCCTACCGCTATGAGCGCAGCGGCGGCAGGATGTTCAAGGTGGCCACCCTGCAGCCGACCCTGGATGCCATCGTGCGCGGCGCGAAAACCATGGACGAGGCGCGGGTGCGCGCCGCGCTGGCCCGCTTGCAGCTGATCGACTACAGCATCGCGTACGCACCCACGGCCGTGGCCGAGTTCGACGCCATCGAGCATGGCCACGGCACCCTGGTCGGCTATTTCAATATCGATGGCGAGTTATTGCCCGGCAAGCCGACGGACGCCCCGGCGTTTGCCTATAAAAAAACTTTCCAGGAAAAAGAGGGCCATTTCCTCACGGTGACCTATCTGCTGGGCAAGGGCTGGGAAGGCGGGCGCGCGCCCAGCTATCACGTCAAATGGATCACCTGGGAAACGCAGCCGCAGCGCTTTGCCGCCAGCCAGGATGGGCTGCTCATCGAGTACGACGTGAATTGCTGCACGGGCAACGTGTATGCCCGTGGCCGGTATGCGCAAGGCAAGCGCACTGGGCAGTGGCACTATGAAGAGCCGCTCACCATCCGCTCGGTTGGCGCGTTTGTCGACGACAAGGCCGAAGGGCCGTGGACGTATGAAAGCGGCGAGGAAACGACAACGGGCATGATGCAACGGGGCCAGCGCACGGGCCGCTGGGAAGTGAGCCCGGGCGTGGACGAATGGCGCGACGAGGGCAAGGGCAATTACGAGGGTTTCGATACCTACGTCAAAGACAGGCTGGACGGCCCCAGCGAGCGCCGTATCGGTACGCTGGTGCACTGGCAGGGCAACTATGTGAATGGCAAGAAGCAGGGCCAGTGGATCGAGCCGGGCGGTGGCGGCCTGTATGTCGATGACATCAAGCAGGGGCCGTGGAAGAAGGCGACGCCGGATGGCGGCTGGCAAGTGCTGACCATGCGCGATGGCGAACCGGAAGGCAAGCTGGAACAATATGCGGCCGGTGGCCAGCTGGAACTGGTCGAACATTACCGCTTTGGCGAGCTCGACGGCCCGATGGAGAGTTTTTATCCGGATGGCAAGCGGCGTTACCAAGGCGCGTTTGCCAGCGGCAAGCGCGATGGGGCGGAAACCCTGTTTTATCCCGATGGCGAAGTGCCGCAATTTCACCGCAACTGGCACAAGGGCGTGCTGCATGGCGTCAATATCGAGAATTTCCAGAACGGTAAACCAAAGCGGATAGGCGCCTACAACATGGGCATGAAAACGGGCCGGTTCCAGTATTTCCGCGACGATGGCCAGCTCATCGAAGAAACCATGTATTAACTTGTTAGCTAGCATAAATGGCATTCCCACGCGACCTTGCAAGGCAGCGGAATGCCAGTTCTGCGCAAAAAACATCATCCGCTTGTTACAAAGCGTGAAAATCAATACTGGATGTTGCTACTAGTAAACTTTCCCTGTATCTTGCAGTCAGGAAATTAAAAGTACAGGAAACCTCGACCTCGTTGCCCTGTATTGCACTCCTGACGATATGCGCGGGCCGCCTTCCCCCCTGCCGCCTTACACGCCGTATCGATCTGTCCTGAACAATTCACGTGACCCGCCCATCTGGCGCTTGTTGCTATCCCGTTTGGTGAGCGCAGGCATGGTTACGCCCCTACCAAGGAAACTGCATGCTGTCGAACATAACAATAAAAATGCGCCTGATTGCCACCATGAGTGTGCTGGGCTTGCTGATCGCCGTGTTGGGCGTCATGAGTATCATCAGTCTGAAATCGGCCAACCACAACCTCAACGAGGTCTACAGCAATCAGCTGGTATCGACGCAAGCCATCGGCGAGTCGCAGATTCTGCTGGGCCGCGCCCGTTTCACGATGGACCGCGTGATGGTGCATCCCGATGCGGCCGACGCCAAGGATATCCTGGCCCGTGCCGAACAATTCATGGAAGCGTCCAACAAGTCCTGGAAGGTGTACCTGGCCTTGCCGCAAAGCACGGACGAAAAGCGCCTGTCCGACGACATGGACAAGAAACGCAGCGATTACATGAGCAACGGCTTGCTGGTCATGAGCAAGGCTTTGCGTGAAGGCAACGTCGCTCAAGCGGACGGTTTGATGATGACGGGGCTGACGCCGCTGTACCGCACCCTGGACCAGGCAGCCGAAACATTGACGCAATACCAGGCCACGTCGGCCGCCGCGATGTATGCGACCAGTCAGTCCAGTTACCGCACCCAGGTGGCCATGGCCACCGGCGGTATGATAGTCGGCGCCTTGCTGACGATTATTTCCAGCATCTTGCTGCTGCGCGCCATCTTCGGCCCGCTGGACCAGGCCCTGCGCCATTTCGGCGCCATTTCCGACGGCAACCTGGCCAATGACATCGTCATCACGCGCAACGACGAGATGGGCGCCTTGCTGACGGGCTTGCAGAAAATGCAGGAACGCCTGTCGAACACCGTGCGCGGCGTGCGCGACGGCAGCGGCGCCATCGCCACGGCCAGCAATGAAATCGCTTCGGGCAACCTGGATCTGTCCAGCCGCACGGAGCAGCAAGCGTCGAGCCTGGAAGAAACGGCTTCCTCGCTGGAAGAGCTGACCTCGACCGTCAAGCAGAATTCCGACAATGCGCGCCAGGCAAACCAGCTGGCCGTGTCCGCATCGGACGTGGCCGTCAAGGGTGGTGCGCTGGTGGCGCAAGTGGTCGATACCATGGGCACCATCAGCGAATCGTCGAAAAAGATTGCCGACATCATCGGCGTGATCGATGGCATCGCCTTCCAGACCAACATCCTGGCCTTGAATGCGGCCGTGGAAGCGGCGCGTGCCGGCGAACAGGGACGTGGCTTTGCGGTCGTCGCCACGGAAGTGCGCAACCTGGCGCACCGCTCGGCCAGCGCCGCCAAGGACATCAAGATGCTGATCGAAGCGTCGGTACAGAACGTGGGCGCCGGTAGCGAACTGGTCAGCCAGACGGGCACGACGATGGACGAGATCGTGGCCAGCATCCGCCGCGTGACGGACATCATGGGCGAAATCAGCGCCGCCGGCCGCGAGCAGGAACTGGGCATCGGCCAGATCAATCAAGCCGTGGCGGAAATGGATACCGTGACGCAACAGAATGCGGCGCTGGTGGAGGAAGCGGCAGCCGCTTCGGAATCCATGCAGGAGCAGGCGGCCGCGCTGGCCGAGATGGTCAGCATTTTCAAGCTTGACGCGGCCCACAGCGGTCCGGCAGCGGCCAAGCCTGCCTTGCGCAAGCCTGTCGTGGCCGCCGCCAGCACGGTCTTGAAACGCCCGGCGCTGCGCCTGGCGCCGGCCCGCGCCGCTGCTGCACCTGTCGCTGCCGCAAAACCGCGTCCCGCCAAGCCTGCTGCCGATAACAGCGGCGAGTGGGAAGAGTTCTAAGTTACTGCGCTTCCAGGGCAACTTTGCTGCCCTGTTCCTGCAAGCGCGCCGCCTCGGCCAGGGCCTGGGCGC
The DNA here is from genome assembly GCF_034424625.1 of Janthinobacterium lividum. NCBI lineage: Bacteria > Pseudomonadati > Pseudomonadota > Betaproteobacteria > Burkholderiales > Oxalobacteraceae > Janthinobacterium > Janthinobacterium lividum. The sequence goes on along the minus strand of NZ_CP139976.1, from coordinate 21,150 downwards.
GCGCTTCTTCCGCCGCCTGTTCCGCTTTCTCATGCGCATCATGGCGCGCCTGCAAGGCCGCCCTGGCACGCACGAAGACGATCTTGATGGCCGCCATCACGGGCACGGACAGGAAGATGCCGACCACGCCACCCAACTGGTCGCCGGCCAGCAAGCCGACGATCACCATCAGCGGGCTTACTTCCACGCCTTCGCTCATCAAGTATGGGTTGACCACGTAATCCTGGAACAAACGGTAGGCGGCAATAAAGCCGATCAGCCAGAACACGTGCTCGAAGCCGCTGAAACCGGCCACGACCACGGCGATGACGGCCGCCGCCAGCGGGCCGGCAAATGGGATGAATTCCAGCAAGGCGGCCGCGCCGGCCAGCAGCAGGCTGTACGGCACGCCCATCAGGGAAAAGGCGATGCTGTAGGACACAAAAGTGGCGATCGACAACAGCAGCAGGGCGCGCACATAGCGCGACAGCAAGATGTCGAGGTCATCGATGATGGCGCCCCAGAGTTTCTTGTTCGGGCGGTTCAGCAGGGACAGCAAGCCGTCGCGCATGTCCGGCCCTTCCTTGATCAGCAAAAAGCTCAGCACGGGCACCAGCACCAGATAGATCAGGTTGCTGGCCGCATGCATGACGGTCAAGCCCAGTTCTTTCGCCAGCGGCATGGCTTGTCCCGTCCCGCTGCTCAGCTGTGTCTGCATGAACGACAGCAGGCGCGCGCGCAACGGTTCCATGAATTCCGGCAAAGGAATGCGCTCGGCAAAATTATTCCCCTTGAGTAAGGTCGGCAATTGATCGCTGAGCTTGATCGCCTCTTCCTCGATCCGCGCCCCGAAGATCGACCCCAGCACCGCCACCAGCAAGATCACCACCAGGAAGACGATGCCGATACTGGCCGTGCGCGGCAGGCGCTTCGGCCCATACCGCTCCAGCAGCCCGATCAGCGGATACACGAGGTAGCTGAAGAACACCGCGAACACCACCACGATCAGGGTCGACGACACCTTGTACGTGATGAATAACAAAAAAGCGACGAGAAAAGCCGTCCACACCATCTTGGCGACGCGCAAGTTAAAACCGAACATATGAATTCCTTAGGGCAGGATGCTACGCAAGCGTGGCTGGCTTGAAGGGCAGGGTGGGCAAGGCAGGGATCGGGCCGCGCCGCACGGCCGGAAATCATACCGCAAAATGCCAAAATGCCATGCCCTTGTGCGGAATGGCAATGTTTTCCCTGTGTGCCTCCGCTTATTTTGTCCGCCAGCTGGCCACGGTGATGAACACACTGTCTTTCTTGCCCTGCTCGCGCAGGGTCACCGTGTAGCGGCCGCTCGTATCGCTGCCCGTGAACACGACCTTGTCCTCATGCCCCTTCACTTGCGCACCCTTGGCCAGTTTGGCGTAGGTGTTGAGCACCCAATGGAAATCGGCATAGCTGCGCAGGGTGATGCTGGCATCGGGCATGGGCTCGTCGCCGGCCTCGGCCGCTTCCGTCGGCGTGCGCATGGGCAAACCCGCCAGGCCCGCCGGCGCGATGAGTTTGCCGCCGCTGGAACTGCTGTTGAGTTCCGCATTCGGCAGCAGCAGGTGCAGCAAGCTGGCGGGAAAGCCGGGCGGCACGTCGCGCTGTTCCCAGCCGGGCTGGCCGGGGCGGGTCGTGATGTATTCCACCACAGCAATGCTTTGCCGCTGTTCCGGCGCAGCCTGTGCCAGCATGGGCGGCAGTTGCCGCGCCCAGACCAGCAGCGGCGCGGCCATCTCGTCCTCCGCGCCGGGCGGCAGGAACAGCGTCAGCACGGCATGCGTGGATGGCAGGCAGGCGGGCGCGGCGTCGCCGATGGCGGCCTGGCAATGGCCGTTGACAAGGCCCAGGGCCAGCAGCTTGCGTTGCGGATCGAACAGCATGGCGGCGCGCCACGCACCGTGCGTGCTGGCATCGATGGAGGCCAGTACCGAGCGCCCGTCGGGCAGCATGGTGCGCGTGATGTCATCGAGTGAATGCATGCTGTCGAGCACCTGGCGCGCGATCAGGGTATCGCCTTGCGTATAGCTGCCGCGCGCATAGCCGAGCAGTTTCAAGACGTCGGCGCGGATCTCGGGATGCGCGCTCAGGCGCAGCGGCGGCGATGGCACGGGCACGGTGGCGGCCACGAAGGCGGCATCCTCGGCAGCAATGGCTTGCGCCATGCTGGAAAGCGGCAGGCACAGGGCGGCGCACAGCGACAGCATGCGAAAAGTGATGTTTCCTCGGGTGTTCAATGGCAATCCTTGTCGAGACGCCATGCCGGGCCGGTTGCCGGCATGCGCGCGCCGCGATCTTAGCATTTCAGGAATGAAACGCTTTCTGCTAAGCTTGGCTATTGAATCACTGTCCCTCGTTATCATGGCCAAGATCACCATTTCCTGCAGTATTCCCGTTGACGATGAGGTCGTGACCGAGTTCCTGTACAAGTACGTGGTCTACTCGCGTCTCGGCGCGGCCAGGAAATTGCGCATGGGAGAGAAGGGCTGCTTCTATGCCTGTTCTTTGTACCAGGAAGACCACGCCAAGGTGAGCCGTTTGCTCCGCCGCATGCTGGCCTTCTTTGAGAGCAAGGACATTCCCTTGACCATCCTCAAGATCGGGGCCCAGGACAGCTGGTACGAGGTAGATCCCGAGCAGCGCGATCCCTGGAAGATTTCCCCGCAAGCCTTGCTGGCGCTGCTCGATGCACACCCGGACGGCGGCGTTCAGGCGGCGTTGAGCACGTAGCGGTTCTTGCCGTTTTTCTTGGCCTGGTACAAGGATTCATCGGCGCGCCGGTAGCTGTGCGACAAGTCCGCTTCCTTGATCAGTTCCGCGATGCCGATGCTGACGGACACCTTGCGTTCCGGTACAAAGGCCGCTTCGACGGCATCGACCAGTTGCGCGGCAAAGGCGCAGGCCGCGTTCTTTTCACCCAGGTAAATGACGGCAAACTCCTCGCCGCCCAGCCGGCCGCACAGGTGCTCACCCGCTAGCCCGCCGATGACCTCGGCGATCTTTTTCAGCACCTCGTCGCCCACGTCATGGCCATACACATCGTTGATCTGCTTGAAGTCGTCGATGTCGATCATCAGGAAATACGCGGGTGTGCGCGCCGTGCGCTGCAAGGTGCGGGCGCTTTGCGTGAACATGCGCCGGTTGTTGAGTCCGGTCAAGCCATCCTTGTAGGCCATGGTCGCCAGTTCGCGCTGGGAACGGTAGTTATGGATGCGCAAGACGAGAAAATAGATGTTCAGCGCCAGGCCGATGATCACGCTGATGGTGACGGCCAGCACGGGCCAATGCTGGTCAGCCTGGCCCGCATGCACGGGAAACTGCCCCAGCCCAAGGATGGCCCACACGCACAGTGATACGCCCAGGTAGTACGCGATGCCGCTGAAGATGGGCGCCGTCGTCAGGGTGATCATCACGCCCAGCGGCAATACCCAGAAAGCGGGATCGTCCGTCCCCAGCATCAGCACGCGAAAGCTGAAAGCGATGAACAGCACGCTGATCGTGCCGCTGGCGATGATGGCTTGCAGCGACTTCGCATACACGGTCAGCAGCAGCCCGACTACCATGCCCGTCACGCCCAGCGCCGCTTGCGCATGATCGAGCGAAGCGCGCGACAAGGTCAGGCTGAACGTGACCAGCCAGCAAGCCAGGCCAAACGTCAGGATGGCTATCGAAATGAAATGCAGTTCCTTGAAAAAGCGCTGCTGCTGCTCCCGTTCTCCTGAAAAGAACAGGTAATAGAAGGCAGGAGACAGGCTGCGCGAAGTGAACATGACATTTGTCCAGGCAGACAACACGCCTTGCGGCAGGGGCGCCTCCCGGCAACGGCAGGCGGCATGGCGCGCGCACAAAATTAGTTGCGCTCAGGAACTAGTGTACTGGTTTCTTGGAGGAAATGGTGATAGTGGCGAGGAAATTGGCGGCCACTGTCCTCGTGCCGCCACAGTCGCTTTCACCTCAGGAGCTGGAGCGCCTGCTTACAGGTCACGCGCCAGCACCTGGCCGACCAAGTCCTTGCCAAAGCTGTGATGCGTCTCTTCCTCGACCAGCTGGAAGCCGGCCTTGTCGTAGATGCGGCGTGCGCCGGTGAGGATGCTGTTGGTCCACAACACCATTTTCGTGTAGCCCACCTGGCGGCTGAAGCGCAGGCATTCATCGACCAGGCGGCTGCCGATGCCCAAGCCGCGTGCGCAGGGATCGACATACAGCAGGCGCAGCTTGGCCGTCGTGTCGTCCTGGCGCACGATGAAGACGGAACCAATCACCTTGCCGTCCTTCTCGGCTATCCAGCAACGCTCACGGGCCGGGTTGAATTCCCGCACGAATTTGGCGAGGATGTCGGCAACGAGTGCCTCGTACTCGTTGTTCCAGCCATATTCCTGCGCATACAGCACGGCTTGCCGGTGGATGATCCAGCCCATGTCGCCCGGCTGCGGATTGCGCAGGAGATAGCTGGGCGATGGTTCCCCCAGCAAACCCTGGATTTGCTCCATGGCAGCGACCAGCTCCTGCTGCGCCGTCGGCGGCAAGCGTTCCAGCATGGTCGCCACTTCGCGCCGCGACGCGTGGACCAGGGGCGCGAGAGTGCGCTGTCCCTGTTCGGTCAGCTGCAATTGCGTCGCGCGCGCATCCGTCGGCGAGCGCGTCTTGGCGATTAGCCCCTGCTTTTCGAATCCGGCAATGACACGGCTCAGGTAGCCCGCGTTCAGGCCCAGCTCGCGGCACAGGTCCGCACTGGTCAATTGCTCCCGATGCGCCAGTTCATACAGGATGCGCACTTCCGTCAGAGAGAATGCGCTGTCCAGCAGGTGTTCATGCAGCACGCCAATCTGGCGCGTATAAAAACGATTAAAACGGCGCACGATCTCCGTGCGTTCGCCGAGTTGGTCCGTATGCATCTGACGCCTCTCATATACTTGCTTATGGCAGATTATTGATTGCTTTTGGCAAGTATGTCAATATGGCGGCGGGATTTTGAAGCGCATAAAAAAAGCGGCCCCGAGAGGGCCGCCTTGGCTGCAACGCAAACCAGCAAGCTGGCTTATGTCGGGTGACACCGAGCGTCGGTCGACCAAGTGGGAGCAAACTTTTTTCATCTATGAGGAAGAGATCGAGAGGCGTGTGGTCAATCTCAACGCGTTCCAAGATTTGTGTGGTTTCTGTAGAAAACTTCGCGAGCAAGAATTTCTTCTCGGCGAGTGCCTTTCCATCCTTTAGTACTGCTTGGTCATAGGCCTCTACCCGGCCCAACATCCGGTAGATGGTTCGCAGGCAAGGGAGTTTGAGTTGCTCAGCCTTTGGAAGGAAATGATTTTCTGAGTTGACCTTCGCTGCCAGCCTTGTGTTGATGCTTTGTCCTGTCGCATGCGGTGATGCTTGGAATGCTTCGCCGATAGCGTCCCGCGCGAGCTGGAGCAGCCTGGAGTTTTGCTTCATATTTTTCGAACCGCGCCGGTCGAATCGTGGAATTAGCGCGCGCGAATCCTTGGATTGTTGAAGAAGGCGGTTCCAGCGATATATTGTCGTAGCGCTAGGCGGATTTTGATCGTTCATTTCCTCTGCGACGTGGTGAATGAGTGGGGTCAAGAGCTCTCTCGTATAGACCACCTTGTCGTCATGACCGAAGATCGCTTGAAGGTAGCGGTACCGGCGTCTGACCTCGCTTTGAACTTGGCTAGATAGCTCGTCCAACGGTCGGGAAAACATCTTGGCGTCATGCGGAATTGTCCTAACGCTGTCGTTGGCCGACGCGGAGATTCGACCCTCTCGATACTCAGATAGAAGGTGATCAAGGCGCTGGATCGAAAGCAGTCCATCGTCGATACGCACCAACAGAACGTCACCGTTTTCCTGTATGCGATCGATCAGAAATGCCGATCCCGACCAGTCAAAAACTGTATTTTTCCGAAATCCGAAACCATTCATGATTGGCCTCCGTTGCGATGTTGAGTTGTGTGTCGTAACTGATTTGCCCATCTAGTGAGCATTGAAGGGCGCCAGCAAGCAGCATGCTGAATGGTTCGATCCCAGTGTCTTGCGTGAGATTGATGGCGGCCTGGATTGCCAGTGGAAAACCAGCACGGTGCCGGTCAACGACTCGCTCTATGGAAGCAGGGGTTGGTGGGGTTCGCGCAGCGCGATGGTAAATCCAGCGTAAATTTGCAAGTCGCGGAGCTAGTCGAATCGTCACTTCCGTAAGTACTTCGAACTGAGAGCTATTGCGTTGCATGTGTTCGTGAATGCAATTAAGCTTGTGCCGGACTTCTTCGTTACCAAGGCTACGGCTCGGTTTGATCTCTATCGTGATGAGTTCGCCGGATCTCAGTTCCAATTCAAAGTCCGGGGTGTAGCGCCGAAGGCGTACGCCATCGGGGAACTGAATTAGTCTTGGCTGTTCGCGATACTTGGAAATCAACGGTGATGCTTCAAATAAATAGATCGCATCGAGTTCGAGCAATCCTTCGTGGTGGACCATGCGACCATTCTTCCTGCTGGGGAACTTGCCGCGCATGATGCCACCGGACGGGCGCAAAATTTCCCGTGCTCGCTGATGATGTTCTCCATCTGGTGAGCTACCGCACCATCTTCCTCTCCAGAAATGTTGGGACATGACTGTTTCTCCTGGCTGAGCGAAGGTGCAGCGCACCCTCCAGCACCGATTCAGGGTATGGATATGTCTGATTTTTGGCGTATGAACACCCACACCGCGATCTATAGGCGCAGCGAGAAGCAGACGTGTTTAGTTTTGGGGCTTGACGTTGGCAGGGGCTTTGGAGATACTGAAGATGTCCGTCTTGGGTATCGTTCGATGCTCTGGGCCAACGGGGCAAGCCGAAAGGTTTGTCCCGTTCTTACATGGTGGCCTCCTCTCGCCTGCGTCTTTTAATACGACGCAGGGGCTCGGGTTGGCGATCCACAAGTGATCCCTTCAAGTTCAGCGCATCTTGGATTATTTTGATTTGGACAGGATGCAAGCTGTCTAGTTGCTCGCGAAGTCCCTGGATCATCCAGTACATGTCCTGCGGACTATCTAGCGGAAGGGCTAGCTTTCGTTGGGATGCTGTGGCCGCTACGCGTACTTGCGTTTGCTCGCTAGGTGGCAAGCTAAGCGCGGCTATTAGCCTTTCAACAAATTCTTCTGTTGGTGGCCCTTTTGCGCCAATCTCAAGCGCAGAGATATAGCTTTGCTCATATCCCAGCAGCTCGGCAAGCTCAGACTGGCGAATTTGATGCCGAAGACGTAATTCATGCAGGAAGTGCGAAAACGGGCTCATGTTTCTCAGATCCGGTGGTCTCTTTGCTTAAAACAATAGCTAAGTAGCACTGGGATGTCAAGAAGGGATGCGCCTGTAAGTATTTGAAAAATATAGGTTATTTTGGTTGCCAATGTATGCAAATTTGGTATGCTGCTCTCCTATGGGCGTGTAAAAATTTGGGTAATCTATTTATACTTTTTTGGGCCAGAGGTACCGTCAAACTATATTTTTGCACAGCGTGGTATTCATGTCTTAGATGATCTGTTCCAGGGCACCAAAGGCAATCGTTCGTTAAATTTAGGACTTGTACCTATTAGTCTCGCCGTGGATCTCTCATCAGGTCTGCCGCCACTCGCAGCTTGTAACAGGCTGATGAGATTTCTAGTCGTTCTGAACAATTTGCTCAGTTCAAGTCTGAACTATTACCCAGTAGTTGCACTAGCTCAGACTTGAACTGATACAAGCTGTCAGATGAGTCTAAGTTTTTATGGCACGCTATTTGCGCTTACTCGCCGAAGCCCTCGGCATGCCATTAACGTATGCGATCTGTGAAGCGCGACGGTGCTACTCGATGAAGCCCGTCGAATCAAGGGATGCTATGTCTGCTTCCTAGACGAAGGAACGGAGGCATATTTCAGGTCCCCTCTCGGCGTGCCTGAGAACGGGTCTCAGACAGGCGATGGGGTGCTGACTGGAGCAGTACCGGAGATTTACTATCCAAGATCGAGAACTAGCTATAGATCCGCGATTTGATTAGGTCTCTGCACAGCGTGCGCAAGCGGGCGCAAACATAAGCTTTGATATTACCACTTACCGACCAACTCACGCTTGATGAGATGGACAGTCTGGATTTCACCATAATTGTCTCCGATGGTTATCGACGGTTCCATTTTTTGGGGAACAGGGCGATGCCAGTTGTACGCAATATTGATTACGTCTCCGAGTTGGACCTGCTCGAATGCGTTATCAATTACGTCCTTGGTTATATCTGAATCGGGATAGAATGCGCAATCACCAGACTTATGCATCTCATCTAGTTCGCGCTCAGTCTCAGAGATGAGTTTTTGCATCATCATGCGAGGTACTTTGAGCGCAGGGATAGATTGGCGCTCGTTGGTTGGGTTTTGAAACGTCGCACCTATGACTGCTTCATGGTAGTTGGGTGCAGTGAGATCGATAAGCCAGTCCTCGCACGAGATCCAAGCGTGAAACCCTTCTGCTCCCGTGGTGATGGTTCCATCTGGTCTCTTAACGAACCATGATAGTGCTGTTTCTGTTTTTTTGTCCAACAGCACAGCACCACCACCGCAGACCACTTTCGCGTCTAACTGATAATGCTTGTGCATCAATGCTGCGCCGGTGATACTGAAGAATACGCATGAGCGTTCTGGCCCGTGAGCGAATTTTTTAGATAAGCTGTAAATGACGTTGTGAAGCCGCTGGTATGCTGCAAAGGATAGGGGCGGTGTTTTTCTTTTTGGCATCATGATAGATATATCGTGAGTTAGCTAGGTTATTCTATCTTTTCCAGTTCAACTAAAGTAATTCACTTGATGAAACTGAAGTGAATTACTTGGTGCTGATATGTAAATTTTAATTTTCTCGCTAGGTGATAAGCTAAGCACAGCTATTGTCCTTTCGGTAAACTCTTCTGTTGGTGGCTCTTTTGCGCCAATCTCAAGCGCTGAGATATAGCTTTTTTCATACACAATCTTGCCAAGTACGACATGTACCAATTTCTCTAATAATGTAGAGGAATTAAAAATATTGTTTTTTTGGCGACAGGAACAGTTTTTTGGGGCATGCGCCAGCTTTGGCGCCATATTCCATTGATGTATACAATGATGACGCGAGTTAAAGCCAGTTTAACCCAAGCCGAAGCCAATTTACTGGACGAAAAAATGTCGGACATACAGGTCACCATATGGTCACGCTCCTCTTATTTCTTCGCGCATGGAAGCGCATCTGTCCCAGTTGGCCAACACCTTGTTAGATAGGTGCAGCGCTGACAGCACATATGAGTCTCGAAAGATTGTAATATGCATTTCCCGTCGCGGCCGGCATGGACATTCTTATGTGCGCAATGCATTTTTGATCCGGATGGAAAGTACACGGGAGGCGTCCTGCTTTGCCGAATGATGGGCTGATTCGTAGCTGCACTTCCAGCGTTCAAGCAAGGGCCAAAGGAGTGGAAACTACAGTCATCAAAGGCGTCGTGACTTGTAACGTAGAATGCGCCATCACCTAAGGTTAAATAATGTAGTTCTGGCGAGGGGCTCGAATTTAGTGCCGATGAGTGCCATCCGGAAACCATGCCATCATCTGCGGCGACGAGTTCAGCTTCACTTGGTGTCATGACAGTTACATTGGCATATTTTCGAAGTTCGGCAATTAGGTCGTTTGCAAGGTCTTGCAGAATGCCTATGCGTTCTATAAACGCATCCTGTTTTCCTGGCATGATCTCGTACGGCGGTTCGTAATCCTTACGAAATTTTATCCACACTCCCCTCATGGTTCTCACGAGAGCGTAGACACGCACGGCCATCGAGGGTTGAATGTTTCCGATGACATTGAAGCTAAGTTCAACAGCGAGGGCCGCTCTTACATCTTCTCCAATAGACGCAAATTTCTGCAAATCCGTCGGATGCTGCGTTGGGATTTTGGAGCTCAGACTAGCATATTCTAGAGACTCGCAGAACTCATTCGCCCGTTCAGCAACTTCATCCAAATTCTGAAATACAAGGACTTCGTCCGCTGAGGGATTTTTGCCTATCAGTGCGCTTTCAGGATTCAAGAAAACGATGAACCATTCGCCGTTCGTAATGACGACCCTGCAGGGAGCGTCGCCGCTTTGCTGTTTTACTCGAGTCGTATAGTCAGCCAATGTATTTAGTCTGTCGAACCAATCGGTGGTGAAATGCTTGCACCTTGACTTGCCTGATCGAATAGCCGCGAAAGCGTTTACTATCTCTACGGACAAATTTTCGGACGATGTGATCGATGGGCCTGGCAGTAGAACACTGGGGCGCTTTGCCTCAACAATTAAAAGTGAGGTATCGACGCCGCAGGGCTTTATCTCTTTGCCATGATAGTCCATGAAACGACGATGTTCGCCTTCTTTGGCTGCATCAACTGCATCTTCAACTAACATTGCACTTGGATTTCCGAGATCCCATCCAAGGAACGTTAGCGTCGGATCTAGCAAGTACTGACGCACCTGCGCTTCGCGCACAATCGTTCGCCCTTGACCTTTCAACGCATCCGTCATTTTCTTTTGTGCGGCCGCCGTAGTGCGTTCAATCTCTGGCAAGTGGATCGTCTCGTAATTCGTCTTTAGATTGGCAATCTGCCGCCTGAATTCAAAGAACCGACTGGTACTCACCTCAGCATCTCCGGCAACTGGTAGACGAGTTGGCGCGCTTCTGGCCAACCAGCTTCGGCGAAATAATCCAGCGCCTTCACTAATCCAGTTCTGAATTCTTCGCGGCCCGAAATCATAGGAGCATAATCGGCGAGAAATCTACGAACGAGGCGAACGAGCAAATCTGCACCCATGCTTTCCAATTGGTAGCCGCCACTTGCACCTCCATTGTGAACGCACCGGATCATCAAAGAGAGACACTGTTCAGGGGCCTCAGGAATGAAAGCCTCTAACGTTTCTAGGAGGTAGTGGGTAACGGATGGGTATGGGACATCAGCGAGACACTCTAGAGTGCTATTTATCTCACTTAGGAATCTGCGCCTGCTTTGCAATAAATCGGAATCCGACTCACCTATGCTTTCGTGACCTTTGCTTCGTTTGTAAGCGCCGGAGCCAAAGTAGATTTCGTGCGTGGCAGTATCCAGAACTCGAAATGTATTTTCTAACTGTTTTTGTTCATAGGTAGTTCTATCGTGAACAAGTGCGAGCCGACTAAACTCCTTGGCAGCTTTCGTCACACTTTGATTAAATATTTGGATTGCTCGTGTCCTAATTGTGGTTTCACGACTCTGGGGGGCATCAATTTTTCCCATCAAGAGTGTATCTCTAAGGGAGGTGAGCATTGTTTGTATATGCGAAGAATAGATCGAAGGATTTCCAGTCCATTCTTCGACCCGATTATTTGCTGTGGTTAGATCATTCAGCAACCATAGGCGAACAATAGATGTCACCAATTGTCTACGAAGATCTCTTTGGCCTTCCTCTTCATTAGAAGAAATCCGTTTATCCAGCGCTAGAAGCTTCTCGGCCGTACCAACATCCATGCTTCCAATGGCGCGGTGCAAGGCTCCAAGAAAAAAACTAAGAATTCCTAGATTATTTTCTTCATTAAACACCACATCTATGAGTGTCTGCATTAATTCTGGATCCGCTTCACATAGCATATTGAGACGCGATGCGATTGTGTGCCTGATTTCTACAGCAGGATCTCGTATTAGACGCAGAATCTCGGCACGGTACGTTTGTGACGGAACTCCATTCGCACGTGCTAGGGCCATAGTGGCGGCCGCAGCTTCGGTCCTGGGAGCTGGACGACCCCAGGATGGATGTTTCGCGAAGGCATGTTCTCGCGCCGGATCGTGCTGGGAGAGAGGTGGAAATTTATCGTTCGATGCTGAGTGAACTATTTCATGCAAACTCTGAAATTTTTCCAAATCAGAGGCGCTCTTGCAGCTGAGCGCGGCTTTTTCTGCGGCTTCCGCGAGCTGATCCCATGCTTGCTGTTCCAGACGCTCAGGGATCGAATTATTTTTTAGAAGAATCTCATGCAACGCGAGAATAGTTGGCCAATTATTAATCCAAACATCTATGGGGCCGGCCGACTGTTCATTAGATGAAGCAAGCACCTTCACGGCTTCAACGGCGTTGTGAATGGATGAAAAGGGTTCCTTTGAGATATCGATACCGCCCTCCCGATACCACCAGTTTTCATCGTCACTCCAACCGCTCTCGAGAGTGAACGGTGGTCGGTTTTGTACCGACCTACCTTCCGCATCGAGTTGAGCCAAACGAGAAAGTGTTTTGGTAAGCGTAACGTTCTCGCGTGATAAACAGCCGATTAGGCCATCTCTTTGATGCTCACTCTCCATCTGCCAAATGGCAGTCTCAATTTGTTCTTGTTCCTGTCGTGCCAAGTGAGGGCTAAGAATACGTAATAATTCTCCGGCCGGGTAGGTCGTAGAGTGAGCACCAAGTACTGATGAGACCTTGAGTAGGGGGAGTATGGCCCTGCCAATTGTCGCAGGTCGTGATTGGCCTGCAATGAGCAATACAGACCACAGCGATGCCCATATATTGAACTGGACTACATTTGTAATTATGGTCTCAACCGCGTGCGTGTTACCGATTTCATCTAATTCTAAAATGGTTTTCAAAACGATATCAAGTAGTTTTTCTTCGCCACGGTTGTGTGATTCGGATGCCGTCCACCAGATTGCAGACAGGTCCTCTCTAAACCTTGCAGTGCAGTTCAGAAATTCAAAGGTATCGATCGGTGTGTCATCCTGTATCTGATGCTCAGCGGGAATGCGGTAGTCAAGAATATCAATGATGGTTTTAATCGCAATCGCTGGAGTGGCTTGCAGGTATTCTCCTAGATGATCTTCTAGCTGATATTGCACGCCTTCAATGTCTTGGCGCTTATTTGACGTAAGCGAAAAAATCTTGCTCGATCCAAGGTGAGAAATTTCCTTTCGAGAAGGAAGGGGAGCACAGTACGCAGCTAAATACAATTTATGGACCAGTTGAGGCGCTGACGCTATTAAATTCTTGGTTTCAATTGCGAAACGGAATAGCTCAATGTGTCCATAAACGGCGACGCGGTCTGGCGCCAATAGGGCTTCTAATGCTACTTCAGACTCAGGTTTTGCTGACTCGAAGGTCCGAGCAATCGCTTGAATACTACTGATGACTGCGCCTTGGTCGTAGTTACTTTGATTTTTCCAATTTTGCGTAGCGTTTCTCAATAGTAGACGAGCAGCGGCCCCTAAGTCCTTCTTCTGCTGCTTGCTAAGTGAAGCCGGAGTATCGGTCCAATGCCCGATAACTGCCTTTATTGGCCAAGTTAGGCTTGCCATATCCGTCTCGCAGAGGTTTCTAACTATGCCGCACCATGGATCGGCGTCGTTTCCCCACATTGGCCGGTTTACGATTACGTTTGCGAGCAAGGTTCCAAATACGTGCCGCACAAGAAATAGTGCAGCGTCTTTGTGTGCGCCGTTTGTAGAGATAGCTTTAGTTAACGGGGAAATATCATCAGGAAGAGCGATGAGCTCAGCAGCGACCCTAGCGGGAAGCATGCGGGAAAACGAACCCGCTGACTCCTGCGCCGCTACGCCGATAGCCAATTCCCAGTAGGGGTGTCTATTTAATTGTTCCCCCCACACAATCCGAAGGGCTATCATTGCGGCGGGGGCAAGTAGTAACGCCTGATCGTCTGAAAGGGCCAAGCGTTCAATCAGGGCTTTATCATCATCGTCCATCATGATGGTCCTGGCTACAGCGTAATCAAACAACATGTGATGTGAAAATGAGATGCGGCCCTGTGAGTGGTGGTCGAGCAAAATTCCACTCTGCATTAGCTGCTCGAGGTGGCGGCCATCATACCCGGCGAGGTCGATTCCTCTCGCAAAGAGTTGACGCTTATTGACCATGACTTCAGTTGCTGATCGCAATAAACGTACGCGATTGATTCGGTGATTGTCTGCAGGACTCTCAACTCTATATGCCCAGTATCTTTCCAATAATTCGACTTGGGTGCCGATACTCTCTAGTTCTGGGGAGTCGCCGACTGGGGGAAGAACAGTCGACAAGAGAAATAGGTTGAACGGGGATGTAAGCAGGTCTCGGAACGCTGAAGTTCCCGAATCATGAGCAACTGCCATTCGCGGCGATTTCTCCCAAACTTGAGCCAGTTCTTGCTCGCTTAGTCGAGGAATATCGAAATGTCTTACGTTGGAGAAATCAGCGTCTCTAAACAGTTTTGATGCTGGCGAGCCACGAAAAAGATCTTGATACTTGACTCCATATCGAAGGTCAAACTTTCTAATTGATGCTAGGACATTCCATCCGCTTGCGCGATCGAGAATTGTTGCAATTACGTCGAAAAAGACCTCATCCGAAGAGTTGCCCCTGCTCGCATCAAGTGCATCAATGATTAGAATTCCGGGTTTTCCTCCGCTCCATGCATCAAGCACTTCGTCTAACGGATATTTCAGCTCAAGTTCATGCCGCAATGCCTCTCTTGAGGTTGCTGACCACTCATCAACAGCTAGCACTACAACAGGGTGACCCAATTTGATCAAAGAGTTGGCAACGGAATGGATCGCGCCGGATTTCCCTGCTCCTGGTGCCCCAACTAACAAGAAAGAGCTTGTGGTGGCAGAACTCATAATTTCTGGCACGCAATTTCTATCAATTTCGACTCTTATCGTACCGTTTTCCGTTGGAACAGAGAGTCGTGAATATCGTGAAAGTGTTTCAAGTGTTCGTTTCGTGATCTGTTTCAAACGCTCAATATCGCGAGCGAAAGCAGGTTTTTCTCTTAATGCTATTCCACCGGCACGTAAGCATTCCCTAAATTTTTGCGAATCTGCCCCGCTACGTAGCTGTGCGAGTTGCGCGCATTCGTTCACAATGACGTTCCAAGCTGCTGATGCATCGTTACGATTTTCGACTACTGTTGCTGTTAATAGACTACTAATTTCGGTTGCGGTGGCGCTGTCAAAATCTAGTTGGATTAACCGAACACACGAGAGTAAATCGCATACTTCGCCATCAGTGGGGGGGATACCGGTATGCCTAGTCCAAGATTGTTGAACCAAGCTCGTCCATGCCTCGTATGCGACTTTTTGTTTTTGAGTTGTAGCGATTTGATCAACGGGAAGAATTGATTTTATATTTCTTATACGCTCAAGTATTGGCCTTGTGGAGTCTACAAATCCAAGTGTTCTAGCAGAACTGACGGCGAGAACAAGACAGTCTTTGGTTTTGTCAAGTGGCCGGTCCCAGCCTAAATCTCCGTTCCCTTGGCGGCAAGCAAGGTGTTGGCGTACAAATTGATCCACAACGGACCCCAATGGCGACCTTAACAATGAACTGAGCGACACAGTTGTCTTTGCATTTAAGAAGATATTGCCGCCTGCTACCGTTGTAATTCGAAGGTCGTCAACTGGCGCCTCTGATTCCAGATATAGCGATTGGGGCGAACTATCCTCAAGGCCCGACAATTGTGGTATTGGTTTTTCGCAAAGCGCGTGAACGCCGAACCACGAGGCGACATTGAGTTGAAATATTACGCCTGCTGTTGTTGCATGTCCGCCTGCCATAGCACTCCTACACGGTTTTCTTATTCAATTTGGAATTATTTCTTAGATAATACCGAAAAATGGTCATCGTCGACAGAATTGGATTTCGCAAAAAAAAAGCCAACTTAGCTAAGTTGGCTTTTTGTCACTATTGAAAGCTTAGGTTTTTGCATTTTCGTCGCACAGTTTTCACTTTCAGTGTTACCTGACATGCGTCTTTTTCCATTAACTGTGTCAGTAATTTTTCACTAACTTGGCACGTTTTTCACTTTCTGTGTCACCCGACAGCTTACACGTCAATATTCCCTGCGCGCAACGCATTATTTTCGATGAAGGCGCGGCGTGGTTCCACGTCGTCGCCCATCAAGGTGGTGAAGATTTGATCCGCCGCAATCGCGTCTTCGATCTGCACCTTCAGCAAACGGCGTACGGTCGGGTCCATCGTCGTTTCCCACAGTTGATCCGGGTTCATTTCGCCCAGACCTTTGTAGCGCTGTTTCGAGACGGTGCGTTCGGCTTCGTCGCGCAGCCATTGCATGGCCTGGTGGAAGTCGACCACGGCGATTTCCTTGATGCGCTCGCCTTCGCCGCGGCGGACAAACGCGCCTTCGCCGATCAAGCCTTCGAAGGTGGCGGCGCCGCTGCTCAGTACGGCGTAGTCCGGGCCTTGCACGAAGTCGGCGTCGATGGCGCTGACTTTCACGTTGCCGTGGTGCATGCGCTCGATGCGCAGCATGTGTTTTTCCGACAAGTCGTCGGAACGCACATGCACGCGCACGGCGCTGTCGTTGATGGCCGTCTGCAGGGCCAGGGCGGAGGTTTCCGCCAGGTCCAGGGTCGACAGGTCCAGCTGCACGCCCGTCATGATGGCCGTCAGGGCGGCGCGGTCGATGACGCGCGTCAGACGGGTCATGATGGTGTTCGACAGGTTGAACTTGCGCACCAGTTCCGTCAGGGTCTCGCCGGAAATGCCTTCCGCGCCTGTGCGCGGTACCAGCACGGCCGTGTTTAGCGCCACGGTCATCATGTAGCTCGCTTCCTCGGCGTCATCTTTCAGATAGCGCTCGTCGCGGCCGGCTTTCACCTTGTACAGCGGTGGTTGCGCGATGTAGATGTGGCCGCGCTCGACCAGTTGCGGCATCTGGCGATAGAACAGGGTCAGCAGCAGGGTACGGATGTGGGCGCCGTCGACGTCCGCATCGGTCATGATGATGATGCGGTGGTAGCGCAGCTTTTCGACGTTGAATTCGTCCGGTCCGATCGAGGTGCCGAGCGTGGCGATCAGGGTGGTGATCTGCTCCGACGACAGCATTTTTTCGAAACGGGCTTTTTCCACGTTCAAGACTTTACCGCGCAGCGGCAGGATGGCCTGGAACTTGCGGTCGCGCCCTTGTTTTGCCGAGCCACCTGCCGAGTCACCCTCGACGATGTACAGTTCGCACAGGGCGGGGTCTTTTTCCTGGCAGTCGGCCAGCTTGGCCGACAGGCCCAGGCCGTCCATGATGCCTTTGCGGCGCGTCAGATCGCGGGCCTTGCGTGCCGCTTCGCGCGCGCGCGCAGCTTCGACGATCTTGCCGCAAATGATCTTGGCGTCGTTCGGTTTTTCCTGCAGGTAGTCGGCCAGGGTCTTGGCGACGATCTCTTCGACGGGACCGCGCACTTCGCTCGACACCAGCTTGTCTTTCGTCTGCGACGAGAATTTCGGTTCCGGCACTTTCACCGACAAGACGCAGGTCAGGCCTTCGCGCATGTCGTCGCCGCTGATTTCCACTTTCGCCTTCTTGGCAAACTCGTGTTCATCGATGTATTTGTTGATCACGCGCGTCATCGCCGCGCGCAAGCCCGTCAGGTGGGTACCGCCGTCGCGCTGCGGGATATTGTTCGTGAAGCACAGCACCTGTTCGTTGTAGGCATCGTTCCACTGCATCGACACGTCGACCGAGATGTTCGTGCCCTGGTCCGACAGGCGTTCGCCCGTGGCTTGGAAAATGGTCGGGTGCAAGACCGATTTGGCCTTGTTGATGTATTCGACGAAGCCGCGCGTGCCGCCTTCGAAGGCGAAGATTTCTTCCTTGCCCGTGCGCTGGTCGGACAACTTGATGTTGACGCCATTGTTCAGGAAAGACAGTTCGCGGATGCGCTTGGCCAGGATTTCGTAGTGGAATTCCACGTGCGTGAAAATCTCTTCATCGGCCCAGAAATGCACGTCGGTGCCGCGCTTGTCCGTGTCGCCGATGACCTTGATCGGCGAGGTGGCGATGTCGCCGACCATGACGATCTGGCGGTCTTGCGGCACGCCGCGCACGAATTCCATGTGATGCACTTTGCCGTCGCGGCGGATGGTCAGTTTCAGCAGTTTCGACAGGCCATTCACGCAAGACACGCCCACGCCGTGCAAACCGCCCGAGACTTTGTACGAGTTCTGGTCGAACTTGCCGCCCGCATGCAGCTCGGTCATGACGATTTCCGCCGCCGAACGCTTCGGATCGTGCTTGTCGTCCATTTTCAGGCCGGTCGGCACGCCGCGGCCATTGTCGGTGATCGAGATCGAATTGTCGCTGTGGATGGTGACGTGGATTTCCGTGCAGTGGCCGGCCAGCGATTCGTCGATCGAGTTGTCCAGCACTTCGAATACCAGATGGTGCAAGCCGGTGCCGTCCGAGGTGTCGCCAATGTACATGCCCGGGCGTTTGCGTACGGCTTCCAGGCCTTCCAGGATCTGGATGGAGGCGGCGCCGTATTCTTCCGTTTTGGCCTGGATCGGGGTGTCTTGTGGATTCTCGGACATGGACTGCTTTCTCAAATAACGATTGCTGATTGATTCGGGGCTGCTGGCTGATGACCGTCTGTCGGGTTAGCCGGAACGGCGTAACCCGACAGATGGCGATTCAGCATGTCGGATTACGCTGCGCTAATCCGACCTACGTCACTGCTGTGGTCTTTAGATGCGCATCGGCATGACGACATACTTGAAGTCGGCATTGTCCGGGATGGAGATCAGGGCGGACGAGTTCGAGTCGCCCAGCGCGATGTTGACGTATTCGCATTTCAGGTTGTTCAGCACGTCCAGCAGATACGTCACGTTGAAGCCGATGTCAACGGAGTCGCCGCCGTAGTCGATTTCCAGCTCTTCGACGGCTTCTTCCTGGTCCGCATTGGTCGAGCTGATCTTCATGCTGCCCGGGGTGATGATGCAGCGCACGCCCTTGAACTTGTCGCTGGTCATGATGGCGGCACGTTGCAGCGAGCGCAGCAATTCATCGCGGCCGATGGTGAAGTCGTTTTTGTAGCCTTTTGGAATCACGCGCGTGTAGTCGGGGAACTTGCCTTCCACCAGCTTCGAGATCAGCTCGATGTCGGCAAAGGTCAGTTTCACCTGGTTGGCGGCGATGTCCAGCTGCACCGGCTCATCGTTCTCTTCCAGCAGGCGCTGCAGTTCGATGATGGTCTTGCGCGGGATAATTACTTCCTGGCGCGCAAACGTCTGCTCGGTGGCGACCTGGCAAAACGCCAGGCGGTGGCCATCGGTGGCCACGGCGATGACATTATTGCCATCCAGAACCAGCAGCAAGCCGTTCAGGTAATAGCGGATGTCTTGCTGCGCCATCGAGAAATGCACCATGTTGAACAGGTGCTTCAGCGTTTTCTGCGGCAGGGTGACGGACGCGTTGTAGCTTTCTGCCTGTTGCACGGTTGGAAATTCTTCCGCCGCCAGGGTTTGCAGGGCGAAGCGCGACTTGCCCGTTTGCACGGTCAGGCGCTTGTTCAGCAGGGTCATCGTGACGTCGCCCGATTCGGGCAGGGCGCGCAAAATGTCCAGCAGCTTGCGCGCGGCCACGGTGGTGCCGGTGACGTCCGCGCCGGAACCGATTTCCGCGTGCGTGGTGATCTGCACTTCGGTGTCGGTCGACAGGAAGGAGACATTTTCACCGTCTTTGCGGATGAGGATATTGGCCAGAATCGGCATAGTGTGCCGACGCTCGACAATACCGCTCACGATCTGCAGTGGCCGGAGAAGGGTATCTCGGGTGGTTTTGACCAATTGCATATTTATCCTCAATGTATAGGTTGAACAGTACGACGTTTAACGTATTAATTTAACAATTGTTGCCATGGGAAGCCCCGACAGACCGGCTGCGGTGCCCTCCCAGATAATAAGGGTAAAGCACGTTTTGAGCCAGTCTTGCCAAAGCCGTGCTTAGCCCTTCAACGTTTGCTCCAGCACATGCAACTCGTGGTTGCATTCCGGGTTTTTGGTACGGTCCAGCGCGATCTTGCGCACGGCATGCAGCACCGTGGTGTGGTCGCGGCCGCCGAACAGCTCGCCGATTTCCGGCAGGCTCTTCTGTGTCAATTCCTTGGCCAGGTACATGGCGATCTGGCGCGGCCGGGCGATATTCGCGGGCCGGCGCTTCGAATACATGTCGGCAACCTTGATATTGAAGAAGTCGGCCACCGTTTTCTGGATGTTTTCCACGGAAATCTGGCGGTTCTGCACCGACAGCAAGTCCTTCAGGGCTTCCTTGACGATATCGATGGTGATGTCTTTGCCATGAAAACGCGAATACGCCAAAATTTTGCGCAGCGCGCCTTCCAGCTCGCGCACGTTCGAGCGCAAGTGCTTGGCGACAAAGAAGGCCACGTCGTCAGAGAAGGTCACGCCTTCCTGCTTGGCTTTTTTCAGCAGAATCGCCACGCGCATTTCCAGTTCCGGCGGTTCGATGGCCACCGTCAGGCCCGAGTCGAAGCGCGAGATCAGGCGGTCGTCCATGCCCGTGATTTCCTTCGGATAGGTATCCGAGGTGATGATGATTTGTTTCTTTGCGGCAATTAATGCCTCGAACGCATAGAAAAACTCTTCCTGCGTGCGGCTCTTGCCGCCAAAGAACTGGATATCATCGATCAGCAGCATGTCGAGCGAGTGATAGTAATGCTTGAAGTCGTCGAAACCCTTGCGCTGGTAAGCGGTCACTACGTCGCGAACGTACTGTTCCGCGTGGATGTAGCGGATCTTCGCGCCCGGATTGTCGGCCATCACCTGGTTGCCGATGGCGTGGATCAAGTGGGTCTTACCCAGGCCGACGCCGCCGTAGAAGAACAGCGGGTTGTACGACACGCCCGGATTGTTCGCCACCTGGATGGCGGCGGCGCGCGCCAGCTGGTTGGCTTTACCCGTCACGAAGCTGTCGAAGGTCAGGTCGGTGTTGATGCGGCTCTGCTCGCGGCGCGGCGCCGCGCCAATGCTCAGTTCCGGCACGCTGGGCTGCGGCTCCGCGGCGCGCGCGCTGGGCGCGCCGCCATTCGGATCGCTGGCCGGGGTGCTGGCGGTGACGGGTTTCTTCGGCAGGGCCAGGCGCGGGTCGAGCACGAACTGCACTTCCGTCGGCGCTTCGAAGTACTGAATGGCCAGGGCAGTGATGCGGCTGGCGAACTGGGTCTTGACCCAATCGAGCTTGAAGCGATTGGGCGCAGCAATGCGCAGCTTGCCCTCTTCGTAATCGAGAGGGATAAGCGGTTTGATCCACGCACTGAATTGTTGCGGTGTCAGCTCCAGTTCCAACTGCGCGGAACAGGCCTGCCAGAAATTATCCAT